>CANNAN010000001.1 GCA_947502635.1 uncultured Flavobacteriaceae bacterium
GTTTCTTGAAACGATTATCCATTTATAAAGGATGCAAACAAGCATTTTTATCTAAACTTGATTTAGAAATGTCTTTTCTTAAAAACTTCTTCAAATATTTAACTATTTTGGACTAAAACCCGTAGTGGGTTTCTTATCTTTAGTACGTTTTTATAATAAACAGAATGACAGAAAATAAAGAACTTGATTTAGCGTGGGATTTTGTTAATAATACCGATAGAAACGTATTTTTAACAGGGAAAGCTGGTACAGGAAAGACTACTTTTTTACATAAGCTAAAAATGAGATCTTTAAAGCGTATGGTGGTTGTAGCTCCTACAGGAGTTGCAGCTATTAATGCAAAAGGCGTGACCATACATTCGTTTTTTCAGATGCCTTTTGGACCACTTTTACCAGATACAGATTTAAATGGCGGATCTGGTTTTAACCGTAAGTTTAGCAAGACTAAAATAAATATTATTAAGTCTCTGGATTTATTGGTGATTGATGAAATTAGTATGGTTCGAGCCGATTTATTGGATGGCATAGATAGAGTTCTGAGACGCTATAAAAACAGAAATAAAGTATTTGGAGGCGTTCAATTATTAATGATAGGCGATTTGCAGCAGTTATCTCCTATTATAAAAGAAGATGAATGGGAATTATTAAAACACCATTACAAAAACGGCTTCTTTTTTAGTAGTCAGGCGTATATGCAAAGCCATGCTATTACCATTGAATTAAGTCATATTTACAGACAAGATAATCCCAAGTTTATTGAAATTCTTAATGAAATTCGAACCAATACCTTAACACAAGCTTCGGCAGACGAATTAAACAAACGTTATCAGCCTAATTTTGTACCAGATGAAAAAGAAGGTTATATATCCTTAACAACACATAATAATAAGGCAGAACATACCAATAATAGAGAATTGAATAAGCTAAAGGCGAAAACCTATACTTATAACGCCAGTATTGAAGGCAAGTTTCCTGAATATGCTTATCCTAATAAAGAAGAACTTACTTTGAAAGTTGGGGCACAGGTCATGTTTATTAAAAATGACAGTTCGCCAGAAAAACGCTATTTTAATGGTAAGATAGGCAAAGTGATTCATTTGGATACAGATGAAGTTGTTGTGCATTGTCAGGAAGACGATTTTAATATTGTAACCACACCAGAAATTTGGGAGAATATTAATTACAGTGTGGATGCAGAAACGAAAGCCATTACCGAAAATAAAATTGGTTCTTATACACAGATGCCTTTGCGATTGGCATGGTCTATAACCATACATAAAAGTCAGGGGTTAACTTTTGAAAAAGCCATTATAGATGCACAAGGGGCTTTTGCACACGGGCAAACCTACGTGGCATTGAGCCGATGTAAATCTTTAGAAGGTTTGGTGCTAAACAGTAAGATAAGTTCCAGCCATATTATTAGTGATAGCAATGTGTTATCTTTTAATAAAATGGCCGAAGAAAATCAGCCAGACGAACGTATTTTGCAAGCATCAAAGGCAGAATTTCAGTTGAATTTAATAGCAGAATTGTTCGATTTCTATAAATTCCTCCATCCCATAGGGCGTCTGCTAGATATTTATTATAATAATAAAACCATTATAGAAGGGCAAATAGAAGCCCCATTAAATACTATGAAATCCTGTGTTACAGGTTTGCTAAAAGTAGCCAATGGATTTAAGTCACAACTAACTAGTTTAGTAGAAACTTTAGAAACGCCAGAATCGAGTGAAGCACTCCAAGATCGTTTTACAAAAGCAATCAATTATTTTAATACCCAGACAAAAGAACATATAACCCCAGCAATAAAATCCTTTGGTTTTACCACAGATAACAAAGCGATTGAAAAAGATTTACTTAAACAATTTGAGACTTTAGAAACGTTGTTGGCAACCAAGCTACTCTATTTTGAAGGATTAACAACAGGTTTTAATGTCACCAACTTTTTAGAGCTACGTGCTAAATCTGTTTTTCTTGCCAAAGAAAAGCCTAAAAAGCCTAGAAAAACGGTTATAGATGGCACGACTAATCTTGAGCTATTTGAGTTGCTACGTGAACTTAGAAATACAATTGCTAAACGCGAAGATTTAATACATTATCAAGTATTTACACAAAAGGCCTTGTACGATATGTGTGAAACTTTACCAACCAATAAAAAAGAACTAACAGAGGTTAATGGCATGGGGAAGGTACGTGTTGAAAAATATGGTACCGAAATTTTGGAGGTCGTAAGAGCCTACTGTGATGAGCATGATATAGAAACCTCTAAAGCTAGTGAGATCGACTTTTTTGAGAAACCAAAACCAAAGCGTAAAGCAGGCGATACTAAAAAAACCTCTCTGGACTTATTTAAGGCAGGAAAATCTCCCGATGCGATCGCTTTAGAGCGTGATTTGAATGTCAATACCATCATAGGACATTTGGCAAGTTTTATACCTTCTGGTGAAGTAAAAATAACCGATTTAATTTCTGAAGTTCACTATAAAGAACTAAAAACAATTATTCCTAAAACAAAATTTGAAAACCTGTCGGACCTAAAACATAAGATAGACACGAAGTATACTTATGGTGAATTGCGTTTGGTATTAGATGATTTATCTAATTAAAAGAGGTAAAGATTTTGTTGGTTTGTAATGTATTGCTTTACCTATCGTCCTGTTACTAAGGTGTACCCACCATTGAATCTAAATAGCTAGACATCATAGAACTTTCCTGGAGTATTTATATTGATAGAAAACAATAAGTTAGCGCCTAATCCTACAATTAATGTAGCTTTTTTTGTGTTAAATAAATCTTTTTCCTACTTTTAAGATGTGAAAATAACATCTATTAAAGCTAACCAAGAGCAAAATACAGTTACAGATCCCAATCGACCTGTTATTAAATTGAGTCAATCACAACTGGATATAAATGATCCAGCTTTACGTGTCGTTTTTGAAGATTTGCAGGGTAATATTTTAAAGGGTCACGGACGTTCACACTCCTTGCATTTGTTTCTGCAATTCACTGCTAGTTCTGATCGTAACCGAGAATGGGTTGCAAAAATAGCACCCCGATTAACTTCAACTTTGGAGCAACACCAAACATCACTAGATTATAAGCATTCAGGAAAAGAACACCTATTTACAGGGCTTATGCTAAGTTGTTCAGGGTATCAGGCACTAGGAATAGAAGACCAGAAAATTCCAGATGACAAAGCTTTTCGAGCTGGAATGAAAGACATTGAATTTAGATATGATACAGGACCAGGTGGGGCACATAAACGCACTGTTAATCCTTTGAATGATAATCCGAAAAATTGGGAAGCCCCTTTTCAGGAAAATATTGACGCTTTAGTCGTACTCGCTTATGGTGGCGAAAATTTAGAAGCTAAAAAGAGTGAAGACTATTTAAACGAAGCGCTTGAAAAGATTCAGGCTGAAATTGCGGGTATTGCGACCATCCTATCTATTCAAAAAGGTTACGCACTAAGAAATAACAATGGAAGGATTATAGAACATTTTGGATTTGTAGATGGCATTAGCAACCCCGTGTTTTTTAAATCTGATTTTCAACGTTGGGAAGAAAAAGAAGGCACCGAACTTTATGATCCATCGGCACCTTTTGGGCTCATTGCTGTTAATGACCCTGGAGGACAGTCTGCAGCAAATAGTTTTGGATCCTACTTTGTATATCGCAAGATGCAACAAAATATAAAAGGATTTAGTGATCAAACCAAACAGTTTACAAGCTTACTTTCTAATGCTGTTGAACGTGATATTGACCCTGAACTTGCTGGTGCATTTGTATTTGGACGGTTTAAAAATGGCACTCTGGTAACAACAAATTCAAGAGAAATCACAAAATCTTTGTCAAATAATTTTAATTATGATACCGATACCGAAGGTTTAGGATGTCCATTTCAATCGCATATCCGAAAAACAAACCCACGAGGGGATACCCATAGAAAAAATAGCGTTCCAATGCCTAGTGAACGAAGCCATCGAATTGCCCGCAGAGGAATAAGTTATGGTTCTAAAGATCTGAGCCCAGCTTCTGAATGGACGGATGCAGGATTGCTTTTCCTTTCATGTCAAAGCGATATAGAACAACAATTTTTAGTCATGCAATGTGCCTGGTCAGACAATCCAAACTTTATTAATGAGGGTACTGGCACAGATCCAATTACTGGGGGACAAAATGCAGGATTAGACAAAGAGGTAAAAAAATGGGAACTTCAAATAGACGGCAAGAAAGTCTCTATAGATTTTAAATATAAGGACTTAGTGAAGATACGTGGCGGCGAATATTTTTTTGCACCAAGTATTTCATTTTGTAAAAAATTAAATATTAATCATTCTTAAACACTAATAACCAATTATTATGGCAGAACAAGAACAAGGATACAAAGACTGGAGAGTTGTCCAATCTATAGAGGTAGGTGCTACCGCCGAAAAAGTATGGGATGTTATCGGAGGTTTTTACACTATTCATGAATGGCACCCCGATATTACAGAACTTGAGGTCATTAAGGATCAAACAGAAACTCGTCAAATGCGCAGACTGCTTACTTTTCCTGGTCAACCCAAAGCAATCGAAGAATTAGTTATGATGGATAATGCAGATTTTCATTACCGTTACAAATGGCATGCAGGCGAGTGGGGAGAAGCGATTCACAAATACTATTCAGACTTACGTGTGTTCGATCTAAAAGGCGGCACAAGTATCGTACAATGGATTGCTACATTCTATTATAAAGAAGATGCCATTTCTGAGTTTTATCAAAGAGGTTTTGACGAACTGTTAAGACGATTCCCATTGTAAATAATTAAAATAACATAAAATAGAAAATCTATGAGTGAAACAATGCTACTTAAACCAAGAGAAGGTCAAAGAACTAAGATCACAGGTTTCGATGCTATATATCGAACTTATAAGAGTGTAACAGGCAATTTGCTTGACTATTTTGAATTGGTGGTGCCAGCAGGACAAGGCGCTCCTTTGCACATCCATCATAAAAATGATGAGAGCTTGCATGTACTAGCAGGCGATTTTACATTTCAGGTTGAAGAAACCGAATCTAGAGCGCCTACAGGAACATTTCTTTATATTCCAAGAGGGGTACCTCACAAATTCACAAATATTGGTACTACAGAAGGGCGTTTAATAGGAACCTTTACACCTGCCGGAACTTTTGAGTTTTTCGATAAATTAACGGAATTGTCGCAGGACGATTTTGAAGAAATTCAAGCATATTCTAAGAAATATGGCCACGAAGTACTTGAAGCAGGTAACTATTAATTAATAAGACCTAGTGCTTTTAACTGGGACCTAGTTTATAAATAGAACAGAGTAACATACTTAGTCTCTTTTTTATATTATAATAAACCGAGTGAGAGATAAAATAAAGTAAGGAAGAACCAACATACTTATTGTGTGTTGGTTTTTTTCTTAAAATATTTAGTTAGTTTAAAGGGATTTAGCGGTTAGTGTTGCTGTTTTATGCATGGCTCAGTGCAGGTAATACGGCAATATTTTACATAATATAGATTTATAGCTATCATTTTTTTTATAAATGAATCTTAGTTGTAAATATCATAATTCTGTAACGCGTCCTCTGTGTTAAGGATCGCTTTATTGACTGTATAAATCCATTTATAAATGCCCTGTAATATTTTGCATTACCTGTAAACCGACAGACTGGTGTAACTTTGATAAAAAGCTTTTGCCCGTGTTTATTTTCTTTGATTTTTTTCTTTTTAAAAGCTTCTTAAAAATGTAACCCTTTAGGATTCACTAGTGCTTATCTATTAAAGAAGGATAGCGAGCGAGTAAATAACTTTGCCCAAAACGATAATTGAAGCTAAGTATGATGTATATGGAATGGTTTGTACATGGTATTTTTCGTGCTGCAACAAAATGACCCTCGTAATTAAAAATGATTGCTCAATACAGTTTCTTTTTTAGGTTGGGATATGTTTTAAAAAGGTTTAGATAGGCAAAATTATAAAATGAAGGGCCTTAAAAACATGTTCACTGTCAAAAAACGTTGATTTTACAATGAGAAAAGAACAAAACCTACCCTTTCGAGTAAAGTTTCATACCCAATTACTCACTATTTTTGATGCAAACCTTATTATATATGGATACTAGATATAGCAGAAATAGAATATACTTAACAGAAGAAGAGCAAGAAGTAATTAAAAATTGTCCAATAGTATTGGGAGGCGCAGGAATTGGAAGTATGATAGCAGAATGTGCATTACGTTTAGGTTTTGAAAACCTAACGATTATAGACGGAGACCAAGTAGAAGTTTCTAACCTAAATAGACAAAATTATACCGAAGAAGATATTGCAACCGATAAAGTTAGTGCAATAAAAAAAAGATTATTATCTATTAATAGCAAGGCAAATATAAAAACACATAATTGCTTTTTAACGGCAGAAAATGTAGAAGAGTATATTAATGGTCATAAAATTGCTATTAATGCTTTAGATTTCTCTACAGATGTTCCATTATTTTTTGATCAAATTTGCCAACAAAAAAACATTCCTGTTTTACACCCATATAATTTAGGTTGGGGCGGGTTAGTTACTATAATTACTCCAAATGGTTTGGCTTTAAATTCAATAGAAAAACCTCATGAAAAATTTAATGAGGTTAAAATGGTAGAATATGCGTCTAGTTATTTAAAATTTTGGAAAACACCACACGATTGGATAGACACTATTATAGAAAAATATAAAGAGGAAAAAGAAGTTTTACCTCCACCTCAGTTATCTATAGCTTCTTGGACAGTAGCAGCCATGTGTGCACACTTACTTTTTAATATAGCAACAAATAAAAAAATAAAAAAATTCCCCGAATTTTATCTATCCACACTAATGAATGAATAATTAAATCAATTTATTATTAGTTGCATAGGCAATAGCTTCAGAAATATTTGCGACATCTAATTTTTCAAACATTTTTTTTCTGTGAAACTTAACCGTATCAGGCGAAACAAAAATAGCTTCTGCTACTTCATTTATAGTGTAACCTCTGGTGGAGTATTGTAGAATTTCTTTTTCTCTGCTGGTCAATTTTATAACTTCTGTTTCTCTCCAAAAATCACCATCTAAATCGTAATTAAAAAGTTTGTTATCCCCTTTCTTATAAATCTTAATATTACCAGATTTGCTTTCGGCAGAAAGGGATATAATACAAATAGCCTTCCATATTTTACCATCATTTGTTAAGAATAAAGGGGTTAGTTTTTGATTGATTAAAATCTTTTTACCTTCTTGATTCTTTAAATGATAATCGTAAGATATTGTATAATTCTTTCTCTCTTCTAATGGTATTTTTTCATAAAAATCGAATCCAACTGTATTTATTTTTAGAAGAAGATTTAAATCTGGTTCTATAACATATTTAAAATAGAAAGCATACCCCATTTCTTTTATTTCTTCGGCAGTATGCCCACATAAAAACAGTGGATTATCTGAAACATATTCAAACCCCTTTTCTTGATAGTCTATGACATAAATACTCTTATAAGTAGTTCTGGCAAAGGCCTCTATTGGCTCTAAATAATTGGCAGTCTGGTTTTGCTCATCGTTAGAAATATTATTAACGATGTTTTTAAAAGAGAAAAAGTCATTTATATCAGACATATCTTACAAATATAGTGTTTTTTAATATACTACCCTTTTGTGTGGTTTTTTTGGTAATTAGCTCATTACTACCTTTTTGTGTAATAACACTGGTAGGGTATCTAAATAGATTTGTGAACAAAACATACCATATATGACACTCGCAAACAACTATTTAGAAAAACTTCAAGCAAATCAAATATTTGATTTAGCAGAATTTGTTGTAACAGAAAATTTCAAACATCATTCAAATAATAGTTTACCTAAAGACTACAAAAATGATGTTAATTCTATTCATAAAGAAGAGATGAGTTATTATGAAAATTCTGAAGTTTATACCGCTAAAGATCATTTGGGATCTATTTTGGGTGCTATTCGTGTTTTAAAATGGAATTATACAGATGTTTTACCGCTTCAAAAGATTTTTAATATTAATCCTCTTCTGGCGATTAACAAACCCAACATAAATAATATTTACCATATAGGACGCTTTGCCATAAAAAAAGATGTACAGGGTATTAATTTGTTTAAACAATTAATGGTTTGTGCCATTGCACCTATTTGCAAACACACTGGAAATATAGCTTTTGCCGAATGCGACAGCAAACTATTAAGAGTACTTCACATGCTTGGTATAAAAACGACTGTTATAGGTGAGTCTGTTAACTATTTAGGCTCTGAAACAATACCAATAGCATTAACCTACGAAGGGTTAATTGATTTTTATAATGAAAATAAGGCTTTAGTTTCTAAGGATGCTTTAAAGCCTCAAGTGAAATCTCATAGACTACCTAAAAGGGTAGTTTTCAATACGAAACAAAAGGACTACTCTTTAGTGTAGCATAAATAAAGTGCCGAGTATATACTTTTGAAGTAATAAAAATAATTTGTTGCAACATAATTCAGGCGGATACTGAAAAGCCTTAAAATAGAGTAAGTAATTTAAACTATAAAAACCTTTAATTATGAAAACTAGAATTTTTTTACCAGTATTTACAATGTTAAGTTTAATGTTATTGTCTTTCACTACAAACAGTGAAGCAAAGGATAACGAATCTATTGAAGTTTCCGAAAACGGAACCTACTATATGCAAAAAGCGACATTTGATGAAAGTGATCAAGAACAATTAATCCAATTGGACAAATTTTTTGTTAACAATGCAAATTCGGCCGAATTAAGACTAACTATTAGCCGTGTAAGATCATGGAACCATAAAGATTTTACCGAAAAATCATTCATCGTTACAGATAGATACAATCCTGCAATTGTAAAGGAAGGGCTTGTTAGAGAATACCGTGAAAAGTTAGATAATATTATGTTTAGATATGTAAGACAATAGTCTTCAATTTGTTACAAGTAATCATAAAAAAGCTAAAACTATGAAAATACGTTTTTTAACAGCTACTTTTTTATGTTCTTCCATAGTAACCATTCAACTATTATGCCTCGTGTTTGTAAACACTTACCAGTTGGTTGATGGTTACTATGTAACAAATAATAGAAAAGAAGAATGTAAAAACGATAAGTTCCTTCAAGCGGGGAATAAGATATTAACCTCAGGTTTATACAAATTGTATACTAATTATACAGGAACAAACTCTGGGTATGGTTTTTACGGTCCAAATGTTGGAAGTGAGTTTATTTTATCATTCACAGTATTAGACAGTGATAACAAAGTGTTAGGAAAACACCGTCGTCCTTCAACAATAATACAGAATGAAAGTAAACAAAGATTCGATTTATGTACCTACCCAATGATGTTAAGGATTGAACAAGAAAATAAAAATAAAATACTAGATGATTATTTTGAAGTTCTACTACATCAAATCTCAGAAAAAATAAATAACGAATACGATTCAGGTTATAAAGTTATTGCTGAGATCTTTTTACATGATTTTCCAGACATTGAAAACTCTTCAAAAGGAGAGCAAGAAGGCTTCAAAATTTTGGAACGTTATAAATTCACTTTTTAAAACTATTAGCCATGTCAGTACTAAAAAAAATAAAAGAAAAAATTCATACTTTTTTCTTTGCAGAAGATACCACCAAAGGCGCATTCCTTACTTATTTTAGAATAGGTACAAGTCTGTTTGTTCTTATCCATCTTTTAAGTATTATTTTAGATTTTAAAGATCTGTATAGCAAAAATGGCATTGTACCTTACGATGTTAGAGAATTTCTAGCCTCTAAATATGTGTTTCCAATTCACAAAATAATTTTCTTTTTTGAAGATTTAGGATGGCAAGAAAACACCATTCTAACAGGATTTATATTAACATTTATATTTTTCTTATTGGCTTTAATGACTGGGTTTTTTACCCGATTTTCGGCTATAGTAGTGCTCTTTTTGTATGGATCTATCTCTAGTACTTCCTATATTTATGGTGTAGATGGATTTGTTACAACGGCATTATTCTACTTAATTATTTTTCCAGTAGGTTATTTCAATTCTATTGACAATCTATTATTTAAAAACAGAAAGCGGGGAAATCTTAATGTAACATTATTTAAGCGGTTATTTCAAATTAATATATGTCTTGTATATTTTTTTGGTGGTCTTGTTAAAATGACGGGAGATACCTGGTGGAATGGCGAAGCAGTATGGAAGGCTATGAATTTATGGAGTGCAAATAGTATTTTTAATTTTGATTATACATGGCTGGCAGAAAACTCATATATACTAGTAATTTTAGGCTGGGGCGTTTTAATTATAGAAACACTCTATCCAATCTTTATCTGGAGTTCCAGAACCCGAAAAATATGGCTTACAGGAACATTGTTTATGCATATAGGAATAGGATTATTTCTAGACTTATATTTCTTTGCTGCCTTTATGATGTTTTGGAATATGACAGCTTTTTATATCACAAAACCAATTGCGACTAACGAACTTATTCCAAGTTTCAATTTTCTAAAGAGAAAAAGAATTTCACAAGAAGTAACATTAGAAATTTAAAATGTTATGTGGCATCAACTTTTAGAAACACATGTACTAATTATGTATGATGGAACTTGTGGTTTTTGTAATGAATACATTCAATTTATTTTAAACAGAAACCCTTCACGGAAACTTAAATTTGTGTCCTCACAATCAGAAATAGGAAAAGAAATCATACAATCACTATCAATTAAAGGTTTTGAAACCTCTATCATTGTGGTTACAGGGCAAGAGTATTACAAAAAATCGAAAGCGGTTTTCATTATTATGAAATATCTTGGAAAACCTTGGAAATATGTAGCGTATTTGCAAATTATTCCAACATTCGTAACAGCTATTTTTTACAACATATTATCAAAATACCGATACAAATTAGCAGGCAAATATTGTCGGTTAATTTCTAAAGAAGAGCAGGCATTCTTTCTTTAAACAGCATCATTTTACAACAAATTTAGGACCTTATTTATAAAATAACAACAGCTTATTTTATGGCATTTATATGTCATTATTTGTCTGCTAAAGAGATCGTGTAATTACTATAAAGAACCATTTATAATGAAAAAGTATGCCCTAATACCATATTGCTTACTTTTTGTGCAGCTTGCTTTTGCACAAAATGTATTGTATGAAATAAAAGGGGCCGTAAACGGTGTTATGGATAGTATTCCTTTAGAGTCTGCAACCGTTTATTTACAAAACACGAAAGACAATAGTTTAATTACCTATACCACTTCAGATAGAAAAGGCGCTTTTATCTTGAGCGGTAAAACCACACATAAAAACGCGAACCTTTTTATCTCTTACGTTGGGAGTAAAACATATACAAAAACCATAGCGATTAAAGCAAAAACAGATCTAAAACGAATCTACCTTGAAAACAGTTCCATGTTAGATGCCGTTACCATTACCTCCAGATTGCCCGTTATTATAAAACAAGATACTTTAGAGTTCGATCCCAATGCTTTTAAAACCAAAAAAGAAGCATCGGTAGAAGATTTTATAAAAAAACTGCCAGGTGCAGAGGTTGATGCTCAAGGAAATATTGCAATTAATGGGAAAGTGGTCAATAAAATATTGGTAAATGGAAAACCTTTTTTTTCAAACGATCCTACAATAGCAACACAAAACCTAACCAAAGATATTATAGAAAAATTACAAGTTACAGATACCAAAACAAACTCGGAAGCTTTTACGGGAGAAGCTGGTAATGGCGACTATAAAACAATTAATCTTGTTATAAAAGAAGAGCACAATAAAGGAGCCTTTGGAAACCTGGCAGCAGGAATAGGAGATAATGATCGGTATGAGTTTTCGGGAATATATAACAAATTTAATAACGATAAAAACATTAGTTTTTTAAGTAATGGGAATAATATAAATGCTCCAAGAATTAATTTTGGAACTAAAGGTATTACGGTTTCAAAAAAAGCAGGAATGACCTATGCCGATGAAATAGCAAAAAACCATTTTTTAGGTATAAACTATGTCTATGCAGATCGTTTGTTTGAAAATAAATTAATAGCATCAACAGAATATATCGTTCCAGAGGCACCTTATGTCTTAAATGCAGTCTCAACTTCTAAAACAGAAAGTAGTAGGCATGGTCTTGATTTAGAGCATCAGGTTAAAATAAGTGCAACATGCCATTTGGATGTAATTGCTACATACAATTATTCATCAACAGAAAGCCTGTATAACAGTGACTCAGAAACATTTGATGCCTTTAATACACTCACAAATTCATCAACCACAAACTCCAATAATACAGAAAAAGCCAAGGAATTTACAAATGCCATAGATTTCACTAAAAAACTAGGAACTAAAGGGGCTTTTGTAAAATTAAAATTAGGTTATGGAATACATCATTTAGAAGGGGATGATTTTTTAGTTTCAGAAATTTCATTTTTCAATTCTTCGACAGCAGATATTTTTAGAAATCAATTTACAGATACCAATGAAAAAGAAAATTCTATAACAACAAGGCTCCTTTTTAGATTGCCCATTATAACACAAAAAGTATTTGTAGACTTTGAGTACGATATTTACAAACGCCAACAAGAAAGTCATAAAATTGTTTTCGATTTTAATCAAGATCAACAAGCCTACACACTATTTAATACACCATTAAGCTCCGATTTTACTTATAAAAATAAAACAGAGACTCCTAGAGTAAAATTAAATTATAAGAATAAAAAGCTTAGAGTATTTGTTAACTTTAATTATGCTTTTAAAACATTAGAAAATCAAGATAAACTTCGCCCTGATTTAGATATAAAACGCGATTTTGGAATCTTTACATACGAAAGTGGCATTTATTATAAATTAAGTAACAGAACTCTCATTAATAGTGGAATAAGTTTAGCAAACGCCATTCCATCGTTATCCCAACTACAATCCTTTACCAATGTTTCAGACCCACTTAATATAATACGGGGAAACCCTAATTTAAGACCTCAAAATAAATATAGTATTTACCTTAATTTTAGAACAAATAATTTTAAAAAAGGATTTGGATTTTATAGCCTGCTAAAGGCAGATTTAGAGCGTAATACAGTCGCCTCTAAATACACAATTACAGACAATTTAATTCGGGAAACAACATATTTAAATGTTAATGGTAATTACGGATATCATAGTTTTTTTAACCTATACAAAAACATCAAGTTAGATGCGTTGAGAAAAATACGTATTAAATTAGATGGCGCTATAAGTACCACAAAACGGGTAAATTTTAATAACGACACCCAATACCATGTGCGAACAACCAATTATGGGCCCTCATTTGGTTTTGATTTTGAATGGGAGAATACGTTCGATTTTAATATGGATTATAACTGGAATTACATAAAAAGTAATTATTCCATTGATGGTTTCGAGGATGAAGAAATTATTACCCACCAATTAAATTTTTATACCGAAACTCAAATATTAGAAAACCTGCGGTGGGAAAATAAAATGAGATACATATACAATCCAAATGTCTCTGATAATTTCGATAAGCATGCTTGGTCGTGGAATACTTCGTTAACATATAGTTTTATGAAAGAAAAGCTTAATCTGTCTTTAAAAATGTATAATGTCTTAGATCAAAATATAAATACACGACGTATTGTGACCACAGATTATATTAAAAACTCACAAAATTTAGCTTTACAGCGTTTTATAATGCTTACCCTTGGTTGGCGATTTAATTCTTTTAAAAAGAAATAAAAGTATTGCAGCTCTTCTTATTTTATTCTCAAAATGTTTCTTTAAAATGTGATGAATATTTTTTTTGCTGAAAAGGCAGCAGGAGATGGACAAAATATCAATAAAATAGGATTCTTTATTCTAATATTTAGACTCTTTAGTAGGTAGCAACCATTCTCTAATATCCACATCCAAAATTTTCGCAATACGCTTTAAATCTTTTAAATGTGGTTGTGATTTATACAAATTTATACATTTGAAAAATAAAGTTGAAAATATTTTCATCGTTCTAACTTATAATAACATTGTTGCAAACGATATAAATATAACTTCAAAGAATATCGTGGAAATATGGGGGTTGATTCTATCATTGATTTTAGTTAATTTTGAATATACCACAAAGAATAAATAGACTAAAAGAGGTGCTTTTTATTAAGAGAATAAGTCAAAAAAATGACTTCCAAATTAGATAGAAATCCTAGGTTACTTCAATGTGTCATAATAAATCACAGTAATATAATAATTGGTTTAATCAATATTTTAATATGAAAAACGAGCAATTAATAATTAGCCTTATACTGCAAGATCTTAAACATAATCAGTTATTATTAGGACTAGAGAAGATAGGTTTAAATGTTAATGATACACACTATTTAAGCATCTTAGAGGTTGTTTTTCAATTAATGAAAGTTCCAGAACAAACACTGGATGATTGTGGCGCATTGTACTTAAATTTTATGGATCAGGCTATTCAATATAAAATGTCCGATACAATTAAACAAGACACATTAAAACCTTTAGCAGAAGTTTGTTATAGGCAATTGAGGGGTTTGATAGATATGGAGTATTGAATTGTGTTATGATGTTGTGTGTTATATTATGTAACTTGAACTTCTGTAAAAGCGAAAGTTGTTACTATCGTTTCTTGAAAAAATTATCTCCAAAAGTTTCTTAACTATCTTAATGGAACACTTTTATGCGATGATGTAGGAAGGAAGTATAATGTGTGTGAAATGACAAATTGAGCGAAGAGTTTTAATCATTTTTAATGAATTACTTAAGACATATACTTTCTAATGGCTATCTACATCTTGATGAGGTAATATATATATTATTTTGCGAGAATGATAAGTTTTATGTGGGACATACAACGAACTTTGAAAGTCGATTAAAATATGGTCATTTTGGAAAAGTCAGTAATAGGAATTATTTTCTTAGGTTAAACCCACCTATAGATGTATTATTTTTTATTAGAACAGGTATTACACACAGTGATCATAGTATTAATATTCATGATTTAGAAGATTATGTAACCGTGATATTTAGTGAAAAGTATGGTGCAGAAAACGTGTTTGGTGGTTTCAGACACCTAAAGAGAGCAGATAGAAGAATAAAATTTGTTGAGGAGTATGACTATTCTACTAATGAGCAGACAATAAATTTAATTGACCTACTGATTGATTTCGAATTGCCTGAAATATTCGAAATTAAAAATAATATTTTATAGTTTTCAAAAAAGGATAAACACTTTTTCTACAACGACGTAGAGGGGACGCGTAAATGTTTGAAATTAACTTAATTTCAAATATTTACGGTTTACCTTTAAATTAATTCCTACAAAATTTACTATATTTAAACTCTCCCTATTAAAGTAATTAGTAGTAGAAGTAAATTGGTTCATAAAATAATTAGTTCTATGAATATTTTTTCGCTAGCAAATAAATCATTTAATATTTTTAATAAATAAAAATTATATAATTATGGGTAGTAGTGGTTCAGGAAATTTTTCAGATTATTCTGAGAATAAACCATCAGGTGGAAGTGGGAAATCTGGAGGAGCAAGTGACGAAAATAAATGCGAGAAGGCTTTTACAGCTATGTTAGAAGAAATAGATAGATGTTCTTATTATACTAAAACAAAGGATGTTCCAAAAGTAGGAGAGGAAATCAATATCTCTTTTGATAAAAGACCGATAGCCATCTCTAAAAAAGGCTTAATAATTGGATATCTACCAACAAAATTTAATTATATAAAAATGTGTCTAGATGATGGATATACTTATGTAGGAAGAGTTGTTAGTTCTTCTAGTGATTTGGTAGCAGCCGTGAGTATTGATGTTATACCTAGTCATTAATGAAACCAGAAATTTGTATTCTTGGAGATATTGTTACTGACATAACTTTACCCCAAAATGAAAATGAAATAAAAATACGCTTGGGGGGCATAACTCATTCGGCTAGAGGTTTATGGGCAATTAATTTTAACTATGGCGCCTGTTTTATTGCACCATCATATTTGTCTAAAGAAATTAATAAATTTTATAGCCATCACAATGCAAACGAAATTCATCAACTAGGTATTGTTAATGGGGCACCATATACATTTTTAATTGGTAGTGTTAAAGAAACTGGAGATCAGCTATACGATTTCATATTAAGAGATCAAATAGAGATAGAGTATAATGCGAAAAATTTAAAAAACATTAATGGATATAAAGAAGTATTAATTACCTCTGGGAATTTTGATCTAAATTTAATTTTAAAAGAAATAAATCAAAAAAGCAACGTTCATATTGATTTAAGTAATAATATATCTAAATTTTCGCAATTGGACGGGTATTATTATAAAACCATATTTTTATCAACATCTTCAAATCTATTTCTTGATTATTATAAAGATTCATTTAAAGAATTTTGTGATTTATTTGAAAAAAGATGTAGTGTTTTAGTACTCAAAGAAAATAGAGGAGGTTCAAGAATTTATGATTTTGAGAATAAGAAAGAATATCAAATACCATCAATTACTCAGCCCATAGTACATTCGGTTGGCCTAGGTGATGTATACAATGCTTGCTATGTAGCTTACTACAAGAAGTTAGGTGTTGAGAAAGCTGCTTTTTTATCTTCTTGGATTGCTTGTGAGTATGCTTCAACAACTTTTCCAGATGATTTTAAGAAAAATGTATCGAGAGTTTTAAATACAAAAATAGAAGATATAATTTCTATGGGAGGATGTATTTTACCTTGGGAAAACAGAAAATTATATCCTATTTATATTGCTGCTCCTGATTTTGATTATTTAGATACAACACAAATCGAAACTCTTGTGAAATCTTTGCAGTATCATAATTTTCATCCAAGGAGACCAATAAAAGAGAATGGGCAATTATCTCTTGAAAACACGAAGGAGGATAGAATTGAAACTTATACAAATGATATTGAATTAATTAAAAAGTGTAAACTATTAATAGTTGTTTATATTAATGATGACCCAGGTACTATGATTGAATTAGGATATGCTAAAGCTTTAGGTGTGCCTTGTTTAGTTTTTGACCCTTATAACAAAGCTTATAATTGTATACTGACTGAAATGCCAGAAACTGTTTCATCAGATTTAGATGTTATTATCTCTGAAGTTTTTAATGAATTATCAAAATTAAATGAATAATAAAGTAATTTTACTTGCCTCTGGGGGGTTAGACTCTACAACAATGGCATATTGGTTATTAGATAAAGGGATAGATTTTATTCCTTTATTTATAAAATATGGTCAACATTGTGTTGATACAGAACTTGAAACTCTAAAAAGTGTTTTGCCAAAAACATACATAGATAAGATTGAAATCATAGACATTAGTAGTGTTTATAAATATTCTAACAGCAAATTTATAAATGAAGCAAACTTATGGGAAGAAGAAATTACTGCTGATGACTTGTACATTCCATATAGAAATATATTAATCCTTACATTAGCGGCATCTTTTGCTCAATCTTTAAAAATAAATGAAGTTTATTCAGCTTTTATAAATAGTAATCACGCCAAAGAAATAGATTGTTCAAAAGAATTTTTTTCTAGAATGGAAATGATGTTAGGAGAATATGGAGCGATAAAAATTAAAATGCCTTTTTTAGAAATGACAAAATTTGAAGTGGCACAAATAGGAATAAAAGTCAAGGCACCAATAGGAAAAACATTTTCTTGTCAAGCTTCATCAGAAATACCTTGTGGAGCTTGTCCAAATTGTGTTGATAGATTAGAAGCATTAAATAATTTATAAAAACGTTAATACTTTGCAAATAGTTGTAGAATCAGCGAGAAATTTAGTTGAATATATTAAATCTTTAGATGAACTATCTTTAAATCATCATAGAAGAAATTCAGGATATACCCATATTGGAGCTTTATTTACTGATATTATTTTGCAAGCAGGATTAAATTACAAAAATGTTGTTAGGCCTCGTGTTGAAAAGATGATGTCAGATTTTCCTGAAGCAGATAATCTTGAGAATTTAAAATTTATAATTAATAAATATAGTCTTGAAAATATTTTAAGTTGGAAGCACCCTGTTAAACTTGAAAGATTTAATGATTTAATAAAATTTTGTTCAGATAGAAATATTAATAATTGTGACGATCTTACTGTCTTTTTAAGACATAAAGATAATAGAATTTTGTTTTTATCTGTAAAAGGTTTAGGTCCTAAAACACTAGATTATACAATGAAATTGCTCAATTTTGATACTATAGCTGTAGATAGGCACATAATTGGCTTTATTGAATCAGCAGGTTTAAATCATATAAATTATAATTACACAAAAAAAATAGTAGAGTTTGCTGCTGATTTATTAAATGTTTCTAGATCTTCATTGGATGAAACTATTTGGTATTATATGTCTTCTAAAAATATTGACTCAATTGATACTACCCAGTTTGAAATGAAGCTTTAGGATTACTTTTTAACTTTATAAATTTTGGTGAAACAATAGGTGAGTGAAGCGTGCATATTTTAGAGGTTTAGTATTAAAAATTATTAAGATTTATAATTATACTATAGCTTTAAAGCAATCTTAATGAGTTATAATGTTTCCAAAATCATACTATTTTAATCACCCCAAAGCCTCCCCATAAACCTTCAAACAACGTTCCCTTGCTAGTTTGTGATCCACTAGCGGAAGCGGATACGTAAGCTCATGAAATTCAGGAACCCATTTTAGAATATAATCTAAGTTTTTATCAAATTTTTGTGCTTGAGTTGTTGGGTTAAATATTCGAAAATAGGGTGCCGCATCTGTACCACAACCAGCTACCCATTGCCAATTACCAATATTGCTAGACATGTCGTAATCCAATAATTTTTTAGCAAAATAGGCTTCACCCCATCGCCAGTCAATTAAAAGATGTTTACATAAAAAACTAGCAACCACCATACGCACACGATTGTGCATGTTACCAGTAGCATTAAGTTCGCGCATACCAGCATCTACAAGCGGATAGCCCGTTTTACCTTGGCACCATAAATAAAATTCCTGCTCGTCGTTACGCCAAACAATACGATTGTACTTAGGTTTAAAAGCTTTAGTGGCAGTATGCGGAAAGTGCCATAAAATCTGCATAAAAAATTCACGCCAAATCAATTCTTTTAAAAAGGTGTTATTAGCTTGCTTAGAGGCTAATAAAACAATTTCGCGAATACTCACAGTACCAAAACGTAATTGAATACCTAGTTTAGAACTCCCATCGAGCGCAGGGAAGTTGCGTTTACTTTCGTAGGTATTTATAAAAGTAGCATTTAATTTATAGCCATTAACCTTTATAGCAGACGCTTTAAGCCCCATATCTTGAAGCGAAAGAAAAGGCAATTCATTATTTTTTACGAAGTTATTTAAATGTTTTTCAGAAGGAAACTTTTGAATTCCCTGTATTTTAAAGGCTTCCAACCATTTTTTTGAATAAGGTGTGTACACTTTATATGGCAACCCATCTTGCTTTACAATATTATCTTGTTCAAAAATAACCTGATCTTTAAAGGTGTTAAACGCAATACCTTTAGAGGTTAAAAGGGTTTCAATTTGCTGGTCGCGCTGTAGGGCATAAGGTTCGTAATCTCGATTTGTATAAACCGTAGTTATATGGTATTCTGAAATGAGCTGTTTATAAATCGCTACTGGTTTTCCTAAATAGGTGGCCAAACAACTTCCAGAAGCTTTTAGTTTTGTATTTATTTTTTCTAACTGCTCATGAATAAATGTAACGCGTGCATCATCAGGATCTAAAGTATCAAGAATATCAGAGTCAAATATAAAAATAGGTAAAACAGGAGTCCCAGATGTTAATGCCTCATACAACCCCGTATTATCATGAAGCCTTAAGTCCCTTCTAAACCAAAAAACAGCAACCTTTTGCTTAGTCATTTAAAAAGATTTAAAGGTTAATTGGTTAGGAATAGCTTCTAGTTTGCCAAAGCGTTCTGTTAATTTTTGCTCTCTGTAACTAAAAATTTGTTTAAGCTGCTTTTTTACGATGATGGGATGCGCCAATTGGCCTAATAGACCAAAAGGGATTTTATAATCAATAATATCTTCCATTTCTATGCCGCCATCAATGTCTTTTATAAAATGTTTGTGATGCCATAAGGCGTAAGGCCCGAAACGCTGTTCGTCAACAAAATAGTCCCCTTCCTTAACGTGTGTGATTTCTGTGACCCATTTTGTAGTATACCCAGGAAAAGGCGTTACTTTATACTGAATAATCTGACCAGAAAACATAGGTCTATCTGCTCCAGACAATATATGAAACCCCATATGGTCTGGTGTAATGACTTTAAGGTTTGCTGGATTGGATAGAAATTCCCAAGCTTTTTGTTTTGAAATAGGAAACGCTTGTTTGGAATGTAATTGGTAGAGTTTCATAAGCTAATTTAATTTTGAGGTTAGTTTCTCAATTTCTTTAGATAGTATGTCGGCTTCAACATATTTTTCATCGCTTAACTTTCTGTTAATGGTAGACAGTTTATGTGCTTCTTCCAGTAGCTTTCTATGTGTGTTATTAAGCTTTTGAAGTGGTGATTTTTTCTTAAAGAAATTAAACATATCGGTTCTTTTTTAGTTATACAAAAGGATGTAAAGATTTAATGATGTGGCAATACAAAGCCATATAAAATAAGGCATAATAAACAGACTTTTGAGTTTCATAACATGATAAAATGCTACCAAAAAGTAAGCGACCAGTAATGTGAGTAGTATTAAATTTATGAGTCCCAAAGTGATTAAATGCTGATTGAAAAACAGATAATTCCAACTAACGTTTAATAGAAACTGTATGGCAAATAATAATACAATTTTGTTAGATTTTAGGGTATCGTACAGAAAGGTCATGTAAACAGAGAAACAGACCATAATAGTACTCCATGCGGCACCAAATACCCAGCTTGGAGGTGTCCACGGTGCTTTATTTAAATCCATATACCATGCAGAGGTTGGTCCGTTTTGCATGAGTAAAATGCCAATACCAAGCGCTCCAAAATTGATGAGTAAGAAGATTAAGAATAAAACTAATTTTTTCATTTTAAAGATTTTTATACTTGCAATCAGGCTACAATTTTATTGATCATACCATTAAAAATAAGCCCATGAAAGGGTAATACGGCGTACCAATACAAGCGCCCCCAAAGCCCTTTTGGTCTAAAAGTGGCCTTTTGTGTTAAGATATTATTATTATCAATTCTAAATTCTAGCCAAGCTTCGCCCGGCAGTCGCATTTCGGCAAATAAGAGGAGTCGCTTTTCTTTATTATCTGCATAAAGCACGCGCCAAAAATCTAGAGCATCTCCAGCCTGCAATTCACTAGGATGTCTTCTGCCACGTCTTAACCCAATGCCGCCCACTAGTACATCGATAAATCCTCTTAATTTCCAAAGTATCGTACCATAATACCAGCCATTTTGTCCGCCAATAGACCAAATACGGGTAATAGTTTGTGCTTCATTTTTAATACTTCTTTTTTTAGTATCCTTAAAACAACCAAACTCTGGGACTTCAATATATTGAGAGATGTTTTTGTTAAATCGCCCACTAACCAAAGAATCTTTCCAACTGGATATAATACTATTCTGTTCTATTTTCTGGAAGGCTTTTTTTACCGCTTGCTTATAAGCTATAGGAGTTATACCCAACAACTCATTAATATTGTTTGGTTTTCCAATCACCTCTACTTTCATACTATCTACTAAAGAAATGGCTAGTTTGTAAGAGGTTGCTGTTATAAAGAATAACCAATAGGACGATAGTTTTGGTGTCATTACAGGAACCGTTAAAATGTATCTTTTTAATTTTCTAACATCACCAAACTGTAACATCATTTGTTTATAGGTTAAGATATCTGGACCTACAATATCAAAAGACTTATTTCCAACCTTAGGATGGTGGATTGCTTTTGTTAAAAAAGAAAGCACATCTCGTATCGCTATGGGTTGACATTTGGTGTTTACCCATTTTGGAGTGATCATAACGGGGAGTTTTTCAACAATATCTCGTATAATTTCGAAAGAAGCACTGCCACTACCAACAATAATCCCTGCTCTAAAAGTAGTGAGTTTGTACATCTGCGATTGTAGCAATTGCTCTACTTTATATCTGGATTTTAAGTGTTTAGATAACTGATTGTCGTTTACAATACCACTTAGGTATATAACTTGTTTTACTTTGGTTTGCTCTAAACGCTTTTTGAAATTTACAGCGCATTGTTTTTCTAAAGTTTCAAATGTCTCAACACTGGAAGACATGGAGTGTATTAAATAATAACTGAGATCGATATCTTTAG
The DNA here is from genome assembly GCA_947502635.1 of uncultured Flavobacteriaceae bacterium. GTDB lineage: Bacteria > Bacteroidota > Bacteroidia > Flavobacteriales > Flavobacteriaceae > Flavivirga. The sequence goes on from CANNAN010000001.1 coordinate 22,343, forward strand.
GAATCGCTTTCAAGCTTTCTTCTTTAAGGAAATCGACCTCTATAATAGCGACTTTTGGATGCTTTATTAGTGTTTGCGGTACACGATTTATATCTCGTACGCAGCATATTAGCTCATGCCCGAGTTCTAATAATATTGGAATGAGTCGTTTGCCAATATAACCCGTAGTGCCTGTGACTAATATTTTCATGCGATAGTGTTTATCTTACAAAGGTAATGATAAATATCAGTTTGTTTAATTTTTTAGATTAAATGTTAAACAAAGTTGTTCGCAGGACATTTTGTGTAGATGATTAACATAAACCTTTCTACATCAATCGATAAAAGGTTCATTTTGTTAAAAAAAATAAAAATAATAGTAATACTATTGTTTTTTAATAGTAATACTATTATTTTTGTCGTGTTGCTATGAATACAATATCTGTACATATAAATATTAATTCGGGTCTTTATAAAAAGAACCCCGAGTCTTCCGATCTTGGTAAGCGCATCGTTTCTAAAAGCATAGAAATGATTCATGAAATAGGATTTGAAGATTTTACGTTTAAGAAACTGGGTGTTGAGATAACTTCGAACGAAAGTTCGATATATCGTTATTTTGAAAGCAAACACATCCTTCTTGTTTATCTTATAAACTGGTACTGGAGTTGGTTAGAGTATAGGTTGATATATAAAATACAAAACATAAAATCACCAAAGGAGAAACTGGAAATTGCTATCGGTTTACTTGTACAAGAAGTGATAAACGACAACGACTTTTCGAACATTGATGAGGTTTTATTGCATAAAATAATAATAGATGAGTCGTCTAAGGCCTACCACACCAAATCGGTTGATGCCGAAAATGAAAAGGGCTATTTTAAATGCTATAAACGTGTTGTACAACGCGTAAGTGAATTAGTTCTGGAATGTAATCCAGATTTTGAATTTCCACATATGTTGGTTTCAACGGTTATAGAAGGCGCGCATCAACAACGTTATTTTTCACAGCATTTACCATCGTTAACAGATTTTGAGAAAGGAAAGAATAATATAGTTAGGTTTTATACAAACTTAGTGTTTAAAACATTGCATATCTCATGAGTAGCAAATTTCAAACATATCGGCTTTTATATACCTTAATGGCGGTAATTATGGCGCTATATTTTGTATCACAAAATACAATTCAAAATTATTTGACAGACTCAAATACAGAGGTTGTTTCCTTGAAAAAAGAGACTTCAGAAGATTCAGAAAAGAAAGATACTATTGAAGAATTGAAAGAAGATTTTAAAAAGATTCATACGCAGTTTGTGTATACTATATTACCTCAAAAAATAGATGATAACTTTACTTACCATGCTGAAAAAATGAGCATGACTCTGAGCTTTGATGTTCTAATTCCACCCCCAGAACAGATCTAATTTTCTTTTTTTATGTGAATGCCATATGAGTTAATCTTATACATGGCATCGCAGCTACATGCAACATTACAATCAATTAAAAACAGTATTAACTAATGGCAACTGCCATTTAGTATCAATATTCTATGGAACAAAAACAGTTAACGCCATGGAGGCGGTTTATGGGCTTATTACAGCTGGATAAAAAAGATATTAGACAAATTTTTTATTATGCCATTTTCGCGGGTATAGTCGCTTTATCCTTACCATTAGGTATACAGGCAATAATCAATTTTATTCAAGGGGCGCAAGTCTCTACTTCGTGGATTATATTAGTAATTTTAGTAACATTAGGAGTTGCTTTTCAAGGGGTACTGCAATTAATGCAAATTAGAATCCTTGAGAACATTCAACAAAAGATTTTTACAAGATCTTCTTTTGAGTTTGCTTATCGGTTTCCTAAAATAAAGATGAGCGAACTTCGCAATTTTTACCCGCCAGAGTTGGCAAATAGGTTTTTTGATACCTTAACAGTACAAAAAGGATTATCTAAAATTTTAATTGATTTTCCAGCAGCTTTATTACAAATAGTACTTGGGTTATTACTACTGTCATTCTACCATCCTTTCTTTATTATTTACGGGATATTGCTTTTGGCTTTGGTATATATTCTTTTTAAATCTACAGCTAGAAAAGGACTTGAAACCAGTCTTTTGGAATCAAAAAATAAATACAAAGTAGCACATTGGATACAAGAGGTTGCGCGCTCTTTAATTAGTTTTAAGCTGGCAGGAAAGAGTCATTTGGCAATGAATAGAAATGACGATTTAACGGCTAAATATCTTGCGGCTAGAGAAAGCCATTTTAGAATATTATTGACACAATTTATTCAAATGATAGGTTTTAAAGTGCTTGTAACTTCAGGTTTATTACTTATAGGTGGTTTACTGGTGCTTAATCAACAAATGAATATTGGTCAGTTTGTAGCTGCCGAGATTATTATTCTGCTTTTAATAAGCTCTGTAGAAAAGGTAATTACAGGATTAGAATCTTTTTACGATGTCCTAACTTCTTTAGAAAAAATAGGCCAGATAGTAGATAAAGAATTGGAACCTCAAGAAGGGATTGATCCTTTTGAAAATAGTAGTAACATGACTTTAGAGTTAAATGACCTGAAATACTATTCGCCAGAAGGAGAAGAAATACTTAAAGGTATTAATTTTAATGTTTTACCAAAAGATAGAATTCATTTAGAAGGCGCTTCGGGATCTGGAAAAACAACTTTACTTAAAATAATTTCGGGTTTAATAGAGCCAACAAGTGGTGCTTTATATGTAAATGATGTGTCTCTAAAAGCGGTATGGCCAAATCGTTATAGGTCTCATATTGGACAGGTATTGCCAGATCAAACACCTTTTGAGGGCACTATACTTGAAAATATAGTATTCGATACCAATAATATTGTACGGGAACAGCTTAATGAAGTGCTAAAACAAGTTGGTTTGTTAGATTTTATAAAAAAACAACCAAAAGGCTTGAAGACCATGATAAATCCTGAGGGACAGCAAATACCGTCAACAGTCTCTAAACGTATTGTATTAGCAAGAGCCATCATTCAAAATCCAAAATTATTAATCCTTAAAGATCCTTTAGAGCATTTTGAAGAAGAAGAGGCCAACCGAATTATCGATTATTTAGTGTCTCCAGAACGGGATTGGACACTTATTATTTCTAGTAGTAATCTTTCATGGAAAGGCAAATGTCGTAGAACTATGAAATTAGAAAAAGGCGTATTAATAAATAAAAATAATACCGATGCTTAACATATCTCATAACCAAATAAATAAAAAGGTAAGCTTAGAAGGCTTTAAATCTCATAAAAGAGTCTTTGGAAAAAGGCATTATAAAATGTTTAACCGGTTTTTAGGGGCCTTTTCGATTGTTGGAATCATTTTTTTGTTTTTACCCTGGACACAAAATGTGACTGCAGATGGGTATGTAACGACATTAACCCCAGATCAAAGACCGCAAACCCTACAATCGCCCATACCAGGAAGAATAGAACAATGGTATGTTAGAGAAGGCGATTATGTTAATAAAGGCGATACTATACTTCGTATTTCGGAGATTAAGACAGAATATCAAGACCCAAGACTTGTAGAGCGTACCAAGCTGCAACGGGATGCAAAAAGCAATTCGGTACAGTCTTATAAAGGAAAGGTTGTTGCTCTTGGAAATCAAATAGATGCGATATACAGAGAAAGGCGTTTAAAACTGTCGCAAGCTGAAAATAAATTGAAGCAATCCTTTTTAAAAGTAAAAAGTGATAGTATCGACTTAGAAGCTGCAAAGACAAATTATAAAATTGCTAAGACACAATTAGAACGTATTAATACACTTCAAAAAGAAGGCTTAAAACCGATGACAGCTGTTGAAGAGAAACGATTAAAGATGCAAGAAACACAGGCAAAATTGATTTCTCAGGAAAATAAGTTGATGTCCAGCAAAAATGATGTATTAAATGCCAGAATAGAAATTAATAGAGTCACGGCTGCATATGCTAATAAGCTTGCTAAAACGAGTAGTGATAAATTCACGGCACAATCTAACCAGTTTGAAGCCGAAGCGCAAACATCGAAATTAGAAAATCAAACCTCTAATTACGAACTTAGAAATGCACTCTATTTTATAACAGCACCCCAAGATGGTTATGTAAATAAGGCACTGCGGGCAGGGATTGGTGAAACTTTTAAAGAAGGTGAAGCTTTGGTTGGTATTATGCCTGCTAATTATGATTTGGCAGTAGAAACCTTTGTAGAGCCTATAGATTTACCGTTAATACATAAGGGGGAACGTGTGAGAATTCAATTTGATGGCTGGCCTGCTATTTTCTTTAGCGGATGGCCCAATGCGTCCTTTGGAACTTTTGGGGGCCAAGTTGTAGCTGTAGAAACCTTTATTAGTGATAATGGGAAATTCAGGGTGCTCATTGCACCAGATGCTAATGAGAATGAATGGCCTAAAAATGTACGTGTTGGCTCTGGTGCCTATACCATTGCTTTATTAGAAAATGTCCCCATCTGGTTTGAAGTATGGAGAAAGTTAAATGGCTTTCCACCTAATTATTATAAGCCCAGTCAAAATAAAGCAAAGCTTAAAACCGCAAAAAAATAGGAACATGAAAATTTTATTGAACTGTTGTATATATTTTTTCAGCCTTTTTATTGTCGCTCAAGATACCCTAAGTGATTCCTTATCTTTTCAGGAATATATGGGCTATGTAAAACAGCATCATCCTTTGGTGAAGCAGGCTAACTTAACCTTAAACATTGGGGAGGCTAACCTTTTAAAGGCTAAAGGTGGGTTTGACCCGAAGATAGAAGTTGATTTCAATCGAAAAAAGTTCAAGAATACAGAATACTATAATGAATTGAATACAACTTTTAAAATACCAACGTGGTATGGTGTTGAATTTAAGGCCAGTTTCGAGCAAAATTCGGGAGATTTTTTGAACCCGAATTTATCTGTGCCAGACGATGGTTTGTACAGTGCAGGCGTTTCTGTGTCTTTAGCACAGGGATTGCTGATTAATGATAGAATGGCATCGCTTAAAAAAGCCCGATTTTTTAGAGAACAGTCGAAAGCAGATAGAGATTTATTAGTTAATAATATATTATTTGAAGCTGGGATCGCCTATACAGAATGGCTGGAGGCTGCTAACGAAGCACAAATTTTTTCGAACTTTTTAACCAATGCCAAAACCCGTTTTTTGGCTGTGAAACGCAGTGCAGAAATAGGCCAAGTCGCAGCCATAGATTCTATTGAAGCTAAAATAGCATTGCAAAACAGGCAGTTAAGCTTTGAAGCAGCTAAGTTAAAACGTATAAAAGCAGCTTTAAAAGCAAGTAATTATTTATGGATTCAAGGAATTCCTATAGAGATTGAAGCTACCGTTATGCCTTCTAAACCTACTATAGATGATTTAAATATGGCGCTAATGGTACAACAAAATGTCATAGATTCTTTAAACTTAGAGAATCACCCTAAGTTAAGGTCATTAAATAATAAGATAGGCCTGTTAAAAGTTGATAGAAATTTAAAAATGAATAAACTATTACCGAAGCTTAATTTGCAGTATAATTTTTTATCTGAAGACTACGAGCCGTTACGAAGTTTTAATACCTCTAATTACAAAGCATTTGTGAATTTTAGTGTTCCTCTTTTTTTACGTAAGGAACGTGGTGATTTAAAACTCGCTAAATTAAAGTTACAAGATGTTAATTACGAAAGAACATCGCAGGTGCTTACCATAAGAAATAAGATAAGCGCAATTAATAACGAGATACAGTCTTTGGATAAACAGCAAAGCATTGTAAATAATGTTGTGACTAATTATGAAGTATTGTTAAAAGGGGAGGAACGCAAGTTCTTTTTAGGTGAGAGTTCCTTATTTCTTATCAATTCGCGTGAGCGTAGTTTGATAGATGCCCAATTAAAAGAGAATAGCATTATTATAAAACGGCTTGAATCCAGTATCCGATTTTTTAATACCCTTGGAGTAAGCCCAATAGATACTATTAGATAATGTGTGCACAGAAAGCATATTTTTTTTTTGACTCGGGTGTTTTCTAAGTATTATAATGTGAAGTGAAATAAGTATTTTAAAATATTGACAAGCCTTTAGATCGCTAATTTATATGTAGTTCTGGAATTTTTAATAGATCTAAATTATTAATAGACATCATTATAATTATCCAAAACTTTACTTATATTGTGGAATTAAAGTTAATTTCACACAGATTTTTACTACATACTAAGATATTATGATAAAGAATCATTATTATATATTCTTGTTCATATGCCTGTCTAATTTATTGGTTGGACAGACCTCATATCAAACATCTAATGATTTAAAATTCGAGCATTATTCTTCTAATGAAGGATTATCTCAAAGATCGGTAACATCTATTTTTCAAGATAAAAAGGGCTATTTGTGGTTTGGAACCCGAGATGGATTAAATAAGTTTGATGGGAAAAATTTTGTTCAATATCGCCACAATTCACAGGATTCAACAAGTTTAAGCTATAGCTGGATTAGTGCGATTTATGAAGATGCCAAAGGGAATTTGTGGGTCGGTACAAAACAAGGGTTAAATAAGTATAATCCGATTGATAATAATTTTGTAAGATATAAGTATTCATTAAAAGAAAATACGATTTCAGATAATGAGATTTGGGATATTACCCAGTTGGATGATGATTTTATTTGGGTTGCTACAAATAATGGGATCAATAAAATAGAAATAGAAACAAACAAAGTTTCTCATTTAAAATATGAAAAGAATAGTATAACATCCATTTCAGACAATAGGGTTAGAAGCTTTTTTGCTTCAAATGAAAAAGAATTATGGATCTGTAATACCCAAAGTATAGACGTTTATAACGCTCAAACTAAAAATTTTAGACGTTATAATTATCCGGAAGGCACTATAAGAAATGCCCATGTAAATAATTCGCCATCTGTATTTATAGATCGTAAACAAAATGTATGGCTGGGGTACGAAGGAGGACTTGCTATTTTAGATAAGTCCTCTAATACTTTTGTAAACTACCATCTAAATGCATCGAGAATAATTGATCAACCTGTAAGGAGTATAAAAGAGGATCATCTTGGAAACCTCTGGGTAGGAAGTTATAACGGACTTTATATATTTAACAGCAAAGCAGAAGCCTTTAAACATTATGTGCATGATGAAAATAATGATAGAAGCTTAAGTCAAAACTCTATATACCAAATTTTAATGGACTCTAACGGGGGGGTATGGATTGGTACATGGGCTGGAGGTGTGAACTTTTTTGATAAAGACCACGATAATTTCAAAAGTTTATCTTCAAGTTTAAATAATAGAGGGTTAAATTATAAAGTCATTAGTTCTATTGTAGAAGGTGCCGATAAGAAAATATGGATTGGCACCGAAGGAGGCGGTATTAATCTTTATGATAAATTAACGGGAAAGGTAGAATATTTTACAAAAGACCCTTTAGCTCGTTTTAGCTTAAGTTCCAATAATATTAAGCATATGGTTAAAGGTACCGATGCTATTTTATGGATTGGGATGCATGATGGCGGTGTTAATTATGTAGATCCTAATACAAGACCTTTAAAGTTTTATAATCTTGAAGATACTTCGCCCAAAGGCACCAATCTTAAAGACTATAAAATTACAACGCTAAAGGAAGATGGCAATAAAAATTTATGGATTGGAACCTTAACAGATGGAATTATTTTTTACAATTCGGAAAAGGCTTCATTAACAAAATTTAAAAGCCCAATTAAATCTGTAATATTCATTAATCAGTCTAGTGATCCAAATATTTTACTTTTTGGAGGTACGGGAGGTATTGGTACCATTGATATTAATTCAAAAAGTATTAAGCTGATTAATTTTAATAATGATCAAAGTGAATACGGGTTTCCCATACAAACAAATTGCATATATGAAGACGAAAACGAGAATTATTGGATAGGAACAGAAGGTAAAGGTCTTTATAAATACAATCCTAAATTAAACGAATCTGAACATTTTGGAACCAATGAGGGACTTCCAAGTGAAATAATATATGGGATTTTGCCAGACGCAGATAAAAATTTATGGCTTAGTACTAACAATGGGTTGAGTAAGTTTGATATTAAAAAATTAGCTTTTAGAAATTTTTATGTGTCCGATGGACTCCAAAGTAATGAATTTAATTATGGAGCATTTCTAAAAACATCTTCGGGCGAATTAATGTTTGGAGGTGTGAATGGGTTAAATCATTTTAATCCTGCAGATATAGTAGATGAAGATTTTGTTCCAAATTTAGATATATACGCTATTAACGTTAGAAATAAACCCTTTTTAAGAATTACCGATTCAATAAAAGAAATAAAATTAAAGCACGATCAAAACGATTTTAAATTTGATTTTGTAGCGATTAATTTTTCTAATCCAGATAGTAATAATTATGCTTACATGCTTGAAGGGTTTGATTCTAATTGGAACCATATTGGTAATAATACAAGTGCTAACTATACCAATTTAAGTCATGGTACTTATGTTTTTAAAGTTAAAAATTCTATTAACCCTAATTCATGGCGTGAAAAACCAGCTGAAATAAAAGTAACCATATTACCAGCACCATGGAAAACCTGGTGGGCTTACCTTATATACTTGTTTTTGGCGTCTTTACTGTTTTATTTTATAAGAAAGTTAATCAAAGCCAGAATTAATGCTAAAAATGAACTTAAAAGAGAAAGGCTTGAAAAAGAGCAGATTGAAGAAGTGAATAAATTAAAACTTCAGCTTTTTACAGAGATATCTCATGAGTTTAGAACACCACTTACGCTAATTTTAGGACCTGTTGAACAATTGCTAAAATTTAATATTGAAGCACACCCTGAATTCAAACAAAAATTAGATACGATTAAAATAAATACAAATGTTTTATTACAACTTACCAGCGAATTATTAGACTTTAGAAAAAGTGAATCGGGCAAAGCCAGATTATTTGCATCAAAAAATAATATTGTGCCTTTTATTCAAGAAACTAAGTTTTCATTTGATGAGCTAGCCCAGCAAAAAAATATTGATTTTCAATTTATCTCTAAAAAAGAGGTTATTAAAGTTTGGTTTGATGACGCTAAATTGAGAAAAATCCTATTTAACTTACTTTCTAATGCGTTTAAATACTCAAGTGAAAATCAGAAAATTATAGTTCGCACATCTGTAACATCAGATAAGCATAGCCTGAGTTCAAAAAAAGCTGTTAAAATTGATATTATTAATTTCGATAATGTGATTCCAAAAGAAAAAATCAATTTGATTTTCGATAGGTTTTACAGACTGGATCATAAAAACCTATATACAGGGAGTGGTTTAGGCTTGTCACTCACAAAGCGACTGGTAGAGTTACATAAAGGAGAAATATTGGTGAAAAGCTCTAAAAGAAAGGGAACCTGTTTTAGTGTTTATTTACCGCTAGGAAAAGGACATCTTTCAGAAAATGAGCAATTTGAATTTTTAGAGACCAATGTTGAGAACCAATTGGTTAGTGACGATCCTTTTGTAAAGCAAGAGTTGCATAAATTGGCGCTTGAATCGGAAACTAACATAGCGCCAATTGATGCTTCTCGTGAAACTATATTGTTGGTTGAAGATAATACAGAAGTTAGAAGTTACATTAAAAGTATTTTTTCTAAAAACTATAATATATTTGAAGCTGCAAACGGGAAAGATGCTATTGCAATAGCCCAAAAAAGAGAGATTGATATTATTGTAAGTGATGTGATGATGCCTATTATGGATGGTTTTGAATTATGCCATAAGATAAAATCTGAAATTATAACAAGTCATATTCCAGTTGTATTACTTACAGCTAAAACCTCAGATCAATATAAAAAAACAGGTTATAAAATTGGCGCAGATATATATATCACCAAACCATTCGATGTTGATGTTTTAAAGCTTCGGGTTTTTAATTTATTAGAAAACAGAAAGAACATTATTTCTAAATTTAAGAAAGATATTATCTTAGAACCACAGGCATTGAATGTTACTTCTGAGGATGAGAAATTTTTACAAAAGGCAATAAAAATAGTCGAGGATAACATTACAAATCCAGATTTTAATGTATCTGTATTTACAAGTTTTATGGGGATGAGTCGCCCCGTACTGTATAGAAAACTTAAAGCTTTAGTCGATCAATCTGTTTCAGAATTTATAAGAGGTATTCGGTTAAAAATAGCAAAGCAGATGTTGCTTGAAACCAAAATGAATATTTCGCAAATAGCTTATGAAGTTGGATTTAACGATCTTAAATATTTCAGAAAATGTTTCAAAGAACTTTTTAATGAAACACCCACGGTTACCAGAAATCGAAACCTTAAAAAAACGATTGCATCTTAAAAAAGAACTTCTGCCTCGTTAAAAAATAATGTTTGTTCATCCTTATGAAATATAATGGATTTGAATGGCAAATCAATACGAGGTGCTTTTAAGATTTGATCCATATGTCTTTTGAACAATTAGTCCACGTAAAATGAACGTAATAACTCCCTTTGTTTATAAAATTAAAGATAAATTTATACTTTAAGTTAAAACAATATAATTCCAATCTAAATCAGCCTTATCATTTAGTTTATATATTGTTTTAAAGTGAAAAAGGTAGTTTTTAAGATTTAAATTTTAAGTTAAGTTGAATTAGTTTAGTTGAAAAGGGAGCGTTTTAATACGCTCCTTTTTTTTTGAATTGCATCGTCGTTTTTTTAAGATAAGAACGATTTCCCCCTTCTTTTTTTACTCATATTCCCCTGAGACGGCTGGGGTAGCGATGTAGATTTACCACTTATTAACAAACTAAAATTTAAAAATGAAAAAAAGAATTACTAAATCGACTAGATGGTATTGTTTTATGGCAATGCTCTATCTATTTTGTACACAGGTCGTATTAGCTCAAGAGCAAAGTATTTCTGGTAGTGTTTTAGATGAAAACAATGTCGGAATTCCTGGAGTGAATATTCTGGTACAGGGAACTAATAAAGGAGCAGTAACGAATTTTGATGGAAATTTTAAAATAAATGCTTCCTCAGGAGATATATTGGTCTTTTCATATTTGGGTTATAAAACACAAAATGTTGTATTAGGTAATAGAACTACAATTACTGTAACGATGGTTGCGGATGTGGAACAATTGGATGAATTGGTGGTTGTAGGGTATGGTGCTCGAAAAAAATCTGACTTAACAGGTTCTGTGTCAACAGTAAAAGGGGAGTCGTTAACAGTTGCTCCAATGGCTAATCTCTCGGCTGGACTCTCAGGTAAATTAACTGGGGTAGTAACTTCTCAACAAACAGGGTTACCTGGTTTTGATAATACCACAATTAGAGTAAGAGGTACAAGTACATTGAATAATAATAGTGCGCTTATTATTGTTGATGGTGTGGAAAGGCCTTTAGGAAGAATTAATCCTAACGAAATAGAAAGCATCACGGTGCTTAAAGATGCAGCTTCGGCAGCTATATATGGTGCCAGAGCAGCGAATGGTGTTATCTTAGTAACTACAAAAAGAGGAGGCAACCGCAAAGCAACCTTTAATTTCTCAACTAGTTACGGAATACAAACCATATTGAATTCTCCACAAATGATGAATTCTCTAGAATTTGCCACGCATTTTAATGAAGCTCAATTAAACTCTAATCCTAATTTAGATCCATCTGGATTAAGATTTTCACCGCAAGATATTGAGGATATTAGAAATGGTTTAACACCAGATACGGATTGGTATGCTGAGGTTGTCCAAAATAATGCACCCATATTACAACATAATCTAACGATTGATGGGGGGAATGAAAAAACAGGCTATTTCCTTTCTTTTGGACATTTAGACCAAGAGGGGCTTTATAAAAGTTCTGGTTTTAAATCATATAGCCTTCGTTCCAATATAGATACAAAAATTGGTAAAAACTTAACCATTGGTTTGGATGTAGTAGGTAGATTGGAAGAGACTACTAATAGTGCCTTTGAAGGTTTGAATGATAACCCAGACAGAACAAATTTTGCTACATGGGCAATATTTGCAGCTGTAGGTAATGGTATTCCAACATTTGCACCTTATGTTGATGGTGATGGAGACGGAGAAGTTGATGACCTAGGTTTTGATGGGAAAATTGATTCTGCTATTGGTCGTGCAAATCATTCAGGGCTTTACGAAAGAAATAACAATGTATTTCAAAGTGCATTAAACTTAAATTATGATTTTCCTTTTTTAGAAGGTCTTTTTGCTAAAGCGAGGTATTCTTATGATGCATCGTTTAACAACAGAAGAGCTTTTAAAACACCATTTACTTATTACCAACCAACCAGCGCAGGATTTAGCGTTGCCGAAAGTGCACCATCGCCTTCATTAACAGAAAATAGAGGGACTTGGAACCAAAGAACAGCACAATTTAGCTTGGGCTATGATAAAGAATTTGGAAAGAATAAAATTGGTGCACTATTGTTATATGAGCAAGTTGAAATATCATCAAGTAACTTAGGAGCATTCCGCGATGGATTCTTAGGAACAACTATCGACCAATTCATTGCAGGATCTGAAGAAAATGCATCTAATAGCGGATCGGCAAGGGAGCAAGCTAGGATAGGATATGTAGGTCGCGTTAATTACGATAGAGCTGGTAAATACTTATTTCAGGCTAATTTTAGATATGATGGCTCACATAGATTCGCTAAATCTAATCGATTTGGTTTCTTTCCAGCTGTTAGTGCGGGATGGAGAATTTCAAAAGAAGACTTTTTTCCTCAAGATGGGGCTATTAGTAACTTAAAACTAAGAGCTTCTTGGGGTAAGTCTGGTAATGATAGATTAAGAAACGGCGATTTTCAATATTTATCTCAATTTGATATCAAATCTTCTGTGTCAGCTTTAGGAGGATCCACTAGGACAGGAATAAGCGAATCAATTCTATCTAATCAATCCGTAACATGGGAAGCGGCCATAGGATCTAATATCGGGTTTGAATTAGGACTATTAAATAACAAAATAGGCTTTGAGTTTGATTATTTTACTAAAGACACAAAAGATATTTTAATTGCATCTACTGGTAATACACCAGATACTTTTGCAGGGCGTTTACCTGAGTTAAATCTTGGAGAAACAAAAAGTAATGGTATTGAAGCTGAAGTTAGGTATTCAGATAATTTTGGAGACTTTAGTTTAACTACATCTGCTAATATTACTTACGCAACTAGTGAGGTTGTTAATATAGCTGAAGCCGAAAATGTTAATCCTTGGTTTAAGCTTACAGGTCAGCCAATAGGCGTAGAACGTGGTTTGGTTGCACTTGGCCTATTCCAATCTAGAGAAGAGTTGGATAATTCCCCAAGGCAAGACCAAGATGAAGCTAATCCAAATTCTACACTTTTCCCAGGTGATATAAAATATCAGGATGTTAATGAAGATGGTGTTATTGATGGAGACGATAGAACCATTATTGGTAAAAGTGCTCTTCCAGAAGTGGTTTTTGGTTTTAATCTAAATATGCAATACAAAGGTTTTGGTCTTGTAGCAAATTTTCAAGGAGCTACAGGATATACAAGATATATTGAATATGTGCCTTTTTCAGTTGAATCGAATTCCAGAGCAGCATTAGTTGACTCTTGGAGACCAGATAATGTAGGGGCCAGATTTCCACGATTAACAGTAGGAGGTACAGCAAATAATAGTTTAAGATCTAGTTTTTGGTTAAATGATGTGACTTATTTCAGGTTAAGAAATGTACAGTTGTCGTATACACTACCAAGCTCAGCATTAGAATCTGTAGGAATCGACAGTGTTAGACTTCATTTATCTAGTACCAACCTATTTACTTTAACAAATGTAAAAGATGTAGATCCAGAAGGACCTTCAACAGAAAGGCCTTATTATCCACAAATGAAGTCTACGACGTTTGGCGTAAACATAACCTTTTAAAATAAACAATAATGAGAAAGATACACATATTAATAGTCATTTTTTGCCTGTTTTCAATGGTAGGCTGTCATAACGATCTTGATGTAGAAAACAAGTCTGGGATTAGCTCTGATGCCGTTTTTTCAGACGAAGGATTAGTAGAAGCATTCCTTTATACGCTTTATTCATATACTGGAGTAGATTATATGCGAGGCATTAGCGAGATAGGGAGTGATGGACCTTCTAACCGTCTTTACAATAACACATACCATTTGGCTTCGATTACAGATGAAGCAAGAGCAAAAAGTGGTTGGGTTGGAGCGAATAGAAATGTCGCGCCTGGAAACATATCTCCAACGAACAATGCTGGTTTAGAACCTAATTTTTGGAAAAATTGTTATAGAGGCATCAGGGAATGCAGTACCATGGTAGTTGGCTTGAATGATTCAAATTTAGACGCTTCCTTTGTAAGTCAAATAAGTGCTGAGGCGAGATGGTTAAGAGCTATGTTGTATTTTGAATTGGTGAGACGATATGGTGGTGTACCGTTAATTACGACACCACACGGTATAGATGACGATTTATTAGTATCTCGTGCTACTGCTGATGAGGTGTACGATTTTATTTTTTCAGAGTTAGAAGCAGCAGCAGCAGATTTACCATCTGTTAATGATGGTGCTGCAAGAGATCGAGCTAATAAAGAAGGGGCTTGGGCATTAAACGGGAGAGCTATGTTGTATGCAGAAAGATGGGCGCAATCGGCGACTCTTTCTAAAAGGGTTATCGATGCAGGCATGGAATTATCTTCAGATTATAATGAGTTGTTTAGATCATATGGAGGCGATCCAGAAATACTTTTTGAAGTGCGTGTTGAAGTGGGAACTTTTGCTCATGGCTTAGATAAATGGAACTGGCCATTAGGTTATAGAAGTGAAGCAGGAGGACAAACAAACCCTACGCAAGAGTTTGTAGATTCGTATGAAACTACCGATGGATTGCCTATTACTGATCCGCTTTCTGTTTACGATCCTAACGACCCTTATGCAAATAGAGATCCTAGATTTACAGCTTCAATTGGTTTTCATGGAAACCCTTGGGGTTTAACACCAAAAACAGGGATAGACAGGCTGGATATCGAATTTATTATTGGTAGAGATGGGTTGAGGAACCCAAATGATGGAAACGATACGCAAACAGGGTATTATCTTAAAAAATTCATGGACCCATCTTTAGGACAGGATCCAGATAGAGGTGCTAGTAAAACATCTTTCAAGCACCTAAGATTTGGTGAGGTATTGCTAAACTACGCTGAAGCTAAAAATGAAGCAGACGGTCCAGATCAAAGTGTGCATGACGCGATCAACGAAATTAGAAGTAGACCAAGTGTGAATATGCCGAATATTCCAGCTGGTTTAGATAAAGATGAAATGCGAGAAAGAATTCGTCAGGAAAGAAAAATTGAGTTGGCTTTTGAAACACATCGTTGGTATGATTTAATTAGATGGAGAATAGCTGAAGATGTTTTAAATGGTAAACAATTTCATGGAATGAAAATAACTAGAACAACGCCTGTACCAGACCCGTATGAGGCTGAGTATGATCCTGCAAATTTGGTTTATGACCCTACATTTGTTGTAAGTACTACGGTACCTCAGGTGTTTTTACCACATTTTTATTTGATGCCTATTCCACAATCGGAAATAGATAAAAATATAAATTTAAGACAAAACCCAGGGTATTAAACAACCTTAAAGAGGGTGTCTAAAAAGCTTAGAAATTGTCATTTTGAGTGCAGAATATACGAAAGTATGGCTTGTCGAAAAATCTCAAAATAGTGATATATAAATATTTAATTTTTAAGAGATTCTTCATTTTATTTAGAATGGCACTTTTTAAACATCCTCTTTTTATTATAAAAGAATAAATTTTTAATTAAAATCGACTATAGAAAGCTTATTAACGACGTTACGCGGTAACTAAAGCTATTTATTACTCTATTGAAAAACTTCTATTAAAATTGGATATGAAATTTAAACAACCAAAGCCCCTTTTCTATATATTATTACTAATAAGTGTTGTGATAGTTGGGTGTATACAATCAGGAAAAGCAAACCAAGTAGAAAAGAAGTTATCACAGGAGCAAGGCTTTGTGGTAGGAGACCAAATCTTAGCCGCTGAAAAAAACTATAAATTACTGGTTAATAATGCAAGAAAGGCAAATAATATTCCAAGATCACTAGAGAAAAATAATATTAAATGGATTCATAATGATTTTGATTGGACAGAAGGCTTTTTCCCAGGTTCGCTTTGGTATTTGTATGAGTTAACCAATAATGAAAAATGGAAAAAAGAGGCTATATATTTTCAAGAGTTGAATTTTGACGATCGTTTTGCTTCTAGTCACGATTTAGGTTTTGTTTTTCAGTGTTCATATGGTAATTCGTTTCGATTAACAAAAGAAGAACAAAACAAAACAACCCTAATAGATGCATCCAATACTTTAATTGGTCGTTTTAATGAAGCAGTCGGTTGTATAAAATCATGGGATGTAGATAGTGGATGGCAACAACAAAGAGGTTGGCAGTATCCTGTTATAATTGACAATATGATGAATCTTGAATTGTTGTTTGAAACATCTTTGCTAACAGGAGAAGATAAATATAAAGATATTGCAATTTCACATGCAAATACCACATTAAAAAACCATTTTAGAGAAAATAATAGTTCGTTTCATGTTGTGGATTACGATTCTATTTCTGGTGTAGTAAGGTCAAAACAAACAGCACAAGGGCATGCTCATAATTCTTCTTGGGCTAGAGGTCAGGCTTGGGGACTTTATGGGTTTACAGTTTGCTATCGTTATACTAAGAATCCTGAATATTTAGCACAAGCTAAAAAAATAGCAAATTATATTCTAAGTGATTCTGCTATTGCAAAAGAACATATTCCCTATTGGGATTACAATGCCCCTAATGTGCCAAATGAACCAAAAGATGTTTCGGCAGCAACGATTACAGCATCTGCTTTAATTGAATTAAGTCAATATTCTGGTGAAATATATCTGAATAAAGCCAAAGATATCATTGAAACATTATCAACAGATGAATATTTTGCAAAACCAGAAACCAATGGAAATTTTTTGCTTAAGCATAGTGTGGGGAGTATACCTCATGGCGCAGAAATTGATGTTCCGTTAAATTATGCAGATTATTACTATCTGGAGTCTCTAGTAAGATTAAGGAAGTTATAAATAGTGTTTTATTAATAAATGATTATTTGTAAATACTTACTTCGTTAAATCAAATGCTCTAATAAGGACAGTATGTGGTAAAAGTGAACTATGGTTTAGTTGGGTAGATGTCTCACCATAATGGAGATATCTGGGCGCATTGTACTCCAGTAGGAGATTTTGGAATCGGAGCACCAAGATGGGGTAATTGGGTATTTGGAGGTGTTTGGTATTCTAGATCCTTGGAAGTCCCTCAAGTAAAATCAAGTCATTTGAAAGGATATTACAGTTATAATGTCGCTATAGGGCCAAATAAGCCGATCAAAATTAGTTTGAAGGTTGAATAATTAAAATAAACTTGTAATTTTAATGGAATTTAGATTGAAAACATCAATGGTACTTAGAGTTAAAATAAGTATGGCTATTATTTTTTTTGTCATAGCTTCATCTTGTAAAGCACAAGAAAGCGCTCAAATCTGGCAAACCTATGTGGCCCAAAAATCTGCTGGGAAGCCAACTTCAATAATAGATTATTCTTATGCAGGATATGCTTTTGGAGAAACAGGCATACCAAATAGTACCGTATTAAATTACCCAATTTTTAACGTGACTACTTTTGGAGCAGTCGCCAACGATACTATTGCTGACGATTTTGCAATTACTAAAGCAATAAAAGCAGCCGAAAAAAACGGTAAAGGGATTATCTATTTTCCTAAAGGTAGATTTATTGTTAATAAAGGAGAGCATACTAGAGGGTTTGAAATAAATAGCTCAAATATAATTTTGAAGGGAGCAGGAGCAGGTCCAGAAGGCACCGAAATTTTTATGCAGGATTATATGAAGCATGACAAAAGCCTTTTCAAATGGACATCTCCACATATGTTTACTTTTAAACCTAAAAATTTAAATGTTGATACATTTTGTTCAACAAACATAGCTGGTAGGCCTTATTCTTATACTTCTAAAATAGTTAAAGACTCTAAATTAGGCTCTAAAACCATATATGTTGAAAATGCTAAACAGTTTATAGGCCAAACACATATTATTTTGGTCATGCCATATAATAAAGAATCAATGATCGATTTTATGGGCGATTTGCAAACAAGACCACAATGGGAGCGAATTAATAAAAAAGGCATAGCAGCAAATGAAATACATAAAATAGCATCGATAAAAGAAAACACGATAACTCTTGAAAAACCATTGTTAACAGATGTGAAAAAACAATATGGCTGGTATATAGCACCCCATGAAGTTATTGAAGAGTGTGGTTTTGAGGATATTCATTTCGTTGGTAATTTTCAGAAAAGTTTTGTACATCATAAAAATCAAATTCATGATGGGGGTTGGAAAGGTGTAAAAATGGCCCACGTATCTAATTGCTGGATCAGCAGATGTGTATTTACAAATGTTAATAGTGCTGTAGCAATTGTGGGTAGCATAACGACTTCTGTAATGATGAATATTATAAATGGTAAGCAAGGCCATGGGTCTGCTGAAATGACTTTTGGTACAAGAAACTTTGTCGGTTTATGGAAAGATGATACAGATAAAGGCCAATGGCATGGTATAGACGCGTCTCATCTAGCAGCAGGAAATGTAGCATGGCGTATATATGCTCCAAAAGGAAGAGGGTTCGATTTGCATTCAGGAAATACAAGACAAACACTTTACGATTGCTACGAAGGATACAATATGAGTGGACATGGAGGGAATTATAAAATGGAACCTCACCATTTAAATGGGTTCACATTATGGAATTTTAAGCAGTACGGACCAGCAGTAACAAATTATGATTATTGGTCATTACAGCCACGAGAAGATAACTCTAAAAGTCCTTATTGGGGATTTGCAATTGCAAATCCTAATGTTATAGGTTTCCATGGAACTAATACGACATTTAATGAGGCTAGTTTGGGATATTCCGAAAGTATAGGAAAGAAAGTATTGCCAGAATCATTGTATGAAGCACAACTAACTTATAGGATAGGGGAACGTCCAGATTGGATTAATGACGTATTAGAAACATGGAAAAAATGGCATAAAGAAGTCGGTAAAAAGTAAATTCTTATGAAAGTCTCTCTCGTTTTAAAATTTGTTTTAGGATTCATTGTAACGAACCAAGTCGTTGCACAAACGTTTCATCGATCGGAAGTCAATGCAGGTTTGGGAATATTATCGGAGAATAATGGTGTTGCCGTAGCCGATTATGATGGAGATCATGATCTGGATTTATTTGTTGTAGCTAAAGCAAAAGATAATAACAGTAAAGAAATAAGCAAGAGCAGGCTGTTTAGAAATAAAGGCAATGGCCAATTTGAAGATGTTACCGAAGTTTCGGGCTTGGTTAATTTGTTTCCTTCCAACGAAACAGCAGATTTGTTCGCAGGTCTCGATGGTATAAAGTATGGTGCTTCGTGGGGAGATTATGATAATGATGGATTCCCAGATATATTTTTTACCCATTCATTCAAAATTCAACTTTTCCATAATGAAGGCGACGGTACATTTGTAGAAAGAACGATTGAGGCTGGTTTCGAAAAATATAATTCATGTAGAAATACAAGTGCAACATGGTTTGATGTTAATAATGACGGATTTTTAGATATATACATTTCAGATTGGGGGGGCTGTACTAATAACAGTTTTTATATTAATAATGGAGATGGCACATTTGATAACGTTACAAATCAATTTGGAGATAATAATACCAAATTGTCTTATATGAGTGTTCCTTTCGATTTTAATGACGATGGATGGATGGATTTATATGTTGCAAATGATAAGAACGAGCCCAATGAACTTTTTATAAATAATATGGGTATTAGCTTTGAGGATAAAGCAAGTGACTACAGCGTTAATAATTTTGGAGATGATATGGGTATCGCGATTAACGATTATAATAACGATGGTCTTTTTGATTTTTTTGTAACTAATATTGGAGAAAACATACTGCTAACCAATCAAGGTAATAACACATTCGTAGATGTTGCTATTGGAGAAAATATTAGTAGCACAGGTTGGGCATGGGATGTGAATTTGGCCGATTTTGATTTAGATGGTGATGAAGATTTGTTTGTGGTAAATGGCTTCAGTGCCATAGAATACAATGCGTATTTTAAAAATTTATTAGTAGAAAACGGTACGGGTTTTTTAGATATTTCTGAACAGGTGAATCTAAACGACTTAACAAAAAGTGTAGGATCTACGCCATTTGATTATGACAATGACGGAGATTTGGATGTATTCATAACCAATACAGATAGAGCGTCTTTCTTCTATGAAAATCATATTATTAATGAAGTGTCCCCAACTAACCCGCATTGGTTTAAGGTGATATTGCAGGGGACTACATCAAATAGAAATGCCATAGGAACTAAGCTTACAATAACCACAAGTCAAGGTGCTTTACATAGATATTATACAGGTCTTGGTTTTCTATCGCAAAGTATACTGCCTGTCCATTTTGGCTTAGGAGATGTTTCTTCAATCTCAGAACTAAGAATTGAATGGCCATCTGGACTCATAGAGGTTCATAACAATTTAGATGTCGATACCCACATACTAGCAGAAGAAGGAAATGGTTATACGGTTCTAGATCTTCCAGAAGTTAATAAGATAAGAGGGTGTACAGATCCTAGTTCTTGTAATTACAACCCAGAAGCAGTTATAGATAATGGTACATGTACTTATCTGGAATCTAAAGAAATTTCAGGCAAATTAAATGCAAACAATTTAACCGCCGAAGTATATGCTTATCCAGTTGCAAACGATTCAGAACTAAGGTGGTCGGTCACAGGAGGAAAAATTATTGGTAAACAGACAAATTCAATTACAGTAGAGTGGGGTATTGGGCCTCTGGGAGAAGTTTCGGTTGTTGAATCAAATTCGCTGTGTTCTACACAACCCATTAGGCTCGCCATAAATTTTTCGATTTCTGATGATTATTCCATAGCAAGAATTTGGAATGAAGCATTATTGCAAGCCATTCGGAACGATTATGCGAGACCAACCGTGCATGCTAGAAATCTTTTTCATACCAGTATAGCTATGTATGATTCTTGGGCAATTTATGATGAAAAAGCCAAGCCGTATTTAATTGGAAACCAAGTACAGGGTTTTAATAATACATTTGACGGTTTTCAGATAGGTGAAAATATAGAAGAGGATAGAGATAAAACGATCAGTTATGCAGTATACCGTTTATTGAATCACAGGTTTAAAAATTCTCCTAATAAGGAAGCCACTTATGAAATATTTAATGCTATAATGAACCATTTAGAATATGATGTTAATGACGATTCAACAGATTATTCTAATGGTAGTGCTTCGGCTTTGGGTAATTTTATAGCAAATACAATTATAGATTATGGTTTAATTGATGGGGCTAGAGAAGTGAGAGATTACGATAATTCGTTTTATTTACCAATTAATGCCCCTTTAGCACCAATTGTTCCTGGAAATGATAATATTACTGATCCTAATAGATGGCAGCCTTTAAGTTTAACCCAATTTATTGATCAAAGCGGAAACTTAGTTGATGGTACCACGCCCGATTTTTTGAGCCCAGAATGGGGCGCTGTTAATCCTTTTGCGCTTCAGGAGAGTGATAAGAAAACTTTTTTGAGAGATGGAGACGATTATGCTGTTTATCATAATCCCGATACACCACCTCAATTAAATCTTATGTCTAATGATGTTTCAAGCGAAGCCTATAAATGGGGCTTTTCTTTGGTGTCTATCTGGGGGGCGCATTTAGACCCGTTGGATAATGTTATTTGGGATATTTCTCCAAAGTCTATAGGCAATATAAGCATCGATAATTTTCCTTCTAGTTATACCGAATATCCTGATTTTTATAAGGATATTGAAGGGGGGGATATTTCGGGAGGTCATTTAGAAAACCCGCATACAGGATCCCCTTATGAGGAACAACTAGTGCCTAGAGGTGATTATGCACGTGTTTTAGCTGAGTTTTGGGCAGATGGCCCTGATTCTGAAACACCACCAGGACATTGGTTTACATTACTAAATTATGTGAGTGACCATAGTTTGTTAACCAAGAAACTGAATGGAAAAGGAGATGTTTTAGATGCATTAGAGTGGGATGTGAAATCATATTTTATAATGGGAGGTACCATGCATGATGCAGCTATTACAGCCTGGGGTATAAAAGGATGGTATGATTATATTAGGCCTATTTCGGCTATACGTTACATGGCTGAATTAGGACAAAGTAGTGACCCTGCACTAGGTAATTATAATGTTGGAGGAGTCCCATTAAAAGAGGGGTATATAGAAGTGGTAGAAGAAAATGACCCATTAGTGGGAAATAACTCAGAACATCTTGGAAAAATAAAATTATATACATGGAGGGGACATGACTATATAGGTAATCCAGAATCGGATAATGCAGGTGTTGGTTGGATTTTAGCTGAAAATTGGTGGCCTTATCAACGCCCAAGCTTTATTACACCTCCATTTGCGGGCTTTGTGTCTGGACATTCTACTTACTCCAGAGCTGCAGCAGAAGTTATGACCTTGTTAACTGGAGATGCCTTTTTCCCTGGAGGCTATGGCGAGTTTATTGCTAGAAAGAATGAATTTTTAGTCTTTGAAGAAGGGCCAAGTGTAGATGTTAAATTGCAATGGGCAACTTATAGAGATGCATCAGACCAATGCAGCTTATCAAGAATTTGGGGAGGTATCCATCCACCAGCAGACGACATTCCTGGAAGGCTTATTGGCGAGCAAATTGGGGTTGATGCTTATCAGTTTGGTGTGCAATATTTTGAAGGGAAGGTAAATGGTAACCAAGAAAGTACGGATTATACCATATATCCAAATCCTATGATTGAAAACACATTATACGTAACCAATACCAAGCCTTCAGATATTTTTCAGGTATTTGACTTGAAGGGAAGTTCCATTTCAATAGAAGGTATACAGTATAACGAGAATGCGGAAGACACCATGCTCACTTTTTCAGATGCCATAACTAGGGGTGTTTATGTTTTAAAAATTAATTCGAAAGCTAAATTAATTTTAAAAAAATAGCCAAACCGAATTTTCCAATAACTAATTTAAGTATATAGCCTTCTTTCCAATTAAAAAGTTTGGCTTGGGCAAATGAATTAGCTCCAATCTTATATGATGAGTTCATCATGCCATAACCCCTTGAAGTAAAAGTAAAACATATTATAGTTTAAAAAGTAATCTAAAGTAAATCGATACAATTTTAGTTTTATTTAAATGTGAGGTTGAGCGCAGTCGAAACCTAATTAAAACAACTGAATTTTTAAGACCTTTCGACTGCGCTCAAGTTGACCATCTTTATTTTATCGAGCTTTTGTCTATGTCTTTATAAATTTTAAACCCACGTTAAAGTAAAGAAAATCATATCTTTTTTTTAATGGCCTTGAACTAAATATTAACCATAAAGAGATATCTCTACCCCTAAGGGTACATCTTAAATTTCAATCTTTGTTTTTCCGTATAAACACTATCCAAATTTATTATTGATGAATAAAGAAATAATTAACGATTAAGGTTGGTTTTTCTATTAATTGGTTTAGAGTTATAGGTTTTTATAGAACACTAACAAAAATAAAATCTTAAAAAATTGAAAATTAATATCTCAATATTATCAGCTGCAATCTCATTACTTCTATTTTCTTCTTGTGGTACACAAAATAAAGGTGTTGTAAAAAAGAGTACACGAAGTGAAGTTATTTTAAAAAGTCCGAACAATCACTATGCGTATAATTTTAAAATTAATGAAGAAGCAAATACCGCAACCTATACTATCAAATACAAAGGAAAGGATATTATAGCACCATCAGGTTTAGGATTTGAGATTGAAGGTGTTTCTATCGGGGGAAAAGTCAAGATAGAAGCCACAGAAAAGACATCTGTTAGTACCACTTGGAAGCCTGTTTATGGCGAAAAGAACGAATATCCAGATATATATGAAGAAACATTGATCTCTTTATCAGGAAATAATGCAATGTTTAACCTTAGGGTTAGGGTATATAATGAAGGTGTAGCTTTTCGTTATGAGTTTTCAAAAAACCAATCTAAAATTCAAATTAATAAAGAGCTAACAGAATTCTCATTGGCTCATGATGCACAAGTATGGAAAGCCTCTAGGGCACAAAAACCAATTGTTAAAACACCAATTTCAAAAATAAGAGGAGCAGTTGAAAGACCTTTATTGGTAGAATTGTCGGATTCTTTGTTTGTTGCTATAGGTGAGGCAGCATTGGTTGATTATGCCAGAATGAAGCTTACTAACAATCCAGAGAAATCAGGAACATTAGTTTCTGAACTTAGTAGTGACGTTATAAAGGACAAGCCATTTAATACGCCTTGGCGCTTTATAATGGCTTCAGAAAAACCAGGTGAAATATTAGAAAATAATTTTCTTGTTCTTAATTTAAATGAAGAAAATAAATTAAAGGATACTTCCTGGATTAGACCAGGGAAAATTATTAGGGAATCAACACTTACAACCAAAGGGGGTATGGCCTGCGTAGATTTTGCTGTAAAACACAACTTGCAATTTATTGAATTCGATGCAGGTTGGTACGGTAAAGAAAATGACGAAGCGTCTGATGCTACTACGATTACAATAGATTCTGAGCGCTCTAATGGGCCATTAGACCTATTAGGAGTAATAGAATATGCCAAGAGTAATAATATAGGAGTTGTTCTTTATGTGAATAGAAGAGCGTTGGAAAAACAGTTAGATGACATATTGCCTCTGTTAAGCTCTTGGGGAGTTAGCGGGCTTAAATACGGTTTTGTGAATGTAGGCTCTCAAGAATGGACAAGCTGGTTGCACGATGCCGTTAGAAAAGCAGCAGATTATAAAATGATGGTCGATATTCACGATGAATACCGTCCAACAGGTTATTCTAGAACCTATCCAAACTTAATGACCCAAGAAGGTATTAGAGGAGACGAAGAGGCACCAAAAAATTCTATGGTATTGAATACCTTGTTTACCAGAATGATTGCAGGAGCAGGCGATCAGACGAACTGTTATTTTGCAACAAGAGTAGAAGAAAGAATGAGTTCACATGCTTCACAATTAGCAAAGGCGGTTTGTATTTATAGTCCATGGCAATTTTTATATTGGTATGACAGACCAGAAGGGTCAGATGCAGATGGGCCAGGTGCAGGAGATACTAAATCATTTATCCAAGAAGTTCCAGAATTGGCGTTTTATGATGCACTTCCCACAGTTTGGGACGACACCAAGATCATTGATGGCTACCCAGGCGAATTTGGTATTGTGGCAAGGCGTAATGGTAACGACTGGTTTTTGGGAGCTTTAACAGGGGATAAAGGACGAAAATTAGATATCGCTTTAGGTTTTCTGGATCAAGGAAAAACTTATGAAGCCACTATTTATTCAGATGATGAAAATAGCCAAACAATAACTAAAGTGAAAATAGATAAGAAAAGTGTCAAGTCTTCCGATACAATAAATTACGAAGTATTAAAGCAAAATGGGCTTGCCATACATTTTCGAGCACTATAATTAATTAGAAACCTCTTACTTTATCAAAATCTAATCGTTATGAGGCGTGTTTGAAAAGTCGATTAAACAAGAGCAATGAATGTTAAAAATAAAGATTGTATGCTAATGCTTAGATTGACAGTATTGTTTTTCTTTTTTATATCGTTATGCCTAAACGCAAAAACCATCTATGTTGCTAATAAAAAATTAGTCACAGAAGATGGATCATTAAACTTTCCTTTTTCTAGCATTCAAAAAGCAACAGAAAGGGCATTTCCTGGAGATACCATTTTTGTTTTTGAAGGTATTTACAGAGAACGCGTTATTCCAATTAGAAGTGGAGAATCAGGTAAACCCATTGTTTTTTTAGGGCAACCAGGTAAAAAAGTAGTAATAAAAGGGTCCGATATATGGACTCCAAATTGGAGTAATGAAAGTCAAGGTATTTTTTCGGCAGTTCCAGAAGAAGTGCTGTTCAATGATTTGGTATCAGATTATCCCGATAGCCATAACCCTTTTAAAGTGAATTTGGCATCAACGCCATACCAGCGTCAAGGCAAGCGAGAGTTGGAACGTGGTTATGGAGGCGATTCAACATTGGTCTATACTTGCGGTCAGGTTTTTGTAAATGGAAAACAATTTTTAGAAGTTCCATTTAAGAAAGAATTAGCTCCCGAAAGTTGGTATTACGAACCAGAAACCAAAAAAATATATATCCATTTTGGAAATTTAAAGCCACAAAAACAACAAGTAGAAATTTCAACAAGACGAAGAATTTTTGCACCAGTTAAAAGGAATTTAGGCTATATAACCGTAGAAGGCTTTTTAATGGAACATTGTGGGAATCAATACCCAACAAATTTTTGGAGAACAGATGTTTGGGCACAAAAAGGCGCATTAGGCTTACAGGCTGGTCACCATTGGGTTGTAAAACGTAATGTGATTAGGCATGTAAAAACATTCGCTATTGATGCAGGGCATGTCGATTTAAACGGTAAAAAATATGAGGCCAACAATAATATAATTGAAGAAAATTACATCATAGAAAATGGTTCTGCTGGTATTTTAAGTAATAGTTCGGAGGACATGATTATTAGAAATAATGTCTTATTGCGCAACAATACCATGAAGTTTTGGGGCATGAAACGTTGGGAACAGGCAGCCATTAAATGCCATCATGCAAAGAACGGATTTATCTACAATAACTATATAGCAGATAATTATTTAACTTATGGTATTTGGCTTGATAATCATTTTCCAGACTCTCGAGTTTCAAGAAATGTTATTGTGAATAATGGAAAATCAGGAATATTCTTGGAAATGAGCGATTATGGTTTCGATCGACTCTTTGTAGATAATAATATTATAGTAGGTAATGTACAAAACCCTATTTATTGTCATGACGTATCTGGAGCAACAATTATGCATAATTTATTGGTAAATACACCAAAGCAAAAAAAGTTCGGACAAGGTTATTTTGTTCGTCAGGTAGATCCTAGAACTAAAACATACCATCACAGTCTTTATAACAATATTTTTGCAGGGAGTTACCCGGTTCTTGATTTCAATTATCCATCGCATAGAAGCGGTAAACAACGTATAGATTTTAATATCTATGATGTTGATAATACAGACAAGGCATTTTGTATTAATAAGGCATCAGATGATCCGTCTCCCTGGACCAATGAAGAATTTTATAAACTAATAGAAAAAGAATTGGTTGCATTTAAAGATCTAGAAGGGTTTAGTGATAAAGTAAGGGTCGCATTAACTTTTAAGCAGTGGCAGGCCTTTTGGAAAGCACATGATTGTTCTAATGATGAAAACAGCAGTTTGTACCCAGGGATTAAGGTTGAATACCTTCCTGAAAATCATGAATTGTTGGTTTTTATTCCTTTTAAACCAAGTAAAAAGAAATCTAAGAATCATGATTTTGTTGATGTTGATTTTTGGAATCAAAAAATACCCCAAAATGGAAAGGCTTTACCAGGGCCATTTCAAAATTTAATAAAAGGAAAAAACAGTTTTGTTATATGGAGTGGTTTAAAGGTTTTGAAAAAAGGTGAATTGCCTGATTTTGCCGAGTTTCATATAAAGTAATTTATATATGCTTAAGGAGTAGAAAGTAGATATGGCAAAGAGTAAATATAATAATAGGAATAAATTATTGACAGCACCAAATTTAATGATGTCAATAGTATTGTTCTTGTTTACCTATACTGTTTTGTCACAAGAAAAAATTGAGGCTATTGGAAAGTACGATATCTGGAATCTTCCAGATTTACAAGTATATCCTGGTACTTATAAACCAAATTGGGAATCATTAAAGAAATATGAAGTGCCAGATTGGTTCAGAGAAGCCAAACTGGGAATTTGGTCGCATTGGAATCCGCAATCAGTTCCCGAAGCTGGAGGTTGGTATGCCCGTTGGATGTATATTGAAGGAGATAGACGTCATAAACATTGTATTGAAAATTATGGACATCCTTCAGAATTTGGATATAAAGATATATGTGCCATGTGGACTTGCGATCAATGGGATCCAGATGCCTTCTTGAAAATGGCCATAGATGCTGGGGGTAAATATTTTGTTGCCTTAGCAAACCATCATGATAATTACGATAGCTGGAATTCAACATACCAGCCATGGAACTCAATGAATCTTGGTCCTAAAAAAGATATAATAGCTATTTGGAAAACGACCACTAAAAAATATGGATTACCCTTTGGTGTATCTGTACATGCTTCACCAGCAAGGACATGGGGACAATTTATGCCTCATTATTTTGGAAGTGATAAAGAAGGGAAATATAAAGACGTTTCTTATGATGCTGCAACCGTAACTATTGAAGATGGAAAAGGAACAGCTTGGGAAGGTCTTGATCCAAAAGACTTATACGGCTTTCCGCATGACAAGGAATTAGATGCTAATCAATCCCCTTTTGCGAATCAGTTTATGTGGCGTGTAGACGATTTACTAAAATATAATCCCGAATTGCTTTATTTTGATGAAAGTGTAGGCGTAAATGGTTGGGTTGATTTAGGAGTGAAAATGGGCTTTGGTCATCTAGCACCGCAAATAGCTGCTAATTATTATAATAAGAGTATGGCCATGAACCATGGTAAACAAATAGCTGTTTTAAATATGAAAGGGGTTGGAGGAAAGGCTAATAGCTTATATACTATAGAGGAAGCTGAGGTTGTTGCCAATGCGTTGGTAAAAGATAGTGAGAAAAAAATTGAGGGCCAGATAGAGGCTTATCCTTTCCAAACAGATGATGCTATTGGCCCTTGGTTTATTAATAAACAAAGACTTAACTATAAAGATGCCAAATGGGTTATTCATACACTAATAAATAATGTTAGCAAAAATGGAAACTTGTTACTAGCAATTCCACAACGAGCCCAAGGGAATGTTGATCCTAAAGCAGTTGAAATTTGTAAAAATATTGGTGAGTGGATGCGGGTAAATGGCGAAGGAATTTACGGTAGTCGTCCGTTTGAAGTTTTTAAAAGTAAAGTTGGTAATTACTATTTTACCAGAAAAGGAGGTTCTGTTTATGTATTTTGTTTAGAATGGCCAAAATCAAAAAGTATAACAATTCCAGAATTAAAAAAGGGAGGTGCCACTATTGGAAATATTTTAGAGATAAAATTATTGGGTAGTAATGGCAAAATTAATTTTGAACAAAATGATGAGGGTCTAAATGTTCAATTTCCTAAGAATGCACCAAATAAAATTGCAGCTGTATTTAGAATAAAGCAAGATAAAACATGGATAAACGATGATGATCCTGGTGTTCGCTACTTTGGTTGGGTTCATAAAGTAAACAGAGGCCAAAAAGAGTTTAATAACGATGTACACGAGTCAAATGAAAAAGGAGAAAGATGTAGCTATTCGTTTGAAGGCACAGAAGTAGATATTATAACAAACACATCTCCAAATATGGGTAAATTGGTTGTTTTAATCGATGAGCAATTATATGATATAATAGATTTAGGCAAGCAAGAACATTGTGGTGTACAACAAAGAGTGTTTTCTTCAAAGAAATTACCTTTTGGGAAACATAAAATAGAAGTTATAAATACAACGAATAAGTTAGTCGTTATAGACGCTTTAATAATTAAATAAATATTCTAAAAAAACAATAATAAAATGAAAAGATCATGTGCTCTTTTGTTGACTGTTCTAATAACAGTTTTAATGTCTAATTTAACATATTCTCAAGATATTGAACTGGCAAAACCGTCTCCAAAACAGATAAAATTTGCAGATTGGGAGGTTGGAGCATTTATCCATTTTGGTTTAAATGTATTTACAAATATGGAGCATGGCGATGGTCAGCACTCACCGTCCATGTTTAATCCAACAAATTTAGATGCCGAGCAATGGGTGCTAACGGCAAAGGCTATGGGAGCCAAATATGCTTGTCTTACCGTGAGACATGAAGGAGGCTTTTGTCTCTGGCCATCAAAAACTACAGATTATACCATTGCAAACAGCCCATACAAAAACGGTAAAGGAGATATCGCTAAAGAGTTTGTAGATGCCTGTAGAAAACATGGAATCGTTCCAGCTTTTTATCATACAGCGGCTTTTGATGCCAATGCTACATTAGGAAAATACGAGGGCAATTTAGAATTACCATTAAAATGGGGGTCTACTTGGAGTAAAGCTATGGGAGAGGCTCATAGAAAAGATCCAGATTTAAGAAAAAAATTAAAAAAGATTCAGGTAGAGCAAATGCGTGAGTTGCTTACTAATTATGGGCCAATAGGTTTTATGTGGTCAGACCATTGGGATGCAAAAGACCCTAATGGCGTTTGGCGTGCAGTGACAGATTTAGCAGAAGAGCTTCAACCAGAGTTGGTATTTATGGGGCCAGATTCTTGGGTACCAGGTAATGAGACTGGGCATGTAGTATATCCTATGTGGAATGCAGTGAATACAGTAGACGGAACTAAATACTCGCGACCATCAGCCAATGCCAATGATTTAACAACTAAAAATGATTACGGCCTGTTAGAAGGCGAAGTGAGAACAGGTCATCCATTAGGTAAATTTTGGCGCGTTAGAGAGTGTACAACCAATACAGGATTTAATTATGGAGGCTGGTTTTGGCATCCAGATTCTATTAAAAGAACAGCTCCTAAAAAACATTGGGAACATCTAGATTTATACTACAGAACAGTAGGTTTAGGAGCTAATGTAATCATCAATCTACCACCAGATAATAGAGGTTTGGTACCTGATGATATTGTTAAAGCCGCTGAAAAATTTGGTGACGCAATCAATGAACGATTCTCTAAACCTATAGCTGAATTAAAAACAGTTGCATCAGGTGATATTGTAGAGTTATCTTGGAAAAAAACAAAAAAAATAAATACCATAGTAACTATGGAAAATATTGCTAACGGACAAAAAGTGATAAAATATACACTTGAAGCCTATGTTGACGGTAAGTGGCAAAAATTGGAACCAAGAAACAGGGTCATGGGTTTTAAACCTTACAGTAACAATCCAGGATACGAAACCATAGGTCATAAAAAAATTGATAGAGTGAAACCGGTAGTCACTAATCGTATTCGCTTTAAATGTCTAGAATCTGTTGTTCAACCAGTAGAGATTAGAAGCTTGGCGGTTTTTAATTGCGACCCTATTACTAGAGATTTTGATTCTAGTTATCCTTATATAAGTGGTGTTGAAACAATCTATGAATCTGCACATGGTGGCGTAAGAAGAGATAAGAACTATAGAGGTAATAAAATATTTATTAACGGAAAGCATTTTAAACGTGGTTTAATGGTTTGTCCTGTTGGTAAAGAAAAGAAAGGAGTTGTAGAGTATGATTTAACACAATACCCTAAAGCTAAAGGATTAAAAGCGTCCATAGGTATTGAAGATATGATTGGGGATAGAGGTTCTGTTGTTTTTATTGTAGAAGGCTATAAAAAAGATAAATGGGTTGAGTTATACAGGAGTAAGAGATTTACAGGTAAAGATGATGCAGTGGAGATAGATATAAAGTTCCCTCCAAATCTAAGCGAACTTCGTTTAACGACTACAGACGGAGGGGACAATGAAAATTCAGATCACTCTGTATGGGCCGATGCAATGTTCACGAAATAATGAAATTATATAAAAAATATCTCAATATGATTAAATATAAAAATTTTATACTCATAATTGTTTTTGCTCTTTTATGCTTGGCTTGCAAAAAAGAAAAAAAACAACAAGAATTTCAGAATGAAACCTCAATATTGACTAAGCCAAGTAAAAAACAGATTGAATTTGCCGATTGGGAAGTTGGTGCTTTTTTTCACTTTGGTTTAAATGTATTTACAGGACAAGAACATGGCGATGGAAAAGAACCGCCTTCAAAATTTAATCCAACAGAATTAGATGCAGAACAATGGGTGTTAACAGCCAAATCAATGGGAGCTAAATATGGGTGTTTAACGGTAAGACACGAAGGAGGGTTTTGCCTATGGCCATCTAAAACTACAGATTATACGATAGCTAGCAGTCCTTATAAAGATGGTAAGGGAGATATTGCTAAAGAATTTGTTGATGCCTGTAGAAAGCATGGATTAAAAGTTGGGTTTTATCATACTTCAAGTCATGATGCTTACACAGGTTTAAACTGGTATGATGGCCCTATAGGTTGGGGGCATAGTCGAGATTCTTTAATGACAATAGCATTTAAAGATAAAAAAAGGAAAGAAAAATACCGACAAATACAATTAGACCAAATGCGTGAGCTTCTAACTAATTACGGACAAATAGACTTTATGTGGTCTGATCATTGGGGAGCTCCTGGCAGTGAACATATTTGGAATCCTATTACAGATCTAGTGGCAGAACTTCAGCCCAATATGGTGTTTATGGGGCCAGAAACCTGGGTGCCAGGAAACGAATCAGGCCTTGTGGTGTATCCTATGTGGAATGCAGTTAATACAGTAGATGGGACTAAATATACACGTCCTGCACCTAATTCAAATGATAGCTCGGTTGAAAATGATTATGGTTTGCTTGAAAATGAGGTAAGAACTGGGTACCCATTAGGTAAATATTGGCGTGTAAGAGAGTGTACAACACATTGGGCATTTCATAGAGGAGGCTGGTTTTGGCATCCAGAGGTTACACTGCCCTTGCCCTTGTCTAAACATGTAGATTTATATTATAGAACGGTTGGATTAGGGGCTAATACCATAATAAACCTACCGCCAGATCATAGAGGGTTGGTTCCTGACACTATTGTTGTGGCTGCTGAAAGGTTTGGAAATGAAATTAAAAAGCGTTTTTCTAACCCGATAGCAGAATTAAGTGATATTGAAAAGGGGGATGTTGTTGAGCTTAGTTGGGATG
The DNA here is from genome assembly GCA_947502635.1 of uncultured Flavobacteriaceae bacterium. Lineage (GTDB taxonomy): Bacteria > Bacteroidota > Bacteroidia > Flavobacteriales > Flavobacteriaceae > Flavivirga. Next base: position 55,333 of record CANNAN010000001.1, read on the forward strand.
AACCAAAAGAAATTAACACGGTTGTTTTAATGGAAAACATTGCTAACGGACAACGTGTAGCAAAATACATTCTGGAAGCTTTTGTAGATGGTAAATGGCAAGCGTTAAAAGCAGTTAATTATTTTCCGATAGCTAAGAAACCTTATAATAGAAACCCTGGCTACGAGACTATTGGTCATAAAAAGATTGATCGTGTAGAACCAGTGAAGACTAATAAAGTTAGATTTAAATGTTTAAAATCTGTAGAAGGCTTAACAGAATTACGAAAAATTCAGGTTTTCAATTGTGAACCATATGATAAATTAAGGTAATCGCAGAATTTGCCTAAAAGAAATTTTAAAATATAAAATGATAAACAAAAAATTAGCATTAGTATTTATTAGTTTAATCACAATTTCTACTGTGTTTTCTCAGAGTAACTCTAAGCATGTTGAAATTAAAATTAATAAGCTCATTGCTAAAATGACTTTAGAGGAAAAAGTACATCAATTGGCAACTCAATATCCAAATGCTAATATGAGATTGGGAATTCCCAATATAAGTGCTAATGAGTGTTTACATGGGATTAAGATGAATCATGCAACCGTCTTTCCTCAGGCCATAGCTATGGCAAGTACATGGGATTTGGATTTAATAGAACGTATGGGACATACTGTAGCCAAAGAATCTCGTGCCTTTGGTATTCATCAGTGTTATACACCTATGTTAGCAGTAGTTCGTGACATTCGCTGGGGTAGGACAGAGGAAAGCTATGGAGAAGACCCTTATTTGGTTGGAAAAATTGGTAGTTCTTATATTAAGGGACTTCAAGGGATGGGAGACAAACGTTTTGATAAAGACCATATTTTAGCAACAGCAAAACATTTTGTGGCAGATGGGGAACCTATGGCAGGAGATAATGGAGCAGCTCATGATGTATCAGACTACACGTTGCATAATGTGCATTTATATCCGTTTCGTTTGGCAATAAAAGAAGCTAAAGTAGGCGCTATTATGCCTGCGCATCATGTGTTAAATGGTATGCCATGTCATGCAAATAGTGAAATACTTAATGATATTTTAAGAGATCAATGGGGATGGGATGGATTAATTGTTTCAGATAATGGTGATTTACGATCTTTAAAACGGGTATTTAGTTATGTTCCAGATTGGAATCATGCCGCAAATGAAGGGTTAAAAGTTGGCATTCATCAAGAACTCGCTTTATTTCAAGGCTGGAGTGAGCAACGTATGTATGGAGATAATTTAATAGAGGCGGTTGAGAAAGGAATCGTTTCAGAAGACCTATTAAACAATGCCGTAGCACATGTATTAAAGACTAAGTTTGAGCTAGGGCTTTTTGATGCCGATGTAACTTTAGATGATCGTTTTGATGTCATAAAACATCCAGACAATGGTGAACCTAAAAAAGTATCACAATATGATGCCGAAATGTTCAAAAAAGCATTGTACGTAGGACTTGCAAAAGATAACTGGAAAGAAATTGTTTCAAACCAAAAACATAACGATCTTGCTTTAGAAGTAGCGCATAAGGGCATTGTTCTTTTGAAAAATGAGGATAATTTACTGCCATTGTCAAAAAAGAAAAGCAAAAAGATAGCAGTAGTAGGACCTAACGGAAATGCGATGCGTTTAGGGGGTTACTCACCAGACATTCCTAAATATTATATTTCAATTGTAGATGGAATAAAATCTTATGTTGACAAAGATGCAGAAGTAACATTTGCAGAAGGTTGTGATTTTACACCCTCAATAGAAAATATTCCTAAGGCTGTAGAGTTGGCTAAAAAATCAGATATTACCATTGTAGCCATTGGAGGATCTGAAGAAACCTGTCGTGAAAATCAAGATCGCGATGAATTAGGATTACCAGGGCCTCAACAAAAACTAGTAGAAGCCATTCATGCCACAGGAAAACCATATATTGTGGTTTTATTAAATGGTCGTCCACTTTCTATTGAGTGGATAGCAGAGCACTCTAAAGCGATTATTGAAGGCTGGTACTTAGGCCAAGAAACAGGAAAAGCCATAGCTAATGTGCTTTTTGGAGAAGTTAATCCTAGTGGGAAATTACCAATTTCATTTCCAAGAAATGTGGGACAAGTACCCTTATTTTACAATAAACTACAAACGGGGCGCCCAAGAGACATTTATAATTCAAACCCAGAGCCCTTATTCCCATTTGGATATGGGTTGAGTTATACAACTTTTGAAATAGGAGCGCCTAAATTAAAAAAAAGCACTATTTCTATAGATGGAAATACGTCTGTGTCACTATATGTTAAAAACACAGGTAAATATGAAGGGGAAGAAGTGATACAGCTTTATGTACACGATAAAATTTCAAAAAGAGCCAGACCACTTAAAGAATTAAAAGGTTTTAAAAGAGTTAAGTTAAAACCAGGAGAAACAAGCGAAGTAAGTATTGAAATAGGAACACAACAATTAGAATATTGGATTGATGGAGGTTGGAAAATAGAACCAGGTGAATTTGAAATAATGATTGGAACAAACTCTAGAGATTTACAGACATGTAAACTAATTGTTGAACAATAGAAAAAGTAAGGCTGGTAAAAAGCAATCAATAATGAATAAATTGAAATGTATAGTTAGTCTCATAGTCGTGGTTTTAAGTCTATATTCTTGTACTATAAGAAAAGAAGAAGTAACTGTAAAATCACCCAATGGCAATATAGCAGTTAAATTTCAGCTTTTTAATGGCAAGCCTACAGTGTCGTTGTTTAAAAATGGCATTCAAATATTAAAGCCTTCCTCGGTAGGCCTTAAATTGAAAGAAGCGCAAGAGTCTCTTTTTTCAATAGATAGTATTTCTTCTAATGGTTCGAATACCACTTGGGAGCCTGTTTGGGACAAAAACTCAAAAATAGTTGATACTCACAACGAAATTACATATTGGTTAAAAGGGGATAATGGGTTTGTTTTGGGTGTTGTTTTAAAAATTTATAATGATGCATTGGCCATACGTTATGAAATTCCAGAACAAAAAGGATTTAAAAAGTTTACCATAGAAGAAGATTTAACATCTTTTGTGTTTACTCAAGATCATACCTTTTGGTCTGCGAATGGAGAACGACATAATCTAGGGCCTTTGCCGTTGAGCCAATATCCTGAAAAAACCAAATACACCCCAACAGTATTGAAATTGGATGATAATTGCTATGCATCAATTTTAGAGGCAGCAATTTATGATTTTGCCAATTTTAATTTAGCAAAAGGTAAAGATGCTTTGAGTCTTAAATGTGTTATGAACAAATCCATAGGAGTAACTCCTGCTAAAACATCATGGCGTGTTGTTCTATTAGGGGGCAAACCGGGCGATTTAGTTGAATCTAATACCTTGGTAAATCTTAATCCGCCATGTGCTATCAAAGATCCATCATGGATAAAACCAGGCAAGGCAGTTTGGGATTGGAGAGTTTGGGGTTACAAAACAAAAGATAATTTTACATACGGCTTAGATACTAAATCTCATAAGCGTTTAACAGACTTTGCGGCAGATAATAATATCAAATATTTACTAATGGACGCCGATTGGTACGGACCAGAATTCTCTCCTGATGCTAACCCAACAACAGCTAATAATAAAATAGATATAGAAGAAAATATGGTGTATGCCAAAAGCAAAGGTATAGGCATTATTCTGTATCTAAATGATGTCGGGGCTAAGAAATTTGGTTTAGAACGTATCTTAAAGCAGTTCAGTGATTGGGGGGCTTCTGGAATTAAGTATGGATTTATGACTACCAAAGGCCAGGACAAGGTTACTTATACCAGAAAAGTGGTAGAATTATGTGCCAAATATAAGTTAACAGTAAACTTTCATGATGGCCCATTGCCACCAAGTGGAGACCGAAGAACATGGCCTAATTTAGTAACCCGAGAGTATGGGCACTCTCAAGCAGATGCAAAACGATCGTACTATCCAGAGACAGTAGTCAATCAAGTATTTATTAACATGATAACAGGGCCGTTAGATATGTGCAATGGTTGGTTTGGTTTCGAAAATGCAGAATCCCGAGTTCGGGTATTTGAAAAAATACCAGGAACAGTGGCTGCTGAGGTCGCAAAACTAGCTGTTTTGTTTAGTGGTATTCACATCATGCCCGACTCGCCCGAAGAATATAATGGAAAGTCTGATGTATTTGATTTTGTAAAGACCTTACCAGATACTTTTGATGAGTTGAAAATTATTGATGGCAAAATAGATGAATTTGTTACCGTGGGCAGACGAAAAGGGGATAACTGGTATATTGGTTCGCTTACCAATAGAGACTCGAGAGCATTAACTATTAAATTATCCTTTTTAAAAGAAGGTGTTAAGTATAAAGCAACACTTTATGAAGATGCCCCAGATAGTCATTTTTTAAATAATCAAGAATCTTATAAAATAACTCGGAAAACTGTAGAAAAAGGAGATGTTTTAAATGTGAAACTTGCACCAGGCGGTGGAAATGCGATACGGTTGGTAAAGCAATATAAAAGGCTATAAATTACTGGAGAATTAGTGAAATAATATGAAAAAAATAATACTTATAATAACAATAGTTTTTATCGCATCGTGTAAAAAACCTTCTAAAGAGGAAACGCAAAAAAAACAGCCAGTAACTTTTGAGCCTACTATTGAATCTCTTCAACAATATCAATGTCCAGAATGGTTTCGAGATGCTAAGTTTGGTATTTATATGCATTGGGGGGCTTATTCCGTTGCAGAGCAAGGCGAATGGTATGCCAGAAGGTTGTATGAAGAAGATAGGCCAGAGTATGAACATCACTTAAAAACATACGGGCATCCCTCAGAGTTTGGATACAAAGATTTTATACCCATGTGGAAAGCAGAAAATTTTGATCCAGATAAATTAGTGGCATTATTTAAGAAAGCAGGCGCTAAATATTTCACTCCATGTGCGGTACATCATGATAATTTCGATTTATGGAATTCTAAACATCACAAGTGGAATGCTGTAAATATGGGACCAAAGAAAGATTTAATTGGGATGTGGCGGGAAGCTACATTAAGAGCAGGCTTGCGTTTTGGTGTTACCACACATTTATCAAGAAGTTACAGCTGGTTAAATACAGCTAATGGAGCCGATTCTAAAGGTCCGCTGAAAGGTGTGCCTTATGATGGCGCACAAGGTGAAGGCAAAGGGCTTTATCCGCCCAAGCATGATGATATGCATGCCCGAGCACCATTTAACGCACCAAAAGCATGGAGGGATTTGTGGGCTAACAGGCTTAAAGACTTAATAGATAATTACAATCCAGACTTGCTTTATTTTGACTGTGCCGTACCTTTTAGAGGAGACGATGAAGGAAAAATAGGTATGGATGTTATCAGTCACTTATATAACCATAGCACAGAAATTCATAATGGTAAAAATGAAGCAGTAATGACTATTAAGGACCGTCCTTGGCAAGGGTTGTACGCCGATGGTATAGCCACCCTCGATTTTGAAAGAGGAAAAGCGAACTATATATTGAGTGAGCCATGGCAAACAGATGACTCCATGGGGCCATGGGGATACAATGTAAACAGACCATATACAACTAGTGCGACTTTAATTGATAAATTAATTGATATTGTTAGTAAAAATGGTAACATGTTACTTAATGTGCCAATAAAAGCAGATGGAACGTTAGATGATACCGCAACATCTATTTTAGAAGATATGGGAGCATGGTTAGCTGTAAACGGTGAAGGTATTTATGGAACAAGACCTTGGTATATCTACGGAGAAGGGCCTACGCACCATATGCCGCATTTTACACAAAAATCTCCCTATGGTAAAAAGGATATTAGGTTCACCAAAAAAGGAAATTACCTGTATGCTTTTGTTTTAGATTGGCCTGGTGAAAATACAGAAGTACTTATTGAAATGATAACAAAATTAAATACCAGGGTTGGTGAAATTAAATCTATAGAACTGTTGGGGTATAATGGTGAAATTCAATGGAAATCTGGGCCTGATGGCTTGGTAATAAAGACACCAGACCAAAAACCAAATGATTTCGCATATACGTTTAAAATAGAATTGAAGGAGTAGTAATATGTCTGTAACAGCACCACGTTAGAAATAAATTTAAATTATAGAGAAATGAAAATTAAAGACCTAGTTTCAATAATTTTAAGAATCATTGGGTTAGTTGCATTTTGGAAATCAATCCAAGCTTTTGGTTCAATGTTAAGTGGTATTGGAGTATTGATTTCAATGTTTTTAAATAATCATCATGTGAATAATTCATTTATGATTATTATAGGAACGGCTATGGTTTTGAATTTTATATTACCCTTAGCTGTTGCTATTATATTCATATTTCGGACTGAAAGAGTGTTGTCAATAATTAAGATTAAAGAACAAGATCAGATTTACTTAAATCTTGACAAACATTTACTTTATCATATAGTAATGATTGTATTTGGGTTTATGATTATTATGCATGGATCTGGGAATTTTCTTGAGTTTAATCTCAAGACTGACACCAAAACTGAATATATTACAAAAAACATTTCGAATAAAAATCAATCGCCGAATATTTCAAAAGAGGAAAAGGTTTTTGTGACACACTCAAAGAGTAAGAATATAAACTATTTTGCTTTGATTGAGATTGTTTTTGGAGTTGTTTTATTGACTAAAGCTGCTGATATATCTAAGAAAATCGAGAATAATTTTACTTCAAAAAGAACGAATTAAATTAATAATTAAAACTATAAGAACAGGTATAAGTAATGGTAGTAATATGTACAAGGGATTTGTCACTAATCATATAATTTACCTTTAGCTCATTAAAAATATGCATTTACATTTAAAAATAGTGATATGGATTGTGGTTGGAATTACAGGATGTAGTTATATATCTGCTCAAAACAACCCCTTGAATATGAATGCGCTATACACTGCCGATCCTACTGCCCGAAATTGGGGAGATAATAAGATATGGCTTTATACGTCACACGATGTGCCTTGTATGGCAAGCTATTCCGCAATGAACGATTGGCATGTTTTTTCTTCTAAAAATGGCACAAGTTGGAAAGACCACGGTAGTGTGCTTTCATTAGATAAATTAAATCAACAAGGTTGGCAGGTATATAATGCCTGGGCACCAGATTGTGTAAAAAAAGATGGTAATTATTATTTTTATTTTCCTGTTAAAGGAATGAAAGATAAAGAATGGAAGATAGGTGTTGCAAGGAGTAAAAAACCTTATGGGCCATTTGAAACTCCCAAATTAGTGGTCGCAAATTGGGGCATAGATCCTAATGTGTTTGTAGATGATGATGGAAAGGCTTATTTATATTGTCAATTTAAAATGGGTGCCCTTAATGATGACATGGTAACTGTTAAAGAAGAAACCATTGTCGAATTAAAAGATGTAGCTCACGTTCCTTATAGTCATTATGAAGGTCCTTTTGTGTTTAAACGCAACAATAAATATTATTATTTGTGCTCATCCGAAGGCTACAAACGATTAATTTATTATATGAGTGATCACCCCCTGGGCCCTTGGGAATATAAAGGCACATTAATGGAGCCAGATGAAAGACCAGCAGAAAACAATCATTGTTCTGTAGTTAAATTTAAAGACAGATGGGTCTTGTTTTATCACAGAAAGGTATGTAATAAAGCACGCAAAATCTGTGCAGATTATATGTCTTTTAATGATGATGGAAGTATTCAGAAAGTCATCAGGACAGAAAAAGGTATTGAATTTTAATGAACATTATTGAGCCCTTTAGTTAGAGTGTTTTTTAAGTAATCAATTGTATTTCAGGTTCATTTAAAAACGGGTATTGAAGAGATACTCCTAAATTTGGAATATTTGTAACACTCTTTAGATCAAATTAACACCCCTGCCTAGTTTTTATAGTGATTATTTTAGCTAATTAGTTAATTGAGGTAAAACTTTTAATCCAAGTAAAAGCTGTCTCTAAATCAAATTAAGAAGTATACTAATGAAAAAAAACATTTTATTTTTTGTAGCTAGCATCATTATCATATACGTTAGCTGTAATCGCAAACTTGTTAATACCGATAAAGACACGACTACAAAATTAAGTGAGCGTACAAATACTTATAAAATACTAAAAGTAGGCCAAGTTAAAGCACGAGGATGGATGCTCGAACAAATGAAATCAGATCTTGAAGTAGGTTACTTAAGTGCATTTCTTGATTATTGCTCTTTTGTAAACCAAGATGCTTTCAATGCCAATAGGATGAAATCGGATGAGCATTTTAAAGGTTTTGAACACCTAAGCACATGGTGGGGTGCAGAACCAGAAGGCTATGTGAAAGATGGTTTGTTAAGAATGGCTGTTCAAAGTAATAATAAGCGGTTTTTAGGAGAAGCCAAACAGTGGATGGAACGCTTGTTGGAGTATCAAGATAAAGACGGTTATATTGGTATTTATCCCTCAGGAAATGAAGAAGGGACAAGATATAATCATGAGAATAAAGCAGATAATGCAGAGTTATGGGTACAAAGTAGAATGTTCTCTGCAATGTTGGCTTGGTACGAATATACCATGGATGAACGTTTTTTAATAGCCGTAGAGAAGGCCGTTCAGTTATCTATTAGTCAGTATACAGACCGAAACTATTTTACATTACCAAATAAAGGTAAGCGATCTGGAATGAGTCATGCCGTTGGTTTTTTCGATACGTTAGAGTGGTTATACCGTCTTACGGATAAGAAAATATATTCAGACTACATATTGAAGTTTTATGCAGATTTTAATGAAGCTCCGACCAAAGATGATGAAATGACAATTAAAAATCTTTTGGATGAAGATTTAAAATTTCAAAAACATACTCCTCATATTGTAGAAGGGATGTATTTACCACATTTAAAAGCATCTTTAACAACTGATGAGCTTGCCATAAAAGCATCTAAAAATGCGATTAAAAAAGCATGGTACCATTTCAATCCTGGTGGAGGGGTTGTTGGTAGTGAAGATGTGAAAGGACGCCAAGGTACGGCAGATACTTATAGAGAATATTGTGCTTTGCCAGAATTAATTTTTTCGTTAAATAGGGTTGTTAGCATTTCTGGACAAACGGAAGTTGGTGATATGGTAGAACGTGTTCTCTTTAATGCAGCTCAAGGAGCAAGATTGCCCGATTTAGGAGCACTTCAATATTTGTCGTCAGACAATCGTGTTCATATTAATAGCTGCGGACATGGCGGGCGTTTAGCCTATGATGCTAATCGGTCTACCTGCGGTAAAAATGGATTCGACCCTAACAAATATAAGCAAGAAGCCGTTTGTTGTGTTGCTAGTGCTCCTAGAATTTTACCCTATTATATTGATGGCATGTGGATGAAAACGATTAAAGAAAAAGGTATTGCAGCTATGTATTATGGACCTACAGTTGTTGATTTTGAAATAGATGGTGTACACGTAACTATTGAAGAGGTGACAGACTATCCTTTTTCAGATGTTATAAAGTTTAAAATTAATGTTGAAAAACCTATAAATTTCGATTTAAAATTGAGGCTGCCAGAGGGCTTAGAAGATATGAACTTGTCTGGTAACTGTAAATATAAAAATAGTAAAGATGAAAATTTTGTAACCTTAAATAAAGAGTGGGAAAATGGCGATGAGGTTATTGTACAATTTCCTTTTGAAATAAAGAAAATTCCCCAGCCTATATCTCGTACAGTACCGCGACCAGGTTATTATATTCAAAGAGGCCCTTTGGTATATACACTCCAATTTCCTCATAAATTGCATAAAACTTTTGAATATGATAACTCGGGTTTTCATAGATATGATGTAGAAACTCTTGATAGAACAGGTTGGGATTATAGTATAGATCCAAAGGAGAAATTTGTTTTAAAGACAGATAATAGTGCAGATGTTAATAAGCCTTGGTATAAAAGCCCAGTTTACTTAGAAGGAAATTTAGTAACTCCAAATGGAGAATATAAGAATGTTAAATTAGTTCCTGAAGGTGCTACAATTTTGAGAAGGTTAACATTTCCTGAGAAAGAATAGATTTAAAACTAGTCCCTTTAAAATAATTAAGATAAACTCGAACAGGTTTTGCACCAATAATTATAGATATGGCTAGAGGAATAATTTTTAGCCATATGCGCAAGGAAAAAGTATGAAAAACATTACAGAAAAAGGAAGCGATAATAATTGGACAGCGTATACATATTATCGTTATTGGAAGCACATGGTTCATCATGATATTCCAGCACATTTCGGCTTAAGAAACAAAGATTATAAACTTGTTTTTTATTATGGATGCTACACTAATTTAGAAAAAGAAGGCACACTTTCTATGTATTGGAACAATGAAAATAATTCTAATAAAGAGCTATCCATACCAGTGGCTTGGGAATTTTATGATTTAAGAAAAGATCCTCAAGAACTTAAAAATGAATATAACAATTCTGAATACAAGGATGTGATAGAGAAAATGAAGTTAGAATTAAAAGCTGAAAGAAAAAGATTAAAAGAAGAAGATAACGAATACCCACTCCTTAAAGAAATTATTGATGCACATTGGAATGATTAGCCAGGTGTAGTGTGTCATGAAATGTTTTGATTTCAGCTACAAAAGGGTTTATAATACTAGTAGTATAAAACCTTGTCTTCCAAGTTTGAACAATTTATACCCTTTATTTGGTTTTTATAAGCTCTTGTTAAGTAGAACTATATTTTAAGTTTGCTTTAATATAATGCGAAAAGGCACTTTTTAGATTATTGATCTTATCGCAAAAAGGTTGCTAATTCGCTAAATTCAAAAAATGTTATGGATATATTAAAAAATATACGGAAGTATATGATATGTTGTTGTTGTTTTATGTGCTGTTTTTTGATGAGTGCCCAAGAGCTCTATATAGCAACGAACGGAAACGATGCCAAATATGGTTCCATAGATAGCCCGTTGGCTACATTGATCGGTGCCCGAGATAAAGCTAGAAGTACTGGGGTGAAAACAATTTATATACGTGGAGGTCGGTATAATTTTGATACCACTTGTACATTGAACTCTCAAGATTCAGGTATCATATTTAGTGGCTATCAGGACGAAAAGGTAATTTTTGATGGTAGTAAGTTCATTGATGCTGATAAATTTCAACCTGTAACTAGTACAGATTTATTGACAAAATTGCATAGTAAAGCACAAGGAAAGGTCTATTCGCAAGTGATAACAGATAACAATTTAAAAGAACTTCTAGACAAACCTACAGCGCAACTTTCGGTAAACGATAAAATGGTAACGGTAGCTAGGTTTCCCAATATCGGTTTTGCACATATAGATATAGGTACCGTTTCAGGAGAAATTGTTAATACAGATGGTAGTAATGACGATCCTAAAGGGGCCTCGTTTAAATTACGTGAAAATATAGATGGCTCAAAATGGAATGCTGAGATAAGTAGGGTTAAGAAAATGCAGATTAAAGGCTATATTTCTGCAGATTGGCTTAAGGAAACACATCAGGTAAATGAAGTGGCTACAGATGGTACAATTAAGCTGCAAGACGGATCAAGATATGGTATAAAAGATGGGGCTGCTCATGTAAGCCGCTTATTTTTTTATCATCTTTTATGTGAACTTGACGAGCCAGGTGAGTGGTATTTTGATTCTATAGATTCCCGTCTCTATATATGGCCTAAGGAGCCTTTTACAGACAATAGCACTATGGGTGTTTGGGCTGGTCCGCAGTGCTTTGAAATAAATGAAGCACAGGATATTCAAATTAAAAAGATGACAATCCAGAATTTGGGATCAGGGAGTAATGGGCAAGGGGCGATAAATGTAAAAGGCGCTAGTAAAAATATTTTAGTTGCTGGTATAACTTTTAGGTTTATAGCAGAGCCGATAACGTCTGTCAACTTTTGGCATGATGTAAGAGATAGTAAGATACTAAGCTGCGATTTTTACGATGTCCCTAATAATAGTAGGCTATATGGAGGAAAAATCACTTCTACTTCGATTGAGTATGGAAATAATATTATGGAGAATTGTCATTTTACACAGATTTATTCAAAAGATTTTTATGGAAAAGCTTGTGGTATTTCTGGAGCAGGTAATGTTTTTAGAAATAATTTAATTCATAATATGAATGGACAACCTTTAACGCACTCTGGAGTGGATCATATTATAGAGCTAAATGAAGCATTCAATACTAATATAGAAGAAGGGGATGGAGGGATGTTTTATACAGGAGGTAATTTATGGTCTTTCGGTAATAAACTTAGACATAATTTTATGCACCATAACATGACAATTCCGGGTCTGTTAGGGAAAGGAGCTTTCCATATTGATGATGTAGATGCAGGTGATGAAGTTTATGAAAATGTCTTGTATAAAGGTGGATGGGCTGGTGTGAAAATGAATAAAGCTGGCGGACACTCTATAAGAAGCAATGTGTTTTTAGAATGTTATATAGGTGTAAGGAATAATAATAATAGAGTAGAAGCAGTTTATAGCACAGCTATGGATTATTTAACATCAGATCCAACAAATTCCATTAAAGCCAATTACATGGGGAGAATGCTCAAGCAAATAGGTGTATCTGGATGGGAAACTGGACTATCAGCAAATAATTGGCCCGATAGGGTTGAAAATTTTTGGTATACAAGATACCCTAGGATGAAGACTTTATTTGATGGATTAAATGATAATGATGTCTTAGGACCATTCGCAACAGATTATACCGATAATTTGTTTTATGGAACATTGGCGAATAACTTTTACGCCCCCACTAATTTAGAAACCATTTCTGGAACTCAAACAATTACTTTGAATGTTTTTGAAAATCCAAACGCACTTAATTTTAAATTTAAAACACCCATACCTAGTTTTGCAGCAGATATTCCATTTGAAAATATAGGATTATATTCAGACCAGTACCGCTGTGCAGTGCCCGATAAAAATGTGTATCGCCAAAAGGTTAAACAAAGGTTTGATGGACAGGTATGCCATAGTAACTCGGTCGGATATAATTATACGACTGTAAACAATATAATATATTATAACTCTGGAGAAGAGGTTTATAAATTGGTACCATGTTTAGGAGCTATTGAAGAGCTTGGTGATGACAGTTATGTTGTTAAGGCCATTGGAGAAACCTGTCCCGATAAAGATAACGGACAGATAAAGATAGAGGCCAAGAACAGCGGTAGTTATGTGGCGAATCTAAACGGAGGGGCAGATATAAATTTTAGCAACGAATGGGTTATAGAGAATCTGTCTCCAGGAACTTATGAACTTTGTATTACCAATACCGCTAATAATAAGGTACAGTGCTTTGGTTTCAATATAGAAGCAGGTACATCGGTAACAGGGAAAACCAGTTCAGGAAAAGAGGCTGTAAATATAGAAATAACAGAAGGGACGGCACCTTTTGATGTGTCTGTAAACGGCAAGCAAATTATGCAGACCACTTCGCAGTCATTTTCGGTGAATGCAAGTTATGGTGACATTGTAGAAGTCACAACCAGTGTGGCTTGCGAAGGTAGTATTACTAAAACGATGGATGGTATAGTAAGTGTTTCACCTAACCCGACAGATGGTGTATTTGAGATAATCCTTTCAATGCCGCTAAAGAGTGTTACAGTAGATGTTTACAATGCTTATTCTCAGTTAATTTCATCAAAGAGTTGTCTATTGAACAATGGAAAAGTTCAGTTAAATATAAACGACAAACCAGCAGGTATTTATTTCGCAAGTATAAGATTAGGCAAGAACAATCCCAAGGTTTTAAAAATAATAAAGAAATAATGGTAAGATGTTAATTCCAGTATTTTTTAAGTGTTCCTGATGTAGAGAAACGTATAATTGATTAATTTCAGTTGTACGTTTTTTGCTTGCAAAGATGTGTGGTTATTGAAATGTACAGAGTATATTATTAAACATATCTTGAACTCTGTGAGACATGTAAAAAAAGTAATATTTGGGAAACAGTTGTTTTTATAAAATAACACAGGAAGTTTTAATTAATCTCTAAAAATAAAAAGTATTTAGAAGTTTAAGTATTTCATCGAGTTCGGTCGATGATGTTTTGTTCTAAATTGTGCAAATTAATACAACATAAAATGAAGTACTACTTTTATATGCGAGCATATTTGAAAAACATATTTAAAAATAAAACAATGTTACTTGGGGTTCGATTTCTATTTATTCTTATTTTAAGTTTAGTTCTTTTTGCCTGTAATAAGATTGAGAAGTATAATGGTCCAAGCAATGTGGTTTTTATTATGGTAGATGATTTACGCCCTGAGTTAAATTGCTTTGGGAAAACACAAATAGTTTCTCCAAACATAGATGCATTAGCGAGTGATGGTGTTGTTTTTAGCAATGCTTATTGTAATGTCCCGGTATGTGGAGCGTCAAGAGCAAGTATTCTAACTGGTTTGTACCCTACGAAAAGACGTTTTACCAATTATGGTTCAAGAGTAGTTAAAGATGCTGCAAATATAACAACCTTACCCGAACATTTTAAAAATAACGGCTACGTAACTTCAGCAGTAGGTAAAATTTTTCACCACCCAGATGATGCGCTTCAAAGTTGGTCTAAAATACCTTATAGACCAGATTACCCTAATAGTATAAAGCAACAAGAATTATGGCGAGATTATCAATCGTCTGAAAATAGCTGGACGAAAGAAAAAGATTTACCGCTAGGAGCATCAGGACCAGCCTGGGAAGCTGCCAATGTACCAGATTCTATATATTATGATGGAAAAACTACCAAATTAGCTTTAGAGGCATTGGATAAATTATCAAAGTCTGAACAACCTTTTTTCTTTGGGGTTGGTTTTATCAGGCCACATCTTCCTTTTAATGCTCCAAAGAAATATTGGGATCTGTATAAAGAAGATGCTATCGCTTTAGCTAAAAACCCACATATGCCTTTAAACTCACCCAGATTGGCATGGTTTAATTATAGAGAACTAAGGGGGTATACAAATATAAATAAAGATACTTTGCCTATTAAAGATGAGCAAGCAAGAAAACTGCGTCATGGATATTACGCTAGCGTTAGTTTTATTGATGCTCAAATAGGTAAGATTATCAAACGCCTAAAAAGATTAAACCTATATGAAAACACAACAATAGTACTGTTGGGAGATCATGGCTGGAGTTTGGGAGAGCACTCATTATGGTGTAAACATTCGTGTTTTAACAATGCTTTGAGAACGCCTCTTATTGTAAAAACCCCCAATTCTCAAAAAGGAATAAAACCAAAATCCTTAATTAGTTTTGTGGATATATATCCAACACTTTGTGAGTTAAATAGCGTTGAAAAACCCTCGCATTTAGATGGTAAAAGTTTTGTAAAAACTTTAACAGATCCAAATGTAGAAATAAATGATTATGTTTTTTCTAGATGGGGAAGCGGGGAAACCATTAAGTCTCATAAATTTAGTTATACACAATACTTAGATAGAGAAGGGAATATGAAATCGCATATGCTATATGACCATGAGTTAGACCCAGAAGAAAATATAAATATTGTAGATAGGTCTGAGCATAAGAAAGAATTAGAGAAATTAGATAAAGCACTAAAAAAACACCTTATCGATAGAGAATAAAAGGGATGAATAATTTTATTTAATCCATAATCCAACCAGGTAATGTTAATGAGATACTAGGAAATAAGGTCACTAAAGCTAGTACTATAAAACTAACGATTAAAAACGGAAAGCTTGCTTTACTCACTTTAGCAATAGATACTTTACCAATACTTGAAGAAATAAACAAGCAAACCCCAACAGGAGGCGTGGTTAAGCCAATAATAAGATTTAGCACTGCAATCACCGCAAAATGAATGGGATCTATATCTACAGAAATGGCTAGTTTAAGCAAAATAGGGAAGAGTATTAATAATGCTGCAATCGTTTCCATAAACGTGCCCACAAAAATGAGGAGAATGTTAATCATTAATAGCACCATATATTTGTTTGTGGAAATCCCAAGAATTTCAGAAGAAATTAATTGTGGTACTTGCTCGGTGATTAAAATCCAGCCAAATAAATTGGCAAAACCAACCAGCAACATTAAAGATGCTGAGGTTTTCATAGAATCTAACACTATAATTTGAACTTTTTTAAAGCTTAGTTTTTTATAAACGAAAGCACCAATTAATAAAGCATAAATCACAGCGATAATGGAAGCTTCTGTAGGTGTAAATACCCCTCCAATAATTCCAAAAAGAATAATAAAGGTCATTAATAAAGACCAAAACGTATCCTTAAAACTATACAAAACTTGCTTTAAACTACTTTTTGGATGCTTTGGATATTTCTTTTTCTTAGATATAAAATAAGCGGTTGCCATTAAGCCTCCACCCAATAATAATCCAGGAAATGCACCAGCAAGAAATAGTCTTCCAACCGATAATCCGCTTAAGGTCGCAGCGATAATCATAGGTATACTAGGAGGTATTATAGGTCCCATGGTTGATGACGAAGCTGTTACTGCACATGAAAAATCGGCATCATAACCTTCTTTTTTCATAGCAGGAATCATAATAGATCCCATACTGGCAGTATCAGAAACAGCAGTGCCTGAAATACCAGCGAATAACATAGATGCTCCAATATTTACCAACGATAGGCCTCCAGTAATATGTCCCATTAAATGATTGCAGAAATTGATAATCTTTTCTGTAAGTCCGCCATAATTCATCAAATTTCCAGCCATGATAAACCCAGGAATACTTAATAATACAAACACATCGATACCAGAGTATAGTTTCATAGGAATGACAATAAACGGAATACCGTTTAAAAGGATATACGCTAAACATGACAATCCCAAAGAAAAAGCGATTGGAAACCGCAATATTAAACAGACAACAAAAACAACAAATAATAATAAGATCATGATTGGGATTTTTTAAGTTGTTTGAAAAGTTTTAAACCAATAAAATAGCACATGGCAATTCCTAAAATTAATATACTAGAAAATACAATACCCATTTTTATACCCATACTTGGGGAGTGCTCAGTGAAGCCCATAACTACAAATTGAAAAGCACCGATCGTTAGAATCAAAAAGAAAAGAAAAACAGTAATTAGAATAAAGATGTCGATTCTTTTTTTCCATTTTTCTTTTAACATATTGTAAAATACATCTAAATGAATGTAGTAATTTGATTTTAATGCCAGAGCAGAAGCAAAAGCTACCGAAAAAATAAAGAACAAGCGAGATACTTCTTCGGTCCATGATGGTGCCTGCTCTAAAAAAAATCGAGCAAATATTTGTAATAATACCGATCCAATCAACATAAAAACACACCAGATGGTGCCAATTTTTAAAAACTTTTCAATGTATTTTTTCACGCGTTTGAATTTTAATAACTTGTTAATGCTTGTTTCCTTAATCTAGGTTTTTTAATTCGCGATAAACGCCCTGCATATCTTCTGATAAACTATTATAAATGGCTTTTTCGCTTTTTTTAATAAAGGCTTCTTTATCTACTTCAATAAATTCCATGCCTTTAGATTTTAATTCAGCTATAATCTTTGATTCGTTTTCTAAGAATAATTTATGTTCATAATCTTGCATGTCTTTTGCAGCTTCCAAGAAAATAACTTTTAAATCCTCTGGCAATTTTTGAAATTGTTTTTCGCCAATTACTGGATAACCAAAACCTAAAACATGACCAGTTAAATTAATATATTTTTGAACTTCATAAAAACCTGCATTTTTAATAAAAGCAAAAGGGTTTTCTTGTGCTTCAATAGTTCCTTGCTGTAGAGAAGTAAACACTTCAGAAAAAGCCATTGGTGTTGGTTTGGCACCTAAAGATGCCCATGTGGTGACAAATGAAGGAACATTAGGTACTCTTACAATTAAACCTTGTAAATCATCTGGGTGTTTAATTGGTTTATTAGAGGTAAGGTGTCTTGCACCTCTTTGAAAATACCCCAATGGTCTTAGCCCAGTAATATTTATCATTTGATTTTCCATTCGTTTACCAACGGGCCCTTTTATAAAGTTCTGAACTTCAGTTGTGTCTTTAAAAAAGAAAGGGAGTTCGCAAAATACGGCAGTTTCAAACCAATTGTTAAGAAGGGAACTTGTTACGGTTATGTCTATGACTTCGGCTTGAATAAGCCTTATAGCTTCAATTTCTTTGGCTAATTGTTCTGAAGGATATACTTGAAGCTTCATTCTGCCATTTGAGCGTTCCTCTAATATTTTGCTGAAATAATCAAAACCCTTAAAAACAGTGTGGTCTTCATTGACTAATAAGCTAGCCCTAAAAAGGAAAGTGTCCTGGTTTTTCTTTTTGCAATTGGTGAACATTAAAAAACATAAGGTCATTATTAAAAGTCGCAGTAAGGTGTCTAATTTCTTGATGCTGCTGTATTTGGTTATACTCATATTTCTACAAATTGATTGGTGTGTTGTAGCTATGTTTTCGTTTTTAGAGAAGACAAGTAATAAAGTTTCTCAATCCTCTCTTGCCTAATAATTTGACAAATTGAGGTGCTGAAGATATAACATTTTATCTATCTTTTATAATTCAAATCATGCTTTCTTATGAATTCAGGTATCAGAATAGTTTAAAAAATCTCCTAACTTATATTTGATAACATTCTCACAATTAAAAGCCGTTAACAGTATGAATTTTTGTAATTTAATGCTCAGGGTTTGTTACCCATATCAATATTTTATTAACTGGCTTTTGATATTAAGAAGAGATTATCTAAAAATAGGTTTTAATATCCAAAAACAAAAAATCCCGTAAACAAATGTTTCGGGATTTTTTCGTGGTACCTCCAGGAATCGAACCAGGGACACAAGGATTTTCAGTCCTTTGCTCTACCAACTGAGCTAAGGTACCTCGCAAAGCGGTTGCAAATATATATTCATTTTTATTATTACCCAAACGAAACTCATAAAAAATTATTAAGTTTTATTTATTTTTAATTAAAACAGTTTTAACTAATTTGTAATTAATATAATAGCCTATATGAATAATTATTTGATACTCGTTTTGTAAATTTAAACCTTTTTTAAAAAGTATGAATTTAATAATAGATGTAGGCAATTCTTTTGTGAAACTAGCCGTTTTTAACAATGGGATCCTAATACATAAAGAAGTCGTAGATATAAAACTAGTTTTAGAAGGTGTAAATTCTTTAAAAGCGACCTACCCTTCAATTAAAAAAGTAATTGTTTCTTCGGTTGGGAAGATGAATAAAGAAACTATTCAGGATATAGAAAGACCTTTTGATGTCATCATGGTTTTAGATGCCAATGTAAAATTACCATTTAAGAATCTTTATGCAACACCAAATACTTTGGGTGTTGATAGAATAGCTCTGGTCTGTGCTTCAGTTGAACAGTTTCCAAATAACAATGTACTCATTATTGATGCGGGTACTTGTATTACTTATGATTTTATAACAGTAGATAATGAATATATAGGTGGTGCTATTTCTCCAGGACTGCGAATGCGCTATAAATCATTAAATAATTTAACGGCTAATTTACCGTTATTAGAATCAGAAGCACCAAAAAGTATCATTGGGAATTCAACAGATGCGTCTATTCACTCTGGAGTTGTACATGGTATTTTAAAAGAAATAGATGGTGTTATTGAGGAATATAATCGAAAATACTCAGATTTAACAGTAATTTTAACAGGAGGTGACGCTAATTTTTTGTCAAAACAATTAAAAAGTAGCATATTTGCCAATTCTAATTTTCTATTAGAGGGATTAAACTATATTTTACAATTTAACTCAAACGAATGATAAAAAAACTTGTATTAGTTTTTATTGCAGTTTTTGCAATTCACAGTTACGGACAAGAAGGGACGGCTTCGCCTTATTCTTTTTATGGTATTGGAAGTCTTAAATTTAAAGGTACTGTCGAAAACAGGAGTATGGGGGGATTAAGTATTTATAGTGATAGTATTCACATTAATTTGCGAAATCCAGCCTCTTATGCAGGGAAAAATATGGCAACTTTCAATAATGAAAGCAGGCCTGTAAAGTTCACAGTTGGTGGAAGTCATTCCAGTATAAGTTTAAAAAGTGATTCTGGAACCGATAATACATCTTCATCTACTTTTGATTATCTAGCTTTAGCTGTCCCTATGGGCAAGTTTGGTATTGGTTTTGGATTACTGCCTTACACATCTGTTGGTTATAAATTAGAATCTTTAAATTCTAATGGTGGTATTGAGAATAAATTTACAGGACAAGGGGGCTTGAATAAAGCATTTCTTGGATTAGGATATCAAATAATGGACGGGCTAAGTGTTGGTATAGATGCACAATATAACTTTGGAAATATTCAAAATAGTACGGATCAATATACATATGATAGCGATGGTGTACCACTTCAAAATCTGACGCGTGAAAATAATAGATCAGATTTAAGTGGTTTGAACTTTAACCTGGGATTATCTTATAAAAAGATGATAACAGACCGTTTGGAACTTTCTTCTGGTATAACATATACACCAGAGAGTAATTTAGTATCTAAAAACCAAAGATTTATTTCTACTATTAGTACCATTACAGGTGCAGGGTCAAGTTTAGAAACCGATTTAGAAGCTCTTGGTTTGTTAGAAACTGATTTAGTATTACCATCAAGATTTTCGATAGGAGCAGGGGTAGGAAATCCAAGAAAATGGTTTGTAGGAGCAGAATATACTTCTCAAAAAACGAGTGATTTTTCGAACGAACTATACAGTAGTAATATTATCCCTACAACTTATGAGGATGCTTCAACTTTTTCTTTAGGAGGATTTTATATTCCACAATATAATTCTTATACTAGCTTTTTTAAACGTGCCGTTTATAGAGCAGGTGTACGTTACGAAAAAACAGGATTAAATATAAATAACGAATCGATAAATGAGTTTGGCATATCTTTTGGAGTAGGGTTACCAGTAGGGAATCTTTTATCTAATGTAAACTTAGGTTTTGAACTAGGTAAACGAGGAACGACTAAGAGTTCTTTGATTCAAGAGGATTTTGTTAATTTTCGAATAAGTTTATCTTTAAACGATAGGTGGTTTCAGAAAAGAAAATATGACTAACAGCATAAAATTATAATTATGAAGACAAAAATTACACTATTATTAGCATTATTATTCATTGGCTTAAATATAGGTTTTGCACAACAAGATGAAGAGTGTATGACTAAGCTTTCTATTTTTCACGAGTATGTGAAAGCTAAAAATTATGATGCAGCTTATGAGCCATGGATGGCAGTAAGAAATAAATGTCCAAAATTTAATAATGCCATCTATATTGACGGTGAGAAAATTTTAAACCATAAAATAAAAAAAGAGACTGTTGCTACAAATAAAGTAAATTATATCAATGATTTATTAAAACTGTGGGAGCAGAGAGCGATGTATTTTGCAAGCAAAACGAAAAAAGGAGAATATGCTGCAAAAGCATGCCAATTGATGTATGATAACAGAGAAGTATTAAATAATAAAACAAAAGAAGAGCTTTATGAGTGCTACGATGCTGCTTATAAATTAGATAAAGCAACTTTTAGGAATCCTAAAAGTTTATATACTTATTTTTCTTTAATGGTTGATTTGTATGATGCAAAAAAGAAGCCCGCCAAAGATCTATTTAATAAATATGATGATGTTGTAGAAAAGGTTGAGGAAGAAGTTAAAAACTACTCAGAAAAATTAAATAAGGTTATTGCAAAAGAAGATTCAGGTACTGCGTTAACTAAAAAAGAAGGTAGATATAAAAAGTCTTATGAAAGTTATTTAAAAAATTATGATATAATTTCTGGAAGTATCGACCAAAAACTGGGAGATAGAGCAAATTGTGAAAATTTAATTCCTTTATATCAGAAAGATTTTGAAGAGAATAAAAATAATGCAGTTTGGTTACAAAGAGCAGCAGGGAAGATGTCTGAAAAAGAATGTACAGACGATCCATTATTTTTCAAACTGGTTAATGCATACCATGAGTTAAGCCCATCTGCTAATTCTGCATATTATTTAGGGATCTTAAAAGACAAGCAAAAGAAATCTAACGAAGCTATTAAGTTTTATGAGCAAGCAATTAGCTTAGAAACAGATAACTTTAAAAAAGCAAAACTGTATAACAGAATTGCTTTAAAGCTAAAAGCAAAACACAGATATGGTAAGGCTAGAAATTATTTTAGACAAGCCTTAAAGTTAAATCCATCAAATGGACGTCCATATTTATCAATAGCAGGTATGTATGCTGCCAGTGCGAATAACTGTGGTACTACTAACTTTGATAAAAGAGCAGTCTATTGGTTAGCTGCAGACGAGGCTAGAAAAGCAGCTCGTGTAGATCCTACACAAAAGAAAAACTCGGCTAAATCGGTTGCTAATTATTTAGCAAAGGCACCTCAAAAATCTGAAATTTTTAGTTCAGGTAGATCTGGGCAAGTTATAAAAATTGGATGCTGGATTGGAGCTTCGGTTACAGTGCCAAAGATTTAATGAACAAAAAACTTATATATAATATATTAAACATAGTCACAGTAATTATTACTGTGGCTATGTTTTTTTCATGTAATGACAACCTTAAACAGGTGCAAAAAATTGGCATTTCGGAAAATGAACCTATTGGAGTTGCAGAGAACATCAATTTAAAATATACAGACTCAGGTAGGGTTACAGCTAACCTTTTAAGTGCTAAAATGCTTGATTATTCGAATAGAGATTTTCCTTTTAACGAGTTCACAGGAGGGATCACCTTGTATGTGTTTGATGAGGAGAATAAAAAAAGCATTATTGTTTCAGATTACGCTATAGTATATAGTAACACCGATCTTATAGATTTACAAGGTAATGTTGTTATTACGACTCATGATGGTAATGTGTTGAAGACAGAACAGTTGTACTATGACCAAAAAAGAGAGTGGTTATTTACTAACGTACCCGTAACGTTTACAACAAAACAAGATGAAATTAAAGGCAATGGTTTCGACTCTAACTCTAAATTTACAAATGCCGAAGTACTTGAGGTAACTGGAATTATTTCTCTTGACGATTAAACAACGCTTTCTCGACTTTCTTTTTTCGATTTTACTATCTTTGTTTTAATTAACGATTCATAATCTATGAAATATTCTAAGATTTTTCAATATGCTTATTTGGTTTTTGCAGCTCTATTTATATATGATGCTATTGCTAAATATGTAAATGCAGGTGAAATTGTTTATCCTTCAATATTATTGGCGGCTTTAGCCATTTTTATGTTTTTCTTTAGAAGAAAATTTAGTAAAAAATTCGGAAATAAAGGTAACTCAAACTAAATGAGTGTTTATGCTATTATTATAATTGCATCATTAATTCTTTCTGCTTTTTTTTCGGGTATGGAGATCGCTTATGTGTCTTCAAATAAAATTCATATTGAAATTGAAAAAAAACAAGCAGGGATCTTTGCTAAGGTTTTAAGAAAACTAACCGCTAAACCTTCAAAATTTATAGCCACTATGCTTATAGGTAATAATATAGCATTGGTTATTTATGGATTTTTTATGGGGGATATGCTAGTTAATTGGTTTCAAACTATATTGCCAACGCCATATAGTTTTTTTAACTATATGCTAACCGATTTAAGCTTACTGTCGCAAACCGCAATATCGACGTTCATAATCTTAATAACAGCAGAGTTTTTGCCTAAAGTGTTTTTTCAAATTTATTCGAATACATTAATTAAAATTCTGGCAATTCCAGCTTATGTGTTTTATATCTTGTTCTCTTTTATATCAGATTTTGTTATTTGGATATCAGATTTTGTACTAAAACATTTTTTTAAAACAAAAGGCGATCAAATACAATTAGTCTTTACAAAAGTAGAACTTGGTAATTATATAAGTGAACAGATGGAGTCTGTTGAAGCACATGAAGAAGTTGATACAGAAATTCAAATTTTTCAAAATGCCCTTGAATTTTCTGAAGTAAAAGCAAGGGAAGTTATGGTGCCTCGTACCGAGATTATCGCAGTAGAAATTAACGATTCTATAAAATCACTTAATACATTATTTACAGAATCAGGATGTACTAAAATATTAGTTTATAAAGAAACTATGGATGATATTTTGGGGTATGTACATTCTTTCGAATTATTTAAAAAACCTAAGAGTATTAAGTCCATGATGTTGCCTATTGAATTTGTGCCAGAAACAGTACTAATAAAAGATGTTTTGGGAGTGCTTACAAAAAAACGCAGAAGTATGGCTGTTGTTTTAGATGAATATGGAGGCACATCGGGTATTATGACTGTAGAGGATATTGTTGAAGAGCTATTTGGTGAAATTGAAGATGAGCACGATACAATAGACCTAATAGAAGAAGTCGTGGATGCTATTACGTATAAGTTTTCTGCGCGTTTAGAAGTTGATTATGTTAATGAAACTTATAAAATAAACCTCCCTGAAAGTGAAAATTACGAAACACTTGGAGGACTTATTGTTAATCATACCGAAGAGATTCCAGCCCAAAATGATATTGTGAAAATTGACACATTTCAATTTACAATTTTAGAAGTATCAAATACTAAAATTGATTTGGTAGAACTTAAACATTTAGAGGAAGATTGATTTGAAAACAATCACTCAAAGCTTTCAAGAGGAGTTCCATTTATATTATCATTCTTTTTTAAACATAAATCTGGAAGCTTAAGATAATTAATGCGCCCTTCTACTTTTATTATTAAATAGAAAATGGTATTTTCGCGCACGATATTTTGTCAATAATAGTTAAATTGACAATCAAACTTAACAAGTTAAATCCTAAACAAAGGGTTTTTAAAATTTAAATTACAAATGGCAGTTTTAAATAAGATTAGACAACGTTCACTATTTTTAATATTAATAATAGCAATGGCGTTATTTTCTTTTGTATTAGCAGATTTATTTAAAAACAGTGATGCGCTTACTTCAAAATCGCAAAACATAGTTGCTACTATAAATGGTAAAGATATTACACGTGAAGATTTCATGCAAAAAGTAGAGGTGGCCCAAAGGCAAGCTGGACCAAATGCAACGAATACTCAAGTAATGAATAGAGTATGGGAGCAAGAAGTTAGGAAAGCTGTTATGCAAACGCAATATGATGAGTTGGGAATTTCTGTTGAAAAAGACCAAATGCGAGATTTGTTAAAAACATCATTGGCGACAAGTCCAGAGTTTTTAAACGAAGCAGGGCTTTTTGATGAGAATAAATTAAACGAGTACATTGCTAATTTAAAACAAACGTCAAAGCAAGGATATGCTAGTTGGGTTAACTATGAAAAATCTGTAGCAGCAAATGGCTTACAACAAAACTATTTTAACTTGGTTAAAGCAGGTTTAACCGGTACTTTGGCTGAAGGTGAATTAGAACATAAATTAGAAGGAAATAAAGTAGATATCAAATTTGTTCAAGTTTCTTATGCATCGATTAAAGATAGCTTAGTTGCTGTTTCTAAATCAGAGATTTCAGACTATATCAATAAAAATAAGAAAGAATACGAAGTTGAAGCCTCTAGAGATATTAAATTTGTACAGTTTAATGAAGTCGCATCAGTAGAAGACGAAAATGCTATTAAATCAAAATTAATGGCACTTTTAAATGATAAAGTTGAATATAATAAAACAACAAAAGTAAGTGATACCGTAACTGGCTTTATAAATACAATTAATAACGAAGATTACATTAACGTAAATTCCGATATTAAATTTGACAATCGTTTTGTGTTTAAATCAAGCTTACCAAAAGCAGTTGCAGATACTATTTATAGTCTTGATGCTGGTGGCGTTTATGGACCGTATAAAGATAATGGCTATTTTAAGATTTCTAAAGTCGTTGCTGTTAAACAAATTCCAGATTCAGTAAAAGTAAGACACATTTTAATTCCTTTTAAAGGATCTCAAAGTGCCACTCCAGATGTTACACAAACGGAAGCAGAAGCTAAAGTGACTGCAGATAGTTTATTAACAGTTATTAAATCTGACCGTTCTAAATTTCCAGAATTTGTAAAAGAATTTTCTTCTGATAAAGGAAGTGTAGAAAAAGAAGGTCGCTACGATTGGCATCCTTATAACACGATGGTACCTGAATTTAATGATTTTGAATTTGAAGGAAAAACAGGAGATTTAGGTGTTGTTAAAACAGCTTTTGGATTTCACATTATTGAGATTGAAGGACAAAAAGATAAAGTAAAAGCAATCCAAGTAGGAACCATAGCTAGAGAGATAGAACCATCTGAAGAAACAACAGCAAAAGTATTTAGAGATGCTTCTAACTTTGAAATTAAAGCAGCTAAAGGTGATTTTGAAACTTTAGCAAAAGATGGAAGTTATGCAATACGCCCTGTAAACGGTATTAAAGTTTTAGACGAAAGCATTCCTGGTGTTGGAAATCAAAGACCAATTGTACGTTGGGCTTTTGAAGAAGATGCAGAAATAGGAGCTGTTAAACGTTTTAATATTCCTAATGGCTATGTAATTGCTCAGCTAGTTGCTCAACATAAAGCAGGGGTGATGTCTGTTGATGATGCTTCAGCTAAAGTATTACCTCTTGTTAGAAAAGAGAAGAAAGCAAAGATGATTAGAGATAGAGTTTCTGCTAAAACGCTTGAAGATTTAGCGGCTGCTGAAAATACAACCGTAAGATCTGCATCTGCAATAAATATGAAGAGTCCAACTATTTCTGGAGCTGGAAGAGAACCTATCGTTGTTGGAGCTGCTTTTGGATTAAAAGAAGGAGAAACTTCAAAGTTGATTGATGGTGAAAATGGTGTTTATATGATCCAAGTTACTAAAGTGACGCCAGCCGTAGCGTTAGATAGTTACCAAGCTGCTGCAAATAGAGTGGAGCAACAAAAAATAAATGTAGTGAATACTAAACTATACAATGCTTTAAAAGAAGCAGCTGAGATAGAAGATAACAGAGCTAAAACACAAGTTCAATAAGGACTAAAAAATAAATAAATTAAAAAGGCCTCGTAAAACGAGGCCTTTTTTGTTTTTTATAGCAACAAGTGGTTTAAACTTTTTTCTGTTAGTGAAAATCCAGGATTTTAATAGATAATGATGTGTTTTTTGAATAGGCATAGCCTTCATTACGGTATGATGAAAAGGTGAAATTAGCGGTGAAAAATGCAAATCAGTAGGTAAGAATAAAAGTTTAAATCACTTTAATACCATATCTGTATACTGGATGACGGTTTCAAACCCCTTTTTATTGAAATACGAGGTTGGATTTTCTTTAGAAGCTACTAAGATAAAATCGCCTCCCCAAGCTCCCAAACTTTTAATGCTGCCCTTAAAATCATTAAATAAAAGTGCTTTTATTGCTTTTTGCTTAGTTAATTTGGAAATAATTTCTTCATGTTTCGTTATTAGCAATTCAAAATTCTCTAAAGAATTAGAGTTTATAATTTGAGAAGTAACCGTGTTTATATCTTCAATGATAGTTTGTAAATTTCCTTTGTTGGCATTATAGTGTTTAATGCCTTCCCGACTGTTTTGCTTTTTATTTAAATACACAAAATATAGACTATTTTTAAAAGAAGGGATGAAGTCTATTAATTTAACGAGTGGTCTGTTGTTTTCTAATTGATAAGTGATAGGCGTATCATGTTGGGCACAAGCAATATCGTAACCACTGCCACCAAAAGTTGTTTCTAACAATTTATAAGCATTAATCTTAGCCCACTGCGCTACATTATTTATTAATGTAGAAGAAGTGCCCAATCCCCAATGTCTGGGGAAATCTAATTTAGTAGTAATTTTAAAACCGTTGTTGCTATTTAAAAAGTCTGGATTAAGCTGTTTTGCTGCATTCAAAATTTGAATAAGCCTTTTTGATATGTCATCGTTATTTCGAACAGAGTGGGTAATCTCATTATTTGCAATTTCTATAATTGTTTCAAACCAAACGGTTTCATTTTTGTCTAAACTTGTCCAAACAAGTTTAGGTTCGGTAATAGCTTCAATATCTAAAGATTGGCCATATTTTGTGGGGATGGCTAGAGATAAGGCGCCATCTAGAACTGCATATTCTCCTGTGAGTAAAAGTTTTCCGTTACTGTAATAAGATTCCATTTAGTTTTTTACTCTTAGCTTATTAATGGCTTCAACAACCGCATTATGAGTTACAGTGTTTGTTTTGAAATATTCGGTTATGGTTTGCTTTTCTTCATTATTAGCTTCAAACTGATTGAGGATGTTCATTAAATGCATCTTCATATGACCTTGTTGAATACCAGTAGTTGTAAGCGAACGAAGGGCAGCGAAATTTTGAGCTAAACCTGCTACAGCTACAATTTGCATAAGTTCTTTGGCTGATGGCTTGTGTAACAACTCTAAAGCTAATTTTACTAAAGGATGTAAACCAGTAAGTCCGCCAACAGTTCCTAAAGCTAAAGGGATTTCCATCCAAAAAGTGAATATACCATTTTCAATCTTAGCATGGGTTAGGCTGCTATATTGTCCATGTCTTGAAGCGTAAGCATGCACACCAGCTTCAACCGCTCTAAAATCGTTCCCAGTTGCTAAAACAACAGCGTCTATACCATTCATAATACCTTTGTTATGTGTAACAGCACGATAAGGCTCCACTTCAGCAATAGCAATAGCTTGAATAAACTTATTGGCAAAGGCTTCTCCAGATACGGAGTCACTTTCGCTTAAATCTTCCACTTTACAGCTTACTTCGGCACGCACCAAACAATCTGGGACATAGTTAGAAAGAATACTCATAACGATGTCTATTTGTTTTTCTTCAGTAGAAAAATCATCAAAGATTAAGGCTTCGCTCTTAAAGGTTTTTGCAAACTGCTCTAAGCAAGAATTTATAAAATTAGCGCCCATAGCATCAAGCGTCTCAAAAGAAGCATGAAGTTGGTAATAATTGTCTATATCATTTGTTTTATTACGTAACTCAATATCGATAATACCTCCGCCGCGTTTTTCCATATTCGCAGTAATAGCTTTAGAATCCTGAATGAGTTTCGACTTTATTCTATTAAAAAACTGTTTTAATTTGTCAAAATCACCCTTATAGATAAAGTGAACCTGACCAATTTTAGTTGTCGAAATAACACGTGTTTTAAATCCACCACGCTCTAACCAGAATTTTGCGGCTTTACTAGCAGCAGCAACGACCGAGCTTTCTTCAATAGCCATGGGGATGGTATAGAATCTATCGTTTATTAAAAAATTAGGCGCAACACCAAGTGGTAAATAATAGTTGGTTATTGTATTTTCAATAAATTCATCATGAAGTTGTTGTAATTTTTCGTCGGTATTCCAGTATTGTTTTAAAACACGTTTAGCATCTTCGGTGTTAGAAAAATAAGTTTCAATAATCCAATCAATTTTTTTAGATTTAGATAGCTTAGAAAAACCAGCAATAGATTTACTCATAAAATGTTAATTTACAATACAAAGATACTACTCTTGGTATGAATATTAAATGCCTTGATTTGCGTGAGGTCATTTAAGTGTTAATAATGACGGTTTTTTGCAGAATTTTTAGTAAACTTGACATCATTTTGTGAAATAAATACTTTTTTTGATGAAATACCTAAAATTGTCTCTTTGGATTTGTTTTTTTACAACAATTTTTATACCAGCTCAGACAAAAGAAATTACCCTCGAATCTATTTGGAATGGTTCCTTTAGAACAGAAAGAATGGACGCCCTGCATTCAATGGCAAACGGACAACAATATTCTGTTTTAAACTTTAATAGACAGTCACGAACAACAACTATTGATATTTACGATTATAAAACGTTGCAAAAAGTTAAAACCTTAGTGAATTCAGAATCATTGGAGGCTATACCGTACTTTACTGATTATACTTTTAGTGGTGATGAGAATAAAGTGATTTTAGCAACAGATGAATCGTCAATTTTTCGTCGTTCGACCTTAGGAATCTATTATGTTTATAATGTAAATGATGAATCTTTAACTTTAATTTCTGAAGATAAAATTCAAGAACCAACATTTTCACCAGATGAAAATAAAGTTGCTTTTGCTAAGAATAATAATTTATATGTAAAAAATTTGCTATCAGGCGAGACCACTCAAATAACATCCGATGGGAAAAAGAATATTGTAATAAATGGAATAACAGACTGGGTTTACGAAGAAGAATTTGCCTTTGTACGTGCTTTCGAGTGGAATAATACAAGTGATAAAATAGCATTTATACGATTTGATGAAACCAATGTGCCTGAATTTTCAATGGACGTTTATGGTACAAGTCTATACCAGACACAGCAAGTTTTTAAATATCCAAAGGCAGGGGAAGCGAATTCAAAAGTATCACTACACATTCATAATCTAGATACAAAAGAAACCAACGAAGTTAAGGTGGATAAGACTTATAGCGATTTTTATATTCCGCGTATGGAATGGACCAACGATTCAGATATTTTGAGTGTACATTATATGAACAGGCACCAAAACGAGTTAGACCTATGGGTTATAAACTCGGAAAATAATACATCAAATTTAGTTTTAGCCGAAAAAGATACTGCCTATATTGATGTAACAGATAACTTGACTTTTTTAAAAGATAATAGCTTTATTTGGACCAGTGAAAAAGATGGGTTTAACCATATCTATCATTATGATAAAAATGGTAAGCTGATTAATCAAATAACTCAAGGAAATTGGGAAGTCACTAATTATTATGGATATGATGAAAAAACGAATAGAATTTTCTATCAATCGGTTGAAAATGGTTCTATAAATAGAGATGTATATTCCATTAAGTTGAATGGGCGTAATAAAACAAGATTGACAAAAAGTGAGGGCACTAACAAAGCTTCTTTTAGTGCCGATTTCTCTTATTTTATTAATACCTTTTCAAGTGCCTCTACGCCACCAGAGTATACTCTAAATAGTGCTGCTTCAGGAAATTTAATAAAAAGCATAAAAGATAATGATGTGTTATCGCAAAACCTTTCAGATTATAAAACATCAAAGAAAGAGTTTAGTACCATTCTTGTTAATGGAAATGATCTTAATATGTGGATGATTAAACCTGCCGATTTTGATGCATCAAAACAATACCCATTATTTATGACCCAATATTCTGGACCAGGATCTCAATCTGTTTCAAATAGTTGGAATAGCGCAAATGATTATTGGTTTCAGCATTTAGCACAACAAGGGTATGTTATTGTCTGTGTTGATGGTCGTGGAACAGGTTTAAAAGGTGCTGCGTTTAAAAAAGTAACTCAAAATGAGCTTGGTAAATACGAAGTTGAAGACCAAATAGCTGCGGCAAAACAATTAGGTGAACGTCCATATATTGACGCTTCCAGAATAGGAATTTGGGGCTGGAGTTATGGTGGTTTTATGAGTAGTAATTGTTTGTTTAAAGGAAACGATGTGTTTAAAATGGCTATTGCTGTGGCGCCTGTAAGTAGTTGGCGTTTTTATGATACAATATATACAGAGCGCTATATGACCACACCTCAGGAAAATGCCAGTGGTTATGATGATAACTCTCCTATAAATCATGTCGATAAGTTAAAAGGAGACTTTCTATTGGTACACGGGTCTGGTGACGATAATGTGCATTTACAAAATACCATGCGTTTAGCTGAAGCATTAATTCAAGCAGATAAGCAGTTTGATTGGGCTGTCTACCCAGATAAAAATCATGGCATTTATGGAGGTAATACGAGGCTTCATTTATATAAAAAATTGACACATTTTATCAACGATAAACTTGGTGATAAAATTGAAAAGCAAAAAGAAAACGAAGTAAAAGAAATAAAAATAAAAGGATAAACTAACTAATTATAGATTTATGGCAAATTCAACTACAATAAAGCAAAAGGAATTATTTGGGCATCCAGTAGGGTTATACATTCTCTTTTTAACAGAAATGTGGGAACGCTTTTCATTTTATGGAATGAAAGCTCTTTTGATTTTATATCTAGTAAAGTATCATCTTTTTAGTGATACTGCTGGGAATTTATTAGTTGGTAGTTATGCTGCTTTAGTCTATGCTATGCCTGTTATAGGAGGGTTATTGGCAGATAAATACTTAGGTTTTAGAAGAGCAGTAACTTTCGGAGGAATATTGTTGGTGCTTGGGCATTTAGGGATGGCATATGAAGGGGAAGCAGCTAAAGCAATGACAACAGGAGTAATTGAAAGGGATGAATCAGCATTACAAGTGTTTTATTTTTCTTTAGCACTTATTATTATGGGAGTTGGTTTTTTAAAGGCAAATATATCTTCAATCGTTGGGGAATTGTATAAGAGAGGTGATGCAAGACGTGATTCAGGTTTTACTATTTTTTACATGGGGATTAATTTAGGTTCAGCATTAGCTACTTTGATATGCGCTTGGTTAGGAGAGAAATATGGTTGGAATTATGGTTTTGGTGCTGCAGGAATTGGAATGGTTTTAGGGTTAGTGACTTTTATTTATGGTAAAAAGTATTTTTACGGTAAAGGGGAAGCAAAAGATGAATCGCTTTTAAAAAGAAAATCAGCATTAGGTTTAAGTAATGAAAAAACAATATACTTACTAGCTGTTTTAGCTGTTTTTGTTGTTTGGCAAATGGTACAAAGGCATAGTGTAGTTGAGGTATTATTGATGGTTGCTGGGGCAGGTTCTTTAATTTATATTCTTTGGTATGCTTTTATGAGATCTAATAGGATTCAGAGAGAAAGATTATTTGCTTTAACAATCCTTATATTATTTTCTGTAATATTTTGGTCGTTGTTTGAACAAGCATATACGTCTCTAAATTTATATGCTGATAGAATTTTAGATCGTACTACGGATATGTTTGGAGAAATTCCGGCGGGATCATTTTTGAGTCTAAATGCTATATTTATTATTTTATTTGCACCAGTATTTGCATGGTTATGGATAAAGCTAGAGAAGCGTAATATGAATCCCAATGCAGCTGTTAAATTTGCTTTAGCTATAATTTTAGTTGGATTAGGTTTTGGAGCTTTAGTGTTAGGGGCAAATTTGTCTGGTACAGGTAAGGTGGCTATTATATGGTTAGTTTTAGCATATTTATTCCACACATGGGGAGAATTATGTCTTTCCCCAGTAGGTTTATCTTATGTTACAAAGTTATCTCCAGGAAAAATAGTTGGATTTATGATGGGTGTTTGGTTCTTAGCCACTGCTGGGTCTGAATATATAGCTTCTTTATTGGCAAACTTAGCTAGTATAGATACTTCTGGAGGAGCTGCAACAGATTTAGTTGGTGCTAAAGCAAGTTATACTGATCTATTTGAGAAACTACTTTATACAGGTTTAATATTTGGGGGTATTCTATTGGTGATATCTCCATTAGTTAAAAAAATGATGCATAATGTGGATACAGATGAAAGTGGAGAAGATGAAGTAATAATGGAAGAAAAACATTAGAAATTCAAACAAAACGATTAGATATGAATGAAAACACAACCGATCAATTTTTTAAAAGTACCGTATTAGGGCATCCATCAGGATTATTTGTATTGTTTTTTACCGAGATGTGGGAGCGTTTTTCCTATTATGGAATGCGGGCATTACTCGTACTTTTTTTAACAGCTTCATTGTTAGATGAAGGCTGGGGGTGGCCCCGTGAACATGCTATGGCTCTATTCGGGTCGTATGTAGGTTTGGTATATCTCTCTACGATGATGGGAGGATATTTTGCCGACAAAGTTATAGGTTTTAGATGGGCAGTTGTTGTAGGGGCTTTGTTAATGACTCTAGGGCATGCATCCATGGCTATCGAAACAGAGTGGTCTATATATTTAGGACTAGGGCTTTTGGTGATTGGCAACGGTTTCTTTAAACCAAATATGACTTCTATTGTTTCGGAAATGTATAAAGATAGACCTGAAAAAAAGGATGGTGCTTATACTATTTTTTATATGGGGGTTAATGCAGGAGCATTCATTGGAATTATTTTATGTGGTTATTTAGGGGAACAAGTAGGTTGGAGTCTTGGGTTTGGATTAGCTGGTATTTTTATGCTTTTTGGTTTAATTCAATTTTGGCTGGCGCAAAATATTTTTGGCAACATAGGGTTAAAACCTAATAAAAATGATGCTAATTCTATTGAAGCTTTAGATAAAGATAAACGAGTGCCTTTTACGTCATGGCAATTGGCTCTAATTTTATTAATGGTTGTATTAGGCTTACTCTGGATTATAAATGCACCTGCAACTACAATTTCTGAAGGAAGAATAAATATTTTTTCTTTTTTAGGTGATAATGGTAATAATATGGCCATTTTAACAGCTTTAGGACTATTTCTGGTATTATTAATATATAGGTTTACTCAGTATTCAAAAATAACAAGAGAAAAGCTAATAGCAGTTACCTTTTTTGCACTTTTATCTGTTGTCTTTTGGGCTATCTTTGAACAGTCTCCAGGAACATTAACTATTTTTGCAAATGACTATACGGATAGAAGTTTAGATGGATCGTCGGCAACAATTTTCAGAATTGTTAACTCTTGTATGGTAATTATACCATTAGCTATTATTACATGGGTTCTTTATTTGTTGTTTAAACAAACTTTCGGAAAATATAAATGGGCGAATGTTGTATTAAGCCTTAGTTTTATAATTGTATGGGGTATAGCTATCTGGATGTTAGTAAACCAATTTAAAGATGATAATTTAGAAATACCTGCTTCTTGGTTTGCTAGTCTTAATTCATTGTATATAATAACATTAGCACCCTTGTTTTCTAAGTGGTGGGAAAGTAAATATAACCCTTCTGCTAATATGAAATATGGGATTGGTATGTTTCTTTTGGCTTTAGGTATGGCGTGTGTGGCTTTTGGAGCCATGGGAATAGAACCAGGAGCTAAAACAGCTTCAGTGAGTATTATATGGTTGATTTTGGTTTATTTATTTCATACTATGGGGGAATTATGCATTTCGCCAGTAGGATTATCTTATGTTAGTAAGTTGGTGCCAGCTAGAATGATTGCATTCATGTTTGGTGTTTGGTATTTAGCTATTGCTATAGGAATGAAAGGCGCTGGTGTGTTTGGGGAGAACGTCGATAAAGTAGCCAATGAAAATGGTATTAGTTACTTTTTCTGGATTTTAACTATCGTTTCTTTAGTGGCAGCTTTCTTTTCTATAGTCATGACTCCAATTATAAAAAAGTTAATGCATGGTGTGCGTTAATCGAAAAAACAATGAAAATAATATCAAAATGCTCCAGATTTGGGGCATTTTTTGTAAGTTCGGTATGCGTTTTGCAACAAACATAACTATGAAGAGAACAATTTATATACTTTTAATAAGCATTTTTATGACCACATTTGTTAGTGCCCAAGAGTTAACTTGGCATACAGATATGGGGAAAGCATCAGAGTTTGCTATGAAAGAAAA
This sequence comes from uncultured Flavobacteriaceae bacterium, assembly GCA_947502635.1. Classification (GTDB taxonomy): domain Bacteria; phylum Bacteroidota; class Bacteroidia; order Flavobacteriales; family Flavobacteriaceae; genus Flavivirga. The sequence goes on from CANNAN010000001.1 coordinate 90,673, forward strand.
AAAGCCACTATTAATGTTTTTTACAGGATCAGATTGGTGTGGTTGGTGTATACGTTTGCAAAAAGAAGTTTTTCAAACAAAAGAATTTAAACAATGGGCTAACGAAAATGTCGTTCTTGTAGAACTAGATTTCCCAAAAAGAACCCCTCAAGATGATAATATCAAGGCTCAAAATCGTCAATTACAAAGTATGCTTAAGGTGAGAGGGTATCCTACAATTTGGTTTGTTAACCCAGAAATGAATTCTGAAAAACAAATAAATTTAAGAAGCCTTGGAAGTACAGGATATGTAGCTGGAGGTCCAACCAAATGGATCGATAAAGCGATGTCTATGTTGTAGTTAATGCCAATTAATATGATTATTGGTGAATGATATTTAGATAGATAAAAAATGAAACAGATGAAAAGGATATTGTTATTATTAGTTGTTTTTACAACAGCTTTTACAAATGCGCAGAAGATTAACTGGGTAACCTTTGAGGAAGCTTTGGAACTTCAAAAGAAAGCGCCTAAAAAAATTATGATGGATGTTTATACTAGCTGGTGCGGACCTTGTAAAATGTTAGATAAAAATACGTTTCATAATAAAGATGTGGCAGATTATGTAAATAAAAATTATTATGCTGTAAAATTCAATGCAGAAGGTAATGAGCAGATTAATTATAAAGGGAAAACATTTTCGAACCCCAATTATAACCCCGCAAAAGCAAAAAGTCGAAATTCAGCACATGAATTGTCGCGTTATTTTCAGGTACAGGCCTATCCAACTATTGTGTTTTTAGACGAGAAAGGAGAGGTGATAGCCCCTATTAGAGGTTATCAAAGGCCTATTGAGTTAGAATTGTATCTAAAAATGTTTAGCGAAGACAAACATAAAGAAATTGATACTCAAGAAAAGTTTAATGTTTATTACAAAGCATTTAAACCAGAGTTTAAAGGTTAGATAGTATAGCAGGTATTCCTGAAACAATAGAGGAATCTTATCAAAAAATTAATATCGAATAATAAAAGCACCCTTTTCGCCCGTTTGGTGAAAGGAGAGTGCTCTTTTTTTGCAAACAGTTTTCCATTTTTCAATATAGGATTTGTAATTACTACCATCGGCGATAATGCATTTTGGTTTTATAGAATCAATCAATCTATTCAAGTTTATTTTTGGTGATTGTCTTAGTAGTAGATAATCTGGTTTAAATGATTTTATATTGTAAACTCCCAAACTATCAATAATCAAAAGTTTTTTCTTGTTAAGAAGATAAATGGTTTTTAAAGAATCTGTTTCAATAATATTAATATGATTGCCAACAGAATAGTTTTTTATAATGCTGCTTTTTAACTTCGATATACTATCAAAGTCGTGAGCCACGATCATTTTGTTATGTATGGTATTTCCAATAAGACTATGTCTGTTTTTATGAAAAATGATAAATTCATTTTTAGACTTATTATAGTTGGTATAAATAATGACACTCTGAAAAATTACAGTCGTAATTAAGATATACTTCAAATTAGAATAATGCCATTTTTTTAAAAGTCTTATTAGTGAAATAATAACCAGATAAGCTGCTAAAACATATAAAAGACTAAAGGCAATCTCTTTTAGTAAGAATACCTCTTGTCTTGAAATCCATGCAATAAAATCATTCATTAAACTAATGATACGTCCGTAAATATCTACTATAAACTGAGGAAGTAAGCCTAAAATAGCTAGCAAAACAACAAGTATTCCTAGACCTAAAATGAGTCCTAAAAAAGGTATGATTACTAAATTAGAGATGAAAAATAGACTTGGAAATTGATGAAAATAATAAAGGCTTAAGGGAATGATTCCCAATTGGGCAGAAAGCGTAACTGTGAATGTATGCCAATAAAAATCAATGACCTTATTTTTTGGTTTCCACTTTTTATATATAAGCGGATCTACAATAATAATAGAAAAGACAGCCAAATAGCTTAGCTGAAAACCAACATCAAATAAGAATAAAGGCTTAAATAACAATATTATGAACATAGATATCGCTAAAGTGTTATGTATATTGGTGGGCCTTTTTAAGTTCATAGCAATGGCTATGATACTAAACATAGTGACTGCTCTGGTAACTGATGCCGATAATCCAGCGATAAGTGCAAAACACCATAAAAAAATTACGAGCAAAATCGTTTTTATAAGTTTTCCATGTTTAAAGTTTTCAATAGGTTTAAATATTAAACCTAAAATAATTAAAATAATGCCTACATGTAAACCCGATACAGCCAGAATATGGATGGCACCAGCATTTACATAGCTGTTATAAACAGAATCGCTTATGTCCTGTCGTTGCCCTAATATTAAAGCATTGATTATAGCAAGTTCATCAAGTTTAAAAGAGTAAGATTTTAATTTTGAGTTAATAGATTCGCGAATGTTACTAGCTAATCCGAATAAGGAATGGGTATTTGAACTTACTTTTAATAGAGACCGATTAGAAATAAATAATTGGTGGTAAATATATTTTTTTTCTAAATAGGTTTTGTAATTAAATTGATGAGGGTTTAGTGGGGGTGTTATACTTTTAAAGGTTATTTTGCTTATAAATATGTCATCAACTTTTAGAACCGATGAGGCTAATGAATCTCTTTTAATGTTTAAAAGAGTTTTTCCTGTTACTTTAGTATCATCAATTTCTAAAATTTCTATAACATATTTATTATGGAATTTTCCAGTTTTTAAAACATCTCTAATTCTAAATGTAATCGTTTTTAAAGTATTGTTTTCTATTGATATTTGATTTGTATAATGATTAGAAAAGTTTTTTTCGTTATGGAAGCTTACTGTTAACACGCCAATACTAATCATCATTAAAAAAGAAAATAAACCAAACCAACGAGTTTTAATAAATCGTTTCTTTGCAATGAAGTAAAATACAAATAAGGGGACTAAAAGAGAAGTTGTTATGCATAAAGATAGACTTAAAGGCACGTTAAATAAATAGCCAATAACAATCCCTATAACCAGGCAAATCGTTAATTTAATTATAGTAAAATTCATTAATTGCATATAGCTGCAATATATGAAATATCTTACAGTATTCTACGAGCTTCAATAAATGCAGATTTCCAGTAATTTTCAGAAAGTTTAGATACAATAACGCCTCTGCTGGTTGTAGCATGTATAAAAGTAATAACTCCAGCATTAGATTTTATAACTAGACCAACATGATTAATACTGTTTCTTCTATTTCTACCAGTTTTAAAGAAAAGTAAATCGCCTTCCTTTGCTTTTTTTAATGAAATTTTATTGCCTTTTTTTGCTATATCTCTTGATATTCTAGGTAAAGTGATGTCATGAGCTCTGAAGGACTCAAAAACTAAACCAGAACAATCCATTCCTGATTTTGTAGTACCTCCCCATTTATAGCGAACACCTTTAAATTGTTTTGCATAGTCAATAATATTATCTGCTTTGGATGCTTTTTTAGAACGTGTGGAGCTTTTATAAGTAGTTGCTTCTTTTTTTGTTTTTTTACTAATTATTACCGAGGAAGTTTCTTTTTTGCTTTTAGCTCGTTTTGAAGATTTGCAGCTAGTGAAGCTTATAATTATTAAAAGAATAATGATTGCTCTTTGCATGTATTTAAATAAAGTAGGTTTGGGTTACTAAATGTAAATTTATAATAAAATAAGATACAAATGCTTTTTATTTTTAGTTAGTTGATTTTGTTAGTTTAGGGGGTGTTTTTGTTTTTATTTGATTAACAGGAGCGTAAGTGATCGATTCATTTTAATAATTAAGAATCAATCGAAAACATTTCATCGAAAATAAGATGATTTTGTTAGTTAATAAAGAATCAAGTTAAGTCTTTATCCTTAGTTCTACTAGAAGTTGCCTTATGATTTTAGTTTAGATTACCATAAATAAGCTTAGCTGTTTTTTCACTAGCTCCTTTGCCTCCTAAAGCCTTTTCCAACTCATAATATTCTAAAAATAATTTCTGGCGTATATCTGGGCTTAAAATTTTGTCTAACTCTTGCTGAAGTCTTTTTTTATTGAAATCACTTTGAATAAGTTCAGTCACGACTTCTTTGTTCATCACCAAATTAACTAAAGAAATAAATTTTAAGGTAATGATTCTTTTTGCAATTTGATATGATATAGTACTTCCTTTATAACAAACTACTTGAGGCACTTTAAACAAGGCCGTTTCTAAAGTTGCTGTTCCAGATGTTACCAAAGCGGCAGTTGAAACACTTAATAAATCATATGTTTCATTAGAAATGAATTTAACATTCTGGGATTTTATAAAAGTTTCATAAAAACTATAATCTTGACTTGGAGCACCAGCAATTACAAACTGATAATCTGGGTAATTATCAACCAGACTTAACATCACCGATAGCATTTTTGTTATTTCTTGTTTTCTGCTTCCTGGTAATAATGCAATAATAGGTTTGTTATCTAAGTTGTAGGTTTTTCGAAATTTAAATTCGTCAACCTGTTCACGATTAGCAATAGCATCAATTAATGGATGTCCAACAAAGGTTACATCATAATCATATTTTTTGTAAAAAGGTTTGACAAAAGGTAGAATGACATACATAGCATCAATATCATGCTTTATGGCTTTTACTCTACTGGCTCTAGATGCCCAAACTTGAGGAGAAATATAATAATTAGTTCTAAAATTGTGCTGTTTTGCCCATTTGGCTATACGTAAATTAAAACCTGAGTTGTCAATAAAAACAACAACATCTGGGTTGAAGGTTTTAATATCACTTTTGCAAAATGAAATAAGCTTAAAAATTTTAGATAGATTCATGATAATTTCAGTGAATCCCATAAAAGCACGCTCTTTGTAGTGTTTTACTAAAGTGCCTCCAGTTGCTTGCATAAGATCGCCACCCCAAAACCTGATGTCTGCATTAACATCTTCTTTTAATAATGCTTTCATAAGGTTAGAACCATGTAAATCACCAGATGCTTCTCCTGCTAAAATGTAATATTTCATTTTCTAAATAGGACAGGTCGAACGCAGTTGAGACCTTTTCTTAAAGTTTACTTTATGCACCTCTCGACTGCGCTCGAGGAGATAAAATGTTATTAAAAAAGTTTAAAAATAAATGTAAAAACAGCAATAAAAACAGTAATCAATAAAACACCTCTCGCTCTATAATCTTGTTTTTTTCTTATAAAAATAAAGAAAGCTATTAAATTTAAAATAGCACCTAGACTTATTAATTTTCCTAAAAATCCTTCACTAGCAGCAGCTTTGATAACTGTAACAAAATCATCGCCTTGTCCTAGAAATGTTGCTGAAAAAAATAAACCAATTATATTAGTTATCAGGCCAACAAAAATTCCAATAAAAATATCTTTTTTAATCATTTAAATTCCAAGTCTTTAAATTTTTAATGCATTGATGTGCTGTTAAATCAAATTGAATAGGTACTACAGAAACATAGCCTTGTTCTAAAGCCCATTCATCGGTGTCTTCACCTCCATCTAAATTAACAAATTTTCCAGAAAGCCAATAGTAATCTTTCCCTTGTGGATTTTTACGTTTGTCGAATTCTTCAACCCAATTCGCTTTAGCTTGCCTGCAAATTTTAATACCTTTTATATCTTTTTTCAAAATATTGGGGACATTAACATTTAGAACAATGCCTTTGGGCAAACTATTATTTATGACCTGTCTGGTAATCGTTTTTACGTATGTTTTCGATGCCTCAAAATTCGCATTCCATGTATAATCAAGCAACGAAAAACCAATAGCAGGAATGCCTTCAATACCAGCTTCAATGGCCGCACTCATTGTGCCAGAATAAATAACATTTATAGATGAATTTGAGCCATGATTAATTCCAGAAACACAAAGATCGGGTTTTCGGTCTAATAATTCTCTAATCGCTAATTTTACACAATCGGCAGGCGTTCCAGAACAGCTGTACTCAATTTGTGGACCATTGTCTAAATACACACGTTCAGCGTAAAGTGTAGAGTCTAAAGTGATAGCATGCCCCATGCCGCTTTGCGGGCTGTCTGGTGCAACCACCACCACATCACCAATGGTATTCATAATAGAAATTAATGTCCTAATACCTGGTGCATTAATGCCATCATCGTTTGTAACTAATATGAGTGGTTTTTCTGTCATTTAATAGCGCTATGTAATCGCTAAAATACACAATTTCGCCAGTAAATGGTTAATTTCTTTAGTTTAACAAAAAATTAGTTGCAATTGATTATATTGGCATGGTTTTTTCCCTATTTTAGTGAAAAAATATGTTTTGCTTTAATATGAGTAATTAAATATTAATAGATGAGAAAAATTATGAAAAGGAATTATAAAATTTTGTCACTTTTATTGCTGTTAGCATTTGGATCATGTAGTTTTACTACGAAAAAATTCAGCGATCCAGACCCAGATAAACTACTAATAAGAATTATAACATTTGTTTTAAAGGAGGGTCATTTTGATCCTATTGCAATGAATGACGAATTTTCTTCCGAATTATTTTCAGATTATATAGAAGTTTTAGATCCCGTGAAACGTTATTTTTATGAGTCTGATTATAGGGATTTTGAGAAGTATAAATATTTTCTTGATAACCAACTTAAAGCTGAAGAGCCAGAGGTCACATTTTTTAATGTCGTGCATGAACGTATGTTAAAACGTATCGAGGAGGCAAAAAAGATTTATAAAGAAGTTTTATCAGAACCATTTGATTACACAATAGATGAAGTGTTTGATACAGATAACGATAATAGAGAATTTGTAAAAAACAAAAAGGAAATGAAAGAGCGTTGGAGAAAACAACTTAAATTCTCAACACTTTCTAATTACGATGATATCATTGAGCAAGAAAAAGACGCAAAAGAAAAAGATCCATCATACGTAATGAAAACAGATGATCAAATAGAAAGAGAAGCTCGTGAAGCTACTTTAAACTCTATTGATATTTATTTTAATGACAATATTGATGATCTACAACGTGGAGATTGGTTTGCTATCTATGTAAATACTATTGTAGAAGAGTTTGATCCGCACACTTATTATTTGGCACCTAGAGGTAAAGAAGATTTCGACCAGCGTATGTCTGGAAAATTAGAAGGTATTGGAGCTAGGTTACAAAAAAGAATGGATTATATAAAGATAGTAGAACTTATTTCAGGAGGACCAGCTTGGAGAAGTGGAAAGCTTGAAGTTGAAGACGTTATTTTGAAAGTAAAGCAAGAAGATGAAGAGTTTCCTGTAAATATAGTTGGTATGCGTATAAACGATGCCATAAAGTATATAAAAGGCCCTGAAGGAACTAAAGTGACATTAACTGTGAAGAAAGTAGATGGTACTGTTAAGGATATAGAAATTACAAGAGATGTTGTAGAGCTTGTAGAAACCTATGCTAAGTCCTCGATAGTGGAGAAAGGAAGCAAAAAATTTGGAGTAATTAATTTACCTGCTTTTTATGTGGATTTTCAAGATTATAAAAATATAAATGCAGCTAAAGATGTAAAGAGTGAAATTGAGCGGTTAAAATCTGACGGAATGGAAGGTTTGGTTTTAGATTTACGTAATAATGGCGGTGGGTCATTGCCTACAGTTGTGGATATGGCTGGTCTATTTATAAAAGAAGGGCCTGTAGTTCAAGTACGCTCTACTCGTGAACCCAAAGAAGTTTTAGAAGATGTAGATAAGTCTATTACATGGGATGGTCCTTTAGTTATTTTAGTTAATGAAATTTCAGCATCCGCATCCGAAATTATGGCAGCTGCTATGCAAGATTATAAACGAGCCATCATTATAGGTAGTAAGCAAACTTATGGAAAAGGAACTGTTCAAAATGTTATTAATTTAAATAAAATGTTAAGAGGTAATACAAGTGATGATTTAGGAGCTTTAGCTTTGACAACTCAAAAGTATTATAGAATTAACGGTGGTTCGGTACAGCTTGAAGGTGTTAAAAGTGACGTGAAAGTCCCAGGACGTTTTAGTTTTATAGATGTTGGAGAAAAAGATAAAGATAACCCATTACCATGGGATGAAATTGATGCTGCAGATTTTACGCCTTGGGAATCTTATTTTGATTATAATGAAACTGTAAGGAGAAGTAAAGAACGTATGGTAAGCAATGAGCAGTTAAAACTTATTGAAGAAAATGCTAGATGGGTAAAAACAAAAATAGACGAGACGGTTTTTTCATTAAATTATAAAACATATAAAGCAAAGTTGGATTTAAATGAAGAAGAATCTAAAAAGTTTGATGCTATATCTGATTATCAAACAAATTTAACTTTCCAGTCTCATGATTATGAGAAATCACTCTTTAAAAACGATACAACAGACCTAAAAGAAAAGCGGGAACGTTGGCACAAAATTTTAAGTCAAGACGTTTATATAGAAGAAGCACTTAATGTGTTGGTAGATTTAAAAACAGCGTACCCTATTAAAAAAGTAGCATCTACTACAGTAAGAAAATAAAGTTTATTTATGAGTCATAAATCAAACTCATTAAAACAATTAGCGCTCCAAAAGTTTAAAAAGAATTTTTGGGGCGTTTTTAGTTTTTGTTTTATCATAGTTGTTGGTTTAGTATCTGTTTTCGCTTATGTTTTTGCGCCCGATAATTCACAGTATGCTAACCAGATGCATTTGTCAATTCATTCTAAACAGCCTGGTTTTGAAGTGGACATGCTAACAATTCCATCACAATTAGAGACCAATCAAAGTTGGTTGGGTGAAGTTTTCTTTGGAAAGAAAAATACCGATACCGAAATTCCTATTTCAGAATATTCGGTAAAGGAGGATATGCTTATGTATAAGGAATATGCATCTGATGGTTTAGAAGGAGTTGAAAAAACAATTTCGTTAAGTGTTTTTTTAAACAATAATGTAAAAAATTATATAAAAGAAAAGCGTTTCCTTTTTGGAACAGATAAATACGGAAGAGATCTGTTAAGTCGCGTATTAGTAGGCGCAAGAATATCATTTTTTATAGGGTTTGTAGCTGTTTTTATCTCATTACTTATCGGTATTTTTATGGGGAGTATTGCAGGCTATTTTGGTGGTAAAGTCGATGCCGTTATTATGTGGATTATTAATGTGACCTGGTCAATTCCAACCTTACTACTCGTTATTGCTATTACCTTGGCATTGGGGAAAGGTTTTTGGCAAGTATTTATCGCTGTTGGGCTTACCATGTGGGTTGAGGTGGCTAGAGTGGTGCGTGGGCAAATAATTAGCGCTAAAGAAATGCAGTATGTAACCGCTGCAAGAGCCTTGGGTTTTAATAATTTCAGAATTATTACCAAACATATTTTACCTAACATAATGGCGCCAGTGATAGTAATTTCTGCAGCTAATTTTGCAGGTGCTATTTTAATAGAAAGTGGTCTTAGTTTTTTAGGTATTGGAGCACAACCACCTATGGCGAGTTGGGGGGCAATGATTAAAGATCATTATAACTATATTATACTAGGTAAACCCTTTTTGGCAATTATACCAGGGCTTTGCATTATGAGTTTGGTTATGGCATTTATGCTTATTGGTAATGCACTTAGGGATGCTTTGGATGTAAAGAATTGATAAATATTTAAAGCTTATTCTTAGTAAATTTAATAAATAGTAGAAGGTTAGCAATTACTACTTAAAAAGGTTCCCATTATTCTCAAAACTTTTAAACTCTATGGGGTTATTGCTAAAGTCTAAAATAAACATAGTTAGGTGTTCTCCTTTTTTATTTTCATATCTTTTTTGTGGTCTAATAATAAAGTCTACTTTATGATGTTTTAGTCTCTTTTCTATGCCTTTAAAGGTGTTGGTGTCCAAAATACAACCAAAATGGGGGATAGGTACTTTAAGATTTTCTACTTTTCCGCAATAATCTAACGTTGGCATGTTGTTCGATACATGAGCAGAAAGTTGATGCCCAAAAAAATTAAAATCTACCCAATGTTCTGTTTGTCTTCCTAATTCACAGCCTAAAATACTGTGATAAAATTTAATGGTATTTTTAATATCTTTTACCTTAAAAGCAAGATGAAATTTAGTATTCATAATTTTAATAACCTTTTTTTAATGAGACTATGTTTAATGGTGCTTCGTTATTCAAATAACGCCTGTAATTTTCTGTAATTTGTTCGGTGGCATTTTCAATATTTGTTAAGCTTGCAATATGTGGTGTTATCTGGATTTTTGGATGATTCCAAAACGGATGTTCTTTAGGTAAAGGTTCTACTCTAAAAACATCTAGTAAAGCTCCAGAAATCATGGAAGTATTAAGTAAATTAATTAAATCAGTTTCCACTAAATGTTCTCCTCTACCGACATTAATTAAAAAAGAGTTTTTAGGTAATTTTTGAAGATTGTTTTTATTTAAAATACCTTTTGTTTTATCTGTTAAGGGTAAAATATTAATTAAAAAATCTGAAGCCTTTAAAAATTCATGGAGTTCATCATCTCCACTAAAACTCTCAACATTTAAAATGTGCTTTTTAGAATGACTCCAGCCTTTTACATTAAAGCCAATTTGAGCAAATTTTTCAGCTACATAAGCTCCAATATTTCCTAGACCTAAAATTGAAATAGTAGTATTGTTGATTGATCGATAATTATGTTGTTGCCAATTCTTGTTTGTTTTTTGTGTTAAATAAGTCCTAGTGTTTTTTAGTTCTGATAATACGGTTGTGATTAAAAACTCCCACATATCGTTTGATAATTTTTTGTCAATTATCCGAGTAATTATGTTGTTTTTATTAATAATTTGAGAGTTTGTTATATGGTCAATAGAAGCTCCTACAGATTGGATGATCTTTATATTAGGGAATTGCTTAAATACATTTTTGTTCGGCTTCCAGCATACTATAAAGTCGACAGACATCTTATCTTTTACATTTGGATATATTTCAATAGTTGTATGGAGTAATTTTGCTCTTAACGTATCTGCCCATGGTTTAGCGTCTTTATTTTCAAAGATTAATAATATGCTCATGTTTTTTATTTTGACACAAAGATATATTCTAATTTGTGAAATGTGAAACTGATTAATTGGTGTTTATTTATATTTGCGATTGAAAAAAAGTTTTTTTGTGTAAATAAAAGTTGATTCAATGGTAGATAGTTTAGATAAACAATTACTTGATATATTAAAAGATAATGCACGATTATCTTTTGCCGATTTAGGAAGAAAAATAAATTTGTCTTCATCAGCAGTCAGGGAGCGAGTGCAAAAATTAGAAGAATTTGGAGTTATTCAAAAGTATAGTATTCAACTAGATCATAAAAAACTTGGAAATGATTTAGAAGCTTTTATATTGTTAAAAGTTTTTCCAGGTCAATTAAAACATATCCTTCAAAAGATAAAGAGCTTTCGAGAAATTAAAGAAGCGCATAGAATAACAGGTAGTCAAAATATACACTTAAAGGTTGTTGTGAAAAATCAATTAAGTTTACAAAAGTTATTGGATCAATTAATGGTTTTTAGTGATACAAATACATTTCTTATTTTATCTAAAGTTTAGTACTATATATTACTAACTTTTACAGATATGAAATCGTTTTAAAAGGAAAAAGCCACTCCAAACAGAGCGGCCTTTTGTTTTTAATAGATAGTTTGTTTATTGGACTATCAATTTTAATACTATAGGTTCTTTTGACTCAGCATCGTGAATTCGGAAAAGATATACGCCTTTAGATTTAAATAGGCTAGAATTAAAAGACATTTTGTCTGTTTTAACTTTGCGAGTTGTTATTATTGCACCCTTGATGTCATAAACGCTTACCGAACTATTATCGCTAACACCTGTTAAATTTAGATTAAGCCTTCCATTTCTTAATGGATTAGGATACATTAGGATTTTGCTTTCCTTTACAGCAATATTACCCTTAACGGCAGATCTGCCAGTTAAAGAATTATTCACATTAAATGTTGTAGTTTTTGAGTCAAGCTTGTCGTTATAAGAGCCTCCCGCAGGACGAATCATGACCTCTAATTTATAGTCATTTCCTATAGCCCAGTTTGTTGGTTGATTAACAGATAGGGTCACTGTACCTGGCCCATTAGAAACGGTCTGTTTTGCATTTCTTAACCAAGTTCCAGTCGGACTGGTTACAATGGCTACCACTTCATTTTGACCTATTGATGAGTAATTGACGGTTACGTTAACATTTTGTCCCTGTGCTATATTGGCAGGAGAATTGGCTATGGTTATATTGTTGGTAATCGTATTGGCTACGTTGAAGTTTGTGGTTTTAGAATTGAGCTTGTCATTATAAGAACCGTTCACAGGACGAATCATAACTTCTAATTTATAATTGTTTCCAACAGCCCAATTTGTTGCTTGGCTAACATTTAGAGTTACTGAACCTGACCCTCCTGAGATAGTCTGTTTGTCATTGTTTAACCATGTTCCAGTGGGGCTGGTCACGATAGCGACTACTTCATTTTGACCTGCGGAAGTGTAATTAACGGTAACACTAAGGTCTTCTCCAGGGGTAATACTAGCAGTCGAATTAGCTATTGAAATGGTGTTGCTGTTTGGAGGTGGCGTACTAGAATCGTATAAGTTATAGTATACATCATTTAAGATGCTCAAGTCATCTGTTTTGGGATTGTTTTTATAGGCATTAGAATTTGTGTACCATACTATATTATTTCTGAATGTAGTTGATGGTCGGTCAATTTTTCTATTTGGATGAAAAGAGAACCCTTGACGGTAACTATTGGCATCATTGGCATAGAAAACATGATTGTTGATCCAAGAATTATTTTGAGTTGGAGGTTCATTGGGTCTGGCGGTTTCGCTTCCGTTTTCTTGGAAACCTCCATCTCCGTTACGGATATGTATTCCAATATTACCATCTGTTATACAATTTTTTGCAGCGATCTCGGTCCAATATTGCCAGCGACTTCCAGCATCGAACGCTACATTTTTAATACACTTAATTCCATTTACGTAGGCGTCCATATCAACACCATCTACATCGCATTTAACCATTAAGTTGTTTTTTACCAATGTATTATTAGAAGCTTTTAGGTGAATAGCTCTTCTGGCACAGTCATAGATATAGTTAGCCTCTAGTCTTGAGTTTTGTCCATAAGTATTATTTATAAAAAGTACATTTCTACAAGTAATAAAATTGATACCTTCTACAATTAAATTAGTAGCCCGTTTAGAATAAATCCCAGCAACTCTTTTATTGCCATTTATTTTGCTTCTTTTGGTTCCAAAAAATTTCACATTAGTTTTGTTATTCCCATTCGAACCTTTAACTTCGAATACACCCCGAAGCACATCACTTACCGAATACTCGTCAGGAATGGTGCCAGGTAGTATTGGACCAGTATAATTAATAGTGCCATCTACCCATATTGTGGTATTAGACCCAACTTTAATTAGTTTGTTTCCTGTATTTAGATTAATAGTACCTCTGAAAATAAATGTACCTCCATTCCCAGCAATAGCATTTCGCTGACTTTCGAGATTAGAAGCGTTTATAATTGTGCCAGAGCCCGTATATGTGGCGAGTCTGTTAGCTAAGGCTGTTGCGGTTTCTTTCATAGCATCTGTTTGTGCTATATTGTTTGCAAAATCACCTTGTGTTAACCTTGTGTTTACTACCGCATTGGGTAGGCCTGCATCAAAAAGTTTATTACGGATGTCGGTTACGTTGCCTGTACCTGCTGGAGCTGTTCCTTGATATACCTGGCCTGTATTGTTGGCATTAACAAGTGTATACTGAGCGAATACAGTTTGGGAGCTCATTATCATAAATGATAATAGAAAAAAATTCAAACCAAGAACACTTGGTTTTTTTGCTAATTTGTAAATAGTTTTTAACATAAAGAATATTGTTTAGTTAAGATTTGGGTAAGAATTTACTTTTTTAAATCAAAGTTTTTTCTTTCGTATAAAAATAACATAAAACCGTAGGGTTTGTATGATATATTTTTAATGATTTGTACCACAAATGGGTTTTTTATTGCGGTTTTGTTAAAAAAGGAAGTAGTTTGTCGATTAAAAAAAATAAGGTTTGTTGTAAGAGAAATAATGTTACATAGTTGGTAGCATTAATATTGAAATGTTTACCAAGAACAAGCGCAGTGACGAGTTGCTCGATAAATACAAAATATAGAGAAAAAAAATTTAATTTTTTTGTGACTTTAAAAAATAACGTTCAGAGATTTTCACTTTGTATAACAGGTGCTTTCTTATCTTAAGTCAAGGTTTTTTCATTTTTCTAATAACATCTTTGCATTGTTAATTCAAATTATAAAAATGGAAAAATCAAAATTAGTTAAATCACTATTAGTTATTTCGGGTATTATTGGAATTATTATAGGAGGCTCACTATTATTTATACCTGTTAGTTTTCAAGCTTCTGCAGGTATTGACCTTAGGGGTAATGTTAGTCTTTTAAGCGAAATGAGGGCTTCAGGAGGAGCTATATTAGTTGTAAGCGTGTTAGTTCTGTTAGGAGTCTTTATTGCTAAGTTAACATTTGCTTCTGTAGTGTTAACTTGTCTGTTTTATCTTTCTTATGGGGTTTCTCGTATCTTTAGTATCATTATTGATGGAATGCCTTCGGAATCCTTAATTATAGCTACAATTGTTGAAATGGTAATCGGGTTATTAAGTCTTTTGGTGTTGGTTAATTTTCGAGAAAAACAGAATAAGCCTGTTTTAAAATAATCTAAGAGTATTTTTTTGTTTTATCATTTAATAAAACTCTTTTTCTACTCCTGCTGAAAGATTCTGGAGTAAATTACAATATAGCTAGCAATTTTGTGTAAGTGAACTCTTTTAAGAGTTCAGGTTGGGCTTTCAATAATATAAGGTGTCTTTCTTCAGGATCATTATTATTTAAGAATGAAATTCATTCCTGAACAATATTATAATCTTGATGCATTAGGTTGTAGACCAGGTGTTTAGGTTTTGGATATTGATATTCGTAAAGTTTATTTTGAAAACTAATCTGTTTTCATATTTAGGTTCAAAGAATCTATATATCCTAAAACATCCTCTTTTCCCATGTCTTTTGATGATGATGTTATAAAATAATTGGGTATCTCCTCCCAGGTTTCCAAAAGAATGGCTTTATAAGCTTCTACATGATTGTCAATAGCCTTGGGTTTTAGCTTATCTGCTTTAGTAAAGATAATAGAAAACGGAATCCCATTTTCTCCCAACCATTGCATAAACTCTAAGTCTATAGGTTGTGGATTGTGTCTAATATCTACTAAAACAAATGCGGTAACAAGTTGTTCGCGAAGTGCAAAATATTGTGTTATAAATTTTTGAAATACTTTTTTAGCGCTTTTAGAAACACGTGCATAGCCATAGCCTGGTAAATCTACCAGGTGCCAATTTTTATTAATTAAAAAATGATTTATTAGTTGTGTTTTTCCAGGCCTTCCCGATGTTTTGGCTAGGCTTTTTCGACTAGTCAACATATTTATAAGTGACGATTTTCCAACATTACTTCTACCAATAAAGGCATATTCTGGTAACATGCTTTTAGGGCACTTAGCAACATCTGAATTGCTCATTATAAATTCGGCAGACTTAATTTTCATTTTTTGTCGTTTCCGAGAAGTAGGAAACCTTATTAATTGAACTTAGTTTTGTAATAAAATTTGATTTAACAGATTTCTAAATTTAGAAGCCTCTTTTATTAAACCACCCTTGAAGAATGGTATTGAATTCTTCGG
This sequence comes from uncultured Flavobacteriaceae bacterium, assembly GCA_947502635.1. GTDB lineage: Bacteria > Bacteroidota > Bacteroidia > Flavobacteriales > Flavobacteriaceae > Flavivirga. Next base: position 106,354 of record CANNAN010000001.1, read on the forward strand.
GATGTTCCATCATAGCGGCATGACCACATTTATCTATCCAAAATAAATCAGAGTCTGGTAAAAGCTCATTAAACTCTTCGGCAACTTCTGGGGGGGTAACAGTATCGTTTTTACCCCAAATAATACACGTTGGTATATTCATATTGGGTAAATCGCTGGCCATATTGTGTCTTATGGCGCTTTTGGCAATGGCTAGTGTTTTTATAAGCTTATTACGATCATTTACAGTTTCATAAACTTCATCAACAATTTCTTTGGTAGCAACTTCTGGGTCATAAAAAACATCTTGTGCCTTCTTTTTTATGACTTCATAATCGCTACGTTTCGTATAACCACCTCCCATAGCACTTTCGTATAGTCCAGAGCTACCAGTAATAATAAGTGCTTTTATTTTTTCAGGGTATAGTTTTGTATGATATAGGCCTATATGACCGCCAAGAGAATTTCCTAATAAAATGACTTCATCAAAACCTTTAAATTCAATAAAGTCATGTAGGTATTTAGCAAAGCTTTTTACATTGGTTTTTAGCAAGGACATGCTGTATACAGGTAATTCAGGAATAATAATTTTATAGCCATTCGTGCTAAAAAAATTTGAGACATCATTAAAATTACTAAGCCCTCCCATAAGACCATGTAATACCACAATAGGTGTACCTTCTCCAGCTTCAAAATAGCTGTATTCTTTTTCTTTTTTTAAACGATACATCATTATTAGTTGGTCATTGCATTAAAAACAAATATAGTTAATTCATTCATATTTTAACCATTTAAATTATCTGGCAAAAATAAAACTTTCTAAAAGGAATGTTGATAAAATATGTGTTATTAAATTCTTGCCTTTAACATATTGATGGTAAGCATTAAAGGTCTTTTTTTTAGTAAAAAATCGGTTTTAATCTTCATTTAATCGAAAAATTATCAACAAAGTGGTATAAAGTGGTAAAAAGTGGTGTATTTTTCAATATATTTGAAACTTAAACGTTAAAACTTCAATAAACCGTTTTGGACTTAATAACAGGGACATACGATTGCAAAGTAGATGCAAAGGGTAGGTTAATGATGCCAGCTTCTTTAAAAAAGCAGTTGTCTTCTATTTTGGCCGATGGTTTTGTGTTGCGTCGTTCTGTGTTTCAAAAGTGTTTGGAGTTGTACCCTATGGGCGAATGGCAGATTTTAATGCAAAAAATGAATAAGCTCAATAAGTTTAAAAAGAAGAATAACGATTTTATTCGCAGGTTTACTGCGGGAGCGAAAATGGTGGATATCGATGTTAATGGGCGTTTGTTAATCCCAAAGGACTTAACGGTATTTGCTGATATTTCGAAAAATATAGTTGTGGCCTCGGCTATAAATATTATCGAAATATGGGATAAAGATTTATACGAACAAGCCATTGATGATGCTGCTGTTGATTTTGCAGATTTAGCTGAAGAAGTAATGGGACAAGATGACGATGACAATGGAATATCATAACCCTGTATTATTAAAAGAAACCGTAGATGGTTTGGATATCAAAGCAGATGGTGTTTACGTGGATGTGACATTTGGCGGTGGTGGTCACAGTAAGGAAATATTAAGTCGGCTTGGTGAACATGGAAAATTGTTTGCTTTTGATCAAGATGAAGATGCTTTAGAAAATGCAATTGACGACCCTCGGTTTACATTGATTCATGAAAATTTTAGATATGTAAAACGTTTTTTGCGATTTCATGGTGTTAAACAAGTTGATGGGGTTTTGGCTGATTTTGGTGTTTCTTCTCATCAATTTGATGTTGCGGAACGTGGGTTTTCTACGCGTTTTGAAGCAAATCTGGATATGCGAATGAATCAGCAAAATGATTTGTCTGCTTTTCATGTCGTGAATGAATATGAAGAAGAGCGCTTAAAGCAGGTGTTTTTTCAGTATGGAGAATTGCGTTCGGCACCAGCAATGGCCAGGTTGATTGTTGAGTATAGAAAAACAGAGCCTATAATAACAAGTGAGCAGTTAAAGGGAGTATTAAAGAAGTTTTTGCCACCACGGCATGAAAATAAAGTATTGGCTCAGATTTATCAAGCCATTCGAATAGAAGTGAATCAGGAAATTGAAGTTTTAAAGGAGTTTTTGGGGCAAACGCCAGAGATTTTATTTAAAGGAGGGCGATTAAGTTTTATATCCTATCACTCGTTGGAAGATAGGCTAGTGAAGCGCTTTATTAGAAATGGGATGTTTGAAGGAGAACCAGAGCGCGATATGTTTGGGAATTTTGAAGTGCCATTGAAAAAAGTAAATGGTTTGATTGTTCCTTCAAAAGAGGAGATAAAAACAAACAGCAGGGCTAGAAGTGCAAAATTGCGAATTGCAGAAAAACTTTAAAAATTATAAATAAAAATAATAGAACTCTCTCCTTTGGAGAGATGTCTTAAAGAGACAAAGAGGAATGAAAAAAAATATCTACAACATATTAAAAGGGACTTTCTTAGTTAGTGATGACTCTTTTAAAAATTGGAGGTTCATCATTTTTGTTTCTGTTTTGGCAATTATAATGATAGCGAGTTCGCATAGTGCAGATAGGAAAGTGTATGAAATAGCTCGATTAAAAAATGAAGTCAAAGAGATGCGGTCAGCATTTGTAGATGGGCGTTCTCGACTTATGAGGCTTAAAATGGAGTCGGCAGTAATAAGTAAAATGAAAAAAAAAGGTTTGTCACCCTCGGTGATTCCGCCTAAGAAAATAAAAGTTAAATCTCAAAATTAAAGTAAGCCCTTGGCAGTAAACGAAAAAGGCATATTGAACCGATTGTATTTTATAACAGGATGTATGTTCGTCTTCGGGCTTGCTGTGATGTTTAAATTGTTAAGTATTCAGTATTTGCAAGGAGATAAATATCGCGCTTTAGTTGATAAAAGAGATATTCAGGATATAACAATACCTGCTAATAGGGGTAATGTATATGCAAATGATGGAAGTCTGTTGGCAACATCAATTCCAAAATATAATATTGCTATAGATGCGGTAACATCTCAACAAAAAACTTTTGAAGAATTTATAAAGCCATTATGTGATTCTCTTTCAGGATATTTAGGTAAACCGTCAAAATATTATGAAAAAGAAATAAGGAGGGCCCGTTTAAATAAGAATCAATATTACTTATTGATTAAAAATATTAATTACACCGACTATGTTCGGTTTAGAAATTTTCCGCTATTAGAGCGTGGTGCTATTTCTGGTGGATTAATTGTTGAGCAAAAGACAAAGCGAGAGTTTCCTATGGGGAATATTGCTCGTCGAACCATTGGTTATGAGCGTTTTGATGATGAAGGCAACGTAACCAGACCAGGTATTGATGGGGCTTTTGGCGCGAAATACTTGAGAGGTACTGATGGTAAACGTCTTAAGCAGAAAATTGGAAAAAATAAATGGAAGCCACTTACGGATTTTAATCAGATAGAGCCAAAAGATGGATATGATGTATATACGACTATAGATATTAATATTCAAGATATTGCACATCATGCGCTTTTAAAGCAGTTAGATAAATATAAAGCAGAGCATGGTTGTGTTGTGGTTATGGAGGTTGAAACAGGAGAAATTAGAGCTATTTCGAATCTTGGCAGAACTAGTAAAGGGAGGTATTACGAAAAATTAAATTATGCTGTAGGAGAGAGTCATGAACCAGGCTCTACGTTTAAGGTCATGGCATTTATGGCTGCCTTAGAGGATAAGGTTATTGATACATCCACAATTGTGGATACTAAAAAAGGAAGAAAACTATTTTACGGTAGGTATATACATGATTCTCATTATGGAGGGTATGGGAAAATTTCAGCAGCTCGTGCGATGGAAGTTTCTTCAAATATAGGTTTAGCTACTATAATAGATGAACATTATTCGGGTAATCCTAAAAAATTTATAGACAGAATTAAAGAATGGAAGTTGAACAAGCCTTTAGGTATTTCTATTATTGGTGAAGGAGATCCAGATATTCCAGAGCCAGGTGATAAGAAGTGGAGTAAAAATGCTCTTCCATCAATGGCGTATGGTTATAATTTAGAGTTAACACCACTTCAAACGCTAGCTTTTTATAATGCAATAGCTAATGATGGCGAGCTTGTTAAGCCAAGGTTTTTAAAAGCTGTAAAAGAATTTGATAAAGAAATTGAAACTTTCGATAAAGAAATAATTAAGAAGAATATTTGTTCGGTAGAGACTTTAGGTAAGGTAAGAGAGGTTTTGAAAAATATTGTAGTTAGAGGGACGGGAGAGAAGTTGTATTCTGAAAACTTCTCAATGGCAGGAAAGACAGGGACTGCAAGAACTGAATATTGGATGAAAGACTGGGAGAAAAATAAAAGATATGTGTCTTCTTTTTCAGGGTATTTTCCTGTAGAAAATCCTAAATATTCATGCATTGTAGTAATTCATAATCCAAGTACTGAAATTGGCTATTATGGAGCAGATGTGACTGGTCCTGTGTTTAAAAGAATAGCGCAAAAAATATATACTGATACACCATTAACAAATGAGATTAATTCACTCGAAGTGAAAAGTGCATCTGTTGAAAAAGAATATGATGCCTTCTATCAAACAGCAAGAACTTATAAAACAATCATGCCTAATGTGGTTGGTTTGCCAGCAATGGATGCTTTAGCGCTTTTGGAGAATATGGATGTGGATATAAAAGTGAAACTTGATGGGAGTGGTGTTATAAAAGCGCAATCTGTGAATAAGAGTGAGAAATTAAAAAATAATCAAACAGTAGTTTTAAAAGCTTCATGATCTTATTAAAAGATATATTATACAAGGTAACAATTAATGCTGTGGCAGGTAATACTGGTATTGGTATTGGGGCTATTGATTTCGATTCTCGAAAAATTAGTAATGGAGATTTGTTTGTAGCCATTCGTGGGAATGTTACAGATGGTCATCATTTTATTGATATCGCTATTAAAAATGGAGCTATTGGAGTGGTGTGCGAAGCCATGCCAGAGAACTTGATTGATGGTATTACTTATATAGAGGTAGGTAGCTCTAGTAAAGCTTTGGCTATTATGAGTTCTAATTATTATGGGACACCATCCGAAAACTTGAAGCTTGTAGGGGTTACTGGAACCAATGGGAAAACGACCGTTGCGAGTTTGTTGTATCAATTATTTAAAAAAGCAGGTTACAAAGTGGGCTTGTTATCAACGGTTAAAATAATGGTTGACGATACAGAGTATAAAGCGACACATACGACTCCAGATTCATTAACTATAAATAGACATTTAAATGAAATGAATGCTGTGGGTGTTGAGTTTTGCTTTATGGAAGTAAGCTCTCATGGAATTCATCAATATAGAACTGAAGGTTTGCATTTTGAAGGCGGCATATTTACCAATTTATCTCACGATCATTTAGATTATCATAAAACGTTTGCTGAGTATAGAGATGTAAAAAAAATGTTTTTTGATCAGCTTTCAAAGAACGCTTTTGCATTGGTAAATGTAGATGATAAAAACGGGTTGGTTATGTTGCAAAATACAAAAGCTCGAAAACTTACTTATGCTTTAAAAGACTATGCCGATTATAGGGCTCAAATTCTTGAAAATCAATTTGGTGGACTTTTGCTTAAGATAAATGATAGTGAGGTTTGGTCGCGACTTATAGGAGGGTTTAATGCATACAATATGTTGGCTATCTACGCTACTGCAGAATTGTTAGGTTTAGAAAAGGTTGAAATTTTACGCTTGATAAGTGAGTTGGATAATGTAAGTGGACGTTTTCAGTATTTGATTTCTAAAGAGAAAATTACTGCCATAGTAGATTATGCGCATACACCTGATGCCTTGAAGAATGTATTAGAAACTGTTAATAGTATTCGAACTAAAAATGAAGAATTAATAACCGTCGTTGGTTGTGGTGGTGATAGAGATAAAGCTAAGCGACCAAAAATGGGGCATATAGCATCAGCTTTAAGCACCAAAGTCATTTTTACGAGTGATAATCCGCGTAGTGAAATTCCAGAAGACATTCTTAAAGATATAGAAAAAGGCGTTGAGCCTCAGAATTATAAAAAAACACTAACAATTGTTGATAGAAAACAAGCTATAAAAACGGCCTGTCAGTTAGCGAGACCTAACGATATTATTTTAATAGCAGGAAAAGGTCATGAAACATATCAAGAAATTAAAGGTGAACGCTTTGATTTTGATGATTATAAACTAGTACAAGAATTTTTAAAGCAAATACAAAAATAATATGTTGTATTACTTATTTGATTATTTAGAAAAACAGTTTCAGTTTCCTGGAGCATCACTCTTTGGTTTTTTAACTTTTAGAGCGGCTTTGGCAATGATTTTGTCGTTACTTATTTCAACAATATATGGGAAACGCATTATACGTTTTTTGCAAAAGCAACAAGTAGGTGAAACAATTAGAGATTTAGGATTAGCGGGACAGAACGAAAAAGCAGGAACACCAACTATGGGTGGGATCATTATTATTCTGGCTACATTAATTCCTGTGTTGTTATTAGCCAAATTAGAAAATATTTACATCATTTTATTGATAGTGACCACGCTATGGATGGGAGCTATCGGTTTTATTGATGATTATATTAAAAAGTTTAAAAATGATAAAGAAGGCTTAAAAGGGCGATTCAAAATTTTAGGACAAGTAGGTTTAGGTGTTATTGTTGGGACGACCTTGTTTTTTCATCAAGATGTTACGATGAAGGAAAAGTTACCTATCGGGCAACAACAAATTCTATTGGCAGAAAACCCAGACATTTCGCCTTCAAAATTATTCAAAGAAGAAGTAAAGTCAACTAAAACCACAATTCCTGGTGTAAAAGGGAATGAGTTTGATTACGCCGATCTGATTACTTGGATAAGTCCGAGTTTAGAAAAATACGCTTGGATAATTTTTATTCTTATCACTGTTTTAATTATTACAGCGGTGTCAAATGGAGCCAATCTAACCGATGGAATTGATGGCCTTGCGGCTGGGACATCAGCAATTATTGTATTAACCTTGGGGATTTTTGCTTGGGTATCTGGTAATATCATCTTTTCAGATTACCTAAATATCATGTATATCCCGAGGGTTGAAGAAATCACTATATATATAGCTGCTTTTGTTGGGGCATTAATAGGATTTTTATGGTACAATGCCTATCCCGCACAAGTTTTTATGGGAGATACAGGAAGTTTAACCATTGGTGGGATTATAGCTGTGATTGCTATTGCAGTTCGTAAAGAATGGTTAATTCCATTGCTGTGTGGCATCTTTTTAGCAGAAAATCTATCGGTAATTATGCAAGTGAGCTGGTTTAAATATACCAAGAAAAAATATGGTGCAGGACGTCGCATTTTTAAAATGTCACCGTTGCATCATCACTATCAAAAATCAGGATATCACGAAAGTAAAATTGTAACTAGATTTTGGATTGTAGGCATTCTTTTAGCTATTCTTTCAATTGTAACATTGAAAATTAGATAATAATTGTCATTCCTGCGAAGGCAGGAATCTTTTGAAATGAAAACGGAATGACAAAGCAAAGATTAATCATATTAGGAGGAGGAGAAAGCGGAGTAGGTACAGCGCTTTTAGGAAAAGAAAAAGGCTATGATGTTTTTGTTTCTGATAAAGGAGTTATCAAAGAAAAATATAAACAAGTTCTTATACATAATGAGATTGAATGGGAAGATGAAAAACATTCAGAAGATAAAATTCTGAATGCTGATTTAGTGATGAAGAGCCCTGGGATTCCAGATAAAGCTCCTTTGGTAAAACAAATTCGTAATAAGGGCATATTAGTCGTGTCAGAAATTGAATTTGCGTCAAAATTTACCAGCGCTACTATTGTTGGGATTACAGGCAGTAATGGTAAAACGACAACAGCATCTTTAACGCATCATATTCTAAAACAAGAATTAAATGTAGGGTTGGCTGGTAATATAGGTGACAGTTTTGCTAAACAGGTTTTGGAAGAGGGTTATGATAGCTATGTGTTGGAGATTAGTAGTTTTCAATTAGATGATAGCATCGATTTTAAGCCACATATAGCAGTGCTTACGAATATTACACCAGATCATTTAGATAGATATGACTATCAATTTGAGACGTATATCGCTTCAAAATTCAGAATAGCGATGAATCAAACTAAAGAAGATTATTTGATTTATGATGCTGATGATATGGTTATAGTGAATCATTTAAAAAACAACCCTGTTCAATCTATATTACTGCCGTTTTCATTAACAAAACGAATTGATAATAATGGTGCGTATTTAGAAGACAATAATATAAAAATAACAATTAATAACAACCAAATAATTATGCCAACAACAAATATAACATTACAAGGAAAACACAATATAAAAAATGCTATGGCTGCTTCGACAGTCTCGCATTTGTTGAAAATTAGAAAACAAACTATAAGAGAAAGTTTAGAAAACTTTCAAGGTGTAGAACATCGTTTAGAGCATGTTTTAAAGATTAATAAAGTTCAATATATAAACGATTCTAAAGCAACGAATGTAAATGCGACATATTATGCTTTAGAGAGTATGGATGCTCCAACTGTTTGGATTGTTGGAGGTGAGGACAAGGGAAATAATTATGAAGAATTATTCTCTTTTGTAAATGAAAAAGTAAAAGCGATTATTTGTTTAGGTGTGGATAATGAAAAACTAATGAAAACGTTTGGAGGTATGGTTGATATTATTGTTGAAACACAATTTATGGCTGAGGCAGTGAAAGTTGCCTATAAAATCACTGAAGCAGGTGATGCTGTTTTGTTGTCGCCAGCATGTGCAAGTTTTGATTTGTTTCAAAACTATGAAGATAGAGGTCGTCAATTTAAAAATGCAGTAAGAAACTTATAATTATTAGTTATTCTTCTGTGTGTTACGCTAAGCGCTGTCAAAGTGAAAGCAAGGAGAAGCAAAGAAATATAAAAAGTATAATTAAAACAATTTCTTCCTTTTAGGAAGGTGTCCAATAGGACGGGTAATATGCAAACGGTATTTAAAAACATAAAAGGAGATCGGTTAATCTGGGCTATAGTAGCGTTGTTGGCTATCGCTTCATTTTTGCCAGTTTATAGTGCTGCCAGTGATCTAGCATATGTTAAGCATAATGGTAATACGTTTATCTCATTTGTAAAGCATTTTATGCATTTGTTTTTAGGGTTTGTTATTATGTATGGTGTTCATAAAATTCCATATAGATATTTTAAGGGCTTGTCTTTAGTGATGATTCCAATAATTTTAGTATTGTTGGTTATTACTATGTTGCAAGGAACGGTTATGGGTGGTGCTAGTGCTAGTAGATGGATTAAAATACCTATTGTGGGTGTGTCTTTTCAAACATCAACCTTTGCTTCAGTAGTGCTTATGGTTTATGTGGCGCGGTATATGTCTAAAATCAAAGATATTGATATTACATTGAAGAAATCTATTCTTCCGCTTTGGATACCTGTTTTTTTAGTACTGGCTTTAATTTTACCGTCAAATTTTTCGACCGCTGCTATTATCTTTTTAATGGTACTGTTTCTGGTTTTTTTAGGAGGATATCCTATACGTTATTTAGGAGTTATTTTAGGTTCGGGCTTAGTGGCATTAGTATTTTTTGTCATGTTTGCAAAATTAACAACAGGTCCGCTGCATGTTAAAGTGACTACTTGGGAGAATAGAATTAAAAACTATTCAAATAATGAAGATACAGATGCAGATTATCAAATAGAAAAAGCAAAAATAGCTATAGCATCGGGCAAAGTTTTTGGTGTTGGTCCAGGTAAAAGTATTCAAAAGCATGCTTTACCACAATCATCATCAGATTTTATTTTTGCAATTATTATAGAAGAATATGGCTTAATAGGAGGACTTACAATTATGATTCTTTATATGTGGTTGTTATTTAGAATTGTTATTGTATCTCAGAAATCGGATACCATATTTGGTAAGCTTTTAGTGCTTGGTGTTGGCTTACCTATCGTGTTTCAAGCATTAATTAATATGGCTGTAGCTGTAGAGTTGTTTCCTGTAACAGGTCAAACATTACCATTGGTAAGTAGTGGAGGAACATCTATTTGGATGACGTGTTTGGCAATAGGGATTATTTTAAGTGTGAGTGCCAAACGAGAAGAAATTAAAGAACGGGAAATTAAAGAGGATAACCCTCTTGAGATTCTATCGGAAACTATTTGAGGGGTTAAATAATAAAGATAAAACTATTTTAAGGCTGGCATTTAACCTCTTGAAATTTTTTAAATAAACATTTGTGAATTAGTGGCGGAAAAAGAAACATATAAAATCATATTATCAGGTGGAGGCACAGGAGGGCATATTTACCCTGCTATTGCTATTGCAAATGAGTTGAAATCTCGTTTTCCAGATGCTGAATTTCTTTTTGTAGGAGCAGAAGACCGAATGGAAATGGAAAAAGTGCCACAAGCAGGATATGATATTAAAGGATTATGGATTTCTGGAATCCAGCGGAAGCTAACCTTAAAAAATCTTGCATTTCCTTTTAAGCTTATAAATAGCATGTGGAATGCTCGAAAAATAGTAAAATCGTTTCAGCCAGATGTTGCAATTGGAACTGGAGGTTTTGCGAGCGGTCCTTTATTATATATGGCAGCATTAAAAAAAATTCCAAGTTTAATACAAGAGCAGAATTCATATCCTGGAATTACTAATAAACTATTGTCAAAAAAAGCAGAAAAAATATGTGTAGCTTATGATGGATTGGAGCGTTTCTTTCCAAGCGAAAAAATCATAAAAACAGGAAATCCAGTACGTCGGGATTTATTAAATGTAGATAGTAAAACAGCTGAAGCTAAAGCGTTTTTTAATCTAAAAGATGGAAAATATACGCTTTTAGTTTTGGGAGGAAGTTTGGGAGCTGGAAGGATAAATGAATTGATAGAGAATAAGTTGGATTTTTTGGATACGTTGAATATTCAAATCATATGGCAATGTGGAAAGCTATATTATCAGCAGTATAAAATTTATAATAATACAAAGCATGTACAGGTTTTTGAATTTCTGAACAATATGGATTATGCTTATGCCGCTGCAGATACTGTTATTTCAAGAGCTGGAGCTAGTTCGGTTTCTGAATTGTGTATTGTAGGCAAGCCAGTTATTTTTATTCCGTCTCCAAATGTGGCTGAAAATCATCAAACAAAAAATGCTATGGCGATTGTGAATAATGACGCAGCCATGATAATAAAAGAAGCAGATTTAGATGTGGATTTTGAAAACAAGTTCTCGCAGCTTATTGCATTGCCAGAAAAACAAAAAAAACTGGGAGACAACATAAAAAAAATGGCATTGGAAAATGCCACAACTCAAATAGCAGACGAAGTAGAAAAACTTTTAAAAAAATAACAGTATAAAAAATAACAGATTACTACCTGTACGGGAATAACAAAAATGAATTTAAATAACATACATAATATTTATTTTATTGGCATTGGAGGTGTTGGAATGAGTGCATTGGCACGCTATTTTCATGCTAATAATAAATATGTAGCAGGGTATGATAAAGCTCAAACTGAAATAACAGATGGCTTAGTGGCTTTGGGTATTGACGTTCATTTTGAAGATTTGGTAACTAATATCCCTGCTTCTTTTTTAGATATTGAAAAGACGCTTGTTGTTTACACGCCAGCAGTCCCAAATAATCATTTAGGATTAAGGTATTTCAATGCAAATGCATATCAGGTTTTAAAACGTTCTCAGGTTTTGGGATTGATAACAGAAAGTACATTTTGTTTAGCTATAGCAGGTACCCATGGAAAAACGACGACGACCAGTATTTTGGGACATTTAATGAATGAATGTGGTGTGCCTTTAACAGCTTTTCTAGGAGGAATCAGTGAAAATTATAATTCTAATTTAATACTTAATGGTACGGAGGTTTCGGTCGTAGAAGCAGATGAGTTTGATCGTTCTTTTTTAACATTATCTCCAGATATGGCATGTGTCACATCTATGGATGCAGATCATTTGGATATTTATGGTGATCCTTCAGAATTAAGAAAATCATTTGAAGATTTTTCAAAAAGACTAAAATCTAATGGGGAATTATTTGTTAGAAACGGCCTGCCGCTAGAAGGTATTACTTATGGAATAGAAGATGATTCAGATTACTCAATTCAAAATATTAAAATAGCCAATGGGGTCTATGTTTTTGATGTGAAAACGCCTAAAATAGTCCTCGAAGGTTTGCGATTTAATCTGCCAGGAAGGCACAACTTATTAAATGCTTTAATAGCCTTGGCAATGGCTTTAGAGTATGGATGTTCTTCTCAACAACTTATTAAAGCTTTAGAGACTTTTAAAGGTGTTAAACGTAGATTCACTTATCATATAAAAACTAAAGATCTGATTTTTATTGACGATTATGCGCATCATCCAGAAGAAATTAATGCTGTACATCAGGCGGTTAGGGAAATGTATCCAGACAAAAAAGTGTTAGCCGTTTTTCAGCCGCATTTATATACCAGAACACGCGATTTTATAGATGATTTTGCTAAAAGTTTATCACAATTTGATGAATTGATATTGTTAGATATTTACCCCGCTAGGGAGCAGCCTATTGAAGGGGTGACTTCAGCTTGGTTATTAAATAAAATAAATAATAAAAATAAGAAACTGGTAAATAAAGAAGAATTATTGTCAGCGATACATAACAGTCATGCGCAAATTATATTAACTATAGGGGCTGGGGATATTGGAGAACAAGTAAAACGTATTAAAAAAGAATTTAGTAATGCGAGTTAATTGGAATCACATAAAGATGTTTGTTTTGTTGGTACTAGTGGCTTTTTTGTTTGCTTTTGCATCACAAAAAAATGCTTTTAGAAAAGTATCAAACCCTCATGTGAAATTTATAGGAGAAAATAATCTATTTGTAACAAATGAGACTGTTAGTAAATTGTTAATACAAAAATACGGAGGTGTTAAAAATGTACCTAAAGAAACTTTAGATTTGAATGAGCTAGAGAATGCCCTAAAATCTAACCCAATGATAAAAACGGCAGAAGTGTATGTAGCTGTAAATGGTACACTTAATGCTGAAATAGAACAGAAAATACCTATAGCACGAGTGAGTACAAATGCGTCTTATTATATTGATGATGAAGGTTTCTATATGCCTTTGTCTACCAATTATTCAGCTAGAGTACCATTAGTTACAGGTTATGTGGAAAAAAATAATTTAAGAAACCTTTATAAGATTGCAAATAAAATTACTGATGATGAATTCTTAAAAAAGAATGTTATAGAAATTCATCAAAGTATTGATAAGGTTGTTTATTTAAAATTAAGACAATGCAATTTTATAGTTCAATTAGGTGATGTGAATTTTTTAGATAAAAAGATAAATAATTTAAAAGCGTTTTATCAAAAAAACCTAAAAGAGAAAACGCTTAATAATTATAGTAAAGTCAATTTACAGTTTGACAACCAAGTAGTATGTACCAAAATATAAGCCATGGAGCATAATTTAGCAGTAGGATTAGACATAGGGACCACAAAGATAGTGGCTATGATTGGTCGTAAAAATGAATACGGTAAAGTTGAGATTTTAGGGATAGGAAAATCTAAAAGTTTAGGGGTGCACCGTGGTGTCGTAAATAATATTACCCAAACAATTCAATCTATACAGCAAGCTGTTCAAGAGGCAGAAGTTTCTGCTGAAATGAAAATAGAAGGAGTTACTGTTGGTATAGCTGGACAGCATATTAGAAGTTTACAACACAGTGATTATATAACGAGACCTAATTCTGAAAATGTTATTGATGATGACGATATAGATAGATTAATTAACCAAGTACATAAACTGGTGATGCTTCCTGGAGAAGAAATTATTCATGTTTTACCACAGGAGTATAAAGTAGATGGGCAAGCAGAAATTAAGGAGCCAATAGGAATGTATGGAGGGCGTTTAGAGGCTAATTTTCATGTAGTTGTCGGCCAGGTATCTTCTATTAGAAATATTGGTCGTTGTGTACAAAGTGCTGGTTTAAATTTAGAAGGCATCACGCTTGAACCATTAGCTTCAGCAAATGCTGTTTTAAGTCAAGAAGAAAAAGAAGCTGGTGTAGCGCTTATCGATATAGGTGGAGGTACTACCGATTTAGCCATTTTTAGAGATGGTATTATTCGTCATACCGCAGTGATTCCTTTTGGAGGCAATGTGATTACCGAAGATATAAAGGAAGGGTGCTCTATTATTGAAAAGCAAGCAGAACTGTTAAAGATAAAATTTGGTTCTGCATGGCCAGGAGAAAATAAGGATAATGAAATAGTATCCATACCAGGTTTACGAGGAAGGGAACCAAAAGAAATTACATTAAAAAATCTCTCAAAAATAATTCATGCACGTGTTGTCGAAATTATTGAGCAAGTGTATGTTGAAATTAAAAATTACGGTCACGAAGAACAAAAGAAAAAATTAATTGCAGGGATTGTCTTAACAGGTGGTGGTAGCCAGTTAAAACATTTAAAGCAGTTGGTTGAATACATAACAGGAATGGATACTAGAATAGGCTATCCTAATGAGCATTTAGCAGGCGGTAGTGATGATGATATTACGAGCCCATTGTATGCAACAGCTGTAGGATTGGTTTTAGATGGTTTAAAACGTCAAGAAAGAAAGACCTTAGAGCAGCAGGATGAGATTGCTATTGAAAATGAAGAAGAAAAGCCTGTTGAAGAAATTAAAGAAAAGCCAATAAAGGAACGTCGTTCTTTTTTGGATAAGTTAACCGAACGTGTTAAAGATTTTTTAGATAACGCAGAATAAAACGAGCATAATAAAATTGTCCTTTGGGCAATTTTAGAACAGTTGCCAGATGGCACAGAGAGAATATTTCCATTGAATTAAAAATAAAGTATAAAAACCTCAGTAAAATAGAATTTATGAGCAGCAAAGAAGAATTCGAAAGCATTGCATTTGATTTACCTAAGAATCAGTCAAATGTTATTAAAGTTATTGGTGTTGGGGGTGGTGGTAGTAATGCCATTAATCACATGTTCCAACAAGGTATTAAGGGTGTTGATTTTTACATATGTAATACCGATGCGCAAGCACTTCAAAATAGTGGGGTGCCTAATAAGATCCAATTAGGTCTTAACTTAACCGAGGGGTTAGGTGCAGGTGCAAATCCAGATATAGGAGAGCAATCGGCAGTTGAAAGTTTTGATGATATTTCACAAATGCTAGATACTAATACTAAAATGGTGTTTATTACTGCCGGAATGGGCGGTGGTACAGGAACAGGAGCTGCTCCTATTATTGCTAAAATGGCTAGAGAATTAGACATTTTAACAGTAGGTATTGTAACGATGCCATTCCAATTTGAAGGTAGAATGCGTATTGAGCAATCTCAAAAAGGGATTGAAAGACTAAGAGATGTTGTAGATTCTTTAATTGTAATAAATAATAACAAACTTCGTGAGGTTTATGGTAATCTTGGTTTTAAAGCAGGGTTTTCTAAAGCAGATGAAGTGCTATCAACTGCTGCTCGTGGTATAGCCGAAGTTATTACACACCACTACACACAAAATATTGATTTACGTGATGCTAAAACAGTATTGAGTAATAGTGGAACTGCTATTATGGGATCTGCTTTGGCTTCAGGACAAAATCGTGCTCAGGATGCTATTCGTAAAGCTTTAGATTCACCATTATTAAACGATAATAAAATTACTGGGGCTAAAAATGTTTTGTTATTAATTGTTTCAGGTTCTCAAGAAATTACTATTGATGAAATAGGAGAGATTAATGATCATATCCAAACGGAAGCTGGTTATGGTGCTAATATTATTATGGGGGTTGGTGAAGATGAAGCGTTGGAAGAGTCTATAGCTGTAACTATTATCGCTACAGGGTTTAATCTTGAACAACAAGACGAAATCTCTAATACAGAAACTAAAAAGGTAGTGCATTCGCTTAGCGAAGATCAGGATATGAATCCTAAAGAAAAAGATCCAGTAATTATTGCTCCAACAATTGAACTTGAAGAAAAGAAAGAAGTACCAATTGTTCGTCATACATTAGACTTGGAAACCGAAGAGGATACGCTTAGTAACTTAGAAAAGAGTTTTATTAATAAACAAAAGTTAACGAGACCCATTGGAAATATAGACTTAATACCAACATCAGAAATCATTAAAAATATCAATGTAGTATATGATGAGGTAAAGGCTGATATTGAAGAAGAAGAGGAGGAAGATTTTATTATTAAGCCAGTTACAAGAATGTCTGATGATGTTGAAGATATTACTGATGTAGAAATTATTTCAGATTATATTGAAGAAGAGCAGCAAATTACTTTAACGTTTGATTTGCCACTTTCATCAAATGAAAAGGAGGAGATCGAAGAAAAAGAAGATATTGTTTCTCATGAATTAATGAATGATGATGCCATTAAGGAAATACCAGTAAATGATTATGTAGAACTTATAACCGTAACAGAAACTAATGAAGAAGGCGATATTCGTTATGCACTTGATGATTATGTTGAAGTAGAATCTTCAATGAATAAAAAACAACCAGCATCTAATGATGTTGTAGAGGAAGTAGATAATGATATTGTATTTGAAAAAAAGATCACACATGAACCTTCTGCAAAAGAAGAAGCTGCAGAACAAGTGGATCCAATGAATACACCAATTTCTGAGTTGCTTAAAGAGCGTGCAGAAGAGCGCAGACGCAAAATGAAAGATTTTAACTATAAATTTAACAATGCTAAAATCGATGATATAGAAAAGGTACCAGCTTATAAACGTCAAGGTGTAAACTTAGACGAAGCAAAACATTCTTCAGAAACAGATATGTCTAGAACGAGTATTGGATTAGACGATAATGATGATATACAATTAAGAAGCAATAATTCGTTTTTACACGATAATGTAGATTAAATAATACACTGGCCTCACTTAGTTATGAACCCGAAAAGCATCCCTCAGCTTTTCGGGTTTTTTATTAGGACCATCTGTCTTAAGAAGGAAAGGAACTCTTTTGTTCAATAATCTTTGTTATTCCTTTGAAAAAAGGGAGCCCTTTTCATTTTAAAAATGATTTTTTAACTGAAGATAGCATACTAAAGACTGCATACTTTTTTATATCTTCGCAGTCAAAATAAATAAAACCATGAGTTTACAACAAGATGTCATGTCTGCTTTAAAAGAAGCAATGAAAGCCAAAGATCAAACAGCTTTAACGGCTTTACGTGCTGTGAAATCTGCTATTTTACTGGCTCAGACTGAAAGTGGAGCTAAGGAAGATTTAACAGAAGAACAAGAGCTTAAAATACTTCAAAAACAAGTAAAACAACGAAGAGATAGTGCTGCTATTTATTTAGAGCAAGGACGCGAAGATTTAGCAAGTCCAGAGTTGGCAGAGGCAGATGTTATTGCACAATTTTTACCAGAAGCTTTAACCGATGAAGAAATTGAAAAAGTAGTTGTTATGACTATTGATCAAATTGGAGCGGAAGGCATGAAAGATATGGGTAAAGTAATGGGCATTGTTAGTAAAGAGTTAGGTGGACAAGCAGATGGTAAAACAATATCTAATATAGTGAGACAAAAACTGTCTTAAATAAGGCTCTTACCTAATACAGGAAGGAATATAATGGCTGCGTAGTTCAACTGGATACCTGCCGGCCGGCAGGCAGGCAGGGAATATCAGATTTCATTATATTATATGAAAGAGTATTTTAGTTATGTTTTAAAAAGTGATAAGGACGGAAGGTTGTACAAAGGTCATACCGATGATTTAAATAAGCGTTTAATTGAACATAATAGTGGGAAAACTAAATCAACAAAAGGCTATATTCCATGGAGATTGGTATATTATGAAACATTTATAACACGAGAAGAATCTATATTAAGAGAAAAATATTTTAAAACAGGAAGTGGTAGAGAATTTTTAAAAGATACATTGCAAAATAAATAATGGCTGCGTAGTTCAACTGGATAGAATATCAGATTTCGGCTCTGAGGGTTGGGGGTTCGAATCCCTTCGCGGTCACAAATAAACAAAAGATCCAAACGTTAAACGTTTGGATCTTTTGTTTTCAAAGCGGAGTTTTTGAAGATCGTAGATAATTCTTCCGCACTCACTAAATTTTAAAGTTTATACTCGAAAAATAATTAAAGAAAGCACTTCTATAATTTATATTATAGAGGTGCTTTTCTTTTTTAAACTAGAGCTTCATTCCCATACAATCTTGGGTTTAAAACACCAGCGGTAATAGTGTAAATTAAGCCATCTGGTCCTTCTTGTGCAAAACCAAAAATACCATATTCTCCTTTTTGATAAATTTGATTTTCTCTCTTTTCAAAAGAGATAGCGGCCCATTTTCGAACATCAGATTGTTTAACAACTATTTTTTTAGTTGGATACTTTGTATCTGTTGAACAAAATACTTCTACTTCAAAAATGGCATCTTCTCCTTTAGCTGTAACAAGAAACCAACTGGGTGTTGCTGGTGCAGGTTTGTTCTCTCCTGGAGGGATTGGTAATTTTACATTTTCATTTATAGGAAAAGATCCTTGGCGTAAAATTCCATTTTCTGCTTTTATAATTTTGCAAACTAATTCGCTTCCGTCTGCAGCTCCTGGATCGTTTTGACTTAGAGCTGATAATTGAAATATATTATTTTTAGCTGACATCTTTTTTGATTTTAATTATTTTAAATGTTTTTCTGATAATCTATTGGGCAACAGAAATAGTTGGATCCCAATAATAATATCCTAACAACTCTTGGTCTTCTCCATTCTCACTTAAAGTATATAATGCAAAATCGACATAAAAGTTCTCAGTCCCTCTTTTACTAACACGAGAATCTAAGCTTGAAAAGCTTAATGCAATGTGGTTTGCTGGTAATCCATTTTCACTACCTGGATCTGGAATAACAGCTCCAGATCGAGTTATTAAATTAGGTGTAAATCTTCCAAAAACTTTATCTCCAGACCAATATCTAATACCATATATAATAATAGCATCATCAGAGTTTTGGTAAATAGATGTTCCTCTAAAGGACACGAAATCACCTGTGTTAGCTCTGAAGTTTAAATCTGCTGTTCCTTGACCACTTACTATACCTCTAGGGTCTGAAGCAATCATAAATTGACTGCTATGATTAATTCCAGTCGGGTTTCCTGGGTCTGTACTAGGGTTTGGGTAATGTTCTTTTACATATTCTGTATCAATTACAACTAGTACATCTATTGATACACTGCTACTTAAATCTTCTGTTAAATTGTTTTGTTTAGACATAATTTTAAATTTTTACATCCCTACTCATAAGGCTTTTCGGGCATCGCCTCGTTTTTTTTTGTGGGTGCTGCTCCACAGGTTTTAAGTTATGGTAGAAATAATTTTAGCTAGCTTTTATTTCTGATTTAAAATTACTTAGGAATGAGAGAGGAAATATAAAAAATGGA
The DNA here is from genome assembly GCA_947502635.1 of uncultured Flavobacteriaceae bacterium. Classification (GTDB taxonomy): domain Bacteria; phylum Bacteroidota; class Bacteroidia; order Flavobacteriales; family Flavobacteriaceae; genus Flavivirga. The sequence goes on from CANNAN010000001.1 coordinate 125,792, forward strand.
ATAAGACCATGATTCTTATCCATAAAAGCGGGAAAAATTGGAATAATAAATTTGTTTAAGTAAGAAAAATAGTATTTGTTATTGCTAGGAAGAATAATGAAGTAATCTTTTTTTCCTAGAGAGATTTATAATTTATGAATTACTTTGTGTCTCGCGATGCTGGTTTTTTATTACCATAAGGAGAAGAAAGAACAAAGTATCTTTTATTTCAGTGTGCGCACTTTTTTTAAAATGTCTTTATAGCGCTCACTTAAAGTGACTTTACGATTCCCTGTTAGTAATATTAAATTATCGGTAGGAATAATTTCTATAATGTGTTTTGCGTTAACAATGAAATTTCGATGCGTTCTGTGAAAAATAGAATTATCTAATAATTTAAGGATTTTTGTTAATGATATAAGAATAACAAATTTTTCATTTTCGGTGATGATATTACAATATTTTTCTTCAACATCAATATAAATAATATTAGCAATCAGTACTTTTTTTAATGATTTTCCTTTTTTTATAAATAAATGCTCACTACTAATAACAGTATCTTCATCATCATTAAAAAAAACATCTTTTTGAGCATAAAATTGTTCAACAGCCATTTCTATAGCATATAACACTTCTAGTTCATTAAAAGGTTTCATTAAAAAGCTAAAAGGTTGTGTTAATTTAGCGCGTTCAAAAACTTGTCTGTTGGTAGAACTAGTTAAAAAAACAAAAGGTTTTGAAGTGTTAGGAATTGTATTAATAGTTTCGGCAAAAGTAATTCCATCAGGAACTCCATTTAAAAAGATATCAATGATTACAACATCAACTTCGGTTTTATAGAATAAAGTTAAGGCCTCTTTAAAGCTTCTGGCAACTCCAGCAATGGTATAATTATTAGCTTCTAGTACCTGTATTAAAGCATCACTTTCAGCAGATGTATCTTCAATAATTAATACATTAACATTATCCATTGGGTTCTGTTTTAGGTAAAGATACAATCATTTTGGTACCTTTTCCTAATTCAGATTCAATAGTGAATTTTCCTTTATTTTTTTTAATCATCGATTTGCAAAGTTGTAAACCTAAACCAGTACCAATAACATTTTCGTGCTCTTTTTTAGTTAGTAGGACAGAATCTTCTAAAAGTTTTAAGCGCGTTTCATTGCTTATACCTAAACCATTATCTTCAACGATTAAATCACAATAATTGTCAGAGTTATTCTTTGAATAGACTTTTATAATTCCATTAGGATTAGAAAATTTAATAGCATTGTCTAATAAGTTTCGTAATATAATTTTTAAAGACTCTTGATCTGCATAAACCATATCTTTTTTAGTTACCATATTTTCAAAACCTATAGCTTTATCAAGTAATATAGGTTTGTAGTTATAAGCAACCTGTTCTACTATAAAAAACAAACGCATTGAAGTAATGTTAAAATATCCTTGTTTAGTTTGTAGTAATGCCCAGTTTAATAAGTTATCCAATAAGCTATAAGCACCATTAACAATTGCGCTATTTTTTTTGAGTAGGTTACCTAGAGCAGTAATGTTTTTTGATGCCAAGTTATCTAATAGGGAAGCATTACTAGTTTTTAAAGCATTTACAGAAGTACGTAAATCATGACTTACAATAGAAAATAATTTATCTTTAGTAGCATTTAAAGCATCCAAATTTTCTTTTTGACTTGCTATAATTTTATTCTTTTTAACCTTATCTCTGTAAAAGTAAATACTTGTTAATAATAATACTAATAATATGATGGCTGAATACAATAAACCGTTTCTTTCAGCTACTTTGAGCTTGTTTTCAGTTTGTAGTAAGCTAACTTCTTTTTGCTTTTCTTTAACAGCAAAATCTTTCTCTAGCTTTGCAACTGCCCAAATTTTATTTTGATCATTTAAGGAATCTTTCCATTGTTCGTATTCTTTTCTGTAGATTAATGCCTTTTTGTAGTTTTTACGATTTTCTTCTACCACAGCCATGTTTTTGGTTGTCCTTCTTTTTAAATCAAAATCCTTAATTTTTTTTGTTAATTGATAGGCTTTTTCAAAATATGGTATAGCTAAATCATCTTTGTATTGATTATAATAAAAACTAGCCATATTTCCATAAGAACCAATCAATTTAATAGTATCCTTTTCTTCTTCTTGTATTTGAATACTTTGAATAAAATAGGGCCCTGCTTTTTTATGATTTTTTTGATGAAAGTAGGAGAGCCCTAGGTTGGTTAATACAGTGCTTTTATTTATCAGGAGGTATTCTTCTTCAGGTAATTTAGATAAAGCATCAAAATAAGAAGTCGCTTTTTTAAATTCTCTTTGTTCTAAAGCTATTTGACCAAGAGTTAACTTCACTAAGTTATAAAACTTAAAATTTTCATTAACTTTTTTTAATTCATTCTTTGATTCGGAGAATATTTTCTTTCTATAAAAGCTTATCCCTCTTATGTAATGACAAAGGTTTGCTATGTTTTTGTTTTCCTTTTTTAAATTTAGCTGTTTCATAGAGTAAAACAAGCTTGAGTCTAGGCTTTTAGACTTAAAAAATGAATAAGCTTTTTTTAAATTTACTTCTGATTTGTGCTTATTTATGGCTTTACTCAACTCAAGATAATATAGACTATCTTTTGATTTCTCTTGAGAAAAAGAAAAAAAAACTATTAAAAATGAAGTTAAGATTATTAGTATTTTAGTTTTAACCAATCTTTTGATTATATTGAAGTTAAAACCAAATATATCAAAAAAAAATGAGCAATATTTGCTCATTTTTTTTGAAGATATTAAAGTGTTGTAATTATTATAATTATGGCACACTTGATTGTACAGTGGTTTCAGTACCTCTGGATTCTTCAGGATCATCATCCCATAAATAAACTTTTACTGTATTAATTGAAGTACTAATGTTTGGAAGAGTAAAACAAATTTGATAGATATTAAATATATATGCAGGTTTTGGTGTTCGATCATATGATATGTAAAAATCTAATTGATGAGGATTGGACTGGCTAGGTTTTTTATAAACCTTAAAATCAATAGGGGGGGCATTCGTCACAAAATTAATTGTATATACATTAAGATCATGATTACCTGTTTTTGGGTTTAAAGTGCGTATAGCTTTAACCAGAGGAGGTAGCGGTTTTGTTTCTATAGGTAGTATAGGAGGGAGTATTTCAAAATTGATTGTTCCTTGGCTTAAAACTTCTTGATCATAAATTAATTCTCCAAGAGGAGTTTTAATAGTTTTACTACTTTTTTTAACTGTTTCCATAATAGTTTGTTTTGGGGTTATGCAGTTAAAAATACTTAATAAAAAGAATTAAGATTATTAAAAAAGAATAAACGTAGCAGTTTTTGGTACGAGCGTGGCAAATTTTGGTACGAAACTTAAAATTGTAGCATTAATTTATTTAATAAGCGTAATATTTCTACATACAACTAAATGAGAGTGATTAATAACACCAATAAGGTTAGTGGTCAGAACTTTTGCTCTTCCTATATTGACTTGGAGTAAACCCATAAATTTCTTTAAAATGCTTTCTAAAATATTTTAAATCGTTTATACCAACTTGAAATGAAATTTGTTCAATGGTTCGAGAGCTGCTTATTAGCATGGTCTCAGCTTTTTTTAGTCTGATATCCCTAACAAATTCAACAATAGACCGTCCTGTAGTTTCTTTAATTTTAACATACAATTTAGTTCTTCCCATTGCCATGTACCTAGAAATAAAGGTCACATTTAATGCTTCGTTTGTTAAATTACTTTCCACGAATTTTATTAACTTTTGAAGAAAAATTTCATCATCTGTTAAATTGTCTAACGAGTCAGGTGTAAAATGCAATTGTTTAGAATAGTATTCTGAAATAAACTTTCTGTTCTCTAGAATGGTAAACATTTTGGCTAATAAAATTTCAATATCAAAAGGTTTTCTTATATAATCTTCAACGCCTAATTTAAGACCTTCGAGTTCATGAGAAGTAGCAGTAAGTGCAGTTAATAGAATTATTGGAATATGGTGCAATGAATCATTGGTCTTTATAAGCTTACAGAATTCCATTCCATTCATTTCAGGCATCATGACATCGCTTATAATAATATCTGGTTTCTCTTTCATGGCGATTTCAAAACCAATACTCCCATTTTCAGCATTTAGTACTTTAAAAAATGCTTTTAAATGTTGACCTAAATAAAGACGTATTTCTGTATTATCCTCAACAATAAGAACTTTTTTGTTGGGACTAATATGTGTGTCAATTAAATCTAAATTACTTCGGTCAAATTCAGTTATTGGTGTTTGATGCAAAACAATGGGTTCATTAAATTTTGTGTATGAAGTCATATCCTTGATTTCATCGCTTCCTAGGTAATTTTTTCCAAGTGGGATCCGCAATGAGAATACACTCCCTTTTTTAGTCTTACTCTCTACGTCTATTTTTAAGTGATGCAAGTTGCAGATACTTTTTACCAAAGCTAATCCTATCCCGTTGCCAATTGTTTCAAAAGAAGAGTTTTCCTCAATTTGATAATATTGATTGAAAATTTTGTCCTTTTTTTCAAATGGTATTCCCATTCCAGTATCTGTTATCGATATTTTAAGATAGTTTTCAATAGGTTCATTATAATCATTAAAAATGGTGTCCTTATTTTTATTTCCTTTAATTTCAAGTTTTAGGGTTATACTACCATTATTTGGAGTAAACTTAAAAGCATTGGATAATAAATTTATCAATATGGTTTCGATTTTTTCTTTATCAACGTATAAGGTGATTTCTTGAGGTAACTTAATAAATTGATAGTTTATGATTTTAGAAAAAGCTTTTTCTTTAAAAAACATAAATATATCATGTACAAATTCATTTATTTTCGTAGGACTGGCCATCAAAATATCATGACCTAGATCCATTTTTCGAAAATCCAATAGCTTGTTAACCATATTTAAAAGGCGGTTAACATGACGGCTCATTGATTTTAATATTTCTTCTTTATTTCTGGATGCATTACGATTTAGAATTAAATCATTTAAAGGGCTGGCTATTAGCGTGAGGGGAGTGCGAATCTCATGAGAAATCTTGGTGAAAAAATCTAACTTTCCTTGACTGAGCAATTGTTCTTTTTCGGCGGTTATTAATTTTTCTTTAATTTTTTGTTTACTAATGGTATAATTGTGATACAAATAAATAAGCCCTAAAAAACAAATAAAGTAAATGAAAACAGCAAAATTTGTTTTATACCAATACTGCTCAATATGAATTTCTAATTTAGAATTTTTAGAGGACCAAATAGTATCTTTATTTGATGCTTGAATGTTAAAAGTATAATTACCAGCAGGTAAATTTGAATATGTGGCTCTAAAATCAGGGTAAGAACTCACAATCCAATTTTTTTGATAGGGTACTAACTTATACCTAATTTTGTTTCTCTTTGGAGCGACAAAATTTAAAGGGGTGATATTAATACTAAACTCATTTTCTTTAGCCTTTAAGCGAATATGCGTGGTATCTGTTATTTTGGAATGTAATAAAATTCTATTATTTATGGTGTCTCCAATTTTTATAGGGACATTAAATATCTCTATTCCTGTAATTGAAACGTCTGAAGGTACAGTGCTTGCTTTAATTAAATTTGGATCAAAGAAATTTACTCCATTTACACCTCCAAAATACATAATCCCTTCTTGAGCATCATAAAAAGAAGAACCTATTTTAAAGGAATTACTTTGTAAACCATCATTAACATCATAATTAGTGATTTTTTTAGTTTTAAGGTCGTAAACCGAAAGACCTCGACCTCCCATCCATACCCTGTTCTGGTTGTCTAATAATACAGATTCTATATCGTTATCTGCTAAGCCCATATTTCGTGTTACATATTCAATTTTATACTCATTATTTTTGTTTAATGTTAAAATATTTAAACCACCGCCTATAGTGCCTGCAAATAGTGTATCTGAACTATTTGAATGGATACTCCAAATATAATTTGAGCTAAGTGAATTTGATGAATTGTTAGATTCAATATGAATATAATTGAAATTTGTTTTCCCGTCAAGTTGTATTACTGATATCCCTGAATCTCTACTGGAAACATACATATACTTCTTTTTTGCATCAAAAAAGAGATATGAAAGATTATTGCTGCATATAGATTGTTTATTAAAAGGCTCATTAAACAGGTGTTGAAAAGAATCAGAGTTTTTATTATAAATGTCAAGGCCATTTAAGTAATTGGCTAGCCATATGTTACCTAAATGATCTTCGCTTATGGAAACAATATGATTACTGGATATGGAGTTAGCATTATTCAATAATTTTTTATAATGTCTTATGAGTTTTTTATTTCGATATCTATAAACGCCATTATCTATAGTCCCTACCCAAATTTGTTCTTTGGAATCTTGAAATAAAAAACGGACATGTTTATCCTTAAGTTCTTTTATTTGCTCTGTATAAGTGTTTGAAGTTATATCGTATAAACGAAGTCCATTTCTTGCGCCTATCCAGAGGGTGTTTGTTCCTTTTTCCTTTAATATTGCAGAAGTGTAATTTTTAGAAAAATCACTAAAACCACTATGACTTTTCGAGTCGGATTGATATATGTGACTAAAAGGAAGTTTCTTCAGGTTACTGTAAAAAAGCCCATAACCAGAACTGGCTACCCAGAGTATGTTAAATTTATCTTTAAAGATAGAGTTCACTCTTACACTAGAAAGTAACTCGCGCTCTATAAAAAGTTTTAACCCTCCTTTTAATAATAATTTTGAAGTATATAAACCATTTTCTGTTCCTAAATAATATGTTTCACCTTCCTTATAGAGGCAGTTTAGCTCAAAATCTTTAGAAATATTGGAACTAGATAGTATTGGAATCTTTTGTTTTGTTTTTGAGGCGCAATTCCAAAGAAAAAAGCCATCATCTAGATTAACTAATATATTAGAGTTGTCATACGTTAATGCCGTTCGAAAGGTTCCACTATTAAAGCTGTCATAAAGTATGAGCTTATTCGCTTCTTGGGAATATTCATATAAATGACCATCATCACTAAAGAAGTATTCTTTATCACCTACTTTTATCAATTTCTTCAACTGAGGAAATGCAATTTCTTTTTGTGCAAACGAAATTTTTTCTTTAACGATTTGTTCTTTAAGGGGTAATTTAGATGAGTAGGGTATATCTGATAAAGATATTTTTATTAAACCAATTGTTTTATGAAACAGCCACAAGTTTTTATTTTGATCTAAATCAAGCATGAAACTCTCAGGATGGAGTTGGGGTATTTTTTTTACTAAATAAAAAGATTGCGTTAAGAGATTATAATAGAATAGCCCTTTATTTTCTATTAAAACCCAAATTTTATCTTTAGTAGCTACTAGTTTTAAGATTCGATTACCTGGAATACTTGAAAAATCGTTAGGTTCCCATTTGTAGGTTTCAATAGAATAGCCATCGTATTTGTTAAGCCCGCTATTTGTACCAATCCAAAGGTAAGAATAGTTGTCTTGCGTTAAACAAATAGCATCGCTATGAGAAAGTCCTTCATTAACTGATAACTGAGTGAGTGTTTCTTGCTGACACAGTATATAGGATTGAGAGAAAAAAACTAGGATAAAAAATAATATGTAATTATTTGAACGTTCCATATGTCGTTATCAAAATTACGTATTTTTAAGTGTTTCAAATCGACAATGCTATGAAAAATAAGCGTTTCGATGAATTCCCCCTCTTAATATGACAAAATGTACCGTATTTAAATCTGATGATGTATCTAGTTTTGGAAGCATAAATAGATCATTATATGAAACTACTTTTAAAGTCGTCTTTATCAATTATAGTTGTATTACTTTTTTTTGTCGTTTGTCTGCAATGTGATTATAAAGGAACATATATAGATAACAATAGATATTCTCATAAAATAAATAATGATTGGTTTTTTGAATTAGGAGATAGTACAAGTTATTATAAAGAGTCGTATTCTCATGCGAACTGGAGAAAGTTAGATTTGCCTCATGACTGGGGAGTAGAAGGTGTCTATGATACTATTTATGGAGCAGATTGGCAGAGTGGTTATTTACCAGCAGGTATTGGATGGTATAGAAAAGAATTTGTTCTTGAAGTAAACCCTAAAGACCATGATATAGAATTACAATTTGATGGTATTTATATGAATAGTGCCGTTTATGTGAATGGTGATTTGGTTGGAACTCATAGGTACGGTTATACAAGTTTCTTTTACAGTATTACGCCTTTTTTAAGAAAAGGAAAAAATACAATTGCGGTACGTGTTGATCATTCTAAACAAAAATCAGGAAGATGGTATGCAGGGTCTGGTATATATAGAAATGTATGGTTAAGAGTGCTTCCAAAAACACATTTTAAAACTTGGGAACAGTTTGTAAAGACCGATTTTATCAATGATAGTTTGGTGTCTTTGAATACTCATGCAAAAATACTAAATAAGAATAGCGAGCATGTAACAGGAAAATGGGTTCAGAAAGTATTCAATCTAAATCTTGATTTATTGAATAGTACTGAGAAACAAATAGGTATAGCTTCAAAAGATAGCGTTGTTGTATTTGGAGAAATGGAACTCTTAAACCCCAAATTATGGTCATTAAATGATCCGAAAAGACATTTGATGGTTAACGAACTCTATAGTTTGAATAACAAATTAATTGATTCTGATACCTTGTATTTTGGAATCAGAAAGATTGAATTCAGTTCTAAATGGGGGTTCAAATTAAACGATAAAAACACGAAAATTAAAGGCGTATGCATGCATCATGCAGCAGGAATATATGGCGCAGCGGTACCAGAAAGTATATTGTTATATAGATTACAAATGTTAAAAGATATGGGATGTAATGCTATAAGAACAGCACATAACCCATTTGCTCCAGAATTTTATACAATATGCGATACTCTAGGCATATTGGTTATGGATGAAATTTTTGACGGCTGGGAAAAAGAAAAAGCAGCGTTTGATTACGGTTTATATTTTGAGGAGGATTGGCAAAAAGATATGGAAGCATGGGTGAAAAGAGATAGGAATCATCCAAGTGTTTTTATGTATAGTATAGGAAATGAAGTGCTAAATCCATCAATAGAAACACAAAAAACGTTAATCGATTTTGTTAAGGGGATTGATAATACACGCCCCATTACACAGGGAGGTCATGACCCTACCAGAGGAATGGAAGACCATTTATCGAAAACACAACTTGATGTAAAAGGATTTAATGGAGATGGCGAAGAAATAGGAAGGTATGAATCTTATCATGAAAACTTCCCTACGGTTCCTATTATTGGAACCGAAGTTCCTCATACCTATCAAACAAGAGGTGTTTATAGAACGCAAACACAATGGAGGCGAAAAGACTTTCCTGCTTTTTGGGAAATTGAAGGAGGATCAGCTGGTACCATGAAAGGATTGGAAGGTAAGTGTTACCCCATTCCCAACCTTTCCAAAAGCGAAGTATTCCCTGAAGAAAAGACAGAGTATTATACAATAAAGGACAGTTTATACCCTATAGCTAACACCAATTTTTGGAAAGAAAACCTATATTTTCAATCCTCTTATGATAATGCCACGGTGCGTACAAGTGCGAGAAAAGCATGGCAAAAAGTTGAAGAGCTGGACTATGTTATGGGACAGTTTAGATGGACAGCTTTTGACTATTTGGGAGAAACAAATCAATGGCCTTCAAGGTTTGCCAATTTTGGTGTAATAGATATTGCAAATCTTCCAAAAGACCATTATTACCTATATCAAAGCCTTTGGAAAAAAGATCCAATGGTGCATATCTTACCGCATTGGACGCACCTAGGGAAAGAAGGTACAAACATTCCAGTAGTTATTTATACCAATACTGAAGAGGTAGAACTGTTTTTAAATAATAAATCATTAGGGAAACAAGTCTACAAAGGAGAGCAGTTAATTTGGAATGTTCCTTATTCAGCAGGAACAATAACAGCAAAAGCTTATAACGAGGGTAAGTTGGTTGCTTTGAAGTCATATACTACAGCAAGCGGAGATTTTCATTTACAAGTTAAAGCAAGCAAAAATATTTTATCATCTAAAATTAAAGAAAACGCTTTGGTGTTTATTGATGTTGTAGATAGTGATGCCAATTTATTTCCACTAGCAGATAATTATATAACTGTAAAAGTAGAAGGAGCAGGAAAGCTAAAAGGAATAGACAATGGTAACCCAATTGATTTAACCCCAAATACGTCTTCCTCTAAAAGAGCTTTTAGAGGAAGATTAGTAGCATTTATAGAAGCAAAAGATTCAGGTAAAATAAATATAAACATAAAAATAAAAGGAGGGAATGAGAAAACGTTACAATTAACATGCAATTAACAAACATAAAAATAACTAAACTAAATTTTTAAATTATGAAATTAAAACTAACTATTTTTTTAGTGTACTGTTTCAGTATGGTGCCTTTGTGGTCACAAAATATTGTTTCAGGAACAGTAACAGATGAGTCTAATATGCCTTTGGCGGGTGTTAATATTATAGTAAAAGGAACAAGTATTGGAGCATCAGCCGATTTTGATGGGAATTTTAAAATTGATGTGCAGCCAGGACAAACTTTGAGATTTTCATTTATTGGGTTTAAGGATCAGGAAATATTAATAGGTTCTCAAAGTACCATAAGTATGATGATGATAGAAGATGCATCAGCATTAGATGAAATTGTTGTTATTGGTTATGGTACTGCTAGAAAAAGCGATCTTACAGGAGCAATATCATCAGTTAGTAGCGAACAACTTACAGTTAGACCAGTTCAATCTATTGGACAAGCGTTACAAGGGCAAGCAACTGGTGTTCAGGTAAGAACTAATTCGGCTGCTCCAGGAGGCGGGACATCAATTGTTATTCGTGGACAGAATTCAGTAAATAGTGGCTCATCTCCATTGTATGTCGTCGATGGGATACCGCTATCTAATATAGATAATATTGCTGTTGAAGATATTGAATCTCTCGAAGTATTAAAAGATGCTTCTAGTACTGCTATTTATGGTTCCAGAGGAGCAAATGGTGTCATTTTAATAACCTCCAAAAAAGGAAAAATAGGGAAACCAAAAATTTCGTATTCTACACGAATAACTTCAGAAAGAATAGGTACAGATCTTAACTTAATGAATGGAAGGGAATTCGCTGAATTTTTTACGGCCTGGGAAATTGCAAGTGGAACAGATCCTAATAATACTTTTTACAATGGCAGTTCTCCAACCAGGCCATTGCCTTCTACATTAGGAGAAGGAACAGACTGGTTTGATCAAATTACCAGAATAGGTTATATAAAAAACCATCAAATAAGTTTTTCTGCAGGAAGTGAAAGTAGTCGTACAAGCGTATCACTTAACTATCTTGATCATGATGGCGTTATAAAGAATGGTAGTTATAATAGATATGGTATACGTTTAGCGAACCAAATGAATTTAACACCATGGTTAAGTTCAGAAGTTAACTTGTTTGTTACTCATGAAGGTTTTAAGAATTCTGGAGAAAATACAAGTGGCGAAGGAGGAGGAGGAACCATTAATCAAGCAATTAAGATGTCGCCTGCTTTACCTGTTTTTAATGATGATGGTACTTATACAGCTAATAACTTACCCGGAGCTCAGGGAATAGAAAATCCTATGGCCAGAGTAAATGAAGAAATAGATGGAACAAGAAATTGGGACATTATAGGGAATGTAAGTCTAACATTTAAACCTTTTAATAATTTTAAATTTAAAACAAGTTTAGGAGGTGATTTTAATAATTTTAAAAGAGGTGTTTATAACCCTTCAACAACCATTACAGGAGCATTGGTAAATGGAAGAGCTTTAATAGCTAATAGTAACACGTCCCACCTAGTAAATGAAAATATTTTTTCTTACAACAATACTTTTAATGATAAGCATAGGTTAGATCTAGTTGGGGGTGTAACATATGAAGAACAGACGTTTGAAAACTTTTCTGTTTCAGGAACCGATTTTTTTACAGATGTTTTTGAATTTAATAATATTGATGCTGCAGGTCAATTTGGACAGCCTTTTTCTAGCAAAAATAAATGGCAACTGTTATCTTTTTTAGGTCGTGCAAATTATTCTATGGATAGCAAATATCTACTTTCTGCCTCTGCTAGATATGATGGAAGTTCTAGGTTTGGTAAAGGGAATAAATGGGGTTTTTTTCCTGCTGTATCTGGAGCATGGGTAATATCTTCAGAAGGTTTCATGGAAAATACAACAAACATAATCAATTCCTTAAAATTGAGAGCAGGTTGGGGTAAGACGGGAAATCAAAATATTGGACTACAAAAATCATTGGCCGTTTATGGCTTATCAAATTATCCAGTGGGGAATGCTATTGAATCTGGAGTGTCTGCAACTAGGCTGGCTAATGGTGATTTAAAATGGGAAACCACAGAAAATATTAATTTTGGTTTAGATGTTAAATTGTTTAACACATTAGACTTAACTTTAGATTACTATACAAAAACAACGACAGATCTTCTTTTGGATGTTGCATTGATAGAAACTTCTGGATTTAGCGAGGCATTATTAAATACAGGAGAGTTGCAAAATAAAGGGTTTGAAATTTCTGCAAATACCCGTTTAGTTAACAATGATAATTTTAAGGCAAGTATAAGAACAGAATTGTTTTTAAATAAAAATGAAATTAAAAGCTTAGTTGGTGATGCCACTCAAGCATGGAGGATAGGTGAGCCATTGGGAGTTCAAAGAGGTTATTTAAGTGATGGTATTATTAAAAACCAGGCAGAATTAGATGCTTATTCAGATGCTAATGGAAATCCAATTAATGGAGTTACCATTGGGGACGAACGAGCTATTGATTTAAACGATGATGGTGTAATAGATGGGGATGATTTGGCAATTATTTTTGATCCTAATCCAGATTTCTCATATACTATTAGCACAAATTTTTCTTATAAAAAATTATCATTAGATCTGTTCTTTTATGGGGTTCAGGGAAATCAAATACTCAACAATACCGCTTCATACTTAATTAATACAAATATAATTAGGACTAATTTATCTAGAGATTTAATAGATAATTACTGGACACCAACCAATCCAGATGCAAAATACCCTAGGCTTGCTGGGCCTACAGCTTTTAGTAGACAAAGGCTTCAGGTGGAAGATGGTAGTTTCTTAAGACTTCAGAACATCCGTTTAGGCTATGTATTGCCAAAATTTGGGATTTTTAGTAATGCCTCAATATACTTTAGTGCTCAAAATGTATTTACAATTACTAAGTATTCTGGTTTTGATCCAGATGTAAATTCTACCCCTGGTAATAATTCATTTGGAGTAGATAGAAATGCTTATCCAGTTCCGAAATCATTTACACTAGGACTACAAGTTGATTTTTAATTTAAAACTTTTTACACGATGAAACAATTATTTTTATTATTAGTAACAGTATCATTACTATTTTCTTGTAGTGATGTATTAGACGAAGAAGTTTTTGACAGTGTAACTCCTGAGAATTTTTTTCAAACAGAAAAAGATGCAATAGTTGGAGTCATAGGAGTATACGGTGGATTGCAAGATCATCAATATTGGTACCGACAGTTTTTAATGAGTGAAGCTCTTCCTGGTTCTATGGGGCATTTTTGGAATGAAGATTTTAACACATTAACATACACTAACAATTCCCAAAATTTATGGGTGCTTTGGACACAAAGTTATAAAATTATAGCAGATGCAAACTCTGTAATTTCAATAATAGAGTCATCTTCATTGGAAGAAGACTTGAAAAACCAATTGATAGGTGAATTGAGATATATTAGAGGTATGGTCTATTTTAATGCTGTAAGAATGTTTGGTCACATTCCATTAGTAACTTCGGTTCCAAATTCTATTCAAGATGCAGTTACACCAAAAGAAGGAGACGATGAATCTGTTTTCGAATCTCAGTTTTTAAAACAGGTAGATAGAGGAGTCGTTTATGACTTTATAATAGAAGATCTTCAATTTGCCGAAGCTAATCTGCCCCTAGCTACCTTTACGAATGGGGTTGAAAATGGAAGAGCTAAAAGAGGGTCGGCTACAGCTCTTTTAGCAAAAGTTTACTTAACCCAGGCAGGTCTGCAGTATAATTATGAATCAGGAGATTTAAATCAAGGAGATGCCTCAAAATGGGCTATGGCTGCACAAAAATGTGAAGAATTAATTAGCAATAGTCCGTACGCTTTAGAAGCTAATTTTACCGATGTTTATAAAAATGAAAATGAAAATAATGAAGAGATTCTATTTTCTATTCAATATTTAGAATCTAGTGTAGCAGGTGTAGCAGGTGAAGGTACACAGGCTGTAGCAAGAACAGGTATTAGAGGCTCAGATATCACACCATTCTCTTGGAAGCAATCATTTTCCAATCTAAGTTTCTTTAATAATTGGGTGACTGCTAATAGTGTTTCAGATAATCGATTTGAGACTACCTATTTAACTAGTTATATTGATAACGATGGGAATGAAGTAAATTATGGAGCAGGTAATTTTATCCGCCCTCATATTTGGAAATTTGTAAGCGACGATAACAATCCAGATATAAGTGCGCTTGGAGGCACAGACTATGGAGATAATACTATTTATATGCGTTTTGCAGATGTATTGCTCATGCACTCTGAAGCATTAAATGAAATTGGAGGAGTGCCTGATGATAATACAATCTTTGGTGTGAATCAAGTAAGGCAAAGAGCAGGAAAGGCTTTAATTACCTTACCAATTTCTAAAGACGATTTAAGAGAAGTGATTTGGGAAGAAAGAAAATGGGAGTTGGTTTACGAAGGACATTATTTTTACGATTGCCAGAGAACAGGTAGGCTTTTAGATGAAATTGCACTTAACTGGGATGACAATGGAGGAAATGTTCGAAGAATTCCGTTAAATGCTATTACCAATAAGTATTACATTTTACCAATACATTTCAATGCACTTTCATCTAACCCTAGTTTGATTCAAAATGCAGGTTGGTAAAAATATTTTGAATTAGTTTTAAGTTTGGTTTAAGGCAGCTGCTACTTACTGTTATTTTGTAGCAGTTGCTTTTTATCAATTAGTATTAATTACCACAATTGATTTATGTAATTAATTTCCTAACCATTATTAGTTGAGTACGTAAATAATGGATTAACCGATATAAATTCTAATTAATAAGAACCTTATTACTATACAATTTGTGATGAGGCAGAATTATTCTTGAAATGAAAATCTTCAAAAAACAAACATAAAACTTAAGTTATGATAAAAAGGTTTATTGGAATTGTATTAATAGGACTAAGTCTAGTGGCTTGCAAAGACCGCTCGCAAAACATTAAAAAAGATGATGTTGAAACGAATAAGAAACCAAATATTATTTATATTCTTGCTGATGACTTAGGTTATGGAGACTTAAACTGTTATGGGCAAACAAAATTCTCTACTCCAAATATTGATAAGCTTGCTTCTCAAGGGGTATTATTTACACAGCATTATTCGGGAAGTACAGTTTGTGCTCCTTCACGCTCGTGTTTAATGACAGGGATGCATACAGGTCATACGGTAATTAGAGGGAATAAAGAAATACAACCAGAAGGGCAATATCCTATCCCCGATTCTACATATACTTTAGCCGAAATGTTTAAAACAAAAGGGTATGTAACTGGTGCTTTTGGTAAATGGGGCTTGGGGTTTCCTAATTCAGAAGGAGATCCTACCAAACAAGGATTCGACACTTTTTTTGGATATAATTGTCAGCGTCTAGGACATAATTATTACCCCCGTCATTTATGGTCTAATAATGATTCCATTGTGTTAGAAGGGAATAAAGGGAAAGGTACAGAAACCTATGCTCCAAAACTGATACACGAAAAAACACTAGAATTTATTGAGACAAATAAGAATAATCCATTTTTTTTATGTGTTGCTTCAATTATTCCTCACGCAGAACTTGTAGTTCCTGAGGAAGAATTAAAGGGGTTTAGAGGAGAATATTCTCCAGAGAAAATTTTTAAAGGAGTAGATGATGGTCCAGAGTATAGAAATGGACCCTATGCATCCCAAAAAGAAAGTCATGCTACTTTTGCAGCCATGATGTACATTTTAGACCGACAAGTAGGAGAAATTATGGAGAAGGTTAAGGCGTCAGGTATTGAAAAAAATACTGTGATTGTATTTACTTCCGATAACGGACCACATCAAGAAGGTGGAGCAGATCCAGTTTATTTTAATAGCAATGGTGATCTTAAAGGTTTTAAAAGAGATTTGTATGAAGGAGGAATAAGAGTACCGATGATTGTTAAATGGCCAGGTAAAATTAAGGCAAATTCTAAAACAGACCACATTTCGGCTTTTTGGGATGTTTTGCCAACATTTAGTGATGTTTTAGAAGCAAATATTCCCAAAAATATTGATGGTATATCATTTTTGCCAACACTTCTTAACAATACTGAAAAACAAGAAAAACACGAATATTTATATTGGGAATTTCACGAAAAGGGAGGCAGACAAGCTGTGCGTAAAGATAATTGGAAAGCTGTTAAGTATGATGTACTCAAAAATCCAGACGCTCCATTAGAATTATATGATTTATCTAAAGATATAGGAGAGGAAAACAATGTGGCTAATGAATACCCTGAAATTGTTAAAGAAATGAAGTTAATCATACGAAGAGCAAGAACACCTTCAAGTATTTTTACCTTTAAACAGGAAACTTATTTGAATAGTAAGTAAAAATGATACATTTTCATAAATAAAATTGGTATTGAGAATAAAATTTGTGCATTTAAGAATCTAGATTACAAATAGACATTTATCTAATGGGAAGTTAAATATAAACTGTTTGGGAGTTCAAAGTATTGTTTGTGGAAATCTATGAAGTATTAGTTTCTTGGTAAATTTGTAAGATTAAGCTTATTGTTTAGTAGCAAAAGTTAATAATAAACTTCTACGCATTTGTTTTTTTTAAAACTTTTTTAAAATTATTATAGCTGATAACGACTTGGTTTTTAAAACGTTTTTATAGTAATTTCAGGTCAAGTACCTGTTCTTTCTGGCTTCTTGAATGATTTATGATTCTATTATTATATATTTAGATTTTCAAGATTCAATCAAATTATCAAAATATAAAATATTTAAATGAGCATTAAATCAACTAAATTAGAAACTAGAAAACGATATAATATCCTTTCAATGATATTTATTACAGTGGTAATAAATTATTTAGACCGAACCAATATATCTGTTGCTGCTTTTGCACTTCGAAAAGATTTAGGAATAGATACCGTACAAATGGGATATGTGTTTTCAGCTTTTGGTATATTTTATGCTGGTCTTCAAATTCCTGGAGGTATTGTTGCAGACAAAATAAAATCCAGAGTACTTTACTCTTTTCTTTTAGTATTTTGGTCCATTGCTACGTTGCTGCAAGGTCTTGTAAATTCTTTTACAGCATTAATCGGTTTAAGAGCGAGTATTGGTGTTTTTGAAGCGCCTTCATATCCTATTAATAATTTAGTGGTAAGCAGATGGTTTCCAGAAGACGAAAGAGCCTCGGCCATAGCAGTATATACATCTGGTCAATTTTTAGGTTTAGCCTTTTTAATACCTTTATTAACACTTATTCAAGATGCGGTAGGTTGGCGTGGGTTATTTATCATTTCAGGAATTATAGGAATTATTTGGGCTGTGATTTGGTATATATTTTATAGAGACCCAAGAGATCATAAAAGTGTTAGTGAATCTGAGTTAGCGCATATTGAAAAAGGTGGCGGATTAATTGGAGCTAAGAATAAAGAAGAAAGAGTTAAGAAAAAATTTGAATGGTCAGATTTTATACAAGCGTTTATTTATAGAAAACTTTGGGGGATATATATAGGTCAGTTTTGTTTAGGGGCAATTACCATGTTTTTTTTAACGTGGTTTCCGACTTATTTAGTAGAGTTTAGAGGATTTGACTTTGTTAAATCGGGCTTCTATGCTTCGGTACCTTATCTAGCTGCATTCTGTGGTATTTTATTATCTGGTTTCACATCTGATTTTTTAATTAAAAAAGGATATTCAGCAGAAATTTCTAGAAAATTACCAATCCTTGTCGGCATGTTGTTGTCAACATGCATTATTGGGGCTAACTATACGGATGATACATTTTTTGTTATATTTTTCTTAGCCCTTGCAGGTTTTGGAATGGGATTAGCAAGTATTGCTTGGGTATTTGTATCTTTAATAGCACCTAAGGAAAACTTAGGACTAGTTGGAGGTGCTTTTAATTTTATTGGAGGTCTATCCAGTATAGTTGTGCCAACAGCTATTGGTTATTTGGTGCAAGATGGAGATTTTAGTCCTGCATTAATATTTATTGCTGCCATCGCTTTTTTAGGCTTTTTCTCCTATACATTTTTAGTAGGAAAAGTAGAGCGTATCGTTCCAAATAAATAGTATTTAAGACTTACTACATTATAAATGAAAATAACAGCAGTTAAACCGTATCCAATAAATATTGGTACAGGAAGTCAATTAGTTGTTAAAGTAGAAACCGATTCTGGTATTTACGGCTGGGGAGCTTCTGGTTTATCTGGTAGAGAGTATGCTGTTATTGGGGCATTAAAGCACTATGCTCCCTTAATTATAGGGAGAAATCCCATGCTAATAGGTGCTATATGGCAAGATTTATACAGAGGTCAGTACTTTGAAGGAGGTCGTGTTTTAACAGCTGCTATATCTGCAATAGATATTGCACTTCATGATATAAAAGGAAAGGCTTTGGGAGTACCTGTCTATGAATTATTAGGAGGGAAACAACGTGATTTTGTTGAATGTTTTGCATCAATTCGCTTTTCAAGTTTAGAGGCATTAATAAATCAATCTAAAAGATTAATAAGTGAAGGTTGGAATATGTTAAGACTTGCTCCAGCGGAATTTGAGAAGCAGGAAGACATGTCTCGTTTTGAACCTAGAGAATCTATTGCCATAATTGCAGAATGGATGATTGCATTAAGAAAAGAAGTTGGTACTAAAATTACTATAGGTATCGATTATCACTCAAGGTTAAGTTTAGCTGAAACGTATTCATTTATGAAACGCATGCCAGAAGGAACTTTAGATTTTATAGAAGAGCCTATTCGTGACGAAAACCCAGATGCCTATGAAGCCTTACGCAAAATGATAGATATTCCTTTTGCAATAGGTGAAGAATTTTCGAGTAAATGGCAGTTTTTACCATTTATAGAACGAAATATTACACAATACGCTCGTGTAGATGTATGTAATGTGGGTGGTATTACTGAAGCAATGAAGGTAGCCTCAATGGCAGAATCTCATTATATAGATTTAATGCCACATAATCCTCTAGGGCCAATTTGTACGGCTGCCACTATTCACTTAGCAGCTGCTAGCCCTAATTTTAGTTGGTTGGAAGAATTAAATACGGGGGCTCATGGTATGACAAATGATTCAAAATTTTATCCAGTACAACCTGAATTAGACGTCTCAAGATACCCTGTTTTGGATACACCTGGTCTTGGTGTTGAGGTGAATGAAACGTTAGCTCAAAAAAGTGAATTTATTCCAGTTGAAATTCCAAGATTAAGAAAGAACGATGGTTCTTTCACCAATTGGTAAACTTTATTTAAAATAAAAACTATTTTTTATAGAAAACTATTAATATAAATCCCCTATTACCTTTAATTTTAATACTGCTGAATAAATATATTTTTTCGAGAAAACATTAAGTATAGCTTATTGAAAGTTTTTTGACCAATAATTTTATAGGGTTTAGATTGCACCTGTAAATTAACAGAAAAGAAACAGATTGAGATTAAAGAGCTGAAAAAAGTTGTTTAGAAAAGAAAGAATTAACTCTTTAAAACAAGTTTTCCAGTCCAAGTTTTGTTATCTAGTTTTATTTGGTAAATATAGAGACCAGCTGGGAAGTGGTGACCGTTTTGGCTTTCTCCATACCATTTTTCGGACCATTCACCTTCTGGAATGCTTTCTCTGTAAAGATTCCATACTTGAAATCCAGAAATAGAATAAATATTAATTTCTAATGATGTCTGGGAAATAGTATTGATTTTGAATTCAGTAAATAAAGAAAAGGGATTGGGAATACAAGAGAGACTTATTTCTTCAGATTCAGGTGTCGGGGTTTCTTCACCGTTTTCTTCTTCATTTTCAGTAGCTTCATAAGTTTTTCCATCGGTCATCCCCAGACCTTCAATGAAAGTGATTTTTTGATTTTTGTCAATATCATAAACAACCTCTTTCTCACCATGAGGCCATTTAACAATGAGACTGTCTATTTTTTTAGCATCACCAAGACCAAAATGTATGGGTTTAATACTTTGCCCCATAATCGTAGCGCCATGATTAAGTCTATGGACAGCTTTGCCTTCGGAAAAAGCCGATATAATGGCACCAAAAGCGTTTCTGTTTGCTGTGACCCCTTCTAAGTTTACCTGAAGCCAAGAATTTGGGTTGGCAATTATGTTTTCATATAAATAAGGAGCGTTATTGGTGTTGCTTACCAGAATATCGAGATCCCCATCATCATCAAAATCAAAAACTTCTGCGCCCATTCCGTTGGCAATACCATTAGCATCCGATTGATTTGACCATTCTTCAAAATTATTAGTGCCTTCACTTCTTAAATTTTTAAAGAATACATTCTTGTAGTGTAAATCGTTATCACCATTAACAACATATATATCTTGGTCTCCGTCATTATCTGCATCAAAAATTCTTGTACCCCAGCCAAAATGACCATTTCCAACTTTTTCAGCAGCAGTCTTATTTTCAAATGGTGCTCCTGGAGTTCCCATAAACAGCGGGTTGCTTTTACCTTCAGCGATGTTAGTTACGTATATATCAAAATATCCATCGTTGTTATAATCACCAATATCTGAACCCATACCGCACCCAAGATTAACCAAATTGTATGCTTCTGTTGACTCAACAAAGGATTTTCCTTCTTGACTCAGGTAAAATTTACTCAAACCAAAATCGTTTACAACATAGATGTCCATCCAACCATCATAATTGACATCAATAGGGAGGCAAGACCATGTTCTATGAGGATCATTAAGATTAAGCGCGCCTTCTATCTCTGTAAATGTTCCATCATTATTATTAGTAAATAGTCTATTTACAGCATCTAGATATTGCAGGTAAAGGTCTAGATCACCATCATTATCATAATCCCACCATAAACCTCCTGTGTTGCTACAGTTGCTATTACAAGAAGTTATATTGGCTTGTGCGCTAACATCTGTAAAAGTACCATTGCCTGTATTTTTATAGAGTTGTGTGCCGTTTTGGTGAGCGAGTAATAAATCTGGATACCCATCATTATTGTAATCTCCCCAGGCAACACCGAGCTTTAAATCGGATTTATTGGCAATAGAATGCTGATTTGAAAATCCAGCAGCTTCTGTTACATCTTCAAACCGTCCACCTCTGTTATTTAACAGTCTGCTCCAGGTTTTAGAATCATTTTTATCGAAAGAATTGTAAGCAACAATAAAAACATCTAAATCACCATCTAAATCGTAGTCTGCTACAGCATTTCCATAATTAATATCCATTTCTGAAAAAATGGAAATATTCTTTTCTGAAAACTTCTGAGCATTTACAGTAATGCTGAATATAAAAAAAAGTATTAGTAATTTAAAAGTCTGCAAAATGTGTGTTTTAATTATACTAAATTAAAGTATAACAGTCTTTTAAGCGGGTAATCGCAAATCAAATAGAAGTAAATTTTAGTTTATATGCAGTGTGTAGCAAGAATAGCGCTAATATTTAAATGCCTGTAAGCTATCATTATTATTACCAATAATAATAGCATTGTAGTTATTAACTTTGATTTTTACCATAGATTTTGCATTATAAGGAGTGAAAAATCCACTTTCGGTTACTGGGACGCTTTTAAATTTACCAGCTCCATTACCTTTTAAATATAAACCTATACCAGCATCATTTCTAGGAGTTTCTATTTCAGAACCATACAAGTTTCCTGATATAATAATATCTTGATTACCATCAGTATCAAAATCGTCTACAATGATGTTGTTTATACTTGATATTTGGGCTGATTGAGGTAATGCATGTAGCTTAAAATCTTCTCCTTCAATATTTTCTACATAATATGAAGCAAAGGTATGTGCTTTAAAGTGTAAAGCATTATCTAAGTTATCACCGTAAATATCTTTTAAGTTAGAATTTCCAAAAGATTCGTAATTTGGAAATTTATTTTCTAAAGAGGGTATTTGCTCCAGAGAACAGGATCTACCACGTACAGGATATACCTGCCCATGGTCATAATAGCTTAAAACAATATCGTTTAAACCATTTTTATCAAAATCGTAACTATGAACTTGAAATGGCTGTTTTTCCGATGCTTTATATTTATAATTAAGGCCTAAATTACCAACAATAAGGTCGTTATCACCGTCATTATCTATGTCTGCGCTGGTAACTTGAAAGTACCATCCTTCAGTGTTTTTGAGTCCATCGAATGGTGTTTTTATAAATGAACCATTTTTATTTATAAAAATGACGATTGGCATCCATTCTCCTACAACGACCAAATCCAAAAAGCTATCATTGTTAATATCAACCCAAGTTGCAGATGTTGTTAATCCAAGTTTATTTAAGTCTGGTATCACGGCATTGGTTACATCTATAAATGAGCCATTTCTGTTTTCAAGTAGCTTACTGCTTGCTGGATGTGGGTATTTTTGAGGTGTTAATCTTCCTCCTATGAAAAGGTCAATATCTCCATCATTATCATAATCAGCTTGCTTAACAACAGAGCTACTAATACGATATTTTGGAACTCTTGTTTCGTCTTTTTTAAAAGTACCTGAGCCATTGTTTATGTATAATCTATCTTGAAGAAGTTTATTGTCTTCAGGGAACTCGTTGCCACCACTAGTTACAAATAAATCTAAATCACCGTCGTTATCTACATCTAAAAAAGTACTACCAGCATCTTCAGCTTTTTTATCTTGAGTCCAGGCACCTTCATTTTGTTCTAAGAAAGTACCATCTTCTTTTTGTAGAAATAATACGCCTGAATACCCTGCAGATGCGCCAACAAAAAAGTCTTCTAAATTATCATTATTAACATCGCCAACAGAAATGCAAGGGCCAAACTGAGACATTTTATGAGGCAATAAAACTTCTTTTAAATAATCGTTGTATGCGTTCTCTTTGTGTTTGTATGAGAGCTTTGTGTCTTGAATAATGTCTTTAAAAACCAAATCAGCTTTTTTCTGTTTTAAAATAGTTGGCTTCGCTGTTGTATTTTTAGATGAAACTTGAATCGTTTGATTGCCTTTAATATTTTTTAATAATGTAGTTCTTCCATTAGGCCAATTAATTTCAACTTTTTCAACCTGATTAGCTTCTCCGATTCCAAAATGAGCAATATCTTCACTTTTGGACATGTAACCTCTGTTATTAGAAAGTTCTACTATTTGCCATAAAGAGTCATTTTTAAATAAGTTAACTCTGGTACCATATATATTAGAGTTATTTTCTGATTTTAATTTAAACCTGATAAAATTCCCAATACCTCTTTCGATAGTATTATTTCTGTATATAAATGCTTCTTTATCTATATTGCTAACGACAATATCCAGATCGCCATCTAAATCTAAATCAGCGTAACTAGCACCATTTGATAATGTTGCTAAATCGAATCCCCAATCTTCAATTTTATTTTCAAAAGTTAAATCTCCTTTATTTTTATAGATATAGTTGTTTAGTTTGTCTTCAGGAGCCATTTGTGCGAGGCTTAAAACGTTAACAACATCTTGGAATTTTTTATTCTGTTTTTTCGCTTCAATTTCAATACTGTCTAAAATTATTTCATATTTGTTGTTTACGTCACTGTAGCGCATGTTCCTTTTAATACCGTTTGTAACAAAAATATCTTTGAGACCATCATTATCAAAATCGGCAATTAGTGGCCCCCAACTCCAGTCTGTATTAGAAACTCCAGCAATTTGAGCAAGATCACTAAAGGTATTATTACCATTATTCTTTTGCAAAGTATTAAACATGTATTGGTAATGCCAACCTTTATCTACTATAGCCCAGAAATCTTTAGGATTCATGCCGCCCATATTTGTTTTTATACGTTTGTGGTCTTCGGCTACCATATCTACAACCATAATATCTAGATGACCATCATTGTCAAAATCGGCAATATCACTTCCCATGCTAAAATTAGAAATATGCTTAAAGAATTGGTTAGTGGTAGTTCTAAAAGTTCTATTACCATTATTTACATATAAATAATCAGGTTTATCATAGTCGTTCGTTATATATATATCTGGCCAGCTATCATTATTAATGTCACCAATACTTGCTGACAGTCCATGGGCTAAGTTTTTTGTACCTGCCATCTGGGATACTTCTGCAAAGCCTTTGTTAGAGCCTAGGTTTAGAAAAAGTTTGTCACTGTAACGAGGGTTTTCATATTTTAAAGGGGTTTGTCCGCTAGATCTGTTTCCATAACCTGGAGGTTGGTTAACAAGGTATAAATCTACCCAGCCATCTTTGTTGAAATCAAAAAAATTGGCCTGAATTGAATGCCCAGAGTCGTTAATTCGATAAACTTTAGCGCTTTCAGTAAAGCTTAAATCACCATTGTTTATAAAAAGTAGATTGCTACTACTAGCTCCTTTTTTGTTATTCACATTTTTGCAAACGTAAATATCTTGATAACCATCTGCATTCACATCAGCAAAGGTTACACCCGTTGACCAGGAATTAATATTGTTTATTCCAGATTTTAAAGAAATGTCTTCAAAAGTTAAATTGCCCTTATTTAAATATAATTTGTCTTTAACTTGATTCCCAGAAAAATAGATGTCTGGTAACCCATCATTATTAATGTCTCCAATTGCTACACCAGCACCAGTTACAAAATTTTCATTAATAAGGTGATTCTCAGTTTCAGTTTCGGTAAGCGTATTAGAAAATATGATTCCTGTATGATTTGAGCTAATTAAACTAAAATGTTTATCCTTTTCACTCAAAGAAGGGGATTGTGTTTTTGTACAAGAACTTATACTTAAAACAATCAAAATTAAAATGACATAATTTTTTTTCAGCATGGAAAATTAGATGTTTTTCTTTAAAAATATACTAGAGATTAATTGACCAAACAACCAGCAGTAAATAACTGTATTTAGAAATATTTAAAATACCTCTTAAAAAAAGACGAAGTTAATAATTATTTGTTCATTCATTGATAAATATGGAATCCTAAGCGGTTTTTGATTGATTTTTACTCTTAGTTGAATTCCGTTTACTCACCTGCAAGTATGCTTAAGATGTAATTTGCATACCTATTCTAAGGCATGTGTTGTACTCCTTTTTTATTTATAGGTGTGTAGCACTTCTAAACAAGTCTTGAAAAACTAATTTATTAACTAAACTAAAATTATGAGGAAAATTTATTTTTTAAAGCACCTATTTGACAGATTTAGGTTGCTAGGGAAAAAGAAAGGACTGTTACTGTTTTTTCTTTTCAGTGCTTTTTTGTTACAAGCGCAAACAGTTACTGTAACAGGAATTATTACAGATGCATCTAATCAACCTTTAATTGGAGCGAATGTTTTGATAAAAGGAACTAGTAGAGGTGCATACACAGATTTTGACGGAAAGTATTCTATTTCTGCAGAAGCAGGAGAAGTTTTGGTAGTCTCTTATACGGGATTTGAAACTAAAGAGGTTACGATTGGTGCTAATACAACAATTGATGTAATTTTAGCTGAAGATGCTCAATCTTTAAATGAGGTTGTTTTAATTGGATATGGGTCAAGAAAGAAAACGGATGTTGTTACTGCTATTAGTACCGTAGATAACGACTTTTTAGACCAGCAACCATCATCTGATGCTACAAGAGCTTTACAAGGTAGTGCATCTGGGGTTACAGTTGTTGCTTCAGCAAGACCAGGTCAGCAAGCACAAGTGAGAATTCGTGGTTTGGGTAGTATTAATGGTAACAATCCATTATTTATAGTAGATGGTACTATTAGTGGTGCCGTACCTCCACCAGATCAAATTAAGAATATACAGATATTAAAAGATGCATCGTCTACTGCTATTTATGGATCTAGAGGAGCAAACGGGGTAATTTTAATTACTACAAAATCTGGACGAAAAAGCCAAGCGGCTAAACTTCAGTTCAATGTTAAAACAGGTATAGGGAAAAGTAATGCGAAGTTTGATTTAGTAACAGACCCTAATTTAATAGGTCAAATGTTATGGTTAGAGCAAACAAATGATGGTATCGTTCCAAGCCACCCGCATTTTCAGTTTGATCCAAATGATATTGCTGGCACAAGAGTAAATGACTATTTGTTTCCTAATGGTGCATCTATTGGAGATCCTTCAACAGACCCTTCATTGTATGAAGAAAGAAATTATCCAATTACTCGTACTAATTTGAATGGTACAGATTGGTTAGAGGAACTTTATGATAGTACTGCTTTGTTGCAGGAATATGCTTTATCGGTAACAGGAGGTTCAGAAAGAACTACTTATGCCTTGAATGCTAGTTTTTATGATGAAGAAGGTATCTTTAAATATAATGGTTTTAATAGATATGCATTTAGATCTAATATAGAGTCTGATGTAACAGATTGGTTGAAAATTGGTCAACGATTAGGTGCTAGATACACAGAAAGTAGAGGAAACACTATAGGGTTTAATGGTCTTATAGAGACTAGTCCTTTGATTCCTGTACTTGACGAAGGCGGTAATTATGCTGGAGGTGTCGTTGGAGGTAATTTAAATGATGGGCCTAACCCTTTAGGTAACAATTTCCGTGAGCGTAAAGACTTAAGAAAAACGCTTAATTTAACAGGGAATTTTTACATTGAAATAGAGCCAGTTACTGATTTGAAATTAAAGTCTTTATTTGGTTATACCATGAACTGGTTTAGTAACCATGACCCAAGATTTGGAGATCCTGAAAATACTAATGGTTCTTTTACAAACACCTTAAGTGAAGTAAGAAATAATAGATTGGCATGGAACTTCTCTAACACTTTAAGTTATGCTAAGACTTTTTCAGATGTTCATAACATAGATGTCTTATTAGGGATGGAGTCTTATAAGGCTACTTTCGATGAAGTAAGTGCAGGACGAGCAGGATATATATCTACCAACGATGATTTTTACTTCTTACAAGCAGGTGCAGGTGCTATTACTAATGGATCTAGAGCTAATGCAGGGACTATATTTTCTTTGTTCTCTAGATTGTATTATTCTTATGATAACAAGTACATGATTGAGGGTACTATACGTAGAGATGCCAGTTCTATATTTGCTAGTGATAAGCGAGTAGGTTATTTTCCAGCGATTTCTGCTGGTTGGGTAGTTTCAAAAGAATCTTTCATGGAAGGCACTAGTGGCTGGTTAAACCAATTAAAATTTAGAGTTGGTTGGGGTGAGTCTGGTAATGACCAGATAGGTTTTACTGATAATATATATGATACCTTTGGTTCTGGTTTAGGAAACTCTTACTACGGTATTGGAGGAGGTGATAATACGATCTCATTAGGATACCAATCTGTTGCTTATGGTAATCCTGATGCAATATGGGAGACAACACAATCTACCAATTTTGGAATTGATGCTAATCTTGTAGGAGGATTAAGTTTGAGTGTAGACATATGGAAAAAGAAAACAAGAGATATGTTATTTCCAGCATCTTTACCAGATGTAGGGGGGCAAGGAAGAGCTCCTGCTATTAATATTGGTACCATGGATAATAATGGTCTAGATATAGAGCTTAATTATAGAGGTCGTGCAGGAGAAGATTTTAAATATAGTGTTGGAGCTAATATCTCTACTTATAAAAATGAGGTTACCAGATTATCATCAAATGGTGCTGATTTTGTTGTAGGTTTAAATGACAATAATGAGAACTATAGAGGTCAAACTTATACAAGAGCAGAAAATGGTCATGCATTTCCAGAGTTTTATGGATATATCGTAGATGGTATCTTCCAAACACAAGCTGAAGCAGATGCACATCCTGTTAATGGAACTTACAATGAGCCAGGTAACTATATAATTAAAGATGTAGATGGTGATGGAGAAATTACACCAGACGATCGTACTTGGATAGGTAACCCGCACCCAGATTTCACTGCAGGTCTAAATCTTGGTATGGAATACAAAAACTTTGATTTAACAGCTATATGGTATGCTAGTGTAGGAAACGACATTATAAACTATTATAACCGTTTTACTCGTTTTGGTTTATTCCAAGGTCCAAAAGCAGCAGATCGTTTATTCCGTTCTTGGGGCAGTCCATACTTAGCTAATAATGCTGATGCTGTTTTACCAAAAGCATCTAGCACGACAAGCTTTGAACAAAATACAAATTCAAATATGATTGAAGACGGAACATTCTTACGTTTGAAATCATTACAAATTGGATATAATTTTCCTAATACATTTTTAGATAAAACAGGATTATCAAGTATGCGTTTATATGTAATGGGAACTAACTTAATTACGCTTTTTGATGATTATTCTGGTTTAGATGTAGAAGTATCTCCTACTAATGAATTAAACAGAGGTTTTGATTTAGGTACATGGCCACAACCAAAACAGTTTGTGCTTGGTTTAAATATTGGTATTTAATAAAAAATTAAGAAAAATGAAAAGATTATATTATAAAATTATGCTATTAGTAGTTCTGGGAATTGCTATTAGTTCTTGTAAAGACGAATTTTTAGAAGAATTTCCTAAAGGAGTTGTTACAATTGATACACTTTCTGATGAAGATGGGGCTAATTTATTATTGATAGGAGCCTATTCTTTAATTGATGGATTCTCTCAAGGAGGACCAGGAGGTGCTGGTGAAGCATCTGCAACCAATTGGGTTTGGGGAGATGTACCTTCAGATGATATGCATCGTGGAGACCAAACAGGGGGATGGAGTGCTATTAACTTAATTGAAAGATATGAAGTAGATCCAGCAAACCCATGGGTAGAAGGATTATGGGCAGCAAATTACGATGGAGTTGCTAGAGCGAATGATGTTTTAAAAGTACTTAGAAATGCTGGAGATGCTATACCAACAGAGGAAGCTAACCAAATTGAGGCAGAAGCAAGATGGCTTAGAGCATGGTTTCATTTTCAATTACAAACAAAAATTGAAAAAATACCTTATATAACAGAAGATGTTGATCCTGCAGAAGTGTCTAATACTACTGATGTATGGGATAATATAGAAGCAGATTTACAATGGGGTATAGATAATAACATGGATGAAGCGCCTTCAGAAGTAGGACGTGCTTCTCGTTGGGTAGCCAAAGCTTTAAAAGCCAGAGTGCACTTATTTCAAAATGAATTTGCTCAAGCTAAACCAATATTAGATGATATATTGAATAATGGACCATTTGTTTTAATGGATCATTTTTACGATAACCATGATGAGGAAAAGCAAAATAATGCAGAAAGTATTTTTGAGGTACAATACACTGTGAACGATGGTGCTGCTGGTGGAGAAAATGCTGGTTCAGATCACAGAACATTGTTCCCAAGAGGTGCAGACGTTGGATTATGTTGTGCTTATAGTGCTCCTAGCTTCGATTTATTTAATGCTTTTAAAGTAGATGCTAATGGACTTCCATTGTTGGATACGTTCCAAGATGACTTATTATTAGAAGATTACGGTTTATTAGATACTGAGGCTTTTACACCAACAGCTGTTGATCTTGATCCAAGAGTTGATTGGACTATCGGTAGACGTGGTATTCCATTTTTAGATTGGGGTCCAATGAGTGGTGGAGATTGGATGCTGGATCAAGCTGGTATGGGACCATTCATGAATAAAAAGATCATGTTCTATAAGAGAAACTTTCAAACAATTTCTATTAATACGCCAACTTGGTCTGCTGGTTTAAATGGTAACAACTGGAGATTGTTTAGATTGAGTCATATTATACTATGGAGAGCTGAAGTAGCTGTTGAAGAAAATGATTTAGGAACAGCCATGGCGCTTGTAAATAGAATACGTGAAAGAGCACAAGATGATATTGTTATGGGTAGAATAAGCAATACTACTTTTGGTTCTGGAGACCCAATAGTAATTGACGAAAATCAACCTGCTGCAAATTATAACCTTGGGTTGTATACGTCATTCCCAGATCAAGACTATGCCAGAAAAGCGGTTCGTCATGAAACACGTTTGGAGTTTGCATTAGAAGGTATGCGTTTTCAAGACTTAGTAC
Organism: uncultured Flavobacteriaceae bacterium; assembly: GCA_947502635.1. GTDB lineage: Bacteria > Bacteroidota > Bacteroidia > Flavobacteriales > Flavobacteriaceae > Flavivirga. The sequence goes on from CANNAN010000001.1 coordinate 156,031, forward strand.
GTTGGGGAATCGATGCAGAAACTATCAATACTTATTTAGCGTCAGAATTGTCTAACGGAAAATTGCCTTGGATACAAGGGGCCACTTATACAGCAGGTCAAAATGATCATTTCCCTATTCCTCAGACACAGTTAGATTTACAATCGGGTGTTTTAACACAAGATCCACAATATTAGTTTGTATTAGTCACAATTATTTTTAATTGTTTAGTTGTAAGCGGCGATTATTTTAAAAGATAATTGCCGTTTTACTTTCTTATTTAAACGGATTAATGAGTTACATTAAGAGTAACTTCTCTAAAAGCATATTAGTTTTAGTTAAGTAAATTTTTTAACTTGTATTCTATTCGTTATTGATTTTCAATTGATCGGGCTTACTAACTCCTCTTAAAAAACAAAATTAATTTACCATTATTATGGATAAAAATAATTTTTTAGGATTACCAATAAGCAAATATATATTGTTAATACTAATCGTTTTTGGTTTTAACAGTACCAAGGTTTTCCATGCTCAAAATATAGACTTAAAGTTCGAACACTTTATTGATGAGAAAGGGTTTACCCAGAGCTCTGTGATGAAGGTTATCCAAGATTTAGATGGTTACATTTGGATAGGAACACTTAATGGGTTGTATAAGTATGATGGGCAAAGGTTTACTGTTTTTAGACATCAATTTAATACCCCAAATAGTTTAGTAAGCAACTCAGTCTATGAGTTGGAACTTGATATAGAAGGAAATATATTAATAGGTACAGGTAAAGGTATAAGCAAATACAATAGGCTTACCCAAACTTTTTCAACATACCCAATTGTTTTACAAAATGCAAGAATTACTGCCATCTACCCTGAATTGAATGGAGGGTTATGGGTAGGTACATTGCATTCAGGTTTATATTATTTTGAAAGTGGTGATTTTGAGGGAGCTAATCCTATAAATTATATACACAAACCTAATCAGGAAAAAAGTATAAGTAGTAATCAAATACATTCTATAGTTAAGGATAAATCTGGTAGTTTATGGGTAGGAACCCTAGAAGGTTTAAATAAAGTAATTTTTAAAAATGGAATTGCTGAATTTATTCATTTTGAAAGCATAAAGGAAAGTATCAAACTACTATTTGTAGATAAAAAAGGAACACTTTGGGCATCACAAGTAGGACATAGTTTAATAAGAATTACCAACCCAGAAAAGTTTACATCCAAAACTCAAAAAGATTTCGAAGAATACAAATTTGATACAATTAAATCTGATACGGATGAATCTGGGGGATTACTAACTATGTTTGAGTCCCAAAATGGAAACCTATTGTTTGGAATTCACGGTTTTGGACTTTATGTCTTTAATCCCAATACACATAAGTACAGCGCATATATTCATGATCCTTCTAAACCAGAGAGTATTAGTAGTAATGATATAGAATCCATATTGATTGATAATACCAACGTGCTTTGGGTGGGAACTGAAGAAGGTGGTTTGAATAAATGTGATTTAAAACAAAAAGAGTTTCTCTTTTTTAATGAAAATGTTCTTTCCAAAAATTCTTTGAGTAACTCATCTGTTAATGTAATTGCTAAAGAGAATGATAATAGTTTTTGGGTAGGAACCCAAAATGGGTTGAACAAACTTACATTTAAAAATGGTAATTATAAAGATCCTATATTCGAACATTTTTATTTTAATAATAATGATTCCAAATCAAATCAAAGAGTACAAGAACACATTTGGTCTATTTTAAAAGATGATGATGCAGATTACTGGTTAGGAACTACAGATGGCATTGTCCATATGCGTCAAGATTCTAAATCAAAGAAAATCTCTTCTCATTTAACCGAACTCGATATGCTAGAAGTTTTTTCTTCATTAGAAGACAGAAATGGCGTTTTATGGTTTGGGTCATTAATAGATGGATTAGTTAAATGGGAAAAGAATAAAAATAATAATAAGTTCGATTTTTCTAATCGTGTACATTATTTACCAGATAGTAATGATAAATACAGTATTAGTGCAAAAGAAGTTAGTTGTCTTTATGAAGATAGAAAAGGTAGTATATGGGTTGGGACATTACAGGGTGGTTTAAATTTAATTGTACCTGGTGTAGATAATCAACCTGATCAATTTGTATCCTTTCAACATGAGCCTAATAAGCCTAATACATTAAGTCATAATTCGGTTTTTTCAATACTAGAAGATCAAGAGGGCCATTTTTGGATAGGAACATTTGGAGGCGGTTTAAATAAAATGACCTTACCTTCTAAAGGAAATACAGATCCAGTTTTTAAACATTATACAGAGGATGATGGATTGGCAAATAATGCTGTATATGGTATTTTAGAAGATAACAACGGCGATCTATGGATAAGCACAGATGATGGAATTTCCCATTTCAACCCTAAAACAGAGACTTTTCAAAATTTCAGTAAGGATGATGGGTTACAGAGTAATAATTTTAGAATGGCTGCTTACTATAAAAACAATGATGGCTATTTGTTTTTTGGAGGATTAAGAGGATTGAATATATTTAACCCCAGTCACTTAAAAGAAAATGATATTCCTGCACCTGTAAAATTAACAGGTTTTAAAATAAAAAATGAAGATATTAATATAGGAGAAGAATACAATGGTAGAGTTTTGTTTGATAAAACAATATCATTAATTTCTAAACCACTAGATTTAAAATATAACGAGAATACATTAACGTTTGAATTTGCAGCATTACATTATGCTGCACCTGAAAAAAATAGATTTAAATTTAAACTAGAAGGTTTTGATAAAGATTGGGTGGATTCTAAAAAGTTACCCTTTGCACATTATACAAATCTATCACCAGGGAATTATACATTCAAAGTTAAGGCGTCAAATAATGATGCATTATGGAATGAAGACTTTGCAAATATAAAATTAAGTATTCATCCACCTTTTTGGTTAACCTGGTGGGCTTACTTAATATATAGTTTTATAATTTTAGGTGTTTTATGGGGTGTTCAATCTTATCTTAATTTACGTTCTCAACAACGAGCAACACTTCAAGTACAAAAAGAAATTGAAGAAGTGAATAAATTAAAACTTCAATTTTTTACAAATATATCTCATGAATTTAAAACCCCTATAACGCTTATACTTAATCCTATAGAAGAACTTTTAGAGTCGGTTGGAGATAATTTATCAATACAGTCAAAATTAAAAGTAGTACAGCGAAATGCTAATTCATTATTAAGGTTAGTCCACCAACTTATGGAGTTTAGAAAAGTGGAAGTAGGAGAAACTAAATTAGGAACTACAAAAGCTAATATTATAAACTTTATTAGGGAAATTACATTTTCATTTAGAGCATCAGCAAAGAAAAATGAAATTAACCTTTCTTTTGAAAGTGAATTGTATTCGGCCGATGCTTGGTTTGATTGGGATAAGTTGGAGAAAATCCTCAATAATTTAATATTTAATGCCATTAAATTTACACCATCAGGCGGACAGGTTACGGTTAGGGTAAGCAGGTCTAAAGATAATGATGAACTTTATATAGTAGATAGAGATATAAAAACACAATACTTGCAAATAGAAATTAAGGATAATGGAGATGGTATAGGTAAAAATCAATTACCCTATGTTTTTCAACGTTTTTATCAAGTAAATAAACCTAAAAAAGGTGGTTCAGCTAATAAAGGGTCTGGTATTGGTTTGGCAATAACCAAAGATTTAGTTGATTTACACCATGGGGTGATAGAAGTAGAGTCTGAAGAAGGTCAGGGAACTTGTTTTTTAATAAAACTACCCTTGGGCAATTCTCATTTATTCCCAGAAGAAATAATTGAAATGACAGTACCTGAACCTTTAAGTGAAAAGGAGATGGATCTAGATTATTCGAATGAAGATGATGAGTTGGACAAAGATCAACTGGATAGTGCCTATAAGAATACGATATTGATAGTTGATGATAATGAAGAAATAAGGGAATTGGTAAAAGAAGGTTTTACTAAAGGCTATAATACATTTGAAGCAGAAAATGGTAAAGAGGCTTTAAATATAGCTTTAAAAGAAATGCCCGATATAATAATAAGTGATGTATTAATGCCTGAAATGGATGGTGTAGAATTTTGTCACTGCCTTAAAACAAATATTAGAACAAGTCATATTCCAATTATTTTACTTACAGCTTTAAACTCTGTAGAGCATCGTATAAAAGGGTTGGAATCTGGAGCAGATGCATATATTCCAAAGCCTTTTAAAATGAAATTGTTAACGGTGCGAGTTGAAAAACTAATCGCTTCTAGAGACTTAATGCGTAAACGTTTCCAAACAGAAAAAGAATTAACTCCAGAAAAAATCACATTAAGCTCTATTGATGAAGAATTCCTCAAAAAAATCATGGATTTTATGGAAGCTAATATGGGAAGAGAATCTTATTGGGTTGATGAATTAGCATCAGATATGAATACAAGTCGTTCAACCTTTTTTAGAAAACTAAAGAAATTAACAGGTCAGGCTCCAAATGATTTTATGAGAATGATACGTTTAAAACGAGCTGTACAATTATTAGAACAAAATGAATTAACAATATCTCAAGTAAGTTATATGGTAGGTTTTAATGATCCAAATTATTTTGGGAAGTGTTTTAGAAAATTTTATGGGGATACACCTTCTAATTATATCAAAGAAAAACTCCAGCACAAAAAGTAAATTACGGAAGGTTTTAATTAAATTTACTCGCATAATAACAGATACCCTATGAACCATAAGAATGTATCAAATAAAGCAATATTTGCTAAGCTGATATCGCTTTATTATCATATTAAATGTGTTTTCGTGTAAAATAAATGGCGATAGTTTTTATGGGAAAGGAGGTCTACAAGGCTTTATTTTCTATGCCCAGAGTTAAAAAAGTACATATTGTAATAAAAGAATAAATTTTTAAATTGTGAAAATAACAGATATTAAAACATATCCGATTAATATTGGTACTTCTGGTATTCAATTGGTTATAAAAGTAGAAACAGATTCAAGTATTTATGGTTGGGGAGCTTCGGGGCTTTCAGGCAGAGAATTAGCTGTAGTTGGTTTAATAAAACATTTCAAAACATTTTTAATAGGAAAAGACCCAAGACAGATTGGAGCGATATGGCAAGAGTTATATCGTGGACAATATTTTGAAGGCGGGCGCGTTTTCACAGCAGCTATATCTGCAATAGATATTGCTCTGTATGATATAAAAGGGAAAGCACTAGGAGTGCCTGTTTATGAATTGTTAGGAGGTAAGCAAAGAGATTACGTTGAATGTTTTGCTTCGGTACGTTTTGCTACTAAAGAAGAACTATTAGACTATTCTAAAACATGTATTAAAGAAGGTTGGACCGTTTTGAGATTGGCTCCAGCTGAATTTGAATCGCAAGAAGACACAAGTAGGTTTGAACCTAGAGAGTCTATTGCTAAATTATCTAAATGGGTTACAGAACTCAGAAAAGAAGTGGGGCCAGATATTACTATTGGCATTGATTACCATACAAGGCTTACAGTTGCCCAAACCTATTCTTTTATGAAACGTATGCCACCAGGAACCATAGATTTTATAGAAGAACCTATTCGTGATGAAAATCCAGAAGCATACCAAAATCTACGTAATATGATAGATGTACCTTTTGCTATAGGAGAAGAGTTTTCAAGCAAATGGCAATTCATGCCTTATTTAGAAAAAAATATAACGCAATTTGCACGTATTGATGTATGCAATGTGGGTGGTATTACAGAATCGATGAAAGTTGCAGCCATGGCTGAAGCTCATTATATCGATTTAATGCCTCATAATCCATTAGGTCCTATTTGTACAGCTGCTAGCATCCATGTGGCTGCGGCATGTCCTAATTTTAGTTATTTGGAAGAAATAAACACACCTGCACAGTATATGGGAACCAATGCTCCCGAATTTTACCCTGTACAACCCCAATTAGAAGGTACAAGATATGCGGTTACAGACGCTCCAGGGTTGGGTGTTGAGTTCAATGAAGCATTGGCCATGGAGCGGGAGTTTATTCCATTAGACATCCCACGATTAAGAAGAAAAGATGGATCATTAACAAATTGGTAAATAGTTATGAGTTTTACAACTTTTGGAGAAATTATGTTAAGGCTAACTCCAAGTGAACATGCAGGGAAAATAAATTCAACTCAAAATTTTGGAGTGCATTACGCTGGTTCAGAATCTAATGTAGCAAGTTCGCTGGCAATGCTAAAGAATCAAGTGCAATTTGTAACTAAGCTGCCTTTAAATGCGGTAGGAGATGGTGCTTTGAGATCCTTGCAAAGCTTTGGTATTTCAACAGATAACATCGCTAGAGGAGGTCATAGAATAGGCACTTATTTTATAGAAATAGGATCATCAATAAGGCCATCTAGTGTTGTTTACGATCGTGCGCATTCTGCTATCAGCGAGATAAGTATTGGAGAATTGGATTGGGAAACGATATTGAAAAATCAAAAGTGGTTATTCATTTCAGGAATTACACCAGCCTTATCTAAATCATGTGCAGAAGAAACTTTACTTGTAGCGAAAGTAGCAAGGAAAATGGGCGTTAAAGTAAGTTTTGATATGAATTTTAGAAGAACACTTTGGAAAGATAAAAAGGATGCTAGGGATATATTCGATGCCATACTAGAAAATACAGATTTACTTTTTGGGAATACAGGAGTGCTTAAAGATGTATACGATATCGAAGCTAGCGGAACTAATCCTATAGATAAAACAATCAATGCAATAGAAAAAGCAAAAAACACTTTCGGTTTAAAAGAGCTGGCTTTTACAGTAAGAGAACATCACTCGGCTAGTGAAAATAAATTATCTGGCGTGGCTTTTTTAAATGAAAAAACAACGATTTCTAACAGTTATAATGTTGAAATTATAGATCGTTTTGGAACAGGCGATGCTTTTGCAGCTGGATTTTTACATGGCTTAGGTCATGAATGGAATCTGGATAAAACTTTAGGTTTTGCTACGGCAGCTTTTGCATTAAAACACACCATAAAAGGAGACCAACATACTAGTACAGAAGAAGAAATTCTTTCAATTTTTAAAGGTAACATATCAGGACACGTATTACGATGAATAGAGAAGAAATAGCAAATAGCATTAAAGCGGAAAAATTAGTTGTCATCATTCGATTGAAACAACAAAAACATGTACCAGAGGTTGTAAAGGCTTTGGTTACAGGAGGAGTGAAAGTACTGGAGATTACCTCTAATACGCCAGGGTACTTAGAAGAAATAAAACGGGTGCGTGAGATGTATCCTGACATTCTTGTAGGAGCAGGAACTATTAAAAATGCAGCATTGGCAGTAGAAGCTATTGATGCTGGAGCTCAATTTTTAGTAACGCCTAATACAAATGTCGACGTCATTTCGGTTGCACATGAAAAAGATGCACCTGTATTGATGGGTGCCGTTACACCAACAGAAATTTGTAATGCTTTAGAAGCAGAAGCAGATATTGTAAAACTTTTTCCTAGTGCGGCTATGGGAATTGATTATTTTAAAGCAGTAAAAGGGCCATTAGATACCGTTTCTTTCTTCGCTGTAGGTGGCATAGGAGTTGAAAGCATTCAGGAATGGAAAGATGCGGGTACCGCAGGCTTTGGTCTGGGAGGGAATTTGGTAAAACCAATACAAAATCAACAAGATTTTAATAATATAGTAGAACTGGCAGAGCGAGTATTGGGGATAATTCATTCGTAAAAGACTTATTAATATACTATCTAGCTGGCTGTTTATTAAAACTAGAACAACAGATATTCTTCTTGAGTGATAGAGAGAATCTGTAGTTAAAGAGAAAGTAGATACAGTTGGTAAACTTTATAAATATAACATGAAACACATTTTAAGCATACTAGTTATTACAATTTTCTTTTTGACTTCTTGTAATAAAGAAAGACAATATGATACTGTAAAAGAAGAAAACACAAAGGAAGTTACTAAGAGCGTACAAGCATTAAAAGCACAATCTGCTAAGTGGAAATTAAGAACCAGAGAAGAGATGGTGTCTATGTTTAAAATAGAAATTTTCGATGATGAAGCTCTAAATGTCATTGATCCTAATTCTAAAATAGATGTTTTGGCAAGTGGTTTTACTTGGACAGAAGGCCCTGTCTGGGTTAAAGATGGTAATTATTTATTGTTTTCAGATATTCCGAATAATAAGGTTTATAAATTAGACGCACAAAGAGATACCATAACTTATTTACATCCTTCAGGCGTATCAAAAAGCAGCTTTACAGGCTCAGAACCAGGATCCAATGGTTTATTAGTTAATGAAAAAGGCGAGTTAGTATTGATGCAACATGGTAGTAGAGCAGTAGGGAAAATGAAAACCCCTCTGTCTAACCCCAAACCAGATTATGAATTGTTGATTAATAATTATGAAGGAAAGAAACTTAATAGTCCAAATGACGGTGCTTTTGATAAATCTGGCAACCTGTATTTTACAGATCCACCATACGGATTACCGTTATTATTAGAAGACCCTAATAAAGAATTAGATTTTCAAGGCGTTTATTGTTTACTCTCAACAGGCGAATTGTTGCTATTAGATGCTACTTTAAAATATCCAAATGGACTTTGTCTTTCACCAGATAATACGAAACTATATGTGGCTGTTTCCAATGTAGAAAACGCTGCTTGGTATGTATATGATATTGTTGAACCTGGGAAAGTAGCAAATAAGAAAATATTTTATGATGCGAATCATTTATTACAAGAAGAAGGTTATCAAGGGCTTCCAGATGGTCTTAAAATAACAAAGAATAATTATATGTTTGCCACTGGTCCACGAGGTATATTGATATTTAACTTAAAAGGGAAGCTATTGGCTAGAATTTATACAGGACAATTAACGGCCAATTGTGCTTTGGGAAAAGATGAGAAAAAACTATTTATGACTGCTCACAATTTTATCCTATCAGTTAATTTAAAGTAATATTTTAAAGGAACTATGTTTTTAGTGTAATAATTCTCCGATCTTTGGGTTGTGTTTTTCTATTAGCGTCTCTAAAGAAGAAGTTAAAAGAATAATCAAGGTATATTATTTTTTAATTAAAAGCGTTAAGTAGCATATGTTTCTAATTCTCGTTGCAGAAAAATACCCTTTAGGCAGTAAAATAATTCTAGGAATTTTCTTTGTTGCTATGGCATACATCCTTTTCAATTATGCTATTAGGATGATAGAAATGGGCTATGTACTTAAATACAAACGCCCCTTGTATAATCATTTTTATTTTCACTTAAGACGCTTAAATAAAAATCAAAAAGCCGTTTTAAAAAGCCAATTTACTTTTTATAAAAGACTCACAACCAAAGAGAAAAAATATTTTGAACACCGTGTGGCATCTTTCATAAAGGATAAAGACTTTATCGGTAGAGACGGTATTGTAATTAGTGATGAAATAAAAGTTTTAATAGCTTCAACTGCTGTGATGCTAACCTTTGGTTTTCGTGATTTTTATATTGGAATTATTTCAAAAATTGTGATATACCCAAGTAACTTTTATTCTAATACAAATAAAGCATACCATAAAGGGGAATTTAATCCCAGATTAAAAGCTTTGGTATTATCATGGGAAGGTTTTGTTCAAGGTTTTGATGATGCAAATGATAATTTAAATTTAGGTATCCATGAACTCACTCATGCAATTCATATTAATAGTATGAAAGAACGCGATGTAAGTTCAATTATTTTTAGTGATACTTTTAAAGAATTATCGGCTTTATTTTCTGAAAATGAATCACTGCGAGATGAATTAAAAGAGTCTAATTATTTCAGAAACTATGCTTTTACGAATCAGTTTGAGTTTTTAGCAGTTACTATTGAAAATTTTATTGAAACACCACAAGAATTTAGATCTCAGTTTCCTGAAATTTATGGTAAAATTAAGCAAATGCTTAATTTTAATGTATTAGGGTATTGATTTTAGTCTTAAGACATTGTACTTTTAGAAAGGTTCATTTCTGTTGCTTACCTTATGTCACCATACCATTTGTTTAATAGTTTTGGAGACACTCCCCATAGATATAATTTCTTAATAGCGACCCATTGAAAACGTGTTTTATAAAAACCTGCTTTTATGTGTCGTCTTGATGATAAAACAATAGGAGGTTCTTTAATTTTAATGATTTTAAAATCTTGACGCATTCTCTTAGAAAAGTCAAAATCTTCCATTATAGGGATTTCTTTGAATCCAGTTAATGTATTAAAAACTTCATGTTTTACAAAAATGCCATTATCCCCATAAAAAATGCCCTTATCAGACTGTTCCTTTTTACTAAAAAAGCGAAAGTTCATCCATGTGCCTAGCTTTTTTATTTTATCATTGTGTGTATCAAAAATATTAGCAAAGCCACCACCATCGTAACCAAGACTCATTTTATTTTGGATAGCAGATAGTGTGTTGTTTGCGAGTTTCATATCGGCATGAACAAAAAACAAAACATCACCATGAGCGACCTTAGCGGCATCATTCATTTGGCAAGCTTTACCTTTACGACAAATTACCACTGAGATGCTTTCTTGTTCAGCAAGTAAAACGGTCTTATCGGTACTATTACCATCAGCTAATATAATTTCATAGTCACCAGAATAGTGCTGTTTTTTTAGTGTTGTTATAATAGATTTAATATGCTCCTCTTCGTTATATGCTACAATAATAACCGATATCATGGGTAGATTCTTCATACTGATTTTGTTCGTATATATCGACTAAAGACTTTTTTTATAATTTCAGAATAACTAGGGTATGCAAAAATGGTATCTGCCATTTGCTGTGCAGGGATTTGATTCTTAATAACTAGTGTTATAAGTTGAATCCATTCACCAGCATGAGCGCCAACAGCTTCAGCTCCGACTACGAGATCATCTTTATTGAAAATTACTTTAATAAATCCTCCAGTTTTTCTATCTGTTATAAAACGATCAATATTGGCTTCAACTTTAAAAATACTAATATTTTTTTTACCATATTTTTTAGAAGCTTCTTTTTTTGTAAGCCCTACATGTCCAATTTCTGGTTCTGTAAAAATGGCCCAAGGTAGTATAGAAAGATCGTTTAGTTTCGTATTGTTTTCTATAATATTATCAATACATATATTCGCTTGATGCGAAGCGGTATGTGTAAATTTAAAAGGAGTCGTTACATCTCCACAGGCATATATATTAGGAGATGTGGTTTGTAAATATTCATTGGTGGTAATACCTCGGTTGGTATAGGTTACTCCAGCTTTTTCCAATTGCATACCCGAAATATTAGGTATACGACCAGTAGCTATAAAAAAGTAATCGGCCGTAATAGCTTTTTCTTTATCGTGTTGTGAATATGCTAATGTGTTTTTATCTATAAACTTTAAAGGTGAAGCATTTGTTATTAATTGCACACCTTCTTCTTCAATTTGCTTACTTATATAAGCACCAATTTCTTCGTCTGTTACTTTCAAAATACGTTCATTCCTATCTAATATAGAAACATCACTATCTAACCTCGCTAGAGATTGCCCAAGTTCTACAGAAATAACACCACCGCCTATAAAGACAATTTTTAGAGGTTTTTTTCTTAGCTCCCAGAAATTCTCATTGTGTAAAATATTTACATTTTCAATACCTTCAAGATTAGGTATTCTGGGGCTAGAGCCTGTACAAATAACAAAGGACTTCGCTTTTATTGTTTCTTGTCCGATAGTTATGGTATGAGCATCTATAAATTGAGCGCCACTTTTATCAACAAATACGTCGATTCCTTGATTTTGAAAAGCTTCGGGTTGTTCATGGGAATATATATCTTGTACAATCTCATCTACTTTGTCCATAATTTTTCCAAAGTCAGGTTTAGGAAGCTTTATAGATATTCCTAAGGAACTCATTTTTTTCAGGTTATGGTAAGATTTAGAAGCATTGATTAATGCCTTGCTAGGTACACATCCATAATGGGTACATTCGCCACCAATCTTATTTTTTTCAATAAGTGCCGTTTTTAACCCTTTTCGATGTGCTGTAGTAGCAGCAACCAAACCTCCAGATCCTGCGCCAATCACTATAATATCATATTGTTTCATTTTTTGTTTTTAAGTTAATGAACAATGAGCTATCTGCTTTATACAGTTTTATTTATGTAATGGTAAGATAATGAATTTGTTAGTTATAGTTGGAATATGAAATTTGGTTAATATCAACATAATAATCAGCAGGTATATTTTATTAAGGTATGAAGTGAGTTATGAACTCCTTTTTATTGATGCAACTCCAGATATATTCCGAGCTTAAAATTTTATTCCATATTATTCTCATGTATGATCTGCTTTAATTCTTTTATCTTTTCATATAGCGGTTTGGTTACTTCCTCAATTTGCTCTATTGTAAAACGGCGTTGAATATGTTGTCTGCAATTAGCATCCCATGCTTCCACTGTAAAAATAATGACTCTTTCAGATTTCGCATTATAATTTTCATCAGATAAAGAGTTTATTAATTCAGGATCATTTTCGACTATTTCTGCGGTACCCCAAATTTTAATTCTAGTTTGGTTCGCGTAATCCATTAGAAAGATATATGCTTTATTGTTTTCGCTGAGGTTTCCTATTGAGATGTATTGCTTGTTTCCAGAGAAATCTGCAAAAGCGAGCCTCTTATTATCTAATACTTTTAAAAAACCTTTAGGACCACCCCTATGTTGAATATAGGGCTGGTTATTACTATTCGAAGTAGCGAAATAAAAAGAATCCATGTTTTTTAGTATGTGGAATAAGTTTGAATTGATTTCATGTTGCCATCCTCCCGAAATTTCCATACGTTCATAACCTTTGCGTGATCCAAATTTTTCTTGAAGTTCTTTTACAGCAGGTGTAAATGCGATATCGCTGGTGTATTTCATGGTAATTGATTATTTAAATTCTATAGTCAGTTCAAGAAATTATTTCTATAAATATTAAAACCCGAACTGACTATTATAGTTATTTGATGTTATTTTTATTTAGAAAATTCAATATATAATTAGCTATTTCAGTTCCTTTTTCTTCCAGTGCAAAATGCCCTGTATCTAATAAGTGAGTTTCTAAGTTTTTTAAATCCCTTTTGTATGGATGTGCCCCTTCTACAGGAAAAATAACATCGTTTTTTCCCCAAACAATAAGTGTTGGTGGTTGGTAATCTCTAAAGTATTGTTGCCATTCAGGGTATAATGGTACATTGGTTCTATAGTCGTAAAACATAGCCAATTGGATCTCATTATTTTCTGTTCTTTTAAGGTGTTGTAAATCTATAATCCAATTGTCTGGATTAATTTTCGATATATCTTGTACACCATGTGTATACTGCCATTTTAATCCATCAATAGTGTGGAAGCCTTCAAGAGGTTTTCCGTTTTCAATAGTATAATTATTCCAATATTTTTTTATAGGTTCCCAGAATTCACGTAAACCTTCTTCATAAGCATTGCCATTTTGAATTATTAATGATTCTATTCGGTTTGGATGCTTAGTAGCAATTCTAAAACCAACAGGCGCTCCATAATCCATTAAATATAAACTGTATTTTTCGACGCCAAGTTCATTTATAAATGACTCTACAATATTAGACATGTTATCGAAGGTGTAATTGAAATCTTTAATTAAAGGCTGGTCACTTTTTCCAAATCCAGGGTAATCTGGTGCCAATACATGATATTGAACAGACAAGTCTGTTAATAAATTGCGAAACATATGCGATGAGGTAGGATACCCATGTAATAATACAATTGTTGGTTTATCGATATTTCCAGCTTCACGATAGAAAATATTTAATCCATTTATAGTGATACTTTTATGTAATGTTGGATACGAATTTGCTTTAGTGGTATTATTAGTCTCGACTTTTTCTATGTTATTGAAAGATAATGCTCCAATAGATACAATTGCTAATAAGGTTATTCCTAATACTGATTTTGAAATTTTTGTTTTCATAATGTTTTATTTTATAATTTATGTTTTTTGATACGTCACTTTTATCTATAGCGTCTTTTACTGTTCCAGATAGTAATTTTGGACGTTTTTACTGTACTTGTAATTTGATTACTGTTTAATGTTCTCATTATTTTGATTTTTATAGCTTATAATTTGCGTTTACTTTCGTGTATTTCTATGTCGTTGGCACTCATATCTCTTATACGCATTAATCCATCATCGTCGAATTCCCAATGTTCGTTTCCGTGGGTTCTATACCACTGTTGTGTTTTTTCGTTTAACCATTCATATTCAAAGCGAACAGAAATTCTGTTTTCAGAAAAGCACCATAAATGTTTTTTTAATTTGTAATAAGATTCTTTTTTCCATTTCCTGCTTAAAAATTGTTCAATGGCATCTCTACCTTGGAAAAATAAATTTCTATTTCGCCATTTTGAATTTTTAGAGTAAGCTAATGATACTCTATGTGGGTCTTTACTATTCCAAGCATCTTCTGCTGCTTGTACTTTTGCTAATGCAGTTTCCTTGTTAAAGGGAGGTGTTAATTTTTTCATTTTTAATTTACATACAGACAAGTCTGTTTTTTTAGTTTTTACAAAGACAATATTGTATTTGGTTATTATTTTAATAAACTAATAGCTGCGTTTTTGGCGGCAAGAATGGGCCATTTATTTTTTTGAATTTGAGATAAAATAATGGCACCTTCAATAAGTATTAAAACTTGATCTCCTAGTTGCCCTGCTTGTTCTACCGAATATTCAGCTTCATTTTTTAATAGGGTGTGAATATAGTTTCTAATTTGGTTTTTATGATTTATAGCTTGATTTCTTATTTTATCATGATCGTTTGGTAAATCTGTTATTATATTTTGCCACCCACATCCTCTAAACTCTACTGCACATAACCAATCAATTAAATAATCAAAAGAACGAATTACTTTTCCTTTGGAAGTATCTTCTGTGGATACAAAATCAAATAGATTTGTCATCCATATGGCGTGCCTTCCTAATAAATAAGCAACTGCTATATCTTCTTTAGATCTAAAGTGTTGATACATACTTGCTTTAGCTACTCCAGCTTCTGCAATAATTTGATTGATCCCAGTTTGGTTGTAACCATTGTGGTAAAACAAATCTGATGCTGTTTCAACAATACGTTCTTTTACTCCTAATCTTTTCATAGTACAAATGTATATCAAAAAAACCAAAAACAGACAAGTCTGTACGTTATTAACATGATTTTAACAATTTAATTCAGGTGTTTTTATATTAGCCCTATGATTTTTATCATACTTTATATTCATTTTCATACTTAATTTTAATATAGAATTTAAAACCTATTAAAATGAGAAGAAGAATCCCAGTTTCAGAAATAATGAGCAAAGATATTATCGCTTTAAGGAGATCAGACAATTTAGAAAGAGCTGAAATACTTTTTAAAAGGCATAATATTAGACACATTCCAGTAGTTTGTAGAGAGTCTATAATTGGTATGCTGAGTTATACAGATTTGCTTAGAATTAGCTTTGCGGATGCTACAGAAGATGACAATAATATTGATACCGTTGTTTATAATATGTTTACTATTGAACAAGTTATGACAAAAAGCTTGGTGAGCGTTACAAGTAATACAACTATTAAAGAAGTGGCAGAAATTTTAGCTAAAAACGAGTTTCATGCATTACCAGTTGTTGATGATCATATCCTTGTAGGTATAGTAACGACTACAGATTTAATAAACTATTTGTTAAAGCAGTATTAGGAATTAGCCAATTCTTTTAAGTCTTTAACCGTCTTAATTTGGTTGTTACTTTTAAATACATAGCTTCCTGCAACTAATACATCTGCACCAGCATCTACAAGTGCTTTTGCATTTTTATTAGTAACACCACCGTCAATTTCTATAATTGTTGAAGCACCTTTACGTGTAATTAATTCTTTTAATTGCGATACTTTATTATAGGTGTTTTCAATGAAACTTTGTCCTCCAAAACCAGGATTCACACTCATTATGCAAACCAAATCAATATCGTTTATAGTATCTTCTAAAACATTTACATTGGTATGTGGGTTTAATGCGACACCAGCTTTCATCCCTTCAGCTTTTATAGCTTGTAAGGTTCTATGTAAATGTGTGCAGGCTTCATAATGCACCGTAAGCACATCGCTACCTAAATCAGCAAAGGTTTTAATATATCTATCTGGATCGACAATCATTAAATGAACATCTATAGTTTTTTTAGCATGTTTGGCAATGGCTTGTAAAACAGGCATTCCAAAAGAAATGTTAGGAACAAATACACCATCCATAATATCAATGTGAAACCAATCTGCATCACTTGTATTAACCATTTCTATATCACGTTGAAGGTTTGCAAAATCTGCTGCCAGAATTGATGGTGCAATTAGTTTAGAAGCCATGGAGTATTTTTTGTTTATTTGGCAAAAATAACTGTTTTACTCATTGTTTAGCTATTTTTTGTGCAATAAAATTTTCAACCATATTAACCACTTTATTAGCTAGGGTATTATCCGCTTTTCTTAGCCATTCAAGATACTCATGAAGTCTATTTAACTCTTTGTTATTATTAATAATGGTGAACCCAAAATTATAATCTTCGAAAATACGTTGTTGAATATCAATATTTATAACTTTAAAAATATTCCTGTGCCTAGTATCAGTACTAATTCTTTTAAAGGTGGCATCAACGCTTATTTGATCGCCTTCGAGTACTTGAAGGAAATTAGCATTAGAGTATATCAAAATACCAGTTATGTTATACTTCGAATTGTTTTTTTTCGCTTTTGAATATAAAACCTTAAGGGAATTTTGTGATTCTTCTTGACATGAATCACTAATATAACATATTGTTTTTAACATTAAGAAAGAGGTTGTTTTTTCTAAAATACAAAAAATAATATAATGGATTAATTAGAGAGCAATAATTTATATGAAATAAGCTTCTTGAAATTAGTTTCATGAATGGGGTAAAAAGTGAACCCTCGGTAATCAGCCGAGGGTTCTTTCATCAATCAAAAAACGAACAGTTATGTGTAACTGTTTGTTATGGTAATTTAGTCGTAAAAAAAATACTAACCTAAATATGTTTTTAATATTTTACTTCTAGAAGTATGTTTAAGTCTTCTAATTGCTTTTTCTTTAATTTGTCTCACACGCTCACGTGTTAAATCAAACGTTTCTCCAATTTCTTCTAAAGTCATTGGGTGTTGATTTCCTAAACCAAAATATAAACGTATAACATCAGCCTCACGAGGAGTTAAAGTTTCTAAGGCACGTTCAATCTCAGTACGCAAAGATTCATGTAATAACTCTCTATCTGGATTTGGTGATTCACCACTATTTAGTACATCGTATAAGTTTGAATCTTCACCTTCTACTAAAGGAGCATCCATACTTACATGACGACCAGAGTTTTTCATAGACTCTTTAACGTCGTTAATGGTCATATCTAATTCCTTAGCAATTTCCTCTGCACTTGGCGGACGTTCATGACTTTGCTCAAGAAAAGCAAACGTTTTATTAATCTTATTTATAGAACCAATTTTGTTTAAAGGTAAACGTACAATACGAGATTGTTCAGCCAAGGCTTGTAAAATCGATTGACGAATCCACCAAACAGCATACGATATAAATTTAAAACCACGTGTTTCATCGAAACGTTGTGCCGCTTTAATTAAACCTAAATTACCTTCATTAATTAAATCTGGTAATGTTAAACCTTGGTTTTGGTATTGCTTAGCCACCGAAACTACGAAACGTAAGTTCGCTTTAGTTAACTTCTCTAAAGCTATTTGGTCACCAGCTTTAATACGCTGTGCTAATTCTACTTCTTCGTCAGCGGTAATTAAATCAACCTTTCCTATTTCCTGTAGATATTTATCTAACGATGCAGTTTCCCTATTGGTAACCTGCTTCGTAATTTTAAGTTGTCTCATCTAAAATTCTTCTGTGATTTTTAATTGAATATTGGGCATTCAGTGGTTATACGTATATATGTCGCATTATGTTACAAAAAGTTTCAAATTATTTTTTGTATCTATTTTTTAGACCCAAAAATCTTAAGAAAGTCACATTAACTAAGAATAGGCTATTTGTTTCTCTTTTTTAAGAAATAAAATGGGGATGATATAACGGCCTTTTACTCAAAATCCAAAAGGTTAGTAGCTTTAATTAAATTATGTAGCGCATCAATTTTTGAATAGATTTTATTAAAAAAAGTATTGCGCTCTTTTTCACCAGCAGTATTTAATAATTTGGAGTTTTGTAATTGTTTATTTAAAAAATTATCAGCCTCATTACATGTATGCTTATCGGCGGTTTTGTAATAAGACAATAACGTAAAAGGAACATAAAGCATTTGTGACTCTGGTGTACTAACCAGAACATTATTATTCATTAAGTGCAACTCATTATAGTATAGTTCAAATTCAAGGTTTTTATTAATGAGTTTAATGGATATATCTTTAATTAATTGTTTTAATAGTTTACAAAATTCTAAAGCAGTTTCCGTTTTTACCTGTCCTGCTTGGTGGTAAAAATGAATTTGTTTTAGGGTACTATTGACTGAAGTAATATCCCAGATCTCAATAGTATTCAAATTATAATATAGGCTACCTAATTTTTTTCCAGCTTCAATTAAAGCAGGGTTTGGTGCGAAATTTTTAAAGCTTTTAGTAGCTAATTCAGGATTTAATAATTTAAGCCAAACATAATATTTAAACTGACTGAGTTTATCACCATTTAAATTATAAAATAAAGGAATGTCTTTTGCTGAATATAAAATGCGACTTTCCTTTTGTTTTAATAAAGGATAAAGGGAGTTATAAGAATCTTCAAAGTATAATTGAAGTTCGGCTTCTGTTTCAATATGTTTTGTTTTTTCAATAGTTACAAATTCTGTATTCGTAGTTTCAAACAATCGGTCCAAGGATATGTTATAATACTTTGCTAAAACAATAGTTTCCTCAATAGAAAATTTACTTTTTAGACTCACCCGTCTATGTGCTGCATCATAGCTAACATCTAAAGCAGTAGAAATAGCCTCAATAGTTGAAGTGCCTTTTGGTAATTCCTGTTGTAAATATTGAAGAAAAGCTGATTGATACATTTTCAAAAGTATTATTTTTTTTGTGATTATCGCAAAAAATAATATCTACACTTGTGTTTTAAGTCATTTTATATGTGATTATAGCAATAATTTTGACTGAATTTAAAACTACAATTATGAAAACGAGAATAATCATTCTTATTATTTTGATATTTAGCTTTGATAAATTATTTGCTCAGCCCGATACACTTTCTGTAACTAATAGTAAAAGTTACTATGATGCTTACGATGATTATGTAAATAAAATAACTATTAACTTTGGAATAGGAGCGTTTATTCCTAAAGGAAATTTAAAAACCTATTTTGGAAATGCGCCTTTATTTGAAATTGACGTTAATTTTCCTCTTAAAAAAGCAAAATCTATAGATGCTGTTTTTCAAATAGTGATTCCCGACCAACAAAAGGATTTTTTATTTTTAAGAACTACCGATACAATTAATGTAAAGAGTACATCTATGTTTAATGGGTTTATAAGGTTTAAGAAGCGTATTCATAATTCGGTAAAATCTAAAGTGAATTTGGGCTTAGGTATTGGTGTTTCCTCTATTACAACTAATGCTAGAAATCCATTTTATAGTGGTAAGCAGGACGAAAGTAAATATGAGTTTATTTCAACCCTATTGTTGATTCCAGGTGCAGAATGGTCTTATACTTTTTCTGATCATGCAAAATTTACATTGGGATTGGATTTGCAATATGCTCCATATAAAATAGAAGGTGCTTTACGTGAGGACATTGGCCAGATCGCTTTGATTCCAAAGATAAGTTACAAATTTTAAGATTGACTAAAATGAAAACGTAATATTATTAGCAATCTCAGTTTTTTAAATTGCACTACATTTTTAAATTATAAGTTTAAAAACTAAATGATTAATTATGAGTTATATCTAAAATATGAGGCCTAAAAAATTATAATTTGATTTTCCCAAACAATCTGTCTAAACCGAAATTGATTATTTGAAAATTAAATATGACATTACAATTACTTTTTAGACCTCTCTTCAACTAATAATCTAGCTTTTAATTATTTTGTTTTAGGCAAATCACGTGTTAACCAACCTCTTTTGTTAGCAGTTGCAATAGCATAAGGTGTAATCCAAAACAAACCAAATGTGTATAAAATACTGTATGTGTATGCCCAAAACGATTCTTTTGTTTCGTATCTGTTTGCATAGAATATCACAGGGAACGTTGATAATACTAAGATGCTTAAAAATGTAGAGCTCACGAATAATATAGGATGTGTACACACAAAAAATAACATGAATATTAAAAATGGGTAGGTCATTATTATTTCTAATGATTGACTTAAGAAAAGAAGGCGAGTGCCAGTTTTAGAGCCTTTTCTGAAATTTTTAAAGACATATTTAGACATTTCTATATTCTCACGAACATTGCTTCTTCCCCATCTAATAAACATTTTGTACAAACCACGATATTTTTCAGGGACATTGGTATATGCATAAGCATTTCTTTGGAATAATACATGGTATCCTTGTTTCAGAATCATGTTTGTCATTGCTCTATCTTCACCAATATCTGAAGGTTGCCCCATAAAAGTTTGATTAATCCATTCTGGAAGGCAGGCAAAAACAGCTTCACTTCTATAAGCTGCCAAAGCTCCTGGAGTACATAATACAGAATTTAAACTACTTTCTGCTGAACGTACAAATTCAAAACTCAAAACAAAGCTAACATCCAACATTTTAGGGAGTAGAGCTTTGTCTTTATTCAATACACGAATGTTTCCTGCAACTGCCCCACATTTTTCATTAGTAACAAATGGACTAACTAAATTTCTTAATGTATCTGGTTTTACAATAGAATCACTATCAACTGTTACAAAAATTTCTCCTGTACCTAGATTAAACCCTCTATAAAGGGCATGACGTTTTCCTTTATTTTTAGGCTGTTGGTAAATTTCTAAGCGGTCACCTAATTGTTTTTTAGCATCTAACATCCACTCCCAGGTATCATCTAAGCTTCCATCATCAATGGCTAGTAATTGTAATTTTTTTTCAGGATAATCACTCTTTGCTAAACTCATTAAAGTATCCCAAACTTGTTTCCCTTCATTGTAGGCAGGTACAATTACGGTACAGGTTGGTAATTCATTATCTGTCACAGATGCAACAGCTTTGTATTTAAAATAACGAAATAAAGTATAAATAAAAAAACTAGCCTTAAATAAAAGTAAGGCACCTGAAACGATCATAAATGAAAATCCTAATGTAGAACTCATACGTTCTGTATTAAACTGCATGAAATCTTTTCGTAGAACGACCCCTAAATAAACAGCATCAATCATGAGTAGAAAAGTACCCATTAACACTAGAATACTCCAAATGTCTGATATTTTTATAGATGCTATATATTTGGATTGTCGCGAACTAAAAATGTTGTTTTTTGACGTTTTTAATAACTCAGAAACTATCTTTTGGATTTTCATAAATCTTTTTTTCACTATATGTTCTGTTACTTTTACGTAGTAAAAATCATTTCAGATTCTTTTTAATATTTTTTTGTGAAAATGATTATAATTTTAACTTAATATTGGATGAGACATAAACCAAAATACCTTCAAATATCTGTAGCATAATATGAAAAAATAACCCCAATCAGTTATAATTGATTGAGGTTTGAGTTTTAATAGCGTTTGAGAAATTATTTTAATTTGTTATTTTTCAAAAGTTTTCTGTTGTTATGATGGGAAATAAAAAAGTCCATCAAATTTAATTGATGGACTTTTTTTATTAATAAAGATTAAAAATTAATCTTCTTTTTTATCTTCTCTAGGCTTACGATCATCACGACGGTTGTCACGACCACGATTATCTCTACCTCTGTTGTCACGTCCACGATTGTCACGACCGTTACTTTCTCTTGGTGGTCTTGCTACATAACCTTCTGGTTTTGGTAAAATAGCTTTACGAGATACTTTTTCTTTACGTGTTCTGGAATCAACTCCAAAATACTTCACATCAAAAACGTCACCCATATTTACAACGTCAGATACATTTTCTGTACGTTCCCAAGCTAATTCACTTACGTGTAATAAGACTTCATTTCCTGGAGCATCTATATATTCTACAACGGCTCCAAAATCAAGCATTTTAATAACTTTTACTTCGTAAACGCTACCCACTTCTGGTTTGAATAATAAAGAATCTATTTTTGCCATAACAGCATCAATGCCTTTACTACCAACACCTAAAACTTCTACAACACCTTCTTCAGTAACTGGATCTTCATTAATAACAATAGTAGTCTCAGTTTCTTTTTGTAATTCTTGAATTACTTTTCCGCCAGGACCAATTAACGCACCAATAAATTCATTAGGAATACGTCTTGTAACCATAGTAGGAGCGTGGTCCTTAACACCTGCATTTGGTGCAGCAATAGTATCGGTTAATTTACCTAAGATATGTAAACGACCATCGCGAGCTTGTTTTAGTGCATTCACTAAAATCTCGTAGCTTAATCCTTTTACTTTAATATCCATTTGGCAAGCTGTAATACCATCGGCAGTACCAGTCACTTTAAAGTCCATATCTCCTAAATGATCTTCATCACCTAAAATATCAGATAGAACGGCATACTTTCCAGAATCTGCATCAGAAATTAATCCCATAGCAATACCAGAAACAGGCTTTTTAAGTTGCACACCAGCATCCATAAGAGCCATAGTACCAGAACATACTGTTGCCATAGAAGAAGAACCGTTAGATTCTAATACTTCACTTACAACACGAACGGTATAAGGACAATCCTCAGGAACCATACCTTTTAAAGCACGTTGTGCTAAGTTACCGTGTCCTACTTCACGACGTGATGTTCCTCTAATAGGTCTTGCTTCACCTGTAGAGAAAGGAGGGAAGTTATAGTGTAAATAGAAACGCTCTTCACCTTCAAATGATGGCATATCTATTTGGTTTGCTTCTCTAGATGTTCCTAAAGTAACTGTAGCTAATGCTTGAGTTTCTCCACGAGTAAAGATTGCTGAACCATGTGTAGATGGTAAATAATCTACTTCACACCAGATTGGTCTAATTTCATCAGTCTTACGACCATCTAAACGTAAACCTTCGTTTAATGTTAAATCTCTAACAGCTGCTTTTTCAGCTTTGCTATAATATTTAGAAATTAATCCGCCTATATCTTCTAATTCTTCTTCAGAAAAAGTCGCTTTTATTTCTTCTTTAATTTCAGCAAATGAAGCACTACGTTCATGTTTTGCAGAACCTGCTTTAGCAACAGCATACACTTTATCGTATGCCATATCATGAATTTTCTTAGCTAAATCTTCATCTTCTCTTTCTGGCTCGTACTCACGTACTTCTTTTTTACCGAAAGCTTCAGCTAATGCTACCTGAGCAGCACATTGTACTTTTATAGCTTCGTGAGCAAACTTAATTGCTTCAGTCATTTCTTCTTCCGAAATCTCATCCATTTCTCCTTCAACCATCATTACTGAGTCTGCAGAAGCTCCAATCATCATATCGATGTCAGATTCTAATAATTGCGCTCTCGTTGGGTTGATAACGAATTCGCCATTTACACGACCAACTCTGGCCTCTGAAATAGCACATTCAAATGGGAAATCTGATAATTGAATAGCTGCCGAAGCTGCTAAACCTGCCATAGCATCTGGCATCACGTCATCATCATGAGACATTAACTGGATCATCACTTGTGTTTCAGAATGATAATCTTTTGGGAATAACGGACGTAATACACGGTCTACTAAACGCATAGTTAAAACTTCTCCGTCACTTGGTCTTGCTTCTCTTTTAAAGAACCCTCCTGGATAGCGTCCAGCCGCAGCAAATTTTTCTCTGTAATCTACCGTTAAAGGTAAAAAGTCTACATCAGATTGTCTGTAATTGGAAACAACTGTACATAGTAACATACATTTTCCAGATTGTACAACAACGCTACCATGCGCTTGTTTTGCTAATTTTCCAGTTTCGATAGAAATTTCTCTACCGTCACCTAGGTCTATGACCTCTTTAAAAACTTGTGGAATCATAAATTTTTTTAATTCTAATTAAACAATGGTCGTTGTGTTGTTGTAGTGTTGTTGTGTATGACCAATGAAAAACTGTAATTAGCTTCTTCTAAATAGTATCATTACGAATCACGTTTTTTTTTCGTGATGTTATAATCTTTTAATTGTAAAGATTATAAACATAGACTATGCTTAGCACAGATTCGTTACATTACTCGTAATGATATGTAACTTTTAATATTATAACAAAAAAAGAGGCTGATTAGCCTCTTTTAATTATTTTCTTAATCCTAATTCTTTTACTATTGCACGATATCTTAAGATATCTTTCTTAGTTAAGTAATCTAGTAAAGAACGACGTTTCCCTACTAGTTTTACTAAGGAACGCTCTGTATTAAAATCTTTACGATTATTTTTTAAGTGCTCTGTTAAGTGATTAATTCTGTAAGTAAACAAAGCGATTTGTCCTTCTGCAGAACCTGTGTTTTTTGCATCTTTACCGTGTTTTTTAAAGATGGCTTCTTTTTCTTTTTGATCTAAATACATGCTAATATTATTGTAAATAATTGTTATGTAAACGAAAGTTTCTCTTTCGAGCGGCAAATATAGTAATTTTTAATGATTTGCAAGAGCATCTATAACAAAGAATATGTTTAAACGAGGTTTGTCATTTAATGAAACTCTATTCAACGTCCTAAAAGGATTAAAATGCTGTAGAATACTAAGAAGCCCATCAAATTATTTATTTAATGGGCTTCTAAACTAACTAAACTAATTAAAACAAACTACTAATTAATCTTCTACTTTTATTGTTACGATGCTTTCAATTTTTAATTTTTTACCATGTAATCTGGCATTTGTTAAAAATGACTTGGCATCATGTTTTGCATCAATAAGTTCTATTATTCTACCACTGTCATATTCACAAGCATCGTTTATGTTTCCTTCAGTACGAGACAATCTTTGTATTTTGTGAAAGTTTATCTTCACATCTAAAATGTTGTTTATAATATCTGCTGCTTCTGATGATGTAAAGCAACCATCTATAAGTTTGATTTTTTGTTCTAATTTTGAATCAATCGTTGTTTTTAATGTGGTTTCCATAATGTGGTTTTTAAATTAATATTGAATTTTTTTAATTAAAATGTTGAATTATATAGAGGTATAGTGGCATACCTAGAGTAATATTGAAAGGAAATGTAATTGCTAATGCCATAGGTATATATAGACTAGGGCTTGCCTTAGGTACTGCTATTTTCATAGCTGCGGGAACTGCAATGTAAGAAGCACTAGCCGCAAGAATAGTAAATAATAATCTGTTACCAGTATGAGAAATAAAAGCCCCGCTAGCCACTGCTACTAAAGAACCGTTTATGATTGGTATTATGATGGCAAATAGTAAAGCAAAACGTCCTTTTTTTATGAATTCCGAGAGCTTTTTTCCACTAGTAATTCCCATATCTAGTAAAAAAACGGCTAAAAATCCTTTGAAAATATCTGTCGTAAATGGTTTTATACCTTCTGCTTGAGCATCACTGGCTAAAAAACCAATCATTAAACTCCCAATTATTAGTAAAACACTCCCATTAAACAAACTATGATGTAGTGCCGTTTTTAAGGGAATATCAGATTTTCCTTTACTTCCTTTGAAAATCATAATTAATAGAAGCCCTACCATAATTGAAGGTGCTTCCATAAGCGCCATAACAGCAACCATGTGACCGCTAAAAGGAATCTGTTCTATTTCTAAAAAAGAGATGGCTGTTACAAAAGTTACGGCACTAACAGATCCGTAGGAAGCTGCTATGGCACCAGCGTTATCTATGCTAAATTTTTTTCTAAGAACAAAATATGTATAAATAGGGATAGCAACCGCCAAAAAGATGCCAAATAATAAGGACCAAATAATTTCTATGCTAAACGTACTGTGTGATAATTCTTGTCCGCCTTTGAACCCTATTGCTAATAATAAATAGAGTGAAATAAACTTTGATGAATTCTCTGGGATTTTAAGATCGCTCTTTAATTGAACTGCAATGACACCTAAAAAGAAGAAAAGCAGTGCTGGGTTTGTAAGATTGTCTATTAGTAAATGTAAATCCATAAAAGATTATATTGTAACTGTTATTTGTTAATATATCTGTCTTTTGCACTCAATAGAGTCATACCAATGATCAAACCACATAGTAGTATCTTTTCTAGAAATAAATAGTCGTTTATTATTGATAGAGAAACGATGGTTGCATAAATTAATGTAATAATGATGTCATTAAGATAGGCTGATTTTTGATGTAATCTTTTAATGCTTTTCAATAGTTTTTCTTTCATTGTTTTTAGATTTGATGCAAAGTTTAATTATTTTATTCATATATTTTTATTTATATTTATTATGAAATACATAAGAATTATTTATGAATTATACATTACATCAATTAGAAGTGTTTTTAAAGATAGTTGAATTACAGAGTGTTACAAGGGCTTCTGAAGCGTTATACCTTACACAACCAGCCGTTTCAATCCAACTAAAAAAGTTTCAAGAGCAGTTTAAAATTCCCTTATTTGAAGTTGTTGGTAGGAAAATATATATCACAGAATTTGGGGAAGAAGTTGCACAAGCTGGAAAAAAAATAATGGAAGAAGTCAAGGCTATAGATTATAAAGCACTATCCTTTCAAGGGGAACTTGCTGGAAAATTAAAAATTGCTATTGTATCTACTGCTAAGTATGTGATGCCTTATTTTATATCAGATTTTATTAATAAAAATAGAGGTATAGATTTGGTTATGGATGTTACCAATAAATCTAATGTTGTTAGAGCTTTGGAGAATAACGAAGTTGACTTTGCTATGGTTTCAACGATACCTAAGAAACTTAAAATTAATAGCATTGAACTTATGAAAAATGAGTTGTTCATGGTTGGAGGAAAAAATTATAAACATAAAGGAAAATATTTATCTAAAACCGAGTTTCAAAAATTGCCACTTATTTACAGAGAGCAAGGGTCTGCTACACGATTGGCAATGGAAAAGTTTATAGACTCCAGAAAAATATCTACTTATAAAAAAATGGAACTTACTTCTAACGAAGCATTGAAACAAGCTGTTATTTCTGGTTTAGGATATTCTATTATGCCTTTAATTGGAATAAAGAATGCTATTAGTCTTGGAGAATTACAAATTATTCCAGTAAAAGGACTGCCTATAGTTACTACTTGGAATTTAGTTTGGTTGAGTTCAAAGAATATGTCCAATATCTCAAAAAAACTGATAGAGCATATTAACACAAATAAACAGTTGTTAATAGACAAACACTTTGGGTGGTTGGATCAATATTAATTTTATTCAAAAACAATAAAAAAGCCTTATCAAAATTATTTGATAAGGCTTTTTTATAAATTATAAGAAAACTGTTTGCTTTCTTTTACGCTCTTAAAGGCTGATTTGTTATTAAATCAAGGTATTTATTTACTTTATTTTTTAATTCGTTTCTTACTGTGATAAAATCTAAGAAACCATGTTCTAATAAAAACTCAGAAGTTTGAAAACCTTCTGGTAATTCTTTTCCTGTAGTATCTCTTACAATTCTTGGTCCTGCAAATCCGATTAAAGCTCCAGGTTCACTAATGTTAATATCTCCTAACATGGCAAATGAAGCTGTTGTGCCACCTGTAGTTGGGTCTGTACATAACGAAACATAAGGAATTTGTGCTTCTGCTAATTGTGCTAATTTTACAGATGTTTTAGCTAGTTGCATTAAAGATAACGCAGCTTCCATCATTCTTGCACCTCCAGATTTTGATATAACCATTAAAGGAATTTTTTTCTTTAATGCATAATCTGCTGCTCGTGCAATTTTTTCGCCTACAACGCTTCCCATAGAACCACCAATAAAAGCAAAGTCCATACAAGCAACGACTAAATCTTTTCCTTTAGATTTTCCAACAGCTGTCCGAACGGCATCTTTTAAATTGGTCTTATCCTGAGCAGCTTTTAAACGTTCTGGATATTTTTTTGTATCGACAAATTTAAGTGGATCTTTAGATTCTAAATTAATATCTAATTCTTTGAACTTATTGTCGTCGAATAATATTTCAAAGTATTCTTTACTTCCTATGCGCACATGATAACCATCTTCTGGGCTTACATAGAAATTTTTCTCTAATTCTTCTGCATCAACAACTTTACCTGTGGGTGATTTATACCAAAGTCCTTTAGGAGTATCTTTTTTCTCCTCTGTTGTTGTTGTAATTCCTTTTGTTTTTCTTTTAAACCAAGACATAATGATTTACGATTTTAGATTAACGATTGTTAGATTTTTTAATCTTAGTAAGCGTTATTCGTGTTAAGGATTATTCATCCTTTATTAGCGTTAAATACGAAATCGTGAAACATTCGTATTTAAGACATTTGTTAAGACACTTCCGTTTTCTTGGATAGCGACAGACAAAAGCCTGGGTACAAAATTAAACCTTTTTTTAATTTTGTGGTAGCACCCTCATGATTTTATTAATTCAATGTTTGTAACTGTTTGTTTTGTAGGTTTGTAAAAGCAAAAAGACTCTGTGTAATACAGAGTCTTTAATGAATATGTTTGTAGTAAATTTACCTATGATTATAAGGTGTTTACATTGTTTAAATCTTCAAAAGCCTTTTTTAAACGTTCTACAAAAGTAATTTCACCTGCACGTAACCATACACGTGGGTCGTAAAACTTTTTATTTGGAACATCATCTCCATCAGGATTTCCTATCTGTGCTTTTAAATACTCAGATTTATCACCCATATAGTCGCGAATACCACTCATAAATGCATATTGTAAATCAGTATCAATATTCATTTTTATAACACCATAGCTGATACCTTCACGAATTTCTTCAACTGTTGAACCAGAACCACCGTGGAAAACAAAATCAATATGATTTTCTTCAACACCATATTTCTCAGAAATATACTCTTGAGAATTTTTTAAGATTTTTGGAGTTAATTTTACATTTCCTGGTTTGTAAACACCATGTACATTACCAAATGCTGCTGCAATAGTAAATTTAGGACTTACTTTGCTTAACTCTTCGTAAGCATAAGCAACTTCTTCTGGTTGTGTATATAATTTAGAATCATCTACATCAGTATTATCTACACCATCTTCTTCACCACCTGTAATTCCAAGCTCTATTTCAAGAGTCATACCCATTTTGCTCATGCGCTCTAAATAGGTTTTGCATATTTCAATATTTTCTTCGATTGGTTCTTCAGAAAGATCAATCATATGCGAACTGAAAAGTGATTTTCCTGTTTCAGCAAAATGTTTTTCACTAGCATCTAACAAACCATCAATCCAAGGTAATAATTTTTTTGCACAGTGATCTGTATGTAAGATTACTGGAACACCATAGGCTTCAGATAATGTATGTACATGTTTTGCACCTGCAACGGCACCAGCAATAGCAGCTTTTTGTCCGTCGTTGCTTAAACCTTTACCTGCATTAAATTGTGCACCTCCATTTGAAAACTGGATAATTACCGGAGCATTTAAATCTCTAGCAGTTTCTAATACACCATTTATAGTATCAGAACCTATAACATTAACAGCAGGTAGTGCATAGTTGTTGGCTTTAGCATGGTTAAAAATAGCTTGTACTTCATCTCCTGTTGCTACTCCTGGTTTTATATTGTGTCCCATTGTATTGTTTTAATTGATTAATAATTTAGACTGACCAAAAGTAATGATTTTTATAGATTCTGTATCAATGATTTAAATTGAAAATACATTTTGAAAGCTAAAACGTTGTAGTTTGGAGGCGTCTTAAATTATTACTTAAATGTTAATGAAGCATTTAAGAGGTTTTATAATGAACCTTTTTCTTTATCTAAACAAATTATTATATGCCTGATTAAGTTTTTATGTTTTGGGGTATAAAAAAGGATTACTTTTTAGCCTAATTGAAAAGCAATTCATTTAAAAAGGATAGTTTATACCTATGTTATAAACAGCATTTGAGAAGTTATAATCGTTAAACCACCTGTTTTTATCTCTATAAAAGGGATCGTAAGTTTTAAAGCCTATATCAAAACGAAATATAAAAAAACTAAAATCGTAGCGTAGACCAAAGCCAGAACCTACGGCGATATCTTTTAACGAATTAAAGTTTGTAAATGTGGCGCTGTCATCTTCTACATTATCTAAGACATTCCAAATATTTCCAGTATCAACAAAAATGGCTCCATTTAAATCTTCGAATATATTAAAACGTTGCTCAACACTTAAGGCTATTTTTAAGTTAGCTTCATTAAACTCATTGATGGTTTTAGAACTACCAGGACCTAAGCTATAAGCTGTCCAGGCACGATTGTCATTAGGGCCACCAGCAAAGAAACTTTTTGAAAATGGAATACTCGTAGAGTTTCCATAAGGGATAGCAATGCCTAAAAAACTTCTCATAGCGAATACATTCTTTTTTCCCAAATCCCAATGTTTGGTATAATCGAATTCAGTTTTTATATATTGGGAATATGCAACATCAAAAATCTCATAACGATTATCGCTATTTTTCTTTAAACCTAGTAATTTTGATGTATTTGCTAGTAAGTTCCCTGCAAGTTCCAGTTTGAAACGAAAAATGGAAAAGTCATCATCAAACAGATTGGTACGTTCATCATTAATAAAGCTGAAGCTGGAAGAGAGAATTAAATTGTCTTCTGTTAATCGCTCTTTACGCTCATCAATACTATTTATTACAGCTAATTGGCTATTCGATATTTCGTTGGGAGTAATTGGATTTAGAGCATAATCTAAAAAATCATCTGTTTGACTGGGAATGTCTAAATCGTTATTTGCATCTATATAATTAACATCTTTTGCGATTTGATTTAGAGAATTATAAGAGTTTTGATAGATGCCAAAATAGTTATTGACATTAAGGTTTCTAACGTATTGAGCATTAAACAAATCGAGTCTGTTGCTTACTTTTTTATTTGGATACCAGCTATAATTAAATGTGCCGCTAAAAGTTTGCTTATCTAACCCTATGTTAGTCTGACTCGTTGCAGATAAACTCATTCGTGTAGATGGAGACATGTATTTCGGAATGATATTCTCTGTGTTAAAAGGAGAAAATAATCTGGGGATTGTGAGCTTAAAATCAACACCAATTTCATTAATGTCAAAAAAGGGATCGTCAATATTGTTTTTATCTTTTGATGCACCAATAGATCCAATTGCTGAAACTTCAAGTGTTTCTGCTCCTCTAAAAATATTTCTGATTAATAAACTTGGGTTTAATGAAAAACCAAAGGATTGAATATTACTTTGCGATACATCAGCACTAAAGCCTAAACTAAACTTTTTTAAAGGCGTTAATCTTATAGTATCTGTAAGTGTATTGTCAGGATTCTCTATATACTCAATGTTTGGATATTTAAAGGTACGTAGCTCATTTATATGCCTATAAGTTCGTGTTCTATCCAGGTCTTTAAAAACAGAGCCAGGGCTTATAAATATAGCGTCTGTAAGTGCTTCTGGTCTGTAACGAATTTTATTATAGCTATAAAGTTTGTAACCGTTATAAGTTATGGAGTCTTGAAATGGTTTTCCTCTATTTTCAAATGTATAATCTGTAATGATATTTACATCTTTAATTTTGAATATTTTAAAAGGCTCTCGTCTAATAGAGTCTTGTGTTCTTATGGCTCTATTTTGAATTTGAATTCCAACATTCACTTTCTTATTAGTGCCTACTGTATCTATTTCGAAGGTGATATAATCCTGATCGAAATGAAACACCCCAGAGTTACGTAATTCATTAGAGATTCTATCACGTTCTTGCTCAAAATTAGTAGTTTTATATTGCTCGGTTGATTTTATTAAAGCGTCTCTCTTTATATTTTGATATAAAGAATCTATTATGGGAGATTTTACTTTTTCTGAAATAGAATCAATGATAAAGGGTGTTCCAGTTTTAACGTCATATTTAATGCTTGCACGTTTGTCCTCATTCTTTTTTATATCATAAGTAGTTTTAACATTAAACCAGCCATTATTTATATAATAATCTTGAAGACGTTTTACAGATTTTTTTGTTTTTTCGTCATTTACAATTACTGGAATTTCACCAGTTTTACGGAGCCAATTATTAAACCCTATAGAAGAGTTTTTTAATCGATACAATTGTTTTTTTGATAATCTTTTAGTTAATCGAGCTCTACGTTTGGGGTTTTCATCTAGCCATTCTTCAAACAAAGAATCTCTATTGTTACGTGCTAAATTGTAAATGTGTAAACGTAATGGAATACCTGCTATTTTTCTATTAGGTTTTTGGTATAATAAATTATTTATGGTTTCTGTATTATCTTTTTTGTTATTTACTAATACGGTTGTTTTGGTAAGTAAATGTTCGTTTTCAGCAACTCTTTTTACACTATCACAAGATAAAACATACCCTGTTAATAATGAGAAAATTAATATTTTTGAGAGCTGATTTTTCAAATGAAATTAATTCAAGTTATAATTTTTACGAATGGACTTTAATTAAAGAAATATAATTCTGTCTATTTTGGACTCAAAAGTACATTTTTTCAGGTGTTTATTTTTATTTTTTTTCAAAGGACACATGTAACGTGATAAAATTTTAGTATTTGATATTTACTTTGGAAAAAATATTTAAACAATTTTAGTCTGAAACAACAGTATTTTTCATTTCTTTATAAAATAAAATATTACGTTAATTTAGATTACATGCTCTCTAAAAGCCATATAAAATTAATAACGAGTTTAAAGCAAAAAAAATATAGACTGCAACATGGTTTTTTCGTTGTTGAAGGTGTAAAAACAATAAAAGAGCTATTACAATCTAAATTAACACTTCATGCATTATATACAACTGAATCTTTCAATATTGATGCCAAAGATGAAATTTTAATTACAGAAGTAGAATTAAAACGTATAAGCTTTTTAACGACGCCTAATAAGGCACTTGCTATTTTTAAAATTCCAAAGGCAAAATTGATTGAGCAAAACGGACTTATTTTAGCATTAGATGCTATTAGGGATCCTGGGAATTTGGGAACAATTATCAGGCTTTGTGATTGGTTTGGTGTTAAAGATTTAGTTTGTAGTAAAGAAACGGTAGATTGTTTTAATCCGAAAGTAATCCAGGCAACTATGGGATCTATCACTAGAGTCCATATTAGTTATGTAGATCTAGAAGTGTTTTTAAACGAAACAAATTTACCAGTTTATGGTGCTTTTATGGATGGGAAAACGGTTTACGGTACACAATTGCCAGAAAAAGGTATTTTGGTTATGGGGAATGAGGCAAACGGTGTTTCAAAAGAAATTGAAGCACTTATAAATGAAAAAATTTCTATTCCTAGATTTGGAGATTTGCAAGCTACAGAAAGTTTAAATGTGGCTACTGCAACAGCAATTTTGTTGAGCGAATTTAGGAGAGGGTAGCAGTAAGAGCGGTAATCAGTAGGCAGTGTTGAGTTTTTGTTTTCTTTCGATACGATGCACGTATTAGGCTTTGTCTTGATATTCATTGATTATAAAATCATCCCATACCTGAACTTCAACATATCTGTCATATTTTAGGTTTTCTTGAGAAAGCCATTTTTCTTCGGAAGGAAGCCCATATTCATTTAATAGCACTTTCAATTCGTTTAGTAAGTATACGTGTCCGTTACATGCCTTTCTGTATTTAGAAAGCTTGGGTTCATCGTAAAGCTGAAAAGAGACCATACTATCTGGATATGTGAAGCTTATTTGTTCTGGCTTTATGGCTGTTAAAGGGATTTTTACAACACCAGGGTTTTTATAGCAAGATTTTAGCCATTCACATTCACCTAAAGTGAAATAAAATGGGTCATTTCTTTTTGGTTTGCCTCCTTTAGCAACAAAGCTTTCTTTCAATCTTTTTTCTAAAGCAAATCTTAATTCGATATAATTAGGAGGTCTTTTACTATTAAAACCAACCGATATATTATTTTGGACTTTTATAGCTTCTTCAAATTTATTTTGAGTAATGTTTAAAAATGGACCTTGCTCAATTTCATAATAATGATACAAAAAAGCTGGAATCTTCATTAAGTATTTATAGTTGATTGAAACTTAGTCTAGGCTAGTATAAAAAAACAAGCAAGTTTATTACCTGAACACTGAGACACTGAACACTGAGACACTGAACACTGAGACACTGAACACTGAGACTGCCTACTATTTATTAGTTCTTACTGAAACGTAAAATTAACAAATACACCTCTGGTTTTCATACTAGCAATATTACTTGTCCAAGGACTATTAGGGTCTTTGTCTCTAACAAGTTCGTCGCCTATACCAAAAAGTCCACGAATAGAAGGGGTGAATTTAAAGTTGTAGAGATATAGATCTACCCCAAAACCAAGTTCATAAAACAGTGAATTTTTTTTGGTTCTAAATTGTCTGTTTTTATTGTCTTCAGGATTATCTTGATTACTAGACAGGTTTAAAGCGGTAGAAAAGCCACCTACAATAAACGGTTTAAAATTATTGACCCGTTTGGTAGAAATTTTCACCAATAAAGGTATGTGTATATAGGTTGATTTAACTTCCCTAATTAAGTCTGAACTCTTAAAAGCGGTTCCTGTAAAGTATGTTTGGCTATAATGTAATTCTCTTGTTGTAATTAATAAACCAGGTTCTAAACGTAAATCAATAAAATTATTGATACGCAAATTTCCGATTAAACCAACACTAAAACCTGGACTCTTTTTTACATAGATATCTCGCAGGTCTTCTTCATAATCAAAATTATAATCATAACTATTAAACCCTAAGAAGTAGCCCCAACGTAATAATTTATTATCTGTCGTACCTCTTCCTTGGTTTGCATCATATGTTACTTTTTCTTTGCTAAAAAGCTGTGCATTAGATGTTTGAATGAAAAACAAAAATGATATTAATACAAAAAATGGCTTCATATTTATTACTTAGATGATTTGTAAATTGTTGCCACACCAAAAGTTTGTGGAAAATCCTCAACATTAATAAACCCAATTTTACGTAAAATATTGTTTAAAGCTTCTCCATAAGGAAAAACGGAAGCAGATTCACATAAATATTTGTAAGCACTTCTGTCTTTTGAAAATAGTTTTCCAATAAGAGGTAAAATGTTTTTTGTGTAAAATTTATAGCCTTGTTTGTATGGCGTTTTAGAAGGAATAGATGTTTCTAATATTACGAAAGTGCCATTAGGTTTTAATACTCTAAAGATTTCTTTTAAACCATTTTCCAGCGTTTCAAAATTCCTTACACCAAAAGCTACAGTAATGGCATCAAAAGAATTATCTTCAAAAGGCATATTTTCACTATCACCTAAAACCATTTCTATTTTAGACTCTAAAGACTTTTTCTTAATTTTCTCTTTGCCAACATCTAACATGCCGCTGCTAATATCTAAACCAACAATTCTAGAGGCATCAGTTTCAGCTAGATTAATAGCTAAATCACCAGTTCCTGTAGCAATATCTAAGATTGTTTCAGGTTTTTGTTCTTTAACAATTTTTACTACTTTTTTTCGCCATTTAATATCTATTCCAAAAGAAATAACACGGTTCAAACCGTCGTAATCTCCAGAAATGGTATCAAACATTTTAGTGACCTGCTCTTTTTTGCCTAAATCGCTGTTCTTGTAGGGTTTAATTTTTGACAATGTTGTAATTTTTTGGCAAACCTACATAATTTATTTTTACTTTAATATATTAAAGCAAGGCAAAATAAATGGAAATGGTTTAAATCATTTCGCTATACTAGGCTATCCTAGTCAAAATTATTAAAATAAATATGATTTGAGAAAATATAAGTTTTTAAAAAGTATTAACCAAAATGAGAAAGCAAATATTATATTTATAATATCTCACGTAGCAATATGTATTTTATAGTATATTTGTTCTACTTTTTATGATAATTGAATAATGAAAATAATCATTGCTGGAGCTGGTGAAGTTGGGTTTCATTTAGCGAAGTTATTGTCTTACGAATCTCAAGAAATAACATTAATAGATATAGATAAAGAAAGTTTAGCTTATGCTGACGCCCATTTGGACATTAAAGTTATTAAAGGAGATACCACTTCAATCTCTATTTTAAAAGAAGCTCGAGTAAATAATTGTGACTTGTTTATTGCTGTTACAGCTATTGAAACAACAAATATCACAGTATGTGTATTAGCCAAACAATTAGGCGCTAAACGAACTATTGCTAGGATTTCTAATACAGAATTTATAAACTATAAAGACGAGGTAGGTTTTACTAAATTTGGTATTGATGAATTGATTTCCCCTGAAGCTTTAGCTGCGGCAGAGATTAAATTATCTTTGAAACAGTCATCTTTTAATGATACTTATGAGTTTGAAGGCGGTGCACTTACTATGGTGGGTTTAACATTATCCAGATCGGCTTCATTTGTTGGTAAAACAGTTAAAGAGGCTGCGAAAATATTTCCAGAAATACATTTTGTTCCTATTGCTATTCAACGTTTTGGGACGCAATATACGATCATTCCTAGAGGTAATACAGAGTTTAAAAGAGGAGACAATGTTGTATTTGTTACTTCAGAGGGCGGTGGTGAAGAGTTATGTCGACTTACAGGAAAATCAAACAGAGAGATAAAGAATGTGATGATTCTAGGAGGTAGTCAAATAGGGTATAAAGCAGCGAGAGATTTAAGTGATAAAGGATTTAAGGTAAAACTTTTTGAAGAGAATAAAGAACGGGCATTTGAAATTGCTGATGATTTACCAAACGTTTTAGTGATTCATAGTGATGGACGTAATGTTAATTTACTTGATGAAGAAAATATTAGCGAAATGGATGCTTTTATTGCTGTAGCAGGTAATTCTGAAACGAATATTATGTCTTGCTTAGTAGCTAAATCTAAAGGTGTTAAAAAAACAGTTGCTTTGGTTGAGAATATGGACTATTTCGAATTGTCTCATTCTGTTGGTATTGAAACATTAATAAACAAAAAGTTACTGGCAGCAAATAATATTTTTAGATATATAAGAAAAGGAGAGGTTGTTGCTATGACAAAACTTAGCAACATGAATGCTGAATTGTTAGAGTTTGAAGTAAAACCGACTTCGGCTATTTGTAATAAATATATTAAAGATGTTGATTTTCCAAGGTCGGCTATCATTGGAGGTGTTATTAGAAATGGGTTAGGAGTTATAGCACTTGGAGATTTTAAAATTCAAGAAGGCGACCGGGTTGTGGTTTGTAGTCTGTTAAAATCAATAAAAGGTGTTGAAAAATTATTTCGCTAAGAGGCATTTATAAGATGAAGTTAAATTATAAAATAATTTTTCATTTCTTAGGATTATTACTACTATTTAATGGTGGTTTTATGTTGGTATCTGCTCTGGTAAGTTTTCTTTACGAAGATGGCGTAACATTCCAATTACTCTTATCTGGTATATTAACATTAGTAGCTGGTTTTTTAGCGATGGTGTTTACCAGACATCATAAAAAAGAGATGAATAAGCGAGAAGGCTACATTGTGGTCTCTTTTGGTTGGATAATTATGGCGCTTTCTGGTACATTACCCTATGTGTTAACTCAAAGTATTCCAAATTTTACAAACGCTTTTTTTGAGACTATGTCTGGTTTTACGACAACAGGAGCCTCCATTTTAAACGATATTGAAGCAGTCCCTAAAGGGGTGTTGTTTTGGCGTAGTTTGACACATTGGATAGGTGGCATGGGAATTATCGTCTTAGCGATAGCTATACTGCCCTTATTAGGAATTGGTGGGATGCAGCTTTTTGCCGCTGAAGCACCAGGGCCAAGTGCCGATAAATTGCATCCTAGAATCACAGATACAGCTAAACGTTTATGGCTTATTTATTTTGGGTATACAGCAGCAGAAACTTTATTGTTAAGTGTAGCAGGTATGTCCTTTTTTGATGCTATAAATCACTCGTTGTGTACATTGTCTACAGGAGGATTTTCTACTAAAAACGCTAGTGTAGCTTATTGGAATGGAGAACCTGTTATTCAATATATCATCATATTATTTATGTTTTTGGCAGGTACTAACTTTGTTTTAAGTTATTTTGCTTTTAAAGGAAAAGTCCAAAAAATAATTAATGACGAAGAGTTTAAATTGTACTTTAAATTTATAGGGATTTTTACAATAATAGCAGCTGTTATCATTTATTTTAGAGCAGATATATCGGCATCTTCTATTGCGCATCCTATGGTTTGGGGAGAAGCAGAAAGTGCATTTAGGCATTCACTGTTTCAAGTGTTAGCCATTATTACTACTACTGGTTTTGTGACTGCCGATTATACCATGTGGACACCATTTTTGATGGTTTTCTTTTTCGGACTCATGTTTTTAGGAGGATCGGCGGGAAGTACCTCGGGTGGGGTAAAAGTAGTTCGCCATTTAATATTGATAAAAAATGGATTTTTAGAGTTTAAAAGAACATTGCATCCTAATGCTATTTTACCAGTTCGTTATAATAAAAGGGCTATTTCGGGAGATATTGTATTTAACATTTTAGGTTTTTTTATTCTTTATATGTTGTCTTTTATTATTGGGGCTTTGGGATTTTCAATGTTTGAAATAGATTTTAAGTCGGCCATAGGTTTAGCAGCTTCTAGTTTAGGAAACGTAGGACCTGCACTTGGCGATTTTGGACCCGTAAATAATTATTCAGCGTTGCCTCCTTTAGCACAATGGTGGGCGTCTTTTTTAATGCTTATTGGTCGTTTAGAACTCTTTACGGTACTTATTTTATTTACACCTTTCTTTTGGCGTAATAGGTGATAGGAGTGATTAAATAAAACCTAATTTTTTTGCTTCTTTTACCAAATTAAAGTTTTCGTTGTTTTTAGTGCCTAATAAGGTCTTTAATTTAGTTTTTCTTACTTCAATAGCTCTAGTTGATAACGGAATGTAATTTGATAAATCTTTAGTCTTTTCACCCATTGATAAGTGATACAATATTTGCCTGTCAAAATCATCAATTGTTATTCTATTGGCATAAGTTTTACGGGTATAGCCCTCAATGGTTTTGCTATAAAATACTTTTCCTTTTAAAGCATCTATAACAGCGCTTTTTAAATCAATACCATCAATGTCAGATTTAATCATAAACCCTTCTGGGTGAATTTCATTAATAACATTCTGAATTCTGGCTTGATCTGTAACAGAGGTTAAAACTAATATTTTTGTATCAGGATATTCTTTTCTTATTAAAACGCCTAAATCTTCTCCACAAATAAAACGTTCGTTTTTCGAAATAGGAAGTTGAAGATCCAGAATAACTATTTGTATTTTAATGCGTCGAATTTTATGTATAGCCTCATCACAATTTTTAGCAAAAGTTACATTAAAGTTAACATTAGTTATCTCGTTTAGTATGTTTTTATAAGCATTTGCTATGATAGCAGAATCTTCAATAATAAGTAGGTTAATGCTTATTTTGCTCATGCGAGGGAATTATTTTTAGTTCGACCTTCAAAAATATTGATTGTTTTCTGTAGTCTGATTTAATATAATCAAAAAATGTGGAAAAACCGCAATAAGTTAACAAATAAAAAGTATTCATTTGTACTTTGCTTATTAGTGGCAATAAGGGCTATTATATTGAATTCCATTCTTTAAGCAAAAGGTTGTTATGCAAGCCACTGAGTAATCGGTGGCTTTTTTATAATCTGCTTCTGTTTTTAAATAAGTTGGACGAAATTTTGATTTTTAGGAAGGATGCTAAATGTTTATAATTGATCTTTAATGATTTATAAATATAGCAGTTTTAAATAATGAGATGTAACAATTTAATGGTTTAAACGTCTTCTTTATATAAACCAATTAAAAATAACATCATGGAATTATTATTAACAGATCAAGATTTAGAACCATTACCTGAGTCCAACACGTTTTCTCAACATGCTAAGCCAGAAGGCATATTAAATTCTAACTATAAGAAATTAGTAAAGAAGAATTTAAGTAACATAACTTCACAATCTCTTTTTGGGATGAAACAACGTTTGAAAAGTAGTCGATATAGATTTACTTCAGGTGCAGAAACTATTTTAAAAGTATCTGCTTTTATGACTATTATCATTGCAATCTTTTCTTAAGTAAACACTTTTTTATAAAAACTGTAACATTTTTATAAAAAATACTACATATACATAAAGCAGCTTTTTACGATTGTTAACTGATGATCTTTTGAGCTAATCTCAAAATAATCTTTTATATTTTTTGAATTGAATTTCGATAGACTTGTTTTATTGGACAGTCAATTTATTGTAACCACTTAAAGTATATTGAATGTATTTCAATAAAATGTTTTTTAAATATTAGAAACCATGGGAGGAGAAGGATCTATGATGGCAGCTATTAATTCTTTAAAGAATAATAGAAGCCTTTTATCAAAAAGAAAAGAAAAAGGAGCTTTAGAAGGTAGTTACGCTAATGTTAAATTGGCAGAATTTCCAAAAGCAATCCCAGAACAACTAAAAGAAATTAGAAATAAAACTATAAAAGAAAACAAAAAGGCTAAAGTCAAAATAATGTCATGCTTTATATTGTTCCTAATTTTAATATCGACTTTTATATATTTGATATAATAAAAAAGCAGCTTATTAGCTGCTCTTTATTATCATAACTTAATTTTTAAATTCTAGTTATTCTTTCAATAAGCATTCCTGTATTTTATGAAATATTTCTGTATTCTCATAGACACCTGAAAACAAATATGATTGTGGACCATAAGCAAAAACAGGGACCATAGTTCCTGTATGATCATGTGTTGTGAAATCTCCTTCTATAATATGATTTTTTAGGTTTCCTTGCGGAATACTAAAACCAGAGGTTTCATGATCTGCTGTGATAAGTACTAATGTACTGGGGTTTTTGTCGGCAAACTTAAGAGCTTCAGTTATAGCTTTATCAAAATCGATAGTTTCAGATATTATTCCAGCAATATTATTACTGTGTCCAAAACTATCAATTTGAGCAGCTTCTACCATTAAAAAAAAGGGTTTGTTTTTTTTCTTTAAAAATTGAAGCCCATATTTGGTAGCATCAGCAAGCATATTTCCTCTGCCATCCATTACAGAAGAAATACTTTTATTAGAAACTAAAACACCAATTTTATCTTGTTGGTTTGTGTTTATGTTTTCAATAGATGGTAGTAGTTTGAATTTTTGGTTTAAAGCCGTGTTTTTAAAATGAAAACCGCCGCCTCCTACAAACAAATTCAGTTTGCTATGAATAAGGTCATTAGCTATGTTTTTAATATCAGATCGATCTACCTGATGCGCATAAAATGATGCGGGCGTCGCACCAGTAATTTCATCTGTAGTGATACATCCAGTAGAAAACCCACGATTATGTAATATTTCTGTGATATTATTTATTGGTTCTCCATTGGTATTTGTGCCAATAGCTCTGTTATTTGTTTTTACTCCTGTAGCAAAAGCGGTTCCGCTAGCAGCTGAGTCTGTAATAAAATCGTCTGCAGATTGTGTTTTTATTAACCCAATACTTTTTAATTGAGTTAAGGATAGTTGACCATTATTAGCTAAAACAGCAGAAGATATTTGAGTTAAACCATTACCGTCTCCAATTAAGAATATGATATTTTTTACAGGCAGTTGTTTTTGATCTGATTTAAAACTTGGGGTATATACTTCTGAAAATGTAGTTGATGTTACTAATCTATTAGAAAAAGACTCAACATAATTAACACACTTGTATGGTTTATCTGTATTTATAATATCTACACCTAATTCTAAGAAAACTTTCCAGGCAGATTTAGAATCTGGTGTTCCCCAAAAACGAAAGGGTTTTTTAGTTGTTTTTGCTTTAGAGATAATAGTTGTTACTTGATCATAGTCTTTATGTGTTAATCTGCCTTTTCCATTCCAATTAGAGTATGTTTTAAAATCTAAACTAATCATAGCAACTTTTTCCCAATTAACAGACATTGCAGGTTTTTCTGCTTTTTGCCAATCGAAGAAAATAAAATCAGGATATTTATTATAATCTTTAGCTAAGGGTCTATTTCCAGATATAATTATTTTAATGTTTTTGTTATTAATTATTGAAGGGTAACTTTTTAGTACCGTAATAAGTTTGTTTAATGTTGTAATAGCTTCCGATTTAATATCAATCAATAAGTATAGTGATTGATGTTCTCGGTGTTTCATTTTCAATGCTATTTTTAGAGGTTTTAAGTATAAAGATTCAATAGTTCTTT
This sequence comes from uncultured Flavobacteriaceae bacterium, assembly GCA_947502635.1. Taxonomy (GTDB): domain Bacteria; phylum Bacteroidota; class Bacteroidia; order Flavobacteriales; family Flavobacteriaceae; genus Flavivirga. The sequence goes on from CANNAN010000001.1 coordinate 198,369, forward strand.
CTTGCTCTATTTCATTTTTACTATGTGCAACGTATAGGTTGTGCTTTTGCAAGAAAACATCAATTTCTATTGAATTAGCTCCACTAGTTAAAGCTCCCCAAAAAGGGATGTCCTGTTTATAATCATTATGGGAATGTATGTAGGTGTTTTGTGAAACTAATAAATTGGATGCTATTAAAATTAATAGGCTTAGAAGTATTTTAAAATTTGATAACATAGGTTTTTATTAAACGATGGTTATGGAACTATTTTGAATTGAAGAAAAAATAAAGGGGTTATTAAAATGTTATAACCCCTCTATAAACAAACTAATTAAAAAAACTAACTCAATTTTTTTACCATCCTTTATTTTGTGGTATTCCAGAAGATTCTATTACTGCATTTGGTATTGGCCAAACATGCATAACATCTGGGTTGAAATTTCTTGCTGGCCAAACTTCCTGAATTGTATAAGGAGAATCTGGATCTGCTCTGTCTGTATGTATTCTTCCATGGAGTGGTTGTGCATAGGTGCTTTCAGCATCTCCCCAGCGAATCAAATCGAAATGTCTATTGGCAAATTCTCCAGCTAATTCTACACGCCTCTCTTGTTTTAAATCATCCATTGTAGCATTAGTTATAGGGGTTAAACCTGCTCTTTCTCTTATCATATTTAAAGGAATATCTCCATTTTGACCTTGCATAATTAACGCTTCTGCTTTTATCAATAAAATTTCAGCATAACGTAAAAGAGGCACATTGTAATCTGTTGTTGGGTTATCTCCATTAGAGTTTACGGTACTTCCAACAGCATCTGCAAATTGGAACTCGTACATGTACTTATTGAATTGAAACCCTGATAGTGAATTTTCAGATTGGTATCTTTTGGTTTCTCCAAAATATTGGAACTCGTCACCAAACTTTAAAATTGTAACACCTCTTCTAACATCTGTAGCTTCAAATGCATCGTATAATTCAGCTGTTGGCTGGAAATATCCCCATCCATTATATTTACCCCATCCTTTATTTTCTAACATCACGCCTGTTAGAATGCTTCCTCCGTCTTCACTAGAGTTCGCAGACCAAATGTATTCACTGCTCCAATCACTTAAAGAGCTGTGTAACATTCTATAATCTAAAGCGGGGTTATTCGTTTTTACTAGTGTTCTTCCAGAACCAGAGTTGGTAACAGCATCACTATATGTAACAGCATCTTTGTATTTAGAGCTGTCGTATTGTGCCCAATATAAATATGTTTTTGCCAAATATGCTAGAGCAGCGTCTTTGTGTGCTCTTCCGTAATCATCAGAACTATAATTTGTAAATAATGGTAACAAATCGGCTGCTTTTTTTAAATCTTCAGCAATTTGAGCATAATTATCAACAACACTAGCTGGGCGTAAAAAACTACTTGCAGGATCATCCATATTATCAACAGTTATAATTGGAACACCACCATTAGTTGTATTATCTCCATAGGTGTGAGCTACCCAAAAATGACTAAACCCACGCATAAAATAAGCTTCTCCTAATATTCTGTTTTTTAAATTTTCATTAATCTCCATATTGGGCACATTTGCCAATACATCATTTGCTCTACGAATAACCTTATAAGTATGTATATATATATTGCTAAAAGCACCTTCATCTCCAGTTAAATTAAAATTCTTGGCATTATCTGCATACGATTTTATTCGTCCAGTTATCATATCATCAGAAGCATTCATGTACCAGAAAAACCCTCTGCCAAATACATCTTGAGATTTCATTTCAGAATATAAACTATTTGATGCTTGTATGGCGTCTTGTTCCGATCTCCAAAAGTTCCCTGAAGATACACTGCCTATTGGTTCTAGGTTTGTAAAGTCATCAGAACACGAAACTATTCCTAATATGGTCACAGTTATAAATAATGTAACCATTGCAAATTTTATAATTATTTTTTTCATTTTTATGATCTATTTTAATGGTCTTTATTCTATAATTTTAAAGATAAACCTGTTGTAAAAGTTTTTGATAATGGGTATTTAGCGACATCTAATCCTTTTCCGCCAACTTCAGGATCCATTCCAGAATAATCAGTAATAGTAAATAGGTTTTCTGCAGAGAAATATATACGTAAAGAAGAATTTTCTATTAGTCTGTTCATCATTTTGACAGGAAGACTATAGCCTATCGTTATATTTTTTAACCTAAGGTAGGATGCATTTTCTAAGTACCAACTGGAGTTTCTTCCAAAGTTATTATTGTTATCACTTCTTGAAATTCTAGGAATATCAGTATTAGTATTACTAGGTGTCCATGCGTTTAATACTCTGTTATCTAAGTTATACCCTTGTAAAGCGGCATTATAGGTGGTGTATTTATAACCATTAAATGCTTTAGAGCCGCTAACACCTTGAAAAATCATGTTCATATCAAAGCCCTTATAGTCTAAATTAAAAGCAAAATTATATGTCAAATTTGGCTGATAACTTCCCATATGTACTCTATCATCATCATTGATATCTCCATCGTTATTCGTGTCCTGAAATTTAAAATCTCCAGGTACAGCATTAGGTTGAATTAAGTTGCCATCTTTAACATGCGCATCTATTTCTGCTTGATTTTGAAAAATTCCTAAATAAGGGATTAAGTAATTTGAAAATAATTCTTCACCAATTTCAGATCTGAAAGGTCTTAAGACACCGCCTCTAACCCAATGGTCATCATTGTTATTAGGTAATACAAAATTAGATCCACTTTCACTATAGCCGTCTAAATTAACAACTTCATTATTTAATAAGGCAAAGGCATTGGCACGAATACTATAATTAAAAGCTCCAATGTTATTCTTGTAATTAATTGCAAATTCTAGTCCTTGATTTAAAACTTCACCACCATTTACCTGTGCTGGGTTTAAACCAATGTGTGGGTCTCTCGCGCCAGGTAATAGCATATCTTTGGTTCTTTTTTCAAAATAGTCAACTACAAAAGATAGCGAGTTATTTAATAATGATGCATCTAAACCTAAATTAATAGACTCTGATGTTTCCCATGTTAAGTTTTTATTTGATTGCAATTCTTGAAAAAGAGACTTGTCATTTAGAGCACCATCTTCTCCTATAATTTCATCTCTGGCTCTTAATGGTACGTTAAAGGAATACCAGTTTACCGAATTAATATTTCCTATTTGACCCCAAGAAGCTCTGAATTTTAAATCATTTATAAGGTTGCTTTTAAAGAATGCCTCATTAGAAATCTTCCATCCTAAGGTTGCTGAATAGAATACATCCGATTGATTGTCTAAAAAGAGCCTTGATGTTTCATCACGTCTAACGCTACCACTAGCAAAATATTTATTATTATAATTATACATTAATCGACCTATTACAGATGTTAAAGCATCTTCATGTGCAGCCGATTGAGGGTTTCTTATAATATTAGCGTTTCCTAAATATTGATTAAAACTGTCTTCCGAACTGAATCCTTCTCCTCTTTGACTTAAAAACTCAAAATCTTTAAATTGAGAAGAATACACTGCTGTGAGATCTAAGTTGTGTCTTCCAAAGGATTTTTTATACATTAATTGATTTTCCCAAATCCATCTGTTAGTTGTCGCATTACTTTGTGTTAATGAATTGGTTAGGTTTGTTCTTCCTAGTTCTGGTCTTATAGGTACAAACCGTTTACTTTGATCATGAGAAACAGAATATGTAAAGTTTGTTTTAAAGTTTAACCCATTAATAATTTCATAATCTAAATATACATTGGCATTTATGTAGGTAGATGGCCTTTTATCTGAGGGAGCTAATAATAACGCCATAGGATTGTAAACATCACCATAAGCACCTGCGAAGTTAATAAGATTAAAAGGTGCTACACCATGAAATTGTCCTTCTTCATCATAAACAGGAGCTGCAGATGGCATATAAATGGCATTAATAATAGTTCCTGAATAACCACTTTTAGTATTGGTTCCAACAGCGTTATTTTGTGAAAAGTAAATGTTCTCTCCAATAGTTAAGCTTTCTGAAAGATCAAAATCAGATTTTACTCTAAAGGAGTAGCGCTCAAAGTCTGTTCCTTGTAGTACGCCTTCTGTTGTGTTGTAACTAAAAGATGTAAGATAGTTATATCCATCTCCAGCACCACTAATATTTGCATTTAGATTTGTTGTAACTGCCGATCTGAAAATTTCATCTACCCAATTGGTTCTTGTTTCTTGTCCCCATGGATTTTGTGCAGCATCATGAGCAGACATACTTGGAACACCTGCATTAGAGGTAGCCATATTATAAACATTAGCTTGTTGCTCTGCATCTAAAGCTGTAGGTAAGTTGGTGGCTTTTTTGAATCCAGTATACGTATCAATAGAAACTCTAGGTTTTCCTATTTTTCCTTTTTTTGTTTCAATAACGATAACACCAGAGCTAGCTAATGCTCCATAAATAGAAGCCGCAGCAGCATCTTTTAAAACAGAAACGGAAGCAATGTCATTTGGGTTTATAGCAGGACCGTAATAAGGCACACCATCAACAACTATGAGAACACTTTCTGAATTAGGATTTATAGAGCCTAAGCCTCTAATTGATACTTTTCCTGCAGAAGTAGGATCTCCGCCGTTTTGTAATACAGTAACACCCGGTATATTTCCTTGTAAAAAGTCTGATAGATTAGATACTGGTCTGCTAGAGATCGTTTCAATATCTTCAACTTTAGAAATGGCAGAGGTAATATCGCCTTTTTTAGCAGAGCCATAACCAATAAGCAGAACCTCATCTAAAGCACTTATTAATTCATCTAATTGTACATTAATCGTTGCACTACCATTGTAGTTTAATTCTTTAGAAGCATAACCCATAGCAGAAAAAGATATAACACCACTAGTGTCACTAATTTGTAAGCTAAAACTACCATCAAAATCTGTTGATACTCCTAAACTAGTTTGGTTATTAGGAATTATGGTTACTCCAGGGATAGGCATGCCATCAATTGATGTTACCGTTCCCTTAATTGTTGTTTGCGCATAAGTAAAGGATATGAATCCTAAACTAAATAGAAACAAAAAAGTCATTTTTTTTATCATGTTAAATTGTTTTTTTGGGTTTGTTCAAATGTATTAGATAAGCTATGGATTAGGGGGTGAAATTGTTTCATGAGGGCACACAAATCTTTCAAATTATGTGATAGAATATTAAAAAAAACAGCACTTTTATTACAGTAACATTATGGTAACATTGGAGAGACCTGGTCTTAATAATTCTTTTCTGTATGTTGTTCTTTAAAAGCCTTAGGGCTTATGTTGAAGTTCTTTTTAAATAGGCGCCCAAAGTATTTGGGATTGTTATAACCACATTCAAAGCTAACTTCTGAAATGTTTAGATTTTTGGTCTTTAAAAGATAGCACGCCTTTTCCAATCTTAATTTCGTTATAACATCTGAAGGAGATTGATTTAGAGTTTCTTTAAATAGACGATAACATTTAATACTAGATATTTCTAGTAGTGCTATTAATTTTTCTACATTAAATGAAGAATCATGCAAATGTTCTTTTAAAATGTTTAAGCTTTTTTTAATTAGCTTTTCGTTTGGGGTTAATAATTCTTTCTCGTCTGTTAGAATCTGAAAGATTTCTTGCTGTAACGCATCATCACTTTTAGTGTCTTTATGTTTTATAAGAGCTCCTATTTTTTTGTTAATATATGTTTTACTTGCAGGTAATTGTATAATACTATCAATCCCTAATTCTACAGATTGTTCTTGTAATTCATAATTAATATCCTCAGAGATATAAATAATAGATGTTTTTTGTTGATTAGCTTGTGTTTTAAAACTATTCAATAATGAAATGAGCTTGTTAGAAAAAACAGATTGATATAAGATTACAACATCAACATCGATATTTTTAATAGCCGATAAAAAATCATTGATATTACTTTCAAAAAAGATATTATATTCATTATGATTTAATAATTGATTAACTATTTCAAAATCATTTATATTTCCATAAACAAGTATGGTGTTGTCATTTTTAAGAGAAGATTTATGATTAATATTTAGATGTTTCCAGGAAACAGCTTGTATAATTTCAACATCAGTATCCGCTTTAATTACAGGAATTGAAAGTAATGTGCTAAAAAGCTCTTGAACATGGTTTGATATATTTGCATCTAAATCACTGAGTAGTACTTTTACCGCTTTAAAATAAGGGCTATAGTGCTGAATATTGTACCAATTGTTTTTTAAAGTACTACTGTTAGATTCTATTTTAATATCTAATGCATCATTTTCATAATTAATAATAATATGTAATGAACTTTCTGAGTCGGAATATTTTATAATATCATGAAAGAAATATTGCATGAGTAACTTAAACCTTAAAATATCAATATCTACCCATGATATTTTTGAGTTAATTTCGCAGTTAAAATTAATTTTAGAGGCTTGCAGTACTGTTTTTATTTTTTCTATAAAGACTTTAATGATAGGTAATAAGTTTATGGATGTTACTTTATAGTCGCCAATATCCTCAATGTGGTCTAGGTAGTGCCATTCGGAAATCAGATTAATTAGTTTTCCTGATTGATGAAGTAGTTTATCCTTAATTTCGGAAGCATTTTGAATATCGTAAACCGTTTTAATAATTTCTGAGATGGGTGTTCTAAATTCTGCTAAAACAAAGGTCTTAAACTTTTCAATTTCAAAAGCTTCATTTTTTAAATCGTTATGAAGTTTTAAAAGCTTTTCTTTTTGTAATACAATTTCTTTATTTTTTTCATCTAAAAGATTGTTTTTAGTTAATAAAGCTTCTTTTTGGTGTTCTATTTTTAAAGTGCGTTTAGCAATGAGTTCTTCTAGTTTTTTATTTTGAACTCTAATAGCTTTATTTCGTATATATATAATATAACTGGAAGCTAAAAGAATTAGAACAATTAGCAAGATGTAAAACCATACCATCCTATAAAAAGGCTTCAGTATTTTTAATGACAAAACCATTGAGGTTTCTGGATTGTCTATGCCATTTTTTATCCAAAACTCATAATTACCAGCGGGTAAGTTTTCGTATGTTATATGTTGCGATGGGTCTAAAAGTTTCCATTCTTTATCGAGATTGTTAAGTTTATAAAATACTTGTGTCTGTTTTGGATTAGGAAAAATAATAGGTTTAATTTTTACTTGTAATTTGTTGTTAGAATATCGTTTTTCTATAAAATCTAAATATTTTTCATTGCCATCTATTATTATTTTTAAACGAGGGTTGTTTTTCTTAAAACTAATACTACTGGGTTTAAAGTAGTTTAAGCCATTTATGCCGCCAAAAAATAACATCCCTTTAGAATCTTGATAATATGCACCTTCTGAAAATTCTATAGCTTGCCAGCCAGCTTTTGGGTTTATAGAAAAAACAGAGAAATCTTTTTTATCTATAGTCCCAATGCCTTTAGAGGTGCTTATCCAAATTTTATCATTATTATCAATGATTCCAAACACTAGATGGCTTGGTAAACCTTCTTTCTCGGTTATGTTTTTAATAATGCCTTGATTTTTATCATAAATACTAATACCTCCTAAAGAAGCAATCCAGTAATATCCAGATTCCTGATCTTTATAAATGGAGTAGATACTATTACCTAATAACCCATGGTTTGTCGTAATAGCTGTTTGTTTCCCAGTTGATAGGTTTAATATAATAACACCATTAGTCTCTGTCGCAATAAGAGCTTCGTTAGCTATTATTTTAATGTCTCTTATGTTGTATGGTATTAAGGCGTTTTGTCCTTTAAATGTTTCAAAACGATTTTTTTTGATATTGAATTTAGCCACTCCACCCCAACATGCAATCCACAACTGCTTATTCGTATCTTCATATATCGAATAGTTTCTATTATTGGGGAGTGCTGGGATGTTTTTTGAACTATATAATGAATAGTTTCCGTGTTTTATATGGATAAGTCCTGCATAACTTCCAGCCCATATAGTGCCGTCTGATGCTGTAAATAGTGTTCTAATACGATTCCAGTCAGGTTGTGTTTTTGCTTCTTTTATATGGAATTTAATAAAACATTTTGTCTTTGTACTATATGTGAAAAGTCCTGAGGTGTAGTAGCCTAACCATAAATTCCCATTTAAATCTTTTGTAATAGCGCGTAACGTTTCGTTTGGTAAATGCGGGTACTTTTTGGGGTGGGATGTCACCGATGTTATTTGCTCTGAGTTAGTGTAAGCCATACTAATTCCACCATCTTTATGTCCCAGCCAAATATTTCCAAAAATATCTTTGTGTAATTTTTCTATTTCGTTACTCTTAAAGCTATAGTTTGAATATTGATCATATGTATAGTGGTCTATATGTTCATTATTAATGTTTTCCAAATTATTTGGAATAATATACAGTCCATTTCTGCGTGTAGCATACCAAACATTTCCAGATTTGTCTTTTAAGACGTCATTGATGATTAGGTCTGGGTATTTACTTAAAAGAATGGTTTTAAGTGTTTTTTGATTTGACCACTTAGTATCTATAGATTTTACTTCTTTAAATGAATTACCAATAAACTCGTAATTTATATTTTCTGTTTGAACAATAATATTTCCTTTTTTAGAAACCTTTATATCTTTTGGAGTTTCTTTAAATTTGAAATTTTGAAATTTATTATTTCCAATATATTTACTCACATTACCTTCACGAGTGTAAATCCATATAAAACCTGTACTGTCTTTTTCTAATTTTACTATGTAATTACCGGGGATTGATAAGTTATTGTTAACGTCATGTTTATAAATTGTAAACTTGTAACCATCATAATAATTTAAACCATCCCAAGTGGCAATCCAAAGTCCACCATCCAGATCGTTTTCAATATCTACTACCGAATTGTTGGATAGTCCAGAACTTGTTTCAAAACTTTCAAACTTAATATGTTGAGACCACCCAAATACAAATGAAATTGATATGATAAATGAAATGAAGTTTTTTAGCATCTAGACTATTTTAACCTACAATAATATGGCTCTAATTTTAACTTAATATGACCAGAGGATTAAATTACAAGTAAGAAATAATAGGTTCATTTTTCAGCATAAAAAAAGCCACGAATTTAATTCGTGGCTTTAAAAATATTTTAAAATTATAAGCTATTTAACTCACAACTTCTTTGATGCGTTTTATAGCTTCGATAATTTGTTCTTGAGATGCTGCATAAGAAATACGAATACAATTCGGATTTCCAAAAGCATCACCTGTTACAGTTGCAACTAACGCTTCTTCTAACAAGTATAAAGAGAAATCTGTAGCATTATTTATTGTTTTACCTCGTAGTGTTTTACCAAAGTAAAAAGAAATATCTGGGAATACATAAAAAGCACCTTCTGGCGTGTTTGAATTAAACCCTTCAACATCATTTAATAATCCAAGTACTAAATCACGACGCACTTTAAATTCATCGATCATATATTGTACTTGACTAGGTGCTGCATTAAGTGCAGTAATTACTGCTTGTTGTGCAATACAGTTAGCGCCACTGGTAATTTGACCTTGCATTTTGTTGCAAGCACGTGCTATTTTTTCTGGAGCACCAATAAAACCAATACGCCATCCCGTCATAGCAAATGCTTTAGAGACACCATTTACGGTAATCGTATTATTGTACATGTCTTCAAATTCAGCCATACTAGCATGCCCTTCACCGTAGTTTATATGTTCATATATTTCATCAGAAACAACATATATGTTCGGGTATTTAACCAATACATCTGCAAGCGCTCTTAATTCTTCTTTGCTATATACAGATCCACTTGGGTTACAAGGCGAGCTAAACCACATCATTTTAGTGTTTGGTGTGATAGCAGCTTCAAGTTGTTCTGGTGTCATTTTAAAATCGGTATCAATAGACGTTTTAACTTCTACAGGAACCCCATCATTCAATTTAACAATATCAGAATAGCTAACCCAGTAAGGGCAAGGTAAAAGAACTTCATCTCCTTTATTTAGCATCACAGCAGCTATATTTGCTAAACATTGTTTAGCACCTGTTGAAACAACTATTTGTGGTAGCGTATAAGTTAAGTTGTTATCACGTTTAAATTTAGTAATAACAGCTTGCTTTAATTCTACATATCCATCAACTGGAGAGTACGAATTGTAATTATCATTTATGGCTTGAATCGCAGCATCTTTAATGAAATCTGGTGTGTTAAAGTCTGGTTCACCAAGGCTCAGACCAATAATGTCTTTTCCTTCACCTCTAAGTTCTCTTGCTTTTGCTGCCATAGCTAAAGTGGCAGACGTAGACATGTTTAAAATTCTATCTGATAATAAGTTCATTTTTTTATATATGTTGTGTTGAAGTAAAAATGTGAGTTTTAGGCTAAACTAGGTTTTTTTCCTAATACTTTAAGTTGGTTGTAATGCTCATAAATAGCTTCCCAAATAGTTTCATATTCGTTATAGGGTAAGCTAAACTCGTTAGCCGTTTCTTTAACTATTTTTGCTATTCTATTATAGTGAATATGACTAATTTGAGCAAATAAGTGATGCTCAACTTGACGGTTTAATCCACCAGTATAAAACTCTACGATCCAGCTTTTAGGTGAAAAGTTTGATGTTGTAAACAATTGATGAATTGCCCAAGTATTTTTCATATTACCATTTTCATCTGGTAAAGGCATTTCTGTGTTAGGCATAACATGTGCTAATTGAAAAATAACACTTAGAATAATCCCGGCAGTATAATGCATAATGAAAAAACCTATTAAAACTTGCCACCAAGCAAATCCTAAAGCCAATGGTAAAACAACCCATATAGCATAATATAGAATTTTACCAATAATTAGCTTAGTCCATTGCGTAGCAGGGTTCGGGAATTTACCGTAAGATAATTTCCTTTTTAAATACAGAAATGTTTGTTTAAAATCTGTTGTGATTGCCCAATTTACAGTTAACAAACCATATAAAAAGAACGCGTAATATTTTTGGTATTTATGAATTTTAAGCCATTTTGTATGCTTTGAAAAACGTATAATTCTACCAGCATCAATATCTTCATCATGTCCTTGTATGTTTGTGTAAGTATGATGTAAAACGTTGTGTTGTACTTTCCAGTTATAGTCATTTCCAGCTAAAATGTAAATGCTACTTCCCATTAATTTATTAACCCATTTCTTACTTGAAAAAGAACCATGATTAGCATCATGCATGACATTCATACCAACACCTGCCATACCAATACCAACAATCATCATAAAAATAACCTGAACCCAAGCAGGTAAATCAATTGTAAAAATTAGTGCCACTGGCACAATAAGTAACGAAAACATAACTATGGCTTTCGTATATAATTTCCAGTTTCCAGTACGTTTTATATTGTTGTCTTTAAAGTAATCGTTAACACGTTTGTTAAGTGTTTTAAAAAACTTAGCAGAATCAGTCCTTGAAAAGGTTAATGCTTGTTTACTCATGCTATTAATTTAAAATATAAGAAGGAATAAATCCTAATTGTTATATACTGCACAAAGATAAGTATAAACCAACTTAAGTAATAACGTTTTTTTGTAAAAATATGGATATAAAAAGTATATTTTTGTTGAAAATTTAACACTTATGGAACTAGTTTTAAAATATTTCCCAGAGCTAACTGATGACCAGATTTCAAAGTTTGAAAAGCTAGAAGCGCTTTATCAAGATTGGAATTTAAAGATAAATGTGGTATCTCGTAAAGATATTGATGAGCTTTATTTACGTCATGTGTTACACTCTTTGGCTATAGCAAAGGTTTTAAAATTTAAGGAAGGGAGTAAAATTCTAGACGTTGGAACAGGAGGTGGGTTTCCTGGAGTTCCTTTAGCTATTCTATTTCCTGAATGTTCTTTTCATTTAGTTGATAGTATAGCCAAAAAATTAAAAGTAGTTGAAGAGGTTGTTGGAGGTTTGGGATTAACGAATGTAAGGACAACGCATAGCCGTGTAGAAGAAATTAAAGATACTTACGACTTTATTGTAAGCCGAGCTGTAGCAGCAATGCCAACTTTTGTACATTGGGTAAAAGGCAAAATTGCTAAAGAGCAAAAACATGATCTTAAAAATGGGATACTCTATCTGAAAGGGGGTGATTTAAGCGAAGAACTTCAAGATTATAGAACAGCAACTATATCTAATTTAAGTGATTTTTATACAGAAGATTTTTTTGAAACGAAGAAAGTTGTACACTTACCGTTAAAATTTCGAGGGTAATTTCAATATTACAATTTCAATAAGGCACTCATGTTTTCATTAAAATAGTAGTACTGATTCTGAAACCAATAGGTATTAACAAACAAATCGATAGTATCGATACTTTTTTCTGGAGACAATATAGACTTAGCTTTTTGCAAATTCAATTTAGCATTTGGGATGTCTCCCATTTTGTAATAAGTTAAAGCGAGACCAAGAAGCGCATCAAAATCTGTCGCATCAAATTTTAACGCAGCAGAAAAATCGGAAACAGCATTATTGTATTTACCCAATAACATATAGGATGCGCCTCTATAAAAGTATGCAAACGCATTATTACTATTAATTCTTAATGCAGTAGATAAATCGATATTGGCTTTTTGGTAGTAATTAATATCCATATAAAAGACACCTCTATTGTAAAAGTTATGGGCACTTGGTTCTGCTATAATTGCCAAAGAGTAATCATTTAACGCGTTCTTTGGGTCATTTATGGCTTTATAAGCTGCAGCTCTTAATGTGTATGTTTTTGGTTGATTAGGGACTGCTTTTATAACACGACTAAAATCTTTTATAGCCTCTTTATACTCTCCTAGGTCGTATTTTACACACCCAAGACTATATAACGCATCAACAAAGGTTGTGTCGATTTTGAAGGCCTTACTGTAATCTTCTTTTGCGCCAATAAAATCTTTTAAACTATATCTTGAATTTCCTCTGTTATAATAGGTGTCTGCATCAGGATTCAAAACAATTATTTTTGAATAATCAACGATGGCTCCATGATAATCTCCTAAATCATTTTTTGCAATCCCGCGATAAAAATAAGCATCAAGGTTTTTAGCATCTAATTCTAAAGCTTTTGTAAAAAGATTTATCTTTTCATTTAAATCGGTTTCTCTTATAGCTTTTCTAAAAAACTTATTGGACTGAGAGTATGTGAATAACGGAATTAAAATTAATATTAATATGATGCTTTTTTTCATATACAATTTATTCAACAAATAATATGCCGTTTTTTTACGACTAAATGTAATATAATTTTTAAAAAAAAGAGAATCTTTTGTAAATGATTACACTTTTTAGCGATATAAAATGGTTAAAATTGGTTTATAGTAAGATTTTATTTGTTTTTTATCAAAAAATATATGGCTTGCATTAAATCAATCATAGGGCTTGTTGATATTAATTTTATTTAAGGCTTTAAAAAATAATCAGAATAGCAGAATGCTTATTCATTAATAAGAAAGAGCTACTTATTCGTTAATAATAAATTGGATTTCTTTTTTTGCAGATAGTTTTTTTCAAATTTATTATTGACCAAGCTTATAGCATAATCAATATGCTTAATTGCTTCAGGTAGGTCGTTTATAGCATGATAGTAGTCAGACAGTGTCCCATAATATAGGTAGGCTCTTTGTGCAAAATCGTTTGGCTTAATTTGATCAAGATAATTTTTAGATATTTCATAATCTTTAGTCTGTAAGCAAACAACTGCCATAGTTAGTAAATGTGTAGGCATAGGTTGAATGGCATTAAGGCATTCATACCAATGAAGTATTTTATCCCATTTAGTATCTTCAAAACGTACTGCGCGTAAATGCTCTGCGGCAATAGCGGCTTCATAATGATAGCAAGAAAATGTAGGAGTGTCAACAGCTTTATCCATCATGATGTTTCCTAGCTTTATTAAGGGAAAATGCCATTGGCTTCTATCTTGGTTTTTTAGATCTAAAAGTTCATTTTTAGCATTTGTTTTAGTTTCAATGCGTGCCGAATGAAAACACATTAATGCAAATAAGGCATAAACTTCTGGTGTACGTGTATGTTTGTTTTTTAGAAGTATTTTGCACAAACGCATGGCTTCGCCGCATAATTCTTTTTGTATAAGTGTTTGTTTTTTGTTGGAATGAAATCCTTCATTAAAAATGAGATATAGGACTTCCATAACACTTTCTAAGCGTTGAGGTAATAAGGCTCCTTGGGGAATCTGGAATTTTAATTGGGCTTTATGTATGGCTTTACGAGCACGAGTTAGTCTTTTTTTTATACTATCCTCTTTCGTTAACAAAGCAGAAGAGATTTCTTTTATACTAAACCCTGAAACTGTTTTTAATGCAAACGAAATACGGTCTCTGGGGTCTAATTTAGGGTGGCAAGCCGTAAAGATCATACGTAGTTGTGCGTCTTCAATTTCAGTATCTAAGAAAAGATCATTTATGGCAATAGCATTGGTGCCATAAATAATATTAGGAAGGTGTTTTTTTTCGGTATTCAGTTTCCTGAAAATATCTAAAACCCTATTTTTAGCAGCTTGAGTTAGCCAAGCTTCAGGATTGTCAGGTAGTTTAGTACGCCAAGAAATACTAGCTTTTATAAAAGTATCCTGGACGGCATCCTCAATAATTTCAAGATGGGAGAGACCAAAGATTCGAGTTAAAACAGAGACCATCTTTCCGCTATGATAACGGAACAAATGGTCTATAAGTTTTGTTTCCATTAACGATCAAATACCATTATTTCACGAATTTCTACAGTACCACCAAGATCATAATCAGGATAATCTTCAGCAATTTTTTGAACGGCATCAAAATCGGTAGATTCAACGATGTAGTAGCCACCAACAATTTCTTTAACTTCAGCCGAAGTAAGATCTGTTACTGTTCTGTTTTCTCCAACAACGCGACGAATAGCAGGTGTTAAAGCATTTCCTCCACGAAGAACACCTGCTTTTTCCATTTTATCATTCCAACCAAACCATTTACCCATTCTGTTTTGAAGCTCTTCTGGAGATAAACCAAGATCTGTGTAGTCAGCTCCGATAAAAATCATCATAAATTCTTTCATAATTGTAATATTTTATTGTTTATATAGTTAAGACGTTTGTCGAACTAGAAAGGTGGACACTATTCTCAAAATTAACAGGTTTTTTTGAATCTATTGATTTCTACATATTATTAATTTTAGAAATGCCAAGTGCCAGGCCTCTTAATTCGCCTAATCCTTTTAATCTGCCAATAGCAGAATAACCTGGATAACTAGTGTTAGTTTTTAAATCATTAAGCATTTGATGACCATGGTCTGGTCGCATGGGTAAGGATTTATTAAGTTCCTTTTCTATTTTTAAAACAGTCTTTACGATTTCGTACATATCTGAAGAGCCGTCTAAATGATTGTCTTCAAAAAAGCTACCATCATTTTCACGTTTTACATTGCGTAAATGAAGAAAATGTATTCTGTTTTTAAATTTCTCAATCATTTTTGGAAGATTATTGTCAGGGTTTGCACCTAATGATCCTGTACAAAAAGTGATACCATTTGAAGGGCTATTTATAAAATTCACTAAATCTTCTAAATCTTTTTCAGATTTTATAATTCTTGGAAGTCCTAAGATATCAAAGGGAGGGTCGTCCGGATGAATGGCCATTTTAATACCGAGTTCTTCGGCAACAGGAATGATCTCATTTAGAAAATAAGAAAGATTTGCTTTTAAGTCTGTATGTGTTACATCTTTATATTGGGCAATCATCTCTCTAAAAACAGGAATCGTAAGGTCATCTACGGTTCCTGGCAGCCCTTTTAAGATATTATCTTCTAATAATTGTTTGTCTTCGATAGACATTTTTGAATATCGAATGGCGGCCTTTTCTAAGATACTAGGTGTGTATGCATTTTCAATAGCTTCCCGTTGTATAATATATTTTTCAAAAACAGCCATGTCTACTTTATCGAACCGTAAAGCTGTTTTTCCATCATCTAATTTCCAGAAAAGATGCGTGCGTGTCCAATCCAATACAGGCATAAAATTGTAGCATACATTTTTAATACCGCATTGCGCTACATTTTTTAAGCTTTGTTTATAGTTTTCAATACGATATTGATAATCATCAATACGCAATTTGATATTTTCATGAACGGGAATACTTTCGATAAAAGACCATTTTAAGCCAGCTGCTTCAATACTATTTTTAACTTTTTGTATGGCATCTACTTCCCAAACTTCACCATTTGTTATATGGTGTAAAGCCGTTACAACACCCGTGGCTCCTGTTTGTTTGATGTCTGAAAGCGTTACAGGGTCGTTTACTCCAAACCATCTAAATGTTTCTTGCATTTTATGTTATGAGTATTGTGTTTGTCTTAAAAAAAGAGGTTTTGTTTTCAAATTTAATAAATTACTGTAAAGACAGTAATCTTTTTGTATTTAACTTTAGAAAGATAGATAACCAACAAGATAAAAACCATCAAAAGATGACTTTTGATGGTTTCAATTATTAGTTTTGATTTTATAAATCAATCAGTTAGTCTTTTTAGAATAACTCCTCAATCCTTTGTAGGCATGTATTTTACTCCCCTAAAAACGGATAACGGTAATCTACAGGTGTTACAAACGTTTCTTTTATCATTCTAGGCGATACCCAGCGTAATAAATTTTGTGAGCTTCCTGCTTTATCGTTAGTTCCAGAAGCTCTGGCGCCACCAAAAGGTTGTTGTCCAACAACAGCACCTGTTGGTTTATCATTAATATAAAAGTTTCCAGCAGCATTTTGCAAAGCTTCCGTTGCTTGAGTCACCGCATATCTATCCTTAGAAATGATAGCACCAGTTAAAGCATATTCACTAGTTGCGTCTACTAATTTTAATGTTTCTGCATAAGCGTCATCTTCATAGACGTAAATAGTAATTACGGGACCAAATAACTCAGTACACATTGTGGTGTATTTCGGATCTTTGGTAACTATAACAGTAGGTTCTATAAAATAACCTTTGCTTTTGTCGTAATTCCCACCAACGATAATTTCAGCATCACTATCAGTTTTAGCCTGATCTATATATTTAGCTAGCTTATCAAATGAGCCTTCATGAATTACCGCAGTTATGAAGTTACTCATGTCTTCTGGAGAACCCATTTTAAAAGATTTTACATCTTCTATAAC
This sequence comes from uncultured Flavobacteriaceae bacterium, assembly GCA_947502635.1. Lineage (GTDB taxonomy): Bacteria > Bacteroidota > Bacteroidia > Flavobacteriales > Flavobacteriaceae > Flavivirga. The sequence continues at coordinate 215,475 of CANNAN010000001.1, forward strand.
CATATTCTTTACATCGTTCCATAAACTTTTAGGAATATAGGCTCTTGAAGCTGCACTACATTTTTGTCCTTGAAATTCAAAAGCACCACGTACAATAGCCGTAGCTACTTGTTTCGGGTTTGCTGATTTATGTGCAACGATAAAATCTTTACCACCTGTTTCTCCAACAATTCTTGGATACGTTTTGTAGTTATGAATATTATTCCCTATTTGTTTCCAAAGTTCTTTAAATATAAAGGTAGAACCCGTAAAGTGCAGACCAGAAAAATCTGGACTAGCCATAACTGTATTCGTTATCATTACTGGATCGCCAAAAACAACATTGATAACCCCAGGAGGTACACCAGCTTCTTCGAAAACATCCATAATCACTTTTGCAGAATATATCTGGCTGTCACTTGGTTTCCAAACAACAACATTACCCATTAGTGCCATGCATGCAGGTAAGTTTCCAGCAATCGCGGTAAAGTTAAAAGGTGTTACTGCATAAGTAAACCCTTCAAGAGGTCTGTACTCAACTCTATTCCAGGAATCACTTGTACTTTCAGGTTGCTCCATGTAAATGTCAGTCATAAACTGTACATTAAAACGTAAGAAATCTATAAACTCACAAGCAGCATCAATTTCAGCTTGATGAATTGTTTTAGATTGCGCAATCATGGTAGCAGCATTTATTTTTGCTCTGTATGGTCCAGCAATTAATTCGGCAGCCTTTAAGAAAATACCAGCCCGTTGTTCCCATGGTATTTGAGACCAATTTTTTCTGGCCTCCAATGCTGTAGAAATAGCATCGTCAATATGCGATTTCTCAGCTAAATGGTAAGTGCCAACAATATGTTGATGGTCGTGTGGAGGCGACATGGTTCTTGTATTGCCAGTTTCTATATCTTTTCCGTTTATATATAGAGGAACGTCAATTTTACTATTAAACATCTCATTATATGCTTTTAACACTGCTTCTCGTTCTGGAGATTCTGGTGCATAACCTTTAACAGGTTCATTGACTGCTATTGGCACATTGAAAAAGCCTTTTCCCATGATTTTTGATTTTTTATTATTGAATTTTCATTAAATGAGGTGCAAATTTACGAATTATTTAATGACTTCAATTACTAACGATGTTTAAAAACAAGTTAAAATTTATTTATTTTTTGTAAGTTGCCAAACCATATTTAGACTACAAGTTTTATGTGTACAGTAACAATTATACCAAAGGAGAATAATGGATTTGTTTTAACTTCGAATAGGGATGAAGCGCCAGATAGAATATCAATCGCCCCAGATTTTTATATCATTAATGATGTTAAAACATTATTCCCTAAAGATGAAGTTGCTGGAGGTACATGGATTGGTTTAAGTGAAAAAAACAGGATGATTTGCGTGCTAAACGGTGGATTTAAATTGCACGAACGCAAATTGAGTTATAGGAAGAGTAGAGGTATCGTTGCAAAAGATTTTATGATTGCTAACGATATAGAAGCAACTATTCAGACTTATAATTTTTTAGATATAGAGCCATTTACCATCATTATTGTTGATTGGAATACTACTTTGAAATTTTATGAATTGATTTGGGATGGAGTAAACAAGCATTTCAAACAATTGCCTCATGAGCCAAAAATTTGGTCTTCTTCCACATTGTATTCTGAAGACATGAAAAAAGAAAGATTAAGTTGGTTTGAGTCATTTATAAATAAAAATGAATTAGATGAGCTTTCTTTATTGACATTTCATAAAACTGCAGGAGGAGATAATGAAGATTTTGGAGTTATAATGAATCGTGGTTTTGTTAAAACAACTAGTATCACACAAGTTATAAAAGAAACGGACTCTGTAAAGATGCGCCATGAAAATCTTCAAAATAAAATAATTACAACTAAAACGTTCAACCTTCCTGAAGTTGTAAATGGATAATACGGGCATTATTTTAACATTAGCGTATCCAGATACTATTGTTATGGTATCTGAAGAATGGTTTTCTCCTTATTTAAGATTTCTTGGTGTTGGTAAAAAGAATTATTTGCGAGCTGGACATGCCGCCTTGGTACTGATTGATAAAGAAACAGGTGTTTTGGAATATCATGATTTTGGACGTTATATTACGTCTGAACCAAATGGGAGAGTGCGTGGAAGGGATACCGATAATGAGTTAGCCTTTCCTATAAAAGCAGAGATTGAAAACAATAGGATTAAAAATCTAAACGATATTTTAGAGTTTTTAGGAACCCATCCTAAATTAACTCATGGCGATGGGAAATTAGTGGCTTCTGTTTGTAATGCAGTTGATTACCAAAAAGCACGGACGCATATTACTAAAATGCAAAAACGTGAGTTTATTTATTATGCAGCTTTTAAGAAAGGAGCATGCAATTGTGCGCGCTTTGTAACGGATAGTTTAATAGCTTCGGTTACCAATTTGGGAATTAAAAAGAAGCTGGAGAATTCTAAATGGTTTACGCCTAGTACCGTTGGTAATGTACTTTTGGCAAATACAGAAAATCATACTTTCGAAGTTTCTGAAACGGGTGTGATTTCAGAATTCAATGGTTCGCAAAAAAGTGAAAACGTACGTTGTTTTTTAGATAAGTTAAAAGATCATGAGCCGTCTTTTATTGGGACTTTAGAGTCTAAGTTAGTTGAAGGATTGCATGAAAATGCGCAATGGTTATCTGGAATTGCTGCAGGTGCTTGGTTTGAATTGTATCAAACGGAAAATAATTCAGAATACAGATATAGAAGAATTTCCCCTTATGGTAATATTGACGTAGATGCTGTTTTTGTTGTCGAAGACGATTCTTTTAATTATAACGAGGCATTTGAATTTGTACATTATTCAAATTGCAAATTCTTTCATGTAAAGCAAAATGGCAGGGTTTTTAGATTTGAGCTGAAGGCTTAACGGGTACTCATCAGTTTTTTTGGTTTTAATAATTGTTTCCAGATACCAATAATTTTACTGTATCACTTTTCATTTTATGAAAGAAACTGTGTTTTGAATTTAATTCATCTAAAAAAATGAATTTTGAAATGAATAGCTTTTATGTCGGATTATAAACGCTCTAAAAGATTGTTATATACATTGATGATTTCAATATAATTATAAATTAATTCGTCCATAATATAAGAACGAATATGGTTATAAATACGAAAAATAACTAATTTATCGCGAAAGGTGCACTTAATTTAAAAGTAGGAATAGTAACTTTAAACTTCTTAGTAGTCGTAAAGTTTACCATACTGTAATGTCCTTGCATAGCGCCAAAAGGCGAGGTTAGTAAACATCCAGAAGTGTACGTATGAGATTCTCCAGGTTTTAATACAGGTTTTTTACCAATAACACCTTCTCCAGAAACTATTTCAACATTATTTAAAGCGTCTAAAATTTCCCAATGACGGTCATTAAGTTGTACAGAATCTTTACTCCGATTTTCAATAGTTACGGTATATCCAAAAGCATACTGCATTTTATAATTTTTATAAAATGAGCCTTCAAAAGTGGTAACCACCGATATCTTTATGCCTCTTGTTATTTGTTGAACCATGATAACTACTAGTATGCAAAGTGTTTGTTGGGTGCTAAAATAGTAAATATTAAGTGGTTAGTTGTAATTTTTAGTGTCTTAGGTCAAAAAACCAGTTAAAAAGCACAATTGTTAGTTTGAAATGTTGACAGAACTCCCCTCACCAAGCCCAATAATCTTATCATATCGTCCACCTAGATCTCTATAATACACAATAACTTTATAGTTGTTTTCCGTTTGATAGAAATTTCCACTAATAACGCCTTCTTGAATATTTTTATTGCTATCTGCAATAACATATTTATAATTGTAAAAACCTTGTTTTAATAATATAGCATTTGTGTAAACGTTGAGTGATTCGTCAAAAACCATTTTAGTACTTTCATCGATAACATAATTATTAAAATTACCATAGATGTGGATATCTTTATCTTTTAAAGATTCTACAGGAAGTAATGAAAAATGCATCCAAGCATAATCTGCTTCAATACTTGGGTTTTCAGCATCAATATTTAAAATAACATAATTACCATTAATGTCTGGGTTATAAGTATATGGTCTAGTAGCTCTCTCGTAATTAGCGTATAAATAATTATGGTATAAGTCTTCTAAATCAATGCTTTGTACGCCTGTGTTTGCAGCTCGAATATCTTTGTTTTCAAAAAACAAATACTCATTACCACCCCAAAAACTGGTTTCTGTATCGTATTTGTAAATTAACTGATTACCAATAGTGAATTGTGGCTTTATATTTGAAATGGCAGTGTTTAGATTGTTATTTTGAACAATTACAGCTTTTACTGTTTGAGTTGGGTTATTAAAAGGTTTCGTTTTGGAGTCTATAACAATTTCTATGCGTTGTTTTTCTTCAATAAATTGAATATCACGAGAACGTTTAACACGAACCCCAACATTGGTTAAGTTTTCATAGATCATAAATTTTCTTGAAAAAACAAGTGTGTCATCATTATTAAAAACCGAAAGCATGTAATTACCTGAAACTTTTAGGCGCTTAGTCTGTGCGTTAGGAATGGTAAGTGTGTAATGCGAATAAATTTGATAGGTATTGAATGAATTTTCGTAATTTCTGATGCGTTGGTTGTCAAAACCATCCATATATTCAGATTTCATCAATGTTGACGGTGTCCAGTCAAAATTAAAGTGTTCGACTTTATAATAATAATCTTCTTCATCGCCATTTAATACATCAAATTCTAAAACCACATATTCCCCGAGTTTTAAAATTGGTAATTGTGTTTCGGGTGTATTCCCTTTAAAATTGATTGTTTTAATATAATCTGGAGGGCTTACTTCATCTACTTGACCGAAAGTCAAATTAGAGATTAGAATTATAGATAAAAAAGCGATAAGTTTTAATGACATTGTAGGACAATTTTTGTAAATATAAACAAATTTAATGCCTAAAATTAAACTTATTAAAAAGGTGACAAAATTCTATTCAATTTATTATGAAAACTGTATTTTAAATTTGTATTTTTGCACCGATTTTTAGACAACTAATTTCAATAAAAAAAATATGTCAAACGACATTCGCATTAAAAAAGGTCTAGACATTAATCTTAAAGGTGAAGCTGAAAAAACCTCAGAAAAGGCAATTTTAAGCAACTTTTATATTTTAAGGCCTGAAGACTTCCACGGCGTTACCCCTAAATTAATTTCTAAAGTTGGAACTAAAGTAAAAGCAGGAGATCCTGTTTTTTTCGATAAATCTAACGAAACTATTAAGTTTGTTTCTCCAGTATCTGGTGAGGTTTTAGAAATTTCTCGTGGCGAAAAACGTAAAATTTTAACAATAAAAATTCAAGCAGACAAAGAGCAAACCTATCAGAATCATGGTAAGTTTGATGTGGATGCTGCGAATTCTGAAGCTATTAAATCACATTTGTTAGCATCAGGTTGTTGGCCATTTGTAAAACAACGTCCGTACGATGTTATTGCTAACCCAGATAAAATGCCAAAGGCTATTTTTATATCGGGGTATGCCAGTGCACCGTTAGCAGCCGATTTAGATTTTACTTTACAAGGAAAAGAAGCCGAATTACAGGCTGCTGTTACCGCTTTAGGTAAGCTTACCGAAGGTGAAGTACATGTTTCTGTTGGTAAGGATGGGAATTCTCCGTTAGCTGGTTTATCAGGGATTTCATTGCATAAAGTTTCTGGACCACACCCATCGGGGAATGTTGGGACGCAAATAAATAAAATAGATCCAATAAATAAGGGTGAAATAGTTTGGACTGTTAACCCTCAGGATTTGGTTATTATAGGTGAGTTGTTATTAACTGGAAAATTCAATGCAGAACGTATTGTCGCTCTAGTTGGTTCTTCAGTTGAAAAACCAAGATATTTTGTTACCAAAATAGGAAGCGAAGTCGCTACTATGGTTTATGATAAAGGCATTGTTAAAGATTCTAACGATCGTATCATTTCAGGTAATGTTTTAAGTGGAAAACAAGTGAACCCAGATGGTTATTTAGATTATTATAGTAATGTCATCTCTATAATTCCTGAAGGTGATGATTATGAGCTTTTTGGATGGAATAAACCTGTTTTTAATAAAATATCGACATCAAGAGCGCTTACTTTTTCTTGGTTAAGCCCTAAGAAAACATATAATTTAAATACCAATACCAACGGTGAGCATCGTGCTTTTGTAACTACAGGAACTTACGAAGAGGTATTTCCTTTAGATATCTACCCCATGCAGATATTAAAAGCATGTATGTATAAAGATTTAGATGAAATGGAAGCTTTAGGAATGTATGAAGTCGCTCCTGAAGATTTTGCATTAACAGAGTTTGTTTGTGTGTCTAAGCAACCACATCAAAAAATTATAAGAGAAGGTTTAGACTTAATGCTTAAAGAGATCGGATAATGGGTTTAAAAGAAAGTTTACATAATTTTAAAGTAAAAAACAAAGACAAAAAGTGGTTACCGGCATTTTCTGCAATCCACACGTTTTTATACTTACCAAACGAGACCACCCATAATGGGACTCATATAAAGGCAGCCGATGATTTAAAGCGTACCATGAATACCGTTATTATGGCAATGGTACCGTGTTTGATTTTCGGAATGTTTAATGCTGGTTATCAACATAATTTACAAGTTGGAGATATTCAGGCAGCAGCAGGGAGTTTCTTTAGTTCAGAGTTTTGGACTATGGACAATTTCTTAATTGGTTTCTGGAAAATATTACCATTAGTCATCGTGTCTTATGGAGTTGGTTTAGGAATTGAATTCATATTTGCTATTATTAAAGGACATGAGGTAGAAGAAGGTTACTTGGTAACTGGTATGTTAGTACCACTTATTGTACCAGTAGATATTCCTCTTTGGATGCTAGCAGTAGCAGTTGTATTTGGTGTCGTTATTGGTAAAGAAGTATTTGGAGGTACAGGAATGAATATCTTAAATCCTGCATTGACAATTAGAGCCTTTTTATTCTTCGCGTATCCTACTTGGATGTCTGGAGATAAAGTATGGGTTGAAGGTGCAGTAGAAAGAACAAATGAAATTGTTGCAGGCGCAAACCTGGACGCTATTTCGGGAGAAACTATATTAGGTAGTTTAGCTCAAGGAAAAGAAGCAGGATATGAAGTTATGGATATGTTCTTAGGGTTTATTCCAGGCTCTGTTGGTGAAACATCGACATTATTAATATTGTTAGGTGGGTTATTCTTAATCTTCGCAAAAATAGGAAGCTGGAGAATTATGTTGTCATCTGCTCTAGGAGCTATAGTTATGGGATTAATCTTTAATCAAGTCGTTGATTCTGGTTGGATAACTGAAAGTAGCAAATTCTACGGATTAATGAGTACAACCTGGTGGCATCACCTATTAATTGGTGGTTTTGCTTTTGGTACTGTATTTATGGCTACAGACCCTGTAACAGCATCGCAAACGAATAAAGGAAAGTGGATTTACGGGTTTTTAATTGGTTTTATTTCAATTTTAATTCGTGTGTTTAATCCAGCGTATCCAGAAGGTGTTATGTTAGCGATTCTATTAATGAATGTGTTTGCACCTACAATAGACCATTACGTGGTTCAAGGGAATGTAAAACAAAGAATGAAACGTTTAAAAGCAAAAACAGCTTAATCATGAGTAAGAAAACGGATTCAAATATATACACAATACTTTTTGCCATAGCCATGGTAATAGTAGTAGGCGGGTTGTTAGCATTCACAGCTTCTGCCCTAAGACCTAGAATTGATAATAACGAACGATTAGAAAAGCAACAAAACATTTTGTATGCTATGGGCGTTAATGCGAACGACGAAAGCAGTGCCGTTTTTGTTTCTACAGATGAAGCTCCAGAATTGTTTTCAAAATACATTACCAAGCAATTAGTTATACAAGGTGATGATGTGACAGAAGATTCTGAAGCCTATTTAATTGATGTAAAGAAAGAGCAATCTAGTGCTAAGGCAGGTAATAAAAGAAGATTGCCGTTATTTGTTGGTAATAAAGATGGTAAAACATTTTATATAGCACCTATTAGAGGTAAAGGACTTTGGGATGCTATTTGGGCCTATGTTGCCATGGATGCTAATATGGTAGTTCAAGGTGCTTATTTTGATCATAAAGGAGAAACAGCAGGTTTAGGTGCTAATATTAAGCAACGTTATTTTATGGATGATTTCATAGGTGAAAATCTCATGAGTAATGGAAGTTTTAAAGGCATCACAGTTGCTAAAGGAAATAATGATCCAAAGAATATAGAGAAAAATGATAACGAGGTAGATGCCATTGCAGGAGCCACCATTACAGGTGATGGCGTTTCGGCAATGCTTAAGTCTGAATTAAGACAATATGTATCTTATTTTAAAACATTGAAATAATTATGGGACTTTTATCAAAAAAAGACGCAGCACTAATTAAAGATCCATTAGCAGATAATAATCCTATTACTATTCAGGTATTAGGAATATGTTCAGCTTTAGCAATTACAGCCGAATTAGAGGCCGCAATTGTTATGTCTATTTCTGTGTTGTTTGTATTAGGAATAGGAAATGTGGTTATTTCTTTAATGAGAAATATCATTCCATCAAAAATTAGAATTATTGTTCAATTAATTGTAGTTGCTGCTTTAGTAATTATTGTTGATCAAGTATTAAAGGCATTTGCATACGAATTGAGTAAAACTCTTTCTGTTTTTGTCGGATTGATTATTACAAACTGTATCATCATGGGGCGTTTTGAAGCCTTTGCTTTAGCTAATGGACCTTGGCGTTCATTTTTAGATGGTATAGGTAATTCTTTAGGATACGGTGTTATTTTAATTATAGTAGCATTTTTTAGAGAATTACTAGGAGCTGGAACTTTATTAGGATTTAAAGTTCTAGGAGATCCTATTGAGAAAACAGGTGCTTATAAATTTGGTTATGAGAATAACGGATTTATGTTATTAGCACCAATGGCGTTAATTGTAGTTGGTATTATTATCTGGGTACAACGTAGTAGAAATAAAGCATTAATAGAAGACTAAAATTAGTATGCAGTTGGCAGTTGCAGTAAGTAGTTACTGAATACTGAACACACTGAATACTGAATACTGAAAAAAATGGAACATATAGAATTATTTTTCAAATCAATATTTATAGACAATATGGTGTTTGCTACATTCTTAGGAATGTGTTCTTACCTAGCTGTATCTAAAAAGGTAAGTACAGCTGTTGGTCTTGGAGCAGCAGTAATATTCGTATTAGCAATTACTGTACCTTTAAACTGGTTATTAGATCAATATCTTTTACAACCAGGAGCATTAGCTTGGTTAGGAGCCGAATATGCAGATTACGATTTAAGTTTCTTATCATTCATCATGTTTATTGCAACTATTGCAACCATGGTACAATTAGTTGAAATAGTGGTTGAAAAGTTTTCACCATCATTATATAACTCTCTAGGTATCTTTTTACCACTTATTGCTGTAAACTGTGCCATTTTAGGAGGGTCTTTATTTATGCAATCTCGTGAAATTCCAACTTTAGGATTAGCAACAACCTATGGTATTGGTTCTGGTATTGGATGGTTTTTAGCGATTTTAGCCATTGCCGCTATTCGTGAGAAAATAAGATATTCAAACGTACCACCTGCGTTAAGAGGTTTGGGAATCACATTCATAATTACAGGTTTAATGGCGATTGGTTTTATGAGTTTTGGAGGTATGTTAACTGGTGGTGATGAAGAAGCTCCTAAAGAAGAGAAAACAGCCTCTGTTAATAAGCATGAAGGTTCAAAAGGAAATGAAAATGTCGCGTTGAGTACAGCCGAAACGTCTGAAGAAAAAGTGATAGCTAACAACATAAAAGTAAATGAGTAATATGATCTTAGCAGCAGGAACATTAGGAACCATAATAGCAACCGTAACAGCTTTTTTAATTATTACATTGTTGTTGGTGGCGTTGTTACTATTTGTAAAACAAAAGTTGTCACCATCTGGTCCAGTAAAAATTACCATCAATGGTGAAAGAGAAATTGAAGTAGCCTCTGGAGATAGTTTATTATCGACGTTAGGTGCTCAAAAAATATTTTTACCATCCGCATGTGGAGGTGGTGGAACATGTATTCAATGTGAATGTCATGTATTAGAAGGTGGTGGAGAAGCACTTCCAACAGAAACACCTCACTTTACACGTAAAGAGTTAAAGGATGGTGCACGATTATCTTGTCAGGTAAAAGTAAAGCAAGACATGAATATTACCATTCCGGAAGAAGTTTTTGGAATTAAAAAATGGGAAGCCACGGTTGTACGTAATTATAATGTCGCTTCTTTTATTAAGGAATTTGTAGTTGAAATTCCTGAGGATATGGGATATAAAGCAGGTGGATATATTCAAATAGAAATACCTAACTGCGAAGTTAAGTTTTCAGATATGGATATTACTGCACATCCTGAAGAACATGAAACACCAGATAAATTTCAAGCAGAATGGGATAAATTTAACTTGTGGCCTTTAGTAATGAAGAATACTGAAACGGTTGAAAGAGCTTATTCTATGGCCTCTTATCCAGCAGAAGGACGTGAAATTATGCTAAATGTTCGTATTGCTACCCCACCATGGGACCGTGCTAAAAACGGATGGATGGATGTTAATCCAGGTATAGCATCTTCTTATATATTTAATCAAAAACCAGGGGATAAAGTAACAATTTCAGGACCTTATGGAGAATTCTTCATTAACGAGTCTGAATCTGAAATGCTTTATGTTGGTGGTGGTGCTGGTATGGCACCAATGCGTTCGCATTTATATCATTTGTTCAGAACTTTGAAAACAGGACGTAAAGTATCTTATTGGTATGGTGGTCGTTCTAAGCGCGAGTTATTCTATTTAGAACACTTTGAAGCATTGGAAAGAGATTTCCCTAACTTTAAGTTTCACTTAGCATTATCTGAACCTATGGAAGAAGATAATTGGAAAGTAAAAGAAAATATTGATGCACCAGGTGATGGTTTCGTAGGATTCATTCACAATTGTGTAATCGATAACTATTTAAGCTTGCATGAGTCACCAGAAGATATCGAATTATACTTCTGTGGACCTCCTTTAATGAATAAAGCAGTTCAGAAAATGGGAGAAGATTTTGGTATCCCAGATGAGCATATCAGATTTGATGACTTTGGAGGATAGACAATAATTGCAATTTGCATTCTAAAATGGCAAGCGAAACTTGTTGAAGTATGTGATACGGAATTTTATATAAAATGAAAGCCCAACAGTGATGTTGGGTTTTTTCGTTTAAAATGTTATGGTAGCGATTTTTTAGTTAAAAATTCTAACTCATATTTTGGTTTTTCATTTTCGAACTCAAACAGTTTTCTGTAGTCCATAACGTTAGAAACATTATCTAAATAACATAAAAACGTTACAACTTCATTTAAACCATTAAATAGAATGTTTTTATCGGTAGGATTCTTAGGTTTGCTATTTTTATGATGGAGCGGTAGCTTATAACCACAAGCTTCCAAAAAAATACTTTCTATTTTTAATAATTCCAATGGCCTATAACCATTAAATTTTCTACCAAGTGTTTCATGCACTTTACCAATATAATTCAACTCTAATGCCCCATGCTTATCCGAAAAGTGTTTCCAGCTATCCGTATGGTCTAAAATATTTCCAACGGCACACTGTTTACAGCATTCAGGGTTTAATTGATTGTTATGAAATGCCGTATATAATTTTTTTAAAGCCTGTTCTAAACGTTTTGGAGTTTTCATGACATTAATTTTAGATTAAATTACTAAAAAATATAAACTTTGACTGTTAAAATTAGTCTTAAACTTTTGTTGATTAAATACGAATATTTAACCATTGGCGTTAAATATACATGAAAAGAGGTTTGGTTTTAATTGTAATTCTTGCAGTAATAACAGTAATAATATTCCAACTTAAGCATGTAGGAGATAATACTAAAAGTATGGTGTTCTCTATAGAAACACCAAACTTATTAAATAAAGACAGCCTTACAATAAAATCTAGGATTAATGCTCCTAAAGGTTATAAACGTGTATCATACTCTAAAGGTTCTTTTCAAGAATATTTACGTAATTATGAGTTAAAAATGTTTGGAACAAAGATTATTAATTATGACGGTTCTGAATATTACTGGCAACGTGGACATATTGGAATATTGGATGTTCCAGTGCCTGTGAATGGCTTACAGCAATGCGCAGATGCATTAATTAGGATAAGAAGTGAGTATTTATGGAATACTAATAGAAAAGATCAGATAGGCTTTAATTTTACAAGTGGAGATTATTGTTCATGGATTAAATATGCAGATGGCTTTAGACCTAAAATTAATGGCAATGAGGTAATGTTTCATAAATCGGCTTCAAAAAATCATTCTAAAGAAAATTTTTATAAATATTTAAACTTGATTTATATGTATTCTGGAACACTTTCATTGTATAATGAATTACCAGAAATTGAATATGCAGAAGATCTTAAAATTGGAGATATGCTAATTAGAGGAGGTTCTCCTGGACATATTGTTATGATATGTGACGAAGTGATAAATAATGAAGGAAAGAAGTTGTATTTATTATTTCAAGGAAACACACCAGCTCAAAGTGTGCATTTGGTTAAGAATTTAGAAGATTCAAATATTTCACCCTGGTATGAACTTAAAAAAAATGCTGTAATCCCTGTTTCAAATTACACATTTATGAGTTCTAAATTTGTTCAGTTTAAATAGTGGGAATGCTTTATAAAAAGCAGAAAAAAATAAACGCAAAAACTTCACCTATATAAGTAAAGCCTTTGCGTTTTGGTATTGAGTTTAGATTTAGAACTTCTAAAAAGTCAAAATTATATTAATCTTCTAAATCTGATTTGTTATAAACCCAACCTGGTAAAGCAGAGCTATCAAAATTAGGTTTTCTTATAGTATTTACATTTTCAAAACAAGAAGCGTATACAAGCTCTTTTACACTTAAAATATTATACACTTTATCATGTTGTTCTTTTGTGAAAGTTCCAAATACAAGTTCAGGATCAACAGATTTATATGCACCGTCTTCTAACATAAAAGCAAACATAGTTTTTACATCACTTTCATAAAAATCTGTGTTTTTATCATAGTCATTTTCATTATCAATGTAACTTTTTCCAGCAACTAAAAGGTATTCATTTCCTGAATTTGTATTCTTTACACTAACAGTACCTCTAAATAAAAGGTGATAGTCTTCATTATACAAACCTGGTTTCCCTTTTAAATTGTACTTATTTGCACTATAAACTTTTTCAAAATAAGGCGTACTAAGACGTTTTATTTCATCAGAATGGATATGCTTTACATATTCTTCTTTTGATTTGAAATAAGAAGGTAAGTTTTCTGCACAGTATCCAGGATACCATTTAGGAGTATATTCATCATGTAATAATTGATGACTCCCTTTTTTAAAGATTACAGGACGTTCATAAACTCTTGGATTATAAAATTTATAATTTCCAATTTTAAACAATTCACATCCATCTGTGTTGGCATTTTCTTTTACACTTGTTTTACACGAAACAATAAAACAAAAAAGAGCAAGAGTTTTTAGTATTGTTTTATTCATAATTAAAAGTATTGTTGTAAAACTTAAAATTGTTTTTTTAGAGCTTTACATGGTTAAAATCATTAATAAAATGAACTTACATTCATTCTAAATTTGGGTTTGTTAGTGTGTTATTATTTATTGGTTAATTAACAACGCGGTAAATATAATTTTTTTTCTAAACAAAGTAGATTAAATGCATATATAATCGATGAAATACATATGTGGTGTTGTAAAATCTTATTTTATATTCATATTTATGAGTGTAATCTTACATGTTTAGCTTAGGTCTGTCCTGGTTTTTTCAATATAAGGGGATGAACGAATCTAAAATATTATGTGGAAGAAACTAATTTATAATTTATAAATTTGAACATTTTTAAATCTGGTGTTAGTTGATTATTAATATTAATTTTGCCTTATGAGTAAACCGCTTACAGAACAAGAATTACATAACTTAGCTATGAACTATGTAGGAAAAGATTTAGAAGAACGTGGTTTTGAATTTATAGCTGTGAATAGTAAACTTAAAAAACATCCGCAGTTTGTTTGCATCGATAAGAATAAACAGTATTATTTTGTAATTGTAAGAGCTGTAATATTACCAGATAATCCTAATAATTATGATGTTGTTTGGATGGAGTCGTTTAAAAAACATGCTCGAGAGAAAGATGCTAAAGTTCTATATGCAGGTGTTGGATTAGGCAATATGAATGATGAAAAAGGCCCTATTTTTTTAAATGAGGAATATCTTTTAGAGTATAATGGCATACAAGTTTTAGAAACGAATTTTAACTAAATGAAGCAGATTACAATAACCCTATTTGTTACTTTATTATTGATTTCTTGTAAAAAAGAGTCAAAAAACACAAAATTTTCGGGAAATGTTTTTGGAACATTTTATGAAATAACATATAGCTCGGATATGAATTATGAAAAGAAATTTGATAGTTTATTTTATGTGATTAATAAATCGATGTCTACGTATCAAACAAATTCAGATATTTCTAAATTGAACAGAAATGAAACTGTTGAAATTGATACACATTTTAGAAAAGTATATGAAGCTACTAAAATAATATATAAAGAAACAGCAGGTGCTTTCGATCCAACCATTGGAGCTGTTGTAAATGCTTGGGATTTTGGTCCTGAAGGTGAAATAGTGAACTTAGATAGTTTAAAAATTGATAGTTTGATGCTAACGGTTGGTTTCAATAAGATTCTTAGAACGAATAACACAATTACGAAACCAAAAGGGACATTTTTAGATTTTAATGCGATAGCAAAAGGTTATACGGTAGATGTTATTGCAACATTCTTAGATGATGAAAATATTCAAAATTATTTAGTCAATGTAGGGGGGGAGCTTCATGCCAAAGGTATTAATATAGAGAAAAATAGCGGTTGGCTGGTTGGTGTTGAAAACCCTAATTTTGATGGAACCCAATCACTTTCCAGAACTCTTGTTTTAACTAATGAAGCGATGGCAACTTCTGGAACATACAGAAAATTTAAGTTAGATAAAAACGGTAATCGATATGCTCATATAATCGATACAAAAACAGGCTACCCAAGTAAAACAAACTTGTTAAGCATTTCTGTAATTGCTAAAGATTGTATGGTTGCTGATGCCTATGCCACTGCATTTAAAACTATGGGAATTGAAAAAGTGAAAACTTTTTTAAAATCACATCCCGAACTTAAGGTTTTTTTGATTTTTGAGAATGATAAAAATGAACTGGAGACTTTGGCTTTGAATGGTTTTACTGAACATTAACTTATAAAGTTAGTTCGTTTTATAAAACGTTAATAAGTAAAAATAACCAGCCAATAACTAAAAGTAAACCTCCTATTGGAGTAATAGGACCTAAAAACCGAAACTTTTTTCCTTTAGCATCTGATAATACTAATCCATAAATACTAAAAGAGAATAATATAACACCTAAGGTAAAACACCAATAGGTTACAGAGGTTATATTGCTGGAATTTAGACCGATGGTTAATAATACAATCGCATGATACATTTGGTATTTTACACCAACCTCGAAGCTATGTAACTGTTCAGCAGATAAAATTTTCTTTAATGCATGAGCTCCAAAAGCTCCAAAAATCACAGATAGCATACCAAATAAAGCACCTGTAGCAATTATAATTTGTTGTGTCATGAAAGAATAAATTTAATAAATCATTTTTATTTATAAACTACGGGAATAATTTCACCTTTTGCTAAGCAGTACTTTTCAATAGCTTCTTTTGAAAGGTTAGCTGTGTAATTCACTTCGTCTACTTTAAAACCAATACTACGAAGTTTATCAAAATAATCACGCCCATACACACGTACATGATCATACTGTCCAAATATTTTTGCCCGCTCTTTCTTGTCCGTGATAGTATTATCTTCAAAAGTTTGTTCTCTTGACAAGTCTTGTGGAATTTGGAAAATGCCCATACCACCAACTTTTAAAACCCGATACAGTTCTTGCATAGCTTTTGTATCATCTGGAATATGTTCTAAAACATGATTGCAAAAAATAATATCGAATGCGTCGTCTTCAAATGGTAGATTGCAAATATCGGCTTTTACATCTGCTAAAGGAGAATTTAAATCGGTTGTTATGTAGTCAAGATTTTCCATCTTTCTAAAGCGTTTATAAAATGCTTGTTCTGGAGCGAAATGCAATACTTTTTTTCTAGATATAAAGAAATCGGTTTTGTTTTTTAAATATAACCATAACAACCTATGACGCTCTAAAGAAAGGGTAGAAGGAGAGAGAACATTATTGCGTTGTTTACCATAACCATAAGGTAAAAAACTTTTAAAGCTTCTGTTATCAATAGGATCGGTATACGTATTACCTTTTAAAAAGAAGGCCAAAATAGGGCGAATAATATAGCTTAACCTAATAAGTAGAGGTCTCGGGATAAAATTTAGTATAAATCTAAAGAGTTTTTTTGACACGAATTTCACGAATTTTCACAAATTATTAAAGGACAATTCTTTTGTATTTTAAACTGGCTTCTCCAAAGTTAACTAAAAGCCCAAGTTTTAATTTTGATACAGCTAAATAATTAAGTGTTTGTTTTATATGCGCAGTACTAAAAGTTTCAACTGCTTTTATTTCAAGAATTGTTTTATTGTCAATGACAAAATCTGCTTTGTATTTATGTGGAAGAATATTGCCTTTATAGTTTATATTATAACTTTCTTCTCTAGAATAGTGAATGTTATTATGATGAAATTCAATTGCTAATGCATCTCCATACACAATTTCACTAAAGCCTTTTCCTAATTCATTAAAGACTTCCATACAAATACCAATAATTTTATAAGCTTCATCTTTGTAAATTAGTGAAATTAGTGTCTTTTTTATAGGATTAAAGCTTTTTGACGAAATTCATCTTCTTCGTTACTTTCAATACCTAAAGCTTCGTGCACATAAGCAAAAGTTGACAGTATTTCAGGTTTTCCATCTACAAGTGCCACATCATGTTCAAAATGAACACTAGGTTTACCATCTTGTGTCACAATAGTCCAACCGTCTTTTAGTTGTCTTACTTTATGAGTCCCTCCATTTATCATAGGCTCTATGGCTACTACCATACCTTCAATAAATTTTTTACCACGACCACGACGACCGTAATTTGGCATTTCAGGGTCTTCATGCATCTTTTTTCCCAATCCATGACCAACTAATTCTCGAACAACACCGTAACCATGATCTTCGCAATACTTCTGTATGGCAAAGCCAACATCTCCAACGCGATTATTCGCTTTGAATTCCCTAATACCGATATAAAGAGATTCTTTAGTTACCTGTATAAGTTTTTTTGTTTCAGGATCTATATCACCAATTTCAAAAGTATACGCATGGTCTCCATAAAATTCATTCATTAACGCACCACAGTCAATAGAGACAATATCACCATTTTTTAAAGGGGTATTTGTTGGTAGCCCATGTACTACAGCTTCGTTTACGCTACAGAGTAAAGTTGATGGGCAATCATACAACCCTAAAAAGCCTGGTAAAGCCCCTTGGTCTCTTATAAATTCTTCAGCAAGTTTGTCAAGCTGCATGGTGGTAACACCTTCCTTGACTTCTTTGGCAAGCATACCAAGCGTTTTTGAAACTATTAATGCACTTTGACGCATTAACTCAATTTCTTCTTTTGTTTTTACTACAATCATGTCTAAAAAATAATGGCAAAGATACTTAAAATTAAGTATTAATATTTTTTTGCTAATATGACTTTTGACATTTTTTAAAAGGCTGTAAATGAATAAATTTATATACTAAAATAAATAAGATGTATAAGGTTGTTAGTGCACAAGAAGCCGTTAAAGTAATTAAAAGTAACGATAGGGTTTATGTTCAGGCAGCTGCAGCAGCTCCGCAGTTGTTAATGAATGCTATGACAGAGCGGCATGAGGAATTAAGGAATGTTGAGGTTTGTCATTTACATGTTGAAGGAGAGGCTGGTTATGCTAACCCAGAATTTAGAGATAGTTTTCATGTGAATTCATTTTTTATCGGAGATAACGTACGCCATACACTGGCATCTGGTAATGGTTCTTACACGCCCGTTTTTTTAAGTGAATTACCATTATTATTTAAGAGAAATATTTTACCATTAGATGTCGCATTAATTCATGTGTCTGTTCCAGATAAACATGGGTATAGTTCTTTAGGGGTCTCGGTTGAAGCTACCTTAGCGGCTATTGATAACGCAAAAATTGTTATAGCACAAGTAAATGAGCAAATGCCAAGAACTCATGGTGATGGGATTATTCATATAACAGAAATAAATTTATTTGTTGCATGTAATGAACCCATCCCTACGCATGCATTTGGTAACCCATCCGTTATTGAAAATAAAATAGGAGGCTATGTTGCTAGTTTAATTGAAGACAAAAGTACATTACAAATGGGCATTGGAAGCATTCTAAATGCTGTATTATCACGTTTAACAAATCATAAGGATTTAGGTTTACATACTGAAATGTTTTCCGATGGTGTTATTGATTTAATTTTAAATGATGTGATTAATGGAAACTTTAAAAATGTCAACCCTGGACGTGCATTGGCTACATTTTTAATAGGCTCTAAACGGCTATATGATTACGTTGATGATAATCCGTTTGTAGAAATGCGTGCTTCAGATTATGTGAATGATGTGTCTATCATTAAACAAAACCCTAGAATGGTAGCTATTAATTCTGCTATCGAGGTCGATTTAACAGGTCAGGTTTGTGCAGACTCTATCGGTGCTAAAATGTATTCTGGTGTGGGCGGGCAAATGGATTATATTAGAGGCGCCTCTTTAAGTCATGGCGGGAAAGCTATTATAGCATTACCTTCAATCACAAAAAAAGGTATTAGTAGAATTGTTCCATCTTTAAAGCCAGGTGCTGGTGTTGTTACAACTAGGGCACATGTACATTACGTTGTTACTGAATACGGAATTGCTAATTTATATGGTAAAACTATTAAAAAAAGAGTTAAAGCCTTAGTTAATATTGCGCATCCAGATCATAGAGAATTAATTGATAAGACTTATTATCAATTAATATAAAAAAGTCTATTTTAATCTGAGTTGGACATAAGCAATCAAATGATTATAATTTATGTCGAACACAGATTATTTTAGAAAACTAAAAAGCCCTTTCTTTTTTTGAATTTCGGGAGGCTTAGTATTTGTGAGTATTTGATATATTTCACCCCAACCTAAAAAACCTCCAATATTTCTATCGTCAATAAACAAATCGGCATTAATTTTTCTACTAACATCATTAGTGAATTGCTCTTCTGGAAAACTATTATTTACGGCATAAAAAGAGATACCATTATCCTCACAGAATTTAACAGCTTCATTTAATCTTTCACCAGACCTATAAGTCCATAAAATAAGACGATGACCATCATCCTGTAGCTTTTTCAAAGTTTCAAAAGCAAACAGCATTGGTTTTCCTATTTTAGGATAAGCATCCTCAACAATAGTACCATCAAAATCTATTGCAATAATGAGTTGGTTGTTAAAATTCATCTAAGCTATAAACTTGGGTTTACAACAAAAGTAAACAATTTATTTTTTTACTTATTTAAACTAAGGAGTGCTGGGTCATAGACTCAGGTTGTTCAACGCCCATTAACTTTAAAATAGTAGGCGCCATATCACCTAAAATACCATCTTTAATAGTTTTTAATTCCTCATCAATTAAAATGACAGGAACTGGGTTTGTTGTATGTGCCGTGTTTGGTGAACCATCAGGATTTATCATGGTTTCGCAATTTCCATGATCAGCTATAAGTAATGTAGAATAACCATTTTCTAAAGCAGCGGCTATAACATCTTCGACACATTTATCTACGACTTCACAAGCCTTAATAGCAGCTTCCATAACGCCCGTATGACCTACCATGTCCCCATTTGCAAAATTTAAACAAACAAAATCAACATCACCTTTTTGAAGCTCAGGAATCAATGCATCACGTAATTCGTAGGCACTCATTTCGGGTTTTAAATCGTATGTCGCAACTTTTGGAGAGTTTCTTAAAATACGTGTTTCACCATTAAAAGGTTCTTCACGTCCACCAGAGAAAAAGAATGTAACATGTGGATACTTTTCTGTTTCAGCAATACGGATCTGCTTTTTATTATTTTTTGCCAAAACTTCACCTAGTGTTTCTGCAAGATTGTCTTTATTGAATATAACGTTTACATTTTTGTAAGTCTCATCGTAATTTGTAAGCGTTACATAATGCAAATCCAATTTGTGCATGTTTTGCTCATGGAAATCGGTTTGCGATAAAGCTTCAGTTAATTCTCTACCACGATCTGTTCTAAAATTAAAAAATATAACAACATCACCTTCTTTGATGCTTGCTTGAGGATTACCAGCTTCATCAACCATAATTATTGGTTTGATAAATTCATCAGTAATATCATTTTTATAGCTTTTTTGAACGGTATCTGTAACATTAGTAGATTTTTCCCCGTGGCCATTAACTAAGGCATCATAAACTAGTTTTACACGTTCCCAACGCTTGTCTCTATCCATTGCGTAGTAACGACCAGTAACAGTCGCCAATTTGCCATTTGTTTTTTCTAAATGACTTTCCAGTTCAGTAAGAAAACCATAGCCAGATTTCGGATCTACATCACGCCCGTCTGTAAATGCATGAACGAAAGTTTTGGTTAAACCAAAATCGTTAGCAGCATCTAATAGTCCAAATAAATGGTTAATATGAGAATGTACACCACCGTCACTTAATAATCCTAAAAAATGAACATCTTTATTATTAGTTTTAGCATAATTAAATGCATCTACTAATACTTTTTCGTTATTTAATGTTTTGTTTTTAACAGCTAAATTAACTTTTACCAAGTCTTGATATACAATACGTCCAGCACCAAGATTCATGTGTCCTACTTCACTATTTCCCATTTGACCTTCTGGTAAACCAACATGCAATCCATCTGTTCTTAAGGTAGCGAATGGATATTTTTTGTAAAGAGAGTCTATAAAAGAAGTGTTTGCATGATCGATGGCAGAAACTTTAGGATCTGGAGAATTACCCCAACCATCAAGTATCATTAAGATAACTTTTTTGTTCATTTTTGTTAAAATTTTAATAAGAAGCAAAGATAAAGAAGTTAAACAAAAGAATGCATAAAAAACCTTTCAAATACCAGAGTTTTCAGGGCTTTTTCGAGGTTTGTAAAAAAAGAATCATTCAGTTAATTATTTGTGAAAAAAAAGTTAAAAATGTGTTATTTATTGCTTTTTATGTAACAGTTTAGAATTAATATCGTCTCTTTAGTATATCAAAAAACGAAAATCATAAATCAAATTAAAACTTTCATCATGAAAAAATCAATCATTATTACCGCCATTGCATTGTGTTTCTCAATAGTAACTGCCAATGCTAAAACTACTACAGAAAGTATTAGTACGACTCATGCAGAGTTTGTATTTAAAGTGAACTCATTTTGTGTTTCGATCGCTAAAGGGGATTTAGAAACAGTGAAGAAACTTATTGACAGAGGAGCAAATATAAATGAAATGTCTAATGGAATGACTCCAATCATGTATGCTGCTAAATTTAATAGAACAGAAATTTTAAAACTTTTAATAGCTAAAGGCGCTAATTTAAAAGCTAAATCTGCTAAAAAAATGACCGCATTGAAATATGCTGAATTGCATGGGGCAACAGATGCCGCAGTAATTATAAAAGACGCATTAGCGAAAGCAAAAAAGAAAAAATAATTATAAGTTAAATAGTTATTTTGAGTTAGTCACTCGTAAAAAGCCTTGATTTTCAAGGCTTTTTTTATTTTACTCATTTCTGTATTTTTCTATGGCTTCCTGAATTTTTTCAATCCTGTTATCTGGGTCTGGGTGTGTGCTTTGAAATTCAGGAACACGATTAGGACCAGCGGCATCTTTTAAAATTTTCATGACTCCAATCATTTCTTCGGGATTATAACCCGCCTTAAGCATAAAAAGAACACCAAGCTCATCACTTTCTAATTCGTCATCTCTTCCATTAGTAAGTAGTGTGTTTTGGCCAATACCACTCACAAGGCCTCCCATATCTGCTCCAACCGATCCAGCTGTTGTTAAGCCTTGCCAATATTCACTTTCTGCAATTCTTTCTGCACTGTGGCGACCTAATACATGCCCGATTTCATGACCTAAAACACCAGCTAGTTGGTCTTCGTTTTTTAATTTAGAAAATAAAGCATAAGTGATAAATACTTGACCTCCAGGTAAGGCAAATGCATTTATAGTATTAGGGTCTGCTAACAAGTGAAATTCATATTGATAAGGTGTTTCTTTAGCGATACTATTGTTAACCAATTTGTTTCCAACATTATCAACCAAAGCTTGATATTGATTATTGGAATGTAGACCACCATGTTGTTGTGCCATTTGAGGGGCACTTTGTAAGCCAATGGCAATTTCTTTGTCAGGAGTCATAGATATGGTCTGTGTTCTTCCTGTATAAGGGTTCACTTCTTGTTGGCTACATCTTTTAAAAACAAAGAACAAAGCAATGGCTGCGCCTATTAATAAACGGATTTTAAGATTTTTTCCTCTCATTTTTTTAAATTTAATGCAATTAAAAATATAAAATTTTTAAGCACTAAGTAGGCTCATTTTGAATTAATATGATCATAAGTATATCATTAATCATTTATTTAGACACCAAATTTTATTAAAAGTCACTAGTAATTATAGAAATAGAATTAATTTTAAGCATTCATTTATAAAGATATTCGATGGCCATCATATTTAAGATTATAGAAAAAGAAAATATAAATGCTGTTATTCCTTTAGTACAAAAACTAAATGATAATAAAATTTCTTATGCAGTTTTAGAGCAGCGTTTTTCCGAAATGATTACTCAAAATTATGAGTGTGCAGTAATATATGATGATGATAATTTAATAGGTGTTACGGGTTTGTGGTTTTGTACTAGGCATTATTCAGGAAAAAGTGTAGAACCAGATCATGTTTATATTGATGACGGTTATAGAGGCATGGGATTAGGGAAACGGTTTTTCGAATGGATTTATAATTATATTAAAATTAAAGGTTATGAAGCTGTAGAATTGAATACCTATGTAACTAATGCTCCGTCACATAAGTTTTATTTTAACGAGGGCTTTAAAATATTAGGTTATCATTTTTTAAAAAAGTTATGATTTTTTCTTGCAAATAAGTTAACAGTTTGTATATATTTGCACCACAATAATGCGGGAGTAGCTCAGTTGGTAGAGCGTCAGCCTTCCAAGCTGAATGTCGCCAGTTCGAACCTGGTCTCCCGCTCTAAAGGCTTCATAGAAATATGGAGCCTTTTTTATTTTAAATGGCTTAACTCTGTGCCAGATTCTATCTCATAAGGAGATTTATTGTATTCAAAAATACGAGCAGTTAAATATCCTTTTAAGATAATCGATTTGTCATTTACTTGTAACCAGCTACCTTCTCGCAACCCTATAACAGGTTGGGTGTTATAATTATGAAATTCTTTTATTCTGGTTTCTCTGGTTTCACCCATATGCTTACTGCTTGTATCTGGGTCTAAATAATGCGGGTTAATGTTAAAAGGAACAAGCCCTAATGCTTTAAAACTTGGTGGATATACAATAGGCATATCGTTAGTCGTTTTTATGGTAAGTCCGCAAATGTTACTACCAGCACTAGTACCTAAATAAGGTGTTCCTTCTTTTATAGTTGTTTGCAAAGGCGTTATTAAATTATTATTGTAAAGCTGATTTGTTAAAACAAATGTATTCCCACCACCAATAAAAATAGCTTTGGCATTTTCAATAGCTTCAATAGGATTTTTATAAGTATGAATTCCTACTATCTTTTTATTAATTTTAGAAAAGGCAGCAAAAACAATTTTGGTATACTTATCATGAGAGATACCACTTGGCCTAGCGTAAGGAATAAACAAGACTTCTTCAATCTCTTTAAAAAAAGTATTTAGATCATCTAAAATATAATCTAAATAACCGCTTCCATGAATTGTTGAGGTACTGGCAATAATCATATTTTTCATAAGAAATATTTATCAGAGTAAAACTAACTATTATAGAATTAATATTAATATTATGTATAAGAAATTTTTATAGGTTTAGATATTGAAAAGTCTAATAAAAATGTTATTTTCAGTAAAAAAATTAAGATGAAAAAAACTATTTTCTTTTTTGTATTGTTATCTACAATGCATATCACGTCTCAAAACATTAAGCGCGTACAGGTTAACGGGAAAATAATAGTTGAAAGTAGTGATATTTCGGGTATTACTATTTTTAATAGATCATCAAATAAAGGTACCGTTACAGATGAGAATGGCTCATTTAAATTACAGATCGGGTTAGATGATTTAATTGAGGTAAGTGCATTGCAATATCAAAACCTTAATTTTAAAGTTAATGAAGCTATTATTAAATCTAAAACAATGAAGCTTTTTTTAATTGAAGAGGTTTATAAGTTGGAAGAGATTGTTGTATCATCAAAAGGATTATCAGGAAATTTAAAAACAGATATACAAGACACCAATGTTTTTAAACCCAAATTAGATGCGTTGTATTTCGGAATTAAACATAGCGATGATTTTGATTTTAAAGATGATTACAAGTCTAAAGCTAAAAATATTACATTAAATTCTGAGAATCAAACCATGATCAATGGACTTAATATTGTAAATGTAGTTGATCAATTATTACTACCTTTATTTAGATCTGAGGTTGCTGATAAAAAAGAATTGGGTATTCCAGATGTTCCTGTAGAATCGATAAAGTACTATTTTGGATCAGCATTTTTGGTTGATAATTTTAATATTCCAAGTCATCGGGTTGAAGAGTTTATAAGGTTTGTTGAAAGTAAAGATTTTGATTTTTCGTTACTTAATTATGGAAAAGAAATGGAGTTTCTTGAATTGTTAAATAAGAAAAGCGTTGCATTTTTAAGTTCCAATAACAAAAATCAATGAGTTTAATAAGTTGTTTGAGGTTTTAAGTTGTGTTTTAACAAAAGTTTAGAATGGGTTTTCAATTTATTTAAGATTTGAAAGACGTTCTTTATACTTTAATTTGGCCAACTTGAAACGAGTATTAACCTCTTTTGTATTTCTTTTTTTATCACTTCATACAAGTGGGCAATCAATTCATAGAGTAGAAGTAAAAGGAATCATTCTTTCTGTTAGTAATGATGTTGAAGCTGTAACGATCTTCAATACATCATCCCATAAAGGGACCATCACCAACGAAAAAGGAGAATTTATTATTAAAGTAGCCTTACGCGATGTTATCGAAATTTCGGCATTACAATTTCAAACGGTTTCTATTACCGTAGATGCAGATGTTGTTAAAACAAAACAGTTAAAAATACAACTGGTAGAGCAAATTAATCAACTAGATGCTGTTACACTTTCGTCTGGTCTTTCTGGTAATATATTAGCAGATGTAACAAATGTTAAGACTGTTGAACCCATACGTGTTGATATGGGGAATATAAATGCGGCTTTCGAATATAACGATGTTAAAGCTTTTGATAAAAACGTTATCCAGAATCATTTAACATCTATAATTGACCCAGAAGCACGTAATTATTTACCCAAACCCTTAGAAATTTTAGAATTATTATTTAAAAGGAATCTGACATCTATTAAAATATTCTCACCTGCAGAAAAAGAAAGAAAACCAAAACCAAAAGACTTATTAGATGTGTACAGTCATAAAGACATAAGCAAAACTTTTAATATTCCATTAGAAGAGGTTGGTGCTTTTGTTGTTTATGTAGAAGAGAAAGGGGTGGATTCAAAGTTTTTTAAGCATGAAAATGACATACAACTTGTTGAGTTTTTATTAAAACAGAGTGAGTTGTTTTTAAAACTTTAGGATGTTAAAGATTGAGCGTTTTATAGTCATATTTATTTTATTTTCTTTTCAGAAAGGTTTTTCTCAAGCAGTAGAAATATTCGGAAAGGTTCAAAGCGCGTCTGGTGTAGAGAATATTCATGTGATTAATAAAACAGCTCAAGTTTTTACTATAACTGATAAAAAAGGCGCGTTTAGAATTAATGTTGCTTTAAATGATTCTTTGGTCTTTTCATCCATTCAACATAAATTAAAAGAAGTAGTTATTACAAGTGATGTGGTTTCTAATAAAATACTTCTGGTAAAATTAGATGAACAAATTAATGAATTGGACGAAGTCTTAGTTGGTAACATTTTAACAGGAGATATACTCAAAGATATTGCAAATGTAGAAGGTGATCCGCCTATTAATTTTTATGATGTAGGCATACCAGGCTATACAGGTAAAATAGCCACGCAAAGTGAACGACGTTTAAGCGAAGCTGGGGAGTTTAAACCACAAATGTTATTGGGGTTGTTGGGAGGTGGTGTTCCTTTAAACCCCATATTGAATGGTATTTCTGGAAGAACTAAAATGTTGAAGAAGCGAGTGGCAATAGAATCAAAAGAAGCACTAATGCAGTCTGTAAAAGCAAGATTGTCAAAAGATTTTTTTGTTTCAAACTCATTAGATGAAACCTTAAGAATGGATTTTTTCTATTTCTGTGCTGATGATGAAAATTTTATGAAATATTGTAAAAACGAAACCGATTTTAAAATATTAATTTTTCTGAAAGAGAAATATAAGCAGTATATGCAAAATTCTGAGATCAAAAATGATTAATATTTTTGGAATGCTTTTTGAAATGTTTATTATACTATTTTCTAGTTTAGAATAATTATTTATGTGTGTCTTATATATTTATGATAAGTTCTCAGCGTTAAGAGTAGTCAAAATGTAATAGTTAAAAAACAATTAAGGCAAATTGGTGAAACACCAAAATAACTACTTTAGTAAAAATATATATCGATGAAACTTATTAAACCATTTTTGTTTTTTTTAATTATACCGCTTTTTGCATTTGCAAGTCTGCATAAATATTATATAAGTGTTACTCAAATTAATTTTATAGAAGAAAAGCAATCTGTACAAATTACAACCAGAATTTTTATTGACGATTTTGAAAATTTACTACGTGAGCGCTACGATGAGTCTATTACATTAGCTGTTAAAGATGAACCCAAAACAACCGATGTTTATATTGACAAGTATTTAAAGGAAAGTATAAAAATTAAGATTAATAATGAAGACGTCAATCTTAACTTTATAGGTAAAGAATACGACCAGGATATTATACGTTGCTATTTGGAAATTGAAAATGTTCTCGGTATTGAATCTTTCGAAATTAGTAATAAAGTATTATTCGATTTATTCAAAGAGCAGCAAAACATAATAAAGACAAAAATTAACTCCAAAGAAAAAAGTTTTATACTCATTCCAGAAAAGGATAACACACTGTTAAAGTTTAATTAAAACTAAGTTAAAACTAAGTTAAAGCCTTTTCGAATTCATTATTTTCGAGTGTTTTTTGTAAAAAAATTAATTATTTTTAATCAAACACGGAATCTACTAAATAAAATATAAAAATAGACAATGAGAAAACTTAAGTACTATTTCCTTTCCGTGGTTTTTATTTCGACTAGTGTTTTTGCTCAAGCACAAGAAAAAACAAAGCCCCAAGGACATACAGATCAGAATAAATTTAGGCAAATGAAAGATGTTTTGCCAACACCAAGCAATACCAGAACTGCTTCTGGGGCACCTGGTCACGAATACACACAACAAAAAGTCGATTACATCATGGATATTCGTTTAGATGAATCTAAAAACCAGATTTATGGGAACGAAAAAATAACATATCATAACAATTCCAAAGATTATTTAGAATATTTATGGGTGCAGCTTGACCAAAATATGAGAGCTAAAGATTCTAAAACTCCAGATATAGATACAGAATCTTTTGATAGCACTCTTAATGGTCCAAAAAACTTTACTAAGGAAAACTTAAAGAAACCTTTTGATGGAGGGTTTAATATTGAAGCTGTAAAAAAATCGGATGGTTCAGATTTATCTTTTATGATAAATCGTACTATGATGCGAATTAATTTACCTAAACCATTAGCACCTGGAGACGTATTTAAGTTTCAAATAAAATGGTGGTACAATGTTAATAATCATATTGTAGATGGTGGACGATCTGGTTACGAGGCATTTCCAGATGGAAACAATACATATGTTATTGCACAATTCTATCCAAGACTTTGTGTTTACGATAATGTAGAAGGTTGGCAAAATATGCAATTTTGGGGGCGTAGTGAGTTTGCTCTGGAATTTGGAGATTTTGATGTTAAACTAACCGTGCCAGCAGATCACAAATTAGAAGCAACAGGTATATTGCAAAACGAAAAAGATGTATTGACAAAAGAGCAACTTAAACGTTTTGAATTGGCTGAAAAATCATTCAAAGACCCTGTTTTTATTGTCACGCAAGAAGAAGCAGAAAAAGCAGAAAAAGAAAGAAGTACAAAAACAAAAACATGGCATTTTAAAGCTAATAATGTAAGAGATTTTGCTTTTGCTACTTCAAGAAAATTTTTATGGGATGCCATGGCAGTAGATATAAATGGAAAAACCGTAATGGCTATTTCGTTGTATTCTAAAGAAGGCAACCCGCTTTGGGAAGAACATTCAACAAGAGTTGTAGCTAATACATTAGAAGAATATACTAAGCTTACTTTTGACTATCCATATAATAAAGCAGTTTCTGTACATGCACAAATGGGAATGGAATATCCTATGATTTGTTTTAATTATGGGAGACCAAATCCTGATGGAACTTATTCTGAGCGACTTAAAAGAGGTATGATTGGTGTTATTACACATGAGGTAGGTCATAATTTTTTTCCAATGATTGTGAATAGTGATGAGCGCCAATGGACATGGATGGACGAGGGTTTAAACTCGTTTGTAGAAACATTAGCAGAATTAGATTATGATCCTAATTTTATAACAGGCAATTTACCAAAAGATATGGTACCATATATGGGAGGCGACCAAAGCTTTATTTCTCCAATTATGTCTCAAGGTGATTATGTGCATCAATTTGGACCTAACGCTTATGCAAAACCAGCAGCAGGGTTATATATGTTAAGGCATACTATTATGGGGCCAGAATTATTCGATTATGCTTTTAGAACATACTCAAAAAGATGGATGTTTAAGCATCCTACACCTGCAGACTTTTTTAGAAGTATGGAAGATGCTTCTGCTATGGATTTAGATTGGTTTTGGAGAGGATGGTTTTATACTACAGATTATACAGACATAGGCGTTAAACAGGTTAAAAGTTATTACTTAACAGATAAACCAACTGAAAAAGCGAAGGAAGTTGCTAAGCTAAATAATTTTAATCTTGATGACTATAAAGGTAAGTTGATTTATTATGCAGAAGCCGAAGAAGGTATCATTCCAGAAGATGCGAAGAATGCTTCAGATTTTACGGTTTTAAATAATCATTTAAATAGTTTAAATGATAAAGAAAAAGAGCGATTAGGTGATGCACCAAAATATTTTTATGAAGTTACTTTCGAAAAACCAGGAGGATTGGTAATGCCAATAATTTTGGAGCTAACTTATGAAGATGGTACAAAAGAAAGAAAAACATTCCCAGCACAAATATGGCGATACAATGAAAATGAAGTAAAAAAGGTTTTTAAAACCCAAAAAATAATTACTAATCTAGTCATAGACCCCGATTTAGAAACAGCCGATGTAGATACATCAAATAATTCATGGCCTAAAAAAGTACAACAAAGCGATTTTGACCAATTTAAAGAAAAGGTCAAAGGATAAAAATTTTAAGTTAAAAGCCGATTTTTACGATCGGCTTTTTTTATTCTAACAAAACACTCACTATATTTGCGTTGTGATACAACAAGCTACATTTTTATTTATTAGTGGTGCAGAGATAGCATTTATACTATTTATTGTTATTATGGTTTTTGGTGCAGATAAGCTACCAGAAATAGCCCGTGGTTTAGGTAAAGGCATGCGTACTCTTAAAGATGCTACAAACGATATCAAGCATGAAATTACTAAAACGGCTGAGAAAAATGGCATTGATTCAAGCATTACTGATGATGTTAAGAAAGAGCTTAATAAAGTTAAAGATGATTTAGAGGATTTTACAGGTTCAGTGAAGCGTAAATTTTAATTTTTTTTGTAAGTTTAATTCTATTTAATTACCTGTCAACGTTTAAAATTAGGTTTTTAACGAGTATTTTCAATTTCTCATGTATTGAAAAATATATTGCGAATCCAAATCTAAATTTAACCAAAAATGAAAACAATCCTACTTGTATGTTTTCTGTGCATTATAAAATTGTCTTATTCTCAAGATGATAAGCACATAATCTTTCAAATAGATAGTTTAAATTCTGAGGCCTTACAGTTTTATGATAATAACGAGATAGTAAATGCATTAGCCTCAATTAATCAATCTAAAAGGTTATCGGTATCTATTAATGATGGTTATGGTAGTGCTTTGGCTAATTTCATTCAAGGTGAAATTTATACATCTATAGGAGAGTATGATGCTGCGGAAAGCAGATTTATTAATACTCTTAAATCTTCAATAGAAATTGATGACAATTATTTAATAGCAAGATCTTATTTAAATTTAGGAAGGTTATATAAAAAAAAGAAACCATTTAACTTAGCGCGTTCTTACTTTGAGAATGCATTAAAGCATGCTTCAATTGGTAATGTTAAGGATCATAATAATCTTGATAAGCAATTAAATGTTCTGTTTGATATTCAAATTAATTTGTGCCAAATATATTTAGAGAATGACTTAACTGAAAAGGCACTAATATACCTTTTACGAGCTGAAGAGAATTTGAGTAGTTATAAAGCAGACCCAAATGCTTATGCATATTTAAGGTATACACAAGGATTGTATTTCATTAAAAAGGAATTGTATAATAATGGTACTAAAAAATTCAATGAAGCATTAGCATTTTTAGAACAAAATAATGAAGGCGATAGACAAAAATATAGCTTGCTTTTACTAAATGTTTATAAAAAATTAGCCTTGTCTTTAGATAAACAAGATTTAGACAAAGAGGCTTATAATGCGTTGTTGAAATATAATAATTATAAGGATCAATATACAAATGAGGCAAAATCTGAACGAAAGTCAATTGCAGAATCCAAATACCTCATTGAAGATTATAAAAAAGACGCTCAAATAGCAAATACAGAACGTATACAACAAGTTGAAATTACCAATAAAGTAAAGAACTTAAATATTATTATAACGGTAGCATTATTTCTATTTCTGGTATCGTTAATTACGGTTTATAGAAGTTATATTTCTAAAAGGAAATTAACCAATATTTTAAAAGATCAGAATGAACAATTAGAAATTGCTCGAAATGAAGCCGTGAAATCATCAGAGTTGAAATCCAAATTTATTTCAAATGTAACCCACGAATTAAGAACGCCTCTTTATGGTGTTGTTGGTATTACCTCATTACTTCTAGAAAATAGTGATTTGAGTGAAAGCGATGCCAAGCTTATAAATTCACTAAAATATTCAGGAGATTATTTATTAAATCTTATTAATGATATTTTACAAGTAAGTAAAATTGAATCTCAAAAAATAGAGTTAAAAAACACCTCGGTTAATTTAAAACTATTAATAAAAAATATAGTGGATTCTTTTGATTTTAGATTAAAAGAAAACAATAATAAAATTGATATATTAATAGATAAACAACTTCCACAGTATATAAAATGTGATAATGTAAGGTTGTCTCAAATTTTAATTAATTTAATAGGGAACAGTATAAAATTTACAGAAAACGGATGTATTAGTCTTCGAGTAATCATGCTAGAAACAAATACAAAAGAAGTTAAAATACGTTTTGAAATTGAAGATGATGGTTGTGGTATTCCGAAACATAAATTTGATACTGTTTTTGATAATTTTTCTCAATTGGATGAAAATAATAATATTAACTATCAAGGTACAGGTTTAGGACTTTCCATAACCAAAAATTTGGTAGAGTTGTTTGATAGTGAAATTGAACTTGCAAGTGAAGTAGGGGTTGGTACAACGTTTAGTTTTAATATAGTTTTTGAGATAGATGTAGAAAAAGTAGAAAAAAATAAGCTGGAATTTAAAAATGATGTAGCTTTAAAAGCTTTAAATAAAAAATACAAGATTTTAGTAGTAGAAGACAATAAGATAAACCAAGTTGTTACGCAAAATTTACTAAAAAAGGCTAATTACGAATCCATTATTGTTAATAATGGTTTAGAGGCATTAAACATCGCTAAAATTAATAAGTTTGATCTTATTTTAATGGATATTAACATGCCTATCATGAACGGTAAAGAGGCGACACGGAACATTAGAGCATTTGATACTAATATACCTATAATTGCTTTAACAGCGTCTGATGTTGATAGTATAAAAAAGGATTGTGATGATAATGGTATAGGGTTTAATGATATTATTTATAAACCATTTGATACGTATGAATTTTATCAAATCATTGAAACCAATATTCAAGCTAGTAAATCATGCAGGTTACCTGATAATAACAATCCTATAAAATCTCTCTTAGCGGTTTAAGATGGATATTATTTCAAACCTTTCTACTAATAGTCAATCCATCCCTAATAGGTAAGACAACAGTTTCTACCCGGTCATCATCTTTTAAAAGTATATTGTATTCTAATAGTGCTTTTGTAGCCATATCATCAGGTTTTAAGGCTTCAAGTATTTTGCCACTCCAAAGTACGTTGTCAGACAAGATAATACCTCCAGGATTTAATTTATCAATAACACTATTAAAATAGTTGGGGTAGTTTTCTTTATCGGCATCAATAAAAATTAAATCGAAAGTTGTATCCAGATTTGGAATAATTTCTAAGGCGTTACCTACATGCTGAAAAATTTGATTGCCATAATCTGATTTATTAAAATACTTTCGTTGAAAGTTTGCTAATTCTTCATTTATATCAATAGTGTGTAAGGCTCCAGTAGCTTGCATGCCTTCAGCTAAGCATAATGCAGAATAGCCTGTATACGTGCCTATCTCTAAGATGTTTTTGGGATTTGCTAATTTAGAGATCATGCTTAAAACGCGCCCTTGATAGTGTCCGCTAAGCATACGAGGTTGTAATATTTTTTGATAGGTTTCTCGACCAAGCTGTTGTAATAATTCTGGTTCATTTTCAGAATGGTTTACAACATAATCATCTAATTCTTCGGGTATAAAATGCATGAATACTTATTAATGAAACACCAGAATAGTTTATTTAAATAACTAGTGAAATTTGTATTGCAAATATACCAACAATAGCTGTTTGACGTATTTTAATTTACTAAAATTCTATCTATCAATTTTTGTTTTGCAATAGTATCATTACCAAAAAGCCAACGTAATATATTGTCCTCCCAAATATCTTCGTATTGTTTCTTATTGATTATATTTTTTTCAATGGCTAGGTCTAATAACTTTCCAGGGTAAGAAGATTGTGCATCACTTTCCATTTCCCCTAAAGGATAAGGGTCGTCTAGCCCCATGATAACTTGATTGCTGCCTTGACGATCTATCATGAGTTTTAATGAGTCGGTATCATGTACCAAGGTGTCAAAATATATATTTGGATGTCCGACAGCTTTTCTTGGATGGTGTTTTCCTTCAAATAAATCTGGTCTACCATCAAATCCTTGAATACGTCTTCCTAAATTCATTTGTGCTAGTTGTCCGCCATGCGCAAAACAAGTTCTTATATTAGGAAAGCGTTCTTGCATTCCATTTAATGTATAAAAATGATAGGCATCTCCACACTGTGCAAGCATCCATATTAAATGAAATCGCCATGATGAATTTTCTAGATTTATCATTTTATCCCCATCGTAAGGATGTATTTCAATAGCTAATTTGTATTTATTGGCTAATTCAAAGATGGCATCATTTTCTTGATCAAAAACAGATCGCCACTGGCCAATAGAATCCATAAAGTGTGTTGGTAAACACAGTACTTTCATGTCTAATTGCTCAACACAACGCTCAATTTCATATAAAGCACCATGAATAAACCCAGGGTGCACTACAAAACCGCAAGTGAATTTTTGAGGATGGTCATGCTGTATTCTTGCATTAAAATCATTTTGAAAACGGAGTGCCTTTTTCATTTCTTCTAAGCGTAGACCATTACCATAAAGCTGTGATAAGTTTAAAACAACGGCATGATCTAATTTGTTGCGTTCCATCCATTCCAGCTTTTCATGTAAGAAGAAACTAGAATGTGTTACTGGTCTGCTCCAGCCTTTTTGAAGCATGTACTTACGTTCGTCATCCACCCAAAAAATTTCTTTTTCTTTCATGAATTGGGGGATTTCCTCAGGGTAAGGAAGTAAATGCGAATGCCCATTAATGCGGAGTTTGCGTGCCATATTTTTTATTTAAACTTTTTTAGGAGCTTTCATTTTTGTACCACATTTATTGCAAGTACATTTTTTTTCACTAGAATAGTATTTGTCAAAAATCTTGGGCATATCGGTTTCTATATTATCAAGTTCGAATTCCTTTCTATACAATAAATTATTGCAATTTTCACAATACCACTCCAAGGCATCTTTCATTTTTTTAGAACGTGGATACTCAATAACTAAACCAACAGTATTAGCCCCACGTTGCGGTGAATGTGGTACTTTTGGCGGTAATAAATAAATATCACCTTCCTTAATATGTACATCTTTCGGTGTATCGCCGTCTATGATTTTCAAAACGATATCACCTTCAACCTGATAGAAAAATTCTGGAGTTTCGTTATAATGATAATCTTTTCTATTATTAGGGCCTCCTACAACCATCACAATAAAATCGCCATCTTTCCAAACACATTTATTACCAACAGGTGGTTTTAAAAGATGTCTGTTTTCTTCAATCCAAGCTTTAAAATTTAGGGGAGAAACTAATTTACTCATGTTTTTATATTTTGGATGGACCCTACGTAGAGTCGTTTTTTATGCTTTATAAAGTTACAAACTTTTTGTTCTTCCGCCATCAACAGGTATGTTAATTCCATTGACGTAACTTGCAGCTTCGCTAGCTAAAAAAGTAACCACATTAGCAGTTTCTTCTGGCTTAGCAAAACGTTTTGCTGGGGTATGGTTTTTCATGATTTTGGTCATTTCCTCAACAGAAATACCAGTATTTTTAGCTTTAATGGTGATAATTTCTGTTAAACGTTCAGTATCAGTGAATCCTGGTAATACATTGTTTACGGTAATGCCAAAATTGGCCACTTCATTTGCTAACGTTTTACTCCAATTACCAACAGCACCTCGAATTGTATTACTAACACCAAGACCAGGAATAGGCTCTTTAACCGATGTAGAAATAATATTTATAATTCTTCCAAACCCTTCATCTTTCATAAACGGGATAGTTGCTTGCGCTAATACATGATTACATTTAATATGTTGTATAAAAGCATTTTCAAACTCTTCTAAACTAGCCGTTAAAATGTTACCACTTTTTGGACCACCAGTATTATTAACCAGGATGTGAAAACCATGGTTACTATCTATAAACTTAATGACTTTCTCTTGTAAATCTCTAGGGTCCGAAAAATCTGCTACAATAATACTATGATTTCTATGTTCGGGTAATTCATTTAAAACAGCCTTAAGTTTTTCTCTATTTCTGGCTACTAAAGTGACATTGACACCTTCTTCGGCTAATGCTATGGCTGTAGCTTTTCCAATACCTTGCGTGCTTCCGCAGACCAAAGCATTTTTGTTATTTAAATTTAAATTCATATTATTCGTATATTATTTTAGCACGTTGGCTTAATTTTTCCATTAATTTTTCAGGACTTTTGACAATATTAAATCCAAATTTCTCATAAAGCTTATGGGCATCTTTTGTTGCTAGCATCCATTTGTCTAT
The DNA here is from genome assembly GCA_947502635.1 of uncultured Flavobacteriaceae bacterium. Lineage (GTDB taxonomy): Bacteria > Bacteroidota > Bacteroidia > Flavobacteriales > Flavobacteriaceae > Flavivirga. Next base: position 251,469 of record CANNAN010000001.1, read on the forward strand.
GTTTTTCAGCTCAGGAAAGTTTAAGATCTTATTTATTAATAATTTTGAATATCCTTGGCCTTGATATGCTTCAGTAACAAAAACATCCAATAGATATGCAAAAAAGACTTTATCGGTCATAACTCTGGCATAAGCAATTTGATTTTCATTATGAAAAAGGCCAAAATTAATGGTGTTTTCTAAAGCTATTTTCTGTTCCTCTAAGGTTCTTGATTTTCCCCAATAAGAATTTTTAACAAATGAATAGATAACATCTAAATCCATATCATTAGCTTCAGACGAAAAATAAATATTGTTTTCTAAAGCGATCATAAGGCTAATATTTTATACATACATTTTTAGCTTCAGTAAAAAAACGTAACGCTTCAAATCCACCTTCCCTGCCTATACCCGATGCTTTAATACCTCCAAAAGGGGTTCTTAAATCACGCAGCATCCATGTGTTTACCCAAACAATACCAGATTGTAATTGGTTGCTCATTCTCATAGTCCGTTTTAAATCATTTGTCCAAAGTGTTGCCGATAGACCGTATTTAACTTTGTTAGCCATTTGTAAAACATCATCTTCGGTATTAAAAGGCATAATAGTTACAATGGGACCAAAAATTTCTTCTTGATTGATTCTGCATGCGTCTGTTGTTACTTCAATAACAGTAGGTTTTAAATAGTACCCATTTTCATAACCAGCAACAGTAACTTTATTTCCTCCGCAAAGAACCTTTCCGTTTTCTTCTTTTGCGATATCAATATATTGCATAATTTTTTCCAGATGAGGTTTGGAAACCAGAGCGCCTATTTTTGTGTCTTCTTTTGAAGGATGCCCCACTTTAAGCTGTTTTACTTTTTCAACAAAATCAGCTTTAAACTTTTCATAAATGCTTGCTTCTATAAAAATACGACTACCACATAAACAAATTTGACCTTGATTAGCAAAAGACGAACGTATTGTTGTTTCTAGCATATCATCATAATGGGAGTCTGCAAAAATGATATTGGGGTTTTTGCCACCAAGTTCTAAGGATAATTTTTTAAACATGGGAGCTGCTACTTTAGCAATATGAGCACCTGTTGTAGTTCCTCCTGTGAACGAAATAGCTTTAATATCTGGATGTTCTACAATGGCTTGACCTGTTGTGGTACCTAAACCCTGAACAATGTTTAAAACGCCTTTTGGTAAACCTGCTTCTGTGCAAATTTCTCCTAATAAATAAGCGGTCATGGGAGTCACTTCACTTGGTTTGGCAACAACACAATTTCCTGCAGCAATGGCTGGGGCAATTTTCCAGGTAAAGAGATAGAGTGGGAGGTTCCAGGGTGAAATACAGCCTACTACACCAATGGGCTGACGCAGTGTATAATTTATAGCATCATGACCAACACTTTCGTGACTTTCACTTGCAAATTGGGTAATGGCATTTCCGAAAAAACGAAAATTACTTGCTGCTCTGGGAATATCGATAGTTTTTGCTAAACTAATAGGTTTCCCGTTGTCTGTACTTTCTGCTTCTGCGAAACGTTGTAAATTGGCTTCTAGTAATTCTGAAATTCTGATTAAAATTCTGCTTCGCTCTTCTAGAGTGGTTTGTGACCAAACAGGAAAAGCTGATTTTGCAGCAATATATGCGTTTTCTACATCGGCTCTTGAAGAGTTTGGTGTTTGTCCATAGACTTTACCATTAGCTGGGCAATAGTTGTCTATCCAATCGTTTGAGATTGGATTAAGAAACTGACCGTCGATGTAGTTTTTAATTTTCATTGGCTTGTCTTGTCAATCGTAGTTGAGACCTGTTTCGTTTTTGAGTTATATTTTGAATGAGATACGTTTCTGCATTCAGCTAAATTTGTAGCATATTAAAGTTTTCATTAGTTAAAGCTAATCTTTTCTTAGGACTCCAATGAGTTACTTTATATCTTTTTATAAGCCATCACCTTAATCTCCACCACCAAATCTGGATGTGGTAATTGATGTACGGCAACAGTTGTACGCGTTGGCCCAGTTTCTACATCAAAGAATTCTGCATATGCTTTGTTATAACCAGCAAAATCATTCATGTTTACTAAAAATGATGTAACATCAACCACATCTTTTAAAGTCGCATCTTCTTTAGCTAAGTTTTTTTCTATGTTCTGTAAAACCTCGCGAGTTTGTACTTCAATGTTTAAATGTTTAGTGCCCATTTCGTCAATAATATCAACACCTGCTATTGTGTTATCTGCTCTACGAGAACTGGTTCCCGATACAAATATAAAATCACCAACACGTTTGGTGTGTGGGTAAGCGCCTCGGGGTGTTACATTTTTGTTTTCACTCATAGTTATTATTTTAATCCTGCAATTCTATCATCTTCAAGAATATTATTGGTTTCTTGTTGAACTCTTTTTAAGATATCCTTTAATGCCTCTTTTGTTATATTAGGCTCGATTGAAATACGTTTATCTGCTATCATATTTATGATAGCTTTATCTTGTGCTCGTCCTTTTTTCATAGCTTCATAGTAGCCAATGTCTTCATTAAAAGTGACTAAAGAATATTTTGATGCATACTCATTGGGGAAATTTTGCTCTAAAACCATTTCTAATTTACGTTTTTCTTGAAACATAGGGTTCGCAACATGATTTTTCATTTCATGAAAGTTGTCTATGGCTAAATCTGCAATAGCATCGGTGTCTTTTTTACGAGTCGCTTCATAGGCCTTAAATATGGCTTCCCAGTTTCCTAAATCCTGATCTAAAACAGCATCGAACTCAACAACATCCTCAAAAGAGGCATTCATGCCCTGTCCATAAAATGGAACAATAGCGTGTGCCGAATCTCCCATTAACAGAGTATTGCCTTTATAATGCCAAGGCGAACATTTTACAGTGCCTAATGGAGCTGTTGGGTTGTTAAAGAAATCTTCAATGAGGTTTGGCATGAGCTCTAGAGCGTCAGGAAATTCTTTTTGAAAAAATTCTGAAACAATTTCTGGGGTTGTTAAATTATTAAAATGATATTCACCTTCATCATAACTCAAGAATAATGTGACAGTAAAACTACCATCTAAGTTTGGAAGGGCAATAAGCATAAAAGAACCGCGCGGCCATATATGCAATGCGTTTTTATAAGTTTTATAATCACCAGTTTTAGTTGGTAGAATACTTAATTCTTTATAACCATGTGTTAAATAATCTTGTGAAAAACTGAATAAGAATTTTTTTGCTAGATAATAGCTCTTACGCATGGCAGAACCAGCACCATCTGTAGCGATAATAACATCAGCATCTTCGATAAACTCCGATTTTGTTTCGTAATCTTTAAATAATGCAGTTGTTTTTTTAAAATCGACCGATTTACATTTTTTGTTGAAATAAATAGAAACATTTTCATGCTTTTCGGCTTCATTTAAAAGTAATGCATTAAGATCGCCTCGTGATACAGAGTTGATGTATTCATAGTCGCGTCCGCTATAATTTGATAAAAAAGTATGGCCTTTTTTATCATGAATCATACGGCCGTTCATAGGAATGCAAAGTGCTTTTACTTTATCTTCAATACCAACCAGTTTCATGGCTTTGTTACCACGATTTGAAAATGCTAAATTTATAGAACGCCCAGCACTAATAGCTACTTTACGCAAGTCTGGACGCATTTCGTAAACCGAAACATTATAGCCTCTTTGCCCTAAGCGTAATGCTAAGAGTGCGCCACAAAGCCCAGCACCTATAATGAGTATGTTTTGTTGTTTTTTCATAGTTATTACCCTGAACTTGTTTTAAAATCTCAATCAATATATGTTTTTTCTCTAATAATTTTCTTCAATTTATCAACCATATGATAAACATCTTGAAATGAATTATAAAGCGGTGTGGGGGCACAACGAATAACATCGGGTTCTCTCCAATCACTAATCACTCCCGCTTCTGTTAGTTTATTATGTAATGATTTGTTTGCATTTAAAACCTGAATGGATAGCTGGCAACCACGTGCTTCTGGATTTGTAGGGGTTATTATTTTAATGGTATCTTCTCCTAATTGCTTAAGTAAAAATTCAAAGTAGCCCGTTAGTTTTTTAGATTTATCAGTCAATTTTTTCATTCCCAATTCATTAAAAATGTCTAAAGAAGCTTTAATAGCTGCCATTGATAATATTGGAGGATTACTAAGTTGCCATCCTTCGGCACCAGGAAGTACATCGAATTCCTGACGCATATTAAAACGTGTTTGTTTATTATGGCTCCACCAGCCTGTAAAACGATTTAAACCTTTGTTATACGCATGTTTTTCATGTACAAAACAACCTGCGAGACTACCAGGTCCAGAATTTAAATATTTATAAGTACACCAAACGGCAAAGTCTGCTCCAGAATCATGTAAATTAAGTGCTACGTTACCAGCACCATGCGCACAATCAAACCCAACCATACATTGGTGTTTATGTCCAAGTTTTGCAATACGTTTTAAATCGAAATATTGTCCTGTGTAATAGTTTACACCACCAATCATTACCAAAGCGACTTCGTTACCATGCTTTTCGAGAATGGCTTCTAAATCTTCATAACGTAATAGTTCTTCATTTTTTCTGGGTTTCCAAAGTATAAGGCCTTCTTTATCATCAAAACCATGATGCCGCAGTTGAGATTCAACAGCATATTTGTCTGATGGAAAGGCATCACTTTCAATGATTATTTTATAACGTGTTTTTGTGGGTTTATAAAACGATACCATCATCAAATGCAGATTAGCAGTTAATGTATTCATGGTAACGACTTCAATAGGTTTTGCACCAACAACGTTTGCCATGCTTTCTGCTAAAAACTCATGATAAGGCAACCATGGATTTTTAGCTTCGGTATGTCCTTCTACACCCAAATTAGCCCAATCTTCAAGTTCTTGATCGATATATGCTTTTGTTTGTTTTGGTTGAAGACCAAGAGAATTTCCTGTCATATAAATCAGTTCATTCCCATGTTTGTCTTTAGGTATATGAAATTGATTGCGGTAATTAGAAAGTTCATCTAATATATCTTGTTGCTTTGCGTAATCTAAGGTTGCTTTATGCATTTAAAAGCCAATAGTTTAATGTTGAAATTTATAATTATACGGATGAAAAAGATTGTTTTTTATAAAAAATCTAAAAAAACGTTTCATAATACGAAACACTGTTTCAAAATTAATACTTATTTTTGAATAACAAAAATTATTTCACCTCTCTAAATAAAAGAAAATTTAATTAATAGGCTTATATGAAAGACGTTAATAAAGATTTAAATTTATCAGTCATTAAAGCATTTAGGCTTTTAGATGTCTACTTAAATGATAAACAAGAATGGGGCGTACGTGAATTGGCAAAAAAAGCAGGTTATAATAAAACGACCACTTATCGCTTGCTAAGTACATTGGAGTCTTTAGATATTGTGCAAAAGAATGGTGATGATAAATATATTTTGGGACTCAAATTATTCGAACTAGGGAATTTAGTATCCATACATAAATCATTAAGGAATTACTCCCGTATTCCTTTAGAGAATATTGCTAAAGAAATTAAAGAAACAGTGCACTTTGGCGTGTTAAGTAATAATCGGATATTGTATTTAAATAAAGCAGAAAGCCCGTTGGGTTTGAAAGTTAGTACACAAATAGGATCTTATCAAGAAGCATATTGTACAGCTTTAGGGAAAGTGCTTTTAGCTTACTCTTCTAAAAATCTAATTTCAGATTATTTTAAAAATGTAAAACTAGAAGCGCATACTTCAAATACTATAACGAGTGCTAAGGATTTATTGATTGAACTTAAACAAATAAGAGAAAAGGAATATGCTTTAGATATGGAAGAACTTGAATTGGGGCTTATTTGTATTGCAATACCAGTATTTAATAAAAATAAAGAAGTCGTTGCAAGTATTAGTGTTTCTGGACCTTCAAGTAGATTTAAATCTGAAAATATAGCATCCTATTTGTCTATTATAAAGAAAGGAGCTTCAGAAATAGAAACACGTATGTCTGACTATAATTAAATCCTAATAAATCTTAAATATTTTGCGCGACCATTTTTGTATCTTTAGTAAAAACTACAAATTATGGGTAAGATAAAAGAATATTCAAACGGGGAGACTACAGTTGTTTGGGAAACTGAAAAATGTATACATTCGGCCATTTGTGCTAAAGGTTTATCTGAAGTTTTTAAGCCAAGGGAACGACCATGGATTAAAATTGATGCAGCTTCTACAGATGCTATTGTAAACCAAGTGAAGCAATGCCCTTCTGGTGCATTACGCTATTATATGAATGCTGAAGGTGATAAAACAGCAGAAACATTAGAGACAAAAGTTGAGGTTTTAGAGAATGGTCCGTTGTTGATTTATGGGACACTTAAAGTTACTCATAAAGATGGTAATCAAGAAACTAAAAATAAAACGACTGCGTTTTGTAGGTGCGGAGCTTCTGAAAATAAACCTTTTTGTGATGGAGCTCATGTTTCTAATAAATTTAGAGGTTAATTGGGCAATTATAAAAAAAGAAAAAGCGCTTCAATTATATAATTGAAGCGCTTTTAATATATATAGGCGCATAATGCGGAAAATTCTATTTATACTTTATATACGAACTTAGTCGTAGGTTAGATGTTTTCATTACACAAAAAGTGAAATTTATTTTAAGCTCGGAGCAAAACTAAATTAGTCTCGATCACTACTGATTTTTATATTGGAAAAGTTAAGGTTCCAATTAACATCTGCTTTTTTATGATCTAAAGCAATCTTAATACCATTGAAATTTTGGTAATTTTCAAAAGTTGTAATCATAGATGGATCGTTAGAATTTCCTTTTCTGAAAACCCATTCTTTGATTAAGTAATCATTTCCATAAAAAATATCGTAAGCATCACCTGGTGTGTAACCACCTTCATTGGAATAGGTCAAAGTTATTTTATTCATTTCTACTTTGCTAATTGGAGTGACTTCTTTAATGGGTTCAGAAATATTTAAACCTTCATCCCAAACTAATTGAAAAGGTACTAATAACCAATATTTATCGTTAATGAATCCGTGATCTAATTTGATTCTGGTAGAGTCAATGCGATTTCTATTATATATCACGATTGAATCTCCTCCAGTTGAAAAAATCACATCATTGGTTTTAGGTTTCCAGGTCCAAATTCTTTCAAAATGGCTACTGTCTTTGTCAACATTAAAAGTGAAATTAATTTCAGTGATATGTTTCCAGTTTTCATAACCATGGGCATGAGCTATTTTTTCAGCAATAGTAAGCGGTTTAACGTCTATTACCTTTTCTTGTTTCTGCTTGCAAGAAAAGCTTAATAAAATAATAAGAGTAATGAGAGTGAGTTTTTTCATGGTAGAAATTTTTGGTAAAGATATATAACATCCAATAAGATGTTTTATCTTAGGAATTAAATTTTTGTAATGGATACTAATGATATTTATTTTAATACCAATAAAGCTACCTGGAATGATAAGGTAAGTGTACATGCTAAAAGTGATATGTATCGTTTAGACGATTTTAAAAAGGGTAGATCGTCTTTGATGTCTTATGAGCTGGAAGCTTTGGGGGAAGTAAAAGGGAAGTCACTTTTGCACTTACAATGTCATTTTGGACAGGATACATTAAGTTGGAGTCGATTAGGAGCCAAATGTACAGGGGTTGATTTGAGTGATGAAGGTATTAAGTTAGCACAAAATTTAAATACAGAATTGAATTTGGACGCTAAATTTGTTTGTTGTAATGTTTTAAATACTTCAGATTTTATAAAAGAAACCTTTGATATCGTTTTTACAAGCTATGGTGTGATTGGTTGGTTGCCCGATTTAAAACCCTGGGGACAAATGATCGCAGAACGTTTAAAAAAAGGAGGCACATTTTTTATGGCCGAATTTCATCCTATAGTTTGGATGTTTGATTATCTAGAGGGTACATCAGTGATGAGATATGGTTATATGCAAAAGGATGCTATTTACGAGGAATATGAGGGTACTTATGCCAATCAAGAGTCAAAAATGGTGAGTAAAGAATATGGATGGAATCATGGTTTGGGTGAAGTTGTTTCTGCTTTGACAGAGGCTGGCTTACATATTGAGTATTTAAAGGAATATGATGAAAGCCCTTATGATGTTTTACCAAATTTGATAAAAACAAAATCTAATATGTATGTAACTAAAGATAAATTATACCCTTTAATCTTTACATTAAAAGCGGTTAAATTGTAGGTTGTAAACTTCTGTTTTAAAGGCAGGTGTTTTGTTTGTTTTTATTTTATTAGCTCATTTACGCCAATTACTAATAGTATAGTGAAAGTACTAAGTGTAGTAAAATAACCAATTGCTTTCATTTTTAATTTCATGATACGATTACATCTCCAAATAATTATAAGTAATACTAGGAGTACAATCATTGCAACTAAATATTTATTTGTATTTAACATCGATGCTATCCTTGCTTCATCTTGTTGATTAAATCCTCCGAATATAATTGAAAAAAACCGAGAAAATACAGCAAAAAAGGCAATAGAGTATGCGTAAACTGATTTTGTTTTTTGTGTAATTAATAAAAAGATTAGAGCTTGTAAAATTGTAAATATCGGACCTCCTATGCTTATATAAAGGTTGTGTGCATCATTTATCAATTCGCCATTCCTCGAATGACTACTATTCAAGCTTAATGTCATATCATTTCCTAATATTTCTCCAACTATCCAATGCCCAAATTCATGAAAAAGATAGGTGAAAAACGAAATAGGTACAAATGCTGAAGCTACTTTCCAATTAATTTTACTGTCTTTGAAATCATTGCCTATTCTTTTAGTAAAGGACTTAATCATTTTTTAGTTTACAATATTTTTTCTTTTCGATGGGGTATAACGTCAAAATAAAGCTCCGTTTCAATGAACTTTACAAGTTGTTATCTATCATTATCATTGGCAGACAGAAACAAAGTTAGTTAAAAATTTATAGAAGTAAAATTTGATCTAAAAACTTATTAATGATGCTCTTTTAGTAATTCTTTAGGAAATTTAGCTTTAAACCTATTTAATCTAGGAATAGATACATTTCTTATATAACCATTATTAGGATGTAGTTTTTCATAATTTTGATGATAATCCTCTGCAACCCAGAATTTTTGGAACGGATACACTTCAGCAGCGATTTTAACACCCCGTTTTTTTACTAAAGCTTCTTTCTTCTTTAAAATGATTTGTTTTTGTGCATCATTTTGATAAAAAATAATAGAACGGTATTGAGAGCCTCTGTCATTACCTTGTCCGTTTACTTGTGTTACATCTTGAGATGCAAAATACACGTCCACTAAAGTTTCAAAGCTTACAATGTTAGGATCGTAAATAATTTCAACAGCTTCAGCATGTCCAGTTTTTCCTGTATTACTTGCTCCATAAGTTGGGTTTTTAGTATGGCCGCCAGAATATCCTGAAATAGATTCTTCAACGCCTTTTACACTTTCATAAATAGCTTCTACACACCAAAAACAACCACTGGCAAAATAAGCACGTGCTTTTCCAGCTTTTAAAGGAATCTCTATAGGCTCAGCATTAATAACGCTTTGTTGTTTTGAATTAACCTGTGCTGTATTTTGACAACTGAATAAAAGGGCTAGGATGAATAGAGGTATTATATTTTTCATTGAGAATATACTTTTGCATTTCCTTGAAGAAAGAAATCTTATTAAATTTTGTTTTATAATAGACGAATCAAAATACAAAACCTTAAAGGGGTGTTGAAATTTTTTATTGAAGTGGTTAAAAGTCCTAAGTTCTTGCCAGCAGAAAAAAGTTTAAACCACTTCAATAAAAAAAGCCTTCATAATTTTAATTATGAAGGCTTTAAATATATCTAATAAATGATTATAGTTTTGAAAACATTTTTTCCATTTTCGCTTTTTGTTCTTCAGCTAATGCAGCATCTACTAAAATTCTACCACTATGCTCATCTGTAATTACTTTTTTGCGAGAAGCAATTTCAACCTGTATCTGTGGTGGAATTGTAAAGAATGATCCTCCTGAAGCACCTCTTTCAATCGGCACAACAGCTAAACCATTTTTTACATTTTGACGAATTCTATTGTAAGCAGCTACTAATCGTGATTCAATTTGAGTTTTGTAAGTCTCAGATTTTTCAATTAAAGCCTGCTCTTCTTTTTCAGTTTCAGCTAAAATGGCATCTAATTCGCCTTTTTTGTGCTTTAAATGGGTTTCACGCCCTTTTAAACGCTCTTTAGTTTCGGCTATAACTTCTTTTTTCTGCTCTATTTGAACCTTGAATTCTTTAATGTGCTTTTCAGCTAATTGAATTTCTAATTCTTGAAATTCAACTTCTTTAGTTAAAGAATTATATTCTCTGTTATTTCTAACATTTTTTTGTTGTTCGCTGTACTTTTTTATTAAAGCTTTAGACTCTTCAATAAGATTCTTCTTTGAGATAATATCATTATCAATTACTTCTAAACTAGAGACAAGTTTTTCTAATCTTATGTTTAGTCCAGTAACTTCATCTTCTAAATCACGAACTTCTAGAGGAAGTTCTCCACGAACATTTCTGATTTCATCTATACGAGAATCGATTAGTTGCAAATCGTATAAAGCTCTTAAGCGCTCTTCTACAGTTACTTCTTTCTTTTTAGCCATACTTTAAAAATACTTAACAGGATTGGTATTTGTCTTTGATAAAACGATTGCAAAATTAGTAATTTTTTTTGTAAGATAAGCTACTAAAAGATTTTTTGTGAACTGTTCGCTTTCATAATGTCCAATATCTGCCAAAAGAATATGATTTTCTGCTGTAAAAAAGTCATGATATTTTAAATCTGCAGTTATAAAAGCATCAGCACCAGAGGATTTAGCTGCCTCAATAGCAAAACTACCAGATCCTCCTAAAACGGCTACCTTTTTTATTGGTTTATTTAAAAAGGAAGAATGTCTAATACATCCTGTATTCATATTAGTTTTCAAATAGTTTAGAAAGCTAGACGCGTCCATAGGTTCTTTTAAATCACCAGTCATACCCATACCTATATTTTGATTTTTATTTTCGAGTGTGGTTATTTCATAAGCAACTTCTTCGTAGCTATGTGAATCAAAAAGGGTTTTAATAACTTTTGCTTCTATATGCTTAGCATATGTAACGGTAATTTTAGTTTCAATTTCGGTATGCGTTTTTCCTTTTTCTCCTTTCGTAGGGTTAGAGTTTTCGCTACCGTTAAAAGTACCATAACCTTCTACATTAAAGCTGCAATCATTGTAATTACCTATACTTCCTGCTCCTACATTAAATAAGGCGTTACGCAATTGCTCAGCTTCACCCTTAGGGACATATGTTGTTAGCTTTTTTATAGTTTCAGATTGCGGAATTAAAATATGTTTATTAATTAATTTCAATTGATTACAAATCATATCATTAACACCATGTAATGCATTATCTAAAGCCGTATGCATAGTGTAAATTGCTACATCATGTTTAATAGCCTTCATAACGACACGTTCCACATAACTTTTGCCTGTTAGTTTTTTCAAGCCCTTAAAAATAATGGGATGAAAACTAACGATGAGATTACAGTTTTCTTTTATGGCTTCATCTACAACAGCTTCCAGTGTGTCTAATGTGACAAGTACACCTGTTAGTTTTTCATTTTTATTACCAACTAAAAGTCCAACATTATCAAAATCTTCAGCGTAAGCCAATGGCGCTAATTCTTCTAAGTGGTTAATAACGTCTTGAACAATCATAATATTTGTGTTTAAATTCAAAGATAAAATAATTACATTCGTTGTGATGATTTTTTTACGTTACATTTTGTTCCCCGTTGTTCCCATTTACTATTTAATAACATGGTTAAGGAATAAGTTATATGATTTTGGAATTAAAAAATCCATATCTCATAGCCTTCCTGTGATTTGTGTTGGTAATTTAAGTGCTGGTGGCACTGGAAAAACCCCTATGATTGAATATCTAATCAATCTTTTGAAGGATGATTATCTTATAGCTACTTTGAGCAGAGGCTATAAACGTAAAACTGATGGGTTTCAATTAGCAAATAACAATGCTACTGTAGAATCAATAGGGGATGAGCCTTTTCAGTTTTATAATAAGTTTAAAAAGGAAGTATTAGTAGCTGTTGATGCAGATAGAAATAATGGAATTAAACAATTACAGTCAATTGATAATCGACCTGAAATTATTCTACTGGACGATGCTTTTCAGCACAGAAAGGTAAAAGCTGGATTTAATATTTTACTAACCACTTATAGTAACCCGTACTTTAAAGATATTGTTTTGCCTACAGGTAATTTACGTGAGCCTAGAAATGGTGCTAAACGAGCCAATATTATTGTTGTTACCAAATGTCCAAAAGATTTAGGTGACAAAGAAAAAAGCAGAATTTTACAGCAAATAAATCCAAAAGCACATCAACAAGTATTTTTTAGTTCGATTAGTTATTCAAATAGCATTATTTCTAGTAATACAACTAAAGCTATTGAAGATTTAAAAGATTTTACTTTAGTTACTGGTATTGCCAATGCCTCACCTTTGGTTCGTTTTTTAAAAGAGAAAGGTTTAGAGTTTGAACATTTAAATTTTAAAGACCATCATGAATTTTTAAAACAAGATATTCTTGAGTTGGATCAAAGAGAACTGATCGTAACTACCGAAAAAGATTTTATGCGTCTAAAACAATATAAACCTTTAAAAGATAAATTATTTTATCTACCAATTAGTATTGTAATTAATGATGAAGTAGTAGTAAATAAATTAATAAGAGATTTTTTAAAAACTAAGCTGTAGCAGACTGATCATTATTAGTAGCTAAAGCATTGTAAAGTTTTTTCTCAAATTCTTCCTGTTTAAATGGTTTTGGAATGATATCAGTAAAACCAGCTTCATCAAATTCGTGCATTTTATCTTCAATAGTAACAGCAGTTAAAGCAAAAATAGTTAACTCCTTATCAAAAGATCGAACTCTTTTTGTAGCTTCCATACCACTTATACCTGGCATATGAATATCCATTAAAACAATATCGTATTTGTTTGCTTTAATCATTTCAACAGCTTCTTCACCGTTATCTACAATATCACACCTAAGACTCATTTTAGTAAGAATCTTTTTGGTGATCATTTGATTGATTTTATTGTCTTCAACAACTAAAATCTTGACATTGGTTAAATCTAACGAACTGGTGTCCTCATTAAAATAGGTGGGTTTATTTTCTTTGGTCTCTTCTACAGGTGTATATTCTAGAGGAATTTCAAAGTAGAATGTAGTGCCTTTTTCTAATTCACTTTTTACGTAAATTTGCCCTTTCAAAATGTCAATTAATCCTTTAACAATAGATAGACCTAAACCTGTACCTCCATACTTACGATTTATTTGTATAGAACCTTGTGAAAAGCTCTCAAACATATTGTCTTGCTTTTCTTGACTAATACCTATACCATTATCTTCTACTTCAAAACGCAAGGTGTATATGTTGTCGTTTATTTCTATCTTATAGACTCTAATCCAAATGTCTCCATCTTTGGTGAACTTAATAGAATTACCAATTAAATTAATAAGAATTTGGGAGATTTTTAATTGATCAGCGATAAAATTCTCCGGTAGATCAGTATCGTATTCAGAATGAATTTTAACATTGTTATCTATGGCAGAATTGTTAAGAGCTAAAACAATATTTTGTATTTTCTTTTTTAAGTTGAATGATTCGGGTTCTATGTCAACTTTATTGGCTTCAATTTTATTTATTTGAAGAATATCATTAATGAAGGTTAAGAGGTAATCTCCAGAAAATTTTAAGGACTTTAAGTGTTGAACTTGTTCGGGTTTTGGGCTTTCATCTAGTAGCATATTACTTAATCCCGTAACAGCATAAAGAGGTGTACGTAACTCATGCGTTACAGTAGATAAGAAATTAGCTTTGGTTTTTGAAGCTAATTCTGCTTTTTCTTTAGCAATAATAAGTTCTCCATTTTTTTTATGAAGCATATTATTGGTTTTAAGCCTTATATTGTTGTTTTTATAAAGTGATAAAGTTAGTAATGATAAAATGGTAATTAAAGCAACACTTAATATAGAAATTAAAGTACCTAAATTTTTATCATCTTCAGCTTTTTCCAATTGTTCTACGATCTCAATATTCTTTTCATTAGCCTCATTTAACAAGTATTGTGTTTCTTGATCTTTTGAAGAGTTTATACGAGTAAGCGTTCTTATAGAATCTGAAAGGTTTAAATGATCTAATAAATATTGTCTTGAAAGCTTAAAATCTTCTATAGCTTTATATATATTACTAATAATAAAATAGCCCTGACTGAGTATTCCTTTAAAGTCGTTGTTTTTAGCAATCTCTAAGCCTTCATTAGCAAAAGTTAAGGCTTTTTCATGATCACCTAATTTATTGTAAATGATTCCATGATTAATAAGGGCATCACTTTGTGTTTTTTTGAAGTCGCCTTTTTTTGCTTGAGCCAAAGATTGCTCAATAATATCCCTAGCTTTTCCATAGTTTTTCAAAAACATATAAGTCTTACCTTCAGATAAAAGCACTTCAGCTAAATTTTCATTTAAACCTTCTTCTTGAAATTTTGATTTTGCTGCACGGTAAGAGTCTAGAGCTTGGTGATAGTCTTTCTTTTTCAAATATACGTCCCCAAAAATTTTATAAGACTTCCCTAAGTTTTTGTTGTCATTAATAATTCTTTGTACTTCTATTGCTTTATTAAGTGATTTTATAGCATTGTCTTCCTCTTCAATAATAAGTTGAAGCTTCCCTTTAATGGCATAAATGACACCAATACTTTTTTTGTTATCTGATTTTTCAGCCGCTTTTAAGGCGATATCTAGGTTTTTTTGAGCATCGTAATAGTTGTATTTCTCCAATTCTACTTGAGATTGCTCTATATGGTAGTTGATGTTATTTTGCTGTATTTCAGGATCGTCATCCATTGTTTTTTGAGACGAAGCACACAGACTAAATAACATTACTATAATGTATATGTAGTTTTTAACTTGGGACATTTTGTTCAATATTACTAGCAAATATAATTATTTTATCGATAAAGTACACTTTTTTTCCGACAAATTACACATCAGATCAATTATTCGTTTGGAATAACCACTTTCATTATCATACCATCCAATTATTTTTACCATGTTTCCAATTACAGATGTCATACCTGCATCAAAAATACAAGAATTTGTATTTCCGACAATATCAATAGAAACTATAGGATCTTCAGTATATTCTAAAATACCTTTATAATCATTTTCAGAAGCTTCTTTAAAAGCATCATTTATATCTTTTATTGAGACATTCTTTTTTACATTAAAAGTGATATCTGTTAATGAGCCATTTATCACAGGAACTCTTATACCGCAACCGCCTATAACATCTGATAAGTCTGGAAATATCTTAGTTAGTGCTTTAGCAGCTCCAGTGGTGGTAGGCACAATAGATTGACTTGCAGCTCTTGAGCGACGTAAATCGCGGTGTGGTTGATCATGTAAACTTTGATCGGTTGTATAAGAATGTACCGTAGTGATGTAAGCCTGATTAATACCACAAAGTCTATTAACAATATCAATCATTGGTGCTGCATTGTTGGTTGTGCATGATGCATTAGAAATGATAGTTTCAGAGCCATCTATAATGTTATCATTAACACCTAGAACAATTGTTTTTATGGTGTCTTCTGAAGGTGGAACACTTAAAATAACACATTTTGCACCATTATTTATATGGTTTTGTAGTATGGAAGCCGTTTTAAATTTCCCAGTAGCTTCTATAACAAAATCTATAGCGTATGGTTCCCAATTGATTGTTTTAGGGTGGTTGTTATTTAGTAAAGGAATTTTTTCTTGATTTACAATAATGTTGCCATCATCGTCGTAGGATACATGGCCTTTAAATAATCCATGAACACTATCATATTTAAGTAGATGACTTAATGTTTTAGCATCGGCTAAATCATTAATAGCAACAACTTTTATGTTTTTATAATCTTGAAGTAATCTAAAAACACGCCTGCCTATTCTCCCAAAACCATTGATCGCAACAGTAATCATATTTAATTTATGTGTTTTTGCGCTCGGTAAGAAGATCTTACTAAAGCACTACTTTCAACATGACGAAAGCCTAACTCAAGGCCAATTTCTTCGTATTCTTTAAATTGATCAGGATTTATAAATTGTTTTACGGGTAAGTGCTTTTTACTGGGTTGAAGATATTGACCAATAGTTACAACATCAACATCATTTTCTTTAAGGTCATGTAGCGTAGCAATAACTTCTTCTCTGGTTTCTCCTAAACCAAGCATAATACCAGATTTTGTGCGTCTTTGCCCTTGTTGTTTTAAATATTTTAAAACGCCCATACTTCTATCATATTGAGCTTGTATACGAACCTCTCGAGTTAAACGTCTTACTGTTTCAATATTATGAGATACAACTTCAGGCGCTACATCAATAATTCTGTCTATATGTTGTTCTATGCCTTGAAAATCTGGAATTAAAGTTTCAAGTGTCGTTTCAGGATTCATTCTACGTACCGCTTTAACGGTTTCAGACCACATAATGCTTCCCATATCTTTTAAATCATCTCTGTCAACACTTGTTAAAACAGCATGTTTAATTTTCATGATTTTTATAGAGCGTGCCACTTTTTCGGGTTCATCCCAATCTACAGTTTCTGGTCTTCCAGTTTTAACACCACAAAAACCACAAGAACGCGTGCAAACATTCCCTAATATCATGAAGGTAGCAGTCCCTTCTCCCCAGCATTCACCCATATTTGGGCAACTACCAGAAGTACAAATAGTATTTAGTTTGTATTTATCGACCAAACCTCTAAGTTCAGTATATTTTTTACCTGTTGGAAGCTTAACACGAAGCCATTTTGGTTTCGCTTGTCGTTCTGGTAATATATTTGAAGCAGTTTCTGAATTCATACATTAAAAATAAAGCGCAAAGATACAAATAATGCTTTTAAAAGTACCTTATAAAGTGGAGAGGTACCAGATACTAAATCCTATTAAAAAAGTAATTCCCATCCAGCTTAAAATATGAAGCTGCTTTGAGGGCCGCCAATCTTTAGGCGTGTGTTTGCTAGAAATTAAGCGATAATTGATAATGGCATAAAAGGGAGCTGTAATGAATGATAAGATGGTCGCTACTTTAATAAGGAAACCCATTTCTGATGCAAAAAAGAAAAAGATACTAATAGTTCCTATGGCTAATAAGGCGATCCAAAAAGTATAATTGAATTTTGAAGATGTGTTAAAAAGCAATTGTGTGGTTCTGGCCATGGCTCTTGGTGAGGCATCTAATGTTGTTAGTGTGGTACTAAACATTGTTGTAAAAGCTGCAACGCCAATAATTATATAGGCCCAATCTCCCAGACTACTTGTGTACATTTTTATTAACTGATTAGAAAATGCACCAGCAGAACTACTAAATGTTTCACCATTATTAAACATGACCAAGGCGCCTAATAAAAGAAAACCAATACCTAAAACGATGGTGCTTATATAGCCAACATTAAAATCGAATAATGCTGATTTAGTATTGTATATTTTCGTGTCCTTCTTTTTTTCAATACACCAAAGCGATTGCCATACCGAAATATCTAAAGGTGCTGGCATCCAACCCATAAAAGCTATTAAAAAGGCTATCTCTAGAGTGTTATTTGGTAATGTTTGAGCAAAAGATAATGCTTTGGTGTTATCAGATAAAGCCATGCTTACAGCAACTATCGTGCTAATGGTTAATGTGATAATAATAATCTTCATCAACTTATCTAATAGTTTGTATTTGCCAATTAATAGTAATAATAAACATATACTGGTGATGATTACAGTCCAAATTTCAGTGCTGGTTATAACTTTATTTCCAATTTCAAAAGTTGGAAAATTACCAAAAAGCGTAGTGGCTAAGCCTGCAGTTACTATAGTTACAGCGGTTTGAATAGTAAACATAGTTGCTAAACTCAATACATAGTAGGTTGTTAAAACACCTTTTCCTAATTTATTATAGCCATCTAATAAACTTTCGCCAGTTGCTGTTGCATAACGGGGACCAAATTGAAAAAACGGATACTTAAATATATTTACTAAAAGTAAAGCCCAAAGAAAACCTAAGCCAAAATCGGCACCAGCACGTGTAGATTGTACCAAATGTGATACGCCAACAGCCGCACCAGCAAATAGTAAGCCAGGGCCTAGGTATTTGAGTTTGGAAATCATTTATTTTTTTCTAATAATTTCAGCAAGTAATTTTTTTGCACGCAGTAATTTTACCTTAACATTATTTATAGGTTCATCCAATTCTTTTGAAATTTCCTTATAACTTAATTCTTGAAAATAACGCAAATTTATAACTTCTTGATAGTGAGGTTTTAGTTTTTTGATATCTCGTAGCAATTTAGCTAAATGTTGTTCGGTAATTAGTTTGTCTTCAGGGGAAGGCGATTCATCTAAAACTTGAAAAAGATCGCCATCATTTTTAGATATAATCTGAGTAATGGAATTTTTTTCTTTTCGAAGTAAATCAATATGAATATTTTTTGAGATCGTAATTAACCATGTTTTAAACTTGAAACCATCGTCAAAGGTCTCAATTTTGTCAAATGCTTTAGAGAAAGTCTGGATAGTAACATCTTCTGCATCATTTTCATTTTGTATGCGTTTTAACTGAAAACCATATACATCATCCCAAAAGAGATCTAATAAGTAATTAAAAGCTTTTTGGTCGTTTTCTTTAGCACGTTTTATGGCTTCGCTTATTTCCAATAATCAGGTTTTGATATAAGATTGTTTATAAAGATAGCTAATTGTGTAATAATTAAAAAAACTTCTAAGAAAGGTAATAAGAGTAACAAATCGTTTTCTTTTAATTTCTTTGAAGGTTCTCCAAAAATAACATATTGTATGATAATTCTTGTTAAAAATAATACAAAAACTATTAACCAATTGTATGTTGTTGTAAATAAGGTGATTGCGAAAACCCAAAATAATAACTGTGAACTATAAATTAAGGTTAGTAAAATTTTATGCTTTAATTTATAGTGTTTAGCTGTTGAAACATGACGCCTTTTTTGTTTGAACCAGTCTTTAAAAGTGGTTTTAGGGATGGACTCAGTAAAGCCATTTTTTACAAAACAAATAGCTGTGTTCTTTTTATTTGCGACTTGATTAACAAATAAATCATCATCGCCAGAACGTATTTTCATATGATTAACAAAGCCATTATTTTTGAAAAAAGTATTCTTTGTGTAAGCTAAATTTCTGCCAACCCCCATATAAGGAATTCCTAATTTTGCAAAAGAAAAGTATTGCATGGCGGTTACTAATGTTTCAAAACGAATGAGCTTATTTAATAAGGAATTTTTAATTTTTGAATACCCACTATAACCTAAAACAAGCTGCTTTCCTTTAGTAAAATGGCTACTCATATGTCTAATCCAATATTTGGAAACAGGTTTGCAGTCGGCATCTGTGAATAAAAGAAACTCATTTTTTGAAGCTTTGATACCAAGCGTTAAAGCGTATTTCTTGTTTCCCCAGAATGTTTCATTACTTCTAACATTTACAATGTTAATATTTTCATGTTGACTTGCAAATTGTTCCATGACTTCCAATGTATTATCCTGAGAAGCATCGTTAATTAAAACAATTTCAAAATTTGGATAGTCTTGATTGATTATAGAAGGCAAGAAATTTTGCAAATTTTCAGCTTCATTTTTTGCACAAATAAGAACTGAAACGTCAATGTTTTTTCGAGATTTTTTTTCTTGTTTAAGAACAGTAAACCTCGAAAAGAAAAAAATATAAAAGATTGCTTGAATAATAACTACGGCAATAAATGCGCAGAAAATAAAATCAAGAAATAGCATCATAAATTATTACGAATGTTGAGGTTCATTACAATCGCTAAATTGATCTGGAGTTTTTCCACAAAAACCACAAGCTTCACCATCTTCGTTAAGCATTGGGTTTTGGCTCGCACAAGTACCAGCAAACTTACCGTCTTTTTTTGCCCAAATTTTAATAGCAATTCCTGCAATTCCTAGTCCTAATAAAACGATAGTTATTAAAAGAAGTTTCATGTGATAATATTTATTGTTCATCAAAAAATCACACAAAAACATCTATTTGACCTTTGTAAAATTTGAAGGTCTTTATAAAGGATATTTCGTTATGATTTATTTTTTACAAAGATAATGCTTTTAGTTAAAAATGCTGCTGAATATAGTAAGGATATGTAATGAGTGACGAATTGCATTATTTGGTGTCTAATTAAGGTATTAACTAATTAAATTAATATTTATGAAAAAATTATTTGCGGAATTTTTTGGAACATTTTGGCTTGTCTTTGGAGGTTGTGGCAGTGCTGTTTTTGCGGCGGGTTATCCAGAATTAGGAATTGGTTTTGTTGGTGTAGCTCTGGCATTTGGGCTTACTGTGTTAACGATGGCTTATGCTGTAGGGCATATTTCTGGTGGACATTTTAATCCAGCGGTGTCCCTTGGCTTATGGGCAGGAGGGAAGTTTGAAGCTAAAGATCTACTAGGTTATATTGTTGCACAGTTAATTGGTGCTGTAGCTGCAGCAGGCGTATTGTATTTAATTGTAACTAATAAGTCTGATTTTGTTACCGTTGGAGGTTTTGCAGCCAATGGCTATGGTGATTTATCACCTGATGGTTATTCAATGACTGCAGCATTAATAGTAGAATTTTTACTAACGGCTTTTTTCTTATTAATAATTTTGGGAAGTACAGATGCTAGAGCTCCTAAAGGATTTGCGCCTATAGCTATTGGTTTGGGTTTAACTTTAATACATTTAATAAGCATCCCTATAACAAATACATCGGTTAACCCAGCACGTTCTACGAGTCAGGCACTATTTGCAGAAGGCGCTTTTACCTCACAGCTTTGGTTATTTTGGGTGGCTCCAATTGCGGGTGCTATAGTTGCAGGTTTTATACATAAAGCATTATTTAATAAAGAATAATGATATCAAATGTTATATTCAATTTGATATTAGAATTAATAGTATAAAAAAGCCTCGTTTTAATAATTAAAACGAGGCTTTTAACTTTATTTATTATTATGATTGCTATTGTAAGCTTATTTCTGCGACTTTATTTTCTATAGAAGCAATAGTATTTCCGCCTTTTGGTTCTATGGTAATATTTAATGCAAGCGCATTTTCAGCGTACGGAAGCGCCATAAGTTGTCTGTCCGCTTCATTTAAAATGCCTAAACTTACCATTTTACCTTGCAATTCGGCCCATATTTGGTAGCATTGCTCTTCAGGTAGTTTAGGTAATGAGACCACATCGATCATTGATGTTTTGTCTTCTGGGTTTATGTAAGCAACCGTTTTTAAATCTTTAGCTCTTTCATTTCCTTTGATAATATATTTCTCAGTCTCAGGATTGTTAAGCTTTAATAGTTGCCTCATAACATTATCAAGCATCATATTATTTTTTTCAATATCATTTCGCAAATCAAAAATTTCATCAACCACGACTTGGTTTTCTTGAGACAGCTTTTGTTTTTGAGAATAGAAATGATAAGAAGAACCTGCAAAAATTAAGGCTGCAATACTAGCAGCTACGCTAAATTTATACCACGATTTGTATTTTTTTCGTGTGTTTAAATTAACAACTGGTTTTTCATCAAGCTCATCTAAAATATTATTTAAGATGCTTTTTGGGGCTTCAACGGCATTGCTTTTAGCAACAATTTCTAAATTGTACTGCAATGTGTTGTAGGCGTTCTGTACTTCTGGATATTTTGAAATATAAGATTCAACCATTTCTGTTTCTGCAGAAGTAGTTTTACCTAATAGATAGCTTTCTAAAAGGCCAGAACTTAAAAAAGTAGTTATTTTCTCATTCATGACTTTGTTTAGTTAAGGATTGTAAATTTTTTTCAATTCACGTAATCCAATTTTTAATCTTGATTTTATAGTACCCAGTGGAATTTCTAATTCGTCACTGGCTTCTTGTTGTGTCATGCCCTCAAAAAAGAGTGCATTAATGACTATTTGATATTTCTCATCAAGTGTATTTAGATGGGTTTTTATATCTAATACGTCTTGATTTAATTCATTCGATTTTATCTTATATACGGATGAAGTCTCTATCTGGACTTCTTTACCACTTTTGTTTTTTAACGATCTAACTTTGTCGATAGCTGTATTGTACGCAATTCTATACAGCCAAGTAAATAATTTCGCTTTACTAGAATCGTATTTTTTGGAGTATCTCCATATTTTTACGAAACTTTCTTGAAGCACATCTTGCGCAATATCATCGTCAGTTATAATCTTTTTAATAACACCAAACAGTGAATCTGAGTAGTTCTCATAAAGTAAAGTAATGGCCTTTTTGTCGCCATTTTTTAGGAAGTGAATTATTTCTTTTTCAGTTGATGAAATCAAAGCAAATTTGGTTTTAACGATAAATAGATATGGTCGTAATTACGCCAAAGTTAGAAATTTCTTTTAGATTACAATATATTTACTTCGGCTTCAATAGAAATATCAAAAAGCCTCTTAACAGTTTTTTGTATTAATTTTGAAAGATTTAATATGTCTGAACCCTTTGCATTGCCATAATTTACTAGGACTAAGGCTTGATTTTTATGCACACCAAAATCACCAAATTGTTTGCCTTTAAATCCAGCTTTTTCAATGAGCCAGCCAGCAGGAACTTTCACTTCATCTTCAGAAACAGGATAACTGGGGATATCTGAGAAATTCTGTAACAAAGTATCGAAATTAGATTTTGAGATCACTGGGTTTTTAAAAAAACTACCACTATTTCCTATTTCTTTAGGATTTGGTAGTTTACTTTCTCTAATAGCTATTACTGCTTTTGAAACCTCTTGAATTGTAGGTTGACTAATTTGCATAGTTTCAAGTTGAGACTTAATAGCTCCATAATTTACATGAAGCTCATGATTTTTTTTACTTAAAGTAAATGTTACATTCGTTATAATGTACTTGCCTTTAGCATGCTGTTTGAAAATAGAATTTCTATAACCAAAATCACAATCAGCTTTTGTAAATGTTTTTAAATTTTTTGTTTCTAATGATATGGCTTCGCACGATACAAAAGTATCTTTTAATTCAACACCATATGCTCCAATATTTTGGATGGGTGCTGTTCCTACATTACCAGGAATTAGTGATAAATTTTCAATACCTCCAAAATCATTATTAATACACCAAAGTACAAATTCGTGCCAATTTTCTCCTGCACTAGCTTTAATTGTAGCAAAATCATCATTTTCGGAGATAATTTCAATTCCCTTTATATTAATGTGTATAACAAGGCCTTTAAAATTTTTAGTGAGTAGCATATTACTACCACCTCCTAAAATAAGTTTGTTAGGATGGCTTTTTAGAGCCAAAACTTGTTGTAATTCATCAACGTTAGAAACAGAAATAAAAAAATCTGCCAAGACATCAATACCAAAAGTATTGTATGATTTTAAAGATATGTTTTGTTTTATATGCACTAATTATTGTAAACTTTTAAAGCCTCTTTTAAAATATTAACTGCTTTTATCAAGCTTTCTTTTTTAAGTACGTAAGCAATACGTACTTGGTTTAGGCCAACTCCTGGTGTAGAATAAAAACCACCAGCAGGAGCAATCATTATGGTTTCACCATCTACATCAAAATCTTCTAAAAGCCATTGTGCAAAATCATCAGAATTTTTTATAGGAAGTTCTGCAATACAATAAAAAGCGCCTTTAGGCTTTGCTACTTTAACGCCATCTATTTTTTGTAATTCTGTAATTAAAGTATTTCTTCTTTCTACATATTCTTCAATAACATCATCAAAATAACTTTGTGGTGTTTCTAAAGCAGCTTCACTAGCAATTTGTGCCAGTGTTGGCGGACTTAAACGTGCTTGAGCAAACTTTAAAACGGTTTGCAACAGTGTTTTGTTTTTTGATACAAGGCACCCAACTCTTGCGCCACACATACTATATCTCTTAGAGACAGAGTCAATCATAATGGCATGATCTTCAAGACCCGTTTCCTGCATGATGGAATAATGTATATTTCCATCATAAGTGAATTCACGGTAAACTTCATCAGCAATTAAAAATAAATCATATTTTTTAACAATTGCAGCTAACTTTTGTATTTCTTCTTTAGAATATAAATAGCCTGTGGGGTTCCCTGGGTTGCAAATTAAAATAGCCTTTGTTTTAGGCGTAATTAACTTTTCAAATGCTTCAATAGGAGGTAAAGCAAAATTGTCCTCAATCTTAGAAATTACGGGAACTATTTTTACTCCAGATGCAGTAGAAAACCCAGTGTAATTAGCATAAAATGGCTCGGGCGTGATAATCTCATCATCTACATCCATAATACTTCCAAAAGCAAAGAAAAGTGCTTCACTACCTCCAGTTGTAACTACAATATCATCTTGAGTAACGTCAATATTATGTTTAGAATAATATGCCGAGATTTTTTGTCTGTATAAATCAGAGCCTTCCGATCTTGAATATGCTATGATATCTATATTGCTTTCTTTTACTGCTTGTAAAGCAATTTTAGGGGTCTTAATATCTGGTTGCCCAATATTCAAGTAATATATGTTTTTTCCTTTTTTTACAGCTTCTTCTGCATAAGGAACTAACTTACGTATTGGAGATGCAGGCATTTGCCGTCCTTTTTTAGATATTTTAGGCATATAATAAATTAAGCTGCAAAGTTGAGAAAATTATCTTAAAGTTTTTTTAAAAAGCAATACTAAATAATCAAGTTGACTAAAAGATTCGTAAATTCATTCTATGAAAATTGTGTTCTCTTCAATTAAAAATCTGTTAACTCTTATTTTAATATTTTTTTGCTTTAGTAATCTTAGTTTTTCTCAGGGGAAGTTTATTGTTCAAAATAAAAAACAATCTGATAAGATTAAATTCAAATTAATAAACAATCTAATTATAATTCCAGTTGAAGTTAACGGTGTTAACCTATCATTTTTGTTAGATACAGGTGTGAGTAAACCTATTATTTTTAATTTTTTGAATGTATCAGATACACTAAAAATAAAAGATACCGAGACCATTTTTTTAAGAGGTCTAGGAGAAGGGGAATCTGTAGAAGCACTAAAATCTAGAAATAACGTTTTTAAAATTGGAGCAGCTATTAAATTAAATCAGGATTTGTATGCGGTTTATGATTCTAATCTCAATTTTGCTCCCAGATTAGGTTTTCCCGTTCATGGGATTATTGGTTTTGATTTGTTTAAGGACTTAGTCGTTGAAATAAACTATTCAAAAAAGATCTTAAAATTAACAAAGCCAGAAACGTATACGTATAAGAAATGTAAGAAATGTGAAAGACTTAATTTAGAGTTTTATAATAATAAACCATATATAAATGTCGATGTCACGATAAATAGGAAAAAAACGCCTGTTAAATTGTTAATAGATTCTGGGAGCAGTGACGCTTTATGGTTGTTTGAAGATGATTCTTTAGGGATTAAATCCAGTAACAAATATTTTTATGATTTTCTTGGTCATGGTTTGAGTGGAAGTGTTTATGGGAAACGCTCGAAGATTCAAAGTTTTTCTTTAAAAAACTTTGAACTCAATAAAGTAAATGTTTCGTATCCTGATTCAGCATATATAGCACATGCAAGAAAACTTAAGGGACGTAATGGCAGCTTGTCAGGTAATATTTTAAAACGTTTTAATATTATTTTTGATTATCGAAGGGCAGTAATTACTTTAACTAAGAATCATTATTTCAATGAGAAATTTCAATACAACAAAAGTGGTATAGAGTTAGCTCACAATGGTCTTAGATTAATAAAAGAGCGAGATGATTTTACAAGGAATGATTCAAATTATGGAAGTTTCCAAGAACAGGAAGGCACAAGAATTATAATAAATCCTGAATATAAATTATCATTAAAACCAGCGTATGCTATAGTGGAATTAAGAGAAAATTCTCCTGCTAAAAAAGCAGGCTTACTTAAGGGGGACATTATTTTGGGTATAAATAATAAAAACGCGTATCATTTTAAATTACAAGAATTAATTATGATGTTTTATGGTGATTCAGGCAAGCGTATAAAATTAAAAGTTGAAAGAAATAATAAGGTTTTAACTTTTGAGTTTTATTTAGAAAACCTTTTTCAATAAAAAAGCCTAAACTAATTTAAGTTTAGGCTTTTTTTATTTTTTATAAAGAGTTTTATTGCTGAACAATACTTTTATCTTTCTTTTCTAAAACATTCTTCTTACTAGAGTCAACAACTAAGCCTTTAATTTTTAAAGCTACAGTAGGTGTTTCTGCGTTAGAAATCACAGTTATTGTTTTTCTAATAGGATTTACTCTATTTGTGTCATACTTAACTTCTATTTCTCCTGCTTGCCCTGGTAATATAGGATCTTTTGGTTTTTTTGGAATTGTACAACCACAACTAGATGACACTTTAGAAATTATAAGAGGTGCGTCACCAGTATTTGTGAATTTAAAAACACGCACACCATTTGATCCTTTTTCAATTGTTCCGTAATCGATCGTATCAGATTTAAATTCTATTTTCGCTACTTTATCTTGAGCGTTTATCGATAAACTGATTAATCCGATAAATAAAATTGTAAATAATTGTTTCATTTGTCTATTTTTTATTGTTTTATAAGGTCAAATATTGAACATTTTGAACTATAATTAAAAGCTTAAAAATGCTCGTTTTTTTATTTCTAATTTCATGCCAAACATACTTACTTTTTCTACAATCTACAAAAATATTAGACATAATGCAGGTATGTTAACATATACAACAAAGTTAAAAGTACGTACAACTTTTCTCAAATAAGCTTATTTTTTGTTAAAATATTCAATAATCATTTATTTTATGACAACTATTATAACTTTCATTTATTAATAGTCCTTTTTTACTGTTAGATATAATATGCATATTAAAATTCTATTTATTAATAAAATTAATAGCCATGCTCATTTCACAGAAAAAGAAATATAAGTACTTTTGCACATCAATGTTCAAAAACTATTCCAAAGTATGCAAATACCTTCAAAATATGAGGCAAATCAGGTAGAAAGTAAGTGGTATGATTACTGGATGAAGCACAATTATTTTCATTCAGAGCCAGATGAAAGAGAACCATATACTATTGTAATACCTCCACCAAACGTAACTGGGATTTTACATATGGGGCACATGCTTAATAATACCATTCAAGATGTGTTGATTCGTCGTGCACGTCTGCAAGGCAAAAATGCTTGTTGGGTACCAGGTACAGATCATGCATCGATTGCTACAGAGGCTAAGGTTGTAGCTAAATTAAAAGCGCAAGGAATTGATAAAAACGATTTATCCCGTGAAGCCTTTTTAGAACATGCCTGGGATTGGACTCATGAATACGGAGGCGTTATTTTAGAACAGCTTAAAAAATTAGGATGTTCTTGTGATTGGGAACGTACTAAGTTTACTATGGATGATGATATGAGCGAAGCTGTCATCAAGGTATTTGTAGATTTGCATAATAAAGGCTTGATTTATCGTGGTTACCGCATGGTAAACTGGGATCCTGAAGCAAAAACGACCCTGTCTGATGAAGAAGTTATTCATGAAGAACGTCAAGGGAATTTGTATTATCTTCAATATAAAATAGAAGGGAGTGATGATACTTTGACTATAGCTACAACTCGTCCTGAAACTATTTTTGGGGATACAGCAATTTGTATTAATCCAAATGATGAAAGGTTTGCACACTTACGTGGAAAAAAGGCCATTGTACCAATCTGTAATAGAGTTATTCCTATTATTGCGGACGATTATGTAGATGTTGAGTTTGGTACTGGCTGTCTTAAAGTGACACCAGCACATGATGAAAATGACAAGAATTTAGGAGACAAACATAAGCTTGATGTTGTAGATATTTTTAATGAAGATGCTTCTTTAAATAGTTTTGGATTGCATTTTGAAGGTCAAGACCGTTTTGTAGCCAGAAAAGCGGTTGCTAAAGAATTAGAAGAAACAGGTGTTTTAGTTAAGACAGAAACCCATATTAATAAAGTAGGAACATCTGAAAGAACAAAAGCTGTTATAGAACCACGTTTAAGTGATCAGTGGTTTCTAAAAATGGAAGATTTGGTAAAACCTGCAATTAAAGCGGTTTTAGGTGAAGATTCTGAAATTAATTTATTTCCTAAAAAATTCGAAAACACATACCGTCATTGGATGGAGAATATTCGTGATTGGAATATTTCACGTCAGTTGCTTTGGGGGCAACAAATTCCAGCGTATTACTATGGTGATGGTAAAGAAGATTTTGTAGTTGCAGAAAATATAGATATAGCAATAGACCTAGCTAGGGTTAAAGCTAAAAATGTTCATTTAAGAAAAGAAGACTTAAAACAAGAAACAGATGCTTTAGATACTTGGTTTAGCTCATGGTTATGGCCAATAAGTGTTTTTGATGGGATAAGAAATCCAGAAAATAAAGATATTAAATACTATTACCCAACAAATGATTTGGTGACAGGTCCAGATATTTTATTCTTTTGGGTAGCACGTATGATCATCTCAGGTTATGAGTATAAAGATGAGAAACCATTTAGCAATGTATATTTAACAGGTTTAGTTCGCGATAAGCAACGCCGTAAAATGTCTAAACAACTTGGTAATTCACCAGATGCTTTAAAACTTATAGAAACCTATGGTGCAGGTGGTGTTCGTGTTGGATTGCTATTGAGTTCTGCTGCAGGAAACGATCTAATGTTTGATGAAACACTTTGCCAACAAGGAAAAGGTTTTGGAAACAAAATTTGGAATGCTTATCGTTTAGTTGATGGATGGGAAGTTGATGAAAGTATACAACAACCTGAATCAAGTAAAATTGCTATCGATTGGTACGAATCTAAATTTCAGAAAGTTTTAATTGAGATAGAAGATCATTTTAGTAAGTATAGATTGAGTGATGCTTTGATGGCTATTTATAAACTTATTTTTGATGATTTCTGCGGGTGGTTCTTAGAAATGATTAAACCAGGATATCAACAACCCATAGATGCTAAAACCTTAAAAAGTGTTATTGCCATTTTTGAAGATAATTTAAAAATAGTACATCCTTTCATGCCATTTTTAACGGAAGATATTTGGCATTACATAGCAGAGAGAACTCCCGAAGAAGCTTTAATTGTTTCTAAATGGCCAGAATCTAAACCTGTTAATGAGGTTTTAATTAATGAGTTTGAATTTGCTTCGGAAGTTATTTCTGGGATAAGAAATATTAGAAAGCAAAAAAATATAGCTTTTAAAGATGCTATCGGGTTTTCTATAATTAATAATGAAAATGCAAATAAGACATTCGATAGTATTATTTCTAAATTAGGAAATTTAGAAGCTATCGATTATGTTTCTAAAGCTATTGATGGTGCTTTAACTTTTAGAGTAAAATCTAATGAGTATTTTGTGCCTATGGCTGGTAGTATTGATGTTGAAGCAGAAATTAAAAAACTAACAGAAGAACTAAATTATACAGAAGGCTTTTTAAAATCTGTGCAAAAGAAACTCTCTAACGAACGTTTTGTTGCTGGTGCACCAGAACAGGTCGTTGCTAGTGAGAAGAAAAAAGAGGCAGACGCTTTAGCAAAAATTGAAACACTTAAAGCCAGTTTGGCAAGTTTGAATTAGTGTTTAGTATAGTTTATGCTATCACCAACAGAAAGGGACCAGGTATCAACCAGGCCAGCATTAATTTCTAAGACATATTTTGCAGGAAAATTAGATGGTAATGAGCTTTCATCAAATGGTTTAGCATTTTTTTGAAAGCTCACTATGTTTTTGTTTTCGTTTATGAAAACTAAATCTAAAGGTATTTTGGTATTCTTCATGTAGAAGAAACGCTTTTTAAGATCATCAAAAACAAACAACATACCTTGTTTTGTATCCATAGAGTTTCTGTACATTAGTCCAGTTTGAATATCAAAATCTGTATCTGCTATTTCGATGTCTAATTTTACTTGTGTGGAATCAACAGACTTAAAAATAGTAAGTACCCCCTCTTTTTTAAAAGTAACTTCTGTTTGTTTTATAACTTTTTTGTCTTCTTTACAAGACGATAGGCTTAAAATAAAACCACTTAAAATTATAAAAGCAAATAAATAGGAACGTCTAAGTAACATCTTATTTAACAGTTGTTTTTGGTTTATAAACAAACATAAAATATAAGCCAATGAGAACAAATGGGATACTAAGCCATTGTCCAGTGTTTAAATTAGCCCAATTAATGTATTCTTCACCTTGTGGTTCTTTTGTGAACTCAACAAAGAAACGAATGGTCCATAATAAGATTAAAAACAATCCAAATAGAAAACCAGTTTGTTCTCTTTTTTTAGTTTTTGAATAGAAATACCATAGAATTAAGAATACAAAAATATAGCAAAAAGATTCATATAATTGTGATGGGTGTCTATAGGGTACTTTTTCTAGTAGTTCTGTAAATTGCGGGTTATCGGTTACAGCATTATAAGCTTTTTGAACCTCTTTAATACCTGTAAGTTGTGTGATTTGCCCTTTATGGTATTGATCTTGAATGAAGCGAACCCCTAAATTAGATTCAGTAACTTTTCCAATAATTTCAGAATTGATAAAATTTCCAATTCTGATAAAAACGGCTCCAGAAGCAACCGATATAACGACACGGTCTAACACCCATAGTAATGATTTGTATTTATATTTTTTACGATATAAATACATGCCTATTATAATACCAATTGCAGCACCGTGACTTGCCAATCCTTGAAAACCAGTGAATTCAAAACCACCTTTAAACTTAAAAGGAAGGAAAATACTAAAAAAGTCTTGCGATATTAATTCCGATTGATAAAATAAAACATGCCCTAAACGCGCGCCTAGCATAGTTGCGAGTACTGTATAAATAAATAAAGGATCTAAGTAGTCTAAAGATATTTTTTCTTTAGTAAAAATACGCTTCATAATATACCAGCCTATAATAAAGGCAACGACCCACATAAGGCTGTAAAAGTGCAGTTTGAAGTTTCCAATAATGTCAATTCCAGTTATAGGGTTCCAATCAAATTTTAATGCATGCATATGTTTTATTTTTTACTTTAAAAGCTCTAGAATTTCGACTTCAAAAATGATATTGGATTTTGCAGGAATACCTCTGCCTCCTGCTTCTCCATAAGCCAAATGGTAAGGGATAAATAAAGTGGCCTTATCTCCAACGCTTAATTGTTTTAAACCTTCCTTGAAACCAGAAATCATTTCAGCATCTGGACTAATATCTGCATTAATGGGTTGGTATCCGTTTGCAGCTTTGCGTTTTTCATTTACGACACCTAAAGCTTCGGCAGTTTCTAATTTGCTGGTTTGAAGTAGTTTTCCACTTTCAAAATATACGGCGTAATGAGTTAGTACTTTAGCATTTTCTGGCAATTTTTTTCCAGTGCCTTTTTCTGTAATGATATATTGTAAACCAGATGGTAATGTAATAGCCTTGGCTCGTTGCTCATCAAACTTGTCTTTAGATGCTTTTAGAATAGCTGCTATTTTAGCTTTTTTTTCTTTTTCTTTGCGTTCTGCTACAGCGAAATGATTATTAAATATATTTGGAGCATCAAAAGATTTAGCCTCTTTTCCTTTTCTAATAATGTTCAGCTCTTTTATAACCACATCTTCTATAGGTTTATTGCCACCAGCGGTTTTTACATTAGAAATACTATCTTGAATGTCTATTCCAATAATTAACTCACCAAAAATATTATAGCCATTATCTAAATGAGGTTTTGGAATTTCAGTAATAAAAAATTGACTACCATTTGTATTACGTCCAGAGTTTGCCATAGATAAAATACCTGGTTTATCATGTTTTAAATCTGGATGAAATTCATCCATGAATTTATATCCAGGACTTCCAGAACCAGTACCAGTAGGGTCTCCTCCCTGTATCATAAATTCATTAATGACGCGATGAAAAATAAGTCCGTTATAGAATTTTTTTCCTTTATAAATACTATCTACCATCGTATTAGTACCTTCTGCTAATGAAACAAAGTTTGCAACTGTGATTGGGGCTTTTTCATGTGCTAATTTTGCGACCATAATACCTTCTGAGGTTACAATTTCTGCATACAACCCATCTTCGAGGTCTGGATATTGTGCTTTGCATGAAGCTAAAATTATTGAAAAAGTAATTAATGAAATTTTGATTGCGTTTTTTAAAAGACTCATTTTTAATTAGTTTGATTTTGGGTAATAGAATTTACTGTAACTTCACAAATTATGGGGGTATTACTACCTATTTTATTTTCATCACCATAATAACCGTATGCTTTTTGTGAAGGGAAGATAAAGGTAGCAGTTTCACCAGTTTTCATTAGTTTTAGACCTTCTCGTAAACCAGTAAATAATTCTTCTCTATCCATAGCATAGTTTTGTGTTTTAAGCTCTTCTTTTGAGTATATTAAGATGCCATTTAATGCTTTTACATTATAATTGTAGTTTATAACATCTCCAAAAAGAGGTGTTTTTAAAGTATCTATTTCTATTTTATTGTTGTAGTAGTACCAAAAGCCACTCTCTGAAGCGATATAGTTATTACCTTGCTCTTTCATAACTTTCTCTATAGAAATTTGTTCTTGAGCAAAGCGTTTTTTATTTCGTTCTACTGAAGCATCTATAAAAGAGCCTGTTTTCACTGAAACTGGGCGTCGTGCTTCGGGAGTTTTGCAGTTTAATGCTAGTAAAACTAAGGCAAATGTTAGTAGCTTATTCATTATTTAGGGCTTTATTATAACTAGGCAATATACTAATAAATTTAGCAACTGTATCTTCTAATGACAAATCACTTTTTCCACCAGCTGCATTGGTATGACCACCTCCACTAAAATGTGTTCTTGATAATTCGTTAACAGAAAAATTTCCTTTTGAGCGTAATGAAATTTTTATAATACCTTCTTGCTTATCTTCAATAAAAATAGCAGCGAGTATCGTGTTTTTTAAAGATAAAGCATAATTTACAATACCTTCAGTGTCCCCTTTTTTATAATCGTATCTATATAATTCTTCTTGAGAAAGTGTTATGTATGCTGCTCTTGATTCTGGAACAACTTTTAAGTTGCTTAGTGCACACCCTAGGAGTTGTAAGCGTTCATAACTGTTAGTATCATAAACATTATTATGAATTTCTGTGTTATTAGCTCCTTTTTCAATGAGTTGAGCTATTATTTGATGGGTTTTACTGGTGGTAGATAAAAACCTGAAAGAACCTGTATCTGTCATGATACCAACATACAAACAAGTAGAAATGCTAGTGTCAATTAGATTGGCATCACCTAACATATCAATAAAATGATATATCATTTCACAAGTAGAACTCATAGTAACATCACTAAACATGTATGTAGCATAATCATCAGGTGCTTGATGATGATCAATCATAATTTTTAAAGCATTACTTTCTGCTAATACAGATTCCATATTACCAGTTCTGTGAAAAGCATTAAAGTCTAAAGTGAATAAAATATCTGCAGTTTCAATTAATGTATCACATTCTTGAGGCTGAGAATCATATTTTAATATGAGATCATTTCCTGGAATCCATTTTAAGAAAGTAGGGTAGTCATTAGGTACTAAAACATGTACTTGGTGGTTGCTTTTTATAAGATAGTGGTATAAACCAAGTGTAGAACCAATAGCATCACCATCTGGGTTTTTGTGTGGTACAATTACAATCTTTTTTTTTGAAGATAGTAGTTGTTTTATGCTTGAAATATCGTGCTTATTCATAGTTGACGAAGATACAATAGATTTTTTGAAGCATAATATAGGTTTATGATTTAATGGTTGTTTTTAATTAGAAATACGTTACTTTTGCACCAAAATTAAAATAATCAAATGGCAACAAATAGAACATTTACAATGCTTAAGCCAGATGCTGTTGAAAAAGGGCATATTGGTGCAATCTTAGAAAAAATTTCAGCTTCAGGGTTTAGAATCGTAGCAATGAAATTAACACAAATGACAAAAGCTGATGCTGAAGCATTTTATGCAATACATAACGAACGTCCATTTTTTACAGATTTGGTTGAATATATGACTCGAGGTCCTATTGTTGCGGCTATTTTGGAAAAAGACAATGCTGTTGAAGATTTTAGAACATTAATAGGAGCAACAAACCCAGCTGATGCAGCAGAAGGTACTATTCGTAAATTATATGCAGCCTCTATTGGAGAAAACGCTGTGCATGGTAGTGATAGTGATGATAATGCAGCTATAGAGGGTGCTTTTCATTTTTCTGGAAGAGAGATGTTTTAAAACGTCAAAACATATAAATAAAGAAAAAACCGCAACATTGTTGCGGTTTTTTTGTTTAAAAAACAGGTTGCAATTATTTTTTTAAAGCTTCTTCGACTATGTTACCTTGCTCTCTAATAATCATTTTTAAAACGTTTCCTTTATGGTCTTTAATAAACTCAAAAGTTAAAGGAGCTTCTTTACTAAAAAATAGTGATTTAGACAGGGGGTGAGCAGTAACTAGCATGTCGCCAGCTTTAATTTGAAGCTTAGCATCCTTTTTAGTAATTATTACAGTGCCTGAATTTGGCGCCAGATATTCACCAGTAAAGGTATTAAGCAAATTGTTTGGTAATAAGATTTCTTTTTTATCAGTGTTTTGAGGTGGAGCTTTATGGTCATAACTCAAAACACGTGTCATTTTCCATAGACCATCTTTTAAACGCCATACATGCGTAAATTTAGCAACTCCATCTAGGTATTCAGGTTTGTTATGTTCGGTGATATAGAATTGGTGGTCACCAGATATAATGGCTCCGTAATTATTTATAGGATATATTTTTATACTCCCTTCAATAGCTTTCCTTCTTAGCTTCCAGTTTTCTCTCGAGCTGCACAAATTTTTCTTTGATATTTTTAAAAATGTTTCTGCGCCTTTTGTTAATCCATTTTTGTCATGATAAAATTCTAAATCATCTGATATATAACTTTTTAATATTTCTAAATTACAAGTATTAAATCCCTTCCAAAATATACTATCGTGATGTGTGATAGTAGTTTCTAATTTTTGATCAAACTTGTTTTGGTTTTGAGAATTTAAAAGCACTGTGTATAGTAACAGGCTAACGAATAAAAGAATTGTTTTCGTCATCTTAGATTATTTTGATTGATAAATGTTTTTACTAAGACGATTCTATTGACAAAATAGTTACATGATATAAGAAAATATGATAGATTAAATGAATGTAAAGTTAATCCACAAAAAAAGTCTACCAAATAGATGATAGACTTGAGATTGTAATTGTTAAAGTATATGTATTAGATTACTTTTACGTTTACGGCGTTTAATCCTTTTTTGCCTTCTTGTAGATCAAATTCTACTGCATCACCTTCACGAATTTCATCGACAAGTCCTGAAATGTGTACAAAATGTTCTTTGTTGTTGTCATCTTCAGTGATAAATCCGAAACCTTTAGAGTCATTGAAGAATTTTACGGTACCTTTACTCATATCTTTAATATTGAATTAGTTATATATTACTACAAATATACTACCAAATAATTTTATAAGCCATTTGTTTTACATCTAATTTTGTTTTAGAAGTAAAAATCAACAAAAAAAGTCTATCAAATGAATGATAGACTTTTAATTGTAATTGTTAAAGTATATGTATTAGATTACTTTTACGTTTACGGCGTTTAATCCTTTTCTACCTTCTTGTAGATCGAATTCTACTGCATCACCTTCACGAATTTCATCGATAAGTCCTGAAATGTGTACAAAATGTTCTTTGTTGTTGTCGTCTTCAACGATGAATCCAAAACCTTTAGAGTCATTGAAAAATTTTACGGTACCTTTACTCATGTTATGTTTTATAAAAAATTAAGTCACAAATATAAGACAAAAAATAATAGCTTTTAAATTTTGTATAAAATTTTTACATAAAATTTGATTTCGTAATCATCGGAGTACCAGTTTTTTAATGATTTCTTTGCCTAGCTCTTCGTTAAGCATATTGATTATTTTTTGTTTACCATAACTTAACTCTTCTCTTAGAACACTAGAAGTTAGCTGCACATAAAGCGTATCTCGTTCTAAGTTTACCGATGTGGTATAATTATTTACACCATTACCCATAAGATTTGCCCACGCGTCTGCGACATTAACTTTATTAAGACCTTTTTCCAATTTATTGGTTTCTACAAATTCTTTTAATGCGTCTTGGATACTAATATGTTCGTTGTTTCGCTTTGCCATGGTTTGTTTTGGTATGGATTTTAGATGTCGAATTCAAATAATTTTTTTACATGCTTTTCTTTTTGATACCAATCATTATATACCAATTCTAAAATTTTAATTTTAAAAGTGCCAAACTCATGGTTTTTATAGGTCTCGATTAGATTTAAAAAAGCCGATTTTTCGCTTAATCTTTTTGTAAAACGAACCACTGTAGTGTGTGCTGTTTGTATAGAATAACGTTTGTCAATACTTTGTTCTAAGGTACTGTTTTTAAAGTTGCTTCTTAGTTTGTTTCTTATTTTATTTAATGATTCGTTGTTCATAAAACCTTGAATCATGATACATGAGGGTGATGCAGTTACACCTTTAAATTTAATTTCAATATTGAAATCGTCAGTTGTTAAACAATCGTTAACGCATTTAATGTATTCAGATAGTTCAATATTCTCTAATTTAAAACCATTGTAGCATGATATTATAGACATCACAGTAATATGAATGTCCGAATTTGTGTAATAATATTGATCAGGCTCTATAATTTTAAGTTTATTAAGAAACTTTTGGATTTCATTTTTAACTTTCTCTGAAGGTCTGGCTAAAAGTGTTATACCAAACCTGTTATCTGAAGACGAATGGATTAAATCATCAACTTGATAATCATCATTAGAAATTTTTTCAATGGATTCTTTGTAGAGATTTGTATAGTGGGCTTCTAAACTCATTAAATTTACAGTTTGAAAATTTCATAAGATTGATGTACTTGCTTTACTGCTGCTTCTGTACGCTCCGCATGGGTATCACTTATAAATAACTGTCCGAAATTTTCATCATCTACTAATTTAATAATTTGAGACACACGATGTTCATCTAATTTATCAAAAATGTCGTCCAGTAATAAAATAGGATTTACACCGCTTTGCGCTTTTATAAAGTCAAACTGAGCCAATTTTAAAGCAATTAAGAATGATTTTTGTTGACCTTGACTTCCGAATTTTTTAATAGGATGTCCTTCAATATTAAAATGTAAATCATCTTTGTGAATACCAACACTTGTGTATTGTAATGCCTTGTCTTTGTTGATTATATTTTTTAAAAGCGTATTTAAATCTTGTTCAAATAAATGGCTATGGTATTTTAAATTAACAGTTTCATTGCCATTACTAATAGCCTCGTAACGCGACTTAAATATGGGGATAAATTCCTTTAAAAAAGCATCTCGTTTTTCAAAAACATGCGTGCCATATTCTGTTAATTGATTATTATATACCTCAAGCGTATCATTATTAAAAGTGTGATTTAAGGCAAAGTATTTTAGTAGCGCATTACGTTGCACAAGTATTTTATTATAATTAATTAAATGGCCTAGATAGGTTTTGTCGCTTTGTGAAATGACACTGTCTATAAACTTTCGTCGGGTATCACTGCCTTCTGTAATCAAATCTCTATCGGCTGGTGAAATAATTACTAAAGGTAAAAAACCAATATGTTCACTAAATTTTTCATAAGCCTTGGCATTGCGTTTAATAACTTTTTTTTTACCTCGTTTTAGACTGATAATTATTTTTTCGATTTTATCCTCCTTTTCATAATCCCCATTTATAACGAAAAAATCTTCATTGTGCTTTATATTTTGAGTTGCCACTGGGTTAAAATAACTTTTACCAAAGGATAAATGATAAATAGCATCTAGCACATTGGTCTTTCCAATACCATTATTACCAACTATGCAGTTAATTTTATCGTTGAAAGTAAATGATTTACTGTCAAAGTTTTTATAATTAAGTAATGAAAGTGATTTTAAAATCATATAAAAAGCGACTTAAAGGCTGTTTTGTTGCTAAACTCTTTAAAAAGAAGTGCAAATTATTGAAAAATATCAAATAAATACCCTTTTAGTTATGAAGAAAAATTATATTTTTGCGGCGCATTAATATAGAAAGAATAGATGGCTACATATAATAAAAGAGGGTACAAACCAAAAAATAAAATAGAGAAAGAACAAAACATTGAAACGGACTCTACTACAGCAGAAGTTTTTAATACGCTAGATGAGACTGCTTCAAAAACAGAAGCATTTGTTGAAAAGAATCAGAAATATATTTATATAATTATTGGACTAGTTGCCGTTATTGTTTTAGGATCTTTAGGTTATAAAGAATTTATAGCGAAGCCTAAGCAAATATCAGCAATGAATGATATGTTTCAAGCACAAAAATATTTTGATCAAGCAGTCGTTGGTGCTGAAAAAGACTCATTGTATAATTTGGCTTTAAATGGTGGAGAAGGAAAATTTGGTATGTTAGATATCATTGAAGAATACAGTGGTACACCTTCTGCTAATTTAGCAAGTTATTATGCAGGTACTGCTTATTTAAGATTAAAAGATTATAAAAAAGCAGTTGAGCATTTAGAGAATTTTAAAAGTGATGATGAAATATTAGCACCTATAGCAAAAGGAAATATTGGTGATGCTTTTGTGCAATTAAATCAGGTAGACGAAGCTTTAGGTTATTATGAGCAAGCTGCTGAAATGCGCAATAACGAATATACAACACCAATGTATTTGTTTAAAGCAGGTACTATTGCTTTAGATTTAGGAAAAGCAGATAAAGCATTGACTTATTTTAAAAGAGTTAAAGAAGATTTTCCTGCTTCAAATGAAGCTTCTAAAGTAGATGTATTTATAGGTAAAGCTCAAGTATTGGCAAATAAATAATATGGCTACGGAAAATAAAAACTTATCCGATTACGATAAAACAACAATCCCAAACGCGAATAAATTTCGGTTTGGGATTGTTGTTTCAGAGTGGAATGATACCATTACCGAAGGTCTTTATAAAGGTGCTTATAATACTTTGATAGAGAACGGTGTGTTGCCAAATAATATTATTAGATGGGATGTTCCTGGTAGTTATGAACTCATCTATGGTTGTAAAAAAATGCAAGAACAAGCGGTAAATGCTGTTATTGCCATTGGTAGCGTTATACAAGGTGAAACAAAACATTTCGATTTTGTTTGTGAAGCAGTATCCCAAGGAATAAAAGACTTAAATGTTACTCAAGAAACACCTGTAATATTCTGTGTACTTACAGACAATACTATGCAACAAGCCGTAGAGCGTTCTGGCGGTAAGCATGGCAATAAAGGTACAGAAGCTGCTGTTGCTGCTATTAAAATGGCTGAACTGCGTAATAATAGTTAGT
This sequence comes from uncultured Flavobacteriaceae bacterium, assembly GCA_947502635.1. GTDB lineage: Bacteria > Bacteroidota > Bacteroidia > Flavobacteriales > Flavobacteriaceae > Flavivirga. The sequence goes on from CANNAN010000001.1 coordinate 290,950, forward strand.
TTAGTATTCAGTAGCGGTTAATAGTAATTATTACCCCATTAAGCTTAATTAAATATATCACAGCGAGTTTTATTTTTTATTATTATAGACTATGTTGAGCGGAGACGAAGTATCATAGTTTGTTTAAATGAAAAGATTATTACAGTTACTTCCCTTTAGTAATGATGCCATAATTTTATGTGTGGCTTAGTCATAAGGTTTTGTTAACAATTTTTGGCTTTTCAACGCCAGTTTTCTGCCTATTTTTAAGTATTTTTGATGAACTAGTCTTGATCTTTTTGATCTTTTTGGTTTAAGAGAGAAATTAAGTTTTGTTTTTAGATGAAATATAAAAATAAAATACAATTTTAAATAATTTATAAAAAGTCTAGATTAGTTTATTATAAAAAGAGCATTATAGATTTTGTTTAAACAGCGTAAAAATAGAGCCTTTAAATATGAACCTAGATTTTCTAAGGAAAATCAAACCGATTCGGATTTAGAAGATAATTTTGATTCTAAAGGTTTTGTTTCAAAATTGAAACGACAAAGAGGAAATAAGGTTCGAGTTAAAGGCGCCTTACCAGTGAAAACTTTAATTTTAGTTTTGGTATTATTATTGCTTTGTATGTATGTATTAGAGAAAAAATACATGTAACCTTAAAGCTTAGGAATTATGGGAATTTTAAAATTACGGAAAAACAAAAAATTTAGTTACACACCACGTTATTTTGATGATAAAGGCGAAGGAAATCCTTTTGAAATTAAACATAAGTTTGATGAACATAGAACGACAGTTGGTAGTAATAAAGGTTTAAAAACAAAAATCAATAATGCTTTAGATGATTTAAAAAACAATCCAGATCAAGAAGTTAACAAACGTGTTTTAATAATTGTTGGTGTTCTTATTTTAATATTTCTTTTTATCATCGATTTCGATTTATCTATATTCTTTTCAAAGTAATACATGGCAGACATTATCCAGCTTTTACCCGATCATGTAGCTAATCAAATAGCCGCAGGAGAAGTTGTACAACGCCCAGCATCAGTTGTGAAAGAGCTACTTGAAAATGCTATTGATGCAGGAGCTTCAACTATTAAACTTATTGTAAAAGACGCTGGAAAAACATTGGTGCAAGTTATTGATGATGGCAAGGGAATGAGTGCTACAGATGCCCGCTTAAGCTTTGAACGCCATGCGACTTCTAAAATTCGAACAGCCGATGATTTATTTCAATTGCATACTAAAGGATTCCGTGGTGAAGCTTTAGCAAGTATCGCTGCGATTGCGCACGTAGAATTAAAAACAAAACAGGAACAGGATGATGTTGGTACTACTATTGAAATTGAAGGTAGTAATATCGTGTCTCAAGAAGTTATAGTTACACCAAAAGGGACTTCTATTTCTGTGAAAAATCTGTTTTTTAATATTCCTGCACGACGTAATTTTTTAAAATCGAATACGGTTGAATTACGCCATGTTATTGATGAATTTCATCGTGTCTCGTTAGCACATCCTAATATTAGTTTTGCTTTATATAATAATGGAAGCGAATCTTTTAATCTGCCAATTAGTAACTATAGGCAACGCATTGTAAATATTTTTGGAAATAAAACGAATGAAAAACTGGTACCTGTGGAAGAGGATACCGAGGTTCTTAAAATTTCAGGATTTGTAGGCAAGCCAGAATTTGCTAAGAAAACAAGAGGCGAGCAGTATTTTTTTGTAAACAATCGCTTTATTAAAAGTGCTTATTTAAATCATGCTATTGCCTCGGCATTTGATGGTTTATTAAAAAGTGGTACACATCCAAGCTATTTTTTAAACTTGGAAGTAGATCCACAAACAATTGATATTAATATACACCCAACAAAAACAGAGATTAAGTTTGATGATGAGCATACGTTGTATGCCTTGTTGCGTTCTGCAGTTAAGCATAGTTTAGGTCAATTTAATATAGCACCTGTTTTAGATTTTGAACGTGATCCAAACCTTGACACGCCATATGATTATAAAAATAGTGGTGCAAGTGTGCCTAAAGTAGAAGTAGATAGAAGTTTTAATCCTTTTCAGGAAGAATCAGAATCTAAAGCTAGAGCAGTGTCTTATAAAAAAGAACCTGCTGAAAATTGGGAAAGTTTATATGTTGGATTAGAATCTAAAGGCACCAAAACACACCAGGATTTTAGTGAAGTCCATTTTGAAAGTGAAGAATCTGCACCTTCTATTTTTAATGATGAAAAACAAATAGAAAGTGTCAATACAACCTATCAACTACATAATAAATATATTGTAAGTACCATTAAATCGGGTATGTTAGTTATAGATCAACATCGCGCTCACCAACGTATTTTATATGAAGAGTTTCTTAAAAATATGACGATTAAAGAAGCGGTAAGTCAGCAATTATTATTTCCGCTTCAACTACATTTTTCAACACAAGAAATTACCATAGTAAATCAGTTAAAAGACGATTTAGAAAATACAGGATTTGTATTTTCTAAATTCAACGATGAATCTTTGGAAATTACAGGTGTTCCCGTATCGGTTCCAGAAAGTGAAGTATCTATTATTTTAGAACAATTAATTAGTGATGTAGAAAATGAAGTGCCAGATAGCCATTTTAGCGCCACCGATTTGTTAGCAAAATCGATGGCTAAAAGTTTGGCTATTAAAACGGGGCAATCATTACAAAAAGATGAACAAGAACATTTGGTGAATAAATTATTTGCTTGTAAAGAACCAAATATTTCACCTACTAACAGATCTACATTTATTACGTTAAGTGTTGATGAGTTAGATAAAAAATTTATATAGATTATGATGAGGATTTCAGAAACCGTTAAACATTTAATAATCATTAATGTGATTATGTTTATAGGTACTTTGGCTATTATGAATGGTGTTTTTTATGATTGGTTTGCTATGCATTTTCCAAAAAGTGAAGCATTTCAACCTTGGCAGATTATCACACATATGTTTATGCATGGTGGAGCAGATATGAATAATTTGAGTATTACGCATCTTTTATTTAATATGTTTGCACTTTGGATGTTTGGCTCGCCAGTAGAACAGGCTTTAGGCTCCAAACGCTTTTTGTTTATATATTTTTCAGCTGGGTTGGGAGCTGTAGCTTTACAAGTTGGGTATTATTACATTGATTTTTATCCTTTACTTAAAGAAATAGAGAGTTTGAATATGGGAAGTGAATTATTGAATAAAATTATTTCGATTGATGCAAGTGATGGCCAATATATAAAAGGTGAAATTTTGAGTAGAGAGATGGCTCCACTTTTAGCTGAGTATAATTTTGATTCAAATTTGATTGATGAGGCTAAGTTCAGATCTCTTTTTAATATGAATGTTATAGCAAGAAATATAATGGTAGGTGCTTCAGGATGTATTATGGGGGTTCTAGCAGCATTTGGTATGATGAACCCTAATGCAGAACTTATGATGATTTTTTTACCAATCCCTATTAAAGCTAAATATTTTATTCCTGGTATTATTATTTTGGATTTAATTTCAGGTATTACAGGACACTCATTTTTTAGTCCGAGTAATACAGCTCATTTTGCTCATGTTGGAGGTGCTTTAACAGGTTTTTTAATTATGTGGTATTGGAAAAAAACGCAGTTTAATAAAAACCGTTGGAATTAATGACTTCGCTCTCTCAAGACATAAAAGAGAAATTATCCAGACTTAATGTTTTGGAAAAGATTATAGTCATTAATACTATAGTTTTTGTGTCAGGGTATATACTGACTAAAGTTTTAGACCTTCCAAAAGAAACAAGCTTAAATTGGTTGGTGTTACCAAGTGATTTTTCTGATTTTATAGAAAAACCATGGGCTATTATAACCTATGCGTTTTCACATTATGATTTTTGGCATTTTTTCTTTAACATGTTATGGCTGTATTTTATAGGGCGTATGTTTTTAAACTTGTTTAGTCCTAAAATGGCAGTAAATATCTATTTTTTAGGTGCTATGGCAGGTGGTTTATTGTACATGCTATGCTATACAACATTTCCTAATGTATTTCAAACAAACTCCCGATTGTTAGGAGCTTCTGCTGCGGTTAGAGCTATATTAATTTTTCTTTGTGCTTACATGCCAAGTCAAGAGGTGCGTTTTTTTACATTTAATTTAAAACTATGGTATATCGGTATTGCTATTGTTATACTTGATGTTATTGGTGTATTTTCTGGAATTAATAATCCATTAGGCAATTCTGGTGGAAATTTAGCGCATTTAGGAGGTGCATTATTGGGGTATTTTTATGCAAAACAATTATTGAAAGGGAAAGATATAGGCAGAGGTTTTGAAAGCATTGTGGATGCCTTTTTTAATATGTTTAAATCAAGAAAAAAAGGACCGTTAAAAACAGTTCATAAGAACAAATCGAAAGTTGGAGGGTATAATAAAGCCGATTTTAAAGAGTTTAATAATCAGAAGAAAATAGACATTATTCTAGATAAAATTAGTAAAAGTGGTTACGATAGTCTAACTGCCGAAGAAAAAGAATTTTTATTTAGAGTAGGGAAATAGTTTAAATAGAGGGTAGAGAAGTGCGTCGTTATGATGATGTATTTGGAAGAATAATTTTATTTTTTAATCGAAAAATTCTTACAAATAAAATTTTATAATTATCTTCTCAATAATTAAAGGCTTCGTGTTTAGAAGTGTTAAATATTTCAGAGGGTTCAATTGATCAGCTTAATCCAGAACAAAATTAATTTATCGGATATTCTATTCGTTCTATAGCGAAGGTTGCTACACGCTTGCATAAAAAGAATAGAGAATTCAAAATAGAATTTTGCTTATCGGTAAATGGCCTTTATGTGATAATATGAAAAAATTAAGTTTTATAAATAAAATCATTTATTTCATAAATGCCATTGTGGCAATTTTGCTGCTATTTTCATTTGCTTTACCATTTTTACCTCCCAAAACATTTTCAATCTTATCGGTACTTAATTTGGGGGTTTCCTTTTTAATATTAATTAATGTATTATTCTTTTTATATTGGTTAGTGAAGCTTAAAAAGCAGTTGCTATTATCATCTTTTGTGCTCTTAATTGGTTATATTTCTTTTGGTTCTTTATATAAGTTTTCATCTTCAAAAAAGATAGAAAGCCCGAATAATATTAAGGTTATGAATTACAATGTTAGGTTGTTTAATTTATACGATTGGATTCCTGAAAAAAATATTGAAAATAAAATTGTTGATTTCATAAAAGCTGAAGCTCCTGAAATTTTAAGCATTCAAGAATATCATCCTCATAAAAATATTGATCTTTCTTTTTTTAAGTATAAATATGAAAAACTTTCAGGAAAAAAAACAAAATACGGACAAGCTATTTTTTCGCAATACCCCATTGTAAACTCGGGATCTATTGAGTTCCCAGATACAGGTAACAATGCTATTTTTGTCGATATTTTAAAGGGGACAGATACGCTTAGAGTTTATAATATTCATTTGGAATCGTTACGTATAGATGCAAATGTTGAAACGCTTAAAAATGAAGATTCCGAGCGTCTTTTTAAGCGTATAGGTGAAACATTTAAGATGCAACAGTTTCAAACGGAATTGTTTTTAATGCATAAAAAACAATGCACACATAAAATGATTATTTGCGGCGATTTTAATAACACCACCTTTTCCTATGTCTATAGAAAAATTAAAGGTGATTTAAACGATACGTTTAAAGAAGGCGGAAATGGGTTTGGACGTACTTATGATTTTAAATTTTTCCCAATACAAATTGATTTCATTTTTGCCGATGAAGTGTTTTCTGTTAATGGTTTTAAAGCTTATAATGATGAGCATTATTCAGATCATTATCCTATTATGGCGACTCTTGGTTTGGGGGAATAGTATTCAGTATTCAGTATTCAGTGATCAGTGATCAGTTGCAGTATTCAGTGATCAGTTGCAGTATTCAGTGATCAGTTGCAGTATTTAGTGATCAGTTGTAGTATTCAGTGATCAGTTGCGGTATTTAATTATCACGAAATTATTATGAAGATCAAGTGTGTAAGTTTTGAGGGATTGGTTATTATTTATAAGTCAAAGAATAAATTCACATAAAAGAGCAATCTATTGTATCTGCAATAATGTGTATGACTAAGCCTAACCCTAACAGCCTGGTTTTTTTAAAGAATAGAAGAGTTAAATATATAATAAGTGCATAATAAGTATGCAAAGGATGGAAATTAATACTACATCTGCTAGGGTTAAAAACAGGATTGGCAAGCAAGTGATCTAAATCGATCCACATTCCAGAAAACATAATTAAAAATGCCAGTTTCCAACGCTTTTTATACCAAATGAATGCTACTAATAATGGTATTAAAATATGACTCCCATAGTGAACAGTGGTTTGTAGCATTATTGTATTATAAGGGTTTGAGATTCTAAATAGTTTAGAGCATTTGGCCCTTCATTAAAAAGTAAATCTAGAATACTTAAATTAGGGATAAAGCCATGTTTATTAATAAATACTTGGGTATACGTGTCAAAGTTTTGTATTGGTTCTTTTTTTGCATTAACTAAGTGTCTGAAATCTGTTTTGTTTTCAGCAGTTTTTTGATAAGTTTCAGTTTTTGCGATATTCAATTCTAATTGTAAACAACTGCAAATGGTTTCAAAACATTTAAAGTTATAGTCTAAAATATAGTCCGTTTTTGTATTAAATAAAGGAAACAATTCATCTTCATAATATTCAAAAAAAGGAGATGTTCTGTATGCGGAAAGTAATGATTTCCAATGGAGGCTTTGCCATTTTTCTTCATTAAAAATTTTCACATCACGATATTTTTGACGATTCTTTTGTGAATGAATTACTGGGATGTTTAAAGCTAGTTTACCATTAGCACCATAAATATAGGTGCGATTTCTATAGGTTTGTTTTAAAAAATTATCATCGACCTCATACACGACTTGCTTTGCTTTTACCATAGCAACAAAATGTGCTGTGTTAGGGAAATATGTGGGGTGGATAATTATGTTCATTATTAATTAATTGTCATTCCTGTTTTTCGTCTTTGCTCAAGATAAATTATATCAAAAATCTACTAAACTTATAAGGTTTTAGAAGAGTCCTGAAGGTTTAAAACTCAAATAAAAATACCTGCAAAGTGCTAAACCTTGCAGGAAATATATAGAAAATTTAAAATCGAGTTAGGTTACTTAATCAAATTCAAGTTTTAATTCATAAGATTTCTGCTTGTGCAGTCATGAAAAAATGTATTAACCATTAGCTTTTTTACGTTTCTTCCATTTATTAAATCCAATCCAGCCAAATAATAAGACAAGAAAAGGAATAAAATAAGAGCTGGCTTTACCACTACCACTTACTGTTGTAAAGAAACGCTCCCAACGTGGATTTTTTAGGCCATCCCAACTCATCCAAATAAACACAGGTTTACCAACAACATGGTCAAAAGGGACAAAGCCCCAGGCACGAGCATCAATAGAGTTATGACGGTTATCACCCATCATCCAATAATAATTTTGCTTGAAGGTATAGGTATTAGCAACTTCACCATTAATTAAAATCTGATTTCCTTTTACTTGTAAAGTATTGCCTTCGTATTCAGAAATTACGCGTTTGTATAATGGTAAAACCTCTAAGTTTATATCAATCGTTTTTCCTTCTTCTGGTATATATAAAGGGCCAAAGAAATCAACATTCCAATTATAATTAGGATCATGTGGAAAAATCCCTGGATCTCTTACTCCTTTTTTCTTTTTAACAGGAGTAATACCAGCAACATTCGGATGATTCTTAAACTTCGCTAAAGCTTCATCTGAAATGGCTGAAAAGTAATAGGTATTATTCGTATTTGGCATAATTCCAAAACCATCCGTGATATCATAACGTTCTTTGATGTATTTTGGATTGAATTGATTTGTTTTAGGTTTTACATGATAGCTAAACTGTAAATGTGCCCTGTCTGGTAATTCATTTTTCTTTCCGTTTATATATACATAACCATTACGAACTTCTAATGAATCCCCAGCAACCGCAACACACCGTTTTACCAAATTGGTTTTTTTATCAATAGGCTTGTAGTAGTTTCTATCTGGATGAAAGTCGTTCATATTCAGAAGCGTATCTGCTGGTTGGTTAAAAACGACTATTTCATTCCGATCTATCTTTTCAAAACCTGGAAATCTTAAATAAGGTAATTGAAGTTTATTAACCCAAGAGGTTTTTCTTTCTTCAAAATGATCATTAAATAAGTATGATTTTGTTCCTAATTTAGGAATTGTATCATGTACCATAGGAGCGGCAACAGTTGTCATTGGTATTCTGGCACCATAATGAAATTTACTTACAAAAAGGAAATCACCAACTAATAAAGATTTTTCTAACGATGATGATGGTATCGTGAAAGGCTGAATAAAATAGGTGTGAACGATTGTAGCTGCTACAATAGCAAACAAAATAGAACTTACCCAATCTCCTCCAGATGTTTTTGGCTGTAGACTTCTGCCTTCAACATAGCTAATATCTGCAATGTAGTTTAAGTAATAATTGTATAAACCAAAGGTTATGATGGCTAAAAAGGTATCTACAGGCATGTTTTTACCAAAGCTTCTGGCAGTTTCTACCCATACAACTGGAAACATGATTAGGTTTACTATTGGTAAAAATAATAAGATTACCCACCACCAAGGACGGTTTATGATTTTCATTAAAACGACACCATTATAAACAGGAACAAAAGCTTCCCAAGCTTGTCTACCAGCTTTTGTATAGAGCTTCCAAGTACCTAAGCCATGAATTACTTGAATAATCAATATGAATATAAACCATTGCGTAAGTGTCATATCTTAAAATTTTATTTTTTTGTTAGTAGTCAAATGTATTAATGCTGTTACTAATTTATTTAGCATTAACCAATATTTAACACATCGTTCATTGTAAATACCCCAGTTTTCCCTGCAATCCATTCTGCTGCAATTACTGCACCTAAAGCAAAACCTTGTCTTGTATGCGCTATATGTTCTATAGAGATCGTATCTACTTCACTTTCATAATTAATAGTATGGGTTCCAGGAACATCTTCAATGCGTTTAGCAACAATAGGAATTATAGTTTCGCCGCTTTCATCTAATTTCCAGTTATCATAACCAGTATGTTGTGAAATAATATCGTTTGCTAAAGAAATAGCTGTACCACTTGGCTCATCTAGTTTTTGTGTATGGTGAATTTCTTCCATACTAACATTATATTGTTTAAGTGTACTCATCATTTTGGCAAGCGTTTTATTAAGCTCGAAAAAAATGTTAACTCCTAAACTATAATTTGAGGCATAAATAAAGGCCCCGTTTTTTTCTTTACATAAAGCAACGGCCTTATCGTAATTATCTAACCAACCTGTTGTTCCAGAAATAACAGGTACTTGCTTGTTTAAGCAAGTAGAGATATTATTAAATGCTACTGTTGGAATACTAAAGTCTATGGCCACATCTGCTTTTGTAATGTCGTAATCTTTGTCATCTTTATCGACCGTTAATACAATATTATGACCTCTTTTAATGGCGATTTGTTCGATGGTTTTTCCCATTTTTCCGTACCCAAGTAAAGCTATATTCATTTTAAAATTTAAAATTTAAAGTTAATCCGAGATTACTAGAAGCATCAAGCTCATTAAATTTGTAATGTGGCGCCAGAGATAAATTTTCGTCTACGTTATACTGTAATAAATGAGCATCAACATTTGCATCAACTATATTTAAGGCATAAAGTCCAAATGTTACCAGAAGCGCAATTTCTTTATTTTTTCTAAAAAACTTTTGACCGCGTTCTAAACTTTCTGTTGTTACTCTAGGTGTTGGTAATTTAGTAGAGCCATCAACAGAAAAATAAAATTCATCATTTGTAAAACCAGCTAATCTGCTTTTGTAAGCATCTCTATATCTATTGTATTCTTTATTGTTTGTTACATAAAAGTAAATCCCTGTTCCAATAGCACCATAAACTATTGGGATTTTCCAATATTTTTTATTGTAAGCTTGTCCCAGTCCAGGTAATATGGCTGAATAGAATGCCGCTTTGGCAGGAGATAAGGGGTTAATAGGATCTCTAATTTCTATGATAGAATCTATAACGACTTCTTTTGGAAGTTTTTTTCTTTTCTTTTCTTTTTCTTGTGCTATGGCTGAAAAACAAAATAAAAAAGCAAAGATGCTTACTATTAGAAATTTACTTGGCACCGTCAACTAGTTTTTTTATACGATTAAAGTCTTCTTCAGAATGGAATGGGATCGTAATTTTTCCTTTTCCATTTTTAGAAACTTTAACGTCAATTTTGTGTCCAAAGTATTCAGAAAAGGCAGTAATACCTTTTTTAATATATTTTGGAGCGTCCTCAGCATCTTCTTTTTTAGGGGTAACTTTGACTTCTTGAGTATCATTAAAGTTACGAACTAAATTTTCAGTTTCTCTAACAGATAGCTTATTGGCAAGTATTTTTTCGTAAATATCTAGTTGAATAGTTGTGTCTTCAATATTGATAATAGCACGTCCATGTCCCATAGAAATAAAACCATCTCGCATCCCTGTTTGGATGATTGGATCTAGTTTTAATAAACGTAAATAATTAGCAATAGTAGAGCGTTTTTTTCCAACACGCTCACTCATTTGTTCTTGCGTTAAATTAATTTCATCAATAAGGCGTTGGTATGATAAGGCAATTTCAATAGGATCTAAGTCTTGACGTTGAATATTTTCAACCAATGCCATTTCTAACGATTCTTGGTCGTTAGCAATTCTAATATAAGCAGGAATAGTTTTTAAGCCTATTAATTTTGAAGCTCTAAAACGACGTTCCCCAGAAACTAACTGATAGTTATTAAAATCTAATTTTCTAACAGTAATAGGTTGAATAATCCCTAATTCTTTAATGGATGATGCTAATTCACGTAAAGACTCTTCGCTAAAATTAGTACGTGGTTGAAAAGGGTTAACCTCAATAGAATCAATATCTAATTCAACTATATTCCCAATAACTTTATCAGCATTTTTATCCTGTACCGATTGAATATCGTTTTCAGGATCTTTTAATAATGCAGATAAACCTCTACCTAAAGCTTGTTTTTTTGTTGCCTTAGCCATAATATTTAGGAGTTTTTATTGATGATTTCTTTTGCCAAACTTAAGTAATTGTTCGCACCTTTACTAGAGGCATCATAATTAATTATGCTTTCTCCATAACTAGGTGCTTCACTTAGGCGCACATTACGCTGAATGATGGTTTGAAATACCATATTGTTAAAGTGCTTTTGAACTTCTTCTACCACCTGATTAGACAATCTTAATCGGGCATCATACATTGTAAGTAGTAAGCCTTCAATATCTAATTCTGGATTATGAATTTTTTGAACACTTTTTATAGTGTTCAATAATTTTCCTAAACCTTCCAATGCAAAGTACTCACATTGTATAGGTATTACAACAGCATCCGCAGCCGTTAATGCGTTTAATGTTAGTAGACCTAATGAAGGCGCACAATCAATTAAAATATAATCGTAATCATTTTTAATATCTGCTAAAGCTTTTTTTAACATATATTCACGTGCTTTTTTATCTACAAGTTCTATTTCGATAGCAACTAGGTCTATATGAGCAGGAATAATGTCTAAATTAGGCGTTTCAGTTTTTATAATTGCTTCTTTAGCCGAATTAGAGTGTTCTAAAAGTTGGTAAGTCCCTATTTCTATGGACTCTACATCTATTCCGATACCAGAAGTCGCATTTGCCTGAGGGTCAGCATCAATAAGTAATACTTTTTTTTCTAGAACAGCAAGAGATGCTGCTAAATTTATAGACGTTGTTGTTTTTCCAACACCCCCTTTTTGATTAGCAATTGCGATGATTTTACCCATTAAATGATTTGGTTTTGTTAACGGTAAAAATACAATTATTTATGAGGAATAAAAACCAAATTTGTTAACACTCATCGAAAATTAATTTGAGAGCTTATTAAGAGGAATTATTAAGCATTATTTATTTTAAACGTTGTGTGTTTATAATCTATAATTTTTTCGTTTTCAAAGTATAAATACAAATAGTTTTTTTTAATTAAACTAAATGAGCTACTGGTTCTATACATCCATATATCAGAATAAATATCATTATAAGAAAAGCCTAATACATTTTTTATTTCGTCTCTTTTTAAGCCAATTAAATGGCTGTAATCGGCTTCTTTTTTGTTCGTATTGGTATTTGTATGACCTTTAATAATACGATCTACATCTTCTGTATTCTGTGTTAATATTTTTGATAGGTTGCTATCATCTTTCGAATTTGCTATTGTTCCTTTGTTTTTATTGATTAATTCTGCTCCTAAATTCAAATAATTTTCTGCACCAACACTAGCGGGTTTATATTTTATAATACTTAAACCATAGCTTGGAGATTCTCTTAGTTTAACATTTCGTTTTATGATGGTATTAAAAACCATGGATTCAAAATGTTTAACTAATTCGGCCCGTAATTGGTTTGATAAGCTCGTTCTTGAATCGAACATAGTAATTAATAAGCCTTCAATATCTATATCTGGATTGGATGATTTTTTAATACTTTTTATAGTTATTAATAGTTTACTTAAGCCTTCCAAAGCATAAAACTCACATTGTACTGGAATAATTACAGAATGACATGCTGTTAATGCATTAAGTGTTAATAGCCCAAAAGAAGGGGAGCAGTCAATAAGGATATATTCATAATTTTCTATAATAGTAGAGAGTGCTGTTTTTAGCATAAATAAATCAATGGTTTTAGATTTATCTATTTCTATAGACGCCAAACGTATGTTGGATGGGATAAAATCAAAATGTGTAAAATCGGGTTTTACAATATTGTTTTTTGCTTTAAATGTATTGTGAAAAAAATCTAAGCTACTGTGTTTTATGTCAGAAGGAATTAGACCAACACCAGAAGTTGCGTTGGCTTGAGGATCTAAGTCTATTAAAAGCACTTTTTTTTCAAGTAAACCTAGCACATCTGCCAGATTTATTGACGTAGTCGTTTTACCAACGCCACCTTTTTGGTTAGCGATTGCAATTATTTTATTCATCAGTTTTTTTGATAGGGGGTAATAAAAATACAATTATTTTGAGTGATAATTACCAGAATTTACTGATAATTTCCTTGGAATAGATGTATTGACTTACGAATCGTGTTTTGTCGGTATTTTAATTTGTAGTGTGTTTTTTGAATCTTACTCATAAAGAGCACGCACATTTTAATCTATTAAAATCTCTAAAATCTTAATAGCCGCTTCACTGATTTTAGTTCCTGGACCAAATACAGCTATGGCACCAGCATCAAATAAGTATTGGTAATCTTGTTTTGGTATAACGCCACCCACAATGACCATAATATCATCACGACCATAAACTTTTAAGGCTTCAATAACTTGTGGTACCAAGGTTTTGTGTCCTGCTGCCAATGAAGAAACGCCTAGAATATGTACATCATTTTCAACCGCTTGTTTTGCGGCTTCTTGAGGTGTTTGAAATAAAGGACCAATATCTACATCGAAACCAACATCGGCATAACCTGTAGCGACTACTTTGGCACCACGGTCATGGCCATCCTGTCCCATTTTTGCAATCATAATACGAGGTCTTCTACCATCTTGTTCTGCAAAAACATCAGCCAATTGCTGCGCTTTTTTAAAGGATTCGTCGTCTTTTATTTCTTTACTATACACACCCGAAAATGATTTTATTTGTGCTTTATAACGTCCAAATTCAGCTTCTAAAGCATCGCTTATTTCTCCAAGAGTAGCACGTTCACGCGCTGCCTCTACGGCTAAAGCTAATAAATTCATATCCTGATGTAAGTCAGGATTTTTTGAATTTGATTTATCCGAATTTAAGGAAAATTTAGCAGCTTCAGATAATTTTAATAATGCCGATTGGACTCTTTCTGAATTTCGTTCAGATTTGATCTTATTTAAACGTGCTATTTGCTGGTTTCTAACCGTTTGATTGTCAACTTCTAGTGTTGATATTATAGCTTCTTCTTCAAGTCTGAATTTATTGACACCAACAATAATATCCTGATTTGAATCTATGCGTGCTTGTTTTTTAGCTGCGGCTTCTTCAATTCGAATTTTTGGAATACCAGCCTCTATCGCTTTTGTCATACCTCCCAAGGCTTCAACTTCTTCAATTAACGACCATGCTTTTTGAGCCATGTCATGTGTTAACTTTTCAACATAGTAGCTGCCAGCCCATGGGTCGACGGTTTTGGTGATTTTTGTTTCTTCTTGTAAATATATTTGGGTGTTTCTGGCTATACGTGCTGAGAAATCGGTTGGTAAAGCAATCGCTTCATCCAGTGCATTCGTATGCAAACTTTGAGTGCCACCAAAAGCAGCAGCAGCAGCTTCTATAGTTGTTCGTGCTACATTGTTGAAAGGATCCTGTTCTGTTAAACTCCACCCACTTGTTTGACAATGTGTACGTAAGGCTAAAGATTTTTCGTTTTTAGGATTAAATTGTTTAACTAATTTAGCCCAAAGCATACGTGCAGCACGCATTTTAGCTATCTCCATAAAATGATTCATACCAATAGCCCAAAAGAAAGATAAGCGAGGTGCAAAAGTATCTATATCCATCCCAGCAGCAAGTCCTTTTCTAATATATTCTAAACCATCGGCTAGGGTGTAAGCTAATTCAATATCACAGGTTGCTCCAGCTTCTTGCATATGATATCCTGAGATACTTATGCTATTGAACTTAGGCATATTTTTACTAGTATATTGAAAAATATCTGAAATAATTTTCATGGAAGGCCTAGGTGGGTAAATGTATGTATTACGCACCATAAACTCCTTTAAAATATCATTTTGAATGGTACCAGCAAGTTGTTCTGGTTTTACGCCTTGTTCTTGGGCAGCCACAATGTAAAAGGCCATGATGGGTAATACAGCACCATTCATGGTCATGGAAACCGACATTTTATCTAATGGAATCTGATCGAACAGAACTTTCATGTCTTCAACCGAATCAATGGCAACACCAGCTTTTCCAACATCGCCAACTACACGCTCATGGTCACTATCGTAACCTCTATGGGTTGCTAAATCGAAAGCAACCGAGAGTCCTTTTTGTCCTGCAGCTAAGTTGCGTCTGTAAAAGGCATTACTTTCTTCTGCAGTACTAAAACCAGCATATTGTCTAATAGTCCATGGTCTTCTAACATACATCGTGCTATAAGGGCCTCGCAAGTTTGGTGCGATCCCAGCAACAAATCCAAGATGCTCAAGGTTCTTAATATCATCTTTTGAATAGAATGATTTAACCATTATACCCTCAGCAGTCGAAAAAACTTTAGAATTTTCGACTTGTGACTTTTTTTGCTTTGTATTTACTGCGATATGTTGAAGATCCTTTCTCAATACTATTCAGGTTTCTTATTAAAATCTACTTTAGATTCGGGTTTGTTTAAATTAATTTTAGTCAAATCGATGTCAAAAAAATTAGAATAATAAAAATCAAAAGCTATATAAGAAGCTAAATACTTGTCATTTAAAGCATTTCTTGCTTTAGTATTGAGTGGCGGAGCAATGAGCTTAGGATTCAAATCATTGATTGAAAGCAGTGCATTAAATGTTGTTTTTAAACTAGTATCTTTAATATTCTTTACAATACATTTAATTAGTGGACTGTTATAGTTTAAATGACTTTTTGTGTTTTCTGGATCCCATAATTTGTTATCTTGTTTCAAGGCTTGGAAAACTTTTATAGAATGTTCTGAAATAATGTCTTCATACTTTAGCCTTCCAAACTGCGCATTCCTTATAAATTGTGAATAAGCATTAACGAGCGTGCTTTTAAAATTGCTCTTTTTATAATAATTAAAAATATCATCTTCAAAAGAATATAAGGCTTCATGATAAAGTTTAGAATCTAGATTATCACAAGTAATAACAGCAGGTTTGTCACTATACTTGTATTCTAGTTGTATTGTTTCATTTTTACAATTAAATAAAATAAGTGTTAACGTGATTGTAATAGTTTTTAAAATCGGTTTCATTTTAAGATTCATTTTTTAATCGTTCTTGTTCTGTTTTTTCTGCTAATCGTTTTTCAATTATTGGTTCAATTAATGTTTTTCTTTGTTTGGTTTTTACAAAAGGGTAAAGTTCTAACTCTTGCTTCATTTTATCTTCTGTATTTGGGTGTTTGTTAGTTCCCAATAGTATTTCTTCTTCTGCGCTAAATTGCGCTTCTTCTTTAGAGAGGCTTTCTTTAATTTTTCGCTGAATGGTGCCTTCTTTTAACTGTTTTAAAAAACCACCGTTTTTTTCAATGTTTTTAAATAAATATAAAGCTTTTTCGGTTAGTTGCTGCGTTAAAGATTCTATATAATATGTGCCATCTGACGGGTTATTAACGATATCAAAATAACTTTCATGTTTTAAAACTAATAACTGGTTTCTGGCAATGCGTTCACCAAATTCATTGTCTTTATGATAAATAGCATCATAAGGTAAATTAAAAACGCTATTTGCACCACCAAGAATAGCACTCATACATTCTGTAGTTGTACGTAGCATGTTCGTATTATAGTCGTATAATGTTTTGTTCCGTTTTGTTGGAGTCGCCAGAATATAACAATTCGAGTTGGCATTATATTCTGTTGCTAATATATCCCAAAGAATTCGTAAGGCACGTAATTTTGCAATTTCAAAAAAGTAGTTTGTGCCAACAGAAACGTTGAAGGTGATTTGATGAATAGGAGGGATTTCTTTATTGTTTTCAAAATAATTTAAATACTCATTAGCATGAGCTAAAGCATATGCTAATTGCTGTACGATAGTTGCTCCTGCATTCTGATATAGCGAAACATCAATTGAAAATGATTTTGTATATGTAGTTATCGTTTTAAACTTAGAGAAATCGTCTTTTAAATTATGAAACCAGTTACCGTTTTTTGCCAGATGACCTATAATATCTGTAAGGATATGTATTCTCGTATTAGAAGTAATAGCTGTTAACTCCTCTATATATGATTCGGAAAGAAATTGTAATTCAAAATAGAGAGGTATAGATTCTGGGTTAATATTTTCTATTAAATTATTAATTGAAATCGATTCAGAAGGAATAATAAATTTAATGCTTTCTGCCCCTCTTTCAATAGCATCAATTGCTTTTTTGTTAGACTTTTTAGCATCGGCAACAAAGATAGATTGGCAAATTTTCCATGTTGAAGTTTCTATTTTTGAAATTTCAAGTTGATCTTTAAAATCGTCAGCATGATAAAATGGTTTTACCGAAATATCTTCGTTAGTTTTCCAAACAAGCGTATCATTATAATCAGCTCCTTTTAAATCGAACTGTATTTTTTGTTTCCATTGTTTAGCTGAAACCGAATCAAATTCATTAAACAACCAATTACTCATTTTTTTTAGTTTTTAAACTGTCTTCGTATTCTATAATATAGATTTCTTCGTTATCGCGTTTCATATAATATTCTTCGCGTGCGAATTTTTCTAAACCATTTGGGGTGCTGAGTTTTTTTATTGCTTTATTATCTTTTTCTATTTCTTTTTTATAGTATTCTTTCTCGTTTTTTAAAGTCTCTTTATCTGTATTTAATTCGTGGTGTATAAGCCATGAATTGGCATCGAAAAATAGCATCCAAACTATAAAAATGACCAAAATTAAGGTAAACCAATTTTTAAAAGGTTTAAAAATTTTATGTTTTAAAAATGCCATTTATAGTTTTTCGTTTATTATGGTTTTAACAATATCGATGGCCACAGTATTATATTTATTATTAGGTATAATAATGTCTGCGTATTCTTTCATAGGTTCAATAAATTGATCGTGCATAGGTTTTAACGTTGTTTGATACCGCGCTAAAACTTCATCCAAATCTCTGCCGCGTTCAGAAATATCACGTTTAAGACGTCTTATTAAACGCTCGTCTGTATCTGCATGTACAAATATTTTAATGTCGAACATATCCCGTAAATCTGGGTTTGTTAATATTAAAATACCTTCAACAATCATCACCTTTCTGGGGTGCGTTAAAATGGTATCACCAGTTCTATTATGCTTAACGAATGAATATACAGGTTGGTGTATAGGCTTATTGTTTTTAAGTTCTTTTAAATGATTTGCTAAAAGGTCAAAATCAATAGAACGAGGATGATCAAAATTAATTTTTACCCGCTCTTCATAAGATAAATGTGTGGTGCCTTTATAATAGGAGTCTTGAGATATTACACCAACTTCACCTTCGGGAAGTTCGTTTAATATCTGATTTACAACAGTGGTTTTACCACAGCCAGTTCCTCCTGCGATACCAATTATAAGCATTATTAATTTAGTTTAGTTAGCTTTTACAAAGTTAGTTAAATGTAAATTTATTTAAATATGAAACTGCTTATTTTTTAATCTTCGAAACTTCTTCTTCTGTAATTATTTTATCATTTTTATTGCCCCAGCTATTTGTAATATAATTCATAACATCTGCAACTTCATCATCACTTAAGCCTAAAGGAGCCATATAACCATTATAGGTCTTTCCGTTAACAACAATAGCACCTTTTTGACCATATTTAATACCTCTAATGCTAGCGACCCGATTTTTTTTAAGATAATCTGAATTAGCTAATGGAGGATATACTCTTTCTACACCTTTTCCATTAGTTAAATGGCAGGATACACAAAAATCGGTATAAATTTCATGACCCCTTTGAATGCTTTCTTTTAAGGGATCTGTCTGTAATGAATTATTTTTATCAATAAAGATTAATGAAGCTAGTGTTATTATACTTAATATAATTAATTTCATGTAATATTAATTTTTTTGGTGATGTATTTTTATCGATTACTTTAATTTTCTGGAATAATTTTTACAATACCTAAACCTTCAATAGCAGCATAAATATAACCATCTGGTGCTTGCAATACATTTCTAACGCGACCAATACCTTCAAATAGCTTTTCACGTTTTATAACTTTATCATTTTCTAAAACAAGTCTTTCAATATATTCAAACTTTAAAGAACCTACCAGAATGTTTCCTTTCCAATCTGGATAGATCTCAGAAGAAATAAAAGTCATACCATTTGGAGCAATAGAAGGTACCCAATAAAACAAAGGTTGTTCCATGCCTTCTTTTTCTGTGATATCGGTAAATGTTGTACCATCATAATTAATGCCATACGAAATAACTGGCCAGCCAAAGTTTTTCCCTTTTTGTATGATATTAATTTCGTCACCACCTTGTGGGCCGTGTTCATTAATCCAAATGGCTCCCGTTTGCGGGTTTTTTATCATGCCTTGCGGATTTCTATGTCCATAACTATAAATAGCCGTCTTTGCATTTTCGGTATTTATAAAAGGGTTGTCTTCAGGGATGCTTCCATCGTCATTTAATCTGTATATTTTACCACAATCTCTAGTGATATCTTGAGGGTTTACATCTCTTTTACCTCGATCTCCTATAGAAAAATACAAATAGCCTTCATTATCAAACTCAATACGAGAGCCCCAATGTTGACCACTTTTAGTATTTGGACCAGCTTTATAGAGTAATTGTTTTTCAACCAAAGTATTGTTGCTTAATTTTGCTCTTAAAATGGCTGTATTACCACCGTCTCCTTCTCCTTCAGACGATGCATATGATATGTAAATCCATCCGTTGTTTTCATAATTAGGGTGCAACTCTAAATCCATTAAACCTCCTTGACCACGAAGGTATATTTCTGGCACCCCTTCAATATTTGTTTTTACACCGTTTTTAAAATGAATAATTTCACCCGTTTTTTCGGTAATAAGCATGCTGCCATCAGGTAAAAGAACCATACTCCACGGAATATTTAAATCTGAAACAATGACCTCAGTTGTATAATTAATGGTAACAGGAGTCTCTGCTTTTATTTCAGATTCTATTTGCTGAGCGCACGACATAAATGAAATAAGGGGTATTGATAAAAGTGAAAAAATAGTTTTCATAATTTTTTGTTTAAAAGTGTTTTTAAAACATATAATTTACTTGCACTCCTGTATAATAATTTACAGGATTTCCAGGATAATAATACCTTGGTGCATTACCATTAAAACCAGATGCATTTATCAGAATTTGAGATGCATAAGTTTTATCAAAGATATTATTTATACCTAAGAAAATATTGAAGTTTAGTTTTTTATTGAGAGGTATTTTATATCCAAGCTTAAAATTTGTTAAGTTATAACTGTCTGAGTATAGGCTATTACTATCTGTAATTGGCATGTCGCCTACATATTGGAGATTAATATTTCCGTAAATTCCAAAAGATGACTCGATATCGATTCCAGCATTAAAAACACTTGAAGGGACTCCTGTTAAATCATTACCCGAAAAATTAGTATCACCATCAATAAATTCTTTAAATTTAAAATTGTTGAGCGTGTAGTTTACAAAAGAGTTAATAGATAGCGCTTCTTTGCGTAACCATTGATAATTTAATGATAATTCTAATCCGTCATGTTGAGTACTTCCAGCATTTATCCCTATAAATTCGTCTTGCGCAGTTCTACGAGATACTAAAAGGTTTTTAATTGCTAAACGATAAATTGCCAAGTTTAATTGTAAACGATTGTTTATTAAAGTACCTCGGGTGCCAATTTCAAAATTCCACCCTGTTTCTGGTTTAAGATTGGTATTTATTTGTCCATCTGGTAACAATGTCTCATTTAATGTAATAGGAGAGAAGCCGTGACTAATATTTGAATAGACAGTCATATCCTTGGAAAGTAGATGAGACACGCCAAATTTTGGGGATACAATATTCTTAAATTTGAAATTACCAGATTGATCTGGATTATTTTCTGAAATAGGAAACCTATCTTTTAAATGATATGATGTTTGATTTAAATTTAAACCTATAGAAAGTGTCGTTTTTTCCGAAAGTTCATAGTTAGTCTCAATAAACGCGTTGTAGTAGCTTCTTTTTTCTTTGAAATTTGATAACTGATTACCTTCAACACTTCCAGTACCATTAGGGAAATCTCTGTATAAGTTCTCAAACGTTCCAGATTTATATGTGTCTCTAAAAAGTTCACCTCCTAGTGTCCAATGAAGTATTTTATTGAAAAACTTAGAGTTGCCTAAAATTCGACTTCTAATACCTAAGGCTAAAGTATTTTCTTTTAAAACATTAAAAGGTCTGGGCTCGTAAGCATCGTGAAAAGAAGTAAAAAGGCTGGTTACTTGTTTAATATGCTCGTTATATCGATGATTCCAGGATAGCCCAAAAATACCTCGTTTAGAATCTTCAAAACCTTGAGATTGTTTCCATGTAAATGCAGCAGATTTAGGACTGTTTAGATACGTTTCTTCATTAATAGAACTAGGAATAAATGCTTTTAAATCAATATAACTAGCTAAAAAAGACAGTTCATTTTTTTCATTTAAATAATGATTTGAGTTTATGGTAAAAGTTTGCCTGGTGTATCTGTTATTTTCGCGATATCCATCACTATGAGTATTACTATATACAGCTCTGAAACCATTGGTTTTAGAGCCATGGTTTAAATTTATTGTACCCTTTGATAATCCAAAGGAGCCCACTGTGATTCCACTATTTATAGAAGATTGATTAAAATAAGCGTTTTTAGGTGTTAAATGGATAGTACCTCCAAGACCAGCACCATAAATGCTGGAAGCTGCGCCTTTTATAATTTCGAAACGCGAAATAGTATTTAATTCAAAATCTTCAATAGTAGTTTCTCCACTACCAGTTGTTAATGGAATATCTTTAAAGTATGCTCTAATTTTTGAGGTTCCGAATAAGTTTCTGGAGCCAATGCCTCTAATTGTAATTCGGTTAGTGTTTAGAGCACCACTCTGCATAAATACCCCAGGCGTTCTGTTTAAAACGGGTGCTATGTTAATATCATTACCAAGTTCAATAGCTTTTAAAGGAATAATACTTATTGATGTTGTTGCTCTTTTTAGTTTTTTGGGGATATGGTTTGAATTAATAATAACTTCATTTAATTCAGACGGATTCATAATTAGTTGAATAATATGATAAGAGCCATCTTTTAATTCGAGAATTTTTTCTAGGTAACCTTCTTTTTTAAATGAATAGGTGTTAATTTCAGAAACTTCAAAGGTTCCATTTAAGTTGGAGAGGACAGAAGTCTGAGTGTCGAGGTTTGTTATTTGTACGTTAGATAGTATGATTCCATTATCTCTATCAATAATTTTTCCTTTAATTTTTGATTGTCCAAAGGCATTAAAAATGAACCCGACACTAAGTAAAATAACAATTCTTTTTTTTATAAAAAGCACAAGAAGGTGGTATATATTTAAGTATGCTAAAGTATTGTTTTTTTGAGAATGTATTTTTATTATTTCTAGGGATAAATATTTTTAATATAAAAAATGGTGAAATGAATAAAAAGACTATATTTGCAATCCTAAAATGATAACCAATTCGGGGTGTAGCGTAGCCCGGTTATCGCGCCGCGTTTGGGACGCGGAGGTCGCAGGTTCGAATCCTGCCACCCCGACGAACCTAGAAATAGGTTGTAACAAAACACTGTTAATCGTATGATTATCAGTGTTTTTTTTTATGATATCAAATGAAACTATATGAAACAGAACAAAATCATAAGTTTATTAAAAAAAGAATAATGATGGATCAAGCTCAATTGTTGTGTGTCAACCAAAAATTCCAGTTAATCTAAAAGGGAAGAATTATACATTTCTGATACCTCTAAACTGTGCTCATCTCGAAGCGTTAAAAGATGATTTTAACAAAAGAATATAAAATAGTACATAAATTAACAACAAATACTAATTATGTCATGCAGTTAAGAGGGAGATTATTAATAAGTATAAAAACGATTGTTTTGAAATTATTTAAGTCTGCAACACAAATACCTGTAACCTTTTATTTTTTTCTAAAAAAAAGTTTAGTTTAATCTAAAATGAGCCACCCAAAATATTTATTATACTTTTTAGTTATCTTCACTTTTTTTGTGAAAATTTCAGCTCAGAATTCAATTTCTTCGAAAATACTTGATTTCGACACAAACATGGCTGTTCAAGACGTTTCTGTATTAGTTAAAGGGACCAAAAAAGGAACTTATACAAATCAAAATGGTGTATTTTATTTAGATGATATTGATAATAACTCTATAATAATTTTATCTAAAATTGGATATAATTCTTTAAGCATACCTATATATGATATAGGCAATATTATTTATCTAGAGCCCGAAATTAGTTTGCTTAAAGAAGTAACAATAAGAACTTTCTCTAGCAGTCAATTAAAAAAGGTCGTTCCAGATCAAATTCACTTTTCTCAAAAAGATATAGAACGTCTTCCTTTTATTTTAGGAGAAAAGGATGTCATTAAATTAATTCAATATACGCCAGGTGTTCAACAAGCAACCGAAGGTCAATCTGGGTTATTGGTAAGAGGAGGTAACGGAAGCATGAATTTAACGTTGTTAGATGATATGTATTTGCATAATACAGCACACTTAGGAGGCTTGTTTTCTGCTATAAATTCTGATTTTGTCCATTCTTTAAAATTCTCTAAAGCTGGTTTTGATGCTAGTTTTGGAGGGCGATTATCTTCTGTAACAGATATAAAAACCTTAAAGGCAGCAGATAGTACTTACTTTAATGGAAGCTTAGGCCTACTGTCAACAAAATTGACAGGTAATATAAAAGTTAACAATAAGAATAGTTTATTAATATCGGGAAGGCGAACGTACTTAGAAATTTTTAAGCCTTTTATTGGAAATGACAATTCTGTACTAGGTAAGAATAGTAACTATTATTTATATGATTTTTACACAAAGCACAGTTTGCTATTATCAAAAAAAGGTAAAATAGAAACTAAACTTTATTTAACAAGAGATAATTTTATAGACAAAACTAAAGGAAGAAATAGAAAATTAAATTGGGGTAATTTTTTATTAGGTACGACTTATAGTCATCAATTTTCTAGTAGTTTAAGTTCTAAAACAACAATTAGCAATAGTTTTTACGAATTTTCTTTAAGTAGTGATGATTTTATTTATGATTACAATGTTAATAGTACGTTTAATGTTTTTAGCTTAAATCATGAATTTTTATGGAATAAGCCTAACTTTCTATTTAAAGTAGGAGCGAGTTATAACAAAAACAAAATACTTCCTAAGGATGTTCAAGCAAGTGTTGATGAATCACCTATTGAAATTTTAAATCAAGAAACTTTTAAATATGATGATATTAATATTTTTGGAGATTTAGAGTTTTCAATTTCTGAAAAATTAAAGGTTAAATCTGGATTAAGATTTTCAGCCTATTTAACTCAGCCGAATGGATTGGTTGATCGTGATAAAAAATATAATTTAGAGCCTAGATTAAGTATTCGGTATAAATTTTCAGATAATCAAGCTTATAAATTTAGTTATCAAAGACTAAATCAGTTTATACATCAAGCTTCTATTAGTTCATTTAGTTTGCCTGCAGATTTTTTTTTAATAAGTACTAAAGGCATAAAACCTCAAGTAGTGAATCAATTAAGCTTAGGCTATATTTATGAGGAAAACGGATTACAATTTAATAGTGCGCTATTTTTTAAAAACGTTTCTAATTATACTGAATTTACCAATGGATCTATTAATAATTTATTTTCGAACAATATTTATGAAGATATAGTTGTGGGGCAATTCAATTCTTATGGGTTAGAATTAAGTGTTAATAGAAAGATAGATAAACTTACTTTACAAGGAGCGCTCACACTATCAAAAACTATTGCCAAATTTGATGACATAAATCAAGGAAATTATTTCTCAACTAGTTTCGACAGACCCATAAATTTTAACACTATTGTAAATTACAAATTAAACAATAGGATAGAATTAGGAGCCATATTTCTGTTTACTAGTGGTCAAAATTATACTAAACCTAAAGATATAAGAATTATAAATGAACGCCCTATAATTAATTTTGAATCTAAAAACGCTTCTCGTTTCCCTAATTATCACCGTTTAGATTTATCTTGTACTTACTCTTTTAAAAGGAAAGGGAAATGGAATTCAAAACTAAATTTAACGTTGTATAATACTTACAATAATAAAAACCCATTTCAAATTTATTTCTCTACAGCTGGAGATACAGATGATTCCTTTGTTGAGATTATTGAAAACAGAGATAACCTCTTTCCTTTTTTACCAACATTAAACTGGTTATTTTCTTTTTAAATTAAATTTATTATGAATAAAATCCTTTTTTCATTAGTAGTATTAGTTATGTATGGTTGTGTAGATACTGATGCAGATATTTTATCTTCAGATCAACTTACTGTTGAGGGAGAGATTCAAGAAAATAAATTTGCTGAAATACGTTTAACCAATAGCTTGTTTTTTGAAGGTGTTATTGATTCCTTAGAGATTGCTAAATCAATTGAAACGAAAGCTCGAGTTGAAATTTCTAATGGAGAAACATCAGAAATATTAACTTTAAAAAGAGAAGATTCTAAGTTTCCTTTTCTATACTATAGAAGTAATATTATAAAAGGTGAATTAGGGAAAAATTATGACTTATCAATTACCGTTAGAGGTAAAGAGTTTGTTTCAAGAACAGAACTTCCAGAAAAACCAGAAATATTGGATATTAATTTTTTAGAGTTTATTGAAGATGGTATATCTAATCCAAACTATAGAGATGTTAAATTAACTATTAATAATGATGTTTCGTCGATTAGATACTTTAAAATACTAATTAAAAATGAAAAAGAAGATAAGTTTGGTTTGGGTGGTCCTTTTATTTTTAATACAGAAAATATTTCTACCAATAAATTCCCTCTTATAGTTAGATACCTGAAATTTGACGAAGGAGAAAAAGAGAATCAGTTTAAAGTTAATGAAGTTATGGTGTTGCAGCTTGTAGCTATAACAAAAGAGCAATTTGACTTTTGGAAATCTGTTAAAGGAGACGAATCTACTTTTATTGAAAACTCCTCTTTTACTAATGAAGTTGTTACTAATATTAGTAATGGAGCCTTTGGGTATTGGTCTGGAGAAAATGTTGAATCCATCAAATTTAAGATTCTCGAAAAATAAAGGCCACCTTTATTTTAGGTAGCCTTTATAGGTAATAATATTTTGTATGTATCTTAATCTATATCTTCAAAAAGATTTTCATAAGCTTCAAAAACTGTATCAAACTTATTTTCTAATTCTATAAACGAACCTTCAATATAGGTGTCAAAATCGTTAGAAGTACCATCTTCAAATAGAAATCTTAAATTAGCGATGTCTCCATCCTTATAAAATTGTGTTTTAGCGATAGATTTGTTATTGATACTCAACTCTCCCATAACATTACTATTTAATAAAGCAATTTGGTCATCTATAGAAAGTTCACTTTCAGAATCAAAGTTATCATCAGTAGCTGTTATAGATAACTTGGCATCTAAAAATTGAAATGATATCGTTAGATCATCAACGATGTCTTCTATGTCAGCATCTTCATTGTTGAAGTTTCCATTTGAGGAAAAATTATAGCCAGTAATAACAGTATCTCCAATTTTAAATTCAAAAGATTGGGTAATTGATGTGTTATTATTATTAGAATAAGATGTTGAAAATACAAATGCACCAATAGTAGTCGTGTTATTAATACTCGATGGAATTAATTGACCATCTTGAAAAGATGCAGTAAAATCTTGAGCAAATACAGTGGTTGTATTGATTTTTAGATTTGCTTTAATCAAAGTAGGTACTTCATTCTCATCGTTTCCAATAGTTGCACTGCTAAAGTCTGTAAAACTAAATACAGCAACTTTGTCATTGTAAGTTATATTATAAATAATATCGTCGCTCTCACCAGTTTTGTCAAATTCTTCATTGGTTGCATTCCATTGATATATTCCTTTTTCGTCATTAAAATCGTCATCAAGAGTGTTTTTTGCTATGATGGCTGCCGATTGCTTTGCATTAAATAAAATAATATCGGCATTTTCAGTTTTCATTGAAGATGCATTATTTATAGTATTAAGTGCTATTTCTTTAAATCCAGATGATTTAGTAGTTGTCGAACTATTTAAGTATTCAGCTAACTCAATGATTTCGTTTAATGAGTCATCATTTTTAAAGTCCTCTATATTTTTTAATAGTTCAAGACTGTTATCTTCTAATTGTTTTTTGCCTTCTTCTACAGTTAGTGAACCTGTTATTTCAGATGATACATTATCATCATTTTTACATGAGATATTTGAAGCTAATATTAAACTTAATAAAGCTAAGCTAAATTTTTTTTTCATTGCTGATTTTTTTTTAATTTGTAAGAGCAAATATACATTTTAACCTCAGAAATGGTTTAAAATTTTTAAGAAAAGCGATAAAGTTCGAGATATTTATGTATTATTCTAGATTAACTGTATAAAAAAGAAACAGAGGTCTCGACAACCTAATAAATAGTTCACAGTAAAGCACTATTAATCGTATGATTTTTAGTATTTTTTGTTTTTACACATTTTATTTGATTACAAATAAAACCATTAAAAAGGAGTGCAATCAGGTGCGGAATGTTTCACTGAAAAAGCATTAACTTTATTATATTAGAAGATGGAGAATAAATGAAAAAAGTTTTAGCCTTATTATTAAGTAACAATGGTACTATCCTATTAATTAAAATAGGAAAGAACCGAAAATCGAGAGGCCAAGAAAGGAACAAACTATACAGGTTCAAGTTGATTCTCTGAAAATCTACAATCATGTTTTAAATGACTTGATTGAAAACTACCTTTATCATGCATATTTAGGTAGGGATGCACAGCATTTGTTTGTCGATTATCTAATTTTATCATTGATTTTATTGTTTGAATTAGCTAAAATTGTCTGTTTTAGTGATTATTTTTTTTATTCTGTTATAGCATCAGATTTTTTATAGATTTCTTTTAATTCTGCTATGGTTTCTTCTGAAGGATCTTTCCACATGTCTCTTTGAATCGCTTCTAACATACGTTCAGACATATCTTTCAAAGCCCAAGGGTTGTGTGCTTCTATGAAAGCTTTATTTTCATCATCAAACAAATACTTTTCGGTAATTTGTTCATACATAAAATCTTCTATTAAGTTGGTGGTCGCATCATAAGCAAAAAGGTAATCCATGGTAGCTGCCATTTCAAAAGCTCCCTTATAACCATGTTCGCGCATCCCTTGCATCCATTTTGGATTGACAACTCTGGAGCGAAATACTTTTAATAACTCTTCTTTTAAAGATTTCACTTTCGGATTATCAGGGCGAGAATGATCTCCAAAATACATGTCTGGTTGCTCGCCTTTTATTTTATTTACAGCTGCTGTCATACCGCCTTGAAATTGATAATAATCATCCGAATCTAAAATATCGTGTTCCCTATTATCTTGATTTTGCATGACCACTTCAATAGAAGATAATCGTTTTTTAAAGGTTTCATGAGCCGATTTTCCGCTATTATTTTTTCCAAAATAAGCATAACCACTCCAATTAATATAGGCTTGTGCTAAATCATCTGAGGTAGTCCAGTTTTTACCATCAATTAATCCTTGTAATCCAGCGCCATAAGCACCAGGTTTCGATCCAAATACACGATACAAAGCTCTCTCATTGGCTTGTTTAGCATCCAATCCTCCTTCTTGCCATTGCTTTTTTTCTTCTGCTACGCGTTTTTTTATAGGATTCTGTTCATCAGTTTCGTTCAGTTCTGCAACTTTTTCAATAGCTGCATTAAATAATGAGATTAAATCTGGAAAAGCATCTCTGAAAAAACCAGAAATACGCAACATAACATCCACTCTAGGTCTTTTAAGCTCTAAAGTAGAAAGCACTTTAAAATCTTTTACTCTTCTGTTACTTCCTTGCCAAACAGGTTTTACACCAATTAAAGCTAAAGCTTGTGCGATATCATCACCACTGGTACGCATTGTTGAGGTGCCCCAAACAGATAGACCAATAGACGTTGGGTATTCGCCATTTTCTTGCAAATAACGATCAATAATATTTTGAGCACTTTTTTGTCCTAATTGATACGCCGTTTCAGAAGGAACGGTACGGACATCAACAGAATAAAAGTTTCTTCCTGTAGGTAAAATATCTAAGCGTCCTCTTGTTGGAGCGCCAGAGCCTCCAGCAGGTATATATTGTCCGTTTAAACCTTTAATTAAATGCGTGATTTCATTACTTGTTTTATTTAAAACAGGTAAGGTGTGTTGTTGTATATATGTTACTATTTGTTGTGTATGTTTACCTATGTTTTTAATGCTGTTTCCTTGCAATAATTGACTAACAATATTTTTTGCTTTGTTTTCTAATAACTCTACAGCTTGTCCATAAGTTCTACAATGAATACCAAAAATCTCTTTTTTAAATATATCAGAATATACAATATTTAAAGGATCAAAATTCAGTTGTAAATCTTCCGCTAAACATTGTGTAATTCCTTTTAAATTTCCTTGTGGTAAACGATGTAAGGCAACGATTAAATCGACTAATTTTTCTTGTCTGGGTAATTTTCCTAAAATATGCAAGCCACCTCTAATTTGAGACTCTTTTAGTTCGCATAAATAGCCGTCAATGACTTCTAATAAAGCATCAATATCTTTTCCATCTTGATTTAAATCGGTTTTAAGGTGGGTTTCATTTACAAGGTTTTCAATTTTGGTTTTAATGAGTGTCGCTCTTCTTTTATCTACTAAAGCAGACTCGTAAAATTCATCAATTAAAAGTTCTAGTTTTAGTAAATCACCATAATTTTCAGCTCTGGTCATGGGAGGAATTAAATGATCTAATATAATAGCCTGATTTCTTCTTTTGGCTTGCGTTCCTTCTCCTGGATCATTAATAATAAAAGGATAAAAATGAGGAATTGGCCCTAAAATTGCAGCAGGAAAACAGGTTTCTTCACTTAAAGCAACACTCTTTCCAGGTAGCCATTCTAAATTACCATGCTTACCAATATGCACTAAAGCATCTGCTTTAAAATCGTGTTGTAACCAAATATAATAGGCTAAATAGGCTGGAGGAGGGGGTAAGTCTGGGGAATGATAACTGGCTTGTAAATCTAAATTGTAACCTCTACTTGGTTGAATGCTCACCAATATATTATTAGAAACAAATCCTGGTATTAAAAAATGTCCTTCTTGGTAATTGGGAGATTCATTAGGATTTCCCCATTGTGCTTCTATTGTATCGCGAAGCGTTTCTGATAATTGCTTATAATAATGATAAAAAATAGTTTCATCTAACTTAATGGCATGGCGTTCATTTAAGGTGTTTATAGTTTCTAAATCGTTGGTAACAGAATTTGTTAATTTATCTACAAGTTCATTGGTTGTTTTAGGATAATCAGCAGCTAAGGCATAATCCTCATTGGCCAATTGTGCTAATATCTGTAAGGTACTTTGCGGCGTATCTAAACCAACACCATTTGCCAAGCGACTATTTTTATTCGGGTAGTTGGGTAAAACTAATGCGATTTTTTTTTCTGAATTTTTTTTCTGTTGAAGATTTACCCATGCTTTAGCCATTTGAGCAACAAATTCGCAACCTTCAATATGTGGTACATAGGAAACAACTTCAGAGTCTGTTAAAGTATCTTTTTCTATGGATTCTTTAAATGAAATAACTTTTGAAATAATTTTGCCATCCACTTCAGGCAATGCAATATTCATGGCAATATCTGTAGGAGGCAACCCAAAATTTCCTTCTAACCAACTTTCATGATTGCAGCTTCCTATGATCGCCTGAATAACAGGAACGTTAAATACATCGAATAAACTTTGCGAGGTATCATGAAACCCCTGTACGCTAAAACCTGTGGTATTAATAATAACTTGAGGTTTTTCTATGCGACGCGTTTTTAGTAAAGCGAAAATTTGTTGTTGAATATCATGTTCCCGATATCCCGCAGCCATTAATGCAATCGCTGAAAGACCTTGCGCTTCTAATGCGTTAATAATACTATGAATAGGTGCTAAATTATCAGATAAATAATAGCTTCTATATCCAAAAATAATGACTTGTTTTTTTTCTTCTTTTTGTTTTAAGGTATTGCAAATTCCTTCTTCAGGGTGGTAAAGAAATAAATCGGGAATGGTTTTAATAGCATTAGGGACTGTTTTTAAATCAGAAATTCTATTGCTAATTAATTGCAAAGCAGCTTGGCAATTTTCAATACCACCAGATTGAATGTATTTCCAAATAAGATCTACATCTTTTAATGGCATATTAGAAGATTGCATTAATTCTAAATCTGGTTTGTTATCGCCAGGTAAAAAGACCAATTGAATGTTATTTTCTTCACAACATTCAGTTATAGCTTCACAGAGATAATTGTAATATGCTTTTCCTCCCAAAAGTTTAAGAACAACAATTTTAGCAGAAGAAATCACCTCATCTACATAGGTGTCTATGGTTAGTTCTTGTTTGAAGTAGCTAAGATTAGCAAACCTAAAAGAAGGTGCATTGCCTACAGAATTATGTATTAATTTGTAGGCGTTGTTCATCATAAATAAATCGGAATCTGCCGAAGATAAAAAAACAATATCTCCAGGAGATTGATCGATGTAAAAGACCCCTTCATCGTTAGGATTCCAGCCGCCTGGTATGGTAGAAATTAAATGCACGTTTTCTTTTTTATGGAAGCATTATAAATACCTAAATTCACAATTCTTAATTAACTATTTTAAGCTTTCTATTCCTTTACCAATAACAACCAGTTTTGTTTTACGGGTTTCATTTTCTTCCCATGGTCTTTCAAAATAATAATCGAAACGAGCCCCTACGCCTTGTAAAACCATACGCATGGGTTTGTTAGGGATGTTAACAAATCCTTTTATGCGATAAATTTCATGGTTTTGTACTAATCCTTTTAAATCTTCAACTAAAACCTTAATATCTTCTGTTTCTGGATATTCTAGTAAAGTATTTTGAATATCATCATTGTGATGGTGGTGATGTCCATGTTTATGATGTGCTTCATGAATGGAATGACGGTTATCTACATCATTTTCCGCGGAAGCTTCCACACCTAGTAATAAGGCATTATCCAACTCGCCGTTTACAACAGGAATAATTTTAGTATTTGGTCTTGCTTTGTCGGTTATGATTTGATTTATTTCTTGAAATGTCTCATCATCAACTAAATCTCTTTTACTTACTAAAACTAAATCAGCACAAGTCAATTGGTCTAAAAATAGTTCTTCTATCGGCGTTTCATGATCTAACGAATCATCTGCTAAACGTTGTGCCTGCACGCGTGCTCTATCACAAATTTCTCCAGTAGCGATTCCCACAGCATCTACGACTGTAATAACAGAATCTATAGTAATATGAGGCTTTAAATCGGGCCAGTTTACGGCTTTTACCAATGGTTTAGGCATCGACAAGCCTGATGTTTCTATGACAATATGATCTATTTGATCTTTACGCTCTAGTAATTGTAGCATAGAAGGTAAAAACTCTTCTTGTACAGTACAGCAAATACAGCCATTTGGCAATTGGATTAAATTACAGTCATCATCGCCACACCCTGTAGAACCTATAAGCTGGCCATCTACATCTACTTCTCCAAATTCATTCACTAAAACAGCGATACGCTTTCCATTGGCATTTTTTAACATATTGTGAACCAAGGTCGTTTTTCCTACGCCTAAAAAACCTGTAACTATAGTAATTGGTATTTTATTCATTATAACAGTTTTTATGAGTTTGTTTTTTTCTTTCTCTTATATAAAAATAAATTCCACTTTTCTTCGGCAACGCCGTGTTTGTCCATTTCTGCTCTGGCCATTGTAAAAAACAAATCTGAGAGCCTATTTATGTAGCTAGAAATGTAATCGTGAACACATTCTGGATCTTCTTGCATTAAAGTAACCAACTGCCTTTCTCCTCTTCTTATTTGAGTTCTGCAAACGTGGCAAAGTGCAGATATTTCGTTTCCTCCAGGCAATAAAAAATAGTCTGAAGGTGAGCTAATGCCGTCCTCTAATTCGTCTAACCAATTTTCACAAAACTCAGCACCATCTTCGGGTTTCGGATTCGGGTTTTCTTTCTTAGAATCTGATGGGCGCGCCAGATGTGACATCATATTCATCATATCTTTTTGGATACGATGTAAATTGACTTGCCATTCGTGATCGTTTCCTAATTTGCTTCTCATCAATCCTATGGTAGAATTGACTTCATCAAGCGTTCCTATACATTCAATTCGTGGTGAGTTTTTAGATTCTCTTTTGCCTCCAAAAACACCTGTTGTACCTTTATCTCCTTTGCGGGTATAAATTTTCATAAGTTGTGGTTTATTTCGTTTATCAATTGTGAAAGTCGTTCTGTAGTACCAAAATAATGGTGTACGTAAGACCCCATCACATGCTGTTTTTTATAAATTTTTGTGGTTGTTTTACCGCCTCTGGCATTCATGATATTCGACTGAATACTAGTTTCGTTATCGTTTATTAAGCTAGAGTAATGAAACTCATGTCCTTTAAAAAAAAGCTTATTAATTTCAGATGTACGATACCCTAAATGTAATTTCGGATTAGCAATTGTTGA
Organism: uncultured Flavobacteriaceae bacterium; assembly: GCA_947502635.1. Lineage (GTDB taxonomy): Bacteria > Bacteroidota > Bacteroidia > Flavobacteriales > Flavobacteriaceae > Flavivirga. The sequence continues at coordinate 324,501 of CANNAN010000001.1, forward strand.
TTCAAAATTGAAATAATTCACCATGTTGTAGGTTTCATTGTTTTCAGATAGAATCGATTTTCCCAAATACATCATTCCGCCACATTCTGCGTATATTTTGCCGTTATTTTGAGCATACTTTTTAATAGCTAAAAGCATTTCTTTATTACTAGACAATTCTTTTAAATAAAGTTCAGGGTAACCTCCTGGGAAATAAATGAAATCGCTATCAGGAATGTCTTTATCATGTATCGGACTAAAAAACTGTACATCTCCTAATAGCTCCATCGCGGCAATGTTTTGAGGATAAATAAAATTAAAAGCTTCGTCTTTAGCTACTGCAAATTTGATTTTGCTTTTTGACTTCGTTTCTTTTGTTGAATTTGGTACGGATTCTATGTCTTTTGAAGCTTCTAAAATTCCTTTCCAGTTTACTGTTTCTTCTAGTTTATTTGCAATTTGATCAATTGTGGCATCAAATTTTTTAATGTCTTCGATATTTAATCCTAAATGTCTTGAAGGTATAGCGATGTCTTTTATATTTTGAAGGTAACCAAACGACTTGACACCAATATCATCACAAGCTTCTTTTAAAAAAGTATAATGATTTGCAGAGCCTACGCGATTAAAAATGACGCCCATGATGTTAAGGTCTTTATCAAAATTCACAAAACCTTGAATAAGTGGCGCGACAGAGTAGGCAACTGCTTTCGCATCAATGACCATTAGCACGGGGGTCTGGAGTTTTTTTGCTAATTCTGCTGTACTCCCTTTATCTTTTTTTGCGCCATCAAACAAGCCCATAACACCTTCTATGCAATTCACTTGTGCGTTTCTACCATAAAAATTCAAACTTGTACGGATGTCTTCTTGAGTCATCATATACAAATCGAGATTGACACCTGTTTTATCACAAGCTAACTGATGAAACTTAGGATCTATATAATCAGGTCCTACTTTAAAAGGTTGAGGTACTATGTTTTTTTGCTTAAACAAACGTAGTAAACCTAAAGTGATGGTGGTTTTCCCCGCATTACTATTTGGTGCTGCTATGATAAATTGTTTTGTCATTTTTTTAAGTGGGTTGGAATTTCTGAAACCATAAAATTTACTTTAGTTGTTGTTTGAAGCTATGAGCGAAACTTACGAGAAGCCTGCCTGCCGACAGGCAGGGAATCTCATCTTTATGAGATGCCTCAAGTTTATCTGTAGCGTAGTCGAAAGGCTCATGCTTCGCTTTGCCGACATGACAAAACATTATGTTTCTATTAAAGTTTATATTGAACTCACATTTATAGTAAGTTAATAAATGGTCCTGTCGTATTTTATGATTCATTTCCTGTAATTAAAACTTCGTATTCTGCATGGATTCGTTTGGCAAGGTCTTGAGCGACCCCAATTTTCACGATGCCTTTTTCTGCATCCACAATTTGAGTCTTATGTATGCCTTTACAATACGTTTGAAAAGCGAGTGTGACATCTTCCAAATGACTCTCTTCATTTAATTTTCCATCGGTAATAACATGAAGAAAATGATGACATTCCATATCTGAGCATAGCCCTTTTATTTGCTTGAAACCAGCAATTAAATTGGTTTTTCCTCCTGTTTTTATTTCTGCCAATGTTGTTTCAACAGTACTTAAAACAGTGGTGTTTCTTAAAATAATTTGAGCATCTCCATTAAATAGGGAAACCATAGAAAATTGAGTATTTTGTGTTTTAGTTTCTTTAGCAATTTTATTTACAGCGCCTTTGGCGTAGGCTATAATTTGGTTTTTAAGCATCGATCCACTAGAGTCTATTAAAAAAATATGATGCTGTTTTAAAACAGTACTTTTTCGTTTGGTTTTTAACTCAAATTTATCGGTAGCTAGATATTGACTTACTGTTTTTTTTGTGTCTAATGCTGTAAGATCCCCATCTAAACTTTGGATTGAGTAAGCACCATTTTGAATGGTATTGGCTTTTATTTCCTTTGGTTTCTGAAATTTATTTTCAGGCATCAAAATAGTTACTTTTTCTTCTTTTGAAGTATTTGTTTCTGGGTCTGGTTTTTGTGATTGATTATTTTGCTCTTGTGGTTGATTTTGCTGATCTGGAGTATTCAATCTTCTGTGATTTAGCACAAAATCTGCAATCCTATCAACCTCCTTTGTGGTAACTTCTGCTATGTTTTTATAAGCAGCATAGGCTCTCGCAGTTTTTATCAATAAAATATCAGCTCGTAAACCTTCAACTTGATGTAGAATGGCTAATTCGCTACAGTATTCAATAATATAATCATCTATTTTTATAGATAATAATTTGCTTTTAGCGGTTTTAATTTGTGTGGCTATACTTTTGTCTTGACTTTTGTAATTGATTATGAATTGTGAAGGATCATCATCAAAAGCTAAACGTTGTTTTATGATTTTTTGACGCACTTTAGCATCTTTTGGAGTTGTAATAGTGACACTTAATCCAAAACGATCTTTTAGTTGCGGTCTTAAACTTCCTTCTTCAGGATTCATAGAACCTATCAAACAAAATTGGCTTTTAAAATAACGAGAAACGCCTTCTCTTTCTAAATAATAGTTACCAGAAGCTGCGGCATCTAACAAAATATCGGTAAGGTAATCTTGTAATAAATTAACTTCGTCTACATACAAAACACCTTGATGTGCTTGTGCCATTAATCCAAGATTAACCACTTCTTTTTTTGCATTAATCAATTGTTCTAAGTCGATGCTTCCAATAAGTCGATCTTCAGAGACACCAATAGGTAAATTAACAAAGGGGTATTCTTTTTCTTCTCCCATTAGATTTGTTAAAGATCTAATTAAAGTGGTTTTTCCTGTACCTTTATCTCCAATGGCTAATACGCCTCCAATTAATGGATCGACCAAATTTAAAATAAGCGCTAACTTAAAATGGTCTTGACCAACAATGGCCGAAAATGGAAAGCTCATTTGATTTTTATCTTGTCTCATAATCCTGAAAGACTATTATATGTCCAAAAAATCCCTATAAAAATGGATGCAAGCCCTGCAAGGCCATTCATCCATTTAAAAATGGATAAATTCCGTTCTAAAAACCGACTCATTACTGCTATTAAAACATAGCTATAAACACCCATTGCTATTATGATTCCTAAAGATTCTATAGCTAAAACTAATAGCGCTTCGTTTACTGTATTAGTACTCAATATTAAAGCAGAAGTTAATGCGCCTCCAGTTCCAGCCAAACCATGCATCATTCCAATCCAAAATGATTTATTCATTGGATTTACTGCTATTTCTTCTCCTTTAGTTCCGTGAAGATGTATGGGGTTAGAAATGTCATGCTCGTGTGCTTCAATTTTTTTATGATCTTGTACCATCTCATTAATGGCATAATTTCTCTTAATTGCCGTAATCCCTAACCAGATCATAATAGGACCTACAACGATTTCTGCCCAAAAAGAAATATCCTCAATGATTAAATTAGCCATACTTCTAAAAAGTAGTGCAACACCACCAAAAAGTAGAAGTGTTACCGAATGTCCGAATGCCCATTGAGAGGCTTTAAAAACGGTTTTAATGTTGACCTTTTTTTTATTGATCGCATTTTCAGTTGCCAATACAGAAACTGCTGTGACATGATCGGGTTCAAAAGAATGTAAAATACCCGCCATTAGGGGTCTAATCAAAGAAGTTATTGTCATTTTTTATACTTAATAAGTGTTCCGTCTTTATGAATAAGGTAAATTTCTAATACTACCTGTTTAATTTTTACTTGTGTATGCTGGTAGCAATGTTTTAATAACAGCTGGAAAAAAGGGGAGTTTTGCTCAAAATCAAATAACTCAATTAATCGTCCAGCCATATTTAAGGCTCTAATTTTTTCAGTTTCCTGAAATCCTACTTGTTGGGCTAGCTCAACTACAAAATCTTTGTTCCAACTAGAAACACAACTATGCGTATCAGTAACTCCTCCTGCCAATTTTACCGCCTTCCCAAGCATAATACCAATACTCACTTTTTTTATAGGCGACTGATTGATTTTTGTTAGCGTTTCTCCAATCCAATTACCATAATGGATAAATGCATATTCTGGAAGATGGTTAAATTTTGTACGCAAATATTTTTCGCTTCTTGCTCCCGAATTAATAACCAATTCGTTCATTTTATTAGCAACAGCGACATCTATGCCTTGTTCAATACTGGCGATATAAGATGAGGAAGAGTACGGTTTTACAATGCCACTTGTTCCTAAAATAGAGATGCCATTCATGATACCTACGCGCTCATTGAGCGTACGTTTTGCTATTTTTTTTCCATCTGTCACAAAAATGGTTATGGATACACCACATTCTAAATCATAATCATGTAGTAGTTTTTGAATAGCACTACACATCATTTTTCTTGGAACAGGGTTGATGGCTGGTTCTCCAATGGCAAGTTCTAAGCCTTTAAGCGTGACTGTTCCAACACCTTCGCCTGCAAAAAACTGGATGTCTTTTTGTTGTGTTAATGCTACAATACAACCTATTTCTGCACCATTAGTGACATCGGGATCGTCTCCAGCATCTTTAATTACCGAACATTTGGCAGTATCTTCTGTAAATTCACAAAAATGTATTGGCAACTCAACCACTTTATCAATTGGCAAGTGTACGTTTACTTTTAAAGTCGCTTTTTGATGAATAATAGCCATTAATCCTGCTTTTGCTGCAGCAGTTGCACAGGTTCCTGTTGTAAACCCATCTTTTAACGGCCCTTTTGGAATCTTCCTTAAACTCATAGTTGAGTCTTTTTAGAGATGACTAATTCCAGTTCATTAACATCATAAACCATCTTAAAATAACTTGGTATTTTGGGTTGATTGATGATGATGATTTGTGCGTTTGTTTTTAAGGCAGCGGCAATTTTTGTAGATAAAAAACCACTGTTTCCAGTCTCTTTTGTTAGTACAACATCTATTTTACACTTTTTAAGTAAGGCGATTTCTTCTTCTAAATTTGCAGAAGGTAACCCTAAGATCAATTGCTTTTCAGGAAAGTTACTTTCTTTAGCAATGGCTAAGGACTCTGGTCTATTAAGGATTCTAAAATAGCTTGTACTAGTTTGCCACCAAGGTTTTAATTTTTTGATGGATTGAACACCTGTTAAAGCTAATAGGGTTTGATTGCTTTTTAATAATTTTAAAGCATCATGATATGTATTTACATAAGAAACTAATGGATGGTTTGTTTTAGAAAGTAATTGCCGTCCAAACCGTATAACAGGAATCTGTAATTTTTCAGCAACCTTTGCAATGGTTTGATGCAGTATTTCTGCAAAAGGATGCGATGCATTGATAATGATCTCGATATTCTTTTCTATAAGATAAGCTTCTAATTGTTTTTCATTTAACGCGCCATATCGATAACTAGCAACTTCTGTTTCTTCAAAAGTAATGTTGGTTTTGGTAGAATACACAAAAGGCATCGCCCGTTCTTGTAGCAGGTTTGCTACCTTTTTTCCTTCTGTTGTTCCTCCGAATACTAGTATCATTTTTTATACTATTTTAACTTTAAAATGGTATTACTCTGTTATTACAAATTTCTTATTGGTTCTAAAAATATGTTTCCATTCAGGACTGTATAATTGCGATCTGTTTTTACGTGCTCCAATGGCATGTCCTACCACAATTAATACAGTTCTTGTTTTTTTACTGTCTTTTACAATTTGTGACAGATTCTCTAACTTTCCTTCAAAAATTTCTTCATCTTTCCAAGTAATCCGATACATAACTGCCACAGGAGTTTCTGGATCAAAATGTTCTAGTAATTGTGCTTGTACCTTGGCGGCAATACCTACGCTTAAAAAGATGCACATGGTTGCATTGGTAGCCGCAAATGCCGCAATACTTTCTTTTGGAGGCATGGGAGTTTTTCCTTCACCTCGAGTTAAAACTATAGATTGTACAACTTCAGGTATAGTGAATTCAGATTTTAAAACTGCTGCTGCTGCGCTAAATGAAGAAATACCAGGTACGATAAAATAATCCATTCCCAACGCATCGAAAATGGTCATTTGTTCTTGAATGGCGCCATACAAAGACGGGTCACCACATTGTAAACGCACAATAGCATTCCCTTTTTTATAATGGTCTTGCATTAAAGAGACTTGTTCCTCGAGTGTCATCGTTGCTGAGTTACGAACTACAGCACCAGCTTTACACCAATCGGTCATTTCTTCGGGGATTAGACTACCTGCATATAACACGCAGTCGGCTTGCTCCAAATAATATTTTCCTTTTACGGTGATGAGTTCTTCGTCACCAGGGCCTGCTCCAATAATGGCAATGGATGTTTTACGTTCAGCATTCGTATTTAAAGCGACAGAAAAAGTGAATTTTTCATTGTTGTCTAAATGTATTTTTTGCTTTTCGACCAATACATTTTTATTTCCAGAAAGTAGTATGGCACAAGATTCTGACACCCCATCCACACCAATTTTAGATTGCACCACGGCACTAGGGTTTGGCACAGAAATAGTGTTTATTTTTTCTGAAGTAAATGTGCTAAATGGAATCTTATTTTTTGTACTAAAATCTAAATACGCTTGCTGTTCTGCTTTAATATCAATAGAACCAAAATTTTTAATGGCAGAAAATCTTAAACCTCTTGTTTTGAGTTCTAATTCTAAGGTTTCTTGAAAAAGAATGGGGTCTAATTTTTTGGAACATCCCGATCCAACTGAAAGTACTTTTGGAATATAAAATAAGCTCGGAATTGTTACATCGTAAATCTTATAACTGACCGCGATGAATAATTCAAATTGAGAAAAGTCAATAGCGCTTTCATCATAAAAAACAGTCACAAAATTTGGAACCGTTTTTTCTAAATGTTGCGTGCCTTTGTCTTTAATATCTAAAAGTAAGGCGGTGGGTCTGTTGTTTACAAATAAGGCCATGATAATGTTCATGGATACGGAACTTTCTATTTGCCAATCAAATTGATTTCCAATGGTATCTAAAGTCCAAATTTCCTGAACGTCGCTTGAAGTCGATATAATAGCTTTTCCTCCTAAAATGGTAGCGATTTTTAAACAAAAATCATTTGCACCTCCTTTGTGACCGCTTAGTACCGATTGTACATTTAAGCCAAGATCATCAACAGAGATTACTGCAGGATCTGTGTTTTTATCTTTAAGATATGGGGCTATCAAACGAACACAAATCCCTAAAGCGGTTACAAAGCAAATACCATCTAACTTCGAAAAATTTTCGGATAGATAGTCTGAAATAGATGTGATGGTTGATACATGATCGTTGTTTGATTGCAAGGTGGTAATAACCAATGATTTTGGAAATTCTTTCTGAATAACGAGTGCTTTTTCTACCCCTTTTTCAGTAACTGCTATAATGGCTATTTTTTTCATTTATTTCTTTTTTCTGCTGCGTGAATGCTGATTTTATTATGGGCGTTTACTTGAATAACAGTTGTGCTAATCGTGTAATTTAATTTTGTGAATTCTTCTATAAATGTATTACTACTGCTTTCTTTTACGGCATTGGTAACGAAACGAGCAGATGGATTTAACTGATGAACTATATGGATTAATTCTTTTAGCCTACCGCCATGTCCGCCAATAAAAACGGTATCTGGAATGGGATAATCTTTTAAATTTAGATTGAAAAAATCATCGATAACAATCTCAATACCTGGCGTAGAAAAACGTTCTGTGTTTTGTTGAATAATAGCTTCGCATGCTGTTCGTTTTTCGAAAGCAATAATTTTTACATGTGAAAAGTGTTGCTTGGCTTCAATAGCGACAGATCCCGTACAAGATCCTACATCCCAAAACACCCCTTTATTTTGTAGTTGTAACGCACTAATGGTACTTAATCTAATAGGCATTTTGGTGATCATATTTGCACGATTCGGTAAGCCGACAAAAGCATGGTCTGGAATACCAAATGGTTTGTCTTTTGGTGTTATTTGCTTTAATAAAACACAGTTTAAGGGATCGTGTTCTTTTTGGGTACAAGCTAAAAGATCAAGTTGTTCAATATGTTCATTATTTCCATCTAAAGCTTCCCCAATCGTTATTGAATAATTATCAAAACCATATTGCAGCATGCGTTTGGCTATTGCTGCTGGTGTTTTTTTAGCATCTGTTAACACGCCTATTAACTCACTTCTATTAATTAAAGCGCTATCTAAAGCCGACCAATCTCTACCATGCACTGATACTGTTTTTAATGCATTGTAGTTGGTTTTTGTTTTATGGCATAGTAACTGAATACTATTGAAATAGGAATATGCTTTTAGTTTTGCATGCGGTAATAAACGTTGTAAAGTATTCCCAAAACCATAAAAGAAAGGGTCACCAGAAACAAATACAATTATGGGTAAATGAATTGTTTTATATTTTTGAATGAGAGTTTCCATCTTCCCAGAAATTTCTATCCAAGAATGATTTGGAGGCAAAAACGGTTTCACTAATTCGTAATGACGTTTTCCTCCAGAAAAGCTAGAAGACTCTTGGATTAACGTACAAATAGCGTCATCCCATTTTGGAGTAGCATGATTCCCTATTCCAACCAGATAAAAATCGGTATGTCCTTTAGATACATTCATTTATTGGTACGATTCTTTTATTACCACATCATTAATATGTTTGCGTTTTTCCCATTGTAACTGCTCTAGTTCTGGGTTTTCATAAAATTTATCAACGTGTCCTAAACATAAATACCCGATAAGTTGTCTGTCTTCTGGTGCATTTAAGATGTTTTTAATTTTTTGAGCATTTAAAATACTGACCCAACCCAATCCTATATTTAAAGCGCGTGCCATGAGCCACATATTTTGTATGGCACAGACTACAGAATATTCACCTGCCTCTTTCATTGAGGTTTGTCCTAAAACGGGATGCTTACTTGGTTTGTAGAAAACAGCGATATTGAGTGCCGATTCTATAATACCTTCTAATTTTAATTGTGTATAAGCATCTGCCTTTTTTTCTTCAAAAAGTTGTTTGCCTTTTTCGTTCTCTTCAAAAAAACTATGCTTTATTTTATTTCTAATTTTTAAGTCTTTAATGATCACAAATTCCCATGGTTGAGAAAAACCAACTGAAGGGGCATTTACGCCTGCAAATAAAATTTTATCTAAATCCTTTTGAGTAACTGGTTCGTCGATAAAACGATTCCCTCTCACATCTCTTCGAGCCAATATTATTTGCTCTAGTGTTTCAATACTTTCAGAAGTGAATTTGTTCATCTTTTAAGATTTAAAATAGATTGAAGCTTCTTCTAAAGTAAAGGCTGCATTGGTAATCGCTGCGGCAACATTACTACCGCCTCTGTTTCCTTCTATAAGTGCCCAATGGGTGTTTTTGGTTTGAGACAACTGCTCTTTGGCTTCTAAAACGTTAACAAATCCAACTGGAACACCAATAACGCCAGCTGGTTTAAACGTGTTATTTGCTCTTAGTTGTTCAATAATTTCAAACAATGCTGTCGGGGCATTTCCAACAACATAAAGCGCATTCGGGTATTGTTCAATGGCTTTTCTAATGCCTGCTTGCGATCGGGTTATGTTTTCTGTTTTTGCTAATAATTGGGCATCTTCATCATTTAATAAACAATGTACTTTGGTGTTGTATTTTTTAATGAATGCTTTTGTTATTCCTGCTTTCACCATGGTAACATCTGTTACTATTTCTCCACCATTTTTAAGATGGTTATGCCAGTTTTCGATGGCATTCGATGTTGCTGAATAATGACTAAAATCTTCTAAAATTCCTGTGGTATGAATCATTCTAGTAATGGCCCATTTATCAGCAATAGAAAAGGAAAGATCTTTAATATGTTCTGTAACAATCCTAAAGCTTTCTTGTTGAATTTCTTTACCTGTATGTGGTTTTCTGTTAAGATACCCTCTTGGAGTGACTAAATAATTTTTAAACTGATAGGTCTGAGAATTACCAATCATTACTAAACAAAACATATCGACATCGTCTGGATTCAATGCTTCTAAAGTTGTGATTTTAATGGCTTCTTCTGGGCGTGTTACATGCCTAACAATGGCTACGGGTGTGGAAGGCTCACGTTCTTCTAAAAATATTTTTTGTAATCGTCCTAATTGCCAATGTCTTTTTTTGCTTTTTGGATTGTATAAACTAGTCACAAAATCGCCCATGGCTGCTGCTCTAATTCTTTTTTCAATCATGTTCCAGGGCGTCATTAAATCGGATAAAGAAATACAACAAAAATCGTGACCTAACGGAGCGCCTAATTTACTTCCTGCTGCTAAAAATGCTGAGACACCTGGTAGCGTTTCTAATTCAAGATCTTCTAATTCATGTCCACCTTTAGAAACCATTTCGTAAACAATACTCGCCATAGCATAAATACTAGCATCTCCAGAACCTATGACCACGACATTTTTACCTGTTTTTGCTTTTTTTATGGCGACTTCAGCACGACCTTCTTCTTGTCCTAATGGCATCGAAATTAATTCAGCATCCGTCTTTAAATAAGGCTCAGCAAACTGAAAATAATAATCGTAACCAATAACAACTTCTGCTTGCTGTAATGTACTTTGAACAACAGGCAATATGTAAGCATGGTCTCCTGGGCCTAGGCCTGTAACGGTAATTTTCATTTAGTAATAGATTTGTTTTTAATGATCATAAGAGAAAAATAAGGGGTGTCTCTTTGCTTAATAGTGTCCCAATTGTTTGTAATAAACTGCTCTGGTGTTCCTAAACGTTCTGCGTAGGTTATGTGATGCTTGTCTTCGTCTGTTGCTGATTCAATAATATCCATAACAGATTTTATTTTCATCAAAACAACAGTGTCAAAATGATTAATTGCTTCTTGCAGTTCTTCTTTGATTTGTACACGAGGAATAACAATTACTTTTTCGTTTTGTAAGCATAAAGGCATGGCATTCTCTGCTGCCAAATGCAAATACGATGTAATGCCAGGGATTAAATTAATAGTTAATTGGTGGGCTTTAATTTTTTCCAATAGATAGGAAAATGAGCTGTAGGTACTAATATCGCCTTCGCTAACAATAGCAATAGATAAGCCCTTGTTATAATCTGCTAAAATGAGCTGAAACGTCGTTTCATAAATGGTTTTAGCTTGCTCTCTTTCCAAGTCCATTTTTAAATAAAATCCTTCTAATTTCGCTGAATCTAATTCATAATGTTTTAGAATAGTATGAGAATAACTAGCTTTTCTATCATTTTTAAATAATGAACCAGGGTAATAGATTTTATCTGCTTTATGCAGGATCTTTAACCCTTTTAAAGTGATGAGATCAGGATCGCCTGGGCCTAATGACACGCCATATATTTTGCCTTTTGTCATATTCCTAAACCCTTTTTGATTTTTGAAAAAACATTGCTTTTTTGTCCAACCTTTTCATCTTCTTCAAACAAAACACCTTTTACATTCAAGTGATGCCCAATTTGTTCTTTACCTTGTTCGGATTCTACTCCAACAATTTGTTTACGGTATTTGCATAATTGGCAATTCATATTTGCAGTACCGTTTATAGCTTCTTCCAAGCGTTCATCAAAAGCTTTTAGAATGAGTTCATCGACCCCAAAAGCCTTTGTATAGATATATTGAAGCGGTGAACTTTCATTAAAATCACGTACTTGTTTATAGATCCGTTCTAAAAGAATGCCTGTAAAAAAGAAAAAAGGAATCGCTATGGTACGCTTAAATGCCATTTTACTTGTTAGTTCTAATCCTTGAGTAACATTAGGGTAAGCAGTACCACTATATGAAACTGTTGTAAAACCAAAGCCCATACCTTCGCCTAACATACAAGCCAGTTTATGCACATCTGAATTGGCATCAGGATCGGTTGTACCTCTGCCAACGACCATTAAACAAACGTCTCTTCTATCAATAGGGGCGTGTTTTTCTTCTTCTTCTAATATTCTTTTTTGAGCTAATTCTAATAAAAAGGAATTGACACCAAGATGCTTCCCCATTTTTATGGTTAAATCATCATAATAGCCCTGTATGGTATTCATTTCATATGGAATATCATTTTTGGCGTGAGAGCCAGCAAAAAGAATAATAGGCAAAGCGTAAATCTCACGAATGCCTTTTTGGTACATGCGTTCTATGGATGCTTCGTAAACGGGGTGATTAAATTCTAAAAAGCCGTAATCTACTTCGTAGTCTGAATAACGCTTTTGTAAAATATCAACCAATTCTTTAAAAGCTGCCGTTCCTGTTTTAGTTCTACTACCGTGTCCGCAAAGTAAAATTCCTTTTTTCATCGTTTTAATTAATTGGTTTTACGCCTATTAAAAACACTACTGGCATTTGTAATTCTTGCTTTTTTATAGCTGTTTCAATGCTGCCTAAGGTTGATGAAAGTAACACCTCATTATCTCTTGAAACATTAGAAATAGCATTCACTGGAATATTAGGGTTTTTGCAGACCTCCATTAGTTTAGGTACAATTTTGTCCAAACTCTTTAAGCCCATATAAAGCGCTAATGTGTTCCCTGCGTTTAACATTTCGGCAATGCCATTTAGTTGTGCAGTAGAATAATCGGCAGTATGCGCCGTACAAATTAAAATGGCATTGGATTGTCCTCTTTCAGTAATGGGAATATTAACGGTATTGGCTGCTGCTAATGCTGCTGAAATTCCTGGAATTACAGTAAAAGGTAGTTTGTGCTGTTTTAAAAAACGGACTTCTTCAGCAGCTCTACCATAAATATATGGATCACCAGATTTTAATCGAACGACACTTTTCCCTTGCAGACAATGTGTTTTCATTAATGCATTGATGTTATTTTGCCTCTTTTCTTGACTTTCGGCATCTCCAAATTTCTTGCCTACATAAATCTTTTCTGCTTGGGTATTGATGTCTAAAATGTCATCTGAAACTAAATTATCGTGCAATATGACTTCTGCTTTTTGGAGCGCATGGAATGCTTTTAGGGTTAATAAATTTTTATTACCTGGTCCCGCTCCTGCAATAGTTATTTCTGGTAATTTATTTTTTGAGAAAATCCATTCAGGATTTGAGTATTCATACTCGAAATGAAGTGCTTTTTTTGATTTTGAATTGTCGATTATCTTATAACTTTCATTTTCTGTGTCTTCAAAAACAGGCGCTGGTAGCTCCAATTCTAAAGCTGCTTTTTCGTAAAAGGCTTTCCGTTTAGGATGTTTATCTGCACAGCCATTGATGATGTCTCCAAAATAATGCTGTTCTATAATGGACTCAATCAACCCAATCGCATCTTTTTGATGGATTAGATTGACAGGGATATTTGGGTTTTTTAAATGTTTTTTGTTTGCCAAAAACCGTCCTGGGTGACGTTGAGGTCCGATCAATCCTGCCAAACGCAAAATGGTTAAGTGACTCCCAAAATGTGCTTGCATTAGCTGTTCTGCTTTTAATACCCCTTTACCTGATGCTTTTTCTGGTTGGCAATTTTCTGTTTCATTTGTTAAACGATTTGTATTTTGATATACCGAAGTAGAGCTAACAAAAATGATGTTTACATGTTTGGGTGTCTGTTGAATAATTTGTTCGATTTGGAGCGGATAAATAGTTTCTATATCTTCAATTCGCTTTGGAGGAAAATTAATGATTATGGTAGATGCTTCGTATATAAAAGCATCCCAATCGCCTATAATTTTATCCGATGTAACATGTATTCTTGTTGTAGGAAACGTATATTTTGCAAAGGTCTTTAGTTTGTCTAATGTTGAGACAGAACCATTAATTGAATATCCTTTTTTTTGTAGCTCTAAAGCAAGCGGTAAACCTAACCAACCTAAACCTAGTATAGAAATTTGATTCTTCATGATACGATTAGGTTTGTGTTTAGTAACTGAATTTTTGTACAGTAATTCCAGACATAACTTTCATTAGAATCGATGGAAATTTTTCCTAAAGTTTTTCCAAATTTATTCTTGAAACGAATCCCTGTTTGTTCTGTTTCCTTTTGATAAAAATATTCTGTAACAGAAATTTTTGATTGCTGTAATTCTTCATTGTCTTTTGGAACTGCGGCAATAGTTAATGGAATACAATCTGTTTTAGTTGTTAATTCAAGCGTGTGCTCTTTTGAATAGTCTACAGCACATATTTCTTCAAATGGAATTGAATTTTGATTGGAGATATGAAGTGTTATGCCTTGTGGGTTTTCGAACAGGTGTAAGAATAATGGATATAAGTATTGGTCTGAACTAAACCCTTTAGTGATATAACATTCACCTAATTCTTTATCTTGTCTTAATTCAAAAGGTTTTGGTTTTATAGGGGCTCTTTCATTATTTGATACTTGCTTTTCCCAACCATTTTGATACAATAATTCGGTTTCGATTGGACATTCATTATGAATATGTCCTTTTACAATATGATTGATTTTTTCTGGAGTCAGTTCTTTATACCAAAACGCTCCTGGATGTACAATGCATGTAGGCGCATCTTCGCACCTCCCGTTACACCTGGTTTTAATGGTGTGCGTGTTGTTCCAAAGTTCATTGTTACGCAAATATGCTCTAGCAGTTCTTATAACTTGTTCGCTTCCTGCTTTTTGGCAAGAACCTCCATCACAAAAGAAAAAGGTATGTGTAGTATTGACGATATTTTTACCCATCTTACTTTTTATAAGGAAATAAAAATAAGAGTAAGGAGCCCAAAAATTAGGCTATCGAACACTTTAACTTTTATTCCCGAAAGTTTAAATTATGTTGTGCATTAGGCAGGTCTTCTGACTTACTCTACTTTTAACGTCTTCCCATTCTTTAGAACAGTGACTTTTAATGTTAAAAGCTTTTTTAGAGCTTACAGCTGCGGGAACAGTTTTGGATTTACACCAAATTCCCTTTTAATTCTTAATTTTAATTAAAAAAATAAGAAACCAAAAGCGCTACGAATGTATCATTTTTTTTTGAACTAAAGGATAAAATTCAAAATGAATTCAACTCTTTTTAAAGGAGACGTTTTTGAGAGCATGATAATATCAAACCCTCTTTTTTTATAATAATCTAAAAGGACCTTTTCTAATTTGAGGCAATAATCAAACTCTTGTAACCGCTGTCCGTCTTTGCAATAAATCTCGAACCAAGTTGGAGCAAAAAATACTTTTTTCTGATAGGTTTCATGATAAGGAAATGTTTTTAAATAATTTGGAATTTCTTTTTTAGCAACGGTTAAATAAGCTTCTAAATCTAACAAAGAACGATCACAAACAAGTGCTTTATTATTTGATAACGCTTCGTTTGTTCTTTTATAAACAAGATTGGTAAATCGATCGATATCTTGCCAAGGCATGCCATGTCGTCCATGCTTTTGTTCATCAATGATTACTTTTCTTGACACTTCGTCCATACAAGGAACGTTGTGCTTTAGAAGGTTTATCAAAGTTGTTTTTCCAGTACCTGGAGCTCCAGTAATAATGTATTTTTTTTGAAGACTATCCATTATAAAACACAAAAAACAGAGCAATAATTAATATACAAAACAAAGTACTTACAGCGTAATTAATTAGACTGACTGTTTTAATTTCTTCGTGTTTAATTTCACGATTATTGCTTCCAATAAATGGTTTTTCAACCAATTTACCATGATAATAATTGGGACCTCCAAATTGACAATTTAAAACATAAGCTAATGCTGCTTCTGGATAGCCTGCATTTGGACTACTGTGCTTTTTTCCTTCTTTTAAAACAAAGAAAAAGCCTCCTAACTTAAACTTAACAATTAATATTAAAAAGGCAGTAATTCTAGCAGGAATGTAATTAACAACATCATCTACTTTTGCGGCAAATTTTCCGAACTGTATATAACGATCATTTTTGTATCCAATCATAGAATCTAATGTGTTGATCATTTTATAAGTCATAACACCTGGTATTCCTAAAATTGCAAAATAAAATAGTGGGGCAATGACTCCGTCACTTAAGTTTTCTGACATGGTTTCAAAAGTAGCTATTCGTATTTGTTGCTTATCTAAACGGTTTGTTTCTCGTCCCACAATCCAAGATAAACGCTTGCGTCCAGCGTCTAAACCTTCCTTTTTTAGTGTTTTAAAAACGGCCTTTCCTTCTTGTATTAATGTTTTGTTTGCTAAACAATAAAATAACATGACTATTGAAAATAAGATACTAAGCATCTTAAAACCGTTTGAATTTAGCCATTGTATCATTAATAATGGTACTACAAAAGCAAGGCTTATTAATACCATAGATAAGAGCATGCCTTTTAGTAATTTACCGCTGCTTTTGTTTAGTTTTTTTTCACCAAAAGCAATTGCCTTTCCATAAAAAACAATAAGATGTGGCATCCATTTAGGATCGCCAAAAAACAGGTCTAAGCAAAAAGCACTAATTAATATGTAAATAGTATTTAAAGCCATTTTTTTAAGGCATGAATAAGTTTGTGATTTGCCTCTTTACTTTGGGTTGAGAGCCGAATATGTTCGCCATTTAATCGAGAAAAATTTGTGGCATCTCTAATAAGTATTTGATGTTCTTTTATCAGGAATTCTTTTAATTCCTTGGCCGATTTATTTTCTAATTGAACTAAAAAATAAGGGGTATTACTTTCACAAACTTGTAGTCCTTCTAATTGAGCGAGTTGTTTTTTAAAAACCATAGCTTCTTTTAGTAATTCTGAAACGTTAAACTGAAGCGTTTCATAATTGTTAAAAATAAATTCACCTGCTTTTATTGCTAATGAATTCACACTCCAAGGCATTTTTAAACCTAAGATTTTGACAATGTTTGAAGCACTTGAAACAATGTAGCCTAAGCGTAAGCCAGGAATTGTAAATGTTTTGGTTAAAGAACGTACCACAATTAAATTACTGTAATACTTAGTGAGTGACATGATAGAATCGATGCTATCTGTAAATTCAATATATGCCTCGTCAATAACAAAAGTTGTATGCGGCTTTTGCTTAAATAAATGGTCTAATTCATTTTTTGAAAAGACAGACCCATCTGGGTTATTAGGGTTGCAAATAAATACAAGGTCTTCATCTGTGTTCGCTAGATCTGTCTGTGAAATTAACTTGTAATTAAGTTTAAAAATTTTACAGGCATCTTCATATTCTGAAAAAGTAGGAGCTACAATAGCTGCTTTCTTATTAGAAAATAATTGAGCAATTAGGTAAAAGGCTTCGGTTGCTCCATTTGTAAATAAAAATTGGTTGTTACTTAGTTGAAAAACTTTAGCGGCTAATTCATTTAACTCATTAGCAATAGGAGAAGGATAATTTTGAATTTGATTGATATTGCTTAAAATAGCCTCAATTAATTCTGAAGGACATCCTTTATAATAGACATTAGAGCTAAAGTTATATTTTATTTTCCCTTCTATTAAATGAAGGTCATCACCATGTCCGTTTAACATTTTTCTATGCTATTTTTTAAGATGGTCGCCATATCTAAATTTTCATCAATCCAATTTGCCAATTTATCAAATTGTTCAGCTTTAAATGATTTGTAATTCCTGGCTTTAGCATCTGGATATTTTAATTGAAGTAATTCAGTAACAACTTCTTGATTATCAAAAATTCCGTGAAGATAGGTACCCCAACTTTTATTTCCATCAAAATAGCCTTCTTCTTTGCCATTTACATCATTTAAATGCTTGTTTTTAGGAACGTTTGTTTCTCCCATATGAATTTCATAGCCTTCACAGTTCTCCTTTAAATCTTTAAACTTAAACTGACGCTGCACGGTTTGTTTCGTTTTCGAAAGTGTTGTTTCAATATCAAAAATATTCAAGCCTTTTTCTAAAGTAGTATTACTTTCAACAGAAAAAGGATCAGCAATTGATTTCCCTAGCATTTGATAGCCACCGCAAATTCCAATAATAGAAATGTGTTTGTATCGTTCTTTAATTACAGCCGCCAATCCATCAGATTTTAAGGCGATTAAATCTTCAATTGTATTTTTTGTTCCTGGAAGAATAATGATGTCTGCTTTTTTTAATTCTTCTAGATCTCTCGTAAAATAAAGATTGATTAAAGGTTCTTGCTCTAAAGATTGAAAATCGGTGTAATTAGACATGTAATGAAGTTTGACTACAGCAATATTTAATTTATTATCTCTAGAAGTTGTCGTTCTAAGATTTAGTGCAACCGAGTCTTCTTCTTCAATAATAATATCTTTAGTATATGGCATTATGCCTAAAACAGGCAAGCCAGTAAGTTCTTCTAATTTTTTTTTACCTTCAATAAATAATGTAGTATCACCTCTAAATTTATTAATAATAATCCCTTTTATAAGTTTTCGTTCCCAATCCTCGAGGAGTTCAATAGTACCATAAACACTACCAAAAACACCACCTTTATCAATGTCTGCTACCAAATAAACGCAGGCATTAGCTGCTTTTGCCATGCGCATATTTACAATGTCTCTATGTTTTAGGTTGAGTTCGCTAATGCTTCCTGCTCCTTCCATTACAATAGGATTGTATTTTGTTGCCAATTGATGAAACGCTTTTTTAGCTTCTTCGAAAAGGTGTTTTTTATTTTCTCCTAAAAAATATTCTTTAGCCGTTTGATTGCCAATAGGTTTACCATGTAAGACAATTTGTGATTTGTTTACTGAGGAAGGTTTTAATAAAATAGGATTCATTTCTACCGTTGGAGGAATCCCACATGCCTCAGCTTGTACAGCTTGTGCTCTTCCAATTTCAAGATTATCTGGTGTTGAGAAACTATTTAAGGACATATTTTGTGCCTTAAAAGGAGCAGGTTGATGTCCATTATGTTTAAGCCATCTACAAATCCCTGTTGTTATCCAGCTTTTTCCGACATCTGAACCAGTTCCAACTAGCATTATAGGGTGTAGATTCTCCATTTTAATTTTATTCGTTTTGCTGACAAAAATATTGAATTAGATATTCTTTTCACATAAACCACTTTATTAAAAGTCTGGTTGGGGTCAAGTTTATCTTTTAAGATTCCGTTTACCCATTCTAACCAAAGCATTTTCATAGCTGTGGTTTTTAAGCTTTAGCCCTGAGAATAACCTCTTTCTTTCCTCTTTATTTATGTTAATTTATTGTGAACGGTAATATAATGGGTGCCAATTATGCTTCGAGAGCCATGGCAAACTCGTTGGACCTGTTTGAAGAATTAGCACAATTTACTAGTGTTTATGCTGCGATTCAAAAAGAATTTATAGATTCATTAAGTAAACTTAATGGTAAGACTACTGTGAATGATGCAGAATATGCTATTGCTCTAGGTGCGGTAAAATCCTTCTCAGAAATTTGTAATCGTGTAGCTGAAGCTTGGAATGTATGGCGAAGTATAAATCTTGATGTGGAAGCCTGTGAATGATGCAGAATATGCTATTGCTCTAGGTGCGGTAAAATCTTTCTCAGAAATTTGTAATCGTGTAGCTGAAGCTTGGAATGTATGGCGAAGTATAAATCTTGATGTGGAAGCTGGTAGAATGGCTACGGAAACGTCGTCAGATTGTATCTTTACCATTTCGGAAGAACCTGCATCACTAACAGATAATGAATTGAGATTAACTATTGAATTGCCTGATGTACTAACAGCTCAAAACTATATTCGTTTAAGCTCGTTCCGACTTCCAGCATTGCTTAATGATAGTGATACTTTTCAGCTTCCATTAGTAGAAATTGAAAGTGAAAAGTATAAAGCAGTACTTATACCAGATCTATTGTATTACCAGTATTGTTATTACCTATAACAAGCATACCACTTCCAGGAGCTTATGAGCCAGAAGGAGGATCATGTCCCATAGATTATAGTGATGATAATACTTTTGTGTGTAAATTAACAGCGGCAATTGAGCAGTGGTTTAGCCGAAATAAACCCAGTGTTAATCAGGCTAAATTCCATTTTGATATGGCTTTGTTTTCTGAATTGAATGAAACACAATTACCGCTAATTCGTTTGCGAAAAGTTTATTTAGACGAAAAGGATGTGATTTGGTAGAACTTGTATTTTATAGTTGAAAAATAGATTAAAGACATTGAAATTATAACTAAATGAATCAAAATTTATAAATGATTGATATACAGTTCTATCGCATTTAGAATATAAAAAAGCAAAAATCTGTCTTTTCCTTAATAATAAAAGATGTTTAGAGATCGTAGTTTTTCATAGTTAATTATTCTTTAGTCTGTTACAATATTATAGAGCAAATAAAGCAAAAAGTAATTATCCGTTTTGAAAGTCGCTGGATCTTTTGATTAGGCTTTAAATTAAAAACCAGTCAGAATGCAAAAAAGCAACGCCTTGTAATTTTATCAAAAATAATTTCTTGTTTTCTGTACTATTACCATATATTTAACGGTGTAAAAATTCCGTTTAACTATAAAATAAGATAATTGTATTGGAGTCCCTTATTGAAAACATCTTATTTAATTATTCCTATATTGCTTTATACGGTTTGACTTTTGGGTACTTTGCATTTCTATATTTTGGAATAGGATTTTTATTTCTATCTGTTTGTAAGATGTTAGAAAGCAGGTATATACTTAATAAAATTAAAGACAGAGAAGTTTCGAAAAAGCAGATCAGTTTTGAAATAAAACACTCCATAAAATCGATAGTTGTTTTCGGGTTTTCAATTATACCAATCATATATTTAATAAGAGTTAATGTCATAGAATTATTACCAAATACATGGCTTAATATCCTAATAGGGATTGTTTTACTCACGCTATGGAATGAAGTCCATTTTTATGTGGTGCATAGAATAATGCATCAAAAATTCATGATGAAACATGTACATTTTATTCATCATAAATCTAGAATTTCAACAGTGTATTCTGTTTACAGTTTTCATTGGTTGGAAGCACTTTTATTAAGTACCATACCATTAACAATTGTTCCGTTTATTCCTTTTTCTATAGTTGCAGTCTTTATATACCCATTTGTGAGTATTCTATTAAATTTTGCAGGCCATTGTAATTACCGATTTGGAAATGGAAAAGGCAATAGCTGGAGGCTTTTTGGAACCTATCATAATGAACACCATAGCAGAGGCAGAAAAAACTATGGTTTTTCGCTTAACATCTTGGATAAATTATTTTCCAAGCATAATAAATAATAAATGAACGAAGTATATATAACAAGCTCAGGTACATTTTTACCAAACAAAGCTGTTTCTAATAAAGAAATGGAAGATTTTTTAGGTCGTATAAGCGGTAAGGAGAGTCGTGCTAAAGAGCGTGTATTAAAACAAAATGGTATTAAAACGCGTTATTATGCACTAAACCAAAAACAAGAAACAACACATTTAAATGCGGAGTTGGCTGTAAATGCGGTAAACGATGCGTTGCAAAAAAGTAATCTAAGAAGTACTGACGTAGAATTGCTATGTACTGGAACAACACAAGGGGATTTACCCATACCAGGTTTTGCTAGTATGGTGCATGCAGGGTTGGACTTTAATAGATGTGAAGTTGCTAGTTTTCAAAGTGTGTGTGCTAGTGGAATAATGGCATTAAAAAATGCCTACACTCAAATTAAAAGTGATGAAAAAGAAAATGCAGTTTGCGTAGGTAGTGAATTAGCGAGTAGAATGTTTAAAGCATCGCGTTTTGAAGCCCAAGGAGTCGAATCATTGCCATTTGATGCCGAATTTTTAAGGTGGATGTTATCTGATGGCGCTGGTGCATTTGTCCTTCAGAATAAGAAAAATGAAAACGGTATTTCTTTAAAAATTGATTGGATTGATATAAAATCTCATGCTAATGAATTTCCTGTTTGTATGTATACAGGGAAAACGGATAATAAAAATGAAGAAGAATTAACATGGTTGGATTATCCAAGTTACGAAGAAGCTTCTAAAGCTGGGGCAATTAATCTAAAACAGGACACAAGACTGTTAGATAAGGTGATAAAAACAGGAGTGGCACACTATTTTGAGTTGATTGACCAAGGAAAAATTAACAAAGATAGTGTTGATTGGCTATGTTGTCATTATTCTTCCGAGGTATTTAAGGAACCGATAAAAGAATTAATGTTAAAAGGAGGTGGCGAGATTGCCGATGAGAAATGGTTTAGCAACCTCACCTCAAAAGGAAATACAGGTGCAGCATCTATTTTTATAATGTTAGATGAATTGATGCATACAGGGAAATTAAAGCTGGATGATAAAATACTTTGTATGGTACCAGAAAGTGGTCGTTTTGTGACGTCCTATATGCAGCTTACTGTAACAGGAAATACAAAAACAAACACCAAGAGTTATCCTGTAAGAGAAATTGAATCGCCTGAGTTGATTGTAAATAAAAATGAAACTTCTGAATGGTTAATAAGAAACCTTGCTCAAATCTGGATTGATTTTGAAACGGAATTACTTAAAGTCCCTATTGTTGCTAAAATTCATGATGGTAATTTGAGTATTTCAGATTATAAATTATTATTAATAGATCTTAGGCAGCAAGTAATAGATGGCTCACAATGGATCTCTCGTGCAGCTTCAAATATAGATATTGATCTATTTGAATTACGCTCGGCATTTATAAAGCATACCGCAACAGAGCATAAAGACTATCAAATGCTAGAGAAAAATTTTGAGGCTTTAGGTGAAGATATAGACACGATAAGAACGGGTGAAAAGAATATTGGTACAGTTTCTTTAACATCTTTTATGTTTCAACAGGCAAGTAAACCCAACCCGATCGATTTGTTAGGTTCTATGTTTATTATAGAAGGTATTGGTAAACGATTAGCGGGTTATTGGGGAGAAATGATTAAAGATCAATTAAATTTGAAAAATAGTCAAGTATCCTTTTTTACTTATCATGGTGTTGCTGATGAAAACCATTTTCATAACTTGGAAGAGGCACTAAACCATCCGAAGATGAATATGGAAGTCGCAAAAAAGATTGTTAAAACAGCTAAAACTACAGCGAAATTGTACAAAATGCAGTTAGAAGAATTAGGAAATTATTAAATTGAATTATGATAGACGAAAACATGGACATATCAGCGCACGACGAAAGGGATCCCAATCCCTGGTTGGCGTTATTTTTAGATGATAGTATTCCGATTAACCAATTGACAAAGTTGGCGTTGATGAAAGATAACGCATCGAAATCGGCGAAGTATTTGCTGCCAATAATTCAATTCTGGTCTAAGTTTACCATGTTTTTTATTCATGTATTCAAGTTTTTCTTTCCTAAACTCATTAACTCTTCAAAGGTCTTGCATCGTATTTTAGCGTGGGGACTTAGAAAATTTGTTAGTCCAGATGCTAACCTGCTTATATTTAGACACTTTCATATTGGTACAGAAATTTTGCAGTTTATAGGAGGTAATATTCCGAATGTAGAAGTAGAAGGGAACCCTTTAAAACCTAAAAATTTTGAAGATGTAAAAGATGATTTGTTTTTAAATCATGATTTAAATTTATACAATTTTGTTATTCGTTTAAATAGTAAGTTGAAAGAAAAAAACATAACGATAAGCCCTCCCGAAAAAATCAATTTAGACATGATTACAGAAGATCAATTTGACCATATAGATTTCCCTAATAAATGGACAAATTTTTTGGATTTACGTTCAGCCATTGAACTTTTTACACCTTTTTATCAATTATTTTTAACATCTAATGATTTTGTAAGAGCTTCAAATTCATTGCAATTAGATGAAACAGTTGCGATTTATACTTCACAAATTTTGGGGACTCCTGGTCATTTAGGATTAGTTAATAATAAACACCCTATGGTGCCTGTTACCACTTACAGTGCTGCTTACAGGCTAGTTTTACATGGCTTAGCAGCTGAAACACTACATGAAGTATTAGTAAAAATGAAGCTTAACAAAAACAGTGATGGTGTTGTAACTCCAAAAAAATAAGGCGTCTTATAGCAAATAAAAAAGTCATAGAAGTTTAAGTGCTACACTGGGATTTTGAGAAAGTAGGAATGGGTGCTAATTTAAACCTGCGGTTTTTTCTTAAACTATCTTATAGGTTGAACTGTAATAGTTGGTCTAAATTTGGTTTCATAAATTTGAAATATTTAGAGATGTTTTGAAAAAGAAATAAATGAATTAGAAAGGCTACTATTTTTTCAAGAAATGAATACCAAACCTGTAATAACATACTTTTCCAATTTCTGGAAACTTAATCAAAAAGAGATTGATTTTTTAGTTGAAAGAGCAGACCTAAGGTTGCTGAAAAAAAAGGCCTTTGTTTTAGAAAAAGGACAAGTATGTAATCACTTTATATTCGTAGTTAAAGGTTGCCTCAAAATGTATAAAGTAGATGATAAAGGAAGGTTTCATAATCTTCAGTTTGCTTCAGAAAATAATTGGATTTCAGACTATGGAAGTTTCTATAATGATGAACCAAGCGAGCTTTTTATAGAAAGTTTAGAGCCTACCGAAATAATTCAGTTCGAAAAAAACAATGTTTTTGAATTATATGATAATCACGTTGTATTTGATCGGAATTTTAGAATTATTATTGAAAATGCTTTTATTGAGCAGCAAAAAAGAATACTCCAAACAATAAGTTCTACAGCAGAAGAAAGGTACTTGTATTTTATTAAAAAATATCCGCATTTATTAAATAGAATATCTCATGTTCAAATAGCATCATATATAGGCGTTACACCCGAATTTTTAAGTCAAGTAAGAAAAAAAATGATTTGAATTGGTGGCTATTTCTAAAACGATCTTATAAGTAGCGTTGTAAAGGTTGATCTAAATTTGGGTTTTATGAATTTGAAATTATGATTATTATGAAACAACGATTAATAATTGTAGAGCTAGGTGTGCTCGACTTGAAACTGCTAACAGAATTTTACGAAAATAAATTTAATTGAAAAAAAATAATAATTCCATTACTTTTTTTCGATTAAATAGCATTCTTTATAACATTATACCCAAGTGAAAATTAGCAGAAGAATCATGTGTTAGCTCGGAAGGTAGTGGGTTTAATAGCTTTTTGTTAGCTATAATGCCAGAAAAATAAAAGAGGTAAATACAGTACTTAAAAAACAAGAAAGTAAAGATGTTAATTTTTATTTTGACTAATAAATTCATGGCTCTCAACTTAAAAATGAGTTTGGCTAGATAAAACTTATCAGATACGAACCATTCACAATAAAGTTTTACAACGATTACTTTCTTTCATCGTGGGAATTGATAGATAATATCTCAATTCATACCTATAATCAATATCCAAAGTGTTTAAAAAGTTTAAGGCTTGGTAATCCTTATTTTAATTTTGTAAGAAAAATATAATTAAAAAAGAGAGTAAATTTTTAATTATTGGGTAATTATTCTACTATTTTGAATTTTTTGTCTACTAATTATATCTTTTAAATACGTTGTTTTGGAATAAGCAAACTTTTAATTCTAAAATTAGTTTAAAAGGTATTCATTTTTATGAAAAAAGAAGTACTAATTATAAATCACGATAGGTCTCTGGTAGAAAGTCTTAAAGAAGATGAAATATGGGCGTTTGAAGCGTTGTTTAATCAATATAACAGAAGATTATACGGTTTTGCCTTGGGCTATTTAAAATCTCCAGTTGAGGCAGAAGAATTGGTTCAGGATGTTTTTTCAAAAATTTGGGAAAAGAGGCGTTTGTTAAAACCAGAGCGTAGTTTTAAGCACTACATTTTTACTATTGCATTTAATTTAATTAAAAAAATCTTTATAAAAAGAAGTAGAATTAGAACTTATTTAGATTCAAAGGAAAAAATAATTGATTTTGATCAATCAACTTCGAATCAAATTGATTATAATTTTATGATGGAGAGAATCATGATTTTGGTAGCTAAAATGCCAACACGCAGAAGAGAAACATTTGTGAAAAGTCGTTTTAAAGATCTTTCCGTTAAAGAAATAGCAAAAGAAATGAATATCAGCCCTAAAACCGTAGAGAATCAAATCACTTCAGCTCTAAAGTTTATTAAAGCCAATTGGGAATTTGATGAATCCAGAGATAACATATATATAACATAATTACATTTAGTTAAAATAGAGAAGCTATATACAGTAACGCTATTACTATATGTATGTTTTCCTTTGAAAGGTGCTTTTACTTATAATACTAGTCTAAAATACATTTCAGAATACATTTAAATAGACCTTTTAACTAATATTTATCTGCTAAGGAACAAAATAGGGTACTATAAAGAACATTTTTTATGATGTTAAAGAATTAAAAGTTTCACAACTTTGTGTTTCTATTATCTCACTAAATCTAAATCGTTTAGAAGTCACTTTTTATTAATCATTTAATGGTGGCTTATTATTATTATTATTATTTATAAAATTAATAATAAAATAGATTTTGAGTTAGTCATATTTGTCAGTTTAGTCACCTCTATTCAAAAATTATTGGATAGAGGTGTTTTTTTGATATATAATAATTGTGTTAAACATGTAAAGCGCTTAATAATGCTCTTGTTTAGTTGGTTTTAAGGTTTATAAATTAATTCTGAACGAATTATACGGTAAAAGGAAATATTTGTATCCCGAAATTCCAGATTATAGATACTATATTTGAAATTATATTGCTAGCTTCTTAATTATGTTACAAGTAGAAAATAAAAACAAATAATAAAAATATCGTCCAATACATCCTAATCATTAAAATGATAAGCTTTACTGATTTCATTTGATGATGGAATAGAAATTGATATTTAGACTCTTTTTATTTGAAAAACTATTAATTAAGATAATAAGTGATTGTGTAGTTTAATTCAGAATTTATATTATAATTAATTTTTTTACCACAAAATGAATAAAACGTATCTAAATCTCAAAAATAAAAACCTTTACCGTTTAATTTTTTTGATGTTATTATCAATAATAACTATTTCTTACTCAGCGAAGAAAAAGAGTGTAGAAGTAAATAGCCCAGATGGACATTTTAAATTATTGTTCAAGATTGATGAAAAACTAGGGGCGTCTTACAGTGTAACATATAAAGGAAAAGAGGTTATTGTTCCATCTGGTTTAGGAATTGGAGTTATAGATACAACACAAAATATTCAAATAGATTTTGTGAAAACAACAAAAACGGATAATGTCTGGGTGCCAGCTTATGGAGAGAAGAATCAATATCCAGATAAATATCAAGAGTCGTTTATTGCCTTGAAAGGAGCTGGAGCCAATTTTAACCTTAGGATTAGAGCATACAATGAAGGTGTTGCATTTAGATATGAATTTCCTAAATACAGAGGTAAAATACAGAGAGAAAAAACAGAGTTTTCATTACCGCCATATGCTAATGTATGGGCTTCAAAAATGGCTCAAAGTGAAATTGAAAAAATTAAAGTATCGGAAATAGATACCATAATTGAAAGACCTTTATTAATTGAGCTTAAAGACTCCCTATTTGCTGCCATTGGAGAAGCTGGTTTAGTAGATTATTCTCGGATGAAATTTAAGTCAAAGCCAGATAAACCAGGAACATTAATTTCAGAATTAGATAGCTTGGTACAACTTAGCAATTCTGTAAATAAAACGCCTTGGCGTTTTATAATGGCAGGTGAACGTCCAGCACAATTATTAGAAAATAATTATTTACTTCTTAATTTAAATGAGGAAAATAAGATTGAGGATACTTCCTGGATTAGACCAGGGAAAATTATTAGAGAATCAACACTTACAACCAAAGGAGGTATAGCTTGTGTGGATTTTGCGGCAAAACATAACTTACAATTTATCGAATTCGATGCTGGGTGGTATGGTAATGAATATGATGAGACTTCAGATGCTACCACTATAACTATAGATCCGAATCGGTCTAATGGTCCATTGGATCTATTGGGAGTTATAGAATATGCCAAGAGTAAAAATATAGGAGTTATTCTTTATGTGAATAGAAGATCAATGGAAAAACAACTTGACGATGTATTACCTCTGCTAAGCTCTTGGAGAGTTAGTGGACTTAAATACGGTTTTGTAAATGTAGGCTCTCAAGAATGGACAAGCTGGTTGCACGATGCCGTTAGAAAAGCGGCAGATCATAAATTGATGGTCGATATTCATGATGAATACCGTCCAACAGGCTATTCTAGAACCTATCCAAATTTAATGACTCAGGAAGGTATTAGAGGCGATGAAGAGGCACCGAAAAATTCTATGGTATTGAATACCCTTTTTACTAGAATGATTGCAGGAGCAGGCGATCAGACTAATTGTTATTTTGCAACAAGAGTAGAAGAAAGAATGAGTTCGCATGCTTCACAATTAGCAAAAGCGGTTTGTATTTATAGTCCATGGCAATTTTTATATTGGTATGACAGACCAGAAGGGTCAGACGCAGAAGGACCAGGTGCAGGGGGTACCAAATCATTTATCCAGGAAGTTCCTGAGTTGGCATTTTATGATGCACTTCCCACAGTTTGGGACGATACTAAGATCATTGATGGTTACCCAGGAGAATATGGTGTGGTGGTAAGGCGCAGCGGCAATGATTGGTTTTTAGGAGCTTTAACAGGAGTAAAAGGACGAAAACTAGATATTGCTTTAGATTTTCTGGATCAAGGAAAAACTTATGAAGCCACTATTTATTCAGATGATGAAAATAGCCAAACAATAACTAAAGTAAAAATAGATAAGAGAAATGTTAAGTTTTCCGATACAATAAATTATGAGGTATTAAAGCAAAACGGGCTTGCCATACATTTTCGAGCTTTATAGTAGATAATAATAATAATAATACTCCATTCTTAATTTAAATCGTTAAGGGTAATGTGCATAGAGACATGTTATCCTTCTTACGGGTGCATTGACTATATATAAAAATACTTGTTTAAAGCTATGCATTCTACAATGTTGAGCGTGTTAGGTTCAAGAAACCTTAGGGAAGAGAGCGTTCAATTTTTTAATTTATCTCAATAAAAACAGGTTTTTCTTACGTATATAGCGAGAAACATAGAATAATATTAAGGTTTTTTGTGTCTAATGTCTTTTTTTTAATGAATTGAACAGTTTGTACCCCTAATATGAAAGTTATATATGAATCTAAGCTTTCTTATTCCTTTAATTTTGTTAACATGGTTAATACATCAATTATTCTATTTATTACTAAAGAAGGTAATCCAAAACCGATTTTAATAGTGTAATAGTTAGAAAAAAATAACCTACAGTACTAATCAAAAAAAAGAATATGAATAGAGAAAAAAAAATGCGATCATGTATCCTGTTTTTAGTGCTTATGTTTTGTGCAAACATGAGTATTAGGGCCCAGGACTTATATGTTGCTACTAATGGTAATGATAGTAATGATGGATCTATAGACAATCCATTGGCTACTTTAATAGGAGCCAGAGATAAGGCCAGGAGTACGGGAGCCAAAAATATATTTATTAGAGGAGGACGCTACTATTTTAATGCCACCTGCGAACTCGATTCTCAAGATAATGGCATCTCATTTAGTGGTTTTCAAGATGAAAAAGTAATCTTTGATGGGAGCAAATTTATTGATCCAAAGCAATTTAAAATTGTAACTGATGATAATTTGTTATCCAAATTACACAACAATGCAAAAGGCAAGGTTTACTCAAAAGTGATTACCAATACCGAACTACGATCCCTTTTGGATAAACCGAATGCTCAGATTTCGATAAACGATAAAATGGGTACAGTTGCAAGATTTCCCAATATAGGATTTGTGCATATAAATGTTGGAACAGTTACAGGAGAGACCGTTAACGAATCTGGAACAGAAAGTACTCCAAAAGGTCCAGAATTTAAGCTTATAGAAACAATAGATGCTTCAAAGTGGAATGCAGAATTGGGACGGTTGAAAAAAATGAAAACCAGAGGTTATATTTCTGCTGAATGGCATAAGGAAGACAATATAGTTCATGAGATAAGTACATCTGGTGATATAAAGTTAAGAAACGGGTCTAGATATGGAGTAGCTGATGAAGAGGTAAGTCGATTGTTTTTTTATCACCTTCTATGCGAACTGGACGAACCAGGAGAATGGTATTACGATCCTACAGACTCTCGATTATTTATATGGCCTACGGAAGCGATTAATGATAACACATCAATAGGTGTTTGGGCGGGTCCCCAATGTTTCGAAATAGATAATGGACAGGATATCCAAATTAAAAAAATGACGATTCAGAATATTGGATTTGGTAATAATGGAGATGGAGCCATTAATGTAGTAGGAGCCAGTCAAAATATATTAGTAGCTGGTATTACATTTAGATTTATAGCAGCTCCACTTACATCGGTAAATTTCTGGCATGATGTAAAGAACAGTAAGATACAGAGTTGTGATTTTTATGATGTGCCAAACAATAGTAGACTGTATGGAGGTAAAATAACATCTACATCTGTTGAATATGGTAATAATATCATGGAGAATTGCCATTTTACCCAGATTTATTCAAAGGATTTTTATGGGAAAGCATGTGGTATTTCAGGAGCAGGAAATATATTTAGAAACAATTTGATTCATAATACAAACGGACAACCAGTAACACATCATGGAGTAGATCACCTTATAGAACTTAATGAAGCTTTTAATGTAGGTGTCGAAGAAGGTGACGGAGGTGCTATATATACAGGAGCTAATTTATGGTCTCATGGAAATGTGATTCGACATAATTTTATTCACCATATTATGAGTATACCTGGTTTTTTTGGTAGAATGGGAGTTTATGTTGATGATAGAGATGGAGGAGATGATGTTAAGGAAAATGTATTTTATAAAGGCGGTATGTACAGTGTTTTAATAAATGCAGGTAATGGGAATTGGGTACGGGATAACGTGATCTTAAATGGTTGGGTTGCCATACGCTCTAATAGTGGAGGTACAGCGGAGAAGTATACAGAGATGATGCAATTTTTAACGACAAACCCAACTTCTAATGACAAAAAAAACTATATAGGTAGAATGCTAGAGGATGTTGGGATTTCTGGATGGCAAAATGGATTGAATGAAACGAATTGGATTGACCGTATAGAACCTTTTTGGACTAATAGATATCCTTTGTTTGGTCCATCTATGCAGGCCTTATTTGATAATAAGTTAGCAAAGCCATATGAGACGCGTTTTCACGATAACATGATTTATGGCAGTACTTCTGGCAGAAACTTTGAGTTGCCTCCTGAAGTTGATGTACAGGGAACTATAGATATTAATGAATCTTTGTTTGTTAGTACAGCAAATTTGAATTTAAAATTTAAAGAGCCAAGACCTAGCTATGCTCCAGATATTCCGTTTGACAATATTGGATTGTATCTTGATGAGTATAGGTGTCTTGTACCAGATAAAAATGAGTACCGTCAAAAAGTGAAGCAAAGATTTGATGGACAACCATGTCATAGTAGTTCATCTGTATATAATGTGAATACAATCAATAGTATTTTATACTATAATTCAGGAGCAGAAATTTATAAATCTATACCATGTTCGGGAGCAATAGAAGAGACGGGCGATGATAGTTATACGGTAAAGGCAATAGGTGAAACCTGTCTGGACAAGAGCAACGGCCAGATAAAAATTCAGGCAAAGGCCAGTGGTAGCTATGTGGCCAACCTGGACGGCGGGGCCGATATTAATTTCACCAGTGAGTGGCTTCTAGAAGACCTAGCCTCTGGTGTTTATGAGCTCTGCATTACCAACACGGCGAGCAGTGCCACCCAGTGTTACGGACTGGAAATAGAGGCAGGTACCTCGGTAACGGGGAAGACGGTTTCGGATTCGGGCAAGGTTGCGGTGAGTATCACCAAAGGCACGGCGCCTTTCGATGTTTACGTGAACAGCGAGAAGGTCCTTCAAACCTCTTCGACCTCTTTTTCTGTGAGTGCAGGATACGGTGATCTGGTAGAGGTAAAGACGAGTATTGGCTGCGAGGGTGTGCTCAGCAAGACTATGGACGGGATCGCCTCGGTATCTCCCAACCCCACAAACGGGGAGTTTACGGTAGCTCTTTCCATGCCTTTCAAGGCGGTGGCTATAGATATCTACAATGTCTACTCACAGCTGGTATCATCAAGGGTCTACTCAGTAAGTAACGGTCAGGTGAGTTTAGATATAAGCGGTGTGCCTTCAGGTATTTATTTCGCAGCTGTACAGATGGGAGATGATAAGCCAAAGGTTCTAAAAATAATAAAGAAATGATGAAAAAAGAAACAATAAAAAGTACAACCATGAAAAAGTTTTTGTTTGCTACGATGATTGCATCCCTTATGGCCGCTTGCGGTGGAGGTAGTGATGCCCCTAATCCAGATCCAGGTCCAGACCCAGATCCAGAACCAACAGGTAATAATGCGCCAACAGTACCCGTTTTGTCGGCTCCAGAGAATAATCTGCTGTGCATAGATAATAATCTCGAGTTCAGCTGGTCGGCCTCCACGGATGCGGAGGAGGACACCATAAAGTATACCATCGAGGTGTCTCTGAATTCCGAGTTCACTGAAATAACGCATAGTGTCAACAATCTAACTGCTACTAGCAGGGCTATATTGCTAGATAGGGATCAAGCTTATTACTGGCGGGTCAAGGCAAGCGATAGCAAGAATGCCTCGAGCGACTTTTCATCGGTATTCCAGCTATATACTGAGGGCTTTGGTGAAGAGAATCACCTACCCTTTGCGCCTTCGTTACTGAAACCAGAAATAGGAAGTACCGTCCAAGGGAACTCAGCATCCCTGATGTGGGGTGCAACAGATGTAGATGGCGACAGCCTGACCTTCGATATTTATCTGGACACAGACCCCTTACCGACAACCTTGGTGGTATCCGACCACCCAAGTAAGGATTATGTGGCCTCTTCTTTGACAGCTGCAACCACTTACTACTGGAAGGTTGTTGCAAAGGATGGAAAAGGAGGCATAGCCATTGGGCAAGTATGGAGTTTTACTACGAATTAGAGTGGTAAAGCAGTCATAGTTAATTGAAAAAAGAGTTTTTACAGGAAATAAAATAATACTTTGAGAATTCTTCTAAAACTTTCGAAAAGTTCAGGAGTGAGTATCAATATTATAATAAGTAAGAACTTTGAAATGCATGCCTGACTCAATTTCAATTTTTGTTAAAATCAGATTGAATTTTATGAATAGAGAAAAAAAAATGCGATCATATACCTTATTTTTATTACTTACGTTTTGTGTAAACATAGGTATTACTGCTCAGGATTTATATGTTGCTACTAATGGTAACGATAGTAATGATGGATCAATAAATAATCCATTGGCTACTTTAATAGGAGCCAGAGATAAGGCCAGGAGCACTGGAGCTAAAAATATATTTATTAGAGGAGGACGCTACTATTTTAATAGCACTTGCGAACTTGATTCTCAAGATAACGGCATCTCATTTAGTGGTTTTCAAGATGAAAAAGTAATCTTTGATGGGAGTAAATTTATAGATTCAGAGCAATTTAAAATTGTAACTGATGATAATTTGCTATCTAAATTACACAACAATGCAAAAGGAAAGGTTTACTCAAAAGTGATTACCAATACCGAACTACAATCCCTTCTAGATAAACCTAGTGCCCAGATTTCGATAAACGATAAAATGGGTACAGTTGCAAGGTTTCCTAATATAGGATTTGCACATATGAACCGTAGTACTGTTACGGGAGAGACTATAAATGAATCTGGTACAGAAAGTGCACCAAAAGGCCCAGAGTTTCAGCTTGTAGAGACAATAGATGCGTCTAAATGGGTAGCAGAATTAGGCAGGTTGAAAAAAATGAAAACCAGAGGTTATATTTCTGCCGACTGGCTTAAGGAAGATAACATAGTCCATGCCATAAGTGCATCTAACAGTATAAAGTTGAGAAACGGATCTAGATATGGAACTGGGGAAGGCAGTCCTGCAGAGGTAAGCCGTTTATTTTTTTATCATCTTTTGTGCGAACTGGATGAACCAGGAGAATGGTATTATGATCCTACAGACTCTCGGTTATTTATATGGCCTATGGAAGCGATTAATGATAACACATCAATAGGTGTATGGGCGGGTCCTCAATGTTTCGAAATAGATAATGGGCAGGACATCCAAATTAAAAAAATGACGATCCAAAATATTGGTTCTGGCAATAATGGAAAAGGAGCAATCAATGTAATAGGAGCCAGTCAAAATATATTAGTAGTTGGGATAACATTTAGATTTATAGCAGCCCCACTTACATCGGTAAATTTCTGGCATGGTGTAAAGAACAGTAAGATACAGAGCTGTGATTTTTATGATGTGCCAAACAATAGTAGGTTGTATGGGGGTGAAATAACACCAACATCGGTAGAATATGGTAATAATATCATGGAGAATTGCCATTTTACCCAGGTTTATTCAAAGGATTTTTATGGTAAGGCATGCGGAATTACAGGAGCAGGAAATATATTTAGAAACAATTTAATTCATAACATGAACGGACAACCAGTAACGCATTCTGGTGTAGATCATCTTATAGAACTTAATGAAGCTTTTAATGTGGGTATAGAAGAAGGTGATGGAGGTGCGTTTTATACAGGTAATGCGATGTGGTCTTTTGGAAATAAAATAAGACATAATTTTGTACATCATATTATGAGTGTCCCTAAGTTATTGGGGAGAGCTTCTTTTTTCTCTGATGATTTAGATGCAGGAGAAGAAGTTTATGAAAACGTGACATATAAAGGCGGGTGGGAAGTCCTTAAAATGAATAAAGGAGGCGGACATTCTGTTGTTAGAAATGTAGTGCTTGAAGCTTACAGAGGAATTAGAAATGGTGATGCATCTTCTAGTTTTTATACTCAGGCTATGGATTATTTGTCTACAAATCCTACTTCCAACGATAAAAGCAATTATATAGGTAGAATGTTAAAAGAGATAGGTGTTACAGGTTGGGAAAATACTGTTACAGCTAATAATTGGTCTGATTTAATAGACGACTTTTGGTATCAACGTTATCCAAAATTAAAAGAACTTTTAGAAACATCTAACAATAATAATTCGTTCAAACCATATGCATCTAATTACGAGGGTAATATGTTTTATGCTAATGCCAGAAATATTCTTGGAGGCACTGTAGAATCAGTATCAGGAAATCAAGATGTAACATTGGCTATATTCGAAAACCCGAGTACATTAAATTTAAAATTTAAAGAGCCAAGACCAAGCTATGCTCCAGATATTCCGTTTAACAATATTGGGTTGTATCTTGATGGATATAGGTGTGCTGTACCAGATAAAAATGAGTACCGTCAAAAAGTAAAACAAAGATTTGATGGTCAGCCAGCACATGATAATAGTGCTATTTATAATTTTAATACCATTAATGATAGATTATATTATAACTCTGGAGCAGAAATATATAAACTAGTACCATGCTCAGGAGCATTAGAAGAGACGGGTGATGATAGTTATACGGTAAAGGCAATAGGTGAAACCTGTTTGGATAAAGCGAATGGACAAATAAAAATTCAGGCAAAGGCCAGTGGTAGCTATGTGGCCAACCTGGACAGTGGGGCCGATATTAATTTCACCAGCGAGTGGCTTCTAGAAGACCTAGCCTCTGGTGTTTATGAGCTCTGCATAACCAACACGGCGAGCAGTGCCACCCAGTGTTACGGACTGGAAATAGAGGCAGGTACCTCGGTAACGGGGAAGACGGTTTCGGATTCGGGCAAGGTTGCGGTGAGTATCACCAAAGGCACGGCGCCTTTCGATGTTTACGTGAACAGCGAGAAGGTCCTTCAAACCTCTTCGACCTCTTTTTCTGTGAGTGCAGGATACGGTGATCTGGTAGAGGTAAAGACGAGTATTGGCTGCGAGGGTGTGCTCAGCAAGACTATGGACGGGATCGCCTCGGTATCTCCCAACCCCACAAACGGGGAGTTTACGGTAGCTCTTTCCATGCCTTTCAAGGCGGTGGCTATAGATATCTACAATGTGTACTCACAACTGGTATCGTCAAGGGTCTACCCAGTGAGTAACGGTCAGGTGAGTTTGGATATAAGCGGTGCGCCTTCAGGTATTTATTTCGCAACTGTACAGGTGGGAGATGACAGACCGAAAATTCTAAAAATAATCAAAAAATGATGTAAGTATAACAAAGAATAGTGCATTTTAGTGAATTTTTGTCTAAAGAGATGTATGGGTAATTATAAAAAATATTAAAAGAAAAACAGAGAGACTTCGTCTCTCTGTTTTTTTATGGGATAAAGTATAATCAGGGCTTTAACTTCTATATATTTAACGAGTTTTGTTTAAAAAACAAAGCAGAATTTTTAACTAATATCGTTTTTTTTATGAGAGTTAAATAGGTTAAGCTATTATTTAGATAAAATATAAGAAAGAAAAATAAGTCAATTTAAGTAATTGTATCGTTTTGAACATTTTAGACCCCTTTTAGAACATTTTAGATACTTAAGTCTGTTGTAAAGTTTGTGATATTTACAGTAACAATAAAAGAGTAAAGTTCCCTTTTTTATTGTGGAATGAATTTTTTAATTAATCTTAAAAGACTAAAATTATGAAAAAAACTTTACACAAATTAACTTTTATAGCAATGACCTTATTGACGGTTCAAATATCTTTTGGACAGTTGGTTGTAGTGCCTTTATCAAATGCTACGGGAGGAACACCTCATTATGGAATAGGTTCGGGAAATCGTGAATTTCCTATTAATAATATAAATGACCCTTTTTTATATGATCCAGATACTCCGACTAATACCTGGCCTAATACCAATGCTAGTGCTGACCCTCAAAATAATTATTTTCAGGCGTCGGCGACCGCAGCAGATAATTGGTGGGAATGTGTGGTAAGTATTCCAACAGGTAAAAGTATAAAGTATATGGATTTTTATGGAAGAGATTACAATGGAACAAATTCTGGTCAAGTTAATAGATTTATTAATATAAAAATTACTTTATCTAATGGAGGTGTTGATCCCGATGAGGTTTTTAATTGGAGCGGATTACCAGAATCGATTTATAATGATGGAATTGCTGATAATAATCATGCAAGGATGGATTTTGTAGCTCAAGGGTTTTCGGCTACAATGTTGCAAAAAGCCACCTCAATTAGATTAGACCACATAAGTGATAACGATGGAGCTCATCTTGAATTTATGGAATTGCGTTTGGCTGCAGAATCAACATTAGGTGTTGATGATTTAAAAGCTACCAAATTAGTTGTTAGTCCAAACCCTCTAGAAGCAGGAAATCAGTTAATGATTTCGTTAACTAATAATAGTAATGACTCTAATAAATTGCTACAAGTATATTCAATAATAGGTAAAGAAGTTTATAAAACTAATATAGAAGGAAATGATTTTTCTATAGATTATAATGTATTTCCATCTGCAGGTCTTTATTTAGTCAAGATAGGTTCTTTTGTGTCTAAGGTTATAATTAAATAAGCATTTTTTTTAATATATAATATTTTTATAAAAAGAATAACACCACGCTCCTTACCTTCTTTTGTAAATAAAGGATGAAATGGCTATTTGTGTTACGATAATAGTTATTCGTTTTCCTTTATTTACTTAAAAAGGATTTATTTGGAACGGAATGAATTCAAGCAAAAAATAATTGCTTCAAATGATAATAGTGTGAATGTTATACAAGGAAGAAAAACCATTGTATAATAAATTAAACTATCAGTAAAAACCTGGTTTTTAATATTTCAAAATCAAGATGATCATATAATTTATTAAAGGGAATTTTAGTGATATTAATTTGAAATTAAAAATTGCTCTTAAAAAGTTAAAAATGCAATCTAACGAGTGTATTAAGTGCTTTTCAAGGCATGATGAACAAAATATTCACTAAAAAGGAATATATGTACCCGATAAAATAACAGTTTTAATATAATATTTGAAAACATATTAATTCAAAAAACTAACCAAAAGTCTCTCAATGTATTTAACTGAAAACGGTTATTACATTTAATTTTTGCGCCCTATTAATCTACTCTCAATAAGCCTACCTTATATTAAACATATATTAGGTAAACGCAATTTGTATTGTTAAGAATATAATTAATTAAAAAGCATAAAATCAAAGAATAACAACAACTAACAAAATGAACATAATTTAAACTAAAACAACTATGAAATATATCAAAAATCTTTTTCTTATAACAGTGTTATCATTGTCCTTTTTTGTGATTTCTTGCGAAGAAGATGATAATAATAATGTTGTTGTAATACCTAATATTGATGTAGCAATTCAGTCACCTACAGATGATGCGCAGTCAATAGGTTTTAACCCAACGTTTGCTTGGACTGCATCTGGAGATAATGTAGAGGCATTTAAGTACGATTTTTATATTGGGACAGAAGAAAACAAATTAGGTTTGAGGGCTGAAAATATTAAGGAACTTCAATATAAGATAACCAACAAGACTGTATTGAAGGGAATAACATATTATTGGAAAGTAGTAGCTAAAGATGGCATCTATGAAAAAGAGAGTGATGTTTGGAGTTTTACTACTTCACCAGCACTATCTGAGCCTGTATTAATTGGGCCTATTGGTTTTGGTAGAGACCCTCTTAATTTTGAATGGGAACCATTATCTGCAGCTACAGACGAAGCCTTAACTTATAAAGTATATTTTGGAAAAGAGAATCCGCCAACTGAACTTATTGGAACCGTAGAAGGAACTGGGTCTTATACTTATGATGGCCCAGATTTAGATGAGTTTGAAACTTACTATTGGAGCGTAGAAGTTTCAGATTTATTAAATACATCGATGAGTGAAGTAGGGACGTTTCAAAAATTATTAGGAGGATATCCTGACTTACCATCTATAGTAGCTCCTTTGGATAAAGCTCTCCTTTTTGAAAGAGATGGTGATGTTGTGCTAGATTGGACAGATTCAACAGACCCAGAAGGAGATACTGTTACTTATGATATTTATCTGGATACAGCAAACCCACCAGTGAATATCGTAACTAGTTTTTCTGGTGATTCTGAGTATAATGTAACATCGAATTTAGTAGTGAACACATCTTACTATTGGTATATTGTAGCTAAAGACGGATCTGGGAATTCTTATAGTACAGAAACTTTTAATTTTGATTATTTAGGGTCTTCAGGGCCAGCAACACCTATGCTTAGTGAAGAAGTTGTGGATGGTACGATGTCTTTAGATGAATCTATTGTTTGGGGTAAAACAATTGGAGCCGCAACTTATGATGTTTATATAGATGAGATGAATCCTCCTGTAAATCAGGTGGCTAGTGATGTAACGGGCGAAGGCTATGTAGTACAACCTAAAGATATTCCTAGCGATATAACGATAGCTGTTCCAAAAACGTATTACGCACGTATTGTTGCGAAAAATGTAGATGGTGAAGCAGAATCTTCAGTTATATCTTTTACGCCACAGCTTACAGGTGTTTATACTGATGTAAGAGGGTCGGAATCTATTGATTATAATTGGGTTAGATTAGGGCCTCAGGTTTGGATGGCTGATAATTTAAGAACTAAAAAATTAAGAAATGGAGATGACCTGACAAAGGTTGTTCAACCTACAAGTGACGATTATCCTATTACGAGTTCTACTACAGAGTTATTTTATGATGAACATCCAGTAGATAATGGACCTATATCTGGACATCCTACTTTTACTTCTCCATGGAGTGACGGCTCTAATGGACGTGTATATTCTAGTAGGACACCTAGAGAACCACTTATAGCACCAGAAGGCTGGCATGTTATAAATGATAGTGATATATCTACCTTAAGAAGTAATTTTTCGAGTGCATCAGACTTATTAGATGAGTGGTACGGTGGTACAGACTCTTACGGGGCTAATTTTGTTATAGCAGGTTATCGATATAATGATTTTAATCCTGGTGGATGGCCTGCAGGTTTCCGTTACGCTGTTGAAGAAGGAAGGGTGGCTTTTTGGCTTAATGGTTCTGGATCTAATGATGTTTTGGAATTATATCCTAATGGTAACTATAGGCTTTTCAATCAAGGTAATGAGCATAATAGAATGTTTGGTATCCGATTAGTCAAAGATTAAGCTCAAAAATGAACTTTAAAACAAAAAATATATAAATTATGAAATATATAAATAAGATCCTTTTATTAACAGTGGTCTTGGTTTTTACGACTCTAATATCTTGTGAAGATGATGATGGTGCTTTTGTAGAGAAAAAACCAAGTGTATCACTAATTTCACCAACAGATAAAGCTAATGGGATAGATATAGCTCCATCGTTTGAATGGCAAGCATCAGATCCCAATGAGCGACCTTTAAAGTTTGACTTTTATATGGGGTTAGACAGTACAAAGTTATTTTTACAGTCAGAAAACTTAAAGGTAACAAATTACAGTCTGACAGATTATAAAATCCTTAAAGATGAGATTTACTATTGGAGAGTCGTTGCGAAGAATGGTCTTGAGGAAAAAGAAAGTGATATTTGGGAATTTATGTCTATTCCTGCTCCCGATGCACCAAATTTAACAAGTCCAGAAACAGATGTTTTTGTACGAGATGCTTTAACTTTTGAATGGGAGGCTGTTACTGCTGGAGAGGGAGAAACGATAAGTTATAAGGTATTACTAGGGAAAACAAATCCACCAACAGATGTTATAGCTACTATTGATGATGGTAGTACATCATTTGTAGCTGATGCTTCTACTCTAGATATAGGAGATGTTTATTATTGGAAAGTCGATGCTTCAGATTTAATTAATGATTCTTCAAGTGAAGTACGTTCATTTAAGAAATTACGAGCAGGTGCTCCAGATGAACCTTTAATTGTTGCTCCAGCTGATAAAACAGGAGTTATGTCGGGTGTTGTACTTGATTGGACAGATGTTACCGATCCAGAAGGTGATGCTGTAAGTTACGATGTGTATTTAGATAAACAAGATACACCTGCTACATTAGTAGCTACTGTAACTAATAGCGAATTTACTACATCTGCATTAGATGCTAATTCAGCTTACTATTGGTATGTGGTCGCAAAGGATCCATCTGGTAATTTTACTGAGTCTGAAATTTCTGGTTTTTCAGTAATAGGAACAGGTCCAGGATTCCCTGCTATTCACGAATTTGCTATTCAGGATGTTTTCTCATTAGATGAACTATTAGTATGGGATGCAGCGACAGGAGCAACATCATATGATGTTTATATAGATACAGTTAACCCACCTGTTAACATAGTAGCAAGCGATATCACCGAAACAGAATATAAAATTAAGAATAGTGAAATATCTAGTGATATTACAGATGTAAAAACATACTATGCGCTTGTTGTAGCAAAAGATGGCAGTGGTGGAGAAACGAATTCCTTCCCTGTAGCTTTTACACCCCAGATGACAGGTGTTTATACTGATGTTAGAGCAACAGAATCAGTTGATTACAATTGGATTAGGCTAGGGACTCAAGTATGGATGTCTCAAAACTTACGCACAAAAAAGTTAACAGACGGTACAGATTTGACAAAAGTTAATCAGGCTACAAGTGCCGATTATCCTATTACAGCATCGTCTACCGAGTTATATTTTGATAGTCATGATTTACCTGTTCCTGGGTTTCCAGATGTTTGGGCAGAAGGAGATAATGGGCGCGTATATTCAGATCAAGTTCGAAAAAGTTCACTTATAGCTCCAAATGGCTGGCATGTTCCTACAGAAGCTGATATTTCAACTATACAAGGTTATATCCCTCAAGCAGGAGACTTATTAGACGAATGGTATGGTGGTACAGATCCTTATGGAGCAAATTTTGTTATGGCTGGGTACCGTTATAATGATTTTAATCCTGGTGGATGGCCTGCTGGTTTCCGTTATGTCGTTGAACAAGGTAGAACTACTTTTTGGATTGATAACTCAGGTAGTAATAATGCATGGGAAGTATACCCAGATAAATATAGATCGTTCAATCAAGGTAATCCGCATACTAGAATGTTTGGTATCAGATTAGTGAAAAATGATTAGGACAGTGAATTTATTTAAAAACAAACTAATTAAAACATATGAATTATAGAATAAAATTTTTCTTAAGTTGTTGCGTCATTTTAATTGGCCAACTATTGGAGGCTCAAAATATTAAGGTTTCTGGAGAAGTATTAGATGAAACAGGCATGCCTTTAGTTGGAACCACTATTGTGGCTTCATCTACATCTAGTAGTGGTGTCAATGGTGTTGTT
Source organism: uncultured Flavobacteriaceae bacterium (assembly GCA_947502635.1). Classification (GTDB taxonomy): domain Bacteria; phylum Bacteroidota; class Bacteroidia; order Flavobacteriales; family Flavobacteriaceae; genus Flavivirga. The sequence goes on from CANNAN010000001.1 coordinate 366,529, forward strand.
GTAGATTTTGACGGAAAATATTCCATTATCACAGATTCTAAGAGTAAATTAATTTTCTCTTACGTTGGTTATATAACCCAAGAGGTACTGGTTGATGGTAAATCTGTAATCAATGTTACAATGATACCAGATTTGGAGTCTTTAGCAGAGGTCGTTGTATTAGGGTATAACAAAGTAAAAAAAGCAAATATTATTGGAGCTGTGGCGACTGTGTCGGGAGGCGATTTACAAGAAACGGGACTTACTAATATGTCCCAGGCTATTCAGGATAGGTTGCCAGGGGTATATACAGAAATACCTTCAGGACAGCCAGGTGCAGATGATGCTAAAATTACCATACGAGGGGTAACTAGTTTTAGAGGAGATAATTCGCCGCTTATATTAATAGATGGTGTTGAGGCTACAGGTGGTTTTTCTCAATTAGACCCTAGTGAGATCGCTTCTATATCCATATTAAAAGATGCTGCTTCTCTAGCTGTTTACGGTGTGCGTGGTGGAGATGGTGTTATTTTAATAACGACCAACAGAGGTAGAGAAGGTGCGCCTAAAGTTAGTGTTGGAGGTGGTGTTACTGCAAAGTCTATTACCGATATTCCAAATCAATTGTCATCTTATGATGTCTTAACTTTAGGTCAAGAAGCTATTAAAAACTCTGGTCAGTTTAGCGATTTAAGGCCACAACGTTATATAAATACTTTTTTAGATCCAAATAGAGATATTTATGAATTTCCAGATGTAGATTGGTACGATGCTTTAATAAAAGATATTGGTTGGGAGTCCAACGCTAGGGTTAATGTTACTGGTGGAACTAAGTTTGTTAAATATTTTAGCTCGCTTAGTATAAATCATGTAGGGGATATTTTAAAATCTGAAGATTTTTCAGGGTACTACAATCCGGAGTTTACTTTTGATAAAGTTAATTTTAGAACAAATTTAGATTTCAATATAAGCCAAGCTACAAAATTATCTGTAGATATATCGGGACGTTCTGAAACTAGAAAAACACCAAACGCTGATGTTGGTAGAAATGATTTTAGTAATTTATTTAAGTTTATAGACGAGGCTACTCCTTATTTATTCCCTCTATATTATCCAAAAGAGTTTTTACTATCGCATCCAGATCCGCTAGCACCTTTTCCAGAAGAGTTTCGTTTAAGTTCAGCAATTGCAGAAACCCCTTTTCAGGAAAATCCGTATCAAGCTCTTAATTATTCGGGTATGAGACGTTTTAAGAAAGATGTGGTAGATATTCAAATTGGTTTAAACCAGAATTTAGATGTTATTACAAAGGGTTTGAATGTTTCAGGGAAATTTAATTACAGCACCTCTTTTTCTTATGAAAAAGTAGAGGGCTTAGCGCCACAATTATGGCTGTATGATGCGCTTGATGGATCATGGAGAGGTCAAAAAAATCAATCTTATTATAAATCTAATCCCAGATTTAGAAGCTCGGGAGGTGAAAACTTTAAAGCTGTTGCAAGAAACATATATTACGAGTTTAAATTGAATTATCAACGTAAATTTGGAGATCATAATGTAGCACTAGTTGGGGTTTTTAATCGTACAGAACGTGAAAGAAGTGTTGGTAGCCTACCTGAATATAGTGAAGATTTGGCAGGTATATTTAATTATGACTATAAGGATAAGTATTTAGTTAAATTCACTGCTGGTTATAATGGTACAGAACGTTTTGCTCCTGGTAAGCGTTATGGTTTTTATCCAGCATTTGCAGCAGGTTGGAATATTGCAAAAGAAAAAATAGTACAAGATAATTTACCTTGGTTAAATACTTTTAAGGTGAGATATAGTTATGGAGAAACGGGGGTTTATAAAAACTCACCTAGATTTGATTTCTTAGGAGGCTATAGTACAACTTCTTTACGTTTAAGTGAAGCTGTATTTGGATTTCCAGCAAACTCTGAAGTACCTAGATGGGCAGAGGTTAAAATAGCAAATCCAGATGCGACTTGGGAAACCTCTGTAAAGCATAATTTAGGATTTGATGTTCAGTTGTTTGATTACGATTTAACTCTGGGACTTAATTTATTTAAAGAAACTAGAGAAGGTATAGTTGTAGGTTTACCTACCCCATCCTATTTTCAACCAAGTTTAGGGACACGAGAAAAGAAATATGGTGGAGAAATAGTCCTGCCAGAAGTAAATTTGGGATCAGCTAAAAGTCATGGGCTTGAGTTTGAAGCTAATTATAGCCATCTTACAGCGAGTGGATTAGAATATTCATTTGGAGGGCATTTAACGTTGGCAGATAGTCGAATGATTTATAGAGGGGATAGGGTTTTAACGCCAGACTATAGAAAAAATGCAGGAAAACCTATAGGTTGGTTATCTGGATATCAAAGTAATGGATTTATTGGTAATTTTGAAGAAGCTATTAATTCGCCACAAATTAGCAATTTAAGAATCCCTGGACATTATTCTTATGCCGATTTTAATGCAGACGGTCAGATTGATGTTAATGATAACATACCCCTTGAAGGTACGAGTCAACCTGAAATCGTTTATGCCTTTAATGGTGGTTTGAAATATAAAGGATTTAATTTTAGTGTACGTTTCTTTGGTAAAGAAGGTGTTACTTATCATTCCAGTAATTTATTTCCTAATTTCAATTCTACATTGTTAGAAGCAAAAACAATCCATTTAGATCGATGGAGTCCAGGAAATCCAAATGCAGTTTTCCCAGCCTTTGGCCATACAGATGTTTCTCAAGGATATCAGGCTAAAAGTAACAGAACAACAATTAACTCATCCTACCTTAAACTTCAGAATGTTAGTATAGGATATAGTCTTAAATCTGAATTTTTGAAAAAAGCCTTAAGTATAGAAGCGATGAGATTGAGTTTATCTGGTCAAAACTTATATACTTGGTCTAAAGTGCCTTTTGGAGACCCAGAAGGTGGAAATGGAGTTTCTGGTGGTTATGGACAATATCCTTTGGTGAGACGATTTATTTTTGGTGTAAACATTGATTTTTAAAATATAGATTATGATAAAATATAAATACATATTACTTTTTGTATCTGTCTTTTTATTGACAGGTTGCGAAGATTATTTAGATAGAACAGAGGAAGGTACTGGTTTTTCTACAGAAGAAGAAGTTTGGAGAGATAGAGCTGCCATAAATAGTTTTGCTTTTAGACTTTATGATACATTGGGTTGGATGTTTGAAACTAGATATACACATAGTAATAGACGACCAGCTGGGCGTGGAAAAAACTATGGCTGTGTTGAGATTTTTTCTGGAGATGTTATTTTTAAAAGGTCTCTTAAAGTGCATAATAGTGTCCTTAGGGGAGATTATATGGCTATAATAAATGATGACTTTGCTAACCCAGATTTTTATGATGCTTGGTATGACAATTGGGAACTAGTATATACTACAAATAATATATTAGATAGAATAGACGGTGTGACAACAGACATTATGCCCCAAAATGAAATTGATCAAGTAAAAGGGGAAGCGCTTTTGTTTAGAGCTTTTGCTTATCATGAATTGTCTAAACGCTGGGGAGCATTACCTTACATTAAATCTAAAATTTTACCAGAAACAGATTTAAATCTTCCTAGACCAACTTATCGAGAGTTAATTACAGATATCGTTGCAGATTGTGATGCAGCTATTCAAATTTTACCTGAGCTAAGTTATCTTAACGATCCTGTTCATATGGGACGTATGGGCAAAGCTGCTGCCATGGCACTAAAATCTAGAGCATTAACCACAGCAGCTAGTCCTAATTACACTGCTAATAACCAAAAGGATACAGAATTATGGGAAATGGCTGCCGCCGCTGCCTGGGATTTAATAAATCTTTCTCAAACTTCAGATAAAGTTGGCTTGTACCAAGGCGATTATAATAATATATTTAGTACAGAACCAGGAACTATTGAAGGGGTTTGGCCAAGATATAATGTTCCAATATCTGCAAGTAGTGATTTATACAGACTTAGCTGGTTATGGAGAAATATAGATGGAGATGCAGGTTATTCGCCACCACAAGAACTTGTTGATAAATTTGAAACAGCAGATGGTTGGCCGATAACACATGTTAATTCAAATTATAATGATCAAGATCCATATACAAATAGAGACCCTCGTTTTTATAAAGATATATTATATCATGATGCTCCATTTGCTAAGATTTCTGAAAATGATAGAATGGATTTAAGAACAACACCATTAGGAGCAGATCGACAAGATCCTAATAGTTCGGTACATGGAAATTCAGCAACAGGTTATTTTGTTAGAAAAATAATTCCAGAAAAATATAATAAAAAAGCTTATAACAGAACATTGTATGTAAATGCACCATATATAAGAATGGCAGAGATATATTTAAATTATGCAGAAGCTGTTAATGAAGCTTACAATAATCCTAATGCAACAGCACCAGGAGCTTCAATGACTGCTGTAGATGCTTTAAACGCAGTTCGTAATAGAGTAGGGCATGTAGATGTTAGGCCAGAATTTACAGCCGATGCTACAGCTTTTCAAGAAGTTGTTAGAAATGAGTTTAGAGTAGAACTATGTTTTGAATATCATTCTTGGTTTGATTTATTACGTTGGAGAACAGCTAAAGAGGAATTGAATGGGAAAGTTTTTCATGGTGTTTTAGTTATAGATGATGCCTCACAGCCAACAGGCGTGCGTTATGAAAGGTTTCCAATCGATCAAGGCGGAAGAGTTTTTGTTGATAGAATGTATAGGTATCCTATAAAACAAAGCGATCTAGAAGTTTTTGAGATACCTCAATTAACCCAAAACCCAGGATGGTAATATGTTAACAGTTAATGATTTTACAATGATAAAAACAAAGACATTATATTTAGTATTGGTATTTATATTTTATATTTTACCTTTTGGAATCGAGGCTCAAGAAGAAAATGATTTGAATTCGGTATCTGCTACTATAACCAATAGAACAGGAGATGTTTTAGAAGGCGTCCATATTCTTGCATCTAAGTCTAGAAATAGAGCCGTTACTGATACTAATGGAACTTTTGGTATAAAAGTTCAAAGTAAAGACATTCTTATAATAACCCGTTTAGGTTATGAGAGAAGCATTGTTCATGTAAGTAATGGTACTTTAGAAAGTGAAACTATTGTGCTAAAGCAATGGGGTGTTATAGATCCTCAGGAAAGTACTAAAATAGCTTTAGGAAGTATGCCTTTTGAGAGGATTACAGGTTCTGTTGAACGTATAACAGGTGAGGAACTAAACGACTTTCCAACAGCCTTTACTCGTGAGGCTTTGGCAGGTAGATTGTCTGGTTTAGAAACTTCTTATGGCAATGCATCAGCAGTTGCTGAAAGTTTTGGAAACAGTATACGGAGTCAAGGTGTTGGTCAACTTTTTGTAGATGGTATACCATCTGCAGATATAGTATTAACACCTGCTGAGGTAGACGATATTGTTATCGCTAAAGATTATGGTTCATCTTTTATGTATGGTGCATTGGGAGCCCCAGGTGCTATAATTGTAAACACTAAGCATGGATTGCCTGGAGGACGTTTATTTAGATTTAAATCAAGAACAGGTGTTAGAACACCTACATTCTTACCTAGCACGATGAACGCTCAGGATTATGCAAGAAATTATAATATTGCGCTGAGTAATGATGGTCTTTCTCCAATTTACACACAAAGTGATATAGAAGATTATACCAATGGTACAAACCCAGTGATGAACCCTAATAACAATTATTATGAAGATTTTGTTAACGGTATCTCAACATATACCCATATTACGGGCGATTTTTCTGGAGGAAATGAAGACGTACAGTATTTTTCTCATTTAGGTTATTATACTACTGATGGGATAGAAAATGTGGGTGATGGAAGAAAGTTAACCAGACTTAGATTAAATAATAATGTTCAAATTAAATTAGGAAATACAGGAAAGGTTAATGTAGGTATTGGTGGAAGTTTCAATAGAAGAAATGAGCCGCGTTTAAATGCCGATAGTCAGTTTAATACCATGTATAACTATCCAGCAAACGCGTTACCTTATAAAATCAATGATACTATTTTTGGTAGAACTCAAGAGTATGGTACCAATTTACTTGCAGGCTTAGCTCATTCTGCTATCATGGAAGACGAAAGAAGAGACGCTTTTGCACGAATTGGTTTAGACTTAGATTTAAGTGAAATAACAGAAGGATTAAGTCTTAAAAGTTTAGTTGGTATGTACACGCTAAATGTATTATCATCTTTTCTAGATCTTAGGCCGAATACTGCAGAACCTGTATTTACACCCAATGGTGATGGTACTTATGATACCAGTTTTAGAGAGTTTAGTGCTGGTAAAATATCATTTAATTTCTCAAAACTTGGAGATCGGGTAGATAGAAGTCAATTTATTAATGCTAATCTACATTATGATAGAGATTTTAGTAAAAATCATAAGGTTATTGCAGATGTGTTTTATACAAATCAAAAAATAACAGGAAGTAAGTTGCAGCAAAATACAATTTTTAGAAATATAGGAATGCGGGTAAACTATTTATTAAATGAAAAATATGTTTTGGAAGGAAAACTTCTAAACTCGCCTATACGTCAGCTGTCACAAGATGAAAGGGACAAGATAAATTATGATGCAGGTATTGCTTGGTTGTTACATAAAGAGTCTTTTCTGGATAATGCAAGTTGGTTGAACTTTTTGAAATTTCGAGCTAATTTTGGTGTGCAATCAAGACCAGTAAGTCAGTTTTTTATAACAGAAAACCAGTATGGTAGTAGTGGAGCTGGTACTTTTGGAGTTTTTCGTGGTGAAACTGCTGGGGCTGGTGGAACTAATAGAATTTTTACAGCTTCAAATTTGGTGACACCTAAGCAAGAATACCTTAGTATTGGTCTAGACTTTCAAATGTTGAAGTCTAAAATTAACGGCCAATTAAATTACTTCAATATTCGTAATTATGATCAGATAATACCTATTACTTTGGCATATGCCATTATACCAAGTAGTTATACGCCTCTAGTTAATAATGGTGATACTAGGTTTAGAGGTATTGATGGAAGTATTTCATATAATAATAAAATAGGGAGTTTAAGTTACAAATTAGGTGTTAATGCCATGTATGGAGTTAGTTATGCTACAGAATTTAATTATTTAAATTATCCAGCTGGTGAAGAGCAGAGAAATATCGCAGGTAATAGAGGTGGTCGAATTATAGGACTCAAAGCTAACGGAATATTTCAAAACGAAGCAGAAATAGCTAGTGCTCCCCCCCAGTTATTTGGTGAAGTAAAACCAGGAGATATTCGGTATGTAGATTTTAATAATGATGGTGTTGTTGATGAGAAAGATTACCATGAGGTAGGAAATTCACCAAGAGTTTCATTTGGTTTAAATTATATGATGCAGTACAAAAATTGGAGTTTCAGCATTCATGGTGATGGTGCATTAGGAGGAGATTATGTTGAGCAATTAAATTGGAACCGAGGTATTAATGATTATACAAATGAATTAGCTAAGAGTTGGCCAGTTAGCAATAGTTTGCCTAGATTAACTACATTATCTAACTCTAACAACTACAGAACGTCCTCTTTTTGGCTAAAAAATGCAGGCTATTTCAATGTGAGAAGTATTATGGTTGCTTATTCATTACCACAAAATTTATTAAAAAATATTGGAGTGAAAGAGTTTTCATTTTCAGGATCAGTGAGAAACCCTTTTGTAATATCATCTAATAAAGAAAGATTTATGCCAAGTAGAAATAAGGGGTATACCGAGCACCCAGTCTTAAAAGCTTTTGAGTTGGGCATACAAGTGTCATTTTAATTAAAAAAAATTAGAAGAAATGAGAAAATATATAATTATACCTTTATTAGTGATGACTTTGGGCTTGAGTTTCTCGTGCTCTAATGAGTTTGATCAAATAGTGCCGAACACAAACAATGAGTTTGAAGATGTTTTTAGAGATATAAGCCGTACAAGTACTTTTTTAAACCCAGCTTATGCTGGAGTTAGAAATACACCATGGGTTTCATTAGAATATTATACTAATAATGCTGTTTCTGTTAATGGTGTTCAAAGGCAAGCAGCTTCGGGACCTACGGCAGAATCTTCACCAGTAAGTGGTGTGTGGGGCTCATCGATGAGCCTAATATTTAAAATTAATGAATATTTTAAATATGGATTTGATATAACCTATGATCCATTGGATGCAGAACGTGGTGAAGCATTGAAAAGACGTTTTAGAGGTGAAGCTTTTGGTTTAAGAGCCTACTATAAATGGTTACTACTTAAAAACTTTGCTGGACCATCATCAACCGATGGTACCGTGTTAGGTATTCCAATTATTGATGAGTTATTGACTATTGATGAGGTAAATAATGTGAGTAGGAGCACTTACATGGAAAGTTATGAAAACATAAAGAAAGACTTAGATAGTGCTTATGCTTATATAGATGTTTTTCGTTATGATGATGGGAACGATGATATAAACGGAGAGCAGAATGTTAGTAGAATTTCCAGAGAAATGATTTGGGCTTTAAGAGCTAGGTTAGATCTTTTTTCGGCAAGTCCAGCTTACAATCAAATTTCTTGGGAAACAGCAGCGCAAACGGCTTATGCTGCCATAGAAGCTATTGATGGATCTGTTGTAGGGCTTCAAGATTATGGTGATTTTAATAATTCGAATAACATTGACCATTTATGGAGAAGATCCTTTAGTAATAATGGCAATTTGGAGCGTGCTCATTATCCAATATCAATGTATGGTAGAGGCGAGTCTAATCCCAGTCAAAATTTAGTCGATGCATTTCCAGATAGTAATGGATATCCAATTAATCATCCAAATTCTATATATAATGCTATAAACCCATATCAAAATAGAGAAGGGCGTTTTGAGCGTTTTGTTTTTTATAATGGGCAAAATGATTTTAGAAATGTTTTTATTGAAGTTTTCGATGGTGGAAAGGATGCCAATGGTGGTGTTCGTAAAAAATCTACCCGAACAGGTTATTATATGAAAAAATATCTGAGCTCTAAAGTAAACTTTGATAGAGATCAGGGAACCGAAGTAGGAAGCGATACAAAAGTATATCCTATTTTTACTAGGACAGGTTTGTACTTGGATTTTGCCGAAGCAGCTGTAGAAGCTTATGGTGTTAATGGAAGAGATGGTAGTATGTTATTTTCTGCTAAGGACGCCCTTCAAGAAGTTAGAGAAAGAGCTGGTATAACGAATGACCTTTATTTAGACGAGGCAGATGATATTTTAAATACTTATAAATCATTAATTAAAAATGAAAGACGTATTGAATTTGCTTTTGAGGGTGAATACTATTACGATGTGAGAAGGTGGATGTTACCTGTTGATGAGCTAGGTGCCCCTGTAATGGGAATTAATGTGACTAAAAATTCGGATGATACGTTTTCATATGAGACTAAAGAAGTAGAGTCTAGAGTCTTTACGGATAGAATGTATTATAACCCGATACCTAGAAATGAAGTACTAAAATCTAACGCGCTTATCCAAAATGCTGGATGGGAATAGAGAACTAATTAATCGTATAAAATTATGAAAATTATGAAATATAAAAATTGTTTATTGTTAATGTTGTTGTTATCAATGATGTTTTCATGTGACCCCTATGAAGATTATATTGTTGATACGGTAGGTTTTAAAGCAGTGTACTTTCCACATGCAGAATTACCTAGATCAGCTATTTCTGGTGAGGGGCTTGAGATACAAGTTGGTGCATACCTTGGAGGTGTTAAGGATAATAATAATACAGAAGACTTAACATTTGAGATTGATCCTACGATGTTAGATGGTACAGCTTATACCTTATTACCAAGCGATTATTATACATTAGGAAGCCCAGATAAAATAACCATTGATGAGGGTGAGTATTTAGGGTTGTTATCGGTAAAGTTTGATTCTTTAAGAATGGCAAATGATATGCAATTATTGGATTATAACTATGCCCTTCCTTTTAGAATACTATCAACATCTACAGATTCTATTTTAGAAGGTAAAGAGGAAACTATTATTCCTATTAAGTTAATGAATACGTATGAGGGTAATTTTTATCAAGTAGGAAGCTTAAAAGAGTTTTTTACGGTAGATAAAGTACTTGATACTGCATATGTTTATGGAGATCATTTAGATGGTCCTAGTACACCTATACGTGAGTTAAGATCTATTTTGATGGATACCGTTAAAATTAATGGTGTAGCCAATCGTACAGGTGATAACTATTCTATGAAACTCAAAGTAAACCCAGAAGATAATTCTGTAACTATAATAGCAGATCCTTCTTCAGATTATCAAGTTGAAGAAAATGGATTTAGTTTATGGGATCCTGTAAAAAGAAGATTTACTTTAAAATATAAGTACAGTGATGGAGGTAAAGATTTTGAAGTAGAAGAAGTGCTCACATTTAGAAACAGAGTAAGAGATGGTATTAACGAATGGCGATGGGAAGGATTCCCAGGTAATTAGCTATTGTTATTATACCATCAGACTACAATTTTTATTAAAATAAAATTATGAGTTAATATTGAATTAGTGTTAATAACTGTTTAATTATTATTTAGTTTAGTGTTAGGAAGACTGTCTTAAGAGATGGTCTTCCTATTTTACCTTAAATAATAGTATCTAGCTTATATATAACTAATTAAATAATGAAAATTTAACATTTAACCTTACAAAAAGTAAGGAGAAACCCTACTTTTATTCTTCAAGTATTCGGTAGTTTTATCAATATATTTTAAACCTAAATTATCAATAGATTTTATGAACAAGTTTTTCATTTCCTTGGTTTTATCACTTGTTTTTTCAGGTGTTCTAATTGCCCAAACCTTATCAAATCCCGTAACCATACCACCCTCCCCGCAGTCGGAGCAGTTTATGAAATATGGGGACTACACTATCAATTACTCAACGGGTGTGCCTAATATTTCTGTACCTATCCATGAGATCAATCACCACGGATTTAAAATTCCAGTGTCATTAAATTATTATTACCAAGGCTTAAAGCCAGGGTATAACGTAGATGTTTTTGGTCTGGGTTGGGGCGTAAACCCAACTGGGAAAATTTCAAGAGAGATTAGGTATATGCCCGATGAGGAAAATGATTTTGTAGTAGATGTCAAAGATCCAGAGTTAGAGACCTACAATTTGCTCTCAACATTATACTCAGATCCTAGGCATTTTAACCATTCGGCAGACTTGTTCCATGTGTCGTTGCCCACAGGACTGTCTTTCGATTTTACTGTCGTAAAAGAAAATGGTAATTACAATGTGTCTGTTTCCAACGGAGAGCCCGTGGTTGTAAACATCACGGGGCCTTCTGGGGTGAATCATGATATGACATGGGACATAATAGATAAGGATGGTATAAAGTATACATTTTCAAAAGACGATGGGGAAAAAGTAATATATGGCAATAATAGTGGAGCCATATCAACTTGGAATTTAAGTAGCATAAAGCTTCCAAATAGCGATGAGCTTATTACGTATACATATAGAAAGGGCATTCTAAATAGGTTTAGTGAACCCAATATAGAAGCAAGTCTGTCTAATTACGAAAATGCTAATTATTGTAATGATGTTCCTAATCCGCTTGAATACCAAACTGATTTATTAGACCGTATTGAATATGGCAATATGTATGTTGACTTTACATACGTAGATAATAGTACATCCAATTATATAACCCATAATTATATTAACTCTATAAGTGTTGGTGAGACAGGGAAAGGGGTAATTAAGACAATCACTTTTAACATGTTGGACCTTAATAATACAGTTCCAAGAATACCTCCGTATACTATTCCTTTAATGCAATTAAATTCCATCACTGTGTCTGGTGTGTCTAATATTGTACCTGTTTTACCTCCAAAAACATATTATTTTACATATGGTCAAATGAGTACTTTTGGGACTACAAACACAGATCATTGGGGATACTTGAACAATGAAAGTGATCCGTTATCTGGCAGTAATTTTCCAGCATTTTCAATTTATTTGTACAATGGAGAAAATAAGTCATGCTATGATGGAATAACAAAAACAGTTATTAATAATGAGCCACTTATTGACAAATACAAACTGGGAAATGCTTCGAAACAATCTGGTGGCCAGCACGGAGTATTGAGTAAGATTACCTACCCTACAGGTGGTTATACCGAATTTGTTTTTGAAAAAAATTCATATAAAACCAGAACACATTCGGATGAAATCCAAATTGGATCACACCAATTAGCAACAGGATTTAGAATAGCAGAGATTAAAAATTATACTTCCGAAAATGGGCTTGCAGTAAAAAAGACGTATAAATATGGAGAGCTAATCGATTCTGGTTACATTTTTGGTCCCAAGCATTTAGGTTCTGGTATTGCTCCTGTAGAGCCTAACGCCTTAAGCTACTTAAACTATAAATCTTATGCATTAAGTTATCATTATTCACACAACTTTTTTAGATTGGATCCATCAAATCCCAATTCTCCCATAGTAATCCATAGTTTACCTTATCCAGACCAATTTAATGAAGGATTCGAACATATGTTCAGTAGTTCGGTATTCAGATCCATTCTTAATGGAAGACCACCTGTTGTCTATCCAGAAGTTACTGTATATACTGGAGAATTTAGAGAAAATGGTGGAGCCACTCTAGACAAGACTCTTGGCAAAACAGTATATAAGTATGATTATTTAGATTACGATGGGAATTTCATAGAACCTTGGTCTTTAGGGAAAGATGGTTCATCTAATTATATTTCAAAGGATTATAGATATAATAGATTGGTAGAACAGATAGATTATAAACGAGAAGATGTAGTCAATAACGTAAATACATATGGATCTAAACCAATACAATCGGAATACATACCCATAAGAAAAATAGAAAATTACTGGACATATTTTTCATCAGATATTTTTACTGAGAACAAACTGGTAAGAAATTATCCTGATATTACACCTAGTACTCTTGGTTTACCTGATCACCATTTCTCAAATCATATAACAACTACAGAGAAAAAAACTGCCCAACTAATTCAAAAGATAACCACAAATTATATAAGTAGTACAGACTCTATTCAAACCAAAGAATCAATGACTTATGGAGGTAATGGTTTTTTAATAAGACGTGAAATAGAAAACAGTGATAACAAAAAAACAATAACCAGATACAGTTATCCAGAAAATTATTCTGGGAATACTATTCTCGAAACCATGAGCGATGATGCCGTACACATTGTTTCTCCTGTCATTGAAAGTACGAACTACTCTAAAAATGGGACTAATCCAGAGATCTTGGTTTCTGGAACGAAAACAGATTATAAGGCGTTTCTTGTGAATAGTAATACACTTTATGTACCCGAGAAACAAATTACTAAAGATAAATCGGGAGCCGAGACAACCCAATTAACCATACTAAGTTATACTGAAAATGGCAATCCAAAAGAAGTTATGGGAAAAGACGGCATAACAACAAGTTATCTCTGGGGCTATAATGATAGGTATCCTGTGGCCAAGGTAGAAAACACATCAATAGCATTGATAGAGTCCAAACTAACAGCTACAGAACTCACAAATATTAAAAATGGTAATTACGATCGTACTGCCATGATTAGTGCTTTAAATAAAATTAGGACAGGGTTGCCCGACCATATGGTAACTACTTATACATATAGCTCTTTACTGGGTACTATGACCAGTGCTACAGATCCCAAGGGAGAAACCATGTATTATGAATATGATCACTTTGGACGGTTGTTACAGGTCAAGGATACCCAAGGAAAAATACTTAGTGAAAACCAATACCATTATAAAGGGCAACAATAATCAAACAAAAAATCAATCGCATGAAATACAATAAAAATAGGGTCATAATCTTAATGGTACTTTTAAGTTTGTTTGCAGTATACAAAGGTCTTTCCCAAAATAGCATAGATCCAAACCTTTTAACTGGTACTTGGATGTTCGATTACGATGAATCTAAAACCAAAATGGATGCAAAGACCAAGGAACACCTTCAAACCATGAAGCCTAAACGTAAAACAAAGTTTGAAGCATCTTATAAAAACAGAAAACTAACATTTAATACAGATGGCACATTCATGCAACAGCTGGCAAATGGAAAAGAAGTTTTGGGAGCTTGGAGCCTTAAAAATAACAAGGTTGTTTTAACGACAACAAAGGGCAGTTCGAGGGCACTAAAGATAAAAACACTTACAGCCTCGCTGTTGATACTTAAGTACGAGAACAAGGGCAAAAGCAAGATGATGATGCCCGAATGGAACTTTACTAAAATTTAACCCCTAAAAGCATGCAAAAATATATTTTAAATAACGCAGCCAGACTTTTAATATTTTTAATGATTTCTGTGTTTGGCATAAAGACGGTCAGCGCCCAAGATGCTTATATTACAGGGGTCACAACAGCCAGAGTAGGAGAAACGCCCCATTATGTTATAAACGATCCTCTTTTTCAAATAGACCAAGCTTTTGCTCCTAAGTGGGGTACTAGCGGAACGTTGCTGAGCCCACAATACGATTTGTTTTATGCAGATGTAGAATGGGATACCGTATCCAGTACCCATACAGTTCAGTTTGAATATTATGACGATATTGGAGACTGGTGGTATACAGAACTGGAGGTGGATGTTTCTGCTGCCCCTTCTGTATCTACCCCAACATTGAGCTCGGTTACTCAGCCTAACTGTTCTATAACGACAGGTAGTTTTACGATAATAAATTACAATGCTTCATACACTTATGCGGTTAGTCCTTCAATTGGAGTAACTATTTTTGGTGCAACAATAACAGCATCACCAGGTACTTATACGATAACGGCAACTTATGGGGGAGATACCTCGTTTCCATCCTTAGGCAGAACTATTGTCTCTCCCATGCCAAATGTACCAGTTGTTTCTTCTATAGATCAACCAACAGGAAGTGTGTCAACAGGAAGTGTAAACCTTTCTGGTCTGCCCAATGGAAACTGGACGATTAACCCAGGGAACATTACAGGTTCGGGAACCAGTAAACATGTAACTGGCCTAACACCCTCTTCTACGTACAACTTTACCGTTACTAATGATCTAGGTTGTACGTCTGCCGCTTCGATCGATGTGGTTATTAATGCGCCGTGTATAGGTTGCGTTCTAAGTGACGAGAATTATGTGTATACCGTGGTACCACAAATACCAACCACCAATGTCTCGGGCATATCTGATATACAAAAAATAGAATCTGTTACCTATTACGATGGACTGGGAAGACCCGCTCAATCCATTGGAATAAGAGCGGGAGGCAACAAAGAGGATATTATCACGTATATAGATTATGATGAATATGGCAGGCAGAACAAAGGGTATTTACCTTATGCGTCTGAAGCAGGTATAAGTAGTTTCAGGACAGGAGCATTAAGCGAAACGAACTCTTTTTATAATACATCAAAATACGAAAATACGACCAATCCTTATTCAGAAAAACATTTGGAAGCCTCGCCATTAAACCGTATACTAGAGCAAGGCGCTCCAGGAACCGATTGGGCCGTTGATAAAACAGCCGATACGGACCATACCATCAAATTTGAGTATTTAACCAATACTGATGATGATTATGTAAGACAATTTGGCGTGTCTTTTCCAACAGGAAACACCAGCGAACCACAGTTGGAGGATCATGGTCTTTATGCTGCTGCTTCATTGTACAAAACGATTACCAGGGATGAAAACTGGCAGCCTAATCAAACAAATCCGACAGACCATGCCACAGAAGAATATAAGGACAAACTAGGAAGGGTTATTTTAAAACGGACTTTCGAGTCTAAAAAATGGCATGATACTTATTATGTTTATGATGATTATGGTAATTTGACCTATGTATTACCTCCAAAAGTTAAAAACTATGGATCTATAATACAGGCCTATGCAGATTTAAAACTTAACATAAATGTTGCCGATAACTCTAATCTTGGTTATTATTATGCAAACGGTTTACGAGGAGAAGGTTTTTTTAGTGCCAGCACATACAATTCAGGTGCAGGATTAAGTATTTTTATAGGAGAAAGTAACGCACCCAATTCAGCTTTAAAAACAGGTAAGGTTTTAGATTTAGATCTTATTAATTTACAATTGCCCGATATGAGTTTGGGCAATGTTTATTTTGATGAATTTGTCATGCAATCTGAAATTGTAGTAGGTACAGCATATATTTTAAATAATGATTTGTATTTCAATTCGAATGGAGCAGTGTTATCAAATTATGGAGATTTGTTCTGTTCTGGAGATCTTGCTAGTCTTCAAACATCGTTTACTCCAGACCCAGTGTCGCAAGCTACACTAGATGATCTTTGCTATCAATACAAATACGATAATAAAAATAGACTCATTGAAAAGAAAATACCTGGTAAAGATTGGGAATATATTGTTTACGACAATTTAGATCGGCTAGTAATGACACAAGATGCCAATTTAAGAGCTGTAAACAACTCGAATCTAACAACAGATCAATGGCTGTTTACCAAATACGATATATTTGGTAGGGTAGCCTATACAGGAACTTATACGAGTAATGAGACTAAGGTCCAGTTGCAAAGTATTTTTAACAACAAAACGCCTCACGAAAACTATGAAAATATTGATGCAGCAGGAGTTAGTGGTTTCTTTTATGATAACCTTAATTTTCCCAGTAGCAATACAGAAGTCCTTACAGTTAATTATTACGACAATTATCTTACCCAAAACGGTCAGGAAAGTGCCGTGGCCTTTGGGGTAACAAGTAGTAGTAATGTAAAGGGGCTGTTAACAGATAGCCGTGTAAAAGTACTTGGAACGACCAACGACTGGATAACCACGGTTGCCTATTACGATGACAAAGGAAGGCCTATCTATGTAAAAAATACCAATGACTATTTGGGAACTGTTGATATCGTAGAAAGCCAGCTTGATTTTGTAGGTAAGACGCTTAAAAGCAAAACAACCCACATTCGGAATAACAAAACCATAACTACTCTGGAAAATTATACGTACGACCATGCAGGACGTTTAAAAACACAGACACAGTGTATAGGAGACGAAACTATGGGATATGTATGTCCAGATAATAGCACTACTGTGGTAGACTTATCGTTAACAGGAACTATAAATTCAGATCAAGTAGCAAGCAATAGTATTACTGTAACCAACGGTACTATTTTGCCAAACACACGATTATGGATAAATCCAGAGTCACAAGAATTGATTGTTAACCATGTTTATGATGACTTAGGTAGACTTGATAACAAAGGTATTGGTGGTAAGTCATCAAGTGCGAATAGGCTCCAGACTGTCAATTACGCGTATAACGTAAGGGGCTGGCTCAAACAGATTAATGACCCTGCTAATCTGGGCAGTGACTTGTTCTGGTTCGGAATCAATTATAATACGGTAGGCCATGGTGGTACTGCATTGTTTAATGGCAATATCGCGGAGACCGAATGGAAAACGACCAATACCGATAACAGTGTAAAATGGTATACCTACAATTATGATGCCCTGAATAGGATTACAAGCGGTATTGCCAACAGTAGCAACTACAATTTGACATCTGTTGCCTACGACAAGAACGGGAACATTACCAGTCTGGAAAGACGCGGGCATACAAACAGTGCAGCAACGACCTTTGGTTCTATGGATAATCTTAACTATTTCTATGATTCGGGGAATAAGCTCTTAAAGGTATCGGATGCTGGCAGTGATACTTACGGCTTTAAAGACGATCATATTGGTACTGGTACGGACACATCTAATGATTATACCTACGATGTCAATGGCAACATGCTATCGGATGCAAACAAGGGTATTACCAATATTGCCTATAACCATTTAAATTTACCTACCCAAGTTGTTTTAGGAGGCGGAAATATTTCTTATATTTACGATGCCACAGGTGCAAAGCTTAAAAAGGTGGTGAGCACTGGGGCAACGACGGAGTATGCAGGCAATTATGTGTATGAAGATGGTTCTTTGAAATTCTTTAATCACCCTGAGGGTTATTTTGATGTAACAAATCCTCCCACTTCGGGGGAGCTAGAGGGGGATTATGTATACCAATACAAAGACCATTTGGGGAATATCAGATTGAGCTATAGTGATACTGATGGGAATGGAACTGTAACGATCTCCGAGGTACTGGAGGAGAACAACTACTATCCCTTTGGGCTGAAACATAAAGGGTATAATTATAATGTGGCTAGTACCAACCCTGCTCAGAAATACAAATATAACGGGAAAGAGCTTCAGGATGAACTTGGTTTAGATTGGTATGATTATGGTGCTAGGAATTATGATGCTGCTTTGGGTAGATGGATGAATATTGACCCGTTAGCTGAACAAATGAGAAGACACAGTCCATATAACTATGCTTTTAATAATCCATTAAGATTTATTGACCCTGATGGTATGGCACCAAGTGATGTTATAATAACAGGAAAAGATGCTGATAGAGCAACTAAAGCTTTAAATAAATCGAGTAGTTTAAAAATAAAAAGAGACTCTGAAACAGGTAAGTTATCAGCAAAAGGAGAAGCGAAAACTGATTACGACAAAGCTCTTTTGGCAGCTATAACAGATGATAAGATAAACGTGAATTTAAAAGCAAATTCTGTTAAAGAAATCGCAGTTGATGGAAAAAGAGCTGATATTACATTAGGTGCTTATGCTGGTTCACAGAAAATTAATGGAAAAACCGAAGCGTTACAAATGGTTAATATGGACCAAATTGATAAAGTTGAAAAAGCAGGTGTAATGAAAGGAGGTCATATTGTTGGACACGAAGTAATTGAGAGTCACGTGGCTGCAAAAGAAAATAATGGTAATAATAGAGCCAATAGTGCGAATGGAGATGCAGCATATGATAAAGGACACAAAGAAGCCTTAAGAGTTGCTGACCCAAAATTTGTACCTCTTATTCAAGTACAAAAAATAGGAAAGGCACAATTGTTGATATTTAAAAATAAGAAAACAGTAATAATTGATTAAATGAAAACCTTATATAAAAAAACCTTGTTTTGTCTATTCTTAGTAATTTGTAATTATTCTTTTGCGCAAGAAAATTGCATTAAAATTTTAGATGTAAATGAAATAAAATATTATTACGTATATAAAGCAGTTAATGTGTACGAAAATGATACTATAACAATTTTGAGTAGTAAATTAGATAAAGAGTTTAAAATAATAAAATTAGAAAAAAATAATTTTTATGAAGTTAAAACAAGATTAAAGTCTGCAATAAAAATTTCTGATGAAAAGTATATTTTTTGCAAACCTGTAATTAATAAAATTGAAGATACTCAAATTTCTGATGAGAATAAATTACCTGTTTTGATTTTAGACTATAAAAATGTCGATATATGTTCTGATAAAGAGTAGTTTCTTTTAAAGAGTATGCTATATCAAACCACCTTTAACGAGGTGGTTTTTTTAGGGCAGTGTTCTAAACTGGTAGTGTCTCAAATTAGTGGTGGAATTATTCCAAAATCCAAACGCATAAATTATCCATTCCATATCACACACCCACATACACGATATGGTAATCAAATGAATATGAATCAAATACTAATATTCATTTAAGCTAATAAAAAAAAGAACGAGTGTACTTTAATGTGCGCTCGTTTTTTGTTTTGTAATTAATCTTTCTCCAGAGTACCTTTTATAATCTTTTCCATAACATTTTCTAATTCTATAAGTCTAAAAGGTTTTGTCATTACTCGTCCAATAATATTTTCATTAACTAAACCCTTGAATTCATCCCAATCACTAGCTGTTGCTATTATTACATTTACTTTAGGATTAATTTTAAAAACCTCATCTACAATATATATCCCCCCAACTTTTCCAAAATAATACTTTTGAAGTAAATGATTGGGTATTCCCGTTTCAGGTAAATTTAAATCTGTAAATAATACATCTATTTTTGATTTATTATTAATTATTTTAAATGCATCAAGTACATCAACGGCAACTGATATATTGAAATAATCACCATACTTAGTTTCTAACCAATTTATTATCCTATTAATTAATGGAGATTCAATAGGGCTTGATAGACCATCATCAACAAGTAAAAACTCTTTTTTCATTTTTGATTATTATAATACTGAATTAATCCTGTCTGAATTGTTCCGATATATTCTAAACTAGCTTCAACTTGTTCTATTATTTCTTGTTTTGAATTATCGTTTTTCATTTGCTTTAAACTTAACTTTATTTCAATATTAATTAAAACATTATGTAAGACATTCTTTAGCTTATGAATCATAGATTTCTCTTTTTCATTCATGTCCATATATAATAGATTATATGTTTGAATGTACTTTAAAATTGATTCAGAGATTTTATCTAACTCCTTATTAGAAACCCGTTTAGAATCAAGTTTCATAATATCTATTAAGTAGTAAAGAGAATCTTTTACAGCTTGAATATCTCTCAAGGTTAAATGTTTTCTTTTAATTTTTTCCTCGTTAATTAAATCATTAGCTTTTATATTATTTTGGAATTCAATTATTTCTTTTTGATTTTTCAATTTTAACGATTCTAATTCTTTATTAAAATGCTCTTGTCTTAGAATCATCATTTTATCTCTTTTACTTTTTTTAACATTCAAAATAATGTTGATAATTCCAATTACAAATGCTACTGAGGATGTAATTATAGCAGCTAAAACTTTACTGTCAATCATATTTCTTTTATTAAATCCCGCATTTCTATTTCTAATGCTTCTGCAATACGCATGAGCATAGATATGCCCCGCTGTTCCCTAGTATGGCTACCGCTAATTTGTAATTAGTGGCGGTAAGATTAAGAAAATAAAGAGAAGCCACATTTTAGAAATAGAATGTGGCTTTTTTATGCAATATATTCAAGTTTTACAAATTTATAATCTAGGCATTTAACAAAGACTAATTCACTTAATAACCAATTTCATATAAGTTTTAAACTAGCTGTTATTCAGCCTCAACCTTTTCCGAATTCTCATATTTTTTAGCAAAATCTGAAGGCGACATTTTATAAACCTGTTTAAAACATTTACTAAAGTATTTTGGATCGTTAAATCCTGTTTTTATACAGACTTCAGAGATTAATAAACCTGAGTTTTGTTTTATTATTTGTGACGCTCGTTTTAGTCTATAGTCTCTAATAAATTCGTTAGATGATTTTCCTGTGAGCTGTTTTAGTTTTCTGTATAATCCAGAATGGCTCATATTCATTTCTTTTTTAAATATCTGGGCTGTAAACTCAGGATTGTCAAAATTCTTATCCAAAACATCATAAGCCTTTCTTATAAATAAATCATCAATAGAATCTATACTCTTGTCTTTTGGAATGAAGTTGACTTTTGTTTTAGATTTTTCCGATATTTTCTTATTAGTTTCTATAATATTGGTGATTCGAGATTCTAGAATATTATAACTAAATGGTTTTTTGATATAATCTATAGCACCAATGTTTAAACCTTTTAATTTAAACTCATCAGAGGTCCAAGCACTAAGAAAAAGAAAAGGAATATGGCTGGTTTTTTCATTGTCTTTAACACATTTACAAAACTCAATACCATCCATAATGGGCATTAACGTATCACTTAAGATTAAATCTGGGATATGTTTAATGGCTTTAGCCAGACCTTCCTTGCCATTAGCAGCTTCAATGACCCTAAACTTTTCAGATAAAGATTGAGCGACATAAGTTCTAATATCCAAATCGTCTTCAACGACTAGAATTCTGGGTGTATTTTTAGTGTGCTGTTTCGTATCGGCTTGAATTTCGGATAGCTTTTCTTTATCTAAACTTATAGGCTTTATTGGTGTTCTTTTTTGTACACTATTCCTAATGTTTTCTGGCTTATAAAACGTTTCTTTTATTGGGATAGTTATAGAGAATGTTGAGCCTAAATCAACCTTACTTTCAACATTTATAGTTCCCTGGTGTAGTTTTACCAATCGGTTTACATAATCAAGACCAATACCAGCACCATTAGGGTTTAAAGATTTTGCAGATTCTGACCTTACTTGGTAGAAACCTTCAAATATTTTTGAAAGTTTATCTTCAGAAATGCCTATACCATTATCCCTAACACTAATAGTTACATAGTCTTCAGAGTCGTGAGAATAATCTAAATGAATAGTAATAATACCTCTTTTTAAAGTGAATTTAAAAGCATTAGAGAGTAGGTTATATATAATTTTTTCAATTTTATCTTCATCAATCCACCCTTTTAAAACTTCTTGTTTACTAATAAACTTAAATGTAATTTCATTTTGAATGGCAAATTCATGAAAAGCACTGGTAGTATCTTCAATACACTTAACAATGTTTTGGTTAGAGACCTGTAAACTTAAGGTATCACCTTCTAGTTTGCTTATATCTAAAATTTGGTCGACTAATCTTAAAAGACGAAAAACATTTTTATTGATTAATTTTAATAATCTAAAATCATGGTCACTTTTATCTTTTCCACTTTTTAACAATTGTGAAACAGGTTCAGAAATTAAAGTTAAGGGCGTTCGTAGTTCATGAGACACATAAGTAAAAAATCGAAACCTCATTTTATTAAAATCTTCCTCGTTTTTTAGTTTTAACCGCTGCGATTCGTTTTCATTTTTTTGCTTGGTACTTATAATGGTATATTTTTTATAATAGTAGAGTAGCGTGGTAAAAATGATTAGCATTAAAAAAGTAAACCACCAAGTAGCATAAAAAGGAGGAGCAATAGAAATATTTAAAGATTTTTCATTACCATCGGAAGTATTGTTAAGTACTTTAACCTTCAATGTATAGTCACCATGATTAAGATTTGTGAAACTTACAGATCTTCTGGAGTCTATGTTGGCCCACTCATCCATATACCCCTCGAGCGTATAGGCATATTTGTTGCCTTCAAGGTTATTAAAATCTAATGCGGTAAATTCAATAGAAAAGTCATTTTGATTAGCCTTTAGCAATAAATTATCAGTTTTAGAAATACTCTTGTTTAAAGGAGATCCTTTAGTGTTTATACTTGCGTCTTTATTATCTACCTTTAAAGATGATAATACTATGATCGGATTTTTTTTAATGTTATAAATACTGTCTGGGTGAAAAATCACTAAGCCTTTAGAACCTCCAAAACCAATGAAGCTATCTGGTAGAATTACAGAAGCCTTGGGTTGAAACTGCTTGGAAGGAAGTTTATGAGAATCACCAAAATTCTCAAAAGTTTCATTTTTTTTGTCAAATTTCACTAAACCTTTATAGGTACTAACCCAAAAAGTATCGCTATCTATAGACACAATACTTGATACGAAGTTGCTGGGTAGGCCATCATCTTCAGTAAAAAAAGTAAATTTCTGATTATTTATATCCAGATAGCCCATCCCTCTTCCTTGTGAGCAAAACCAAATACGTTTTTCATTATCGTCTAGATAGACTTCGCTTAAAGGAAAGGAAATTAGTTTGTTCGAATAGAAATCTTTAAAGGTTTTTGTTTCAGGATTAAAAATAGCAATACCACCCATAGTTGCTATAATAAGGGTATTGTTTTTTGCAACTTTTATGTCCCTAACATCTACATGACCATAGGTTTTGAAACTATTTTTAATTGGGTCATAGAGATTCAATCCTGTTTGTGTCCCTATCCATAAATTATTTGACGCATCTTCAGCAAAGCAGTATATTTTATCGTCATTAATACTGTTATTATCGTTTATATTGTGTTTGTAATGGATAAAACTTTGTTTGTTTGGTTTCAACAAATTAAGCCCTCCAGAATAGGTTCCAAACCACATGTTGCCCTTAAAATCTTCAAATATAGAAGTTACGGTATTAAAACTTAAGGAAACAGGGTTTTTTGGTTCGTACGAATACGATTTATATTGTTTATCATCTGGATTATATACACTTACACCTCCCCATGTTCCAAACCATAAATTATTTTTACTATCAAGAAACACACTTCGGATACGACTTTCTATGATACTGTTATCATCATGAACCTGATGTCTCACCAATTTAAATAAGCTATTTTTAGAAGTATTAAAACTAACGCCTTCAGAATAAGTACCAACCCATAAAATACCTTCGCTATCTTCATATACAGAATAAATAGAGTTAGTAGGTAAGCTTTGAGTATGGTTTGAGTCATGTGTGAAATTTGTGAAAGAATGATCTTTTTCGTTTATTTTACTAATCCCTCCGCCATTTGTTGCAACCCAAAGATAGCCTTCAGAAGTTTGAAAAATATCAAAGATTTCATTATGGGGAAGCAGGCTGTTTTCTGTGTTATATGTTTTAAATTGTTTGCTGTTTTTTAAGAGAAAGGAAATGCCTCCTCTTAGAGAACCAACCCATAAATCCCCTGTTTCATTTATTGAAAGTGCAGTAATAGTATTTCCAGAAACAGAGTTTTCCTTATGTTCTTCATAAAAGTAATTAACAAATCGTTTGCTTTTTTTATCAAAATAGTTAAGCCCGTGTTTAGTCCCAACCCATACATGATTGGAATCATTGGCTAATGATAGTACTTCCGAGTTTGATAATGAATTTGGACGCTCTGAGTTATATCTGTGGTGCTCAACAATCCCTTGATTGAGACTGTATAAAACCAATCCCTCGGAAGTCCCAAGCCAAGCAAGAGAATCATTTTCTTTTTTTATACAATTAACCCTGATAGGTGTATTGAAATTTTCAAATAAATTATATTTTTTTACAGTCTCTGTTACGGGGTTATAAATTTTAAGACCGTTATCTGTGCCAATCCATAACATGCTTTTAGCGTCTTCATATAGATCAAGTACTTTCTTTCCATTCGAAATTTCAGATTTATCCTGGTTTATATCAATCACTTTTATATCGTAACTATTATATCTATTTAAGCCATCATCTGTACCAAACCAAAGATATCCTGTCTTATCTTTTAAAATTGTATTAACCGTATTTTGAGATAGACCACTAGTCGTTGTGAGCGTAGAAAAATCATTATAAGACTGATCCTTAATGTACTGAGCATTTAAAAGACCAGTGCATAAAAAAGAGAAAAGAACTAGGAAGATCGTTTTATTAAGCATTTTTATAAATATAATTTAACTGATTAAGTAATAAAACACTTAATAACTAAGTGTTTTTTATGTTATTATAGTAATAGTATAAAAGTCAAAAGAGACAAATAATTTTAAAAACACTAAGTCTAAATGTACAAATTTTAAGTAAATAACTAAAATGAGTACTGAGTGAAAAATAGTGTTTACTAGTATTCGTTTTGACAAATCTGTCCACCTATAATTAAGCTTCCTAAACTGGTTTTAAACTTAGTAAGTCCCTTGTTTATTGGCTTGTTATAGTAATTTTTTAATATTTAACAATCTACAGCATATGTTATTATGTTAGGTATACGTATAGTTCAAAATAGTCGCTTTTTTGAACATTCTGTCTACTTTTTCCTGTAGGTGAACAATTCCTGCACTATTTAAGGCATTAATTCTACCTGAAATCAGTGATTAATCAAGTAATTTGAAACTTACATATTAATGACTGAGAAGCGCAAAATTTAAAATATCATCAGCTTATAATCTTAATAGGGGTTTCTAAACTCAAATTTTAGTAAAGGAGTATTTTATGAGAGGATAATGCGCATGTATGTATTTCAAAGGTCATTTAATATAGTTGTTTTAAAAGAAAACGTATAAACAAGTTCTTTTAAAAAAAAATGAAAATTTTATATATAATTAAATCTAACCCAGGATAATTCCTGAATTTTTTATGAAATCATATTTGTTTTTTTATTATTTATTAATAGGGATTATTCCAACATGTATTCAGGCTCAAATAACTGATGTAAGCCCTGCTCAGCAACCCGAAAACAGTCTCGTTATATCCAAAAAAGAGAATATATACCATGGCAATTGGATAGATTTTAATAAAAATGGTGTTAAAGATGTGTTTGAAAATTCTTCGAAGCCAGTAGACAAAAGAATTGAAGATTTATTATCTAAAATGACCTTGGAAGAAAAAAGTTGTCAAATGGCAACACTCTACGGTTTTGGAAGGGTTTTAGAAGATGAATTGCCCACTTCTAGTTGGGAAAAAGAAATATGGAAAGATGGTATTGGTAACATTGATGAGCAGCTTAATAATTTAGCTTATCATCCTAGATCTGCTACAGATAAAGCATGGCCACCATCAAACCATATAAAGGCCTTAAATGAAATTCAACGCTTTTTTGTAGAAAATACACGTCTTGGTATTCCAGTCGATTTTACAAATGAAGGTATTCGGGGCTTATGCCATGAAAAAGCAACAAGTTTCCCTTCTCAAATTGGGGTAGGATCTACATGGAATAAGAATTTGGTAAGCCAAATTGGTCATATCACAGGAAAAGAAGCAAAATTATTAGGCTATACCAATGTATATGCGCCTATTTTAGATATCGCAAGAGACCCTAGATGGGGTAGGACTGTTGAATGTTATGGAGAAGATCCTTATTTAGTAGGAGAGTTGGGCTATAACATGGTTAAGTCCATACAAGAAGAAGGTGTTGTGGCAACCCCTAAGCATTTTGCTATTTATAGTGCACCTAAAGGCGGACGCGATGGTGATGCTAGAACAGATGCGCATATTACAGAGAGAGAATTGTTTTCTCTATACCTGCATCCATTTAAAAGAGCAATAAAAGATGCTGGTGCATTGGGAGTTATGAGTTCCTATAATGATTATAATGGTGTGCCAGTTACCTCTTCAAGTTATTTTTTAAAAGATATTCTTCGTGATTCCTGGGGCTTTAAAGGCTATGTGGTTTCAGATAGTAGAGCCGTTGAGTTTATAGCGGATAAGCATCGTGTAGCGAAAGACCACAAGGAAGCTGTTTTAAAAGCGGTGAATGCGGGATTGAATATTAGAACCGATTTTACTATGCCAGAAGATTATATTATTCCTATTAGGGAATTAGTAAAAGAAGGTAAATTAAGTATGGAAACGATTGATGACCGTGTACGTGATATTTTAAGGGTTAAATTTTGGCAAGGTCTTTTTGATAATCCTTACGGAGAAGCATTTGAAAAAGCAGATAAAATAGTATCTAATGACGATTTTCAGAAAATAGCATACCAATCATCTTTAGAATCTATCGTGCTATTAAAAAATTCAGACAATATGTTACCTCTGGATTTTAGCAAATATAAATCTGTATTAGTTACAGGTCCTAATGCTAAAGCAATTAATCATTCAGTAAGCAGATATGGACCCTCTAATATAGAAGTTGTTTCTGTTTACGAAGGCATAAAACAAAAATTCCCAAAAGGGGTCGATATAAAATATGCTAAGGGTTGTGATTTTTTTGATGAAAATTGGCCAGATAGTGAAATTATTCCAATGGCACCTAGTGCTTCAGATCAAGAAGAAATTGATAAAGCCGTAGAAATGGCCAAAACCGTTGGATTGGCTATAATCGTGGTTGGAGATGATGAGGAAACAGTAGGGGAGTCCAGATCAAGAACGTCCTTAGATCTTCCAGGTAACCAACAACGGTTAGTAGAGGCAATTTATAAAACAGGTACTCCAGTAGTGGTTGTTTTAATAAATGGACGTCCATTAACAATAAATTGGATTAATAAATATGTGCCTGCAGTTGTAGAAGGCTGGTTTCAAGGAAAATTTGGAGGGGCAGCCATTGCAGATGTATTGGTTGGTAATTATAATCCAGGAGGAAAATTACCAATATCATTTCCAAAAACAATTGGCCAGATTCCTATGAATTTTCCATCAAAACCAGGGGCACAGGCAAATCAGCCAAGTAAAGGACCTAATGGTTCTGGCAAAACACGGGTTGGTGGCTTTTTATATCCCTTTGGTTATGGGCTAAGTTATACGACTTTCAATTATTCCAATTTAAATGTGAAATCTAAAATTAAAAATAATAAAGGTAAAATATACGTGTCTGTAGATGTAACCAATTCAGGAGAAAGAAAAGGAGATGAAGTCGTACAGTTATATTTTTCAGATGAAACTTCAAGTGTTACGGTTTATGAAAAACAATTACGAGGTTTCGAGAGGATTTCTTTAGAACCAGGAGAGACCAAAAAAGTGAGTTTTGTTTTAAATCAAGATGATTTGTCACTTTATAATAAAAATATGGATTTTGTTTTAGAACCTGGAGTATTTGAAATAATGGTTGGGAGTTCTTCAGAGGACATCCGTTTAAAACAAAACATTGAGATTGCTGATTAAATGAAGTCAAGAAAGTAGCATCTCAAGAGTTTGAATAATGTTTAGATTAAGGTCTGCAAGAATGAAAAGAATGATTTTATATTAAAATGAGATTATTTTAAATGTAATGTTTAAATAATTTCATTTTTTTTGTTTCACGTAAACTTAAGCCTGAAAACAAAATAAACATCACTTTTTGACATGTGCTACTCTTTCAAAAAGAAAATTTAAGTTCTTTTATGAGAATAAATCCTGTAGATTGATAAACTCAAAATATATTGACTATAAATTTATTAGAATAAAGGTTAGAAGTTTATTTTTAAAGAAGATCGATGAGAAAATGAGGTTGTATTTTCTTGAGACAAATGAAAGATTTAAAAAAAATAAGCCTAGTTAGATTTAATTATAAAATAATCCAAGATATAAAAAATGATTAATGAATTGCTATTCAAAAAAAATGAGAAAATGAAAGTTGAGAATAACTATAAAATTTATGCATTATTGATACTGATCAGTGTAGTAAATACAGTTTTTGCACAAGATTTAAAATATAATCAACCGCCGCATACTTTTCCAGAATACAGTGAGAATTATACAAAAAACCTCTTAGCGCTCTCAAAGAAACCAGGAAAAACTTTCTATGTATCGGTTAATGGTAACGATAAAAATAAAGGGACTAAAAAATCACCATTTAGAAATATTGGGGCTGCTAGAGATGCCATAAGAAACCTTAAGTTAAATTCTGGATTACCAAAAGGAGGAGTGCACGTGATCCTTTTAAATGGGACTTATAACATTGATACGCCAGTGGAATTCACGTCTGAAGATACAGGAACAAGTGCATCGCCCATAATATATAAAGGAGAAAAAAAGGGGGGAGTTATATTGACTGGAGGTGTGCAGGTAGATACTAAAAGATTTGAAGTTGTTTCTGATGAAGTATTGCTAGGCCGTTTACACCCTAAGGCTAAAGGAAAAGTAATGAGTGTCGATTTATCAAAAGATAAACTCACTTCCTACTTTCCAGGTGATGGAAAATATGGTCAAATAGCTATGGATGGCTATATGCTACAATTGGCGCAATGGCCAAATAGAGGTTATAATCATATAGGGAAAATACATGAAGAAGGCCCTACGACACGTTGGCTTAAGCCAGGAGAAAAACCGATGCCTTACAGTAAAGAAAACCCAACAGGAGGGACGTTTTCGTTTAAAGAAAATCTTTCGCCAATGGTGCAAAATGAGTTTGAAAGAACGGGCGATATCTATGCGCAAGGGTACTTTCATAATGATTGGTATTTTCAACATGAACCTGTGGGAAGTATTAATGAAGATGTTGTTCAATTGTTACATCATACTCGTTATGGTATTGTTAATAAAATTAAGTCTATGCCGAGAAGAGTCCGTCTTTTCAATGTCTTGGCAGAATTAGATGAACCAGGAGAATGGTATTTTGATAAAAAAGAACAAAGATTATATGTATGGCCAATAAAAGGCTTCGAGCCAGGGAAGTCTACCATAAGTTTTATAGGTACGAAGACTGCGTCAATCAATAATAGTTTTGCACAACCAGGCGATGTTAAAGCAAAAAAAACAGCTCTCCCTTTGATTACCATGAAGAATACCTCGTATGTAACCTTAAGCAATTTTATTATTGAAAACACGGGCAGTTTAGCTATTAGTATTAAAGGCGGTAAGTACAATCTATTAGCAGGTAGTGTTATTCGTAATGGAGCAGGTAGAGGAATTGAAATTAAGGGAGGAAAATATAACGGAATAACAGGCTGTGATTTTTACGATTTATATGCGGCTTTTAGTATTTCTGGTGGAGATTTCAAATCGTTGGAAAGGTCTAATAACTTTGCTACAAACAATGTGATTAGAAATTGTAGATATAGAGGTTATGGCGTTGTGTCTTTATCTGGAGTAGGTCTTTATTTTGCTCATAATTTACTTCATAGTATGAATGGTGCTATTATGTATAAAACCGTTAACCTTTTAATGGAATATAATGAGTTTTATAACATTGGTTATGAAATGGGCGATTTTAATGTAGCCTATTGTGGAGCACAATGGTATACCATGAACAACGTAGTGCGTTACAATTTTGTACATCATTTAATCGAACCAGGAGGACATCCAGTAGCGGCTTTTAGAAATGATGATAACGGAGCAGGTTTAAAAATTTATGGAAATGTATTTTACCGGCCAGGAAGAGGGAGTGCTCAGTTTGATGGACCCCTCAATGATTTTCAGAATAACATCTCATTAGATTGTTACACGGTTTGGTGGACACTTAAAAAACCAATTAAAAAAGAAGGTATTCAGGAAAAATGGGATAAACTTTCTCGTTTTGGGACAGATTTACCAAAAGGAGATAAAGGAGACTACCTATACATTACAGAAAAAGTTATTGGAGAAAAAGGATGGTTGAAAAGTCCATGGAAAGAAGCTTTTCCAGAATTAAAAGCCATGATAGAAACGAACCCTTGGGCACAAACTTTTGGAAATGTAGATTTAAATTATGTGTATAAAGTAAGGAAACCTTTTCATATACATGGAGGGTCTGGTACTATTGAAGGTATGGAAAGTAAAAGAAAAGGCCACTTTAAAGATTTACCTGTAGAAGGCTCATTTGAGCCGCCAGTAGAAATTGGCCTGGATGCTTTTAAAGATGTCAGTTCATTAGATTTTAGACTAAAAAAAGACTTTAAGTTAATGGATGGTTTTAAGCCTATTCCTTTTGCTAAAATTGGTTTAATTAAGGATGATTTTAGAAAAAAACCTTTAGATAAAAAAGTATATAGAAGTCATATCTACAAAAGATTTAAAGATGAAAAAGGAGGACGCTATAATTCTGAAATTGTTAGAGCTAGATATCCACTTCCAGGTTATTTAAAATAAATGTTAAAAATAAAAGTATTCAAAAAAGAAAAAATGAAAAAAGTCATATTATTATTTGCACTAATTATAACTATTGGTTCCCATAGTTTTGCTCAAGAGAAGAAGTACGAGGCCAATTGGAAGTCTATAGACAGCCGACCAATCCCTTCTTGGTATACCGATGCTAAATTTGGAATATTTATTCACTGGGGACCGTACTCTGTACCAGCTTTTTCAAAAGTGGGAGCTTATTCAGAGTGGTATTGGATGAATTTGGTAAATCCATCACGGGTAAGTAATGGATATCATGAAACCAATGAATTTCATAATAGGGTGTATGGAGAAAACTTTACATACCCAGATTTTGTTCCTCTTTTTACAGCAGATATGTACGACCCTAATCAATGGGCCGATATTTTTAAAAAATCGGGAGCAAAATATGTTGTATTAACCTCAAAGCATCATGATGGCTATACACTTTGGCCTAGTAAGGAGTCTGACAAATCATGGGGCAGACCTTGGAGTTCCACAAACTCTGGTCCAGGAAGAGATTTAGTTGGAGAACTTACAGAGGCTGTTAGAAAGACCGATGTGAAAATGGGACTCTATTATTCTTTATACGAATGGTTTAACCCCCTATATACCGCAGATGTTGATTTATTTGTGGAAAAACATATGGTGCCTCAGTTTAAAGATGTGGTAACTAAATATTCCCCCTCTTTAATATTTACTGATGGCGAATGGGACTATCCCCATACTACATGGAAAGCTACCGAACTACTTTCTTGGCTATATAACGATTCTCCAAGTAAGCACGATGTTGTAATTAATGATCGTTGGGGAAAAGAAACACGTCACCACCATGGAGGGTATTATACGACTGAATACGGTTCTGGAATGCCAAATGCAGATGTTCCTTGGGAAGAAAACAGAGGCATGGCACACTCGTTTGGATTTAGTAAAACAGAAAACTTCGAAGATTATAATTCGACTCAAGAATTATTATATATGCTTATTGATATTGTGAGTCGTGGAGGAAACTTCCTGTTGGATATAGGACCAACTGCAGATGGAAGAATTCCTGTAATTATGCAAGAGCGCTTATTAGAAATGGGGGACTGGTTAGAAGTGAATGGAGAAGCCATTTATGGTACGTCGATTTGGAAAAATACGTGTCAATGGACAAAAGGAAAAATAGAAGAAGCCAAGCGAGGCCGTTATAAGGTGAAATATGACGTAATGAAATTAACCGTAAACCCAGAACCAGGTTTTGCCTCAAAAGAAATATTCTTCACAAAAAAGGATAAGATACTCTATGGAGTATGTCCAGTATATCCTGAAGGAGAATTAAGCATAAAAGATGTTAAAATAAAGTCGAATGCAAAAATCACCTTGCTAGGGTATAATAAGCCGTTAAAATGGGAGAAATCAGGTAAAGATATTGTAATAGCAATGCCTTATTTAAGTCCTTCTACGACACCTTGTCAATATGCATGGACAGTTAAGATTGATGGAGTTGTTAAATAAATTTATAAGATTATAACTAAATTTTAGTAATGAAAAAAAAATTAATAGTATGCCTGGCAACCCTTTTTTGGGGCACCATAATATTAGCACAAAATACACAGCATAAATTACCTAAACTTAAACGAGTAAACGCAAAAGTATTTTACGTAAAATTAGAAGGAGATGTCTCTGTTAATCCTGTTAAGGAACACAAATCTCCTAAAAAATTAAAAAAAGGAACGCAGCGAATTCGTTTCTATGGCGATAATAAGTTCCAAACTCTTGAGGGCGTTGGAGGTGCTTTTAATGAGCATGGAGGTGAGGCTTTGCTTAAATTGGGAGAAAAAGAGCGAGCAAAAGTCTATGATCATCTATTTGGAGAAAATAAATCTGCTTTCACCTTTTGTCGTACAGCAATGGGAGCAAGTGATTTTGGTTTAGATGCTTATTCTTATTCAGAAAAAGAAGGAGATTACCAAATGGATCACTTTACTTTTAAGCGAGAAGATAAGTTTGTTACACCATATATTCAAGGCGCATTTAAAGTAAATCCTGATTTAAAGCTTTTTGCATCACCATGGAGTCCACCAGCTTGGATGAAATATTGTAAACGTATGGACATTGATTCAGATGAAAACGTGCTGATTGACGATCCTAAAATATATGAAGCTTATGCAAAATATTTTGTAAAATATGTTCAAGCTTATGCAGAACGTGGGGTTAATGTTAGTCGTATAAACATTCAAAATGAAACAGATTCGCACCCAAGCTTTCCAGGTTGTTTTATGGGACCAGATCAAATGGCTCATTTTGCAAAAAACTATTTAATCCCCGAATTTGGGAAACACGACCTAGAAACCGAGATTTATGCAGGAACTTTTAGAACAACACACGAATTGCATAGCCACCATGTTATGCAAGACAAAGATTTAAGAAAGGTAATTGATGGTGTTGGTTTTCAATATGCAAAAGACTTTCACATTCGTGATTTTACAAAATTGTTTCCTGAAGTTTCAATAATGCATACCGAGGGTAAATGTTTTCACGGAGAGAATACTTGGGAACAAGCAGCAACTCGTTTAAAAGAAGTGGTGTCTTACATCAATGCAGGGACTACCAATTATTGCTATTGGAATATGATTCTTAATGAGACTGGAACCAGTGCATGGGGTTGGAAACAGAATAGTTTAATAAATATAAACAGAAAGACAGGCGATGTTACCTATAACCCAGATTATGCTGTAATTCACTTATATAGTCAGTTTTTACGTCCAGGAGATACACGAATTGCATTTATTATAGGTAAAAATATTACTATGACAGCTGTTGAAAGACCAAATGGTAATTATGTGGCATTAATTCATAATGGAAAAAAAGAGGCTGTGCAATACCATTTAGTGGTAGACAATAAGTATGATGCTGTAGTTGAATTGCCTGCAAATTCTGATAGTGCCGTTGTCATTGAAAAGGTCTTACAGGACTGAACCAAGAAGCATATTATATAAATCAACTTTAATGACTAAATAATTATAAGCATTATAAAGAAGAAAACTTAATATAAAAATAAATACCGAAAAGTAGTAGATTAGTTATTATAATGAATAATATGCTTGGAAGAATTTTAATTATTGGTGTATTTCTAATGGCTTTTGCTAGCTGCATAAGTTCAAAGATTTACGTTTCACCATCAGGAGGTAATGCTAATGCAGGTACTAAATCAGATCCTTTGTCGTTTGAAGCTGCAATAAATCGGGCATCAAAATTATTAAAAGAGGAGGGGCTTCCAGATCAAAGAGTAAAGATTAATGTTCTTGGAGGGACTTACCATTTTAGTAGGCCTATAGTATTAGGAAGTGAGTTTAAAGGAACTGCCAAAAAACCAATTGTTATAAAAGCTGTTGAAAACGAAACCGTTTTATTTGATGGGAGTATCTTAATCAATCCTCAGGTATTTGCTAGTGTTGATGATCCTGCCGAAAAAAGTAGGTTAGCAGCTTCTGCCGCAGACAAAATTAAAGTGGCAACAATTTCTGATCCAATGATGATTGCTAGATTTAATAAAAGCCTTATGCTTAATCTGAGTTACGGGGGCAAAGAATATTTGCCATCAGTTTTCCCTAACGAAGGATATGCCAGTCTTAAAGAAGAAACAGTAGTTGCAGAAGTTTCACCCCCAGGTATACCAGTGGGAAAAGAAGGTTATGGGGTAAGGGCTGGACATGTTCCCTTTTTAGAAGAAGGAAAACCTAGAGCATGGAAAGGATCTTTAAAAGAACCCCGAGGTGCTCAGGCTAATTTTTTGGATAAAAAGGACCAAATGGCTGGTACTTGGCTGCAATGGGAGGCTGAAATAGTGCGAAATAATACAAGAAATCAACTTACAGGCTTCATAGAAGCAAGCTGGTTGTTAAGTTCTCAGCCAATATATGCAGCCAGTGCAGAAACCGAGTCTGTTCATCTAAGCAGGGCGTTAAGCTATGGCTGGGCATGGAGAAAAAATGATAAACCTTTTAGGGTATTCGGTCTATTGTGTGAATTGGACCAACCAGGAGAATGGCATTTTGATACTCTTACAAATAGATTGTTTATTTATCCACCAGAACCATTAACAGAGCATACTGAAATTGGATTGGCAGTTGCCGATGGGTTCTTAACGATGGATGCTACGAGCTATGTTCAAATCCTAGGTTTGTCTGTTAAAAATGTAGGCAGTGGCAGTGCTTATAAAATTAATGGAGATCACAATTTAGTAGCCTCGGCAAGAATAACGAATTCTACAGCAACAGGTATTGAAATAAATGGAAAACATAATAGTGTTAAAGGATGCGATCTTGTAGACTTAGATGTCCATGTTAGATTAAATGGCGGACTTAGATCACCAAATGAAATTACAGCTGGTAATAATAGTGTAGAGAATTGTCATATTTATCAAAAGAACTTTGAGCATGAAAAAGTGAATATAGGTATGAATGGTGTTGGGAATATTTTTCGCAATAATTTAATTCATAACTCTTTAGGACAAGCCATGATTGTTAGAGGGAATGATCATTTAATTGAGTTTAACGAGCTTTTTAACATAGGGTATGATGAAGGCGATGGAGGAGCTATTTATTCAGGAGCCGATCTGGGAGGTTTTGGAAATACATACCAGTATAACTTTTTTCATCACTTAATGCATGTTCCGGGAAAAGTAGAGCGTGCTGGTTTGCATTTAGACGACGGGCAATCTGGAGCGACCTGTATTGGGAATGTATTTTATAAATCTGCTTCAAAAGGTATTTTCATGTTTGGAGGCGCAGGCCATACTTTAAGGGATAATGTGTTTTTAGAAGGTGATAGAGGCGCTTATTATGTTGTGAGTTTAGGACATAAAATGTTTGGAATTCAAAAAGAAATAAAAGTAGATCCCAATCATCACCGTCGCGGGACAAAAGAAGATTATATTGGAAGGGTAGAAGATTATACAGGGGTTAACGGTTGGAGCAAATCACCATGGAAAGACAAATACCCTCTTATGAATACCATATTAAGCGATACGCTGGAGTTTGGGCGTTTGTGGCCTATACACCATACTATAGAGACTAATTTTTATTACAAGAATAAAAGGTCTTTAGATAAAATTATCGATTATCGTGTACCTTCCCAGGTTATTGCAAAATCAAGTGTGAAAAATAATAAACATGTGTCTCCAAACGATTTTGAAGATTATGAAAATATGAACTTCAAGCTCAAGGATGAAACCAAATATCCAAAAATTCCATTTAATAGAATAGGTTTATATACAGATGAGTATAGAAATAAAATACCCGATAAAGATAAGTATCGTAAAGCAGTGAAGAAGTTCTTTAAGGGGATACCTAGTGGTCATCCAGGAACAAAAAGGCGTTTTGATTCTGCAAAATTTATAGAGAAAGAATCCATATAAAAGAGGTTTAATACAATAAATATAACTAAAGAAAATCACAACAATTAATATGATGAAGTATAGCAAATTAATTAATAACCTTGCAGTAATACTTTTACTTGCATTAACCGTAAATAGCTGTAAAAAACAAGTTTCAGATCAATTTGATATAGATGCTGTCGTTTCAAAGACAGAATCTCAATTAGAACATGCTTGCAAAGTAGTTGAAACAAATACTAAAGGAAAAAAGATTTTACCTAGATCAATAGATGGCGATCGTGTAATAATGGTGTCTTCAAGCGATTGGACAAGTGGTTTCTTTCCAGGGGAATTATGGATGATGTACGATTTAACAGGTCATGAAAAGTGGAAAAACAAAGCAATTCAGTATACCGAATTACTTGAAAAAGAACAATACAATACAGGGACTCATGATGTTGGTTTCATGATGTATTGTAGCTATGGACATGGATATCGCACAACAGGAAATCCAGAATATAAAAAAATACTAATTCAAACGGCCAAATCTTTAGCAAGCAGATACAATGATACTATTAAATGTACCAGATCTTGGGATCATACCACAAAGTTATATACGTATCCAGTAATTATTGATAACATGATGAACATGGAGTTATTGCTATGGGCGAGTAAAGAAACAGGAGATAATACATTTAAAGAAATCGCAATAAATCATGCCAATACCACTATAAAAAATCATTTTAGAAAAGATAACAGTTCATACCATGTAGTCGATTATTCTCCCGAAACAGGAGAGGTTATTAAAAAAGTGACAAATCAAGGTTTTGCCGATGAATCGATTTGGGCAAGAGGCCAAGCTTGGGGTTTGTATGGATACACAGTTATGTACCGAGAAACACGTGATCAAAAATATCTAGATCAAGCGAATAAAATAGCGCAGGTTGTTTTATCTTATGATAAGATGCCAGAAGATAATATTCCTTATTGGGATATGCATGCACCTAATATACCAAACGAGCCTAGAGATGCTTCAGCAGCAGCGATAACAGCCTCAGCATTGTACGAACTGGCAACACACGCTAAAACAAATGAAAAAAAATATAAAGAAGCTGCTGATAATATCATAGAAACACTTTCTACCGAAAATTACCTTGTTAAAGTGGGAGAAAAGGAAGGTTTCTTATTAGATCACTCGACAGGAAACTGGCCAAGAAACTCAGAACTGGATGTACCTATAGTCTATGCCGATTATTATTTTTTAGAAGCATTAAAACGTAAAAAAGAACTAGAAGGAATAAAATAAACAGTTTTTTTATACGGCACCTACATGACAGTGAGTTTCAGGTATTAAACCAAAGAATTGAATCACTATAGATTTTTGATATTGAGCCATAATAACTGTTAATAACTTCTATGTAAGTTTTGCGTCAAAAATTCTACTTTTGTCTTACTAAATAATTAAGGTTATGTCAGAAGAGATAGAAAGAATAAAATGTTTAATTATAGGTTCAGGGCCTGCGGGCTATACAGCGGCTATTTATGCAGCCAGAGCTAATATGGCACCTGTGTTATACCAGGGAACACAGCCTGGAGGGCAATTAACAACAACGAATGAGGTTGAGAACTTTCCTGGATACCCTGATGGGGTAACAGGACCAGAAATGATGATGGAGTTACAAAAACAAGCAGAACGTTTTGAAACAGACGTACGTAATGGTTGGGTGACTAAAGTTGATTTCTCTGGAGATACTCATAAAGTTTGGGTAAATGACACTAAAGAAATTCATTGTGATACTGTAATAATTTCTACAGGAGCCTCTGCTAAATATTTAGGATTAGATTCCGAACAGAAATATTTAAAATTAGGAGGAGGCGTTTCTGCTTGTGCAGTATGTGATGGGTTCTTTTATAGAAATCAAGAAGTGGTTATAGTAGGAGCAGGAGATTCAGCTTGTGAAGAAGCTCATTATTTATCTAAATTATGTTCTAAAGTGACTATGTTGGTAAGACGTGATGAATTTAGAGCTTCTAAAATTATGGCTGCCAGAGTTAAGAATACTGATAACATTGAAATATTGTTTAATACAGAAACCGATGAAGTTTTAGGAGATGATCAAGTGGTTACTGGTGTTAGGGTTTTTAATAATAAAACAAATGAAAAGCACGAAATTCCAGCAACAGGTTTTTTCGTAGCAATTGGACATAAACCAAATACGGATATTTTTAAAGGTTTCTTAGATTTAGATGAAACGGGTTACATTATTAATGTACCAGGAACTTCTAAAACGAATATAGAAGGTGTCTTTGTTTCTGGCGATGCTGCAGATCATGTTTACAGACAGGCAGTCACAGCAGCAGGAACAGGATGTATGGCGGCTTTAGATGCAGAACGCTATTTAGCAGCAAAAGATGCTACTTTTGATGTGTCTACTTCGAGTTATAACTAATTTTTTATAAGTTTTAAAATACAAAAGGAAAAACCAAAGTATCTACTTTACTTTTTCCTTTTGTATTTATTCTAAAAAGTGTTTTCTTTGAAAACCAAAATTTAAACGGGACGTGGCGCAGTCCGGTTAGCGTACACGGCTGGGGGCCGTGTGGTCGCAGGTTCAAATCCTGTCGTCCCGACTAAAGGTATGTTATTGTAGACCAACAAAAATCTAATTGTATAAATTTTATCTTTATTAATTTAACGTTTGACTTTTGTTTTGATTTGACTTTTTCAAAACAAGGCATGCATTCACTTAAAGCGATATTTTATTAAGTATTCAAGAACTTTAATATTCATTTTTGATTGAATATTGCCATAAAGAAGATTTAGTATTCATTTATTGGAGGAGCTGTCGACTGAAAACGCGCAAAAGGTTAACTTAAAAAGAGAAATAAAAATTACCTGTCGAACTTTGTTAAGTTATGGTTTTTATTAATTCCAAATAGTAAAAACAATATGCCTTGAGCTTTCTCACCAGCAGCTTTCCGTAATATACTAAATGCTTTGGTAATATGAGATTCAACGGCCTTTATAGAAACATCTAAGTATTCAGCAATTTCAATATTGGTTAAGCCTTCTTTTTTACTTAAAAGGAAAGTCTTTTTACATTTTGGAGGT
Source organism: uncultured Flavobacteriaceae bacterium (assembly GCA_947502635.1). Lineage (GTDB taxonomy): Bacteria > Bacteroidota > Bacteroidia > Flavobacteriales > Flavobacteriaceae > Flavivirga. The sequence goes on from CANNAN010000001.1 coordinate 406,105, forward strand.
AGGTTCTCTATTTCTCTTTTTACAATTTCAATTAGTTTATTAAGATGGTTTTCGTCTTCCAACTCCACAAATGTATTTAAAGCATCTATATATCTTTTTTCAAGAGCCAAAACAGATTTCTGCTTTCGGTATTGATCAATATATTCATTATAAACAGATCTAAATAAATAATTTTTCATTGAAAAGTCATTTTTCAGTTTAGCTCGTAGTCTCCAAATATTAACGAACACATTTTGAACAACATCCTCGGCAAAATCATGATCTTTAGTAAGTCCATAAGCATAAGTACAAAGCTTATGGTGATATTTATCTATCAGAAAAGAGTAAGCTTGAGACTCACCAATTTTTAATGCGCTAATAAGGCTAATATCGTCTTTATAAAGTATGTGCATGTTTGAATTTAATAAAATTTGACTGTATTTATTGCGAAAATATAAAAAAAGTTATTAAAAAAGTTAGGGTTATTTATTTATGCCTCGTTTTAATTATATATTCTACAGTGAAAATGATAACAGAAAAAGAGCAAAAGCTAATAATTAAATATTTTACTGAGAGTGCCTCCTTTTCAGAAATGGATGAGCTAGAATTTTGGCTAAGAGAACCTGATAACGAAAAGAAGTTCAATAATTATGTTAAAATCAATTATTTAATTAATTACAATTTGAAAAATTTTGACGCTAATAAAACAAAGAGAAGTTTAGATAAACTTATCCAGAAAGAAAAGGAAATTGTTCGCATAGGTAAGATTAAAAGAATAATGAAGTATGCAGCCATATTAATTGTAGCTATTACTTCTTCATATTTTTTTCTAGTTAAATCGGATAAAAATTTAGTTATAAATAATAATGAGCAGATTGTTAATACAAAAATTGAACCTGGAACAAATAAAGCAATACTTACCCTAGGTGATGGGTCTGAAGTAAATTTAGAAAAAGGGGCTTTAATTCAAACTCAAAATGCGAAAAGTGATGGTGCTGAAATCATCTATGAACCTAAAAAAAGCAAGACTCAAAAACTTGAATATAATTCTTTAACAGTGCCTAGGGGAGGTCAGTATTATGTCGAGTTATCTGATGGTACAAAAGTTTGGATGAATTCTGAATCAAAGTTGAAATACCCAGTGAACTTCATTAAGGGGCGAGCAAGAAAGGTAGAATTGGTTTATGGAGAGGCCTATTTTGATGTTTCTCCAAGTACTAATCATGATGGCTCAGAATTTAAAGTTTATAATAATAAACAAGAGATTTGTGTTTTAGGTACTGAATTTAACATAAAAGCTTATAAGGACGAATCGAATATTTATACTACGTTAGTTGAGGGAAAAGTAGTTGTTAAATATGAAGATATAAAACAAGAACTCAAACCTAGTCAACAATCCAATATTGATATTAAAGGTAATGTTTTGATGTTGAGTACTGTTGATGTATACAACGAAATTTCTTGGAAGGAAGGGGTTTTTAGTTTTGAGAAAAAGCCTTTTAAGGAAGTAATGAACGTCTTATCTCGTTGGTTTGATATGGAGGTTGTTTTTGAAAATAAAGAAATTGAAGATATATTATTTGATGGCGTTCTAGGTAAAGAGCAAAATATTGATGACATACTAGCCATTGTTCAAGATTTTGGAATAATAAGCAATTACAAAATTATTAATAAAAAAGTTGTATTAAAGTAAAAAAGGGAACGAAGTATAGACATTTTCCGGTATCAAACTTCGTCCCTTTCTATTTCATGTATTAATTATTAACTAACTAACACAAAAAGCAAATTTATGGAAATTAAATTACTTATTAGTGGTTCGTTTTTTCGAAAACGAATGCCACTCATGATGATTATGAAAACTTTAATTTTTTTCTTATGTACAGCAGCATTTAGTATTAACACTACTAAATCATTTGCGCAGGAAATTTCAATTGAAGAAAGTAAAGAAGTTACTGTTTATGAGGTGTTTAAAATTATTAAGCAGCAAACAGATTATCGTTTTATTTATCCGAGAAAATTGTTTAAGAACTTTCCTAAAGTACAATTGAAGAAAGGACAAATAACATTAAATGAATTACTTAAAAAGAGTTTAGGAAATAGAAATATAAGTTTTGACCTAACAAGTGAGAACAATATTTTAGTAAAGCGAGGTACTGAAAAAGAAGGTGCAAAACATGAGAGAGAACTTCAAGAAATCCGAATTAAAGGGATGGTCACAGATGCAACAGGAATTCCTTTACCTGGAGTTAATATAATAGTAAAAGGTACTTCTAAAGGAACCCAAACTAATTTTGATGGGAAATACTCACTAGAAAATGTTTCGGAAGATGCTATTATTGTTTGCAGTTTTTTAGGATTCAGAACTCAGGAAATCTCTGTTGAAGGGCGTTCAACGATTAATGTTAAGATGGAAGAGGATGCAGCAGAACTTACCGAGATTGTTGTTATTGGATATGGTACTACTAGGAAAGAAGACGCTACGGGGGCAGTAGATGTATTAGGGGCAGAAGATTTTAATAAAGGAGTTGTAACATCACCAGAGCAATTGCTTCAAGGTAGATCTGCTGGTGTTCAAGTTACATCATCTAGTGGAGAACCTGGTGCAGGTGCTACGATAAGAATTCGTGGATCTTCCTCTGTAAGATCAGGTAATGATCCGTTATATGTTATAGATGGCGTACCTTTTAGTAATAGTAGTAATTCACCAGGTTCAAATACTGGCGGTCTTTCAGGAACATCTAGTGCTAAGAATCCATTGAACTTCATTAACCCTAATGATATAGCGTCTATGTCTATCCTTAAAGACGCATCGGCAACAGCTATTTATGGTTCTCGTGCAGCTAATGGAGTAATAATAATTACAACAAAATCTGGAAAAAGAGGTAAAGGTAGACTTAATTATGCTTTTACTACCACAACCTCAAATGTTGCTAATGAGTATGATCTTTTAAATGCTTCTGGTTTTGCTAGTGCTAACTCAAGTGCTGATGCGGGTTCTAGCGTAAATGCCTTTGATGAAATATCAAGAAATGCGCTGACCACAGAACATAATCTGTCTTTTTCAGGAGGCTCAGAGTCTGGTAAATATAGAATTTCACTTGGATTACTTAATCAAGAGGGGGTAATAAGAAATACTGGACTAGATAAATATACATTAAACACAAGTGTGTCTCAAAAGTTTTTTGATGACATAGTAGAAATATCAGCAAATTTAACGGCATCTCGAATAGAAAGTGAAGCAACAGCACTTTCAGAATCGGTAGGCGCATCGGGAGATATTTTATTGAGTGCTTTGAAATGGAACCCTACGCAGTCTTTTTTTAATTCAGATGGTACATTCGTTCAGCCATCAGATAATCAAAGAAGCCCATTAGCATTTTTGGATTATTTCGATGATGATTCTGAAACATCTAAATTGTTTGGTAATGTTAAAGCTAGTGTGAAACTTTTTGAAGGTTTAAAGTATGAGTTTACTTATGGATTTGATAATACGAATACATATAGAGGCATAGCCGCTTCAAGATTATTTAATACAATTGAAAGTTTTGGAAGAGGATATGCTAATATCAATAATTCTAGATTTACAAATCAATTGTTTAGTAATACATTAAGCTTTGATAAGGAGGTTAGCGAGAATTTAAAAATAAATGCCGTAATTGGTCATACTTATGAGGAATATAGGGGTACAGGTGAAAATTTAATATTAAGAGATTTTGATTTTGATGATCAAGCTTTTTATTTACAAAATATTTTTGCTGCTGCTACTATTCAAAGAAATGATAGATCTTCAATTTCGTTCGATCCAGCGACGAATACAGTTGGGTTTGTGCCAGTTTCATTACAATCATTCTTTGCTAGAGGAATATTTAATTTTAAAAACAAATATATTTTTACGGCAACAGTAAGAACTGATGGTTCAAGTAGATTTGGTGCAAACAACAAATATGGTACTTTTCCATCTTTCGCATTAGCTTGGAAAATTCATGAAGAAGGTTTTTTACCGAGTGGAATTAGTGAATTGAAATTTAGAGCTGGATGGGGACAAACAGGAAACCAACAATTTAATGCAGAAGCAGCAAGAGATGTATTTGTGCCCATTGATGGTGGAGGTGTTTCACGTTTAAATATTGGAAACTCAGACTTAAAATGGGAAACAACGACCCAATTAAATTTTGGCTTTGATTTTGGATTTAATAACGGGAAATTAACAGGAAATATAGATTATTTTAGAAAAAATACAGATGATCTATTATTTAGGTTACCAGTATCTCAACCTGGTCCAGTAGGATCTTTTTCTTGGGGGAATTTTAGTGATGAAATCGTTAATTCAGGTTTTGAATTTGGATTGAATTATAAAGCCATACAAGGTGAGAACTTTTCTTTAGAATTTGGAGGAAATGTATCACTCTTAAATAATGAGATTAATGGTAAAGAGGCTTTTGCTCAATTTGGTACACCAACAGGTTCTGCATCAGGGCAAGGGCTTTCTGGAGATAATTTACAATTGTTGTATGATGGTCAACCGTTGTATGCTTTTTATCTTCCTGTTTTTGAGGGGTTTGATGCTAGCGGAACTCCTATTTATGCGGATGTTAATGGAGATGGCACTGTAAATACAAATTTCGATCAACCAGGTGGGCAAAGTGATAGAACTTTTGTAGGAGATCCAAATCCAGATATGAATGTTGGTTTATTCTTAAGAGCCAATTATAAAAATTGGGATCTTTCTTTAAATGGCTATGGTGCATATGGTCATCAAATATATAATAATACGGCCAATGCTTTATTTAATGCTAGTGCACTTAATAGAGGAGAAAATGTTATTACTAGTGTAGCAAATAATGGAGAAGACCCAGGCTCAAGCCCAATTGTTTCGACAAGATTTTTAGAATCTGGTGACTTTTTCAGACTATCGAACGCTAGTATTGGCTATACAGTTAATACAGAAAAAATGGGGAAACTAGGTCAATATTTAACTAGTGCCCGTTTATTTATAACTGGTCAGAATTTATTTATTATTACTCCATATAATGGTTTAGATCCAGAAGTAAATGCGAACAAACAAGTAAACGGTGTGCCTTCGTTTGGTATCGAATACTCAGGTTACCCAAGAGCACGCTCATTCTCATTTGGGTTAAACTTAAATTTCTAAAAAATAAAATTATGAAAAAATATATAGTTTTTATTGCTATAAGTGCTTTGTTTATAGCGTCATGTACTGATTTGGATGAAGACTTAAATGGACTTTTAGAAGAAAGTGGTCTTACAGATCAAGAAATTGTTTCTGGGCAAATATCATCTGCTTATAACCAATTACGCTCATTTCAACATACAGATAATCAATATGCATTATTGCAGCACCCAACAGATGAAATGGCGGGACCTACTCGTGGTGCGGATTGGGATGATGGAGGTGCCTGGAGGGTTCTTCATTTACATCAATGGAATTCATCCCATCCACGTATTGTTAGTGCATGGAATCAGGTGCTAGGTGGTTTGTTTTCTGCAATTGATGCCTTGTCAAATAATCCTGGAGCAGAAGAAGAAGCCATTGCTACTTTCTACTCCAGTTATTATATGTTTTATGCTTTAGATCTTTGGGGACAGGTACCTTACAGAGAACCAGGGTCTAATTATGGAGAGTTTCCTATTGTTTTAAAAAGAATAGATGCAATAGATCTTGCTATTACTCAATTAGAAGCTGTTTTTAATAATTTGCCTAATTCATCAGCAAATAATGCTGTAACTCAGTATACGGCAGCAAGTCTACTTGCGAAATTATACTTAAATAAGGCTGTTTACAAAGCAACAGATGAGGATGGAACACCTCAAGCAGGACCATTTACTTTCGATAGTTCGGATATGCAAAAAGTTATTGATAATTGTGATTTTGTGATAGGAGGGCCTTTTACACTTCAAGCAAACTATTTTGATAATTTTGCTCCAAATAATACAGCAATAAGTACCGAAAATATTTTCGTCTCAGAAAATGATAACTCTACAGGAGGTGAAGTAAGAAGGATGTATTACATGACCTTACATTATAATCATAATCCTGGAGGATGGAATGGTTTTGTTGCATTAACAGATCTATATGATAAGTTCGATACTAATGACCCTCGATTTGGAGGCGAATATGCTGGACTTACAGATGTTTCTGGTCTTAGAACAGGCATGTTATTAGGAGATCAGTTTCAACAAGATGGAAGCCCTGTTCTTCACAGACAAGGTTTTCCATTAACTTATACAAGAGATTTTGAATTAGCAAATTCAACTGAGGAAAGAGGTATCAGAGCCGTTAAATACATTCCAGATTATAATAATGTTGATAGACCAGCTAATGATTTTGTTCTGTTTAGACTTGCAGATATCTATTTGATGAAAGCAGAAGCTATGGCTAGAATGAGTAATGATCCATCAGCACCATTAAATACTTTAAGAACAGCCAGAGGAGTAGAAAGTATTTATACAGGTGTTACTTTAAACGATATTTTGGATGAACGCTCAAGAGAATTGTATTGGGAAGGCTGGAGAAGAAATGATCAAATACGTTTTGGAACATTTTTAGATCCTGTTCAACAAAAGCCTGATACATCTGATAGAACTAAAATAATATTTCCAATCCCTGCTACTGCACTAAGTACGAACCCAAATCTAGTGCAAAATCCAGGGTATTAATAACTTAAGATGAATTGAGAAGTGAATTAGTTTAGTAAGTTTGATTTTAGTGATTTCAACTAGAGTTGAAAGAAGGAAAGGGAATGAATAATTCCCTTTCTTCTAATTTACTTGAAAGATATTTTAAGTTTAATTAAGTTTTTGATTATGATACGTAAAGGGTTATTTTTTACTCTGGTGAGTTTTTTTTGTTTTTCATGTATTGAAAAAAATAGTAACAATACATCAGATACATTATTTAGTGAGATAAGTTCTGATTTTACAGGTGTTACGTTTTTTAATAAGATTGAAAATGAAAAAGATCTTAACATTTTCACCTATCGTAATTTTTATAACGGAGGTGGTGTTGCCATAGGAGATATAAATAATGACAACCTGCCTGATATTTATTTTACAGCGAATCAGGGCTCTAACAAACTATTTTTAAATAAAGGTGGACTACAATTTGAAGATATTTCTAAATCTGCAAATATTGAAGGAAGTAATGTTTGGTCAACAGGTGTTGTATTAGTAGATATTAATAATGATAACCTTTTAGATATTTATGTATGCAACGCAGGAAATGTAAAAGGAGATAACTTAAAAAATGAGCTCTTTATTAATAATGGAGATTTAACTTTTACAGAAAAGGCAAATGCATATAATCTTGATGAAAGCGGATTAACCACGCATGCTGCTTTTTTTGATTATGATAAAGATGGAGATTTAGATGTTTATATTCTTAATAATAGTTTTATCCCAGTAACATCATTAAACTATTCAAACAAACGCGAACTGAGAGCTTCAGATTGGGATGTGCCAAATATTTTAAAAGGAGGTGGAGATAAATTATTACGTAATGACAATGGAAAGTTTGTAGATGTAAGTGAAGAAGCTGGCATTTTTGGAAGTTTAATAGGTTTTGGACTTGGAGTAACCGTAGGCGATATAAATAATGATTCATATCAAGATATTTATGTGTCTAATGATTTTTATGAACGCGATTATTTGTATATAAATAATCATGACGGCACCTTTACAGAGTCTATAAAAGACTGGACGACTCATACGAGTCATACTTCAATGGGTGCTGATATTGCCGATATAAACAATGATGGGAGAACGGATGTTTTTGTCACCGATATGCTACCAGAACATAGTAAAAGAATTAAGGAAACCGTTCAGTTTGAAACTTATGATATTTACAGAAGAAAACAAAGTTTAGATTTTGACCATCAATACATGCATAACAGTTTGCAATTAAATGTAGGAGGTCATCATTTAACTGAAATAGCTAATTTAAGTGCAGTATCTAAAACAGATTGGAGTTGGGGAGCCCTTTTATTCGACATGGATAATGATGGATACAAAGATATTTATGTTTGCAATGGTATTTATCAAGATTTAACCGACCAAGATTTCATGAATTTTTTTGCTAATGAGGTGATTCAAAATATGGTAATCAATGGAGAGAAAGAAGAAGTTGCTAATATCATTAATAAAATGCCAAGTAATCCAATTACCAATTATGCTTTTAAAAATTCGGGAAAATTAGAGTTTAGTAATGTAAGTCAAACTTGGGGATTCGATAAGCTTACATTTTCTAATGGAGCCGCCTATGGTGATTTGGATAATGATGGTGATTTAGATTTAGTCATAAATAATGTTAACCAAGAAGCTTTAATCTATAAGAATAATACCAATACCCTTACTTCAAACAAGTATATTAAAATAAAATTAAAAGGAAACAGATCTAACCTTTTTGCTATTGGAAGTAAGATTAAATTATTCTCAGAAGATGAAATTATATTACAAGAAGTGATGCCCTCTCGTGGATTTCAGTCTTCTATGGATTATCTGCAGACCATTGGGATAGGAGAAAAAAATATTGATTCCATTCAAATTATTTGGCCCGATGGTACCTACGAAACTGTTTTAAATATTGTTCCGAACAAAGCATATATTTTTAATCAAGATGAAAATACTTCTAAAATATTTAAGCCATCAATTGAAAATACTTCTACATATTTTTCTGAAATAAAGCTTAATAATCTGGATGCTCATAAAGAGAATAATCATGTTGATTTTAATTATGAAGGTTTAATTTGTCAGATGCTATCTAGAGAAGGACCAACCATTTCGGTAGGTGATGTTAACAATGACGGCTTAGATGATATTTTTGTGGGAGGCGCAAAAAAGCAAAAAAGTATGCTTTATTTTCAATCAGCTTCAGGGGAACTAGTTGCAAGTCGCTTACAGGATTTTGAAAATGATAAAAATTTGGAAGATATAGCATCAGCATTTTTTGATGTAGATAATGATGGGGATTTAGATTTAATGGTAGGTACAGGCGGTAATGAAATAGACGATGAAAAAAAGTATAAAACACGATTATATTTAAATAATGGCAAAGGGTATTTTACAAAAAGTAAATTCAATATTCAATCAACATTCCATAATACATCTGTCATTGCGCCGTATGATTTTGATAATGATGGCGATATAGATGTCTTTATTGGAAGTCGAAGCGTGCCAGCAGTCTACGGAATAAATGCCAAACAGCAATTGCTTGAGAATAACGGAAAAGGCGAATTTAAAAATGTGACTAAAAACAAAGCCTATGCTTTTAATAGCTTAGGTATGGTGACAGATGCCAATTGGCAGGATTTTGATGGAGACGGTAAAAAAGATTTAGTACTTACAGAAGATTGGGGGACAGTTAAAATATTTAAGAATAATGGAAAACAACTTATGTCTTTTAAAACAAACTTAGAAGACTATAAGGGGTGGTGGAATAAACTAAGTGTTGCAGATGTTAATAACGACAATTTACCCGATTTAATTCTGGGTAATAAGGGTTTAAACATACCATATAAACCTTCAAAAGAAAATCCTATCAAAATATTTATTAATGATTTTGATAATAATGGAACCATTGAACAAATTATAACAGAAACAATTGATGGTAGAGATATTCCTATAATCACAAAGCATGAACTTACAGCTCAAATAGTATCGCTTAAAAAGAAAAACTTAAAGTTTTCTGATTACGCTACAAAATCAATTCAAGAACTGTTTTCAGAAGAGGTCATAGCACAATCAATAATACGAGAAGTAAATAATTCAGAAAGTATAGTCGCTATAAATACTAAAGAAGGCCATTTTAAGATAGTTTCCTTGCCCCAGCAAGTGCAATTTTCAAGTGTAAACGCTATCCATGTTTTAGATGTAAATAATGATTCAAATTTGGATATTCTTTTAGGGGGAAATACATATCATTTAAAACCACAATATTCTAGACTGGATGCCAGTCATGGAACTTTACTTTTGGGTAATGGCAAAGGAGCATTTAGTTGTATTGATTACGATGAATCAGGTCTTTTTCTAAATGGAGAGATCAAAAACATCACTTCTCTAAAAAGAAAAAAAGACACATTGTTAATTGTAGGAGTTAACAATGAAAAACCAAAAATATTTAAAGTAGATGAGGAGTAAATACATAGTATATATTAGTGTTTTCTTGATGTTTTTTGGTTGTAAAAAAGATGATGAAAAGCTTTTTACAATTTTACCTTCAAAAGATTCTAACATAGAATTTAGTAATACTTTAAGAGATACAGTTGGACAGAATATTTTGGACTACCTCTACTACTATAACGGTGGTGGTGTAGCAATAGGAGATATAAACAATGATGAATTACCCGATATATTTTTCACTTCAAATCAAAATAAGAACAAATTATATTTAAATCAAGGACATTTAAAATTTGAAGATATTTCAGAAAAATCAAATATAGAAGGAGGGAACGATTGGAGCACGGGCGTTTCTATGGGAGATGTTAATGGAGACGGTTTATTAGATATTTATGTATGTGCTGTAGTTGGAGTTAATGGGTTTTCTGGTAAAAACGAATTGTTTATAAACAAAGGAGACCTCACTTTTGAAGAACAAGGCGCACAATATGGTTTAGACTTTGATAACTATAGCTCATCTGCTGCTTTTTTTGATTATGATCTTGATGGCGATTTAGATATGTATTTACTCAACCATGCGATTCATACGGAAGAATCATTCGGGAAAGCCAGTATAAGATATAACAGAGTTTATGAAAGTGGTGATAAATTGCTTAGAAACGATGGAAGTAAATTTGTTGATGTAAGTGAAGAAGCAGGCATTTTTGGTGGTGCAAACGGTTATGGATTGGGGCTTGCTATTTCTGATTTTAATCAAGACGGATACCCCGATATTTATATAAGTAACGATTTTCATGAAGACGATTACTATTATTTGAATAATGGGGATGGGACTTTTTCTGAAGATTTAAAGCATCATTTTGGACATACGAGTAAGTTTTCAATGGGTAATGATGCAGCAGACGTTAATAATGATGGCTTTACAGATTTAATAACCTTAGATATGCTTCCAGATGATGAGGTTGTTTTAAAATCATCTGCTGGAGATGATAATATTCAAATACAAAATCTACGAACAAAGCAATTTGGCTATCATTACCAATATGCTAGAAATATGCTTCAAATAAATCAAGGAGCAGATAGTTTTACTGAAACCGCGTTATTAAGCAATATTGCTGCTACAGATTGGAGTTGGAGTGCTTTGGTTGCCGATTTTGATCAAGATTCTAAACAAGATATTTTTATTGCTAACGGTGTCCCAAAAAGACCAAACGATTTAGACTACATTAAGTACATTTCAAACGATCAGGTTAAAAAGAAAATAGAAACTACAAATTTAATTGATAAGGAGGCATTAAATTATATGCCGGATGGAAAGCTGAAAAACAACTTTTTTAAAGGAAATTTAGATTTACAATTTAATGATAAAACCAAAGCTTGGGTTAACCAAAATACAACCTATTCTACAGGTGCGGCCTATGGTGATTTAGATAATGATGGTGATTTAGATTTAGTAACAAATAATATTAACGAAGTAGCAAGTATCTATATAAATAATACGGATGATAAAAAGAATTATTTAAAAATTCAATTTAATTATCTGAAAAATAATCGTTTAGGAATTGGTGCAAAGGTTTATTTATACAATGAAAATACCATGCAATATAAAGAGTTATTTCTTCAAAGAGGGTTTCAATCCTCATCACAACCCATACTGCATTTTGGTTTAGATTCAATTAGTAAGGTGGATTCTATTAAAGTGGTATGGCCAGATAAAACCTATCAAACATTAAAAGCGGTTTTCACAAATCAAACACTTACTATTTCTCCTGAAAATAGTAAACCCTACTCTTATACATCATCAGTTCAAAATTCTGAAAACATTTTTACCAAGCTTAAAAATAATTGGGGGATTACTTATAAGCACTCAGATAATAATTATATAGATTCTAACCGTCATAAACTCATACCCTATCAGATTTCAGACAGAGGAGCTGCAATTGCTGTAGGAGACATAAATAATGATGGAAATGACGATATTTATTTAGGCAACGGAAAACATAAACCTGCAGAAATTTATATACAAAGCGAATCAGGATTCATTAAATTAGAAGACACGTTGCTGAATAATACTTCGATTATTGAAGAGACTTCTGCAATGATAGGCGATTTTAATAATGACAAAAAAAATGACCTTTTTGTTGCTTCTGGTGGCGGAGAGTTTTTTGGAAAGTCAAAAGCACTTCAAAATAATTTATATACCTTAGAAGGAAAGGGATTAAAATGTTTAAATACCCCCGAAGGCTATGAAGATTCAGCAGTTTTAAAGGTTTTTGATTATGATTCTGATAACGATTTAGATATCTTTATTGGTAATGCAACTGTTAGTAACGATTTTGGACGTATCCCTGAAAGCTATATTTTAGAAAACCATCAAGGTACGTTTACCAAAAAGTCTTTAGGGGATTTAGGCATGGTAAGGGAAGCCGTTTTTACAGATTTTAATAACGATAAACAACCTGACTTAATTGTTGTTGGAGAATGGATGCAGCCTTTGTTTTTAGAAAACAATAAAGGGGAATTTATAAATAAAACACAAGATTATCTCTCTCAACCTTTAAATGGTTTGTGGCGAGCCATTATTCCATTTGATATTGATGCAGACGGCGATTTAGATTATTTACTAGGAAACTGGGGAACTAATTCAAAGTTTAAGGCTTCTGAGGAATTTCCTATGCTCATGTATTATGCCGATTTTGATAATAATTCTAAAACAGAAACATTACTCGCTATAGAAAAAAAGGGGGCTTATTATATGTTGGAGGGTTTAGACGAATTGAGTGCTCAGCTTATAAGTCTAACCAAGAAGAGATTTACCACATATAAAAGTTTTGCAGGGAAATCTATTGATGAGGTATTTGATAGCTCGGTTTTACAAAAATCGAAAGTTTATAAAGTACACAATTTGGCTTCGGGTGTTTTAAAAAATAATAATGAACATTTCACTTTTGAACCATTTAATAATCAGTTACAAGTGGCTCCAATAAACTGTTTTGCAGAAGTACAAGTGTCTGGAAAAGCACATATAATCTGTGGAGGGAATTACTTTGGAGTAAAGCCCTATCACGGAAGGTTTGATGGCTTTTTAGGCGCCATGATTTCATCAGATAAAACTATTAAACTAGGAAATACTGTAGGGCTAGATTTTTTCAATAAAGCCGTAACTAAACTTGAAACTATAACTATAAATAATAACCAATATTTAATTGCTGTAATACATAATGAAGATGTTCAGATTTATAAAATTAAATAAAATATACATCACAATAATAGGACTGGTCCTTTTACAAGCTTGTAAAGGGAATAGAGAACCGATTGAAGTTACGCCAGATGACTATTATAATACGGTTAACCAAGTAACTGAAATCATGATACATGATATTTTTTCACCACCAGTTGCGAGTAGAATTTATGTATATCCAAATATTGCTGCTTATGAAATTATGTCCCAAGGGAATCAGACTTACAAATCGCTAGTAGGTCAAATAAAAGACTTAACCCCTATTCCTAAAGCTAATGAAACTAATATAAATTTAAAAATTTCTGCTCTGGTAGCGCATATGGAATTAAGTAAAACCTTAGTTTTTTCTGAAGATAAAATGATGCAATACCGAGATAGCATTTATGGTGTTTGGAACCGTGTAAATCAAGATGAATTTAAGGTTTCTAAAGCCTATGGAATAAAAGTAGCAAATTATTTAAAAACATGGATGGATGCCGATAATTATGCGCAAACCAGAACCATGCATAAGTACAATATCGATACTGAAGACCCGTCTAGATGGCAACCAACACCACCTGCTTATATGGATGGTATAGAGCCTCATTGGATGAAAATTAGAACCTTGGTACTTGATTCTGCCGCTCAATTTAAACCCGTGCCTCCTCCTAAGTTTTCACTAGAAAAAGACTCTCAATTTCATAATGAACTTATGGAAGTTTATAACGTAAGTGAAGCTATTACGAAAAAAGGAGATACTTCCGAAGAAATAGAAATAGCCCAATTCTGGGACTGTAATCCATATGTTTCGGTAACCAGAGGACATCTTATGTTTGCTACTAAAAAAATTACGCCTGGGGCACACTGGATTGGGATTACAAAAATAGCATGTAATAATGAAAACCTAAATTTCGATGATGTGGTTTACACTTTTACAAAAACATCCATAGGTATTTTTGAAGCGTTTATAAGCTGTTGGGATGAAAAATATAGAAGTAACCTGATAAGGCCTGAAACATTGATAAATCAGCATATAGACGAAAAATGGAAACCTATTTTACAAACCCCACCATTTCCTGAATATACTAGTGGACATTCAGTAGTTTCTGGGGCTGCATCAACTATCTTAACATCCATTTTTGGAGATGACTATTCCTTTGATGATGATACTGAAATTCCATTTGGTCTTCCAATTCGTTCATTTAAATCTTTTAATCATGCTGCCGATGAAGCTGCTATAAGTAGGTTATATGGCGGTATTCACTATAAAGCTGCAATTGATGAAGGGGTTAAACAAGGAAGAGAAGTTGGGAAATTGGTAGTTAATAAACTAAGTATGAAGCAAGAATGAATATAAAAAAGCTATCCTTTTTTGGAATATTTATTTTGCTTGGAATATTGGTATGGTACTTATTTGTAAAAAGCTACGACTATAAAATCACCTTTGAGTCTAAGCAGTCTCCAGGTGTGATTTATAGTAGTTTAGTCGCATGGAATAATTGGGAACCTAAGTCGAAAAAAACAGTTTCAGTACTTTCAAAAATACCATTTTCGAATGTAGTTCAAGAATTCAAAGTATCAGACTCTATTTTTAAGATTGAATGGTTATTAACTAAGAAGTCCGATTCCATTACAAAAATCACAGCACTTTTATCTGATAAAGACCATAGTTTAATACAAAGAATAAAAATGCCATTTACCAAAACAGACTTTATGAAACGTGTTCTATCAACCGTGAAAAATATAAGAAAAGGTATTAGAGCCCATAAGAGTGATTATAAGGTTTCAAACGTTACGGAAGCAATTATTCCTGAAAAAAATGTAGCGTATATAGAACTTAATTGTAAACTACACGAGAAGGCCAATAAAATGATGATGCATACCATTGATGCAATGGAATACATTAAAATGAATAATATGAAGTTGACAGATGATCCTTTTATAGAAATTGTTAATTGGAATCTTCAAGAAGATCATATCACATTCCATTTTTGTTTTCCAATTCCTAAGCTTAGTACTTACCCAAAATCAGATGTGGTAAACATTAAAACTACGGTTTCAAA
The DNA here is from genome assembly GCA_947502635.1 of uncultured Flavobacteriaceae bacterium. Taxonomy (GTDB): domain Bacteria; phylum Bacteroidota; class Bacteroidia; order Flavobacteriales; family Flavobacteriaceae; genus Flavivirga. The sequence goes on from CANNAN010000001.1 coordinate 421,498, forward strand.
ACCAGCTATAAAAACAACTTTTAATGGTCATTATAAATTTTCAGATAGAGGCTGGTTTTATTTGCTAGATTATGCCAAAACACACAAAATAGATATAGAGGAATTACCTGTTGAAGTTTTTTTGAATGACCCTCATTCTGGTGAAGATGAGTTAAACTGGGAAGCTGAAATATATTTACCATTAAAAAGGTTTTAGTTAGGTGCAATTTTCTCATTGAATCTAATGATATGTTTATTTTTTGAGTTAATCAATGTTTATTAGATATTGTGTATCCGCCTTAGGATACACTTACCTAATAACGCACCCTTTAATATAGAATTAAATAATGAAGATGAAAAAATCCGTAATAGTCGTTATGGGAGTTAGTGGTTGCGGAAAAACCACTATCGGGAAACAATTATCAGAAAAAATGAAGCTTCCCTTTTTTGATGGAGATGATTTCCATCCTAAAAAGAATTTAGATAAAATGGAAAAAGGAATTCCGTTAAATAACGAAGACCGTTATCCTTGGTTGAATATCCTTGCCGATAACATAGAAGAGTGGAGTCAAAAAGATGGAGCTATTATAGCCTGTTCAGCTTTAAAAGAAAAATACAGAGAGATTTTAGCGTCTAAAAATAAAAATATCATATGGATATATTTATCTGGAGACCAAAGCTTGATTAAGGCTAGAATTGAGCAGAGGCAAGGTCATTTTATGAATGCAAGCATGTTAATATCTCAATTTAATGATTTAGAAGTTCCTAAATATGGTATTCACGCGGATATTTCTCAGTCACCAGAAAAAATTGTAAATGAAATTCTAGCAAATTTAGAACCTATAAATACATCATTTTTTGGAGTCATAGGACTTGGTGTCATGGGAAGAAGCCTAAGTTTAAATATTGCAGAAAAAGGATACGCGCTATCTGTTTATAATAGAATTACTGAAGGCGAAGAAAATAGTGTCAAAGATTTTTTAGAAGAAGCTGAGGATGATATGAAAATTGAAGGATTTACAGACTTAAGTGAATTTGTAGATTCTTTAGAGCGACCTAGAAAAATATTGATAATGATTAAAGCAGGTAATGCCATAGACCAAGTAGTTGAAGCATTAATTCCTAAGCTATCAGAAGGCGATATTATTATTGATGGTGGGAACTCACATTACAAAGACACAAAAAGAAGAGCCGATTATTTAGAAAACAAAGGACTTAATTTTATAGGGGCTGGAATATCAGGAGGAGAAGAAGGGGCACGAAAAGGGCCTTCAATTATGCCTGGAGGTAAAAAAGACAGTTATCAAATTATAGCACCAGTTTTAGAATCCATTGCAGCAATAGGCGAAGACGGCACAAAATGCTGTGTTTATGTTGGACCTGAAGGCGCGGGGCATTTTGTTAAGATGATTCATAACGGCATTGAATATGCCGAAATGCAGCTTCTTGCAGAGGTTTACTCACTACTTTCAGTGTCAAAATCAAAAGAAGAAATCAAGGATATCTTTTTAGAATGGAATTCAGGAGAGTTAGGCAGTTATTTGCTGGAGATTACAGCCAATATCATGACAAAAAAAGAGGGAGGCGAATATGTGCTTGATTTAATTCTAGATAAAGCGGGTAACAAAGGAACTGGGTCATGGTCTACGAAAGCCGCTTTTGATCTTGGTACAGTGAATACCATGATGGCTTCAGCAGTATTTGCCAGATATGTGTCTTCCTTTAAAGAAAGGAGAAAAAAACTAGCAAAAGAAATCAATAAAAATATAGACCTTGGTAGTTATATTTCAATAGAAGATGTTAAAGAAGCATACAAGTGTGCTAGATTGCTAAATCACCAACAAGGGTTTGAAATTATTAGACGAGCCTCTGAGTCCTACGATTGGAACCTATCTTTATCAGACCTTTCCAGAATATGGACCAATGGATGTATTATAAGGTCAGAGCTCATGATAAATTGTATTTCATATTTTAAAACCTATGACGATTTGTTTGAACATCCTGAAATTATTGATGTTTTAAAACGCGGTGAAGATGCAGTGAAATCAGTTTTAATTCACGGACTCACAAATAGAATACCACTTCCTCTATTTACAGAGGCAAATACCTATTGGGTATCAATGACCACCGAAAGGTTATCTGCTAATATGATTCAGGCACAAAGAGACTATTTCGGGGCACATACATATCAGAGGGTGGATGCCCCAGAGAATCAATCCTTTCATACAAATTGGTATTAGTTATGATAGATTTTACATTGTTATCGGCCGTATTGTTCGGTATAATCATGTTACTGGTATTGATACTTCGTCTTAAAATACAGGCATTTATAGCGTTGTTAATTGCTAGTATTATTGTAGGCGTATTGTCTGGCATGGAACCATTGGTTATTATTAAGACAATGCAGGAAGGCATGGGCAGTACCCTCGGTTTTGTTGCGGTAGTAGTGGGTTTAGGGGCTATGTTTGGGGCTGTTTTAGAACATTCGGGAGGCGCAGAATCTTTAGCAACATTCCTATTATCAAAATTTGGAGAAAAGCGTTCATCTTGGGCATTAATGTTAACGGGTTTTATCGTTGCAATTCCAGTATTCTTTGATGTAGCCTTCATTATTTTGGTTCCTATGATATACGCACTACAAAGAAAAACAGGGAAATCTTTGCTCCTTTACGGTATTCCTTTATTAGCAGGATTAGCTATAACACATTCATTTATACCACCAACACCAGGTCCTGTAGCAGTTGCAGATATAGTAAAAGCAGATTTAGGTTGGGTTATCTTTTTTGGTTTTCTAACAGGCATTCCTACAGCCATAGTATGTGGCCCTCTATTTGCAAAATATATAGCAAAAAAAATTCATGTAGAAGCTCCAGCATTACAAACCGATATAAGTGAGGCAAAAACATTTCCGTCAGTTGGTATTATCATTAGCATTATTGCCATTCCTATTGTTTTGATTGTTTTAAACACATTGTTGAACAGTCCGCTTATAGGAGATGGGAGGGTGTCAAAAAAGACTTTAGAGTGGCTGGGAATGATAGGTCACCCGTTTTCAGCCTTAATAATAGCAAATCTTATAGCATGGTACACATTGGGTTTACGCAGGGGGTTTACAAAAGATAAGTTATTGAATATTACGACCCAATCCATGGGGCCAGCAGGGATTATAATATTGCTAACTGGAGCTGGTGGCGTTTTTAAACAGATGCTCGTAAATACGGGGACAGGAGAAATGCTTGCCAATTATTTTGCGGATCAAGGCGTTAGTATTCTTCTTTTTTCCTTTATAGCAGCAGCTTTGATCAGGATCCTTCAAGGCTCTGCCACGGTAGCTATGATTACCGCAGCAGGACTTACCTCACCACTTTTGGTAGAAACGATTTCCGAACCGCAGAAAGCATTAATTGTAATAGCCATTGCTTCTGGAGCTACAATCATGTCTCATGTTAACGATAGTGGGTTTTGGTTGGTCAGTAAGTATTTGGGACTTTCGGAAAAACAGACTTTCAAAAGTTGGACGGTGATGACCTCGCTATTGGCTCTAACAGGTTTTATTACAGCTTCGTTATTGTCGTTGTTTTTTTAAACATAATTAAAAGTATAATTAAAAATTACATTAAAAATGAAAAAAAAGCCAACTCACTTAAAACCTGTATTCAGGATTTTGTTTTGCATGATATTCTTAATAGTCTCTTGCCAGTCAAACAAGCAAGATACTAAAGAAATAGCCCTTGGAGATTATCAACCAGATCGCGATTTAGGAGAATTATTTATTGCTGTTCAAACTTCAAAAATATTTGATGATAATAAAACGTTTGTTGATTGTTCTCCAATAAAAAGCCCTGCAGAAATATTACAAGCTTATAACGCTCAAAAAGCTAAAAAGGATTTTAATTTAAATGATTTTGTGAAGGCAAACTTTAAATTACCGCCCGTTTTAGAAAAAAAGCAGGTAGATAAAAAAGGAGACATGATTGCTCATTTAAAAAACCATTGGAAGTATTTAACCCGAACAGCAAAAAGTGAGGAACAATATACAACCATGGTTAATTTGCCTAAGCCTTTTATTGTACCAGGGGGTAGATTTAGAGAACTGTTCTATTGGGATAGCTATTTTAGTGTCATAGGCCTTTTAGAAAGTAATGAAGATGAATTAGCCTATGGTATGCTTAAAAATTTCGATTTTTTAATCAATGAGTATGGATTCATCCCTAATGGAAATCGTACCTATTTCACGTCACGGTCGCAACCGCCATTTTACGCAGAAATGCTTATTATATATGCCAAAAAACATGGTATTGAAAGCATTATGGAATTTTTGCCTTCATTGGAAAAAGAATATCAATTTTGGATAGATAACCACGCTAAAAGTAATATGTCTCACAGAATTATAAAATTAGATAGTACACATACTTTAAACAGATATTATGGATCACTTACAGCTCCTAGACCTGAAGGGTATCATAAGGAGAAAAAATGGGCTTCAAACCTTCCAGAACCTGAAAGGGCAAATTTTCACCAGCACCTTAGGGCAGTATGTGAGTCTGGTTGGGATTTTAGTAGTAGATGGTTTGCCGATGGAAAAGATAAAATAACGACTAATTGTGAAGATATCATTCCCATTTGTTTAAACAGTTTACTATTTGGTATGGAAAAACAATTAGGCGTTATGTATAACAAAAAGGGTGATGAGGAGAAAGTTCTACACTATCAGCAATTAGCTAAAAAGAGAAAACAAGCGATGCAAACCTATCTCTGGTCTGAAGCATCAGGATATTATAAAGATTATAATTTTAATAAAAAGGAACATACTACCATCCTTTCATTAGCTACAGTATACCCTTTATATTTTGGTATTGCTAATCAAAATCAAGCAGACCAAATAGCTAAAATAGTAGAAAGCGAACTTTTATTTGATGGAGGCGTAGTAACCACGACAGTTAATTCGGGTGAGCAATGGGATGCTCCAAATGGTTGGGCACCATTACAATGGATGACTGTTATTGGTCTTAATAATTACGGGCATAAAGACCTTGCTTCAAACATAACGAATAGATGGTTAAGGCTTAATGAAAAAGTATTTAGAGAAGAAGGGAAAATGATGGAAAAATACAATGTTGTAGATACCACTCTAGCAGGTGGCGGTGGTGAATATAAAAATCAGGACGGTTTTGGTTGGACTAATGGTGTTGCTTTAGGATTACATGCATTTATAAATGGAGAAAATGGAGAACAATAATATAAAAGCTTTACTTAAATTAATATCCCAATATTTATATGAATTTTGGATATAATAGCTTCGGTACTGGTGTCTTTTAAGATTTTAAATTTACGATTTAAGACTTAAAGTAATAGAAAAACAAAATAGACCAATCTTCTTAGTCTGAGAGAAAAGAAGAAGATTGGCTTTGATATTTTATATTTAAGTGGGTGGTTTACAAGGAGTTTTTATTAGTAGAAAAATAGACTTGTTTTTACGTCGAACTTCTTTAAACTCATTTTTTCTTATATAAAAAGCTTTTACTTATCTATTAATTCAAAAATGACACTAACATCATAGACATATTCCCCTATATTCAAATTATAGTATATAGGTTGATTTTTTATTTCGACGTTTATAAGATTGTTATCCTCAATTTTTAGAATGCCTCCTAATTCTTTATTAGCAATTTCGGCTATAATTTTGGCTTGTTCTTTTGCGTTTTCGATGGCTTTAGCAATTACAATTTGAGCTTCGTTTTTGGAAATAACTATAGAGTATCCGTTAGTAATAAGCTGTAAACCAAAAGATTTTGATTTTAAAAATCTATTAAACTTTTCTACAGAAGTTGTTTTAAAATTATACAATGTACCAGCTTTATCTTGGCTTAAATAAATATATCCACTAGGATCTTCTTTTAAATCAGCTAAAGAAAGTCCGTTTTGTTTCAAGGCATCATCATATCTAGATTTCATTTCTTTTAAAGATATAGCATCAGAGGAGTAACTGGAGTATGTAGCATTTAAAGAAACAGTACTTTTAAAAGTTAATTCTTTATCTATGTGAATAGCTCTTCCAGATACTTTAATTGTCTTTTTTTCTTGAGCTTTTCCTAAAAAAGGCATTAGAAAAAATATAAAAAAGTAGATTGTTTTTTTCATAGCAAGTTTTATTAATAAAGTGACTTAAAACCCCTCCTTGTAAAGGCTTAACGAAGGAGGGGTGCCTAATTAATTATTCTGGAATATTATATAATTCTAGAACTTCTTCATAAGATAATTTGGTGTAATCAACCTCCTTAATACTATTTTTACTGGTACCAGCACTGTTTGCTTGTACGCTTCCAGGAATAAGTATATAACGATATTGAGAGAAGTATACATTATTAAAAAGATCTTCAGCCCCAGTACCTGTTCTGGCAATGACTCTTATAATCCTAGCTTCATCTATTCTATAGGAGTAAGTGACTTCATGTAAGCTATTACTAAGTATTGTTGCTAATTGGTATACCATATTTGAAGCCTCAGGAGGGAGCTTTCCATATACCAAAACGACACCTTTATTCATAATACCTTCATCAAGATCTGGGGCATCCATAGTAAAGGTTTCTGTTCCTGTAGGCATTTGTTGTGGAATTTCAGAGTCTATCCAGTCTGAATATATAACATTGGCAGATCCTGGGTTGCCTCGTTCTCCCTGTTCTCCTTGTAATCCTTGCTCACCTTGTAATCCCCGTTCTCCTTGTGGGCCAGTGTTTCCATCTTCTCCAGAACAGGACGTGAAAGAAAAGGTAAGGCTGACTACTAATACGAATACGTTAATTAATTTTAATACTTTCATAATTTTACTTTTTGGGTTCATATTTATTTAATTACTATTTTTTTATGATACTTTTTGTTTATAGAATACATGTATAGGAGATAAACCCCTTTTGGTAATCTGTTAAAATTTATGCTATTTGTATTTGTTCTTTTTAAGACCTGTTTTCCTAAAAAATCATAGAGTTCCACTTTTTGTATAAATAGATTCGTTTTTATGTTTATAAAATCTGATGCAGGATTTGGATACACAATAATGTATATGTCTTTTTCTTTTATATGAATAGCTCCTAATGCGTTAAAATCGACGGAATTAATAAAACCTTCCGATACAGAAATAATACCTGTATCGAACTCTTGTACATGTACTTCTCCAACAGTGTATAAAATATCAATTCCATCTTCTATGGTTCTTGCTCCTCCGCTGTCGATACTAAAATTTGCAATGGTGGATTGAGCCTGAGAATATGCCAAAGCAGCTAGGGCGGTTATAATCGTTAAAAACAGTTTCATTGTTCTACTGTTTTTAGTTGTTCTTCTAATATTTTTATGCGCGTATCCATTGTCTTTAATTCTGCCAATTCCGATGTTAAATTTTCTACCTTTAACTTTTGATTATTAATAATATCCTGTTGGTCTTGTATGGCTTTAATGAGTACAGGAATTAAATCGGCATAGTAAACACCAAGTCTATCGTTTTTCCCTTTTGCATCTGGCTTTATAACCACTTCTGGTATAATTTCAAGTAGATTTTGAGCGATTAAGCCTAATTTTGTATCATTATTAGATTTTGTTTTCCAATTGAAACTGACTGGATTTAACAGTAAAACTTCATCTAAACCATAACCAATTGGTTCTATATTGGTTTTGTCGCGTCTATCTGAAGTATTAATAGTACCATCCACAGACCAGACTGCTTGCCATCTATATGTTTGGTCTCCCAAGGCCATCACACTATCTTCATCTGGTAATAAACTGGCATTAAAAGAAAGTTGATTACTTCCTGTATCTTCTATGGTTTCTGTTCCTATTTTTAAGATTCCATCAATATGTAAGCGTTCATCTGGTGTATTGATACCTAGCCCTAAATTGCCATTTTTTAATACAGTCAAGGCGTCACTTCTATTATCATATGTTCCATTACCAATTGTAAATAATGGGTCAGTGGCAACCCATTCTTCAGAATTACCAAAAGGTATATTATAACGCCCAATTACCATTTGATTATAAGCTTGAGCATTTATTTGAAACCCTAGAGAAAATGAGGAATTTCCAGATGCAATTCCTCCTCTCGCGAATGAACTCCGCCCTGAAGCTGCTCCCCCAAGAGCGACTGAAAAATCTCCAGAAGCTGTTCCTCCTAGAGCTCTTGACCGATATCCAGAAGCTCTGCTTTCGTGCCCAATAGCTAGGGATTTTTCTCCAGATGCCTCTGGACGTTCTCCTATGGCAATTGAATTATCTCCAGAAGCTTTTGCTCCATATCCCATTGCTATTGCATTAAGCCCAGAAGCTTCTGTATTAAGTCCCATCGAAGTTGTGTTCTCACCAGAAGCCATGGTTTGATTTCCCATGGCCGTGGCATTTTCACCCGAAGCAATGGTTTCATATCCTGTAGCTATCGAATTATCTCCCGAAGCTTCTGTATTGAGACCCATTGCCGTTGCGTTCTCTCCTGAAGCAATGGTCTGGTTTCCCATGGCTATTGTATAATCTCCCGAAGCTTCTGTATTAAGTCCCATCGAAGTTGTGTTCTCACCAGAAGCCATGGTTTGATTTCCCATAGCTGTTGCATTACTTCCTGAAGCAACTGTTGCATGTCCCATAGCCGTTGCATTGATCCCTGAAGCAACTGTTGTATGTCCCATAGTCGTTGCATTGACTCCTGAAGCAATTGTTGTGTTTCCCATAGCTGTTGAATACACACTAGAAGCTTCTGTTAAGTTTCCCATAGTAATTGATCCGTATCCTGAAGCTTCCGTATCTACTCCCATGCTTATAGCATTAATACCCGAAGCTTCAGTATTGAGTCCCATAGATAGTGATGATTCGCCTGAAGCTTTTGTCCCAAATCCTAATGCTATTGAATAATTTCCTGAAGCAACATTATTAAGCCCTATAGCCGTTGAAATATTCCCAGAAGCCATGGTTTGAAACCCCATGCTTGTTGAATTATCACCTGAGGCTATTATTTTATTTCCTAAAGCAACAGCATACGTTCCAGTTGCTCCGTATATATTTGAAGGCACATCAGAGTGGCTTAAATCAACAGCTTTATTTCCCATATTGCCATAGTTATTGGCGTCTTGTCCTATTAATCGCCATCCTTTTCCATCAATTTCATTTGTTTTACCATTGATAGCATCTATAGTTTCTAAACCAGTAACATTAGCAGCTGTGTTAGCATGTTTTGCATAAGGAACATTCATAAACTGTGTCGTCCCTAAATCTACCAAGCCATTGCCTATATCTATTTGAACGTTTAAATAATGGGCATCAATTCCCCAATTGATTAAGTTAAAATTACCAGATATAGATTCGCCCTCTCCAATGTTTACAATTACAACACCATTGGCATCTGTAGTAGGTAAATGTGTTTCTTTATATATGTTTGTTGCATCTTGCAGTATTGTAAACTGAATCTCGATAGGGGTATTAATAATAATTTTACCATTTTTATCTTTAATTAGAGCTTTATAATTAATACCGCTTTGAGAGAAACCTAAAGTTCCTGTTATTAATATAATTATAAGTATAATTTTTGCTTTCATATTCATTTTTTTTGTTTTGTAATCCATAAAAACAAGACTTACTTCAAGGTTTTCAATTTAGATCTATAGCGTATAGTCCTATTTTATTTGTAATAGAGTCTCCTAGAATGAGATATAATGTTGCGGTTTGGGCATTAAAATCGATACCTCGAACATAGCCATGAAAAGGTATATTGGATGTCTCGTTATTAAGGTAGTTTGTTGCTAAACTATAAGAGGCATCATGAGAAAACTGGACTATATTTGTTTTCTGGTCATTTTGTTTTGCTGTAAAAATGTGAATGTTTGCAGGGTCTGCAATAAATAATAAGTTTCGAGTTAATAAATAATCTAAGCCAGTAATACCAATAGCAGGATCTAATTTTTCAATGAGATTTATATCCCTATTAAAAAACAAATCGATATCGTGATATTTTAAGCTACCTGTGTCTTTATTGTAAGTAACCATATCGTAGCTATTAATTATGTTAGCATGGCAGGTAACATTGCTAGAGACAGAAAAATCTGGACTTACAGATGTTGCTGGGTTTGCATTATTATAGATTGTATAAGTATCTGTACTGGAATCTAGAGCAGATATTAAATTATTAGGACCATTAAGGTCTACAATAGCAAGTGAGGTCGCATCTCCTATGCCATATGCAACATCTTTTACTGTAAATGTTTTCTGGTCAACCCTAATGTATCTTTGATTCTCGGTATCTGGAATGTAAATGTATTCATCGTCGGAATCAATATTCATCGTACCATTAGCATCCACATTTATGATATTGCTAATATCAATATATTTAAAGGTATCATTTTCTATATCTATAGTAAAAATAACCTCATTTAATTTTTTAATATTAGGGTCTTTTACTAACCTTTTTGGTTCGCCACCAAGAGGTCCAAAAGAAACATCAAGAATTTCTTCTCCTTTGTATTGAAAACCTTCTGAACCGAAAAAATTATTACTAACCTTATTATTTTCGTAAGAGTATTTCGACAATAAAGGACCTGAATGTATACGTGTCATTCCAGAAGGATGAATATCTATGATATAGACAATAGAATCTTTTGAAAAATAAACCGCATCAAATAATGACTCACTGGATTGATCTTGTATGTGCCATAGACCTGTTAAGTTTAAAAAATAATCTCCCGACTCTATAGAATCATCATTTTTTTTACATGCTAGAACACTAATAAGCATGATTATTGCAATTGCTAGTTTTTTGATAGTGTTAAGTTTAAAAATTAATTTCACCTTTTTTATTTTTTGATTAATACATTATTAATACTTGTAGTTTCTGTATGTGCTTTTAAAATATAAATGCCAGATGGTAGATGCGCTACATCTATTTTATTGGTGCTTTTTACTGTCATCATTTTTTTTCCTTCGATGGTGTAAACATCAAGTAGTTTTATCTTTTCAAGAGTATTGATGTTAACTGTATTTATAATTGGATTTGGAAACATGCTAATAGCTGCTTTTGTTTTAAATTCTGTAGAGAGTGTGTTATGGTTAAATACACAATCTGTTATAGCATCATATTTTGGGGTATGTTCCTCATCCATATATTCTTTTATTCCCCAACTACCAAATCTGCCGTAAGGTTGGTGCGAAGAAAAGAAAGAGAGCAGCCCCCCTTGAGTGGCCTCATACCAATAATTAATATACTGGCAATACATATCTTCCATTCTAGGGTCTCTGTTGGCTTGCGTTAGTTTAACTGTTAATATGTCGTTTTGTTGATAGGTGCCTTGGGCCACTAAATGCTGACCCGCTTCATAAGCTATAAGTTCTAGATTGTGTGTATTTGCAACAGCTTTATTTTGATCCATTCTATCATAGGCTGTAGCTAGCTCATTTTCTAATAAATCCAAAATTTCGGAAACCGTAATTGTGTTTATTTGTCCATTGTTTCCAATGGTATTTCCAATACCATTACCAAAATAAGGTGCTATGGCAATAGCATCTGCAGTGACTTGATTTGGATTGTAAAAAGGGTCGTTAAAGTAGCTTATTATTTCGTTGGTAACATTTCCGTTAGAAGCTCTGCCTGGAATAACTTTAATTAGACGATCGTTATTTTGAAAAACTGTTTCAAAACCGTGAAAAATGTCTGCCGATCGTTTGGCTGTATATTTTCTGGCTCTTTCCCATTGGGTGCCTGTATAGCCTAAATTTTCGGCAAAAACAGCAGTTTCATTATACTGTGTGAAAGTAGCATTCCATAGCTCGTTACTATACTCAATATAAATTTTAAGATTTGGGTTTAGGTTATCCCTAAAAAGAGTTGCTAATTCAGATATGTAGTTGTCATCTGCTCTATGCGGAATATTGATCCATGCATTTTTTTGTGTAGTATTACATAAATCAATAACATATTCCCAAGCTACCCCAGCTTCAACAGCTTGAGTGACGTTGTTTTTAGGGGTTCTTTCGTTCCAAATTTCGTTTTCAGAAAAATTAGTTTCAGACCAGTCCATAAAACGAATGGTTTGAAAATCTTCGATAAAATCTAATATTTCAGTAGTAAATTGTTCTGTTTGATAATTATCTACATACTCGGGAAGTATAAACTTAATATCTGTTATCGGGTTTGCTTGTAAAGATTCTTCAATTTCTATAAACACCCTTCCTTGAGTAGCGTCTACAGGGATCAGTACATCTATTGGAGTTGTGTATACGGCTTCGGTTGCTGCGCCCCAAACGCGAACTTGTCCGCTACCAGAAACGATAAGACGATATGTTCCTGATGGATTATGGCCATTTGAATCTGTAAATAAAATGGCTCTTGCAATTTGGGGAGGATCTATTCCATTATCAAAAGGAATTACGGTTGGATACCCGTTTTCATCAACAGGAATTTCAACACCACTATTCCAAACAGAACCAGGAGAAGGTTCGTGTACGACCCATGCTCTGGACTGTTTGAAGGCATCGGTGAAAACATATTCTATTGAATAATAATTTACGCCTATTAAATTAATCCCAGATTCTCTTTGTATTTGTGAATAGCAGTTGTAGGTATATATTAGTAGAAACGAAATAATAATTTTTCTTAAAATCATGGCATTAGTAGATTTGGTTACGGAGGCAAAACTAATTTGAGGCTTATAAAATGGCATGGTATATTGTTTCGGTAATAAGCACTATTGTTTCAAAAGGCTACAAATGAATGCTACTGTTTAATAAACTTGAGTGTTGTTACCTTATTGATTGAGAGAAGTTTAATAAGGTATATGCCTTTTGTGTAATGACTTGTATCTATATTTAGATTTTGGGTATTGGTATGGGTTTTCGAGTCTATTAGTTTTCCTAGGGCATCATATATATTTAGGCTAACTGGGGTGCTAGCTGCATTTAAATTCAATGTAATATGACCACTGGTTGGATTCGGGTATATTGAAAAAGCCTTACCAAAATCATTGCCCTGGGTACTCAATACATCAAGGTTACTATAAATGCGAGCATGCCCTGAATTGATACCGCCAGCATCGTTTAAATTTGCTCCTATGGCTAAAATACTTCCGTCGTCACTTATACTTATTGAACGGCCTGAACGATCACTAAGAGCTTCTCCATCTATGTCGTTATCTATTTGTACCCAATTGGACGATTGGTTTTTGTACACTCTAACGTGTCCAGCATCTATATCGGTTCCATCATTAAAATAACCACCTACAGCTACGATATCTCCCTCACCATTTAGACTTATTGAGATACCAAAATCGTCACCTGAACCTTCCCCGTCGATATCGCTCCCTATTTGTACCCAAGTCCCTGATTGATTTTCGAACACACGTGCGTGCCCAATACTATTATTATCGATAGCACCAACGGCTACAATAGTGCCTTCGTTATTTAAACTTACCGAAATTCCGAAGCGGTCATTGTTGGCTTCCCCATCAATGTCGCTCCCTATTTGTACCCAAGTCCCTAATTGATTTTCGTAAACCCGAACTTGTCCGTTGCCAGATCCAGCCCCATCATTAAAAGGTGCTCCTATAGCAACTATACTCCCGTCTTGATTTAAACTTACAGAATAACCTGAATTGTCGTCTGCTGCTTCTCCATCAATATCATCGCCAATTTGAGTCCAGATTCCCGATAGATTTTCATAAATACGCACATGTCCACTGTTTCCAATAGTTGTATCATTATCAGGTGCTCCAATGGCAACTATGTTTCCATCACCGCTTAAACTAACAGAAAACCCCGAGTGGTCTGATAAATTTTCACCAATAATACTGCTGCCTATTTGTGTCCAGTTTCCCAGTTCATTTTTAAATACCCGAGCTTGCCCAACTTCAAATTTTCCTGGAAGAGTATGGTCTGGTGCTCCAATGGCAATTGTAGAACCATCATCACTTAAACTTATTGAAAAACCAGATTTGTCACTTGATGACTCACCAGATATATCATTTCCTAACTGAACCCAGTTTCCCGATTGGTTTTCATAAATACGAACTTGGCCTGAAGTGCTTCCAGCTTCACTGTTAAAAGGGGCTGCTATGGCTACGATGGTGCCATCGGCATTTAAACTTAATGAATGGCCAAACTGTTCATTGTCGGTTTCTCCGTCTATATCTAATCCAGATTGCACCCATTGTCCAAAAGTTATAAAAGGAATAATTAAAGCTAAATGTGTAATTTTTTTCATAAGTACTACTATAATATATGTTAAGTAGCACCAAAACTATAGTGTAGACCAAAAGGAGGATTACACTATTGTTTCTAATGTATGACCTATTGTTTCAATAGCCCGTAATCATTAGTTTTGAATGTGGTTTTCTCTAAAAGAAGTAGGGGAGACGCCAACAACTTTTTTAAATGCTTTAGAAAAATATGTAGGTGATTCAAAGCCTGTTTCATAAGCTATTTCACTTACATGGAGCGATGTTGTAGCTAGAATTTCTTTGGCTTTCTCAATACGGACAAAATTGATGTAATTGGTTATGGACTGTCCTGTTAAAGATTTTATTTTTCTGTGTAGTTGTGATCGGCTGGTTGATAACTTTTTAGCTAATTGATCAATGGTTAAACGTTGTTCTTTATTTAAGGCATATTCTTGTATTTCTTTAATAAAATCTATATCTAATTTATTAATATCAATATCTTTTTTATCAGATTCTTTTAATTGTAGCAACTCACTAAAATATTCTATTTTATGTTGTTGTTTATCAAATAGATTCTTTATAATCAACAGTAATTCTTCTTCATTGAAAGGCTTGAACAAATAAGCATCTATGCCCAATTTGTAGCCTTTTATTTTATCTTCTACTTGGGTTCTGGCACTTATAATAACAAAAGGGATGTGCGAGGTTTTAAGATTCTCCTTTATATGTTTACAAAATTCAAAACCATCCATTTCGGGCATCATAATATCACTTATAATAAAATCAATTTCTTTATTTTCGGCTAGCTTTATACCCTCTTTACCATTTTTGGCTGTATATATAATATAGAATTCACCCAAGAGCTCTTTTACATAGTTTCTTATTTGACTGTTGTCTTCAACGATTAAAATAGAATGCTTTACTTTTTCTGTAATTATATCTGGTTCGCCATTGTCATCATCGTTTTCAGAGTTGTTTCTATCTTCAATAAAAGGTAATGTATAATTTAATGTTTCTTGTGTTTTAACAAGATTCTTTATTGGAAGCTGAATATTGAATTGGGTTCCTTTATTTAATTCGCTTGCAACATCAATATGCCCGCCCATTAATAGCACCAGTTCTTTTGTTAGAGACATTCCAATACCACTTCCTAGGTTTTCATCTAAATCGAATGTTTTGTAATAACGATTAAAAATATGAGGGAGATCTTCTGGTTTAATTCCTTTTCCGGTATCTGAAATTACAATTTTTAATGTATTATTTTGTTGAAAGACGGTTACATTTATAGACCCATTTTCTGGTGTGAATTTCAAGGCATTAGACAGTATATTGTTTAATGCTTTTTGTAATTTATCATCATCAAAATCCATTTTAATTGATGAATGTTGCGAGTTAAATTTTAAATGTATTTGCTTTGATTCTGCTAAGGGTTTGTATAAAGAAATAGACTTTTTTAAGAAGTTAATAATGTCGCCGTTTTTATAATAAACCTCCATCTTTTTAGCATCTAAAGAGACTAAATCCAGCATTTGATTAACCAAATGTAATAATTGATCACTGTTTTTTTCTATATTTTTGACCTTATAATCTATACTTTCTTCTAATCTAGATTTACCTATGTTTTTAGAAAGTCCTTTTATTATAGTAATAGGTGTTCTAAACTCGTGCGAAATATTGGCATACATTTTAGATTGTAACTCATTGATTTCTTTCGTTTTTTGAGTTTTTAATTCAGCAACCTTACTTTTTACAAAAAGATATAGCACTAATATAATACCAGATACTATAAACAGGGCATATAAAATATATGCGAGTGTTGTTCTATACCAAGGGGGGGAAATTTGAATATTAATTTGAAGTGCATTGGTAAAGTCTGATTCGTCCAGATAGGCATTGTAAACGGGCTTTACCTTTAAAACATGATTTCCGTAAGAAATATTAGAAAAATAAGCTGTTTGCTTTTCGGTAGTTTTCCATTTGTCAGATCCCAATTTATAGGCATAATTGACATTGGAAATATGGCTATAATCGAAGTTAGAAAAACGAAGGGAAAAATCGTTTTGTAAATAAGATAATGTTATTTTATCTTCAAAAGGAGCTTTAAAATTAGATAAGTAGTCTTTGTGTTTTCCATTTATTAATATATCGGTTATTATAGGTTTTGGTTTTTCTTTATACATAGGGTGTTCTTTTACATCAATACTTTGAACACCCTCATATCCGCCAAAATAAAGAGTCCCAATTTCTCTATCATAATAAGCAGAAGTGAATAAATATGAGTCAGATGCAAGTCCATCACCTGTTTTGTAATGTGTGAGCCGTTTTGCCAATTGATTATATACATAAATTCCATCATTGATAGTGGACATCCATATATTATTTTTAAAATCGCACCTTACTGCCATTATTTTTTTATCAAAAAGCTGTTTTTCATTCCGTAATCGAATAAAACTCTTGTCTTTTTCATTGTATTTTGCCATGCCATTTTCTGTAGCAATCCAAATGTTTTCTTCATTATCTTGCGTTAAAGAAAACACAATATTTGAGTTTAATGAATGGATATCTGTACTTGTATACGTATAATGTTTAAAGGGAAGTGGTTGTTTGTTTAGATCTTGCAAGGATACATTTGGTAGCATAAACACGCCATAAGTAGCAGTAGCAATCCAAAGGCGGTCTTTCGTGTCAATAAGCATTTTTAAAATCTTGGATTCTCCTATATCAGAACCCGTAGGTAGTTTTATACGTTGAATTACTTTTAGGTTTTCATCTACAATGCTAATGCCAGAAGACCAAGTTCCTACCCAAATTCTATTTAGATTATCCTGCTCTAAGTCGTAAATTCTAAAATTGGTATAATTAGTAGATTCCTTTAATGAAATATCTTCATAAATACTGTCATTTTTAATCTTAAATAAGTCACCCTGTACATTGGTAGCCCATAACCAACTTCCAAAGTTGCGTAAAGCCAAAACATGGTCATTAAGTAAGGCAAAATGATTATTTGTGTTATATAAACCTTTACGCCCTCCTAAATACAAGGATTCATTATGTTTTTCAATTTTTCTAGCCAAAAAAGGAATAGGCGTTTTTTTAAATAAAGGAAGTTTTAAAGATTCTCTATAAATACCTTTGGATGTGCCTATCCATAAATTATTTTGATTATCGATAAATAAGGTATTAATACTAGCTGTTTCAGTTTTTATATTAGAAGTAATTCTTACTAATTTGTTTTTTTTAGGACTAACAGTATATAAATTATAGTTTGAAGCAAAGTAAACTAAACTATCATTTTGTACAGAATAGTATATTTCATCTTCAACAGATACTTCATTGTGAATTTTATTACCTTTATAAAAAAGTAGCTTATTATTAAATGACAAAACTAAATTTTCCTGTACAACACTTATCATTTTAATCGTGTCATCAAAATTTTGAGTGAATAGTATTTTATCATCAGGAATACTATATTTATACAAAACTTTTCTATTAGTAAACCATAAATAATTACCATCTACAGCCATTAGACTAACAGTGGCGCCTTTATCTATTTTTTTTAGATTCTGTGTTTTTTTGTTAAAAGTATAAATCCCTTCATCTGTAACCATTGCAAGTAAATTAGAAGATACCTTTTGAATTCTGAATATAAGAGGAAACATTTTGTTGTTACGATTCACCACTTTTTTAATCTCCTTTTTTTTAGGATTAAAAACGTTTAAACCACCTCCTTGGGTTGCTATCCAATAGCTATTATTGGAAAGAATTTCTATTTGATTAATTCCATTGGCAGAAAGCGAATTTTTATTTTCTATAGAACGACGAAGTGCATCAAATTTATACCCGTCATATCTAAAAAGACCATTATTAGTTCCTGCCCAAATAAAGCCATAGTCATCTTGTGCAATCGAAGAGATATATTCGTTACTTAAGTCTTCTATTTTTTGAAAGCGCTTTTCATTTTGAGATACTCCAGCAGTAACAATTAAAAAGAATAAAATGGAGGTTAAAATATTATGGGGCATATTTTAAAATGGGTTATTCATCTATTTTGGATATTTTGAAGACAATATTTTGTTCATTTTAATGAATGATAAAAATAAGTATAATTCTTAAAATGCACATAATAAAGATTATACAGTATAAAATAGTTTACTAAAAGTAGTTTGTGGTGTATATTGATTTTAAGATTAGCTTTGGTATTTATGTCAATAAGAATACAAAATTCATTTTGATGATTCTTCTTTTTAGTATGCTAATTGGTAAATTATACAGAATTGATAATTGTTAAAAAATATTGATGACCAATTAGTTGTGAAGTAATAGATATAAATCCTCCTCTATTGAGAGTATTTCAAAACAAAAATGTATTTTCTATCAAGAAAGAATTTCTTAAGCTTGCAATACTTTTATTTTTATAAGTGAGTGTTGAGAATATCTCTGTTAATTTTGAAAATTAAAATCTTTTTTTTGTGATACTAGATCTACGATTTCTTTAAGTTCAGACCAACCTCCGCCATTATATACTTTTTTAAATCCTCTTTCTTTAAGAAGTGATTCAACTTTAACACTTCTTAGTCCATGAGAACAACAAGTAATATATGTTTTACTGGTGTCAAGTTCTACATATCGTTCTCTTATCGATCCCAATGCTATGTTTATTGAACCTTTAATATGTCCTGTCTTAAATTCTGTTTCTGTTCTTACATCTAAAATTACTGCGCCGTTTGCTATTTTATTTTCTAGCCCGTTATCAAGTGTAGCAAAACGAAAGATACGGTATGAAATATATATAAGGAGTATAATGCTTAATATAATTAATAGGTTTTTCATAATTTACTTGAAATTTTAAGGTCTAACTAAAATGTAAATACTTAAATAGACAATAGGTACAAATATACAAAAAAACATACTATTTAGTATGTTTTTTTGACACAAATGAATTTATCTATTATACCTAATTGTCAAATAGAATAACGAAAGTAATTCATGCCTTAATTCTTTACTATAATTATATAATTTGTACATTTATCTCAATAAAAAGAGCCTATATTGTTTTTACCGTTCTATTTGATTTTAGTGTATAATTTGGTGAACTATACTAAATTAAATTTTTTAAAATACTGTGAAATAATGAGTTACGGAGAAGTAGATAGTTCTGTTATTCAAACAGTTTAATTATAGATTAAATCGAAGCACTGTTAATTTTATGATTTTCAGTGTTTTGTTTTTTGTGTAATCCTAACTAAAAAAATTTATAATCTGACACATTGTAAAATGTTTATTAAAACAATGGGTGGAGATAAATAGTATCTTTTAAAATACGTATATATATTATGAATTTACGACATTTAGTTTCATTAATAATTGTTTTTGTTTTAACCCTGCCAATGCATGCCCAAATAGTTCTTTTAGGCGATAATGCACCATATAAAAACGTAAATGATGGAGACTTTTCATCTATATGGGGCTACTGGAGACAAGGAAAACAATCGCCATTTTGGACAACTCGCGGTATAAAAGGAGACAGTGAATATCCTGTGGGACTTCATCATGGAACTTTGTTTTCTATGTATGAAGTAGCTGTAGCCGAATCGAAAATATTAAATACAAATCCAGAATACCAACAACCCAATGCAGATGATGTTTTAAATTGGAGTTTTGGAGCCGATTTAGAGTATATAAGTGATGGTACAATGACTGTAAGTTTGGTTTTTGGAGAGCATGAGCGTATTCTTGCAGAAAAGGTGAAATTAAAAGGGTCGGACAAGATTGTAGAACATTTTAAAGGGACTTATACCTTAACAAAAGAAGATGCTAAGGCAGGCCTACCTTTTGTTAGAGCTACTTTTTATTCAGGAGAAGGTGTTAAAGTGTATTTACATTACGTAAATATAAGCGTAATGTCATCAGAAAAAACAGGGCCTATATTAAAAGCAAATACCTCAGGCACTGGAATACAGTTAAATTGGGATGATGAAAAAATAGAAACAGACACTAAGTTTAAAGTATATAGAGGTCGTGAATTTGAAAAAGGTATTGCTTACGATTTAATAGGTGAAACAGCATCAAATAATTTTGTAGATAACAATTTTATAACTGGAGTTAAATACACTTATGTTGTTACCCGATTTAATACTGAAGAATCAGCAGGCTCTAATAAAGTAAGCATAACAAAGTTTGATAAAGAAGCACCAGCTCCCCCTGCAAGCTTAAAAGCAGAAGTGTTTGATGCAGAGTTAAAAATTACCTGGACAAAAAATTCAGAGACAGATATTAAAAATTATGCGGTATATCGAGGAGATGCAGGAGGTGAAAATATGCAGGAAATTGCTCATGATATAACGGGGAATGGATACTTAGATTTTACTCCAATAAAAGGTGTTGAGAATACATATATAGTGTATGCTTACGATTTTAGTGGTAATAGAAGTATGGCATCTAAACCCGTAAAAGCAAAAGTAAAAATGATATCTGGAGCATCTTTTAGTGATTTAATTCGTCCAATGCCAATTCATAATGAACTACGTTCAGATTTATGGGGAGCAGAAAGTGTACTTCCTCGTGATCCAGATAATGGTATCGAGGATCCTGATTGGAGTTATTGGGGAGGCCGTCCAGTAAAAGATAAAGACGGTAAATATCATATGTGCGTGACGCGTTGGCCAGCAAATGCTACAAAAGGACATTGGGAATGGCCTAGCTCAACAGTGGCCCATGTGGTGTCAGACAAACCAACGGGGCCATACACTGTAAAAAGAGAAACAGCTTATGACTTTGCAAATGGTTATGGTCATAATCCAGATATTATTTTATTGAATGATGGGACTTATATGCTTTATTCTCTGATTAATTGGAAAGCTACCTTGTTTGTTTCCGAAACAATGAGTGGTCCATGGAAACGTCTCGGTACCATAGCAGTTAATACAGAAACAGCTGATGAAATTCCAGAAAGATTTTATCGTTTTTATAGAAATTTGTCTGGAGTACATTTGGATGATGGTCGTTTCCTTTTCGTAACAAAAGGAGGAGCAATGATGCTAAGTGAAGGGACTAATCCCCTTGGACCATATAATGTACTAACCAAACCAATAGAAGGAAACCCTATTATTCCAGAAAAATACCGAAATTCAAACTATGAAGATCCTGTATTATGGAAAGATGAGGTGCAATATCATATGATGATAAATGCGTTTTGGGATTATCGAGCCATATACCTACGTTCTCCAGATGGTATTCACTGGAAATTTAACCCAGGAACAGCTTATACGCCTAATAATACCTCTTATGAAAATGGTACACAAACACATTGGTATAAATTAGAAAGACCTCATATTTTGCAAGATGAATATGGGCGTGCAACCCATTTGTCTCTTGCCGTTATTGATGTACTAAAAGCAGATGATTTAGCTAGGGATAAACATAGTTCAAAAAATCTTATTATGCCGCTTACACTTCATAAACGTATGCAAATACTAAATAAAACTTCAGTTAACAAGGACACTAAAGTGATAAAAGTGCTTGTGATTTCAGAACCAGGATTTGATGCGCAAAAGGATATTGATATAGCATCATTACGTTTTGGAGCTTCAGAGGAAGTTAATTATGGAAGCGGGGCAAAAGTTATAAAAACAAAGAAAAAGGGAAAAAATCTTATTATTGAATTTGAAGGTAATGGAAACGGTATTACTGAAGATAATTTTGCGTGTAAAATGTTAGGAAAAACAAAGACTGGAGAGTTATTAATAGGTTTTACCAAACTATTTGCAAAATAATGTCAAACGAATTATTTCTTAATAATTTTAAAGTTCCCAAATACTTCTTGTATTTTTACAAAAGACTTAAGTACTTTGCCAAGTCAATTTAATTTTGATACTTTAGTCATTAAAGTAAATTGTTTTCTCATGCTTGAAAAGAAATATAAACTCTCTATTTCATTTTTCTTACTATTTTTTTTTGCATTTAATCTATTTGCTCAAAATAATATTTTAGAGCACGCTTCTAATTTTACAATTTCGGACGGTTTGTCTCATAATGGAATTACTTCTATTTTAGAAGATTCTAATGGATATTTATGGTTTGGTACATACGAAGGATTAAGCTTGTATGATGGATACGAATTTAAGGTTTATAAAAATAGAGTAGATGAAAAATCTCTTGTAAGTAATCGGGTAAGAACATTATTTGAAGACGAAAAAGGTAAAGTTTGGATAGGTACCGATGATGGGATTAGTTTATATGATTTATCTACGCAAAAGTTTAAAAATTTATATTCGAATAAATCAATAAAAAAAGGGCTAAGTGGTCCAGTCGTTAGAAATATAATTTCTAATAAAAATGGACTCATTCTGTGTGCTACAGAAGCGTCTGGTATTTTGGTTTTCGATGATAATTATAATTTTATAAACAGATTCATTCCTGAAGGTTCGGTTTCTCAAAATATGGCACAGTTTTTTGAAGTTATCGCGCTTGATGAATCCAACTATTTGTATGCAACATCTAAAGGCCTTTTCATTTTTAACTTAAAAAATAAAAGTTATACTAGAGTTTTAGAAGATGAAATAACACAGAGCACTTCAATTTCTGTTCTTGATAAGCAAAGATTATTAGTGACTGTTTCTTTTGGAGCAGCTATCATTGAAATGAATAAGACGGAAGGTAGTGAATACACATTCCAGCTCAAAAAAAGAGAATTAACCAATCATAGGTTTAATAGTACGATGGTTGATTCTACTGGAAAGATCTGGCTAGGAATATTAAATGATGGTGTGATACAAATTAGTGATCGTAATGATTTTATAAATACAAATAATTATAAAAAAACATACTTTAAGTTTAATGCAGGATATGTAAAGAGTAGTTGTCTTTTCGAAACAACAACAGGTGATTGTTGGCTAGGAACTTTCAACGAAGGGCTTTTTAAGTTTGAGCTAAATCAAAACCCATTTAAAAAGTACAACATCACAATGGGATATAGGTATGGTGTTAAGGCTAATAATATAACCGAAATTTCTCCTATCGATGATCAAAAAGTGTACCTAAGTACCAGTGGAGGAGGTGTTGCTGTTTTTAATACGAATCTTCAAAAGTTTGAACCCATTAAAAACCCTGTGATAGATGACAGAAAGATGGACTTAGGGAGTGTTTTTTATGATTCAAAACAAAATTTGTGGTTTAGAATTAATAGTGTCGGGTTGTGTCGGGTTAAAAAGAATGAGACAAAAATCGAGGTAATAAATAATGCAGAACCACCACTTTTTAATTATATACATATCCAAGATTACACAGAGGATAGAGATGGAAATATATGGATAGTTGGGAATTATGGTGTTTTTAAAATAGTTGTAAATAACAAAAATGAGGTTACAAATGTTGAAACTATAAATG
Organism: uncultured Flavobacteriaceae bacterium; assembly: GCA_947502635.1. Classification (GTDB taxonomy): domain Bacteria; phylum Bacteroidota; class Bacteroidia; order Flavobacteriales; family Flavobacteriaceae; genus Flavivirga. Next base: position 445,035 of record CANNAN010000001.1, read on the forward strand.
ACAATCCGTATTTTGAATCTGAAAAACTGACGTTTATAAGATGTATTTATACAGACCCGTTATATGATTACGTATGGATAGGAACTGATAAAGATGGCCTATTAAGAATAAACACTAAAGCTCCTTTGTATAATACGGAAATAGATCAATATGTTAATGAAGAGGGAAATATAGAGTCGTTATCAGATAATTTTGTGAGTTCGATTATTAGATTGCCTAACAAAGAATTATGGGTTGGAACTGAAGGTGGAGGATTTTGTAAGATATTAAATAGCGATAGCAAACCAAAGTTTGTTACTTTCTCAGAGAAAGAAGGGCTGTCAAATAATGTTGTAAAAAGTATTTTATATGATAATGAATATAATTTGTGGATTGCAACTAACATTGGTTTAAATAAATTTAATACAAAAGATTATACTTTTAGACGATTTACAGATTCTGATGGCTTACCCTTTGAAGATTTTTGGTACGCTTCAGAACACTTAAAAAATGGATATTTAATGTTTTCTGGTTTGGATGGTTTTTGCTATTTCAAACCCGAAGATATTCTTAATAAAGAAGTATTACCTAGATTTGAACTTGGAAATCTTAAGTTATTTAATAGGCAAGTATCAGTAGGAGATTCTGTTAATGGCAGAGTATTATTAAATAAACGATTGGCTGAAATAGAAGAGGTGAAATTAAAACATAATGAAAATGTATTTTCATTAGAGCTTACAAGTTTACATTTCTCTAATCCAAAAAACCATCATATAAGATATAATTTGTCGCCATTAAATGAAGAATGGGTTCAAGTACCTTCTAATCAAAAAACGGTTTATTTTAGTGGTCTTCAACCAGGTGAGTATACTTTAAATACTTCAGCTTCAAACTCTCTAAATGAATGGACACCAGTCCAATCTTTAAAAATAACAGTCTCTACTCCTTTTTGGAAAACAAAATTGGCATATTTCTTATATTTTCTAATAGTTGCACTTCTTGCTTTTCTTATTATAAAAGTTGTTTTTAGAATTCAATCTCTAAATCATAAGGTTGAAATAGAGCAAATTGAGATTGATAACGTTAAGCATTTAAACGCTGCAAAGCTGAGATTCTTTTCTAATATTTCACATGAAATTAAAACACCTTTAACGCTTATTTCTGGACCAATAAATTTGTTGATGCAAGAATTTGGAAGAAATTTTAATGCTGTTGAAAAACTTAAACTTATTCAACGTCAATCTAAAAAAATGCTTCAACTTGTAGATCAGGTGCATGATTTTCAAAAAGCTGATTTCGAATTGCTTAAGATGAATTATTCGCATTTTTATTTTGATTTATTTATTGATGAACTTATTAAAGACTTTCATTTTTTAGCTAAAAATGAAGGTAAAGAGCTGTCTCTAAAAAATAATGCAAGCAATATTTATGTGTCTGCCGACAGGGAAAAGTTAGAAAAAATTTTTAATAACTTACTTAATAACGCCTTTAAATACACTAAAAAAGGTGATTCCATTTTTTTAGAAATTAATAAAATAGATAAAGATTTAATCGTTTCAGTTGTAGATTCTGGTAGGGGAATAGACAGTAAGGATTTAGAACATGTTTTTGAAAGATTCTATCAATCTCATAAAAGACACGAATCTTATATTGGAGGTTCTGGTATAGGACTAGCATTCTCAAAACGCCTTGTAGAAATGCACTATGGCTATATAACTGCTGAAAGTGAAATAAATGAAGGAACTACTTTTACAGTAAGATTGCCAATTGTTAAGAAGGAAAAAAGCAATAACGAGACAAAGCAAAAAGAAATTTTATTGACAGCTGAAAAAGAGCTAGAGACCAATACAATGTTAATTAATAGTGATGGTATTGCAGATATAAAGATAGATTCGGAGTTTTCAAATGCTACTATTTTCTATGCAGAAGATAATTTGGATATGCGCATGTTTGTGTCAAAATCATTATCAAAATTCTTCAATGTAACTACATTTGTTAACGGTCAAGAATGCCTGGATGCCATGGAAAATGAATGGCCAGATATTATTATTAGTGATTTATTAATGCCAGAATTAAATGGATTAGATTTGTGTAAACGAGTAAAATCTGATGTAAAAACAAGCCATATACCAGTTGTACTGTTAACAGCTTGTGTTACTAGTGAGGATAGAATTCAAGGGTTAAGAGATGGTGCCGATGCTTATATTAAGAAACCATTTAATATGGAGCATTTAGTAACAAGAGTAGAAGCTTTATTGCTAAATAGAAAACAGTTACGAGAGCGTTATCAAATAGGTATTCCACTAACTAAAGAGAATAATAAGAACAATGCAAACGATAATGCGTTCTTGGAGAAACTCTATAACCTAATGGCCGAAAATTTAGATAATCAAGATTTAGACATAAATCAATTTGCCAGAGAATTATTTTTAAATAGAACGTTATTTTACCAAAAAGTAAAAGCGCTTACCAATCATACACCATTTGAGTTGTTAAAAATGTATCGATTAACCAAAGGTGCAGAGTTTTTGGTTCAAGAAAAACTATCAGTTAAAGAAGTAGCCATGCGAACAGGGTTTAAAAGTAGAACTCATTTTACAAGACTATTCAAAGAAAAGTATGGTACAACTCCAGGTATGTATGCTGAAGAGAACGAGAGAAAATACTCTTAAAACATGACATTTTTGCAATAAATTACTCTCGTACTCTATTTAATTATTAGAAAAGACAAAGGTCATAGATTTATTATATTTCTTCGTAATAGGAAGCTTCCTTTATTATAGTTTCCTAAAAATAAAACGTTTAATTAAAAATTTATGTCTTGAAAATAAAAACAGTTCTTATAGCTTTACTTTTTGGTTCCATTTATTTAAATGCCCAACAGAAATATGAGGCAGATTGGGAGTCTTTAAAAAAATATTCTGCTCCAGAATGGTACGAGGATGCTAAATTAGGGTTTTGGGTACATTGGGGAGTATATTCATTGCCGGCATTTAAAGGAGATCATGCTGCAGAATGGTATGGGCGTTGGATGTACAGTCAGAAAGGACAAAGTAGTAGAAATAATCAAGGGTATGCAACTCATTTGCATCATCATAATACTTATGGTCCTCCAGATAAGTTTGGGTACAAGGATTTTATTCCAATGTTTAAGGCTGAAAAATTTAATGCTAAAGAATGGGCAGGTTTATTTGAACAAGGAGGCGCAAAGTTTTTTACAATGATGGCTGCTCACCATGATGCTTTCTGTTTATGGGATACTAAGTTAAGTAAATGGAACTCTGTTAATATGGGGCCTAAGAGAGATTTGGTAGGAGAAATAGCTACCGAAGTGAGAAAGAAAGGAATGAAATTTGGAGTATCAAACCATACAGCTTGGAATCATGCATTTTTTCAATGGAATCATATAAACCGCTATGATGCATCGAATCCTGAATATGAAGATTTATATGGAAACCCAATAATTCCGTTAAGTTCAGATACTATTAGAATAGGAGTGAATGAAAAACGTTTTGATTGGTTAAAACGATCAAGATGGGATTTAGTGCAACCAAGTGACCGAGATTTAACCAGGTGGTTAGCGCGAACTAAAGAATTAGCAGACATGTACCAACCAGATTTGTATTATTTTGATTGGGGAATTAATCCTAGTGTTTGGGAACCTTGGCGTAAAGAATTTGCTGCTTACTATTATAATAAGGCGGTTGAAAATGGTCAAGGGCTTTATGGGGCTCCAAATGTGGTGCTAAACTATAAAAACCAAAAAACATTTAAACCAGGAAGTGCTGTTCGAGATTTTGAACATGGTGCTTTTGATGATATACATGATATGGTCTGGCAAACAGACGAATCGGTCTATTTAGGGCATAACTGGGGATACGGAGAAGGAATACCAGTTAAACCTACTAATATGATTATAGATCAATTAATGGATATAATTAGTAAGCGTGGTGTGCTCATGTTATCTTTTGCTCCAAGAGCCGATGGTAGTTTTCCAGAAGATCAAAAAAGATTGATGCTAGAATTAGGAGCATGGCTGCGTATTTGTGGAGAAGCTGTGTATGCTACTCGTCCTTATAAAATTTTTGGTGAATTAGGAAAACATTGGATTGAAAAGGATGAGCATGGGCATAAAAAGTATATTGCAACATCAGAAGATATCCGATTTACCAGAAATAAAGAAAATACGATTCTCTACGCTACAGTCCTTGATTGGCCAGAAAATGGTAAACTTTTAATAAAATCTTTAGCAAATATTAATCTCAAAAAAGTTAGAAATGTCGAACTAATAGGCAGTGTTAATAAGGTAGATTATAAACTTGTAAAAGGAGGTTTAGAAGTTAATCTACCAAAAAGACCAGCATATAAATATGCGTATCCTATTAAGCTTTCTTTTACTAGAGGGATACCTTCAAAGTAAATGATAATCTTTCCATTCATTTCCTGAAATCTAAAAATGAAATGAGTCTTCGATTAAATTACAACTTATAAACTTTAAAGTCCAGAAATAATAGTCTGGACTTTTTTATATTAGGACTTAGTATATTAGATATGTCACTATAAATAATGCTTTTATTGTATATAAATAAGTCTTTCAATTCAAATTATAATTTATCAATAACCTTAATTAATTTATAAAGCTAATTTACTTTTTATAACAGATTTAGTAGACTAAAGCATTGTTCTTCACAATTATTTACTCTTAGGTACTTATAAATTATCTAGAAATACATCCTTTAGTTTGATTATAAGTTTCTTTGGTTAGTGTATAAGTGTTGATTGATTAAACCGACCAGTATTAGGTGATTAGTTATTGTAAAGCGGATAACTAAGACATGTTTAGTACAGAGTTTAAAACAAAAAAACATGGCTTTTTATATATTAAATACTGATATTCAGTGATATAAATGCATTATTTACTGAGGTGTTCCTCTTTTTTACAGAGAAGCACACACTTTAAAAGCAAAAAAATCAATTTTAAACCCTACAAATAATTTAAATTAAAATATGTCATCAATAAAATTTAGTTCAGCAATAGTTTTAATGAGTTTAGGACTTTCTCTATTCTTTTTAAACACAGGATGTTTTGCGAAAAAAATAGAAGCTGAATCTGTAGTTTTTAACAATAGTATAAAAGATGATGCCACTTCTGCTGTACTGAATAGAATATTGAATGCAGAAAACAAACCCATTTCAGAAATTAAATTTGAAAAAGGAACCTATCATTTTTATCCAGATAAGGGCTTAGAGCAGTTTTGTTATATCTCAAATCATAATGATGTGGTTATAAAAACAGCTTTTCCCATTTTTAATATGAAAAACTTAGTGATTGATGGTCAAGGGTCAACATTCATTTTTCATGGAAAAATGATTCCTTTTTTAATTGATAAGTCTCAAAATATTGCATTAAAGAACCTAACTATAGATTGGGAAGTACCTTTTCATAGTGAAGGTTTGGTTGTGGCTAACGATTTAAAAAATCGCACGTTCGATTTAAAAATTTCTGATGACTATCCATATGAAATACGTAATGAACAATTGTATTTTATTAAAGAGTCTTATGAGCATAATCTTGGACAAGCTATTTTATATGATCCAGAACGAAAAGCTATCGCTTTTAATACAGAATCTTACACGCCGCTTACACTTTATCATCATTTACCAAAGAAAGAAAAATCGATAAAAAATAATTTAAATTATAAATATAAATTAGACCCAATTGCACCAAGTCAGCGCATAATTGGTAGAGAGTTTAGATTGCGCGTAAAAGAAATAGAACCTGGGTTGATTAGAATTTTTAATCATGGTAAAGAAATGCCTCCAGTTGGCAAAATATTGGTTTGTAAAGGAGAACAACATTTAAATAGGCTGGCACCAGCAATTCGATTAACGGGAACTTATGGTTTTAATGCAACTAATGTTAATATTCATCATGCAGGAGGTATGGGCGTGATTGCTGAAAACTCAGCAGACCTTATTCTGGATAATGTAAATATTACACCATCACATGGTCGTATGGTTTCAACAACAGCAGATGCAACACATTTTGTAGGCTGTAGAGGTAAAGTCGAACTTAAGAATTGCACGTTTAATAATCAGTTAGACGATGCTACTAATGTACATGGGACTTATCAAGAAGTTGTTGATTTGTTAGGGGATAATTCTATAGGAGTACGAATGGGACATTTCCAACAACAAGGATTTGTAATTGGAAAAACAAATGATACACTTGGTTTAGTGAGGTTAAGTGAATCATTTTTTCCATATGATGAATTAACTATAAAATCCACGAAACGATTAAACAGTAGATATCAAATTATAACTTTTAATGAAAGCTTACCTAAGACCTTAAAAACAGGAGATTTAATAGAAAACTTATGTGGCTACCCTGAAGTGTTAGTTGAGAACTGTAACATTAGTCGTAATAGAGCACGCGGACTGTTATTATCGTCACCAAAGAAAACAATTATAAGAAACAATTTCTTTAGTACCGAAATGGAAGCTCTCTTAATACCTGTAGAAAGCGGGCATTGGTATGAGTCTGGTAATGGATCAAATATTATTATCGAAAATAATGTATTCCAAGATTGCAATCATAGTGGTTATGATCGAGGTGTGATACGTTTTGTGACAGATGATGATAATGAAAACATTGCTTTTAATAATATCAAAATAACAGGGAATAAATTCAATCATTTTGATAATCTGGTACTTGAAATAGCGAATACAAACAATCTTGAGTTTTCAAATAATACTATTTCAATGTCAAAAACATTCCCAAAACTTTTCAACCAAAAGTGTGCAATAACAGTAAAATCATCAAAAAATATAGAATTCAAGGATAATATATATAAGGGTGAAGCCCCCCTTATTTTAGAAACCGAAAAGGGCATGTCAAAACTAGCATTTAATTAAAATTACTATATATGAAGAATAACTAACTAACAATGTAAGTTGCTAATATCCTGTTAATTGGATTTAAAACTTAAAATTAACTAAACTAAAATTTGAAATTAATTCACAAACAAATGAGACAAAAAAAATTATTGAAATCAAGAAAATTGCTAAGGATGAAGTGCCTAATGCTTTTTCTTTTTATCTTTTTGGGTGCTATTAACATCCAGGGGCAAAACACAACCATAACAGGAATTGTCAGTGATGCTAAAAATGGACTGCCAATACCTGGAGTTACTATAATTGTAAAAGGTACTAGTGTAGGCACCGTTACCAATTTTGATGGAAATTATTCGATTAATGCAAAAATTGGAGATGTTCTTTTATTCAGTTACCTTGGAATGGAGGATAAAACTGTTACTGTGACTCAAACTACTATGAATGTATCTCTCGAAGAATCTGTTGAAGGTTTAGAAGAAGTAGTGGTTATAGGTTATGGTACTCAAAAGAAAAAGGAAATAACAGGGGCTGTGTCAAGTGTTAAAGCAAAGGATATAGAAAATATTGTAACAGAAGATTTAGGAACAGCTCTTCAAGGACAGGTTGCAGGGGTAAATATTATTAGTTCTTCAGAACCAGGAGGAGAATCGGAGATATTGATTAGAGGTATTACTTCAATATCAGGTTCAAATACACCTTTATTTGTTGTAGATGGTATCCCTCAAGAGGGAGACCCGCGTATTCCACCAAGTGAGATACAGTCTATTGATATTTTAAAAGATGCGGCATCTGCGGCTATATACGGAACTAGAGGAGCAGCAGGGGTAATTCTTATAACGACCAAACAAGGAGAAGTAGGTTCATTGTCAATAAAAGTAAATGCCAGTTATGGTTTTCAACAAATAACATCTGGTACGCCTTTAATGAATGCAACGGAGCAGACTTATTTTGATTTAGTACGAGAAAGAAACTCTACAGGTTCTACAGATGATGTTACGGTGTTAGATTTTGTGAGAAGCCCAGGTAATTTTCAAAACGATACTGATTTATATAAAATAGCGTTTATAGATAATGCAGCAGTAGAAAATTATACAGTAAATGTTTCTGGAGGAACAAAAGACATTACCTATAGTGTAAATACAGGTCTTTATGAAAAAGAGGGGCTTATTCTTAACTCAAATTTCAAACGATTTAGTACCCGTGCTAATACAACTTATAATCATGGGAAATGGCGTATAAATGCTACTGCGGGTTTAAACAAAGAAGAAACCGATAGAGCTCCTGGGGGATTAATAACCCAGACAATACGTTATCAACCTACAAGACAAGGTTTAGTCATAAATTCTGATGAGCCTTTAGAAAGTATAGGAGGCGAAGTGGCCACAAGATTAGGTTGGGTAATCGATAGTTTTGATAATACAGATATCTCTAATAGAACCAAGGCTTATGCTAATTTTAATGTAAATTATGAACTCATAGACGGATTAAATTTAGTGGTTAGAGCAGGGATTAATGAAACTAATGAAATTAGAGAAAGATTTAATGGTTATACACCAGTGTTTAATGTTGTAACAGGAGAGTTATTAAGTAACCCTTCTAATAGTTTTGTAGAAAATAATGCTGTAAGATGGTCTTCTCTTAACTTTGATGGTATTGCAACTTATAAAAAACAAATAGAAGATCATGGACTAACATTTACAATTGCAGCTTCAAGAGAACAATACGTATCAAGAAGCTTTACGGCTAAAAAGTTTGGAGTTGTTAGTAATGATATAAGGGTGCTAAATAATGCTACTTTAAGTCCAGATGCTAGATCAGGAAATAATTATAAGGATAAAATTGTAGGGTATTTAACTCGTATACAATACAATTATAAAGGTAAATATTTATTAAGCTCTAGTATTCGAAGAGATGGATCTTCTAAATTTGGAAGTGATTATACTTGGGGTACTTTCCCATCAATATCTGCAGGATGGAATATATCAAACGAATCTTTTTGGTCACCGCTAAAAAGAACAGTAAACAATTTTAAGCTTAGACTTAGTAGAGGTACCGTTGGTAATCAACGATTTAATTCATATGCTTTTTCAGCTGGAATTACTCAGGGAATAGATTATTCTTTTGGAAATGGTGAAGGTGTATTAAACTTAGGGGCTGCTCAAAATGTTTTTGCAAACCCTTTAGTAAAATGGGAAACATCAATACAAGATAACATCGGTATAGATTTAGGATTCTTTAAAAATAAGCTAACATTTTCTGCGGAATATTATAATACCAAAAAAGAAGATATGTTATTTAACATTCAATTGCCAGGTTCTGCTGGTGGAGGTAATAACTCGCAAGTCGTTTTAAATGTTGGTAATATGACGAATGAAGGGTTTGAATTAACAGCAGGACATCGAGGAAAAATAGGAAAGTTAAATTATAGAATGAACGGTACTTTTACTACTAATAAAAATAGAATTACCAAAATAAATGGTGAAGGAGGATTTTTATTTACAAATGATGGAGGTTTAGTAAGCGGAGCAAAAAGTAGTTCTCAAGTAACTGTTTTAGCAGAAGGATACGAAGCTGGTGCGTTCTTTTTATATCCTACAAATGGTATAGTAGATACACAAGAAAAATTAACAGAATACCAAGAAATAGATCCAAATGCAAGAATGGGAGATGTAATATATGTTGATTCAGATGGAAGCGGTGATATTTCAGATTCTGACAGAGTTTATAAAGGAAGTGGATTACCTGAGTATGAAGTAGGGTTCAACCTTAATTTGGATTATAAAGGGTTCGATTTATCAATGCAATGGTATTCTGCATTGGGACATGAAATTATGAATGGAGCTAAGGCAAATGCTTACGCATATGGAAGACATAAAGACTTAATCTATGCATGGTCTGAAGTTAATTCAGATTCTCCTATACCAGCTTATAGAGGTGGTATAAAAGATCATTTTAATTTTAAAGGATTTACGGACTTATGGTTAGAAAAAGGAGATTATGTACGTTTAAAGAACATTACTCTAGGGTATAGTTTACCTCAAAAAATTGTTGAAAAATTAGGAATGTCAAAATTTAGAATTTATGCAACAGCCCAAAACCCTTTAACTATTACAGATTATGAGGGATACGATCCAGAAGTTGGAGGTCGTATAACTGCTAGAGGTTTAGATAAAGGAAGCTACCCAGTAACTTCTCAATATATATTTGGATTGAATTTTAACTTTTAATACTCAATTGTTATGAAACGAATTATTTTAATTTTAACTATAGGGTTATTGTCTCTAGTTGCATGTGAAAATGCAGATTTTTTAGAGGAAAAGAACCCAAATTTGATCGCTACAGATAATTACTGGAAAAATTTAGATGAAACGAATGCTACTTTGAATGCTACGTATTCAGTTATGTTAAATCATAATGTACTTAGCTTACAAGAAGAAGCCTGGAGAGCAGATATGGGTTGGCCAGGATGGGGAAGACCTAATCCTAGTAATGAACAAGGTAGAACGTTTTATTATAAAACCTATACGGATAGTGGTAACGCTATTGAAAATAAATGGAATGCACTGTATCAAGGGGTTTTTAGAGCGAACCAAGTGATTGAAGGACTTAATAGTCTAGAAGGCACTGTTAATGAAGAAGAGTGGGGCTTACAAATGGCGCAAGCACGTTTTTTTAGAGGATTATTTCATTTTTATCTGCATAACAGTTTTAATTATGGAAATGTTATTATAAGAGATGCTGTGCCTGTAACTAGAGAAGATTTTAATAAAGGAGTATCCCCTTCTTCTGAAGTTATTGCTTTTTTTAGAGAAGATTTAGAATATGCTTACGATAACTTACCAGCTGGTTATGAGGGCAATTCAGATCAAGGTCGGGTTACTGCTGGTGTAGCTGCTACAATTTTAGGAACAAGTTATTTGCATGAAGGCGAATATGCGCAAGCGATACCTTTATTTAATGATGTTATAGAAAACCCTGATTATGGATATAAATTAGTAGCTCCTGAAGTTTTATTTACAATTGATGGTGAATTTAACGATGAGTCAATTTTTGAAATTGGTTATAATACAAAACACCGACCAGAATTAGGACACTGGGATGAGCTAAGTCAAACAACAAGATTAGCGCAGTTTTTTAGATCAGTAGGAGCACCTTCTTGGATATTATATAAGTATAAAACAGAGCCTATGGATCCATTGGATGACAGAAATTATTATATAGACCCAGTTGATGGTAGGCAACTTAGAAATGTGCCGCTTAGAGCATCTCAAATGGTAACACTTTTAGAAGATGAACAAACGGTTTATTATGTGAATGGTACTGTGCCAGAGAAAATGTTGAAAAGTATAGATGGATGGGGTTTTGGTCACTTTAAAAAATATTCTAATCATGACCATTTAGAAAGTGAAGATGACAATCCTGAAGGATCGTGGAACTCTGGAAAAAATGCAGTAGTTAATAGGTTAGGAGATGTGTATTTAATGCGTGCTGAATGTAAAATTAAAACAGGAGATATAACAGGCGCTTTAGCAGATATAAATACTATTCGTGCCAGATGGGGACTTGTCTTGTTAGGTCCAGCATTAGATGGAGATCACACATACGATTCTAACACTTATACAGAAGAATCCTTAATGAATCATTTGATGTATGTGGAAAAACCTCTAGAAACATCGAATGAAGGCTATTCAATTAGATGGTCAGATTTACGTCGTTGGGGTATTATAAAAGAAAATTTTGATCGATTAGCAGGTGAGGTTTACCATTCAATTGATTATCAATACACAAAATTTGATGGTGAGAAGGCATGGAGCAATACATCGCTTCAATTAGGTCCAGATCCAGGTACTGCTAAACATGTTATAGATTATGAATATGATTTAACAAGCGAAAATTATATTCCTGAATTACATGATTATTTGCCTATTCCATTAAGTGAGATTACTACCAATTCAAGTATAAACTAATTAAGATATAATTATGAAAAACATAAAAATATTTATAATGTTCTTTGCCATGCTTTTTATAGTAGCGTGCCAAGATGACGATTATGTAGCTCCAGATAAGCTTTCAGATGTTACATGGTATACAAGCGTAAATCCAGGAGACTCTTTCTTAAGAGCAATAGAAGATCATATTTCTTTTTTAGATGCTTCTCAAGGAGTTATTTCTCATGAATGGACTATAGAAGAAGGGAATTACTTTTTAAAGACTGGGTTTAATGATAGAGATTCTTTACCCAATTTTATTGATTCTAGTAAGGGGCTAGTAACCGATGATGAAACAGTTCATGTACTCTTTATGAAAGAAGGGATTAATACGGTTTGCCTTAAGAATACTTTTGAAGAACAAGTTACTTTTCAAGGTGAAGATGGACCTATTGAATCTACTCAAGTGGGAGATAAATGGGTTTTTGAAAAGTGTTTTGAAGTAGATGTTTTAGCGAAAGAAATAAAACCAGCATTTAGAGTTCTACAAGATGGTATTGAAGTGTTAAGTGTTAGTGCAGATGATGAGATTGATATTGCTGATAGTGGAACATGGCCTGTAATAGATGTAGAAGTGAATAAAACACTTACTTTTATAGACGAATCTACTGTCGGTAGACCAAACGACAGATTATGGCGTATTAATGGAGGTACTCCAGAAACTTCCAATGAGGTTACTGCGGAAATTGCATTTTTAAATTTTGGTACTACAACCACTTTAGGAAGAATAGAATCTAACAGAATAGATCCACTTCCTAATAAAACAAATTGGAAACAAATACCACTTAAAGTAAGAGTTATTTCTTCTTCAGAACCTTTCGAAATTCTTGGAGGTATAACAGAAAATGAATCTGAAGTACTTTCTTTTCAAGTAGCAGGGATCGTTGATACAGCATCAATAATTGGAAAAGGTGCTAATTTTACGGTAAACGTTGTTAATAGCTCTGGTTTCAATCAGGATATAGCGGTGCAATCTATTTCATTAAATTCTAATAATGAGTCCATTATTGAATTAACTTTAGCTGAGCCTATATATAATTCAGATGTTATTACGGTTTCATACAGTGGAGGAAGTATTCAGTCCACTGATGAAAGACAGTTAGATGATTTTTCTAATATTGAAGTTGATATGTTTTTCGAAGACAATGCTGTTGCAGATAGTTTTGAAAGGTTCAGTTTTGAAACTTACAACGATGAAGGTGTAGGTAGAGGTGATGCGCTTGGTTGGTGGGCACAACATATGTTCTATCAAAGAACTGATGAGCAAGCTGCCTCAGGTTTGTACTCTTATAAGTTTAGTCATCCAGATTTTGCAACTGCTGGAGGAGGTATGACAAGTCATGGTGCTAGTGATTTAGCAATACCTGCAGGAAATTATAAAATGATAATAAAAATATTTATGGAATCTGGATCAAGTATTGGAGGTGTAAGAACAAATTTAACACCATGGAAATTGTTGGTTTGGGATTTGAATGGTATAGCAAAAGGAGAATGGGTAACTTTAGATAGGGTAGTAACTACTGACGCTATAACGACTAAAGTATTAATTCAAGTACATACTGGGGAAAGTCCTGGACTTACAGGGCCTCAAACAATGTATATTGATGATATTCAGTTTGTTCCATTGGAATTAAGACCTTAATAAATTTTTATTTTTCCCGATCTCTATAAAATCTAGAGATCGGGATTTTTTTAACCTTAGTATAATAATTTAAGGCACCTTAGCTATGAAGAAAAATTTACAAAGAACATTCACCTACATCATTATTTGCATAATTTTCTGTTTTCAAAGTCAAATTATTTTAGCACAAATTCGTGTGCCTAAAATTAATATTGAAGAGTTTTCAGGTACAGAAGAACAAGCAAATGAAAAGATAACTGCTTTAGAGGTGTTGATAACTGAAGCAGAAAATAATGGAATAGATGCTACAAAAGAAAAGATGACGGTTAGAGTAGCTAAAGTATTCCTTGTATATGCAACTTGGGATGAAAATAATAAAAGCATTCATGAAGGCTTCTTTGACGGGTTGCACACATTTCATGAAACAACTCCCGAAAACTTAGCAGAGCATTTAGCGACTTACGAACGTAGTTCGGTTATAACAATTTTAGATGAAGCAATTTCAACTATAACAGCATTGATAGCTGGCGAAATTACACGAAAACCTATTCCGGATATCGATTGGTCACAAATAGATTATGATGGTAATCAATTGGTATATAATGGAAAGCCCATTTATATTTCGGAATATATTTGGCAACCTGATAAAGCAGGAGAACATGATTTAACAGAATATTTTGGTGCTTTTGATGGGCAATATATTGATCCAGGTCATGTCTCAAATGAAAATGGAGATATAGCTCCTTGGCTTAGAAATGATTTAATGAGTAAGCCAACTGGGAATTTTGGGACGATTTTTTTCGGACAAAGGAGGATCCCTAATTGGCTTAAACAAAAATATCCCAATATAGAAGATGGTAAAGCCCTTTATACAGGTTACGATATTAGTAGCCCAGGTTCCAGAGAGGTTATGGAAAAATTGTGTGCTGGTATAGTGCCTTTGGTTAAAGGAAAAAATTATACTAAGCAAGGTTATATGCTTACCAACGAACCTCATTGGAATTTAGCAGGGACTTGGGAAGTCGTTCAGTTTTCAGAACATGCAAAAGACAGTTTAAAAACTTGGTTACAAAATAAGCACGTAGATATAGCAAACTTAAATAGTTTGTGGGGCAAAAGTTTTACAGATTTTGATGCCATTACTATTGATAATTTTCCGATGCCAGAAAATCAGCGAGGAACACCTATGTGGTATGACATTATGCGATTTAATCAGGAACGGGTTACCAATTGGTTTTCATTCATAAATGGAGAGGTACTCAAGCATGATCCTGATGCCAGAACACACATAAAGGTCATACCGTTTCATTGGAGTGATAATGGTAGACATAATGGTTTAGATTTCGAAGCGCTTACAAGTTTAACAGGTAATATAGGTAACGATGCTGGAGCGAAGAATTCTTTGAGATGGGGTGCGCCAAAACCGTGGCAAGACCGCTACCATTATTCATGGAGAAGTTTTGCTATGACATACGATTTTTTTAGATCAGTCTCGCCTAACAAAGTAAATTACAACTCAGAAGGGCATTATATACAAGCAACAGCCTTTACAGATTTATTTTTAGATCCATCATACGTAAGATCTGTTTTTTGGCAGGCTACGCTACAAGGTATGAATTCATGCCAATCATGGTTTTGGCCTAGAAAAGCAGATGGATCATTAGATCCGAATTCAAACGAAAAAATGGCTGGTTCATTAATTGAACAACCAAGAGTAGTTAATGAAATTACATCAACCTTAATGGATTTAACAGCACATGGAGAACATATAGCAGCTTTACAACATCTAAAACAACCTATTCGCTTATTTTATTCAGAAACTTCGGCTATTAACAAGCCGACTCATATGGATGATGTATTTGATTTATATGAATCATTGTATTTTGAAGGATTATCTATAGGATTTGCAACTAAAAATATTATAGAAAAACAACCAAATTCTGAATGGGATGTTATTTTGGTTTCTAAAACAGAATTTGTTAGAGAAGCTGAACTTGATGCTTTACAATTGTATTTAGATAATGGAGGGACGGTAATCGTTGATGCAGAAAGTTTGAAAAAAGATGAGTATGGTAGAAATCTAGCCAAAAGTTTAAACACAAATAATGGTGGGGTATTATTAACAGCATCGTCTGCAACAGATTTTACAACTAAGGCATTAACTATAGTAAATGATAAAGGACATTCACCTAATTTTACAGTAACAGAAACCAATGCAATTAATCAAAAAGGGTGTTTATGGAGAAGTTATAAAAGTGTTGCGGGTGAAGAAGTCATTAATATAATTAATATTGGAAAAGGAGAAGCATCAATAGAATTAGGTTTAAAAAGTACGAGTAACTCGCTTATATGTACTAATTTGTTGACTGGAGAAGAATTAGATGCTACTTTTACAATGCAGCCAGAAACAGTTTATTTACTTTCTGTAAAAGAACGCTCGGCTGAGGACAACCGATTTACCATTACAACTACAGGAGAAACTTGTCCAGACCAAAATAATGGACAGATTCATATCCTAGCAGATGCAGTACAAAATTATACAGTAACATTTAATGGCTCTGATACTAATTTTACAGATGAACTTACTTTAGAAAATATAGACCCTGGGACTTATGAGTTGTGTATAAGCACAGAAGGCCTTACAACAAGTACTTGTTATAATTTAGAAATTAAAGAAGCAGCTTCAATAGCAGGTAAGTCTAGTGTCGATGTTAAATCGAACAAGATGTCAGTTGAAATAGAAAAAGGAACAGCGCCATACACAGTCTCTATTAATGATGTTGAGGTTTACCAAACAAGTGCTTCTTCATTTAATATTCAGGTTAATCAAGGCGATGTAGTTCAAATAAAAACTGAGGTGGCTTGCGAAGGGCTTATGGTTAAAAATGTAGATTTTCTTGAAAGTATTAGAGCATACCCTAATCCGACAACTGGTCTAATAGAACTTGAAATACCTTTAGCTATAAAATCAGTCTCCGTAGATATATATGGTTTACAATCTCAATTAATTTCTTCAAAAGTATATCCCGTGGTTTCTGGAAAAGTGAATTTAAATATTCAAGATAAGCCAGATGGAATTTACTTTGCAAAAATATTACTTGAAAGACCAATAAATGTGAAAATTGTAAAAAAATAAAATAAATTATAATGAAAACGATAAAAACAATAGCTTTAGCCTTTTCTGTAACATTTTTATTTTCATGCGGTGGCGGTGGTGATGATTCTCCACCAGCTTCAGAAGAAAATAAGGCTCCCGAGAAAGTAGAAACATTAACGTACCCTACAAACAATTTATTATGTATAGACAATACATTAGATTTTCAATGGGGAGCATCATCAGATCCTAATGGAGATGAAATAACTTATACGCTTGAAATAGCAACTGAAGGTGATTTTTCAGATGCTGAAACTCATTCAGCAACAACCGCAACAACAACAGTCACCTTAGAAAAAGGAAAGGCGTATCACTGGAGAGTTCAAGCAAAAGATAGCAAAGGTTTAACAAGTGATTATTCTTCTGTGTACCAGTTTTATACAGAAGGTATTGGAGAGATAAATCATTTGCCTTTTTCTCCAGAATTGATTGCGCCGGTAAATGATTCGAATACTTCTGATGCATCCATAGATTTAAAATGGAATGCAAGTGATGTCGATGACGATACGTTAACTTATGATGTTTATTTCGATACAGTAAACCCACCATTAACTAAGGTCGGAGATAATCAATCTGAAAAGCAAAAGAATGTAGCACTAAGTGCAGCAACTACATACTATTGGCAAGTAGTTGTTAAGGATGGGAATGGAGGAGAGTCTATAGGACAGGTTTGGAGTTTTATAACCAATTAAAATTATATTAGTTAGTTTAATTATTATTTAGTTTTTAAATGGAGATACTTTTATGTGTCTCCATTTTTGTTTATTATAATAAAATCATTTCTCCTTTATAGAAGATTTTCTAATATTAAGTTCTCCATTTATAATAACAGTTTCAATTTCTGCCTCACTATTTTCTATTCTCTCAATTAATAATTCCCCAGCCTTTTTTGCCATTTCATATGTTGGTTGTTTAACACTACTTAATTGCGGAGTAACAAGTTCGGCCATGCTAGTTTCTGTAAACCCAACAAAAGCAACATCTTCAGGAACTCGATACCCGTTATCCTTTAGTTTTTTAATAGCCCCTAAGGCTATCATATCATTTACACAAAAAAAGGCATCGGGTATATCATGATTAAAGATTAAATCTTCAATGATTTCCATACCTTCTTTTGCTAATAAACCAGTTTCAATAATTTTATAATTTTCTATTGGAACCTTATGCTTTCTCATAGCTTTTTTAAAACCTTGAATCCTTTCCTCCGAAACACATAAATCTTTATAACCAGCCAAGTGATATATTTTTTTGTAATTCTGTCTTATAAGATGCTCTGTTGCAAAGAAACTCCATTTTACATTGTTAAAAATAACTTTGGAAGCAGGGATAGATTCTTCAACTCTATTTAAAAAAACGATAGGATACCCTTCTCTGTGGTGCTGTAAATAATAAGACATATTATTATTACCGACAGTAGGAGCTATAATTAAACCATCAGTCATACTATGAATTAAGGTTTTTACGTTTTTTAATTCTTGTTCTACATTTTCATTAGATTGCATTACCAATACCTGATATCCTTTTGAAATAAAAAACTCTTGTAAAGCTATGACCATTTCTGAGTAATATTCATTTATAAATTCAGGTACTATAACGCCTATATTTAAAGAACGGTTTTGACTTAATTTTTTCGCAATTGGGTTGGGGAAGTACCCCATCTCCTCAGCAGTCTTTAAAATTAATTCCTTAGTTTCTTTTTTAATATCATACTTGTCATTAAATGCCCTGGAAACAGAAGAAACAGAAACATTAAGTCTTTTTGCCACATCTTTTATTGTTACATGTTTCATTTACTTAAAATTAAAAGATAAAAATATACTCATTTCAATTAGTTCAGTATCAGTATTGTATTTTAATTATTGGAATTTTTTCTGAAAATACCGAAAATGTTTACTAAAGTTATTCAAAAATATATAATAAGTTAGTTTGAGCTATAAAGGTAAAAAGTAAATGCCTATGATTTCTAAATTTATTTAATAGCTTAACTAAGATCGGTTTTATTTTTTAGTTATCTGTTTATTAGTTATTTGTGGTTTTTTTTAGATTTAAAAGGATTAAGTTTTAAACTAGAATGTTTAATTTGAATATCTAAAACTATTCGTTCGGAAACGTTATCGGTAAACGAGAACGATGCCGAAAACGATATCGAAATTATTTCTCAGAGAAAAAAAGCAATTCTTCATGAGCAGAGAGTAATTTACATGAAATTAATTAACTAAACTAAATATTTTATGAAATTAAAGTACTCTCTGGTAATGGGATTACTGTTGTTTACTACGACATTTTTGGCGCAGCAAATAACAGTTAAAGGTGTCATTACTGACGAACAAGGTGTTCCACTAGCTGGAGCAAACATTTTGGAAGCAGATACCAGCAATGGTGTCCAAGCAGATTTTGATGGTAACTATGCAATAAATGTTAGCAAAGGAGCAGCATTGTTGTATTCTTATGTTGGGATGGTTACCAAAAATATTGTAGTGAGTGGTAAGACTACAATTAATATTATACTTCAAGAAGATACCGCTTTATTAGATGAAGTGGTTATTGTGGGGTATGGTTCGCAGAAAAAGATAAACCTAACAGGTTCTGTTGAAACTGTAAAAGCGGAAGAAATTGCTAGACAACCTGTTATGCAAACATCGCAAGCCTTAGCAGGTTTAGTGCCGGGTCTTAGTGCCACACAAAATAGTGGGCAACCAGGTGGTGATGGCGCAACTATACGTATTCGTGGTATTGGCACACTAGGTAATGGTGCTAAAAACAATCCACTCATCTTAGTCGATGGTATTCCAGATGATATTAATGGTATAGATCCAAGCGATATTAAATCTATCTCGGTATTAAAAGATGCCTCTGCTGCTGCTATTTATGGTTCAAGAGCTGCTAATGGTGTTATTTTAATTACAACTAATAGAGGGAAAGAAGGTGTTTTAAAAGTAACATACAATACCTATGTAGGTGTGCAAGGACAAACACAAAATTTAGATTTTTTAAACTCCTTAGAATATATGGAAGCATTTAATGATGCTGAACCAGATTCATTTCCAGATTCAATTCTTGATGAATATAGAGCTGGTGTCGGTTTAGGAACAGAAGCATTTCCAGATACCGATTGGGTTGATTTATTATTTTCTAAACCAGGTTTTCAGCAATATCATAATTTTAGTGTAAGAGGAGGTTCAGAGAAAGCTAAAATAGCCGCATCTGTATCATATATGAGTCAGGATGGTAACGTTGCTAATTTTAAATTTGAAAGAGTTAATGGGCGATTTAATACCGATTTAAAACTAAGTAATAAATTTGAAATAGCTTTCGATCTTAACTTTAGAAGAGAAATTCAAAACCAACCAGCAGATTTAAATAATGTTACTAGAGGTGCCTACCGTTTACAGCCTTTATTCAATGCATTTAATGATGATGGCTCGTGGGGAGAAGGATTTAGTGGAGGCAACCCAGTAGCTTTAGCAAATTCGGGTTCACAAGACGAAAGAATAACCAACTACTTTAGAGGTGTTATTAAAGCTACTTATAGACCACTGGAAAACGTATCTGTAGCAGTGACTTATGCACCACAATTTACAGATATAGACCGAGATGATTTTAACCGTCCTTGGATTTGGAAAAGTAGTTCTTCTGCAGAACCTAATACACTAGGTCTATCGTCAGTAGCCAAGGAAACTACGACAACTTTTACAGACAACTTTAATGTAGTGATAAATTACAACAAAGACTTTGGAGAACATAGCTTATCTGGATTACTAGGCTATGAATTTCAAAAGTTTAAATCTGAAGAATGGGCTGCCAGTAGAGGCGGATTTGTTTTACCTGAATTTCGTACACTCAACAATGGAGATGCCGACACACAATTAAACTCTGGTACCGCGACACTTAATGGGTTAGAATCTGTTTTCGGAAGAATAAATTATTCTTATAAAGGAAAGTATTTATTTGAAGCCAATGTAAGACGTGATGCATCGTCTCGTTTTCAAGCGGGATATCGTTCGCAAACTTTTCCATCATTTTCTGTAGGATGGCGTATTTCAGATGAAGATTTCTTTCCAGAAGATTCTTTTGTCTCAAGCTTAAAATTAAGAAGCTCTTGGGGGCAACTAGGTAATCAATTTATATTTGATAGCGACGGCAACCCTGTAAACTTTGCCTATGCATCCTTATTTGGTTTAGGAAACGCGAACCCTGTATTAGGTAATGCACCTGTAATAGGGGGTGCTCAAAATGTTTTAGCCAATTCATTATTGCAATGGGAAACAGGAGAAACTTCAAATATAGCTGCCGATGCACGTCTCTTTAATAATAGACTAACATTCACTGGAGAGTATTATGTGAGAAAGACGAAAGATATCCTGTTAGGCGTAACGATACCTACTTCTAATGGATTTGAAGCGCCAGTACAAAATGCAGGTGAAGTTCAAAATAAAGGATGGGATTTTGCTATCGGTTGGCAAGACTCCATTGGAAGCGGCTTTAAATATGGCTTTAACGCGAACTATTCTACATTTAAAAACGAAATTATAAACTTAGGAGGCCTTGATCAATTGCCGCCTGGTAATACGATTAATCGTATTGGAGAAAGTATTGGTGCTATATATGGGTTAAAAGTTGAAGGTTTGTATCAAGAAGATGATTTTACAAATGGTACTCTAAATGCAGGGCTTCCAGTTCCAGCTTTTGGAGCTATACAGGCTGGAGATATTAAATATGTCGATATTTCTGGCCCAGACGGTATTCCAGATGGGGCTATTACAAATGATGATCGTACAATAATAGGTAGCAGTATTGATACCAAAAATTGGGGGTTTGATGTTTTTGCAGAATATAAAGGGGTAGACTTATCTATTTCTGTTTTGGGTGTAAGTGGTAGAGATGTATACCTTCAGGGAGATGCTGGCTGGTCGTTCTTTAATGCTGGTAAAATTCAACGCTGGCAAACTGACTATTGGACTCCTGAAAACACAAATGCGTCGCTCCCACGTTTAACTGCGCTAAGTGCACATCACAACTGGAGGGTTAATGAAACTTGGACGCATGATGCTTCTTATGTAAGAGTGAGAAATATTACATTGGGTTACAAGCTTCCTAAGACTATAATCGATAAGCTAAAAATAACAAATGCTAGATTCTATATTTCAGGTCAAAATTTATTCACATTTGATAATATGCCCGATGGAATAGATCCGTTAATACCCAATTTTAGTAGTGGAGCCTTTTACCCTGTATCTAAAGTGTATACAGCTGGTTTAAGTATAGGATTTTAATTAAAAAAGTTATAAAATGAAAAAAATAAAATTTATTATCGCTTTGTGTTTTCTAGCATTGTTTTTTAATAGCTGCGAAGACACTGTTTTAAACTTGGAAGATCCAGGAAGCCCTACAGATGCTACTTTCTTTCAAAGTGAACCCCAACTAGAGGTTGCTTTAGCTGGAATTTATGAAAACCTTGCTTATGTAAGGGCTGTGCCATTTCCGCAAGTTCTTGATCATTCAACAGATCTGGCTTTTAATAGAGGAAATGTGGCTGGAACTGCAGAAGCAACTCAAGGAGGTCTATCCTCTACCAGTGGTTTAATCAACGATTTTTGGAATCAATTCTATGCTGGTATACAGCGTTCTAATAACTTGTTGAATAATATGTTTAAAGCTGAAGAGGTATCAAACCCAACTCGCTTTGAAGAGATAAGAGGTGAAGCATTATTTCTTAGAGCTTTATTTTATAGTTATCTAACAGAATTGTATGGAGATGTACCGTACAGAACTGAAATTGTAACATCATTAACAGACGAAAAATTAATATCACCAAAAACACCAAAAGCAGAAATTGTTGCAAATATTATAGCAGATTTAGAAACTGCAGCAAACCTTTTACCGAGTTCTCCATCAGAATTGGGACGAGCATCAGCAAATGCAGCTAACGCCTTAGCGTCTAGAATTGCATTGTTTAATGGCAATCATGCTATGGCAATTAGTAAAGCTCAATTGGTAATGGGAGCAGGCCCAGTCTTGCATAATGATTACAAATCTTTATTTACTGCAGAAAGTATTGATTCTCCCGAGATTTTATTAAGTATTTCTTTTGCCGATGGAACAAAAACACATAGCTTATCAAGAAGGCAAGGGACTCGTTTTGGTGGTTGGTGCCAACTTGTACCCGTACAGCAAACACTCGATAGCTATGAAACTATAAATGGATTACCAATAAATGAAGACCCAACATTCGATCCTGTAAATCCATTTGAAAATAGAGATCCAAGATTAAAAGCTTCAATAGTAATTCCAGGTGATGTTTGGAGTGGTCATGAAATTTGGCAACATAGTGATAGTATTGCGGTTTGGAAAATTGAAAATGGCGCTAAAATTGAGCGTGTCTTTAACCCTAACTCTGCAAATCCAGGAGGAATTGATATTGTAGATCCAATTAGTGGAGAAACTTTTAAAACGGGAGGCGCTAATAGGTTTACATCTTTCACAGGCTATTTTTGGAAAAAGTTTTCAGATGAACCAAACCTTAAGCAGGAACTTTTAGTAAACCCATCAAGATCAGAGCATCCTATTATTTTAATTCGCTATGGTGAAGTGTTATTAAATTATGCTGAAGCTAAAATTGAAGCGAATAACATTGATGCAAGTGTCCTTGATGCCATTAACCAAATAAGAGCACGCGCTTATAATGGTTCTGGTATACCTTATCCTGAAATTACAACAATGGACCAATCAGAATTACGAAGAATTATAAGAAGAGAGCGTAAAGTTGAGCTGGCAGACGAAGGATTGCGTTTATTTGACATTAGAAGATGGGGTATTGCAGAGAAAGTTATGAATGGTAAAGCCATTGGAGGTCCAGCAAATGGGTTTAGTAAAATAGGTGGAGATTTAGGATTAACACCAAGTATTGATGAAGATGGACATGTTACTTATCCAGGTGCGCCTATAGAACCTAGAAAAGAAAAAGGAGATCTGAATTATAGAGATCTGGAAACTAGAGTCTTTAACCCAAGTAGAGACTATTTATGGCCAATACCTCAGGCAGAAATTGATGCCAGTGGAGGTATAGTTTCTCAAAATCCGAATTATTAAGTTGTTTTAGTTTGTTTAAATTAGTAAAAATGGGGCACTAAGTTGTCCCATTTTTTAATTCAATTTAAAAATGATTTAGTAATGAAACTACTTCGTTTCGGAAACGTTTTCGGAAAAAAAAAGCTGATTTCCGAAACAATATCAGGGTAAAAATAACATTGAGTAGTTCTTTTTTAAGACAAATAGTACCTTTAAAAAATAAATGACTTCATTATGACTAATATTGATATTGCCGTAATTCTCATATTTACATTATTGGTATTTATTTGCGGAATGAGTTTCTCCAAATCGGGAAAAAACATGAAATCGTTTTTTGCTGCAGGAGGTGCTTTGCCATGGTGGATGAGTGGACTGTCTTTATTTATGAGTTTCTTTTCTGCGGGAACTTTTGTGGTCTGGGGATCCATTGCATATTCAAGCGGATGGGTAGCCATTACTATTCAATGGACGATGTGCATTGCAGGAATTATTATAGGCTTTTTTATAGCCCCAAAATGGCAAAAAACGAAGGCACTAACGGCAGCAGAATTTATTACAAACAGATTAGGCAAATCCACCCAAAAAATATACACTTACTTATTTTTATTCATTTCTATTTTTACTACAGGTGCATTTTTATACCCCGTAGCTAAAATTGTAGAAGTTTCTACAGGAATTCCAATATCAACCAGTATTATTTTTCTGGGCATTCTTATCTTAGTTTATACTGCGGTAGGAGGTTTGTGGGCTGTAATTGTTACCGATGTGCTACAATTCATAGTACTAACAGCAGCAGTATTAATAGTTGTACCACTTTCATTTGATAAAATAGGCGGTATAGACAATTTTATTTTACAAGCTCCCGATCGATTTTTTGAATATACAAATTCTGAATATTCGTGGGGGTTTATGATAGCTTTTGGCTTATATAACCTGTTTTTTATAGCAGGAAACTGGGCTTATATACAACGATATACAAGTGTAGCAACACCAAAAGATGCAAAGAAAGTAGGTTGGCTTTTTGGTAGTTTATATGTCATTAGTCCTGTAATATGGATGATTCCACCAATGATTTACCGCATTCTTAATCCAGAATTAGGAGAATTGGCAGATGAAGGTGCCTATCTTTTAATGTGCAAAGAAGTATTGCCTATTGGAATGCTGGGACTTATGCTAGGTGGTATGATTTTCGCAACATCCAGTTCTGTAAATACCACTTTAAATATTTCAGCAGGCGTACTTGCTAATGATGTATATAAGGGGCTTTTTCCAAATACACCCGATAAAAGTTTGGTGAGGATTGGGCGAATCGCCACAATTTGTCTAGGTGTTTTAACCATTATTATAGCCTTATTAGTGCCTTATTTAGGTGGTATCGTTGAAGTAGTAATGAGTTTAGCCGCATTAACGGGAGGTGCTATGTTTTTACCGCCATTATGGGCATTATTCTCAAAAAGACAAACAGGGAAAACAGTTTTAGCAGTTACGCTAATCTCTTTAGCAATTAATGCTTTCTTCAAATTTTTTGCACCTAACATTTTAGATATTACCCTTGGAAGAGCTATGGAAATGGGTGTGGGTATGGGAGTTCCTATAATATTATTAGTACTAATAGAATTAGTATTGATTCAGTCTAATAGTGATATCTCAGCATACGAAAATTATGAAACGAAAAGAAAACAAAAAGAAAAAGAATCAGAAGTAGAATCTTCAGAAAGTAATAAAAAAGGAACCAGAGTTATTGGAGTTGGTGTTGCGGCAACAGGATTATTGATAGTGTTGCTATCCTTTATTGGTAACTCGGCTCAAATACTAGTTGGCGGTATGGGAACAGCTGTTCTTTTATTGGGCTCTTATGTGATTTGGAAAACGAAAAATTAAAGAAAAAGAAAGCAAATATATTTAATGATTATAGATACATTTAGTAAGGATGTAAGAAACAACAAATTGGTAGAAATCAATGCTGATTTTACTGTTGTTGGTGGTGGAACAGCTGGTGTTTGCGCTGCTATAACCTCTGCAAGAAAAGGTTTGAAAACAATTTTAATTCAAGATAGACCTGTATTAGGTGGAAATGCCTCATCAGAGGTCCGACTTTGGATTTTAGGAGCCACATCTCATATGGGAAATAACAATAGATGGGCTCGAGAAGGCGGGGTAATGGATGAGATTCTTGTTGAAAACTTATATAGAAATAGAGAAGGTAACGCTGTTATTTTTGATACTATTTTATTGGAAAAGATATTAAACGAAGAAAATATTACGCTTTTGTTGAATACAAGTGTTTATGACGTTAATAAATTAGATGATAAGAATATAGAGTCTGTAAAGGCATTTAATTCACAAAATTCAACAGAGTATATTGTTAAAGCACCCTTGTTTTGCGATACCTCAGGTGATGGAATCGTAGCCTTTAAGACAGGAGCTTCTTTTAGAATGGGTGCAGAATCTAGGGAAGAGTTTGGTGAGCTTTTTGCTCCCGATAAATCTTATGGAGAACTATTAGGGCATTCCATGTATTTTTATAGTAAAAACACGAACAGTCCCGTAAAATTTGTTGCTCCCGATTTTGCACTTAAGGACATTACGAAAATTCCACGTTATAAAGCTATTGGGAAGGATGATAAAGGTTGTCGATTTTGGTGGTTCGAGTATGGCGGTAGGCATGATACCATTCATGAAACAGAGCATATAAAGTATGAACTTTGGAAAGTTATTTACGGTGTTTGGGACTACATTAAAAACTCAGGTAATTTTGATGACGTTGAAAATATGACCTTAGAGTGGGTAGGAACAATTCCTGGAAAACGGGAAAGTAGACGTTTTGAAGGTTTATATATGATGAAGCAACAAGATGTTATTAAACAAAGTGAATTTGATGATGCAGTTGCTCATGGTGGTTGGGCTATTGATTTACACCCAGCAGACGGTGTTTATAGTAATCTTTCTGCCTGTACACAATGGCATTCAAAAGGCGTATATCAAATCCCGTATCGTTCTTTTGTAAGTAAAGATATCAGTAATTTATTTTTAGGAGGTAGAATTATGAGTGCCACTCATGTTGCTTTTGGTTCAACAAGAGTCATGGCCACAACAGGTTTATGTGCTCAAGCAATTGGTATGGCAGCATCTTTATGCAAAAAACATAAAATTAAACCAGCAGATATTTTAGAAAAAGGACTCATAACAGAGCTACAAAATGAGCTTAACATTTTTGGACAAAGTATTCCTAATATTCCAATAAATAAAGCAAGCAGTTTGATTGCCTCCGCAAGTATTGAAGCATCATCAATATTAAAACTTTCAGAAATACCTTCAAGCAAAAATTGGTTTACTTTGCAAACTTCAACGGCTCAATTGTTACCTTTTAAGGCGCATCAAACTTATCTTTTTAAGCTTCAGGTAAAAGCATCTCAAGTAACGACTTTAGAAGTACAATTACGAACTTCAAAAAAATCTAAAAATTATACGCCAGAAGTGATTTTAGAAACTCAAAAAATTGAACTAAAACCTGGTGAGCAGACTATTGAAATAGTCTTTAAAGCTACAACAAAAGAAGATCAATATGCTTTTGTAACTTTTATGAGTAATGAGTTTGTCGAATTACAAAATAGTGAAGAACGCTACACGGGAGTGCTTTCGGTATTTAATGGTGTGAATAAAGCAGTTTCTAATAACGGGAAACAAACACCTCCAGAAAATATAGGTGTAGATGAATTTGAATTTTGGATACCGCATCGCAGACCAGAAGGCAAGAATATTGCTATGAAGATTTCACCTGCAATTGATGCTTTTAATACATCAAACATAGGAAATGGATACGTAAGACCTTGGGGACAGGTAAATTCTTGGACAGCAAGTTTAGAAGACGAAAAACCAACACTGCACATTAAATGGGATGAAGAAAAAAGAATTTCTGAGATAAAACTATTCTTTGATCCAGATTACGATCACCCTATGGAATCAACTTTAATGGGACATCCAGAAGATGTTGTTCCTTTTTGTGTTCGTAATTATACTATCAAAGACTTATCAGGAAATATACTTTTTAATAAACAAGGAAATTATCAAACGATAAATATTTTTAAGCCAGAAGCACCTTTACTAATCGATGGCTTTAGTATTGAATTAGAACATCCATCCAGCGTTGTTCCAGCTTCTATATTCGAAATTTTATGTAATTAAATTGAAATAAATCAAAAATGAAAAAATATATAATCTATCTAATACTCGTAAATGTTCTAATTGTTGGGTGTAAACAAAAGAGTCAGGTAGCTATAAAAGAAACACCAACCGTTAGTAAAAAACAACCAAATGTATTATTCCTGTTAGCGGATGATTTAGGATATGGAGAGTTAGGTGCATACGGACAAAAAACAATAAAAACACCGTTTTTAGATAGTCTAATAGGGCAAAGTATGAAGTTTACAAACTTCTATGCAGGTAGTGCGGTATGCTCACCTTCTCGTGCTGTATTAATGACAGGTAAAAGCTCCTCAATAAATACCATACGAGGTAATAATGGACTCCTGCCAAATGGGCGCGGAGGTAGGATAGCATTACGTAAAGATGAGATAACTTTAGGAGAAATGATGACCAATGCAGGTTACGAAACTGCATTTGTTGGAAAATGGCATCTTGGAGATCCTGATGATGTGTCTACATGGGCTCACGATCGAGGATTTAGTTATGCCGTACAAGAGCAATGGTCTAATAAAAGTAATAAGAGAAATTTTGATGGACCCATGGAATATATTAATGGGATGAAAGATTCTATTAATTTTGATTGGACCAAATGGCAAAGTCATGACGAGTATAGAACAGATTTAGCTTTAAAATATTTAGATAAAAAAGAAAACGATAAACCGTTTTTTCTATTCATGTCTTACAGAGCACCACATGGCGCCGAAAAAGTGATAGGAAACCAAACCTTATATGCAGAAAAAGGTTGGAAAGAACCACATAGAATACACGCTACTCAAATAACACTTTTAGATAGCTATGTAGATAGATTACTCAAAAAAATAGATGCTATGGGTGAATTAGATAACACCATAATCTTTTTTACCAGTGATAATGGGCCACATAGTGAGGGTAATGGACATAATCATGAGTTTTTTGAAAGTAATGGTGTTTTAAATGGTTTTAAGAGAGATGTTTATGAAGGCGGAATTCGCGTCCCATTTTTCGCCTACTGGAAAGGGAAAATTATCCCAGGCTCAGTCTCGCAGCATATGGGTAGTGGACAAGATTTTATGCCAACTCTGGCTGAGATTGTAGGTATAGAAACCCCAGAGCAATCAAATGGTATTTCATTTCTGCCAGCCCTTATTGGAAAAGAACAACCAAAGCATGATTATCTTAATGTAGAAGGTTACTTTTCTGGTAAAAATGCTTTTCGTCAATCTATTAGATACGGAGACTTAAAGGGAGTTCGCTATGGCGCTGATAACCCTGTAGAGATATACGATCTTAGTAAAGACATTGCAGAAGAACATAATATAGCCGATAAACATCCAGAACTAGTTGCAAAAATTGAAAAATTCTTTAAAGAAGAGCGTACAAACCCTCCATCCTATCCTTACGGAGGATTACATTATAATAAGAATAAAAAATAAGATGATAAGCATCAAACAAAATATGGGTTTAATTAAAAGAGTAGTATTTGGAACATTGATTTTAATGGTGTTAACGTCACTGTTATCATGCAATAAGGTTGAAGATAAGTTTGTGTTAAACGATAATAAAAACCAAGTACAGCTATTTAAAGCAAGTAGTGGAGCATTAACTTATCAAATAATTTCTAATGGCAAAGTGGTAATAGACTCTTCTACAATTGGTATCACAGTAAATGGTAAAACGTTAGGAGTAAATTCAAATATAAAACTAATAGAAGAGGATTCGTTTTCTACAGAATTCCCTTTGTTAGGAGTAAAAAATAAAGCTGTTTATAAAGCTAAGACTTCAACATTTGAGTTAACAGAATTAAATGGGTTTGTTTGGTTTTTAGATTTTCAGGTTTCAGACCAAGGCGTAGCATACAGGTATCGCGTTCCAGGAGCTGAAAAACAAATAGTTAATAGTGAAGAAACATCGTTTAAAATACCTTCAAATACAAAAGTTTGGTTTTTTGAAAGAAATAGCAATTGGAAACTTAAATCACACGCAGGAGAGTGGATATCTGCGGATATTTCTAAGATGCCTAAAATTTCGAAAATGGGACCCATCCAAGGGCTTACATTAACTTTAGAATTACCACAGGGAGGTTACGCATTATTGGCAGAAGCTGCGCTTTGGAATTATAGCGGTATGCGCCTTGAAGCTATTGGAAATAATACGTTTAAAGCAAATTTTACCGAAGGTAACAAAGGTTTTGAAATAGATGGAGTTATAAAAACCCCATGGCGCTGTGTTTTATTGGCCGATAACTTAAATGATTTAGTAAATAATACCATGGTACCATCATTAAATCCTGAACCAGATAAAACACTTTTTGCAGATCGAAGCTGGATAAAGCCAGGAACATCTGTATGGCACTGGTGGACTAAAAAGTTTGCCACTTTTAAAGATGAAAAACGAATGGTTGATGATGCCGTAGCATTAGGTTTAGATTATTCTATGGTTGATGAAGGTTGGGAAAAATGGGCCGATAAATGGGAAACAACAACCCAATTATGCAACCGTGCTAATAAAAATGGTATTGGCATATTCTTATGGAAGCGTTCTAAAGAAATAAATTTTCCAAAAAACGACTGGGAGGTGATGCGTCATTTTTTAGATAGTGTCCAAAACACAGGAGCAAAAGGAGTTAAAGTAGACTTTATGAACGGGCAAACAAAAGATTTGATAGACTTTGACGAAGCACTTTTAAAGAAAGCAGCCGAACGTAAACTCATGGTTAATTTTCATGGATGCCAACAAAGTGCAGGAGAATACAGAACCTATCCTAATGAGGTAACCAGAGAAGGTATTCGAGGGCTAGAAGTTAATGGTATGCAAGAAGGGATGTTAACGGCAACTCATAATGCCGCATTGCCTTTTACAAGATTTGTTGCAGGACATGGCGATTATACACCAATTGGTTTTACAAACCCAGGAGAAACTACTTGGGCACATCAATTAGCAACCTTGGTTTGCTTTTATTCGCCATTTCAATGTTTGGCAGAAGGTACCGACTTTTTACAAAAATCTCAGCACGTAAAACCAGCTTTAAATTTTATAGATAAGATACCATCAGTTTGGGATGAAACTATAGTTTTACCTCAAAGTAAAATAGGTGATTTAGCAATTATAGCAAGGCGTAGTAAAAATGATTGGTATTTAGGTGTTTTAAATAGTGGAGACGCTACAAGTATTACAGTTAATTGCGATTTTCTATTTGATAGTGATTACGCAAGCGAAGTTTTTACAGATGATTTAAACGCACCTAAGTTTGATATATCTGGATTACACCCCAGACAATATTTTAAAGAGTATAACAAAGTAACGCTCTTTAAAAGAGAAATAGTAAAGGTTACAAAAACAAGTACATTAAAACTGGATTTAGCAGAAAATGGAGGTGCGGTAGTTTGGTTTAAATCAAATTAAAAACAGTAAGATGAAGCTTTCTTTTTTTAGAAAAATCACTAAGTGCAATAACCAAATCATGATAAGAATACCTGTTTTCTTATTACTCTTACTTACAGTTTTAACTTGTAGTAAAAATGAATCTGAAAACACTAAAGTTATTCCCCTGAATGGGACTTGGCAGTTTTTAGCTTCCAACGATACAACAGAAGAGGAGGCCTTAAAAGCGTCTTTTAGTGAATGGGATACTATTCAAGTACCAGGAAACTGGGACACAAGAGCACGTTATTCAGAATATGTAGGGAAAGGTTATTATCAAAGAGATTTTACTTTACCTAAAAACTGGAAAGGCAAACAAATCAGGTTAAAATTTGATGCCGTATATGAAACCGCAAAGGTTTGGCTAAATGGTAATGAGCTAGGAGAACATGTTGGAGGCTACACACCATTTGAATTTAATATAACCAATAAAGTAGATTTTAATAAAGAAAACTCTGTTGTAGTTATGGTAGATAATACCTATAAACGAGGTGCTTGGTGGGCATGGGGAGGTATAAGTAGAAACGTCTCTTTAATAGCTAATCAAGATGTTAGAATTGTGTATCAACACATCACATCAGTACCCAGTTTTGAGAAAAATGTAGTTGATTTTACAATCAAATATAAAATTGAAAATAACGGTAACGCATTAGCTTCTACTAAAATATATTCTGAAATTGAAGGTGTTCATAAAGATTCTGTGTCTTTAACGGTTGAAAAAGCTTCAACCACAGTTTCGTATTTAAAGTTTAAAAAATCACTTTCAGATATAGAACTATGGCACTTTAATTCGCCAAATCTTTATGAATTAAATAGTTCTGTTTCAATAAACAACAATATTGTTGATGCAGCTTCAGATAAATTTGGAATAAGAAAATTTGAAGTTCGTGGGGAGCAATTCTTTCTAAATAATGAGGCTGTAAGAATGAATGGGATTAATCGTGTTCATGACCACCCAGATTATGGTAATACAGAACCTGATGATTTAGTATTAAGAGATATGTTAGATATTAAATCTATAGGATGTAATTTTTCACGTTTAATGCATGCACCACTCTCTGAAAATTTATTAAAAGTATGTGATAGTATTGGTTTTTTATTAGTGGAAGAAATTCCAGTTTGGGGAGATGATGATCCACAAGCGTTTCCTGATAACCCTCTAACCAAAAAATGGATAAAAGAAATGATAGAACGCGACTATAATCATCCATCTGTGGTTGCTTGGAGTGTTGGTAATGAGTTACGAGAGAATGATTCAATCACAGCAACATGGCCAGAAAAAAAGATGACCAAAAATCAATACGATTACGCAAACGCCATGTTAGATTATGTTGAGGAATTGGATCCTTCAAGATTAAAAACCTACGTGACTATAACTTCGTATAGAAAAGGAGAAATAGGTAGTGAACCTTATGAAAAAGTAGATTTTATTTCTATGAATTCTTATGGAAATGCTGTAGAGTTTGCAAAAATAACTAATGAGAAATTTCCAGGGAAACCTATTTTTATTTCAGAAATTGGATTAAAACAAATAGGAGGGGAGGCAAATTCTCAATTACCAGAAAAATTAGTACAATATATAAAAGACTTAAAAGATTTGCCATATGTAACAGGTGTATCTGTTTGGAGTTATAATGATTATAGAAGTAACTATCGAGGTACACCAAAATCTGGTTTCAGAGAATGGGGTATTGTTAATGAGAAACGAGATAGGAAAATAGCATACAATGAGCTTAAAATACTTTATAAATATTGGGATGTTGAGGACTAACTAATGTGGGTTGTTATTCTGGTTTATACAAGTGATAAAATTTAAAATCTTAAGTAATAAAATTAATATGAAACTAACAATGTATATACATAAAATAGGACTTATACTATTAATGATAAGTTTTGTTTTTTCATGTGATCAAAATACCCCCCAAACAGAAGTTGTTCAAGAAACAAAAAGAAGTCGTGTTTTTCCCTTTAAAATGCCAACTGAAAAACCTAATATTCCATTAAGCACTGCCTCAGAACGTATGTTTGATTATCCAACTCCGAGAGTTCAGGATAATGAACTTTTTTCACAGTTTAAATATACCCGTTTAAAAGGGTTTGATTATAGTAATGGAGACGGAACGGTATCTCGTAGAGACCCATCTAGACCTATTTTTGAAAATGGTAAATATTATGTTTGGTATACAAAGCGACATACAAAAGTTCCACCAATTGGTTGGAACCGAGCTGCAGAAGCTACAGATGTAATTCCTTCAACAGATTGGGACTTATGTGATATTTGGTATGCTACTAGTAATGATGGTATGACTTGGGAAGAGCAAGGGGTGGCAATTTCAAGACCAGAAAAACCAAAACCAGGATGGCGTTCTGTAGCTACACCAGATATTTTAGTTTGGAAAGGTAAATTTTATCTTTACTATCAAGCCTTTGATGAGCCTAGTGGTTTAAGAGGAGATTTATGTCCTGTATCTATTTCGTATGCAAACTCTCCCGATGGACCTTGGATTCATGGAGGTGATCAAGTAATACCTTTTGGAAAAGAAAATGAATGGGATCATAAAGCAACACATGACCCTCAGCCTATAGTTCACGAAGGAAAAATATATGTATATTACAAAGCGGCTTATAACAAATGGCCAGATAATAGATCTAATTACGCGGTTGGACATGGTTTGGCTATTGCTGAAAATCCATTAGGGCCTTATAAAAAACATCCTTTAAACCCCGTCATGCAATCAGGTCATGAAACTACCTATTGGCCATATAAGAAGGGAATTGCAACCTTAGCTATTAAAGATGGGAATGAGCGAGAAACTATACAGTATGCTGAAGATGGGGCTAATTTTAAAATAGCATCATGTGTTTCTT
Source organism: uncultured Flavobacteriaceae bacterium (assembly GCA_947502635.1). Classification (GTDB taxonomy): domain Bacteria; phylum Bacteroidota; class Bacteroidia; order Flavobacteriales; family Flavobacteriaceae; genus Flavivirga. The sequence continues at coordinate 479,212 of CANNAN010000001.1, forward strand.
TTACTCCAACAGCAGCAGCTCCATTTACAGCTGATGCTTTTACAGATACAAAAGATGGTAGAGGTTTTACTTGGGGGCTATCTCATTTTATAAATGCAGGAACATCCAAAAAGGCGTATTCAATTATAGCACGTTTTGACTGTGATTTAAGTTTAGATTACAATGAGCCAGCTTATAAAAAGACAGGAGTGTGGCATAAACCAGATGTGTATTTTAAGCAAGGGTTGAATAATGAGCAAATGGAGCATATAAAACAATCTAGCAAAAAAAATGATTAATAAATGGAGTCAGTTGTTATAAAAAAGAGAGTGAAGAGTTCTTATTGCCTAATTATATTACTATTGTTTGGGAATATAATAGCATCATTTTCTCAAAATGATAGATATTCAAAAAAGAATCATTTAACTAATAAAGTTTCTTTAAATGGAGATTGGCAATTTGCCGATAGTACTCAGGTGAAAACAAATAAATGGAATGTTTTACCCGTACCAGCCAGTTGGAATACATTCACAGCGTATGCAGATTATGTGGGAGATGCTTGGTATAAAAAAACAATTTCGGTTCCTAAAGACTGGTCAGGGAAACGTGTTTTCTTAAAGTTTGATGCTGTTTATGATATAGCCGATGTGTGGTTAAATGATAACTATTTAGGCCAGCATGTAGGAGGTTACACTCCTTTTGAATTTGATATAACCCCATATATTTCATCTGGAGAAAAAGGCACTGTGAAAGTAAAAGTTAATAACGAGCATGTTGTAGGTGCATGGTTTCAATGGGGAGGTATAAATAGAGATGTTCATTTAATAGCGCATGATGAATTAAGACTGCTAAGACAGAAAATAGAGCCAATACTGGATGTTGTTACAGGAACAGCTCAAGTAAAATTAAAGGTGACTCTTGAAAATAGTTCAGATACAAACAAAAATATATCAATTAAAGGCACTATTAAAGAATTGGATGATGTAGCTTTTTTACTTTCAGGAAATGTAAAAGCAGGGAGTCAAACTACTCTAACAACAAGAGTTTTTCTAAACACAAAACAAACACGCCTATGGCATTTTGATGATCCGCAATTATATCATCTAGAAACAGTATTGTTTAATAGCGATAAAAAAATAGATGTTTTACATACACATTTTGGTATTAGAAGCATTGAAATTAAACCAGACGGGCTTTACCTTAATGGAGAAAAGGTTCGTTTAATGGGGTATAACCGTGTGCATGACCATAGAGCTTACGGTAATACAGAACCAGAGCATTTGGTGAAATCAGATATCGATATGATGAAACGTTCAGGGGCAAATTTTTCCAGAATTATGCATGCTCCTAGTTCTCCAGAATTATTAGATTATTGTGATGAAGTAGGGTATTTAATTTGGGCAGAAATTCCTATGTGGCAAACAGTTTATAGAATGCCAATGAATAACGAAGAGGATGCTGAAAAAGCAAAAAGCCTCTATCCAGGAAATGCTTTAAAAGAAATGATACAGCGTGATTGGAATCATCCATCTATAATTGGTTGGTCATCAGGTAATGAATTAAGAGCTGAAGCGAGCTTATATGTTAAAGCAATGCGCCCATTTGTAAAAGCACTAGATTCAACAAGGTTATATGCTAATATACACGATGCAGGGTTTGATAAATCATCTCAAGGAGGTTACAAAGGTATTGATTACAATAGTGTGGATATCTTGTTTATGAACAAATATGGAGGAACAGACAATAAAATAAAATCTGTTTTAAAACAGCGCGAACTTGTACCAGAATTACCAATTTTTTATAGTGAATATGGAGAGAAAAGAAGTGAGTCATTAAATTTTATGATAGATTTTACTAGATTATGGGAAGAACTAGGTAAAGAACCTTATGTTATTGGAGGTGCACATTGGACTTTTAATGATTATAGAAGTTATTTTAAACTAACACCTCCCAGTCAAAACAGAGATTGGGGTATCGTAGATATTTGGCGTAACCCAAAGACTATCTACTATCATATGTCAAAAATTAATGCACCAGTAAATAGCATTAATGTGACGTTTAATAAATCAGAAGCTCATGTTACTATTAAACCACGAGGTGTTTTAGAAATACCGTCATTTACATTAAAAGGCTATTCATGGATTTATGAAGTTATAGATGAAAAAGGGTTGACCATTAGTGGTAAAATTTATGATTTACCAGATATAGAACCAGGAGCCGAAAACATTACTAAAAGTATTGAAGTTAATAGTTTTAAGGGGGAAGTTTTAGTCATATCAATAATATCTAATAACGGTTACACAGTGGCGAAATCACGCTTTGATATTAAAAGCCAAAAAGAACTCCCCCTACCAACATTTGCTGAGGCTAAAAATCCTGAAGTTAGAAAAGTGCTACCACTAGATAAAAGTTTTATGATTGGCGTTACAAGCCTTGAAGGTGATATTGGACTAGAAGTTGAATATGGAACAAAGTCAGGAAAGTACACAAACCAGATGAAAGCGAATGTAAAAGGAGCGATAAGAGTGAGCGCGTTAAAGAATGGTAAAACATATTTTGGCAGAGTAAGACATATTCTTTCAGAAGGTTTTAGTCCATGGTCTAGTGAATTTAAAGTAACTCCAGATGGTGGACAATTGCCTAAGCCTCCAAAAATTTTAGGAGTCATTAAAGGTGAAGATAAAATAGCAGTAAGACTAGAGGCTCCAGAAAAAATAACAGGATATCATGTTGCTTTAAAAAAGGGAGGTACTTTAAAAATAGAAAAAGTGAATCCTGGATTTCTAATCTTACCTAAAAATAGCATTGACATTTTTTCAATTAATAAATATGGGAAATCTAAATCGGTTTCAATAAAAGACTAAAAATCAAATGAAAAAAATAGAAATTTTAAAAACCGTTTTATTTGTTTTAGTAACGTTTACTTTTTTAAGTTGCAATAAATCAAAAGAAAAGAAAAAAGCTATAGAACAACTAAATGTACTTTGGATAAATGCAGACGATTTAGGTCGAGAATTAGCATGTTATGGTAATCCCGATGTCGCAACGCCATATATCGATAAGTTAGCAGGTGAGGGTGTATTATATACCAATGCTTTTTCTACAGCGCCAATATGTTCTACAAGTAGGTCTTCAATCATTACAGGAATGTATCCAACATTTATCAATAACCAAGATCATAGAACATTGAATATGACTCAACTTCCTGAGGGCATAGTACCTATAACCAGTTATTTTCAAAAGGCAGGTTATTTCTGCACCAATGCAAGTTCAGAAGATTTTACTAAGAATGGTAAAGAAGATTTTAATTTTTTAAATGACGGACTTTTTGATGGTACAGATTGGAGCGAAAGAGCAAAAGGACAGCCGTTCTTTGCACAGGTACAAATTCATAATCCACATCGTTTATTTGTAAGTGATAACGAGCATCCTATTAATCCAGATAACGTTTCGGTTCCAGAATGTTACCCAGACCATCCTATAATTCGTGCAGATTGGGCAGCCTATTTAGAGAGTGTGCAGGAATGTGATAGACAAGTAGGTAAAATTATTGAGAAACTTGAAAAAGAAGGTTTGGCAGAAAATACGATTGTGTTTTTATTTGGAGACCATGGACGTCCGCATTTAAGAGACAAACAATTTTTATATGAAGGCGGGTTACAGGTACCGCTTATTGTAAAATATCCTAAGCATTTAGAGTCAGGGAAGAAAAATAATGAGTTAGTGAGCCTTATAGATGTCGCCGCAACATCTCTTGATGTGGCAGGGTTAGAAGTACCAGATTATATGCATGGAAAGCTGTTTTTAGGAGGTGAAAAAGTCAAGAGAGACTATATTTATGGATTTAGACAACGTGCTGGAGATGCTCCTGAGGATATGCGAAGTATTTCCGATGGGCGATATAAATTAATTTGGAATAGAACAGCCGATAGGCCATGGATGCAATTAAGTAGCTACAAAAAATTACAATATCCAGCATTTACACTTTATAGAGTTTTACATAAAAGAGGAGAGTTGGAAGCACCTTACAATCACTTTATGGCAGAAACAAAACCAGTTATTGAATTTTATGATCTTAAAAACGATCCTTCAGAATTTTCTAATCTAGCTGAACATGAAGATTTTCAAAAGGAAAAAAACAGATTATTTTCTATATTAAAAACAAATTTACAAGCGTTTGAACAAAATATGATTATAGAAGATGAAGCTACTATCGAAAAAGCAAAAAGAGGATCTGCTAAGTATTATATTAATTCACTAAAGAAAGAAAAACCAGAATTATCTCCAGATGCTTCAGATGAAGATATCCTAAAAGATTGGGAAAATAGACTGCTTAAATAATATTTTATAATATGTAACTGTCTGTTTGTGAGTTGTTATGTCGTAAAATTATTCTCAGACCCTTATTAATTATTACCGCAGACACCATTTGATTGCTAATTAAATACTTTGGTCGTACCATAATAATGGTTTTTAAGTATTTAATAAATAATAAAATAGTATCAGAGTGAATTATTACCTCAAAGCGATCTACCCAAGCAAATGGCTTCTAAGTTTTCTATGCCTATTTAATGTTTCAGTTTTCTTCTCTCAAGAAAAAACCTTAAAAGATTTTTTTCTACCAATGGAACCTCAATCTGCTTTAGTGGCATTTGGCGAAACTTGGGGAGATAAACCTTTAATGCCTAGAGATACTGCAAATGGATTAGAGGATGCTAGTATGAAAAACTGGTGTTACTGGGATGGTAGCATTGTTAAAGACGATGCAGGTAAGTATCATATGTATGCAAGCCGTTGGGATCAAAAACATCACCATAGTCAAGGTTGGAGAAAAAATTCAAAAGCAACGCATGCTGTTGCAGATAAGGCTATAGGACCATATAAAGATTTAGGTATGACATGGCCTTATTGGTGGGAAGGTGCTGCACATAATACTATAGGTTTAAGAATGCATGACGGCAAATATGCTATGGTAACAAGTGAGCTTACTATGGGAGAGGTATTTGTTTCAGATAGCCCATATGGACCGTTCAAATTTCATGGTGAATTTACCACAGACCTTAATGGATATAGAAGGGGGTTAACGAGATATAATAATCCGCCACACAAAATGGCTAATGTGATGATTATTAGGAGGCCAGATGATCGATATATGATGATGGCCAGATGGTGTGCACCACTCATTAGTGATAATGGAATTTTAGGACCATATAAAGTTATGGGAGAGGCCGTTTGGAGAGGTTTGCCTGGAGTACCGCAAAAATATATGGAAGACCCAACAATTTGGTATAGCGATGGTATGTATCATGTTGTAGTGAATCATTATATGACTGGAGATGAAACGTACCATTTAACTTCAGAAGATGGTATTCATAATTGGAAAAACAGAGGGATTGCTTTTGAACATGATGCTGAAGTTTTTAGATATACCAATGGCGATATTGATGAATGGTTTACCGTTCAGCGTCCCACGGTATATGTAGAAGATAATAAAATAAGTCATTTTAATTTTTCTGTAATAGATGTACATAAAGGAAAAGATAACGGGAATGATAATCACGGTAGTAAAGTAATTGTAATTCCTTTTGATGGCAATGGCTTTGGTAAGCATATGAAAGCAATTTTAGATGAAGAGCATGCAAAAGCCGATGCTACACCAGCACCAGCAGAATGGAAATCTGTTGACATTGGGAACCCTAAAGTAAAAGGAAATACAGGTTATAGTGAAGAGTTTAATACGATTAGAGTAAAAGCCTCAGGAAATTCATTTAACAAAAAAACGGATGCATGTAGGTTTGTTTACAAAAAAATGTCTGGAGATGTTGTAGCGAGTACCTTAATAATGTCTCATGATGTTACCCCAGATGCTATTAAAGCAGGCTTAATGTTTCGTCAAAATTTAAAACCAAAATCAAAATCGCTATGTGCTGCTATAGAAAAAAATAAAGGCTTTAGTTTAGATAAAAGAGCAGGTAAAATTGCTAAAACTATTGTTTCAAAAAAAATAGTAGCCCCTTACTGGATTAGAATGGTTAAGCAAGGCAATAAAGTATCAACATATCTTTCACAAACCAACATGTTCAACTGGGAAAAAATAGATGAAACTAATATAGACCTTGATGGTGCGTTTTATGTAGGTGCAGTAGCCTCATCTTTAAATGAAAACAGTTTAAACATTGCAAGATTTAAAGACTTAGATGTACATACATTAGGTCTTCCTAAAACAGATATTATCTACACACATAACTTACCTGATTCGATACCACAATCTCAGAAAGTAAAGGTGAAAGTTGAGTATGAATGTGCTCAAGAAAGAAAGATTACCCTTGGGATGCATAATACTTCTACCTGGAAACCATACAATTCTGTAAACAAACTTGTTAAAGGGTATGGCGTTCTAGAGTTTGAGTATGTGCCAGATAAACAATTGACTATAGAGGATGGTTATCGATTTAATTTAGCATTATTGCCAAAGGATAAAGATTGGAAAAGTAAAATACAAAGTACTCAAAAAGAAGCTGAATTAGAGAGACCATTTGTAAGGGCTAATACAATTAAAATTTCAGATACGACAATTCATCTCAAAGTTGGAGAAACCTATCAATTAAATGCAGAAGTATTACCAGAAAATGCATGGTATAGAAAAATATTTTGGTCTACAAAAAACAATGAAATAGCAGAGGTAGACCAAGTGCTAGGCAAGGTATACGCATTAAAAAAAGGGGAGACTATTATTGAGGTTAAAAACTCGGAAGGCATACAATCTAAGTGTAAAGTAATAATACAAAAATAGCGTTATGAAATTAATAAAAAACTACATTTTACAAACAGTTTTAATACTTTTAATGGCAAATACTGTTTTTGCCCAAACTACCAAAGAAACAGCTTTGGCTAAAATAGATGAGCTAAATGCTTTAATTACATCAGCTGAAAATCAAGGTTTTGATGCAACCAGAGAAAAAATGAGTATAAGAGTTGCAGAAGTATTCATATATTATGCAGATAGAGATGAAAATAGCATTGATTATAATGAAACTATTTTTGCTAGCCAAATAGCTTTACCAAAAGGGGTTAGTGATAATTACACAGATCGCCAATTGGCTGAACTTCTTCCAGAATTTGAGCGTACTGAAGTGGTTAAGCTTCTAGATTTAGGTATAGAAACACTTACCAAAGTGATTGCAGGTGATATTGTAAGAAAAGCAACCTTTAACCCAGATTATACAAAGTTAGATATCAATGGTACACATATAGAACAAGATGGGAATCCTGTATTTCTAGCAGATTGGGTATTTAAACCAGAACGAGCTGGAAGCATTAATCTAAAAGAATATTTTGGAAGTATAGGAGGTGCTTTTATTCGTCCTGCTGATATGGAAAAAAATGGATCTGGTGAAATTGTTTTGAAGGCGGCTACCAAAAGAGATCTTGAAGGTTTTTCACAGCCAGGAGATTTTGGCGTGGGCTTTCTTTCGCAAAAAAATGTAGCCATACCAGATTATATAAAAAATGATTATCCAGAAATTGTAGATGGGTTTAGTTTACATACGGGCTTTGATATAGATCATCCTAAAACACAAGAATATCATGCAGACTTTTTTAGACTGGTCGTACCACATATGAAGGAAGGTAACCATAGTAAACTTGGGTACCTTTTAACTAATGAACCACATTGGAATATAGATGGCACATGGGCAGTTGTAAATCCTACACCATATACACAAGCAAAATTTGGAACTTGGTTAAGTGATAAACATGGCGATATAGGGACGTTAAACACGCTTTGGAGTACGAGTTTTACTGATTTCATAGAAGCAGGAAACACGTTTCAAACACCTATTTCTAATCTAGCAACTCAAGGTTCTGCACGTTGGTACGACATGGTACGTTTTAATCAGGAAAGAGTAAATCAATGGTACGATTTTTTAAATGCTACTATAAAAACGCACGATCCAAATGCTAAAACGCATTTAAAGTTGATACCAACTATGTGGTCCCAAGGAAGGCGTACACATGGTTTGGATTTCGAATATTTAACCACAACAAGTACAATTATTGGTAATGATGCAAACTCAGCTAATTCTGAAGCATGGAATGGAGCATCAGTATCCGATTATTGGATGAATACCTATGCCTTAGAATGGAGAAATACAGCAATAACCTTTGACTTTTTATCTTCAATTTTACCTAATGCTATTAATTATAATTCAGAATCTGGTTTCACAGGCTGGGGAAGATTTAGAAATTTATTTTTAGAACCGTCTTATCTAAATGCCGTACATTGGTTTGCAGTTATTCAAGGTATGGATATTGTAAATAGTTGGGAATGGGGAAGAAATTCTAATGGTGTTTTAAGATTAGGAGGTGTCGCTTATGTAGATATGATGCCGCAAACGCTTCATACGACACATTTAGCTATGTTAGAAATGACTGCACATGGAGAAGAGCTATCTAAACTTCAAGATATGGACAGGCCTATCAGAGTGTTTTATTCTGAAACATCTGCTATTAGTGATATAGATTATATGGAAGGTGAAATTCAGCAGTTATATGGCGATTTATTTTTCTATGATTATAAAATAGGATTTGCTACAGCTAACATTATTGATACCCAAAATAATAGAGATTGGAATGTCATTGTAATTAGAAATACGCCTAATGTAACAACAGACGAGTTTAACTCTTTACAAACATATTTGAATAATGGAGGTACTATAATAATGGATAGTGGTAGTATTGTTAAAGATGAATATGGGAATAATTTAAGCACACAATTAACAGCAGGAGGAGGTAAACTAGTAGTTGCTTCAACCGCAAATTTAGCAACTAGAACCATTTCAGAAATAGAAAGTTTAGGAGTAAGACCTGTTGTAAAAGTAGAAGAAGTAAATACCCAGGGAGGAGATTTTCAAGGAGTACTACATCGTTCTGTACAAATGAACGATGGAAGAAAAGTTGTGGCATTAATTAATCTCGGGATTACAGATGCAACAATTAATTTATCCTTAACTGGAAATCCAAAATTAGCCATTAAAAATATGGTGGATGGTACGGCATTAGAGAATGAATTTGTTATGAAGCCAGAAGATGTGTTGCTTCTAGATGTAAGTAAGTTTTATGTGGGAGATGATAGTTATACTATAAAGGTTACAGGAGAGACATGTCCTGATAAAGATAATGGGATGATTGAAGTTTCAGCTAGAGATACAGGTAATTATACAGCTAGTATTAATGGTACTGATTATGACTTTACCAAAACGACAACGATACCAAATCTAGTCCCTGATTCATATGAATTATGTGTTTTAAATACAGATAATAGTGTTGAGCAATGCTTTAATTTAACAGTAGAAGAAGGAGAAACACTTACGGCAAAAATTACATCTGTTAAATCAAGTGTTGTTGCAGTCGATATTTCAGAAGGAACAGCTCCTTTTCAAGTTTTGGTTAATGGACAAGAGGTTCTGGAAACATCAAATAAATCATTTAGAATTTCTGCAGAAGGAGGAGATATTGTTGAAGTTAAGTCTGGAGTTACATGTGAAGGTGCTTTTTCAAAAAGAATGGCTTTCAAAGATGATATTTATCCAAATCCTTTCAAAAGTGAAGTAACTTTAAGGGTAGATGGAACAGAAAATAGCATGTCGCCAGAAATAAGCATGTTTAATATTTTAGGAAAACGTATTCTTGATTTAAAAATATCAAGTGCAAAAAGAGGTGATTTTTATGAAATAAATATTCGTGAAATGAATAAGTTACCTACGGGTATATATATTGTCAATGTCACTTTAGAGGGCGAAGTGAAACAATTTAAATTAGTGAAAAACTAAAAAGAAAGTAGAACCTAACTTGTTTTTTATGAGCCGTGTTATAAGTATTTTAGTTCTGACCGTATTATTTTTTCAGTGCCAGCGAGAGCCAGAAAAAGAAATTGTACAAGAGAAAACAAGAACGCTTATAGATTTTTTCTTGCCTTTTGAAAAACAGGCACCTTTAGTAACAGAAGGTATTTGGGGAGATGCTGCGGTAATACCAAGAGATACTGCTAATGGTTTAGAAGATGCTACTTTAAAAAATTGGTGCTATTGGGATGGAAAAGTAGTTAAAGATGATTCAGGGAAGTATCATATGTATGCCAGCAGATGGTCACAAGGATTTCATCATGGTCAGGGATGGACAAAAGATTCTAGAGGAGTGCATGCCGTTAGTGATAATCTGTACGGACCTTATAAAGATTTAGGATTAACCTGGCCAAAGTGGAAAGAAGGTAAAGGGCATAATGTTATAGGCTTGCGTATGCACGACGGACGTTACGCTATAGTAACAAGTGAAGTTGTTCCAGGTCAAGTTTTTGTCTCCGATAATCCCTATGGACCTTTTGAGCTATTAGGCGAATTCAAGATAAACCCCAATGGATATTACCCTGGATGGGGACGCTATAACGAGCTAGACGATGGAGCACTAAGAGGTAAAGGTGTTGGAAACCTAGCCAATGTCATGATTATTTTAAGGCCAGATGGGCGCTATATGATGATTGCACGTCATTGTGTAACAATGATAAGTGACGACGGTATTTTAGGGCCTTATAAAATGCTCTCAGACAAAGCATGGTTGGGAGTAAAAGGATTACCTCAATTTAAAATGGAAGACCCAACGGTTTGGTATAGCGATAGCTTATACCATATTGTAGTCAACCATTATGGAGGTGGTGATACCACATATCACCTTACATCAGAAGACGGTATTCATAATTGGAAAAGCAGAGGAAAAGCATTTGAAAGACATACAGGTGTTTTTAGACATAAAGATGGTACCATAGAGAAATGGTTTACTGTACAACGACCTACAGTTTATACAGAAGAAGGTAAAGTGAAAGCCTTTAATTTTTCGGTTATAGATGTACATAAAGGACAAGATGGCGCTAATGATGAAAATGGGAGTAAAATTATAGTAGTGCCTTTTGATGGCGAAGGCTTTAGTAAGCATATCAAATCCATTGTAAATAAAGAAAACAAACAATCAGATGCCACATTACCTCCAAAACCTTGGCAGTCCATAGATATTGGAAGTATAGCTAAAAAAGGTAATACAGGTTTTGATGACATTGTTAATACCATTCGAGTTAAGAGTACAGGTAACAATTTAGAAGGAAAAAATGATGCTTTTAGGTTTGTGTATCAGGAAAAGACTGGAGATATTTCAGCAAAAGTAATGGTGTTGTCTCAGGATATTTCTAATGTTTCAGCTAAGTCTGGATTAATGATTCGAAATAGTCTTAAAGAAGATGCGCCATTTGTTATGATATCTATCGATGAAAAAGAAGGCATTAAATTAGAACAACGCTCAAAAGACGGTGTGGATTCAGAAGTCATAAAAAGCTTAAAAATAGAAGCCCCTTATTGGTTAAGGTTAGAGAAAAAGAACCATACAGTAACATCATATATCTCATCCAGTAACAGATTAAACTGGACAAAAGTTGGTGAAGTAAACATAGATTTAAATGAAACATTTTATGTAGGAATGGCTTCAACCTCTAAAAATGAGTCTGCCACTAGTTTAGCTAGGTTTAAAGATATAGATGTGCATAACTATGGTGAACCACTTTCTGATGGGATTGTGTCGCATACATTTCCAGACACTATTCCTGCTTCTGGAGTTATAGATTTTGAAGTAGAATTAGAATCTGTAAAAACCTTGGATGTATGGGTAGAGATAGAAAATGTACAAACCCATGAAAAACACAAGGTTTTACGTAAGCGTTTTTGGAAAAACGGCACAAAAAAGTTGACCTACGATGCGGGCTCAAAACTAGACCCAAATGCGACCTATTGGTTTGTTATAAAAGCAGTTCCTATGCACTTTCACGATAGTGAGCATATACATGCATCATTCAAAAAAGTATTTGTAGAACAATAATAGTTTAATACAGTAAGTAGATTAAAATGAATTTAATGAGAGTTTTATTCTGTGTATGTTGTTTAATTTCAGTAAACATTTTTGCACAGAAAACAGATAGCGTTACCGAGAAAAAAATAACAACACTCCTGTCTAAAATGACGCTTGAAGAAAAGATAGGGCAATTATCTCAACCTGTTTTAGATGAGCATAGTAAAGACGTAGAAAATGAAATTGCTGCTGGAAAAGTAGGGTCTTTTTGTAGTTTTAATAAAAGGCATTACACGCCATCAGAAAGAAATCGTTTGCAAAAAATAGCAATTGAAAAATCGAGGTTAGGTATACCTATCATCTTTACATACGATGTTATTCATGGTTTTTCAACGATATATCCTATTTCTCTGGGGTTGTCTGCATCTTGGGATTTAAATCTAGCCAAACAAGTAGCGTCTATGGCTGCAAAAGAAGCCCGGTATTATGGAATAGATATGACCTTTAGTCCAATGGTAGATGTGTCACGAGACCCTAGATGGGGAAGAATTTCTGAGTGCTATGGCGAAGATGTGCTCTTAAACTCAGTCTTTGGTAAAGCTACGGTAGAAGGCTATCAAGGTAATGATTTAAGCAAACATGAAAACATAGGATCTTGTGTAAAGCATTTTGTAGGTTATGGTTTATCAATGGGAGGCCGCGATAAACAGTTTACAGAAATATCAAAAAACACCTTGTTAAATACATATTTGCCACCCTTTAAAAGTGCCGTAGATGCGGGAGCTGTTTCTGTAATGACAGCATTCAATGATATCTCTGGTATTCCAGCATCTGCAAATAAATTCACTATGACAGATGTTTTAAAAGACCAATGGGGGTTTGATGGTTTTACATTGAGTGATTGGGATGCTGTGTTAGAGTTGCAAAACCATGGAATAGCAGGTAATGATAAAGAAGCTGCGGAAAAAGCAATTAATGCAGGTTTAGATATGGAGATGAGAAGCGATATGTATTTAAACCTAGTAAAATCTGTAAAAGAAGGAAACGTTAAAGAGTCTGTTGTTGATGAGGCTGTTCGTAGGGTATTACGAATAAAATATAAATTAGGCTTATTTGATAATCCGTATATCGATGATAAAAAATCAAATAAAGTGCAACTTACAGAAGAGAATAGAAAATTAGCCAGAAAAGCAGGAGCAGAATCTATGGTGTTGCTTAAAAATAATGGCGTTTTGCCTTTAGGTAAAAAAGGGCGCTTAATTATAGATGGACCATTTACCAATAGCAAAGACATGTTAGGTTGGTGGATAGGTAATGGAGATGATCAAAATGTTGTTACTGTAGAGGAAGGGATTAGAAATAAAACAGCGGGTAAACTTCAAATTATTCATGGGTCTTTATCTCGTAATTATGATAAAACGGTATTAATATGTTTAGGCGAATCTGGAGGTAACTTTGGGGAATCTAATTGCATTACAGATGTAACCATTCCTAAATCTCAAATAGAGTTAGTTAAAGAAGCTAAGGCAAAAGGGAAAAATGTTATTGCCGTTATTTTTAATGGACGTCCTTGGGTTTTAACCCCTATAATGGACTATGCCGATGCTATTTTAATAGCATGGCATCCAGGAACTGAAGCAGGAAATGCCGTTGCAGATGTTCTTTTTGGAGATGTAAACCCTAGCGGAAAATTAACGTGTTCATTCCCAAAAATGAACGGGCAAATTCCTATTTTTTATTCAGATAGAATAAGTGGTAGACCAAGAGAAAATAAATATAAAAATATAGATGCGAATCCTTTATTTGAATTCGGGTTTGGATTGAGTTATACAAAATTTGAATACTCTAATTTAAAAATGTCATCAAATACATTAAAAAAAGATGGTAGTATTACCGTAAGTATTGATGTTAAAAACATTGGAAAACGAGAAGGTAAAGAAGTCGTACAACTTTATATTCATGACAAAGTTGCAAGTATCTCACGACCTAAAAGAGAGCTCGTTAAGTTTGCTAAACCAAACATAAAAGCAGGAGAAACCCAAACAATCACATTTAATTTATCAGCATCAGATTTAGCTTTTTATAATATTGATGATCAATATACATTGGAGTCTGGAGCGTACGATTTGTGGGTTGGAGGAAGCAGTAATTGTGAGTTGAGTTCAAAATTTACTTTAGAAGATTAAACCAATGAATATCATGAATTCAAAGTATGTTTTTTTCGCTATGTTTTTACTAATTTTTGCTCAGGTTTTTTCTCAAGATGAAATTAGTGTTTTAGAAGCAAAAGACACATACCAAGCTAATTGGGAGTCTATAAGAAGTCAGTATAAAATACCAGATTGGTTTAGAGATGCCAAGTTTGGAATTTTTATTCATTGGGGGCCTTATGCAGTGCCAGCCAAAGGAGATGAAAAATATCCTAAATACATGTATTATAAAGATCATGTAAAAAACGATGGTTTTAATAATTATGAGTATCATCAAAAAACATATGGTAACCATAAAGAATTTGGGTATAAAGATTTTATTCCAATGTTTAAAGCAGAAAAATTCAATGCTAAAAAATGGGCTAAACTCTTTAAAAAATCGGGAGCAAGATATGTAGTGCCTGTAGCAGAGCATCATGATGCATTTGCCATGTATAATTCAAAATTCACACGTTGGAATTCTGTAAACATGGGCCCAAAAAGAGATGTTTTGGGTGAATTGGCAATAGCAGTGAGAAAAAAGGGAATGAAATTTGGGGCCTCGTCACATCTTGCCAATTGGCGAAATTATTATTGGAAAAAAACAGAATACGATAATTCCAATCCAGAATATGTGGATTTATATTGGAAATCGGTTAAAAACAAATCAAAACCATCTCAAGAGTTTTTAGATCTCTGGTGGAACAGAACCACAGATATCATCGACCAATACCAACCAGATGTATTATGGTTTGATTTTGGATTGGATAAACCAGGTTTTGAATCGGTACACCCCAAAATACTTTCGTATTACTATGGTAAAGGTGAAGAGTGGAACAAAGACGTTGTATTTCAGAATAAAAATATGAGAAACAAATCTTTTCCCGAAGATTTAATTGTTCTGGATATAGAACGTGGTAGAATGGATACCATTTTTAAATACCCATGGCAAACAGATACCTCGGTAGGCTATAAGTCTTGGGGATATATAGATCATGAAGATTATAAAACCTCAAACTATTTGATAGACGAACTTATTGATATTGTAAGTAAAAATGGCTGCCTGTTATTAAATATTGGTCCTAAGGCAAATGGTACTATTCCTGATGAGTCTCAAAGAATTTTAACGGAAATAGGAGCTTGGTTAAAAGTAAACGGTGAAGCTATTTACGATACCAGACCATGGAAAATTTATGGTGAAGGTCCAACACAAGTAAGTAAGGGGCATCACTCTGAGAAGAAAAATAAAATATCAACATCTCAAGATGTTAGGTTTACTCAAAAAAATAATGTTTTGTATGCAACGGTACTCGATTGGCCAGATAACAATGTGTTTACAATTAAAACATTATCTAAAGGCAGTACTATAGAAAATAAGGCGATTAAAGCTGTTGAGTTTATAAGCGGAAAACATAAAATTAATTGGTCGCAAACCAGTGAAGGGTTAGTTATAAAAACTAAAGGTAAAAGACTGTCTGAAGCTGCTTATGTATTTAAAATTGAGTTTTAGGCTAAATAATTTAGGCTTAAAATTTTAAAATAACATTTTGTTTAAAATTAAGACTAAGTTATGAATAAGCTATTCCTTGTTACAATATATGTATTCTTATGCTTCCTAAGTTGTACTGAATCAAAGAAGAATAAAGAAAAAGAATCCAGATCAGCATCAGATTCACCCAATATCATATTGTTTGTGGCCGATGATCATGGAATCGATGCATTAGGCTGTTATGGGAATCCAGTAATAAAAACGCCAAATTTAGATAAATTAGCTTCTGAAGGTGTCAAGTTTACTAATGCCTATTGTACCAGTGCAAGCTGTGCTGCCAGCAGATCTGTAATATTATCTGGGTTATATGGGCACGCCACGGGGTCTTATGGGCATGTTCACGATTACCATCATTTTAGTACTTATGATGAGGTTAAATCACTTTCAAACCGATTGTCTGAAGCAGGTTATTTAACTGCACGAATTGGCAAATATCATGTAGCTCCAGAAAGTGTCTATAAATTTGATGAAGTTTTAAAGGCAAATCCAAGAAACACAGTAGAAATGGCAAATGCTTGTATTGATGTTTTAAATTCAGAACAACCTTTCTTTTTATATTTCTGTACAGATGATCCGCATCGAGGACAGCCACTTATTCCTGGTGGAGAGTGGGATACACCGAATTCCTTTGGAAATAAAGCAAAAGGCTATAAAGGCGTGAATCAAATTACATATGCACCCGAAGATGTGTTAGTACCCGAGTTTTTACCAGATAATAAGCAAACAAGAGAAGAAATTGCACAATATTACCAAAGTGTTTCTAGAATAGATCAAGGCTTTGGGGAGTTGATGACTCATTTAAAAAACTCAGGAAAAATAGATAATACCATAGTGTTTTATATCTCAGATAACGGAATGGCTTTTCCAGGTGCTAAAACTACAGTTTATGAACCAGGAATTAAATTGCCATGTATTATTAAAAACCCTAAAAATTCGAAAAAAGGTATTACAAATACGGCAAGAATTTCATGGGTAGATTTAACACCTACAATTTTAGATATGGCACAGGTAAATTATGATACCAATACTTTTCATGGTAAGTCTTTCAAGAATATCATAGATCATGAAAGTGTAGATGGATGGAACCGAATTTATGCATCACATACATTTCATGAAATCACCATGTATTACCCCATGCGTGTTGTAATTGCTGATGATTACAAATTAATTTGGAATATCGCTTATCAATTGGATTATCCCTTTGCTTCAGATTTATGGGCAGCATCTACATGGCAAGCTATTTATAGAAATGATGAGAAATATTTTGGAAATCGTACTGTGAAAGACTATCTGTTTAGACCAGAATTCGAATTATTTAATTTATCAATAGATTCTAGTGAATCTAATAATTTAGCTAGGGATGATAATTATAAAGACATTTTGGAATCTATGAAAGCTAAAATGAGAGATTTTCAGCGTAAAACCAAAGATCCTTGGTTAATTATGTGGGAACACGATAGTTCTTTACAAGGTACAGGGGTAAATCTTTAGCAATTCTTTTAATTCACTCAGAATAAACCAAGAGATACATATAATAAACAGAGAGAAACAACAACCTCACCTAATTGTTATTAATTTGATGTTGTAATATTTGTTTATAGAACATGAAACTAAAAAATAAAACACAATTTGTTTCAATACTAAAAAAAGGCATTCTTTTTACTTTTTTACTTATTGGGATTTTTACTTCTGCACAATCACTAGAAAAGGAAGCTAAAGAAAAGATAAATAATCTTGAAAAACTTATAAAAAAAGCAGAAAAAAAAGGTATTGATGTATTAAAAGAAAAAACAACAGTGAGAACTGCAGAGATCTTTTTGGTTTATGCTAATTGGGATGAAAAAAATATTGAAGAAAACGAAGCATATTTTAAAAAAATGGCTTTGTATAAAGATCAAGCTCTAGAAAAGGCAAAAGAGCTTCCCGATTTTGAGCGTAAAGATGTTGTACTAATGTTAAATGAGGCAATAGAATATTTACAATTATTACTCGATAAACAAGTTTTTAGAAAACCATCCCCAAAAATAGACTGGAGAAAGGTTAGTGTAGAGGGAGATCAATTAACTTTTGACAAAAGACCCGTATTTTTAGCAGATTATACATGGAAGCCTAATACAAAAAGACTAACAGAGTATCATGGTGATCAAGATGGGTTTTTTATGACACCTTCTTATGTGAAGAAAGATGGTACTTTAATACCTGGAATTTGGAGTAAATTAATAAATAAGTCTAATGGCTCTCTAGGCTTTATATTCTTAAATCATAAATCGGCTCCTAAATGGGCTCTTAAAAAGTATGGAGACTCTCTTATTTTACCAACAGATAGATATACTATTTACGATATAGATAACCCTGGAGCTAAAGATTTTCAGAAAAAACTAATAAAAGCGGTAGTACCATATACAGCAGGTAGAAAATTTTCAGAATTGGGATATATGTTATGTAACGAGCCTCATTTTTTTACCCAAAAAACAGGCGATAAATTAGCTTGGGCATCTGGACCAGTAACAGAATATACCAAGGATAAATTTAGAAGTTGGTTGAAAGAAAAACATCAAAATATAACGTCGTTAAATACTTTATGGGACACAAATTTTTCCAACTTTAGGAAAGTAACTATAAAAATACCTATAGATACGAATCTTAGAGGAACGCCGATGTGGTATGATTGGTCGCTTTTTAATATGTACCGTGTAACAGAGTGGTATAAGTTTTTAAAATCTGAGATTAGAAAATATGATAAAGAAGCTAAAGTACATTTAAAAATAATGCCTAATCTATGGACAGAAAATAAACGAGCTCATGGTATAGATTTAGAGTCGCTTACAGAAATGAGTGGTATTATTGGAAATGACTCAGGGGCAGAGCATAATAGAATGTGGGGGGCACCATACGAATGGGAAGCTCATTATGCATTTGAATGGCGAGAATTATGTATGGGATTTGACTTCATGAAATCGGTGAGTCCAGAAAAAATCAATTTTAATTCTGAACTACATTATCTATCGACAGGAAGATCAAGAAATTTGTATTTAGATCCTCAGTATGCAAGGGCTACATTTTGGTTGGCACATACTTATGGAATGACGGCGAGTCAAATATGGTTTTGGCCTCGAAGAGAAGATGGTTCCATTCCAAAAAGATCTGGAAATGGCTATGCTGGTTCAAACAGCCAACAACCTAGAATAACTAATGAGGTATCAAGAACTTTAATAGATTTAAATGCCAATGCAGAAGAGATTATGGCCATGCAGCGCCAAAGAAAACCAATTCGTATTTTTTATTCAAAAACATCAGCAATAAACAAAGAAAATCATATGGATGATATCTATCATCTTTATGAAGCCTTACATTTTGAAGGCATACCATTAGGCTTTGTTACCAAAAATATTTTAGAAAAACAGAAGCATGATGATTGGGACGTCGTATTAATACATAAAACACCCTTTATTACACAAAAAGAATTCAATGCCATTCAAGACTATCTTGATAAAGGAGGTCTTGTTATAATCGATACCGAAAGTTTAAAAAATAATCAATACGGCATACCATTCACTAAAACTTTGAAATCAGGAAAAGGAAGTTTAATAAGACTCGATTCTAGAGAGGAAGTTAAAGAGAAAGCAATAGCTTTAATTGAAGAAAAAGGGTTATTATCCAATATAATAATTGAAGAATCTAATAAAGTAGATAAAAAAGGATGTGTCTGGAAAGTGGTTAAAAATAAAAAGGGTAACGATGTTTTGTCAATCGTTAATGTAGGTAAGTCTGACGCCAGTTTAAAAATAAGGTTAAAGGACAATAGCCCGTTTACATGTATAGATATTATTAAAGGTATAGAAGTGAGCTCAAACCCAATTTTAAAACCTCATGAGGTCTATTTTGTTGAGGTAGTTAATCAATTATAGTATAAAACATTAAAAATATATTTAGAGGTACACATAATTTATTTATAGATACTTAAGCTTAAGCTAAGTCTTATATTTTTGAATAAACAATTGATAAAATTTAAGAACTTATGAAAAAAATTACTTTACTAATGGCATTTTGCTTCATTGGAACATTAAGTTACAATGCACAAGTCGTGTCAACCAGTTTTGGTACTACACCAAATGAAAATGAATGGATAAATGGTCTTAGAACTGATGGAATTACAGGTTCACTTGCAATATTTGATAATGCAGAGCAAATAGACAATGTGAAAGTTCAAACAAGAAGTGGTGGTGAGTTGGGAAGATTTGATTATACGGGGACTTATTCAGGTACATTGTCTTCGACCGATGTTATTTATTTTGATGTAAGGCGTGTAACTGCAACACCTAGAACTCCAGAAATTTCGAAATGGATAGTATCTTACAAACAAAATGGAGGGGCGATTGAAACACAGGAATTTACAATTCCTACAAGTACTTCTTCAAGATCAATACTAAAAGCAACTCCAGGATTTACTGATGGAGCTACGCTTTCAGAATTAACTGTATCATTAGCACAGGATGATGGCGTATCACCTGCTTTCGATGTGTTTAGACTTTATGAATTTTCAATTGGTCCAGACCCAACATTATCTACAAGGTCTAATATTATTGAGGGTGCTACAGTTTTTGCTAGAGACGGAGAAATTACTGTTAAAGGAGCTGACTTAGATGCAGTATATGCTATCACGGGGCAGCAAGTAAAAGCTACTGGCTTATCTAGTGGTGTTTATATTGTAAGGATTTCTAAAAATAGCAGACATGCGACTGTGAAAGTTGCGTTATAAAATACAAGTCTCTCACATATATTTAACAATACTGATTAATAGATTTATTGATAAGAGGTAATAACTTTAAAGTTATTACCTCTTATTTTTATTGAAGGTTATTTCTTACTTATTTGTAAACAATTCTTTTTGAATAGATTAATGTCCTTAAATTATCATAGTTACTATGAGGCACATCAATTAAACTCATGCAGACATGTTTTTCGTGGTTTATATTTTTCTTCGTGTAATAAATAAATTTACTATGCTATTTAAAAATATTTCAAAATCAGTATTAAAACTTGTAGGTCTTTTATTAATAGTTTCTTCTTGTGGTCCAAAAATTGAGACCGAAACCTACAGCCCCAAGAAAGAAGAAGGTAAATATATTTTAACACCCGAAGTAGGTGACAAACCACAAATTCATGGTCCTTCAGTTTTTGGAGTAAGACCAAATTCACCTTTTTTATATACCATTCCTGCAACAGGTAAAAAACCCGTAGCATTTTCAGTTGAAAACCTACCAGAGGGCTTAATTGTTAATAGTGAATCTGGAGTTATTAGCGGTACAATCGAAGATAAAAAGCATCAAGACTACGATATTAATTTGGTTGTAACGAATCATTTGGGAGCAGCCAAAAAGAACTTCAAAATAAAAGTAGGAGAAACCATTTGTTTAACACCTCCTTTAGGTTGGAATAGTTGGAACTGTTGGGGAGAATATGTTACCCAAAAAAACGTAATAGCCTCAGCGGAAGCCATGGTTGGTAAAGGGCTTAAGGATTATGGGTGGTCTTATGTTAATATGGATGACGGTTGGCAGTCACATAGAGGAGGCAAACATAATGGTATTTTAGCAGACTCAATAAAATTCCCTGATGTGGCATCCATGTGTGATGAAATCCATAGCATGGGTTTAAAAGTAGGTATATACTCTTCACCGTGGATTACCACATATGCAGGTCGCGTTGGAGGATCTAGTGCAAATGAAAATGGTTATTGGGATAAATCTATGGATGATAGAGATTTAAAATCTGAGAGAATTAACATACGAGTAGCCGAATATACCTTTGACACTAATGATGCAGCACAATGGGCTGAATGGGGAATAGATTATTTAAAATATGATTGGAATCCGAACGAACCTGCAAGTACGATAAGGATGGCAAAGGCACTGGAAAATAGTGGAAGAGATATTATATATTCTATTTCTAATACAGCGCCGCTAGAGCATGCAAACTTATTTGGAGAAGTTGTAAATTGTTTTAGAACATACGGCGATCTAAAAGATAGATGGGATGGAAAAGGAAGCCATAAAAGTATAAGAGACGAGTGGAAAGCACACAGACATTGGTTAGAAAATGGTTTCCCAGGAGCGCCAGGACACTTCCCCGATCCCGATATGTTGGTAGTTGGAGAAGTAAATACAAAAAGTAAAAACCCAATCCCTTCCCGTTTAACAGCAGATGAACAATATTCACATATTTCTTTATGGTCTTTATGGGCTGCACCATTGCTTATTGGTTGCCCAATTGAAAGAATGGATGAATTTACAGTGAAATTGTTAACAAACTCGGAAGTTCTGGATGTTAATCAGGATTCAAAAGGCGTACCAGGAAAGTCTATTTATTATGATGAAAATTTAGAGATTGTGGTTAAAGAACTATCTGATGGTAGCAAGGCAATAGGATTATTTAATTTAAAGGATGAAGAACAAACAATTACCTTAAACTGGAAAGATATAGGTGTTGAGGGTGTAAATATTGTTAGAGACCTTTGGAGGCAAAAAGATATTGGTAATTATAAAGATAGCTTTTCAGCAGTTGTACAATCACATGGTGTAATTCTTATCCGTTTAAGTTCAATTTAAATCATGACAAATAGAAGGGGTTTTATTAAAAACATTGGTTTAGGTGGTTTATCTCTGATTGGAACTTCGGGGATTGCTATGAATAAATCATATCAAAATAGTGAAAATGTTTCAGTTTTAAAAAATGATACTTCTAGAGACGAGATAATTAAAATAAAAGTAACGAAGCCTTTATTTTGCCCCTATTTCAGCCTTAATAAACCAAATGAAAAAGGAGGCGATAGTTATTATTATAGAAGTGATGCTTTCAACCATAATCCATTTACGGTTCCAGCAGCAGGCATGTCGGGGTCTCCAATTATTATAGATGCCAACGGAAAATTTATTGGTTTCATGACGACACACGGGTTTGAAAACTCGACATTTAGTTTTGATGGTAAAGAAGTTTTAACGGTTAATGTTCCAGAAGGACAAGAACTTTTTATAGAAGAAAACAGTACTAAGGATGCTTCATGGAAAAAATATAACAATGCCATGATGAGTCGTTTGAATATCAGTCCTTTGAAAAACCATCCAAGTTTTTGGGCAGATGTAGAGTACTGTACTTGGGTAGAGCAAAAATACCAGGCTAAGAAACCACGAGAGCATTTTCATTTATTAAACCACGATTTTGTTTCTAAATACTTAGATAAAATAATAGAATACGGGTACCCCAAAGGAAAAATGACCTTAGATCATGGTTGGGGCATGTTCCCTGATGGTACGATAAATTCAGGGTATGGTTCATGGCACCCAGACTCTAAAAAGTTTCCAGACTTTAAAAAGACAATGGATATCATTCAGGAAAAAGGATTTACGCCTGGTCTTTGGATTGCTTTTCCAAAAATTCACGGAGCAAGTATCATTGCTGAAAAATATCCCAATATGTTGGGAAGTTGGGAAGTAGGAAGGAAAAAGGATTATACCAAAGGTATTAGATGGTTAAATCCTAAAGCTGATATTTTTGAATATGCTTCAGAAGTCATTCACAGATTTTACAGTTTAGGCGTTAAGAAATTTAAAATCGATATGTCTTATAATACAAAATCGGATATGCTTCATATTCATAAAGAGCTATATAGAGCTGCAAAATTGATTGATAAAAATATTGAGATGGAGTTTCATGTTCCAGACATATTCTTTACAAAATTTACCGATGTTATTAGAACGAATGATGTTTGGTTAAATGATGCATACGATTGGCAAGCTAGAGTGAAAACACATTATGAGATAAGTCTGAAATCATCCCCAGGAAGAGGTGTTAATCTTGATCATATAGGAGGGAATGATGTGAGGGCTATCACTGAGAAAAAATACCTTGAGCATTTAGAGCTGTTTAAATCTAAAACAGGGTATCCTTTAGTGTCGGTTTTACCACATCATATAAGTGAAAAATGTGTCAAAGAAACAGGTAGTTACTTATGGAATTATGAACAAGGAACAAAAAAAATTGTTTCTGATTTTTATTAATTTATATAAAACCAAAAAAAATAAAGTCAAATTCATTCAAATTAAATGTTTCTGCTGGTTCCATACGTTTTATAGATTTTGCTTATAAATAAATCAACCAATTAATCAATTTTATGAGGTCATATTTAAGTTTACTATTAATAATTTGCTTTACATATTTTACGGAAGCTAATAATTCTAGTTTTGATTTAAAAACTGGAAAGTTTCTTATAGCAAATCAAAAAGAAACAACATCTATTTTGGTTGATACTAAGGATGCAGCTGTGGTGACTGTAGCCGCAGATTTGTTTGCCTCTGATGTTAAAAAGATTGTTGGATCATCACCAAAAATAGTAAACACTGTCATTACATCTAACAGATTAATAATTTTGGGAACCCTTCAAAGTAAGTTTATAAAACAACTCCTAAAAGACGGAAAAATAAATGCCGCTTATTTAGAAGGTAAATGGGAAGCTTCTCATACATTTTTAGTTAAAAACCCTTTTTTGAATGTAAAAGAAGCATTAGTTATTGTTGGCAGTGATAGGAGAGGAGCAGCATACGGTATACTTAAAATATCTAAAGATATGGGCGTATCTCCGTGGGAATGGTGGGCAGATGTAACTCCAAAACAACAAAAGTCGATTTACTATACTTCTAAAGAAAGTTTTATTGCTTCTCCAAGTATAAAATACAGGGGCATATTTATTAATGATGAAGATTGGTCGTTAAGACCATGGATTAAAAAAACTTTTGATAAAGAAGTTAAAAACTTTGGACCGAAAACATATCAGAAAGTTTTTGAACTCATGCTAAGACTGCGCATAAATTACTTATGGCCCGCTATGCATCGAGCATCTAAAGCATTTAATGCTTTTCCAGAAAACGCAATTTTAGCAGATAAGTATGCCATTATTGGTGGATCTTCTCATGCAGAACCTATGCTTAGAAATAATTATGTAGAGTGGGAACATGGCGTTGAAAAATGGAATTATTTTACCCATAAAGAATTAGTAAATGAGTTTTGGGACAGTTGCGTTGAAGAAAGAGGTAAGTATGAAAATGTTTATACCATTGGAATGCGAGGTATTCATGATGATCAAATGGCAGGAAGTGGCGATTTTAAAAAATTAGCAAATCAGCTAGAATCCATTTTTGAAGACCAAAGGCATATTTTAGAAAAACATACAGGTAAAAATGCCACAGAAGTACCACAAGTATTTATTCCCTATAAAGAAGTTCAATATATATATGATCAAGGTTTAAAAGTGCCTGACGATGTTACTATTTGTTGGACAGAAGATAATCAGGGGTATTTAAGAAAAGTACCAACAAAAGAAGAGTTAAAACGTTCTGGGGGTCATGGTTTATACTATCATTTATCATATTGGAGTGATTATTTATGGTTAAGTTCTATTCAACCACAGTTAATTGCCTACGAAATGGAGAAGGCCTACCAAAATGGCATTAATAAGCTATGGGTTTTAAATGTAGGAGATATCAAAGCTTGCGAAAAAGAATTGGAGTTTTTCATGGATCTTGCATGGGATGTTAAAAAATGGAATCCAGAGAATGCTGATAAATGGGTTGTTAATTGGGCGAATAATACTTTTGGAAATGATTACGGTGAAGAAATAGCGAATGTTTTAAACGTCTATTACCGTTTATCTTTTAGAGGAAAACCAGAACATTTAGGACATATTAACTATCCTTTAAATGAACTTTATAAACGATTAGAAGATTATAATAACATCGCTCAAAAAGCATTGGCGTTAAAAGAAAAAATACCAAAGTCATTGCAAACAGCATTCATACATTTAGTGTATTATCAAGTTATGGCATCTAAATATCATGCGGATAAAATTCTAAAGGCGAGGTTGAGCTTTATAGAAGCTTCTAAAGGACATGTTGAAAAAGCGTTGAGTTTGGGTGAAGAAGCTAAAATAGCATACAAAGAGGTTTTAAGACTAGACGATTTATATAACAATGCAAGTGATGGGAAATGGAAAAATTTTATGACATATCATGTGCGTCGTATCCAAGTTTTAAGAGAGCCATTAGTATTTACAGAAAAAATGATTGGAAAGCATGATGGTTTACCAACATACATGTTTGAACCAAAAGATGCTAAATTACATGGAGCTATGGAAATTGTCGATAACAAATTAACTGTTAAAGGAACCGATGCGAAACTTCTTGAAAATAGCTACGCCTCTTATGAATTCCCTGTAAATAGAGCCGTTTGGAAATTAAATGTTTTATATAAAACACCAAAACCAAAAGATGATGTTTTTAAGTTTGAAATAGATAGGCACTATGAGTTTAAAACAGATCAATCTTTATGGGGGAAAAATTGGTCTTGGAAAGAAGTAGGAGAAATGCGTATGGATCCAGCCAGTTACAAGCTTAAAATTAATGCAAATGAGTTAAACGCAGAGGTGAAGCAAATTTTTTATACCGCCGATGATATACCATTTTACCCTATACTACAAGAACCAAATAATGTGTTTACTTTAAGCAATGCTTATAAAAAGTATTCTGGAGTAAATAATACTAAGATAAAGATAGTAAAAGGCTTAAGTTTTTATGGAGAAGCAGCATATATGTATCCACATAACATCGAGTCGATTGAAACCCCTACAGAAGCTCCTGGTATTGAATTTAAAGTAAATATAAAAAAAGGGGAGAATTGGTTAAGACCAATGTTCTTACCAAGTCATGCTGTTTCTGAGAGTGGTAAACTGCGTTGTGCTATAACAATTAATGATAAGGAAACGACTGTTTTTGATTTGCATCAAGAAGGAACAAATCATAATATAAGGGGGTGCGATACCACATTACGTTTAGAAGACGAACCATGTTTAAGAGGCTATGTATTTGATGATTTAATTATAAATTCTGATGAAGATAAAGAAGTTGAAGTAAAACTTTCATTTTTAGACCCTGGTTTAGTGTTTTATGCTCTGGAAGTATATCATAATCAATAAGCTTAAATTGTAAAAGTATAAAATGAATCAAGATTGAAAATTGTTCCTAATTACCAATTTTTATAGAGAAGTGTCTTTAAAATTACTATGAGACACACCTTAAAAACTTACAGAAACCTAAATAAGTTTAATTTCCGATACTTTTATCATTTACAATTAATGACTAAAAATTAACTAAATAATGCAGCTAAAAAGTTATCTTTTATTTATGCTATTTTTCATTAGCTCATTAGTTTTTTCATATGGTTGTGAACATTCTGAAGAAAAAAAAACTACTTCAGGAATCAAGAAAGAAATCAAACAACCCAATATTGTATTGTTATTTATTGATGATTATGGGTGGTCTGATATTGGGTATCGCAATAATACTTTTAATACACCAAATTTAGATCAGTTAAAGAAAGAAAGCTTAGATTTTCAAAGAGCATATATTCCAACACCCACATGCAGTCCTAGTAGATATTCACTTTTAACAGGAAAAGAAGCTGTAAGAGGACAGATGGTAAGGCATATATCGATAGATCCTAATAATCCTGAGGCAAAATTTAGCTTATGGCCAACAGATCCTGTACAGATGCCTTCTATAAACTATATGCCATTAGATGAAATTACATACGCAGAACGGTTAAAAGAATATGGGTATTACAATATGTTTATTGGTAAATGGCATTTGGGACATACAGGGCGTTATCCTGTAGATCAGGGTTTCGATGCAGAATTTGGTGCTACAAATGCTGGGCATCCAAAAAGTTATTATTATCCTTTTTTTAAAGAAAAAGACGATCCTAAAGGCTTCCTAAAATCAGGAGTTAAAGAAGGAGATTATCTTACAGATGTATTAACTGATGGTGCTGTAGATTTTATTGAAAATTACGATAAAAACCAACCATTTATGCTATCCTTTTGGTATTACTCTGTTCACAGTCCTTCCATTGGAAGAAAAGACTTGCTGAAAAAATATCATGATGCAGGACTAGAAGGTAGGTATGCACATCATGCTGCTATGGTTGAAGCAATGGATGCGTCTGTAGGTAGAGTTAGAAAAGCTTTAGTAGACAAAGGAATTGCTGATAATACAATAATTATTGTTTTATCAGATCAAGGGGGAGCGTACAGTAATGCTCCGCTTAGTGGTGGTAAAAAAGGCGGAAATACCTTAGGAGAAGGCGGTGCAAGAGTGCCTTTTATGATTCATTATCCTGGTGTAACAAAGCCAAATTCAGAATCAAATGTTCCAGTGCAATCCATAGACTTGTATCCTACTTTAATTGAAATAGCTTCAGGGAAGGCATGTAAGGATGAACAGATTCAAGGGATAAGCTTAATGCCTTTATTAAAAGGTGAAAATTTTAAAGCACGTAATTTATATTTCTTTCGAAGTTATGAAGATCAGTATGCTGCAGTCATTTCTGGTTATTGGAAATTGATTAAATACCATTCAGATAAATTTCAATTATTCAACATAGAAAAAGATATAAGTGAAAAAAACAATCTAATAGATCATGGATTGGAAATTGAAATAGAACTTAAAAATAATTTATCCAAATGGGAAGAAGAAGCTGTCCCAACATATTAAATCAAATAAATAAAAATGAAATTATTTAAAATTACCATAGCAATAGTAGGATTGTTCATATTCAAAGCCTGTGATAAAATCGAAAAAAAAGGAGAAACTGTTGTTCAGTCTAAAGAAAAATATACAGGCAAACAACCCAATATTGTTTTTTTATTAGCAGATGATATGGGTTATGCTGAATTGGGAAGTTATGGACAAAAAGATATCAAGACACCCTTTTTAGATGAATTAGCATCAAAAAGTCTTCGATTTACAGATTTTTATGCAGGAACTTCCGTATGTTCTCCATCAAGAGCTGTTTTAATGACAGGTAAACATGCAGGGCATGCCACAATACGTGCAAATGGTGGTTTAATAAATGGAAAAAGAGGGAGAGTGCCATTGCATAAAACCGAAATAACCATTGGAGAAATGCTTCAAGATGCTG
Source organism: uncultured Flavobacteriaceae bacterium (assembly GCA_947502635.1). Classification (GTDB taxonomy): domain Bacteria; phylum Bacteroidota; class Bacteroidia; order Flavobacteriales; family Flavobacteriaceae; genus Flavivirga. The sequence goes on from CANNAN010000001.1 coordinate 507,841, forward strand.
GCTACCAAACAGCCATGATAGGTAAATGGCATTTAGGAGTTCCAGAAGACATGTCAACATGGGCTAAAGGCCGAGGCTTTGATTACGCAGTACAAGAACAATGGGGTGTAACAAAAAAAGGAAACCTTTTAGATGAACGTGAACATTGGGTCAATAATGACGAAGATTCTGTTTTTTACAATTACAATAATTATAAATGTTTAGATGAATTTAGAACAAATTTTGCTCTAGATTATTTAGATAAAAAAGAAAACGACAAACCTTTCTTTTTATACATGTCTTACAGAATACCTCATGCCCATGAATTCTTTTTGAAAAAAACAGATCTGTATGAGGATAAAACTGAAGAATGGTTAGAAATAGAGAGGCGTCATGCAGCTCGTATCACGATGTTAGATACTCAAATTAAAAGACTATTTAACAAACTAAAAAAAAGTGGAGAGTTAGAAAATACGTTGATTATATTTTCTAGTGATAATGGACCACACAAAGAAAATTATCATGACAATGAGTACTTTAATAGCTCTGGTGGATTAAAAGGTTACAAACGGGCCCTTTATGAAGGTGGGATTAGAGTACCAATGATTGCTTACTGGAAAGGAAAAATTAAAGAAGGTACAACTACGGATTTACAAGCTGCTTTTTATGATGTTATGCCAACGCTTGCAGATCTGGCAGATATACCAATCCCAGAACAAACAGATGGGATTTCTATATTACCAGAATTACTCGGAAATCCTCAAAAAAAACATGACCATTTGTATTGGGAAATACATGAAGGCGGATACCATAAAAGTATGGCTCAAGCCGCTAGAATGGGTAATTGGAAGGCCGTTAGAACCGCAGCAGCTAATAAAACAGAATTATATAACTTAGAGACAGATTTATTTGAAACTAATGACGTTGCGAATCAGCATCCAGAAATAGTAGAACAGATGAATCAGATATTTCAAAAGGAAAGTGTAAAAAACGAGCATTATCCTAATGCAGGAGGCTTGTTCAAAAAGTAAATGTACTATGCAATCATTAAAAAGAGTAATACTATCAGGACTAATTCTATGCACTGTTTTATCATGTAAAAACAAGACAAACTCCAATATTGTTGAGGTTAAAACCGAAAACAAAAAGCCAAACATCATTTGGTTGATGGCAGAAGATATGAGTACCGATTTGGAATGCTATGGTATGCCAGATGTTAAAACACCCAATTTAAACAAAATGGCCTCAGAAGGTGTTTTGTTTAAAAATGCATTTGTAACAAATCCTATATGCTCTCCAAGTCGTTCGGCGATGATGATTGGGACACATCAGGTTAAAACAAATACCCATCATCATAGAAGCAATAGAGAAGTGCCACTAGACCCTCAATTTAAACCATTTACATCATTATTAAGAGATGCAGGGTACACGACTATTTTAGGTCATCATGGTGTTAAAGGAAAAGGACGAAAAATAGATGTGAATTTTAAACATGAACCTTTAGGACCATGGGATGGAAAAACACAATTTGGGTTATTCGATAAGTACGATACGTTTGAAAAGGAAGATGAGCCATTTTTTGCTCAAATACAATTGGTTGTAACACATAGAGGAGACTGGTGGGATGATGTTAGAAATGAATCTAAACACCCCATAGATACAGAAACTTTAACATTACCGCCTTATATGGCAGATCATCCAGCGATCCGATTAGATTGGGCAAAGTATTTAGATCAAATTGAGTATATGGATAATGAAGTGGGTATGATTTTTAAAGAACTTGAAGCAAAAGACATGGCAGACAATACCATAGTCATTTTTATAGGGGACAACGGTCGTTGTAATATCCGTGGTAAAGGGTATTTACAAGACCCAGGATTAAGAATTCCTTTCATTATATATTATCCAAGTGAATTCAAAGGAGGAGACATTAGAAAAAATGTCGTAAGTGCTACAGATATTACCGCTTCAATTATTGATTTTGCAGGTATCGATGTACCAGATTATATGACAGGAAATCCAATTTTCTCAGAAGATTTTAATAGGCAATACACCTACGGAGCCAGAGATTTATGGGATGAAATTGAAGAAAAGTCAAGAGCAATAACCTCTGGAAATTGGTCTTACATTAGAAACGATAAACCAGAAGTACCTTACGACGCACATCAGGCCTATTTAGAATTTTATAGACCAGCAGTTCATGTAATGCGAACACTATACAAAGAAGGAAAGTTAAATGACCATCAAAAACCATTTTTCGAACCCACTAAACCAAAAGAAGAATTGTATAACCTGAAGGAAGATCCACATCAATTAAATAATCTAGCAAACAATCCAGAGTTCAAAGATGTTTTAGAAAAGCTACGTAAAGAAACCGAAAAGTATGATGCATTAATGACTCCAGTTAGCGATGCCTATTTTCCAAATGAAATGACAGGGCCTTTAGTTATAGAATGGTTAAAAAGGGATATGCCCGAAGATTATGCTAGAATGGTTGCAGGAGAGGAGATTGGTTATAAAAGAATAACCAATTTATATAAACAATACAAACAAAAAAATAAATAATTAAAAGACTATGAACTTTACTTTTTTTAAAAAGTTGGCAATTGCCTTATTGGGAATTATACTACTATTTAGCATGCAATCTTGTAAAGAAGATGTAGCTAATACTAAAATTAATTTTAATTCCGATTGGAAATTTTTCTTGTCTGAAGAAGGACCAGCTTCCGATAAGATATATGCAAATGAAGATTTTGATGATTCAACTTGGAAGTCTGTTAGTCTTCCACATACGGCAAACATAGAACCTTTAGTCGTTAATAATCAGTGGCAAGGTATCTGTTGGTATCGTAAGTCTTTTAAATTACCAAAACTAAGTAGTAAGAAAGTGATTGTAGAATTGGAAGCAGCCATGAACCACTCTATGATTTGGATTAATGGAAAAGAAGTGGCTGTTCACCAAGGCGGCTATCTACCTGTTGTTATAGATATTACACATTATGTTAAAGGAGGCCAAGAGAATATCATAGCAGTGCGCTTAAACAATACAGACAACCCTATTACAGGACCTAAACCACTTAAGATTTTAGATTATAATATGTATGGCGGTTTGTACCGTAATGCTTGGTTAACTATAAAAGACAATGTGTATATCTCGAATCCCATTTTGGCCGATAAAGTTGCTAGCGGAGGCATATTTATTACAACACCTAAAGTTTCTGAAAAAAAATCAATTGTTAAAGTCAAGACCCATATTGTTAACGAAAGTAAGCAAGTAAAATCAATAGAAGTTATACAATCTATTTTTTATAAAGATGAACTTGTCAAAGAGCAAAAATCTGAAAAAATAAAAATAGAACCAGAAAGTGACCAAAACATTGAGGAACGTTATTCTTTATTACAAGCACATTTATGGTCTCCTAAAGAGCCACATTTATACAAGTTGGAAACAAAAATTTTGGTTGATGGTATTGTAATAGATGAAGATTCAACACGCTTTGGTATTAGAGAATTTACTTTTAAAGACAATCAACTTTATATTAATGGAAAACAAACTTTTCTAAGAGGTGTAAACCGTCATCAAGATTATCCTTTTGTAGGGTATGCACTTTCTAATAATGCGCAATATCGTGATGCTAAAAAAATCAAAGAAGCAGGATTCGATTATATAAGATTATCGCATTACCCACATGCTCCTGCATTCATGGATGCCTGTGATGAATTAGGATTAGTAGTCATAGATGCCATATCTGGATGGCAATATTATTTAGACAGTGATGCCTTTAGAGATTACTGCTACAACAGTGCTACAAATTTAATTAGGAGAGACCGAAACCATCCATGTGTTTTAGCTTGGGAAGTATCACTTAATGAAACGAAGATGCCTATTCCTTTTATGGAAAAATTAGATAACATAGTTCATAAAGAATACCCTGGTAAAAATGTGTATTCATGTGGATGGATGGACGATGTTTACGATATTTATTTGCAAGCACGTCAACATCGTATATTAGACTCACATGAATTAAAAGATAAACCCTATTCGGTTTCAGAATATGGTGATTGGGAATACTATTCTAAAAACGCGGGACTAAATCAAGATAAATTGCCAAACGATTTACGAGATGAAATGAGTAGTAGACAAGCCAGAGGTTTTGGAGAAGAACGTATGCTTAGACAAGTTAAAAATGTTCAGGAGGCCCATAACGATAATTTAACCATTCCAGCGTATTCAGACAGTTATTGGGTGATGTACGATTATAACCGAGGCTATGATACCTGGATTGAAAGATCTGGAGTAATGGATATTTTTAGGTTACCAAAATTAGCCTATTACTTTTATCAAAGTCAACGAGATGTTGAGGACGATACTATTATAAAAATAGGAAGTTATTGGAATGAAAAATCGCCATTAAACGTCAAAGTGTTTAGTAACTGTGATGAAGTTAAACTGTTTTTAGATAACGAGCTAATTGCAACTCAAAAACCCGATGAAGATGAGATTTCTACACATTTAAACCATCCGCCATTTACATTTAAAATGCCTTCTTTTAAAGCAGGTACATTAAAAGCAGTTGGATTTATTAACGGAAATAAAGTTGTAGAAGACATAGTTAAAACACCACAAAAAGCTACAAAATTAAAGATTTGGTTAGATGAAAGTGGAAAATTACCGCAATCTGGAGTAAACGATGTGTTGTTTTTATATATCGCGGCAGTAGACGATAATGGTACTGTTAATCCCGATTTTTCAGAAGAAGTAAAACTAACTGTAACTGGAGATTGCGAAATTATGAATATAGATCCAATCACAACCGAAGCAGGTATAGCAACCGCTTTAATTAGAATTGGAAATAAAAAAGAAAAGATTAAGTTTTCTGCTGAATCAGTTGGTATTTCAGGAAATCTTGAATTTAAAGTTAAGTTATAAAAAGACAGCTAGTTTATTCATAATTATGTTGAAACCAATAAATAAAAAAGTAATTTTTCTGCTTTTCACGCTCTATTCCTGTTTGATAATAGCGCAGCAAAAATTTTCGACAGCAGGTTTTTTCGAAGTTGAAAATAGTAACCGATCTGTATTTGATTTTAACCAAGGATGGCGTTTTTACAAAGGAGACGTCAAAGATGCTGAGTTGTTTATTTTCGATGATTCTAACTGGGAAGCAGCAAGCTTGCCCCATGGTTTAGAAACTTTACCAGAAAATGCCAGCGGCGGAAGAAACTATCAAGGAAAGGCTTGGTATAGAAAGGTATTTAATTTAAAAAAGAATAATGAAGAAAAAGTATACCTGTATTTCGAAGCAGTTATGGGGGAGGCCAAAGTATGGGTTAATGGTCATTTGGTAGCAGAACACTATGGAGGCTATTTACCTTTTGCTGCCGATGTGACTAGTGTACTAAACGAAAATGGTAAAAATATTGTTGCTGTTATGGCAGATAATAGTGATAGTAAGCTATATCCGCCAGGGAAACACCAATCTGGTCTGGATTTTAGTTATTTAGGAGGGATCTATAGAGATACTTATTTAATAAAAACAGGAGCGGTACATGTTACTTTGCCTCAATTAAGTAAAACCGAAGCAGGTGGAGGTGTTTTTGTAGGTACGCTTGATGTTAATGGTAATAATGCAACATTAGGTGTTCGAACCGAAGTAGCAAACCATTCTAAACAAAAACAGACCATTACGGTTAAACACGTACTGGAGAATATTGATTACAAGTCAATTAAATCGGTTACGCAAACCATAAAATTAGGTGCAAATAAAACAGGGCAGCTTGTTAAGGAATTTGAGGCTGAAAATATAAAACTCTGGCATCCCGATACTCCAAATTTGCATTATTTGAGAACAGATATTATTGTAGATGGAAAAACTGTAGACCAAATGCGAACCCGTTTCGGGATTCGGTTGTTCGAAATGAAAGGTTCTGAAGGGCTATTTGTCAATAAGAAATACATAGGAAAAAAATTAGTAGGTGTCAATCGGCATCAAGATTATGCTTACGTTGGTAATGCCTTGCCAAATTCAGCCCATTACAGAGATGTTAAATTGCTTAGAGAAGGAGGTAGCCATATAATAAGAGTAGGACACTACCCCCAAGACGATGCTTTTTATGATGCATGTGATGAATTGGGAATGTTAACAACCACAGCAAACCCTGGATGGCACTTTTTTAATTTCAAAAACAAAATTTTTGAAGAACGCTTATATGAAGATACTCGTAATTTAGTTAGAAAAGACAGAAACAGACCTTCAATCTTGCTGTGGGAAACGGCATTAAACGAAACACCCTCACAACCAGATTACGCCATGAATAACATGCATAAAGCCGCACATGCAGAATATCCTTTCCCAGGAATGTTTACGGTTACAGATCATGACGAAGCAAAAAAAGGTGGATTAGATGTTTTTTATCATGGCAACGACAAAAATGTGAATTCATTCAATAGAGAGTTTGGAGATGGAGGAGAAGTTGACGATTGGTATTCTCAAAATTCCATAGTTAGAGTAAAAAGAGCATGGGGTGAAAAAGCAATGTTAAACCAATCTTTGAGGCAAGCAAAATATTTATCCAGTAAGTTTAAAACTAACAGGGTACGTTTAGGTGGTGCTATGTGGGCAGGGATAGACCATCAAAGAGGATATCACCCAGATCCATTTTTAGGAGGACATTTAAATGTTTTACGTTTACCTCGCTATACCTATTATTTATATCAAAGTCAAAACGCACCAGACTATAAACTAGATGGTATTGAAACGGGCCCTATGATATACATCACTAATGAACTGACTCAGTTGTCACCTAATGATGTTGTTATTTACAGTAACTGTGATGAAATAAAATTAACATGGATGGGTAAAGATTATGGTATACAAAAACCATCTACAGATTCTAAATTTGCAGGATTACCTCACCCACCGTTCATCTTTAAAAACGTTTTCTTTTTAGATAGTATAAGACACAGAAAAGGTGATGAAAAAGGCGCTATTAAATACATGTATGCCGAAGGTTTAATTGATGGCAAAGTTGTTTTAAAAGAAACCAAACCATACCCTGAAAGATCTGAAAAGTTACAAGTATCAATAGCTGGAGAAGGTTTAGATTTAATAGCAAATGGTTCAGATTTTATTCCAGTTAGAGCAACTATAGTAGATAAAAATAATACAAAAAAAGTACTAGCTGAAGAGCATGTGTATTTCGAAGTAGAAGGACCTGCAGAGGTTATTGGCGGGATACAAAATTTTGGAAACCCAGCAAAGTCTTCTTTTGGAGTTGCTACGGCCTTAATTCGGGCAACTACAACTCCTGGAAAGATAACTGTTAGAGCATTTGTGAAAGGGCTGGAGTCTGATGAAATTACTTTTGAATCTAAGCCAGCAAAATTAAAAATGCTTTATGATGAAACATATACAATCCAATCAAAAAAAGAGAACAAGGATGTTATTATAGTAGAACAAGTAAAAAAAGAAAAATTATCTACAGATGTTAAGGAACTTCAAGAAGAAGTTAAATCATTAAGGTTAGAATTGGTAGGTAAAAACCAAGCCTTAATGGAATTAAGAAGTAATCCTAAAGGCAATAGAAATTAATGTTCAAAAATAAATTATGAAATTCAATTTGCTTAAACTTTTTTTAGTTGGCTTCATTACTATAATTCATTCACAAAGCAACAAAAGGTCTTTAGTTGGAGAGCAATCAAATAGTGAACTAACGACTAGAATTACTAAAAACTTTAATAAAGACTGGAAATTTCAATTATCAGATAGTACGTCCTTCAATGACATTGAGTTCGATGATTCAAATTGGAGAGCATTAAATGTGCCTCATGATTGGAGTATTGAATTTGACCATAATGAATCAAACTCTGGTAGAAACGCATGGTTACCAGGAGGCATAGGATGGTACAGAAAAACAATAATAATTGCTAAAGAACAATCGAATAAAGAATTTAGAATAGAATTTGATGGGGTTTATAAAAACTCGACGCTTTGGGTGAATGGACATTATGTGGGCAATCAACAGGACGGTTATACCAGTTTTTATTACAATATTACCCCATTTATAAATTTTGGAGGTGAAAATACCTTTGCTATCAAGGTTGACAATTCTATTCAGCCTAACTGTCGTTGGTATTCAGGTTCTGGAATCTATCGGAATGTGGGATTAACTATAACCAACAAATTAGCCATAGAACAATGGGGAACATTTATTACCACACCAAAAGTCTCAAATAGTGGGGCAGACGTTTTAGTACAAACGGCATTACGAAATTACGCCAATGCCTCCGAATTTATTTTAGAAACTACAATTTATAGTAGAGACGACGAGCAGGTAGGAACCATACAAACAAAAGAGTTAATCAACCGAAAAAGTTCAAAAACCATTTATCAAACCATAAATGTAGAAAATCCGAGGCTATGGTCTATTAAAAAACCTGAGCTCTATACTGTTAAAAGTAAGGTGATTATAAATAATAAAGTAGTTGATAATTATGAGACTAAATTCGGAATTAGAACCATTGATTTCGATGCTAAAAAAGGTTTTTTTCTCAATGGAGAAAATTTAAAGCTGAAAGGCGTTTGTTTACATAACGATGGAGGTGTTTTAGGGGTCGCTGTACCTATTGAAATATGGGAAAGACGCTTAAATAAACTAAAAGAAATTGGATGTAATGCTATAAGAACAGCACATAATCCGCCATCCCCTGAATTTTTAGATTTGTGTGATACTATGGGCTTTTTAGTCATGGATGAGTTTGTTGACAAATGGAATTCAGATAAAGCAAACAAGAAAAAAAGAAAAGGCCTTGATAATTTTTTTAATCCAAATGGTTTTGGAGACCCCTATTTTGAATTTGAATGGCAAAAAAATTATAAAGCAGCAGTAGAAAGAGATAGGAACCATCCAAGTGTGATTATGTGGAGCGTCGGTAATGAAAATCATCCACCCGAAGCAGAAGAACAATCCCAAGGTTTGAGAATGTACACATCGTTTGTTAGAAGTTTGGATGAGACACGGCCCGTTATTTCAGGAATGGAAAGGGGATTAGATAGTGATGTAAATGATAAAATTGATGCCATAATTAAGACCTGTAGCGAAATGGATTTAATAGCATTAAATTATGGTGAACAATGGTGTCAAGACATTGGAAGCAGAAACCCAGGAATGCCTTATGTAAGTACAGAAAGTTATAGATATTTTAATAGCTCACCAGAAAAGCGTTTTGCAAATATTGAACGATCACCTTGGATTGATGTGTTGGAGAATGACCATAATATGGGGCTTTTTCTTTGGGTTGGTGTTGATTATTTGGGAGAATCTAAAAAATTCCCAAAATTAGGTTCTAATAGTGGATTACTTGACCTTGCTGGATTCAAAAAAATAGAATCGTATTTATACCAAGCCTTTTGGTCAGAAAAACCAATGGTAAGAATAGCTGTTTACGAAGGGGATGCAGACGATTTTTCTACCTCTGGACGCTGGGGATGGCCACCAATAAGCGAAACATGGAATTTTAAAAAAGGAGAAAAAAAGGATTTAGTAACCTACACAAATTGCGAATCGGTAAACTTATATCTTAATAATAAATTGATAGGTAATAAAAAGCTGTCAGACTTCTCAAACTGGATTATGAAGTGGCAAGATATTGCTTTTGAGAAGGGAACTCTAAAAGCCGTTGGGGTTATAAAAGGAAAAGAGGTTTGTGAATTTGAATTAAAAACAACAAGCAAGCCTTATAAAATAGACTTTAAACCTTATAATAAGCAGATAAATTCTGGAGATATAGTTCAAGTGGAAGTGTTTGTTTTAGATAAAAAGGGTATGCTTGTTTCTGATAAGCCTGTGGACTTGCATTTTAAAATAGAAGGAGATGCTAAAATATTAGGACTATCAAATGGCGATATTTATGATAATACGTCGGCTAGAAATATTGAAACTAGAAAAGCAAACAGAGGAACTTGTTTAGTGATATTAAAAATGGACCAAGTATTGAATGACATAAAATTGGTAGTGACTGCCAAAGATCTTAAAAAAGGAGTTTTAAAACTTAAATAGAGTTCCATATTGTTTAATATTAGTAAGTAAATAACAAAATGATAAAAACAAAATTAGTTTTAGGAATTGTAGTAGGTTTAGCATTATGTGTAAGTTGTAAAAAAGCAACTCAAAGTGTTGATGAAAGTAAAAAAGTAGAAGTAAAAAAGCCTAATATCATATATATTCTAGCAGATGATTTAGGGTATGGTGATTTAAGTTGTTACGGACAAGAGAAATTTCAAACACCAAATATCGATGCATTAGCATCGCGAGGTATAAAATTCACACAGCATTATAGCGGAGCGGCAGTTTGTGCCCCTGCACGCTCTTCATTAATTACAGGTCAACATACAGGACATACGCCAATTCGAGGTAATAAAGAAATAATGGAAGGAAAAGGTGGGCAGGTACCTTTGCCAGCAAATTCTATTACAATAGCAGAGGTGTTAAAGGAGGCAGGGTACATCACGGGTATGTTTGGGAAATGGGGATTGGGTTTCAATGAAGGAGATCCAAATACACAGGGTTTTGATGAATTTTATGGATATAATGATCAGAAATTGGCGCATCGTTATTATCCACCATATTTGAACCATAATCAAGAAATAGACTCTTTAAATGGCAATGATTGGACACATAAGGTAACCTATGCCCCGGATAGAATTCAAGAAGAAACCTTAAAGTTTATTGAGGCTAATAAAGACAAACCATTTTTCGCATATATCCCATCTGTAATTCCACATGCTGAATTGATCGCTCCTAAAGATTCAATTTTCTCAAAATATGAAGATAAGTTTGAAGAAGTACCTCATAAAAAGGGAGATAATTACACATCAGATTATGGAGATCCTAATATGGTATACTATCATTATTGTCCTCAAGAGGAACCTTATGCTATGTATGCAGCGATGGTTAGCCGATTAGATATACAGGTTGGACAGATTGTAGAGAAGCTTGAAGAATTAGGGATATCTGATAATACTATAATTATGTTTGCCAGCGATAACGGGCCAGCACGAGAAGGAGGTGCAAATCCAGACTTTTTTAACAGTAATGGTAGGTTAAGAGGCATTAAACGTGATTTATACGAAGGCGGGATACGAAGTCCTTTTATAACAGTATGGCCTAAAAAAATAAAAGCAGGAACTGTTTCAAATCATGTGTCAGCATTTTGGGACATCATGCCGACACTGGCCGATTTGGCAGGAGTTGAAACGCCTAAGCAAAGTGATGGTATTTCTATGTTACCAACTTTTTTAGGTAATGAAAATCAAAAACAACATGAATACCTATACTGGGAGTTTAATGTGAGAGGTGGAAGAAAAGCCGTTAGAAAAGGAAACTGGAAAGGAGTTTGGTATAATATCAATAAAAAGAAACAAGGTCGTTTTGAATTATATGATTTATCAAAAGACTTATCTGAAGAAAATAATATAGCAGAAGAATACCCTCAAATAGTAGAAGAACTTAAAAGTTTGATGAATGAAGCAAGTGTAGCATCAGATTTGTTTTCTTTTTAGTACTAACGACATGCTTAATTGAATTAATAACTATGATATTAAAAAATAAAATGGATCACTAGATTTTTAGTCTAGAGCCTGTCCAAAAAGAGCCTTGTCAAAAGTTTTGATAAAGCTCTTTTTGTTTACTGTCAGAATATTAAACACTAAAAAAGAGTTCTATGAAAATTAGTTAGCTTTGTAAACATACCCTCAATTTTTAACCCCAAAACTTTAAACTAGTTTAAAGTTTTTCAGCTTAGTAAATAGTTGGTTATAAATTAAATGTTAATTATATGGCAGTAAAATTCAAATATTTTTCTCTTTTAATTTGTATATTTTTATTCCAGAGTAAATTATATTCTCAATACACACCATATTTTAAAAATTATTCTTTATCTGAATTTAATGCTGGTAATCAAAATTGGGGTGTATCCATATCAGATGGTGGAAAACTTTATGTAGCTAATAATAATGGCTTACTAGAGTTTGATGGCATAAATTGGAATTTTAATGAATTGCCAAATAAAACCATTATAAGATCTGTTTTAGCCCATAAAGAACTTATATATACAGGTTCTTATGAAGAATTTGGTTATTGGAGTAGAAACGTTAAAGGGAAATTAGTATATACATCATTAAATAGTTTAATTGAAAAACAGCCACAATTAAACGAAGAGTTTTGGCAGATTTTATCTCATGAGGATACTATAATGTTTAGGTCTTTTTTAAATCTCTATATATACAAAAACGGAAAAATTACGTCTATAAAGCCCGCTTCTACTATAATTTCTATTGATATCGTTAATGATGTTATTTATATATCCTCTTTAAAACATGGTATTTTTATTTTACGTGAAGATCATTTACTTCCATATATAAATGGCTCATTACTCAAAGAAACTAAAGTAATAAACATTTCAAACCACAAAAACAAACTATTAATATCTACCGCTTTAAAAGGAAGTTTTATTTATTCCGAAAACCAATTGACTTCATGGAATACAGAAATAAATGACATTATAAAAAAGCACCAACTTAATAGTTTTTCTAAATTAAAAAATGGAAATATGATTTTTGGGACTATTAAAAATGGAATTTACATTTCTAATAGTCAAGGAAAAGTATTGTATCATATTAATAAAGAAAATGGCCTAATAAATAATACTATTTTATGTCAAACTGTAGATGAAAAATCAAAACTATATGTTGGTTTGGACAATGGAATAGCTTCAGTAGATTTGAGTAGCCCTTATTCTTTTTTTAACGATAATTCAGGGAAATTAGGAGCTGTTTATGATATAATCAATTACGAACAGACAACATATATTGGCAGTAATACAGGGTTATTCTATATCGATAAAGAAAATAACTTGCAATTTATTGAAGAGTCTCAAGGTCAGGTCTGGTCTTTAAATAAAATAAAAGGGGATTTGTTTTGTGGGCATAATAATGGAACCTATTTGGTGAAAAACAAAAAACTTATAAAAAAGATATCTAATAGTACTGGAGGATGGACAATTAAGAAAGTCCCAGAAGAAAACAATACATACATTCAAGGAACTTATACAGGTTTGGTTAAATACGAGAAACTTAAGGGGAATTGGAATGTAAAACATTTAGGAGAACCAACCATTCCTATTAAATATTTAGTTTTTGAGGATCAATATACAGCATGGCTGGCACATGCTTATAAGGGGTTGTTTAGAGTGAAATTTGATAAAAACCATAATCAGATTATAAGTGTTGTACCCTATGAAAAGAAAGGGCTTAATTCTGAGTTTAATATTAGAGTTTATAAAATTAAAAACGATATATGCTTTAAAACTAATGAAGGATGGCTAAAATATGAATCACTAATAGATAGCATTATTCCTTTTGATTTATTGAATGAAAGTTTTGGAGATGAAGCTTATTTAATCTCGGAAGAAAATAATAATGAATTAGCAATTAAAAATAACAAGGATAAAATTTATATAGAATCATTAATAGAAGGTGAGGCTGATTTGCATATTCCAAGTAGTTATTTTAAAGATAGGCTCATTGTAGGTTCAGAAAAAATTTCAAAAATAAATGATTCATTATATACACTAAATCTTTATGGTGGTTTTATGAATGTTAACAAAAATAATTATTCTCACACAAGCACCTTATATAAACCAATAATAGAAAATATAAAGGTAGGAGATAATTTTATAGATATAGACCATAAAATAGTCTTTGATTTTCCTTTCAATGAAGATATTAATATAACGATATCTTCCGCTAAATCTTCAAATCATTTTTTTGAGTATGCCCTAACTGCAAATGATTCTATAGAATGGATAAAAACAGAAAATGGGAAGATAAAGTTGTCAAATTTAAATAATGGAGCTTATTCTTTACATTTTAAGACAGTTAATAGTTTAGGTAATGCTTCAGATAGTCAAGAGATAAACTTTACTGTTCTACCTCCATGGTATAAAAATAATATAGGTATCGCTTTATATGGTATCACAGTTATTTTAATTATTCTGCTATTTTACAAACTACATAAAAGAAAGATAGCTAAAGAGCAAAGACTTTTAGAAGAAAAGTTTTCAAAGGAGCAGGAAGATATTCTGAAGGAAAAAGCCATTGAAAACGAAAAGAAAATTGTTCAGCTAAGAAACCAATCTTTAAAAAATGAAGTGACACTAAAAAGTAAACAGCTAGCGAATACAGCAATGGCTTTGGTTAAAAAAAATGAGTCTATGCTGGAAATTAAAGATGAGTTAGAAAAACAAAAAACAGGATTTACAAACTTATTAGCATATAAACATCTTCTACGTAAAATTGATAATTCAATAGGGCATGAAGATGAATGGGAGATTTTTGAGTATAATTTTAATCAGGTTCATGAAGAATTTTTTAACCAATTAAAAAGTAAGCATCCCCAATTAACCCATAAAGATTTGAAGATCTGTGCCTACATCAAAATGAATTTATTAACTAAAGAAATAGCACCGTTAATGAATGTGTCAATAAGAGGTCTAGAAACTCACAGATATAGATTAAAACGTAAGCTAAATTTAGAAAATGATAAATCTCTGGGTGATTATTTAAAGAATTTTAAATAAACAGAGTCTAAATCACTTAGAAATCATTTTAATGACTACGCCAAAGATACGTCATAACCTCTTTAATCTTAATGTTTTTGTTTGTTTATAACTTTCAAAGTATACGTCAAATAACTATTTTATAGTCTTTTTGCTCTATGACGTAATTTATGTGTAAGTCATTTTTTGTCAAGGTATTTAATAGTTCATAATTTAGTACAAACTAACATCTAAATAAAAACTATATGAAAACAAGATTTACTTTATTGCTAATTCTTTTGTTTACAGTTCATGCTTTTGCGCAGGAAAAAACTATTGGTGGAATTGTCGTCAGCTCTGAAGATAATATGCCAATACCTGGAGTAAATGTTATTGTACAAGGGACAGTTAGAGGAGTAAGCACAGACTTTGATGGCCGCTATTCTATTAAAGTAAACCAGGGAGAGACATTAGAATTCAGTTCTCTTGGTTTTAAAACGACAAGGATCCTAATTCAAGACCAAACTCAGGTAGATATAATCTTAGAATCTGATATTGCTACGTTAGATGAAATTGTGGTTATTGGTTATGGACAAATGAAGTCAAAAGATTTAACTTCTGCAATCACGACTATAAAGGCTGAGGAATTAGCTTCTGTGCCAACGGGATCGGTCATGCAATCGCTTCAAGGAAAAGTAGCTGGTATGCAGGTTGTAAGCAATGGTTCACCAGGACAAGGACCAACTATTCGGGTTCGTGGTATTGGATCATATGATGCGAACCTTAATGATGGAAATGATCCTTCATCTCCACTATATGTAGTTGATGGTATGTTTTTCGATAATATTGATTTCTTAAATACGGCAGATATTACATCAGTATCAATATTAAAAGATGCATCTGCAGCAGCTATATATGGTGTGCGTGCTGCAAATGGTGTTGTATTGATCGAAACAAAGTCGGGATCATTTAATAAAAAAGCAGAAATTACCTATGATGGTTACACTGGTTATCAAGTAGCCCAAAACGTATTAAAGGTGGCTAATGCAGAGCAGTTCACTACGTTAGCACAAGAATCAGGATCTGCTCCAGATTCTCAATTTATATTAAATGCCATGCAGCGTTACGGTCGTAGCAGGGTAAATCCTAATGTACCAGACGTAAACACAGATTGGTATGACGAAATTTTAAGGCCAGGGCTTATTCAAAGCCATAGCATAGGTGTTACTGGTGGTGCTGAAAATGTTAGTTATTCGGTTGGAGCCAATTACTTTCAGCAAGAAGGGATTTTAGATATGAAAAACGAATATGAACGCTTTAATTTAAGAAGTAAGATAGAATTTAAGGCTAACGATTGGCTTAAAGTTGGTGCGAATACCGTTTTAAGTAATGCGACGCGGTATGATGGAGAAAATTCAGCATGGCGTTTGGCATATTATGCGGTTCCTATCATGCCTGTTTTTGATCCCAATTTGGCTAACGATCCGAATGTATTTCCAAAAAACTATGCTAATGCACAAGATTTGGGATATAGAGGCGGACAAAACCCTTTCCCATTATTGGATTTAAGTGAAAATAGAGCCAAAATAAGAAATATATTAGCAAATTTTTATGCTGAATTCACATTAGTTCCAGATAAACTTAAACTCAAGACAACTTATAACCATAATTTCGAAACTATTGCGGATAGAGGGGTGAGATTACCATATTTTATAGGCAATCAATTTCAAAGAGAAGATGCAAGTTTAACGAAAAGAAACACGACAATTTCAAATCAGATTTGGGATAATACGTTGACTTATACAGGTAAAATTGATAAACATAATTTTACAATATTAACAGGTACATCTTTTAGGGATGAGTCTTTTCAATTTTTAACAGCGCAGGGATTAAACTTTCCATTATCTGGAGAAGAAGCATATTATTTAGATCAAACCCAAACAATTGTGGAAGATAATGTTGGAGACGGTGGAGCCCGAGAATATGGTTTTTCATATTTTGGAAGGCTTTCTTATAATTATGATGATCGTTATCTTTTATATGGTACGTTTAGAGCAGATGGTACTAACAAATATCAGGAAAAATGGGGGTATTTTCCAGTTATAGGAGCAGGTTGGGTGATTTCTCAAGAATCCTTTATGGAAGATAATGGCGTTTTCGATTTCTTAAAATTACGAGGAAGTTGGGGGAAATTAGGTAATGATAAGGTGCCTTCAAGCAACGGTTCCATTACATCAACCGTTGTTGAAACTGCTTTAGGAGATATAAGATTTAGTGGTTTAAATACTGGAAGTGATTTCACAGCATTAAAATGGGAGGTTACAGAAGAAACGAATATTGGTCTTACAGCAAGGTTATTGGATAGTGATCTGTCTATTGAAGCAGATTACTATATTAGAGACACACAAGATGCGGTGATACCAGTAGAAAGACCTTTAATACCAGGTGCCACGCGCCAAAATGTTGGAGAAATTAGAAACTCAGGTTTTGAATTTACAACATCATATAACAAACGCCTTTCTGAAAATTTTAGTTTTAATATTGGTGCAAATTTTGCAACATTAAAAAACGAAGTTTTAAACCTTAACGGACAACCACACATAGATGCTGGTAGTGCAGAATTCCGTCAACGATCCATTGTTGGAGAATCAATCTTTGCTTTTTACGGCAGAGAAGTAGCTGGCGTTTACCAAAATCAAGCTGAAATTGATGCAGATCCTGTTGCAGTTGCAAACAATTTAGTTCCTGGGGATTTCAAATACAAAGAAAATGGAGGAGATCCAAATACTATTGATGATGACGATAGAGTCGTTTTAGGATCGTTTCTACCAAGTTATACATTCGGATTTAATCTAGGTTTTAACTATAAAGATTTCGATTTTAACCTAGTTGCAACTGGTCAAGGCGGCAATAAGATTTTAAATCGTAAACGAATGGAAGTCATCTTTACAAGTGATACAAACTGGGATCGCGATTTTGCTATAAACCGTTGGCATGGAGAAGGTACTACAAATTCTTATCCCTCTGCCGCTGCCGTTAGAAAAGGTTGGAATCAGCGCTTAAACGATTATTATATAGAAGATGGAGACTATTTTAGAATACAAAATATAACAGTAGGTTATACCATTAATAGCGATCGCAGTAATTCTGCTATTCCCAAACTCAGAATTTATATGACTGCAGAAAGACCTCTAACATTGTTTAACTATAACGGATTTAATCCTGAGGTTGCAAATGGTGTAGACAATCAAACATATCCAATTCCTGCAGTATTTACTGTTGGTGTTAACGTAAAAATTTAAAAGCTATGAAAAAACTATTTAAAAATATTTACGGATCTCTAATCTTAATAACTTTATTCGCTTTGGTATTGGTAAGTTGTTCAGATAGATTAGATGAACCTCAAGAAAATAATAATTTTGCAGGAGGAACAGACTTTACAAAAACAGAAGATATGATTCTTTCCATTGTGGGTGTGTACGAAGCATTTCAATCTAGAGGATGGGAGCAGCCACTTTTAATTTCAGTAAGAGGTGATGATGTGAATTCTGGAGGACTTGGAGATCAACAAGATTTTACAGAAACAGACCTTTTTAATTATAATAAGGATTACTGGATGTACAATTCCTTATGGGAGAATGTATATGTAGATGTCATATCTGCGCACACAGGTATGGAGCAAATTACTAGATACCAGGAATTTGCAGATGAGTCAGGTGTTGCATTAGGCGATCAATATATTGCAGAAGCGAAGGTGTTAAGAGCGATTATGCTTTTTGATATTTCTAGAGTTTGGGGATCTGTTTTTATTCCAGAATCTTCTAATACTGGAGAGTTGTTAGATGTTACTGCAGTACCTACAAAAAATGAAGTCATGCAACATTTAATAGAGCAAATAGATGAAGCAATACCTTTTCTTCCAGATATGCGTCCAAATGAGCGTACCGATTTACCAGGTGGCGTGACACGTTATACGGCACTTGCTATTAAAGCATTAGCAAGTCAAGAATTAAAGGATTATCAGGCAGTAGCAGATGCAACAGGGCAAATTATAAGTTCAGGAAAATTTAGTTTATACTCTGATTTTTATGAATTATTCAAGATACCAGGAAAACTAAGCGACGAGAGTATATTAGATTTACAATATTCTGATTTTGGTCAGGGAGAAGGAGACCGCGAAGGTCATTTATATGCACCTTATGGTCCACAAGGATGGACGCCTGCTGTATTAGGGGCTTCTAGCGGCTGGGGTTTTTATGAACCTAGCATGAAATTCATCAAGTTTATGTTAGATCGCGGTGAAACAGTTCGTTTAGAAACAAGTGTATTATTTACAGATAGAGGAATCGCAGAACTTCAAACAGACCCAGCATATGCAACTTTACCAGCGTTTGTTTCTAATACGACACGAGATGGGGATATAATAAATGATTATGCCAGAGCTTTATTTGCAAGTGGTAAGCATTATTTGCCATCAAATCAGTTAATTTCTGGAAGAACAGCTTACGGCAGTAATAAAAACTATATGGTTATTCGTTATGCTGAGATTCTATTAATGTATGCCGAGGCACTAACGCAAGGAGCTTCAGGAGGTTCATTAACAGCTACGCAAACAATTAATTTAGTAAGAGAAAGATCGGGTATGACTGCGCTGTCATCAGTTACTTTAGACGATATTGTCGATGAGAAGTTTGCCGAACTAGGAATGGAGTGGGGAAAACGTTATTACGATATGCTTAGGCTTGAACGCTACAGCGAATTAAGTTATGATGGAAGAACATTTAGTCCAGATAAAGCCTTTTTACCTTATCCACAAGGACAGGTTGACCAATTTCCAATTTTAGAAGGACTTACCAACTAATCAAAAAAATTAAAGAAATGAAAATATTTATAAATAAATTTTTTGGACTTATAGCTTTATTACTTGTATTGTCTTGTGATAATGGTATTGATCCAATAACCAAAGTAGATCCAGGGGCAGATGCTGGCGCACCACAAGTCACTTTAAAATATCCTATTGATGGAACAAAAATTAAAGTAAATGACCCAGTTGTAGCAATAAACATTGAGTTTGAAGTTACAGATGATATTGAAGTGGATAACATTTCTGTTTTAATTAACAACAGTGAAATAGCCTCCATGAGTGGGGATTTTAAAGATTTTAGACGTGTATTGGCCGAAGTACCTTTCGATAATGTCACGACAGGACAACACGAGCTTAAAATTGTTGCCACCGATATTAGTGGAAATAATACGACGGCAACTGCAAATTTTGAAAAAGAACCGCCATATATTCCGCTTTTTGCTAATGAAACCATTTATATGGATTTCGAAACAGATTATACTGAGTTTATAAGTGTTACCAGAGCAACAGAGGTTGGAAATCCAGGTTTTGCAGGAGAAGGTTTAGCGAGTAATAATGCCTATGCAGGAGCAGAAGATTCCTATTTAACATTACCAACAAGCACCATGCAGCTAGGAAATGAAATTTCTGCTGTTTTTTGGTATAAAGTAAATGCTTCTCCAGATAGAGGAGGTATTTTGGTAATTGGACCAGAAGATCCAACTAATGCTAATTATCCTGAGAGTCAAAATAATAGAAACAGTGGCTTTCGATTGTTTAGAGAAAATGCAGGAGGCAACCAACGTATTAAATTAAATGTTGGAATAGGAGATAAGAATATTTGGGTTGATGGTGGAGATGCCGCTGATATAGATCCAACTAAAAATGAGTGGGTAAGTATTGCATTTACAATTTCTGCTACAGAAGCACGTGTTTATATAAATGGACAATTAGCCAAAGAAAGTGCTTTAGAAAGTCCTGTAGATTGGACAGGCACAGATATTCTGTCTATAATGTCTGGGGCGCCTCGTTTTACAGGGTGGAATCATAAATCAGATCATAGCTATATGGACGAACTACGTTTCTTTAATATGGCATTATCTCAAGGAGAAATTCAGAACATACTTGGTGTAACAAATCCTTATACACCCGCAGAAGGAGAAACCATGTACATGGCTTTTGATGGTACATATAAAAACTGGGTAACTGGTGCTACAGCTACAACAGTGGGTAACCCTGGTTTTGCAGGAGAGAGTAAGCTAGGAGCCGATGCCTATGCGGGTGTTGATGATGCTTATTTAACATTTCCTACTACAGGATTGTTGGCAGATGAATTTAGTGCCGCTATGTGGCATAAAGTGAATGCAACCCCAGATAGAGCGGGTGTTTTGGTTATTGGACCAGAGGATACAGGAAATGCAGATTATCCAGATGTTCAGAATAATAGAAATGGAGGCTTTAGATTTTTTAGAGAAAATGCAGGTGGTATGCAACGTTTTAAATTAAATGTTGGAACAGGAGCGGCAAATGTATGGGTAGATGGCGGTGCTGCTGCAGATGTAGATCCTGCTGCTAATGAATGGGTGCATTTGGCATTTACAATTTCTAGTAACAAAGCCATTGTTTATGTTAATGGCGAGTTCGCTGCAGAAAGTGATATAACTGGTGTTGACTGGACAGGATGTGATATTTTGTCAATTATGTCTGGAGCACCTCGTTTTACAGGATGGAATCATAAATCTGATTCTAGTTTCTTAGATGAATTGCATCTATATGATAAAGCACTTACCCAGTCCGAAATTCAGGACATTATGGGTAATTAAAGACATTATTAATTAGTTTAGTTTGTTTATAAGTTGAAAAATTTTAGCTGCATTATTTATAATGCAGCTAGAATTAATTCACGAGTTTGTACCTATTTTTTATGAAGATAAAACTACTTTTCTTATCGGTAATATTGTTTTTCCTTTTCAATTGTAAAGACAATAAAAAAGTCAATAACTCTAATTTAATCGCTCATAACACAGATCGTGTTTTAGATGATGAAGCGCTATTAGACACCATTCAAAAACAGACCTTTAATTATTTTTGGGATGGTGCAGAACCTAATTCAGGCCTAGCCCCAGAGCGTTTGCATATGGATAATATTTATCCAACATCTCCTAAACATACAGTAACCACTGGTGGAACTGGTTTTGGAATGATGGCTATTTTGGTTGGTGTAAAACGAGGATTCATTACCAAAAAACAAGCATTCAACCATTTTGTTAAAATGGTAAATTTTCTTGAAAAAGCAGATAGATTCCATGGCGTATGGCCTCATTGGCTAGATGGACAAACAGGTAAAATGATGCCCTTTAGTAAAAAAGATAATGGGGGAGATTTAGTCGAAACCGCATTTTTAATACAAGGCATGCTAACTGTAGCCGAGTATTTTAAAGAAGGCAACAAAGAAGAACAAAAACTTGTCGCAAAAATTCAAAAACTTTGGAAGGAGGTAGAATGGAACTGGTACACAAAAGGCGAAGATGTCTTGTACTGGCATTGGTCGCCTGAATATAATTGGGATATGAATTTTCCAGTTGGAGGTTATAACGAATGCTTAATTATGTATGTTTTGGCAGCTTCATCACCTACATATCCAATAAATGAAGCCGTGTACCATAAAGGTTGGGCCAGAAATGGTGACATCGTTTCTAGCGAAAAATATTATGAAGAAGAGTTGGTGCTTGATTATTATGAACATGATAAATCGCCAGTGGGCCCCATGTTTTGGGCACACTATTCTTATACAGGGTTAAACCCAAAAGGCTTGTTCGATATGTATGCAGACTATTGGAAACTGGTGCAAAATCAAGCTAAAATTCATCATAAACATGCAGTGGCTAATCCAAATAACTATAAAGGGTATGGAGATAGTATCTGGGGGTTAACATCAAGTTATTCTGTGAAAGGATACAAAGGACACAGACCAGATAAGGATTTAGGAGTTGTTTCACCCACAGCAGCATTAGCTTCGTTTCCATATACTCCAAAAGAAAGTATGAAGATGTTACATAAACTATACAAGGATCATGATAGCTTAATTGGCAAATACGGACCCTATGATGCCTTTAGTTTTGAACACAATTGGTATAACCCAAGATATTTGGCTATTGACCAAGGACCAATTTCTGTAATGATTGAAAATTATCGCTCAGGCATGTTATGGGATTTATTTATGAGAAATGAAGATGTACAAAAAGGTCTCGACAAATTGGGATTCACTTATCAGAAAAGCGAATAAAAATATGATTCGGTATACGTTAATAGTATTATGGGTTTTATGTTTATCGTGTGGAAATGATGATGGGCCTGGATATCAAGAACCTTATGATCCTGATGCCACAGACGATGACCCAATTGTAATAGCGCCGCTTACAGATGAAGAAATGATGGACTTAACCCAAAAGGAAACTTTTAAATATTTTTGGGATTTTGCACATGCCACTTCTGGTGCAGCAAAAGAACGCTACCATCCCAAGGAGCCAACATTAAATCAAAATGTAGTAACAACTGGTGGTACTGGTTTTGGACTAATGAGTATTTTAGTTGGTATAGAACGTAATTTTATCACCAGAGAACAAGCTGTTTCAAGATTTAGCAAAATACTCATATTTTTAGAAAATGCCGATCGATTTCATGGTGCATGGTCACATTGGATTGATGGAAATTCAGGAAATACACTTCCCTTTAGTGCAAAAGATGATGGAGGCGACTTAGTGGAAACGGCATTTTTGGTACAAGGACTCATCTGTATAAAAGAATACTTTAAAAATGGCTCAGATACCGAAAAAGCTCTGGCTCAAAAAGCTGATGACCTTTGGAAAGGTGTCGAGTGGAATTGGTACACCCAAAATCAAGATGTACTTTACTGGCATTGGAGTCCAAACCATGGTTTTGATATTAATTTAAAGCTAACGGGCTACAACGAGGTTTTAATAACATATATTTTAGGAGCAGCTTCTCCAGATTATTCCATAGATAAAGCAGCTTACGAAAAAGGGTGGGCCAGTAGTGGCACTATTATATCTTCTAGTTCGCAATATGGTTTTCCGCTTGTTTTAAAACATGCTGGTGGTTCAAATTTTGGAGGTCCATTGTTTTTTAGTCACTATTCGTTCTTAGGTCTAAATCCAAAAAATTTAACCGATCCATATGGTAATTATTGGGATTTAGTGGTCAATCATACCCAAATTAATCGGCAATATTGTATTGTCAATCCAAAAAATTATAGTGATTATGGTGAAAATTGCTGGGGTTTAACAGCCAGTTATTCCAGAAATACAGATGGAACTAGAGGCTATTCTGCTCACAGTCCATCTAACGATAAAGGAATCGTATCACCAACAGCAGCAATAAGTTCCATACCCTATACACCTGTGGAATCTTTAAAAGTGATGCATTATTTGTATCAGAATAAAGATAAAATGTTAGGGCCAGCAGGATTTTATGATGCTTTTAGTCCGCATTATAATTTTTGGGTCACCGATACATATTTGGCCATAGATCAAGGCCCTCAAATTGTCATGATTGAAAACCATAGAACAGGTTTGCTTTGGGATTTATTTATGCAGAATGAAAACGTTAAAAAGGGATTAGATAAACTAGGTTTTAATTATTAAAAATTCATGTAGCATGCTCAGGTCTATAATAATGTTTTCAATACTATTTTTTAATAAAAGTTTAAATATGAATATAAAACGAACTAAAGTTTGTGTTTTTTTACTGGTACTCACTGTTTTTAGTTGTCGTACTGAAGTAAAAAAAGAAGGAGAAACTGTTTTAACAGAAACCCCTTTTGATACTAAAGTCGATTCATTGATGCATTTAATGACCTTGCAGGAGAAAATCGGCCAAACCATCATGTACAGTGGTGGCTGGAGTGTAACAGGACCAGTAGTGAGCTCGAACAATAAAAAATTCATAAAAGAAGGGAATATTGGTGCCATGTTGAATGTATATAGTGTTAAAGGCACAAGGGACTTGCAAAAAATGGCTGTTGAGGAAACCCGCTTAGGGATTCCATTACTCTTTGGTTATGATGTTATTCACGGTTTTAGAACCATATTTCCTATCAATTTAGGTCTAGCTGCAAGTTGGGATTTAGAAGATATAGAAAAAGGATCCCGTATAGCTGCAGAAGAAGCTTCGGCTGAAGGGATTCATTGGACATTCGCACCCATGGTAGATATAGGAAGAGATCCGCGTTGGGGACGTATATCTGAAGGTGCAGGAGAAGATGTATATTTAGGAAGTGAAATTGCAAAGGCTTATGTAAAAGGCTTTCAGGGAGATGACTTATCAAAAAACAATACCATTCTTGCATGTGCCAAACACTTTGTGGGCTATGGAGCTGCACAGGCTGGACGTGATTACCACACAGTAAATATGGGTGAAGATGAATTGAGAAATGTGTATTTACCACCCTTTAAAGCTACGATAGATGCTGGTGTGGAAACATTTATGACTGCCTTTAATGAGTTAAACGGCGTTCCTGCTACGGGAAATAAATTTATTTTTAGAGATATTTTAAGAGAAGAATGGGGGTTTAAAGGATTTGTAGTTACCGACTATACAGCAATTAATGAATTGGTAGAACACGGATTTGCAAAAAATGAAGAACACGCTACCAAACTGGCTATTGATGCTGGAATTGATATGGATATGATGAGTAGTGCAAACCGTTTATATTTAGAAAAACTAGTGAATGAAGGTCAAGTTGATATCGAATTGATAGATGATGCTTGCCGAAGAATTCTTCTGACAAAATATAAGTTAGGATTATTTGATGACCCGTACAGATATTGTGATGAACAGCGCGAAAAAGAAGTGGTTTACAAGCCTGAGTTTTTAGAAGCTGCCCGTCAATCGGCTGCCATGACCTCTGTTTTATTAAAAAATGAAGATAAAGCATTGCCTTTAGATAAAAAGGAGACCATAGCATTAATAGGGCCACTAGTAAAAGATAAAGAAAATATTATAGGGAATTGGGCAGCAGCTGGCGATAGAAAAGGAAAAGCCATTAGTGTATACCAAGGCACTCAAGAATATTTAAACGATTCTAAAATTATGTATGCAAAGGGTTGCGAGATTGAAGGTGATGACGAAAGCGGTTTTAAAGAAGCTATTGATGTAGCAAAGCGAGCTGATAAAGTGGTGTTGGTCTTGGGAGAAGATTACGATATGAGCGGTGAAGCTGCTTCTAGAACCAATATCAAATTACCTGGGCGTCAAACCGATTTAATAAAAGCGATTCGAAAAGCAGTACCTAACAAAAAAATTGTTTTGGTTTTAATGAATGGCCGTCCGTTGGATTTATCGGAAGAAGATGTTCTTACAGATGCGATTTTAGAAACTTGGTTTCCAGGAACCAGTGGTGGGTATGGCGTTGCAGATGTGTTGTTTGGCACGTACAATCCGTCGGGAAAATTACCAGTAACCTTTCCCAGAACATTAGGACAAGTGCCTATTTATTACAACATGAAAAACACAGGAAGACCTATTCCTCCAGAGAATCCAAAGGAGGATTATAAATCCAATTATATCGATGTGCCTAACACGCCATTGTATCCCTTTGGTCATGGTTTAAGTTATACGACTTTTGAATATTCGGATGTTGAATTATCTGCAGATACTATTGGTTTTTCAGATACTTTAACAGCTTCAGCAACCATTACAAATACTGGAGATTATGATGGTCATGAAGTTGTTCAGTTATATGTGTGCGATAAAGTAGGGAGCATTACAAGACCAGTAAAAGAACTTAAAGGTTTTGAAAAAATATTTCTAAAAAAGGGAGAAAGCAAAAAAGTGAGTTTTAATCTGACTGCTGAAGATTTAAAGTTTTATAACAACAAAGAATTTACGGTAGAACAAGGAGTATTTGAAATTAGTATAAAAGGGACTTCAGATTTTGATTTTGAACAGACCTTTGTATTAGAATAATTGATTGCTAACCCCTTTGTCATTAAGTTAAGGATTAAATAAATGTCAACCTGATTGCAGTCCAAGACATGGAGTCTTTGTTTTTATGGCAAATAAAAATAAATACCCTTAGCTTAATGACATTTCGTAAAGTGGAGTAGTGCTTAAAATGTTAAAGACTTGAATGATAAGTAAAATGATTTACCATTGAAAATAAAATATGATGTTTAAAGCTAGATTTACTGTTTTTATGTTGCTTTGGGGGCTTTTCCCATTTAAAATAGAAGCCCAGACAATCACAATAAATTCTGGTTGGCAATTTGTTTTAGGTGAAAAAACATCAACCGATTGGGAAACCATAAACATCCCGCATACGTGGAACAAGGATGACGCCTTTGATGATGTAAAAGACTATCACAGAGGTGTTGGATGGTATAGAAAACAGATTTTATTTTCTAAAAAAGCAGAAGATTTAATCCACTATTTACATTTTAATGGCGTCAATCAAGAAACCGATGTTTACGTAAATGGCAATCATGTCGGGAATCACAAAGGAGGTTATACAGCATTCAATTTTAATGTTTCAAAATGGATACAATATGATGCTTATAACCTGATTGAAGTTAAAGTAGATAATAGCCACAATCCAAATATTCCGCCTTTAGATGCAGATTTTACTTTTTACGGAGGTATTTATCGGGACATACAACTTATTTCAAAGCCCAAGCAGCATATCTCGTTGTCAGATTATGCTTCAGATGGTTTTTATGTAGATTATTATCATGTTTCCGAAGAAAAAGCTGGCGTTTCAGTAAAAGTTCTAATTGATAATTTGGGAAGTTTTAAGACTTCAAATGTTATAAAAGTGTCTCTTTTAGATGCCGATAATAAGGCACTTTTCTCCAAGCAGATAAAGTTGAACCTTGGAGCAGGTGTTTCCGAAGCTATACAAATTAAACTCTCAGAAATATACAATCCCAAATTATGGTCACCCGAATTGCCTTATTTATACAAATTACAGCTTCAGCTCTTAGATGATAATGACAATGTTTTAGATGAAAAAAGACAAAATATAGCTTTCCGTTGGGTAGAAGTTGATCCAAATAAGGGGTTTTTCTTAAACGGAAAGCCTTTAAAATTAATAGGTGTGAATCGTCATCAGGATTATGAGGGGTATGGAAATGCAGTCCCTATAGAACTTCAAAAAAAAGACATTCAGCTTATAAAGGAGATGGGGGCTAATGTACTTAGAAATGCACATTATCCACAATCCCGAGAGCTATACGATATGTGTGACAAATTGGGGATTTTGGTTTGGACAGAAATTCCTATTGTTAATAAAGTGACAGATACAAAAGAGTTTTTTGATGTATGCATAAACATGCAAAAAGAGCATATAAAACAATATTATAACCACCCATCTGTGGTTATGTTTGGCTATATGAACGAAATCTATTTAAGATTGGCATTCGATAATAAATCTACCGAAACAGAAAAGGAAAATCAGAAGAAAGCAGCACTCGATTTAGCGAAACAACTTGAAGATTTAACACGCACATTGGCACCAAACCGTATCACAGTTATGGCTGGGCATTTAAACGAATTGTATAATAAAACGGGCATTGCCGATTTACCAATGTTGTTTGGATGGAATTTATACTTTGGTTGGTACGATAAAGACATTCCAGATTTGGGTGTTTTTTTAGATGAACAGCACAAAAGGTATCCAAATCGGTCTTTATTACTTTCTGAATATGGACCTGGGGCAGATGTTAGAATTTTTACAAAATCACCAAAAAAGTTTGATTTTTCTATAGAATATCAATCAAAATTACATCAATCATATTACGAACAGATCATGCAAAGGCCATATATGACTGGAATGACGGCCTGGAATTTTGCCGATTTTGGATCGGAATTTCGTGGTGATGCCATACCGCATGTCAATCAAAAAGGATTAATTCAGTATAATCGCGAACCTAAAGACATTTATTTTTGGTACAAATCAGTATTAACTAAAAAAGACCCCTTCATTCATATTGCTGCTAATTATTTAGATGGATTAACATTATTTGATGATGCTACTTACCCTGTTCAGATTTATTCCAATCAAAAAGATGGAGAAATCGTATTGAACGGTCAAAAACTTAAAAACATACTATTTAAAAACGGTGCTACAACTATTGATATGCCGTTTAAAAATGGAACAAATATTATTAAGGTCATTTCTGAAGGAATTTCAGAAGAAAAATCAATTCAGGTATCTAGAATGGGAGCCTTGAATTTTGAAACTCTCACTCTCTTAGGAATTAACGTAGGCTCCCATTTTCACTTTACAGATAAAGAACATCAAATAACTTTTATTCCTGATCAGTCATATAAAAAAGGAGCTTTTGGCTATGTAGATGGCCACGTTTTTAATTTAAGTAACGATAAGCATCAGGGAATTCCCTATAGCATAAAAAACACCAATTCAGAACCGCTATTTCAAACCATGTTGGAAGGCTGCACCCAGTATAAACTAGACATTCCGAATGGAGACTATCTAGTTAGTTTGTTTTTTGTAGAGCCTAAAATAAAGCCTACAGAAAATATTTATAACTTGAATGCTAATGGTGAGAATGTAGATGTAAAAAATGAGCAGCGCATTTTTGATATTTATTTAAATGACGATTGTCTAGAAAGTCAATTTAATATGGCAGAACAATATCCTGAAAAGTATGGGATTCAAAAAACGGCTAAAGTTAACATCAAAAATAATGAAGGATTAACAATTTCTTTAAAACCAATTCAAGGGAAACCCGTAATTAGCGGTATTCTAATAAAAAAGATAAATTGATGAAGTATAAATTTTTAATAGCTGCTTTTTGTATAAGTGCTTTAGTGTTTTTACAAAATAAAGTAACATACACCTATGCTATTAAAGGGGTAGATTCATTAAAACTGGATGTTTATAAGCCAAATGATATAAAAAAAACAGATAGATTACCTGTAATATTATGGATGCATGGCGGTGGTTTTGCTGGTGGTAATCGTGATAATCCCGATGAGGTGAAAATGATGCAATACCTGACCAAGCAAGGTTATATAGGTATTTCAATTTCGTATAGATTATTGCTTAAAAATTTAAAAATAAGTTCAGGATGCGATTGCCCAAAGACCTTTAAAATAGATGTTTTTAGACAAGCTGCTGTTGATTATTTAGATGCAGCAAAGTATATAGTCAATAATAAGGATGAACTTCAAATAGATCCTGCAAAAATTATAGCAGGTGGGAGTAGTGCAGGTGCAGAGGGCATCTTAGGAGCAGTTTACCAAAAAGATTTTTTTGTAGAAGATGTTTCTAAATATAAAGATGTAAACTTTGCTGGAGTCATATCATTGGCTGGAGCTTTGGTGAATCTCGATTACATTTCAAAAAACAACGCTGTACCTACCGTTTTATTCCACGGAACCGATGATAAACTAGTACCCATAGGCAAAGCACCACATCACTATTGTACTACCAACAGATTAGGCTATTTAATCTTGAATGGTTCTGAAGAAATAGCTAATAAATTAAATAGCTTGAGTACACCATATTATTTCTACAAAGTTATAGGTGGTGGGCATGAACTGTGTCGAATACCATTTAAAGAGTTAGATACCGTATTGGATTTTTTTAATCAGACTATTTATGAAGGAGTCACTATTCAAACTAAAAAAATAATAACTAAGCATGATTAATAAACTATTATATGCTTTTCTTATGGTTGCTACTTTTCAATCTTGTAAAAATGAAAAGAAAGAAACCGTTCTTGAGGAAACGAAGCAAAGGCCTAATATTATTTTTATCATGGCAGACGATCATGCTACACAAGCCATCAGTGCATATGGTCACCCCATAAGCCAATTGGCGCCCACACCAAATATTGATAGAATTGCTGATGAAGGTGCTATTTTTAAAAATAACTTTTGTACGAATTCTATTTGTGGACCAAGTCGTGCCGTGATATTAACAGGCAAACACAGTCATATTAATGGATTTAGAATGAATGGAGATCGTTTTGATGGGAACCAACAGACCTACCCGAAATTATTGCAAAAAGCTGGTTATAAAACTGCTATGTTTGGAAAATGGCATTTACATGGAATGCCTCAAGGGTTTGATTATTGGAACATTCTGCAAGATCAGGGTAATTATTATAATCCTAATTTCATTAAAATAAATGAACAGACTCAAAAAGTGGATACCACTATGGTTATGGGGTATGCCACAGATATTGTAACAAAGAATGCTTTGCAATATCTAGAGAAAATAAAAGATGATGAACAACCATTTATGCTCGTGGTACAACACAAAGCACCACATAGAAACTGGATGCCTGCAATACGACATTTAAACAAGTACGATAACACTGAATTTCCAGTGCCTGATACCTATTTTTCAAACCATCAAGGATCAACAGCCTCAAAAGAGCAATATCAAACGGTTTATCGTGATATGTATGAAGGTCATGATTTAAAAATGACCAAGAAAAAAGGAAGTCCAGAATTAGATCATAACCCATGGACAACGGATTTTGAGCGTATGACGACAGAACAACGTGTCGCTTGGGATAAAGCATACCAACCAAAAAATGATGCCTTTCACGATGCGAATTTATCTGGGAAGGATTTAGATTTATGGAAATTGCAACGCTATTTGCAAGATTATTTGGCAACCGTAGCAGCAGTTGATGAAGGTGTTGGCAAAATTTTGGATTACTTAAAGGAGAATAATCTAGAAGAAAATACCATAGTGGTCTATACTACAGATCAAGGTTTTTATTTAGGCGAAAAAGGCTGGTTTGATAAGCGTTTTATGTATGAAGAATCTTTAGCGATGCCTATGCTGATGAAATATCCGAAGTTGATAAAACCAGGCACAGAAGTAACGGCACTAACACAAAATCTGGATTTTGCAGAAACTTTTTTAGACTTTGCTGGAGTTGCGATCCCTGAAGATATGCAAGGGCAGTCGTTAAAACCATTGGTAACAGATTTAATTGAAGATGACAATTTTAGGGATGCTATCTATTACCATTACTACGATTTTCCTGCATTTCACATGGTAAAAAAAATGTATGGAGTGCGTACAAAAAGATATAAATTAATTCATGTATATGACGATATTGATGCGTGGGAATTATACGATTTAGAAAAAGATCCAAGTGAGGTCAATAATTTGATTAATGACGAAAATTATAATGAGGTTAAAGAAAAACTGCATACAGAGCTGAAGGGGTTACAAGAAGAATACGGTATTAAACAAGAAGAATTTAAGCAATCCAGTAAAGAGCAAGTTAAACGGAATTATAAAAATTTTGAGCGCTTAAGAGGCAAACCCATGAAAGCTTATGAGCATTAACTTTAAGTATACTTTTATGAAAGCTCCAATTGTTAAATGTATAGTTTGCGTATTTCTTTTAGTGTCTTGCATACCTAAAAAGAGCCCTGTGGAGACCACTGTAATTTCTCCTAATGGGCATACGAAAGTTGATTTTTTTCTTACCAGTCGAGGTGAGCCATCATATGTGGTATATTATAAAAAAGAAAAGCTAATTGATTCATCGAAATTAGGCTTTGAATTGAGAGAATCATTACCCTTAAGTGAAAATTTCAAAATTATAAACGTCGAAAAATCGACGACAGACGAAACCTGGGATATGATTTGGGGAGAAGATGCGCAAGTGCGAAATCATTATAACGAATTGATAGTTGAATTAGAAGAACATTCAGAATTAAAAAGAAAACTGAATATTGTTTTTAAAGTTTACGACGATGGTCTTGGCTTTCGCTATGAATTTCCTAAGCAAAAACACCTGAATAATGTTGTTATTACCGATGAGAACACAGAATTTAATTTGGTAGATGATCATAAAGTATGGTGGATTCCAGGAGATTGGGATATTTATGAGTACTTATACAATACGACCAAATTTTCAGAAATTAATGCTTTGAAGTACTATAAGCCAGGAACCCATTTAGGGCAGACGTACATTCCAGAAAATGCTGTAAATACACCAGTAACAATGAAAACAAATTCGGGTGTATACTTAAGTTTTCATGAAGCCGATTTAACCAATTATGCAGGAATGACTTTGGCCGTAGATACTTTGAATTTAAAAATGAAAAGCGAATTGGTTGGTAATAATCAAAACATAAAAGTAGTACGGGAGCTCCCTTTTGAAACTCCGTGGCGAACCATCCAAATAGCAGATAAGGCAGGCGATTTAATAGAATCTAAACTCATTATAAATTTAAACGACCCAAGTGTTATTAAAGACATGCCCTATTTCAAACCCATGAAGTATGTTGGTATTTGGTGGGATATGCACATTGGTACTGGCAACTGGGATTATTCTGGAAATTACCATGCAGCAAATACAGCATATGCTAAAAAAATGATAGATTTTGCTTCAGAGCATAATATTCATGGGATGTTGGTTGAAGGTTGGAATACTGGTTGGGAAAAATGGTGGGATAAAAAGAATAAAAAAATACACTTTGATTTTGTGACAGCTTATCCTGATTATAATTTAGAAGACATTGTAAGCTATGGAAAATCGAAAGGGGTCGAATTGATAATGCATCATGAAACTTCGGCAGATATTGTTAGATATGAAAAACAATTAGATACAGCTTTTACTTTAATGCAGTCACTCGATATTCATAGTGTAAAAACAGGCTATGTAGGCAGAATTATTCCAGAAGGCGAATACCATCATGGGCAGTATATGGTCAACCATTATCAGAAAGTTTTAGAAAAAGGGTTGAAAACTCAAGTTGCCATTAATGCACATGAGCCTATTAAAGCTACTGGCAAACGACGCACTTATCCTGTAGCAATTGCACGAGAAGGGGTAAGGGGACAGGAATACAATGCTTGGTCGAATGATGGAGGCAATCCACCAGAACATCTAACTATTGTACCATTTACTAGAATGTTAGGAGGTCCCATAGATTAGCTATTTCTATAATACCTAAAGAATAAAGTATATGAAAAAAATAATTTGTTTTATGTTATTATGTCTCTTGTGTTTAGGAGTTGTAACAGGGCAGGAAGAAACAAAAGTGATGACCTATAACATCAAACTAGATCACCCAAAAGTTGGCCCTAATAGCTGGGATAACCGTAAGGATTTAATCGTAAGTCAAATTAATTTCTATGAACCAGATATTTTTGGTGTACAGGAAGCTTTGCCTAATCAAATGCAGTATTTAGATGGTATTCTTGAAAATTATAATTTTATTGGAGTAGGGCGAGATGATGGGAAAGATGAAGGGGAATATTCTGCTATATTCTATAAAGTAGATCTATTCAAAGTTTTAGAAAGTAACACGTTTTGGTTATCTGAAACACCAGATGAGGTATCTATGGGTTGGGATGCTGTTTGCAATCGTATTTGCACTTATGCTTTATTGGAGAACAGAAAAACAAAGCAACGATTTTGGGTATTCAACACACATTTTGATCATGTAGGAAAGGAGGCTAGAATGGAAAGTCCTAAATTAATTTTGAAAAAAATGGATATCTTAAATAGAGAAAATCTACCAGTGGTTTTGATGGGTGATTTTAATTTAGAGTCTGAAACAGAGCATATTCAAATCCTGAAAAATAATCTTTTTGATTCTAAAGATGTTTCAGAAACTAAACCGTTTGGTCCATCAGGTACATACAACGGTTTTCATTTCGAAAAACCTGTAACGCTTACAATTGATTATGTTTTTGTGAGTAAGCAAAACATCAGTATAAAAAAATATGGAGTTTTAAGTGATTCTAAAGATTGCAAATATCCTTCAGATCATCTACCAATTATAGTTTTTATTCAATTTATTTAAAATTAATTTTTATTCACTGTGCCTAGATGGAATGCTGTCTTTAGTGCAGTCGAAAGGATTTATATACTCATTTCCCCTAGGACTTCGACTGCACTCCAGACCTGCGTGTTAATATGTTTAAAAACAACATAAAACACAAAAATTAATTGAATCCCCCTAAATCGATTGCCCAATTTTTACAAGCTTTATAGAACTTGTTTTTCCTAAATTATTTGTAGTTTTTATGATGTAAATACTACTCGATAAGTTTGTTATATCAAAACTATGTCCACTTTGAAAATGTCCTTTAAATGTTTTTACCAAGTTTCCTCTTAAGTCGAAAATTGAAACTGAATTAAGATCTGTGTTTATAGAAAAAGAGTTCTTTGTTGGATTTGGATATATTTTAATAAGATCAGAACCTTTCAAATTTTTAGTTGATAGCGTCGTTGCTTGATTTCCATAAATTTTATATTCTCCTGGTGTTAAGTTTATTGAGGTGGTAGTACCAGAAATAGTTGCAGGATTATTAGACGTATCCATCAAATCGTACCAAGTACCTCCGTAAGGGAAATTTGGATTTACGTTTGTGTTAGTCAATTCAAAATTGGCTATAATAATCACATTTTTTAATTCGGAGCTTGAAGTATTTTCATTTCCAGTGAAAATGCTAATTCTAGGTGTCAAGTTTCCTGAAGTAATATTGTAATCGCCTTCAAAAACAGGTTCATTAATTTTTAAATCATTAATTCTAGACCAAGCTTCATAAATTGGACTTCTATTAGCATCATTGAGCCAATTATTTGTCCATTGTGGTTGCGGTTTTGTATCTAGCTTACAATCACCAGAAGGCGAACCATTGTCTCCACTAGGTGGGGCATCATCTGGTAAATTTAAACTTCCATTACTGCAAGTAAAAATGGAGTTTTCCATACCAAGCTCACCAAAGTGCCATATCATTTTCGGACCAGGAATGGTTAAGGATACAGCTCCAAGTGCAGGAATTCTTGATAAGCCTGTGTTTATGTCTTTTGTATCATAACCACCGCTGCTGTTTCCAAAGCGCCAATTTTTTTCCATAATTCTTAATTCGTCATGACTTTCCGCATAACCTAATAGACGCTTACCTGTAAATCCAGTATGTGCTTTATGCCCCATTCTACTTATATTGGAATTACTAGAATACCCCATTGTAAGTTGACCATATGGATCTGTCATTTTTCCCCACATCATAATGCCTTTGGGAGTAGGATCGCCTAGTCTGTAATTAGCCCATTCTTTTTCTTCATTATCACTGCCTAGATGTTCAAAAATAACATAATGGGTTTCGTCTAAACTCCACGAATAGTCGGCATATTCTTTTAAAATAGCGACACGATCAGCTTGATAACTATTGGTGCAGTTTTCGTCTCCAGAAGAACAGTTTTGTGTAAAGCCTTTAGTTAAATCCCAACGGAATCCATCAATTTTAAATTCTTCAATCCAATGTTTAACGACACGTTTTGTATACACTTTTGTGAATGCATTTGAATGATCGAAATCCGACCCAACATTATAGGAATGCTTTGGTGTCTGATTGAAATACGGGTTTTCTGAGCTAGGTTCTCCCCAACCATCATTATCAGGGTCATTCATCCACATGCGTACCATGGGGTTTCTCCCAAAAGCATGATTTAATGCCACATCTAATATAACGGCAATGCCATTTTGATGGCACACATCCACGAGCTCTTTAAACTTTTCTTCGGTGCCATAAAATTTATCTAAAGCCATATGAAATGCCGTATTGTAACCCCAGCTTTCATTGCCTTCAAATTCCATAATTGGCATGAATTCTATAGCATTGATATTTAGATTTTTAAAATAACTTATTTTGTCAATAATGTCTTGAAAATTTCTGTCGGCATCAAAATCTCGAATTAATACTTCATAAATTATCAGGTCTTCCTTTTTTGGTTTTGAAAAATTGGTAACCTGCCAGTTGTAAGGTGTTTTACCTGTTTGTAAAACCGTAACTTCACGTTCTTGACCAGATGGATAGGAAGGTAGGTTAGGATATGTTGAAGACGGAATTGAGGGGTCGTCAAAAGGTGATAATACTAAAGTTGAATAAGGATCGGCTATTTTAACTAGAGCAGGGGAGTTGGCTATAGGTGTTTTATCTACTACCCAGTATTGAAATGTTTCTATTTGACCAGAAGTCAAACCCGTTAATGTAATCCAAAATTTGTTATCTCTTGATGGGTCTCGTTTCATGGCATACGAAGCATCGGGTTGCCAATTATTAAAGCTTCCAGCTACGTAAACGAAATCTTTTCCTTCAGCATATAGAACCAATGTGGCCTTTGTGAGGTCGTTTTCATCATAATTAATACCGTCCATGTAAGTTTGTGGCATCACGCTAGAGTTGCTTCCAGGATCAATTAACACTGAAAATGCTTCTGTTTTGGTAATGCCGTTTACAACTGCTTCTAGCACATAGTTTTTGTTTGTTGTGATATTCATATCGGTATACGAATATGACGATATACCAGACTGAGAATTTATGGTGATACCGTTTGCTTTTAAAGTATAGTTCGCATTTCCACCAGTATTAGTAGCAGCTATACTTAGATTTGAGCCTGAAGATAAAATAGTTTGATTGTTTGAAGGCGCTGTTAGTGATAATTGAACAGCGCCTACAGGAAAAATAAAATCTGCACAATTATTATCTTTTAACTCTTGACTTCCAGTCTCATTCCTAAAAACCATTCCCATTTGAGTCACATTTGCTTGTTCCATAGCAGAAAGGCTATAATAAGCCGACGGAACAAAAGTAATGCTCCAGGTACCATCTCCATTTGATGTCATTTGACCAACACCATCATCTTGTCCCCAATTACCAATGGTTTGTATTCCAAAAGCATTTGAATTATCTCCAACTCCAGAGTGTATATATACTTTGGATGGGGTACTGAAACCGTTGCAGTTTGTAGCGATACTATTAGCATCTACAGTAATAGTGATTTGCTGATTAAGATCATTTAAGTTAGGGCTTATAGTGACTTGACTATAGCTAACGATGGTAAATAATAATATTAAAAATGTGATTTTTTTCATGGCTTACTAAATTAATTTTACAAAAAAGGCTGATGTATATCAGCCTTTTTAATCAACAACTTAAAAATTATTATTGTTTAATAATTAAGTAACTTCTGTCCAAATCATTGAACCATATATCATAGACTCCAGCTTCAGGAATACTGAAGTTATCTGGCGACCCATATTGTGAAATACCATAAGTTTGACTACTTCCACTATCTCCCCAGTTATCTGCCCAATCATCATCAGCTCTAAATTTCAATTGATTGGCAGTTAAACTAATACCATTAATAAACCATAGGTGTGGGTTATTAGGGTCTTGAGCCATATCTGTATCAGTTCCCCAGCCACCAGGTGTAGAATCACCTATAACACCAATAGTAGCATAGGTTGTTGCTCCTGATGCATCATAAGGTGTTACTGTAAAACTACCAGATTCACCAACTGTTGTTAAATTATAAGTATAGTAACCTGCTGTGGCAACGTTAAAGGTTCCTGGGTCTGAACCTCCTCCAGGATTTACAGCTAGTGTAGAACCATCATTGGTACCCCATTGTGGTTGCCATTGCCCTTTAATTTCCAATAACTTGAATGCACCTGCACCAAAATATCCAGTAAAGAAGTAATTATTTGGCACGTCTTGGTCTCTGAATATTGGTGTGTTATTATTATTGTTATCCCAACCTGGTGTTGTAGCATCTCCAACCATATAAAGGAATGGGAAAGATACATTATAAGGTGTAACAGAAACAGTAATAGCTTCAGAAGGACGTTCTAAGGTATTTCCATTTGAATTGGTATTTCTAGCAACAATTCTCAAATCCATATCACCTGCTATATCTGGAGTTAATCCAATACCAATAGCAACTGCATTTAAATCACCGTGTGTTGAGGTAATGGAAGTTCCGTTCGTTGATGTCCCCACTGTTACAGGAGCGGCAAAATCAGTTCCAACAGTTGCAGCTTCAATTGTATATATAATATCAATTCCTAATGAAGAAGATAAAACAGGATCTGTCCACTCCACAGTCATAACTATTTCGTTTAGGGTTGTTAATGATAAAACAAAGGCATCATTATTTAAAGGATTTGATATTTGAGGTGCTTCATTTGGGTAAGTAGTTACTAAATATTGTACCGAATTACTAGTGGTTCCATCAGCATTAACTCTTACATATATTGCAACATCTCTAAAAGTTGAAGCTCCTGCATTTCTTATAGCATTATTTAACTCCTCGACGCTGATAGTAAACGAGTTTGCGCTTACGTTCCCTAAGTTTACTGCTGAAGGAAAGTCAGCATCCAATGACATTTCAACATCATAAGAAGAACTACCAGTCACTCCATCATTCCATGACATGGTAATAGCTGCGTTTGAAGGTGTTCCAAAATTTAAGAACACATTACTTATACCAGGTTGCTGTAAAACAAAGGCTGGTTCTGGAGACGTTATCTCAATACTTTCTTCGGTTTCACAAGCAGTAAAAACAAACGCCAATGAAAGTAAAAGGAAGCCTAATTTTTTAATATATAAATTCATATCTATTTTTTTAATGATTATAAATTCAACGGTATGAGTATATAATGTCCTGTTAGGTCATTAAACCAGACTTCGTAATCGTCTTCAACAACTACGGGAATGTTTCCACCGTTTTCGGTAGCTGTACCAGAGAATTCTGTTGTGCTACCCCAAACCGAACCTGAGTTGGTTATAAACTGTAAATCTCCTGGTACTAGGCTTACACTTGTTAAATACCAGATATGGCCATCAAAACTAGACTGTGTCATAGCTGTGGAAGTGATTGCAGAACCTTCTATACTTACACCTGTGTAATCTATAGCTCCAGAGGCATCATAAGCATCATTTGTATATGTTTTTTTAGAAAAGTCTATGGTGAAAGCATAAAAGCCATCTGCAGCAACACCAAAACGTCCAGGATCGCTACTTTGTGTTCCAGGATTTCCAGCAATTTCGCCAGCAGGTTTCAGTACGTCACTCCCTTCATCATCTGTTACACCCCATTGTGGTTGCCATAATCCTCTGGATTCAAGTATTTTAAATCGCCCTTCGCCATCAGCACCAGATGAATTGGTAAAAAAACCAGTATAATAATACAGGTTAGGATTCGAAGCGTCTCGAAATAAAGGTGGATTATTATCATTGTTGTTCCAACCTGGAGCTACGCCATTTCCTACTAAATAAAAATCGTTAAATTTATAATTGAAGAAAGGAAATATACTAAAACTAATACTGTTTGATACTACAGATAATCCTTTTTGAGTACCAAGAGAAGACGTTACCCTTGCATACAGAGTATTCCATGCAAATGGAGGTAAACCAACATTTCCTGCCGCAGCATTTAATTCACTTACCGAAAGTGTTACTGTGTTATTTCCTGTAACGGTAGCACCAATTACTGGATTTGTAAACGCTTCATCTGTAGAAAACTCAATACCATAGTTAATGGCTGCTGGTTGACCATAATCTGCTTCTGTCCAGTTAAGACTAACGGCTGGGTTATTTATGTTTACAGGATCTAATTCTATACTGTTAATTGCCAAATCGGACAATGTAACAGGCGATGTACTTGAAACTTCAAATGTGTCTGTAGTATCTTCACATGAATTAAGCAGTGAAAATACAAATGCAGCCAGCATTAAAATTGATATGTTTTTCAAATTTTTCATTTTGATTAGTTTTTATTAATACCCAGGGTTTTGGGTTAGATTAGGATTTGCAGCTATACTTCCTGTTGGTATTGGATAAACATCGAAATGTGCAGGTAATGAAATACCATTACTACCATTCCCTTTCCAAGCCCAATTGTAGTTACCGCCAGTAAATCTGCCATATCGAACTAAATCTTGTCTTCTGTGTGCTTCCCAATGTAATTCGCGGGCTCTTTCATCTAATATGAAATCTAACGTTAAATCGCCAGAAGCAATCGTATTTGAATTGTTTGCTCTTGTTCTTAAGGCATTTACATAATCAGCAGCCGTTACTAAATCGCCACCTCCACCTCTTAAGTGGGCTTCTGCATACATTAAATACACATCAGCTAATCTAAATAAAGGGAAATCTGTATCAACAAAGGTTTCATCGACACCCAAGCTACCAGAAGAGGTTGCATTAGAATATTTTTGTATGATGTAACCTGTATCCTTGTCTGAAATATCTATGATATCTTTAGGTCTTGACCCAGATATGATCGTGTTTCTGGCGTCATTGGCAAATGAGGCATCAAAAAGATCTACAAATTGTTTTCTTACTCTTAAGGCACCGCCCCATCCTGCAGCACCAACACCAACTTCGGCACCGTTTACTTCAAGGCTTCCCACAGAACCATTAATCATAACCGTTGTAGGGCCATAATTTTGAGTCGTTACACCATCTGAAACTATTGGGAAAATAATTTCATTGATAGCAGAATTCGTATTATTATCTGCCATAAAATTATGAAGGTAATCTGTTGCCAAAGAGTAGCCTCCGTTAATTATCTTTTCACAATAACTTAGGCAATCAGCATATTTGTTTTCGCCTATATAAACTTCGGCATTCAGGTAAATTTTAGCTAAAATCATGTATGCAACAGCCTTATCTGCTCTTCCATACTCATTTTGCTTAGCATTTACTAAGTCGGTATCAATGTCTTTTAATTCGGTTTCAATAAAAGAGAACAATTCTGCTCTATTAGCAACAGCAGGTTGAGAATTGATAGCATCATCTTCGGTCGCAAAATTTGCTTTTCCAAAAAGATCCATCATATAGTAGTAAGCCATCGCTCTCATTAATCTCGCTTCAGCTCTATAGGCTGGTATTTCGCTTCTTATAGAAGTTGATACACTTCTTTCATCTAATTTAGCATCGGTAGTTTCTCTTAAAAAATTATTTGCTAACGCTATGGATAAATGTGCTCTACTGAACATTCCTAATAACAGGGGATTCTGTGCAGTCCATATGTTTCTTTGAATTTCTCTAGTACCAGGATCATTTTCATAAGACCAAATCATTTGATCTGCCGAAAGCGTTTGTACATACAATAGCACACGCCCAAATTGACTGGTACCTGCATCAATATTTTTAAGGTTTGAACTACCAGCACCGTCTGTACCTGTTAGTGCTAAATTCGCATAGATACCTGCCAAAACTTGTTTATAAGCAGCTTCATTTTCAAAAAGATCTTCGCTTAAAACGGTTTGATCATCATTGGGTGTAATATTCAAATCATCAGTACATGATGTTAATGCCAGAATAAAAAGCATTACCAACCCAATTGTTTTGTGTATTTTAAATCTTGTTTTCATAGTTCTTTTTTTAAAATTTAAAATTAGCTCCAACTAAAATAGTTCTAGGTCTAGGATACACTACGTTATCAATCCCTATAGATAATGTTGGTTCTGAATCATTGTCTGTTACTTCTGGATCTAATCCGCTATAATTTGTTATGGTAAACACGTTTTGAATGCCGCCCCATATACGAATACTCTTTAGAGATTTAGATAAATCGTTAAAAGTATATCCTAAAGTAATATTGTCCATTCTTAAAAACGAAGCATCTTTAATATATATATCAGAAATAATAACATCTGATGTTCTTTGGAAATTGGTTTCTAATACAGATGTTGGAAGGTTACCAAGAACGGCATTATCAAGCAATTTTTCATATTGTGTTCTAGATGAGTTTACATTGTCATAAACATAATTACCAATGTTGGCTCTTAAATTAAATGACAAATCAAGGTTTTTATAGTTGATGTTGGATTGGAATCCTAAAATAACATCTGCTCCTGGGTTTTCCTTTAAATAGCGGTCATCATCGTTAATAATATTATCGCCATTCAAGTCTGCATAAGCACCTTCAATAGGATTGCCAGACGTATCATATAATTGTTTATAGACATTAAAAGAATTAGGTGCTTGTCCTTCTCTGTGGATTTGAATGTTATTTCCAGTACCACCAGCAATACCTCCAGTTCTTACATCTTGCCCCAGTGCTAGTTCTTTAATTTCTCTATCTAAAAATGTGGCGTTAAAGTTAAGGTCGATATTAAAATCTTCTTGTTTAATCACATCGGCATTTAATGAAAACTCTAAACCTTGAATTTGTAATTCGCCAATATTTTGAATGACACTGTTTGAAAAATTGGTGCCATCTGCAACAGAAGCAGTAAATAATAAATCGGTCGAATTTTTCTGGAAGAAGTTTAAAGATCCAGAAAGTCTATTATCAAATAATCCGTAATCAATTCCGAATTCAATAGTAGTTGTTTCT
The DNA here is from genome assembly GCA_947502635.1 of uncultured Flavobacteriaceae bacterium. Lineage (GTDB taxonomy): Bacteria > Bacteroidota > Bacteroidia > Flavobacteriales > Flavobacteriaceae > Flavivirga. Next base: position 550,421 of record CANNAN010000001.1, read on the forward strand.
TCCCATTTTAAATCTGGGTTGATTTCAGAAGCAATTAAAGATTGTACGACTGCATTTCCAAATTGATATTGTGAGTCTGTTCTACCTCCTCTGTATCTGTTTAAGAATATGTCTTTTTCAGAGACTTCTTGTTGTCCTGTAATACCATAACCAGCTCTCAATTTTAGGTTTGAAATGACTTTAGAATCTTTTAAGAAATCTTCATCACTAATATTCCATGCAATCGCACCAGCAGGAAAATTACCCCATTGATTTTCTTTACTAAAACGAGAAGAACCATCACGCCTGTATGTAAAAGTTAGTAAATATTTGTCTAGAAAAGTAAGGTTTGCTCTACCAAAGAATCCTATTAAAACAACATCTGGATCGGTGTAAAAATCATCAACACTTAAATCATCTTTAATATTTCTACCATTCTTACCTCCATTTGTGAATTTCTGATAGGAGTATCCAGCTGTTAATTCGGTTCTAAAACTATCAAATTCTTTATTATATGTTAAGTAACCATCAAGCAGTTTATTAGTTCTTTTTTGATTATTACGCCTTAAAGATCCTTTGAAAAGTTGATCTTGATCGGTGGTGGCAACCCTTGCATCCGAAATATCTAAGCCTTTAGATTCGGTTTCGTCCATACCAATATTTAATACAGCACGTAACTCTGGAAGGAAATGAAATTTATAATCGATATTTAAATTTCCGTAAGCCCTGTTAGCATCACCCGTATTTGTTCTTTGTAATAGAGACGCTAATGGATTTGTTGTCCCATTTGCAACCAAGGTGCCATCTCTATGCTGATAAAAACCTCCAAAAGGAGACGATGGATCGTATACAGGTTGTGATGGATCGTATACCAATGCAGCGTTTATTAGTGAAGCATCAGCAAACCTATTATCTTCAAAAGCTAGATTGGCATTTAAGTTTACTTTTAAATGACTATCAAAAAAGGTTGGGTTTAAGGCTAAGCTTAAATTTCTTCTTTCAAACTTAGAAGTTTGCAAAGTACCCTGTTGATTTGTAGTTCCAAATGAAAACCTTGCAGGTAAAACATCAAATAATGCACCTTGCATAGAAATATTATGTTGAGAAGACACGGTATTTCTAAAAATCTCGTCTTGCCAATTAGTACTAGTGTTACCTAATAAACTTGTATCAATATTAGTCCCATTAATGGGTTGAGAATTGATTAATTGTCTAAAAGCATCGCCAGAGAACACATTAATAGTTTCAGATACTTCTGAAAAACTAAATTGTGTATCGTAAGTGGCACTAAAGGTCGATTTTCCTTTTTTAGTAACGATAATAATAACACCATTTGATGCTCTAGAACCATAAATAGCGGTAGCAGATGCATCTTTTAAAACGGTAAAGGAATCGATGTCATTAGGATTGATACTAGCCAAAACACCTCTAGATCCACTAACGCCATCATTAATAATAGGCAAGCCATCAATAATAATAAGTGGATTGTTGGATGCGTTGATTGAAGAACCTCCTCGAATTCTAATTTCTGAACCAGAACCAGGGGCTCCACTTGTAGTGACGGTAACACCAGCTACGCGACCATTTAATAAGTTTTCTGGTGTAACAATATTACCTCTAGTAAAATCTTTTGAGGTTATTGCTTCTACAGATCCTGTAGCATCTTTCTTTGTTGTAGAACCGTAGCCAATGACAACAATTTCATCTAACTGAGCAGCGTCTTCACTTAATTCTATATCTAAAGTTGCCTGACCTGTATATATTACTTCTTGTGATTGATAGCCTATGTATGAGAATACAATAACATCGCCATTATTAATTTTAATCTGATAATTTCCATCAAAATTTGTAGTAGCCCCAGTTATCGTACCTTTTACGACAACATTAACTCCTGGAAGCGGGATGGAAGTAGCTTGTTCTGTTACCGTTCCTGTAAGCGTATTTTGCCCAAATATATATACTGGTAAAATAAGCATAAAAAACAATAATTTTTTAGTAAGTGATTTCATGTAATTTTGTCTAATTAAATGTTAGTTTGTTTAGTTTAATGTGTTTAGCTTGTTTAAATATATTTTCACTCCTCAAAATCAAAGCTATGTAAAGAAATTGTAAAGAAACAATTATGAATTACGAAATTCGTAACGAAAACGTTTTCGTGTTAACAACTTTTCAATATTTGGTGTTTTTTTTGATAAAAACATATGGTTTTTTGCATTGGAAATAATGTGATACCTTTATGAAGTTCATTAAAAACTTCGAGATTTCCATTAAACTATCACCAATGAAAAGAAAGATAACATTGAAACAAATAGCTCGGGAATTAGATGTCTCAATTTCAACAGTTTCTAAGGCACTAAGTAATAGTAAAGAAATTAGTGAAGACACCACCAAAAAAATTCAGGCATTTGCTAAATTGTATAATTATAAGCCCAATAATATAGCACTTAGTTTAAAGAATAGAAAGACTAAGACTATTGGTATTTTAATTCCTGAAATTGTACATCATTTTTTTTCAACAGTTATTCGGGGCATTGAGCTAATAGCAAACAGACGCGGGTATAATGTTATTGTTGGACTGTCAAACGAATCGTTTACTAAAGAAATTATAAACATGGAAATGCTTGCTAATGGTAGCATAGATGGTTTTATTCTTTCCATTTCTAAAGAAACATTACTTAAGCAAGATTACCATCATTTTAATGCAACTATAAATCAAGGTATGCCTATTGTTATGTTTGATCGTGTTGTGAATGAAGTGGATTGTGATAAGGTGATTGTAGATGATTTTAATGGGGCTGTTAAAGCGGTTAAAAAATTGATTGATAATGATTGTAATCATATAGGGCTCATTACCACAATGGATTATGTAAGTGTTGGTAGACTAAGAACTCAGGGGTACGTAGAAGCTTTAGAAACTAGTGGGATAGATGCAAATTCTGATCTTATATTAAAGATTGATGATAGTTTAGATGTAGAAAATCATTTGGAGATTTTAGAAAATGAAATTGCTCAATTTTTTAAAACAAATAAAGAGATAGACGGTGTTTTTGCTGTCAATGAATTGTATGCTGTAACGGCTATGAAAGTGGCAAGGAAGCTAGGTTTAAGCATTCCCGATGATATACAAGTTATTGGTTTTACAGATGGTGTACTTTCAAAACATGCCACGCCTAGTTTAACAACAGTAAGCCAACATGGTCAAAAAATAGGAGAGCAAGCAGCGAATTTATTGATAGATAGATTAGAAGCTTCAGATGCCGAAAGTGACCAGTATTTCACGAACGACGAGAGAAAAACTGATTTTATAAAAGTGGTTATTGAGACCGAAATTATTGAAAGAGAATCGACTAAATAAAAAATATATTTGGAAGAATAAAAATCTTTTGTATATCTTTGACACGAAATCAGAACTTATATTTTCACTTCTCACATAAGTTTTGGTAAGCATACCGATGTAATTATCAAATGGCAAACAAAAACAAAGTTGTTTTAGTTACAGAACCTAATGATTCATTTTAATAGCCTTGCTATAAGAAGAATTGTAAACAAGGAAATGGCACTAAAATAAATACGTTATTTATAGTTAAATTGGTATAAACCGCTTATCAAATAGTATTAATCTAAATATACTATTTATGCAAAAGCGTAAATTAAATTTCTGGGAAATTTGGAACATGAGTTTCGGTTTTTTAGGAATACAATTCGGAATGGCCTTAACAGGCGGATTCATGTCAAGAATTTTTCAAACTCTAGGAGCTAATATCGATGATATTCCTATCTTATGGGTTGCAGCACCTTTAACAGGGCTGCTTGTACAGCCAATTATTGGTTACATGAGTGATAGAACATGGAGTTCAAAATTTGGAAGACGCCGTCCTTATTTTCTAATTGGAGCCATTTTAAGTTCTATTGCATTATGTTTTGTCCCACATTCTCCAACACTTTGGGTAGCTGCTGGATTTTTATGGATTCTTGATGCGTCTATAAATATTTCGATGGAGCCTTTCAGAGCTTTGGTGGCAGACAAGCTTCCAGATTCTCAAAGATCGTATGGGTTTGTCGTTCAAACACTAATTATTGGTATAGGAACTTGGGTAGCTAGTAGTTTGCCCTGGATAGTTTCTAAATTAGGCGTTAGTGATTCTGCCGATGTAGGAGTCATTCCTATGTCTGTTAAAGTAGCATTTGTAATTGGGGCGGTGGTGTTTTTAGTGAGTATTTTATATACTGTTTTTACGACATCAGAATACCCTCCTGAAGATATGGAGGCTTTTGAGAAAGAAAGACAAAAAAAGAATCAATTCATTCCAGATATCATAAAGAATATTGGAGATATGCCACTAACTATGAAAAAACTTGGATTGGTACAGTTTTTTAGTTGGTTTGCATTTTTTACAATGTGGAGCTTAGCTAATCCAGCACTTACAGAACATGTTTTTAATACACCAGCACCAATAGAAAGTGCTTTTGATATGACGAATGTGGCACAAGCTCAAGCATATGATTTAGCGAATACCTCATTTCAAAAATCTTCAAATCAAGTTGGGAAATATATGGGTATTTATGGGTTGTCTTCCATGATATTTGCGCTTTTACTAGTACTATATACATCCAAAAGAAGAATAAATAGAAAGTATGTGCACATGATTTCTTTAATCTTAGGAGGTATAGGCTTTATTTCAATGTATTTTATTCCTTCGCCAGAATATCTCATTTTATCATTTACACTTATTGGTTTCTCTTGGGGAAGTATTTTATCCATGCCCTACGCGATGTTATCAAGTTCTGTAGATCCAAAAAAGATGGGAGTCATTATGGGGATTTTTAACATGTTTATTGTAATACCTCAAATTATAGCAGCTGTAGGAGGTATCAATTTTATTGCTGGGCTTTTTGGAGATGCAACCATTAACGCTATGGTAGTCGCAGGCTCAAGCTTAATAATAGCAGGATTGTGTAATTTTTTGATTACCAATAAAAAGGCAATTACTTACCAAATAGAATACTAAAAGTAGAATGAGTACAATAGGAGTTATATTCGACCTTGACGGGGTTATTGTAGATACTGCAAAGTATCATTTTCTAGCATGGAAAAACCTTGCTAACGATTTACATATTGAATTTACAGAAGCGCATAACGAATTGCTTAAAGGTGTTAGTCGTGTGCGTTCTTTAGAAATACTATTAAATATTGGCAATGTAACATTGACCAATGAAAGCAAGCAAAGTGCTTTAATAAGTAAAAATGAGGATTATCTGGGATACATAAGAAAAATGAATGCTGACGAAATCCTACCAGGAGTCCATGATCTTCTTAATGAACTAGATAGTCAGAGTATTAAGTATGCATTGGGATCTGCTAGTAAAAATGCACCACTAATTTTAAAACAAGTGGGATTGTTGGAAAGGTTTGCAGGCATTGTTGATGGCAATAGTGTATCAAAAGCAAAGCCAGATCCAGAGGTCTTTTTAATTGGAGCCAAAAAACTTAATCTAAAACCAGAAAACTGTATTGTTTTTGAAGATGCTATAGCAGGTATAGAGGCAGCGAATAAAGCAAACATGATTTCGGTGGGCATTGGAGATAAAAATACACTCAGCGAAGCCGATTTCAATTTTAACAATTTAACTGAGATGCCTTATGATTTTTTTTCAAGGTTAACTCAGCAAAAGATTAAAAAATAATGAATCAAGATTATATAAAACCAGATAATTGGTCTATCATAGAAGAAGGGTTTGATGCAAACCGAGTGGAATCTTCAGAAAGTTTATTTAGTATTGGAAATGGAGCCATGGGACAACGCGCCAATTTTGAAGAGCATTATTCTGGCTCAACATTTCAAGGAAGTTATATTGCTGGCGTATATTATCCAGACAAAACAAGAGTTGGTTGGTGGAAAAATGGCTACCCAGAATACTTTGCCAAAGTACTAAATGCTCCAAATTGGATAGGGATTAATGTTTCTATAGATGGGGAACGGCTTGATTTATTTGCTTGTAAAAAAGTGACCGATTTTAGGAGAGAACTCAATATGCAAGAAGGGTGGCTGTCTAGAAGTTTTAAAGCAACACTAAGTAATAATATTGAAATTCAAGTAGAAGCGAAACGTTTTTTAAGCTTAGACTCAGATGAATTAGGAGCTATTCATTATAGTGTTACGCCTATAAATAGTGATGCGGAAATTGTTTTTCAACCATATTTGGATAGTGGTATTACCAATAAAGATACTAACTGGGATGATAAGTTTTGGGATACTGTAAAAGTTAGTTATGAAAATAACCAAGCATTTATTAAAGCTAAAACCATGAAAACAGATTTTTATACCTGTACGTTCATGGAGTCTAAAGTCTTTATAAATAATGAACCTGTATTAATAGAGCCTAGCATAAAAGCCGCAGCAAACTATGCATCTTTTAGTTATCAACATCAAGTCAAGCAAGGGGAAGCTTATACAATATATAAATATGGAGGTTATGTAGTTGATAGAAATTATGATAAATCTCAATTAGTTTTAAGAGCAAAAGAAGTACTGAAAAAAGCTGTAGAAATAGGATTTAATGAGCTTTTGAAAAAACAGAAACAAGCCTGGTCGACCATATGGGAGCGAGCAGATATTACCATACAAGGAGATGTTAAGGCGCAACAAGGTATTCGTTTCAATATTTTTCAATTAAATCAGACTTATTTAGGCAAAGATTCCAGATTAAACATTGGACCGAAAGGTTTTACAGGCGAAAAATATGGGGGGAGTACCTATTGGGATACAGAAGCCTATTGCATTCCTTTTTATATGGCAACAAAAGACGAAAAAGTAGCCAGAAGTCTTTTAGAATATAGACATAACCATTTAGAGAAAGCTATTGAGAATGCTGAAAAATTAGGATTTAATAACGGTGCAGCACTATTCCCAATGGTAACCATGAATGGCGAAGAATGTCATAATGAGTGGGAAATTACATTTGAAGAAATTCATCGTAATGGGGCCATCTCATTTGCTATTTATAATTACTATCGCTATACAGGAGATTACAGTTATATAAAAGAAAAAGGATTAGAAGTTTTAATTGCAATAGCTCGTTTTTGGCAGCAACGTGCTACATTCTCTGAAGATAAAAACAAATACGTTATCTTAGGTGTTACTGGACCAAATGAATATGAGAATAATATAAATAACAACTGGTATACTAACTATTTAGCACAATGGTGTATTAATTATACTATAGAAAATATTGATAAAATTGAAACAGAATTCCCTGAAGATTTTACAAGAATAATAAATAAGGTTAAATTATCTAAAACAGAATTGAAAGCGTGGAAATCTGTTGCAGATCATATGTATTTCCCTTATTCAGAAACGCACCAAATTTACCTACAGCAAGACGGATTTTTAGATAAAGAATTAATTACAGTTGAAGATTTAGATAAGTCGCAAAGGCCTATAAATCAAAAATGGTCCTGGGATAAAATCTTGCGCTCCCCATATATAAAACAGGCAGATGTTCTACAAGGGTTCTACTTTTTCGAAGATAAATTTTCAACAGAAGATCTGGAACGTCATTTCGATTTTTATGAGCCATTTACAGTTCATGAAAGTTCGCTATCACCTTGTGTGCATAGTATCCAAGCAGCTAAATTGGATAGAATGGAACAAGCATATACGTTTTATTTACAGACTTCACGTTTAGATTTAGATGATTATAATCATGAGGTACATGAAGGGTTGCATATTACTTCAATGGCAGGTACCTGGATGAGTATTGTTGAAGGTTTTGGAGGCATGCGCATTAAGGATGGAAAATTATTATTTGCTCCAAAAATCCCTAAACAGTGGGAGGAATACTCATTTAAAATAAATTTTAGAAATCATATCATAAAAGTTAACGTCACCCAAAAGCAGACCTATTTTGAAATGCTGAATGGTGATGCCCTTGAAATTTTGTTCAATAACAAACCTTTGCTATTAGAAAACAATGTACTAAAAGCAATAAGTTAATTGAACAACATAAGGTGTATTTATAAATTATAAGCTATAAAAAGATGAAATTAATAATAAAATTGGGTTTTCTAGTATGTCTTTTAGGGATTAACTCTGCGTTGTCTCAAGAATTGAAATCTCCAAATGGAGAATTGCTGATGCAATTTTCTCTTAATAAGCATGGTAGTCCAACATATCAACTCGCTTTTAAAAATAAGGCTGTTGTTTTGCCTAGTACTTTAGGGTTAGAATTAAAGGGAGATAAAAAGTCATTATTAGATGATTTTACAGTTTTTAAAACTGAGTATAAAACTTTTGACGAGACTTGGAAACCTGTTTGGGGAGAAGTTAAAGAAATTCGAAATCATTATAACGAATTAGCTGTAACCTTAAAACAAAATGAAACAGATAGAATGTTATTAATACGTTTCAGATTATTTGATGACGGTTTAGGTTTCAGATATGAATTTCCTTCACAAGAGAATTTAGTTTATTTTGTAATAGCAGAAGAAAAGTCACAATTTGCTATGACAGGCGACCATACGGCATTTTGGATCCCTGGAGACTATGACACTCAGGAATACGATTATACAGAATCTAAGTTGTCGGAAATACGAGAGAAATTTGACAAGGCTGTTACTCAAAATGCCTCACAAGAACAATTTTCCAAAACAGGGGTTCAAACAGCTTTGATGATGAAAACCGATGTGGGTTTATACATTAACTTACACGAAGCTGCACTGATTAATTATGCATGTATGCACTTGAATTTGGATGACAAAAACATGATTTTCGAATCCTGGTTAACGCCAGATGCAAATGGAGATAAAGGCTATATGCAGGCTCCTTGCAATTCACCGTGGCGAACGATTATGGTGAGTGATGATGCACGAGATATTTTGGCTTCAAAAATAACATTAAATTTAAATGAACCCTGTAAAATAGAAGATACCTCTTGGATTAAACCCGTAAAGTATATTGGAGTTTGGTGGGAAATGATTACAGGAAAGAGTTCTTGGGCATATACTAATGAATTGCCTGCGGTACAATTGGGAGTAACCGATTATTCAAAAGTAAAACCGAATAAAACGCATGCTGCAAATAATAAAAAAGTAAAAAGATATATTGATTTTGCTTCAGAACATGGGTTCGAAGGTGTTTTAGTAGAAGGATGGAACGAAGGTTGGGAAGACTGGTTTGGCAAATCTAAAGACTATGTATTCGATTTTGTTACACCTTATCCAGATTTCGATGTAGAGGAAATTCATGAGTATGCCAAATCAAAAGGTGTTAAAATGATCATGCACCATGAAACTTCTGGTTCTACTAGAAATTATGAACGTCATATAGATCAGGCTTATCAGTTTATGAAAGATAATGGATATGACGCTGTAAAAAGTGGTTATGTAGGCAATATTTTACCAAGAGGAGAGCATCATTATAGTCAATGGATTGTAAATCATTATCAATATGCCATTGAAAAAGCAGCAGACTATAAAGTCATGGTAAATGCCCATGAGGCAGTGCGACCCACAGGGATTTGTAGAACCTATCCAAATTTAATTGGGAATGAATCTGCAAGAGGAACAGAATTTCAGGCATTTGGTGGGTCAAAGCCAAATCATGTTACTGTATTGCCTTTTACAAGGCTTATAGGAGGCCCCATGGATTATACGCCAGGTATTTTCGAAATGGATATTAGTAAATTGAATCCAGATAATGATTCTCATGTTAATAGTACACTTGCAAATCAGTTAGCATTGTATGTTACGATGTACAGTCCATTACAAATGGCAGCAGATTTACCAGAGCATTATGAGCAGTTTTTAGATGCATTTCAATTTATCAAAGATGTCGCTATAGACTGGGACGAAAGTATTTATTTGGAAGCAGAACCAGGAGATTATATTACGGTAGCTCGTAAAGAAAAAGGTGAAAATAATTGGTTTGTAGGAAGTGTAAATGGCACGACTCCCAGAAAGTCAGCCATCAATCTGGACTTTTTAGAAAAAGGCAAAAAGTACCTGGCAACTATTTATGCAGATGGCAAAGATGCACACTATAAAACAAACCCACAAGCTTACACAATTAAGATTAAAAAAGTTACAAGCAGGTCTAAATTATCTTTGATGTCGGCTTCAGGGGGTGGTTATGCGATTAGTATTATGGAAGTTAAATAGAAATATTATGAAGGGATGTAACCTAAAAAAACGAAAAAATGTAAAGCCATCACTTTTGATGGGGTTACTGTGTGTATTTGTTTTAAATTTATCTTGTGAAAACCAAAATAAGATTGAGCAAGAAATAGTAAATAAAGCCCCTTTAATAATTAATAAAAAAGATATTCGTCGTGTTGAACCCATGAATTGGTGGGTAGGTTTTAAATCAAAAACCTTGCAGCTTTTGGTACATCATCCCAATATTTCACAAAGAACTCCCGAAATTAGTTATCAAGGCGTTTCCATAAAAAAAGTACACCAGGCCGATAGTCCTAATTACCTCTTTATAGATTTAAATATTTCTGAAATTACAAAGGCAGGTAAATTTAATATTGTTTTTAAAAAAGAAGGAGCAGAAGATTTAGTGCATACATACGAGTTAAAAGCAAGAGAGAAATTGGCAGAAGACTACATGGGCTTTAACAGTTCTGATGCCATATATTTAATTACTCCAGACCGTTTTGCAAATGGAAACCCAGGAAATGATACGTTTAAAAATTTAAATGAAAAAACGATTAACAGAAAAAATGGATATGCCAGGCATGGCGGGGATATAGCAGGTATAACAAACCATTTAGATTATATTGAAGATTTGGGTTTTACAGCGATTTGGCCATGTCCACTTCTAACCAACAATATGCCTCGTGGTTCCTACCATGGTTATGCTATTACAGATTTATATGAAATAGATCCGCGTTTTGGAACGCTAGATGAATACAAAACTTTAGCCGCTAAAATGGCAGAAAAAGGTATGAAGTTAGTCATGGATCAAGTAGCAAATCATTGTGGCTTAGAGCATTGGTGGATGAAGGATTTGCCATTTAAAGATTGGGTAAATTATCAAGAAGTTTATGAAGCACATAGTAACTCTTGGACAAATGAAAAGACCATAAGCTCTAATCATAGACGTACCTCCAATCAAGATTTATATGCATCAGAAAAAGATAAAGAAGGTATGGTAAATGGTTGGTTTGTATCTGGAATGCCAGATTTAAATCAACGCAATCCATTTATGGCTCAGTACATTATTCAAAATAGTATTTGGTGGATAGAAACTGTTGAGTTGGGAGGTATTCGACAAGATACGTATCCATATCCCGATAAAGATTTTATGAGTAACTGGGCAGGAGCTATAATGAACGAATATCCAAATTTTAGTATCGTTGGCGAAGAATGGAGTTATAACCCATTGCTTATTGGATATTGGCAAGACGGCGCAAATAATAAAGACGGTTACGATTCTAATTTAAAATCGCCTATGGATTTTGCCATGCAACATACCATTGTACAAGCTTTAAATGAAACCGAATCTTGGGATAAAGGCTTAGTGAAAATGTATGAAGGATTAGCTAACGATTTTCATTATGTGAAACCAAAAGATATTATGATTTTCCCAGATAATCATGATATGAGTCGCATTTTTACACAATTAAAAGGCGATATTGTTAATACAAAAATGGCATTAAGTTATTTGCTTACGCTGCCTAGGATTGTACAAATATATTATGGAACAGAAATAGTGATGGACGATTTTGAAAAACCTGGAGATCACGGTTTAATACGAACAGATTTTCCTGGTGGCTGGCAAACTGATACGGTTAATGCATTTACAGGTGTTGGTTTAACAGAAGTCCAAAGTGAGATGCAATCATATCTAAAAGCACTTTTGAATTTTAGAAAATCCAGTAAAGCAATTCATGAAGGGAAAACAGTTCATTTTTCGCCTAAAAATGGTGTTTATGTGTTATTTAGGATGACTGAAAATGAAACCGTTGTTCATATTCTGAATAAGAATGAAGAGGCCATTGATTTAGACTTAACCAGATTCGAAGAGATTAATTTACAAGGAAAATCGCTTAAAAATATTATTTCTGGAGAAACTGTGACATGGCATGATAATTTGAAGTTGGAAACCAAGGGAAGCATTATTTTAACTACTAAATTGTAAAAATGAAAAAGCTAATCATCGCAACAGCATCATTAATGTTTATTTTTTCTTGTAAAAATGAAAAAACATCAAGCCCTAAACCTGAGGTTGAAGATGCTAAAGTAGAATCAATAAGTGAAGCGCAGGAAGTAGCAACTTTAGTTGAAATAGAACCAATTAATGATGCTATTTTAGAACAAGGAATTATTTACGAAGCTAATATTCGTCAGTATTCACCAGAAGGGACTTTTAATGCATTTACCAAAGATATTCCAGAATTAAAGCAATTAGGAGTAAAGATTATTTGGCTCATGCCCGTATTTCCAATATCCCAAACCAAGCGAAAAGCTACAGGAGGTGAATTTGCAAGCTTAATTAAAGATGAAGCAAAAAGAAAAAAAATGCTAGGTAGTTACTATGCGATTTCAGATTTTACAAAAATAAATCCAGAGTTTGGGACTATTTCAGATTTTAGAGCCTTGGTTAACGAAGCTCATAAAAATGGTATGTATGTCATTCTGGATTGGGTAGCTAATCATACAGGTTGGGATCATGAGTGGTTAAAAAATCATCTAGATTATTATACACATAATGAGAAGGGGGATGTTATACATCCTGAAGAAACAGATTGGACAGATGTTGCCGATTTAAATTATGATAACAAAGAGATGCGTAAAACTATGATTGCCGATATGAGCTATTGGATTACAGAAGAAGGCATTGATGGATTCAGATGTGATGTAGCAGGTTCTGTGCCCGTAGATTTTTGGCAAGAGGCTATTCCTCAATTACGTTCGAAAAAAGATATTTTTATGTTGGCAGAAGCTTGGGAACCAGAGCTCTTAAAAGCGAACTTATTTGATATGGCTTATGCCTGGGATGGGCATCATTTATTAAATGATATGGCTAAAGAAGAAAAGTCTTTAAAAGATTGGGATACCTATGCAACAAAAGTAGTATCAGATTATGAAAAAGATGATATTCTTATGAATTTTGTGACAAACCACGATGAAAATTCATGGAATGGTACCATACAAGAGCGTATGGGAGATGCCTCGGAACTTATGACGGTGTTTAGTTATATAATTCCTGGTATGCCATTAATTTATTCTGGACAGGAATATAATTTAAATCACCGTTTAAAATTTTTCGAAAAAGATGCCATTCCAAAAGGGAAAGGCAATATGTGGAATGTGTTAGAAAAACTGGGAACACTTAAAAATAAAAATGTAGCCTTAAACGGAGGCAAACAAAGTGCTTCTTACCTTATTTTTGAAACAGATAATGAAAATGTTTTAAAATATATTAGAAGTAAAGATGGTAAAAAAATAATCTTTATAGCTAATTTTTCTAGTAAGCCACAAACTTTTAAAATGACTGATGAAGGCATTTTTTTAGATTATATGGCTAATGAGGATATCCTTTTTAATAACGAAGACGTAACACTTGCCCCATGGGCCTATAAAATTTTAATTGATTTATAAATGAGATGCTTTTTATTAATATTATACTGTTTAGTATGTCTTAATTCGTGTGGTATACAAAAAAATAAAACGACTAAAACAAACAAAGAAACACCATTTATATGGGAAGCAGCTAACCTATATTTTTTACTTACAGATCGTTTTAATAATGCAGACTTTTCTAATGATATTAATTTTAATAGAACAGCAAAAACAGCCAAGCTTCGTGGTTTTAAAGGAGGTGATATAAAAGGAATAACTCAAAAAATTAAAGCAGGGTATTTTACAAATTTAGGAATCAATGCTATTTGGTTGACACCAATTGTTGAACAAATTCATGGAGGTACAGATGAGGGGACTGGATTAACCTACGGTTTCCATGGGTATTGGGCCAGAGATTGGACCGCTTTAGACCCAAATTTTGGTACCAAAGAAGATCTGCACGAATTAGTTGCTGCAGCACATAAAAATGGTATTAGAATTGTATTGGATGCCGTAATTAATCATATAGGGCCTATTACAGATAAAGATCCTGTTTGGCCTGAAAATTGGGTTAGAACACATCCAAAATGTAACTATAAAACATACGATGCTACCATAACTTGTACACTTGTTGATAATCTACCAGATATAAAAACAGAAGTCAATGCGCCAGTTAGCTTACCAGCTCAAATTATAGAAAAATGGAAAAAGGAAGGACGTTATGAGCAAGAAGTAGCTGAATTAAATGATTTTTTTAATAGAACAGGATACCCTAGGGCACCTAGGTTTTATATTATAAAGTGGTTAACCGATTATATTACCGAATTTGGAATTGATGGCTACCGTTGCGATACTGTAAAACATACCGAAGAAAATGTGTGGCAAGAATTTAAGGCCGAGTGTGATTATGCTTTTGCTGAATGGAAAAAAAATAATCCCGATAAAGTATTGGATGATAACAACTTTTATTTAGTTGGAGAAATTTATAATTATGGAATCAACACAGGGCAATACTATGATTTTGGAGATAAAAGAGTTAATTATTTTGATAATGCATTTCAAAGTCTAATCAATTTTCAGTTTAAATGGAATGCTGCTCAACAAGATTATGAAAAACTATTTAGTAGTTATTCAAATTACTTAAAAACCGACTTAAAAGGTTTTGGCACCCTAAATTATTTAACATCACACGATGACGGGAAACCTTATGATGCATCACGTGAAAAACCTTTTGAAACGGCAACAAAGCTATTGCTCGCACCAGGAACTTCTCAGGTTTACTATGGTGACGAGTCTGCACGGCCTTTAATTATTGAAGGCACAGAAGGAGATGCCACTTTACGATCTTTTATGAATTGGGATGCCATTAAAAATGATGTAAAAACAAAAAAAATATTGTTACACTGGCAAAAATTAGGAAGGTTTAGGGTTAATCATCCAGCCATAGGTGTAGGAATTCATCAAATGATAAACCAAGAACCTTATGTGTTTTATAGACGTTTTTCAAAAGACAATTATAATGATTTAGTGTTAGTTGGATTAGGTTTGCCAAAAGGGAAAAAAATACTGGATGTATCTGAAGTATTTAAAAATAATGAAGTGCTTCGTGATGCATATTCAAATAAGAAAGTAAAGGTTAAAAATGGAAAAGTATTGGTCGATTCCGAGTTTAGTATCGTTTTGTTAGAAAAGAAGTAAGACATGGAGCGATTATACAGGATTTCACAATACTACAAAATCCTCAATATGTGTTTTTGTTAGTCTTTAATAGAAGGTCTTAATACAGGATTTTTGCTAGTAGGAAAATCTGATGCAACGTAGTTGTCTACCTCATTTCCACTTAACCATTGCAGCGACCGTGTCATACTTTGTTGAAAAGCAGCACAACGCATGCTAGGAGGCCATTCTTGATTATGCCATAAATGACCATATGTTGAACAGTAAACTTTCCCTTTACCATACTTAACAACCCATTCCATTGGGAAGTTTAAACCAGTTTTTTCATCTTTTGCATACGAGATTACTTTTAGGTTTTGCTTTGTACCTCTTCCATAGCGATATACTTCTATATCTGCTCCTAGCCACTTTTTTGGCATTCCAAGATGAATTGGGTGATTGCCCAGCCTAGTAATCAATACATCTCTACGTTTACCATGTCCTGTATTTTCGCCTGTTCCTTTAGGTATAATCTTTAACTTTTCAGATTCATCAATGGTTATAGCAATACCAAAATCTTTATTACGCCAACCTAAACCTATTATGTCATTGTAGGCCTGCCAGCCTTTAAAAGCATTAGTGGCACCATGGTACATATACACACCACCACCTTCTTTAACATATTTTTCAAATGATATTTTTACTGCATCTGGCCATTGAAGACTGGCTTCTTTATTAATATTATTACATGTTTGAATGACGACAGGATAATTTGAGAAATTAGGACGCCATTTTTCCCATTCAGATGGATTGCTCATTTGATTAGGACAGGTGCTAACTGATACATCAAATTTCCCACTAGCTTCCAATATTTTCTTCAAATACGTTGTATTCAATTGCCAATGATGATTACTAAAACCATCTACTATTAGAACAGGTATTTTTTTGGGAGTAACAAGATCACTTATTTTTTCAATTCGAATGTTGTCATATAAAATACCCCCTCCAACGGTGAGTGCTGTAGAAAACATAGAAAGTTTTACTTTCCCATTTGGCGGTGCTATAAAGTCATAAGTAACTTCCTCCCAACGTGGTGCTTTTACTAGTTTATTGCGACTTAGACTCAATACCAATTTATCATTAAGAAAAATCTCGCCAGTAAGTGAATCTTCTTGATTCCAATATTTATGGCGAGCGTATAAAAACGATAACCTATAATTTGTTTTTGGAATCAAATGACTAACAGTTTGTGCAATGCCTCCTGGGCCATGACCACCAAGATCAATAACCCATTTTCCATGCGGAGTACCGTAATGGTCAATAGCAATAAGGTCGATGTTTTCTCTCATAATCAACCATCCAGGAAGTTGTTGACCAAAAAGATGAGGATTACTAGCATTATTATCTACTGTCATCTCAAAACTTCCATTAACCAAATGATTGCTAACAGGAGGCGCTAATGGTAAGCCTTCTTCTATTCGAAGATTATCAATTATTAAACCCGTTTTTCCAATTGTAGTAGATACAAACTCTAGTGAGGCAACTCCTTTAGTTGATGATTTAAATGCAAAGCCAATACCTCCAATATAGTTTGGAGCATGAGAAAGGTTACGAAGTGTCGTTATTTTTTCACCATTTACAAAAATGTCTGCAGTAGCCAAAGTTCCTGACTCATCACGATTTCTGGTTTTTTGATCTGCATATTCGAATTTTAAAGTATAATCGCTGTTCTTTTTTAAGCCTTTAATTGTTTGTTGAATGGCTCCTGGTTGATTGCCGTTTAAATCCAGTACTTGGTTCCCGTTAGCAGCCGAAAATACTGAGCCAGTAATTAATTCTACATTACCTCTACTTACTTTCCAACCGTTTAGTTTTTTTACAATTTGTCTTTCAGACTTAATTACTTTCTTTTCAAATGAAGCATTCTTTATTTGAGCTTGCGTAAAAATCGTGTTACTTAGCAAAATAAGATTTAACACGATAAGTTTTTTATAACAAATGGTCTTCATGATATAAATTTAATGTTTCTTGAAGTACATCAAAATTTCTTTGAGCACTCATTATTTGCAAATAAAGCAATAGTAATAACAAATACCTATCTCTACATTATCTATAAACGACAATATCTTGTCATATACAACATCACTATGTGGCTAATGAGTAGTTATAAAATAGTACTCCATACTATTTCTTATATTCTTTTTTAAATTCTATAGGAGATCTTTTGGTTATAGCTCTAAATTGTTTATTAAAATTCGACAAGGTTCTAAATCCACTAGAATAACATGCTTGTGATGCATTCATTTTTTGTTCGATGAGTAGTTTGCAGGCGTAACCTATTCGTATTTCACTAAGAAAATCTGAAAACGTTTTATTAGCATGCATTTTAAAATAACGACTAAAAGAGGTGGAAGTCATATTCGTTAATTCTGCCATTTCTGAAATAGAAATTTTTTGCTTAAAGTGTTTTGTAACATAAGTGTATACTTTATTCATTCGTTCTGAATCACCTTCTTTTAATGAATTGGTATAGCCAGCACTGGTCAGTGTTTCTATTTCATCGCTTTTAGAGAGACAATTTAAAATATTTAATAACTCTAAAACGCCATCAAAACCTTCCAGATATGGGAGGTTTAAAAGCATTTTTGTAATATCTTTTAATGTTTTACCTTTAACAGATATCCCTCTTAAACTTAGTTTTAAGAGATGTTTCAATTTTATAACTTCTACTTTATTAAAAAAAATGTTATCCATAAAATTATCATGGAAATAGACTACAATGCCTTCAGACCAATCTTGAGGGCTTTCATAATCGCTACGCCAAAGATGCGGTAAATTAGGGCCAGTAAAGGTTACACTTCCTTCTTTATATCGTTCTATATTATCACCAATAAATCGTGTTCCACTTCCCTTTAAAACAATAAAAAGTTGATATTCTGAATGAAAGTGCCAATTGGGGTCAAAAAAAGGCTGTTTAAGCTTTTCGACAATATAAATACGTGTTTTTGGTATGGGTGATTTTTGTAAAGCCGATTTCATTTAAATAATGGTAGAATTTCAATAAGAGAGATAAGTCTTACGCCCTGTGCGTTAGTAAGATGCTAATTTATCATTAAATTTTATAAACAAAAGTTTTTATGATATAATAAAGTCTATTATGGGTAAAAAACAGTTCTTTTTCTTACAAGGAATTGAATTAATTTTGTCACGAAATCATGAAAACTATTATTCTAATAAGAAGGTTTGAATTAAATCTTGCAACTTTAATATGTTAAAATCATATTACATATATACTATGAGATACATTTTTTTACTGTCTGCCTTTTTTATGATAGGATGTTTAGAAGAAGAAAAAACAAAGCATCGTAATGATGTGGTTCATGAACAAGATGCGCAACAAAAAACAGATTATACTAACTGGCAGGTATATCGAGGAGATAAAAAAGGCAACCAGTTTGCAGAATTAGCGCAAATTCATGCAGCAAATGTTAATAAATTAGAACTTGCCTGGCAATACCGCACTGGAGATGCAAGTGAGCGCTCATCCATGCAGTGTAACCCTATTATGATTGATGGTCTATTATATTTTTCTACATCAACTTTAAAAGCTATTGCTCTGGACGCTACTACAGGTAAAGAAGCTTGGGTTTTTGAATCTTCAAAGTATAACAAAGACGGAAAGGTTTTTAGAGGTAGAAGCCGAGGGGTTACTTATTGGCAATCAAAAGATGGTACAGACCGTCGTATATTCCATTATGTTAAAAATAGAGTGTATGCAATTAATGCAAAAACGGGAGAGCTTATAGAATCTTTCGGCTCAAATAACAAAGGTTTTATTGATTTACGAGAACATTTGGATATGGAACTAGGTAAAGCTTCCATTGAAGTTACCACGCCTGGAATTGTATATAAAAATACATTAATAGTAGCATCAAGGGTTCCAGAAGGCTATAAATCTACACCAGGTCATATTAGGGCTTTTGATGCTATTACTGGACAATTTAAATGGATATTTCATACCATACCAAAAGAAGGTGAGTTTGGTTATGATACTTGGGAGTTTGTGGAAGGAGAAACTTATGGAGGAGCCAACGCATGGGGAGGATTTACTTTAGATGAAAAAAGAGGTTGGGTATTTTGTGCAACAGGCTCGCCAGCATACGATTTCTATGGAGGTCATAGAAAAGGACAAAACTTATTTGGTAATTGTGTGTTAGCCTTAAATGTTGAAACAGGAGAACGTGTTTGGCATTATCAAACTGTACACCATGACTTATGGGATTATGATAATCCATCAGCTCCCATATTGGTAACTATAAGAGATGAAGGGAAGCAAAAAGACGCCGTTGTACAATTAACAAAAATGGGACTTACTTTCGTTTTAGATCGTGAAACAGGAAAACCAATATTTCCTGTAGAAGAAATGGAAGCACCCCCATCAACTCTTGAAGGAGAAGAAGCTTTTCCTACACAGCCCATACCTCTTAAACCACTACCATTAACCCATTTGGGAATGACTGAGGCTAATTTAACAAATGTGTCTCCAGAAGCAAGAGCAGCTGTACTTAAAAAGTTTTCAAAGCTAATACCTGGAGTTTTATACGAACCGCCTTCAGAGGTAGGTACTATTTCTGCTCCTGGAACACTAGGAGGTGTCGAATGGCAAGGGGGATCTTTTGATCCTTACTCAAACATTTTATATGTAAATTCTAATAATGGCGCTTCTATTTTAAAAATGAAAAAAGTAAAGGATTTAAAGAATAAGAAGCTATCAAAACTCCAACAAGGCCGTCAATTGTATGTGCAAAATTGTGCGTCTTGTCATGGTATTGAAAGGGAAGGGGTACCACCTGTATATCCTAGTTTGCTAAATCTAAAAAAATCAAAGGAGGAGATTACTGAAGTTATTAAAAATGGACGAAATATCATGCCTGCATTTCCTCAGTTTAAGAAAGAAGAATTTGTTTTGTTAGCTGATTATTTGTCTAGTAATAAGGTTGTTAAAGATACTGCTGTAACCAGTGAAGGAGCGGTGAGGTATCACCATACGGGGTATGCTAATTTTTTAGACCATCAAGGGTATCCAGGAGTTGCTCCGCCTTGGGGGACTTTAAATGGTATTGATTTAGCTACAGGTAATTTTGTTTGGAGAAAGACTTTAGGCGAATACCCCGAACTTGTAAAACAGGGGATACGCAATACAGGCACAATGAATTACGGAGGAGCAGTAGCTACTTCTGGTGGCGTTATTTTTATAGCAGCTACAGCCGATGAAAAGATTAGAGCTTTTGAAAAAAGCCGAGGTAAATTATTATGGGAGTATAAGCTCCCCGCTGGGGGGTATGCAACGCCGACTATTTATATGAAAGATGGTAAACAATATGTTGTTATTGTTGCTGGAGGCGGTGGCAAAAACGGTACGCCATCTAGTGATCATGTTATGGCGTTTGCACTCCCTGATAATTACTTAAATACCACTAAAGTAGATTTAGAAGGAAAAAAGGACAACCAAGGCTGGATTTCACTTTTTAATGGAAAAAATTTGGATGGTTGGGTGCATATGAATGGATCTCATAAGTATAGAGTTGAAAATGGTGCTATTATAGGAAGAACAACTCCAGAAAGCCAAAATTCTTTCCTGTGTTCATTGCAGGAATTTGATGATTTCGAATTTGAGTGTGATGTTATGGTAGATGATATTACGAATCAAGGCATACAATTTAGATCTTCCGCACGACCTGTCACAGAAAAAGACCATAGTCTTTTTAGAGCTGGACGGGTATGGGGGCCGCAACTTGAGATTAGACGTAAAATGGGAGAAGGCAAGGTGACAACGGGTTTAATTTATGGTGAAGCTATGGGAATAGGCTTCCTTTCTTCGGAAGAAAAAGTAAAAAACAGTCATGACTTCTATATCTCTGAGGGGTGGAACAAAATCCGTATTGTAGCAAAAGGGCCAAGGGTACAAACTTTTTTGAATGGACATCAAATAGATGATGTTGTTAATGAAGAAGTATATAAGACACACCCCAAAGGTTTTATAGGCTTGCAAATACATGGAATGAAAGGTAAGAAGCAGTTTACTATGGGGTGGAAAAATATAAAAATAAAACCCATTTAATTGTTTTGTAAGACCTTTTAAATCGTATTTCAAAAGTATTTTTTTTAACCTAAGTTCATTGTTTGGGCATAAAATTCATGGAATTTTGTCGATTAGTTATCCTTTTTGTTTTAAAAAGCATTGATCAGTGTTTTTTAATTTAAATAGTTTTCATTTTAAATAAGTTTAATTAAAAAAGAAGTTATGAATACAAGTTAGAAAGTGAAAAAACAAAAACGCAAAAAATTAAATTATTAATTCTTTAAATAAACCCCAAATATTATCATGAAGTATTTAAAAGTAAATAAGTCATTAGCAAAAAGAGCTTTTGTCTTACTAGTATTATTTTTTATCAATTTTGTATCTGCAAGAACCTATTATGTTGACAAAGACAACAGATTTGGAAATGGAGCACGAAATGATTGGCCTGGAACAAAAGAACAACCAAAACGTGATTTTGACGGCTCTTGGTTTAAGAATAATTTACAGCCAGGAGATACCGTTATAGTCAGAGAAGCTTCATCATCTTATAAAGCGATGTCTTTTGAAACAAGTGAAGGAAGCGAAGGGAATCCTATTGTTATAATGGCTTACCCTGGTGAGACTATTATATTCGATAACAGGAAAAATTCAGGTCCTTTTGCTATAAAAATAGCCTCAGGGCTATCAAACATAAATTTAGAAGGTCCTTTTTTTATCTCTCATAAAGATAAATCACTTAGTGTTTTAGGAAATTGCAAGAATATAAACTTCTCCAATGCTAAAATTACTAATGGAGGGCATGGACCTCGTTTAGAAGGTCTGGTAAATGGTGTTTTTAAAAACTTAGAAATAAGCCATCTTTCAGCAAATGGATTACAGTGTAGAGGATCTATTTCAACTCATAAAGGAAACCCTTGTCGAAATCTACGTTTTGAAAATATTAAAGTTTATGATGTTGATGATGGAAAACACCCTTCAAGTAGTGATGCAGATGGATTTGTTAGCTCTGCAGGAGACAATTTGGTTTTTATAAATTGTACTACATGGGGTAATAGAGAAGATGGCTTCGATTTAGCTAGTAATTCTATAATGATTAATTGTAAAGCTTATGATAATGTAGGATCTGGCTTAAAAGTGTGGAGAAGGTCTGGCGATAGTTATAAAGAGAAGACGGTAACTGTAATTAATGGCGTTTTTGCAAATAATGGTCATCATTATGATGATACCAATCCAGGTGTAAAAGTAAGCCGAGGTGCAGGGCTCAATTTATATAACTCTGTAGTATCAGGAGGCCATGATCAAGGAATAAATATAAAAGTGTCTAAATCTGATGATCCTTCAGGATTGAATTATTTACCAGTAAGAGTATATAATACAATTGTTACTAATACGACCAATGGGGCAGCTATTAAAGATGGTGGTAAGTCAATAGGGATTAGTATTTTAGAATCTGATTATAATCTTTATTATGGCAATGTTAGAGTAAATGATGGGTTCGAAATTGGAGATCATTCTATTATTAGCAAAGATCCATTATTTGTAGATGAAGATCATGTTGATTTCAAGTTAGAACCTGGTAGTCCTGCCATTAATTCTGGAACAAATATTGCTGCTTTTGATAGTGATTATGCAACACATGGTATGAAAGATTATGAAGGGAAATCAAGACCTGCTGGAGGTGGTTTTGATATAGGAGCTTTTGAAAGTTCTGGTACTTTGTCTTCTCCTAATATAGACTTAGAAGAAAGTATAACTGCTTACCCTAACCCAACAAGTACAGGTGTTAAAGTTGTTGTGCCTAGTACGGTTAATGATAGTAAAGTATCGATATCCGTACACAATATTTTAGGAACAATGGTGTCGGAAGAGCTCTATGAAATATCTAATGACCAAGTATATGTACCAATGAACAATTTATATAAAGGTGTATATTTTGTAAAGTTAAGTTATGAAAATTCAAAAGCAATTAGAATAATCAAGCGTTGATTTTTTCTGTGGTGTAGTCTTTAAAAGACTACGTTAGTGGTTGCTAAGGTGGGTTTAAAAGCCCACCTTATTTTTTTATTATAAATACTTAATAATTTATAACTTAAAACTTTGGAATAAGATTCAAACTTACCCCGAGTACTTTTTGACTAATTGCGTTGAGATCTTCAAAAGAACCTTCAAAATGATAAGTTGTATGTTTATGGTACATCGTTTCATTTGTATTAAGTTCTTTCGCGCTAGATGATGTTTCAAACTCATAAAATGGCCAGTTTCTATCTAAGGGTTCATTAACTTCACCATTAAAAATATTGGTTACATCACCATCGTAAGGCGTTTCATTTTTAGGTAATGAGTTTACATACAAAGAATCGTTTTTAAAAGTAAATTTTACAATATTTAAAAGATTATTTTTTTCAGAATAACTACCTATAATGTTTTTAGATAAATCTGATTTTATCCCAATCTTATTTACCCCATCTGCATCAGCTTTATAAAAAACGACACGATCTTTTGTAACCAACCTATCTGAGGTTACAGGGGTAAAATATCCAGTAACCGAATCGGTTTCTTTTTGAACAGGTATAATTACTCTATTATCAGGACTTGTATGCATGCATCCTAATTCCCAAATGCATAGAAGACCATTTTCTTTACGCCATTGTTCGCCTAAGTTTTTCACATTTGTTTCAGCACTAAACCCAACAAAAGTAGTATGGTTGTTTAAAAAAATATTTAAATCGTTTTCAATTTGAGACTTTGTTAAAAGTGAAATTTTTCGCTTGGCATTAATATTAAAAATATAACCGTAATTGTTTCTTATTTGTAAATCGGCTCCATAGGTTGCAGATAATTTGTCCTTTTCAATTAAAGAAAACTTTTTAGAGTCTAAATCGGGAGAAATTTTCATGTTTTCAATCTCTCGTTTTATCCCTTCATCAAAAAAAACAGAATATTTACCAAACTCAGGACCAAACCATAATCTGCTCTCTCCACCTAATTTAGACATAGTATGTCCATGGACGCCTTCATCAAACAATTTCCAATTAATGTAACCATAAGATTTTCCATTTAAACCATTGGAAGTACTTGTAAATACTTTAGCTTGGTAGCTCCCAGAAAAAGCAATAGCAGCATTACCGTGCTCTAAAACTTGTAAGTCATTTATAACGGCAAGTTTTTTTACATCATCAGCAAAGTTTGTGCTATTGGAAACTTTAGTTTCAGGGTTTTTACAATTAAAAAATGATGTTATTACAAGTATGAGAAGTACAGTGTTAGTAATTATATTATGTTTTTGAGTCATTAGTTTTTTATTAAAGTAGACTAAAGATACATTTTAAATTCAAAAAGATAATAAAGAAGCTAATTCTTAGGAGAATTGAGCTATTTAAATAAAAACCATCCCAAACTTTTTAAGGTTTGAAATGGTTTTAAAGTATAGAGGTTTGGTTGACTTAAATCTATTGTTTTTTTACACTGCCAGAAGAGCTGTTGTTTGTATCAACTTTTTCTGGATTTCCATAATATTTTATATCACCACCACTTGTTGCTTTTGCTGTAAGTTCTTTAGAGGTGTTTACTGTAATATCGGCACCACTTGTAGCCTTTACATGGCTGGATTCTGCTATTAAATCGGCCGCCTTAATATCACTACCACTAGTGGCTTCTACGATAAGTTTTACTGTTTTTCCAGATAACCGTAAATCACTACCGCTAGTAGATTTGCAATTCAATACAGACGTATCGACTTCAAGTTTCATATCGCTGCCACTGGTTGATTTAAGATCTAAATTTTTAGTAGTTATAACATTTGTAGAGTATACATCACTTCCGCTAGTAGATATAATACTTGAAATATCTTTAAAACTTACCAAGACTTTTTTAGACTTAGCGCGACCTATACTTTCTCTGGTATGTATTTTTAAAACACCATTTTCAACTTCTACCATAATAAGATCGTGTAAATTTTCATCAGCTTCAACCGTAATACTTTCGTTATCGCTTTGTGTTAAATATACATCTAAACCTTCGGTAGCTTTAATGGTTGAAAAAGGTTCGTGAATGGTTCTTTCCTCAGTTATAACATTTCCGTTTCCGCTAACTCCAGCACTGAAATTCATATCGAAGTTGCATGAAAAGAGTGTTAAACTTAAAATAGTCGCTAAAATAAATTTTACTAGTGTTGTCATAATTGTTCGTTTTTTGATTGATGATTTTTTATTATTCAAATATCTAATTAAATATGGTTGATTAGTAATTTAACTATCTGAATTGTATGTTTTTATAGATGAATTGTTATTTGTCTTTTGATTTTATATTGATACCGTCTGAATCTATTTTAACTTCAACAGTATCATCTTCTCCTGTAACACCTTTTCCGTTCACTTTTATATTGACATCATCATCTTTTATCTCTAAGCCAGTACTGTCTATTTTGACGCTGGATTTATCATCATGAACATCAATTTCTACTTTGTAAGGTTTTTCAACAGGACAATCCAAACATTTAATACCATCGTGTATGATTTGTAAATAGTGGTTGGCATCACCAGACGATACAATATTTCCGTTATAGGTTCTGTAATTTAAAAATGACTTGGTGCTATTACTAAAATTAACAATACTTCCTTCTGGCAAATAGAGAATAACAACAATCTCTTGATCACTAAATTTATTTTCAGAAAGCGTAGATAAATAAGAGTCTAATAATAATTCGCTCCCATTAAAAGTATAGTTGTAGCTTATGTTTTTAGCACGTTTAATAGCTTTTTCATAATTACTTCCGTCGGCTCTTTTCTCAATACCAATTTTGGCTAAAGAATCGTTAGTGGATTTAACTATGATTTTTATGTCTGATCTATAAAGAGTTTTTTCCCCATTTTCATTATTTAATACCTTAAAGGAGTCGCTTCTATAAAGATTATTCATATAAAGATCGTTTTCTGCCATTTTAACTCTTAAAGTATCATTTGCAGCTATATTTAATTCCTGTTTTACAATAACACGTTCATTAAAAGTATGTTCACTTGCTTGTCGTATGCCCATAACAACCAGACCAATAGTGCCTATTATCCACAAGCCTAATAAAGTGAATTTAGCAATATTACCAATTGATTTTAAGTTGTTTATCAGTATTTTTAATCCTAGATAGAAAAGAAAAAAGAAAGGAATCCCAACTGTAAAAAAGATAAATAGAGATACTAACCAAACTGGTGTATTTCCTGCATTAAGAACATCGACCAGATCAAGACCTGGAATATGAATAACATTAAAAACACCTAAAGAGAACAATGCAATTATTAGGCATATAATGGCTATGGCTCCAGCAAACATAAGTATAACACCAATAAATTTTGAGAATATCTTAAGGAAGAACATGATAACCTCTCCAAGTGTGTCGAAAAATGTTTTAGAACTTGATTTAATCTTGTTACCTTGTTTCTGAAAATCTACATTTTTGGCTGCATTTGAAACAGATTCCGAAACATTTTTAGCAGCAGCTCCCACTGAATCGGTAACATTTTTAGCAACATCTGTAACGTTTTCAAAACCGTCTTTAATTTTTTTTTCAATGTTGCTAATGTTAACAGGTTCTCCTGTCATCATTATTTTCTCTGCTGTAGTTTTTGCTTCTGGTACTAAAACCCACAGTAAAATATAAAGTAAAATACCTGTTCCAGCGGCGCTAAACAATATGATCCAAGCTAAACGAATCCAAATAGCGTCAATACCAAAATAATGTCCTAACCCAGAAGATACCCCACCAATATAAGAGTTGTCTGTATCTCTGAATAGTTTTTTAGAAGGCGACGTTTTACGCTTGTAAGAGGTTTGAGGCTCATCTTCAAAAATTTCATCGTCAACCAAATAATCTTCTGGTTGTCCCATGATTGAAATAACTTCGTCTACCTCTTTAATACGTATAACCTCTTTATTGTTTTGAACACGCTCATTAAAGAGTTCTGCAATGCGCGCCTCAATATCTGATATAATTTCAGAACGTCCTTGAGAATCTGTAAATGAACGTTTTATAGCCTCAAGATAGCGTTGTAATTTTAAGTATGCATCTTCATCAATATGAAAAAAGATACCAGCTAAATTTATGTTGACAGTTTTATTCATTTTTTTGTTGTTTTTTGGCTTGTTACTATATTCACTGCGTTTTGCAATTCGCTCCAGGTTGTATTCAATTCTTTAAGAAACAATTTTCCAGTTTCTGTTAATCCATAATATTTCCTTGGCGGTCCAGAGGTGGACTCTTCCCATCTGTAGTTTAAGAGTCCTGCATTTTTAAGTCGGGTAAGTAGTGGGTATATAGTACCTTCTACTACAAGCAACTTAGCGTCTTTAAGCGTGCTTAAAATTTCGGCTACATAGGCATCATCGTCCTTTAAGACAGAAAGTATGCAAAATTCTAATACACCTTTACGCATTTGTGCTTTTGTGTTTTCTATCTTCATATTCTAAAGCGTTTTAATATTAAGAAACTGTTCATTTTTTGATTGATTATTGATGAAATACTGAAACTAATTCAGCATATGTTATTTTAAAAAGTTGATGGTTAATGGATATTTATAAAGTTCGCCATCTCTAGCTTTTAAACTAGCATTGATAATAAAAACAAGCTCTAGAATGAAGCCTATAATTGCTAAGGCACCTAAACCACCACCAATATAAAGTAGGGGAGAAGGCTTGCCAATATTAATATGGAAATTATTAAACCCATGAAAATCTATAAAATCAATGCCGTTAAAGATTTTAAAAATAAAAAAGGGAATAGTTAAAGTTCCTAAAACTAGTGCATATAGTAAAATACTAATTTGAAAATTAATAGCTTGTTTACCATGTGTGTCTATAAACTCAGATTTTTCCTTATTGGCTATCCAAAGAATAATAGGACCAATAAAGTTTCCGAATGGAATTATAAACCTGCTAAAGGTTGATAAATGAATAAATGTGGCGATGTTTTTTTGATGATTGTCTAGCATGATTTTAAAACATATAATAGTTTCTTATACAAATATATGTCTAAAAGAAGGTATTATGTTACGCATAGTACTTAATTTTAACATAATATTAACATTTAATGCTGACTAATAATTTTATAACTTAGTAAAAAAATAAACTGGTACATAATGAACATAACACCCAGAAAACTAAATACTTTCATAATATTTAAATTGCCTGCAGCCTATTTTTGTGGGGTTAGAACAAAACATATTGATGATTCTAAATGCATTGTATCGGTAAGGTATAAATGGATAAATCAAAACCCATTTAAATCTATGTTTTGGGCTGTACAGGGTATGGCGGCAGAATTTTCTACAGGAGCTTTGATGATTTCTAAAATTAAAGCATCAGGAAAGCGTGTCTCCATGTTAGTGACCTCCAATAAAGCCATATTTACTAAAAAAGCAACTGGTAGAATAACATTTACTTGTAATGATGGCCATCTTATAGATGCTGCTATAAAAGAAGCGATAGAAACAAGGGAAGGACAAACTATTTGGGTTAAATCTATAGGTGTCAATGAAGAAGGGGTAGACGTTTCAACTTTTGATTTTGAATGGAGTATTAAAGTGAAGCAGTAGTTCAGTATTCAGTCTCAGTGTTAAGTGAGCAGTGTTTGGTATTTGGAACTTGAAATTTAAAACATTGGAATTTCATAAATAGTGTAACAAAACTTAAAAAAAAATAACATATAAACGAATCAACAAAAAACAATAAAAAATGACAGCACACGAAATTGATTATAGAATTTATGGAGAAGAAATGCAATATGTGGAAATTGAACTTGACCCACAAGAAGGCGTTATAGCAGAAGCGGGTAGTTTTATGATGATGGACGATGGTATAAAAATGGAAACTATTTTTGGTGATGGTTCTCAAAAAGACTCCGGGTTTTTAGGTAAAATTTTAGGAGCAGGAAAACGTATTCTTACAGGTGAGAGTTTATTTATGACGGCTTTTTATAATAATTTGGTAGGTAAAAGAAACGTTTCCTTTGCTTCTCCATATCCAGGAAAAATTTTGCCAATAGACTTAACAGCATTTGGAGGGAAGTTTATTTGCCAAAAAGATGCTTTTCTATGTGCAGCCAAAGGGGTGAGTGTAGGTATTGAGTTTTCGAAAAAACTAGGAAGGGGCTTATTTGGTGGCGAAGGTTTTATTATGCAAAAACTAGAAGGTGATGGTATGGCATTTGTTCATGCGGGTGGCACCATGGCCAAAAAAGAGTTATTAGCAGGAGAAACCTTAAAAGTAGATACAGGATGTATTGTTGGTTTTACACAAGGCGTAGATTACGATATAGAATTTGTTGGGGGGATTAAAAATACCATTTTTGGAGGTGAAGGTCTATTCTTTGCAAAATTACAAGGACCAGGAACCGTTTATATTCAATCATTACCATTTAGTAGATTGGCGGGACGTGTTTTGGCTTCTGCTTCACAAGGTGGTGGAAAACGTAAAGGAGAAGGAAGTGTTTTAGGTGGCTTAGGAGATTTATTAGATGGGGATAATAGTTTCTAAAATGTTAAATTTACATTAAACGAAAAAACTTATGTAATTTTTCATTAATTTTAGAGTTCATTAATGAAAAGACATAGCCTATAAAAAGATCTACTTTTACAAACCTATAAACCTTATAAACAAATTATGGCAAGAGCAATGCTAGAGTATACCAAAACAATACTAGGAAAAGTTAGTTTTGATTCATCACTGTTTTGCAAAGAAGTACAAAAGGCAGTACAGCGTTTACTACCTTATGAGCTAGAAGAGCTTAAAATATATATTCTTTCTCTCGTACAGCAAAACCCAGAGTTAAATCAATGTTTAATTTATTTAAAAGCATAAAAAAAATCAAATAGAATAAAACCCCAAATAATAAATAAAACGAGCCCGATTCTAAATCGGGCTCGTTTTATTTTTCCTAATTATTATCATTTGCTGAAACAAGAATATGAAATGCCAAAAAAGGAAGAAAAAAAAAGACACCGTGTTATCTGGTTATTTATTTTGAGATTTCATTAACAAACATATATAGAATAACAAAATCTTACAGTTTTGTATTTAATTTCGAGTTTGAAATAGGCATAATATATAATAACGAAATGGCTTAGTTTTCACTAGTGGAAACTAATTTTGGAATTTCAGGAGCATTAGCAAAGAGAGAATTTTACTAACCTTTAAAAAGGCGCTTTAATTTACTTTAAGCCTGATAGCATTAACAAAATAATTAGAATTTATTTAAAAAAATGAAAACAAAAAAAGAACTTAAGGACGAATACAAACAAATGAAGTTTCCAATAGGCGTTTTTCAAGTAAAGAATATTTGTAATAATAAAGTCCTAATTGACTACAGTCTGGATATGGAGTCGAAGTGGAACAGACATAAGATAGAACTTAAATTTGGGAATCATAGAAACAAGGATTTTCAAAATGACTGGAACGAATATGGAGAGGATAATTTTGTTTTTGAAGTTTTATCCGAACTTAAGGAAAAAGATGGGGAAAATATAAATTACAATAAAGAATTAAAAACGCTTCAAAGTTTAGTAATTGAAGAACTTAGTGTTGAAAATTTTTATTAAAAAAATAGCATAAGTATCTATTTTAGAGTTTTTTATTTTGGTTTTCATGTCATCACAATCTAAGTTTTATAGGATATAGTATAAAAAATCACTGAATTCAGGGTAGTTTACTATATACAGTATCATGTAAATTAGCAGCGATAAACCCAAAAAACATAGAAAATGAAAAAAGAAAAAATTGGAGAAATAAAAGGAATAAAAGGAATAGAAGAAATACGTAAGCATATTGGAATACACCAAATTAATCTGGCTGGGGCTAACAATGAGTTAGAATTACAGGATGACATGCCTATTTTTATTTTTGATTATTTGTCCATGGATAAGTCTTTACGTACCCGGTTATCGATCTATACTTGCGAACTTAGTGGTAATAAATTTGGTTCATTAGATGTCGTATGGGTTGATGGATATGATAAGATATTAAAAGAGGATTTAAGTTCCTTAGAAAATGACAGCTATTTTTGGTTTTGGGATCGTAACGGTCTTATTCCTTTTGCTTATATAGGTAAGGGAGCAGAAAAAGGCCCTTTTAATGAACATGAAGGTGTTTTATTTTTGGATGCAACAAATAATTTCAGGTTTGAAGAAAATCATACAGGATTTGAGGACATGCCAATTGTACTGCTTAATGTAGAAAAAGATAATGTCAAGCTAGTGCCTATTGCAGATAATTTTAATGCCTTAAAAATTGCTAAAAATAATACAGATCGCCAACTTTCCGAACAAATAAAACAAGAAGGCAATGCTTTATTTGGAGAAGGTGATTTTGAAGCCGCCGCTGAAAAATTTTATGAAGCCATGCAAGCCGATTACACAAATCCCAATGCCTATAATAATCTAGGTATGATTTCTCAAATAACTAATGAGTATTTAGATAGAGGCGAAGCTTTTTTTCAATTATCTTTTTTAGTAGATCCTGAGTTTACCCATGGAATGAGAGGTTATATTAGTTTTCCTACCAGTAGAGGAGATTTTGAAAGCGCGATAAAAATCATGACCAAGTGTATTGAGATTGAAAAAGACGCATTAAATTATGCTATTTTGAGTCGTTTATACTTAGATAACGATGATATAGAAACCGCCGAAAAATTTTATGAGGAAGGGCTAGAAATTGATCCAGACCATCCAGAATTGCTTAAAGTGGAGGAAAGATTAGAAGAGCATTCGCTTTAGGTGTTATTAAAAAATAATAAAAGTTAGGCTGTATTAAAAGTAAGTGCATTATCGCATTGAATGTAATCGAAGTGCTCAAGCTGTACAACTAAATTACAGAGACTTTTTATACAGCGCAATTTTTATTATAAGTGGTATTCGAAAAAGGGCTTACTAAACGCCCTCGAATTAATAGTCTATTTACGCAACCTTTTGATTTTTTAATAGCTTATGTGTAAAAACCAATATTTAAGCTTCAAAAAACAAATACTAAATTCCAAAATATTAATAGCAGATAGTTTATAGTTTGGTTACTTTCATAAAAACAATATCATTTTCATTCAAATTAATTACATGCTCCCACTTACCACTTTTAATTTCCACGACCTTTTGTTCAATAGGCTGATTATTGGAAGCTCTTTTGAGGTCGTTTAGGATACCGTTAGAAAGTACTGATGGCTGTCCCATCTCATAATAAGCAGTATAGGCATCATTGTGTTTGTATCCTGTTTTATGTACTTCTAGGGTATACAGTCCATCTTCCATATTACTAACTTTGATGTTTACGGATGCCTTCTGTTTAGATGCTATATTTTCTTTATAAAAAGTCTGGTTGCTTTTACTACCTTGATCTAGATAGGTATAGTCCCAGAACAATAACTGTAAATCGTGTCCTTGCTTGCAGACCCAAGATTCTGCATCCGAGTTTTGTAATTCAATATCTCCTAACTGGTTTAAATAATGATAAGAGTAATAAGTCGGTTTTTTTATGCCTTGAAGATTCATCAACCCAAACCCTCCATGAAAAGGTGTTGTTGGAATGCCCGATTCTTCAAAAATATCGGTAAAAACCCAATAAGACATGGAGTTGGCTATACCTTCAACATTTTTTAGTGTGTTAAGTACAAATGCAGCATTTATATAAGTATCATGTATAGGATCTCTCGAGCTATATGAAGAAGACCATTCTGTAAAATGCAACTCTGTACCCTTAAATTTTGAATCTTGAATTTTTTTATAGGCATATTTTACACCATTTATTACCTGAGGATATTTTCTTAGCTTAAGTTGCTTGTCCCCAAATTCATCTAAAAAACCATTTACATTATACGAATGTGTTGAGACGAAATCAATCGGGACATCATTATTATCTAAATAATCAAGAAAATCTTTTACCCAACCAACGCCAGCTGTTGAAGGACCTCCAACTTTATAATTTGAAGAAACTTCTTTAATTGCATTTACAGCATTTTTATATATTTTAAAATAATCTTCTTTAGAGCCAGAGAAAAAACTTGAATGATTAGGCTCGTTCCATACCTCGAAATACCATGTTTTTAATTCCTCTTCACCATAACGCACTGTAAGATGAGATATAAATGCCTTAATAAAATTGCGATACTTTTCATAGGATTTTGGAGGTGTTACATTAGCTTTCCACCAAAATACAGTTTGTTTGCCACTTGCCAGTGCTTTTGGCATAAAAGATAATTCAATAAATGGTTTCATCCCGATTTTAAGAATAAAGTCATATAGTTTATCAATGTATTGCCAGTTGTAAACAGCCCGCCCGTCTTTAGTTTCAGTATAAACGCCCATGTCATCATGAAAAATACCATGAAAACGAATGTATTTAAAGCCACACCCTTGTTTCACTATTTTTAATTGATTTTGCCAATCAGCTCTTAACCCTTCATTTGCTCTACCAGCACCAATACATTCGTTAAAGAATTTATTGTGTTTTCCTTTCTCTTTTTGAAAATCAATATCAATATGCCTGACTTGTTGCGCGCTTAAAGTTGAAAATAGAAGAAATATGAAATTGCAAATTAAAACGAATCGTTTCATTTTTATAGTTACGTTAAGTGTCATTTATTTGAAATTAGGATAGATAGAGGTGCTTAAAATTAAATCTTAACAACTAATTTTAATTGTTAAGATTATTTTAGAATCTATCTTAAATTTGTAGAAAACGTCTTGTAAATTGTTTAGAAAATGTTTTGTTTTTTATTTAAAATAAATACCTATATCATTCAGGTTTTAACGTCTCGAAAATAATAAAGATCAAATAGAAAGAGGGTGTCTAAAAAGTCAAAATGATATGCCATTTTGTCTTTTTAGACACCCTCTAGGTATAAATAAGAAAAAATTAGTTTTTGAAATTAATTCTTACGAAGAAAAGTACTTACTTCAATAGCGACGTCTTCCCAAGTTTTGCTAACACCATCAGCTCCTTTGTGTAAATCAAAACAAGCTTTGTTGATTGATTCTAAGGCACCTAAGGCATTCCAATCTTTAAGATTCATCGTGCCAGTCATACTTACACGCCTTTCTTCTGTAATACTAACCTCTAGAGGTAAATCGTTAGTAACCCCATTCATGGTAATTGAAGCAACATAGGCATCATTAGCATATTTAATGGTGCCTTTTAGAAACTCAGTATCTAACATGGCTCCAAAGAAAAACTCTTTTAATTTAGCATCACGGCTTTCATCTTTAGTAATAAGGCTACTAATAGGGATTGAAAAGCTTAAATTATTTAAAGCTTCCTGAGGTGTATTACCTTCTTTATTTTCAAAATTTAGAGTAGTAAATTCACCACCTACACCTTTTTTTTCAGTGGTCTTATAGGCAGTCCATTTTACGGATGTTGCTTCAGGTTTTACTACAAATTTTTCTGCTGCTTCTACCTGAGCAGGTACTTCTGGTTTAGGGTCTTTTTTTTCTTGTTTACAAGAAGTTGTTCCTATAAAAACAACAATTAATAAGGCGATTATTCTTTTCATTTTTTTTATTTTTTGGAGATGTGAAATTAAGGAATAATAATCGAATTGCAAATATTCACTATGACATATATCATATTTTTAAAGCTGTGTATACTATACTTTTGAAATATAAATGTTAGGTATGTTAAATTCGTTAGTAAATAAGTATAATATTGCGGGACCTCGTTATACGAGTTATCCAACTGTTCCTTACTGGGACAATGAGACGTTTTCTTTAAAAAAATGGAAATCATCTTTGATAAGATCATTTAAGGAAAGTAATTCCGAGGAAGGTATAAGCCTTTATATTCATTTACCTTATTGCGAGAGTTTGTGTACGTTTTGTGGGTGTAATAAGCGTATAACAAAGCAACACGGTGTGGAGTCTCCATATATAACTGCTGTTCTAAAAGAATGGGATTTATATTTAGAATTATTTGATGAAAAACCAATAATAAAAGAATTGCATTTAGGAGGTGGTACACCAACCTTTTTTAGTCCTGAAAATTTACAGCGCTTAATTAATGGTATTTTGAGACGTTCTACCCTTGCCGATAAGTATGAGTTTAGCTTTGAAGGACATCCTAATAACACGACTCGAGAACATTTACAAGCACTTTATGATGTTGGATTTAGGCGGGTAAGCTATGGTGTACAGGATTATAATGAAACAGTGCAAAAAGCGATACATAGAATCCAGCCTTTTGAACATGTAAAACGAGCAACCGATATGGCTAGAGCTATTGGTTATACATCGGTAGGTCACGATATTATTTTTGGACTGCCTTTTCAAACGTTAGCGCATGTAAAAGAAACTATTTTAAAAACGAAAACATTATTACCAGATAGACTGGCATTTTATAGTTATGCACATGTGCCATGGATTAAAGGTAATGGGCAACGAGGATTTAATGATTCCGATTTACCATCAGCCGAATTGAAAAGACAGCAATATGAATTGGGGAAACAATTACTTTCCGAAGTTGGTTATAGAGAGATAGGGATGGATCATTTTGCTTTAACAACAGATTCATTATATGGGTCTATGGTAAATGGGAATTTACATAGAAATTTTATGGGCTATACTGCCTCAAAAACTCAGGCTATGATTGGTTTAGGTGTATCATCAATTAGTGATAGTTGGTATGGATTTGCACAAAATGTTAAAAGTATTGAAGCGTATTACGATTTACTAAAAGACCATATTTTACCAGTTTATAGAGGACATATTCTTAAAGAGGAAGACCTAATTATAAGAAAACATATTCTTAATTTAATGTGTCGTTTTAAAACAGTATGGGGGCAAGACGATCTTTATTTTGATGACATATCGGAGGTTATTGATCGATTAAAAGAAATGGAAGTAGACGGATTACTCAATGTGGGTTCAAATACCATTGAGGTGACTAAAAAAGGCCAACCATTTGTTAGAAACATTTGTATGGCTTTCGATTTATTACTGCAAAGAAAACAACCAAACACCCAGTTGTTCTCTATGACAGTTTAACAAAAGAGGAATACCTAAATATTTAATAAAGAGGTGTTTTTTAAATTAACCCTTCCCTTAAAAAGGAATCTAAACCTACAAAATTATGAAGAAGATTATTGTACCAATTGATTTTTCAGAATATTCAGAATATGCTTTAAAAACAGCTTCTAAACTGGCTAGAAACAACAATGCTGAGTTGTTGGTATTGCATATGCTGGAAATGTCTGAAGTTATGCTCACAGCTAGCGGAGAAGAACCTCAAAAAGTAATTTATTTTTTAAAGCTAGCAGAGCAAAGATTTGAGGATTTTCTTAAAAAAGATTATTTAGAAGATATTAAAGTAACCCCAATTGTTAAACATTTTAAAGTGTTTAGTGAAGTTAATGAAATTGCAAAAAAATATGATGCAGATCTTATCGTCATGGGATCACATGGCGCAAGTGGTGTTAAGGAGTTTTTTGTTGGCTCTAATACAGAACGGGTTGTAAGGCATGCAGACATTCCAGTATTGGTGGTTAAGAATGATTTATCTCAAGTTAATTTTGAAGTTGTTGCATACGCATGCGATTTTTCAGAAGCATCTATTACAGCTTACTTAAAAGCAGTTAAAATGTTTGAAAAGATGGGCTCTAAGTTGTATTTGGTTTATGTGAATTTACCAAATGATAAGTTTAAGAATTCTTTAGAAATTGAAAAATTGGCGGTTAATTTCTTTACCAAAGCAGAAGGGAATTTAGATAAAATGGATGTTGTTTATTACACATCAGATTACACCGTAGAGGATGGGATTTTAAGTTCAGCAATAAAAATAGGAGCAGATTTAATTGCTATTCCAACGCATGGAAGAAAAGGCTTGTCTCATTTTTTCGAGGGGAGCGTAGGAGAGGATGTTGCAAATCATTCAACATTACCAGTAATCACATTTAAAATATAGGTTAATAGTTAGCCATTTATTTTTGTGAACAGACGATCTAAGCTACTTGTTTTAGGTCGTCTGTTTTTTTGTGCTAATAGAAAAATATCAATATTATTTTTCATCTTCAGTTACAATAGCAACAATTCTTAAAGGTGCTCCAGTGCCTCCTTTTATTTTCATGGGTAATGCAATTATTTCAAATCCATTTAAAGGCAATCTGTCCAGGTTGGTAAGGTTTTCGAAAACAGGAATGTTTTCCTCAAGAAGTATAACATGACTTTTAAAGTATTCAGATTGGCCATAATCAATACTAGGTGTATCAATACCAATAGATTTAATATTACGATTTTTAACTAGCCATTCGGCAGCTTCTGGTGAAAGTCCTGGGAAATGCAAGAGTTTAACCGCATGCTCACCACGTTTATCCGTTCCTAAGTATTTGACTTTATCTGGATAATATTTCGAAAAACCAGTTTGTAATAAAACAATACTACCATCAGGAATTGTACTACCTTGCCTTTTTTCCCAAGCCTTAATATCTTGTATGCTTACTAAATAGTCAGGGTTATTAATGGCTGTTGAATATATATCAATCTTAATAGCAGGCCCAATTAATTTCTCAAGAGGTATTTCATCTACTGTTAGTCCGTTTTTTGCAAAGTGAATCGGAGCATCTATGTGGGTTCCACCATGTTCTGAAGTACTAAAATTATTCGCTGAATAATAATAGCCTTTATCTGTTTGCCCTTCAAAAACAGTATCCAATTTAAATTCCTTAGAGGTTACCCAATAGATAGTTTCATCAGAATAAGAATGAGATAAATCAATAATCTTTTTTTGAGAAGCTTTAGGTGGTGGTGTCGTATGGGGTTTTTCTGTAGAGGTTGGCTTATTATTACACGCCATGAAGACTAAAAATAATAGTAAATAATAAAGAAGTGTTTTCATTTTAATAGTTATTTATAAAATACAATGACAATTCCATTATACATTATACGTGTTTGCCTACAAATTTAAGGTATTTATGATTAATCTAAAATCATTTTTTTTGAAAAAAACAGATGGTTTCTCAAAATTACCATTCTTTATCCTTTTATAACAGTTAGTTGATTAAATACCTGTTCTATTTTTGCGGTATTAATTTAAAACATAAAAAAATGAATAAAAGAGCATTAATTATAGGAGGAAGTAGCGGAATTGGTAAAGCAACCGCACAAAATTTATTAAACGAAGGTGTAGAGGTACATGTGGTAGGAACTAACGATGCAAAGTTAGAAGCATTTAAAAATGAAGCTGGATCAAATTTACACACACACAAAGTAGATATTACTAACGAAGCTGAGGTTGCTAAATTAAATGAAGCAATTAATGGATTAGATAATTTAGATTATTTAGTAAATGCTTCAGGTATTTTTGGACCTAAAGCATTTTTAGAACACACAACTCAAGATTACAACTCTTATCAGGATCTTAATAGAGGATTCTTTTTTATCACACAAGCAGCAGCTAAAAAAATGTCTGCAACTAAAGGTGGTGCCATTGTAAATGTTGGTTCTATGTGGGCTAAGCAATCGGTTAAAGCAACACCTTCTTCTGCATATTCAATGCAAAAAGCTGGTTTACATAGTTTAACACAGCACTTGGCAATGGAATTAGCAGATCACAAAATTCGTGTCAATGCAGTATCTCCAGCAGTAGTTGAAACACCTGTTTACGAAAGTGTATTTGGAGGGAAAGAAGAGGCACATGATGCATTGCAAAGTTTTCATGGTTTTCACCCAATAGGAAGAAATGGTAAAGCACAAGATGTTGCAGATACTATTTCATTTTTATTGTCTGATAAAGCATCATGGGTAACGGGAGCTATCTGGGATACAGATGGAGGTGTTATGTCTGGTAGAAACTAAAAATAAATATAAAATTTTAATAAGATTGTTTAAAAAGTATTCATAATTTGATATGTCAGATTGTGTACTTTAATAAGTACTGAACTGAGAGCGTAGCGAAAGTGCTCAATATGACATTGAACTTACTTTTTAAACAGTCTTTT
This sequence comes from uncultured Flavobacteriaceae bacterium, assembly GCA_947502635.1. Classification (GTDB taxonomy): domain Bacteria; phylum Bacteroidota; class Bacteroidia; order Flavobacteriales; family Flavobacteriaceae; genus Flavivirga. The sequence goes on from CANNAN010000001.1 coordinate 589,658, forward strand.
TTATTTAAAAAACTTTTGATTATGTACGATATGAACAACCTAAAAAAATTAGGTACACTAGGGAAGCATGCAGAAAATGCTATGAAAGCTTTTCAATCTTTAGATAAAGAAGCATTGGCTGATGGTGCAATTCCTAAAAAATATAAAGAATTAATAGCTATAGCAGTCGCTTTAACAACACAGTGCCCTTATTGCCTTGAAATTCATGAGAAACATGCTATTGAAGCAGGGGCTACTCAAGAAGAATTGGCGGAAGTTACTTTTGTAGCTGCAGCGTTGAGAGCGGGAGCAGCTGTTGTTCACGGTACACATTTGATGCGCTAATTTTAATGAAAATAAAACACTCAAAATATATCATTATTGGAGCTGGTTTATCTGGCTTAACAACCGCTTACCAGCTAAAAAAAGCAGGGGAGGATGATTTCATTATTTTGGAAGGACGTTCTCAATTTGGAGGAAGAATTAAAACCGATCATGGGGTTGAATTAGGAGCCACATGGTTTCAAAAACATCACACATATTTAAATGCTTTGTTAGATGAGCTGAAAGTACCTAGTTTTCCTCAGTTTACTAATGGGAAAAGTGTTTTGGTTTATAGTTCGATGGCCCCTGCTCATTATTTTGAAGTGGATAAAAATACGCCACCAGCTAATAGGATAGCTGGTGGTTCTATTGCTTTAATAGAAAGGTTGTCTGAACTATTAAAAGACAACATCACTTTAGACTCTAAAGTGATGGAGTTTATAGATCAAGACAATAAAATTGTTATAAATACAGATAAGAACACGACATATTCTGCAGAAAAGGTGATTGTAACTGTACCTCCAAAATTAACATCGGCATTGAAGTTTATACCAGAATTACCTAGTCACTTCATAGAGACCATGGAGCAAACACATACTTGGATGAGTAATGCTATTAAGGTGGGACTGACTTTCAATACACCATTTTGGAGAAAGAATAAATTTTCTGGAACTGTAATAGGGCAAATTGGACCCGTGACCGAACTATATGATCATTGTTCTGCAAATGATAAAATTTATGCCTTAAAAGGGTTTGTAAATGAAGGACTAAGAGATGAATCTTCAGAAGTTAGAAAAGAACGTATTTTAAGTTATTTAGAATCTTATTTGGGTAAAGACGTTAGATTGTACACAAATTATTTTGAGAAAGATTGGTCTCAGGATAATTTTACTTCGTGTGAAGAATTAAAATCGGTTTACATGAGTCCTCAATACGGAAATAAATTATTTAATGAGTTTTATATGCAGGGTAAATTATTCTTTTCAGGTACAGAAACGTCTCCTGTCCATGGCGGCTATTTGGACGGTGCTGTGTATAGTGGATTAAGAGCAGCAGAGTATATTCTCAATAATTAGTTTAACTTTGAAGTTAAAGATTATTAGTATTGGATAAAGACTCAACAAAAATAGAGCAATATCATCTTCATAAAGGGCATCCTGAAAAACTTCAATTTGAAGTTCATAATTTGAAAGATTATTTAGAGACTAGTGGCGTGCATGCACAGTTACCTCACTCGCATAGTTTTTATCAAATTTTATGGGTCTATAATGAAGGCGGTGTCCATTTTATAGATTTTGATGCACATCCAGTAAAAACAAATTCTATATTCTTTATTTCTAAAAATCAAATTCATTATTTTGATAAAGCGGCTAATCATGAAGGGGTTCTTATCCATTTTAATGAAAGCTTTTTAATGCAATCTGATGTCGATATTTTCCTCAAATATAATGTGTTTAATAATCAAGGCAAGCCTTGCTATTGTATTACTGATGATATTATTGATTTGGCAAATTCATATATCAGTCTTATTAAAAAAGAGAAAATTAAAGCGACTGGTTTTGGACATCAACAAGTCATCAGGTATTTATTGAAATCATTGCTTATTGTTTTAGAAAGAGCACACCGACAAAATGATGAAGAAAATATTCATTTAACGAAACAATACGAACTACAATATTTACAATTTAGAGAGTTGATCGAGCAGTATTATAATAAAAACTATACAGTTAGCGACTATGCCGATTTATTGCACATTTCTACTAAAACACTCACAACAATTACTAAGGCCATTACAACAAAACCACCTTCAGCACTAATATCAGAGCGGATTATTCTAGAAGCGGAGCGTTTATTAGCTTTTACTTCTTTGAAAATTAATGAAATAGCTTATGAATTAGGGTTTGAAGATGCTTCATATTTTGTAAAGTATTTTAAAAGGCATCTTAAGAAATCACCGACGCAGTACAGGGAGTTAATACTTAATACTTGATACTTGTACATTTTTAATGGCACTCAATACCACTAGAAACACTATCTATCACAGGAGCAGGGGATAGGTAAGGTATTCCGAGGCCTAAACCACGAATAATAAAAAGAAGACCTACACAGACTATGAAAACAGGAATTACCTTTTGTATTTTTTGTCTGGCTGTTCCTTTTAAAAAATTGCTAAAGTAAATAGCAGTGGTCATTAAAGGTATAGTTCCTAAACCAAAAAGGATCATATAGAAACTACCTTTCAATATATCCCCACCAGCAATAGCACCAAATAAAGCCATGTAAACAAGACCACAAGGTAAAAAACCATTTAAGAAACCGATAGTTAGAAAGGTATCGGGTGTTTTCTTCTTTAGAGCATTGCCTAAAGCCGATTTTACTTTCGATATGAGTTTGTAAATAGGTTTGGAAACATTGTATTTGTTAAATGTCTTTTGGGGAATTAAAACAATTAAAATCATTAAAAGCCCAGTTATAATAGAGAGTTGTTGTTGGAATCCGAAAATATACAAGCTCTTACCAATTAGCCCAAAAATTAAACCAATAATACCGTATGCTAATAGCCTACCAGCATGATAAATTGTAATTTGTGATACTTTCTTATAAGCATTTGTTCGATTTAAAGGAAGCATGAAAGCAATGGGTCCACACATGCCTAGACAGTGAAAACTTCCTAAAAGCCCTAATATAAATGCTGAAATTAGCATACTTAATAGTTCATGTTTTTTTTATAAATAATAAATTCCGTTATATTGTCAACGAATTTAATGTTCCAACGACCATCTACCAAACAATTGTCAGGTATGAGCAAAGTGGGTTTAGATAATGAAACAATATCAAAATCTAAGTGTTTGATAGATGGCCTGTATAGGAACATTTTTCTAGTATAATTTAATAATTAATGGACTCTTTAAATAAATAAGAAACACCATTATATTGCCAATCAATTTTAATGTTCCAGCGACCATCTACCAAACGATTGTCAGGTATGAGCAAATTGGGTTTAGATAATGAAATAGTAGTATCAAAATCTAAGTGTTTGTTAGATGGTCTATATAGGAACACTTTTCCAGTGATCTTTTTAATGTCTATAGTTTCAGGAAATTGAATAATTAAGCCCTCAGCTGTTTTTTTATAAGTGATATTTTTGTTTAAATTTTTAGCATTTTTTAGTTTATCAATATCTTTTTGATAGTCTAATTCTTCAGCATAATAATCCTCGGTCACTAAATCATGATCGTATGCATCGTCTACATTCATTGTAATAATGAAGTACATTATAAAGCTTATAAAACCTATAAAAGCAATTATAATACCTGTTCCCCAATTTATTTTCATCACTTATATTTTTTATTCTCTCGGTGAAGAGAATCTTATTAATTTTTATTTCAAAACCTCTCAAGAGACAGTTAACTAAATACTATTAACTCTTTTTATTATAGCATTCCCTTTCAGGTCAGGCTTTCTGCTATATCTTTTTTGCTTTAAGGGCAAAAAAGGATGCCGCTTCAATCCCTAATGCACCTATCCGCCAGAGGTACTTCTTATTTCTAGCCTTATTAAAATCCTATAAGATTTTTAAAACCTTACAGGAAACTACTAACTGATGACTGAACACTACCAACTGAACACTATTTATAACTCCTGGGTCCTAAAAAATTAGCTGTTGTCGTTTCAATTAATTTACCTTCTTCGTATACGCCTATTTTTATTTTATTTCTATCACCAGTTAAGGCTGAGTTGTTAATCTCTATAAACAATGTCCCTTCTGCAATTCCTTGACTAGGTACCACAAAACTATCGTGTGTTGCTACCAGTTTTAAATTACCTTTATGTGACATTAATTTAAAACTGACATTATCAATATCGTTCGTTGTTTTATTAACTAATTTATAGGTAAATACATTACTAATTATATTGTTTTCTTTGTGTTCATACAATTGCCCTGGTAGTCTTAAAACATTTGCTTCAACATCATTTCTCAAGAATAACATACCAGTTAGTAAGCCAATTAAAATAGAAAGTACTGCAATGTAGCCTTTCATTCTAGCTGTTAATTCAAAAGGTGTTTTCTTCTCAATATTATCTTCGCTAGCATATCTAATTAAACCTTTTGGAAGATTAATGCTTTCCATTATATGATCGCATTCGTCAATACAAGCCGTACAGTTTACACATTCCAGTTGTGTGCCGTTTCTAATATCTATTCCTGTAGGACATACATTTACACATTGAAAACAGTCAATACAATCACCGTGACCTAAAGCCTGTCTGTCTTCATTTTTTCTGAATTTCTTTCTACCATTTTCTGCTTCACCGCGTTTATGGTCATAAGCTACTACCACAGACTTTGTATCTAAAAGCACGCCTTGCAGTCTACCATAGGGACAAGCGATAATACATACCTGTTCTCTAAACCATGCAAAAACAAAATAAAATACTGCCGTAAAAATGATTAACGAAATAAGGGTGCTTACATGGCTAAAAGGACCGTCAGTTATATATTGAATGAGTTTGTCACTTCCTATTAAGTAAGCTAAAAACACATTAGCAATAATGAAAGAAATGATAAGGAATATAATTAATTTTAAACCTTTTTTTCTGATTTTTTCGGTATTCCATGGCTGTTTAGATAGCCTTATTTGTTTCCCTCTATCACCTTCAATCCAATATTCTATTCTACGGAATACCATTTCCATGAAAATGGTTTGCGGACAAATCCATCCACAAAAAATACGACCGAAAGCAACAGTAAAAAGAGTAATAAAAATAATACCAATAATCATGGATACCACAAACAAATGAAAGTCTTGCGGCCAAAATGGAAATCCGAAAATATTAAAACGACGTTCTAAAACATTGAACATTAAAAATTGATTCCCGTTTACTTTTATAAAAGGAGACAGTAATAAAAAAGCTAACAATCCATAACTTACCCATTTTCGATATTTATAAAATTTCCCACTTGGTTTTTTTGGAAATACCCAAGCACGCTTACCTTCTTCGGTAACCGTGCCTATAGAGTCTCTGAACGTTTCGTTTTCTGGGGTTTCCAATGTTTTTTAGATTTAAAACCTGCCAAATTTCATAAACCTGACAGGTTTTTCAATTTAGTTTAGTTTAGTAGTTTGTGTTGAATCTATAGTAATTTCATTAACAGTTTCTGTTGTTACTTCAGCATTTACATCTACCCATACATCTCCTTCTGGAGCTTTAGGGTTGGCAGGTGTTGTGCCTTGTAATGTTAAAACATAACTTGCCACTTGTGCGATTTGTAAAGGTTTTAGTTGTTGTTTCCAAGCAATCATTCCTTTACCAGAACGACCTCCTTCTGAAACTGTTTTAAAAATATTTTTAATACCACCTCCTAAGATCCAATTTGGATCTGTTAAATTTGGGCCAATACCACCGCCGCCATCTGCCATATGACAAGCAACACATGTGGTTTCGAATATTGCTTTACCAGCATTTAAATCTGCCGCATCAGTTAGTTGAGTTACCGTATTAATATCTACTAAATTCTTAGCCGTTTTTTTATAAGCTTCTATAGCAGTTTTTGCTTCAGCCAATTCGGTTTCTAACTCGTCAATTTGATTATCACCATTAAAAACGTGGTATTTCAATAAATAAACAGCAGCGAAAACAATAGAGATGTAAAAACCATATAACCACCAAGGTGGGAGGTTATTATCTAACTCTTTTATACCATCATAATTATGGTCTAAGATAATTTCCCCTTCTTCTTCAAGCGGCTTTTGTCCAAGAAGTTTTTTATATGTGTTTTTTAACCAAGTAAATTCATACGATTTCTCTTTGTCTGCTAAATAAATAGCCTTAGCATCATCATCTAGTTTCTTAAACAATATATCTTCTAATATATTACCAATAGCTTCTATAGCAACTAAAATTAAAAGCACTAAGACTAGAAAAAGCAGAATTATAGGATATTCAATAAACGCTGGTTTTTCTCCAGAATCTATAAAAAATTCTATAACTCCAAAAATGATGAAGAGTATCGTAGGGATTCTTACCCAGGCTGGTATTGATTTTTTCATTTGATGGCTTTTTTTGTTATTTAATGGACATACTTCAACTGCGTTCTGAACAAGTTGTAACCTGCAATTCTATTCAGATGTAAATTCATATTTTGAACAGTCGGTTTCATAATATATCGTCGTTTTGGTTGTCTAATGGAATATTACTTACGGTTTTTATATAGTCTTTTTTAGCAGTGATTACCCACCAAAAAAGGGCTACAAAAAAGATGAAAAAGATAAGTAAAGAGATCATCGGATAAATTTCGATCCCTGTAATACTCTCCATATGGTTTTTTACAAATTTTAACATGTTTGTTCGTTTTTGATGGTTATTGTTGTGCTGTTTCTACTTTAATATCGGTTCCTAAACGCTGCAAATAGGCTATAAGAGCTACAATTTCTCTGTTCTTCATTTCAACAAATTTTTCACCATTTTCAGAAGCATATTTTTTATCGGCTTCATAAGTTTTTGCGAAATCAGGATCTGTATAAAGGTTTTGCTCTATTTGTGCTCCTTGTACTAACATCGCTTTCTGGGCATTAGTAATGTCTTCTTCCGTATAAGGAACTCCTAATGATACCATAGCTTCCATTTTGGCTTCGGTCATCGATTTATCCAATTCACTACTGCTACCAGTTATTAACCAAGGATAACGCGGCATGATAGATCCTGATGATGTACTTTGTGGGTCGTACATGTGGTTAAAGTGCCAATTATCAGAATATTTGCCACCTAATCTATGTAAATCTGGTCCCGTACGTTTACTTCCCCAAAGGAATGGATGGTCGTAAACAAATTCACCTGCTTTTGAGTATTCTCCATAGCGTTCTACTTCACTTCTAAAAGGTCGAATCATTTGCGAATGACAACCAACGCACCCCTCACGAATGTAAATATCACGTCCTTCTAACTCAAGTGGTGTATAAGGTTTCACACTGGCTATGGTTGGAATATTAGATTTCACCATAATGGTTGGTACAATTTGAATAATACCACCAATTAAAATAGCTACTGTTGCTAAAAGCGTTAATTGAACAGGTCTACGCTCTAACCAAGTATGCCATCCTTCGCTTGCAGTACGTCTTTTAGTAACACGTTCCAGAGCTGGAGCTTCAGCTAGTTCGTTTTCAACTTTACTACCTTGTCTAATAGTTACAATAACATTGTAAACCATAATAAGCATCCCTATAAGGAATAATGTACCTCCAATAGCACGCATCCAGTACATAGGCATAATTTCTGTTACAGTTTCTAAGAAGTTACCATATACTAATGTGCCGTCAGGATTGAATTGTTTCCACATACTTGCTTGTGTAAATCCTGCAACATACATTGGTAAAGCATACATGATGATACCTAGTGTGCCTATCCAGAAATGTAAATTTGCTAATCCAATAGAGAATAATTTTGTTTTGAAAAGTCTAGGGACTAACCAATATATCATACCAAAAGTTAGGAACCCATTCCATGCAAGGGCACCTACGTGTACGTGAGCAATAATCCAATCTGTAAAGTGGGCAATAGCATTCACATTTTTAAGCGATAACATCGGCCCTTCAAATGTTGCCATACCGTAACCTGTAATAGCTACTACCATAAATTTTAAAACAGGGTCTGTACGTACTTTATCCCAAGCACCTCTAAGTGTTAAAAGCCCGTTTATCATACCGCCCCAAGATGGCATTAATAACATGATTGAAAATGCAACACCTAAGTTTTGTGCCCATTCAGGTAATGCTGTATATAATAAGTGATGAGGCCCTGCCCAGATATATATAAATATTAATGACCAGAAGTGAACAATAGATAATCTATATGAGTATACAGGTCGGTTAGCCGCTTTAGGAATAAAATAATACATCAATCCTAAAAATGGCGTGGTTAAAAAGAATGCCACAGCATTATGTCCATACCACCATTGTACTAAAGCATCTTGTACCCCTGCGTATACCGAGTAACTTTTTAAAGCACTAACTGGTAATTCTAAACTATTAAAAATATGAAGTACAGCAACAGTAACAAAAGTTGCTATATAAAACCAAATAGCAACATATAAGTGGCGTTGTCTTCTTTTTAGAATAGTACCAATTAAATTCCATCCAAAAACAACCCAAATAATAGCAATAGCAATATCAAAAGGCCATTCTAATTCGGCATATTCTTTAGATGTTGTATAACCTAAAGGTAATGTGATTGCTGCGCCTACTATAATAAGTTGCCAACCCCAAAAGTTAATCTTGCTTAAAGTGTCATTAAACATTCTGGCTTTTAATAAACGTTGTGTAGAGTAATACACCCCCGCAAAAATGGCATTACCAACAAAAGCAAAAATAACGGCATTGGTGTGTAACGGTCTTAATCGACCAAAACTAAGCCAAGAAATGCCATCTGTTAGATTAGGGAATAAAAACATAAATGCTAGTAGTAAGCCTACCAACATGCCCACAACACCCCAAAGCATGGTGGCATAAATGAAATTTTTAACGATCTTATTATCGTAATGAAATTGCTGCATTTCCATAATTATAGTTTAATCTTTTTTGGTTAGTATTGTTTTTTTGGAATTGTCTTTTACGAGTTCGTCTTCAAATAGCATTCTTACAGAAGGCGTATAACTGTCATCATACTGTCCTTTTTTTACAGCTATAATAAAGGCTATAAAAAAACTAACAGCTACAATAATACTTATAGCCAATAAAATATAAATAACACTCATACCTACTTGAAGTTATGGTTCAAAATTACTGTCATACCTATTGTTAAAAAATGACTTTTGTCATGTTCTATTCTTTAATTTAGTTTTTTACCTAAAATGTTTGTTGCTATCGTTGTAAATGCGACGATACTAATAGAACTAAGCGGCATCAAAATAGCTGCTACCACTGGTTCTAACTGGCCTGTTACGGCAAAATAGAGTCCGATGCTATTATATATGAATGAGAGTAAAAAACTCCATTTAATAATTTTTATAGCGGATTTAGATATTTTTATATAATTAAATAATTGATTGAATTTTGAGGCATCTAAGATAGCATCACAAGCAGGGGAAAAGACATTCACATTCTCCGAAATAGCAATACCTACATTGCTTTGGGCCAAGGCACCAGCATCATTTAATCCATCACCAATCATTAATACATTGGCGCCTTCGTTTTGATGGTATTTAATGTATTCTAATTTGTCTTCTGGTTTTTGATTGAAAAGTAACTTTGTTTTAGTTGGAAGCAGTTTTGTCAAGTTGTCTTTTTCACCAGCATTATCGCCAGAGAGAATGACCAGATCATACTCTTTTTTAAGCGTGTTAAATAGTTGAGAAATCCCTTTTCTATAGGTATTATAGAATGTAAACTTACCTTTGTACTTATTATTAGTGCTTATATGAACAGCAGTATTCAATGTTGTAGTTTCTGTTGTATGGCCAACAAAAGGGGCAGAGCCTATTTTTATGTTATGGCCTTTGTATTTTGCTTCAATTCCTTTTCCTAAAAATTCTTCATAAGTATCTAAAGTAAGAATGTCATGTTTATTTAGGATACTATATAAGGATCTGCTTAATGGATGATTAGATCCTCGTAATGTACTCTTTAATAAAGTTTCTTCATCTAAAGAAAGTTCAGAGCCTTCGTAGTTTATAGACGTTTCTTTATTGGCAGTTATAGTACCTGTTTTGTCAAAAATAATAGTGTTTATTTTAGCTAATTGTTCAATGACACTGGCATTTTTTAGATAGCATTTTTTCTTACCTAAAATCCGTAATATATTCCCAAAAGTGAAAGGTGCAGATAATGCAATGGCACATGGACATGCGATGATTAATACTGAAGTAAAAACATTTAATGCTTTACTTGAGTCTGTTAATAGCCAAAATGTGGTAGCTATTAATGCAATTAATAAAATGACAATTGTAAAACGCTTACTAATACTATTGGTAATATTAGTAAACGATAATTCTTTGTCTTTTTTAAATACATCATTACTCCAAAGTTGTGTTAAATAACTTTGCTCAACCGATTTTAATACATCGACTTCAATACTACCCTCTAACTGTTTACCTCCTGCAAATAATTTATCACCTGATTGTTTTGATACCGTTTTAGATTCACCTGTTACAAAACTATAATCGATACGAGCTGTTCCTTTTATTAAAATACAATCGACAGGAATAAGTTCCTCGTTTCTAATAAGTAACCGATCGCCTTTTTCAATATCATATACTTGGACGGATTCTTCTGTGCCTTCTGTTGTTATTTTCGTAATACCGATAGGGAAATACGATTTGTAATCGCGCTCAAAAGATAAAAACGTATATGTCTTTTGTTGAAAAAACTTCCCTAATAATAAAAAGAAGATGAGTCCTGTTAAGCTATCAAAAAAGCCAGAACCTGCATCGAAAATGATTTCAGCAGAACTTCTAACAAATAATACCAAAACACCTAAAGCAATTGGAACATCAATATTTAAAATTTTAGATCGTAGTCCTTTAAAAGCAGAAATAAAATAATCTTGTGCTGAATAGAAAACAACGGGAAGTGAAAAGAAAAACATCAGCCATCTAAAAAGAGGTTTATACTTTTCTATCCAAAAGCCATCGACTTGAAAGTACTCTGGAAAAGATAAAAACATGACATTTCCAAAAGCAAAACCTGCGATTCCTAATTTATATATTAAGGAGCGGTCAACATGCTTTTTTCCAATACTATAATCGTCTAAACTTATAAAAGGTTCGTAGCCAATACTACTTAATAATGCGACAAGGTTTTTTAATGTTAGTGATTCGCTGTTAAAAGAGACGCGCACATTTTTTTTGCCAAAATTGACTATAGATGTGCTTATCGCAGGATTTAGTTTGTTTAAATTTTCTAAAATCCAGATGCAGGAACTACAATGAATATGTGGAATATATAATGTGACTATTTGAGTTGTATCATTATTAAATTCTAATAATTGCTCAACAATTTTAGCGTTATCTAAAAAGTTATATTTACCTTCAATATCTTTAGGAGTCGCTCCTGGGGCTTGTTGTAAATCGTAATAACAAGTTAAATCATTTACTGAAAAAATTTCGTAGACAGTTTTACAACCATTACAACAAAATGATTTATCATCAAATGTAATTGTAGAAGAAGTAGCATCTAACCCACAATGAAAACATGTGTTGTTGCCCATTATTTTTTGCTCATTTATACCTGCAACAAAAGTCATAAATGATTTCACTTTATAATATGATAATTGTCATGTTTTATTTATTTTTACAGAACTTCAATTAATATATTATGGGTAAATGTGAACAATGCATTATCAAACAGTTTAATTCACTTAAGTCTTTGACTAAAGATGAGTTGGTGCGTATTTCTAATTGTAAAACGTCTCACATTATAAAAAAAGGGACTGTTATTTTTGAAGAGGGAGATGCTGTAAATGGCGTGTACTGTGTTAAAGATGGCATTTGTAAACTTTCTAAGTTGAGTGAAAATGGTAAAGATCAAATAGTCAAAATGGTTGTTAAAGGCCAATTACTTGGTCAGCGCTCTCTTGTAAGTGATGAGAATTCTAATTTACAGGCAACAGCTTTAAATGATATGGAAGTTTGTTTTATTCCTAAAAGTGAAATAATGGCGGATCTTCAAAAGAATCCCAAATTTTCATTTGATGTTTTGAAAGACATGGCCCATGATTTAAAAGAAGCTGACGATATTATAGTTAACATGGCTCAAAAATCTGTAAGACAACGTTTGGCAGAAGCATTAATTTATATACATGATAGCTTTGGGGTTAACCCAGATGGTACACTTAGTGTTTTGTTATCTCGTGAAGATTTTGCTAATATAGTCGGTACTGCTACAGAGTCGGCAATAAGAGTTTTGTCTCAGTTTAAAAAAGAAGGTCTTATTTCTACTATAGGGAAACAAATTAAGATTGAAAGCTTAGAAGGGCTAAAACGAATTGAATAGTTATTAAATATAAAAGAGGCTGTCTCAAAAGGTAAATAAAAATATAATGTCCAGTTGAGCGCAGTCGAAACCTCTTTCTTTAAATGAGGTGCTTTAGTTCTCGACTGCGCTCGAACGGACAAAAATTAGATTTTTCTGAACGTTTTTACTTTTTTTAACTTGCTGTTTCCGCTTCCATTTCTTTTACAGGAATTTCACCATCTATAGGAATATTTTCTTTTTTAAGATAAGTATCCAGAAATTTAAGAATACTACTGTAAGCTTCAATTTGATTTTCTTTCTTTACAAAACCATGACCTTCATCTTCAAATAAAACATATTCAACAGGGACCCCATTTTTACGAACACCAGCAACGATTTCATCAGACTCTACTTGTAAAACTCTAGGGTCTGTGGCGCCTTGTAAAACAATTAAAGGTTTAGTTACTTTATCGGTATGAAATAAAGGAGATATTTTATGCAGTCTTATAGAATCTGCTGTATGAGGATTTCCTAATTCTTTATAAAGAGCCTCTTTAAAAGATTCCCACCATGGCGGGATACTTTTTAGTGTACGAATCCAGTTTGTAACTCCAAATAAATTAACACCTACAGCAAATTCTTCTGGCGTATAGGTTAATGCGGCCATCGTCACATAGCCACCATAAGATCCACCCATAATACCAATTTTATCAGCATCAATTTCTGGCTGTGCGGCTAGCCAATTTTTACCTTCTACACAATCTTGTAAATCTTTTTCACCATGATTTAGATCGTCCATTTGATAAAATGTTTTTCCATAACCACTACTTCCACGGTTATTTACAGCGAGTACTGCATAACCATGGTTGACAAGATATTGTGTTAAAGAACTAAAATTTTGTCTACTTTGTCCACCTGGTCCGCCGTGTACTAAAACAAGCGCAGGTACTTTATCTTCAGCAGATGCCTTATGTGGTAAATAATAAATGGCGGGAATTTCTAAACTATCAAAGGATTTATATCTAATGACTTTAGCGGTTACTAAATGATTGACATCTATATCTTTATTAAGTACATTAGTGAGTTGGTGTTGTTCTTTGTTGGCGAGATTGTATGTGAATAAATTTGAAGGGCTATTAGAACCGCCAACATACATACGCATCATAGTTTCGTCTCTAGAAAGACCAACACTCGTTATACTTCCATTTTGAAAATCTGGAAGTTCTATATTTTCACCTGAACCCATATCCAATATTTCTATGGCGTTTTTGGCATCTTCATTTATAAAACTTACCATGTATTTCTCATTGTGAGTAAAATAAATACCATTTATGTCCCAAGGTTTTTCTAAAACTTTTTCCTTTTTTTCTGTAGCAATGTCATATTTCATCACATATGAAAACTCCGCACCATCATCTGTGGTATAATAAAGTGTTTTGTTGTTTAAAGTGAAGTCCTGAGCAGAATTACCACTTTGATTTTCGTTTATTTTTGTTAGCGATTTGTCAGTTCTATTATAAATAAAAATATCACTATCATTTGTGTTTATGACTTTACTTAAAGCCAAGAGGTTCTTATTACTAGAAATAGCGTTAAAATTGTAACCTTCATCATTTTGGTAAATGAGTTCGGAAGACATATTTCCAATGGTCATTTCATAAACGTCCATATAACGTTTGTCTCTTTTATTAGAGCCATACATAAAACTCTTGCCATCATGAGACCAACCGTAAAAAGAAGCTCTGGCGCCTTCATCTGGGGTTAGTTCTGTAATGGTACTATCAATGTCCCGTAAGTATAAATGATAAATTTCATCACCATTATTATCGGCTCTATATAACATACGTCCATCATTTGGAAAATAAGAAATGCCAAAAATTGATGAAGAATCTGAAGCCGTGATAGGCATAAAGTCACCTCCTGTTGTAGGAACCGTATACATATTATAAATTCCAGATCGATTACTAGAGACTAATAATTTAGATTTGTCAGGAGAAAAACTTCCTCCACCCACAGCTTCATTATCCATGAACTGTTCAATCGTGTACTCTTTTAAATTAAGAGCGATTTCTTTTGTTTGTTTTTCTTTTTTACAAGAGATAAACAAAACCAAAAGGACTAAGGTTACCAGTTTATTCATATTTAATTGATTTTAAATGATTTCACATCTTTAAATGGGGATAATTGTATGTTTTCTATCGAATTTTTGTAGGTTTTCCAGTCTTCATTAAAAAATGTATTTGTTTTGTCAAGTCCATTTTTTAGAGCCTCTTTTGCATGTTTTATAAGTGCGGTTTCAGTTGAGGTTAATCCATTCTGTCTGGATCTTACATAACCCTTTGCTGAATTAATACGTTGATTAATATTAACTTCAGGGTTCCGTGTAATACCTTGTCTTTTATCTTCTTTTCCTAAAAATAGATTAATAATAGTATCAATTTTCTTAGTAATATCCTTCGAAACTTTTATTTGATCTTTGTATAATTCCTTATCCAATTTTTTAAAATCAGATTGATACTTTTTGGCAATTTGTTTGCTTTCAACTAACTGTTTTACTACATCTGCCATAGTTTGTATCATGTTTTCAATATCTTTAGAAGCCTCGTAGACTTCATTAATTGCTTCATCAGATTTATTTAAACGTGGATCGTTCTTAACAAGAATCATTTCTTCAGAGGTCTGGTCTCCAAAACTTAATACTATTTTATAAGTGCCTGGTTTAACTTTAACGCCTCCAGGTTCATTTTTATTTTTACTAATTTTTCGAGAAGGGCTTTCAGGACCTTTTTCATTCATGTACCAAGTCCATTTATGCATCCCCGTTTCTTTAGGTGCTTTTTTCTTTAATGTTCTTATTAAACGGTCTCCATCATAAATTTTCATAGTTAAAGAATCCCATTTGACTACATTTTTGTCGTCAGCCTGAACTTGTTTCAGGGGTTCATCGTCTTTTTCATCATCATCTTCATCCGCTTCCTTGTTTTTATCAGACGTCTCTTTTTTATCAATGGTTACATAATAGGATATTTGTGCTCCAGACTTTCTGTTTTCTCCATGATATATGGCATCGCCACCAAAACGACTTCCAGTAGGTTGTAGATAAGCAGCTAGGTAAGTAGTTGGAGGTTGAAATAATTCTAATTTTTGATTAAGGATTTGTTGATTTTTCGAAATATCTCTCAATGGACGAATATCATCTAAAACCCAGGCTGCACGACCAAAGGTTCCAATAATTAAATCATGTTCACGTGGGTGAATAACTAAATCTTTTACTGGAACTGTAGGGAACCCTTGAGTCCATTTAATCCATTTATTTCCAGCGTTTAATGATATGTATAAACCATCATCTGTTCCTAAAAACAACAAGTTTGGGTTTTCAATGTCTTCTACTATTGATAATGTATAGCTTTTTACATCCTTAGCATCAACAATACGTTGCCATGTTTTACCATAATTCTTAGTTCTGTAAGCATAAGGTGTGTAGTTAAAACGTCTATAATCATTAGCTATTAAAAGTGCTTCTCCTTTGTTTTTATTGGAAGCTTTTATTTGAGGAATCCAACTTCCAGAAGGTAGATCTTTAATATTTTTTGTAACATCGGTGTAGGTTTGTCCACCGTTTTGAGTAATATGAACACGCCCATCATCCGTACCAATCCATAGCATGTCTTTTTCTACAGGAGAAGGTTCAATTACTAAAATAGTACAGTGGTTTTCTGCTCCTGTAGCATCCAAAGTCAGTCCGCCACTATCACTTTGTTTTTGTTTTTCAGGATCGTTTGTTGTTAAATCTTCAGAAATGATCTGCCAGGTTAAACCTTTGTTGGTAGATTTATGAACAAATTGACTTCCAAAATAGATAGTGCTAGAATTAAATGGGTCTATGTTAATAGCGGCATTCCAGTTAAACCTAAGTTTTACATTAGCATTGGGATGTGTTGGTTTTACTGTATAATTATTTCCAGTTTCAGAATCGTATCTACTTACATAACCTTGTTGGCTCATAGACCAACCAAAACGAGCATCTTCTTTATCTGGAATTACATCAAAACCATCACCAAAACTTATTTCTTGCCAGTAAGAATTTCTAATACCTTGCGAACGCCAAACATAAGCAGGACCTTTCCAGGAACCATTATCTTGCATACCACCATAGACATTGTATGGAATGTCATTATCCACATTAATATGATAAAATTGAGCTACAGGCAAGTTCCCTATAAATCGCCAGGTTTTACCACCATCTTTAGTGATGTTTAATCCGCCATCATTACCATCTATCATAAAATCACCGTTTGCAGGATGTATCCACCAGGCATGATGATCTGGATGAATGCCATTATTAGCTCCATAGGCTGGCATAAGTTGCGAAAAGTTTTTTCCGCCATCTTCGCTAACGTTTACATAGGTATATATGGAGTAAAGACGATTTTCATTTTGTGGGTCTACGTAGATTTCAGAATAGTAGAAAGGACGATTGCCAATATCACTTTTATCATTTATTTTTTTCCATTTAAAGCCTCCATCTTCACTTTTATATAGCGCATTTTTTTTAGCTTCAATAAGCGCATAAATAATATTGGGTTTATTTGGAGCGATAGCGATACCAATACGTCCCAGATTTCCTTTTGGTAAGCCGTCCGCATCACTTAGTTTCTTCCAGGTTTCACCACCATCATGCGTGATGTGCAATCCAGAGCCTTCACCACCCGAATTAAAAAACCAGGGATCACGTTTATGTTCCCACATAGCTGCGATAAGTTTATTTGGATTTGTTGGATCCATGACTAAATCTGCTGCTCCAGTTTTATTATTGATGAATAATATATTATTCCAGGTTTTACCACCATCGGTCGTTTTATAAATACCGCGTTCTGCATGTTCCCCCCACGGAGAACCAATAGCAGCAACATAAACAGTATCTGGGCTTGTTGGATCAATAACAACACGATGTATATGACGCGTTTGTTCTAAGCCCATTAGCTCCCAGTTTTTTCCGCCATCTAAAGATTTGTATATACCATAACCGCCATTTAAGCTATTTCTAGGGTTTCCTTCACCAGTTCCAGCCCAAATAACACTAGGGTTTGATTGTTGAATGGCAAGAGCTCCAATAGAAGAGGTGATTTCTTCATCAAAAATAGGTTGCCACTTAATGCCCCCAGAAGTAGACTTCCATAAACCACCAGAAGCAGTGCCTACATACATGATATCAGGATTAGAATTTACAACGTCAATAGCTGTAACGCGACCAGACATACCACCAGGGCCAATATTACGTGGCTGCATGTTTTTTAATAAGTCCATTGAAAATTCTTGAGATAATACAGAAATTGATGCGAATAGCATCAAGAGGCAAAGTACTTGTTTCATTTATTAATTGATTAGTTTTAATAAAGATAAGAAAAACTAGTTGTGAGATTCTTAACGAGATGTTAATATCACTTTTTAGAAAAAATATAGTATTTTTATACGGCTATGAAACACAATGAAACTATAAGAAAAGGGTTTGTATTTAAAAAATATGAAACACCTTACCAATCTCCTTTTGATAAAATTTTTGAAGTTTTCAAAGAACTCATTACACATACGTCGGGTGATTTTGATGAAGCTATTGACTGGTTGCGGGAATTAGATAAAGAATATAAACTGAGTACAGAGGACTATACCATTGATGATTTTATTGAAGACTTAAAAAAGAAAGGCTATATAAAAGAAGAAATAGATCCAGATGGTAATGGAGGTGGTATGGCTATTACAGCAAAAACAGAACGCGCTATTCGACAGCAAGCACTGGATCATATATTCGGGAAAATTAAACGTAGTGGACAAGGAAACCATAAAAGTAAGAGCCCAGGAATAGGAGATGAGCATACAGGCGATTTTCGAAATTATCAATTTGGAGATGCTTTAGATAAAGTGTCCATAACAGAGAGTTTAAAAAATGCCCAAATCAATCATGGTATTGGAGACTTTAGTTTGTCTGAAGAAGATTTAGTCGTTGAGGAGACACTCCATAAATCTCAGATGAGTACTGTTTTAATGATTGATATTAGCCATAGTATGATTCTTTATGGAGAAGACCGAATTACACCAGCAAAAAGAGTAGCCATGGCATTAGCTGAGTTGATTACAACACGTTACCCAAAAGATACTTTAGATATTTTAGTGTTTGGAAATGATGCGTGGCAGATTGAAATTAAAGATTTGCCTTATTTAAAAGTAGGACCATATCATACTAATACTGTAGCTGGTTTACAATTGGCTATGGATTTACTCCGAAGAAAAAGAAATACTAACAAACAAATTTTTATGATTACTGATGGAAAACCAAGCTGTTTGCGTTTACCAGATGGTCAGTACTATAAAAACAGTAATGGATTAGATAAACACATTGTAAATAAGTGTTATGCGATGGCACAGCAAGCTAGACGTTTGCATATTCCCATTACAACGTTTATGATTGCACAGGATAGTTATTTGATGCAATTTGTTAGAGAGTTTACTTATGCTAATCAAGGAAAAGCATTTTATACAGGATTGAAAGGATTGGGTGAAATGATTTTTGAAGATTACGAAACGAATAGGAAAAAAAGAATTAGAGGGTAATCCCCTTCCAACCTCCTCGAAAAGGAGGAACCAATATCCACTATCAGTTTTAAAAAAGAAAATTTTAGTAGAAATAATATAAAGTTAAATTATAATATACCCATAGCAATTCTCTCTCCTTTGGAGAGGGTTAGGGTGAGGAAAAAATGAAAAACATAAAAACATTAGGCGACTTAAAAAAGTCAGGTTACCAATCAAAATCAATTAAAGATGAATTGAGAGAAAACCTCATTCAGAAAATAAAAAATAAAGAAACGACTTTTGAAGGCGTTCATGGTTATGAAAATACCGTGATTCCTGAGTTGGAACGTGCCATTTTATCACGTCATAACATCAATCTTTTAGGGTTGCGAGGACAGGCAAAAACCCGTTTGGCCCGTTTGATGCTAAATTTATTAGACGACTATATTCCTTATGTGGAAGGTTCCGAAATTAACGATGATCCGTTACAACCTATTTCAAGGTTTGCAGTCGAACTGATAAAAGAAAAAGGAGATGATACGCCTATTTCCTGGTTGCATAACAGTGAACGTTTTGCAGAAAAGCTAGCAACTCCCGACGTTACAGTAGCCGATATTATTGGGGATGTAGATCCCATTAAAGCTGCTAATCTAAAATTAAGTTATGCTGATGATAGAGTGATTCATTATGGGATGATACCTAGAGCGAATCGCTGTATTTTTGTAATTAATGAATTACCTGATTTGCAAGCTAGAATCCAAGTAGCGTTATTTAATATTTTGCAAGAAGGTGATATTCAAATTAGAGGTTTTAAATTACGATTACCGCTAGATATTCAATTTTTATTTACAGCAAACCCTGAAGATTATACCAATAGAGGGAGTATTGTAACACCTTTAAAAGATCGAATTGGTTCTCAAATTTTAACGCATTACCCAGTAGATATCGAAACGGCTCGTTTAATAACAGAACAAGAAGCTAAACTGGTTGAAGGGCAAAAGCAAACTGTTTTGGTACCTGATCTAGCTAGAGATTTATTAGAACAGATTGTATTTGAAGCTCGTGAAAATGATTTTATTGATGCCAAAAGTGGTGTCAGTGCTCGATTGAGTATTACCGCCTTAGAGAATTTGCTAAGTACTGCCGAACGTAGGGCTTTGATATCGGGCGATAAAATTACCATGTTACGTTTAAGCGATTTTGTTGGTATTATTCCATCCATTACAGGAAAGGTAGAATTGGTTTATGAAGGCGAGCAGGAGGGGGCAGCTGTTGTTGCTTATAATTTAATAGGTGAAGCTGTTAAGAGTTTATTTGGTGAATTTTTTCCTAAGCTTGAAAAACTAAAAAAGCAAGAAGATGAAAGTCCTTATGATGATATTATATCTTGGTTTTTTAATCAAAAAGATGGTTTTGAGATGTTAGATGATTTGCGTGATAAAGAATATAGAAACTTATTAGATTCTATTAGCCCTCTAGATGATTTGTTAGGCGAATATCAACCTAATTTATCTAAGCCAGATAGCTATTTTGTAAAGGAATTTGTGCTTTGGGCCTTGGTAGAATTTAAACAGTTAAGTAAACAACGATTTACAGAGGGTATTCAGTTTAAAGACCCCTATGGAAGTTTTATAAGCGGGATTTAGTATTTGTTGAAGTTACTACTATTTAAAAAGATTTAAATGCTGTAGGGAATCGTTTGTTTTTCTTGCAGCATTTTTGCTTTTTTATAATTATCAAATATTCAAAAACTTAGGAGCCATTTTTATGAATTCATAATCTATTACCTTCTATTTGTCACATTCAGATTACTTATCATAATAGGCCAATTTTACTTGGTTTTCATACTTGAAAGCTTTATTTTTTTTACCAAATGGATGTTTAAATTATCAATAAAAACTAAAAAACAATCTCCATATGGATCAAAATGAAGACAATATTGCAAACAATATCGGGCTTCTTTCATTCGATATTGATAACACATTAATAGATTTTCATACGTACAAAAGTAATTTTCGTAAAATATGGGAGAAGTATAGACCAGAAGATGTTTTGCTTACCTATAACACAGGGCGTTTAATCGATGATGTTCTTAATTTAATCAATAAAGGAATTCTGCCAGAACCAGATTATATAATTTCGGGTGTGGGAACACATATCTATAATTATAATAATAAAAGCGTAGTCAAAGAATTTAATGATGTCCTTGACGAGGGTTGGGATCTTAAATCTGTAGAGCAAGTTATTCAAAATATAAACCATCCCATAATTGAGCAGCCTACAAAATTTCAACATGCTTATAAAAGAAGCTATTTTTTCCATGATGCAAGCCCCGAACTAATCGCTAGCGTTGAACAGGGTTTTGCCGATGTCAACATGCATATTAATGTGGTCTATTCTGGTGATAAGTTTTTAGATATTCTTCCAAAGTTTGCCAATAAAGGAAATGCATTGTTGTGGCTGCTTAAAAAATTAGATATTAAATCTAATAAGGTAATGGTAGCAGGAGATAGTGGTAATGACTCTGCCATGTTTGATGTAAAAGAAGTGAAAGGTATAGTAGTTGCAAATGCCCATGAAGAACTTTACAGATATACAAAGCACCGACAGGTTTATCATTCGGAAAAAGAAAAAAGTAATGGTATTATAGAAGGTTTAGTTTATTATGGCGTGTTGCCAGAAGATGCTATAGTTGATACCAATGTTGATCATACGGATGACTTTTTTATAAAGCAAGAGCTAAGCAACCTGGCATTGGAGAATGATAATGAAAAAGTAGCCTTAATTCTTGAGGGTTATGAAAAAGCGATCGAGGCTTTAAAAAAAAACATCACACCCCTTGGCTTTTCAGCGTGTTCTATAAAAGATAATGTGGCTCATGGTACCGATGAAAATTATTATAGCGTTTGGGCACGTGATGGAGCTATAACTGTTATTGGTTCTTTACCATTGGTTCATGATGAAGAAATCCATCAATGTCAACGCCAAACGTTATTAACCTTATTTGAGCATATTTCTCATAATGGTCAAATTCCATCCAATGTCCGTATTAAAGATAATGTACCAGATTATTCGGGAGTTGGGGGTATCTGTTCTATTGATAGTGGAATTTGGGTGGTTATTGCATTCTACGAATATGTTAATGTTACCAAAGATATTGAGTTTTTAAGAACACATATTTCAGATATTAAAGAAACAATGCGTTGGCTCGGCGCTCATGATAGTAATAATGATGCATTATTGGAAATACCAGAAGCAGGAGATTGGACAGATTTATTTGGTAGAAGTTATAACATCCTTTACGATGAAATTCTTTGGTATCGTGCTAATGTATGTTTTGGTCGTATGATGGAAATGTTAGGCGATCACAAACAAGCGGGCGAGTATATTAGATGGTCTCAAGTTATTAAGAAAGAGATATTAAATAATTTTTGGCCTTCAACGCAACAGCAATTATTCCAATCGGTTTCTTTTGCTGAAAAACAATTCACATTGGGAGACACCTCCTACTTAATAGCACAAACAACACCGTTTGATTTCAGTTGGCGTTGTGATGTTCTAGGAAATGTTCTTGCATTTTTACATGGAACTATTGATTCTGAAAAGGCACATCAAACTTTTAAATTTATGTTGGGAGTTGGAGTTAACGATCCTTTTCCTGTGGCGAATGTGTATCCTGTAGTAAGTCCTGGTGATCCAGACTGGAGACCTTATTATACTGTGAATCTTTTAAACTTGCCTAATCACTATCATAATGGAGGTATATGGCCTTTTGTAGGTGGTTTTTGGGTTAAATTCATCAATAAACTAGGACTAAAGGATATTGCTATTGCCGAATTACACAAGTTGGCTTTAATAAATAAAGAAGGCATAAATGTAGAATGGGAGTTTACAGAATGGGCTCACGGAACAACTGGTAAACCTATGGGTAAAGCATATCAGGCATGGTCTGCGGCACAGTATATTTCTGCTTGTCATGATTTGAAAATAATAAAAAAATAACTAAAACTTAAAACTATGAAATCTATATTAATGATCTCTTTACATGGCTATGTAGCTGCGAATCCAGAATTAGGAAAACCAGATACAGGAGGACAAGTTGTTTACGTACTGGAACTTGCAGACCGATTTAGTAGATTGGGAAAAAGAGTAGATTTGGTAACACGGCAGTTTGAAGATCAGCCAGAATATGATTTCGTAGACGAAAATTTTAGCGTATGGCGAATTCCTTTTGGCGGAAAAGAGTTTATAAGGAAAGAGGACATGCACGACTATTTAAAGAAGTTCGTTACCAATACTTTGGCTGCTATTAAAAAAGAACGCAAAAAGTACGATATTGTATATTCACATTATTGGGATGCTGGCTGGGCTGGACAAAAAATAGCTGAAGAACTAGGGATTTCTCATGTACATACACCACATTCTTTGGGATGGTGGAAACAGCACACTATGGGAAACGATATGGACGAAAAGAAGATGGAAAAAACATATCGATTCAAAGAACGTATCAGAAAAGAATATTTTGTGTTTCAAATGTGTAACCATGTTATCGCTACTACATTGCCTCAGGTAGACTTGCTAACACAACAATATGATGTATTGCCGCGTAATTGTAACATGATTCCTCCTGGGATAGATGAAAATCGTTTTTATCCAGTGCCTACCAAAGAGAACGATAAAATCAGGGCGAAGTACGATATACATCCAACCGATATTTTAGCATTGGGAAGAATGGCCCACAACAAAGGTTACGATTTGCTTATTAAATCATTACCAACTGTTTTTGAGTTATGCCAAGAAGCAAGATTGGTAGTGGCTATTGGGGGAGATTCAGAGCAAGACAAACAAGGTATTGCCAAATTAAAAAAACTAGCAAATGAACTTGGTGTAAAAGACAAAATAAAATGGAAAAACTATATTGCAGACGAAGATTTAGCGAATGTGTACCGTTCAGCTAATATTTTTGCAATGCCTTCAAGGTATGAACCTTTCGGCATGGTTGCGATCGAAGCTATGGCTTGTGGAACCCCAAGTATAATAACAGTACATGGTGGTTTATATGATTTAATTGATTTTGGAAATCAGGCTTTATTTGCAGATCCACATAGACCAGTAGAGTTTGGAGCCATGATGTCCATGCCTCTTTTGTACCCAAATTTAAGAAATGAACTATCCGTTGAAGGTGCTCGTTTTGCACGTCGTAATTTTGGTTGGACTGGTATAGCAAAAAGAATGCTTCAGGTCTTTAGAAACTCTATTAATCAACGTACTATGGAATCTAATATTTACTAAAATATTTTTAAAGTAAGGTTTATGTCAGATATAGTTTGCTATGGTGAAGTATTGTGGGATATTTTTCCCAACAAAAAGAAAGTGGGAGGTGCGCCACTAAATGTTGCCATGAGATTGAATTCTTTTAACCATAATGCTACTATAATTAGTGCGGTTGGGAAAGATGCTCTTGGAAATGAATTGCTAGCATACCTAGATGAGAATAATGTAAATATAACTTGCGTTGAAATTCTTGATGCATACCATACGGGAGAGGTCAATGTTAAGTTGAATGATAAGGGGGCAGCTACTTATGAAATTATGTGCCCGAGAGCTTGGGATAAAATAAGTTTAACAGAAGCTATTGAAAACACAGTAAAAGAATCGGATGCTTTAGTATTTGGAAGTTTGATTACCAGGGATGAGGTTTCCAGAAAAACACTTTATAAGATTCTAAAAGTAGCAAAGTACAAGATTTTCGATGTTAATTTAAGACCTCCACATTATACTTGGGATATTCTTCTTCGACTTATGAAAAAAGCTGATTTTATTAAATTTAATGACGATGAACTTTATAAGGTCGGTCATTATTTGGGTTCAAAAAATCGTTCCTTGGAACAAAACCTACATTTTATAGCAGAACAAACCAATACAGAACATATTTGTGTAACAAAGGGAGAACATGGAGCTGTTTTGTTGTACAATAATACACTATATTATAACAGCGGTTATAAAATAAAAGTAGTGGATACTGTTGGAGCAGGTGATTCTTTTTTAGGAGCCTTAATTAGTCAATTGTTGAATAATATAAATCCGCAGCAAGCCATTAATTTCGCTTGTGGTGTTGGTGCATTGGTTGCACAAAGTGAGGGTGCTAATCCTACATTGGAGCTTTCGGATATTGAAACTTTTATTAATCCATAATTTTAGTGTTGATATTGAAATTCGAGATTTAAAAAGTATTCATTTAGGTCTAACAAAATTGCTAGTTCAAATAAGAAATGATGTAAAATCTATTTCATAGATTATTATCGTATATACATAAAAAAATACCTACTTATGAATAAACGTTATCCTACACTCGTTTACCTTTTACTTTTATTGATTAACTTTTCTAATGCCCAAATTTCGGAAGTGAGTTTTCTGAATAGGGATTATGATTATGGCATACAGCCAACAAATATTCAAGCTAATGATTTATATGATGTCTATGTCGCATGGCGAAATGCTTTTGCAACACCATGCACAAATGGGAGATATAGAATAAAATTTGATACACCTACCGAGACAGTTTCAGAAGGTGTGGCCTATGGTATGCTATTGTCTGCTTATGCAAACGATAAAGAACTTTTTGATGGTTTATGGCTTTATTATCAGGATTTTTCCAATGCAAATGGCGTTATGAACTGGAAAATAGATGGCTGTTCCAGCGTTATTGGCCAAAATGGTGCTACTGATGCCGAATTAGATGCTGCAATTGCCCTGATTGTAGCAGAAAAGCGTTGGGGAAATACAGGAGCTATACATTATCAAAATGATGCAAAAACGTTAATAGCAGCTATAAAAAATCATGAAGTTGAAGCTAATACAAATGTTTTAAAGCCAGGTGATGCCTGGGGAGGGAGTGTTAACACAAATCCATCCTATTTTACAACAGGTTATTTTAGAGTATTTGGAGAATATACAAACGATATTCCATTTTGGAATGACGTTGC
Source organism: uncultured Flavobacteriaceae bacterium (assembly GCA_947502635.1). Taxonomy (GTDB): domain Bacteria; phylum Bacteroidota; class Bacteroidia; order Flavobacteriales; family Flavobacteriaceae; genus Flavivirga. The sequence goes on from CANNAN010000001.1 coordinate 615,465, forward strand.
CGATAAAAGTTATGATATTATTAATGCTAATTTGTCTAAACATAATGCGGTTTACAATTTAGTATCGGATTGGAGTGAAGCAGATGGTGATTATTCAACTATTGTTTCTTGGGCTTATGATGAAGGAAAATCTTATTATTATGATGCAGCAAGAACACCATGGCGAATCGCTATAGATTATGTATGGTACGGCAGTTCGAAGGCACTAGACTATTCCGTTTTATGTAATAACTTCGTAACAGATAAAGGTGGCTTTGATCAAATATATCCAGGTTATAATCAAGCTGGTGTTGCGATTAACACAACTTATAAAGACCCAACATTTACAGGCGCTTATGCCACAGCCGCCATGTCTTCTAGCACCCAAAGTTTTGTGAATAATGGTTATGCTGAATTGAAAAATCAATCGACCAGTGCTTACTTCGGAGCTACATTGAGAGCTATTTATATGTTTGCCCTTTCAGGTAATGCTTATAATCCATTAAAGGAGTCTGTTTTGAACATAACAGAACTGGATGATCTGTCTTTTGAAATATATCCTAACCCAGTTTCAGATTATTTATTTGTGGATTTTAGATCTTTTTCAAGACCAAAAACGATTAGTCTGTATTCAATTAATGGTAAAAAGTTGTTAAGTAAACCTATTAATACCTCAGAAATAAAATTAGACATTAGCCATCTAAACACGGGTATTTACCTTTTAAACATTGATGAGGAAAATTTTAAGATCGTAAAACTATAGATCTTTTACCAATTACCTCTATCTTTTATATTCGCATTGCAGAGTTTTATAATTTCTGCAATGCGTTTTTGTTTGGTTTCTTCTCTTTTAGCTTGATTCAGCCAATATAAATAGCCTTTTTTGTATGAAGGCGCAAAGTTTTGATAATTTTTAAATGCTATTGGGTTTTTATTAAAGGCCAATTGAAGGGTTTCTGGGATGATGCCTTTTTCTACATCATCCTGAGCAGTCCAGCTGCCATTTTGCTTTCCAATTTCAATAATTTTAAGACCGCTTTCATGCATTAAATTATTGGCAGTTAACTCTTTTATGTACCTTTTGTTTAGGGCACTCCATACACTTTTTTGTTTCCTTGGTGTGAAGCGTTGTTGACGCTTTCCATTTCCTAAGCTTTTTGCTGTAGAATCTATCCAGCCATAACAAAGGGCAACTTTTACAGCTTCTTCCCATCGCATGGATGGTTCTTTGTTTTCTACTTTATAAAAAATAAGATACACACCCTTAGAAATATCATGGTTTTCATGTAACCAGTTACGCCATTCAGTATCTGTCTTAAAATAGAGTTCTTTAATTTCCAATAGAGTTAGAGTTTATTTACTTCAATATAAAAATCGCGATCCACTTCAAAAGATATGATTTTTAATTCTGATGTTATTGTTTTCCAATCAGATTTCGGAAAGAGCCATTGGTCATTTCCATTAATAGTCACTTGAACTGGCATATCAAATTTATCAACAATGTGTGTCCAACGATATTTCAATTCATTATTGTCAATAGAATATTCCAATGTTGGAATTTTTGTTGTCCTTAGATATTGATTAAAAAATTCTGTTAGATCAATACCTGTTTGTTTACTTAAGTAATTTTCGATTTGTTGTGTAGTAACTGTTTGGTGAAAGAAATCTTTATTTAATCCACGTAAAATTTGGCGCCACTTTTCATCATCTTCAATAAGTTGTCTGAGCGTATGCAGCATGTTGGCACCTTTAAAATACATATCACTTGAACCTCCATTATTAACATTATAATGTCCTATTAAAGGTCTGTCGTTTAAGATTTTTCTACGTGTACCAATAACATACTCAGCTGCCGCTTTTTTACCATAATAGTAATCCAAAAACAGGTTTTCAGAATAGGTTGTAAAGCTTTCATGAATCCACATGTCTGCTATATCTTTACTAGTAATATTATTAGCAAACCATTCATGTCCAGATTCATGTATAATAATAAAATCAAATTTCAACCCCCATCCTGTATCAGATAAATCACTGCCTAAATAACCTTTTTTATATTGATTACCGTAGGTTATACAGCTTTGATGCTCCATGCCCAAATAAGGCACTTCTACCAATTTAAAACTATCGGCATAAAAAGGATACTGGCCAAACCAATGCTCGAAAGCTTTCATCATTTTAGGGGCATCTTTAAAATGTTCTTTGGCTTTGTCTAAGTTATCTTTTAAAACATAATAATTAAGATCCAAGCGACCTCCTTGTCCATTATAAACCTCAGAAAAATTAACATAGTCACCAATGTTTATATTGACTCCGTAATTATTTATAGGGTTTTTAACAAACCAACGGTATGTTTTTGAATCTGTATATTGTTCTACACGTTTTAATCTGCCATTAGAAATATTCATCAAACCTTTGGGAACATTAACGCTAATAAGCATACTATCTACTTCATCATACATATGATCTTTGCAAGGCCACCATACACTAGCTCCGAGACCTTGACAAGATGAAGCTATAAAATGGTTACCATTTTGGTCTTTTTTCCATGAAATTCCACCATCCCAAGGCGCTCTAACAGCTTCTTTAGGAGTGCCTTCATAATGAACTTCAATAGTATTTATAGTACCTGTTTTTTGCTTTTCAAGAAGATTTATAAAATGAGCATTACCATCATGTTTTATACTTAATTCTTTACCATTTTGAATGGCTTTGGTAAGGTTTAATGGTGTTTGTAAATCAATTTGCATCACCGAATAATCTTCTAAAACAGTATAATGAATGGTGTTTTTTCCTGAAATAAATTTTTTGTCAGGATCTACTTTGATATCCAGATGATAATAGTTTAAATCCCACCAAGAGCGTTCAGGAGTTATAGAACCTCTTAAAGTATCTTGTCTTGTGAAATTATTTTTCTCTGAAAGTATTTCTTGAGCACTCAAAGAAAAACATGAAATTATTGAAAAAAAGAGTAGTAGATGTAAACGATCGAACATTATTTTTACTTTGTTCAAAATTAAATAAAAAGGTTCTTAATAGTTTGTTAATGTTTTAATCTCTAAAAACTTTATTGGGAAATACCACAACACTTTCGAATTCGTTTTCACTAATAGAAGCTATTCCGAAAAAATAATTATCAATAATAATACCATCTAGTGTGAATTCTGAAACATCTCCAACATACCTACTATGATCCCAAGTGGCTGAAGTAGTGTCTCTCCAGTAAATTTTATAACCTTTAGCTCCGTCGACTTTTTTCCATTTAAATTTTACAGAAGGTGCTACGATCCCTCCAATACTAACATTTTGTGGCGCTGGAGGAGCAGAAGCTAAACTAGCCATGTTTATAGCGTTTACAGAGGTGAGCTTTTTGGCATAATCGAAATTCACATGCTCAATAACATCACCATATTTTATACCATTTTCTTCACGAATATCTTGATGTTGTTGTGTGTAATTTTCATGAGCTTCCATGATACGAATACCAGCATAACCTAAGTCATTAAAGGGACGATGATGACCACCACGACCAAACCTGTCTAACCTATATATCATCATAGGATTCATTTCAGGCATATATGCTTTTGTGGTTTTATAAACATAACGCGCCAATTGGCGGGAAATACCATCTATTTCACCACCATAAAATCTGCGGAGTCTCCTTTCCTGCTCTGTTTCGTTTGGAGGAACAGGTTCGGAAAATATTCTAAAAGTTCTATTATCAATCACACCATCAACACCTTTAATATTGCCTATCATATCATTGTTAAAAACTCCAATAATGTCCCATTTTTTTTCTTGAGCGTATTTTGCTAATCCTGCACCACCAAAAAGACCCTGCTCTTCACCAGATAAGCCTACATAAATTATGCTACTATCAAATTTATATTTAGATAAAACTCTGGCAGTTTCAATAGTCCCAGCCATACCAGAAGCATTATCATTTGCCCCAGGAGCATCGGTAGTAAAATCCATGGTATTGCTGGCACGGGAATCAATATCACCACTCATAATGATATATCGATTCGGATATTTAGTACCCTTTTGAATAGCTATAACATTAACCACCCAGGCATCATGAGGCACACGATCATTATTTTTTTTGGTAACAAAATCTTTTTGAAAAAAGACATTCAGACAATTATTACAGTCTTTTGATATGGTTTCAAATTCTGATTTTATCCACCGTCTCGCAGCTCCTATACCTCTGGTGTTTGAAATGGTGTCACTAAAAGTATTTCTTGTTCCAAAATTTACTAAAGTTTGAATATCTTGCTTAATACGTTCAGATGAAACAGTGTTAATAATATCATACAGTAGTTCGTTGGTTTGTGCAGATAAGAACGAACTAAAAAATAGCAATAAGCTCATAATAGTTAGTTTCATATTTTATCTAATTTATTTAGTATAATGAGGGTTTAACATAACTAGATTTAAAAGATACAGTAATGTGAAATATAAAAAAAATAAAAGCGCCCCGAAAATAAATCCAAAGCGCTTTTAAAATTGAGTTAGTCACAAATTATGTCATTTATACTAAAAACAGTATTTATTTTCTTTAATCACTTTTTCGGCAATAATATGTCTTAATTCAATGATGTTTGGCATATTAACATACTTGATATAACGTTTCAATCCCATAAGCATCATACGTTGCTCATCGCCAGTAGAGAATGAAATGATGGAGTGTTTGCCAGCTGTTTCAATAACATCAATAGCATGGAATAAGTTTAGTTTTGCCATAGCTATTTGCTCTTTAGCATGGTCTTCACCTTCTTTTTTTGCTATTTTCTCTGCACGGAGAATGGCAGATTCAGCTAAATAGATTTGAATTAATATATCTGATGCAGCCAACATTAATTGCTGCTGTTCTTCAATTTTTTCACCGTATTTCTGTAAAGCGGCTCCAGCTACCATTAAGAAGAGTTTTTTTAGATTCTTTATGATATTTTTTTCTTCAGAAAATAATTCAGAATAATCAGGTACGTCAAAAGATGGAATACCTACCAATTCATCTTTAACTGCCATGGCAGGTGTTAAAACATCTACATGCCCTTTCATAGCTTTTTTGATAAGCATACCTATTGAAAGCATTCTGTTTATTTCATTGGTACCTTCGTAAATTCTTGCTATACGGGCATCCCTCCATGCAGATTCAATTGGCGTTTCTTCCGAAAAGCCCATGCCTCCAAAGATTTGAATACCTTCATCTGTACACCTTTGCGTATATTCTGAAACAGCCACTTTTAGAATAGAACATTCAATAGCATATTCTTCTACACCTTTTAGTTCAGCTTCTTGATGTGTATCCTTTCCATTATTTTTTCTAAGGTCAATACGCTCTTCAATATTTTTCGCAGCTCTATAACTACCAGCTTCACCAACCCAACAATTAGTAGCCATTTCTGCTATTTTCTGGCGAATTGCACCAAAACTGGAAATGGGTGTTTTAAATTGAATTCGTTCATTGGCATATTTAACAGATTCTGTAATAGTACGCCTTTGGGCATCTAAACATGCAGCTGCTAATTTAATTCTGCCTACATTTAAAGCATTCATAGCTATTTTGAAGCCATTTCCTCTTGTAGATAACATATTTTCAATAGGAACGACAGTGTCATTGAAGAATACTTGTCTTGTTGACGATGCGCGAATCCCTAATTTGTGTTCTTCTTCACCCATGGTAATGCCATTAGGTTTTTCTGGGTCATATTCAACAATAAATCCTGTAATATTTTTATCGTCTTCGATACGTGCAAAAACGATCATTAAACTACAAAAACCAGCATTAGAAATCCACATTTTTTGTCCAGTAATACTGTAACTTTTTCCATCAGCAGCAAGTACTGCTTTGGTTTTACCAGAATTGGCATCACTACCAGCGCTAGGTTCTGTTAAGCAATAGGCGCCAAACCATTCACCAGAAGCCAATTTTGGAACATATTTTTGCTTTTGCTCTTCGGTACCATAAAGAGTAATAGGCATCGTTCCTATTCCAGTATGTGCTCCAAATGCCGTACTAAACGAGCCGGTAGCTCCAGAAATATAATCACAAACTAGCATGGTATCTACAAAGCCCATACCCATACCACCGTATGCTTCGGGAACTGAAACACTTAAAAATCCGAGCTCTCCAGCTTTTCGCATACAGGATTCGGTTAATGCATAATCCTTTTTTTCAAATTGTGCTTTATTAACCCAAATTTCTCTATCAACAAATTCAGTGACAGCTTCTTTCATCATCAGCTGATCTTCATTGAAATCTTCGGGGGTGAATATATCTTCACAATTGGTTTCTTTAACTAAGAATTGTCCGCCGCGTAAAATATCTTTTTTTGTTGCTTCCATTTTTCCTAACCCTAACCCTTTCCAAAGGAAAGAGAACTTGTGGGTGCTTTTTAATTAATAATTTATTTTCAATTGTTCCTCCCTTTAGGGGAGGTTAGGTGGGGCTTCTAATTTAAAAATTCGAAAATCCCACAAGCGCCTTGACCAGTACCTACGCACATGGTGACAGCACCATATTTTCCTTTCATATCGCGTTTACGCATTTCATCAAATAATTGTACAGATAATTTAGCTCCTGTGCAACCAAGAGGATGTCCTAGTGCTATGGCACCTCCATTTACATTAATAATATCTGGGTTGAGGTTTAACTCTCTAATCACAGCTAACGATTGTGATGCAAATGCTTCGTTTAGTTCAATAAGCTCTAAATCTGATTGTTGTAAACCTGCTTGTTTTAATGCTTTCGGAATCGCTTTTACTGGACCAATCCCCATGATACGTGGTTCTACACCTGCAGCTGCATAGTTTACCAAGCGTGCAATAGGCTCTAGGTTTAGTTCTTTTACCATGTCTTCACTCATGACCATAACAAAGGCTGCTCCATCACTCATTTGAGAAGAATTTCCTGCAGTTACACTACCACCAGCAGCAAATACTGCTCGTAATTTTGCTAAAGCTTCTTTACTTGTTCCTGCGCGTGGTCCTTCGTCTTTTGTTACGGTATATGATTTCGTAGCTTTCTTTCCGTTTGCATCTATATAAGTTTGTTCTACTTCTATAGGTACAATTTGATCTTGAAAACGATTTTCAGCTTGTGCTTTTAAAGCTTTCATATGTGAATTGTAAGCAAATTCATCTTGGTCTTCACGAGATACTTTAAACTGATTTGCAACAGCTTCAGCTGTATTTCCCATGCCCCAATAATAATCCTCATGACCTGCTTTTACTATGTCGTAATTTAGCTCAGGTTTAAAACCTGTCATGGGTACTGCACTCATACTTTCTGCTCCTCCAGCGATAATACAATCGGCCATCCCAGATTGTATTTTTGCTGTTGCAATACTAATAGTTTCAATACCCGATGAACAAAAACGATTTACAGTAACACCTGGAATATCTACACTGTTTAATCCCATTAAAGAGATAAGGCGTGCCATATTTAAACCTTGAGACCCTTCGGGCATGGCATTACCAACAATCACGTCATCAATACGAGTTTTGTCTAATTGTGGCAATTCTTTCATCATGAATTGAATGGTTTCTGCAGCCAATTCATCAGTTCTTTTAAAGCGAAATACACCTTTAGGTGCTTTACCTACGGCTGTTCTGTATGCTTTTACGATATATGCTTGTTTCATTCCTCTCCCTAACCCTCTCTAAAGGAGAGGGAACTGTCACGGGTTTGTTTTTAGTTATACATTATATTTATCTTATATTTTAGCGCCTCCCCTTCGAGGAGGTTGGGTGGGGATTTTAATTTCTAAGCGGTTTCCCCGTCTTCAACATATGCTGTATTCGTTCTAACGTTTTACGCTCTGTACATAAACTTAAGAAAGCTTCACGTTCAAGGTCTAATAAATATTGTTCAGTAACTAGAGTAGGTTCTGATAAATCGCCTCCAGCCATAACGTAAGCCAATTTATTAGCTATTTTATGGTCGTGCTCACTTATATAATTTGCAGCTTCCATAGAATCGGTACCGACTAAAAACATGCCTAATGCTTGTTTACCTAGTACTTTTACATCTTTACGTTTTACGGGTTGTGTATAACCAGCTTCTGCCATTAATTTTGCATGCGCTTTCGCTGTAGCTATTTGTCTGTCTTTATTAATAACGACAATATCTTTTCCTTTTTGAAGTACGCCCATATCAAAAGCTTCATAGGCAGATGTTGCCACTTTTGCCATACCTATAGTTAAAAAGTATTCTTGTAGCGTATTCAATTCTACATCTCCCTTTCTAAACGTATCTGAAGCTCTTAAAGCCATTTCTTTAGATCCTGCTCCACCAGGAATAACACCAACACCAAACTCAACTAAGCCAATATAAGTTTCTGCAGCAGCGACCACTTTATCAGCGTGCATTGATAATTCGCAAGCACCTCCTAAAGACATGCCGTGTGGTGCCGAAATGGTTGGAATAGCCGAGTAACGCATACGCATCATGGTATCTTGAAAATACTTGATTGCAGCATTAAGCTCATCATATTCCTGTTCTACGGCCATCATGAATATCATACCAATATTGGCGCCAACTGAGAAATTGGCGCCTTGGTTACCAACAATTAATCCCTGATATTCTTTTTCAGCCAAATCAATGGCTTTATTAAGTCCTGCTAAAACATCACCACCAATGGTATTCATTTTAGACTGGAATTCGCAGTTTAATATGCCATCTCCTAAATCTTCAACAACAACTCCAGAGTTTTTAAAGACTTCATTGGACTTTCTAATATTGTCTAAGATGATGAATGCATCCTGACCTGGTATTTTTTCTTGTGTTTTCTTCGGAATATCATAAGCATAAGTAGCGCCTCCTTTTACAGAATAAAACGACTTACTGCCTGTAGTTAACATATCGTTTACCCAAGATGCAGGTGTTAAATTTTCAGCTTTCATTATTTCTATGCCTGCTTCTACACCTATGGCATCCCAAATTTGGAAAGGACCATGTTCCCATCCAAAACCAGCTTTCATAGCGTCATCAATCTTATATAATTCATCTGTTATTTCAGGGATGCGATGAGAAACGTATGCAAATAAAGCGGCGAAACTTTTTCTGTAAAACTCTCCAGCTTTATCCTTACCAGAAACCAGTATTTTAAATCGATCTACAACCTTATCAATAGGTTTGGTAAGCTCTAAAGTAGCAAATTTCGCTTTTTTCGCAGAACGGTATTCTAAGGTATTTAAATCTAAGGATAGGATTTCTTTTTTGCCTTCTGCAGATACCGTTTTTTTATAAAACCCTTGTCCAGTTTTACTTCCTAACCATTTATTTTCCATCATGGTATCGATGAAGTTAGGTAATTTAAAAAGTTCTAAACGTTCATCTTCTTTACAGTTTTCTGCGATGCCATTTGCTACATGTACTAAAGTATCTAATCCAACAACATCAACAGTTCTAAATGTTGCAGATTTAGGTCTGCCAATAACAGGTCCCGATAGTTTATCAACTTCTTCAATGGTTAAACCAATATCTTTAACAGCATGAAATAAACTCATAATACTAAAGATACCAATACGATTTCCTATAAAAGCAGGTGTGTCTTTAGCAATTACAGATGTTTTTCCAAGGAATTGTTCTCCATAACCATTAAGAAATTCTAAAACGGAAGTATCTGTTTTTGGGCCAGGAATAATTTCAAATAATTTTAAGTAACGTGCAGGGTTAAAGAAGTGCGTTCCACAGAAATGTTTTTGGAAATCTTCACTGCGGCCTTCACTCATAAACTTAATAGGAATACCTGAAGTATTACTAGTAATTAATGTGCCTGGCGTTCTGTATTGTTCCAGTTTTTCAAAAACTTGTTGTTTTATATCCAATCGTTCTACGACTACTTCCATAATCCAGTCGGCATCAGCGATTTTTGCGATATCGTCTTCCAGATTACCAGTTGTAATGCGATTTGCAAATTTAGGATGATACATAGGAGCAGGTTTTGATTTTAATGATGCAGCGAGGGCATCGTTAACCAACCTGTTTCTTACTATTTTATCTTCGAGTGTTAAACCCTTAGATTTCTCTTTGTCATTTAGTTCTCTTGGAACTATATCTAGCAATAAAACATCCACGCCAATATTAGCGAAATGGCATGCTATACCGCTTCCCATAATGCCAGAACCTATAATGGCCACTTTTTTTATTCTACGTTTGCTCATTTTTGTGCTACTAGCTGTTTTGATTATATATTTTTTTATTTGTTACCATATCATTAATAACTTCAGCGACTTCATAAAAACTGTTTAATTTTTCTTCTGAAATATTATTTCTTATAGCTTCATTAAATGTTAACACTTTCTCTCTTGAGTATGTTCTTTTTTCAAGACCAAATTCGGTAAGAGAAATAATAACCCCACGACCATCTTCTGGGTTGGGTTTTCGTTCAATGAGTCCTTTTGCTTCCATAGTTTTTAATATTCTAGATAAACTAGTGGCTTCCATTCCCATTTTTGGCCCTAAAGCTGTGGAAGGCGTACCTTTTTCTGGGTCTATACTCAATAAAGTAAAACCAGTTGCCATGGTGCTCTCAAATTTCGCAGCTTCTTCATTATACATCTTCTGAACTGAGAGCCAAGTTGTTCGGAGGATGTAATCAATGGTTTTATCTTTCATAAAATTTAGTTGGTGACCAAATATATGAAAAATTTATTATGCGTGCATAATAAATTGTATAAAAATTAACACAACTTAATTGAGAGGATATTAAAAATGTGCGCTGCGATTTTTTTAAGTTATGGTCTGTAGATTTTTTCTATTAAATCTGCATACATTGACTTAATCACCTTTCTTTTCATTTTCATTGTAGGTGTTAAGTGGCCAGCTTCTATTGACCAAATATCTGGAGTGATTTCGAATTTTTTAATTTGTTCCCATTTTCCAAAATTTTTATTAGCATCGTCAATTTCTTCTTGAATACGTTCTAATAATTGGAGATTAGTGATGATATCATTTTTAGATTGGAATGCTATATTATGACGTCTTGCCCATTCTTCAACAAATTCATAATTAAGTTGAATTAAAGCAGCAGGCATTTTTTCACCTTCTCCAATAATCATTATTTGTTCAATAAATCTTGATTGTTTAAATTGATTCTCTAATAATGCAGGAGCAACATATTTACCTCCAGATGTTTTGAACATTTCTTTCTTACGATCTGTGATTTTTAAGAAATTGTCATCATCAACTTCACCAATATCACCTGTATGGAAATAATCTCCAGTCATGACTTCATTTGTTTTTTCTGGATCTTTAAAATAACCAAGCATAACATTTGGACCTTTTACTAAAATCTCTCCGTCATCAGCTATTTTAACTTCAACATTGTCTATGATTCGTCCAACCGTTCCAATCTTAACACCTTCATTAAAAGGACAATTTACAGAAACTACAGGAGATGTTTCTGTTAATCCATAACCTTCAAGTATGGGCATTCTTGAGGCAGAGAATACTCTAATTAATCGTTGTTGTAGTGCTGCGCTTCCAGATACTAGAGTATTAATATTTCCACCTAAGGCATCCCGCCATTTATTAAAAATAAGCTTATTAGCTATTTTTAATTGAAATTCATACCACCATCCATTTTTACCATAAGGTTCATATTTTAATCCTAAGTTTACGGCCCAGAAAAACAATACTTTTTTTATACCGTTTAATTCGGCTCCTTTAGCAATTATTTTATCATACATTTTTTCATAAAGCCTAGGAACAGCTGTCATGATGTGAGGTTTAATATCTTTCAAATTGTCACTTATAGTTTCAATACTTTCAGCAAAGTATATTTCTACACCGCAATATTGATATAGATAGAGTATCATTCTTTCAAAAACATGACATATGGGAAGGAAACTTAATGCTTTAGATTTACCCATTTCTAAAGGAACTCGAGATAAACTGTCTAGTACATTAGATACTAGGTTATTGTGGGACATCATTACACCTTTTGGTTTCCCAGTAGTTCCTGATGTATAAATTAAAGTAGCTAAGTCATTAGGTTTAACTGCCTCTTTTCTGGAATCTACTTCGTTCTGGTTGCCAGTATCTTCACCTAATTTTAAAATCTCTTTCCAGCTACTTTCACCTTCAATATGATTAAAAGAGTAAACACCCTTAAGTTTTGTTTTACCTTTAATGGTATTGAGTTTATCCAAAACTTCAGCATCAGAAACAAAACAATAAACAGATTCAGAATGATTTAAGATATATTCATAATCTTCCGCAGCAATCGTTGGATAAATAGGCACATTTTGGGCACCAATTTGAAGGACTCCAATGTCCAAAACATTCCATTCAGTTCTATTTGTTGAAGATATGACAGCGATCTTATCATTTGGTTGTACACCTAAACGCAATAGACCTCTGCTAATAGCATTGGCTTGATTAATATATTCCTGAGTTGAAATAGAATGCCATTCCCCTTTATATTTAGAGGTAAGTGCTTTATCTAAGTTATAAGTTTCTAACTGAAAATAAGGAAAATCAAAAATTCTTGTAATCTCTTTCATGCGTTTTTTATAGAATAATAGATATGCAAAATATGAAATTAAAAAGGATTTTCAAATTGAGTTTGGAAAATAGAATTTTATATAACTGTTCTTAAATGTCTTAGAAGCTGTATTTGATGATTTCTAAATTTTAGTTTTTGAATTTTACTTTTTTTTGTGAAATAACTCAAATAGTTCTGTTTTTTTTGAATTATTATGAAAATCACATCTAATTGATAAGAATAAATAAGAAAATCACATGAAATTCATACCTCTATTAAACTTTTATATAAGCAAAGGTTAAAAGTTTATACTTTTTATTTTTTGAGAGATATAACTCAAACGTTTTCGTGGAAAGTCTAATGAAAAATATTTGGGTTTCCTGATAATTGTCAGTTTTATAATTAAAGCCAGCATATACCTTTGAAATAGTAAAACAAAACATGATTTTTTTGAAAATATTAATAAAAATAGAACAATGGAAGTAAAACAATTTAACTACGGAATTTGGACTGAAAAAGTCGATGTAAGAGATTTTGTTATTAATAACATTACTCCTTATCATGGAACATCAGAATTTTTGGTTGGCCCAAGTGCGAGAACTCAAAAATTATGGGATATATGTAAACAAGCAACTAAGGAAGAGCGACAAAATAATGGTGTTCGTTCTGTAGATACCGAAACAGTTTCGACGGTTAGTGCCTTTAATGCTGGATATATCGATAGAGATAATGAAGTCATTATAGGACTGCAAACAGACGAATTATTAAAACGAACTATGAAGCCTTTTGGAGGTTTTAAAGTGGTTCAAAAAGCATTATCAGAACATGGAGTTAAACCTAATGATGCTTTAACTGAATTATTCTCAAAATATGTTAAAACACATAATGATGGTGTTTTTGATGCCTATAATGCTGAAATTAAAAAATACCGTTCATTAGGTTTCTTAACAGGATTGCCTGATAATTATGCGCGTGGTAGAATAATTGGAGATTATAGACGTGTGGCTTTATACGGAATTGATTTCTTAATTAAATCTAAACAAGAAGATTTAGCTAAAATTGGAGGACCAATGAGTGATGCTGTTATTCGTTTGCGGGAGGAAGTTTCTGAGCAAATAAAAGCATTAAAAGAAATCATTGAATTAGGTACTAAATATGATTTAGACTTAACACGCCCAGCTGAAAATGCAAAAGAAGCAGTACAGTGGACGTACATGGCTTATTTAGCTGCTGTAAAAGAACAGGATGGTGCCGCCATGTCTTTAGGTAATGTCTCTACATTTTTAGATATTTTTATTGAGAATGATTTACAAGAAGGTCTTATAACAGAAGAAGAAGCTCAAGAATATATTGATCAATTTGTTATGAAACTCCGTATGGTGCGTCATTTAAGAATGAGTGCTTACGACGAGATTTTTGCAGGAGATCCAACATGGGTAACTGAGGCTATAGGAGGGATGTTTGAAGATGGAAGAACTAAGGTCACTAAAACCTCTTTCCGTTTTTTGAATACTTTATACAACTTAGGTCCATCACCAGAACCTAATATGACGATTCTTTGGTCTGAAGACTTACCACAAAACTTTAAAGATTATTGTGCTAAAGTATCCATAGACACATCATCCATTCAATTTGAAAATGATGCCTTAATGAGAAAAAGTAGAGGGTCTGACGATTATGGAATTGCATGTTGTGTATCGCATCAAGCATTAGGAAAATCAATCCAGTTCTTTGGTGCACGTACTAACTTAGCTAAAACATTATTATTAGCTATTAATGGTGGACGTTGTGAAATAACAGGAACTCAAATGGTTGAAGGTATAGAACCTTGCAACTGTGAATATTTAGATTTCGACAAGGTTATGGCTAATTTTAAAATTGCTATGAAAGAAGTCGCACGTGTTTATAACGATTCTATGAACATTATTCACTACATGCATGATAAATACTATTATGAAAAAGCACAAATGGCATTAATTGATACCAATCCAAGTATTAATATTGCTTATGGTATAGCAGGTTTATCAATTGTAGCAGATTCCCTGTCAGCTATTAAATATGCTAAAGTAAAACCTATAAGAAATGAAGAAGGACTCACTGTAGATTTTAAAATAGAAGGTGAATTTCCTTGCTATGGTAATGACGATGATAGAGTAGATGTATTAGCAGCAAAGGCAGTTGCAGATTTTAATAATGAATTAAAAGAATTACCTGTATACAAAAATGCAGAATCAACCATGTCAGTATTAACCATCACATCAAATGTCGCTTATGGTAAAAAAACGGGAGCAACACCAGATGGTAGAGGAAAAGGAATTCCATTTGCACCAGGCGCTAACCCCATGCATGGTCGTGATTCTCAAGGCGCCATTGCTTCGTTAAACTCTGTAGCAAAAATTGATTATAAAGATTCTCAAGATGGTATTTCAAATACTTTTTCAATAGTACCAAAGTCTTTAGGTGCTAATGATGAAGACAGAATTGAAAATCTGGCATCAATATTAGATGGTTATTTCTCTAGAAACGCACAGCATATTAATGTTAATGTCTTAAATAAAGAGACCTTACTTGATGCGATGGAGCACCCAGAGGAATACCCTCAATTAACAATTCGTGTTTCTGGTTACGCCGTTAATTTTGTAAGATTAACAAAAGAACAGCAATTAGAAGTAATCACACGTTCTTTTCACGAATCCATGTAGTTTTATTAATATTTCCAAGTACCTGCAAAAGAGGTCTCGTATTTCTTTTGTGGGTACTAAATTAAAAAAATGATCCTATCAAAACAGAAGCAAACATATTAAGAGTACACTCTATTGAATCTTTTGGAACACACGATGGCCCTGGAGTTCGCCTAGTTATATTTTTGCAGGGGTGTAAATTAAAGTGTCTGTATTGCCATAATCCAGATACTATCGAAACTTCTGGAGGTAAATTGTATCATATTGAAGCATTGGTAGATATGGCGCTAAATATGAAACCTTATTTTGGTAAAAAAGGTGGTGTTACGGTATCTGGAGGAGAACCTTTATTACAGTCTAAAGAATTAGTTCCTTTTTTTAAACGCTTGAAAGAGGAAGGTATTCACACCAATATTGATACTAATGGTAGAATATTAAATCATTTCACAGAAGACTTATTAGATACTTATGCAGATTTAGTCATGTTAGATATAAAACATATGACTGAAACTGGTTATGAAGCTTTAACGGGGAAGCGTAATAAAGACACTACTTTCACTTTTGCTAAACATAGAGAAGCTTCAGGAAAAAAAATGTGGTTGCGATATGTACTAATACCTGAAGTTACCAATAAACCTGAGCTTTTACATCAAATGGGGACGTATTTTAAAGATTATAAAACTATTGAAAAGATTGAGTTGCAATCCTATCACAAACTAGGGATTCATAAGTGGGAAGCTTTAGGTTGGGATTATAAACTGAAGGATGCACGTGAGAATACAGAAGAAGAGATAGATGCAGCAGTCGAGATTTTAAAAAATTATTTTAAAGAAGTTAAAGTAAATTAAAAAGTGTTGTTGGTTATCGACACTTAAATATAGATATTATGCAAACACAAAAACTTAAAAACCGTTGGTTAATAGCAGCTTCAGCTGTTGGGATACACATTTCAATTGGATCTGTTTACGCTTATTCGGTTATGACCAATCCAGTAAAAGATATTTTTGATGTTGATGGCAGTGTTATAAAATGGGCGTTTAAAATAGCTATTTTATTATTAGGTTTATCAGCAGCATTTTTAGGGAGGTGGGTAGAGAAAGTAGGACCAAAAGTAAGCGGGACAACAGCTGGCTTATTTTACGGTATTGGTATTTTAGGTTCTGGACTCGCTGTTCAATTAGAATCATTAACACTGTTTTATCTTTGTTATGGTGTTATTGGAGGTATCGGGTTAGGTCTTGGATATATTACGCCAGTAAGTACTTTGGTAAAATGGTTTCCAGACAGGCGTGGTTTAGCAACAGGAATGGCTATTATGGGGTTTGGGTTTGCAGCCTTAATTTTTGGACCTGTTATGCAATCTTTGTTTGATGCCGTTGGTGTATCAAATGCCTTTTACATTTTAGGAGTTATTTACATGATATTGATATTGTCTTCTGCAAGATATATTGAAAGACCACCTGAAGGCTATATGCCAGATGGTTTTAAACCAGGAGAAGGTAAAACTATAAAGGCAGATATGGCAAATATTGATGCGAATGCTTCGTTAAAGACTTCGCGTTTTTATTACATCTGGATAATGATGTTTA
The DNA here is from genome assembly GCA_947502635.1 of uncultured Flavobacteriaceae bacterium. Lineage (GTDB taxonomy): Bacteria > Bacteroidota > Bacteroidia > Flavobacteriales > Flavobacteriaceae > Flavivirga. The sequence goes on from CANNAN010000001.1 coordinate 632,205, forward strand.
TTAATATTGCTTGTGGTATTGCTATTATATCTGCAGCAAGTCCTATGATGCAGGAGAAATTAAATTATACCCCAATGGAAGCTGCAGCTATAGTCGGACTAATTGGTGTCTTTAATGGTTTGGGGAGAATCATGTGGTCAACACTATCGGATTATTTAGGACGCGCAAACACGTATATTATCTTCTTCGCATTTCAAATTTTGGCTTTCTTTTTCTTACCAAAAATTTCAATGGAACTTACTTTTTTAGTTGTTTTATTTACGGTTATTACCATGTATGGAGGTGGTTTTGCTACATTACCAGCATTCTTGGGAGATTTATTTGGAACCAAACAGTTAGGAGCTATTCATGGGATGGTACTAGCAGCATGGGGTTTAGCTGGTGTTGTAGGACCTACAATTTACGATGTTGTTAAAAATGCTACAGGCTCGTTAGATGCAACTTTGGAGGTTTTTGCTGGCCTATTTGTTATCGCATTAATAGTGTCGTTATTAATGAAACGGACCGTAAATCAAGCTTATAAAAAAATAAATAAGAAACTAAATTTTGCTTAATCTGCATTATTTCTTTGTTTTAGTCAAGAAAAGCCTTCTCAAATTAATTGGGAGGGCTTTTTTTTATTTATAATTTGAACGAGAATACTCTATTTATTGGCGTATTCAAATTGTTTTTCTAATGAAACACCGTAGTTAGACTCTAATTCTTTTTTTATTTTCTTAAAATATTTTGTGTCGGGAGGAGCTACAAAATTTTTCCAAAAATGACTATTATAGGCAATTTTTAATTCAGCCATATCAGTTTTTAAAGCTTCTTCTTGGTGATTAACTTTTATTTTTTTCTTGTTGGTCTCAACGTTTAAAACGAATACTTCATGCTTATAGGTCGCCTGTATTTTGTTTGTATCCTTTTTTAGTTGCTTTTGTAAGGCAAAAGGAATGGTTTCTTTAGATGTCCATTGCCTACTATGGTAGCTTAAATGTAATTTACCTTTATGGTCTTTTTTGTAAACGTATAACGAATTATTCGCTCTATTCTCAATTCTGTAAATACTATAAGTGTCAACCCCTATAAATAATTTAAAAGATGATTGTCCTTTAGGACTGCCCTCAATAATAACAACATCTTCATCTCCATAGGACGAATCTCCAACCTTTTTCCATACGATTCTTTTTATAGGCATATGTTGTCTAACAGGATTTCTTATGGTCATTGGGATAACAGAATGTCGATGTTCCCGTTTTTTAAAAAAACGATAATCGGCCGATTCTCTCGCATGCAATACTTCTATAGATTCAATTTCTATGGCTATAGGACCTCTATCTCTAATTTTCATATAGTGCTCAACAAAAAAGCGTGCTTTCTTTTCTTCACTAGATGCTCTTCTATATAATAATGTTAATTGGTGGGAAGAACTTATGGTATTGTCTTTAAGTTTTTTGATTGCATTTTTTACGTATTCTGAGGGACTAAGAAGTTTTACTTCCGAGAGTTCTATAATATTCTCTTTTAAGATTATTGTTTTGTCTTCTTGATCTATGAAGTCTTGGATTTTGAACTTTAGAGGTTCATAACCCATGGAGTTAACAATTAAAGAGTCATTTACTTCATGGTTTTCAATTAATAAAGAAAATAAACCATCTTCATTACTTACTGTGCCTTTTGGTCTCTTTGTAAAACTTATAGCAGCATAGGGTACTGTAACGTTTTTTTTATCTTTTACAATACCTTCTAATTTAACTTTAGATTGTTGAGAATTAGAAAGATAGAAGCAGGTTAAGAATAGGATTAAAACAAATTTTTGAGCTTGGTTCATTTTGAAAGAATTTGATCCCATAATGACTTAAAGTTTTGGTGAAAACGTAATATATTATTTATTTGATTAAATAAAAAAAATATAAACTTTCGGAAACGATTTCACATTAAATATAATTTATTTATTGTTCAAATGTGGTCTTTTGTTAGTATTTGTGAGTAAAATTTGTTATAAAAAATATTTTCTAACCAAAGTCTAGTATTCACAGATATGCAAACTTAAATACATTAGATTCAGAGCTTTTTTCTATGAAATAGCAGCTTTCGGTTTTTAATAACTTTCTGCAGTTTAATATAATAAAAAGTTATATTCGTTAATAGCCAATAATTAAAAAACGCATTATTATGTCAAATAAACCCAAATCAAAAAAAGTATCAATGGTAATATCCATCGATACTTTTTTTGATTAATATTAAATTTCGCAAAGGATTTCTAAAAAATCAAGCTCACAATAATTATCAAGTCGCTTTTTACAAAGATTTTTTCTCTATCCATTTTCTAGCATTCACAAAGGCTTCTAGCCAAGGAGATACTTCATCTTGCCTACCACCAGGATAGTTTGCCCAATTCCATTGAAATGTAGAACGTTCTATATGCGGCATGGTCACTAAATGTCTTCCAGTTTTATCAGACATCATAGCGGTGTTGAAATTTGAACCATTTGGATTATGCGGATAGCCTTCATAGCCATATTTTGCAACAATATGGTATCGGTCTTCAGTGTATGGTAAATCAAACTTTCCTTCACCATGAGAAATCCAAACCCCTAGTGTCGTTCCTGCTAATGTGGATAACATCACAGAATCATTTTCTTGAATTTTTACAGAAGTAAATGAACTTTCATGTTTGTGAGAATTATTATGGCGCATTTTTCCATGAATGTCATGTTCTGGGTTTATAAGGTCTAATTCCATCCAAAGTTGACAACCATTACAAATACCAACAGATAAAGTGTCTTCTCTGGCAAAGAAATCTTTAATGATTTTATTAGCCTTTTCGTTGTATTTAATGGCACCTGCCCAACCCTTGGCAGATCCCAATACATCGGAGTTACTAAAACCACCAACTGCACCTAAAAACTGAATATCTTCAAGAGTTTCACGACCAGAAATTAAATCGGTCATATGCACATCTTTTACATCAAAACCAGCTAAATACATAGCATTTGCCATTTCGCGCTCCGAATTACTCCCTTTTTCACGAAGGATAGCCGCTTTTGGTCTATTGCTGCTTAGTTCTGGTAATTTTCCAGTAAATTGTTTTGGAAAAGTATATTGAAGTGGTTGATTCTTATAATTGTTAAATCTATCTTTAGCTAAATTATTTGCTGTTTGTTTTTGATCTAGTAAGAACGACGTTTTGTACCAAACATCACGTAGTCTAGAAACAGTCATTGTAAATACTTCGGCATTATTAATAATACTTAATGTATCGCTCTCTGTAACTTTTCCGATGTTATGAAATTCAATATTAGCATCATTTAAAACAGATTCAATCGATTTGTCTTTAGCTTGAATAACAATGCCCGAATTTTCAGAAAATAATAATTTGAATGAATCTTTTTCATTTAACTGAGATACATCTAATTCAGCTCCAAGATTGATATCAGCAAAACATAATTCTAAAAGTGTTGTAATCAATCCACCAGAAGCGACATCGTGTCCAGCAATAATTTTCTCGTTTCTTATTAAATTTTGAATGGTATTGAATACGTTTTTAACGTAAGTAGCGTCTTTTACAAGAGGTGTTTCATTACCTATTTTATTAACTATTTGTGCAAAGGAACTTCCTCCTAATTTAAAATCATCCTGAGAGATATTGATATAATAAATATCACCACCGTTTTTCTTGAAAACAGGTTCTACTACCTTGGAAATATCGTTACAATTTGCTCCTGCGGAAATAATAACAGTTCCTGGAGAAATAACGTCTTCGTTAGGATATTTTTGTTTCATTGATAAAGAATCTTTTCCCGTAGGCACATTGATTCCTAAATCAATAGAAAACTCTGAAATCGCTTTAACTGCTTCATACAAACGCGCATCTTCGCCTTCATTTTTACAAGGCCACATCCAATTTGCTGATAATGAAACTGATTGTAAGCCATCTTTTAAAGGTGCCCAAATGATATTGGTAAGAGCTTCAGTAATAGAATTTCTACTTCCGGCAACTGGATTAATCAATCCAGAAATAGGAGCGTGTCCAATGGAGGTTGCAATACCTTCTTTTCCTTTATAATCTAATGCCATGACTCCAACATTATTTAAAGGCAATTGTAATGGCCCTGCACATTGTTGTTTAGCCACTTTTCCACCAACACAGCGATCTACTTTATTTGTTAACCAGTCTTTACAAGCGACGGCTTCTAATTGTAATACTTGGTCTAAGTAATCGTAAAAATTATCAGTATTGTAGGTTATATCATTATATGCTCTGTTAATTGTTTTATCGGTCATGATTGTTTTAGGCGAACTCCCAAACATATCTTCCATGGCTAAATCCATTGGTTTATTCCCTTTGGTTTTAGATTGAAATGTAAATCGGTCATCTCCAGTAACATCTCCAACGGTATACATTGGCGAGCGTTCACGATCTGCAATTTTATGAAGTGTATCTAAATGTTGTTCTCCAATAACCAATCCCATGCGTTCCTGAGATTCATTACCAATAATTTCTTTATCGGAAAGTGTAGGATCTCCAACTGGTAGCGCATCTAAATCTATTTTTCCGCCCGTATCTTCAACAAGTTCAGATAAGCAGTTTAAATGCCCGCCAGCACCATGATCATGAATAGAAACAATAAAGTTTTCATCACTCTCTACCATGCCTCGAACAGCATTTGCAGCACGTTTTTGCATTTCTGGATTAGAACGTTGTACGGCATTTAATTCAATACCAGAAGCAAATTCTCCAGTATCAGCACTAGAAACGGCAGCACCCCCCATACCAATACGGTAGTTTTCACCACCAAGAATAACTATTTTATCACCAGTTTTTGGTGTGTCTTTTAAAGCTTGATCTATTTTACCGTATCCAATACCTCCAGCTTGCATGATTACCTTATCGAAACCAACCTTACGAGCATCTTCTTCGTGTTCGAAAGTTAGTACAGAGCCACAAATAAGCGGTTGTCCAAATTTGTTACCAAAGTCTGAAGCTCCGTTAGATGCTTTAATCAAAATATCCATTGGTGTTTGGTATAACCAATCGCGTGCTTCAACAGCTTGTTCCCAAGGTCTGTTTGCTTCTAAACGCGAATACGAGGTCATATAAACCGCAGTTCCAGCCAAAGGAAGCGATCCTTTACCACCTGCAAGTCTATCTCTAATTTCTCCACCAGCACCCGTTGCAGCACCATTAAAAGGCTCTACTGTAGTAGGGAAGTTATGTGTTTCTGCTTTAAGTGAAATTACAGATTCGAATTCTTGTGTGGTATAGTAATCTGGAACATCGGCACGTTTTGGAGCAAATTGTTCCACTTTAGGACCTTTTACAAAGGCTACATTATCTTTATAGGCAGAAACAATATCGTTAGGATTTGTTTCTGATGTTTGTCTAATCATTTTAAAAAGCGATACAGGCTTTTCTTCGCCATCAATAACAAATGTTCCATTAAATATTTTATGGCGACAGTGTTCTGAGTTTACTTGAGAAAAACCAAAAACTTCAGAGTCGGTTAATGGTCGGCCTATTTTTTTAGAAACTCCTTCTAAATATGCAACTTCTTCATCACTCAATGATAAACCTTCTTGTTGGTTGTAAGTCGCAATATCTTCAATATCAAGAATAACTTCGGGTTGAATATCTATGGTAAAAGAATGTTGATTTAATCCATTGAATTTTTCCGAAATCATAGGATCAAATGCATTGAAATCTTCAGAAACAGCTTCGAATTCTTCAATTCTAATAATATCAGAAACCCCCATGTTTTGAGTAATTTCTACAGCATTTGTACTCCAAGGTGTTATCATGGCTGCACGCGGACCAACAAAAAAAGCATCTAGAGATGCTTGTTCTATTTTAGGCTGGTTGCCAAATAACCACATTAATTTTGAAGTGGTTTCTGTTGATAATTCTTTTGTTGTTTGAACAGCAAATACTTTGCTGGTTACGTTTCCAAAGAAATGAATCATTATGTCTTGATTTGTGTGTGTTTAAAGAAAGTGCAAATTTACTTCTTTTTAGTCGAATTTCTTGCAAAAATATGTCGAGGAAAATTGAGAGTTATTCACGAGGTTTTGAACATAGATAAATTAAACGAAAAAAAGTATAACAAGGTTTTAATATTTATTCCGCAATGATTTTTTATAAATTTACCTAGATTAATCAATAATTTTTTTTAGCCTGTGAATGATTATCAAATTTTTAAAAATATGCAAAAGCATATTTTATTGGATGAGACTGAAAAAGAATATTTAATTTCTTCACTTAAAATAAGGGCGGTTCTCAAAAAAGAATTTATTCTAAAGCAGGGACAAACCTGTAAAAAACTATATTTTGTTGAGTCTGGTAGTTTAAGGGCTTTTCATATTAACTCTGAAGGTAAGGAGTCTACGATAATGTTTGCTGTTCAGGATTGGTGGATAACAGATATGAATTGTTTTGTAAACCAAAAACCAGCTATGCTATTCATAGAAGCTCTTGAAGATAGTAAAGTATTAGAATTGGATTTTGATTTACTAGAAACACTTTACCAAAAATCGTCAAAATTTGAGCGTTTTTTTAGAATCCTCTTCCAAAATGCATATATAAGGGAGCAGCTTAGAGCACTTAATAATATTTCATGTTCAACCGAGGAAAGGTATAAGCAATTTGTGCAAAAATACCCTGTAATAGTTGAGAAAGTAACTCAGAAACAAATAGCTTCTTATCTTGGAGTAACCCCAGAATTTTTAAGCTTAATAAAAAAAGAAATAGTAGAGTCTTAAAGTATCTTAATTTTTAAGCAATTATAATTTGCGTTCTTTACAAGAAAATAAATATAATGATGCTAATTTTAATTGCAGGACCTTATCGAAGTGGAACCAATAACGACCCTAAACTCATTGAAAAAAATATGGATAAATTGGAAGCTGCTTCGCTCCCTATTTTTCGCAAAGGACATATTCCAATGATTGGTGAGTGGGTTGCAAACCCACTAATACAGCTTACAGGTTCTAAAGAAATAGGTGATGAGGTATTTAATGAAATCCAGTACCCAACTGCGCATAGATTATTAACTAAGTGTGATGCTATTTTAAGAATAGAAGGAGAATCAAAAGGAGCAGATCAAGATATTGAGATAGCTAAAAAATTAGGATTAAAGGTTTTTTATGATTTGAATGATATTCCAGATGCAGAATAATAAAGTACGAAATATAAAGACGGAGGTCCTTTCGGACAATTGGTATACGCTTAAAAAAGTCACTTTTGAATATCTAAAGAAAGATGGAAGATGGGAAACTCAAAGCAGGGAGACTTATGACAGAGGAAATGGAGCTACAATTCTTTTATATAATAGAGAAAATAGAACGGTAATTCTAATAAGGCAGTTTCGTATGCCAACTTATGTAAATGGTAACGATTCTGGGATGCTTATAGAATCTTGTGCAGGTTTATTAGATCAAGACAATGCGGAAGATTGTATCAAAAGAGAAACAGAAGAAGAAACAGGATATAAAATTTCCTCTGTTGAAAAGGTTTTTGAAGCTTATATGTCTCCAGGTTCTGTTACAGAAATTGTATATTTTTTCATTGCAGCGTATTCCAAGTCTATGAAAAAAGGTAGCGGAGGAGGATTAGATGATGAGCAAGAAGATATTGAGGTTTTAGAATTGAAAATAGATGATGCTATTCAGATGGTTGAAAATGGTGACATTAAGGATGGTAAAACGATAATGCTTCTTCAATATATTCAACTAAAAAATATATTATAAATACTTTATTTAATTGGTATTAAACCCAAATTTATACATAAAAAAAGCAAACCATTTGGTTTGCGCTTGTCTCGTTATTTTATATATTATAAGTAGTTATCTTAAATAGGAAGTGATTTTATACTACTTAATGTTTTTTTTGCTAATTCTATTTTTTCGGGAAATAATTCTTTTCCTTTAATATCTTTGGCTATACTTGATATTCTTTCTTTTGTCGTTTTTGACATGGAAAGCACTTTTGTAGCTTTTAATATTTGTTTTTTCCGTTCCATAATATTATTTACTATACAAATTTAGTTTATTTTTTCTTAAAAACCAAAATGCCAATATATTCGTTTTTAGGTATATATTGTGATAAAGTGGCTTTTTTTTCATTTGATAATCCAAAAAAGATGTACTCTTTGCTTAATGCTACAAAATTTTTATTTACATAGTATCTGTAAGTTTTAATTCTTCTATTAAAGTTTTTACAGATATCTTCACAATTCTTTTTACAATTAGTTTCGCAAAGTATTTTAAATTTATCGGCACTGTCACTCCCTTGAACCCAAATAGCAGCATCTTCATTTTCTTTAAAGAACTCAGGAATAGTATTAAGAACAGTACTAAATACTTTTCTCATATCCCCATTATTGCTATTTGAATCATCAAAAATATTGCCATTTTCTTCGTTGTAGTCTCCAAATCCTAAATTATAGACTACTTTTCCATCTCTTTTGGCAACTGGGGTATATTCAATAGCTTTAATTATTGATTTATGACCTTTACTTTCAAATAAATACTGGATTTTTCGTGTTTTAGATTTGAGTAGTTCGGTTTTATAAGCAGGTATGTTGTTCAATATCTATAACTTTTATACTCAAAGGTAATACTTTTCATATGAATTAATAATTTAGATTGGTGTTAGATATGGCAGAACTTTAAAAGTATTTTTTTAAGATGGAATTCACAGAACCATAATAAGAACGACCGAATAAATTTAAATGTACCAAGAGATAATACAACTGATAAATTTCTATTCTTGCTAAGGTGTTTTTGTCATTTTTAAAATGCGCATTATAGGCATCATAAAACGATGAATCAAAGCCACCAAACAATTTAGTCATGGCAATATCAACTTCATTATGACCATAATAAACAGCAGGATCGATAAGGTAAGGTGAGCCATCATTAGAGATGAGGTAATTACCGCTCCATAAATCACCGTGTAATAAAGCAGGTTTTATATCTGTAAATAAGATTATTAAGGTGTCTTCTATTTTTTGTACAGGAGGACATTCATTTTTAGAAAGCAATTGTTTTTGTTCTGCTAGTTTTAGTTGTGATAATAAACGTTCTTTAGTATAAAAATCTACCCAATTTGTATTTGGTTTATTGTTTTGATGTAAGCGACCAATAAAGTTATCTTGTTTTAAACCAAAATGTTTAGAAGTACATGTATGTAATAGAGCTAGTTGCTGCCCTAAATTCTTGAAATCTGCAGGAGTAGGAAGTTTACTTTCAATAAACGCCATCAATAGAAAAGCGGCACCTTCAAAAGTATCACAAGCTAAAACTTTTGGTGTTTTTATGGTGTTTGTCTCGCTAATCAATTGCAACCCATAAGTTTCTGCTTGAAACATTTTTAAGGCATTAGAATCCTCATTATATTTTAAGAAGTAGGGATTATTTGGCGTATCAATTCTATAAGCCTTTGAGATATCTCCACCATGAACCTTAGAAACACCTGTTATAGATTCGTTTAGAATCTTTGATAGATATATTTTTAAATCATTATTCATGATTTAAAAATAAGAAAGAACAATGATAATTGATTTAAAAAGTATGTATGATTCAGCTAGTATTTAAGCATTTTTCTCCAAAAGTGCCATATAAAACCCATCAAAACCAGATTTATGGGACAATACTTTATTATCTTTAATAAGTGTGAAATTAGTACCTGCTTCCGATTTTAAGAAGGTTTTTACCTGTTCTTGATTTTCAGATGGTAATACAGAACAAGTCGCATATACTAATTGCCCACCAGCTTTAACCATTCTGGAATATTGCTGTAAGATTTCTTGTTGCGTTTTCTTTATTTTTTCAATAAAATCGGGTTGTAATTTCCATTTAGCATCTGGATTACGTCGCAATACTCCAAGTCCTGAACAAGGTGCATCAATTAAGACGCGGTCTGCTTTATCATAAAGTTTTTTGATGACTTTAGTAGATTCAATAACTCTATTTTCAATATTATGTGCGCCATTTCGTTTGGCACGTCGCTTTAATTCGTTCAATTTATTGCCGTAAATATCCATGGCAATAACTTGACCTTTATTTTCCATCAAAGAAGCGATGTGAAGGGTTTTTCCGCCTGCACCCGCACAGGTATCAACGACCCGCATACCTGGTTTTACATTTAAAAACTCTGCTACTAATTGTGATGATGCATCTTGAACTTCAAAAAATCCCTTTTTAAAAGCATCGGTGCTAAAAACATTAGCACGTTCTTTAAGTTTTAAAGCACTTGGGTAATTAGGAATGAATTCTGTTTCTATGTCTAAATCAAATAATTCGGCTTGTAATTTCTCTTTAGTAGTTTTAAGTGTATTTACTCTTAAAATAACATCAGCTTGCAGGTTTAAAGCTTCTATTTCTTTAGTCCAAACAGTAGCTCCTAATTCTTTTTCACCTATAGTATCTATCCAATCAGGAATGGATTCTTTAAATTTTCTAATTTTAGAAAGCTCATCAAAGCGTCCTTTTATTTTACGAGTTGGTGTCCCTTCAAAATATTTCCAATCGGGTAATTTTATACCTTTTAGAGTCGCCCAAACGGCAAACATACGCCATAAGTTTTCTCTGTCAAATGGTTCTTTTACTTCAGCAATTTCAGCATACAAACGCTTCCAGCGTACAATGTCGTATGTGGTTTCAGCAACAAAAGCTCTATCTCTAGCTCCCCAACGTTTATCTCTTTTTAATAGTTGTTGAATGACTTTATCGGCATATTTACCTTCATTAAAAATTAAGGTTAATCCGTCTATAACAGAAAAGCAAAGGTTTCTATGTAATCGCATTTTAGTTCTCAGTGGTGTTCATTATTTAGTAAGCAATTGTAAGGCTAAACTAAAGTTGAACGATTTAAAATTAATAAGGCTGCAAAGTTACGTTTAATTCAGCAATTAATTTCCTAATTTGTGCGCATTAAAAGACACACTTGACTGAGCAAAATTTTATCGATGATTTAAATGCAGGAAAACAATCCGCTTACAGTAAGTTGATTGATGACTTTCAGGATAAAGTATTTGCTACTTGTATCTCATTTGTGCCCAATAAGGAAGATGCTGAAGATATTGCTCAGGATGTTTTTGTAGAGGTTTTTAATTCTATTCATAAATTTAAAGGAAATTCTAAGTTATCAACCTGGATATATCGTATTGCAACTAATAAGTGTTTAGAATTTATAAGAAAAAAGAATACTAAAAAACGTTTTGCTTTTTTACAATCTATAATGGGTAATGACATTCCGATGGATAAAAGTAAATATTTTACAGAGATGAATCATCCAGGGATTATTTTAGAGAATAAGGAAAAAAGTGAAACTTTATTTCTTGCCATTAATCAGTTGTCCGAAGAGCAGAGAACAGTATTTACGCTTAGTAAGATAGATGGTATGAGTAATAAAGAGATAGGAGAAATTATTAAGAAAAGTGTGTCTTCGGTAGAATCTTTAATGTTTAGGGCGAAGAAAAATTTACGAGAATTATTAGAGAATTTTTATAAAAATGAAAACTAGCGCAAGTTTTTAAAAGTTATGGCATCTAACAATATACAAAATGGAAACGAATAGAAATATAAAAAATAAGATTGAAGATACTTTGAATGCCATGGATGCTATTCAGGAAGTAAAAGTATCGCCTTTTTTTAAAGATAAAGCTATGCAAAGATTGTTTGCAGAAAAAGAGGAAGCACCATTAATCAGGTCTTGGTTTTCTCCTAAGCTACAATTGGCAACTTTGGTCTGCTTTGTTGTTTTAAATGTTTTAGCATTTACACAACTAAACTCTAATGAATATGATAATAATATTAACGAGTTTGCAGAAACATATGGTTTGTCTTCAGGTTCTGATGCCTCATTGTTTAATTAAATAAAGCATTATGAAAAAAAACATACTCTTATATGTCTTATTACTGTTTTTAATAGTAGTTAATGGCTTTTTTCTATTTAATTATTTAGGAGGTTCTAATGATACAAAAAACAAGGATAGACCCCAAGGAAAAGGGCCTGCGAGTTTTATTGTTAAAGAATTGGACTTTAGTGATGACCAAATGTTTCAATTTGAAGACTTAAGTAGAGAACACCATCATGAAATGAGACGTATTGGTAGAGATATTAAAGTATTAAAAGATGCTTTGTTTAATAAATTAGCGGACGTTTCATTAAATGAAAATTCAATAGACTCTATTACGACCCTAATAGGTGAAAGAGTAAAAGAAAGAGATATAGAAGCTTTCTATCATTTCAAGGATATTCAAAAATTATGCAATGCTCAACAAAAAGAAAAGTTTAAAAGCATAATTAATGATGCACTTCACAAAGCAGGTAGAAAAGAACAAAGACCACATTTAAGAAATGGTGAAGGGGAACATAGACCGCCGCCGCCAAGGCATTAATAAATCTTAATTTATATACTAAAGGCTTTCATGAAAATGAAAGCTTTTTTTGTGCAAATCATAAATATTTCTTAAAAAGCAGATTGCCTCACAAGTTTTTTTAATTCATGACATCTAAAATATTAAACATAAAAATATTATAGATATGAAACTAAATAGATTAAAAACAGCAGTGTTATTTTTTGGAACGGTATTATTTATTTCTTCCAGTTTGTTTGGACAAAATAAGCACCAAAATCCCGAAAAGCCTCCAACAATAGAAAAATTATTTAAAGATCTTGATGGAAATGAGGATGGTAAACTTTCAAAGAAAGAAATTAAAGGACCATTAAAAGATCATTTTGATGAAATAGATACAAATGAAGATGGTTTTTTGACAAAGGAAGAATTAGAAAAAGCACCTAAACCAAAAGAAAGAAAACCCCAGAAAGAAATGAACTAATCTAAAATTAAATATTATGAAAAATAAAAATAGTAAAATATATATTAAAGCCATTTTGTTAATAATTACTGTTGTATTTCTTGTTGCTTGTAATAGTAATGATGATACGACTGATGTTTTAGAAGAGACCAATGAAGTCATAGTTGATGATACCGAGTTTGTTGCGACAGATTGGACAACAGAAACACATACAAAAGATGTAGATCCAAATTTTGATGAAGTATTTGAGGACAATACAGTAAAAAGATTAGATATTGTAATTACAGCGGCACGTTGGCAAAGTATGTTAGATGATATGACGGCATCTTATGGTGTTTTTGGTTCTGGAGGTGGACCAGGAGGTGGATTAATTGACTCGGATGATAACCCTATTTTTGTGCCGGCAGAAGTTTTTTATGATGGAATAGAATGGTATCGTGTGGGGGTTCGGTTTAAAGGAAATTCCAGCTTGCAATCAAGTTGGAGAAATGGTATTTTAAAATTGTCTTTTAAATTAGATTTTGATGAATTTGAAGACGACTATCCACAAATAGATAATCAACGTTTTTATGGGTTTAAAAAGTTAAGTCTTAAAAATAACTATGATGATAAATCCATGTTAAGAGAAAAAGTTGCTGGCGATGTATTTAGAAATGCTGGGTTAGTAGGTTCTCATACTGCTTTTTATACGCTTTATGTAGATCATGGTGACGGACCTGTTTATTTTGGTTTGTATACTATGGTTGAGGAGGTTGACGATACTGTTTTAGATACACAGTTTTCTGATGATGATGGTAATTTATATAAACCAGATGGCGATGCTGCTAGTTTTGCTGAGGGCTCTTTTGATGAAGATGAATATGTAAAGAAAACGAATGAAGATGATGCTGATTTTTCTGATGTTCAAAGCCTGCTTAGTATTTTACACGATGATACCAGAATAACAGACGTCGCAGCTTGGAGAGCAAATTTAGAAACTGTTTTTGATACAGATGTGTTTTTAAAATATTTGGCAGTTAATACAGTCATTCAAAATTGGGATACTTATGGAAAGATGACACATAATTATTTTTTATATAATAATCCTGATACAAATAAATTAACATGGATTCCATGGGATAATAACGAAGCACTTCAAGATGGAAAACAAGGCGGCTCGTTATCTTTAGATTTTTCAGGATTAAATGCATCAAATTGGCCATTAATAGGGTATTTATATAATGACGAAGTATATAAAGCAAAATATGAAACTTATGTTCAGGAAGTTGTAGACGGATCATTTAATACAGGTACAATATCTGCATTATATACAACTTATTCTTCTTTAATAGAGCCCTATGCAACTTCTGAAGTTTCAGGTTATAGCTTTTTAAATTCTAGTGGCGATTTTATAACAGCGGTAAATCAGTTAAAAAGTCATGTTTCAGAAAGAGCATCGGCAGTGAATAATTATTTAGATTGAAAGTTATATTATAAGAATTTTAATCTGATTAGCTTTTTTAAGCTCCATGATTGTACATTATGGAGCTTTTTTGAAAAAAAAATGAAATTTCGCGCAAGGTTTTTAAATGTAACGCATCTAAAAAAGCAAACCTTCAAATAAAACAAATGAAAATTAAGAGAGCGGCTTTAGTAATTAGTATTTCATTTTTAGTGATTTCTTTATTGATGTTAAACCTGTTGGTTATTTTTTCATCATATTAAAAAAACAGACTTATGAAAAATTTAAAAATTCTATTAATTCTACCTTTATTAACGACTGTTATTTTTATAGCATGTTCTAATGGGGATGATTCAGTAATCATAGAAGAAGAAAATGAACAATCTGTAGATACAGATTATGATATAAGTGCTATTCTTTCAAAATTTGAAGGAACGGGATTATCTTATGAAGTCAATGGAAACACCGTTATATTTACAACGCAGGATTTACCAAATCACACAAGTCCGTATTGGCCAACTAACAATCCATTATACGCCGCTTATAATGGTACAAATTCTAATTGGAATATAAATCCGAATACCATTAGCGAGCAAAATATAGTTTTTACAATGTCATTAAACCCAGCTGAGGCTTCAAATAAGCAAGCGACAGGTTTGGGCCCCATTGGTATTTCAAGAAATGGAGTGGTGTTTTTTAATCAGTATGCAGGTCCAGATCAACCATTAACCAATGAAATTAATTCGTTTGATCAATGGTTGGGGCATCCACAACGCACAGGACAATACCATTATCATATAGAGCCAACCTATTTAACACAACAATTTGGAGATGATGCCTTTTTAGGGCTTTTGGCTGACGGTTTTCCTGTTTATGGACCTGTTGAAAATGGAGAAACGATTACTAATGGAGATTTAGATGATTATCACGGACATACATCTGCTACAGTAGATTTCCCCGATGGTATTTATCATTATCATATTACAAGTGAAGACCCATACCTTAACGGGAGCGGTTATTTTGGAACCCCTGGGAATATCTCTAACTAAGTGCTTAGACATTTAAAATATATAATATTATGTATGATTGTATTTCATTCCTGCAAGCCAGAAATGAAGTATGAGATTGTTGATACTAATAAGCATTTGGAATTAGTAAACGGGATTATGTTTTTAAACAAAGTTCCATTAACAGGACATATAGTGTCTTATTATGAAACCCATAAGGTGAAGTCTGATATTCAATATACTCAAGGGAAAAAACATGGTTATGAGAAGCATTGGTATGAAGATGGATCAAAGAAAATAGAACGCTATTATTTTGAAGGTTTTAAAACAGCGCTTCATAAAGGATGGTGGCGAGATGGTAAACTGAAGTTTGAATATTCTTTTAATAAGAAAGGGGAGTACAACGGTATGGTGAAGGAGTGGTATAAAACTGGACAATTATTTAGAGATTTTAATTATGTAAAAGGAAAAGAGGTTGGCCGCCAGCGTCTTTGGAAAATAGATGGGACTATTAAAGCTAATTACGAAGTGGTTGATGGAGAACGATTTGGCTTAATAGGTTTAAAAAAGTGTTATACGGTAACAACAAATAGCGACGAAATAAAATGAAATATTCTATTTTAATAGTATTAGTTTTCATCATTGCATCTTGTAAAAAGAAGCAAAGTAATGATGTGGCTAAGCTACCTTATTTTAATAGTACAGATTTCACACCAGAATGGGATAAAGCGATGCATAAAATTCCAGAGTTTTCCTTTACTAATCAAAACGGAGAGGTAGTTACTAATAAAACTTATAAGGATAAGATTTATATTGCTGATTTCTTTTTTACCAGCTGTCCTGGTATTTGCCCAAAACTCACTAAAAATATGGGAAGTCTTCAGGAAACATACAAAAATGATATCGATATTATGTTGCTATCTCATACAGTAATGCCTTGGAAAGATTCGGTGTCTGTTTTAAAAGGTTATGCTCAAAAAAATCATGTAAATGTTGCAAAATGGCATTTAGTGACTGGTGATAGAGATGCATTATATGGCATTGCAAGAACAGGTTATTTTGCTGATGAAGATTTTATAAAAACACAAGATGAAAGTGATTTTATTCATACCGAAAACTTTATTTTAATAGATAAACAAGGTTATATACGCGGTGTTTATAATGGTACTTTAGAAATTGATATCGAACGATTAAAGAGACATATTACTATTTTAAAAAGAGAGGGATAAATTTTTAATTAATAGTTTTATTGCAAAGCTTCGTGATACTTCACGGAGCTTTTTTTATTTTTATAGAAATTCAGGTTTTATGAAAAAAGTATTTTTACTATTAATAGCCATGGTTGTTCTTTTTGGGTTTAAAGAAAGTCATTTATTTAAGTCCCGAAAAATTAATAGTGTCGAAATTAATACGATTATAAAAGATTCGCTATTAAATGTAAGAGCTTTAGAGATTATTGAAAGCACTAATTTCTTTGTTTTTTTAACTTCCAATGGAAATATGGGGGTCGTATCGATAGAGGAAAGTACAAAAACCGATAAAAATATAACATATCCGATTAAGGTTAAGAGTGATTCGATTGTGCCCAATTTTAGGGCTTTAGCAGGAAATAGTAAACATGGATACGGTTTAAGCACTGGGTCGCCTGCCTTATTATATAAATTGGATATAGGGAAAGATACTATTGTATATCAGGAGAATCACCCCAAAGCTTTTTACGATTCTATGGATTTTTGGAATGATCAGGAAGGGATCGCTATTGGAGATCCTACTAATGATTGCATAAGTGTTATTATTACTCGTGATGGAGGAGAGACATGGAAGAAATTACCATGTGATTCTTTACCCAAAGCAAAAGAAGGGGAAGCTGCTTTTGCAGCGAGCGATACTAATATTGCTATTGTTGGTGACCATACCTGGGTGGCTACAGGAGGGAAGTCTAGTAGAATTTTATATTCCCCAAATAAAGGGGAAACATGGGAAGTTTATAATACACCAATAGTCCAAGGTTTAGAAACAACAGGGATGTATTCTATTGATTTTTATGATGAACTTAATGGTTTTGCTATTGGTGGCGATTATACAAAACCAGATGATAATGCTGCTAACAAAATTAAAACAATTGATGGTGGTAAAACTTGGGATTTAGTTGCTCAAAATGAAAACCCAGGTTATAGAAGTTGCGTACAATATATACCAAATAGAGCAGGGAAGGAGCTAATTGCTATTGGGTTTAAAGGTATTGATTATAGCAATGATTCTGGAAATTCATGGAAACACCTTAGTGACGAAGGTTTCTATACAATTCGATTTTTAAATGATTCGATTGCTTATGCTGCAGGTGCTGGGCGTATATCTAAGTTGATTTTTAGAGAATGATCAATGAGACCTAAGGACTGTTTTTACTGATAGACCTAAGAATGAAGACTTGTGTTTTAGTTGTTTTGAAGTATGTTAGTGTTCGTTATGAATTAGTATCTTAGCGCCTTTGCGAGACAAATATGAAAAGAGCACTCCTCCTTTTTTTAACCCTTATTACCGCCTTTTTTGTGTTTGTTTTTAAAACGTTCTAACATTTTTCTTTTAAAATCATCCTCGGCTATTTTTAATAAAATTATTTTTTTAGGAGGAATGATTTGCAATAATTTAGCAGACAATTCCATACGTTGTTTATGAAGTGCATTTTCTGCTTCATTTAATTTTGTAATTAAATCTTTGGCTCTTTTATCTGTTAGTGTGCTAATATTTCTTCTAATTTCTCGACGAATATTTCTAATATCTTCATGTCTTATTTTAGAAGTCACCTTATCATAATCATTATAAACAGGCCAGAATTTTTGAGCTTCTTGCTCAGTTAAATCTAATTTCTCTGTAATAAATGAAACTTTGATTGCTTTTATTCTCTCTCTATTGTGTTGTGCCGTAATATTTAGCGAAAACAAAAATAGTAATATGGGAAGTATGTTTTTTTTCATGAGTTTGTACTTTATTCAAGAGTGATATCTTCAATGTCTAAATTATCTAATATATAGGTCTCCATAGTTCTTTCTTCAACGTTATATTCTATAAAGTTTTCTTCAATCAAATCGTCATCAGATAATAAGGTTGCAATTTCATAAGAACCAATATTTTCATTAATTATATAGTTTTCAACGGTTTCAAAATCTAAAGAATCAAAAGTTAATTTGTTTTCAAAAATCGAAAGGTTGAATAAAATTAAGACAGCAGCAGCTATACTTGACATATAAATGACTGTTCTTTTTCTAAATAGAGGAATTACTTTTGTTGGTGTACTTGTTGAAATTTTATCTGTAATACTATCTTCTAAAGTATTAAAATAGTCTTCAGGTAATTTAAAACCAGAATCACCTGATATTTTTTTAAGCTTTATATCACTTATAATACGATCTTCTAAAGAGTTAAAATAATCATCTGGAACTTTAAATCCAGTTTCTTTAATGTTATGTAGTTTATTCTGTTTCATTATCTTATTAATAAGACTAGAGGTTTTAATAAAGGTTTAATCTTTAGTTAAATAAGCTTCGATTTTCTTAACAGCTATATGATAAGATGCTTTTAAAGCGCCTTCACTAGTTTCTAGTATATCTGCCATATCTTTATATTTTATGTCTTCAAAATATTTCATATTAAAAACAAGCTGCTGTTTCTCTGGTAAAGTTGCAATAGCGCGTTGTAATTTTAGTTGAATAGCATCCCCTTCAAAATAAACATCTGATGCTAAGTTGTTTATAGCCAATCGTTGCACTTCTTCACTTGTGACTCGTAGGCGTTTAGCATTTTTATTAATAAATGTAATCGATTCGTTGGTGGCGATGCGGTATAACCATGAAAACAATTTACTATCCCCTTTAAAGTTATGAATGTTTTTATAAACCTTAATAAACGTGTTCTGAAGCACATCATCAGTATCATCATGCGATTTCACTATATTACGAATATGCCAATATAAACGCTCTTTGTAAAGCGTGATTAACGTTCTAAAAGCTTTATCCTTTTGGTTTTCTGACTTTAATAATTCTAATAGTTGTGTTTCGTTGATCACAAAATTGTTTAGTCTTTAGACTAATAAATATACTGAAAGTTTAAATTTTATTTCTCATTTTACGTAATTAATTGATAGTCAGAAATATGGGTTTGTTTTTATCGATTAAGTGTGTTAAAACAACGATTAAGTGCGGTTTTCCTTGGTTCAAAAGGTTTTTTGTTTTATGTTTGTATCAGAAACCTACTTATTGTTGTTAGTCGTCCCCAAGTCTATCAATGAACAAAAAAAAGGATAGATGCCCAAATCTCTATCCTTTTTTTATTTTTAATCAATTCATTAAATGCTATCCGAAACTTTGCATCTCTACTAGTTTGTAGTAAATGCCTTTTTTACTAATAAGGTCTTGGTGTTTGCCTTGTTCAACAATTTCCCCTTTATTAAGCACTATGATCTCATCGGCATTTTGAATGGTAGATAATCTATGCGCAATAACGATAGAGGTTCTGTTTTTCATCATGTTTTCTAAAGCTTCTTGAACCACTCTCTCACTTTCAGTATCTAGAGCTGATGTGGCTTCATCAAGAATCATGATAGGAGGATTTTTAAGAACAGCTCGAGCAATACTTAAACGTTGTTTTTGCCCACCTGAAACTTTACCTCCAGAATCACCTATATTAAAATTAATGTCATCTTTTAAGTCTTTAACAAACTCCCATGCGTTAGCAACCTTTAGGGCTTCGACAATTTCATCATCAGTTGCATGAGCGTTATCATTACCAAGCTTTAAATTGTTTTTAATGCTATCATTAAAGAGAATAGCATCTTGAGTAACAATACCTAATTTATTTCGTAGGGATTCTGTAGTTAAATCACGAATATCTGTCCCATCTATTAAAATTCTCCCTTTATTTACATCGTAAAAACGTGTTATTAAGTTGGCGATAGTTGACTTCCCACTTCCTGATTGTCCAACAAATGCTACCGTTTTTCCTTTAGGAATAGTAAGAGAAAAATCTTTAAGAACATATTCATCTTCATACTTAAATGAAATGTTTTCAAATTTTATTTCAGAATCAAAACTTGTTTTAGTAATAGCGTTCTCTTTATCTTTTAAAGGATTTTCTGTATCAATAATTTCTTGTATTCTTTCTGCAGCAGCGCCACCTCTTTTAATATTATAAAGCCCTCTTGAAATAGCTTTTGCAGGAACTAAAATATTATAGGATAACCCCATGTAAGTAATGAATTCACTTCCTTTTAAAGTTGCTTCTTTAGATATAAATAAGAAAGATATTTTACCAGTTAGTACCATAGATCCTCCAAACCATAAAATAGTTGCTATAATACAAATCCCTAAGAATTCACTAGTTGGTGATGCTAAGTTTTGACGATTTAATAGTTTATTAGAAAAATGATAAAAGCGAGAGGTTGATTCTTGAAATTTCTCATTGAATTTGCCTTCAGCATTAAAACCTTTTATGATGCGTAAACCCGTTAACGTTTCCTCTAGAGTTGACAAAAATACGCCTTGTTCTTTTTGAACGCGATCCGATTTTCGTTTCAAACTTTTTCCAATCTTAGAAATGATAAACCCCATTACTGGAATGAAAATAAAAACAAACAAGGTAAGCTCTTTACTTATAAGAAGCATTGCCGTTATTGTGAAAATTATTGTTAGAGGTTCTCTTACGATAAGTTCTAAAACAGAGAGGAAAGAATATTGTAAATCTAAAACATCACTCGTAACCCTCGATAGGATATCACCCTTCCTTTTTTCTGAAAAAAATGAAAGGGGTAATTCTACTGTTTTTTTGTATACAGCATTTCTAAGATCTCTTATAACCCCATTCCGTAAAAACACTAAGAAATAATTTGCGAAATAGCCAAAAATGTTTTTTAATAAAAACATAAAAATAATTAAGAAAACTACATATAAGAGTGCTCTATGGTCATCTCCATGAGAGAATTGGTTCACCTGATACGCTAAATAATTTTCAAAATAATCTTTAATTTCTGTTATTTTTTCTAAAACAGGTTTTTCGCTAGGAGCTGTTACATTTTCTTTAAAAAGAATATCTAACATTGGAATTAGAACGATAAAAGATAAAACTCCAAATAAAGCAAAAAACACATTAGAAATAATATGCCCAATAGCAAATCGTTTATACGGTTTTGCATACCGTAAAATGTTTACAAAATGGTTCATTAATTAAGTTTCATATCTTTTAATATAGCATCTATTTTAGATTCTAGTTTTGCTTCACTATCATTAAATACTTCAACAGATTCTAAATAATCATTGACACTAATGTAGAATTTTATTTTAGGTTCTGTTCCGCTAGGTCTCAGTGCTATTTGACTTCCATCTTCTGTATAATAAATTAAAACGTTAGATTTTGGAATATCTAGAGAGCTTTCTTCACCAGAAATCATGTTTTTACTAATAGATAATTGATAATCTTCAATTTTTACAACTTTAGATCCGTTGACTACGGTTAATGGATTTTCACGAGCATCAATCATCATTTGTTTGATTTCTTGAGCGCCTTCAATACCTTTTTTAGTTAGTGAAACTAAACGCTCTTTATAAAGCCCATGTTCTGCATATAATTTGATAAGTTCGCTATAAAAGGAACTTCCAATAACTTTAGATTGAGCAGCTATTTCACAAGCTAAAAGCGTTGAGGTTACAGCATCTTTATCTCGAACAAAATCACCTACCATAAAGCCAAAACTTTCTTCGCCACCCCCAATAAAATCAAGTTCAGGGAAATCTTGTATTAGTTTGGCAATCCATTTAAAGCCTGTTAAAACAATTTTGCTATCCACGTTATAGGCGTCTGCAAGTTTGTTTAGCATAGGTGTTGATACTATTGTAGAAGCAATAAATTCTTTTCCTTTAATTTTCCCTTCGGCTTTCCATTGTTTTAATAGGAAATCTGTCATCATTAACATGGTCTGATTTCCGTTAAGTAACTGCAATTTATTTTCAGAATTACGAACGGCTACACCTAACCTATCACAATCTGGGTCAGTTCCTATAACAATATCGGCATTTACTTTATCAGCTAGTTCTAATGCCATTTTTAATGCAGCAGGCTCCTCTGGGTTAGGTGAAGCCACAGTTGGGAAATCACCATCAGGAACTTCTTGTTCTTTTACAATATGAACATTTTTGTACCCAGCCCGTTTTAAAGTTTCGGGAACTGCTGTAATTGATGTACCGTGGAGTGATGTAAAAACAATGTTTAAATTATCTTTAGCTTCTTGTGAAGCACCACAGCTACCATTTTCTACAGAAGCATTAATAAACACATCATCAACATCTTTTCCAATATAATGAATAAGGTCATTGTTGGCTTCGAATTTTATGTTAGCATAGTCAAGATTATTGATAACTTCTATTAAAGCATCATCGTGAGGAGGAACTAATTGACCTCCATCTTGCCAATATACTTTATAACCATTGTATTCTGGTGGATTATGTGAGGCCGTTAAAACAATACCACAATGACAGTTTAAATGTTTAACAGCAAAAGATAATTCTGGTGTTGCACGTAAATCTTCAAACAAATAAACCTCAATGTTATTTGCCGAAAATACATCTGCTACAACTTTAGCAAGGGTTTTACTGTTGTGTCTACAATCATATGCAATAACAGCTTTTGGGTTTTCATTTGGAAACGATTTACGTATATAATCACTTAATCCTTGAGTACTTTTTCCAAGGGTATATTTGTTTATACGGTTGGTTCCAACCCCCATGACACCACGCATACCACCAGTTCCGAATTCTAGGTCTTTATAAAAACTTTCTTGAATATCTTTTGGGTTGTTAGCTATGCTATCTTTTATAAATGTTTGTGTTTCATCATCAAAAGTTGGTGTTAACCACGTATTGATTCTATCTAAAATCTTTGGTTCTATGTAAATCATATATCAATTAAATAAATGCAAAAATAATCAATTAGTCAGATAATGTCTTTGTTTTTTATGCCGAACTAATATTTAATAACGCAAACGTTTTAGTATTTTTAATAAGGCTTTAATAAGTTGTATTTTAGAATAAAAACAATCATTCTAATTAAAGTTCAGCTCTTTTTTTATGGAATAACGTTTTTTACCTTGTTTGGTGCGTAAAATAATTTCGCCTAAAAAGCCAGCAACAAAAAATTGTGTACCAATAATCATGGTTGAAAGGGCAATATAGAATTGAGGTCGTTGTGTGATAAGCCTACCCGTTGGGTTTAAAAATAACTTATCTATGCCTAAATAGAATGAAAACCCGAGGCCAATGGTAAACATAATGAACCCTAAAGCACCAAATAGATGCATGGGGCGTTTACCGAAACTTGATAAGAACCATATGGTAATTAAATCTAAAAAGCCATGAACAAAACGATTCATACCGAATTTTGTTTCACCATATTTCCTAGCTTGGTGTTGTACTATTTTTTCACCAATTTTTGTAAATCCAGCGTTTTTAGATAATACGGGTATGTAACGATGCATTTCACCATTAACATCGATATTTTTAACAACATTGATGCGGTATGCTTTAAGTCCGCAATTAAAGTCGTTTAATTTAACACCAGAGGTTTTTCTAGCAGCCCAGTTAAATAGTTTTGATGGTAAATTTTTAGCAATAACAGAATCGTAACGTTTCTTTTTCCATCCAGAAACTAAATCGAAACCATCATTAATAATCATGTTGTAAAGTTCTGGAATTTCATCAGGATTGTCTTGTAGATCCGCATCCATAGTGATAACAACATCACCTTTTGCCTTTTCAAAACCAGCATGCAGTGCTTGGGATTTTCCAAAGTTTTTAAAGAAACGAATGCCTTTTACATGTTCGTTTTGTGATGACAATTGTGAAATAATTTGCCAAGAATGATCTATACTTCCATCATCGATAAAAATAATTTCATAAGAAAAATGATTGGATTGCATAACTTTTGCAATCCAATCATGTAATTCGGTTAAAGAGTCTTGTTCGTTTAGTAGTGGTATAACTACAGATATATTCATTTAAATATTTTCAAAATTCAATATTCAAAAATAACGAATTTATTCTGTGTCTGGATTACTTTTTTTCATTGCAGCTGCAACTATTAATCCGATGATACTAAAAAATACCAAATACCCAGCTAATCCTTTAATAATATTACCTAATGAATATTGATTTTGAGATTCAATTTGTTCAACAGATTTGGCAATAGCATCGCTAGGCGCATTAAAACCTTCAAGCATTTCAACTGTTTTTTCAATAGTTTTCTCTTTTAATACTTCTGCGGCATCAGTATCAATAAAATTAAATAGTAAATAAGAAACAAAAGTGCTTATTACTAATCCAATTAAAACGGTAAAAAAATATGCAGTAAAAGCTTCCTTAAAAGATGCATACCCATTTTGGAGTTGTTTCGTTTTTGCAACTGAAATAATTCCAAAGACTATTATAGTTATTAATATAAAAATTCCATACCACATATTTGTTAGTAAATCCAGGCTTACTGCATATGCGATAACTGTTAAAAGAGCCAGTATTGCACCTAAATATAATCCGTAATTTGATGCAATAGACTTTAAAGATTTCTCCATAATATTTTATTTAAAATGTTAGTTGACCAGTTAGTATACTAATATAATAAAATGTTACACAAAATGTTTAAATAAAAAACAATAAAAAGTATTGTAGATTTATAAAAAATACTTAAATTTGCAGCTCGAAAATTGTAAAGAATAAAAGCATTTAGCGATGAGAAAAGGTATACATCCAGAAAATTATAGATTAGTAGCATTTAAAGATATGTCTAACGATGACGTATTTTTAACAAAGTCTACTGCAGATACTAATGAAACTTTAGAAGTTGATGGTGTTGAGTATCCACTTATTAAAATGGAGATATCAAGAACCTCTCACCCTTATTATACAGGTAAATCTAAATTAGTAGATACAGCAGGTCGTATTGATAAATTCAAGACAAAATACGCTAAATTTAAGAAATAAATTAAGCGCAATTATATTCATAATATAATATTTATAAAGCCTTTCAATTTTGGAAGGCTTTTTTATTTTATCTAATTTTACTTTTGAATACTTGAATAATATATTCGATATTACGACGTAAAAACTTGTAACCTCTAACTCATAACTTTAATTTTTTATGAATTATATTCTTTTTGATGGATCTTCTCGTAATAACTTGTTACCATTTACATTCACCAGACCAGTAGCTGACATTAGAATTGGTATTTTAACGATTCGTGAAAAGTGGGAGACTTTTTTGAGAACCACCACGACTACAGTTACTGAAGACTATTTATCTGATAAATATCCTATGGTAGAACTGGAAGAAAATGTGATGATTAATGCATCGTATCTTCCAAATTTGGAATTGATTGAAAGAATAAAAAGCTTAAAAGAAAATCAAGCAATTTTTAATAATGAAGATGTTATTGCTTTTTTTGCTAAAGAAGGACAAGACGATATTGATTTTGATCATTTCGAAAAATTTGAATTTGAAGGTCATGTTATAAAGATTGAAAATACATGGGATATTTTTTCTAAAAATGGAGAAGCTATACAAGAGGATTTTAACTTAATAACTAAAGATAGAATATCGCAACCCATACCGTCTAGTAATAACGTAATAGCTCCAGAAAATATTTTTATAGAAGAAGGTGCAAAATTAGAATTCGTAACACTTAATGCCAGTGGAGGCCCTATTTATATTGGTAAGAATGCAGAAATAATGGAAGGAAGCATTATACGAGGCGCTTTTGCCTTATGTGAGAATGCTGTGGTAAAACTGGCTGCAAAAATTTATGGACCAACAACAATTGGTCCTAGTAGTAAAGTGGGTGGAGAGATTAACAATGCTGTTTTGTTTGCCAATTCGAATAAAGGACATGATGGCTTTTTAGGGAATTCTGTTTTGGGAGAATGGTGTAACCTGGGAGCAGATACTAATACTTCTAATTTAAAAAATAATTACGCAGAAGTACGTTTGTGGGATTATGAAGCTGAGAGTTTTGCAAAAACGGGATTGCAATTTTGCGGTCTAATGATGGGCGATCACAGTAAATGTGGTATCAATACCATGTTTAATACTGGAACAGTTGTAGGTGTGAGCGCCAATATTTTTGGTAGTGGTTTTCCAAGAAATTTTGTACCAAGTTTTAGTTGGGGTGGTAGTAGTGGTTTTACAACATATTTAACTAAGAAGGCCTTTGAAGTTGCTGGTGTTGTTATGTCTAGACGTAATCAGGAATTCACAGAACAAGATCAGGCTATTTTAGAATATGTTTTTGAAGAAACGAAGAAAAACAGAAGAGACTAATTTTTTTAGTAATATACTTATATACAGCACTTTTTAAAAGCTGAAAAATTACCAAAATCAATAAATAGTAAATGAGGTAGTTTTGGTCTGATTATTGATATTGAGGGATAATGTAGGTTATTTTTTATAAAAACTTCAAAAAGAAGAAGATGGCATTTAAAATAAAAACCTAAATCAGATTTTTTAAAACTCTCTAAACCAATATGATGGTGGCTTTATTTAAAAACACTTATTTATTCTCAATTCTTTTTTTCTTAACATTATTCACAGATATTTTAATAAAATTAAGCTCAGATATACTAATTTATAGATTTATCTCTAAGAGTTTAGTTATAATTCTGCTATTGGTATATTATCTGGTTAATAATAAAGAGCGTTTTAAATTAAAACGAATTTTTATTATTTGTGCTTTGTTATTTTTTTTGACAGGTGATGCCTTTTTGATTTTACACACTCATGCTGCTTGTTTTGTTACAGGTACTTTTTGTTTCATTTTAGGAAAAATGTTTTATGCCTTATGTTTTTCAAATAAAAGAGATTTTAGCTTATTTAAATTATTACCTTTTTTAACTTTTTGCTTCATATATTTGGTTGGTTTACTAATTTTAATCTATAAAAATTTAGACAGTTATTTTTTTCTTATTTTACTATATTTATTTGCCGCAATGACCACCATAGCATTTGCTTATTTAAGGAAAGGTGAAGTTAATTTAACTAGCTATAACTGGGTTTTAATTGGTGTGTTTTTTTCCATTTTATCAGATAATATTACGGGATTGAGACTTTTTTATGATAATGATTTTGCTTACCATTCGATTACAATTATGTTGTTTTATGGTTTATCTCAGTATTTCATTGTACTTGGTGTGGTTAAAGAAAATAATTTGACCTTTGTTAAAAATAAATTATACACCAAGTTTCAGCTAGGAGGGAAATAGAGGTTTTACAATATATTTGACTAAGAAGGTCTTTTAAGTAGTTGGTACTGTTATGTCTAGTTATAATCAGGAATTTACAGAACAAGATCAAGCTATTTTAGACCATGTTTTTGAAGAAAATAAGAAGAGAGTTTTTAGTACTGGCAATAAGTGGCAGTAATCGATTTGAATTCAAAATCATTATATTTGTTTATAGCGCACTACTTTTATGCTTAAATCATTTCATTATATAATCTTTTTAATCGGACTGATAAGTCTTTCTCAAACTAAAGATTATAGCATAATAAACATAGAAATCAACACAGAATATCCGCATTTTGGCTTGATGTATATTGGTGATTCAAGAGTTGTTTTTACATCATATTTGTTAGACAAAAAGGAAAGGGTAAAACGATTTGAAGGCAATCCTATCCTTACGATATTTGAAGGGGGTTTGTCAGAAGAGGGACGTATCATCAATATAAATCCTGTACAAATAGACCCAAAACAGTATGTATCTCATATTACAAGTGCTACAATGTCTCCAGATGGTAAACATATTTATTTAGCTACTAATTATACTAGAAAAAATAGGCCAAAAGGCAATTTCAACGACGCTAATTTTCATATTGCGGTAGGGGAGTTTGTAGAAGGTCTGGGTTGGACAAATTTTAAAGTATTGCCATTCTGTAAACCCAAATATTCTTACGCACATCCTGCTTTAAGTAAAGATGGGAAAACTTTATATTTTACAGCTAATATTAGAGGCGGAAAGGAGACGACCAGAGGGGGCTCTGATATTTTTAAGGTAGATGTCTCTGATGATGGTATTTATGGTGAACCGAAAAATTTAGGAAGTAAAGTTAACTCTTATAGTCGAGAGATGTTTCCCTTCATGAGTGCTGATAATACTTTGTATTTTGCTTCAAATAGACCTAATGGTTTTGGTGGATTCGATATTTATAAAAGTATTATGAATGAAGATGGTACTTTTGAAAAAGCTATAAAGTTACCAAAACCATTGAATAGTAAACAAGATGATTTTTGTTTGATTATCGATACTGAAAATAAAACAGGCTACTTTTCATCAAAACGCCCTGAAGGCGAAGGGGATGATGATATTTATTATTTTAAACAAAACTAAAAATATTTTATGTTAGGAATTTTACTCATTTATTTTATCGGAAAAAGATTTTATGATTTATCGGAAGAATACAAACAAAATAAGTGGTTGTATGCGATATTAAGTATTGTTGTTTATTATGTAGGAATTTTTTCGACAGGAATAATTTTGGGGATTATTATCTCATTAGGAATAATGGATATAGATCTTGAAAATAGTCTAATGATATCACTAATATCCTTACCATTCGGACTTGGAGCGGTGTATTTGTTTTACATTCTGTTAGAGAAAAAATGGAAAAAAACAGTAGTTGTTGTAAAAGATGAAATTCAAGATATTGGTAAAAATATCGACGAATAATTAGTTTTTTATAAAATAAAAAGGAATAATGATTTGAAGTAAAATATATTTGTTTTGTTGAAAATATTTAGATACTTCCTGAATAAAATAACTTCTTTTTTTGTATTATTTTAATTAAGGAATTTAATTTTGCTCTACTTGATTAAAACGTAATTATTTTCTTATATTGCTGTTGCTTGTAACTTTTTAAGTTATGTGAATTTTTATCCCTGCCCCAAAAACGATAAACAGTGTTGCATATTTTTAAAAACGAAAAAAAATTCAGTATTCTTTTTTTTGTTATTTTAGCTATAGATATTTTAGTTAAGTTAAATCTTCCTTCCTTTCCATATCGTTACATTTCTAAACCACCCATAACAATATTTTTATTGTTATATTATTATTTTAATACTACAGAAAAGAGAAAGAAAAAAAAGTTATGGGTGACCTTGGGCTTGTCTAGTTTTCTCTTAGGAGATATACTTATAATAGAACATACTAATATTATTTTTTTTTGTGTTAGTTTATTTCTTTTCGGTTTAGCAAAAATTTTTATAGGTTTACGACTTTCTCATAGATCGGATTTTGATATTATTAGACTCATTCCTTTTTCTATAGTACTATTTGCCTATACCGTTTTCATCGTAAGTTTACTTTATAATAGTATAAAGAATTTTTTTGTGCCAGCATTACTTAGTTTTTTTATATCACTATTACTAATGCAATTTGCCTTTTTGAGAAGAGGTGTCGTAGATAGAGTTAGTTATTTATATGTGTTTTTTGGTGTGATTTTTTATATACTTTGTGAGAGTATGATGGCAATAAAAACATTTAGATTAGATTTACCAATGCAGGATATTTTGATTATGCTGTTGTATGGTATATCTGTATATCTACTAATTTTAGGAATTGTAAAAGAACATAAAATAAGGAATGATGCTAATACTTCTTAACCTGTCTTAAATCCAATAAATTAATAGGGTTAATACCAAGCCCAGAAACATTTTTTCTGGTAAAGCGAACGACTTCGTCATAGAACAACGGTACCATAATAGCATTTTGCATGGCTATAGAATCCATGGCCGTATATAAATGTTTTCTTTCTTCAATATTGGTAATAGCAAAGGCTCTGTTATACAAACTATCAAATAATGTATTTTTAAAGTGAAAATAGTTTGAACCGTTAGGCGCGAAATTTTTACTATAAAATATTGATAAATAGTTTTCGGCATCCAGATAATCTGCAACCCAAGAGCTTCTAAACATATCTACTTTTCCATTAGATCGCGCAGACCTTAAAGTAGCTTCAGGCATAACATCAACATTAATGATTAACCCTGTTTTTTCAAGTTCTCGTTGTATAAATTCACAAAAATCTAAATAATTACTTGTTGTAACTAGAGTGATTTCTGGATTTGTAATGCCACTTTCTTTTTTGAATTGTTCTATTAATTGTTTTGCTTTTTCTGGTTGATAAGAAAACCCGATAGATTTATTATAACCAGGTAATCCTATTGGAATAAAGCCACCATTGGCAGGATTGCCAATACCATTACGTAAATAAATCATCATTTTTTTTCTGTCAAACCCATAGTTCACAGCTTTTCTTATTAGTACGGATTGAATTTCTGGTGTTTTAGAATCTAAATAGAACCCTAAGTATTCTGTGTTCAAATAGGGACCACGAATCATATTAACAGTCTCGGCATAGGAGTCACGTAAGTGTCCGTTTGCAGTTAATAATTCGTCTTTATATGATGCATCTAAACCTTTTATATAGTCTATATTACCTTGTGCAAATTGTAAAAACTCACTTTGCTTATCGGGAAGGAAAGTAAGTGCTACGGCTTCTAAGTAGGGTAATGATTTACCAGTTTCATCTTTTTCAAAATAATGCTGATTTCTTCTAAAAACCAGTTTGATATTTTCTTCCCAACGTTTAAATTTAAAAGGCCCTGTACCAATGGGATGCGATCTAAATTCAATACCATAATGTTCCACAATTTCTTTTGGAACAACCGAACAGTATTTCATAGTTAATAAACCTATAAAAGCTGGGAATGGTTGCTTTAAACTAATCTGAAAAACGGTATCATTAATGGCTTCAAAATCATCTACTTTATTTAAAACCCAACTTCCAGGCGCTGCAATTTTTTCATCTCTTAATCGGTTGAAACTATATTTAAAATCTTCTGCAACAACCACTCTTGTAGAATCTTTTCCAAATAATTCATGCTTGTGAAAATTGACGTCGTTCCTCAATATAAACTCGTAAGTTAGTCCATCATCCGAAGTACTCCAGTTTTTGGCTATACATGGAAGGATATTTAAATTGTTATCTAATTGAACTAAGCCATTAAATAATTGATTACAAACCGAATTATCCTGTAAAGTTCTAGAAAATGCAGGATCTAAAGTGTTTATATTTGCATGTTCATTGTATCTGAAAACTAAATGGTCTTTGTTTACTAATCTCTTATCTGCACAGGAGCATAACAGTAAAGTAAAACATGTTAAAAAAAAAGAAATTGTCAAATATTGGGTACTCATTAGTTTCATTAGGCGCAAATTATTTAAATAGTTGTTTTTACCCCTCAGGTAATGCTTTCCAGTTTTTAATCACACGAGAATAAAGGTATATAAAGAACAAATTAATTATAAATAAAACATAACTCCAATGTATTCCTAAACTGTTCAATAAATTAAAACAAGTGTTATCATCTAAAAATGAATAATTTCCAATGCATGCCGCAGATTGGTGTAAAGATATTGTTGTAATTATTAGAAAAATATAAAGTATAAAACCAATAAGAGATATGTTTAAACAAATGGCTACAATAAGTTTTTTTACTTTTTTTGTATAAAATAAGGGAATAGATAAAATAATTGAACCTAATACAATGGTTAGGTATGATGCAAAATACCCGACATTTTTATCATTATATTTGGTCATATACGCATAAAGAACAGATAGTGATATTACAAATATAGTTAGTACTCCAATACTTATAATTGTAAAGAGTAGCGGTTTTAAGCCCGTAATTCTAAACATAAAAACCAAAGCCGAGAAGAAGAAAGTGAACCACATAAAAAGATGGATACTTTCTAAAAAAGGATTGCTATCTTTTATATCTTCAATGTTTTCAAAGACTTGATATAAAGAATCATTATCTAAATAATAGTCTGTGATATGATTTTTGTAAAAAGTGTCTAGAGCTGTTTTAGGTTCACTGGATCCATATTGTAATTCTAGTTTGGGTTCATTTCGAATTAAATTTTTTAATTCGAAGTTGTTATCTGGATGATAAACAATACCAAACCAATCATCAGCAGTTAGATTATGTTTAATTTCATATTGATTGCAAATCATTAAAAAATCAGATAATAATTGCTTAATTTCATTTGGGTCATTTCGTTTTAAAAGATCATAATTTGACTTATTCCATGCCTCATAATCTTCATTGAACCCCTTTAAATAATTGAAATTGTCATAATCGTAATCACTATAATCAGTGTAATTATATTGGATATCATCATGTCCTGATTTATTTTTTTTGGATTGATAAAAGGATTTTGAATAATTAAAATAACTAGGGTTTACTGTCTGTAAATAAGGTGAAATATCGAAAATAGAATCTTTATAAAAATAAGTCCTGATGGTGTCTTTTGTTTTATAATAAACATAGCCTTTATAGGTGCTATCTATTAATTCTTGGTTTGTATTCCTTTGTTTTTTATAAAGTGTGTAAAAACTATAGTGGTAGTCTAAGAAATTTAAAGATAAACTATCTCTATTTTGAGTTATTCCATTATAAGTTTCACAATATAAGGTGTTGAATGGGGGTGGGTAACTACGTTGATTAATGGTATAATCCAGAGTGTTCTTAGAAAAGAATAATGCTGCAGCATTTGAAATAATAATTTCTTTTTCTACGCTTTCATCATTATAAGTAAATGATATATAGGATTTAACACCAAAATTATATGAAATGTAAAATGTTGTGGAAAAGAAAGTGATTATTAAATAAATTAAAAAATGTTTAAACAATTTTAATCTAGAAGTTGGGTAAAAGCTTTTGAAGGCATTATTTTTAAACATGAAAATAAGCCATATAACAAGTATTAAGATAGATAAGATAATGCTAATATAGACGGTGCCATTTTCAAAAAAGATAGATTTAGCCCCATATTCACTTAAAACCTCAGGATTAGTAATAACTAAGAATCCAAAAATAAAGAATAACCCATGCAAAAATATAGCAGTAGTTAAGGCCCATAATAATTTTGTATTCCAAATTATAGGATGATTTTCGAGTAAATATTGATTCGTTTTATATATAAATTTTTTCATTGATTTAGCTTTAAGAAACAAAGAAACGTCTTGTAGATTTTGTTATGTTACGCGTATAAATAACATCTATTTTGTGCTTTCCTAAAGTCTCAAGAACTAGAGGAAAAGCTATCTCAAGAGGAAAATAAGCAATAAAAATTCCCCCGTTAAAGATGAGTTTTTCAAGGTTTAAATCAGTGAAAATTTGCTTGAGTTTATCTCTGTCACAATTGCAGTCAATTTCTACAATTAAATAATTTTTAGTTGTTGTATCTGTATTTTCATTTTCCTGCTCTTTATAAATCCCATCTTTAAGGTATATGACTTTATCAGATACCTTTTCTACTTCATATAATTGCTGAGAACTTAATATTAATGCAATCGGATTATTTATAGAATTACAAATAGATTTTAAATCTTCTAAAATAACCTGTTGAGCTAGTACATCTAAGTTGGCTAAAGGTTCATCTAAAAGCAATAATTCAGGTTGTCTTAATAAGGTTCTTGCCAATTCAAAACGCATCTTATAACCAGAAGATAACTCATGCCATTTTAAATGCTTATAATTCCATAAACCAAACCGAGCAATCATCATTAATACTCTGGTTTCATTTTCTTTGGGGCTTATGCCGTAATTTGATAAAACAAATTTTAAATTGTCTTTAAGACTACCGTACCATTTTTTTGTTCTTTGTGGTATGTACACTAAATTAGAGCGTAAGTCATAGTCGCTATTAAATTCCTTATCAAAATTAAATTCCAAAGAACCTTCGTTATATTTTAGTTCTTTAGCCAAAATTCTTAATAATGTTGTTTTGCCATTACCATTTTCCCCTACTAAACCATACACATCGCTTTTGTGAATATTAATAGAAATAGGGCCTAATGAAAAGCGGTTTGTACCATAACTTTTAGTAATATTTGAACCAACAACAACAGGTGTTTTAGTATTATATGCCTCAATTGGAATTTTGGAGATTTTATTTAGAATCTGAAGGCTTCTTTTTATGAGTTCATCTTCTTCATTTGGGAATTTTTCTTTCCAATCAGTAAGGGTAATTACGTCATTATAAATATCTAAATTTTGTGTATCGATAGCACAATCCATAAGTTTTCGATACCCTAAAAAAGTGTCTTTATTTTCAAAAAAAGTAGACACTTCTTTAATTCGCGCTTCAACTTTTGTCATTTGTTATTATAAATTATTGGCTTTTATTTTAAGTCTTCAGACTTAGATTGTATTACTTGTCTCAATTCCGTAAATTTGCAGGCTTTTAAGTTAGAAAACAAGTAAATATAAATACATTTCCTTCGTAAAGGAAATGAAACACAATAAATGAAGAAAAAACTCGCATTTTATACTTTAGGTTGTAAGCTGAATTTTTCAGAAACATCAACCATTGCTAGGAGTTTTACAGATGAAGGCTTTGACCGTGTAGACTTTTCTGAAAAAGCAGATATTTATGTAATTAATACCTGTTCGGTTACTGAGAATGCGGACAAACGTTTTAAAACAATTGTAAAGCAAGCTCAGAAAGCAAATTCTGATGCATTTGTTGCTGCAATAGGGTGTTATGCGCAATTAAAACCTCAAGAATTGGCAGATGTTTATGGTGTTGATTTGGTTTTAGGAGCTACCGAGAAATTTAAAATAACAGACTATCTAAATGATCTTTCTAAAAATGATTTTGGACATGTACATTCTTGTGAAATAGAAGACGCCGATTTTTATGTAGGAAGTTATTCCATTGGAGATAGAACCCGTGCGTTTTTAAAAGTTCAGGACGGTTGTGATTATAAATGTACATATTGTACCATTCCATTGGCACGTGGTATTTCACGAAGCGATACCATGGAAAATGTCTTAAAAAATGCTAAAGAAATTTCTAAGCAAAATATAAAGGAAATTGTTCTCACAGGTGTTAATATTGGTGATTATGGAAAAGGAGAATTTGGTAATAAAAAACATGAACATACTTTTTTAGATTTAGTTACCGAATTAGATAAAGTTGAAGGTATTGAACGATTAAGAATTTCGTCTATCGAGCCTAATCTTTTAAAAAATGAAACAATTGATTTGGTTTCTAAATCGAGAGCTTTTGTACCTCATTTTCATATCCCATTGCAATCTGGAAGTAACGAAATTCTTAAAAAAATGAAACGCCGTTATATGCGTGAATTGTATGTAGACCGTGTTTCAAAAATAAGAGAAGTAATGCCTCATGCCTGCATAGGTGTAGATGTTATTGTTGGCTTTCCAGGAGAAACGGATGAACACTTTTTAGAAACTTATAATTTTTTAAGCGCATTAAATATTTCGTATTTACATGTATTTACATACTCAGAACGTGATAATACAGAAGCTGCAGAAATGACTGAGGTTATACCAAATAATGTAAGAAGTAAACGCAGCAAAATGTTACGAGGCTTATCTGTTAAGAAACGGCGTGCTTTTTATGAAAGTCAAATAGGAACTACAAGAACGGTATTATTTGAAAGTGAAAATAAGGAAGGTTATATTCATGGGTTTACCGAAAACTATGTTAAAGTAAAAACACCTTGGAACCCCCAATTAATTAATACATTACATCAGGTAGATCTTACGAAAATTGATGCTGATGGTTTAGTAAGGTTTGAGTTCACTAAAGTGTTTTCAAACTAGAAAACGGTAATTATCATTATTTTTTTTGTGATATTTTTAATACAAAGAAGGTATTTTCTACATATTACCTAAAGTTTTACTCACTTTGACTTATTTATTGTGGAAATATAACGACGCGCTATATTTTTACGCGAGTTAATTGTGCCCCAAAATATGAATAAGTTATTCTTTCTTTTATGCTTTGCATTATTCCTGACAGGTTGTTCTGAGGAGGATAGTGGTGATATATCCATTGTGGGTACATGGAAGTTAACGGCTTGGAATGTTGCTGATGGATTTGATATTAATGATGATGGCATCGCTAGTACTAATATTTTGGATGAAATTGAATGCACAAACAATGAAACTTTAATTTTTGAAGCGAATGGTGTAGTAGCTTCAAATAAAACTTTTAATCCAGAGATAACTATTATTTTACAAGAAGGGACTACAAACAATTATATGTTTAATGTCACATGCGATAAGCAAGGTGTTATTGGTTTTGCTACAACTTATTCTCAAAATATAGATACTGTTACATTTAATGATAAGGAGTCTACTATAATTGGTAACCAATTGTTTTGTGTGATTAAAGACGCTTTAAAAATATATAACGAAGATTTTACAGAAGTATTAGCTACCAAGGATTTAACATTAGTATATACTAAGCAATAAATAGTAACGCGACTTATTTATAGAACACAAAAAATCCGAAACTAATAGTTTCGGATTTTTTTATGGTTAGTATTTTTTATATCAAAATTAAATTCTTAATCCAACAGGGAGCATACGCTTATATTTTCTATTGCTTCTCACAAACTTAGCAATTTCAGGACTTGTAGGTACAATACTTAAATTACGTTCTTGGATTTGTTCAAATACAGCTTCTAAAAATTCTTTACTGAAGTCTTGGTCTTTAATGCCTTCTGGTATAATAAGCTTTGTTAAAAAAATCTTCCTTTCTTGTAAAGAATATTCAATTTTAGCTAAATGGTCATCAATTTTTATTTCAAATTGACGTAAAAAATCATTATCAATTAGTTCTGCAGCTTCAACCATGGTAATTTTTGTTTTATTTCTTAGGAATCTTAAATAGTGAGCACTATTTATATAACTTTGTTTTGCAAAAGTACAAAAAAAAATTGTCATATTAAAGTTAAAATAAGGTTAATGCCTTATAAAATAAACCATTAGAATACGGTTATTTAAATTT
The DNA here is from genome assembly GCA_947502635.1 of uncultured Flavobacteriaceae bacterium. Taxonomy (GTDB): domain Bacteria; phylum Bacteroidota; class Bacteroidia; order Flavobacteriales; family Flavobacteriaceae; genus Flavivirga. The sequence continues at coordinate 669,370 of CANNAN010000001.1, forward strand.
TAAAGACTATTTACTATGAAACTAAAACTATTGTTTAAATGAACAAAGACATTATACATGTTTATTTAATGCCAGGAATGGCAGCCAGTCCAACGATTTTCGAATATATTAAATTACCAGAAGATCAATTCAAAGTTCACTGGCTTCAATGGATTTTACCAATTGATGATGAATCGATTAGTGATTATGCATTACGAATGATTAAAAATATTAAACATGAGAATATTGTGTTATTGGGTGTGTCGTTTGGAGGTATATTGGTACAGGAAATTAGGAAACATATAAATGTTAGGAAACTCATTATAGTATCTAGTGTTAAATCCATGCATGAATTGCCTACACATTTGGTGTTAGCAAAAAAGATAAAGGCATATGCATTAGTACCAACACAATTGGCTAGTAATATTGATTTGCTTGCAAAATATGCTTTTGGTAACTATTTAAAGAAGCGTATCGATTTGTACAAGAAATATTTATCAGTTAATGATAGTAAATATTTAAGTTGGGCTATTAAACAAATAGTTTGTTGGAATCAAAACGAAAGTCAATCAGATATTATACATATTCATGGAGACAACGATGCTATGTTTCCTATAAAAAACATAACAGATTGTATCCCTATAAAGAATGGCACACATATTATGATTATCAATAAATATAAATGGTTTAATGAGAATTTACCGCGTATAATTTTAGAAAACTAAATAAAAATTTTACCTTTAAGCAAAACTTATTAAAAATGAAGATAGTACAGAGAATGTTAGCGTTTGTGGGATTACTAAGTTTATCAGCCCTATTTATTAATGCCCTACAAGACGCCCCAACAAATGAAAATTTCGAAAAAAAATTAATTAATGATTATAATGTTTATGCATTACAAGTTCCAGATGATTTAAATTTTGCAGGAGAACCAATGCCGCTTAAAAACCCTGATATTTTAGAGCGGATGGATAGAGAATTGCTAGTGAATACGTATTGGCAATCTAATGGTTTATTATTGTTTAAACGTGCAGGTAAGTATTTCCCAATAATAGAACCTATTTTAGAGGAATATGAAGTTCCAAATGATTTTAAATATTTAGCTGTTATAGAAAGTGGGTTAACCAATGCCGTATCACCAGCAGGAGCTCGGGGTTTTTGGCAAATAATGAAAGTAACAGGTAGAGAGAACGGACTAGAAATCAATAATAATGTAGATGAACGCTACCATTTAGAGAAAGCGACTCACGTAGCTTGTAAATATTTACTAAGGGCTAAAGCTCAATTAGGATCATGGACATTGGCTGCAGCTGCATATAATGCAGGTAATGCAGGGGTTAGAAGACGTTTAAAAGAACAAAAAGTTTCTAATTATTACGATTTGTTGCTGAATGAAGAAACGGGACGTTATATGTTTAGAATTGTTGCTTTAAAAGAAATAATGAATCACCCTAAAAAATATGGATTTAACTTTAGAGATAAAGATTTATATACCGATATCCCGACTTATAAAGTTGAAGTAGATACCACAGTAACCGATTTTTCAAAATTTGCACAAAATTTTGGTATTAATTACAAATTATTAAAACTTCATAACCCTTGGTTGCGTGAATCGCATTTAAATAATAAATCAAAGAAATTGTATACTATCGATATCCCTAAAAAGGGCTATTATAATGTGCAATAAAAAGAAGAAAACTACCAAAAAAAGAAGAGGATAAATAATATTTTTATCCTCTTCTTTTTTGAGCTCTTAAAGAACCACCACTACCATAATGTTGATTTGGCATTTGTGAGCGTTTCATATTTTGTTTCATCATTTTTATCTGGTCGGCTAACATACCTTGTTTATCCAGTTTTTGTGCTTCAGATAGTAGTTTTTGAGCTTCTTGCTTTCTGCGCTTAGAAAAGGCAATACCAGATAAATTCAATTTTGCCATAGCCAAATCATGATCCATAGATAATCCTAATGAAATAGCTTTTTTGAAATATTTTTCGGCATCATTCATATTACTTTGTGAAACCATAATACCATGCAAATAATTATAATACCCTTGTTGTTTCTTTACTAAAGCAGATTCAGGATTTTTAATTTTATTGAGCCATTTTTTTGCACCATCAAAATCTTGTTTACGTAATCTTAAAAAAGCTAATAAAATAAACTCATTTTTAAAATAAAGGAATACAAAAATTAAAGAGAGGAGTATAAACATAATACCATTGCCTATATTGCCTTCAGTAAATTGATACACAGCAAATGCAATAATACCCGCAGCTATAATTAGTTTTATAATTTTATTGTACATTTTAATAAGTTTATAATGTGAGTAGGCTTTATTTTTACTTAAATAATAAGACCTTTTTTTGTTTTAGACTGCAAAGAAACTAAATTTTTATTAAAAGTAGCCCATAGATATTTAACAAAAAAGTATTGAAGGATCTAAACGATCCAAGGTTTAACAAGGAATATTTTAATCAAAAAAATAATTAAAAATATTTTTCTAAAAATGGTTTGCAAAGTAATAAAGGCTTTGTATATTTGCCCTCGGTTTTGGAGAAGGTCCAAACATTAGAAAAAATACAATTCAGATTTTAAAGATACAAGATAATGAGTAAAAGAACATTTCAGCCTTCTAAAAGAAAGAGAAGAAACAAACACGGTTTCAGAGAAAGAATGGCTTCTGCTAATGGCAGAAAGGTATTAGCACGTAGAAGAGCTAAAGGAAGAAAAAAATTATCTGTGTCATCTGAAACAAGACATAAGAAATAATGATTAACAATTGTTGATATTTTAAAGGTGTTACTTAAGTGTAACGCCTTTTTTTATATCTGCTGATGATTATTTTTGTAATAAATTATAATACACCACATAACTAGTAAAAAATGCCAAAAAATTCAAAACTTAAATCGATACTAATTATTGGCTCGGGTCCTATTGTTATTGGACAAGCATGTGAGTTTGATTACTCGGGAACGCAAGCTTTGAGATCACTTAGAGAAGATGGAATTGAAACAATTCTTATTAATTCTAACCCAGCAACCATCATGACAGATCCTTCTATGGCTGATCATGTTTATTTGCTTCCGCTGAATACAAAATCGATTATTAAAATTTTAAAAGAACATCCGCAAATTGATGCTGTATTACCTACTATGGGCGGACAAACAGCTTTAAATTTATGTATAGAAGCTGACGAAAAAGGTATTTGGGATGATTTTAATGTTGATATTATTGGGGTTGATATTGCCGCTATAAATATTACTGAAGATAGAGAACAGTTTAGAGAACTGATGCTTAAAATTGGTATTCCAATGGCACCTCAAGCAACGGCAACCTCTTATTTAAAAGGGAAAGAAATTGCTCAAGAATTTGGTTTTCCTTTAGTTATAAGAGCATCCTATACCTTAGGAGGTGCAGGAGCCTCTTTTGTACATAAAGAAGAAGATTTTGATGAATTATTAACCCGCGGTTTGGAAATTTCTCCAATTCATGAGGTTATGATAGATAAAGCATTGATTGGCTGGAAAGAATATGAATTAGAGCTGCTTAGAGATGCTAATGATAATGTTGTTATTATATGTTCTATTGAGAATATGGATCCTATGGGGATACATACAGGTGATTCTATAACAGTAGCACCAGCAATGACATTAAGTGATAGAACGTATCAAAGAATGCGTGATATGGCTATTCATATGATGCGAAGTATCGGTGATTTTGCAGGAGGCTGTAACGTTCAGTTTGCCGTTTCTCCAGATGAAAACGAAGATATTATTGCGATTGAAATTAACCCACGTGTTTCACGTTCTTCTGCATTAGCAAGTAAAGCAACAGGATATCCTATTGCAAAAGTAGCAGCTAAACTGGCAATTGGGTATCATTTAGATGAATTACAAAATCAGATTACAAAATCTACTTCAGCTTTATTTGAGCCTACTTTAGATTATGTGATTGTAAAAATACCACGCTGGAATTTCGATAAGTTTGAAGGTTCAGATAGGACTTTAGGACTTCAAATGAAATCTGTAGGTGAAGTGATGGGAATTGGGCGTTCGTTCCAAGAAGCACTTCATAAAGCAACCCAATCGTTAGAAATTAAACGTAATGGACTAGGTGCAGACGGTAAAGAAAATAAAAATTACGATCAAATTATAGAGAAGCTTACTTATGCATCTTGGGATCGTGTTTTTATTATTTATGATGCCATTCAAATGGGGATTCCATTAAGTAGAATTCATGAGATCACAAAAATAGATATGTGGTTCTTGAAACAATATGAAGAACTACATTTTCTTAAAAATGAAATTGCGACCTTCACTATTGATACTATAGAAAAAGATTTATTGTTAGAAGCTAAGCAAAAAGGTTATGGCGACAGACAGATAGCACACATGTTGGGTTGTTTAGAAAGTCAGGTTTATAACAAACGAGAAGCATTAGGTGTTAATCGTGTTTACAAATTAGTGGATACTTGTGCTGCAGAATTTAAAGCCAAAACACCATATTATTATTCCACGTTCGAAAGTGATATGGAAACCGCAGACGGTAATAGGTATGCAGATAATGAAAGTGTCGTTTCAGACAAAAAGAAAATTATTGTTTTAGGATCTGGACCCAATAGAATAGGACAGGGGATTGAGTTCGATTATTGTTGTGTGCACGGTGTATTAGCTGCGTCTGAATCTGGTTACGAAACCATCATGATTAACTGTAATCCTGAAACTGTTTCAACAGATTTTGATACTGCCGATAAATTATATTTTGAGCCTGTTTTTTGGGAGCATATTTATGATATTATTAAGCATGAGAAACCTGAAGGTGTTATTGTGCAACTAGGAGGTCAAACAGCTTTAAAATTAGCTGAAAAACTATCTCGATATGGTGTTAAAATCTTAGGGACAAGTTTTGAATCACTTGATTTAGCGGAAGATAGAGGTTTGTTCTCAAATCTTTTAAAAGAGAATAACATTCCTTACCCACAGTTTGATATTGCTACAACAGCAGACGAGGCATCAGCTATTGCAGATGTATTAGATTTTCCAATTTTAGTACGTCCTTCATATGTCCTTGGAGGTCAGGGGATGAAGATTGTTATCAATAAAGAAGAATTAGAAAAACATGTAGTTGATTTATTAAGCAGAATGCCTGGAAATCAGTTGCTTTTAGATCATTATTTAGATGGTGCTATTGAGGCTGAAGCCGATGCGATTTGTGATGGAGAGAATGTCTATATTATAGGTATCATGGAGCATATAGAACCATGTGGTATTCATTCGGGAGATAGTAACTCTTTGTTACCACCGTTTAACCTTGGAGATTTGGTAATGCAACAAATAGTAGACCATACCAAGAAAATTGCTTTGGCATTAAATACGGTTGGTTTAATTAACATTCAATTTGCTATTAAAGATGATACAGTTTACATCATCGAAGCAAATCCAAGAGCTTCCAGAACAGTACCTTTTATAGCGAAAGCTTATGGAGAGCCTTATGTTAATTATGCGACTAAAGTGATGCTTGGTGAAAAGAAGATAAAAGATTTTAATTTTAAACCACAACTAGAAGGATATGCTATTAAGCAACCTGTATTCTCTTTTAATAAGTTCCCTAATGTGAATAAGAAATTGGGACCAGAAATGAAAAGTACAGGGGAAAGTATATTATTCATTGATAGTTTGAAGGATGATGAATTTTACGATTTGTACTCTAGACGAAAAATGTACTTGAGTAAATAATTCATTCTAAATATTTAATAAAAAATGCCGCTTTATGCGGCATTTTTTATTAAGGCTTTTAACTTAAATTTTTTGCGAATTTTTATTATTTTTTGGAGGGTTTTTGTGTGCGTAAACGTTATACTTTTGTATAACGTTTACTATAAATTTTAACCCTCAAAATCTTATGAAAATCTGTCATTATTTTTTATCAATAATTTTCATTTTTACTTTTTTTAGTTTTACAGTAAGTGCACAGGTAATGAAGCCTGTAAGTTCTTCTAATGATTCAGAAAAGGAAGTTTCGAAAACAAAAAAATATTCAGTTAATTCTGATTTTTGTGGAACGGATTATTTTCATAATCAAAAAATGAAAAATGATGCACAGTATAAAGTGCGCCATAAGCAATCCATTCAATCTGCTAAAAATGTTAGTGTACAAAGGAGAACATCACCTAACGGTATAAGGCAAGTGCCAGTAGTTGTTCATGTTATGCATAAAGGAGAGATACTAGGTACAGGGACTAATATTTCTGATGAAGATGTAAGAAGAGGGATAAAAAGTTTAAATAATTATTGGAGAAAAATTTCAGGTTCAAAAGGAGATGGAAGCGGTGTGGATATGAAAATTGAATTTGCTTTAGCAGTTCAAGATCCAAGAGGAAACTGTACTAATGGTATTGACCGTGTAGACATGAGTGGTGTTCCAGCTTATGTAAGTAATGGTGTTAATAGAAGAGAGTCTGGAGGTATACCAGATCATACCCCAGGTGGAGGCATAAACTCACTCAAAGAATATAGTATTTGGGATCCTACAAAGTATTATAATGTTTGGATAGTTGATGAAATAGATAATAAAAATTGCTATACTGAAGGTAAATTTGTGGCGGGATACGCTTTTTATCCATCTCAACATGGACAACCTTATGATGGTTCTGTTGTATTAATTTGCTCTTATTTAAATGAATCAAATCATGTATGGGCACATGAAATGGGGCATGCATTTAATTTAAGGCATACTTTTAATGGGGATGACCCAGATAATAATGTATGTGGGGATGATGGTATCGCAGACACACCAAAGCATATCAGAACATCATCAATAACGCCTTCTATTTATAGAGATTGTGATAATAATGACGCTAATATGTGTGATCCTACATTTAATCAAATAATAAATCCTGATACAAACTTTAGGAGGAGTTCAGGGACACACCAGGATCATATGCATAATTATATGGATTATACAGGATGTGCTACAGAGTTTACTGGTGGACAAAGAGAAGTGGTAATCGATGCATTAGCAGGACCGAGGGCTTCCTTTCTTACGAGTCCTGCTTTGACTCCACCTACAATAGCTACAGTTGACTTTATATCTGAAGGATCTAGCGTGTGTTTAGGCAGCACATTAATGTTTACAGACATATCTAGTTGCACCCCAAATTCTTTTACAAATGAAGCGTACGATGATATAACATTTCTCTGGACTTTTGATAATGGTGTTGATACTCCTTATACTTCTACAGATCAAAATCCAACAATTGCTTTTAATAATTTAGGAACATACGATGTAACGCTTTCAGTAACGAATGATTTGGGTGCAAGAAGTTTGACTAAAACCGATAATATTGTTGTTAACTCAGGTATTATAGGAACATGTACTGTTTCCAGTACCAATGAAGGTCGCTTTGGTATTGGAGTAACTAATATTTCATTTAACACTTTAAACAATAAAACGGAGCCTGCTATACCTGTTGGTGCTTTACAGGATTATAGCTGTTCTAAAAATACGATGGTTAGTATTGGAAGTTCTTACAATTTAAATGTAAGTTATAAATCCAGAAGAAAAGATAAAGGACAGTATTTAGAAGTATGGATTGATTGGGATAACAGCGGAAGTTTTGAGGCCTCTAATGTAAATGGAGTTAGCGAGCTCGTTTTAACCGATAGTGTTTCAGGAGATTCACCAGGACTTCATGATGCAACAACAAGTGTAACACCTCCTGTAACAGCAACATTAAATACTTTATTGAGAATGCGAGTGATTTCGAATTATGGGGAAGCCCCTAATGAATGTGGAGAAGGAGAGGCACAACGGGCTGATGATTATGGTGTTTATGTTAGGCAAGATGATCCTTTAAGTATTAATGACTTATCCAAATCTGATTACAGATTTAAAATTATACCTAACCCAGTACAGGATTATTTAAATGTTTCTTTGAAAAATGATGATATAATAAGAGGTTATGGGATTTATGATATTAGTGGTAAGAGAGTATTATCTAATTTAAAAGTAACTAAAAGTAACATTGAAGTTTCAGAACTTTCAAATGGTTTTTATTTCCTGAAAATATGGACTGATACTAAGGAAATGACAGAAAAATTCATTAAAAAGTAAAAACTCAAAGTTTGCTGTGTTAATTGTGAAAAATGCCGCTTTAAGCGGCATTTTATTATTATAATAGAGTTACTTTTCTAAAAGATTGAAGAATTGACCTTGTACACAATTCAACAACAAAAAGAAATTGTTGAGATAAAAGGTTTAGTGAAAAGTTTTTTAGAAAAAGATAAAAAAGAAATTAATAACTAATAACTAAAAATAAAACAAAAACCTTACAAAAAGTAAGGTAAAACCTTACTTTTATATCATTTATAAGTAGTAGTTTTATGAAGAATAATTTTGTTAACTTTTAAAATATTAATTTATGAAACTACAATTTTTTACTTTTTGCTTATTCATGCTAACAGTTTTTTGTTTAAATGCTCAACATAATTACGATAATCAAGGAGTAATATATTCTAAAGATTCAAATAAACTTTTAATAGGAGCTTCATCGGGATCTGAAGGTTTGGGGTCAGATTCGGGATTTTTACTACTTCATTCCAATACAAATTCTTATCTATCTGTAGTTGGAGGTGACTCAAAATTTTGGATTAGCTCTAATGAGCAACATGGAAATGGTATCAGCTATACAAATAACTTGCCTTTCACTTTTTATATGCGAGGAGTAGGTGAGCAAATGCGCATGAACATTAATGGAGGAATTAGCATTGGAACAAATTTATCTCCAGTTGGTTATAAATTAGCTGTAGGAGGTAAAATAATAAGTGAAGAAGTTAAAGTCCAACTACAAAGCCAATGGGCAGATTATGTTTTTAAAGATGATTATGAATTACCATTATTAAAAGAATTAGAGTCTTATATTAATAAAAATGGACACTTACCAAATGTGCCTTCTGCTGAAGAAATAGCTAAAAATGGTTTAGAACTTGGAGAAATGGCAAAAATTCAACAAGAAAAAATAGAAGAATTGACTTTGTATATTATTGAGCAAAATAAAATTAATGAAAAACAAAACTTAGAATTGAAAAAACAATCTAAAGAAATAGACGAATTAAAAGCTTTGGTGAAAATTTTAATAAAAAAAAATAAATAACCTATTAATGTTCAGTAATTTAGGCTTATTAAGAGGAGGAGAGACACTTAAATAAAGTGGGATTCTTCTCTTTTTTGTTGAAATATTTCTTTTGTATCATCTAATTAATTTGCTTTCTAATCAAAGCAGAATAGAACACATAATATTAGTTTTCTAAAAGACCATCATCTTTCCATTTTTGAATAATATCTCTATTGCCTATAGGCATTTGTCCAGTAGGGGGCATAGGACTGGAAGCACTATTAATTCGGGTTAATATGATATCTACTTTATCTTTGACCTGAGTATAAGTTGTTAAAGAAAATGGTGCACCATTGGCAGTTGGATTACCATGACATTGTAAACAATTACCCCCAATAATATTTTTTACATTGGCATCATAAGTAATGCCATTGGAATTAGGGTCTGGTTGAGAGACTGTATCATCACTTCCATTTGAACAATTGAGAAGTAGTAAAGTAGTAGTAAATAAATAAATTAAATTTTTAAAATTCATAGCATTTTAGGGTTTAAAAAAAAGAGAGAATATAACTTATATTAAAAACAAATATACAATTTACAATAATGGAGTAATCTAAAGGTGTGATTTTGCATCCCTTTTTTTATCATACTTATACATGAATGATACTGTTTTATGAATAGTAGTTTTTAATTGAATCTTATATACTTAACATTATTCTTTATATTTGTTTTCTTAAAATTCAAAATGAAATTTCTATCTGGTTTTCTTAAAAGAATTGCCAAAATTTGTATAATAGCATGTATTGTTTTTCTATTTTTTGAATGTGCTTACCAATTTTCTGTAATAGATTTTTATAAAGCTGAGCTCATCTATTTAAACAATACTAATGACCTGAACTCTGATAAAATTGATTTCCTTGTTTTTGGAGATTCTTTTTCAGCAGATAAAAATAATTATATTAATATTCTAAAAAAGGAAAAAACTGATTTTTCTTTTATAAATGCTAGTATTCCAGGGACGGGAATAAAACAAGTAAATACTTTTGTTGAAAAAAAAATAAAAAGGCACAACCCTAAAAACATCATTTATCAGGTATATACTGGAAATGATCTTTTAGATATAAAACATCTTTCAAATTGGAAAAAAACATCTATCTTGAGAAATCTTTATTGGAAGGCCACAGATTATTTTGAATCAGGAATTTATTTAAATCAAAAATTAAAGGGACTTAAAAAATACGATACACTAAAAACTAGGGCTTTGAGTAATTTTTTTTCTATTGAACTATATAATGCTCGTCAAAAGTTATTATTCAATATAGATCCTAATTATTTAGAAAGAACTATTTTTCTTGAAAGTGATTTCAAAGAAAGGTATGATATATGGAAGAGAGAACTTTTAAAATTTCTAAATTCAATTCCCAAAACAATTCCTGTTTTTATTGTATTTGTGCCGCATTGTTCGCAAGTGAATGATTTTTATTTAAATAATATGGAACAATTGGGAGCAAAATTTAATAATCGAATCTCATTTCAAAAAGTAACTTATCCTTTTTTCGATTCTAGTTCTAAAGATTTTAAAAACTTCGAGAATGTTGTGTTTTTAAACTCACTTCCTTTTTTAAGAAAACAAGATAGTATTAGTAATAGATTGTATTACGAAAACGACCCGCATTTAAACCAGAAAGGACAAAAAGAATTGGCTAATTATTTAAGAACTAAAATATTTAATTAACGTGTACATTCTAGGGATTTCAGCTTTTTATCATGATTCAGCAGCATGCTTGCTTAAAGACGGTACTATTATAGCTGCGGCACAGGAAGAACGTTTTACTAGAAAAAAGAATGACCCTTCTTTTCCTAAGCAAGCAATTGATTTCTGCCTTAAAGAAGCAGAAATAGATATCTCGGCAATAACTTTGGTGGTATTTTATGAAAAACCCTTTCTTAAATTCGATAGAATTATTAATTCTATTCAAGCTAATGCTCCGTTTGCATTTAATTTTTTTAGAAAATCAATCAAAACCTGGATCAAGACAAAGCTATGGATTCCAGTAATCATTAAAAAAGAACTTCAGTATAACGGTAAGATTATATTTTCAGAACACCATGAATCTCATATAGCAGCTACTTTTTTTACATCTCCATACATAGAAAGTGCTATTGTAACTATTGATGGGGTGGGAGAGAAAGCTTGTACTACTATCGGTATAGGAAAGGAAAACAAAGTAAAGATCATAAAAGAACAGCATTACCCGCATTCTTTTGGGTTGTTATATAGTGCCTTTACTCAATATTGTGGTTTTAAAGTGAATTCTGGTGAGTATAAATTAATGGGGCTAGCTCCTTATGGTAAACCAGTGTATAAAGAATTAATTTTAGAACATTTTGTTACTATCACTAATCAAGCAGAAGTCGTATTAAACCTTAAATATTTTTCCTTTGATAAAGGAAAAACGACTATTAATAAAGCATTTTGTGAAGTATTGGGGCAAAATTCTAGAAAACCAGATGGAGAAATGACTTCTTTTTATTGTGATGTAGCCAGTTCTATACAGTCAATTACTGAATATTTTCTCGTCAAATTGCTTCGTTATGCAAAAGAGATTACCCTGTTAGATAATGTTTGTCTCTCTGGTGGGGTAGCTCTAAATTGCAAAGCTAATGGAGAATTGTTAGCTCAAGATATTTTTAAAAATATATGGGTGCAACCTGCTTCTGGAGATGGAGGCGCTGGCGTTGGGGCAGCATATATAGGATACTACCATTATCAAAACAATAAAAGAGTATATATGTCGAATACTTTAGGAGCACAGGCGTATTTAGGAATAGGCTATAATGCTCAGGAGATTCTGTCAGTTTTAGAGAAATATAATATTGTTTACACTTTAGAAAATGATACTGTTTTATGTGATTCGGTTGCTATGGCTCTGCAGTATAAAAAAATAATAGGATGGTTTCAAGGAAGAATGGAATTTGGCCCTAGGGCGCTTGGAAATCGAAGTATTTTAGCCAGTCCATTGTTTGAAGATATGAAGAAACATGTGAATATAAGTATTAAAAAAAGAGAAGGTTTCCGACCTTTTGCCCCAATTGTACTAGAAGAAAAGGCAAAGGATTGGTTTTTTGATATTACGCCTTCTAAGTACATGTTGTTTACTTTTAGAAGTGATAAGGAAGAAAAAATACCTTCTTGTATTCACGAAGATGGGACAGCTAGGGTACAAACTTTGAATAAGGATGAAAATCCCTTATTACATAGATTAATATCCACTTTTGAACAGAAAACCTCTTGTCCGATTTTGATAAATACGTCATTTAATGTTAGAGGAGAACCTATTGTAGCATCTCCACTAGACGCTTTAAAATGTTTTTTTCAGACAGAGATGGACGTGCTAGTATTGGGGAATTATATCATAGAAAAGAATAAAAATAAAGAAGTGAGTACTAGACTCTCTAAACAAGTAAATTATGAGTTGGATTAAAGAAAATATTAAGACTGTTCATCATAATAGTAATACGTCAAAAAAGCAAAGACAATTCGGATTATTGATTGTCGTATTATTAGTGTTGATATGTGGGGTATCTATCTATAAAGAAGGATTAATATTTACTCCTAAACAAATATATATAGTAGTAGGATTAGTTGTGATATTGATTATTCTATTTGTGTTTCCCAGAGTGTTTTACCCTTTCCTGTTTATTTGGTTATTTATAGGAAATATTTTGGGAGAGATCAGTTCTTTTATTATTTTAGGGATTGTATACTACTTAATGTTTAGTCCGATTGCTTTTATTTTAAAAATAACAAATAAAAAGAAGGTAACTACTGGGTGGATTGAGAGAGAAGAAACTATAGATTATGAAAAACTATATTAGTTATGAATAGATCAGGGATATTTTTAGAGTTTCTAAAATTTTTAATGCGCCAAAAAAAATATTGGCTCATTCCTATTATAATAGTTTTGATATTATTAGGAGCCCTATTAATCTTTACTGAAAACTCTGTGGTTTCTCCGTTTGTATATTCATTGTTTTAAGTCCTTTTTTTGCTATTGAAGGCTCAAGCACAGTAAATATTTTTTTTGCAATACTATCGTTTCCACGTTCTGCAATATGGCAAAAATCAGTGTAGATAGTATGAGTGTCTTTTACAAAAATGGAACTAATATCTATAAAAGTTGAGTCTTTTTTTAATTCATAGTTTTCTAAAATATTCTTATACGTATTAAAGTATAATTTTTCAAAATGGAAAGCATTTTTGGACATAATTTTCTCATGCTCAGTTAAAGACTTATTTAAGTATATTATGGGCTGAAAAAAGTTATATACTTCAAAGTCATACTGTTTGCCAAGGGCTTTAGTTATTTCTAGGGATCTAATGTACTGTTGGGCAACTTGTGAGGATAAATTTTCAGGGTTAGCAACCTCCATAGGTTTAGTTTTAAAAATTTTAAGTTGCAAATAGGTAATCATCCGTTTTATTTTACTGGAAGAAAATAATAAACTAATTTTTTTAGCGTAGCTGAAACCTGTTTTAAATTCATTTTTACGATTTGAAGCATTCGTTGGATATCCTGCTTTTCGGTTCTCCTGGGCTGATATTATTTCATTGACACCATCATAAAAAATAACCATGTCTGGTTTGTGATCTGCTAAAAGTTCTAATTGTAGTAAGATGTTTTCAATAGTTCTAGTATAGCCAGGCGCACCAAAATTGATGATTTCAATATTTTTATCTGGAAACATATTATAGATGTACTGTGACAACCTCGAAGGAATAGAATACTCATCTCTCACTCCAGTTCCGAACAATGTCGAACCACCAAGACAAAATATTTTAAAAGCCGTTTTAGAATCTTTAAGATTATAGTTTAAGGTTTTTCTAAATCCATTACTATCAATATTCTGATATTTACCAGTAGATTCTTTAAAACGAAAATGAACATAAGGAGCCCATTCACTGTCCATGGTATATAACTCATCATACATATCTTTGACGATCTTAGGGTCTAAATCTTGATAAGCTCCAGATGCTATTTTGAAATCTACATTTTTGCGATAGCGTTTAACATCATTATATTGAAATAGAAAATATAGAAATAATTCTAATATAATAATTAGAATTCCTGTGTTTCGGATACTAAGTCCAATGATTTTAAACCACTTTTTCATTGAATGTTATTTTAAAAATATAATTTGTCTCGTTAATTACTTTTTTCTCAAGAATACTATTTAATATAAGATCATTTTTTACAGCAATATGTTTGATCTTTTCGATAGCACAATCCTCAGATAAAATCATCAGAATATTATTCGATTTGTTTAGAAATTTAGGAAGTTGCATAAACAGCTTTTCGAAATATTCAAAATTCTCACCACAATACCAAGCATGTTCTTTAATGTTGACAGGTTGTTTAGGGTAGTATGGAGGATTTATAATAATATACTCAAATTGAAGATTTGATAGATTTGTAAATAAATCAGAATATATAGTCTCAACTGGGAATTGGTTTTTTTTAGAGGCTTCAGCTAAAGCTTCTAATGCATTAGGGTTGATGTCGGAAGCTGTAACAATGGCCCCTTTAGAAGAAGCAAATAATGAAATAATTCCAGAGCCACAGCCTAATTCCAAGAATGATTTACTAGTTAAATTTAAACTATTTATATAATCCAAAAGGATTTTTGTGCTAAGAGTATGATGAGGAGGAAAAACTCCTGGTACAACCATAACACTAACTCCTTTATAAGTATACTTTTGAGGAATAGAGAAAAAAATATTTGTTCCTACTTTTAAAAAAGGGTGAATTATTTTTTTTATAAGGTTTCGCATTTATTCTGAATAAAATCCTTGAATTTCTGGTTGACGATATTTCCAGATTTTATGTAAAACCTTAATCTCATAAGGAAATTTATACCATCCATATTTAAAGCGATATCCAGATACCAGTTTTAACATCTGTTTTTTGTATCCTTTTATTCTGAAATCTGACACAGTAGGGTAATAACCATTAAGGACAGTTTCAAAGTTTTTGATAGTGTCTATCATTTTTGGTGTTAACCAAGGAGTTAATGGGTTTTTCCGAAGATCAAATTTTTCCCAACTAGGAGAAATCCATTCGTCTAGTGTTTTTGGAAATGAAAAACCAGCATCAATAATTTGTTGATATAATTCAGAACCTTCTGTCGGTACAGGACTATAGAGGTAAATAATGATCTCTGCATTGGGGTTTATTTTTTTTATCTTTTTGATGAAATTGATATCCCATAAAATTTGATTATATACTTTTTGTTCAGTTTCTGCTGGTAGCCCCAATACAAACGAAAGTTCTGGAATGATATCTACTTTCTTCATACGTAAGACGAATTCTTCTATCATTTTACCAGATTGTGTTCCGCCTTTATTCATCTGTTTCAGGACTTCGTCATTTCCTGTTTCTGCTCCAAGAAAAAACATTTTACAACCTGCTTTTCTCATCAATTGTAGATCGTCATCGCTATATAGATTAATGGTATCTATTCTACCTTCTCCCCACCATTGAATATTGTCATTTATAATCAATTTAGAAAACTCTAAAACACGTTTTTTTGATGTAAAAAAATTATTATCATGAAATTCTATAGCGTCAATGCCGTAATTTTCTTTGAAATACTTAATATCATTATAGACTGTTTCAGCAGATTTAGCTTTCCATTTGGCATTATAAATGGGAACTACTGCACAGAAAGAACAGGTAAAGGGACATCCCATACTAGAATGATATGCTAGGGTTTTATTTCCTAAAAAAGTTTTGGATAAATAATTTTCTAAAGGATAAAAATTATTTAAAAATTTATAGGGTAGTGGAGGTAGCTTATCCTGATCTAATAAAGCCTCTTTAGCTGTCTGTATTATTTTTTGATTTTCATCAATGTAAATGAGATTTTTAATTAACCCTATTTGATCTTGATCTCTTAGTTCTATAGCTTCTAAAAGTTCGGGAAATGTATTGTCTCCAGGGCCATTTACAATATAATCGACATAGCCTGAAGTAATAGAAACTTTATATTGATTAGAGGCAAAATAACCTCCCCAAATCACAATAGCATTTGGGTGATTCTTTTTAACTTTTTTTGAGAAAGGAATAGCCTGTTTTAGTTGTGGACCAGGCATTACTGTAGAACAGAAGTATTTAAACTCTCCAGTTTTAAAATAGGAATTAATAGTTTCCCAAGGATCGGTTTCCAGATTTCCATCCACAAAAACGTATTCATATTTTCCATGAATAGATGCTCCTACCTGTAAAATGGTATTAGGAATTCTATGCTTAGAATCTGCACTTCTAGGGTTAAATATGATTATTTTATTGTTTTTCATAATTAAAATGCACTACAACACCTGCTACAAGCAGGTAATAAACCACCGTTGCTCATTAAATCAGATCTGAATTGTTTAAGAATTTTTGCGTTCCATATTTCTTTTAATGAATCTTGATGTAGGTTTCCTAATGTTAGATTATAACATCTGCCATGTGCAGGAATGACACTTCCATCAGATTTTATCATAATATTGGTAAATACATCATTACACATTTTACCAATGATTTTCTCTGGTTGATGATAAAATTCTTCGAGTTTTTCTTTTGAACTAATTTCTGGAGAAAAACTTATAGGGTATGGATATGTCTCATTTTGGATTGCTAAGATTTCTTCCAGAAGTAATTTTAGATCGAAATTATCGATATTTATTTCCTCTATATTCGATGCAGTTGCAGGATAATTGTCCATCCATCGAAGATTATGCTGGTCAGCAATATATTGAGGTGTAAAATTAGTATGCATAAAACCTATCTGTTGCAAAGGATATTCCTTAAAGAAGTCTGCGAAGGTTTTAAGGTGTCCAATATTCCATTCTGTGATCACACAAAATATAGAAATGGGCAATTTTGGATTTAAGTCGAGAATAGTTTCAATCCCTTCAATAGCCTTCTGAAATGATTTTTTGTGACCTCGAATTTCATTGTGAACATCTTGTGGTCCATCTAATGAAACGAATAAATTACCCAAACCACTGTCAACTAATTTTTTTGCTTTTTGTTTTAATGTTAATGCGTTTGTGGTGACAGAAGTTTCTATGTTTTTACTTTTTGCATATTGTAATGATTCTTCCAGATGAGGATATACCAAAGGTTCTGTAAAAGCATACCCTAATTTAGAATTAGGATAATAGGTTGCCATTTGATCAATTGTTTTTTTAATCAGTTCAATAGGCATGTTTATTGGATGTGTACCAATTAGGTTTTGGGCAAAATTAGTTTCTGTTGTTTTAGTTCCAACATCACACATCTTACAATGTAAATTACATACATTGTTAACTCCAAGAACAATCCATTCTGGAGCAAATGAGTAATGCTTTGGGAAATGTTGCTTATTTATTTTTTTTAATAAATTATTAATCACAGGGATTTAATATGTTTTAATAAATTTAATTGAGACCAATATATGGAATATAATATACAAGAGATAAAAATAATATAAAGTAAAGAAAATTAATTTATTAGTGCCTTTCTTTCAAAGATTCAATATATATTATTATTTTAGAATTATCTATTGTATAAATTATAGTTTGTTGAAGAAAAAACGTGTGCTCCGTGCTTTAAAGAAATTCACTTTTATTTTAGGTCTTACTTTTATTTTATTGGAGATAACACTTGGCATCTATACACATATAAAGAATTTAAAGATTGAAACTCCAACATACACTTTTGAAAATACACAGAGTTTTTGGTTTGATAACAACAAAGATTTTGGAACGAGTCACTTTCCCAATCATACTTACCGTCAAAAAAAAACATGCTATGATGTAATCTATAAATCCAATTCAAATGGTTTTCGAGATAAAGAAAGAGTTATAAAAGATTCAGATAATAGGGTTTTAGTGTTAGGAGATTCATTTATAGAAGGCGTAGGAGTATCATCAGATGATCGATTATCAAATCTATTAGAAAAAGAAGAAAATGTACCACATCTTAATTTTGGAATAGCAGGAAATTTTGGACCTACACAATATTACTTATTATATAAAACACTGGCTAGTAACTTTACACACGATGCTCTTTTAATAGGAATTCTACCTTCCAATGATTTTATTGATGATGATTATGAGATTAATTTAAAAGCTAGCTCAGATAGATATAAACCCTATTTTGTAGGAGCTTATCCAGAATATTCTTTAATATATTATCAAGATAGTATTCATAAATCTAGAGTACATGTTCAAAAACGAAAACCTGTAAAAAAGCTTTTAAAGAATTTCACCTATTCCTATAATGTATTACTTTATTTAAAAGCATTGATTAAGCAATCTATTGCATTAAAAAATGCTCAATTAACTACGTTTCAAGCTCCCGATTATTTCAATTATACTAAGGAACAATTGAATAAAATGAAATATGCTCTTGAACAAATTAAAGTAATTGCAGGAAAACGAAAGGTAATGGTTTTTACAATACCTACTTTTGAAGAAATTAAAACGTATAAAAAGTCAAAAAATAATCCACTTGGGTTAGAAATGACGGCCTTTTGTAAGTCAAGAGGAATTGAATTTTTAGACTTACTTGAAGTAACAAACGGACTTTCCATAGAAGAATGTGAAAAGCAATTTTTGAGTTGTGATGGCCACTGGAGCGAAAAGGGTAATATACATGCAAAAGAATGGATTCAATCCTATTTTGATTACTACAGATAATATGACGATACTAAGTGTATTAAGTAAATATAAAGATCAAGTAGGTCTTACAATTTTATGGTTTTTAATCATAATGATTGTTAATCCTGCAGGTGATTTTCCTCTTAATGATGATTGGTGCTATGGGAAATCGGTAAAAACCTTAACCGATCATGGGTATCTCAAGCTTTATAATTGGGGGGAAATGACGTTAATCGCGCATGTGTATTTTGGTTATATATTTACTAATTTTTTTGGCTTTTCATTTACTGTTTTACGCTGGTCTACTTTACTTATGGCTGGAATATCCATTATAGGCGTTTATGAGCTTTGCAAGCAAATAAAAACCTCAAGGTGGATTGGAATTACTTGTGCTCTTTTATGTATGGTGAATCCAATATTTATGGGGCTTTCGTTTAGTTTTATGACAGATGTTCCATTCTACAGTATAACTATTTGGACATTTTACTTTTTTATTCGTTCTATGAATACGAATCGATGGGGTCCATTAATTATAGCCATTTTTTTATGTTGTTGGGCATTTTTAATCCGTCAAATAGCCTTGGTATTTCCATTAGCTTGGTTGATTGCTGTAATCTTTACTAAAAAAATGGATGTAAAAACCTTTATAAGCGCATTGCTTCCTACAGTAGTACTAACTCTTTTGTATTTTTCATATACAGAAATTATGAAATCTCAGGGGTTATTACAAGGAAGATATAATGACAGACTTTATTTATTATTTAATGATATAAAACAATTTGATATACATAAGGTTAAGAATGTTATAGGCTATCTATTAGTGACATTATCTTATTTAGGATTTTTACTAGCACCAGTTCACATATTTTCTTTCCTTAAGAAAGAAATAAAGCAATTTAACTGGTTGATAGTTTTGTATACCTTAGTTGTTACTGGGTTACTAATTTACACAGGTAAAGTCATTCCTAACTTGCATAATGTATGGATAGACTTTGGGATTGGTCCAACGACCTTGTACGACCATTATGGGAATTTTACTAAAACACCATTACCTGAAGCTCCTAAATTGTTATGGTGGTTGGTTACAGCGGTAGGCGTATTTTCTAGTGTGTCATTTTTTTTTAGGTTAAAGCAATTATTTAAACTCTTAATAGCAAGAAAAAATATAGCAATGCCCGTTGTTTTTTCATTAATATATTTTACAATATATACGGCTCCTTTTCTTATTGTTGGGATGTATGATAGATATTTGCTACCATTATTGCCCGCTATTATTATTGTATTATTTAATGAATACGATAAATCGCCTTCGCGATTATTTAAATATAGTTCTCTGGTTTTTGTGTTTCTTATTGGTCTGTTTTCTGTATGTGCAACACATGACTATTTATCATGGAATCGTGTACGATGGGATGTTATAACCAAGTTGAAGGAATCGGGGATTAGGCCTGATCATATCCAAGGAGGAGTAGAATATAGTACATGGTGTTTTTTTTCTGAAGAAGATGACACATGGTGGGAAAAGATCACACCCGTATATGCTTTAGTCTTTAAACCAGCCACTGATGATGTTATCATTAATACATATTCTTATAAGCGTTGGTTGCCAGGAGAAGGAAATATATTTGTAATTTACAATTCAGGATTAGAGTAATCAAACGGGTGTGTTTTTTAATCGACCATGTAGCTTATATATTAGTAATAATACCCATCGATTAATGCATACACTAATTAATACCCCAAATATTTTATAGGTATTAATTAATGAGAGCATTACGATAAGGTTTATAAGAAAACCAATAATGTTAATTATGATTATGGTACGCTCTTGATGTTTTTTTATAAGTGTCATGATATCCAGAGTATAGTAAAAAGAAGGAAGTGCAATAAAAGCTCCTATAATATAGTATCGATTATCCATATTAAGAGCGATTAATTTCTCCATAATAAGCCAGATAAATAAAGCTCCAATGGATACGATAGGAATAGCAATTATAGATAGCTTTTTTTGAATTTTTAGGAGAATAGTATTGGATACTCGATATATATGTTTTGTGAATGGTAGTGTAATGAATGCAGAAAGAGCCTGAAGTATTAAAAATGCTGTAATTAATAATTGATATTCAGATAATTGCGACCTTGATAAGTATGAGTCTACAATATATAAATCAATTTTAGAAGTAAGCCAACCACTAAATCCATTTAGAAAAAAAGGAAGTGCATATATAAATTCATTTTTGGAAACTTTAAATAGAATTTTTTCTTTCCAAAGTTTTAAAGAAATCATAACAGTTGTCAATTTACAAACAAGAGCAATACAATATAATTGTAGGAATATTGTCAGATTAAATGATTGATAGTAAAATATACAGCTAATAATGATTGAAAAACTAAGAATTTCGGCAATCAAAAGACTGCTGAATTTTTGATGATATATTAATAATGTATAACAAGCATCATAACAATACATTAATAAAGCTAAAAGTATACAGTACGAAGCAGTAGTATATGGGAAAAAGAAAAAGAGTATAAAAGATAGAGGAAATAAGAGACTTCGACTTAAAAAATTGGAAAAAAAAGAATAATAGATTTTAGAAGGTACTTCACTATATTTTCTTAGTAAATACTCTTTATGTCCCCAACTTAAAATAAAAACCACAAAGAAAACCCATAACTGAGCGTTAATTATAGTGCCCCAATTTTCTTTACCAAAATTGGAAATTCCAAAAATTATAATTAGAAAATTGAATACAGGTCCCGCAAAACCACGTACGGTATTTGTCCCTATCGTTATTAGTTTACGCATTATATAATTTCAAATAGGACTCTAAGGTTTCCTCACTAGGATATATTAAAGTGCGTTTTTTTTCTTGATCTAAATTACTTAATAATATATCACAAGCTAATATCATATCTTCTGAAGATTTACAAATATTCCAATGCTTGTTTTTTTCAGCTATTCCTACCAAATGTGAAACGATATGCATCCCAGAATATAGTGCTTCGGCAAAAATATATCCATAAGATTCATAGGTGCTGGTATGTAGTAAAATTTTAGATTGCGACATTTTTTGAAGTACCTTTTTTCTAGGAAGTATACCTGTTAAAGAGATAATGTGGTCTAATTGTAATTTTGATATCAGTATAGAAAGCTCTTTTTGCTTTTTTCCATTTCCAATGATTTCAACCTTTAGGTTAGGATATTTTTTTGCTAATTGAGCAATTATAGTAATAAACGCAGTATAATTTTTAACAGCGTTTAAGGATCCTACTCCTAGGATATTAATTTTGTTTTGTTGCAATTTAGGGAAAATAGATGTATCTAATCCCCATGGAATAATTACAGAATTGAGATTACGATTTTTTAAAAGTATATTAGAATGATTTTTAGAAAGTGTTACAATCTTAGCTTTCGAGTTTCTTAACTTTTTAACATATAGGTTATTTCTACTGATGGCATCTTGCCCCATTACAGTAACGACATGTGGGATATCATATTTTATAGAAATTTTTTGTCCGATAAAGGAGCATTCTCCGATCCAGAAACTATGTAAAATTGTTATTGGATATTTTTGGTGGATTTTTTCGAGTGTTTTTCGAGCTTTATTCCATACCCAAAACTTTTTTAGTCGCTGGTTTCTCCCATTTAAAGGGATAACTTGCATACCATTCCAATTGTAGGCTTCATTAGAAAAAGGAAATTGAAAAGATATTACAGTTATGTTAATTTCTGGAAGTGATTGCCGCACGCTTTTTAAATAAACTTGTAATGCAGGAATCGTTGTAGAATCTTTTTCAGATTCAGGAAATCCAGGTGTTAAGAAAATATAGTGAGGAGTTGTCTTTTTCAAAAAGTGTAAATTAATTCCATTCTTTGTTTGTAAATACTAAATCATGATTTTTAATAAATTCAGGATATTTTTTTAAGTGTTCCATTGAAACACAAGAGCCACTGGTAGTATAAATATATTGATAAACATCCATACGATTGAATAAATCCTTTATTTTAAATTGTAACTTTTTCTTAAAAAAAGAAATTTTAAACATCTTTTCTGTTTTGAAAAGGATCTTATTTATAATTTTAGAAGAAATGTATTGATGATAGATATGTTCATTTAAATAATTATAATGCAAAGAAATATAGAGTGTTGGATACGCTAATTTCTCCAATAGATTACCTATATATAGTTGGAAGAATTTCAAATTCAGCGCCTTCAATATCCATTTTTATGAAATCTATTTATTTAACAGATTCTTGATTAATAAAATCAGATAATGAAATAGTATTTATTTTTATAGAGTTCTCACAATCTCTACTTCTAGCGAGAATAGTGCTAGAAGATTGACCATACTTCTTTCTAGCAGATAAATGTACAGTATCTTTTTTGCTTGAGATTGCTATTTGATAGGTGTTTATTTTTTTTGCCAATTCAGGATTTAATTGAAGATTTGTTTGTAATTCTTCAAAGCATACAGTGTCGGGATCAATAGCATATACTATTTTAGCTTTATGAGCCATATATAAACTAATAACACCACTCCAACTTCCTAAGTCTAATTCGATTCCATTCTTTTTCAGAAAAAAATCTATAATGTCAAATGTTTGAGGCTCCCAAAGGCCTGTGTTAATATGTTCCCTAGTGTTTATAGTCATAATTAAAAAGTATCTAAATCTCCAAAAGTGAGTTTTAATCGTTCTAAAGGAAAGTCCGAATTAAAATTTTTAAAGCCTACAGCCCAAGATTCAAATTGTTCATCTGCTCTATTAATCATTAATGAAGCAATCTGGGTATCAGGAGATGCTTGAAAAATAAGTTCACCAATTCCACTTTTAGCAGCAATAGACTTTAATTTCTCTAGGGCTTTATCAAAATCACTCTCGTTGGAAACTTCTACATCACCAATTAAAAGCCCATTTTTAATCTTGATCCAAAAAAGGACATTATTTAATTTTATAGTAAAATTATCAGCAAAAGCTTTGTATTTATAATAATCATTATTTCTAACAGCAGAAATAATTTCATTGTTGAGAAATACACTTCCTTTGAGGGGTACATCTGTTTTATACTTCTCAAATGTTTTCTTTATATATTTATCATATAGGCCACGTGTGATGTTATTTCTCTTGAATATTTTTTCCAACGGGAGATTTGTAGTTTTAATTTTAAATCCCAACATACGCTCTTTATATTGCCAATCAAGCTTATTAAGGTATCCATATTCAGAATTCTGATTAGGAAATCCCCATACAAATCGAATGCCAGCTTCTAAGAGTTGTTTGTCTGTATGTTTTCCTAAAATAGTAAACAAACCATTTCCTGTATAGTCTGGTAATGTCATAGCATCCCCATATTGTGCTGCTATTTCTTGTTTACCTTTATGTTGCATTAATACAGGAATGGCTCCATGGAAGGCAATAGGTTTATCATTATCATATGCCAGATGCCCGAAATGGCTTTTTCCTAAATAAGATGTATCAAATTTTTTCTTTACTAAAGATAACGTAACAGAATTTCCAAAAACGTTTTTATATAAGTAGGAGAGGTCTTTAATATTCTCTAAAGAAAGAGGAACGATAGTATATTTCATAATATTAAAAATAGGAGTTTTTTAGTAAACAAACCAGTTGGTATTGAATAGAAATATAAGGGTTTATAACGAATCGTTTTAGTAATATTGAGTCTTTTTCATCAACCTTGTTATTATAATCGACTAGTAATATTTTTTTAAACCCAAGAGATTTGCAATAGTCAACAGTAGCATTTGTATAAGTTCCAAAGGGAAATGCAAACTCATCTATAGTGTGTCCGCAAATATCTTCTAGGATCTTTTTGCTGGAAAGAATTTCTTCATAGGCTTCTTTGGGGTTTATTTCTGCTAAATTAGCATGTGTTAAACTATGCGACCCTATAGTAAATAATGAATCATTAGCAATTTCTTTAATTTGATCTATAGACATTAATTTCCAATATTCTTCTAAAGACTTTGGTTGTAAATCTTCCCATTCCTCTTTGAAAATTTCGTACAAAGGTGATATTTTATTATATGGTAATGTTTTACATATGGTTTTTAAAGAAGTGCCATGATACACAAATTCATTTTTATTGTTTTTTACGAATAGATTTCCTTCAAACAAAACGTCTGTTTTTTTTGAATGAAAGCACACCAAATCTAAAAAGTCACACCATAAAAAGTTGTCTTTTTTATGAATTGGTGTAATGTAAAAACATGCAGGAACGTTGTGTTTTTTTAGAATAGGAATGGCATGTGTATAATTATTTAAATAGCCATCATCAAACGTTAATGCAATATTTAATGTATTAGGCTTAAACTTTTTTTGATAAAAATCATCTAAAGATATGATATTATAATGTTTTGTGATATATACAATAAACTTTTCAAAATAAGCTTTGGAAACAAATCGGCTATTAAAGCGTGTTTCACCAGTGGTATCAATACCGTGAAAAACTAAAATACGTTCTCCATATCTGTTACGAAGCAATAATTTTTGAAATCCTATTTTTAGGAGAAAAGCACTATATACTAAAGCTAAGCGGTATTTTATTTTTGTCCACAGCATCATAAATTATTTTTTTGAATTTGATACAGCATCCAGCCTTCAGGCCCTTTATCTATAATTTTCAATTGATAATTTGCATTTAAATAATTCCAATTATTAATTAGAGGCTTATCACGCCACTGTTTTAGGAATTTTGTAGGATGAAATAGAACCAAATCATTTAGTCCAAAATTAGATTTCATATCCTTATGTAAACTATTATAGTCAAAATTAAGCCCCCTGCCTTGTAAGGCTATGTCAATATCAAAACTAAACAGTTTTTTTCCTTGGTACGGAGCCATTTTTTTAACCATTTTCTTCTCAAAGACAGTTCTTTTATATGTGTGTTGAAATGTAAGTCCCCACATTGATGTTTGAATAATAATGCTTGTTATACCAATAAGGAAAAGATGTTTTTTTATAAAAGTAAAACTTACTATATAAGAAAAAACAGGATAGAACAACAATAAAACAAGAGGGAACAATAGTGCTAGAATTCTAGTATTCTGAAACGGAATTCCCGTTAGAAATATCAAGTATAAAGTGATGGATATTATTATGACTTTATGGGGAAATGTAAAAAAAAAATTAAACTTTTTGATATAAAAGAAGCTAAGTAGAAATCCAATAAAAATATATCCAGGGTGAATAAATATATATAGAGAGTGTATAAGGTTTGGAAAACGATAGGATTGTAACCCATCAATTGTGGTATAACTAGACCTAAAGTAATTCATTAAAGACCATGAATTGAAAAAATAGTTAGACGAAGCACTAAACAAATTATCCTTTTGAAGAATTACAAAAGGAATACAGGGCAAACAACAGATAATTACTGTTATTATAAAGTCTTTACTATCTTTTCCTTTAATAAGCTTGTAGAGTGCATATAGTATTATAGGTAGTGTAATGAATAATGAGGGGTACCTGGTCATTAAGGAGCAAGTGGCAAAAAAGAACATAGGATATGTTCTGGTATGTTGATTTGTATATTTTTTAACAAAAAAATAAAAAGTTAAAACAGTAAACATTGCTGTGGTAACATCGGACATTGCAACCAAGCTCATTTTAAGAAAGAAAGGAGATAGTATGCCAAAAATTATAACATAAACAAGGCTAAATTGATGCTCTGGATATAGTATTTTAATTATTTTT
Source organism: uncultured Flavobacteriaceae bacterium (assembly GCA_947502635.1). Taxonomy (GTDB): domain Bacteria; phylum Bacteroidota; class Bacteroidia; order Flavobacteriales; family Flavobacteriaceae; genus Flavivirga. The sequence goes on from CANNAN010000001.1 coordinate 695,864, forward strand.
AAAATGTATAAAAAACAAAAAGATAGACTTAAAGATGTTATGACCTGTAAAGCTATTATTTCAGAACCTGTTATAAAAGAGAGCAGACTACCTAAAAATGGGTACAAAACAGGCCAATAATAACTACCTGGATGTATTCCATGTGTAAAATACTCTTTAATAGCTTTAGTATATCTAAGATATTCATAAGAATCTTGACCATAAAGTCCATCAAACTCAAAAATTCTCAATATAATTAAAAATAATAAAGGGATTAAAAAAAGAGAGAGAGGTGTATTAGTATGTATGGAGAGTTTTTGAAACTTCAAGAATAAATATGTTTTGAGTATATAAATATAGTTGTTAAATTGGACTATTAAAAAAAACGCTTCCTTTAATTTAAAAGTTTATGTATACTACTCATAGTTACAATTTATTTTTATTAATACTTTCAAATGATCAATAATAAAAAAATAGTAATTGTTCTGCCTGCTTATAATGCTTCAGAAACGCTTCAGAAGACATACGATGAAATTCCTTTTGATATTGTTGATGAGGTTATTCTAGTAGACGATAGTAGTACAGATAAAACTATAGAAATAGCAAAAAGAATTGGGATTAAACATATTCTTACTCATGAAATTAATAAAGGATATGGTGCTAATCAAAAAAGTTGTTATGATAAAGCATTGTCAATCAATGCAGATATAATAGTTATGTTACACCCAGATTATCAATATACGCCTAAATTAATTCCTTCTATGGCATATTTAATAGCAAATAATGTTTATGATGTTGTTATTGGATCAAGAATTTTGGGTAAAGGAGCAATACTTGGAGGCATGCCTAAATACAAATATGTTGCTAACAGGTTTTTAACGCTTTTTCAGAATATTGTTATTAATCAGAAGTTATCAGAATATCACAGTGGTTTTAGAGCGTTCTCTAAAGAGGTGTTGGAATCGATAGCATTACAATATAATTCAGACGATTTTATTTTTGATAACCAAATGTTATGTCAGATTTTTAATAAAGGGTTTGAAATTGCAGAAATTACTTGTCCTACTAAATATAGTGAGGAAAGCTCTTCTATAAATTTTAAAAGAAGTGTTACTTATGGTTTAGGGGTATGTCAAACTTCAATTCAATATTTTCTACATAAAAAAAAAATAATGACTTCTAAACTTTTTAAATAAGGACTTTATAACAATATAAGATCCTTTAAACTAGAACAAATGTTAATACACAAACTATCAATCATAATACCTGCTTACAATGAGGCCTCTACAATTATCAAAATATTGGATAAAATAAAGCAGGTAACTTTGGTTAATGATATTCAAAAAGAACTCATTATAATTAATGACTGTTCAAGCGATAATACAAAAACACTAATTGAAAATTATATTTCTAAAAACTCACAATCCAATATCCATTATTTTGAGCATAAAGTAAATAAAGGAAAGGGAGCAGCTTTACATACAGGTATTTCAAAGGCTACGGGTGAATTTCTTATAATTCAGGATGCAGATTTAGAATATGACCCTGATGAATATAATGACTTATTAAAACCAGTTTTACTGGGCGTTGCTGATGTTGTGTATGGATCGAGATTCATGGGAAGTAAACCACATAGAATTTTGTTTTTTTGGCATACTATAGGAAATAAATTTCTTACTTTTCTGTCAAATATGATAACCAATCTGAACTTAACAGATATGGAAACTTGTTATAAATTATTCAGGACAAGTTTCATTCAAAACATAGCTCTTAAGGAAAAAAGATTTGGTTTTGAACCAGAAATAACCGCTAAGATATCAAAGATTCCACAAATAAGGATTTATGAAGTGGGAATATCATATTATGGAAGAACATATAATGAAGGAAAAAAAATTGATTGGAAAGATGGATTTCGAGCAATCTACTGTATTTTGAAATATGGGCTTTTTAAATTCTAGATAAAGAATTACCTTAAATCTTATATGAATTGACAAATGGTTGCTTTAAGTTTCGAAGCAATTGTATGTGGGATAATAAAAACTCTTTTTCTCTTTTTATATTAAAGGACTGATGTATTACATCTGCGATATAAATTGATTGACTATTGTATTGAATGATTTCTTTTAATTTTATTTCTACATAAGAAAAGAATAAGTCTGGTATTTTTAATTCTAATTCTTCTGAAACTACAAACTTGAGGTTATCATTACTTCCTTTTCCGAATTTACCCAAACTATACACTGTAGATTTATGCTTCATTAAGACATCAGATATACAAAGAGAAGTTCCTTTTTTAAATAATTCGCTGGCGTTATTAGAATTACGAACCCCAAAAATAACGTGATCTTTAATATGAAAATATAAGTCAATTGGAAAATGTTTGTGATCGTTTTTGTGAGAAGAAACTGTTAATAAACGAACTAATCTAGGTTGTGTAAATAATGTTAAAAGGACTCTGTAGTACTTTGCATTAAAAGCAGAAAGAAAACTATTGTGTTGACGTTTTAATTTCCAAAAGAGTATTTGATTTATTATTTTTAATCGAAGAGTAGTTAATCTAAGATTGGCATCTTTGGCGATAAATAAATAGATTTTTTGGGTGTTATCTAAAGAAATAACGTTTTCAAATTGTAATTTAATACTTCCAATAGAACTGTTTGTGCGATTGTCAAAATATTCTAAAAAAAATATGTTGTCTTTATCTACAATATTTTTTGGCTTTTGATCTTCGAAAAAGACACCTACCATGGCAGGATCATAAAGTACGCAATGAGCATTAACTTTTATTTTCTGCTTTTCAAAACACAAACATGTATATTCTGTGTTTTTAGGAGAAGTAGGAACTCCAATAGTTACGTAATCTGATAAGTTATAACTACCGATTATCTTTTTTTTTATGATTTCTTTGATTCTCATTTCTTACCGTAAAAAATATCAATTTCGAAGACTCTTTCTCCTTTTAAAGTCAATTATTATTTACTACCTTTATTTATATGAAAAAAGTAAAAAGCCTTATAGCAATATTTTTAAAATCTCCTAGGGTTACAATTATTTTGATGCTATCTCTACTATATTTAGTAAAAATAGTAGTTTTTGATGAAACCAGCCCTAACCGTTTCTGGAATAAAGGAGATGCCATATTTTATCATTTTATAGGAACATCTTTGATTGAAGATGGCGATTTTGATCTAAGTAATAACAGGAGGGGACTCCCCTTGGAAGAAGGGCATTTTGCGTTATCAAAATATGGATATCCAACAGCAAAACAGTCTCCTTTAATGACAATTGTTTCGCTTCCTCTAAGATTGATTTTTGGTCCAGTAGGTACTTTATGGTTTAATTTGATATGTTCTTTGGGGATTGTTTTAATTTTATACGAATTGCTCACCAGATGGGTTACTAGTTTTTCAGCATTAGTTGGATGTTTATTAGTAGGTGTAGCATCTGTACTATTTCGGTATGCTTTTAATTTCTCACCTGATGTTTTTAGCTGTTTATTACTTTTAGGGTTACTACTTTCCACATTGAAACAGAAATGGATTTTCGTAGGTGTTCTTGCAGGGTTGGCTGTTAGTGCTAAAATTGGTAATATTATTGTTGTTATTCCAGTTTTAGGTTATGCTTTGAGTCAATTATTCTTAAAAAAAGAGTTTTTGAAAAATATGAAAACCTATTCACAGATAGCAATTAGTTTCTTCTTTGCTATTCTACCTTTTCTAGTATATAATAATTACCTTTTTGGTTCTCCTTTTACTACAGGATATCAGGCTATTCTAATTATGAATGAGCAGGGAGCAGCAATACTATCACATACGAATGATTTTAATTTGCCATTTGTTAAGGGTTTAGTCTCATTACTCTTTAATAAGCATAATGGATTAGTAACAGATAATTGGCTCGTAGTTTCTTTAGGGCTAATCGGCATGTTTTTTTATTCCGATAAGAATAGAAAAGAAATGGTACTATTACTCACAATTGTTATTGTTCAAGTGGTTTTTTATGCTTTTTATGATCATCAACTGGCAAGTAGATTAGGAAATCGTTTTTTGTTGGTAAGCATAAGCCTGATGGCGGTCCCTACTTCTTTTTTAATAGAGAAAATTAAAAAAGCTTTTTAATAAACATATTACTTATTGCTTTTTACATTTTTATTAAAAGAGAAAACAGAGTCTAATTTCTTTGCTGCCCATTGATGACCGATAGCATTCCAGTGGTCATCACAGTCAAAATACAATTTTGATTCTATCCCAGAGGTGTCTTTATCAAACTCTTTTAGTAGATCATAATAAGAAAAGCCAAGTTGTTTGCTAAGTTTTTCTAAGCTATCTCTCAAAGGAATAGCGAATTTCTCTTCTCTGTTCTTCAAGATATCATATTTGCTTGGGATAGTTACGATGTTTATTTTTTTTCCCTGAGATTCGGTAAGAAGCTTTTCAATACTATGCTTCATTCTATTCCATTGTTGAGTATCTATTTTAAAATAACCACTATGACCCAAATGTGATTCTCTTGGGAGAATAGTATATTGAATGTATTTTAATCTCAGATATTTCAATAAATGGTATGTGTAAGTGAAGTTTTTTAAAAGCCCTTTCCAACCATTAAAAGATTTAGATGGGCCTTGTATTCCTTCTTTAAAAGTATCTGGACCATAAATCAATTTATAGTTCGGGTATTCTCCCTCCCAAAACGCTCTATATTGATTTGTATGGATTGATGTCCAATATGATAGGTCATCATCTATTACATCATTTTCTGGAAAAAGAGTCCATAAAATACTGTTATGATCATATTGTTTAGCCTTGTGTTTGTATAGTAAATATTGTTGGGTTGGTCCAAAATTACTCATACCCATATTTATAAATTCAAGTTGGCACATGTTTTCCAACTGCTCAGAAAAACGTTCATTGGTTTCAACGCCCCACCCTTCTGCATAAGAATCTCCAATAACTATTACTCTGTTTTGAGAAGAATGAAGTTTTCTTTCTTTATCTCTTGCTCCTATAGAATTGGCTTTATAATTAACATTAAAACAACTTGAAATATGCAAGTATTCATGATATGGTTTTCTCCATGCACCAAATGCAGGATCCGAATCATTCCAAAAATGTTCTACTGTCTTAAAATTATAACTTGGTTTGCCAATTCTTATGAAATCTAAATAAACAAATATCATTAACCCCAGTTCTAAAAAAACAAAGAAAACTAATATCTGTATTCCAATTCTTAAAATTTTTTTCTTCATTTGGTTATTTAAGTTTTATAGATTGAAGCTATTGAATTTTTTTTGATTAATAAATTTAGAGTTGGTTTCGATTTTAATGATTGAGGGACTTTTTGCCAATTAATTTTAACCACATAAAAGGAGAGTCTTTTTTTTTCAAAAATGTATTGATAATTGATTTTTCAGGTCGATATAATATTTCGAAATCATTAACACTTTCGATCTCGTGATGAAAATAATGATTAATCATTTCGGGAACCCCCAGTTTCTGATAATAGGTTTTGGTTCTTTCTTTAGCAGTAGCTATTTCTGAAAGTTTGTAAAAAGGGCTATCTAAAATATGAAGTTCGCCATCTTGATTTAGTTTACTTTTTAATAGGTTTATGATACCTTCCAGATTATCGAAATATTGAATACAGCTATTAACAGTAATAATATCAAAACCCTGTAGAATATCTGTTTCTGAAGAGAAAATATCTGCATAAATAAATTTTAAGTTTGGTTTTTTAAAAACTCTTGTGGCTTGTTTCAATTCTATATCATTAACATCCACGGCAAAAACTTCTGAATTATGAATAAGTGATAATTGATTACTAAACCAACCATTGCCACATCCTAGATCTAATACTTTTAAAGGTTTGTTTTTAGAAATAAGGTATTCAATAATTCTTTTGGTAGATTTTTGACGGAGCTTCCATTCTATAAAATAACGATGCGTTTTTGTAACCTTTGGGAGTTGCTTTATTATGTCATCGTTGTATACTCTTTCTTCTTTTTTTCGGACATCTATATAAATACTGGAAAATTGATTTTGTTTTTCAGTAATGTAGTAGATTCCTTTATTTTTTTTAATATTGGATAACATATGGATTACTGTAATTTATAATATTTCATGGCGAAAAATGCTAATAATGATTTTGCCTTTAATTTTAATGCAGTAATATTATATCTATTTGTTGAAGTTTTCTTTTTAAAGTAATTTACTTCGTTTACAATTCTACGTACGGTAAAATCATAATATTTACGTTTATAAGTTCGTTTAAAATCAATATCCCTATCCGTTGATACTTCCCAATTAGGTTGCACCGTTATTTTATCTTCAATTTCATTATATAATGACGTGCCCTTAATAGGGTAGGCCACCGTAATTGTGAAATGAGTTGGATTGGCTGCTTTTAAATAGTTGATGGTTTCATTAATATCAGTTTCATCTTCACCTGGGTAACCAACCATTATAAAAGTACCAGTTTCCATACCAATGGCATTTGTTTTTTGAATAGCTTCTTTTACAACATTGACATCAACGCGTCTGTCCATGGCATCAATGATTTTTTGAGATCCACTTTCAGCACCAATCCAAATTCTAAAACAACCAGATTCTTTTAATAACTGTAATATTTCATCATCTAAACGTTCAGCTCTGGTAATGCATTCAAAAGGAATAATGGCATCTTGTTTAATGACTTCTTTATGGAAACTTCTTATCCACTTGTGGCTTACAGAAAAGACATCATCTACAAACCAAATACTATCTGGATTATAAGTGTCTTTTAACATGCGTAACTCGGCAGCGACCATATCGGCTGGACGCCGTCTGTAACTTTGTCCATAAACTGCAGTGCTACACCATTTGCACGTATAAGGACACCCCCGTTGTGTACTAATAGTCATGGAGCTTTTTCCATGGTACGTTTTCCAAGTATCTAAATATTTTTCTATCGGAATTGCTGCTCTATTTGGTAAAGGTAGCTCTGAGAGATCTTTAATTTTTATTCTTGGAGGCGTCTTTTTTAATTTATTATTCTCTAAAAAGGCAATACCTGTAATTGTCCTGTAATCGTCATTATCTATAATAGCTTGATATAGCTCTAATGTCGTTTGTTCACCTTCACCAATAATTAAAAAATCGGTTCCAGTTTTTAGATAGTTTTCGCAATTATAGGTAATATCTGGCCCTCCTAAAATGATTTTAGGAAAACCATATTCGGGATCACTATTTAATATCTTGACTAATTTAACGACATTAATTTTGGTCATTAAATTAGTATAGATAGCCACCGCTCTGGGTTGCTTTTTTTGAATAAAAGCTAATTGTTCTTCTTGAGAATAAAAAGTAGAATCAAAAACATGGTTCTCAACGTTTTTATCATTTAAATAGGACGAAATATATAATAATCCTAGAGGCGCATATGGTTTCATAATATGCAACTCTTTAGGGTCATCATATATGTAATAAGCATGTGTTAATATTAAACTCACTTTTTCGTCAATTCAATTAAATAATGATCCGCATATTTAGCCAAAAAAGAGAAATCAATAACCTTTTCTAGACGAACCAAAATATCTAAAAAAGGCTTTTTAGATAAAAAAGATGTTTCGAGATATGAAGGAGGAATACTTATTCCTATAGGTTTTAATCTTTCAGGTTTATATTGCAGTTTTGCTAAAGATATAATTTCTTTTGGATTGTAATACCATGTAGGAACCTTTACACCATCTACATTTGCTAGAACAGGTTCTTTTGTAAGTCTTCTTTTAGCACTTTTTAAGTCTCCTTTTAAATAAAAATATAGGCGCTCCCAAATACAAGATTTAGGCATGATGATGAATACTAACTTACCATTTTGGTTTAGGAGGCTTTGGGATGTTTTTATGAAGGCTTCCAGTTCTACTTTAGAAAGACAATTTAGTCCGCCAAAATTAGAGAAAATCAAGTCAAATTCTTTTTGAAATGTTTGGTTTGAAATGGTATTAATATCTTGAATTTTAAAATCTAAATTTTTAGACGTTCTTTTTGACTTTGCTATGTCAATCATGTTTTTAGATATATCAGTAGCTATAACAAGATGTCCAAGGTCTGCTAGTTTTATAGCATCTTCTCCTGTACCACAATTTAATTCAAGTATGGAAAGTTTCTTAGTAGTATTAATTATTGGGTTTAAATAGTTGAAAACGCGCCGCCGTTGTGAGATACCTATCTTTGAAAATGTAAATACATTATCATAGTTTTTTGCTGCTATATCAAAATCATTAGGCATTGGTATGTTCCATGTTTTTTAAAACTATTTTATCAATTAAAGCAGATGGGACATAATACCCGTATAAAAGTATAGACCTTAATTCAGATTTAGTTAAGGAAAAAGGATTTTTTAAAACTTTCTTAAAATTTGCTTCTCCTTGACTTTTACGATATTCTTTATGTACATAACGATGTAGTTTTTTATAAAACCTAGAATTAAACGTGCCTTTAAACAACATGGCTAAATCATCGGAATCTGTCCAATTGGTTTTTAATTTTAAGTCATCTTTAACCTTTTCATAAAACTTAGTGCCTGGCAATGGATAAGAAACAGAGATTCCAATATTATCAGGAACTAAGGTTTTAATCATTCGAATGGTTTTATAAATATCCTCTTTCGTTTCTTCTAAATAACCAAACTGAATAAAAAAGGCTATACGAATGCCTTTCTCTTTTAGTAGGCGAGTAGCTTCATAAATTTGAGGAACGGTAATACCTTTATCCATACCATCTAATATGGATTGGGAGCCACTTTCTGCACCAACCCAGACTTCTTGAAGTCCACTTTCTGCTAAAGCATTAATAGTATCTGCCTTTAGAAGCAAATCTACTCTGCTTTGAATATAATAGGAAATAGAAAGGTTTTCGGCTTTTAATTTGTGATTAAATTGTTGAACCCAATCAGGTTTCAAACCAAAGATATCATCACACATCCAAAAACGATCTACATGGTAAGTCTCAATCAAATATCTTATATGTTTTGTTATGTATTCGGGACTGTGTGAATTGTAACGATTACCGTAAATAGGTTTAGCACACCAATTACATTTATAAGGACAACCACGTGTTGTTGCAATATTTAAGGTGAATTTATTTCCATGAGATTCCCAAATTGTACGATATGCTTCAATATCAATTAGATCCCAAGCAGGTAATGGGAGTTTGTCTAATTCTTTTAAAACCGCTCTTGATGGATTTTTAATAATACCATTTTCAGTTTTGAAGACAATACCTTGAATTAGAGAGGTGTCTTCGTTGTTTTTAAGAGCTGTAACTAACGTCTCAAGAGTGATTTCTCCTTCTCCCTGAATCACGAAATCAGCTCCAGAATCTAAATATTTTTCATAATGATCTGTAGAATCAGAACTACATACTATAACCTGGCAATGAATCTCTTTTGCAATTTTTATCATTTCAAAAGCTGCTTCACGCATGGTTGTTAGACACATTTTTGTTAGATAATTAAATCCATCATCATAAATGACAAATGTCTTTGGCTGGTGTTTTTCCAGATAAGGCTTAACTGTTTTTGGGTCGTCTAAAAGATTGGCATCAAAAAGGCCAACAGAATATCCATTTTCTCTAAGATAAGACGCAGCATATATAGTGCCTAATGGGGGGTAAGGCATTTTATTCTTCCATTGCTTTTGGTCGAATTTATAATAATAAGAATGTGAAAAGACTATGTCAAGCATATTCCGAGTATAAGTCTAAGTTATATTGTTTTCTTATAGTATCGTACTTTTCATTTAATAAATCAATAACTTTTTTTTGAAAATTTTGGGGATGGTGTTTAGAAACATTTTTAGTAGATTTTAAAGCAATCTTAAAATCATCTTTTTGCATATAGCCGAATTTGGAATACCATTTTTTTAAAGTAATTTTTCTAAAAAAATCATCTAAAAAATCACCTGCTCCCGTATTCAAAATACTTTGTATAAGTAAAGAGAGCCATACTTTATTCTGGTCGTTTGTTGTTGAAAAATCAGAAGGACTAATGTTAGGGAAATAATCCTTTGTCCAAGTGTTTTCTTCAATAAATGATGTAAATACAGATTTTCCATAAACAGGAATTAGCGTTACCATTTCTGTTGCAGTGAATCTATTTTGTTCAGAAATTTTTAAGTTATTGCTACTAATAAAATAATTAACACAAAAATATTTTTTTGAATTCAATAAAAATATTTTTTTATATAAGATAAGTAGCGTTCGCGCAATCCATAATCTATTAGGCTTAGTAATGATAAAAAAATCAATATCGCCATCGTCATCATAGTACCCTTTTGATAAAGCTCCCGATAAAGAAACACCTTCTACATAAGGAAATTTAGCAATAAATTTAGCTACTTTATGAGCTTTTGGCATGATGTTTTTTGCCATTCTATTACCTTCCATTCTTCTATGTACTTGCTCTATGTCATTTGTAGTTGTGTAAAAATCTTTAAGTTTATAAATAATACCTTTTTGTAATAAAAAATCAATTTCATTGTGTAAAATTTCTTTAGATGCCAGAGGTGAAAATTTATAAATTTCCTCTTCAGTAAGTGGATATTTAAAAATAGAAAAATAAAGCAATGTTTTTAGTGTGTTCAAGTTTTTTTATTTTATAGATAAAGGGCTTAGTTAACTTAAAAAAAAACAGTTACTTCTTTTTAAGAATAAAATTAAAAGATACCTCTATATCATTTGCAATTTTACTTTTTACAACTTTGGGTATTTTAATATCAAAATCTGATGCATTGGCCAAAAAAGAACCAAACATTATAATATCTCCTGTTTCATTTAAGGAAAGGTCTACATTAACATGGTCTAGTTGTTTGGTCTTTCCGTGAAAGGTTAATTGTCCTTTAATTGAAAACGATTGTTTTTCTATTTTTAATTTATCCAACGAAAAATCTAATATTTGTCCTTTAAATGTTGCTTTAGGATAGGTGTCAGACTCTGCATAGTTTTCATTAAAATGCTCTTCCATGAGCGCATTTTTAAATCGAAAACCTTTTACCAGAACTAAAGCAGCAAACTCACCATTTTCAGATTTCACTATAGCAGTTACAGAACTATGAGAAGCCTTTACTTCTTCAAAAGAAGGTACTGAAGCTTCAAATGTCACGGCTCCCTTTTTTGTTAAATATTTGCCTTGGGCCGTTAATCCTAAGCCAATAAAAAATATAATTAAAAAGAATATCTTTTTCATGTTTAAATGTTTTTAAGGTGAAAAATATTAGTAATTAATGGCTTATTCTTCTAATAAGCCATCAGCTTCCCATTTTATTATTATATCAATCAAATTTTGAGGCAGTCTTGGACCTCCAAAAGGCATGGCTCCTGCTTCACCAGCTTGACTGGAAATTCTATTAATTAAATTACTATTCATCACGGCATTTTTTACATTACTAAATGTTGTAAAAGCTACTGGCGCACCGTTTACTGGAGGGTTTGAATGACAAACAATGCAATTATTGTCAATAATTACTTTAACATCATCATTAAAAGTGGTTAGAACAGGTTGAGGTGTTTTAACTATTAAATCATCTTCGCTAACATTTGTACAACTAGAAAAAATAGCAAGATTAAAGATTAGTAGTAAAATTATTCTTTTCATAACATTAGTGTATTAAAAAACTCTGCTTAAGTTAAATCCAAAATAAATGATTCCATCTGCCCAATCTCCAGTTCCTTGACCTAAGAAAGTATTCGTATTCATACCTTGTGCATTGGTGAAATGTAATTGAAATACATGTCCACCAGTTTCCAAATCAAAACCAATTGATAGAGGGTTTTTAAATGGAGAATTACTAGCTCTATTTAAATGCCAACCATAATCTACATTTACGGACCAACGTTTAGCTAGTTTATGTCGGCCTCCTACACCAAGAGCGAACTGAGAATTATCTTGTCCATCGATTTGAACATAATTATCATGAAAGAATGTAGGGGCTAATTCTATTGAGAAATTAGTATTAACTTTTCTTGATATTAGCAATTGAGCCGTATAACCAAGTCGGTGTTTAAATTCGATGAGCGGTAAGTTATCTTTATCGAGTCCCGTATTAATCAAAAAAGCATTAAAACCTACAATGGAAAAAGGAAATCCATTTTTCTCTTGTCTTAAAAGTCGATATTTTGCTGATGCTTGATAAATTTTTTGAAAAGAACTTCTTGAGAATCCAACATTAATTCCATCAGAAATTCCATAAACAAAATTTAGACGAGTAACAGCATCATCTAATCCAAAAAAGGTGTTAATACCGTTTTCAAGGCTACCAAATCGATGGGATACAATAAGAGTAAGTTCTTTTTTAGCAACAAGTTTAGTTGATTCAAAGTTTACTATTTTCAAACCTTTAAAAGCGGCAGTTGCATACTCTACACCTGTGGGGGCTGAATCAATTTCATCCAGTAAATCGTCCTGAGAATAAGTTAAAAAAGGAAAACAAAAAGCAATGACTAATAAGTATTTCATATAAATAAAGGTTAAACGGGATTATTTCACTATTTTAATATAGATACGTACCAAATTATATTTTAAGAGCTAAACTTAATCTATAATAGTACATTGGTCTAATTTAACTTGTTCTAGTATATCATCATAACCAATACACCTCCCTTTTATTTTTATTTTTGAATCAATATTATATGATGTCTCGAGAGGTTCATTAAACGCACAATATACATTATCATTTAAGGTTAAATCTTTAGTGTTTAATTCTGTAATCTGTCCATGAATCTCAACTGTTTTATTCAAATATTTCTTTTCTGATGCTTCTATAGCTCCTGAAAACTCAGTATTAATTTCATTTGCTGATATAGAAAAAACGGGTTGTTCTCCTTCAATGTTACGATGATCTTGATATATATAATTATATCCAAAAACAACAAGAAGAGTTAATAATATCAATATGATAGCACCTATACGTGCTTTTTTATTTTTAGTCATTTTTTTTTTTAAATATATTAGATTATAATTGAAAGTCAAAGGTTTTTCATGACATAATCGACTAAATCATCACATTTTGAAAAACCAAATTCAAAAATATTGGGTTTTTGGGATAATTTATACAATTTATCTTTAAGCATATGTTTGGCACGATGAATTCTTACTTTTACATTGCTTACAGAGACATCTAAACAATCACTAATGTCTTTAATGGACATGTTTTCAACTTCGCTTAACATATAGATGACCCGATATTTCTCAGGAAGGCTTTCAATGGTTTTTTCTAAAATCCATTTTGCTTCCTTTTGTATGATCGCTTTTTCTGGGTTCATGTCTTTTGACTCTTCAACTACTGGGTTTGTAGCTTTTTTAATTTGGTTGGACCTTAATTCTCGTAGCGCTTCATTGATGCCTATTCTAATTAACCATGTAGAGAATTGAGATTTTCCATTAAATTGGTGAAGTTTTTCATAAGCTCTTATATAGGTATCTTGCATGACATCTTTAATTAGCGCTTCATCATTTATATAACTTTTTATAACTCTATATAATTTTTGATTATTTCTACGCATTAAGATTTCGTACAAACCTTTTTCACCACTTAGTACTTTCTTAATGACATCAAAATCAAGAACCTTATGATTTTTATAATCATCAATTTTTATAACTTCCATTAGTCTGCTTTTTTCTTTAGATCGGATAATTCGTAAAAAGTTACAAAATTTTGTAACTCTTTTTTTGTTTCTGCATCTAAAGCGTGTAATGAACTAAAAATGAGAATTATGAATGTAAAAGATTTGCTTAAGTATACGTATGGTTTAGTCCCTATTGTTGCAGGGTTAGACAAGTTTACCAATATTTTGACTGATTGGACTCAGTATCTGGATTCAGGTTTACAAGACATTTTGCCTTTTGATACTTCAATTTTTATGATAATTGTTGGAGTTATTGAAGTTATAGCAGGAATTTTAGTGTTCGTTAAAACTAAAATAGGAGCCACAGTCGTTGCTGCTTGGTTAGCACTTATTGCAATAATACTAATTTTTAGCGGACACTTTTTAGATGTAGCTGTTAGAGATTTAGTAATGGCCGTTGGGGCTTATACTTTGGTGAAATTATCGAGTTAAAGAACAATTTTTGCTCATAGTGAATACATATTACTTCTCATTATTCACTATGAGCTTACACTTTATAGAGCTACTTTTGCATTGTGATTTTCTAAAAGCTCTATGTAGTCATCCATTTTAAATTCTGAAGCTTTAAAACTATTAGACCTTTTCTTTGATTGTTCTTGTCTGGTGATACTTCTTGAAAAACGACGGATACTTTGTTCAGAATCTAATATAATACCAGGTACTGGCACATTTTTACCATTTTCATCTTTGGCTACCATTGTGAAATAAGAAGAATTACAATGTTTTTTATGCCCCGTTTGAATATTTTCCGATTCAACACGCACTCCGATAACCATAGATGTTCTACCTGTATAATTAACAGATGCTTTTAATGTTACTAATTCGCCAACATCTATAGGGTTTAAAAAATCTACTTTATTAACAGATGCAGTCACACAATAATTTCTAGAGTGTTTCGATGCACAAGCAAATGCTATTTGATCCATTAAGTTTAAAATATAACCACCATGAATTTTTCCGCTAAAGTTTGAATGTGAAGGCAGCATTAATTCCGAAATGGTAATTTGTGATTCTTTGATACTTTTAAACATATATTTTAAGTTAGCACAGTGTATGTAATACCTGTGATTATTGCTATTCCAAAACTAATTAAAGTGCCTATTAAAATATATTCTGTAAGCTGTCTATCTTTAGACTCTTTTAAATCTCCAAATCTAAAAACTGACTTTGCAGTAATTAAAAATCCAACAGCCTCCCAGTGATTTAAAATTATAAATATAAACACTAAAACACGCTCTAAAATACCAATATATTTACCTGCATCCTTAAGAGACTCGTTATTTTTAGTAAGTTCTGAAATATTCCACTTTAAAAAAATGGTTTTCATAATTATAGAGACAGGAATTGTTAAAAATGATAGACAGGTTAATAGCAAAAGATGGTCTTCGGTTATAAAAGCCCCTAGATGGAATGTATTACCTGAATAGAGAAAATAGCATCCAATAATCACTAAAATATGAAGTAATTGATCTATAAAAAATAACAACCGTTTTGTTTTTTTCTTTTGAAAAACAAGTTTCAAACCATCAATTATAAGATGCGAAATACCTATAGTTACTACATAAGGCCATAGTGAAATATCCCAAAGTAATACTATTATTAGTACGACATGAATTAATATATGTAAATACAGTTTTGGTGATTTTAATTTTTTCTTTTCTTTTTCTTGAACCCATTTTTGGGGTTGCAGAAAAAAATCACCGAATAAGTGAGCTAGTAAAAGTTTAAGTAGTATCATGTTAAGGCATTTATTTTTTTTCTGTACATAAGGTCTAATTCCTTAATTTCATCCAGGTGCGCTCTTTTTTGTCTAGTACTAACTGCATTTTGGTTTATACCTATAAGCTTTCCTAGTTCGCTTTGTAATTCATCGGGTCTTTCTATACCAAGCTTAACAATTTCTGCCAGATTTACGGTCCAGCTGTCCATAGATATAAGCGCTAACTTGAAATATAAATTAAGTTCATGATTTATCTCAGAATGATTTGTTTTAATACGTAGATTTTGTTTTTCTTTTTTCAAAGTTTCTAGCGTTTCTCCAGAAAATATAAAGGCTTCCCCGTTAGATTCTGTTACATGTTCACCTTCATAGGTTTTATTACCAATGCCAATAGCTAACCGAACATCTAACCCTTGAATGGATTTTATGCAAGCTTTTATATAAATTGCAGCCATAAAGCTTGAACAAATATCTTTAATTTCTATTTGAAAACTGTCCCCACGATATATTTCCCAGTACGCCTTGTCTGCACTTAAAGAGGATAATGCGTTTTTTAAAGCTTTTATCCATACTTCTGGGTTTGTTTGGGCTCTAGACTTAATAATATCGCCTGTTATGACGCTTGTTATTATGTTTGATATCATAATATCACGTTTTTATATGATAAACAAAAATATCACATTTTTATGTGATAAACAAATATATCGCATAATTGTGTGATAATGTGTAATATCACGTATTTGTGTGATAAAGTAATATATCATGCTTTTATGTGATAAAACGGGGCTATTAATGGTCTTCTTCTGCTCGTTTTATAATGGCTTCAGGTAATGCCTTTTTAGCTTTAGCTCCCATTTTTTTTAGTTTTTCAACACTGGTAACCAAATTACCTTTACCATCAACTAACTTGTTCATTGCCGCAGAATAATCAGTTTTTGCAGCATCAATTTTTTTACCTACACCAGTTAAATCTTTTACTAGTCCTTCAAATTTATCATATAAGGCGCCTGCTTGTCTGGCTATTTCTATGGCATTACGTTGTTGTTTTTCATTATTCCACATGGAATCAATAGTACGGAGTGTAGCTAGTAACGTGGATGGGGTTACAATAACAATGTTTTTCTCGAAAGCCTTATTGTATATAACGTTGTCTTCGTTTACAGCAACAGCGAAAGCAGGTTCTATAGGAATAAACATAAGTACAAAATCTGGTGATTCTATATCATATAAATCTTGATAATTTTTTTCTGAAAGTTGATCGACATGTTTTCTAATAGAATTAACATGTGCTTTTAAAAATGGTATTTTATCGTCATCTTCAGCATTTACTAAACGTTCGTAATCTGTTAAGGATACTTTAGAATCGATAATCATTTTTTTATTATCTGGAAGATGCAAAACAACATCAGGTAGCACTCTAGAGCCATCGTCTAAGGTAAAGCTTTGTTGTACAAAATACTCTCTGTCTTTTTCAAGTCCAGATTTTTCAAGCACCCGTTCTAAAACCAATTCCCCCCAATTTCCTTGCATTTTACTATCACCTTTTAAAGCTCTGGTTAAGTTGGTGGCTTCCTTGGTCATTTGTTGATTTAGGTCTTTTAGGCCCAACAACTGTTCTTTTAAAGCAGAATGCATACTAATACTTTCCTTTTGAGTTAAATCTACTTTTTCCTCAAAGGTTTTGATTTTTTCCTGTAAAGGGTTTAAAATATTTTTGATGTTCTCTTTATTCTGAAGTGTGAATTTCTCAGACTTTTCATCTAATATTTTAGTAGCTAACAATTCGAAATCTTTACGTAATTGTTCCTGACGTTCTTCTATTTCCTTATCACGTTTTAAGTTTAACTGTTGAAGGTTTTCGTACTCCGTGTTTTTCCTGGTTAACTCGGTATTTAAAAACTCTTTTTCTCTTCTTATATCCTCACGTTCATTTTCAATCTTACTTAAGTTTTGTTTTAGTGCATCTATTGTTGCGTTCATTTGATTTTGACGTTCTTCCAACGTGCTTTTTTCACTTTTACTTTTTAGTTTAGTGAATAAGATGCCTAAATATCCGCCAATAGCTGAGGAAATAAGTATGGAAATTATAAGAATGAGATTGTCGTTCATTTATTTAAAAAAAATATATACTCAAAGATAATTTTTTTGAACGGAAGACAGAAGGAGGGGGCGCTAAATATTTTGGAATTTAGAATTTGTTTTAAATTTTATTTTTTCACACGAAAGCTACCTGTATTATCATCAAAAACAATCAGATCTTTAGGGAACAAGTCATTAAAAGTACCTTTTTCTATAAGATTAGATGGTTGATCAATAATAACAGTATCCTTAGTCATAACAATTAAAGTGTCACACAATTGAATGGCTAAATCTATTTCGTGAGAAGAAAATAGTATAGTTTTATTGGTTTCTTTGGCGAGTTTTTGAAGTAGTTTTAAAATATAAGCCTTGTGGTACATATCTAAATGCGTGGTGGGCTCATCCAGAATAATTAAGTCAGTATCCTGCACTAAAGCACGAGCAATCATGACCTTTTGTAATTGACCATCACTAAGTTCATAGCATTTTTTATATTTTAAATCGTCAATATTTGTTTGAAGCAAACATTGATTTATAATTTGAAAATCTTCTTTGGTTAAACTACCAACCCAATTCGTATAAGGTTGTCTGCCCAAAGCAACCAATTCAAAAACAGTGAGGTTTTTTGAACCCAAAGGTTCTGTAAGTACTAAGCTTAATGCTTTAGCTAAATTTATATTTGAATAATTTTCTAAGATCGTATTATTAATGGTGATACTTCCATCTAGTTTACGCTGTACATTAGTAAGTGTTCGTAACAATGTAGACTTTCCAATACCATTTGCTCCAATAAGACCAACAAGTTCACCTTTATGTAATTCAATATTAATGTTGGAGGAGATAACCGTTTTAGCTTTTTTAGAAGCATAACCAATGGTTAAATCCTGAGTTTTTAAAACGATATGTGATTTATTTTTTGTCATAAATTCCAATAGGAAAACTCCAAATTCTAAATATTTATAGTATTAGTCTTTTGTTTTTTATCTTTTTTCTATTTCAAAACATCATTTTTCGCTTTCTAACTAATAGCCAAATAATAACTGGTGCACCAATTAAAGAGGTTATAGCATTTATTGGTAAGGTAAGGTCGCTTGAGGGTAATTGCGCAATAGTATCACAAATAAGCATGATAATAGCTCCAAATAAAAAAACTGCAGGCAATAATATTTTATGATTAGATGTGTTAAAAACTTGTCGTGTTAAATGTGGAATGGCTAAGCCAATAAATACAATAGGACCAGCAAAAGCGGTAATGGTTCCAGCTAACAAACTAGTCGCAATAATTATAAATAATCGGCTTGTTTTTAGATTTAATCCTAAGCTTTTCGCGTAATTTTCTCCTAACAATAAGGTGTTTAAGGCTTTTATTGAAACTAAGCTCATTAGAATACCTATAGTATATATTATAAAAAAGATAAATAATTCATACCATGTAAGATTCCCAATACTACCAAAACCCCAAAAAACGTATTGCTGTAATTCTTCAGCAGAACTAAAAAAGGAGAGGACGCTAACCGTTGCTGTAGTAATACTGCCAAACATAAGACCTATAATTAATATGGCCATCGTGTCTCTAACTTTGTTGGATATTATTAAAACTATAAGCAGCACTATAAAACTACCTAAACTAGCAGCAATAACGATACTCCATTTAGAAGTAAGTATGCCTGCTAAAGTGCCACCAAAAATAGAAGCTCCCATTATAAGCAAAGCGACTCCTAAACTGGAACCAGATGTGATTCCTAAAACAAAAGGACCTGCAAGTGGGTTTCTAAATAGGGTTTGCATAAGCAACCCAGATATCCCCAAGCCAGATCCAACAATTATGGCAGTGAAAGCCTTTGGTAATCTGTATTCGTGAATAATATGTTGCCAAGATTCATTTCCTGTTGGATTTCCAATTAAACCATTAAAAACATCCTTAAAAGGAATAAAAACAGAGCCTAAGCTTATGTTAGTACAAAAAGATAGAAGAAGTACTAAAAGAAGTATTAAAAAAGGGAGTTTGTATGTTTTAGTTTCTGTCAACTATTCCAAGCGTTTAAAAAAGTAAAGTTCGTAATCATTTAATAATTCGGGATGTGCAATTTTTATAATATCTTTTAAAACTAAGTCTGGCCTTAAAGTACCCAATTCGTAGTAAAGTAAGCCTCCTTTAGCACCTTTTCTTTTGGTATAGGTATATACATTGTTATTTTTATAGGCATTAAAAAACGTATAACCTTTATGGTTGTCTTGCATTTGTTTTTTAGTATCAAAGCTTCCAACACCTACCCATAGTTCTGCGTTTTGTGCTTTTTCCAATACATTTTCAAAGTTTAATTGAGAACTTCCTTTATTATTATTTTCTTTCCAAATATAGTCTGTATTTGCGTCTTCTAAATATTTTGCAATAAAACTTTGACCACCAGGAATATGCCATACGTCTTTAAATGATGAACCAGACATGATTGTTGGTTTTTTATTTGTAGTTTTGGCTGCTTCTTTTGCTTTTAAATAATTGGTTTCAATGGTTTTAAAGATAGAATCAGCCTGACTTTCTTTGTTATAAAATGCGGCTATAAATTTTATCCATTCAGCTTTTCCTAAAGGGTGTTGTTCCGTCCAGGCACCATCGAGAACAACAGGAATTCCTAATTTTTCTATTTGATCTAATTTTGTATTGACACCATTAACAGAGAAACCGAGTACTAATTCGGGATTTAACTCTAAAAGTAATTCGATATTAATCTCTAAATCGTTACCTAAATCTTTAATCTCTCCGTTATCTACTCGTGCTCTAGTTTTTTCAGAACAAATGTATTTTGTATTAGGAAAACCAATTAAACTAGTATCTATTCCTAAATATTCTAAAGCAGGAATGTTAGTTGTAGAAACAGCTACAAGTGTTTTAATAGGAGTTTCTATTATTTTGGTTCCTGGATCATGATTTGGTCGTTTTTGACCTTTTTTTACTAATAAATAAGTAAAAGTCTTATTGCTATTTGGCCATGCAGAATTAACAATTACTTTTTTGTAATCTTTATAATGCGTTATCGAGAATCCTTTAGCATAACTTATCGTTTCTTCTATTCCTTCAGGTTTATTTATAGGAATTGATACTTGTTGTTTTTCTTCTTTGCAGGATATAAGAAGGGTAAAGCATAATATTAAAAGAATTGAAAAACGCATGGAAAAGTAATTAAGGTCTAAAGGTCTTTATTTTTTTTGTAAAACTATAGTCTTACTAGTAATTAAAACTATTTTTGGTGCTTTAAAATAAATTATGAATCATTTTTTATGTTCTTGGAGTGGCGGGAAAGATAGTTGTTTTGCTTTTTATAAGGCGCTGCAATTGGGGTATAAACCTGCAGTTTTATTAAATGTTATGAATGAATTTGGAGATAGATCACGTTCTCATGGGATCAGCAAGGCTGTTTTAGAAGCACAAGCCAATGCTTTAGGTTTACCCATTCATTTTTTTAATAGTACTTGGAAGTCATATGAAGAAAACTATATTAAGCATCTAAATATATTAGCGAAGGACTATGAACTTTCTCATGCTGTTTTTGGTGATATTGATATTGAGTCGCATCGGGCTTGGGAAGAAAAAGTCTCTAAATCGGCTGGATTAGAAGCAGTTTTACCTTTATGGCAAGGCCAAAGGAAGCAATTGGTTTTAGATATGATTGATGTGGGGTTAGAAGCTATTATTGTATCCTGCAATCAAGATTTAGGATCTGATTTTTTAGGAAAAACTATTGATACTAACATTATTGAAGCTTTTGAATCCATGGGTGTTGATGCTTGTGGAGAAAATGGTGAGTACCATACTTTGGTGGTTAATGCGCCCTTTTTTAAAAATAGAATTAATGTTGAAGTCATTAAAAAATCAGTGTCTAGTAATTATAATTTTGCTGAATTGGCACTTACAGAAAACTGATTGTATTTTTTTGATAACACATTAAGTGAAAACCTTAGAGCGGTAAATAGAATTGAAAAATAAAGAAAAGTAATTACTTAATCCCAAATCTTTTTTCTCGAAATTCAAAAAATAATTTAGTAAAAAAATGTATGATTAAATCGAATTTAGGTTGATTTGATTTCTGTAATAAGTTTTAGTACCTCTTTTTCTTTCCGCAGGTGAAAAACATCGCCGTATTGAATTTTAATATCAAATGATTTTTCCAAAGGAATACTTAAAATAGACGAAAGAAATGCTCTCATTGGTCCAGCATGAGTTACGATTATAAGATCTTGCTCGTTTTGTAGGTTGATGGTCTCTTCAAAGAAATTATTCACTCTAGAGGCCAAATTAATATAAGATTCTCCATTGGGAACTTTAGTATTTACAAAGTCTTTCATCCAAGGGTTTAATGTTTCTTCAGGAATCGTATTCCATGGTTGCATTTCCCAGTCTCCAAAATCAAGCTCTTTTAAACGATCATCAAAAACGACATTAGAGCCTAGGTAGTTTGCTAATAATGCGCATCGTTTCAATGGGCTGCTCTTTATAATGTAATGGCTGTTGTTAGGGATTTGCTGCTTTATGGTTTTAAACTCTTCAGGAAAAGTATTAACCAAACTCAAATCGGTTTGTCCATAACAGATCCCCTTTTCAATGTTGGGTGTTGTGTGTCTGATTATATAAATTTCCATAATGCGATTACACTTAAATAAAATACAACTTCAGATAACTGTTGAACGGCTCCTGCACAATCTCCTGTTTGTCCTCCCAACCATTTTTTGAATTTAGCACCCAGATAGACTTTTGCGAAGTAGCATGGAATGATTGTTAAAAAAATTAGAGGGGTATTAAAAAAGAATAAAGGCGCTATCCCAAAAAGACCACTAAGAAGTAACATGCTTGTCGTAATACTTTTTGCAGCTGGTTTGGCTTTACTGTCTTCGGTATCTCGAACGTAAGGATGCGTGTAAATTAATGTAGTTGCTATAAATCTACTTAGGCTATGTCCTGAAATGATTGTAATAGGTATAAGATGCAGGGAAACGTCTCTTAATGCTAAAAATTTGATGGCAAGAATTAAAATTAATCCTGTGACACCATAAGTTCCTAAGCGGGAATCCTTCATGATAAGAAGAATTTTTTCTTTGGTCCAGCCGCCTCCAAGTCCGTCGCAAACATCGGCAAAACCATCTTCGTGAAATGCTCCTGTAGTATAGATTGTAGCAACTATGCTTAATAAAAGGGCTATTTCGGTAGAAAGAATAAACGAAAAACCATAAAATATTAAAGCGCCTATACTACCAACTATAATACCCACTAACGAAAAGTACTTAGCACTTTTTGAAAGATATTCTGGATTATGATCAACCCATTTCGGACAAGGAATCCTTGTAAAAAACATGATGGCTGTTAAGAAAATATGGAATTCTTTTTTCATCTTTATTTAGCTGTAGTTTCCTCACTGACCCCAGCAGTATCAAAACTTGCCATATCATTTATAAAGTTGACAGATGCTTGAACTAAAGGCATTGCTAATGCAGCACCTGTACCTTCTCCTAATCTTAACCCTAACGATAGTAAAGGTTTTGCATCTAAAAACTCTAACATTTTTGTGTGTCCTTTTTCATTGGAATTATGGGCAAATATGCAATAGTCCAAAGCGTTTGGTTTAATTGCCAAAGCAGTTAATAGGGCAGCGGTTACTATAAAACCGTCAATAACAATAATCATTTTTAATTCTGCTGCTTTTAAAATAGCACCAGTTAGCATGGCGATTTCAAAACCACCAAAAGTAGACATGGCTTCTAAGGCATTTTGTGGATCGTATTTATTATATACTTCAGACAGGATGTGCTGTTTTTTACTAATACCTTCACTGTTTAATCCTGTGCCAGAGCCTATACATGAAGAAATTGGTATTTCTGTAAAGTAAGTCATAAGTAATGATGCAGAAGAAGTATTACTTATGCCCATTTCCCCAAAACCAATGGTATTAGTGCCTTCATTTTTAAGTTTAGAAATAATGTCGCCTCCTTTACTGAAAGCCTTTTTACATTCCTCTAATGTCATGGCTGGCTCTTCCTGATAGTTTTTAGTACCAAAATCAATTTTAGCATTAATAATATCAAGTGATTTAGGAAAGGTATGGTTAACACCTGCGTCAACTATTTTTAAGTTTAGGTTATTGGTACTACTAAAAATATTTATTGCAGCCCCTCCATTAACAAAATTATAAACCATTTGCGAGGTGACCTCTTGCGGAAATGGATTTACTTCATTTTTGGTCGCTATTCCATGATCGCCTGCAAATACTACAATTGTAGGGTTTGAAATTTTAGGAGTTTTGGTTTGCTGAATACATCCAATTTGAAAAGCGATCTGTTCAAGATCACCCAATGCACCTATGGGTTTTGTTTTTAAGTTGATTTTATGCTGAAGTTTGGCTTCTAATTCAGGGTTTGTAATAGATTCTATATGGTAAGTCATTTATTTCAGTTTTAAAGGGATTCCAGAGACCATTAAAGTTGCTTTATTTGCGTGTTTAGCTATATGTTGATTCATCCAGCCTTGAAGTTCTGTGAATTTTCTACCTATTTCGGTTTGAGCATGCACGCCCATACCAATTTCATTAGAAATAATAATGATTGTAGCATCTATATTAAGTAATTTATTGAATTCAACTTTAGCTAATTCTAAGCTTTTTTCTATATCATTTTTTGTGTCTACATAGAAATTTGTGAGCCACAATGTAACGCAATCAATAACCACCACATCTTTTGGGTTTATCATTTTAGAAAGGATTTTTTCTTCTTCAATAGACGTCCATCTTTCATCTCTGTCGGCAATATGTCTATCAATTCTTTTTCTATGATTATCGTCCCAAATTCGTGATGTAGCAATATATTTAGGTGTGTTTGAAAGAGATAATGCTAAGTTTTGTGCGTAGCTACTTTTTCCTGAGCGTTCACCACCTGTTATATAAAAAATCATATGCAAATATTTATTTTAATGCTTTTGCAAAGATTAAATATTTTATATGAATAAAGCCAAAAAGGGCGTTCCTAATTCTAAAATTGATAGTATATTTGCAGCGAATTTTGGTTCTATTCAGTTTTAATTGAATGGATTAAAAGGGAATCAGGTGCAATGATTAGTCATTAATTCCTGAACTGTTCCCGCAACTGTAAATTTATGCTGATTTTTTCAGTACCTCATAAGGATGTTATTAACTTCAAAACCACTGGCTTAATGCTGGGAAGGTAGAATAACATAAAATAAGTCAGGAGACCTGCCATATTCGAAACAAATAAGTTAAACTTTCGGGACAAAAGTTTGCGTATGGTAGTCCATACCACTCTCGATTAATTATTCATTGAATGAACAAAAAAGCAAGTGTTTTAGGTGTGCTGTGTTTTAGTATATCTATAATTGGATTTGCACAACAGCAAATCGACTCTACAAAAGTAGAGCAATTGGAAGAAGTTGTTATTACAGATTCGCGTTTTGCGCTAAAGCGTGAAAACTCAGGAAAATCTGTTATTAAAATATCGAAGATCGATATTGAAAGAAATCAAGGCCGAACCGTTTCAGAATTAATAAACACACAGTCTGGTATCGAAATTAATGGTAGTAGAAGTAATTCAGGTCAGAACTTAGGTGTGTATGCACGTGGTGGCCGTAATCGTCAAGTTTTAGTATTAATTGATGGTATTCAGGTAAGTGATCCATCTCAAATTAATATTGAGTATGATTTTAGACTTCTAAATTTAAATCAAATTGAGTCTATTGAAATAATTAAAGGGGCTGCAAGTACTTTGTATGGTAGTGGTGCAGCATCTGCAGTTATTAATATTACAACTAAAAAGGCGAATGCAAAAAAGGTTAGTGCTGTTTTTTCTTCGAGTTTTGGAACAAATCAAACAGAATCAGACCAAAATTATAACATTGCCGATTTTAATAATAGTGTTGCGTTAAGTGGTACTTTAAATAAGTTTACATATCGTGCGGCATTTAGTAATCAATTTTCTGATGGTCTTTCGGCTGCAATCAGCGATTCTAATGAGAAAGATGTTTATTCGAAATATGGTGTAGATGTTAATTTAGGTTATAAGTTTAGTCAGGCTTTTTCTTTAAATGTATATGGTAATTTTACTGATACAAATTCAGAAATTGATGGGTTTGATTCTAATTTCAGTTTGGTTGATACTAACGATGAGTTTAATAATGAGCAATCTAGAGTTGGGTTTTCATCTAAATTTAAATATAGAAATGGTAGTGTTAATTTAAATGCTGCTTATAGTGAATATGAGAGAGAGTTTATCTCTAGCTTTCCTTCCGTATTCAAATCAAAAAACTATGTGTTAGATGTTTACAATAAATATGTTTTTGATAAAATGTTCTATACTATTGTTGGTTTGAATGCCATTGAAAACAAAGCAATATTTGCAAATGATGTTAGATTTAATATTGTAGATCCGTATGCTAATTTTGTATATGTTTCAGATTTTGGCTTAAATTTTAATGCTGGAGCACGTTTAAACAATCATAGTGATTATGGGTCTCATTTTACATATAACTTAAATCCATCATTTACTCTTAAATCTGATGATGAGGGTTATACAAAAGTTTTCGGATCTTTTAGTACCTCTTTTATAACACCTTCTTTATCTCAATTATTTGGTAATTTCGGTGCTAATCCTGATTTAGAGCCTGAAGAGAATAGAACCATAGAGGCAGGTGCTGAATTTAAACTGAATGACAATTTTAGAGTAACAGGACTTTTCTTTAATAGAGAAGAGAAGAATACCGTGTTATGGATTAATGGTGGTTATTTAAATGCAACCGATAAATTACATGCCAGAGGTGTAGAGGTAGAGGTTAAAGCGTCACCTATTGAAAAACTATCTGTTACAGCTAACTATACATTTACAGAATATAAAGAAAGTTTAGCACGTAGAATTCCTAAACATAAAGGGAATTTACAGTTGGGTTACGATTTTTGTGAAACGACTTTTGCATCATTATCTTACCAATATACACATGATAGGTTTGAAAGTGATTTTGTGCCTTTTTTGGATAGTTTTAGTTTATTTAATCTATATGTAAGCCATACAGCTTTAAAAAATAAAGTGAAATTTTTCGGAGGACTCGATAATGTTTTAAATGAAGATTATCAAGATGTACCAGGATATGCAACTAAAGGAAGAAATGTTAGGTTAGGATTTCAACTAAGCTTATAAGTTAAATATCTACTTCTTAACCACTTTATTAAATGCCTCCATTTCATTTTGGCGGCATTTCATTTTTGCACATAATTTAGATATAGACTAAGATAAATCATAAATATAAAAGTGTCCTCTAAAAATAATTTTATTGAGGACACTTTTCTTATAATTTCTTTGGTGTAAGAAGAATAATTAAAGAGTTACCTATTTATAGTTTTCTATATACATCTCCTTTTCAAATTTCTTATCAAGTATGCTGATGTCTAGTTTTTTTGTAAATGAAGACACCTTTTTAACACTAATGCTTTTTGTGGTTACTCCTCTTATATCATCAAGAGCTGCTTTTAAAACAGCTTCGTTTTCATCGCCCAAAGGTCGTATGTTATTCCAAAACTCATGTTCTTTCACTTCTATATCTGGAACAAAACCTTGCGTATAATCACTTTCACCATTTTTATTAAATATTTGAAAAACTATGGGTTGCATAGCTTTTAAGTGACCCGAATTAGCAGATGCTTTATCTTGAAAATCAGATAAAGGAGAATCATATAACGTAATAGATCCAACATTTTTACCATAAGTTGTGGTTCCAACTACTTTCACAGGTATGAAAGGTTTTAATCCATTTATAACCATTTCACTTGCTGAAGCTGTGCTACTTGATGTTAAAACATATAATTTGTTAATTGTATTTAATCTATTAATAGTTTCTTCTCCTGTTTTTTTATCATTTGCATCAAATACATTTAGTGTATTTTCAAAGTTATAAAAACCATTTTCATCATTATGTTTTGAATTAAATTTTAAATCGGCAAATTTATCTTGTCCAGCATTAGCATAAATCATACTTGCTAAATATGCAGAGGTAGATACAGAACCACCTCCATTGATTCTTAAATCAAGGATCAGTTCATTAATGTTCTCACTTTTAAAAAATGAAAAAGCAGCATTTAATTCATCATTATATGACGATCTGAATCCGTTATATACTAAATAACCAACTTTTTTACCATTCACATCATCAAAAATTTTCATTAGGTAAACAGGGTTTTCAGATAAAACAGTGGCAGTAATGGTTTTATCTTCAATAGGTGTTAAAGAGCCTCC
The DNA here is from genome assembly GCA_947502635.1 of uncultured Flavobacteriaceae bacterium. Classification (GTDB taxonomy): domain Bacteria; phylum Bacteroidota; class Bacteroidia; order Flavobacteriales; family Flavobacteriaceae; genus Flavivirga. The sequence continues at coordinate 723,575 of CANNAN010000001.1, forward strand.
ACTTTCAGAAACAAAGGATAGTGTTATAGTTTCATTCGACAATTCACTTATCACATTATTAAAATTGTTAGAATTTACAAGAGTGCCGTTTATAGCATTAATAATATCTCCTCTTTTAATATTGGCATGACTAGCAGGGGAATTATCGGCAACATATCTTACGTATAAAATCACATCACCATTACTGTTTATTTGAACAGATTGATATCGAATACCATGGGATTTTGAAATACCCTGAAATTCTTGTTGTTGTACTATATAATCTTCTATAAACCAAGAAAATCTATCAACATTACCAGTTTCATATTTAAGACTATTAAATAAGTCTTCAGGGTTTGTAAACTGATTTAAATAAGAACTATATTCACTTGTGTTATCATCTTTAGAATCAGATAAGTCAGATACTTGAGATTGCCAATTGTACCATGAGTTCATTCCTTTCCAAACAAAATCATTTATATCACTTGCAGAAATTGTAATATCATCACCATCATCAAAACAACTTGTTGTTAAAAAGGCAAGCGTAAGTAGAAGCATTAGGGCTTTAAAATATTTCATAGCAGTTTTTTTATAAACAGTTAGTCTTTAAAACCCTAAATTTACTTACATTATTATGTAATTAAAAATATTTTGTAACAAAATAGATTATGGGTCGTCGTAATATCAAATAGCCATAATAAGCTAAATTTAACTAAACCAAACCAACAATGACTCAAGTAGAGTTTTTAAATATTGTAATGCCTTTTAAAGATAAAGTCTTTCGTTTAGCAAAACGATTACTGGTATCTACCGAGGAAGCTGAAGATGCTACCCAAGAGGTTTTACTAAAATTATGGAACAATAAAAAGAAGATACAGGAATATAAAAATGTGGAAGCTTTTTCAATGACAATGACTAAGAATTTTTGTTTTGATAAATTAAAGTCTAAACAAGCTCAAAACTTAAAAATTGTACATAGTAATTATGAAGATGGTAATACATCGTTACAAAAACAAATTGAATTAAATGATAGTGTTGATTGGGTTGCAAGAATTATTGAGGAATTACCCGAACAACAGAAAATGATCATTCAATTACGAGATATAGAAGCATATGATTTTGATGAGATTGCAAAAATGCTGGATATGAATAATACAGCAGTACGTGTAAATTTATCGAGAGCAAGAAAAACAATAAGAGAAAAATTAACAAATACACACAATTATGGTGTTAAATAATATAGAAGACTTACTTGAAAAGTACGAGAACGGGGAAACAACGCTAAAAGAAGAGCAGCAGTTAAAACACTATTTTTCGCAAGAAACTGTAGCGCCACATTTAGAAATGTATAAGTCCATGTTCACTTATTTTTTGGGAAACCAACAAGAACAATTTACTAAAGACATTCCATTAAAAACTAAGCGTACTTTTAATTACAAATGGATTGCTGTCGCTGCAGTTGCTGTTCTTATGTTAGGGTTTTATTTTAAAGAACCAATGATTACTTCTTATGAAGAATATGCATATGGGACTTTTAATAATCCTGAAAAAGCGCTTGACGAAGTAACTAAGTCGTTAGCTATGATTTCGAGTCATTTTAATAAAGGAACCTCCACTGTAAACTACCTTAATGAAGTAAACAAAGGTAGAGCTACACTTGGTTATCTTAACGAAATTGAAAATACCACAAGTATAATTTTTAAAAATTAGCAATTAAAAAACAAAAAAGTGAAATGGGCGTAAGTAAAAGTTTCAAGTACACATTAGACGTTTACTATACGAGTCGTATTTCATCATTAAACAACAATTAAAAAATAAAGAAATGAAAACAATAATAAATTTTAATAAAGGAAAGATGAATAAAAAAGTAATCGTATTTATACTGGCATTGATGCTGGCACCATTGACAGGAATGGCGCAAAATATTTTTGATAAATACAGTGATAACTCTGATGTAACTTATGTATCTATAAAACCTAAAATGTTTCAAATGATTGCGAGAGCAGGAATTGATACAAGTGATCCAGAAGCAAAAGCATTTATGGATATGGTAAAAAGTATTACTAGTTTCAAAACGATTGTAACAGATAAAAAAGAAATATCGATAGATATTGAGAAATGGGTAAAATCCCGTTCTAGTTCTTTAGAAGAGTTAATGGAGGTTAAAGATGATGGTACCGAAGTGAAATTCTATGTGAAAGAAGGTAAAGATGCAGATCATGTAAAAGAGCTTTTAATTTTTGTTAGTGGTATTGATAAAGCAATGAAAGGGAAAGGTGTTGAAATTAATGGTCAAAACAGAAAAATAGAAACTGTAGTCGTAGCGCTTACAGGAAATATCGATTTAAATGAAATTTCTAAACTTACCGAAAAAATGAATATCCCTGGGGGTAAGCACTTAGAAAAGAAGCATTAAAAAACAGTTATCATCAATCATAAAATCAGTATATCTAAGAACCTCACTATTTAAAGAGGTTTTTAGGTATACAAATTACAACGACCTGTTAGCCAGGTTTAACATCTCACAAACGAATATATAAACCAGATGAAACGAACAATCAAACATATATTTTACACATTGTTTGCAGTCACTATTTTAGTAAGCTGTAGTGATGGAGTAAGCTTACAGCGTTATTTTGTAGATAATCAAGAATCTAAAAATTTTATATCGCAAGATATACCAATATCAATGATAAAATTAGATAAATCTAATTTTACAGAAGAGCAAAAAGAGGCTTATAATTCAGTAAAGCGATTAAATTTTTTAGCTTATAAAACAACCGAAACGAATACAGAAGTATATAAAGCGGAATTAGGGAAGGTTAAAACTATTTTAAAAGATAGTAAGTATAATGATCTTATGGAGTTTAGTGATAAAGGAAGAAAAATTATTGTTAAGTATATTGGTACGGATGATGAAGCAGATGAAGTCATCGTTTTTGGAAGTGCTAAAGAATTTGGGTTTGGTATTGTTCGTGTATTGGGGGATGATATGAGTCCAGATAAGATGGCTACTTTAGTTAACGCTTTACAGACAGCCAATGTTGATGAAGGTCAAGTACAAGATATTATGAATTTCTTTAAATAATTTATAGTAATGTTAATAGAAAAGAATTCTTGAGATTTTATCTCAGAATTTACTTTAAAGATGTTCAGTCTCGCTAATATTGTGAGGAAAGAAAAAGGCTTGCTAAATTAGCAAGCCTTTTTTATTTTGAATCATTTTGGTTTTCTGTCTCCTTTTCTTTCGGATTCAATTTTGAATAAAACAGATTCGCAACGATTGTTATGAATATGATTGTGAGAATAGTTAAAACAATAAAATTATTTAAGATCTCTAAAACCCCAGCAACAAAAATTCCGCCACCCATAAGACCACAAAATATTAAAGATTGTTTATCGGTTAGCATATATATCTATAATTTTTTAGATTCCTGTATAATTACTAGGTGTAATACGCTTTAATTCTTCTTTTATTGTATCAGAGACCTCTAAAGTGTCGATAAAATTAGAAATAGAGTCCTGATTAATCTTAGTATTAGTCCTTGTTAAGCCTTTTAAAGCTTCATATGGATTTGGATAGGCTTCACGACGTAGAATAGTTTGAATAGCTTCTGCAACTACAGCCCAATTATTTTCTAAATCTTCAGCAAATTTAGATTCATTTAAAAGCAATTTATCAAGCCCCTTTAAAGTAGACTTAAAGCCAATAAGCGTATGTCCAAAAGGCACCCCAACATTACGTAAAACAGTACTATCTGTTAAGTCTCGTTGTAATCTGGAAATAGGAAGTTTGGCAGATAAATGCTCGAAAATAGCATTCGCAATACCTAAATTACCTTCACTGTTTTCAAAATCGATAGGATTTACTTTATGCGGCATTGCAGAGCTTCCAACTTCACCTGCTTTGATTTTTTGTTTGAAGTAATCCATTGAAACGTAGGTCCAAATGTCTCTGTCTAAATCAATTAAAATGGTGTTGATGCGTTTTAAATTATCAAACAAAGCGGCCATATGGTCATAATGCTCAATTTGAGTTGTTGGAAATGAATGTTGTAAACCTAGCTTTTCTTGCACAAATTTAGAACCAAATGCTTTCCAATCAATGTTTGGATACGCTACATGATGTGCGTTAAAATTACCAGTAGCACCACCAAATTTAGCAGCACTTGGGATGTCGTTTAATAAATTAAACTGTTCTTCTAAACGTTTTACAAATACCTCAATTTCTTTTCCTAAACGAGTAGGAGATGCTGGTTGTCCGTGTGTTCTGGCAAGCATAGAAATAGAAGCCCAATCTTGGGTTAATGTTTTTAACCTATTTAAAACATTAAAATATTCGGGAACATACGCATCATTCATCGCTTCCTTAATACTTAAAGGAATGGCCGTATTATTAATATCTTGAGAGGTTAATCCGAAGTGGATAAATTCTTTATACTGTGATAAATTTAAAGTATCAAATTTTTCTTTTATAAAATATTCAACAGCTTTAACATCATGATTTGTTATACTTTCAATTTTCTTAATAGCTAAGGCATCATCTTCAGAGAAATCTTTATAGATGCTTCTTAAATCATTAAAAATACTATTATCAATATTTTTAAGCTGTGGTAACGGAATTTCACAAAGCGCAATAAAGTATTCAATTTCTACTAAAACACGATATTTTATAAGTGCTTGTTCAGAAAAATAAGGCGCTAATTCGTTAACTTTACTTCTATATCGTCCATCAATAGGAGAGATAGCATTTAATGATGATAATGACATTATTATGTGTTTTTTTTGAAGTTGCAAAGATACGTTTTTGATTTGCGTTTTCAAGGATTAGATTTAGGATTTTTCAAGAAGCCTTGTTTTTCTTTATTTTAAGTAATGTGCGCTTTGCTCTTACTTTAAAAGCAGCACTTTGTTTTTGAAAATCTTGTTCTAAAATTTGTGTTAATTCTGGATAAATCCAATCATAATCAATTCCATAAAGAAATAAAGATTCCATAGCATATACTTTTGGAGCTACTTTTTGATCACTAATCATCCAATCGAAACAGGCCTCGATAATTCGTTCTTTATGCTCAGGGTTTAACGCTTTTTTCATGGTATTTGGTTTCTTAGAATAGTATGCTTTAGTAATAAATTCACAGACTTTAGAAACTGGACGGACCGACGAATCTAAATGAATTTTATTAATGTTTTTAGTGAATGTTTCTAAATGAGGAATGATCGCATAAATATACTCAGCACAAACAAACTCTAAGATCCAGGCAGACCTGCTCGATACTTTATCATCTACCATAAATAAAATAGTTATTAGTTTTGGAAATAAACTCATATCATTAAGAACCATATTGGCATATTTCATTCGGTTTTCGCGAGAGGTACTTACAAAGCTTAACTCTTTGTGGAATTCTTCTATACTCATAAGATAATTTTATCTATTTTAGATTTCTAAAATGCCTATAATAAAATAAGCATAAAATAGGGTAGCCAATATTCAATTGTACCAGACAATTAAAAGTAATAAATATATTCAGATGAAAATAATAAAAAAGATACTCTTGTTGTTAATAATCATATTTGTTATAGCTCAGTTTTTTGGACCAGAAAAGAATGAAGGAGATCTGGCATCAATTGAGACCTTTTTTAATGAAACGAATCCACCAGAAGATGTTAGAATTATTTTAAAAGAAAGCTGTTTTGATTGTCATAGTGACGTTACTAGATATCCTTGGTATAATCATATTACTCCTGTGAATTATTGGTTGAACGATCATATAAAACATGGAAAAAAACATTTTAATGTATCTAAATGGGAAGGGAATTCTGTGAAACGAAAAGACCATAAATTTGAAGAACTTATAGAAATGGTTGAAGATAAAAGTATGCCTCTTAATTCATATACCTGGACTCATACTGAAGCTAAACTTACAGAAGAGCAAGTCACTGCTGTTATAAATTGGGCTAAACAAGTCCGTTTTAAGTATAACTTGATGCCAAAACCTCAGTGATTAGTAGGCAGTGATCATTAGGCAGTGATCATTAGGTAGTGATCAGTCTCAGTGATCAGTAAGTCGTATTCAGTGAAAAATTATAAATATTCGTGCATTCGTGGCAAAAAAATTATTGATTATTGGTTTTGTCTGGCCTGAACCTAAAAGTTCTGCAGCTGGTAGTAGAATGATGCAGTTAATTCAGTTTTTTCAAACTCAGAATTATCAAATAACATTTTCCAGTCCTTGTGCTAAAAGTGATAATGCATTTGACTTAACAACTATAGGGATTGATCAAATTTCCATAGAGTTAAATAATACTGATTTTGATATTTTTATAAAAGAACTGAACCCAGACATTGTTTTGTTTGATCGTTTTATGATGGAAGAACAATTTGGTTGGCGTGTTGCAGAACAATGTCCTAATGCTTTGAGAATTATAGATACCGAAGATTTGCATTGTTTACGAAAAGGAAGACAACATGCTTTTAAAGATAATAAAACGTTTGATAAGGCTTATTTATTCAATGATGTTGCTAAACGAGAAATAGCGAGTATTTATAGAAGTGATTTAAGTTTGATAATTTCTGAGGCTGAAATGAAAATTCTTAAAGAAGATTTTAAAGTAGAAGATACTTTATTGCACTACTTGCCTTTTATGTTAGATGAAGTTAAGAAAGGAGCTATTGGTAAGCTTCCAAATTTCGAAAAACGGAAACATTTTATAACCATTGGAAATTTTTTGCATGCACCCAATTATAATGCTGTTTTATATTTAAAGGAGACTATTTGGCCGTTAATTAAAAAACAGTTGCCAACAGCAGAGTTACATATTTATGGAGCGTATGCATCACAAAAAGTAAATCAGCTTCATAATGAAAAAGAACGATTTTTTATTAAAGGATTTGCAGAGGATGTAAACGAAGTTATGCAACATGCTAGAGTTTGTTTAGCGCCTATACAATTTGGAGCAGGCTTAAAAGGGAAATTAGTGGATGCCATGCAAAATGGGACACCATGTGTTATGAGCACTATTGCATCTGAAGGGATGTTTGGTCGTTTTGAAATGAATGGCTTTATAGAAGATCTCCCAGAAAATTTTGCAAATGAAGCTGTTGGGTTATATTCAAATGAAACTCTTTGGAAAGAAAAACAACAAAACGGATTTCAAATTATAAATAAACGTTTTAATAAGGAGGCTTTTCAAAAAGAGCTGTTTAATAAAATAGAGCAAATAACAGAAGAACTCAGTAATAATCGGCTTAATAACTTCACAGGACAAATGTTGCAACATCACAGGATGCAAAGTACTAAGTTTATGAGCAAGTGGATTGAAGAAAAAAATAAATAAATAATTAATTTAAGATGAACAGAATACTTTTTCTTTTAAGTTTAGTAATAGTTTTAACATCTTGCAGAACTAGTAAAATAAAGGAGATACAGGTTGTTAAGTTAGCTGAAACAACTAAAAGTTGGAATGGCGATAAACTTCCAAATTACCCAGAAGGAAACCCAAAGATCACGGTTTTAAAAATAACCATTCCACCTAAGACTAAATTGCATAAGCATTACCATCCTGTTATTAACTCGGGTATTTTGTTAAAAGGAGCATTAACCGTTATAGATAAGGACAATAATGTTTTAAAACTTAAAGCAGGCGACATCATTGTGGAACTAGTAAATAAAGTACACTATGGTATTAATGAAGGTAATAAACCTGCTGAAATTGTGGTGTTTTATTCAGGAACGGAGGATTTACCTATCACGGTTATAGAAAAAGATTAATATAGTGTTAAATTGAATTAATATTGGTTTTGTAAGAAAAACATCTAATTTTGTTAGGTGTCTTATATCAAATATTGAAACGTTAGATATCATAACATTCTCTACAATTTGAGAAATTAAAATTTTTAAATAAATATTATGTATGAAAATAAGGAATTCTGTAGATGAATTAAAAGATACTAAATTATGGAAATATTTAAGAGGTATTGATGAAAATTACTCAGAAATATGTGTAAATTTTGTTGAATTAGTTACTCCTATATTAAAATCAATTCATGATTTTTTTCCTTTTTATACAAGGCACGATGCCCATCATGGATACAGAGTTATCATACGTATTGAACAGATTATTAAAGAAGAATGTATAATAGAAAACGGTGAATTAAGTTTTACTCCACAAGAAATATTGCTTCTAATAGCTTCCGCTTATGCTCATGATTTGGGAATGGCAGTTTTTCCAGAAGAAGAAACTGAACTTTTAAGTTCATTGAATATTATAAAAGATGATGAATGGAAAACAAATAAAATACTTCAAAAATATCTTCGAGATGAACACTCAATAAGAGGAGAGAAGTTTATTTCCGAAAATGTCAACAAAATTGGAATTCCCCAGAATTTAGTAAAACCATTAGGAAATATAATGAGGTCGCATAATTTGCATGTACATGACTTAGAAATTGATCTAGGAAAGAGGTTTGCTGCTGGAGAAAAAGAAATTAATTTATCACAATTAGCATGTATATTATGTATAGCTGATGCTTTAGAGTATAGTGATACTAGAGTTATTGATGGTGTGCTAGATAAATTGGCGAAATTAGAAAATACAGACTCAGTAATTTCTTACAGGGAAAATATGAAGCATATTTGTATAGGTGATAGCGTTGCAATTGGAGATAGAGACGGTAGAGTAATATTTTCAGGCTCGTTTAATGAACCAGAAGTTTTAGCATTAGCACATAATACTATTGATTTAATCGAAGATTGGGTCACACAATATTGCGAGATAGATAATAAGCAATCAAATTCTAGACTAAAAATTAAACCTTTAACTTTTTATAGGAATTTGGAAATAGTTGGTTTTGATTTTGAACGATTGGGAATAAAAGTAAAAAAGGAAAATATAATAAGCCTAATTTCATCTAACTCTACATGGTCAAATTCTCATTCAGTAGTTTTTAGAGAATTATTACAAAATGCTATTGAAGCATGTAGGTATAGAGCATTTCATACACCAACCTCAAAGGCTTATAAATCTGAAATTTCTATTGCTTTTAATAGAGTTGAAAATACTATCATTATAGAAGATAATGGTTGCGGTATGAGTAAAAATATAATACTAAATCATTTTCTAAATATTGGCAATAGTAGATCAAGCTTATCAACATATACAAGTAATAACTTCAATTCATTAGCTCGTTTTGGTATTGGCTTTTGGTCAGTTTTCACTATTTCCTCTAATGTTTTAGTTGAGTCGGCACCTTTCGAATTTCTTAGAAATGAGGAAGATATAGATGGAGTTGTTCAAGGGTATGGCTTTAATGTTAGTATTGAACAATATAAAGATTATCTTGTTTTTAAACCTATTCAAAGAAAAGTTGGTACAAAAATCACCCTCAAATTAGAAAATAATATAAGTATTGATGATGTTATAAGTACTTTTAATAAGGAAGTTTTATTTACAATTTTTCCAGTAAGGGTATTTATTGATAATAAGTTTTATTTTGAACTTCCAAATAAAATTGAAAAGATAGGTTTTGAAGAACTATTTGAGACAAGACTTATTGCCGCTAAAGCAGAAGAAGTAAAGCTTTTTTCTAGAATTTATGAAAAAGATGATGTTACAATTTCTATATGTTTTGCTTATAGAATCAATGAAAATAATCAACTAACTTTTAGGTTGTCTGATAAAGTTAATACTATTCAACAATTGCTACCAATAGGTAGCAGTAACCTTCTTGAATATTCAGTTTCTGGATTTAAAGTAAGATTTGGACATATACATACTTGTTTTGAATTGTATAGAATTGGTGTTTATAAGGTTAATATCAAGAATAGTGACGGAATTGAATTTCGTTTAGATAGAAATACATTAATTGAATCAGATAGAGTTGAAGAGCTAAAAAAGAATATTAGTATTTATGCTCATGAAGCTTATATGGAGTTTCTTAAAAAGAATGGCTCTTACAATAAAGAGAATATCTATTTATTGAATAAAGAATCAAGGCTTCATGGAGGTGGAGTGATGGATAATTATACAAAAGAAATACTTCATATTTCTCAAAAGTACTATCCCGATTTAATATGTTTTAAGCTTATTCATATAACAAAAGAAAAGAATATTGAAAATGCAGACGTTATTTATTTGAATATAAATGAGCTAATTAAAGGAGATTTTGAAATAAGAACTATCCAAAATCCAATGATGTCTAACAGAAATCTTAAAGCAGAAGATTTGATGGGTTTTATGTATTCTTTTCTAGCTAAAACAGAAAGTAATAATAATGTCTATTTGATAGAACCATGTGTAGAAGGTTCACTTTTATTCGATAATGACACGAATAGTTCAGTGTTTTCAATTAAGATAGGTGCAGGGTTTATTAATGTCATGAGAATGAGTACTTTAAGACTGGACAAGGAGCATTCATGGATTATTACTGATGTTAGAGGTAGATGGAGTGGTTATATTTATGAAAGAAATATTTTAGGAGAAGAACATTTAGATTTTGTATTTCTTGGAAGATATAGATTGATTTTAAATAATAATTCAGAAATATCACAAAAAATAAAGAAACTTAGTAAAGAAAATAGGAAATATGAAATATCTGAAATAGCACATCTGTTATCAGAGGCTTATTCAGGTAATATAAGTGTGAAGTTAAAAGAATTTTTTCCTAATTCGTTTTAATATCAAATTTCTAAATAAAATACGAAAAACTTATTAATTTTTTCCACCATTAGTAGTAGTTTTAGTAATAATAGTTAGATTTTTTTATTATTGATAATAAGTTTTAGATCTACAAAATAAGTTAATGTATTATCGTAAACAAGTTATACAGACTCTTGACTAGATTAAGCGTATTATTTATTTAATATATCTAAAATTTTTGAAACCCCAACTGTAGCAGGTTCAGCAATAACTGTTAAATTTTTTTTACTGGCAATATTAGGTTTAGGATCTATAAAGTAAGTTGGTGTGTTTTGTGGTACATAATTCATCAAGCCTGCGGCAGGATACACCTGCATAGATGTACCTATAATGATTAAAATATCTGCTGTTTCACAAATAGAAATGGCTTTTTCAATCATAGGAACATCCTCTCCAAACCAAACAATATGAGGTCGTAATTGAGCGCCTTTTTTACAAGTATCACCCAAGACTAAATCTGTTTGCCATTCTTGAATATCGGTTTCATTAAAAGTACTTCTTACTTTAAGTAATTCACCATGTAAATGAATTACGTTGCTGCTTCCTGCACGTTCGTGTAAATCGTCAACATTTTGCGTAACAATGGTGACTTTAAAGTTATTTTCAAGTTCAGCTAAATCAAAATGAGCGGAATTAGGTTCCACTTCAAAAAGTTGTTTGCGGCGTTGGTTGTAAAAATCTAAAACCAATGCAGGATTTCTCTTAAAACCTTCGGGTGTTGCTACTTCCATAACATCGTGGCCTTCCCACAAGCCATCTGCATCTCTAAAGGTTTTAATACCACTTTCGGCACTCATTCCAGCACCAGTAAGAACAACAAGGTGTTTTTTCATATGGTAAAAATAGCTATTATTTGTTATTCCTACTAAAGTAAAAATCCACACTTTTTTATTAAATTCGATGTTTAACTGTAAACATGATAGATTTAGAGCTTTTAGACCATTTAGAGACTTATTTAACAGAAAACCGTAAAGAACGTTTTGATAATGTTTTATCTCAGCGCACCAAATATTATACAGTAGCTACAGAAGATGTTTATCAACTACATAATACAAGTGCTGTGATAAGAAGTTGTGATGTGTTTGGTATACAAGAGGTAAACATTGTTGAAGAGCAAAACTCAAAAGATATTGATAGAGAAATTGCTATGGGTGCCCAAAAATGGGTGGATTTAAATAGATATGATACCGTTGTTGATTGTATTTCAGATTTAAAGCAAAAAGGGTACCAAATTGTAGCTACTACACCCCATGCAAATGATTGTGATTTACATGAATTTGATATCACTAAAAAGTCCTGTTTTTTCTTTGGAAGAGAGACCGAAGGATTATCTAAAGAAGTTTTAGATGCAGCAGATTGCTATTTAAAAATACCTATGGTTGGTTTTACAGAGAGTTTAAATATATCGGTTTCTGCAGCCATCATTTTACAATATGTTACTAGTAAGTTAAGGCAAACACCTATGAATTGGCAACTTACAGAGCAAGAGGTTATAGAAAAACGTTTGGACTGGTGTAAAAAAACAATTAAAAGTTATGATGAGATTGTTGCTCGTTTTTATAATCAGCAATAATTTTTGTAATTTTAAAACCATTAATTAAAAAACTGTTAATCATGTATATAGCTTTTTATATAATCATTGCAATTATTGGTTTATTTGTTCTTTTAGCACTCATAGCTCCTAAAAAATATCAGGTAAACCGAAGTATTGTAATCAATAAACCACTTCCAGAAGTATTTCAATATTTAAAGCATATAAAAAACCAAGATAATTGGTCGCCTTGGAAAAAGAAAGACCCAGATATGAAGCAAGAATTTATTGGCCGTGACGGTGAAGTTGGATTTATAGCTAAATGGGATGGTAATAAAGACGTTGGTTTGGGAGAACAAGAAATTACGAATATTGTTGATAATGATAGGGTAGAAGCTAGGTTACGATTCTTTAAACCTTGGAAATCTGAATCTGATGCCATTACAAGCGTTGAAGAAGTTGCGGGAGGAAATACAAAGGTGACTTGGGGTTTTTCTGGAGTTAATAAAGTGCCTGCCAATATTTTTATGATGTTTTATAATGTAGATAAACATGTAGGGAAAGATTTTGAAGAAGGTTTAGTAAGTTTAAAAGAAATTTTAGAAAATTAGAAATTATGGATACTAATATGGTAGGTTGGTTCGAGATTCCTGTGGTTGATATGGATCGAGCCGTAGCATTTTACAATGAAGTATTTAAAATAGAAGTACAGGTACAAGATTTTGGTGGTACTTTAATGGGGTGGTTTCCATTTGAAGAAGGTAAGCCAGGAGCACCAGGTTCTCTAGTTAAAAATCAGGCTTATGAACCGAGTGATAAAAAAGGAAGCTTGGTGTATTTTAATTCTGAAGATGTTAATAACGAACTGAATAGAGCAGAAGGAGCTGGCGGACAAGTGGTGCAACCTAAAACACAAATTTCACCAGATATTGGATATATGGGGATTTTTATTGATAGTGAAGGTAATAGAATAGCATTACATTCCAGAGTATAATTAAAGGAGTAAAAAAAGGTCATTCATAAGGAGGAACGACTGGAAGAATCTAAGCATTATTTTTAAATTCTTTTGCTTCTCCCGCGACTTAGTAATTTATATTCTTCATAACACTCGCTTATAGCATCGAGTATTTGCAAATCGTTAGCAGTTTGTATAAAGCCTTTAGAGTAATTACATTGACTTACAATTTCATCTAAATCAACACGGTCTACTTGTAATAAAACTGTTAGCATTTCCCTATCAAAACGGGATGCCAATAAGTTTCTAATTTCATCATCTTCTTTCATCTTTTTTAGCTTTCGTAATTCGTTTGGTTTTTTACCAAACATACGATGTAAAAAATCGGCAGGATTAAAAATAGACCCAATAATTTTAGTGATTGCACCTTTAGAGCCAGCTTCATAACCTGTACTAGGTAATCCAGAAATACTATAGCGGTAATTATTATTAATAGCAGGTAGTTGTTTTATATCAACTTCTAGATATCCAGTCAGTTTTAATTGGTTTACAACAACTTCTTCAAGAGCCAGAGCCAATTCTGTTAGTTCAATATTAGAACTTCCAAACTTTAGCCAGTCGTTAGTAACTCTAACTTTTATAGATTTAAAGCCTAAATACGAAAAATGCAGCGTATCGTTAACTTTAGCAGAAATCTCAAACGCTCCTTTTTTATTAGTAGTTGTACCAATTACTTTATTAAGGTTAACAATATTAACGTTTTCAAGAGGCACATCATTTGATGAATTAATAACTACACCTAAAACTTTATCAGCCTCCTGCCCCATACACATGGCAGAAGTGAATAGAAAAGTAAAAAGAAGTAGGTAGTTTTTCATCTGTTATTGTTTTAGAGTCAGATTCAATTGCCATGACTCATTCCATCTGTTAAAATTCAATAGCTAAAATACTAAAGAAAACGGCAAAAATTGTAGTTAAGTTGTAATTTGACTAAAAATTAACAAAAAAGTTTAACTAAAACATAAACTTAAGGTTTTGTTGTGGGATTGACAATATTTTGAAAGTTTGATTTTAATTAGTTTTTGTACGATAATATTAACTCTTCAAAAGCGAGAAAACCGATATTTATGTTGTTATGAGCAATTATAATTCAGTAAAAAATAATTTTGACTGTAAGAATTTTATTTATATTTGAAATAATAGATAATATGGATGAATAGATTTCGTAGTGTCATGTTTGCAAGAAAAAATTAAGTTTATAGAATATTAAAACCAGATGAAAGCAACCACAATAGATGAAGTCATAGAGAATTTAGAGCAAATAATTCAGCAGGCAATAAAAGAAGAAAGTACGCTTGGGTATTTTGCAGCTTTATATCAAAATGTAACTATAAATATAAAAGAGAAATTAGGCACAAATTATTTCGATGATGATAAAAGGATGGAAGAATTGGATGTTATTTTTGCTAATCGATACTTAGCAGCCTATTCAGAATATAAAGAAAAAAAGAAGGTAACAAAGTCATGGGACATTGCTTTTAAATCATCGACAAATAATATGTTAATAGTGTTACAGCATTTATTACTAGGAATGAATGCTCATATAAATTTGGACTTAGGTATAGCAGCATCTGAAATAACAAATGATAAAACTATAAAATCACTTGAATCAGATTTTAATAAAATAAATGAATTACTGTCAACGCTAGTAGATGAAGTTCAAAAAGATTTATCTGAAATATGGCCTACGTTCCTGAAAATTTTAAAATATCTAAAAAAGGTAGATGATTTTTTAATAAATTTTAGCATGAAATTGGCTAGGGATAAAGCTTGGGAATTTGCAAACAGGTTAGTTAAAGAAGATGAGGAAAATAAGGAGCAATTAATCGAATTAAAAGATCTTGAAGTATCGAAACTATCAGAAAAAATAGTAAACCCTGGTATTTTAGTAAAGATATTATTTATTATAATAAGAATAGGAGAACGAGGAAAGCCTTCAGACAAAATTAAGAAATTGGAAAAGCTAATTGAAAATAAAAGATTTTAAAATATTGGTACTATTTTGAGTTATGTTGATATTTCAAATAAAAAGTATTACTAAAAACAAGTAGTAATAAGTAAAAAGAATAATGCAAGATTATATAGATTTAGCCGAAAAGAATGGTGTTATACTTAAAGATAATGGGATGTGCCAATTTTGCGGATCTAACACAAAAAGAGGTGTTCATGAATGCTTAGAAATTTTTAATTTTGGGTTTCAAGATATTAACTATTCAGATATCAAAAATCACATATTTAAATTTCTAATCGTTGATGCTCATACTTTACAGCATCCTGAAATTCACGGTAGATGGAATAATCATTTTCACCTTACAAGATTACATTTAATATTTAAATACAATATCGAATGGTCATATAAATTATCTCCCAAGCTAAGTGATTATCTAAATAAATACAAAATTGGTAAACACGATGAATATTTGATTCCACCTAAAGTTTTAGAAAGAGGTGTAATTACAGCAACCGATATCTTAGAAAAACCTAAAGAAGCATCTCAAACTAAAGATTTGGTAAGGCAATGGGCTTTTAGTGTGTATAATTCATGGAGCAATTATCACAATATTGTTGACTCAATTTCGAAAGGATTTTTAAATTTGAAATGAATGTAAACGACTTACCATACATTATCTCATATTGAAAGAGTTGGTATTATAACAAGTACTTGTGTTCAAATTAAGTTAAGAAGATTCATGTGCCGTATTGGGTACAGTCGAAAAGCTATTAAAACTAAGGCTTAATAATGTCTTCGACTGTACTCAGACTGACTTTACTATTTATTAGCGTCTAGAACGTCTAGGTCTAGATGCATTTGAATTACCAGAATTTGAATCTGAACGTCTTGGTCTTGAATCACCATCAGAACGTCGTCTTTCACTTCTGTTTCCAAATCCAGAATTTCTATCATCACGTCTTCCTCCACCTTTTCTGTCATCACGTCTTTTACCTCGGTTTCTGTCGTTACGTCTTCCGCCGCCTCCACGGTTTTCAGATACTTCAACATTCACAAAACGTCCTTCGTGTTTATAATCGGTGAAAAAAGCTAATACTTTTTCTTTTAATTCATTTTCAGTGTTAAAAAATGAAAAACTATCTTTTACTTCAACTTTAAAGACATCATCTCTACCTAATTCTAAAACTTCTTTTAAGAAATCTTTTAGTTTCATCCAGTCGAAACCATCTTTACTACCAACGTTTATAAAGTAACGTGTTGAGTTTGATTTACCTCCAAAATCGCGTCCACCATCACGGTCACGACCACCATCATCTGAAACGTTTAAATTCTTTGACTTTTGATAATAGTTATAGAAGCGAGTAAACTCTACCGAAAAGAATTTTTTAATCAGCTCATCTTTTGTTGAATCTTCAAATAATTCATTGATGCTGGTTAAGTATTTATCAATTTCATGATTTACTTCTGTATTGTGAATTTTATTAGCGAGCGACATTAATTGTACCTCGCAAATTTGCATCCCATCAGGAATATCTTTTTTCTCGAACTGACGTTTAATGATACGTTCAATACTTTTTATTTTACGTACCTCACTTTTAGAAACAATCACCATAGAAACTCCTGTTTTACCAGCACGCCCTGTACGTCCAGAACGGTGGGTGTAGGTTTCAATTTCGTCAGGTAACTGATAGTTTATAACATGGGTAATATCGTCTACATCAATTCCACGAGCAGCTACATCGGTCGCTACTAGCGTTTGTATTTGTTTATTTCTAAACGATTTCATTACCAAATCTCGTTGGTTCTGACTTAAATCACCGTGTAAAGCACCTGCACTGTATCCATCTTCAATAAGTTGTTCAGCTACTTTTTGAGTGTCTCGTTTGGTTCTGCAAAATACTACCGAGAAAATATCTGGATTGGCATCCGACAAACGTTTTAAAGCCTGATAACGATCTCTGGAATTTACTAAGTAATATTCGTGGGATACATTACTGGTACTTTCATTTTTATTTCCAACAGTTATTTCCTGTGGTGTACTCATGAATTTTTTAGCTATAGTAGCTACTTCTCGAGGCATCGTTGCAGAAAATAGCCAGGTATTTTTATCCTCAGGAGTATGGGAAAGGATATCAGTAATATCTTCTTTAAAGCCCATGTTTAGCATTTCATCAGCTTCATCTAAAACAGAATATTGGATTTTAGAAATATCAACCATACGTCTGCTAATCATATCTTTCATACGCCCAGGAGTCGCCACAATAATTTGGGCGCCTCTTTTAACCTCTCTAGCTTGATCTGTAATGCTAGATCCACCATAAATAGCCACGACATTAAGACCTTTACAGTACTTGCCGTATTGCTTCATTTCATTGGTAATCTGTAAACAAAGTTCACGTGTAGGTGATAAAATTAAACCTTGTGTGGTTCTGCTATTAACATCAATTTTCTCTAACATTGGAAAACCAAAGGCAGCTGTTTTACCAGTTCCAGTTTGTGCCAATGCGACTAAATCTGTTTCAGAATCTAATAAAATGGGGATTGCTTTTTCTTGTACTTCGCTTGGTTTAATAAAACCTAAATCTGTAATTGCTTGTAATAGGTCATCATTAAGACCTAATTCTTGGAATGTGCTCATTTTTGTATAAGTATTCGATTATGTTTGTAGTGTTACATAAAGAAGCGAATCGACATACTTAACCTTAAACTTCTATTAACACACCCTCACTCTGAGGAATTTAACTCACTTTCTGAGTTTCAAGCGGCGAAGATAGGTAAAAAATATCATTTCCTTGAAAGAGGACTCTTTTTAAATTTGACTTGTCATTCCTGAAAAGGCAGGAATCTTATTAATTGAAGTTTTTATTCTTTTGCATTTTCGAGGTTTTAACACGCTTTGTTCATGCATTTATATTTTAAGTTGAGGAATTCTTGAATATAAATATTTCGTTACTAAATCTTTTGGAAAAAATAAAAAGGATTTCAAACATACCGTCTAATCGTTAGCATAAAGAATTATTCCTCTTTTAAAAAAACGGCACCATCTTGAACCCTTTTTAAAGTGGTTTCATTTATTATCTCGAAAGTAATCTCTTCATTATAGTTGGCATTTTCCTCTAATTCAATTTTATTACCTTGAATAGTATAATTCATTAATAAAACAATATCTCCAAAAGCAATAATATAAGCTTTTGAATCATCTATAAATGAGATTCTACTAATACAGTTTGGTTCTATTTCGACGCTATTACATTTAACAATATTATCATTAAACTGACCGTTAATATCAAAAGATGGTGCTTTATCATTATTAGAACAAGAAAAGAATACTAAGAAGGAAAATAAAATAAGATAAAAATTTTTCATAACACAATTGAGTTTTATTTGTAGATGTATATTACTACAAATGGTTGCGTTAATATAATTACTTTCTCAAATTAGTAATCCGTTCCAGTAGAGTTGGATGCGAGTAATGCATAAATACATAAGCAGGATGTGGTGTTAAATTACTCAAACTGTTTTTAGAAAGTTTTTTAAGTGATGTAATTAAAGGTTCTCCTTTATAGGTGTTTTTTGCATAATCGTCTGCCTGGTATTCAAACTTTCTGGAAAATAGGTTCATAATTAAACCTGTAATTTCAGAAATCGGAGAATATAATAATCCGAAAGCAATGAGTCCGATATGGAAACTTGGAATTTCAACACCCAAGGCATTCGATAATAGTGGATTCGAAATAAAAAGAGATAAGATAAAAAGGGTAAATCCTGTTAATAAAATTGATGCAAACAAATTAAAAATAATATGTTTTTTTTTATAATGACCAACTTCATGTGCCAGTACGGCAACAATTTCTTCATCATCTAAATCTTTGATTAACGTATCGTAGAGCGTCACACGCTTTTCACTACCAAATCCAGAAAAATAAGCATTGGCTTTTGTACTACGTTTAGAACCATCAATTACAAATATTTTATCCAATTTAAAACCAACGGTTTGTGCATATTCAGAAATTTTATCACGTAAGCTTCCAGATTCCAAAGGGGTTTGTTTATTAAATAAAGGCACGATAAGTTTTGAGTAAAACATATTCATAAATAAGGTAAATACGGCAACTAATCCCCAGGCGTATAGCCAAAAATAACTTCCAGTAACTTGATAAAACCAAATAATAAGCGCTAAAATACCACCACCTATAATTGCCATCATCAACCAGCCTTTAATTTTATCAAGAATGAATGTTTTTACAGTTGTTTTATTAAAACCAAATTTTTCTTCAATAATGAAAGTACTATAATATGAGAAAGGCGTAGAAACAATATCACTACCAATCATAACAATACCAAAGAAAATTAAAGCAATGATAATAGGATTGTCACTATAACTTCTGGCAATATTATCTACAAACTCAAAACCATCAAAAAGTAAAAAACCTAAGGTTAAAAGAATAGAAAATGTAGACGTTAAAATCCCAAATTTATAATTAGTTGCTTTATAATTTTGCGATTTTTTATATTCAGTATCGTCATAAACATCTTGTAGATCCTCAGGAAGCGCATCATTATAATGTTTTGCGTTTAAGGCATCTAGAATTTTATCAACTAAAAAATTGATAATTATTATAGCGATGATAATATAGAATAAAGTTGTTGATGTCATAATTTTTTAAATTCCAAATCTCAATATGCTTTATAATTAGAGACTTGCTTTTTTGATTTTCAGAGAAACTTTTATTGAAAATTTCTTTGCCTTTTGGCTTCAAAAATAAGAATTCCAGCGGCAACTGATACATTCATAGAATCTATTTCACCTTGCATGGGAATAATAATATTTTGAGTCGAACTTTCGAGCCATTCATTACTCAATCCAGTTGCTTCTGTACCAACAATAATAGCTGTCGGCTTGTTGAAATCCTGAGTGTGATAATTTACAGAGGCTTGTAAAGCGGCACAATAGATATTAATTGTGTTATCTTTTAAAAAAGTAATAATTTCAGAAGTACTACCAGTAGCGATTTGGTTGGTAAATAAACAACCCACACTAGATCGAATAATATTAGGGTTGTATAAGTCTGTTTTTGGATTAGCGATTATAACAGCATCTACATTAGCAGCATCTGCGGTTCTTAGTATAGCACCAATATTACCTGGTTTTTCAGGAGCTTCTGCCACTAAAATTAATGGAGTTTTGGTACTAAATT
Organism: uncultured Flavobacteriaceae bacterium; assembly: GCA_947502635.1. Taxonomy (GTDB): domain Bacteria; phylum Bacteroidota; class Bacteroidia; order Flavobacteriales; family Flavobacteriaceae; genus Flavivirga. The sequence goes on from CANNAN010000001.1 coordinate 743,947, forward strand.
TTAAATCAGCTATGTTGTGATCTTTACTTTTTGCTACTGCCAAAACACCTTCAGTGGTATCACGATAGGCTAATTTTTGATATACCTCTTTTGATATTTCTATAATGTTTGTCTGGAGGTTTGTAAATTTATTAAGTTGTTCTTGTGAAATTAACTCAGGATAAAACAATATACTATCTAACTCATAATTTCCTTTTAAGGCTAATGAAATTTCGCGTGTCCCTTCAATTAAAAACTGGTTTGTTTTTCTACGTTCGCGTGATTTGTCTTTTAATTGTGCGAGTTGTCGAATAAATGGATTTTGTGTACTGGTTATTAATGTTGCAGGCAATTTTTAGCTAGTTTTGTTTTGGCAAATTTAATATAAATATGGTACAACGATTACTATTCTTTCTGTTCATTTTTTTATCTTTTTCTGTGTACTCTCAAATACAGGGGCCACCAGCACCTTTTGGATATATAAAATACCATATTTGTGATGAAGATGCTGATGGGGTCGAAGAGTTTGACTTGTTAACTCATTTTAATTTTCCATTCAATGTTGTTGGAGAAGAATCAACTAATTATAACCCTTTAACTTTTTATTTAACAGAGGAAGACAGAAATAATGAAACAAATCAGATAACAAACCCTACTGCCTACTTAAATATATCAAGTCCTCAAAGAATTTATTACCGATCATATGCTATTATTCCTGGTGCCTATGAGTATCTTGATGGAGATAGCTCAATTCATGCTGAACCTATTCCAACTCCAAACTCTCAAAACTCGCTAATTTTGTGCGATACTAATAATAGCGGGCTAAATACTTTTGATTTAACAGAAGCAAGAAGTGAAATTCTTGCAGGGCTCGATTTAGAGTTGTACATATTAGAATATTATGAAACCTTAGAAGATGCCCAAAATCAAACTAATAAAGTACCAGATGTTATTTCTTATAATAATATTACTACTATACAAACCCTTTATGTTAGGGTTTATCATAGATATGCTTCAGCCTGTTATAGTGTTGTTGAATTAGAATTGATAGTAGAGGGTATTTGTAAAGATTTAGAAGTTTTATTATTTCCTTTAGACTCACCAAGGCCAGGGTTCGTAAGTGAATATCACTTATATGTGATTAATCGAAGACATGACTCCAAAATATCTGGTAGAATTCAATTTAATTATGAGTCTTTTTTAGAATTAGTGAGTATTTCTGATGTAGGAATAGGGGAAACTGTAACTAATATTTCTAATGGTTTTTTTCTAGATATTGATGATTTAAGTCCAAAACATTCTACTTATGTCTCTGTAAATATAAAAACACCAATTTCTGTTCCATTGAATACTATTTTAATTAGTGAGGCGAGATATTTGGGTACAGATTATAATGCAAATAATAATTATTCTAAATTGACTGAAATAGTAGTTGGCTCATACGACCCTAACGATATTACTGAGTCTCATGGGCCAAATATTCTTTATGATGATTTCGAATCAACAGATTATTTATATTATACTGTTAGATTTCAAAACGTTGGAACTGCTGATGCCATAAATGTATCTATTGATAATACACTGAATGCTAAATTAGATAAATCAACCATTCAAATGTTAAGTGGAAGTCATGATTATGTATTTACTAGAGCAGATGACCAATTAAACTGGAAGTTTGATAATATTCATTTACCAAGTGAGGATATGGACGAACCCAATAGTCATGGTTATGTGTATTATAAAATAAAACCTTTAGCTGGTTATAAGGTTGGAGATATTATACCAAACACGGCTGAAATTTATTTTGATTTTAATCCAGCAGTTGTAACTAATACGTTCAATACTGAGTTTTTGGATACTCTTAATAATGAAAGCTTTAATAAAGTTAATTTTTCAATCTTCCCAAACCCAGTAACAGAAATAGTTAAATTAAAATTTAATAAAAGTATTAATGACCAAATAAGTGTGAGTATATATAATATTCAAGGAAAATTGATATTAAACTCAAAGAAAACATTACAAAATAATACCATACAATTAAGTACATCTTCTTTAAAAAGCGGCATGTATTTTTTAAAGGTAAATGATGGTGTTAATGAGGTTACGCAGAAATTGATTGTTAAATAGCTGTAAAGTCAATCCAGACATTCATTTTTATTTATATTTTCAAACAAATGTTCTTCTGTTGTAATGCAATACCTTAGTAGGCGACAAAAAAGGATTAACCAACTTAAAATACCTAAAATGAAACATATACTTTTTTTAGCAATTTTAGTTTTATTTACATCCTGTAAAAAAAATACGGGTACTCAAGAGAGCATAAAATATCCTGAAGAAAACCTAGATATAACAACAAGTATTTATCCTGAAAATATATCAAAAGTGTTTAAAGCACATGGAGGAATAGACACGTGGAACACGATGCAAAGCTTAGTGTTTGAAATGAAGCTTCCCGAAGGAAAAGAAAAGACAACAACCGCTTTAAAAAGCAGAACATCGTTAATTGAAACAGAAAAATTTAAAATTGGATTTGATGGAGAGCACGTGTGGTTAAAGCAAGAAGACTCTTTAGCTTATAAAGGGAATGCTAAGTTTTACTATAATTTAATGTTTTACTTTTATGCAATGCCTTTTATATTGGCTGACGATGGCATTATTTATGAAAATACAGAACCTTTGGTGTTTGAAGGTAAATCATATCCAGGCATTAAGATTTCTTATGAAAGTGGTATAGGAGAATCACCAGAAGACGAATATGTTTTGTACTATGACCCTGAAACTAATAAAATGGCATGGTTGAGTTATACAGTAACCTATTTTTCTAAAGAGAAAAGTAAAGAATTTAAATTTATAAAATACAGTGATTGGCAAACCGTAGCGGGGGTGTTATTACCAGAAACTTTAATTTGGTATAATTATGAAAATAATGCGCCTACAACAAAGCGTGATGAGGGATTAAAGTTTACTAACATTAAACTTTCTAGCGAAAAACCCAATGCAGAACTTTTTAAAGTTCCTGAAGGAGCTACGCTAGTAGAATAATTGATATAAACTATATACTCTCAGTTTCAAAATAATTAACTAATAAAGCGACGACGTAGCTATAGCTTTCCATACCTTTATTTTGATTATTGGCTTTTAAAAAGCTACCATAGAATAATTTAAATAAGGGCTCCATTGGGTTTTCATGAGCTTCCCAAAACTCACGAACTTCTTTGTAGTTTTTTAAAATCCCTTTGTTAACGTCTGCAACCATGTCTTCAAATAAACATTCGTCACGTCTGTAAATTTCATTCAAACAAAAGCGCAATCCAAAAGTATACCCCGTGTATTTAAAATAAATATCATCATGATTTATGGCTGCCATACACCCAATAAAATTAGCCTCATTTTCGGCAGCATAACCTAATTGATGTGCGATTTCATGAGAAGCTGTCGTAGGAATTTTAGAAATAGGAATTAAACTGTTAACCTGAGCTTCGTTAGTAAACGGGTTTAAATAACCACTAAATCCCATATAAGTTAATGGGTAACTGTATAATGACTTTTTTATACTTTTAGGATGATATTCTAAATGAGGGAATATTTGTTTTAAATTTTCATAACCTATAGGCGTCATTTTTAGTACGTCACTTTTACTATATGGTAAATCAACTTTAATGGTGTCATTATTAGTGATTTTTAAATGAAGCGCATTCGATTTTTTAATAAGGCTTTCGGTAACAGAAATTAATTGTTCTGTAGTATAATCATTAGCAATATTTAAACTCTTATGTAATGGCAGTCGGTAATAATTAAACCCCCAAAATAAGTGAAAAGCCAAATACATAATAGATACTAAAGAAAACATATCAACAAACCATTGTTTTGTGTTTTTTCTTAGTTGTTTTCTGTTTTTATAAAACCATCGAATTATATAAATAATTGAAAAAGTATAAATAAAATCTCCAAACGAAAATGGTAATGAACCAAGAGTGTATCTAAAAATTTTCGAAATAAATGGATAAAATCCATTACTGTAAAATTGTTCAACAAATTCAGGGTGGTTAGATAACCATGAGATTAATAAATACTGTGGAATTAGCGATAATGCTATTACGGTCTTTTTCTTTTTCAGCATAAACCAAAAGTACCAAAAAATTAATTTACTTGTCTTGTTGAAAGCTGTATACTCTATAAAATTCAGAAAACCAGTTTTAATGGGTATTTTATAATTATGACCCTATGTAGTACATTGTAATTAATATTTTCAAGTAGTTTAAGGAAAAAAAGTAATGATTTATCGAAAAAAGGTTAGGAAATTTATAGTAAACTTAAATTATAGATATATTTGAATAGCTATTATCAATCTTTTTAAATTACAAATTATGAAAATTAAGACTAATACTCTGTTTAAAACTATTAGTATGTTTATGATACTTTTAGCTTTAACATTCTCTACTAATATGAATGCTAGTTCTATTAGTATAAGTACAATCCCAGTAAGTGTGAATTCGGTTCACACCAACCTGATTGCAATTTCAGGTAAGTGGTGGCAAAAAAAGGATAAAAAGAAAAAAAGATGTCGCAAATGTGGATCACCAAGTTGTAAAGGTAAATGTGGTAAAAAGGGAGGTCATACAGATTCTGTTCCATTGGACGGAGGTCTTAGTATTTTATTATTAGGAGGGGCTGCTTTTGGAATTAGAAAATTGCTTGGAAATAAAAATGGAAAGCTTTAATTCATTAAAAAATAAAATTCCTTTACCAATAAGGCTTTTCTTAGGAAAAGCCTTATTGCTTTTTATTGCTTGGGAAATTATTTATGGTGTTTTCTTATATGATTCACAATTCTTAGATCACCCATTGACTACTCACATTGGAGAATCTTCGGCTCAATTTTTAAATAATTTCACTTCAATGGATGGGTTTGTTGCGAAAAATGAAGAGTGGAGTTTAACACATGATGGAGAAACATTAGAAGAAAAAGTTTCGGCAATATATCACAATAAGAATAAAGTATTGTATATAGCTAATGTTTGTAATGGATTATCATTAATGGCCTTATATGTAGGGTTTATTATTTGTATGCCCTCTAAATTTTGGCGTAAAATACTTTATATTATTCTTGGTTTGATAGCCCTTGACTTTATAAATATTCTTAGATGTGTTGGATTAATCTATCTTCGAGAATATTTTTATATCTACTTTGAATTTGCGCATCATTATTTATTTAAAGCGACTGTATATACAGCTACATTTTTAATATGGATGCTCTATTGTCGCAAAATACATTTTAAAAATGAATCTCTACAAATCGGATAAGGTTCGTTTTATATTAGGACTTATATTTATTGTTATTATTTATTCTTGCTACCATTTGTATTTTGTCGAAAACAAAAATACGTTCTTACTATCAAGAAAGATGAACCATATTATTAGGTTTTTGGCTACAATAGCAGTTTATTTTGTTGGAACATTGCATCTTGGAAAATTAAAAGACACATGGATGTCATCTCTTTGGCATTTCGTTCATATTTCTGGGTTATGTATTATTACCTTTTTGGGCTTGTTTGTTTGGTTTATATCTGAAATAAACTTTAGTTTAAGAGAGTTCGCTAAAGCTATTCAAGAATTATTAATTTCTCCTGTTTTATATGTAGCTATGGGGTTACTCAATAAAAGTTTAAATAAAGATTCTGCTAAGTAAACTGGAATTTTGTGCATAAACTAACTGAGCTAAATAAAGTAGTTATTTTATAGACTTCAATTAGTATCTTTGTTCATCATAAAATAAAAGGAAACTAGGCGGAAATGAGCACAGAAATAAGACAACTTCAACCACAACAGCTTTGGACTAAATTTGCAGATTTAAATGCTGTACCAAGAGGATCTAAAAAAGAAGAACGTGTTATTGCGTTTATGAAAGATTTTGGTAAAACACTAGGTTTAAATACCATTGAAGATGAAGTTGGAAATGTTATTATAAAAAAGCCAGCAACTTCTGGAATGGAGAGTAGAACGACCATTGTTATGCAATCTCATTTGGACATGGTGCATCAGAAGAATGGGGATACTAATTTTAATTTTGATACCCAAGGGATTGTAATGTATGTTGAGGGTGATTGGGTACGTGCCAAAGGAACAACTTTAGGAGCAGATAATGGTTTAGGAGTCGCTACTATAATGGCTATTTTGGAAAGTACAGATATTCCGCATCCTGCTATTGAAGCTTTATTTACTATAGATGAAGAAACTGGTATGACAGGAGCTATGGGTTTAAAAGGCGGATTGCTCTCTGGAGGCATCCTTTTAAATTTGGATACAGAAGAAGATAATGAAATTGGTGTAGGTTGTGCAGGTGGTATTGATGTCACAGCGACAAGAACTTATAACGAAGAAGAAACTCCCGAATTTAAAATAGGATATAAGATTACTGTAAAAGGATTACAAGGTGGGCATTCGGGGATGCAAATTCATGAAGGTTTAGGGAATGCTAATAAAATAATGAATCGCGTATTATTTGATGGTTTTGAAAATTACGGATTGAGAATTTCGGAAATTGATGGCGGGAGTTTACGTAATGCCATTCCTCGCGAAAGCAATGCTATAGTTGCTATTGATGCGGTTCATGAAGATGCTTTTTTATTAGAAATTGCTTTGATCTCTAATGTTCTTAAAAAGGAATTAAAAACGATGGAACCAGATTTAGAAATTAATATTTCTAAAATAGACACACCAAAGTATATTATGGACTTAGGGGTTCAGGAAGGATTGACCAGAGCTTTATATGCCGCTTATAATGGTGTTTACAGAATGAGTGCAGATATTCCTGAGTTGGTGGAAACATCAAATAATATTGCTAGGGTATTGGTTAAGGATGGGCATATTCATATTGGCTGTTTAACGCGTTCTTCTGTTGAAAGTTCTAAGATGGATCTGGCAAATACATTACGAGCAACTTTTGAATTAACAGGTTGCGAAGTAGAGTTTTCTGGTGATTATCCAGGATGGACACCTAATATGGATTCAGCTATCTTAAAGGTAATGACTGAATTGTATGAAGATCTGAATGATGAAAAACCACATGTAGCAGCGTGTCATGCTGGGCTAGAATGTGGTATTCTAGGAACAAATTATCCAGAAATGGATATGATTAGTTTTGGACCTAATATAAAAGGAGCACACTCACCCGATGAGCGAGTTCAAATATCTTCTGTTCAAAAATATTGGAAGTTTGTTTTGGAGATATTGAAGGGGATACCAGTTAAATAAAATTATTGGAAGAGATGTTTTGTTTAACATCTCGGCCGAAATTAATAGAAGTAAGCTTTAGGTTAGGTGCTTAGCCCATATTTTAATTTTGTTTTATCTTTTCTATCTAAAACCAGATTAAAAAATTTGGTGGACTAAGTTATTAAGCACTAACACCCATATTAATTAGTCATTGTTGTGTATCGTGTCTTTTTATTTCATTCGATACTTAAAATCAGGAATTCCTCTTAAAAAAAGCGTGTCATCTATATATGCTCCAGCATTTAATTTTCCTTCAAAAGTATCAAATTCAAATTCTCCATCAACCTCGTTATAATAAGAATAGTACATCATTCCAATTTGAATATTTGTAATCATTTGTGGATGCAAATAGGATTGGGGGGTAGAATTCTGATAATGGTTTGGAAGGATAACATCAAAAACAGATTCATGATTTTCGGAAAAGTATTTCAATACATATTGTTGGTTCGCTTTGAGTAATAAGTTGTTTTCTAATTCAACGTATTGAAACACACTCTCATTAGTTACATTAAGTTTCTTGCTTAAAACAATAGGTTCAGTTTCATGTAAAAGCCCCCAATCACTGTAAGACTCAATAATTTCAATTTCATAATTACCCGCTGTAGCCATGCGTCCACCAACGGCTGTTATTTCGATATCTACGTGTGGTTTGAAATAGAATCCGCGTTTAGTTGCCTTATGTAGGTAATCACTATTCAATTCATTTATAGGTTCTATAACAATTTCTGAATCTTCCAAGAATAATCCTTCTAACATTCCGTGAGGTTCAAGTATTTGCTCATCAGTATTATTACACGAGGTAACAAGTATTAGTAATAAAATACAAAGTTTTTTCATTTTTTGATATGTCTTTAGTTCAAGTAGTTTTTTTGTACATTATACATAGACACAATACAAAGATAAAGTTCCGCTTCAATGAACTTTATTGATTGCTAAACGAAGTTAGTGGAAAATTTTTACAAAATCAAGGAGAATAATTATGTTTAAGGGACTGGGTCATAACCAGAGCCACCCCAGGGATGACAACTAAAAATACGCTTTAAAGCCAGTTTTCCGCCTTTAAATAAACCATGTTTTTTTAAAGCTTCTTTGGTGTAGTGCGAACATGTGGGGTGAAATCTACAAGTTGCAGGCGTTAAAGGTGATATGAATATTTGATATATTTTTATCAAAAATAAAAACGGCGCAATGAGTAGTTTTTTTAACATCGATGTCTGTCACATTTCCACATTTCCTCGAAGGAGGAAACCCTTTTTAATTGAATTTCAAAAGATGCGATTCTGCCCGTACAGTAATTTAATTAGTCGAAAAAGTCGTACCATCTTTACCGTCTTTGAGTTGAATGCCAACTTCCAAGAGCTCATCACGTATTTTATCAGACAAAGCAAAGTCTTTATTTGCTCTAGCCTCTTGTCTTAATTTAATTAATATATCTACAGCTCCAGATAATTTATTGGTTCCAGAATCACTTTTAGTCTCATTTTCAAGACCTAAAACTTCAAAAACAAAATTATTGATGGTTGTTTTAAAAATATTTAAATCTTCTGCTAATATAGTTTCAGAGCCTTCTTTAATCTGATTGATGTATTTTGCAGCTTCAAACAAATGCGAAATTAAAATAGGAGAATTGAAATCGTCATTCATTGCATCATAACATTTCTGTTTCCATGCGTTAACATCTATCGTAGAAGCGTTAGAAGCTTTTAAATCGTCTAGAAGGTTAACAGCATCCATCAATCTATAAAACCCTTTTTCGCTAGCTAATAAACCATCATCAGTTAAATCTAAAACACTACGGTAAGATGATTGCGCATTAAAAAAACGAATCACACTAGGCGCATAGGCTTTGCTGAAAAATTTGTTATTTCCAGATAATAATTCATCAGGATTAACAGTATTTCCTGTGGTTTTAGACATACGTTGTCCATTAAGCTCTAACATATTGGCATGCATCCAATACTTAACAGGTGATTTTCCTTTAGCAGCTTCGTTTTGAGCAATTTCACATTCGTGATGCGGGAATTTTAAATCCATACCACCACCATGAATATCAAATTGATCGCCTAAGTATTTGGTACTCATTGCTGTACATTCTAAGTGCCATCCAGGGAAGCCATCACTCCAGGGGGAAGGCCAGCGCATAATGTGCTGTGGTTCGGCTTTTTTCCAAAGAGCAAAGTCCTGCGGATTCTTTTTATCACTTTGTCCATCTAACTCACGCGTATTGTGAATCAAATCATCAAGCTTACGCTTACTTAGTATTCCGTAATCGTTAGTTTCATTAAATTTATGTACATCAAAATAAACAGAACCATTTATTTCATAGGCAAAGCCATTATTAATAATACTTTTTATCAATTCAATTTGTTCAATGATATGACCAGTTGCTGTAGGTTCAATACTTGGCGGTAAAAAATTAAATATATTTAATATATTATGAAAATCAACTGTATAGCGCTGCACAACTTCCATCGGTTCAATTTGCTCTAAGCGCGCTTTCTTAGTGATTTTATCTTCACCAGCGTCAGCATCGTTTTCCAAATGACCAGCATCAGTAATATTTCTAACATACCGTACTTTGTAACCTAAATGTTTTAGGTATCGAAATACCACATCAAAAGACATAAAGGTTCTTACATTACCCAAATGTACATTGCTATAAACAGTTGGACCACAAACATACATTCCAACATAACCTTCGTTAATTGGTTCGAATGTTTCTTTTTTGCCCGTAAGTGAATTGTATAATTTTATTTGCTGATGCTGAAAAAGTGGCATGTTTATTATAATGATTTGGTTAATGGTTAAAATAAATTAAAACTTCGTATCTAATTTTATATAATCTAAAAATTCTCTACGAGTTGCTTCTTCTTTAAATTTCCCTCCAAATTCTGAAGTAACTGTGCTACTTTCAATATCCCTAATACCTCTTGAATTAACACATAAATGTTTAGCATCTATAACACAAGCAACATCCTGAGTATCTAAAACTTCCTGAAGTTCTTTTACGACTTGAATGGTAAGGCGTTCTTGGACTTGCGGGCGTTTAGCAAAATAATCTACAATACGATTCATTTTGGATAAACCAACAACAGTGCCGTTAGAAATATAAGCAATATGAGCTTTTCCAACGATGGGTAATAAATGGTGTTCGCAAGTTGAATAAACAGTAATATTTTTTTCAACAAGCATTTCTCCATATTTATACTTGTTTTCGAATGTAGAAGCATTTGGTTTTTTCTTCGGATTTAATCCTCCAAAAATTTCCTTAACAAACATTTTAGCAACGCGATTTGGTGTACCGCTTAAACTATCATCAGTTAAGTCAAGGCCTAAAGTTTCCATAATATGCCGCACATCATCCTTAATAATGTCTATTTTTTCTTCATTAGAAAGTTTAAAGGCATCATTACGTAATGGTGTGTTTGAAGAAGTTCCAATATGGTCATCCCCTAAAGATTCGAATTCTTCTATGTTATTTTCAATTTTCATTAGCTAAAAAAGTGATGTTTTTAGTCTGCAAAGATAAGTAAAACACTTTTGTTATGTTTTGTCTTAACAAACAATTAATTTTCTTATGTTGGTCTCTTTTTTATTAATTAAATTACAATAAAAAGAAAAAGGTCTGACTATTAAACAGTCAAACCTTTTTTAGAATATTTTGTTTGTATTATATATTAAAACTTAATGATAATGTAATGTTCGAATTTGTTCGATCTATATTTGCTGTATCAACTAATCCAACACTGTACAAAGGAGTAGAAGTGGAGCGTTCAGATTGGTCGTAAGTAAGGTCTAATTTTGTGTTTCCAAAATTATAGCCAACTCCTAAAGAATATCCGTTTAAATCGCCTATGGTAAAACCGTCTTTATATGGGCTTTCTTCATAGCGGTAACCGCCTCTAAAGCTAAATTGTTCATATTTGTATTCACCACCAATTCTATAGGTAGCAGCATCGGTTAAAATATTACTTATAATGTCGTTTTGATCTGCAAAAAACGAATCTGAGGTAGGTTTAAACTTTGTTTGACTATAATCTTTACGAGAATAATCAAAACTAATTAAACCCTGTTTTCCAAAAACGTAAGCTAAGCTTCCTGTTAATTTTGCAGGTGTTTGTAATTTATATCGTGGATAGATATTTATAACATCAGGGTTTACAACTTGTGTTGCATTAGAACCAGCATCATTCCTTACAGTAGCTAAGTACTGTGTTGTTTCTTCCTCAATGGTATACCAGATAGGAGAATCATAAGTAATACCAACTCTAAATTCATTTGATAGTTTCATGATACCTCCTAATTGAAAAGAAAAACCATTACCAGTAGTCGTCAAATTATTTTCAAATTCGATACTGTTAACAATCGATCCTACATTTGAATTGTTTTCAAATAATAAATTAGTTCGTTCATAGTCAATAAAATGAGAATTTAAATTTAACCCTAGATATAAATTATCTTCATATTGAGTGGCTATATTAAATGTTACTTTTCCATTATAACCTCTAGAGAAATGAGAATAATCATGGTCAAAATTTCCTGAGTTTACATTAGCAAAATATGTTGTATTAGCATCATTATTAATATCCTCTGGTTGAAGAATGAACGATTCAAAACCTAAAAATGCTTGTTGATGAGCAAACCCATAAACAGCTCCTATGTCTCTATAAGCTTCACTTAATGACTCACCTGGTAAAGCAGATATTTCATCTAATCTTTTACCATTTGCATAATCATAAAAATAACTAGCAATGGAATTACTAAAATTACCATCATCATTTGTATTTAAGCCACTTGCTCTCCAATTAGTGTCATGATTATTAGTTCTTTCGTAGGCAATAGCAATTGTAAATTTTCGCCATGGGGAATTATTATTACTTGCGAATACAAATGCTGCACCACCTTGATTGATGTCAAAATTAGAATCGTTAGAATTATTTAATCCATTAAAATATTGCGTTTTATTATCGGTATCTGTATTTAATACTGTAAAAGAAGCATGACTTCTACTAAAAACAGCAGATCCAGCAGGGTTTAAACTAACAGCACTCATATCGCCTCCTAATGCACCAAAAGCACCGCTCAATGCTCTAAAACGAGCCGATCCTTGAATTTCATCTTGAGAAAATCTGACAGCATCACCAATTTCCTGAGCGTAAATTGTAGACATAGATAGCACACCTATGAATAGTAAACATAACTTTTTCATATGATTGTATTTTTTCTTTTTAAAATTTTAACGACGTCTTCCTCCACCTGAAGAACCAGAACTTCTACTACCTCCTGAGCTACGACTACTAGATGAAGATCTTGAAACTGAACCAGGTGATCTAGAGCTCGAACTTCTACTTGGTGTGTAACCTGAATTTCTGGAAGGTGAATAAGACCTAGAAGTATTAGAACTTCTTCTACTCGTATTAGCAGGCTGTCTGTAAACAGTACTTGAATTTCTTCTTACTGTTGAAGATGATGATCTTCTTACCGAATTTGTTGATGGTGTTCTAGAGGCTACCGTTCTCCTTTGAGTATTGGTAGTATATCTTCGGGTACCATTGGAATTGTAATTTCTTGTGTTGTTTGATCTTGAAACAGCGTTAGTACTACTTCTTCTTGATGTATTGTATTTTGAAGTCGTTGAACGTCTGTTTAGATTATTTACAGAGCTACGACGTGTAGAACTAATATTATTTCTATTACTTAAGCCTCTAGAATTATTTGCATAGTAGCTACCTCTTCTACCAGCATTATATGCATAATTTCTTCTGCTGTAATATCTGTTATTTCCATAGTATCCATTATTTCTATAAGGGTAGTAGCCATTATAAGCCCAAGAATTTCCGTAAAATCCACCACCATAAAAAGGAGGACACCAAAAAGAATTATAATATCCCCAATTGTTCCAGCCCCAGTTGTTCCATCGGTTCCATCCCCAACCAAATCCTGCATTCCATCCCCAGTTATTCCAACCGTTGTCTACGTAATTGATGGTAACACTATTTGTGTTTTCTCCCCAACCTGCATAGCCTTGATAATTATTTGCTATCGTATCATTCTCAACATAGTAGTTTCCTTCATAGGAATCTATATCCGTAAAAATGGCATCATCAGAAAATATATTATCAGCTTCTAAAGATTTGTTCCTAAAATGATTCTGATAGAAATCACTATTTGAAGTATTAGGAACTTCAACAACTGTTCGATTATTATTTTGTGGAGCGCTTTCAACGCTTACTTGTCTTTGTGTATTACCGTAAATACCATCATCGTCTGAACCAACATATTGATAAGAACCACACGAAGCTAAGCTAAATAGCAAGCCAAGAATGGCTATAAACGATACTTTCTCTTTTAAGTAGTTGTTAAATTGCATATCTCTAGAATTTTATTGTTGAACATAACAAAAATAGTTAGTTTTGCTGAACTATTCTTTTATTTAACAGAGTCACAATATTTGTGCCAAAAAATCGATATGAGCAAAAAACTTACCAGTAGAGCAGAAGATTATTCAAAATGGTATAACGAATTGGTTGTCAAAGCAGACCTGGCTGAGAATTCGGCAGTTAGAGGTTGCATGGTTATCAAGCCTTATGGGTATGCTATTTGGGAAAAAATGCAAGCAGAATTAGATAAAATGTTTAAAGAAACAGGTCATCAAAATGCATATTTTCCATTATTTGTACCAAAAAGTTTATTCGAAGCAGAAGAAAAAAATGCAGAAGGGTTTGCTAAAGAATGTGCGATTGTAACACATTATAGATTGCAAAATGATCCTGATAAAAAAGGGAAATTGCGAGTTGACCCCGAAGCTAAACTGGAAGAAGAGTTAATAGTACGACCAACAAGTGAAGCCATTATTTGGAATACATATAGAGGGTGGATTCAATCTTATAGAGATTTACCGCTTTTAATAAACCAATGGGCTAATGTGGTACGTTGGGAAATGCGTACACGCCTGTTTTTGCGTACTGCAGAGTTTTTATGGCAAGAAGGACATACAGCACATGAAACAAAAGCAGAGGCTTTAACAGAGGCTAAATTAATGAATAATGTTTATGCAACCTTTGTTGAAAATTTTATGGCCATACCAGTAATACAAGGCGTAAAAACTGAAAGTGAACGTTTTGCCGGAGCAGAAGAGACCTACTGTATTGAAGCTTTAATGCAGGATGGAAAAGCACTACAAGCAGGAACATCTCACTTTCTTGGTCAGAACTTTGCAAAAGCTTTTGATGTTAAATATGCTAATAAAGAAGGTAAACAAGATTATGTTTGGGCAACCTCTTGGGGGGTGTCTACTCGATTAATGGGGGCTTTAATTATGACGCATAGTGATGACAACGGATTGGTTTTACCTCCAAGTTTAGCGCCAAATCAAGTTGTTATTGTTCCTATTTACAAAAGTGAAGAAGATTTAAATGCGATTACTGAAGTTGCAAATAGTATTTTAAGTGACTTAAGAGGTAAAAATATATCAGTAAAATTTGATAATAGAACCACGCACAGGCCAGGAGCAAAATTTGCACAGCATGAATTGCAAGGTGTGCCGTTGCGTATTGCAATTGGTCCTAAAGATTTAGCAAATGGAACTGTAGAGATTGCACGTAGGGATACTTTAACAAAACAGATAGTTCATTTAGAAGATTTAACAGAAACGATTGAGGGGTTACTAAAAGAAATTCAAGAAACATTATTCAATAAGGCTTTAGATTTTAGAAATACGCATATAACAGAAGTAGATACTTTTGAGGAATTTAAAGAAGTTTTAGAAACAAAAACAGGATTTATTTCTGCGCATTGGGATGGTACAAATGAGACTGAAGAAAAAATTAAAGAGATAACAAAAGCAACTATTCGTTGTATTCCTTTAGATATGAAGGAAGTAGAGGGGGTTTGTGTGTATTCTGGTAACCTTTCGAAAGGCAGAGTATTGTTTGCAAAAGCATACTAATTTAATTTTTTTTCAAAAAAAATCATCTAGCTATTGTGACATTTAAAAATAGTTGTATTTTTGCATCCGCAATGGAGACATTGTTAGTTATTTGAAAGTATTGCAAGTTTAAAATTAATGTTTATATTTGCGCACTGAAAAAACAAATGGCCCGTTCGTCTATCGGCTAGGACGCCAGGTTTTCATCCTGGTAAGAGGGGTTCGATTCCCCTACGGGCTACAATATTTTAATAATAAAAAGAACAAATGGCAAATCATAAGTCAGCGTTAAAAAGAATTAGAAGTAACGAATCTAAACGTTTAATAAACAAGTATCAACATAAAACAACTCGTAATGCTATTAAGAAGTTACGTGAGTTGACTGATAAGAAAGAAGCTGAAGCTTTATTTCCATCGGTAGTATCTATGTTAGATAGATTAGCTAAGAAAAATGTTATTCATGCTAATAAAGCTGCAAACCTTAAATCTGGTTTGGCTAAGCATGTTGCTGCACTTTAAATTAGATTTAAAACTTTAAGATATTTTAAAAGCTTCTCAGAAATGGGAAGCTTTTTTTATGAGTTTCTTAGACTATTTTTGAATTAAAAAGAATTATTGATTCTATTAAAAATTTAAACAAAGTATTTACGTTTTTAGAAATCAAAGTATAAATTTGCAATTATAACAAGTTAATTATTCAAATAATCCTTTAACCCTTTGGAAAATAAAAAAGCAATTAAATTAATCGATAAAATCCTGGAAGATCTTGATAAAACAGGTATCAATACAGAGACATTAATTGACGATATAAAAGAATTAAGAACGTATGCTTTAGAAGAGCAAGTTCCTTTAGTCGTAAAGGTTCTTAGGTTTACTTATGAGCACATAGAAGAAAATAACGCATTTCTTATTCCTATTCTTGATGATGAACCTGCAGATGAAGAGGTGCATATTGAAGAGGATGAAGATGTTTCTCCTGTAGAAAGTCTTAAGTATTTACTTTCTCTTCTTAAAAACCTTAAAAACAAAGTTAATATTTCAGACTTAAAGGAGTACAGAGACCTTTTAATGGAATATTAATTATAAATAAATAACACCTTTCAAAATAATTTAAAAGCCTTGGCAAATAATTGCTAAGGCTTTTTAGTTTCGTAATTCTGTTCTGAAATTGTATTATGGTTTAATCATAGTTAGTGATTGGCTTTATTTTACTGGAATAATTATCTATAACTTTAAATATATGGCAAGCAGGGCAAAAAACAAGCGATTATTTTCAGTTTAGCCACAAGCCAAATCTTTTATGTTTTGTTTTAATTTTTCTCTTTTAATACCAAATCAAAAGATTTGGCACTTCGAAAATAGACAATAATCGTTCGACTAAACACTAATCACCTTATTTGCTATACATGTGTTTGTAATTTTTAATTTCAATCCATCCAAGGATAATCAACAATAAATCCAAATTTATTCAATTTTTGAAAGTCATCTTCGGTCAAATCGTTTTCAAAATCAATTGTTTCTCCATTTATTAAATCAGTTAGAATTTGTTTAGATTCAAGTGTTCCTTTATCTGTCATTTTTTTCAAAAGTGATACCATTGATTTCAAGTTGAAATTTTCACTTTTAACAAATGATAAAATAATTTTAGAAGTATCTTTTTCTAAATAAGGATCTCCATATTTTTCAAATGATTCGATTGAGTCCTCAACAAATCGACCAGAACCTGTCTGAAACAATTTTCCATCAGTTTTAGAAACTATAGTCGGCCCTTGTCCAATTGCAATATCTTCAATTTTTTTAGATTCAAGGTATTTGTCCGATTGATAAAAAACAGCAAAACAAGTTTCCGATTCCATAGTAGATTCTGCAATAACAGAGAAACCTTTTAAGGTCTCCGTTAAATGGACTTGAACTAGTTTTTTAGCTTCTCTTTTAGTCATAGCTTATAAATAATGCCAACGATTAAATATACTTAGCAGGTAACAATATCTTTATTATGCTCGCATCACACTAAAATAATTAATTTTTGTCATTGTAAGTGAGCTTTTAGGATAGGAGATATTGTTTACATCAAATATTTTGTAAAAAAAAGCCTTAACTATTTAATATAGCTAAGGCTTTTAAGCTTAGTTTAGTTATAGAAATTGAATATTTTACCCGTTCATAGAGATTAAAAACTCTTCATTATTTCGTGTTTGCTTAAAGCGGTCGTTAATAAATTCCATAGCTTCAACAGGGTTCATATCTGCAAGATATTTACGCATAACCCACATACGTTGAATTGTATTTGCATCCAATAGAATGTCGTCACGACGCGTACTAGAAGATGTAAGATCGATAGCAGGGAAAATTCTACGGTTAGAAATTTTTCTGTCTAACTGTAATTCCATGTTACCTGTTCCTTTAAATTCTTCGAAGATAACTTCGTCCATTTTAGAACCAGTTTCAGTTAATGCTGTTGCAATAATAGTTAAAGAACCACCATTTTCTATATTTCTGGCAGCACCAAAGAAACGTTTTGGTTTATGAAGCGCATTAGCATCTACACCACCACTTAGTATTTTTCCAGAAGCTGGTTGCACCGTATTGTAGGCTCTTGCTAAACGTGTAATAGAATCTAAAAGAATAACAACATCATGTCCACATTCAACCAATCTTTTAGCTTTTTCAAGCACAATATTTGCAATTTTTACGTGTTCATGAGCTTCTTTATCGAAAGTTGAAGCAATAACTTCACCACGAACATTACGTTGCATATCGGTTACCTCTTCAGGACGTTCATCTATAAGTAAAATCATTTGATATACTTCAGGATGATTTGCAGCAATAGCATTTGCAACATCCTTTAATAACATAGTCTTTCCTGTTTTTGGTTGTGATACAATCATACCACGTTGTCCTTTTCCTATTGGGGAAAACAAATCCATTATCCTAGTAGAGATCGTACTTTGCTTTTCGGCTAAATTGAATTTCTCTTGTGGAAATAAAGGTGTTAAATGCTCGAAAGAAACTCGGTCTCTAACAACGTTAGGATTTTGTCCATTAATTTTACTGACTTTAATTAATGGGAAATATTTTTCACCTTCTTTTGGAGGTCTTACATGACCCAGAACGGTATCACCAGTTTTTAAACCAAACAATCTAATTTGCGATTGTGAAACATAAATATCATCAGGTGATGATAAGTAGTTATAATCTGAAGAACGTAAAAAACCGTAACCATCTTGCATAATATCTAAAACGCCTTCACTTTCTATAATGGCATCAAATTCAAAGTCAGGCTCTCTGTAACGGTTTCTACCATCTTTATTACCAGAATCAACATTACCATTTTTTTGATTTCTATGCTGGTTTTTTTGCTGATTTTGATTGTTATCGCGTCTTTGATGCGGTTTTTGTTGATTGTCGTTTTGGTTTTTTTGTTTTGGCTTGTTGTCTTGTTTTTGCTCTTCGTTGTTCTGCTTGGCAACAGGCTTAGGAGTATTAACCTTTTCAACAGGCTTAGGAGTTTCAACTTTTTTATCGGTCGAAACTTTTTCTTCATTTTTAACAGGTTCTTTTTTTATAGGTGTGCTCTTAGCAGGCTCACTTATGGCAGGAGTGTTCTTTGCAGGTGTGTTCTTAGTAGGTTTTTGAACACGCTGTCTAGGTTTTCTTGCTGCTGGCTTATTTTCTGTTTTATTTTCTGCTGCTTCTATAGGAGCAACAACAGCTTTTACTGCTTTTGGATCGGCAGCTTGTTGATCTAGAATTTGGTAAACTAAATCTAATTTTTTTAATGAACGGTATTTGGGTACGTTCATTTTTTTAGCAATCTCTTGTAAATCAGAGAGCTTTTTTTCTTTTAATTGTGAAATTTCAAACATTTATGTTTAATTGAATATGATATGTGATATTTTTTTTGAATATAAACTTTTGAGTAATTCTGAAAAATGATTTCTTATTCTGAAGAATAACCACTTGTAATAGCGGTTGTTGAGAATTATTACTGCAATTATACAACTTTATTTTAAGTTTTTGGGGTATTTTTATAAAAGAAACTATTATTTTTGCTTTCTAGTTTTTAAAAAATCATATGCTACAGCGTATTCAAACCATATACCTTTTAATAGCAGCAGGAATTTCTGCTGGTTTAATTTTTGTGTTTCATTTATGGATTACAAATGAGAGTGTTAGTGTGTTTGCTAAAGATGATATACTTTATCTGGGACTGTTTTTAGGCTCTGCATTATTATCTTTAATAGCTATTTTTATGTACAAAAATAGGAAGTCTCAATTTGTTTTGGGGCGACTTAACATCATATTAAACTTTGTTTTACTAGGATTTTTTGTATATCAATCTCTAAACATATCTGGAGAAACGGCGGTTTCTGAGAAAGGTATTGGGATGCTTCTTCCTATTGTTTCTATCGTGTTTTTGGCATTAGCCAATAAGGCCATCAAAAAGGATGAAGATCTCGTAAAATCTGTAGATCGATTACGATAAACCTAACATCTTAGTAGTATTAGTGCGTTAAAACCCAAAGTGAAAGCTTTGGGTTTTTTATTGAAAAAACGCTTCGAAGTTTTATTTTGAGGTTTCCATTGAAATTGTTATTCCCTCGGAGGCGAGAATCTAAATAGAGAATTTTGATTCTTAATCTTAAAGTTAAAATGAACTGATAATTCTTTATGTAAATATTTCTGAAATATGGAAGGTTACATGAATTATCTATTAACGTTTATTAAATTCGATGACTTCTAAATTGTCAATTTTGCTACCGTCAATAGTAAAACGCAGCATTGTACGTGTTTTATGAAATCCATGCTTACCAACTGCCCCAGGATTCATATGTAGTAAATGTAACTTTTTATCAGGCATAACTTTTAATATATGCGAATGCCCAGAAATAAAAAGTTTAGGAGGGTTTTGTTTTATTTCATCCCGAACTCTCATATTATAAGCATTTGGATAGCCACCTATATGTGTGATCCATACATCAACACCTTCACACATAAAACGATTATTTTCGGGGAATTCCATTCTCACTTTATTATCATCAATATTACCAAAAACGGCACGTAAAGGCTTTAATTTTTTTATGGCATCCGTCACTTTTAAATCGCCAATATCACCAGCATGCCAAACTTCATCTACTTGTTTTACATATTTTAAAATGTCATTATCTATATAACTGTGCGTATCTGAAAGTAATAATATTTTTATCATAGTATTTTGCGAGAAAATAATTTGTTTTTTAACTAAGGGTTCTTTCTTCTTTAATTTTTTTTAATATATAATTAAGGTTCCTGTCTTCGCAGGAATAGTAAAACTATCTATCTTTGCATACCTAATATCATTTACAAAAGTATTAAATCAGATTGAGGTATTTTATAGAACTTTCTTATAATGGTGCTGCGTATCATGGCTGGCAAAATCAACCAAAAGATATATCGGTACAAGAAGTTATTGAAAAAGCATTGTCTATGCTTTTAAGAGCACACATCTCTATTATGGGAGCAGGTCGTACAGATACAGGTGTACATGCTTCTCAAATGTTTGCTCATTTTGATGCACATGAGGTTTTTAACGAAAAAAATCTGGTTTTTAAATTGAATTCTTATTTACCAAAAGATATTGCTATTCGTAATATCTTCAAAGTAAAAGAAAATGCACATGCTCGTTTTGATGCAGTAAGTAGAACTTATTTATATAGAATAGCACTAAAAAAGGATGTGTTTTCGTTTGATAATAGTTTTTTTGTAAAACAAGATTTGGATGTTGAAAAAATGAATGAAGCTTCAGCGATTTTATTTAAGTATAAAGATTTTCAATGCTTTTCAAAAAGTAATACCGATGTAAAAACGTATTATTGTGATATAATGAAAGCAAAATGGACATTGCAAGGGGATGAGCTTCATTTTGTGATAAAAGCAGATCGATTTTTACGTAATATGGTCCGTGCTATTGTAGGTACTATGATTAACATTGGTTTGGGTAAAATAGATGTTGAATATTTGAATACCATTATAAAGTCTAAAAATAGGAGTGAAGCGGGGTTTTCAGTCCCTGCCCATGGGTTATATTTAGCAGAAGTGGAATATCCTAACGATATAAAGATAAATGAGTAAAAAACAAGAAAAAATATTTGACGTCACTTTATTTAAACGTCTTTTTCAATATATAAAGCCTTATAAATTTGTTTTTTTAGGTTTAGTGCTTATGGTGGTTCTATTGGCTATTTTTAGTGCAGCAACACCTCGTGTTACTCAGTTTGCTATAGATGATAGTATTACGGGCGAGCAACCTAAAAAGTTTCTCTTTTATATTATGATCATGTTTGCTATTTTAATTTTGCAAACCATATTTCAATTGGCATTTATTTATTATGCAGCCTGGTTAGGACAAAGTTTGGTTGTTGATGTACGAATAAAATTATTCGATCATCTACTGCGTTTTAAAATGAAGTACTACGATAATTCTTCAGTAGGTGTGCTTATTACGAGAGCTGTAACCGATATGGAACGTATCGCTGATATTTTTGGGCAGGGTTTATTCATGATTGTTAAAGACTTACTCACTATGGCTGTAGTTTTTGGAATCATGGTTTATACAAATTGGCGATTGAGCTTAATCGTATTTATTATGTTGCCTCTGTTATTATACGCAACACGCATTTTTCAAAAGTATATGAAGCGGGCTTTTGAAGAAGTTAGAACAGAAGTCTCTAATTTAAACTCTTTTGTACAAGAGCGATTAACTGGAATGAAGATTCTCCAGTTATTTACCCGTGAAGCTATTGAATATAAGAATTTTAAAAAAATAAATGAGCGGCATAAGAAAGGTTGGCTTAAAACTGTTTGGTATAACTCAATTTTCTTTCCTTTAGCAGACTTGTCGTCATCAATAACCGTTGGTTTAGTAGCCTGGTATGGCGGTTTAAATGTTGTGTTGGAGGGAAAAGTCACAGAAGGTGTTTTGATAGCATTTATTATGTATATTCCAATGTTATTCAGACCATTACGTCAAATAGCAGATAAGTTTAATACATTGCAAATGGGCATGGTAGCAGCTACCAGAGTGTTTAAAGTTATAGATACGACTTCGCAGATTGATGATTTAGGAACACATGTTGCAGAACATTTAAAAGGCGATATAAAATTTGATAATGTATTTTTTAGCTATGTCGAAGAAGAAGAGGTTTTAAAAGGTATTTCTTTTGATGTAAATGCTGGGGAAACCGTCGCCATTGTAGGTGCAACAGGAGCAGGGAAATCGACTATTATTAATTTATTAAATCGTTTTTACGAAATTAATGATGGCGTTATTTATGTTGATGGTATTGATATTAAACAAGTCACTTTAGAATCCTTACGTACCCAGATAGCTGTGGTATTACAGGATGTATTCTTATTTGCCGATACCATTTTAAATAATATTACATTAAATCATCCAGAGATTACCGAAGCACAGGTGGAACATGCAGCCAAAGAGATTGGGATTCATGATTTTATAATGAGTTTACCGAACGGATATCATTATAATGTAAAGGAAAGAGGTGTTATGTTATCTTCTGGGCAACGGCAACTCATATCGTTTTTAAGAGCTTATGTAACCAATCCAAGTATTTTGGTATTAGATGAGGCGACATCATCTGTAGATTCTTATTCAGAGCAACTCATTCAAAATGCCACAGATAGAATTACTAAGGGTAGAACTTCCATTGTTATTGCGCATAGATTGGCAACTATTAAAAAAGCTGATAAAATTATAGTAATGGATGCTGGTAATATTGTAGAACAAGGCACACATAAAGAGTTGCTTAAAAAAGAGAATGGTTATTATAAGAACTTATACGAAGTACAGTTTTTACAAGAAGAAGCTATTTAGGTTAATGTACTACTTCGCAGCTTCTATGGCTGATTTTTTAGCTTCTATAATGGCATTTAAAGTACCATCGTAGTACATGACGATACTAGCCAAAACAATAAATATTATAAATAAGACTCCCGTAATTAATAAAAATAAAATAGCTTTTAATAAGATTTGCTTAATACTTAAATTAAAAATACGTTTAAAGCAATAAGTAGAAAATAAGATTTGTAAGAACGTTAATAAAATACCTATAATTCCAAAATTAATACCAAATAATGAGACTATTATAATGAGTATTGAGCTTACAATTGATAAATGGGCGGCCAAATACATATTTATGACTAAATGCTCTGTATAATTATATTTTTTATAATCAAAAAAAATAATTTTTGAGATGACGGCATAAACTGGAACGATGAGCATGTATATAACAGATTGATATTCCTGAACAAAATTCATGTTCTTTTGCTGAAAATCTTCAGCACCTTTTTGAGTAAGAAAATCTACATTCATTAATTCTGGAAAGAATTTATTCAATACAAACATTTGAAATCCAGATAATGTAAGTCCTATGGCAAAATAACTAATAACATCGACATACTTTTTTCTAGTTCCTTGAATATAGCCTTTAATAACAGTCTCTGGCTTTGTAAAAAGCGTTATGAAAGTTTGCAGCAGTTTGTTGTCATAATTAAGAAATGTTTCACTGAAATGTTCAAATAGATTTTTAAGAGTTAATCTATTCTTAATGACTTTAGCACCGCAAAAATCACAAAAGTTATTTTCGGAATTTAGATCTTTATTACAATTTTTACAGAGATTAAGACAAGTCACTCTTAATTATTGATTTAAGTTGTTTTGTGTCTTCAAAAACGACGAACTCTCCATCTTTGAAATAAGAAATATGCCCCGTTTCTTCACTCACTACAAGAGACAATGCATCTGTCTTCTCAGTAACTCCAATGGCTGCTCTATGTCGAAGACCAAAACGTTGTGGAATATTTTTTTCATTATTAACAGGTAAAATAACCCGGGTTGCTTTTACAATGTTATTATTGACTATAATGGCACCATCGTGCAATGGGCTATTTTTAAAAAAGATACTTTCAATAATAGGTTGGGTCACTTTTATATTCATTTCATCTCCCGACGATGATAAAAAATCCAGATTATTATTTCTCTCAAAAACGATTAAAGCTCCAGTTTTTGACATGGCCATTTTATTGCAAGCAGAAATAATAGCATCGATATCAGTTTCGTCGTTAGTTTCAGTTTTTAAAAACTTAAGCTGTTTTAAGAATTTACGCCGTCTATTAAAATTGGTAGAACCTACCATTAGTAAAAATTTACGAATCTCTGGTTGGAATACAACTATTAAAGCAATAATTCCCACTTTCATAAAACCGCCAAAAATACCAGTTAACAGTTGCATATCAAGGAATTCGGTAAGTTTCCAAACCAAATAAATAATAATAATACCTATAAAAATATTAATAGCAACAGTTCCTTTTACAAGCTTGTAAACATAATAGAGTAAAAGAGCTACAAGAACAACATCAACATAATCGATGAGATGCAAATCTAAAATGTCTTTAAAAATATCCAATAGTAGTGGGTTTTTGTAAATTTAGTAAAATATGGTTAATTAAAAATAAATTCGTCATTTAGCAGCGATATATTTTGATTGCTTATTTTAAGCAAGTCAGATTTTAAAGTTATATACGATTGAAATGTGGTATTATCATTTATTTCTATAATGATTTCTGTTTTTTCATGAGTACTATTAAAAAGACTTTTAATATCATTTAAAAAGTCTTCGTCATTTGATATATAAACATCAGTTACTTTAATAATTCCATGGATTTCTATTTTTTTAGAAGATTTATAAACAATTTTGACTCTTTTTTTTGTTGGAATATCTGAGATTTTCGAAAAATAACCTAAAGAGCTGCCTTCGTGAAAAGTAATATCCGTAAATTCAATAAATCCTAAATTTTTTCTGCTAATGTCATTACAAGTAAAATAGTTTTTGGCATTTTTATTTTTATGACTTGAGTTTTGTTTTTTATCCTGAAGAAACTTTATGTGAGGTATCACCTGTTTTAGGGTTAAACGCTTATCAATATTAACCAGCCAGTTTGTAGTGCTAATTAAGTTCTTTCTATTCAACTCAACACTATCTTTTTGAGTGTCATCATAAAATAAATAAGCAGGAGAAACATCGTTTATTTCTGTAATTTCAGAATGGTTTATTTCTGGAAGATGTATGACTTTTTCTTTTCCGCAAGAAAAAATAATTAATAATAATCCAAGAGCTAATACTGGCTTCATGTTATGTGTTTAAAGATTCAACCAATTTAATACATTCAATAGCTTCTTTAACATCATGAACTCGTAAAATGGAAGCCTTTTTTTGTAAAGCAATCGTATTTAAAACACTGGTACCATTAAGAGATTCTTTAGCCGAAGTTTCTAAGGTTTTGTAAATCATAGATTTTCTGGAAACACCAACTAATAAAGGGGTTTCCGTTATTTTAAAATGCTCCAGTTTATTTAGTAATTCATAATTTTGCTTTAAAGTTTTGGAAAATCCAAACCCAGGGTCGACAATGATATCAACAATCCCTAATTGTTTTGCAGTAGCAAGGCGTTCAGAAAAGTATAAGAGGCTGTCCTTAATAATATCATCATAATCCGTGTGCTCTTGCATGGTTTGCGGTGTTCCTCTCATATGCATCATAATATATGGAACATGTAAGTTAGCTATAGTTTGCAACATATTATGATCTAATTTTCCTGCGGAAATATCATTAATTAGCGCAGCTCCAGCTTCAATACATGATTTTGCAACACGACTTCTAAACGTATCAATAGAAAGTAAAACCTCAGGAAACTCTTTTAAAATTAAGTCGACAATTGGTAGGATTCTTTTTAACTCATCGGTCTCACTAACATGATCCGCATTGGGCCGCGAACTGTAGGCGCCAATATCAATAAAAGTAGCCCCTTCATTAAGCATTAATGCAACATGCTTTAAAATATCATGGTCATTTTTATGTTTTCCGCCATCGTAAAACGAATCGGGCGTTATGTTTAGAATTCCCATCACTTTTGGTGATGTTAAATCGATAAGTTTTCCTTTACAGTTTAGTGTCATTTATACCTTTTTGTATGGTGTTTGTACTAAGTTTAAAACTTTAATCCTGAAACTTTGACGGTTAAGCTTTTTTATGCGAAATTTACGCAAAATACATTTTAATTCATGCAAAATACTTCAAAACAATATGATGCCGTAGTCGATACGTGTAAAAATTTATTTATTAAAAAAATGTCGGATTATGGTAGTGCATGGCGCATCTTGCGTTTACCATCGCTTACCGATCAAATTTTTATTAAAGCACAGCGTATAAGAGGGCTTCAAGAAAATGATGTTCGAAAAGTAGATGAAGGTGAAGTGAGTGAATTTATTGGTATTATAAACTACTGTATTATGGCCTTAATTCAGTTAGAGAAAGGAGTGGTAGAACAACCAGATTTATCTACAGAAGTTGCCACTGAGTTATTTGAAAAACAAGTTGCTATTACAAAGCAACTCATGCAAGATAAAAATCATGATTACGGGGAAGCATGGCGCGATATGAGAGTAAGTAGTTTAACCGATTTAATTTTACAAAAATTATTGCGAGTTAAACAAATTGAAGATAATGCAGGTAAAACTTTAGTAAGTGAAGGTATCGATGCGAATTACCAAGATATGATAAATTATGCCATTTTTGCATTAATTCATTTAAACGAATAATATGAAAACACTTGTTACTATTTGTCGGGGTTTAGTTGGCGGACTATTTATTTTTTCGGGACTTATTAAACTAAACGACCCATTGGGAGTGTCTTATAAATTGCAAGAATATTTTAGTCCCGATGTGTTAAACATGCCTTCTTTTGAGCCTTATGCTTTAATAATTGCAATCTTAATGGTTGTACTAGAGGTGGTTTTGGGTGTTTTTTTGTTAATAGGCTATAAACGAAAATTTACCGTTTGGAGTTTATTTGTTTTAATTGTGTTTTTTACATTCTTAACGTTTTATGCTTGGTATTTTGATAAAGTTAAAGATTGTGGGTGTTTTGGTGATTTTTTAAAGCTAAAACCTTTTCAGAGTTTTGTTAAAGATTTAGTCCTGTTAGTATTAATTGTTATTTTGTTATTTGGAATAAAGCATATTAAGCCCGTTTTCAGCAAATTTGTAACGACAATAATAGCTTTGGTTGGTTTTCTTGGAAGCCTTTGGTTTGGATATCATGTACTCATGCATTTACCAACTTGGGATTTTAGAGCTTATCAAATAGGGAAAAATATTCAAGAAGGGATGAGTGTTCCTGAGGATGCTGTAAAGCCAATTGTAGAGTATAGTTGGAAATTTAATGTAGGAGGTGAAGATAAAGTTGTTATAACCAATGGGCCTTATCCATCAATTGAAGGAGATTTTGTTAGTGTTGATACTAAAGTAATTCAAGAAGGGGCTCAACCTGCTATCTATGATTTTTCAATAGAAAGTGAAAGCGAAGATTTAACAGCACAGTTTTTAGAAGAAGAAAATCTAATAATAGTAATTTCGTATAGTCTAGAGAAAATAGAGCAAGGTGGTGCTATGAAATTGAAAGCTTTATCTGAAGAAGCTATTAAAAATGGTTATAAAATAATTGGTTTAACGGCTTCTGGCGAAGAAGCTAAACAACGGATTAAAGACACTTATAATATTGATTTCGATTTTTATTTGTGTGATGAAAAGGCTCTTAAAACAGTAGTACGTTCTAATCCAGGGGTTTTAGAATTAGATAAAGGTACTATTAAGCAAAAAGTGCATTGGAATGATATTGACGCATTAGATTTGCCTAAAGTTGAAAGAAAACCAGAACCAAAAGTAGTTGAAGATAGCACCTTATATTTAATAGATGGAAAGGTAGCTGCCAAAGCAGATTTGGATACTTTAGATAAGGAAGATATTGAGGAAATGTATGTTTTAAAAGACAACCAGGACGTATTAGATTCAATTAATCAAGTTAATAATAGCAATTATACTGGTTTTGTAAAAGTGATATTAAAAAAGGAATAATCTGATAAGCTATTTATTAAATAAAATCACATATGCTATACTCACATTGTTTGGGGTAGTTACTGTTATTTTCTTTTTATTTAATGTCCTTCCTGGAGATCCTGCACAAATGATGCTTGGACAAAATGAAGATAGTGAGCAACTAGCAATCGTAAAGCAAAAATATGGATTCGATAAGTCTATAACGACACAGTATTTCTATTATTTAAATGATTTATCACCGATCTCATTTCATTCTAAAAAACAAGACGATTATACTTTTTTAAGAAAAGGAAAGTATAATGCAACCGCATTATTTTCAATAGGAAACACAACGACTGTTTTAAAATTTCCATATTTAAGAGAATCTTTTACGAAACAGGGAAAGAAAGTAAGTTATGTATTAGCAGAAACATTACCCAATACCTTTGTGCTGGCAATAACAGCTATAATAATAGCTATGATTTTAGGTGTTTTATTAGGCATCGTATCTGCATTATATAAAGACAGGTGGTTAGATAAAACGATTCAAATCCTTAGCACCCTTGGCATGAGTATTCCATCTTTTTTCAGTGCCATACTATTTGCCTGGTTTTTTGGATACATCCTGCATGAGTATACAAATTTGGAAATGACAGGCAGTTTATATGAGTTAGACGATTTTGGTGAAGCTATGCATATTAAATGGAAAAACTTGATTCTTCCAGCTATAGTATTAGGTATTCGTCCTTTGGCTGTCGTTATTCAACTCATGCGAAATTCGTTATTGGAAGTTTTTAATCAGGATTATATCCGTACGGCAAGAGCAAAAGGTTTGAGTGAATTTCAAATTATAAAAAGACATGCTGTAAAGAATGCTCTAAACCCAGTTGTTACAGCAATATCTGGTTGGTTTGCTTCAATGTTAGCGGGAGCCGTTTTTGTAGAGTACATTTTTGGTTGGAACGGATTGGGAAAAGAGATTGTAAATGCTCTAAATACATTAGATTTACCTGTCATTATGGGTTCGGTGTTAATTATAGCTCTACTTTTCATAATTATTAATATTTTTGTAGACTTAATTTATGTATGGTTAGATCCAAAAGTGAAGTTGCAATAAAAGATATATGAAAAAAATGAATTATCTACTCATACTGATCATCAGTTTTTTTAGTTGTAATACAGAGTCCCCAACACAATTCTCAGTAGAAGCTTTAAACGATACATTTATTACTAAGGAAGGTCATTCTATAGCCTTTAAAGATATTTTGGAAAATCATAAAGGAAAAACATTAGTGATTGATGTTTGGGCATCATGGTGTAGAGACTGCATAGAAGGCATGCCAAAAATAAAAGGATTACAAGAGGAATATAAAAATGTTACTTATATCTTTTTGTCTTTAGATAAAACTGAAAAGGCTTGGAAAAAAGGCATTAAAAAACATCATATAGAAGGCGCGCATTATTTTATGCAATCAGGATGGGAAGGTGCTTTTGGTAAGTTTTTAGACCTCGACTGGATTCCGCGTTACATGGTTGTAGATGCTAATGGGAATATAAAACTATTTGAAGCTGTTAAAGCAGACGACATAAGAATTAAAGAAAATTTATAATAATTAATAAAGTCCTTTATTTTAAAAGGTTTAAATTAAAATGAGAAAACAAATTGTAGCAGGTAACTGGAAGATGAATAATGATTTATCGCAAACAGGATCATTAATTGATGCGTTAAAAAGTAAAACTCAAACCTCAAATGCAGAGGTTATGGTAGCACCAACATTTACTAATTTATACCATGCTTTTGAAGCATTGAAAACTGTTAATATTGAAGTTGTTGCACAAAACATGCATTTTGCAGAAAATGGAGCCTACACAGGTGAAATAAGTGCAAGTATGCTTAAAAGCGTCGGGATTCAAACAGTGATTTTAGGACATAGTGAACGCCGTGCCTATTTTAATGAAACGGATGAATTGCTAGCTAAAAAAGTTGATGCTGCTTTAGCAAATAATATGCGTGTTATTTTCTGTTTTGGAGAAGAGTTGGCCGATAGAAAATCTGGAAATGAAGAAACAGTAGTTGGCAACCAAATTAAAAACGCTTTATTTCATTTAGATGCTTCGGCATTCAAAAACATTGTATTGGCATACGAACCTGTTTGGGCAATTGGTACAGGTGAAACTGCCAGTCCAGAGCAAGCACAAGATATGCATGCTTTCATTAGAAAAACACTTAGCGATAAATACGGTAATGAAGTGGCAAATACGGTTTCAATTCTTTATGGAGGTAGTGTAAAACCAGCAAACGCTCAGGAAATTTTTTCTAAGCCTGACGTAGATGGTGGTTTAATTGGAGGTGCTGCACTTAATGCAGACGACTTTTTCGCAATTGTAAATGCATTTTAAATAAAGCATTTGGACATACATGTCTTTAAAATAAATTGAAGGTATTTTGTTTGGTATTTTAAGAATATTGAACGTATGAATAAAAAATATAGCTTACATGCTAATATGAAAAATAACCTCATGAATTGTATAATTCATGAGGTTTAAATTCAATATAAAACTATGTCGAATATCATTTATATAGGTTACGAGTTTAAAGTAGAACCCATACAGCCAGGAGTAGAAATACTTATTGCAGAATTAGGTTACGAAGGTTTTGAAAGCTTTGTGGAGACAGAAGAAGGTGTTACCGCATATATTCAAAAAGAAGATTGGAAGCAATCTATACTTGAGGATGTTCAAATTATAAATTCTGAAGAGTTTAAAATCAGTTTCACTTTTAACGAGATTGAACAAACCAATTGGAATAAAGAATGGGAAAAGAATTTCAATCCTATTGTAGTGGATAATATGTGTTCTGTTCGTGCACCATTTCACGAAAAACCAGAGACTAAATTTGATATTGTTATAGAACCAAAAATGAGTTTTGGTACAGGTCATCACGAAACGACTCATATGATGATTCAGCATATTTTAAATAATGATTTTACTAACAAATCTGTTTTAGATATGGGCTGTGGTACAGGTGTATTAGCGATTTTGACAGAAATGAAAGGCGCAAAACCCATTGATGCTGTAGATTACGATAATTGGTGTTATTTAAACAGTCTTGAGAATGTTGGACGTAATAATTGTAATCACATTACCGTTATAGAAGGAGATGCATCGGTTTTAGAAAATAAAAAATATGATATTATTATTGCTAATATCAACCGGAACATTTTATTAAACGATATGGAAACGTATGTATCGTGTTTAAACAAAAAGGGCATGTTGTTTTTAAGCGGATTTTATAATGATGATATTCGCATGATTACCGACGAATGTGAAAAGCATTTGTTAAAATTTGAAGAAAAATTAGAAAGAAACAATTGGGTTTCCTTAAAATTTTTAAATTAGTATAAAAATTGAAAAATGAGTACAAGAGAAAAAGCATCCGAAGAATTACTACTTGAAGAAGAAGTATCCACTCAAAATGAAATTGTTTTGTTTAATGACGATGTTAATACATTTGACCATGTTATAGAAACGCTTATCTATGCTTGTGATCACACAGCAGAACAAGCAGAGCAATGCTCACTCATAGTGCATTATAAGGGAAAATGTACAGTTAAAACAGGTTTGTACGACGATTTAAAACCACGTTGTTCCATGCTGCTTGAAGCAGGGCTAAGCGCAGAAATAGTATAAGTCTAGCTGCTTAATCTTCCTATAGCACAACTTACAAAAGATTTTGCTTTTGTAGTTAATGCATTCTTTTCTCCCACAATAGGGTATCCAATTTTGTGTAATAATTCTTTGGCCTCGAAGAGTGTTTTGTCATTTTTATATGAAAATGAAACAGTATAAGCTTCATGGTTGATTGTTACATCTCTAATGTTTTCTATATCAGATAACTTATTGGTAATTGTGTGAGCACAACCTCCACATTTAAGATTCTGTATTTCTAAAGCTATTTTCATTTTTATAAAGTTGACGGACAAATATAAGTGGTGGTTGGTAAATCTGTTGTTTTAATAGCACCAAATCCCCCTGCAATGTCTATCACGTTAAACCCTCTGGCTTTTAAAATAGATGCGGCAATAACCGAACGATACCCTCCAGCACAATGCAGGTAATAGGTTTTATTTTTATCAATAGCATTCATATTATCATTAATATAGTCTAAAGCAAAGTGTTGTACCAAATCACTATTTAGGTGTTCCGATTTGTATTCACCATCTTTTCTAACATCAAGTATATTAATTGAACCCTTCTTAAAACGATTAGAAAATTCATTAACAGAAATAGACTCAATAGTTTCAATATCTTTACCAGCGTCTTTCCAAGCATGAATAGCACCTTTTAGATATCCCAAAGTATTATCATAACCAACACGAGATAATCGAGTTACAGTCTCTTTTTCTTTCCCTTCAGGAGTAACAAGAAGAATTGGTTGTTTTAAATCGGTAATTAAAGCGCCAACCCATGGCGCGAATCCCCCATTAATACCAATAAAAATAGAATTTGGGATATGTTCTTTTACGAATTCTTTTTCAGTTCTAACATCAAGAACTAAGGCATCTTTTTGATTTGCAATGGCTTCAAACGCTTCTGGACTAAGTTCTGTACCCCCTTTTTGTAAAATAGTTTCAAAATTATCATAACCAGACTTATTCATCATCGCATTTTTAGCAAAATATTGTGGAGGAGGCGTAATGCCATCTAAAACTTCTTTAACAAAATCTTCTTTAGTCATATCTGCTCTTAAAGCATAGTTTGTTTTTTTCTGATCTCCTAAAAGACCAATAGTTTCTTTGCTCAAATTTTTTCCACACGCAGAACCGGCACCATGTGCAGGGTAAACGATTATGTTGTCTGCTAATGGGATAATTTTATTTCGTAGAGACTCGTATAACATTCCAGCTAAATCCTCTTTTGTTAAGTCAGATTTTATTGCTAAATCTGGACGTCCTACATCACCTAAAAACAAGGTGTCTCCACTAAAAATAGCATGATTATTTCCTTGTTCATCAATTAAAAGAAACGTGGACGATTCTAAAGTATGTCCAGGTGTGTGCAAAACTTTTATGGTAATATTCCCGATTTTAAATACTTCATTATCGGTTGCTATATGTGCATCATAATCTGTTTCTGCACCAGGTCCAAAAACAATAGTAGCTCCTGTTTTTTTAGCTAAATCAACATGTCCAGAAACAAAATCGGCATGAAAATGAGTCTCGAAAATATACTTGATTTTGGCATTTTCTTTCTTTGCTTTATCAACATATTGTTGAGTTTCTCGCAATGGGTCAATAATGGCAACTTCGCCATTAGATTCTATATAGTAGGCTCCTTGAGCTAAACATCCTGTATAAATTTGTTCTATTTTCATGATCTATTTTTTTAAGTAAACAGAAATCCTATTAAATTAAAACATTTCAAAATTACAAATCCTAAACGATTCACTTTGTGACTTAAGTCACATTACAATTACTTAAGCTCTTTATAAATAATATAAATAGCCATTATTAAAACAAAAAAACCAAAGCTTTTTTTGAGTTTCTTTCCACTTATAAATTTGGAGATAAATACACCTATAATAATTCCTATTACAGAAATTAGTGTAAAAGAAAGTAGAAATATCCATTCAATTTCTAAAGTTTGAATATCTCCTATAAAACCAATTAGAGAATTAATTGTTACAATAATTAATGAGGTACCTACTGCCTTTTTCATTGGGATATTTGCCCAAACAACTAGTGCAGGAACATATAAAAAGCCACCACCAGCACCAATTAGCCCAGTAATTGTCCCAATAATTAATCCTTGAATAAATGTCTTATAATAAGGTTGGGGTTTTGAAACATTATTAGTGTTTTTTTCTCTTTTTATCATAGAAAATGAGGCTAAAAGCATGATAATAGCAAAAAATACCATGATGCTCATTTCTTTTGAAAGCGTATAGTCATTAAAGCTGTAAAGCGTATCGGGAATACTTGGAACTAAATAACGTCTAGATAAATAAACCGCAACAAATGATGGAAACGAAAAGGCTAGGCCTGTTTTAAAATCGACCAGTCCTTCTTTGTATTTTTGGTAGGTACCTACCATAGAAGATGTTCCAACTACAAAAAGAGAATACGCGGTTGCTATTACAGGATTATAACCCAAAAGATATACTAGTAGTGGTACGGTGAGTATGGAACCACCGCCACCTATTAATCCTAAAACCAAACCTACAATTAAAGCTCCAAGGTATCCTAAAAGTTGCGTGGAGTCCATTAATGTGGCAGTTTATTTTTTAAAGCCCCATATATATATGTGCCTAAGATAGCTGCAGCAATTGCAATAGCCATACTAAATACACCAGTTCCTAATAGAATGTACATAGGACCTGGGCACGCTCCGATAAGTGCCCAGCCAAATCCGAATAATATCCCGCCAATAATATATCTTGAGATGCCTTTTTCTTTTTTAGGAACAAAAATATCAGCGCCTTTAATGCTTTTTACTATTCCTCTTTTTGATATTTGAAGAAATAAGATTCCAGAAGCAATAGCAGTACCTATAATGCCATACATATGAAATGATTGAAATCTAAACATCTCATAAATTCTATACCATGAAACTGCTTCAGATTTTACTAAAACAATTCCGAAGAAAATACCAACTAATAAAAATTTTAAATATTTCATTTTTTAGAAAATTAGAGGTAAAATAAAATTAGCCATAATTAATCCACCAATAAAAAAGCCAACGACGGCTATTAATGATGGTTTTTGTAGACTACTAAGGCCCGTTATAGCATGTCCAGAGGTGCAACCACCAGCGTAACGTGTACCAAAACCAACGAGTAAGCCACCCAAAATTAAAAGGAATAATCCTTTTGGTGAGGTTATAGCCTCAAGGCCATACATTTCATTAGGAACTAATGTGGCTCCTGAATTTTCAAAACCCATATTTTGAAGTTCCATGATGGTCGCTGGATTTAAATTTGTGACACTATCATTTGATAAAAATTGCGTGGCTATAAAACCACCAATAACAGCACCAAGCACAACAATTAAGTTCCATATTTGTGCTTTCCAGTTAAATTTAAAGAAGTTAACTGTTTTTCCTGCTCCTATAATTGAGCACATGGTCCTAAGGTTAGAAGACATGCCAAATGTCTTACCAAAATAAAGCAATAATGCCATAACGAATGCGATCAGTGGCCCCGAGATATACCATGGCCAAGGGTTTAAAATGTATTCCATACCTGTATTTAATTAATTACAAATGTAAAATTAAACTGAAGTAAGTTTTGTGATAAATGTTACTTATACAGATATGTTTAATTATGTTTTGAGTTTTGTGATGAGAATCTAATACAAGTATAGTTGTTATTTTAAACTATAAAATTTCAATTTTATTCCTGCTGAGTTTTATTTTGTTTTCGTTTTCAAATTGCTTTAAAAGTCTAGAGATAACAACACGTGATGTATGTAAATCTTCGGCAATATCTTGATGTTTTACAATAATAATGTTAGATGTATGAAGCTTAACTTTGTTAATTAAATACTTATAAAGACGTTCGTCCATTTTCATGAAAGCCAAATTATCTATAGCTTCCAGCATTTCATCAAAACGAGTTTGGTAACTTTCTAGTATAAAATTTCGCCAACTTTCATTATTATGAAACCATGTTTGCATGTTTTGAACAGGAATCATAATAAGACTTGAGTCTTTTTCAGCAACAGCTCTGATTTTACTTCTGGAAGTTCCCATACAACAAGTGAGAGACATGGTACAGGTTTCTCCTGCTTCTAAAAAATAGATAAGTAATTCATTACCGTCATTATCTTCTCGGAGTATTTTTATATTTCCGCTTAATAAAAGTGGTATATACTGTAAAGGTTGATTAATATCTATAATAATATCATCTTTAGAAAAGGTGCTTATAGTACCAATTTTTCCGATTTCATCTATTAAGACCTCATCAAAAATATGATTGAATTTTTGATATAATAATTTCTTTCCCATATTCAAAAATAATGAATTACAAATTAAGAGTTAGGGCAAAAAACAATACAATAATTGGGACAATCACAAGAAGTCAATTGTTTTTTAAGTTATATTAGTTGGAATTTATAAATAATGTTGTTTCATGCTGTTAATACCCAGAGGAAGCAAAATTTATTAAAAACTAAAAGATGGAAAAACATGAATAAAACGATTAACTTATTTGTTAAAACGTGCTTGATAACCCTTTTTTTTACCCAATTAAATGCACAAAAAATAAAAGGAGAACTTAAAAAGTGGCATAAAGTTACTCTAGAATTCAAGGGACCGGAAACTTCTGAAAAAGCTGAAGACAACCCATTTTTAAATTATAAATTGGACGTAACCTTTAAGCATAATGTTTCAGGAAAAACCTATGTGATACCAGGGTTTTATGCTGCAGATGGAGTTGCAGCCAACACTAGTGCCACAGCTGGGAATGTTTGGAAAGTTCATTTTTCGCCAGATGAAGAAGGAGCTTGGACCTATAGTGTCAGGTTTGTAAAAGGTAAATGGGCAGCGATAAGGACTTCGAACAAATTGAAGTCTGCTGGATTTATGGATAAAGATAAGGGCGGTTTTTCTATTGCTTCTTCAGACAAAACTGGACGGGATATGAGGGCCAAAGGCCGTTTGCAATATGTTGGAGAACGTTATTTAAAGTTTGCCGAGACTGGAGAATATTTTTTGAAATGCGGTTCTGATGCTCCTGAAAATTTATTATCCTATGTAGATTTCGATGGTACATTTAAAAAAGATGGTATAAAAGACGATTTGGTTAAAACCTGGGAGCCCCATAAAAAGGATTGGAAGCCAGGCGATCCTGTCTGGAAGGATACCAAAGGCAAAAGTATTATAGGAGCTGTTAATTATTTAGCTTCAAAAGGTATGAATGCCTTTTCCTTTATTACTATGAATATTGAAGGAGACGACAAAAACGTATTTCCATATGTAGACTATCATACTATAGATCGTTTCGATGTGTCTAAATTGGATCAATGGGAGATCGTTTTTGAGCATGGTGAAAGATTGGGAATGTTTTTACATTTTAAAACTTTAGAGGCAGAAAATCAGGGGCTTTTAGATAATGGAGGTGTTGGACTTTATACCAAATTGTACTACAGGGAATTAATTGCCCGTTTTGGGCATCATTTGGCCTTAAATTGGAATTTATGTGAAGAAACTGGCGATTGGCAAAACCCTCCCAGAACATTTCCTGTTGATGCTCAGGGGCGTTTAACATTGGCTAATTATGTTAATTCTATTGATTCGTATAAGCATCACATAGTAATACACAACGGTAATTGGTTTACAGAAATCTATGGAAAAGACAGCAAATTTAGTGGAGCGTCGCTTCAAACGAATAGGGAGGACTTTGGTAATGTACATAAAAGAGTATTACAGGTTTTAAAAGAGGCAAAGGCTGAAGGGAAAATATGGGCCGTAGCGTGTGATGAGCCTGGAGATGCGCAACATTCTCTGGTACCAGACGCTGATGATCCAGAACATAATAATGCTAGGAAAAATGGTTTATGGGGAGCCATGTTAGCTGGAGCCTGGGGAACAGAATGGTATTTTGGTTACAAACATGCACATTCCGATTTAACCTGTCAGGATTTCCGATCTCGAGATCTGTTCTGGACTCAGGGGAAAATTTGTTTAGATTTTTTTAATGATAACAAGGTTCCTGTTTGGGAAATGACATCTAGAGATAATTTAATATCTAACAAGGGAGACTATGTTTTAGCTAAACCTGGTAAAGTGTATGTGGTTTTCTTAAAAAATGGCGGAGAGTCTCAGCTTAATCTGGAAAATAATAATACCACCTATGAAGTATTTTGGTATAACCCACGAAAAGGAGGGAAGCTATTAAAAGGGAAAGTAACATCAATTTCAGGAGAGGGATTCCAGTCGTTAGGATTACCACCAAAGGATAAAGACAAAGACTGGGTTGTTCTTATCAAATCAATAGCTAAATCATGATTGGTTTTTAGAGATAATAACCCCTTGCTTTTGTTCAAAAAAAATGAATTACAAATTTGGAATAAAAATTTGGTGATGTTTTAATAAAAATACTATATTTGCACCCACAAAAAAGGCCTCGTGGCGCAACTGAATAGCGCACTTGATTACGGCTCAAGAGGTTACTGGTTTGAATCCAGTCGAGGTCACTAAAAGCTGTTACAAACAGTATAAAAACCACATAATTCATATGAATTACGTGGTTTTCTGTTTTAGAGCAACATCTAAGTTTGATTTCTCTTTATGATTAAATAAAACGGTCTAAATTATACCAGATTTTATCTTAAATTAGCTATATTCTGTTGTTAGTGAAAGAAAAATGAGTTACTTTTTCTGAATTGCTTGCACAACTTCTTTTGTTGTAAATACGTGACTGGCAATCATTCTGAAATTTATCAGAGCAGCCTCATAAGCATCCATATCAGGAAGAATTGCCCCAGCGGTTGCATCTTTTACAACAGCAACTTCAAATCCATTTTCAATCAGATCTCTCATATGAGATTCTGTACAAAGGTTAGCAGACATTCCTGCCAATATAATTTTGCTAAATCCATGTTTTCGTAATTGTAAAGCTAGATCATTTGATTCTGGACCATACACTTTATGTGGACTTGTAACAATAACATTCTCACCATTAATGTAATTCTTATAGTCATCCAGCCAATCTGCTCCTGAACCTTCAAATCCTTTTAAAGATAAAGCATCTGTTCTGTCAAACATTTTAATGTTATGCATTAAAACCTCCAAAGCTCCTTCAAATTTCCAAGAATGATCGTGCTTATAGTAATAGTGTGGTGAAACAAAAACGGTAATATTTTTTTTCTTTGCAATTTTAAACAAAGATTCTATGTTTGGGACTGTATTGTTTTTGGTAACGCTAGCGCCCACTACTCCCCATGTTACTCCTTTTGGACTTAAAAAGTCATTTTGCGGATCGGTAATTACAATTGCTGTATTTTCATCTACAGTAAACCCTGGATCTGGTAATTGCGCAATCAATCCATTTACACTAAAAATTGTTGCTACTAATAATAGAATTAAATGTCTCATCTTTTTAAATTTAGAATGTTAATATTATTTTTATTAAACTTATGGTACTTGATGGATGCTATAAATATTTTATTCTGACTCAACATAGTTCCATACATTTCAATTAATTTTTGTTAAATATTATCTTTTAATCAAATTCAAAATAGTCGCTTTCAGTTCTTAAGAAGAGCTCTAAGTATGTGTTTTAAATTAGGGCCTATGAATACATTTCCATTGGCCCTAATAACCACCATTAATCAAACATAAAAAATCACTCTTTTACAAACAGAAGGTCTATAATTAACTTAATATTATCACTTACTACTACGTTGTTTTCTTCGGTAACCTTATTCCAGTTAAGGTTAAAGTCTCTTCTGCTAAGATTACCTGTTATTTTAAAACCTGCTTTTATTTGGCTATAAAGATCCACTGCTATACCATTGAAATTTACATCTAAAGAAATTTCTTTAGTTATATTTTTTATGGTTAAATCTCCAATCATTTTATTCCCATTAAAAGATTTTGATTTAAAAATCATTTCTGGATACTCTTTTGCGTTAAAAAAATCATCTGATTTTAAATGTGTATCTCTATTCTTATTTTTTGTGTTTATGGATTCAATTTGAGCCATAAAATTAAAGTCTGCATTAATAAAACTATCGTTTTCTGTTTTAACAAAAGCGTTCATATTATCGAAACGACCAGTTACTGTAGAAATCTTCATATACTTAGCTTTAAAACCAATTTCAGAATGTGTTGAATCTATGTACCATACTGTTTTTATTACAGTTTCCATTTTCGTTAATTATTTTATTTATTTTGATACTTTTTCATTTTTATTATTTGATCAATAACACTGTTTTTAAAATTTCATTAAAACACAATGGTACTCTCTACATGCTTTTATTTTGTCTTCTATGATATCAAAAGATATCGCCATACTATTTTGAAAACATTCACTATATGGATGAAAATTGTAAACAAATTCAAAAACTACATGATTCTCACCATAAGAAGTTTTATTGGGTTTATTTTTATAAGCTTTAAGTCGTTTGTCATTAAAGCTAGAGTCGATTAACTGTTCATTAGAGAACAATAAATCGGATGTTTTGTATGTAAATCCAACCTCTGGTAACCAAAATGTATAATCTTCTGTAAGTATTTCTAAATAAGGTCCCCAGTCTTTGGTCTCTATAGCATGAATCCAATATTCTAAAGCTTTTCTGGCTGTATGCTCCATTATATTCATCATAATATTTTTAAATTTAGAATTGCGAGAACTCTTTACAAATACTAAATACATTTAGTCATGTTTTTTAAGCCAAGAGTTATACCAGAAACCATCAGAAACAATTAGGTTATCATAAAATAATATTTAATTAATTGATTTTTAGTATGTTGTGTTGTTTTTTTTGTGTGTTTTTGAAACCAAATAGAAGAAAACATACTGTTTAAAAAACACGATATATCCTATCTGAAAATGTATTTCTATGATATTTCGTATATTTAAGAAAGCCCTTATCGAATTCTAACCAAAATTTTAAAATTATGAGTGGAATCAAAAAGGGGAAAAATAAAATAAGAGTTTTTAATAAAAATCAATTAAACGCAATTATTTTAAAACTGAATACATTAATTGCCTCTATACGGGACAGAGAAAAATTATTAGAGTTCATTTTCATTATACTTAAACATGAATTAGGGTTTGATAATGCTACAATACATCTTTGGGAAGATCAAGAAAAAAAACTTTCAGTATTCAGTCAAACAAAACCAAGCAAAAATTTAAAGGAGTCTTTCTCTATAAAGGGTACACCCTATGAAAAATGCCATAATAATAGAAGAATAGAATTTCTAGATTTTTCAGCAAAAAACAATTTCTTTTTAAATACACCTGCTTCTAAGAGATTAAGCAAATTAAAATACGTAGAGGGTTTAATTATACCTCTCTTTTTCGAAGACAATAAAATTGGTATAATAGAATTGTTAAGTAGCAAAAAAGGACATTTAAAAACCTTGGAATTAAAATTGTTAGAAGCTATTGGAGTACAAATGGCTATTACCATTTCCAATATTCTACTTCAAGAAGAAAATTTAGAAAAGAAAAAGGAAAAAGAAACTCTTTTGAAGGTTAGTCAAGCAATGACAACAATACAGAGAAGGGAAGACCTTTTTAGTTTTATAATGAATCAAATTCGCCCTGTTATAAATTTCCAAGATGCCGTTGCTGTAGAGGTTAATTCTTCTAAAACACATCACAAAACATTTTTAACCATATCTCCAAAATCTACACAAGAAAATCCAAGGTATCATAAAGTAGTAGGTCAATGGTTACCAATAGAAGGAGGTATTGTTTCATGGACGCTAAGCCAATCAAAAGATATATTCTTTTCAAGCACCGAGAAATTATTAAAATTATTTCCAGAGAGTATAATTGCTAACTTAATGAAAGAAGAAGCATTAAATCATTCTTTAATATTAAAACTTTATTCAAGCAGAATTTTAAAAGGATTTATAGTATTCCACTTTACCGAAAGACCTGAGTTTAGTATTGAAAAAATGAATGTTTTTAAGGGGCTTGCAAATCAAATATCAATGGCGTTACTTAATATTTTAACAAATGAAAATGCCTTGAGAAAAGAGAATGAAAAAGAAATCCTATTAAGTATTAGTAAAGCTATGGTCACCATTCGAGATAGAGATGAGCTTTTTAGTTTTATAATGAATCAAATTCGCCCAATTATTAACTTTCAAGATGCTGCAGTTGTAGAAATAAATAATCAAAAAACGCATCATCATCTATTTCTGACTATGTCACCAGAATCTACAAAAGAACATCCTATTTATAAAAAAGTGATTAGAAATTGGATACCTATAGAAGGTGATTTGATAGAATGGATGTTGGAACAAGAAGATGATTTATTTGTAAGTCATATTGATGACTTACAAAATCTGTATCCTGAAAGCAGTATAGTAAAAACTATGAAAGAGATTTCTTTAAATCATTACTTAATATTAAAACTCTATTCCAGTGGCGTTTTAAAAGGTTTAATCATATTTAGTTTTATTGATGAGCCTAAGATTGATTTACAAAGAACAAATTTCTTTAAAAATATTGCCAATCAAGTATCAATGGCACTGGTTAACATTATAGCAAATGAAGATATTCTAAGAAGGCAGAAAGAAAAAGAAATCCTTTTAAATATCAGCGAACATTTATCACAAGTACGGCAATGGAATGATTTATTTGATTCCGTTTTTATAAAGCTACAGTCTATATTTATGTTTGAAGAAGCTATAATTATATTACCAATTTCCAAGAGTATTAAAAAATATAAAATATTATCTAGAACTACCATAAATAAGAATAAAAACAAACCTTCAATAGAAATTTATAGTAATGAATTTACAAAACCTTCTCATTTTAACATTCTTTATACCCTAAAAAAGCCTAAGCTCTTTTCCATTGAAGAATATGAGAAATTATCTCCAGAATTTATTGGTATTGATCTCATGAAAAAAACTGGAGCAAATGCTACCTGGGTTCAACCATTACGAAATGCTAATAATGTTATAGGGATACTAGAGTTTTATTATAAATCTAATTTAGAAGCGAGTAACATAAATGTTTCGTTGTTTGAAAATGTGGTTAATCAACTCTCCGTAACAGTTTCTAATATTCTGGCTAACGATGATATATCTGAGCGCGAAAAAATAAAAGTTTTGAGGGGGAAACTGGCATTGTCACTTACTTCTCAATCAAATTGGCCTTCTAGGTTTTTAGAGATTACTAATGCCTTAAAAAAAGTAGTCCCTTTTGAGTTAGTTACTTTTGTCCTTGATGCTGAAGGTGATTTTGATAAAGGTTATGCTTTTGAAAAAATAGGCTATGATGAATATAGACTGATAAGTGCTGACCAATTTTATAAACTTTCAGGAAAGACACTTCAAGAATTTAAAAATGAAAGATCTAAAACACCATATATAAAACCTGAAATATTTAATGACCAAGATTTTATTATTAAGACTAAGGTTGATTCTTTAAAGAAAGCTATCAGTAATATATTTCATGTAAAGTCCAATCTTAATATACCTCTTAAGTTAAACTTAAATGGTTTTTTTCAACTATCATTTTACAGTAAAAAGAAGGTTGCATACAATAATATGCATTTAAATCAAATGAATCTGTTAATTGAATCTATTGTTCACCCATTGGAAAAGGTTTTAGCATATGAACAAATTGAGCAATTAAACAGCCTCTTAAAACAAGAAAAAGATTATTTACAAGAAGAAATAAAATACAATTATAATTTTGAAGAAATTGTAGGTAATAGTGAAGGAATTAAGAAAGTCTTTTTAAAGGTAAGTCAAGTTGCTTATACAAATAGTACAGTATTAATCACAGGTGAAACAGGAACAGGAAAAGAACTTATAGCCAGAGCTATACACAATCTTTCTTCTCGTAAAAAGAAACCTCTGATAAAAATAAATTGTGCAGCATTACCTTCTCAATTAATTGAATCT
Source organism: uncultured Flavobacteriaceae bacterium (assembly GCA_947502635.1). Taxonomy (GTDB): domain Bacteria; phylum Bacteroidota; class Bacteroidia; order Flavobacteriales; family Flavobacteriaceae; genus Flavivirga. The sequence continues at coordinate 787,655 of CANNAN010000001.1, forward strand.
GAATTGTTTGGTCATGAAAAAGGTGCGTTTACAGGTGCTAATATACAACGTATTGGGAAATTTGAATTAGCGGATAATGGAAGTATCTTTTTGGATGAAATTGGTGAATTACCTATTGAAGTACAAGCAAAATTATTACGCGTTATTCAAGAAAAAGAATTTGAGCGTTTGGGAGGAAACAAAATTATTAAAACTGACGTACGCATAATTTCTGCAACAAACAGAAATCTAGAGGACGAAATTTCTAAAGGAAACTTTAGGTCAGACCTTTTTTTTAGATTAAATGTGTTTCCTATAGAGATACCTCCTCTACGAGAAAGACCAGAAGATATTGCTGCGTTGGCTATTTATTTTTTAAATAAAAGCTCTAAAAAAATTGGTAAAAAAATAACGAGTATTTCAAGTAATTCATTAAAAAAATTGATGGGCTATGATTGGCCAGGAAATATTAGAGAATTAGAGCATGTTATAGAAAGATCAATACTCCTTAACAAAGGATCTACCTTATCTATAAATCTAGAAAAGCGAAACATTGACAGAGATAATGAGAAGAAAACGGAAGGTCTTTTTCAAGTAAAAACATTTGAAAAAGCAGAGCGTGAATTAATACTTAAGACATTAAAGTTTTGTGGCGGAAAAGTTCGTGGTTCAGGAGGGGCAGCTGAATTGTTAGATATGAATCCTTCTACTTTAGATTCAAGAATAAAGAAACTGGAAATATCTAAAGTTCATATTTTTGAAAATTAATTTTTAAGTGTTTTTTTATAATATATAAAGTTCCAATTGAATATTCAGTCCAATTCGTTGTATATTCCACTTGTTTACACTCAGAACTAATTCCAACTGTAATACTTTTAATTCCTTTATCATTTAGTTCTTTAGATAATGCTTTGCCTATGTCTTTTGGATATGTGAATTTACCTTGATTTGAAATCACAAATGTGGCTTTTAAAATCCGCTGAGTTAAATTATACCATTCGGCTTGCTTATCTGTAAATTGTTCTATTTTTTTAGTGACGATTTCTTTTCTTTTTACTCTATTGTTTTACAGGACAGAAGACTAAAAGTTAAGAAAAAATCAGAATTATGGTTCTTAGACGGTTCATTTCTCAAATTAGGTATAAAATATGTAGTTAATAGTAACTACATATTTTATATATGCGTACTAAGATAATACATCTTTTATCTGCATAAAGTTATTTGTAGTTACATGAGTATATATTTTTGTAATTTCAGTAGAGTTATGACCTAATAAATACTGAATGTAACGAGTATCTGTACTACTTTCTAAGAGATTTTCTGCAAAACAGCATACTTGATTAAAGAGGTATAAATAATTAGAAAAGGACGAATAATTACTGAAGATATCGTATAATTATTTCCCTGATATTAAACCATCCAGAAAAATGTTCAAGCATACATAAAGTGTTTCAGAAAAATTTAAATGTTCTCTTAAAAAAAGAAGGCTTGATTTCATCTTAATTATATTAACCCTAAAATATAATTAAGACTATTTCAAGCCATCACCAACATATATGTAATCCTAGAAATCTATATCATCCCCAGCTTTTACAGAAGCAAATTCGGTATTGTATTTTTCCATAAGCTCACCCATTTTTACAGCTAAACGCGTATCTGTAGCCATTTTTGGGGCCCAGTGCGCCCCTACAGAACTCCAATCGGTAACTGTAAGGCCATATTCTTGTAAAATAGAGGCAGCATCTTTACCTTGTGTAGCTCCCATATTTTGATGACACATAATTTTAATATATAGATCAAAATCTTCCAAAACTCCTTGTAAGGCATTGTTGTTATTTGACACACTTGGCTCTGAATCCTGATTGGTTGCTGCGTTTGCAAACTTTCCGATATTTGAATTCATAAATGCATCTCCGTATACTTTAGAGATAGCAAAGGTGGTATCTTGAGACATTCTTGCGTTCCACTCAGCAGAGACTTCATCCCAAATTGGTTTTTCGGTTCCTACCACTTTTAAGACTTCTTCTAGACCCATACCTCCAGCGATTTTCGCATTAGCAGCTGCCCATGTTTCCATATCGATGCCCTTTATAGGATCTAATAATCCGCCTTCTGTTGCTGCTTCTATATGGGCATCCATTTGGGCATCCAACTTCGCTTTTTGTTCCTTTAATAAATTATCTGATTCATCATATGCTTTGGATTCTGATTCTTTTAATTTTACGCTAGCTGAATCTACATGATCCTTAATAGAAAATTGTTCATTATTTTTAAACCCATATTTTCGAGCTGCAGTTTCGAAATTCTCACTATTCTGAATTTCTTTTAATATGTCTTTGACTTTTTCATATTCTTGCCCTAATTCCTTAGGAAATCCTAGTGTTAATAAACAAGCATTAAGCTTTCTTTCTGTACCATTAGAAAACTCATTTAAATCAACCCATCCCCCTGTAGTACCATCTGGATATTTTTTATAACATAACCAAGGTTCGATATAACCAATTTTATCTTGATCTATATTTGGCCAGGTAAAATCTGCAGCCTCTTGAATGGTATAATCGTAATTTTCAGGACCAATACCATTTTTTGTTTGAATGCCTAAAGCAATTGCTTTTTGTCCTTGTTCTGTTTTGTCGTGATCTGAAAACTTATGTATTGTACTCATAGTATTAAATTTTAAGATTTATTTTTTGATTTTAAAATTGTGATAATATTTCTTGCTTTTTCTGCTTGTATTCTTGTTCATCTATAAACCCTGCCTCGAACATTTTTTTGAGTTTTTCGAGTTTTTGCATGGGGTCATCAGCTTGTGGAGTGGGGTTTTGCTGTTGAGGAGGCTGTTGTTGCTGGTTATTTTGGTTAGTCATCATGTTACCCATCATTTGTCCCATGCCTAATCCAGCTCCCATTTGCATACCAATATTACCTCCACCTTCGTTTTTAGCCATATTTTTAAGCGCTTCTAGTTGCTGGTAATCTTGATAGCTAACACCAAGTTCTTTCATTGCTTGAGCTTCTGCACTCATATCAGCAATTCTACCTATTCTTGTCTTGGTTTCTTCATCAAAACTGGTGCCTTCTATTCTAAAATCGAGTAATTCAAATCCAAGTTCATCAAAAATGGTGGTGCTTGATGTTTTAGAAAATGATGCAATTTCATTACGATGTTTATCAATTTCTGTATAACTAAAAGAAGCGTTGGCAAGAAAATCACTAATAGGCTGGGTAATTCTAGATAATATGACTTTTTGTATTGCTTTTACAGGGTAATAATCGTCACCTGCTATGACATTGGAAAAGAAATCCACGGGTTTGGTAATTCTGAATGAAAAGTTACCAAAAGCACCCAATCCTACTGGAAAATTATAAACGGGATCTTTATACGTAATAGGAGAAGGCGTTCCCCAACGGATATTTTGCATTTCTGCTTTTCTGTAAAAGAAGAGACCCACTTTATGAGCAGATTCAAACTTATACATAGCATTTTTAATTGTTGTCCAGAAAGGAATATTTCCAGTCTTAAGATCATAAAGACCTTCTTCTTCAAAAACACCTTCTACTTTACCTTCGTAAACAAAAAGGCATCCTTGTCCTGGATTAATGATAAGCTTAGAAGCATTTTTGATCTCATCACCGCTTTCGGTCCATTTTTCAAATAGTGTTTCGGGTTTTGGATCTTGCCATTCGATAACCGAACGGAATTGGTTGCTAAATGAATTTGACATTTTTCTTTTTTTGAGTTATCAATAATTAGTTACTAAAGCTATTTTGGCTTCTAGGTCTTTTTCATATCGATCACCATAATCGGGTATGATTTCAATTCTTTTCTTCAGGTAGGCTTCTACATATTTTCGGTATTGCATGGTCAAATGGTCTTTTCCATTTACTTCTCGATCTTCCAAATAGTTTTGAAACTTAAGCTGCTCATATTGAAGATAGTGTTCGAGAGCCGCTTCTTCTCCCAAGGCATGAATCGCAAAGTGTTCTACGTTTCGAGCCTTAGTTCCTGGTTCGAAAGTGTTTACAGTTTGACAATATTCACATGTGCTATAATAGGATCTGAAAAAATTATCTTTCACAGGAAGTTTTGCTTGACATTGTGTGCAGCAAAAGTCTTCAGATAATGTGTCTTTTACTTTCTTTACTAGCATTTTTGCTGCTTCAGCAAAAATTTTAACTTCGTATGATTTGAGTTTTTGTTCCAGATCAAATTTGGTATAAAACCCTTTATTTCTTTCTTGAATAAATTGATTTGAATTAAATTCTATTCCTGCATCTTCAAAGGTTTCTCCAACCTTTTCATACCAAACGTCGTCTATTTTATAAATTAAATCACTGGCTTGAGAGTAAATTCCCTGCCATGCATTATTAAAAGTAGTCGTTTCAAAATCTGTAGCTTCGAATAATAAAGGTAACGCAGCTTCCGTTTTTTCTAATACTTCTTTAAATCGATCTTCAATTTTTTTAAGAAAACCGTTCCATCTATTTTGAGTTTCACTGAAAGACATATTTATAAGGAAATTATATTTTAATAAAATTGGTTTCCGCAAAAATCACAATATTGAAGATCTGTGTCATCAGGCCTGGCTGCTCCACATCCATTACATTTCTTAGTTTCAAGACCAGCATTTGTTTCTTCATATTTTTTGGTAGAAGCGGTTGCATTGGCGAGAATATCATCCAAAATATTTTTTTCTTTTTTGGGCTTTTCGTTATTGTTTTCTTCCATATTGAATAGTTGATTTTAAATAGGGTTATCCCTATACTTTCGAATTAAAAAATATAGGAATAACCATATGGTTTAATATTTTAATTTATACTTTAACACTTTCTTTAAGTCTGCATTAATTTTAACCATTACTATACTTTTAAGTAATTGTTAAAGTAGCTTCACTGATTTAAAATCAATGATCAAAAAAATATTAATAAGGTAAAAATGATAGTGCAATCATAGCAGCACCTACTATTATTCCTATTACTCCTAGCTTACCTTGCTTAGGAGCTAGTTTTGCTCTTAATTGATTTGCTTTTTCTTGAGCAGCTTCGTTTTTAGATAAGACAAGCTTATTAATCATACCAAAGCCGAGCATAAAACCTAATATGGCTTCAACAATATTTCCTGCTAGATAAGTAGACCATCGAATTGGGAACGTAGCCAGCCAGGATACTCCTAAAATTGATGTAATAATTCCCCATACTCCCCAGAAGCAGAATATAAGTCCGATCCATCCTTGATAAGGCTCGATTTTTTCCAAAAGTTCTTTGGCGTTAGGTTTTTTAGATAACAATAATGATGGTACTGCTATAATACTTAATAGAATTAATGTGATTCCCCAGATCATAGTTTTTTAGTTTTAAAGGGTTAGTAATTATTTTTTAATAGAGCAACTTGTTTAAGTAAAAAAATATGTATTAGCTTATTCATAATTGCAGTACAAAGATGCGACAGAAGTATTGGTAGGAAAACACCTTTTATAGTGAAAAAGAACACCCTGAAAACAGGGGGGGGGAGATTTGCTATTACTTTAAATTATAAAAGTTGGTTAGAGGTTGGAGTGGTGTATGGAACCTATTCTCCATTGAATCTTCGCGTGTCTTAATTAATTGAAAGGTATTATTAAAATACGATTAAATTTTAAAATAGTATTTATTGAATCGTAATAAAGATTAGCTAATTTAGCAAACAATCTTATTGGTTAAAATCATTTTCGATGCAACACCTTAAAAACAATCCAAAAACTAAAAGCAAAAATAAAGTGACTATGGTGAAAGCCTTTAAAACGATTATATGGCCTCGGCGTAATTTGGTGTTTATTGGTCTCATTTTAATAATTATTAAAAGTTTGGCAGGCTTAATTTTACCTTGGCAAAGTAAGGTCTTACTGGATGAAGTAGTGCCAAGTAGAGACATCAGTCAATTATATAATTTAATAGTTATAGTTTTAGGTGCTATATTACTGCAATCGCTTACATCATTTCTACTTGCACGTATATTGAGTGTACAAGCACAATACTTAATTAGTGAACTGCGGGCTCAAGTACAGAAAAAAGTGCTTTCATTACCTATCAGTTTTTTCGATAACACCAAATCAGGAGCTTTGGTATCACGTATTATGAGTGATGTTGAAGGCGTACGAAATCTTATTGGCACGGGGTTAGTACAGTTGGTGGGAGGTACTTTTACAGCCATTGTGTCTTTGATTATTTTAATAAAACTGAATCCGTGGATGACACTTTTCGTCTTTGTACCACTTTCTATATTCGGTTATATAGCTCTTAGAGCTTTTAAATACATACGGCCTATTTTTAGAAAACGAGGTAAAATAAATGCCGAAGTTAAGGGGCGTCTAACAGAAACACTGGCTGGTGTCCGCGTTATTAAAGCCTTTAATGCCGAAGAACAGGAAAATAGAATTTTTGAAAAAGGCGTTGAAAAACTATTCCAGAATGTAAAAAAGAGTTTAACAGCTACCGCTTTAATAACAAGTTCTTCAACTTTTTTAATAGGTGTTGCAACCACTGGAATTATGGCAATGGGAGGCTATTATATGATACAAGGTGATATGACTACTGGAGAGTTTTTATTCTTCACACTCATTTTAGGATTCATGATTGCTCCTATAATACAGATGAGTAACATTGGAAGTCAATTAACCGAAGCTTTGGCAGGTTTAGATAGAACGGAAGAACTTATGAATATGACTGCTGAAGAAGATAATGAAGAAAGAACTGTCCAGCTAGAAACTATTAAAGGGGAGCTTGTTTTTGATGATGTATCATTTTCCTATGAAGCAGGTAAAGACGTATTGCATCATATTAATTTTAAAGCACCGGCAGGTTCTGTAACAGCCTTAGTCGGTAGCTCGGGGTCTGGTAAATCTACTATAGCAGGTTTATCCGCTACGTTTTTGAATCCGAAATCTGGTAAAGTAACCATTGATGGTCAGGATTTAGCTAAAGTAAAATTAAATACCTACCGTCAGTATTTAGGGGTGGTTTTACAGGATGAATTTTTGTTTGAAGGTACTATTAGAGAGAATATCATGTTTCCTAGGCCCGATGCTACAGAGATAGAATTACAAAATGCAGTAAATGCAGCTTATGTAAATGAATTTACCGATCGTTTCGATGATGGTTTAAAAACTTTAATTGGCGAAAGAGGAGTAAAGCTATCTGGTGGTCAACGACAACGATTGGCGATTGCGCGAGCTATTTTAGCAGATCCAAAAATTATTATTTTAGATGAAGCCACCTCTAGTTTAGATACCGAGAGTGAAGCTTTAATACAAAAGAGTTTGGGTGAGTTAATTAAAGACAGAACGACTATTGTTATTGCCCATAGATTGAGTACTATTAGAAAAGCAGATCAAATTTTAGTCATTGAAGCAGGCCATATTGTAGAACGTGGTACACATGATGAGTTGATTGCTTTGAATGGGAGATATTATGATTTATACACATATCAAGCTAAGATTTAATAATAAGAAAATGAAAGCATCAGATTTAAATACTACCGAATACAACGAATATTATAGTAGATATATTGATTTAATCTCTAAAGAGACCACATTAATAAATGGTTTTAAAGAAGATTTAGATATGGTTTTGAATTTCTTTAAATCAATTCCTTCAGATAAACTTGATTATAGATATGCTACAGGAAAATGGAGCATAAAAGAAGTTTTTCAACATTTAATTGACACCGAACGCATTTTTCAACACCGTTGTTTTCGTTTTTCCAGACATGACAAAACTAGTATTTCAGGATTTGAGCAAGATGATTATATAGTACCCTCTCAGGCAAACAGCAAAAATTTAGAAGCTCTTATAGAAGAATTTAAAGCTGTACGTCAAAGCTTTATAGTATTATTAAAAAGTTTAAATGATGACGACTTAAAGTTTATTGGAAATGCAAATGGTTCAGATATGTCTGCCAGAGCAGCTGCGTTTACCATTTTAGGACATTCTATTTGGCACGTTGATGTTATAAGAACACGTTATTTGTAATACCTTAAGCAGGTAATAGTCTCTTTTTTCTTTTTAAAATAATAAAAGTTAAAAGTGATAATACACCAAAAAATGAAAAACCAATAAATAGAGGTAAAACAGAATCGGTAACAAAGCTACCAATATAATTAGCTATGGGAACAGCCATAACAGTAGATATAAAACCATTAATAGCAGCACCTATACCAGCAATATGACCTAATGGTTGCATGGCTAAAGCTCTTATATTCCCGAAAATAAAGCCTACTGAAAAGAATTGTAAAGCAAAAAAGCTTATTAAAATACCAATACTAGGATTGTCTCCAGACCAGAATAAAATAATGTATAAAACAGATATAATTGCGTAAGCTATAGTTGCTATATATGAAATACGCCACATGCCATATTTTACAACAAAAACACTATTTAAATAGGTTGCTAATCCAATAGATATTGCCAAACTTGCAAAAATATAAGGAAACATATCTGCCAGATTATACTGCTCTTGAAAAATTTGCTGAGAGGTGCTTAGGTAGACCATAAACGACCCCGTTATAAAACCAGAAATAAGTGTAAAAGCAATAGCATCTTTATATTTAATAAACTCTTTGGCACCATCAATAAATTGATGTGATGTGAATTTTATACGTTTTTCTTTTTCTAAAGTTTCTGGTTGCCGTTTCCAAAACCAAAGCATGATTAAGAAACCATAAATTAAATTCACATAAAAAATAGACTCCCAATTATAAAAATTAAGTAAAAATAGCCCTAAAGTAGGAGCGATTATGGGAATCAAAATAAAAACCATGACTACTATAGATAGTATTTTAGCCATGTAATCGCCACTATACGAATCTCTAACGATGGCAATACTTAAAGTCCTTGGGGAGGATAGTCCAATACCTTGAAGTACACGAGCAAAAATCATCATTTCAAAGCTTTTGGTAGTCACACAAATAATACTGGCAATTATAAACACTACAAACCCTATATATACAATTGGTTTTCTACCAAAACTATCTGACAAGGGACCAAAAATAAGCTGACCAAAGCCCAATCCCAAAAAAATCATTGTAATTAATAGTTGGTTGTCATTTGCACTAGTATTACCTAACGAATTTCCAATTTCAGGAAGTGCAGGTAATAATGCATCTATTGATAAGGCAACAATAGACATGAGGGATGCCATTAATGCTACAAATTCAAATTGGAAATTATTATTTGTTTTTTGCATTTGGCAAAAATACTTCATATAACCTTATCAAACTTAAATTAAAGGTTACAATATTCATAAATTTTGCGATTTATAAAGTAGATGGGTTTTACTATATTTACATCAAAAAAATAACTATGAGATATATTATACTTGCTTTGGTATTATCACTATTTGTTTCCTGTAGTAAAGACAAAGAAGAAGTAAAAGATTATGTAGCCTTAAATGATGAAGAGATTACCAATTATATTACTGAAAACAACTTGGTAGCAGAGAAAAGCCCAACAGGACTTTATTATGTGATTGATGATGAAGGAACGGGAGTACAGCCTATTTCAACTTCTAATGTTACAGTGGCTTATAAAGGGTATCTCACTAATGGAACTGTTTTTGACGAAAGCACCTCTTTTACACGTGATTTAGGTGACTTAATTCTAGGTTGGAGAGAAGGTTTTACCTATTTTAAAGAAGGTGGTAGCGGAATATTATTAATACCATCCCATTTAGCGTATGGCAGTAGGTCTTTTAATGTTATTCCAGCCAATTCCGTTCTTCTTTTTGATATTAATCTTATTTCTGTAAATTAGAGAGAAAATATAAATGAGGTTGTTGTTTGAATAAAACACCCCCTTTTTTATTAACTCTTTTATGTTATGAAAGATCATTATAAGCTTAGTGACGTTGCGTTTTTAGACCAATTTAAAAATGCAATATTAGATCCAAAGCTATTCAGTCATGAGGCACATTTGCGTTTGGCCTGGATCTATATAAATAATGAAGGTTTAGATAATACTATTAAGAAAATAACACATCAACTTAAAAATTTTGTTACTGTATTAGGTGCATCAGATAAATATAATGAAACGGTTACTGTTGCTGCCATAAAAGCGGTATATCATTTTTGGTTAAAATCAGAAACAATAACCTTCCAAGATTTTATTTTAGAAAACCCAAGACTAAAAACTGACTTTAAAGCGTTATTAGCTGCACATTACGATATTGATATATTCAATTCTGAAGTAGCAAAATCAAATTTTTTAGAACCCACTTTATTACCATTTAATTAATATTTATATGCTTACTGAAACTTTGATTAAAATTTTTACTCGAGACCTGAATAAACTTAAGGTAGAAATAAACACTTATAAGAGTGAAGAAAACTTATGGGTTCTTGATAAAAAAATCACTAATTCAGCGGGTAATTTATGTTTGCATATTGTTGGGAACCTCAATCATTTTATTGGAACTATACTTGGAGGTTCTGGGTATATAAGACAAAGAGACCTTGAGTTTTTACTTAAAAATGTATTAAAAACAGAATTATTACAACAAGTGGATACCACCATCCAATTAGTTGAAAATGTTTTGGGAAAATTATCAACTGAAGATTTAGAAAAACAATACCCGATTATCGTTTTTAATGAACCTATGTCTACGGAATATTTTTTGGTTCATTTAGCAACGCATTTGTCTTATCATTTAGGACAGATAAATTATCATAGACGTTTAATAGAATCATAATATGATTAAAGAAAAAGGTCAAATATTATTAGATTATATTAATAAATATGTTTCTTTATCTGAGGCCGAGGAAGCTATACTACTCTCTATGGTAACTTACAGAAAATATTTAAAAGGTCAGTTTATCGTTCAACAAGGCGATGTTTGTAAGTATGAATGTTTTGTGTTATCTGGTTGTACAAAAACATTTCATATAGACGATGAAGGGCAGGAGCATATCGTAATGTTTTCTATTGAAGATTGGTGGACTTCAGATATGGGGAGCTTTATAACACAAACACCTGCTGATTATAATGTTCAATGTTTAGAAAAAACGGAGATGATCATGTTTTCTCATGATATTATTGAAGATTTATATGCAGCCATTCCAAAATTAGAACGTTTTTTTAGGCAAATTATACAAAAAGCTTTTGTCGCTTCTCAAAAGCGTATTGTTAGAAGTTTTAGCCTTTCTGCAAAAGAACGGTATGTTTATTTTAGAAATCAGTATCCAAAAATAGAACAACGTATACCTCAATACATGATTGCTTCATATTTAGGTATTACAAAAGAATTCTTGAGTAAAATTAAGAGTCAACTTATATTGGAACAATAAATGTTAATCTAGATTAACATGATTTCATAATTTACATTATTTTCATTTAAAAGGTTCTTTCAGACATTTGTACTATAATAATTAAAACAATATATTATGAACACATTAATAGATAAGATTAGTACAATAAACGATATGATTCTTCAAGGTAAAGCATTAGAAGCTTTTGATGAATTTTATCATGATGAAGTGGTTATGCAAGAGAATGATAACCCTGAGTTTGTAGGTAAAGAAGTAAATAGAAAGCGCGAAGAAGATTTTTTTGCATCTATTACAGAATTTAGAGGAGCAAAACCTTTAAAAGTGACTGTTGGTGAGCGTACAACCATGGTTGAATGGCATTTTGATTATACACATAAAGATTGGGGTGTTAAGAACTACACACAAGTAGCTGTTCAAGATTGGAAAGACGGAAAAATAATTAGAGAAAAATTTTATTACGGATCATAAATTATAAATAAAAACATTAAAAACAACAACATGAAAAACACAATTAAAAACTTAGTAGTATTAGCTGTCGTAACAGTATTTACATTGTCTTTTACAGCTATAGATAAAGACAAAAAAGAGATTAAAACAGATAAAAGTAAAGTAATTTGGAAAGGTTATAAAGTTACTGGATCTCACGAAGGAACTATCGCCATAAAATCAGGATTTTTAAATTTTGAAGCAGATAAATTAACAGGAGGTGAGTTTGTTATAGATATGACTACTATAAACACAACCGATTTAGAAGGCGAGTACAAAGGAAAGCTTGACGGGCATTTAAAATCGGATGATTTCTTTGGTGTTGCTGCGCATCCAACTGCAAAATTAGTGTTTGCAAAAGTTAAAGCTGCTGGAAAAAATGCTTACAAAGTAACAGGAGATTTAACTATAAAAGGAAAGACAAATTCAATTACTTTTGAGATATCTGTTTACGGTAATAAAGCAACTGCCACATTGAAAGTAGATAGAACAAAATATGATGTAAAATATGGATCAACTAGCTTTTTTGATGGGCTAAAAGATAAAGCTATTTATGATGAATTTGATTTAGTATCAGATTTAGAGTTTTAATATTAATTGGTTAATAGCGAGAAAAGGCATCCAGAAATGGATGCCTTTTTATTTTACAGTGAATTTAAAAACTAAAGAGACACATCGAAATACAGTCGGGGTGTTTCATGAATACTCCAAAAAAAATAGTGGGTGCACTCGAACGGATTATTTAGATACGTTTAAGGTCGCTTCTTTGTTTTATAGTTTTCTAGGTTGTATTTAATAGTATCTTTGCTTTTTATAAAGAAAAATATCCATGCCATTTAAAAAACTCATTTCGCCTTTAAAAGATAAAATCAAGCATAAAGGTTTTGAAGAGCCATTAGCATTTCAAAAACAAATCTTATCTAAAATAAAAGGGGGTGCTAGTTTATTTGCTATTGCACCTAAAGGTTCTGGTAAAACAACCAGTATTGTAATAAGTGTAATTCAGAAGTTAAAAGTAGCATTTGAAGATGCACCTCGTGCTTTAATTTTTGTAAAAGATAAACAGGCAGCGTTAGATTTAGAATTAGAATTTAATGCTTTTAAAAGAGGTACCGATTTAAGGGTGTATTGCGCCTACGAAGAACATGATATTGATACGCAACGTGATGATATATATATTGGAACAGATATTGTTATTGCAACACCAAAACGGTTAAACAAAATATTTTTCTTAAATGGTATTAATTTGAACAAGTTACAAATGTGTATTGTTGAAGATGCAGATTTTTTGTTTAGAGGAAGCCATTTCGCAGAGGTAACAAGAACCCCCGAAAGTATAGGTAAATGCCAATATTTAATTTTTTCTACAGATTTTGATAAACGTTTTGAACGATGGCAGGAATCATTCATGTATAATGCTCAAATTATAAAGGCAAAGCAATAATAATTAACTTTGTTCAAATGGATATTTCATTTAATAATTTTAATATTAAATCTTTAGATACCAATGAAAGTGAACGCTTTTTTTATCTTATTGATACTAATAGAAATAGATTAGAGGACTTTTTTGCAGGTACAGTATCTAAAACTAAAACACTTCAAGACACCATTGCTTATTGCGATGATATTAAACAGTTTGTGTTGGAAAAGTCTTATTTTCCTTTTGTAATATGTGACTTAGAAACAGATGCGTTTATTGGTTTTATAGATGTTAAGAATATTGATTGGAACATTCCAAAAGCAGAGATAGGTTATTTTATTGATTGTAACTATGAAGGTAAAGGGATTATTTCAAAATTTTTAGGGGACGTTATAGAACATCTTTCTGATAGATATCATTTTAAAAAATTATTATGCAGATCTAATAGTCGTAATGTTGGTAGTATAGCTGTCGCTAAGAAAAATGGTTTTACGTTAGAAGGTACTATAAGAAAAGATTATAAAACAACTAAGGGAGAAATTGTAGATTTGGATTATTACGGACGTATTTTTAGTTAAGTACTTGATTATTAGTTTTTAGTATTTTGTTTGAGAATTCTTATTGCACCGCAAAATTCTTTATGGTTCTGTTAAACGTAAAAAATAAATGTATATTTTTACGAGGGGATTAATAGTTTAAAATTTTGATAGACCAAAACCTTTATTTAAAGTATAAAATATTTTGTGTTTGTATAGTGTTATTTCTTTTTAGCACTTTTTGTTATAGTCAAAGCTTGAGTGATTATGAACGATTTGTTGATTCTGCTGATGCTTATATTGACTATGATACTAAAAAAGCTACCGCTTTTTTAGACGCTATTCCAAAACCAATTAATGATTACATTAGAGAAGGTCTAGCCAGTTATTACAATTTAAGATCTTTAATTTATGATGAGAAAAATGATAATATAAAATCATATCAAAGCAGCATTTTAGCATTGAAATATGCAGTAGAATTAGAAGATTATAAAGTTGCTGGAGAATCTAGTTTAGTCTTGTTTTCCCGTATTTACCATATTAAAAAGGATACAGTTGCCTACGAATATTTAGAAAAGGCGAGAATGTATTATAAATTATCTGATTATACTTACGGTGATTTAGAGGTTGATTTAACATATGCTTATTCTAAATTTATTGATAAAGATTATAAATCATGTAATACGTTTTTATTAGATAATATAGATAAATACAAGGAAGCCGACGAAGATGCTTATTTTTATATGTTTGCTTTAAGTATACTCACTTTTAATTATTTAGCCCTAGATGACTTGGAAGCAGCTTATGTATATTTTAATGATTTTAAAAAACTAAAAAACAACACTACAATTGTTGAGTATAACTATGGATCTTTCGAGTCTTCAATAAATATGTCTTTTGCCAAAGTTTATTTTGAAAAAAAACAGATTGATTCCACTTTTCATTATTTAATAAAATCATCTGAAAATAGACGTTATATGACAGAGGATGTCGAAGAGGGGTACTTAAAGTTATATATGGATGCTTATATAGATTCGGGTAACAAAGAAAAGGCTATAATCTATGCGGATTCTTTAGCTGCTTTTGAGAATAAGATCTATGAGAACATTATGAACAGTAGTTTTCAAATAAACAACGCTCTGGTTAAAACGGAATTAGAATTAGAAGATGTCAACAGTAAAAAGTATTTCAATGGTGTGTTGGCTGTTGTTTTACTTCTTCTTTTTGCTGCTTCGAGCTTTATCTATATGTTTTTTTATAGAAAGCAAAAATTTAAAACAGCCAATTTAAGTAAAGAGACAAGTAATCTGTCATATATTAAAGCTAATAATGAAAAATTGATTGTTAAAGTTCAAGGATTAGAAGGGTATATAAATAACTTAAAAAGTGAGGTTAAAAAAATATCGGCTATAGGTGAGGTGTCTGCACAACGTGAAAAAATTAAAGAATTATATAAAACCTTACATCTTAATTCCTCAACAATTTTAGATAAAAGTGAAAACCATTTGGACTTAGTTAATGATCTTAACGTTAATTTTTTTCAGAAAATAAATAAAATACATCCAGAATTAAATAATTCTGAAGTCATTATTTGTTATTACCTCTACGTTGGTTTTAAGAATAAAGAAATTGCGGTCTTTTTAAATACATCTGTTAGAGCAATAGAAAGCAAACGCTATCGTATTACTAAAAAAATTAATATTGATAAAGAAAAAGTGACATTGCTGCAATATCTTAAAAAAACCTTTAAAGGTTCAGAAAAGATATTAAATTAAGTTTTTTTGTTATTTCAATGATTCTAAATTAGAGAAATACTAAAAAATAATGGTTTCAAAGTATTTTGAGTAGAGAATGAGTAGTCGTTTATTCTTTATTATTGTAAGAGTTTGTGATATTCGCATAGCTATTAATTTCAATTATTAATTTGCCACATTTGCCTACTTAAATTTGTGTTTTTTTGGGTAAGCTAAATTTATTTTTAGTTGGAAAAACATAAAATGCTGTTGTGGTTATTAGTTTCGAATAAACTAATTGATATCTGTAAAAGATATTTAGATTAAAAAGTTTATTTGGTTGGATAGGGAAAAAAGGAGTCTGTAACAGACTCCTTTTTTATTTATTATAAAGGTATATTTCCGTGTTTCCTTTTTGGAGTGTCCACATGTTTATTTTCTAACATAGAAAAAGCTTTAATAAGTTTCCTTCGTGTATTTTTAGGTAAAATAACTTCATCAATAAAGCCACGTCTTGCAGCTCTATATGGATTAGCAAATTTATCTGCATATTCAGCTTCTTTTTCTGCTAATTTTTCAGCAGGATTATCAGCATTAGCAATTTCGCGTTTAAAAATAATTTCACTAGCCCCTTTAGCACCCATAACAGCAATTTCTGCTCCTGGCCATGCATAATTTAAATCGGCTCCAATGTGCTTGGAATTCATTACATCGTAAGCACCTCCATAAGCTTTTCTGGTAATTACGGTTACTTTAGGCACAGTAGCTTCACTTAAAGCGTATAATAATTTTGCTCCATGAACAATAATACCATTCCACTCTTGATCGGTTCCTGGTAAAAACCCAGGCACATCAACCAGTACTAAAAGCGGGATGTTAAAGCAGTCACAAAATCGAGTAAAACGAGCTGCTTTTTTTGAGCTATTTACATCTAAAACTCCTGCTAAAAAAAGAGGTTGGTTAGCTACAATTCCAATATTTCGTCCACCAAGTCTAGCGAAACCAACAATAATATTTTCAGCATAATCTTTATGGATTTCATAAAAAGAATCTTCATCTATAATACCAGAAATAACAGTATGCATATCATAAGGTTTATTAGGATTATCTGGTACTATCTCTGATAAAATATCTCTTACTTCATCTTTCAACTGGAAATCTATTTTTTTAGATGTTTCTGTATTGTTTTGAGGTAAGTAACTCAATAGTGTTTTAATATCTTCTAAACACTCAATATCGTTTGCTGAGGTTTTATGAGCAACACCAGATTTTGATGCATGTGTATAGGCACCACCTAATTCTTCACTGGTTACCTCCTCATTAGTAACCGTTTTAACAACATTAGGTCCTGTTACAAACATGTAGCTTGTGTTTTCTACCATGATGGTAAAATCGGTCATAGCAGGTGAGTAGACAGCACCACCAGCACAAGGACCCATAATGGCAGAAATTTGAGGGATGACTCCAGATGTTTGTACATTTCTATAAAATATATCTGCGTAGCCACCAAGAGATCTAACTCCTTCTTGAATGCGTGCACCACCAGAATCGTTTAACCCAATAATAGGCGCCCCAACCTTAACTGCCAAATCCATGATTTTACATATTTTTTCGGCATGAGTTTCAGATAAAGCACCTCCAAAAACGGTAAAATCCTGTGCATAGACGTAAACTAATCGACCATTTACAGTGCCGTAGCCAGTAATAACCCCATCACCAAAATAGATTTCATCTTCCATTCCAAAATCTGTAGTTCTATGAGTAACTAAAACTCCAATCTCTTCAAAAGAACTTTCATCCATTAAATAGTTAACACGTTCTCTAGCTGTGAGCTTCTTTTTAGCGTGTTGCTTATCAATGCGTTTTTGTCCGCCACCTAAGTGGGCCAAAGCAATGCGTTCGTTTAGTTTTTTTATTTTTGAATCCATATTATTTCGTCTCGAAATGTTACAAAGGCGCAACGTTACACGGTTATTTTATTTTTGTCTACTGTCTACTGTCTACTGTCTACTGTCTACTGTCTACTGTCTACTGTCTACTGTCTACTGTCTACTGTCTACAGAGGTAATCTCAATAATTTTTGGTCTTCTATATATTGTTTTACAGCAATTAAAGCAGCAATTTTTGCTTCTCTTTCTGTTTGTCCCTTTAGAGCTTCTGGTGAATAATAATTTTTAACAAAATGCGTATCAAAATTCCCAGAACGAAAAGCCTCATGTTCACAAACATATTTACCAAAAGCTAAGGTTGTTTGGACACCTTTTACATGATAATTATCAATAGCTTTTATCATAAGTTGGATAGCTTCATCTCTTGTTTTTCCGTAAGTAATCAATTTAGAAAGCATGGGGTCGTAATAAATCGGAATATCCATATTTTCTTCAAAGCCATTATCAACACGAATACCATCGCCAGAAGGGAGCTTGTAAACATCTAAATGACCAACACTTGGTAAAAAATCATTTAAAGGATCTTCTGCATAAACACGTAATTCGAGCGCATGGCCATTAATTTTTAAATCCTCTTGTTTAATAGGAAGAGCTTGACCGCGGGCCACAAGTATTTGAAGTTCTACCAGATCGACACCAGAAATTAATTCTGAAACAGGGTGCTCCACTTGCAATCTGGTATTCATTTCCAAGAAATAGAAGTTATGATCTGCATCTAATAAAAACTCGACAGTTCCAGCTCCTAAATAATCACAAGATTTAGCAACTTTAATAGCCGCTTCTCCCATTTTGTTTCTTAATTCTGGAGTCAAAACGGATGATGGAGCTTCTTCAACGACTTTTTGATGACGCCTTTGAATACTACATTCACGTTCAAAAAAGTGTAATATGTTACCGTGGCTATCTGCCATCACTTGAATTTCTATATGACGTGGTGAGGTTACATATTTTTCAATAAAAACAGAACCATCGCCAAAAGCAGAAGTAGCTTCACTAATAGCACGATTCATTTGGGATTCTAAATCACTTTCTTTTTCTACAATACGCATGCCTTTTCCACCACCACCTGCAGATGCTTTAATGAGTATTGGAAAGCCTATTTTTTTTGCAATAATTTTAGCTTTGTCACTATCTGTAATCGCTTCATCAATACCAGGCACCATAGGAATATTATAGGCCTTAACAGCTTCTTTTGCAGCTAATTTACTACCCATAATTTGAATGGCTTTAGACCTTGGGCCAATAAAAATGACATTATTTTGTTCGCATAACTCTGCAAAACTGGCATTTTCACTTAAAAATCCATACCCAGGATGAATACCATCTACTTGAAGTTGTTTCGCGACTTCGATAATTTTATCACCTCTTAAGTAAGATTGGTTAGACGGTGGTTCGCCAATGCATACAGCTTCATCTGCAAATTTTACATGTGGTGCATTTCTATCTGCGGTAGAATATACAGCAACTGTTTTTATACCCATCTTTTGAGCAGTTGCCATAACTCTTATGGCTATTTCCCCTCTGTTTGCTACTAGTATTTTTTTCATAATAAATAAAATAAGTCTTTAAAATACCTATGTTTAATGTAATTATGTGTGTATAATTTATATAGATCTACGATGTTGAATGTTAAAATACGGACTAAATTTCAAACTCGATTAGTAGTTGGTTTTTCTCTACAGCCTCTCCCTTATTTACAGAAATAGACTTAATAATTCCATCGGTTGGCGCCGTAATAATATTTTCCATTTTCATAGCTTCAAGAATTAAAAGTGGATCATTTTCCTTTACTTCCTGATGTGCTTTTACATTTATTTCTAAAATAAGCCCAGGCATTGGAGCTTTAACAGAATCGATGTGTTTAGTAGCCCCGATAGCAAACCCCATATCTTTTATTAAATCATCTAATTTGTTTGAAATGTTTATGTGGTATGTGTTGTTGTTAATTTTTACTTCGTATGATTTTTTATAAAAGTCTGCTCTGGTAATTTCAGCATCATACGATTTGTTTTGTTTAAGAACATGAAATTTTGATTCTGAAATTTGTAAAGTGTCAAAATTTGAAATATCACCATCTTTAATTTCAAAATCAAAAGTATTATTTACAGAGGCTTTGAAGGTCTTACTCATCTGTTTTTTGAATTAATTTGTAGTAAATATACATCAAATGTTTTATTATAAAGTGCAGAATAGATTTAGGAGTCGTTAAAATTATCAAAAAAACAGGATCTAATTTATGAGATAAATCATATTTGAAAATAACTTATCAAGTATTAAAATTAGAATTTTCTTGATGACGTTTAATAGCTTTTCTAGAGAGTACAATTCCAATAAAAAGCGATATAAATGCACCTACCCATATACCAGGCACAAAATCTATAAACAAGAAAAAGTCGTAAGCACCATGAAATACAATAGCCGCAAGTAAACCAAAAAGGTTTAATCCAATTCTGTTCTTTGAAAATTTAGCTTTCCCCATATAAAACCCCATTAAGATCCCAAATGTAGCATGCGCAGGAACAGCAGTAAAAGCTCTTAATAGTGCTGTTTGGTAACCACCTTCTAGGACATAGAAAATATTTTCGGTGGCTGCAAAACCCATGGATACCATAACAGCATATACAATCCCATCGAAAGGCTCGTTGAATTCTTTATTTGTTTGTGCGAAGTAACGAACAATGATATATTTACTAAACTCTTCGATTAAACCTACAACAAAAAATGCCTTAATAAATTGTTGAAAAATACTTGTATTACTTAGAATAGGTAAAACGATATCGAATACATAATATAAAACAGTTGTAATGACAATACTAACTATAGCGCCTAAAATAAAATTATAAAAAAGAAAACGTTTGGGCTCCTTTTCATATTTATCTTTAAAATAGATATATAGAATAATTATGAATACGGGTGCAATAGCAAAAAGTAGTAAATTCATACTCGAAAGATATCTAAAATATACATCTAATTAATAGTATCTGTAATGTTTTGTAATATGAATTTATAATAAGATTTATTAGAAGGGACAAAGTGATTATTGTTATTGTCTATATTATTAATAAGGTCTTTAAAATGTGTAAAGGAAACTAATTTAAGAGCTTCAACTTCTTCCTCTTGAGGCGTTAATTCTGAAATAGAAACCTTCAACTCACATATAAACGTATTATGGAATTCATTATCAATAATACCATTTTCATAAGTTTGAAAACATTTAAAAACGCCTATTTTTTTTAAATCGTTTTCAGAGATTGATAACCCAATTTCTTCTTTGGTTTCCCTTATGGCTGCTTGTTTTATAGTTTCTCCTGTATCAATATGACCAGCCACCGACACATCCCACATCAACGGGCAAATTGTTTTTTTTGATGAACGTTGCGATAATAGAACCTCTCCACTTTTGGTGTAAAACCAAATATGAGCCGTATTATGGTAATACCCTTTTTGATGGATAATAGATTTTAGTTTGGATTCTCCTGTTGGGGTTCCGTTTGCATCTACAATATCAATATATTCATCCATAATAGTTTTGTTATTAAAAAAGCCTCAATATTGAGGCTTTTGTCTTATTGATATTTAAGTTAGTCAAAATAACTAAATGTTTCGCCATCTTTTATATTAAGCAACGTTTCATAAATTAATTTAATAACATTTTCTACATCATCTTTATGCACCATTTCTACAGTAGTATGCATATAACGAAGTGGTAATGAAATTAAAGCAGAAGCAACACCACCATTACTATATGCAAAGGCATCAGTATCGGTTCCAGTAGCGCGAGATAGGGCAGAACGCTGAAAAGGGATTTTTTTATCCTCTGCAGTTTCTGTAATTAAATCACGTAATTTTTGCTGCACTGCAGGCGCATAAGCGACTACAGGGCCTTTACCTATTTCAAGATGCCCCTCTTTTTTTCTTTCTATCATGGGCGTTGTTGTATCATGAGTTACGTCGGTAACAATAGCTACATTAGGTTTAATTGTATGCGTAATCATTTCTGCACCCCGTAAACCAATTTCTTCTTGTACTGAATTGGTAATGTAAAGACCAAAAGGAAGTGTTTCTTTATTTTCTTTTAATAACCGTGCCACTTCGGCGATCATAAAACCACCCATTCGATTATCTAAAGCCCGACAAACAAATTTATCACCATTTAAGATATGAAATTCATCAGGATATGTAATAACACAGCCTACATGAATTCCCATTTTTTCAACTTCTTCCTTATCTTTCGCACCAACATCAATCGTAATATTATCTGGTTTTGGAGCTTCTTCTTTAGCTTTATTACGTGTATGTATGGCTGGCCAGCCAAAAACTCCTTTTACGAGACCATTTTTTGTATGGACATTAACTATTTTACTTGGTGCGATTTGATGGTCACTACCACCATTTCTAATCACATAAATTAATCCATTGTCTGAAATATAATTGACATACCATGAAATTTCATCAGCATGCCCTTCAATAACCACTTTGTATTTTGCTTTGGGGTTTATAACGCCAACTGCCGTTCCATAAGTATCGGTAATGAACTCATCTACATATGGTTTTAGGTAATCCATCCATAATTTCTGTCCAGTCCACTCATAACCAGTAGGTGCAGCGTTGTTTAAATATTTTTCTAAAAAGGCCATAGACCCCTTATTTAGTATGCTTTTCTTCGTCATTTTAAAAAAAATTTGTACTAAAATAGTAATATAAATAGAAAAAAAATGTTTTAAACCGTGTAAATTATTAAATTTGAAGTATTCAAGCTCCTGTACTTTTATTGATGAACTGTTTTAAATATATATTCTTAATATTTCCTGTTTTGCTTTTTGCACAGGAACATGATGATATTATAGAAGATTCTACAGTTGTCGAGTATCTTATTATTAAAGGAGATTCTATTCCAAGAATATCCATAGATTTAGAACAGGTAAGGCTCTTGCACAAACTTAGGTTTGATAATAAAAAAGAGCGTATTAGGTATTTAATTCTTAGAAGGAAAACAATGAAGGTGTATCCGTACGCAAAAATGGCTGCGGAACGTTTAGATTCCATGAGGAAACAAATGACTACACTTAAAAGAAATCGTGAAAAGAAACGATATACAAAACGTATTCAAAAATACATAGAAGGTGAGTTCTCTGATGAATTAAAAAAACTGACCCGTACAGAAGGACAAATACTAATTAAATTGATCCATAGACAGACAGGGACGACTGCATTTAATTTGATAAAAGAACTACGTAGTGGTTGGCGTGCATTTTGGTATAATACGACAGCGAGTATGTTTGATATTTCATTAAAGCGTGAATTTGATCCTGTTAATGTAAAAGAGGATTATTTAATTGAAGACATTTTACTGCGTAATTTTCAAAATGGCCGTTTGGAGCGCCAGAAGTCTGCTATTGATTTTGACTTTTACGACCTAACCGATAAATGGTTACCAAATAAGAGCCCCTAAATTTAATGCGTGATCAAACTCTTTTTGAAGAAAAATTAAATACTATCACGCACGGCATAGGAGCATTATTTGGAGTCGTAGCATTAATACTTCTTATTGCATTTGATAATAAAAAAACAGATTGGAGTCTCTTTAGTATTATCGTTTATGCTGTTTCAATTATTGTATTGTTTACTTCATCCACATTGTATCACGCTGTAAAAGGAAAACAGCGCAAACATTATTTTAGAGTTATAGATCATATTAGCATTTACTTGCTTATTGCGGGCACCTATACGCCAGTTTTGTTAATTGCCTTACATGCAAGTTTGGGGTGGACGCTTTTTTGGGTTGTATGGGGCATTGCTGGGTTTGGTATTATTTTAAAATTGTTTTTTACAGGACGTTTTGAGATTTTTTCTACACTTCTTTATTTAGCAATGGGATGGCTTATTGTATTCGATTTTTCAAACTTATCAAACGCTATAGGAAGTGATGGTATGTGGTTCTTATTTGGAGGTGGCTTATTTTATACCGTTGGAATTGCTTTTTATGCCATTGAAAAAATACCTTTCAATCATGTTATTTGGCACTTATTTGTTTTAGCTGGAGCCCTTTTTCATTTTTTTATGATCTTCTTTTATGTCATTTAAAAGAAAGGAAAGACTTAATAATAAAGACTTACTTCTAGTTAGATTTAAACATGGCAATACACAAATAAGTGCTTTCATATAGTATTTATTGCTTTGTAGCTTTGCGCCTTTGCGAGACGAATATGAAAGACTTAAGACCGCTTAGCTGTTAGACTTAAGAAATAAGACTTGCTTTTAGTTAAAATAAAGTATTTTCTAAAATTGATAAGTATCATTCTAAAGAAACCGAACAAAGTTCTCATATATTAAAGAATTTGTGCAAATTCGTGAAATTCGTGTCAATTTTTTAGACCCTCAAAACCAAAATATGTTAAAACCACCTCCGTAAATTAGATTTAAGACTCACTAAAACTAATACTTATTCTCTTTTTATAATTTTAAAGGTGCGTTTTTTATTACTCTGCTTAACATTTAGAATATAAATTCCTGCAGAGAGTGAATTACCGTTTATAGGCAGTTCATAAAGTTCTGTACCTTCAACAAAATCAACACTATTAGAAGTTATTGCTCTTCCTAGCATATCGTATAGTGTATAATTTATGGGACTATTTTCATCAATAGATGCAATTCTAAGGTTAATGTTACTTACAAACGGATTAGGATATACCAACGCATTAAATCCATTTTCCTCAGCAATAACATCAAAAGGATCGGTGATATTGATTTTTATTTCACTTAACGCATAGCAAACGCCTCCAAAATTTGATGTGGGAGTGATTAAAACGTATCTTGCTTTTGTAGCACCAAAATCGGGTCCTTCACTACCTTCATAAGTAGATAATCCTGTACCTTGTTCCATTTTAAAGGCTCCTAAGTTTGTCCATGTAATTCCATCTAATGAATAATCCATAGTATAGTCATTAATACCATAATTAAGATTTTTTGGTTCGTTGGCATTCCAGAATTTAGATTCTTTTAATTCATATTCATATCCAAAATCGTACATAATCCAATGTGTTTCACCATATGCCGAATTAGGGTTTGGTGATAAATCACAAGATATCCAACTATCAAACCAGTTAGTACTATGCCTGTCTGTGTAGCATTGTGCACTTATTACAGGTGCAGTAAATATAAAAACGAGTAGTATGTATATATGTCTTTTTTTCATCATATCATGTTCATAAATCCTAATGGCGGTGTGCCAGAATTTGTATCGTAAAAATTAGAGATATTTGGGAAAATAGTTGCGAGATCTGAAGGAGGAACACCAAACCACAGCGCTAATTCTGCCATATAAAGATCGGCTGGAGTGGTAGGTATCATAACACCATTTCGTAGGTCTAAATCACTATCTAAAGCTAAAACTGGATAATCACCATATATTTCTTTACCCCGAACAGCTCCTCCCATCATAAAGGCATTGCCTCCCCAGGCGTGATCTGTACCATTTCCGTTTGACGTTAATGTTCTTGCGAAATCTGATACACTAAATAATGTGACACAATCATTGGTGTTTAACTCGTTCATGACTCCATTAAAATATTTTAAGGCGTCATTTACTTCAGTTAATTTATCTGCTTGATTTATTAGAAGTTCATCATGATGATCCCAACCACCAATCTGAACAAAAAATGTTTGTCTGGAAAAACCTAAAGTATCTCTACTTGCTATGGTTTTGGCAACCATTCTTAATTGTTCGGCCAAATCATTATCCTCAGGTATTATGGTACTAAACTCAGAAATACCATCAATAGCTGCTTGAAATTCTATCCCTGAATCATTAGAGGATTTTATAGTGTTTTTGTAGGTGTTTTTAAATATGTCTTGATAATCTCGCTCTAACATGGAATTTAAAGCATCTGTTCTAAGCTGATTAAAAGAATTTTGACCACCATAGCCATTAAGACCTATACTACCACTATTTTTAATAGCATAAGGTATTATTTGATTGCCTCTCTGAAATGTATTACCTCCTTTTAATGATACATTCATTGAGATATTTTGATTGGAGTTCATCGATTGAACTAAATCAGCAATGCGCCCACCCCATCCTATATTAGTTCTTTCATGAGGTTTGCCTGTTTGCCATTGTTGAGATTGATCTGAATGCGAAAATAAGCCTAAAGGGGTTTTAACTATATCATTCTTTATGTCGATCTTTGTTGAAGGTTCTATTAAGGTACCTACATTAGATAGGAATGCCAGGTTACTGTTTTCGAATGATTGCTGCATGTCTGGCATCGAAGGATGAAGTCCGAAAGCCCGTCCATCAGAAGTATTCGGGTTAATTGGCAGGATCTGATTCTGTGGTATTGCTAGATTGGACCTTGTTGTAGCATACTCATTATACTCACTATTTCCTCTTGGGATAAGCATATTAAAAGAGTCATTACCACCTCCTAGCATCAAACAAACTAAAGCTTTATAATCACCGCCTAAAGAAATAACAGATGAGTTATTCATAGCGGTAGCTGCCATAGCTTTTAAGTTGATTAATGATGAAAATATAGTAGTATAACCAAGTGCAGCACACGATTGCCCTAAAAATTTTCGTCGTGATATATTATTTTTATGTTTTGTCATTTGTGTTATTTTATTATGGCATAGTCTGGACTTACTAATATTAAATAAAGCCCCATTTTTACACGGTTATGCATATAATCAACGTTTGAATTTGTACCTTGTATAGGCTCTATAGCATCAACAATGATTTGTTTTGTTTCGTCTGAAAGTTGTCCACGAGTAAATAGTTTATCCAACATGTTTACAAGTACTTCAGGCTCTTTGGCGTAATACTTCAATTTTTCAAAATTTAAAGGTATGGGCTCTTGTTCTAACCCCCATGTATTTAAAATAGAGGAATAGTTGGTATTAGTCCAATAATCTACTCGGTTTATATAAGCCAGACTTGTGGCAGATGTATGTATTCCAAATTCTGGAGCTTTTAAATTTGCATCTTCAAAATCAGAATTAGGAACATAATCTGGTAAATAAAAGTTGAACACCGTTGGAGACCCTAAAGGCGATTGTCCTGTAGCTTTGTAAAAATTGTGACCGATGTTCCAGTTTAAACCATTTCTATTATCTAAATCTAATTGACGAGCTACATTAAAATACCTGATCATAGGTTCAATTAATTTACCGCTAGTTGGATTTTCAGCCCAACTACAACTTCTGGCTTCTTCATCTAATAAAATAGCTTTAATAACAGCTTTCATATCACCTCGAACACCTCTGGTATTATTAAAAGCATTACTGACTCTAGATATATAGGCTGGGGAAGGGTTCGATTTTATTAATTGCTGTATTAAACGTAAAGCGATAAACGGCCCTGTATTTTTATGATTGAATAAGTGTTCTACCGCATCTTCAATATCTTTCATGCCAGATTGTCCGTTAGGAACGACATAACCATTGAGTAACTTTTTTTCTCCAGGTTCATGCCACTCATCGTACATAATTAATGGAATATCCCTTTTGGTCAAATTAATTCCAACCCCAAAATCTGCAGTAACGCCATACTCGTTTGCTTGAACTTCTGCAGTTCCGAGTCCTGTAAATATTTTAGCGAATTCTTTTATGTCATCATTATTGTAGGTAGGAATTCTATCTCCATTGTCGTCTAATTCATAACTACCATCTTGATTAAGTTCGTATAGACCTATGGTGAATAATTGCATGATTTCTCTTGCAAAGTTTTCATCTGGATGGATGTTTCTTTCTGGATCGCTTTTTGGGTTGTTTAAATGACTTAAATAAGCAGCCATCATAGGATGTAACGTTATTTCTAACAATAAATTTCTATAGTTTCCAAAAGCATTATCTTTCAAAACATCGTAATAATCTCCTAGGCCAATCCCATAACTACCAAGATTAGAATCCCACGAGATAACTAATATTTCACTCAGTGCCAATGCTATTTTCTGTCTTAATAAATCTTCATTTCCGATATTGGATTCCCACCATGCATATAGAAAATGATTCCAATTAGTACCGTTGAAATCATCAGGATTTCCTCCGTTTGAAATAAAAATAAGTAATGCTTGATCGCTAATGTCTTTAACTCGCTGCCTCATTTCTGGTGAATTCATATCAAACTGGCTGTCAATCCAATCTTCAAAAGAGCCTTCAGCAACAGTTTTAATATAATCTAAATTAGTTCCAAAGGTTGCTTGAGCTAAGAATCGGGATGTTTCTAATAAGCGCGCATCCATACCTTGTCCGTTAACAGTATTCGCAGCACTGGCAGTTTCCATCCAATCTGCACGACTTTGCTCGTTACTGGAAGTTACGGTGATACCGTTACTATGTCCAGCTCCTAAATAATCTGAGTACTGTTGCGAAAAAAAGTAACCAGGAAAGCATACAATAAAGAAGAGTAAATGTTTTTTCATAAGTTAGATTTCGGCTTTTATTCTTTATAGTTACGAGATTTGTTCGAAAATGGTCTTCAAAGGTATATAAAAAAATAGACGAAAAGCATAATTTTTCGATAAACGGTGTTTAAGTCATGAGGTTTCATTGGGATAATCTGGTTTTTATTGTTTAATTTGAATAAGTAATTTAAATTTTTTTATGACAGATATTATTGTTGCGAATACAGAAGATCATTATTCTCAAATCTCAAAGTTGGCCGATACTATTTGGCATGAACACTATACATCTATAATCGGGAAGCTTCAGGTGGATTATATGCTTGATAAGTTTCAATCTGAAAAAGCCATTGAAAAACAAGTTGTAAATGGATTTGAATATTTTTTAATGACTTATGATAATAGACCTGTTGGTTATATTTCTTTTAAAAAGGAAGCCTCATCATTATTTTTGAGTAAAATTTATGTTTTAAGTAGTTACAGAGGGAACAAAATAGGTAAAACTGCCATGAGATTTGTTGAAGAAAAGGCGAACACTTACCAATTAGAAAAGATCAGACTTACTGTTAATATAAACAATACAAACGCTATTAAAGCCTATGAAACACTAGGATTTGTGAATGTAGGCCCTTTGGTAACAGATATTGGTAATGGGTTTGTGATGGATGATTATCAAATGGTGAAAAGCTTATAGTTAGCCTTCAATAATATCTTTGTATTCTTCAAAAAAAGCTTCAAATAAGTTCATGTTTTTATTAAAAAAGAACATAACATCTCGCCATGTGTTTTTATTATGAATAGATACTTTTTGTTCTAAAGGCACATAAATTCTTGAAACTTCTTTTTCATTATCTAAAAAATAGGCTTCATCAAAAATAGCATTGGGTAAAAAATCATCTAAAAGAATGGATTTTAAAGTTTGAAGTTTTTCCCAGTATTTAATTCGGTTTTCAAGATCGTCTTCTAGATCTAAAACAACTAAGGCCTTTTTGTTGTCAAAATGAAACTTAAAATTAAAACCTTTTAATTTCGTATTGTATAAAATCCATTTTCGCGGAAACGATTTTCCAAAACTAGTCCAGAATTCTTGTCGTAATTGTCGTGATTCTTCTTTAGAAAACATTATATAAAATATGCAATACCAACGCCTAGAATAATGGCAATGAATTTAGATAAATTGAATTTATGCCCGTCTCCACTTTCAAAAAGTATAGTGGTAGAAATATGAAAAAAGATACCAATAACGATCGCATTGATTACATGTGCAAAGCCAGCAATTGTTTCAGAAGTATGTGAAATAACAGTTCCTAGAGGTGTCATACATGCAAAAATAATTAAAAAGATACTGATCTGTATTTTACTGTAATTGGACTGAAATAAAAACATACTAATTAAAGTTGCGATGGGTATTTTGTGAATTAATACGCCATAAACCATATCGTTATGTTCATGTATTGAGAAACCTTCTAAAAAACTATGGATACATAAACTAATGAATAGTAACCACGGGAAATTTGTTTCGTTTTTATGTATATGTACATGACCATGTTCGGCGCCTTTAGAGAATAACTCTAAAATAATTTGCAGTAAAATACCGCACATGATGTATAGCCCAGTAAGTTTGGTATCTAAATGGTTATAAACTTCAGGTAATAACTCAAAAAGGGTTAGAGCTAGTAAAAAAGCACCACTAAAAGAGAGTAGGAGCTTGGTGTTCCAGGATTTTTTTGTTTTAGTAACACTGGCTATAATCACGCCTAAAATAACTGCGTAAAATGGTAAAAGGTAATTATTCATTCAAATATAAGACACTCAGTAGCTTGAGTTTAATTTATAGTCGCCTATCGACCTATTTAAAAATCATTATTAAACGTTCTGATGTTTTCTCATTAAACTTACGTAATTTATAATCACCAAAAACATCTAGCAAATATACATCTGCTTTTTCAAATAATTTTTTAAAATCATTAAGTGTAAATGCTTTTACACGTTCCTGAAAATTATAACCTTCACCATCTACAGCAAACGAAATATCTTTTATAATATACCCGTCTTCTACATAACGTTTTAAATTAAAATCAATCCCATTAACTGTTTTAAGTTCTTCAGGAACCAAATTATCAATTATAAACTCACTATTCATAAAGTCAATCACTCCAAAACCAAAATCATTTAAATTAGCTTTTATAGCTTTAATGGTATTTAGGTTGTCTTCTTCTTTGTCAAAATACCCAAAACTGGTAAACAAATTAAAAACCGCATCAAATTGTTTATGGTAAGGCTTACACATGTCGTGAACCTCAAAACTCAAGGTGTTATTTTCAAATTGTTTGGCGTGTTTAATGCTATTTTCACTTAAATCAACACCAGTTACATCGTAGCCTAAAGTATTTAAGTAGACCGCATGTCTTCCTTTTCCACAAGCCAAATCTAAAATAGTCCCTTGTTCAGGCATATTTAAATAATTGGTAAGTGTATCCATAAAGTCATGTGCTTCAGTATGATCTCTGTCTTTATATAAAATATGGTAAAAAGGTGTGTCGAACCATGAAGTAAACCATTTTGTTGTATCTGTTATCATATTCTTTCTTTGGTGGTTTTATTGTATTGTTTCGTAACACAAAGCCAGGTTATATATTCGTGGTTTTTATATTGTTTAATCAAAGAACACATTCATATAAATATTTTGCCATTTATTTTTCTTTGAAAAGATGTTATCAAAACTCTTAACCTAATTCATATTAACATGAATTTAACACAAAATTACGCTATTTTTGCTAGCTAATAAAGCGTATATAACAAGTAGTAGGAAAAAATGGAAGAAAATTTCAAAATGGTAGCCAAAACTTTGTTTGGTTTTGAAGAATTATTAGCAAACGAACTTATACAATTGGGAGCTCAAGATGTGAAAAAAGGAGTTCGCAACGTTAGTTTTTCTGGTGATAAAGGTTTTATGTACAAAGCTAATTTGGGTTTGCGTACTGCTGTTAAAATTTTAAAGCCCATCCATTCTTTTATTGTAAATAGTGAAAAAGATTTATACGATAAAATTTATGCTATGCAGTGGGAAGGCTATTTAAAGTCCTCTGGCACTTTGGCGATTGATGCAACGATTCATTCTGATTTGTTTTCGCACTCATTATATATCGCCCAAAAAACAAAGGATGCTATTGTAGATAAGTTTCGAGATACAACAGGACAGCGACCAAATGTTGATTTAAAATTTCCTGATTTAAAAATTAATATACATATAGATAGGCGCCAATGTACTGTGTCTTTAGATTCTTCGGGAGATTCTTTACATAAGCGGGGTTATAAAACAGCAACGAATATTGCACCAATAAATGAAGTGTTAGCAGCTGGGCTGATTATGTTATCAGGTTGGGATGGACAAACCGATTTTATGGATCCGATGTGTGGTAGTGGTACGATGTTAATAGAAGCAGCTATGATAGCTTGTAATATCCCACCTAATTTAATGCGTAAAGAATTTGCTTTTGAGCGTTGGCAGGATTGGGATGTCGATTTATTTGAAAAAATAGAAGAGTCACTTCTTAAAAAAACTCGAGATTTTCATCATAAAATAATTGGGTACGATAAAGCACCTAGTGCGGTTGCTAAAACCAGAGACAATGTAAAGAATGCACAATTAGAAGACTTTATTGAAGTTAAACATGAAGATTTCTTTAAAACCCAAAAGGGTGGTGAAGAAAAGTTACATATGGTTTTTAATCCGCCGTATGGAGAGCGTTTAAATATTGATATGGAAGCATTTTATAAAGATATTGGCGATACTTTAAAACAAAATTATCCAGGTACAGATGCTTGGTTTATTACGTCTAATTTGGATGCTTTAAAACATGTAGGTTTAAGACCTTCTCGTAAAATACATTTATTTAATGCGAAGCTGGAATCACGTTTGGTAAAGTACGTGATGTATGAAGGGAGTAAAAAAGGGAAGTATATGAAATAGTTGATTTCTTTGACTTGAACTGAGCTTGTTTTAGTAAGACAGAAATGTGTTTATTATGACTTGAAATTAGATAAAAATGCGTTCTGTTTTATTATCAAACGGACTGAAATCTTTTGACGTTTTAGAACTAAAAATCCATAAAAAACTACACTCTATTAATTTAAAATATGGCTTCGTTTGTTTTATGACTTACTCGATATGGTACTCGTCATAGACGAAGCGCTAGCTCATATGAGGACTAGCTGGGGACTATAAATCAATCAATTAACTTTTTACTAAGGATCAAAATATTAGTTTACTGATTTTTAATGAGTTACAAAATTGTGTTTTTATGCCGTTCTTGCAGCCAAAAAGGCATAAAAAAACCACAACTTTTACATTGTGGTTCTTAATTTCTATTCGCTTACTCATACTCGCCACTAGTTTTAAAAACTAGCGGTAGCCATACTAGGGAAGAGCGGGGGAAGGGCAACTTTCCAGTTATGACAGGGAAGTTTTAAAACGCATCAACGATATTGAACATTTACCCGAAGAAGATAAACAGCATATTTTTTATATGATTGATAATCTTGTTAAAGCGGTTAAACTAAAAAGTATTTAAACTAAAAAACCACATCTTATTGCTAAAATGTGGCTTCTCTTTATTTTCTTACTCTTACCGCCACTAGTTTTAAAAACTAGCGGTAGCCATACTAGGGAACAGCAGGGAACCCTTAGAAAAATTAAACCCTGATTATCAACAGGTTACAAAAACAGGTTTTTACCGTTTTTCACACTTAAAGACATAAAAAAACCACAACTTTCGCTGTGGTTCATCTTGTTTTACTTCTTGTTTATCACGTCTTTAGCCTGACTCTTACCGCCACTAGTTTTTAAAACTAGCGGTAGCGAGGGGCGTTTGGGTTATTCAAAACGAACATTTACTACCAATAATCAATTAAAATTTTATCTGTTTCTATATCAAGCTTTTCATTCATTTTTATATTGGATAATATAGTCATACTCATATTTCCAATATCTATAGCTCCTGTAATAAGTTGGTCGCATTTTTTTTCTGAATTAAGATAGAAATCTTTTTTATTTCTAGAAAAACTCTCAAAATGGTATTCATCATTCTTAAAAGATATTCTAAAAGTATTTAATGAATCACCAATCCAATAAACAGGATTATCTATTTTTCCTTCTCTATTTCGAATGTATATCTCTTTCAATTCTATTAATTCATCAGTATTAAAATTTATTTGCTCATTAATTAATAAGTCTTTTAAAACATTTCTATTATTTATAAATGTTGTATCAATGTATGAAATGAATTCATGAATGCTAGGTTCTGGATAATTCTTTGAAGGCAAAAAATTAAGATTACAGAAGTCGCTTATGTAATCTGAAGTATCTGTATTCCATTCTTTTATATTCAAATCATCAAATTTAGGATGTTTCAAATTACATGAATATAAAAAACAACATACTACGCTTATTATGAAACCTATTTTAAATGTGTGATTTACCATAAACTAACTATTTTTTGCTTATACTTAACTCTCTTACCCAAGTAGGATTTTTGTAAAAATTATATACAGGTGAACTACCTCTATGTGTCCCTCTCCTTGATTGAAATTTAATAGAAATAGAACTCATTGTTTGATTGGTTAAAGGTTTACGGGCTACCTTGTTATAGTTTTCATCATGAACCAACTTAGCAACTGAATAAGTCTGACCTCTAGGAACATATGATTCTGCTCTTTTTCCATAAAGGTTAAGTCCGCTATGGTCTGTACGTTCATCCATTTTTAAATCACGTCTCACAGCATTTTCAACTTTAATAGCTTCTGCCTCTGTAGCCCTAACACCTGTATTTTCTCCTTTATCATTAAAAATAAATAAGTTATTCTTATCCAAATTGTTAAAATGTCCTAGTTCATGAGCCAAATTTGTCATGGAATTTGCTTCAAGAGCTTCTCCATTACGACCATCTCCAGCCTTTAAGTTATCATTTGATTTACTTAAATCCCAACCTAGAGAATAGTCTCCTTTATTACCTGGTCTAGCTTCCTTGTCATCACTTTCATGTTTTGGGTCAAAAATTGCAAATGTATGTTCTGATTCTATAGCCTTTAAAACTTGTGAATTTCCAGCCTCAGATGAATTCATTAATTGGAGTATTTGCGCCAAAACTTGTAACATATATTCACCATCACCAGTAATTGAAATCCTTTTTCCATCAGGGTCGTAAGCAATTATTGGGCTATTAGCTACATAATTATAAGGACTATTATCAAAGTAATCTTCAGCCAATGGGTCAATACTAAACCATCTACCTAAAGCAGCATCATAATTCCTAGCACCATAATCGTGCCAATTTAATCCTAACTCATCTTGGAACTCTTTTCCATTATAAGTTTTCTTTAATGCTGGATTAGTAGAATTCACCACATTATTATACCCTTTATGTTTAAGCCCAAATGGATAGTAGTTTATGCGTTTTTTTTAACTCTGCCACACTTTTACA
>CANNAN010000002.1 GCA_947502635.1 uncultured Flavobacteriaceae bacterium
CTTGCACAATGATTACTATTGCCATGATTATTTCTCAACAATAGTCAGTAAATTAGAATGACCTCCATCATGTTCTTGTATGTAGCTATAAAAGGGAGACAAAATCTGTATGCCAGAAAGTAAACTTTTCAAGTCTAGTTTGAAGAATGTTTCTTCGAAAATAGCGTAAGCTTTTAATATTATTAATTCATCAAGATAATCATTTTCATACTCCAGGTCACATTCATCAATCTCATCATAATACAAAGCATCTTCTTTTATTTCGTTATAATTAAATATTTCAATGGGTCCTATTTCACCCATTACTTGGTTATCTGATTGATTTGAAGATGATAACTCCCGATCTATAAAAGAATCTAGTTTTATGGAACCGTATGCGCTTAAAAATAATTGACCACTGTCTCTATTAAAAAAGAATACAAGTGCTTGAATAGGCTTTTTGTCAATTAACAATTCCTTTAACTGAGTAAAAAAAGCACTTAGCGTATCAATCGCGCTCGAATCTACTTTCATAGAATCAATCAAATCTAATGTTTCATATAAGTGTTTTTTAATTTTGTCGTTGACCTCCTTTAATTCTGAATCATCAAATCCCTCGATTTTGGAAAAATATTCAGCTTTTTTATTTTTATACTTTTCAAGACTATTTTTGTGTTTTCTGTTTTTCATATTTAGGTTTCTTTTTGTTTTAAATAGTTAATCATAATGTTTGGTATAAGATTAGTTGCTGACCCTAAAGGACTGCTATGTTTTGTTATATAGTGTTAGCATCTTTTTTATTCTTTTATTAGATTCAACATTCCGTCAAAAACTTCGTCACCATTATTTTTCTCAATAATAACTCCAATATATTCATCTTCCAATTCTACTAGAGGAATTAAAATTTTAATTAGATGATTGTCCGATTTATAGATATACATTTCCATTGGATTAAAATTCCCGCTCGGGTCAAACTCTTCTAAAGAGGCAAGTCCTTCTGAGTCTGGATTTGTTGCTACTCCATTCTCCTTAACTTCTAATCCGTTGTTATCCGTAAATGTTAATTCAAAATTGATTTCAAGTTCTCCTCCCCCTTCTTTATAACCAAAGTTATATTCTTGATTTTCGTTTTTATTAGAAAAATTTTTCATAGAATTCCCCAAATTGATTATAAATATTGAAAATACTATCAGTATTATTTTCATTTCTTTTAATTGATGCCAACGTTCTTGTGTAAGGTTTCGTTGCGTGAATTTAGCAATTAACTATGCAAGTACAAACTGACAAAGTAAAAATCTCTGATTTTTCCCAGTAGACAAGTAGTAAGCAATGAATTTTGCTCCATGCTGGACGTCGTTATTTTTTATTTTTTCTGTCAGTCAGCATAATGGTCAGTTTATTTCTTTGTTGCTTAATTTGAATTTCTTTTCCTATTTCAAATCCGAGTTCTTTTAACCATCTTCCCTCAAGTCGGATTTCAGGAACAGGAGTATATTTCCTTTCACGAGGTTGGAATTTTTTATAAATCTTTAGCTTTCTTAATCGGTTCATTAAGGTGATGTTCGTTATTCCGAACACAATATGTAAATAATTTTTAGATATTCGGTATAGTGAACACGAAAGAACAAAAATATTTTCAAAAGTTAGGTACTAAAATCAAACAGTTGAGAGAAGAAAAAGAGATTGGCCAAAAGTCATTTGCTTTTGATTGTGAGATTGGTCGAACTCAATTGTATATGATTGAAAAGGGTAGAACAAATCCACGTTTACTTACTTTGATAAAAATAGCCAATGGTTTAGAAATATCAGTTAGTGAACTTTTAAAGAGTTAAGTATTCCTTTATTAATAACTCTTTATCATTTTCTAAGAGAAGTTAATATATCTTATCTGAATTTTTTAAAATTTCAATTAAGCTTAATCTAAAATTGTCAGCTACTTTATCATTCATATCTCCAAGAAGGTTTTCGTAATTTATGTAATAGCTTGTCGTTTTTTCATATTTGTCAAATATGTCAAGTATGAAAAGATCAGAAGTTTTAAAAATTATAGGTCAAAATATAAAAAGAATTAGACTTGAAAAAGGTTTTACGCAGGTGGATTTGGTCGGTAAAATAGAGACACGAATTGACACAACGAATATTTCAAGAATTGAGAAAGGAAGGACTAATGCTACTATTCATACTTTATACAAAATAAGTCAAGCTTTAGAGGTTCCCTTGTCGGAAATATGCGACGTTTATTTTTCTGAAAGAGTATAATTTATAGTTTTTTCTGAATTTAGATTCCGCAAGGTTGTTACCTAGTTTTTTTGTTTTCGCCTTTTTATTTGCATATTTACAAATATTTAAACATATTTGCAATAAGTTAAATCCATAATTATGTCAGATTGGAATGATAAAGTCAAACGCTTATTGAAGTCCGAATTGGTCCGAAGAGGAATTTCAAATTCAGACTTGGCAATTATGCTCGAACAAATCGGAATTGAAGAAACCAAATCAAGTATTGATAGTAAAATCAGTCGAGGGACTTTTAGTGCATCTTTCTTTTTACAATGCTTAACTGTCATTGGTTGCGAAAAAATAGAAATCGAAGAATACGAAAATCAATTATCAATTGCGTCTGAACCACAGTCAGATTATAGCCTAAAAAAATAAAATATGTCAAAAGTTAAATTTATAGATTTATTCGCTGGATTAGGAGGAATACGATTAGGTTTTGAAAAGGCGTTCAAAGATTTAGGCTTTGAAACAGAATGTGTAATGACTTCTGAGATTAAACCATATGCAATTGAGACTTTGACTAAAAACTTTAGTCACGATTATTTTGTTGGCGATATTTTTAATGTTGAAAATGAACAAATTCCTGACTTTGATTTTTTGTTAGGAGGCTTCCCTTGTCAGCCATTTAGCGCAGGTGGAAAACGTGAAGGATTTGTTGATACAAGAGGAACTTTGTTTTTTGAAATTGAAAGAATTTTAGAAGAGAAAAAACCATATGGTTTTATACTCGAAAATGTTGAAGGACTAGTTAAACACGACTTAGAAAATAAGGAGGATAAAATTGGAAGAACACTAAGTACAATTTTGGATAAACTTAAAAATGAATTGGGTTATAAGGTTTCTTGGAAAGTTTTAGATTCTATTGAGTTCGGTTTACCACAATCTCGTAAGAGAATATTTATTGTTGGAACGAAAGATGAAAAAGCGAACCTTACTTTTTTTGATAAAGAATTTAATGCTTTAAATACTATTTTAGAAAACGGATTGGAAACTATTAAATCTGATTTTACTGAAAAGCTTTTTAACCATTTTGAAATGGAAGATTTGTACGGCAAATCTATTAAAGACAAAAGAGGAGGAGACAATAATATTCATAGTTGGGATATTGGAATCAAAGGAGAAGTATCAGACGAGCAAATTATTTTATTAAACAAGCTTTTTAAAGAAAGACGTAAAAAACATTGGGCTGAAAAAATCGGAATTGATTGGATGGATGGAATGGCTCTAACTTTAAAGCAAATCTCAACTTTCCATAAGAATGATAAGCTTAAAGTTGCATTGGATGATTTAGTTAAAAAAGGTTATTTAAGATTTGAGCATCCAAAAAAACTTGTCCGTGAAATAACAGAAAATGGAGTTCGTAAATATCGTACTTATGATGAAACTAAGCCAAAAGGTTACAATATTGTTACTGGAAAATTAAGCTTTGAAATAAATAAAATTTTGGACCCAAATGATATTGCACCAACACTTGTGGCAACAGATGTTTCTCGATTAGCTGTTCCAGACAATGGAGGTTTAAGAAGATTAACTATTAGAGAGGGCTTACGTTTGTTTGGTTATCCAGAATGGTATGAAATTCCGGTAAAAGAAACTGAAGCTTTTGATTTATTAGGAAATACGGTTGCTGTTCCTGTTGTTGAACACGTTGCAAGACAGTTAGCAGAAATATATCAATATAATGTAAATGTTGTTTCTATAGAAAAAAGCGTAGTAAAGATTTAATTTTAAATCAAATCTTTACCTGTTGATTTTTTATAACCATTGACAACATTTCTAAGCCAAGTACTTGTTTCTGAATCACGTGAAGTTCTCGACCATTGCCTTTGTGTACCATCAAATGCTTCCACAAATTCTTTAGCAGTTGAGAAAGGTTTAAACTTTGTTCTTTGGTTGCTGTACCATTTTATAGGCCTTATATTTGTTGGTTCTCCTTGCTTAACGTTACATCGTAAGTCCCATTTTTCACTTGGGCCACAGATTTCCCAAACTTTTTTGAGCCAGACATCTTTTATAATTATGTCAGTTCCTACCATAGCATAACCGATGATTAAGTAATCAGAATCTAGTCTATAAGGATATTGTAACAGTGAACGTCTGTAAGCTAAAAATGCTGCAATGTCAAAATTTGGAGAAGCATCATAATCAAAGCACTTTATTTCTAATAAACCCTTTTTGTTGTCTGAAGAGTCAAGGAGAAAGTCAGGGAAATCTTGAGTATTAGGAGGGTCTGAAAACTCAATGTTTTCTTTTATCATCCAAGCTTTTATCCATTCCTGTACTAAATTACCAACAGTATCTTTAGTGTCAACTTCCAAGGAAATATCCATTAATTTAAAAGTTATTTTTCCTTTTTGTCCAATAAGTTTATTATCACTTACTAATCTTTTATAAAGTTGTTCCGCAGTTAATTTCATCAATATTAATGGTTTTCTTAATTATCAAAGATAGAAAAAATTTATCTCGGGATCTCGGTTTTCATATGTTGGGTAACTACAGTATAAACGCAATTGTATTTATATCTCTTTCAAATATAATATTTTAGTGAGAATTCTCTGTGCAAATTTTCAAACTTAATGATCGTATTTTATATCTCATGAGGAATGAGATTAGAGTCATTTTAGTTGTAATATTTTGCTCTAAAGGAACTACCGTTTAAAGCCTTTTTAAAATGTCTTTTATCTATGCATAAAAAAAAGAAGGAGCAAATAACTTTGCTCCTTCTTAATTACGTACATGCTATAAACCTTCTACTGTACGGGTTTTTCCGTTTGATATTTACAATACCAAGCATTCCCTGGGTTAGCGCTATCTGTCATTCTAACAAATAATGTAGAGGCTGTCACCTTAATAATCTCAAGTTTGCTAACAGCTACATACCAAGACATAAATCCATTGTCAGAAATACTCATGGTAGTCCCTCTATAATCTCCAGTAATTGTTGCGTTAGAAGAAGACGGTATCATAGTAACATTTTTAATACCAAATAAAGAGGGTGCTACATCACTGCCATGGCAAGTGTCACCATCAACTCCAATGGAGGCGGCAAAATCCCCTGGTGTATAGGCCGAACCTACGGTTTGCTCATATAACAAATCTCCTTCTGTAGGTTGTGTAAACACAAATTCTGCATCATACATACATAATTTATCTGCATGCCAAGCCGTAGATGTAAACCATTGCGAATAAGTGTGTTCGCCACCTGGCTGCGTTTCATTTGGACCTAAACCAATATTACCAATTTTATCGGCAGCCCAATACCATGTTTTACTTAATCCTACACCTCCACTTAATAAGTCTTTTGCTTCTTGATCCTCAAAGTTACTTACAACGTCTATGTTAATGGATTTGGTTGAGGAAATACCTCCAATACCAAAGGCTATTGCTGTTACTGTATAAGTATTAACTCCGAGCTCTGCAAAGACAAAGCTTTGTTTCCCTTCGGGGGCAGTAATTCTTTCTCCATTAATTAAGTATTGGTATGAAATGGCATTATCTGCCGTTGTTATGAAATCTACCATACCACTTCCGTCACCGTTTGGGTTCGTTGCATCGGCTCCTACAATCATAGGTGTGATTTGAATATTAGTCGGCGCTATGATTTCCCCAACTTCATAATCGTCTTCTTGACATCCAAAAAGAGCTACAACCAAAGAGAAGATTGTAATTAAATTTTTTATATTTTTCATAATTCTAGTTTTAAAATTTATGTGACTTTAATTGATGTCAATATCGTCTACGTATATGGTATAATTATCGGAACCATCCCCCGCTGTTCCATTGTCCATGATTAGTACCAGACTTGTGAACTCGATGTTTGTGTCAATTCCAGTAAAATCAAACGTTAGTTCTTCCCATTGATTTGCAAGGGTGGTAGCCACTGGTATTTCAGCTGAAGCTATGGTATCTGGAAACGGTGTATCGTCTTCAAATTTCAATGTTAAAGTGAGTCCTTCTCTTGGTGACCATACTTTTGCGGTCACTGTAGTTGAATTTACGAATGAGAATGGTTGTGCTACTGAAATAACAGAACCGCCCCAAGTTTCACCTGCGTTTTTCACTAATTTCGCTACCATACTCGACGTATTGCCATTATTAGGATCCTGATCGGGGTTCGTTATTATGGAAATATCACCACCATCAAAACTTCTTAAAGCCTGTTGTGGCTCGAAATTTAAAAATGACCTTGTTGAAATATCATCGACATAGATTGTATAATTATCAGTGCCATCTCCTGCTGTGCCATTGTCCATGATTAGTACAATGCTCGTGAAGTCTATATTTGTATCAATTCCAGTAAAATCAAAACTTAATTCTTCCCATTGATTTGCAACTGTCGTAGCCGCTACTATTTCAGCTGAAGCTATCGTATCTGGAAACGGTGTGTCGTCTTCAAATTTCAATGTTAAAGTAAGTCCTTCTCTTGGTGACCATACTTTTGCGGTCACTGTAGTTGAATTTACAAATGAGAATGGTTGTGCTACTGAAATCACAGAACCACCCCAAGTTTCACCTGCGTTTTTTACTAGTTTTGCAGCTGTACTGGACGTATTACCATTATTAGGGTCTTGATCAGGGTTGGTGACTATAGAAATATCACC
The DNA here is from genome assembly GCA_947502635.1 of uncultured Flavobacteriaceae bacterium. Lineage (GTDB taxonomy): Bacteria > Bacteroidota > Bacteroidia > Flavobacteriales > Flavobacteriaceae > Flavivirga. The sequence continues at coordinate 6,861 of CANNAN010000002.1, forward strand.
GCCATCAAATGATCTTAGCGTATAAGGTGTTTCAAAAGTAATCGGTGTGGCACTTTCTCCCGTAAGAGGAGCTGCTTGCTTGATATTATCTACATAGAATGTCCAATCTGGACCTCCTGCGCCTTCTGTTCCGAGGTCAAAGATTAAAACGATATTTTGATACGCTTGTGCGGTGTCTATAGCACTTAAATCGAAAGTCACTTTTTCCCAATCGCTATTTCCAACCAATGTCACTTCACTCTCAAAGAAGATATTTTGAGGATCTGCGGGGTCTTCAACTTTAAACAAGAGTTTTCCGCCAGCTCTTGGAGACCAAACATCCATAGTTACTAGTTTTTTAGCACTAAAATCGATGGGTGCGGACATTTTAATTTGACTTCCGCCCCAAACTTGTCCAGCATTTTTTACAATTTTAGCTACTGTAGCAGAATTGTTATTTTCATCCACTTGCGGATTGTCTTCAACCGTTATAACGCCGCCATCAAAACCTAATAAAGCACCTGTATCTATAAATTCAAAATCAATAGGAAAATCTGTAGGTGAGGAAATGGTTATAACTTGAGTGATTTCAGCAGTTTCTGAACCCCCACTTAAAGCGACAACTCTAATGGTATAGTCTCCAACAGCAGGATACTCAAAACTTACCGTTCCGTCTAACATTAAAGGTGTTGGTTCTTCATCTATTATGGATGTATCAAAAAACACAAGAAATGATGCTGCAAAGTCTGCAGTTGCAGAAACATTTAATTTAAAAGGATTCGAAGCATCTATTTCTGCCGTAATAACCAAATTTTCTGGAGCTCTAAATGATACTACCAATTGTTGTGTTGTTTCTGTTTTTAAACCAGAAATACCAATGGCTTCGATTGTAATGGTGTATGTGCCTTCTGCATATATATGCTCTGTACTTTCTCCTTGATTTATGGCTGCTAATTCTTCTGTTCCATCGCCATAATTTACAATATAAGATACCGCATTTGTTGCGTTTGGTGTAATGGTTACCAAACCTGAATTATCTTTTGATAAATTCAATATCGCTGTAACATCTGCAGGAGCTACAACATCATCTAAATAACCTAAACTACGGTCATCATCGGTACAACTGGCAAAGACCAGTAAAAGTAAACCGATACTAAATATATATTTTAATGTTTTCATGTTTATGATTTTTTTTAGTAATTAGGATTTTGTTCCCATATGTTCCCTGCCAATTGAATTTCAATTGAGGGTATTGGAAAGACTTCATGTTTTCCAGAAACAAATCCATTTATTTCAGTTGCTGCTCTACCTGTTCTTACCAAATCGAAGAAACGGTGACCCTCCCCAACTAACTCTACCCGACGTTCGTTATATATATCGTTCGTTAAGTTTGTGCCAGATGTAGTAACATCTGATAATGTAGCTCTAGTTCTTACTCTATTAAGGTAAGCCCTTGCTCGATCATCACTTATACTTCCTCTATTTAAAGCTTCTGCAGCCATTAATAGTACATCGGCAAAACGAATGGCTCTATAATTATTTGGATTGGTTAAATTCGCATCTCCCGTGTTTAAATCGCCTTGACGTGCTATATATTTTCTGTTATAATATCCTGTATGCTCAAAACCTTCTTTAAAACCAGCGCCTGTTTCTGTTGCCCAAGCATTGATATCTAATATGGAATATTCTAAACGAATATCTCCTGCTTCAAATGCGTCTACCGCTTCTTGAGTTGGCACATTGAAACTAAATCCAGATTCAAATAAGGTACCATCATAGTTTCTTATACCATTAAACCCAACAGCGACATTCCCTTCACTACATTGTAAACAGTCAAAACTTCCTCCTTCTTCATCGGTATATTGTACTTCGAAAACAGACTCTATATTATTTTCATTATCGTTTTCAAACATGGTATTGGCTATTTCTGTAGGGAGTAAATCTAAAGGTATGGATGGCGCACTATCAATAAGGCTCTCTAAAACAGTTGCCGAATCTGAAAATTTATCTTGATACAAATAAACCTTACCTAATAAAGCTTGTGCTGCTGCCTTCGTTACTCTCCCTTTTTGTGCTTGCGTATTGGGTAAATTTGATACTGCAAATGTTAAATCGTCCTCTATTAAAGCGTAAACATCTGCTTTTGGGGATTTATCAATTCCTGATTCTTCACCAAATTGAACTCTTTTATCTATAATTAATGGGATGTCGCCAAACCATTTTACGAGTTCAAAATAATAATAGGCTCTTAAAAATTTTGTTTGAGCGAGTACGTTATTTTTATTAGGAAAATCTGTTTTATCTTGAAACTCCAATATGTAGTTCGCTCTACTAACGCCGCCATACATCCAAGTCCAAATGTCTCTTAATTGTGCATTTACAGGTGTATGTATCATATCATCAATTTCTTGAATTCCAGGGACGTCTGTTGCACTTTCTCCTCCTGCCAACGTATTATCTGATGCTATTTCGCCAAGCATGACATTTAAATAGGTTGATTGCAATACATCGTAAGTTCCAATTAATGCGTCTTGGTAATCTTGTTCTGAATTAAAAAATTCATTTGATATTTCATTTGGAGATGCCACATCAACAAAATCGTCACTACATGATGTTATTAAAACAAGGACGATTAAGATATTTTTGATTTTAAATTTTTTCATAATACCAGTTTAAATTTTTAAATTAACACCTAATAAGAATGTACTTGCGCTAGGATAAAAACCCTGGTCTATACCGCCACCAATAGGAGCTCCTGTAGAAGCTGTTGGATCGTAACCTCTATATTCGGTTAAAGTCACCAAATTACTTGCGGAGACGTATAGTCGTAGCTTACTTATTTTAGAATTCTCAAGAGTTTTGTCTGAGAAACTATAACCAAGTTGTACATTCTGCAATCGAATAAAAGACCCATCTTCTACAAAATAATCTGAAAATAAGGTGTTTGATGTCGCTGCTGTAGTTACTCTGGGTGTTGTGTTTGTCGTACCTTCTCCTTTCCAACGATCTAAGAAATATGTTGGTTTGTTAACTAAATTTTGATTTCTTTCATAATTACGAACAATGTCGTTACCAATAGAGGCAAACGCATAGGCTGCAAAATCGAAGTTTTTATAATCTAAAGATATATTCAGGCCCATAGTGGCGTCTGGTATAGGGTCTCCAAGGTTTACTCTATCATCACCATTTATTACACCATCGCTATTTTGATCAACAAATCTTAAATCACCTATTTGTGGTGGGTTTGTTGCGGTTGGTACGGCATTATTAAATTCGTCCTGATTTTGGATGATGCCATCTGTTTGTAAACCGTAGAAAAAACCTATTGGGAAGCCTGCCTCCATTCTTGAAGGTGGAAATTCTTGTCCAACACCAAAGGAACCTCCTTCAACAAAGCCACCATCATTACTTACTGAAATAACTTCGTTATCTAGAGTCGTAACATTATACCTGATACTAAATTTAAAATTATCATTAAAATTATCAGAATAACCAATGGCGAACTCTAATCCTGTATTCTCAACAATTCCTGCGTTAACAAATGGAGGTGCCGATCCTGGTGCCGATGCTCCTAATATACCAGACACTTGAGGTTGTACTAATAGGTCTTCTGTTCTCTTATTAAAATAATCTATTGTAATATCTACTTTATTGTTTAAAATCCGAGCATCTAGTCCTATATCTAAGGTTTTTTGTTTTTCCCATTTAATTTCTGGATTAGCAAGGCCGCCTATAGATGAACCAAAAACTAACAAATCATTAAACGTATAGGTTGCCTCACCATCATTAAGTGAAACAAATTTGTAATCTGGAATTCTATCGTTACCCAAAACCCCATAGGAGGCTCTAAACTTAAGTAAATCGAAAACTTTGCTGTCTGATAAAAAATCCTCATCGGAAGCTACCCAGCCAACAGATCCTGAAGGGAAAAATCCAAATCTATTATTTGGTGCAAACTTGGTTGAACCATCACGCCTAATTACGGCTGATATTAAATATTTTCCTTTATAATCATATTGAACTCTGGCGAAGTAGGACAGTAATCTTGAATCGAACGTGGCATTTCTTCCTAATGCTTGATTAATATTTTCAACATCAGATGCCTGTTCAATGGATGCGTTTATAACATTATTATCTATAATATCAAAGCCTTTAAGTCCTGTAAACTCTCCTGTAGTTTTAAATACAGATGTTCCTAATAGAACATTTAGATTATGAATGTCGTTAAACTTATTTTCGTACTTAATAAAAGCATCAAAGGTATAATCTCTGAAATAATCTAGGTTTTCAGAAACTTCACTTCTATCGTTATTAAATACTTTTCCGCTTCCATAATTAACTATAGGTCTAAATATTTTAGAAGATACTTCGGAATAATTAAATTGAATATTAGATTGCACCGTAAAATGTTCTAAGAAGTTATAGGATAGTCCAGCATTGCCACTTAGCTTCATAACTTTACCTCTATCATAGGTATTCGCCATTTGCGCTATGGGGTTTATGACTTCATTACCTAAGCCTTCTGCAATTGTAAAGGCACCAGTTTCATCTCTAACGCCTTTGGTAGGATCCATATTTAAGGCATTAAATAACACAGAACCCAAGTCATTTTCAAGAAGGTTTCTTTTATTCGTTCTCATTAAAGTTAGACCCGAGGTGAGTTTAAAGTTCTCAAGGATATCCAAGTTGTAGGTAGCAGCGTTTGTAAAACGTGTAAAGTTTGATTTATTACCGCCAACAATTCCATCTTGTGTTAAGAACGATCCGCTATAAGAATATGACGATTTTTCACCACCACCTTTTAGCAAAATACTATGGTTTTGTATGGGGGCGTTTTCAAATACTTCATCTTGCCAATCTGTTCCTTGACCCAAAATGGATAAATCTTGAAAAGGAGGTTGGCTCCCGCCAGAGGCAAATGCTTCATTTATTACTACAGCGTATTCTGTAGCATTAAGTACAGGTATTTTACGTGTTGTTTGTTGAAAACCACCATAGGCGCTATATTCTACTGTTAAAGGCATGTTTTGGCGTCCCTTTTTGGTGGTTATTAAAATAACGCCATTGGCTGCTCTTACACCATAAATACCCGCGGTTGCATCCTTAAGGATGTTCATACTTTCAATGTCGCTCGGGTTTATAACACTTAAGTCTTCAATAACATTACCATCAACTAAAATTAAGGGTCTGCTATCGCCGTTTGTAGAAACACCCCTAATACTAATAGTTGCTGCACCACCTGGTGAACCAGACTGAGAGGTTATATTAACCCCTGCCACTTGCCCTTGTAGCGCTTGTTCAACTCGTGTTGGTTTAAGTGCTTCAATGGTTTCTGCTCCTAAAACAGAAACAGCGCCTGTAATTTCTTTTTTGGTTTGTGTACCATAACCAATTACGACGATCTCGTCTAATTGGGCAAGGTCTTCTTCCAATTGGATCGTTAAATTAGAAGCATCGGTAACAACAAGTTCTTTTGTTATATAACCAATGTAACTAAATGACAGCGTAGTCCCTATTTCAATATTGGTAATTGTAAAGTTACCATCAAAATCTGTTGCTGTTCCTTTTGCTGTGTTTTTGACAAGTACATTGGCTCCAGGTATGGGAAATCCAGTACTGTCTTGAACATTTCCACTTATGTCTACACTTTGCGCACCAGAGTACGTAAAAAAGAATAAGGTTAAAATTTTAAAGAGAGTTTGTCTCATTTTTAGTTTAGTTTTTTAGTTTTAGTAAAGCTAGCTAGAGTCTTTATTGTATCCTTATTTTAAACCCCAACAAAAAACATACATGGCAAAAAAAACGGTAGTTTAATGCTAAAACTTTATTATTTACAGGGCTTTTCTAAGAAATTATTTTTTTGAACCCTTTTTCTTAAAGGTACGAAAATACATCTATGTTGTAGTGTTGTATAGGTTAAAAAATAAAATGTTGTATGCCTATATCTCTAAAATATAGTCTGTCAAGCTAGATTCATGGGGCAAATTCATTTTTTTTCGAAGTCTGTAACGTTTAACTTCTACACTTCTAGGGGATATGTTAAGGAGTGGTGCAATTTCTTTTGATGATAAATTGAGTCTTAGGTAAGCACATAATCTCAAATCGTTTGAAGTAAGAGCAGGATGCTCTATTTTTATCTTTTTAAGGAAGTCTTTATCTGCATTATTAAAAGCTTCTTCAAAAACATGCCAATCATCTGTATTGTTTATATTTCTGTCAATTATCTTAATAACATGTTTTATATTATTAATATCATTAACATTTTGTAATTCCTTTTTTATGTTATTTAAAAACTCATTCTTTTTGATTAAACTCATTGTTGAGATACCCAATTCACGGTTTTTGTTATCAATGTCTTGCCTTAATTTTTCATTATTAAAACGCATGAATTGTTGTTTGTTTTCTAACTCTTTCAATTCAAGTTCCCGTTTGGTTTTTTGCAATAATGCTTCTCTTTGCTTTCTGTAATAGCGTTTATAAATATGGTGCATCATTAATGAAAACAGCAAAACTAAGATTACATATGCCGATATCATTAATTTTGAAAGGAACCAGGGCCTTTCAATATTAAAACTATAGGACGCCACATTTTTAGTCAGGGTATTACCTACTTTGGCTCTAACATTAAAAACATAATCGCCGTAAGGTAAATTTTCGAATAGTGTATTCGACTTAGCAGACCAATCGCTCCAATTAGGATACATACCTTTTAATTGGTATTGATATTCTGTGTCGAGGTATTTTTCAAATTTTGCAACACTAAACATGAATTCTATATTGTTGTCTGGATTTGCAAAGACTCCATAAAGATTTTTGTTTACAATTTCTGGGCTTGTAGCTATGCTGTGTTTTGTTATTGAATTAATTGAAATATTATAAGACTTAATAGCTATTTTATCTAAATCTATGACAATAAAACCTCTTGAGGTTCCTATTAAATATTTTTGATTATCAAGATGGATTATGTTTTCGTAACCAGTTAAACCTCGAGGTAATGATTTAGAAAAAGGGATTTTATTGACCTTTGGAATATTGCTTAATTTGCCAGGGGATATGTAATTTAAATCCTTTTTAGAAAAGCACCATAAGGTATTTGTCTTTTCATTAAATTTAAGCCTCCCAGATGTATAATCCTCTTTTGTAAATAAAGTGCTTAAAATAGTGTCTTTTAGGAATTTATTAGTTTCTGTATGGTATTTTAAGACGCCTTCTTTATAGGTATATAATAAGTCATTATTATATTTAATAATACTAGAGTTTATTTCTTTATTGAGGTCTGGATCTTTTTCAATGCTTAGAACTTTTTTAAAATCGTTATCTGCATCAATTTTAAAAACACCTTTGTATTCATGGCTAACAAAGATTTGATTATTATAAATTTCAAAAAATTTACTTGAGAGATTAAACCCTTCTATTTTATTTCTGAAGACCCAAGTCCCATTAATTTTCTGAAGAACATATAGTCCATCATAGTTCCCTTGTAATAATAAATCTGTTTTATCTATTGATTTTATATTCCAGGTGCCTTGTTGTATGCCTTTAATTTTGGTTCCTGTATGGTTGTTTATAATTGAGGTTCCTGTATCGTGTCCACAAAACAAGGTATTGTCTATTATGGTTAAACACCAAACGGCTTCTTGGATACCTTCAACATGTTTAAAATCTTCTAAGCCTTCTAAGCGCTTGTAAAACAACCCTTGATTGGTTCCTAAGTATAAATTATCATTAAAAACAGAAGCTGTATATATGGTTCCTATTTTTCCTTCTTCATCTGTATAAACACTAAACGGTGATTTAACATTTATACAATTAATACCATTTTCTAAGGCTAACCAGATATTATTTTCAGCATCTTCAAAAACCCCATGAACGGTGTTATTACTTAATCCATGAAACGTATTTATATTATAATCTATGATACCATCTGGTGTTAGATGCAATATGCCGTTAGATCTGGTTCCTAAGATAAAACTATGGTCTTTTAGTTGAATACTGCGAAACACACTCACTTCAGATAGTCTTTTGTTTGCAGTGATATTCCATTTAGAAAGATTTCCATTCTTTAAAACATAAAATCCGTTATTTTCTGTTTCTATTAAAAGATGACCGTTTTTATTGAAAATATTGACCAGTCTGTTTTCTTTAAGAATTATATTATCAGAAACGAGTTTTGATTCACCGTTCTCGATCTTGTAAATACCATCTTTGGTCTTCTGATAATAGATCGTTTCATCAACTTTAAATATTTTGTAGATAATAGTTTCAGAATCAATAATGCTATAGGAATCATTCCTTTTATTGTAAATATAAACCCTCTTTAAAGATTGAAATAATATATAGTCATCTACACTTATGATGTTCCAGAATTCTTCATCTTCTAAAAAATCTACTTTTAATTTTTTAGATAACGATGTGTAATACAGCAATCCGAATTCATTTCTTTGCCAATACCCAAATTCTCTATTACTACCAGTATATATTAAGTTGTCTATGACGTTAACAGATCGAATAATGGTTTCATTTGGCGATGCATATAATTGCCAATTAGCGCCGTTAAATTCAAGTAAGCCTTTGTTGTTCGCTACGTAGATATAATTTTCTTCAGATTGAGAAATGGACCAATTTTGAGTTTCGGCACCATAATCTTTTGATGAAAAAATTTCAATAGGAGGGTGCTCTTGTGCATGTAGAAAACTACATGACAAAAAAAGTATATTGAATAATAAAAAACCGAGTCGCCCCAAAAATCATGAATTGTTGTATTACTAAGATACTAAAAATAAAGCTTGTAAGAGATGTTGTATGGTTTTTGTATGGGTTAAATGCGAATTATTAATTAACAAAATAGATTACAACATCTGCTGTCTGGACATATTTCTTTTTCATTTGACTTTTAAACTTAGCTGGTAATAGTTTGTAACTGTGCATTTACTCAACGTAACAAATTGTCTATTATCTCGTCATCTAAATATAACTTTAAAAGTATAAAAGATGTATTCAAATAAAAAAATGGGAAGGTTTGCGGGTTTACTTTTTTTAATTCTTGCTGTTACTGGAATCTTTGCCGAGTTTTTCGTTCGTCAAAAGTTTTATGTGCCTAATAACCTAACAGCTACGGCTCAAAATATAATTGAAAATGAATGGTTGTTTCGTCTTGGTTTTGTGAGTGATTTGGTGATGTCTACCATGTTTTTTTTCTATGCATATGTTCTATATCTCATTTTTAAACCTGTAAATAAAACGATGTCATTATTTTTATTATTATGTGTGGTAATTTCTGTTGCTATGTTTTGTCAGAATGCATTAAATCAGTTTTCAGCTTTAGAATTACTAGTAAATAAGGATTATTCAGCGGCGTTTAAACCAGAGCAATTGCAGGTTTTATCTATGTTTTTTCAAAACATTCATACTAAGGGTTATTTTGTAAATCAGATATTTTATGGAATGTACCTATTTCCTTTGGGTTATATGATTGTAAAATCGGGTATTGTACCTAAAATACTTGGTGTTTTTTTAATATTAGGTTGCATTGGAGATTTGATCGATTTTGTTGTATTTTTTCTTTTTCCAAATACAGAATCGGTTATATTAGAGAACATCACCATTCCTGCAGATATTGGAGAAATTTCACTTTGCCTTTGGCTTTTAATAATGGGAGTTAGGAGTTATAAATTAAGTGATTGAGTTTAGGGATGTGTTAAAATTATTGGTAATGTTTTGTTTAATGTGGTCGAACTAAGGTTACAAGCTGTGCCTTGTCATTTATGTTATTTCATTCCAATTTCATAAAAGATTCCCATCAACAGTGAAGACCTTCTTCACTAATCTGATATGTTTCATGGCGTTTTGTGAGCCTAGAACCTATATGATATTATTTAGTTTAGCATATTCACTAGATTCTAATAATAAATCATTAAGTTTTAACTTCAAACTTTCTGGGGCTAATCGCAATCATACTTAAATCGTATGTATAACTACTCTTGGTAGCAATCCATTGGAAAGACTGAAATTTTTCTTTACCGAATGTGGTAATACGTGAGCAGCCTCAAGCAATTCTGGGATCTTACAACCTGTTACGATACATGTTTTTATAGAGCTTTAGAAGTTTTAGACGAAATCTTGGTTGATCTCTTCTTACTTTAATCTGTGCTACAGCATTATTTATCAATTCATCTGGAAGATCTGGCTGATTCAATTCCTCAAAATCAAGCTTCCTTTAATCGATTTGAATAATGCGAATACTTATAGCATTATTGTAAAACGTTTTTACTCAATTTTTAATTTCAAGGAATCAAAAGAATCTGATTTAATTCCAATAAGGCCATATTTAGTCTCACCTTTTTTAATCAATGTTCCATTGATGTTGTATTCTAACATTTCAGTTTGAAACTTTTTATTCGCAGAACCAGCAGCTATGATATTTCCAACTGTTAATCCTGGACCAACGATAAGACCAATTGGTGTTGAACTAGTTTGTTGTCCATTAGAACCTGTAGTGTATAAATTCATTGGTGTTAGCAATAAATACCATAAATAAGAAGCTGGACTTTGCTTTAATGTTTTAAAAACGTTATTATTTTCCATAATAAAAATTTCTGTTCCATTTCCATACGTCAATTTAGTATCTCTTCCAAACATTAAATCATTATCAGAACTATTAGTGATTTTAATGGCTACTAATTTGATACCTTTTTTTAATTCTTTCTTGGCATATTTTTTATCCAACAAATCATATTTATATTCAAGTTTAACGTTTTCAGTTTCGTTAGTTGATACATAATTAATTGATTTTGGTTCAATCAGATTGTAACCTGAAGCACAATTTGCTAAAGTCAGTACTGCTAAAAATAAAAAGGTAATTTTAATAATTCTCATTAGTCTAATTTAATGGTTAATATTTTACTCAAAAAAATCTTAAATTTTTCTGTTAACTATTTTATTTTGAAGGTATATGTTGTTTTAAGCGCGTACTAAATTTAAAACTTAGTTATATTTTTATTGGTCAATAAATTGGGTCTCATCAAATTTTAATGTCTTATTGAAATTCACAATTCCTTCTTGGAAACTCAAATATACTGTCTTTTTTCTTTACTTGCTCTTACAAAATGACATCAGCGGGGCTAAAGACTATTTTATTGTGCGTAGAGGAAGAGTCTTTGAAGCTTGAAGGCATACTTCTCAGGATAATCTAACTCTTTTTAAGGCATCACTCAAATAAAATGGGTTGAGTTCATATATCCAAATGGTTATAAAAAATACTTGAAGAATTAGATTATAATGAACAAGGTCACATTACAAAAATAATTGACTACGGAAAAGGTTATAATATTTGTTAGGCGGAAGCTATAGAAATTGTAAAAAAAATAACAAAAAATAATATTGAAAAATATGAAGTAACTGGTTTTAATCTATCTCGCGTCGATTTAAATGAATTACCAAATGAAAACCAGAATGGGCAATTTCAATAGTTGGCAATGAAGAATACGGACTAAAAGATACCAAAGTGTATTGGATAGATGGCGTAACAGGTAAGTTTTTAAGAACAACTAAAATAATAACAACTTTCGACTAAATACCAGTTGTCATCAAAGATGTGTATAGTTTATGTACCATTAATTTATTTTTGACTAGTTGCTTTTCCTTTAATCTTTGCTGGAGGTATTTTTGGAAGCTTACTTAAAACTCTAATAGCTTCTTCTTCAAATTTTAATTGTTTCAAGGTATAGTTTTGACTCTTCAATATTCCACTCATTGATGTATGACATTCCCCATTCATTTACAATCAGAGAATCTTGATAAAATTCAAATTCATTCAGCCCATTTATGACACTCCAATTTCCAATTAATTTGTCTTTTTTTTTGTTAGAAGAAGAACAGGATTGTAAAATCAAAACTAAAATTATTATTCTATAAATGGTTTTTATCAATGTTCGTAAAGGGACATGGTTTACACAAGTTAAAGATTAAGGTTTACACTAAATTAATTTCTAACCTTGTGGATTGTTGTTTATTTCTAAGATGTTTTTCATCAAAGAACCCTAAAAATACATTTCTAAAAAATACTTTCCAAATGCCATTACCAATATCTTCAATAGCGACATGTTTTCCTTTTAAAGCTGCCGATACATATACCCAATAATAAGACTTCCATCTTACAGCACCACTTTTAGTTACTTTTAGGATTTTGTATTTAGAATCATACTCAAAATTCGGTATTTTTCAAGGAATGTTCTGTTGGAAAAGTCATGAGTATTAGCAAGAATTTTCCAAGTAAGCACTTCCCGAGCAATCAATTTTATACGCTATTATCCAATGTTTTTAATCAAAACCTTCACTAAAAAAATCTTCAAGAGTCATATCGAAAGCTCTGGCAATCTTTACCAGACTTGTATATTGTAAATCAGTCCCAGTTTCATATCTACCATATTGAGCTCTATGAATTCCGTTGTCGAATGCAAAGTTTTCATAGCTGCTATACCCTTTTTTAATCCTCAAAGACTTTATTCGCTTAGCTAGCTTCTTAATTTCTGTTGGTTTATCCATTGGGTAAAGAAATTAAGTTCACTATTAATAAGTTACTACTAATTAGTAGTTATTTGAAAAAAATTTACTACATTTGATTATGTTATTTATAATAGAATGTTGAATAAAGAAAAACAAGAATGCTTGTCCAAATTAATTGATAGTAGCTGTATTTCTTCAGATGAATTGGTCGAATGTTTGGACATGGGAATTGAAATGCTATTTTTTATAGAGGAAGATACTTTTGATAGAAAAGATGTACAGAATGTTGTTTTCGCAATAAGAAGAGTTATCAATGCCTTAAGAAAATAAAAGGAGGGCTAAGTTATTATAAGCCTTACCCAACGTTTTTTATTCCATTTTTCGTCAGTTGGTTCAACAATAATTGCCATGAAATTAAATCTCTTACTCTCAATTCCAACACCTTTTAAGTCATCAATATGCAAGTCAAAATCAAATGCTAGTGGGAACTTTGATGAGTTAATATCCTTAGATTTTAAAACTAGACGGTTTTCAGTTTGGTTTACAATTCGGTTGACCTTTATTCCGTGATATTTTAAAGTTTGTCTTATTTTTCTTTATTAATTAAATCCTCAATTTTGTAAAATAGTATTGAATTAAACAAAATGAAAATGATAGCAGTCCAGAATCCATAATTCATAGATAACCAAGTTGATGCTCCAAAACTATGAGCAATTAAAACGAATAGTAAAAAAATACGAGAATATTTTTTGGGGATATAATAACCTAATATTCCAATTAAAATTAACCAAATTCCACAAATAAAAAATATTCCAGAAACGTGATTTTTCATCATAAAATTCCCGATTGGATTTCCTTCATTCGCCATATTCAGATTTCCATTCCAATATTCCTCCGATTGCCCTTTAATTGTGATTATTGTGTCAAATAAACTCGCCCAAAGAGCAGGAATTAAAGCAAGTAGTTTTTTTCTTTTATTCATTTAATTTTTTTAGTTTGTGAGGGCGTTCCGCAATGAATAGTAACGTCTCTTGTATGGGCGTTAGCTTCCCAGAGGGAGTATATGTATTATACAAATTGTTGTAAGCAGTTTTCTTTTACCACCCTCCAATTTTTCTACGTTCTATTTGCTGTTCCTCTGTGGCTTCTGGGGTATCTATATTACTTGGGTATAATGGTTTTGGAAATCCTAGCTTTTTTCTACGCTCAAAGTCTTGTTCTCTGTAAGGATCAAAGGCCGTACCTGGTGGCAATGGTCTGTTTTTATCCATATACCATACATAAAAACTCCAATCTTTATAAGGTTCTCTACCGTAAAAAGTGTACAATAATGTGAACTTTCTTGGGCTAAACGTATTTACAAATTTTAAATACTCGCTATCTACATAACCATCTATATTACCCGTTACGGCAATAACCGCATGTAAATCTTTAAACTTACCTTTTAAAGGTTTACGAAAATAACTATCGGGGTAGGTGACCGTGCCAAGCAAACGGTTTAACTCAAATATTTTATAGTTTTTTTTGGCATATAAACTATAAATTACCCAAAATAAACCACCAAGTAATAAAGGGCTTATATAATATATATATTCATATTGCTTATCCTTTACAGCTAAAAAAATGATGAACGAACTAAAAACTATAGCACCTATTCCCCAATATATTTCTGATTTTAATAAAAAAGCGAATGATCTAAAAAAAATCTTATCATCTGCACGTTTTAATGATCCTTCGCTTTTTTCACTAGCGATGAATTCCTTGTCATATACAGTAGGGTATTCTAATATTCTGTGTGGTTGTTTCATCTGTTTAAATTTATTTTTTTTCATCGGTCAGATGTAATTTGCTATTAAAGATATCTGAGGATATTCCAACTTAGTTATTATGGCTCATTTCATGATTATTTAATGCGATAGGATTGTAATTTAGTAATGTTTTTTTCTGAAATAATTTTAGGCTTTTGTAGAGCTTCTTCTTCTGGCATATCTATGGGTTTTACATTGGTAACACCTACCTTTTGTTCGTATCTATGTGCAGAAAATATACTAGTCATTAACTTCGTATTGTTATTCGTTTTATTGTGCGTTTGTGCATGCCCAAAAATATAACGCGGTACTGTATTAAAGTTGGTTGGGGTATATTGTCCATCGTCTACCTTAATTCTACATATAAAAAGGACTTCGCCTTTGGGATATTCTTGAAAATTAAAAGTAAAACTGTTAGGTAGCCCAAAACGTACTTCGCAATTGGGTATTAATTCATCGACATCAAATCTATTTTTAGGTTCACCTTCCATATACATAAAAGTTGTTATGGCTATACGCCCGTTTGGTCGTAATGAGGCTTTTGTATTGATGCCGTAAGGGTAATACCATGCTTGTATATCTAACTGGTTCAAATCATTAATTTTTTGTGCAGAATATATAGCAGCCTTAAAACGGTGGGTAATGGCGTTGTGTTTATCAAATTCTTTTCTGTAATTTACATATTCATGAGGTCGTGGTTCTACAATAGTGATACTCGGTACTAAAATATCTAAAAGCGCGGTATAGGCTTTTTCAAAATTAGTATAGGTTTTAAATTCGTCAGACTGTACCGTATCAAACCAAGGATCGTTTATGGTTTTAGCAGGGTTAGCAACTAAACGTGCTATATATTCTTGCGAAGTTTCATTAGGGTTAGGTATTAAGGCAAAATCACTTAAGGGATAGTTTTTAAAATAGGCTTCTAGGGCAGAATCTTTAAAATATTTGGCTGCTAGGTAATAGCAACCTATTAAAGCACCACCTAACAAGGCCGCAGGCCAAAACCCTAATGCAAATACGGCAGCAGAACCACTTACTAACATAGCGACATCAGCTGCTAAAAACGTAGCCCCAATACCTGCAGCCATGGCGTACATAGTAGCTGCATCATTATCTCTAACAGAAAAACTTAAATAACTATCTCTAGAAGCTGTAAATACCGTAATGGCAGAGCTGGCTATTTTCAATCTTGCAATATTTCTGCTGAATCTTTCAATCCTATTCAATAAAACATCCTTTTCTAGGCCTTTATTAATTAAATACTTATCATAGAGTTTTAATTCTCTAACCAGAGTTCCTGTTGCGGCACCAAGTTTAATACTAGCAGCTCCTAACTTTATTGTATTTTTAATATTTATTTCCTCTGAAAAATTTTTCACGGCTTTTCCCCATACATAGGCTTCTATCATGAGTACAACTCCAGCAAACGCATTAGATTTGAGTAATTTTTCTACTTCGTTTTTAAAACGTTTAGGTAAATTAGATTTTAAGTTAACCTCTAGTTTTCCGTTTTTAATTAACTGGTCAGCATTTTGCTTGGTTATTTTTTCATACTCTAAATGCCAGTGCTCTTTATATTGCTTTAATGTAGCTGGTTTTCCATTTATTTCGTACTTTAATTTTCTGCCATTTATTTCGGTTTCAAAATTTTCTAAGGCTTTAAATTTAAAGGTAGCTTCTCTTGTTTTTTTATCTCTAAAATAACTAACCTTAGATGTTATAGGCATTTGTTTTTGCTTTAAGGCAACAAAAGCACCTACATAGGTTTCGTGGTTAGCATAGGCTTTAAATATTTTTTCAATTTGCTTAATTGTTTTTTTAGTTAAGCTAAGTACATTAAAGTCCTTAATATCTAACGGTGTATCTAGTATTTTAGTGCTGTTTTTAAAGTGTTCAGGATCCGAGTTGTATAGTGTTTCATTAATTTTTTTGTACCAACTGTCGTTTACCAATTGATATTCACTTTTTAAATCTAAATGCCTGTCGTACATATTAGGGTATTGCCCCAAAGCAATAAAATGTTCAGCTACTAAACCTTTAGCATCTTCTACATCATCGGCTATACCACTAAAATAATAGTCTAGAGCGTTTTGATAATAATCAGATTTTATAAAGTTGCCTAAATCATCTCTATAACTATTAATTACTTTTCTTTGTGCTAATCGCTCTTGTTTTCCTAATATTTTTTCTAGCTTTTCTTTATTTGTGCCACCATGCCCAAAAAATGCTTGTAACAATCCTGCGCTATATAAATTGGCTACAAAACCAACATTTTTTTCGCCATACTTGTCGGTATTTTCATGGTTATTGTACACAAAATCATAGGATAATTGCGCTAACCTAAATAGATATTGTATTTGTTTTGTTGTTTTAGAATCACTTACTGGCACTTTTTCTCCTTTCATCAATAAGGAAAAGATTTCCTCTGATGATTTGCCAGTTTGTAAACTAGTCATTATGGCTTGTAATCGCGTAACTTCTCTATCTAAACCTAAACAAATTTCGTCTGCGACTGCTGTAGGGTCATTAAAAGAAATAAACATATCTTCTAATATGACATTTTCACCTTTCTCATCTTGTTCCCTTTCGGTAATAAAAATATCGTTTAAATTGTCTTGTAAAATATTAGCGCTAGGGTGCCTGTTAGGAAACGTTGCTTTTACTTGGTTAAATGGTAATACATCTGCGGTTTCTTCTGCTTTATGATTTTTTGGAAAACCATTACAGTCAATAATCATCATTAAGGCTTTCTTTTTATCCTCGTTCGCATTAACTTCGTTAAAGTATTTTCTAGACCATTGTATAGGAGAAAAAGCAACTCTAAGTTTTTTACCTTTTTCTACAATTTTATAACTTATTTTTTCGCTTTGTTGTTTCCTAACATCTAAATACTCTCCCGTTTCTTTATCTTTAGAGTACTCCCATAGAATATGAGATAACATACCGTATTGATCTACGGCAAGTTCGTAATACTCATTAGGATCTTTATCATTTATTAGATAAATATAACCCGTTGTTAATGCTGTACGTGTTATATTAAAGTTTTTTAATCTAGGTATGCCGTATTCGTCAAATTTTTCTTCTTTAATAATAACTTCATCTAATTCTATGGTTTGTTTTTTTCTTTTGTATTTCTATCGTAAACAATAACATCTCCTGTTTCTCTATTTAATAAAAGTATTTCTGAATCTTCTTCTCTCGCTATTACTGCTTTATCAACTTCTATATCTGTTTCGTCTTGTACTGGCGTAGCTTTATCTAGTAAGCCATATCTAAAAAAGTGCAAGCGAATACCTTCGCTTTCAATGGTTATCTTAGGTGATTCTGGACAAATTACCCCTTCTTGGTTACAGGTAAATGAATATTCGGCAGTTTTTAAGTCCTTTTCGTATGATTTTCTTTGTAACGCTTCAAGTGTTGGGTTTCCCATTGCTTAATTTTATTTATGCTGTAGTTTCTTGGCTTGGTTCATTATTATCTTCTTCTATTTCCCAAACAACTTCAACCATTTTGTCTTGTACAGTTCCAGTTACTTCTTCTACAAAGGTGTCCACAATCTCTTCAATATCTTCCTCATTCATTTCTTTTTTATGACGAGACAAGGTAAGTGTAACACTTTCTCCTTCTGCAAAGTTTACTGTAGATGCTCTAAGTGTTATTAGCCTTAGTATTTTAGATCTCTTAACTATTTTATCTTCCTTAATCCATTTTAATCCATAAACACGTTTGTCACTTTCGGTACTTTCTGCCATTTGGCGTATTTTTTCTTGATTCTCAATAGCCTCTTTTGCATTGCCTAATACTCTGTTTGTAAATGTGATTTTAGGAAAAGGTATTTTTTTAATTGGCATAATAGCAGTTGGAGGTTCAGGTGTTTTACTGCCTATAATAATATTAGATGAACCAGAAACGATAATACCGCCATGTGCTGACATATCTCCAACACAGGTAATTGGTTTTCCATTGATTAATACTGTAGGGTTTCCTTGAATAATGGTGTCTGGTGGTCCGACACAAGTACACATACTCCCTATGGTTGCTACTGGTTTACTGTTAAATAAAACATTCGATTCTCCTTGGGTTATTGGTCCTCCTACATGCGGTGTTGTTCCACTACACATTGGGCATGTATGGTTACTTCCTACTGTTGCTGCTGGTTTTCCTGCCATAATTCTTTTTTAATTTACGTTATGTCTTGCCGTTTCAGTGAGCAATTGCTTGGAACAATTATATAAACGTCATTGCGTTTATATCTCTTTCAAATATAACAGATTTAATGTGATTTTTCTGATAAAAATTCTAAGCCTAGATAAAGTGCTTTATACTTCCTGTTGAAATGAGATGAGAGTCCTTAATTGTGATTTTATTAGGTGTAAAGTAGTGTCGTTATTCGTCACAGACGCTCGTTATCGGAGAAGAAGAACAGGATTGTAAAATCAAAACTAAAATTATTATTCTATAGATGGTTTTCATCAATGTTTTATAACGGCTCCGTATATGAAAAGTAGCGCTGAAAAAAGAAGCTAGCTTTTCGGATTAAACACAAGCCGAATTTTTAGATTTTACTATTTATCTTTTTTTTGAAATCGTCAAATTTAAAAATTTGGCGACTTTCCAAAAATACCAAAACCTTAGTTACTGCTAGGTTTTCGATATTTTTTATATACATTGTGGCTGTTGCACAACTACCATTTCAAAGCTATCAAGTATTTTTATGTGTTTAGCTATTTTTTAAACGACTGATTTACAGTGTTAATTTTCTTTTGAATTTATGGAAACAGTCTGGTTTTATCAAAAATAGTTGTTGCGCAACGGTTACCGTTGTTATGGAGTGTTATTTTTAGAAGAAACAAGCAATTCTCTTACATCTACATCTAAAACTTTAGCTACCTGAAATAAGTTTTCAATACGGGGTTGCATATCATTTCGACACCATTTTGAAATGGTATTTGAATTCATCCCTACTTCATTAGCTAACCACTTGTTTGTTTTGTCTTGTTCAGCTAAAACTGCTTTTATTCTATTGTAAATTGGTTTTCCCATAGAGGCACTACTATTTATTATCAAAAATAGCGAATAAAGATATGTGTCATAAGTATTAAAATATGCTTTATTAGGAGATTTAAAGATTTTTATGTAAGTTTGAAATGCTTTAAAGGGAGATAAATGAACTTTTAAAGTTTTTTATTAAAAATTAAAAACATATTATGAAAATCAAATATCCAAAAAGCTCACTATTAGTCAAAATTCCTGAAGAAGCGGAATTTACCATATTCATAATCAGACAAGAATTAAAAAGTCAAAAATTAACCAATAGCTTTGATAACATGGGATTCGATGGAAGTATTTGTATTTCTGACTTTAGTGAGCTTATATTTTCAATGATAGGTCTAAATGATAGGTCAGATGAGTTTTATGAGTGGTATGTAGGTCAGTTAAATATCTTTTGCAAAGGAGTTAATTTGTCCGATAGAGCAACCTTGTCAAAACAAGCTTTTGACTTTTATGTCCATTTATTGATTGAGAAAAGACGCAAGGAAGTAAGGAGGTGATTTTGTGGGTAGGCTAATGCTCCATAACGGACTTGTGTATGAAACGTAGCATGCAAAAAGACACTAATTTTTCGGATTAACACAGAGCCGAATTTTTATATTTTGTTTTAACTTTTCTATTTTAAAGCCAAATTAAAAATTTGGCGGTCTTGCAAATAAATACAAACCTTTCGGTTAATCACTTATTAGCTATGTTTTATACATCGTGTTAGCAACTGGCATTTTCTTCCATCCACTCGTCAGCTATTTTCTCTACATAGTCTGGAAATGATTTTATATTGTCATATTTATAGAACGTGTATTCTGGTTGTCCATTTAACGGTGTAATGTCATCAAAACAGTGGTCAGAAGCAAACAATATTATGTCATTATTTGTCGGATTATAAAAAGTCAAATTTCCATTAGCCTCTTCCACAAAACAGATTAGATTTGAGTGGTCTATTGGCTCAACATTTTCATCATCACAAGTTTCTTTATAATATTCATCCCAACTTCCGATTCCTAGTTTACATTCAGTCCCAATAAACATAAAGTTTTGGTTATTTGTCAAAGAATCTTCAGGTTGATTAAATGATTCTTGTATTCCTCCGATATTTTGTAATAGTATTTTATGCTCATTGCTTAACTGATTGGGTAAATCCTCCAGATTCTCCATTTTATTTAACCAACCAAAAATTTCGTCATCAATATCATTCCAAGCAAACAAAATATGAGGTACATTATTGATTTGTAAATGAGTAATTCTAGCACAACTAATCAATTCCGTCAATTTAGGAAATAAGAGTTTGAAATCAGCTGATAAATTAAAAGGTTTGGTTTCCATTTCGACTTTATCCGTCTCATTGAAAAACCAACTTATATCTTCAATAAATGCAGTTAAATCTTTGTCCATAGTTTTTTGCTGCTTGTTGCTAACACAGAAATATAGTTACAATACAACCATGTTTCTATTGTACGTGCACTAAAGTAACAAATCTTTTACCTAAACACAGATTTAAACTTTTTAGAAGATTAAAATAGAATTAATATGAATGGAGTGATGAAGATTAGCTAATTAAGTAAACTATCTTATTTATTAAAATCATTTTCTATGTAAGCTTTCATGTGACTTTACATGCTATATAAAAAAAGCACAAGTCTTACTAACTTGTGCTTTTTTAACTATTTATATGTGTTACTATTTTCTTTTTATGTGTGATAATTTATTTTATAAGTGTCACAAAATCTTGCAGAACGTTCCACTTACCATGTTCCTTAACTAAGGTATAGAAATTTTTTAGAGTTGGTTTTCCTGGACTGGTTAAGGTAACTTGAACTGTGGCCATATTTTTATCAATAAAAAGTATGGAATGATAGCTGGATGTTCTGGGATATCCACCAAATTTTTTCTCTTCGATAAAAGTGCTATAAGTTTTCTTATCCAAAATGCTTGTTATCTTTTTTTTGGAATCGAATAATGCCACTCTAAAATGATCGTTCAGCAAGGGTTTAAGGGCGCTAACATCGTTTACGTCACCAGCATGTATATATGCATTTAATGCTGTTTTTACTTCTTTTTCTAATGGTGTATTTTGAGTTTGAGAACTACAAGACAACGATACTAATAATAAAAGGGTTACAATTGATTTTTTCATGATACATGTTTATAATTATTAATTAAAAGTTAGCTAGACAACCATATGGTTAAATTTTAACTATCTATATTATTTCGAATTTTTAATAAAGTTTCTTTGGTGTTAATTTTTTGATCTTCAGATAAATTTCCAAGGCCTTTAAGTCTTATTTCTTCAATAAGAGGAATAAGAAATTCTACGAGTTTTTTTCCACTCTCGGTTAATTTTAATAAAAATTCCCTTAAATCTCCAGAAGTATTTTCTTTTAAGACAAACCCTTTTTCTGTTAGGCTTTTTACCATCCGTGATATTGTTGGTTTGTCCTTAACTAAAATTTTACCAATTTGAATTTGATTGATGCCATCATTTTCCATTATTACCTTTAAAACAAGCCATTGCTCTATGGTAATATCAATACCGTTGTTATTTAGTACCGTTTGCCCATAATGCCTTATTTTTCTTGCGGTAAGCTCTATTTGGAAATACAGATTCTCTTTTATCATAAAGCAAAGATAGTAAATTTAGTTAGCTAGACAACTAATACATTGCTTTTTTCAAAATAAGCAGTATAAGTTGTTGTTGTATTTATAATTTAAGACTACTCCCTGCGATTACTTTCCATTGATTGTTAAATAGTTTCCAAACTCTTATGGTTTTATATTTTCCGTCAAGGCTATAGTCGAAATACGTTCCTTTCATTTCTACAACCACAGAAACAATGGCATTATCTTCAATTAGATTTATTTCTTGCTCCGAATATGTAAGCTCACTTATTGTCATATTTCCAGAACTATAAGTTTCTAAGTCCATTGCCTTGGTTATCGTTTGTCCATTAGGAATGCTAAACAGAAGATCTTCATGTAATAATTCATCCAGTTTTTGAACATTACCATTTTTCATTGCATTTAAAACGTCTTGT
The DNA here is from genome assembly GCA_947502635.1 of uncultured Flavobacteriaceae bacterium. Classification (GTDB taxonomy): domain Bacteria; phylum Bacteroidota; class Bacteroidia; order Flavobacteriales; family Flavobacteriaceae; genus Flavivirga. Next base: position 29,236 of record CANNAN010000002.1, read on the forward strand.
TCGATTTTAATTATGACGTCTTTTTTTATTGATTGGGTTATGGTCATTTGGGACTAAATTAATTCTTTAACTGCGGTTCCAGTAATCTTAACTTTTCCGCCAAAGGGCAGCGCTTCTGCTTGATATATTGTTCTTGCTGGTCTTTTACCTTCTGGAAATAATTCCATATATAATTTATTTATTTCTGGGAGTTCTTTTAAATCATTAAAAGCTATATCGATAAATACGACGTCTTCCTTTTTAAATCCAGCATTTTTAAGAGCTGCAAAGAAGTTAGAAAATGCAAGTTCACCTTCTTCTAGAATTGTTCCAGACACATATTTTCCTTCTGTATTTACAGATAATTGACCACTCACAAAACACATATTGTTTACAACCACAGCATGACTAATAGGGTTAGACCAATTTGGAAGTCCTTCTCCATTTGTGATATATCTTTTACTATTCATATTTACATAATTTTTTTTGTGACTTGTGTATAATATTAATGCTAACTTTTATGTATATTTTAAGTTCGTGTTTAGGAGTAAGTATTTTTTAAAAGACAACTAACATTAACTAAGCTAAAAATAGCTCTATGACTTAATTATCTTGGTTATAATATTAGGTAAATCTTCCTGTATCTCTTCAAAATCCTTATCATCTACAATTTCATTAAAATCGTGCGTATGATATTCATTGGAAAATACCTCGCCACAGACTTTTAATATTTTTAAGCATTCTTCTTTATCATCCAAGCGTAACATGGTTTTCGCCAGACCGTAATATGGATGTGTATAAAAATCTTTTCCTAAAATGCAGCTGTCTTCAAAGTGTTTTTTAGCTTTTAATAGCGTCTCTCTGTTAGAGAAGCTTTCTAAATATTTTGAATAATCATAGAGATAATCGCCATGATAAACACTTAGTTGAAAATCATTAATCTTCTTTTGCGCTTCTTCAAAAATACAAAGCCCTTGGTTAAATAATTTAATTGATTCTTCCTGTTCTTTATTTTTAAGACGAATTAAAGCCATCATTCGAAGTGCATTACTGGCATAATATGGATTTGACCATGTTTCTCCATTTATTTCAAGTGCTTTGTAATAATAATTAAACGCGATTTCAAAGTATGAAAAACTGGCTTCTTTTTCTGCTATTCTATTAAAAAGGTGTCCAATGCTTGTTAAAAAGTGTTCATTGTTAGACCTCAAATCGGTGGCTAAACTTAATACGGCTTTAGCTTCTTGCCAAACAGCATCTACCACCTCTTGAGATATTCTACACGTTTCTATTTTAGGGTAATTTATCCAATCTGTAATCTGAATTAGAGTTTCGGCCCAATGGTAATAAATGGAAGGATCTTTTTCTGTATACGAATTAATAGCCTTTTTAAAAGCTGCAATAAACTCTTGATGGATATTAATACTATTATTGAAAGATAGCGCTAGAAAACTATAGGAAATATTCAAAAAGCCACTAATTGAAGAACCATTAAAGCCAAAAAAGTTTGATTGATGTTCCTCTTTTCTTTCCAGGTGAAGCGCTTTTAGGAAGAGTGCTTTTATTTCATTAAATATTTGTGATTGGTAGTCCTGTGTCAATTTGCAGCACTGGAAAATGTTTTGAGCTAAATCAATCAATAGTGTGACATCTTCATCATTATTTTCTAGCTGTTTTCGTAAGTGAACTATGCAGAGGTTATTAAACTCAATTTTGCTTTTCTGTTCCTTACTTTCGTTAGAAAGCATCTCATATACATGTCCTTTGTAGAAGTTGTATTGGTCGAAGTTGGTGCTTAATATTTTTATCTTTTCTATCCAATCCATCAGACCCCATATCTCATCCAGGTTATTAAATTTACCACACATATAATCGTAATGGCACTGGCCATAATCTGAAATATAGCCCTCTGCCAGAAGTTCTTTTTCTCGATGAGTTCCATAAAGTGATATACGATCGAAAATATCATCTAATGTGGGGACATTTTCTCCTTCGGTATACTTATCTATTAATTGGTGTATGGTTTTCATATTAATATTCTGACTAAGATAAAATACAGTGTTTTTGAAGTTTTACTTTGCTGTATAAATTAATCTTAACTCTATTTCAAATGTATAAACTTTAGCATATTTGCCCTGTTTAAATTGACAATAAACAGGCATCTATACTTAGTAGTTTTTTCTAATAAATGATTGGTGAAAATATTTTTCAACAAAAAATATAGGGTTCTTTATTTTTAAAAGGATATGCAGTATGTTTATTTTACGCGCTTTATTCTACCACCTAGTACTTTGCTTTCGTCTACACGTTCTGGATTACCATAAATAAACACATCCCCTCCTGCTCTTATTTTTGCATTTACTAAAGTTTTAGCATGAACATGTGCTTCTCCTGCAATGCGTATAGAAACATCTGTAAACTCTGTTTTGAGATCTTCTCCTTCGTAAACACCACCTGTATATATAGATATATCTTGATGTTTCGCTATTCCAGAAGTTTCAATATTAGAGCCTGTTACCGACCTGATATTTGCATAATTAACATCTAGATTAAGTTTTATTTTTCCGCCTTCCTGTGCGTTTAAATCTATTTCAAATTGTTTGATTGTATCCTCAGAAAATACTCTGGCTCCTTCGTTAACATCAATAACGTCTACTGCTGTATAATATAATTGAATCTTTGTTTCATTACCATCAAAGGTCTCTCCAAGTTTCATCTTAATCTTTAATGTGCCGTTTTTATTGTTTACAAGAACATCCTTATTATTTTTTCCTGAAATAATGATTCTATTTTCATTAGACTTAATAAGTTTAACATCCAACAAATCATATACCTTTAAGTTTGTAAATTCTCCAATGGATTTTTCTATTGGTTTTTGTGCTATGGCTATTGTAGAAATTAGGACTGTTAATATTAATACAAAACGTTTCATGTGTGAATTTTTTATGTTCTTTGGATTTAAACGTAAAGTTATCAATAATTATTCCTTTTTTAAAAACGAAGTGATTTAAACTAAATAATTTTTACTGCCGTTCCTGTAATAGATACTATAATTAAACCAAAGGTTGGGTCTGTTTCTACATCAATACTAATACCAACAACGGCATTAGCTTTTAAATTAATGGCATTTTCCTTAAGTTTTTGAAAAGCTTCTTCTTTAGCCTCACCAACTTTATTTTCATAAGATTGATAGTACTTTTTCATATTAAAAGAAAAAGATGTTTTAGGCATACTTACATTTATTCCAGTAACAATGCCTAAATAATCTTGTATGGTGTGTCCTTCTACAGAATTTGTTGTTGTTAAAACCATGAGTTGTTTTTTATTATTAGTTGAATGGTTTTAACAATTGTTACAGAATAAAGAAGATTTTTTTTTCTAAATAAGACACATGATACCTTTTAAAATAGCTTTTACTATTCGGTTTCTTTTTTACCAATTAAATTAAAGTCCAGATGTTTTTTAACTAAATCTGTGTTTTTAACTTTTACAACAACTTCGTCACCAAGTTGATACATCATTTTAGTATTTCTGCCAACCAAAGCATATACATCTTGATCAAACGCATAATGGTCGTCTGTCATATCGCGTACACTTACCATGCCTTCACATTTGTTAGAAATTATTTCTACATAAATACCCCAATCGGTTACACCAGAAATAACACCTACAAATTGTTCATCTTTATGATCTTGCATGAATTTAATTTGCATGTACTTTATAGAATCCCGCTCTGCTTTCGTTGCAAGGTTTTCCATGGCACTGGAATGATTACATTTATCTTCGTAAGCTTCTTCACTTACAGATTTTCCGCCATCTAAATAATGTTGTAATAAACGGTGCGCCATGACATCTGGATATCTACGGATAGGCGATGTAAAATGGCTATAATAATCGAAAGCTAACCCATAATGTCCAATATTATGTGTGGTGTATTCGGCTTTACTCATACTTCTAATAGTTAAAGTATCTACTAGATTTTGCTCTTTTTTACCGTTTACTTCTTTAAGTAAATTATTAAGTGATGCCGATGTTGTTTTTCTATCTTTAAAATTAAGCTTGTAACCAAACTTAGAGACAATACCTTGTAAATTAGCTAATTTACTATCGTCTGGCTCGTCATGTACTCGATAAATAAAAGTTTTTTTAGGATCTTTTTTACCAATAAATTCAGATACTTTTCGGTTTGCTAAAAGCATAAACTCTTCAATAAGTTTATTGGCATCTTTACTGGTTTTAAAAAATACGCCTACTGGATTTTTTTCTTCATTTAAATGGAATTTCACTTCTACTTTATCAAAAGAAATGGCACCAGAGCTCATACGTTTTCCACGCATAATTTTAGCCAACTCGTCCATTTTTAAAATAGCGTCTGCTAATTTCTGGTCTGTTTTATATGCTTTTCCTGTAAGAGATACTTCTTTAGGTATTTCGTTTGTTTTCGACTCTATAACAGCTTGGGCTTCTTCGTAAGCATACCGAGCATCACTATAGGTTACAGTACGCCCGAACCATTCGTTTTTAATCTCACATTTGTCATTCATTTGAAATACTGCGGAGAAAGTATACTTTTCCTCATGCGGGCGTAAGGAACATGCTTTGTTTGATAATACTTCGGGAAGCATTGGTACTACACGATCTACTAAATAAATAGAGGTGGCGCGCTCGTAAGCTTCATCGTCTAAAACAGTATCTTCTTGTAAATAATGTGATACATCTGCAATATGAATTCCTATTTCATATAAGCCATTATCTAAGATTTCAAAGGATAATGCATCATCAAAATCTTTAGCGTCTTTAGGATCAATTGTAAAGGTTAAATCTTTACGCATATCTCTACGCTTGGAAATTTCTTCTTCTGTGATTGAAGTGTCTAATGTATTAGCAAATGCTTCTACTTCGTGTGGAAATTCGTGTGGTAACCCATATTCTGCTAAAATAGAATGAATTTCTGTATTATGATCGCCAGGTTTACCAAGTACTTGGATTACTTTTCCATAAGGGGAATCGGCATTTTCTGGCCAATCTTCAAGTTTCACCAGCACTTTATCGCCGTCTTCAGCCTTAAAGGTTTTATTAATGGGTACAAAAATATCTTTATACATTTTTGTACTATCTGCAATTACAAAAGCATAGTTACTGTGTAATTGTATCACACCAACATAGTCACTTTTATCGCGTTTTATAATATGGGTTATTTCGCCTTCTAGTTTGCCTCGTTTTCTGCGTTTATATACATAGAACTCTACTTCATCACCATTTAATGCTTTATTAATATTGTTTGATGCTATAAAAACATCATCATCAAAAGCATCACAAATAATATAACCAGAGCCTTTAGCCGATAAATCTAAAATACCTGTGTGATATTCTGTATTAATAACAGCTTTAAATTTTCCTCGTTCTACTTGTATAATTTCTTGTTGAGCTGCAAGTTTTGCTAAGGTTTTTATAATTTGATTTCTACTACTGGCATCATTAACACCTAGTTTAGCAGCAATTTGTTTGTAGTTGAATGATTGATTTCTATCTTTTTTTAAAATACTTAGAATGGTATTTGTTAAGTTGGAAATTCCTTTTTTTGATTTCCCTTTTTTCTTTCTTGTCATTTATAATTTAATTCATAGTCGTTTCCTAAAGATATATAGGAATTAGTTATTTTAAACTTAATAAAAGCGAAGTTATTGGTATTAAGTTTTGTGCAAAGTTACGTTTAAAATTTTTAATCGTATTTTTTCTACGTTATGCTATGAAAAAGAAAAGGTTTCTAAAGAGTTAAAAGAAAGGTAAATTAAAGGATACAATGATTGTAGAAAAATAGTAGAAAACACAAATTATATAGTTGCGTTAACCACTATCTTTCATTGCTTGAGCAAACCAAACATTATTTCTTTATTCTTTCACAAACTTAAAAGCGTGTCCTTTTTCAAACGCTAGAAAATAAGGACCTTTAGATAATTTTTCAATATGAATTTTTTCATTAGTTGCAATGCTGCCACTATTTATTTTAACCCCTAGCATATTATAGATGGTATAGTTTACTGTTTTAGTTAATCCAGAAATTTGAATAAAATCAAGCGAAGGATTTGGGTGTAATTTTATACTAGATGATTCTGTATCCTTGCCTATTGAAAGTGTACCTATGTTGAACTTAGAAATTTTATCTCCTGCATTTTCAGCAAAATACAAATCGTTTCCATTCAGGACCATTCCATAAGGATTATTTAGCCCTGTTACAATATCTGTGGGTGTTGGTATAGCCTCGGTAATATTTATTTTAGATATTTTGGACTCTTCAGCAATAAACATATCATTGCCATTAAATATTATCTCGGCAGGAAAATCTAATCCAGTTATTATGTCTGTTGCTGCAGGCGTAGTTGCAGTAATGTCTATTTTAGATATTTTATCTCCTTGCGAAAAATATAAATTATTCCCATTAAGTGTCATTCCAAAAGGAAAACTTAATCCAGTTACTACATCTGTAGCTGTTGGTGTCGCTGCGGTAATATCAGTCTTGGAAATTTTGGTTCCTTGATTGAAGTAAAGCTCATGGCCACTAAGAACTATTCCAGAAGGTCCATTTAGACCTGTGATAACATCTGTAGCAGTTGGTGCCGCTGCAGTAATGTCTATTTTTGAGATTTTGTTTCTTTCTGTAAAATACAGATCATTTCCATTGAGTACCATAGCAAAAGGAGCATTCACTCTGGTTATTACATCTGTTGCTGTTGGAGATGTATCAGTAATGTCTATTTTAGAAATAGCACCTTCTTCTGCAATATATAAGTCATTTCCATTAAGCAAAAGTCCAGCAGGACTATCTAAACCAGTTACTACATCAGTAGTTTGTGCTATAAGTTTAATACAGCTTAGAAATAAAACGGTAGTTAAAAAGTAAATTTGTTTCATAATTTTTTATGGGGTTATATATTTATTATTTAATCATTAATTTTTTAGTGGCTTTACCTTTATCTGTTACAATTTGTACATAATAAAGTCCTGTAGATAAGCCAGAAGTATCAATCACTTCTTTTGTAGTAGTTTGTATAAATTGACCTATACTATTATAGATAGATATTTTTTCTAAGATTAAACCTTTGTTTAGTTTAATGGTTGCTTGAAAAGTAGCTGGATTAGGAGATATACGAAACCGAGACAGGACAAAAGAATCTGATGATAATACGGTGTTTAAATCGTAAATACGTACATAACCAGAACGATTTCCGTTGGGATTATCATTATTTATAGAGCCAATTGCAATACTGGAACCATCGGAAGATAGAGACAGGCTATGACCAAATTCATTATTAGCTGCTTCACCATCGATATCTAAACCAATTTGTTTCCAATTATTAGATATATTTTTATACACACGTACATGCCCCGAATTATAGTTAGGACTACTACTGTCAAGATCATTATTTGGAGCACCAATAGCTACTATAGAACCATTAGAAGAGAGTGATACACTAGAGCCAGAATGGTCGTGTGCGGCTTCACCATAGATATCAGAGCCAATTTGTTCCCAATCACCAGATTCATATTTGTGAATTTCTACATTACCTGAATTATTAGCATCATGATCATTATAAGGAGCACCAATAGCTATGATAGAGCCGTCATAAGAGAGAGAGACGCTCGAACCGAATTCATCATTTTCATTCTGACCATAAATGCCATGCCCTATCCTTTCCCAATAACCAGAAATATTTTTTCTATAAACCAGTACTCGACCAAAATTTTCGTTAGCTATAAGGTCATTGAGCGGAGACCCAATTGCGACAGTAGAACCATCGGGAGAGAGTGATACACTATAACCTGACAGATCTCTAGCTGCCTGTCCATTAAAGAGATCCGTTCTAGTCCAATCGCCTGATACATACTCATAAATAGATACTTGGCCCGAATTTGAACCATTTGCATCATGACCAATAGCTCCAACTGCGACTATAGAACCATCGGAAGATATGGATACACTATAGCCAAATAGGTCATTTTCGGCTACGCCATCAATATTAGAACCTATCTGTATCCAATCATCTAATTCATATTTAAAAATACGCACACGCCCTGAATTATCACTAATGCCATCGTAATGAATAGCGCCAATAGCAACTATAGAACCGTTAGAAGAAAGAGACACACTGTAGCCGAACTTATCACCTTCTGCTTCACCCTCGATGTCAGGGCCTATCTGTTCCCACTCGTTAGAAAGGTTCTTTTTATAAATCCTTACATGGCCAGAACGGTCTCCATTATCATTCATATGTTGTAAAGAACTTATAGCTGCTGTAGAACCATCTGAAGAAAGAGATATACTATGACCAAATTGATCAGCCGTTCTTTCTCCATTAATGTTATTGCCTATTTGTGTTTGACTTAAACTAAATAAAGGGATAAAGAGAATTAATTGTAAAAATTGTTTCATATTTTTTTAAAAATTTGAGTGTTTAAATAGATCTTAAAACAGACCTATGTGAGATTAATATGTAAGTGTTATTGAATAATTAACTTCTTAGTGGCATTACCCTTATCTGTTACAATTTGGACATAGTAAAGCCCTGTAGATAAACTAGAGGTATTGATAACTTCTTTTTTGGTAGATTGTATAAACTGACCCACACTATTATAGATAGATATTTTTTCTAAGATTAAACCTTTATTTATATTTAATTTAATGGTTGCTTGATTTTTAATAGGGTTTGGAGCCATGCTAAATTGAGAAAAGGAGAAAGTATCTGATGATAGCACAGCATTTAGGTCGTAAACGCAAACATGGCCAGAATCTTTACCGTTTATTCCATAATTGCCTCTAACCCCATTGGGTGACAAGTATACACTATGACCAAAATTAAATAAAGGAATAAAGAAAATTAAGAGTAGGTTTTTTTTCATAATGTTTAAAGGGGTTAAAACGTATAATTAAAAAGGTTTATGTTGTTGTTCAGGAAAATTTGGATAGTTTACACAAAGAATAACTTGTCCTAATTTTCCCATGCAAAAATCGAATAACTAAATTTGTTTTTCATTGACTTAGATCAAGAACGTTTAATAAGTTTTTTCCTAATTCTACTTACGGTTTCAGGGCTTACACTTAAATAAGAAGCAATTTCGTACTGTGGGATTTCGTTTATGACTCTTTTATTTGAGTTAAGCAATTTTAAATATCTTTCCTCTGCATTTAAAAGCCTTAAATCGTCAAGCTTTTGTTGGGTTAAAAGATATAATTGTTCTGTTGCCTTTTTTGCTATTTGCCCAATAGATGGATGTTTGTTAGATAGTTTTTCAAGTTTTTTTCTATCTATTATATGTATCGTGCAATTTTCAATACAAACAATATCTTTTGTAGATTTCTCTTTTGTTAAATAACTGTAGTAGTCCGAGACAAATTGATTAGCGAAAATAAAATTATCAATAAGTGCTCTTTCTTTACTTACTGTAATGCATTTTAGAACGCCTTTTTTTACAAATCCAATTTTATTACAAACCTGCCCATTCTTTGTAAACAAATCACCTTTTAAGTATTCTTCTGTATGAAATGAAGATGAAAAAATTTGAGCTTCATCCTTTGTAATTTGAAAAGTATCAATAAGAAAGGTGTTCATTTTTGTTACACTAATTTCTTATTATATAGTGAGCTACTAATAGTCACTTTAGAGCTATTGGAGGAAAGGTAAAGGGATGTATTTTTGCCTGATTGATCGTTAACTGTTTCGCCATCAATATCTCCGCCTATTTGTGTTTGACTAATACTAAAAAAAGGGGTTAGTAAAGCTAAAAGTAAAAATTGTTTCATGTCATTCTTTTTCGTTACCATTACTATGGGAACGATTGTAAATAAGAAAACCCTCTTTATTTTTTCAATTTATTTTATTGTTCTGAAAATCAGCACAATAATGTTTGATGTTTTAAGAATTGGAGCAAAAAAATAGAGGATAGCCAATTTCTAAAATGATAATATTATATTAATACTGAGGTCTATTTTATTAAACGTGTTTTTGATCGAAATTAGCATTGTTTTAACCTTTTTTAAGGAGGTAATAATCACTAAAATCAATAACAAAAACACTTATTATGAGTAGAAAAGTTAAAAAAAATAAATTTCCTTTTTTATCATTAAATTATCTTTAGATTTGAACTAAAAATTGAATTATCAATGAGTAAACGACCCAGATCTGTTTGCGAAGAAAAAGTATATGAATCGATTTTTAATGACCATTCTGAAACTTTACGAAACTTTATATATTATAAATGTGGCGATATAGAACAAGCTGAAGATATTGTTCAAGAAACGTTTGTGAAACTTTGGCGTAATTGTACAAAAGTCATTTTTGAAAAAGCTAAATCGTATTTATATACAGTAGCAAAAAATATTTTTTTAAATGAAGTCGCACATAAAAAAGTAGTATTACAACATCAAGTACATTTGGCATCAGATCGTACTAATATAACTCCCGAATTTTTGCTTGAAGAACAGGAGTTTATGATGAAATTAAAAAAAGCAATTGCCGATTTACCTCAAAAACAACGCGAGGTTTTTTTGTTGAGTAGAATAGATAAGAAAAAATATTCTGAGATAGCAGATATTGTAGGAATCTCTGTGAAGGCGGTAGAAAAGCGAATAAGTCAGGCTTTAATTATAATGAGAGACCGTATAGGAGATATTTAAAGTAGGGTAAAAAAAAAGATAATTGTTTTAATAGTAGAAAAGAACTTAAATGATGGATAAAAATTTCTTAGATGATACTTTTTTAGCACGTTGGATTTCAGGAGATCTATCTGCCAAAGAGCTTGAAGCGTTTAAAAAATCTAGTGACTATCATAAGTTTAATAAAATTAATGAAGGTGTTCAAAAACTAAAAATACCTGCATACAATAAACAAGAAGCATTTAGTAACCTACAAGAGCGTGTAAAGCAGGAAAAAGATAATAAGAATATTGGAAAGCGAATTACTAGTTGGATGTATAGTACTGCAGCAGTATTGATAATTGCTTTTGGAGTATACTACTTCTTAAATTTACAATCCCATTATCAAACAGGTTTTGGAGAGCAATTAACTGTAATGCTTCCAGATAATTCTAAAGTACAACTTAATGCGAATTCTCAAATAGAGTTTAATTCAAAAAGGTGGGAGACTAACAGAGAAGTGAAACTTGTAGGAGAAGCTTTTTTTGATGTAGAGAAAGGCGCTTCTTTTAAAGTGCTTACAGGTACAGGTGTTGTTGAGGTTTTAGGAACAGAGTTTAATGTGGTTACGAGGCAAAATTTCTTTGAAGTTCAATGCTATCAAGGTCGTGTAAAAGTTAATAACCTTAATATAAAAGACGCAATTACACTAGCAGAAGGAAATGCGTTTAGAATTGTAAATGGTACAGTCGAAAAATGGACTTTTCCCGATAGAAAATCGTCATGGCTTCAAGGAGAGAGTTCCTTTACAAATACACCACTATCTCAAGTTATAATAGTTTTTGAAAATCAGTTTAATGTTACTTTCAATACCACTAAAATAGATGCTAATGAAAAATTTACAGGAGGGTTTACTCATGAAAATTTAAAGTTGGCACTAAAAACAGTTTTTGAGACTATGAATATAACATATACCATTAAAGACGAAAACAAAATAATTCTCGTTAATAAAGACTCTAAAAATTAAGATTGAAGATATACTAAAGGTAGATTTTTAATCTAATAATATAGTTAGTTAGTCGTAATGAAATTTATATTAACTGTTTTTATTATTATATGTTCGTTACAAGTGATGCCCCAAAAAAGAATCTCATTTGTATATAATAATACACCTTTAAACGATGTGATCATTGAACTCGAAAAAGAGTTTAATATTAAATTGTCTTTTAATTCCAAATTAGTTGAAAATCAATTCATAACTTTTCAAAGTGAAGATGTATTATTAGAAAGTGTGTTGCACGCTATAGAAGGACAAACAAATATTAAGTTTTTTAGAGTATCCGAGCGATATTATATTATTAAGAATCAACAACCAATAAATTTATCAACGATTCAAAGGCTTGAAGAAGTTGTTGTTAATGAATACCTTACTTCTGGAATTCTTAAAAAAAAGGATGGTTCTATACTATTATTACCAAGAAATCTTGGGATTCTTCCAGGGTTAACAGAACCAGATGTGTTACAGAGTTTACAATTGTTTCCTGGGATTCAAAGTCCATCAGAAAAGGCATCAGGATTATATGTAAGAGGAGGTACTCCTGATCAAAATTTAATTCTTTGGGATGGTATAAAAATGTATCATTCTGGTCATTTTTTTGATATGATTTCTGCTTTTAACCCATATATAACAGAAAAGGTTAAGTTTTATAAAGCAGGAACAAAAGCGAAATATGGAAGTAGAATTTCTAGTGTTATAGACATTACATCATTTAATGAAATACCAAAAAAAATAGAAGGTGGATTTGGTTTTAATCTGTTGCATGCCGATTTCTATATTAAAGCACCAATAAGTAAAAAAATAGCCATAGTTGCATCTGCGAGGCGTTCGTTTACAGATGCTTATAAATCAATTACATTTAAGAATATATCTAAAAGGATTTTTCAAAACACAAAAATTTCTGATGGTAAGAAAACTTTTCAAGCAGGTAGTATTAATTTTTTAACCGAACGTTTTTATTTTATAGATTATACTATGAAAGTTATTCTAAGACCTAATAATAAAGATAAAATTACTTTTAGTAACATTTATAACAGAAACGAATTGGATAATGAGTTTTCAGGCCAATTCGATCAATCTACAAGTGATAATATAGATATAAATAACAGAGGTTCCAGTATTTTATGGAATCATAATTACAACCGTGCTTTTTCACATACTCTTCAAGCGTATTATTCTAATTTTGATTTAGACTACAGTGGGTTGTCTTACAATGAAAACGAAGAAGTAATTTTATATCAAACCATTAAAAAAAATATGGTTCATGATTTTGGAATATCTTTCAATACTAATTGGAAGATTAATAAAAAAAATAAGTTAGGGCTTGGTTATCAATTATCATCAAATAAAATCCATTATGAATTAGAGTTTGGGAATCAATTAAAAAGCAATGTGTTTGAGATAGAAACTTTTAAAGATAAAAACACAAACTATAACCATGCACCTTATGTTGATTATGAATATAAAAACAGTGATAAATTTGTTCTAAATGCTGGATTAAGGTCTAATTATATGTCTACTTTTAAAAGGTTTTTTTTTGAACCAAGGGTGTATTTTAAGGTACAAATAACACCTCATTTAAAATTTAAATCTTCAATAGAACGATTGCATCAAGAGGTTAGTCAAATAGTAGAATTTGAAACAAAAGATTTTGGCTTGGAAAACCAAATTTGGGTTTTAGCAGATGGAGTAAACATTCCAATATTAAAAAGTTCTCAATTAACAGGTGGGTTTTTATTTAAGAAGAATGGGTGGCATGTAGATATAGATGGGTATGTTAAAAGAGTAAAAGGTATAACATCATTAACTAGAGGGTTTGATAATAATAAAGAAAATGAAAGCTTTTTTCAAGGAAAAAGTAATGTTTTAGGTTTAGATATATTAGTAAAAAAGAAGATTGATAATTATAGAACTTGGTTGAGTTATTCCTTTATTAACAATAAGTTTACTTTTAAAGAGATTAATGAAGGGAATCCATTTCCTGGGAATTTTGATATAAGGCATCATTTAACATGGTCTCATTCATATTCTTGGAATAATTTTAATGTTTCCTTAGGCTGGAATCTAAGAACGGGGACACCTTATACCAAAGCATTGAATGTTGTTCAGGAAGCGGCCAATTTTGATGCTAATTACTCCAAAACGAATAGTGATCGATTGCCTGTTTACAATCGATTGGATATATCTGCTTTTTATAAATTTAATTTCTCTGCAAAAAAGAAATGGAAGGCTAAAATAGGCTTGTCTATATTAAATGTTACGAACAACAATAATCTTCTAGGAAGATCTTATAAAGAATTTAGTTTAGTTGAAGATGGCTTGACCACAGGTACTGTATTTCAGGAAGTTGATAAGTTTTCATTAGGGATTACACCAAACGTCTCATTTAGATTGAAGTTTTAATTGTAAAAAATAAAAATTAATAGTGATTATAGTTAGTGCTTAGATTGAAACTACATTTAATTACTAAGATTTCTTATGAAGTAAACGGGTAAGTTTAATAGATAAATCGGTTAAAATAATTTTAGAATTGCCATTACGCTCAATATGATAAATAGCATCTTGGAGCTCATCACTAATTTCTAAAACATTTTTACCATGTATAAAAGGCGCAAAATTTTCTAGTTTAAACTTTGGCGTTTTGGGCTCTAAATATACCAAATCTGAAGCATTATAATTTAGTAATAATGCTTGTCTAAAAAAGTCTAAGCAGAAATGTAAAAATTGTTTTTGTGTTTCACGTCCAGTTTTGGCTATATCTTCACTCCATGAAATAAGATCGTGTATAGCAGCCTTATTACCTTTTGCTTTAAAAGCACTTCGAATCCAGAAAATAAACCATTCTTCAAATTGTAGATCTTCAGAATCCTGATATACCAAGTCGCAAGCCTTGTTATAGTTTCCATTAGATTGATGTGCTATTTTAGTCGCAACAGATACATCTAAACTATAATTTTTAACCAAAGCATCTTTTATAACATCCTCTGCCAAAGGTGGAAAATGTAAAATTTGGCAGCGTGATCTTATCGTATTAATTATTTGTTCTTCATCTTCAGCAATAAGAATAAAAATGGTTTTATTAGGAGGCTCTTCAATAAGCTTTAAAAGCTTGTTAGCGGAAGCAATATTCATCTTTTCTGCCATCCATATAAGCATGATTTTATAACCGCCTTCGTAAGATTTTAAAGTTAAAGATTTTACAATATCATGTGCTTCATCCACACCTATTTGCCCTTGCTTATTATCCACACCTAGCAGTTTATACCAATCAAAAAGATTTCCATAAGGCTGTTCTTTTAACAACTGGCGCCACTCTTCAAGATAAATACTAGAAACTGGGTGGCTTTTTGCCTTGTTGCTAGTAGTTACTGGAAAAGCAAAATGCAGATCGGGGTGCGATAAGTTTTTAAACTTTAAGTTACAAGCTTCATTCCCTGTTGTGTTTTCTCCACCAGTATTCGAGCATAAAATATATTGGGCATAGGCTAATGCCATTGGTAAGGTGCCACAGCCTTCATTTCCGACAAATAATTGTGCATGCGGAATTCTACCATTATCAACACTTTGTGTTAAATGATTTTTAATGTGATTTTGACCTAAAACATCTTCAAAAAGCATAAAACAAACCTACACATTTTTTATTAGATGTTAAAGCACACTAACGATTAGTACTGCAGATAATTTTGCTATTTTTAAAATGATTTTTATATTAAATCACTTCTTTAACATTATGTTGTAATAAACACAAAATAAATCGACTTATTTTTATACGTTAAATAAATGCAGATCAATTACAATGACTCAAAATGCTATTCTTTTTATTCCAGATATCTCAGGATTTACAGAGTTCGTACATCATACAGATATTAATCATAGCAAACATATCGTTTCTGAGCTATTAGAGTTGTTGATTGATACGAATACGATGAATTTGGAATTAGCTGAAATTGAAGGTGATGCGCTATTTATGTACAAGCTTGAAAATCATGTTGATATTGTGATTATTAAAAAGCAGATTGAAGCCATGTATTTAGCTTTTCATACGCATATTAAACGCTATGAATACCAACGTATTTGTCATTGCGGAGCCTGTTCTTCGGCATATAATTTAAAAATTAAATTTATTGTACACTATGGCGATATAGAATTTATAAAAGTTAAAGATTCTAAAAAACCATATGGAAGCCATGTGATACAAATCCATCGCCTGCTTAAAAATAATGTGCCTATAGAAGAATATGCTATTTTTACAGAAAATATTCTACCAGAAAATAAAACGAATAAGCTAATTGCCGAATATGATTTTGGTACAGTCACTTTTACCTACACTCCGTTATCACATTTAAAAGAAAAGCTCCCAGAAATTGAACCCATTCCAAATGATGTTCCTAAACATAAATTATTTGATGAAACCCAATTAGTAAAAATCCCTGCATTAGAACTTTATGAAGTGATTAGTAATTTCGATTACAGACTGCTCTGGGTAAAGGGTATTGATAGATTAGAATATGATAAAAACAAAGTGAATCGAGCAGGTCAAAAACATAAATGCCTAGTAAATAAAAATCAAGAAGTCGAGCAAACTACTATTACAAGAGCCGTGAACAAAAATCAATTAGTTTATGGGGAATCGACAACCAAAGTACCATTTACAAAACGGATGAATAATTATTTCATTTTGGAAGAAACAGAAAATGGTTGTACAAAACTACGGGTTGAAGTTTTTGCAGACTTTAAACCTTTTGGTGTTCTTATGAAGCCTTTAATGAAAAAGAATATAAAAAAAGTTGTTTTAGAAAACATCAGAGCACTTACTTTGCTAATAGACTCAGGGTTTTCGACAAAAAAATAGCAAAACAATCGATTTCTTAATAATCTTTACAAGCTATATCGTTTTCGTGAAAAAACAGGTTTTATAGCTGTTTTTAATTAGTTACATTTGTGTGTCAATTAGTTAAAACAACATACAAAATAAATACAAATGAAAACGCTTAACGATTTTAATTTTGAAAATAAAAAAGCATTAATTCGTGTCGACTTTAATGTGCCTTTAAATGAAAATTTTGAAGTAACCGATGCTACAAGAATTCTATCTGCAAAACCAACGATTATTAAGATTTTAGAAGATGGCGGAAGCTGTATTTTAATGTCTCATTTAGGACGACCAAAAGGGTTTCAAGACGAATTTTCACTAGCTCACATTGCAGAAAAAGTTGAAGATATTTTAGGCGTTGAAGTAAAGTTTGTAAAAGATTGTGTAGGCGCAGAAGTTGAAGCAGCAGCAGCAAATTTAGAATCAGGTCAAGTTTTATTATTAGAAAACTTACGTTACTATAAGGAAGAAACTGCTGGAGATAAAGGCTTTGCAGAACAACTGTCTAAATTAGGAGATATTTATGTTAATGATGCTTTTGGTACAGCACATAGAGCGCATGCTTCTACAACTATTGTAGCAGAGTTTTTTCCAGAATCTAAGTGTTTTGGAAACTTATTAGCTCAGGAAATAGAAAGTATTGAAAAAGTTATGAAAACTGGAGAAAAACCAGTTTTAGCAATACTTGGAGGTGCTAAAGTATCATCTAAAATAACCATTATAGAGAATATTTTGGATAAAGTAGATCATTTAATAATTGGTGGAGGTATGTCGTTTACTTTTGTCAAAGCCCAAGGAGGGAAAATAGGTAACTCTATTTGTGAAGATGATAAAATGCCTTTAGCTCTGGACATCTTAAAACAAGCAAAAGAAAAAAATGTACAAGTACATATTCCTGTAGATGTGATTGCTGCCGATGATTTTAGTAATGATGCCAATACACAAACTTTAGATATAAATGAGATTCCAGATGGTTGGGAAGGTGTAGATGCAGGACCAAAATCGAGAGCACAATTCCACGATGTCGTTATGCAATCTAAAACAATACTTTGGAATGGCCCGTTAGGTGTTTTTGAAATGGAAAGTTTTGCTGGAGGCACAATAGAATTAGGAAACTCTATTGCCGAGGCCACTAAAAATGGCGCTTTTTCATTAGTTGGAGGCGGTGATTCTGTTGCTGCTGTAAAGCAATTTGGATTCGAAAATAAAGTGAGTTACGTCAGTACAGGTGGTGGAGCTATGCTTGAGAGCTTAGAAGGTAAAACGTTACCTGGAATAGCTGCTATTTTAGAATAATTAGCATCCTCCAGACCATCGTATTATAGTAAAATCGCCTAATACGGTAATTGTAAAATCGCAACCAACATCGTCTCTTTCAACAATGATTGTTGGTTGTGGTTTTTCATAATATACAACATCAAAGTCTTTATAACTAGGACAAAAAATAGTTCCTAAAGTAAATGCTTGTAGAATGTTTAGTTTATTAGGAATACTTAGGTCTTCTGTACCGCCACCCTCTCCATTCCAAAAAGTATAAGTAACACCACTTTTATAAGATTTCTGTCCAGATTTTATACAACTCAGGCGGTTATCATTTTTACAATTTTCATATGTCTCATATGCTATAGTTTGGGTTTCGGTAAAAAGTTTGTCTAGATAAGATGTTAAGCTTGTATCTGTAGATATATTTGGAGGTTGCATATGAGATAAATAACCAGCAAAAACATAACCAGTTAAATTTTTGTAGTTCACTTCAACCCAACCATCACTATATTCAAAGCCAGGAAATTCAATAATAGTATATGTTTCGGCAGTTTTAGCAATAAAAGTCACGTTGTCACTATAAGGAATTATGGTTAATTTTTCGGCAGTTTTATTGGGAGCATTTCTCAAGCTGAGGCCACTTTTTGCCCAAACATAATACAAAAGATTATTATCCTCTTGGGCAAATGAAAATTCAGTATTAAACAAACAAATAAAAAGTAACACGAGATACCTCATAATCAATTCAATTTTGAAGTAAAGGTATGTTTTAAGCTGAGATAATTTCAGTATTCAATAAAAAAATACGATTTTAGCCATAATATCGTTTATAACGACTGAATAGATTTTATGACATTTCGATTTTTTATATCTGTATTACTTCTTAATATTGGAATTGGTTTTTCTCAAGGACAAGACACAATTTCATCTAAAAACCAACAAATTAAAGATTCTTTAATTGATGGAAAATCTCATATAGTTAAACCTATAAAAGCAGCAACAGACAGTACTTCGATAAAAAAGCTTAAAGACAATGCCCTTGCTGCAAAGTTAGACGAAAAATGGCTAGAAGAGCTTTATAGTAATCGCTTGTTCGATACCATATATAAGTCGGTTACAGGGTTAACTTTTGAAGCTGTTGATTATCCTGAGCTTCCTACCGATACACTTAAAGCACGTCTGAAAGAATTGGATGCCAGAACGCCTTTTAATGTAGAATATAACCCAGCGCTAGAAAGTGTTATCAAATCATATTTAAAGCATAGAAGAAAGCATATCCAAAAACTAATTACGTTAAGCGCTTTTTACTTTCCGATGTTCGAGCGCGAGCTTGATAATCATGATATTCCTTTAGAAATAAAATATTTAGCTATTGTAGAATCTGCATTAAAACCCCGAGCGAAGTCCAGAGTAGGCGCTACGGGTTTGTGGCAGTTTATGTTTAGTACAGGCAAAATGTATGGATTGGATGTAAGTAGTTATGTAGATGAGCGTAGCGACCCTATTAAATCTACAGAAGCAGCGGCAAAATATTTATCGAAGCTTTATGAGATTTTTGGCGATTGGGATCTGGCTTTAGCAGCATATAATTCAGGGCCAGGAAATGTAACCAAAGCGATTAGACGGTCTGGTGGGTATCAGAATTATTGGAATATAAGACATAACTTACCACGGGAAACAGCAGGATATTTGCCTGCGTTTTTAGCTAATATGTATATTTTTGAATATGCAAAAGAACATGGTTTTAAAAAGTACAGACCAGAAATAGCTTATTTTGAGACAGACACAGTTAGGGTAAAACATATGATTACCTTAGACCAAGTTTCTGAAGTTACAGGCACACCTATTGAAGCGCTTCAGTTTTTAAACCCCTCATATAAATTAGATATCATTCCAATTATTAAAGGAGAGGATTATGTTTTAAGACTGCCTGTTGATGTTATAGGAGATTTTGTTAATAATGAAGAAAAAATTTATGCATTTGCAAAGGCCGAATTCGATAAACGAGAAAAACCGTTACCTCAATTTTTTAATGCAACCGATAGAGTACGATATAGAGTAAGGTCTGGAGATTTTTTAGGAAAAATTTCCAGAAGATATGGGGTTAGAGTTAGTGATATAAAAAAGTGGAATGGGTTAAGAAGTAATAATTTAAAAATAGGGCAACGATTAACTATTTACCCTAGAAAGCCCTATGTTGCTGGGCCTACGGTTGCAAAAAAAACAATAAAAACCAAGCCTATTTCTGGTAATGTAATTACCTATGTTGTTGAAAACGGAGACTCTTTATGGAGTATCTCACAAAAATTCCCTGGAGTTTCTGTTCAAAATATTAAAGATTGGAACGGTATTAGTGGTAGTAATTTAAAACCAGGAATGAAACTGAAGATTTCTAAGAGTTAAATTCCAAAAACCGAAAACTATTATGAAACATATTCTTTTTTTAACATCATTATTATTCGTTTTTTCTTGTGGAGATAAAAAATCTTCAAACGAAAAATTTCTTTTAGATTCTTCAGGTAGTATAAACAATGTTTCTGTTGTTGTTGATAATGAATTATGGGATGGTAATATTGGTGAAACCATAAGAACAGTACTTGCTAAGCCAATTTATGGGTTACCGCAAGACGAACCAACATTTACTATAAGTCAAATACCTCCAGCTGTTTTTTCTGGTTTTGTAACTAAAAACAGAACCGTTTTAAAGGTAGAAATGAATAAGGAGGCAGGTATTAAAATTTTAAAAGATGAATATGCTAAACCTCAGAAAGTTATTGTAGTTTCTGGTAAAACAAAACAAGGTATTATTGATTTGATAACCCAAAATGAAACAAAAATAATTGAAACTTTTAGAAATGAAGAAATAACTGAGAGACAACGTCAAATGGCTAAATCTCCTCATAATTTTAAATCTATTCAAGAGAAATTAGGGTTAAGTATTAAATTTCAATCTGTATATAGAATAGCAAAAGAGACAGATAACTTTTTTTGGATTCGTAAAGATATCACAACAGGTACTACTAATTTAATGATTTATGAATTGCCCTTTGAAGCTATTAAAAGAAATGATAGTGTGGTAAATCAAATAATTAAAATTAGAGATTCTATTGGGAAAATTCATATTCAAGGCCCTGTGGAAGGCTCTTATTTAACAACCGAAAATGCTTATGCGCCTTTTCATGGAGAAACAGTTTTAGACAATAAACCGACTTTAGAAACAAAAGGTATTTGGGATATAAAAAATGCTTTTATGGGAGGACCATTTATTAATTATGCCATTGAAGATAAAGTTAATAAAAGGTGGGTGGTTGTTGAAGGTTTTGCTTTTGCGCCATCTGTAGAGAAGCGTAACTATATGTTAGAGTTGGAAGCTATTATAAAGTCTGTTAAACTTGATTAAAAAACACATCATTTTTCAAATAAAAAAGACCCGTTTAATGGGTCTTTTTTATTTGAAAAATGAGTGACTACTCTTTTTTATCTTCTTTTGATTCTTCTTCTTCTTTACTAGCGTCTTTAAACTCTTTAATACCACTACCTAATCCACGCATTAATTCTGGTATTTTTTTTCCACCAAACAATAATAAAACAGCAAGTACTATTAATGCTATTTGCCAAGGTCCAATTACTAATGGTAACATGTATAAGCTCATAATATTAGTTTTATAATGCAAAGTTAATAATTAATGTTTAATAATATCGTTTTAAGCATAACTTTAGTACAAAGACAAATAGGTCTTGTAATTATTTTATTTAATTTTGTTCCAAATGGAAGAAAAAAAGAAACCTAAAAAGATAAAACGAAAATTATTAGATAAGTATCGATTGGTGATACTTAATGAGGATACATTTGAAGAGCGCTTATCGTTTAAGTTAACGCGATTAAATGTTTTTGTTTTGGGCTCTTTAATATCCGTTTTTTTAATAACGTTTACTTATATATTAATAGCCTTTACTCCGCTTAGAGAATATATTCCAGGATATTCGTCGACAGCTTTAAAAAAGCAAGCCACAGAATTAAATTACAAAACAGATTCTTTGCAACGCGTTATTGCTATGAATGAACTGTATTATTCTTCAATAAAAAAGGTGTTGAAAGGAGATGTGAGTGCAAGTGATTTTAATAAAGATTCCATTATCGAGGCTGTTAGAACAGAAGCAAGTGATGTTGATTTTGCTCCTATATTAGAAGATTCAATTTTAAGAGAGAAAGTAGATAAAGAAGACAAATATAATCTGTTTGAGTCTGCCACATCTTCAACTAACTTTGTGTTATTTCCGCCAGCAAATGGCACCATAAGTGAACCCTATAATTTAAAAGAAAAACATTATGCTGTAGATATCGTATTAGCTAAAGATACGCCTATAAAGGCAACTGCAGATGGTATTGTGATTTTTGCAGAATGGACAGTCAATACAGGGTATGTTATTATTATAGAACATAGTTATGGATTAATCTCTATTTATAAACACAATTCTGCACTAACAAAAATACAAGGTGATTTGGTTAAAGCAGGAGAAGTCATTGCTACAGCAGGAAATACAGGAGAGTTGTCAACAGGGCCACATTTGCATTTTGAACTCTGGAATGATGGCTACCCAATTAATCCAACAAATTTTATAGATTTTAAATGAAAAAAGCCCTCAGTATTCAGTTGCAGTATTTAGTTCACAAAAACTACTTTACTAATCTGATGAAGCATATTTTATCTTTCGTCTTTTTCAAAACCCATTAAACTCTCTTGATTTTTAAAATACAAACAAGATTATGTTATCATTAAAATCGGTATTAGCAAAACCATTTGCAAGGCGCATTTATAAAAACATTCAAAAGTGGTCTAACAACCCTGTTGAAACCCAAGAGAAAGTGTTTCAAAATTTAATATTAAAAGCCGTAGACACTGAGTTTGGCAAGGATCACGATTTTATAAGTATAAATTCTCATGCAGATTTTGTTAAAAGTGTTCCAATTCGTGATTATGAGGCTCTTAAACCTTATGTAGAAAAAGTGGTAGCTGGAGAAGAAAACATTCTTTGGCTGGGAAAACCTATTTACTTTGCAAAAACATCTGGAACAACTTCAGGGTCTAAATACATCCCTATTACCAAAGAAAGTATGCCTGCACATGTAGAGGCAGCTCGAAATGCTATTTTAATGTATATTCATGAAACAGGTAACAGTAAGTTTGTAGATGGAAAAATGATTTTTCTCCAAGGTAGCCCAATCCTAAATGAACAAAATGGCATTCAGCTAGGGAGACTTTCGGGTATTGTAGCACATTATGTTCCTAAATATCTTCAAAAAAACAGATTACCATCTTGGGAAACTAATTGTATTGATGATTGGGAAACTAAAGTAGATGCTATAGTTGAAGAAACCTTACCTGAGAATATGACTATAATCTCTGGGATACCTTCATGGGTGCAAATGTATTTTGAAAAACTTCAACAGAAAACAGGTAAAAAAATAGGAGATATTTTTAAAAACTTCAATTTATTTATCTTTGGAGGTGTTAATTATGAACCTTACAGAGCCAAGTTTGAAAGTTTAATAGGAAGGAGAGTTGATAGTATAGAGTTATATCCTGCTAGTGAAGGTTTTTTTGCATTTCAAGATACCCAAAAAGAAAAAGGGATGTTACTCCAATTGAATTCTGGTATCTTTTATGAATTTGTGAAAACAGAAGAATTCTTTAATGAAAATCCTAAAAGAATTACGATTAAAGATGTTGAAATAGGTGTAAATTACGTGATGATTATTTCGTCTAATGCCGGTCTTTGGGCATATAATATAGGAGATACAGTGCAGTTTACTTCAACAAAACCCTATAGAGTTATTGTTTCTGGGCGTATAAAACATTTTATTTCGGCTTTTGGAGAACATGTTATAGGTAAAGAAGTAGAACAGGCAATGCAAGAAGCGCTTTTAAACTCAAGTATTAGTGTGTCGGAGTTTACGGTGGCGCCGCAAATAAACCCCAAAAAGGGTTTGCCATATCATGAATGGTTTGTAGAATTTGAAGAGGAGCCTGAAGATATTTTAGGTTTAGCAAAAAAAATAGATGAATCACTTCAAAAGCAAAATTCGTATTATTTTGATCTAATTAACGGAAAAATATTACAGACACTTAAAATAACCAAGGTTAGAAAGGGTGGTTTTCAAGATTATATGAAGTCTATTGGGAAGCTAGGAGGTCAAAATAAATTACCAAGATTGTCGAACGATAGAAAAATAGTTGATGAGTTTCCTCATGTAGATTAAGCCAAATAATACTATCTTTGGGGGATATTTAAAAGATAAATGAGTAACAAAACGCATCATTCTAGAACTAGAGCTCAAGAAAGCTCGAATGCCATTGAGAGGATGTATATTACGATGCGCCATTTATTCAATAGAGGCTTTTATAAGCCGATGGGTATTTCTGGTGAAACTTTAAGACAAGCCTTATTGCTATTACGTCCAGAAATCTATGGTTCTGTAGGGGAAGAAAAAGCCGAATTAGAGGGCCTACTTTATGTAATAGATAGGCTTCCTGCTGGTATTGAGGAATGTACATTTATTAATTTAACCAGTGATGAAGGTTATGGGAATTCTCATTTTAAGCCTATAATTCCAGAAAAAAGACGTCGTAATTGTTATAGAATAGATGCTGAACAAATGAACATTGAGATTACCCGAGGGCGATCAGAAATCTATGATATCTTAACACATCTCACTTTTCTTTTTATTGAATCTCATAAAATAAGTAATCGCGTTTTAATTGATGAACAGGGGTCAACAACAAGAGATTGGATAAAGCTTGAAAAAGCAGTTTTATCAAAAAAGAAACTCACAAGGGATGAGCGTGAGGTTGCTATTACTCATTTAGCCAATATTTTAGGAAGAACGTTTAATGAATTAAGATCTGTTTATGATGAGTTTGCTACGTCTTCGCAACCAGAAAGATTGCTTCATATTGTATATTGGTTGGGTAAATTAGCTATAGAGGAACAAGTACACAATAATAAAAGAACCGTAACATTTAGTCCTGTATTAAGAGAGCGTATAGGGCACCATATACATGGAGAAGTCTGGGCAGATACGATAAAAGAGGTTTTGTTTAAAAATAACTTATTAGAAAGGCCAATACATATAATTAGTGCGAATATGCATAGTGTTATGAATACGCTTTTTGTGTCTAGTGTGTTAAAACCAACGACATCTAAAAAAGATGTTTTTGAAGTGTATGAATCTTTAAGTAAAAAAGAAAATGAAGGACTTCGAAATAAAGTAAATAAAGAGGCGTTACATCGAGGAATGCTCTATATTAAGGATACATCTGGAGCTAATATAGATGTTCAAATTTTTGATACTAATAAAATAGATGTTTCTAAAACAGATATTGAAGTTAGTGAAAAAGTATTAAAACAAGAGAAACCTGTTATATTAGTCATGGATTATGCTTTTGGAGAGCAAGCGTATGAGACGATAGATGAGTTATTGAAACCATACAATAAGAAGGGAAAGAAAATCCATTTAAATGTGGAATCGGTATCTATAATGGGTAAAGCAGGAATTTTAGAAGGAGGAAAAGGAGATATTATGATCCCTTCAGCTCATATTTTTGAAGGTACTGCCGATAATTATCCTTTTGCAAATGAGCTTAAGAAGGAAGACTTAGAAGGACAAGGCGTCGATATTTATGAAGGTTCTATGATTACAGTATTAGGGACATCATTACAGAATAAAGATATTTTGAAATTCTTTTACAACTCAACCTGGCAGGTGATAGGATTGGAAATGGAAGGGGCACACTATCAAAAGGCAATTCAAGCAGCTTCCAAAGTTAGAGGGAGTATTAGTCCCGATGTAAAAGTTAGGTATGCTTATTATGCTAGTGATAATCCTTTGGAAACAGGAGCAACACTTGCTTCAGGGGGCTTAGGGACTTCAGGCGTAAGACCTACATATTTAATAACAAGAACGATATTAAAACAAATACTTAATTAAAATACATATAATTATGAGCAAAGATTTGCCACAACCACAGCAATCTGAAGAAGTAGATTTAGGGCAATTATTTAAGCTAATAGGAAATGCTTTTAACAATTTCTTTCGTTTTATAGGGAGTCTTTTTAATAAGCTTTTTTTAGCGTTTGTTTGGTTGGTCTTTTTTGTAAAGAAACATGCCTTGAAATTAGTAATTGCAGGTGTTGCTGGTATTGTTCTGGGGATGGTATTAGAAAAAACATCTGAACCTGTTTATACATCTTATGTTATAGTAAAACAAAATTATAACGTAGGAGGAAACCTGAATAATGCTATTAGTTATTACAATGCTTTATTAAAGCAAGGAGATGTAAGTGCTTTAGAAAATATTTTAGGTATTAGATCGGTTGAAACGGAGTCTATTTTAAATTTTGAACTGAGATCAGTTGTTAGTGAGAATGAAAAACTTCAAGAGTTTGATACTTACCTTAAAACACTAGATACGTCATTAGTGAAAAACGTAGAGTATAAAGACTTTTTAAAAAATTCAAAAGATTACAATCATCAATATCAACAGATAACCATTAAAGCGAAAGAACGAAATAATTTTGATTCAGTTTTTGAGAAGATTATTAGTAATATTAGTTCAAATACATATTTTAAACGAGAGCAAGAAAAGGACTTAAGTGAATTGAAAGAACAGGCTTCGGCAATTTCTAAATCATTAATTAAATCGGATACATTACTAGCAATTTACCAAAAAGCGATTGTAAAATCAGCAGAAAATAATAATGACTCTCAGACTAAAATCACTATAGATAATAAAGGAAATGAAAGTTCGACTAAAGAATTCGAGCTTTATACTAAAGATTTAGAATTAAGACAAGCTTTAGTTGAAATTGAAAGAGAAATAGCCAATAAAGAACATATTGTAGAAATTACCTCTAGTAAACAAGATAGTGGAACCATAGATAATAAGAAAGAGTTTTTCGGTAAACCCGTTAGTCCTAGAAAGTATTATGCGTTTATGTTAACTATACTTACATTTATAGCTTTATTAGGGATGAACTTTGTTAAGTTTTTAAAACGATATGAAAATAAAATATAATAAATGACGATTTTAATAACTGGAGGTGCAGGATTTATTGGGTCTAATTTTATTGTTTACTTTCTAAAGCAACATCCTCTTGTTAAAATAATAAATATAGATAAACTTACCTATGCAGGTGAGTTATCTAATTTGAATGAAGTTAAAAACAATGATAATTATAAGTTTATTGAAGGAGATATTTGTGATAGGAGTCTAATAGAGCGCTTATTTAAGAAGTATAATTTCACTGGCGTTATTCATTTTGCAGCAGAGTCACATGTAGATAATTCTATAAAAACCCCTAATGAGTTTATAAATACAAATGTTTTAGGAACATTTAATTTAATAGATGTTGCTAAAATCCATTGGATGGCGTCTCCAAACGAAATAAGAAAAGGTTATGAAGCATCTAGATTTCATCATATTTCTACAGATGAGGTTTATGGATCTTTAGGAGATATAGGTTTGTTTACAGAAGAAACGGCATATGCTCCTAATAGTCCTTATAGTGCATCAAAAGCATCTTCAGATTTTATTGTTAGAAGTTATTTTCATACTTACGGGATGAATGTGGTGACAACAAATTGTTCGAATAATTATGGGCCAAAACAGCATAACGAGAAATTAATTCCCACTATTATTAGAAAAGCATTAAAAGGAAAGAGTATTCCTATTTATGGCAAAGGAAATAATATTCGTGATTGGTTATACGTTAAAGATCATTGTAAAGGAATAGACTTGGTTTTTAATAAAGGAGTTTCAGGCGAAACATATAATATCGGAGGAGATAACGAACGAGATAATTTATATATTGCAAATGTCATTTGTGATCTTTTAGATAAAGAATTACCGAAAGATAAATCATATAAAGACCAAATTACGTTTGTTAAAGACAGGCCTGGTCATGATTATAGATATGCTATTGATGCGACTAAAATTGAAAAACAATTAGGGTGGAAAGCAGAAGAAAATTTTGAAACGGGAATAAGAAAAACAATTGATTGGTATATAAAAAAATATAGAGAATAAATGAAAGGGATTATATTGGCAGGAGGCTCTGGGACGCGTTTACATCCGCTTACTAAAGTAATAAGTAAACAGTTGATGCCTGTTTATGATAAGCCTATGATTTATTACCCTTTAACAACGTTAATGTCAGCGGGAATAAATGATATTTTAATTATTTCGACATCAAAAGACACTCCTAATTTTAAAGACTTGTTAGGAGATGGTAGTGATTATGGATGTAGGTTTTATTATGCTGTTCAAGAGGCCCCTAATGGTTTAGCAGAAGCATTTTTAATAGGTGAAGATTTTATTGGAAAGGATAGTGTAGCATTAATCTTAGGAGATAATATTTTTTATGGATCTGGACTTGAACAAATTTTAAAAGCTAATACAGTTCCCAATGGAGGTATTATTTTTGCATATCATGTTTTGGACCCTCAACGTTATGGTGTTGTAGAATTTGATAAAAATAATAAAGCGATTTCTATTGAAGAGAAACCAAAACAACCAAAATCTAATTTTGCAGTTCCAGGAATTTATTTTTATGATAATAAAGTGATTGATATTGCAAAAAAGATTAAGCCAAGTAAAAGAGGCGAATTAGAAATTACAGACGTTAATAAAGTATATTTAGAAAAAGGATTGCTTAATGTGGAAATTTTGGATAAAGGTACTGCGTGGTTAGATACAGGAACTTTTAATTCGCTAATGCAAGCTTCTCAATTTGTTCAGGTAATTGAAGAACGGCAAGGATTAAAAATAGGCTGTATTGAAGAAATAGCATATAAAATGGGGTATATAGACAAGATTCAACTTAATAAACTTGCAAAGCCATTGCTTAAAAGTGGTTATGGAGAATATCTTCAGCAATTAATATAATATGATAGTTGAAGAAACATATTTAAAAGAATGTTTTGTTTTAAAACCAAAAGTGTTTGAAGATGAAAGAGGCTTTTTTTTTGAAAGTTTTAATAAAAAGATCTTTGAAACAAAAACAGGAATTACTGCTAATTTTGTACAAGACAATCAATCAAAATCTTCAAAAGGGGTTTTAAGAGGTATGCATTTTCAAACTGAAGAATATGCCCAAGCGAAGTTAATACAAGTTATTAAAGGAAAAGTATTTGATGTTTGTGTCGATATTAGAAAAGAATCTCCAACTTTTGGTAAGAACTTTTCTATCATTTTAGACGATATTGATCATAAACAGGTTTATATTCCCAAAGGGTTTGCGCATGGCTTTTTAGTTTTGGAAGACGATACTATCTTTTCTTATAAATGTGATAATTTTTATAACAAAGAATCGGAATCAGGTATTTTGTATAATGATGAAGATTTAAACATAGAGTGGAATTTCCCTTTTGAAAAACTTATCGTATCAGAAAAAGATAAACAACTACCTTCATTTAAAGATTTTGTAAATGAGTATTAAGGTTTTAGTAACAGGTGCGAATGGGCAATTAGGAAAAACCATCAAAGAGTTATATTCTGATAAGAAGAATAATGGTCTTGATTTTGTTTTTGTGTCTAAAGCAGAATTGGATATTACAAAAGAGAGAGAATTAAAACTTTTTTTTATTAATAACACCTTTGATTATTGTATAAATTGTGCTGCATATACAAATGTTGAGCAGGCAGAAAAAACTCCAGAAATTGCGTTTAAAGTAAATGCTGAAGGGGTTAAAAGTTTAGCTCAAGTCTGTAAAGAAAGGAAAGTTGTATTAATTCACATATCAACTGATTATGTGTTTGATGGAGAAAAAGAGGATCCCTATAAAATCAGCGATACTCCTAACCCTATAAATGAGTATGGAAAATCGAAACTTCAAGGGGAGAAGTATATTCAAGAAATATTCAAGAAATATTTTATTATTAGGACCTCATGGTTATATTCAAAAGAGTATGGGCATAATTTTTACAAAACCATTTTAAGTAAAGTAAATACTGAAACGGAATTACTTATTAGAGATGACCAGCGAGGTTGCCCAACAGATACAATTAATTTATCAAAATATATTTATCAATTAATTAAAATGCAATCTGTAAAGTATGGTATAAAACACTGCTGCGATGGAAAAGATATGACTTGGTTTGCATTTGCAAAACAAATTTTAAAAGAGAATAATTTAGAAAACCAAATAAGACTTGGTAGAGCAAAGAAATACTTTACTTTTGCACAAAGACCAAAACAATCAATTTTATTAAATAGTAAATAAACACATATGTTTGATTTAAAAGGAAAATCTTTATTAATAACAGGAGGAACAGGATCCTTAGGAAAAGCATTAACAAAGCATATTTTAAATAAATATCCTGAAATAAAGAAGCTTGTTATTTTCTCAAGAGATGAACAAAAGCAATTTCAAATGGCTCAGGAGTTCCCTGTTGATAAATATCCTCAAATACGATTTTTTATAGGAGATGTTAGAGATAAAGAACGCTTAATTAGGGCATTTCAACATATTGATTATGTTATTCATGCAGCAGCTATGAAACATGTACATATTGCTGAGTACAATCCTGATGAATGCATTAAAACTAACATTGGTGGTGCCGAAAATGTGGTAGATGCTTGTTTTAAAACAAAAGTTAGCAGAGTCGTTGCTTTATCAACAGATAAAGCTTGTGCTCCCATAAACCTTTATGGAGCAACAAAGCTTACATCAGATAAGCTTTTTGTTGCAGCGAATAATATAAAAGGAGAGAACCCTATTAAGTTTTCTGTTGTTAGATATGGAAATGTTATGGGGTCTAATGGATCAGTAATTCCTTTTTTTATTAATAAGAAAAAAGAAGGGGCATTGCCAATTACAGACCCTAATATGACTCGATTTAATATTTCTTTGCAAGGAGGTGTTGATATGGTAATGCATGCTTTAGAACACGCTTGGGGAGGAGAATTATTTGTTCCAAAAATACCATCATATAAAATTATGGATGTAGCGAATGCGATTGGACCAGAATGTGAGAAGTTAGTTGTGGGTATTAGACCAGGAGAAAAGGTACATGAAGAAATGATTACGCCTTCAGATTCATTTTACACTTATGATTTGGGTAAGTATTATGCGATTTTACCAACTACACCTATGTGGAAACTAGAAGATTTCTTGTCTACATTTAATGCTAAAAAAGTATCTTTAGGCTTCAGCTATAATTCTGGTGAAAATGCGGAATGGGAAACAGTTGAAACTCTCAGAACTTTAATTAAAGAACATGTAGATTCTAATTTTTCAGCATAATGAAGTCAATACCATACGGAAGACAACATATAGATCAAAATGATATAGATGCTGTAGTTGAAACACTTACTGCCGATTTTTTAACGCAAGGCCCCAAAGTAAATGAGTTTGAAAGTAAATTTGCAGATTATGTTGGAGCTAAATACGCAGTTGCAGTAAACAATGCCACATCTGGGTTGCACTTATCTGTATTAGCATTGGGTTTACAACCTGGTGATCGTGTTATTACAACACCTATTACCTTTGCGGCTTCAGCAAACTGTGTAAAATATGCTGGTGGAGAAGTTTGGTTTGCTGATATTGATTCAGAAACATATCTATTATCTCTACAAAGTACTAAGGATCTTATTGAAAGCAAACCAAAAGGGTTTTTCAAAGGAATTATCCCTGTAGATTTTTCTGGATTACCAGTTAATCTAGAAGCATTTAAAACTGTAGCTAAGGAACATGATTTATGGATTATTGAAGATGCATGTCATGCTCCAGGTGGATATTTCACAGATTCTAAGGCTGTGAAGCAGACTTGCGGTAATGGGGCTTATGCAGATATTGGTGTGTTTTCATTTCATCCAGTAAAGCATATTGCTTGTGGGGAAGGAGGTATGGTTACTACTAATTCGGAGAAGCTTTATAAGAAACTATCAATGTTGAGAACTCATGGTATTACAAAGAATAATATGAGTAAAAATGAAGGAGGGTGGTTTTATGAGATGCAAGAACTAGGGTTTAATTATAGATTAACAGATATTCAATCTGCTTTAGGAATTACTCAACTTTCTAAAAATGATAAAGGAGTTAAAAGAAGGAATGAAATAGCAGACAATTATAAACAGGCTTTTCAAGATAAAATAAAGTACCAAAGTTTGCCAAGTGGAGCTTATAATGCACATCATTTATTTGTTATTGAGGTTGAGAACAGAAAAGGGTTGTATGATTATTTAAGAACACATCGTATTTTTGCTCAGATACATTATATACCAATTCACACATTACCGTACTATAAGGAAATTGGATATGAAAGTGCCAATTTAAATAATGCTGAAAGTTATTATTCAAAATGTATTAGTTTACCAATGTACCCAAGCTTAACTAATGAAGAACAAATATTTGTTGTCGAGAAGGTATTAAGTTTTGTCAAATGAAGACCATTGACTTAGAAACAAAAAGATTATTGCTGCGACCATTGACATTAAAGCATTTATCAAATAGATATGTTGATTGGTTAAATGATGTAGAGGTATATAAGTACTTAGAAACAGGAGGTAATTATACTATTGAAGAATTAAAAATTTATCTTAAGGAACAAGAAGAAAAAAACATTTTATTTTGGGCTATTCATCTTAAAGAGTCTAATAAACATATAGGTAATATTAAGATTGACCCAATTGATAAAGTTAATAATTCTGGAGAATACGGAATAATGATAGGAGATAGAAGTGAATGGAGAAAAGGGTATTCCAAAGAAGCTTCTATGCGGATTATAGAGTATTGTTTTGAAGAAATAAAACTTTCCAAAATTACTTTGGGAGTAATTGAAAGTAATAGTAATGCCATAAGACTATATGAAAAAATAGGTTTTAGAATAGAATCAGTGATAGAAAATAGTGGTGTTTACCAAGGGGAAGTATGTAACTCATTAAGAATGGTAAAAGAAAATGACAAATAAACTTATTTTAGGAACCGTTCAACTAGGTCTAAATTATGGGATTAATAACTTAACTGGTAAGCCCTCATTAGAAAAAGCTTTTGATATACTGCACGTTGCCTTTGATAACGGAATTAGAATATTAGATACAGCAGAGGCTTATGGAGATTCTCAAGAAGTGATTGGCAAATTTCAAAAAGAGAACCCTCAAAAAAGATTCAATATTATAACTAAATTAGATGCTGGGCATTCATTAAAAGACAATGAGCTTTTAAATCATATTTTAAAAAACTGTAAAATTTTAGGGGCTGATCACCTTTTTGGATATATGTTTCACAACTATCAAAGTTTTAAAAATAACGTGAGTTTTTATGATGAAATATTGTTGGCTAAAAAAAAAGGTTTTATAGAAAAAGCGGGCATCTCTCTTTATTCAAATAACGAAATTGAAGACATAATTTCTAACTATAGCAATTTTGATTTTATTCAAATTCCCTTTAACCTATTCGATAACCAGTCTAAAAGAAAAAAACTTTTAGAAAAAGCAAAAAGTAAAGGGATAGAGGTTCATACACGTTCTGTGTTTTTGCAAGGCCTCTTTTTTAAGAATAATGATGCTGAGCTACATGAAAAACTTATTCCTTTGATGCCATATCTAAAAACATTAGAAAGTGTTAAAGAAAAAGAAGTTCTTAATACCGAAGCTTTAGCGCTACAATATGTCCTTCAAAAAAAGTATATAGACTATGTTTTAATAGGGGTTGAAAGCGTGAAACAATTATTAAGTAACATTAGTATTTGTAATGAGAAAGTTAATATTCCTCATGACATTATTGATGCTATAGATGTTACAGAAGAAGAATTGCTAAACCCTTCAAATTGGAATTAATATGAAAGTAATTGTTATTACACAGGCAAGATCAGGTTCTACAAGATTACCCAATAAAGTTCTGAAGAAGATAGAAGGAAAAACACTCTTACAAATTCATATTGATCGTATTAAAAAAGCACGATTAGTCGATGATATATATATTGCTACAACTAGAAATAAAGAAGATGATGGTATTGTAAATTTAGCAGATAACTTAGATGTAAAGTATCATCGGGGCAGTGAAGATGATGTGTTAGATCGTTTTTACCAAACTGTAAAAGATATTAGACCCAGTTTTATTGTGCGGCTTACAGCTGATTGTCCCTTAATAGATCCTGCTTTAATAGATGAAGTAGTTAATAGTGCTAAAGAAAAAGATTTAGATTATTATGCAAATACCATCGAGGAACTTTATCCTGACGGTCAAGATGTAGAGGTTTTTAAATTTTCTGCTTTGGAAAAAGCATGGAAAGAAACTAATTTAAAATCTGATAGAGAACATGTAACCCCTTATATTAGAAATAATTCGTCTTATAAAGGAGGTTCACTATTTAAATCGGACAATCATGGTTTGGATTATAACTATAATCATGTCCGATTAACGGTAGATGAACCACAAGATTTTAAAGTTATTGTCAAAATGATTAGCGCATTAGGTTTAGAAAAAGATTGGAAAACCTACGCAGATTACTACATAAAAAATAAAAATATTCACTCGTTAAATAGTAATATTATTAGAAATGAGGGTTTTATAAAATCTTTAGACAAAGATTAAATCTATTTTAGTTCTTAATAATCTTTTTTGTTTCAGAGTTTGAACCTGTTTTATACTTAATATAATACATCCCTGATTCTAAAAACTTAATATCTATTTGATGATTATTTAAAGGAGAATATACTTTTTCATTAAAAATTTCCTTACCTAATATATTGTACAACGTTATTTGTCCATCATTCTCTAATAATGGAGAAGATAAATATATTATAGAATTTGTTGGATTAGGAAAAACCTTTAAACTATTAAGTAGGGAATAATCTGTTGTGCTTAAAGAAAAGTCACTATTATACTTAGCCATAAAAAAGAGAGAACCATTGGCATAGGTGTTATTAGTAGAAATATAATGTTCCCCTTCTTGAGATATATCTAAATCAATAGCCATATATGGAGGAGGGCCAGTATGGGTTAAATTGCCAAAAATCACAAAAGAATCATCAGAAAATAAAAAAAGACTAGATAAAGAGCCATGGCACTCCCCTGTTTGATTATGCGTAAATGTATCATTCTCTTGCAAATCGCTATTTATAAATAAGGAATTTCCGTTAGAGTCGTATTTAGATAAAAAAGGCATTTCTGTGGTTCCGAGAGAGATACTACCTCCATAAAGGATATCATTATTGCTAGTTGTTTCAAGATTAGTTAGAAATGCAGGGTAAGAGACTGAGTTTGGGCCTATAATAGGGAGATGCCATAGCAATGTGTTTAATGAATCGTTATAAACCCTAATAGTATTGCTAGAGAAAAAAGAACCAGCTGAAAAGTATCCGGATTTTCCTGATACAAAAACAGTATTGTTAGTACTAACTTTTATTGAAAGAGCCCAAGTTTCCACATTTGAATAATTAATTTCAGAAGTACTAATAAAGTTGCCATCTATGTCGTACTTAACAATAAATAAAAAATCAAAATAATTAGATGATATTAGATTTTCATTTGGACTAAAGTCTAGATCAAAATTTTGTCCACTAGCGATTCCAGCTCCATAAACATTACCATCAGCGTCAAACGAGATAGAATTTAAGCTTCCAAGACCGGTATCTCCGCCTGCAGTTTTACACCATATAAGCTCACTATTTAAATTATATTTTACTAAAAAAATGTCTCTTCCTACTCCTGCGTCTTTATTTAAAATATTAGTAGTCAAATCAAAATCTGCTGTACCACTGAAATTACCACTTATATAAAGACTATTATCAAAACTATTTATTGCTAAATCTAATCTATTCTTCAAAGAATTACTGAAACTAGCATTTCCACCGAATGAACCAGCCCAAATTAAACCTGCATCTGTTGAGTATTTTACTAAAAAAAGATCATTATCCGCTGTGATATTATTTTCATTAGAACTAAAGTCAAAATCTACAGTTCCATTAAAACTGCCTAGAATATAAAGTTCATTATTATAAAGTTCAAAATCAATTATAGCTTCATCGTTTTCATTGTTACCTAAACTTTTTGCCCAAACAAAATTTCCAGAATTATTATATTTAACAATAAACATATTGTTTTTTGTTGAGGAAGTCTGTAAATTAAAAACCGCATCACTTGGGTCAAAATCTACAGTACCCTTAAATACTCCAACGCCATAAATATTACCTTCAGTATCAGTTTTAGAATATTTAATTTCTACACCAACAGCAATAACCCATTCTGGGGCTTGACCAAGAAGGTTACAGCAGAAGAATAGTAATAAAATAAAAAAATAAGAAGTTTTCATACTTGAAATTTAAAAAAATAAAGAAAAACTAATTTAATAAAAATTTCTGAGCCAACTTCTGACATTTAAAAAACAATAATTACCAATGAATTATATTTAATTAAACGATTCTCAAAGGTGCCAAATAGAGATTTATTTAAAAGTGAACTATGCCATGATTCAAACAGCAAAAGAGTTAGGTATTTATAAGAGCACTATAAGTAGAGCGTTAAGATGAAATAAAAAGCCGTAGTATAATTTATGATGTACAAACGATTAGCTATGAACATAGAGAAAATCTATAAACATTCTATTTTAACAATGTAATAAGGTGTTATAATGAAGATAAGTTGATAAATCATCAATGATCGATAGAAAAAATAAAAAGTAGACGCGATTTAGAAAGAATTAACATTACTAAACAGAAATATTTTAGAAAACAGTAGTCAATGTTTTTTTTAAATTAAAGATTGCAATGTTTGAGCTATTGTGTTTAATTAAGTTTTTGTTTTATTAGCTTTGTTATTAATTTCTTGTAAATATTTCTGTCTTCTAGAAATTTAGATAAAAACCATGAAATAAATAAAATTACTGCCACTACTAAAAAAAATAGCATAAATCTAATTATATTACTTTCTTTTTGATATGTTTTGTGAAGAAAACTAAAAGATAACAAAAGAAGAGGGAAATGTATAACATATAAAGTATAACTATACTTCGCACTTCTTTTAAAAAGCATTGTGAACGTATTCCATCTTAAAAAGGATATACTCGAAGCTAAAGTTAAAATTATTGCAATTATTAGTTGAAATGCGTAAGAAGTATTCTCATTGGTAGGAACTAAGATTTTCCAGTCATTACTAATATAAATTAAAGAAATGGACAATAGTATTATCAATAAAGGAAGTGAAATTCTTATGCTAAGTTTGTATTTGCTTGAATATACTAATGCAGCAATAGAACCTATTATCCAATAGGTTGAAAACCATAAAAAACCGTAATTTGAAGTATAAAAAAGGTAAATAACAATAATTATAAACGGTAGAGTTCCTTTAATATATCCCTTATTCTTAACCCAAATAGCAAAAAACATTGCTAAGATATACAGCCACCATTCATAAGTTATCGTCCATAATGGCCCATTCATATTAACGGTAGAAGGAAAACCAGAGATAAAATTGTTTAATAAAAATAGTGCTTTATAATATGCATCAGGTATTAGAGAGAATTTTTCTCTTGCTAAATATAAATCAGAGGGAGTTCTAAACGATTCAAAACCGTGTAAATGAAAATACTGAGCTATAAAAAAAATGGCTACACATAATATAAGGGAAAAAATATAAGGTGGATATATACGAGTGAATCTATTAAGAAAAAAACTAAATTCATTAAACCTAAGATTTTTATTTATATTATTTATTATACTTACAGTAATTAAAAATCCACTTAAAATAAAAAAAACAATTACACCATATCTTGCGATGATACCAAAGAAAAGATGATAAAAACCATTGAGACCTTTGATAGGAAGATTAAAAATTTGATTAAAATGGGCAATAAAAACTATTATTGCAGAAAACCCTCTTGCCGCATCAAGCCATTCGGAGGTTTTTTCGTCTATTGTTATTTTTTCCATTTGTTCGAAATTACGGTTTGTATTGATAGGTGAAAATTACACTAAAAAAGCTCTTTTAGTTAGAAAATTTAAGGATGTAAATTTATGTATATTTTTGGTTATTATATAGACAATCTTTTAAAGATATTGTTAATACATTTCAAAAAACGAAGAATACTATATATTGTTTAAATAAGAAAAAAACAATTGGTAATTTTACACTTTAAACTATTTTTAAAACCTATGAGTAATAGAACAGGACAAGATTTATATAAAAAAGCAAAAACATTGATTCCTGGTGGAACCATGTTGCTGTCGAAACGACCAGAAATGTTTTTACCAGACAACTGGCCTTCTTATTTTTCAAAGGCAAAAGGTTGTAAAGTATGGGATCTTGATGGTAAAGAATATACCGATATGTGTATTATGGGTATTGGTACAAACACTTTAGGTTACGGAAATGATGAGGTTGACAATGCTGTTTTAGAGATAGTAAAAAAGGGTAATATGAGTACTTTCAACTGTCCTGAAGAAGTTGCTCTTGCAGAAAAATTAGTAGAGATTAACCCTTGGGCAGATATGGTTAGATTTGCTAGAAGTGGTGGAGAAGCTAATTCTATTGCTATAAGAATCGCTAGAGCGGCATCAGGAAAAGATAAAGTTGCAATTTGTGGTTATCATGGATGGCATGATTGGTACCTTTCAGCAAATCATAATAATGGCGACGAATTATCTAGCCATTTACTCTCTGGATTAAATCCAAAAGGAGTGCCAAAAAATTTAAAGAATACCGTATATCCTTTTAATTATAATGATTTTGAAGAGTTACTTTCTATCGTAGACACTAATGATATTGGTGTTATTAAAATGGAAGTAGTGCGAAATTTTGGACCAGAAGATGATTTTTTATATAAGGTTAGAGACCTGGCAACGAAACGTAATATTGTATTGATTTTTGATGAATGTACTTCAGGGTTTAGAGAAACTTATGGTGGGATTTATCAAAAATATGGTGTTGAGCCAGATATAGCAATGTATGGAAAAACCATTGGAAATGGTTATGCATTAACCGCTGTAGTAGGTATAAAGGCTGTTATGGAAGCAGCTCAAACTTCCTTTATTAGTAGTACTTTTTGGACTGAACGTATTGGGCCAACGGCCTCGTTAAAAACCCTTGAGGTTATGCACAAAATGAAATCATGGGATATTATAACAACACAAGGAAAAAAAATACAAACACAATGGAAATCTTTAGCTCAAACTCATAACTTAGATATTGAAGTGTCTGGAATGCCAGCATTAAGTACTTACGGTTTTAAAAGTGAGAAAGCCATGGAGTACAAAACTTTTGTAGCTCAGGAAATGCTTAAAAAAGGATTTTTAGCGAGTACAAACTTCTATGCTTGTACTGAACATAAAGACTATAATATTACAGATTATTTAGATGCTTTAGATGGCGTTTATAAAACAATTTCAGAATGTGAGAAAGGAAATAAAAACATTTTGGATTTATTAGAAGGTCCAGTATGTCATTCAGGATTTAAACGTTTAAATTAATGGATAAAACAATACTCTTCAGGGCTGATGGAAATGCTACAACTGGTTTAGGTCATTTATATAGATTGTTTAGTCTGGTAGAAATCTTAAAAGATCATTTTGATGTGGTATTTCTAACCAAAGAAGAATCGGCTTTTGATGTTATACCTAAGGATTATAAGATTGAAATTATACCCGAATTGATTACGATTGATAAGGAACCAGAATGGATAAGTGGCTATTTTCCTTCTCAATATTATACTATTATAGCTGATGGATATCATTTTGATTCAACATACCAAAGTGCTATAAAACAGCTAGGCTTTAAATTGATTTATATAGATGACCTAGCCAATGAGCATATGTTTGCAGATTTAGTTATTAACCACTCACCATTTCTTAAAGAGATAGATTATAAAAAAGAAGCTTATACTGAGTTGGCATTAGGAACAAAATATGCATTATTGCGTCCTGGATTTTTAGAAACAGCAAAAAAAGAAAGAGAAATTACTAATATAAATTCAGTGTTTGTCTGTTTTGGAGGAGCTGACCCTTATGATTTAACCTTAAAATCAGTAAAAGCTTTATTAAGGGTTAAAACGGTTGGGGAAATTCATGTTGTTTTAGGAGGGGCTTATAATCATAAGAAGGTTTTTAAACTCTTTGAAGAAAATAAAGAAACTATTTTCATTTATAGAAACCTTTCTGAAGATAGTCTGTTAAAATTAATGGAGGTTTCACACTTCGCTATAGCACCTGCAAGTACTATTTTGTATGAATTATGTTGTGTTAAGATGCCTATTCTAAGTGGGTATTTTGTCGAAAATCAAAAACTAGTTTATAAAGGATTTTCGCAAAAACTAGTAATTTATCCAGGAGGAGACTTTGCCTCCTATACAACCAAAGAGTTTGAAGCTAAAATTAATTTAGCTATAGAAACGATTGAAACAACTAACTACATAAAAAATCAAAATCAACTTTTTGATAACAGAATAAAAGAGAGACTATTAAGTAAAATTAAAAAAGTACAAATTAACTGGGAATTCAGAATTAGAAAAGCGACAAAAGAGGATTTATTATTGTTTTTTGATTGGGCAAATGATAGTTTTACACGAGAAATGTCATTTAATAAAGACAAAATATCGATAGAAGTTCATACTGAGTGGTTTAATAATCAATTAAATTCGAATAATAATTTTTTATTAGTATTAGAACATTCTGATAAACACCAAATACAGCCAATAGGTCAAGTGAAATTTAATTCTGAAGGTGTAATTGGTATATCGATTGATGAAAAATTTAGGGGTATGAATTTAGGTTTGGATCTTATAAGACATGGTATTTCTTATATTAAAAGTTATTCAGCTTTTGAGGAAATTACTGCTTACATTAAAAAAAATAATATTGGTTCTAAGAAAGTGTTTGAGAAAGCAGGTTTTATCTATTCTAGTGATTTTTTGGTTAATGGAGAAGAATGTTTTAAGTATATTTGTAAATTACTTAGAGATTAAAACCACATAGAAGAATGTACATTGGGAATAAAGAAATTGGAGATAATTCTTGTTTTATTATTGCAGAACTATCTGCTAATCATAATGGAAGTATAGATATTGCAAAAGAGACTATACGTGCGGCTAAAAAAGCTGGCGCGGATGCTATTAAATTGCAAACTTTTACACCAGATACAATTACGATAGATAGCGACAAAGATTATTTTAAAATAAACGAAGGAACTCTCTGGGATGGTAGAGTTTTGTATGAATTATATAAAGAAGCACATTTGCCTTGGGAGTGGCACAAAGAACTTTTTGATGTGGCTAAAGAAGAAGGCTTGATTTGTTTTTCATCACCTTTTGATTTCACTGCTGTAGATTTTTTAGAAGAATTAAACGTGCCTGCTTATAAAATTGCTTCTTTTGAAATACAAGATATCCCTTTAATAGAGTATGCAGCATCTAAAGGCAAGCCCATTATTATATCTACGGGAATAGCTCAAGAAGAAGATATAAAACTTGCTGTTGACACTTGTAGAAAGGTAGGGAATAATGATATTATTTTATTAAAATGTACTTCAGCATATCCAGCACCTTTAGAATTAGCAAACTTAAATACTATTTCAGATTTAAAAAACCGCTTTAATGTTGAAGTGGGTTTCAGTGATCATACACAAGGAAGTTTGGCACCAACAATTGCTGTGAGTTTGGGTGCAAAAGTAATAGAAAAACATTTTATTTTAGATAAAAGTATTGGAGGGCCTGATGCCGATTTTTCTTTAGATGTTGATGAGTTTACTGAAATGGTAGATCGTGTTAGAGACACAGAGAAACTATTAGGTAAAGTTTCTTATGACCTTTCAGAAAAGGTAAAAAAGAATAGAAAATTTGCAAGATCTCTGTTTGTTGTTGAAGATGTGAAGAAAGGAGACACGATAACTTTAGAAAATGTGCGATCAATTAGACCTGGATATGGATTACATCCAAAATTTTTAAATCAAGTTTTAGGAAAAAAAACTATGAGTGATATAGAAAAAGGAACACCATTGTCTTTTGAATTGATTCAATAGTGAAAAGTAAGAAAACAATGAAGTTGCTTTTTATTGAAAACCGTTATAAGACTTATTTTCTTGATTTAATAGCAGCTCAATTAGAAAAGCAAGGTCATGAAATTTATTGGATAGTTCAAAATCCTAACTTTTTACCTCAAGTAGGTGAAATAAGTATTATACCATATCCTTCGGGAAAGGATGATATAGATGATAATATTGATTTAAGTCAAATATTAGAATCTGATAGACAGTTGAATTTTTTTAACAAAAAAGACACTACATATTTCTATTATTATTATCAAGAAATAAAATCTCTTATAGATCATATTATTCCTGATATCACTTTTGGTGAGAGTACTGTGTTTCATGAGTTACTAGCAATAAAAATATGTAAGGAAAGAGGGCTGCTTTTTTTACATCCTACATCTTGTCGTTATCCTTCTGGTCGTTTTTCGTTTTACAAGTTTGATACTGTAGAGCCTTTTTTAGGAAGTAAGGAGTCTTTGAGTAAAGATGAAGCAACTACAATTATTAACTCTATAATAGAAAGGTCTTCAAAGCCAAATTACATGAAGAAAGTTTCTATAAATAAAGAAAAGATATACAAAGACAAAATAAAAATTCTTAAAGGTTTTATTTTAGGAGAAAAATACAACACTCCATCCCCTTTAGTTAAATTTAGAATTGAAAAACAAAAAAAGCAAAATATTTTAAATTGGGATAGTTTAGCTACTACTGAAATTGACAAAAATGTATTTTCAATTTTGTATCCATTGCATTTACAGCCTGAAGCAAATATTGATGTATGGGGAAGGCCTAGAAGGAATCAGCTAGAGAGTATTAAATCGTTAGCAAGTAATTTAAGCAAAGAACAAATTTTATACATAAAGCCAAATCCAAAATCTAAATATGAATTGTCTCTGGAGTTAATTAAATTTATCAAAGGAACATCCAATGTGGAAATGCTTCGAAGTGATGTGACTATGGATGCAATTTTTAATGATATTGATTTATTTACAACAGTTAATGGTACCATAGCTTTAGAGTGCATTTTTGCTAACAAGCCTATTTTAACTTTAGTCGAAGTTTTTTTTAATAGAGCATATAATTGCTTGTTTATGGAGCGCTTTGGGGCGCTTCAAACACATATTTCGAAAATTCAAAATGATGAATTCCCAAAATTATCATTACAGCAAAAAATAGATTTTCTAAATTTGTTGAACAATACGAGTTTTAATGGAGTTATCTCAGATCCGTATTATAGTAGTTACTCAATGTCAGAAGATAATATTGATGATGTCGTTCAAGCATTTAATTATATAATAGAACATAGGTTTTGATAAGAATTATAGCTGGTTTTTTAGTGTTTATATTACCTTCATTTTTAGGGGTTTTAGTATTAAAATCTCTAGGGCATAAAGTAAGTTTAAAAACTAAAATAGGATTTTCATTTATTATATCTAAGAGTATTTCAATTGAAAAAAATGTAAAGATTGGACATTTTAACTTGATTATAGTTGATAAATTGAATTTAGCAAACAACGTAAGAATTGGTTATTTAAATATTTTGAAAGGGCCGTTTGATGTTCTTTTAAAGGATAGAGCGGCTATAGGTAATAAAAACTATTTTACCAGAGGAAGAAAAGGAATAACTTTTGGGGAAAGTAAACTTACTTTGGGAGAATTAACAAAAATAACTACAGGTCATCATATAGATTTAACACAAGGGATAAGCATTGGCAATTTTTCAATCATAGCAGGTGTTAGATCTCAGATGTGGACACATGGGTATTATCATGCTAATATTGGTAAAGATAGAATTAGAATTGATGGTGAAATACATATTGGAGACAATGTATATGTTGGTTCTGGTTGCATATTTAATCCAGGTGTTAAGATAGCCAACGCAGTTCATATTGGTGGAGGAAGTGTTATTTCAAAGGATTTGAATAATCTTGGTATGTATGTAAGTCAAGAACTAAGATTTATAGATAATAGTTTTGAGAAAGTCAAAAAAAAGTTAGAAAAAGTAGATGATTTTGATTTAGTAGAAGAGGTTTACAAAAAAAAACAATAATATTGAATGGTAAATATTACAGCTAAAAGTATTTCTGTTTTTTTTGGTAAAGCTACTATTGTTTTAATTTTACTCAGTTTTAATTTTTCTTATTTGGTTGAAGGTCTCACCTTAAACACGAAATTTAGAAACATTGTTTTACTAATCAGTTTTATTTTTTATTTTTTTAAAATTATTTTATACCCCAGATTAAATATTTTAAAAGACTTTCTTCAATATATAATATTGGGTGTTTGCATGGCCTTTGTTTCCGTTTTTTTTTGGTTTTCGTTGAGTGGAATAAATGTTTATTTCACACTTATAACTGCTACTATAATAATTACTTCAGATTTGTTTTTTTTAAAAAAAGTCTTAAAGTACCTTATATATCTAATTTTAATATTAGCCATATACGAGGTTTTTAGTAAAAGCTATGTGTTTGCTGTGTCTAGAGAAACTCAGTGGGGGTTAAAAGCGTTAGACCCCAAGTTTTTTGGTGGAAATATAGGTTTATTTAGAGCTAAAGCTCTTTTTGAAGGACCACTAGCTTTAGCACAATTTGCTATAGGAGTAGCATTAATTTTTCGAGATAATTTAAAGATGCTAATAATTGCTATTTTGTTATCAGTATTAGCAAACGGTCGGTTAGGTATGATTATTTGTGTACTCATATTGATGACACATTTTATAGAAAAATATAATTTCATTAAATTTTTGAAGAGTAAGAAAGGGCTTTTGGCAATGTTTTTAATTTTTTTAGGAGCAATTGTTAGTTTCAATTATTTCATTAGCGAAAAATCTATTATAAGATTAAAGGCAGCACTAAGTATTACAGACTCATCTAATTTAGGACGTTTTTACTATTGGAAGACAGCGATAAACTTTTATTGGGATTATAATATTTTTCATAAAATTTTTGGAAATAGTGGATATTTTAGAAGTGTAATAGACAACAGTGCAGAGAATGGTTGGTTAATGCTTTTATTGGATAATGGACTCTTAGGTTTTTTATATTATTTCACCCCTATTTGTTTAAT
Organism: uncultured Flavobacteriaceae bacterium; assembly: GCA_947502635.1. Classification (GTDB taxonomy): domain Bacteria; phylum Bacteroidota; class Bacteroidia; order Flavobacteriales; family Flavobacteriaceae; genus Flavivirga. Next base: position 74,123 of record CANNAN010000002.1, read on the forward strand.
ATTCTTTTTAAGCATTAAATACAAGACAGCTCATTTCGCGTATATTGTATTGATATTTTTATGTATGATGACGCAAACATTTCATTTAGGGGCTTCAGCAAGTTTACTTTATTGGATTGTTATATATATATACTTATTGGATTTTAAATCTATTAAAACTATTTAGAATGATAAAGATTATTAAAAGTTTAATATTGCTAACATTCCTTGTATTAGCATGTAGCTCTCAGACAAGTCAAAAAATAAAGGTTGTAAGCAATAAAAATAAATCGATTAATGAAACCAATTATGTCATTGACTCACTGCATGAAATTGGAGATTCTCGACGTTATGGTATATATCCAGATTCCCTCAATAATAAAATCCATCCCAAAACAGGAAAATCTTTAATAACTTCATTAATTGATTTTGCTGAAAGTAATGAGATAACAATAAAATTTATTAAAGGCTATTATGGGCTTAATTTGATTTTAGATTCCAGAAAAAATGTTGATTTATACTTTGATAATGCTGAATTTAATTTATTACATATTACAAATGAAAAAGGTGAGCGATCAAAGGATATTAATTTAAGAGGATCATTGATTTTGTTTGATCGATTTGGGACATATCATTCTGATAATATTAATGTAGATTCTATTATCATTAAATCAAATCCTATTAAAAATTTATCAAAATCAAAGAGTAGAGGGTGTCATATCTATAAAGGGACTAAAGATTTACATATTAAATATTTAAAAGTTGAAGATTTAGCCTCTGGTGACATTAAGTATCAAAATAACCATGCAGCTTTAGCAATTGATGGATTAAGAGAAAACCCAGTAAATGTTACCATTGATGAAGTGTATATTGATTCATCAGATCGACATGGTGCATACATAACTGGAAGTGGTCACGTCTTTAATAAAATGGTTATTAATAAATATGCTCAGGGTTCAACCAATTTTATGACAGGTATGCAAGATAGTGTAAAAGGAGAAGAGAAAGTTTTATCAGGCTTATGGATTAATAGGTGTAATAACTGTATTTTTAATGAAATAGAAATTCATACTAAAAACTCAACAGGAGGTATCCCTTTAAAACTTGACCAAGGGATTATAAGAAGCCCATCATTTATTAATTACTTAGCTTTAGATGTAAAATATGAAGACAGCATTATTTTAGATGATATTTTCACTAACATATTAGTAAAAAAAATAGTTGAAATTGATTAATAGTTTTTTAGAAAATAGAGAGCGTATTTATGTGTATTTATTAATGCTAATATTATACTCGTTTATGGTATCTTATGCTATTAACTCTATAAGTGTTTTTTTATTATTGATATTTTTTTTTTTAGATCATAGACAGAATCTTAAAAATAAAATAAAAATAATAAGAACAAACAAGCTTGTGTTGATTTACATGTTTTTTTTTGTTATACAAGTTCTGGGTCTTATTTATTCAAATAACATTGATTTTGGCTTAAGGAGAATAAACGTGATGTTGCCAATACTATTTATGCCAGCAATATTATTATCAGAAAAACTTGATTACTTTAAGTTTTTGAAAATGTTAAATACATTAAAATATTGTATCGTATTTGTATTTGTATATTACATAATAATTCATGTTTTCATAGAAGAAAGACCTCTAAGCAATTTTGTACTGTACGTAATAAATGATAAATTAGGAATAAGTCAATTTTACATTATGTTTATTTTATTAATACCAATGTTACATTGTATTAGTCAAATACAGATTAAAACTCAAGTATTATTAAATACATTATTTTTATTTTTATTTTTATTTTTCATTATACTATTAACAAACAAAACTTCTTTTTTTACATTATTCTTAATGCTTTTAATAAAAGGTATCTTTTTGTATAAATTCAAAATAGGGAGATATAGGTTTTTATTATTAAGTTTTATAGGTTTAACAGTGTTTTTTTTAGCGTTTACACCTCAAATTAAGGAACGAACGGATGTAGTTTTAAGAACAATGGATTTTGATATAGAAACTATTATAACTAAAAATAGTGTTACACTAACCAATAACACTTTAGAACAAAGGATTTTAATTAATTACCTTTCTTTTAAAGAAATTAAGAAGCATTTTCCTTTTGGTGTTGGTACAGGAGATTTTAAAGATGTTTTATTTGAAAGTTACAAAAAAGTAAATTTTAAGAGAGCTATTTTAGGAGATTTTAATAACCATAACCAATATATGAGTGAGTTTTTGAAAACAGGTGCTTTTGGAGGCGTATTTTTTTTAATATTAATATTAATGTTGATTAATTTTTCATCAATAAAAGATAATTACAATATATACATAGTAGCTTTTTTTACAATTGCTAATTTTTTTGAATCATATCTATATAGACAACATGGTGTCTTAATTTTTTCTTTTATAATTCCTTTATTTTTGGTTTTAGAACGACTGTCAAAAACAGATTATGATAAAAAATTATATAAACATGTCTAATTATAAATGTGGTGTAAAAAAATAATCTTTTGATGCTAATTAGGATACTAAAAAAACATGCTTTATTTGGTGTTATATTTTCAATAGCAAAAGCTACTGTCTATTTTTTACCTTTATTACTTGCCGATTTATTGTCAAATAAAGACTTTGGTATTTTAGAGTATGCTCTGGCTGGTCTCGGTATGGTGGTAAATACAGTTATTAACCTAGGGGTTCCAGGAGCATATCCTTATTTTATATTACGGCAAAAGCAATTACATTTACAATCGTCTTTTAAGATGCACTCAGTAGTGCTATTAATACCATTTGTGATTAATCAAATTTTGTTTTTTTTCTTTCAACTAGATGTTAATTTTTATTTGGCATTTAATGTATCTTATATTATTGCTAATCAGGTATTTTATTCAACACAGTTAAAATCTCATGAAAAATCAATATATGCTGTAATATTGGATTCTGGGGTTTATATTGTTCTATTAATATTTTATGTTTTATCTCTTTTTAAAATAGTTGAAATAAACATTAAAACAATAAATATATTCATAGGAATCTATTGTTTAATTTATGTGTTATATGGTATTATAAATTGTTTGAAATACAAACGACTAATATCAATAACTAAGTACAGATTTATTTTAAAATTTAGTATGCATCTTTTGCTCTCTACTTTTTTAATATTTTTAATTACCACATCAGGAAGAATATTGGTTGAATTTTTTTTTGATTTTGAAACGGTAGGTATTTATGCATACTATTTTAGACTTGCAGCTGTTGTCGTTATGATTCACCAAGTAATTAATATTACCTTTTTTAAAAAAATATATACTTTAGATCCATTGATTCTAGACAAGTACTACTATCTTTTTTTTGTGTTTATCTATGTTTTATCTATTGCTATTTTCTTTCTAGCCCCATCTTTTGTTGGGTATTTTTCCGAATTTTTTTCTGAGACTTATCCAATAAATAAAGGAGTATATTTTTTATTATCTGCACAGATGGTAATGTGGATTGCTAGTGCATTGAACTCAAGCATTGTTGATAGAGAAAATTTAGCACCCAAAAATAATATTAGATTTTTAGGGTTAGTTTTTGTAGCATCTGTTATATTGTATGTTTTGAAGGGTCAACTTGATTTAAAAATGTTGGTATTATTACATTATACAGTAATTTGCACAGCTTGTTTAATTCAATATTATAGTTTATATCTTAAAAATATTAAATTTAAAAAATCCATTGTTTCAATAATTTCGTTTTATGTCTTAACTGTAAGTTATTATTATTTTGAATTCAATTAATGATGTATTCAAAAGTTTAACAAAAAAGATTATCATTTTGTTTTTATAAATATCTTTAAGGCATAATAAAAACGTCTTTCTATAGCTTTTGATTTGAAGCCATAATTATCAAAAAATTATATAGTCGTAATAATACAGAATATTAAAAGAAAAATTGCGTTTCAATATGTTGGAGAAAACCTTTCTCATGTTTGTGAAAAATAAATAATTATAATAGATTGAATAAAATAATACAAGAACTTGAATTTAAAGAAAGAGTTAAAAGAAAACATAACTAATTTAATCAATATTTATGAATTTATCTTTACACTATTTTGTAGTTGTTTTTATGGATTTAAATTTTTCATAAACTATGACTGACAAACAGTTTCTTTTAAGCTTATTTTGTGGACCTCTAATATGGCTCATTTTTTATTTCACTACACCTATGGAGCCAATCAATCCTATTAGTGCGAGGGTGTTATTTTTTTTATTTCTTAACTACATCTGTTTGTTATCTGGGTACTTTTTGTGTAAAAAAATACCTGAAAAATCTATCAGAAAATTAAAGATTAAAAACCAATTTATATTTAATGTAGTAGTTATATTGATTACAATAGGTTTTATATGTAGATACGTAGATCTTTTTTATTTTAGAGGACTATCCTTCAATAATACATTTTATTTAAATAAAGGCCTATCTTCATCTAGTTCTAAATTCACTCCAATAGTATTATCTATACTTTCAACATTTAAAGGATTATATTTTATGCCTTTGATAATGAATGTTGTTAGTAATTCTCGCAATAAGTATTATTGGATAATATCAATTTTTTTAGTTTCATTGATTGTCCCTGAAAGTATTTTATTTGGGACAAGAAAACTCTTTTTTATACTTTTCTTGCTTATTGTAATTTCTATACTTATTTCAAAAAATAGAATAATTTTAACCAAAAAGATTTTTTTGATCAAGGTTTTTTTTGGTTTTATTGCTTTAATGATTATTTCATTTCAAGTTATAGATAAAAGAATGACAGAAAGCACTTCAAAAAAATACTGGGCAGAAGATTTGGCAAAGTCAAGATACAATGATTTCGTACCAATAAAAAAAGAAGTAAGAGAAAAGATGTTTATAAACCAAAACAATACCTTATTAAATAATGGAATTATATTGTTTACACATACTGGTCAGTATGTAACTCATGGACTTTATGAATTAGATTATGTTATGAATTTAAAAGAAAGAGAACTCGGTTATGGTGTTTATACTTTTTTCCCAATAGTAAAATTAACGAACAAATTAAATCTATCGCAAATTGACATTTTTAACTTTTCAAAATACCATCCAAGGGGGCATGTGTATTTAACTTTTTTTGGAACATTGTTTGTTGACTTTGGATGGTTTACACTGTTATTTTCCTTCTTTTTTGGCTTTGTACAGTTTATTATAGCTGTTTTAGGCTTAAGATCGAATTTTTTTAAAACAATCTGGGTATATTTTTTAGTGATAAATGTATCTTTGCCTATATTAAGTTTAATAAGAGGAGGAGGGTTATATCCAATTTTTAGTATATTCTTAATTACTATTTTTGCTTATTTTTTTAATATAAAAACAGAAAATGAAGAAAGCCCTAATTCATGATTGGTATTATGTAAATGGAGGGGCAGAAAAAGTTGTTCATTCTCTTAATAATATTTGGAACGATTTTGAACATTTTGCTCTGGTAGATTTTTTAAATGATGCTGATAGAAATTTTATCTTAAAAGGTAAAAAAGCAAAAACAACTTTTGTTCAAAAATTACCTACAGCAAAATCTAATCATAGAAAGTTTTTACAACTTTTTCCTCTTGCAATAGAGCAACTAGATCTTAGAGAATTTGATTTAATTTTGTCTTCTTCAGCATCAATTGGGAAAGGAGTCCTTGTTAATCAAAATCAGTTACATATTTGTTATTGCCATTCTCCAATGCGTTATGCATGGGATTTATATCATCAGTATTTGGAGGATTCAAAATTAAACAAAGGGTTAAAAGGATTATATGCAAAATGGGTGTTAAATAAAATAAGAAGTTGGGATTTTATTAATAGTCAAAGAGTTGATCATTTTATAGCAAATTCAAATTATATTGCCGAACGTATTAAAAAAACTTATAATAGAGATAGTACAGTAATTTATCCTCCAGTAAATATTGAAGAATTTGAATTGCAAAAAGAAAAAAAGAAATTCTACTTTACAGCTTCTAGAATGGTTCCTTATAAAAAAATGGAAGTTATTGTAAAGGCTTTTAACGAAATGGAACATAAAAAATTAATTGTAGCTGGTGATGGTCCTGAATTAAAGAGATTAAAAAAGATTGCAAAAGATAATATTGAATTTGTTGGCTTCATTGAATCATTTCAACTCAAAAAGTATATGCAAAATGCAAAAGCATTTGTTTTCGCTGCTGAGGAAGATTTTGGTATTATTCCAGTAGAAGCTCAGGCTTGTGGTACACCAGTAATTGGTTATGGAAAAGGAGGTTTGACTGAGACTGTTATTCATGACGAAACTGGTGTTTTCTTTTATCATCAAACATCAGAGTCTATCGTTGATGCTGTAAAGTATTTTGAAACGTTAACATTCACTCCAGAAAAAATAAGAAAAAATGCTGAACGATTTTCAAAAGAGAGATTTGAAAGAGAGATGTATAATTTTGTGAATAACAAAATAAACGATTTTTTTTCGATTAAAAAAGATAAATGAAAATAGCGGTTATAGGAACAGGATATGTTGGTTTGGTTACAGGAACTTGTTTAGCAGAGACAGGAAATGATGTGCTTTGTGTTGATATAGATACTCAAAAAGTACAACAAATGCAACAGGGTATAGTGCCAATTTATGAGCCCCATTTAGATATATTGTTTGATAGGAATATTAAAGCAGGACGTTTAAGTTTTTCTACAAGTTTGGATGATGGTCTGCTACATGGAGATATTATTTTTTTAGCTTTACCTACACCCGAAGGAGAAGATGGGTCTGCAGATTTATCTTACGTTTTAGGTGTTGCTCAGCATATAGGTAAAAAAATACAATCATATAAAGTAATAGTTGATAAAAGTACTGTCCCAGTAGGTACGGCAGACAAGGTAATAGATGCTATTTCAAAAGAAACTAATGTTGAATTTGATGTAGTCTCTAACCCTGAGTTTTTGAGAGAAGGATTTGCAGTAGATGATTTTTTAAAACCAGAACGTATTGTAATTGGATCAAATTCAGAAAAAGCAGTTGGCCTAATGCAAAAACTGTATAAACCTTTTGTTCGTTCTGGAAACCCAATAATTGTAATGGATGAACGTAGTGCTGAACTCACCAAGTATGCAGCTAATGCATTTTTAGCTACTAAGATTACTTTTATGAATGAGATAGCTAATTTTTGTGAAAAAGTTGGTGCGGATGTAGATAAGGTACGCATGGGTATCGGAACTGATTCACGTATTGGGAAACGTTTTTTGTTTCCAGGTATTGGTTATGGAGGTTCTTGTTTTCCCAAAGATGTAAAAGCACTACATAAATCTGGTAAAGAAGTAGGCTATGAATTTGATATTTTAAATGCAGTCATTAAAGTAAATGATATTCAAAAGAAAGTACTTATTCAAAGAATAGAAACATATTTTGATAATGACATTGCGGGAAAAACCATTGCTATTTGGGGGTTAGCCTTTAAACCAGAAACTGACGATGTTAGAGAAGCTCCTGCGTTATATATTATTGAAGAACTATTAAAGAGAGATGTTAAAGTTCAAGTATTTGATCCCGAAGCTATGCCAAATGTTAAACGTAAATTTGGAGATCAATTAACATATGCTTTAAATAAATATGAAGCGGCGACAGGTGCCGATGTATTGATAATATGCACAGAATGGAGTATTTTTAGAACACCAGATTTTAGCAGATTAAAAACTATTTTAAGAACACCTATAATTTTTGATGGAAGAAACTTATTTGATATTGAAGACATGGAAAAGGAAGGATTTCATTATAATTCTATAGGAAGAAAAGAAACAAATATTTAAGTATTGAAAAAAGTTTTAATAACAGGAGCAGCAGGGTTTCTAGGCTCTCATTTATGCGACCGCCTTATAAAAGAAGGGTTTTTTGTTGCTGGAATGGATAATTTTATTACAGGAGATAAAAGAAACCTTAGTCATCTATATAATCACCTAAATTTCGAGTTCATTGAGCACGATGTTACTCAGTTTATTAACATTGAGGGTGATCTAGATTACATTTTACATTTTGCTTCACCAGCAAGTCCTATAGACTACTTAAAAATACCCATTCAAACTTTAAAAGTAGGTTCTTTAGGAACACACAATTTACTTGGGCTGGCAAAAGCTAAAAAAGCTAGAATACTCATAGCATCGACATCAGAAGTCTATGGAGACCCTTTAGTACATCCTCAAACGGAAGATTACTATGGAAATGTTAATACTATTGGTCCACGTGGTGTTTATGATGAGGCTAAACGTTTTCAAGAATCAATAACTATGGCATATCATAGGTTTCATGGTCTAGAAACTCGGATTGTTCGTATATTTAACACGTATGGTCCAAGAATGCGTCTTAATGACGGTAGAGTTATACCTGCATTTATGGGACAGGCTTTACGAGGAGAAGATTTAACTATATTTGGAGATGGCTCTCAAACCCGATCATTTTGTTATGTGGATGATCAAGTTGAAGGAATATTTAAACTTTTATTGAGTGATTATTCATTGCCTGTTAACATTGGAAATCCGTACGAGATTACTATTAAAGAATTTGCACAGGAGGTTATTAAGCTTACAGGAACTTCTCAAAAAATAATATACAAAAAATTACCACAAGATGACCCATTACAAAGGCAACCAGATGTATCATTAGCTAAAAAAATATTAAATTGGGAGCCGAAAATTGGTCAGGAAAAAGGCATGAGAATGACTTTCGAATACTTTAAAACACTCTCACAAGAAGAATTGTTTAAAAGCGATCATAAAGATTTTAAAAACCATATAAAAAAATAAGTGAGCTATAAACAAGGTAGATATTCAAGTTTGATGAAGCCATTATTTGGTGTCATTGATTTATGTATAATAAATATTGCTGTTTTTTTATTTGAAATAAATTTAATAAATACCTATATATTTTGTGTATATATTTCTCTACTGTGGATTATTATTTCTCTTATAAATCATTTTTATGAAGTTCAACGCCATACGCGAATACTTCAAATTATACCACTTTTATTTAGACAAATTGTTTTTTATTCAATTACTCTCTATGCTTTTATTGGATTTTTTAAACAACCAAATATAAGTAGGCTTGCATTAGGAAATTATTTATTAATAACTTTGATATTCATATCTGTATTTAAGATATTAACATTTTTCTTACTTAAGAAGTATCGATCTGTTTTAAGTGGTAACACAAGAAATGTAATTGTTATAGGGAAGAATGAAAAAACAAGACAATTAGTTAAGACGTTTAATTCTAGACTTGATTTTGGGTATAAATTTAAAACACAATTTAGTGTTAATGAAAATGATTTTTCTTTAGAAAAGTGTTTTAAATACATTATAGATAATGATATTGATGAAATATATTTTTCTATAGCAGAATTATCAAATAAACAAATTAATAATCTTATAGACTTTGCAGATAACAACTTAAGAGAATTAAAATTCATACCAGATAACAAGGATATCTTTTCGAGAAAAATGAAGTATGAATATTATGATTATATTCCTGTTTTATCATTAAGAGATATTCCTCTTCAAGAATCATTAAATAAGTACCTAAAACGTTTATTTGATATTTTATTTTCATCATTTATTATCGTTTTTGTTTTATCATGGTTAACACCTTTATTGGCCATATTGATAAAGTTGGAGTCTAAAGGCCCTGTTTTTTTTAAACAATCTAGAAACGGATTTAATTATGTAGAATTTGATTGTTATAAATTTAGATCAATGACTCCAAATGAAAAGGCTCATTTACATCAGGCAACAAAAGGAGATCAGCGGATTACTAAAGTTGGAGCATTTATTCGAAAAACAAGTATAGATGAATTGCCTCAGTTTTTCAATGTATTATTCGGGAATATGTCTGTTGTAGGTCCTCGCCCTCATATGGTTAGTCACACTAATATGTACGCTCAAAGGGTTGATAAATTTATGGTACGACATTTTGTGAAGCCTGGCATAACAGGTTTGGCTCAGGTTAGTGGATTTAGAGGAGAAATAGAAATGGAAAAAGATATCATTAATCGAGTAAAGTACGATATTTTTTATATTGAAAACTGGTCATTATTGTTAGACTTAAAAATTATTATACAAACTTTTGTAAATGCTTTAAGAGGAGAAGAAAAGGCTTATTAAATTTTATTGATTAACATTTGCAGTTGTATGTTGAAATCAAAATTTTTAACGGCAGACTCTTTAATTTTTTCTTTAAATTCTGGATTTAATTCTGATGGGCTAATTTTAGAAATTACTCTGTTTAATTCTGAGTAATTACTTGCTTTAGCAATCCAACCTAAATGGTATTTTTGTATAATTTTTTCCCCTTCTCCACCACCAAAATAAATCATAGGTAAACCTAATTTGGCATATTCAAATATTTTTGAAGGTACAGATCCGTAAATTCTATTTAGTAAAGGAATAATGGTTAAATCATACCCGACAAGTATTTTATGTAATTGATTTCTTGAAACTTCTCCATGATATATAATATCCAAATCTGAATTGTTAGAAATGAGCGTTTGAATTTTGTTCTGTTCTGCGCCAGCACCATAAATATGAAATTCAATATGCGTATAATCTAATTCTTGACACAGTCTATAAATACCTTGAGCGATACCAAGCAAACCAGCATACACAATTTTTAGCTTTCCTTTTGAATGTGCTTTTTTAGGAATTTTGGGCGTGACAAAATCTGGATAATTACGATATAAAAAGGTGTCTTTTTCTGGAAACAAAGAGGTCACATGACTAATAATTTCATTACTCTGTCCTAAAATTAGATTAGCATGTTTATAATTAAAGCGTTCAATTTTTTCTAGCAATTTATAGCTTAAATTCTTTTTAAGGGCTCCTAATTCCAATCCTGCTATGGGCCACAAGTCACTTACATTTAAAATAAGCTTTCGTTTTTTAGAACGTAGAAATAACATTGAAGTAAACGCAACCAATAATGGAGGAGATTGTACAATAACAGTTTTCGGGATTTTATTCCACATAAAAAAACAACATAAGCTAAAACTATAAGACAGCATGGCTATTAAGCGTAATAGTTTGTTTTTAGAATTACTTGCGTATATCCATAAACGATGAATAGTGATGTTATTTTCTATGGAATTGTGTTTAAAGGTCCCTTTATAGGCCTCAAAAATTTTACCTGTTGGATAATTAGGCAAAGGCGTTAAAACAGATACTTTAAAATCATGCTTTTGAAGCCCATCAGCTAAGTGATAGATACGGTTTGAAGCAGCTCCAGTTTCAGGAGGAAAATAACTAGTTATGATGAGTACATCGGTCATTATAACTTATCAAGGTCTTGTAAATGGTTAACAATTCTTTTTGCTGCCGATCCGTCCCATAACTCTGGAGTCTTTCCCTCTTTCCAAGATTCAGAAAGTAATATTTTGAAAGCGTCTTCAATCTTTTTAGAATCATTTCCAACCAAGATATTAGTTCCAATATCACAAGTTTCAGGGCGTTCTGTAGAATCCCTAAGTGTAATACAGGGTACATTCATAACAGTAGTTTCTTCGGTGATACCACCAGAATCTGTTAACACAGCTAAAGCATGTTTTACTAAATAATTGAATTCTAAATAGCCTAATGGATTTACATAATGAAGGTTTTTAAAATTTAAATTTAAACCTTTTAAAAGCTTTTTAGTCCTTGGGTGTACAGGAAAAATTATAGGATAATTTTCGCTCAGTGTTACAATTTGAGTGATTAATTTTTTTAGAAGCGCCTCTTCATCGACATTACTAGGTCTGTGAAGTGTCATAACCAGATATTTTTTATCAGATAGATCTAAACCCTTCCAAAGAGCAGGTTTTTTTAATCGAGTTTCATTTTTCCGAAGCGTATCAATCATGACATTACCGACAAAAAAAATATTTGATTTTGGTATACCAAGTTTCTTCAAATTCTCATTGGCATACGTTGACGTTGTAAAAAAATAATCAGTTAAGCTATCGGTCACAATTCTGTTAATTTCTTCAGGCATTTTCATATCCCCAGAACGGATACCAGCTTCTACATGAGCCACTTTTGTGTTGGCTTTTTTAGCGACAATAGTACAAGCCATAGTTGATGTGACATCTCCAACAACCATAACCAAATCACATGGATTTTGTACTAGTTCCTTTTCAAAACCAATCATAATAGCAGCAGTTTGCTCAGCTTGTGTACCGCTTTTAACTTCCAGATTAGTGTCAGGGAAAGGAATATTTAATTCTTCAAAAAAAGTATCACTTAAGTTTTTATCGTAATGTTGACCAGTGTGTACAAGCCTGTAATTAATATCAACCCCTTCATTTTTTTTATTCTCGATAGCTTCAATAATAGGAGCAATTTTCATAAAATTAGGTCTGGCACCTGCAACTATTGTAATATTCATTCGTTTGTGTATATTAATGACGAAAACTGCTTCAATTTACCACTTTTCGAGCGTTTTAATGTCGTTTGTTTTTCAAATAAGATAATAAGTCCGCTCTCAAGATAGTTTTCCATTTCATTCTTTATTATGTCCATCTTGTCTGGAGAAATGTCGTTGTCGCTAACATAGTAAATTTTAAAAGTATTACGTTTTAACTGTTCAATAATAAACTCTTTCACGTTGCCATCATCTTCAATAATACTTTTTGTAATGTAATAAAATGTTAATCCAGCTGCCTTTTTCCCACTAGGTAAAATAGCCATATCATTTGTTCTACCTATTAATTTTTCTAGGATAGGTTTTTTAGGAGTGCTTTTTTTTGAGAGGACACCTATATCTCCAATATCGTATCTTATAAATGGTTGCGCTTTATTATATAAAGAGGTAATGACTAAACGTCCCTCTTCACCATAGGGTAATACATGATTGTTTTCGTCTAAAATTTCTACAAACAGCGTCTCACTATTAACAATCCATTCATTTTGAGTGTTTTCAAAAGCGATTAAATCTAATTCGGAAGCACCATACTCATTGATTATAGGCACACCAAATTGTGTTTCCATAAGTTGCTTATCATCATCAAAAAGCATCTCAGACGTAACAACACAAGCTTTTAAAGTAGGACAAATAGATTTAAGGACGATCTTTTTACGCTGAAGATATTTTGCAAATTGAACCATTGGACTGGTATAACCATTCATATAAACAAATGGTTTCTTTTTGAAATCGGTTAGCCAATTTTCAAGAGCGTCATTATTTAAATCAAACACATTGAACCGATACCTGTTACTAATAAAATCTTTTATTTTTTCAATATAGTACCCTTTTTTATCCAGAGGAATTCCATAAAACCGAGCCTGTTTTGTCGTATTAAAATTAAGATTAAACCAGGAGAACCGATCCATTATAACACTCCAGGTTAAAGCATGCGTAAATTTATCTTTAGAAAAAATAAATGGTTGCCCTGATGCGCCAGAGGTTTTGTCTATGTAGCTGTTTTTTTTTGAAAACCCATCAGATAAAAGGGTTTCTAATGGGTGTTGTAAATCTTTTTTTGTTATAACTGGAATCGTATTCCAGTCTCGAGGGTTTGTGTTTTTTGCAAACGATTTATAAAACGGATTATGCTTTAAATGATAAGCAATAATTTCTTGCTTTCTAGCTTCAATATAGGCTTTGAATTCTGTGTCATTTTTCTTTTGAATAGCTTTCAACAGCAGTTTAGCTTTTCGTATTGGAAAGCCTTTAAGTTTTAAAGAAAGATTGAATAAATTCAAAATAAACGAAGGTAAAATTGTTTTGTAAAGTAAATAAAAAATATTCGTGTATTCGTAGCATTAGTTTTATTTTTGCATTCGAGAAAACACTTTTAATGTAAAAGCATTAAAAAAACAAAAATTGTCATTCTCATGTAAATGGGAATCTAAAAACACAATACAATGAATATCTTAATTCTTGGTTCTGGAGGAAGAGAACATACATTTGCTTGGAAAATTGCTCAAAGCACTAAATGCAAACAATTATTTGTTGCTCCAGGAAATTCTGGAACGGCTCAAATTGCAACGAATGTTAATATTGGAGTGAATGATTTTGATGCGATTAAAGAACTCGTTTTAAATGAAGGTATTGGTATGGTTGTTGTTGGCCCTGAAGATCCATTAGTTAAAGGGATTCATGACTATTTTTTAAATGATGAAGCCATTAAGCATGTCTCTGTTATTGGGCCTCAAAAAGTAGCTGCAGAATTAGAAGGAAGCAAAGAGTTTGCTAAAGAATTTTTATATAGACATCATATTCCAACAGCCGCTTATGAGAGTTTTACAAAAGATACCGTAGAAAAAGGCTATGCTTTTTTAGAAACTTTAGAAGCGCCTTATGTTTTAAAGGCTGATGGATTAGCTGCTGGGAAAGGGGTTGTTATTTTAAATGATTTAGAAGAAGCTAAAGCTGAATTAAAAAGTATGTTGGTTGACGCTAAATTTGGAGAAGCGAGTACTAAAGTGGTTATTGAAGAATTTTTAGATGGCATAGAATTAAGCTGCTTTGTGTTAACTGATGGTACGAATTATAAAATTTTACCAACGGCAAAAGATTATAAACGCATAGGAGAAGGTGATACAGGATTAAATACAGGTGGTATGGGAGCTGTTTCTCCAGTACCTTTTGCAACGGATGAATTCCTTAATAAAATTGAAGAGCGTATAGTAAAGCCGACTATTAGCGGTTTTAAAAAGGATAATTTACCTTATGTGGGATTTGTATTTATTGGACTTATTAAAGTTGGCGACGATCCAAAAGTAATAGAATACAATGTGCGGATGGGAGATCCAGAAACTGAAGTGGTGTTGCCTAGACTAAAAAATGACTTTGTTGAAATACTTCAAGCAATGTCTAATGGGACATTAGATGAAATTAATATTGATATAGACGAACGTGCTGCGACAACAATTATGTTGGTGTCTGGTGGGTATCCTGAAGCTTATGAAAAAGGGAAAGAAATTACTGGAATAGATGCTATTCAGGATTCAATACCTTTTCATGCTGGAGCTATATTAAAGAACGGTAAAGTTATTACTTCTGGAGGCCGTGTTATGGCTATTACATCGTATGGGAATACCTATCAGGAAGCCATAAAAAAATCCTATCAAAATATAGAGAAACTACATTTTGATAAGATGAATTATCGTAAGGATATAGGGTTTGATTTAAACTAATTTAAATAAGAGCTTACTACCCAAAATTTGTTTTACAAAAACGAGTGTGAAGAAACACTTTTGTCTTCTTCATTATTATCGTTAAATATTTTAAGCTGTTTCATCCAATAAACCATAGCAACAAAACCTATAGTAAGGAAAATCCAAGAAATTGTATTTGCTGTAAACCAGTTTTCTAGCTCAAGAGCTCTTAAAGCATCATACGGTGCCAAAAGGACATTAACAAATAAATCCTGTATAGCGTAAAAGAAATCTTTCATGTCGTTATATATTGTTTTTTAACTAATTTTAGTTAGTATATTTACAGAGCAAAAATACAAAAAGAGTTAATGATAACAAGCATTTTTAGCAAATCTAAATCAATAAATTTCATCATTGTTTTTTTTATTATGCTTTTAGCTTTTCTAATAGCTAGAGTAAAGTTAGTAAAAGAACCAATAACGTTGATACTTGTGTTAAAACAAATTGTATTACTTTTTGTTTGTTACATATCTGTTTTACTTTTAAACTTCATTGTTAGTAAGAACAATTTAACGATGAAGAATAACTATGAAATTTTATTGTTTAGTCTGTTTTTATTATTAATCGTTCATACTACCAGTAATACCAATATCATTTTTTCAAATTTTTTTATTTTACTAGGTTTGAGGCGTATAATGAGTTTGCGATCTCAAAAAGATGTCACAAAGAAATTATTTGATGCTGCCTTTTGGGTAGCCATAGCATCCTTATTTTATTTTTGGACCATTCTGTTTTTTGTTTTAATAATAATTTCTTTGATTTTATATACAGATAATAAACTAAGGCATTGGATTATACCTTTCATAGGAGTGATTAGTGTTTTTGTTATTTCTATAAGCGCTTCAGTAATTATATATGATAGTTTTTTCGAAATATTTGACATCACACCAGGAATCAGTTATGATTTTAGTAGCTATAATTCCTTAAAATATATGATTGCCATTACATTACTGTTGTCTTTTGGAATTTGGTCGTCTATATTTTATTTACAGAATATTAAAAAGAAAAAGAAAGCCTTTAGAGCCTCTTTTAAAATTATTATTATTGCAGCTGTGATTGCATTTTTGATAGTGCTTCAAGCTCCTGAAAAAAATGGAAGTGAATTTTTATTTATGTTTGCTCCGCTAACTATCATCATATCAAGTTATATTGAAATTATTCAAGAGAAATGGTTTAAAGAAGTATTTCTTTCTCTACTTATTGTCATTCCGTTTATAACCTTATTGTTGTAATTTTTTACCAAATGCTAAATCACCCGCATCTCCAAGTCCTGGAATAATATAACCTTTATCGTTTAGTTTATCGTCTATAGCGGCAATCCACAAATGTGTTTTATTATCATCAAAATTACTTTCAACAAAATCGACACCCTCTTGAGCCCCTATAACACTAATTAGATGTACTTCTTTTGGAGTGCCAAATGGTTTTAAAGCTTCAAAAGTTGCCACCATAGATTGTCCTGTTGCTAACATAGGGTCTGCAAGAATAAGTGTTTTACCTTCTAAGTCAGGGCATGCTAAATACTCTACAATAATTTCAAAACTTTCAGGATCATGTTTATGATGTCTATAAGCTGAAATGAAGGCATTTTCAGCGGTATCAAAATAATTAAGTAGTCCATTATGCAATGGTACACCTGCTCTTAAAATAGAGCATAATACGATATCATTATTTAACAAATCAATATTGCAATTTCCTAAAGGTGTTTCAATTGTTGAAACTGAATAATTTAGAGATTTACTCATTTCATAACCTAAAATTTCTCCAATACGTTCAATATTCCTTCGAAAACGCATGCTATCTTTCTGAATATTAACGTCTCTAATTTCAGAAATGAAAGTATTTAAAATGGAGTTTTCTTTGGAGATATTATGAATATACATGGTGTTTTATGTCTTTTTACGAGTAGTAAAGTTAATTAAATATGAAGTATATTTACACTTTAAAATAAATACAACATGTTTACAGAAAAAGCCAACAAAATATTTCAAGATGTTATTGAAAAATATCATGTAATAAACACCGTAGATCAACCTTTTGAAAATGCTTACGATAAAAGTAATTTATTAGAGCATTTATTATATAGAAAATGCTGGATTGATACTGTGCAATGGCATTATGAAGATATCATTAGAGATCCTCAAATTGATCCTGTAGCGGCTTTAACATTGAAACGTCAAATTGATGCTTCAAATCAAGACAGAACTGATATGGTTGAATATATTGATAGTTATTTTCTTGAAAAATATAAAAATGTTGAAGTTAAAACAGATGCAACTATTAATACTGAAAGTCCAGCTTGGGGCGTTGATAGATTATCTATTTTGGCATTGAAAGTTTATCATATGAACGAAGAAGCTACAAGAACAGATGCTTCTGATGCTCATAGAGATGCTTGCCAGAAAAAGTTGGATATTTTATTGGAACAACGTGTCGACTTATCTACAGCGATTGATACGCTTCTTAGTGATATTGAAAAAGGAGATAAGTACATGAAAGTTTACAAGCAAATGAAAATGTACAACGATGATGAACTAAACCCAGTATTGAGAGGGCAAAAATAAAAATTTATGTAAATTACTTGTTTATGATTACAATTGAAGAATTAAAAAATCTGAAGGAATCTGAAGACAAGGTAGAGTTTAAGAGGGGAGAAAGAGGCAATATATCGTATGACGGAGGTTCTAAGAACAAACCTTCAGATAGAAGAAGGTGTATTTTAGGATATGTTACAGCACTATGTAACGAGTGTGGAGGTTATCTTGTTATAGGAATGAAGGATAGCTTTCCTCATGAAGTTGTAGGAACAAATCAAAACAAAGGATCAATAGGGGAACTAGAATCAAATATTTATAGAGATACAGGAATTAGGCCTAAAATTTATGAGTTATATGAAGATAAAAGGAGAGTTTTAATTATAGATGTTCCTTCTAGGCCATTAGGAAAAGTTTTTAAGTTTGAAGATGTTGCTTTGATGAGAGTTGGAGAGGAATTAAGACCAATGTCTGATGAAAAATATCTAGATATTATACAAGAACAAGAACCAGATTTTTCACAGCTTATTTGTAATGGGTTATCATTATCTGATTTGGATGAAGAAGCGATTAGTATTCTCAAAGAAAAATATTCTATAAAACAGGATAATCCACGATTTAGAACTTTATCTGACAGCCAAATACTTTCTGATTTAGATTTATTAAAAAACGGAAAACTAACAAACGCTGCTCTTATTCTATTAGGGAAAGAGGAAGTTATAAAAGAAAAACTCCCTCAGTCATCAATAATGCTAGAATATCGAAGTCTAGAGAATCAGATTCCTTTTGAAAATAGAATTGGTTTTACACAACCATTTTTTAGAATGATAGATAATTTATGGTATACTATAAATCTAAGAAATGGTAGTTTTCCAATTCAAGAAGGGGCATATATTTTTGACGTTCCTTTTTTTAATGAAGAGGTAATTCGTGAATCAATTAATAATGCTATTACTCATAGAGATTATAAGGTAGCATCTGAAATTGTAATTAAGCAATTCCCGCAAAGATTAGATATTATCAATGCAGGAGGTTTTCCTATCGGAGTAACTCTGGATAATTTGTTGAATACTCCAAGTACACCTAGAAACAGACTTTTAGCAGATGTTTTACAAAAAACAGGAATTGTTGAACGTTCAGGTCAAGGAGTTGATAAAATTTTCTATAATACTTTAACTGAAGGAAAAGCAGAACCAGACTACTCTGAATCAAATAGCTTCCAAGTTAGTTTAAAGTTATCAGCAGTTATAAAGGATAGAGCATTTGCTTTGTTTATTGATTCTGTTCAAAAGGATTTATCGGAAGAAAAGAAACTTTCGGTTTTAGAAGTAATTACATTAAATAAAATCAAAGAAAATTCTTCTTTAAAGAAAGAGCTTGATGTTGAAATAGTTAATAAACTTTTAGACAAAAAACTTATAGAAAGAAGAGGTAGAACAAATGCTATATTTTATATCTTATCAAAAGATTATTATGAGTTTACTGATGAAAAAGGAGAATACTATAAATTTTTTGAATTAGATGATGAGCAGGTTTTAAACACAATTATTCAATTTTTGAATAAAGAAAAGAAATCTAAAATGAAAGATTTTGTGAATCTTTTCAATGGAAGGTTGACAAGAAGACAAGTAAGCTTGAGAATTGATAAATTTTTAAATAATAAAATGTTAGAGAAAAATGGTGAAGGAAAGCTAGCAACCTATTGTATTGGGCAAAATTATATTAAGCGGATGGATGTTATTTCTCAAATTATCGATATTGGGATAAAAGAAATGGAAAAGAAAAATAAAACAATTGAATAGAAACGTACACAAAACGTACACAAAATTGTTAATAAAAACACAAAATTGTTAACAAGACGACTTCTAAGTCTTGGTTTTCAAAGAGTTTATTAAATTAGAAACGTACACAAAATGTCAAAAAGGAATTGATTTCTTAAGAGTAATGGTACAAAATAAACCAAAACACATTCTGGTAATTCGCCTTTCTGCAATGGGGGATGTCGCAATGATTGTTCCTGTACTACAAGCATTCAATCAGCAATATCCAGAGGTTAAAGTTACAGTACTTACTCGTGATTTTTTTTCTCCATTTTTTAGAGACTTGAAAAATGTCATCGTTTTTCCTGCTGAAGTTAATGGAAGTCATAAAGGTGTTTTAGGGCTTTTTAAACTTTCAAGAGTGTTAAAAAAACTGGAGATTGATGCTATAGCAGATTTACATAATGTTCTTAGAAGTAATATTCTAAAATTTTTTTTCTTAGGAAAACAATTCAGTCAGATTGATAAAGGGAGAACTGAAAAAAAAGCCTTGGTTTCTGGGAAAATATTTCAGCAATTAAAGACAACGCACCAAAGATATGTTGATGTGTTTAATGTCTTAGGCTTTGAGTTAGATCTATCAAACCCATCATTTCCTAATAAATCAATTTTGAATGAAAATACTCAAGCACTAGTAGGCTTAGATTTAAAAAAAATGATAGGAATAGCTCCTTTTGCTGCGCATGAGGGAAAAATGTACCCATTGGATTTAGTAAAAGAAGTTATTGATGAACTTTCAAGAGATTACAAAGTCATTTTATTTGGTGGAGGCACAAAAGAGATCACCATTTTAAAAGATTTTGAAAAAAACTTGGAAAATGTAATAAGCGTAGCTGGCAAATTATCACTTGATGAAGAATTAGATGTGATTTCAAATTTAGAAGTGATGATCTCAATGGATTCTGGCAATGGGCATATAGCTGCTATGTTAGGGGTGAAAGTTGTGACTATTTGGGGTGTTACACATCCGTATGCTGGGTTTACACCGTTTAATCAACCCAATAGTTATGCCATCCTATCGGATAAAGACCAATTTCCAGAAATTCCTACTTCTGTTTATGGTAATAAGTATCCAGATAGTTATAAAGAAGTATCAAGAAGTATTCCTTCGAAAGAAATCATTGAAAAAATTAAGGAAATAGTATAAAATTTTTTAAAGAAGAACTTATAACATACTATTTTTATAAGACTTATTTATCAAACGGATTTTTACTCATTTTTTCCTCAGACTTTGTTTTTTTTATGTATTCACTAGGTAACACTCCAAATTGTTTTTTGAAGCATTTAGAGAAATAAGATGCTGTATTAAATCCAGTCATATACATAATTTCTTTTACAGATAAATCACTTGTTTCTAAAAGCTGTAAAGCACGTTTTAAACGAATGTTTCTAATAAATTCACCTGAAGATAGTCCTGTTAATTCTTTGAATTTCATAAAAATGTTAGAACGACTAAAATTCATTTCCTTAACTAGGAATTTAACATTGAATTCTGTATTCATCATATGCTTTTCTATAATTTCTATAGCTTCCTTTAGAAATGTTTCGTCTGCAGATGTTACTGTAACCTCTTTAGGTTGAGAGACTATTTTTCTATTAAAACGCTTTCTTAATTGCTCACGTTGGTCTAAAATATTTGAGAGTTTAAGTTTTAATAAATCAATATTAAAAGGCTTTCTAATATAGTCATCGGCTCCATTTGTAAAGCCTTCCAGTTCATTTTCTTCTGATGCCTTTGCAGTAATCATTATAACAGGGATATGACTGGTTTCTTGTTTTGTTTTAAGCTGTTTACAGAACTCAAAACCATCCATTACAGGCATGAAAATATCGGTAAGAATAACATTTGGCTGTAAGTGCTTTGCTGCTTCTAGACCTTCTTTTCCATTTTCAGCATGATATACATTATAATATTCATTAAGGGCCTGAGCGATGAAATCTCTAATATCACTATGATCGTCAACAACTAATAATACTGGTAATTTGGATCTTCTTTTAGAGAATATCTTATCAATAATCTCATCGTTAATGTCTCTTTGGTAGCTACTAACATTATTAGGCATCATGAACCCAAGGGTTTTATCTTCAGATTCAAAACTTATATTGGGAGTATTTAAATAGTCTTCTTTATTTATTGGAAATTTAAATATAAAAGTACTTCCTTCATTATGTTTACTTTCAACTCCTAAGGATCCTTGATGTAATTCTGCTAGTTTTTTAGCATAAGAGAGTCCGATACCTGCACCTTCAGAAAGTTGTTTCTTAGAAGGTTTTTCATCTATATAAAAACGTTCAAAAATATGTTTAATTTTATCTGGCTTAATGCCAGGTCCTGAATCTTTTACCTGAATAATTAAATGATTTTTTATTTCTGAATCGTCATTTTTATTTTCTGTACTGTTAAAAGTTTCAATGATAATAACACCTTGGTCGGGAGTGAATTTTATAGCATTAGATAATAGGTTATTTAATATTTTTTCGACAGCATTTGGATCAAACCAAATCGTCGTAGTATCGCTAGAATGGTGTATTTCAATATTTATATGCCGCTTTTTACAGAGAAACTGAAAAGGTTCAATAAGTTCATTTATAAATTCAATGATATTGCTATTGTAAAGTGTCAATGTCATTTTGCCTTTATCTATTTTCCTAAAACCGAGTAGTTGATTAACTAAACGCAATAGCGAATCTGTGTTCTTTTGCATCAAATTTAATTGGTGCATAACAACTTTTTTATCCAATTGGGTATAGGATTGTTTTAGATATTCTAAGGGGCCTTTTATAAGGGTTAAAGGTGTGCGAATTTCGTGCGATATATTCGTGAAGAATTCTATTTTAAGTTGTTGTAATTCTTCATTTTTTTCTTTTTCTAAATGTTCTAATTCTAATTGGTGCTTCTTATTAGTATTTATTATCGTGTATTTTCTAAAAGCAATTAAGAGCCCTATTACTATTAAAGAATATATAAAGTATGCTATATTGGAAAGCCAAAAAGGAGGGCTTATACTTATGCTTATTTTTGATGGTGTTTTGTCCCATAGCCCATCATTGTTTGTCGCTTTTACATAAAATGCATAATTACCAGGTTCCAGGTTTGTGTAAGAGGCAAAACGCTTGTTAGAAGTTGTCTGTTCCCAACCTTTTTCAAAACCTTCTAATTTGTAAGCAAATTGATTTTTCTGTGAAGCTGCGTAATGTAAAGCAGCAAATTCGAAAGAGATATTGTTTTCGAAATATTTTAGATGAATTTTTTGAGTTTTACTGATGGTTTTTTTTAATATAATACGATCATTAATCTTATCTCGAACAGATACAGGTTGATTAGAAATTAAAAAATTGGTTATAATAGTTTCGGGTTCAAATGTATTGTCAATCAAGTTTTTTGGAAAGAATGTATTGAAACCATTAATCCCTCCAAAAAACATTTCATTATTATGTCTTTTGAGGCAAGCTAACTCTTGAAATTCATTGCTCTGTAAGCCATCATTTACATCATAGTTTTTAAAAGTTTCTTGTTCAGGATTGAACTTAGATAATCCTTTATTGGTGGAGAGCCAAAGGTTACCAGTTTCATCTTCTAAAATCCCTTTAATTATTTTATTAGGAAGGCCATCTTTTTCTGAATAAGATTTGAAATGAGCTGGATTATTTTCCGTTTCTGGAATAAATTTGTTTAAACCACCTCCAAAAGTTCCGATCCAAAGTTCCCCTTTTGCACTTTCATAAATTGGTAAAATATAATTATGACTAATACTTGTTTTGTCTCCAAGAATATGTTTATAAATTTGAAATTTTGGACGTTTTTTTGAAGCTTCTTCTTTTGTAAGTCTATTTAACCCATCTCCTGTTGCAAACCAAATATTACCCTTGCTGTCTTCATAAATATTTCTGATGATATTATTTGAAATACTACTCGGGTCATTGGGATTGGACATGAGAATGTCTGTTACGTATTGATCTGTTCCCTTTTTTGGTGTCCAACGATATATTCCAACATCGTAAGTTCCAATCCAAATAGTTTTATTACTATCTGAAAGAATAGAAAAAACACCACCAGTTATTTCTTCAATGGGTAGGATTTTATTAGTTTTTATTTTGGATGGATCAGTTATATCTAATTCATATAGGCTTGTCAAATTTCGACTGCCAAACAAAAGCTTTTTTTTATTACCTGATTCAATTTCTTCAATAGCAAATACATTAGTTAGAGTCTCAAAATTTAAAAAGGTATCATCAGTGCTTTGCTTAGGTTTCATACTTACACCACCACCCTCAGTACCAATCCATAAATTTCCATGACTGTCTTCTAAAAAAGATCTTATTTTGTCATAGCTAAGGCTATTTGTTTTTAGAGTTTTTCTAATGTGATGAAATTGATTTCTTCCAGGATTAAATTTATTTACGCCCCCTCCATTGGTTCCAATCCAAATAATACCTGTTTTGTCTTTAAATAAAGACGTAATTATATTTTTACTTAAACTGTTTGAATTTGTGGGGTTATATTTGAAATGTTGAAATAATTCAGGAAACCCCTTATCAGATGAAGTTTTTAAATAATCTAATCCATTTTCACTTCCAGCCCAAATATTGTTGTTATCTATTAATAAACAGCGATAATTCCCATCAACAATCTTTTTAAACTTAAGAGATGTCTCAATTTTAGATTGATAAAACAAACCTTTATTCGTAGCGATTATTAAATGGCCTTTTTTGTCTTCTCTAATGGATGATACAGCTAAATTTGGTAACCCAATTTCTTCATTAAGAAATTTGAAATACATATCACCATTACGTTCTCTGGAGAGTCTGTATAGGCCACCAGGTCCACCAGTCCATATACGCCCTTTGCTATCTTGATAAATAGTATTTATGGAACTTACATTTATACTAGGTATAAAAGGTTCTTGATGTGCTTTAAAGCGTTGAAACTCTACGGTATCACTAGAGTTTTCTAAATTTAACATGTTTAACCCCTCACTGGTTCCTATCCATAAACGATTCTCTCGGTCTATATAAACAGTATATATATAATCATTATCTATACTTTTTAAGTTGTTTTTGTTATAGGTATAAGTTTTAAATTTTTCAGATGATTTATCAAAAAATATAAGTCCGCCTCCTGTAGTTCCAATCCAAAAGTTGCCATTTTGGTCTTCTTCAATATCAAAAATCAAATTACTGGTTATACTTTCAGGAATATTTGAATCAGGATTAAATATTTTAAAAGTATAACCGTCATATTTGTTTAAACCATCGTGGGTTCCAAACCACATAAAACCATCTTTATCTTGATGAATTGTGTTAATATCACTTTGAGATAAACCATTATCTGTAGTGATACGTTCAAAATAGCCTAGATTTTGAGAGGTATTAATTTTTGGAAATAAGAAACAAAGCATAAAAATGAAAACCTTGAACAAATTTTTCATTTTTGGGGTTCTAGTTGTTAATTTTTTGTTTCTCATAATCATTAGATCAAACTAATCTTTATTCATAATCAATAATTTTAAGGCATCATTATTTGGGGCTATTAGAAATGCTGGCGTACTATCTTTTCCTAAATAGATTGGTTTTATATCTTTGATTTCACCATTGACAAATAAACCTGTACTTTCTGAGCTTAAAACGGAAAAACCATCGGCACTTCCTTCGAGTACAGCAGTTAGACTTGCATCATTTCGCGGGGTTTCTATTTCTGAGCCATATAAGTTCCCTCCAATCAACAAATCAGGATATTCATCACCGTTATAATCAAAGTGAACGAATTTATTTATTGATGAAAATTGAGAACGATTGGGCAATTTATGAAGACTAAAAGAACCGTTACCGTCATTTTTTATTAAATGATGTGCAAACGTATTAGCTGAATAGTTTAATGAGCCTTCTAACATATCCTTTCCATAAATATCTATTAAATTTGCGTTGGCAAAAGACTCAAAGGTTTTAAATCTGTTTTTAATAGCTGGTACTTGCTGTGAAGAACATTCTCTACCTCTTAGGGGTAGTTTTGTTCCTTTTTTTTCATAACTTAAAACAATGTCTGATGACCCGTTTTCATCAAAATCATTAGCATAAACTTCAAAAGGCTCTTCATTACTTGCTTTATACTTATAATTAAGACCTAGGTTTCCTGCTAAATAATCCATGTCACCATCATTATCTACGTCTAATTTTTCTAGGTTATACCACCATCCTGTATAATTGTCAAAGCCAAGTTTTTTTGTTTCTTCTTTAAATGCTGTTCCTGTATTTTTGAAGAAGCGTATGGGCATCCATTCTCCTGTAATAATTAAATCTAAACGTCCATCTTTATTATAATCATCCCATAGGGCGCTAGTTACCAAACCAGCATTATTTATATCGGGAGCCAGCTCTGAAGTTACATTTGTATATTTTAGATTGGTATCTTTTCCACCATCATTCCTTAAGATATAACTTTGGGCCGGGTATGGATATTTGCCAGGAATTATTCTACCTCCAATAAATAAATCTAAATCACCATCGTTATCGTAATCACCTGATATTATATTTTGACCGCTTGATTTAATTTCTGGTAATGCATGGTCTGTTTTAATAAACCCATTAGGTGTATTCACATATAACCTGTCTTGATATTCGGTATTGGGCTTATTTTTATCATTACCTCCATTTACTACATACAAATCTAAATCGTTATCATTATCGGCATCGAGTAGCAAGGCACCTGTATCTTCATATTGGGCATCTAAACTCCAAGGTCCTTCTATTATTTTGAATGTACGATCGTTATTTTGAATATATAAAGCACCTGGGCTTCCAGCTGCGTTACCAATAAAAAAGTCTTCTAATCCGTCTGCGTTCACATCGCCAACTGTTAGAGCAGGGCCAGATGTAGAATATTTATGAGGTAGTAAAGGCTCAAATTCAAAATCATTATAACTATTTTCTTTATGAAAAAATGCAATGCCAGATGCTTCTGTTATATCTTTAAAGTTATTTTTAGTAGCGGGGGCTTGTTGTGTTGAATGGCTATTTTTAAATTCAATTTCTAATAGTTGATTTGTATTTACGTTTTTTAAAACTTCCTCGTTTCCGTTAGGCCATATAATCTTCAATTCATCAATAATGTCATGTTTTCCAACTCCGAAATGAAATATAGGTTCTGTACTAGATTGATAGCCTCTAGTAGTTGTGAGTTCTTGGGTTTGTTCTAAATTGTTAGTTTTTATTATGATTTTGGTTCCAATACCAAAAAGATTATTGGGTGCCCCGTTGGGCTTAATTTTCAAATAATTACTTTTTGTTTTTTGCGCTTCATTGATATAGATTGATGCGTGGCTATCCATGTTATTTATAACAAGATCCAAATCGCCGTCATTATCTAAATCAACAGAGGTAAACCCATTTGAGAACCCTTTTTCATCAAGTTTCCAATCATGTGTTACTTTCGTAAATGTAAAATCGCCATTGTTTTTGTAAGCATAATTTGAGATGGGCGTGCTTGGTAATCGTTTAAAATCCAATTCTTTTTTAATACCAAAAAGTTTTTCAGTGTCATATTCGGCATTAACATCATTATTATTAACATCTCGTTTTACGCCGTTACTAATAAATACATCTTTCCAACCATCGTTGTCAAAATCAGAAAATAAAGCGCCCCAACTCCAGTCTGTAGTAGCCATTCCTGCGAATCTTGAAATATCGCTTAGAATAGGAAGATTTTCTTCATTTATACCATTGTTTAGTTGTAGGGAGTTTTGCATATATTGATGATTAAAACCTAAATCAACTGCCTGATAAAAAGTTTCAGGGCTCATGCTGGCCATGTTGGTTTTAGATCGGCTATAGTCTTCGGCAGTCATATCTACTTGCAATAAATCTGTTAAGCCATCATTATTAAAGTCGGAAGCATCTACGCCCATTCCAAACATAGAAGTGTGTCTGGAAACTTGACTAGAAACTTCATTAAATGTGCCATCCCCATTGTTAATATATAAGTAATCGGGTACATTAAAATCGTTTGAAAGGTATAGGTCCTTGTGCCCGTCATTATTGAAGTCTGAAGCAACAATCCCCAAAGTAAGTCCGAAACGCTGTACTCCTGCTGAGGTGGTTACATCTGTAAATGTTCCGTTACCATTATTTTTGTATAAATGACCTGAATCTTCAAACTTATTTTTATCCATTTTACGCTTATAATACATATTACCCATACTAACTAATACAGTAGGGTAATTAGCAACGAATAGATCTAAAAATCCATCATTATTATAATCGAAAAAGGTAGATTGTATGGATTTGCTTTTATCAGCAATACCAAATGATTCCGCTTGTTCAGAGAATGTATTGTCTCCATTATTTATAAATAATTGATTGGTACTATTTCCAGATTTTCCTGAGACACTTAGGTAAAGATCTAAAAATCCATCATTATTTACATCTGCCATGGTCGTTCCTGAATACCATCTTGAATCTCCACTTACACCAGCAGATTCTGTAATGTCTTCGAATTTAAGACCACCTTTGTTTAAATAAAGTTTATTAGGGACTAAGTTACCTGTAAAATAAAGGTCAGGTAAACCGTCGTTATTAATATCGCCTGATGAGACACCACTTCCCAAATAAAGAAAAGGAAAATTAAAATAATTTAGTGTATCGTTTTCAATAATGTTGTTGGAAAAAAAAACTTGAGAATGCTCTTTGTTAAGAGGGTTAAAAGTAATGCTCTGCTTGGATGTGTTTTTTTTTGAGCAAGAAGAAGTGAAGGCGATAATGCCAAGTAAAAAGAATATTTTTTTCCAATATATCATATAATTTTTAAAAATGGCCACCAATTCAAAACTATGAATTGATGGCCGTTTAAACAAACTAACTCAACTTAAAATTTTTAATAACCAGGGTTTTGTACTAAATTAGGGTTTTGGTCTAATTCATTTTGTGGAATTGCAATATATTCTCTTCCTGGTTTGTAAGCACTAGTTCCTGCGCTATTGGATTTAAAATCAGAATTATTTACAATTCTTTCAACGACTCTATCCCAACGTAATAAATCAAAATATCTGGTACGCTCGAAAGTAAGTTCCTTGATTCTTTCATCTTCAATGTCTTGCAGGGTAATAGCAGCGTGTGGTGCTAAATCTACTCTTGCACGTACTTCATTAATAGCATCTAAAGCAGTTGATGTAGAACCATTAAGCATGAATTCAGCTTCTGCAAACATTAATAAAACATCAGCATAACGTAACATTCTTAAATTATTACCAGCACCATGCCAGCCTTCAGCTAACGATTGGCTAAGCCCATTAAAAGCCCAATCGGTATACTTATTTCCATAAGTGGTAGTTCCTGCCGCACCAAAGACTTCTTCGTAGGTTTGGTTGCCATAAGTTCTTGAGGAAAGAACATCTCCATTATATGTGGTAGTTTCTGTGGTGTTAAAAAAGAATGTTGTGAAAGTTCTAGGGTCAATTTCATTATTGACTGTTCTTTCGTCTAAGAATAAATCTAAAGCCCATTGGTTAACTGCCATACCATCTTGATTCGTAAAACCTGCGGGAGCTAAATCTGGTTGATATCCAGAACCTTTACCTCTTCCTGGGGCATCGCCACCCCAACCGCCGTTTCCATCGGCAATTAATTGAATTTCAAATAATGATTCTGCATTATTTTCAAATTCTTCTGTAAAATTATGAGCATAATTATCCATTAGTTGGTAGCTGCTTCCCATTATTTTAGCGAATTCAGCTTTAGCCTCAGCATATTTATTCTGATATAAAAGTGCTTTTCCTAAATAACCCGTAGCTGCTCCAGCAGTAGCTCTTCCAGTTTCGTCTACAGGCCAAGAATCTGGTAGTAATGATTGTGCGCTTTTTAAATCTGATTCTATTAAAGCCCAAACTTCTTCTGGAGATGCTTGTACTATAGATAATGGATCTTCTATTTCTGTAAATGGAATTGTAATTAATGGAATATTTTTCCAATTGTTCAACAGATTAAAATAATTGAATGCTCTTAAAAAATGAGCCTCTCCAAGAATATTATCTTTTGCTTGTTGACTAAAATCAGGATCTTCAATATCTGGTACTCTAAACAATACCTCATTGGCTCTTGTTACTCCTTGATACATAGCTTGCCATACCCATTTAACAGGGTTTCCAGCAGGATCGGTATTAAAATAACTAACCTGTGTTCTATCCGAAGTTCCAAAACCATTTATAACATCGTCTCTGTAGTCTGATAAGAAGATTTCAAAACGTGAGTAGTATAAAATATTTGTAAGAGGACTGTAAGCTCCTATAATTCCCTTTTTTGCATCTTCACCAGATTTCCAAAATGAAGTTGGAGTTAGTGCATTTGGGTTCGATTGATTTAAATCATCTTCATTACAATTTACATTAAAGATGCAAATAGCTAGCAATGCTAAAATGATTTTAAAAGATTTTCTTATTTTTTTCATTTTTCTATTTTTTTAGTTTAAAAAGAAACTTGTAATCCAAGTTGATAAGTTCTAGGAGTAGGGTAAGAACCTTCGTCTACGCCAGCATTAAATACTTTATTTCCAACTCGTCCAGATTCACCAGTTGTTCCTCCTCTACCATTTCTTCCTACTTCTGGGTAGTATCCTTCATAACCTGTAATAGTGAATAAATTAGTTGCTGAAACATATAATCGTAATTTATTTAGCTTTATTTTATCCAAAACTGTACTAGGGAAATTATATCCTATTTGTGCATTTCTTAATCTAAAATAAGCACCGTTTTCTACATAGAAGTTAGACATTCTTTTGTTTCGACCATTGTCAGATTGAGTGTTTCTAGGAATATTGGTATTTGTATTGGTAGGTGTCCATGCATTCAAAGCATCTGCAAAATAATTACCTTCACTATCAAAATAACCTCTGTACTTAACTCCATTTAGTATAGAGTTTCCAGATACACCATTGAAAAATAAGTTTAAGTCAAATTGCTTGTAATTAGCTCCTAAGCTAAACCCATATTCAAGAGTAGGAATTGGACTTCCTAGGTAGGTTTGGTCATCCGCATCAATATCACCATCACCGTCTAAATCTTTGAATTTTAAGTCTCCAGCAACAGGGCTTACACCTGTGTCATTAGCTGCTGTAGCTTCAGCATCTGTTTGGTAAATACCATCAGTTACGTAGCCAAAGAAAGAGCCAATAGGTTGTCCAACATCGGTTTTTGTACTATTTATAGTGTTCGATGTAAATGAACCTTGAAGAATTGGTGTGGATCCACCTAGGTCTGTTACAACATTATCTAATGTTGAAAAATTAGCTGAAACATTAAAAGAAAAATCATCACTTATTTGATCGCTATAACTTGCAACAAACTCAAACCCTTTGTTTTCAACACTTGCTGTGTTAAAAGGAATAGCGTTTGTAAACCCTGTATATAAAGGAAGCTGAATAGGAATTAGAATATCTTCAGACTCTTTAATGAAGTAATCCATAGTTACACTCAATTTGCTATTTAAGGCATTAAAATCAAGTCCTATGTCTGTTGTTTTTGTAGTTTCCCAAAAAATTGCTGGATTTACACCTTTTGTAATAGAATATCCTGTTGTTCTAACTGGTTCCGCACCTAAAACATATTCGCTAAATAGATTAAGTTCTGGGTCAATGGCGTAAATATCTACATTATTAGAACCAATTTCACCATAACTAGCTCTTAGTTTGATGTTAGTGACAGCACTAACGTTTTCCATAAACTTTTCATTACTAAGGTTCCAAGCAAACGCCATAGAAGGGAAAGTTCCCCATCTTAAATCTTCTCTAAAAAGTGAAGACCCATCTCTACGAATGGTAGCAGTTATAAGATATCTGTTATCAAAAGAATAGTTTAATCTTCCAAAATAAGATTGAATAGTTGAAGTTCTGTCGAATGAAGGTGTTTCTTGTATTTCCTCTGCAGCTATAGCTACACGGGTACTATTTGAAGGGAGCCTTATACCAACAACACCTAATTGTCTTGTATTGTTTTCCTGTTCTGTATAACCAGCTAAAAGATCTAATCCATGCTTTCCAAAAGTCTTCTTGTAGTTTAAAGTATGTTCTATTAAAGTTGATAAGAAATTTGTATTTCTTTCTCTTAACTCTGAGAATTGTTTGATGTTCGCATCTTTAAAAATCTGATCATCTGGAGTAAACTCGTAATTGTTATCTGCATAAGATTCTAAACCTAAGTTAATCTTATAAGTTAATCCATTTACAATTTCATAAGAGGCAGCTAAACTACCCAAAATAGTATTTCTGGTAACCGTTCTGTCTTGTAAAGCAGCAATACCTAATTCATTAATCATAGTTCCAACACCATAGTATGCACCTAAGGCTTCACCATCAGGTAGGTCAGAAGAACTCCAATTGCCATCATCATCTTTTAAACGTATTGTAGGAATTAAGTTTCTTTCTTTGTTGAAAAAGTTATTTGGGTTGCTAACACTTCTTGTTAAACCAATAGTGTTGTCTAGGCGGAATTTTCCTTTTGTAAATGAACTAGTAGCTCTCGCTGTCGTTCTTTTAAAGTCAGAAAATCTCACGACACCTTCGTTGTCAAAATGGTTTAAAGACAAACTAAACTGTGTGTTCTCACCACCACCAGAAAGCCTAAGATTTGTGTTTTTAACAGTTGAAGTTCTTAAAGACTCTTTGTAAAGGTTACTTGTATTATTAGGGTTAAATTGAGAGTCGTTAGCAGGAGACCTTGGATTACCATCATTATCATCTGCTTGATTCACGATATCTGCATATTGTCTGGCGTTAGCCCAATTAAGCTCATTAATTACTTGATTGAAACCATAGCTAGTGTCTAAATCAATACTTAATTGGCCTTTTTTTCCTTTTTTGGTAGTTACTATAATAACACCATTTGCAGCTCTAGAACCGTAAATGGCTGTAGAAGAAGCATCTTTTAAGACAGATATTGTATCAATATCTGCAGGGTTAATGGAGTTCATATTACCTGTAATAACACCATCTATTACAAATAATGGACCTGCATCACCAAGAGTTCCTGCTCCCCTAATTGTAATTATTGAAGTAGAGCCAGGTGAACCACCTTGAGATTGTACATTTACACCTGCCATTTTACCTTGTAAAGCTTGAGCAGGATCTGTAAAAGTATATTTTTCAATATCTTTACTGCTCACTGTGGCAATAGCACCAGTGACGTCACTTTTCTTTTGAGAGCCATAACCAATAATAACGACCTCATCTAATTGGCTAGCGTCTTCAGCTAAAGCAATAGTGATATTGCTTCTCCCATTTAGTATTACTTCTTGAGTAACGAAGCCTATGTAGCTTACAACAAGTGTTTCACCACTCTCGCCTGAAATAGAAAAGATTCCATCAAAATCGGTTTGTGCACCAATACTGGTACCTTTAATTAAGAGATTAGCACCTGCTAGAGGTTGCCCAGATTCATCTGTTACAATACCAGTGATCGTTGAGCTTTGGGAATGCCCTATTGCTATCCCCGCTAACCAAACCATGGTTAACATGAAAATGCGATGTTGGCATTTTTGTCTGAGTAATTTTAGTAATTTCATACACGTTTAAGTTTAATTTAATTAGTTACGAAAAGTAGAAAAACAATACTTCGAACCATGTTTCATATGTACAAAACCTTAGAACTAGAGGTTAAAACATGAGTAGTAAAAGGACTACGTATTTTTAAGCTAAATAGGTTAATTCTATTCTTTTCTAAGTAGTTAATGGTTTTTTTGTAAAGTATTATTTAGTACAAATGGTCATTTTGTAGAAATAAATGGATATAAATAAGTAAATATCTCTGTGAGAATTTCAAGCTTCATTATTTGTGTTAGATTTCACAAATAATCATTTAAAAAAAGATTCTTTATAAGAATTTAAACATCATCATAATCTACAACAAGAGTTGATGTTGTAGGATGCGCTTGGCATGTTAAAATTAAGCCTTCAGCAACTTCATTTTCGGTTAAAATATTATTCTGCCTCATGGTTGCTTCGCCTTCTTTTATACGTGCGAGACAACTACTACAAATGCCTCCCTGACAAGAATAGGGGGCGTCAAGATCTTCATCTAAAGCAGCTTCAAGAACGGTTTGCTTTTGAGACATTTCAAATGTAGATTCTTCGTCATCTATAATAATCGTTGTTTTGGTTTTGCCATTTGTAACAATCTCTTCTTTTATTTCTGCGGTTTTTGCTGCTTTAAAAAGCTCAAAATGAATACGGTCTTCATTTATACCATGATCTGTTAATACATCTTTTACAGTATGAATCATGGCTTCTGGACCACAAAGATAAAAAGCATCAACCTCTACATGCTTGTGTTTGTTTTTCATAACATAGTTAACAGTACTCTTTTCTATGCGACCAAAAATAGAATCTTCTTCATCTTGTTGGCTAAATACAAATTGTATAGAAAAACGCTCTTTATACTTGTGTTGAAGTTCTAAAAGTTCGTTTAAAAACATGGTGTCTTTGGTTGTTTTGTTGCCGTAAACCAAAATGACTTTGCTATAAACTTCTTCTTCTAGTGCACACTTTATAATACCTAGAATAGGTGTAATGCCGCTACCTGCCGCAAACGCAGCTATATTTTTTGTTTTAGAATCGTTAGGTTCAAAAATAAAACGTCCTTTTGGGGGTGCTACATCCAAAGTATCTCCAACTTGCAGTTGATTGTTAGCATAAGATGAAAAGGTGCCATCTTTTACAGCTTTTACAGCGACTTTTAATTCACTGCTTTTTGGAGATGTACAAAGAGAATAGTCTCTTCTTACTTCATTGCCTTTAATAGTCGTTTTTAACGTTATGTATTGACCAGCTTTAAATTTAAAAGTTTCTTTTAAATTTTCAGGAATATCAAAAGTGATACTAATAGATTCGTTGGTTTCTCTTTTTATTGCTGCAACTACAAGCTTATGAAATGATGACATGTATAAATTTTTGACAAAAATAGTAAAGTTGATTTGCAAATTTTAACTTTAACTGTAACATTTCTGTTAAAAACAACACTAATACGTAGAATTCAATAAATGGATCTTTAAATATTGATAAATAAAGCCTTCAAAAATGAAAAAAATCTTATTTGTAAGCATGTTTATGCTAACAATAGCTGTTAAAGCTCAAGACAATTCCGAATTTAAAAATGTAACTATTGAATTTATAAAACTTACAGGTGCTGGAGCCGCATTTGAAAGTGCTATTGCTCAGATTGGATCTGGGGTCTCAGAAGTAAATAAAGAAGCGTATACTAAAGAGGCGAATGGGACTTTAGGGGCGTTATATACTAAAATAGCCGATCTTTATATGGCTGAATTTACTCAAGAAGAAATTAAAGCGTTAGTCGCTTTTTATAACACAGATTTAGGTAAAAAACTGGCAGAAAAACAATTAAATTTAACTCAAAAAGCAATGCTATTTGGGCAGTCTTGGGGGATGGAAGTGCAAGGTATCGCTCAAAAATATAATTAGTAAAGTTAACGATGATTAAATATTTTATAAGTTTAGAATGGAAGTCTGCTTTTAGATCTTCTAATTTAGGGAAAACTCTAGGAGTAAAAATCTTTATGGGTTTTATAGGGGTATGGATTCTTTTAATGTTTTTGGCAGCTGGATTGGGAATGTATTCTGGACTTAAAAAAATATTTCCAGATAAAGATCCTTTACTTATTGTGAATGATTTCTTGTTTTACTGGATTTTGGGGGACTTAATTTTTCGTTTTTTCTTTCAGAAATTGCCAGTAATGACTGTTAAGCCTTTATTAATATTACCAATTAAGAGAAGTAAAGTTGTAAATTATGTGTTAGGGAAGTCATCGTTTTCATTCTTTAACTTTTTACCGCTTTTTATAATTATTCCTTTTGGAGTTACTTTAATTGTTGAGGGTTATCCTAGTTATTCTGTTTTATTTTGGATGCTTGTTTTAACAATCATTACTCAAATTAATAACTTTCTAAATTATATTATTGAAAGTTTTTCATCAAAAACTGACTTATCATTTATCCCTCTAATAGTGTTTTCTGGAGTTTTGTATGGATTAAATTATTTTAATCTTATTTCATTTACTCAAATAATTAGCTCTGGGTTGAATACCATTTACGAATCTCCTATTTTTATTATAATTCCAGTTTTTATTCTTGTATTATTCTATCTGGTTATTTTTAAAATTTTACGCAAGAAGCTATTTTTAGATAATTCTTTAAAAATCAAGGTGGAAGCAGTTAATGCCTCTGATTTAGAGTGGACTAAGAATTTTGGAGACATGGCTCCTTTTATGCGATTAGATTTAAAGTTGATTTGGAGGAATAAGCGAACTAAATCTACCGTATGGATGCTTGTTTTGGGTTTGCTTTATGGTTTGTTTTTTTATCCAAATCCAGATTTTGGAGATAAACCATGGTTTTTCATATTCGTGGGCATTTTTAGTTCAGGAATATTTTTAATGAATTTTGGGCAATTTATACCAGCTTGGGATAGTAGTTATTATAAAATGCTTATGAGTCAGAATATTAAATACGAAAAGTATTTAAAATCTAAATTTACTTTAATGGCATTTAGTGTCGCTATTCTTTTTGTGTTAAGCATTCCTTATGTTTATTTTGGATGGAAAGTTTTATTAGCACATTTCGTAGCGGCTATTTATAATATAGGTGTAAATACTCATGTTATAATGTACGGAGGTTCTTATAATAGAAAGAAAATAAATTTAGATCAAAAAGCAGCATTTAACTATCAAGGTACAGGAGCTGTGCAGTGGTTAATAGGTATTCCTTTAATGTTGTTTCCTGTTTTGATTTTTGGAGTTTTTTATGCTGTTTTTAATTTTGAAGTAGGTTGTTTGGTAATGGCTTTACTAGGTACGGTCGGTCTCCTATTTCATCAAAAATGGATGAAACTCATCACAAATAAATACTTAGCTTCAAAATATAAAATGATTAACGCTTTCGATCAAGAAAATTAAAAATTATGATAACAACATCAAACTTATCAAAGAAATATAGTGGAAACGAAGTTTTAAATATTGAATCTTTAGATATTCCAAAAGGACAAAGCTTTGGCTTAGTAGGGAATAATGGCGCAGGGAAGACTACTTATTTTAGCTTGCTTCTAGATTTAATTCAACCGTCTACAGGTTTTATAAAGAATCACGATATTCAAGTAAATAAAAGTGAAGATTGGAAACCATTTACCTCTGCATTTATTGATGAAAGCTTTTTAATAGGTTATTTAACTGCTGAAGAATATTTTTATTTTATTGGGGAGTTGCGGGGTCAAAATAAAGCAGATGTGGATAAACTAGTAGGGCAGTTTGAAGATTTTTTTCATGGTGAAATACTAGGACAGAAAAAATATTTACGAGATTTAAGTAAAGGAAATCAAAAAAAAGCGGGCATTGTAGCTGCTTTAATAGGTAACCCTGAAGTTGTTATTTTAGACGAACCTTTCGCAAACTTAGATCCAACTACTCAAATTCGTCTTAAAGGTATTATTAAAGATTTGGCTAAAAAACAAGGGACTACTGTTTTAATTTCTAGTCATGATTTGATGCATGTTACAGATGTGTGTGAGCGTATTGTTGTACTTGAAAAAGGCGAAATTGTAAAAGACTTAAAAACAAGCGAGGCTACATTAAAAGAACTTGAGGTTCATTTTACTGGAGCGGATGTTTAGTTATGCAGTGATCAGTATTCAGTCTCAGATTATCTCTCAGTTTCATTAGTGGATTTTTGTTGTGTAATAACTTGTAAATCAGTGTATTTTTGAATGTAATTTTAATTCAAAAAATAATTGATTTAAGGTATACCATAGTAAAAGTTTGCAAAAAAAAGAACCTTAATTTGCTTTCTCTACACCTTTGCAAAGAAATATTTATGAAATCGTGACAGTCCCATATAATTCTACAGCTTTACGAAATACTTTTAGTTCAAAAGTCGTTTGATTTTTTAGGTTAATCAAAAAAGATGCTTATTTTTACCTACTTACATAATATATGTGAGAGTTTGTAGTTATTTATTTAGAAAAATACGACATTGAAAAGACCTTCTAAAGCAATATTAATTATTTTATGTGCTACCCTATTGGTTGTAAGTTGTTCTAGGAAAAAGGACAAATTTGTCAACCGAAATTTTCATGCTGTTACGGCAGAATTTAATACGCTTTATAATGGTTATAACGCCTTAGAGCAGGGAAGGCAAAATCTTAATAAGAGTTATACCGATAATTATTGGGATGTGCTTCCTATAGAACGCATGCAAATATTTGATGAGGTTGTACTTCCTGGTCAATCTAAAAATGAAGATTTTACTAGAGCAGAAGAAAAGGCTGTTAAAGCTATTCAGAAGCATAGTATGAATATTGATGGGAAAGAAAAGAACCCACAAATGGATGAAGCATATTTGTTATTAGGAAAGTCTAGGTATTTTGACCAACGTTTTATACCAGCCTTAGAAGCATTTAACTATATACTTTACAAATATCCAGCGAGTGATAAGATAAATCAAGCAAAAGTTTGGCGTGAAAAAACGAATATTCGTTTAGATAATGATGATTTAGCTATTCAAAATTTAAAACGTCTTTTATATCAAGAAGAATTAGAAGGTCAGGATTTAGCAGATGCCACTTCCATGTTGGCACAAGCCTATTTGAATACAAAATCTGTTGATAGTGCTATAACACAGTTAGAAATAGCATCAAATGCAACTAAGAGTAATGATGAGCGCGGACGTTACCGTTTTATACAAGGGCAATTATATAATAAATTAGGTAAAAAAGACAGTGCTAATATAGTATTTGAGAAGGTGATTGCTCTTAACCGTAAAACGCCTAGGATTTATATGATAAGTGCTCATATTGAAAAAGTTAAAAATTTCGATTATGAGAATGGAAACAAATTAGAATTAACAGAGTTATTAACGGAACTTCAAGAAAATAGAGAAAACAGGCCTTATCTAGATAAAATTTATCATCAAATTGGAGAATACCATTTAAACAATCAATCTGATAGTTTAGCGGTTGCTTATTACAATAAATCACTGCGTACCAATTCTAACGATAAATTATTAAAGGCCAGGAATTATGAAATTCTTGGTGATATGAATTTTGATAAGTCTATTTATAAAGCTGCTGGCGAATATTATGATAGTACTTTAGGTAATTTAACTTTAAACTCTAAGCCATATCGTATTATTAAACGCAAGCGCGATAATTTAGAAGATGTTATTTATTATGAAGCTATAGCGCAAGTTAATGATAGTGTTTTAAGGCTTGTAAACTTACCTGAAGCAGATAGATTGGTTTATTTTGAAGCGTTAGTTGAGAAACTGAAAATTCAAGCTAAGGAGGAGGAAGAAAAAAAGAAAAGAGAAGAAGCTGCTCAGCGTAATTCAGGTTTAGTGACCGTTAATAATTCAATAGGAGGGAAAAATTCTCAAAGAGGTGATCCTAACCAGGCAAAAGTGTTTTATTTTTATAATCCTACTACGGTAGCATATGGAAAAAATAAATTTATAAAAATTTGGGGAGATAGAAGTTTAGAAGATGATTGGAGATGGTCTAGTAAATTAAAATCTGGAAGCATTAGTAGTAACGATATAAGTAACAATGATATTTTAGCTTCTGCAACAAAGGAAGAATTATTTGACCCTCAATTTTATATCTCCAAAATTCCTTCAGAAGAAAAAGAAATTGATAGTATTTCTAAAGAACGTAACTATGCCTATTACCAATTAGGTTTGATTTATAAAGAGAAATTCAAGGAATACGAATTGGCAAGAGCTAAATTTCAAAACTTACTTAAAAGCGACCCAGAAGAGCGATTGATATTACCATCTAAATATAACCTCTATAAAATCTATGAGGTTTTAGGTAAAAATGATGAAGCTGCGATTGCTAAAAACGAGATTATTAAAAATTATCCAGATTCTAGATATGCTACTATTTTAAGTAGTCCTGAATTGGCATCAGAGCGGGATGAAAACAGCCCAGAAAGTTTGTATGAATCTCTTTACGAGCAATATGAAAACCAAGAATATGTTGATGTGATTTCTAAAAGTGAAAATTATATAAATGTATTTGATGGTGAAGCTATTGTGCCAAAATTCGAACTATTAAAAGCTACAGCCACAGGTCGGTTGCATGGGTATGAAGCTTATAAAAAAGCAGTTAATTATGTAGCTATTACTTATGCTAATACACAAGAGGGAATACAAGCCCAAAATATTGAAACTAATATTTTACCAAAATTAATAAATAAAGATTTTGTTGAAGATATTGATAGTATAGCTAATAATTATAAAATTATTTTTAAGTTTGAAAATCCAGAAATGGAACAGATCTCTAACTTTCAAAAAACCTTAGATGAAGTTTTGAAAAACATAAAATATTATGATTTAAAATCTTCTATTGATATTTATAATCCAAATACGGTCTTTATAATTGTACATGGATTAAAAAATGCACAGGTAGCAAAAGCATTTGATCAATTAATAGTTGAAGAAGATAGGGGTAAAATAAAAGAACCATATTTTGCAATGGCATCTGCAAATTATCAAATCGTTCAAATTCATAAAAACTTAGATGCTTATTTGAATATAGATAACAATTAAATTAATAGCATTATGTTCTCCGATAATAAAAAAGATAAACAAATGGTAGAGGGAAAACCAAGTCAAAACATTGTATCACAAGGAACCAAAATAGTTGGTGACTTTAATAGCGAAGGCGATTTTAGAATTGATGGTATTATAGAAGGAAATATTAAAACTTCAGGAAAAGTAGTTGTAGGTAAAACAGGTTTCATAAAAGGAACTTTGCAGGGTACAGATGCTTATTTTGAAGGGAAATTTTCTGGAAAACTAACGCTGTCAGGAACATTAACATTAAAAGCTTCTGCGTTTATTGAAGGCGAAGTTGTTGTTGGTAAATTAGCTGTTGAGCCTGGAGCTACATTTAATGTAACTTGTATTATGAAAGGCACCGTAAAAGAAATGAATAAAGGTGGACAACAAGGACAACAACAAAAGAGACCAGAAACCGAAAAAACAGCTTAAAAATGCTGCTGTTCTTTTAGGAATAGGACTGCAAATGGGAGTTACTATTTACCTATTTGTGTTTCTAGGTAAGTGGCTTGATGCTAATTATAATGATGGTGAAAAACTATACATTATAATTATGACTCTCTTAGGGGTTGCTATTTCACTATACGCAGTTCTTAAACAGGTCAATCGAATAAAATATTAATGAATAATCCTTTTTTAAATTTTACCATAAAAGCCATTACTTTGTTAGTAGTGGCCTTTTGCATTCACTTAGGGGTGTTGCATATTTTAGACCTCCCTCTTTTTGAAAATAGGATTGTATTATCTTACCTAATAAACCTTATTTTAATCGTTGTTATTTTTGGGGTGCTTTATCTGCTTAAGAGAAAATATAAAAACCAATTAGGTTTTTTATTTTTAGCAGGCAGTTTTTTGAAATTTGTTGTCTTTTTTATTGTGTTTTACCCTTTTTATAAACTCGACAATACCATTACCAAACTAGAGTTTGCAGCTTTTTTTGTGCCCTATGCTATTGGTTTAGTTTTAGAATCTATAAGCTTAAGTAAATGGTTAAATAAACTTGAATAGCCATTATAATTTTTCCATTAAAGCAATCCTTTAAAATAAAAAGCAAAATTGTTTTTGTTTTTGATATAAAAACATACCTTTGCAGCGATTTTTAAGCCACTATTATTTAGAGTGATATGCCAAGAAAAATATCTTTGAAACCGATTACATTATTACTGCTTTTAACTGCATTTGTTTCTTTTGGGCAAGATGGACATCATAACGATGAGCCAAAACCAGATGATAAAGCAGAAAGAAAAGCATATATCCAACATCATTTAAAAGATTCTCATGATTTTGGTATAGCATCATACACCACAGATTCAGGAGAAAAGAAGCATATAGGTTTTCCATTACCAGTAATTTTATGGGATGGTGGACTGAAAATATTTTCTTCTTCTAAATTTCATCATGAGGAAACAGTTGCTGAGGTTGATGGGGATTTCTATAAAATATATCACGGGATGATATATAAAACAGATGCCGAAGGAGTTATTCATTATGATGATGCTCATCATCCAACAAATATAAAGCCGTTAGATCTTTCTATAACTAAAAGTGTGGTTATGATTATTGTTACAGCGTTATTGATGTTTTTGCTGTTTGGTAGTTTAGGGAAATCTTATGGGAAAAATGGAGGCATTGCCAAAGGAGCAGGACGCTTTTTTGAGCCAATAATACTTTATATAAGAGATGATATTGCTATTCCAAATATTGGAAAAAAACATTATAAGAAATATATGAGTTTTTTATTGACTGTATTTTTCTTTGTTTGGTTTTTAAATATTTTTGGGTTAACGCCACTTGGTGTTAATGTAACAGGGAATATTGCTATTACATTTTCTTTAGCCATTTTAACTTATTTAATTACCACTTTTACAGCAAAAAAAGATTATTGGAAACATATTTTTTGGATGCCAGGGGTTCCTGTACCAATGAAGATTATATTAGCCCCAATAGAATTATTAGGTACAATTATTAAACCTTTTTCTTTATTAATACGTCTTTATGCAAATATGCAGGCAGGACACATTGTATTAATGAGTTTAATTGCTTTAATGTATTTGTTTAATAGTATTGTTGGTAGTAGTTTGTCGTTTTTCTTATCGTTTGCAATTTCATTGATTGAAGTTTTAGTAGCATTATTGCAGGCATATATTTTCACCATGTTGTCAGCGCTTTATTTTGGTATGGCGGTAGAAGAACATGATCATGAACATGAGGAAGCGCATTAATAAATTGAGTGTTTAATTTTTAAAT
The DNA here is from genome assembly GCA_947502635.1 of uncultured Flavobacteriaceae bacterium. Taxonomy (GTDB): domain Bacteria; phylum Bacteroidota; class Bacteroidia; order Flavobacteriales; family Flavobacteriaceae; genus Flavivirga. The sequence continues at coordinate 116,488 of CANNAN010000002.1, forward strand.
TATATATATTATGGAAATTCCAGTAATGGTAGGTGCAGGTTTAGTTGTAATCGGAGTAGGTATTGGTATTGGTAAAATTGGTGGTTCAGCTATGGAAGCAATCGCTCGTCAACCAGAAGCTACAGGTAAGATTCAAACAGCTATGCTTATTGCAGCTGCATTAATTGAAGGTATTGGATTTGCTGCATTATTTGCAGTATAATTTAAACTTAAGAAGTAAAGCTGTAACGGTTGGTTACAGCTTTACTTTAATTTTAAAATTAAATAATTTAACATTATAAATATAGTATGGAAAAATTATTAGGAGAATTTTCATTAGGATTATTTATTATACAAACAGTATTATTTGTATTACTTGTATTGTTATTAAAAAAGTTTGCTTGGAAACCTATTTTAACTGCTATTAACGATAGAGAAGAAGGTATAAAAAATGCATTAGATTCTGCTGAAAAAGCAAAATTGGAAATGGAAAACCTTCAGGCAGATAATCAAAAGCTATTAAAAGAGGCAAGAGCAGAACGTGAAACTATGTTGAAGGAAGCGCGTGATATCAAAAATAAAATGATTGAAGACGCTAAAGGAGAAGCTCAAGACCAAGCAAATAAAATGATTCAACAAGCACAAGCAGCTATTGAAAGTGAAAAGAAATCGGCTATGGCAGAGCTTAAAAGTCACGTAGCAGGTTTATCTTTAGATATTGCTGAGAAAGTAGTGCGTGATGAATTATCTAACAAAGACAAACAATTAAAATTGGTTGAAACTATGTTGGGTGAAAAATCATTAACTGAGGCATAATGGCAGGAGCAAGAGCAGCAATACGTTACGCAAAAGCAGTGTTAAGTTTAGCATCAGATCGAAAATCAGCAGAAGCTGTAAATAACGATATGAAGTTAATAGCTAATACTATTGTAGAAAGTAAAGACTTGAGTGATACGCTTCAAAGCCCCGTAATTAGTTCTTCAGTAAAAAAAGCTGTTTTGTTAGAGGTTTTTAAGAAATCGGATAAAACGACTTTAAGCTTAATAGATACTTTGGTTAACAATAATAGAATTGACGTTTTAGGGCAGGTTGCTTTAAAATACAATCAATTATTTGACGAGTCAAAAGGTATAGAACTTGCAACAGTTACAACAGCCATTGCTTTAACAGCAGATTTAAAGAAAAAAGTCTTAGCTAAAGCTAAAGAACTTACTGGTAAAAATGTTGAGGTAGAAAATATTATAGATGAAAGCATTTTAGGTGGTTTCATTTTGCGGATAGGAGATATACAATACAACGCAAGTATTGCAAATCAACTAAACAAACTAAAAAGAGAATTTACATTAAACTAAGATATTCGTATCTAAATAAATAATAAGATGGCAGAAGTAAAACCAGCTGAAATATCAGCAATCTTAAAACAACAACTTTCAGGTTTTGAAGCAGGTGCTTCATTAGATGAGGTAGGAACAGTATTAACAGTAGGTGATGGTATTGTACGTGCTTACGGATTAGCTAACGCTCAATATGGTGAATTAGTTGAATTCGATGGCGGATTAGAAGGGATTGTACTTAATCTTGAAGAAGATAACATAGGTATCGTATTATTAGGTGCATCTGTAGGTGTTAGAGAAGGTTCTACTGTAAAACGTACAGGACGTATAGCCTCTATTAATGTTGGTGAAGGTATCGTTGGACGTGTTGTTGATACTTTAGGAAATCCTATCGATGGAAAAGGGCCTATCTCTGGAGATACTTACGAAATGCCATTAGAGCGTAAAGCTCCAGGTGTTATTTTTCGTGAACCAGTAACAGAGCCTTTACAAACAGGTATTAAATCTATCGATGCTATGATTCCTGTAGGTCGTGGGCAACGTGAGTTGGTTATTGGTGACCGTCAAACGGGTAAAACAGCAGTTTGTATAGATACTATCTTAAATCAAAAAGAATTTTACGATGCAGGTGAGCCTGTATATTGTATATATGTTGCCGTTGGACAAAAAGCATCAACAGTGGCTTTAATTGCTAAAACGTTAGAAGAAAAAGGCGCTTTAGCTTATACTACTATTGTTGCAGCAAATGCATCAGATCCTGCTCCAATGCAAGTTTATGCTCCTTTTGCAGGTGCTGCAATTGGTGAGTATTTTAGAGATACGGGACGTCCTGCTTTAATTATCTATGATGATTTATCTAAGCAAGCGGTTGCTTACCGTGAAGTATCTTTATTATTACGTCGTCCACCAGGACGTGAGGCGTATCCAGGTGATGTTTTCTATCTGCATTCAAGATTATTAGAGCGTTCTGCAAAAGTTATCAATGATGATAGTATTGCTAAAGATATGAATGACCTTCCTGATTCATTAAAACCATTAGTGAAAGGTGGCGGTTCTTTAACAGCTTTACCAATTATTGAAACACAAGCAGGTGATGTTTCTGCATATATTCCAACAAATGTAATTTCTATTACAGATGGACAAATCTTCTTAGATGGAGATTTATTTAACTCGGGTGTACGTCCAGCAATTAACGTAGGTATTTCTGTATCTCGTGTTGGTGGTAATGCGCAGATTAAATCAATGAAAAAGGTCTCTGGTACTTTAAAATTAGATCAGGCACAATTCCGTGAATTGGAAGCATTTGCCAAGTTTGGATCAGATTTAGATGCTGTTACTTTAAACGTAATTGAAAAAGGAAAACGTAACGTGGAGATCTTAAAACAAGCTCAAAACGACCCATTTACTGTTGAAGATCAGGTTGCTATTATTTATGCAGGATCTAAAAACTTATTAAGAGATGTTCCTGTAGAAAAAGTAAAAGAATTTGAAAGAGATTTCATTGAATTCTTAAAAGCAAAACATGCAGACGTACTTAGTACATTAAAAGCAGGTAAATTAACTGATGAAGTTACAGACACATTAACAGCTGTAGCAAAAGATTTATCAGGAAAATATAGAGCTTAATCCCCTCTTAGTCTCCCTAAAAAGGAGAAATTGAAACGGGGTTTTAAATTTTAACGAATCAATCCCTCTCCTATGGAGAGGTTAGGAGAGGAAAAAATGGCAAATTTAAAAGAAATACGTAACAGAATATCATCGGTATCTTCAACGATGCAGATTACCAGTGCCATGAAAATGGTATCTGCTGCAAAGTTAAAGAAGGCACAAGATGCTATTACAGCAATGCGCCCTTACGCAGATAAGTTAACCGAGCTTTTACAAAGTTTAAGTGCAACTTTAGATGCAGATTCTGGAAGTAAATTTTCAACACAACGTGAGGTAAATAACGTTTTAATAGTTCCTATCACTTCTAATAGAGGTTTATGTGGGGCTTTTAATTCAAACATTATTAAACAAACACAACATTTAATTAATGATGTGTATGCAGATAAAAATGTATCTGTTGTGGCAATAGGGAAAAAATCGAATGATGCTTTCGCTAAACAAAACAGAGTTATTGCTAATAAAAGTGACGTTTTTGATGATTTAACTTTTGATAATGTTGCAGCTATTGCTGAGTTATTAATGGATAAATTTGTTTCAGGCGAGTTTGATAAAATTGAAATCGTTTATAATAAATTTAAAAATGCAGCGACTCAGATTATTATGACTGAACAGTTTTTACCAATTGTTCCTGTTGAAGGCGATGCTAATAACAATGCAGATTACATTTTTGAACCATCTAAAGTAGAGATTGTAGAAGAATTAATACCTAAGTCGTTAAAAACACAACTATACAAAGGTGTTAGAGATTCTTTTGCTTCTGAGCATGGTGCACGTATGACAGCGATGCACAAAGCGACAGATAATGCAACAGAGTTAAGAGATCAACTTAAATTAACTTATAATAAAGCACGTCAAGCAGCAATTACTAACGAAATCTTAGAAATTGTTGGTGGAGCTGAAGCGCTGAACAATTAGACGGAGAGTAACGAAGTCAAATGTTCAAAAAGAGCTGAAGCGCTGAACAATTAGACGGAGAGTAACGAAGTCAAATGTTCAAAAATAGCTGAAGTATTGAAGAGTTAGACGGAGCAAAGCAATTCTTTTTTTAAAAAATACTTAGTATTACTCATCTCATTTACAGTATATTATATCAAGCCTCACTTTTAAGTGAGGCTTTTTTTTAATTTTTATGTAACATTTTTTTGATTTTGAATCTAAAGGGTAAATAAATTAAAAATGTATATAATGAGAACAATTAAAAAAGTAGTATCAATAGTAATTATTTTATTCACCCTTTCGCTAAATGCGCAGGAAAAAGCATTTAAGGTAGAGGTTATAGGTAAAGGAGCACCTGTTTTATTATTTCCAGGTTTTACCTGTACAGGCGAAGTTTGGAATGATGTTGTAAGTGAATTATCAAAAACAAACGAATGTCATATATTTACTTTTGCTGGTTTTGGAGGTGTTCCAGCAATAGAGAAACCATGGTTGCCAAAAATTAAAGAAGGTTTAGAGAGATATATTTCTAAAAATAGTTTAGGAAAAGCGACTTTAATTGGGCATAGTTTAGGAGGCTCATTAGCTTTGTGGCTTGCTACAGAAGATCAATATAATTTCAATAAAATTATTGTATTAGATGCACTTCCTTCTATAGGAGCATTAATGATGCCTGATTTTAAGAGTGAAAATGTTGTTTATGACAACCCTTATAATAAACAAATGATAGAGATGAATGCTGAAAATTTTGAAAAGCAAGCCGTACGATTTGCAACAGGAATGTCTTTGAACAAAGAGAAACATGATCAAATTAAAACATGGATTTTAGAGGCAGATAGAGAGACTTATGTCTATGGTTATACCGATTTAATGAAATTAGATCTTAGAGAAGATATAGCCAAAATAAAAGCTCCAGTATTTATTCTAGGAGCGACACACCCTTTTGGAGAAGAGAATGCAAAAAGAACCTATACAGACCAATATAAAAACCTAAGCAATTATAATATTGTATACGTTAAAGATTCAGCACATTTTATTATGTATGATCAACCAGAATATCTTGTAGAAACTATTAAATCAGAATTGTAATAAGTAGATGGAAGGTTTAGAATCTAAATTTGATACAATTTATACAACTAATTATCCAAAGGTGATTCGTTTATGTTTAGGTTATTCTAATGGGGATGACATGTTGGCAAAAGATTTAGCTCAAGAAGTTTTTATCAAAGTTTGGGAAAATTTAAAATCCTTTAGAAAGGAATCCAGTATATCAACTTGGATTTATAGAATTACGGTAAATACATGCTTAGTAAGTCTTAGAAATAAAAAAACAGTTGATGTTTCAAATCACTTAAACTATCTAGAGAACACCAATGATTCGTCTATAGAAGCTGATAAAGAATTTAAATTAAAACAGCTATATAATTGTATCAATAAATTAAATAAAGATAGTAAGAGTATTATACTGCTAGAGTTAGAAGGATTACCTCAAAAAGAAATAGCAGAAATTATAGGGCTTAGTCACGAAGCAGTAAGAGTGAGAGTCCACAGAATTAAAAATGAACTAACTAAATGTGTTAAACAATGACAACTTTTGAAAATTTAAAATCCCAGTGGGAAAATCAACCAGAATTAAAAACTCCAGACAATGGATCTAAAATGATTATTGAAAAGGTGAGTTTTCTTAAAAGAAAACAGCGCATAACGAATATTGTATTGGGTATAACAGCAATTGTTTTACTAGGCTTTTTCTTTTATATAACAGCTTATAATAATACAGAAGTGACAATGGCGCTTTTGTTAATGTTCGGTGTGCTATTAGTAAGAATAATTATAGAACAATTAAGCATTAAAAAACTTGATGGACTAGATGTAACAACTAATAATACGACATTTAAACAAAAAATGGTAAATTATTATAAATCACGTATTAATACGCATTATATTATGACACCCATTCTAGTAATATTATACATCATAGGCTTTATTATTCTAATGCCGTATTTTAAGCAAGGACTGTCAACAGGCTTTTATACTTATATTCAAGTATCTGGAATTTTGACCTTATTGGTTCTCGTATTTTTTATAGGTAAACAAATAGCTAAAGAAATTAAAATATTAAAAGGGTTAAGTAATTAAAAACCTTTGCTGTTATTCTGAAAAAACGAGGTTGTCTATAAAGCGTCATTCTAAATGAAGATTTCTAAACTTTTGAGACAGCCTCATTTTATGGCATCAATTTTGAAAATGTATATTTGTTGTCAGATTGAATGATATCTTTTAGTTTTAATAACGAAGCAGTCTTATATCTTTAGTTGGACATTAATTTTGTAATATTAAATCTTTTAAAATGGAACCCGTGAAAAGCATACTCAAATCACTATTGTTTTTATTAATTGTTGTAGGTTTTTCTCAATGTGCAAGCACTAAAAGATTAGAAGATAAATTACCGTTAGAAATTGGAGTCGTTTACTCTCAACATTGGGTTTCAGGTGTTAGAGGAGGTGGATCTGGTTATAATCTATTCATTCCAATTAAATCAAATCCGAATAAAATAGTTTTGGACAGCCTTTATTTTAAAGGAAAGCGAGTAAAGTTAGAGCAAAAGAATGCCTCTGTTTTTGTAGGGCGCTTTAAAACTGAAGCCAACCATAAACATGATATTATAATGAGTAGCGATCCATTAGCTGAATATGGAAATACTGTTCCAGGACTTTCTAAAAAAACACCTTTCGAATTAAATGATACAGAATGTGTGGTTAGCTATCAAGGAGGAAATAAGGTGCTGTATTATAAAATTTCTAATGTTATTAAGAAAACATCTACTGAAGCTCCTAATATCCCACAAGATAGGTGATCGCTTATCTTTTGGTTTACATGGGCTAAAAACGTATTTTTAGCAGAATAAAAAAAACGAATCATTGGGCGGACTCAAGTCATTATTTAAGCAAACATTCATTTATGGTTTAGCTACAGTGCTACCAAGAATGTTAAGTTTTTTATTAGTGCCGCTTTACACTTCAGATGGTGTATTATCTTCTGTTGCTGAGTATGGCGAAGTGTCGGTTATCTTCTCATATTTTGTACTATTCAATGTTGTTTTGGCCTATGGCATGGAGACTGCTTTTTTTAGGTTCTTTAATAAAGAAGATGATAAGAATAGCGTTATAGGAACCTCAGCAATTTCTTTAGTAATATCATCCATTGGTTTTTTTGTAATAGCCTTAATATGTCAAAATCAAATCGCGTCATTTATAGATATTGATGTAAAGTATATTAATCTGGTTATATGGATTTTATTATTAGATACCCTTGTTATTATTCCTTTCGCATGGTTAAGAGCAGTACAAAAACCTATGCGATATGCTATAATTAAAATTTTGAATGTAGTTATTAACTTAGGTTTAAATCTATTCTTTTTATTAGCATTAAAAGACTTAGCAGGTAATAGCCTAATATTTGAAAGTATTTATAGGTCAAATTTCGAAATCAGTTATATTTTTATTGCGAATTTAATAGCAAGCGCAGTAACTCTAGCGTTAATGTTTCCATTCTACACTAAGATTAAGTATGTGTTTAATTCTGAGTTGTGGAAAAAAATGATGCGTTATGCGCTTCCTGTTTTAATTGCAGGTATTGCTTTTTCAATAAATGAAACATTTGATCGTATTTTATTAGATTACCTACTTCCAGAGGATATTGCCAAAACCCATATAGGCATGTATTCTGCTTGTTATAAATTGGCTTTATTCATGACTTTATTTGCAACAGCTTACAGGCTCGGTATTGAACCTTTCTTTTTTAGTCATGCTAATACTGAAAACCCTCAAAAAAATTATGCTAAAATATTAGAGTTTTTTGTAGCATTTGGAGCGATTATTTTACTTAGCGTTGTAGTTTTTGTAGATATTTTGAAACCAATAATTGTGAGGAGTGAAACCTATTGGGAAGCTATGTGGGTCGTTCCAATTATTTTGTTAGCTAACTTCTGTTTAGGGATTTATCATAATTTATCTGTATGGTATAAGATAACCGACAGAACAAAGTTTGGAGCTTATATTTCAATTATTGGTGCTGCAGTAACACTAGTTATTAATTTTCTATTTATTAAGACCTATAGTTATAAAGCATCAGCCATAGCTACTCTTGTTGCTTATGCAATAATGATGCTATTGTCTTATTATTTTGGAAGAAAGTACTATCCTATTCCTTATAACCTTAAAAAGATAGGACTATACTTAGTGCTTTCAATAGGTTTGTCAGGACTATCATTTTACCAATTTAGAGCTAATTATATAATAGGAATATCAATGTTAATTGTATTTTTGGGCATTGTTTATGCGTCCGAAAGAAATCAAATAAAACAATTATTAAAAAGATAACATGCAAATTAAAATCATAAATAAATCCAATCATGCTTTGCCACATTACGAGACGATAGCATCAGCAGGGATGGATTTAAGAGCAAATGTTTCAGAAGCTATTACATTAAAACCTTTAGAACGTACCATTGTTAAAACAGGTTTGTTTATTGAGTTGCCCATAGGGTTTGAAGCACAGGTGCGTCCACGTAGTGGTTTAGCAGCAAAAAAAGGAATAACAGTTTTAAATGCACCAGGAACAGTTGATGCCGATTATAGAGGTGAGATAGGTGTGATTTTGGTAAATCTTTCAAATGAAGATTTTACCATTGAAAATGGCGAACGTGTGGCGCAATTAGTGATTGCAAAACATGAACGCGCCGAATGGATTGATGTTAAAGAACTATCTGAAACCTCTCGAGGAGAAGGCGGTTTTGGTAGTACAGGGGTGAAATAAATAGCCCTTTTAATTCCCCTTAAGGGGAACTTAGACGGATAAAAATAATTAAAAAGAAGTTAAATATAATAATTTCTCCCCCTTTGGGGAGATTAAGAGGGGAATATGAAAATAATAGTACCAATGGCTGGACGAGGTTCTCGTTTACGCCCACACAGTTTAACAGTTCCAAAGCCATTAATTCCAGTAGCGGGACAACCTATTGTTCACAGATTAGTAAAAGATATTGCCAAAGTTTTAAAGCAACCTATAGAAGAGATCGCTTTTGTTTTAGGTGACCCTGCGTGGTTTGGTGATGATGTGGTTTCAAGTTTAGAGGATTTAGCAAAGAGCTTAGGAGCTAAAGCTTCTATTTATCGCCAGGATCAACCATTAGGAACAGGTCATGCTATTATGTGTGCAAAACCATCATTGTCTGGCCCAGCTGTTATTGCGTATGCAGATACATTAATTAGAGCTGAATTTGATTTAGATGCCAGTGCTGATAGCGTTATTTGGACAAAACAAGTAGAGAACCCTGAGGCTTATGGGGTTGTTAAATTAAATGAAAATAACGAAATTGTTGAGTTAGTTGAAAAACCAGAAACCTTTGTAAGCGATCAGGCAGTTATTGGAATTTACTATTTTAAAGACGTCGCTGTTTTAAAAGGGAAGTTACAAGAAATTCTTGATGAAAATATTATGAATGGAGGCGAATACCAAATTAATGATGGTATTAAACGTATGATGGCAGAAGGGAAAGTTTTTAAAACAGGAACTGTTGATGAGTGGATGGATTGTGGTAATAAAGCCATAACAATTGAAACGAATCAAAGGATGTTAGGCTTTTTAAAGGCCGATGGAGAAGAGCAATTAGTATCGGCTTCAGCAAAATTGGATAATTCAACCATTATAGAACCTTGTTTTATTGGCGAAAATGTTACTCTTAAAGACAGTACAATTGGTCCTCATGTATCTATAGGTGATAATACTGTTATTGAGGATTCAACTGTTAAGAATAGTTTAATTCAAACAAATACCTCAATTAAAAATGCTAATTTAGATCATGCTATGATTGGTAATCATGTGAAATATGATGGCAATTATACCTCTGTAAGTATTGGTGATTATTCAGTTTTAGAATAATTTCTGCAAAAGTAGGAATCTCTAAGCTAATAAAATGAAACTTTGGCATGTCTATATTATGACAAATAAACCAAACGTTGTTTTTATACATTGAGTAACCAATAATATAAAGAAAGGGTAAAGAGTATAAACTAAAAGTATACTCTAAATCGTTTACCACAAAGTATATTGTGATAAATTTTAATATAAAAAGATACCTGCCTATGCAGGCAATATAATGAAATATAAAATCTACATACTTTTTTTAGTTTTTGGAATGTTAATATTTCCACAGATTAACTATGCACAAGTAGATTTTAATAAAAAACCTGATGATGATTTAGGAGATGTTGAAGACAAGTTTCAAGAGCTTTTCTATGAAGCTTTAAAGCAAAAGGGAATTGAAAATTATGACAGGTCGGTTGAGTCTCTTTTAAAATGTATAGAATTAGATAATTCTGTACCCGTTTTGTACTACGAATTAGGTAAAAATTATAAGAAGCTTAAAAATTATCAAGCTGCAGAAGAAGCCTTAAAAAAAGCTGTTAGCAAAGAACCAGATAACGAGTGGTTTTTAGATGAATTATACGGATTTTATGCATCGCAAAATGATTATGATAAAGCTATAAAAACGGTTAAACAACTTGTTAAATATCACCCAGATTATAAAGAAGATTTAGCATCACTTTATCACAGGTCTAAAAAGTATGATGACGCATTAAAGCTTTTAGATGAATTAGATTCAGAATTTGGAATTTCAGTGTCTCGGGATATGATGCGCAACCAAATTTACAAAGCAACAGGGCGAAAAAAAGATCAAATAGAAAATCTTGAAAAACGTGTTGAGAGCCATCCTAATAAAGAATCTAATTACTTAGCTTTGATTTTTCGCTATAGCGAAAATGATGAAAAAGCGAAAGCCTTTGAAACAGCTAAGGAATTGTTAAAAATAAACCCGAATTCACAATTAGTACATTTAGCATTGTATAAATTTTATTTAGACGACAACAATGCTGAAAAAGCTATTGAATCTATGAAAATCGTTGTTAAAAGCAATGAAATAAAACCAGAAGCGAAACTTAAAGTCTTAACAGATTTTGTAAGTTTTGTTGGGAATAACCCACAATATGAAGCAGATTTGGTGGAGGCTACTGCTATGGTTAGTAACAATAGTAACGGTAAAACACTTATTGAGTTAGGACAGTACTATCTAACTAAAAATAATAAAGAAAAGGCACTAGAGTATTTTGAAGAAGCATTAAAGGTAGCGAGCAATAATTTTAGTGTTTTGCGCAATGTACTGTTGCTGTATATAGATTTACAGAAATATAATTTAGCAGAAGAAAAAAGTAGTGAAACACTTCAAAAGTATCCATCTCAACCTTTGTTCTATTTGATAAACGGTGTTGCTTTGAATCAATTGAATAAGCCAAAAAAAGCCATTGAAGCTTTAGAAGCTGGACTGGATTATATTATTGATGATACTAAAATGGAAATGGATTTTTACAATCAATTAAGTAAAGCCTATAGTTTACTAAACAATACAGCTAAAGCAAAAACGTTTAGTGATAAAGCAAAACAATTAGAAAGTTCAAATTAATGAAAATACGCTCCCAACTCGCTTTAGTCTTTTTAGCATTATTGATATTTAATTGTAAATCATCAAAAATAATTACTGGAGGAGAAGCTAATTATAAACTCTCTACAAAGCAATTAATAAAAGAAAACGCAAAGCAGACTCCTAATTTTAAAACACTTAAGTCTACGCTTAAAATAACCTATACACAAAAAGGAGGTTCACAAACCCATTCGGTAAGTTTTAGAGCGAAAAAGAACGAAGCTTTATGGATAAGTGCTACGTTTTCTATAGTAAAAGCATTGGTTACGCCAGAGAGAGTCAGCTTTTATAATAAGCTAGATAACACCTATTTTGATGGAGATTATAAGTACTTAAGTGCTTTGTTGGGAACAGAATTAGATTTTCAAAAAGTTCAAAACCTATTATTAGGAGAAACGATATTCGATTTAAAAGATGGTACTTACAAAGGGACAGTTAATGATAAATCGTATGTTCTTCAACCTAAAAAGCAACGTGAACTTTTTGAAATATTCTTTTTATTAGATCCATCATATTTTAAAGTGAAGTCTCAGCAAATATGCCAGCCAAAGGAGTTTAGACATTTGCAAGTTGATTATTTATCGCATCAGGAAGTTGAAAAACAAATCCTTCCAAAAAAAATAAAAGTAATTGCTCTTGAATCAAATGAAGAAACAATTATAAACTTAGAGTTTAAGAATGTTACTTTAAATGAGGAGTTGCGCTTTCCATTTAAAATACCATCAGGTTTTAAAGAAATAAAACTTTAATGCTGAACAAGAAATCTTCATATAAATTAATTTTTTTTCTGGCGTTTTTGCTATGCGGATCCTTTGCCTTTTCTCAGAATAATAAACAAAAGCAGTTAGAAAGCCGCCGACAAGAATTACGTAGAGAAATTCAGAAAATTAATGAATTACGTGCCGAAAATAAGTCAAAGGAAAAATCACAGATATCATTAATAGAAGATTTTAATTATAAGATAGGCGTATTATCTAACCTAATTAAAGTTACCAACCAGCAAGCTAATTTACTAACACGTAAAATTAATTCGAACCAAAAGAAAATAACAACCCTAAGAGGCGAATTAAAGGAGTTAAAAGAAGCTTATGCTGCAATGATCGTCAAGTCTTATAAAAGTAAAAATAAACAAAGCAGAATTATGTTTTTGTTGTCGTCTGATGATTTTAAACAAGCTTACAAACGATTACAGTATATAAAGCAATATTCCGATCACCAAAAACAACAAGGAGAAACTATAAAGGCTAAAACGCAAGAATTACAAGCTGCAAATAGAGATTTACAAGATCAGAGTGAAGATAAAAAACGGTTGATTGCCGATAATAAAGTGATTCAGAAATCATTAGAATCAGAACGTAAACAGCACGAGGCTTTAATGAGGTCGATTAAAAAGAACCTATCACGATATGCGTCTCAAATAAAACAAAAACAGCGGGAAGCCAACAGAATTGATAGAGAAATAGATCGTATTATTAAAGCGGCTATAGTTAGATCTAATAAAAAGGCAGGAAAAGTAGCGACTTCAAAAGGATTTGCGCTTACCGCCGAAGAAAAAGTTTTAGCATCTAACTTTATAGCTAATAAAGGTAAATTACCTTGGCCGGTTGAAAGAGGTGTAGTGAGGTTAGGTTATGGGACACAGCGACATCCTATAGATAAGTCGTTAACAATAAAGAGTCATGGTGTGCGGATTGCTACACAAAAAAAGGCTAAAGTTAGAGCTGTTTTTAATGGCGAAGTAAGCGAAATACTTAAGATGAAAAATGTAAACCCAATCATCATGATTCGCCATGGAAACTATTTAACCATATACAAAAACCTATCAACTGTTCTTGTTAAAAAAGGAGATAAAGTATCGACTAAGCAGGTTATAGGGGAGGTTTTTACAAACCCTTCAAATGGTGAAACCATTTTGAGTTTTACAATATCTAAAGGAACAAGCACAGAAAATCCTGCTTCTTGGATTTATAAAATGTAGCATAAAAATTTTCGGATTGTTCAAAAAAAACAAGAATAAATAATAAAGCTACCTTGCTTATTAGCAATGGTAGCTTTGACTATAATTTACTAAATTTTAGTATAACGAACTATATCTAAAGAATTAGTTTTTCCAGGTAGCTAACGCTTGTACTGCTTCATTGGTGTAATCTGTAAATAAACCATCTACACCAGCATCAAAAAATAAGTGATATTCTTGCTCAGGATTCCCTCCACTCCATTGCATATTTTCATTACGGAATGTGTAAGGATGTACCAATAATTTATTTTTGTGAGCAAGGTCTATAAAATTTGTGGCAGGCAATAATGTAATTTTTCCTGCATCGTCTGTTTGATAAGAAATAATAAAAGGCTTCCACGGACCAATACCATCTGCATATAATGCAGTAAATTGCATGCCTTCTTCAGTAGTAAAAAATTCATAAGTTCTATTATCTCCGTTAGCGAAGAAATCGAAAGGAGCACCATAAGAAATAAAATCTCCAGATGGGACATTATAATTTAAAGAGCCATCTTTATTAATGTCATAAGTAGAAATTAACTGCACTAGTTTTACACTAGATTTAGAATTTATATACTGTAATGGAGCGACTTCGAAGCATTGTACAAAAACAGGAGCGTTCTTATGATTTAATCTTGCTTTTTTTAATGCAGCAAGTAGTTTATCTTCCATAAAATGAGTTTCAAAAACTTGATTATGAAATAATGGGTGTTTGATTTCTGGATATATACCAATAATTCTACCTCTTTTTTTAGTTTCCTCTTTTGCTAAACGAATGACTTCTTCGAAGGTTGGAATATCAAATTGCCCATCAAATTCTGTAGATCTACCTTTATATGCTTGTTTGGCTTTTAGTTTTTTGATTTGTGCTAATGTAAAATCGATAGCGAACCAATCAGTAACCATTTTTCCATCTAATTCTTTGGTAGTTTTTAGATGAGCAAACTCAGGTAAGTCTGCTACATTTGTAGTTCCAGATAACATTGGTTCGTGCCTTACAACCAGATGTCCGTCTTTGGTTAATACTAAATCGGGTTCTATAAAATCAGCATTTAGTGCTGCAGCCTTAGCATATCCTTCTAATGTGTGTTCTGGAAGTAATGATTGTGCGCCTCTATGTGCTATGATTAAAGGTTTTGTCTCTTCGTTTGGTCCAGACCCACCAGGGATATCATCAATAAATTCGCAAGAAATAATGCTAGTTACTACAATAGTTGCAAGTGTAATAAGTTTAAGAATTTTCATTTTTTTAATATTTCATTTTAGATACATACAAGAAACGAAACCAAGATTACCTTACTGTAAAACTGGTGTTAATGAATCTTGTTTATTTTAGTATCTTGAAATAGTCAATAAAATGTTCATTTGATAAGTAGCATATTGATTTAAAGCACTTCCTTTTCTTTTATATACAGATGTTCCAGTGCAATCATTAATAGTATAGCCTTCATTTTGTTTGTTGAGTTGTCTCTACTACCTCCTGGACCAATAGCCTCAAGTATTGTAACTAAATCTTTTGATTCATCATATTTATAAATAATTCCAGTATGTCCACCGCTAGATGTTCTCCACACAAAAACATCTCCCTTTTTTGGTTTGAAATCACCATTAAGGCTATTATTTACAAATTCGATATTATTTGTACCAATAGCTTTTCTAAAGTCTTTTTCATTGGTCATTAATCCTGTATAAATATTTTTTAAATCGGTCATTGCTCCTAATTTATACAAGTTCAGAGCAATCTAACTCTTTCCAGCCTATAAGTATGTCTGCTTTTCTTTCACCTATTTGACTATATGGTATACGCTTATCAACAATTTTTTTAATTTCATTTAAAACACTTTCATAGATTACTACAAACCAAGATTTATCTTCATTTAAAAAATGATTTGGTACTTTGTTTTTGTCTTTTCCACTTTCATATCCTTTGTAAAGTACATATTCAGATTTAAAGTTTGGTATAGAGTTTTCGCTATGCACATCTATTAATAAATAAAGTAGTGCCCTTTTTTCTCCAGCACATTCTAATCCGTTTTTCCATTCTTTTTGTTTGGTTTCTGCTTTTGGTTGTAATTTTACTTTAGCAATGGCGTGGTTTACAAAGTCGTCTTTATTGGTAACATCTTTTTCGTTACAGTAATTGCCAACTTTGGTTTTTATTAATGTTACATCTTGGTCGTCTTGTTGTACTGTTACAAATTTGTCTTTTTTAACTAAAACATCTTCTTGACCTTGTAATATATTAATATTTACAATTTCTTCTTCAAGATGCAAGGTTTCTACAACAATATAAACATCTTCGCCAATGGTTGCTTTATCTAACTTTGTGAATTTTACTTTTATACCTGTTTTTTATTTGGTTGTTACTTTTACAATTTCACCAACTTGTAAGTATTTTGTAGTTTTTGTACGCTTTACATTTGTTGTTTCTGCCTTATATTTTTTTGCTATTTTGCTTAATGTTTCTCCTGCTGCTGTTTTGTGATCCTTAACAATGGTTTTAAATTGTGTCTCTTCTTTACGTTTTGCAAAATATGCTTTTGTTACTTCTTGTTGTGATATTTTTAAAGGAGGGCAAGAAGCACTAATACTTGGGTTTTTTGTTAAATATACTGTTGCCATAATTTAATGATTTTGTGCAATTACGGTTAGTTTTTCTTTTTGAGAACTGCTATTTATTATAATGTTTTTTAACATATCTCCTTCTAAAATGACATCTTTATATTTAAAGTCTCTTTCTGAATTGTTTAAATCTATATCTACATTTTCTCCAATTATGTTCTCAGATTTTATAACAACATAAATATCTGTTCCTATTTTTAGGTTTTCTATTTTGTTACCATTTAAATCTTCATAAAACTAGCAATAAATTAGGATACGGTGTTACCTTTTGGGGAGAGGGTGACATTTAAGTTCAATTCTGTATTTTTTAGAGCCTTATGAAATAATTACTGTTATTACAAAACATTTTGGTATTTATTCTTGATAATAACATTCATAGTGATTTATATATGTATTATCTATAGTTTCTCTGGTAATAACTAATCTATCTTTATGGTCATAATTGTATATATAAAAAATCGATCCTTTCGAATTTTCCTTCTCTACTTTATATAATCTCTCATTTTCGTAACTATATAAATAAGTGTGGTTAGCGACTATTATATTATTCGTTTTATTACGTCTAACAAATGAAACTTTAGTGATTTTATTTTTTGAGTAGATGAAGTTTATTTCTCTATTTGTGTAACTAGAGGGGTTCGTTATAATTATTTTTTTTATCAATAAGTTTTTGTTCCAATAATAATTATAGATATTTCCATCTTTTTTTATTGATTTTAGTTGTCTTTTTTCATCATAAGAATAACTAATTTCAATATTTTTATTTTTTATCTTTTTTATTTTATTGTATTTATTGTAACATACTATACTACTATATTCATCTTCATCATCTATAATTTTTATTTCTTTAGGAAATTTACTTTCAGAGTATTTATAATAAGTCTTTTCTGTTTTATTACAGCCACTATCAATGTTTTCACTGTATTCCGAACTATTTCCTTTAAAATCTACATATATTAACCTTCCTTCGTTATCATATTTATATATATATATGGAACTTTTATTGGTGGGATTATTCTTATTGATAAGCTTAATTTGAGAAAAAGGAAACTTATCAACTCCTTTGATTATATTAAAAATAAAATCATATTCTCCGCTTTCGCATATTCTTTGACTATAACTACTGTTTATAGTACAAATTATGATTGTAAAAAAAGTTAAAAGTGATTTCATTTTATAGTTTATTGAGTTTTTATTCCGCGAGATTTTATATCAATGGCTTTTACTTTTTTACGAGGTGGGTATAAAGCAGTATACTTGTCTTTGGGATTGAGATAATCATTTTTACTTAAGTTTTCTTGAATATTATCTTCTACTTCGATATCTATTTGAATCGTTGATTGTTCTTTTTTTGTAACATTATCTTCATAAACTTTAATGATATTATTTAAAAAATCAGCTGTAGCATCTCGCGTGTCTAAAACTGCAAATAAATTCTCGTCAATAGAGTATTTAATTCTTAAACCAAGCCCTTCACAACCAATACTATGATAGTGATATTTTCCTACATGAAAAAACCTACTACCTCCTTTTAAGATATGACCTCCATCTTTTTTTTGGCCTCCTTTTACTTTAGAATCAAAAATTCTCAAGCCATTATGATTTTGTGTATTAAAACCTCCTTTATAAAATTCTTTAGGTAACCTTTCATCGTATTGATTTAATTTTTTAAATATATTTTCAATTCGTTGTTTTGTTTTTTGACTGTCTGCTTCATAATTTTTAGTATTTTCATCATCATTTCTTCTTATTAAGTATCCATAATATGAACCTGTTCTAGCGGGAGAAGACCATTCTGCATCACTCGATACAGAAGTATAATAATAATTTTTATCTTCAATTTTCATTTTAATGATACTTAAAATAGTTTCTCCATCATTGTAAATTCTAACCATATGAATATTGATTTTTATAGGATTATTTTCAACTTCTGGAAGGTCAAAATAGAGTACTTGATTCGGATAATCTCTTAAAGTTATTATTCCCATATTTGGCTTATTTTTGTTTTACAGCTTTTAACTTTATTTTTGTAAAAGTTTCATTTAGAACTACATCACGAATAATATCATCTTTCATCCATTTTTGATTATACTCAAAATCGATAGCTTTATTTTCTAAATCAATATCAGTAATTTCACCTTCTGTATTTATAGAGTTAATTACAAGGTAAATCTCTTGGTTCTCTTTAATTTTATCTTTTGTAATTATATTGTTATTCAAATCTTCAATATGATAGTTTAATAATTTAGGTTCTTCTCGTTGCTCTATTACTGTAGGTTCAACTTCTGGTTGAGGAAACGTAGTTCTCCAATAAGCTGAATATTCAGTACATGAGTTAGAATCTTTAACACCAGCAGCAGTAATATTTAAAGTTTCACTCATTGGCTGATTATCTGTAGATGAAAAATCATTTATCCAATTAACAAGATGACAATCATAGAAGTATAATTTACGGGTTTTACCACCCATAATAACAGGATAAATATGTAATTCTAATTGTTTGGTTTCATTGGGGGCAAAAGACCAATCTGCAAGATTTAAATCTTTTCTAGTTTCAATAATTAGTTTAAGCCCTACAAATACTGATTTTTGAGAAGGCCTCCCCGTTACATCTACCCCTTGATTAAAACCAAAAGTAAACCAGAGTACGTTTATTTCCTTTTCGTCTATTATTAATTTTGCTTTTACACTCATTTTCTTAAATTCAATTTTTCTATGATTGATTTAATATTTTTGTAAGTGTACTGGCACACACATATTCATGTAAATCTAAAAAATATTCTTACAATTCTAGCTGTTTTTTAATGGAATGAAAGATACTTTCTATAATGAGTGCATTATGCCTGTTTTTTTTGGTTATCTCTTAAAAAAATAGGATTATGTAGTACCTGAGATGGATGATTTAGTTCCTTTTCTTTACTAAATCATATTTCCTTTTTTATGCCAACTCAATTGCAAATCTTTTATTCCAAAACTCAGGTAAAAGTGAATACGCAATTTCTAATTCAGCTTTTCCATCGACGTTTTGAATTAAGAATCCACAATGGCCTATTAACTTACCTGTTTCTTCTTCGATTAAGGCATTCATTCCTCCCAAATCATTTTGGTAGCGATGAAGCTGTTTTTTATACTAATTATTACATTCTATTTCTGGATTTTCCAATTCAGAAATCCAGTATTGGGAAGTTATTGGATTTTTATGAAATTCTAACCAATCATTAAAATCAGATTGCTTTATTTTCAAGTAGGCATTTCATTGAACTTGTGTACAACGGTTCTAGCTGATTAGCAGTTGCCAGGATTAGTACTTAGCTTTGCAAGTACATGCCAAACTAAAAATCCGTGAGGATTCAGAAGCAGGCGGGAATAAGTAATTATTTATAGCCAATCTGCCTTTATTCCTTTCTTTTGAAAGTCAGATAATATTGAATCATCCTCATCATAAAAAATAGTTACCTCTTTTAAATTTGGTAATAAATTAGCATCATCTGCCGATTTTATATTAAAAATATCATCTTCTCCACTCCAAAAAGGAACAACTTGTAAATAGATAGGGTCTCCACCATCAGTGTATAGTTCCTCAATATCTTTTACCATTTCAGAAGTTATTTCTAAATTTTCAAAATACTCCAAAACTTCTGGGATAATTTCATATCCCTCTTCTTCTATAGTATCAAATGCTTCAGATTTGGTTAAATTTCTTTTCCTTTCTATGAATTTATATACATCAACTTTAGGTGTTAATATTTCTTGATTATACATTAGTTCATTTGCTACGGCTAGTTTAAATCCTAAATCTTTAAACTTTAATTTATTGCTCATCGTTTTCTAGTTTGTCAATATTTGCTAACAATTGGATATGTGCACTAGTACACACACATATATCCTGTAAATTTAGAAAATATTCTAACAAGCCCTAGCCTATAAAATATAAAGCTTAAAAAGTAATTCATTTAAAACGATCCTCTTGTAATTTGAAGTTGAATAAAATTTAGTGGACGGTGTTTTTAGTCTATTAATTTTTGGAGCACTCGTAACAAACGTAACGCTAGTAAATAATTAGAACTAGATAGAGTACTAGCTTATACGAGTACAGTAGCAGGAGGTACAAGGTGTTTTTAACTTAAATTAATATTTAGCATTATCCTCTATCTACTATCGTCTCTACAATTTTTTCTATTTTATGCAGATCTTCTAGATTCGCATGCCTTAGATTTTTAATAAAAATATTGGAGCCCATAAACTCTATTTCAAAACCTTTTTCTTGTTCAATCACTTTTAAAATTTGTTCTACACGATGAATGTTTTGTGTTTTCTTAAAAGTGAAAGTTTCGTATGTAGTTAAATTAAAATCATTGTTGTTTCTTACTTTATCCATGATTTTTTCAGCAGATGTTTTTTCTCTAAAATAATAATGCCCAAGATCAAAATCAACTGTTAACCATAACATGATTTGATTTTCTAAGTAGTAAGAGCCTATTCTGTAAGGTATGTCAGTATTAGATCCTAGTTCAACCAGAGCTAGAAAAAATGTACCATTTGAATTTTGTGCTTTAAAAGGAATATGATGTTGAAAATTATCATATTGATTAACGATTTTAGTTTGCCAAAGAGTAAGCCATGTATCATTATCTACCTCTAATTTCAAAAAATTTTCTTTTAGGTAATTAAGTGTTCTTTCTGTTTCTTTTTCTTCTTCTGTATATAGTTTTTGAATATCATTTTCAGACATAATGCCTAGTTTATCTTCTGGTTCTTCCCAATAACCATTTTCGGCTTGTTCTAAAGTAATTTTTGTTCCTGTTTTTGGATCTATGATATGTTCATCATCTAAATTTTCTTTAATCTTTTCATTATATTCTTTATTTTTTTTATACCATTGAAAACCAACCCAAAGAATAATAAAAAATATAACTAAAGCTATAAGAAAAGGAGTGAGATAATCCATAAGATATTATGAAAATTTAAACTATTATTAATAGAACAATTAGTATTTATGTCTTCTACAAAGTTAAATATAACCCGTTGTTTTGGTTACCCCGTATTCCGTGAAAACTTGCCTTATTGTTCATAACAATTGGATATGTGCACTAGTATAAATATAAATTCATAGAATGTTCTCACTAACATTAATCTATAAAAGCTTAAAAAGTAATTTATTTAAAATGATCTTTTTCTAATTTAAAATTGAGCAAAGTTGTGAAATTAATGTTTTAGCCTATTGGCTTTTGGAGCACTCGCCACAGACGAAGCGCTAGCAAGGACTATTTACTTCAATCCTTTCTTATACCTTATAACCTCTTTTAAATCTTTAACCTGTTTTTGTTGGTCAATATCAATAATCAATGGGATAAGTTTTCCTATAGGTTTTGCCACCTCAAAGACCTCTTTTATTTTATTGTCAATATCTAATTCTAAAACCCCTATTCCTGTTTTTTCTGTGAAGTAAAAACCTGTTTTTATATAGTTTTTCCAAATAGAAAGCCAAAGAATAGTTTTTTTCTTATAAACTACTTTGCACAACCATGCCTTTCCATCTCTGTAAAACCGCCATTGAGATTCCAAATTAAATTCATCAGAAAGAATTTCAATTATTTCTTGATAAATAATGAAAAGTTCTTTACCAAGAACGTTTTCCAAAACTTTATCCGTAGGTTCTATTTCTTTCTCTCGTAAAAGTATCGTTTCATTGTTTGATTTCATAATATCTAAATTTTTAATGCATAGGATACAATGTTGTAAGCCGTATTTAATTTATGTTTGTCATTAATTTGAAAATTGCTTTTTTTACATTGTCAGTTAAATTAGCCATATGATAATCATCTGTCAATGATTTTATTTCGTTTGAAAGATCAGGGTATTCTTTTGAAATCGCAATCATTGTTTTAAACGCATGGAAACGAAGAGAAGAATTTTTAGTTACTTTTCTCCAAATTTTTGAGCAAATGTCAAAAACCTGTCCTTTATTGTCAGCATCTAATTCCATTCTCCGTAAAACTATTAACAATTCACGCTGTTGATTATCCTGCCTTTCAGGTAATACGTCAATAATTTCTTTTATATATCTGTATATTCGTTTGTCGTTTTTGTCCATACAACTCCATAACAACCAAGCTGCACGCCATGAATAAGGTTGTTTGTCGGAAATAGCTAATTTAACAAGTTCTAGGAAGTCGTTTTGATGAGTGTTGACATGAGAAATCAAATCGCCTTTATACGAGTTGTTTAGTCTATATTCCAATTCTGTTTCTATTCTATCAGTCATTTGACAATTTTGCTTGCCGTTTGATATGTCTTCTAATGGTTTATGTGTGTTTAGTTACGTGATAATTCAATTAATTTAGACCTCTTGTAGCACACCGTTTACTTTTTTTCGTTAAATAGTTACTCCACTTGTGTGGTGCCTTATTGATTTTGGTAACGCTACTCCATCAACAGTAATGGTTTCAGCTTTAGAAAGAGTAACAAATTCTTTTCTGTTCATCATTTAAGGTTTAACATTAGAAATGCCAGCCTAACTTTAAGGATATTTCAGGTGTAAACAATGGAGTTTCAAAAGTACTTTGATCAACTATTACCTCTTTATCTCCCGCAATCCTAAGGTGTCCAGCTACCCAGGGGTTTAAGTAAAAGTTCTTATAAAATTTCCAGATATACCCTCCGCCAATAGTAAATATGGTATTGTTATATTCTACAGTTTCTAATTTTGAGTTGGTCTGTATCTTAGCATCCCAATATTCTAAGCCAGGTCCTATCCACCAACCTTTAAAGTCTGGTTTAAAAAAGTAATCCACAATAGCTGCATAAACGTTAATTTCATTATTGGTAAAACCATCCTTTAAGATAAAGTCTGGTGTTTCTATTTTTGTAATTACTGCTCGATATCTAAAATGATTATGACCGACCCAAACCGACCCATAATAACCTTTAAAGATATATGGTACTGCATCTAGCTCAAAACCTATACTGGTACTTTTTACTGATTGATTATCTTCTTGTGCATGAAAGAAAATAGAAAGTAGAACAAAACAGAAAGATAAGAATGTTGCTTTCATGGTATGAATTTATTTTTGAAAGCAAAGTACTGAGTTGTTTTTATTTATCAAATGACATTTGTCATTTAAATTGTTGTTTTTTAATGATTTACAGTAATTTTATTTGCTTTGGTTAATTAATTTAGCAGAAGGAAAGAGGAACACCTTATGTGCTACTGAAATAATATGAAGCTTAAATAAAAGTTCAAAACGGTTTGGATTTTATCTTGGAATACGTGTATTTTCTTTTCAAAAATGATACGAGCAGATATTAAGAATATCTTTTTTCAGTTCATTTTTATTTTCCTTAACTCTAATCTCGTTTCTATCAATTCCAGAAATTATTATTTGTTTTATGTTCGTAAAGGGACATGGTTTACACAAGTTAAAGATTAGAGTTTACACTAAATTAGTTTCTAACCTTGTAGATTGTTGTTTATTTAAAATATCCTTTTCTAATTTGAAGTTGAACAAAATTAAGGGGATGGTGTTTTTAGTCTATTGGTTTTTGAAGTACTCGTCCCAGACGGAGCGCTCAACATCATTAAGTTAAGATAATTTATTTTGTTTTGTCACATTGAGCGCAGTCGAAATGCTTTTAAAACTAAGACTTTATATTGTCTTCGACTGCGCTCAGACTAACATTTTACCCTTAACTTAATGACATTAGACGAAACGCTAGTAGAGGGCAGTTTTTTATTTTTCAATTCTACCATAGTTTTTCAGCACCTTCAAAACCCATAATGTTTGTATACCTGCCCACTCTAATTTTGTTCCCTCGCTGATACCATACCAAGTATCCCATCGCCCATCTTCTTTTTGCCTGTTAATCAATTCTTTTATGTCAGATTCGATAGTCTCTTTGGTGAATAACGAATATAGAATGCTTTCGGAAGATGTTGCATAATTTAAACTATGCGGTTTTCCGTAAAGCCCCCAACCTGCATCAGATTTATCTTCGCAAATTATTCCGTTATTTGATATCCAGTTTTTTAAGTCATTGATTGTTTTTTTCGCTTTATCTTGACTTTTAGTATACTTTAAAAAAGTTAACCATCTTGGTACACATAAATAGCAAAAAACATGTTTGTCCTTTATTCTCTCAAATTCACCCCAAACAAACTGTTCTGCTTTTTTCATCCAAGGAATATCAATCTCATATTTTTCTAAAATTCCAAGTAGTGGAGCAGTAGTACTTAAAGCACTCCATTCTTTAACTGTTTTGAAATGTTCTTCACATGGATAAGTGCTTTTAGGTCTAAACATCCACGGAATTCCACCTTTTTCTGTTGTTATGTTTTCGAAATATGGCATAAAGTCATTTAGAATTATTTTTTTGGTCAGATAACCAACTTCATCGAGTGTTTCAAGTGCCATAATGCTAAAGAGGGGTTGACTTTCTGGTGATGCTGTATCTGGTTCCATTCCATGTCCAAATCCACCATCAGAATTTCGGTAAGCATATACTGCGTGAAAAACACCATTCGTATCTCCGTTTGCAAAATGAAATTCAAATAAACGTCTTTCAATCATTCTTGCATTTGTCAATATAAAATCTCTTGCTTTTAGAAAGTCGTTTTTCGGTAAAATCATTTGTTTTCAAGGACGGTTTTAATTGCACACAACGGTCTTCTTATATGAAACGTAGTGCAAAAATAAGTAGTTTCGATTTAGCACTGGCTCGCACTATGTTTTAGAGTACGTTGTTGGCAATAGTTATTCTACCTCGATTAGTCCATATCCTATCGGCAATTCGTTAGTTTTACTGACTGGATTTAGACTATCTAATGAAACATTATTAGCATTAAATAAATCAGTTACTTCTTGTTCGGAATATTTTTTTAGTTGTATAAATTTATCAATGTGAAATGGAATTCCTTCTCCTCCAAAATACGTATTACTTTTAGTTTCTAAATGAAAATGCAAATGTGGAGCGTCTGAATTTCCACTATTGCCTAATAAACCAATTACTTGTCCTTTTTTAACCGTATCTCCAATTTTTACAGTTAAACTATTTGGGATTAAATGACCGTAAAAAGCATAAAGGTCGTTTCCAATATCGATAATAACATAATTCCCTCCAATTGTCTCACGTGTTATTCGTACAGCCATTTTTTCTGATAATGGTTCGTTTTCAATTATTCCATCTTTAATTCCGACAACTTTTCCATCGGCTACTGCTATTAATTCAATTCCGTATGTTTTCCAATTCTCATTCTTTTTAGTGTCGTTTTTGGCAAAACTACCATTGTCGTCAACAAGTGTCCAATCAATTGCAAACCTTTGAGGGTAATTTATTCTACCTTCAGTTAAAAACCTTGCACCTTGATGGCTTTGTGCCTCATAAAGCCACTTTCCTTTTTTCTTGAAAGGAAAACCTAAAGTAAATTGATTTTCTTTAGGAATTTTTATAACTGCAACTTCCATTGGATGCGTTGCAATTTCTCCATTTCCTTTTTCCCTCTCAAAATAGAGTTTGTGGAAAATTTTTTCTGGGAATGATTGTTTTTGCTTTAAAATTACATTAAGATTTAAAACACCAAATTCGTTTCCCGAAAGAATTTTTATATCATCTAAATCGCTATTGCCAGGTCTATCAAAGTGTTCGTTAATGTAGTCAGAATTAAATTCAGCTATTGGTACATCATCTTTTTCTAAATTGTAGATCTCAACTTTTTTCAAAGTGAAAGGTATTCTGTAATTGTTTGAAATGTTCAACTCATATCTTAATTGGACAGAATTATTTGCTGTTATTGGACTACTTAAAAAAGATACATTGGATTGTATTACTTCAATTGGCAAATCGGTTTTCTTAAGTTTTTTTTGTAATTCCGTTCGTGTTTCTGTATTATCTTCTGTTGGTTTGTTTTCTTTTTTGCAACTGATTAGAATAAACAAAAGTGTAATTAAAATAGTGTATTTCATTAAATTTCGTATGTTTCTTATAATTATTACCAACAATTATATATGTATACCTTATAAATGTATAAAATATTCTTACAAGCCCTAGCCTATAAAATAAAAAGCTTAAAAAGAAATTTACTTAAAACGACCCTTTTCTAATTTGAAGTTGAACAAAATTAAGGGGATGGTGTTTTTAGTCTATTGGTTTTTGGAGTACTTGTCACAGACAGAGTGCTAGCCTATAGATTAGCATAATAAATATTTTATGTTTAAATTTTAAAAATTGATTAACTACTTTATTTTTAGCTTGTATCGAAAATGTTTATTTTCTGTTTTTTCTTTAAGCGGTTTTATAGTGTCTAGTTTATTTTCTTTTAAGTTTATTTCATAGATAAAATTTTGAGGAGTATATTGCTTAGTAATTGGAATAATAACTTCTTTTGTTTTAGGCAGATATTCAAATGTAACATCTCTCAATCTTTTATTATTGGAAACTACTATATAATATTTTAATATTTTATTTTTTTTAATAAAAATTAAATTAAGCTCAGTACCAAGACTAGTATCTCCTCCAACTCCTATTACCATATAAACCTTGTCTTTTATTTTTTTTATATAATGTGCAAAAAAAGAAGGGTCTACTGGGCTATATCCATCATCATCTATAAAACTAAATAAAGGATTATAGTGTGAAAATTTCAGTTTACATTTTTCATTTTTTACTATTACACTATCCCTACCTTCATCATAGCTAATAAAGTTCTCTGCAATTACTTTTCCATCTTTTGATTTTATTTCGTAGCTGTTTTGTGCACTAATTATTGAAAAGTTTATTAAAAAAATAAGAGTTAGAATTATTTTTCTCATAATTTACATTATTTACTAAAATGTTTACCTAATAAAATATAACGCCAAGCTACCCATCTAAGATAGCATTTGTTTTTGATGGCTTTTAAGTTCGTTTTAGATCTAGTATAATCTTCATCTAAAAAATTGGCATCTGGTTTTTTTCTATATAAATTAATTTCAGCATTTCCTTTTTCACTGGTTTTTTTCCTTTTTATGCCGACTCAATTGCAAATCTTTTATTCCAAAACTCAGGTAAAAGTGAATACGCAATTTCTAATTTAGCTTTTCCATCGACGTTTTGAATTAAGAGTCCACAATGGCTTAATAACTTACCTGTTTCTTTTTCGATTAAGGCATTCATTCCTTTGGTAGCAATGAAACTGTTTTTCATACCAATCATTACATTCTATTTCTGGATTTTCCAATTCAGAAATCCAGTATTGGGAAGTTATTGGATTTTTATGAAATTCTAACCAACCATTAAAATCAGATTGCTTTATTTTTCTAAATAAAATCCGTGAGAATTCAGAAGCAGGCGGGAATAAGTAACTACATATAGCCAATCTGCCTTTATTCCTTTCTTTTGAAAGTCAGATAATATTGAATCATCCTCATCATAAAAAATAGTTACCTCTTTTAAATTTGGTAATAAATTAGCATCATCTGCCGATTTTATATTAAAAATATCATCTTCTCCACTCCAAAAAGGAACAACTTGTAAATAGATAGGGGCTCCACCATCAGTGTATAGTTCCTCAATATCTTTAACCATTTCAGAAGTTATTTCTAAATTTTCAAAATACTCCAAAACTTCTGGGATAATTTTATATCCCTCTTCTTCTATAGTATCAAATGCTTCAGATTTGGTTAAATTTCTTTTCTATGAATTTATATACATCAATTTTAGGTGTTAATATCTCTTGATTATACATTAGTTCATTTGCTACGGCTAGTTTAAATCCTAAATCTTTAATTTATTGCTCATTGTTTTCTAGTTTGTCAATATTTGCTAACAATTGTATATGTGCACTAGTACACACATATACCCTATAAATGTATAAAATATTCTCACAAACCCTAATCTATAAAATAAAAAAGCTTAAAAAGAAATTAGAAATTTACTTAAAACGATCCTTTTCTAATTTGAAGTTGAACAAAATTAAGGGGATGGTGTTTTTAGTCTATTGGTTTTTGAAGTACTCATCATAGATGGAGCGCTAGGGGAAACATTATACACATAATTATTTAAAATCAATAAACCATTTACGCTTCGCCGTGGTGGCGTAACACATTTCTGTGAAGCGCTGCAAATCTGCATCATCGGTAAAACACGTTTTCACTTTTTCCTCTATTAACGACAATAACATTTCTCTATCCTCAGCAACGTGTTCACCAGAAGTCATTAGAACGACAGTAAATGTATCAGTGAGTGCTTTTCCTGATCTAAT
The DNA here is from genome assembly GCA_947502635.1 of uncultured Flavobacteriaceae bacterium. Classification (GTDB taxonomy): domain Bacteria; phylum Bacteroidota; class Bacteroidia; order Flavobacteriales; family Flavobacteriaceae; genus Flavivirga. Next base: position 144,801 of record CANNAN010000002.1, read on the forward strand.
GATATTCTCTTTAACGTGGTCTTCCAGCTCGATCAGTGCGTAGCGCCAAAGATTGTTGGGCATCTTAAACCAGCTACAATTAGAAAATTTATGGGTATCAAGGCTAGAACTTGTTAAATGTTGATATTCAAAATTATCAAATATATAATCTTCTTCATCAAAAGTATCTGGAATCAAAAACTGAGAATGATCCCAACCACTATAAAAAGGTACCTCCACCTCCGTCCCATCGTTCAAAGTTGCGAATACAAACATAGGCCATAAAGATATATCATGTTGGTCAATTAATATTGTTCTTATTGTTTTCTCGTGCTCGCTAGCGGCTTTTAACACATTTCGAACGATCGCGTCACCGAGCTCTACCACCCATAGATCATATTGGTATCCCTTGTGATATGCTTCTTCATTACTGGGTGATCCTTTTAAGTATTTAATCGCTTTTATTTCATCTCCGTGTGTTTTTCTCAAGGCACTTTCACATTCTGTTAGAGGCTTACCCGTTCTTTTTCTGATGTATTTGATCTTGTCTACTTTTTCAGACATAACATTGCCTAGATATTTTTCTTACAACTATAATCTGCTTTTGGAGTTCTTTACTATTGTTTACCAACTTTAAATCTTTTATTTGAATTATTTTATATTTCTTATTGGTGTTCATAAAGGGATATGGCTGTGGTTAACAATTATATAAACGCAATTAAGTGTATCTATTTCTTATATACGCAAACCAAATATAAGAAATATCCCTCATGATTTGATATATCCTTTAAAGTGGTATATCTACCCCATATTTTTTTTCAAATTCTTCAAAAAGATCTTTCAAAGAATATCTTTCATACCTACATATATTATAAATTGTGGTCATTGGAATATCATAGCCTTCCGAGCTCTTTAGTTTACTAAGTGTAGAAGAAGACAACCCACATGAGGTTGCATATTTATTCTGAGAAATCACATTACTATCCCGATCATTAAATGTTTGCAAAAATTTATTACTAATAAAGTTACACAAATACTTATTCACTAAAGCATTTGCTTTGTTTAATTCATCTTTGCTTTTATTCTTGCTCTTACTCATTGATACATATGATTCACTCAAATCAAGTGAATAATCAAAAATTAACTGTTCGTGTTAGCGAATGATTGCTTTTTTTTTATATATTAGCTTCTTAAATACATATTTTTGCAATTCTTCTTTTAAAATATAGAAGCAATTGCTTTGAATCTCGCCGTTGAAAACTGGTAATTTTTGGAACGAGGTGATAAGCAGGCAAGCTCACGTACCTGGGCGTGGGCTCTCTTATCGTTCCAAGGTATACCAGTACCCCAATGGCAATAAGTTGAGTTCCACGCCTTTTTGTTTCCATACATACAGGTTTAACATGGTATCGAACTCGGTTTAATATCTCGGCATTTCGCTAGATAGATTCAACCAAACTTTTTAAGCTTAATTAACTAAAAGAAAAAGTAAAACACTATGGAAAAGGAAGAAACCTATACGTGGCCAGATAGTTTTGTACTGCCACATTTTGCGATTATAGCCGTGTTACTCGTATTACTGGATAAAACAGAGCTAGACAATGCCGTTAAAAGACATTGTAAAATAGGCTTAAAGATTGTTGGAATTGCTCATACAGATTGGGCTTACAATACTGGTTTAAATCTTTTATATAAAAAAGAGTACGACAGCTTTTTTAGATTATTTCCTTTAATATATTTTGACCATAGGGAGTTAATTCCAGCAAATATGATTATTGATAATATAGAACAGAGTATAAAAGCCAATAAAGTATTATGTGTTGATAGCTAGAGTAAAAAACACCTTTATTTAGGTGTTTTTATGCTCTTTTTTATAAAAGAGGCAGCAAATTTCATTCAGAACTAAAAATAATCCTTTTAATTTTAAAGATTATTTTAGTTGAATCTCTCAATCGTAATACTTGAATGACGATTTTAGCCTCTTTTGTTTTTTATAAATCTACACCCTAACAATCACATAACCTCTTCTGGTTTTTTTGTAGTGATTCCCGTTCCAGAAGTAATAACGTTTTCCTTTAACTTTTACAATTTTGTATTGTCTAGGAGCTTTTTTTACAACAGTTACTTTTGCAGGTTTAGTAACAACACGAGTAGCACAAGATGTTAAATTCATCGTGCATAAAACGAAAAATAAAATAATAAGTAATCTCATAGCTTTTTAGATTTGATTCTACTATAAGACTTCATAAAAAGTAAATGGTTTAATCGGAAAAAACAAGGCGTTAAAAATATATTTCTTGTTTGTTTATGGATTAGCTCTATACAGTCACACTAAGCGCAGTCGAAGTACTATATTGGCAGTTTTGGTAACCTTAGAGCTTCGCCTGACATTATAGGAATCGAATTTATATCGATAGTTTACTCAAATAACGCCTTCAATTCTGTAGCTTCATTAGGCTTTATTTTTCCAGCCAATAATAAACTTAATTGTTTACGGCGTAGGGCAGCATCAAAACGCTCTTTTTCCAAATCGGTTTCTGGAATAACTTCAGGAACGGCAATTGGACGCCCAGTTTCATCTACAGCAACAAACGTGTAAATAGCTTCATTTGCTTTTGTCTTATCGCCAGACTCTCTATCTTCTATCCATACATCAATAAATACTTCCATAGAGGTTTTAAAAGCACGAGATACTTTAGCTTCAACAGTTACAACACTTCCTAAAGGAACAGCTCTATTAAAAGCGACATGATTTACAGATGCAGTAACTACAATACGTCTGGAGTGGCGCCTTGCAGCAATACTTGCAGCACGATCCATTCTTGCTAGTAATTCACCACCAAATAAATTATTTAAAGGATTGGTTTCACCAGGTAAAACCATATCGGTTAGTATGGTTCTCGATTGTTCGGGAGTCTTTGCTTTCATTACAAATAAATTTAATGATTTCGCAAAGGTAAAACGATTCTAGGAGTTATTAAGTACTATTTAAGATATAATTAAGTTTAGAACTTAGTTCAATTTCTTAACAGATAACCATGCAGATTTGTCGTGGGTTTTTTTAATAGTTCTTAGTGCTTGTAGAGCCTCAAGTCTATCTTCATAACTAGCATATACAACTTCATGTAAACCATATCTGTTCACGCCAATTTTTCTTGCTTTAAAACCGGCTGCTTTTAGTTGCGAGATTTTTTTATCACAGTTTTCTTCAACCCTAAAAGCACCAGCAATAATATGATAATTACCAGTTTGTTTCGTAACATTTAGATTAATAGCAGGAAGCGGATTTAAGTTAAATGTTGCCTGTTGTATTTTAGTATCTAATTGTTGTATGGCTTCTTCTTGGGCTAATTGATTGTGTTGTTCAATTTGATTTAGATAGTAATTAGATCCTACAAGCCCACCAAGTGTTAAAGCAATTAAAGCAACCGCAGCATATTTAAAATAATGTCTGGTTTTGCGCTTTTCTGGAGTAATGGTAATAGGAATTACTTTTTCAATATTTTCAACTTCTTCTTTGTAAACCTCACGAGTAACTGTAGGTGATACAAATTGAGACAGACCGAAAGAATCTGTTAAATAGTTAAGATGCTGAGAAGGTTCAAATAAAATTTTACCTTCACTATTAAAAACAATGTCTCCAATATTTTTAAAAGTAAGCGTTTCCCCTTGCGTTAAATAAGCTTTTAATGTTTTTACTCGTTTTGCAATTTTCTTATTGGCAACTTCAAAAGGAATTTTTTCTACATCGGAAATATAATGTGCTAATAACCCATCATTCTTTTGGATTTGCTCATTAAATGATACCATTTTATTTGGCGGATAAAAGGCATTGGTGCTTTCATGAATGGTAGCAGATACACGTTGCGTTAAAAAAGCACCAAACTCAGGAATGGTAACACACTCATATCTATATAATAAATCGCTTAAGTAAGTTTCTAATTGCATAAAACAAAGTTAAAAAAAATTATGCTTTGATATAAAATTTAGTTGAAAGTATTTATTTACAATTTAAAAATTCTTTTATTGCAGATTCAAAATCAATAACATAGAATGAAAGAAAATGATTTGCTTTATACTCTGGCTTTACAACATGTGCCAAATATTGGTGATATAACAGCCAAACGCCTTATTTCACATTGTGGTACCGCAGAAGCTGTTTTAAAGGAAAAGAAACAAAATCTGTTTAAAATAGATGGTATAGGAAGTGTTATTTTGGGAGATTTATTTCAATCATATCATTTAGAGGCCGCAGAAAAGGAAATCGCTTTTATAAAATCAAATAAGATTCAAGTGTCTTATTTTAAGGATGCACATTATCCTGAAAAACTAAAACACTGTATTGATGGACCTATTTTATTGTTTCAATCTGGAGATATTAATTTAGAACAACAGCATATTATTAGCATTGTTGGAGCCAGAAAAATAACAACTAAGGGTATCGCATTTTGTGAAGCATTGGTAGAAACTTTAGCTCCTTATAATCCTATTATTATTTCAGGTTTTGCATATGGAACCGATATTGCGGCCCACAAAGCAGCTATTAAAAATAATTTACAAACAGTAGGTTGTTTGGCACATGGATTAAATCAAATATATCCCAAAGTACACAAAAAATACATGGTAGACATGGAGAGTAACGGTGGTTTTTTTACTGATTTTTGGAGCAGTGATACGTTTGATAGAAACAATTTTTTGAAACGCAATAGAGTAATCGCAGGTTTGAGTCAAGCTACTATTGTTATCGAATCTGCCGAAAAAGGAGGTAGTTTGGTTACGGCAGATATTGCAAATTCCTATAATAGAGATGTATTTGCTGTTCCAGGGAGAACAACGGATAGTCAGAGTATGGGGTGTAATAATTTAATAAAGCACCAAAAAGCACATATGCTTACAACGCCTTTAGATGTGCCTTATATTCTCAATTGGGAATTAGAAACTGCTAATAAACCAGCTATACAAAAACAATTATTTGTTGAATTGGATGCTACAGAAAAATCGATTTATTCGTATTTAAAAGAAAATGAAAAGCAGCTGCTAGATGTGATTGCTCTTAATTGCAACATGCCTATTTTTAAAGTAGCGGGTGTATTGCTTACTATGGAACTTAAAGGGGTGATTAGACCCTTGCCAGGAAAATTATTTGAGATTGTTTAGTTGATTAAACAATATGAAAGGAGTTTTAAAAAAACAGAAAAAGAAGTTTAATTAAGTTTAACACTTTCTTCTTTTGCTTTTTTTGTGATAGATAAAACAAAATCTGTTTTGCCTTTTTGAAAACTTCTTCGGTCTTTACTATATTTTTTAGCAAGATTTGTTTTTAATTCTTCATAAGCTTTTGCAACATTTGGATTATCTATTAAATAATCTCTAAAATATACTCTATCCCAAATTTCAGTATGGTCTAGAGTGGTCATATGAATATAAAATTTTTGTTCTTCAATACCTTTTCTATTAAACCCTTTTGCAAAAATCATATATTCAGCACCATACCCTGGTTGTACGCAATATTCATAACCAATCTTAATAAAATTATTAATTATTTTCTGATCGAATAATTTTTGCTTCGGAATACCAATTATTATATCAATACTCCCTTTAGAGCCTAATCCAGGTATAGATGTGCTACCAATATGATCAATTTTAAGGATTAAGTCATTGGGTATTGTTTTATATATGAGTGTTTTTTCGTTTTCAAATATTGAAACCCAATTCAAATTATAGTTGTGAATTTTTATAGGAAAGAGTTTTCCCCATTCTTCAATGGTTAATTCTTCTATTTTTTTATTCTCAATATTCATTATAATTTGAAATAAAGTTAATACCCAACTTTTTCTCGTACTCTACTTAAAACCTTCTCAGCGACTATTTTCGCTTTTTCGGCACCTAAAGCCAGAGCTTTATCAATCTCATTAAGATTGCCCATGTAGTGATTATAGCGTTCGCGTTGCTTAGCAAATTTTTCAACAATCAATTCAAATAGCGCTTGTTTGGCATGTCCGTAACCATAACCGCCATTTTCATAATTGGCTTTCATGGTTTCAATTTGTTTGTCATCAGCCAATAAACTATAGATAGCAAAGCAATTACAAGTTTTCCAGTCTTTTGGTTCTTCTAACGGTGTACTGTCCGTTTGAATAGTCATTATTTGCTTGCGTAGTTTTTTATCAGCTAAAAAAATATTGATGATATTATTTCTACTCTTACTCATTTTTTCACCATCGATTCCAGGAATGAGTTTCGTGTTTTCTTGTATTTTTTCTTTTGGTAATACAAAGGTATCACCAACTTTAGCGTGAAAACGAGAGGCTACATCGCGTGTCATTTCAATATGCTGTAGTTGGTCTTTTCCAACAGGAATAATTTCGGCGTCGTACAATAAAATATCTGCAGCCATAAGCATTGGATAGGTAAACAAGCCAGAATTCACGTCTTCCAACCTGTCTGCCTTATCTTTAAAACTATGTGCCAATGTTAAACGCTGATAAGGAAAGAAACAACTTAAATACCAGGATAGCTCGGTAACTTGTGGGATATCACTTTGTCTGTAAAATACTGTTTTTTCTATATCTAAACCAAAAGCTAACCAGGTAGCTGCTGTAGAATAGGTATTAGCACGCAATGTTTCAGCATCTTTAATTTGTGTTAAAGTATGCATGTTTGCGATAAATAAATAAGAGTCATTTTCAGGATTATTAGCCATCTCAATTGCTGGCATAATAGCTCCTAAAATATTACCTAAATGTGGTGTTCCTGTACTTTGTATACCAGTAAGTATTCTTGCCATATTTTTGCTCTGCTCGAGATAAACTTAAACAGAAATTTGTTAGTTAAACAATGACGCGAAAATACGTATTTGTTTAACAATAAAAAAAGCGGCATAAGCCACTTTTTTATAAAAATATAGAAGCTTAAATTTTATTTTTTAAATAAGCCTGCAACAAATAATATAATTGAAGCTCCAATGGCTCCTGTTAAAATATCGCCAATAATACCACCCATAAGTGAGATGTTAAATTTAGCAAATAACCAATTACCAACTATACCACCAATAATACCAATAACAATGTTTAAAAGTAGCCCAAAGCCACCACCTTTCATTAGCTTTCCTGCTAACCAACCAGCAATAGCTCCAATTAATAACGAATAAAGTAAGCCCATAATTTAATAATTTTAAAAGTTAGTATCTTTTAAAGATAATCAATTTATAATAGTATTTTTGGTGTACATGAAAATTGTAAAACACATATTTTGGGTGCTTTACCGTATTTGGTTTTATATCCTTGTAGGGTTACCAATACTTATTCTGTTTCCAGTACTTTTAGTTTCTATTTTAAAAGAATCATGGTATCCGTTCTTTTTTAAGATTGCTAGGTTTTGGGCAAAAATAATTTTAATTGGTATGGGATTCAGGTATCGTATTGAGCGAGAAGAAGCACCAGAAAAAAATAAAAGCTATATGTTTATAGCCAACCATACTTCAATGGCAGATATTATGCTCATGCTGGTTTCGGTTAAAAATCCATTTGTTTTTGTTGGAAAAAAAGAACTTGCTAAAATTCCACTTTTTGGTTTTTTTTATAAGCGGACTTGTATTTTGGTCGATAGAAACTCCCCTAAAAGCAGACAAGCTGTTTTTTTAAGAGCGCAACGCAGATTGCAATCTGGATTAAGTATTTGTATTTTTCCTGAAGGAGGTGTGCCAGAAGAAGACATAGATTTAGATACTTTTAAAGATGGTGCTTTTAGATTAGCGATAAACCATCAAATTCCCATTGTGCCAATAACTTTTGCCGATAATAAAAAGCGATTTTCATACACCTTTTTTAGTGGCAGTCCAGGAAGAATGCGTGTTCAGATCCATAAGTTTTTGCCCACTGAAAACTTAATAATTGATGACACAAAACCTTTAAATAATAGGGCTAGAACTATTATCTTGAAGCAATTACAAGCTTTTAACCCTATTTCTATTTGAAATGATCGTGATGAAATACTTCTATTTCCTTTCTTAAATTTATAGCAAACATGAGTTATTTTAGCGACTACTATTTTATTCTTTAACCCTATCGTTGGATGATAAGCTTAAAGTAATAATCAAATAATTTATTTAATACAATAAAATTCTATTAGAAGACGTTTTTCTTATTACTTTTTACGCCCAAATATGTAAACTTAAAACCTTATTAGATATGAAAACCCCTTTTTTATTATGTATCCTACTTGTAACAATAACATTTTTCTCTTGCAAAAATGATGACAATGCAATTAATAATTCCATAGTGGGTACGTGGAAATTAGCTGCCAAAAATGATGGTGATGGTGTTCCAATTAATCTTCTGGATTGCGAAAAAAATACAATATATACAATTACAGACAATACTTTTAGTGTTAGAGATTTTGAAGCAAATCAGGACCGAACCGATTGTTTACCTGTGGAGGAAAACGCTTCCAGTTATAGAACTAATGGAAATAAAATTGAATTTCTTAATAGCCAAGGAGATATAGTTGTGTCTGATGAATCAGAATTTACTTTTTCTGTAGCAGCCGATAAATTGGAAATAATAGATACAGACCCTAGTATCGGAAAAGTTGTTATAGAAATGTCTTTTGATAGACAATAACTAGACTTATTAAATAAAATTAAATAAAAAACTGCTCAAGGGGATGAGCAGTTTTTTTTCGATATTGACTTTTGAGCTTAATAAAAATCAATATCCAGATCTAACCAAAAACCTAGAACTTAATGGCGAATCCAGTATAAACCCCTATAAAATAAGGTTTGAAATCGCCAGATGTATTATTAAATGTGTTAATTTGATATTTAAACATAGGTTCTAAATTCAAGTCTATTTTTTTGGATACCTGATAATTTAAACCTAATCCGAAATTAGCACTATAACTTACTTTATTTATATTATTCGCTTTACCTACAAGGGTTCTAGCACCACTTCCAGATTCAGAAAATATTTTATTGTTACTTAAAAAGAATGAACTAAAACCTCCAATAAGATTAATTCCTAATTTTTTATTTGAAAGGGCGTATTGAATTTCCAAAGGAATTTCGATATAACCTAAATCTTGATTAATAGAAGTATTTGATGTTGAAAATGCTTCAGGAACTTCATCCGAATTAAAATTATCAGCACTTACAAGAGAAACATTGTCTGAAGTCGAACTATTATCTGTATTACTACTACTAGTTTTAATGGAGTTGACATTTTGTAATGCACGGCTACTTGAGGAAACACCTACAGACTGGAAAGCAACAACATTATTAGTGTTGTATCCTAAATTAACTCTGTTAATTCCAGAACGAACACTTAGCTTTTTATTGATAGCATAGCTGGCACCAATACCATAGCTCATATTAAGTTCACCACTTTTAGAATTGCTATTGAATTGAGGATCTATAGAAGAACCTTTGCCTAGAGTATTAAAATAAACAGGCGCAGCATTTGGGGTGACACTCCACCTATTTACGTTTCCTTCTCCTTCTTCAATGATGTTTCTAGTTTTATCTATGGCTTCTTCTATAGTAAGCTTGTTTTTTTCAGATTCATCATTAACTACCGTTTCAGTATTTGCCTTTTCACTTTCTGTTTGTGCAATAGCATGGTTGTTTTTTGAAGCATTATTAATAATTTCTTTTGTTCGTTCTTTATTAATTAATGATTCACTTTTTTGCTGAATGACTTGATTATTCTTTTTAGAACCTGAAGCAACATCAGAACCGTTCTTTAATGCCTTCTGAAGTTTTTCGGCATCATTGTTTTCTTCAGAATTATTGGCAACAACATGGTTGTTTTTTGAAGCGTTATTAATGGTCTCTTTTGTTTGTTCTTTATTAATCAATGATTTGCTATTTTGCTGAATGACTTGATTTTCTTTTTCAGAACCAGAAGTGATAACAGTACCATTCTTCAATGCTTTCTGAAGTTTTTCGGTATTATTATCTTTAGAATTATTAGCAATAGCAGTATTGTTTTTTAATTTATTAGGAATTTTATCATTATTATTTTTTCCAATATTATTTGCAACAGCATTGTTCCTTTCAGTATTTAATACCTTATTGATTGTATTTTGCTTGTTTTTAAGAACAGTATTAGTGGCTTTTTTGCTTTTATTATTATTTGAAGCAGGCGTTTCTGCAATTAATGATTCTTTTGAAATATCTATGTCGTTAGATAAAGGCGCTGTTTTGTTTTGTTGAGATGGTTTATCTAGGTCTTTATTTCCATGAGAATCCGTATTGGCAATAGTCTCTTTTACATCATCGAAATCAGTAGAATTATCCTTTTCAGTATTTGAACGCGTTGTATTTTCTGTTTCAGATATGTGATTTGTAGGAGTGTTATCAGAATTATTAAAATAAACACCACCAACAGTTAATAACAGCAGTAATAGTGCTGCAGCACCAGCATAACGCCACCAAATAGGAATAACACGACGTTTTTTCTTTTTCGGGTTAAGTTTTGCTTCTATATTTTCCCAAACAGCATCACTTGGTATCGCTTCAAAATCTTTAAATCCCTCTTGAAACAATCTGTCTATATGTTTTTTATCACTCATTATAATGATTGTAAACTTTGTATTGTCTTATGTTTTTCAATAGTTTCCTTCAAACTTTGTCTGGCACGAGCCAAATTAGATTTTGAAGTCCCTATATTTATATTTAGCATATCTGCTATATCTTTATGCGAATAACCATCCAATACATATAAGTTAAAAACCAATCTGTATCTATCTGGTAATTCTTGAATAATTTGTAAAAGATAATCGATGGATACCGTGTCTTCATCAACTTCTAATTCAACATCTTCAATTGTATTTTCATTTATAATATCAAAAACCTTTTCGTTTCTGTATCGTTGCAATACCGTGTTTATAGTAATGCGTTTTAACCAACCCTCAAAAGAGCCCTTGTTTTTATATTGTTCAATTTTTTTGAAAATTGTTAAAAATGCGTCTTGCAGATTATCTTCTGCTTCGGCATGATTTCGTGAATACTTTAAACACACAGAGAATAATTTACTCGAAAAGAGTTTATATAATTCTCCTTGTGCTTTAGTATCATCAATTTTACAATTTTCTATGAGTTGATCTAAACTCAAATTAAACATGCATTAAATTAATATTATAATACTTAAACTTTTTTAGTCAACTACAGGTACTTCAATTTCTAAAAACTGGTCTTCTCCATCTGTATCCTTACCTTGCCAAAATTTAAAAATGTAAGAACCATTGCTTGTTACTATAAAGTTGAACTTAGCTTCTACCAGTTCTTCTTGTAAAGTTTTGCAATCACCCTTTTCGAACACATAATTTATAGGGGCAATGGTCCGTTCATTATTTTTTGAAAAATAAGAAAACTCTTTAAAAGTATGACACGTAGAAGGTCTTAAATAATTTACTGTGATTGGGTATGTTTTTCCCAATTCAAATTCATTGGGTATCTCTATGCTTTCTACTGGTAAAAACACAGTTGTATAATCTACGTCATCAATACTACAAGATGCGAATAAAACTAGTGTTAAACAAAGAGCAAGTAATCTTTTCATTCATTTTTCTTTTTAATACATGCTTACCATGTAGATACGTATCTACATAAAAGGTTGCGTATGAAAAGAAAAATATTGAATCTTTTTAAGGTAAAATGTGTTTTTTATAAATAAATGAAGAGCAATCTTGTCTATTTAGAGGTTATATTCATGGCTATTTCCAGTAGTTTCTGTTTTGGCAATATTCATAACTGAGTGAGTATTTTTGGATTTGTATTTGTAATACATGTATTACAATCGACGAATGGATTTATTTTTAAAAAAACTATTATAATTATATAAAAAACCAATTTATTGAAAGAAAAGTATGTATTTTTATGTTGTAAAAAAACTTTTATTATGAGAAAATACCCCATATTTATGCTATTTGCTTTGTTAGTGTTATCCTGTGACAAAAACGATAATTTTGAAAAGGAAGTAAATAATTTTTTTGAATTGCAGATTTTAGACTTTCCTTCATTAGAAGAAATGGAGAAAAAAATTAATGAGATTAATGTTTTAAAAGGCCAAAAAGAATCTAATACCCTCGAAAAATTGCTTTTGAGAAATAATATTACTGAACCAATACTAGATCACCTTTCAAAAAGAAATGAAAGTAAAAAAGAGATTACTTATGATGGTATTGAAGGTGATCTGGAATTTTACCATAGAGAAAGATTAAATAATATTTATGAATTAAGAAAAGAATTAGGTTTTACTAGTATACAAAGTATTGCTGATGAGATCAATTCGTTAAAATTGTTAGACCCTAAAAAAGCAGAAGAGTTATATTATAACAATAGTAATTTATTAGAAAAATCAAAATTTGAAGTTTATTCTATATATGGAGATGAAATTTCGGATGTACTAAATTATGAAGGTAAGGTAGAGATCGATAATAAACTTTTGAAGTTGGATATTAATAATGAATATAAAAATAAAATAAAGTATGATGGAAATCAAGAGGAGAGTAAAAGTAGCCAAAGCATATCAGCACTAGTTACCAATGATTCTGCTGTTTTAGCTATTAAGTTTGGTGTTTTTATTGTTAACTGGGAAGTAGGAAAAAGGAGAGATAGAAACAATCCACTATATCGATATGCATATTATACTAAGTTGGCAGGTTTTGTAATAACTCCTGAAAATCAATATGTAAACTACCCTATAACTATTAATGTTGGAGCTCCTTCGGATTGCAAATTTAAAAGGACTTCTGGCCAAAATGTTTTTGTAAGTTTTATGAATACTGGAACTTCCACATCATTTTTTAATCACTACTCATCTAGTCGGAGTTTTTATTTGGATGAAGTCCGTATTGCAAGTTCAACATTTACAGTAGTTGCAAACGGTCAGACACACACGATTTCCAGTAGTTCTTTCTCTAAAAAGTATGATGGAGATGGTGGTCCAATATATGACTAGAAATTATACCATATCTTGTGATTATTTCGCAACTTAAAAGAAAAATTTAGTTAAAAAAAATCCCGTTAATTCGGGATTTTTTTTAACTATTTTCTGCTACTATTTTTCTAACTTTTCCTTCAAGCTCGTCCATGAGCTCGGGGTTGTCTTTTATGAGCGCTTTTACAGCATCTCTACCTTGTCCTAATTTGGTGTCATCATAACTAAACCAAGAACCACTTTTCTTTACAATTTCATGCTGTACGGCAAGATCTAATACTTCACCAACTTTAGAGACACCTTCTCCATACATGATATCAAACTCTGCCATTTTAAAAGGAGGGGCTACTTTATTTTTAACCACTTTTACTCGGGTTTTATTCCCCATAACACTCCCATCTGTTTCTTTAATTTGAGTAGAGCGTCTTATATCTAACCTAACAGAAGCATAGAATTTTAATGCGTTACCACCTGTAGTTGTTTCTGGATTACCAAACATAACCCCAATTTTTTCCCGTAATTGGTTAATGAATATAACCGTACAATTGGTTTTACTAATAGAAGCGGTAAGCTTTCTTAAAGCTTGAGACATCAATCGGGCATGTAAACCCATTTTAGAGTCTCCCATTTCACCTTCAATTTCACTTTTAGGTGTTAATGCAGCAACAGAATCAATGACCACAATATCAATAGCTCCCGAGCGAATCAAATTATCTGCAATCTCAAGTGCTTGTTCCCCATTATCTGGTTGTGATATAATAAGGTTATCAATATCCACTCCAAGTTTTTCTGCATAAAATCTATCAAAAGCATGTTCTGCATCTATAAAAGCAGCAATTCCACCAGCTTTTTGAGCTTCAGCAATAGCATGCAAAGTTAGTGTGGTTTTTCCAGAAGATTCTGGACCATAAATTTCTATGACACGCCCACGTGGATAGCCACCAACGCCTAAGGCGATGTCTAAACCTAAAGAACCTGATGAAATAGCTTCTACATCCTGAATAGCTGCATCACTCATTTTCATTACTGTTCCTTTTCCGTAAGCCTTATCTAATTTATCTAGTGTTAGTTTAAGTGCTTTTAATTTAGCTTCTTTTTCGCTGCTCATTTATAATATATTTTCAGAAATTATGCTTGCTAAAATACTACATCTTTATCAGAATACAATTTTATCACGCAACCTTTTTCCATATTTTGCATCTACTATTTAAAGTGGAAAATTTTGCTATGGAAAAGAATTAAATGAAATTTTTCAAACAAACAATTTTAATAAACACATTAGGTATTTCAGTTACTGTTATTGTGAATAGTAATTGTAAATCAGATGGTGGCTAAAACCGTGATATATTATTTAGAAAATTAAATTAATATTAATCACGGATTAGTCAAGAAAAAGCACTTTATGTTTGATAAAGTGCTTTTTTTATTGAGAAAACTTATAGGTAGAGCTTACTCCAAACAGGTTAATCTCAAATACTAAAGGAGTCTTTTTTATATATCTTTCGAAACTTATCATGAAAGAATTTTAACTTTCCCACTTCTGTTTAAAATTGTACTTTTGCATTTTAGTTTCATTTTCCTTCTTTAATTGGGAAGGTTCGTATGGAAATTCTTTAACCTTATAAATTAGTATAGCATGCAACTGTACAATAAACTAAGTGCAAAAGAAAGAGCAGAATTAATTGATAAAGCAGGAAAAAATCGATTAACACTTTCTTTTTACCAATATGCCAAAATTGGCAATCCACAAGTTTTTAGAGATCACTTATTTATTACCTGGAACGCATTAGATGTTCTTGGTAGAATCTATGTCGCTCACGAAGGTATTAATGGTCAATTATCATTACCAGCAGATCGCTTTAACGAATTTAAAGCTCATTTAGATACGATTACTTTTTTGAAAGATATCCGATTAAATATAGCGGTAGAACAGGATAATAAATCGTTTTTAAAGCTAAAAGTAAAAGTGCGCAATAAAATTGTTGCCGATGGTTTAAACGATGATAGTTTCGATGTAACCAATAAAGGCGTTCATGTAGATGCAGAGCAGTTTAATAATCTGATAGAAGATGAAAAAACGGTTTTGGTAGATATGCGTAACCATTACGAAAGTGAGATCGGACATTTTAAAAATGCTATAACCCCAGATGTAGATACCTTTAGAGAATCTTTAGATATTATTGAAGACGATTTAAAAAGCCATAAGGAAGATAAAAATCTTGTTATGTATTGCACTGGTGGCATTCGTTGTGAAAAAGCGAGCGCTTATTTTAAACACAAAGGATTTAAAAATGTATATCAATTAGAAGGTGGTATCATTGAATATACAAGACAGGTAAAAGAAGAGGCTTTAGAAAATAAATTTTTAGGTCAGAATTTTGTTTTTGATGATCGAAGAGCAGAACGTATTAGTGAAGATGTTATAGCGAATTGCCACCAATGTGGAACTCCGTTTGATGTGCATACAAATTGTGCTAATGAGGCTTGTCATTTACTGTTTATTCAATGTGATTCTTGTAAAGAAACCATGGAAAATTGTTGTTCTACAAAATGCATGGAAATAAATAGATTGCCTTACGAGGAGCAAAAGGAATTGAGAAGAGGGCAAGGAAATAGTAACGATATTTTCAAAAAAGGGCGGTCTGAAGCTTTAAAATTCAAATAGTATGCAGCAAATAGAATTAATGGCTCCTGCAGGAAATTTTGAATCGCTTCAAGCAGCTTTAGATAACGGTGCAGATTCTATATATTTTGGTGTAGAACAGTTAAATATGAGAGCTAGAGCATCTATAAATTTTACTTTAGATGATTTGCCAGAAATTTCAAAACGATGTAAAGCAAAAAATGTAAGAACGTATTTAACATTAAATACCATTATTTACGATCATGATTTATCCATTGTAAAAACACTTGTAAATAAAGCAAAGGAATCAGAAATAACGGCAGTCATAGCTATGGATCAGGCAGTAATTGCTTGTGCTCGTGAGGTTGGTTTAGAAGTACATATTTCAACACAAATTAATATTACCAATATAGAAACTGTTAAGTTTTATGCGTTGTTTGCAGATACGATGGTACTGAGTAGGGAATTGAGTTTACGTCAGGTAAAAAAAATAACCGAAGCCATTGAAAAAGAACAAATCAAAGGGCCTTCTGGTAAATTGGTTGAAATTGAGGTGTTTGGACATGGTGCACTTTGTATGGCTGTTTCAGGCAAATGTTATATGAGTTTGCATTCTCAAAATTCATCAGCAAATAGAGGTGCTTGCAAGCAAAATTGTAGAAAAAAGTATACCGTTATCGATCAGGAAACTGGTTTTGAAATGGAATTAGATAATGAATATATTATGTCCCCTAAAGACCTATGCACTATAGATATTTTAGACCAAGTAGTAGATTCTGGTATTAAAGTATTAAAAATTGAAGGACGTGGTAGAGCTCCAGAATATGTTGCCAGGGTTATAAAATGTTATAGAAATGCTATTGATAGTCTTGAGAATAAAACGTATAATAAAGAAAAGGTCGTTTCATGGATGCAGGAATTAGAAAAGGTTTATAACCGCGGATTTTGGAACGGGTATTATCTCGGCCAGAAATTAGGTGAATGGAGTAAAGGTTCAGGCTCGCATGCTACACAAAAAAAAGTATACATTGGTAAAGGTGTTCACTTCTATACCAAAGCTAAAATAGGTGAGTTTAAAATTGATGCTTATAATATTGCGGTAGGAGATACCATTTTAATAACAGGTCCAACAACAGGTGCAAAAGAAATGGAGGTTGGTGAAATGTTGGTAAATGATGAAAAATTAACCACAGGCTCTAAAGGAGACACTATAACAATACCGTTGGATTTTAAAATAAGATCTTCAGATAAATTGTATAAAATTGTTGAAAATAAAGTAGAGGCTTAATGGTTGTTATTACCTTACAACGTAATAAGTGTATTGGTTGCAATTATTGTGTGGAGTTAGCTCCTAATCAATTTCAAATGTCTAAGAAAGATGGTAAAACAGTTCTTTTACATTCAAAGGAGAAAAAAGGGTTTTTTACAGTAAAATCTAATGACGATATTATTTTTGAGACCAGTAATCAGGCATCTAAAGCATGTCCTGTAAATATAATTAGTGTGAAGCATATTTAAATAAATTCTTGGCTTTTTATAGTCACCAGAATAATCATATCTTTACATTTCAAAAGAATTATTAATCTTCATTCGCAATAATCTAATTATTAGCGAATTCAATATATAAATATATGGCTTGCGCAAGCTGCTCAACTAAGGACGGTCAACCTAAAGGCTGCAAAAATAATGGTACCTGTGGTACAGATAGTTGTAACAAACTAACTGTTTTCGATTGGTTGGCAAATATGTCACTACCTAACGGCGAAAAACCATTCAATTGGGTTGAGGTACGTTATAAAAACGGAAGAAAAGAATATTATAATAATACTGAAAACTTAACACTTAGTATTGGAGATATTGTAGCCACGCAAGCAAAAGCGGGTCATGATATAGGCATGGTTACCCTTACGGGGGAATTGGTGCGTGTTCAGATGAAACGTAAAAATATATCAGACAATGAAGAAGAGGCTTTAAAAATCTACCGAAAAGCGAGTCAAAAGGATATCGATATTTGGTCGTCTGCCCGCGATAAGGAAGAGCCCATGAAAGTAAGGGCACGTCAGTTTGCAATTGATTTAAATTTGCAAATGAAGATTTCCGATATCGAATTTCAAGGAGATGCCAGTAAAGCTACTTTTTATTATACAGCCGAAGAACGTGTTGATTTTAGAGAGCTTATAAAAGTTTTTGCTCGCGAGTTTAGAACCCGAATAGAAATGAAACAAGTCGGATTCCGTCAAGAAGCATCCAGACTTGGAGGCATTGGGTCCTGTGGTCGTGAGTTATGTTGTTCAACATGGTTGACAGATTTTCGATCAGTTAGCACATCGGCAGCAAGATACCAACAACTATCACTAAACCCTCAAAAATTAGCAGGGCAATGTGGTAAATTAAAATGTTGTTTAAATTACGAGCTTGATACTTATCTTGATGCCTTGAAAAGCTTTCCCAAAACGGACACAAAAATATATACAGAAAAAGGATCTGCGGTATGTCAGAAAACAGATATTTTTAAAGGACACATGTGGTACGCCTATGAGGGAGAATGGAATCATTGGCACAAAATAACAACAAGTCAAGCGAATGAAATCATTGAATTAAACAAGAAAAATAAAAAAATTGCAAGTCTTGAAGAGTACGCTTCCGAATTATCAGAATTAGTAGAAGATGCTAAAGCGGAGTTTGAAAACGTTGTAGGTCAAGATAGTTTAACACGTTTCGATAGTCCAAAGCCACAAAATAAACGTAAAAATAATAAAAGGAGAAACAACAAAAACAACAAAAGCAATAGGAATAATAGAAACAAGAGAAAACCTCAAAACAATAAAAATGCAGCAAAATAGTGTATTATTATTTCTTTTAATGTTTTCTTTAATATTTGTGTCTTGTGATTCTAATCGCATTTTTGACACTTATAAATCAGTGCCTAATAAATGGCATAAAGATTCTATAATTAGTTTTAAAGTGACTCCTCCAGATTCTACAAATGCGTACAATCTATTTGTTAACTTAAGAAACACTAATGCTTATAAATACAACAACTTGTTTTTAATTGTTGAAATGGGTTTCCCTCATGGTAAAACTATTAAGGACACCTTAGAATATAGAATGGCAGACCCCAGTGGAAAACTCTTAGGTACAGGTCTTACAGATGTAAAAGAGAATAAGCTTTGGTATAAAGAACAGGTCGTTTTTAAAGAAAAAGGAGATTATACCGTTAATATACAACATGCTATGCGGGAAAACGGTAAGGTTAATGGTGTTATAGAGCTTGAAGGTATCACAGATATCGGTTTTAGAATAGAAAAACCTCAAAACAAATAAAATAGAATTTCCAATAATTCTGAGTCTTCTTAGAATTGTATCTGTAAATATTTAGCATTAAAAAGTTAAATGGCAAAAAAAAAGAAAGCAACAACGACTCAGGGTTTTTCAAAATACATCCGTTGGTTTTGGATGTTATTTGGAGGGGGCGTCTTTTTTGTAGCTCTTCTTTTTTTACTCGCTTCATGGGGTGCTTTTGGTGAAATGCCAGACCACACCGTATTAGAAAACCCTAAAACCTATTTAGCCTCCGAAATTATTTCATCTGATGGAAAAACCTTAGGTAAATTCTATCTAGACGAGAATAGAACAGCTGTTAGTTATGATGAGTTGTCGCAAAATTTAGTAGATGCATTAATTGCAACAGAAGATGCACGGTTTAAAGAGCATGCTGGGATAGATGCAAGAGGAACTTTAAGAGCGTTTTTCTTTTTAGGAAAAAAAGGAGGAGCTAGTACTATTTCTCAACAATTAGCACGTCAATTATTTGTTGGTGTTAGGTCAAAAGGGTGGGACAAATATACTCAAAAGATAAAGGAATGGGTAATCTCGATACGATTAGAACGTCAATATACTAAAGAAGAAATTATAGCTCAGTACTTTAATATTTATGACTTTTTAAATAATGCCGACGGAATTAGAAGCGCAGCACGTATTTATTTTAGTAAAGAACCTAAAGATTTAGATTTAAAAGAATCCGCGATGCTAGTGGGTATGTTTAAAAACTCATCTTTATTTAATCCAAGGGAACGACCAGAGTTAACAAGAAAAAGGCGTGATGTGGTATTGGCGCAAATGTATAAGTATGGATATATTACTGAAGAAGTTAAAGACTCATTGCAAAAAACAGCATTAGATTTAAATTATTCTCCCGAGTCTCATCGAGATGGAGTCGCTACTTATTTCCGAGAGTATTTAAGAGCCTTTATGAAAGATTGGGTTAAGAAAAACCCAAAACCAGATGGTACAACGTACGATATCAATAAAGATGGTTTAAAAATTTATACAACCATAGATTATCGTATGCAGCAATATGCCGAAAAGGCTGTGCAACAACACATGCCTAGGTTACAAGCAGAATTCTTTAACCAAAACACACCTAAAAAGAATCCTACAGCGCCGTTTTTAGACCTTAGTCGAAAGGAAATAAATGCTTTAATGAAACGTACAATGAGGCAAGGTGAACGTTGGAGACTATTAAAAGAAGCTGGAAAATCTAATGCCGAGATTGAAGCATCATTTTATAAGCCTGCTAAAATGACTATTTTTAGATGGGAAGGTGGTAAGCCTTCAGAATTTGATACCATTATGAAACCCATTGATTCTATACGATATTATAAATCCTTTTTAAGGACAGGTATGATGTCTATGGATCCGTTAACTGGTCATGTAAAAGCGTGGGTAGGTGGTATGAATTATAGGCATTTTCAGTACGATATGGTCAAACAGGGTAAACGGCAAGTAGGTTCTACATTTAAACCGTTTGTTTATGCAACGGCTATAGACCAGTTGCATTATTCGCCATGTGACGAATTTCCTGATACGCCTTTTTGTATAGAAAAGAATAAATATGGGAATTTAGAAGAATGGTGTCCCAAAAATGCTAATGGAGATAATGATTATGGAGGTACCAGAACATTAAAAAATGCTTTGGCAAGCTCTGTAAATACCATAACAGCAAGATTGATCGATAAAGTTGGTCCGCAACCTGTTGTAGATTTGGCAAGAAACTTAGGGATTAAATCTGAAATTCCAGTTGTGCCTTCCATAGCCTTAGGCGTTCCAGAGATAAGTCTTTATGAAATGGTGGGTGCTTATTCTACTTTTGTTAACAAAGGTGTATATACGAAACCCGTCATGGTTACGACTATTGAAGATAAAAATGGTACTGTTTTGTATCAATTTAAACCGAAAACACGCGATGTTTTAAGCGAAGAAACAGCTTATGTTGTGGTGAATCTTCTAGAAGGTGTTACAGAAAGTGGTTCAGGGTCAAACTTAAAACATGATCACAAAGCTAACAGAATAGATTATAAAAAAATAATTACGGGCTATCCATATAAATTTAAAAACCCAATAGCAGGAAAAACTGGAACAACTCAAAACCAGAGTGATGGTTGGTTTATGGGTATGGTGCCTAATTTAGTTACAGGTGTTTGGGTAGGTGGAGATAATAGAGCGGTACATTTTTCAAGTGGTAGATACGGACAAGGGGCTTCTATGGCATTACCTATCTGGGGTTTATATATGAAAAGTTGTTATGCAGATGAAACATTAAATATTTCTATGGAACCATTTGAAAAACCAAAGAATCTATCTATAAATGTAGACTGCTCTGATGTTTCAGGGTTTATTGATGATGATTCTAGTAATGGCATCCCTGAAGATTTAGACAGGTTTTAATAAATGTGTTCAAAGAATAAAAAAGATATGTTTGAGCAAAATTAGTAAGATATTATGTTTTGTGGGGTGTTGAGGTTTTTAAAACACTCGTTACAGAATGTACTAGTAGGTAAGAAAATGGCAAGGTTAATGGTGTTATAGAGCTAGAAGGTATCGCAAATATTGGTTTTAGAATAGAAAAACCTCAAAACGAATAAATAGAATTATATCCAATAAATATTTAATATTATAAAGTTAAATGGCAAAAAAAAAGCAAGAAACAGCAACTCAAGATTTTTCAAAATACATCCGTTGGTTTTGGATGTTATTTACAGGAGGCGTACTTTTTGTGATACTTATATTTTTATTCACATCTTTTTTTGGAGATTTACCAGATCACACTGTATTAGAAAATCCCAAAACACATTTGGCAACTGAAATTATTTCTTCAGATGCAAAAACATTAGGCAAATTCTATTTAAATGATAATAGGACACCTGTGGGTTATGATGAGTTACCACAAAATTTAATAGATGCACTAATTGCAACGGAAGATGCACGTTTTCATGATCATGCAGGGATAGATGCTAGAGGAACACTTCGAGCCATTGTCAAATTAGGCTCTGGAGGAGGTGCAAGTACCATATCGCAACAATTGGCAAAACAATTATTTACAGGGGCGGCCTCTCGTAGTACTTTAGGAAGAATTACTCAAAAAGTAAAAGAGTGGATTATAGCCATTCGTTTAGAACGCCAATATACCAAAGAAGAAATAATTGCTCAATATTTTAATATTTATGATTTTGGTAATAATGCTGATGGTATTCGTAGTGCAGCAGCCATTTATTTTAATAAAGAGCCAGGAGAGTTAGATATGAAAGAATCTGCCATGTTGGTTGGTATGTTTAAAAATTCCTCATTATATAACCCAAGAAGAAACCCTGTAGGTGTGAAAAACAGACGTAATGTCGTTTTGTACCAACTAGAAAATTACGATTATATTAATGAAGGAGTAAAAGATTCACTTCAAAAAACAGAATTAGATTTACGCTACACGCCTCAATCCCATCGCGACGGTATTGCTACCTATTTTAGAGGTTATTTAGATGGGTTTATGAAAGATTGGATTAAGAAAAATCCGAAACCCGATGGCACAAATTATAATTTATATAATGATGGTTTAAAAATATATACCACCATAGATTCGCGTATGCAACGCTATGCAGAATTAGCTGTGCAACAACATATGCCTAGGTTACAGGCTGAGTTTTTTAACCAAAACACACCAAAACGCAATCCTACGGCACCGTTTTTAGAACTTTCTCGAAAGGAAATAAATCAGTTACTAAAACGTAGTATGAAGCAAGGTGAACGCTGGAGAATATTAAAAAAAGAAGGAAAGTCTGATGATGAGATTGAAGCATCATTTCATAAGCCAACCAAAATGACTGTTTTTAAATGGGTAAAAGGGAAAGCTTCAGAGGTAGATACAATCATGAAGCCTATGGATTCTATGCGATATTATAAATCCTTTTTAAGGACAGGTATGATGTCTATGGATCCGCTAACTGGACACGTAAAAGCGTGGGTAGGTGGTATGAATTACAGGCATTTTCAGTACGATATGGTCAAACAGGGAAAACGTCAAATAGGTTCTACATTTAAACCACTTGTTTACACCGCGGCAATAGACCAGTTACACTATTCGCCTTGTGATGAATTTCCAGATACGCCTTTTTGTATAGAAAAAGATAAGCATGGCAATCCAGAAGAGTGGTGTCCTAAAAACTCTGGAGGTGAAAATGATTATGGAGGTACCAGAACTTTAAAAAATGCTTTAGCAAATTCTGTAAATACCATAACGGCAAGGTTAATAGATAAAGTAGGTCCACAGCCTGTTGTTAATTTGGCAAAAAAATTGGGGATTGAATCCGATATACCTGCAGTGCCTTCTATAGCTTTAGGAACACCAGATATTAGTGTTTATGAAATGGTAGGGGCGTATGCTGCTTTTGCAAACAAAGGGGTCTATACAAAACCAGTTATGGTTACGACTATTGAAGATAAAAATGGAACCATTTTATATCAATTTAAACCTGAAACCCGAGATGTTTTGAATGAAGAAACGGCTTATGTTGCAGTGCAACTTATGGAGGGTGTTACGCATGGTGGTTCTGGTACAAGGTTAAGGCACACTTATGCTGCTAGCAGATCAGATTATAAAGAAGTTATAACAGGTTATCCCTATGAGTTTAAAAACCCAATAGCAGGAAAAACAGGAACAACTCAAAACCAGAGTGATGGTTGGTTTATGGGTATGGTACCAAATTTAGTGACTGGAGTTTGGGTAGGCGCAGAAGATAGAGCGGCACATTTTAGATCTATAACCTATGGCCAAGGTGCTGCTATGGCATTACCTATTTGGGGACTATATATGAAAAGTTGTTATGGAGATAAGACCTTAAATATTTCTAAAGGTGAATTTGAAAAACCAAGAAGCTTATCCATAAATGTAGACTGCTCTAAAGTTTCAAGAACAAATGATGATGATTCAGATGATGATCTTCCTGAGGATTTAGGAGGATTTTAGCATCAGACATTCTTAGTATAAAAATTAAAAACCATCTGTTTCAGATGGTTTTTTTATTGTTTTTTTGAAAAATAAAACGCTGTTTTAATCAGTTAATTTTATTGATAAATAACTTATTGGTTAATTATTTTAAAAATAATTCAATTATACGTAAATTTATACAGTAAAAATTTAATAAAAATGATTAATAAAAAAGTGGCTAATGTTCAAGATGCTTTAAAAGGAGTGTCAGATAACATGACATTCATGCTTGGAGGGTTTGGTCTTAGTGGTATTCCAGAAAATGCTATTTCCGAATTAGTAAAATTAGGAGTTAAAGGATTAACATGTATCTCTAATAATGCAGGTGTTGATGATTTTGGATTGGGCTTACTACTTCAAAAAAAACAAATAAAAAAAATGGTCTCATCGTATGTGGGAGAGAATGACGAATTTGAACGTCAAATGCTTTCTGGTGAATTGGATGTAGAACTCATACCTCAAGGGACTTTGGCAGAACGTTGCCGGGCGGCTCAAGCGGGTTTTCCTGCCGTTTATACACCTGCTGGTTATGGAACCGAAGTGGCAGAAGGTAAAGAAACTAGAGATTTTGATGGAAAAATGTATGTTTTAGAGCATGCTTTTAAAGCCGATTTTGCATTTGTAAAAGCTTGGAAGGGAGATGCTGCTGGCAACTTGATTTTTAAAGGAACTTCTAGAAATTTCAATCCTAATATGTGTGGTGCTGCAAAAATAACGGTAGCTGAGGTTGAAGAACTAGTTCCTTTAGGAACTTTGGATCCGAATCAAATTCATATTCCTGGCATTTTTGTACAACGTATCTTTCAAGGCCCCCATTATGAAAAGCGTATTGAACAACGAACTGTGAGGCAGAGAGATTAAGTACTTGTCATTCTTGTCTTCTCAGGAATGACAAAAAGAAAAAAATATGAGATTCCCGCCTTCGCGGAAATAAAAAAAGTATAATGTATGTTAGATAAAACAGGAATAGCAAAACGTATAGCAAAAGAAGTAAGAGACGGCTATTATGTCAACCTAGGAATAGGAATACCAACTTTGGTTGCAAATTATGTAAGAAGTGATATAGAAGTAGAATTTCAGAGTGAAAATGGTGTTTTAGGAATGGGACCATTTCCATTTGAAGGTGAAGAAGATGCCGATATTATAAATGCAGGCAAGCAAACAATAACAACATTACCAGGTGCAAGCTTTTTTGATTCTGCTATGAGTTTCTCTATGATTCGTGGAAAACACGTAGACCTCACCATTTTGGGTGCGATGGAAGTTGCGGAAAATGGCGATATAGCAAATTGGAAGATTCCTGGGAAAATGGTAAAAGGTATGGGAGGTGCTATGGATTTAGTTGCTAGTGCTGAAAATATTATAGTCGCTATGATGCATACAAATAAGCGGGGTGAATCTAAACTTTTAAAACAATGCTCATTACCATTAACAGGTGTTGGCTGTGTAAAAAGGATAGTAACGAATATGGCTGTGCTAGAAGTCACAAATACTGGTTTTAAACTTTTAGAACGTGCTCCAGGAGTATCTGTGGAAGCTATTAAAGAAGCTACCGAAGGCACTTTAATCGTTGATGGAGATATTCCTGAAATGAATATTTAACCTAAAGACTTTCGAACTATTGGGGTGAGACCTGCCTGATGTGATGGTTATTTCTTAACGATCATCTTCGTCTTAAACCTTTTTTTAATCTTATAATCATCTAATTAAGGAAGGAGCCTGTTCAAAATAAGCTTCTATTTACAACACTCTGTTTTTTTGAAATTTCTAAATGATGGTATCCATTAACATGCCATTATCCGCTAGTTTTTCCTTTAGATATTTATTACTATTTGGGTGTGAAATTTCTGAGAGTGCCATAGCCAGCAGTAGGTAGGGATAGCCTGTTTTAAGAATTTTTTATTGTAAAAAGGGGAATAAAAACAGATAAACAATCTGAAATCGACATGAAATGTTAAATAAAAACGTATTTCATCGATTTTTTATGGTTTTAAACGATTATATTGAAAATAAATGTGATATTAGCCATCCCCAAGTAAACCAAATAAAAATAAATAGATTTCCCCAAATCTACCATAAATTGAAAACTTATGAAATTTGCAACAAATCTACCTGAACAACCTACATTAAACGAAAGTAAATTGAAAGAAACAATTAAAGAGAATTTACGATTTTTAAAAAGCTTAGCTTATTTAACTAAAAAGATATTTATGCTATAACCCTTTGGGAATCGCTTCGATTAATTTCTTAGTATATTCTTTTTTTGGTGTTTTATAAATAACATCTGCATCATCTAATTCTTCTATTTTACCTTTATTCATGACCAGTAATTGGTCAGACATATATTTTACCACAGCTAAGTCGTGTGAGATAAAAATATAGGTAAAACCAAAGGTTTCTTTAAGCTCGTTTAAAAGATTTAATACTTGCGCCTGAACCGATATGTCTAATGCCGAAACAGATTCGTCACACACAATTAATTTAGGTTGTAATGCAATCGTTCTTGCAATGCCAATACGTTGTCTTTGCCCACCAGAAAACTCGTGGGGATAACGATTAAAATAGTCCTCAGATAATCCCACCCGATTTAAAATATCAATCACTTTTTCTTTTCGTTCTTTATCTGAATTAAAAAGACTGTGAACCATCATAGGTTCCATGATGGCTTCCCCGACAGGAATTCTAGGGTTTAATGATGAATAAGGGTCTTGAAAAATAATTTGAATGTCTTTGCGAAGCTTTTTAATTTCAGAATTAGGCAGTTTTGTAATATCTGTGCCTTTATATAATATCTGTCCAGCAGTAGCCTTATCTAATTGAAGAATAGCATTTCCTAATGTAGATTTACCACAACCAGACTCACCTACTAAGCCTAATGTCTCACCTTCATACAATTTAAAGCTAACATCATTCACGGCCTTAAATGATTGTGGTTTAGTAAACCAACCCGATTTTGAAATATATTCTTTTTCAACATTTATGACCTCTAATAGCGGAGCCTTGATGTATAGTTTTTTGTGTTGATGTTTACGTTGTTCAACAGTTATAACTTCATTTGAGGTTGTATTATTTAAATAATCATCAATAGTTGGTAATGTTTTTAATCGTGTATCTAATGAAGGACGTGAGTTAATAAGTGCTTTTGTATAGATATGTTTTGGTGTTTTGAAAATAGTTGAAACATCACCTTGCTCAACAATATCGCCTTTATACATAACTAGAACTCTATCGGCTATTTCGGAAATTAAAGACAAATCATGAGTAATGAAAATAACACTCATTTTTGTTTCTACTTGTAATGTTTTTAGTAATTTAATAATCTCTTTTTGAACAGTGACATCGAGTGCTGTAGTCGGTTCGTCAGCAATTAATATATCAGGTTTACAAGCAATGGCCATGGCAATCATAACCCGTTGTTTTTGCCCGCCAGAAATTTCATGCGGATACGCATTATACACTCTTTTGGCATCTGGAAGTTTTACTTTTTCGAATAATAAAACCGTTTCCTCTTTTGTTTCTTGTTTGGAAAGCCTGGTATGCTGTAATAAAATTTCCTGAACTTGTTTCCCACAGGTCATTGATGGATTTAAAGAACTCATAGGCTCTTGAAAAATCATGGCAATTTTTTTTCCACGAATCTTTTGAAAAGCTTTTGAAGCGAGTGTGGTTAAATCGTCATTATTATAATAAATGTTTCCCGAGGTAATTTTTGAAATATTTTTTGGAAGTAAACCCAAAATAGCTAAAGAGGACACTGATTTTCCAGAACCAGATTCTCCCACAATGCCCAATATTTCATTTTTATTGAGATGGTACGAAATAGTATGAATCACTTCATTTTCTCCAAATGAAATGGAAAGGTCTTTGATGCTTAAAATAGTGTTTTCCTGCATTTATAGATATGCTATTTTGGAGTTTAGTTGGTATTAGATATGAGCAATTTCATCATCAATTAAAAGATCATCACCACGTAATCTCAAGAATATTTGAGCAACAGCAATGGTATCTTTTTCACAATAAATGACAATTCTATCAACTTCATTTTCTTCATAATACACCCGATAAACTTCGCTGCCGTCAATATCGTCTTTTGGCGATGGAATCCCTAAAACATTCGTTAGTAATTTTAATGATGTATAGGCTTTGTAATCTCCAAATTTCCATAATTCTAAAGTATCCAAATGAGGTACTTCCCATGGTTTTTTTCCAAAAAGGTTTAGTTTATAAGGCAACTCAATATTATTAATTATCATACGACGTGCAATATAAGGGAAGTCAAATTCTTTACCGTTATGAGCACAAAGCAGATGTTTTGTTTCGCTAAAATGTGATATCAATAAGTTTTTAAAATCCTTTAAAATTTTAATTTCATCCCCATAAAAAGAAGTCACTCTAAAAGTACGGACATCATTTAAAATATTAAAATACCCAACCGAGATGCAAACTATTTTTCCGAATTCTGCCCAAATTCCTGCACGGTCGTAAAATTCTTCTGCAGTAAATTCGTCTTTGCGTTGGTATTTAGACTTATGCTCCCAAAGGGCTTGCTTATCTTCGTTTAACTCAGAAAAATACTGTGTTTCAGGAACTGTTTCAATGTCTAGAAATAGGATATTCTCTAAATTTAATTTTGATATCATTAATTAATCTTTTTTTATTAAAACTAAGCACTGTTTTCCAAAAATGGCAGCTACTCCAGCGGCAAGTCCTCCAATAACACCAGTTAGTAATATCAACAAATAAGGATTTCCATTTAAGGGTAATAAGGCAGCAATTTTGTTAGCCAATATAAAATCATTGGAACTGCTTAGCCAGAAAGAGTGAATTATCCATAAAAGAGCTATGGCTAAAAAAGGGATTAAGAATACAGCACCACGTTTTAAACTAAAAAATAAGCTTGTAAAAAATGCAGCTAACATTATAGACCACCAAGGTAAAAACTGTGATAATATAAGCGCAAGAATAATAGTTGCTATAAAGTTTATAATATTCTTTTTCATTGTTTTGACTTTAATGTTTGGGTGGCAATAATACCATCTTTATTTTTTTGATCTTGCATAAACAATATATTGAAATATGCTCCAGTAGCCCATTTATCTATAAAATTATCATAGTACTTACTACCAGGGTTCCCTGATTGCCCTCCAGGGTAAATCCCAACCGCTTTTGGAGGGGAACTCATCTCAACAATCATACGCCACGATGGTCCGTGGTTTTTATCTGCTGCATTAACCGTATTACGGTCGCCCCCAATAGGCAAATCAAATCTAGAAAAAGCGGGAAGTGCTTGAAGTAAATGGCCAATAAATGTGCCTTTGTAGTCTTGCCAATGGTAGTTTCCGTATGTTACTTTCCAATCTATGAGTTCTTTTGCAGCTTCTTTAAAGGTAATTAGAAACAAATCATTCGCTGTTTCTTTATCGGCTGTTCCTAATATGTCCATAAATGCATCATCAGGATTATTTTTAAGCATATGTATTGTTTGATAGGTATAAGGGGGTATTAAAGCGACATTGTTAGTGTTTAATTCATCCCAAACTAACGGATATAATTTTGTCCACCATGCATCCCATATGCTAGGAGCAATTTGATCGGTTTCACTATGAAAATCCCAATCCTTAATGATGTTTAATATCTCTAATTCTTCTGGTGTTAATTGTGATGTATTCATATGTGCAATCATATGAGGAAGTAATTCTGACGCTTTTAAGTTGAAGTTGTTATTTTGTAGGTTTTTAAAATCTTGAATGGTAAATTTTTCTTTAGATTCAAGAAAATTATTAATGATCCTATTTCTATAAATTTCGTAATGGTCATTAAAGACATAGAATGGATAAGATTCATCGACGGGGTGTTGATTGGCAGAACTAACAAAACCACGCTCAGGGTTTTTAGTATGTGCATTAAATTTTTGAGGTATGAAACCTTGCCAGTCATGTTCTGGATTGCTTCCATCCATTAAAAATTTCCCTTGGCCTTTCCACTTATTTGGGAACTGCCCTTGAACCCATATGGCTATGTCTCCATCGGTTGAAGCAAATGCAAAATTTTGAGCTGGTGCCACATGAGTAGAAATAGCTTTCAGGTAATCGTCATAATTTTTTCCATGATTGAGTTTAAAGAAGAGTCGTGTAAAATTATGACCAATGTGTCCTGCCCATTTCATGGCATAGCCTTTTTTTTCATCACTACTTTTAAAAGTATGATCATAACTAACAGGACCATGATGTGTGTAGGCTACAGAGTCAAGAAATGTTTCCTTATTTCTAATTTTAATTTCCTCTACTCTAATTTGTGTGTCTTTCCATTGATTATTGTATTTATAAGCTTGTCTTGTCGAATCTTTAAATTCTATTTTATACCAATCTTTAACATCACGAGTCGCATTAGTTACCGCCCAAGAAATATGATTATTGAATCCTATAATGATGCCTAAAGCCCCAGGGAGAGTTGCTCCATAAGTACTTTGGTTAGGTGAAGTTAATTGCATGACGAACCAAATGGACGGTAAATTAAGACCCAAATGAGGATCACTAGCTAAAATAGGATTGCCTGAGTGTGATTTATTTCCAGACACCGCCCAATTATTACTGCCGTTGTTTGGGTGTGGCTTATCCATGGTTTCTGCAATAGAATCTAAAGGCAATTCGCCTTGAGGAATTTCACTTATTTTTGTGTCAATAAAACTCCAGTCGGTTTCTTTTGGAATTATAGGCTCGTTAACATCAAAAAAATCAGGAAAGAGTAAGTCAAAACGTTCTTTGCCAAATTTACTCAGTGCATTGGTATATTCTAAATCAGAATCACGACCACATAGCATATCGGTCATGTACATTAATAAATGCATTGTTTTTTCAATAGACCAAGCTTCAGGTTTATAATCTAGAAGCTTATATTCAACAGGGTAATCTTTCGGACTTAGTTGGTTTATATAGGCATTAACACCATCACTGTAAGCTTGTAAATAAGCCATAGATTCTTTGTCTGACTTAACAATTTCTAAACTGTTTTCTGCTCCGTAAAGCATGCCTTTTCTCCGTTGTGCTCTATCATAATTTAATGCTTTTTCACCAATTATTTCAGAGAGTCTTCCAGCTGCAGCAAAGGTTTGAAATTCCATTTGCCATAAACGGTGTTTTGCTGTTATATATCCTTGCGCTCGGTATAAATCTGAGTCATTTTTTGCAAATATGTGAGGAATAAGTTGCTCGTCATAATGTATGGTAGTATCATCTAAAAGCCCCTCGATTTCAATATTTCCAGTAATAGACTCGTCTTTATCATTTTGCCAAATACCTTGCGATGGAGATAGAAATTTGCCAATAGGAGGAATCGCTCCAAGTTTTGTGTTAAATGTATAAAAAACAACAATGGTTAGTAATAGTGATACTGCGAATTTGAGTAATTTCATTTAAGTAAGTTTATTGAAATTAAATATAGGAAATTTTTTATGGAATGGTCAATCTAAAACAAGGATTGTTGCTTATAGGGGCTCTCATGCTCTAATAACCATTGTTTACGATGCAACCCGCCTGCATACCCTGTTAAACTACCATCACTGCCAATAACGCGGTGACATGGCACAATAATCCAAAGCGGATTCTTCCCGTTAGCATTAGCCACGGCTCGAATCGCTTTTATATCACCCAGTTGTTTTGATAATTCTAAATAAGAAAGTGTTTTGCCGTAAGGAATTTGCTCAAGCAGTTGCCAGACTTTTTTTTGAAAATCGGTGCCTTGCGGATTTAATTTTAGACTGAATTGACTGCGCTTACCTTCAAAATACTCTTTAAGTTGAATGACACAATCTTCAAGTTCAATAGGGATAATATCTGTGATTTTTTCTTCGGTATTAAGGACTGTTACAGAAGTAATGCCATCTTTATCACCAACTATTTTTGTGTAACCTAAGGGGGATTTGATGATGCAAGTCTCCATTATTTTTCTGGTTTGTAATCTTCTAAAATACCTAACTTCTTGGCTCTTGACTCCCAGCTTTTACGTGCCAGATGTTGAAGATCTGAAACATTATCGCTTTCATCCATAATTTCTAAACCTAAAAGCGTTTCAATAACATCTTCCATAGTTACTAAACCACTTACAGAACCATACTCATCAACGACCAAAGCCATGTGATTTCTGCCTTCAACTAATTGTTCGAATAAATTCGGGATAGGTAAATTGCGATTAACAATAATAATATGTCGTTTTAAATCGGATAGCTTTTTGTCTCCATGACCTAGTGCCATTTCTTTAAAAACTTCGTCTTTAAGTACCAACCCTTTTATATTGTCTGATTCGTTTGAATAAATAGGAATTCTTGAAAAACGAAGATTCATGTTTTTATTGAAAAAATCTTCAACAGTTGTATCTTGATCTTCTGCCAACATAACCGTTCTAGGAGTCATTACATCTTTTGCTAAAACTTCTTTAAAGGTTAATAGGTTTTTAATGATTTTACTTTCATTTTCTTGAAACACACCTTTTTCTTGTGCGATGTCTGTCATAGCGTGAAAGTCTTCACGGCTTAATACACTGCCATGACCTTTAGCACCAATGAGTTTGGTGGTGAGCTGTAAAAGCCATAAAATACCTGTCCATTTTAAAGGAAATATTAAAACAGTTAATGCTTTTGAAGTAAAATTTGCTAAGCTTTTCCAATACGTTGCACCAATCGTTTTTGGGACAATTTCTGAAGCAACTAAAATTAACAAAGTCATAATAGCAGAAATAACTCCAACCGTATTGATTCCAGCCAGTTCTATTTTGTAAGGTAGTTTCTCAGCTTGAATACCTACCATCATGGCACCCAACGTATGTGCAATGGTGTTTAAAGTAAGTATAGCAATTAATGGTTTGTCTACATCTTTTTTTAGGCGTTCTAATGTGGATGCGTACTCTTTACCTTCTTTTTTTTTAACGTTTATAAATGTAGGCGTAACAGTTAATAGTACAGCTTCGAGGATCGAGCATAAAAAAGAAAAAAAAATAGAAATTGTGGCCCAAAAAATTAATGCACTCATTTAAAAATTGATTTATTGCTAAAATAGTTAAAATTTATTTTGTATATTATGTAGGTAAATACTTATTATTTTTTTATAATTTTTTCTCTCCAGTATTTTCGTTTAATAGCATAAATTAAATAACATCAAACTATGATAACCAAAAAACCGTTCTACAAACTAGTAGAAGTGTCCTGTGAAAAAAAGGACTGTGATGAAACGTTTAGTATTGTTATTCTTTCAATATATACAGTTGTTAACAAAGCTGTTGGAGAAAAACAATGTACTCCTTTTAAACAAAATAAAATAGCTGAAGCAAACAAAATTGTTGACTCTTTGGATATTAAATGTACTTGTGGACTTGACCAAAAAGTATATTTAAAAGAGAAAGAACATCCGTAACATACAGATTTAGATAATAATTCAACCCGTTAAGGTTTAAGAAAGGCTTTTAAAACGTTTCACGACAATCTTTTAACTCTCTCTTTGGCTATGTTCCAGAGTGGCAAACGTATTAAGTATTTAAAAGTTTAACCACATCTTTAGCAAAGTATGAGGCTATAACGTCTGCACCTGCACGTTTTATAGCGGTAATTTGTTCCATCATTACAGCATCATGCTCTAACCAGCCTTTTTCGGCAGCAGCTTTTAACATGGCGTATTCGCCAGAGACTTGATATACCGCAACAGGAACATCAACGTCGTTTTTAATATCTCTTACAATATCTAAATAACAGAGGCCAGGCTTCACCATAACAATATCTGCACCCTCATCGATATCCATTTCGGTTTCTCTAATAGCTTCAAAACGATTCGCATAATCCATTTGATATGATTTTTTATCTTTTGGAATATCAATTAAATCTACAGGTGCGGAGTCTAATGCATCACGAAATGGTCCGTAAAATGCTGAGGCATATTTTGCAGAATAACTCATAATACCAGTATCAATAAAACCTTCATCTTCTAAAGCTTCACGAATCGATAAAATACGACCATCCATCATGTCGCTTGGCGCGACAAAATTAGCACCTGCTTGTGCATGAGATACGCTCATTTCACTTAAAACTTCTACAGTCTCATCATTTAGAACTTGCCCGTTTTCAATAATGCCATCATGTCCGTAAGCCGAATATGGATCTAAAGCCACATCAGTCATAACTAACATATCTGGACATGCATTTTTTACGGTTTTAATAGCGCGTTGCATGAGTCCGTTGGAATTTAAAGCTTCTGTACCTTTATTGTCTTTTAAATTATCTGGAACTTTTACAAAAAGTAATACCGATTTTAAGCCCAATTTCCATAGTTCTTTTACTTCGCCCTCAAGTAAATCTAAGCTATAACGAAAGTAGTTTGGCATGGATGGAATTTCATCTTTAATACCTTTACCTTCTACAACAAAAAGAGGTACCAAAAAATCATTTGGTGTTATAATAGTTTCACGAACTAGCGAACGAATGGATTCGTTGGTTCTTAGTCTTCTATTTCTTTTTAATGGATACATATTTATGTCTATATAATTCTTGATAATTCTTATTTTTATCAGCTGCAAAGTTAATCATTAAAACCTAGTTTATATTGACAGAATCATTAGATCGTTTAGAATTTAACTTTCCGTGGAGGAGTTATCAGGCTAATCTTTTAAAAA
The DNA here is from genome assembly GCA_947502635.1 of uncultured Flavobacteriaceae bacterium. Taxonomy (GTDB): domain Bacteria; phylum Bacteroidota; class Bacteroidia; order Flavobacteriales; family Flavobacteriaceae; genus Flavivirga. Next base: position 179,311 of record CANNAN010000002.1, read on the forward strand.
ACTTTGCTAACCATATATCAGATAATCATTTTCATGTTATAGCACCTCCAGGCTCTGGGAAAACAATTCTAGGTATTGAAATTATAAGAAGACTAGGAGGAAAAACATTGGTTCTTGCTCCAACACTTACTATTAGAAACCAATGGGAAGATCGTTTACAATCTTTTTTTACCAAAAATAAGGCGTATCAATCATATTCTTTTAATATAAAATCGCCCGAGGATATTACTTTTGCTACTTACCAGTCATTGCATGCTTTTTATAAAACATTTGAAGATAAAAAGGCGTATTACTCTTTTTTTAAAGAACACAATATTAAAACACTTGTTTTAGACGAAGCGCATCACCTGAAAAACGAATGGTGGAATTGTTTAATTAATTTAAAAAATAGTAATCCCTTTTTTGTTGTAGCACTAACTGCAACGCCTCCTTATGATAGTAATAGAACAGAAGTTTCAAAATATTTCACGCTTTGTGGTGAAATAGATGATGAAATTGCGGTTCCAGATTTGGTAAAAGAAACAGATTTATGTGCACATCAGGATTTTGTTTATTTTTCTAAGCCAGAAGATTTAGAGATTAATTTGGTTGTTGAGTATAGACGAAAGATAGCTGATTTTAAAGATGAATTATTAAACAATGACACTTTTATTTCTTTTATTAAAAGGCATCGGTTCTTTGATGATCCTAAATCTTGTTTGGAAGAACTATATTCTAATGCTGAATATTTTTCGGCTATTTTAATTTTTCTAAATACTTGTGATGTCGCTATTGAAAGATATAAATTAGAAGTATTAGGGTTTAATAAAAAGGAAACTATAAGATTTCCTGTTTTAACATTGGAATGGTTAGAGGTTTTATTTCAAAACTTATTAATTAATGATAGGGAACAACTGTTAGAAAATGAACCATACCTCTTGAGTTTAGAAAAAGAATTAAGGAAAATAAATGTATTCGAAAAGAGGAAAGTAAATTTTATAGGTGAAGATTTGTTGTATAAATCTTTAGCAAGCAGCCCAAGTAAGCTTAAAAGCATTGTTAGTATTGTAACTTCAGAATATGGCAGTTTAAATAATAATTTGAGGTGTGTTGTTTTAACAGATTACATTAGAAAAGAATTTCTAGATACGGAAGGGAATAAGATTCATACTGTTAATAAAATAGGGGTTATCCCCATTTTTCAGCATTTAAGATTGCATTTTTCGAATAAAGAAGCATTGGCAGTAATTACAGGGAGTTTAGTTATAATTCATCATTCTATTTTAAAGGCATTTAATCTTATTGAGAATAGTGATTACTTTTCATTCACGCCATTGCCTGTAGATAATGAGTTTTTGTTAGTAGTATCTAAGAAAAAAACAAAAAATTCGATAGTAAGTATTATTACTAAGCTTTTTGAGAATGGAGCTATTAAAATTTTGGTTGGTACTAAATCTTTGTTAGGAGAAGGTTGGGATGCGCCGTCAATAAATAGTTTGATTTTGGCATCATTTGTCGGTTCTTTTGTGTCTTCTAACCAAATGCGAGGCAGAGCCATTAGAAAGGATCCTAATAAATTAGGTAAAACAGGAAATATTTGGCATTTAGCATGTATAGATCATACTGTTTTAAATGGCGGTAGGGATGTTGATATTTTAAAACGAAGGTTTGAAGCTTTTGTAGGCGTTTCAAATAATAATCTGCCCTATATTGAAAACAGTTTTGAACGTTTACAATTCCCAGAACAAATTCTAGAAGAAGATATTGAGACTTTAAACTTGCAAACGTTGAAGGGGGCTATTAATAGAAAAGACATTATAAAAAAATGGAACAATGCTATTGAGAAAGGAACACAATTAACAAAAGAAATTAAGATTTTTCATTTAGATGAACTCCCTTATAAAAAACAGAAGCAAATTTACTATTTTGATGTTGTGCGCTTTTTTGTGGCCGAATTATCTTTTGCAATTTTATTGTTTTATTTAGAATTCATTTTAAAAAGCATTCATATCGTTTTAAATCGGGGTGTTAAGTATTTTTTGTATACTTTTTTGACTGCTTTTTTAGTTTCGTTTGGTTATAAATTATACAAAGCTATAACACTTTATATCAGGTATGGGTATCTCGATAAAAAAATAAAAAAAATGGGACTGGCAATACTTAGTACTTTATATGAATTAGGTTTTATGACAACAAATAGAAATTCAATAAGTATTGAGTCCAGACGTATTGATAATGGTGATCTTATTTGTAATTTAATAGGAAGTAGCCCTTTTGAAAATTCGCTATTCTCAACAGCTTTAAGCGAGCTTATAGACCCCATAAAATCACCTAGGTATTTAATTGTGAAAACAAGTTTCTTTAGGAGACGTTTAAATATTGAGAATTTTTATGCTGTTCCAGAAATTTTTGGAGATAAAAAGGCAAATACATTAGTGTTTCAAAAGTATTGGCGTATTAATTTAGGAAGAAACAAGTTGTTTTATACCAGACATATTGAAGGAAGAAGGCTGCTGTTAAAAGCGAGACTGTTCCATGTTTATAATGCCTTTAAAAAAGTTTCTAAGCAAGTAGTTGTGTGGAGGTAACTATTCTAAATTTCTAATAAATTTATCGACATTAATATGAACATCGTCTTCTCCTTGTTGATCAAAAGGATTTTCTAGATGCGATTGAATATTATCTAAGGCTACTAAAATGACACTAAACAAAATTGGTACTGCATATTGTAATCCATAATTATAACTTGTTACATTTTCTGCAAAATGAGGGCCATAAATAATAGGCAGCACAACAATAAAAATGTCACTATAAGTACGTAAGGTTCTTGGTGTTCTGTATTGGTAAATGTGTTTTATGCGCTCAAAGGAAATCATCATTTTACTTAGAAATTGATTGGAGCGTGAGGCTTCACCAGAGGGTAAACCATGGGTGCGGAGACTTTTTATGAATACCGAGAGGTTGTGGAAATTTTGATAGACGTTTTTTTCTGTTTCCTCTAATTTATCAACAGGGTTTGTAAATACTTGTGTACAGGAATCAAGCAAGTTTTCAAGATGCGATTTAACTTCTGTTTTAAGTTCTTGAGGTGGGTTTTCCAACCAATGAGAAACGGCAAAATAAAGAGCACGTCCATGAGCTTTAATAGAACCATACTCATCTAATGCTACTTCGCGACGTTTGTAAGCACCACCTATGGAAAATACTATTGGAAATACAATAGCAGTACTAATAAGTGTTAATGGAAAATCGGCTTTAATATGGAAATGTAAACAAAAAGCTGTTGATGCTATTGATAAGAAAGTAATAACAAATGTTTTCCAGTTTATAATTAAAAATGCACGCTTAAATAATTTCCACATATTATACCCAGTTCTTTGGTGTTTTTAAAACAGTGATTAATTTTTCTTCTTCACTTCCTGCTTCAGGTTGATGATCATAAACCCATTGTACATGAGGTGGTAAGCTCATTAAAATACTTTCTATGCGCCCGTTGGTTTTTAATCCAAAAAGAGTGCCTTTATCATGTACTAAATTAAATTCCACATAGCGACCGCGACGAATTTCTTGCCAATTACGATGTGCGTCATTATATTTTAGAGCTTTTCGTTTTTCAACAATAGGGACATAAGCTTCTAAGAAGCTATCTCCAACTTCGGTTACAAAGTCATACCAGTTTTCCATGGTCATGTTTTCTGAAGCTTTACAATAGTCAAAAAACAAACCTCCTATACCTCTACCCTCATGACGATGTGCATTATAAAAATAGTCGTCGCAACGTGCTTTGTAATTTGGATAAAATTCTGGATTGTGTTTATCGCAAGCCGTTTTACAGGTTTGATGAAAATGCATGGCATCTTCTTCAAACAAATAATAAGGCGTTAAATCTTGTCCGCCACCAAACCAGCTATCAATAATTTCGCCCTGTTTATTATACATTTCAAAATAACGCCAGTTAGCATGAACGGTTGGCACCATAGGGTTTTTAGGATGTAAAACTAAGCTTAATCCGCAGGCAAAAAAATCAGCATCACCCACTTTAAAATAAGTTTGCATTGATTTTGGAAGCTTACCATGAACGCCAGAAATGTTTACGCCCCCTTTTTCGAAAACTTTTCCGTTTTCAATAACTCGGGTGCGACCGCCGCCGCCTTCGGGACGTTTCCAAATATCTTGTTGGAATTTTACTTCACCATCAATACCTTCAAGTTTTGATGTGATGCGGTCTTGTAAATTTTGGATATATTGGTAGAATTTATCTTTCATTTTTAGACCATATCTTTATTACTATACGTGGCTTTTTCAAAATCTCTAATGTTAATGGCAATAAAGGGAATAGCAGGAAACAACAGTTTTAACTGCATAACAATTTGTTTTGAAAGATTGGCTTTTTGATCGGTAGTTCTTCCTTCCATGATGTTTGCAAACACATGAATGAAATCGTTTTCTTCTCCACCAACCAGATAATCTTTGTCAAACGGATTTAACCGAACTTTAATATCTGCTTCATCAAATAAGTCTGTTTTAACAGCTGTAGCATGAACGGTTTGCAAAATAGTTTTCGAGTCTTGAAGATCCAGAATGCTTTTACTGCAATCAATTACAAAGTGAGGCATATTTTAGGTTTCTATTTTATTATATAGTTCGTATAATTCCATGTTTAATGATTTTTCTCCAGGAGGAGTAAACTCATTATCTAAGGTTTTCTTCCATATAAAATTGCAGTTTTCAGCAACTTTTACACTGGCTATATTGTCTTTATGAACAATAATTTGAAGAGTTTCTATGTTTAAATCAGCAAAGGCATATTCTGATAACGTATTAATAGCCTTGGTTGTGATTCCTTTCCCTTCAAATGGGTATCCGATACAATAGGCAAATTCACCTTGCTTTTTATTCCAGTCGAGTTCTTTTATATAAACTAAACCAGCCAATTTTCCTGATTCATTTTCTTTAATAGTAAATAAGAACTCTTCTTTTAAACGAAACTGCTTTACTTTTTTTTCTACAAAGAATTTAGATAGATCTGGAGTTAAATTTTGCTCTAATGTTTTAGGAAAATAACGTTTTAACCGGTCTTCATTTGCTACAATAAAATTGCATAAATTCCATGTGTCCTGCAGTTGGATAGGTTTTATATTATACCCATTAAAACTAAGCATTTCGTATGTTGTTTTTTAGTTGTAGCGCTTCTACTGTTTTTGTTGTAGCTGCGGTTACAGATAGCGGCAATACCAATATAACTCCAATAACAGGGATTAGCAAAAACAGAATAAATACAACCCCATTACCAATAGCTAAACCACGATGTTGTCTAACAAAAGCTGTGCTCTGCTGGTATTTAAAATGACGCTCTAAAGTGTAATCCATATTACCAAAACCAGCATAATAAGCTTGGACTAAAAATAGTAATATGGTTGAAAATATATTTATAACTGGTATAAATTTTAAAAGGAGTAATGGAATCGTTAATAATAACTCCATGAGTAAATTTCTCCCATTAATTCTTATACCGCGCCATAGTTGTTGTGAAAATGTTGTGTTTCTATGTGTGTGTGCTGTATTCCCTGTTAAATGAGCTTCTATTTTTTCGGATACAGGACTCATAAATGGCGCTGATAATGCCATAATGATGTGTTTGAAAAGGATGAGACCAATAACAATAATAACAAGTCCGCCAATAACAGTACTGATTGTTGTAAAGGTTTCTTTTCCCCAATCCCAAATCCAAATTCTTGAAATAAATGCACCAACATTATCGGATAATCCGTAAGCTGAACCAAAAATAGCTATAGCGGTTATGAAACTAATTATCATAGGAATTGTGAAGTATTTCCAGAGTTTTAGTTTAGATATCAAACTAAAAGCACCAAAATACGCTTTGATTCCTAATGTTATATTTTTAATCATAAACCCTCTCCTTGGCCCTCTCCGAAGGAGAAGGAATTAATTGCATCTAAATTATTAAAATTTATCAAAACTATTAATGTTTAAAGCGATCTATTTACTTGGTAGTTTTTCCTAAAGAGAGATTAAGAGGGGTTATATTCTTTCACTGCATCTATAAATGCTTTGGCATGGTCTAGCGGAATGTTAGGCAAAATACCATGACCTAGATTTACAATGTATTTGTCTTTACCAAATTCATTAATCATTTGGTGAACCATTTTCTTTATTTCTGCAGGAGGTGATAACAAACGAGACGGATCAAAGTTCCCTTGAAGTGTTATATTTCCACCTGTTAAATAACGAGCATTTCTTGGTGAACATGTCCAATCTATACCTAAAGCAGATGCGTTACTTTTAGCCATATCGCCAAGTGCAAACCAGCAGCCTTTACCAAAAGCAATTACTGGAGCGTCATCTTTTAAGGCTTCAATAATTTGATTGATGTATTGCCAAGAGAATTCTTGATAATCGACAGGTGATAACATGCCTCCCCAAGAATCGAATATTTGTACTGCGTTAACCCCTGCTTTTACTTTTTCTTTCAAATAAGCAATGGTTGTATCGGTTATTTTTTGAAGTAATTGGTGTGCAGCAATGGGGTTGGTAAAACAAAATTCTTTAGCTTTGTCGAAGGTTTTACTGCCTTGCCCTTGCACGCAATAGCATAAAATAGTCCATGGTGAGCCTGCAAACCCAATTAGTGGTATGTCATCATTAAGTAATTCTTTTGTGGCTTTAATCGCTTGATATACATAATCTAATTCTACTGTAACATCGGGTACAATAACATTATCGACATCTTTTTGAGTACGCACAGGATTTGGTAAATACGGACCAAAATTAGGTTTCATCTGTACCTCAATGTTCATAGCTTGTGGAATCACCAAAATATCACTGAATAAAATGGCTGCGTCCATGCCGTAACGACGGATAGGCTGTACTGTGATTTCACTTGCCAATTCTGGAGTTCTACAACGTGTAAAGAAATCGTATTTTTCACGAATGGCTATAAATTCTGGAAGGTAACGCCCAGCTTGACGCATCATCCAAACAGGTGGACGATTCACAGTTTCTCCTTTTAATGCTCTTAAAAATAAATCGTTCTTTATACTCATATTTTTTATTATTTCCGTGAAGGCGGAAATCTTTTTAATTGAAACTTTAATTTCTATATCATAATTCCTGTCAGCATTTTAATACTTTGACTGCATTTAGTACAAGCATGCTCGGTATCACAAACAGAAATGACAGTATTATAATTTTTCACCTTTTGTTATAAAAGTAGATTTTATAGAGTCTACTTTTAGTTTTTCAAAACTTTTTCTTTTATCATCATTTATAAAATTCAGAAAATCATCATTAGTGTTAAACGAAATAAAATGTAATTCATAAGGTAATACTCCTTCTGAATTAATAAAACTATCATCATTTGGTCTTATTCTATATAGAAGTTTTCCGTTGTATTCGTTTAAAATGGGAAGCACTAGCGATTCGTACTCATGGAATACTTCTTCTTTTCCTTCTTGTATAAAAATAAAAACTGTTATGTAAATCATTAAAAATAAACCATTTTAATCATATTTTTCTGATCTTTTCAACTTAATCTATTTGTTTTCAAATATTGCAACTGCTCTTACAGGCGATCCAGTGCCACCTCTAATTTTTAATGGTAGGCCAATAAAACGAAAACGACCTCTGTTTATTAACAAATGAAGGTTTACTAGGTTTTCGTAATGTGTAAAACCAAGTTTTCCGCAAATTTTATGAACTTCTTTGTTCGAGATTCCTGGTACCCCAGGAGACATGGTTTCAACTCCAAAAGCAGCTATTTTTTTATTTCCTAACCATTCTGTTGCCTTAGCTGTGATTCCTGGACCATCATTCCAATGTTTGGTAGTGAAATTTTTTCGATAATGATCTGTATATAATAAGATCGTATCCCCTTTTTTTATAGTAAGATTATTTTTCTTGCACGCGTCTTTAATATCCTGAGTATCGATAAGTTCTTTTAATCCTTTATGTGAAAAATCTAAACAAATACCTTCAGTATAAAACATAGAAAGTGGCATTGTGTCTATAGATTGCTCTTTATACTCCTTAGCCATATGATTTATAGCATCTACATGAGTTCCAGTATGTTCTCCTAATTCTAATTTATGAACACTTGGGGTTTTTATTTCTGAGTTAGGATAGCCTTCCCATTCTTCATGAGAATTATGAACACTCATTTTTACCTGGGGGAGTGTTTTATATACAGGCATTCCTGGGAAAATATCTTGACTTAAATCAATTATTTCACTCATCATTCAAAAAACATTTTATACATAATGTTCATTCACTAATTCTATAACACTTTCTACAGTTGGTACTTTAGCTATTCTAACATCTTTAAAATGTTTTTTTGCTTCTTTAGCTGTGGTGTCGCCAATACAAAAAGCTATAACATCACTGTCATTTTTTTGTACAAAACTTTGCACGGTAGATGGACTGTAAAACATAACGCCTTCAACAGAATCATCTATTTTTACACCATCAAGCCTTGTTTGGTAGGCCTCTACCTCATTTACTTTTATGTTGTTTTCGGTTAAAATAGTAGGTATATCATCTAACCTTAAATCGCTGCAAAAGTAAGTGACTTCGCTGCCTTCCATTTGTTCTACTAAGTATTCTGCTAGTTTTTTTGCGCTTTTTTCAAAATGTGTTACTTTTCCAATCTTGTTTTCTACCAAACGTTTGGTGCGTCTGCCAACACAGTAAATGTTTTTAAATTGTAATTCTACGGATGAATAATTAGTAATTAAGGATTCAACAGCATTTTTACTGGTGATCACTACATTTTGAATTTCATTTTTTAAGAACCTAGGATGGATTCTATTCAAACTTATTTTTATAAAATCGGTGCTTTCTGAAACAACTTTCTCATGAAATAGAAGCCGTTGATCTTCTGTAAACGATTTTGTAGAATACACATTTGTTTTTCTATTAGATTTTTTAATGTTATCCATTAAACGCTTACCACCTCGTTCTATAATAAAATCGGCACAAAACGAAGCAACATCACTATGTTCACCCAGTTTTTTAACGCGAGTCACGTCAATTCTTTTAGTGCCATCTGCACTTAGTAACACGCCTTTAAAATTGATTTCTTCGTTTTTAATATAAGCAAGGGCACCAATAGGAGCCGTACAGCCACCTTCTAATTTATTTAAAAACTCGCGTTCTATCGTGGTGCAAATTTCTGTTTCCTCATGATTTAATTCAGCGCAGGCGGCTTTAACAAAGTCATCTTCCTCTAAAGCTGTTATCATGATTGCACCTTGAGCAGGTGCGGGAATCATCCAATCTAAATTAATCGCTTCTTCGGGTCTTATTCCAATTCGACCAATACCAGCGGCGGCAAAAATGGCACCATTCCAATCGTCATGATCTTCTAGTTTTTGTAAACGTGAATTTACATTGCCTCTTAGATCAACAATTTTATGTGTTGGAAACCTGTTGAGCCATTGGGCGCGTCTGCGTAAACTTCCAGTTGCTATAATAGCTTCTTTAGACCCTAAAAACTCTTCATTGTTTTTAAAAACGAGCGTGTCATTTACATTGCCACGTTTTAAAACAGCAACTTGTATAATGCCTTTAGGTAAAACGGTTGGAACATCTTTTAGTGAGTGAACTGCGATATCAATGTCATGGTTTAACATGGCAATATCTAAGGTTCTGGTAAAAATACCTGTAATTCCTAATTCGTATAAAGGTTTATCTAATACTAAGTCTCCAGTAGATTTTACAGGAACTAATTGTGTTTTATGACCTAAGTTTTCGAGTTGTTGTTGTACTATTTTGGCTTGCCATAGTGCTAATTCACTATCGCGTGTACCAATTCTAATGATTTTAGACATGTGTTGTTGGTTCTAGCTGAAACACTTTTTTTATAAGTTCCAGACTCTCATCAGTAGAGCTATTGTCATCTTTTAAATGATGCGCAAAATGATTGGTTATTTTCTGAATAATATTGCTGCTAATTAATTCTGCTTGTGCTTCATTGAAATCAGCATTTTTCTTACGCTGTGTTTCTAATTCGGCAGCAGCAAAATTAGCAAGCTTGTGCTTTAATGCTTTAATGGTTGGAGCAAATTTTCTGGTTTCTAACCATTGATTAAACTCCGTTTTTACTTCTTCTATAATAGATTCTGCTAGGGGAATATGCTTTTTTCTCTCCTCTAAAGTTTTATCTGTAATTTTAGATAAATGATCCAAATGTACTAAGGTTACATTATCTAATTCCTCAACATTAGAATCAACGTTTTTTGGAATTGATAAATCTAAAATTAAAAGTGGTTTTTTAGATTGAATAATATGTTTATCGATAGTAGGACGTTGGGCTCCTGTAGCAACAATTAAAATATCAGATTGACTAATCTCTTCTTGTAAATTTGCATAATCTTTAACAATCAAGTCAAACTTTCCAGCAATTAACTCTGCTTTATCCTTCGTTCTATTAATTAAAGTGATTTGATCGTTTTTAGTATGCTTTACAAGGTTTTCACATGTGTTTCTGCCAATTTTTCCAGTTCCAAAAAGCAAAATATTTTTGTCTGAAACATTTTCAACTGAATTAAAAATATATTGAACAGAGGCAAAGGATACCGACGTTGCTCCAGATGAAATGTTGGTTTCGGTCTTAATACGTTTGCTTGCTTGAATAACAGCATTCACCAATCGTTCTGAAAAATGATTAAGTAATCCATGTTTTTTTGAGGAACGTGCACTGGACTTTAATTGGCTAATAATTTCAAAATCCCCAAGAATCTGACTATCCAATCCAGAGCCTACACGGAACATATGGGCAATGGCGTCTTTATTTTTATAGATGTATGCAACTTCTTGAAATTCTTCAACCGTACCCCTTGTGTTGTCACAAAGCAATTGAATTAATTGAAAAGGGTGTTGCGCAAAACCATAAATCTCTGTTCGATTACAAGTTGATGTCACTACTAAACTTTCAATATCATTGTCTTTAGCCTGATTAAGTAAAGCTATTTTGCCTTCATCACTTAAACTAAAGCGCCCTCTTATGTCTGCATCGGCTTTCTTATAACTCAAACCAATGGCATAAAAGTAATTACTTCTTGATATATTGTACTTCTGCATGCTGATACCTGATAATTCAAAGCAAAAATATACCTATGCTTATAAAAAAAATAACGCTCAAAGAACTTTTAATATCGTTTGTGGTTTTTTAACGTTGTTTTTTCTTATTATATGATAAATGTCATATTTTTGTAGTGGATTAGGCAGGTTTTGACTAATTTATTTAGAACGAATCTAAATAAAATCATTATGACTCACGAAATAAACGATAATAAAAATGTCGCTCAAAGTTCTTTTGATGAGACAAAAGTAGATGACGGTGCTTTAGTACTTACATTTAAAAATGAATCAAATAAGGTGCAATCTCTTGCTAAAGAAATAAATAGCGATTACATTCAGTTTCATTTTTGCGTAAAAGGTGCCAGTAGGTTTGTTTTTAATGAAGGAAGGTATACTTTAAATATTCTGGAAGAGAATTCATTATTATTGTATAACCCGCAGCGTGATTTACCAATAAATTTACAAATTGACCCTAATTCATGGATGGTTTCAATTTTAATATCTATTAAAAACTTTCACGGATTATTTTCTCAAGAGGCCGATTATATTACTTTTTTAAGCGACGATAATAAGGATAAAAAATATTATAAGGACGGTGTTATCTCTCCTTCAATGGCCATTGTTTTAAATCAATTAATCAATTATAATCTTAACCAATCTATTAAGAGTCTTTATTTTAAAGGAAAAGCATATGAACTTTTAAGTTTGTATTTTAATAGAAGTGAAGATGCGGATGTTGAACAATGTCCGTTTTTAGTAGATGAGACCAATGTTATAAAAATTAGAAAAGCCAAAGAAATTGTTATTGCTCGAATGGCAGAACCTCCCAGTTTGCAAGAGTTAGCCGATGAAATAGGGTTGAATCTTAAAAAACTAAAAGAAGGCTTTAAACAAATTTATGGAGATTCGGTATTTAGCTTTTTATTTGATTACAAAATGGAAGTTGCTAGAAAACTATTAGAATCTGGCGATAATAATGTGAATGAAGTAGGGCATAAAGTAGGATATAGTACGTCTAGTCATTTTATTGCTGCTTTTAAAAAGAAATATGGTACAACACCTAAAAAATATGTCATGTCTTTAACCTAAAAGATCTATTTCTAATTCATATTTTTTTAAATATTAATCGTGGGAAGGTCTTATTTCTTAGTGCCATATTTTGCCACAACGATAAATATGAAACATTAAAACACTACAAAGGTTCGTTGTCGATAATATTTATTTAGCATTGGTATTATTTGTTATGAAGTAAATTAATAAGATATCAATATATCTTACGCCACTAGAGTTGTCCTGTAAAAAAAGATAAAAAACCTTTGGTTAAAGGTATCTACTAAAGTTAAATATTTCAATACAGTTCATCTCTAAAAAACTATATTATATCATTAAGTTCAGGCTATGTAAGAATTTTGCATTAAATTTGACTAACCCCTTAAATATAAATGACATGAAATTCTTAACCCCAGAAATCGAAGCTTTATCCAAACGCTATGTTGAAGGAAAATCTTTAGCGCGAACAAATGTGTCTTGTGGAATCTTTCAAGATTGTGATTATAATAATAAAAGACCTAAGACCTATTTTCAGCAACAAATTGAAAAATAAAGAGATCTAGTAGTCGTTAACCATTCAATTTGCGATTTCTATCGTATTTTTGCAATAACAAAAATGACTATGAAAGGTATTTTACTCGTAAATCTAGGTTCTCCAGATAGTCCAGAACCAAAAGATGTAAAAAAGTATTTAGGAGAATTTTTAATGGACGAGCGTGTCATTGATATTCCGCTTGTTGCTAGAACTGCTTTGGTGAAAGGCATCATATTGAATACGCGTCCAAAGCAATCTGCTGCAGCCTATAAAAAAATATGGTGGGAAGAGGGCTCTCCTTTAATTGTGTTATCAGAAAGACTTCAAAATAAAATACAAAAGCAAGTTGATATTCCTGTTGCATTAGCAATGCGTTATGGTAGTATGACCATTAAAAGAGGGATACAGGAATTAGTAGATAAAGGTGTTGATGAAGTTTTACTATTCCCTTTATATCCTCAGTTCGCTATGGCGACCACGGAAACTATTCTAGTATTAGCTGAAGAAATTCGCCAACAGTTTTTTCCGAATTTAAAAATAGAATCTGTTCCTGCGTTTTATAATAAACCTGATTATATAGAGGTGCTTTCTAATGCCATAAAAAATCATTTAGAAGGTAAAAATTATGAGCATTTATTGTTTTCTTATCATGGTGTTCCAGAACGTCATATTAGAAAAAGCGATGTTACAAAATCGCATTGTAAAATAGATGGGAGTTGCTGTGTAACACCATCTGAAGCTCATAAGTTTTGTTACAGACATCAATGTTATGAAGTGACCAGACTAGTTGCCGAAAAATTAGCGTTTAAAGAAGGTTCTTACTCGACCTCTTTTCAGTCGCGTTTAGGTTTTGACCCCTGGTTACTACCTTATACAGATAGGACTATTGAGCGTTTAGGTAAACAGGGTATTGAAAATATGGCCATTGTAACTCCTGCGTTTGTTAGCGATTGTTTGGAGACCCTTGAGGAAATAGCTATGGAAGGGCAAGAGATTTTTTATGAAATGGGAGGTAAAGGTTTTACAACGGTTCCTTGTTTAAATGACGACGATGCGTTTGTTAACCTATTGTCAAAATGGATTACAACATGGGCGGAAACGTCTGTTGAAATTAGTTAGTCTATGGAATATTACTTTTATATAAAATCGTTTCATCTTATTTTTGTGATCACTTGGTTTGCAGGTCTGTTTTATATCCCCAGACTCTTCGTTTATCAAATAGAAGCATTTCATAAACCATCCCCAGAAAAAGAAATACTAGGAAAGCAATTAAAGCTTATGTCAAAACGCCTGTGGTTTATTATTACATGGCCATCAGCAATTTTAGCTTTGTTATTTGGATTGGTACTATTTTATTTAAATCCCACACTAGTTTATCAAAATTGGATGCAGGTAAAATTAGTCTTTGTTGTATTACTAATTATATACCATCTTAAGACACATCTATATTATAAGGAGCTTCAAAACGATGTGGTTAAAAAAACATCAAGTTTTATGCGTATCTGGAACGAAGGTGCCACGTTTATTCTTTTTGCTGTCGTGTTTTTAGTTGTTTTAAAAAGTGCCATAAATTGGATTTGGGGTATAGTTGGCATTATCATTTTAGGAATTCTTATCATGTTAGGCTTTAAAATTTATAAAAATATCAGAGCTAAAAATCCTGATGCTTAACTTTAAAATTCGAATACCCAATACCTGAATTCTAAAAAAGGAATCGTAGTATTTTAGGTTTTTATTTTTTGAATTTACCCAAAAGGATATTTGGTGTGATTATTGTTATATTTATTGAACTTTTAAAAGGCACAATAGTTATTAATGAAATTAAAAAAACTCTCTTTACGTACTCGTATTTTTTTAGCAATGATACTGCTAGTTTTACTAGCATCCATTCTTATTTCGGCAGTAGCGATCTATCAATATAAAGAAGAGCGACAAGATTACCATAGAGGGCGTTTAGAACGTAAAGAGGAAAACATTCAAACACATCTTAAACGTGTTTTAAATGGTAGGCAGAACTCTTGGGAAGTAAAAACAGAAAACATCCCATTAATTTTCAAAGAAGAAATATATAACGTTGCAGATATTCATAAACTTCAAATTAATTTATACGATTTAGAAGGGGCTTTATTAATATCATCTAAGGCAGAATTACAAAGTAATGCAGCCCCTGCGTGTATTGAAGCTGAAGTTTTAAATGCAATATCTAATACTGCAGCGCATCGGTTTGTAGATAAGCATAAAGAGAATGGCGAAACATTTCAATCATCGTATACTTATATTACAGATCAAAAATCTAAATCTATAGCGATATTAAATTTACCTTATTTAGAAAAAGACGATTTCCTTTCAAAAGAACTGGAAGAATTTTTAAGACGTATAGCATATGCATACATGTTTATCTTGCTTATGGCTATTGGTATTGCATTTTTATTATCTAAATATATAACCAAATCTTTAAAAACAATTAGTGATAAAATCAATACGACAAGATTAGAAAAACGTAATGAAAAGATAGAGGTAAATGACACGAGTGAGGAAATTTCCACTTTGGTAAGTTCCTATAATAGTATGATTGACGAGCTTGAAGAAAGTGCCGTACAATTAGCTCGTAGTGAGCGTGAACAAGCATGGAGGGAAATGGCTAAACAAGTTGCACACGAAATTAAAAACCCGCTAACACCTATGCGTTTAACAGTGCAAAACTTTCAGCGCAAATTTGATCCTAATGATGAAAATATCCATTCAAAATTAGATGAATATAGTCAAACACTCATTCAGCAAATAGATACCATGAGTTCTATTGCATCGGCATTTTCAAACTTTGCAAAGATGCCAGCACAACAAAGTGAAACTTTAAATGTTGTGCAAATTGTAAAACTAGCGTTAGATATCTTTAATGAAGATTATATATTTTTTAATGCTGAAGCTGAAGAGATTATTGCAAAGTTTGATAGAACGCAATTAATTCGAGTGGTTACCAATTTAGTTAAGAATGCTATTCAGGCTATGCCAGAGAATAAAATACCAAAAATTGTTATTGATGTAGGGATGCTAAACGGAGATGTAGTCGTTATGGTCGCAGATAATGGTTCGGGTGTTTCAGAAGAGAATAAAGATAAAGTTTTTGAACCCAAGTTTACAACAAAAACAAGTGGTATGGGGCTTGGTTTAGCGATGGTAAAAAACATAGTGGAAACTTATAAAGGCACCATAACATTCAAATCGGAAAAAAATAAAGGCACTACATTTAGGGTAAGCTTTCCTAAAGAATAATTGAATATAAACATTATATAGAATGAAAAGAATATTTATACTAGTTTTTTTAATAAGCTCGATAGGCTACTCGCAGATTTTAGAGCCTGTTAAATGGTCTGCAAGTGTGAAAAAAGTTTCTAATTTGGAATATGAGTTAATTATAAATGCGGCGATTGAACCAAACTATCATTTGTATTCGTTAAAAGTGCCTGAGGGAGGTCCATTGCCAACGATTTTTATTTTTGAAGTTAGTAAAGACTATGAGTTAGTTGGAAATATGACAGAAGATAAAGGTCATATTACTTTTGATCCTATTTTTGAATTAAATATTAAATATTTTGAAAATTCTGCAATTTTTAAGCAACGTATTAAACTAAAAGCGAAGAAAGCACTAAAAGTTACAGGTGAAATTGAATTTATGACTTGTAATGATGCTAGTTGTGTTCCTGGATATGACGATTTTGAAATTGCGATTCAATAAACTTTAAATAATATTATGAGCTACGCCAATATTCTATCAGAAGAAAATAATAGTATTACCACTATAACAATCAATCGTCCGAGTAAGTTAAATGCACTTAATAAAGAAACGATTAATGAGTTGCACGATGCCTTTAAAGAAGCAGATTTAGATAAGAACACAAAAGTTATTATTGTTACGGGTAGTGGAGAAAAAGCTTTTGTTGCTGGTGCCGATATCAGTGAGTTTGCAAATTATAATATTGAAGAAGGTAAAATATTGGCAGCTAAAGGACAAGAATTACTATTTAATTTTATTGAAAATTTATCTACGCCAGTGATAGCTGCAATAAATGGTTTTGCGCTTGGAGGCGGATTGGAATTAGCTATGGCATGTCATTTTAGAATGGCGAGCGATCATGCTAAAATGGGATTGCCAGAAGTGTCGCTTGGTGTTATTCCAGGTTATGGTGGGACACAACGTTTGCCTCAATTAGTAGGGAAAGGACGTGCTATGGAACTCATAATGACCGCAGGAATGATTGATGCGGATAGCGCCTTAAGTTATGGATTGGTAAATCATGTAACGACACAAGAAGAATTGCTTCCTTTTTGTGAGAAAATCGCAGGTAAAATAACGCGTAACTCATCAGTAGCCATAAGTGCTGCCATTAGAGCTGTAAATGCAAATTTTAAAGATGGCGTTAATGGTTTTAATACAGAGATTCAAGAATTTGGTAATTGTTTTGGTAGTGATGATTTTACCGAAGGCACCAAAGCTTTTCTTGAAAAACGAAAAGCAGATTTTCCAGGGAAATAAAATTTGTTAATAACCCATTCTTACTTTAACATTTTTAAGCATAATTTATAAGTAATTTTAAAGAGCTACTCAAAGCACATTCAACCTTTAATTTTATTATAATGAATCCAAAATCTGCCATAAAAGGACGTGGTGCGCAGCGTAATGTACACAATCGTTTTTTTGAATTAAGTCACGAAATGCGTGACGATTTTCTCGAATTCTGTCGCAAAGAAGGCGAAGAAAGTGATAAAAATAAAACACAATACCTAGAAGTATTTCCTAAAACGATAGTGAACAAGGTTGAAAGTCCAGATATTGGTCTGTCATACTCAATGAATTCGTATCAAGGTTGTGAGCATGGCTGTATTTATTGCTACGCTCGTAATAGCCATGAATATTGGGGGTATAGTGCGGGTTTGGATTTTGAACGTCGCATTATGGTAAAAAAAGCGGCTCCACAATTATTAGAGTCACAACTAAAAAAGAAAAGCTGGAAGGCGCATCCCATTGTTATGTCTGGAAACACGGATTGTTATCAACCTGCAGAAAAACAATTTAAAATTACCAGACAATGTTTAGAGGTATTTTTAAAATATAAACATCCAGTCGCTATTATTACAAAAAACGCATTGATTCTTAGGGATTTAGATCTTTTAAGCGCGTTAGCAAAAGATAATTTGATTGGTGTAAATATGTCAATAACCTCATTGTCTGAAGATACAAGGCGTATTTTAGAACCAAGAACAGCTACCATTAAAAAGCGTTTAGAAACCGTTAAAATTTTGAGTGAAAACGGGATTCCAGTAAATGTAATGTTGGCACCTATTATTCCGTCTATAAATAGTCATGAAATATTGCCTTTAGCTAAAGCAGCATCAGAACATGGAGCTTTGTCGATAGCTCATACTATTGTGAGACTAAATGGTGCCATTGGCGAAATTTTTAAAGATTGGATTTATAAAACCATGCCAGATCGTGCCGAAAAAGTATTAAATCAAATAGAAAGTTGTCATGGAGGTCGCTTAAACGATTCCCGATATGGAACCAGAATGCGGGGTGAGGGAAAAATTGCTGAACAAATTAATAGTCTGGTAAAACTAGCCAGACTTAAGTATTTTAAAAATAAAGCAATGCCAAAACTTAATCTGAATTTACACGAAGAATATAAAGATGGTCAATTAAAATTATTCTAGATTATTTGCCAATACTATTTATTTCAGCCTTAATGATCTTATCTAAGAGAATACTAGTCATAACTAAATAAAAGGATAAATAAATTAAGACCACCATAAACAAGCTAAACTCTAAAGGTGTTCCTTTTATTTTTATAGTAATTATTGATAAAATCGTTGCATGAAGAATACACCAAATAATACTTAATAGATATTTTTTTATAACCTTATTAGGTTTATTTATGTTATTTGCGGATAGTAGATTAAGGGACTTCATATGTTTATGTGAATTAATAAAAAAGTGCGGGGCTAACTAGACCCCGCACTACCAATTTAAACTAAACTAACTAAATAAGACATTAACGAGAATTTGATTTAATTGTTAATGAATTTTGTGTATTCTTTGTTATTTGAATTGAGAACTATTTTATAATCTCCTCCTTTTTTAAGCTTAAAGATTTTCTTGGCTATTTGAACACCTTCGATTTTTTCTGAGTGAATTAAATGAAATCCACCATCATAATCTCCGTAAACTCTTATTTTTAATGGCTCAAGATTTGGAGAAAATTTTGTTATATAAACAAGGTCATTCTTTTCTCTTAGATGAGGTTTGAAAATAACGATTTCTTTGTTTTTATCGAAAACAACTTTTTGGCCTCTTACTGTGAAAGGAATTGTATTAATTTCGAGATCTTTGTCTACTTCGAAAAAATAATTCCCATCAGGTAATTCAGTTAAATCAAAGCCTTTTGTGTAAGTTCCAGAAGATTGAATAAGCTCTTTATATATAGTGATACCTTTGTAATTTTTAATAGATAGAAGATCACCTTCTTTTACATTATCGATTGTTAATGCAGTCCCTTTAAGATCTTTTTCCATTTTGAAAGAAGAAATTTCAGTAGCGTTACCTATTATAACAGTTAGCATCAATGCTACTAATAATAGGTTTTTTTTGGATGTTTTAATTACGTTTTTCATAATGTTTTGATTTTTACATCGTTTAACACTACAAAGGTATGTAGGAATAGGAAGGCGCAAAACATCAGATTTGACCAATTTATATGCTATTTTATCTGTTAAATGAATGTTAAATCTATGTAAAGTTAATATAGCATATAATGATGATAATTGAATATAGGTTTTAAAAATAATATGTAGTAATTTTGTTACTGATAAGCTCTAATATGATTAATAAAAAACCTACTTTAGAAAAACTTAGTCCAAGCTTTGGAAGCTCGATATTGGTTAAACAACACATGGTTAAGGTTGATAAACATAATGCTTTTTGGCATTTTCATCCAGAACTAGAACTTGTTTATGTAAATAAAGGACAAGGAAAAACACATATAGGTACGCATTTGTCTTATTTTAATAATAGCCAACTTATATTAATAGGATCTAATTTGCCGCATAATGGTTTTACAGATCGATTAACTGCAAATGGAACAGAAACGACTGTTCAATTTAAATCTAATTTTTTAGGTGATGATTTTGTCAATATACCAGAGATGGCATCAATAGTATCATTATTTGACAGAGCCAAAAAAGGAATTCGATTTAAAATGGAAGCGAAAAAGATTGTTGGGCCAAAGATTGACAAGCTTCTGGAATATGAAGGTTTTGATAGGGTTTTAAAATTTTTGGAAATATTAAATCATTTAGCAAAAACAGATGATTATGCGATTTTAAATGCAGATGGTTTTGCTTTTGAAGCAGAACCGCAAGACAGTGCTAAAATTGACATTATTTATAAACATATAAACAGAAACTTTCAAAATCATATTAGTTTAGATGAAATAGCGGATAAAGTAAGTATGACTGTTCCTGCGTTTTGTAGATACTTTAAACGTGTTACAGGTAAAACATTTACCCAGTTAGTTAATGAGTATCGAGTGGTACATGCCACGAAACTATTAAATGAGAGTCAAATGAGTATTGCTGACGTTTGTTTTGAATGCGGATTTAATAATTTTTCACATTTCAATAAACAGTTTAATGAAATAACTGGAAAAAGCGCATCACAATATAGAAAGGAAATAAAACTAATTATTCAGTAAGTAGCTCGTTAAGCGTTTCCATCCCATTCATTATAAAACTGTTTAAGATACAATTCCATAAAGGTGTGTCTGTTTGAGGCTATTTGTTTCCCTGTTTTGGTATTCATTCTATCTTTTAAGAGAAGTAGTTTTTCGTAAAAATGATTAATTGTTGGCGCAGTAGATGCTTTATATTCCGCTTTACTCATATTAAGATTAGGAGCAATATCAGGATTATAAAGCGGTCTGTTTTTAAAGCCTCCATAGTTAAAACAGCGTGCTATGCCAATAGCTCCTATAGCATCCAACCTATCGGCGTCTTGAACGACATCTAATTCTGGAGAGCGAAATTTTTGAGTATCATTGCCGCCTTTAAAAGAAATGTTTTCAATGATATTTATAACGTGTTCAACAACTGTAGAATCTACATTAAGTTTAAATAAGAATTCCTGAGCCATTTTTGGACCAATAGTTTCATCGCCATTATGAAATTTACTATCAGCTATATCGTGTAACAAAGCACCAAGGGATACAATAAAAGTGTCTACCTTTTCACTTTTAGAAATTAACAGAGCATTTTTGTACACACGTTCTATGTGAAACCAATCATGCCCGCCTTCGGCATCTGCTAATTTCTCTTTTACAAAGGTGATGGTCTTTAATATAATTTTTTCTGAAGTCATGATGAGCTAAAAATAAAAATTCCTTTCGATTTAGAAAGGAATTAACTTATAAATTGATTTTTTTTATTCAATCGGTATATGTAAATCAACGATACACTTATTCTCAGGATGTTCGCGAAGGTCGTTGTGATATATTTCAAAAGGATTTTCTTCGGCTTTTTTATAGCCATTTTCATTCATCCAAATAAAAAGACTACTCCAAGATTTTTCAAAATCATTAGGCGTTATTTCAAAACGACCAACGATACATTTCCCTTTTTTAATAATTCCTGCGTCAATTTCACCTTCTATAGCAATGGCGTTATCTGTTAGTACACAAACACTCATTCGGACCTTGTCTGGATCTGTTATTTTAAAGCTATCATGAAAAATTCTTGCCATTTTGGTTTCAGGATTTTTCATTAAACCTTCTGCTTTTGCCCATTTCACTAATTTGTCAAATACATCTTCAACACCATGTATTCCAAAATGAGTCATACAGACAAATTTTAATTCAGGCACTTTTTTAACTTCAATATTTGCATTCATTTTAATCCAATTTAAATGATTATTAATGTTGCAAATGTATTTGTTAAAAGGCAGGTTTTCTTGACCATTCTTGCTTTCAAGTTTACTTATTTTGCTATATTTATCTGGGTTTTCTTTTCGAAATTCGGAAGGGCTTATCCCATAAAACTTTTTAAATGCTCGGGTAAAAGAAGCATTGCTATTAAAACCATATTGTAACGAAAGCTCTGTAATGCTTATGTGTTTTTTATGTAGTAATACAGATGCTGTTTTTTCAATGCGTTTTCTAATGATGTAGGCATTGGGAGTTTCTCCAATTAGAGCTTTAAAAATTCTATGAAAATGAAATGGTGAATAAAGCGCCACCTTAGAAAGTGACTCTAATGATAATTCAGAATCAAGATTATTGTCTATATATTTTAAAGTCAAATTAATCCGACTGATATAATCTTTTTCTATATCACTTTTAGACATTATTATCCATTATGGAATGACCTTGAACTATTTTATAATAGCAGGTTCAACCCATTTAAATTGAAACGAATTTTCAGGTATTTTAATACGGTCAGCCAAACGATACATTCTGCCAGGAAGCTTCATAAGATAATCTCTAGCTTTTTCGGCTTCATCAGTAAGATTTGTGATTTTATCAATTTCCCAACGGTTAATTAATTTCTCTAAAATTTCCACATAATCATTAGATGTGTAAACACCAATACGCTGTGCGGTATTAGAAAATTCATCAAAAGCGGTACTAATTTTATTTCCAGATTCCCTTAAAAAATGTGCTGGCATGGTTATTTTTTGTTTCATCATATAATGAAATGCCATCATCATTTGGCTAGGATCTACCTTAAAAATACGCTCAACAAATTCAGAATATGCATGATGATGCCTCATTTCATCACCAGAAATAATTTTACACATTTTGGCAAGCTGCTTATTACCTTTTTCTTTTGCTATTTTAGCCACACGATTATGAGAAACATAAGTTGCTAGCTCTTGGAAACTGGTATAAACAAAGTTTTTATAAGGATCTCTATCGGTTCCAATATCAAAACCATCAGCAATAAGGTATTGTGTGGTTTTTTCGATTTCTCGCATATTTACACGTCCAGAAAGGTATAGGTATTTGTTAAGTACATCGCCATGACGATTTTCTTCACCAGTCCAATGGCGTACCCATTTGGCCCAAGGATTTTCTCCATCTACTTGATTAACACCTTCAACATCCATTAACCAGGATTCGTACGTTGGTAATGCTTCCTCTGTTATCATATCACCAACCAAAACAACCCAGAAATCATATGGCAATTCTTTAGAAAGTTCTCTTATTTCTCGGACTTCTTCAAAAAAAGTAGCTCCTTCAGAGTTTGGCAAAAAATCGGTTGGCTGCCAAATTTTTTCAATTGGGATTAAGTATTTTTCAATTAAAGATTCAACGTCTTTTTCCAAAAACTTCATTACTTCTAATCTAACATTCTTTAACGACATCTATAATTTTTTATGGGTGGATATGTTTTTTAATAGTAGTTTCAATATTATTTATAAGCTCTTGTTTGTTGGCAAAGGTACTAACTTTTAAAGGCTTATGCGCAGTAAAAGTGATATGAGTTCCTAAGCCCATAGGAAATTTTCCATAACGAACTGTTTTCCAAGAGTTATTTATAGAAATAGGAACTACTAAAGCAGATGGTGCTTTTTTAAATAGAATTTCTAAACCTTTTGTTTGAAAAGGCTTGGGATGTCCATCTTTACTTCTTGTTCCTTCTGGGAAAATAACTGCAGCCCGTTTGTTTTTTTCAATGTATTCACCAAATTTCATGATAGCAGGTAAGGATTGTCGAGGATTCTTTCTATCAATCAAAGCAGAACCACCATGGCGTAAATTATAAGAGACGCTGGGAATGCCTTTACCTAGTTCTATTTTACTAATAAATTTGGGGTGATGTTTTCTTAAGAAAACAGACAAAGGGGAGATGTCGTACATACTTTGATGGTTACAGACAATAATGAGTGGCTGATCTATTTCAATATCATGTTTGTTATTAAATGTAAATCGAGTCCCTAAAATATGAAGGCACCGCATTAAACACATATTCATTAAATCGGCACTTTTTTTATGTGCATTGTAGCCAAAAATGTTAAAACATATCCATTGAATGGGATGGAATATGAGCAATGTTATTAAAAAACAAAGAAGATAAATGGTGGTTAATGGATACGACAACAATTTTTGCATGCGCAAAAATAAGTAAAAACTAAGTTTTAATACGTAAGTACGCAGGTGTTATTTTCGCAACTTATACTAATTGGCTGTAAAGCAAGTGCACAATCTGAAACGATTTCCCATTTCCCATTAAAAGCAGCTTCTTTTTGATTGTAATCTTCAACTGCGGCTTTTAATTTATCGACATCGATTGAGGTGGTGTATACTAAATAAGACCATGGCCCACCACAAGGTTTGCTTCCCAAGCCAATAAATTTGCATTCGGTGGTACCGTCGCACACAGAAGTACTGGCTAAAGTTTCAATTTCTGCTTTTAATAAGCTAAGTTTCTCTAATTCAATTTCGTAGGTAGGTGTGTTGTTGTCGTTGGATGAGCAACTGCTGGTCATTAATAACATAACACAGGTAACAACCAATATGGGTTTAAAATACGGTTTCATAAGTCTTTTTTAATAAGATGAAAAATTGGTAAATAGGTTGCGTAATGAGCATAAAAAAAGCCACGATTATCGCGGCTTAAATTTTATTACTTGTAAAGATTTATCCTAACAATGCTCGTTATAAGCATCTATTAAGTTTTCTGCAATAAGTTCTGCTGGACGACCTTCAATATGATGACGCTCTAGCATATGTACTAATTCACCATCTTTAAATAATGCCATACTAGGAGAACTTGGAGGAAACGGAACCATATGACCACGGGCGGTATCTACTGCTTCTTTATCAACACCTGCAAAAACAGTTACAATGTTTGTAGGACGCTTTTCGTTTTGTAAACTCATTCTTGCTCCTGGACGTGCATTAGCTGCTGCACAACCACAAACCGAATTTACAACGACTAGAGTTGTTCCTGCTTTTGCTAAAGCAGCATCAACAGCTTGAGACGTATGTAATTCTTCAAAACCAACATTTGTTAAATCTTCGCGCATTGGTTTTACTAATTCTGCTGGATACATATTTTTAAATTTTTATAATTAACAATTTTAGACTGCAAAGATACCAATTGTGTAACAAATTATGAATGCAATCTACTAACAAATAGTATATTTACTCTGATAATTTTTATTTTAAAAAATAGGACAGAGTGAACCTATCTTATTATAATTTCTTCTTTTAAAAGAATTAATTTATATGTAGGTTTGGTCATAATTAAAATCTATTACTTACATGAGTTTTTCAAAATGGATAGGAGGCGCAATAGGGTGGTCTTTTGGAGGCCCTATAGGAGCCATTATCGGATTAGCAATAGGAAGTGTTATTGATTCCTTGTCAAATGGTAAAGAGAGCCCGTTTTTAGAGCAAGGACAACCACAACAGGGTAGAAGAACCACCTACAGATCAGAGCCCAGACAACAACCGCAAACGCAATCTGGCGATTTTGAAGTGAGTTTGCTAATACTATCGTCTATCATTATAAAAGCGGATGGTGTACAAGATCAAAGAGAGTTGGATTTTGTACGTGAGCAATTTGTAAGTATGTATGGTAAAGAACGTGCAAACCACGCATTCAAACTATTTAAAAATATTAACAACCAAAATAATATTTCGACCAGACAAGTTTGTTTGCAAATTAAACAGATGATGGACCATCCATCGCGTCTACAGCTTATGCATTTTTTATTTGGGATTGCAAAGGCAGATGGTACAGTAACAGAAGTTGAGGAGCGACAAATTTACACCATGGCTGGGTATTTAGGGATTAGTTCTCGCGATTATGATAGTATTAAAGCCATGTTTTATAACAGCAGTGACAATGCTTATAAAATTCTGGAAATAGATAAAAATGCTACAGAAGATGAGATTAAAAGGGCGTATCGAAAAATGGCTAAAAAATATCACCCTGATAAGGTGATTCACTTAGGGAAAGAGCATCAAGTAGGAGCTGAAGAAAAGTTTAGACAGGTGCAAGCGGCTTATGAGCAGTTGCAGAAGGAACGTGGGTTTTAGAATTAAAATTTCCGCTTGATTATAAAAAAGAGTCATTTCGACATTAGGAGAGATTACGCAATATAAAAATTTGTGATGTCTCAATTTTACCTCATTTGGACATGACTAGCTTCAGTAAATTTAAAAAATGAAAATAATTTAGGAGACCTTTTAGCAATTTGACCATTAAGTAATAAACAAGATTTATGAACGATAAAAAAATCTTAGAGCTTTTTAAAGATGGTCAACGCGAAAAAGCTTTTAGTAAATTATATGGCTTGTATCCTAAAATTGAAGCTTTGATAGTTTCAAAAGGGGGTCAAAAGCAAGATGCTTCAGATGTTTTTCAGGAAGCACTTATTATATTAAATAGAAATCTAGAAAAATCAGATTTCAAATTAACGTCTTCGTTTTATACTTATTTATATGCGGTATCACGGTTTATATGGAAGGATACTCAAAAGAAATTTTCAAAAACAGAACTATATGATTTAAATGAAAATGAAGTAGAATACTTTCATAGTGTTCTAGAAGAAAAAAAATACCAACTCGCAGAGCGTGCATTTCTCAAATTAGGAGAACGATGTCAACAGCTTTTACAACTATTTTATCATAAAGCCATGTCTTTTAAAGAGATCGCTAATATGATGCAATTTAAAACTGAAAAGATTGCAAAAAACCAGAAGTATAAGTGCTTAATAAAAGCAAAAGACATCTATCAAACAAGTAAAACGGTTCAATCTTAATTCGGAAAATCATGGAAAATCATGGAAAATCATATACAAAGTATAGAGCTCATTAATAGGTATTTAGATAAAACACTTGCTGACGAAGAAATTCAAGATTTTGAAAATCGATTAAGAACAGAAATTGATTTTAAATCACTATACAATGAGCACCTTCTATTTTTAGAAGGATTAAAACGCCGAAAGCTAAAAGAAGAAATTAAAAAAGCAAAGCAATCTTATATTCGAAATAAATGGTTTAAATATTTAGGTTTTGCGTTTGCAATAGTAACTGTATTAACCTTAATTTATTTTAGTGTATTTAATTCTGATAAAGCATATTTAAAAAGTAAACTGAATTTTGAATCGGAATATATTCAAAGTTTTCGAGTGGCAGTTGATTCTGTTATTGAAGTCATTGGAGAAAAAGGAACTAAAATTCGTTTTAATCCTGAAGATCTACAAACCATTTTGAACAAACCATTTGATGGTGACTCTTTAAATATTGAGTTAATTGAATTAATTAACAAGCAAGATTTACTTTTAGCAAATGCTCAAACAATATCGAATAACAAATGGCTGGTTTCTGGTGGAGCTTTTAAAATTGATGTTAAATACAAGGGAGAATTTTTAGTTTTAAAAGAAGGTAAAACGGTTGAAGCACAATTTCCTAAGAACACTTCAGAGGGTGGTGGTATGCAAATATTTTATGGAGGAAGGGATGAAGAAAATAATATGAATTGGGAGGCTTCTGAAGTTAAATTAGAGCCTTTTCCATTTGTTATCATTATTGGGAATTCCATTCTGTCTCTTATTGATGAAGAATTAACTAAACTGTATGGTGTTGATACGTGTAAAGAACTATCTATAATTGATAGTTTAGGCCGTTTGGATATTGAGAAAAACTTTTCCAAGGTAAATTATTATGATAAAAGAGCAGATACTATAAGGATTTACAAACAGAAAGTTCTTTTAGAAGAAAAAAGTAATAGTATAGATGAAGAATATTATAGAATAATTGAAGTAGACTCTTTGGCTTGGTTAAAAAACAAAAGAGAAATTACAATTGATTCTATTTTAATTGACTTGGAAGATTTTTGGTATTCTGAACGTTATAATATCGCATCTGCATCTGTTTATGAGCAAATTTCTAAACTAGAATTAAGTGAAATGAAAGATGCGATTTCAAAAGAAAATTATAATGAACTAAAGAGAGAGGAATATTCTTTAAAAGAAGAGAATAAGAAGATATATAAAACTTTAGATAAAATTTATCAAACAGTTCAATTATCTAAACTAGGCTGGATTAATATCGATAAGTTCGCTAGAGATGAAGAAAAGGCAACTATTAAACTCAATTTTAATATAAATACTAATCATAACGAAACATATATTGTTGATCAAAAAAATAACACAGTATTAAATGTTTACGAAGACAATATTGACTTACCAATAAATAGAAGTTTTTATGTTATTGCAATTGGAATTAAAGGAAAGGATATTTATGGCTTTAAGAAATCGGTTCGATTTAGTAAAAGTAGCGACTTTAAAATTGACTTTAAAAAGATAAATGAATCTCAAATAAAATCAATTTTAACGTTAGAAAAATCAATTGATATTCCTGATTCTTTATCTGGAAATACTAATAAACAGATAAATCTAGACTCAATCTCTAATCAAAATGTTGAACAATTTGAAGAGCGTAAAGTTTATAATCAAGTTGTAACTAAACCAAAGGAAGAAGAAGGCGTTTACAAATACAGTAAAAATTCACAGATCTTTAAGATTAATGCTAAAAAAGATATTACAATAAATTGTAAAGAAGGAACGAAATTAATTATTAAAGCAAATTCATTTGTAGATAGTGACCATAAAGTTGTTGCAGGTGAAATAGATTTTAAAATAAAGGAATACTATAAAGTTTCAGATATGTTGTTAGCTAATTTAACAACACAATCTGATGGCAAGCAATTAGAAACAGGTGGAATGCTATATATTGAAGCTTTTAGAGGTGATGAACTTTTAAAGTTGAATTCTAGTATTGGAATTTCATTTCCTACAGAAAATAAAAAAGAAGGCATGCGTCTATTTACTGGTAAGCGGGAAGGCGAAAACATTAACTGGATACTTCAAGAAAAACAGAAGCCAGAAATAGATGATCTTCTTGATGAAGTTATAGAAGTAACAGAAGATGATTCTTCTGAAGACGTTGAAGTTCCTTTTTCTGTAGTAGAACAAGTTCCAATATATCCAGGTTGTGAAGAGAGAGACAATGAAAAACAAAGGAAATGTACAAGTGATGCCATTAATAAGTTTGTTCAAAGAAAATTTAATACAGCAATAGCAGAAGAAGTTGGTTTTAATGGAAGAGTAAGAATTAATGTGATTTTTAGAATTAATAAAAATGGAGATGTTGTTTCTATTCAATCTAGAGCTAATCATCCCAGACTTGAAGAAGAAGTAAAAAGAGTCCTTGCATTAATACCAAAAATGAGACCAGGAAAGCAAAGAGGTTTTGCGGTTACAGTGCCTTATTCATTGCCTATTATTTTTCAAACAGATGGAGAATCAGCATTCATAGGATCGAATGGAAGTGTTCCTCGAGTTAGTAAAATACAAGATTCAATAGCTAATAAAAGATTTGAAGATAGGTTAACTCTAAAAGATAGCATCAATGTTAGCGTTTCTGAAGTGAATAACTATATTTTAAGAACTTCTAAATTAGGTTGGGTTAATTGTGATAGATTTATAAGAAATAGAAGCAGAATACAATATAAGCTTAAAATCAAAGATTCAAAGGGAGCTATTGTTAGTATGGTTTTTAAGAATGTAAATTCTGTAATGCCAAGTTGGAAGAATAATGAAGAATATGATTTTAGAATTGTACCTAAAGGAGAAGATGTTGTTCTTGTTGCGATTAAAAGGAATGAAGGGAAATTGTTTTTTGATATTATTGAAACAAAAACTCAAGAAAATCCAATTTTAGATTTTAATTTCAAGGAAATAACGCTTACAGAACTTAAAATTCAGTTAAAAAAATTGAATAGGACTTTTTAAATTATAATTCCCATCAATATAATCAATAGCTTCTTGTTGCGTTAATACGGCAAACTTTTTATAACGATCGTGTACATCAACAATTTCATCTAAAGCTTTTTTAACAAGGGGTTTGTTTTTCCAGATGTTTAGATGTGTAACGACAGTTTTTAAGCAACCATTTTTATAGGCAATTTGTCCGATGACATGAATTAGAGTATCCGAAACACGTTTGGTTTCATCAAATTCTAATTCTTTCAATAATGGCAAAATATCTTGAGGGTGTGTACGGCCTCTCAATTCAATACCATGACAAATCTCTCTTCTAATTTCTTTATCGGGATGTTTTAAATAGGTTTTTGCCAAGCTAAAACAGGAACAGGGTTTTTCTCTCCCATTTTTTTTACAGAACCTATTACGGCATTTCTAACAGAATGATGGTCGTCAAACAATCCTGTATCAAAAAAAGATTGCACCTTATCAAAATGAAACTTGCCAATTTCACCAGCTGCATTAACAACGGTCTGCCGAACTTTATCAATGTTTGATTTTAATAGACTTGTCAAGGTTGAAAGTATCACTTTTTGTAATTCCAGTCTGGAATAAAAGATCTTTCCAATAGCTAAATACCCTGTTTTTCTAATATAAGTGTCTTCGTCAGAAAAGTATTTAACAATGTTTTCCGTTTCATTTGAAGCTAAATCATATGTAATATCTTGATTGATTTTTTCAACAAGCTGGTTGCGTTCTTCTTTTGATAAATCGTAAAAACCCATATTTAATTAACTTCTAGTTTATAGCCCACACCATGTATATTCACAATATTTATAGAAGGATCGTCTTTGAATTTTTTTCTAAGTTTCGATATAAAGGTATCTAAACTTCTGTCAACAAAAACACCATGGTCTTCCCATATTTCTTTAACAAGAGTATCACGTTTTACAATCTGGTTTTGGTTTGCACTAAGGATTGAGATTAATTCACATTCTTTGGCAGATAGTTTTATTTCAATGGCTTCCTTAATGAGTTTGTTTTGACCTTTGTAAAATTTGTAATCACCAATTTTAGAAAAAGGTATGGCTTCTTCAATAGTTGTCTTCGGTTTTCTTTTTTTAATAAAGAAAAAACCAAAAATAAATATACTAATAAGTAATATTAAAAGGATGGGATATATTTTATTGGTTAGCCATGGGGTCTTTTCAAAAAATAACACTTGGATTGTATAGCAGTCTGTGGGGAGATGTCTACTTAGGCATGGAACAATATCACTTTCTTTTGTTCCTTTAATTTGAAAACTATAAAATACTTCATCTTTATTACAATTAATGACTTCAACGATATACTGTTTAGGGAGGTTAGCAGTTTTTAAACTATGGCTTATAGCGGTCACTAAGCTATCTGGAGTTATAGATAGTTTATTTTGAAATGCTATTTCATATTTGTTGTCATTTAATTTTTTAACAGGCAAAATCAATGATGTAGAATCGCTATTGGTAAGTAATAGTGTATTGGCAGCATCTCTTAAAGCAACCTTTACAGTTTCAGAAAAATGATTCTGAGGGGTATCATCTTTACAATTTAGGAATGTAAAGAATAGGATTGCTAATAAAGGAAAAACGATTTTTTTCATCAAGACGTTTAAGACCGTTAAATAAATGAAATTTTTCAACTTTTTGCACCCGTTTCACACTTCTTTCACATTTTTTTTACAAAAACTGGAAGTGATGCATCTAATTTTATTGAAAAATATAAATCATGAAAAAAATCATTTTATTAGCAACAATTATTTGCTTTTCACCTATTGTTAATGCTCAAGAAATTCTTGAAATAGATACTACTAATAGTATTGTAAAGTGGACAGGGTCTAATTTATTTAAATATAATAAACATTTTGGTACTGTAAAATTTCTAAAGGGACAGATTATAA
This sequence comes from uncultured Flavobacteriaceae bacterium, assembly GCA_947502635.1. Classification (GTDB taxonomy): domain Bacteria; phylum Bacteroidota; class Bacteroidia; order Flavobacteriales; family Flavobacteriaceae; genus Flavivirga. Next base: position 210,730 of record CANNAN010000002.1, read on the forward strand.
AATCTAACAGTACCATATTTAAAGAATCTAGCGATATTATACTTGAAGGACATTTTGAAATTGATATGAATTCCATTGTTAATACCGATGGAAAATATAATGATATGTTAGTAGGGCATTTAAAAAATCAAGACTTTTTTGATGTTGAAAAACACCCTTTAGCCTCAATTAAGTTTACAGAAGTAATTTATAAAAATGTAAATACTATTAAGGTAAAAGCAGATCTAACTATTAAGGGAGTTACTAAGGTTATTGATTTCGATATGAAATTTAAAGTTGTAGACGGTAAATATAAAATGTATTCAAAATTCATTATCGACAGAACCAGATGGGGTTTGAAATATGAATCGAAAGCTTTATTTAGTAATATTAAAGATGATATTATCTCTGACGCTATTGAGTTTGAGGTTATTATTGAATTGTTTGTAAAAGATAAATGTTAATCTTTAAAAACAACAGCAGTTTGCCCTTTACCTACGGTTAACTTAATCGTTCTACCCAAAATCATGGCACGATTATCTTTTTCATGTCCTGCGGGCATATTAAATGCTATGGGAAAATCGTAATCGGATAAAGCATCTAGGATAAGCTGTTCAATAGAGGAACCCCAAAGTGTGGTGTTTTTTCTAAGTTTGGTCATGTCTCCAATAATAACGCCTTTACAGTTTTTAAAATAACCAGCCCGTTTTAAACTTTGAAACATGCGATCTATATGGTATTTATATTCACCAATTTCTTCAATGAAAAGTATTTTTTCAGAAGTATCAATGCTGGTGTTAGAGCCTAGCATAGTATGTAGCATGGTTAAGTTTCCGCCAACTATAGGGGCCGTAGCATTTCCTGTTTTATTGTATTTAGAACCTTGTATAGTATAAGATAAAGATTTTCCAAAAACAGCATCTTTAAATGTTGAAAGAGTCTCTTTAATAGTGCTTAAATCGTCCTGTAAACTGGTACACATCATAGCATGAATAGATTGTACCCCTACATTATGAACTTGATTATGAAGTGCTGTAATATCGGAATAGCCAATAAGCCATTTGGGGTTTTGCTTAAACTTGGTGTAATCTAGTTTGTCTAATATTCTAACGGTTCCATAGCCACCACGAGCACACCAGATGGCACTTATTTTAGGATCGTCTAAGGCATTTTGAAAATCTTCACAGCGTTCATCATCAGTTCCTGCAAAATGATTGGCTTGGCTAAATACATGTTTCCCAACAATAGCATGTAGCCCCCAGCTTTTTAAAAGCTTTTTGGCTTGCTCTACTTCTTTAGTTCGGTTTTTTAAAACACCCGAAGGTGCTACTATGGCAACGGTATCACCTGCTTTTAAATATGGCGGTTGTATCAATGTGTTTATTTTAGTTGATGGCACATTTTGTGCAGAAAAGTGTTTTCCTCCAAAGAAAAAAACAACACAACATAATGCGGTAATTAATGAGATTTTTGACATAATGTAAAAGTACATTTTTTTTCTAAATCGTAACCAAAATGTGTACTTTTACGGCTTCAAAATGATTCGTCATTGCGAGCAAAGCTTAGGAATCTGTTTAATAAACTATGATTCAACAAGATTATCAAACTTCGACTGCGCTCCACCTGACATAAAAATATTAAAATGAGCACACCAAAAAGATATACCATAACAACGGCACTTCCTTATACCAATGGCCCTATTCATATTGGCCATTTGGCAGGCGTTTATGTTCCAGCAGATATTTATGCACGTTATTTACGGTTAACAGGAAACGATGTTATATTAATTGGAGGAAGTGATGAGCATGGTGTGCCCATTACCATTAAAGCCAAAAATGAAGGTGTTACACCGCAGGATGTTGTAGATAAATACCATGCGATCATTAAAAAATCGTTCGAAGATTTTGGTATTACTTACGATAATTATTCGCGTACTTCTGCAGAGGTACATCATAAAACAGCATCAGAATTTTTTACAACTTTAAATGATAAAGGTGAATTTATTGAAGAGGTAACAGAACAATTATATGATGCTGAAGCTAATCAGTTTTTGGCAGATCGATTTGTTGTGGGAACATGTCCAAAATGCGGAAATGAAGAGAGCTATGGAGATCAATGTGAAAATTGCGGAACAAGTCATAATGCGACCGATTTAATAAATCCGAAATCTGCTTTAACAGGAAATGTACCTAGTTTAAAACAAACAAAACATTGGTTTTTACCTTTAGATAAGCATGAGGCTTTTTTAAAAGAATGGATTCTTGAAGGTCATAAAAAAGACTGGAAGTCTAATGTTTATGGACAGTGCAAATCTTGGATTGATGATGGATTACGTCCACGTGCAGTAACCAGAGATTTAGATTGGGGAATTCCAGTACCTGCAGAAGGCGGAGAAGGGAAAGTACTTTATGTTTGGTTTGATGCTCCGATAGGTTATATATCATCTACTGTAGAATGGGCAGAACGCGAAGGAAAAGATTGGGAGCCGTATTGGAAAGATAAAGATACCAAATTGGTTCATTTTATAGGAAAAGATAATATTGTATTCCACTGTATCATTTTTCCAGCCATGTTAAAAGCGGAAGGGTCTTATATTTTGCCAGAAAATGTACCAGCTAATGAGTTTTTAAATTTAGAGGGAAATAAGCTATCAACCTCAAAAAATTGGGCTGTTTGGTTGCCAGAATATTTGGAAGAGTTTCCAGGGCAACAAGATGTATTGCGTTATGCATTAACAGCCAATGCACCAGAGACTAAGGATAATGATTTTACCTGGAAAGATTTTCAAGCTAGAAATAATAACGAATTGGTAGCTATTTTTGGGAATTTCATTAATCGTGTTGTCGTTTTAACAAACAAATATTACGATGGAAATGTTCCAGCTCCAAATGAATTATTACAAGTTGATGAAGAGACACTAGCTGCGGTAAAAGCCTATCCAGATGTGATTTCTAGTTCTATTGAACGTTATCGTTTTAGAGAAGCGCAGCAAGAACTTATGAATTTAGCACGACTTGGAAATAAATATTTAGCAGATGCAGAGCCCTGGAAAGTTATTAAAGTAGATGAAGAACGTACAAAAACAATTATGTATGTAGCGCTTCAAATAGCCTCAGCTTTGGCAACATTAAGTGAGCCGTTTTTACCATTTACATCAACTAAATTGAAAAACATATTGAATGTTACGTCGAGCGCAGTTGAGACGTCATGGAATGAGGTTTCAACAAAAGAAGTTTTACTGCCATCGGGACACCAAATAGGAAAAGCAGAATTATTATTTTCTAAAATTGAAGATGCTACTATTCAAGCACAGTTAGATAAATTAGAAGCTAGTAAAAAGGCAAATGAAATTGCTAACGCTGTTGTAGAACCGCAAAAGGATACCATTGCATTTGATGATTTTACAAAATTAGACATTCGCGTAGGGACTATTTTAGAAGCTGAAAAAATGCCTAAAGCAAAAAAGTTATTAGTTTTAAAAGTGGATACTGGTATTGACGTACGAACCATTGTTTCGGGTATTGCTGAAAGTTTTACAGCAGAAGAAGTTGTTGGAAAACGTGTTACTGTTTTAGTGAATCTGGCTCCAAGAGCCTTACGTGGTGTTGAAAGCCAAGGGATGATTTTAATGACAGAAACCCCCGATGGTAAATTGGTTTTTGTGAATCCAGACGATGCTAGTGTTGGTAATGGACTAGCAATAAGCTAAATTTAAAATATATGATAAAGAAATCACTAACAATATTCTTGATAACGTTGATGGCGTTAAGTGTTTTCTCTCAGAATGAAGTTTTAAATTTAGGTGTAAAATACAAGTCTATATTTTATAACACGAAAGAATCTTTAGCTATTTCTAACACAAAAACAGATGAATTGGTGATTTTCATTGAAGATTATGAAAAGACTAATGCTTATCTTTTTAATAAAAATTTTCAACTTATTTCGGAAATTCAAACAGATGGATTACAAAGTTCATTTAAAGACTTTGAAGGTTACCAAATTAATAAAGATGGAACTTATGTTATCTTCTTTAAGAATAAGAGTGGCAAAAAATATGGAGCGCTTCATTTAGATTTTAAATCAACTAAAGCATCTATTGAAGTTTTAAAACTTAAACTGAAAAAGGAGAAGTATTTAAAAGGGATTACTTTTAAAGATAAGTTTTATTTGATGTCTGTTTCAAACGATAATTCTTCACAAGTTCATTTTTATTCATTTAAAGATGATTTTGAAATTCTTGATAAAACAACAATTCCCTTCAGTTTTGCAAATTTTTTCAAAGATGGTATATGGGAATATGCAAAAGATGCATTGAGTGGTCCGCTAGATGATATTGTTACAATAGATCATAAAGTAGTAAATCCAATAGATATTACTTCCAGACCGAACAAACTGTATATTAAGGACGATAAAATCGTTTTAACATTAGATAAAGAACGGGAAAAAACTAAAGTTTTTACAATTTCACTAGAAACGCATGAAAAAACTTACAGTGAATTTATGCAGCCCAAAATTAAAGAGTTTGTCTTTTATAATAGTAATTCATACTTTTTTGAAAACAAGATCTTTCAAATAAATACATCATTTAAAGAAATGAAATTTGTTGTTAAGGATTTTTATTCAAAAGAATTATTGAAAGAAATTGTATTAAAAAAAGATGACGAAATAACTTTTAAAAACTCACCTATTATACAAGAAGGACAAATAGGCTTGAAGAAGTCAGTGCTATTTGATATTACTCTTTCTGATAATTCCAATATAAGTGCTAGGGAGTTAGAAAAAACAAGTCAATTTTTAAGAAAAGCATCACAGGGTGATATTGGGATATCTACATTTAAACAGAAGAATGATTATAGAATAACTTTAGGTAGTAAAAGAATCATAACTCTAAGGAATAATTTTTCGCCAATTGGGGGATTAGGAGATGTTACAAAGACTCCTGTAGGATTAATTAATAGTAATTTTAATCCAAGTTTTTATGCTTACGGACATTATTCTTTCACTAAATCGACATACATAGATTGTCTATTTAATGAAGAGTTTGAACATATAGAGGGTGATATTACAGAAAACACGTTTGATAAAATTAAGGCGTTTGAAGATGCGTTTGGTAGAAAAGATAAAGAAAAAAGGAAATCAGATTTTGAATATAATAAATTTGAGAGTATCGATTTTTCGAGTGAGCCTAAGCTGAAAAACATTTTTAGACATTTAGGTAGAATATATTTTGGCTACATCAATACAAATGACAAAAATTACCATTTGGTTGAATTTTTAGACTAAGTTTATTTGAAAACAATCATTTTTTAATTAAGTTGTTTATTAATTAAAGAAATACTTAACTTTATAAAAAATGAGAAACCATGTTATCAAAAATCATAGAAGAAGCATTAAATAATCAAATAAGAATAGAAGCAGAATCTTCTCAAATTTATTTGGCAATGGCATGTTGGGCAGAGGTAAAAGGTTTAGAAGGTGTGTCTAACTTTATGTATGCACAATCTGATGAAGAGCGGGAACACATGTTAAAATTGGTGAAGTTTGTTAATGAGCGTGGCGGTCATGCAAAAATTTCGCAATTGGCAGCACCTAACGTTACCTTTAAGTCGTTTAAAGAAATGTTCGAAAAATTATTTGAACATGAAGTGTATGTGTCTCAAAGTATTAATGAATTAGTACATATCAGTCTTCAGGAAAAAGATTATGCTACACATAACTTTTTACAGTGGTATGTAGCTGAACAAATAGAGGAAGAAGCCGTAGCTCGTACGATACTCGACAAAATAAATATGATTGGTGATGATAAAGGAGGTCTGTATTTATTTGATAGAGATATTGAAAATTTAACAGTTACTACGGCAGCAAACAATGCACCACAATAATTTAACATTTAACCTTATTTAGATTAAATAAAAATAAGTATTTTTGCCACGTTATCTAAATCTTAGATTCTGTTTTGGGCAAAAAGAAGAAGAAAAAGGCAATAAAAAAATTACAACAGATTGGTGTTATTACTTCTGATAAAGTGAAAACGAGTTGTTGTAAAAAATTCAAAAAAGGAGAGAATAAGCGTTGTAAAAAATGCCCTTGTTTTGACTTACTTAAAAAAGTAGCTTAAATACTTATGTTTCTTGTTCTTAATGGTTTATTAAGCATTTACCTTTTAGTTCTTAAAATAAATAACTCATCTTCTACTGGGTTGGAATAACGTTTAAATATATCAACCTTTATAGTGTTATTTTTATTGGTATAAGTTGTTTATTATTAGAGAAATACCCAGATTAAATGCTAATTAGAAAAGACTGTTTTAGTTTGCAAAAGGTTTTTCTATACTTATTAAAGCATGAACTAGTTTTGAAATGGATTACAAAGAAGATAAAACGACATTTGAAAACATAAAAAAGCCGAGGTAATTACCTCGGCTTTTAAGTATATATAAAAATAGTTTTATTGTTTAATCACTCGTTTAGTGATGAAACCATTTTCTGAGAATATATGCATAAGATATAACCCAGAATGTATTGAAGAAATATCAATAGTATTTGTGTTATTATTAGCATCAAGTTTTTTAGAAAGAATCAATTTACCTTGCAGGTTAAATAGTCTCACGTTTTGTAATCCTAAATTTGTTTCAGAAGCAATAGTAATGATGTCGTTAGCAGGAATTGGGTATATATTTAATCCTTCTGCTAAAATATCATCTTGCACACTTAGAGTACTATCCACAATAAAAGTAGCACTGGGTCCAGCAGCCAAGGCATTATTACTAGCGGTATCACTAGCAGTATCTGCCGCAATAGAAATTCCTAAAGTTCCATCTCCAGTAATACTGCTAATAGTCACGGTTCTGGTAGCGGTTCCTGATCCCGTAACGACTATAGTTCCCGTAGCATCTCCAGTTGTATTTAAACTTACATCGCCATTAGCCAATGTTACAGCATCAGCATTTGTGTAGGTAATGGTATAAGTAATAGGCCCACTATTTGTAGTACTGGCACTAGGTGCACCAATGGCTAGAGTCGGAGCAGTATTGTCTACAGTAAAAGTAGCACTGGGTCCAGCAGCTAAGGCATTATTACCAGCGGTATCACTAGCAGTATCTGCCGCAATAGAAATTCCTAAAGTTCCATCTCCAGTAATACTGCTAATGGTCACGGTTCTGGTAGCAGTTCCCGATCCCGTAACGGCTATAGTTCCCGTAGCATCTCCAGTTGTATTTAAACTCACATCGCTATTGGCCAATGTCACAGCATCAGCACCTGTGTAGGTAATGGTATAAGTGATAGGCCCACTATTTGTAGCACTGGCACTAGGTGCGCCAATGGCCAGAGTCGGAGCAGTATTGTCTACAGTAAAAGTAGCACTGGGTCCAGCAGCCAAGGCATTATTACCAACGGTATCACTAGCAGTATCTGCCGCAATAGAAATTCCCAAAGTTCCATCTCCAGTAATACTGCTAATAGTCACGGTTCTGGTAGCGGTTCCTGATCCCGTAACGGCTATAGTTCCCGTAGCATCTCCAGTTGTATTTAAACTTACATCGCCATTGGCTAATGTTACAGCATCAGCACCTGTGTAGGTAATGGTATAAGTGATAGGCCCACTATTTGTAGTACTGGCACTAGGTGCACCAATCGCCAGAGTTGGAGCGGTATTATCTACAGTAAAAGTAGCACTGGGTCCAGCAGCTAAGGCATTATTACCAACGGTATCACTAGCAGTATCTGCCGCAATAGAAATTCCCAAAGTTCCATCTCCAGTAATACTGCTAATAGTCACGGTTCTGGTAGCGGTTCCCGATCCCGTAACAGCTATAGTTCCCGTAGCATCTCCAGTTGTATTTAAACTCACATCGCCATTGGCCAATGTTACAGCATCAGCACCTGTGTAGGTAATGGTATAAGTGATAGGTCCACTATCTGTAGTACTGGCACTAGGTGCTCCAATCGCTAAAGTTGGAGCGGTATTATCTACAACAAAGGTGTTATTGTTGGTTCCAGTTGGAGTTGTATTTGTTAAAGCATTCCCAGCCGAATCAGTAATATTTTGTCCAGCATTAAACCCCAAAGTTACCGTTGCGTTCACATTAGCTAAGTCACCTCCAGAAGCGGTAATTCTATATGTATTACCACTAGGATTAGTTGCGCTAGCTATCGTGGCTGTGGTTCCAGTGATTGAAAAATCAGTAGTATCAAGATTACTTACAGCTTCATCAAAAGTGACATCCCATATTAGGACATCTGCATTGGTTGGCGATGTCGTAGGGTTTTGTCTTACTATTGATTGTATTTGCGGAGCGACAGCATCCACAGTATGGACACTACCAGAGTTAAATGCAGCAACATTGCCATTGGTCCCGTTGCCATTACCAGAATCATCAGTGATATTTGAAGTTCCCAAATGATCTAATCGTAAGGTTCCTTGTCCAGTAATGCTATTTATAGTGACCACTACAGAAGTTCCAGAACTTGCAGAGACGGAAGCAATCGTTCCCGTAGCTGTTCCCGTAGTTGTTAATTCGAAATCATCTGTAGTTATATTATTCGCGTTTTCATCAAAAGTTATAGTTTTTGTAATTGAAGACGCATTGGCAGCAGGAGTTCCTTGCAAGACTATCGATTGTACTACTGGAGGGGTGCTGTCTGGTGTTGTAATTTGTGTAGAAAAACCTATGTCATATGGAAGTTCTGAACCTTCAAACCAAAGACTACCTCCAGAGTAGGTATTTGCACCATCCCCTATTAAAGTATAAGTAGAAGGAGAGCCATTATCATCTATAATAAAAGTATATTGAGATGTATTTGTAAGGGAAATATTTTGGGCTGAAAAATCAAAAACATTGGTTGTTCCAGGATTAAGAGTTACCCCCGTTAAAGTTCCAAGTATTGCTCCAGCTGCATTATTACCATTTCTTACGCTTACAATAGTATTAGGAATAGAAGTGCTACCACCCAACTCTACAGTAATTGTAGATAATGTACCAGTACATGTTGCAGTAAAAGATTGCCCTAATACATTGCCTGTTAAATCTTGAGATCCAGTAGGGTTTGTTACTGTACATTGTGCTCTAGTATTAACAGAAAACAGCATAATAATGCCAACTGCTGTAATAGAAAGAACCTTGAATAAGTAGGTTTTTAAAAAATTGGTAAAGTAATTTTTTTTCATTTTGACCATGGTTTGATTAGTAAGAATTAAAAATATATAAAATGAGGACACGCTTTTAAAGAACATCCTTTGTTTTTAATATATTAATCTAATTTCAATTTCTAGAAGGAAAAAGGCCTTGAAGACAAATAATATAGTATATGCACAAGTAGGGCTGTCTATTTTCGTGGGACAAATTGCCTCCAGTATTTCCAACAGTTACGTTTACATTATTAGCAGCCATTTCTATATCAGCAGGAGTCATATTATATGTGTTAGAAGCAGCATTAGCAAAATTACCTCCAGTTGGGTTTCCAGTGGTGGCTGGACTTATTGGGGAAAAATTCGCCTTAACGGTTCCTACAGCTGCATGGGTATGACTTGGAATCTGACTTGTGGCTAAGGTAACAGTTTCTACACCTCCCCTTTGTCCCAGATTATAATTGGACAAACCAGGACCGTTTCCTGGACTAATTGGGCCTCGCCCCCTTAAATCTGGTAACCCAAAAGAGGTTCTACCATCACCACCATAAGTCGTGCCTAATATTGAAAATAGTGCTTGATTTGAATTAATGGATAATAATTGCCCCTCACAAAGCGCCCAAGTTCTTGGTGCGAAATTACCCGCGAACATGCGAATTTCTCCTATTGTTCCTTCCATAATGTTTTATTTTTAAGGTTAATGTTATTTTAGCTTCTAGATGGGAAAAGACCTTGTAAGCAAATTATATAATAGATACTTAAAAAAGGCTGTCTATTTTCGTGAGACAAGTTTCCTCCAGTATTTCCAACAGTTACGTTTACGTTATTAGCAGCCATTTCTATATCTGCGGGAGTTGTCGTATTATACGTATTGGAAGCAGCATTAGCAAAATTACCTCCAGTTGGGTTTCCAGTAGTGGCTGGACTTATTGGAGAAAAATTCGCTTTAACGGTTCCTGCAGCTGCATGTGTGTGATTCGGTATTTGAGTGGTATTAAGAGTGACTGATTGCACCCCTCCTCTTTGACCTAAATTATAAGAGGATAAACCTGGTCCATGCCCAGGACCAATAGGCACTCGGCCTCTTAAATCTGGTAAGGCAAAAGTAGATCTGCCATCACCACCATAAGTGGTTCCTATAATTGAAAATAAAGCGGTATTTGAGCTTATTGCTATTAATTGGCCATTACAAAACGCCCAGGTTCTTGGTGCAAAATTGCCACCAAACATACGTACTTCTCCTATTGTTCCTTCCATTGGTTTTAATATTAAAGATTAGTAATTTATTATTGATTTAATAGTTATCATTTAAATAATGGCATTGTGTTTTGTTTTTAAAGTAGAGGTAAAACAATGCCCTTGTCGTACTCCCAGATGCACATATTTAGTTCCCGATAAAATACCTGCATCAGAACTTATAATATTTACTTTTAATAATTTCCCGTATTTACAGTATACATATAGTCCTTCTTGCGGATGTGCGTGTACGATTTCACCAGGAGTCTTGCCTAATAAAGATTGACTATCTACAGGTGATACTTCCAATATTTTTATGGGTGCTCCCTGATAAAATGTTGTGGCGCCACCATATTTTGGATTACAGGCATTAATCAATTGTTCAATTTCATCTGCAGTTTGGCTTTCCCATTGTATACTGGTTTCTATGTCATTAGGTCTGTGATTGTATACTGTTCCTTCAGTGGGTTGTGATTTAAGATTTGAAGGATCTGTTACCAATATTATCGCTTTTTTAGTAAGTGCTTCAAGCATATAGCTCATTTTAGAATTTACCATTCCAAATGTTTCTCCAGGAATGATAGGCACAGGGTGTTCTATCAATGTTTTACCCGTATCCCAGTTTTTATCCATTTGATGTATGGTAATAGCGGTTTGTTTTTCACCCTGTTTAATAGACCAGAATAAAGGGTTTGGCCCTCTGTTTTCGGGTAGTTTACCGAAGTGGATATTTAAAACCCCATATGTTGGTATTGATAAGAGTGTTTCAGGGATTTTTAAAGAGAAACCACAGACTAAGACAAGATCAGGGCTTTTCTTTTCCAGCCATGTTTTAAATTGCTTACCTATGTTTTCTGAATGGATAAGAAAAGACTCAAAGCCTTCTTTCTGAATAGCATTTATCCAAAAATTTTCTTTCGTATTTTGAATTTTCGATTCTTGAAAACAGACAGCCTTGAGATGTTTGTTTTTAGAAAGATGATTGTATACCGAGTGAGAGGCCGGGAAACTTCCAATAAGTATTACTTTCATTAATTCATTGTTTTATGATGAGTCAGATAAAACCTCTTTTTGTATTGTTTTTTTACTATAAAAGATAGGTGGTTTTATAAATATTCCGATATATTAAAGCTAAATGGAGCATTAAAACTATTTGAGTTTACAGAGCCCCTGTTTAGTTGACAATAGCTACCTGTCTTTTAGAGGAGCCAATTAAAGTGATTGTGTTGCCATTCGTATTTTTATATACAAATTTGTTTTCTTTACCATGAGATTTTTTAATGACTTTTGCAGGGGTAGAAAACGCAACGACATCTAAGTCTAACTCGTGCGAATCTGAACTTTTGCTAAAGTTTTCGATCAATGAGTTAAATGCGATTGTTGTCTTTTCGCTAAGAATATAGTGTTTACAACTTCCTTTATGTTCTATTAATAAAGCGAGCTCTTTAGTATTAAAACCTATCATAGGTTTTTTACTTAAAGGTATTGCAAAACAGTTAGGACTTAATTTTACAACTTCAGTACTGTTATAATTATATCCTTTTTTTAAAAGAATCTGCATTAAATCTTTATGAGCCTCAAGAAAATGCTGAGGTAGAAATGCTACAGAAGTATGATTAATTTGATTAGAAATCCTGTTAAACCCTTTACCAATAGAATAAACAGAAACAGGATTGTTGTTAGCAAAAATTGACGCTGGTATCATCGATATAGCACCAAATCCAATAGTACCAGATGATAAAAATTTTCTTCGATTCATAAAAAGAGGTATGTAAAGTTAGTAATAGGTTATAATAGTTGGTTATTAAGAATTTAACCTAAAAATAAGAGATTTTTTTTACATTTATTAAAAATATGTAAGTTTTTTATTCTAATTTAGCATAATTGATTGATTGTCAGTATACTTATGTGTTTTTGGATGTTAATGTAATATTTTTTATAGTAAAGAATTGATGATTAGTTTTGTGTTTCAACAGAATATTAAATGATTTCAACGAATAAATAATTTGCTAAGGCTATTAATTATCTTACATTAAAAAATACTGTTTTTGTTCACTAAATTTTTGAAACTTCAGTAATAACTTCCTACTTTGGAAGCATGGAAATTCTCAAAAAATTTATGGAAAGAAGCAACCTTTTTAATTAATCTTTGTCTTATATCTAAATGAGATTAATAATGACTGAAAATATTTTTAGAAAAATCATATAAAAAACGTCTGAGAGTAAGCCCGAAATCGTAAATACCTTATGATATTAATTAAATATAAATTTATGAAAAACACATTTCTTTTTTTAATTGCAATTAGTTTAATATCCTGCGGAACACCAAAAACCGTAAGGAATTCAAAAAAAGTAATTAAAGGCGATTGGTTATTACATTCCATAGCTTATAGTGAAAAAGGAACTTATAATGTTAGTCTGCTTAATGATGCTTCAAAAGAATGTTTTGAGGGAAGTACATGGCAGTTTGTTCCTAACAATAATACAGGGATTTATAACATTAATAAGTCTAGTTGTTCAAGTGGTGCTCGCAATTTTGTGTTTACTATTCAAGAAATTGATCCACAAACTGGGCTTTACGATTTTCTGCTTAAGCCGACTGATGAGAAATATAAATCTAACACGAACAAAGGTTTTCGATTAAATTTAACGGCATTGTCTGACATAGCAATGGAATGGGAACAAACCGTGCGAGTTGACGGTAAACCGTTTACAATTACAATGAATTTTAATAAACAATAAAAAATAATGAAGACATTTTTAAACAGAATCGGATTGAGCTTTTTAGCACTTATTTTAACAATGAGTCTAACAAATTGTAAAGCCGTGCAAAATGCGAATAACAAACAAAAAGGAGCCGTAATTGGAGCTACTGGCGGTGCCATTTTGGGAGCCATTATTGGTAATAACATCGGTAAAGGAGGTAATGGAGAATTAGGAGCTGTTATTGGCGGTGTTGTTGGTGGCGGTGCAGGAATTCTTATTGGAAACAAGATGGATAAACAAGCCCAAAAAATTGAAGAAGAAATTCCAGGAGCGCAAGTTGAACGTGTTGATGATGGTATTGTTGTAACGTTTGATGAAGGTAGTGGGGTTTACTTTGATACCAGTAAATATAATATTAATACAGCATCTCAACAAACATTAAACAAACTGATAGGTGTTTTTAAAGAATACCCAGACACCAATATTTTAGTAGTTGGGCATACAGATAGTGCTGGAGCAGAAGATTATAACATGACACTTTCAAAAAACAGAGCTCAATCTGTGACCAACTATTTAGTAGGAAAAGGGTTGAGTAGCGGAAGATTTACTACCAATTGGTATGGAGAAACTCAGCCAATGCATGATAATTCTACAGCGGCAGGACGTGCTAAAAACAGACGTGTGAATGTGGCTATTTTACCAAATGAAAAAATGGTAGAGGATGCAAAAAAACAGGCAGGAAATTAAAAACAAATGAAAATTTAGACCCAAGGGTTAAAGAATTTTTAGATTAAACTTGCATAAATCTCGTTTTCAATGTTATTTTGAAAACGAGATTTTTTTTACTCAAAAAATAACTTTAATGATAGATATATTACAATTTATTACCTCGCAAACTAACCTGCCAGAAACGAGCATTAAAAATACGGTTCAGCTTCTTAATGAAGATTGCACCGTTCCTTTTATTTCGCGTTACCGAAAGGAAAGGACTGGTAATTTAGATGAGGTTCAAATAGGAGAGATTGTAAAATATAAAGAAGTATTTGAAGTTTTAGAAAAACGAAAAAAAACCATTTTAAAAGCTTTAGAAGAACAAGCTGTTTTAACACCTGAGTTGAAACAAAAAGTAATATCTGCTCCAGATTTAACAACGCTTGAGGATCTTTATTTGCCGTATAAAAAAAGCAGAAAAACGAAAGCAGAAACAGCTCGTAAAAACGGATTGGAGCCTTTAGCGAAGATTATTATGAGTCAGAATGCAAATGATGTCGAATCGATTGCTTTTAAATATATAAAAGGAGACGTTAATTCGGTTGAAGCTGCTTTAGAAGGTGCTAGACATATTATTGCCGAATGGGTAAACGAGCGTACCGATATTAGAAATAATATTCGTTATCAATTAGAACGCTTTGCAATGATTTCTACGAAAGTGGTAAAAACAAAAGTGGAAGATGAGGCCGCTCAGAAATTTAGAGACTATTTTGATTGGTCTGAGAGTTTAAGTAGAATTCCATCACACAGATTGCTAGCTATATTAAGAGCCGAAAACGAAGGTTTTATTCGTGTTAAAATAGAAATTGACAACGAAAGGGCTTTAGATAAAATTGAAAGTAGAATAATTCGTAGTAATAATGCATGTGCAGACCAAATAGAGCTAGCAATTAAAGATGCTTATAAGCGTTTGTTGCTGCCGTCTTTAAGTAATGAAGCTTTGCAAATAGCGAAGGAGAAAGCAGACGAATCTGCTATTAATGTGTTTGCGAAAAACTTAAAACAGCTATTACTAGGATCGCCCTTGGGAGAAAAGCGCATCTTGGCCATCGATCCTGGGTTTAGAACAGGCTGTAAGGTGGTATGTTTAGATGCACAGGGACAATTAAAATATAATGAAACCATCTATCCGCACCCACCAAAAAGTGATGCAATAGGTGCAATAAAAAAAATAAGTTCTTTGGCAGATGCTTATAAAATAGAAGCTATTGCTATAGGAAACGGTACAGCGTCAAGAGAAACAGAAGCATTAATTAGAAAGATTCATTTTAAGAATGACATTCAGGTTTTTGTAGTAAGTGAGGCGGGAGCCAGTATTTATTCGGCATCCAAAATAGCGCGCGAAGAATTCCCCGATTACGATGTTACGGTAAGAGGCTCGGTGTCTATTGGTAGACGGTTACAAGACCCTCTAGCAGAATTGGTTAAAATTGATGCGAAATCTATTGGTGTCGGGCAATATCAACATGATGTAGATCAAACAAAACTTCAAAAGTCCTTGGATGGCGTGGTAGCGCATTGCGTAAATTCTGTTGGTGTAAATATCAATACAGCAAGTAAAAGTTTATTAAGTTATGTGTCTGGTATTGGTCCTAAATTGGCAGAAAATATTTTTAATTTTCGTAATGAAAATGGGGTGTTTATATCAAGAAACGATATTAAAAAAGTACCACGTTTAGGAGGTAAAGCTTTTGAGCAAGGAGCTGCCTTTTTAAGAATTAAAGATGCTAAAAATCCGTTAGACGATTCTGCTGTGCATCCCGAAAGTTATGCTGTAATTACTAAAATGGCGAAAGATATGGGTAAAAGTATTCAGGATCTTATTGGTAATGCAGAGCTTCTAAAAAAAATAGATTTAAAAAAATATTGTACGGAGTCCATTGGATTACCAACGCTTCAAGATATTATTAAAGAACTTGAAAAACCAGGATTAGATATTCGGGAGCAAGCAAAAGTATTTACCTTTAATCAGAATATAAAGACTATTTCAGATTTAAGAGAAGGGCAATTACTTCCTGGCATTGTTAATAATATTACGAACTTTGGCTGTTTTGTAGATGTTGGTATTAAAGAAAGCGGGTTAATTCATGTCTCAAACCTGTCTGATGCCTTTGTAAAAGATGTTAATGAACACGTAAGTTTACATCAACAAATTATAGTAAAAGTGTTGGAAGTTGATATTCCTAGAAAGCGTATTCAGTTAAAATTGCATAAGTGATTTTATCTGATGGATATTTTTTGTCATTCTTTTTGTAGTTATACATTGTGATAAAAGCAGCAGCAGAACAATATGAGAAGTATACCTTTTTCATATTTCGGGATGGGACCAAATTACCGCGAACGTCTTTTTAAGTTCAATCTTCTATTTCGGTATTATGTCCACTGGATAGTAACTTGGTATTAGTAGACCATTATTCTCAATAATAAGCTTTTAAATATTTTTTTTCATAATAAATTGAAAATAATGACTTGTACAACGATTACATACCTTATAATTCAATTCCAATTCCTAAATTAACAGTAGTTGGTTCTTTTTCATTCTTAAAACTGACATAGTTACTTAAATCTGAATTAGAATCATTATTTTTTATTGAGTTAAAATATTGATTAATTTTTAGGCTTAAAAAGCCTTTTGTGTTAGTAGAAAAAGAAATATTCTTTTTTAATTGTATAAATGCTCCAAAACTTATTGAATTAAATCTGTCTTTTATGTCGTTGTTATAATTTTGAGATAAGTTAGTATTAACTATTGGGTCTGCTATGGGGTTTTCTCCAACTGTATTAAAATTGGTATTACTAATTTTTGATTCTCCTTTCTCCTTGGCTGAAACTAAAAAACTTGAAAAACCACCAATTCCAAATAGATATGAACTGTTATTCCCAAAATGAAAGTTTAAGTTAATTGGTGTTTGAATTTGACTAACATTTCTATTACCATCATTTATAACATAACCAACTTTGTTTTCAATAGAAAATCTGTCAATATAAAAACCAATTCCGAAATCAATAGAGGTTTTTTTATTTAGTGAATAGCTTAGGCTTGGTAAAACAAAAGCTCCGATATTCATAGAAGATTTGGTTTGAGGGTTTCCGTTAACATTAGAGTCTGTAAGTTTACTCGTTTTTGGAACTGATAAGGTTGTGCCTGTTGATAATTGAATTTTCACTTTTCTTTCTTGCGAGTAAGATTTTATTAAAAATAACAATAATAATGCAATCAGAAATTTTTGTTTCATGGTTTGGGTTTTGTTAAGGTATGCTAACGTTTTGTATATGATCTCGTTGCTTGTTTAAGCGATTAAAGTACTAAAATTACTCAGAACTGACTGAAAACCCCGCAGAATTTTCCAAGTTCAAAACAATCCAAGCAATGAATTATACAGCCTTGTGAGCCATAGATAGATTTGAGCAAGCGCACTTGAATGCTTCTTTTTTCCATTGGAATAAAATCCATCTACACAACAGTTTTGATAGACATTATAACAATTAGATTTTAGTTTAAATGGCCTTTTTTTTAATATTATACATTTTAAATAAATCAACAAATCCCTTTTTTATTTTATTCACTTCAGACTGTGGTGTATTCCTTTTTAGAAAAATTGTTATACTAGATGTGGTTTCCCCATTGAAATGTTCTCCAGTTTTTATATTAATCTTTTTAGTCTCAATAGAATTATTGGGAAAAAATATTTGAATGTCTTTACTTTCAGCTTTTTGCTGGACCGTTATTTCTGAATACTCTTTTGCGGTTAAATAATATGCTGTTGAACAAAGTTTAAAAGCTGTACAGAATTGTATAAATTTAATCGTTTTGTTATGGTTAAAGTCAACCCCTTCAAGTAAATAGTTGTAATTTTTTTCGCTATCATAAAGCTTGTGTATATCTATTTTTTCACTCAAAGATAGAAGCGCTTCTGCTTTAGTTTGACTTGAACATTTTGTATAGATAGATAATAAAAAGAATACAATAAATAAATTTTTCATAATTGGGTGATGCTTTTTTTGAGTTATGGTGTACAGGCCAAGATAATAACCTTTTAAGCATTTAAATTAATTTACCATAACAATTTGTAATGTTATCAATTTCTTTGAGACCTAGTAAGCATGACACATTTATTCTCTGAATTTTCTACAGATGCTATTTTAAAGGTGGGCAATGAGTCTCTTTTAGAAACGTACAAGCAATCTAAACAGGTAGAATTATTTACGTTTATAAGAACTAAAGCTTCAAGAGCAGAAATTGTTGTGGATAGTATTCCTTTTACGATTCAACCCCATAGTGTTTTAGCGCTAACCAATATTCAATATTTACAATTTATTGAAGGCGAAGATCTGGTGGTATATCAATTTAACAGAGAGTTTTATTGTATTAAAGACCATGACCAGGAAGTAGGCTGTGCTGGGTTGTTATTTTTTGGGAATGAACACCTGCCTCTTATTCATTTAGATGAAAAAGAGCAGAATAAGTTCAATATACTTCATGAGGTGTTTGTAGATGAGTTAGAAACTAAAGATAATATTCAAGCCGAAATGTTGCGTATGCTTATGGCTAGATTTATTATTAAAAGCACACGTATACTTAAAGCTAAAGACGATACAGAAACACTACCAACCTCTAAAGATTCAAAAATAGAATTATTGAGAGGCTTCAATGTGTTAGTAGAATCACATTTTAGGCAAGAGCATAGTGTGAGTTTTTATGCAGATAAACTTTTTAAATCACCAAAAACCTTATCCAATACATTTGCCAAACTAAATACGAGTCCGTTAAAAATAATTCACGAGCGTCTTATTCTTGAATCAAAACGGTTATTGGTCTACACTGACAAAACAGCCAAAGAAATTGCTTTCGAAATTGGCTTTGAAGATGCTTCACATTTAAGCCGATTGTTTAAAAAACACACCTCTTTATCCCCTTCAGACTTTAAAAAGCAACTTAAATCTGCTTCTTAGGAAAAATTGACAAGCTTTAGGGAATTACGTTCATTTTATAACACCTTGTTGTAACGCACCTTTGTAGTGTATAATTAAAACATCAAAACGTTATGAAATTAAAACACATATCTATTTTCAATCTAATTGAAATATTCAGTCATAATAAGAAAAAGGTTCTTAATACTATAAGTCCTAAGACACACTGCGAACAAAAACATATCCATGATTTTTATTGTGATGCAGAAAGGCCTTTTATAGATGCTAATATAATGCCTTAAAAAAGGTAAGGGAAAAATTGACAAGTACAAAGGAAGAACTTACATGGTATAACCTTTTATACGGTTGCATCTTTGTACCAGAATAAAAACAACAAAATTTTATAAAAAATAAATATTAAAAAATTAAGATTATGAGCACATTTAATGTACCAAAAAGAGAAGAAGTAAGCGAAAACAATCAAGCTATTTTCGATAATTTAAATAAAGCTTTGGGTTTTGTCCCAAATCTATATGCAACCTATGCGCATAGTGATACGGCTTTAGAAAACTATTTAAACTTTTCAAACGCAAAAACATCATTATCTGCAAAAGAAAGAGAGGTTGTTAATTTAGCTGTAAGCGAAGTAAACCAATGTGTTTATTGTTTATCTGCGCATACTGCTATTGGAAAAATGAATGGTTTTACAGACGAGCAAATCTTAGAATTAAGAGCAGGACAAGCAGCATTCGATTCTAAATTAAATGCTTTAGCACAGTTGGCTAAAAATATAACAGAAAACAGAGGAAAAACAGAGCAAGCTGTATTAGAAAATTTCTTTAATGCAGGATATACAAAAGGGAATTTAATTGATACGATTTCTTTAGTTGGAGACAAAACCATTTCTAATTATATACACCAAACAACACAGGTACCTGTAGATTTTCCAGTAGCGCAACCATTAGAAATTGCAACTGTATAAACTGCGTAAATCAAAGTAAATTCATTAAATAATAATCACTAATAAATTTTTAAAAACCATGAAAAAAATCATTTCAATTTTAGTAATCGCATTAGCATTTACAATCAACACGAATGCACAGGACGCTATGCAAAAAGATGTAAAAACAGTATCCTTAGAACAAACTAAAGGCGAGTTTACGCAAAAAGGTTTAACATTAAGCGAAGGATCTTATGTTTTTGAAGTAGCAAACAATCATGTAGGAACAGATGTTGGTTTTGTTTTAGTACCAAAAGGAAAAGACGCAGCAAATCCTGAAAACCACATTAAAACAGCATATGTTACTACTGTGGTTAAAGATGGTAAGGTTGAAAAATCTAATACAACCACACTAAAAAAGGGTGAGTACATATATTTCTGTCCTTTAAACAAAACACCACAATATACACTTGTAGTTAAGTAGTAGTTTGATTAATTAGTAATAAAAAGGTCGCCTAAACAGGCGGCCTTTTTTGCGTTTATAAAAATTTTAACATTTAAAATTTGGATTTACTAGACGACTGGTCATATTTTTGTCGCGAATTATAAATTATGCTTAAAACTGTTAAACATGATACCAAAGCAGATTTCCTTTTAGAAAAAGGAATAGAAATCATGTGGAGTAAAGGGTATAACGGTACGAGTGTTAATGATATTGTTAAGGCGGCCGATGTACCAAAAGGGTCTTTTTATTTTTACTTCGAGTCTAAAGAAGATTTTGCAGTAAAGGCTATAGATAAGTATTTTGATACGCATTTTATTCCTGCAAAGGGAATCTTAGACGACGAATCCATAATGCCAAAGCAACGTCTTTTAAATTTTTATGAATTTAGAATTCACATTTTAAAAGACGAAATGGAATGTAAAATGGGTTGTATGGCTTGCAATCTTGCTAACGAAATGGCAGAGCATAGCGAAAATATAAGAAAAGCCATTTTAGTAAAAGAGGAATTGGTTTTATCGTTAATAGCAGGAGTTATTCAAAAGGCCCAAGAATTAGGAGAAATAAAGAATCCTATGAAAGCTAGCGTTATTGCTGCTTTTATTGAAGATGCAGGTAAGGGCGCTATGATTAGTATGAAACAAATGAAAAGTGCCGAATCTATTGATAATTTTATGGATGTAGTTAAAAAAGTACTTTTACAGTAATTTTTTTTTCAATTTTTAATAATTGACCAGTCAACTATTAAAATATTTAATTTTTTTGTCCCTGTTATAGATTTATAAATCGTCATTAATATAAAGATTATAATTATTAACCAGATTAGTTGAATAAATAGTCGACTGGTCAATTATTTTAAACCACTATATGAACGCAATTAAAAAGGCAGGAAATGCCACCAATGTTTTTGCAAGAAGTTGGGCCAACTTCGTAATAAAATTTAAATGGCCAATATTATTGGTTACCTTATTCTTAGCCGTTGGATTAGGTTCTCAGGGTAATATGGAATTTGATGGAGATTACCATGTTTTCTTTAGTAAATCGAATCCAGAATTAGAAGCATTTGATGCTTTACAAGAAAAGTACACCAAAGATGATAATGTTATTCTTGTTTTGTCTCCATCTAATGGTAATGTATTTACAAAAAAGAATCTTACGGCTATAGAAGAATTAACTACAGAGGCTTGGAATACACCGTATTCGTCTAGAGTAGATGCTTTAACTAATTTTCAGCATACCAGTGCCGATGGCGATGATTTGTATGTTGATGATTTATCTTATGAATCTTCTTTAAAAACCGATGCAGAGGTATTAGAAATTAAAGAAAAAGCTTTAAAAGAACCTTTGCTTGTTAATAGAATTCTTAATGAAGAAGGCAGTGTTACCGCAATAAATATCACAGTTAGGCTTCCTGGAATAGATTTAAATGAAATTCCAGGAGAAGTAACCCCTTTTGTTAGAAAAATGATTGCTGATTTTAAGGAAAAGCATCCAGATTTTGAAGTCCATACCTCGGGTTTAATACCAATGAACACCGCTTTCTTTGAGTCTTCAATGAAGGATATGGGTTTAACTATGATTATGTTAATTATAGTTATTATAACAACATTTATCTTAACCAGAAATATTTGGAGTACCCTCGCTACTTTAGTTGTGGTGATATTTTCTATAATGAGTGCTATCGGTTTTGTTGGTATCATGGGTATTAAAATGACTCCGCCATCTGCAGTATTTCCAACAATGATTCTTACGTTAGCAGTGGCAGATAGTATCCATATACTTGTTACCATGCTTCAAAAAATGCGTAGAGATGGACTTAATAAAGCCGATGCTTTAAAAGAATCTATTCGTTTAAATTTTATGCCTGTATTTATTACAAGTTTAACAACGGTAATAGGGTTTTTAACTATGAATTTTGGTGATGTGCCTCCGTTTTGGGATTTAGGAAATATCACAGCCTTTGGTATGACGATGGCTTTTCTTTATTCAACGACAACCTTACCAGCATTAATGGCGGTTTTACCAGTTAAATCTAAAGTTAAGAAAGAAGGGACTAAAGTACGTAAAAACTGGTATGTTAGTCTGGGTAATTTTGTTGTAAAACAGCCCGTAAGGTTAACGGTGATCTCTTTTTTTGTTATTGGAGGCTTAACATACCTTGCTACTAAAAATGCATTTAATGATGAGTTTATAAATTATTTTGATGAAAGTGTTCAATTTAGAACAGACACCGATTATATAAGCGATAACCTAACGGGTATATACAATATTGAATACTCGATAGGAAGTGGTGAAAGTGGCGGAATTAATAATCCAGAATATCTTAAAAGTTTAAATGCTTTCGAAGATTGGCTTAACGAACAACCCGAAGTTGTGCATGTTAATGCTTTTAGTGAAGTTGCCCGACGCGTAAACAGGTCGATGCATGGCGACGATGAAAGTTACTACCGTGTTCCAGATAATAGAGAAGAAGCCGCTCAATATTTATTGCTTTATGAGTTGTCTTTACCTTTTGGATTAGATTTAAATAATCAAATCAATGTAGATAAATCTGAAACCAGAGTCACAGTAACGGTTGATAATATTACAAGTGCCGATATGATCGTGTTTTCAAAAAAAGGTGAAGATTGGTTAAAAAACAATGCACCAGAAGCGATGCACGCCATAGGTGTAAGTCCAACATTAATGTTCTCTAAACTAGGGTTTAGACAAGCAGATAGTATGCTTAAAGGTAATATTATTGCACTTATATTAATATCCTTAGTACTTATGTTGGCTTTAAAAAATTTCAAATTAGGCTTACTAAGTATTGTTCCAAATGTAACTCCTGTATTGGTTGGTTTTGGAATCTGGGCCCTTTATAAAGCACAAATAAATACAGGAATGGTGATTGTTTTCGGGATGACTTTAGGGATTATTGTAGACGATACCGTACACTTTATGAGTAAGTTTTTAAGAGCCAGACGCGAGTTAGGTTACAATGCAAAACAAGCAGTTGTATACGCCTTTGAAACTGTAGGTAAAGCACTAGTAACAACAACTATTGTCTTATTGGCTGGTTTCGCAGTGCTGTCCACATCGTCCTTTGCTTTAAATAGTTATATGGCCAGAATAACGGTTATTATCATTTTAGCGGCATTAATAATAGATTTTATCTTGCTGCCATCATTATTGATTCTTACAAGTAGAAAAGAAGAAGCTGTAGCAAAAAACATGGAAGAAGCCCAAATAGCTTTCGATAAATAATTAATATTAAACATAAAAAAATGAAGAAAATAATTTTTGCACTAACCGTATTAATCACTTTAGGATTACAAGCGCAAACACCAGAAGCGCGCGGATTACAAATTGCTAAAGCAGCAGAACAAGCCGATTTAGGATTTAATAGCTCTACGGTGAATTTAAAAATGACTCTTAAAAATAAAAATGGTCAAACCAGTCAACGTTCGCTTACCACAAAAACATTAGAACTTAATGAAGACGGAGACAAATCTTTAATCGTATTTAATAGTCCTAAAGATGTTAAAGGGACTTCCACGTTAACGTTTACACACAAGGTAGGCTCTGATGATCAATGGTTGTTTTTGCCATCAATTAAACGCGTAAAAAGAATTTCATCTAACAATAAATCGGGACCTTTTGTAGGGAGTGAATTTGCTTACGAAGATTTATCATCGCAAGAAGTTGAGAAATATACCTATAAGTTTATTGAAGAAAAAGGCAGTCTTTTAGTGGTAGAGCAAGATCCTGTAGACCCTAAGTCGGGATACACAAGACGTTTGGTAACCTATAATAAAGACAAAGGATACCGTATGGAAAAAGTCGAGTTTTACGACAGAAAAAATGCCCTCTTAAAAACATTGATTTATAGTGATTATAAAGCATATAAAAGCAAGTTTTGGAGAGCAGGTAAATTTGTTATGACAAATCACCAAAGTAATAAAGAAACCATATTGGAATTTAGTGACTATAATTTTGATGTAAATCTTTCTGATGAAGATTTTACTCAAGTCGCTTTGCAAAGAATTTGAGAATAGACTAACTCAATAAAAGCAACGCCGCAGACTAGAACTTTCTTAAATGTTCTTCGTTTTTGGTTAATTTGTAAGTAAAGATTGGTACAAGTCTTTTGGTGTTGCTTTTTTAATAAAATAGAATGAATCAAAAAATAATATTTAGTACCATTATTTTTTTTCTTTTTTTAAGTATGAATATGTTTCATGCTCAAAATAAAGAGGATAAAATCAATCAGGATTTCGAGTTAGAAGTAGAAGCAGAGTATCGATATTTTTATGATACAGCTGCATTTAATAATCAAAAACAGCATTTCCCTTCCATCGCTTTTACGCCAGAATATTCATTAGATTGGAATAAAGGGTATGAGCAGTTTAATTTTACGGGTTTTTTTAGATTAGATGTTGATGACCAACGGACGCATTGGGATGTAAGAGAACTGTACTACCAAAAAGTAAAAAAGAGTTGGGAGTTAAGCATTGGGCTTAAAAAAATATATTGGGGCGTTGCAGAGAGTAACCATTTAGTAGATATTATAAACCAAACAGATGCTGTAGAGTCGTTTGATGGGGAGGACAAACTGGGGCAGCCTATGGTGCAGCTTACTTACTCTACTAAAAAAATAGGGAGTTTCAATTTCTTTTATTTGCCATACCACAGAAAACGAACATTTTCTGGAGCAAAAGGGCGCTTAAGGTTTCCAATAGTTATAGATAAAGACGATCTGCAATACGAAAGCGGCGCAGAAGAGTGGCGACAAGATTTCGCCTTTAGGTGGAAACATTATTTTGGAGCTTTCGATGTGGGGGTTACTCATTTTTATGGAAACGGAAGAGAACCATTATTTACTTTCGATCCACAAGGTAATATTAATGCATTTTATCCTGTAATTAATCAAACAGGGCTCGATTTACAGATTACTCACAATGCGTTTTTATGGAAACTGGAATCCATTTATAGAAGTGCTAAAGCTCAAGATTTTTTTGCTATGGTTGCAGGCTTGGAGTTTACTTTTAGTAATATAGATGGCAACGGACTAGACATTGGGTTATTGGGCGAATACCTGTATGACGAGCGCGATGAGCTAGCCTTAAATGCATTGCAAAACGATGTGTTTTTTGGAAGTAGAATTGCTTTTAACGACACTAGGGATACGTCTATTTTAATTGGCGGTATTTTAGATTTAGAATCCAGCAGCAAGATTTTTAGCATTGAAGCTTCCAGACGTTTTGGAAGCAGTTGGACCGCAGAGGTTGAAGCCCGAGTTTTTAGTTCTATAGATGCCAACGAATTTATACTGTCTAATTTTCAAGAAGATAGTTTTTTAAGATTTAGCCTCTCAAAGTATTTTTAAAACCTACTGCCATTAAGAGCAAAATGAAGAATCTCTAAACAAGAAAACATCTAAGAAACACCATTTTTTAAACAACAGGAAACAATAATGCCATCCAGAATGTTAAACAACAAAGGCATCTAAAAAAAGGATTTTGCCCAGTTGGGCATAACAATAATTAGGTGAGAGATTCTTTGTTGTAATCTGAATGACATTGCTTCCCCTTCATAAAAAAAGAGCTTAAAACATCTCTATTCGAGATGTTTTTTGGCTCTAGCTATCAACACAATTTAAGTCATTATTTTTAATACACTGTTCTATGTTTTCAATAATCATAATAGCAGGTATGAGTTCTCTGTTGTTAAAAAATTCGGTTGGAAATAAAGCAAAAAACGCATCAAACTTTTTGTTTAATAGCAAATTAGTGCCCGTATTATAGCCTGCATCGGCATGAATAATACCAATAACTCTTAACCCCGTTTTACAATGTTTTTTAACAGCATGGTTTAGCTCAGACTTATCCAGTAATACCATTAATGTGGCTATTAGGGCATAGTGGGGTAGTATAAAACTATCGGGCAATGCGTAGCGGTCTTCTTTTTTCATAAAATGTAACGTTGTTAGTTAAACATTTTAAGTTTAGTTCCTTAAAAAAGAGATATCATCTCAAAGCCTATATGTATGGAAACAAAAAGGGCGTGAAACTCAACTTAATGCCATTGAGGTACTGGTATACCATGCAACAATAAGTGAGCTCACGCCCAAAGACGTGAGCATCTTACCTATCATCTCGTTGCAAAAATTACCAGTTTTCAATGGCGAGATTCAAAGCGAATGCCTCAATATTTTACTTGAAGAATCGCAAATATATGTATTCAAGAACAAATATAGTCTTTTTTTACATATGGTAACGTGTAGGTTACCATGATATTTCTTTTTAACTAAGAATTTTATTGTCATGAATAAAATAGATTTTATTAAGAAGAAAAAAGAACTTGGTAAGCATGTACTTAAACTGAGAAAAGGAATTAAGAGTTCTGAGTATGCTGACAGATATATTTCACAACAAGAATTAAGTGATCGCAGTGAATATTTATCAAAAAAAACAGTAGGCGAAATTGAAAGAGGTGACACCAATCCATCTTTTGAGACCTTACTTGCTCTTGCTATGGTATTAGAGGTACATCCAAAGGAATTATTGGATTTTGAATTTTAGACTGATGATTTTAAGCAGACTATCGTTTTCCTGAGAAGGATATTTCTTATATTTGGTTAGTGTGTAAAAAATAAATACACTTTATTGTGTTTATCTGGAAATATTAAGAAATAAGTACAATGAAGTGTGTTTATATGATTGTTTAGCCACAATAAACAAATCTGAATTGTTATGAAAACAAGTAAACTTACCTTATTAATCACCCTATTCTTAATATTTCAAATAAATGCCCAAGAAGTCCCAGAACCCGAAAGAAATGCTGCCATATCTCCCCCAATTATTGCTCCCTATGGACTTTTGATTGATGGTTTGCCTTTTGACGGAAGACATTTCTTTTGGCGCCCCGAAACTCAAGGAGGACATACAATGCACCCTCTGGATCCTAATAATAATTGGGACATGGAAGTCTGGAATAATAATGGCTATAATTCAGATGGTGTAGTACGTGTTTCAACAGTGCATAGTCCTATTCGAACTCATGACAATAACAAAAGCATAAGAATTCAAGTTAAAGATGAAAATGATAATGCTGGAGGAATTGATGATGGAAGATCAAGGACAGAAGTAAAAGTCTTTCCACAACATGGGGATGGCGATGGATTTTTCTATGCCTGGAGTTTTCTAATCCCTGATACTGATGAACATCCAGACGATATTATTTCGGATAACATCATAGCGCAGTGGCATGAGAAAAATGAAATCGTGTGGGAAAATAATAGAAAGATGCAACCTCCATTCTTCCTAACCTTTAAGAATGACAAAAACCGTAATCAAAATGATAAAAAAAGAAACTTACACATTATGTATGGGTTTAGATATTCTGAAAATGGGAATCAGGGAGATTTTAAATCATTTACCCTTACCGATGCAATTGAAAAAGGTAGTTGGCAAGATGTGATTATGCATATTAAATGGTCCCCTGACCCTTCAATAGCATTTATGGAAATGTGGATCAATGACTCAAAAGTGATCGATCCGAACACTGGCGAAGACATCTTTTACAAAGCAAACCTTTACAGAGATTCAGAATCTTTATCCCCCCAACCTAACTACTTCAAGCTAGGACAATATCGTTTAGGACAAACAATAACTCAGTCAATCTATATCGACGAATTTAGAATTGGTAATACAAAAGAAGAGGTAAACTTGAGGACGTCCTTGATTGCAGATGATTGCGGTCGGATATTAACGTATGATAATATGACCATTAGCTGTAATGAAGTTATTGGAGCCAGAGGTTACCATTTTTACTTTCCAAACGAGGATAAAGTAATTTATTCAAAACGTCCATCTATAGATCTTGCTTTTTTGGATTGGATCGATTTGAATACCACATACGATATCCAGTGTCGCGTAGCACTTTATGATGAATCAAATAGAACCGATTTATTTGGGTCAGTTTGTAAAGTAACTACCCCTGCACCATTCAAGACCAAATTAACCCATGAGTATTGCGGTGCAGCTTTAGATTCAGACAATTTGACTGTCAAGGCCTATCCAATTCCAAGTGCAACACAATATAAATTTTATGTCTCTGGAGTACCAAATCCTATTGAAAGGGATGAGCCATTTTTTAATTTAGGTGATTACGACTGGTTTAATTTTAATTCCAGTTATCAAATTAGTGTTAGGGTTTCAAAACCAGAAAATGCTGGCCTTATTAACCATACTGGACAAACATGTATAATATATTCTCCTTTAAAAACAAAACTAAAAGATGAATATTGCGAAAACACATTGACTTCAATTGACCCTACCGTCAGAGCCTATACTGTCTCTGGTGCAACACAATATAAATTTTATGTTTCGGGGGTATCAAATCCCATTGAAAGGAATGAACCATTTCTTAATTTAAATGATTACCATTGGTTTAATTTTAACACTAATTATCAAATTAGTGTTAGGGTTTCAAAACCAGAGAATGCTGGTTTTATTAATCATACTGGAGAAGTATGTTCTGTTAAATTTATTAGTTCATCTAATAGACAAGCCGATGAAAATAGATCTTTAAAAAATAATAACTTGACTGAAAGCCTATCTATTTACCCTAATCCATCTAATGGTGTTATTTCAATTAGTGGATATAACGAAAGAGAAATCAAAGTTGATTTGTTTAGTATTAATGGGGCAAAAATTCCATTCGAAATACAACATAAAGGAAGTGACATTCTGATAAAAACTAAATATAAAGGCTTGGTTTTTTTGTGTTTGCAAGAAAAGAACAATGTAAGAACTCACAAAGTTTGGATAAAATAAATGTGGCTAATCTAAAGGCTACCCCCCGCTACCGCCAGTTTGTAACTGGTGGCGGTTATGTTTTAACATCTCAGGCTAATGCTTGTTTGTAATGGGTGCTATAAAATTAAAATTCAACCTTGAAGATATTCCTTTATATTTGGTTTGTATATGTACAAATAAATATGCTTTATTGCGTTTATCTGGAAATATTAAGAAATATACGCAATAAGGTGCGTTTATATAATTGTTGCCAGTAATATGAGGAAACCCAGAATCAAATTAAAATAATGTACTTTAAAACTATCTTTTTGATTTTTGTTTCAACAATTGCGTATTCCCAAAATGTCGAAAAAAATATGAGCGATAAAGTACCTAATAGTGTTGAAATTGTTGACAGTCATTTAGACCAATTCTTTGATGAAGATGCAGACATTGTTGTATTTGACGAAATAGAATCTGAAATAATCCACAGAGACATTTTTTTCATAAAAGCAACAGAAGATAAACCATATCACATTTTGTTGAGTTGTGGAATGAGTGCTTTGCCAATGACAATTCCAGAAGATATTGAATCATCGGAATTTGTTGAAATAATGATTTTACTTCCAAAAGAATGGAATTTAGAATATGAATCTTTCAGCGATGAAAAAAACTATTGGCCGATTAGAATTATGAAAGAAATAATGATATCACCTCACGAGAATAAAACTTGGTTTGGATATGGACACACTTATGGACATGAAGAAGGCGATGAATTTGCAGAAGGAATTGGGTTTAATTCTATAATGTTGGCTTATTCAGTGGAATTGTCAGACGATTTTACTCAAATAGAATTAGAAAATGAAAAAGTAGTTGACATTTACACATTAGTTCCACTTTATAAAGAAGAACTGGAATTCAAGAAAAAAAACGGAGCAAGTGCTTTACTTGAACGTTTTGACGAATTTGGAATTGAGGAAATTGTAGAAATTGGAAGAAAAAATGTTTGTAAATAAAAAATACTACTGGCAACAAAGAACTGAGTTAAAAAACAAGCATTATTGAGCTAATTTTGAAACCCCGCTACCTCCAGTTTTTAACTGGTGGCGGTTCTGTTTTTAACATCTCAGGCTAATGCTCGTTTGTAATGAGTGCTATAAAATTAAAATTCAACCTTGAATATATTCTTTTATATTTGGTTTGAATATGTACAAATAAATATGCTTTATTGCGTTTATCTGGAAATATTAAGAAATATACGCAATAAGGTGCGTTTATTTAATTGTTGTAAAACATTTTGACCCGTCCTGAAATATGTATACAAAAAACCAATGTATATGTATAAAAATGATGTAAAAACATATGCTGTTAATTGAATAGTTTATAAATTCATTAATTTATCCTATGAACCAATTCAAAGTTTACTATAATTTATGAAAAAAGAAGACATAGTTTTAGACATTCTCTCTAGGTTCTTTCATGAAGAAAAAAAAAGTAGCAAATCGGCTCAAGATTTTCTTACATTCTTACCTGAATCAAACCAACAATCACAATATAATTTTCATCATATTCAAGAAAGATTCAAATTGAGCAATAGTGTTGTTAAACATTTTACCACATCTAACATCAAGCATATCATAAAGTTAATATGCGAAAACTGGACATACAGCCGTAGAAAAGAACGTGGATTATTGGATTTTACTTACGAAGGTATAAACGCTCAAGATGGACTTGGAATCTCTCGTTTACATTTGGCTTGCCAAGACGATAATTTAGAACCAGTGAAAAGCCTAATTGAAAATGGTATTAATATACACTTGATAGATGCTGACAACGAGACAGCTCTAGGTCATGCCATTTATTATGGAAACTTGAAAGTAATTGATTATTTAATAGACGTTTATGGCATACATTATTATGATGAAACCCAAGAATCATTTTTACACAAAAGTGTTTACAGTCAAAAAAATACGACACGCATCATTGATCTTTTAATAGAGAAGGGATTTTCGGTCAACGTCCAGAATTTATCCGGTTATACACCATTATCTTTTGCAGCTTATAGTGCTAATGTAAAAATATTCAACTATTTCTTAAATAATAAAAAAGCAGATGTATCTATCCCTATTAACCATCCAAAAAATCAAAAAATTATATCCCTAACTAGTCTTCTTGATTTTCTATTGGAAAATTCAAAAGATAATTCGGAAAAGTTTAATGACCTTAAACAAATTAATAATCAGTTACAAAAAAATAGTTGACTAATATAAAGTCAACTGTAACCTATCAAAAAAATGGATACCTGATTATTCATAATACATCTATAAAGGAAGATGACTAAGTAGAAATATTGGCTAATTAAAGTGTGACTACACATTTCTACAATCATTTTAAACTTTGAGAATTAAAGACAACGAGCACTTTAGAAAAATTGAAAATTTTCAAAAGAGAAATAAATAAAAACGTTTTACAACAATTTGTATATTGCATATGCCGCCTTCGGCTGGCAAACGCACCATACAAGAGACGTTATGAGGAATTACCTAGCTTACTTTTCACTGGATTCAGGGTAGTATAAATTTTGAAATATTTCAATATTTGTAATTGAAACTAATTTTAGTATTATTCGTAAAATGAAGTACAAGCTACTTATTCTTTTTTTCATTTCTCTGTTTTTTTCGTCTTGTCTTGCTATTGTTTTCAACTATGTTAATGTTACATGCGGAAAATATAATTTAACTAATGAATTATTTTGGTTTCAAGGAAATATTCTGACGGAATATATTTTCGTTAATAAATCTTCGAATCAGGAAAGAAAATTTTATCTCATGAACAGATCCCTTTCGCATATGGAAGATTATAGGTATCTTAAAAATAATGATGAAGGTGACTGTGGTTGTTATGATATATCTTCACAAATATTGGTAGGAGAGAAAGATACTATACGAATAATGAATACATCTAGTACTTATTCATATAATAAGGAAAGTTTTACCTTAAAATTTGGTAACACTAAAGATATTATCACCACTGAGAACTCAGTCGTAAATATGAGTTCGATTATTGTTAAAGGAGTTGAGGTTAAGACTAAAATATTTGTAAGTGAACTTGGAGGGATTAAAACTGTGCTTACTATTGGGCAGGGAATTGGACCTATTAAAATTGAATTCTATAATGGGGAAATTTGGGAAAGAAAAGAAATTAAAATAGATAAAATAACACCAGTTAAAAATTATAAACATCTTAGTATTGATTGTTATGATATCCTTTAAAATACAACCCCCCCGTATACCGCCAGTTTGTAACTGGTGGCGGTTATGTTTTAACATCTCAGGTAACGCTCGTTTGTAATGGGTGCTATAAAATTAAAATTCAACCCTGAATATATTCCTTTATATTTGGTTTGTATATGTAAAACCAAACACGTTTTATTGCGTTTATCTGGAAATATTAAGAAATAAAGACAATAAGGTGCGATTATATAATTGTTGTAGGTAATTAAAACCAACCTTTGCGAATGAATGACTATTTAATAATTATACTGATTGTACTGCTTTACTTTTCGCCAGTATTTTATCAATTATACTTATTATTAAAAGAACGAAAAGAAGAAAACAAGAAACTGCTCAAAAGATTATTGCGTTTTACGAAATACAGTTTTTTAATTCTAATTTTTACTGCAATTGTGTTTGGAATTTTAAGTCATACAAACTACTTGAATTACCAAAAACCTATGACTTTTGACAAGTACGACCAAATCACCTTTCAGAACTTCCGAGGTTTAGAGTTTTTTAAAAAATCACTTTATGGAAATGAACGATTTGCTTATGTTGTAACATCAATTGATAGTGAAATTGATGATAATTCTGTAACTGTACAATCATTATTTTATCCTTCACGTTCATTCGTTTATAAAAAAAACACGAATAGTACAGAACTTTTAACTCACGAAAAGTATCACATAAAAATTACAGAATTATTTGTTCGAAAAGCAAAGAAAGAAATATCTGATTTAAAAACTTTCGATGAAAACCAAATCAAAGGAATAATTAGAGATGCAGAAACAAAAGAAAGAGCTTTTCAAAAAGAGTATGATTACAATACTTTTCACAGTTATGTATTAAGTGAACAGAAAAGATACGAGAAACAAGTAGATAGTTTATTAACTTCGCTAAACCAATATAAAAACCCAAAAATCATAATTGATGATAAAAATTAAGTACGTCCTTTTAGCAATTATTTGCTTAACATTAACCAATTGTAAAACCGAAGAACACGAATTCCCTTTAAATAAAAGGTATTGGGATACAAATGATTATGACAAAGCAATTCTTGAATTAAGATTTGGTTACGAAGACGATGAAAAGAAACCGACTTTTGACAATCCAGAACAAAGAATAATAGTTAAAAAATTAACGGACGAACAAAATTTCAAAGTAGTACTTAAAGACAATGAATTAGGTACAAAACATCGGAATGCAGTTGCAACCGAATTCTTTGAGCATTGGAAAGATATGCATGAAATTTACCAAGCAACTGACCGAAAGGATATGTATGTTTATGACATAGAAATGTTGGCTGTTTGGCAATATGGTTTGAGTTTGCAACTTGACTATTTTAAATTAGGAAATGACGAAATATTAGAAAGTGCAGACGACCCAAATTCTTCAAGAGTCAAGAATGTTATTAACTCAAACATTGGTACTTTAATTGACAATTATATTATTTATTTGGATGAGATAAAAGAAGAAAAGGCGTTCTCGGAAAAAGGAAAAACTAAACTTGCTGACGGAATAGATAAATACTTTACTCAACTGATTGAACTTTATCCTGATGCAAATTATAGCGGAATGAAAAAGAAAGCGGAATTGATGATTAAAAAGAGTGAGTCTGACAAAGTTAAATCGTCTCTGACAAAATTAATTGAGTTAATCGATTCAAAGATAAAAACGGAAGAATAACTACCTACAACAATGGTAATCGTTGCACAAGCCAATAAATCACAAAAAACAGACTTTTTATAACTGCCTTTTAAGGCAGTTTCTTTTTTTAGATTGCTTTATAATCAGCTATTTTAAGGTTCCTTAAAAACAACTTTTCGAGCTTATACACAGTATTTTTTACTAAAAATAATAAAACAAGCACTCCTGCTCCACTCCCCGTACCTCCAGTTTGTAACTGGTGGCGGTTATGTTTTTAACATTTAACGCTAACGTTTGTCTGCAGCGCGTGCTATAAAATTAAAATTCAACCCTGAATATATTCCTTTATATTTGGTTTGTATATGTAAAAACAAATACGCTTTATTGCGATTACCTGGGAATATCAAGAAATAAACACAGTAAAGTGCGTTTATATAATTGTTGTGGCTAATTTGAAAAATGATAAAAAATAGAAAAGCTAAATGGATTATAAGAGTGTTATTACTCGTTGGAACAGCAATATCTATGTTTTTTGTACCATGGATTTTGGTAAAGGCCTGGATTTTACCGCTACCAGATACTGTTCAAGAACAAGTAGATGAAGCAATTGGACATGGTTTTGACGGCATGATTGTCTATGTGGACCAAGCAGGAAAACCACCAGAACATTACACAAGTGGTTGGAAAGATAGAAAAAATAAAATACTAGCCGACCCAAAATCATTGTTCAAAATTGCCAGTATTAGTAAGTTATATACTGCTGTAGCAGCTACTAAATTGGTCAAAGAAAAGCGTTTATCTTTTGATAAAACACTCGCTGATTATCTTCCAGAACTTGGAGGTAGGATTGAAAATGTTGAAGAAATTACCTTGAGGATGATGATTCAACACCGTTCTGGTATTCCAAATTTCACAGATAATCCAGCTTATTGGGAAAACGAACAGGAAAATGGCAATAATGCTTTAGATTTTGCTCTCGACCTACCAGCCAGTTTTAAACCTAATGGAGGATATGAATATTCAAACACGAATTATTTATTACTTCGTAGGATTATGGATGATGTTTTAGGGTATAGCCACAATCAGTATATCAAAGAGAAAATATTGATTCCCCTGGAGCTGAAAAACACCTTTTTTTCGATTACTGAAGTCGATTTAGATGATGTTATGAGTGGATATTATGTGGGTTATGAGGAAGATTTTAAAGCTCGTGAATATGGAATGTTGGCTACAGCAGAAGATGTGGGTATATTCTTGCGAGCCTTAAACGATGGTTCGGTATTTGGCGAGGGAGAAGAGGTATTGTATCCTTATGAATATAATCATGGAGGTTTGGTAGTTGGTTATCAAAGCCTTGCAGAATACCACAAAGATATAGACGCGATAGTGGTTCAATTTATCAATACCACAGATTTTAATGGTTATGAATGGAACTTATCGGAAATTACAATTAACCGAATTGTAAAAATCATTAGAAAGAAAAACTAGCCACAACAAAGAACTAAGTTAAAAAACAAGTATTATTAAGCTAATTTAGAAACAAAGTTTTCCCCAACTAGCACTCGTTTGCAACGCGTGCTATAAAATATAATTCAACCATGAATATATGCCTTTATATTTGGTTTGTATATGTAAAAATAAACACGTTTTATTGCATTTATCTGGAAATATCAAGAAATAAATACAATGAAGTACGTATATATAATTGTTGGCGGTAATTCAAAAACAAAACACATTCTATGAGAAAACTGAAATTACAAATGCAAGTTTCCTTGGATGGATTTAATTCAACGGGGCCAAATGACGAGCAAAAATGGGTGACTTGGGCCTGGAATGAAATCAAACAATACGTCTTGGAATTAGCGGACTCTGCTGATACCGAAATTATAGGTAGAAAATTAGCGATTGACTATATTCCATATTGGCTTGAGACCTCAACAAACCAAAATGACCCGATGTATGAATTATCAAAAATCAAGGCTCGTCAAAAGAAAATCGTTTTTACTAAAACCCTTGAACAATCCGAGTGGGAAAACACGGTGCTAGCAAAAGGGAACCTGGTAGAGGAAGTAAACAAATTGAAAAATGAAAACGGTAGAGATATTATTGTGTATGGTGGAAGTTCATTTGTTTCGGCATTAGTCAAAGAAAACTTAATAGATGAGTTTCATTTATTTGTTAATCCTGTTGCATTAGGAAAAGGCGCACCTATTTTTAACCAATTGGATGATTGGCAACAACTAAAATTACGAAAATCAATTACCTGTAATAGTGGAATTGTAATTCAGCACTATGACCTGATAAAATAAACGTACCCTAGCTAGCACTCGTTTGCAACGCGTAAAAATTATAATTCAACCCTGAATATATTCCTTTATATTTGGTTTGTATATGTAAAAACCAACACGCTTTATTGCGTTTATCTGGAAATATCAAGAAATAAATACAATAAAGTGCGTTTAATATAATTGTTTGTACTTAATTAAAATGATAATGAAGAATATATTTACCTTATTATGTCTGTTGATGTTTTGCTTTTGTAAAGGACAGAATTCATCAAAAAAACCTGTTCAAGAAATTAACACAAAAGAGATAGAGCAAAAGTTAAATCCTATTGAGAATTTATTAATCTCGGTTCAAGAAAGCCCTGTTGACTTCGATATCAATGAAAATGGAATAATTCTACTTTCATATATAGCAGAAAAAAATGATAACAATGATATAATTGTTAACTACAAACTTCACATGTATACATTACAAGGTGAAGAATTAAACAGCAAAATAATATATACTGAAAAGAACAAATCAAATATTATAAATCCCAATGAGAAAATTGAACTTAAATATGTCAGAATAGTTAATGATAAATACTTGGTAATAGGGAATAAAATGCTTAATGAGGAGTTTGATTTAGATTATTACTTTATGTCGTTTAATAAAGACTTGATGGTTCTGAATGCAAAAAGTATCAGTATCCCTGAATGGCAAACCATTCAGTCTGTTCAGGAAAATGATTCAAGGATATTTATGTTATCAATCTCTCCTGAACAATTATCACCTAAGAATAATGACCTTTTTAAGGTTAATCAGAAGATTTCAATACTTAATGACAAATTAGATAATTTCGAGGAGACATCGCTATCTCTATCAAATTTAACAATACCAACTGATTTTGATTCAACCATTACTAATGTTGAATGCG
Source organism: uncultured Flavobacteriaceae bacterium (assembly GCA_947502635.1). GTDB lineage: Bacteria > Bacteroidota > Bacteroidia > Flavobacteriales > Flavobacteriaceae > Flavivirga. The sequence continues at coordinate 247,808 of CANNAN010000002.1, forward strand.
CTAGTTTAACTGTTGATTCTGAGAACTACTATCTTTTGTGTAAAGCACAAAGAAAAAACGAACTCCATTCTCCTTTTTTAATCTCGATAAATCGAATCTCTAAATCTATAAATTGGAGCTTATTGATTGGTGATATTAATGATGACAGACTCTTTTTTCCTGAAAACCCCTTCACTCTAAATGAATCAATGATTGCTTTTTCATGTCTTCAAAAAGGAATTACATCAATAATTGTTGTTAATAAAAATGGTCAATTTAATTCTCAATATATGACAAATAAATTTGACATTCCTTATTCTATACATTCAATAAAAAACGGCTTCATGTTAGGAGGTAGTATGTCTATTGATGAAGATGTAATTTCTAATTATAACAACCTATCAAAAAACTTACTTGGAAATAAAACTTTTGTTAATTACGCTGTTTCAATTGACCATAATTCTAAGTACTTAACAGAATCCTTTTGGGCAAAAGAAAATGCAGAATCAATATTACGAACAAAGAAATATGATGGAACTAGTTACTTTTTATGTCGCGCATTTATTTCTTGGCCAGGAAAGAAATATACCAAAATTTATAAATTAAATAAAAACTAAACGTGCTACAACAAAACCTATGAATGAATGGGGCTTCATCGGTCAGGAAACTTTGGCGGAACTTGGAAAGTCCCCTGCTACCGGCAGTTTGTAACTGGTGGCGGTTCTGTTTTTAACATCTCAGACTAATGCTCGTTTGTAAAGGGTGCTATAAAATTATAATTCAACCCTGAATATATTCCTTTATATTTGGTTTGTATATGTAAAAACAAATACGCTTTATTGCGATTATCTGGAAATATTAAGAAATATACGCAATAAGGTGCGTTTATATAATTGTTGTGTTTCATTAGAAAATTATACTTAAAAGTTTTATCCAATGAATGAATTTAATCCTGATGAATTTCCTAAAAATTTGACAGAACTGGATGTGGAAAAATTGGCTATTTTGAATATTAAAAATCCAATATCGGACTTGTGGAAAAAAATAGCAAGAAAATTAACTTCAGAACAAAAAGTGAGGATTAATAAAAAAATAGAAAGCTTAAATTATCCTAAAACTGAAAAATTAGCTTCTTTTGGAAAAAAAATCAATGGATGATGAAACTTGGAATAATATAATTGAACAAAAAGAAAGGTCTATTTTTTATGGAAATATGGGTACACTAGCTACTCCCTTAGAATTTAAATCTAAATACGGAGAATGGCCTCCTGGATATGATGAAAATGGAAATAAAATAGACAATAAAAAATAACGAAAACACAACACTATATATAGCAAATAGGGCGATTAGTGCTTAACCGAAAGGTTATTGTCTATTTGCGAAGTCACCAAATCTTTTGATTTGGTATTAAAAGAGAAAAATTAAAACAAAATACAAAAGATTTGGCTTGTGGCTAAACTGAAAATAACCGCTTATTTTCTGCCCTAAATGCCATATATTTAACGTTAGCAAACATATGACCGACGAATGAGGATTATCATAACATCCATACTTATTTCTTTAATCTTAAGTTGCTCGGACAAAAAAAATAAGAATGATATATCGGAATTTGATAAAGTTTTAGGCAAGGAGAATATTGAAACTTTAGACTTCCTTGTTTCCGACTTTGAAAATGATTTTCTAAAAAAACAATATCCGAATTTGGACACTGAAAATGCCTATCGACAGTTTTTAACCGAATTACGTGATGATAAAACTGAAAATTGGAAAGAGATATCTCAAAAAGCGAGACACAAATTTAATTCAAGTGACTTGCGACTAGAAATGTATGAATTTCCAGATTCAGTTTGGGTTTTAAAGAATAGTTCTTTCGACAAAATAGAATCGGATTCTTTGCCGTTTTTGGAAAGTCCTGTTCCGTATATAAAGTCAAGGTTTAAATACAAAAACCCCGACGGAACAACAGAATATACATATTCAAGAGGTGGTGGACAAATCAAAATTACCGACAACTTTGATTCCATTGCGAAATCCGAACTTAAAAGACCTAGATTTAATTTTATCGGTAGTTATTTAATGGCAATAAAGTCAGTTAGTAAAGAAAGTGAGTTTTTAAATGAATTTTACGGAATTAAAAATGGAGCTGGAATTATTTCACCACAATTAACCGCCAAAGTAATGTTGGAAAAAAATGTTGACTTAAATAATCCAATAATAAGAAAAATAATTGTGCTTGAAATGGCATATTAAAGAAACAAAAATACATTTGCTAACAAAGGTAATCGTTGCACAAGCCAATAAATCTCCCGCTACCGCCAGTTTGTAACTGGTGGCGGTTCTGTTTTTAACATCTCAGACTAATGCTCGTTTGTAAAGGGTGCTATAAAATTATAATTCAACCCTGAATATATTCCTTTATATTTGGTTTGTATATGTAAAAACAAATACGCTTTATTGCGATTATCTGGAAATATTAAGAAATAAACACAATAATTGCGTTTATATAATTGTTACCAGTAATTTGAATCAACATCACGTAAAATAGAAAAATTTGAAAAATAAAACAGATATAAATGAATACTATCGAATTCCTATTCTTGACGGATTAGAATTGCTAAATGCCAAATCTTGTGTACTTGATTTCCCTTTTCACGCTCACGACACATTCAACATTTCGTTAATTCTAAAAAATACTTTTAATACCAAACTTACAGATAGATTTTTAAAAGCACCTGTTGGAACAATTTGTATTACTAATGCCAAAGAAGTTCACGCTACCCCTTGCGACAATCTCATTGGGAATTCATTTTTCACATTCTATGTCTCACCAGACGTAATTAAAAAACTAAACAACGGTCAAGATGTGTTTTTTAAAGACAATATCATCTATGACCAGAAAATATTTAACGAACTTTATTTTTTATCACTTAATTTCAACAAAAGTGATATTCAGTTTGAGAAAAGGCTAAAATCGGCGTTAACCTCATTAATTTCAATATATTCATACAACAAAGAAAATAGCTACGGAACAAAACAACTTTTTCAAAGTTTTATCAATAATACATCTTTTGATACTTTCTCATTAAACAAAACAGCTTCGCAATTTGGAATAAGTAAATACAAATTCATACGGTTGTTCAAGCAAGAAACAGGACTGACACCTAATAGCTTTATTCTTCTAAAAAAAATTGAGCAAAGCAAAGAAATGTTGAAAAATGGAAATCCAATATTTGATGTTGCTATCGACTGTGGTTTTTACGACAACTCTCATTTCTATAAAAACTTTAAGCGATTCATTGGAGTTAATCCATTGGAATTCCAAAATGCTTTCTTCTCTGTTTAGTGCAATATTTTACAATAGAAACGAATTTTAAATCTTCATCTTTGCTTACTTTACCGTAAAACCAAGAAAATGAAAATTTATCTTTCAATAATATTTGCACTAATATCTATTATTACATTCTCACAAAAAAAAGAATATGGGGTTGGAGGTTTAGAGAGCAAACTCGATTCTTTAATTACAAAGACAATGGAATCCGAACATATTCCTGGAGCTTCCTTTATCATCGTAAAAGATGGAAAAACCTTGCTCAAAAAAGGTTACGGATACACAACTTTAGGGAAAAACTCAAAACCTGTTAATCCTGATTCTACAATTTTTAGAGTTGGTTCAATAACAAAAACCTTTACAGCAACCGCACTTCTTCAACTTAAAGACAGAAACCTAATTAGCTTAAGTAAAGATGTCAATCAGTATTTAAAATCAGTCAAAGTCCCATCAATATATGATGAACCAGTAACAGCTTCTCACCTTTTAACTCATAGTGCAGGATTTGATGAGTTAAGAGGCAGAGTAATTTACGAAAAAGACCAACAAATACCTTTAGAAAATTTTCTTGATGGCAAATTAATACGGCTAAGAAAATCAGGAACTGTATCAGCATATTCAACTTTTGGAATTGCACTTGCTGGATTATTAGTTCAAGATATTAGCGGACTTACTCTCGAAGAATATTTGGAAAAGAATATTTGGAAACCGCTTGGTATGTCAATGACGAGTATAGAATTACCAAAGGGTCAAGAAAATAGTTTATCAATAGGTTACGAATATAAAAATGGTATCAACGTTCCACAACCTTGGGAATGGTATCATACTTATCCTGCTTCCTCAATTAATAGCACAACCGCAGATATGGGAAAGTATTTACAAATGCATCTTAATCACGGTGTATTCAATGATAATAGAATTTTAAAAACAGAAACTGCTTTGTCTATGCAAACGCAACAACTCTCTGTTAATAAGGAAGTATTCGGTTTCGCGTATGGTTTTTACGAAAAAAATCAATTTGGACTTAAAGCATTTAATCACGGAGGAGATATGTTAGGCTATAGCTCTTTCATAACGTTAGTTCCAGAAATTAATTTGGGAATTTTTGTTGTTCACCATCACGAGAATACAAATTTGAGAAATAAAGTTATATCTCAAGTATTAAAGCATTTTGGAACTGAAAATATAATTAATCCAAATCCCGAAAGAATACATAATGATGTTTCCGAATTTACTGGAAATTATAAATGGATGTCTACTTGTTATACTTGTTCTAATAGCGAACAGCAAACAACTTATAAACTTACCGCAAATGATGATAACACATTATCAGGATTTGGAAGGAAATTTTATCAAGTAGAGCCATTTCTATTCAAAAGTTATGATGGAAAAAGAATTATGGGATTTACGAAAAATGAAAACGGAAAAATAAAATATATGTCTTTAGGAAATGTGAACGCATTTGAGAAAGTGGAATAAAAACTGCTGGTAACAATGGTAATCGTTGCACAAGCCAATAAATCGCCCCGTACCGCCAGTTTGTAACTGGTGGCGGCTATGTTTTTAACACTTCACGCTAAGACTCGTTTACAACGCGTGTTATAAAATTAAAATTCAACCCTAAAGATATTCCTTTATATTTGGTTTGTATATGTACAAATAAATATGTTTTATTGCGTTTATCTGGAAATATTAAGAAATAAACACAATAAAGTGCGATTATATAATTGTTGGTAGTAATTTTGACCCGTCCTCAATAAAGGATAAATAATGAGACTAAAAAAGAAAAAAAGAATGAACAGACTATTTCAATTGACAACTTTACTATTTCTACTTATAACCAGTTGTAAGACAGCAAATAGCAAAACTGATTTGCTACGAAAAAAAATTGAGCAAATCGTGTCTGAAAAAAATGCGGTAGTTGGAGTTTCAATAATCGGGAATAATGGAAAAGATACGCTTTCATTAAATGGAGATGAACGATTTCCAATGCAAAGTGTGTTTAAGTTTCATATTGCATTAGCTGTATTATCAGAGATTGATAAAGGGAAGTTATCATTGGACCAAATAGTAGAAATACATAAGGAAGAACTTTGGAAAGGCTTTTGGAGTCCACTTAGAGATGAAAACCCTAATGGAGGTAGCTTTACAATTGAAAAATTAATTCAATATACAGTTTCTCACAGTGACAATACAGCTTGTGATGTTTTAATACGACTTATTGGAACACCTAAAACAGTTGAAAAATGTATAAAAAAGAGTGGTATAGAAGAGATACAGATTAGGTTTAATGAAGAAGAAATGCAAGCAAAGTGGGAAAATATGTTCCAAAATTGGACAACCCCGAATGCCTCAAGTGAGACACTTAAACTATTTTTTGAGAATAAAAATAACTTACTTTCAAAAAGCAGTTATGATTTTTTTTGGAAAACAAATAAAGAAACAACAACAGCAAAAGGCAGGATAAGAGGACAACTACCAGAGGAAACTATTGTTGCACACAAGTCAGGCTCTTCTGGCATAAATAAAGAAACTGGAATTACTGGTGCTGTAAATAATATCGGAATTGTCTTTTTACCAGATGGGACATATTTTATAATTAGTGTTTTTGTAACAGACTCGAAAGAAAATTCTAAAGCTAATGATAAGATTATAGCGGATATTGCAAAAGCTACTTATGACTTTTACACAATTCAACCAAAATAAAAAACTACCACCAACACTGGTAATCGTTGCGCAAGGCACTAAAAAACCCCGCTACCGCCAGTTTGTAACTGGTGGCGGTTCTGTTTTTAACATCTCAGGCTAGCGCTCGTTTGGAACGCGTGCTATAAAATTATAATTGAACCCTGAAGATATTCCTTTATATTTGGTTTGTATATGTACAAATACATATGCTTTATTGCGTTTATCTGGAAATATTAAGAAATAAATACAATAAAGTGCGATTATATAATTGTTGGCATTAATATGACGAAATCTAAGATCAACTTCCAATAGAAAAATCAATGAATAAGATAGTACTACTTATAAGCCTTTCAATGCTACTGCTAAGCGCTTGCAACAATTCAAAAGAAGGCAACAAACAGTTTGAAACTTCTAAGGTTACTGATAATATAATTGAAGAACCTAAACAAGTACCATTTGAGGTAAAATCTTTTTTGATTGAAAACAAGCAGCTTAACAAAGCTGAAAAATTCTTAATAGAAAAAGAGATACAAGAAAACACTATTGATTTAGAAAATGATAGGCATGTCAAATTACAGAAAACTATCAATCAGTCTTTTTTCAATACATTAGATTTATCTAAAATAAAACCAACAGTTAATTCAAATCGAAACTGTCTGATTACTGCATCAGTTAATTTTTCAACTGATTATTACACTTTTATTATTGGCTTTGAAGATAGAAACAGTTGGCATGAATCGTACTTGGTTAATTATGATAAAAAGGGGCGTATGATTGATTTCCTTTTAATTACACAAGGGGATTATATTGAAAGCTTTACCCATTTGGAATCAAATATCTCAAAAGATACCATTAGCAGAACAATGTACAGGGCCAACTATGACCAAGAGCCATCAGAAGACGAAGTTTGGAAAGAGGATCAATTTACAATTGATAACAAAGGAGCGTTTCAAGGAAAGAATTTAATATTTAGTATCAAAAAAGAGGATAAGCATATTTCAGATGGCAGTTTTATTGGAAACTGGAAGAAAGAAAATTCATCTAGCCCTATTGATCCTACATGTTTTCAAATAAAAAAGGAAGATGAAAATGGCTATACTATTAGATTCAGTAATGAAGATTATTTTGTTCCCGCAGATGACAGTTCAGGTGTTTTGAAAGGCAAAAACAATTCAGGGGATTTTGAGCTAGAGATAGTATCTGAAAACCCTACTGTTATTTCCTATTCTGATGACGGAAGAGGGGGGCATTATGATCCGATAACAAATGAAAGGTTTGTAAAAGAAGGTCTACGTAAAAGTCTGCTTATAGGTCAATGGAAAAGCACTGATGATGAAAATAATTTTGTTGAATTTACAAGTAATTTGATGATAGAAACCAATATAGGAGTTGAGGATATTGAAGAATATATTTTATCTAACACTTGTATAAATGGTGAGGGCACAGCATCTAAAGAAGATGATTATATCTCTGGGCTAAAGAGTAAATTGTGCTGGTATATTATTTCCATTGATGAAGAGAATCTATCTCTTTCTTATCTTGGAAGGGGAAATACCTTAAACTATAAAAGAGTAAAACACTAATGCCAATAGTGCATACCCTGCGGGATACGCACTATACATAAACGTTGGCTACTCCCGCTACCGCCAGTTTGTAACTGGTGGCGGTTATGTTGTCTCGTCCTAAAAAAAGTTTACATATTTTATGCTAAGACTCGTTTGCAACGCGTGCTATAAAATTATAATTGAACCCTAAAGATATTCCTTTATATTTGGTTTGTATATGTACAAAAAAATATGCTTTATTGCGTTTATCTGGAAATATCATGAAATAAACACAATAAAGTGCGTTTATATAATTGTTGGCAACAATTTGAATGAAAGAGCAACTAATCAATTCCATTTCTAAATACATTAAATTAAGTTCCGAAGAAGAAAATTTAATTGAGACTTTTTGGACAGAGAAAACGCAAGAAGGATATTAATAAATTGACTACGAAAATCGAAACAAAAAAACAAAAGATATGAAATTAAATGAGATAGAAAAATTCTTATCCAAATTTGACAATAAACCTTGTATCATTAGTTACGAGAGTGAAAAATGGCAAGGGGTCATTTTTAATTGGAAGTATTTAGATGACACCTACAAAGGAATTATAGAAGACGAATTAGGAGATGAAATGTTTGAAAACGAGAACTTGTTACCCTTTGGTATTTTCTCTTTTATTAATGAAAATATAAGCTATACTAATTGCGAAGAATATCTCGATAATGCAGAGCAACCTGAAATATATCTTATGATTAATCAGAATAATAAAAAAATATTCGAAAGTGGTCGTGGCGAAATCGATATTTCAATGAGTGACTTAAATATTTGTCTGAAATAATAGTAAAAACATATAACAATGGTAATCGTTGCACAAGGCACTAAAAAACACAAAACTTAACTCAAAAAGCTCTTTTTTAAGGCTACCGCCAGTTTGTAACTGGTGGCGGTTATGTTTTTAACATCTCAAGCTAACACTCGTTTGTAATGGGTGCTATAAAATTATAATTGAACTCTGAAGATATTCCTTTATATTTGGTTTGTATATGTAAAAATAAATATGCTTTATTGCGTTTATCTGGAAATATTAAGAAATAAACACAATAAAGTGCGTTTATATAATTGTTGTGTGTCATTCAAAAAAGCAGCAATCAATGAGCTACCAAACATTTCTACCAAATTCTGACTTGAAATCGCTTATAAGTTGTTATTGGACTTTAGAAGTTCCAGCAGAATCTGATACACAAAAACAGCGGATAATTCCAGACGGAACAATTGAAATGGCTTTTATACTTGGAGACGATATTAAACGATACACTTCCGAAAATGAATTCATTATACAACCTCGAGCAATGGTTCTTGGACATATAATTGAGCCATTTTATATTGAACCGACAGGATATGTAAATACTTTTGCAATTCGTTTTTATCCTTACGGTTTTGCTAATTTCATATCAATGCCGATTAAGAACTTGGCGAATAAGGAAACGCCAATAGAATTGTTATTTGGAGAAAAAATAGCAAACCAATTGGAACAAAAAATTATAGAGGCAACGAATAGTAGTGAACGAATAGAAATAATTGAAGATTTTCTTTTAGATAAGTTAAACGAAAAAACTACAATCGACAATATTGTAAAAACTACTATTGATGCCCTTTTAGCAACAAACGGAAGTGCTTCCATAAGCGAAATTCTTAAAGAAGATTTATCAAAGCGGAGGCAACTTGAGCGAAAATTTATAAAACAAATTGGTGTTAGTCCTAAACAGTTGGGTAAAGTAATCCGACTGCAAACTGCACTAAAAATGCTTCTTAATAAAAAGTCTAAAAACTTGACTGACATAGCATATGAAAGTGAATACTTCGACCAAGCACATTTTACTAAAGACTTTAAGGAGTTTACTGGAATTAACCCAAAGGAGTTTTTAGGTAATGAGAGTATGACACTTTCTACCCTTTTCTATAAGTAGTCTTCGTGTCGCATTTTTACAATTTTGGTAATTGAACGTAATCTAAATTTGTCTTGTCAAAACAAACAGGACAATAATGAAAAAATCCATTCTCTATACAGCCATAATTCTTTCCTTTAGCATTACAGCCTGTAACAACAAAAACAAACCTAAAACCGACACTATCTCGGTTGAATATAATATTAATCAAAAAACAAAAGAAATGAAAAGTCATATTTCAATTTTTGAAATTCCAGCAACGGATATTTCACGAGCAGTAAATTTTTATCAAGCAATTTTAGACCTTAAAATTGAGAAAATGGAAATGCATGAAATGGAAATGGGCATATTCCCTTATGAAGAACAAATGATTACAGGAGTTATTATTAGAGCAGAAGGCTATAAACCTTCATCTAATGGTGTAACTATATACTTAAATGGTGGAGATAACCTTCAAATTATTCTTGATAAAGTTGAGAGAAATGGTGGAGAAATAATTGTTCCAAAATCACTTCACGCAGATGAAAGCGGATATTACGCTCTATTTCTTGACTCGGAAGGAAATAAAATCGGTCTGCATTCCCCAAACTAAACGCTAGAAAAGAACCCCGCTACCGCGAGTTTGTAACTGGTGGCGGCTATGTTTTTAACACTTCACGCTAAGACTCGTTTACAACGCGTGTTATAAAATTAAAATTCAACCCTGAAGATATTCCTTTATATTTGGTTTGTATATGTACAAATAAACATGCTTTATTGCGTTTATCTGGAAATATTAAGAAATAAGCACAATAAATTGCGTTTATATAATTGTTGTACACAAGTTGACAAAAAATGAGACTAACTGAATTAATCCTGATTTTACTTATTTCTAAAGCTTGCCTTGCACAGGATAAACACGTTGGATTTTACTATGTCCGTTTTCATGAAACTATTGAATTAAAAGCTGACTCTACTTTTATCCACAATTACAGATTTGACCTTTCATCAAGCTGGACAACTGGAAAATGGAAATCCAAAAATGACACAATTTATCTAACAACAATACTAGTAAAGGATACCGTGCGATTAATAAATTCTTCTCATAAGACAATTAATGATTCATTAGTTTTATCAGCCGACCAAAAAATTGAGCGAATTGAACCTAATGAATATATTCTTTCCGAAATTTCAAGTGGCGGACAAAATAGACAGAATCCACCACGAAAATTATTTTGGAAAAAGGAAAAACTTTATCGGATAAAAGAAAACGGAAACTTGGATTTGAGTAAGGCGAAACAGTTTTGGACTAGAAAAAAATATAAAACTTATTTCATTAAAAAAAATAAACATGCTTTATTGCGTTTACCTGGAAATATCAAGAAATAAAGACAATAAATTGCGTTTATATAATCGTTAACTATTATAAGAAGATTCGTAATGAAAATATTCAAAATACTTATCCTTTTTAATTTAATATTAAATTATACCACTTGTTATTCTCAAGATACTGAAATGGATAAAGACGTAGAAGAAATTATACTTTTAGGAAAAGATTCTATCATACAATTAGCTTTAAAGAAGATTGAAAAAGCAGCATTGCCACCTGATGGAGGAGTAAGCATAGAGAATTTTAGCCAAATCAAAGTATTGACAGACGGTAAAGAAGTTTGGGTATCATTTTCCAATCTAATCAAATACCTTCCCAAAAAAACTGTTTTTTATTCTGATGTTGGAATAGGTCTTGTAAAGGGAATTATTTCTAGGAACCGAGTTTCTAACCCTGTAGATTATAGTGAAAAGATTATTTCATTCTATAAAGAAACAAAAGAAGTAAAGATGAATATTCAATTTGTTCTTGAAGCAATTAATAAAAGTGGTGAAATTGGCTCAATCGATATCACGAATTTTGAGGATAATATGATAATTCGCGAATATGATAATTACTATGGCATTAGTATAGTTTCAGAATCTCAAGAATCGTCCTATAAAATAGAAAAAGTGTCAGGTGAAATATATGATTCTGAACATGCTCACCTTGTCCCACCTCCCAATATGGAGGATGAAGATAGATACGAATTAAAAGAGATAAACTGAATTAAGAAACAAACGAGAGTTAACACAAAATAAAAAGCATTAAAACGACTTTTTATTAAAACCGTTGACGGTAATTAGAAATAAAAATATGATGAAAATTGACAGATTAATATTATCAGTATTTGTAATGGTTTTAATTTCATGCAAAAACAAAAGCTCGAATTCTGATGAAATTGATTCCCCAACCTTTGAAAATGTTTATCTAGGTCAAAAGCCTCCTGGACTAATACCAGAGCCTTTCGCACCTGGAATAGTGTCAACGGATAATTGGGAAATAAGTGGTGTTTTTACACCTAACCTGAAAGAGTTTTATTTCATAAGAGAGGTTGGAGAGACAGAAGAAGAAAAAGCAATGAAATTTATGGTCTATCGATATTTAGATAATAAATGGCAAGACTCAATAATTTCACCAAGAGTAGGAGAACCTTTAATTTCCTCTGATGGAAAGATAATGCACCTTGGCAGAAAATATAAGGAGCGGATGGAAAACGGAGATTGGTCAGAAATAAAAAACCTCCATTCCATTATAGATAGTATACCTATAATGCAGCTTTCTTCTTCAGCAAGTGGAACATATGTCTTTGATGCAATGGGCGAAGGTGTGCTTCGGTATTCTCGAATAATTGACGGAAAACGAGAAGAGCCCAAATTATTTGGAGAAGAAATTAATGCAGGAACAGCTAATGCACATCCTTTTATAGCTCCCGATGAATCTTATATTCTTTGGGACGGAAGAAGAGAAAGCGGATATGGAAATGCAGATATCTATGTTAGTTTTCGGCAGTATGATGGCTCTTGGAGCGAAGCAATTAATTTAGGTGATAAGATTAATACAGCTTCTTCAGAAAATGGTGCTCGTGTAACTCCAGATGGTAAATACCTTTTCTTTAACAGGAATGTGGGAAAAGTAAAGTCAACCGACAAATATGATGACGTAAATATGTTTTGGGTGGATGCGAAAGTAATTGAAACTCTAAAACCAAAGGAATAATAAATAGGATAAATAAAAAACTACCGCCAGCTAACGTTCGTTTGCAACCCGTGCTATAAAATTATAATTCAATCCTGAAGATATTCCTTTATATTTGGTTTTTATATGTAAAAATAAACACAATAAATTGCGTTTATATAATTGTTGTGGTTTATTAAAAATACTCTTGAAAAAGGAAAACAAAGACTATTAAAATCTATTATGGAAAACATATTTGAAGGTGTAATTGGTTTTGCAGTTGCATTACTGATTATATTTTTCCTCTGGTTTATTCCTATTTGGTTCGGCCTAAAATGGGCGAAAATCAAAGGAGTTTCTAAACTTTGGATGCTTTTTGGATTTCACCCAATGACTGGATGGATTGCATATTTAATTTTGAGGTACGGAATTGACCCAAGAAAACAATGTGATAAATGCAAAGAATTGATTAAAATTGAAGCTCAAATTTGTCGTTATTGCGGAAACCAAATGAGCCAAGAAGAGATAAGTATTTCAATAAAAAAATTAGAGGAAAGAAAAAAATAACAAACCACAACATTGGCTCCTACTACAATCAGTTTGTAACTTGTGGCTGTTATATTTTTAACATCTCTGGCTAACGTTCGTTAGCAACGCGTGTTATAAAATTATAATTCAACCCTGAAGAATATTCCTTTATATTTGGTTTGTATAAATTGTTAGCCAATATTAACAACAATCGAACCTGCTTCAATAACTTATAAATCATGAATTCAAGTACTTGGAAATCTCTTTTAGATAATTCTAATAACCTTAGTAAACCTACGCAAGCAAAACAATTAGTTTCAACGAATGATATCTCTGAAATAAAATTATTGTTAATTAAAGTTTTGAAAGGTTTTTTGGCTAAGGAGGACCTACATGTTGGTTTGAAAACCTATATCAATAATGAACTTCGAAATGATGTTATTGAAAAAATGATAGCTAATCCACCTAATTTGGAGCATTCCCTTGAAGATTGGTCTCAACAAATTTTTGGTGACCAGAAGTTTGGTATGGTTCTCATAGGTTTGGAAGAATACAGTAATTCCTTTGCCGAAAAAGCGGCCACTATTGTTCGTCCCTTGTTAGAAATTTCGGGATTGCCTCTTGATGGTTTGTCTTTTCTTTTTTTTATGGGAAACTATGGTTTTACACCATTTGGCATTCATAAGGAATCTACTGGAGAAGACGGAATCTTATTTCATCTAGGGCCTGAGAATAAAGAATTCTATACATGGGATGATCCAAAATACAACTCAATCGAACATAATTCTGAAGTTTTTCATAATGTTTCTGAAATGCTTACAGAAGGTAAAGCTTATGAATTAGAACCAGGTGATGCTATGGTTATTCCTCATTATGTATACCATATTGGTAACACTCCGAAATTTTCTTTAAGTTTTGTATTGGATTATGTCAATCCTCCTAAAGATCGATTCGAAAATGAAATCATAAAGGAAACGGCAAAAGAAGCGTTATTAAATCATGTTGAATATCAAAAACCAATAAAATTGAATACGTCTCAGTCTGACTTGAATGATGTGCTCGATTTTCATTCTATTCAGAAAAAGATAGAAATTGCGTTAACTAGAAAAATACTAGGTTTGAAAAGTAACGGAGGTATTCGAAGAATATCAAATAAAACACATGCTAGAATACCTCAAATAGAAACTTTTTCGATTAGAGGAAAAGAAGTATTTCCAATCCATATAGATTTACCAAACACCAAAGAAACTTTGATTTTTGCAAGAGGTCATCGCATAGTTTTAAAAAACCATCCCATGTTACCACAATTAATTAGACAGTTGAATAAGTTGGAATATATCACGATAACTTCAATAAGAGAATTAATGGAACCAATTTGGGATTTAGTAGAAGTTTATTCTTTTATACAGGAACTATTGAGCGTAGAAGCAATTATAACAGATGATATAAATAATGAAAATGTTGGATAACAACGCATCCTATGTAAAGCCCTTTTCTAAATCCTAGATTATAAAATAACGTTCTTTGGAAAATGCTCTTTGTAGATCTATACGCTTAGGTAAAATTTAAATAACATGAGGAATGGAAGGAAGAAGATGGTGGCATGCTTTCTTTGTATCTAAAAGATGGGGAGCAAATAAATATTTCTCCTTTAGGAGGGCAAATGGTTTTATTTCGAAGTGATGAAACGGAGCATGAAGTCCATGCTTCCTTTACACGAGATAGGAGAAGTATCGCTGGTTGGTTAAAACATTAAGAGGTGTTTTGTATAGCCGCCGTATGCCTTTAATTAAACTACCGCTAATAAGGTTTATAATTAACAGCGGATTAAGTGATAAAACAAAAGTTTAAGCATAAAACTAAAGTCAGTGCGAAACTGTTAGGTTTTATGTCGGGGCGAAGAAAAAACACCACACATTTAGCAAATTACACAAACCCTAAATCTCCATTAGCGATTTTCCGACAACTTTTCAAAAATATTTCCTGTATTTGTAATATTTGACATTTAATATCCGTCTTATTGGGCAGAATTTAATTAGTAATTAATGAAAGAGAAGTTTACCGAGTTGTTATACCTAAACCAAGGAATAGTTCATAAAATATGTAATTTATATTTTAGAGATAGACTTGAAAAGGAGGATTATTATCAAGAGCTTATTATTCAATTGTGGAAGGCATTTCCTAGTTTTAATGGCACTGCCAAATTCTCTACTTGGATGTATCGAGTTTGCATTAATGCAGCTATTGACATTACAAGGAAAGAAAAAAAGCAATTGAAGCAAGTGAAATTATCTGAGGTCAATCCACATTACATGTCACATAACGATGATACAAATTGTACCAATCAGGAAAAATTGTACGAAGCTATTAGCAGACTATCAGAAGTTGATAGAGCCATAATTACTTTGTATCTCGATGAATATAGCTACAAGGAAATTTCTGAAATAATAGGTATTTCAAAAAGTAATACAGGAGTTAAAATAAAAAGAATTAAGTCGGAAATTTTAAAATCATTTGAATATGGAAACAGTTGAATTAAAAAGAATATGGAACACTCTTGCCGAAGAAAAATTAATAGATAAGAATTTGGCTAAAGAAAATATTTTAGAAATAATCACGCAAAAAGGCAATGGGGTTATCAGTAAATTACAAAGAAAACACAAGCTTGACTTCAAGGTTTATGCAGGTATAGTAGTCTTCATGCTACTTGTTGTACTATTTCTTATATATCGTGATAGCTTGGGTCTACTCCCCAAAACAAGTTCAGGACTGGGTGGACCATATCTTATTCCATGTCTTATTGAAGCATTTATGATTTATGCTCTGATAAGCTTAAAAAGAAATTTGAATTTTATTAAGCATACGTACAATACTGGTACACTGAAAGAATCGCTGATAAATGTGAAATCCTATTTTAAAGCTATAACGAAAAAAGGCAATTGGATAGGTACAATATCATTGATTGCTATATTCGTATTCGTTGAGATTGATACATTGATGAAGATTGGGGGGATTAGTAATATGAATTTTTCATCTGGTGGGCCATATATCTTTGAATCATATTTTTCACTATTTCTTATGATTATGATTTTTGCTATACCCTTTATCGTCAAAATGAATGCTAAACAATATGCTGGCGTGTTGCACGATTTAGATCAAACTATTGAAGAACTAAATGAGGAGGTATAATATAGAAACATTGCCCCGATACCACCAGTTTGTAACTGGTGAGGCTTATGTTTTAAACTTCGCTACTCATTTTTAAAGTTAAGTATTTATGCAAAAAAAAGACTGCCTTTTCAGACAGCCTAATTTTATTTACTCTATAATAGTTTTTATTCTTTAATAAATTTAATGACTTCGTTGCTTTTCTTTACTACTATAAAATACATGCCTTTTGTATACTCTTCAATGTTAAGTTCTAAATCTCCCGAACCACTTATTTTTTCAATAATTTGTCCTAAAGAATTTAGAATATGTAATTCAGTGTTTTCATGAATACCATTTACTATAAGAAGATTTGATGCAGGAACAGGATAAACTGTTAGACCTTTCTCTTCTTTATTGTTATAAATTCTTTTTGCAGTATTGATTTTTGTAGATACCGTATTAATAATGGAAACATTTCTAAAATAACTTTCTTCACCATTATTGCTTGAAGAAGTAAATGTTAGATAATTAAAATCACCAGTAAAATAATCACCAAGAGGAATGGTATACTTTACCCAGCCATTAGCAAAGATTTGGTTGAGTTCTGAAACCTCTGTATAATAATTATAAATTGGATCGTCATTAGCATCTGTTTCGTCATATCTGTAGGTTCCTGCTAATTGGAAAAAATGAACTAAGTCACTATAAAACAATTGGTTGTCATTGTCAAATCCAATGCCATGGATACGTCCAGGATCATTTGGATCAATCTTAAATTCAAATTCCAGAATGGTATTTTCTGTAATCGACTGATTAACCTCTACTTTCTTTTTAGCTTTATCTTTGAGTCTTAAACTATTTCCGCTTTCAAACGTTTCATAACTTCCTGTGTCTTCAACTGAATATGATGTTACCGTCTTAGGTAAGCCGCTTACTTTAAATTTATCGGCTTCTCTGATTACAATGTTTCTAAAATAGCTTTCTTCACCATTATTACTTGAAGAACCAAATGTTAAGTAATTAAAATCGCCAGTAAAATAATCGCCAATAGGTATGGAATATTTTACCCATCCATTAGCAAAGATTTGGTTGAGTTCTGAAACCTCGGTGTAATAATTATAAATGGGATCGTCATTAGCATCTGTTTCGTCATATCTGTAGGTTCCTGCTAATTGGAAAAAATGAACTAAATCACTATAAAACAATTGGTTGTCATTGTCAAATCCAATGCCATGGATACGTCCAGGATCATTTGGATCAATCTTAAATTCAAATTCTAGAATAGTGTTTTTTGTAACAGATTGATTAATCTCTATTTTTTTCCAAGATTTATTTTTGAGTAATAAAGCCATATTATCTTCAAATGTTTCATGCTTTCCATGATCACTTTCAGAATACGAAGAAACTTGACCAAGTATATCATTAACGTATAATTTTCCTCCTTTATCCACGATATAAATTTGAGCTGTATTGTTGGAACCAATAGTATATAAGGCTCTTTCTTCTAGTTTTAGGGAGATAGATTTATTGTCTTCTATTTTATTATTTTGACGTGCTGCTACTTGAATTACAGCTTCTGTTTCATTAGCTTTTATAACAACAGCTCCTGTTAAATAATGAATATTATCTCCTTCTATTACATCTGTAGTTTCTACTTTGTATTTTACAAATAAGGGATAGTCTATTCTTTGAGAAGTTCTTTTTATAGTAGCAATGCCTAGAGCTCCCGTTTTTGAAGCCTCTAAAGCCGTAGCTTCTATTGTGACAATAGTTTCTGGTAGACTTGTTTGGCTGTTAAAACTAAGTGTAACATCTTCATTATTTATAGGGTCATAATTTATATATAATGGGTCATTACTATGTGGTTCTACAATAGTAACATTTCCGTCTATTCTTTTCAATCCTAAATAATTTCCCTGAGAGGGTGTATTTGAATAAGTTCCTCGAACCTTTAGCGGTAATACATCTTTGGTAGTATGTATTAGTACATCATTGAAATAGATCCCACCATTTCCTGAATCTTGATAATAGGATGGTGTTTCAAAATTTATTAAAGGTTCTTTGTCAGTATCTCCAGGGTTTGCTTGTTGTTGTATATTGATGGCTGCTATGTTGTTCATTTCTATGGTATAGCCTTCAAACTGTTTTCTGCTTGCAAAAAACTCATAGGGATTACCATCAATTGCAATGTTCTCAAAAAGGACTTTTCCGTTAACTGCTTCATCTACCTTTCCTATAAATATTATATCTCCTGTAGAGTCATTCTTCTTTTCTATAAAACCACTTTTACTACCAATTATGGCACCTTGCTTATATCTGGATTCGACATTATTATTTGCTGAATAACAATGTTTAAAGCTAACATCAATAGGCTCTGCTTCAAAATTAGTGTAAGAAAGAGCAACAGCCATTCCTACCCAATCATTGCCTGTAAACGAACAATAGCTAAATCTACAACCCAATATATTATCTTGATTATTATTTGGTTCTATATCAACTCCAGCCTCTGGAGCGCGGCCAGATGTATTTCTAAATCGACAATGGCGAACATCAAGTTCATTACAAGAAATTATAGAAATACCTTGTCTTGTATGGTTCAATGCATCTAGATCTTCAATTAAACCATTTTTCCATTCCTTAACGTAAATACCATCTCCACCGCTTCCATCGAGTGTTAATCCTTTTATAGAGATATTAGAAGCTTTTACTATTGAAACACTGTGTCCAGACTCTAGTATAGATGTTTGAGTTCCATCAGGTATAGTTTGAAAATCGGATTTATACATTTTAAAAGTCGCTCCGTACCCAATAATATTAAGTTGGTCTGCTCTAAGAATTTCAATTAATTTTTCACCCGCTTTCCACGACCCTTGCTTGGCTTCGATAACACATCCAGGTTCAAAAATAATTGTCAAATTATTTACATCAAATAATCTTAAAGGGTCTTCTATGTACCATGGAGAGCCCATATTTTTAAAAATTAAGGTGTTTCCTTTACCTTTTTCATTATTGATGGCATTATAGAAATATTGTTGAGAACTTGTAGGATTAAATCCATATTTTATATCAGCATACACAGTTTCCTGTGAGTAGATAAATGCGCTATTAATAACGAATAGAATAAAAAAGAATAAAAAAATAGGTTTTTTCATGTAAAAAGGATTTTTTGTATTAATGTTTTAAATGCATAATTAAGGTTTTGAACTAATAATTAAGTTAATGTAGTTTTAAGTTATCATTACTTAAGTAAATTTGATCTTTAGTTTAAAATGAATTGTATACCTGTAAATTGTCGTAAAAATATTACATTAAATTGGATAACAACAAGTTGTTTATGGATATATTTGGTTTTCATATTACGGACAAAAATAATTGTCGTTTACATTTTATGTCAACCCTCCGCTACCGCCAGTTTGTAATTGGTGTTAGTTATGGAAAGTTTTAAACCTTTGCTAGTACTCGACTGTATCTGGTGCTGAGAAAGAGTAAGAAATAAATATATTATAAAGAGAAGCTTTGCTATCTCCATTATTTAAATATTTCCCAATTATCATATTCTTAACAATCTTGAAAAAGCATTTATTTATTATTGATAATAAATAAGGTCTGTTATTATGAGGAATATAGTATGGATAGTATTAACCCTTACACTAAGCTTTTTTGGATACACACAAAACATCACAATGAGTGGTTTAATAATTGATTCTGAAACTAAAAAACCTATTGAATTTGTAAATATTGGAATATTAAATAAAAATAAAGGGACAGTTTCTAATCAAAACGGAGAGTTTAATCTAGAGGTTTCAAAAGAATTTCTAAAAGATAGCTTAACTATTAGTCATATAAAATATAGTTCCACTAAAATTTCAATTGAAACCGTAAAAAATAAAACTATTTTACTCGACCCTAAAATGAATGAACTTTCCGAGGTTATAGTTTCAAACAAAAAGAAAAAAAACAGAAAAATTGGAGTTAAAAGTTACAATCCTTTATTATGGCTTGGTGGAATCTCAGAGGATAATGATATCATAGAAAATGCTCAAAGAATAAATATTCCTGAGAAAACGGTAAGAATAAAATATGTGAATATCTATTTAAGGAGGGGTTTTGAATCTGATAGCAGTTTTGTGAGAATAAATTTTTATAAAAATGTAGATAATGTGCCAGGTGAGAGAATAGTTTTTGAAAATATTTTGGAGAAGAAACAAATTAAGCCTGGTTGGCTTCAAATTGATTTAACAAAAAAATACATTTATATTGAAGAAGATTTTTTTGTTGGTGTGGAATTTATTCCTGATTTTGAAAATCCGCTCAATGTTTATATTGGAGCAATATTAACCAAAGGGAAAGGGTATTCAAGAAGAAATAGTCAAGGAAAATGGACCAAACTTCAAGGAGCTTCAACAATTAATGTTGAAATAGAATATTGAAAAAGTCTAAGAATAACATGTAGTTATGGCAAGACAAGACATCTCTTTCTCACAATCAAATGAAGAATGGTTGAAATCACAAGTAGATAATCAAGAATAAAAAAATGCACTAGTTTTTGACTAGTGCATTTTTTATATTATAAAAAATGATAGAATTAGTATCTATTCATTCATATGTTTTATTTCATGAGTAAAAGTGTCTAAATCCGCACCGTTATTTACTAAGGTTAAAGCCTTGTCGATAATGTATTTTACATTAACAGCATGAAAGCCAAGACCAACACCGATTTTTTTCAATAGTAAGTTTTCAGAATCTCCATTAATCGTATCGACATGTACCATACGCACTAAATCGTATAAACGCTCTAAACGAATATCGTAAGATACAGGTGGATTTATAGGGTGAGATTTATAATTCTTTAAAATAGCTTTATAATCTTCTTGACCAATCTCTAGTTTTTGTGCTAAACGGTCTAAAAAGGCTTGCTCCTCATCAGTAATAATGCCATCATCCATGGCAACACGTACAATGGCAGCGAAATGGTTCTCATTACGCTTTTTAAATCCACCATCAAATAAATTTGAAAACGACATATATTCTTGTTTTTGTTTAAAGTCGTGCAAACCTACATATTTTTTATATAAAATGAAATGAAAATAAGATAAAGTAGATCCTATTCTGCTCAATATTAACAAATAAAAAATATGCAAAGAACATATAGAGAAAAGAGGTGCTTTTTGCATTTTAGAAAGGATGTAACTTCAACCTCTGCCTGTCGATAGGCTTAATATATAATCAGGATCTTTAAAAACTTCTAAATTTCATTTGTTTTTGACTTCTAAAAAGACTGTAAATCCTATATTTGTAGTATTAAAACACAAAAATCGGGTGAGTAAAATCATGCTTGAACAAACCTACGCACAGACTTTGCAAACGCAAAATCTGCAAACTACTATAGCCCAACCCCAAACAAGAACACATTTAAAAGGGCTTGTAGGGTCTTCTTTTTCATTTATGATTTCTAGTGCTTTTAAACAAGCCGACAAACCTTTTTTAATTGTTTTTAACGACAAAGAAGAAGCGGCGTTTTATTTAAACGATCTGGAACAATTTTGCGGAGATAAAGATGTGCTATTCTATCCAGGAAGCTACCGCAGACCATACCAAATAGAAGAAACAGATAACGCTAATGTGCTATTACGTGCCGAGGTTTTAAATCGTATTAACTCACGAAAAAAACCAGCAATCATCGTTACTTACCCAGATGCACTTTTTGAAAAAGTAGTGACCAGAAAAGAACTGGAACGCAATACCTTAAAAGTATCGATTGGAGAAAAGCTGTCTATAGACTTTGTCAACGAAGTTTTGTTCGAATATCAATTTAAACGTGTTGATTTTGTGACCGAACCAGGAGAGTTTTCAGTGCGTGGTGGTATTGTGGATGTGTTTTCATTTTCGCATGACGAACCTTATAGAATTGAGTTTTTTGGTGATGAGGTAGATGGTATAAGAACTTTTGATGTAGAAACACAGCTTTCAATAGAACAGATTAAGAAAATTAATATCATTCCAAACGTTGCCAATAAATTTTTAGAAGAAAAAAGACAAAGCTTTTTAAAATATGTTGCCCAGAAAACAGTAGTTTGTTTAAAAAATGCAGATTTATTCTTTTCAAGAATTGATGATTTTTACAGTAAAGCAGAAGATGCTTTTAAAACCCTGTCAACAGAGATTAAACATGCCGAACCAAATGAGTTATTTTGTAATTCAACCTTATTAAAAAAACAATTATTAGATTTTTCAATTATTGAGTTTGGAACAAAGAGTGTCTTTTGTCATTCTGAACATAGTGAAGAACCTCAAATTATTCAACATAACACCACACCACAACCCTCATTTAATAAACAATTCAATCTATTAATAGAAGACTTAAATACCAATCACAACAAAGGTTTTACTAATTATATTGCTTGTGTAAGCGAACAACAAGCAAAACGTTTCCATGATATTTTTGATGATGTTGAAGAAGAGGTTTCTTATCAAACTATTGTACTGTCTTTACACCAGGGTTTTATTGATAATGACAATAAAATTGCGTGCTATACAGATCATCAGATTTTTGAACGCTACCATAAATTTCATCTTAAAAATGGTTATGCCAAAAAGCAAGCCATTACTTTAAAAGAACTTACAAATTTAGACATTGGCGATTATGTAACACATATCGATCATGGGATTGGTCGTTTTGGAGGTTTACAAAAAATAGATGTAGAAGGCAAAAAACAAGAAGCGATAAAATTAGTTTATGGAGAACGGGATGTCTTATATTTAAGTATCCATTCACTTCATAAAATCACTAAGTTTAATGGTAAAGATGGAAAACCACCTAAAATATATAAACTTGGTAGTACTGCCTGGAAAACTTTAAAACAGAAAACCAAAGCGCGTGTAAAACATGTCGCATTTAATTTGATAAAACTTTACGCAAAGCGTAAAACAGAAAAAGGCTATCAGTACAACCCAGATAGTTATATGCAACATGAGTTGGAAGCTTCTTTTATTTATGAAGATACGCCAGACCAAAGTACAGCAACTGCAGATATTAAAGCAGACATGGAAAGTGAGCGTCCTATGGATAGACTGGTTTGTGGTGATGTTGGTTTTGGGAAGACAGAAGTCGCTATTCGTGCAGCATTTAAAGCCGTTGACAATGGTAAGCAAGTTGCTGTTTTAGTTCCCACGACTATTTTAGCGTATCAACATTCTAGAACGTTTAAGGAGCGCTTAAAGGATTTTCCTGTTACGGTCGATTATGTCAATCGATTTAGAACGGCTAAAGAAAAACGTGAAACTCTTGAAGGTTTAGAAAAAGGCAATGTAGATATTATTATTGGCACCCATCAACTTGTGAATAAAAACGTAAAATTTAAGGATTTAGGTTTGTTGATTGTTGATGAGGAACAAAAGTTTGGTGTCGCCGTAAAAGAAAAATTAAAAACATTAAAAGATAATGTTGACGTATTAACGCTTACAGCAACGCCAATACCTAGAACGCTTCAATTTAGTTTAATGGCTGCTCGAGATTTATCAGTTATTACAACGCCACCACCTAATCGTTACCCAATAGAAAGCCATGTTATTCGTTTTAATGAAGACGCTATTCGCGATGCTGTTAGTTATGAAATTGAACGTGGCGGACAAATATTTTTCATTCATAACCGTATTGAAAATATTAAAGAAGTAGCAGGCATGATTCAACGCTTAGTACCAGATGCTAAAATTGGGATTGGACATGGGCAAATGGATGGTAAAAAATTAGAACAACTTATGCTGGCATTTATGGATGGTGCGTTTGATGTTTTGGTAAGTACCACTATTGTTGAAAGTGGACTTGATGTCCCTAATGCTAATACTATTTTTATTAATAATGCTAATAATTTTGGATTAAGTGATTTGCACCAGATGCGAGGTCGAGTAGGGAGAAGTAATAAAAAGGCGTTCTGTTATTTTATTACACCAGAATATTCTGCGATGACAGATGATGCACGAAAACGTATTACAGCCTTAGAGCAGTTTACAGAATTGGGGAGTGGTTTCAATATCGCCATGAAAGATTTAGAAATTCGTGGAGCTGGTGATTTATTAGGAGGCGAACAAAGTGGTTTTATAAATGAAATAGGCTTTGATACCTACCAAAAAATACTAAATGAAGCGATTGAAGAATTGAAAGAAAATGAATTTAAAGACTTATATAATGAAGCCGATGAAGATAAGGTTTATGTTAAAGAAGTAACAATTGATACCGATTTTGAATTACTGTTTCCAGATGATTATGTTAATAATATTGCAGAACGATTAAACCTATACACGCAGCTTAATAATTTAAAAACAGAAGACGAATTAAACACTTTTGAAGCAGAATTATTAGATCGTTTTGGTGAATTGCCAGAGCAAGTGACCGATTTATTAAATAGTGTCCAAATTAAGTGGTTGGCCACTAAAATAGGGTTTGAAAAAGTGATTATGAAACAAGGGAAATTTATTGGTTATTTTGTTAACGATCAGCAAAGCAGTTTCTACCAAAGTAGTAACTTTACAAAAGTATTGCAGTTTGTTCAAACACATTCAAATATTTGCAAAATGAAAGAAAAACAAACGCGAAATGGGTTGCGTTTAATGCTTTCGTTTGATGATATAAAATCTGTAAGACAAGCATTGAAAGTATTAAAGCCCATTATGGCTTAATTGTTGTCTTAATAATAAAAAAACCCTTGATGTAAAGAATCAAGGTTTCATTTGAAAATGTCATTCTCGCGAAAGTGAGAATCTAAAAATAGAGTATAATTTTGAACCGCTTATTCTTTTTAACAGTTTTATTACCGAGCATCCTTATCGCCCAGCACACTATTAATGGTAAGTTTTCGCCAGCTAAGGATTATAATGTTGCCTTGCTATATAAAGTAACCCCTACATTGTCTGAGTATATTGCAAATACCGAAGTAAAAGAGGATGGTAGTTTTCAGTTTCAGTTGGACTCTAAGGCGACTAAAGGGATGTACAGAGTAGTATATGCAGTGCCACAAGAAGATTATAATTTTGATGTTATTTATAATGCTAAAGAAGATATAGAGCTTACCTTTAATTCTGAGACAGGTGTTACTTTTCAAAATTCAATAGAAAATAAATTATTAGCATCTTATACCGATAGCATGTCTATGGTGACTCAAAGCATTGGAAATTACTTTAGGCAAGAGAGTCAAGATACACTTGCGCTAAATGCCATTTTTAAGGCTCAGGCAGAAACACAGTCAAGTTTTGAAGCTGCTGCAAAAAATACGATAGCACTTTCTTTTATTAAAGCGAATAAACCATACATTCCTAAAAAATTTAAAGACGTTAATACTTACGTTGATAATTTAAGAGCACACTATTTTGATTTTGTAGATTTTAATAATGTCATACTCCAAAGTTCTAGTTTTTTAGAAGAGCGCATGTTAAATTATGTATTTGGAATGTCGTTTAACTCAACAGATGAAATAGCTAGTTATAAGAAAAATATTGATGTGTTTTGTGAGGCTATGAAAAGTGCGCCAAAAAAGGTTAAAAGAATTTTATTGATCGATTTGTGGCAACAAATGGTTGATTTAAATCATGAAAGTGTTGCTAATTATATTGCTGAAGACTATTTAATGGATCTTGCCGTATCGCTGAATGACCAGGAACTTTTACATGGGTTAATATTGTTTAAAAACCTTTCTACAGGTAGTGTAGCTCCCGATTTCACCCTTGAAACAGGAAAAGATAAAAAGACAATCACAAAAAAATTAAGTGATTTAAATAGCGCAGAGCGTTACATTATTTTATTTTGGAGTAGTACCTGCTCACATTGTTTAGATGAGGTTCCGCAATTGCAAACTTATATTAAATCTAAAGGAAAAGGTAAAATAAAAGTTGTTGCCGTTGCTTTAGAAGAGGAGACTCTTAAATGGAAAGATTTAATAGCTAACTATCCAGAATTCATACATGTTTATGGTGAAGGAAAATGGGAGAATGAGATCGGTAATGATTATGGAGTTACTGCAACACCAACTTATTTTGTTTTAAACAAAAACAAAAAAATTATAGCAAAACCATCAGATATAGACGCTTTAAAAGCTTTTTTTGATAAAAAATAATTTATAGAAAACCACAAAAAAGTTAAAAGTGATAAAAAGCATCTTCTAAATGCTCAATATTAAAACCTTTTTTTTCTTTTACAATAGCTATAATATCAAAACGAACTTCGACATCTAAATCGTTTGTATTAACGTATTCATCCACTGCTTTTACTAAACGCTGAATTTGTTTAGGTTTTACAAAATCTTGCGGGTTTCCAAAATCGGCTGTCGAACGTGTTTTTACTTCAACAATAGCTAAGGTATCTTTTTGTCGGGCAATAATATCAACTTCGGCTTTATCAAAACGATAATTACGTTCAAGAATATCGTAATTATTTTTCAATAGAAAATCGACTGCTAGTTGTTCTCCTTTTTTTCCTAGTTCGTTATGTTTTGCCATTTTATATAGGTTCTAGAACAAGAACTAATTTGTTAAAATCGGCAGCACTATTAATTACAGTTCTGTAATCTTCGTAATGAGCTGTTTCAATAATGTTTTCTCGATAGTGTTCATCTGCTGTGATAACTAATTCACCATCTTTAAGAGTATAATAAGAATGAAAAATCAATAACTCTTTTCCTTCTTTGATATAAGTGTTTTTAATATTGATATCATCAAGATTTGCTACTTTGTACCCTTCAGGGATTTTTATGTTAATGGTTCTGTAATAACTTCTAGTAAATTCGCTTTCAACAGGTAGTACGCGTTCTTTCTCTTGGTAAAGCTGCATTTGTTGACCAATTAATTCTCCTGCTTTAAATAAATATTTTTTACCTGCTTTTTCTGTGAAAACTTCAGAATTAAAGTCAAGAATAAAACGTAAAGGTTTAATTCCAAATAATTTAGGATCTGCATTAATTATTTCTTTGGAAGTTATATTTAGATCTTCATTAATGTTTTTAGCAAATCCTTCAATTAATTCATCTCTGTTTTCATCTTTTATTAAATGAATGAAAGGTTGCAAATACATGGCGTAATAGCCACTCATAGATCGGTCTAATTTTACATGACATTTTGATATATTGTCTTTCTCAAAATCTATATCGAGAATCATTTTATCCTCTGTTCTATCTGCTTTAATAGGGTGTATATATTTAATTTTTCCAAGACCTGATACGAAATCACCTATTTTTACTTCTTTAATAAATAAACCATAATTATCTGTTAAGTATGCAGGAGGAAATCCATATCTGGATTCAGATTCCGTTGGTGATAAATAAGACTTTGTTTTATTGAAATAGATTAAAAAATCGGTTAAAAAGTTATTTGCTTCAAAGTTTTTATCAAATTTCAGATCTTGTCTGTCGCTAGTAATAACAATTTCATGCTTTATATTTAAGCTTTTAAAAATTGATGTATATAGCTTTATCAAACCAGTTTCATTGGCTATTTTTTTATTAATAACTTCATTTAAATCCTTGAAATTGTCACTGTTATCGTCTGTGATGTAAATGTTATTTTTAATATAAAACTCAAGTTTTCTAATTAGAGATTCTTCGTCTAAATCTTTACTCTTTGTAGCTTCTTCAATAAATTTTTTAATTAAGGTTTGGGTTTTGTTGCTTAACTCTTTATAGTAATAAGAATGTATATTTTGTGCCACTTTACTATAAGACGAAATATCTTTGGAATTATCTGCAGTGTTTCGATCTAATTTGTAAATAACAGAGCTTTTTGAAGCATTATAAGCGGCCGTTTCTTCCTTCTTTAGTCCATCAATAGTATCTATTTTAAGCTTCCAGTGCCGTTTGTTTTTCGATAATGTATCTCTTTCTACTTTTGGAGTATTGTTGTAAGTTTTAAAATCGAAGACCAGATTGTTTGGAGCATATACATCAAATTCGATATTCTTTTTCTTATAATCAGTTTGTAAAAGCACTCTATTTCCTTTATATCTGGGGTAGCGTCTAACTACATAATAATATTCAATAAAGCTGCCTTTTGTAATACCTTCAAAAGCAAAAAACTTATAGTTTTTTCCTGTTTCTTCATCTTGAGCTGTTAAAATTTTAGATTCGTCTAACTCAACAACTTCTCCATTTTTTTTAATAACTCTAGCCCTGTTTACTTTTAATTCTGATGTTGATGAATATGGTAAATAAATCTTATTGTAACTTTCTATTTTATCATCAGAATTTAACCATAAAACACGATGTTCTAAAAAATATTCAACTAAACCATTTTCCTGAAAATAAAATTCGGTAAGTATTTTATCTTTTAGAGCTATTATGGGAGCATCACTGCCTTCTTCGACTTTATAAGAAGGGTTTTCATCCCAAGAATAGGTTGTGTAAAAAGGCTCGTTTTGTGATGAAGCTATTTGTAAGGTAAATACAAATATTAATGCTAATTTAATTTTTAACATACTAAAGTAAATTATGATTTTTTAAGTACAATAACCTCTTTAAAGGCTTTTTCTATTTTTTTAATAAGGATATTAACCTCTTTTTGTTCATTTAGATTTAAACTTATAAAGTTTAAAGTGTAGGTATGAGTATAAGTAATAGCGTTATTGCTAAGGGTGTAATTTATGGTACTTGATAAATAATCATTTGAAAAGTTAATATTTTCGGGTATGTAATCAATGACATAGCCCTCAGGTATATTTAGAGTCGTGGTGTAGCTAAAGTGGTTGGTGTGATCGTACTCAATATCATTTTTTCTGTCTTCTTTAGTTTTGTAAGAAGATAAATTTTTAATTAAATTGAGATTTAGATATATTTCATCTCCTAATTTCTTTGCATACCCATTAATTGTAAAGTCATAATCTATAATTAAGTTCTTTTCATAATCGTATTTATTAGTCTCAGTAAAAGACTTTATTAAAAATTTGTTATTCCCTTTTTGTAATTTCGAGTTGTAAAATGCTTTTATTTTTTCTTCGGTAGTTTCATTTTCTAAAGAATGAAAACAGTCCATTTTATTGTATCCTGAAATCTCAACGGTAGATTTTCCTATTAAATCTTCTCCTATTAAGTTGATAGTTGTAGTATCTGTTACAGCATTTTTTATTGCAGGAACTATGGGCACTCTTTTTATTATAAAATTAGATGCGCCATTGGCTATTAACGCTTCTTTTCCTTGTATGAATGACGTTGGATAATCTATGGAAACATATCTGCCAGTAGCATCTAAAAAATAGGTATTATCATTTTTATCAGTATAGGATAAAATCATATGATTATCTACAACTGGAGTTGGTACTTCGTTATAGTCATAAGGGATACTTCGTGTACCAATCCATGTTAAATTACCTTTAAGATTAGCAATATCTAGCATCTTGTATAAAATACTGGAATTGTCTTTACAATCGCCATATTTTTTTTGAAAGACCTCGTTAGCTTGTCTTGGTATAAAGCCTCCTAAGGCATATTCAAATGCGATGTATTTAATGTTTTTTTGAGCCCAATAATATATAGCTTTAACCTTTTCTAAGTCGGTTTGTTTATTCGCAGTAAGATCTTCAACTAGCTTTACAAGGTTTTCATCTACAGCTTCTTTATTAATATCTTTTACTAAAGAATAATACCAAGCATATAAATCTGAAACTTCATTTGCTAAGTTTGTATTTATGTTGTTTGATTTATAAGATGTTATAATAGGAACAATGTGTGGTAATATTTTTTTATAAGTAGGTGTGTTTGGTTCATATTCGTATTCATCAATATTTTTTACTTCCCAAGTATAAATGGTTGTATTCCTTTTTTCTACTTTGTTAAATGCGATATTTAAAGTGTCGGTATTAAATTCTTTAAAGGATAAATTAATATTCTTATCGGCTATTATAATTACCTTGTTATTTATAATTGGTGCAAAATCACCGAAATAAAAAGGAGTTAAAAAACGTGGGTTTTTTACGTTTTCTGAATATTTTAAAACCGATTTAGATCCTTTTTTTAGGTTTGGAAAAATGAAATTTAATGATTTGGAATCGTCATAAAATGATCGATCGAGTTCGTCTTTTTCTTTAAAATCGGTTACTTCAATTTCTTTGTATTTACCATCTATGTATGTAAATGAAGAAGCTTCTACTTTTTCTAATTCGAAAAACGATGAAAAATTTAAAGCTTTTTTAGAATTATGATTTGCGCCTTCATCTAGATATAAGTCTTCTTCTAAAAATTCTTGTGTAATATTGACGTTTTGGGCATCTAGTTTTATTGTTATAGTGGTACTTTTATTTAGGGTTACAGAATTTGCTTTAGGATATAGCTTTTTATAAAGATTAAACTCTTTAGATTCTTGAGAAAAAATGTTTAAGCTAAATAGAGCTAAAAAGCAAATTAGTAACGGTATTTTAATAGGTTTCAGATTCATAAACTTCATCGTTAAAATAACGTTCTTTTTTTATTATTTTTCCAGTTTTATCATAATAATTTGCTTCACCACTCTTCATGTTGTTACAGTAATTAATTTCTTCTTTAATGGTTCCATTTTCATAATAATTTTTTGTTAGACCATGTAAATTCCCGTACTGGTATTCACTTTTTGTTTTTACCTTGCCGTTAGGGTAGAATTCTATGTTTGAACCATCGTATTCATCACTTTTATAAAACATTTCATTTTCTAATTGACCATCATAGTAATACGCTTTGTAGGTGTTTACTAAATCGCCGTTTTTATATTCCAATTCTCTAGCTACGTTTCCATTGTCAAAATAACTTTTAACTTTCCCAGTTTCATTTTCAATGGGAATCATTGGTAATTCTTTTGAATTTTTATCAAGGTAACTATATCCAATTAATCTGCCATGATTATAAAAGCGTACTAATTGTAAGTTTTCATTATAATCATAAAATACTTTTTTGCCATGTATTTTATCATTGTAAAATTCTGTTTCCTGAGATTTTTTGCCATTTTTATGGAAGTGAGTTGTGGTGCCTTCCACGGTACCATATTCGTAGAGTGACTTACTCTTTATAGTGCCGTTTTCATAATAATTAATGCTTTCTCCGTTTAAATTACCATTGAGATACTTTCTAATTGTTTTTGTTTTCCCAGAGGGATAATACCAAATCCATTTACCATCTTGATTCCCATTAATATAATTTCCCTCCAAGGCTTTGTTACCATAAAAATCGTAGCTAATGTGCTTTCCGTGTTTTAAACCATTTACATAATTTATTTCAGTATCTATTTTTTTATTAAGATAATGGTATGATATTGTGAAATTATTTTCAGTGGGCCTAAAATTTATGTCCCCTAAAGCATTTCCTAAATGGTCGAAATAAACCTCAGAAAAAAGTTTGCCAAAATTATATTTATAAACACGAGCTATTTTACCATTACAGCTATAGCGTTTTTGATTGCCATGTAGCTGATCTTTATGATAAAAGTTAATTTCTTTTAAAGTGCCATCAATATAGTAAGAATGCCATTCGCCATGAAGAAGATTATTTTTATACCAACCTTGACTTTTAAGTTGCCCATTTTTATAATAATTAGAATAGTATCCAGTTAACGAATCGTTTTTGTAATTAGATTTAGATTCTATTTCACCATTATTATGATATGTAATGTACTCACCAGTTATTTTGTTGTCGGTATATTTTCCTTTGCTAGTTAGTACCCCATTTGAAGAATAAAACTCCCATGGGCCTTCCTTTCCACCTTTAATGTCATAAAGCCCTTTTGATGACATATGACCACTTGGATGATGGCCATTAAATTGAAATTCACCTCCTTTTTTTCTTCCTTCACTTAATATTTGTCCTTGCTTATCGTAATATTTATATTCTATAACTTCTCCTTTTCGGTATAAATATTCATAATATATTTTTCCATCAGTATCGTAAAATTTATACTGTCCATCTAAGTAGCCTTTATTATAGGAATACTCTGCTTCAATTGTATTGTCTTTATAATATGATTTCCAGGGGCCATTATAAAAATTATCTAAACTTTGCCCTGTTTCCGATGGATTTCCATTTGAAAAATAGGTTTTATAGCTTCCGTTTAACTCACCTTCAATATAATTTGCTTCAGTAGATACATTTTTATTCCAAAAATATTTTTTCTCTGTTCCGTGACGTTTACCATTTACAAAAGGGATTTCGGCATACACATTTCCATTTGCATAATATTCGGTAGCTTTAGTTTCTACATTATCATTTTTATATGGGATGTTGAATTCTATTAAATCTTCACCTACATCAAAGAAAGACCTATATAATCCATCTAGCTTACCATTTTTATAATACTTTTTTTGAATGAGCGCACCTCTCTCATTATAATATTTGTATTCACCATCTAACTTACCTTCAACATAATTTGCAATCACGTATGGCTTTCCGTTTTTATGAAACTGTAAGTTTTCTCCATTTAATTCGCCATTTTTATATATAGCAGTCTCTTTTAGTTTTCCTGAATCGTATAGCCATGTCCATTTTTCAATTTTCTTCTCCTCGTTATTATATTTCCCAAAAGAGAATAATTGACCATTGCTATTATAAAATTCCCAATTCCCAATAAATAAGCCGTCTTTTATAACACCTATGGCTTGAACATAAGAGTTGCGATAGCTATAGGTTACTTCTTGCTCTTTCCCATTTAATAATATCGTATTGGTTTTTAAAATGTCATACCATTTTTTGTAAAACAAATCCATAAAAGAGGTAATGTCTTTTTGTTTTTGCTGGATGAGTTTCATGTATTTTTCATTTTGAATAGAATACGATAAAGTATAAGTGAAGTTGTCAAAAAAATTATTTGTAGAAATCCATTTAAAAAGCGGTACATATTTCTTGTCCCAAAAGCCACCGTTACCTTCAAAATCTTTAATTTGCGCTATAAGAGCATGGTTTTGTTTTGTTAGTGAAATGTTGATTTTATTGCCCGTATCATAATTTTTATTTAAAGCTATTTTATTACTTAAGATTAAATCTAAATCTTCAAAAGCCTCATCATCTTCAGATATTTTAAGATCGGGGTTTGCTTCATTTTCGTTTTTGTCTGCAACAATATTGTTTAAAAACTTTAATGTACTAAAAGCACCTTCTTCATCATAAGTTAGAAGTAAATAAACATTATAGCACATTAATGCTTGCGAAATAAGCTCTTGTTTGTAACACAAATTACCTAGTTGCAGGTGAGATTTTGCATAAATTGGATTAAGTGTTATTGCATTTTGGTATGCTGTAATAGCCTCGTCAACTTTATTTAATCTTTCTAAAACGACGCCTTTATTGTGCCATAAGAGATAGTA
Source organism: uncultured Flavobacteriaceae bacterium (assembly GCA_947502635.1). GTDB lineage: Bacteria > Bacteroidota > Bacteroidia > Flavobacteriales > Flavobacteriaceae > Flavivirga. The sequence continues at coordinate 281,294 of CANNAN010000002.1, forward strand.
TTTTGGATAAATTTCTAACCCTTTATTATAAATTTTTAAGGCGTCATCATATTTTTCTAAGTATATGTAGGCTAGTCCTTTATTGATGTAAAACGATAAATTAGAATCATAACAATTTAAATTTAGCCCTTCGTCTGTAACCTTGATAGTCTCTTCGTACTTTTCAGAGTTTAGTAAGTAGTAGGATTTTGAGATTAAAACATTGCAATAAATGGAATCGTTCTTGTTTATTTTATTTAATATTTCAAGTACTTTTTCGTTATCGTTTAATTCTGAAGCTTTGGATGCTTCCTCAGATATGTTGTCATAATCTATAAAAGGAATTCTTTCTTGTGAAATAGTAAATAATGAAATCGTTAAAAAAAGAGTTAGTAGAAGCGTTTTTTTCATTTGATTGGTTTAAAATAAAAAGCGGGAAAAATTTACATCTTTTTATTGACTTTCAGTCCCAAAAAAGATTTTTCTTGTTTAATTACAGAATTATAATGTGGAATGGAATGACTCCAAATATGATACATGCGAATTTTCATTTTAATTTCATTCATTTCTTCTCTGGTTATTTTTTTTAGAGATTTATTAAATTTTATTTTTGAATATGCTTCTCTTACCTCTTCATAGGCTGAATTTATAATGGCATTCATTTCTAAGAAACTACCATAAGTTGATCCTAAATCGTAGAGGCTAAAAAGAATATTGTTTTCTTTAATCCAAGGCTTGATAAGATTTTTTAAATCTACGGGGTTAACGATTTTGTTTTTAAAATAGATTTTGTCCTTTTTTAGTAAAATGAATTTTGTTTGAGGCTTAAAGTCATGAAAAAATGAATAGGACGTTGGTGGTGGAGGAGGTAAAGGTTGATTCATAATCGAACCATAATATTTTTCATTGACTTGAAAAGGATGGAGTGTTTTTATTATTGATTCATAATTATAATGAATACCCATTGAGTCATTGAATTTTAACTTTATATCGTTAATTAGTTTTAATTTTTGACTCTTAAGACGGGACATTGTTGTAAAAATTTGTTCTATCTCTTTCATTTTAGAGTCTTTATCAAAAAACAAATAAGTAGTAACGAATGGAGTTGACTCTTCTCTTTCACCTCCGCAACCTACATACAGAAAACGAGGCAGATCATTATAATCTCCATAAGAATCATTTAATAATAAGCTATATTTATTGTTATCAATTCTTTTTCCGAAATAAAGAAATATTCTATAATCATTAGTAAACTGAGAGTCAAACTTGATACCTTGGACTTGGGGAAGGTTAATGCGAATCTTATGTTCACCCCAAAGGCTATAAAGACTATCATTAAAACTAGGTATATGGAAATTAAGATGATTTAATAATAATGTATCCTCAATGACATTAGAGTGAATATTCCAATTATTGAAAATTAAATTTTTATTTTTTATCCTCAGAGGGAATTTATGTCCATGATCAAAATATGGATAATTAAATTTAATAGAATCATTTTCTATTGTAATATGTGAAGGCGTATCGTAAGTAGAATTGACAATGTTGTTTGAGTAAAAATAGCTCCATTTTCCTTGGTACTTTTCTTTATTATTACAAGAAATTAGAAAAGTTATAGAAACCAGGAAAAGGAAGGTTTTTTTCATAATAGCTAGTATTTAGATACGTAGCATCAATAAGGGTACCAAACTTACCCTCTAAACAAAAAGAAATCATCTTTCATATGTTCAATTTTAGAATCTTCGTTGGTAATAATATAATCGATAGCTTGAGATGTGAAATCTTTGCCTTTCTTTGTTAAAGACACTACACTATTTTCAATAAGGATCATGTTGTTTTTAAGTGCCAATTCTAATACTGTTTTACTGCGTACTTTTTGCCAATTAATGTGTTCGTTAAGATGATTTACATGACGTTCTTCTTCTTCGCTATGATTTCTTAAATGCAATAAAAAGGTAAGTAACGACACTTCTGTGCGTTGTTGCTTTTCTCTGTAAAGTACAGCGATAACTCCTTTATTGGGAGCAAATAGATAAACCATTAAAAAGATAAAACCCAACATGGTTGTAATAGAACCAGCAATAGAAGCATCTAACCAATGTGCTAACCAATAACCAGAAATGGCACTAAATACACCAAAACAAATAGCATACATTAGCATGCGTTTTAGGTTGGTAGTAAGTAAATAGGCAGTAGCGGCAGGTGCAATCATTAAAGCAACGACTAAAATGGCTCCAACAGCATCAAAAGCACCAACAGTGGTTACTGAAGAAACCGTCATAAGTCCATAATGAATAATAGCAGGAGAAAATCCTAAAGATGCTGCTAAACCAGCATCAAATGTGCTTATTTTGAGTTCTTTAAAAAAGGCAAACAGTAAGCCAATGGTGATTAATAAGATACTGCCAATAACCCATAATGATTTTGGTCCAACATCTACCCCGGCAATTAATAATCTGTCAAAAGGAGCAAAAGCTAACTCTCCTAACAAAACAGCATCCACATCTAAATGAACATCGTTGGCATTTTTAGCAATTAAAATAACACCAATACTAAACAATATAGGAAACACTAACCCGATTGCTGTGTCTTCTTTTACCAAGCCCGTTTTTTGAATATACTCCACTAAAACAACCGTAATAATTCCTGTTATGGCTGCAAGTAAGATTAGTAATGGTGAGTTTAAATCTTGAGTTATAAAAAAACCTATAACAATACCTGGTAAAATAGAATGACTTATAGCATCGCTAATCATTGCCATTTTACGAAGCACTAAAAAAGTGCCTGGAATCGCACAAGCAATAGCAACCAAACTAGCAATAAGCTGTATTTCTATTTGAGCGTTACTCATTATTTTCGGTTTGTTGGTTGTATAAATTAGAAGCGGTATTAAAGCCCTCTTCCGTTAAACTCCACATGCTACCATCAAGTTTCACATAATTTTTTCGAACTAATTTTTGAAGTGTTCCTTTTGTAAACCCTTGAAAATTGTTCAAAATCTTAATGGCGTGAGGGTGCGAAATATTATCATGCGTTTCTGCTATGTGATACATGAAAGATAATGTTTTATGAAGTTGTAAATCACGACGATTTTTGATGAATCGTATTTGTTTAAAAAGTAATCCCCGACTTGGAGAAAATATAAATGAAATTAATACAAACACACCTGCGACAATAACAATTACAGGTCCCGTTGATAAGTTATTTTGGCTAGCGCTAATAGCTGTGCCAAATACACCCGAAAAAGCTCCAAAAATAGCAGCTAGAAATACCATCACTCCCAAACTATTAGTCCATTGTCTTGCAGCAGCAGCAGGCGCTAATAACATAGCACTCATAAGTACAACACCAACCGTTTGTAATCCTAACACAATGGCCAGTACAATAAATGTGGTAATTAAAATGTCTATGAATTTGGTATTAAACCCTAGTGTTTTTGTATAGTCGGCATCAAAAAGAAGTATTTTAAATTCTTTCCAGAAAAGTAATAAAACGAGAAGGCAAGCCCCTGTTACAATAGTCATAAGCCATACATCGCTTTCTACCAAAGTAGCTGCTTGTCCAAATAAATATTTATCTAAACCAGCTTGATTAGCATTGGGTTGTTTTTGAATAAAGGTTAAGAGGAGCATTCCAAAACCAAAAAACAGAGATAAAATAAGCCCTAAAGCCGTATCTGATTTTAAATGTGTTTTACTAACGATACCACGAATCCAAAATGTGCCTATAAGCCCACTTACTAAAGCACCTAATAATAATACATTACTGTCTTTTGCTCCTGTAATTAAAAAAGCAATAGCAATTCCAGGTAAGGCAGCATGTGATATAGCATCTCCCAATAAACTTTGTTTTCGTAATACGGCAAAACTACCTAACATACCTGTAACTGCACCCAGAACAGCGGTGCCTAATGTTATGGTTCTTAAAGTGTAGTCTGTAAAAACTAGTTTTATGTATTCTGTTATATCCATTTTGTTATTCCTGCCTTTTGGCTATGCTCAAGATAAATTGCTGAAAGAACCTCTTCTTTTTTCGCATATTATATTTTTTAAAATTTTGAACTTGTTTCAGAATTTCAATATTAATTTATTCATTTTGTTTTGATGCAAAACGAACCAAAAACCATGTCAAAATTAGGAAATTGCTAAAGCACCATTCATTACAGAACTACGTGCTTGAAACTTCGTTTCGCATCTTCATTCCTTCATTTCTGAATTTTGACTTTTCCGACTATGTCGGAATTTCAAGTTTTATTTATGTTTTTGTTCCTGTTTTTAATTTTTACTTATTCAATATTATTAACAGTGACTGAACACTGTTTACTGAGACTACAAACTGTTACTGTACACTTTTCTACTCCTGTATACTCACTTTATAATTAATACCATAGGTTTTTGTTAAATTATCATCATTAAAGATGTCTTTAACGGGGCCTGTTGCAATTTTTTTCACGTTTAAAAATGTGACCCAGTCGAAATATTCTGGAACCGTTTGTAAATCGTGATGTACAACTATTACTGTTTTATTAGCTTTTCTTAACTCTTTTAAGATATTGATAATGGCAATTTCGGTAGTCGCATCAACCCCTTGGAAGGGTTCATCCATAAAATAGATGGAAGCATCTTGCACTAAAGCTCTTGCAAGGAAAATACGTTGTTGCTGTCCTCCAGAAAGCTGACTTATTTGTCTGTTTTTAAAAGGGAGCATGCCTACTTTTTCTAAGGCTTCAAGCGCCAGTTTTTTTTCTTTCTGTCCAGGGCGTTTTATCCAACCCAGACTACCATACGTGCCCATCATTACAACATCTAAGGCAGTTGTTGGGAAATCCCAATCCACACTTCCTTTTTGTGGTACATAGGCAACTAACGCACGTTGTTTTTCGTAAGATTTCCCATAAATACTAACACTGCCAGCAATGGGGTTTAAAATACCTAGAATTGATTTTATTAATGTTGATTTTCCTGCGCCATTTGGTCCAACTATAGCCATAAGAACGCCTTCGGGTATTTCTAAATCGATATCCCAAAGTACAGGTTTGTAGTTATATGCTACGGTTAAATCGTCTATTTTTACAGCTATTCTTCCTGCAGAAGGAGTCTGTTGGTTTTCTTTATCTTCGTTCATCATCTAATTAATTTTTTGAATTAATTTAATGCCCATGGCTTTTCGATTATGAGCTTCCTGCCTTCGCAGAAATTTATTTCAATGCATTCACGATCGTATTTACATTATACTCAAACATGCCAATATATGTACCTTCTAAGGTACCTGTATTTCCAAGGGCATCCGAGTATAAAGAACCTCCAATAATAACATCATGTCCTTTAGAATTTACGGCTGCTTGTAAAGCTTCAATAGTACGTTTTGGTACCGAACTTTCTACAAAAATAGCTTTTACATTTCTTTCTATTATAAAAGCCGATAATTTTTGAACATCCTGTACACCAGCTTCGGTCGCAGTAGATAGTCCTTGTAAGCCCACAACCTCGAACCCGAAAGACTTACCAAAGTAGTTAAAAGCATCATGTGCTGTTACTAAAATACGTTTTTCTTTCGGCAACGATTCTTCTATAATGTGATGCATGGTTGCTTTTAAAGTGCTCAATTTTTTCATGTAACTTACACGATTTGCTTCAAAAACAGCCTTCTTATCAGGAATAGCGTCAATAAGTATATCTGTTACATATTCTGTTGCTTTGATCCAATAATCAACATTAAACCAAATATGGGGATCGTAATTAGAAGCGAAATATTCCGAACCGATAAGTGTTTTTTCATCTAGAGCATCAGAAATAGCAATGGTTTTTTTGTTTTTCATTTTCTCGAATACTTCAACGAGTTTGCCCTCGAGATGCAGTCCATTGTAAAAAATAATATCTGCGCTAGACAGTTTGGTAACATCACCTTCACTGGCTTTATATAAATGTGGATCGACGCCACTTCCCATTAACCCTTGTAAATTTATGTGTTCACCACCAATGTTCTTCACCAAATCGGTGATCATGGAGGTTGTAGTTACCACGTTTAATTTACCATTTGTTTTTTTTTCGTTTTTACAACTGAAAAAGATTAAACTGATAATGATTATGTAGAGGTATTTTTGCATGTGTTTAATTTTGTTGTAATGTACTAAATTATTTAAATGAATAACGCAACCCAAAAAACAAGCGTATGCCTTGATTGGGAGCGTAAACATATGATGGGTCGAATGTTAATCCATAAGGATTATCTGGTGTTGCAAGTGCATTACCATCATTGTCGAAAGTAACATACTTGTCAAATGGATCGTTTGCTCTAGCTATAATAAAGGGGTTGCCTTTATTTGGTGTCCAATTTAATAGATTTTTTACACCTCCGTAAATTTCAAAATTTGATAAACCGTCATAAGTTAGTTGAATATTTTGAATACTCCAGGTTGGTGAATTCTCGCTTCTTGGGTCTAATTCACCTAATAAAGGTAATCGCATGGGGCCATAGATATTACCTGTATAATCGAGAGTTAGATTGGTTTTGTAATTTTTATACGAAACCGCCCAGGTTCCTGTGAAACGTTCTGTTAAAATTTGACGCTGTTTTACGCCATTTTCGGTTTGAGATACATCTTGAAATGTGCCGCCTATTAAAACCTTAATACCGCTGGCTACAATGGCATCTAAATTTACACTTACTCCTTTTGTTTCGGCTTTACCATTTAAATTGTCGTATATAATTTGATTTGGATTTGTGTCGTAATCAGGCAAGATTAAATTGGAGAAATGCGTATACCAGGCAGAAGCATCTAAGCCAATTATGGCACCCGATTTCGTGTAAAATTTCTTTAAGTAATTAACATTGATATTATATGAGCGTTCTGGTTTTAAAGCCTCAGCAATTATAACATCTCTAGCACCAGTGAGTGCAGCATGTTCTTCGGTGAAAATATTAACCACCCTAAATCCAGTTCCAGCATTCACACGAAAAATGTCATCGCTGGTAGGTTTAAATTTGTAAGCAATTCTTGGAGTAAATATGTTACCATGCCTTTTATCATAATCGTAACGAGCACCTAATAATACCGTGTGTTTGTCACTAAGTTTAATCTCATCTTGAACAAAAAGAGATGGAATAACAACTTCATCAGCCTCAACAGTTGCTGGAGTGTTATCATTGTAGAAATTGTACCTGGCAGCAGCACCAAATAATAAGTCATGGTTTTTAAGTGGTTTATCCCATGTGAATTGGCCGAAACCAATACGTTGTTGTGCTAAGTAAGGCACATTTCCGTATATTGAATTTTGATCGTGATCTGTATAGGAAAATTGGAAAAGTACTTTTTCTGTTACTGGTAATTGATATTTTCCTAAAAGTTCAAAACGAGAAGTATAAATACTTTCACCATAAACTTCATCTCCACCTCTAAAAGATGAGTTCCATTGCATCTCTCCGCCCCACCTATCTTCATAAAAATAACGACCAGCCAAAGAAAACAGCCTATTTTCGTTACGTTTAAAATCCCATTTCTGAAAAACCGAAATTCTATTTTGAAGGGTTAAATCGGTAAAATTATCTCCGTTATTATCTATTGGATTATCATAGTTGAAATAATTAGTACCAAAAAGTAAATGGGCTTTATTGCCTACTTTGGTTTTAAATCCTAAATCAAGGTTAACTTCTCCCCAACCCGTAACATAACTGTCAGCAAAAAAACGAGGCGCATTTTCTGGAAGTTTTGTTATGATATTAATTAAACCACCTACAGCTTCACTTCCATAAAGGGAAGATGCTGGGCCTTTTACAATTTCAATTTGCTCAATTAAGGAATTAGGAATTCCCGATAAACCATAAACGGTAGATAATCCACTTACAATGGGCATACCATCAATAAGCACAAGTGTGTATGGCCCTTCTAAACCATTAATGTGAATATCTCCCGTATTACAAACATTACAATTAATTTGTGGGCGGACACCGTTTACATTTTGCAAGGCTTCAAAAATATTAGGTGTTGGATTCTTTTTTAAAAAAGCAGGCGAGTAAACTTCAACGGGTACTGGACTTTCTAAACGAGATACAGCTTTTAATGTTCCTGTAACCACAACTTCGTCAAGTAATTCTGATTCTGGTAAATCAAAGTTTACAACCATATCATTTGAGGATATATTAATTGTTTTTTTTCGAGTTTGATACCCAGTAAAAGAAGCAATAATGGTATAGGTTCCAGGGGTTACATTTTTTATGTTAAAAGAACCATCGTTTTTTGATACAGCTCCTTTTTTTGTATTTTTTAAATAAATATTCACAAAAGGTAAAGCACTACCATCTGATTTTGTTTTACCTGTTATATTTTGGGCATTTACTGTAAAAGATAATACACTTATAAAGAGTATTATTAGATGTCTCATAGGATATTTTTTATGCAAATATAAAATAATTTTTAGATTAGTCTAAAAATTATTTTATGTTATTAATTATTATATCTTTGTTTTGTCTAAAAAACAGCTATGATAACCCTTACGGAAGAAAATTATATTAAAGCGATTTATCACTTAGGAAAGTATGGTGTCAATAATGTAAGTACAAATGCTATTGCCAAAGAAATGGAGACAAAAGCATCTTCTGTGACCGATATGGTTAAGAAACTTTCTGAAAAGGGATATGTTGATTATAAAAAATATCAGGGCGTTACTTTAACTGAAAAAGGGAAAGAAATTGCTGTAAACATCGTGAGAAAACATAGGCTTTGGGAGGTGTTCTTAGTTGAGAAATTAAATTTTTCATGGGATGAGGTTCATGAAGTGGCAGAGCATTTAGAACACATAAAGTCTAAAAAATTAATTAGTCAATTAGATGCCTTTTTAGAATTTCCTACTCATGATCCGCATGGTGACCCTATTCCAGATAAAACAGGTAAGATTAAAAAGATTGATAAAATACTACTTTCTGAAGCGAAAATAGGAGATGATTGTATCTGCGTTGGTGTTCAGGATTCTTCGTCTGATTTTTTAAAATATTTAGATAAAAATAATATAGCTTTAGGTACGGAATTGAAAGTTTGTCACCGTGAACCTTTTGACAACTCCATCACTATAGAAATAAAAGCGAAGGAGTTGATAATATCTAATATGATTGCTAATAACCTGTTTGTTAAGGTTTCTTAGACGCTTATTTAAATCGAACTTGCTTCTTTATAAACTTAGGGAATTTTTTGATACCTGTTAAAGTAAGATCTTTATAGTAACATTCTGCAGCTTCAGATTGAATTTGTATTTGCCCTTTGGTTAAAGGAGAGCCGTTTTCAGGATTTATGGCATTTTCAACGACCATAACAATTTCACTATTTACAACATGAACAGCATCGTTTCCAACCACATAAATTTCTAAATGATTCCACTCGCCATGAGGTGCATCAGGTTCTTTGGAAGCACTTGTGTATCCAATTTTGTCTAAATAAGTATCAGAATTAGGGTCGTACATACTTCTCTTTTCTCCTTTTTTTCCTCGAATTTCAACTTGAGGCCCTGGTGTTGAAGGTGTTGCTGTATTGCCCGAAATAGGAATAAAATCGCCCATATCGGTTTCTTGTACCTGGTATTCCATACTGGTTTTCCAGGTTTTCCAAAAACGACCATGCTCCCCGTAACAGTGGTATAATATACCACTATCTCTTAAGGCTTCTAATCTTGGAGCCCATTTTTTGTCACCCCATTTAAACATGACACTTAAATGATAATTTTCGTAGGATGATTTTGTTGTTAAGCCACCGTAAATTTCGCCTGTAACTTTTAATATAGGCTTTCCATTTTCTGTAATGACAGAGAATACATTTTTTACATCATTGTTAAGACCTAAAGGTGTTCCGTTATGCACATTATTAGATTGATAGGTTCCTGCTGGTAAGTCTTCAACAGTTATATGTGCTATACCATTCCACTTTTCGAACTGACTTAAGCTAGAATCCAATAGTTGAATTGTTTCACCCTTTTTTTGAGCCGATATGAAACCTGTAAATAGTAATAATAGGCTTAAGGTGTAGAAATATGTTTTTTTCATTTTTAATAAATTAATGGAAATCAATATGAATTATAAAGTCTTAAAGTTATTATAAAAACTGGAATGTTTAATGGTGAAAATATTTTTATAAATATTTAAGCGGTGAAGTGTTTAATGACAACCACAATTATCATCTCCTCCACAAGCTTTAGTTTTTTTCTTTTTAGGAGACCAGATATATGTTTTTACAATAAACATAACAGCTAAAATTAAAGCTGTAAAAACTAATATGTTTTGTATAATTGTATTCATAACTACTTGGTCGTTTAAATTTTTAAATTATTTCAAAAATTGAAATGCAATTAATGCAACTATATAAGCAAAGGCCGTCATAATTACTAATTGTAAAACGGGCCATTTCCAAGAATTAGTTTCGCGTTTTACGATAGCCAATGTGCTCATACATTGCATAGCAAAGGCATAAAATAATAGTAACGAAATACCTGAGGCAAATGTGAATAACGGACCGCCCAAAATAGGGTTTACTTCTGCTGCCATTCGGTTTTTTATGGTGGCTTCATCATCACTACCTACGCTATAAATAGTTGCTAATGTGCCCACGAATACTTCACGAGCAGCAAAAGAACTTACTATCGCAATACCAATTTTCCAATCGTAACCCAGAGGTCTTATAGCAGGTTCAATGGCACGTCCAGTAATTCCAATAAAAGAATGTTCTAATTTATGAGAGGCTATTTTTTGTTTTAAATCTTCTTCGTTTAGATTTTGAGGTGCATATTCTGCTTTAACAATAGTCTCTGCGTTATTGAATTGTTCTCCAGGTCCATAAGATGCTAAAAACCAAAGCACAATAGATATGGCTAGAATGATTTTTCCTGCTCCAAAAACAAAAGATTTTGTTTTTTCAATAACAGTTAAAGCGACATTTTTAAACATAGGAAGTTTGTAATTGGGCATTTCAATTACAAAAAATGTTTTGCTTTTTATTTTTAGAATTTTATTTAGAATATATGCAGAAATGACTGCCGTTCCAAAGCCAATTAAATACAATAGCATCAGGGTTAAAGCTTGGTAACTTAAACCAAGAAAGCGTCCTTCGGGAATGACAAGTGATATAATAATTAAATAAACAGGAAGTCTTGCAGAGCATGTTGTGAACGGTGTTACCAAAATAGTAATTAAGCGTTCTTTCCAACTTTCTATATTTCTAGTGGCCATGATCGCTGGAATAGCGCAGGCAGTACCAGAAATTAACGGAACAACACTTTTGCCACTTAAACCAAAACGTCGCATGACCCGATCCATTAAAAAGACAACACGACTCATGTAGCCGCTTTCTTCAAGTACCGCTATAAATAAGAATAAGAAAGCAATTTGTGGAATAAAAATAACAATACCTCCCAAGCCAGGAATAATACCTTCAGCTAATAAATTAGTAAAAGCACCACTTGGTAACATGTTTTTAGTCCACTCACTTAAAGATGCAAAAACGGTATCAATAAAATCCATTGGGATACTAGACCAGTCGTAAATTGCTTGAAAAATAGTAAGTAGAATCACAAAGAAAATTGTGTAACCCCAAACTTTATGAGTTAAAATACGATCTAATTTTGTTCGTAAATCTTTAGCTTGTGAAATATCAATAGTTTGCCCTTTTTTAAGAACATTATTTATAAATTGATAGCGTTTAATGGTCTCCTTTTGCTGCAAACGTTTTAAATCAGCCTTACTTTTGGTTTTAAAATTGGCAACAGCACCTATTTCATTTCTATCCGTTTTTCCGAAATTAACATCTTGTGTTATTACTAACCAAAGTTTGTATAAGAGTTGATTGGGGAATGCTTTACGTAAATTATCAAAATAATCTTGATCTATCTCAGAGGCATTTAAACAAGGTTTAATAGGGAGGTCTTTAAGGTTGGCAATAAGATTTTTTAAATTGTTAATACCTTCATTCTTTCTTGTGCTTATTAAAGCTATTTTGGTTTGAAGGTGTTCTTCTAAATAATCAATATCTAATGAAATGCCCTTGTAACTCATCCTATCTGCCATATTAATAACAAGAAGTGTAGGGATTTCTAAATCTTTAATTTGTGTGAACAGTAAAAGGTTTCGTTTTAAATTCTCGACATCACTTACTACGACTGCTATATCTGGAAAATCTTTGTCATTTTTATTTAAAAGGAGTTCTATAACAACGTTTTCATCAAGAGAAGAGGCATTCAGACTGTAGGTCCCAGGTAAATCAATGATATGTGCTTTAACACCTCGAGGGAGTTTACATATGCCTTCTTTTTTTTCGACTGTGATCCCAGGATAATTACCTACTTTTTGGTTTAATCCTGTTAATGCATTGAAAACAGATGTTTTTCCTGTATTCGGATTCCCAATTAAAGCGACGTTTATTTGCTTACTCATGCGTTGTCTTTTCAATTAAAATATGAGAAGCTGTTTCTTTTCTAATCGCTAAGTGTGTTCCATTAATATTTAAATACATGGGGTCTTGAAATGGAGCTAGTTGCACAAGTTGTACAGCATTGCCTGGTAAACAACCCATTTCTAAGAGTTTTAAAGGGATATGAATAGATGAAACATCGGTAATAATACCCTTTTCACCACGTTTAAGATGTGCTAAAGTGTCCTGCAAGCTTATTTAGATTGATTTTAAAGAAGCAAAAGTAATGTAAAAATATAGTCTAAAAAAATGGTTGATAAAAAACTATTTTTGATATGCTTCTTTTAGGGTTTTAATATCATCAAGTAAACGATTGATATCTTGGGTATCTGTACCATCATAAAAGCCCCTTATTTGACGTTTTTTATCAATAAGCATGAAGTTTTCTGTATGCACCATATCAAAAGGACCACCGTCTCCATGGTCTTTAACCGCCAAATAGCTTTTTCTGGCTAGTTGATATATTTGTTTTTTATCGCCAGTCACTAAATTCCATTTACTATCATTGACCCCTTTTTTCTTAGCATAACGTTTTAGTTGAGCAACAGTATCTATTTCTGGAGTTACCGAGTGAGAAAGTAACATAATGTCGTCATCATTAATAACTTCTTGTTGTATTTGCTTCATATGATCGGTCATAATAGGGCAAATGGTTTGGCAGGTCGTAAAAAAGAAATCGGCGACATATATTTTGTCTTTATAGTCGTTTTGTGTAATCGTTTTGCCGTTTTGATTGATAAGGGAAAAATCGGCTATTTTATGATACTTTTTTTTGTATTGAATGGTACTGTCTACTAATTCAGTACTTACCATAGTAGGTTGATAAACAGGGAGTGGTTGGTATACATTTAAAGTGTTATAGATAATTGAAACGATAACAATTGAAATAATGGCAAAAACGATTGCAAATCCCCTATAATTCTTGAAAAATGATAACATTGAAGTTGGTAAAATAAACTCATACAAAAATACAATGAAACTTTGGGGACTAAAAATTTAATCGAAAAGAATTCCTTAGGGAGCTTTTAAGATTAAACTCTTGTTAAAAAGATATGCATCTAATTAATTGTCTTTTTAAAGTTGGTTTAAAAGCGTACTTTTGTTCGATTAAAAAAAATCGATTGAAGTTATATGGAGTTTGTTATTAAAATATCTCAATTTTTACTAAGTCTTTCGTTGCTAATTATTTTACACGAATTAGGACATTTCATCCCAGCGAAGGCTTTTAAAACACGAGTAGAAAAGTTTTATTTATTTTTTGATGTGAAATTTTCATTATTCAAAAAGAAGATAGGTGAAACTGTTTATGGTATTGGTTGGTTGCCATTAGGTGGCTATGTGAAAATTGCAGGAATGATTGATGAAAGCATGGATACAGAGCAAATGGCCAAAGAACCACAACCTTGGGAGTTTCGATCCAAGCCAGCATGGCAGCGTTTAATTATTATGTTAGGGGGTGTTACAGTAAACTTTTTGCTGGCAATTTTTATCTACATTGGAATGAGTTATTTTTATGGAGATCGATTTTTGCCAAATGAAAATATTAAAGATGGTCTTTTTATAGAAAGTACCATAGCTAATAAAGCAGGGTTGCTTACTGGTGATAAAGTTATTGCGGTAGATGGTGATAAAATTGAAAATTTTTCTGAAATTTCTGAAAAAGTACTGTTTGGTAAAGAGATTATCATTGAAAGAGATGGGGTACAATCAACAGTAAACATGCCTGAAGATTTTTTGTCTCAGTTAATTGACTCTAAAGAAAAAGGGTTCATAAAATTAAGAGAACCTTTTGTTATAGTTAAAGTTCCAGACACTTCTTATAATAAAGACAGTGGTGTTAGAAAAGGAGATATTATTATAGGGCTAAACGATTTTGAAACCAAGTATATTGATCAGGTAAAATCTGGATTAGAGAAATTTAAAGGACAAGAGGTTAGCGCAAAGGTTTTAAGAGACGACGCTGAGGTTACTTTACCATTAAAAATAAACGAAGCAGGTAAATTAGGATTGGTTTATGCATCAGGCGCTACGCCAGAAACTTTAGAAGCTTTAGGGTATTATCAATTTGAAACTAGGGAATATGGCTTCTTTGAATCCTTTCCTATAGGTTTAAAGAAAGCAGGAGATAAAATATCATCTTATATAACCCAATTCAAAGCTATTTTTACTCCAAGCACAGGCGCATATAAAGGTGTAGGGGGATTTAAAGCTATTTATGATATCTTTCCGAGCTTTTGGAGCTGGCAAGTATTTTGGAGTATCACAGCCTTTTTATCTATCATGCTAGGTGTTTTAAATTTATTACCAATACCAGCTTTAGATGGCGGGCATGTTATGTTTTTACTATATGAAATGATATCTGGAAGGAAACCTGGAGACAAATTTATGGAGTATGCACAAATGGTTGGATTCTTTATTTTAATAGCTTTAGTTTTGTTTGCAAACGGGAATGATATATATAAAGCGATTTTTGGATAAAATTTTTAAAATTTTATTTGCAGTAACTAAAAATATATATATATTTGCGCTCGCTAAGACAGAATAGCACACTCCTTCTTAGCTCAGTTGGTTAGAGCATCTGACTGTTAATCAGAGGGTCCTTGGTTCGAGCCCAAGAGAAGGAGCAAAAAACCACTTAAGAAATTAAGTGGTTTTTTTATGTAATACACTTTCCTGACACTATTTATGCTTACTGTATTGGTTACATTTTATCTTACTTGAACACTACAAAAAAATGACAGGATTATAAGCTGTTAAGTTATCGTAAGGTGTGTTTTGTGTCTAAAGTCTTGATATATATGTTCTGGTATTTAATTTTTTAACCATCAATCAGGCCACTGAGTTTCTCTTGTATATAGATAGTAGTCACATCTGTTACATGAAGAGATGTAAAAACGAGATGCTAATTCACATCTCATTTAAATTTGACTCAATGAACTAATCTAGGAAACACTGAATATAAAAATTGATTTAGGGAAAGAATTGAAAAATAAAAATAGCTAACAATTTGTACAGTGTATATGTCCCTTCGGGATAGAAATACACCATACAAGAGTTGTTAGAGGTTGTTTCTTGGATTATATTAGCCTTATGCTTAAAGAGAGGGCTCTAATTATGCTTTTGTACTTTGTAGGGCTTATAAAGTAATGATATCTATTTGCATTAATCCCAGGCAGAAAGACCAATGATTTCTCCGTTTGGTCCCACGAAAAAGGTGTATTTGTCGCGAACATAGTGTTCGTTTTCCAACTCATATCCTTCTTCTTTTAACTTATCACCTATCGGTCCGATGTCACTAACCTTAAGCATGAAGTGGTTGTGATTGGTGTTTCCGATTGGACCTATTGTGTGCATAAATTCTGGCGCGGTAACCGATAGCCCAATTGTCAAGTCATTCGTCTTCAACTTCATGACTAGCATTCCTTCAAGTCCTGGACCATGAAGAACCTCGGCTTCAGACAATTTAAAACCAAGAATCTCACGATACAACTTCAGGGTTTTCTCGAGTTCGAGTACATGTACGCAGATGTATTTCAAGCCAATGACTTTAGCTTGTGGTTTGCTTTCTTCAGCCGCAACTGGCGAATCCGCCGTCTGGGCGAAACTATAACCTGTGCTAGCGATTATGAACACTGCTATAAGACAGTATTTCCAAATGAAGTTCGACTCAGTGTTGTTTTCTTTTTTGCTCTTACTAATATCAATTTTCATAATAAATTCTGTAAATTTTTGTTTTTGTAAAGCTATGATGATTTATAATAATTGTAAGTCCAATTTTTCTAGATAAAAACTGAACACATAAAATTTTGACAGTAATAGCCTTGAATATGACCATTCTTTACCTGAATAAAAACTGAACAATTTATTTAAACTAGTCAATCAAGATTTTAGAAAGTATGTTATTTTGTAATATTACAACTCTTAAGTCTTTAAGAAGCTCTTTACATTTTAGTCTTTTAGTTTCATAAAAATACTTAAGGCACCAGATAAATTTTAGCTTGAATAAAGACTCAAATTATGATGCAATCATAGATAACCAAAACAAATAGTATGAAATTTTATAAAAATCTTTTCCCTCTACTCTTACTTGTAATTTCTTGTTCTCAAGTAAAAAATGAAGAGAAACCAAACGTTGGTGAAGCATATGAGTGGGAAGAATTAATAGATACAGATTTGACCAATTGGGACAATTATCTCAGTTACCAACACCAGCCTGGTTACGATGGTTCGGTTCCAAAAAATGAGCAGGGTGAAGAAATTGCTCCAATCGGTTTAAACAACTCTTCGTATAATGTTTTTACTACCTTTCAAGAAGGTGGCGATACTTTAATAAGGAATACAGGTGAGTACTATGGTTGTTTAATTACCAAAAAAGAATATGAAAACTACCATTTCCAGTTAAAATATAAGTGGGGTGATAAAAAATGGGCTTATAGAAAAAACTTGCTCAAGGATTCGGGGATTCTATACCACTCTGTTGGTCCTATGGCAGTAGAATACTGGAGATCATGGATGCTTTCTCAAGAATTTCAGATTATGGAAGGTCATACGGGCGATTATTGGTGTCAGGCAAATTCGGCAATAGATATTCGTGCCTATAAACCAGAATCTATTTTAGACCCGATGGCACATGAATCTCAAGATTACATTACCCTAAGCATGAACAGTCCATACAGAAATTATTGTCTAAGAAGCGGTAATTACGAAAAGCCAGATGATGAATGGAATACACTTGACTTATACTGTTACGAGGATAAAAGCCTACATGTAGTAAATGACGAAGTAGTTATGATCTTAAAAAACTCTAGATATATAGACGAGAATGGAAAAGATGTACCACTTACTAAAGGAAAAATTCAATTGCAGAGTGAAGCGGCTGAAATATTCTTTAAGGATATTAGAATACGAAAAATAGATTCGCTTACACAGCAGCAAAAAAAACTTTTCTAAATCTAAATTGAATTAAGAACAATCTGTTCTATTCGTGGTATGTTAAGTTCTGTCAACTTTTAAAAATTTAAAATAATATAGTATGAAAATCAGTATAAAAACCAAATTATTCTTAGTTTGTAGTATTGTAATTGCGCTTATTGCTTGTTCATCGAATTCGAACGATATGGAAGAAGAGGAGCCAAAAGACCCAATAGACGAAAATAAAATCGAACCATTTGAACTTTCAGACTTAGATCCGAACTTACCGTCATTTGTTTCAGTTATTAATACTACGCCAGATGATATGCAATGGGTAAAAGTAGAAGCCATGTCAGACGAGTTCGATTCTTGGGATGACGATAAGTGGTTCAATTCCTTTTGGAACTATGGAAATACTCCAGTATCAATGAGAAGTGAAAACTCTAGTGTTGTTGATGGTAAACTTTGTATTAAGGCAACGCTTGATGAAAATAGTCAATTGTGGTTTAGAACAGCAAGGGTGCATTCGAAAACACAAATAAGTTACCCTATGTATACCGAATGTAGCATGAAAACTTCTAGCTTATCGGCATTCAATACCTTTTGGATGAACAATGGTGATATTGACGATAGGGATGAAATTGATATTGTGGAGAGCAATGCTAACCCTACGCCAGAATGTAGCGATCAGACAAATAAACCAAGTAACTTTCCTTGGACACCATGGGATTTCCCTACACAGATGAATTCTCAATATTTTATTGCAAAAGGAGGAGTTACAGAAAGGCACGAAGATAATTTTGATACGAGAATGTTATCAGATGCAAACCCTAATAAAGGTAAAACTTGGGATGAAACATACCATATTGTTGGGGCTTGGTGGAAAAATGCTCGAACAGTTCAATTTTATTTAAACGGAGAGGAAGCTGGAGAAGTTATCACAGGTCAAAATTTTACAAGAGAATTGGAACTAATATTTGATTTATGGACTTCTGAGGAATGTTATTTAGGAGGATTACCTCAAAAAGAAGAGTTGAATGACGACTCCAAAAACACAATGCGTGTGGATTGGGTTCGCACCTGGAAATTGGAAGAAAAATAGTCTCTTAGAAGGAAACATTAGCTTGAATAATAATGCTTAACAGCATTGCATTAACTAGTTCTCTCAAATATTGCAATGGCTTTTGATTTCTGAAAAAGAACAGAAAAACTCTTTTATTGAGGCACCTTGATTAAGGTTTTTAATTAGTCAAAATAAGATATGGTTTTGATTTCAGAACGTGTCAGGAATTAAAAATTGATAAAAATTGTTGGTTATAGACCGGTATAACAGGCAGGAAATTGGTGGGTAATGAAGATGATGGATGACCAAAATAAAAAATAGATTGAATTGGGTTATTTAACCTAATGAATAAACAGTTAGTTTATTATATAATTAGTTTAGTTTCAGTATGGGACATGGTTGATGCCATGTCCCTTCTCATGCAGTGTTGTAATAGGCAAATATGAGTTTGGTTTGCAGAAGAAGGTTTTTTTGAAACCCCTATTATTAAACAGGCCAAGTTTTATAAACTGAAATATGGGCCAAACAAAGCTATTAAAAGAGAATAGATTTCATTCCCTTTGTTTTTCTATTTGTCCATAGTAATAGATTAATGTACTTGACGACACTTGGAGTAAATTCTTCTCCTCTTCAATAAAAATAAATCCATAGAAATTCTTTAAATCTTTGTGAAACTTTAAACGTGTACTTGAAAGTATTTAAGCAAAGACAGCACAGAAGAATGAGTGTCTTATTGTTAATGATAGTGGTGGGACGTTGCTGGATAGTAAACAGCTATTTACAAGATGTATATAGGGAGCCGCTTATCTTTAAAGAAGGTAACCATACATTTTAGTATAAAAAAATGAAAAGTATCTATACATAAGGTTAGTTGATGTTAGGATTGTGATAAGCACTTAAATGATTTAATTTTCAACGCACTCTCTCTTAGCCTGATATTTTTTGAAGTAAATCTCACGATGTTTTTGGTGGTACTAGTTGTTGTAAGCATGAAATAATTCGAATCCGTAGTATTTTAGGTAGGATCTTTTTTCATTGTTCTCTTAATCTGTTAAGGTCTATAGTATGAGTATTGATTCTGGATATAACTGATGTTATTTCAAAGTTTATTTATTGGATACTGTTGTTTTTTGAGACCATCGGTTTTAATTAGAACAACCATACCGATATTTTATGTAAGAAGCTTCAGGTTTATACATTATGGCAGTCCCTTCTTTATAAGCTAAACTTCCCTTTATGTCTAGTTGTAGGCTAGAAAACTCAATAAACCACTCGTAGCCATGACCTGTTGGTTATTATAAATTTCTTTTTGATACTTCACTTAGGTAATTGACATCGGTTATGTCTAAATGGTCTATTTGTTCTTGAGTTGCTTACAAAGAATTTGAGTTTTAAACATTATCCCTTTAAATCTATGTATTATAATTATATAAGACGAACAATACAAGTAGAAATAGGAGGATGAATATTTTGTCTTTAAAACCATTTTTAGGTCTTATTTAATTTATTAAAAAGAAGGTAGATCCTCACGATTGAATCTCTTCTGCTTATCTATATAAATTACTCTGTTGTGATATAATACACGAGGTATAAATTTGTTGTCATTTTTGGTGGGTCATATTTTATTGTAATGCTTTAGACAAAGTCAGTAGTCGGGTTGTTTTCTGTATTAATAGCTTATAATAAAAATGTTTTAGTAAAGGTGCATAATAATATACTTTTTAGTGTCTTTTTTAGAGTAATATTCTACTTACTTTTAACTAGATATATCAGTTATTTTGTGTTTAGGTTTCTAATTCAAGAATAGCAACTTTTATTATGGTATTGGTAATTAGAGTGCCAATATTTTATCAAATATGAATTATTTTGTAAAAAAATTCCATTTTATTAATGAATAAAAACTGACCATGTATAAAAAACTTATCAATTTTAATAGGTTATAACTAATCAAAGTGTTATATTTAAATCAATTTGAGTGCCCCACACTATGTTCAGTATTAAAATATGTAATGTCTAGTTTGAAAATTAATATGTAAATAAGATTTCAGAAAATGAAGAAGAGTTTGAATTTACAAAAAATGCTTAAAGCTATTATTTTTATAGTGTGTTTATCTGTAAATGCACAAGAGCCTTATGGCACTAACAAATATATTGACAAGGCTAAACTTTTAACAGCTAAGAATTTAGATAGTGCTATTTATTATCTAAAAATGGGTATTGATTATTATTCCACTCAAAAGGATACAATAAACCTTATTAATAGTTTATGCGAACTTTCAGCATTGCATGACAATGTATTGGATTATGGAAAATCGTACGATGGTTACTGGAATGCCTTAATTTTAGCAGACTTGTCGAATGATGATATTTCTAAAACTAGAATTTACCAAGAATTGGGCTGGTTGTATAATTCTTACAGAAGAGAAGAAGAATCGTTACATTATTTCAACATGTCCCTTAAACTTAAGAAGAAGTTGCTTGAGGAAAAGAAAATAAGTAGAGATTATTTAGTTAGCAATTATTTCGCCATAGTTAACTGTTATAGGGGGAATAACGATCTAATAATGACTAAGGTTTATTTGGATAGTTGTCAGCTGTCCTTAAACAAAATAAGCCCTGATAAGAAATCGTACTATGTTGAGTCTGAAATGGCTTATTATAATGCTGTAGTGGGTGGAGATTACGATGGAGCCCTTAACCATTTAAACGAAGCTAAAGCATTTTTTCAAACAAAAGATCCTTCATACCTAACCGTAATCTATTTTTTAATTGGTGAAGTATACAAATTGAAAGGTAATTTTGATGAAAGTGTGAAACATTACAAGGAATCGCTTAAATTTTCGAAAATGTACAACAAGCATTTGGGTTATAAGCAATTTAACTACGAGGCATTATCTCAGTTACACTATAATGAAGGTAATTACAAAGAAGCCTTCCATTTTAAAAATAATGCGCAAGAGTTAAACGAAAAAATATTTGGAAGGCGAAGTAAGAACAACAAGCATTTATTTGAAATAAAAGACCGGTATAGGCTTCAAAAAGAAAAAGAAAAAGCACTGCTTAAGGAGGCGCGAATTGAAAAACTCGAAAATCAAAAAAGAATAGGTTTTCTGCAAAATATTTTGATGGGGGTCGTTGTTGTTTTTTTGCTAATGTATAGTCTTCTTTTTTTTAGAAACTTAAGAAGGAAACATAAGTTGGAAAAAGAAAAGACCAATGAGGTCATGAAGCTAAAAAACAGAGAGCTTACGGCTTCTGCCTTGCAATTAATCGAAAAAGAAAAATTTATAGTTAAACTAAAAGAGAGTATATCTAAAAGTGATGCGATAGATTCGAGGGCAATACATAGCATGATTAATGGTTATCAAAATTCTCCTGGTGGTAATTGGAAAGAATTTGAGGCAAGGTTTACTTCTGTAAATCAAAGTTTTTATGATAAAATTCGAAATAAATACCCTGATTTGGGTCGAACGGATTTAAAGATTTGCGCTTTGATTAAACTGGGTTTTTCTAGTAAAGAAATGTCCTCTTTACTGGGTATTACATTAGAGAGTGCACATACATCTAGGTACAGATTAAGAAAAAAACTAAAATTAAAAAAAGGAATGAATCTTGTCGACTTTATGGCTACGATATAAAGGTTGTTTAAAAAAGACAAAGCTATGTTAAAATTAATGTCCGTTTTCAATAACGATCCCCATTTTTTTTATACTACAATTAATAATAATATATCACAGTAGTTTTTTTAGATTTGATTATATTACCTACTCTCGTAAGGGTGGTAATAACACCAATATCTCATTGTATTCTCCTCATAGATCTCTTCTTTGTAATTATATTGAAAAGTGGGTGGGTTTAGGTTTGCTTTAATAGTTCATAATGTTAATCAAGTATGAAGAAATAAAGAACAAAACTTTATGGTATTGTTTGATCGTGATCTATAAGGTTAAATCATAGATAAGAACCACTTATCCAAGAATAAGTGGTTCTTTTTACCAATGTTTTAATGAGGTTTAATCTATACTTAATTGTTCTAAAAGAAATTATTTAATCTCAATACTAATAGTTTTATCTTCAAAGCCAGCAGCTCTTGCAGTAATATTTATGGTACCAGGCTTGAATTTGGATTGTACAATCGCCAAACACCTTCCTTTAGCTGTAGTAATTTTTTTCGACTGAAAATCTTGACTATTTGATCTGGCTCCATTATCTACCCCTAACCATCTGCAATCACCTTCAACAATAAATTCGATATCAGCATTTTCCGTTTTAACTTCTAGTCCGTTTTCGTCTAACAACTGCACTTCTAAATGAGCAACATCATAACTATCAGCTTTTAAAGTATCTTGATCTGTTGTGAATTTTAAAATAGTAGGCTTAGAAGTTGTATGTAGCTCGGCAATTACTTCTTGTCCATCAAAACCAGCCCTCGCAGTTAAAGTTCCAGCTTTAAAAGGTACATTCCAACGGAATAATCGATCTGGACATTCAGACATGCTTCTTCTTCCCAATGATTTTCCATTTAATAATAATTCCACAATAGTATGATTCGAACAGACTTCTACAACTACCATTTCACCTTCTTTATAATTCCAATGCATATTAGATCCTCTCCAATTATAGGCTCCTGCATTTTCTGGAAGTTGTTGGCCAGATATTTCGTTAGCCTTAAACCCAGATTTTTCTAAGGGAAGCGTACCTATTGAAATATGTGGTTTGTTTACCCAGATACTCTTAAAATAATTCCATCCTTGATATTTAAATCCTGCCAAATCTAATAAATCTCCCCAACCACTTTTATTAGGCCAATCTCCATGTCTTTCTCCCATGTAGTCTATTCCAGTCCACATAAAAATACTAAAAATGCTAGGGTTTTCTAAAACTTGCTTCCAATCGTCCCATGTGCCTGGGTTTTCGTTAATTGTAATTTGTTTATTTGGAAAATATTTTAGTGCCCAAGGAATATCTTTATTTCTGTAACTAAAGCCAGCAATGTCTATAGCGTCTGCATAACCACTTACCATACTTGTTTGTGGAACTACAAAATTTGCCGTTACTGGTCTGGTGGTATCTAATTCTCGTGTCCATTTACTAAGCTGCATAGAGGTTTCAGCTAAGTTGTATTCTGTTTTTTCAATCTCATCATAGCGTTTTTTCATGTCTTCTGGTGTAAATAGTGGTGCGCTACCCCAATAATTTCCAGAATCTTGCGGATCGTCAGGATTTGTCCAAAAACCAGTTACATATCTGTAGTGAAGATATGTCCATTCAATTTCATTTCCAATACTCCATTGAAAAACACTAGGGTGATTTCTATCTCTTAGCATTGTACGCGTTAAATCTTTCTTATTCCATTTTCTGAAATGCTCTACATAACCTCTTGTAATATAGTCGTCATGCCTGTCGTGGAAGTTTAAACGTTTGTCTTTAGCATAATCAAACTCATCAAAAAACTCATTTTGAACAAGGATTCCCATTTCGTCACATAAATCTAAAAACTCCTGTGAATACGGGTTATGAGCTGTACGAATAGCATTTACACCACAGGCTTTTAATTTTTTAAAACGCCGCTTCCAAACACCTTTGGGAACTGCCGAACCTACCAATCCAGCTGCATGATGCAAACACACCCCTTTTACATCGGTTACTTTTCCATTTAACTTAAAACCAAAATCTTTATTAAATTCGATACTTCTAATTCCAAACGGTGTTTCGTACCTGCTTATAACACGCCCTTTTACAGAAACAATTGTTATTGCTTTATACATATTAGGGGTTTCGATATCCCAAAGTTTAGGATTTACGACATTGAGTGAATGGCTAAATATATTCTCTGTTTTTGATGCAATGGATAATTCTTCGGAGATTTGAGCTACCTTATTATTATCAGCATCTAAAATCGAAGTCGAAAGAGTGAATGATTTATCATCATTATAATCATTTTTTACTTTTATTTCCAAATGAACATTAGCTTGTTCACTGGTAATCTTCGGAGTTGTAAGGAAGGTGCCCCAAATAGGAATATGCAATTTATCAACCGTTATTAATTTTACGTTTCTATAAATTCCACTGCCTGTGTACCAACGGCTATCTGCATATCTAGAATGGTCGACATGTACCGTTAAAATATTTTCATTACCATCTTCTTTAAGGAGTTCTGTTAAGTTAAAATATACTGGAGAGTACCCATAAGGATTTTCCCCAAGAAGTTTACCGTTTAACCAAAATGTGGCATTATTATAGACACCATCAAAAAGTACATAGGTATTTGTTTCCGACTTAATAGATGAAGTCTTAAAATGCTTTTGATATATACCGACACCACCTGGAAGAAAACCAGTTGCGCCTTCATATTTAGAATCGAAAGACATTTCTACACTCCAATCGTGAGGCAATCTTACGGTTCTCCATTCTTTATCTTTTAAAGGAATAAATTTAGGCTTCGTAGTATCTTTTTGTAAAGCAAATTTCCAATCGAAGTTAAAATCGGTTTCCCTTTGAGCATTTTGTGCATCTGCTGTCGACAGAAATAAAATGCTGAACACTAATAAAAATAAAAATCTCATAAAGTTGTAATTATCTGTTTTTTGTATATGTTATATGGATGTATTAAAGATTGTATCTTTTGTTTTCTTCAACAAATTAATTTGAAGAAGATTTATCCTTTTTTGCTTTTGATCTAAACAGAGCTGAATATATTACATTTAATTGTAAAAGAAGGTAAAATAATAATTCTTATAAATGATGATTTGATTCTTGAGTTTATTGAGGACTTTTAAATTAGTAAGAGTAACTTTTTTAATTCCTTAACATAAATAAAAAGAGGCTGTCTTTAATAGACAACCTCTTTTCAAACTAAACTAAACACTATCTATTATTAAGGTCTTAACTCAACTTCACTAAGAGACATATCATCTATATAGAATCTTAGAGTGTCGGCGTTATTCTCATTAAAGCCTCTTATTAACCAACTAATTTCTGCATCAGTGGAAGATTTAAAATAGAAATTTTGATAAACCCATTCTCCTGTAGGCATGTTAGAACTAAAAACAGTGGTTGCCCAATCTCCCATAGCCCAGTTATTAGCATAGAATCTAATATCTGAAGCAGCTGTACCTGTTGGCGCATTTGCAATGCCATCAACTATGTAAATCCAATACCCAATTTCGTATTCTTGACCTACTGTTAATTGGAAATTTGCATTTGCCTGCATGATCATTCCGCCAAATGGTCTATATTCTATATACATACTTTGGTTACCTGAACGTGGTTGTGCAGAATTAATTTCAATGTCATATTCGCCCCAAAGACCTCCCCAGCCTTGGTATGGCCAATCTCCTTGGTCAGTGTTTTCTGCAGTGGTGGTTTCGAAACCAAAGTCAATACCAGTAGTTTCATAAAAATTTGCATTTGCACCAGCAGATGTTGAAGGAACATCGGTAAATGCATCAGCGTCAACTAGATCTGCTGTTGTCATACTTCCTGGTGTGTAGGATACATATGCTATATCATTATCATACATTCGTTCGGTATCAAATCCAAGTAAAACAACATTTTCTTCATTATCATCTAAGATAGCTTCTGTAACCGTAGGGTTAAGCGTGGTTCCACCATTTTCTAATCTTACAGTAAAGTTAGAAGGGTTTAGACTTGTTAGATCCATGTCTCTACTAAACTCAAGTGCAACAAAACCATTTCTTTCTAAGACGCGTTCTAAAACTACAGGCTCTGTAGAAGGTATAACCTTTATGATTTTTTCAAAAGAGATCGTATCAGCATCACGGGGACGAAATCTTGAAGCTAAAAAGTCTAAGTCCCAAGATCCTAACTTATTAAATCTCATATCAATTTCATTCAAAGTGGTATTAATTCTATCTGGTTTACCTCCATTTGATGACCAAATAACATTATCTTCTTCTCCTACTGAAGTATAAGTAAGTCTAACAGATTTACTTGCTGTAAGTTCGTTTTCTGCATCATCTGCTAGGGTTAACTCAGCTCCTGTAGACCCATCATCATTTACATAATACAGTTTTAAATCGGCTCTAAGAGAATCTAGTACAGTCACAACAATAGTGGTATCTAATTCTCTAGCATTAATAGGCTCTGTACTGTCATCATTTGGATAAACATTACCACCGAATGTTTGGCTTAATGTAACATTATAAACTCCAGGCTTGTAAAAGACACCTTTAATAACTTGTTTTGTTGAAGTACTAGCTCCGTTTTCAGCAATAACTGATACATCAGTGCCTCCAGGTAAAGTCCATAGTCTAGAAACAACCCCTCTAGAGATATCACCAAAGTCTATATGTCCGTTTACAGAAACTTTATTTTCAAAATCCATTTCTGAGGTCACAATTATTCTATGATTTGTGTCCGTTGTTAGAACGGACAAGTCTTCTCCACAGCTTACTAAGAGTAAGCCTATTATAGCAAAGAAAATAGTTAAAAATTTATAGTTTTTCATAATAAGCAATTTTTATTGATTAAAAAGTTCATTTGACTGTATTTCCGTACTTGGTATAGGGAAGTAGTTATGTTGCGCTGGGTCATAAACTCTTTGGGCAACAGAAAAATCAGGTCTAACGTTACCATTTATAACAAATGGTTGTTCTGTAGGATCTTGTATAGATGCCAAATTATTTTGACGCCATATTTCGTCTGCTCTAAGCTCATCAAATACTTCTTGTACAATACCCCAACGTACTAAATCTTTCCATCTATGACCTTCATAACAAAGCTCTATTGCTCGTTCAACACGACGAATATGTGTCATTACAGTTTCAGAACTTGGTGTAACCATAGGCCATTCGTCATGAACTTGTTTACTTATATGTAATTGCGGAAACATGCCTCCATTCATATCCATATATTGTTGTAGAGTGTAAACACCCGCACGACTTCTTACCATATCAACATATTGCATAGCAGTCATATAGTCTCCATTAGCTTCAATAATGGCTTCAGCATACATCAATAGTACGTCAGCATATCTTATTTGTCTAAAATTAATACCACTACGACCCTGTGCAGGTTCTGCGGGAAGGTGATACCAATTGGAATGTTTCTTAACATAAGCAGACTGTCCGCCTCCCCATCCAGGAATAGCACCATATGGCTCTTGATACCATAAGCCTTCTCCATTTTGTGGAGCAATGGTTCCATTCATTCTTCTAGATTCAACGTTATCGTCATTTATCGGATTGTTTGGATCTACTTCATCATTCACTAACATTTCATGTAGGTGGTACGTTGGAAGTACAGTATTGAATCCACCTGCGCCTAAACGTCCAATTTCAGTAGACATAGTTGTAGATTCAGAACCAGTATTAAAAGGCGTATCATCTAACGGGAAGCCAGAGTTACCAGGGTTGATATCAAAAGAATAATTTACCTCAAGAATAGACTCTTCATTAAACTCATTTTCATGCCAAAAGTTATCTGTGATATCTCTTGTGAGCGAATATATATCAGAATCGATTACTTGTTTAAATAGTCTAGCTGCTTCTGACCAGTTTTCATCAAAAAGATGAACTTTACCCATCATAGTTGTTGCAGCACCCCAAGTAATTCTTCCTATGTCTTCTCCATCCCATGTTTCCGGAAGGTTGTCTATAGCAATTTGTAAATCTGGAATGATGATAGTATTTGTTACTTCTTCAATACTTGAAAGAGGCTTATTGAAATCCTCAGTAGCACGTGCAATATCAGTATGTATCATTGCCCCTCCATAAGAGTGTACTAGTTGCCAATAAAAGAAAGCTCTCAAAAAACGAGCTTGCCCATCAATAATAGCTTTTGTATCCTCGTCAATTACGTCTTCATCTACAGTTTCAAGGCTAATAATAACTTGATTTGCTCTAAAAATACCAACGTAACATTCTTCCCATTTATCAATTACATGGATAATACCATCGTTAAATGCAAGGTTTCTGAAAGCAAAAGGTCTGTACCAGGCTTCAGTACCACCTATATCTCCTAACACAAATTCTTGTACTAACTCTGCACCACTAATAGAACGGTATTGCAAAGCGCCATATACTGTGGCAAGAGCTGACTGAAATTGGCCTTCAGTTTTCCAAAACGTCTCAGGCGTAATGAAATTTGGATTTTGTTCTTCTAAGAATACACTTTCGTTGCAACTCGTTATAACAAGCACAAAAAGCAGTGTAAGCTTAATTAAATTATTTTGTATTTTTTTCATAATATTCATTTTTTTTAGAAACTTAATTGGAATCCCATCATAAACTGACGTGATACAGGGTAATTACCGAAATCTATCCCTCTATTATTTATACCATTACCTCCTACCTCAGGATCATATCCATTGTATTCAGTAAAAGTAAAGGGATTTAATGAGTTTATATACACTCTAAACTTCTCAATTCCAAGCTTTTCTGTTCCTGGAACCGTATAGCCAACAGAAAGCGTTCTAACTCTAAGATACGTACCGTCTTCTAACCAAAAGTTTGATGACGGCTTATTATTAGAATGGTTAGATGTTTGTCTGTATGTTGGAATATTAGAATCTGGATTTTGAGGAGTCCATTGAAATACCTGATCTTGATGACGTCCAAAAGTGTAAGCAATATTCTTACCGCCGTTATAAATTTCTGCCCCATAAGAATAAAACATTTGACATGCTAAATCCCAGTTTTTGTAATTCAGGTTAAAGTTTAATCCCACATCAAATTCTGGGATACCTGATCCTGAATACACTCTATCATCTTCAGTTAAAGCACCGTCACCATTTACATCTTTATAGCGCATATCACCAACTTGCGGAGCACTTACAACCCCACTTGAAAAATCTAATGACTGATACTCTACTAATTCCTCAGCCGACTTAATTACCCCATCATTTTGAAATAGGAAAAAAGCATAAGCCTCACGACCTACCTCAAGGAAGGTGGTTGCCTCTCCAGTTGGAGAATTTACGTTTATAAAGCCAGCAGCAAAACCTCTTGTAACACCTGCTAGTTCTGTAACTTCATTTTCATTCTTAGAGAACACACCAGATACGTTGAATTTAAAATCTTCACCTATTTGATCTCTATAGTTTATTGCTAATTCAATTCCTTTATTAACCATGTTCCCTGCGTTAACTGGAATTGTATTATAAGCCCCTTCGGCAAATGGTTGCCATGTACCAGTAGATGGCGCTAAACGTTGATTAATCAACATATCTTCTTTATCGTTTTGATAAACATCTGCAGTTACATTTAATTTGTTATTAAGAAGACCTATTTCAATACCAATATTTCTGGAAATAGTAGTTTCCCAAGCTACGTTTGGATTGCTGTATTGTCTTTGAGTTTGACCAAATACGACATCTTCATTAGGTCCAAAAGGGTAATTTACTCCTGTTTCAATAAGCTGTTGAAATCTATAATCTCCAATATTATTGAAACCTGTTTCTGCAATGCTTCCTCTAAGCTTTAAGGAGTTTATACCTTCAACATTAAACCAATTTTCATCACTTACATTCCAACCTGCGGATACTCCAAAGAAATCAGCATACCTATTATTTCTTGGAAACCTTGAAGATCCATCTCTTCTGTAACTTGCAGACAACAGGTATTTGCCATCATAATTATACTGAACCCTTGCTAGTTTACCAGCAATAGTATTTTTAAAATTAACACCTGTAGGTTTAATTCCGTCTGCCCCATTTGATAATACTTGAATGTCATTGGAAGCTATATCGTCATACAATACGCCTACAGAAATATTTCTATTTTCAAACCTTTCATAAGAGGCAACCGCTAAAAGGTCTAAGTTATGCTTACCAAATGATTTCTTATAATTTAGGATATGTTCAATGGTTTCTCTTTTGGCGAAATTGTAAAATTCCTGTAAAGATGCATTGAGTCTAGAAGCTGATGGATTTAGGTTTCCAGATCTGTCTATAGCTAAATATTGTGGCTGAAAGAACTTTCTAAAAAAGTTAAATTGGTTACGCCCCATATTTAACTTGTACTTTAACCCATCTGTAATTTCATATTCTAGGTTAAGAGCCAAACTATAATTATCATTTTGTCTTTCATCCACGTTGTCCAATTGCCTAGATAAGAAACTAAAAAACACTTCATTTTCAACATCCAACACTACTGCATTACCTTGAGACTCTATTGCGTCAAACGGTCTAGTATGAGGTAATTGACCAACTCCATACTGATAAAAATTGAAAGGTTCTTGATTTCTATTTTCTTGAGTCATGCTTATAGATCCGAAAGCTTTGAATTTTCCTTTAGTAAATTGCCCCGTTAATCTATTGGTTAATCTATTAAAGTCCGAACCTTGAATTACACCATCTTGTTTAAAATAATTGGTGTTAAAGTTAAAAGTAAGATTCTCAGCACCACCAGAAATATTAGCAGTAACATTTTGAATTAGAGCATTATCATTTGTTACTTCTTCCACAAAATTCGTATCCCAATCTAATGCATTAGCATCCAAGAAAAATGTGATTGGCTCACCCCCAGCTGCTTCAGCCGTAGTTTCTCTATTGTACAGGTGACCTGCTGTATTTGCCAACGATGGTCCAGAAGTAATGTTTTGGATACCAGTATAAGTACTAATATCCACTTGCATTTTGCCAGCCTTACCTCTTTTGGTAGTAATTAAAATTACACCCCCAGCTGCCCTTACACCATAAACAGAAGCCGAAGCACCATCCTTTAAAATATCGATAGATTCTATCTGTTCGGGCGCAATATTAGGATTGCCTTCTTGAGGAATATTATCTACAACATATAATGGCTCACCACCATTAAGAGATACAAGTCCACGAATTTGAATGTTGGCTGCCTCTCCAGGACGACCACTGGCAGCTTGAACATTAACGCCTGCTACCTTGCCTTGTAATGCCGCAAGAACATCTGATACAGGCGACTCCGCAATCTCCTCAGCACTAATTTTGGCAACAGCACCAGTTACTTCTTTCTTTTTCTGAGTTCCGTAGCCAACAACAATTACCTCATCAAGTTCAGATAAGTTTTCTTGTAATACTACATTAATGTTTGTGTCACCTTCAACAATAACCTCTTTGGTGGAAAAGCCTAAATAGCTGAATACCAAAACTTGATTTTGATTGGCATTAATTTGGTAATTCCCATCAAAATCTGTGGAAGCTCCTTTTTTTGTGCCTTTAATCAAAACGGTTACGCCTCCCAAAGGCATTTTTTGTTCGTCTGTGACCACACCTGAAATAGTTTCTTGTGCACCTACCCAGCTTATCCCTAAAGTTAGGAATAGCAGCAAGGTATTTACTTTAATCAATTTTAATTTTTGTCCTTTCATAATGATGAATTAGGTAGTTAGTATTTTAGCATCAATAATAATATGATGTTAAAACAGGTTGAATATTTAGTTTTTAATAATTATACAAGGATAAAATTATCAAATTACTAATGAGGTCGACCAAATACACCCTCAATAAAAACTGGACAAATATTTCTTTCCTTTTTTTATTGGTTACTTATCATTAAAACATAAATGTTCGTTCGCGTGTTTCAGGACTTATTGCCTTGTGTCTAAAAAAAATTGATTTGTTAGGTTTTTAATTTCCTGTAAAAATTAATATAAATGTTAATTTTCACAATGTTTTAGGAGGGTTACAACGAATTTTAAAAACTGGAACATAGTAACATGGTCTATTAAATAAAACAAATTGTTTAGTTTTTGTTCAGCTTTTAAAAATGTTAATTTTTGTTAAGGTAGTCCTCCTTTGTATCAAATTTCAGGTTGTAGATATGATAATTAAAATTGATATTTAATGAGGATTATTCATTGTAGGCTGTCAAATATTATAAGTTTACTTGTCTAAATGAGGATAATTTAGATTTCGGTTATTACTCTTAACATCTCAAAAGTAAGGTAAGAAGTGATGGATCATGTAATATGACAATAGTCTTTAACGAGCCTCAATTTATGGGTTGTGCGAGATATTCTTAATTAGATGGTGGAATGCAATGTATGTAGAAAGGAAGTTCAAGACTTAGGGTTAAAACCTTTTAGAGTAACAATATCATTTTCCTTTTAATGAAATATATTGATAAATATTCCACTTTTAGAATTTCTTTTTCATAAACACCTACCTCAACTTTAGCCATTATGTAGATTATTTCTAAATCTTTTATTATGGTTTTAAGAATGCATTAAATATGACACGAATCTACTTTAAAGTACCAATGGAATAAAAATAAAAAGTCTAACAATAGGTGTTAGACTTTTACAACTTCATGAAGTAATTTATTTGTTATTCTAACAAACTATAAACAAACTTAGGATAGCCACGATCTCCTGCTTCATTTGTTAGAGCTATAAATTGTAATTTGTATAGGTTGCCATCAGTATCGTTAATCACATAAAAGACATTGGTTTTTAAAGAAGGTAAGCTCCCTGGGCCGCCGCCGTTTCTCCAACTGCTTCCAATGCTGCGTTGGTCATTAGTAAAATTACCTTCAATAACGTCTGCTAATGTAAAATTAGCATAAGTTAATGTGTTCTCAATCTCAGTATCTATCATATATGCTTTTGCATCGGCCTTTGTATTGTTAACAACAAAATCGGAAAATCCATAAGAGCCAGACCCTGCAATTTCATTTGTAAAAACTGTGAAATTCAAATCCCAATCTTCTTTTTTAGGTTCAACACTAACTTTATCTTCAGAGTTAAAGCTAAAAAAAGTAAAATTATAATCAGAACTTTTAGATATAGTTACTTCTTTGTGTGTTGTTGCATCTAAATCTGCATATAGCAGTTTATAGTCACTCCCTTTTTTTAGAATTTTAATTTTTTTCCATCCTCTTGGATCACCCGAAACACTAACACTTCCTGTAGATGGCGTTTCTGTACCTACGCGAAAGCCCAAGTTCACCAAATACACACTATTATTGGCATCTGTATCTGAAATTTCGGCAATAGCTGTACTGGTTATTGTACCATCTGGGGCATCTACAAAGGTTGTATTCGCAGCATCAAAAGTTCCAACTGCTACTTGTGGCTGGAGACCTTGTACTTCTGTAGATGTTGAACTTACAGCATCAATATCTGTTTCAGAGAGTTTAGCAATGGCCATATAGATAGATCCATTAATAACAACTCTAAAACTTGAACCAGAATAAAAGCCTAAATCCCATGAATCTCTTTGTACCGTTGAAGATGTATTGCTACTTAAATCAATATATACCTGATTTTGTTGGTTAGGACCTCCAACAGACGGAGAGACCGAGGCGCCTTCAATTATAACCTTAATAGGTTCGGTTGGAGCATCATTATCACTGCTACAACTAGTAAAAGAAAAAACTGTGGCGCATAGAATAAAGATTAAAAATTTGTTTAACATAATTAATGATTTTAAAATTTAAGATTATATAATAGTTTTAGGTAATAAGACCGACCATAGCCCAATAAGAGACTATTGTTATTTGAAGCATGAATAGCTCCGTTTGCGGAGTTACTAACATTAACATTAGTCACATCCAATAAATTTCGTCCTCCAAGTGTCGCTTGAATCGTGTTTTTGAAAAATGATTTTTTTATGGAAGCATCTAACCAGCTATAAGCAGCAGTTGTAGACTTCGAAAACAAAGAATTTCCGCTTGCGTCTGTTCCTGTAGCTCTATAGTTTTGTTGCTTTCCATTATGTTTTAACAGAAGGGTTAATGCTGTTTTCCATTTTTTTATAGTGTAAGTACTGCTTGTATTAATTTGTAAAGCATATAGGAAGTCATTTTTAGAATGGGCTTCATCATTGGCTATTTGAGAAATACCTTGTAGTGTAGCACCAAAATTAAACGTCCAGTTGTCAGTCTTTAAACTGTTTTCTGAAGTAATCCCCCATAATTTATAAGCATCAATGTTTATATATTGAAATTGTAAAGGGGTTGCATTTACAATTGCCAAGTCAATTTTATCTTGTATATCGATATAGCTTATTTTTAGAGTATTTAAAAGAGATATATTTTTAAACGAACTGCGTTTTTTTAGGTTTACAAAAGCCGTAAAACCATTTTCTGGATTTAAATTTTCGTTACCCCTAACATCATGATTACTGTCTACAAAATAATAGTATAGCTCTTCAAAATTTGGTGTTCGGTAGGAGGTACCAACATTTCCGCGAAGCTCAAAACCATTTTTCATGAGATAACGAGCACTTATGGCTCCTAAAAATTTGGATTGGAATTGCGAATTATATTCATAGCGCAGACCAGGGCGTAATAAAATTTTATCTGAAAGATTTATTTCGGAAGAACCAAATAGCGCATAATTATTTTGAGACTGTTTTTTATCTTGTTGCGTAACAGCTCCAGAAGCCTGTGTGTCAAACCCTTTTATTAATCGGGTTTCATAACCTAGCTGAAAATTATAAAAATCACTTTTAATCAGGTTATTAATATTTCCTTTTGAAAAAAACACATTACTAGATTGATAAACTTCATCAGTTTCATTGCTTTTTTCTTTGGTAACTATGAAGTAATTAAATTCGTTTAAATGACGTTTTTGTTCTTGATAAGAAATAGAAGCATTGTAGTTTGCTCCAGAATTTAGTCTTCCGTTTACGCTTAAATTATTAACAAATCTATTAGTTGTAAAAACTCTATCAGTAGCAGAAGGGTTACTTGTTTGTGATTGTGCGTCTATATTGGCTCTAACAGTTGCATCGTAATAATTAATGCTTTCATTGAAGTATTCAAACTTATAAAAGAGTTTGAAATTTTCTTTTTTATAATTTAAAAGCGCATTGGTATTTATTTGTGTTTTAGGTAACCAATCATAACCTCTTAGACCATCATTTTGATAATAGTTTTTTCCTTGTTTATCATTATAAAACCCTGCAAATTGATTTCGATTAACACCAAGTCTAGCAAACCAATTTTCGTCAAAATTATGACTTATATTAAGAGCCTGTATATGTCTACCTTCATTAAACCAAGCGTACTCATTGCTCACAGTTTCTTCTTGTAAGACTGTTTGAATTTTCCATTTACTATCAATCGTTTTTTTAGTAATAATATTAATGACCCCAGAAACAGCATTGGCTCCATATTCAACGCCCATAGCCCCCTCTACAATCTCAATACGCTCTACATCATCAAGGTTTATTTGAGTTAAATCTATATTGTTTCCAAGTCCGTTATCACTTACTAACGGAATATTATCTATCAGGATATTGAAATATTGCGAGTCTAATCCGAAAAAAGAAATAGTTGATTTTCCTGTTTGTGCATTAGGAATGATGGTTAAGTTTAAATTAAAATTTAATAAATCTGCTAAATTATTGGCCGCTTGATTTTCAATTTGTTCTCTTTTTATTACGATGACATTATGAACCGATTTTTTAATGGATTGTGGGTTATACTGTCCAGTAACAACAACTTCTTCTAAGTTATTGACTTTTACAGAATCTTGCTTTACATCTTGAGAGAATATCAAGCCTGAAAAAAAAATTGAAAAATAAATGGTTAAATATTTTTTATTTAGAATCATTCTTAATTAAATTTGCCACAAATATATATGTTATTTTAATTCAGTCTAAATAAGAATAGATAAATTTTAATTTTTTTTCAATAAATAAAATCAAGACATTAAAAATGAAACGATTAGCGATTCTACCACTATTAATTTTAACATTTTCAATACACGGAAATGCTCAAAACAAGAAAAAACAAGATACTGAAGCCATTAAAAAGATGTGCGGGTGCTACGAAGTGACTTTTAATTTTGCCGAAACTTTTAACTATAGTACAGATTCTCTTTACCAACCATCTAAAACAAAAACGGATAAGGGTTTGGAATGGGCACAATTGGTTGAGGATGACAAAAATAAAATCTCCATTCAGCATTTACTTCAAGTGGGAGATCCATCTAAACCACATATAGTTAAGCATTGGAGGCAAGATTGGCTTTATGAGAATACGGATTTTTATATGTTTAATGGTGATAATACCTGGAAATATGTTTCTAAGTCAAAGCCAGAAGTTAAAGAACAATGGACTCAAAAAGTATATCAGGTTGATGACAGCCCCAGATATGAAGGTTCTGCAACTTGGGTGCATGTAGATGGGAAAAGTTATTGGGAAAACACAACAGATGCACCACTTCCAAGACGAGAATACACCAAGCGAAGTGATTACAACATAACAGTTAGAGGAAACAGGCATGAAATCACTAATTATGGCTGGCTACATGATCAAGATAATGTTAAAGTGATTCGTGAAAACGGAAAACCAGATGTGATTTTGGCAAAAGAAAAGGGCTATAATACTTATGTGAAAGTTGATGATAATAAGTGTAAAGCTGCAGCCGATTGGTGGCAGAAAAACCAATCAAAATGGGCGTTAGTTCGTGCTAAATGGTCTGATGTTTATAACAGAAATCAAAATTTAGCATTAGAATCTAAAGTAGAAAATAAACAGCTTTATAAATACTTGTTTTCTGATGATTACACCAAATTAGATGCTATCAATAAAGTTATAGAGGCTTTTGTAATCAAATAAACTAAAAAGTAATCAATCAAGTTTTAAAAATGAAAAATATACTGGTATTATTACTAGCAATTAGTTGTATTTACACAACTTATAGTCAGGCAACATTAAAAGGAATTGTGAAAAATCAATTTAATGAAATTGTTCCATTTGCAACTGTATACTTAGAAGGGACACAATTGGGAGTTTCTTCTAAAAAAGACGGAACGTTTATTCTCGAAAATGTGCCTTTTTCAACCTATACTATCATTGCAAGTGCCGTCGGGTATCATCAAAGTTCTCAAAATATTGTTATTAATGGAGACCTAATTAATATTGTCTTTAAACTTAATGCAAACACAGAATTAGAAGAGGTTGAACTTTTTGGAACAAGACATAAAAGCGCCGAAAAATTAGAGACTTTAACTAGATTACCTTTGGCTCCAAATGAGCAATTACAAAGTATTTCGGTATTATCACATGCTTTAATAGACAAGCAGAATGCCTTAACACTTAGGGATGTAACAAAAAATGTTGCTGGTGTTTATACGTTTGCAACTTATGGAAACATAAGAGAAAGTATGTCTTTAAGAGGGTATCGAGGGATACCAATATTAAAAAATGGTGTTAGAATTAACTCCGATTTTAGAGGTGTAGGTGTTATTACAGACATGGCAGGTGTTGATAATATCCAAGTGTTAAAAGGAGTGTCTGCTATTAGTCAAGGATTAGGAGGAGATTTAGGCTCTGCAGGAGGTGTTATAAATATTGTTACTAAAACTCCTAAATTTTACGAAGGTGGTGAAGTAAGTTTTAGAACGGGTAGTTTTGGTGTGGTTCGACCTACATTCGATTTTTATGGTCCTTTAGACCAACAACAAACGGTTGCCATTAGAGTGGCTGGGGCTTATGATAGAGCAGATAGCTATAGAAGTAAAGTTAATTCAGAACGTTTTTATATAAACCCTTCTTTAGCATGGAAGCCTAACGATAAAACAAATATAATTTTAGAAATGGATTATACAGATGCTAGTATAACTCCGGACCAAGGAACTATTAATTTAGGCGATTATACTACTAATGGTATTTTTAAACTTCCAAATACTAATTTTCTAGGTTTTGATTCGGATAGAAGTAACTCAATAAATACAACATATGCCATTCGATTTGAAAGAGAAATCAGTGATGACTTAAGTCTGAAGGCAGGTTTATTTTCATCTAATTTAGATACTTATGCAGAAACCTCTTATGTTTATCAAGGAGGCGGTCGAAGTGGTTTAGATGTTCTTCCAGGCGGTCAGAGATATAGAGAATATTATGCAGATGGTAGATTAGATAAAAATAGTGTCTTACAAATTGATTTAGTGGGAAAAGATATTCAAACAGGATCTTTAAAACACACATTTCAAGTTGGTGTAGATTATAGGAATACGGCTTTTGATAATACAGCTTATACGACTTCCTACCCAGATACCAATTCTTATGTAGATATCATTGATGTTACCCAACCTATAAACAATGTTTTGCCCGATGGTGTGAGTGTCGCAGCAAACCCAGATAGAGCAACAGGTTCTAAAACAAAGTCTTACGGTTTTACAATTCAGGATAAAATATCATTGACAGCATGGGCAGATGTCTTTTTAGGCTTGCGTTATACATCATTAGAAAGAACCAAAGGTAATTTTATTGGTAGAAGTTTAGCAGGCTCAAAAAGAGATGATGCGATTAACCCATTACTAGGTTTCAATATTAAACCTATAAAAAATATTATTGTTTTTGGATCTTATGCAAGTAGTTCTAATCCAATGACTTCTTTTTACAGAGATAGTAATGGAAATGAATTAGGTACAGAACGTTGGGACCAGTTCGAAACAGGTATAAAATCAACCTGGTTAAATAATGCATTACGCTTTAACGTCACTTATTTTTCAACTTCTAGTAAAAACTTAAACTTAGAAGCTTTAGATGCTAACGGTACGTCGCTTGGTTATTATTTAAAAGGAGGCGAAGACACTAGGAATGGTGTGGAAATTGAGTTGATAGGTCGTGTTTTACCTAATTTAGAAATTATTGCAGGCTATTCTTATTTGGATGCTAAATATAAAGATCATGTATCTTATTATTATAACTCAAGCCCTATAAACACACCTAAAAACACTGCTAATTTTTGGACAAGATATAGCTTTGAAAAGGCTTTAGAAGGTTTATCACTAGGGGCTGGTGTATACTATCTAGGCAAACGGCCACATAACGTATGGTCTAGGAACTACACGCATTCAGGTGTTGTTCCTGGAGTTAAACCATTCGATTTAAATGCTTACACAACAGTAAATATTCAATCATCGTATCAATTTAATTCAAAATTAAGCTTAGATGTTTTTGCAAATAATGTGTTTAACGAATTAGGATATAATGCTTATAGAACGGTATATATAAACAGAATATCTCCAGCAAATTTCGGAACAACTTTACGATATAAATTCTAAGTATAAGCTATGAAAACTATTAAACTCCTTATCGCGTGCCTATTGTTTATAAATGTTTTACCTGCACAAATAGAAAATATTTTTTGGGAAAGAGGTTTTTGGAAAACGAATCCAACGGTAGAAATTATTGAACAAAAAATATTAGAAGGAAACAGCGTTACAGCATTAAATCCTAATGGATTTGATGCTGTTGTGTATGCTATTTTATCTAAAACCCCCAATAATATTATAAAGCATTTACTTACTAAAAAAGGAAACGATATTAATAAATTAACACATGATAAGCGTACCTACATATTTTGGGCCGCTTACAAAGATAATTTAGAGCTAATGACATATTTAATATCTAAAAAGGCGCGAATGGATTTAAAAGATGCTCATCATTTTTCTGTTTTAACATTTGCGGCGGCTGCGGGTATAACAAATCTGGATATTTATGATTTGTGTATTGAAAAAGGGATAGACATTACAAGTGATAAAGATGAACACGGAGCCAACGCGCTACTATTATTATTACCTCACCTTAAGAGTTTTGAGGTAGTCAACTATTTTACTAAAAAAGGACTGCCCATTGATAGTAAAGACAATGATGGTAATGGTGTATTTAATTATACAGCTCAAGCTGGAAATAAAATAATGCTTGAAAAATTAATTGAAAAAGGTATTTCTTATAACGAACGAAATGACAATGGAGGTAATGCCATGTTGTTAGCTACTCAAGGTTCAAGGCGCGGTTATAATTCCTTAGATTTTTTTAAATATTTAGAAGGTTTAGGTATTGCTCCTAATATCACAAACAAAGATGGAATGACACCACTTCATAATTTGGCTTATGGTAATAAAGATCTGGAAACTTTAAACTATTTTTTAAAAAAAGGTGTTGATGCGAATCAAATAGATAAAGATGGGAATACTGCGTTAATCAATGCTTCAAGCAGAAATTCTTTAGAAATAATAAAAGAACTCGTCACGAAAACCCAAAATATTAACCAGATCAATAATAATGGACAATCTGCTTTAACAAAAGCGATTAGTAACACCCCCGAAGTTATTAGTTTTCTGCTTAAAAAAGGGGCAGATGTTCATGTTGTTGACACTAAGGGGAATAATCTTGTTTATCATTTATTTAAAACATTTGATGTTGATAACAAGGAAGCCTTCAATCAGAAATTAAAGACATTATCAAACCAAGGATTGAATATTGAAGCTGTTCAAAAAAATGGAAATACGTTGTTTCATCTAGCTGTTAATAGTAATAGTTTAGATTTATTAAAATATGTAAATGCGTTAGGAATTAATGTAAATACTAAAAATAAGGATGGTGTAACATCATTGCATATAGCTGCTATGAAGGCTAAAAACATCAAAATCCTTAAATACTTAGTTTCTATTAATGCTGATAAGGGTATTAAAACTGATTTTGATGAATCTGTTTATGATTTAGCTGTGGAAAATGAATTACTAAACAAAAAAGATATTAATTTTTTAAAATAAAATAATGAGAAATAAATTAGTTTTTAAAATGGCGCCTGTATTTGTTTTAGCCATATTTATTCTATCTGGATTTAAAAGTGAATCGGTAAATACGTCTTCCTATAAATGTATGATACAAATGACCAACTATACAGGAGAAGGTGCCTATATAGCTATTTCATTATTAAATCCAAATGGAACCTATGAAAAAACATTGTATGTTCAAGGGGATGATGATGAGTGGTATTTTGATATTACAGAATGGTGGAAATTTCAAGGAAAAGTACGCACCAATATTGATGCGATTACTGGTGCTACCATTAGTGGTGGTGGGCGCGCTATACATGTTATCCAAATTGATGACGACAAAATTGATGTGGGTTACAAAATCCGTTTTGAAACAGCTGTCGAAGATCAGGAATATTACAAGGATGATGTCGAGTTTGAATTAACTTCGACTTCGGTAAAAAGTAAATTTGAAGGCCATGGTTTTATACGTTATATACGAATGATGCCCCAATAATAAATGTCTACCATGACCATTTCTATATGGAGGTATAGTCATTTAACACTGGCTATATCTTCTTCTATTTTCATATTATTAGCAGCTTTAACGGGTATTGTTTTAGCGTTTGAACCTATTTCAAACCAACTAAAACCTTATGCGGTTAAAAATGCAGAGACACTTTCTCTTTCTAAAACCATAGAGAACCTAAAAGCAGAATATAATGAAGTAATTAGTATAGAAATTGATGAAAATGATTTTATAGCTGCAGCAGTTTTAACCAAAGAAGGTGAAAATGAAACTTTTTATATCAACCCATTTACGGCTGAAAAAATAGGAAACATTATTGAAAAAGCACCATTTTTCAAGTTTGCAACTAACTTACATCGGTCATTATTTTTAAAGTCTACAGGACGTATTGTTATAGGTTTTGTATCGTTTTTATTGTTGTTGATAGCCGTTACAGGTGTGCTTTTAATTATAAAGCGGCAAGGAGGTGTTAAGTACTTCTTTTCGAAAATAATTAAAGAAGATTTTGAGCAGTATTACCATATAATTATTGGGCGATATGCTTTAATTCCTATTGTTATTGTGACATTATCTGGTGTCTATCTATCATTAGAAAAGTTTTCTTTATTACCCTCTAACAAAATGTCCCATGTTGTAAAAGAAAAACCTGATGTTGAAATACTAAAAACAGAAAGTAAAGATTTTAGCCTTTTTAATACGCTAGCTTTAAGAGATATTGAACGTGTTGAATTTCCTTTTTCTGATGCTGTTGAAGATTACTTTTTTATAAAACTTAAGGATAGAGAATTACTGGTTAATCAATATACTGGACAGGTAGTAAGTGAAGAAAGGTCAGGTTTTATTGCCTTAGCCTCAAGTTGGAGCTTGTTGTTGCATACGGGGCAAGGCTCCATGTTATGGTCTTTGGTTTTATTATTTACTTGTATTGCTATTTTGTTTTTTATGTATTCGGGTTTTACAATGACTCTTGATCGTAAAAAAAATAGCATCAAAATAGAAAATAAGTATAATAAAGACACTGCTGAGTTTATTATTCTTGTAGGGTCTGAAACTGGAAGTACTTTTAAGTTTGCAACTGCTTTGTATAAAGCATTGATAGTTCGAGATCAAAAAGTATTTATTTCAGAATTAAACAACTATTCAAGTTATAAAAAAGCAAAACATTTGGTGATATTTACATCTACCTACGGCGATGGAGAACCCCCAACAAATGCACAAAAATTTGAAAGATTGGTTCACAGCATTAAGCAACGAAATACACTTCAATATTCTGTAATTGGTTTTGGCTCTTTGGCTTATAAGGGGTTTTGCAAATATGCTATTATAGTTGATTCTGTTTTACAAATGCACAAAAAATTTGTTCCAGGTTTATCGCTTTGTAAAATAAATAATCAGTCTTTTAATGCATTTAAAGATTGGACCAAATTGTGGTGTGAGAGTAAAGGGTTAATCTTGGAAATTGAAGAATTCTTAAAAAAAGAAAAGCCTAAAAATACAGCGCTGTTTAAGGTTGTAAGTCGAACTTCTATTAATTCCAATCATTCATTTTTACTAGAATTAGAACCTGCTCAAAAAACAAAATTTACTTCGGGAGATTTACTTAGCGTTTATCCAGAAAATGATCCCGTAGCACGATTATATTCTATTGGTAAAATAAACAAAAGCATCATGCTAAGTGTTAAGAAACATACATTTGGATTGTGCTCAAATTACTTTAGTGAACTTAAAGAAAACGATATGATATTAGCAGAGATTAAACAGAATAAAGAATTCCATTTTCCTGCTTCTGCAAAAGAAGTTGTTATGATAGCCAATGGAACGGGGATGGCTCCCTTTTTAGGAATGATTAATAATAAGCAGCGTAAAGAAGCAAAAACATACTTGTTTTGGGGAGGACGTACAAAAGAGTCTTATCAAATGTATTCTAAACTCATAGATAAAGCCTTTTATAGCAAAAAATTATCAGGCATTTATTTAAGCTTTTCAAATGAGGAAAGTCAGAAAAAATATGTTCAAAATTCAATTATAGAAAAAGCAGATTTGATAAGTCGTGTTTTAAAAAATAACGGCATTATTATGATTTGTGGTTCTATTGCTATGCAAAAAGGTGTTTTAGAAAC
The DNA here is from genome assembly GCA_947502635.1 of uncultured Flavobacteriaceae bacterium. GTDB lineage: Bacteria > Bacteroidota > Bacteroidia > Flavobacteriales > Flavobacteriaceae > Flavivirga. The sequence continues at coordinate 324,779 of CANNAN010000002.1, forward strand.
ATTAGAAAACATTTCAGTTTCTAAATTGAATAGGCCGTTAAATAGAACTCAAATAAAATCAGATTGCTACTAAATAGGAATATATGTGCAATAATATAAAAACGATATCAAAAGTAAAAAGTGGCGAGTTGTCTATATGTGCCCAGTGTCACATATACCATCTAGAATTCAATAACATTTATCTTGAATTTAATCAAAAAGAATTCGAACAATTTAAAGCCTATATTTTAGATATTAAAATGGACTATTGGGAGCATAAATATGCTTGTGCAAAAGTAAAAAGAAAAATACCTATCCCTTCTATGCAAGAGAATCTTGTTTTAATGTTTAGGCGACAAGAAATCTTGGAATTACAGGCACTTTTAACGCATATATCAAAAGATATCTTTTTAAGATCATTAAAAACAAAAGATATTGACTATACATTAATTTTAAACTAATCATTATGGATGATATCAATACCATTTACTACAATGATTTTGGAATCGCTTTTCAATGGAAAAGGTTTACCGCAAAAGACTTTAATAAAATTCAATTGGTTTTTAAAAACACAGGTTTATTTCTGAGTCCAGACGAACTTATTCATTTTTATAACAATATTGAATTCGCATTAAGCAAAGTGCATGCTTGTGATAAATGCACAGAAAAAAAATCTTATGATTTGTTTTTATTAGAAGCGCCTAATCCACAAATAAGTTTTGCAATGAGTTATATAGAATTAAAAGACATCCAGGATTTAATAAATAGCACATTATTTCAATTAGGTTTGGACAAGCTTTTAACAAAGCAAAAGGTTGGTTATAATTAGTCTCTTTTCTGTTTAATGAATAGCCGCTTTTGCTGCTTCAACAGTGTTTTTAGAGTTGCCAATAAAAATTTGATCCTCATTTATTATTACAGGTCTGCTTAAAAAAGTGTAGTGTTCAAGTATATAATTCTTATAATCACGTTCTTCTAATTGTTGATTTTTTAAATCCATTTCTTTGTAAAGTTTAGAACGTTTACTAAAAAGAGCTTCATAACTTCCAGAAAGTTCCTTCATATCTTCTAATTGCTTGACTGTTATTTCTTCTTTTTTAATGTCTTGTAAAACAAATTCAGAAGGCAGATTTAAATCTTTTAATATTCTAATACAGGTACTACAGGTTTTTAAATAATATACTTTTTTCATGTGTTTGTTTTTTAGTTAATTATATCATCTACATAAAATTACTTATGAGATAAGGCTTTAATTATAGATATTTTTTATGAAAATTATCTCCAACAAGATAAAAGTAATTATATCATTTAGAAGTATATTTATCCAAAAAATAAATATATGAAATTCACATTCGAAGTATTAGCCAATACAAGAAAATCTCTTAAAGATCTCTTAGAAAAAATAAGTTTAGAAGATTTAAATAAAATTCCTGAAAATTTTAATAACAATATTATTTGGAATATTGGTCATATAGTAGTGAGTGAGCAAATTTTGGTTTATAAACTATCAGGTTTGCCGACGATGTTATCTGATGAAATGATTGATAAATATAAAAAAGATACTAAACCAGAAGGTTTTATTTCACAAGAAGAAATTAATGAGATAAAAGACTTACTATTATCTACCATAGAAAAAACCGAAGCAGATTATAAAAATAACACCTTTAAAGAATATAACGAATATACGGTGTCTACAACGGGTAACACTTTAACAAATGTGGATGATGCTTTACAATTTGTTCTATTCCATGAAGGATTACATATAGGGTATGCTAAAGCGCTTCTAAAAGCTATTGAAGTATAAAAGCGAACCAATGTCTTCATAAGGGATGGTAAACTCAATAATATCTGTTGTGTGAGTCGTTATTTCATCAATATTGTAAAGCAAAATAATACCCTCATCATTATAAGCCATATTTGATGGCAGTTTGAAGGTATTAGTACTTTCTAAAATAATGTCTTCCTCTTTGATGGTTTTGTTAAAATATACTTTAGCTATTTTTTCGAAGCCCTCAATATCTTTCAATAATTTACCATTAGGAATTAAATGGCCTGTTTTAGTTTCGAAATTAAAAAAGAAATATTTAATGCTCCGTGAGCACCACCAGTATCAACATAAGATGTTATAGCAATACTTATTATTTCTAAAGATTGAAACATAATTTCTCCATCTATTTGTGCTTCCCACGGTTGAGCAATTTCTGGAAAATCGTTTTTAAATATTTGAAATTCTTTATTAAATGCCGTGATACTTCCTTCAACAGATTCTGGTGTGATATTATCTGAACCATCAATGTGTAATGAAGCAATTACGATCTTATTTATTTCAGAATTTATTCGATTAACAATGTCTACATTCCCAATAGCATTTGGGATATTAACTTCAACAAGATTATTGTTGTCAGGTGATATGTTGACTTCAGAAAATGATAGTTTTAACTCATCTTTACAGGCTATTAAAATAAAAAATGAGTATACAATTAAAAGGTGTTTTTTAAGAAGCATAGATGAAGTGTTAATCAACATTAAAGATAATTAATGCATTTGAATACACCGAATTAAAAGTTACCTTTGTGTAAAGGTCTTTTAAAATGAAATTCAATACAAAAGTAATCCATGGAGGTCAGGAACATGATGCAGCTTATGGTGCTGTAATGCCTCCAATCTATCAAACATCTACTTACGCACAGACGACTCCAGGAGGACATAAAGGATACGAATATTCCAGAACTCATAATCCAACCAGAAATGCTTTGGAAAATGCTTTTGCTAGTATTGAAAATGGAAACTACGGATTGGCTTTTGGATCAGGTTTAGCAGCTATAGATGCCATTATTAAACTTTTGAAACCTGGAGATGAGGTCGTTTCAACTAACGATTTATACGGAGGTTCGTTTCGATTGTTCACGAAAATTTTTCAAGATTTTGGAATTACCTTTCATTTTATAGGAATGCAAGAAGCGTCAAACATTGAAACCTATATTAATAAAAGCACTAAACTCATTTGGGTTGAAACACCAACCAATCCAATGATGAATATTATTGATGTTAAAGCAGTATCTGCTATTGCAAAGAAACATAACATTTTGCTGGCTGTAGATAATACATTTGCTACCCCTTATTTACAGCAGCCTTTAGATTTAGGCGCAGATATTGTAATGCATTCTGCAACCAAATATTTAGGAGGACACAGTGATGTTGTTATGGGAGCTTTAGTAGTAAAAGATAAAGATTTAGCAGATAAACTTTACTTTATACAAAATGCAAGTGGTGCAATTTGTGGCCCACAGGATAGCTTTTTAGTGTTAAGAGGGATAAAGACATTGCATATTAGAATGCAACGTCATTGTGAAAATGGTAAAGCAGTTGCTGAGTTTTTAGCTGCACATCCAAAAATCGAAAATGTATATTGGCCTGGTTTTGAAAGTCACCCTAATCATGAAATTGCTAAATCTCAGATGAAAGATTTTGGAGGTATGATTTCTTTTACTACTAAAGGAAATAACATGAAGGAGTCTATTAAAATTGTGGAGAATTTGAAAATTTTCACTTTGGCAGAATCTTTAGGAGGTGTTGAATCCCTTTCTGGTCATCCAGCAAGTATGACACATGCAAGTATTCCAAAAGAAGAAAGAGAAAAAACAGGTGTTGTAGATTCTTTAATCAGACTAAGTGTGGGAATAGAAGATATTGATGATTTAATTGCAGATTTGGAGCAAGCTTTAAAATAACTTTTACTTTTTAATCTAAATAGAAAATATAACCAACATTAAGCCATAATAACCAATCATTCTTTTTGTTAAATTCTAATTGATGATTAAGACCGTCTACCCAATCACTAAAATAGTATTGTGCTCTAAAATCGAGCATTAAATCTGCTGTTTTATTAAGTTTGTATCGCATACCAATACTTGAAACTACAGACCATGTACTACTTGGGGAGGCATCTACAGATCCTGGATCCCAAAAGGAATAAAAATTACTAGGTTCCAGAACATTTCCTGTTAAAAGAGGATCAGGATTCTCGTAAGTCGTACTAACTTCAGGAGATGAAGATGTATAATGAACACCTAAACTCACAAAAGGAGCGATTCTATAACTGAAAGATTGAAAGGAACGAATGCTAAGCGGGTAAAATTCGAGTTGTGTACCGATATCTAAATTTTTTGCAACCCCTTTATGACCTCTTAATTTATCAGCTTCTACACTAACTTTACTAGGGTCAACAAATTCACCAAAATGATCAAGTTTAGTTTTGTTCCATGATATTTCATTTCTTAATTTAAAATGATCATTGAAATAAGTGTCTGTCGTATAGCAGTTGCAATCGGCTCTATAAGAGAAATTTAAGTAGTGAACGATTCCTATTCCAAACCCAGTATTTCCAAAGTTGGTTTTTGAATCTTCGCGACTTCCAAAATCTGATCTAAACTGTATTGGACCTGTAATTACCCCAATTTCATGAGAAAAGCCTAGTTGGGCACTGGCAGTTTGAAAAATAAAAAACAAGCAAAAAGCGGAAGCTAAATGTTTCATGTAAACCATAGTAAGTTTGTTTTTTTTTGAGGCATAACCGACAACAAATATAGAAAAACTCGGTGAACTAACAAATTTTATCGACAAAACGACAAAACTGTTCATGAGTTTTTCCAAATATATTGAAATTATTTATTGTGAATTTCAAAAAAATCAATGTTTAATATAAATATAATGAACATTTTTAATCTTTAATTATTTATACAGAAAAATATTTGGATAAATTTATCAAACAATAAAACTTCTTCAAATATATTAAAATCATCTATTGCGAATTTCAAAAAAAAACAGTGTTTTTTTTAAAGATACCGTATATTTGCATCCTTAAATCACCTAGTTAATAAATAATAATACAATTTTGTGTATATGAAAAGTAATATTGAATCATTTTTAGACTTAGTAAAACAAAGAAATGGACACGAACCAGAATTTTTACAAGCAGTTGAGGAAGTTGCAGAAACTGTTATCCCATATATTATAGATAATGATATATATTATGGTAAAAATATTCTTTTAAGAATGGTTGAACCTGAGCGTGTTATAACATTTAGAGTTTGTTGGGTTGACGATCAAGGAGAAATACAGGTTAATAGAGGGTATAGAATTCAAATGAATTCGGCTATAGGTCCTTATAAAGGCGGGTTGCGTTTTCATCCAACTGTTAATATGAGTATTTTAAAGTTTTTAGCATTTGAACAAGTGTTTAAAAATAGTTTGACTACGCTGCCTATGGGAGGTGGAAAAGGAGGAAGTGATTTTGACCCTAAAGGAAAGAGTGATAACGAAATTATGCGTTTTTGCCATGCATTTATGAGTGAATTATTTAGGCATATTGGCCATAATACAGATGTGCCAGCTGGTGACATTGGTGTAGGGGCAAGAGAAGTTGGTTTCCTTTTTGGAATGTATAAAAAATTAAGTAATGCGTTTACTGGTGTTTTAACAGGCAAGGGTATGTCTTGGGGAGGTTCGTTAATAAGACCAGAAGCAACGGGCTATGGTGCTGTTTATTTTGCACAGAAAATGCTGGAAACTAAAGAGGATAGTTTTGAAGGGAAAAGTGTTGTCGTATCTGGGTCTGGAAATGTTGCACAATACGCAGCAGAGAAAGTCATACAATTAGGAGGTAAAGTTTTAACACTTTCCGATTCTTCAGGTTATATATATGATGAAAAAGGGATAGACGAAGAAAAATTAGCCTATGTCATGGAACTTAAAAATGTTAAAAGAGGTAGAATTAGCGAATATTTAGAAGTATATCCAAACGCTAAGTTTGTTAAAGGAAAAACACCTTGGGAAGTTAAATGTGATATTGCTCTGCCATGCGCTACACAAAATGAACTTAATGAAAATGATGCTAATATATTATTAAGTAATGGATGTATTTGTGTAAGTGAAGGGGCTAATATGCCATCAACTAAAGAAGCTATTACCGCATTCCATAAAGCGAAAATATTATTCGCGCCTGGAAAGGCATCCAATGCTGGTGGTGTAGCTACGTCTGGTTTAGAAATGACTCAAAACTCATTGAGATTTAACTGGACTAGAGATGAAGTGGATTTAAAACTAAAAGATATTATGTCTAATATTCATGATGCTTGTATTAATTATGGAAAAGATGAAGACGGGTATATTGATTATGTTAAAGGCGCTAATATTGCTGGATTTGTAAAAGTAGCAGATGCTATGTTAGCACAGGGTATTGTGTAATTAATTATTAGTAAATAAACAAATAATGAAGCTTCTCATACTTGAGAGGCTTTTTTATTTAAAATATATTATTTTAAGCTAAAACTCGTTAGTTATAAATATATTTGAATATCTAAATAGCACATATGTTTAAAAGGCTGATTATTTTCGCAATCTTCTTGTCCCCATTGCTACAATTCTCTCAAGATTTTTCTGCATTGTGGGAAGGTCACTTTTCATATAATAATATAAAAGATGTATCTCAAGGCAATAATAAAATTTATGCCGCAGCAGAAAATGCTATTTTTAGTTTAGATATACAGACAAATGAACTTGAAGAACTTAATACGGTTAATGGATTATCAGGAGAAACAATTTCAACGATCTATTATAGTGAGGTATATGAATTATTAGTTATTGGGTATGAAAACGGTTTAATAGAAGTAGCTTTCGATAACGATGACAAAATTCTTTCTGTGGTTGATATTGTAGATAAACCTACCATTCCTCCAACAGACAAAAGGATAAACCATATTAATGGCTATCAAAATGTTATATACATTTCAACAAATTATGGGATTTCGGTTTTTGATTTAGAAAGATTAGAATTTGGAGACACCTATTTTATTGGGAATGGGGGTAGTCAAATAGAAGTCAATCAAACAACTATTTTTGGAGATTATATTTATGCAGCTTGTATGGATGGAACTGGGATTAGAAAAGCGCTTGTAACAAGTCCAAATCTTATCGATTATCAAAACTGGCAATTAATTAATTCAGGTGATTGGTTATCAATAGAGTCCCAATCAGATAAATTATATGCTATAGGAACTAATAGAAGAATATATCAAATAATTAATGATGTTTTAACCGAAACATTTGTTTATGCAGACACGCCTTTAGATATGAGGTCGGTTAACTCAAATTTAATAGTGACCACACACAATAGTGTGTTTGTTTATGATATCAATTTTAATATAATATCTCAAGCTTCTATAGATCCTTCTTTTGATACTCAATACAATTCTGCTGTAGTAGACTTAGAAAATATTTATATCGGGACTAAAGATTTTGGGGTTTTAAAAACACCTTTAGTAAATCCAGTAACTTTTGAAGAAATACATCCAGATGGACCATTATTAAATTCACCTTTTTCCCTAGAAGCAGAATCAAATGGACTCTGGGTAACTTTTGGAGACCACACAGTTAGATATAACCCAAGCCCCTTGAGAAATTATGGAGTTAGTCATTTACAAGATCAAATATGGAAAAATATACCTTTTGATAGTTTATTTAATTTAAGAAATTTGAATAGAATATCTATAAACCCTTTTAATACTGAACAAGTTTTTATTAACTCATTTCAAGATGGAATACTAGAGATCATTAATAATGAGCCGATAATAAGATATGATCAAACAAATAGTGATTTAGAATCTGTCGTTTTACCTGGAAGTCCTAATTTTGTTAGCTTAAGATTATCAGGATCTACTTTTGATAGATCAGGATTATTATGGACAGCAACGTGTTTAATTAACAAACCATTAAAGTCTTACAACCCAAGTACAAATGAATGGAAAAGTTATGATTTTACTAGCTTAATTCCTGATCCAATCAATCTTAATTTAGGATTTGTTGACATCGTAATAGATGATAACGAAATTAAATGGATGGGTAGTTTTAATTATGGACTAATAGGTTTTAATGAAAACAATGGAAGCCAAATAATAAAAAATCTTAACAGTGAAGAAGAAAACTTTCCATCTGCTAATGTTAAGGCTTTGGCTTTAGATAAACGAAATCAATTATGGATTGGAACAGATTTAGGTTTAAGAGTTCTATATAACACGTCAAATTTTTTTACTGAGGATGGTATTCGAGTTGAAGAAATTATCATTGAAGAAGAGGGTATTGCAAAAGAGCTTTTATTCCAACAATCTATCTCCGATATAAAAGTTGACGGATCTAACAATAAATGGATAGGGACTACAGACTCAGGATTGTTTTATTTTTCTTCGGATGGACAGAAAACAATATTTCATTTTACTAAAGATAATTCACCACTACCTTCAAATAGTATTAGGGATATTTCATTAGATGATACTAGTGGCATAGTTTATATTGCCACAAGTAAAGGTTTGGTGTCTTTTCGCTCAGGAGGATCTGGCCCATTGGAAAATTTAGATAGCGCTTTTGTTTATCCGAATCCAGTAAGACCAGCATTTAATATAGTAGACGAAAAAGTTAAGATTAAGGACGTCTCAGAGAATGTAAATATAAAAATAACAGATATTGAAGGTAATTTGGTTGCCGAAGCTCAATCCAGAACAAATCAAAGATATAGTGGATATAATCTTGAAATAGATGGAGGAACTGCTTATTGGAATGGAAAAAATATGGCAAATAACGTTGTTGCTTCTGGAGTTTACTTAATCATGCTTTCCGATTTGGATTCATTTGAGACCAAAGTTTTAAAACTAATGGTCGTTAGATAATGTTAATTACTACAAATGCTATTGTTTTATCTAAATTAAAATATAGAGATAACGATCTAATAATTAGATGCTATACCCAGCAACTAGGAGTCATTAGTTTTTTATTAAGAGGCATTTTAAAAAATAAAAAAGGACATTCTAAAGTAGCTTATTTTCAATTGCTCTCTCAGTTGCAATTAGTTGTTACCTATAAGAACAATAGATCATTGCAAGCTGTAAAAGAAACTAAATTGAATCATATTTATACAAGTTTGCACTCTCATGTTTTAAAGAGTTCTATAGTTATGTTTTTATCTGAAGTGCTATCCAATACACTAAAAGAAGAAGAAAAAAACGAAACACTTTATAGCTATATTGAAACAACACTATTGTGGTTAGACACACATTCTGAATATTCAAATTTCCATTTATTATTTTTACTTAATCTAACTAGATATTTGGGTTTTTATCCTGACACAAAAAATATAGAGTATCCTTTTTTTAATTTGAGTGAAGGTAAATTTGAAGCAAAATCACTGGATAGATATACCATATCTGGAGAAAATTTAACACTTTTAAAACAGCTATTAGGCATAACATTTGATGCTTTATCTACTGTAGAAATAAATGCTAAGCAAAGACAATCATTTTTAAGTATGATTTTGCTATATTTTGAATTACATTTGGGGAGCTTTAAAACACCTAAATCGTTGCAGATATTTAATCAAGTTTTTAATTAAAAACATGAAGTTTTTTTATTCCATTTTCTTCTTTTTACTTGTTTCTATCTCTTTTCAGGCGCAGAATGTAAAGGTTTTTAGTGAGCATACAAAAGAACCTATTTTTGGAGTGGCTATATACAACGTGGATAAATCACAAAGTGTTGTTACTAATTTTAGAGGCGAAGCAGATTTAAGCAAGTTTTCGGATACAGAAATAATTTACTTTAAACATTTATCTCACATTTTAAAAAAAATAACAAAACTTCAATTAGGAAACTCAAATAGAGTGTATTTAAGTTCGAATACTCAAGATTTAGAAGAGATCGTTATTTCGGCTTCAAAATTTGAACAAAATAAAAGAGACATTCCACAAAAAATAATCAGTGTAAATACGGCAAGTATTCAGTTTTCAAATCCACAAACAAGTGCCGATCTGTTAGAAAACACGGGGAAAGTTTATATTCAGAAAAGTCAGTTAGGAGGAGGAAGCCCTATGATTAGAGGGTTTGCTACCAACAGGTTATTAATTACTGTAGATGGTGTGAGAATGAATAATGCCATTTTTAGAGGAGGAAATTTACAAAATGTTATTGCTGTCGATCCGTTTTCTGTTCAAAGTACAGAAGTTACTTTAGGTTCAGGATCCGTAATTTATGGAAGTGACGCTATTGGAGGTGTTATGAGTTTTTATACGCAAAAACCAAAACTGTCCAATTCAGACTCTTTGTTATTTAAATCAAATATTATTGTTAGGCACGCAACGGCCAGTAATGAAAAAACAGGTCATTTTGATTTTAATTTGGGTTATAAAAAATGGGCTTTTGTAACTAATGGAAGTTACACAAATTTTGGAGATTTAAAGATGGGAACAAATGGTCCCGATGCTTATTTAAGACCTGAATTTGTTTTAACAACTGATTCAGGTGATATTATTCGTGAAAATAACGATCCTCTGGCACAAAAATTCTCTGGATATGATCAATTAAATTTGATGCAAAAAATTCGTTATGAACCCTATGAAAATTTAAGTTTTGATTTAGGACTGTATTACACCAGGACATCAAATATTCCAAGATACGACCGTTTAATACGTTATAAAGATAATGCTTTGCGCTCTGCTGAGTGGAATTATGGACCACAAAAATGGTTTATGTCTAATCTACAGGTTACTAAGCTAAGTAGTAATTCTAACTTGCACGATAAAATTAAAGTTACTTTAGCATATCAAAATTTTCAAGAAAGTAGATTAGATAGAGACTTTCAATCTACTATAAGGAATGTTAGAGAAGAAGCTGTAGATGCCTATTCTTTTAACCTGGATTTAGAAAAAACATTAAGTTCTAAAACACAATTTTTTTATGGACTAGAATATGTTTATAACAAAGTGATGTCTCACGGAAAGGAAGAAAACATCTCTAATAATGTGAGTTCGCCATCTGTTTCCAGATACCCTAACGGTGCTAGCTGGCAATCTGCAGCGATATATTCCAGTATTAAATATAAACCAAATAATAAGTTTGTTTTTCAATCTGGTTTACGTTTTAATCATATTGTTTCCAATGCCAACTTTAAAGAAAACAATGTCTTTTTAAATTTACCATTCGAATCATCTAAAAACAAAGCAGGAGCACTTACTGGCACCGCGGGTATTAGGTGGTCACCAAATAAAACAATACAATGGAAACTTAATACATCTTCTGCTTTTAGAGCGCCTAATATTGATGATATTGGTAAAGTATTTGATTCCGAGCCTGGCTCTGTAGTGGTTCCCAACGAGAATCTAAAACCAGAGTATGCTTATGGTGGTGAATTAGGAGTGAAACTAGATTTCAATAAAAAGCTAGTACTAGATATGAGTACATATTATACGTATTTAGACAATGCTTTAGTGCGTAGAGATTATGATTTAAATGGCGATACAGAGATTATTTACGACGGAGAGTTAAGTAATGTACAAGCCATACAAAATGCTTCTAAAGCTTGGATTTATGGCTTTGAAATAGGTTTAAAAGCAGCTATTACCAATCACATCGATTTAACATCTCAATATAGTATCATTGGAGGAACAGAGGAAAATGATGCTATAGAAGTTCCTATTCGTCATGTAGCTCCTAATTTTGGAAATACCCATTTAGTTTGGACATCTAAAGGATTAAAATTAGATGTGTTTGCAAATTATAACAGTGAACTTTCTTTTAACCAATTGGCACCTTCTGAAATTGAAAAAGATTATATATATGCCCCCGATAATCAAGGTGATCCACACAGTCCTTCATGGTATACATTGAATTTTAGAGCACAGTGTCAAATAAGTAACTCCACTACTGTTACAGCTAGTTTAGAGAATATCACAGACCAGCGCTATAGAACATATTCTTCTGGAATTTCAGCAGCAGGAAGAAACTTTATTTTATCTTTAAAATATAGTTTATAAATTACTACTTTTTAATTGCTTTTTTAGTAACTATTGAACCATTTGATAATGCTACTTTAGCTATATAAACCGAACTATTTAGGTTAGAAAGTGTATAAGTTTCAGAGCTTTTCTGACCTTTAAAATGATATAATTGTCTTCCTAAACGATCAAAAATACTTACTGTTTTAATGTTTAGATTATTTGAGGTTTTAAATTGAACATGATCATTATCTAATTCAACGATACTTAAGCTGTTTTCGTTCGAAGAAATATCATCAATAGACAAAGCATCGGCATTAAATACAATTTCAAAACGCTCATTAAACTCGCCTGTTTCCGATGTAAAAGTATAGTCTGAAGTAGATAAATCGTGCAACTTATTAAGTAAATTATCTTTTAAGTAAACCGTATTTGTATTTAAGAAATCACCTTGTAATTGAGCAATGGATAATTTGTATAGTGTCGCAGCATCGATGATCGTTTTAAACCCAAGTTGTATAACTTCATCATTATTAATACTATTTACATCTTTGCCTTGTATCGCAAATTTCTTGTTCGAATTTTCTATGTTTGAGTATAAGGACACATAAGTAGTCGGCGCAACAATTTTATGAGCATCATAAAAAGTACCATCATCATTATTTGTAGCCCCACTAACGTATCCTATCAATATTTGATTAAACACCCCATTATCAGACGTCAGGTTAATCCATATTTTATTAGCTTCTGAATTGCTGGATTTCTTCTTTGAGTTAGTGTTTTTAAAGAATTGGCTGTTATTATTGGTGATGCCTCTCATAGCATTATTGAAAATAACGTTTCCAGTGCTTGAAGGTCTTGCTTGAGCATATGAAACAAAAAAGCCTTGACCAGAAGGGATATAATCATTAGGAGCTACACCATCTCCTCCAGCAGTCCCCCCTGTCCCATTACCAATTGCATAATCTGAGGTCGCAAAATTTAATTGTTGGTTACCATTGGCCGTCGAAGAAAAAGGTGTGTTCTGTGACCAAAAATAAATAGCCCCTTCTAACGTACCAGCTGTATTTGTACCAGCATTATACGCGTTTTGGGTAAAGAAATCTGAGATGCTTATGGCAGATGGGTAAGGGTTTCCAATTAGGTTCCAATTACTATCGAGGATAGAGCCGTCATTTCTAACAACAGGAACAGTAATAATACCATTATTAAAATCTCCAGTAAAAGTATAGTCAAATTGGTAAGGTGGAGAACCAGGACCAATAAAGACACTTTCTTCATGAGTTGATGCATAACCTACTCCAGCAACCATGGTTGTTGCTCCATTAACACGAGACCAATCATTACCATTATCATCAATATCGTCCTGACCTGTTACGGTTGCATTATCATTCCCAGTTTCCATGGTAGCGTCCTCAAAATTGGCTGCATTAAACGAAAAACGTCTATTAACATCCGAATCACTTAAAGCACTACCTATAGTTGTGCCAGAAACAGGAGAACTCCAGTAAGTATATTCATACCATACAGCCAATGGAGATGTCGTTTTTGTAACCTCCATGGTTCCATTGTTTGTTATAGTACTGGTATCGTCGTTTTGTATTACGGAACCATAAGGGCGTACATTAATAGTGCTTCCTGCATCTACCGTAATGTCATTCTCAATTTCAATATAGGTATTATCGCTTACAGTTAAAGTTGAATTATTATTAACAGTTAAGCTACAGGCACTAAAGCTTGTATTGCTATAATTTCCATTTATTATAGCTGGCATTGTAATGTCTGGCACACCATTATCCCATACTGAACCATTCCAGATTGTTGTTAAGCCAGAGCATGTAACTGATGCCGATACTACCCCATTGAAAGTAAAATCACTAATTCGAAACCTTCCTACAGTACTGCTTGCATTCCAAGCATAGATTCTAAAAGTAATTGCACTTGTAATATTTTGATAAACAGAAGCAGATAAATCGATTGTGGTCGCTCCAACAATTGGAGAACCAATATTGGCGGTATAGCCATCAATACTACTTCTTACAGCAAAGGTGGTTGGTCCAGTGCCAGATATTGTACTATTATAAACAAAACTAGTAAAATCAATTTCATACCCAGAATTAGGTATTATTATAAATTCAAAATATGCAGTTAAATCAATAGATGGAGTGTTCCAACTACTTGCACTATATGCATCTGTAAAATTTCTTGGAGTAGTCCCAGATCCTATACCAATACCCGAAACAGTGATGTTAGAATCTACAGTCTGTCCAGTAGTATATGGGTTGTTAGTGTTAGGATTTATTTCAGTGATTGGATTTGTGAAGATACTTTGCCCAAACCCAAAAGAAACCACACATAAACATGTAATTGAGAGAGTGAGAGATTTTAAATAAGCAATTTTTTTCATCATGTTAAGTTTTAAAATTTAAGATTTGGATTTTATAAATTTTTATTCTTATTGTTAATAATCTATTCCTATTTTTGAAAAACCATGAAGGTATTAAAAAAAACATATACGGTACAAGAAGCCACCCAAAAAATGGAGCATTATTGTGCATATCAAGAACGGTGTCATCAAGAAGTTAGGCTAAAGCTAGAAGCTATGCACATGATACCCGAAGCTATCGATGTGATTATAGTTCATCTTCTAGAACACAACTTTCTTAATGAAGAACGTTTTGCCAAAACATTTGTAAGCGGTAAGCTTAAAATCAAACATTGGGGCCGACGTCGTTTAACTTACGAACTTAAGAAAAAAGACGTGGTCAAAGTTAATATAAATCAAGCTCTTAGCGAAATAGAAAATGAGGAATATATCGGAATTTTCAACGATTTAGCCGAAAAGAAGGCGAATTCAATTAAAGAAACTAACAAATTTAAGAAAAAAAAGAAATTAATCGACTATTTGCTATACAGAGGATGGGAATCTCATTTGGTGTACGAAAAAGCAAACGAGCTTATACAGTAATACTTCTATTTTTATGTGTTCTAATAATAGCCTGCTCATTTTTCCAATCAATCCATTTTTGCCCTTTTAAGCGCCTCATTATATTATCATAATTACGCATAATACATAGGTTGTATATGGCTTTGCTGAAATTTTTCGGATTTCTTGCTATAGCTCTCAAACTCATAGAAAACCCAGGTGTTATATAACGCATGTAATGCCAATAACCTTCTGGCATATATAAAACTTCACCATGTTTTAACTCTGTTTCATAACCTTTAGCTTTTTTGAGCACGGGCCATTTTTCAAAATCAGGATTATTAAAATTGATGTCTTCTCTCGTAATTAAAGAATGTGGAATTTTATATAAGTATTTACTCTGTTTTTGGTCAAATAAAATGACTTGTTTCGTCCCTTCAAAATGAAAATGAAAAATATTTGCCAAATCAATGTCGTAATGCATAAAAGTATGTGAGTCGCGTCCTCCAAAAAACAACATAGGAATGCCTTTCATTAGGCGTAAACCAAAATCTGGAAATGTAAAATCTTTCTGTAAATCGGGTATTTCTTTTAAGGCGTTCCAAAGAAAAATACGATATTTAGTGGGTTCACTTTTTAACAAATCCACATAATCGCTCATTTTCATCTTTGCGTGTGGCTCGTTAAATCCATCTTTATAATCCACAGGTCTATCATCGTAAAGCGGAATAGTAATATTTCCAGCAATGACTCTCATATAATCTAAATTCCACTTGGTATAAGCAGGCCAATCTTCTATAAAATTCTCAATAACTACAGGTTTTTGCAGATTAAAATAGAATTTTAAAAAGTCCGCTTTAGTAATGGTTTTTACACGAGGAATATCTTGCAGATTAAGTGCCAATACTTAAATAGTTTAGTCTTCAGAAATAGTTTAGTTTTTCAAAGTTAAGAAAACGTTACGAAAACAGAAATAGTATTTTAAGAGTTGTCTTTAATTAAATAAAAACCAATGTTTTGCATTAACAAAAGAATGGGTTTGCCCTAAGTAAATTGATAGGCTATAACCTTTAACTTATTTTAAAACTTTTGCTTTTTCTTTAGCTGCTTCATTACGCTCAATAGTATGATCTGGTCGTGTCCATTTAGGTTTTTCACCTAAAGCCTCGTATTGAGAATTATCTGCTTCAACAGTTTGAGGTTGTACTTTTTTTGTAAATGGTTTTTGCGGATTTAAGCCTAGTAATTCAAACATTTTCATGTCTTCATTAACATCAGGGTTTGGAGTTGTTAATAATTTATCTCCAGCAAAAATAGAATTGGCTCCAGCAAAAAAGCACATAGCTTGTCCTTCTTTAGACATTTGAGTTCTACCTGCACTTAAACGCACTTGTGTTTCAGGCATGACGATACGTGTGGTAGCAACCATACGAATCATATCCCATATTTCAACAGGCTTCTCCTCTTCTAAAGGGGTGCCTTCAACAGCTACTAAAGCATTTATAGGTGTGGATTCTGGTTGTGGATTCAAGGTCGATAATGCGACTAACATACCAGCACGATCTTCTATATTTTCTCCCATACCTATAATACCACCACTACAAACTGTAACATTGGTTTTACGTACATTGTCAATGGTATCTAATCGGTCTTGATAGCCACGGGTTGATATGACTTCTTTATAATATTCTTCCGATGAATCTAAATTATGATTGTAAGCATACAAACCAGCTTCGGCTAAACGCTGTGCTTGGTTTTCGGTAATCATCCCTAATGTACAGCACACTTCCATATCCAGTTTATTAATGGTGCGTACCATTTCTAAAACCTCGTCAAACTCTTCCCCATCTTTTACATTTCGCCATGCTGCGCCCATACAAACGCGAGAGCTGCCTGTAGATTTTGCACGTAATGCTTGAGCTTTTACTTGCTGCACAGACATTAAATCGTTCCCTTCAATATTAGTATGGTAACGAGCTGCTTGCGGACAATAACCACAATCTTCTGAACAACCACCTGTTTTTATAGACAATAAAGTAGATACTTGTACTACATTAGGGTCGTGGTGCAAACGGTGAATAGTAGCAGCTTCGTAAAGCAATTCCATCAAAGGTTTGTTGTAAATTTTTAAGATCTCTTCTTTAGTCCAGTTGTGTCGTATCTCGCTCATAAATCAAGTTGATTAACTATATCAAAAATACTAATTAAATAGGACATACTTTCAATATTTTTCTAATTAATATACTCTAATCCCAAGGCTTATTTTTAACAAGCTCAAAGTTGTGTATTTTTTTAATGTTTAAGTAAATTGACATAATAGACTATTTTATCTACTTTATTTTTATATTTAAATCATAAATTTTAGAGCATGAATAGACTATTGGTTTTCTTAAAATATACTAATAAAAAGAGTCTTCCAAAAATGATAAAGGAGGTGGTTACTCTTATGATTAAAAAGAGAGAAATCCCTTTTTATTATTTTAAATATTTATATAGAAAAGAAGCAACTAATTATTTGGATTATATAAGTTTTAAAGAGCAGCTACTCCTGGTGGATCATAGAACTTTGCATAATCCAGATTATGTTGCCTTGATAAATAACAAACTCTATTTTGCTCTGTTTTGCGAAAGAACATCCATTAATACCCCGAAACTAATAAGCTATAATTTTGGAACTAGTTTTTTCTTCAATAACGAAGTTATACAAATTACAAATAAGGCAAATCTTATAACTTTTTTTGAAAATTTATTTGATCTAAATAAGATCGATGCGTTATTTTTTAGACCACCATCTGATTATGGAGGAAAAGGATGTTTTAAAATTACAAAATTAGATATTCAAAATAATTTAGAAGGGTTATATGAAAATTTAATAAATGGTAATTTTGTTCACACCAAAGTTATTAAACAACATGATGACATTAATAGAATACATAGCAAATCGGTAAATACTATGAGGATAGTTTCCTTGTTAACTTTTGAAGGGACTACAGAAATAATTAGTGCTTTTTTTAGGTTTGGGGTTGGAGATGGTGTCGTTGATAATGCTACATCTGGTGGCTTTTTTGTTGGGATTAATCTAGAGGATGGGATTTTAAAATCTATAGGCCATTATTTGCCAGAGCATGGAGGAAAAGAAATCACAGAACATCCCGATAGTGGATTTAAATTTGAAGGCTTTAAAATTCCTTATTATAAAGAAGCGTGTGACCTTGTAATAGATACTGCCAAAATTATTCCAGACGGATTAATTGGCTGGGATGTTGCAATAACTCCTAATGGACCTATAATTATAGAAGCTAATGCAGAACCTCATATTCCTATTAGTGATATAGCTTATGGGGGATTATTGAAAAATAAACATGTGAAAAAATTAGTTGATGAATTAAAAAAGAAACCATAATTAGCCTGTCTTTTGAAGAATTGATTAAAAAAAGTTAAAACTTAGTACAAGGAGTTTTTATATGTTGGAAACATTTATGACGAGAGTATTAGTTACTTTTCTGGCCTTCTTCAGTGTTTTTTTAAGTACTTTCATCAATCTCTTGTCTTTTTAAATATTCAGGTAATTGCATTCCAGCCACAATAGCCACCATTATTAATCTATAAACCATAGAAATAATTATAGTTATTGGTTTACAAAATTTGGCATCAATGCAAGCAATGTCACTCTAACCAAATATTGTAAAGAGCCCGGTCAGGTTTTTAAAAGTTATAAATTGAAATTCGATACCAGTATCTAAATTTATTTAGGCACCTTTTGAAAGTAAAATAGAAACTGCATTTCCACCAAAACCAACTGCGTTTACAAGAATATTTTTTATTCTTTTTGGCGTTTCTTGATTTTCTAAATATGGAACACCAATAAATTCTTGATGCTGTAACATTAAAACTGCAAATTCAATACTTAGAGCTCCAGAGGCTCCAAAGGTGTGACCTATCTTCCATTTATTAGTAGTTAAAGCAGGTGTTTTGTCACAGAATATTTTTTCAATGGCTTTATATTCACTTAAGTCTCCTTTCACCGTGCCTGGCGCATGCATCACGATAACATCAATGGCATCAGGGTTTAAGTCGCCCAAAGCCATTTGCATCGATTTTTGAAAACACTGTGCATCACTAGAAATTGAAATATTATGCTCTAAAATCTCGGTAGCATAACCAAAACCCTTTATAACAGCAAAAGCATTTTCTTTTTCGCCTGCTTCTAAGCAAGCCATCGCCGCTCCTTCTCCTAAAACCATGGTATTTTGTTTTTTCTCTAGGTTTAATGCTTGACAAGGGAGGGAATCTTTATTTAATTTAGCTTGGGAGTATATTTTTAAGGCCTGCATTTGTGCCATGGTAAATGGTGTTAGAGGCGCTTCACTCCCCCCAACTAAAAATTTATCACACATACCAGAATTAATCCATGCAATACCATTAAGCATCGCGTGTAATGCGGTCGAGCAAGTTATAGAGTGACTAATTTCTGGGCCTTGAGTTTGCAAATCGTGAGCTACCCAAGATGAAATATTGCCTAATGTTGTGGTAGGAGAGCTTAGTGTTTGAGCCTTGTTTTTTTCAAGAAAATCTTTATGATAGGTTTCAAAAAGTTGTGTAGCACCACGAGATGACCCAATATTAATTCCGAAATTATCCGAACCGTTCCAACCTGCTTGTTTTATAGCTTGTCGTGATGCATAAATAGCAAACAAAACAGTATCATCAAGAGATTTGTATTTAGAATCTGATTCACGTAATAGTTCAATACCATCCTTAACATCTTCGGGGATTTCACCCACTAAAGCAGTATCATTATTAAATGATTTTTCCGAAATACAATGCCGATTGTTTTGATAGCTTTTCCATACGCATTCTGGCGATTTTCCCAACGGAGAAATAGATGAAATAGCGGTTATAGAGATTGTTTTTTGCAATGGATTTTATTTTTGACAAAAGTAATAGATATACATTTCTATTTTAAGAAACATTGATATTTAATTTTAAATGTAACGAAATCTTGTTTTTTGTTACTTATCATTTATCAAAGTAAAAGAAATGAAAAAAGTAAATGTTTATCAATATGTTGATGAAGCTATAACTTCTTTAGATAATGGAGGATGGTTTTATAATATTTTAACAAAAGCAAACGATGGTGTTATATCTCAAGCGGAATTAGGTAGAGTAGGCGGAGTGTTTAATGATATCCAGAAAATGATTCTGTTTTTTGAATTAGCGACTTCTAAATTGGCTGAAAGCAATAAGATGATGATACTTTCTAAGATGGATGGCAAACTAAAAGGGAGTTATAACAAATTTGAACCTCAAAAAATGTTTCCTTCCGAAGCAATTAATAAAGGTGTTTTATCATCAAATGCAATTCTTACTGGAGTGCCTAAATTGATAACCTCTAAAACAGATTTTAATGGGTTTATCATGGTGCCAGTAATGACTGGAAAGGTGACAACATTTATGATGATACCTCTAATTGATGAGTACGATGTTTACGAATTAAAAGACGACTTACATTCTGAAACGTTTATAATTGCGCATGCTAGGGTTAAAGAAAAATTACCAAACAAAAAAATTAAAGTCGCGGGTATTTTTAAAGAATTAAAAGCTGGTATGGAGAAAGATTCTAATTCTAAAATGTTTTTGGAAGCAGTTTATTATTCAGATAACTAAAGCTGCATCAAGAAATAGGACTATGGTTGGAATCCAACAAAGAGAAACTATTTTGAAAGTTCTCACAAGTTGCAGTAAACAACACATTAAACAATCTCTAAAACATCTTCAATAACTTGATAGATTTTCTGTAATTGTTCTTTAGTAATGGTATAAGGAGCTTGAATATAAATAGTACTTCCTAAAGGACGAAGAAAAACACCATGCTCTAAAAAGAACTTAAATAATCGGTCTCGTAAATTACCATAGCGTTTCATTTCGACGTTTAAATCTAATGCGAAAATAACCCCAGTTTGTCGTGTAGATTTTACTTTTGGATGTGTTTTAATATGCTCATTAAACATTTTATGAGACGCAATAACTACTTCTATATTTTGCTGAATGGCTTCAGATTGTAACAATTCGATACTTGCTAAAGCTGCTGTACAAGCTAATGGATTTGCTGAGTATGTATGCCCGTGAAACAAACCTTTACTAATATCATCACTGTAAAAAGCTTCGTAAATTTCTTCAGAACATGTGGTAAGCCCCATAGGAACTAAACCTCCTGTTAAGGCTTTACTTAAGCATATAACATCTGGTTTGGTTTCCATATGGTCTGATGCAAAATAGCTTCCCGTTTTTCCAAAGCCTGTCATAACTTCATCGGCAACTGTAATAATATTATGGTCTTTACAAAACCTTAAAATAGTATTTAGACCTTCTGAATCATGCATTTTCATTGCCGCTGCACCTTGAACCAAAGGTTCGTAAACAAAACCAGCGACTTTATTGGTTTTTACTATGGTGCTTAATGTATTTAAAATGGCTTCATCATTCTTTCCATTTGGGACTGGAATCCGTTTTACTTCTAAAAAGAAATCTTCAAAAGGCCCATTATAGACTGATAATCCAGAAACGCTCATAGCTCCAAAGGTGTCTCCATGAAACCCATCTTCAAAAGCAATAAGTGTATGGCGTTTTTCACCTTTATTAAAATGAAATTGCAAGGCCATTTTTATACCAATTTCAACAGAGGTAGAACCATTATCACTAAAGAAAATTTTGTTTTGATTATCGGGTAAAATTTTAATAAGTGCGTCTGATAGTTTTATGGCTGGTTCATGTGTAAAACCACTAAAAACGATTTGATCTAATTGCGTCATTTGAGCAGCAACGCGACTGGTAATATATTCGTTGCAATGCCCATACATACAAGTGTACCATGAAGCAATGGCATCAATATATTCGTTCCCCTCTTCATCATATAAAATACATCCTTTCGCTTTCGTTATTGCAATAGTTTCTGGGTGTAGTTTATGCTGTGTTAAAGGGTGCCAGAGGTGTTTTTTATCGCGTTCTTTTAAACTCATAATTTTTGTCATTCTCGCAAAGGCGGGAATCTATTTTTATTGATTTTTAGTAAATTGTGGAGTCCTATGAAAGCAGGAACGGCAATTACAATTTATCTTTAAACATTTCTGCATATTCTCTCACAACGTTTTTATCAAAATAAGGTTCTTCATTAATACGTCCAATAACAGAAACCTTTGTCATTTTTTTAATGATGTCCTCAGTTGTTTTATGCTCATTTCCACTAAAAATAATAGATACTTCAAATCCTTTTTCTGTTAAAGTGTTTACCGTTAGTAAAGTGTGATTAATACTTCCTAAATAATGTCTGGAAACAATAATCACTTTATAATTGGGCTTGATAAGGTCTAAAACCGTTTGAGTATCATTTAGTGGAACTAATAAACCACCAGCACCTTCAATAACCAGATGATTTTTGGTTTTAGGGGTTTTAATTTTATTTATATCAATTTTGATTCCATCAATGTCGGCAGCTCCATGTGGACTCATTGGCGTTTTTAAAGCATAGGCGTTAGTATAGAATTTTGATTTTGTATTAGAAATTAATCTTTCAACCTTTTTAGTATCACAATTTTCTAATTCTCCAGCTTGAATGGGTTTCCAATAATCTGCCTCTAAAGCTTCTGTTATAATAGCAGATGCAATAGTTTTACCAACATCGGTAGATATTCCTGTTATAAAATAAGTGTTCATTTAAAAAACGGTATTACAAACATTACAACGGTATTTTGTTTTTTCAAAAAACGGAAATAACATATAAAATATATTTTTTCGTGTAGGTTCAGCTATTAATATTTTAGTAGATTCACAATTATTACAAACAATAGCGTTTCCGTTTTTGTCTTTTTCATAGGCTCTTATTTCATTATAGATTTTTAAAGCTTTCGTTACATCATCATTCTGAACTAATAATTTAACACCTCCAATAGCTTGACTAATTAAGGGGTCTGAATCTATAGTTTTTTCATCTAACAGCATGACGCGAATATCTTCTGCTTCTAGCTTAGATTTTGTTACTTGAGCTTCTGTAGAATAAGGAAATGTCGCTAATATGGTGTAGTTATCTATCATAAAATGAAATGATTTTAGGCAAAGGTAGTGAGTAAGTTTAAAACCTGAGAGATTTCAGCTTTTGAATTATAAGCATGTAAACAAAACCGCAATCGTTCCTGCCCTTTTGGAACTGTTGGCGATAAAATAGGTTTTACATTAAAACCATGTTCTTGAAGTTTTTTTGCAATTGATTTTACCTTTTTATTTTCTGAAATAATACAACAATGAATTGCAGAATGACTTTCAATAAAAAAATCTTGCAGTTTGTTTTTAATGGTTTCAGCTTTAAAAAACGCAATATTTTGATGCAGTTTATTTCTGTTTTTACTCTGAATCAATTCATGATATGCTGACTGAACAGTGGCTAATGTATGAGGTGGTAAAGCGGTGGTGTAAATAAAACTGCGTGAAAAATTCACTAAATATTGTTTAAGAGATTCACTTCCTAAAATAGCTGCTCCATGTGCGCCAATGGCTTTCCCGAAAGTGATGATTCGAGCAAACACATCATTTTCTAAGTTTAAATCTTGAATCATTCCAATGCCTCGTTCTCCAAAAATACCTATAGCATGTGCTTCGTCTACTATTAAAAAAGTATTTTCTTTTTTACATAAGTGTACCATACCTTGTAAGTCTGGTGAATCACCGTCCATTGAAAAAACAGACTCTGTGACTATATAAACATTAGTATCTTGTGAGGCCTCTCGACTACGCTCGAGATGACTTTCCAGATCCTTCAAATTATTATGCTTAAATTTATAAGCCTTCGCATTAGAAAGTTTTATACCATCTCGAATGGATGCATGTATATATTCGTCATATAGAATAATATCACCACGTTGAGGAATACATGAAAACAGCCCCACATTGGCATCATAACCAGAATTGAAAATTAAGGCAGCTTCACTATTATGAAAGTCAGATAACAAGGTTTCAACTATATCGAAAAGAAGGTGATTCCCTGAAAGTAAACGGGAACCCGTTGCTCCATTATGGGTTGCATTATGCTCCGTTAAAAACTTATGAGTATTATTAAAAATAGTTTCAGATTTTGAAAAACCCAAATAATCGTTGGATGAAAAATCAACTAAATCATTATGTGCGCCTAATTGCCGTAAGGCATTATTAGCTTTACGGTTTTCCAGTTTTTGTTGAAGCTTCTTAGGAAACATGGGGTAAAGATACAAAGACCTACTAGGCTGGAGAAATATCTTTTTTTGATAAAAAAAATATTGTTTTTCGATAATTTTATTATATTTGTTATTGTTAAACAATAATTTTATAAATATAATGATGAAAGACAATACAAATATTTTAACTATTATCACTTGGGTTATTTTGCTGTCTTTAGCTTCAATTTTACTTGATGATATTAGACAATTTGATTTCAACCAATTTAAAGAATTTCAAAATTGGGCAGAATCTGCAGATAAAAACGAATCTTGGTTTACCTCAAAAAATGCTATAAAATGGAGTTATTATGTGATTAGTGTTGCTTTATTTTTCTTTAGAGGCTACCTCATTTATGGCTTTTCTTATTTTTTATCAATTCTAAAAGAAATAGAAAAGGAGAATTACTTTAGTGATAATAATATAAGATCTTTCAAAAAAATAGGGAATATCTTTATTTGGTATACTATTAATGTTTTTGTTTTAAGATTTCTTCTGGCGTCCACAAGAAAAACGACTTTCAACTTTTTTAATGAGCTTAAAGCAGAGTTTACTTTTTTAATTCCAGCTGGTTTAGCGCTTTATATTCTTGCGGAGATATTCAAACAAGCTAAGAAAACAAAAGAAGAAAACGATCTAACCATATAACTATGCCAATAATTGTAAATCTAGATCTCATACTAGCTGAACGTAAAATGAAAAGCAAAGAGTTGGCTGAAATAATAGGTATAACCACAGCGAACCTTTCTATATTAAAATCAGGCAAAGCAAAAGCGGTACGTTTTTCAACTTTAGAGGCCATTTGTAAGGCTTTAGATTGTCAGCCTGCTGATATTTTAGAGTATGTTGAGGGTTGATTTAGTATTAAAACATGTATTTTTGAAATACAAATATAATTATCAGTCTATTATGAAAACGTTTTTCTTTCTTTTATTAGTTACTATTTCTTATATCAGTTTTGCACAGGATAATCATATTGTAAAAACTGAAAACGGGAGGCGCGTTTTACTTAAAGCTGATTTTACCTGGGAGTATATTGATGCTGAAAAATCAGCATCTAATGCGAGCATCTCTGCAACAAATACTTTAGAAACGAAAGGGGACAAGGACTGTAATTTAGCTGAAGGTTTTGAAGAACCTAAATTAGATAAGAAAATCCAAGCACAGTTAAAAAGGGGAAGATCAACTATGGTGCATGTAAAAAAGAAAGTGGCCAAAGATTATAACTGTGAAGTAACGGATGTTTTACTAGTGTCATTTTCAGAACAAAAGTCAAAAGGTGTTTATCACTTTTGTATCAATGGTACTAAAACAACTTACAAACGTATTGGTAATTCTATTGTAAAAAAAGCTAAGTTTTTTTAAATTAATCTAGATATACCATCTCACCTGTTTCTTTAGAAGTTTTTTTGTCAATCCATCTGTAATTATTGGGAATAGTTGCATCTAATATATCAATTTGTAAAATTTCTGAAAGCTCGTAACCGATTAAAAATGCTTCTTTATAATCATATTTTTCATAAAGTTCCCAATGCTTATTTCTATCATACCATAAATTAACTTCAAATATTTTATTTCCGTCATCAAGAGGTTGATGAAATATAGAAACATATTCATAATTAGAAATCGTTTTCCATTGTCCTAACTTGATAGGACCTATTTCATAAGTTTGTCTAAATTTTGACTTTTTAATATCAATATAAACACTTTGATGAAAGGAAAATGCAGTTCCGAAACCTATTAAGTAAATAACGCCCTTTATATTGTGACCAATGTTAATTAAATTATCATCACTCCAATGGGACGTATATAGGATATATACCAATAGAATTATTGCTGCAGTAAAAAATAATGAGGCAATTATACGTTGCCATAAAGAACGTTGTTTTTCAGATATAATTATGTTTTCATTCATAATCCAAATTTAAAAAAAGGATTTTCATAAGATTAGAAAAACAGAGAAAACCTTTATCTTTACTACTATGTATGCCTTAGTAGATTGTAATAACTTTTATGCGTCTTGCGAACGTGCTTTTAATCCTAACTTGCGCAATAAACCCATTGCTATTCTAAGTAATAACGATGGCTGTGTTATTTCGCGTAGCGATGAAGCCAAAGATTTAAATCTACCTATGGGGGCACCTATTTTTAAATGGGAAGCTTTTTGTAGAGCAAATAATATTCAAGTGTTTTCATCTAACTATCCATTATATGGTGATATGAGTAGTCGAGTTATGACTATATTGGAGCAGTTTACTCCAGATGTGGAAGTGTATAGTATTGATGAAGCGTTTGTCCAATTTAAAGGTTTTGAAAATTGCAATTTTGAAGATTATGGAAACGAAATTAGGCAGCGTATTTTAAAATGGACTGGGATTCCTACTTGTGTGGGGATTGCTCCAACAAAAGCTTTGAGCAAAGTTGCTAACAAAATAGCTCGTAAATTTCCAAATGAAACCAAAGGTGTTTATGTAATTGATTCTGAAGAGAAAAGAATTAAAGCTTTAAAATGGATAAAATTAGAAGCTGTTTGGGGGATTGGTCGCGGATTGCAAAAACGATTGAAAGTAAAAGGCTGTAAAACGGCTTTCGATTTTGTGCAATTGCCTGACGAATGGGTTCGTAAAAATTTTTCGATTACTGAATGGAAATTAAAAAAGGATTTAGAAGGGATTTCTAAATTGAAATTAGATGAAATCCAAACAAAAAGGGCTATTGCAACTACGAGAAGTTTTGAATACACTTTCTCTGATATTGATAATATTAAAGAACGTATTTCAACTTTTGCAACAAGTTGTGCCGAAAAATTACGTAAACAAGGGTCTAGCTGTCATATTATTTATGTTGTTTTAAGCAGTGATAGACATAAAAAAGAAATGGAACAACATAGAGCAAGTAAAGCTATAAATTTACCATACCCAACAAATTCATCTTTAATTATTAGTAATTGTGCTGTAGATGGTGTAGTTTCAATTTTTAAAAAAGGTGTAAAATATAAACGAGCAGGTGTCATTGTTACGGGTTTGGTACCGACAAGTAACCATCAATTAGATATATTTGAAACTGAAGACCCTAAGCATAAGCCTTTGATGGATATTATAGATACGTTAAATGCTAAATATGAAAATTATAAAATAAAACTAGGGAATCAAGACTTGAAGCGGACTTGGAAAATGCGACAAGAACGTTTGTCTCCAAGGTATACAACGAATATTAATGATATTATTAAAGTAAAATGATACTACATAAATCACAACACTTAACGTTTTTTACTCCAAAAGAAACAAACGGTTTAGGAGCTCCTTTTTTTGATACAGGAATTTCTGCTGGGTTTCCTTCGCCTGCTGAAGATTTTAAGGAACAGCGTTTGTCTTTAGATAAGGAACTTATTAAAAATAAAGAAGCGACTTTCTTTGCTCGGGTAAGTGGGCAATCTATGATTGGTGCTGGATTAGATGATAACGATTTATTAGTTATAGATAGAAGCTTAGAACCAACAAATAATAAAATAGCAGTTTGCTTTTTAGATGGTGAATTTACAGTAAAGCGTTTAAAAGTAGATAAGGAAGAGGTATGGCTAAAGCCAGAAAATCCTAATTATCCGATAATTAAAATTACTAGTGATAATGATTTTATTATTTGGGGTATTGTGACCAGTGTGATAAAAAAAGTATAGTTGTTATGCCACACATTGTTTATAAACGTGCAGAAACAGATGCGGAGTTACAACAAATTTTAAACTTACAGCGTGCTAATATTAAGCCATCATTATCTAATGAGGCTCTTAAAACAGAAGGATTTGTTTCTATAACGCATCCTTTTGATGTTTTAAAGCGCATGAATGATGCTTGTCCACATGTTATTGCTATAGATAAAGAAAAAGTTGTAGGCTATGCCTTATGTATGCTTAATGCTTTTAGAAATGATGTGCCTTCACTTATTCCGATGTTTGAATATATGGATGGCATCATTACATCAAAAAACTTATCGGAACTTCATTATTTAATTATGGGACAAATCTGTATAGATAAGGGATATAGAAGACAAGGCATTTTTAAAAAGTTGTATTATTACTTTAGGGATGAACTAAAATCAGGTTTTGATGCCGTAGTTACAGAAGTTAATTCGAAAAACACACGTTCTTCTGAAGCACATCGAGCCGTAGGTTTTAATATTTTAGATCTACATACCGAAGCTGGTGAAGACTGGGAATTGATGATTTGGAAATGGTATAATAAATAAATAATCGTTTTATTCTACAGTAACTTCAAACAAGTCATATTAAGGTATAAAAAAACGCAAAGCATTTGCTTCACGTTTTTAATATATTTTATAAAAAGAAGTTTAATCTGCTAAAACAATAACTTTATTGTCTTTCATTTCTATAGTTCCAGAACTTATTTTTAATAAGGTTGTATCTTTTTCTCCTTTAGTAAACTTGTCTTGAACTTCTTCATCTAATTCAATGTTTCCTGAAATTTTCACAACACCTTCTTTTAATATAGATACAATAGGTGCATGATTATTTAACATTTCGAAATCTCCATTAACTCCAGGAACAGCAACACTAGTTACTTCTCCGCTAAATAAGGTTGCTTCAGGTGATACAATTTCTAAATACATATTTTTTAAGTATTCTGTATTCAGTATTTAGTAGTTCGATTGCGGACTGCAAACTGCTACTGCAAACTGAATACTAATTTTAAGCTTCTGCTAACATTTTATCTCCAGCTTCAATAGCTTCTTCAATAGTCCCTTTAAGGTTAAACGCAGCTTCTGGTAAGTGATCTAATTCACCTTCCATAATCATATTAAATCCTTTAATAGTTTCTTTAATATCAACTAATACACCAGGAATGCCTGTAAATTGTTCTGCTACGTGGAAAGGTTGTGATAAGAAACGTTGTACACGTCTAGCTCTACCTACAGCCAATTTATCTTCTTCAGATAATTCTTCCATTCCAAGAATAGCAATAATATCTTGTAATTCTTTATAACGTTGTAATAACTCTTTTACGCGTTGTGCACAGTCGTAGTGTTCGTCTCCTAAGATATCTGCTGTTAAGATTCTAGATGTAGAATCTAATGGATCTACCGCTGGATAAATACCTAACTCAGCAATTTTACGAGATAATACAGTTGTTGCATCTAAGTGAGCAAATGTTGTTGCAGGAGCAGGATCCGTTAAATCATCTGCAGGTACATAAACCGCTTGTACAGATGTAATAGAACCTTTTTTAGTTGATGTAATACGCTCTTGCATCGCACCCATTTCTGTTGCTAATGTTGGTTGGTAACCTACCGCAGAAGGCATACGACCAAGTAATGCAGATACCTCAGATCCAGCTTGTGTAAAACGGAAGATGTTATCTACGAAAAATAATACATCTTTTCCTTGACCATCGCCAGCACCATCACGGAAATATTCCGCAATAGTTAAACCAGATAATGCTACACGAGCACGAGCTCCAGGAGGCTCATTCATTTGTCCGAATACGAACGTTGCTTTAGATTCTTTCATTTTAGACTTATCTACTTTAGATAAATCCCATCCGCCTTCTTCCATAGAATGCATAAAATCATCACCATAACGAATAATTCCTGATTCTAACATTTCTCTTAAAAGGTCATTCCCCTCACGAGTTCTTTCTCCAACTCCAGCAAATACAGAAAGTCCACCATGTCCTTTTGCAATATTGTTAATCAACTCCTGAATCAATACTGTTTTACCTACACCAGCACCTCCAAATAAACCAATTTTACCACCTTTTGCATAAGGCTCAATTAAATCGATTACTTTAATACCTGTAAATAAAACCTCAGTAGAAGTTGATAAATCTTCAAATTTAGGAGCTTGACGGTGAATTGGTAACCCAGCATCATTTGCTTTAGGTAAATCTCCAAGACCATCAATAGCATCTCCAATAACATTAAATAAACGTCCATAAACATCATCACCAATAGGCATTTGTATAGGAGCACCAGTAGCCGTAACTTCAGTACCTCTACTTAAACCATCCGATGAATCCATAGCAATTGTACGAACTGTATCTTCACCAATATGAGATTGTACTTCTAATACTAATAAAGAACCATCTGGTCTTTTAATTTCTAATGAATCGTAGATTTTTGGAAGCTCTGAACCTGCACCGAATTCAACATCGATTACCGGACCTACTATTTGTGCAACTTTACCTGTAACTTTAGACATTACTTATGTGTTTAATATTATGCGATTTAATTGTGTGAAAACACTTTTAGTTTTCGCGTGCAAAGATATATTTTTTAATTTAAAATGAAAGTTGTTTTTAGAGCTTTTTTACAATCAAAAAAACACCTCCTATCTGAAGGTGTTTTTTAATAATATTTTACCTTGCCCAGAACAGCCTTTTTTAGAGGTTCAGACCTTTATAAAGAAAGGTGAAATAGAAAGACTCGATCCCAATGGGTTGGATGGTTTTTAGATTAAAATTATTGTAACGTAGGTGAGTAATTTGTTGGGTAATCATTTGCTTTGGCGATATTTCCAGACTCAATAAAGTTTGAGCCAAATGCAGCATCAATAGCTTCTAAAAACTTATTAGCTAAATATGCATACCCTCGTCCTGTTAGGTGAATACCATCTAAACCTATAGCGCCACCTGTAATTAAATCTGCATTGATATTGAAACCATCAAAATTAATACCTATGCTAGACAATTCAGTAAGAGTCGCATTAAGGTCTACTAAAGCAATAGCATCATTAGCACTTGCTACAGCAGCAATGGTTGTATTATAAGCATCTGTTGCCATTTTTATTTCAGCAAGTTCATCACGATCTAAAGCATCTCCGTCATCAATTCCATTAACTGCAGCAATTACCAAAGCTCCTTGCTGAGGTGTTGGCGTTCCTCCAGTTTTAAGAATTTCTAAAACCTGTAAAACTTCTGGGGTTAAGGCTACAGATCCATAACCTTGAGCTAAAGCACTTTGATCTATAGTTAATACCAATAGTTCGTCTTCGGTCATTTGTCTAAAACCTAAAGGGTTGGTAGGTGTTACAGGAACATCTATAATCCATCTATTAGCTCCTGCGTTAAATTGAATAGCATATTGAGAAGCTAACGCTTGAGCTTGAGCGGGAGGAACCATTTGTGCTATTAAAACCTGAGTAAAAATTCCTGCTACTGCTTGAAAAAAACCAGTTAATTGACCAGCAGCGGCCTCATCTATAACTAATGCATTATTTGGTACGGTTGTAAAATGCGGTAGGTCTGTAACATAAGGAACATTTGTAACGACCCCTTTAGCACCTCCAGAGGTTAAGGTCGTAACTAATGCATTAAATGTTTCATCAAAACCAACTCCAGCAGCACCAGCTGAAGGTGTTATTAAATTAGATCCATCTCCACCAGAGGTGGCATATCCTAAAACATCATTACCTCCAATCTCAGATAATGTAAAAAATGTTGGATTTTGTGCCATAGCATCCGCCAAAACAGTAGCTGTTGGGGACGATGCAATACGTGCATAAAATGGGTTTAAGCCTGCATAACCTGGAGCTACTAAATGCCAACTTTTCGCGCCTGGAATTCCAAAATTATTAAAATCACTGCCAATATTCATTCCAGCTTCAGTTGTGATAGGAGGAACAGGAGCTCCTAATCCTGTTAAAAAAGCATCTAGCGCTTGTGGTCCAGGGATGGCACTATTAAATGTTAGTCTGTAACTTCTCACAACACTACCACCTACTAAAATACCTCCTGTATTATCACTCATTAAAGGTTGTGTAAAAGTACCGCCTCCAGCATTTGCGAATATTTTTGATAAAATATTAGGGAATGAATTTTCTTGAGAAGCCTTAAATAGGCCACCATCTGTAAAACCTGATGTAAATGAGGCACCTACAGCTACATAATTTGAAAAGTCAACAGAACCTGCTGTTAATTCTGGTAATATCACTTCTTCAGGTAAAATGTTGTCATCTTCATCGCAAGCAAAAAATCCTAGAACAAGGATAAAAAGGTATATATATCTAATATTCATAATGATCTTTTTATAAGTTATTAATGGTCCATGAAAGGTAAAACTGAGAGCCTATTAAGCCTGTTCCTACAGCCGTGAAAAATTCATCGCCTAAAAGATTAGAGGCTCCTGCTTTAAAGGTTGATTTTAAAGCGGGTACACGCAAGTTTATTTGTGCATCTAAAACATGATAAGCAGGAACGGCTCCTGTGGCAAACGAAGCTTCCCAAACATAATTATCACTCCAACGCCATGCAACATTAAAACCGAAATTTTCAAATAGATTTGTATTCCCAAAAGAAGCTTTTACCTTATGTTCGGGCGTGTTAAAGTTTGTTTGGAAATCTGGATTGGCATCACGATCAAAATCTAATTTGGCATAGGTATAATTCATACCTAAGTCATAGTTGCCAAATATTTTAGTGGTTACGCCCAAAGCAGCACCATAAGAATTAACATCTGCTGTCGTATTTGTATAAGCTCTATAGGCTTGAAAATCACCATTAGCTAAGGCAATAACAGCCAAGGGGGTTGGATTTCCATTGACAGGAGTTGTTTGAGATAATTGAACATCGCCATAATATGGATTAACAACATCTATAGTGGTAATAAAATCTTGATATTGATTTAAATACGCACTAAAATCAATAATAACTTTGTCTAGTTTTCCTCGGTAACCTATTTCGAAAGAACTAACCTGTTCTGGTTTTACGATACCTGGATTTGCTATATTTAAATCTGCAGGGTTTTGAGAAGCAGCAAATGCTGCCACCGAAGTTCTTGTAAAAGAGTTGTTATAAGCTCCAGTACCATCATAATCAAAGCTATTACCAATAATGCTTTGTCCGGTCGTTGAAATATCATCTCCACTAACCGTCCTTAAATCTCTTTGAGGGTTATCTGGTGCACTCCCTAGCAAAATAATACTCCCTACATTAAAGCCAATATACAAGGCTTGGGTATCTGGGTTTCTAAAACCTGTTTGGAAAGAAGCTCTTAAATTATGATTATTATCTTCTCCTAAATTATAACCCAGAGATACTCTAGGGGAGAAAAAGGCATCAAAAAGTTCTGATTTGTCGTAACGTATAGATGCTGTTAATTTTAAGCGATCATCTTCTAAAAATTTCTTTTGAATTTGTGTATATAATCCAACCTCAGAATATGGAATCTCATCCAATTTATCAGTATATATGGAGCCAAATGAATTTAGCACATACTTTCTATAAGACCCTCCAACTTGAATATCGGCAAAATCTGTTAAATGACTGAAATTATAGTTAGCATCAGAATGATAGATTTTAGATTCATCTCTAAATTTACTACCAGTTAAAACATCTGGATCGTTTATTACTGTATTGAAAGCATTTTGAAACTGAGGCGTACCAGGCTCATACCTTCCAGTATCTGCAGCTTGTCTTGCATTAGCATGTGCTTCATTTGCATCTAGTCCAGCCAATGTCCCACCTATAAAAGCAGCGGTATATTCGCCAAACCAAACTTCATCAGTTTTCCATTGCCTATTTATATTTACACCAGTGAATACCATATCGTAAGAATCACCAGCATTATCTGCAGTTACATAACCTCTAAGAAAAAAATTATCGTTTTTTATTTCTAGTTTGTGCTGTTGTAAAAAGAAATTCTTTATGGAGTATCTATTAGAACCTTGATATACAGTAGATCCAGAGCCTATTTTGCCTACATATTGAATTTCAAAATCGTTTTCCCATGGCCTAAAATATAATCCCCAGTCTGATTTTACACTTTTAGCATCATAATCTGTTAAATCTGCTTCGTCATAACCTGTTCTACTCACATTAACAGATGGCACTAAGTTAGCTAAAGCGGGGTTTGGTAACCGCCCTAATGAGGCTAGCCTATCAGCAACTGTTTTAATGTTAATGGTAGCAATATCACCATATACGTTTACACCATCATAATCTATATCGTTTTCTCTGGTGCTATTATTTTCTATAAAAGTAGTCGTTCGATCTTTGCCTCTGGTATCATTAGCTACCCAGTCGGTTCCTTGTAAGTAGCTAAAATTAACTTTTGCTGCGAATTTATCACTGAATTTATGAGCAACACGAATGCCATAATCTTTATAGTCATTATCTCCAGCAGCTTGTTGAGAGGTAATGCCCTGTTTGTAGTAGGCGCTAATACCATGGTGATCAAAAGGACTTTTACTTCGCATGAATAGCACACCATTAAATGCATTCGCTCCATAAAGGGCAGAAGCTGCTCCAGGTAAGAGTTCTACGCTTTGTACATCTGTTTCTATCATGCCTAATAAATTTCCTAAAGGAAAGTTAAGAGCTGGTGCTGCATTGTCCATACCATCTACTAATTGCATAAAACGCGTATTTGCAAATGTTGCAAAACCTCTAGTGTTAATAGATTTAAAAGTTAAACTATTTGTATTAACATCAACTCCTTTTAAATTTTCTAATCCATCATAAAAATCAGATGACGCTGTATTTTTAATTTCCCTAAGTCCAAAACGTTCTATCGTTACAGGAGATTCGAATACGCGTTCTGGTGTTCTTGATGCAGAAATAACAACTTCATCTAATGAGGTGCCTTCTTTAAGAACAAAATTTAAAGTTTGATTAGCAGACGTTACTTCTTTAGTAGCGGTTTCAAAACCTACACTACTAGCTTGAATGCTAAACGGAGGGTTTTGGTTAATAGTAAGAGAGAAATTACCATCAAAATCTGTTACGACACCTGTTGAAGTGCCAATAATAATAACATTTGCTCCAGGAATGGGTTGGTCATTATCATCGACAACAAGGCCAGAAATAGTTGTTTGAGAATAAGATAAACTACAAAACAACAACAGTAAAATTGAGAAAATTGTCTTCATTTAGTAAGAATTAGTTTATGTATTAGCTAAGCAATATAAAGATATTAAATATTACTTAGGCATAAAAATAAAAAAAATTATGCGCGCATAGTATTTTTTTAACAAAAAAGTATGCAAAAAACTGATTTATGTGTAAAAAAAAGACGAATTTATTGAATATTATCATTATGCGCTAGGTTTAGTAGCGCATAATGATAATATTCTCAAAGATATAATGTAAAATGATTATTCTACAGTAACTGATTTAGCTAGATTTCGTGGCTGATCCACATTTTTACCTAACATCACAGCAATGTGATAAGATAATAGTTGAAGAGGTATGGTAGTTAATAATGGAGACAATGACTCTAAAGTTTCTGGTACTTCAATAACATGATCTGCGAGTTCTTTAACTTGAACATCCCCTTCGGTTACAATACCTATAATTTTCCCTTTACGGGATTTTATTTCTTGAATATTACTTACTACTTTTTCGTAATGCCCTTTTTTTGTAGCAATAACTACAATAGGCATATTTTCATCGATTAAGGCAATAGGACCATGTTTCATTTCTGCTGCTGGATAACCCTCAGCATGGATATAAGAAATCTCTTTTAATTTTAAAGCACCTTCAAGAGCTACAGGGAAGTTATAACCTCTTCCTAAGTATAAGAAATTATTAACATCCTTATAAATCTCAGATATTTTTTGAATATGTGCATCAGATTTTAAAGCTTCTTCTACTTTTTTAGGAATCATTTCTAATTCCAGTAAATGATGACGAAAATCTGAACTGCTAATAGTACCTTTTGCTCTGGCTAATCGTAATGCCATAAGGGTTAAAACAGTAATTTGAGTCGTAAAGGCTTTTGTTGAAGCCACTCCAATTTCTGGACCTGCATGCGTATATGCGCCTGCATGAGTTTCTCTGGCAATAGATGAACCAACAACGTTACAAACACCAAAAACAAATGCGCCTTTAGATTTTGCTAATTTAATGGCTGCTAGTGTATCAGCCGTTTCTCCAGATTGAGAAATTGCTATAAGAACGTCTTTTTCTGTGATAACAGGATTACGGTATCTAAACTCAGAAGCATATTCCACTTCCACAGGAACTCTTGCCAAATCTTCAAATATATACTCTGCAACTAAGCCAGCGTGCCATGAGGTACCACAAGCTACAATTATAATACGATCGGCATTTAAGAACTTTTTCATGTTATCTTCAACACCTGCCATTTTAATAATAGCCTCTTGCCTAAGAAGTCGCCCTCTATAAGTGTCAGTAATCGCTTTAGGCTGTTCATGAATTTCTTTAAGCATGAAGTGATCGTATCCACTTTTTTCTATTTGCTCTAAATTTATTTTAAGCTTCTGGATATAAGGATCAACTAAAGAATCATCTTTTATTTTTCTGATTTTTATACCCTTATGAAACCTAATGATAGCCATTTCTTCATCTTCTAAATAAATAGCATCTTTTGTATATTCTAAAAAAGGAGAAGCATCACTTGCAATAAAAAATTCGTCTTCACCAATACCAACAGCTAGCGGGCTTCCTAAACGGGCAATAACAACTTCTTCAGGTTTATTTTTGTCGAAAACAGCAATGGCATAGGCACCGATTACTTGATTTAATGCAATCTGTACAGCCTTACCTAGCTTTACATTTTCTTGCTTTTTTACATCTTCAATTAAGTTAATTAAGACTTCGGTATCTGTATCTGATTTGAAAGTGTAACCTCTTGAGATTAATTCTTTTTTAAGGGACTCATAATTTTCAATGATACCATTATGTATAATAACTAAATCTCCAGAATTTGAAATATGGGGATGTGAATTTACATCGTTAGGAACTCCATGTGTTGCCCATCTTGTATGTCCGATACCGACACTTCCATGTTTTGTAATTTCTTTATCAGAACGTGCTTCTAAATCGACTACTTTCCCTTTGGTTTTACAAACTTTTAAATCTTTTCCATCAAATAATGCTATTCCAGCACTATCATACCCTCTATATTCTAAGCGTTTGAGACCTTCTATAATAATTGGATAAGCTTCTCTGGGACCTATATATCCTACAATTCCACACATAAGTAAATAAATTTATTTGGTTTAATTTTAGCTTGGGCAAATATGTAAAATAAATTTTTAATAGTGGTTATTTATTACATAAAGGCTATAGTTTATACGATGAAATTCATTTTGGTAGGTTTTTTCTGAGCAGAAGCTGAATTAGTTGTTTTCAGGATCTGTGAAAAACACCTGTAATTTCATTCTTTTTTCTTCTAAAACATTATTATTACTTCCATATAAAATAGTTCCTCTAGGTGCTAAAATCGTTGCTGTTGGAATAGCCGTAACGCCATTTTCTTCAATTAACGTTTGCGCACTGGCAGTATTATTAACATTGGTCGATAATACCAAGCCTATTTTTGTATTAGTGGAATCTCTTAGCAAAATATTGTTTAAATGTTCTGTGAGACGTATTTTATACTTCTTTTGGTCTTGATTACGCTGACTTAAGTGAAGCACTTTAGAATTGAGCGGATCATTTTCGTCCCCAGTAGGATCATTAATATAATCATCAATAAGTGGTGTATTGTTCTTAACATCGTAAGCATAAATCCGGTCATATTTATGATAATCGTCTACAGAAACGGCTAAGCTATTTTCGTGAACGATTAATTGTGCCTCATTAATAAGTTTTTTTAGTACAAAATTTCCTGTTGTGTTATCTTTTAGATATCCACTGGCATCATCAGGATCGGCTATTCTAAAATCATCTATAAAACTTTCTAAGGCATCAGGAATATCATTGTTATCAATATCTTCATTGCCAAATAAATCCACAATAGCCATAGAGCCTTCTGCTCCTTTTAAATAAAGTGTTTCATCTCCTAGACTAGAGTCTCCATCTGCAAGTGCTACATTATAATTATTGATAAAAGGGTTAAGTCTAATACCTCTAAAGTTAAGGGTATAAGTAGATTGTGACCTAGAGCTTTCTGCTCCTTTTGTATAGTATATATTTATGTTAGCATCTGTAGATGACAGATTTAATGAAACCATATTTCCTGTTCCATTTACAGCTTCCGCTTTAAAATAAAGCCCTCTAAAATAGTCATTAAAATTACTAGCATTACTTAATTCAGGTTCGCCTTGATGATCTATAATTGCAGATTTCCAAAAAGCTCTAGACAATGTGTCTCTTAATGCTGGAGCAGACCTTGATTTAACTAGATCTTCACCTTCTCCCTCCCATAATTCTATAGCCTCTTCACTTGGAATAAATGCAGCATTCTCATAAATAGTTTCTCCTTTATGCTCGTCAAAATTTATAGTGCTGTTTTCGGTAAGGGCAAAATTATCGGTTGTATTCCCATTACTAGCGTTTGAAAAATAATTTTGAGGACTATCAGCTGAATTTGGATTAAAACTTCTTAAAAAATAATCATTGCGGTAAATAGTTAACTTAATTTGTTTTGAGGCATCTCCATATAAAGAATCTTGAATAGAATAGGTAGTGTTGCCATCACTATCAATGCCTGTTGTCCTTCTAATAAGATAAGGAATGCTTAAAATAACAGAATCAATAACAGGGTTCTCTCCAAAATCAGGGCTAAATGATATTGGAGTTATTTGAGTAACAATACTAGCAGTTGTTTGCCCAAACTCAGGGTCATCAAAGAAACCAAGCAAATCATAGCTTAAATTGTTTATTCTTAAAGCATTAAGCTTTTTGTTATATGCAGCTATAGGAATATCCATTTGATCGGTATCAAAATTTGCATTTCCTTTTCCTAAAACATCACTTTCTATAACACTAAAATCTTTATCGCATGCGATAAAAGACAAAGTAATTAGTAGAAAAACAATAAAAAATTTAAGGGCTTTAATCGTATTTTTCATATATGCTTTGAATGAATATAGGTTAACTTAAAACGCTTGTATTGAAAAATGTTGTATAAGCTTCACCAAATTCATCTCTATTTTTGTATTCTAAAACAGGTTTGTTAGATGCTTCTAAATAAGATTTTAAATCTTCAGGAATACTTTCAGATCCCACAATTAGTGCATCCGAGTAATCAACAGCAACTTTCATTAAGTTATTATATGTTGGCTCTTCAAGTACACTAATAGCATCTTCATTAATACTGTCAAATTTAATCTTATTAAGCATGTCTTTATTTAAAGTATTGTTAAAACTTTGATCATAAATCGAAGTAACAATTTTACTTTCATTAAATAAAGGCTCGTCTTTATAGTATTCTTTTAAATATAAAGGCAATAATGATGCCAGCCAGCCATGTACATGTATAACGTCTGGAGACCAATTTAGTTTCTTAACGGTTTCAATAACACCTTTTGCAAAGAAAATAGCACGTTCATCATTATCTGAAAACAATTGACCATCTTCATCGGTCAAAGTCGCTTTTCTTTTAAAGTATTCATCATTATCAATAAAATAAACTTGGATGCGCTCCTTAGGAATAGATGCAACTTTAATAATAAGAGGCATATCTAAATCATTTATCACTAGGTTGATACCCGATAACCTTATAACTTCATGTAGTTGGTGTCTGCGTTCATTTATATTCCCGTAGCGAGGCATAAATATTCTTATTTGACCTCCTTGTTGATTCACCAATCGAGGTGCCTCAAAAGACATGGATGAAATTTCTGTTTCAGGTAAATAAGGAACTACTTCAGATGATACGTACAATATCCTCTTATCTTTCATATGTTTATTTTTGTTGACTTTTTACAGTCGGATATAA
Organism: uncultured Flavobacteriaceae bacterium; assembly: GCA_947502635.1. Taxonomy (GTDB): domain Bacteria; phylum Bacteroidota; class Bacteroidia; order Flavobacteriales; family Flavobacteriaceae; genus Flavivirga. The sequence goes on from CANNAN010000002.1 coordinate 364,379, forward strand.
CTAGCAATTAATGGTCTTTTTTTTAAGAGAAATTTTGTAAAGCTTCTTTTTTTGATAGTATTGCTTTTGAAAATTCAAAATAAAAAACACGCAAAAGTACAAAATTTTATGCAGAGTGGTTGTAAAATCTTAAGTTTGCAAGCGTTAATTTTTTATTAAAAAGTGGAATTTTACTCAGAAAAACAGCAAATTGTTGCAATTATTGATGTTTTAAAAGCAAAACAGCTAACATTAGGATTAGTTCCTACTATGGGTGCTTTGCATGAAGGGCACTTACAATTGGTGAAAAAAGCTTTAAATAATAACGACAAAGTTGTTGTTAGTATTTTTGTTAATCCTACACAATTTGATAACAAAGAAGACCTAAAAAAATATCCAAGAACACTTAAGCGTGATATGGACTTGTTAAGAACAGTTAGCAAAGACAATATTATAGTCTATGCTCCTACAGTTGACGATATTTATGAGGGAAAAACGGTATCTCAAAGTTTTGATTTTGATGGATTGGAGTTTGAAATGGAGGGTAAGTTTCGTGAAGGGCATTTTAATGGTGTTGGCACCATTGTAAAACGCTTTTTCGATATTGTAAAACCAGATAATGCCTATTTTGGAGAGAAAGATTTTCAACAATTACAGATTATAAAAAAATTAGTTGAGAAATTTCATATCCCAGTTCATGTAGTTGGCTGTGAAATACATCGAGAAGCTAGCGGTTTAGCAATGAGTTCGCGTAATACACGATTAAAGCCAGCATATAAAAAGGCAGCTCCTTTTATTTATAAAACTTTAACAGCTGCCAAAGAGCGTTTTGGCACAAATAGTGCTAATACAGTTTTGGAATGGGTTGAAAATCAGTTTGCAAAGCATGATTTGTTAGAATTAGAATATTTTATTGTAGCTGATGCCGAAACTTTAAAACCAGTTAAACGAAAATCAAACAAAAAATCATATCGCGCGTTTATAGCAGTATATGCAGATGATATTAGACTTATTGATAATATCGCACTAAATTAATTATCTTTGTGACATGCAAATTCAAGTAGTAAAATCTAAGATTCATAGAGTAAAATGCACAGGTGCAGAACTCAATTATATAGGAAGTATCACTATTGATGAGGACTTAATGGAAGCCGCCAATATTATACAAGGCGAAAAAGTTCAAATTGTTAATAACGACAATGGTGAGCGTTTAGAAACGTATTGTATTCCTGGTCCACGTAAAAGTGGTGAAATTACCCTTAACGGAGCAGCTGCTAGAAAAGTTTCGGTTGGTGATACCTTAATTTTAATTACTTATGCTTTTATGGATATTGAAGCAGCTAAAATCTTTAAACCCTCATTAGTTTTTCCAGATGAAGCCACTAATTTATTAAAATAGAGGTTTTGAATAATAAAACTAAAAAAGCGCTAAAGTTATTAATTCCACTTGTATTGGCTGTATTTTTTGGTTGGTATATGTTTTCAAAGATTCCTATATCTACTATAATTCCATATTTTCAAAGTGCAAATTATTCATGGATTGCTTTAGGTGTTTTTTTTGGTTTATTAAGTCATCTATCAAGAGCTTATAGATGGCAATATTTGCTAGAGCCTATGGGGTATTGTGTAAAGCTTCCAAATAGTATTATGGCAGTATTTATAACATATTTGGCTAACTATGGAATTCCTAGATCTGGAGAGGTGCTAAGAGCTGCGGTATTAACTAATTATGAAGGAGTGCCTTTTGAAAAAGGTTTTGGGACTATTGTAGCAGAAAGAATAGCAGATTTAATAGTCATGCTGGGTATTATAATTGTAACACTTATTTTGCAATTTGATTTTATTTATCAACTTCTTGAAAAATCATTTCAGCCTGTAAAAATCATTATAGGAGGTATTTTGGCATTAAGTGTTTTTATACTATTATTCCTTTATATAAAACGAAGTAGTTCAAAAATAGCTTTAAAGATCAAAACCTTTTTAAGAGGATTGATGGAAGGACTTTTTAGTATTTTTAAAATGAAAAATAAGTGGGCTTTCATTTTTCATACATTATTTATATGGGGGATGTATATACTTATGTTTTATGTAACGACATTTGCTATTGAAGATCTAGAGGGTATTTCATTAGGAGCGGTTATAATTGCTTTCATAGCAGCGAGCTTTACAATTGCAGCTACTAATGGGGGAGTATTTTTTTATCCTGCTGCAGTTTTGGGAGCATTATTATTATTTGGATTACCTAAAGATCCAAGTTATGCTTTTGGCTGGATAATATGGACATCCCAAACACTAATGATTTTCATTTTAGGAGTATTGTCATTTATATTATTACCCATTTACAATAGAAAAAAAACAAAACCGAAAGTTTAAAGTTTTTCGAACCTTTACAAAAACTTTGCTTTTAATCTCTCCCATTATTTATTACCTTGCCACTATCAAATCTCAAATCATTTATTCAAAATGAAACAAATACTTTACATTTTACTATTTGTATTATCAATCCATTTTAATCAAGCCCAGGTTAAATATGAAACTATTGAATCTTCAAAACTAGGAGAAACCAGAGAGCTTAAAATACAATTGCCAAGAGGTTATAATAGTAATGAAGACAAAAAATACCCATTATTCATTGTATTTGATGGGGACTATTTATTTGAAGCTGTTGTTGGAAATGTAGATTACTACTCGTATTGGGAAGATATGCCAGAGTCTATTATTGTAGGTATTAATCAGGTTGATAAGCGATTTGACGATTGTATGTATTCTGCGCAAAACTCTTTACCGATAGAAACAGGTTCCAAGTTTTTTGAGTTCGTAGGCATGGAGCTTATTCCATATATAGAAAAGACATATAGAACCACTAATTTTAAAGTTGTTGTAGGTCATGGAGAAACAGCTAATTTTATAAATTACTTTTTATTAAAACCGCAGCCGCTATTTCAAGGTTATATTGCTGTTAGCCCAGAATTAGCTCCAAATATGATAGATTACCTTCCTGAGCGCTTAAGTAAACTGGAATCTAAATTATTCTATTATTTAGCGAATACTAAAAATGATCCAGGTTCCATAAAGAAAATGACTGAAGTTTTAAATAAAGATCTTTCTGCTATAGAAGATAAGAACTTAGTTTATAATTTTAATAGTTTTGAAACCCCATCTCATTATTCAGCTCCTTTACATGCACTTCCTAATGCTATTGAAAATATTTTTAGAGTATTCCAGCCTATTAGTAAAAAGGAATATAAAGAGACTATACTTGAATTAGAAACATCTCCAGTAGCATATTTGGTAGAAAAATACCAAACTATTAACGACTTATTTGGTCTTGAAAGACGAATTCTAATTAATGATTTTAAAGCTGTTTCTGCAGCTATTGAAAAAACAGAGCAGTTTGAATATTATGAAGAATTGGGTAAAATTGCCCGAGATCAATACCCAAAAACGCTTTTAGGAGGTTATTATTTAGCACGTTTTTATGAAGAAATGGGCGAGCCAAAAAAGGCAATGAGAACCTATGAAACGGCTTACACTTTAAAAGAAATTGGAGGTATCACAAAAGACTTATTAGTTGAGAAAATAGATTTAATTAAAGAAGATTTTGGTTATTAATACTTATTTAACTTCAAAAAATCATTTTCTTATATATAATTTCAAAATTCAATTGATATAATGGCAAAAGTAAAAACGACTTTTTTTTGTCAAAACTGTGGTACGCAATATGCAAAATGGCAAGGGCAATGCAATGCTTGTAAAGAGTGGAATACGATTGTTGAAGAAGTTATTCAAAAACCAGAAAAAAGTGATTGGAAATCTCCGACATCAGTTGTAAAAAAAGCATCAGTTCCATTACGAATTAAAGACATTGACGTTTCTAAAGAGCCACGACTAGATACATTCGATGGCGAGTTTAATCGCGTATTAGGTGGCGGTATGGTTCCAGGTTCTTTAACTTTGTTAGGTGGTGAACCTGGGATTGGTAAGAGTACTTTACTACTTCAAATTTCATTGAAATTACCTTACAAAACGTTATATGTTTCTGGCGAAGAAAGTCAGAAGCAAATAAAAATGCGTGCAGAACGTATTAATCCAAATAATAATAATTGTTACATATTAACAGAAACAAAAACTCAAAATATATTCAAACAAATTGAAGCTATAGAGCCCGATATTGTCATTATCGATTCTGTTCAAACACTTCATAGTGATTATATTGAATCTTCTTCTGGTAGTATTTCACAGATAAAAGAATGCACCACAGAACTTATAAAGTTTGCTAAAGAAACCGCTACGCCAGTTTTGCTTATTGGTCATATTACTAAAGATGGTCATATTGCTGGACCCAAAATTTTGGAGCACATGGTAGATACCGTGTTGCAATTTGAAGGAGATCGTAACCACATATTTAGAATTTTAAGAGCTAATAAAAATCGTTTTGGTTCTACCAATGAATTAGGTATTTATGAAATGCAAGGTTCTGGCCTTCGGGAAGTTACTAATCCATCAGAGATTTTAATCTCTAAAAAAGATGAGGAATTATCTGGAAATGCTATAGCTGCAACCTTAGAAGGCATGCGGCCATTAATGATAGAAGTACAGGCATTGGTTAGCACAGCCGTTTATGGGACTCCACAACGTAGTGCTACTGGTTTTAATGCCAAACGCCTTAATATGTTATTAGCAGTATTGGAAAAACGTGCAGGTTTCCGACTGGGAGCAAAAGATGTGTTTTTAAATATTACAGGTGGTATTACAGTTGACGATCCTGCAATAGACTTGGCCGTTGTGGCTGCTATATTATCTTCTAATGAAGATGAAGCATTGCAAAAAGATTTTTGTTTTGCTGCAGAGGTCGGTTTATCTGGAGAAATTCGCCCAGTACAACGTGTGGAACAACGTATTTTAGAAGCCGAAAAACTAGGATTCTCCACTATTTTTGTATCGAAATACAATAAGATTTCATTAAAAAGTACCGCAATTAAAATTCAACTTATTTCTAAAATTGAAGATTTGGTTGATATTCTTATTTAATCAAAAAGAATTCCTCGAGGTTCAATATTGATGTTTTTGTTCAAATATCTTCCAAGCCAAGGGTTAAAGCTTGTACACATCTTGATAAATTTGAAACCAAGAGAAACGACTCTATAATTTTGCCACTATCTAAAGGATTTTATTAAAAAAAAACACTTTATTTTTTCATATCTAACCCTTTTAAAAGCTTTAAATGTACGATTTAACGTATATTAATTTGCGTTTTATCTGATTTTTATTAGTTTTTATCGATATTTTGAGCTAATATTGTAAAATATAACTGTAGATCATCAGATTAATGATTTTTAGCAAATAACCTTGCTAATTGAAGTATTCTTCCCTCAAGAATGAATTTAATTTTAATACAAATAGTGTGAAATGTGTTAATAAAGGCATATTAATAACATGCATTTCATCGATATTTTGTATTTGATAGAGAAATTTGATTTTTTAACGATAAAAATATGTAACTACTTGAATATAAAATAATTTAGCCATACCCAAATCTATTAATTATGAAGACAGATACTGTTAATCTTGGACAAGTCTATTTATTTTTATTGTTTTTTTTAACAATAAAAGGTGTTGCTTATGCACAGCTACATTCACCTCCTAGTTGTGGCGAAAATTTCACTTTAGATTGGTCTTCTACGCCTTCAGCGACTAATGAATTTAATTGGTTAGCGGCGGGAGTCTTATCAAAAGAATTTAATGATGTAGATAATTCTGGAATAGATTTCACAATAACTTTCACTGGAGAAACAAGTACACTGGGTGTATGGGGAGGTACGCAGACACCAAAAGTAGGGACATCGGCTTCAGGTTCTAGTTTAGAAAATCTAGACCTTATTACTAATGGTTTTTCTTCGGCGGGTATAACTTGTACGATAACATTTAGTTCTCCTATATATGCGTTGTCTTTTGACTTATCTCATGTGAATTCTAATGGAACTAATGGAGATAAGTATACGATTACTGCGACTACAACTAACGGAGACACTCTTTTTCCTATATTTACTAGTTCGCCTACTCCATCATATACTGTAAATAACGCGACTGGAGTGGTGGATGCTAATGCTTCATCTACCAGTGGGACGAATGCTATTGTTGGGGTTAATTTCTTTGACGAAGATTATATTGAAAGTGTCACTTTTTTATGGCAAAATTGTTCTTCATGCTCTCCTAATGTTATGCATGGTTCTGGGCTTGGTAATTTTAGTTTTTGTATCCCCCAAACCCTAGATTTTGATGGTGTAAACGATTATATAGACAGATCTGCATTTTTAGGAGGTAAATCAGAAGTAACAATGATGTCATGGATAAAACTAGACACTGGGTCTGATGGGGGTGAAATTATAGGGCAGCGTAATTTTAGGCTTTATGTGGATTCAAATAAAAACTTGAAAGGATTTCTTAGAACTGATTCTGGATTAAGCATAAGTGCACCTGATCTCCCTCTTGCAGCATTATCGGATAATTTATGGTATCATGTTTCTTTAAAATATAATGGAAGTACAGGAAATATAAACTTGTATTTAAATGGAGAATCTATTTGGGATTATTCTGATGTATCTATAATAGGAACGACTCTTAACAATGAAGCCGAATGGAACTCAAATCATGATTTTGAAATTGGAAGAAATACAGAACTGGACAATAATTATTTTGAAGGCTCTATTTATGAATGTAGGGTGTATAATAAAGCTCTAACGATTAGTCAATTACAAAAGCAGGTAAATCAAGAAATTGAAAATAATTCTGGTAGTGTAAGAGGGACTGTTATACCAAAAGATATTGAAGGATTATCGTGGAGTGATTTGGAGCTTTACTATAAAATGGGAGTAATTGAAACGGGTTATACTCCAGATTCTTCTAACTCAAATGTTGATGGGCATTTAAATAATATGAGAACCTATCAAGAATATACAGCTCCTCTACCATATGTTACTACAACGTTTTGTAGTGGAAACTGGACTAATTCTAGTAATTGGGTTCATGGTGATGTATGGGATGTAAGTGCAATACCTTCTGAAAGTGCTATTGTACAGATACAAGGAAATATCCAACTAAATACCAATATTTCAACAGTAGGTTTAATAATAGATGCAGGTAGCGTTTTAACAGTTCGCGATGAGAATCTTGTTGAAAACTCTTGGTATTTAGAATTAAACGGGACTTTAGATTTAGAAGATGACTGCCAATTAATACAGACAGAAAACAGTGACTTAGTAACTTCTGCAACAGGTAAAATTTTAAGGCGTCAAGAAGGAACCTCTAATGCCTACCGTTATAATTATTGGTCGTCTCCAGTTGGAGCAATAGGTGTTACAAGTTTAACAGATAACAATGCTTCAACCAATAATGCCAATAATACGCCATTTAATATAAATACGATAAAGGATGAATCAGGAATCACGATGCCGTTTACTTCTGCTTATAACGAAGTTGGGAAAATCAGTACCTACTGGCTATTTACCTTTAAAAATGGTTTAACCTATTGGGATTGGGCAGTCCATTCGCCAAGCACTCCACTAGAAGCTGGTGTAGGTTACACCCAAAAAGGGACAGGTAATCCAGGTTTAGAACAACAATATATTTTTGAAGGTAAGCCCAATAACGGTACCATATTGGTAAATGTCACTGATGTAGGTGGACCAGGTTCGGTTACTTCGGTATCAAAAACAGAATACCTGCTAGGAAATCCTTACCCATCTGCCTTAGATGTACACAAGTTTATTGATGATAATGTAGGTGTTATAGATGGCACCCTACAATTATGGCATCAGTGGAGTGGAGATTCTCACTATTTGGATGAATATAACGGAGGTTATGCCCAAGTAAACAAACTAGGATCTGTAAGAGCATACCAATTTGTTGGTTTTTATGGCGCCAATAATGGTTCTCAGGACGGAACAATAACACCATCAAGATACCTTCCAGTAGGACAAGGATTTATTACAGAGATTATTGCAGATGGGAACGTCGAGTTTAATAACAGTCAGCGAATATTTATAAAAGAATCTGATGCAGACGGTACCTATAGTACAGGATCCTCATTCTTTAAGACAAGCGTTACAAAAACTAAAAAGAGTAGTAGTTCAAAATCAGACATCCAAAGCGGAGTTATGCAGAAAATCCGTTTAGAATTTAATTCGACCTCAGGTCCTGAAACAAGAAGAGAATTGCTTTTGGGCTTTAGTGAAACAACTTCAGATGGTTATGATTATGGCTATGATGCAGAGTGCAATGAATCCAGTAATAATGATTTTAATTTAAACCTGGAGGGTAAAAATATGAACATACAAGCATATGGTTCTATTACCGCAGATAAAACAATACCCTTAAATTTTAAATCATCGGGAGATCATGCATTTGAAATAAGAATTACCGAAACAGAAAATTTGGATGAAGCTCAGGAAGTTTATTTAAAAGATCATTTAACAGGAGATTATTTTGATTTAACCACCAAAGAAGTATATAGCTTCTCCTCTGAGCAAGGAAAATTTAACAACAGATTTGAAATCGTGTTCCAAAATGAGGCCAAGACCTTGAGTGCCGAAGAAGCGACATTTACAGAGAATTATATTTATTATCAAAATAAGACCAATACCCTATTTGCCAAGAAATTGAATAGCGGTGTTAAAAAACTAGCTTTAATTGATATGAGAGGTCAAACCATTTTAGAGCTTAATAATGTGTCCACAGAAAGATTAGAGGGTGGTTTTAAATTAAAAAATATATCAGTGGGTGCCTATGTAGTATGTCTGAGAACAGAAATGAACGAAGTACTTACTAAAAAGATCGTTTTTAATTAATTTAGTTTTCATAAATTAAAATACAAAAGAGCCAAAATATCTATTTTGGCTCTTTGTTATTCGTTGTTAATGAGTTGTAAATATTTGAAATTTATATAATTAGTGATTAATTCAAGATAAGAGTATTTATCAGTCAGTACCTAATGATTTGATTTGTATTCGTTAAATAGTACTTAAATAATGGAAAATATAATTTCAATTCTTAGTCTAATCATTTATACTAATTCTTTTGATTTATTGAGTAATCAATAAAGAAAATGTAGTCTGTAAATGAAGTGCTAAAGACCTTGCTTCAAGTACTTCCTGTTTTAAAAACAATTGAAGCCATTTTAGAAAGAGGTCGTGTTTCGAAAAAGAAATAGCAATACGCGAATGTTGAGATAAGATTTTTCGATTATCAAAATTCATTTTTAACCTTACTATTTTATCAAAATTTCTTAAATTCGCTTCCTTATTAGAATAGCGAGTAAATGAGCACTAAATTTCCTGAATATAAAGGACTTGACTTGCCAAATGTAGCAAATGAGATACTACAATATTGGCAAGAAAACAACATTTTTGAAAAAAGCGTTTCTACCCGAGAAGGTAATGAACCCTATGTATTTTATGAAGGACCTCCATCGGCAAATGGACTTCCAGGAGTACATCATGTTTTAGCACGTGCTATCAAAGATATTTTTCCACGTTATAAAACCATGAAAGGTTATCAGGTAAAGCGTAAAGCAGGATGGGATACTCATGGATTACCTATAGAACTAGGTGTAGAAAAAGAATTAGGGATTACTAAGGAAGATATTGGGAAAACGATATCTGTAGAAGATTATAATGCAGCCTGTCGTAAAGCAGTAATGCGTTATACAGATGTTTGGAATGACCTGACGCAAAAAATGGGGTATTGGGTAGATATGGACGATCCATACATTACCTACGATCCTAAATACATGGAGAGTGTTTGGTGGTTATTAAAGGAAATATATAATAAGAGTTTATTATATAAAGGCTATACCATACAACCGTATTCACCAAAAGCAGGAACAGGTTTAAGTTCGCATGAGCTAAATCAGCCAGGAACTTACCAGGATGTAACAGATACAACTGTTGTTGCCCAATTTAAAGCAAACCTAGAATCGTTACCAGGTTTTTTACAAAATGAAGGTGATGTTTATTTTTTAGCTTGGACAACAACACCTTGGACACTTCCTAGTAATACCGCATTAACTGTTGGTCCAAAAATAGATTATGTTTTAGTTGAAACTTATAATCAATATACGTTTGAACCTATTAATGTTGTTTTAGCTAAGAAATTAGTGAGCTATCAATTTTCTGGAAAGTTTAATCAAGTAGAAGATAAACCAGAATTATTAAATTATAAATCGGGAGATAAAAAAATTCCGTTTTATGTTGTTAAGGAGTTTATAGGTAAAGACTTAGTTGGTGTTACTTACGAGCAATTATTGCCTTATACATTACCAAACGATCATCCAGAAAATGCGTTTAGAGTGATTTCTGGAGATTTTGTAACGACGGAAGATGGCACTGGAATTGTACATACGGCTCCTACTTTTGGAGCAGACGATGCTTTAGTTGCAAAACAAGCAAATCCAGAAATTCCTCCTATGTTGGTAAAAGACGAAAATGGAAATTTGGTACCACTTGTAGATTTACAAGGACGTTTTAGACCAGAAATGGGAGAGTATGCTGGGAAATATGTAAAGAATGAATATTATAATGATGGCGAAGCTCCAGAACGTTCTGTTGATGTTGAGATTGCTATTAAATTAAAAGAAGAAAATAAAGCCTTTAAGGTTGAAAAATATAAACACAGCTATCCAAATTGTTGGAGGACCGATAAACCAATTCTTTACTATCCGTTAGATTCCTGGTTTATTAAAGTAACCGATATTAAAGATCGTATGCACGAACTTAATAACACGATTAACTGGAAACCAAAGAGCACTGGCGAAGGACGATTTGGTAACTGGCTAGCCAATGCAAACGATTGGAACTTATCGCGTTCTCGTTATTGGGGTATTCCGTTGCCAATTTGGAGAACCGAAGATGGTAAAGAAGAAATTTGTATTGGATCTGTTGAAGAATTAAAATCGGAAATGGATAAAGCGGTTTCAGCTGGTGTTTTAGCAAAAGATATTTTTGAAGGTTTTGAAATTGGAAACAATTCTGAAGACAACTACGCTAAGATAGACTTGCATAAAAATATTGTTGATGATATTATATTAGTATCACCAACTGGTCAAAAAATGTTCCGCGAAAGCGATTTAATAGATGTGTGGTTTGACTCTGGTTCAATGCCTTACGCACAGTGGCATTATCCATTTGAAAATGCCGATCTAATTGATAAAGGAACTACATATCCAGCAGACTTCATTGCGGAAGGAGTCGATCAAACACGTGGTTGGTTTTATACGCTGCATGCCATTGGAACGATGGTTTTCGATTCTGTGGCTTACAAAAATGTGGTGTCTAATGGATTAGTTTTAGACAAAAAGGGACAGAAAATGTCGAAACGTTTAGGGAATGCTGTCGATCCGTTTGAAACATTAGGAAACTATGGTGCCGATGCAACGCGTTGGTATATGATTAGTAATGCAAATCCGTGGGACAATTTAAAGTTCGATTTAGAAGGTATTGAAGAGGTAAAACGTAAGTTCTTTGGAACGCTTTACAATACGTATTCTTTCTTTACGCTATATACTAATTTAGATAAATTTAGTTATTCGGAAGCCGACATCGCTTTGGAAGAACGACCTGAGATAGACCGTTGGATTTTGTCTGAATTGCATACACTAATTAAGAAAGTAGACGCTTTTTATGCAGATTACGAGCCTACAAAAGCAGCACGTGCTATTTCAGATTTTACACAAGATTATGTAAGTAACTGGTTTGTACGTTTAAGCAGAAGACGTTTTTGGAAAGGAGATTACGAACAAGATAAAATTTCGGCATACCAAACACTTTATACATGTATGGTAACCATTGCTAAACTAGGAGCGCCAATTGCACCATTCTTTATGGATAAATTGTATTTAGATTTAAATTCGGTTACCCAAAAAGAAACATTTGAAAGTGTACATTTAGCAAACTTCCCAGTTTATAATGAAGCATTTGTTGATAAAAGTTTAGAGCGAAAAATGGAAAGTGCTCAAACAATATCATCGTTAGTTTTATCGTTAAGAGCTAAAGAAAAAATAAAAGTGCGTCAGCCGCTACAAAAAATAATGATTCCTATTGACAATGAGCAGCAAAAAGAAGAGATATTAGCCGTTTCAGAGTTAATAAAACATGAAGTTAATGTTAAAAGTGTTGAGCTTTTAGAAGAAGCTTCAGATATTTTGGTTAAGCAAATAAAGCCCAATTTTAAAGCCCTTGGACCTCGTTTTGGTAAGGAAATGAAACTAATTGCCAATACGATTAAAATGTTTAATTCTGATGATATTAAAAAAATTGAACAAAATGGTGTTTTAGATGTTGAAATTAATGGAAAAAATATTACTTTAGAGCTTGAAGATGTAGAGATTACATCTCAAGATATAGAAGGTTGGTTGGTCGCAAACGAAGGGTCATTAACAGTCGCTTTAGATGTCACAATATCTGATGATTTAAGAAAAGAAGGTATCGCTAGAGAACTTATTAATAGGATACAAAATCTTCGTAAGGATTCAGGGTTTGAAGTAACAGATAGAATTGATGTGACGCTTCAAAAAGATGATCATGTTATAAACGCTGTTAATGCGAATATGACCTATATAAAAACAGAAACATTAACCAACGAACTTGAAATTATTGATAAATTAGATAATGGTATAGAAATTACTTTTGATGACGTAAATACCAAATTGTTTATACAAAAACATTAAAAATTATGAGTACAGATGCAAATGTTAGATATTCTGATAAAGATTTAGCTGATTTTAAAGTGTTGATTTTAGAGAAAATAGAGAAAGCACAACATGATTTAGAGCTTATAAAAAGTGCGTATATGAACGACCATAATAATGGTACTGAAGATACATCACCTACATTTAAAGCATTTGATGAAGGAAGTGCTGTAATGAGTAAAGAATCTAATTCTCAATTGGCAATTAGACAAGAAAAATTTATTCGAGACCTTAAAAATGCGTTGATTAGGATAGAAAATAAAACATACGGTATTTGTCGCGTAACAAAAAAGCTAATTAACAAAGAGCGTTTAAAATTGGTGCCTCATGCCACTTTGAGTATTGAAGCTAAAAATATGCAATAAAATAAATAATTATATATTCAAAACGTCTCGATTTAAAATGAGACGTTTTTTGCTTTAAAAAACTATGTCCCTAAAAAAATCTATCATCCTTATTATCCTAATTTTACTTATTGATCAAATAAGTAAAATATATATAAAAACTCATTTTAAGCTTCAGGATAATATCGAGGTATTCGGTTGGTTTAAAATATTTTTTATTGAAAATGATGGTATGGCCTGGGGGACAAAAATTAGCGATTTTACTTCGTTTATATCAGATAGAACAGCAAAAGTAATATTGACTTTATTTAGAGTCGTTGCTATTTTTGGAATAGGTTACTGGTTGTATAATGTCACAAAGAATAAAAGTTCTAAAGTATTAATATCAGCTATAGCCTTAATATTTGCAGGGGCTTTAGGTAATATTATAGACTCTGTTTTCTATGGTGTCTTGTTTGATAGTAGTCGCAATCAGGTCGCTACATTTTTGCCAGAAGCTGGAGGTTACGACGGTTTGCTTCATGGTAAAGTTGTAGATATGCTACACCTCCCCTTATACAATGATTACTTGCCTGAATGGATACCGTTTTATGGTGGTGAGTTCTTTACTTTTTTTGAACCTGTTTTTAATGTTGCCGATGTGGCAATAAGTGTAGGTTTCGTTATGCTTATTGTTTTTAATAGAACAGCATTTCCAAAGGAAAAAAAGGAAGAAGTTGAAAGTTAGACGACTTATTATTATAGATAATTAAAGCGTATAAATTGTTTTAGGTGTCACACAATAATCTAATTTCACGTCACTTTCAAAGACATCTGTGATTTTGTCTTCAGCCTCAAAAAAAGATAGCCCAATTTTAATAGTTTCTGGCTTGCAATCGGCTAAAAAACGATCGTAAAACCCTTTGCCATAACCAACCCTGTTTCCTGCTTTGTCAAACCCTAAAAGCGGAATAAAAACAACGTCAATTTTGTCATTCGAAATGGCAATCCCATCATCAATAGGTTCAGGAATGTTATAACTGTTTTTCTTAATTTTTGTGTTATCGGTCAAAAGAAAATGTGACATAAGCCCAGTTTTAAAATCACTTTTAGAAATAACAATATTTTTATCTTTTCCAGATAAAATATTGAGAATATAATCTGTGTTGATTTCTTTCTGCTCTTCAATAGAAAGAAAGACATGATAAAATGTGAATTCCCAAATTGGGAGTTTTAAAACTTGGTTTGCAATGGAAATACTTAAGTCGTCAATTTGAGAAAGTGATAAATCATTTCGAAATACTTTATATTTTTTTCGTAATTCAGATTTAATCATAAGTTTTATGAAACATTAATAACGTGTTTTGTAAGAAAGAGATAGAAAAGATTTGATAATATATGTATCAAGCACTTTTATTGAAAATATTCTCTAATTCATGAATAATAATAGGTTTTACAAGATACCCTTCAATATTATTTAGAGATTTTGCTCGATCAATATCTACGGGATTTATAGATGAACTTACAATATAAAGCGTGATTAATTTATTAAATTTCGTTTTTATTTTTGTAAACTGCTCAATAAATTCCCATCCATCCATAACGGGCATATTTAAGTCTATAAAAATAATGTCTGGAATTTTATCTTCTTCTAAATTTTGAAGTAAGGCTTCAAAGTAATCAATACTTTGTTTTCCATTCTTAAAAACGATAAGGTTTTCACAAAGCTTTTTTGTTTCAATGACACGTTTTATTAGATTTATGTATATGTCATCATCATCTATGATACAAGCAAGTTCTATTAGTTTTTTATTCATATTAGAAAGTGATTTTAAAAGTTGTGAATTTTTCAACTTCACTAAAAACATTAATTTCGCCATGTAATGCTTCTATTTGGTTTTTTGTTATAAATAAACCAATACCAACAGCATCTTTATTGTAATGAAATGTTTTGTACATTCCAAAAAGTTTGTCTCCAAATTTTTCTAAATCAATTCCAATGCCATTATCAGTAATTTCTAAAACAAGTTTCGAGTTTTCTATATAAGATTTAATATTTATGATAGGATCTCGTTCTGGATGTTTATATTTAATGGAATTAGTTATTAAATTTAATAAAATACTTTCAAGATAGGCAGGAATATAATTAATAGTATCAATTTCTGAAAAATCTGAGTTTATAATTGCCCTGTTTTTTGTAATTATTTGACCTATAGATATTTTTACACGTTTTAATGATTCGCTAAATTTAACCAGAGATTTACTTTTATTTGTGCTCGTTTGAATGGTAACAACCTCATTTAAATGCTCAATGGTGTCATTTAAACTAGATGCTATATCTTCAACACTATTAATTAACTCTAACTTTTCATCTTTAGATTCTGTAGAATTAAGTAATTCTACAACAAGTGATAAATTGCTGGTATGAGATCTTAAATTGTGAGACACTATATGAGCAAAATTGAAGAGTCTTTTATTTTGAGAAGCAATAATATTTGATGTTCGTAGCAGGCTCAATTCTTTCGCCTTTGTTTCATCAATATCTTGAAAAACACCACGTACACCTATAATTTCTTTTTTTTCATTAAATACAGGTTTTCCATTAGCTCTAACCCAAAACTCACGATTGTTTTTGGTTAACATTTTAATTTCTGTATTAAATGACTCGCCATTAATAGAGCATTTTAAAAAAAGCTTTTTAACTAATTCGAAAGATTCCTTTGGGTAATATGAAACTGATTTATTTATGGAAGGTATGTAATCTTCTGGGTATTCCAAAATTCTTCTCGTTTGCTGATCCCAGTAGCTTTTTCGTTTTATTAAATCGACATACCAACTACCTGTTGATGTCATTTCGGCAACCTCTTTGTAATAAAACTTATGTTTATTTACTTTCTTATTGGTTTTGAATTTTCGTTTATTAAAAAAAAGAAATTTTGATTTAGTATCAAGATTGCTAAGGTTAACATCATCATGTTTTGTCGTGCAAACAAATTCGCTATATTTCCCTTTTTTAGATTCTATTAGTATGCTCTGTCTAAAGTCTAAATTGTGTTTAATAAAGCTAAAATAATTATTTCTAAACTGGTTGCAGTCGTCTTTATGAACAAGGTTATTTAAAAAAAAATCTAAACTAAAGTTTTTATCCTTTTTAGAGTATCCAATATCAGATAAAAAGACTTTAGAACAGTAAATCTTATTATTTTTTAATTCCAAATACCCAATATTGCTTTCAATTGGTTTTGGAGGCATTTTGATTTGAATCATGGTGTTAGAGAGATGGCTATTAATTCTTTTAACGACGTAAACATAACATTAATTTAACAAATAAACGAAGAAAAAATACATTTTATCGGTAAAAATAACCATTTAAACGATTTTTCGGACAAAAAATACTTACTTGTTTTATTTTAAAAAAAGCAATTTTATAATTAAAACCAGAAAAAAATATAATTTTTCAAGATTAAAATTATAATCTTGATTTTTAGACTTTAAGCTTCGTAGTTATATGAAAAAGAGCGTCACCTTGATACACAATAGGAGACTCGTTCACATTTATAATATAACCGTTATTTTGTGCTTTAACAAAATAATTAAATTTACCATATGGATCGGTAATATTTCCTAAAACATCCCCTTTTTCTACTCGAATACCAATTGATATAGAAGCTTTAAACATCCCAGAGTATTTAGCACGAATCCATTTACTTTCACTAATAAAAACACAATTATTTTTTGGAGGAGATACTTTAAATTTTGACGATAGCATTCCCAAATGATCTAAAATGCGTTTAGAGCCGTTAACACCAGAATTAGTTACAACATCATCAATATGAAAAGATTTACCGCCTTCAAAAAGCAACAAAGGTTTTCCTAATTTATAACAAATCGTTCTAAAAGATTTTGACAGGTTTTTAGAATAAAGCACAAAAGGAGCACCGAATGCTTCTGCTAAATCGTTAAGTATAATATTATCTTTAGAATACCGAAGTTGAGGAGCATTAAATCTGCCCGACCCTCCTGTATGAAAATCTATAATGTAGTCTGCATGAGGGATAATCTCATGCACTAGTTTATAAGCAACCCTACTGGCCAATGATCCATCTTTATTTCCAGGAAATACACGATTTAAATCACGTCCATCTGGAAATTCACGCTTTAAATTTATAAAACCAAAAACATTAATAACAGGTATACAAATAGTAGTACCAGATTTAGGTTTATTAATGCCTTTTGCTATAATTTGTCTAACGATTTCAACTCCATTAACCTCGTCACCATGTATGCCCGCAGTAAATAATACTACTGGTCCTGGTTTTTTAGAACGTTCAATAATTACAGGAACATTAACAGGAGTAGATGTATGTAAATTAGCAACATCAAAATTAACCTCTTTACTTTCTCCCTGCTTTATAGATACACCAAGAATGGTTAATATGTCTTTTTTAGTATTAGCCATTAATTTTGTTTAACTGTGTCTATTTCTTTCAATATAAGTAATGATACTTTTGGCAATATTTTTACCTGTAGCAGCTTCAATACCTTCTAAGCCTGGAGTTGAGTTTACTTCTAAAAGTAAAGGGCCTCTTGTAGATTGTAACATATCCACACCACAAATAGGAAGTTTTAAGACTCTAGATGCCTTCATAGCGACTTTTAATTCAGCCTCATTAAGTTTTATAACATCAGATGTGCCACCTCTATGTAAGTTGGAACGAAATTCGCCTTCTTTACCTTGTCTTTTCATAGCGCCTACTACTTGTCCATCAACAACTAAAGCTCTTAAATCTGCCCCTTTAGCTTCAGATATATATTCTTGAACCAATGCCCTTGCTTGTAATCCATTAAATGCTTCTAGAACAGATTCGGCTGCATTTTTAGTTTCCGCTAACACAACTCCTAACCCTTGAGTGCCTTCCAAAAGTTTAATAATAACTGGGGTTCCACCAACATGTGCTATAACTTTTTCTACATCCCTAGAATAATTTGTAAATACTGTTTTAGGCATGCCAATCCCAGCTTTAGAGAGTCTTTGAAAGCTCCTTAACTTATCTCTTGACCTTATAATGGCATCTGAGGTGACCGAAGTGAATACATTCATCATTTCAAATTGACGAACAACTGCACAACCAAAAAAGGTTGATGAAGCTCCAATTCGAGGAATAATAGCATCGACATAATCTAGATAACGATCTTTATAATAAATGGTTGGCTTTTCCTTTTCAATAATAAGATCGCACTTTAAAGGATCTATTACCTCCATAATATGCCCCCGTTTTTCGCCTTCTTCAACAAGACGTTCGGTAGAATACAAATTAGGATTTCTCGACAGAATGACTATATTCATTAAATATGGTTTAACCCAGTATCGCAATATACTAAAAAAGGCAAACGAATTTTCACATTATCTAGAATTTAATATACCTTTGAATTAGATGAATACCCCTAATTTAGACATACAATTAAAAACCTTACCAAATCAACCTGGAGTTTATCAATATTATGATAAGGAAGGAGCCATTTTATATGTAGGCAAAGCTAAAAATTTAAAGAAACGTGTTAGTTCCTATTTTACAAAGACGCATGATAATGGTAAGACCAGGGTTCTTGTAAAAAAAATTGCAAGCATTAAGCATATAGTAGTAGAAACTGAAACGGATGCATTGTTGTTGGAAAACAACCTTATTAAGAAGCACATGCCCCGTTATAATGTGATGCTTAAAGATGATAAATCCTATCCTTGGATTTGTATAAAAAAAGAACGTTTTCCAAGAGTGTTTTCAACACGTCGAATCTTTAAAGACGGGAGTGAGTATTTTGGACCTTATACGAGTATGAAAACAGTTTCAACGCTGTTGGATTTAATAAAAGGTTTATATCCTTTAAGAACATGTAATTACCATTTATCTCCAGAAAAAATAGAAGCAGATAAATACAAAGTATGTTTAGAATATCATTTAGGAAACTGTAAAGGAGCTTGTGAAGGGCTAGAAACCGAACAAGAATATCATGGTAATATAAAGGCTATTAAAGAAATTTTAAAAGGAAATTTTAAAGATTCATTGGCACAATTTAAAACGCAAATGAAACAATTTGCAGAAGCCATGCGGTTTGAAGAGGCTCAAAAAATAAAGGAGAAAGTAGAAATACTGGAAAATTACCAAGCAAGATCTACCATTGTAAATCCGAAAATAAGCAATGTTGATGTGTTTTCTATTATGAGCGACGAAAGTTATGGTTATGTTAATTTTTTACAGCTTTCATATGGATCTATTATCAGATCGCATACCTTAGAGGTGAAAAAGAAGTTAGATGAAACAGATTTGCAACTTTTAGGGTTAGCTATTATTGAAATTAGACAGCGATTCAATTCTAATTCGAAAGAAATTTATGTACCCTTTAAAGTGGATCTGGGTAATAATGTTAAAGTAACTGTGCCAAAGTTAGGTGACAAAAAACATATTTTAGATTTATCGCTTAGGAACGCAAAGTATTATAGGATGGAGCGTTTTAAGCAAGATAAAATTGTCGATCCTGATAGACATGCCAATAGAATTATGGCACAGATGAAAGCAGATTTAAGGCTCTCTAGTGAACCAAGACATATTGAATGTTTTGATAATTCTAATATCCAAGGAACAAACCCAGTGGCTGCATGTGTGGTTTTTAAAAATGGAAAACCCAGCAAAAAAGAGTATCGCCATTTTAATATTAAAACGGTTGTAGGTCCAGATGATTTTGCATCCATGGAAGAAGTGGTGTATAGGCGATATAAACGACTGGTTGAAGAGCAACAACCATTGCCACAACTTATTATCATTGATGGAGGTAAAGGGCAATTATCATCAGCATTAAAAAGTTTAGATGCTTTAGGTTTGAGAGGCAAAATAGCAATCATAGGAATTGCAAAACGTTTAGAAGAATTATTTTATCCAAACGACCCTATTCCACTATATTTGGATAAGAAAAGTGAAACTTTAAAAATCATACAACAATTGCGTAACGAAGCGCATCGTTTCGGGATAGAACATCATAGAAATAAACGTAGTAAAAGTGCGTTAAATACAGAACTCGAAACAATCTCTGGTATAGGTGACAAAACCGTTGTAGAATTGTTAAAACATTTTAAATCCGCTAAACGTGTAGCAAATGCCAAGTTAGATGAGTTGGAAGATGTTGTAGGTTTATCGAGAGCAGAAAAAATATATAATTATTATCATAACAAATGAAGTGCATTTTAGTACTTATATTGATTTTCATATGTTTTGAGGGATATACTCAAGATCTAGAAAACGATGATGTTAAAGTTGGTTTAGTCCTAAGTGGAGGAGGCGCAAAAGGCTTAGCACATATTGGTGCTCTTAAAGTCATTGATAGTTTAGGTTTGAAAGTAGATTATGTGGCAGGAACAAGTATGGGAGCTATTATTGGGTCATTATATGCCTCTGGGTATTCTGGAAACCAACTAGATTCTATTTTTAAAAAAATCGATTTTGATAATATTATAACCGATAATTTACCAAGAGCATCTAAGGTGTTTTATGAACGTGATAATGATGAAAAGTATGTGGTAAAACTTCCTTTTAATAATTTTAAAATCACACTGCCTTCTGCCCTTTCCAGAGGACAAAATACATATAATTTACTTTCAAGATTAACATTACATGTTAATGAGATAAATAACTTTAGTAAGTTGCCTATTCCGTTTTTTTGTATTGCTACAAATATAGAAACAGGACAAGCTGTTATGTTAGATCAAGGGAATTTAGCCCAATCCGTTATGGCTAGTGGTGCTCTGCCTTCTATATTCCAACCTGTAATTATTGGTGATCAAATTTTAACTGATGGAGGTGTAGTAAATAACTATCCTATTGATGAATTGAGAGCTAAAGGAATGGATATTATTATTGGAGTTGATGTTCAGGATGGATTATTTGGTCGCGAAAAATTGGCTTCTGCTCCAGAAGTTTTACTCCAAATCAACAATTTTAGGACGATTAAAGACATGGAGTTAAAGACCCCTAAAACAGATATTTATATTAAACCAGATATTAAAGAGTTTAATCTCGTGTCTTTTAGTGAGGGGTTTAAAATTATTGAAATTGGCAAACAAGCTGCTATAAATAAAGTGGAAGCATTACAGGCTTTAATAAAAAAAGGTCAAAAGAAAAAAATCTCTCCAGAAATAAAGGCACAAGACAGTATTATAATTAATAAACTTTCTCTTTCAGGAAAAAGCAACTATACAAGGGCTTATATTATGGGTAAGTTGAAATTAAAACTACATAAAAAGGTTAGTTATGAGGCCTTTAATAAAGGTATAAATAGCTTAGTAGCAACAAATAATTTTGACTCGTTCCAATATGAATTAAAGAAAACAAAAGGAAAAGACGGATACGATTTATATGCGAATTTAAAGGAAACTAAAAACACCACTTTTTTAAAAGCAGGTATCCATTATGATGATTTATATAAAAGTGCATTGTTGGTTAATTTAACGAAGAACCATTTATTATTTGACAATGATGTGGCATCACTAGATATTATTTTAGGTGATAATGTGAGATACAACTTCGAATATTTAATTGATAAAGGTTTTTATTGGAGTATCGGATTAAAATCCAGATTTCAACAATTTCATAAAAACATAAGTGCAGAATTATTTGAAGATAGTCAAAATATAGCACCAGGGTTAAATAAAATAGATGCAGAGTTACAAGATCAAACCAATCAATTTTATGTACAAACGTTGTTTAGGAAAGATTTTGCACTTAGTTTGGGAGCAGAGCATAAACGTTTAGAAATAAAGTCTCCAACAATAACATTAAGCGATCCAGAAGAAGAGTTTTTATTTGAAAATACTGATTATTTAAGTGTTTTTGGGAATTTGAAGTTAGATACCTACGACGACAAATATTTCCCAAAAAAAGGCGTTTATTTTAATGGAGATCTCCATCTATATTTTTATGCATCGAAATTTAATGAAGATTTTGAAAGATTTTCGATAGCCAGAGCAGATATGGGTTATGCCTTTAGCGTTTCAGATAAGTTAGCATTCAATTTACAATCACATGGCGGATTTAAAATGGGCGATACAACTACCCAAACATTAGACTTTGCACTTGGTGGCTACGGCAATAATTTAATAAATAATTTTGTTCCGTTTTTGGGATACGATTTTCTTTCACTCACAGGTAACAGTTATGTAAAAGCGTCCCTTAGTGCAGATTATGAAATTTTTAAAAACCATCACATAACCTTAGAAGGAAATTGGGCCAATGTGGGCGATAATATATTTGATTCTGGTGAGTGGTTTTCATTTTCAGATTATAATGGCTATGCATTGGGTTATGCTATAGATACTTTTGTGGGGCCTATTCAAGGGAAGTATAGTTATTCTCCCGAACTAAAAGAAGGTGTTTGGTTTTTCAATATAGGCTTTTGGTTTTAGAAACCTAAACCCATTTTTCTTTTTTTATCAAGTCATAAATTTTCACGATATTTGTACAGTTATGCAAACTTATTGGCAAGAACTTTTACTATTCTTACACTATCTTATCAAGAGAAATCCTGAGTAAGCAGGTTTTATTGTATCTTTAATATATCACGTTCGAGTTTAGGGCTTTATGCCTGAAAATTTGCAATTTTAATCTTTAATTTTAGAAACAATGCCTTTTTATCATAAATTAGGAAGTATTCCTCATAAACGTCATATTCAATTTAGAAAACCAGATGGCAGCTTGTACTATGAACAGTTATTTGGCACTATTGGATTTGATGGTATGTCTACAAATAGTTATCACGAGCAACGTCCAACTCAGGTAAAAGAAATAAAAAAACAATATAACGTAGTACCAAAAATTGCTTTAAAAAATAATATCAAATCATATCGTCTAAAAGGTTTTCAAATAAAACCAGAATATGATTTTTTAGAAAGTAGAAAAACAGTACTTGTAAATAGCGATTGTGCTATTGTATTAGCGGCACCAAAACAATCTACAAACGATTATTTTTATAAAAATACAGATGCAGATGAGCTTATTTTTATACATAAAGGAACAGGTAAATTAAGAACGATGCTTGGTAATCTCGATTTTAAGTATGGAGATTATTTATTAGTTCCAAGAGGTGTTATCTATAAAATAGATTTCGAAACAGAAGATAACAGATTGTTTATCGTAGAGTCTCACAGACCTATATTCACACCAAAACGTTATAGAAATTGGTTTGGACAGTTATTGGAGCATGCACCGTTTTGCGAGCGCGATATCCGCAGGCCTGAGGAGTTAGAAACCTATAATGAATCTGGAGATTTTTTAATAAAAGTAAAAAAACAGGGTGATATTATAGAAATGGTTTATGCATCACATCCTTTTGATGTAGTTGGATACGATGGATATAATTATCCTTATGCCTTTTCAATTCATGATTTTGAGCCTATAACAGGGCGTATTCATCAACCACCACCAGTACATCAAACTTTTGAAACCGATGCCTTTGTTGTGTGTAGTTTTGTGCCTCGGTTATACGATTACCATCCACAGGCTATTCCAGCGCCCTACAATCATAGTAATATAGATAGTGATGAGGTACTGTATTATGTTGATGGTGATTTTATGAGTAGAAATGATGTTGATGCAGGTCATATATCATTACATCCAGCGGGAATACCACATGGACCACATCCAGGGGCTACCGAAAGAAGTATCGGTAAAGTAAAAACCGATGAACTCGCCGTAATGGTAGATACATTTAAACCTTTAATGGTGACAGAAGAGGCTATGAAAATAGCAGACGAAGATTACCATAAGTCTTGGTTAGAATAAATCAGAAGAAGCCTTACAACCATTAATAATTAAACATAATTTTATAGAATGAACATTAGTAAATTACCAGCAGATCCATCCGCATTAGTTTTAGGAATAGTAGCACTCGTTTTAGGGTTTGCAGGATGCTGCTGCTATGGGTTAGTGGCTATAATTCCATTAATAATAAGTGTCATAGGATTGGTTGCGGCTAATAAAAGCTTAAAGGAATATGCTGCCAATCCAGAAGCGTATTCAGCACAATCAAAAAGCAATGTGTCTACAGGTAAAATACTAAACATTATTGCTATAATTTTCAATGGGCTTGTTGTGCTATTTTTCATAGGGGTGTTAGTTATTTACGGAACATTATTTTCTTCTGCATTATTTGATGAATTTAGAAATTTTAAAGACTTCGAAAATTATGAAAACGAAGGCGTATTTGAATTTGAAGAAGATAGTATCTACAATGATTCTGAATATTATGAAAGTGAAATAATTACAGATTCGATAGTAGTCGATTCACTCAATATTAGCCATTAAAATTAGCTCATTAACAGATAAATAATATATTATGAGTAAAGATATAAAATCAGTAAACTACGGTTTAGAAAAAATATTCGAAGGTGCGCAAGATTTTTTGCCGCTTTTAGGAACGGACTATGTAGAATTTTATGTAGGCAACGCAAAGCAATCAGCTCACTTTTACAAAACAGCATTTGGATTTCAATCCTATGCTTATAAAGGGTTAGAAACAGGGTCTAAAGATGCTGTAAGTTATGTGCTTAAGCAAGATAAAATACGTTTAATATTAACCACCCCACTAAACAGTGCGTCACCCATAAACGAGCATATTGTAAAGCATGGTGATGGTGTAAAAGTGATAGCGCTTTGGGTAGAAGATGCAAAAAAAGCCTACCAAGAGACTACTAGTCGTGGTGCAAAATCGTATATGGAACCAGTTGTAGAAAAAGACGAGCACGGCGAAGTCGTCAGAGCAGGTATTTACACGTATGGTGAAACGGTACACATGTTTGTAGAACGCAAAAACTATAACGGTACATTTTTACCTGGTTTTGGCGAGTGGAAATCAGATTATAATCCAGAACCTGTTGGACTTAAGTACATAGATCATATGGTCGGCAATGTAGGTTGGGGAGAGATGAATACTTGGGTAAAATGGTATGAAGATGTTATGGGCTTTGAGAATTTCTTATCCTTTGATGATAAACAAATTCACACAGAATACTCCGCTTTAATGAGTAAAGTAATGAGTAATGGGAACGGGCGTATAAAATTTCCGATCAATGAACCAGCAGAAGGAAAGAAAAAATCACAAATAGAAGAATACTTAGATTTTTACGAAGGTCCAGGCGTTCAACATATAGCTGTTGCTACCGATGATATTATTACCACAGTTTCTAGTTTGAGAGCTAGAGGTATTGAGTTTTTATCGACGCCACCTGAAACATATTACAAAGCAGTGCCAGGAAGACTAGAAGAACATAGCCATGAATTAAGAGAAGATATTGAGACATTAAAGAGTTTAGGTATCATGATTGATGCTGACGAAGAGGGTTATTTGTTGCAAATTTTCACTAAACCAGTTGAAGATAGACCAACATTGTTTTTTGAAATTATTCAAAGAATGGGCGCACGCGGCTTTGGAGCAGGTAATTTTAAAGCGCTTTTTGAGTCTATAGAAAGGGAGCAAGCCAATAGAGGGACATTATAAACTTTAAAAACTTGTTCATAGTAACAAATTAATGTTAAGCTCTTGTAATATAACAAACAGTTTAAAGATTTTTTTTATTTTTGGAACAGTAATTGTGACTTCTAAAGACATAGCAATAAAATGTACATTAAGAAGTTACATTATCAAGACCCATAACAAATGAAAAATATACTACTTATATTAACGGCAATATTAGCCATGCAAATGTCTTTTTCTCAACCAGAATCTGCATTTGGGAATGGCGAATGGTTTAAATTTAAAATGAGCTATAGTGGCTTTTTAAAAGCAGGGAATGCAACATTAACTGTTAAAGACACTAAATTAAATAATAAAGATGTTTATCATGTAGTTGGTAAAGGGTGGACTACAGGTATGATTAAATGGTTTTTTAAAGTAAAAGACAGGTATGAAAGTTACTTTGATAAAAACACCATTATGCCTTATAAATTTGTTAGAAATATTGATGAAGGTGGACATACCAAAGATCTTGAGATAGATTTTGATCAAAAAAACCATAAGGCATACGTAAACAATAAAAAACATAATAAAAAGACGGTAATTGATACTAAACCTAATATTCAGGATATGGTATCAACGTTTTATTATTTGCGTAATAATTTGGATACTAAGAATTTAAAAGCGGGTGATGAGGTGAAAATCGATATGTTTTTTGATGAAGAAAATTACGGATTCAAACTGCAATATATTGGAGAAGAGATTATTGATACAGAATTTGGAAAAATTGAATCTTTAAAGTTTAGACCATATGTTATGGCTGGTCGTGTTTTTAAAGAAGAAGAAAGTTTAACACTATGGGTGTCAAAAGATAAAAATAAAGTACCTTTGCGAATTAAAGCAGATTTAGCAGTTGGTTCTCTTAGGGCTGATCTTGAAGCTTTTAAAGGACTTAAACACCCTTTTAAAATAGTTGTTAGATAATTAATAGATTTTGAATTCAAAAATAACCGACCAACTAAAAGAGAAATACGAGGCAATAGACCAAGACTATGAGACTTATTTAGAAGGTTTACTACATAGTAAACCTATTAATTATTGGGATTATATTCAAACGGATGCTTTATTAAATCTTCAAATACAACGCACCGTTTTTCCAGATGAGATGGTATTTATAATGTACCATCAAATTAATGAGCTTTTGTTTAAAATGATACTTGGTGAGATAGATCAAGTAGCAAATAGTAATGAAGTAGATACCAATATGTTTACTTCAAAACTAATGCGTATTAGTCGTTATTTTGATATGCTTACTTCGTCTTTTAGTATTATGAAGGATGGTATGGATGTCGATCAATATAATAAATTTAGAACCACTTTAACACCAGCCAGCGGTTTTCAAAGTGCACAGTATAGAAAAATTGAATTCGCATCTACAGAACTTATAAATCTTATAGATAAAAGATTCAGAGATACTATAGATAGAAATTCGTCTTATGAAAATGCTTTTGAGCATTTATATTGGCAAGCAGCAGGAAAAGACTATAAAACAGGTAAAAAAAGTTATCTGTTAAAAGGCTTTGAGGAGAAATACAAGGATGAGTTTATTAGGTTTACTAAGTTTTATCATGGTAATAATTTATGGTCCAAGTTTAAAGCACTGCCTAAAGAATCGAGAGAAGATAAAGAATTAATAACAGCGATGCGTCATTACGATTATACGGTAAATATAAAATGGGTAATGGCACATTATAATACAGCAAATCATTATTTAAATATAGGAGGCAAAACAGCAGAAGCTACTGGTGGTAGCGAGTGGGTAAAGTATATGCATCCAAAATATCAAAAAAGAATATTTTTTCCAGAGTTATGGTCAGAAAAAGAAATACAAGATTGGGGAACAAGTATTTAGTATTATTAATATTAGTAGTCACTTTTATCGCCTGTAAAGATGATCCTAAGCCAGTTTTACTAGAAGAAGAGCTAGCACTAGTAGAAGAAGTGCCTGAAGAAGTTTATGAATTTGGTTTTAACTTAAACGATTATGTCGTTAAGCGAGACACTATTAAAAAAGGAGACACCTTTGGTGTTATTTTAGAACGTAATCAAATCGGTTATCCTAAAATATTCCATATAGCAGAAAAAGCAAAAGATTCATTCGATATAAGACGTCTTCAAGTAGGGAAACCATATACCTTATTATGTTCTAAAGATTCATTAGAATTGCCAAAATGTTTTATTTATCAGCCAAACCAAGAAGAATATGTAGTGATCAATTTTCATGATTCTATATATGCTTATAATAGTAGAAAACCTATTAAATATGTTGAAAAAATAGCGACAGGGGTCATTACCAATAATATTTCGGAGACTTTAGAAAAACAAGGACTAAGTCAGCGGTTAGCATATAAAATGGCAGATGAGATTTATGCTTGGACGATCGATTTTAGACGTCTTCAAAAAGGAGATCGGTTTAAAGTAATTTATACAGACAAATATATTAACGATACTATTTATACTGGTGTTCATAATATAAAAGCAGCATTTTTTGAGCATAATAAAGAACCTTTCTATGCTTTTGAATTTGAAACAGACTCCGTTAAAGGTATCGTTGATTATTTTAATGATGAAGCTAAAAATTTAAGACGAGCTTTCTTAAAAGCGCCTGTGAAATTTAAGCGTATTTCTTCCAGATACAATTTAAAAAGAAGAATTGCTGTTTATGGCTATAAAGTGCGTCCGCATAAAGGAACCGATTTTGCTGCAGCTATTGGTACGCCAATTATGGCCACCGCCAATGGAACAGTTACCAAATCGGCCTACACTAGAGGTAATGGTAATTATGTAAAAATAAGACACAATGCGACTTACGAAACCCAATACCTGCACATGAGTAGAAGAAATGTAAAAGTTGGCCAGTTTGTCAAGCAAGGTGATGTTATTGGTTGGGTTGGTATGACAGGAAATACAGGAGGGCCACATGTTTGTTATCGTTTTTGGAAAAATGGTAGGCAAGTAGATCCATTTAAACAAAAATTACCAGAAGCAAAACCAATATCGGATTCCTTGAAAATTAAATACTTAGACTTTATAGCACCTATAAAAGCGCAGTTAGACGACATCTCTTTTAGAGACGCTATTTTAGAGGAAACATTAGAAAATAAAAATAATCTAATTTCATTCAAACATTAATGGCATTACCAAGTATAAACCCCATCACTACAGATTCGTGGAAACGATTACAAGAACATTTTAAAACTACAAAAGATGCTCATATGAAAGATTTATTTGCTCAAGACAAAGAACGAGCAAATAAGTTTACTATTAAATGGGACGATTTTTATGTAGATTTTTCAAAAAATAGAATAACAGAAGAGACATTCAACCTTTTGCTAGAATTAGCTAATGAAGTTAAATTAAAAGAAGCTATTCAAAGTCAGTTTTCTGGAGAAATAATAAATCAAACAGAAGGAAGAGCTGTTTTACATACTGCATTGCGTGCACCAAAAACCTCAGAATGTTATGTTGATGGTGCAAATGTGATACCAGAAGTGTCTCAAGTAAAACAAAAAATAGAACAATTTACTAATGAAGTTGTAAATGGTGATAGAAAAGGTTTTACAGGAAAAACATTTACAGATATAGTAAATATAGGTATTGGAGGGTCCGATTTAGGACCAGCTATGGTAGTAGACTCTCTACAATATTATAAAAATCATTTAACCACCCATTTCGTAAGCAATGTAGATGGCGATCATGTTAATGAAGTTATAAAGAAACTAAATCCTGAAACGACACTGTTTGTTGTTGTTTCAAAAACATTTACAACACAAGAAACACTATCTAACGCTAATACTCTTAAAAACTGGTTTTTAAAATCGGCTGGCGAAGATGCTATAGCAAAACATTTTGTGGCAGTCTCTACAAATATTCAAAGTGTTAAGTCGTTTGGAATAGATGAAACCAATATTTTCCCTATGTGGGATTGGGTTGGTGGTCGTTTTTCATTATGGAGTGCTGTCGGTTTAACCATAAGTTTAGCTGTTGGGTATAACAACTTTGAAAGTTTACTTAGTGGTGCAAACAAAATGGATGACCATTTTAAAAACGAAGATTTTAAAACCAATATCCCCGTTGTATTAGCTTTAATAAGTATTTGGTATAACAATTTCTTCAAAGCAGAAAGTGAAGCAGTCATTCCTTATTCTCAATACCTAAATCAATTTGCAACGTATTTGCAGCAAGGGATTATGGAAAGTAATGGTAAAAGCATAGATAGAAATGGAAATCCTATTGATTATGAAACAGGAACTTTAATATGGGGAGAACCAGGAACTAATTCGCAGCATGCCTTTTTTCAATTAATACATCAGGGAACTAAATTAATTCCAGCAGATTTTATTGGTTTTACCAAGTCTTTACATGGTAATCAAGATCATCAAGATAAACTTATTTCTAATTTTTTAGCGCAAACGGAAGCGCTTTTAAATGGAAAAACAGAGCAAGAAGTTATTGCTGAAGGAACGGCTTCTGATATTATTCCTTTTAAAGTTTTTAAAGGAAATAAACCAACCAATACTATTTTTATAAATAAATTATCGCCTGAAAGTTTAGGTAAGCTTATTGCTATGTATGAGCATAAAATATTTGTACAAGGTATCATTTGGAATATTTTTAGCTACGACCAATTTGGTGTAGAATTAGGCAAGCAATTAGCTAGTAAAATTTTAAAAGAATTTAATGGTAGTGCTATAAGTGATCATGATTCATCTACTAGTAACTTGCTGAATTATTACAATAGTTTAGAATAAAAAAGATACGAGATTTTCAATTTAATACTGAGAAGGCGTTGATATTTATAATATCAACGCCTTTTTTGTTATTATAAATGTTAATAAAATTCATACAAACAGATTCATAAGCTCTTAATTATGAGTATTTTTACAGGGACTAATTTTCAAATAATTAATTCTTTTTTAAATCATGAAAAAAACGATTCATTTTTTATTAATGGCTGTGGCATTTCTATTTTCTACAGTTATTATGGCGCAAAGCACTGTTACAGGTACTGTGATAGATGCCGAACTTAATTCCCCGCTTCCAGGTGCGAATATTGTTGAAAAAGGAACAACCAATGGGGTTTCTTCAGATTTCAATGGTGACTTTACTTTAATTACAAAAGCATCTTCGGGAGAGATTGTGATTTCGTATGTAGGTTATAGTTCCATTACGGTATCATTTAATGGTAATACGGACTTAGGAAAACTACTATTAACACCAGATAACTCACTTGAGGAGATTGTTATTACAGGTTCTGGTGTAATTGATTTAGCAGAAAGTAGAAAAACACCAATTGCTGTATCTACTATTAAAGCTAATGAAATTAGGGAGAGAGCAGGAAACTGGGATTTACCAGAAGTATTAAAATCGACTCCTTCTGTGCAAGCTATAAAAGGTGGAGGATTTGGTGATGGTCAAATGTTTTTACGTGGTTTTGATCAAACAAATACAGCTTTCATGCTTAACGGACAACCAATTAACAGTCCAGAAGATGGTAGAATGTTTTGGTCTAACTGGTCTGGTGTATTAGATGTCGCTAATGCGGTGCAAGTACAACGTGGTTTAGGATCGTCAAAATTGGCTATCTCATCTGTTGGTGGAACGGTAAATATTGTAACAAAAACAGTTGATAGACGAGAGGGTGGTTTTTTTCAACAAATGGTTGCAAATGATAATTATACAAAGACTACGGCATATTACTCTACGGGTTTAATGGAAAACGGATGGGCATTTTCGGGAATGCTTGGACATTGGCAAGGAGAAGGATATGTTGATGATACAGATGGACAAGGGCAAACATATTTTTTATCATTTGGTTATAAACCAAATGATAATAATTTATTTAACTTTTTACTAACTGGTGCACCTCAATGGCATGCAGCAGCAGGAAGTGGAAGGATAAGTGAGTTTTTAGAAAATGGTAGAAAATATAACTCTTGGAATTTTGAAGGTGTAAACAGTCCTAACCTATTACAAAGTGGGAAATATCCAGGAGGAAGAAATGTATACCATAAACCTGTGGCTAACTTGAGCTGGGATTTAACTATTAATGAAAATTCATCGTTATCGACTATTCTGTACGGTTCTTTAGGCCGTGGAACGTTTGCTGCTACAAGAACATCGGGAAGCACTCCAACTTATGCTAGAGGGTCTAATAATAACCATAACTGGTATGGTTTAGTTACCAACTACAACAACCAATTAAATGAGAATTTAAATTTGAATTTTGGTGCAGATGTACGCTTATATAATGGAATCCACTTTAGAAGTGTTAACGAGTTTTTATCTGTAAGTAGTGTGAGTGCATTTAGTAATTACAATGGAGGTGCTTATAATCTAACGAATGTTTTTGGAGGTATTAACCCATGGAATGTAACTTTTAATACTAATGACGAACACGATCAGCGTTTTGGTTACGATTACGAAGAACAAATAAACTATGTTGGTGTTTTTGGTCAATTAGAATATGCTAAAGATAATTTTACAGCATTTTTTCAAGGCTCAGCGTCCACACAATCCCATGTTAGAACAGAGTATTTAAATGCTGCAAATCAAGGACAATCTGAAGAATCAGAAAAAGTGAAAAACCCAGGTTTTAATGTTAAAGCTGGAGGTGCTTATACCATAAATGACAACCATAAAGTGTTTGTAAATGCAGGTTATTATTCACGTCAACCATTTCATAGTGACTTATTTATAAGTGATCGAAATGGAAATGAGTTAATTAGCCCTGAAGTAGAAAACCAAAACATAACAGGTTTAGAAGCTGGCTATCAATTTGGAGGTGAAAAAGTTTCAGCTAATTTGAATTTATATTATACCATATGGGACAATAGAACATTGTTGGATGACAATGGAGAAGACCAAGGAGATCCTGCTTTTAGGTTATTTCAAACTCAAGGTGTAAAACAAGTGCATTCTGGAGTTGAGTTAGAAGTATTTACACATCCTATGGATAATCTTAGAGTAAATGGATTTCTTGCAATAGGCGATTGGAAATTTGATGGAAATGGGATGCAAAGAACTTTTGATGAAACTGGAACAATCACTGACCCTGATAGCGTTGTAGATCTTGATGGCGTTAAAGTTGGGGGAGCAGCACAGTTTACGGCTGGAGTTTTTGCTTCTTATGAGTTTTTACCGAGATTAAGTCTTGATGGTACTTGGAATCTTAACAACAATTTATATTCTCAAGGACGAACAACAGTCAGTAGTCCGCCAATAGAATTGCCAAGTTATGATACTGTCGATGCAGGTTTGTCTTATAAATGGTTAGTAGGGAGACGTGATAAAAACTCATTACAGTTTAGAGTTAATATCAATAATGTCTTTGATGAGGTATATTTAGAGTCTGTAAGCGGAAATACTGCTGCTTCAAACGACCTCTCAGAAAATTACAAAGGTGTTAATACTTCAAATAGAGGAAGATTCGGATACGGTAGAACGTGGAATTTTAGTGCGCGTTACAATTTCTAGCATCATTTAAAATATATAATTCAAAAACCGCTTCTTTTAGAGGCGGTTTTTTGTTTTCTAAATATTAATTAAACTTTTAATGTGTCATTAGTAATAATTCAAGGCAAACCTAATGAAGAATTTGTATGCCTAAAATTTAGCGAATCCATTCATAGTAAATAACTAATGACATTAATTTTATTATAACTTAACAATAGGATAATAAAATTGGTGTAACTCGCCCACAACTAATTCTTTAATTGTTTTGTTATTAGTAGTTTAAAGGATTTATTTTTTATGTTTTCAAAATTCAAAAAACATGTATTTCATAAATATTTGTTAAAGCTTAGTTAATAAAAAGCACTGATATCTTCAATTAATTTGCATGACTAATTCAATTAATCTATCAAAAAATTATGAAGAGAATAACTCAACTTTTATTAATGGCTGTGGCTTTTTTATTTGCAACAGCAGCAATAGCTCAAAGTACTGTTACAGGTACGATCTTAGATGTAGAACTTAATTCGCCGCTGCCAGGTGCGAATGTCGTTGAAAAAGGAACAGCTAATGGTGTTTCTTCAGATTTCAATGGCAACTTTACTATAGAAACTCAAGCTTCGTCTGGAGAAGTTGTCGTTTCATTTGTAGGTTATGGATCTATAACCTTATCATTTAATGGTACTACAAATTTAGGTAACATCCTATTATCTCCAGATAACTCTCTCAAGGAAATAGTGATAGTTGGTACTGGAATTATCGATTTAGCAGACGACAGAAAAACGCCAGTTGCAGTATCAACCATTAAAGCCAGTGAGATTCAAAAAAAGATTGGAACACAAGATATTACTATGACACTTGTTAATACACCTTCTGTTTATGTTGCAGGGGCTTCTGGAGGTTTTGGAGATACTAGAATTGCTGTTCGTGGTTTTGAACAAGACAATACAGCGTATTTATTAAATGGACAACCTATTAATAGTATGGAAGATGGCACAATGTATTGGTCGAACTGGTCTGGAATGAATGACATCTCTAGTGCTATTCAGATCCAGCGTGGTTTGGGCGCTTCTAAATTAGCGATTTCATCTGTTGGTGGTACAGTCAACTTTGTAACCAATACAACGAACAAAAAAGAAGGTGGTTTTTTATATGCAGGGATCGCTAATGATGACTATGTGAAAACGACGTTAGCTTATAATACGGGAAGAAATGAAAAAGGTTGGGGATCTAGTTTTATGTTTTCGCATTGGCAAGGGGATGGTTACAATGAAGGAAACTTTGGTGAAGGCCAGACTTATTTTATATCCGTAGGATATAAACCAAATGACACACATAATTTTAACTTTTTAATTACTGGTGCACCACAATATCACGATCAAAATTTCGCTAAACCTATTTCTAATTATCTAGATTATGGTAGACGATACAATAACAACTGGGGGACTTACCAAGGTCAATATATCACAGAAAGAAGAAACTTCTATCATAAACCAGTAGCGAATTTAAACTGGGATTTTAATATTAATGAGACTACCAACCTGTCTAGTGTATTATATGCTTCTTGGGGTCGTGGTGGCGGAACAGGAGATAGAGGTAATAGAATTAGAACAGCAGAAGGACGTATAGATTATGATGCTATTTATGCTCAAAATGCAGCTGTTACTAATGGCGCTGGTGTTTATTTTGGAAACGAGCCAGCATACGTTACACGTTCTTCTATGAATTTACATAGTTGGTATGGATTAGTAACTAATTTAGAAAAACAATTAAGCGAAAACTTAACCTTAAATGTTGGTTTTGATTTAAGAACATATTATGGTGAGCATTTTAGAATCGTTGAAAATTACCATGGCTTAAATTCGTGGCAAGAAAATATTCGTTTAAGAGATCAAAATAATACGCATCAAACTTATGATGGGTTTGGAACTTATAAAAGAGTTGTTACATCTTATAATCTAAAAGCAAATCCATGGGCAGTATTATTTGAAAATGTAAATGAAGAAGATAAGATTGCTTATAGTAATGATGAGCGTATCAATTATGGAGGATTATTTACTCAATTAGAATATGCTAATGATCATTTTTCAGCATTTTTTCAGGGAGCAGTATCAAACCAATATCATCAGAGATTTGATTATTTTCAGTATGCCGATCAGGCATTAATTAATGGGACTTCACCACAAGGAACAGGAACACCATTACCTAATGGCATTACAGATGGTGTAGATTCAGAAAAAGTAGATAATTTTGGATTCAATGTTAAAGGAGGTGGGAGTTTTGCTTTAAATGAAGACAATAGAGTATATGTGAATGCGGGTTATTATTCACGTCAACCATATCATGATAATATCTATTTGAATTTTACAAATCAAATAAATCCTTTAACAGAAAATGAAAAAATCTTGGGCTTAGAAGCAGGGTACAGTTTCAAAAGCCGATTTTTCTCTACTAATGTTAACTTGTACAGAACGTCTTGGAAGGATAGAGTTGTGACGTCTTCTAGAGTTACAAACGATGTTGTTACTTTTACAACCAATGAAGGTGTAGAACAAGTGCATACAGGTGCTGAATTAGATTTTACAACCAGACCAACCGATAATTTAAGAATTAAGGGATTTGTTTCAGTTGGTGATTGGGTATTTAAAGGAGAAGGTGTGACTAGGGTTACAGACGAAGAGCAAAATGTCCTTAGTACAGAATCTACAGATTTTGATGGTGGAAAAGTAGGTGATGCAGCTCAGTTTACTGCTGGTTTAGGGTTAGACTATCAGATAGTAGAAAGATTATCAATAGATGCAGATTGGAGATTTTATGACAATTTATATTCAGACGTTGGCGCTGTAAAAGAAAACTTAAAATTGCCTTCATATGATATTGTAGATATGGGTCTTTCTTATAAAATGTTATTAGGAAAAAATGCAGGCAAATCTTTGAATTTTAGACTTAATATTAATAATTTATTTTATAAAATTTACCTTTCCGAGTTAAGAACAGCAATTAAAGCAGACGATTTAGTAGACACAGATGATCCTTCTGCTGGGACTTATGCTTCAAATGGAAGGTTATACAATGGTATCGCAAATGCTAATCAAGGATACTTTGGTTTAGGTAGAACATGGAATTTTAGCTTGCGTTACAAGTTCTAATATCTTATCTTAATTATACAAATTAAAGACCGCTTCTGTAAAGAAGCGGTTTTTTTATACTTTTAATTATTACATTTGTAATGTAAAATTTAAATAGTTAATTCATGTATGATATTGTAAAGACATTGCATTCTTATTGGGCATATTTAGTACTTATTGTTTTAATAATTGCGACTGCCAATGCTTTAATAAAAACATTTGGAGGTAAAGAATATAGCGCCAAAGATTTTAGAAAATCACTATTTACTTTAATAGTATCTCATATACAATTACTTATTGGTTTAATACTTTATTTTGTATCACCCAGATTTGAGCTATGGAGCGAATTAGGAGGTGGTGTTATGAGTAATTCCTTAGCAAGATTATATCTTGTAGAACACCCTCTTGTAAATATAATAGCAGTAGCTTTAATAACCATTGGTTATTCTAAGCATAAAAAGAAGCTAACATCTAAATCTAAATTAAAAACAATCGCTATTTTTTATACCATAGCTTTAGTATTGTTTTTATCACGAATTCCTTGGAGTAGTTGGATAGGTTAATATAATATCAAAGAATATGGATCGCTTAGCTGTTAGAGCTAAGGCTTATTATAGGTAGTTTTAAGCATATTCTCCTGATTTATATTGCTATTAGTACGAATTCGAGAAATTGGTGTCAAAAGCTTTTTATATAAAGAGGATTTTATTCAATCGTTTTAATAACATACATATAAACAGGTAGGTGATCGCTAAAACCATTTGTAAAACGACCACTAGAAAAACTTCTAAAAGGATACCCTTTGTAACGACCATCTTTATGAAATAAATAATTTTTATTATAAATTCCAGCTTTATAGTATCTATATGAAGAGAAATCTTTTTCAAGCAACGGTTTAGTAACCATAATTTGGTCAAACAAACTCCATGCATCCCGATAAGCCGTTGTGCCTAATCCATTTTTATAAAAATTTTCGAAAGGATTATAAATACCTTTCAAACGTACTTTTTTCTTATCTTTTTCGGCCTTTAATATGTTTTTAATACTTGTATTTGTAGGGTCGTCGTTTAAATCGCCCATAATAAAAACTTTAGCATAAGGGTTTATTACTTGAAGCGAGTCGATTAAATATTTATTCAATTTAGCCGCTGCTATACGTTTTGGTCTGCTTCTTGCTTCACCACCACGACGAGATGGCCAGTGGTTAACAATAATATGAATCATTTCTTCCTCTAAATAACCACTGACTAATAATTGATCTCTGGTGTGAACACGTTTTCTACTATCATCATAAATTTTAAGTTCATGTTTGCTGGTTTGTATTGGGGCAAATAACTTTTTCTGATATAATAAACCAACATCAATACCTCGTGCATCTGGAGAATCAAAATGGACAATCCCATAATCCTTATCGTTTAGTAAGGAGTCGTTAATAAGATCCTCTAATACAACTCGGTTTTCAATTTCAGATACCCCGATAATGGCGGGTTTATTATGTGTTACATCATAACCAATATCAGCAAGTACCCGAGCCATATTTTGTATTTTTTTTTTATATGCTTTGCTACGATTTGTCTTTAGCGCCATCATGGGGCTAAATTCATCTAACTTATTAGGGTCATTAATCGTATCAAACAAGTTTTCTAAATTGTAAAAAGCTATTGTATGAATTTTATATAACTTCTCTTGCTGTGCATGTGTCTTCCCGATGCAGAAAAAAAATAATATAATTAACCATAAGTTAGAATATGTCATATGAGAGTCGTTAGTCTAAACAAAAGTAAATAATTTCCTTAAATATAATAATGTTAATTCTTACAAATGATATATATTCGCAAACCAATCAACTAAAAGAAGGTTATAAGAGTGAACATATTTATAATAGAAAAGAAGCGGAGCATATTAAAAAAGGCAATCATCAGTCTAACCGCATTACTCTTAACATTAACTGGATTTTCACAACAAACCCTTATAAAAGGTAGTGTAAAAGAGGTTCTGTCATTCCAACCTATCGAAAGTGTTATTATTACTATTGAAGAAACAAAGCAACAAACACAAACAGATGCTTTGGGCAGATTTGAATTCTCGGTAAATGTGCCTTTGGGAGAACACATTTTAAGTATTTCAAAAACAGGATATCTAAGTAAAAGATATCCGATAATCGTTAATGAACATCAAATTGTAAACATTACCGATATGACTCTAGAATTAGATACCTCGTTGACTCAGGACTTGTTTACCATAAGTCTTTCTGATGATGAGCTTGATGATGACACTTATGGTCTGGGGAATATTTCAGGCTTACTGCAAGCGTCTCCAGATATTTTTCAACGTACCGCAGCCTTCGAGTTTAGCAGTTCATTTTTTAAGCTACGAGG
Source organism: uncultured Flavobacteriaceae bacterium (assembly GCA_947502635.1). Lineage (GTDB taxonomy): Bacteria > Bacteroidota > Bacteroidia > Flavobacteriales > Flavobacteriaceae > Flavivirga. The sequence goes on from CANNAN010000002.1 coordinate 402,936, forward strand.
TTTAGATTCAGATCAAGGAGCGGTTATGATTAATGGTATCGAAATGAATAAAATCTATAATGGACGTCCGCAATGGAGCCATTGGGGAGGGCTAAACGATGTTATACGTAATCAGGAATTAAGTACAGGTTTAACACCTTCTAGCTATAATTTTGGCGGGCTGTTAGGAACCATTAATATTAATGCCAGAGCATCACAAATACGATCAGGGAGACGTGTAACGTATTCATCTTCTAATAGGAGCTACACCAATAGATTAATGGCAACCTATACTTCAGGATTGTTAAAAAACGGTTGGGCCTACACAATGTCCTTAGGCAGACGTTGGGGTAACGAAGGCTATCAAGATGCTACATTGTATAATTCTAATTCAATATTTACATCCGTAGAAAAAGTAATCAACGATAAACACAGCTTAAATTTTACAGGTATTTATGCGCCAAATAGGCGAGGTAAGTCCTCACCAAATACTCAAGAAGTTTATAATTTAAAAGGAATAAAATATAATGAATATTGGGGATGGCAAGAAGGCAAAAAACGTAATTCTCGTGTAAAAGAAGTTGAAGAACCTATTGTTATGTTAAACCACTATTGGCATATAAATAGTAAAACAAAGTTAAATACCAATATAGGATATCAATTTGGAAAGTTAGGAAATAGTCGTTTAGCGTATGGCGGTGCGAATAGAATTGTAAATACAGATGGGACTATTGTTTTTGAGAATGGCGGAAAGAATCCCAGTCCGAGCTACTATCAAAAGCTTCCAAGTTATTTTGAAAGGAATTTTCCAAGCGATTTGGAGTTTGCTTACAGCGCACAGCAGGCATTTTTAAATAACGGACAGATTAATTGGCAGCAGATGTATGATGCGAACCAAATTAGTGCCGCACAAGGACGAAATGCGACATACATGTTATATGAAGATCGAGTAGATGATGATCAATTAACTGTTAATACTATTTTAAGGACTGAGTTGAACGAACATATTTTGTTTAATGCATCCATTAACTACAAAAAACTACAATCTGAAAATTATACCGAAGTTTTAGATCTTCTTGGCGGTTCTGGTTTTTTAAATATAGATAGTTTTGATGGCGTACAGTTTGATTTAAAAAACCCAAACACTCTTGTTGGTGTTGGAGATACTTACGGCTATCATTATAAAATGTTTGCTAATGTTATGTCTGGGTACTTACAAGCACAGTTTACATATAAAATGATGGATTTTTTTTTGTCTGCAGGTATAACCAATACACAGTATCAAAGAGAAGGGCTGTTTCAACATGAAACATTTCAAAATAATTCTTTTGGTAAAGGAGAACAAGTAACTTTTATGGGGTTGGGCTTAAAAGGAGGCGGTACATATAAAATTACAGGTAAGCATATCGTAGATATAAATGCGGGGTATATTACAAAAGCACCTTCCATTCGCAATAGTTATTCTAATTCTAGAGCGAATCACAACATTGTACCCAATATTTCTGAAGAGAAAATCATGTCTTTAGATGCCAGTTATATTTTTAGGTCGTCTATTGTTAAAGCAAAACTTACAGGGTTTTATACAAAACTTGAAGATGCCAATGAGATCTCATTTTACTTTGCAGATGGCATCGGGAATGTGATTGCCGAATCTGGAACCCAACAATCTGGTAGTGACGACAACGAGTTTATTCAAGAGATTTTGCAAGGCATAGACAAAAACCACATGGGTGCTGAGCTAGGTATAGAAGCACAGGTAACACCAACTATAAAATTAAAAGGAGCAGCAGCTTTTGGGCAATACACTTATGCCAATAACCCCGATTTATATTTGTCTTCAGATCGGTTTGAAAATGTGTATTTAGGCACCTCTAAACTCAAAGGCTATAAATTGGCGGTAGGTCCACATCGTGCTTATTCTGTAGGATTTGAGTATCGCGACCCGGATTATTGGTGGTTTGGAGCCACTACAAACTTTTTCGATAAAACCTATAGCGATATTAGCCCGTTAACCAGAACGGATAATTTTTTTAAAGATGTAGATGGCTTTCCGTTTGTTGATTACGATGAGGTTACAGCTAAAGCATTGCTAAAACAAGAAGCCTTTGAGGACTATATGGTTATCAATCTTGTAGGAGGGAAATCGTGGCGTATCAAACAATATTATATTGGTTTTTTTGCAAGTATTAATAATGTTTTAGATACGGTTTTTAAAACGGGTGGTTTCGAACAAGGAAGAAATGCGAACTACAGGCAATTAAGAGATGATCAAGCTTTAAACAGACCTGTTTTTGGATCTAAATATTGGTATGGAAGAGGCGCTACGTATTTTCTAAATGTATATGTTAATTTTTAAAAAAGTATCATGAATTATATAAATAGACTATTAATTTTAAGTGCAGCCTTATTATTTTTTTCTTGTGTAGATGAAGATTATGGTATTCCAAGTCTTGATGATACAGAAAACATAGACATTCCAACAAACCAATTAACAACATTTAAATCCCTTTACGAAAGGTATGAGCAAGCAGTAAAAAAAGGCAACCTTATAGCTGTTATAGACGAAGATTTATATATTGAAGGCTACGTTATTTCTAGCGATCAAGCTGGGAATTTTTTTGAAGAACTCATTATTCAAAACAAAACAGATGCCAGTAATCCAGATAACGACCCGAGGCTTGGTCTTAAATTGGAAATTAATGTAGGGAGCCTATCTGATACGTATGAGTTTGGTAGAAAAGTATATGTAAAACTTAAAGGTTTGACCATCGGCGAATCTCATGGTGTTTTATCAATTGGTAGAGGTGAAGATTCTAGAATAGAACAAATTCAGGATTTTGAGTACCGAAATATTGTTTTAAGAACTTCGGAAGTCGCAACAATGGTACCTAAAGCCAGTTCATTAATTCATTTAACAGAAGCCGACGAAAATACGTTGATTCAATTAGATAACATGCAAATTAATAGGTTTGATCTAGCACGAACCTATGCGGGCGAGTCTATTGATAAATTTGATGGCTTACGAATTTTAGAAAGCTGTGAGTCTGGAGTCTCCATTTTAATGCAAACAAGTACATTTTCAGATTTTAAATCGTTGCCCGTACCACAGGATAAAGGAAGTGTTCAAGGAATTCTTAGCAGAGATTTTAGAGATGATTTTAATGTATTTGTAGTTAATAGTTCTTCTGATGTTGTTTTTGATTCCAACGAACGTTGCGACCCCGCGGAATTAGAATGTGGATTGGCAACTACCTTCGGAACCACGAATCTGTTTTATGAAGATTTCGAATCGCAAAAAAACAATAAACTAATAATAGGAAACGATTGGACTAACTATATAGAAGCAGGTAACAAAGGTTGGGAAGCTTATTCATCAAAAGCAACAAACGCCTCTTTAGGGCGATCTGCCAGATTTAAATCTGCGAGTTCTGGCGATGTTAGTAATATTGGGTGGTTAATAACACCTGCTATCAATCTGGATGCTCAAGATGGCGAGACCTTACGCTTTAAAACCTCTAATAGTTTAGCAGATAGTAGTTATTTAGAGGTCTTATATTCTTTAGATTGGGATGGTGTAGAAGCTAACATCACATCTGCAACTTGGGGCGTGTTATCCGCTGCTTATGTTGTAAAAGATACCGATTCTTTTGTGCCTTGGTTTAATTCTGGAAATGTGGATTTGTCTTGTGCTGCTGGCACCATGTATATCGCTTTTAAATATACAGGAAGTGGACAAGAAACTTTCGATGGGGTTTATGAGTTAGATGAGGTTAGTATTGATTATTTGCCTTAGATAAAATGAAAAGACATGTCATCCTATGTTTGCAAGAGGATGGGTTTAAATACTATACGGGCTTTGGGCTTAAAGATTATATTCTTATCCTTTTTATTTCCACTCAATGGTTTCCATAAGATGCTTGATATCTTTTTGCAAATAATTGGCAGCTGGCAAAATAGAATCGTAATTAGGCCTTGCATAAAAATATAAAGAACCTGTTAAGAAGTGATTGATACTATCTGTTACATAAAACTGTGCTGGAGAGGCTACATTTCCTTTAACTTCAACAAAACTACCATACACCTTTTTTTCTTGATTAATATATGGATATTCAGGAATTTCGTCTGCCTTTACCATATGTTTTTCTGTAAATTTTCTGGCATCTCGTAAAAAAATCTCTAAGTTTTTATTATCGTTTTCAATAGCCTTGTATGTTAAAAAGATGGTCCCTTTTAAAGTTGGGTACTCTAAATTTAATCCATAGCTTTTAGTAGCTGCATCAAAACTTACTGCCTTAATTTTTGTTGCCAATATATTCGTTTCAAACGAAAAAGGAGCATCTACTTTAGCTTCAGCGTATTTAGCTCTAGGGTAGTCTAGTCTTAGATAAGCCTTTGGCTTTGGCACGTAATCTTCTCCACAAGACACTAACATTAAGACTCCAATTATTGAGAACGTTTTTAACAAAAAATTGAAAGTTGGCTTTAAAATCATATAATATTCAGTTTGTAATAGCTGTATTCAGTCTTAAATAAGAAATTAAGTGATTGTAAATTTTACAAGTTTTATTCGCTTCTTATTTAAAGCTTCTATTGTGAAAACGTAATTTTTAAAATTTATTTTACTGTTTAATTTCGGGAAACTTCCAGATATTTCTAGCACAAAACCTGCAATAGTTTCTGCTTCCCCTTTATTATCTTCAAAAACAGTCTCATCTTCAGCTCTAATAATTTTATAAAAATCTTTTAAAGCTGTCTTGCCTTCGAAAACAAAATTATTATCGTCCAACTTAGAATATATCAAGTCTTCATCATCAAATTCATCACTTATATCCCCTACAATTTCTTCAATAATATCTTCTAAAGAAATCAAACCAGAAGTGCCTCCGTATTCATCTACAACAACAGCCAAATGCACTTTCTTTTCTTGAAATTCAACCATTAAATCATCTAATTTCTTATTTTCGGGCACAAAGAAAGGTTCCCGTATTAAGCTTGCCCAATCAAACTCTTTTCTATCTATATAAGGCAACAAATCCTTTACATAAAGAATTCCTTTAATAGTATCTATGTTGTCTTGGTAAACTGGAATTCTGGAATAACCGTTAGAAATTATTTCGAGCATGATATCTGCATACTTTTGCTCTATATTTAATGCAAAAATATCTATTCGAGGACGCATAACCTGTTTCGTATCTGTATTACCAAAAGATACGATACCCTGCAATATTTTATGCTCTTCTTTGGTTGTGTCTTCTTCACTTGTTAGTTCTAAAGCCTGAGAAAGTTGGTCGACACTTAAATTAGATTTTTGCCTCCCCAATTTATTATGAATAGCTAATGTTACACTTTGCATTGGCAAGCTTACAGGCGCAAAAAAAACATCTAAAACACGTAAAGGATATGCCATAAAAGAGGCAAACTTCAAATTATTTCTACTCGCATATATTTTGGGTAAAATTTCGCCAAATAATAAGATTAAGAATGTAATGACTATAACTTCGACAATAAATTTAATTTTTAGATTGGTAATCTCTCCAAATATAAAATCACCCAAAAAGGCAAACAAAATAACGATAGCTATATTTATAAAGTTGTTGGCAACTAATATGGTGGCTAAAAGTTTTTTAGGGCGTTCTAATAACCTTGATATAATTTCAATACGTTTAGATTTTTTTTCTAAACCGTTATCAAGATCTTTTCTGTTAAGAGAAAATAGAGCTACTTCGGCTCCAGAGATAAGAGCAGAACAAACTAAAAGTAAAAACAATAACACAAAACCTGTAACAACTGAAAAATCAATTGCGATTAATAAAGGTTTAAAACTCGAGGGATCAGGATCCAAATACGCTCTTTTTAGTTTAACTTAAATTAAAAAGGAAGATCATCATTTTCTTCCTTTATAGGTTCGCTGTTTGATGGTTTATTAGCAACAGGGTTTTGGGCTGCTGGTTTATTAGCTGCCGCATTGTTATCGCTCTCCTTTTTGGTTGAAAGAAATGTAAAATCACTACACTGTATCTCGGTAGTGTATCTTTCATTACCCGCATCATCTTGCCATTTTCTGGTTTTTAAACGTCCTTCAATATAAACCTTATCGCCTTTACTTAAATACTTTTCACATATTTCAGCGCCTTTATTTCTAACAACAATATTATGCCATTCTGTATTTGTAACACGCTCGTTGGTTTGTTTATTAGTATAGGTTTCATTTGTAGCTAATGGAAACCGACCAACACAACCACCACCTTCAAAGTAATGTATTTTTACTTCGTCGCCTAAATGCCCAATCAGCATAACTTTATTTAATGTTCCAGACATAATTATTGTTTGTTATAGAACGCAAAATTACAATATTGCATTGCATTTCCTTAAAATTAATAAAAAAATATGAGTGTTCAATCTAAACTAATCAAAAATAAAGAATTCATAAATCTTGCGATTTCAAGGGAAAAATAATTTCAATTAACAATCAAAGATTCTAGGCGTTCAAAAATTAAAAGATTCAATAAAATTTCCTATTAAAATAGGGACGGCATAATTATGTATTTCATCTGTTGGAATACCCTCATTTAAAAGCCTATTTACATTAACAACCCAAAATCTGGTGTACAAATGCTGATGCGATAATTTATGCACAACAACCTCTTTATTATATAAGGACAATTCAAATGGCATTCCTTTTATTAAATCATGCTCTTTAATTAAAGTTTCCAAAGCATCTGCATCTACGTTTGCATTTGTTTCAATGAGAGGAAACTGATATAAATTTTGCCAAATGCCTTTTCCTTCACGTTTTTCCAAGACCGTTTTTCCGTTTTCCGAAATAAAGACTAAAAAGTTAAAATACTTTTTTTTTGCTTTCGCTGATTTAATCTTAACGGGTAATTCACTTATTATACTTTTGTTAAAAGCGATACATCCTTTATTAAAAGGACACACATTACAATTTGGATTTTGTGGCTTACATTGTGTTGCTCCAAACTCCATAATGGCTTGATTAAACTCTGCGGGGTTCTTTTTATCAATTAATTCTTGAGCCAATGCTTTAAACTCTTTGGCGCCTTTGGAAGAATTTATAGGAGTGCTAATTCCAAAATATCTCGATAAGGCTCTATATACATTACCATCAACAACAGCAGTCGATTCGTTAAAACAGATCGATGCTATGGCACTTGCTGTATAATCACCCACACCTTTTAGTTTTAATAAGTCTTTATAATTATCTGGAAACACTCCTTCTAATTCCTCTACAATATATTTAGCCGTAGCATGTAAATTTCTGGCTCGTGAATAATATCCTAATCCTTGCCATAATTTAAGCACATCGCTTTCATCTGCCTTAGCAAGATCGAAAACCGAAGGAAACTTTTCTATAAATGACATATAATATGGAAGCCCTTGATTAACTTGCGTTTGTTGCAAAATAATTTCTGACAGCCATATATAATAAGGCGCTTTTGTTTGTCTCCAAGGAAGTTCTCGCTTATTATTTGAATACCAGTGAATTAAAATTTTTGAAAATATCATTTATTGAATATATACAGCACACAAAAATAAACGTTTATAATCTTAAATTTTAATGAATTAGGTTTGAAATATTGAATATTAAATTCCTATATTTGCATCCCTCTAAATTTATATAACCTAAAAAAAATAAAAAATAAAAATGACGAAGGCTGATTTAGTAGCAAAAATTTCCGAAAAATTAGGAATTGAAAAAGGTGATGTTCAAGCAACTGTTGAAACATTTATGGAAGAAGTAAAAACTTCTTTAGAAAGTGGTGATAATGTTTATTTAAGAGGTTTTGGAAGCTTCATTATAAAAACAAGAGCCGAAAAAACTGGTAGAAATATTTCTAAAAATACCACCATAAAAATACCAGCACATAATATTCCTGCATTTAAGCCTGCAAAAGTTTTTGTTGAAGGCGTTAAAACAAATGTAGACGTTAAATAAAGTATTAAAAATAAATTATTAATTTAAAAGAAACTATTTATGCCAAGTGGTAAAAAACGAAAAAGACATAAGGTTGCAACGCATAAGCGTAAAAAACGTAGACGCGCTAACCGTCATAAAAAGAAAAAATAAATCAAAGAAGTAGTTAGATTAGCTACTTCTTTTGGTTTAAAAAAACAAGTTCTTTGAAATGAGTTCATTAAAACATTAAATGTTTTTGAGAACTCCACGGATTTGAAAATCCTGTGAAATACTTTAATTAAAATTTGATTTTTTATATCAAATGATAACTAAAGTATTATCAGATAATAGAAAACAGTATTTATTATCTGATAAAAATAATGTATAATCCATCTGTACAATTCGGTTGTTAGTTGTTGGTTTTAGTTATGAGTATTAAAGCTGTAAACTATTACCATATACTATATAAACGAAAAAGTATGGATAAAAATTAACTAAATGGATAAAGAATTGATTATTCGATCTAGTTCCGACAATGTTGATTTTGCCTTATTAAAAGATGGAAAACTTATTGAATTACAAAAGGATGAAGATAGTAATGACTTTTCTGTTGGTGATGTGTTTATAGCCAAAATAAGAAAAGCCGTTCCTGGCTTAAATGCTGCATTTGTTAATGTAGGTTACGAGAAAGATGCATTTTTGCATTATCACGATTTAGGACCAAAACTACCTTCCCTTTTAAAATTCACAAAACGTGTAAGCACAGGTAAATTAAAAGATTTTTCTTTAAAAGACTTCCCATTTGAAAAAGATATTGAGAAAGATGGCAAAATTGCCGACGTCTTAAAATCTAATCAATCGCTATTAGTACAAATAGTAAAAGAACCTATATCTACAAAAGGCCCTAGAATAAGCTCAGAGCTTTCTATTGCTGGTAGATATATTGTTTTAGTTCCTTTTTCCAGTCGTATTTCTATTTCTCAAAAAATAGAAGACAGAGAAGAAAAAGACCGATTAAAACGATTGGTAAAGAGTATTACTCCACCAGGTTTTGGTATTATTGTACGTACCGTAGCACAAGGCAGAAAAGTAGCTGAACTAGATAAAGATTTACAAAATTTGCTTAGTCGTTGGACGGCAATGTGTAAAAAGCTACACAAAGCACATCATCCAAGTAAAGTATTAGGTGAAATGAATAAGGCCTCGTCTATTTTACGAGACATATTTAACGACACCTTTACAAGTATTCATGTTGATGATGAAGAGCTTTACATTCAAATTAAAGACTATGTGCAAGAAATTGCACCAAAAAAAGAATCAATAGTTAAATTGTATCAGTCTAAAATTCCAATTTTTGAAAAATTTGGAATTGAAAGACAAATAAAAACTTCCTTTGGCAAAACCGTTTCTATGGCTAAAGGTGCTTATTTGGTTGTAGAACACACCGAAGCACTACATGTTATAGATGTAAACAGCGGTAATAGATCTAACAAGGCCAACAACCAAGAGGATACAGCATTAGAAGTTAATCTAATAGCTGCTACAGAAATGGCCCGCCAATTACGTTTACGTGATATGGGCGGCATTATAGTAGTAGATTTTATCGATATGACTAATGCTGAGAACAGGCAAAAGCTATTTAATCACCTTCGTGATGAAATGAAGGATGACAGAGCAAAACATAAAATATTGCCTCCTAGTAAATTCGGATTGATACAAATAACAAGACAACGCGTTCGCCCAGAAATGAACATTAAAACCAGAGAGGAAAATCCAAACGGTTTAAACGGTTCTGAGGTTGAAGCACCAATAGGTTTGGTGCAAAAAGTAACACATGATCTTGAACAACTATTAAAAAAAGACTATAATAAGTTGACTTTAAACACACATCCTTTTATAGCAGCCTTTTTAACAAAAGGTTTTCCATCGATACGTTCAAAATGGTTTTTTGAACACAAAAAATGGGTCAAAGTTTTACCAAGAGATGCTTACACATATCTAGAATATCATTTTTTTGACAAAGATGGTAATCAAATTAAATAATTTAAAAACCCCTTATTTTTTAAAAAGTAAGGGGTTTTTTGTTATATAAAATCTTCAATAAATTTACTCAAATAAGATGTAAGATGGCATTTAACAATTAGATAACGCACGGCAATTATAGTTTATATAATTTTAAAAAAATCGCCCCTGCAATGTCAGTAAAATTCTACAAATCTTATCGATTTAAGATTATTCTATCATTTTTAAGTATTATTTCTATTACCATATTACTTTTTATTGGTTATAACTATTTAAGTTCAAGAACTAAAGACTTACAAAAGGTTTCTACTTTAATTTACACCTTAGAATCAGACTTTTCCAATAATGAAAAAAACTTTCAATCTTTTCTTCTTTATGGATATAAAAAACCTTCATTTTACAAAACCTATAAGGAAGAAAATATTGATCATTTCATCTATAATATTTCAACACTAAATAAAAGCTTAGACAGTATATTTGATGAACTAAAAAATAACGGTTTTCCTTTAGAAAAAAGCTTAGTAAGCAACCTGAAAAATAACTTTCATTCCCTTGACTCTTTAGGGAATTTAATAAAACATGCCAGTTATACGCTAGGACATAGAGATTTTGGTAAGATAGGCGCCATGAGAAACGTTGCCCACCATATAGAAGCTTATAATTTAATTTCTAAAGAACAAATACTTCAGCTTAGACGTAACGAAAAGGACTTCTTATTAAGGTCTGATAGCATTTATATAACAAAATTCAATGATTTGGTTTCTCAACTTATCAATAAACATAGAGGCAACAATAACATTGAAACAGCACTTGTTAAATATAAATCATTCTTTAATGAAGTAAATGGAATGCACTTTAAGATTGGAAATCACAATGGCAATAACAGTGATGGGTTGTATGGTCAAATAATTAAAACCAATCAACAAATAATAAACAAACTTAATTTTATTGAAGTTATTACCCAGAAGGAAATTGAAAGGAAAAATACATACATATCAAAGTTTGTGAAAATTTCATTTACAGCTATTCTAATATTTATGACTTTTCTTATTATTTACTTGTCGCAAATATTAACTAGAGACTTAAAACGGCTACAGGGCTCTATGCACAAATTTATTAACTCTGGTTTCAAGGAATATGATATTGCAGATAACAAAGAAGCTTCTAAAATATTAGAAGTTGATTTTTTGTATAAAGCTTACGGCTTACTTAAAGAAAATTTACTAAAAAATATTGATGGACTAAAATTAACTATTGAAGAATTAGAAAGAACGGCAACGTATAAGTCGAGTTTTTTGGCTAATATGAGTCACGAAATACGTACCCCTCTTAATGGTATTATCGGCATTTTAAATTTACTAAATCAAAGCAATCTTAATAAGGAACAAATTAAACTACTGGAGGTTGCAAACTATTCCTCTAATCATCTATTAGGGCTTATAAATTTAATTCTTGATTATTCTAAAATCTCTGCTGGTAAAATGGAACTTGAAAATACAATCCTAGATCTTAATAGAGACCTAAATAAGTTGGTTAAAATCTTTCAGTTTCAAGCAACAGAGAAAAATATCGAGTTTAAATATAATTTTGAAAAAGCAAAAAACACTTCTGAGTTTGTATTAGGAGATAGCATAAGGATAAATCAAATTATTATTAATCTATTAAATAATGCCATTAAGTTTACACCTAAAGGTTGGATAAAATTAGATGTTAAACAAGAACCTATAAACGCAGTATATGATGTGTTTCATTTTTCGGTGTCAGATACAGGTATTGGTATGGATAATGAAAAATCTGAAAAAATATTTCAGGCATTTGAACAGGTTGATATATCTACAACAAGAAAATTTGGAGGTACTGGATTAGGACTAACTATTTCCAATGAATTAGCTCATTTAATGGGGAGTGAACTAAAATTTTCAACAGAAAAAAATAAAGGAAGCCAATTTTATTTCAGCCTTAAACTAAAAAGAATCTGCTCCAAAAGCCAACTGCTTAAAGGCAAAACTAATTTATTAAGTAATCCCCCTAGGTTTGGAGAACCTATAAATGTTTTAGTAGTTGATGATAATATTATGAATCAAAAAGTGTTAGGCTTGATGCTAAAAAAATTCAATTTGAATTTAGATTATGCTAATACTGGAATTGAAGCAGTAGATTTATTTAAACAGAATAGGTACAGTTTAATATTTATGGACATCCAAATGCCTATTATGGATGGTTTAGAAGCAACAAAAGTGATTAAAAAAACAGAAAAGTTTCAAAAAACCCCCATACCTGTTATAGCCGTTTCTGCTAGCGCTTATACAGATGATAAGAAAAAAGCAAACAATGCAGGGATTGATGACTTTATTTCCAAACCTATAGACATAAAAAGCCTTCATAACCTACTTATTAAATATTCGTTAAAGAATTAATTGACTTTAACACACATGCTGTCTTTTATAGTAACCTTTTAACATAAGATTTCCCACCGATACGTTCAAAACGGTTTATTGAACATAAAAAAGAAAAGAGTTCAAAGCTGCACAAAGAGATACTTAGAAGTTAACCCTGAACACCTTCTTCTCAGAAATCACAGTTAAATTGTTTAGCGCTAGTAGTATAAAAATAAAAACCCTTTCAGAATTACACAGTTCTGAAAGGGTTTTAAAGCGGATTCCTGTCTATACTAGGAATGATACGATGATTAGTTCTCGTTTAACAACTTAGAAAGCTCGTCTAATTTTGGTGTTAAAATCACCTCAATACGTCTGTTTTTTGCTTTACCTGCTGCCGAATCATTTGAAGTAATAGGTGCAAATTCACCACGGCCAGCTGCTGTTAAATTTTCGGGGTTAATAGCTGCATTTTCTCTTAAAATATTTACAATAGCAGTTGCGCGTTTAGTTGATAAATCCCAGTTACCACTTAGTTGCCCAGTACCTTTATAAGGCACATTATCGGTATGTCCTTCTATTAAAACCGCAATTTCAGGATTATCACCAAGCACACTTCCTAATTGCTGTACAGCTCTTCGTCCTTCACTACCAACTGCCCAGCTACCAGAACTAAATAATAGTTTATTCTCCATAGACACGTATACTTTGCCATCACGTTGTTCTACTGTTAATCCTTTACCTTCAAAATCTGTTAAAGCTCTTGAAATGGCATTCTTTAATTGCGTCATAGCCGCATCTTTTGAAGCAATAACATTCTCCAATTCTGCTACACGCTTAGATCGGTCTTCTAATTCTTTTTTAAGTTTTGCTAAACGTGCATTTTCTGCTGCTAATGCTTGTTCTTTGGCTTCTAATTCTGCTAATAATTCTCTATTCTTTTTAGAGTTTCTAGCTATGGCACTAGAGCTGTTTTTTTCTAAAGCTGCATAAGAATTTTTTAAATTGTCGTAATTAGATTTCATTGCATTATAATCTGATTCCATTTTATCACGATCCTGAATAGCTTCATCATAAGCTTTCTGAATTTGTTTCAATTCGTTTTCTGCAGCATTTTTTGCACTTAAAAGCGCATCATTTTCACTAGAAAGTTTTCTGTTCTCCTCTTTTAAATCATCATATTTATTTTCTAATTCTTTATAAACTTTTGGAGATACACAATTCATTAAAAAAAGTGAGGTAACTACTAAAACTAAAATGTTTTTTTTCATGTTTGATTTGTTATTTTATTTATTAAGTATCCAATCTCAATATTCAATGGTTCTATAGTTATGTTTTTCTACATACTATTTACTTATTTTCTATTTCTACTAAAATTGGACAATGATCGCTATGTACGGCTTCAGACAATATAACGGCTCTTTTTATTTTTTCTTGTAATGGTTCTGCAACCATCGCATAATCTAATCGCCAACCTTTATTGTTTGCCCGAGCATTAGCACGGTAACTCCACCAACTGTATTGCTGTGTTTCTGCATTTAAATATCTAAATGAGTCTAAAAAACCACTATCAATAAAATTTCCAATCCATTCACGTTCAACTGGCAAAAACCCAGAAACACCTTTCATCTTAGGGTTATGAATATCAATTTCTTCATGACATATATTATAATCACCACAAATAACAAGATTAGGCACCTCTTTTTTTAGGTTGTTTATATAATCTTGAAACAGATCCATATATTCTAATTTATGATTTAAGCGTGCATCATTAGTTCCTGATGGTAAATACAAACTCATCACAGATACACCATCAAAATCGGCACGTATATTTCTTCCCTCAAAATCCATAGACTCTATCCCTGTCCCATATTCTATATGGTTTGGCTCTATCTTACTTAAAATTGCAACGCCACTATATCCTTTTTTTTGAGCACTAAACCAATAGTTGTATTTGTAGCCTGCTTCAACAAAAATATTTAAATCCAGTTGTTCTTTTAATGCCTTTATCTCCTGTAAACAAATTACATCTGGATTTGCACTTTTTAACCAATCTACAAAGCCTTTGTTTACTGCTGCACGAATGCCGTTTACGTTATATGATATAATTTTCATTGTATATGGTTATTGTTTTGTTATTGAGTATCATTCGCATAATAAATATCTTGGTAAGTATCAAAATCTTTGATTATACTCATTTCATCTAGCTAAAATAAATAATACGTTACTTTTACACTATCAAATAAAAATAAATTTTTTATTTAGATTCTCGATTTCTCGGGAAAGATGATTTTATAAAGTACCGTTAAATTCCCTTAAAAGAATGGTATTCGGTATTACAGCAGATTTAACGAATTATATTAACAAAATATTTTAAACTATTTTTAGTTTAAGTATCTAATGAAGTCTATTGCATCAATTTTTATACTTTTAGTTGGTCTTAGTGGATTTGCTCAAGACCTTACTTCAAACTACAAAACGATAAAAGTTGCTGTAAAAGATTCTATTCGTATTGATAGTGTGAGTATAAACCCCAGTTTATTTTCAATTAGAAGAAAAGATAATGCCCTTATTGATTCGACTTTTTATTCGGTTGATTTTGCCAAAGCTGTACTTACTTTAAAAAAACCTATTGAAGCAGATTCAATCATTATAAACTATTTAAAATTTCCTGATTTCTTAACTAAAACCTATCAGCAATTAGATGAGGCTATTATTGTCGAAAATAATAATAATCTTGAAAAACTATACAAACTATCGAAACCAAACGATTCTAAGAATTTTATCCCATTTGATGGTTTAACAACTTCGGGAAGTATCTCAAGAGGTGTTACCATCGGGAATAACCAAAATTCTGTTTTAAATAGTGAATTAGATCTTCAAATAATAGGAAAACTTAATGATAAGGTTTCGCTTAGAGCTTCGATACAAGATGCTAATATTCCATTACAAGAAAGCGGATATTCACAGCGTTTAGACGAATTTGATCAGATTTTTATTGAATTGTTTAGTGATCGTTGGAACATTCGGGCTGGGGATATTGACTTGGTGAATACCAATTCTTATTTTGCAAGTTTTTCTAAACGTGTTCAAGGCTTATCTGTGAATGCTAAATTAGGAGAAGAAACTTCTCAAACCAATTTATTTGCTTCTGGTGCTATTGTGCGTGGGCAGTTTACTACCAGTCAATTTACAGCTCAAGAAGGAAATCAAGGTCCTTATAAATTACAAGGAGGTAATGGTGAATTATTTGTGTTAATTGTATCTGGAAGTGAAACAGTTTATGTAAACGGTATTGCTTTAAAACGTGGCGAAGATCAAGACTATATTATAGATTACAATGCAGGTGAAATTATATTTAATGCAACATATCCTATAACTTCAGAAATGAGGATTACTGTCGATTATCAATTTAGTGAACGTAACTATTCACGTTTTGTGGCATATGGAGGTGGACAATTTGAAAGTGAGAAACTAAAAATTGGTATTTCTGTGTATTCTGAAAATGATGCAAAAAACCAACCACTTCAACAAAATTTATCTGAAGAACAAATTGAAATATTATCTAACGCTGGAGATGATAAAACTCAGATGGTAGCGCCTTCTGAAATTCAAGAAACTTTAAATGAAAATAGAATTTTATATAAAAAAGAACTTATTGGAGGCGTTGAAGTTTTTGTTTTTTCCAATAGCCCTGATGATGAATTATATCGTGTAACTTTTACACAAGTTGGTACTAATCAAGGTGATTATAATTTGAGTAATATTAACGCCATTAATAATATTTATGAATTTGTTGGTGTTTCGCAAGGTAATTACGCGCCTATTGTTCAACTTGTAGCACCAACTAAACTTCAAATTGCAGTTGTTAATGGGAGTTATAAGCCCACAGAAAACACACAAATTAATTTTGAAACGGCAGCTAGTAAAAATGATTTGAATTTGTTTTCAAACTTAAATGATAATGACAACGAAGGTTTCGCGGGAAAATTAAATATCGAACAAAACCTCATTAAAAAGGATAGTCTTTGGAATATTAAGATGTTTGTTGATAGTGATTATGTTAGTAGAAACTACAGAAATATTGAAGGCTTGTATAACCCAGAATTTAATAGAGATTGGAATTTAGAACAGCCTAACGGAAATGAAGTTGTAAGCAGTTTAGGGAATCAAACCCTGTTAAACTCTGGTATTCGTATTTTTCACCCTAAAAAAGGAACTTTCAATTATCAATTTGAACATCTAAATTTTTCTGATGGGTTCAATGGTAATCGTCATATAGCAAATGCTAATCTTCTTTTAAACAGATTAAGTATTGTCTCCCATTCTAGTTTTTTAAATGCTAAATCCAACATGAATACATCCACCTTTTTAAGGTCTTATAATCGGATTACTTATGGCATGAAAAAAAGTTGGTTAGGCACCAAATTAGCTATTGAGGATAACGAACAAAAAGATATTTCAACTCAAACATTAACACCGCTGAGTCAAAAATTTAAATCTTACGAACTATTTGTTGGCGTTGGAGATAGCACTAAAGTTTTTGCAGAAATAGGTTATAAAAACCGAGTGAATGATAGTATTCGAAATAACGAATTACAAAAAGTAAATACCTCTAATACATTCTATTTGGATTCGCGATTGGTTCAAAACAAAAATACCAACCTGTCTTTATATGCTAACTATAGAACTTTAAAAAGTGAAGATCGTGAGATTGAGGACGAGCGTTCCATAAACTCCAGACTACAGTTTAACCAAAAGCTTTTTAAACAAGTAGTGCAATGGAATACCATTTTTGAGACTAATTCGGGAACATTACCTCAACAAGACTTCACTTATGTTGAAGTTGAAGCAGGTCAAGGCACTTACACCTGGATTGATTATAATGAAAATGGCATTCAGGAACTTGAAGAGTTTGAAATTGCACAATTTCAAGATCAGGGAAAATATATAAGAGTTCTTTTGCCTAATCGTGTTTTTATAAAAACACATCAAAACAGGCTAAGTCAAACACTCACGATTAATCCCTCTCAATGGGCTGTTAGTAAGCGAAAATCGAAGAAGTTTTGGTCACATTTTTATAATCAAACTAGTTATTTAATTGATAGAAAGATAAAGCGAGATGGTAATAGTTTTAACCTTAACCCTTTTAAAAGTAGTGAAACAGACCAATTAGGTCTGCAATTAAATTTTAGAAATGTCTTATTTTTTAATAGAGGCAAACAACGCTATACAACCTCTTACACATATCTTGAAAATACAACTCGAAATACCTTATCTATTGGGTTTATTGAAAACGGACTGGAAAGTCATCAACTTAATTTTAACCATAAAATTGCTGAAAGTTGGCTAATAAATATACTTTCATCTTTTAACAATAATGAAAGTATTAGTGAAAACTTTGCGAGTAAAAATTATAATTTCGACGAGAAAGTTCTTAACCCAAAATTATCCTATTTGTTTAATGATAATTCTAGTTTTGATGTGTTTTATCAATATGCAAGTAAAGACAATACTATAGGTAATTTAGAATCTTTAAAACAACAAAAATATGGTACTTCTTTCACTTTAGCTAATAGTCAAAAGAGTGCTATAAATGGCGAGTTTAATTATTTCTCAAATATTTTTAATGGTAATCCAAATACGCCTGTTGCTTACCAAATGTTAGAAGGTTTGCAACCTGGGAAAAACTTTACTTGGACATTATTAGCTCAAAAAAAACTAACCACTTTTCTTGATCTTAATTTGAGTTATTTTGGAAGGAAAACAGAAACCAGTAAAACCATCCATACAGGTTCTATTCAATTAAAAGCATATTTCTAGAGTTGTAAATCATCAATTTTTTTAAACACAGAAATAATAACCTTTACCGCTTCCACATAAAACTCTGGTTGAATGTTTTCATAGTCATCTGTCGGTTCATGATAATCTTCATGCTCTTCTACTCCGAAGTATAAAAACGGAATTTTCTTTTTATAAAAATTTACATGATCTGATGAATAAGTCCAATTATCTAAGTCATCGTAACCATCATGCCCAGCTATAAGTTTTATTTTTTCGGAATGTTTATGATTTTTAACAATATACTTTAATTGTTTATTTTCCTCCACTCCAACTACATATAATTCGTTTTTATCACTCCTGCTAATCATATCCATATTGATATTCATTTTTATATTTTTTAATGAAACCATTGAATTTTCCACAAAATACTTGGATCCTTGCAACCCTAATTCCTCCCCATCAAACGCTGCCAAAATAACCGAATGCTTTGGTGGATTTTTTTTTAAATATTCCCCAAAACTGAACAATGCGCTTAATCCAGAAGCATTATCATCGGCACCATTGAAAATCTTCCCTTTTTTGATGCCTTCATGATCATAATGCGCGCTTATAACAATATATTTATGCGGATTTTTGGTTCCTTTTATAAGTCCTAAAACATTAGTTGCTTTGTATTCTCTTCGTTTTTCTATAAATAAAAAACGCTGCTCATAGCTTCTTTTTAATGGCTTAACATTTAACGAATGGAACTGGTTAATTATATACTTTTTAGTTTTTAACGCACCTTTTGTTCCTGTTTTTCTACCTTCGAAAGCATCTGATGACAATGATTTTATATGCCGTAAAATGGCCTTTTCGCAAAACATACTAGTTTCTTTTTTACATGTTTGAGAATTAATATTCACATAAAAAAAGAGAAATAGAATAAAGGGAGCTATATATCTTATCTTCATTTATTAGATTTATTTTCTTAAATCTAAACAAAAAAACCCAAGCTAATTGCTTGGGTTCTTAAATTTAACGATGTATTATAAAAATATTAAGATATATTGGCTTTCATTAACTCACGATTCATTCTTGCAATGTTTTCTAAAGAAATGCCTTTAGGACATTCCACTTCACAAGCACCTGTATTCGTACAGTTACCAAAACCTTCTAAATCCATTTGAGCAACCATATTTTTAACACGGTCTGCTGCTTCAACTTGGCCTTGAGGTAATAATGCATATTGTGATACTTTAGCCCCAACAAATAACATGGCTGATGAATTTTTACAAGTAGCTACGCATGCACCACATCCAATACAAGTAGCAGCGTCCATAGCTTCATCGGCCGCATGTTTAGAAATAGGTAGTGAATTAGCATCTTGAGTATTTCCAGACGTATTTACAGAAATGTAACCTCCTGCTTGTTGAATACGTTCAAAAGCCATTCTATCTACTACTAAATCTTTAATTACAGGAAATGCAGCTGCTCTAAAAGGCTCGATAGTAATTGTGTCGCCATCGTTGAACATTCTCATGTGTAACTGGCAAGTTGTTATACCTCTATCTGGGCCATGGGCTTCCCCATTAATGTACATAGAACACATGCCGCAAATACCTTCACGACAATCATGATCGAATGCCACAGGTTCTTCACCTGCATTAACTAATTGTTCGTTCAAAACATCCATCATTTCTAAAAAAGACATATGTTCTGAAATATCAGTAACTTTATAATCGACCATTTGACCCTTTGCATTTGAGTCTTTTTGTCTCCAAATTTTAAGTGTTAAATTCATAATGTCTTTTTATTTATATGAACGTTGTTTCAATTCAATATCATTAAACTCTAATTCTTCTTTATGTAAAACGGCATCAGCTGGCTCACCTTTGTATTCCCAAGCAGATACAAACGCAAAATCTTTATCATTACGTTTTGCTTCTCCTTTTTGAGGCCCATCTAATTCAACTGATTCTTCTCTAAAATGCCCACCACATGATTCTTCACGTACTAAAGCATCTTTTGCGAATAACTCACCCAGTTCTAAAAAGTCTGCTACACGACCAGCTTTTTCTAACTCTGTATTCATTTCATCTGCACTACCAGGCACCTTAACTTCTTTCCAGAATTCTTCACGAATGGCTTTAATTTCTGCCATAGCCTCTTTTAGCCCTTTTTCATTACGTGCCATTCCTACTTTATCCCACATTACTTTTCCAAGTCGTTTGTGGAAATGATCTACAGATTTTGTCCCATTATTATTGATGAAGAAATCAATACGACCTTTTACTTCTTTTTCAGCTTCATCAAACTCCTTAGTGTCGGTTGGTATTTTCCCTGTTCTAATATCATCAGATAAATAATCACCAATGGTATAAGGTAATACAAAATAACCATCTGCTAAACCTTGCATTAAAGCAGAAGCTCCAAGCCTGTTTGCACCGTGGTCTGAAAAGTTCGCTTCTCCAATACAATATAGCCCCTCAACCGTAGTCATCAAATTATAATCAACCCAAACACCACCCATAGTATAGTGTGTTGCAGGGTAAATCATCATAGGTGTTTTGTATGGGTTTTCATCAACAATCTTCTCATACATTTGGAACAAGTTTCCATATTTTGCTTCAACAATTGCTTGCCCTAACTCGTATATTTTTCCTTCAGAAGGATTGTCTATATTTTGAATTTTGGCCTGTTCTTTTCCGTAACGTTGTATAGCAGCAGCAAAATCTAAATATACAGCTTCACCAGTTGCATTTACTCCATAACCAGCATCACAACGTTCTTTTGCAGCTCTTGAGGCTACATCTCGAGGTACTAAGTTACCAAATGCAGGATAACGTCTTTCTAAATAATAATCTCTATCTTCTTCAGCTAAATCGGTTGGTTTTAATTTACCTTGCTGAATGGCCTGAGCATCTTCTATTTTTGCAGGAACCCAAATACGTCCATCGTTACGTAAAGATTCAGACATCAATGTTAATTTAGACTGATAATCTCCTGAACGTGGAATACATGTTGGGTGAATTTGTGTATAACAAGGGTTTGCAAAATAAGCTCCTTTTTTATGAATTTTCCATGCAGCAGTAGCATTACTACCCATAGCGTTCGTTGATAAGAAATATACATTTCCATAACCTCCAGTAGCTATAACGACAGCATGCGCCGAATGTCTTTCTATTTCGCCTGTAATTAAATTACGGGCAATAATCCCTCTGGCTTTTCCATCAACTTTTACAACATCAAGCATTTCATGACGGTTAAACATTTCAATTTTACCACGGGCAATTTGTCTATTCATTGCTGAATAGGCTCCTAGTAATAATTGCTGACCAGTTTGTCCTTTAGCATAGAAAGTTCTTGAAACCAATACACCACCAAACGAGCGGTTATCTAATAAACCACCATAATCGCGTGCAAAAGGCACCCCTTGAGCAACACATTGATCAATAATGTTTCCAGATACCTCAGCTAAACGGTGTACGTTTGCTTCACGCGAACGATAATCACCACCTTTTACGGTATCATAAAACAATCTATATGTTGAGTCACCATCCCCTTGATAATTTTTTGCTGCATTAATTCCACCTTGTGCAGCAATAGAATGCGCACGTCTTGGAGAATCTTGATAAGCAAATGCTTTTACATTATATCCTAATTCAGCTAGAGTAGCGGCAGCTGAGCCACCTGCTAAACCTGTTCCTACTACTATAATGTCTATATGACGTTTATTAGCAGGGTTTACTAAATCGATATGATTTTTATAATCTGTCCATTTATCTTTAATTGGACCTTTTGGTACTTTTGAATCTAAAGCCATACTAAACTATTTAAGATTAATGGTTAAGGTGATGATAAAGAGCAATAATTATAAATCCTAGTGGGATAACAATTGAATATATTTTTCCAAATGTTTGTAATGCTTTTTTTCGTCCAGCTGTTACACCCATAGATTGAAATGCAGATGTAAATCCATGTAGTAAGTGCAATGCTAAGAGTATAAATGCAACAACATAAGCACCAACTCTGGCTGGACTTAAAAATTTGTGTTGCAATTCATGAAAATATCTAAAACTGCCATCATGCATTCCAGACATATCACCCTGAATGTATTTAGTATTTATTTCTGGGAACCAGAAATCTATAAAATGAAGTACAATGAAAGCTAATATAGCTAGTCCACTATAAATCATATTTCTACTCATCCAAGTAGAATTTGCAGCACCATTATTTTTGGCATATTTAACGCCATTCGCTTTTTTGTTCTTAAGTTCTAATACAAAACCCATTACAAAATGAAATACAACGCCAAATATTAAGACTGGTTGTAATGCAAATTGAACTAAAGGATTTGTTCCCATAAAATGGGATAGCTCGTTAAAAACACCTTCACTAAATAAAGATGTGATATTTACCGCTAAATGTATTATTAAGAAAAACATGAGGAAGAAAGCAGAAAGTGCCATAGCAACCTTTCTTCCAATCGAAGATTTAAAAAATCCACCCATTATTTTGAAGTTATTTTATGTTTTTACAAAGGTAAGCTAGGATGAAGTTTTAGACAAATAACAAATGTCATGTTTTCGTTATTTATAATGATTTTAAGTAAAAATACTTAGTTTATTACTAAAGCTCCTTTTTTGTTCCTTTTTATCCAGTTTTAAATGGATATCATTGAGAGCAACCTTATTTAATCTTAAACGCTATTTTTTCTAAACCTATTTTAATATAGTACGCCCCTTTAGGTATATAGTACTTATTATTCTCAGCTTTATTAATATCAATATTGGTCTTTTCTTTAAGGAGTTCTTTTCTTCCTTTTTCGGTTAGGGTTAGATCGTAACTTGCATAGTTATACCCTTTATCTGCAATAACTTTCATTTGATTGAGCAAAGCACCTTTTTCAGAAAATACTTTAATCGTTTTTTCTTCAGAAATACTCGAATAAAATGTCACATCAACGTTAGGCTCAAAAACTTTAGTCCATGTATTAGATGGATTCCCCCAACGAGAAGAATATTTTATGTCTTCAATCTTAAAAACCATGACCGTTTTAGATTGCATATAAGTATTCATCTTCTGAAGTGGTTCGATATCTGTTCTGTAAATACTTCTGCCGTGTGTTCCAAGTAATAGATGTTTCTCATTAGGCTGAACAACTATATCATGAATAGCTACGCTTGGAAGCCCTTTACTAAAAGCGTCCCAACTTTGACCTTGATTAAACGAAATGTAAGCACCATTGTCTGTTCCCAAATATATTATGTTTTCATTCGCGGGGTCTTCTTTAATCACATTAACAGGAGAGGTTGGGATTTTCGACCCAATATTTTTCCATGTTTTTCCATAGTCATTACTCATATAGGCATATACCGTAAAATCGTCCCAGCGATACCCATTTAAGGTAGCATAAACACGTTCTTTTTTATGCTGCGATGCTATAATTCGGCTCACCCAAAGATCTTTTGGTAGTGTGTTTGAAATAGTTTCCCAGCTTCCTCCAGCATTTTTAGTGACTTCTATTAGTCCATCATCACTACCAGTATAAATCAATCCAAATTGAAACGGTGATTCACTAATGGTTGTTAGGGTACCATAAGCAATATTTCCTTTTTTACCTCCATTGGTAAGATCATCACTAATAGCAATCCAATCAGTTCCCTGATTCATTGATCGCATTAATTTATTACCGCCTAAATACAAAATGTCCTGATTGTGAGGCGACAGTAAAATAGGAGTCTGCCAATTAAAACGATATGGGTTTTCTCCTAACTTATGTTTTGGTTGTATATAAGTTCGTTCTTCCGTTTTTAAATTGAGCCTATAATAATTTCCAAATTGATATCCTGTATACACAATATTATTATCTCTATTATCAATTTGAACTTGCATACCATCACCTCCCATAATTCTTTTCCATGGGTATTGTCCACTTTGGTTCCAGCTTTTGTTTTCTTGAGCATTGCTTGCCCCAAACCAAACACCATTGTCTTGTAAGCCACCATAAATGTTATATGGTTTGGCATGGTCTACATTTATAGAATAAAACTGACCAACAGAATTAACATTGAGCTTTTCCCATGTTTCGCCAGCATCGTAACTCATATTTAACCCGCCATCATTACCATTTATTAAGTGTCCAGATTTTTTAGGGTTTACCCATAAAGCTTGATGATCCGAATGAACATTTTCTCTGCTCATAGAGGTAAAGGTTTGTCCGCCATCTTTAGATTTCAAAATAGGAACACCTAAAACATAGATACTGTTTTCATCTTGAGGATCGACTCTTATTTCTCCAAAATAATATCCGTAACTATAATATAGACCATCAATATAATCGTTATGTGTTTTCTTCCAACTTAAACCGCCATCTTCACTTTTATAAACTTCTGCTCCTATAACAGGGGTATCAAATAACATTGAATTGGCATTTTCAAGATATTTTGCCAGGTCTATTGGTTTTACATTGCCACTTCTTACCATTTGTTTTACATTTTCGGCTCTGTATTTTTCTTGAAACCCATTTGTTTTTAAAAATTCATTGAGTTTTTTGTCATCAAGTTCCAAAAAGGTTTCAACGGTCATTGGTTTAAAATCCTCTTTAGTTAAACCATGTTTTTCTTCTTTTTCTGTTTCTGGAGCTCTTCGAAATTGACTATCATGTAAAGCATAAATAATGGTATCGTTAAAAACAGCTAATCCAATTCGACCAACACCTTCACCAATTGGAAATCCACTTTTTTCGGTAGAAACTTTAATCCATGTGTTTCCCGCATCTGTACTTTTGTAGATTGCAGAATTATTTCCACTGCCATTAAAATTCCATGCTTTACGATCTTTTGTCCATGAGGTTGCAAACATTAAATTAAAATTATCTGGGCTAGATTGTATATCAATAATACCGCTTAATTCATCTACAAATAATTTTTGTGTCCAGGTTTTTCCACCATCCGTAGTTTTATAAATACCACGCTCTTGATTTGGAGAATACAAGTGCCCCGTAACACCAACTACAACCTCGTTTGGGTTGTTTGGGTTAATTAAAATTCGACCTATATGATGCGAATCTTTAAGTCCCATATTTTGCCAGATCTTTCCATTATCGGTAGATTTTAAAATTCCGATTCCTGCATAGCTGGAGCGAGATGAATTATTTTCTCCTGTACCCACCCATATGGTTTTACTTTTCCAATCGACAGCTATGTCTCCTACATTTTGGGTATTTGAAGTATCTAATATGGGATTAAAAGTTGTGCCATTGTTTTTAGTGTGCCAAACACCTCCTGAAGCATATCCTACATAGAACTCGGTTGGGTCATCTGGATTGACAGCTAAATCCGTAACACGACCACTCATAACTGTTGGACCTATATTCTTAAAAGCAACATTTTTTACTAATGATTTTTGAGTAAGTTGCTCTTTTTTAATAAGGGCCTCTTCTATTATTCTTGCAGATGTCGCAGGTAATTGCGCAGATATTTTAAAAAAAGAAAGGGCAAAAAAGAAGTAAAGGACTTTAAGTTTCATATCTTCGTTTTAATTTTTCAAAAGAATTAAAACGAAGCTAATTAATACTATTTTAATATGCTATGGTTTTGCTAAATTAATCTAAAATCATCTTTCTGGTAATCATAGCATTATCAGAGTGAATATTAACAAAATAGACACCTTTAGAAACCCCTGTCACATCAATAGTTTTAATTCTTGAGGTATTAGAAATATCAACGTTAGAAATTAATCGCCCACTAATATCGTATATAACTGCTTTTTTTAAATTAATAAAGGATCCGTTTTTGATATAAAATGTGCTTGTAGCAGGGTTAGGGTATAAACTTATTGAGCCATTTAACTCTTCTTCATTAACACTTAAACCACAACTACCAGCATAATTAGCCATTGAATCTGTACCACAAAAAGCTGTCGTTGTACTAAAATTTTGAATTATTCCGGCTGCATTTATGTCATTAGTACTTAACGTTCTTTGAATTTCAAAATTTGAAATTCTATAATGCATAACATTATTGGTGTTTATAACGTGCCCTAATTGATGGCCGTGCCCCAATTCATGAAGTGCTACACTTTGAAAATCCCATTGTTCAAAAGCAATTCCATTAGGATTACTACCAAAATACCATGATTCTGTTGCAGGAGTACTTGGATCATTAAGATCATCATCAAATACGATATCTAATTCCCCAACAAAGTCACGAACCGTTCGAGGGTTACAAGAACTTATAACATAGGTACACCGTCCAAGTACTCCATCTGGAAGCGGATTAGACGCATTATCAAATGTAATAACACTAGTATTATCTATACCGCTACTACTAATCGATGTATTAGCTCCAATAAGCCAATTAATTCCTGTTTCACAACGCCAAGATTCAAAAGCTCTTAAAAAAGATTCTTTAGCCTGTGTATTAGCATCAAAATTAGTATTCATTTGCCATGTAAGATTCCCATTTCCGTTTCTAGAAAAATGCTGTGTTCCTAAACCATCGCTGGTGTTTACTAAAGCATAAGATACTGTCAAAGTCCCTGTAGAAACTCCTTGGGATGAGTCATTATTTGTAATTCTTATATCGCCAGTCCCAGCATTTGATGGGACCTCAACTGTTATTTGTGAATCAGACCATGTTAAAACCTGATTATCTAATGCGTCAATATATACTGGTACAGCTGGAGCAACAGAATCGTCTTCACCTCCAAAATCAGCATCTCTAAAACCAACTTTTCCTTTAACATTTCCAAAACCAGAGCCATTTATAGTTAGTACTTCTTTTGAACCTGCAGCTATAGTCGTTGGATTAAAAGTAATACTACCAGGGGGCAATAACAAACCTTTATTTTGAAGAGATTTGGACTGTATCTTTTTAATATCAAATTCAGCAATTTCAATATAATTAGACTTTGTTAAACTCGAAATTTCATCATAAAATGATTTAGAAAGAGTTTGTTTTCTACTAAATGGATTAGACACAACATCTTGAGCAACATCATATTTATAGAAGCCCTGTAAAGAACTATAAACGCTAAATTTTTTGACTGAAGATTTACTCAAAGTATTTTCCATAATACTATCGTGGTATAATGTAAATACACCAGTATCATTTTCATCCAATTTCAAACTAGGTATTACAATTTGCTCTACATCATTTACTTTACCCCCAGGAGTAATAATATCAATAGTAGATACAGAAGCTCCTTTAAACACCTTATAAACTTGAATTGTATGTATTGTGTATATATTATTATGATCTGCATTCCAAACAGATTTTTTTCCAATCACCTTACCTTCAACAACCAAACTGGAGTTCTTAATTTGTTGTTTTAAAGGTATTTCTCTTAACATTCCCTGAGACAATAAAAACTCTGTGCTAAATAGCAATAAAGCTATAGCAATTATAAATGTGGGTGTTTTCATATGAATTATTTTTGTGAGAGCTATGATCTGATTTATATACGCAATAACACAGCTTTTAGATTCTAACTATTTTGAAATTCGCGTTGTTTTTATGAGACAACTCTTTAATAAACAGCAATCAAACCAAATATAACAAATTTTAATATAAGATTTATGTAGTTTTGTTACATTCATAAAACTTAATATATTTTAATATGAAATACCACCCTATAAATAATAGGCTTTTTATAAAAAACAGAAAGAATTTTACTTCTAATATGACCCCTAAAAGTTTAGCTGTTTTTAATTCAAACGATATCTATCCAATAAGTGCTGATAGTACCATGCCTTTTGAGCAACATCGAGACATTTTTTATCTAAGTGGTGTAGATCAGGAGGAAAGTATTTTGGTACTATTTCCAGACTGCCCAAATGAGAAACATCGCGAGATATTGTTTTTAAAAGAAACTAATGAACATATCGCTATTTGGGAAGGTGAAAAATTAACTAAAGAAAAAGCATTTGAAACTAGCGGTATTAAAACGGTTTATTGGCTACAAGATATGGAGAAAATCATGTTTGAGATTATGACTCAATGTGATACTGTTTACATCAACACCAATGAACACTATAGAGCTAATGTAGAAACAGAAACTCGAGAAGATCGTTTTACAAAATGGTTAAAAGAAAAATACCCAGCGCATACTGTTGCAAAAAGCAACCCTATTTTACAAAGACTTCGCTCTGTAAAAGATACTATTGAAATAGATTTAATTCAACAGGCTTGTGATATTACAGAAAAAGGATTTAGACGTATTTTAAATTTTGTAAAGCCTGGTGTTTGGGAGTATGAAATTGAAGCAGAGTTTATGCATGAGTTTTTAAGAAATCGTTCTAAAAAATTTGCTTACACACCTATTGTCGCTTCTGGAAATAACGCCAATGTATTGCATTATATAGAAAACAATCAGCAATGCAAAGCAGGTGATTTAATACTAATGGATATTGGTGCAGAATACGCCAATTATTCTAGTGATATGACACGTAGTGTTCCTGTTTCTGGAAAATTCACTCCAAGACAAAAGGATGTTTACAACGCCGTGAATAGAGTAAAAAATGAAGCGACTAAGATGTTAACTCCTGGGACTATTTGGGCAGATTACCATGTGGAAGTAGGTAAAGTAATGACTAGTGAATTATTAGGCTTAGGCTTGTTAGATAAAAACGATGTGCAAAACGAAAACTCAGAATGGCCTGCATACAAGAAATATTTCATGCATGGCACAAGTCACCATATGGGATTAGATACGCATGATTATGGTATTTTAACAGAACCTATGCAAGCTAATATGGTATTTACGGTAGAACCTGGAATTTATATTCCAGATGAAGGTTTTGGAATTCGGTTAGAAGACGATGTCGTTATTCAAGAAAATGGAGCCCCCTTCAATCTAATGAGGCACATTCCTATTGAAGCAGATGAAATCGAAACTATTATGAACTCATAAAAAAGAAGAAAGGGTCGTTTAAAAAACGACCCTTTTTGCTAACAATACTAAATTTTGTAATTTATAGAGTGACTAATTCAAATAAATAATCGTTTAGTTTTTGCAGCGAATTAATTTTATCCTTTGTATCTACTAATAGAGAAATATTATTTTTACTTCCTCCATAAGAAATCATTCTAATTTTTACATCTTGTAATATTTGGAACAATTTATAAGTGTCTTGATGATTAACAACAGAGTGTCCTACCAAACAAATAATACTTTGGTTTTTATCAACCTCTATGGTTGCTATTTTCTCTAATTCCTCAATAATATTATCCAAGTTTCTATCGTCATCAATAGTTAACGAAACAGCAACCTCAGACGTCGTAATCATATCGATAGAAGTCTTATTAGTTTCGAAAATTTCGAATACTTTTTTTAAGAAACCATGGGCCTGCAACATTCTTGCAGATTTAATCTTTATTGCTATTATGTTATCTTTGGCTGCTATGGCTTTAATTCCATTCTCTGAAGTGATATTAGAAATTAATGTCCCATGAGCATCAGGATTCATTGTGTTTTTTAAACGTACAGGAATATTATCTGCCCGTACAGGTGTTACCGTTTGCGGGTGTAATATTTTAGCTCCAAAATAAGCTAACTCTGCAGCTTCATCAAATGACAGATTAGAAATTGGCTTCGTGTTTTCAACATATCGAGGATCATTATTATGCATACCATCAATGTCTGTCCAAATTTGTACTTCCTCTGCTTTAATTGCAGCTCCAATTATAGTTGCTGTATAATCACTACCACCACGTTGTAAATTTGAAACTTCATCATTATCATCTAAACAAATAAATCCTTGCGTAATGTATATGTCTGAATTTTTCGAAGCTTTAATAACCTTCTCAAAATTTTGTTTTATATATGTGATTTCAGGCTCCTTATCTTCATCAATACGCATAAAACTTAATGCTGGTAATAAAGTAGAATTTAGACCTTCTTGCTGTAAATAACAATTAAACATGTATGTAGAAAGCAACTCGCCTTGAGCAACAATATTATTTTCTAAACTTATAGAAAACTCCTTATAAGTGCAGGCAACTAAAAAGTCAAAAACACTAAAAACATATGCTTTAACTTCTTTATTTAATGCTTTGTCGGTTAAAAGTTTATCTATTGTGATAGCATATGTTACATGGAGCTTATTAATTTTATCAACAGCTTCATTAGGTTCTTTGTTTGCAATATTATTTGCAATGGCTATTAGCTGATTTGTAGTACCAGACATTGCTGAAAGTACAACAACCTTCTTATTTCCATCGTTAATAATATTTTTAACGTTACACATGTTTTCTATAGATCCAACAGAGGTCCCGCCAAACTTTAATACTTTCATTTACATAAAATTTGCGTGTAAAACTAAAACTCCTTAGTCCAATACCTATATTTATTTAAAAAAAAGATTATTTTTGCACATATTGTTAAATAATTAACACAATCATTTTTATAATAATAGGTATAAGCACATGAAAACCGTATCTAACTGTGTTGAAGACATTTTAATAACCCAGCCTTATTTAGAAGAGGCTTTATCTAGAAACATCATAAATTTTAGTGCTTTAGCTATTGAATTAACAGAACCTATTAGCAAAATGCTAAAAAAAGAGGTTAAGCCAGGAGCTATTATGATGGCCTTAAGGAGATACAATCCCCCCACCGCTTTAACGAACTCTGTAAAAATGAAACGGGTTATTCAGAATTTAGGTGATATAACTGTGCGCTCTAACTTAACCGATTTTACTGTTAAAAATTCTGATACTATCATTGATAATCACTCCAAAATTCTAGACAGAATAAATCAAGAATCTAAATTATTTTACACCTTTACAAGAGGTATTCACGAAAGCAATATTATAATTTCCAGCAGTTTAAAAGATTATATTATTGATCAATTAAAAAACGAAACCTTTTTAGCGATACAAGATGGTTTATCTGCAATTAGTGTAAATCTCCCTCAAGACAATTCTAAAATTGCTGGCTTATATTATCATTTCTTCAAGCGTTTAGCTTGGGAAGGTATCGTTCTTTACGAGGTCATTTCTACTACAAATGAATTCACAATTTTAGTAGAAGACGAATATGTAGACAAAGCCTTTGCTGCTATTAAAAGAGTAAAATCCTAGTAATTCCTTATTCGAATGATTTTACCTTTCCATGAGATGACTTAAAATGAATTTACAATACAAAGGGATTAACATTTTTTATACCGATACAGGTAAAGGTAATGCACTCGTATTACTTCATGGGTTTTTAGAAAACACCTCAATGTGGGATGCTTTTATTCCGACACTATCAAAAAAAAACAGAGTTATTTGTATCGATTTATTAGGTCATGGAAAAACCGAATGCCTAGGCTATATACATACTATGGAACTTATGGCTGAAGTTGTTCAGGCCGTTTTAAAGCATTTAAAAATTCGTCGTTCTGCTTTTATTGGTCATTCCATGGGAGGTTATGTCGCTCTTGCCTTTGCAGAAAGAAACCCTGATGCGTTAAAAGGCTTATGTCTGATGAATTCTACAGCAAATGCAGATACTATTGAAAAGAAAAAAAATAGAGATCGCGCAATAATAGCTGTTAAGCAAAATCATAAAATGTTTATTAGAATGGCAATCTCTAATTTATTCAGACCAAAAAACAGAACCATTTTTTCAGAAGAGATAAAGCAGTTAAAAAAAGACGCTTTAAAAACACCCTTACAAGGTATAGTGGCAGCGCTTGAAGGTATGAAGATTAGGGAAGATAGGGAAGCACTTCTCCATTTTTCACCTTTTAAAAAAATGTTGATTATTAGCAGAAAAGATCCTGTACTAGATTATAATGTATTAATTTCTCAAACAAAAAATACAGACGTTGAAGTCGTGGAATTTCCTGACGGCCATATGAGCCATATTGAAAATAAAAGCAAATTTTTAGACACAATTGTGCATTTCGTCGAAAATATGTAGCGTTTTATCGTTTTATTGAATTTTTTATTCTAGATTTATTGCTCATAAATTACAAACCATGAGTAAACCTACTAACAAACCTACTTTTATTCCTAAAATGTATTGCAGTCTTTTTGGTCATCATTATCAGGTAACTAAAAAAGTAACATACCATGTTAAGGAATACACGTGCTCTCACTGTAAAAAACAATTAACGACAAATAGTAATGGTCATTTAATTGAACTTACACCGAAGTTTAAAGAAATAAATGCCATCTTAGAACGCATACATGCTTCAAGAATGGAACGTTCAAAGAAGAAAACGATCGCTTCGTCGATTTACTGATGAGTAGTTAAAAATATTTAATTGTTTTTTAATACTTTAATAGACTCTAACTAACTAATCTAATATTGTAAATGAAAAACATTCATTGCAAGGTGTTTGGGCATGATTACCGAGTATCGCGAAATGTCACATACCATGTAAAAGAGTATACCTGCAAAAACTGCAAAAAAGAACTCACTACCAACGGGAATGGGTACTTAACCGAGCTTACACCTAAATTCAGAGAAATAAACGACTTACTGGAGCGTATTCACGAGAAACGACATATGAAATCGAGTGTAAAACAACATGTTGATACAAATAACGAAATACTAGAATACATCCATATAGAACATAAAGTTAAATCGAGCGACAAATTACCAACAACCATAGATACTGAAAATCTATTAGTGTTTAAGCATTAAAATTTTTCCAGCCTTGAGCTTTAATAGGTATTTTAGCATCTGCTCTAGTTACTAAATGGATACCAGCTTGTTCTTCTTTCATATAACCAATTACGGTTAAATTTGGATTCGCTTTTATTTTAGGATAATCGTCCTGAGAAACTGTAAATAACAATTCGTAATCCTCCCCGCCATTTAAAGCAACAGTAGTGCTATCAATATTAAACTCTTCGCACGTAGAAATTACTTGAGGATCTAATGGAATCTTTTCTTCATATAAATCACATCCTAACTTACTCTGCTTGCATAAATGTATAATCTCTGAAGACAAGCCATCACTTATATCAATCATTGAAGATGGTTTTACTTTTAAATCTTTCAATAATTTAATAATATCCTTTCGTGCTTCAGGTTTTAATTGACGTTCTATAATATAAGAATAACCTTCTAAATCTGGCTGACTATTAGGGTTTACTTTGTATACTTCTTTTTCACGCTCAAGGACTTGCAATCCCATATAAGCGGCTCCTAAGTCTCCCGAAACAACCAATAAATCACTAGATTTAGCACCATCTCTATAAACTTCATTATCATTATCAATTTCTCCAATAGCTGTTACAGAAATTAATAGTCCCGTAGTGGAAGATGTCGTATCTCCACCAACAACATCAATGTTATAAACTTTAGCAGCAGTCTCTATTCCTGCATATAAATCTTCAAGTGCCTCTAACGGAAACCTATTAGATACCGCTATAGAAACCGTAATTTGTGTCGCTTTAGCATTCATAGCATACACATCAGATAAATTAACAATAACGGCCTTATATCCCAAATGCTTTAAAGGCATATAGCTTAAATCGAAATGCACACCCTCTAAAAGTAAATCGGTTGTAACAACAATCTTCTTATCTTTGAAATCTAAAACAGCTGCGTCATCACCAATAGTTTTAACTGTCGACTTGTGGCTAACTTTAAAATTCTTAGTTAGGTGATCTATGAGTCCAAATTCTCCTAAATCACTTAATTGAGTTCTCTGTTGATTTTTATCTTCTATCATAGTGCAAAAATAAGAAGCTTAAATATATAAACGAATAAACTTTTAATATTAAATGATAGGCACCTATTCAATTTCATCATAAAATACAGAAGGCGGAACAATTTTTGATGCTTATATAAACTAATTTTATTACTTTACACTAATAACATATTTTAAAGCATAAATACAGCAAACAATATGTTTATAATAGAATTCGTTTTAACTAAACACCAGTGAGGTTCAAACAAATTTTATACTTGAAAAAGATTAATTAAAAAATTGCAAATATGAACTACTTTAAAAAGAGTCTTAGTTTTGTTTTTGGCTGTCTATTATTTTTATTTACACAATCTTGTGAAA
Organism: uncultured Flavobacteriaceae bacterium; assembly: GCA_947502635.1. GTDB lineage: Bacteria > Bacteroidota > Bacteroidia > Flavobacteriales > Flavobacteriaceae > Flavivirga. Next base: position 437,014 of record CANNAN010000002.1, read on the forward strand.
GAAATAATAATGAACCTATTCTTGGAAATGAAACAGATACATCTAGAACAAATATATTAGCACCTTGTGAAAATGGTTTTGCAGGTGATTATCCCTGTGATGATTATGATTTATTGGTGCAATTGCCTCTAAGTACTTTTGGAGCTCTTGAAGGGAATGATTCCTGGGGATGGGTAGACACTACGACTGATAAAGAATACGCATTAATGGCTACAGATACCAATGTTGCTTTTGTTGATATTACCGATACAAATAACCCAATATACTTAGGAAATGTTCCAACCGCCACATCAAGTAGTCCGTGGAGAGATGTCAAAGTTTATAAAGACCATGCCTTTATTGTGGCAGATAATGCTGGCGCTCATGGGTTACAAGTATTTGATTTAACACGTTTGAGAAACGTTGCTAATCCACCCGAAACATTTGCTCCAGATGCTCATTTCACAGGATTTGGAAGTGCTCATAATGTGGTAATAAATGAGGCTAGTGGGTACGCCTATATTGTTGGTACAAGCAGAAGCGGCCCTTTGGCTGGAGGTCCATTATTTATAAACATCCAAGATCCATTAATGCCAATAGATGAAGGTGGTTTTGGAGAAGGTGGTTATTCTCATGATGCTCAAGTTATAACTTATAACGGTCCAGATACAGACTACACAGGTCGTGAAATATTAATTGGAAGTAATGAAAATGAAGTAGTTATTGCAGATGTAACCGATAAATCTAATCCCGTAAAAATTTCAGATATAAGCTACGCTAATGTTGGATACACACACCAAGGTTGGTTTACAGAAGACTTAAATTACTTCATCTTAGGTGATGAAACCGATGAAAGAGATATAGGCACCAATACACGTACAATTGTTTTTGATTTCTCCGACTTGGATGCTCCTAGTTACCATATGGATTACCTAGGTGCCTTCACAGCAATTGACCATAACGGGTATGTTAAGGACAATACCTTTTATCAAGCTAGCTATAGAGCTGGAGTTCGAATGATAGATATTTCGCAAATAGCAAGTAGTACTATGACCGAAATAGGCTTTTTTGACACCCATCCAGAGAATAATGATGTAGGTTTTGATGGTGCATGGAATGTATACCCATACTTGCCAAGTGGTAATATCATTATAAGTGACATTCAAAAAGGTTTATTTGTTATTAAAAAAAGTAGCCCTTAATAAGCGATCGCTATGCAAATCCCAAAATCAAAAATTGTTTTAGCAATTAGCATGGCTTTCTTTTGTAGTTGTTCTAATAATGATGACGCTTCTAATGAAACACCAAATAGGGTTCAAAAAGAAATAGATTTTGTAAAAACTATTGGTGGTACAAAAAATGAAAGCGCACAATCTATTACCAAAACTTCAGATGGTGGTTATGCCATTCTAGGACACGCACAGAGTGCCGATGGTGATGTGACAGATAAACTAAATGAATCTTTCGATTATTGGATCATAAAATATGACCAAAACAGCACATTACAATGGCAAAAAACCTATGGAGGCAGCGATGATGACCGCGGTCGGGATATCATTCAAACATCAGATAATGGGTATGCCATTTTAGGCTATAGCAAAAGTGATGACGGTGATGTTGCTCAAAATAATGGATTTAATGATTTTTGGATTTCTAAATTAGATGCTTCTGGAATTATTATCTGGGAAAAGTCTTTTGGCTTTTCAGGAGCAGATAGTGGGATTTCAATAATTCAAACCAACGACAGCGGTTATCTTTTAACTGGTGTATTAGATGTAACAGCTTCAAATGGCCAAGGAAACAGCAAATTATTTTCATCCAAAAGACATGCTGGCGGTGATTATTGGGCTATCAAACTAAATGCTTCTGGCGAAAAACAATGGAGTAAATTCTATGGTGGTGCTTTTACAGACACTCCTTACGACGTTATTCAAACAGAAGATAGTGGCTATATCATTGTAGGATCTTCAGACAGTGATGATGTTGATATAAAAGGAAATAAAGGCTCTTATGATTTTTGGGTTATTAAAATATCTGAAACAGGTGATTTGGTTTGGGAAAAATCTTTTGGAGGTTCAGAAACCGATGAAGCCAGAGCCATTGTAAAATCATCCGATGGCAATTATATTATTGTTGGTGATACAAGAAGTAATGATTTAGACGTTTCAAATAATCATGGTGCAGCAGATTTATGGATTATTAAAATATCTCCAACAGGAAATTTAATCTGGGAGAAAACAATTGGAGGTGGTAGTTTTGATGTAGGTCGCTCTGTTTATAAAACTCAAGATAACGGATTTATTATTTCGGGTAGTTCTAGAAGTTTAGATGGAGATATCTCAAACAACAACGGGCAGAATGATGCTTGGGTTGTAAAAATTGATGCTAGCGCCAACCTAAAATGGCAAAAAACCATTGGAGGTTCCGATATCGATTTTGCCTATGACGCTATTGAGCTTGATGACGAAAGTGTTATTGTTGTTGGGGAATCCAACAGTTCAAATATTGATATTCCAGAGAATAAAGGATTTACAGATTTATTAATTTTTAAAATAAAATAAAACGATGCAAAAAATATTCCCCATACTTTTTTTCAGTTTAATCACCTTAGTTTCTTGTGGTACAGATAATGATGATAAGGTTTCTGAGTCCATAGTTACATTTAATTTCAATCATAATTGGGACGGATCAACGGTTACAAATACCAACTTTAGCACCATTCAATATACCAATGCGAATGGTGAAGAATTAAGTATTACAAAATTAAGATACCTCATTTCAAACATCACATTTCAAAAATCAGATGGAGAAACATTTGTCCTCAATGGTTATAATTTAGTTGATGTTACCAACAACACGAACCTTTCTTTTTCACCAACCACAACCATTCCAAAAGGTTCTTATAGTAAAGTATCTTTTACTTTTGGTTTTAACAATGAGGACAATTACAACAACAATTATCCCGATTTAAACGCTGCTTCCTGGAGTGTTCCGGCTTTGTTGGGAGGCGGTTATCATTATATGCAGTTAGAAGGTAGGTTTATTAATAATATAACGACCCAAACAGGTTATGTTTATCACACCATAAGAGCTGTAGATAATTCTGGAGCAACACCAACTTTTCAAGATACTTTTTTTGAGGTTGATTTAGGGGAAGTCACCATCACCAATAATGCCACTTTTGAAATTAACATGAACATAGCCGAATGGTTTAAAAATCCAAATACCTGGGATTTAAATACTTTAAATAATATGCTTATGCCAAATTTTAATGCCCAGATGATGATGTTTCAAAACGGACAAGATGTATTTAGTTTAAGCGCAGTAAATCAATAAAATGCTTAAATGGACACCATATTATATACTGCTTTTTTTCGTTTGCCTATCGTGTTCGAATGAAAGTGTAGATGAATATGTTCCGACACCAAGTCCATTGCAAATTCCACAACTTTTTCAGGACAACATATTGGCACCTGTTATTCCCACCAACAATCCACAAACGGTTGAAGGTATTGCTTTAGGTAAAAAATTATTTTCCGATCCTATATTATCTGCAGACAATTCACAGGCATGTGTAAACTGTCATGCTCCAGAAAACGCATTTACAGACCCAGACCGATTTAGTGACGGTATAGATGGCTTATTAGGGAACCGTAATTCTATGCCTCTATTTAATTTAGCTTGGAATTATGATGAGAAATTCTTTTGGGATGGTCGCGTGTTTAGTTTAGAGCACCAAGCATTCCAACCAGTAACAGACCCTTTAGAAATGCATAATACCTGGGCGCAAGTAGAACAAAGATTACAACAACATATAGAATACCCAAATTTATTTGAACGAGCATTCGGGACGTCAACAATAGATTCCACCTTGGTTACCAAAGCCATTGCTCAATTTGAACGCACTTTAATCTCTTCTAATTCAAAATTTGACAAATATCTTTTAGGAGAAGTCACTTTAACACCCCAAGAGCTCAATGGTTTTAATGTCTTTATGGATGAAACAAAAGGGGATTGCTTTCATTGTCATGGCAGTGATAAAAACCCTTTGTGGACAGATAATATTTTTCATAACAATGGGCTGGATGCTACAATTACCGATCTGGGGTTAGGCAAAGTAACAGGAGATCCTGCCGATAATGGAAAATTCAAATCACCTTCATTACGAAATTTAGCATTCACAGCTCCCTACATGCATGATGGCAGATTTGCAACGCTCGATGAGGTCATTAATCATTATAGCGAAGGATTGCAAAATTCCCCAACTATTGATCCTTTAATGAAAAAAGTAGACCAAGGTGGCGTACAACTTTCTACTCAAGATAAAGCAGACCTGAAAGCCTTTCTGCTTACACTTTCAGACTATCATTTTATCGATAATAACTGATTTTAATACGACGAATACCATAAAATAGCAGATTTTTCGTCAAAAAAATAGAATTTTTCTTTCATTTCTGTATGATTTTACCTAACTTATAGTTCTGAAAATTATTAGGCTTATGAAAACTAATGCAACTTTATCCCTTTTTTGCACTACTTTTGGACATAATTATTTTCGTCTAAATAAAGCAACTTTAAACACTCCAGAATTGATTTGTAAGTGCTGTAAAAACTATTTCAGATTTGATCTAAATGGAAATATTGTAAAGGTAAACCAAGACCAAAAACAAAACATTTTCTTTATCTCAAAAACGAAAAAAATCGTTTAACCTATTAACTTTTTAAAACTTTAAACAAAAATAAAGAGCTTATAATTAGGCTCTTTATTTTTTTATAAGAAAAACCTATAAAACTATATACTAATATAATGTTAGGTTATATGGTAATCCATGACTTATATTGTATATTTGTACCCTATTTAGAAACTGTCTTAATAAATTGATTGTTAACACATTTCTAGATTTAACTAAAAGATAATATGATAAAAGTTTCTGAAACTGCTAAAAAGAAAGTTATTGAATTAATGACTGATGACGGCTTTGATCCTACAATAGACTTCGTGCGTGTAGGTGTTAAAAGTGGCGGATGTTCTGGGTTGTCTTACGATTTAAAGTTTGACAAAGAAAATAAAGAAGACGATAAGGTATTTGAAGATAACGATGTAAAGATTATCGTTGACAAAAAAAGTTTTTTATACCTTATTGGAACGACGCTTGAATATTCTGGAGGATTAAACGGAACAGGTTTCGTATTTAACAATCCTAACGCTAACCGCACCTGTGGTTGTGGTGAATCATTTTCATTATAAAAGCCCATTTAAATCTTCTTAAAGGAAGACTTATATAACTAAAAAGAACAATGAGTAATAAATATACAGAGGACGATTTAAGAGAAGAACTTAAGACCAAAGAATATGAATATGGTTTTTATACAGATATTGAATCAGACACCTTTCCTAATGGCTTAAATGAAGATATTGTACGCGCTATTTCTAAAAAGAAAGAAGAGCCACAATGGATGACCGATTGGAGATTAGAGGCATTTCGTGTCTGGAAAGAAATGACCGAGCCAGAATGGGCAAATGTACATTATCAAAAACCAGATTTTCAAGGTATTTCATATTATTCTGCGCCTAATAGCAAACCTAAATATGATAGTTTAGATGAAGTAGACCCTGAGTTATTGGCAACTTTCGAAAAACTGGGCATCTCTTTAGATGAGCAAAAGAAACTTTCTGGTGTTGCTATGGATGTTGTTGTCGACTCCGTTTCAGTAGCAACAACTTTTAAGAAAACCTTAGGTGAAAAAGGCATTATATTCATGAGTATTTCTGAAGCTATAAAAGAGCATCCAGAATTAGTCAAAAAATATTTAGGAACTGTCGTACCTCAAAAAGATAATTTTTACGCTGCTTTAAATAGCGCCGTGTTTAGTGATGGGTCTTTCTGTTACATTCCAAAAGGGGTGAGATGCCCTATGGAATTATCGACTTACTTTAGAATTAATCAAGCAGGTACAGGCCAATTTGAAAGAACATTGGTTATTGCAGACGAAGGTAGTTATGTAAGTTACCTTGAAGGCTGTACAGCGCCTAGTAGAGACGAAAACCAATTACATGCGGCTGTCGTAGAGCTCATAGCTTTAGATGATGCTGAGATTAAATACTCAACCGTACAAAACTGGTATCCTGGAAATGCCGAAGGTAAAGGGGGCGTTTATAACTTTGTAACCAAGCGTGGTTTATGTGAGAAAAATGCAAAAATCTCTTGGACTCAAGTTGAAACAGGTTCTGCAGTTACCTGGAAATATCCATCATGTATATTAAAAGGGGATAATTCTGTGGGAGAGTTTTACTCCATAGCAGTAACAAATAACTACCAACAAGCAGATACAGGAACCAAAATGATTCATTTGGGAAAAAACACCAAGTCGACAATCATTTCAAAAGGAATTTCTGCTGGTAAATCACAAAATAGTTACCGTGGTTTAGTTCAAATAAATTCTAGAGCAGAAAATGCGCGTAACTTTTCTCAATGTGATAGTTTATTAATGGGAAATGAATGTGGTGCACACACCTTTCCTTATATAGAAGCAAAAAATAAATCGGCTAAAATAGAACACGAAGCAACCACCAGTAAAATTGGTGAAGATCAAATTTTCTATTGCAATCAACGTGGTATAGATACCGAAAAAGCCATTGCTTTAATTGTAAACGGTTTTAGCAAAGAAGTTTTAAATAAACTCCCTATGGAGTTTGCTGTAGAAGCTCAAAAATTATTAGAAATAAGTTTAGAAGGAAGTGTAGGCTAGATAAATTTTAACAAAATGTAACACCGAGTACCATCGAAGTGTCTCATCAAATTAAAACTAAATTTTAAAAATGAAAAAAGCATTTTTTACTGCAATGATTCTAACAGCATTTTTAAGCTGTAAAAATGAAACAAAATCGCAAGTTACCGAAGAAACTACAACTCTAGATAACCTTGAAAAAACAGCCAAACAAAGTGATGGTTTAACACTTTTAAAAGGAGATTTTGTTTTTCATGAAGGTGCTGCAGTTTTACAAACGCATGCAAATATTTATGGTGTTTTAATTACCGATAAAATGCATGAGCTAAATAAAAAAGCTGAAGCTTTCAAAACAGCACCTACAGATATGGTTTCTGTAGAAATTAGAGGAAGAATTACGAATCAAAAAGACGAAAAAATACTTTGGGAAAATAAAGTTGAAATTGTTGAAATTTTAAACGTAACAGCACCAAAGGAAGAAGATAATAAGGTTGTAAAATTAGGAAACTAAATAAAAGTATGTTAAAAATTGACAATTTACACGCAAGTGTTGAAGATAAAAGCATTTTAAAAGGGATAAACCTTGAAGTAAAAGCGGGTGAAGTACATGCTATCATGGGACCAAATGGTTCTGGAAAAAGCACATTAGCTTCTGTTATCGCAGGAAAAGAAGAGTATGAAGTAACGAAGGGTAATATTGAATTCAACGGTGAAGATATTGATGAATTAGCAGCTGAAGAACGTGCTCACAAAGGTGTGTTTTTATCGTTTCAATATCCAGTAGAAATTCCTGGTGTTTCTGTAACCAATTTTATGAAAACAGCTATCAACGAAACTAGAAAAGCACAGGGATTAGAAGATATGCCTGCTAAAGACATGCTTAAACTAATTCGTGAAAAATCTGAGCTTTTAGAAATTGATAGAAAGTTTTTATCACGTTCTTTAAACGAAGGCTTTTCTGGAGGAGAAAAAAAACGTAACGAGATTTTTCAAATGGCTATGTTGGAACCAAAACTGGCCATACTAGATGAAACCGATTCTGGACTTGATATAGATGCTTTACGTATTGTTGCCAATGGTGTAAACAAACTTAAAAGTAACGATAATGCTGTTGTTGTTATTACACATTACCAACGTTTATTAGACTATATCGTTCCCGATTTTGTACACGTATTATACAATGGAAAAATTGTAAAATCTGGAACAAAAGAACTTGCTCACGAACTTGAGGAAAAAGGTTACGATTGGATTAAAGAAGAAGTAAACGCTTAAAATTAGTTGGAAGTATTCAGTCGTAGTTTGCAGTTCGCTCACTTTTAACTGAATATTCAAACCCTAAAAATAGTAAGCAGTTTCTTGTTTAGTAATCATTATCTGAATACTGAGCACTGCGACTGAAAACTGAATAAGATGGATTTAAAAGAAAAATTATTATCATCCTTTCTAGTATTTGAAAATCAAATAGATATAGACACTTATGTACATGATGTAAGAAATGATGCTATTAAAATATTTGAAGAAAAAGGCTTTCCAACGAAAAAAGAAGAAGCTTGGAAATACACCTCCTTAAATAAAGTACTAAAAGAAGATTATAGTGTATTCCCACAACAGGAAAACGCTATAGAATATAAAGACATTAAAAAATATTTTATCCACGATATAGATACCTATAAAATTGTATTTATTGATGGTAAATATTCATCTCACTTATCACAAACCACTCACGACGGGATAGATGTTTGCCTAATGTCATCGGCACTTACAAAACCGAAATATCGTATTTTAATTGAAAATTATTTCAATAAAGCAGCAACAAAAGACAGTTTGTCTTCGCTAAATACAGCATTTTCGAATGAAGGCGCCTACATTCATATTCCTAAAAATAAAATGGTTGAAAAGCCAATTCAAATCGTACACTTTTCAACAGGAAATGAATCTGCAACCATGTTGCAACCACGAAATTTAATTGTGGCAGACGAAAATTCATATGTACAAATCATAGAGCGCCATCAAAGTTTAAGTGACAATCCTGTGCTTACAAACAGTGTTACCGAAATTTTCGCAAATAAGCGTGCTATTGTAGATTATTATAAAATTCAAAACGATAATTCAAACGCATCGTTAATAGACAATACCTTTATAAAACAAAAGAAAGAAAGCGTAGTATCTGTGCATACTTTTGCATTTGGAGGTAAACTAACACGCAACAATTTAAACTTCTTTCAAGAAGGAGAACGCATTGATTCCATCTTAAAGGGGGTTACGATTATTGGCGAAAAACAACATGTAGATCACAACACATTAGTACATCATATAGAACCAAATTGTGAAAGCCATCAAGACTACAAAGGCATTTTTGGAGAGAATTCAACAGGTGTTTTCAATGGGAAAATTATTGTAGAAAAAGAAGCTCAAAAAACCAATGCATTTCAAGCAAATAACAACATTTTAGTAAGCGATAAAGCAACAATAAACACGAAACCACAACTCGAAATTTTTGCTGATGACGTTAAATGTTCACATGGGTGTACCATTGGTCAACTAGACGAAAGTGCTATGTTTTATATGCGTTCACGTGGTATTCCAGAAAAAGAAGCCAAAGCACTTTTAATGTACGCTTTTAGTAATAATGTATTAAGCTCGGTTAAAATCCCAGAAATGAAACAACGTATTACTAAAATTATTGCTAATAAATTAGGTGTTGATATTGGATTTGATCTATAGTATTTTGTCATGCCTCAAAGGAGGGAATCTCTAACTACAACATTAATTATTTCAAGCCATGTTCAACGTACAAGACATAAGAAAAGACTTCCCCATTCTTTCTCGTAAAGTAAACGGCAAACCGTTGGCGTATTTTGACAATGCAGCCACATCGCAAACGCCACAACAAGTTATTGATGCCATTGTAGATTATTATTCTAACTACAATGCTAATATACATCGTGGTGTGCATACTTTAAGTCAAGAAGCAACCGATTTATACGAACAAGCACGTCAAAAAATACAAGCACACTTCAATGCTAAATTTTCACATGAAATTATATTAACTTCGGGAGCAACACATAGCATTAATTTAGTGGCAAATGGCTTTTCTTCCCTCCTAAAAAAAGGGGATGAAGTTATCGTTTCAGCCTTAGAACACCATAGTAATATTGTACCGTGGCAAATGCTTTGCGAACGTACTGGGGCAATTCTCAAAGTCATTCCAATGAATGAAGAAGGTGAATTGGTGATGAGTTCTTTTGATAATTTACTGTCTGAAAATACAAAACTCGTTTTTTTAAATCACATATCAAATGCCTTAGGAACTATTAATCCTATTGAATATATTATAGAAAAAGCACACGAGGTTGGTGCAGCCGTTTTAATTGACGGTGCTCAAGCTTGCCCGCATGTAAAACCAGATGTTCAAGCATTAGATGTAGATTTTTATGTAGCATCGGCTCATAAAATGTGTGGCCCCACAGGTGTTGGTATGCTTTATGGAAAAGAAGCATGGCTTAATAAATTACCGCCTTATCAAGGTGGTGGTGAAATGATTGCCGAAGTCACATTTGAAAAAACAACCTATGCCGATTTACCACACAAGTTTGAAGCTGGCACACCTAATATCGCAGGAGGTATTGTTTTTGGAGCAGCGATCGACTATATGAATACTATAGGTTTTGATGCTATTTCTACTTACGAAAATGACTTATTAAATTATGCTACACAAAAGTTACTAGAAATAGAAGGTTTAAAAATATACGGAACCGCTAAAAACAAAACATCAGTAATTTCTTTTAATTTAGAGAATATACATCCTTACGATGTTGGTACTATTTTAGACAAACTAGGAATCGCTGTTCGTACAGGCCACCATTGCGCACAACCAATTATGGATTTTTATAATATTCCAGGAACGGTTCGCGCCTCTTTTTCATTTTATAATACTAAGGAAGAGATTGACACGTTAGTTGAAGGTGTTAAGAAAGCAAAAATGATGCTATCTTAAATCTTGACTCACTCTTTGTAATGTCCCTATAAAAAATTAAATCCTATGAAATTCCTTTTTATATTACTAATCCTAGTATTTGTATATAATCGCTGTTCAGAATCTAACATAAAAGAAGAAGCGCTTTCAATTGAATATCTAGCACAATCGAGAGGTGTTTATAAAAACATTAAAATCAATAAAAAGAATATCTCCCTTAAAGACAAAAGAGACTCTCCTGCACTTAGTAAAACATGCAGTGAAGCACATTGGAATAATCTTTTAGAGGCCATTAAACCTGTTAATGTTGAAAACATACCCAATTTAAAAGCCCCTTCAGAAAATCGTTTTTTTGATGGAGCCGCTATAGCAAGACTAAAAGTTATTTACAATGGTAATACCTACGAAACACAAGCTTTCGATCACGGAAATCCGCCAAAAGAAATAGCCTCTCTTGTTAAACAAATACTATCTATTTCAGAAAACATTGAATAGGAAATTTTCTTGTTGTATTTTTGTAATGTAAAAGAGATTTGTTAGGTCGAGCACAGTCGAGACCTAAATTAGAAAACAAATTTAGTTACAACCTCTTGACAATGTTGGAGGAAACAAAATTAAAATTTGTAATTGTGAGTATTGAAGACATCCAAAATGAAATTATAGACGAATTCTCAATGTTTGATGATTGGGAAGAACGTTACCAGTATATGATTGATTTAGGTAAAGATTTGCCTTTAATTAACGACCAATACAAAACGGAAAGCAACATTATTAAAGGTTGCCAAAGTAAAGTTTGGGTACACGCCGAAATGACAGACGATAAAATAGCTTTTACAGCAGACAGCGATGCCATTATTACTAAAGGGATCATTGCTATTTTAATTCGGGTTTTTTCGAACCAGCACCCAAAAAATATTATTGACGCAGATACCGATTTTATAGATAAAATTGGTTTAAAAGAACATTTGTCTCCAACGCGAGCCAATGGTTTAGTGAGTATGGTAAAACAACTTAAAATGTACGCCATAGCATACCAAACACAGTTAAATTAGTTGATTTGTTGAATCGTGTAATCGTAAAATCGATTAAACAATTAAACAGGTAAACGATTAAACATTAGAAATATGAGTGAAACAACGATAGATACAAGCGCATTAGGCGAAAAAATAGTAAACGTTCTAAAAACTATTTACGATCCTGAAATCCCTGTAGACATTTACGAATTAGGATTAATTTATGACGTGTTTGTTAATGAAGATTACGATGTAAAAATCTTAATGACTCTAACGACACCAAATTGTCCCGTGGCAGAGACATTACCTTTAGAAGTTGAAGAAAAGGTGAAATCTTTAAACGATGTGAAAAGTGCTGAAGTGGAAATTACATTCGACCCACCTTGGACACAGGAACTTATGAGTGAAGAAGCCAAGTTAGAATTGGGGATGCTTTAATTTAGTGTTCAGTGTTCAGTGTTCAGTGTTCAGTGTTCAGTGTTCAGTGTTCAGTGTTCAGTCTCAGTTTGTAGTAGTGAGTAATGACAAGCGAAAAATTAATATTTGTAAAAAAAGGGTTTCCTTCAATTAAAATTTTTGAAAGTCATTTTGAAATTAAAGCAATTGACTATTGGGAATATCGAAAATTTAATTATTCAGAAGTCAAGAACATAAAACATTATAATCCAAATAATATTTGGTATATGAAACTTTACATTTTGTCTTCTTTAGCTGCTCAAATATTTTCTGATACAGATTCTTGGATATTAAAAATTTCAAAGATAAATGGAGGGAATTGGAAATATAGGACATCTTACAGCAATAGTTTTGATTTCAACGAAATAATAAATTTGATAAGTAAAAAATGCCAGACGACATCATAAATCGCGTAGCAAATAGTCATTTAATAACTATAGATCTTGAGGATTTTTATCCTGAAGGCAAACGTGTTATATTTGATATTAAAGATTGGTTGTTTGAAGGCTTTGTGTTACGTGAAAAGGATTTTAGACGCCAAGTTTTAGAATTTGATTGGGCGCAGTATCAAGATAATTATATAGCATTAACATGCAGTAGTGATGCTATTATACCAGGATGGGCCTATATGCTTCTTAGCATTCATTTAGAACCTTTTGCAAAAAAAATTGTTATAGGTGATTTAGAAACACTGGAAACCTCTATATATCAGGACATCCTAAATCAACTGGATGTTACCGAATTTAAAGACAAGCCAATTATTGTGAAAGGATGTTCTAAAAAACCCGTACCACAAAATGCCTATATTATGCTTACCAATAAATTAAAACCTATTGCTAAGTCTATTATGTATGGAGAAGCGTGCTCTTCTGTGCCTCTATATAAAAACAAATAATCTTTATTTGTGACCTATATCGTATATATAGGGTCTAACCAACTATTAACTCAAATTTTAATAAACTTAAAATGAAAAAACTATCATTATTACTTACCTTTTTAATTGGAATTACTTCAATAAATGCACAAGAAACTTTAGAAGAACTAAAGGCGGCTCAAGGTCCTAAAAAGGATTCTATTGCAGCTATTCAAGGACGTGTTGATGCTATTCAAGCAAAAATTGATGCGCTACCAGGATGGAAAAAAGGAGCTTTTGGTACTATTGGAGGTAGTGTTTCTAGTTTTAAAAACTGGTATGCACAGGGGACACCTAATAACAATTCAGGAAATATTGGTTTTACTGTTAATGCCTTTGCAAATTTGAATAAAGAAAAATTCTTTTGGAGGAATAGTGCTAATGTAAACTTATCTTGGGTAAAACTAGATGATAAAGACGATCCAACAGATAGTGATTCTTTTAAAGAAGCGACAGATGTTTTTAACATCACCTCTTTGTATGGACATAAACTAAGTGAAAAATTTGCTCTATCTGGCTTAGGGGAATACAGAACGACTATATTAAGTAACTTCAACGATCCTGGTTATTTAGATTTAGGTGTCGGGGTTACCTGGACACCAATAAAAGATCTTGTTGTTGTTGTACACCCTGGAAACTACAACTTTGTGTTTAGTAAAGAAGATACCGTTTTTGAATCTTCATTAGGTGCAAAAATCCTTATTGACTATACCAGACAAATTAACGCTATTAGCTTTAAAACAAACCTTTCGATGTTTCAAAGTTATGAGAGTTCAAATTTATCAAACTGGACATGGACCAATTCTTTCGGCTATACATTATGGAAAATGATTGGTGTAGGCTTTGATTTTGGACTTAGAAACAACAAGCAAGAAGCTCTTAATTATGCTTTAGCTCAAACACCTCCTACTGCAACTTCTTTTGAAGATGTTGATAATGATCTGCAAAGTTATTGGATGTTTGGATTAAACTACAAATTCTAAAACATATAAGTAACAGCATATAAATAATAAAAATGCACTTCAAAAAAGAAGTGCATTTTTTGTATTTAAGAATTAAAAAAATACGAATCGAACTAAATCAATATTTTATTCTAAATCTTCGTCATTATAATCTGGATATAAGAAATGGTTATAAGGAAAACGTGTAACATGAATTTCGCGAACCTCATCGTAAACACGCTTTTTAAAGTCTTCCAAATTACTTTTATTGATTGCAGAAATAAATAACGCATTATTACCTACTTTACTCATCCAGGTACTTTTCCATTCATCTAAAGAAAAGTGTTTTCCTGTACGTTCCGTTTCCAGATCATCTTCCTCTAAAGGTTCTGCTTCGTAGGCATCTATTTTATTAAATACCATGATGGTAGGCTTATCGCCACTTTTTATTTCACCTAATATTTTATTAACAGACTCGATATGTTCCTCAAAATTAGCATGCGAAATATCAACCACATGCAGTAACAAATCTGCTTCTCTTACCTCATCGAGTGTACTCTTAAAACTATCTACCAATTGGGTAGGCAACTTTCTTATAAACCCAACCGTATCGCTTAATAAAAAAGGTAGGTTTTGAATCACTACTTTTCTAACCGTAGTATCTAAAGTAGCAAACAGTTTATTCTCGGCAAAAACATCACTCTTACTAACCACGTTCATTAAAGTCGATTTACCAACATTAGTATAACCAACCAATGCCACGCGTACCATTTTACCACGGTTACCACGTTGCACTGCCATTTGTTTGTCAATAGTTTTTATACGCGCTTTTAGTAAAGCAATTTTATCACGTACAATACGTCTATCTGTTTCTATTTCAGTTTCTCCAGGACCACGCATACCAATACCCCCTTTTTGGCGCTCAAGGTGTGTCCACATCCCTCTTAATCGTGGTAATAAATATTCACACTGTGCTAGTTCCACTTGGGTTCTGGCATAACTGGTTTGTGCCCGTTGTGCAAAAATATCGAGGATTAAATTGGTTCTATCTAATACCTTAACATTAAGAATTTTACTAATATTCCGTTCCTGAGCAGCAGACAATTCATCATCAAAAATAGCGGTACCAACATCGTTATCTTCTATAAACTGACGTACATCTTCTATCTTACCTGTCCCTATAAATGTTTTAGAGTTTGGCATTTCCATTTTTTGAGTAAAACGCTTTACAGCATACCCGCCTGCGGTAAAGGTTAAAAACTCCAGTTCATCTAAATATTCTTTAGATTTTACCTCATTTTGATCTTTAGTAATAATGCCTATTAAAACAGCTTTTTCTAAAGTAATTTCTTTCTTTTCTATCATATTGCAAAGTTAAACATTTACAGGTATTATTATTTTTATATTTTTAAGCCTATTTTTGATTCATGACAGACTCTTACGATGATATTCCCGTGCGCCACGATTTACAAACTGTAGCGTTTTATAACCTTGAAAATTTATTCGATATTATTGATGACAAACACACGAACGATAATGATTTTCTACCTAATTCTGCTAAAAAATGGACTCCTAAACGTTATGGAGATAAACTTAGAAAATTAAGTTTTGCCATTTCTAATATTGGAAGAAAGGAAACTGGAAAACACCCTGCTCTTGTTGGTTTAGCCGAAGTTGAAAACGCTTCTGCTATCGAAGATTTAATTACATCGAAACATTTAAAAGCATGTCATTACGATTATATACACTACGATTCTTTAGATGAACGCGGTATAGATGTTGCTTTATTGTATGATACCACTGCTTTTGAAGTAATCACTTCCGAAACGTTTACCATTCAACTATTTGATGATGACGGATCACCAGATTATACACGAGACATCTTATTGGTTTCTGGTTTGCTTGATGGCGAAAAAGTTCATGTTATTGTAAACCACTGGTCATCTAGGCGAGAAGGTGAAAAAGAAACAGAACACAAACGTATAGCTTCGTCTGATAAAGTTGGTGAGGTTATTTCAACCTTACGTAACGATAATCCAGATGCAAAAATTATTATTATTGGAGATTTTAATGATGATCCTTCCAGCAATAGCATAAAACGACTTGTAGAAGGTTTCAATTTACACAATCCCATGGAAACCTTACGATCTTATAATAGGGGTACAACAAACTACAACAGGCAATGGAATTTATTCGATCAAATTATATTCTCAACAAACTTTTTTAAAAGTACGACTAACGAATTTGAGTTTAGTACTGCCAATATTTTTGATGAAGATTTTTTAAAACTCTTTAGTGGGAAATACAAAGGCACACCTTTTAGAACTTATGTTGGTAAAAAATACAAAGGGGGTTATAGTGACCATTTTCCTGTGTATGCTATTTTTAAGAAGTGATTTTTATCTTATTGTTTTAAAAGAATTAAGACCGCTTTGCTGTTAGAACAAAGAATATAGATTTTAACGTGATTTCGATATAAACAATCACTCAAAAGATTATATTCTTTCACTTAACGCTTATTAAGCCCCCCCTAAATCAATAAATTACGGCATTTTTGTATACACACTTTTAGATAAAGGCGTTTTTATTTCAAACAAGACCTTTTTTAATGACTGCTCTTCTCCAATCATACTCAAGTAAAATTGATTCTTAGAAATCCATTCAAGTTTAAAATTTGTGTCACAATATAAATTCGCACCATCATTTTTAATCTCAAATTTATCGGAAATAAAATGCTCCTCCTCTTTAGAAGATGCTATTTTAATCTGGATATATTGAGGGCCAAAAGCTGCAGCAGAAGTTATAAATGCTTGCTCTATAGAAATAGTATATGCATCGTTTTTAAAACTGCACAAATGTTCATTTTTCTCGTTAGAACAACTAAGAGTCAAAAAGGATAACAAAAATAAACTTATAAAGAAATTAATAAGTCTTAGGTGTATTTTGACTAAATAATCAGATATCATTTTACTATTTTGTTTCGTTTTTTTTAGATTTAACATGCCATCCTGTGCTTCGCAGCTTGCAATTTAGGGCGTAAACTTCACATAACGAAGAGAGATTTTCATGCCATAACAAAGGAGGTACAACCACATACATAAGCTTTCAATAAATTCATAATTAAACCGCCTGATATATAACATAAGCCATCCCCAAAGTCGCAATAGGCAAGGCCCACAGCAGCCAAATGCTATAAGGCTGTACTTTCTTTTTATTCATTTTAGCATTAATCATCATCCGCTTTTTACCAGTGTACTGCATCCAGTTTTTAAAATAAATAAAAATCGATACCAACACAAATAAGGTCCATGCCTTGGCAGACGACATAGTAACCATATTCATTTGTTTAAAAAAGCCAGCAAAGAAAATCCCTAAAAGCAATAACAGAGCAACTTGTAAAAATGTAACATAAGTAATGGCAATGCTATTAGCCTTTTGCTTGTATTTGGGCTTATAACGAGAGAATATGTGGTAGAATAAAATATCGAATAGATTCATTTTTGGCTTTTCTATTTAAAAAACCAAAACTACGGTAAATAATCAATATTAGTGGTGTCTTGCTTGTAGCTGCATTAATACGAATACCAGCGCTTCGAAGATTCTAATTTCGAAGGAATAAGTGTAGTTTTTTTTCTTTCAAAGATTGTTTGTGACCAGACTATATCCAGTTCCTTTTTTATAAACTTAATGGGTTTCCCTATTTAATTATTATCATTTATGGGTTACCATATTCTACAGATAACCAAAATTTTTATATTTAAATGCCTTCTTGCAAACACAGGGTGACATAGCGACGCTTAGAAGAACTTGGCGAGTGCTTTTCCTAGAATAAAGTGTTAACAAACGGTTCTCTTATTGACCAGACAGTTTTAGCAAAATTTTGATTGCCTTATCCTCGTCTTTTTTATTAACGAAAATATGATCATGATAATAGCCAGCAATTACATTGCAGCTAATGTTGTTTTTTGCTAATTCTGTTGAAAATATGGCTGTTAAACCAACAGCATCAAGAGATGAATGAACCATAAGGGTTATCCAAGAGGCAATATATTCATAACTCAAACTGCGCTCGTCTGCTTTTTCTTTCTCAATAACAACTGTTGTTCCTTCCTTTTCTTTGAATTCACAAATGGTGTCATTTCGATCAATTTTGCTAACATCTTTTATGGTTAGGAAGACATAATTTCCATTGTGTAGCTTTGGAGTCATTCCCTTTACTAATTCAGATAAATTTGTTTCTCCAGCCATTTTATATTTTCCTTTTAATTTTATAAGTGTAATTAGCGATACTATTGTATGTACTCTTTCAAGTATATAAATGGTATGTATTTAATAAATATCGATGTTAAACAGACCAAAACAGAAACAAACAGATTTAGCAAAATAAAAGTCCTTTTTGCTACTCCTAGCTTCCAAAAATAGTAGCGATAGGAGTGATTAAATATTAATAAAGATGAAGCTTTTATTTCTTTAATCGATTAAATAACATTACAAATTCTGTATTTAAATCTTCTTGTATTTTCTTTCGGTAATCTTCCGCAAATGGAGCACCACAATCCATATTACTTTTTATTTTTATTAATTCATCATTTTTGAAAAACAAACTGTCTTCATATGGCTCATAATTTTCTGGGTCGTTTTTTAGTTCGAGTTTGTCGGTTTGCTTTTCGAACACGAAAAATAGACTGCCATTCTCTAAGTAATACTCTATGAGCCTGTCTGTGTTTTCTGTGTTTTGAAGAAATCGGACTTTCTTTAATTCATCTTGAAGAAAATAATAAACAGCAACTCCATTTGCACTTTTAGTTTCTATTTTTCTTTTGTCTATAGCCGTCCATTCTTGTCTATTTGAAAGCGGTCTAAGTTTTTTTCTTATTGGCTTTAGTTCTTCTCCCATAAATTCCTGATAAGAGGAGTTCGTTGTCAAACTATTTTTTTGTTGTTGCTCATACTTCTCTCTTAAGTCTTTGTCTGGCTCTGGAATAAATTCTAATCGGTCGTTTTTAGAAACTGTTTTTTCTTCGTTGTCTTTGCAACCAATTAAAGTCAAAATTGCTAATATGATTATTGTTGTTCTCATTTTTTTAGTGTTCGTAAAAGGGCGTAATTTACACAAATTTAAGGTTAGAGTTTATACTAAATTAGTTTCTAGCAAAATATTCAAATTCTTCTTTTTTTGTTTCCAATGGTATGTGATTTTTAATTGAAATTTCGAGTTGTCTCAAATTTGGGGTAACAGGGGAGGCAGTTTTTAGAATCTTATGCAATGATTATCTTGTTGCTCCAGTTTTTAATCACAACCACCGCATCCTCCACAACTACTACATCCATTATCGCAAGAAGAACAACCTGATGCGTCAAATTCGGAATCAAAAGAATCTAGAGTATCATTAAAACTATCAAAGTATGACTCAAATGTATAATCATCTTCAAAAAAGTCTATATACAACCACCAATCACTATCGGGATCATAGGTTTTGTTATGTAAAACTTTCTGTTGATTTAGTAATTCCTTATCAATTTTTTTTAGAAGTTGAAAATCTAAATTTTTAAGTAAAAAGATGTTTCCTCCAATACTCAATAATAGTTCTAATCCTTTTTTCTTATCATTATGTAGAAGATTATCAATGCTTTTGTCAATATCATATAAATAATTTGATATTTCTTTTTTTAAATTAATTCCTTTATCTGTTAATTTATTTAGCCGAAATAGATTTAAAAAAAATGTTTGTTTAAAGTATTGGTTTATTTCTCGATTGCTTCTTGTTAATTTTTTGTAACCCCAAGCTTTGTTCGAAGTGTCATAAGCTATTTTTATAAAATGCTTAAATAATATTTGGATTGATTGATTTTTTATAAATGGACTTAAATAAATTAACTCGTGATTTTTTGGTTTGTATCTACTGAAATTTTTACCTGCAACTACGTAAGTATAGGTTCTAATGTATTTATCTCTAGGATGAGATTTTTTACTGATTTCTTTAATTTCAATTACTTTTTTTAGAAGCAAATCCATAAAAGTATATTTCATTAAATCTTTTAATTGTACAGAAGTACAATCCTTAATAAGCATTGTTTCTGCTGGCGTTATTCTAGAGAGTATTTTCATTAATTTTTAAATCGTAGTTTAGGAATCACCCAATTTTTCTTTCTATTTACTCTAGTAAAGTGAATCTCTCTAAATCTTGTTTCAACATCAAACCAAATGTCTTTTGGAGGTTTTTCATTAAAAATTGATTCATAGAACTGAAGTGTTTTCAAATATTGTTCTTTAAATAGAGTTTTTTCTTCTAATCCTTTTGTGGGACCGTGGTGAATGTTTTTATTTATTGTGTATTTACAAAATTCAATCCAATATGATTCTGTATAAAGCAAATGCAGGTGCCAAACTTGGTCAATTTGGTCTGATGGTGTCAGAGGAAAATCGGAAATAGTTATTAGAAACATGAATTTTTTATATTCAAATATTGTCCTTAACGAATACTCTATAGTCCAATCATTTTCTCTTGCCAATCTATCTGTAAATGTAAAAGAAGAATCTATGTCATCAATTTCAAAACCTTGAATTTTATTCCATTTTTTATTTTGTTCTTCGGTCATTTTTGTAATTGATGATGACTTATGTATATTTCCCAAATAACTATAGCCTACCCAAGACTACAAAACTAGTTTGAATAGTTGATCTTAGAACAAGTACTCATATTCTTATAAAAAAGCATCAGAATCAAAGAATTCCTTTAAGGATATATTAATCATTTTGCAGAAGCGATTTATTGTATGAATAGAAACTCCTCTTTGGTCATTTATATTTTCCCAGCGACTAATCATTTGTCTATCGATAAAATGAGTTTCTGCAAATTTTGATTGACTAAGATTGGCTCTTAATCTTAATTCCTTTATTCTTAGAGCAGTTTTTTTATTAAATGCAATATCTTCTGGTTTCAACTTAGCCATACTGCAATTTTCACTTTAAATAAATAAATATTGTAAGCCATTTGGTTGATATGTGATAATTTTACTATATTTGTAGCTTAATACATATATTTGCAATTCTTCAAATAGAAAATATTGAAGCAATTGCTTTGAATCTCGAACAGAAAACTGGTAATTTTTAACACACGAGATGATAAGTAGATTGGCTCACGACCTAGGCGTGAGCTCTCTTATTGTTGTGTGGGTATACCAGTACCTCTGTTCGATAAGTTGAGTTTCACGCCTTTTTTGTTTCCACACGCAAAAGGCTTTATTGGGTAATTATCTTGTTTTAGTCAGCTAGTATAAAAATACCCAGACTTTGTTAGATCCTGAGATACTGAAACAAGTTTAGTACAGGTGCGGTTCAACTTAGAGTTTTGAGTGCTCCCGATATGAAATCGGGATCCTCAAAATTGCGTTTTATTAACCTTAAAATTTAAATTATGCCAGAAACCGAAACCGAGAAATCCCCCCACCGTTTTTTACTATCGTATTATATTACCATAGCCTCTTTAATTGTATTGCTTGATAAATCGAGTTTAACCAATACAGTTAAGAAACATTGTAAAACAGCATTAAAGGTTATTGGAATTATTTATGAAGACCAAGGCTATAACACAGGGTTAGGGACTTTATCGAGAAAAGAGTTCGATGTGTTTTTTAAATTATTTCCCGCTGTATATTTTGATAATAGGGAACTAATCTCTGTCGATCTTATTGTTAAAAATATAAAATTGAGTATTACAACAAATGATGTTGTACATATGGTGCGTGAGTAGTACGAATTTAATATAATAATTATACTTTTGCGCCCAGATAAGAAAATGAAAATTTATAATACTTATAATTTTTTGTATCAATTATGGTACAAATAAAATTAGTAAGTATTCAATTCCCTTTTGTCTTTAATATAGAGGCTTTATAGTCTCTCAGTATATTGTTTTTCTATATTATGGAAAAATTTGATCTCTCTATTGTTCTGCAAATGTATTTGCTTATAAGTAGCGATAATAATTAACTAACAATTTTTCTGGCAAAAGGGATACTTTTACAATCTAAAAAAGGCATTGAGAACATGTTTTGGTAACAGTGTTCTCAATGCCTTTTATAAAAATGAGGTATTAGTTGTTTCTAAATTAAGCCTGAACCTTTTTAGTACAACATGTTTTTTTACAATCTGCGGCACATGCTTTTTTCTCTGCATCTGTTTTATTGGCACAACATGCTTTCGTACAATCTGCAGCACATGCTTTTTTAGTTGAAAAACCTTCAACCGTTTTCATGTTACTAACTTTGTATATGTCGGCAACTTTAGTAACAGTTTCTTCAAGGGAAGTTGGTGTTACTTTAGCTTCATTATATTCTACCATAGCAAGTTTTCTGTCATAATCTACAGTAGCCGATTTTACACCTTCCATTTTCGCTATTTTCTTCTCAATAGTTTTTGCACATCCAATAGCGCAGGTCATACCATCTATAGTAAATTCTGCTTTGGCATAGGTAGCATTTGGGTCTAATTCTTTAGTAGACTCAGTCGCAACCTCTATAGTTTTAACTTCTGGTTTCGTTTCATTTTTGCAACCCATAGTAATTAATACTACCATTGCAATTGCTATAATATTTTTTAATGCGTTCATTATTTATAAGTATTAATTTAATTACAAAACTACTAAATAAAGCTGTTTATTGCGTTCGAAAATAGAATTTTGTGACTTACAAAACTAAAAATTCTCTAACCCTTGGGTTGGAGTTTTTTATTAACCTTTCCTTCGGGGAGGTAAGAACTACCTTTTTTACAGTTTTGGGAGCGGTAAAATATAAAATTTCATTTTTACCAGAGACGAAAAACCTGTACCAACTTTCTGCCAGCAGACAAGGACAGTAGGTTTTAACAAATTTTTTATTCGGTTTATATGAATAGTATTAAATTAAAATGGCTGTATCTTTTTGTACTCTCTATAATTTGGGGGAGTTCATTTATTTTAATTAAAAAAGCATTACTGGGCATAACGCCTTATCAATTAGGTGCATTAAGGACAATTATTACAGGTTTGTTTCTTTTTGCAATAGGTTTTAAAACCATTAAAACGATTAAAAAACCTGACTGGAAATGGCTTGTTATCTCTGGTATTTTAGGGTCTTTTATTCCTTCTTTTTTCTTTGCCATTGCAGAAACAGAAATAGATAGTGCTGTGGTTTCTATTTTAAACTCATTAGTGCCTTTAAATACAATTCTGTTGGGGTTTGCTGTTTTTAAAATAGCATCAACAAAACGCCAAATATTAGGTATTATTGTAGGTTTTATAGGCACAACTATATTAATATTGAAAGGCGCACATTTAAATCCAGATCAAAATTACCTCTATGCTATTTTTGTGATTTTATCTACCTTAATGTATGCAGCGAATGTAAATATTATTAAAAAATATTTACAACATGTAAAACCATTAACAATAGCTACAGGTAATTTTGTTGCTATTGTTATCCCAGCATTCATTATTTTATTATTTACAGATTTCTTTTCGGCAGTAACCTTCGAAAACCCAGAGTTTAAAATGGCGATGATTTATGTTGTTATCCTGTCGTTTTTTGGTACGGCTATGGCAAAAATATTGTTTAATAAGCTTGTGCATATGTCAACACCTGTATTCGCGTCTTCGGTTACTTTTGTTATGCCAATTGTAGCATTAATGTGGGGTTTTTTAGATGGCGAAGCATTTAGTCTTCTTCAGGGCATAGCAAGTATAATTATCTTATTGGGTGTGTATTTATCCCACAAAAAGCCGCCGAAGCATAGTTAATTCGCTTAAAAACAGTCGATTTTGATAAAATAACAGCGTCAAAATTATTATAATACACAAATTTTCACGAAATTGAAGTACACATAAACTTGCAAAAAGATGAAAAATATACCGCTTTCTGTCCGATTTGGACTCCTTACAAGTGCTATGCTAATAGTATATTTTTTAATTTTAGCATTGTTTAATAAACATACTAATCCAACATTTAGTTTTTTCAATGCTATAATTACAGCTTTTGGTATTTGTGAAGCCGTGCGTTTAAAAAAACTTGAAAACCCAGAAGCCTTTGCTTATGGAGAAGGATTTAAAACAGGAATTGTTACTGGCTTTACAGCGACATTGGTATTTACTGCCTTTTTCTTGTTTTATGCTACAGAAATTAATCCTGCTTTTTTACCAGAATTACTTAAAACAATTAGAGGTGATTTCAACGTAGATATTGGTTTAGTGACTTTTGTTGTTGCTGTTATGGGCTTAGCAACAACAGTAGTAGCCGTATTGACTGTTATGCAGTTTTTTAAAAAAACCAGAAATATCACTCAAAACCACCTTTAATTGTTTGTAGTTTAATGATTCAAAGTATGTGAAGCAGCTGCTGGCAATTCTTTAATAAATTCGCTTATCTTTTTTGTGCTTACTTTGAAATGTTTTTTAATTTTTTTCATGATAATAGCATTTTTGTTTTTTGAGTGTAGAACGATTGATAACATAAAATTTCTTTAATTTTTTAGCTGATAGAATAGTCTTTATCAAGTTTTTTAAAACCAATAACAAAAACTATCCAAAAATCAGGAAAACGTTTATAGTTTAATGATTTAAGGCGTATGAAGCAGCTGTGGTTAATTCTTTAAGAAATTCGTTAATCTTTTTCGTTTTTACTTTGAGATGTTTTTTCATAATAATAGCATTTTTACATTTTTGTTATAGAACGATCTAAACCAAAAAATCCCTCCAAAGTTTTTAAGAAATTTTATTTTATGTTTTTGAATAATTACTATATTAGAAGACTTTTTAATAGAAAAACGAATAATAAATAATCATTCAAAATCAACAAAAACGTTTGCAGTTTAATTAATTAGCAGTATATTTGCACTCATTTTTTGAACAAATTAATTAATAAAAACGTTACGCTATGTACGCAATTGTAGAGATAGCAGGGCATCAATTTAAAGTTGAAAAAGACCAAAAAGTTTTTGTTAACCGTTTACAAACAGAAGAAGGTAAGAAAGTTTCTTTCGATAACGTACTTCTAGTAGCAGATGGTGACAAAGTAACTGTAGGCGCCCCCGCTATAGACGGAGCTCAAGTAGGAGCAAAAGTCTTAAAACACCTTAAAGGTGATAAAGTTATAGTTTTTAAGAAGAAAAGACGTAAAGGTTACCGTGTTAAAAATGGTCACCGTCAATCTTTAACAGAAATTGTAATTGAAAGTATTGCTGCTTCGGGAGCTAAAAAAGCTGCCCCGGCAAAAGCAACTAAAAAAGCAGAGCCAAAAGCAGAAGTTGAGGCACCAAAAGCAAAACCAGCTGCTAAAAAGGCAGAAGCTGCTGCACCAAAAGAAAAGCCAGCTGCTAAAAAGGCAGAAGCTACTCAAGATTTAAGCAAACTTACTGTTGCTGAATTAAAAGAAATGGCAAAAGCTAAAGGAGTTGAAGGAATTTCTTCTATGAAGAAAGCCGATTTAATTGCTGCTTTAAGTTAATTTTAAAAAACTAAAATCGAAATAAAATGGCACATAAAAAAGGAGTCGGAAGTTCGAAAAACGGTAGAGAATCAGAATCGAAACGCTTAGGTGTAAAGATATTTGGTGGTCAAGCTGCAATAGCTGGAAACATTATCGTTAGACAAAGAGGTAATACGCATCACCCAGGTGAGAATGTTTACTCTTCAAAAGATCATACTTTACACGCATATGTTGATGGCGTTGTAAAATTTACAAAGAAAAAAGATAACAAATCTTATGTTTCTATAGAGCCTTTTGAGGTTTAAGAAATAATTTTCTTTTTAAAGTATTTAAGCCCTTTCTGGAAACAGGAAGGGTTTTTTATTGCCTTTTAATCTCATATTTATAAAAGTTATCCTTAATGTTAGGTAATGGTAAAACAAAGATTTTTTCTATGTATAGATAACAATTATATAAAAAACACTTAAAATTCTTGACTCTTCATTTTTGTTATTTCGCCTGGTATTTAACTAACAAAAATCATGAGAAAAAATTGCGTATTATTATTTATTGCATGGGCATTTTCTTTTTTTGGGTTTTCTCAAAACGGAAATATTCAAGGAAAAATTATTGACGAAAATGGCTTGTCAATTCCCTTTGGAAATGTATTAATAGAATCATTAAATAAAGGAACTATATCAGATTTTGATGGTAGTTTTTTACTGGTAAACGTTCCTTCTGGCACCCAAACAGTAAAAGTGACCTATTTAGGGTATGCAGATATAGAAAAAGAAGTTACTGTTAAAGCAGAAGTAACAGCAGAAGTTGTTATAACAATAACACCAGAAAACTTAGAGTTAGAAGGTGTTTTAATAACAGGCTATAATAGTGGTCAAGCAAAAGCACTTAACTCCCAAAAAAATAAACAGAATATTACAAATGTGGTTTCTACAGACCAGATAGGAAAATTTCCAGATGCTAATATAGGAGATGCAGTAAAACGTATTCCAGGAATTACAATGCAGGTCGATCAAGGAGAAGCTCGTAATATTATTATTAGAGGATTAGCTCCTCAATTAAATTCGGTGACGTTAAACGGAAGTAGAATCCCTTCTGCCGAAGGAGATAATAGAAACGTACAAATGGATTTAATTCCATCAGACATGATTCAACTTATAGAAGTTAACAAAGCGGTAACTCCAGATATGGATGCAGATGCTTTAGGTGGTTCGGTTAATTTAGTAACCAGAACTTCTCCAAACGGATTTAGAGTTGCAACAACTTTAGGGTCGGGAATTAATTTTATTACTAATAAAAGAATTATTAACGGATCTTTTTTAATAGGAGATAGAACAAAAGATAACAAGTTTGGATGGATGCTTTCTACATCTATTAATGATAGCGATTTTGGATCGGATAATGTAGAAGCTGAATGGGTAAATGAAGCAGAAAGTGAAATTACTGGAGATGATATTGAAGTGAATCCTTTTATTGAAGAGTATGATATTAGAACCTATTTAGTACAGCGTATTAGACGTAGTTTTTCTGCTAATTTAGATTATGCAATTAATGCTAATAATAAAATCTATTTAAAATCAATGTATAACTGGAGAGACGATCGAGAAAACCGCTTTAGATTACGTTATCGTAAAATAGCTCCAGTATTTACTTCTGGTACAGAGCGTATAATTGGTTATGAAGGTAAGGTAAGACGTCAAACAAAAGGTGGTATTGATAATGACAGAAATAAAAATGCACGTTTAGAAGACCAACGTATGCAAAACTATAGTTTGGGAGGAGAGCATTTATTTGGTAAATTAAAGTTTGATTGGTTAGGGGCTTATGCTTCGGCTTCAGAAGAACGTTTAAACGAACGTTATGTAGAATATGAAATTGATGATGCATTTGCTATAAATCAAAATCTATCAGACCCGGAGTCTCCATTTATTACTGCTATAAACCCGAGTGATGTGGCGTTAAGTAATTTTGAGTTGAAAGAAATTACGGAAGAGAATAAGTTTACAGAAGAAAAAGACCTTAACTTTTTTACAAATTTTAAATACCCATTAGATCTTTTTAATAAAGGAAACGGTTTTGTGAAATTTGGTGGACGTATAAAAATAAAAGAAAAAGAACGAACTAATAATTTCTTTGAGTTTGAACCAACAAATAACAGTTTTGACGATTTAAGTGCTTTACCATTAATAGATCAAACAGATACCGATTTTTTAGCAGGCAGTAAATATGCCGCAGGACAGTTTATAGATCCTGTCTTTTTAGGACAATTAGATTTAAATAATGCATCGTTATTCGATATTTCTGATGTGCCAAGTGAATATGTTCGGGCGAATTATAAAGTAAAAGAGGATGTTTATGCTGGGTATGTCATGGCAAACCAAAAATTATCAGAGAAATTGAATGTATTAGTTGGTGTAAGAGTAGAAAGTACAAAAACAGAAGCTACTGGTAATCAAATTGAAGATGAAGAGAACATTTTAGGGACTATAACAGCAGATAAGAATTATGTAAATGTCTTGCCTGGCGTTCACTTTAAGTATAAAGTAAACGATAATATGATATTACGTTTTGCTTGGACAAATACCTTGGCAAGACCAAATTATGCCGATGTGGTGCCTAGTATAGATGTTGTTGCAGATGATGAGGAAGTGTTTTTGGGAAATCCAGAATTAAGTGCGACCACCTCAATGAATTTTGATGTCATTGCAGAGCATTATTTTAAAAGTGTTGGTATTATTTCTGGAGGTGTTTTTCAAAAAAGTATAAAGGGTTTTATTTATACTTTTCAATTTGAAGATGCTGCTACTGGTTTTGATGCATTTCAACCTCAAAATGGTGACGACGCTAATATTTTTGGAGCAGAAATAGGGTTTCAACGTCAATTAGATTTCTTACCAGGGTTTGCAAGAAATTTTAATTTAATGCTAAACTATACCTATTTAAAGTCTAGTGCCGACGGGATTAGGAATTCTGATGGTGATGAAAGAACAGATTTAGATTTACCAGGTACAGCACCTAATATGTTTAATGGTTCTTTAGGGTATGCTGGCAAGAATATAAACATACGCTTATCGGTTAACTATTCTGATGCCTATATAGATGAAATTGGAGGAAGTGCTTTTGAAGATAGATATTACGATGAGCAATTCTTATTAGATTTTAATGCGTCTTATGTTTTTAATAATGGGTTTAGTATTTATTTCGATTTAAATAATATTACAGATCAGCCATTACGTTATTTTCAGGGTGTTAAAAATAGAACCATGCAAGTGGAGCACTACGGAAGACGTATTACATTTGGTTTAAAATATGATCTGTTTAAAGCAAAATAACTATGCAAAAATTTAAAGTAAATATCATTTTTATTTGTTTTGTTTTTTTAATGGCATGTGCTACAAAATTGCCAGAAATTGTAGCCGATGTTGTTACCGAAACAACCCTACACGATACAGACGATCCTGCAATTTGGGTTAACCCGAAAGATGCTTCGAAAAGCATTGTTTTTGGTACCGATAAAAATACAGAAGGCGCTATTTATGCGTTTAATTTGGATGGTAAAATTATTGAAGACAAAACTATAAGGAATTTAAAACGACCAAATAATATTGATTTAGAATATGGTTTCCAAATTAACGATTCTACAAAGGTTGATGTCATAATATTTACCGAAAGAGAACGCCAAAAAATACGTTTGTTTTCTGTTCCAGATATGAAACCATTAGATAGCGGAGGGTTTTCTGTTTTTACAGATGCAAAAAAAGCCGAAGCGAATTTACCAATGGGCATAGCACTATACAAATCTCCAGAAACACAAAAACTATATGCTATTGTAGGTCGAAAAACAGGACCAGTAAAAGATTATTTGTATCAATATCATTTAACTTCAGATAGTTTAGGCGTGCACTCTAAGTTGGTTAGGAAGTTTGGGGCGTTTAGTGGTAAAAAAGAAATAGAAGCTATAGCGGTTGATGATGAAACAGGTATTGTATATTATTCTGATGAGATGCATTGTATTCGTAAATACTACGCAGAGCCCTCAAAAGGAAATGAAGAAATTTACTGTTTTGGTAAAGAGTATTTCAAAAAAGATATTGAAGGTATTGCCATAGCGAAGTATCAAGATAAAGGGTTTTTAATCGTATCGAACCAGCAGGCACATACGTTTAATGTTTTCGATTTAAAAACGAATGCATTTATTAAAGAAATTAATTTAGGAACTATCAAAACAGATGGTTGTGAAGTTACAACCGCAGCGTTGGGTGATAAGTTTCCTAATGGATTATTTGTTTCTATGAACGATAAAAAGAATTTCTTTTTTCACGATTTAAAGAAGCTGAAGTTATTGGAATAAAGCAAATTTAGTAAGGATGAAGGTCTAAAAAATAATTTGTCACATCCCGCGCAGTCAAGATACCCTGTAGGTAACAGTTTTAAAAATTCTCTACTGCGCTCTTGACTCTTATGTACTTTTTATAAACTTCATTTACTTACCCAAAATATCCTTAACTATTTTTAAATGATGCTTGGTATGCATTTCTAAGAAACGAAGTGTTCTTGCTTTAGATAAGGTGCCAAAGATAAAATGTTTAAAATAAGCGTTTTTGCTAAGAAGGTGTAAATTATTTATGTGTTTTTTAGCATCATTGAGTTGTGCTAGTAAATCTGCCGCTGAAATTAAGTCTGGTGGCTTCACCATTTTTGGTGCTTTTACCCGACCTCTTGGGATGTAGCATAATGTAAATAGAATACTTCTTTTAGCATTAAAGTCTCGCTTATAATTGTCTGGATTAGAAATATTTAAAGACTCAAAAACTTTATTTATAACTTTTAGAGTATGGTCTAATTGCCAACCCACACTAGCTTTAGAAATAGTTGGATTACTTTTGTCTTTAAAGAGCATATTTTGCTCTATTTGAGATAAAAGATTGTTGAGAACTGTTATTTTTTTATCGTGCATTGTTAAATATAATTATAAAAAATAAGAATAAATCCTTAACTTGTAGTGTTGCATCTGCAATCTGTAAATTGTCTTACTTAAAATTATATGCTATGCTACCTTTTAGATCCGAAATAAGAAACTCCCCAAGTCAACAAACTATCAAAATCTTTTTGACAGATGAATCATTAGATAAGAAGATTAAAATACATTTAGAGCACTTTAACGAGATAGAGTTAATAGAAATTAGGGAAAGTATCGGGCAAAATCGAGCAGACGAAAATATTACTGTTTTTTTAAAAGAAAATGTAGATATTAATAAAATGAAAACGTCTATCGATTCTAGTCTGTGGTGGTATTTTGAGAAGGATATGGTTGATGAATGATTACCAATTTTATCAAATAAGTATGCCTGTCTCATGTATTTGCAAGATTTTTTAATTTTTTTCGTTTTAATAAAATGAAAAAAATCATTTTTCTTCTTACTTGGT
This sequence comes from uncultured Flavobacteriaceae bacterium, assembly GCA_947502635.1. Taxonomy (GTDB): domain Bacteria; phylum Bacteroidota; class Bacteroidia; order Flavobacteriales; family Flavobacteriaceae; genus Flavivirga. Next base: position 467,905 of record CANNAN010000002.1, read on the forward strand.
CATGCCTTAGTTTTTCTCAGAATAATTCCGAATTAAAAACAATTCATGTTTATGTAGCTTTGTGTGATAACATAAATCAAGGCATCGTTCCTGTTTCTAAAACATTAGGTAATGGTCAAGACCCTAAAAACAATTTATATTGGGGTGCCATGTATGGTGTTAAAAGTTATTTTAAAAGGAGTAAAGATTGGACGCTTATTTCTACAAAAGTAAATCTTGATACCTTTGTTTTAGAACGGTTACTATTTAAACATAATACATCTAATACGTTTTTACTTGCAGATGCTTATGATGGGAAGTATATAAAAAATACGACAATAGATTTTTTAGAAGCTACAGCTGGTAGAAAAGATATTGTAATTTTAAATGGTACTCAAAAGTTAAAATTTGGAGGGCACTCAAACTTGTTAGCGTATATAGGACATGATGGATTGATGGAGTTTGATGTAAAAGGAAATTTTACTGCCCTAAATGAAGATAAGCGAGATGCTATTATTTTAGCTTGTATAAGTAAAGATTATTTTAAACCCTATTTACAACAAACGAAAGCGAATCCTTTGGTGTGGTCTACAGGATTAATGTCTCCAGAGGCTTATTCTTTAAAATGGGCTTTAGATGGATGGATTTTAAATGAAAATGATATACAAATTAGAGCGCGCGCATCACAGGCGTACCATTATTATCAAAAATGTGGTATTCGAGGTGCTAGAAATTTACTAGTTACAGGTTATTGATTATATAGTGAACTATTTTAAAGTTATTATTACATGACTCATTGTAAGTACATATTAATTTGTGGGCATTTTATTTTATTTATTCTAATATTTAGTTGTAAGGATTCTAAAAGCAGCGTGCTTTTTGTTGAGGATATCTCAGAAAAGAAGCCCTATGAAAGTGTAGTTGAAGCTGAAACTAAAGATGATTTTTTAGATAGTTTAAAACTCAATATTAACTTTAAACCATCAGGAAATTACTCTAATATTAAAAAAGGTATTGTTGGTGATAGGGGCTATTTTAAGAATCTATATGAATCGAATTCTTCAAAAGCAATAGATAGTGCCTCAAACTATTTGTATTCTAAATTAATTAATGATATTGTTCCTTTTTGGTATGGCACACCTTGGGATTTTAATGGGTATACTAACATCCCAAATCAAGGAGAGATAGCCTGTGGTTATTTTGTTTCAACAACTTTAAAACACCTTGGTTTTAATTTGAATAGGTATAGAATGGCTCAAAAAGCAGGGTTGACCGAAGCCAAAGTGTTACAAGCTAAAACAGCGCTTAAAATATTTTCGAATGTGTCTTTTAGTGTATTGAAAACCAAATTGAATTTAGTTTATAAGGATGGGATTTATTTTGTTGGACTGGATAATCATGTGGGCTATGTATTAATTAAAGATAAAGAACTTTATTTTTTACATGCTAGTTATTATGATGATAAAGTTTTAATTGAGTTAGCAGAAACGTCTCCTTGTTTTGCGTCTAACCTTTATGTGTTTGCAGAAATAACAACTAATAAAGAACTAATGAAACGTTGGATTTTCAATGATATATTAGTGGTACCTAAGAGCTAATTTAGATAGTGTATTTGACACAGGTAATTAATCAGTTTTTTTATTCTTCCTTTTACTTTTTAGCTGTGATTAATTTTTTATGAATTAAGTTAATAAGTACCGTTTAAACCCTAATTAGGTGTAAATACTTAGTTTAATGTAAAAAAAATATAGATTTAAGTAACTTTTATGTATATGAAAGTTTTAGTAATTTTAAATCAACTTCTTGATAATTTGGCCATGTTAAAATACGTTGGAATTAGCAATATCTCATAATTGCTACCAGATAATGAGAACTTAACTAGTGACTTTTGTGTGTTTTTAGTAGTATGAAAAGTAGGTATTTTGCTTCTTTGTAAGAAAATAAGTAGGTTTACTTAGTTGTAACCTATAATATTTAACTCTAAATCTTTGAAGCATGAAAACTAAAACCACAATTATTCTTATTATGTTATTAACAATTTATAATGTAATGGGCCAAACTCAAACTTTCGGCTCCATTAATTATAATAAGGCCATTAATATTTCGGGAAAACAAAGGATGTTATCCCAAAAGATGTCGAAGGCATATTTATTAATATCTAAAGGTGTTAATAATGAGAAAATTAAAAAAGAACTGAACTCCAGTAAATTTATTTTTGAAAAGCAATTAGATATTCTGAATCAGAATGTTAAAAATTCATCTACAAAATTATATATAAAAAAAGTATATCGTCTTTGGAGTGAATTTAAAATCATAATAAACCAAAAAGCAAGCCTTAAGAATTCCTTACAGATCATGGAATTAAATACAGAACTCTTAAATACTTGTCATCAGGTAGTACAGGGCATAGAAATGAATTCTAATTACAATAATAAATTTTTTGAAAATAATGATCAAGAACTTATTAAAACAATTAATATATCAGGAAAGCAGAGAATGTTGTCTCAGAGGTTATGCTTATACTTTACCGCTATAAAAATGTTTCCTAAAAAGAAAGAAGAATATCAAGCTGTACTTGATAAGGTTTTTGATGAGTTTTCTGATGTAATAAGTTATTTATTAATAAACACGTATAATACAACAGAGACAGAGGAAGAAATTGGTACTGTTATGGCAACATGGGAGGAATTTCAAGCTAATAAAAGAAAGTTTTTAGAAGGAGATTTTAATCTAATAGATGTTTATAGAGTCACAAACGAACTAACAAAAAGTTTTAATAAGATAACAAGCTTGTATGAATTAGTATCGGAAAATCAGAAATAATTTAGCATTTTCCTGACACAAATTTATTATAAGGATTTGTCTCTTTTACCATAATAAAAAGAAACCCTCGTGAAATATGCGAGGGTTTAAACTTAGAATATTTTAATTAAAGGTATAAAGCTTTGTTCTTTACGTATCATTTTTTCTTTCAAAATTATCTGAATAATAAAAAAAAACCAGACAAGAAACAAGTCCTTGCCTGGAACTAAAAAACCAAACTATTAATCAATCACTCAAAAATTAAAATTGAAAACGATAACCTACATCTGGGAAGAGCCCCATTTGGTCTACCCGATCTATGTTATTTGTTAAACGGTTATAACGACGTTCTAAAATATTTTTCCTATTAGTTAAGTTTTGTACATCAACATAGAATTGATGCGACTGTTTTTTCTTTTTGCTATTTATTTTAAAACCAACTTTAAAATCCCAACGCATATAATTCTCATATTGCTTAGAGAAGGCCTGGTCTTCTAATAGAACTTCAAACCCCTCTTGACGAGAAGCTTCTAAGTCTGCTGGTGTATAATAACGCCCTCCCGAAATTGTAAATCGTGTGTCGAAAAACAAAACATTTTTTTGTGCTTTACCAACAGTAATTTCTTTACCTGCTAGCATATTTGTAACAAGACCATTATTGAATGGCGTGTTTCTTTCTATACCATCGCTGCCTTTGTATTTACTTTCAAAGAAAGAAGAGGTTAATAATCCATAAAATCCGTTGCTAAAAAATTTCTCGACGGTTAGTTCTATTCCTTGATTGTAACCTTTACCTTCATTTTTAAGAGAAACAACATTGTTATTGAAACCAAAATCGGCACCTTCTGTTAATGATGAATAGCTCGATGGAAACGCTTCTACTGCTGCTTTGGTAATGTTTTGGTAATAAATCTCTGCCTTAGCTCTCCAGCTTTTAGCCAGTTTTACATCATAGCCAAGAACATAATGTTCACTTCTAGCAAAGTCTAAATTCCTATTGGTTTGTACTGATTCACCATTAACCTCTTCATTTAGAAATAGTATTGGTAACGGTACATTTTGATGATGTATACCATAACCTAAACTTAGGCTGTGTTTAGGGGCTACTTTGTAGTTTATTGCGGCTCTGGGCTCTAATACAAATTGGCTGTTTAAAGAGCTGTATTGAGAATGAAGTCCAGCATTTAAAGTCAACTTTTCAGAAAGTCTAAAACGTCCTTGAATATAAGGTTGATATAAATTTAAACTTTCATTTGTATTTCTAAATGTGAAAAAATCTGGATCACCATCGTTGTTTAAATCTGGTTGCTCATCTCGGTCTCTTAGGTAGGATTTCAATTTAAGGTTTTCGAAAAGAATCCCTGTTCTTAATGTTATCTTATTATTTATTTTAGAATTGAATAAGGATGAAACTGTAATACGGTTTTGTTTGTTGTCTGATTCTGTATAATTAATAACACGTTCATCTGGTGTATTCTTATCTATATAGCGATCTTCCAAAAAATTGTTACCAGACCCCGATATAGATGCCACTGTTTTTATATAACTTTTTTTACCAATCGTAATACGATGATTAAGCCCCAAAACATGGAAATTAGATTTAACAAATGTGTCCTCGTCTTCTGCGGCAAACAGGTCGTCCTTTTCCACTTTATCACCATAAAGGTCAATATTTGAATTTCCAATAATTCCAAATAGTGAAAAGTTACCAAGCTTACCAGTTCCTAAGTCAATATTATAGGAGATATCGCTATAGTTAGGAGTTGCAGATGTACCAGCGCCTCCTACCAGACCAATTAAGGAATACCTTCCTGCAACTAAAAAAGAACCTTGTTTGTTGCCTAAAGGTCCTTCAGCCATGGCTTCAACTCCTGTGAAAGCACCTACTTGAGTTGTAAATTCATAGTCGTCTGTATTTCCTTTTCTAAACCCTAAATCGAAAACACCTCCTAAGGCATTTCCATATTCTGCTGGAAAAGCAGAAGTTATAAAATCGGAATTTTTAATCATGTTAGGATTTAAGGCAGACACTGGACTCCCCGTTGTTCCTAATGTGGCAAAATGATTAGGGCTAGGTATAGGAACTCCTTCCAGTCTCCACAATAATCCTGTTGGTGAATTACCACGAACTACAATGTCATTTCTACTATCGTCTGGTGCAGAAACACCAGCAAAGTTTGCTGCGAGTCTACCAACATCACTACGGCCTCCAGAAAAACGACCAACTTCTTCCATACTAAATTGGCGGGCAGAAATTGCTGCGAGTTTATTTACTGCCCTGTCTTTATTCGTTCCAGAGGTTAAAATGACAGTGTCTAAAGCCCCAAAGGCTTCCGATAAACTTGCGTTTATAGCAACATCTTTACCAGAAGTTACATCTAAATTAGGGAGTGTTATAGCTTCGTAACCCACATAACTTATACGAATAGCTTGTCTACCCAAAGGAACATCATTTAATGTAAAGTATCCATTTTCGTCAGTAATTGTTCCTATAGCCTTATCTTGATTTAATAATTCTATGGTAGCTCCTGGAAGTGGAATTTCCGATTGCTTGTCAATTATTTGTCCTTTAATAGTTCCTGTTTGTGCTTGCAGTGTAAATGTTGCACATAGAATAAATAACTTTAATATAATTTTCATTTTGTTCTTTAATTGATTTAGGTCAAATTTGAAGGTTAAAACGTAAAAAATAAAACCACTTTTTTTGAACTGTTTAATTACAACTTGAATTGTTTAAATTAATCTTTGAATTATCGTACAGCTATTTTTTGCTTGTTTTTCAGCTTAAACAAAAACACTAACAGTTTAAGTTGTTATATGACAATTGAAATGAGAAAGTCGTTTTTTTTAACTTGGTACTCAGTATATTTGAATATGATGATTGTTAGAACAGCGTTTATATGATTAAAAAAACTACTCGGATAAAAAAAATAGGTTATAGAATTCTGGTTATCAATATTGTTTTTTTATTGATAAAACTTACTGTTAACGATAAAGAGAATGGGCTTAGTGAAGATCCTATTAACGAGCCTATTTTTTATTATGTATCGGCTATTATATTTTTTCTATTCACATGGGAAATAAATGATTGGTTAATAAAAAAGAATAACCAAAATGTATTAAAATCTAACATGGATTTTTCTAATAGCCTAAAGATTTTGATTAAAACATTGGGGATTGCATTACCAGTTGTTGCTTTAACGTATTATTTAGCCATTTTTGAATTTAACTATATCTGTAAAATAGATGCAGAAGATCCTTGGTTACAATTTCGTATAGATTTTTTAAGAGCTTTATTGTTGCTTTTTTCTCTTGTTGTTTTTAACCTATTTTATTATGCGACAATGAGAACTAAAGAAATTGAAAATTCGATGTATCAACTCAAACAAGAAGTAATGACATCGAAATATAATTCGTTAAAAAGCCAAATAAGTCCACATTTTTTATTCAATAGTTTGAATATCTTAACTTCTCTGATGTATGCAGATCGTGATTTAGCATCAGATTTTGTAACGCGATTGGCATCATGTTATCGATATATTTTAGATAATAAAGAAAAAGACTTGGTGACATTAGAAAAAGAAATGAATTTTTTAGATTCGTTTATTTTTATGATGAATGTGAGGCACAAAGAATCATTATCTATAACAACCGATATTTCAGTTCAATATAGGGACTGTTTAATACCAACGTTATCTTTACAAATGTTGGTGGAGAATGCTTTAAAACACAACTATTTTTCAAAGGAAAAACCATTAGAAGTCAATATATTTTCTAAAAATAAGAGGTTAATTGTACAAAATACATTGCGTAAAAGAAAAGAAGAACCATCTACTAAATTAGGCATTAGCAATATTAAAAAGCGTTATGCTTTTTATACCAATGAGCCAGTAACTATTCAAGAAGAAAATGATGTTTATAGGATTGAAATTCCTTTATTGCAAAAAACTATAAAACAATATAACACCTCCATAGATTCTTAATATGAAAGCTTTAATTATAGAAGATGAAAATATAGCATCAAAGCGATTGGCTAATCTAGTGAGAGAACTAGCTCCAGATATTGAGATTTTAGAACGCATAGGCTCTGTTGAAGAAGGTGTTTCTTGGTTTAAAAATAATGCTTTGCCAGATTTAATTTTTTTAGATATACAACTAAATGATGGTTATGGTTTTGATATTATTGATGAACTAAAAGAGCACCCTCCTATAATTTTCACCACAGCTTACAACGAGTATGCTATAAGGGGATTTAAGTACAATGGATTGGATTATTTACTTAAACCAATTGATAAAAGGGACTTGGAAAATGCCTTAAATAAATTTAGAAAAGCAAAGGTGTTACCTGAAAAAGAGAACGAGCAGAAATATGAGCAGTTAAAAAATCTTTTTTCTAAAGAATACAAGCGACGTTTTATGGTGAAAATTGGAAACCAGTTTAATAGTTTTAAGGTAGAGGATATTGCTTATTTTAAGTCGCATGAAGGCTTGATTTACTTACGAAATACTAATGGGAAGAAATACCCTATTGAGTATTCTTTGGATCAATTAGAAGATATTTTAGATCCTATTCAATTTTTTAGAATAAACCGAAAGTATATGGTGTCTGTTAATGCTGTAAATGAAATTCATAGTTATTTTAATAGCAGATTATTATTAAAATTAGAACCCAGCGAAGAAGAGCAAATTATCGTATCAAGAGAAAGAACCACTAATTTTAAAAAGTGGTTAGATTGTTAGTTTTATAAAAGAAAAACCCTCACTTGTGAGGGTTTTTAAATATTAAAAGCTTAGAGCTTATATTTTAAATTTAGTAACGATAGTGTTCAGGCTTATAAGGGCCATCTACCGTTACACCAATATAACTTGCTTGATCTTCACGAAGTTCGGTAAGCTCTACACCTATTTTAGCTAAGTGTAATTTTGCTACTTTTTCGTCCAATGCTTTTGGTAACATATAAACGTCATTTTTGTAAGCATCAGCATTAGTCCAAAGTTCTATTTGTGCTAAAGTTTGGTTAGTAAATGAGTTACTCATTACAAAACTTGGATGCCCAGTAGCACAACCTAAATTTACTAAACGACCTTCTGCAAGAATGATCACATCATTCCCATTTATAGTATATTTATCTACTTGAGGTTTAATAGTGTTTTTAGTATGCCCGTGGTTTTTGTTTAACCAAGCCATATCAATTTCATTATCAAAATGCCCAATGTTACAAACAATAGCTTTGTCTTTTAAAGCTTCAAAGTGACGTCCTTGAATAATATCTTTATTTCCTGTTGTTGTTATTACAATATCGGTATTACTAATAACAGTTTCTAACTTTTTAACTTCAAAACCATCCATAGCGGCTTGTAAAGCACAAATAGGATCTATTTCTGTAACAGTTACAATACTTCCAGCGCCTTTAAAAGAAGCTGCTGTACCTTTACCAACATCACCATAACCACAAACAGTTACACGTTTTCCAGCTAACATAATATCTGTTGCACGGCGAATAGCATCTACAGCACTTTCCTTACAACCATATTTGTTATCGAATTTTGATTTTGTAACCGAGTCGTTAACATTAATGGCAGGCATTGGTAATGTACCATTCTTTACACGCTCGTAAAGTCTGTGAACGCCTGTTGTTGTTTCTTCAGATAAACCATTAATTCCTGCTGCTAATTCTGGATATTTGTCTAAAACCATATTCGTTAAATCACCACCATCATCAAGTATCATGTTAAGTGGTTGTCTGTCTTCACCAAAGAAAAGTGTTTGTTCTATACACCAGTCAAATTCTTCTTCCGTCATGTCTTTCCAAGCGTACACAGCAGTTCCGGCATCGGCAATTGCAGCGGCAGCTTGATCTTGTGTAGAGAATATGTTACAAGAACTCCAAGTCACTTCTGCTCCTAAAGCTTGTAAAGTTTCGATTAAAACCGCTGTTTGTATAGTCATATGCAAACAACCAGCAATTCTAGCACCTTTAAGAGGTTGCGAGTTTTTGTACTCATCACGTAAACTCATTAGTCCAGGCATTTCTGCTTCGGCTAATTCTATTTCTTTTCGTCCCCAAGCAGCAAGTGAAATGTCTTTTACTTTGCTGGCTACATAAGGAATTGTTTTTGTACTCATATCAATATTTTCTTTTTGTTTTTAAACGTAAACAAGATTGTGATTTGCACTTAAATAGTTAAATTCGCTTGTTAAAAAATGACAATCCTAAATAGGAAGTGCAAAGATAACTAATAACTTTTAGAAAAATAAATGCCTCTTTATAAAACCATAAACCCGAATTCACAAACTACTGTTAAAATATGGAAGATTGATGAGTCTTATGATGAATTAATGCAATCCATGCGCTTAAAACCCAAAAGTTTAGAGCGTGTTTTAGATATGAAAAGTGAGTTGCATCAAAGGGGTTTTTTGAGTGTTCGCTGTCTATTAGCTGAATTTGGGTATCAAGATGAAGATTTGTTTTATGATGAAAATGGGAAACCACATTTAAAAGACGGAAAGCAAATTTCCATTACACATTCGTTTCATTTTTCGGCAGTGATTATTAGTACATTTATTGTTGGAATAGATGTTGAAAAACAGCGTGATAAAATTAGTATTATAGCTCATAAATTTATTGGCTATGAAAAGGAATATTTAAATGAAGAGGCTGCTGGTTATATAGAGAAATTAACTGCTATTTGGTGTGTAAAAGAATCATTATATAAACTATTTGCGACGCCAGGGCTAAGTTTTAAAAAGCATTGTTTGGTAATCCCGTTTTCTTATAACGCTAATGAAACGGTTGCCTGGATTGATTATAAAACAAAAAAACTACGTTACAATATTCACTTCTTAACGTTTGAAGGGTTTACTTGTGCCTATGCTATTTCTTAAATGAGCCATGTTTATAAAGACATATTAGGGGCCGTTTCTCAAGGAGAAAAACTACTTGTAGTTTTAATAGACCCAGATAAAATAAAGTTTGATAATGTGTCAAGTTTTATTGAAAAAGTGAACAAATCTATAGCAACTCATATTTTTGTTGGAGGGAGTACTGTTGAAGACTATATTACCGATGCATTAGTTGAAGAAATAAAACGATACACAAAAATACCTGTGGTTTTATTTCCTGGAGATGTCACTCAGATTACAAACAAGGCAGATGCAATTTTATTTCTCTCTTTAATTTCAGGGAGAAACCCAGAATATTTAATTGGCAAGCATATAACGTCTATATCGAAATTAAAAGAAACGACTCTGGATATCATTTCAACAGGATATATTCTAATTGAAAGTGGGACAAGAACAGCCGTTGAAAGAGTAACAGAAACAGAGCCATTATTAAGAACTAATGTTCAATATATTGTTGACACGGCCAAGGCTGGAGAATTGCTTGGAATGAAACTCATTTATCTTGAAGCGGGAAGCGGAGCAAAGCGTCCAGTTTCAAAAGAAATTATATCAAAAGTGAAAAAAGGATTAAATATACCGTTGATTGTTGGTGGAGGGATTAAAAGTAAAAAAGAGTTAGAAAATGCGTACCATTCTGGAGCCGATATAGTGGTTATTGGTACGGCTTTTGAAGAAGATGAATCTTTTTTTAATGAATTAAAAAAAGAATAAGGAACAAAGAAAATAGATGTAAGAGTTGAGAACAGAAAAAGTGTCCAGACTCTTTTTTCTATATTCTATTATCTAAAAAAACATGAAAATATCAGTAGAATTAACTATGACACCTTTGCAGAACGATTTCGAACCTGCAATTATTCATTTTATAAAAAAATTAAGAGCTTCAAACCTTAAGATTTTAGAGAATCCACTAAGTACACAAGTTTATGGTGATTACGATGAGGTAATGCAAATACTTACTAATGAGATTAAAGAAGTATTCGAGCTTATAGAAAGCGGTTTATTATATATGAAGATTGTAAAATCGGATAGACACGATTATGAACCCCATTTTTGATTTTTTTTTCGGACAGTATTCGGAATATGAAACGATTGATATACTATTAGAAATAATAGCCATTATTTTTGGGTTTCTTTCTGTTTTTTACTCTAAACAAAACAAGGTCTTGGTTTTTCCAACAGGCATGATAAGTACCATAATATTTGTGTATTTATTATTCAAATGGGAGCTTTTAGGAGATATGATGATAAACGGGTATTATTTTATAATGAGCGTTTATGGGTGGTATATTTGGACAAGAAAAATAGATGAGACACATGTCACACAAATTTCAACAACAACGAGTAAAGAGAAACGGATTAGCGCATTTATATTTCTAGGTACTTTATTATTTGTGTTTTTGGTTTATAAAGCATTCGATAAATGGACAAGTTGGGTTGCTTATATAGACACGCTAACAACAGCTATATTTTTTGTAGGGATGTGGTTAATGGCGAGAAGAAAATTAGAAAATTGGATTTTTTGGATTATAGGTGATTTAATATCAATACCACTCTATTTTTACAAAGGGTTTACATTTACTAGTATTCAATATTTAGGGTTTACAGTTATAGCAATATTTGGTTATTTAACATGGAAGAAAAGTATAAACAAGAGCCTTCAAACTGTATAAAAGTGGTATTGTTTGGACCAGAATCTACTGGTAAAACAACACTGTCACGGCAGTTAGCAAGACATTACAATTCAGTTTGGGTGCCAGAATATGCACGAGAATATCTCCAAAACAAATGGAATAATGAGCGTAAAACTTGTGAGCCAGAAGATTTATTACCAATCGCAGAAGGACAGATGGCGCTTGAGAATAACTTGGCAAAAAAAACAGATTCTGTTTTAATTTGTGATACCGATTTGTTAGAAACTAAAGTGTATTCTGAAGCTTATTACTCAGGAAGTTGTGATCCTTTACTTGAAAAATATGCATTGGAGAATACATACGATTTATATTTTTTAACTTATATTGACACGCCTTGGGAGGCAGATGATTTAAGAGATAAACCAGAGCATAGAGAAGACATGTTTGAAGCCTTTCAAAATGAATTAATAAAAAACAAAAAATCTTATGTATTGCTTAAAGGCAATAAAAGGCAACGTCTGGAAACAGCAGTTAAGTATATAGATAAGCTATTAAAAAAATAATTAATGTTTACCGAAAGAGATATAAAACAAATACAAGATAAAGGTATTACTGCAGAGCAAGTTAATGCTCAGGTGGCGCGTATAAAAAATGGGATGTCCTATTCTAGTTTGGTAGCAGCTGGAACTACAGGAAAAGGGATCGAGGATTATAACGATGATGAGATAAAAGATTTTATTGAATTGTATGAATCAAAACAAAATCATTTATCTATTTTAAAATTTGTTCCTGCTTCTGGAGCCGCTACAAGAATGTTTAAGTTTTTATTTCAGTTTTTGAAAAGCTTCAACCCCTCGAAAGAAAGTATTGAAGAATATGCTGAAAAACATAATGATATTTTGATTAATACATTTATTTCTAATTTAGAGAAGTTTCCGTTTTATAACCAAGTCGTATCGAAAGCAAAAGAAGCAAATCCAAATTTTAATACGCTTCCTGAAGGAGAAAAATATTGGCAATTTGTAAAAACTATGTTGGATAAAAATGGTCTTAATTATAGTTTTTTTCCTAAAGGATTGCTCCCTTTTCATAAATATGACGATGTTACAATAACAGCTTTTCAAGAACATTTATTAGAGTCAACGCTATACGCATCATCGAATAATAAGTCAAATCTTCATTTTACAGTTTCAGAAAAGCACCATTCTTATTTTAATGAGGAATTAAATCGATTAAAACAAGATTTAGAACAAAAAACAAACACAGTATTTAATGTGTCATTTTCATATCAAAAAGAAGAAACAGAAACGATCGCATTAACAAAAGAAGGTGCTGTTTTTAGAAATGAAGATGACTCTATTTTATTCAGACCAGCAGGACATGGTGCGTTATTAGAAAATTTAAACGATTTGGATAACGATCTTATTTTTATTAAAAATGTTGACAATATGGTTGTCTCTGATAAAAATATTAAGGTTTCAGAGTATAAAAAACTGCTCGCAGGGATACTTATTAAAGCACAGGAACAGATTTATACCTTTTTAAATAAACTTGATGAAGACGTTGTTTTAGAAAAAGAACTTCTTGAAATAGCTCTATTTTTATCTAATAAAATAAATGTGTCTATTGAGGAAGATTTTGAAGATTTTACTTTAGAAGAAAAAAGAGCATACCTAAGAGGAAAACTAAACCGTCCAATTCGTGTATGTGGCATGGTTAAAAATGAAGGAGAACCTGGAGGAGGGCCATTTTGGGTAAAAGATAAAAACGGAGAAACATCATTACAAATAGTAGAATTTGCTCAAATCGATATTAAAGATAAAGCACAGCAAGAAATTGTGAAAAATGCGACTCATTTTAATCCTACAGATTTAGTTTGTGGTGTTAAAAATTATAAAGGAGATAAGTTCAATCTTAAAGAATTTATAGATCCTGAAGCTGCTTTTATAACCGTAAAAACCCAAAATGGCATCGATATAAAAGCATTAGAACTTCCTGGGTTATGGAATGGTAGTATGGCACATTGGAATTCTATTTTTGTTGAGGTCCCTTTAAGTACTTTCAACCCTGTTAAAACGGTTAACGATTTACTTAAACCAGAGCATCAAGTATTGTCATGATCCATAAAGATGTCTTATTGCAAGAGTTAAACTTTAAAGCAGTTAGAAGTTCAGGTAGTGGAGGGCAACATGTAAATAAGGTGTCGTCAAAAATTGAATTGACTTTTAATTTAGTTGAATCATTTGCATTTAGTGAAGCACAAAAAGAACGTCTTCTAAAAAAACTTCATCATAGATTAACAAAAGATGGGGTTTTAATTTTGCAATGTGGTGAAAGCCGAAGTCAACATAAAAATAAAGAGCTTGTAATAAAGCGCTTTTTAGAATTAATCCGTTTAGGTTTAGTGGTTCCAAAAAAGCGAATTCCAACTAAAATTCCTAGAGCAGTTATTAGAAAACGATTAAAAAATAAGCGTAATCTTTCTGATAAAAAAGCAAATAGAAAGAAGCCAAATATTGACTAAAAATAATTGTCAATTGTTATATAGGCAATTATGAATTGTTATTATCTTTGCAGCGTTCTCAAAAAAGGGGTGCTTTTCTGGTTAATAGATATAAGTCTGAAATTTATAAATTTTTAACTACCGAGAGCTGAGATCATACCCAATGAACCTGGAACAGGTAATGCTGTTTAGGGATTTGAATTTTTATTGTCATTGCGAGCGTTTAATAAACGATGCGGCAAATTTTCAATATGAATTCTGAAAAATTAATTAATAACCATAAAGAATAATTACCTCTTTTTATTCGATTATAAAATATAATCGTAATGAAAAACATATTTCTTTTTTTAACACTATTAGTGTTGTCAGTCAGTGCCAATGCACAAGACAACCAAAAGCAACAAGATTCTACTAAAACAGAAAAACTAAATGAAGTACTTCTCTCTGCAACCAGAGCAAAGGACAAAACACCAGTAGCTTTTACAAATATTAAAAAAGAACAATTAGAATCTATAAATTTAGGTCAGGATTTGCCTATTTTACTAGATCAGCTACCATCTGTGGTTACTACCAGTGATGCAGGAGCAGGAGTTGGATATACGGGAATTCGAGTGAGAGGTAGTGATGCCACGAGGGTAAATGTAACCATTAATGGAATTCCTTATAATGATGCTGAAAGTCAGGGAACATTTTGGGTAAATATGCCAGACTTTGTTTCTTCTGTAGAAGATATACAATTACAACGAGGTGTAGGGACATCAACAAATGGTTCGGGTGCTTTTGGAGCAAGCCTGAATATAAAAACTTTAAACCCTTCAGCGCAGGGTTATGCCACAACGACTAATGCTGTTGGGAGTTTTGGAACTAGAAAACATAATATTAGTATTGGTTCGGGGCTTAAAAATAATTTTTATGCTGAGGGAAGATTGTCTAATATTCAAAGTGATGGTTATATAGATAGAGCAAGAGCAGATTTAAATTCTTATTATTTAGAAGCTGGTTTTTTAAACGAAAAAACAGCAATTAAAGCCATTGTTTTTGGAGGAAAAGAAGAAACTTATCAGTCTTGGTATGGTACACCAGAAGCTGTTGTAAATAATGATAGAGATGGGATACAAGCATTTATTGATAGAAACTTCCCTTCAGAAGAAGAAACTCAGAATTTATTAAATTCTGGAAGAACGTATAATTTTTATACGTACGATAATGAGGTAGATAATTATCAGCAAACACATTATCAGTTGCATATGTCTCATCAGTTTAATACTCATTTTTCTGCAAATATTTCAGGAAACTTCACTAGAGGAAAAGGGTATTTTGAACAGTATAAAAATGACGAAGAATTAGTAGATTATTTTCCTAACAATCTAAATATTTCAGATAGAGGAGATGTTATTAGAAGACGTTGGTTGGATAATGATTTTTATGCGCTTGTGTACTCTCTTAATTATACAAAAAATGACCTGAACTTATATTTAGGAGGCGGTTACAATACTTATAAAGGGGATCATTTTGGCGAAGTTATTTGGGATTCGTTCGCTTCTTCAATACCCGTTAGAAGTAATTATTATTTTAGTTATGGCGATAAGGAAGATTTTAATACCTATGCAAAAGCTGAATATAGTATTAATAGTAATTTGTTTGCCTTGTTAGATTTGCAATATAGAAGAGTAAATTACAAATCTGTTGGGACAAGTTCAGACCTATTAGATATTAATGTAAAGGAATCGTACAATTTTTTCAATCCTAAATTTGGATTAACCTATACCATAAATAATTACAATAGTGTTTATGGTTCTTATGCCATTGCGAATAGAGAACCTAACAGGGATGATTTAACTAAAAATCCAGCGCGTCCAAAATCGGAACAATTACATGATTTTGAGTTTGGTTATAAATTGAGAAAAGCGAATTATTATGTGACAACCAATCTATATTATATGAATTATAAAGATCAGTTGATTTTAACAGGAGATTTAGATGATGTAGGCGGTCCTATTAGACAAAATGTAGCAAAGAGTTATAGAGCAGGAATAGAATTGCAAGCAGGTTACAAAGTGTCGGATCAGTTTAGAGTTGATGCGAATGCCACGTTTAGTCAAAATAAGATAAAAGCGTTCGATTATGTTATTTATGATACTCAATATGATCCAAATACATTTGACAGTGTTTCTTATGCCCCTGTCGTTACACAATTTGAAGACACAGATATTTCCTTTTCTCCGAATGCTATTTTTGGTAGTACTTTAACCTATTCTCCAATAAAAAATGGAAGTATTGCATTATTGTCTAAATATGTTGGTAAGCAATATTTAGATAATACGTCTAGTAATGATAAAAGCATTGATGCTTATTTTGTGAATAATTTAAGTGTATCTTATAAAATTCAGCCAAAATGGATTAAAGAAATAGGCCTTAATTTATTGGTGAATAACTTATTTAATTCGGAGTATGTTTCTAATGGTTATACTTATAGTTACTTTTATAGACCTGTGGGTTCGTCTGATGCGCCAATAACCGAGAATTTTTATTACCCACAAGCAACGACTAACTTTTTGTTAGGGGCGGCATTAAAATTCTAATAAAAAATAAATCCTTTTCAATTCCCCTCTAAAGGAGGGGGGTGGGTAAGGTTATTAGGTTAAGAGGTGAAGTCAGTCTAAGCACAGCCGAAGACCATAGAAAACCTTTGATTTTAAAACTGCGTTCAATGTGATAAAAAACAGAGCAAATTTTCTTAACTTAATGACATTGGGGTTCAGTGAGGAATTAATTAAATATTAAGAGATTATTTCCGTTTTTTTCAACTCTATAATTTTTTAAACTACATGGAAGGCTATTACTCTCTAATGGTTGACCAGTAATTAAACTGTATTTGTTTTTATCTTCACAGCCACAAGTACCTTCTAGACCAGTAGGGATAAGTGCAGAACAAGCATTAGGAGAATGATTTGGATCACTGGCATCCCATGCAAAAAAATCGGCGCCCGTACTGGCAACAATAATACCAGCATTTCCTGCGTTTGCAATATATACAGAATTTCCTGCGAAAGGTAATTGACTATATTGAGGTAAACTAAGGTTGATATTGACATTAACACCTAAGTCTAATAAAAATTTACAATTTTTATTATCGACAGAATTTTTACTGCAAGAAGACAAAATAATAAAGCTAATAATGAGGCAGAAAATAGATTTCATAGTAATTCTAAAATTAAAAATGCAATTTACAACAAAAAGCAAATTGAGTTAAATATTTTGTATATTTGTTATACAATCTCGTGTAAGCGGGATTTTTTTATGCTGAACTTGTGTTCGGCATCTTTTATTAAGTAAAACGATGAAGTTATGAGTAAAGTATCATACTATACACCTGAAGGGTTAAAAAAATTAAGAGAAGAGCTAAAGCACTTAAAAGATGTAGAACGAGTAAAGGCTTCTAGAGCGATTGCTGAAGCTAGGGATAAAGGGGATTTAAGTGAAAATGCGGAATATGATGCAGCTAAAGAAGCTCAAGGAATGTTAGAAATGCGTATTTCTAAGTTAGAAGATGCTTTAGCAGGAGCACGTGTTATTGATGAGTCACAGTTGGATAACTCTAAGGTATTAGTGTTATCTAAAGTTAAAATAAAGAATCAAACCAATGGTATGGAAATGAATTATACCTTGGTAGCAGATGGAGAGGCCGATTTAGCTTCAGGCAAAATTTCGGTAAACTCCCCTATAGGTAAAGGGTTACTTGGTAAATCTGTGGGTGATGTTGCAGAAATACAAGTGCCTAATGGCGTTATGAAATTTGATATTATAGAAATTTCCAGATAATTGTATTCCTGTGTTTTATACAAAGCTTACATGTAATAAGAGTGATCGAAATATAGAAATGAAAACAAGAATTCTCATATAAAACATTCTCTAAAATAATATGGCTTCAATTTTTACAAAAATAGTTAATGGCGAAATTCCTTGTTATAAAGTTGCAGAAACAAACGATTTTTTAGCATTTTTAGACGTAAATCCAAATAGTAAAGGACATACACTTTGTATCCCTAAACAAGAAGTTGACAAAATATTTGATTTGGATGAAGCCACTTATAATGGATTAATGAGTTTTTCAAGGCGTGTTGCTTTAGCAATAGAGAAAGCAATACCTTGCGAACGTGTTGGAGTTTCTGTTATAGGTTTAGAAGTACCACACGCTCATGTACACCTCATTCCATTGCATACTATGGAAGATGCTCGTTTTATTAAAAAGGAAAAACTATCAACAGAAGAGTTTCAAAATTTAGCAGACGCTATTAAAACCCGATTATAAATTAGGGTATAAAGCCAGAAGTATTATACTAATAGCTATAACAATGGTTAAAATAATAGCAAGCCATGATGCTTTCTTTAAATAAGTTGATGACTTTTTGGGAACAAATGCCTTATTCTGATATTCAAAAACACGTTCAATATCGTCAGTCCATTTTACTGGATAAATAATGGTATTGCATATTTTACAATCAATTTCATAACTAACTTGAGAAGTTATAGATTTATAAAACTTGGTATCAATTATTTTTTGTTTAAAAGTTAAGCGTAAACCTTCATTGTTATAACACTCAGGACAGTTATTTTTTAATACAACTTCTTTTATGGTAGCTAGTTTTTCAGACATAATTAGTGGCACGTTTTAAACTAATTTGTATCGTGGTTCCTTTTTCTTTTTGAGATTGTAAAACCTTTATTTTACCATCGTGAAAATCTTCAATAATACGCCTAGTGAGCGATAAACCTAATCCCCAACCACGCTTTTTAGTAGTATATCCAGGAGTGAAAATTTTATTAAAATCTTTTTTAGAGATTCCTTTTCCTGTATCTGTAATACTAATTTTTACGTTGTTTTCTAGTTGAGAAATTTCGACTATAAGTTTGCCTCTGCCTTTCATGGCATCAATAGCATTTTTTACCAGATTTTCAATGCACCAACTGTATAATTGCTTATTAAGATTTACAGGGATATCACCATCTGGAGTTATAATTTCAAAATCGATAAGGTTAGACGTTCGCGTTTTTAAATAATCGTATGAGTCGATAGTTTCTTTAATAATATCATTTATTTCTAAGGTTGGTAAGGATCCAATCTTGCTAAAGCGTTCGGTAATTGTTTTTAATCGGTCGACATCTTTTTCAATTTCAGCAATATAATCTGGATTTACGTGTTCGCTTTTTAAAATTTCGGTCCAACCTATTAAAGAAGATAAAGGGGTGCCTATTTGGTGTGCTGTTTCTTTTGCCATGCCAGACCACAATTTATTTTGGGTAGCATTCTTATTACTACTATAAAAAAAGAAAATAACGGCACCGAATAAAAAAACAATAAGTAATAGTGCTAATGGATAATATTTTAATTTGTTTAATAGAGGAGAGTTTCCATAGTAAATGACACTAGCAATACTATCTCCTATTTTTACAGGAATAGGATTGTTCTCTTTTTCAAATTTTGATATTAACTTTTTAACATATAAAGAATCGGTAATTCTGGTATCATCAATATTATTATGAGTTCCTAGACTGCCATCTTCATTAATAACAAGCATTGGAGTTGTTTTGTTGCTATTAAGAATCTGTAACGTAAGATCCATATTTGATGTCTTGGAATTAACATCAGAATTGATCAATTCATTTTGGGCCAACGACCAATTTTCCATTTTGGTACGTTCCTCTTCTTTAAAATGCTGAAAAAATTCATAAGTTTTCCACAAAATGAGAGAAACAATAATGAAAGATGCTATTATAATAATCCAACGAAAGGCATTACCGTATTTTGTAAAAATCATTGATTAATTAAATTAAACTTGTAATATAATGCAAATCTGTTAATATTATTGTCCAAGATGTTAGTAAATTGGTTTTTAGTTGAACAACATAATAGTTACATTTGTTAAAACTAAAAGGTAATGACATCGTTTGAGCCAAAAAGCTTATCTACCAGCAAATTGCATGGTTATTTGTTAAGCGCCGTTGCGCCAAGGCCAATTGCTTTTGCAAGTACCGTGGATGCAGAAGGGAATCCAAATTTGTCGCCATTTAGCTTTTTTAATGTGTTTAGTGCAAATCCGCCTATCATGATATTTTCACCTGCGCGGCGTGTTAGAGATAATACAACTAAGCATACATTACAAAATGTTGAAGCGACAAAAGAGGTGGTTATTAATGTGGTGAATTATGATATGGTTCATCAAATGTCATTAAGTAGTACAGAATATCCTGAAGGTGTTAATGAGTTTGATAAAGCGGGATTAACTATGTTGGAGTCTGATATTGTTAAGCCATTTCGTGTAGCAGAAGCACCAGTGCAGTTTGAATGTAAGGTAAACGATATTGTTAAGTTGGGAACAGAAGGCGGCGCAGGAAATTTAATTGTTTGTGAAGTTGTTAAGCTTCATATAGATAATGATGTGCTTGATAAAAATGGTGTTATAAACCAACAGAAATTAGATTTGGTTGCTAGAGCAGGAGGTAGTTATTACACACGTGCGAAAAAAGGTTTTTTTGAAATACCTAAGCCATTATCAACATTAGGAATAGGTGTTGATAATTTTCCAGATCATGTTAGAAATAGTATGGTCTTAACAGGGAATGATTTAGGGATGCTCGCTAATATAGAGGTGTTGCCAACAGAAGAAAGTGTGAAGCGTTTTGTTGAAGATTTAGGAGCACGATATTCAAATATTAAAACGGCTACGCATAGGCAAAAACATAAGTTAGCACGTAATTACCTAAGTTTTGGTGATGTTGAGAGTGCTTGGAAAATATTGTTAAGTTAAATAAGTAATAAATAATAATTAATGGAAGTTCAAGGTAGAATAAAAATGGTAGGAGAAACTCAAACTTTTGGGAGTAATGGGTTTAGAAAAAGAGAGATTGTAATAACAACAGAAGAGCAGTATCCACAACACATTATGGTGGAATTTGTTCAAGATAAAACAGATTTGTTAAACAGTTATCAAGTAGGACAACAAGTTAAGGTTAGTATTAACTTAAGAGGAAGAGAGTGGGTAAACCCTCAAGGAGAAACTAAGTATTTTAACTCTATTCAAGGTTGGAGAATTGAGGCATTACAAGCTGAAGCTTCAGGTGAGAACTTACCACCAGTACCACCTGCAGATGCTTTTGAACCTGCTGGAGATTTAAAAGAAGAAGATCATGACGACCTTCCTTTTTAATTAAAAAAAAAACATTTTTCCGAGGATACGGAAATTTTATAAAAAGCAACCTCAATGTTTAATTTAACGTTGAGGTTGCTTATTTTTATATAAATAATTATATGCAATATTTAACAGAAAGTATATGGTTTCCAGATGTAAGTGAAGCTACCGAAGACGGTTTATTGGCTATTGGAGGTGATTTATCTGTAGAACGATTATTACTTGCTTATAAAAAGGGTGTTTTTCCGTGGTTTGAAGTTGAAGAGCCTATTTTGTGGTGGTCTCCAGATCCTCGTTTTGTACTATTTCCAGAAAAATTAAAAGTATCAAAAAGTATGAAACAGGTATTACGTAATAAAAATTACATAATTACTGTCAATAAAGCTTTTAAGGCAGTCATTACAGCATGTTCCGAAATAAAGCGCAACGGACAAGCAGGTACCTGGATTACCAATAATATGATAGATGCTTACGTAAAGCTCCACGAATTAGGCTTAGCAAAATCTGTTGAAGTTTGGAAAGGTGATACTCTAGTTGGCGGACTTTATGGTGTCGATTTAGGGAATGAGGTATTTTGTGGAGAAAGTATGTTCGCCAAAGAAAGTAACGCTAGCAAAATTGCCTTTATAACATTTATTCAAAATACTAATTACAAACTTATAGATTGTCAAGTGTATACAAATCACTTGGAAAGCCTGGGAGCTGAAGAGATTTCTAGAGACGACTTTTTAAAATATTTATAAAGTTGTGACGACTTTTAACAATAAGTAGAAGCCATGCTAGTAATTTGATGGCTACTATTATGAAGGGAAAGAATACCTAAAAGCTGTGTTATTTTATCCATAAACGTCGTTTTTATGTCAACTTATTTCTAGACCAGATACATAAAATAAAAAAGGTATGATAAAATATAAACGGAGTTGAGGAAGCACTCACATTTCAGCTAGAATTTTATACTTTACTTGCTATAAAAGCTCTACACATTGGCATCAAGCTTAAGTTTATAAGGTTTAATATCTCTATTTTGATAGTAAAGAAGGTTTATTCCAAGAATAAATAACCTATCAGTTTTTTAAAGCCTGTCCTAAGTTTGAAGATTGTTTTAAAATAGTAACATGAACGTATTAGAAAATAAGTTGGCGACTATTTGGTAGGTTTTATAATTTTTTTTTCGAGAATGTGTAATAATATTTAATTTCTAACACTAATTATTTAAAAGATAATAGTTGAGTAACGATTTTTATACATCATCAATTTTACCCTATTCAGGAATAATTATAAAGATATGTAGGGCTTATACTGATTCGCAAGAGGATTTTGAAGATTATTATCAGGAAGTCTGTTTGCAAATTTGGAAGAGTAAAGATAAATTCCGTGGAGATTCTCAATGGTCAACTTGGATATACAGGCTATCATTGAATATATGTTTGACGTTAATTAGAAAAAAGAAAAAGAATCGGCAACATTATACTTCAGATTATACACTTCAAAATCAGGCAGTAGAAGATAATTTTGCATTTTCAGATGAATCTCTTAATCTGTTATACGCAGCTATTAAAAAATTGTCTGAATTAGATAGAGCGATTATTTTATTGTACCTGGAGGAAAAGCCAAATAAAGAAATTGCAGATATAATTGGAACGACTCCTAATAACATTGGTGTTAGAATTAATAGAATTAAAGAACGATTAAAAAAAATATTAGATGGGAAAATCAATTGAATCAATATGGAAACAGGGTTTTTTGGAGGATAGTGTCATGGTAGTACCAAAATTAAATAACCTTTACGATCAGAAGTCTATACATATTATTGATAAATTCAAAAGAATGTTTAAAATAAATTTAAATGCTCTTGTTATATTTTCTTTTGTTGTCTTACCTATTTCTTTTTTTATGAAAATTCCAGTCATGGGTATACTAATGTTTATACTATTAAATGTCATAGTTCTTATTAATAGAAGGTTATTAAAGAGTTTAAACAATATTGATAAAAATGTGAATTGTTATGAGTATCTTAAATCTTTTGATAACTGGATGAAAGAGCAAATTTCTATTAACAAGAAAATGTACCAATATATCTATCCATATATTTTCCTCACGATGGTCTTTGGGTTTTGGTTTTCTGAACCTTTTCGAGAAGCTTTAAATAAAATATTAGGGGATCACCAAGTTTTTCTAGTATATGGAATACCTGTATTTTGGGTGTTAGGAATACTCCTAATTGTAATATTGTTAGCCGTTTTTGGAGGGCGGCTTTATAAATTAGATTTGTATTTGGTTTACGGCCGAGTATTAAGAAAACTGGAAGAATTAGTTATAGATATGGAAGACTTAAGAACATAATCTATAAAGCTTCAAGTTTATAGAAGAAGCTTATTAGAATCACACCTCATGATATCTAAAACAACTCATCTCATGGTCATTTACCATGCCAGTAGCCTGCATATGGGCATAAACAACTGTGGTGCCCACAAATTTAAATCCGCGTTTTTTTAGATCTTTACTAATAGTATCACTTAGAGGTGTATTGGCAGGTATATCTTTTAGCGTTTTAAAGGCATTTTTTATAGGTTTACCATCTACAAAACCCCAAATATATTTACTAAAACTCCCAAATTCTTCCTGAATTTTTATAAAAGCTTGCGCATTAGTAACTGTGGCATTTACTTTTAGTTTATTTCTAATAATACCAGCATCTTGAAGTAGCGAATCAATTTTATTTTGTTCGTAATTTGCAATCTTTTTATAATCAAAATTATCAAATGCCTTTCTGAAATTTTCACGTTTTCGCAAAACAGTAATCCAACTTAAACCAGCTTGAAAGGTTTCTAAAATTAAAAATTCGAAAAGAGTGTCATCATCGTAAACAGGATTACCCCATTCTTCGTCATGATAAGCTTCATACAGTTCATCACCAACACACCAATGGCATCTATATTTTTGTTTCATAAAAATTCTGTAAGGTTTAGCGTAAAAGTATGACAAATATCATCTTAAATAAAAAATCAAGATACTAATTTTGTATCATTCGTTAAAAGAAGATTATGGATATCATTATAAAAAATAGTTTAAATAAAAGTATATCATACCAGGCTTATAGAGATTTAGTAAAGCAATTAGCTGAAGAAGGCTCTACTACAGGGAATGAAAAAACAGAAGCTTTAGTTAATTATACAAAGCTTAATGATAGACGTATGAAACGTTGGGACAAAACTATAAAGGTAAAGGAAGAGGCCTTAAACAAAATTAAAACTTTTGAAGAACCAGTTACTTGGCTGGTGATCACTGAAAGCTGGTGTGGAGATGCAGCACATATATTACCTGTGCTAAATAAAGTTTCAGAATTAAATAATAATATTGATTTTAAAGTGGTACTTCGTGATGAAAACCCTGAGTTAATGGATGCCTTTCTAACTAATGGAGGTAAAGCGATTCCTAAAGTAGTCATGCTAGATAATAATACAGGTGATGTTTTAAATACATATGGTCCAAGACCTAGTGAAGCCACTAACTACGTTAATAGATTCAAGGCAAAACATGGAAAATTAACTCCAGAATTTAAAGAAGATTTGCAGCATTGGTATAATACTGATAAAGGTCAAAATATTATAAATGATTTAACAGATATGCTTTGCGAGTTAGAACCTAATGCTTGCCTATAAAGTAAAATGTAATAGACCCTAATTGTGTTTTCTTAGTAGGGTCTGCACTAAAATGAGAGTCTTTAGCATACTCTAAGGCGTGTTCTATAAGGCATTCGTTATTTGAAGTTGAAGAAGTATTTATGTAGGTATCTATAACTTGACCGTTTTCATTAACGGTAATATTTACAACTATTTTACCATCAACTTCGCAAAGATAAACAGGAATTGGTATATAAACTCTTTTCCTATCAACTAAAGAAAAACTAATCGTACTTTTTGTATTAGCACCGTCTTCTTGTTGTTTTTTCAATAAATCGTTTACTTTACTAAATGATGATAATTCGTCTTTATTTACTTTAGAATCATTGGATGCATCATATTCTTTACTATAAGCCTCCATGTTTTCTGAATCGTTGCTAGATCTTGGTACGTAATCTTTAGGAGGTGCAATAGGTTTAAAGGCTTCCGCAAAATGTTTATTTTTACTGGTTTCGTTAAAAGCTTTATTCGTTTCTGCTTTACTTGCATTAAGCTTCTCTAAAGCCTCTAATATTTTAACTTCTTCTTCTGTTAATTCTTCTTCAGGCTCTAATTCATAATAACTTTCTGAAGCAAATTTATCTTGTTTTTTTAGGCTTAAATTGAATACAGAAAGTATCACTGTCCCTGTAATAAGGAGAGTAATTAGTAGGGCTTTATGTTGATTTGTTAGGTGCAAATCCCGCTTAATTCTTGAGAGTTATTTACGTAATATACGGTAAAATACGTTAAAAAGTTTAAAATAGCATAAATTCTAAAAAAATTGAAACACTTGATAAGCCTTCCAAATTATTATATCCAAACCGTTTTCTTGTAAAATCTATTCCTATTAGAGAAGAATTTCTATAGTCATCATCAAAAATTTGAACACCAAAACCAACTTTATATAGATTGCCTTTTTCAAAATCCTTACTTAGGCCTATGAGTGTCCCGTAACCTGCTCTTAAAAAGATATTATCATCATCTGCGATAATATTATGTTGCAGATTTAAATATGCTGGAAAAAAATGAAGTCCTTGTTGTGAATGGTAATCATACTCGAAATTTAATCCCAGTAAGGTGCGTTTGTTGAATTGATAACCAACAGTATTATTTATAAAAAATGCACTAGGATTTAAAAGTGTCTCATCATCATCGTTATTAATAGTATAGTCTTCATTAATTGTTAATGTGGCAGCCAAAGAAATTTTATAAAAGAATCCATTTGTTTTTTCTTCATGTATTTGTGAATGACCTAGATGAAATAAAAAGAATATTAGAGAAATTAAAAGATAAAATTGCTTCATGAATATAGATTTCATAAAGCAACTTTATCAATAACTATTCCGTACGAATATTTTTGATAAAATTTTCAATAGTAACCGAATTATCAACATGAAATTCACCAATTTTAGTGCGTCTTAGTTTAGATAAGTGTGCTCCGGAATTCAATGCTTTGCCAAAATCGTTTGCCAAAGACCGAATGTAAGTACCTTTACTACAAACGACTCTAAAATCAATATTTGAACCATTAATTTTTACGATTTCGAATTCTGAAATATTTACAGTTCTTGGTTTTATGTCGACAGTTTCACCAGCTCTGGCAAACTCATATAATCGTTTACCATCTTTTTTTAATGCTGAAAAAATGGGTGGATATTGTTGAATATCTCCAATAAATTGTTTCGTGGTATCAAGAATTAATGTTTCTGTAATATGACTGGTAGAAAATGTTTCATTAATTTCAGTTTCTAAATCATAGGATGGTGTTGTGCTTCCTAAAGCAATAGTTCCTGTATACTCTTTAACCTGCCCTTGAAACGTATCAATTTGCTTGGTCATTTTACCTGTGCAAATAACGAGTAACCCCGTTGCTAACGGATCAAGCGTGCCAGCATGTCCTACTTTTATTTTTTTAATATTGAAAGCTTGTCGTATTTCCCAACGCAGTTTATTAACCGCTTGAAAAGAAGTCCAATTTAAAGGTTTGTCTATTAATAAGACTTGTCCAGAAAGATAGTCTTCTTTTAATATCATTTTAAGCGTTTAATGATGAAAATATAATAGCAGTAATACCCACAATAATGCAATAAATTGCAAAATAGCTTAGTTTACTCTTCTTAACTAAAGTTATCATCCAGGTACAAGCAAATAATCCAGCAATAAAGGCAGCTATAAAACCAATGGATAATGACGTGAAATTTTGACTGTTATAAGTCAAATCACCACTCATAATATCCTTTGCTATTTTTCCAAAAATTAAAGGAACCACCATTAAGAATGAAAATCGAGCTGCTTTCGTTTTATCGTTTCCCAATAAAACAGAGGTTGAAATGGTTGCCCCAGAGCGGGAAATACCAGGTAACATAGCAATAGCTTGAGAGATTCCAATAATAAAGGCGTTTTTAAAAGATACTTTTTTGTTGGTATTTTTAGCTTTATCTGCTAAAAAAAGTAAAATAGCCGTAATAATTAGCATACACCCTACCAGTAAAATATTGCCTCCAAAAAGCTGTTCTAATTGTTCTTCAAAAAATACACCTATAATAACAGCAGGAATCATAGATACTATAATTTTAGAAATGAATTGTAAATCTTCATTCCATTTAAACTTAAGGATACCCTTAATAATATCTAAAATGTCTTTTCTAAAAATAACAATAGTACTTAAAGCCGTTGCAAAGTGCAGTACCACAGTAAACAATAAGCTTTCTTCAGGAATTGAGTTGTCTCCAAGAATAGCTTTCCCAAGTTCTAAATGACCGCTTGATGATACGGGTAAAAATTCAGTAAGGCCTTGAATTATACCTAAAATGATTGCATCGATTATATCCATGTCGCAAAAATATTAAAATTGAAATAGCAATACTTATTTATAAGAAATATTTTAAACTTTAAATGTTGAATCTCGAATAATAAGGTTTGTTTTTATTTCAATAGTTTTGTTGCCTATAGATTCATTAGCGGCTTCTATTTCTTCAATTAAATAGTTGGCAGCGGTTTTGCCAATTCTATTTCCTGGTTGATCTATAGTTGTTAATTGAGGTTCAATAATAGTTGAATGCGATGAGTTGCTAAAGCCTATAACTGCAATTTCTTCAGGAATTTTAATATTAAATTTCTTCAATACTTTAATAACTCCTATGGCTGCACTATCTGTTATTGCAAAAATAGCATCAGGCCTATTTTTTAGACTTAATAAGATGTTTGTTAAAATTTTGCCTTGTTCAATGTTGATATCCTCACAGCTTAAAATTATTTTATCATCTATAGGGATATTATGTTCTTTAAGAGCTCTTAAATAACCTGCAAACCGTTTTTCTGAATTATATGAAAATTCCGATTCTTTAATAATGGCAATTCTTTTTTTTCCAATATTAATTAAATGCTCAATAGCATTATACGCAGCATCTTCATCATTTATCCTAACTTGAGTACAGGGTATTTTATTAGAGACTTTGTCAAATAAAATTAAAGGTAAGCTGTTTAATATTTGAAGTACATTTTCTACATTACGTGTCATTTTTGAAAGTGACATTAAAATACCGTCCACACCAAATTGCATCATTGTTTTAAGCATTTCAGTTTGTTTTATTACATCATCATTAGATTCAGAAACAATAACTCTATAACCTTTTGATGCAGATTCTTCCAGTATCCCTCTAATAATTGTTGTTGTAAAATAATGGGTTATGTTTGGTACAATAACTCCTATGATATTTGTTTTATGTTGTCTAAACCCTTTTGCAAAAAGATTAGGGACATAATTTAATTCCTGAGCTATTTTCTTTACTTTCTTTTTAGTGGTTTCGCTTATGTCTGGATGATCGTTTAGTGCACGAGAAATTGTTGAAGTTGACAAATCAAGCTTTTTGGCTATTTGTTTTAATGTAGTTAGTTCCTTTTTCATTTAATCAGATTTTAATTTTATTGCAAACGTTCCCGCAAACGATTGTGTGCAAATATCTTGATTTTTATGATATTATTATGTGTGATTCTTAATTATATTAGCTAAAAACTAACTAATTCTCAAAAAAATGAAAAAAATTATTCTTACGTTATTAAGTGTTTTTAGCATTTCTGTGATGTTTTCGCAAACGGAAATATCGGGATCTATTAAAGATAAATCAGGTATGCCTATTACAGGAGCTAATATTCTTATTTTGGGTAGTGCTTCAGGAACGACATCGGATTTTGATGGAAATTTTAGTTTCTCTACGAATGTTTCAGGAGAACATACGATACAAGTATCTTTTGTAGGATATAGTAAAATTGAGCAGCCAATAAATCTTAGTGGAAGTCCAATTGTTTTAAATTTTGTATTACAAGAAGGAGGTAATGCCTTAGATGAGGTTGTATTAACAGCATCTGCTACTTTTAGATCGCAAAAAGACACACCAATGTCTATTAGTTCACTAAAACAAAAGACGATAACTAAGTTGTCTGCAAATAGTCAGGCAGATATTATTAGAAGCATCCCAGGTATTACAGCAGAAGGTGGCGGTGGAGAAACAGCTACAAACGTTTTTGTAAGAGGATTGCCTTCTGGAGGGCAATATGTATTTAACCCTTTACAATATGATGGCATGCCATTAATGAGTACGTTTGGATTGAATTCATCTGCACATGATGTCTATGCAAGACCAGATATAGGATTTAAAGGTGTTGAATTCGTGCGTGGTGGTGCAGCTGTGTTATATGGAGCAGGATCGGTTGCAGGTATTATTAATTATACGAGTAAAACAGGGGACTCAAATGCAGAAAATATTATTAATGTAGAATGGGCAGATAAAGGCCGTTTGAAAACAGATTTTTATACAGGAGGAAAACTGGGAGGAGAAGATTCTAATACATATTATGCTTTTACGGGTTTTATTAGAAAAGATGATGGACCAATTGAAACAGGATTGCCTACAAAAGGGGTGCAATTTAGAGCAAATATTAAAAAGAAATTTGAAAATGGATCTTTTACAGTCCATGGACAGTTTATAAATGATAAAGCACAGTTCTTCTTACCATTACCTTTAGATGGAGGAAACAGGACTAGATTAGCAGGTAATGATGGAAAAGAAGTATCTCAATTATTATCTGGAGAACTGGCGCATACATCATTTTTAACCCCAGGTGGCGTTTACGAAAGCCCAATTGAAGACGGTGTGTTTACTCAAGGAGGTTATATAATGGGAGATTTTAATTATAATTTCTCAGATGACTTAAAATTTAAGTCAAAAGTAAAATATGCAAATTATAAGCACAATTTTGCTTTGTATATTGGAGGCAATGGTGATAACAATAATCCAATAACTTTAAATGAATATGTAAATAATGTTGCGCCAGGGAATTTAGGTTTTACTGCTCAATATCAGGGAGGCCCAAGCGGTAGTAGTGTTAATGGTTCAGATTTAGTTCTGGATAATTTACATATTGATAGATTAAGACCTATGACAGATTATTCTGGAGAAGCTTCTTTAACAAAAACATTAGAAGTATCTAATGGAACACATAATATTACAGGAGGGGTGTTTTTAGCACGTACAGAAGCAGAAGATGTAAACTATCAATATCGTGTGTTATCAGAATTTAATAATAATCCACGATTAGTAAATTTAAGTTATGTTGATGCAGGTGGTAATGATGTTACATTTTCGCAGGGCGGATTATATAACAGAATAGGTATGACATCCAATAAGTTTTTATCTCAAAATAAAACAGCTTTTTATTTAACAGATGAGATGGTTTTTGATAAATGGCGTTTTGATATTGGATTTAGAATCGAAAATACCGAAGGAACTTTTAGTAATGGAAGTATTTCTGAACAAACAGTTTATAATGATGTTTCATTAACTCCAGAATTAGCAAATGTTCGCTTTGCAGATGGTAGTTTTACAAGAGCAAATGTAAGTGCAACAGATTGGGCTTTGTCTTTAGCTGGTTTGTATAAATTAAACACAGATGTTAATTTATATGCTAATTTCTCAAAAGGTTTCTTCTTTCCTCAAATTAGAGGATTTTCGCCTATCTCAACAGGAGTTACTGGAAGTAAATATGACTCAGAACAAATTATTCAATTTGAAGCAGGTGCAAAATTAGGTACAGAAAAACTAAAAGGATCTATAGCAGCATACTATGTTGGTTTAAGTGATAGAATAAAAATAGATCAAGGTTTTGTTGGCGGTGCTTTAGTAGATTTAACAAGATCTGAACAAAGTACATCTACAGTAGGAGCCGAATTAACTTTCGATTGGAGCTTTGCAGAAAACTTTAGTTTAAGAGGAACAGGAACTTATCAAAACCATGAGATTACAAAAAATGTTTCTACAGATTTAACTAATAATACATCATCAACTACAAATGAAGGTAATGAATTAGCGAGACAACCTAATTTCTTAGGGAGTTTAGGAGCCTATTTTGACAATAGTAAATTTGATGCCTTATTATCATTTAACCATACAGGTAGCAAGTTTGCTGCAGATAATAATACAGTGGAATTAGATGCCATAACCATTGCGCGTATAGGTGCTGGATATATGTTTAATATAGGTGATAATGATGACAGTAAAGAAACATTACGTTTAGGTTTTTCAGTGTTTAATTTATTTGATGATGATGGAGTTACAGAAGGAGATCCAAGAAATGTAAATCAGGCAGGGGCTGCAGAATTTTTCTTTGGAAGACCAATACTACCCAGAAGGTTCTTCTTAACAGCAACATTTAATTTTTAAGTTTATTTTAAATTGAGTTGATAACTCATCACTTATAGCTAAGTGTAAGTGATGAGTTTTTATATGAATAAAAAGTTGTTATGAGAGATTTACAAAAGAAGGCTATCGAGGTACTTAATAAGAATTGGAAAGAAGGTTTTAGTATACCGTGTGCTAATTTATATCCATTTCAGTGGTTTTGGGATTCTGGCTTTATAGCTATCGGTTTTGCACATTTTGATATGGCAAAAGCAGAACAGGAAATAACTACCTTATTAGATACGCAGTGGGAAAACGGATTTATGCCTCATATCGTTTTTCATACAGAAAGTGATTCTTACTTTCCTGGGGCAGATTTTCACTGTTCAGATTTACATTCAGAATCTTCAAAAAAATACAAGTCAACAGGTATGACACAGCCACCAGTAACAGGTTTTGTCTTGCAAGAGTTATATAGGATTAGTGATAATAAGGCTGAAACATTAAAATTTATTGAAACAGTTATTGATAAAGTATATCACAATCACATGTATTTCTATAAAAATAGAGATCCGAAAAATGAAGGTTTAGTATACATTTATCATAATTGGGAATCGGGAACCGATAATTCACCAATTTGGGATGATATATGGGAAACCATGGATCCTCCCGAATATACTTTTGAGCGTAGAGATACAACACATGTAGATGCCTCCGAAAGACCATCAAAAAGAGAATATGATCATTATTTATACATAATAGATATAGCGAAAGAACATCATTATAGTGATGAAAAAATAGCTGAACTCTCACCTTTTTTAGTGCAAGACCCGTTGTTTAATGCCATGCTTATCAAGTCTAATCAAAGTTTAATTAACTTGTACAAGCTAATAGGGAGCAGTAAAGAAAAAGTGAATCAGCTTGAAATGTGGCAGGAAAAAAGTATTAAATCTTTTAACCATAAATTATTTGATGAAGAAATAGGCGCCTATATTCATTACGACTTAAGAAATGAAAGACCATTAAGATATCTTTCATCATCGTCTTTTTCACCAATATTTGCTAATATTCCAAGCAAGGAAAGAGCTGCGGCAATGATTCAAGTCATGATGGAGACATTTGGAAATGAGGATCAATATTTATGTGCCTCATTCGATCCAACAAGCGAACGATTTAATCCAAAAAAATATTGGAGAGGGCCAGTTTGGGTAAATCTTAACTGGATCCTTTATAATGGATTAAAACAATATGGAATGGATGACATTGCAGAGCGTGTAAAACAAGACACTATTGCCATTGTAGAAAACAATGGCTTCTATGAATATTTTGATTCAAGAAAAGAAATGCATGAAAACAATAATGCAGGCTATGGTGGTAATGATTTTTCTTGGAGTGCAGCTTTATTAATAGATTTATTAAATGACTAGTTTTTTCTCTTTTCAAAGAGAGGATTGCTTTGATTTTATAAGAAATCAGGAGGGTTATATTTAAAACTTACAAAACTTTGTAGAGCAGTAAAAATGATCTAAGTAATAAATTTGGAAATGTATGTTAGATTTCGATTATTCAAAAGCGTATATTATAGAGGATGATCGGGTTAAACTAAGTCCTTTAAAAATGGAGCATGTTGAAAGTTTACTTGATATATCAAACGAATCAAATCTATGGACATTCTTTCTTGAAAAAGGAAACGGAGTTAAAAATTTAACGAATTATATCCAATCCACTATTAATAACCGAAAACAAAAAAAGGAATACCCGTTTGTTGTTTTCGATAAAACAAAAAATGAGCTTGTAGGAACAACAAGGTTTTACGATTATATAACAGACTTAAAATCAATAAAATTAGGGCATACTTGGATTGGGGAAAAATTTAGAGGCACAGGCTTAAATAAGCATTGCAAATATTTATTGTTTCAATTCGCATTTGAAAAATTAGAAGTAGAACGCATAGGTTTCGGTGCTCATATAGAAAATAAAACAAGTATTGCAGCCATGAAAAGTATAGGCTGTAAAGAAGAAGGCATATTACGAAATTTTATTCCATCACTGGATGGGAAAGGAAGAGCCGATATCATTTTATTAAGTATTTTAAAAAATGAATGGTTTGATAAAGTAAAAACAGAATTAAAAAATAAACTAAACACCTAAACTTAAAATCATGAATTGGCTAGACTATAGTATTGTCATATTTTATATTATATTTTTCCTAGGAATGGGGTTCTTTTTTAAGGATAACAAAGACTCTAAAGATTATTTTTTAGGAGGAAAAAGCATGGGGTGGTTCCCTTTAAGTCTCTCAACCATGGCTACTCAGCTGTCTGCCATAAGTTTTATATCCGCTCCTGCCTTTGTAGGTCTTAAACTAGGAGGCGGTATGAAATGGTTAACCTTCGAGTTTGCCGTTCCATTGGCTATGATTTTTATAATGGTTGTTATTATTCCACCTCTATTCCGATCTGGAGTAGTAAGTATATATGAGTTCGTAGAGAAGCGTTTTAGCCCATCAACCAGATTAGTATTAAGTGTGGTTTTTCAAATTAGTCGTGCCTTGGCAACTGGAGTCATGGTATATACAATTGCTATTATTTTACAAGCCGTTTTAGATATAGATTTTGGCTACACCATTTTAATTATAAGTATAATAACCATTGTGTACTCATGGCAAGGTGGTATGAAAGCTGTTGTCTGGGGAGACGCCATACAAATGATCATACTTTTTGCAGGACTTCTTATTTGTCTTTATTTTGGATGGACTCTTTTGCAAGACCATGGTGGTTTATCCCAAGGGTTTAATCCAGAAAGGTTAAAGGTAATTGACTTTAATTTAGGTATTGGAGAAGGTAACGAATATGGTGTTTTACCAATGATACTAGGAGGTTTCTTTTTATATGCGTCTTATTATGGATGCGATCAAACACAAGCACAACGGCTATTATCCGCTAAAAGCGAAAAAACCATTCGTCAACTTCTATTAGCAAATGGGCTTTTGCGTTTTCCTGTCGTTTTAATTTATTGTGCTATGGGGCTTGTTATTGGTGGATTAGTAACGTTAGCACCAGATTTTCTTCAAGAGATTACAGATACCTCTCAAAAATATTTTCCAGAGGAATTTGCAAAAAATGGTATAAAACCAGATTTAATGCTTCCTGTTTTTATCATGAAATACTTGCCACATGGGCTTATTGGGATTTTAATGGTAGGAATATTGTCTGCGGCGATGTCTTCTTTAAGTTCAACGGTGAACTCGCTTTCAGCAGTAACAGTAGAAGATTTTTTTAACCGCGGCAGAGTAAAACTAACAAACAAAAAATACATGCTTATTTCAAAAGGGTCTGTGGTCTTTTGGGGAGTCGTCTGTATAGCAAGTGCCTTTCTTTTTGGAGGAAGTAAAAGTGCTGTTATAGAAATTATTAATGCTATTGGCTCTGTGTTTTATGGCCCTGTACTAGTTACTTTTATTTTAGCATTCTTTTCTAAAAAAGTAAATCATATAGGAATGAATGCTGGAATTATTATAGCCGTACTTATTAATCTTACTTTTTCTAAAACGATACAGGAGTTATTTCATGTAGATTTAGGAATTCATATTTTTTGGATATGGCTTAATTTTACAGGGGTTATAATTTCTTTAGTGGTGGCTTATATTGTTAGTGCATTTACCAAACATGTAAAAGTTAAAAGTATTTCAAATTTCAATGTAACCATTAAGAAAGAAGATTTTATGATAAAAGAGGTTTACATTTTAGTAGCTTTCTTTATAATTATTTTAGTGTTTAGTTATTTTGTGCCTGTTATTTTTGGATAAAATTTTAAGTTTCATATTATGAAAATTGTTCTAGCACCAGACAAATTTAAAGGCTCTTTAACAGGGACTCAATTTTGTAATGCTGTTGAAGAAGGAATTAAGCAGGTATTACCTGATACGGAAATCGTTAAGTTGCCACTTGCAGATGGCGGCGATGGCACGATAGAAATATTAGAATATCATTTACAGGGCAAACGTGTAAAAGTAACTGTAAACGATCCTTTGTTTAGACCTGTTGAGGCATCTTATTTATATATGGATGCTATTGAAACAGCGTTTATTGAAATGGCAGAAGCTTCGGGAGTGGCACTCTTAAAACCTGAAGATAGAAACTGTTTTTATACAACATCGCTTGGCACAGGCGATATTATTCTAGATGCCATAAACAAAGGAGCAAAAACAATTGTTTTAGGTATTGGTGGCAGTGCTACTAACGACTGTGGGATAGGAATGGCAACAGCCTTAGGTTATAAGTTTGAAGATGAAAATGGGATTGAATTAAGCCCGATTGGAAAAAATTTATCACAAATTAAAAGTATAAATACAACACGTGTCATTTCCAATTTAAAATCCGTGACTTTTAAAGTCGCCTGCGATGTTACAAATCCGTTATTTGGAGAAAACGGAGCCGCCTATATTTATGGACCACAAAAAGGCGCTTCAAAAAAAGAAATTGCTTTTTTAGATAAAGGGTTACAGCATATTTCAAGATTAATTTTAGAAGTTTTTAGTTTAGATGTTCAAAATATAAAAGGAGCAGGTGCAGCTGGAGGTATGGGTGCAGGAACAAAGGCCTTTTTAAACGCCGAATTACAATCGGGTATTGATTTAGTTAAAGATTTGATTGGTTTTGATGAGAAAATTAAGGATGCCGACTGGATTATAACAGGTGAAGGCAAATTAGATGCTCAAACCCTTTCTGGGAAAACGATTCAAGGCGTTATTGCTTCGGCTAAAAAAGAAGATACGCATGTAGCAGCATTTTGTGGAAGCATAGCACTTTCAAAAGAAACAGCCGAAAAATTTGGAATTTCTTATATGGATGCTGTGATAAATAGATCTAAAAATCTTCAAGATGCCATGCAGAATTCCTATAAATACCTAACAGATATTTCGACGATATTCGCAAAAAAACGGACTTAGATTTTACTGCTTTTCAGGATTTAATAAAATAGCATAAATTTCAATACCGAATCCAATTAAAATAATAGCAGGAGCAAGTCTTATACGTCTCCAGTGAAAGATTTCAGGGTTAAAAACATTAGGGTCGTCACTACCACCGCCAGACATTAAAATAAAACCTAAAGCGATACAAGCTAAACCAATAAACATAAACTTGTAGTTTTTCTTTCCAAAAACAAATATACTTTTAGCGTCTTCTTTTCGTTTTTTTTCTCCCATAACTAGTTAAATTCTGTAAAAATCACATCGTTTTCAATAGATAATTGTGCAATATGTTCTGAAGTAGCTAACCCTCCAAGAACTTTTGCTAGGTGCAAAGTAACAGTTTTATTTAAAACTTTAGTGTTAAGAGACTCTAAATTTAATCCACGTTCCAATCCGCGATTAATATAATAATGGTCTCCAGTAGTATCACTAAATATAATATCACCAGATGTGCCTTCTTCTATGTTCATAATAGTTTTAGCGTATACTACGCATGTATCAGGTTTAGGGTTTGTTATTATATTGAGACTAGATAATAGTAAGGTGCCAACTAATAGAGTGCTACCTATAAAAATATATTTTCTCATAATTTGCTTGGTTACAGTTCGTAAGCTAACGATTCTAAAAACAAATTATTATTCGTTTAGTAGTAAAGTTGATCTGTTTTCAAATTTAAAAAACGTTGTGTAGCAAAGTGTGTGCTAATCCAAGTGATGATTATGCCCAAAGCAAATACAAATACAAATAATAGCGTTACTAAAATAGGGTTGCTAAGTAATTCCAACTCCACAAATGTTTTATTTAAATAGTATAAAACAATGGCCATGCCTATTAATGCAATAGCAGCACCTATAACACCAAGTTTTACACTTTTCCATACAAAAGGACGTCTAATAAATTGTTTTGTGGCACCAACCATTTGCATGGTTTTAATAGTAAAACGTTTAGAATAAACAGCTAATCTTATAGAACTATTAATAAGTAAAACGGCAATTAAAGTAAAAATGCCACTTATAATAAGTACCCAAAAACTAATCTTTTTTACATTATCATTCATCAAATTAACCAAATCATTGTCATAGCTAACTTCGTCAACAAAATTTTTGTTTTGTGCTTCTGTAGAAATTTTCTCTAAATGTTCAGAAGTTACAAAATCAGCCTTCAAATGCACATCGATTGAATTTTGTAATGGATTATAACCCACAAAATCCATAAAATCTTCACCATTTTCAGCTTTCATAAACTCGGCAGCCTGATCTTTAGAGACATATTCAGTAGATTTTACATAATCTGCCATCGCTAAGCTTTTTTCAAGCTGTTTTGTTTCTACCTCTTTAGCAGAATCTTTAAGATAGATAGTTACAACCACCTGTTCTTTAAAATGATCAGATACCTTTTTAGCATTTAGAATAAGCATGCCCAATAAACCCAATAAAAACAATACTAAAGCAATACTTAATACCACTGAAAAGTAAGATGAGATAAGTTTGCGTTTTTGATGTTTTTCAAATGATGAACTCATAAAATAATGGATTGATAGTGTAAAAATAATAAAGTATTCTCTTTCCCTGAGGATTACAACGCTTAAACTTTCAACATTGTCATAATAAGTTTAAATTTGCGCCTTAATTGAAGAGGCTGTAAGTGGTCTTCAGTTGGCAGTAATACGAAAATAAAAATTAGCATGAAATACAATTTCAACGAGATAGAAGCGAAATGGCAAAAGTATTGGGCAGAGAACCAAACATTTAAAGCTGTTAATAATAGTGAGAAACCAAAATATTATGTTTTGGATATGTTTCCTTACCCAAGTGGAGCTGGTTTACACGTTGGACACCCATTGGGGTATATCGCTTCAGATATTTATGCACGTTACAAACGCCATCAAGGTTTTAATGTATTGCATCCACAAGGTTACGATAGTTTTGGTTTGCCAGCAGAGCAATACGCCATTCAAACAGGGCAGCATCCAGCAATAACCACTGCTGAAAATATAAAAACATACCGTAGACAGTTAGACCAGATAGGTTTTTCTTTCGACTGGTCTCGTGAGGTTAGAACGTCTGATCCAAGTTATTATAAATGGACCCAATGGATTTTTATTCAATTGTTCAATTCCTGGTATAATAATGATTCTGATAAAGCTGAAGATATTTCAGAATTAGAAAAATTGTTTGCTTCAGGAGGAAATGCAAATGTGAATGCCGTTTGTGATGATAATGTCGAAACGTTTTCTGCCGATGAATGGAATGGATTTTCATCTGAAAAACAACAAAAAATATTATTACAGTATCGATTAACATATTTGGCCGAAACAGAAGTGAATTGGTGTCCTGCATTAGGAACTGTTTTAGCAAATGATGAAATCGTTAATGGTGTTTCAGAACGTGGCGGGCATCCTGTAATTCGTAAAAAAATGACCCAGTGGAGTATGCGTATTTCTGCCTATGCAGAACGTTTACTTCAAGGATTAGATAAAATTGATTGGACAGACTCACTAAAGGAAAGTCAACGTAATTGGATAGGAAAATCTGTTGGGGCGTCTGTTTCTTTCAAGATTATTGCCGAAGGCAATAATCTTGAAAGAAACATTGAAGTGTTTACAACAAGACCTGATACCATTTTCGGAGTTTCATTCATGACCCTAGCACCAGAACATGAATTGGTATCGCAAATAACAACTCCAGAACAAAAGGAAGCCGTTGATGCTTATATTGTTGCGACTGCAAAGCGTAGCGAACGCGATAGAATGGCGGATGTAAAAACTATTTCGGGCGTATTTACTGGGGCTTATGCAGAACACCCTTTTACAAAAGAACCTATTCCAGTTTGGATTGGCGACTACGTATTAGCAGGTTATGGTACGGGAGCCGTGATGTCGGTACCTTGTGGGGATCAACGTGATTACGATTTTGCAAAACATTATAATATTCCAATTCCTAATATTTTTGAAGGGGTCGATATTTCTGAAGAAGCATTTTCAGATAAAGATAAAACGGTTATTGGAAATAGTGATTTCCTTAACGGCATGAACTATAAAAAAGCGACTAAACGTGCTATTTACGAATTAGAACAAATAGGACTAGGTGAAGGTAAAACCAATTATAGATTGCGTGATGCTGTATTTAGCAGACAGCGTTATTGGGGAGAGCCATTCCCTGTGTATTATGTGAATGGTATGCCGCAAATGATTGCCAAAGAACATTTACCAATTAAATTACCAGAAGTTGAAAAGTATTTACCAACCGAAACTGGCGAACCACCACTAGGAAATGCCACTGTTTGGGCTTGGGATACAAATACAAATAAAGTGGTGAGCAACGACCTTGTCACTCAGAGCGCAGTTGAAGGGGGTCAAGATAATGGTATCTATCCACTCGAATTAAACACTATGCCTGGCTGGGCAGGAAGCTCCTTTTATTTTAACAGATACATGGATCCTACGAATGATGATGAAATGGCCTCTAAAGAAGCTTTAGATTATTGGCAAGACGTCGATTTATATATTGGTGGTAGCGAGCATGCTACTGGGCATTTGTTATATTCACGTTTTTGGCAAAAATTCTTATTTGATAAAGGCGTTGTACCTGTTGATGAGTATGCTAAAAAGTTGATTAATCAAGGGATGATTTTGGGCACTAGTGCTTTTACATATGAACTTATGCCTGCTTTTGATTTTGATTCAAAATATGATTATAATAAAATTTTTGTTTCGAATAAAATATTTATAACCTACCAGAAGGAAATAGTTTTAGACGACAAGTTTTTCGATGAAATATTTGATAAAATGTTCTCGATGTATTCAAATTCTGAAAAATTAAAGATTAAAGACTTGGTAGATAAGGAAAAGATCAGTTTTGGTTTTATGGATAGGCATGTAGATGTGACTTTAATAAATTCTTCAGACGAACTAAATGTTAATGACTTCAGAAAATGGCGCCCAGAATTTGAGGATGCTATTTTTATTGGTGAAAATGGAGAGATAATTAATGGAAATAATGATACTTATAAAGTGGGTAGAGATGTCGAAAAAATGTCCAAGTCAAAATACAACGTAGTCAATCCAGACAATATCGTTGCAGATTATGGCGCAGACAGTTTAAGACTTTACGAAATGTTTCTTGGTCCTTTAGAGCAATACAAGCCATGGAATACCGCAGGTATCACAGGCGTATACAACTTTCTTAAAAAACTATGGAAACTATACCACCAAGGAGAAAACGGAGCTTTTAACGTAACAAGTTCCCCTCCTTCGGAGGGGTTAGGGGAGGCTTTAAAAACTCTTCATAAAACCATTAAAAAGGTACAAGAAGATATAGAAAATTTCTCTTTTAATACGTCTGTGTCCACATTTATGATCGCTGTTAACGAGTTAACGGCCCAAAAATGTACAAGCAAAGATATCTTGGAGCCACTATTGATTTTAATGTCACCGTACGCGCCACACATTGCTGAGGAGTTATGGAGTCAATTAGGGCATAATGAATCTATTTCAACAGTCGACTTTCCGAAATTTGACGGTAGTCACTTAGTAGAAAGCAGTAAAAACTATCCAATTTCATTTAATGGGAAAATGCGTTTTACGTTAGAATTACCATTAGATATGAGTAAAGACGATATTGAAAAAACGGTTTTAGAGCACGAAAAGACGAAAGAACAATTACAAGGGCGTGAGCCTAAAAAAGTGATTGTAGTTCCAGGAAAAATAGTCAATATTGTTGGGTAATGTGATTTTTGGAGACTATAGTATTTAAAACATATTATTATGAATGAAACAGGAATTATCTCAAAAATAAGTCACCAGGATTTTAATACAACCTATCAAAAATTGAAAGACGTTATCGAAAACAATCCAAATTTAAAAACTATAGCAGAGCTAAATCATCAAGCGAATGCTTCTTCTGTAGGTTTAGAGCTAAACCCAACACGAATTATTATGTTTGGAAATCCTAATTTAGGAACACCATTGATGCAAAATGCTCAAACAATAGGTTTAGATTTACCACAAAAGATATTAGTTTATCAAGATGAAGAAGGTGTTGTAAAAGTGTCGTATAATGACCCTCTATATTTAAAAAACAGGCATGGCGTTACCAACCAAGAAGAGGTGTTAAATAAGATAGCAGGGGCATTAGATAAAATCACAAACGCTGCAATAGTATGATTTTATAGAAATAATCGGTTTATTGTGTCTATACTTGTTATACCGTTTTAGGTTAAGATTCTTGTGAAGGTGTTAGACATGGTCTAAGTATGAGCGCTTATTTTTAGTCATATCGAAATGAAGAATGATTGAAACATCGCATTATACTATTGTGAATACACTTTAAAAATTTATGCGATTTCTCTTTTCGTCGAAATGACTATTTGTTGTCATTTTAACCTAGAAAGAACTTATTTTTTTAATAATAGTTGATGAATTATATAGAAATCATTGGTTTTATAGCAGCAGTTTTAACAACAGCAGCATTCTTACCGCAAGTATACAAAACTTGGAAAACCAAAGATGTTTCGAGCCTGTCTTTACCCATGCTATTTTTATTCTTTATAGGAATCGTTGCATGGTTAGTTTATGGATTTCTAAAAAACAGCCCTCCAATGATTTTTGCTAATAGTATTACCGTAGTATCTTCATTTTTATTAATCTATTTTAAAATTAAATACAGAAATAAATAAATCAACTTGATAATTTCGAGGGGTCATTTCTAGCCTAAATTTCCTATTTCATAAAATAATATTTCCATTTTATAGAAATCGATAAAAATGCAGTCAGCTTCTTTAAAAGGC
The DNA here is from genome assembly GCA_947502635.1 of uncultured Flavobacteriaceae bacterium. GTDB lineage: Bacteria > Bacteroidota > Bacteroidia > Flavobacteriales > Flavobacteriaceae > Flavivirga. The sequence goes on from CANNAN010000002.1 coordinate 510,018, forward strand.
TGATGTTTTGTGTTTTTCGTTGTAATTTTAACGAAGAAATTATTACCATTTCAATGTGGAAATAGTATAGCTTAAAATATTGTCTATGTTAATTGCTCCAGACAATTTAATTAAAAATTAGAATAAAAGATGAAAATTGGTGTCCCCAAAGAGATTAAAAACAATGAAAATAGAGTAGGAATGACCCCTGCTGGAATTTTTGAACTTACAAAAAGAAATCACACAGTTTATATACAAACTAGTGCTGGTTTTGGTAGTGGTTTTTTTGATGAAGATTATCAAGAAGCAGGTGCCATTATTTTAAATTCTATTGAAGAGGTTTATGCTTCTAGCGATATGATTGTGAAAGTGAAAGAGCCTATACAAGAGGAATATCAATTAATTAAGCCTAATCAGGTGGTATTTACCTATTTTCATTTTGCATCTAGTGAAACACTAACAAAGGCTATGATAAAAAGTGATGCGATTTGTATTGCTTATGAAACGGTTGAAGAAATAGATGGTTCTCTACCATTGTTAATCCCAATGTCTGAAGTTGCAGGCAGAATGTCCATTCAGCAAGGCGCAAAATATTTAGAAAAACCAATTAAAGGAAGAGGTGTTTTATTAGGAGGTGTTCCAGGTGTGCCACCAGGTAAGGTTTTAGTCTTAGGTGCTGGAGTAGTTGGTATTCAAGCGGCTAAAATGGCTGCGGGATTAGGAGCGCATGTAACTATTATGGACATAAATATGAAACAATTGCGTTATGTAAATGATGTGATGCCTAATCATGTGGTAACCGAGTTTTCAAGTGAATATAACATTAGAAAGCGTATTAAAGAATCTGATTTAATTATTGGAGGTGTTTTGATAAAAGGAGCCAAAGCGCCTAAATTAATCACTAGAGACATGCTAAAAGACATGCGACTAGGTACTGTAATTGTAGATGTAGCCGTAGACCAAGGCGGATGTTTTGAAACCACAAAAGCAACCACGCATGAAGATCCAACTTATATTATAGACGATGTGGTGCATTATTGTGTTGCCAATATGCCTGGAGCAGTACCATATACTTCTACAGTAGCTCTAACCAATGTGACTTTGCCTTATATTATTAAACTGGCAAATGAAGGCTGGGAAAAAGCTTGTGAAAATAATATGTCTTTGTCAAAAGGCTTAAATATTGTTAAGGGTAAAATTGTTTATAAAGAAATAGCAGAGGCTTTTAATTGGGAAGCTGAAGTTGTTTGAAACTGACATAATTTCATATAATAATATTGGTGCAATTATTGCTACCTTTATTTTGTAATTAAAAAAGGAAAACAATGTTAGGATATTATATATTATTAGGAGCGATAGCTTTAGTAAGCTGGTTAGTAAGTAGTACTTTAAAAAGAAAGTTCAAAAAGTACTCGAAAGTGCAATTACGTAATGGTATGAGTGGTGCAGAAATCGCAGAAAAAATGTTAGCAGATCATGGTATTAGAGATGTTGAGGTGATTTCAACTCCTGGGCGTCTCACCGACCATTATAACCCAAAAAATAAGACCGTTAATTTAAGTGAAGCTGTTTATAATCAGCGTAATGCGGCGGCGGCGGCAGTAGCAGCACACGAATGTGGTCATGCAGTTCAACATGCTCAAGCATATAGCTGGTTACAAATGCGATCTACTTTGGTTCCAGTGGTTAGTGTAACATCTGGAATGTCTCATTGGGTAGTGATTGGTGGCTTAATGTTAGGAGCTGCTGCTGGTTTAGGCTTTGGATATTATGTAGCTGTCGCTGGTTTAGTAATGATGGGGTTTGCTACTTTGTTCAGCTTTATAACACTACCTGTAGAATACGATGCAAGTAACCGTGCTTTGGCTTGGTTAAAAAACAAAAATATGGTATCTCAAGAAGAATATGCTGGTTCGGAAGATGCACTTAAGTGGGCAGCAAGAACCTATTTAGTTGCAGCAATTGGTGCTTTAGCATCTTTGATATATTGGGGACTTCAAGTATTTGGAGGTAGAGATTAAATACATTTTTAAAAATATATATTAAACCGAATTTTTAGTGAAAATTGAAGAATTCGGTTTCTTTTTTTAGTACATTTAAATTTCAAATCAATATTAAGGATAGTAGTTATGGAAGAAATACAAAATAATAAGTTATTACTTAGCCAAACTTCTGATTTGGATCGTGTGGCATTTTATAAAAAAACCTATAGTCATGTAGCTGGAGGTGTTTTGGTATTTATTCTTTTTGAATATTTGTTACTTCAAAGTGAGACTATTGTTGAGTTTGCATTATCAATGACAGAAGGATACAGATGGTTAATCATGTTAGGTGGTTTTATGTTCATTACAAATTATGCAGAACGCATGGTTTTAAAAACACCAGATAAGAATAAACAGTATTTAGCCTATGGTCTATATATTTTAGCAGAAGCTTTTATTTTTGTGCCGCTAATTTATATTGCTGCATTTTATATGGAATCTGGTCCAGAAATGTTAAACCAAGCAGCCATTGTTACATTGGCATTATTTTCAGGATTAACAGCGGTTGTTTTTCTTACTAAAAAGGATTTTTCTTTTTTAAAAACAGGGCTTACTATCGGATTCTTTATAGCTATTGGACTTATTATAGCGGGGACTTTATTCGGTTTTAATTTAGGTTTGTGGTTTTCTGTCGGGATGTGTTTGCTGGCTGGAGGTTCAATTTTGTACCAAACGTCTAATTTAGTAAACAAATATACTGTCGAAGATTACATTCCTGCTGCATTAGGCTTATTTGCTTCTTTAATGTTGCTGTTTTGGTATATACTTAGTATTTTTATGTCACGAGATTAAAAACCATTAAAATATAAACTTAAAGCTCTGAATCATTTCAGGGCTTTTTTGTTTCTTTACTCAAAAAAGATTCCTTGATGTAATACTTCGAGGTTTCCTATAAAATTGTCATTCTCTCGAAAGCGAAAATCTAAAATTAAAACTTAAAATGGACAGCCCATTATCATATTATAAACAGTATTTAGAAAAATATCAATCTGAAGCCCAGAGATTATTCAAAAAAATGACAGCCTTGAGTATGTTAAGGCTATCCGTGTTTTTAATAACAGGATTTGGGATTTATTTTACATTTCAGTATTGGCAAGTAGCTATGGTTATTGCTATTGCAGGCCTAGTAGTATTTGTGTATTTATTATCAAAATATACCGATATAAAATCACAAAGAAATTTCAATAAAGCATTAGTTAAAATAAATGAAGAAGAAATTAAAATAGCCTCTGGTGATTTTCATGAACGTGATAAAGGTTTGCAATTTCAAGATCCTACTCATTTTTATAGCTTGGATATTGATTTATTTGGTCGTGGTTCTTTTTTTCAGTTTATAAATAGAACAACTATTAATGAGGGGACTCTAAAGTTGGCAGATGCTTTAAAAGCAAATAATGTTGATGCTATTAAATTACGTCAGGAGGCTATAAAAGAATTGAGTTCTAAACCAAAATGGCGACAATACTATTCGGCTACATCGAGTTTGGTTGAAGTTGAAACACCCGCTAAAAGTATTATAAGTTGGTTGCAAAATTATCAATCTTTTTTGCCAAAAACGATGCGGTGGCTGCCAATAATCTTTGTTATATGTGCAATCGGAATATTTGGTTTAACTGCTTTAAACTTTTTAAACCCAGAATTTATCGGGTATTGGCTACTCATAGGATTAGGTATTACTGGTATTTATGTTAAAAAAACGAATGTTTTATCATCAAATACAGATAGGGTGAAAGATACTTTTCGTCAATATGCTCTGTTATTGGATTTAATAGAAAACGAAACGTTTACTTCAGAATTGTTACAACAAAAGCAACAACAAATTCAATTAGATACAGAAAAAGCATCCCATATATTTAAAGGACTTTCAAAATCTTTAGACGCTTTAGATAATAGAAATAATATTATAGGCGCCATTTTTGGAAATGGGTTGTTTTTAACAGATATAAAAAATGGTTATAACATTGAAAAATGGATTGAGCAATACCATACTAAGGTTACCGATTGGTTTGAGGTTGTTTCGTTTTTTGATGCCTATAATTCACTAGGGAATTTTGCTTTTAATAAGCCAGATTTTATCTATCCAGAAATACAGGAAAAAGGAGCTGTTATTAGTGCTAATAGTTTAGGACACCCTTTATTAGATAAAAGTAAACGAGTAGATAGTGATTTAACAATAAAAAATGAGCAATTCTTTATTGTAACAGGAGCAAATATGGCAGGAAAAAGCACCTTTTTGCGTACCGTGTCTTTACATATTGTTATGGCTAATGTTGGCCTTCCTATCTGTGCTAAATCAAGTAAATATTCGCCAGTAAAATTAATTACCAGCATGCGAACAACAGATTCTCTAACAGATGACAGTTCGTATTTCTTTTCAGAATTAACCCGTCTAAAATATATAGTGGATGCCATTCAAAAAGAACCTTATTTTATTGTTTTAGATGAAATTTTGAAAGGAACAAATAGTACCGACAAAGCTATCGGTTCCAGGAAATTTGTTGAAAAGTTGGTAGCTTCGAATGCCACGGGAATTATCGCGACGCATGATTTAAGTTTATGTGAAATTGAACAAGAACTTGAAGATGTGAAAAACTACTATTTTGATGCCGAAATTATCAATGATGAACTTCATTTCGATTATAAACTAAAAATTGGAATTTGTCAAAATATGAATGCTTCTTTTCTCTTAAAGAAGATGGATATTGTTTAAACACATATTATCTTAATTAATTGAAAATATAATTTGATGTTGTACGTCATTTCGACGATAGGAGAAATCACATAACTAGAATCTAAACCAAAATAATGCGATGTCTTAATCGTGCCTCACGATATGACCTCAAAGGGTAATTTCGTATTCTGAGTCACTTCATCTCTAACGTTATCTTTCCAATCATTTTAACGGCATTTTCATCATCAGGTTTTATACTTAGTGCTTTGTAATAGTTTTTAAGAGCATCTATATAATTTTTAGTCATAAAATAAGCTTCTCCCAAGCTATCATATGTATTGTAATTATAAGGAAAAATCTTTGTGTTTAAATCAAAAATGTATAAGGCCTTTTTTGTTTGCTTAGAACTTAAAAGCGAATAGCCATATGTGTTAAGTTCTTTACTTCCTTTTACAAGCCCTGCTAACTTAGAAACTAATTTGGGTTCTTCTAATTTTAAATCACTTATGGATTTGGAGTTGAGTAAATTATCTATATAATTAACACCCATATAATTTGAAGTATATGTTTCATTAGAAACAATCTTAAGAATATCACGTTCTAAAGTTTCCTTGGGAGACTCTATAATTCGATTAATTTCTTTACCATTTTTATAAAAAATAAAAGTGGGTACGCGATGTATATTTAAGCCTTTTTCTTCATGATTCGGGCTTTGTTTATAAGCTTCATCAGTTCTGTTAACCGCGATGGCTTTTAATTGATTTTCTGGAAAATTGGCAGCATCTAAAACTTTATAAAATCTAGGAACTTCTCGTTTGCTATCACGACACCAGGTTCCTAAAAAAACCTTGATTTCATAATCTTTTAATGAGGTTTTTAATAGCTTCACAACTTTTTTATTAACCAAGTAATCCTTGTAGTTTTTATAAAACCATATATTAAAGCTGTTTTTTGTTAATCCGTTTCTGTTTATTTCACCAAGTAAAAGGGGTTTGCCCTTCTCATCTACAGAAAGATTGTTTAATGTTTGAGAATGTCCCAAATGTAGTATAAATAAAAAGGTCAAGCAGATAATTGTTTGTTTCATAATTTTGATTGTTTACCCCAAAAATAGATGGTTATGCTATGCAACTCCAGAAAAAAGGATAGCTTACTTATTTAATAATGCGAATGTTTATGACTTGTTTACAAACGACATTTTTGACGTTGGTAACTACAAAACTGATTTTTGTACATATTCTTTGATAGTTAAGGCTTTTCTGTTTACTTTTCATCTAGATAAAAATGACTTTTATAAAAAAACATAGCTCACAAATTTTGGTTCACATCCTTTTTTGGATGTTGTTCGTATTTGTATCATTGTTTTTGTTTTCAGATTTTTATTGGAAACAAAACCCTTTTCTTCAGTACCTCGCTCTTTTGGTCATCATCGTATATGGAAACAATGTATTACTGCTCCCTTTTTTTGTTAAGAAAAAAATGTACATGCTTTACACTTTGGTGTTTGCAACCATTTCATTTTTAGCAACTCAATTATATTGTTACACATTTGCCAAATGCGGATGTTCTATTTTTAAGTGTTTAAGTGATTATTTATGGCAATCGCTGGTGCCATTAATTTTCTTTTCTTTTATATGGATGCTATACCGTTTTATTGATAAAGAAGATGAAATTGAAACCATTAAAAAGGAACATGTTGAAATGGAATTGAAATTCTTGAAATCACAAATAAACCCACATGTATTGTTTAATAATTTGAATACGATTTATTCATATTCATTAGAAAAACCTCATGAAGTTCCGGAGATGATTTTAATGTTATCAGACAATTTGAAGCATGTGCTATATGAAAGTAATTCTAAGACTATTTCTTTAGAAAAAGAAATTCAATTTATAGATAATTACATAAAATTTCAAGAAATTAGAACCGAAGGCGTTAAGCAAATTTATTACAAAAAAGAAATAGATTTTAATAAGTACCAAATAGCTCCCCTGCTTTTAATAACCATTATAGAAAATGCTTTTAAGCATAGTACCTTACATAGTGATATTTCAATTTTAATTAAAGTTACAAATGGGGCTTTAGAATGTATTTGTGAAAATGATTATGATAAAGAAAAAGTAAGCACTACCGATTTTAGAATTGGTTTGCAAAATCTGGAGAAAAGACTTCAACTTATTTATAAAGATGCTTATGAATTTAGTATCGATAAGAATGATACTTTTAAGGTGTATTTGAAACTTAATTTCTAATAGGTAATTAAAAGATGAACTGCATAATTATAGAAGATGAAATTCCTGCTCAAAAAATTTTAAAGAGTTTTATTAGTAAAATACCTAGTTTAACATTGATCGATACTTTTAAAGCGGCTATAGAAGCAAATTCTTTTTTAAATAATAATAGTGTCGATGTTGTCTTTTTGGATATTAATTTACCAGATATGTCTGGGTTAGATTTTATAAAAACGGTTAAAAATCCACCAGCAATTATAATGACTACAGCATACCCCGAGTATGCTGTGAGTAGTTTTGAGCTAGACACTATTATTGACTATTTAGTAAAACCTTTTTCTTTCGATCGTTTTTTAAAAGCTATAAATAAAGCAAAAGACAGGATTGTAGTACCAGATAATGCTTTAGAGGAAAACAATGATGAAACTATTTTTTTAAATGTAGATAAAACGCTTCATAAACTAATTTTAAATTCCATATTATACATTGAATCCGATAGAAATTATATAACGGTAGTGACCGAAACTCAAAAATTATCTTATATAGATTCATTAAAAAATTGGACAACAAAACTTCCCGAGGTTCAATTTATTCAAGTCCACAAATCATATATTATAAATAGCAAGTTTGTAGATAAGATTTCTGGGAATACCATTTTTGTGAAGGCTAATAAAATTCCTATTGGCAGAACGTATAAGCAAGAATTATTAAAAGCATTAGGAGTATAAGTTTTTCGAGTCTTTAAGTCATTACCAATTCTTTTTTATCTGAAAAACCTTGTAAGTTGTTATATTTACATGAGGGTAACTATTGAATATATGAAGTTTAGAAAAGCTACGGAAAAAGATATTCCAATTATTGTAGAGATGATTGCAGATGATGCGCTTGGAAAAAAAAGAGAAAATTTTCAAACCCCATTACCTCCCGAATATTTACAGGCATTTTTTAAAATTGAATCTGATAAAAACCAAGAGTTGGTAGTTGTAGAAGACGAATCTTCTGAAATTATAGGAACCTTACAACTTTCATTTATTCAGTATCTCACCTATCGAGGAGGTGTTAGAGCTCAGATTGAAGCCGTTCGAATTAAGAAAGACAAAAGGGGATTAGGCATCGGGAAAAAGATGTTTGAATGGGCTATAAAAAGAGCGAAAGAACGAAAAGCACATGTATTGCAATTAACTACTGATAAAAAAAGACCAAAAGCAATTAAGTTTTATAACGATTTGGGATTTGTTAAATCTCATGAAGGGATGAAAATGCACTTTAATGATAATTAATACACCATGCAGCACCAATCTAAGCTTCCTAATGTAGAAACCACTATTTTCTCAATTATGAGTAAGTTGTCTAATGAGCACAATGCCATTAACTTGTCTCAAGGGTTTCCGAATTTTGAAAGTGATCAAAAATTAATCGATTTGGTTAGTAAAGCGATGAATTCTGGGTACAATCATTATGCTCCCATGGCTGGAAACTTAGAATTGAGAGCGGCTATTGCTAAAAAAATAGCATTGTTATACAATACCAGTTACCATCCAGAAACCGAAATAACTGTGACTGCTGGTGCTACTCAAGCTATTTTTACAATTATTACAACGTTTATAAATCCAGATGATGAGGTTATTATTTTTAGACCAGCTTACGATAGTTATGAGCCTGCCATAACACTAAATGGAGGTAAAACAATTTCAATCCAATTAGAAGCACCAAGTTTTAGTGTCGATTGGAATGCTGTAAAGGAGAAGGTGAATCGTCGGACTAAAATGATAATCATTAATACGCCTCACAATCCTTCGGGCACGGTATTTTCCAAAGAAGACATGCAACAACTGGAAGAAATAACTAGAAATACTAATATCATTGTATTGAGTGATGAGGTTTATGAGCATATGATTTTTGATGATGAAAAGCATCAGAGCGCGTGCTTGTTTCCCGATTTAAAATCACGAAGTTTTGTTGTTGCTTCTTTTTGCAAAACGTTCCATAATACGGGGTGGCGAATAGGTTATTGTTGTGCGCCAAAAACGCTTATGGAAGAATTTATGAAAGTGCATCAGTTTAATGTTTTTTGCATTCATCATCCAACACAAAAAGGAATAGCAGATTATATGCAGGAAACGAGTCATTATCTAATTTTACCTGCTTTTTATCAACAAAAAAGAGATTTGTTTTTGAGCCTCATTAAAGATTCCAGATTTAAATTCACACCATCAAAAGGGACCTATTTTCAAGTCTTAGATTATTCAGAAATCACAAACGAATATGATGTTGACTTTGCAAAGCGATTGACTATTGAATCTGGAATAGCTTCCATTCCTTTATCCGTTTTTAATAGTAATAATTTAGATAATAAAGTACTTCGATTTTGCTTTGCAAAAACCGATGATACTTTGAAAAAAGCTGCTGAGATATTAAACCGTATTTAAAAGATGAAAGAGACTCTTAAAATAGCATTGATTCAATCTGATTTAGTTTGGGAAAACCCTAAACAAAATCTTAAGAATTTTTATGAAAAAATAGATAACATTTCGGAAGATGTTGACTTAATTCTACTTCCAGAAATGTTTACCACTGGTTTTACTATGAATGCAAAAGATGTGGCTGAAACCATGGATGGAGACACGGTTAAATGGATGCAATCTGTAGCTTTAAAAACAAATGCTGCTGTAATTGGTAGTTTTGTTGTTTTAGAGGCGAATAACTATTACAATCGGTTGCTTTTCGTAGAGCCATCTGGAGCAATTAAATATTATGATAAACGACATACTTTTACATTGGTTGGCGAAGATAAAATATACTCAGCAGGGTTTGAAAAACTAATAGTTGATTATAAAGGATGGAAGATTTGTCCATTAATTTGTTACGATTTACGTTTTCCTGTTTGGGCAAGAAATACCGAAGATTATGATGTGTTGTTATATGTTGCCAACTGGCCAAAACCCAGAATATCAGCATGGGATGCTTTGTTAAAAGCACGAGCTATTGAGAATATGGCTTATTGTATTGGCGTAAATCGTGTTGGTGTTGATGGTGTTAACAGCGACTATTCAGGACATTCTGCAGCGTATGACGTACTGGGAAATAAAATCACTTCAATAGAGCCTGATAAAGAGCAAACTCAAACAGTCCTTTTAGAAAAAAGACATATAGAAGCCTATAGAAATAAACTTAAGTTTTTAGATGATAGAGATGTGTTTATTCTGAAGTAAATTGAAGTGTTTCAGAAATACCCCAATCTGCTCTAATTTCTATTTCCTTAAAATGACTTACGTGTTCTGGCTGGATTTTTTTAAGATAATTTCCTGGATCATATTTTTTATTACCATTGGTGTCATGTATCACACGAATATGATAGACACTAGGGCTTAAGTTTAAAAAATCTATGAAATTAGAATTTTCAACAATAAATTGCTCAAATTTTATGTTCCCATCTTTATCCGTTAATTGTATAATAAGAGGGTATTTAGCATTAACTAGTGTAAAACGTGCATAGCCAAAATCGGAAGCCTTTTTTGTATCTAGGTAATAATTTAAAGTATCATTTTTATTGTCAAAGAAATCTACAAAAGCCTCAGGAAGTATTTGCATATTATAAGCATTATCTTCTGTTTTGTCAAAATTGAAAGCATAGGTGTTTGTAATAGTGTCAAATTCTGTAGTAAAATCAATTTGAGTAGAATCTCTATCGATCAGAGTCATTTTATTAGTGTCTATGTTAATAAGAGGGGTGTTAGCAGAAATTCTAAAGGGCTCATCAAAACGAATGGTACCAGAAGGTGATGTTTCAATTATTAAAGAATCTCTTTCTTGCTTGCTAATTCTTACGGTATGGTCTTTTTCCATGGTAGGATGAATGACCTTAAAAAGAAGTGAGTCAACTTCAAGTCGAGGTTTATACCAATAATTAAGGCTATCTGTTTTTGGGTCTTTTGTGACACGGTATTCAAATTCGGGTGGTACTTCAGATAGTAACTCAATAGCCATACCTTCATGATCACCTTCGTACCCAAAGGCGATTTTCTCACCAGATAATAATTTAGGCCTTGTGGAGTTAAAATCTAACGCTTCCGAAAACAGTTTTAATGTAAAAAGCGAATCTGTGGGTACTTCAATAAAGTCTTTATAAAATGCGATTTGATCCGTTTTTTGTTGAAACTTATTATCGCCATTACCATCTTTTAAAGCAATAAGCATGTACTTTCCTTCTTTTATATTTTCAATAGAAAATGTAGTAAGGCTATCTAATGTGTTGGTAATATATCTAGGAGTTTCTTTATAAATAATAGAGTCGCTAAATGTTGAATCAACTTCGTATAAAGACACCGAAACAAAAGTTTCTGGTTGTTTTTTTAAGGCATCTACGATATTACCACTTACACTAAGGGAATCTATATAATCGCCAGTTGAAAGGACATATCTATAATATGGGTATGGGTTTCCTTCATTATTATCGGCGATACTATTTCCAAAGTTAAAAGCATAAGTAGTATTAGGCAGCAGTGTATCGTGAATTTTAATGGTAATATATTTACTTGCTCCCCCCAAAGGTGTAACTTCTGGTTGCGTTTTCATAGGAGGTGAAATAATAAGTTGCTTTTGTAAATCTTTAATTTTAACATATTCGTCAAAATAGACTCTTATTTCATTACCAGTAAAGTTGGTGGAATAATTCTCTGGAACAGATTTAATAATGTTTGGAGGTGTTTCATCTTTTGGCCCCCCACCAGGAGTACCACGGTTAGCACAGTTTATAAAAAACAAGCTCAAAAAAACGACTAAAATAAAATTTGAAAGGGTTTTATTCATTACCAATTTTAAATTTTGCACAAACCTACATAATTTTAGAGATATAACGATGAACTCATTAAGCTATTGCCATGGTAGCGATACTTATTTTTATGTTTTTTGCTTGATTTAACACTGCGATACAAGCTTCTAAAGTGGCACCAGTAGTGATAATGTCGTCTACTAACAGAATATGTTTGTTCTCAATAGATTTAGAATTAACAAGTGTAAATAATTCGTCACTATCATTCCAACGTGCTAATCGTTTTTTATTCACTTGCGATTTAGAAGCGGTTACTTTTAAGAGCGCATCAGCTTTATAATCTATTTTTAAAGCTTCAGCAATTTGTTGACCAAATTTTGAAGTTTGATTAAAACCTCTTTTTTTTAGTTTCTTTTTATGAAGTGGTACAGGAATTACCATGTCAATAGATTTATAAGATGTTATATTTTTTAATTCAGCTCCTAACCAGTCCCCTAGTAAAAAACCAATATTTTCATAACCTTTATATTTTAATCCATGAATTAATTGTTGAACAATTCCTTTTTTTTCAAATCGAAAAAGAGCCGTTCCGTTTTCAATTTTTGCACGCCCATAAAGTACTTTTTTAACTGTATCATCATTGTCAAAATGAAAATTTGTAATGGGCAAATTATGTCGGCAATCTATACAAATCGTTTTTTCATTATCATTTAACAAATTAAGGCATGCGTAACATACTTTAGGAAAGAATAGGTTGACTATTGGTTTGAACATTTATTTAAAAATATTATGCTTTGTAAACTTAATTAAAAAATAATCAATAAAAGCCTTATTGTCTTGAAGGGGCTCTAACTAGGCAATAATGTTATAGATTTTTTCTGAATTTAGTTTTAAATAAAATGTTTTGTGATTTAAAAACGGACTGTTATTTATCTGTCAAACTCTCAATAATATTCATAATAATTTGAAAAATTATTATTTTTTACAATGACTTTGTAAGAATATACTAATTATTATGTTAAGTTTTTTACAAGTTAATAAACGGATAAAAATGTATTTCATCGATATGTGTTGTTTTTGTAAAGTTTTTATCTAGTTGATAATCAGTGTAAAATATGCGTTTGTTTAAAGCTTTGTAAATAAATTCTTAATACCTGAAAGTGACGTGTTTTTATTAGATAAAAATACAATTGTTAAGCACTAACTAAAGGCATTAATAATAAAATTTAAACCAAACTATTTAAACTAAAAGATTATGAAACACATTATTGAAAAAATGATTAAAAAACTATTACTATTATTTGTATTTCTCCTACTTACAGTAGAATTATCTTACGCTCAGAATATTAAAGTTGATGTAAATTTAAACATCAAACATTCTGTTGAAGGTGTCTCTGATTTTGGAAGAGACAGGCATATGACGGTACACGCAACACCTACGGAGACTGATTGGGTAGGTGACGAAGACAAATTAGATTATCTAATTAATGATCTAGATGTTTATTTTGGTAGAGATAATGGATCTGCAACCTGGAAATTCAGAGATACACCCGAAGACCCAAATAGGGCAGCAAAACCAGATATTAGTGGGATGCAAGAAAGGGCCGATTATCTCAAAAATATTTATGACGGTGAGGTTTTGGCGCATCAATATGAAAACAAAGGTGCTATGATAATGGGAACCAATCCATTACCAACCTATCCTACTTTGAACTGGTTTGATGCTGGTAGTACATGGCATGGATGGCAACCTCAAACGGTAGAGACTTCTGCAGAATGGGTGACAGAATATTTAGATCGTTATTTCAAAAAAAATAATGGAGAATCTGGAGAACCTTTACCAGCATATTGGGAAGTTATTAACGAACCTGATATGTTAATGATGACTGGACAAATGATGTGTACTAGCCAAGAAAAAATATGGGAGTACCACAATTTAGTAGCTGCTAGCGTAAAACAACGTATGGGAGCAAAAGCCCCGAAAATTGGCGGCATGACTTGGGGGCTTCATGATTTGTACTTACCAGATGGTCTAAGTAGGTTCGCTGAAAACCATTATGACCAATGGTTAACCGCAGAATCCTTTCCTATATATCACGCCATGATTGATTCTGATGTAAACACTTCTAGAGCACAAAATTGGTACCAATGGGATGTTATGTGGCAAGGGTTTATTGATAACTGTGGAGTAAACATGGACTTTTATGGAGTTCATATATACGATTGGCCAGATATTGCAGGCAAAAACAATGGTGTTTTGCGTACAGGAGGTCAAGTTGAAGCGACTCTCGATATGCTAGAATGGTATGATAACTTTAAATTTTCGGCAAAAAAGGATATTGTGATTTCTGAATTTGGAGCAGTTTCATCAGCTTTAGACAATATAAGTTACGAGCGTAGGGCTTGGGAAAATTTACGTCCGTTTAACGCTATGTTTATGCAGTTTTTAGAAAGACCTTCTCATATCGTTCTTTCCATGCCTTTCTGCCCAATAAAAGCAGAATGGGGTGATATTAGGGATGCTAACGGTAACTTGATAAAAAGATATCAAGCGACTCTAATGGATAAAGATACCAATGGAGATTGGCAATGGAACGATTTTATCTTATTCTATGAATTATGGAAAGATGTTGATGGTACTCGTATTGATACAAAGTCGAACAATTTAGATATTATGGTTGATGCCTATACTAAAGACAATCATGTTTATTTAATACTTAACAATCTGAAGTTTGATGAACAAACCTTGGACTTAACTTTATTTGATGATTATACAAACGCCATCACTAGCGTAAAAATGAACCATCTATTTTTAGATATTTCTAAAGGAATACAGGGAGAAGCCGTTATGGATGAACGGACATTTAATACAGCACCTGGTTCTATTAAAATTGCTGGAGAAGGCACTATAATTTTAGATTATACATTTGAAAATCCAGTGACGATAGACCAAACTAGTGATGAGAAAAAATTTATGGGAGACAGACTGGGAGTAGGTTCTACAGCCATAGGAGGAGACAAATTTCGAAAGACGGTTGCAGGGCGTACACCCTTAAACGCAATGGTAAACAACGTTGTTGTTCCAGCAAAAGGAGAAGCTGTATTGCGTATTGGAGCCAGATGTTGGGAAAGTGCGTATCAACCATCAAGTATAACTATTAACGGAAACGCTTTAACCCTTCCTGCTAAAGAAGATTGGAGAGGGGAAGTTCAGGATTCTAGAAACGTTGTATTCCATGTGTTTGAAGTGGATGTTCCTTTAAGTTTTCTGCAACAAAACAATACTATAACTTGCCAGGTCGATGGAAATAGTGTTGAGTACACAACAGTAATGCTTCAAGTATTCGATTTTAGTAAAACACCAAAACGTTCTGAGGAGATCGCTCCAATTTCAGTTGCAGCATTATCAATTGACGAATCTACATTAGGTATTATGGTTGGAAATTCAAAAGCATTAACTGCAACGATTGCTCCAGAAGATGCAAGTAATAAAAGCATCACTTGGTCATCTGCAGATGAAGCTATTGCAACTGTGGATGAATTTGGTATAGTAACGGGGGTGTCTATTGGATCTACAACCATAACTGCAACATCTGTTGATGGAAGTTTTACAGATAACACTACAACTAATGTCGCTGCCTTTTCTGCTACCTCTGTCACAGGTATTTCAATTGATGAAGGTAATAATACCAATGTCACATATTATATCACCACACCACTTCACGCCAATATTCTTCCAATAGATGCTACTGAACAAAATGTTGTTTGGTCATCATCAAACCCAGACAATGTCGAGGTTGACCCAAATACAGGAAAAGTAGTTGGGAAAATAATTAATAGTTCTGCAACCATTACAGCGACACTAACAGACCCTAATAATGGTAATTCGATACATACAACAAGCATCCTGGTAACTGTAGATGCACCAGCTAATTTTATAGCTGCAAGCGGTATTGAAGTTTCTCCAGTGAATCGTACACTAACAGCAGCAGGTGAAGAATTTCAAGTCAGTGCAAATGTTTTACCGTCTAATGCTACCGTTAAAACATACACATGGTCATCTAACGACACTAATGTAGCAACGGTTAGTGAATCTGGACTTGTTACAGCGATAGCAAACGGAAATGCACAGATAATAGCGACATCTACAGAAGGTGGTTATACTTCTATCTGTAATTTAACTGTAGCTATTAATAATGGTGGTGGGAATACCTTAATCATTGAAGCTGAAACTTTCGATAGAACAGAAGGCACATATGTAGATGGTCATGTTCCTAGCCCTTATGGAGTAAATAGAGAAACTATGAGTATTAATTGGGTTAACTCAGGTGATTGGGCAGAGTATGATATTAATGTACTAGCTGCAGGGAATTATAATATTGTATATTTTATCTCTACCCCATCAGACAATGCTCAAATACAAATCTATGTTGATAATATTCTTATTTCAACAGATAATGTTTCTAATAATGGAGCTTGGGATACTTATGGTCCGTTAACAGCATTAAATCCTGTAACCTTAACAGCTGGAGCACACACTATAAGAATAGTGGCTTCTGGTAGTAATGCATGGCAATGGAATTTAGATCGTATTGAATTACAAGAAAACTCTTTGACTTTGAGGACTTCGAAGGTTTTGAATGTAAATGAACCTGATATAAGCATTTCCAGTGCGTATATTTACCCCAACCCTGTTGAAAATGTATTAACCATTAATGGAGAAAACTTAAACGGATCTTACGATATGAAAATTTTCAACCTAAATGGAGGCATTGTAAAGAAATCAAAAATTAATGGTTTCCCTAGCACCATTGATATTGACAATCTGCAAGATGGATTCTATTTGTTAAGTATTAGTAACTCTAATACTAAAAGAATCTTCAAAGTAGTTAAAATGACTAAATAAATCTATTTCCTATAGATTATAATATAAGGCTTAATAAACAAATAGCCTTCATGTTAAAATGACCCTCTAAGTGCTAAATTCATAGCATTTAGAGGGTTTATTATTGTGTGCCTTTAAATAATATTCTTAGTTAAGAATTTGGGCTGGCAGGGAGAGAAGGATGAACAACGAGAAATCTTATAAATTTATGCGATGTTTTAAAACTAAAATTATACCAAATCTACTTTGGTAGATTACTACATATATCTATCAAAATATCACAACTCAGTTTCTTCCTTTACAATACTTATTCTAAAGAGTATAAAATTAATATCTAAAAAAAAATGCATATCCATTGTTATTTTTTAATAAACAAGATGTTAGTTTGAAGCGGTTTTTTATTTTTGCACCATGGCAAATCAAGACGATCAATTTAAGAAGGTTATTTCGCATGCAAAAGAGTACGGTTATGTATTTCAAAGTAGCGAAATTTATGATGGATTAAGTGCAGTTTACGACTACGCGCAGAATGGTGCAGAGTTAAAGAAAAACATACGCGACTACTGGTGGAAAGCGATGGTGCAAATGAATGAAAATATTGTAGGCATTGATGCCGCCATTTTTATGCATCCCACCACATGGAAAGCGTCTGGTCACGTAGATGCATTCAATGATCCGCTTATTGATAATAAAGATTCTAAAAAAAGATATCGTGCCGATGTTTTAGTTGAAGATTTTAGAGAAAAAATATCTGAAAAAATAGAAAAAGATATTACCAAAGCAAAAAAGCGTTTTGGAGATACTTTTGATGAACAACAATTTAGAGAAACCAATCCAAATGTAGTGCGTCGTCAAAAACAAATTGATGAAATTACAGAACAGTTAACTAAAGTCCAAGAAGAAGGAGATTTAGAAGCTTTTAAGCAATTAATAGTAGATTTAGGGATAACATGCCCTGTTTCAGGAAGTAAAAACTGGACGGATGTTAAGCAGTTTAACTTAATGTTTGGTACTAAACTTGGTGCCTCAGCAGAATCAGCGATGGATTTATATTTACGCCCTGAAACCGCACAAGGTATTTTTGTGAACTTTTTAAATGTTCAGAAAACAGGACGTATGAAGATTCCATTTGGAATTGCACAAACAGGAAAAGCTTTTAGAAATGAAATTGTAGCAAGACAGTTTATTTTTAGAATGCGTGAATTTGAACAAATGGAGATGCAGTTTTTCATAAAACCTGGGACTCAAAAAGAATGGTATGAGCATTGGAAAGAAATGAGAATGAAGTGGCACTTGTCTTTAGGTATGGGAGCCAATAATTATCGTTTTCACGATCATGAAAAACTAGCACACTATGCAGATGCTGCTGCCGATATTGAGTTTAAGTTTCCATTCGGTTTTAAAGAATTAGAAGGTATCCACTCACGTACAGATTTCGATTTAAAAGCACATGAAAAGCATTCAGGAAAGAAATTACAGTATTTCGATCACGAAGCTAATGCGAGTTATACACCATACGTTTTAGAAACGTCTATTGGTTTAGATAGAATGTTTTTAGCCGTATTTTCTAATTCGTTACAAGAAGAAGCCTTAGAGAATGGAACGACACGTACTGTTTTGAAATTGCCAAGTGTTTTAGCGCCAGTAAAAGCAGCTATCTTGCCCTTGGTTAAAAAAGATGGATTGCCAGAAGTAGCTCGTAAAATTGTAGATGATTTGAAATGGGATTTTAATGTGATTTATGATGAAAAAGATGCTGTTGGTAGACGTTATAGAAGGCAAGATGCCAATGGTACACCTTTTTGTATCACAGTAGATCACGATACTTTAGAAGATAATACGGTGACCATTCGACATAGAGATACTATGGAGCAAGAACGTGTTAAAATTGAAGATTTAGGAAGGATTATTAAACAAGAAGTAGATGTACGCTCTTGGTTAATGAAAATGTAAAATACTAAAGTGCTTCATGCTAAACTCGTTTCAGTATCTTATAAAATATAAAAAGGTCTAAAAATCAGCTTAATATCATATTGATGTCTATCTTATAGATAAACGGTTTCGATAAGTATATATCATTAATAGTAATAAATGATATATACTTAAAAATTATCTGTTTTTTCAAGAACTATTGATACTGAAAACAGTTTTCTTTCAATAGAAAATTTTATTTTTTTATTGTTTAATCTAGATTTTACATAGTTAACAATTTTCTCATCTTCAGGTTTCACATCCAAAACATTAATTCTTTTGTCATCAGTTATTTTAAAAGTGATTTTTGTACGAACATTTTCTTCTATGATAATGTTTGGATCTTCAAGGAGCGAAGCTATTTTTGATCTTAATTTTCGCTCTGGGTCATCATAATCTAACCCATTGCTAATAAATGGCGCATTAGAGTTTAAAGACAAAAGAAATAATAAGATAATTTTCTTCATAGCAGGTTGGTTTTAAGGTTGATTTTAAGGGTGGTACAAATATATTTTTGAAAACCATTAATGCGTGTTACATCATGTTATTAGATTGTAATATTTTTGTGACTAACGTGTTAATTTAGATTACAAATGAGGTGTTTTGTATTCCTTTTTTAAGTTCAAAAACACAAAAGCTTTACATTATTTTTTAGAATTTTTAAAAGTGTAAGAAGTAGAGTGTGGACAATTGGAATGTCTTGAAATAGTGTTGCTAGATGTCAAATTTTGAAGTTCATATAGCATGGCATAGTAAGATGGCAGAAATTAAGATCTACTTATCAAATAAATCAAATCATAAAGACCTTAGGTGTTATATACGTATTTGCCTATTAATCTGCTGGTCTAAAGAAATAATAGATTCTGTTCTTAAAACACCAACAATGGTTTGAATTTTGTTATTTAATAATAGCATTAAATGGTTGTTATTGTAAGCGAGCATTTTGATAAAGATATTCCAGTCGCCAGTGGTGTAATGACATTCTAAGACTTCGGGAATTTTTTTTAAAGCTCTAATAACATCCTCAGTGTTTACAGCTTTTTCAAGATAAATACCAACAAAAGTCATGGTGGAATAACCTAGAACTTTAGCATCGATAATAAACTGAGAACCAGAAATGAGCTTAGATTTTTCTAATTTTCGTAGACGTTGATGAATAGCAGCGCCAGAAATGCCAACATTACGAGCAATCTCTAAAATAGGTGTTCTGGCATCTTCAGTTAATGCACGCAATATTTTTTTATCGATCCCATCGATTATTACAGGCTTGTTTTTGGACTTCATTAGCTATATTTTAAAACATAAAAATAGCTATTTGATTTCAAATTGAAACTATTTTTGTGTTTTAAGGGTTACTTGTGCCAATTTAAAGGTTAAATAGGTGTTACAGGTCTAAATTTTAATTGTTTAATGGGTTGTAACCTAAGTAAGGCACCTCTTTTTCATTAAAAGTAACACCAAAAGTTTCTAGTTCTTTTAAAATAGGTTCATAAACTTCTTTAGTAATAGGAATTTGCACACCTGGAGTTGTAATTTTTTTGTTAAGAATTCCAAGTGTTGCTATAGCAACTGGTAAGCCGACTGTTTTTGCCATAGCTGTATAAGTTTGATCTTCTCCTAAAACAACCATATTGGCATCTATCTGGTATTTTTTACCATCTTTTTCGTAACCGAATTTATGATACATAACAATCATATCCTTATCATGGGCATCAAGCGTCCAGCTATCCATGAGTATTTTTTGAAGTATTTGAGCTGGGGTGGCTTTTTTAAGACCGACTCTTTTTTCAGAATTAAAAATGTCAAGCTCTGTAAGCTTATTCCAAACAATATCATCCTGATCAATTTTAAGAGCATGCCTTAATTTTAATTCTACAGAGTCTGTAGGGCTATAGGTTAAAAAAGCATTTATAAAATCACGATAACTCATGTTTTCACTATCGTCTATTGTATAACTATCATCAGTCATTCCCAATATGACGAAAATATTCCAAGCGCGGCTAAAACCAATACGTCTCATGGTGCCCCTATATAATGTTTTAACATTATCGAGTCCGTAAACACTTTGGTATTTTAGAGAATCTCTATTTGCATAAGCTTCAAAACGTCCAAAACCATCAATATCTAAAAATTCAGTGCGTCTAAATAAACGATGATAAGGGATGTATTTATATGTGCCTTCCTGTAAAAACTTTGCAGCGCTACCTTGCCCTGCGGTTACAACATTCCGGGGATTCCAGGTGAATTTATAATTCCATAAGTTCGTATCACTCTCGGGAGCTACTAACCCGCCTGTAAATGATTCAAACAAGATTATTTGGCCACCATTGTTGCGTATACGATCTAAAACTTGCATTGCGCTCATATGGTCTATACCAGGATCTACACCAATTTCATTCATTAGTATGAGCCCTTTAGTTTTAGCATCTTCATCTAAAGCTTGCATTTCTGGGCTTACGTATGATGCTGTAACCATATGTTTTTCATACAAAACACAATCTTTAGCAACTTCTATATGAAAACGCGCAGGTAGCATAGATACTACAATATCTGTGTTTTTTATAGCATCAATACGTGATGTTTCATCAAAAATATCTAATAGAATGGCTTTCGCATTTTTATGATTGCCAATTAGTTTCTTTGCAGCATTAAGGTTTAAATCGCCAACAGTAATAAAAAGATTTTCGGAAGCCGATTTGTCTAACAAGTATTTTAGAAGACTAGAAGCCGATTTTCCTGAACCAATGACTAAAATGTTTCGCATAATAAGAATAGTTAACTAGTTTTGTGTTGACGAATTTAATCAATACAATAGATATTAATGGCTATTACGAAATACATATTATGAACAAAAAAATATTAATTACGGCATCAATTTTTGGATTATTGGCTGTTATTTTAGGAGCGTTTGGAGCCCATGCATTAAAAGAATTAATTACAGTTAAGGCACAACAAACTTTCGAGACAGGTGTGAGATACCAGATGTATCATGCTATTTTACTATTATTTGTAGGAAGTACCATCCGCATTCAGCAAAAAATAAAGAAAGCTTTATATTATTTAATTGTATTGGGAATCATTTTATTTTCAGGATCTATTTATGGGTTGGCAACAAATTTGTTAACAACTTTTGATTTCAAAACCATTGGTTTTATAACTCCAATAGGTGGCTTGCTTCTAATTTTAGCATGGAGCATTATGATTATGGATTTCTTAAAAATAGAATCTAAAAACGACAATTAATAACGAAAAATTTAAAATAATTATCTTAATTTTGTTCAATAAATAATTTTATAGCAAATTATGGTAAACAACAACCAAGTAACGAAAACGATTTCGTTGGAGACATACGGAATAAAAAATGCCAATGTAAAGTATCAACTTTCACCAGAACAACTTCATGAAATTACTATTGAAAAAGGTTTAGGTTTAGAAGCTTCATCTGGAGCTTTGGCAGTTAATACAGGTGAATTTACAGGTCGCTCTCCAAAAGATCGGTTTATTGTTAAAGATGATATAACGCGAGACCGAATTTGGTGGGGAGATATTAATATTCCGTTTGATGCAGATAAGTTTGATGCATTATATAATAAGGTCGTTGATTATTTATCTAATAAGGAGGTTTTTGTAAGAGATAGTTATGCATGTGCAGATGAAGATTATAAATTAAATATTCGTGTTATTAATGAGTATCCTTGGAGCAATCAGTTTGCTTACAATATGTTTTTGCGACCAACAGATGAGGAGTTAAACGGTTTTGATCCAGAGTGGACGGTGGTTAACGCACCTGGTTTTATTGCAAAGCCTGAAGATGATGGGACCCGTCAGCATAATTTTGCGATTTTAAATTTTTCTAAAAAGATAGCCTTAATTGGTGGTACTGGATATACAGGTGAAATTAAAAAAGGTATTTTTTCTGCACTTAATTTTATACTTCCAGTATTTAAAAACACTTTACCAATGCATTGCAGTGCCAATGTAGGTAAGGAAGGTGATACCGCTATTTTCTTTGGATTATCTGGAACAGGAAAAACAACCTTGTCAACCGATCCTAACAGAAGTTTAATTGGAGATGATGAACATGGTTGGACTGCTGGGAATTCGGTATTTAACTTTGAAGGAGGATGCTATGCGAAGGTTATTAATCTCTCAAGAGATAATGAACCAGAAATATACGATGCTATTAAAAAGGGAGCCATTCTTGAAAATGTTATTTTAGATGGGAATGGGCATGTGAATTTTGAAGATACTTCAATCACTCAAAATACAAGAGTTAGTTATCCTATTGAGCATATTGAGAATATCCAAATACCTTCAATGGGCGAAAATCCAAAAAATATTTTCTTTTTAACAGCCGATGCTTTTGGAGTATTACCTCCAATATCTAAATTAACACCTAGTCAGGCAGCTTATCATTTTATTTCTGGATATACAGCTAAAGTAGCAGGTACAGAGGCAGGGGTTGTAGAGCCGCAGCCGTCTTTTTCAGCATGTTTTGGTGCACCTTTTATGCCTTTACATCCAGCTAAATATGCAGAAATGTTAAGTAAAAAAATGAAAGATTCTGGAGTTAATGTGTGGCTGGTAAATACAGGTTGGACAGGTGGTCCTTATGGTATTGGAACAAGAATGAAATTAAAATACACACGAGCAATGATTAATGCGGTGTTAAATGGCGATTTAGGATTATATAATTATGATGATTACCATATACATTCAGTTTTTGGAGTGGCACAACCTAGAGAATGTCCAGGTGTACCTACCAGTGTTTTAAGCCCGAGAGCTACATGGAATGATGATGAAAACTATTATAAAACAGCGTTTAAGTTGACTAACGCGTTTCGTGAGAATTTCAAAAAATTTGAAGCCCATTGCAATGAAGAAATCAGGCGTGGTGGACCACAACGTTATGCATTTTAAGTAAAATAAAAAAGGGGTGATTTTTTAAAATCACCCCTTTTTTATTTATATTATATAGATCTATTTTCCCTTATTAACTTTATCAATATATTTCTGTAAAGCCATGGTCATAGATGGTGTTTCGGGTGTTGGTGCAGAAATATCTACTCGCAATCCTTTTTCTTCTACAGCTTTTATTGTTGTATTTCCAAAAACAGCAATTCGCGTATCGTTTTGTTTGAAATCTGGAAAATTATGAAATAAAGATTCTATTCCAGAAGGGCTGAAAAATACTAAAACATCATAATACACATTAGCGAGATCTGATAAGTCACTAACCACAGTTTTGTAAAAAGTAGCTTGCTTCCAATTAACACCTAAGGCATCTAAAGTTGAAGGAACAGCAGGCTTTACTTTATCTGTATTAGGTAATAAGAAAGTCTCTTCTTTATATTTTTTGATTAATGGAGATAATTCTGCAAATGTACGCTTGCCAACGTAAATTTTACGCTTTCTATATACCACATATTTTTGAAGATAGAAGGCAACAGCTTCAGACTGGCAGAAGTATTTCATTGTGTCTGGGACTTTGAATCGCATTTCCTCAGCAATTCTAAAAAAATGATCTACAGCATTTCTACTTGTTAAAATAATAGCTGTGTAATTATTTAAATCGATCTTTTGTTGTCTAATATCTTTTGCAGATACACCTTCAACATGTATAAAAGGCCTGAAATCTATTTTTACCTTTAGTTTTTCTTGTAAATCAAAATATGGGGAATTCTCTATTTTAGGTTCTGGTTGAGATACTAGAATTGTTTTTACTTTCATACGTGTAAGCAGTTAGTCCTATTATTTGGTAATAAACACCTTGTATAAAATGATATAAGGTGAGATTTCGAGTGTGCAAAGATACAAAATAAAATAAAAATAATGGGATTTTATTAAACTTTGATGTGTTTTAAAAGAAGTAATGAGACCGACAATATTTACAATTAATAATAAAATAATTATTACATATATAATTGGTAGAGATGGTTTAAAACCAAATAATAATAAGGCGTTTATAGGAATCAATAAAATGCCTAAATAATTTTTATAGGTGATTTTCTGAAAAAGGTATAGATCTATAAGCTTGTCAATCTCTAAAAGACTTCCTATGAGACGCTCTATAAGTACCTTTATCAAAATTAAAAGAGCAATACTAAAAGACAATTTAAGCATAAGGCCAAAGGAAAGAGACCTGCCATCAACTAAGTATTGATAAGAGATAAAGATAAAAATGGATAGGGAAATAATTAAATTACCAAATAGCAATGCATCAAATTTATCAAAGAATTTTTGTTCTCTAGAGTAAATTTTAAGGTATTTAGAATTTCCCAAAACAAGTATGAAGTCATCAAAACGTTTTGGAGAAGCCAATTTTGCAATAGCTACAATGAGTAATCCTGTAACCAATAAAATGGTATATAATTCATTTGATATGATGTCCCGAAGCATGCTATAAAATTATTATAATTATTAACACTACGCTTATAATTATTAAGTAATATTTAAAAAAAATAAGCGGTTATTGATGTACATTTGCTAAAAATTTTAATAAAGTTAGAGAATGAAGGATACGGTTGTTATCATTCCAACATATAACGAGATAGAAAATATTGAAGCTATTATAAAGGCTGTATTCTCTCAATCGGATAGTATTCACATACTTATTGTTGACGATAATTCACCAGATCTCACAGCTTTAAAAGTAAAAGAACTTCAAAACGAATTTGTTAATAGATTGTTTTTAGAAACACGAAAAGAAAAATCTGGGCTGGGAACGGCCTATATACATGGCTTTAAATGGTGTTTAAATAATACGTATAAGTATATTTTTGAAATGGATGCTGATTTTTCACATGATCCAAACGATTTAATAAAACTTTATAATGCTTGTCATATAGATGGCGCAGATTTATCTATAGGTTCTAGATATGTTACAGGTGTAAATGTTGTTAATTGGCCAATGAATCGTGTTCTTATGTCTTACTGTGCATCAAAATATGTACGTATTATAACAGGTATGAAAATTCATGATACGACAGCAGGATATGTTTGTTATAAACGCCATGTGCTAGAGGAAATAAATCTGGACACTATTAAATTTATTGGTTATGCGTTTCAAATCGAAATGAAATTTAAAGCCTATTTAAAGAAGTTTAAAATTACTGAAGTACCAGTTATCTTTACAGATAGAACAAAGGGCATATCAAAACTAAGTTCAGGTATTATTTCTGAAGCTATTTTTGGAGTTATTTCTATGAAATTGAAAAGCCTTTTTAAAAAATAAAAATGATATGAAATTGAAATCGACACTTATTAAGAATGCGAATATTGTAAATGAAGGCGTTATTTTTAATGGAGACATATTAATTGAAGGAGAGTACATCAAAAAAATAAGTGAATCAATAAGTGTGAAATCTGCGGATGTACTAGTTGTAGATGCCGAAGGAAAGTATTTATTACCAGGAGCTATCGATGATCAAGTTCATTTTAGAGAACCAGGATTAACTCATAAAGGGAGTATAGAAACAGGATCCAAAGCCGCTATTGCTGGTGGAATAACCTCTTTTATAGAAATGCCCAATACGAATCCTCAAACGACCACTATTGAGAAATTAGAAGAGAAATTTGAGATTGCTTCAAAAACCTCGGCTGCTAATTATTCATTTATGTTTGGAGGAACCAATGACAACTTAGATGAAATTTTAAAATTAGACGTTAATCAAGCTGCTGGTTTAAAATTGTTTTTAGGATCTTCAACAGGTAATATGTTGGTTGATAATCTGGAAGTGCTTGAGAAAATTTTTAAAAGCACCAATATGCTTATTTCTGTTCATTGTGAAGACGAATCAACCATTAGAAAGAATTTTCAAGAACATATTGAAACTTATGGAGACGATATTCCTGTTAAATATCACCCTGTTATAAGAAGTGAAGAAGCCTGTTATTTATCATCTTCTAGAGCCATAGAATTAGCAAAAAAGACAGGAGCGAGGCTTCATGTGTTTCATCTTTCAACAGGAAAAGAAACAAATTTATTTAGTAATAAAATTCCTTTAAAAGAAAAAAGAATTACATCAGAAGTTTGCATACACCATTTGTGGTTTAGCGATGAGGATTATGATAATAAAGGCACTTTTATAAAGTGGAATCCAGCGGTAAAAACCAAAGAAGATAGATCGCAATTATGGGATGCTTTATTGGATAATAGAATAGATGTTATAGCTACAGACCATGCGCCACATACTTTAGAGGAGAAAGAAAACGTTTATACTAAAGCACCATCTGGTGGTCCATTAGTTCAACATGCCTTGCCTGCTATGTTAGAAATGTATCATAAAGGTAAAATTTCTGTAGAAAAAGTGGTTGAAAAAATGTGTCATAACCCAGCAATTTTATTTCAAATTGCAAGGAGAGGCTTTGTTAAAGAAGGTTATTTTGCAGATTTGGTGTTAGTAGATTTGAATAGTCCATGGACTGTGAATAAAGATAATATTTTATATAAATGTGGGTGGTCACCTTTTGAGGGAGCAACCTTTAAATCTAGAATTACACATACATTTTTAAATGGTAGTTTAGTATATCAAAACTCTAAATTTAATAATGTAAAAGCTGCAAAACGATTAACTTTTAATAGATGATTTTAAGACGATTTATTATATGCTTAAGTATTGTTATAACTACTTCAGCTTGCCATAATATAAATAAACCAAAGAAACCTGATAATTTGATAGCTAAGGAGAAAATGGTTGATATTTTAATTGATGCTAAAATAATAGCATCTGCAAGTTCAGCTAACAGAAAAATATTGGAAAAACATGGTGTTAAGTTAAACTCGTATGTTTATACAAAACACCATATAGATAGTTTACAGTTTGCCTTAAGTAATGAGTATTATGCATTTTATATAAAAGAATATGAAGAGATTTATGAGGAGGTGAAAGATAGTTTAGGAAAACTTTTGGTTAAAGTAAAAGAAGAGGAAGAAATAATAAGGTTAGAGAAAGAAAAAAGAAGAGAAGATTCACTTCGGGTTGTTTTTAAAGAAAAGGATTCTTTAAGTTTATTAAAAATTAAAGATTCATTAAAAGTACAAGCAATAAAAGATTCAATAACAGACATGTTAATAGAAGAAAGACTTGAAAAATTAAGAGGTTTAATAATAGAACCTATTTCTTCAGATAAAGAGAGCCAATAGCCGCAATCGTCTCATCTATAGGTTTGAATTTGTAGTTTAAAGCCTTTTTAATTTTATGGCTACCATACGCAGTTTCTGTAGATAGAGATGCCGCTATATGTTTTGTTAATTGTCTTCGTTTGCCTGTCAATTTAGTTTTTAACCAATCTAGTTTCCAAGCCAAATTTAATAACCAACTACTGGCCATTTTTTCGGGAGGTTTTACATGAACAGATTTAGACAAAGTTTGTAAAAATTGTTTATAGGACCAATTCTCAGCAATTAACAAAAAACGTTCGTTCACAATATCACTTTTTACCAGTGCTATCATAATTGAAACAACATCTTCTACAGCTATAAGAGCAATGGTTCCAGATGTATAATATTTAAAACCCTTGTGCGCTTTTTTAAAAAAACTTCCAGTGCCATAGCGCCAAATACCAGCACCTAAAATAACACCAGGATTAACAATAACGACATTAAGACCTTCTTGTGTAGCACGCCAAACTTCCATTTCTGCACCATATTTCGTGATAGCGTAAATACTATTATCGTCTTCTGGATTCCAAACAGTGTCCTCTGTAATTTCTTCATTATGAATAGCGTTTCCTGTAGTTGCGATGGAGCTTACGTAACAAAGTTTACTAATCGTATTTGATAAACAAAGGTTTACAATATTAGCAGTGCCTTCAATATTTGTTTTTCGTAACGTTTGGTATTTATCTGGTTCGAAAGACACGAATGCCGCACAATGATATACATAACTAACATCAATAAATGCTTCAGACAATGCCGGAATATCTAAAAGGTCTGCCTTCACCCATTCAATGGTTTTAAAAAGAGCCTCGTAGTTAGAAGTATAAGTAGCGAAAACAGATTTTACATTGGCAAGTTTACGCTCTGCTCTATAAGTAGCTCTAACTTTCTCATTACTACTTACAAGTTTATAAAGTAAATGAGAACCAACTAAACCCGTACTTCCTGTTACTAAAATCATGCAACGAAAGTAATAAAATATTTAAGAGTACTTAAAGCCAAAATCACATCTATGTAATTTTTATTACTTAGATTTCTAATTTACCCGTAGCGTTAGTAGATTAGTAAAGTTATAAACGCGAGTCTATTTTAACTAAAATCACTCTGGATTCGACATCTTTTTTTTGAAGAAAGAATTATTCATATATACCTAAGTAATTATGCATTGATTTTTATCTTTGCCATAGTTTTGTAAAAATTGAAGAATAATGATAAAGAATTTTGTTGAAGAATTAACATGGAGAGGTATGATACATACCGTAATGCCAGGAGCAGAAGAGCATTTAATGGAAAGCATGCGTAGTGCTTATGTGGGTTTCGATCCTACAGCAGATTCTTTGCATATTGGGAACCTAGTGCCAATTATGCTTTTAGCACATTACCAACGTTGTGGACATAGGCCCGTAGCTTTAATTGGTGGTGCTACAGGAATGATTGGAGACCCGTCAGGTAAATCAAACGAGCGTAATTTGTTAGACGAAAAAACATTACGTCATAATCAAGAAGCCATTAAAAATCAATTATCACATTTTTTAGATTTTGAAAGTGATGTCGAAAATGCAGCGCTTTTAGTAAATAATTACGATTGGATGAAAGATTTTTCATTCCTTGAATTTATTCGTGATGTTGGTAAGCATATTACTGTAAATTATATGATGGCAAAAGATTCTGTAAAAAACAGAATTTCGTCTGAGTCGTCTGAAGGGATGAGTTTTACGGAGTTTACTTATCAATTAGTCCAAGGATATGATTTTCTTCATTTATATAAAGAAAGTGATTGCTCTATACAAATGGGAGGAAGCGACCAGTGGGGGAATATTACAACAGGGACAGAATTAATTAGAAGAATTGCGAACGGAAAAGGGTTTGCTGTAACCTGTCCGCTAATTACAAAATCTGATGGCTCTAAGTTTGGGAAATCAGAAGGAGGTAATGTTTGGTTAGATGCCAACAGAACGTCTCCTTATAAATTCTATCAATATTGGTTAAACTCTAGTGATGAAGATGCTGAGAAATATATTAAAATATTTACTTTTTTAACTCAAGAAGATATTAATACTCTAGTTGAAGCGCATAAAGAAGCACCTCATTTAAGAGTTTTACAAAAACGTTTGGCGGAAGAGCTTACCATGATGGTGCATTCTAAAGAGGATTTAGAAAACGCTGTAAAAGCGAGTGACATTCTTTTTGGAAAATCCACTAGTGATGATTTAAAGGGGCTAAATGAACAAACATTTTTAGATGTATTTGATGGTGTTCCGCAAACAAATATATCTCAATCAGACATTGATGGAGGTATAGATATTATTGTAGCTTTAGCAGAAAAAGGAGGATTTTTAAAATCTAATGGAGAAGCAAGAAGAGCTCTTAAAGAAAACTCCATTTCGGTAAATAAAGAAAAGGTAAAGGATGATTACCGTATTACCATAAAAGACTTAATTAATAATAAATTTGTTTTATTACAGCGTGGTAAGAAAAACTATTTCGTATTAAGAGTCGTATAAAATGACAAAGCCTGATTTTAAAATCAGGCTTTGCTTTTTAACCAACCGACTAAAAACTAATTTTTCTTTTTCTTAGCTGGTAGTTTTGTCGTTCTCATTTTGAATAACTTACACAAAAAATTAAATTATTTTGATTAAGCTTATATTTTGCAATTAAAGCACCATAAGATTACATCCACGAATATCTGAATTATCAAAACGGCCAATGACTTCAAATGTGCCATCGTCATTAACACGACCTAAATCTTGAGTGGCAATAAAGGAACAAGAATTGATGTTGGCCAGATCAATAATATTTATTCCTCCAGTTTTACCTGATGCGTATATGGATAGCGGATCTTCTGTGTCACGTGTTAAAATACGCATCCAATTTGGAGAATGAAAAATACCCTGCCCTTTAGAATATCCCTGACTTAAAAGCTCAGTCATACCATATTCACTATGTATTGAGTTTACTCCGAAACCTATTTTTAATTTTGCATGCAGATCTTCTCTAATTAGCTCTTTTCTTCTGCCTTTCATACCACCAGTTTCCATAATAATGGTATTGTTTAAATTGAATTGATAAGTTTCAACCAAATCTAATAATGCAAAAGAAACACCTATTAACAAGATCTTTTTTCCTTGCGATTCCAGTGTAACTAATGTATCTTTTAATTCAGAATAATTATTTAAATAAAAGCCACTTTCGGCATACTTTGATTGCTTAATCATAGCATCCACCATATATATTAAAGAAGACCCTTTTCGTTCTAAATAAGAGGGTAATAATGCCAGAACCACATAATCTTCAATATTCCTATAGAATTGTTGAAACCCTTTAGTAAAACTTTGAGTATAAATATCTAAATCTGTAACATGGTGTTTACTGGTAATACTTCCAGTAGTGCCAGAGCTTGAAAAAGTAGCTTTAATGACGTCTTTAGAACTTAGTATGTTATGAGATTTAAAGAACTGAATAGGTAAAAAGGGAATGTCCTTTATGTCCTTTATATCGCTAGGGTGTTTGTATAGTAAGTCACAAAAAGAACGATAAATGCGATTGTTTTCAAATTGAAATTTGAAAATTTTCAGAGTTAAATCTTCAAACTCTGTTTGATTATTAATGTTGAAAATAGAATTAGTGTCAATCATAATTAATAGAAAGACAAAAGTATGTAAAATAAAAAAGCGCTACCATTAGTAACGCTTTTAAAATTTATGAATAGCTATATTACTTGATCACTAATTTTCTTGTTTCGCTAATTTCGTTTTCGGTAATCTTTAAAATATAGACCCCTTTACTTAAATTTGAAATATTTAATTCTTTACCAATCAGGATCGTAGAATAAACTTTTTTCCCTAAAACATTAAAGCACTCAATTTTTTTAGTCAAATTGCGTTTAGATGTAATATATACGAATGTTCTGTTACTACTAACTGGGTTTGGGTATATAGATAATCCTTCTATATTTTGCTCAATAGAAGCCTTATTGACATTATTTTGGGCAAACCCATATTGGGTTGCAGATAATGTTAATGCTAAAAATAAAATGAATAAGTAGTTTTTTTTCATACGTTCTATCAGTACTATAAAGGTACTAATTTACTACAAAAGTGATGCCAAAAAAGTGTTAAAGATTACGTTATTTGGTCGAAAGTTTAACTTACTGTAACTTGTTTGTTACGTTAATGTTATTAATTTTGAAATATAAATAAAACGGTCTTATTTAGTTTTATCTTTACTTTAAGAAATAAATATAATTTGTTATTTAAGTATGAAAAAGAATGATATTAAAATATTATTAGTTGATGACGAGCCAGATATTTTAGAGATAGTTGGATACAATTTATCAAGTGAAGGTTATCAGGTTATTACTGCGGAGAATGGTTATGAAGGTGTTAAAAAAGCAAAAAAAGAACTACCGCAGTTAATCATTCTAGATGTAATGATGCCAGAAATGGATGGTATTGAAGCTTGTGAATTGATTCGAAAAAACCCAGATTTAAAAAATAGTATTATCACTTTTTTAACAGCTAGAGGTGAAGATTATTCTCAAGTTGCAGGTTTTGATGCAGGTGCAGACGATTATATTACAAAACCAATAAAACCTAAGGTTTTAGTGAGTAAAGTAAAAGCACTTTTAAGACGCTTTAAAGAAGAAGATGTAACCGATACTGTTAAAATTGGGAGTTTAGTAATAAATAGAGATGAGTATAAAATTATTTCTAAAGGAGAAGAAATAATTTTACCAAGAAAAGAATTTGAATTACTATCTTTATTAGCTTCAAAACCAGGAAAGGTTTTTAAAAGAGATGAAATTCTTGATGCTGTTTGGGGAAATGAAGTCGTTGTTGGAGGTAGAACAATTGATGTCCACATTCGTAAATTAAGAGAAAAATTAGGAGATAAAAGTTTTAAAACCATAAAAGGAGTAGGCTACAAGTTTGTAGAATAATGCAGACAAAATTTAAAAGATCATATAGGTTTTCAATAAAAACGTCACTATATATAACCTTATATACAACGCTCTTAATGAGTGTTTTTTTATATTATTTATATGAGCTTAAGTGGCTTCATGTAATTGTCTTTGCTGTATGTGTTTATGCTTTTTCCTTTGTTGTAATTCAACTTAGCGTAGAACGATTTATATATAAACGTGTTAAAAAAATATACGATGATTTAACACTTTTAGAATCGGCCAGTTTAAGTAAAGGGCCTATTACTACAGACATGCGAACGCTTACTCAAGAGATTGATAAGTTTGCACGAGATAAAAAGATTGAAATAGAGACTTTAAAAGTTCGTGAAAAGTATAGAAAAGAATTTTTAGGAAATGTATCTCATGAGTTAAAAACTCCTTTATTTACGGTACAAGGATATGTTCTTACACTGCTAGATGGTGCTATGAATGATGAGAAATTAAGAGAAAAATATTTGGAGAGAGCCAGTAAAGGGATTGAGCGATTAGGCTATATTATTAAAGATTTGGATATGATCACTAAATTAGAAGTTGGTGATCTAAGTTTAAATATAGAAGAGTTTGATATTGTAGAGTTGGTTGAAAATGTATTCGAAATGCTGGAGATGAAAGCCAGTAAAAAAAGAATTACGCTTACTTTTGATACAGATTACAGCAAACTAGTATTAGTTAAAGCAGATAAGGAACGTATTCAGCAAGTGTTGGCGAATCTAATTGTAAACTCTTTAAAGTATGGAAGAGAAAAAGGAACTACAGAGATTAGTATCGAAAACTTAATAAAAAACAAGGTTATTGTTCGTGTAACAGATAATGGAGAAGGTATTGAGAAAATGCACCTTCCGCGTTTATTTGAACGTTTTTATAGAGTTGATAAAAGTGGCTCTCGTAAAGAGGGAGGCTCAGGGTTGGGGCTTTCTATAGTAAAACATATTATAGAAGCCCATGATGAAAAGATATATGTAGAAAGTGAATATGGTGTAGGTAGTGAGTTTTCATTCACACTCGAAAAGGTTGAATAGCTTTTCGAAATTTGTATTGCATTCAAAAGAACTTAAACCTTTAAAAGAGGTGGCGTTTTTTAATTTATCTAATGTGAAACCTTCTTGAGTACAACTAGGAGCTAATTCCAATCCTGTTAGTCTTTTTGCCAGATATTCTTGTTCAAATTGTCCAGGCGTAGGTATAAAAAAAGCTTTTTTGTTAAGCTTAGCTAAATCCATGATGGTTGTATAGCCAGATCGTGATAAGATTAATTCACTTTGGTTAATGGTTTTTTCTAATAAATTTGAGGTCATAAAATTATAAACCGTCATATTTCCTATAATCTGGATAGTTTGTTCCTTTTCCATAATACCTTTAACAAAAACGACTTTTCCAGTATAATTCTTTAACTCTAAAAAAAGAACTTTTTCGAGTAATGTACGTTGCGGTTCAGGACCAGAAAGCAATACCATTAAATCGTTTTTAATATTTAAATATTTTTTTTGAAACCTGCTTAAAGGTCCAATATATGTTGTGGGTATCTCAAAATTATCAGTATGCCCTAGTTTGCCGCTTAAATTAATGTCTCCTTCGGTATCAGGGACCCAACATGCATTAAACTTTTTTATGATTTTTTGATGCATCATAGTACTGAGCCATGTAGTACTTCCTGTTAAAACATTTAGCTGATGTGTTATAAAAACTGAAGGTATTTTTTTACTGTAAACACCCAATCGGTTATCAGAAATAATGCCTCCAATATTATGCGTTTTCACTATAAATTTCGTTACTTTTTTCTCAGCTTTAATCGCTTTAAGAAGCTTAGGGGAATCTTTAATCATCTTTAATTTAAAATGCTTTCCTTTTTTAGCATAGGTAACATTGTAAGATGGCAATTCTATAGATGTAAGACGTGGAAACTCTTTTTGCAAAAGAGTTAAAGCAACACCGTCACTAGCGATAATAGGCTGAAAGCCATGTTTTATTAACTCATAAATAATAGGGATAGACCTTGTTGCATGTCCTAAGCCCCAGTTTAAAGGCGCAACTAAAATTCGTTTTTTCATAAATAATTTAAGAGGTGTCTTTTGTTTAAGAAAAGCTGGGCTTTCCGCTATATCATTATTTAATTTGATATAAATTAAATTAAAAAAGGATACGACTGCAACTTCACACGCAAGTTTTCAGTAAAATCAAAGATAAGGATATAAACACTCCCGTATATTTCCTTAATTTTACCAAAATTTTAAATAATAGTGGGAAGCAAAAATAAACTCAGAAGATTTAAAGAGAATGAAACCTTCTCAAATGTATTTCAACCATCTAGAGATGAATTGGTTGAAGGGGTATATGAGTTAAAAGCCAATTGGAGAACCTCCGTATTTAAGAATGACAACCCATTAGTGTTAGAGCTAGGTTGCGGAAAAGGGGAATATTCTGTGGCATTAGCGAAAAAATATCCCAATAAAAATTTTATAGGAATAGATATTAAAGGGGCGCGTTTTTGGAGAGGTGCTAAAACAGCTATAGAAGAAGGCATTTCGAATGTCGCTTTTTTAAGAACCCAAATCGAACTAATAGATTATGCTTTTGCAGAAAATGAAGTCGATGAAATTTGGATAACGTTTCCAGATCCGCAAATAAAATATAAGCGTACTAAGCATAGAATGACCAATGAAGCGTTTTTAAAGCGTTATAAAAAAATATTGAAAACAGAAGGTGTTGTCAATCTAAAAACGGATAGCGAGTTTATGCATGGGTATACACTTGGATTATTACATGGGGCTGGGCATGAGGTACTTTATGCCAATCATAATGTGTATAAACAAGAAGGTAGTCCAGAAGAAGTTACAAGTATTCAAACATTTTACGAATCGCAATATTTAGAACAAAACAAACCAATTACGTATATTCGATTTAAAATTAAGCATTAGTGAATATAACTTTTATCTTTATTTTAGGATTTTTTATAGCTTTAATTGGAGTTATTCCCCCAGGTTTGTTAAATATGACGGCTGCTAAAATAAGTTTAAAAGAAGGACATGTAAGAGGTGTCATGTTTTCTATAGGAGTTTGCGTTATTGTGTTACTTCAAACTTATGTCGCTGCAGTTTTTGCAAGGTATTTAAGTAAACATTTAGAGGTCGTAGACATATTACAACGTGTCGCGTTTATTATTTTTGTATTGATAACGATCTATTTTTTACTCATAGCAAAATCAAAGCACAAAAAACAAATTAAACCACAAATACGCAGTAAACACAGTCGATTTTTTCACGGTATGTTTCTCTCGGCAATAAATGTATTTCCTATTCCTTACCAAGCATATATGACCATTACTTTGGCGTCTTTTGGTTGGATGTCTTTTGATCAGATTAGTATTATATCCTATATGGCAGGAGCAGCTATGGGTACTTTTGTTATGTTGTATATGTATATTTTCTTTTTTGATAAAATAAAAGGGAAATCGTTTACATCCCAAAAAAACATGAATTATGTTATTGGAGGGATTACAGGTATTATTTCAATTATTACACTAATCAACATTATTAAGGAGATTTAGATTATGAAACCAGAGACTTTAAATTTTTTTGATAAAGTTTATAAGGTTGCTAAACTGATTCCATATGGTAGGGTGACAAGTTATGGTGCTATTGCTAACTATTTAGGGGCAGTGAGAAGTGCGCGTATGGTAGGTTATGCCATGAATGGTTCTGGCGGGAAAGATGTTCCAGCACATCGTGTAGTAAATAGAAAAGGCCTATTAACAGGTAAACATCATTTTGATGGAACTAACCTCATGCAACAATTATTAGAAAGCGAAGGTATTGAAGTGATAGAAAATCAGATTCAGAATTTAGACAAGGTGTTTTGGGATCCTTCAAAGGAAATCAAATAAGGTTATTTTTTAATAACCTTATTTGTGAATTCGTTTCGACTAGTCTTTATCTTTATAATATATGTTCCTGATAATAAATTGCTAATATTATAATCGATATTGGTTTTATTTTTTGAGTATGATACGCTTTTTATTAATCTTCCCGAAATGTCATAAAGAGAAATTAATTCAATAGCTTCTTTACTTTGAATAAGAACATTATTTATAGAAGGATTAGGGAATAGTTTTATAGTATTGTCAATGCTTCCATCATTATTTAATTCAACACCTATGTTTTTAAAATTAGAACCAGAGGTATTTGTGATTTTGGTACTAACATCACAGGAACTTGAAACTTCACAATTTAAGTAGCCATAATCATTGACTAAATCTTGAACAATAGAAAATTCCAAAGCATCACAGCATACCGAACTCAGTTTTGGGCATCTAGGAAAATAAAGCTTATTTTCAAGGCTATTGTTTTTAAGTATTATTTTGGTTAGATTAGGTATGTTGCCACAAACTAAATGTTCAAGTTTTGATAAGTTACTTACATCTATTATAGATAAGTTACTATAGCCACAGGTTAAATATTTTATTTTGGGAAGTGCGCTAAAATCTAAGGATGTAAATGGATTATCTTGACAATTTAAGTTTTCTAATTTTGAAAGGTTATTGAGATTTAAAGATGTTAACTGATTTGTATTACATGCTAATTTTGTTAAACTTGGTACGCCAGTAATGTTTAATTCTGTTAACTTATTATGGCCACACCATAAAAAATCAAGAGAGTTTAAATAGCCTATATTTAAAGAAGTTAGGTTTCCAGAACTACAATTTAGATTTACAAGATTTACTAATTTAGTAACATCTAAAGTCGTCAATGGATTATAGCTACAGTCAATTTGTTTTATATTGGTTAATGTATCTACATTTAAAGATGTAAGATTGTTGTTACTAATATATAAATATTCCAAATCCGTTAATAATGATACGTCTATTGAAGTTAAATTGTTCTTATTTAGGTCTAAAATCTTGAGCTTTTTTAAAGCACTTAAATCAACCGAAGTTATTAAATTTTCATATGCAGAAATTCTTGTAAGATTAGCAAAATATTGAATTCCTTCTAGAGATTTAATGCCTTGTTTATGAATAGAAAGTAACGTCTTTTTTTCTGCTTCAGAAACTTGAATTTCGCCATCATGATTTAAGTCAGTGCCATCAGTTAAAAGTATATTTTTAAAATTTGGATCGGGGATGTTTATAGTACCACAAGAAGCTGTAACCTCGCAATTTGTATAACCATATTTTACTACTAAATTTTCAATTGTAGAAGCTTCAAAAGCATCACAACATATATATTCCAAATTTGGGTTGTTTTCAAAATTAATCGTGATTAACGAATCATTGTGAGTAGTTTCATCTGTGCCATTTTTTATTGATAATGTTATTAATTCATTATCATTGCACTCTAAATGATCTAACTTATTAGCATTTGAAAAATCTAAATTAGTTAGTTTATTATTGTAGCACCTTATGAGTGTTATTGTGCTACCATCAACTAACAAGGATGTCAAATCATTATCATTACAATCAAGAAATTCTATTTTTCTTAAATTAGAAATATCAAGAGTAGTTAATTTATTAAATGAACATTTCAATGATTGAAGGGTGTGTAAGTCTCCTAAACTTAAACTAGCTATTTGATTGTTTCTACAGTATAGTGTTTTGAGGTTATCTAGACCTTCAATGTTTAAGCTAATTAATGAATTATTGTCACAATTTAAGAAGTCAAGATTTGAAAGTAATTTACAATCTAAAGATGTTAATGAATTTTTACTACATATTAATCTCTTGATTTTACTTATCATGCCAAGATTCAAGTTAGTAAGAAAGTTGTTACTGCATGTTAAGTTTTCTAGATTTAATAATGCGCTTACATTTAAATCGATTATTTGGTTGAAATTGCATGTTAATTTTTTAAGTTTAGTTAAATCATTTATATTCAATTCAGTTAACGAATTGTTGTATAAATCTAGTTCTTCAAGATTTAAAAAAGAACTAACATCAATATTAACGAGATCATTTGAAGAAGATTTTAAAACAGTAAGATTAGCTAGCTTCGATTTGTTTTTCTTAATAAAATCTGGTTCTAAGCCTCTATTGCTGCCTAAATCGAGTGATAATAAAGAATTATTTAAATTTAGATTTGTTAATCGGTTTTGGTAGCAGCTAAGCGTTTTAAGATTACTTAGTAATGAAATATCAAGGCTTTCAAGGCTATTTCTTTTACATAATAGCGTATTTAAATTCGTTAGTGCTGAAATATTCAAATCACGAATTTCATTGAAATTTATATTTAATAATTCCAGATTAGTGAAATGTTCAATACCATTGAGATTAGAAATGCTTTTATGAGAAACATTTAGAGTTTTTACAGCTTCCGCTTCAATTATCTGAATTTCATTATCACCATTTGTATCTATTCCTGAAGCTATTAAAGCTTCTTTAAAATTAGTATCTGGAATATAAATGTTTTGAGCTTCAATTGTTGTAGATATTAAAATTATAAGAATTGAAAGAAAGGGTTTCATAAATTATATATTGTAGGTTAAATAATATTATAAATGTAGGAAATAAATTATATATTTAATGTTAAATGTAGATTAATTGAAAGTAAATTTAATGGAGAATATGGCTGTTTATAAAAAGGATTGTAATGAGCCCTCGATTTTTTATAAAATTTACAAATACATATTGAGTTTCTTATAAACAAACCGAATATTCGTATAAATCATTTCAATGAAATGCCTTTAAATTCTAAACAATTCACTGTATCTTTGCATTTTAGAATGATTCTTAATTAGTTGAACTAATCCCTAATTTTATATTGGGATTTCACAAGTATAATTTTTAGTTAATGAAGCTTAATAAACAAGATATATTAAAAGCACTTGAATCTATAACTGTACCAGGTGAAGGGCAAAATATGATTGAAAGCGGTGCCGTAAAGAATGTCATCACTTTTGGAGATGAGGTTATTGTGGATATTACCATTAAAAATCCTAGTTTACAGGCAAAGAAACGTACCGAAGTAGATATTTTGAAAACAATTCATGAGCAGGTTTATGAAAAAGCTAAAATAACTGTTAATGTAAAAGTTGAAGCTCCAACAAAACCAAAAGCTAATGTCATCAAAGGAAATCCTATTCCAGGTATTCAAAATATTGTGGCTGTAGCCTCTGGTAAAGGTGGTGTAGGTAAATCTACGGTGACAGCAAACTTAGCTGTGACTTTAGCTAAAATGGGATTCAAAGTTGGTGTTTTAGATGCTGATATTTATGGACCATCTATTCCTATTATGTTTGATGTTGAAGCTGAAAAACCTTTAGCAGTAAACATTGGTGGGAAATCTAAAATGAAACCTGTTGAAAATTATGGTGTTAAGGTATTATCTATTGGTTTTTTTACACAACCTAATCAGGCAGTAGTTTGGAGAGGCCCTATGGCTGCGAAAGCGTTAAATCAAATGATTTTTGATGCGCATTGGGGAGAACTAGATTTTTTACTTCTAGATTTACCTCCAGGAACAGGAGATATTCATTTAAGTATTATGCAGTCACTTCCAATTACGGGAGCTGTTGTAGTTAGTACACCGCAAAACGTTGCGTTGGCAGATGCCAAAAAAGGAGTAGCGATGTTTCAACAAGAAAGCATAAATGTACCTGTATTAGGAATTATAGAGAATATGGCTTACTTTACACCAGAAGAGTTGCCAGATAATAAATATTATATCTTTGGAAAAGAAGGTGCTAAAAACTTATCTGAAGATTTAAAAGTGCCATTTTTAGGAGAATTGCCCTTGGTGCAAAGCATTAGGGAAGCAGGAGATGTTGGTCGTCCCGCAGCTTTGCAAACAGCTACGGAATTAGAACAAGCTTTTGAAAAACTGACTCAAAATGTGGTGCAAGAAGTGGTAAGACGAAATGACGATTTACCTCCTACCGAAGCAATTAAAATAACAACAATGGCTGGGTGTTCAGCAGTTAAAAAATAACAGATGACTTCAGAAGAACTTAAATTAAATGTTGAGAAAGCCTTAGATGAAATTCGTCCGTTTTTACAAAGTGATGGCGGTGATATTTCTTTGCTATCCATAGAAAATGACAATTTAGTAAAGGTACAACTACAAGGGGCTTGTGTTGGTTGTAGCGTTAATCAAATGACCTTAAAATCTGGTGTAGAAATGACTATTAAAAAGTATGCACCTCAAATAGAACAGGTTATTAATATTGAAATTTAATCTCTTTTTTTTTAATTCCTACTAAAATAATAGGGGAAACTTACCTTCAAATAATTCAGAAAGTTTAAATTTGCGGCACGAATTGTGAAATGCTTTTAATCAAAGGTATAAAAACTCAACAATGGAAGACATTAATATAAAAATAACAGATAGAGATGGTGTAACTCATGACATTGTCGCACCCACAGATATGGCAATGAATCTTATGGAAGTTGTAAGATCTTATGAATTAGCTCCAGAAGGTACTATAGGTGTTTGTGGAGGTATGGCTATGTGTGCATCATGTCAATGC
Source organism: uncultured Flavobacteriaceae bacterium (assembly GCA_947502635.1). Classification (GTDB taxonomy): domain Bacteria; phylum Bacteroidota; class Bacteroidia; order Flavobacteriales; family Flavobacteriaceae; genus Flavivirga. Next base: position 551,149 of record CANNAN010000002.1, read on the forward strand.
TATGTGTTAAGCGAAACGGATTTGCCAGAAATGAGTGACGATGAAGAAGCGATGTTATCTGAAGCTTTTGATGTGAAAGACAACAGTCGTTTAGGTTGTCAGATTCAAATGACTCCAGATATGGAAGGGCTTGAAGTAGAGTTGGCTCCTGAGAGTTAAAGTATAAAGTTTATAAAAATGAGGAAGGCCTTTTTTTTAGTTTTACCGCTGTTTGTGTGTTTATCGTTTACACATAATATTGATAAACTTATTGGTAAATGGCATATTGAAAAGGCCGTTTATGAAAACGGAAAAGAAGCTAAGGAGGGAGGTTTTTTAGAATTTTTAAAAGATGGAAAGGTGCAAGGTGGATCTACAGGAAAAAAGGCTTCAAGGTTTGGTGAATGGAATTATAATGAAAAGGATAGTATATTGACCTTAAGTTCTAAAGAAAAAAGAGGAGATGACGGAGATTATAAGGTATTAAAGTTGATAGATAGTCTATTGATTCTAAAAAGAGGTAGAATGGAAATTCATTTAAAAAAGAGTTGAGTAATAAATACACCTAGTAGAAATGTCTTTGTACCACTTTCTACACACTTAAAACCGTAATCACCACCAAACCAAGAACATTTTTTTCAATGCACCGGTTTTTAATTTCACCCAACAAAGCGGAGAAAATTGCTGTTTAAAATAGTCTTTAGCAACGATTTTAAATTTATCGGAGGTTAACCATTTTACGTTTGCATGTGGAATTATGAGCCAATCTTTCTTTTGTGGTATATAAAATTTACAATCATTAAATTGGTCTAGCTGATTTTTGTTGATATAGAAACCAGCAATACAATCGTTATTTAGAGTTTTGAGTTGTATGTCTCGATTTGTAAGAGGTACAAATAACTGCGCTTTAAAGTAGACTTCCTGGGAAATATCTTGAGACTTTAGATTGAAACTTTTTAGATAATTTTTACATTCGTTAGAATGTAAAAGAGGCAATTGTTTATCTTTTAATTTAGTGATTTTTTCTTTTAAAGAATCTTTTCTGTTGGGGCCAATAAAATGTTCGATTTCTGTTTTTCCAATAGAAGCATCGTATACATAGAATTTATAAACGACCTCTAAATGAATGGGTTTGTTGTTTTTAAGAAGTAAGCAGTCAAGTTCTCCCAAAGTTATTTTATCATTTTGAATTTGGATGTTTTCGACTATAATAGAAATGTTCTTATGTTGTTCTAATTCAAAAGAAACAAATCGCTCCACATATTTTCCTAAGCGTAGTTTTTCATCAATATTGACACCAATTTTGTCGGATTTAGATACGATTTTAAACGATTTTAAATTAGAAACGACCTTTCCTTTCCATAAAGAAGGCGTATTTAAAAAACCTTCATATCGTTTTTGAATCATTAGTGTAAATCGTGAAATTAGTTATTCAGTTTTATAATCAATCAATTTTCTAGGGCCTTCAAGTACTGTTCTAATAATTTGAAGTGTGCCATCTTCTCTAGTTGCGATATGCCATTTTATTAAAGTAATAGAGCTACTTTCAATTTCAATACCCGTGATACTTCTTGGGTGTACACAGCTACCATCGTTAAAAAAAGCAATATCCCCAGGCTCAGGGAAACGAGGTCTATGTGTATGCCCAACAATGGTTAATAAATTGTTGTTTTCAGAAATCCACTTTTTAGTTCTACGTTCTACTTTAATGAGTTCTTTGTAATTCTTGGCTGGGCTTGTGGGATCTGCAATTCCCATAACATTTAAGGGTTTCCAAAGAACGCGTACCATAAACCGACTCCATTTCCAAAACAAAAAATTCCACCAATCTGCCTGATGGCCATGGGTTAAAAAGAGTTCTTGTTTTGTTTCTGAATGTTTTAAAACAATGGCTTCGTTGTATGTGATATCCCCAAAAAGGTCTACGTCTTCACCAATTTTTGGGTCAAAATAAGAAGATAAATGTTTTTTTACATAATTTGGATTTCTGTATACCATATCATGATTACCCCAAATCATGTGTAATTTACGCCCTTCATGAAATTGCTTCATAAGCATAAATACATTTTTGTGTGCATTTAAAATAGATGTAAAAGAAATGTTTTCCCAAAGTTCATCGCCATCTCCTAATTCACAATAGTGAAAACCTTCTTTGTAATAATGTTTCAATGCATGAAAGTAGATATTTCTGTTATTAGCAAAATCATCTGCAAAGCTATTGTCCCCACGATGACAATCACTAAATAGGATGAATTTACTACTGTTATTAAATTCAACAACTTTAGCATTTTTATAAGCGCGGTTTAATCGTTTTTTTGATGAAAACATAAAGTAAAAGTAAACAAAAAAGCGTTTCTGTATGAAACGCTTTTTAAAATCATATAATTTAAGGAATGCTTCTATGTTATTATTCCGCTAGTCCAAATAAAATTATGGGTTTGTAGACCATAAAGCGGCACTTTTAAGCATAGCTCTTCTTGGAAGTTTTAAGCCTGCAAGGATTAATTCTGCAAAATCTTCTGGTTGTAAAACACTATCATGAGAGTTCTTATTCGCAATGCCTAATTCAATGGTCATATCAGATTCTATAGTGCTTGGTGTTAATGTGTTTACTCTAATGTTGTTTTTACGGACTTCCTTCATTAGAGATTCAGACATGCCTATAACAGCGAATTTTGATGCTGAATAGGCAGATATATTTGCATTTCCGGTTAACCCTGCTGTAGAGGAGACATTTATAATATCACCCTCATTTTTATTTATTAGGTGCGGTAAAACTTCTTTAGTCACATAATACATCCCCATAACATTAGTTTGAATAATTTGACTCCATTGACTAACTTCCATATCATTAAAAGACCCAATAACAGCAATCCCTGCATTATTGACTAAAATATCGACAGAGCCCAAAGTATCAATAATACTTTTGATGCTGCTTTTAACCTCTTCATAATTACCAACATCGAATACGGAATAAATAGCCTTAACTCCGAACGTTTCTAATTCAGAAACCGTTTCTTTTAAATTTTTTTCATTTCTACCTGTTATTGCAATATCAATACCTTCTTTAGCAAATGCTAGTGCTGTTGCTTTTCCTAGTCCTTTGCCGCCTCCAGTTATAATTGCTTTTTTGTTTTTTAAATTGCTCATTTTTTATTTTTTAAATAGGTTTTTATAGAAAATTTCTGCTATGGGTTTTATATGAAATTAGTTGTTTGCATTAATCATCCTTTGTCCAATAATCCATAACAAAAACATCGTCCAATAATGGTCCCACTTTGCTTACTAAATCCAAATGTGCTTTATGAAATAGGTAAATTTCTCGGTCATGTTCATTGTTAAATGTTAAGGTAAAGCAATGGGTGAAGCCTTTACTATGGCCTTCGGTACTATCATTTACCCCCCATTCTATATGTACAATTTCTGGAATTTCATTTTTAAGATTTTCAAAAGCTTTAACGGCCTCATCGATTTGTTGTTCGGTGGCATCTGCTTTGTATTTTAGGTTTACCATGTGTCTTAAAACTTTCCCGTTTCTGTTAATTTTAGGAGAAATCTTATAGGTAGCTAATTTTTTTAAATCAAATCTATTGGAGCCAGCAATAAGGAAGTTGTCTTCACCTATTTTATGTGATCTCAAACCGTAATAAATGGAAAAACCAGTTTCTAAATAATTTATAGGACTAAGAATGCCTTCTTCATTTAATTTACAAAGCTGAATACTGGCATCATCTCTGGTGCCAACAGCCAATATGGCTTCTTTACCATTTTCTGAAATAATTTCAATTCTTGTTTGTCCTTGTAGCTTAGTGTTTTCGTCATCTTTTAAAATAAAATGTGGTACTAAGGCCCCCTTTTTGTTTACCTTAAATATAGTTACAGCATCACCATGATATACAAAATCGGTTTTTTTAATAAACCCATTTCTTTCATAATATTTATGGTGTCTGTGACCAACAATAACATAATAATGACTTCCTAGCTTAACGCCTGTTACGGGATACGCCCCAGTTAGATAACTATCTTTTGTGTTATCACTTATATTGTTAATGTTTTTAAAGGTGCCATCTTCATAAACTCTAAAACTACTTACACCATTGTCTTGAAAACCACCAGTATATAAAAAGGTTTTTTCGTTGATTTTGTGGGTAAACATGCCTATGATGCCATCTGTATGTATCTTATCATCATCTTTCATAGACTGAACATGAGTCAATTTTCCATCATTATTTATTTTAAAACAACTCAGTCCTGGTGTTTCTTCTAAACCACCAATAAAGAGATATGATGATTTTTTCATATGAATAACCTGCAAAGTAATAGCAGTTCCAAGGTGCGTTTCATCGGTATCTTCAACTAAAGCTACACGTTTTAAAGCTCCGTTGTTTAAAATTTTAAAAGTTTCAATAACATTGCCGTGCTTGTTAGCTACAAACAGAAAGTCTGTGCCTCCAATATTATCGGCAACCATGCCTCTAGCAGGTCCTTTTTGTTTGTGTAATTCGTGGTTACTAATTGGTGTTAATAGACCTTCTTTGTCTAAGCTGAAAGTATCAATATTGCCATAGCCGCCTGCATATACAAAATGAGAGCCGTCTTTTTCATAGCTAGTAACAGTAACGGTATTGTTGGCAGAAAGGTTTTTGAAGTCTTTTCTGTAGAGCATTAAGTCGTCAGAGATTTGCGCTAAACAAATTTGCGCTAAAAACAATGCTATGATGAGAATTCCTTTTTTTGTACAATTCATAATTTTAATCTTTTCAAATTTAATTAATCTATAATTGATTTTGCTCCCGCTGTGGCAATAGCTCTATCTTGTTCTATGGTGCCGCCGCTTACACCAATGGCACCAATAATTTTACCGTCATTGTTTTTAATTGGTAAGCCGCCAGGAAATGTAATTAAACCATCATTAGAATGTTCTATGTTGTAAATAATACCTCCTGGTTGTGTTAATTCTCCTAATTCTCCAGTGTCAATGTTAAAATATCTTGCCGTTTTGGCTTTTTTAATGGCTACATCTATACTTCCTAAAAAAGACTCATCCATCCTTATAAATGCTTTTAAGTTGGCTCCAGCATCTACAATTGCTATATTGACCAGTACTTTTGAATCCTCCGCTTTTTTCTTAGCAGCTATAAGTGCTTTAAAAGCTTCATCATGTGTGATCTCGTTAGTTATTTGGGCATATGTTGCATTTGATAATAATGTTAGTGTAAATGTAATGATACAAATACAAATTTTTGAGTGCTTAAGTAAGTTCATAATTCTGTTTATAATTTTATACTACAAAAATTATAAACTATCGTTAGAAAATAGTTGAACAAGTTCAACTTGATGAACTTTTTATTGGATTTAAGACTGCTTTTTAATTTTACTTAAAAATTCGTGAGTAATACCCAAATAGCTGGCAATTTGTTTGTCTGTAAGTTTGGATGCTATATTTGGGTAGGTGGTTGCAAAGTAATGGTAACGTTCTTTTGCCGTTTCACAATGATTTCTAATTAAGCGGCGTTGCCATGCAACTAGTGCTTTTTGAGACATTACTCTAAATAACTTCTCGACTATGGGAACAGATTCATAAAGTGCTAGTTTGTCGGCTCTATTAATTAAAAGAATTTTGCTGTCTTCTAATGCTTGGATATTTAAATTTGAAGGGGTTTGATTCATAAAACTATCAATATCCATTAACCACCAATCTTTAGCTGCAAAATACAACGTGTTTTCATTGCCCTTTTTGTCGATTGTGAAAACTCTAAAACAACCTTCTAACACAAAACCTTCAAATTTATAAATACTTCCTTGTGTAAGTAGAAAATCTTTTTTCTTGATAAGATGGGGTTTAAAATAACTACTTATGGTGTCTAAGTCTTTCTCTGAAATCTGAATGTTTTTTTGGATATTTAGCTTTAATAAATCGTAAGGCATTTTAAAAGTGTGTGTAAAAATTTTATTTTAAAGGTATGGCTTTGGAATGAAAAACTAAAACTTGTAAAAAAAGCGTTTCTACCTGAAACGCTTTTTTTTATGATTTGGAAAACAAAAAGGTTTTAATGAAGTGCGTACTGCAATCCGAAAGTTAAATTGTAATTCTGTTTTAATTGAATACCATTTAAGTCTTGGTAAAGTGGTGTTGAACATTCCGTCGCAAAACGCAGGCCTTTTAAGCCGCCATTAGTGACTAAATAGTTAAGTCCAAAACCAGAATTAACATAACCGCCACCAGAGTTAGTCGTGTCAGCAGTAGTAACCATCATTGGGTTTAATGCAGAACTTTGTCCATCAATTTTATCAACAAGAACAGCTTCCAATCTAATAGAAACACTTAAGTTATCACCAGCTTTAGCAGCAAGCCAGTTATTAAAGTTATAACGATTTCCAAATTTATAATCTTGGTCATTATCGTTAATGTTAACCATAGCATTTAATTGATGGCCTCTGGAAAATTTAGCATATTGTTCTAAATAAGTGAACCCTAATTTAACACCAAAAGAGCCCGTTCCTAATTGCATGGGGTAAGGGAGCTGCACCGCATTGCCCATAGACATAGGAAGCACGGCTTTTTCTTCAATGCTTCCAGTAGGAATTGAAACACCTACTTGTGCATGTAAAGCTTTTCTATTCTTATTAAGAATACCATATAAAGCACTTAGTGAAACGTCTCCTAAACCACTAGTGCTTGTTGAAAACTGATTGCCATTGCGCATTTGCAAGTTCATATCATTTTCTAAGTAATTAGCCATAACCATTAATGTTATTTTATCAGATGGCGCATACATAGCACCTAACATATGCATGTTCATTGTCATGTCTTGCGGTGCGACCATATAATTGGTGTGGGCATCAGCGTTTGTAGCATCGTTAGTGCCTTGTCTTAATTGCCTCATATCCATAGTCATGTAACGGTACGAAAACATAACTTCTCCTTTGTAATGTACATGGTCTGCCATTACAGATATAGGAGCGTGTCCGTCTGGTCTACCAGATGACCATAAACCTGATGATTCTTTTTCTTGAGCAAAAGTTATTGTTGTTGCAACGCATAGCATTGCAATGAAAAAATTCTTCATTATAAATGATTATTTAAGTTTTATGTGTTAGCGAAAGTATTTCCGAAGAAATAAAAAACGAATGTTAGTTCAAGCTATATCGGGCGGTTGATAAGCTCTTTTAAAATAATCGAAGTGATACAATTGTATGTATGAAAATTGAGATTGGGTACTATTTAAAGAAATGAATACTTGAGAGGTGTCTATACCATAAATAGTTACAAAACCAATAGGGTAATTTTCTAATGAAACACTTAATGATGTTAAAGGATCTGTTTTTTGTTGTTTATTAATTTCCTTTACTAAATGACATTTACCATGACATTCCAGTTCTGGCTTGTCTTTATTAATACATAAAAACTCAGCAATATAATCTTGGTTTAAGATGTATTCAACATAGGGTTGAATAGGTCTTAACATAGCAACCAAGTATAAGAAAATAAAAAATGTAGCTGTTAGTTTATTTAAATGCAAAAATGAAATTTTTGCAAATATATAATTAGATGTTAGATCGTACTAAAACTTGGGATTATTTATTTGAAAATCTTAATTTTTCAACTTTTCAATAGCAATAGGAAGTATGCGCTCTATGAACTTGGAATATGCATATTCTGAAGGGTGCAATCCATCTGCAGCAACTAATTTAGGGTCTGTTATTCCATTTCTTGTAATATCGGTAATATTGATGAATGAGATATTATTTGTGTTGCAATAATTTTTTGCATAATCATTATATTTATCAATTTCAGAACTGACATTGCTAGTGTTTTGTCCAAAAGGAGTAAAAGTATAATCGGGGATAGAAATAACAATGACATTCGATTTATCTCCTTTTGCATAGCCAATGGCTTTATTTACAAGTTCTGGAAATTCAATTTCATATACTGAAAAGGGGCTATTTTGATACTGGTTGTTTACACCAATAAGTAATGTCGTCAGGTCATAATCATTTGATAGGGTTGTCGCATTTAAAGTATTTATCAAATTTGTAGTGGTCCACCCTGTCGTTGCAATTACTTTTAAATCAAAAGTTGGATTAGCTTCAAAACTTAATTTTAAACTATTTTTTAGTTGCTCTGGAAATTTACAAATTTCACAAACACTTTCTCCTATTGTGTAGCTATCTCCAAGGGATAATAGTTTGAAGTTTTTTTGAGTTGTATCTTCATCTTTAAAAAGAGCATTTTCTTTACTACAGCCAAAGTTTAGTACCATGTAAAATATTAGTAAATAAAAGCTTTTTTTCATGTTTTTAATCTAAAGAATTCCTTGATACTTTGCGTCGGAGTTTCCTATTACATTACTCTTTTGTTATTCAGGTCGGGGTTACATAAAGATTAAAGATACGAATTTCTCTGTTTTTGGGTTTGAATAAAAAAAAATGCTTCTTGCAAAAGAAGCATTTTAAAAAAGTTGTTTTTAAGGTAGTCGTTTACTTTCTATATAAAGGGTCAGCCCCAATAGTACCAATCAAACTGTTTAAATACGATTCAGACTTAACTTGTTTATACAACTGTTTTACAGATTCTAAGCGGTCTTTGATTTTCATTTCAGTAACTAAAAAACGATTGTTCGGATTTGCAATGAAATCTTCTAAATAACTGATTTGGGAATCATAAAAACGAATGTCTTTTTGCTGTTTTAATACCAATCGTTCTTTATACCAATCACTTTTTAATACATAATCTCTATTAAAGAAGTGTCGTAATTCTGGATCACTTATATGTTTACCTTCATAAGTGCCATAAGCCATGATATGTAATAAGATTTTTAGTGGTGGTATAGCAGCTTCGATACTTCCATCTTCAAAATAACTTAGAGCCACTTTTTGTTGAGCTTCAACAATATTTTTTATACCATCTACATAATCTTCTAAACCTTGTAGTTCAGGTTTTAGCATCCTTTCATTAAAAACAGCTGTTGGTTGGTCAAATAAACGGTTTAAACATCTTAGAGAGAATACTTTAGTGATTCTATACCCTAAACGGCTTGCTAAAATGGTTTCACCATTATGGTTAAAATCTTCAATTTTTTCTAAAGAACCGTTTGCTATTAACTTTTTAGGATCTCTATCTTCTGGCTCCAATCGTGCCCAAATCTCTGGAATTAATAAACTAACATCGTGGTCTATCTTATTTTCTGCGCCCACATAACCTGCTGCAGTACTAAATCCGTTAGATTCTGTTAAAATATGCGATAATAAAGCATTATTTAAGTCGGTTGTTGGAGTCAACATATTGAATGGCGCTTTTGTTAAAGCGCCTTCAGACCCTGCCCCTGTTGTTGATGGTGATTTACCTGTTAGGCTACAAATAAAATCCATAAATAATTCAGGCGTTTCTTGATAGTGAATCGGATTGTACACTGCCAAGGGACGTATGCCTGCCACTTTATCTACGGGATTATTTCTTCTACCAGGCAATACAGCATTCACCACATGAATAACGGGTTCTTCTGGTTTTATTTTTCTAAAAAGACGCACGCCTATATCTGCTAAATAAGAAGCTTCAGTTTCATTAACAAATCGATTTGGCTCTAAATAACGTGGGTTTTTTGTAGGGCCATCACTTATAATTCTTGTATGAGAAGGCAATACAAACAATGCTTCATTATCAGGACTGTTTACAATGTTTATAATAAAATCTTTGACGGGTTGTGTGTATTTATCAAAATTGATGGTGTCTTCATAAATCGCTATAGCATCTTCTTTTTTTAATAATTCGTAATTGGTTAAAAACCGACCGTTAGAGACAATATCTAATTCGGCATTTTTATCATAACCCCTTACAACTGCTTCATCGGGTCTTTGGAATAAATGTGCTTCACAATTAACAAGTACCTTGACACTTTTATTATCAAATTCAGGGTTCAGGTTTTTAAATTGATGCCTCGGCAACGTAATGGATGCTGTGATATCATCTTCGGTCTGAATTTTTTCACTTGGAGAGAAATCAGACCTTAGTTTGTTTAACATCCAATTGCCTTTTTGATTGAAACCGATGCGTACATAGCTACCTACTACGGGCATATTATTATGTAGAAGTCCTGTGCCATTTTTGCCATTAATAATTTCTACAGACATATAATCTTTCCAGTTTAAAACACCGTGAGCTTGTCTATATAATCGTTTTACAAATAAAACTAAAGAACGAATATGTACGGGGATATTCTCTAAAAACGTATTAAATTCATCTGAGTTTTGTTCAGATGGAATTAGCAATTTCACTGCCGAGCTTAGGGTGCGTTCTTCACTTAAAAAAGGTCTCGATTTTGGTCTTTTAGGATCTTTAATTTTCCATCTGGTAGAGTAATCAAATTCTATAATTTCATCTGCCTTTTTAAAATCTTCATCTATATTATGAATATTGAATGTGCTATATGTAATCGCATTTTGCATAGATTTTGAAATCTCAGATTTACCTCCGCCAGATACGGTACAAGGTTTGTGGCAGAAAATGCCTTCAGCAAAAGTATCTACAATACGCCATAAATCGATCGACTTATGTTTTTCTAGTCTAAATTTGTTTCCAGTAGGGTGTACATAGGTTTTATGAGGAGACAGTGTTAGCTTTTGTTCTTTGTTATTGTGTGTCCATGTAATGCTATTTGTGTTGATATTTACATATGCTAACTCTGGAATGTAAATAATATTAGGGTATTTTTTATCGATTGCGTAATACTCTGGTTGCACGTCAATCCGATCAGTTAATAAGGCTTTGACATCTTCAAAACTAAATTGATTGTTGTGGAACTCAGAGTAATCTTTTCCATCTAAAGTATCTCCCATAACTCTTCTTGCAAAAGCTATGGCGCCACCTGCATGTTCCTCTTCTACCAAGCCAAATAAATTTGCAGAGTAGCTTATTTGTGTTTTAATTTCTTTTTTTGAATAGCCATAATAATTATCTGCAATAAGAGTGATCACAATACCTCTGTCGTCTCTACAAGTGATTTTAAAAGCGCTTCCGTCGTTATAAAGCTCATTTTCGTCCTTCCAGCACATGCCATCTCTTTTCTGACGGTCTGTAGCATTATCGAAATGAGGTAATCCGACATCTTTCTTTTTTAAAGTTTTTAATTGTGGTGCTAAAATGATACAACCAGTATGACCTGTCCAGTGTTCAGTATCTAATGCGGCATCATTTTGTGCTAAATTCGGGTTGCCCGCATTTCCAAAAATAGATTCAACAAAATCTAAATTACTAACAAGGCTCCCAGGTACAAAAAAACGAACTTCTAAAGACTTTTTAGAAATGATTCCTTTAACTTCAGGGCACACGGTAGGTCTTAATAACATTGAGACCATAGTTTTTGCCTGGTCTTCTTGATTAGATGTAAAAGGCAATGTTTTTAAATCATCTGAAGGGTTAAAAGCAGCGTTTAAAAAGTGTGCAAAAGTGATCTTTGGAACTTCTTTTTTATCTAAAGGGACAGGTAGGGTTCCTTCTACGATATGAAATGTACCTTTAGTGGTTCTTTTATCGTGTAGCGGATTGTTTAAAATGCCTTGCTTTACTCTATTGGATGTAACAAGATCACTTTTAAAAGTATTCCCATCTGGAGGTAAACTGATTTCTCTGGCTTGCCCTTTTTTTGATAAAACCAATGTGTTGTTTGGTATTATATAGGGTTTATTTATGGAAACTTCTTTTAAATAGTCGTCTAAAAATTTTTGAATTCTTGAATCTACTGGGGAGTGGTGATTTGCTAAAAGCCTCGATTTTTCTTGCAAACTTTTTATTAACCCGCTTGTTAGTTCCTCAAATTTTGGGTTACAAAACTTTTCTGTATTATCTTCTTTGTCTTTGTAAGTGGGCTGCCCTAAAGCTGCTAATTGTAAATTAATAAATTGGATAATGTCTTTTCTTGATTCTTGCATGATGTTTTAAACTTTTAATCTATTCTAAAAAGGCTTATTCTTCAAGGCAAAATTAGTGTGCCAATTATTTATAAAACCTGTCAAATATCAGTAAATGAGAAAATTATTAAAATACAAATCTTTTTAGACTTCTCTAAAAAGATTTGTATTTTAATAATGACTTGAATAAATACGAGTTGTTATCAAGATGTGTTACTATCAATTATATGATAGATTTATAAAGGCATAAATTTATTTAAAAGCATTTAAACCAGTAATATCTAAACCAGTAATAAGCAAATGTATATCGTGTGTGCCTTCATAAGTAATCACACTTTCCAGATTCATGGAGTGACGCATAATGCTGTATTCTCCAGTAATTCCCATGCCTCCAAGCATTTGTCTTGCTTCTCGTGCAATATGAATAGCCATATCTACATTGTTGCGTTTTGCCATAGATATTTGTGCCGATGTTGCTTTGCCATCATTACGTAAAACACCAAGTCTCCAAGTTAGAAGTTGTGCTTTCGTGATTTCGGTAATCATTTCTGCTAATTTTTTTTGCTGCAATTGAAACTGACCAATCGGTTTTCCAAATTGCTTACGTTCTTTGCTATATCGAAGTGCAGTATCGTAACAATCCATTGCTGCTCCAATGGCTCCCCAGGCAATCCCATAGCGAGCAGAGTCTAAACATCCAAGAGGCGCTCCTAATCCCGATTTATTAGGTAATAAATTTTCTTTTGGCACTTTTACATTGTCAAAAATAAGCTCACCAGTCGCCGAAGCACGTAGTGACCATTTGTTATGAGTCTCTGGGGTTGTAAAACCTTCCATGCCACGTTCAACGATTAGACCGTGAATACGCCCAGTTTCATCTTTTGCCCAAACAACTGCCACTTGAGCAAAGGGTGCGTTGCTAATCCACATTTTGGCACCATTTAAAAGATAATGGTCGCCCATGTCTTTAAAATTTGTAACCATACCAGATGGGTTGCTTCCATGATCTGGTTCTGTTAATCCGAAACAACCGATCCACTCGCCACTTGCCAATTTTGGTAAATATTTTTGACGTTGTTCTTCTTTACCATATTTCCAGATAGGATACATAACTAAAGAAGATTGAACGGAAGCTGTACTTCTAACTCCAGAGTCTCCACGTTCTATTTCCTGCATGATTAAGCCATAAGAAATTTGATCTAATCCTGCACCTCCATATTCCATAGGGATATAGGGGCCAAATGCACCAATTTCTGCTAATCCATTAATAATTTGTGTTGGAAATTCTGCTTTCTGAGCATAGTCTTCAATAATTGGTGAGACTTCGCGTTTTACCCATTCACGGGCAGCATTACGTACTAATTTATGTTCATCCGTAAGTAACTCATCAAGGTTATAATAATCTGGTGCTTCGAATAGGTCTGGTCGCATAAAGACTAAATTTAAGTGTATTTTAAAATCAAATTGGTAACAAAAGTGCTATTTTTTTATTAATTCAATATTTTAAGCTCTCAAATTTAGTTAATTATTGTCGATTCAATTACATTTTTAAGTAAAAATCTTTAGTAAGATTTATATAGTCTTCGGTGTATTGATGTCTTGACCTTTCTATAATTAAATGGTCCATTTTTATCTCGCTTTTTTCCTTATCGGCAAGTACAGTGTCGAAAGAAAATTCAATTAAACTTCGTTTGATTTTAGAAGTTGGTGTTCCTTTTATCTGCAGTATTCTATTAGGAATGAGCTTGAAGTTTGAAGCTAAACGAATTAGTTTAGCTTCTTCTTTAAATGGAATAATCACAGAGAATATGCCATCTTCAGATAGTAACTTTGAAACACTTTCAATTAAATGATCAAAAGGCATGGCATCTTGAAATCGAGCCATATCCCGTTGTGTATTATCAGTTTTATAGTCTTCAGAATAAAAAGGAGGGTTAGAAATGATAAGATCATATTTGTCGTCTATCTCATCTGCAAATTCTTCAAGTGAAGCGTGGTAACAAAACAATCGGTCTCCCCAAGGTGATTGTTCAAAATTATCAACACATTGCTCATATGCATGATCATCAATTTCTATAGCATCAATAACTTCTGCAGGGCTTCGTTGTGCTAACATTAGTGCTAAAATACCTGTGCCAGCTCCAATGTCTAAAATTGAAAATGGATTCTTTTTAATAGACGCCCAAGCACCAAGTAAAACACTGTCTGTGCCAATTTTCATGGCACATTGTTCTTGGTTTATGGAAAATTGTTTAAAAAAAAAGGGTATTTTAGACATGAAATTATATTTGAATTTTAAGACAATAGTATAAAATAAAAAGATGGAATAAAGCAAAAATCATAAAAGTATATTAAAATTAATACTAAAGATATCCGTTTGCTTTATAGCTTACGTATATAAAATATTAGGGACTTAATTAAAGAAAATGAAAAAAGAAAACAAAATTTTAGTAAAGTTAAACGACGTCTTTTTAATGAATGAGGTCATCGAAAAAATCTATATAAAAACATGCGAAAAAGTTTCTAATACAAATATAAAAGCCTTTTTAAAAGAAAAAAGTATAGAAAGATATGACTTTGGTAAAATTTTGCGAAATGAAATTAAAAAGTTCGATATAGATGTTGAAGAGTCAATAATGTCAAGAAGGCGATACCAACTTTATATGAGAAGTTTTAATAATCTATTAAAATTAGAGGATGATATTGATTTATTAAATGCCATTTCTAAAATTGAACTATTAAGTATAGAAAAATATAATGAATTACTTAGGGAAATTAATCTGTCTTTATCACTTTGTAGATTATTGGTAAAACAACAAGATAATATTCAATACGGATTACGTTCAATAAAAAAAGAATTGGTCGTTGCTGATTAATTTTTAAATATCAAATATTTATAAGTATAAGTCGATTAGCCCTTCTGGAGTTTCAACCAAAATAGTTTTATTTTTTCTATCCACCTTTACTATAAATTTGTCATTCATCGGAATTAAAATTTCAATACCATTTCTATCTATTTCAAAAAGAGCCTGTGCAGTCGAATCGTTTATAGCTTTTAGAGTGCCTACCTTTCCATAATTTACATCTTCAATAGTAAAGCCAATAACTTCGTGAAAATAGAATTTATTACCTTCAAGTTTAGGGAGCAAATCCAGTGGTAAATACAATTCGCTTTTCATGATAGCATCTGCATCTGCCTCTTCATTAACGTCTTCAAATTTAATACGTAATAATTCTGATTTATGTAGTTGTGAGTGTTCTATAAAAAAAGGAACAAGATTATTTCTTAAGTTTAAAAAAATAGCATCTAAGTTTTCATAAATTTCAGGTTGGTCTGTGTCAAGTTTAACCAAGACTTCTCCTTTAAAACTGTATTTTTTTACAATCTTTCCTAAGTAAAAACAATCTTTTTTTTGCATGACAAATGATTTTTTTTGTCATTCCCGCAAAGGCAGGAATCTTTTTAAAGTTTATCTCAAAATTCATGAGATTTCCACTTTCGTGGGAATTAATTAATCAAATTTTTGCAAGTTTGATTAAATAAAAAACTCCGATAAAAAATATCGGAGTTTAAAAGTATAAAAAAATATTTTTTTATTCTTCTTCGTTTGAAGCTTCTGTTTCTGCAACAGGAGTTTCATCTTCAGCAACTTCCTCTTCAACAACAGGAGCAGCTGCAGCAATACGAGCTTCATTAGCAGCTTTTTCAGCTTCAAAAGCTTTCGCTTTAGCATCTGCTTCAGCTTTAGCTAAATTGTCAACTTTTGCACCAACCTTGCTTGTTTTTTCTTCTACCCAAGCAGCAAACTTAGCTTCTGCTTGCTCTTCAGTTAAAGCGCCTTTTCTAACACCACCTGCAAGGTGATTTTTTAGTAAAGCCCCTTTGTGAGATAAAATAGCTTTGGCTGTATCAGTTGGTTGTGCACCATTCTGTAACCATTGTACCGCACCATCGATATTTAATTCTATGGTTGCTGGGTTTGTGTTTGGATTGTAAGCACCTAATTTTTCTAGGTATTTACCATCTCTTTTTGAACGTGCATCTGCTGCTACGATCCAGTAGTAAGGTTTTCCTTTTTTACCGTGTCTTTGTAATCTAATCTTTACTGGCATAATAATTAATTATTTGAGGTTCTCGACCTCGGTTATTAATGAGGGCGCAAAGATACTATATTTTTTTAATTATCAATGCTTTATTTTGTTTAGAAATACCAGAGAGGTATTAGAATAATAGACAAACAGGAGCAGGCGAATCTATAGCATGCAGAAATGTAAGTTTACCACTTTTTGCATCAATTTTAAAAACCGAAATGTTATTACTTTTTCGGTTTGCTACTAATACGAATTTACCTGTAGGATCTATAGCGAAGTTTCTAGGCCAATCACCATGAACGCTCACATTTTGTATTTTTTTAATGGTGCCATCTGTTAAGTTTCTTTTAAAAACAGCGATAGAGTTTTCGCCTCTATTTGATCCGTATAAAAAACGCTCATCTTTAGATAAATGAATATCTGCACAAGAATTTTTGCCTTTATAGTTTTTGTCTAAGGTTGTATCAGAATCAATTTCTTCAAAACCATTAGTTGTTTTTTTAACAGATGTAATGGAGCTTCCATATTCATTAATAATATAAATAAATTTCCCGTCATGACTTAACGAAAAATGTCTTGGTCCAGGATTTCCAGTTGTTTTTACAATAGCATTGGAAACTAAATGATATGATTTGTTTGTTAATTTATATTGGTAAACGGCATTCATACCTAAATCTGCAACAAATAAATCATTTTTGTAAAACTGTGCAGAATGGGCTCGTGCAGGTTTGTCTCCAGTGTTATGATTGAAAATTTGAGAAGCTTCGCTTAAACTCCCATCATCATTAACAGGATAAATAGATACAGTCCCTCCAGTATAATTTGAAACAACAACGTTGTCGCCATTTTCATTTACCGAAATGTGGCATGGGCCTTTACCGTTGCTGCTAACTCGTGTTAAAAGCGATAAGGAACCATCGTTATTAATCTTATATGATGAAGTATACCCATTTCCACTTTGATTTACGGAATATAGATATTTTTTGTTTGGAGAATACGCTAAAAATGAAGGACTATCTATATTTATAGCAAGTTGGTTGTTGCTTAATTTTCCGTTTTCAGTATTGAATTCTAATTGATAAATGCCTTCACTATCGCCTTGAGTATAGGTGCCGACATATAAACGAATGTTTTGAGCTTGAATATTTAAAAGGATAAAACTGAAACCAAGAAAAAATAATTTAAATTTCATATAATTATGGATAAAAGGTGCTTTCAAAAATAATACAATTAAAATTAAGATTTTTTGTTTAAAACTGTTCATAACTTTCATTTCCTTAAGTTATAATATTCTGTATTTTTATAAACTTCGTTTGATAATTCTAAACGACTTAACACCAAACATCTAAATACAAATATGTACTTAATTTTCGATACAGAAACTACTGGATTGCCAAAACGATGGGATGCACCTATTACAGATACTGATAATTGGCCCAGATGTATTCAAATTGCATGGCAATTGCACGATGCTATGGGGAACTGTATTGAGCATCAAGATTATTTAGTACAACCAGAAGGTTTTAACATCCCTTATGATGCAGAGAAAATTCATGGTATTTCCACAGAGTTAGCGCAAGAACAAGGAATTCCATTGGCTGAGGTTTTAGAAAAATTTAATCAAGCTTTAAGTAAAACAAAATTTGTTGTCGGACAAAATGTAAAGTTTGATTTAAACATTATGGGTGCCGAATTTGTTCGTGGCGATGTTTCAAATCAATTACAGGAATTACCTGTTTTAGATACTTGTACAGAACATACTGCAAGTTTGTGTCAGATTCCTGGTGGACGTGGTGGTAAATTTAAACTACCAACGCTTACAGAATTGCATGAATTTTTATTTAAAACTCCTTTTGCAGAAGCACATAATGCCACAGCCGATGTAGAAGCAACGACACGTTGCTTTTTTGAGTTGGTTCGTTTGGGTGAGTATACTAAAGAACAACTTGATGTAGAACCTGATTATTTTCAGAATTTTAATGAAGCCAATCCAAAAGAAATTGAGCTTATAAAATTAAAGCACGTTAATCTTAAAAAAGAAAGTGCTAAAATTAATGAGCGTCTTCAAAGTCTTAAGCAAGAATCGGTTTCTACTAAAGATATTGAACAAAATATATCCGACTTAGCAGATGCTAGTTTCATTCATCTTCATAATCATTCACAATTTTCTGTGTTACAATCGACTATGAGTGTTGGAGATATTGTGGCTGCTGCTGCCTCTTATAATATGCCTGCTGTGGCACTTACCGATCATGCTAATATGATGGGGGCATTTCATTTTATAAATGCCGTTAACAAACAAAATAGTAGTATAAAAGCGAGTATAGAGGACGCTGAGGGAAGCGGTGAAACTTCAGAGAAACAATTAATAAAGCCAATTGTAGGATGTGAGTTTTTTGTTTGTGAAAATCATCAGGATAAATCGAGAAAGGATAATGGGTATCAAGTTGTATTGATAGCTAAGAACAAAAATGGTTATCATAATCTGGCAAAACTATCCTCTCATGCTTATGTTAATGGATTTTATTATGTACCTAGAATAGATAAAAAACTGATACAGGAATATAAGGAAGATATTATAGTGCTTACTGGGAATTTGTATGGTGAAGTGCCAAGTAAAGTTCTTAATATTGGTGAAAAGCAAGCTGAAGAAGCATTGCTATGGTGGAAAAACGAATTTGGAGATGACTTGTATGTAGAGCTTATGCGTCATAATCAGGAAGATGAAAATCGCGTAAACCCAACTCTGATAACATTAGCTAAAAAGCATGATGTAAAATTAATAGTAACTAATAATACCTATTACAGAAAGAAAGAAGATGCGAATGCACATGATATTTTATTATGTGTGAAGGATGGAGAAAAGCAAGCCACTCCCATAGGTAGAGGAAGAGGTTATCGTTATGGATTACCTAACCAAGAGTATTATTTTAAGTCTCCTGAAGAAATGAAACAATTGTTTCATGATGAGCCTACTGCTATTTTAAATATTAAAGAGTTAGTTGATAAAATTGAAGGGTTTCAGCTTGCTAGAGATGTTCTTTTGCCTGCTTTTGATATTCCTGATGAATTTAAGCACGATGAAGATTTAATTGATGGCGGAAAGCGTGGTGAAAATGCTTATTTAAAACATTTAACATTTGAAGGTGCAAAAAAACGTTATGGTGAGCCACTTACCGAAGAGGTAACCGAGCGTCTTGATTTTGAATTGAGTGTTATTGAAAATACAGGTTACCCAGGGTATTTCTTAATTGTAGAGGATTTTATTCGAGAAGCCCGAAACATGGATGTATCTGTAGGTCCGGGTCGTGGATCTGCCGCTGGATCTGTAGCAGCATATTGCTTGTGGATTACAAATATAGATCCACTTAAGTACGATTTGCTTTTTGAGCGTTTCTTAAATCCAGATCGTATTAGTATGCCCGATATTGATATTGATTTTGATGACGAAGGAAGGAGCCGCGTTATGGATTATGTAATCGATAAATATGGGAGTAATCAAGTAGCGCAAATTATCACCTATGGTACGATGGCTGCTAAGTCTTCCATTCGTGATACCGCTCGTGTTTTAGATTTACCCCTTTTTGATGCCGATAGGATTGCGAAGCTAATTCCAACCATGTCTAAACTTAATAAGATTTTTGGTTTAGATGAAAAAGAATTAGGCAAAAAATTCCGTGCTGAAGATTTAGAAAAAGTGAATCAGCTTATAAATATTTCTGAAGGAAGTGACCTAGAGGCTGAAACTGTAAATCTTGCGAGAACTTTAGAAGGTTCGGTGAGAAATACAGGTATTCATGCCTGTGGTGTGATTATTACCCCCGATGATATAACCAAGTTTGTACCTGTATCTGTAGCTAAAGATTCCGACTTATATGTCACCCAGTTTGATAACTCGGTTGTTGAGGATGCTGGTTTACTAAAAATGGACTTCTTAGGGTTAAAGACCTTAACTTTAATAAAAGATACTGTTAAAATAGTAAAAGCAAAACACGATATTTTACTGGATCCAGAGACCTTTCCTTTAGATGATGAAGAGACATATGCCTTATTCCAACGTGGCGAAACAGTTGGTGTATTCCAATATGAATCTCCTGGGATGCAAAAACACCTTAGGGATTTAAAACCGACCGTTTTTGAAGATTTAATTGCCATGAATGCATTGTATCGTCCAGGACCTATGGAATATATTCCAAGTTTTGTTAGAAGAAAACATGGCGATGAAGATATTGAGTACGATTTACCAGCGATGGAGGAATACTTGAAAGAAACATATGGAATTACAGTATACCAAGAGCAGGTGATGTTATTGTCCCAAAAATTGGCAGGGTTTACAAAAGGTGAAGCCGATGTTTTGCGTAAGGCCATGGGGAAAAAGCAAATTGCGGTACTGGATAAAATGAAGCCAAAGTTTGTAGAGCAGGCGAGTGCAAACGGACATGATGCTAAAGTGCTGGAGAAAGTTTGGAAAGATTGGGAAGCTTTTGCAAGTTATGCTTTTAATAAATCGCACTCTACATGTTATGCCTGGATTGCCTACCAAACAGCCTATTTAAAAGCACATTATCCAGCAGAATATATGGCGGCAGTATTATCTAATAACATGAACGATATCAAACAAGTTACTTTCTTTATGGAAGAATGTAAACGTATGAAATTGGATGTTTTGGGGCCAGATGTTAATGAATCCTATTATAAATTTTCTGTGAATCAAGATTATGCGGTGCGTTTTGGTATGGGAGCGATTAAAGGCGTTGGTCATGGTGCAGTGATGACGATTGTTAATAATAGAGAAGAAGGACCGTATAAATCTATTTTCGATTTGGCAAAACGAATTGATTTAAGAGCGGCGAATAAAAAGGCTTTTGAAAATTTAGCATTAGCAGGTGGGTTTGATTGTTTTGGAGATACACATCGAGCACAGTATTTTCATAAAGAAGGTGACGATATTACCTTTTTAGAAAAAGCAGTGAAGTACGGAAGTAAGCATCAGGAAAATGAAAACTCATCGCAAGTTAGTTTATTCGGGGCATCGAGCGAAGTGCAAATAGCAGAACCAGAAGTGCCTCCATGCGAAGAGTGGGGTACTATGGAAAAATTAGCCCAAGAACGTGAAGTTGTAGGTGTTTATATTTCGGGTCATCCATTGGATGATTTTAGAACTGAAATGAAGACGTTTTGTAATGGTACCATTGCTATGTTTAATAATTTAGAACCTTATGTAAACAGAGAGATTGTTTTTGGAGGTGTTGTCACCGATGTACAGCACCGAGTAAGTAAACAAGGAAAAGGTTGGGGAATGTTTACGGTTGAAGATTATACTGATAGTTTTGAATTTAGAATTTTTGGCGAAGAATATTTAAAGTTTAGGCACTTTTTAATGAAGAACAATTTTGTATTTGTAAAATCATTTATTCGTGAAGGTTGGGTTAATAAAGATACAGGAAAAAAGAGCGATCCTAGACTGCAGTTTAATAGTTTTCAATTACTTCATGATGTCATGGA
Organism: uncultured Flavobacteriaceae bacterium; assembly: GCA_947502635.1. Classification (GTDB taxonomy): domain Bacteria; phylum Bacteroidota; class Bacteroidia; order Flavobacteriales; family Flavobacteriaceae; genus Flavivirga. The sequence goes on from CANNAN010000002.1 coordinate 572,632, forward strand.
GAATTATGCTAAGAAGCTATCTATTCAGCTTAATATTAAAGATTTACAAGAAGAAAGTATTTTGCGTTTAAAGGAGCTGTTACAAATGCACCCAGGCAACCAAATGCTCAATTTTGTAGTATATGATAATAAGGATCAAATAAAATTACAAATGCCAAGCAGGCGACAAAAAGTTAAAGTATCTCAAGAGTTATTGAGTGAGTTAGAAAGTCAAGATGTGTTGTTTAAATTGAACTGATACATTCCTGTGAAGGCAGGAGTCTCAATTATGAAAAAAATAATATTATATCATGTCTTAGCTTTTTTAGGTTTAGAGATAATTTTCTTTTTCTCTTCTGGAACGTTATTAAAATTATTAGTACCTGAAATTCAAAATGTCATATTGTGGGTTTATTTAAATGTTTTTGGAGTCATTTTTCTTTTTGTATGTGCCTTTATCTTATTTTTAATTAATAGAAGAAAGTATAAAAAACGACGTACTGAGTCCAGTTTCAGAGCGTGACATAAGAATCCACTTAATATAACTTCTTAAGAAACAAATTATGTTTTTCTATTACCCCCTCTCTAGAAATTCTTTTAAACTACTGCTAATAAATCGGTCCCAGGTGGTGGAACATATCTCATAACAATCAATATTAGGAGTAAGTCCTATTTGGTGAAAATTAATCATGCTTTTCCTATTTTGTTCTTCTATTTGCCAATGTAGTACATGACCGATCCATTCTTTATTAAAATCAGGTTCACCATCAATACATTTCCAAATGAGTTCTTGATTAGGGGTGTGTTCAATAATTTTAAAAGTCCACCAATAAGTATTTTTAAAATGAATGGTGAATTGGCCTCCAGCTTTAAATTCTGAATTACTTATTTTTCCCCACCATGAATGAAGCCCTTCGTTTAAAGCAAAAAACACTTCTTTGGCACTTGCATTAACTTCTAATTGCTTTTTATAGTTTGTGTCTTTATCTAGAACTTTAGTTAGTTTAATGCTGTTATCCATTTTTTGGTGTATTTAAATAATTTTCTAAATCTTGTAACGAATTATCCCAAAATTGTGAGTAAAATTGAACCCATTTGCTAACCTCTTTAAGAGGTTTCGCATTGGCATTACAAAAGCGTTCACGTCCGTTTGCATTGATGTTTACTAAACCAGCTTCTTCTAGTGTTTTTATATGTTTTGTTACGCCTTGTCTGCTAATATCAAACTGACTCGATATTTGTGTAATGGATAGTGCCGAGGTAGCTATAACTAAGGCGTGAAAAATATCACGCCTTGTTGGGTCTGCAATGGCTTTAAATAGTTTGGTTATTTTATCCTGCATTGATTAATTGTTTTAAGTAATCTGTTAGTCCGCTTATACAGTTGTCCCAACCGCCATTAAAGCTTTCGAACATCTTTACGGCAGTATCACCTTCATAGTTAGAAATACCAGAGTGTTCCAAGTATAATTTCGTACCGTCATTAGTAGGTTCTAACTGCCATGTTACTGTGGTTTCAGTTTTCATTTCGGCAACTATCCATGTATAAACCAATTTATACGGATTGGATTCTTTAACCTCGCCACTAATAACTGTGCAACCCTTTTCATTAGGTTCTGAAGTAAATGTGTATTTATACCCTTTTTCAGCTTTAAAATCAGCTTGAATAAACCAAGCAGAAATTTCCTCAGCTTTTGAAATGGCATTCCATACTTTGTCTATAGAATGCTTAAATACCTTTTCTTTCTTAATAACATCATTCATAATAAGTTCGATTTTTTTGATTAATATGCAACTTTTCGGTTGCTAAACTAAAACAAATATTTTTAATACGCAACTTTTTGGTTGCTTAATGTGATTTCAATTCAAGTTAGCCTTTGCGCAAAGGATAGAAGTGGCATCCTTTTGTGAAGCGTTTAGAATAAGTTATGCTGATTTATTATGGCATAATTTTGATTGGTAAGACCATGAAACAAGTTCGAAACAGCTTTGCAGAAAGATATAACGGATAGCCTGTTTTATGCGCCCAGAAAGACATAATAGTACGAAACAATATCGATATAAATAAAACAAATTGTTACATTGTAAGCTTTAGGAAATTTTTTGACTAATTTTGTGTAAATAAAAATAAAATACGAATTAAAACATAAATATTATGGCATTAGAAATAACAGATGCGACGTTTGAGGAAACTGTATTAAAAAGTGATAAACCAGTATTGGTTGACTTTTGGGCTGCCTGGTGTGGGCCATGTAGAATGGTTGGACCTATTATTGAAGAGATTAGTGGAGAGTATGATGGGAAAGCTATTGTTGGTAAGGTTGATGTAGATGCGAATCAAGAGTTTGCTGCAAAATACGGCGTTCGTAACATTCCTACTGTTTTAGTTTTTCAAAACGGAGAAGTTGTTGGAAGACAAGTTGGAGTAGCACCTAAAAATGCATATACAGAAGCTATCGATTCACTTTTATAGTCGATACATTAAAAGAAAATTGAAAAGGTTTGTCATTATGGCAAACCTTTTTTTATTTTAGATGCAAATTAAAAATAAATATGAGTAAACAAATAAAAGTACAGGATGCTATTGATAGCAAATTGATAGAAGAACGCAAAGTGTTTTTGTGGGGACAAGTTGATGATGAGTCTGCTAAGCATGTCATAGATCGTCTCATGTATTTAGATGCACTAGAGACTAAAGATATTCATCTGTATATAAATAGTCCAGGAGGTTACGTAACGTCTGGTTTTGCTATTTACGATTGTATAAAATCTTTAAAAAGTGATGTGTCAACAATTTGCACGGGCTTTGCAGCTTCTATGGGGTCTTTAATACTATCTGCTGGTGAAAAAGGTAAGCGTTTTATACAACCGCATGCACGTGTTATGATCCACCAACCAAGCGGAGGTGCTCGTGGGCAAGCAAGTGATATAGAAATTACAGCAAAAGAAATTATAATTACTAAAGAATTAAGTGCACAAATTTTAGCTGATAATTGTGGACAAACTTTTGATAAAATAATGAAGGATTTTAATCGTGACCATTGGATGGGAGCTGATGAATCTGTTGCTTATGGTATTGTTGATAGTGTTATTTAGAGCAATCAAAATAGCAATAACATAGCGTACTTGATGTGAATAATGATACAGCTCATTTTTAGTTGGAATATTGAATTGTAGTATTTTGTTATTTCGACAGAGTGAGGAGCGAGTGACGAGAAATCTCAAACGGGATAAGCTCCTCTTTGTATTTTAAAAAAAATATTTATGAATTTACAGCATGAACTAAATAAAGCCAGCGGGTTTAAAAACTTAGAGTTACTTGCAAAGCAGGTAGTGGAAGGTTTTATCGCAGGAATGCATAAAAGTCCATTTCATGGGTTTTCTGCTGAGTTTGCTGAGCATAAAATTTATAATCAAGGAGAGAGCACGCGCCATATAGATTGGAAATTATTTGCTAAAACAGATAAACTGTATACCAAGCGTTATGATGATGAAACTAATTTACGTTGCCATATCATTATAGATAATAGTAGTTCGATGCATTACCCAAAAATAGATGCATTTTCTATTAGTAGTTTGAATAAAATAGGCTTTTCGGCTTTGGCTTCGGCCTCTTTAATGCATATTTTAAAAAAGCAACGTGATGCAGTTGGCTTAAGTATTTATAGTGATCATTACGATTACTATGCACCAGAAAAAGGTAGTGAGCGCCACCATCAGATGTTGTTAAATCATTTGAGTGATGCTGTGGTTTCTAAACCTTTAAATAAAGAAACGGAGACCTATAAATATCTACACGAAATAGCAGAAAAAATCCATAGACGTTCTATGATATTTTTGTTTACCGATATGTTTCAAACATCCAAAGATGAGGTAAAACTGTTTGAAGCATTACGTCATTTAAAATACAATAAACATGAAGTGGTTTTGTTCCATGTGTTTGATAAAGAGAAAGAATTAACTTTTGATTTTGATAATAAGCCCAAACGTTTTATTGATGTTGAAACAGGTGAGTATATTAATTTATATGCAGATACTATAAAAGACAATTACAAAAAAGCTGTGAGCGACTATTTTGAGGCCTTACGTTTAAAATGTGCACAATACAAGATTAAATATGTTGAGGCAGATATAAATAAAGATTTTAATAACATCCTCACAACGTACATGATAGAGCGTCAAAAATTTATATAATAAAAATATTTTTTAAAAAACTTTAAAAAACATTTGAGATATGGAAAAAGGCGTGTATATTTGCAACCGCAATAAAGCAACGGTCTGGTAGTTCAGTTGGTTAGAATGTCGCCCTGTCACGGCGAAGGTCGCGGGTTCGAGTCCCGTCCAGACCGCGAAAATTGCAAAAAGAAAGCTCTGAGAAATTAGGGCTTTTTTTGGCAATTAATACGACGTTGTGTTGTTCCTGAATTTAATTCGGGATGTAGTAATACCAGAGTAAATTTGGTATTCCAATGAGAAGCTTTCCTTTTTTCTGTGAAGAAGATTGGGATGCTTTTTTGCTTTAGGACATATTTATTTCTTCTATATCATGTGACTTTTTATTATACCGTGTGTCTTAATGTTATACTTATATAATAAAACTCTATTTTAAGATGGCAAAATTTGAAATTTACAAAGACAAAAGAGGAGAATTTAGATTTAGATTAAAAGCTGGTAACGGTCAAACAATACTTGCTAGCGAAGGTTATGCTGCAAAATCTGGCTGTACCAATGGTATTGAATCTGTAAAGAAAAACTCAACAGATGATGCAAGATATGAACGTTTAGAATCTAAAGGAGGGAGTCCTTATTTTAACTTAAAAGCAACAAATGGACAAGTGATAGGAACGAGTGAAATGTACTCATCTACAAGCGGTATGGAGAATGGGATTGCTTCAGTAAAGAAGAACGCATCTGGAGCTAGTATTGACGATTTATCATAGATAATAAAATTTTTTATTCATAATTAGATTATTTAGGGCTGCAAGAAATTGCAGCTTTTTTTTTGCAGTAAAAACTATGTTTTTATCGAAACCCTTTTATAATTAGAATAAATAAATGTGACTTCTAAATAATGCTTGTGTCTAAATTATAGCTATTAATCAATAAAAAAGGGTTTACAAGAAATTGTGGCTCTTTTTTGCTTTAAATTGGAAAATTATATTCTAATAAATGTATTAATTTCTATAGAAGTATAGAATATTGGTATTTAGTCAAAAATCAAGATGAGTATAAAGCTTCAGAGTTTAATTAAAACAACCCATTTATCTCAGCATCAATAGTATTAATAACATTCCCTAAATCTTCTGGGTTATCCACAAAATTTAAATTATCAACGTCTATAATTAATAGTTTACCTTTATTATAGCCATGAATCCAGGCTTCATAACGTTCATTCAATCGACTTAAATAATCAATACTGATTGAGTTTTCGTAATCACGGCCGCGCTTGTGTATTTGAGATACTAAATTAGGAATAGAGCTACGTAAATAAATTAACACATCTGGGCCTTTAACTAAGGATTCCATTAAATCGAAAAGAGATCTGTAATTTTCATAATCACGATTTGTCATTAAGCCCATAGCATGCAAGTTTGGTGCGAAAATATGAGCATCTTCATAAATGGTCCTATCCTGAATGATGTCTTTGCCACTTTGACGAATCTGTAATACTTGACGAAATCTACTGTTTAAAAAGTACACTTGTAAATTAAAACTCCAACGTTCCATTTGGTTATAAAAATCATCAAGGTATGGGTTGTCTACAACATCTTCTAGTTGCGCTTCCCATTTATAGTGTTTTGCTAATAGTTTTGTAAGAGTGGTCTTTCCGGCACCAATATTTCCAGCAATAGCAATATGCATAGTTTTTAGTCGATTTTTATTTTGTACTCTTTTAGGGTTTCGTTCGCGTAAATATACAAGGTTTCATTGGTTACAAAAAACGCATTTATCAATAAGTTTGGTATTAATATTGGAATGACAGTTTCGCTGTTTTTTTTCAAATAGACCAACGAATTTTTTGTTTTTAAAATGATATCTCCATTACTTTCAGTTAGTTCTGTACATTCATGGTTTTTTATTTTTTTCACCAAGCTGCCAAAATAATTGTAAATATATAAGTAGTCTTTAGTAAGTAAATAGCAAAAGTTATAATTGCTTTTTAGATCTAAAATGACACTTTGAATAGGTACTGTTTGAGCACGCGTGGTTCGGGTTTTATAATCGAAAAGTTCCAATTTTTGATTGTCTTGGTTAAAAACCCATATAGTATTATCATGCCCAGTAGACACATGTGATATATTTTTATATTCTGGAAGCGCATTAAAATCAATTCTAAATATTTCTGCCAATCGGTTGTCAAGAATTATAACACTATTAAAATCTTTGTAAAATAGGTTCGTTTTTAAAGGGTTAAAAGCATTGGCAGTTGTTATATTGCCAAGTTGTAAATTATTATACGTAATAACGGTCTGATTAGGATCTTTTTTGTTAAAAACATTATTGTTTATAAAGTATCTGGTGCCAAAATTATCAATAGCAATCAACCGATCTGTTTTGAAATCTGTTTTCTTTATAAATGAAGTTTCAATAACCTTTTGAGCAGATATTGAACATGTTAGAAAAAGAAATAAATAAATGGTATATTTCATACTGACTTGAAAAATACAAAAACCTTACCACTTTTTAGTAAATTAATTTATAACCAAATCCACGGGCATTAATAATTTGTAGTATACCATCTTTAATTTGATCTGAAAATTCTCTGCCCCTTGGGTGAGGTTTCCAATGGCTCCGTTCCTTCGGAAGAATCCAGAGCTGCCTTTTTTTACAGTTCAGAAGGAGGTGACAATACAAAATTTCGATTTCTTTTATTTATAAGTTGAAAAATAATGCCAGTATAAGTAATATATCTGTAAGTATCACAGAATATTACATTCAATCATTATTTCTATTGTTTGGGTATGTTACGAGTTGTAAAAAAAATATAGCATTTTTATTTGTAGAATTAAAGAACAATAATATATTTGCCATCGGTTTTGGGGAGATACTCAAGCGGCCAACGAGGGCAGACTGTAAATCTGCTGACTACGTCTTCGCAGGTTCGAATCCTGCTCTCCCCACTTTAATTCGAAAAGTTTGCATGAAAATGCAAACTTTTCTTGTTTTAAAATATACCAGAAGCTTACTTAATGGTATATTTTAAAACAAGAAAAGGATGTTGAGATAGCAACGTAACTTTTCAATTTCATGAATGGGGACTAGGATATTTAATCCTGTTAAACCCGTATTATGCATTGAAACTTCGAAATGAAGATAGGAAATACAATAAAGTGATAGATTTTAATGTATGAGATGGGGTAAATATGATCTCGGAGGAATGTTTAACGATTCTGTACATAAAAAAACAGCAAAAAATGCTTAACAAAAGTTTAAGCATTTTTTGCTGTTCTTATTTTATGTGTTGACAAACGTAGTTTTTAAGCTTATTCTTTTATAAACTTTATGGTATGCCTATTTTCAAACTTTAAAAAATAGATCCCATTGGTAAGGTTTCGAATATCAATTTTTTCATCGTTAGAAATAATTCCTTCGTTTATTTTACTTCCTATAATATTATAAATAGCATAGTTTTCAGTTTTTGAAAGACCAGAAATTTGAATAAGACCAGTTGAAGGGTTTGGAAAACTTTTAATTGAATTTTTTATAGAGTAGCTGTTTGTGCTAAGAGTAGAAAGATTGAATTTAGCAATTTTGCTAGCAATAGGCTGAGAAATATATAAATCATTTCCGTTAAGTAGAATTCCATAAGGTTCATTGCTTCCTAATCCAGTATTTACTACAGTTGTTGGTGTTATTGGTAGAGTCTCAGTAATGTCTATTTTAGAGACTTTTTTTCCAAAATAATCAGCGATATATAAATCATTTCCATTAAGTACTAGTCCATAAGAACTTGTTAGTCCAGACCCATTAGCAGCTACTACAGCTATTGGTATAGCTGGTAAAGCATCCGTAATATCAATTTTGGAAATTTTGTTAGCTGCAGCAGTATTTTGGGTAAAATACAAGTCATTTCCATTAATAGCCATTCCAATAGGTAGGAGTAACCTAGTTGCTACTGGTATTGGTGTTATTGGAGGCGCCTCGTTGATATCTATTTTAGAAATTCTGTTTGACTCAGTAATATAAAGCTCATTCCCATTGAATATTATTCCAGAAGGATTAGCCAATCCAGTTATTACAGGTGTTGGCGCTATTGGTAGCGCTTCGGTAATGTCTATTTTATAGATAGCACCGTTAGCTTGAGAAATATATAAATCATTTCCATTAAAGGCCAATCCTGTAGGGGAGCTTAAGCCAGATGTTACTACGGGTGTTGGTGTTATTGGTAAGGTCTCGATAGTAATGTCTATTTTGTAGATTGTGGCATTACTACGTTGAGCAAAATACAAGTCGTTCCCATTAAGGGCTATTCCTTGAGGTAAATTCAGTCTAATAGCTAGATCGGTAGTTTGTGCTATAAGTTTAGTACAGCTTAGAAATAGAATTGTGGTAAATAAATAAATTTGTTTCATGATTTGATTGTTGAAATTTGTTATAATGTTTGCTAACTTTCACAGATACGAAGTAGTTATAATCTGCTTATGTTTAAATTTTTTAAATGATAAATATGGATGAAGTATTTATGCTTGTAGAACCAGATAATGTTGAGTCAATTCCAGCTATAGCCAAATAATGGATCTTATCAATGATGATTAGTACAAAGAATAAAATAGAAGGAATTCTTTTTACATAGTTGAAATTACTATGATCTCTATAAAATAGTTTCATATAAGTAGGTTTAAATCTGTTTAACACGGGGTGATAAGATTTACTCTACAAAAATAAAAGGTTTTTCTTATAAAGTGAAATCCTAGGCTTACCAGAGGTCTTTAAAAAATAAAATAAACGAATATTTTTCGTTAAAATGCTTGTTTCTTTTGGTTCTGTATGATTTGACTTACTCCAGGCGAGCCAGTATCTAATCATAGTGGTTTTTCTAAGAAGTTGGGTTAGTGTTTGTTTAGTAGATGCTGTTAACAACATTGTTTCTTATTAATAATTTTGTCTGTTAACTAGGGGAATTCTATTAATAAGCTGAGAAATTTGTATGAGAATACAAGTTTTTTATTTAACAATCTTGGCGATTCAGATAAAACTGTTATTTTCACTTTTCATTTAAACACTTAATATATTAAGATCAAATCATTATGCTTTTTAAAACCTACTTAGAATATACAGATGAAAAATCATCTAAATTTTGGATGATTGAAGTTGATGGGGATAATTACACGGTTACCTATGGAAAACTAAATACCAAGGGGCAACAAATAACAAAAAGTGCTGATTCAAATGAAAAAGCCTTGAAAGATGCCAAGAAGTTAATCGCTTCAAAAGTGAAAAAAGGCTATGTTGTAGTATCTTCAGAAGAACAAGCTGAGGAAGAAAAAGGGTGGTTTGAAAATTTAGAAGATACGGTTTACAACATTTATAAAAATGAGATTTTACGATATAAACAAAAAGACTATCGCTCGATTCGTCTGACCAGAAGAGGCCAATATGATCGATACGCTCTGGGATTGGAAACCAAAGAGAATGGTGATTATTGGGAAGGTATAGGTGCAGCTTACGATTACGAATATGAGGTCTTTGAATCTTTTTGCTGGGAAGCATTCGGAGAAAAAGGCATAAAAAACAATTGGCCTTCAGAAGACCATTATTTTGAATTAGATGCTTTTTTAACCTCGATCATACTAGGAAAGGTGTATTTTAAAATTAAACAAACACCCGAATTAGAAGATTATTTAAAAAATATCAATACGGTTAATATAGACTTTGATGATATGCATAAACTACCGTTTTCTGAATATTTTCCTGATGAAACTACGCGTGCTGCCTTTGTTAAAAAAATTGCTGCACAAGAGTCAAACCAACAATTAATCTCCGATTTATGGGCAGACAAAGTAGATGGTGTTGGAATCGATTTTTTAACGCAATTACAAATTCCGTTGCCCCAAAAAAAAGCGGACTCAACAATTGAGCAGTTTAAATCTATTTTAGAGACTTCTAATGATTTATGGGAAGAAGACAAAACTAAAAAGGCGATTAAATTATTAGAACCTGCCCTACACGATTTTGTTGCAAAGAATAATACCAGTCAAAAAAGCTTAATAGATGATGCTAGTGGTTCCCTAGCGAGTTATTTCAAAGAACTTAAACAAATTCCCGAAGCTGTAAAAGCTTATCAAATAGGAATAGCTCACCTTCCTAATGGTTACACAGCTCTGAATTTATTATCGCTTCTTAAAAAATCTGCTTTTGATAATGAACTGATGTTTTCTACAGCAGAAACCTTGGTAAAAAAAGGACAATTCAATGATAAAGAATACAGGTTTTATGCCTATTATTATTTAGGATATGCCTGTGTTGTAACAGAAAGAGAAGAGGAAGCAAAAAAGACTTTTCAAACGATTAAGGCTTCTATTGATTCGTCAAAAGATTTAAATAAGATAGAAGAAATTATAAAAGATTTATCCGCACTTATTGAATCGAAAATTCAAGGATTCAAAATAGCAAAGGATATTCTTCCTCTTTTTAAAGGTGAGATACAAGAAACAGACGAAAAACAGGCAGGTAAACTTATAGAATGGTGGGCTTCTGTGCCTTCTAATGCAAAGCGTACAGCTATGAAATATGCTAAAGTGAAAGGTGATACCGACCAATTAGCACCTTCTGCCTTATTACGGGTTTCACGTATGAACTTCCTTCCTTTAATGGAACATGAGCTGGAAGATATCTCTTTTTTGGTAGGCTTTACTCATTTAGAAACGCTTTATATTAATAGGAATCAGATAGTCGATATAGGTGTCCTCTCCAAATGTTTTTCTCTTAAAGAATTACACCTTTCTAATAACCCAATTACTTCAATTGCTTCTTTAAAAAACCTTTATAGGCTTGAAAAATTAGAGGCAGGTAGGTGTGAAATAGACAATATTTCTGTGTTGAGTAATTTGAAACGACTAGAGGTGTTAGAGTTAAATGATAATAAAATTTCTGATATTGAGTCACTTAATGGCTTACATACACTTAAGGAGTTAAAGCTGTCTGATAATACTATTTCAGATGTTTCTGTAATTGGAACATGTGCAGGCCTAAGAGAATTAGACTTGGAAGACAACCCGATTGAAAAAGGTATGGAAGATATTATAAAGCTACCTGTTTTACAGGAAATTAAACTGGACTACGACCTAAGTGAGGCGTACTTATCGGATTTCCCTTATTTGATGAAGGATTGGGGGCATTGGGATGAATATGCTTCAGATGAAGAAAAGAAGGAACTAAAGACTTGGTTAAAGGATGTTAAAGCACATCCAAAATTCAAGGACATATGGTGGGAAGGAGAAGAACCTGATGTTGAAGAATTGGCTGAGTTCGTTTATACTGAAGATCATATTAGTCTTAAAAATAAAAAAATAGACGATTTACCTCTATTACATATCTTTAAAAGGTGTCATTATTTAAATATTGAAAACACTAAAATTTCAAGTTTAGAAGGCATTGAAAATCTTTCTTTATTGGAGTATCTTATAGTAAGTAATAACGATATTTATAATATTTCTATAGTTGAGAATTTCGAGTATCTTAAAACTTTAAGAGCTTCGAATTGTGGATTAAGTAATTTGCGTAAATTAGAAAATTGCCTTAATCTAAAAAACTTACATATTAGTGATAATAACTTAAAAGATTTATTTCCTTTAGGTAAATTAGAAAACCTTGTTAACTTTTGCGCTTCTAAAAATAAATTAAGAGATATCAAGCCTTTAGCGAATCATAAAAAATTGTCGCAAGTAACTATTGAAAATAATGAAGAGGCATTAGATCTTTCCCCGCTGGCATCATGTAGAGAACTTAGTATTATTAAATGTTCTAGTCCAAGAGGCGTAACAGGTTTAGCGGCACTTGCTAAGCTTCCTTTGCTTAGAGAAATAGAAACAAAAGGTACGGCTAGTAAAATTCAAATGGATATGTTAAAAGAAAAGAATCCAAGTTTATTAATTAGTTGAGTCGTTTTTTCTAGTGATTAGCAACTTCTTTTGTTTTACATACTTTTGAGTAAGAATAAGTCTTGTGATTGTAATGTTTTAGGTTTAGAAATATTTATTATTTTTTATAGAAAAGATACTTCATGAGAAAATTAGGTGTAACAAAAAAGCCCTGTGATTAAAAATCGCAGGGCTTTCATTATTATATAAGAATTCAGGACTATAGTCCAAATACTTCTTTTACTTTGTCAACATAATCTAACTTCTCCCAGGTAAATAATTCTACATCAAGTGTTACAGTTTCTCCATTAGGCTGTTTGAATGTTTTAGTAACAGTTTCGTTGTTCCGTCCCATATGTCCGTAAGCTGCTGTTTCGCTATACATTGGAGAACGTAATTTTAAGCGTTCTTCAATAGCAAATGGGCGCATATCAAAAATTTTAGAAACTTTTTCAGCAATTTCGCCATCAGTCATATTAAAAGAACACGTACCATAAGTATCAACAAAAATTCCCATAGGTTCTACAACACCAATAGCATAACTTACTTGTACTAAAACCTCATCGGCAACACCTGCAGCAACTAGGTTTTTTGCTATATGACGTGTTGCATAAGCAGCACTTCTATCTACTTTACTAGGGTCTTTTCCAGAAAATGCACCACCACCATGAGCACCTTTTCCGCCATAAGTATCAACAATGATTTTTCTTCCAGTTAATCCAGTGTCTCCATGAGGACCTCCAATAACAAATTTTCCTGTTGGGTTTATGTGGTATTTAATGTCATCATTAAACAAAACCTGAATTTGCTCAGGTAGTTTGGCAACAACTCGTGGAATTAAAATATCAACAATGTCTTTTCTTATTTTTGCAAGCATAGTGTCATCATCTCCAAAATCGTCATGCTGTGTAGATACTACAATGGCATCAATGCGTTGCGGGATATTGTCATCACTGTATTCTATAGTCACCTGACTTTTAGAATCAGGGCGTAAATAAGTAATGTCTTTAAGCTCTCTTCTTAATTCAGCAAGTTCTATTAGAATTCTATGGGACAGATCTAAAGCTAAAGGCATAAAGTTTTCAGTTTCATTAGTGGCATAACCAAACATCATCCCTTGGTCGCCTGCACCTTGCTGTTCTTTACTCGCTCTGTCAACACCTCTATTAATATCGTCAGATTGTTCATGAATAGCAGAAAGTACGCCACAAGAATTGCCATCAAACATGTATTCTCCTTTGGTATACCCAATCTTATTTATAGTATCTCTAGCAATTTTTTGTACATCTAAATAGGTGTTAGATTTTACTTCGCCAGCAAGTACCACCTGCCCTGTTGTTACCAAAGTTTCACAGGCCACTTTCGAGTCTGCATCAAAAGCTAAAAAGTTATCAATGAGAGCATCACTAATTTGGTCTGCTACTTTGTCTGGATGTCCTTCAGAAACACTTTCCGAAGTAAATAAATAAGCCATAAATTGTATTTTATATTTAGGATTTGACGATAGCGTCGAAGGAAGTTTACACTGCCTTTAGCATTTTTATTTATATTGAAACAAGTTCAGTATAAGGAGGTTGCAATCAGTCAAATCTTTCCTCTTGTTATTTGTGTTGGCAAAAGTAAAAAAATAAAAGGAAATGAGGATTTGTTTTCCTTTTTTTAAAAAATAAATTGGTTATTATGTTTTAATTATAAATATTTGTGATAGTCAAATGAAAAAACAAATATTAAATATCGTTTCTATCATGGTCATTGTGATTATTTCACAGGGATAGGGAGGGTTATATATAAGTATTATAAATTTTGAAAGCCTTCCTTAAATCGGAAGGCTTTTTTATTGCATATTTTTTCAATTTTGGACATCATAAAAATAACAGTTTAAATAGTTGTTTTACAGGTGTTTATGTCATTTTAAGTGGTTGTGGATTTAACCAGAAAAACTAAAGAATAATATAAATAAAAACCGAATAAATTAATTTCGAACATTATTTAATGCGGTTATAAGATTTTTAAAAGAATTCTTAAATCGTTAAAGTATTAAATTAAAAAAAGATAAAACGTAAAATTATCTGTAATAAAGATGAAGGAACTTAACAAATACAGTAAAGCAGTAACTCAAGACTCAACACAACCAGCGGCACAAGCTATGTTATATGCCATTGGTTTCTCTGATGAAGATTTTTTTAAGCCCTTAGTAGGTATTGCTAGTACAGGTTACGAAGGTAATCCTTGTAATATGCATTTAAATGATTTAGCAAAACTAGCTAAAGAAGGTACTAAGAATGAAGATCTAATTGGATTGATTTTTAATACAATTGGGGTCAGTGATGGCATTTCTATGGGAACTCCTGGAATGCGTTACTCGTTACCTTCAAGAGATATTATTGCAGATTCTATGGAAACTGTGGTACAAGGCATGAGCTATGATGGTTTAATTACTGTGGTAGGGTGTGATAAAAATATGCCGGGTGCTTTAATGGCGATGATCCGTTTAAATAGACCTTCAATTTTGATTTTTGGAGGAACTACAGATTCTGGTTGCCATAACGGTAAGAAATTAGATATTGTATCATCTTTTGAAGCTTGGGGAAGTAAAGTTGCTGGTACCATGGGCGAAGAAGAGTATAGGAATGTGATAAAAAAATCAATTCCAGGTCAAGGTGCATGTGGCGGTATGTATACAGCTAATACTATGGCTTCTGCAATAGAAACTTTAGGAATGGCATTACCTTATAATTCATCTAATCCTGCCAGCAGTGAGATTAAAAAACAGGAGTCTGTTAGAGCGGGTGAAGCGATGCGTTTATTATTAGAAAAAGATATTAAGCCTTCAGATATTATTACAAGAAAATCTTTAGAAAATGCTATTAGAGTAGTTACTATTTTAGGAGGTTCTACAAATGCGGTATTGCACTTCTTGGCTATAGCCAGAGCTGCTCAAATAGATTTTACACTTAAAGATTTTCAAGCTATTAGTGATAGCACACCATTTATCGCCGATTTAAAGCCGAGTGGTAAATATTTAATGGAAGATCTTCATGCAGTAGGTGGTGTTCCTGCGGTATTAAAATATTTGTTGAAAAAAGGATTATTACATGGTGATTGTTTAACTATAACAGGAAAAACATTAGCCGAAAACTTGTTAGATGTTGAAGATTTGGCAGAAGGACAGGATGTTATAAAACCTTTAGAAAAGCCCATTAAAGCGACGGGACATTTACGTATGCTATTTGGAAATTTAGCGCAAGAAGGAAGTGTGGCTAAAATAACAGGAAAAGAGGGCTTGAATTTTGTTGGAAAAGCAAAAGTTTTTGACAGTGAATATGATGCTAATGATGGCATTCGTGATGGAAAAGTAGAGAAAGGTGATGTGGTCGTCATTCGTTATGAAGGGCCTAAAGGAGGTCCAGGGATGCCAGAAATGTTAAAGCCTACAGCAGCTATTATGGGTGCTGGATTAGGAAAAGAAGTTGCTTTAATTACAGATGGCCGTTTCTCAGGAGGGACACATGGCTTTGTAGTAGGGCACATTACTCCTGAAGCACAAGAAGGTGGTACTATTGCTTTAGTGAAAGATGGTGATATGATTACCATTGACGCCGAAACTAATAGTATTTCTTTAGAAGTTTCAGAGGAAGAATTACAACAGAGAAGACAAAATTGGACAGCTCCAAAATTAAAATTTGATAGAGGTGTTCTTTATAAATATGCAAGATCAGTATCATCTGCATCTAAAGGATGTGTTACTGATGAATTTTAATTTTTTTCGATATGAAAGAAACACAAACAATAGAAACAAGTAAAATTCACACTGCGAAAACAGAGCGCATTTGTGGTAGCGAAGCTATTATAAAATGTTTAATAGCTGAAGGTGTTGACATCCTTTATGGGTATCCTGGAGGGGCTATAATGCCCGTTTATGACGAATTATATAAATACAGAGGTGAGATTCATCATGTATTAACACGTCATGAGCAAGGTGCAACTCATGCAGCTCAAGGGTTTGCAAGAATTTCAGGAAGAGTTGGTGTTGCTATGGCAACTTCAGGCCCTGGAGCCACTAATCTTATTACAGGAATAGCAGATGCTCAGATTGATTCTACACCATTAGTATGTATTACTGGGCAAGTACCATCTCATTTGTTAGGTACCGATGCTTTTCAAGAAACAGATATTATTGGTATTTCTACACCCGTTACTAAATGGAATCATCAAGTAACAAAAGCTTCAGAAATTCCAGAAGTTTTAGCAAAAGCGTTTTATATCGCTAAAAGTGGTCGTCCAGGACCCGTATTAATTGATATTACAAAAGATGCTCAGTTTGGAGAACTTGATTTTAAATATGAAAAATGTACAGGTGTAAGAAGTTATATTCCAACGCCAACTACTAATTTAGAATCAGTAAAGGCTGCTGCCGATTTAATTAATGAGGCTAAAAAACCAATGATCGTTTGGGGGCAAGGTGTTATTTTAGGGAAAGCAGAAGAAGAACTAAAAACAGTTATTGAAAAAGCAGGTATTCCTGCAGCTTGGACTATCATGGGGGCTTCGGCCATACCCACATCACACCCTCTTAATATAGGTATGGTTGGGATGCATGGAAACTATGCACCAAATAGATTAACAAACGAATGTGATGTGCTTATCGCAATCGGAATGCGTTTTGATGACCGTGTTACAGGTAGTTTAGATACGTATGCTAAACAAGCCAAGGTAATTCATTTTGAGATCGACCCATCTGAGGTTAATAAAAATGTACATGCAGATGTCGCGGTATTGGGTAACTCTAAAGATAGTTTAGCAGAGCTGTTACCATTATTGAAAGAAAATTCTCATAAAGTATGGCTTCAGGAATTTAAAGACCTGTATGCTATCGAATTTGAAAAAGTGATTAAAGATGACCTTCATCCAACCAAAGAAGGGTTAACCATGGGTGAAGTTTTAAAAGAAATAAATATACAAAGTGAAGGTAACGCTGCAATAGTATCAGATGTTGGTCAACACCAAATGATTGCTTGTCGTTATTCAGAATTTAATAAAACAAAAAGTAATATCACTTCGGGTGGTTTAGGAACTATGGGATTTGCATTGCCTGCTGCTATTGGTGCTAAAATGGCAGAGCCAGGACGTGAAGTCGTAGCCATAATTGGTGATGGAGGTTTCCAAATGAATATTCAGGAATTAGGAACTATATTTCAACAAAAAGTACCTGTAAAAATTGTGGTACTTAATAATGAGTTTTTAGGAATGGTTCGACAGTGGCAACAATTGTTTTTCGATAAGCGTTATGCATCTACAGAAATGACAAATCCTGATTTTGTGACCATTGCTAAAGGGTATCATATAGAAGCAAAACGTGTTACAAAAAGAGAAGAATTGGCAGATGCCATTAAAGAGATGATAGCGTCTAAAGAGTCTTATTTCTTAGAGGTTTGTGTAGAAAAAGAAGGTAATGTTTTTCCAATGATACCTTCTGGAGCATCCGTTTCAGATATTAGATTAAGTTAGTTGATTAAATAAGAACAAAGAATTATAGAACAAAGAATGAAGATGGATCTGAAGAGATCTGGTTATATTTTAACAGAAGCAGTTTAGCTATCTTTTCTCTTGCATCTTTTTTCTATTATCTTTTATAAAATGAACGAAGAAATAAAAACATTAACGATCTCAATTTATACCGAGAATAATATCGGTTTGCTGAATCGTATCTCAGCAATTTTTCAGAGAAGACATATCAATATTGAAAGTTTAACAACCTCTCAATCGGAAATTGAAGGCGTAAATAGATTTGTGGTCGTTGTAAATATCACAGAAACTCAAGCTAAAAAGATTGTAGGACAATTTCAAAAACAAATTGAGGTGATTCGTGTCTATTATCATACCGATGAAGAAACTATTTATCAAGAATCTGGTATGTTTAAAATAAAATCTGATCTATTATTTAATGAGCCTCAAATTCAGAATATAATTAAAGAAAGCAATGCTAGAATAGTCACAGTAAATAAAGAATTCTTTGTTTTAGAAAAATCTGGTAGAAGAAATGAAATAGAATCACTTCGCAGAGATTTAAACACTTACGGGATCATGCAATTTGTGAGATCTGGTCGTATTGCAGTCACTAAAGAAGAAATGAAAATAACAGAAATGCTTTTAGCATTCAATAATCAATAACAACAATAAAATTAAAATGGGAAATTATTTTAACACACTTTCATTAAGAGATAAATTAGATCAATTGTCAAAGTGTAGATTTATGGATGCTTCAGAGTTTTCAGATGGAGTAAACGCTTTAAAAGGTAAAAAAATAGTCATTGTAGGATGTGGGGCTCAAGGTCTTAATCAAGGTTTGAATATGAGAGATTCTGGATTGGATATTTCTTATACTTTACGTGATGCTGCTATCTCTGAAAAACGTGCCTCTTTTGTTAATGCAACAGACAATGGATTTACAGTTGGTACTTATCAGGAATTAATTCCAACAGCAGATTTAGTGTTAAACTTAACTCCAGATAAACAACACACAAGTGTTGTAAAAGCAGTAATGCCTTTAATGAAACAAGGAGCTACATTATCTTATTCTCACGGTTTTAATATTGTTGAAGAAGGGATGCAAATCCGTAAAGACCTTACAGTTATTATGGTTGCTCCAAAATGTCCTGGATCTGAAGTAAGAGAGGAGTATAAACGTGGTTTTGGTGTGCCAACACTTATTGCTGTGCATCCAGAAAATGATCCAGAAGGAAAAGGTTGGGCACAAGCAAAAGCATATGCAGCAGGAACCGGAGGAGATAGAGCAGGTGTTTTAGCTTCATCTTTTGTTGCTGAAGTAAAAAGTGATTTAATGGGAGAGCAAACCATTCTTTGTGGATTGTTACAAACTGGTTCTATCCTTTGTTTTGATAAAATGATTGAAAAAGGTATCGATGCAGGTTATGCTTCTAAACTTATTCAATACGGTTGGGAAACTATTACAGAAGGGCTTAAATATGGTGGTATCACCAATATGATGGATCGTTTGTCAAACCCAGCAAAAATTAAAGCTTTTGAATTATCAGAAGAATTAAAAGATATCATGCGTCCATTATTTCAAAAACATATGGATGATATTATGCTTGGAAACTTTTCTAAAGGTATGATGGAAGATTGGGCTAATGATGATAAAAATTTATTAGGTTGGAGAGCTGCTACTGGAGAAACAGCTTTTGAAAAAACACCAGCAGGTGATGTTGAAATTTCTGAACAGGAATTTTATGATAATGGTGTATTAATGGTTGCTATGGTAAGAGCTGGCGTAGAATTAGCATTTGAAGCTATGACAGATTCAGGAATTATAGATGCTTCTGCTTATTATGAGTCTTTACACGAGACACCGCTAATTGCAAACACGATTGCAAGAAGAAAATTATATGAAATGAATAGCGTGATATCTGATACTGCTGAGTACGGATGTTATTTATTCGATCATGCTTGTAAACCTTTATTAGCAGATTTCATGAAAACTATCGATACTGATGTTATAGGAAAAGCTTATGCTAAAGATAATGGAGCAGGAGTTGATAACGCTAAGTTAATTGAAGTAAATAAAGCTTTAAGGGCGCATCCGGTTGAAAAAGTTGGTGAGTTTTTAAGAGCATCTATGACGGCTATGAAGCCTATAGTTTAAAACAAGATTAATATGAATCAGGAAAACGTCACATATTTTCCTAGTATTAATAATATTAAAGTAGCTGCCGATACTATTAAAAAAGTATCGGCAGTTACGCCTTTAGGCCCTAACTTAAGGTACTCAAAGCAATTTGATGCTAATATTTTATTTAAACGTGAAGACTTACAGCAAGTGCGTTCATATAAAATTAGAGGCGCCTATAATAAAATAAGTTCATTAACTTCTAAGGAGTCTAAAAAAGGCGTGGTTTGTGCCAGTGCAGGAAACCATGCGCAAGGTGTCGCTTTATCTTGTAAATTATTAGAAATTGAGGGTGTTATCTATATGCCAGCCCCAACACCAAACCAAAAGATAGAACAGGTTAAAATGTTTGGTGGTGATTTTATAGATATTAAACTTATTGGTGATACGTTTGATGATGCTTACCATGCAGCCACATTAGAATGTGAGCAGTTACATAAAACATTTATTCATCCTTTTAATGATAAAAAAGTTATTGAAGGACAGGCTACTGTTGGCTTAGAAATTCTGGAACAATCTACAGAGCCCATCGATTATGTTTTTATTCCCGTAGGAGGAGGAGGATTGGCAGCAGGTTTGTCTACTGTTTTTAAACAATTATCACCTCATACAAAGATTATTGGGGTAGAGCCAGAAGGAGCGCCTTCTATGTCTGTTTCTATCAAAAATAATAGAAATACAACCTTAGATCAAATTGAAAAGTTTATTGATGGAGCTGCAGTGAAACGCGTGGGAGATTTTACATTTTCTATTTGTAAGGAGAACTTGCATGATATGATAACGGTACCAGAAGGGAAGGTATGCGAGACTATTTTAGAACTTTATAATAGGGATGCTATAGTTGTAGAACCAGCTGGAGCTCTGAGTATTTCTGCTTTAGATTTTTATGCAGAAGAGGTAAAAGGAAAAAATGTAGTATGTGTTGTTAGCGGGAGCAACAATGATATTACCAGAACGTCTGAAATTAAAGAACGTGCCTTGTTATTTGCTCAATTAAAACATTATTTTATTGTGAAATTTCCACAACGTGCAGGGGCTTTAAAAGAGTTTGTGGTAGATATTTTAGGAGAGAATGATGATATCACCTATTTTCAATATGCGAAAAAAACAAATCGCGAAAATGGGTCTGCTGTGGTTGGTATTCAATTAAAATCTGTTAACGATTTAGAACCTCTTATAACTAAAATGAAGCTTCGTAATTTTTATGGTGATTATCTAAATGATAAACCCGATTTGTTTCAGTTTTTGGTGTAATTCATCTTGTCATTTCTGCGAAGGCAGGAATCCATTTGAATGTTAGAAGTATTAAATTTACTCTTATTTTTTCTATACGTAATTCAAAATCGGTTACTACTTTAATGTAGAATATTCCACAGGTTTTATTGGTTAAAATGTTACGGAAACGGTAATTTCAATGAATTGTTTATATTATAAATTAGTAGATTCCTGCCTTTGTAGAAATGGCAAAAGTTAATAGTTGAAAATTTAGGTTAATTAGTATAAACAATTTATCCTTTCCAGTATTGAATATCTTCATTATACATAGCATCTAACGATAGTTGAACAGCTCTGGCAGTATCGGCACCAGTAAAAACATTTGAAATAGGTTGTTTGTTTTCTAAAATAGAATCTCTAAAGTCTATCAAAGCTTGTTTGCTAGGGTCTATATGAGATACTTTAATAGGATACCCTTTGCCTTGCAAGTGACTATTTATAGTAGCCCCCGAAACACCATCAACATCTGCTATTTCTTTTTTGAATCCTTTTTCATAATATATCCAAGCCTTGGTATAATCTAATAAAATGGTGCCTTTACTTCCATGTATTTTTATTTGATAATTGCCTAAGGCATTACTGGTTAAACAGGTGAATTTTGCTTTTACACCACTAGGGTATTCGTATAATAAATGAATATTATCAAAGGTTTCCCTGCCGTCTTTCCAGTAATCAACACCACCAGTTCCCATTATTTTTTTAGGGTTCTCACCTAAAACCCAGTGTACAAAATCAATTTGATGCGAGCAAAGTTCTGCAACCAGTCCCCCAGAATATTCTCTATACATACGCCAGTTTATGGCCCGTTCCAAAGAGATATCAGGAACAGGTCTTCTCCAGTTTCCATTTCTGTTCCATTGACATTCAAAAGAAGTAATTTGTCCAATCTCGCCATTTTTCAACATATCTACTACATGTTTGTAAAGCCTGGAACTATGATATTGATGACCCGTTTGAAAAATTGTTTTCGAGTTTGAAACTTTTTCGACAAGATTGTTAATACTAGTAAGTCCTTTAGCCATCGTTTTTTCGCAATAGATATGCTTGCCAGCATCTAAAGCATCAAGGGCTATAGCTGAATGCGTACTAAACGGTGTCGCTATTAATACAGCATCAATATCTTTATTGTCTAATAGCTTTTTATAATTTTTATAAGCTTCAACTTTATTTGAAACTTTAGAAATCCCTTGTTCTAATCGAAAGGGCAAAATATCACAGGCAGCAGACACATGTATCCCTTCAATTTTGTTTAGTACAGGAATGAGTCCCCTGCCTCTATCTCCAGTGCCTATAACTCCAATATTAATAGTATTATTATAATTGATTTTGTTTGTAATAGCTCCCAAAGTAGCAGTACCTGCAATAATTCCCGCAGATGCCATGCTGCTTTTTGTAATAAATTCTCTTCTTTTCATTGGTTGTAATTTCGAATAACTACTATTTTTTGAGTTATTTTATACGGGTTTTATTTCCCAACCTGGCTCATATTCTCTAGACCATAACTTCATGGCATCACGATCATAAATTCTTCCAGTTATTTCATCTACTTCAAAAGATTTATTAATTCTTGAACTAATATTGGCATAATGTGTTAGCATTTGACTAACAACTCCTTGCTCTATTGGCGAAGTTAACGATTCTTTTTCCCTTATAGCTTGGAAAAAGTTTACAGCGTGTCTTGTAGAAAGACTTCCACCACCGCCAAGTGCTAAGCCATCTTCCTTTCCTTTCAAGGTACTGTTTCTAATAACTTTACCTTTCAGGTCATATAATTTATAACCTGTTCGATTTATAAATACCATACCTTTAGAACCATAGATTAAGGTGCCTCTTCCAGCACCATATTTATTATAGCCATTTCTACTTTGTCCATCCCATTGAATGGTTGTGTTATTGGAAAACCTGAACGTAGCTAGCATAGTATCATACATCTCCCATCCATCATTTTTATGTTGAAATTTTCCTGAATATACATCGACATGTTCAGGATATTCAACGTCTAAAGCCCAACGGGCAATATCTAATTCGTGTGTGGCATTATTACCCATTTCTGCTGTTCCATAATCCCATCCGTACCAATGCCAGTTATAATTCCAGGTATCATGCATATAGGCTTTTCTTGGAGCTGGTCCCTGAAAAAGTTCCCAATCTAATCCTTCTGGAGGGGCGGCTTTTACAGGAACAGGAACTTTGCCTCTGGAATTAGTATAAAATGCAATGGCTTTATAAGCATCTCCAATAATACCGTTATGGATGTCTTTAATAATTTCGGTAGATTCTAATGAGGATCGTTGTTGGTTCCCCATTTGTATTAATTTATTATATTTTTTTTGATATGCAACAAGTAATTCGCCTTCTCTAGGGTTATGACTACATGGCTTTTCTAGATATACATGTTTGTTAGCTTGTACGGCCATACAAGCACCTGGCGCATGCCAGTGGTCTGGTGTTGCCATAAAAACAGCATCTACTTTTTTATCATCTAAAATAACTCTAATGTCATTTTCTAACTTTGGAGTATGGTCAATCAATTTTGAAAAAGAGTTGGCTGCTTTTTCGCGCTGACTTTTCATCACATCACATAAGTACATGAGTTCAATATTATTTGCTTTATCAGAAATGGCTTCTTTAAACCCTCCCAAGCGTCTTCCTAGTCCTTGAACGGCAACATGAATTCTATCATTAGATCCTATGATTCGTGAATAACTTTTTGCTGAAACACTTGTAATATTCCCTGTGAGTGTAACTCCAAGAGCTCCTGCTGATGCTTTTTTTATAAAATCTCTTCTATTCGAACCCATTATTTTATTTTTTTAATTAAACTCTCTAACTTTTATGCTTCTGTAATGTACGGTGTCTCCATGATCTTGAAGTAAGATGTGCCCACTAGGCCACTGTCCAAATTTTGGCCATTTTTTATATTTGCTGTATGCTACAAGTGCTCTAAACATTTGAGAAGACCTATCATATTCTATTACTTTTTCATTGTTTAACCAGTGCTCAACATGTGCTCCTCTAACAACAATTCTTGCTTTGTTCCAAGCTCCTATACCTTTAAATTGTTTACTTCTTCCTTTTATAGAAAGGTTTTCGGCTGTAATTAAATCATAAAGAGAACCTACTGTTCTATTACCATTAACACCAGCTTTTGCATCAGGGTGATTTTTATCATCTAAAATTTGAAATTCGCATCCTATGGCAGATCCAGACCCTTTATTAAGTTCGGCATCTACAAAATATTTAATACCACTATTGGCTCCTTTTGTAATTTTGAAATCTAGTTCTAATTCGAAACTACTAAAAACTTTTTCTGTAACAATGTCTCCAGGGCCAGTTGATTCGGCACCATCAGTGGCTAAAATAGTTAATTCACCATTTTCAATGTCCCAACCAGATTGTGGGAAATGATCCAGTTTGACACCTCGCCATCCTTTAGATGTTTTGCCATCCCAAAGCAAACGCCATCCATTATTTACTTCATTTTCTGTAAGCGTATTAATTAAATAACTCATTTCTTTTGCATCAGGGTCTGAAACCCAACGTTCTTTTTCTAAGTTATTTGTTTTGATTCTAATATTTTTCCATTTAATATGTTTCCCAGCGTCTTTGTCTTTATAAATACTGTGGACTTGTAATGCTATGAAACCTGATGATGTTAAATCATCAACTAAATTTGAGCATTGTATGCCATTTATCCATGTTCGAATGGTAGAACCAATAGCTTCGACCCTGCACGTATTCCATACACCATTTTTAAAAGCTTTACTACCTTTTGGATTTAAAGATAAAGGGTATATCCAGCCTCTTCTCCCTTCATCGTATATGCCACCACTAAAAGCGCGAGCTGATGGATCTAGTTCAAATTGATAACCATGAACCTTGCCTTTTTTATGTGACTTAAAACTATTAGATCTAAATTGAACACCCGAATTAGTTGTGGGATCTAAAAGAACCTCAAATTCTAGAATAAAATCACTATATTTCTTTTCAGTACACAGAAAACTATTTGGTGTTTTAGATTTTGTAGTGCCAATAATTTCATTATTAACTACTTTATAGGAAGCAGTTCCATTTAATTGTTTCCAACCAGTTAAGTCCTTTCCGTTAAAAAGAGATATCCATCCGTCTTGAGATGTTTGAGAATTGGCACTAATGCCTACAAGACTCATTAAAAGAAAACTAGAAAAAAAAAGTAGTTTCGATTGTATTGGTTTCATGTTTTTTTTATTTTTTCGTGTACGTACACAAAAATACAAATATTTATAACGAAAATCCAAATATTGAACTATTTTAGAGTTGTTAATCAATAATTAAAATAATTACTAGCCGAAAACGATTTCTCCATAGTTATTTTTTTCTCATGTTATTATTTTGCTAAGAATATCATATTTATTCTAATAAACCTCTTTGGTTTAAAAGTTTTTATTGATATTAAGAATATATTAGCTATAGTCATAATTAATAAATCCAAGCAAATGAGTACTACTTTTTTAGAAATTCCAGAGGCTTACAAAATACAATCGTTATTACATCAAAAAACCTATTTAGTTTCAGGAGAACTAAAACAATGGGAAGGTGATATAGCAGAAGTATATTCAACTATTTCTTCAACCGAAGATTATAAACCGACTTTATTAGGAACCATTCCTCAACTTACAGAAAAGGAAGCTTTAGAGGCGTTAAATTCAGCATCAGCGGCTTATGATAAAGGGCAGGGTTTGTGGCCAACCATGAAGGTTGTAGATAGGATTGCTTGCATGGAAAAGTTTGTAGAACAAATGAAAACCAAGCGAGAAGTCATTGTAAAACTTTTAATGTGGGAAATAGGCAAAAACCTTCCAGATTCAGAAAAAGAATTCGATAGAACCATCGATTATATATATGATACTATTGAAGCTTATAAACAAATAGATAGAGACTCTGCTAAATTTGAAAAAAATGAAGGAGTGTATGCGCACATACGTAGAGGACCACTAGGTGTTGTTTTGTGTTTAGGCCCATATAATTATCCGTTAAATGAAACATTTACATTACTTATTCCTGCGTTAATTATGGGTAACCCTGTAATTTTTAAACCAGCTAAACTAGGGGTATTATTAATTTCACCATTATTAGAGGCCTTTCAAAATAGTTTTCCAAAAGGTGTCGTAAATGTTATTTATGGTCGTGGTCGGGTATTAGCAACACCTATTATGCAATCGGGTAAAATTGATGTATTAGCATTAATTGGTAATAGTAAATCTGCAAACGCTATTCAAAATAATCATCCAAAAAAGAATAGATTACGTTTGGTACTAGGCTTAGAGGCTAAAAACCCCGCAATTGTTTTGCCAGATGCGGACTTAGATTTAGCAGTGAATGAATGTATTGCAGGCACATTGTCTTTTAATGGGCAACGTTGTACAGCTTTAAAAGTATTATATGTACATGAATCTGTTGTAGAGGATTTTAATAAGCGATATGCGGCTAAAGTAGACGCTCTTAAGTTTGGGAATCCATGGGATTCTGGTACTAAGTTAACACCGCTTCCCGAAGTGAATAAACCCCCATATATTAAAGAGTTAATAGATGATGCTCTTGAAAAAGGAGCAAAAATACTAAATGATAAAGGAGGGGAAATTAGTGAGAATTTTATATTTCCAGCAGTTTTATATCCTGTAGATAAAAGTATGCGAATATTTAACGAGGAGCAGTTTGGACCATTAGTACCTATTGTTCCATTTGCAGATATTGAAGAACCATTAGATGATATGGCGGCCTCTAATTATGGGCAACAGGTAAGTTTGTTTGGTAAAGATATCAATACATTATCACCATTAATTGATACTTTAGTAAATTTAGTGTGTCGGGTAAATTTAAATAGCTCTTGTCAAAGAGGACCAGATGTTTATCCTTTTACAGGAAGAAAAGATTCTGCATTTAGTACTTTAAGTGTGCATGACGCATTACGCTCTTTCTCTATAAGAACTTTTGTAGCATCGAAGGATAACGATTATAATAATGCTATTTTAAAAGAGTTATTAGAGAAAAAAACATCTAACTTTATAAGTACAGATTATATTTTATAAGCTGCTTTTTTATTATTTTTATAGCTAATAAAACAACATTTTTTTTATATATGAAGACATTTAAGTATTTGGTATTATCTTTTTTTTCAGTTTTAGTTATGGTTGCCTGTGGAGGTAAGGAGGAAAAAAAGAAGGAAGGTTTTAGTTACGAAAATAAGAAAGAGACTTCTAAAAGCACAGAAACAAAAAACTCTAATGATATTGTTATTTCTGGTGATGACTTAATGAAGTTTGATAAGACTGAAATTAAAGTAAAAGCAGGACAAAAAGTAAAAGTTACTTTAAGGCATAAAGGGAAATTGGATATTAATGTGATGGGACATAATTTTGTGCTTCTTAAACAAGGAGTGGATTTAGCTGGGTTTGCTGCTAAAGCAGCTGTAGCTAAAGATAACGAATACATACCAAAAGGAACAGAAGATGTTATAGCCTATACCTCTTTAATTGGAGGAGGACAGACGACTTCTGTAGAGTTTGTAGCACCAGAAGTTGGAACGTATGATTTTTTATGTAGTTTTCCTGGGCATTATGGTATGATGAAAGGTAAAGTTATTGTAGAATAGATATTTTACAATATAAAAACAAAAAGCGATGCTGTTTTCTAGTGTCGCTTTTTGTTTTTATGTTTTTTTCATAAATTAATTAGCTTCTTTTAATGCAATCTTGATATGTATGCTAAAAATATCTTTAATTAGAAATTAGAGCTTTCTAAATAAGCATTTATAACCTTTTTTTCACCTTCTTTTCCATCTACAGAGTTTCCGTGCTCCATACCTAAAATACCATTAAATCCTTTGGAGTGAATATGCTTGAATATGTTTTTATAATTTATTTCTCCTGTTGTTGGTTCTTTACGTCCTGGATTATCACCAATTTGGAAATAAGCAATTTCATCCCAACAAGTATCAATATTGGGGATTAAGTTTCCCTCTTGTATCTGCTGATGATAAATGTCGAATAATATTTTACAGGATGGCGAGTTTACCGCTTTACAAATTTTAAAAGCCTGAGGTGATTCTGTTAAAAACAACCCTGGGTGGTCTCGAAAGTTTAAAGGCTCTAATACCATGGTTATTTGATGAGGTTCTAAAATAGCCGATGCTTGTTTTAGAGTTTCAATAACATGCTCCGTTTGGTAATCCATATGTTGCTT
The DNA here is from genome assembly GCA_947502635.1 of uncultured Flavobacteriaceae bacterium. Classification (GTDB taxonomy): domain Bacteria; phylum Bacteroidota; class Bacteroidia; order Flavobacteriales; family Flavobacteriaceae; genus Flavivirga. Next base: position 600,874 of record CANNAN010000002.1, read on the forward strand.
TAAGTCTAGATAACCAGGTACCACAGTTATCCATTTGGCATTCACACGTTTTGCAACTTCAACAGATTGTTTTATATCATTTAAGAATTCATGTCGTTTGTCAATATTTCCACTAGCTAAATTAGGTGCTTTCCAATAAATTTTATGAGCAACAAATACCCCCATGGTTATATTTCTATCAACCATGGTTTTAGCCATTTTTTTTTGAATTTCAACAGGACGACTTTTCATGTTGTTGTCCTCAAAAGCAGTAAAACCTTGATCTGCTATAAAGTTTAATTGATCAATAGGGCTATTGCCTGCATGATGTTTAAACATGCCTATATGTGGTGCAAAATTTAATTTAAAAGTATTATTTATATTCGAATGTGTTCTATTTAAGGCAGACACACCTGAAAGTCCCATACCTATTAAAGAAGCAGTAGCCGCACTTTTTTTTATAAATAATCTTCTTTTCATTTTAGTAGACTGCTCAAGCATTGAGTTAACATAATTGTTATAACTCTAATATTTCAATATTTTTAAATTCTACAGGATGACTTTCACTTTGTAAAGAAATATATCCTTTTTTTAAAGGTGTCCCTTCTTTACTTTTCCATAATTCTTCATTAAAATCAACCGTTCCACCTATCTGCGGTTTTGTACAAGTGAATACAATGTTGTCATTGATTATATGTTTAATAATGGAGTCGTTTCTAACTTCAATTTCAAGTTTAACCCATTGATCACCATGATAGGTTTTGGAAGATGATTTAAAACAATGTTCTGTTGCAATTTGATTATCTATAACGACGTGCGTACCTGGAGTACATAAATTACCAGTAGACCGTTCTTCAGTACCTAAGCCTCCTAAAAGTTGTACTTCAATAGATACAGGGAAATTTTGGTCTAACCCTATGTTTTTAGGATCTTCGCAATGTATCATGACACCACTGTTTGCGGCTGCCCACGATTCACCATCACTTAATTGTTTCCCTGTAAAACGATATTGCAATCGTAATTTATAATTAGAAAATACTTTGTTATAATAAATATGACCAAATTTAGAATTAAATGTATCGTCATACGCATCATAATTAACTTTAAGACAGCCATCCTTAGCAATAAAGGTGTTTTTGTAATTGTCGCCAACAGGATGTCCTTTAATTTTAACAGTCCAATCATTTAAATCTTTACCATTAAATAAAGAAACCCATTTTTCTATTACTTCGGGAGTTTCAATCTTTTTTTGATTCGGTTTTTCTTTGCAGCTCATTATAAGTATAACAAGCATACTAAAAAGTATGTGCGAATAATTCTTCATATTTTTATAAGTTTTATAAAGACCATGCTTTACCTTTAGTTGAGTCATTAATTGGAATACACCCTATTTGAGCTCCTGGAATGGGATCGTATGCTAAAACATTTTCTCCAATTTGTTCACTGGTTTTATATGTCCAAACAGCGGTGTTTCTTAAGCCAGAAAGAGCATTGAAAATAATAGCATCTTGATTATTTTTGTCGGTTTCGTTTTTATAAATAATTCTTTGTTCTTTCGGAGCTTTTAAATATTTGGCTAACAAAGCATCATAATCTTTATGTTCTAATTTGGAAACTCCTTCTTCAGGAACATTGAGGGCTTCTATAATAGCGCCAATCCCTTTTTTGAATTTATGTTGTTGCTTTTCTTTGTAAACTTTATAAACATATAGGTCTATAAATTCAGGAACGTTGACGTCTAAGGCTCCAGGGGTTGCTTTTGTTTTAGGGAGTATAATATCTATTAAGTTTTTTACAATAATACCTTCATCTATGGATAAGAATTTAGGGGTCCATAATTTTACTTCTGTCTTGCAACTTTGAAGCAAACTCATAATACCTGGAGTAGCCATAGTGTAACCTATAGTAAGTCCTAGCCCCTTTAATACATCTCTTCTGTTCATCTCTTACAAGTTTTTAAATTGTTTGGCTGCATAATTGGCTGCTCTGGCTGTTAAGGCCATGTAGGTAAGTGATGGGTTTTGACATCCAGAAGAGGTCATACATGCTCCATCTGTTACATACACATTAGGTACAGTGTGTATTTGATTATGCTTATTTAAGATAGACGTTTTTGGATCTCTACCCATTCGAGCGGTTCCCATTTCATGAATTCCAATACCAGGTGCATGCACTTCGTCACGAGTTTTGATATCTGTAAATCCTGCTTTTTCTAGCATGACTGCAGCTTGAAGAATCATGTCTTCCCGCATTTTAAATTCGTTTTCTTTCCATTCAGCATCAAAAGTAATAGTAGGTAATCCCCACTCGTCTAGTTTTTCATAATCAAGTGTCATTTTATTATCATGATATGGCAAGCACTCACCAAAACCACCTAGTCTCATACGCCATTCGCCAGGCTCAAGAATTTTTTCTTTAAATTCTGCGCCATATGCTAATTCAGCAATATGCTCAGAAAAACCATTTCTACCGCCGCCCCCTTGATAACCATAACCTCTTAAGAATTCTTTTTTATGAGTTTTAGTATCACCTAAATTCCTAAATCTTGGAACATAAATGCCATTAGGACGTCTCCCTTTATAATATTTGTCGTGAAACCCATCAAATTTTCCTGAAGCACCTGCTCCTAAATGATGGTCCATAATATTATGACCTAATTCTCCTGAATCATTCCCTAATCCGTTTGGAAATCTATCAGATTTAGATTGTAGTAATATCGATGTTGATGCCATAGAGGATGCACAACAAAAAATAATACTAGCATTAAAAACAAGGGTTTCTTTGGTTTCGGTATCAATAACTTTGACACCAGTAGCTTTTTTTAATGAATCGTCATATATAATTTCATGTGCAATAGAGTTGGGTCTAAGCGTCATGTTTCCAGTAAGTTCCGCTGCTGGTAATGTGGAGGAGTTACTACTGAAATAAGCACCAAAAGGACAGCCCCTCATGCATCTGCTTCTAAATTGACACTTGCTTCTGCCATCATAATTTTTAGTCCCAGTAATATTCGCAGATCTTCCAATGGTAAGTAGCCGATCATCAAAATTTTCCGAAAGGCTGTTTTTTAAATGTTCTTCGATACAATTAAGTTCCATTGGAGGTGTGAAAATACCATCTGGTAATTGTGGAAGTCCTAATTTTTCTCCACTTACACCAATATAAGATTCCACATAATCATACCAAGGCGAAATATCTTTATAACGAATAGGCCAATCGACACCGTGCCCATCTTTTTTATTAGCTTCAAAATCTAAATCGCTTAACCTGTAGCTCTGTCTGCCCCAAGTAATAGAGCGACCTCCTACATGGTAGCCACGCATCCAATCGAAGCGTTTTGTTTCATTATAAGGATGTTTTAAGTCGTTAACAAACCAATGTTTGGTTACTGCTTTTGTTGTATAGCCTGTTCTGCTTTGTTTTAGTTGTTGGGCTTTGTCTTTAATAGATGTACTGCCTCTTAATTCCAAATCCCATGGATCCATATGCATGGTAGGGTAGTCTTCAATATGCTTAACCATAGGACCTCGTTCTAAAACCAATGTTTTTAACCCGTTTTCGCAAAGTTCTTTGGCAGCCCATCCACCCGAAATGCCAGTGCCTATTACTATGGCATCATATGAATCTGTCATTATATTATATTTTTAAATTTATAAAGACCAAGCACGACCTCCTGTTGCTTCATTAACCGATATGCATGCCTGATAATTACCAGGAATAGGGTCGTAAGCTAAAACATTTTCACCTACTTCTTCAGAAGTGAAATAACCAAATAGTGTATAGTATTTTACGGATAACAAGAACTTATATAAAGTGTAGTTTTCTATTTTATTGTCGTTAACTTTTTCTAAAGACAGCTTCTGGTCTTTCAATATGCTTTTAGAATCTTCTTCTGAGATATTAAAATAAGACGATAACGATTTTTCAAAATCTTCTTTTTTACCTTCTAAAATAGGCATGTTAAATTTTTTAGCAAAAATAGCGGCACCCTTTCTAAAGAGTTCCTGTTTTTCTTTTTTCTCTATATCGTAATACATCAAATCCAAAAACTGAGGAATATTAACATCCAATGCTCCAGGAGTGTCTGAGGTTGGTAAAATAATATCCATTAAATGTGTAACCATGTGTTTTTCCTCAGGAGATAAAAATAAAGGCTTCCAGGTTTCTGCTTCAGCAGTACAGGAAGCAAACATATTAAATATCGTTGGAGCAGCTACTGTGTAGCCTAAACTCATGGTTAAGTTTTTTAAAGCGGATCTTCTATTCATAACCTTAGCTTGTTTTATTTTTTTTGAATTCGGCTGCTGCATGGTTGGCTGCTCTAGCCGTTAATGCCATATAGGTTAACGATGGGTTTTGGCAAGCAGAAGATGTCATACAAGCCCCATCTGTAACATAAACATTTGGTACAGAGTGAATTTGATTGTGCTTGTTTAAAACGGATGTTTTAGGATCGTGGCCCATCCTTGCTGTACCCATTTCGTGGATACAGGCTCCTGGAATGGCTTTTCCTAAGTATCCTCGTACGTTTTTATAACCAGCCGCTTTTAGCATAGCTACAGCTTGGTCTCTCATATCTTCTCGCATTTTGATTTCATTTTCTTTAATTTCGGCATCCATGTCTAAGGTTGGTAACCCCCATTCATCTAAGATATCATAATTTAAAGATACTTTATTTTCATGATAAGGCAAGCATTCACCAAAACCAGACATTCCAATGCGCCACGGACCTGGTTTTAAAAGTTCGTCTTTTAGTTCTTTTCCGAAGCTTAACTCTGAGACTGCACGTTGCCAACCTGTTCTGCTAGCTCCACCTTGATAACCATAACCTCGAATAAATTCTTTTTGTGTGGTTTTGTCATCAATATTCCTAAACCTTGGAATGTAAAAGCCATTAGGTTTTCTGCCTTTGTAGTACTGGTCATCAAATCCTTCAATTTCAGCTGATGCTCCTACCGCATAATGATGATCCATGAGGTTGTGTCCAAGTTCTCCACTATCATTACCCAATCCGTTAGGAAATCTTTTAGATTTTGACTGTAATAAAATAGATGTGGATCCTAAGGCTGATGCACAATTAAATATAATAGATGCTCTAAAAAATAGTTTTTCTTTAGTTTCAGCATCAATAACTTTTACTCCAGAGGCTAAGCCAGAAGCTTCATCATAAACAATTTCATAAGCAATAGAGTTGGGACGTAAATGCATGTTCCCAGTTCGTTCTGCAGCTGGTAAGGTTGACGAATTACTACTAAAGTAACCACCAAAAGGACAGCCTCGAATGCATCTATTTCTATATTGACAATTAGATCTGCCTTCATGGGTTGCATTTCCTGTTAAATGTGCTACTCTGCCAGGCGTTAATACGCGACCATCATCAAATTTGTTGTCTATAGTTTTTTGCAAATCTTTTTCGGCACAATTTAATTCCATAGGGTCGGAAAGTTTCCCGTCTGGTAACTGAGGGAGTCCTAGATTTTGACCAGAAACTCCAATGAACTTTTCTACTTTATCGTACCAGGGTGCTATGTCTTTATAGCGAATAGGCCAATCGACACCATGACCATCTTTTTTATTGGCTTCAAAATCCATGTTACTCCATCTGTAACTATGTTTTCCCCACATAATAGAACGACCTCCAACATGATAACCACGTATCCATAGGTATTCTTTTACTTCGTTATATGGATGTTTTGTGTCGTCTACAAACCAATGCTTAGTTGATGGTCTTGTAAGCGAACCTCCCCATAGTCTACTTTGGACTTTTTGATTTTCTCGTTCTTTTTCGGCTTCTTTACCCCGATGTTTAAAATCCCAAGGATCCTTATGCATTGTAGGATAATCTTCAATATGTTTTACCAAACGACCTCTGTCAAGAACCAATGTTTTTAGTCCATTTTCACAAAGTTCTTTAGTTGCCCAGCCTCCACTGATTCCTGTACCTATAACTATAGCATCATAGGTAGTAGGGTGTTCTTTTATGGTGTCTTCAATCATTATTATATGTGAATGTTTTTTGCTGAATCATTATAATTCATAATCTGATAATTTTTCCTGTTAAAAACAGAGAAAAACGCTATTAAATTTCAAATAATTGGAAAATTAGTTAATTTGCACGATAATAGTGTTTAAATTATTTCAATGAAAGCAAACATACAAGAAATCGAACCTTATGAATATGAAGCAGATGGTGTTGTTTATCATGCGGACACTTGTTTGCCATTAATTGATGCTTATAAGCGTAATAAATTAAAATTTAAAGCGCTTGCAAGGCATACTTATCCAGGAGATAGGTTGGATGATAATACACTTGGACTTAATAGTATAGGGTATTGGGATGCTAACGAGCCACAAGATTGGGGTTTGGATTGGCACCGAAACGAGGGGATAGAGTTTCATTTTTTAGAATCTGGATCTATGCCTTATGCTCAAGAAGATAAAGAGGTTTTATTAACTCCAAATCATTTGACAATTACGCGTCCTTGGGAAGCTCATAAAGTAGGGAACCCGTACATTGGTATGGGGAAATTTTATTGGGTGATTATAGATTTAGGTGTTCGTAGGCCGCATCAAGATTGGGTTTGGCCAGATTGGATTACTTTAACGCCTACAGATTTAGCAAGGCTTACTACTATTTTAAGGCAAAATGAAAAGTCTATTTGGAAAACAGATCAGCGTATTCGAGATTGTTTTATGCGAATCAATAAAGCAATAAATACGGATGTAAAAGGGAATAATGCTTCTAGGATAAGATTACTTGTAAACTATTTATTGATTTTATTGCTGGATTTATTAAATACAGATGATATTATTTTAAATGAGTCACTTACAGATAGTTCCAGGAGTGTGAAATTCTTTTTAAAAGAACTTGAAAAGAACCTTTCAGAGAATTGGACTATCGAGTTAATGGCGCAGTCTGCTGGAGTAGGATTAACACGATTTACGCATCACTGCAAGCGATTAACAAATTTGACTCCTATGCGTTATTTGACTATGAAGCGTTTGGAAATGTCTAAAGAAATACTTCAAAAAGATCAGAGTTTAACAATTGCAGAAGTTGCTTATATGTGTGGGTTTACTACAGGGCAATATTTTGCTACTGTTTTTAAAAAACATGAAAAATGTTCACCTAATGAATATCGGTTAAAATGGTTGGATAGAGGTTTGCAATTGGCTTAATTTTGAGTGATTGAAAAGATGAAGTCTTCTTTAAAGACTGGTAGTGGGTGTTTTGCTTTTGAGAGCGATTGAGTTTGTTTGAATGGCTCCCATTTGTAGGGTTTAATATTTGTTAAATCTTCGGTCTTAGTTTTAGTAATAGGTGAGGATTTGTCTTTGGTATGAGTCAGAAAATATTCAAGAGTGTTTGAATTCTTTCACTGAATAAAAATACACAGTATTTTAAATACAAATATTTATTTTCACGTATTCATCTTATTGGTAAGGTGTGTTAATTAAAAAACGTTTTTATGAAACGAAGAGATTTTGTTGCAAAAACAGCCTCTGCTGGTGTTGCGTTGTCGTTATTAGGTTTGTATGGATGTAAAGATTCCGAAAAAAAAGCAAAACAGGCTAATCAAGTTGAAAATGAAGATGCCTTGTTTTTTAAAATGTCTTTAGCACAGTGGTCATTGCATCGCACTTTGTTTGGAAATAAAATGGATAATTTGGATTTTGCTGCAAAATCCAGAAGCTTTGGTTTGGAAGGTTTAGAATATGTGAATGGATTTTTTAAAGATAAAGCTAAAGAGGTGTCTTATTTGAAAGAGATGAATCTACGAGCCAATTCTGAAGGGCAGGAAAATGTATTAATTATGATTGATGGTGAAGGGATGCTTGCCAATGCTGATGATAAAGAAAGATTTAAGGCTATTGAAAATCATTACAAATGGATTGAAGCAGCTAATTTTTTAGGTTGCCATGCCATTCGGGTTAATTTAGCAGGAGGTGTCGATAAAAGTGAAGCGGTAAAAGCTAGTATTGATTCTTTAAATAAACTTTCTGAATTTGCAAAAGGATCTAATGTTAATGTGTTAGTTGAGAATCATGGTGGTTTTTCATCAAATGGAAAGTGGATGACGGATGTGTTTTCTCAAATAGAAAATAAAAATTGTGGAACTTTACCAGATTTTGGGAATTTCTGCATAGAAAAAAACAAGGAAGGTCTGTGTATTGAAGCATATGACAAATACCAAGGGGTGAAAGAATTATTGCCTTATGCTAAGGCGGTAAGTGCAAAATCTTATAATTTTAATGAAAAGGGAGATACTACTATAGATTATCTTAAAATGATGGGAATGGTTAAAGAATCAGGTTACACTGGATTTGTTGGTATTGAATATGAAGGCGAGATGCAACCTGAAGAAAAAGGTATTGAATTAACCAGAGATTTATTGGTACGTGTTGGTAAACAACTAGTCTAAAAAAAACTAACTAAACTAAATATATAATGGAGAATATTGTTAATAAAAACAGACTGTTTCTGGCAAGTTGCCTTGCTTTAATTACCACAGCAATGACTTTTGCTATTCGTGCAAAATTAGAAACGGTTTTTGGACCAGAAGGTGTTGGTTTAACTTTAGAGCAATTAGGTTATGCATTTGCTCCAGCCTTTTTCGGATTTACTATTGCTATGATTGTTGGTGGACCTTTGGTGGATTTACTCGGTATTAAAAAGATTGTATGGATTGCCTTTATTACTCATGCAATAGGAATTGTATTGACACTTACGGCAGATTCTATGACGTCTTTGTTTATAGCCACCTTGTTCGTTGGAATTGGTAATGGTATGGTTGAGGCGGCATTAAATCCTTTAGTTGCTTCTATGTTTCCCGATAGTAAAACCAAAATGCTTAATAGGTTCCATGTGTGGTTTCCTGGAGGTATAGTAATTGGATCGCTTTTAGGGTGGTTAATTATGGATGTTCTCGGATTGCCTTGGCATTATATGGTGGGAACTTTATTTATTCCGTTAATTATCTATGGTTTACTATTTATAGGTCAAAAAATTCCTGTTACAGAGCGTGTTCAATTGGGGGTTAGTAATAAAAAAATGTTTGCCAGTGTCTTAAATCCTTTGTTTCTTTTTATGGTAGCTTGTATGTTTCTTACAGCAGCTTCAGAGTTAGGAACTACGCAGCGTATTGAATCATTATTAAAAGAATCAGTAGCACAGCCATTGTTAGTATTAGCTTTTATAAATGGTATTATGGCTTTAGGGCGATTATTTGCTGGTAAGGTAGTTCATAAATTAAAACCTTCTGGAATGCTGTTGTACTCTGCGATATTTACCTTTATAGGTTTATGGCTGCTTACAATAACAAGTGGTGGGATGATTTTTGTAGCAGCTGCTATTTTTGCTATAGGAGTTACTTTTTTCTGGCCTACCATGCTTGGTTTTGTAGCAGAATATTTACCACAAACAGGTGCTTTAGGGCTTTCTATTATGGGAGGAGCTGGGATGTTCTCTGTATCAATAGTATTACCAATTATGGGAAGGCTTATGGATGGTGAAGGTGGTATTAATGAGGCTTTAAGAACAATGTCTATTCTGCCTGCAATTCTAATAGTGGCATTTTTAGGCTTAAGTATTTATATGAAAAAAAGAAATCAAACTGCAGAAGTATAATTAAAATATGGCAAGAAAATTAAGAATGGGAATGATCGGTGGAGGTACTGGATCATTCATTGGAGATGTGCATAGAAGAGCAGCCTCAATTGATGGGATGATAGATTTAGTATGTGGTGCTTTTAGTAGTAGTGCAGAAAAATCGATAGCATCAGGGAAAGCTTTGTTTCTATCTGAAGATAGGTGTTATGGAAGTTATGAAGAAATGATCATAAAAGAAAAAGAACTTCCTGAAGATGTACGAATGGATTTTGTAGCCATTGTAACGCCAAACTATATGCATTTTCCACCAGCAAAACTAGCTTTAGAAAATGGGTTTCATGTGGTTTGCGATAAGCCAATGACTCTGACGTTAGAAGAGGCTGTTGCCTTAGAAAAAATAGTTAACGAAAGCGGAAAATTATTTGCGCTTACACATAATTATACTGGACACCCATTAGTAAAGCAAGCCAGAGCGATGGTTGCTCATGGTGATTTAGGAAATATTAGAAAAATACAAGTCCAATACCTACAAGGTTGGTTGTCTACAGCAGTTGAAAAAACAGGACAAAAACAAGCCTCCTGGCGCGTAGATCCAAAACGTTCTGGAATTGGAGGAGCTTTAGGTGATATTGGTACCCATGCTGAAAATCTGGTAGAATATATTACAGGCTTAAAAATTGATGAATTAGCTGCAGATTTAGGCAGATTTGGAGAAGGTAGAATTTTAGATGATGATGGTAATTTATTACTTCGTATGGAAAATGGTGCTAAAGGAACCATGTCTATTTCTCAAATTGCTTTAGGAGAAGAAAATAATTTAGCAATTAAAGTATATGGTGAAAAAGGGAGTTTAGAATGGCATCAGGAAAACCCAAATCAATTAATGACACGTTGGCTTGAAGATCCTGTTACGGTTTTTACGCCAAACGGAAACAATTTATATCCAGAAGCCTTAAATGTATCCAGAATTCCTGCAGGTCACCCAGAAGGTTATTTGGAAGCTTTTGCTACGATATATAAAAATTTTGCAACTCATTTAATGGCAGTTTTAAATGGAGAAACTATTGAAAATCCAGATTATCCAACGGCTAAAGATGGTATTCGAGGCATGAAATTTATTTATACCGCAGTAGAAAGTGATGCTAACAATGCGGCGTGGACAAAATTAAAATAGATTAAAACAATCTTAATGAAGCTTTTTTGAGAGCTAATAGAAAAAATATAACAAATAAAACCCGCCCTTTTGGGAGGGTAGAGTGAGAATATGAAAACAATAAAAGGACCTGCTGTTTTTTTGGCACAATTTGCAGGAGATAATGCGCCATTCAATAGTTTAGATGGAATGTGTAAATGGGCGGCAGATTTAGGATATAAAGGCATTCAAATTCCAACATGGGAATCTAGTTTAATAGATGTGGAAAAAGCAGCTGAAAGTCAAACCTATTGCGATGAATTGAAAGGAAAAGTGGCATCATATGGGTTGGAAATTACAGAACTGTCTACACACTTACAAGGTCAATTGGTAGCAGTAAATCCCGCTTATGATACAATGTTTGATGGCTTTGCTCCAGAACAGGTTAGAAATAATCCAAAAGCGAGAACAGAATGGGCGATAGATTTTGTGAAAAAATCTGGAACTGCCAGTGGAAGGTTAGGTTTAAAGGCTCACGCTACTTTTTCTGGAGCTTTAATGTGGCATACGATGTATCCATGGCCGCAACGACCTAAAGGATTAGTAGAAATGGGTTTTAAAGAATTAGCAAACCGTTGGGTGCCTATATTGAATCATTTTGACGAACATGGTGTCGATGTATGTTATGAAATTCATCCAGGAGAAGATCTTCATGACGGAATTACATTTGAACGTTTTTTGGAAGCAACAAATAATCACAAGCGAGTTAATATACTTTATGACCCGAGCCATTATGTGCTTCAGCAGTTAGATTATTTAACTTTTATAGATCATTATCATGAGCGTATTAAAGCTTTTCATGTTAAAGATGCAGAATTTAATCCAACAGGAAAACAAGGTGTTTATGGTGGATATGCGGATTGGAAAGATAGGGCTGGGCGTTTTAGATCATTAGGGGATGGTCAGGTAGATTTTAAAGCGATTTTTTCAAAATTAACGAAGTATGAATGCGATTTTTGGGCTGTTATGGAATGGGAATGTTGTATAAAATCTTCTGAACAAGGAGCGAGAGAAGGCGCGCCTTTTATTCAAAAACATATTATTGAAGCTGCTGAAAAAGGATTTGATGATTTTGCAGGCGGAGATACAGATGAAGTACAATTAAAGAAAATACTTGGCTTGTAATTAAATAATTATGAATAGAATCATCTTTTTATTAATTGGCTTGTTGTTTTTTTCTTCCTGTAATTTTCTGCTAGAAGATAGGAGTCAGAAAATGGCAAAAGAGCAGGTTCTTAATGAAGCAAAAGAAGAAAAAGAGCCTACTAAGCCAGAAGAAACCGAATTTTATGAACCTGTGCCACCTACGGTTAATCCAACTGGACAAAACGGGGTACCAAGTGACGCTATTGTTTTATTTGATGGTAGTAATTTAGACAGTTGGGTGCATGCAAAAGATAGTAGCCCAGTACAATGGGTTTTAAATGATGATGGATCTATGACGGTCAAAGATAAATCTGGAGATATTCAAACAAAGCAAGAATTTGGTTGTATACAGTTACATATAGAATGGCAATCTTCACCAGAAAAAAGAGCAAGTGGTCAGAATAGAAGTAATAGCGGTGTTTTTCTTCAAGAGCGCTATGAAGTGCAAGTTTTAGATAATAATGATAATGACACTTATGTTAACGGTCAGGTAGGGTCTATTTATAAACAGTCAATTCCTTTAGCAAAAGCATCGGTGCCGACTGGAGAATGGAATACCTATGATATTATTTATCATGCTCCAGAATTCAATTCTAAAGGAGATAAAACAAAATCAGCAACTATTACAGTACTACATAATGGCATTTTAATTCAAGACCATTATGAAATAAAAGGGACCACTCCATATATTGGCTGGCCTAAAAACAATCCACATGGAAAAGGTGCATTAAGACTTCAAGATCATGGTGATAACAGTGGTGTGAGTTACAGGAATATTTGGGTAAGAACATTGGATTAATAAGTGGACAAATTACTTATAATTTAAATAGCAATATCATGAAAAACACAATTTCAAGAAGATCATTTATTACAGTAACAGCTTCAGCTACAGCTGGGATACTGGTGATACCAAGTTTAATGAGTTTTTCACCAAATAATAAAATAAATATAGCTGTTATAGGGGTTGGTCATAGAGCGGGTACAAATATGAGAATTGCAGCAAAGGGAAATAATATTGTTGCTATATGTGATGTTGATGACTGGTTTATGCAAAAAGCTGGAGAAGCATTTCCTAAAGCCAAAAAATTTAAAGATTTCAGAGTCATGTTTGATAAAATGGCCAATGAAATAGATGCGGTAGTTATTTCAACTCCAGATCACACGCATTTTCCTGCTACAATGGCTGCAATGGAATTGGGAAAGCATGTATTTGTAGAAAAACCATTAGCGCATAATGTTTGGCAAGTAAGAACCATGAAAAAAGCAGCTAAGTATTATAAGGTTATTTCTCAAATGGGTAACCAAGGGCATACTACTCATGGAATAAGATTAGTAAAAGAATGGTATGAAGCAGGCGTTTTAGGAGATGTTAAAGAAGTACATGCTTGGCGTGGTGTAAATAAATTTGCACCAGGATATTACTTTACAAAACCTGAGAGTTTTCCGCCACCAAAGCATGAAGTTCCTGCTAATTTTGATTGGGACTTATGGTTGGGGCCTGCAGCTGAAAGACCTTTTAATAATACGTATGCACCAAAATCATGGCGAGGTCATTATGATTTCGGAAATGGACAATTAGGCGATTGGGCTTGTCATACTTTAGATGCTCCTTTTTGGGCTTTAGATCTTGGGGCGCCAAAAAAAGTAATTGGAGAAACTCCTTTGGGAAGTTTTAATGATAGCAGTTTTATGCCAAATAGCTCTGTGGTTACTTTTGAATTTCCAAAACGTGGAAATAAAAAACCAGTCACCTTAAAATGGCACGAGGGATTTGCAACTCCGAATATTGATATTAATCCAGAATGGGGAATTGACAAGTTGCCTAGTAATGGAGGAATGCTTATGGTTGGTAGTAAAAATACGCTAATGACGGGTGCAAGACCAGAGAAACCAAAAATTCTTTTACCGCAAGCACAACAAGAAGAATTCTTAAAAAATCTGCCAGCTCAAACCATTCCTAGAATTCAAGAAAATGCACCTCATAAAGAATGGATAGACGCTATTAGAAATAATACACTTCCAGGTTCTAACTTTGATTATGCATCAGATTTAACCGAAATGGCCTTAATAGGAGTCATGGCACAAAGGTTTGGGGGTAAAATTAAATACGATGCAAAGAAAATGAAGATTACTAATCGCAAAGAATTAAATACTTACATAAAAGAGCCTGTGCGACAAGGATGGTCTTACGGCGAAAATCTTTAAAAATAAAAACCAATACTTTAAAATAATTCGCCAAGAAATTAAGGTCGTTAGCGAATGATTATTTAAATGACTTGCTATATAGCTGAATAGGTTTCAAATAGAAAATAATCAATAAGAATATTTTTCCTATTTGAGTTTCAGTATTCAAGGGATGATAAAGGTGGAAATAATTCTAAATTCTTTGAATTATTTAAAATAAAAGTATCAAATAAAAGAGATATTAATAATTTTTATAAAAAAGTGAATTGTTTTTCTAGGTAGTATTAAATAAAATTATAGTTTTACCGTATGAAAAATTTAAAAAATAAAATACGTTGCTCTGTTCCCGGTTTGCCCGCGCGCAATTATCGCCGCTGCTTCTAGTCTTTCTTGATAGCAAAACCAAAACGTAATTTTAATTTTTTTCATAGTGTCCAAAATATATTTCATAGCATTTAAAAATTCAGTTAATTTCTTAGTTAACAAAGGTCATATGCGTCGTATTTTTCCACGTCGCCCGTAAGGGTGTGCTTCTATTTTTGAGCTAGGTGAGTCCAGTTCAGTAATCAAAAAAGGTTAAAATTCAAATTCAAATAGATCCAAATAAATGGAGATTGTAATCGCTAATAAATCACATACTAAATACGCAGAAATTATTTGCCAAACTATTGCAGAATCAGCAAAAGTTAGAGGTACAGGTATTGCCAAACGTACGCCTGAATATATTTCGACAAAAATGGAAAATGGTAATGCCGTTATTGCTATAGATGGGGACGTATTTGCTGGGTTTTGTTACATAGAACTTTGGGGGCATGGAAAGTTTGTAGCTAATTCGGGTTTAATTGTACATCCTAATTATAGAGGCAAAGGACTTGCAAAAAAAATAAAGCATAAAGTTTTTGAACATTCAAGAACAAAATTCCCAAATGCTAAAGTGTTTAGTATTACAACTGGTTTAGCTGTTATGAAGTTGAACAGCGATTTAGGATATAAGCCAGTTACATTTTCTGAGTTAACAGACGATCAAACATTTTGGGACGGTTGTCAAACCTGTCAGAATTATGATGTTTTAACACGCACTAACCGTAAAATGTGTTTGTGTACAGGGATGTTATACGATGGAAAAACAAAAGAAAAAAAGGAATCAAAAAAAATAAAAGAAAAGGTTTTTAAAAGATTAAAACATATTAAAGAAACCATGTTTTTAAAAAAAGATAAAAGATGAAAAAATTAGTAATAGCGTATAGTGGCGGATTAGATACATCGTATTGTGCGGTTAGTTTATCTAAAGAATATGATGTTCATGCTGTAAGCGTAAACACAGGTGGGTTTACAGAAGAGGAAATAGGATATATTGAAAGCAATGCTTATAAAATGGGCGTTTCTACTTATAAAAATATTGATGCCGTTGCTACATTTTATCAGAAAGTAGTAAAGTATTTAATTTTTGGTAATGTTTTAAAAAATAATTCCTATCCACTATCTGTAAGTGCAGAACGAATTATTCAGGCTATCGAGATTGTAGAATACGCAAAGAGTATAGGTGCAGGATATATTGCGCATGGTAGTACAGGAGCAGGAAATGATCAGGTGAGATTCGATATGATTTTTCAAACTCTAGCTCCGGAAATTGAAATTATTACCCCTATTAGAGATGAAAAATTAACGAGACAAGAAGAAATAGATTATTTAAAATCTAATGGCATTGATATGTCTTGGGAAAAAGCGCAATATTCAATAAACAAAGGACTTTGGGGAACAAGTGTTGGAGGTTCTGAAACCTTAACATCTGAAAAACCGTTGCCAAGTGAAGCTTATCCGTCACAATTAGAAAAAGAAGGCGAAGAAAAAGTGACCCTTACATTTAAAAATGGTGAATTTGTAGCTTTTAATGGCAAAGAAAATGCACCAGAAGTTAATATTGAATTACTAAATAATATCGCTTCGGAGTATGCTATTGGTAGAGATATTCATGTTGGAGATACTATTGTTGGTATAAAAGGACGTGTAGGTTTTGAAGCAGCAGCAGCTTTAATTACTGTAAAGGCGCATCACTTGTTAGAAAAGCATACCCTTACCAAATGGCAATTGCAACATAAAGAATACTTATCAAGTTTTTATGGCATGCATTTGCACGAAGGCCAGTATTTAGATCCAGTAATGAGAAATATCGAAGCCTTTTTACAAAGTAGCCAAGAGCAAGTAAGCGGTGATGTCACTGTTACATTAAAACCATATCATTTTTCATTAGATGGTATTGTGTCTGAACATGATTTAATGAATGCCAAATTTGGAAGCTACGGTGAAATTAATAAAGGGTGGACAGCAGATGAAGCCAAAGGATTTATTAAAATTATAGGAAATCAAAATAAAATATATCAACAAGTAAACTCTTAGGTTATGATTGAAGTTGGCATTATAGGAGGCGCTGGTTATACAGCAGGTGAGTTAGTGAGGTTATTAATATCGCATCCAGAAACAAATATTAATTTTGTTTTCAGTACCTCTAACGCGGGTAATAAAATTAGTCATATTCATCAAGATTTAGTAGGGTCTTTAGATTTAAAATTTACAGATACTATTAATCCAGATGTAGATGTGTTGTTTCTGTGTTTAGGTCATGGTAATTCGGTAAAGTTTTTAGAGAATAATACATTTTCAGATAAAACTAAAATTATCGATTTAGGAAATGATTTCAGATTGGAAAACGATAAGATTTTTGATGGCAAAAACTTTGTGTATGGCTTACCAGAATTACAAAGAGAAGCTGTGAAATCGGCTGATTATATTGCCAACCCAGGCTGTTTTGCAACAGCCATTCAATTAGCATTATTGCCATTAGCCGAAAAGAATTTAATAAATAATGATGTGCATATTAATGCCGTTACAGGCGCTACAGGTGCTGGAACATCGTTATCAGCAACGACACATTATACATGGAGAGATAATAACTTTTCGTATTACAAGCCATTTACGCATCAACATTTAGGAGAAATTAATCAGTCTGTAAAGCAATTACAAAATGATTTTTCTTCAGAGATTTTGTTTATGCCGAATAGGGGTAATTTTTCAAGAGGAATTTTTGCAACTCTTTATACAGATTTTGAAGGTACGGTTGAAGAAGCGATCACTATGTATAAAGATTTTTATAAAGCGGCTAAGTTTACTTTTGTTTCAGATGCCCCAATACATTTAAAGCAAGTAGTAAATACTAATAAATGTATCATACATTTGCATAAACATAATAATAAATTATTAGTTACGAGTGTGATTGATAATTTGTTAAAAGGGGCTTCGGGTCAAGCCATTCAAAACATGAATTTAATGTTTGGATTGGAAGAAACAACAGGGTTACAATTAAAAGCTACCTACTTTTAAAAAGTATTTTAATTGTCATTCCTGCGCAGGCAGGAATCCACTTGAAGGCGACGTATTTTTAATCCCCACCTAAGCTCCCCAAATAAAGGAGGGTTAGGGGAAGATATAGAGCAAGAGTGGTGCGTTAGGGATAGTAGTGGAAAGCCCACAGCGATAGCGAGGACTTGCAACGGATAGCCCGACCCTTGTGGTAACGCCAAGAAAATAATAACCCCTCCCAGGAGGGAATGATGAAAAAAAGTATAAATTATGAAAATAGCTATCATAGGAACAGGGAATTTAGGAAGTTCAATCGCTAAAGGGCTTATAAAAAATAAGTCATTTACCTCGTTGTATCTAAGCGATAAAAACACATCGGCTGTAGAATCTTTTGAAGACGAAGCTTATGTTACCATTACAAGTAACAATGCGCAAGCAGTTGAAGCATCAGATATTATCCTTTTTGCATTGCAACCCAGACACATTGAAAAAGTATTGGAAGATGTCTCCCCATTTATAAAAGCTGATCATGTTGTACTTTCGGTAGCAGCTGGTTTTGAGATTTCCAGAATAGAAAGTATTATAGGGAGTGATAAAAATATTATTCGCGTGATGCCGAATACAGCTATATCTATAGGGAAATCTATGACATGTCTTTCAGGGAATGATAAAGGTCAGAGGAAAATTGAATTGGCAAAAGAGATATTTAATCAGTTAGGGACTACCATGGTCATTCCAGAAGAACAATTACAAGCAGCAACAGTTATTTGTGCTAGTGGTATAGCATTTTGGATGCGTTTGGTACGTGCGACCACTCAAGGTGCCATTCAATTAGGTTTTGAAGCGCATGAAGCACACGATTTGGCAGTTCAAACTTGTTTTGGTTCTGCTAGTTTGTTAATTGAATCGGGGAGACATCCAGAGCAGGAAATTGATCGCGTAACAACGCCTAGCGGATGTACTATTGAAGGATTGAATGCTATGGAACACCAAGGTTTAAGCTCTGCCTTAATACAGGGTATTGTATCATCATTTGAAAAAATTAACCAAATTAAAAAGAATTAAAATGCCATTATTTGACGTTTACCCATTATATAATGTGACTCCAGTTTCAGGGAAAGACATCCTTGTTTACGATAACGAAGGAACCGAATATTTAGATCTTTACGGAGGTCATGCTGTGATTTCTATAGGGCATGCGCATCCAAATTATGTTCAGGCAATTACCAATCAAGTTAATGCATTAGGGTTTTATTCTAATGCGATTCAAAACCCATTGCAAAAACAACTGGCAGATAAAATTGAAGCACTATCTGGATGTAAAGATTATGAGTTATTTTTATGTAACTCGGGGGCAGAAGCGAACGAAAATGCTTTAAAACTAGCTTCTTTTAAAACAGGAAAAAAACGTGTTGTTGCCTTTAGTAATGGATTTCATGGAAGAACATCTGCAGCTGTAGCGGCAACCGATAACCCAAATATTATCGCACCAATAAATGCTCAGCAAGCTGTAACAATTTTATCTTTAAATGATGTTGAAGGGGTTAAAAGAGAATTAGAAAAAGGGGATGTTTGTGCTGTTATTGTAGAATTTATTCAAGGTGTTGGTGGTTTAGATCAAGGAACTACAGCGTTTTTCGAACAAGTAGATGCCCTTTGTAAAGCTAATAACACGATGTTTATAGCTGATGAAATTCAATGTGGCTATGGTCGATCGGGTAAGTTCTTTGCTTTTCAACATTATAAAGTGACCCCAGATATTATATCTCTAGCAAAAGGTATGGGAAATGGTTTCCCAATAGGCGGGATATTAATTCATCCAGATATAGAATCTAAATATGGGATGTTAGGAACAACCTTTGGAGGTAATCATTTAGCATGTGTAGCAGGTTTAGCCGTTTTAAATACGATTGAAGAAGAAAAGCTCATTGAAAATACAAATGATATTTCGGAGTATTTTATTGGAATAGCGAAAACAATTCCGCAAATAAAGAATATAAAAGGAAGAGGATTGATGTTAGGTTTAGAATTCGATTTTGAAGTTGGAGACTTACGCAAAGAATTAATTTATAACTATAAAATATTTACGGGTGGCGCATCCAACAAGAAATTGTTAAGAATATTACCGCCATTAACCATAAAGAAAGAACACGTAGATCAATTTTTTGAAGCGCTTAAAAAGGTTTTAACAGAAATACAAGAAACAGTTTAAAAGACTATGTATTATGAGATGTCTCAATCGTGCCACATATCGACATGACAAGGCAATATTAATTGTAGTATATCATTTCGACAAAAGGGGAAATCACAGAAGAAGCTAACGGATATAGCGAGACTAATCACTGAAACTGAATACTGGAACAACTGAACACTAAAAAAATGAACACATTATTATCTATAGAAAAAAGAAATGCCGTATTGCTTAAAATGGCGGTGCTTCTGGAACAAGAAAGAAATGCCATTATTGCTATTAATAAAACCGATTTAGAAGCATATAATGGGGATGATATTTCTATGTACGACAGACTAAAAGTGGATGATGCTAAGGTAGATGAAATGATTACATCGGTTACACATTTAGCATCTCAAGAAGATCCTGTTGGTGTAGAACGTTTTAGTTTTAAGCATGATAATGGGATGCAAGTTTATAATAAAACAGCATCATTTGGAACGGTATTAATTATTTACGAATCTAGACCAGATGTCACGGTAGAGGCAGCAGGCATCGCTTTTAAATCTGGGAATAAAATATTACTAAAAGGTGGTAAAGAGTCACTAAAATCAAATTTAAAAATTGTTGAGTTGTGGCACCAAGCTTTAAAAGAAAATGAAGCTTCGATAGATTGGGTGGAATATTTACAATTTAACAGAGCAGAAACACAAGCTTTTTTAGAAAAACCAACACAGAAAGTCGATTTAATTGTGCCACGTGGTGGTGAACGTTTAATAGCGTTTGTAAAACAACATGCTACTTGCCCGGTAATTATTAGTGGTCGTGGTAATAACTTTGTATATGTGCACAAAGAAGCCAATTTAGATATAGCCATGGATGTGATTCTCAATGGTAAATCAAAAATATCGGCCTGTAATGCGATTGATAAAGTTTTAATTGATAAAGATCTTCCTAATAAAGAAGCATTCATTAAAAACTTAATTTCTAAATTAAAAGCGTCTAATATCCAAATATTAGGAGATGAGGCAACATGTCAATTTGATGAAATTGAAGCGTTTGAATCTGATGATATTTGGTATGAAGAATTTTTAGACTATAAGATTGTTGTTGGAGAAATAACATCGAATGCCGACACTATTGCCAAAATAAATAAATATTCAGGAGGACATTCATCAGTTATTGTCACAACTAATGAAGCAGAAGCGAAGTTGTTTATGGAGAATGTAGATACTGCAGCTGTATATCATAATGCATCTTCACGTTTCACAGATGGCGGACAACTAGGTTTAGGTGGTGAATTAGCCATTAGTACAGATAAATTACACCAAAGAGGACCGATAGGCTTACAGCATTTGGTGACTAATAAATGGTACGTTCATGGAAATGGGCAAATAAGATAACCATGAAAAAGAAAAGAATATTACTTAAAGTAGGTTCTAATACACTTACTAAGGAAACTAATAATATTTCCAGAGGTAAGATCGAAGATATCGCAAATCAAATCGCGCAATTACAAGATACTTGTGAATTTGTTATTGTGAGTTCTGGAGCTATTGCTGTAGCAAAACAGTTTGTGAAGTTAGAAAGTAAGCAAAAAGAAGTTTTTGTAAAGCAAGCTTTAGCATCTATAGGTCAGCCACACCTTATAAGGATTTATCAAGAGATTTTTAGAGAATATGGACTACTAACATCACAATGTTTATTATCCTATTCAGATTTTGAAAAGCAGGAAAGTAAGACCAATATTGTGAATACCATTAATGTACTCGTTAACAATAATTATATACCGATTATTAATGAAAACGATACGGTTGCTACCGATGAAATTAAATTTGGAGATAACGATAAATTAGGAGCGCTTACCGCATCGCTTTTAAATGCCGATCTGTTTATAATAGCAACCAACACAAACGGTATTTATACCAAAGAATCCATAGAAAATGGAACCCCAAAAACCATAGAACTCGTTGAAGACTTTGATCAATTAAAGAATCAAGTAGTAAACTCTAAATCTACTCATGGTACTGGAGGCATGCAATCTAAAATAGATGCCATTTCAGTAGCAAAACAAGCAAACGTAGAAACATGGATAGTAAACGGATTAGAAGATAACTTTATAGTCAATGCTTTTGATAATAAGGTGCCGTTTACCAAAATAAAATAATATGTTCTTACAAGGTTTTAAGCACTTTGTAGGTATGGAATAAAAAAGAGACACATGAAACATTACACCTCCATAAACGATATAGACAACATCAATTCTTGGATTGAAGAAGCTAAAGTATTAAAACAAGATCCTTTAAAACATAAGGAATTAGGAAAAAATAAAACCATTGGTTTGTTATTCTTTAATTCTAGTTTGCGTACCCGTTTAAGTACACAAAAAGCGGCATTAAATTTAGGAATGGATCCTATTGTTATGAATGTGTCTGGTGATGCTTGGGGAATCGAATTTGGAGACGGTACAGTTATGAATGGTAATACTGCAGAACATATAAAAGAAGCAGCTGCAGTGGTGTCTCAATATTGTAATATTATTGCAGTAAGAGCGTTTCCATCATTAACAGATAAGGCAAAAGATGAAAGTGAGCAGGTTTTAAAATCGTTTGTTAAATATGCGTCCGTTCCTATTGTGAACATGGAGAGTGCTACAGGACATCCATTACAAGGATTAACAGATGCGCTAACCATTTCAGAACACGCTAAAGTTGCAAAACCAAAAGTCGTGTTAAGTTGGGCACCACATGTAAGAACCTTACCCCATGCGGTAGCAAATAGTTTTACCCAAGCCATGCAAAAAATGGATGTGGAGTTTGTAATTACGCATCCTGAAGGTTACGATTTAAATCCAGAAATTACGGGAGACACACCAATAATTTACAATCAGGAAGAAGCCTTTGCTAATGCTGATTTTGTGTATACAAAAAACTGGAGTTCGTATACAGATTATGGAAAGATTTTAAGTGAAGATCCTAATTGGATGATTACCAAAGAAAAACTAGGTGATGCTAAATTTATGCACTGCTTACCAGTAAGACGAAATGTAGTCGTAGAAGATGCCGTTTTAGATAGTGACAACTCATTAGTGATTCAACAAGCTAATAACAGAACCTATGCAGCACAACTGGTACTCAAAAAAATATTAGAAAATGCCTAAAGAAAAACTATCCATAGTAAAAATAGGAGGAAATATTATTGAAGATGAAACATCTTTAATAGCCTTTTTAAAGCTGTTTTCTAATTTAGAAGGAAAGAAAATATTGGTGCATGGTGGCGGTAAACGAGCGACATCAATGGCATCAAAATTAGGAATAGCATCCAACATGATAAACGGCAGGCGTATTACTGATGCCGAAACATTAGAAGTAATCACCATGGTTTATGGCGGTCTGGTTAACAAAAATGTTGTTGCCAAACTCCAAGCTTTAAATACCAATGCCATTGGGTTAACAGGTGCCGATATTAATAGTATTACATCAGATAAAAGACCTGTAAAGGATATCGATTTTGGGTTTGTTGGTGACGTTAAACAAGTGGCTCACGAATCTATAGATAAACTAATTCAGGCGAATTTCACACCTGTTTTTTGTGCCATTACGCACGATGGTAACGGGCAATTATTAAATACCAATGCAGATACCATTACCTCTCAAGTAGCAGTAGGTATGAGTCATTTATACGAAACATCTATTTATTATTGTTTTGAATTGAATGGTGTTCTAGAAGATATTAATGATAAGAACTCGGTAGTAAAACATATCGATTCAAAGACTTATAAAAAGTTGTTAGAAAAAGGAATCATTGCAGATGGTATGTTACCAAAATTAGAAAACTGTTTTGATGCATTAAATAATGGGGTAAATACAATTAATATGGGAAATACATCTATGTTAACCCAAGAAAATGATAATTTTACAACCATAACTTTATAATATGACGCAGCAGGAATTAACAAATGATGCCATATCACTTTTAAAAAGGTTGATAGAAACACAGTCATTTTCTTCAGAAGAAGATCAAACGGCATTACATATAGAAGATTGGTTTAAGCGTTATGAGATCGATTATAAAAGAACGCAAAATAATGTTTGGGCTATTAATAAGTATTTTGACGAAAGTAAACCTACGTTATTATTAAACTCACATCATGATACCGTAAAGCCAAATAGCGCATATACCAAAGATCCGCTTAAAGCTATTGTAGAAGATGGTAAATTATATGGTTTAGGAAGTAATGATGCGGGTGGCTGTTTAGTATCTTTAATTGCCACATTTACGCATTTCTATAATCAAAAGAATTTAAAATATAACCTAGTAATAGTCGCTTCCGCGGAAGAGGAAAGCAGTGGACCAAACGGATTAAATAGTATGTTGGCTGTTATCCCAAACGTAGATGTGGCGATTGTAGGAGAACCAACATTAATGAATTTAGCAGTTGCGGAAAAAGGTTTAGTTGTTTTTGACGCTGTCGTTAAAGGAACGCCAAGTCATGCTGCACATCCTAACGATAACAATGCCATTTACAATACGATTGAAGTGCTACAATGGTTTAAAGATTTTAAGTTTGAAAAAGGATCAGAAGCTTTAGGTGATGTAAAATTAACTGTGACACAAATTAATGCAGGAAAGCAACACAATGTTGTTCCAGCAGACGTACAATTGGTCATAGATGTTCGTGTAAATGATGCCTATAGTAATTCTGAAATTGCAGAAATTTTACAGGAGAAATCACCTTGTACAAGTATTACGCCCCGTAGTTTACGTTTAAATTCGTCATGCATTCCTGTAGATCACGATTTGGTTAAAGCAGGTATAGCTATTGGTAGAACAACTTATGGCTCACCAACCCTATCAGATCAAGCGGTGTTATCATGCCCGTCTTTAAAATTAGGACCAGGAGATAGTACACGTTCACATTCGGCAGATGAGTTTATTTATCTGAATGAAATAGAAGAAGGAGTGCGGATTTATATTGAATTATTAGAGAAAGTGCTTTAAAGTATTAAGATAAAAGAATCAAGGATTAAGACAAGATATTAATTCAATTTAAGTTTTTGCTCTAATAGAGAGTAGGTCTTTTATTAAGGTTCAAAATATTAAGAATTAAAATTTATTAAAATGAAACTCTGGGATAAAGGAATATCAATCGATAAAAAAATAGAGCAATTCACTGTTGGAAACGATAGAGAAATTGATATTCATATTGCAAAGTATGATGTCATAGCATCTAAAGCGCATGCTAAAATGCTTCAGAAAATTGGTATTATCACTGTTGAAGAACTGGTTGAATTACTAGGAGGATTAAAAGTTTTAGAAACTCAGATTGAAAATGGAACGTTTGTTATAGAGCCTCAGTTTGAAGATGTACATTCCAAAATAGAATTCGAATTGACTAAATCTTTGGGTGAGGTAGGTAAAAAGATCCATACAGCACGCTCCAGAAACGATCAGGTTTTAGTGGCTTTGCATTTGTATTATAAAGAGAATTTGGGTATTGTAAAAGAAAAAACAAAAACTTTTTTTACATCACTTCTTGAATTAGCTGAAACTCATAAAGATAAAGTATTACCTGGTTATACTCATTTACAAGTGGCTATGCCATCATCTTTTGGATTATGGTTCTCTGCCTATGCAGAGTTAATAATAGACGATGTATATTTATTAGATGCAGCCATTAAAACAGTAGATCAAAATCCATTGGGTTCAGCCGCAGGTTATGGAAGCTCATTTCCTATCGATAGAGAATTAACCACCAAAGAAATGCAGTTTTCTACTCTAAAATATAATGTAGTAGCTGCACAAATGAGTCGTGGGAAAAGTGAACGAACCATAGCGTCGAGCCTAGGAAGCCTTTGTAATACCATGTCTCGTTTTGCAATGGATATCTGTTTGTATATGAGTCAGAATTTTGGATTCATTACATTTCCAGACGAATTAACTACAGGTAGTAGTATCATGCCTCATAAGAAGAATCCCGATGTATTTGAATTGATTCGAGGTAAGTGTAATAAAATACAAGCATTACAAAGCGAAATGATTTTAATAACTAATAATTTGCCAAGTGGTTACCACAGAGATTTTCAGTTATTAAAAGAGAATATTATTGCAGCTTTTGAAGAAGTAAAAGATATTCTGGATATTTTTAATTATTCCATTCAACAAATCATTGTAAAAGATGTAGATATTAATAGTGATTTGTATAAATACTTATTTACAGTAGATAATATAAACACACTGGTTGTTGAAGGACAAAGTTTTAGAGAGGCTTACCAGAAAATTGGCGGACAAGTACAGGATGGCACTTATGTTCCAGATACGTCAAAACACCATACACACGTTGGAAGCATTCATAATTTAAGTTTAGATAAGATTCGTGATAAGTTTCCTGAATAAATTAAAGATTAACTAGGCTTAATTTTTAAAGCAATGTCTGTAAACCCTACCCTTAAAATACACGTAGTAACTTTTTGTTTATCTTTTATGATGTATCATGGTTTTGCTCAAAATGAGATCGTTAATTTATGGGATGGTGAGATACCAAATAGCCAAGAAACAACTGAACAGGAAACCGTTGAAAAAGGTGATATTACAAAAGTATTTCAAGTAAAAAAACCGACTTTAGAAATTTTTTTACCTACAAAAAGGAATGTCATTGATAAAGCAGTGGTTATATGTCCAGGTGGCGGTTATCACTTATTAGCTTACGATTGGGAAGGTACAGATATAGCAAGATGGCTTAATTCCAAGGGAGTAGCTGCATTTGTTTTAAAATATAGATTACCAGAATCGAAGTCGCTAATCGTACCACACGAAGCACCTTTACAAGATGTACAAAGAGCGATGCGGTGGGTACGGTTTCATGCAAAAGATTACAATATTAACCCCCAAAATATTGGTATCATTGGTTTTTCTGCGGGTGGACATTTAGCATCCACTCTAGGAACACATTACGATGCAACAAATAAATTTAAAGAGCAATCTATCGATACTGTTTCTGCACGGCCAGATTTTATGGCTTTAGTATATCCTGTAATTACCATGAAAGATGATTACACTCATGAAGGATCTCGCAACGCTTTGTTAGGTAAAATCCCAAATGAGATTTTAATAAAACAATATTCTAACGAATTACAAGTCACAGAAAATACGCCACCAACATTTTTGGTGCATTCTACAGACGATAGTGCTGTACCAGTTGAAAACAGCTTGAATTTTTACAAAGCGCTTAAAGATAAAGGAGTGAAAGTCGAAATGCACATCTATCCGCATGGAGGTCATGGCTATTCTCTAGCTATTAATAAGGGGTATTTGCAAACATGGACCGATAGATTATATGAATGGTTATTAGGTTTGGAATAAAGCTATATAGATACTTTTCAATTAATTTTAACCCATTTAAGTAAAGTTTATAATTGATATTATATATCATATTTGTTTATTTCTAAGCAATTGATTAGTTTTGTATGCAATTAGTAATCATGGCAAGAAAAAAGGAATATATTGAAGAAGAAGTTATAGAAAAGGCCATGAATTTGTTTTGGCGAAATGGGTATGAAACCACTTCCGTTCGTATGCTAGAAAAAGAAATGGGCATAAACCAATTTTCTATGTATTCCAGCTTTGGGAATAAGCATGGTGTTTTTTTAGAAAGTATAAAATGTTATAAGAAAAAGGCAAAACAAGAACTAATTGACAAACTCAAAGAATCTACTAACGGTATAGAAGGCATCAAAGAGTACTTCTACAACTTCATAGAATTTTCTAAAGACACGAAGCTTAATAAAGGCTGTTTATTAACCAATACAGTAAATGAGTTAGGAGAACATGCCGATACTATAATCATGTCTGAAATAATAAAATTTGCCACAGATATTAAATCACATATCATAAAGAAATTAGAAACTGATAAACAAAAGGATTCAGTAACAATAGCAAAACAAGCCAATTATTTAATGGTCTCTTTACAAGGACTGTCTGTTGCTTCTAAAATGTTTGAAAGACAACAATTAGAAGACTTTATTGAAAGTGCTTTCAAAAGCCTTTAAACTTTTTTTTAATTCAAAACTAAGCATTTGCTTAGTAATAATAATTTAAATAAATAATAATTATGAGTACAATTAAAATGACAAATTTA
Source organism: uncultured Flavobacteriaceae bacterium (assembly GCA_947502635.1). GTDB lineage: Bacteria > Bacteroidota > Bacteroidia > Flavobacteriales > Flavobacteriaceae > Flavivirga. The sequence continues at coordinate 628,649 of CANNAN010000002.1, forward strand.
GAGCTAAAAACCATTGAAACAGCGAATACTATTTCAAGTGAAATTTTAGAAACTACCCAAAAAAAATTAGGATTTATTCCTAATATGTATGCAGGTATGGCTAATAATACAGCGTTGTTAGATGGCTATGTGGCAGCCTATAATTCATTTAGAGCCCATTCTGGTTTTACACCTCAGGAACAAGAAGTTGTGTTTTTATCGGTTGCTTACGTAAATGATTGTGACTATTGTATGGCAGCACATAGTTTTGTAGGAGATAATATGACACAAGTACCAGTTGAAGTTACCGACGCCATTAGAAACAATTCTGAAATACCAGATGCTAAACTTAAAGCGTTAAGCTTGTTTGCAAAAAAAATGACTACGAATCGTGGACTACCTTCGGAAGCAGATATTGAGAACTTTTTAAACGCAGGATATACCGAAAATCATATTTTAGGCGTTATTGCTGGTGTTGGAGTTAAAACAATGAGTAATTATTTTAATCATGTATTTAATACGCCAGTTGACACGATGTTTAAAGATAGAATTTGGAAAAAAAACTAGTTAAATAACCCCTGAACGATAATTTAAGAAGCTGTCTAAAAAAAAATCAATATCAACCTGAGAAATCGATAGTGAATTTTTTTAGACAGCTTTTTTTGACACATATCAAATAGTATTAAAAGTATGTGGGTTGGATTCATAATTTGTATTTAGATCTACAACAAATTTCCTGAGTAACTTATAATTGCAATAAATATTAAGTAAATTAGAACCTATATTTAAATAAACAAATAAATTAGGTTTAAAATGAAAAAACGGCTGTTACTTATTAGTCTTTGTGTAATGTTTTCTTTCATGAATTTTGCTCAAACAGGAAAGGTATTTGATAACTTATCACATCCAAGTAAAATTTTAAAAGGTGACAGAAATTTTGCCATTTATTTACCACCAGACTATGAAACATCTCAAAGAAGTTATCCCGTTTTATATTTATTACATGGAGCGACAGATAATCATACAGGTTGGATACAGTTTGGAGAGGTATTAAGGATAGCCGATAACGCTATAAGAGAAGGTAAAGCAACGCCTATGATAATAGTTATGCCTGATGCAGATACCAAAAGAATGGGATATTTTAATGACATACGAGGTGATTGGAATTATGAAGACTATTTTTTTGAAGAGTTTATACCTTATGTAGAAAAGACCTATCGTATAAAAAGCGAAAAACGCTATAGAGCTGTCGCAGGATTATCTATGGGAGGAGGCGGTTCTTTTATGTATGCGCTACATCATCCTGAATTATTTTCATCTGCTTGCCCGTTGAGTGCTTATGCAGGGCCGAAATCTGTTGAAGAGGTAAAAAATAGAGCAAAACGGTATTATAACGTTGAGGTTACAGATGCAGATGCTAAAAAATATTTATCAAAACACAGTGCATTACCACTTATAGAATCGATGACCAAAAAACAAATTGAATCTGTAAAATGGTATATTGATTGTGGTGATGATGATTTTCTGTATGAAGGGAATAGCCTCGTACATATTGCTCTTCGTAAAAAGGAAGTGCCTCATGAATTTAGAATTAGAGATGGAGGACATTCATGGACCTATTGGAGAGAATCACTCCCTGAGGTTTTAGAATTTGTATCGAATACATTTCATCAGAAATAATATATAAACAACGTGTCGTTTAACATCTAATAAAGAAATACCTTGTACATAAATTGTATCTGTATTGAAACGTTAAATACAATGTTATTAGTGCAAACTTAATAACGATTTCACTAATTGGGCAAAGAAGAAATATATTTCAATTTAAATTTGATAAACTTTTTTATCATTTCTGGATTGATTCAGAATTTCATACTAGCAGGAATTCTGTTTTTTAGGAAAAGGGATAAGCTTTTAGCCAATAGGTTTTTAGCGATAACAGTATTTATTGTCAATTTACATCTAACCTATTTAATGGTTCTGGATACGAACCTGGACAATTTTTCATCTTTTTTACTTTGGATACCATATTCGTATTTAACGGCTGTTGGCCCACTAATCTTTTTTTATACACGGGCCTATACAGATACAGGATTCAATATTTCAAGCATACACATTAAACACTTTTTTCCATTGATTGCTGAAGTCGGTGTACAAATAATCATGATAACTTATGGCATTTGGGATAACCAACTCTTTTATAACACGCCTCTATATTTTTATTTAACACCATTATTTTATATATGGACTGCTGGTTCTATTTTTTACTATTTGCGACTTTCCCTTAAGATTATCAATAATCACGAAATTTGGGTATTAAAAAACTTCTCTAATCTTAAAGAGATAACGCTTAAATGGTTAAGAAAATTAATTGTTTATTATCGTTTATTATGGATTGTTTGGGTGCCTTTTGTCATTGTATTTTTATTGTTTTTTAGATTTCAGCTACTACATTTTATTATTGTTCTGATACTTTATTTTTTAATGCTTGTTTTAACATATCTTACCTTTTGGATAGGATTAGAAGCTTTGGGGCGTGGTAATTTTATCTTTATAAATGAAAATAGAGGAAAATCAAAGAACAAGAATTTCACTAATCTCACAGAAAAAAATATACAGGATTATGTTGAAAAAATAATGCAACTTATGATTGTAGAAAAAATATACTTGAATGAAAATTTAAATCTTACTGAATTTGCATGGTATCTTAAAGCCGATCCCAATTTAATTTCATTTATTTTAAACAACCACCTGAATAATAACTTTTATGATTTTGTGAATCGTTACAGAATTGAAGAGGTAAAAAATAAATTGAACGACCCCGCTTGTCAACATCTTACCTTATTAGGGATTGCACTTGATTCTGGCTTCAACTCAAAGACTACGTTTAATAGGGTATTTAAACAGGTTACTGGAATTACACCTAGAGAATTTCAGAAAATGACCCCAAATAATAATTAAAAATAAGTTCCATCCCTCATATTGGGACGCTTTCAAATGAAACATTTTGTTGTTTTGAGCTATATATTTAAATCGAAACAATAAATTTATGAACAAACTAATATTAATCCTGTTTACTCTTTCAACTTTTCTTAGCAATGGACAAATAGAAAAAAGCAAAAGAGAAGAAAACCTGATAAGAAAAATTTTAGCAGAGCCTTCTTCCGAAGAAATAAAAGAAGTTCTTTTTGATCTCAGAAAGCAAGACTTATCTCCTAAAAATGTCGTTATTCAAGATTCTGTACTACTTTCTAATACAAATGTATTATACATAATTTCTCATAAAATAGATGGTAAGAAACATTATGGAGCAGTGATTGTTCCTAACCAGGATGATATCAAAAAATTACCAGTAATTGTCTTTGCAACTGGTGGCGATGGCATGCATAATCAATTTAATGTCACTCAAGATTTTAATCATAATGCTGCCCAGTTTCCTAGTTTTTTAGGAGACGGTTTAGATAAAAAATTCATTGTTGTCATACCATCATTTAGAGGGCAGCAGATGATAATTGGTGATAAGAAATATCAATCTGAAGGAAACATTGGAGACGCATTCGATGGGGCGACAACCGATGCGCTATCATTTTTAAATGTAAGTATAAAAATGTTTAGTCAGATAGATGCAAACCGTATAGCAATTTATGGAGGAAGCCGAGGAGGAACAGTTGCATTATTAGCATCTTCACGAGATAAAAGAATAAAAAGAGCTATTGTAGTTGCTACGCCTACAAATATGAAAGAGTTATATTTATTATATCCAGAGCAATTTAAATTGTTGTTTTTTAATCATTTATTAATGGGGGAAATAACAGAAAAAGAGGCTAGAAGGAAGTTTATATCCATGTCTCCAATCCACTTCATTAAGCAGTTACCAATGGTACAATTGCATCATGATAAAAAGGATCCATTTGTACCTGTAGAATTTGCAAGCATACTTATACAAGCGATGAAAACAGATAAAAAAACTATTGATTCTTATTTTTATGAAGAAGGAATTCATGGATTTTGGAATGACAAAAATTATTGGAAACGAGTACAAAATTTTATTCGACAATTGTCTGATTAGCAAAAATTATGTGCTATCATTATAAAAGTAGATATTTTCGAAGTGTTGGTAAATTTATATTAAATAGATTTCACAAACGATAAGAGTAAAAACTAAGAACAGTTACTACAATATCCAGATATCAACCCGTTAAAAGTTTCTGAAGTATAACCTTTGGGCAACGACACATTAATTTCACTTTTAAGACATTCTACTTTTCCACATGTAACACACCTGAAATGAAAATGATTATGTGTATGCGCCTCTTTTGGCTTCTCACAATTTAAACAAAAAGCAAAATACTGCTTACCATCATCGCCAATAATTTTGTGAACCAAACCGTCATCACTAAACCTGTTCAAAACACGATAAATTGTTGCTCGGTCAATCTTTGAACTCAATTTAGATTGTAACATTTCATGATTTAATGCTGAATCTGAGCCCTTTAAAATGGTTAAAATCTCTTGTTGTGACTGTGTTTTTCTTCTTTTCATAACTTATTAATGCGACTTTATCGCAATAATATGAATTTTTATTACTTTTGTCTAAAATATTTATATAATAAATTCTTTAATAGACCCCAACGAATTTAAAAACTTAAAGATAGAATTTTTGAACCAAAAATATGTAGTAACCCTGATAGATGATTTTGATCATGAAATATTAAAAGAATATGGTAATACAATGACAAAAGCAATAAATAATTTGTTTCGTAATTTAATTTAAGAAAATTTCAAAAGAAAAATAACCCAACGAGTTATTGTCAATTTTTAGTTCAACTGTAATCATTAATAGTATATAAAAATAAGAAAAATGACAAATAATAATTTTGAAGTAATTATCATTGGAGGTAGTTATTCTGGTCTATCAGCAGCAATGGCATTAGGTAGATCCTTGAGAGATATTTTAGTTATCGATAATGGGAAACCTTGTAACAAGCAAACACCGCATTCGCATAATTTCCTAACTCAAGACGGACACACACCAAAAGAGATTTCAATGAAGGCTAAAAAACAAGTTGAAAAATATGATTCTGTAAAGTTTTATGATGGGCTAGCTACAGGTGGTGTGAAAACTCAAAAAGGCTTTGAGATTACAACGCAATCAGGTGACACATTCACATCAAAGAAATTAATTTTGGCGACAGGAGTAAAAGATATCATGCCCGATATAAAAGGCTTTTCAGAAAGTTGGGGCATTTCTGTAATTCATTGTCCTTATTGTCATGGATACGAGGTGAAACATGAAAAAACTGGCATATTGGGAAATGGCGAGTATGGTTATGAGTTTTCTAAAATGATTAACAATTTAACTAAGGATTTGACGCTTTTTACTAACGGAAAATCAACTTTAACAGAAGAGCAAACTTTAAAATTGGAAAGACATAATATAAAAATTATAGAATCTGAAATCGATAGTTTTGAACAGACTAAAGGGCGCATTAAAAATGTGGTTTTTAAAAATGGTTCTAAAAGTTCTGTAAAAGCGATTTATGCAAAAGTACCTTTTGTTTTGCATACAGATATTTCAACAAAGTTAGGTTGCGAATTAACAGAACAAGGCTATATTTTAGTAGATGATTTTCAAAGAACAAGCATTCATGGCGTATATGCCTGTGGCGATAACACCACATTTATGCGTTCGGTATCTAATGCAATTGCTAAGGGAAACATAGTTGGTGCTATGGTTAATAAGGAAATTATAGAAGAAGAATTTTGAAAACAAATTCTTTTTTTAATAATACGAAACTTATAAAGCCTTTGAATAGATATACTATAATCAGTGAAGTTAATCTTGATTGATAATTTCTGCCAATTATTTATCATTCGTGTTTATTAAAATATTACGATTCGCTATAAAATTTTACTCCTTTTATTAAGATTTTATCTTAAGACAATAAACTCTTGATATGAAAACGAATAAAATTAAATCGTATTGATAATCAGGTGTTTATGCAGGTTGTTTAATGTGTTTTTAGACTAAGTTACTTGAAAACTAAGAGAAAACCTTGCTGTTAAGTAAGGCAAGTAAATAAATAACTACGGAAAATTTAACATTTAACCTTACTAAAAGTAAGGTAAAACCTTACTTTTGTTTCATACTACATTACTAACTTTACAACATCTCATTTAACACTAGATTTCAATTAATCAATAATCAGATGAAAATATTATTATCCTTATTAGTATTTGCCTTACTTTCTTTTAACATTGTTTTTGGACAAGAACTACCCAAAATAATTCCACCATCTCCTAATGCTGCTTCTTTAGGTGTTTATGGAGATATTCCTGTAAGTTATTATACAGGAGTACCCAATATTTCAATACCCTTGTACACAGCGAAATCGGGAAAAATACAAATGCCTATATCATTGAGTTACCATGCTTCAGGTATAAAAGTGGCACAGGAAGCTAGTTGGGTAGGATTGGGGTGGTCTCTTAATGCTGGGGGTATAATTACCAGGCAAGTAAGAGACGGTGATGATTTTGGTAATAGTAGTGAAGGAGAAGGTTATTTAACAGTACCAGATATTCCAGTCCCTTCTAATACAGAAGATTGGGATAACCTTTCATATTATAGAGAGGCTAAAGCCTTGTCTAAGGATAAAGAACCAGATGTTTTTAATTATAATTTTATGGGGTTTTCAGGAAAATTGTTTTTTAATAAACAATCTGGAAATCTAGTAAAAGCAACTTCAATAGATGATAATAATCTTGACTTTTCATACCATAAAAGTTTTGTAGATCAGTATTGGGAAGTTAAAGATGGTAATGGTTGGGTTTATGAATTTAGATCTAAAGAAATTACAAAAAACTACTATAAAGAAAGAGGGATGCTAGTATTTCCTGAATATGCCTATGGAGCTACAGATACTTCTTCAAATGGTGTTATTACTTCCTGGTATCTTACAAAAGTAATAAACCCTGAAGGTGATGAAATGAACTTTTTTTATACCATTAATACAGTTGGATCGGTAACACAAGTATCATATAATGAATCTTTTTATAAAAAAAACAGTAACAGACCAAGTTTTTGTCCTGGACCTGGATTTGCGCCTTCTAGAGTTGAAAATTTTGGTGCCAGTATGCAATCGGTTAATGATGTGTATTTATCCCGTATCGAATTTGATAATGGTGTTATCGATTTTGGTTTAGAAAGTAGAGAAGATATCAGACCAAATCGGTATCAAACCCAAAAGCCTAAACGTCTTAAAGAAATTGTTATCCATAATATTAATGGTAAAGAAATTAAGAAAGTTGTATTAAGCTACGGTTATTACAATGATAATTATTTAACATCCAGCGTATCAAACCCTGAAGACTTTTTAAGATTACGATTAGATCGTGTACAGGAATGGTATTTAGACGATGTTGCTAATACTTACAAAACGACTCCAGCCTATCAATTTACATACGATTTAGGCATCTTCCCAAAAAAAACATCCTTTTCTGTAGATCATTGGGGGTTTTATAATGGTAGAGATAATACTCATGTTACGGATCCTAGTGTTACGGGAGCTTTCAGAAGACTGACACCTAAAGTGATAGGTAGCGATGGGCAGGTGATTTTTGATGGTGCCAATAGAAATGCTAAACGATCAGATGTAGGTGTTGGGCTAATTAATAGTATAAAATATCCCACTGGTGGCGAAACTCATTTTACATTTGAGCCCAATGCTAATGAAGATGCTGTTGTTGTTAATGGTCTTAATATTGATGTTGAAGATTACCCTGGAGGCGCCGCCCCATTGAACACTAAAGAAAAAACATTTACGATAACGCAAACTACTTACTTTGATGTTAATTTTAATTTTTACAATGTTGCGTACGGACAGAATGGGACAGAAAACCCTTTAGATATCAGTGTTTTTGACGATATGGTTGCTGTTTTGGAAAATAATAGTGGTACAACCCTTTTGGATTTTGAACCCGATCAAAATATTGAGACCTATGACGAATATAAAAGAATACAGTTAAGTGCAGGAACTTATAAACTAAAAGTGAGCAGTCCGTCTAATAGGACTTTTCATATTCAATTAAATGCTTCTGAAACAACAACTACCGCAGTAATACCAGGAACAGGTAATCTTCCTGGACTTCGAATTTCTAGTATAGAAAATAAAAGTGCTTCAGGTGATTTGTTAAGCAAAAAAGTATATGACTATGAAGGTACTAATTTACTTAGTACACCTTATTATTTATCGTATGATTATTTTAGATCAGAAGGAGGGCAAGAGTATCTCTGTTTTGCTACTGGTGATCCAGAGAGTTGGGTTGAAGAGGCAACTTATAAAGTAAGAAGTTCCAATTCTGTTATTCCTATGGCTACTAGTGGCGGAGGTGCAAGTGTTGCTCATACTAAAGTAAAAGTAAGCTCTCAAAATGGAATTGGGCAAAAATTGGGAGAAACTGTTTATCATTACAAAAACATGGAAGAGTTCTCGCCTTTAGGCTATGCCAATATTCCAAACAAAGTTCAGCTTGATAATGGTCAATTAATTAAAGAAGAACATTTTAATGCCAGTGGTATAAGAGTAAAATCAAAAGATATCCATTATACTCAGGGAGATAATTTAACGGTTACTGGATTTAAAATATATGGATTTATGGTAGAACAACTAGAAACCAGAGATATTGTTACCTATGAACTTGATTCTGAGTGGTGGTATAAAGACAGTGAAACGGAGGTTATTTATGATCTTTCGGGTAATAACCCTGTAATCACTACTACTGCTTATAAATACGATAATATAGATCATAAGCGAGTTACAAAAACCACAACAATAAACAGTAAAGGGGAAACTATAGTTTCGAATATAGAATACCCATTAGATTATCCAACAGGCACAGGGATGTCTACTACAACATTTGATGCTTTGGTTGCAGATAATATAATCAATCCTATTATAAAACAAACCTCCTTTTTAAATGGCGCTTTGTTATCCACACAAATTAATACTTATAAAAATTGGGATGTTGATGACGATAGTGTAACTAACGATCCTGACGATATTCTCCTTCCAGAATTAATAAAATCTGTAAAAGGAACAATTACAGCTTCTAATCCCTTACAAGATAAAATAGAGTTTATAAAATATGATGAAAAAGGGCGAGTTTTAGAAGTAAAACAATCGAATGGCACACCAATAACTTATGTTTGGGGTTATAACGATGCGCACCCTATAGCCAAGATTGAAAATGCAACCTATCCACAGGTATCTAGTCAGGTATCCAATTTACAATCAAAATCAAATTTAGATAATGATAGAACAATAGATATTATTAATTCAGATGGGTCTATAACTAAAGTTGGCAAAGAAGGTGATTTAAGAGAAGCATTACGGAATTTAAGAACTTCATTACCCGACGCTATGGTCTCCACTTACACCTACGATCCGCTTATAGGGGTCACCAGTATGACGGACCCCAAAGGTTATACCATATACTATGAATACGATGACCTTAACCGTCTCGAGTTCGTAAA
>CANNAN010000003.1 GCA_947502635.1 uncultured Flavobacteriaceae bacterium
TACATATACGGTAACAGATGGTAACAGCTGTAGCAGTACCTCTGTGACATTCACAGTGACGGTAAACGCTTTACCAAGTGCCCCAGCGATTACAGGAACGAACACCCTTTGTGTAAACGATACAACGACCTTAAGCACAACAGCTGTAGGTACAGTAGTTTGGAGTTCAGCAACACCAGGTGTTGCCACGATCAACCCAGGTACAGGAGAAGTTACTGCCGTTAGTTCAGGCACCAGCGATATTACATATACGGTAACAGATGGTAACAGCTGTAGCAGTACCTCTGTGACATTCACAGTGACGGTAAACGCTTTACCAATAGCAGATCCAATAACAGGTACTTCAGAGGTTTGTGTAGGTGAAACAATTGACTTAACAGAAGGAACTACTGGCACTATAAGTTGGACTTCATCAGACATTAGTATTGCTATCGTAGATGTTAATGGTGTAGTAACAGGTGTAGATTTCGGTACTGTTAATATTTATTATGAAGTAACTGATACGAATGGTTGTACCTCTTTACCGTCTGCAAACTATACAATTACAGTAGGACCTTCTACTGATACCGATGGCGATGGTTTAACCGATTGTGAAGAGACTACAGGAATTGATGATCCATCAACGCCTGAAGTACCAACTGGTACGAGTGACGAGAACGATCCATGTGACCCTGCCCGAGGAATTGGTTATACTGGATATGATTCTATCAATCCTATTTGGCAAGCAGCAGATTGTGATGGTGATGGCGTAACTAACGGAGATGAAATAACGCCACCAGATGGTGAGAGTGCAACAGATCCAAATGATCCATGTGACTTTATAACAAGCGATATCACTTTAACACCGGACGCCGCATTTTTAGCAGCAGATTGTGATGGTGATGGCGTAACTAACGGAGACGAACTAACGCCTCCAGATGGAGAGAGTGCAACGGATCCAAATATACCATGTGATTTTATCACTAGCGATATCACCTTAACACCAGATGCAGCATTCTTAACAGCAGACTGTGATGGAGACGGTGTAACTAACGGAGACGAACTAACACCGCCAGATGGTGAACCAGTAACAGATCCAAATATACCATGTGACTTTATAACAAGCGATATCACTTTAATACCAGACACAGCATTTTTAGCAGCAGACTGTGACGGTGATGGTGTGACAAATGGCGATGAACTAACGCCACCAGATGGTGAGAGTCCAACGGATCCAAATATACTATGTGACTTTATAACAAGCGATATCACCTTAACACCAGACGCCGCATTTTTAGCAGCAGACTGTGACGGTGATGGCGTGACAAACGGAGACGAACTAACGCCACCAGATGGAGAGAGTGCAACGGATCCAAATATACCATGTGATTTTATCACTAGCGATGTTACCTTAACACCAGATGCAGCATTTTTAGCAGCAGACTGTGATGGTGATGGCGTAACAAACGGAGACGAACTAACACCGCCAGATGGTGAACCAGTAACAGATCCAAATGAGCCATGTGACTTTATTACCAGTGATATCACTTTAATACCAGACGTCGCATTTTTAGCAGCAGACTGTGATGGTGATGGCGTAACAAACGGTGATGAATTAACACCACCAGATGGAGAGAGTGCAACGGATCCAAATATACCATGTGATTTTATTACTAGTGATATCACCTTAACACCAGACGCCGCATTTTTAGCAGCAGACTGTGACGGTGATGGCGTGACAAATGGAGACGAACTAACGCCACCAGATGGAGAGAGTGCAACGGATCCAAATATACCATGTGATTTTATTACCAGTGATATCACCTTAACACCAGACGCAGTAGCATTTTTAGCAGCAGACTGTGATGGTGATGGCGTAACAAATGGAGACGAACTAACGCCACCAGATGGTGAGAGTGCAACGGATCCAAATATACCATGTGATTTTATCACTAGCGATATCTCCTTAATACCAGATACAGCGTTTTTAGCAGCAGATTGTGATGGTGATGGCGTAACAAATGGAGACGAACTAACACCACCAGATGGTGAGAGTCCAACGGATCCGAATGAACCATGTGATTTTATTACTAGTGATATCACTTTAACTCCAGATGCAGCATTTTTAGCAGCAGACTGTGACGGTGACGGAGTTCCTAACGGAGATGAATTAACGCCACCAGATGGTGAACCAGTAACAGATCCGAATGTACCATGTGACTTTATAACAAGCGATATCACCCTAACACCAGATGTGGCATTTTTAGCAGCAGATTGTGATGGTGATGGCGTAACAAATGGAGACGAACTAACGCCACCAGATGGTGAGAGTGCAACGGATCCAAATATACCATGTGATTTTATAATTAGCGATATCACTTTAACTCCAGATGCCGCATTTTTAGCAGCAGACTGTGACGGTGATGGTGTAACCAACGGTGATGAATTAACACCACCAGATGGTGAGAGTCCAACGGATCCGAATGAGCCATGTGACTTTATAACAAGCGATATCACCTTAACACCAGACGCCGCATTTTTAGCTGCAGATTGTGACGGAGACGGTGTAACCAACGGAGACGAGTTAAATCCACCAGATGGCGAGGCACCAACAGATCCAAATGATCCATGTGATTTTATAACTAGCGATATCACCTTAATACAAGATGCAGCATTTTTAGCAGCAGACTGTGATGGAGATGGCGTAACAAACGGCGATGAACTAACACCCCCAGATGGTGAGATTGAAACAGATCCACATGATCCATGTTCATACAGACCTTCAGATGTTACAGTGGCAGTAACAACTATAATAGATTGTACAGCTGGATTGGAGGTAACTAAATTAGTAGATGCATCAGATATAGGATTAGGTGATGAAATTAGATATACAATCGAAGTAGAAAATACAGGAAACGTAACTCTAACGAGTATAAACCTAGTAGATACCTTCACAGATATCAATGGTAACCCATTAACCTTAACAGAAGAACCTGTATTTGATGATGCAGATTTAGGAAGCGTAGAAGGTACCTTGTTAGTAGGCGAAATAGCCACTTATACAGCGACTTTTGAAATCACACAACAAGCTATCAATTCTGGAGGAATTCGTAATAGTGTTGAAGCATCAGGAACCACACCTAGTTTCGAAATTATAACAGATATAAGTGATGATGGTGATGATGTCGATGGAAATACAACAGATGATCCTACGGAAACAGAATTAGGTTGTTTAATAGTTCTTAATGAATTCTCTCCAAATGGAGATGGCGTTAATGATTATTTAATTATTAACTGTATAGAAAACTATCCTAATAATCGATTAGAGATCTATAACCGTTGGGGGAATATCGTCTATAAGAAACAAAGTTATAATAACGAATTTGATGGAATATCAAACGGAAGATCTACGATAAACGGTACAGAGAAGTTGCCAGTGGGAACGTATTACTATGTATTAGACTTAGGAGAAGGTTCTAAGCCAAAAGTAGGCTGGTTATACATTAACAGATAAGATAGTGAACAAACAACTAAAGAAATTAAAAATGATAAGACAATCATCATTAACAAAAGGTTTAATTTTAGTAGTGTTTGCAACACTATTATGTCTAGAATTAAATGCACAGCAAGACCCACAATACACGCAGTATATGTATAATACGATGAGTGTAAACTCCGCTTATGCAGGACAGCGAGATGTTTTAAGTATAACAGGTTTATATCGTACCCAATGGGTTGGTATAGAAGGCGCACCAAAAACAGTAACTTTTGGAGCACATTCACCATTAAGGAATAAACGTTTAGGATTGGGATTAAATATAGTAAGCGATCAATTAGGTCCAGCAAGTGAAACAAATGTGGATATCAATTTTTCATATACGATACCTATAGATGAAATTAGGGGTACTGAGTTATCATTCGGTCTTAAAGGAGGTTTCCATTTATTGGATACCGATTGGAGTAAAGGAGTATTTCAATACCCTGATAGACTGTTTAATGACAATCTTAATTTATTTTCTCCAACCGTTGGAGCAGGTTTGTACCTACATTCAGAAAAATGGTATTTAGGACTTTCAGTTCCAAACTTTTTTACAACAGAGCATTATGATGGTATTCAAGAATCTGTAGCAACAGAGCGTTTACACTATTTTTTAATAGGGGGTTACGTTTTTGATTTAAATGAGAACATTATGTTAAAGCCAGCTGCTTTAGTAAAAGGCGTCTCAGGAGCTCCATTAATAGCCGACCTTTCATTAAATGCCTTATTCAATGAAAAACTAACATTAGGACTAGGCTACCGATGGGATGATTCCATAAGTGGATTAGCAGGATTTCAAATCAACGACGGCCTGTTTATAGGCTATGCTTACGATTTAACAACCTCAGGGTTGAATAATTATAATAGTGGCTCACATGAAATAATGTTAAGATTTGAATTGCAACAATTAGGAAGAATTTTATCACCAAGATTCTTCTAAAAAGATAAAGGACATGAAAAAAAGATTATTTATACTATCGTTAGTCACATTGATAAGCATTAATGTATCCTTTTCACAAAAAGGTGTAGCAAAAAGTGTCAAAAAAGAATATGATAATTTATCGTATGTAAAAACAACGGAGAAACTTTTAAAAGCAGCAAATGAAGGTAATAAATCACCAGAGTTACTACAAAGTTTAGCCAATTCATTTTATTTTAATGGTAAAATGGAAGAAGCTTCAAAATGGTATGGAGAATTAATGGCTTTAAATGAAGAAAATTTAGATCCAGAAAATTATTTTAGATACTCACAAGCTTTAAAGGGTATAGGTGATTATACTAAAGCGGATAAAGTGTTACGTGAGTTCATAGCATTAAAACCAGAAGATTCCAGAAGTAAATTGTTTCATGCAGATTATTTAAATATTATTGAGAGGCGGTCTGATGATTTTGAAATGAAAAATTTGGAAATCAATACACCATTATCAGATTTTGGAACTTCAATTTATCAAGGTAATTTAGTTTTTGCTTCTTCAAGAGGCGAAAGTAAAAAATTATACAATTGGAATGAACAACCTTTTTTAGATCTATTTCAGCTTAATTCAGATGGTACAATTTTCAAGATTAAAGGTGATATAAATACAAAGTATCACGAGTCATCCACTGCGTTTACCAAAGATGGAAAAACAGTCTACTTTACAAGAAATAACTACTTTAAAGGAAAATTTAAAAAGAATACTAATAACATCCATGGCCTAAAAATTTATAAGGGTGAATTAATTGAAGGAGAATGGACTAATATTGAACCTTTACCATTTAATAGTGACGAGTATAATGCAGCCCATCCTACATTAAGTGTAGATGAAACAAAATTATACTTTGCTTCAGATATGGACGGGACATTAGGAGGGTCAGACATTTTTGTTGTAGCTATTAATAAAGATGGTACCTATGGAGAGCCCGTAAATTTAGGATCAAAAATTAATACAGAAGGAAGAGAGAATTTCCCTTTTGTAAGTGATAATGGAACCTTGTATTTCTCGTCAGATGGGCATCCAGGTTTGGGAGGTTTAGATATTTTTGCATTTAAAAATATTGATAAGATAGCGAGTTCATATAATCATTCCCTTAATGTTGGAAAACCAATAAACAGTCCGAAAGATGATTTTGAATACATTATAAACGAAGAAACACTTGAAGGCTATCTTTCTTCAAATAGAGATGATGGAAAGGGTGACGATGATATTTATAGTTTTAGAAGACCTCCTTATATGCAACTCATAGCAGGAACAGTCGTTGATAAAAACACAAATGAAATTGTTGCAGATGCAGATATTGTAATTTTTAATTCTAAAAATGAGATTGTTAAGACTTTAAAGTCTGATGCCAATGGTGAATTTAGTATTAAACTACCAAGCAGTAAAAGTGAATTTAAGTCGCAAGTAAATAAAGATAATTATAAGGAACATATTCATGATTTTGTTATCGATCCAGAGAGCGATGACGAAATAAAATTGAAATTAAATTTAGAGCCTAAACCAAATGAGGTTGATTTATTTAATCTTCTTAATTTAAAACCTATTTATTTCGATTATGATAAGTCATTTATAAGATCTGATGCAGAAATAGAATTGGCTAAGGTTATAGAATATATGAAAGAGTTCCCTGAAGTAAAAGTTGATATAAGATCACATACAGATTCCAGAGGAACAAAAGCTTACAATCTTGCTTTGTCAAATAAAAGAAATAAATCCACTAGAGAATATATTATTAGAGTGGGAGGTATCGATGAAAGCAGATTAACAGGTACAGGTTATGGAAAAACAGAACTTATAAATAAATGTTCTAAATGCACTGAAGAAGATCATCAAGCCAATAGAAGAAGTGAGTTTATATTAGTAAACAACTAGAAGACTAGATTAATTACTAGCATATAAAGAAAGCATTCATATATTATGAATGCTTTTTTATTTTATAAACAAGCTTTAATTTTAAATATTTAATTAGAATATGTTTTTTAATAATTACTTGGTATTTTTGTAATTCTATGGAAGAAGAAAAAGTAATTCTTGTTAATGAAAAGGATGAGCAAATTGGATTGATGCCAAAAATGGAAGCTCATGAAAAAGCTTTATTGCATCGTGCGTTTTCTGTTTTTATTTTTAATAATAAAAATGAATTAATGCTCCAACAACGGGCTTTAAGTAAATACCATTCTCCTGGACTTTGGACAAATACTTGTTGCAGTCATCAACGTGATGGAGAAACTAATATTGAAGCAGGAAAGAGACGTTTGGAGGAAGAAATGGGATTTGTGGTAGACTTACAGGAATCCATCTCATTTATTTATAAAGCGCCATTTGATAATGGATTAACAGAGCATGAATATGATCATGTTTTGTTGGGTAAATATAATGATGCGCCTATTATCAACTTAGATGAAGTAGCAAGTTGGAAATGGATGCCCCTGGAGGATGTTAGAGCCGATATTTTATTGCAGCCAGAAATATATACAGAATGGTTTAAGGTGATTTTTGATAAATTCTACGAACATATAAATATTTCCAAATGAAAGTAACAGTTAGTAGAAAAGCACATTTCAATGCAGCCCATCGTTTATACAGAAAAGATTGGAGTTTTGAAAAAAATGATAGCATTTTCGGAAAATGTAATAACCCAAACTTTCATGGTCATAACTACGAACTCATTGTTAGTATCACAGGGGAGATTGATCAAGAAACCGGCTATGTTATTGATATGAAAATCTTAAAAGATATTATTAAAATTGAAGTTGAGGACGCTTTCGATCATAAAAATTTAAATATTGAAGTGCCAGAATTTAAAGATTTAAATCCGACTGCTGAAAATATAGCAGTAATAATTTATAATAAAATGAAGTCTAAATTGGCATCACATTTAGATTTGGAGATTACCCTATTTGAAACACCTCGTAATTTTGTAACCTATTCAGGAAAATAAATGAACAATACATTATATCCACTTAAATTTAACCCTATTTTAAAAGATAAAATATGGGGCGGACAAAAGTTGAAAACCATTCTCAATAAAGAAAGTGATCTGCCAAATATTGGTGAAAGCTGGGAGATTAGTGATGTAGAAGGTGATACATCCATAGTTTTAAATGGTAGTTTAAAAGGCCATTCGTTAAAAGAACTTTTAGAGACTTTTAAAGGGCATTTAATAGGAGATAAAAACTATAAAGTTTTTGGTGATAAATTCCCTTTGCTTATTAAATTTATTGATGCGCGAGAAGATTTATCAATTCAATTACATCCTAATGATGAATTAGCTGCTAAAAGACATAATTCTTTTGGGAAAACAGAAATGTGGTACACGCTACAAGCTGATAAAGGTTCCAATTTAATAGTTGGCTTTAATCAAGATATGACTTCAGAAAAATATTTAAGTCATTTAGAAGATAAAACGCTTACTAAGATTTTAAATTTTGATGAAGTAAAAGTAGGGGATACTTATTTTATAGAAGTTGGTCGTATTCATGCTATAGGAGCAGGGGTTATGGTAGCAGAAATACAACAAACAAGTGATATTACTTATCGTGTTTATGATTGGGATCGAGTAGATGATAAAGGTAATGAAAGAGCGTTGCATAATGATTTAGCAATTGATGCATTCGATTTTAATATGCCAGATAATTTTAGAGTAGCCTATTCTAAAACAGAAAATCAATCCAACAAGATGGTAAGTTGTTCTTATTTTACAACCAGCTATTTAAAAGTTACAGAAACACTTAAGAAGAAAAATGAACACGATTCATTTTTAATATATATGTGTGTAGAAGGCGATGCAGAAATTTTGGTTAACGGAATTTCTGAGTCTATTAAAAAAGGGGAAACTATATTACTTCCTGCAGCAATTAAAGACTATGAAATTGCTTCTAAAAATGCTACACTATTGGAAGTTTATGTTTAATTTTGCAATCAAATAAAAATACAGATTATGGCAAATGTTAGAGACCTAAAAAAGGACATTAATTATGTTTTAGGCGATATTATAGAAGCGGTTTACGTATGGGAATATGCGAACACAGACAAAGACACAAAGAAAAGCGAAGCAATTATTGATGAAGCAATTGCTGTTTTTGATGAATTAATTGCTAAGGTAAATGCTAATGGTGTTGAAAATGCTAAAGCACATTTTAAAGCAATTAATGCAGAGTTGGAAGCTAAGGGTAAAGCCTTAATTGAAAAAATTAATAAATTGTGATAAATTTTTTAGCGGAGTCCTTGTAAATGTTAATTTAGATATTATATTTGCAACCGTTAAACAAGCCGATGTAGCTCAGCTGGCTAGAGCAGCTGATTTGTAATCAGCAGGTCGTGGGTTCGAGTCCCTCCATCGGCTCTTTATAGAACAAAAAAAAATACCTTTCATATGAAAGGTATTTTTTTTGTTTAAATCTTATCCTCCTGAGGATTTTATTTTCCTGAAGATTTTATTTCATCAATAAATAATTGTAACTCTTTACCATACTTAGAATTTTTAACTTTTGGAGTTAAACTATTATTTATGGTGTCTAGAAAATTGACTCTGGCATTGTAAATTTCTGAAAGTGCAAGATAAGGAGCTACCTCACTATCCTTATTATTCAAAGCAAAATTTACGGTATATAAGTATCTTCTTTTTAATGAATTATCAGACTCTTTCTCTAAGTTCTTGATTTTTACTGTATCATTATTTTTTTGAGCCTCGAAATGTTCTTTTATCAAGTCTAAATTTCTATTATTCATTCTAGACATTATAGCTTTATATTCTTCTAATACTTTCTGTTGTACAGAACCGTTAATTTTTGCATCGAAAACAAAGTTTTTTAATGTTGTATTAATTTCTGTGATGCCTTTATCTGCAAAAAAAGCAATTCTATCTTTCTCAGAACTATTCTTATCTAAATACAAAAAGAATATTTCTGGAGATTCTAAATGAGATCGTAACTCGAATTGAGAATTACCGTTTACAACTAAAGAATCTACCGTTACTAAAACAGAATCATTAATTTTTTTAAGATAAATGGTTCCCTTTTTTAAATCTTTAATATGTCCTTTTACTATTAAATCATGCTGTTTTTCACTACAAGAGATTATTAAAAAAGCTAAAAGTAAAAATGTAATTTTTTTCATGAATAGGTTCGTTTTATATATTGACAAATATCCTATAATTATATTTTAAATGCTAGCTGCTTATAATTATTTTATATGGATGTGCTTTTTTTGCTTTTTATGGTCAATTTACCATGAAATAAATATTAAATTATTTAGTTTGGCACGGATGTTGATATATAAAAAGTAATTATATTTAATTAAATAAGTTTATTGAGTGGTTACTTTAAACTTATAAATGTAATTCATATTTTTGGTTAGTTAGTTAGTAAAAAAGCATCCTCGAAAAAGGATGCTTTTTTTATTTCTATATGTTTTAGTGATATCCATTGAGTATCCAAAATCCTTGTTTTTACTGTGTTTTCTTATAATAAATACATATGTAAGTAATATGAAAAACTTACTTTTCAAAATTTAGCACCGACTCATTTCTTTTAAAAAAATAGTACATTCTTTAGCCATAGAAGTTCCATTTCCTATTAAGTTATAATTTCTTTTCACAATTTGTTGGGTTGTTTTATCAAACCATGCACGTCGCTTAATATGTAAATACACTATTTTACGCCTTAAAGGAAAATCTTGAATGGTAATTTCTTCAAGGTAACTAAGAGAAATTAATTCGTGAGTAGGTTTTTATTTATGAAAATTATTACATTCTTCAAAATAAAGATGTGGAACTTCACCTTGTTTTTTTGCCAAATCAAAATACTCAACTAACATTCAGGGGAGTATAGGTTTTAATAGATTCAGATAATTCCCCAAGAGGTCTTTTTTGTAAAAACCTAAAACTTTTTTCACTTTACATAGAAGTTTTAAAAGTGATGCAATATTAAAGGCTTAAATGTGTGTTTCGTCGATATTTATGGTGTTTTCGTCTGATAATGTTAAAATTTAGTGTATTTCATCGATTTTATGTGTTTTTTATCGTTTTAATTCATTTATAATTTTACTTTTGAAGTGTACTAAATAACACACTTTTTAGTTCAATGGATTAATTAATTAATATTTGCATTATGTTGTTGATATAGAGACCCTAAATCTAGCTTCATAATAAAAAAAGCAAATTGAAAGAAAGCCGAGTTTGAGGGAACTCGGTTTTTTTTATGCCCAATTTTTTAATACATTGATAATTTATCTACATTCGCTTATAACTTATCAATTATGAGAAAAATATTGACACTTCTAATCATGTTTTATTATGCTCTCTCTTTTGGGCAATTAGAAAAAGGGTTTGTATATGTTCATGATATTATTCCAGATTTAGACGTCGAGCTGAGATACTATACTTCAAATAATTTTGTAGGGACTCCTATTAATGGTTACGAATCTAATAAACTCGTTTTAACAAGAGAAGCTGCGAATAAATTAAAGTTAGTTCATGAAGAGTTACAAGCACATAATTTATGCTTGAGAGTTTATGATGGTTATAGACCACAACAATCTGTAAATCATTTTATTCTTTGGGCTAAAGATTTAAATGACACGATCAATAAGCATATATTTTACCCAGATATAAAAAAGAAGTATTTATTTAAAGAAGAATATATAGCCTCAAGATCTGGGCATAGTAGGGGAAGTACAGTAGATTTAACCATAATTGATGGAAATACAGGTAAAGCATTAGATATGGGAAGTCCTTATGATTTTTTTGGACAAGAATCTTGGGTGAATTATGAAAAAATTACTGATAAACAAAAAGCTAACAGGCAATTATTGCAGACTATAATGTTAAAGCATGGTTTTAGAAATTACTCAAAAGAGTGGTGGCATTTTACGTTACGAGGAGAACCATTTCGTAATACTTATTTTGATTTTCCTATTAAATAAAAAAACCTGCCTTTTTAAAAGCAGGGCTTAATTTTTTTATGATGAATAGCTGCTCTATTCTTTATCCAAATTCTTAGTCATATTAAAACCTACAAATAAGCCAATACCAGCCATTAGGAAAATACTGCCTACATATAAAGGCTCTTCTTCTAGACTTGTATAATTTTCTAAGATGGATGCTATGAAAACCCCTAAGCCAATTCCCATTAGCAATAAGGCTAGGTTTAATATGAGCACTTTCCAAATGGGAGCTGTATAATTATTTCTCCCTTTAACAAAAATACTTGCATCTGCACCTTTTTCTATAAGCGCTAAACGTTCTTTGTTACGTGTTGAGAAATATAAATAAAAGACTCCGAAGATGGCTCCAAATATTATTGGTACTATGATTAATTCTGATCCCATAATTGTTTGTTTTTAATTGATTAATTTTAAACTGTTCATAGCTTATGACGACACGTTCTTAATTTTGGTTACACTTTTTTGAAAAAAATATTTTTTTGTTCTTGTGTAACCTTAACGAAAGTATTGTCGTCTTACTTTAAAATGACCACCAACGACCAACATTATATCAATCTAATTATTGATGGCGACACGAATGCTTTTGAAGTATTGGTGAAACGTTATAAGGATCTAGTTTTTACTTTAACCCTACGAATGCTTAAGAATAGAGAAGAAGCTGAAGAAGTAGCGCAAGACACATTTATAAAAGCATATAAGTCATTAAATAGGTTTAAGGGGGATTCAAAGTTTTCAACCTGGATTTATAAAATTGCATATAACACGAGTTTAGATAGATTAAAAAAGAATAAAAAACATTTTAATGACGTCCCTATTAATGAATTTACAGAGTATCATGTAAAAACAATTGATAATGCTTTAGATCATTTAGAATGTAAAGAACGCGAACAATCTATTCGAGATTGTATCGCTTTATTACCAGGTGATGATGGTTTTTTACTAACTTTATATTACTTTGAAGAGCAAACTTTAGAAGAAATTTCGAAAACGATGGGGCTTACACCTAATAATGTGAAAGTTAAATTGTTTAGAAGTAGAAAAAAGTTGGCAACTATTTTAAAAGAGCGGTTAGAACCAGAAATAATTGAACATTATGAACGAGAACGCAGATAAATATTTAGATGAATTAACTAAAAAAGTAATTAAGGAAACTCCATTAGAGCAGCCATCCTTTAATTTTACTGCTTCTGTAATGTCTCAGGTTGCAGAATTAAGCAGTAATACGGTGACTACGTATAAACCTTTAATATCTAAAAAAGGGTGGATTATTATTTCAATAGTATTTTTATTTCTAATCTTATTTATGCTTTTCGGCATTAAAAAAGAATCTACGAGTTGGTTTGATTCTTTAGATCTTAGTGTACTATCTCATAATAAAGTAACAAATTTATTATCGGGGTTTTCAATGCCAAAAACACTTACTTATGCTATTGCGTTTTTTGGACTTATGCTCTGTGTACAAATACCAATATTAAAGAATCATTTTAATCAAAGGTTACAGGATTAAAGTCTAGTAAAAGCAGTAATTATATTGCTGTGTTCAGGGAATTTTGAAATTAACACATCTCTTTCAGGGAGTTCAAAATCATTAAAATCGAAGCCAGGAGAAACGGTGCAACCTACTAAAGTGTATGCCTCTTTATCAATAACCTCTGCAGCGAACCAATCTTTAGCTTTTACTACAAATTGAGGGTTTTGTCCAGATTCTATATCATTTCCTATAATTGTATTAGAATAAATACCAACATCAGAAATTATATGAAGTTTTATTGGTGAACCCTTATAAAAATGCCAGATTTCGTCTTGTTTGATTCTGTGGAATGCAGAAAAAGATTCCGAAGTTAAAAGAAAATAAATTGATGTAGCGTAGTTTCGTTGTCCAGAGAAACCTTCTCCAAGGTTTTCTTCTGTAATAGATCCGTCACTTCTATAAACCTCTTTGAAATAACCACCTTCGGGGTGTGATTGTAATTCCAGCCGATCTATGATTTTTTGAATCGTATTCATAATTTAAGGGGTATTCAATTTGTTTTTTTTTGCCAATTCACGCATTTGTTTGATCGTTAATGAGCTTCCATCATGGCTCCATCCAGGAGGGCCAAAGGCATACATAAACTTGTGATATAAATTGGAACTTTTTTTCATGTCATTCCAAATATCTTTGTATTCATGCGTTAATATTATCAAAGGATTATAAGAATTTGGTGGTTTTGTAACTCCATAAGCGATATCAATATCATCATCTAATTCTTTCCAAGTACCAAATATTTTATCAAATATATTTAAAAAACCGCCATGATTTTTATCCATATATTCTAAGTTTTTAGCATGATGCACTTGATGCATAGTATGGGTGTTAAATATTTTTTCGATAATCCCCATTTTTGGAACATATGTAGAATGTAATTGAAATTGCCAAAGGGCCTCAATACCTAAGCAAACTATAACCATTTCAGGCGGGAAGCCAATAATAGGTAACCACATGTAAAATAGAGGTTTATATAAAATAGTAAACCAGCCATTACGAACGGCAGTTCCGAGATTAAAATTTTCAGAGGAGTGATGTACAATATGTGCTGCCCATAAAAAGCGTACCATATGATTTTGTCTGTGAAACCAATAATAGGTAAAATCATCTAAAAACTGACAAATTAGCCAAATAGGCCAAGTGTAACCAAAAGATTGCCATCCCATAATATTTGTGCGAACGCCATCGATCATTGGATTACATAATTCGTATAAATAATTAAAGATTATAATAGCAGAAATAGTTTTGATTAAAGGCGCTAAAATTACAGATCCAATTCCCATGGTAAGGCTTGATACCAAGTCTTTCCATTTATAAAGGTCTTTATTTTTGTGCGTTTTACTATAGGTAAGTTCGACTAAAATAAGTCCTAAAAAACATGGAATACCATAAACTAATGGGTTTGTAAAATTCATTTATTTGTATTGAGAGTTTTATTCATAAAATAAATTATAAATATAGCGTCGGTTAATTTCTGCGAAGGTATGTGTTTATATAACGAAATCTCCAATTAATTAGTACCAACGCTTCTTTTTCTTTTTAGAAGCTTCGCTTTTACGGCCCTTTTTATGTTTACTCCCCGTTTTTTTAGATTTATGAATAATGGGCTTTTCCTTTGGGTCTAAGGGGTATGGGTGGTCTTCTATAACGTCTATTTGAATCTGAATAAGCTGCTGGATTGTTTTTACATAATTTTTTTCATCTGCCGAGCAAAATGAGTAAGATGCTCCAGTATTTCCAGCTCTGGCTGTACGCCCAATTCGATGTACATAAGTTTCTGGAACATTGGGTAAATCGAAATTAATAACGGCATCTAAATCATTAATGTCAATACCACGAGCAGCTACATCTGTCGCAATTAGAATATTAACATGGTTTGATTTGAAATTTTTTAAAGCCTCTTGTCTTAAATTTTGACTTTTATCACCATGAATGCTCTCAACTTTGTAGCCATTTTTCAATAAGGTCTGTTCTAATTTTTGAACTCCAAATTTTGTGCGTCTAAAAATAAGGGTGCTCCCTTTTATCGTGTTTCTTAATAAATGTAAGCACAGTTCTATCTTATTAGGTTTTGGAACATAATAAAGTGCTTGATTAATGTTTTTTGATGTCGATGAATTTGGAGCGACTTCAATCCGTTCTGGTGCTTTTAAAATAGTATTTGCTAATTGCTCTACTTTATAAGGTATTGTAGCAGAGAATAATAAAATTTGTTTTTCCTTGGTACAAAGGCGTTCAATTTTTTTCACATCATCGACAAAACCCATATCCAACATTAAATCGGCTTCATCCAAAACTAAAGTTTCTATATAGTCCAGGTTGGCAATGTCTTGTTTGTGTAAATCGAGTAAACGACCAGGGGTTGCAATTAATATATCGACTCCTTTTTTTAAGACATCTATTTGCGGCTCTATAGAAGTGCCTCCATAAATCGCAGTGCTTGTTAAGTTTGTATACGTACTGTAGTTCTTGAAATTTTCTCCAATTTGTATCGCTAATTCACGTGTTGGACTAACAATTAAAGCACGGATTTTTTTTCCTTTTTTTGAAGCGTCTTGTTTATCAAATAGAAGTTGTAAAATTGGTAAAGCAAAAGAGGCTGTTTTTCCTGTGCCAGTTTGGGCAGAAACGATAACATCCTTTTTACTTAAAACTAAAGGAATGGTTTTTTCTTGAACCAATGTAGGTTCATCATAACCCGTTTCAGCGATAGCTCTTAAAATAGGTCTGTTTAATTGTAAGTCTTTAAATGACATGTATAAATTTTATGCCACAAAGATACATCAAAATTAACTCTGTTTATTTTATGAACTTTTTCAGTTTTTCTCGTTTCCTCAACGGTAAAGCTTCATTCTCAATAGCTCGTTTAATTAAGGTTTCATTTTTGTTTTTTGAAAATAATAAATCAAAAAATTGCCAAGTGGTTAAGCTGTTTTTTGCTTGCTCAATTAGCTTGATAGGATCTCCATTTTTAACCAATCCTTCTTTTAAAATACGAACATAGGTTCCAGAAAAGCCATGTTCTATAAATTCTTTTAATACATTTTGAGTCCCAAATTTAATACCGAATTTAAAACAAGGCTCCCGAGGCTGCGTCACTTGTACTAAAGCCTCTCCAATCTCATAAATATCACCAATATAAATGTCTTTTTCGTTTAAATTAGAAACTGTAAGGTTTTCACCAAACATACCATAATCCCAATCTAAATTTTGATAGCGGTTTTTCCAATAAGCGTAATGCGTTTCAGAAAATATATAACAAGCTTTAAATGTCCCACCATGTACTTTTTTGTCTGAAACCTCGTCATTATGTACGCCTTCTTTTCCTAAGTAAACTGGTGTATTTGTTGGTTTTTTATAGATGCCTGTAGTTAGTTCTTTTTCGTTCCAAATAACAGAAGTTGGTTTAGCGATATTGGTAGAGAGGATTTTCATGTAAGCTGTCTTGTTTTTATAGTAGGTTATTTAATCGGTTAATTTCCTCATGATCCATTCCAAAGGGCCTGATTTTTTATATTTGGTCCATATAACAGCAAAAATAATACAAAACAAGCTAAATACTAAGGCGTAGGTTATAGAGAAATTCAATGTGTACATTCCTAATTCTGTTGTGTTAAACGCTTCAATAGCGCCCATTCCAATAATAACATGAGCCACATAAAATGTAAGGGCCAATTGTCCTGTTTTTGTTAAGGTAATAATGATAATATTATTATTGAATTTACGAGATATTAAAATACAAATAGAAATAATAAAAATGGCAATACTGCTTCCAGAGAGCATATAAATTGGTAGAGGAGGCATGGGGCTGGTTCCTAGGACTTGTGATAAGTCGTTAGCAACATTTTTATTTCCTTCAGAAAGGAAATGAATTGATAATTTGGAAGTTATTTGTACTATTATAAAAATAGATAAGCTCACCCAAAGTGCTTTCTTTAAGAATGCATTATCATTTAAATTTTGCTTTCCGAGCCATAAGCCGATAAGCATAAATGCAGCCCAGGGGATAACAGGGTGAAATCCATTGTAAAAAAGATTTCTAAAAAAACCTTCGAATGTCCAAAAATCTTGATACGAGTAGGTGGAAAAATCCCAATGCGTATCATAATTAAAAAAGAACATAAGAAGTGGGTATATAAAAATGAGTAATAAAGAAAAGAGTGCTATGGTTTTTGGTTTGCTTTTAATAAAAGGTAAAGTTATAAGCATGTAAATCCCGTAAAAATGTAAAATATCTGCAGGCCAAATAAAGATATAGGAAAGACCAATAATAAAAAGGAACAGCGCTCTTTTTAGAATTTTCAGTTTTGCTTTTTTTAGTTTTAATGCCTCCTTTTGCTTAATTGAGGAATTGGTCATAAATGCCAGTCCAATACCAGCTAAAACAACAAAGGTAGCAGCAGCCTTACCATCAAAAATACTAGAAAAAACACCGAGCCAACTTTGACCTTTCTGGCCAAATACCATTTTAAAATTTACAATGATCATTCCAATAACAGCCAAAGCTCTCGCAACATCTACACCTATAATTCTTTTAGCCATTTTATATTGAATACTAGTAATTGTTTCTTATCTGAATAGAAAGAATTTTGAAGTATTAAAAGTACTAAATAAAGATTATTTTTCACCATAAGGGCATGACTGAAAATAAGCCTGAAGGTTAAATTTTCTATCTTCAAATTTTTCTTGTAGAATTTTAAAATGTTGAATTCTATCAACTCTAAAAGAACGATAATCTTGTCTTAAATGGCACCAGGTAATTAAAATCCATTTGTGTTGGGTAGAATACATGGCGTAGGGTTCTATTTTTCTGAAGGAAACATCGGTATCGTTTGCTTTACGGTAATTAATTTCTATAAAGTTGAAATTGGTAATTGCCAGTTGTATTTCGGAGAGGGCATTACTGGAAATGTTTTCGTAAGTTGGATTGAAAATATGGATCTTACTTTGTAATAATTCACTTTTTTTCTGAATGGAAGTTCTAAAAACAGATTTAATTTTGATTAAAGCCTCATTAAAATTTTCGACAAAGGAAGTGTCTTTCGATTGATTTATTAATTGCTCTGCTGTGATTAAAGCATTGGCTTGTTTTTCGGTAAACTGTACGGGTGCAACAGAGTAACCGTCCATTAAGGAATAGCCTCTGCCTTCTATGGTTGTGACAGGTACGCCAGCTTCTTCAAGCTTTCTAATGTCCCTGTAAATGGTTCTTACGCTAACATCAAACTTTTTAGCAAGCTCATTGGCTGTTAAAAGGCGTTTCGATTTTAACAGGGTTAGTATCGCTATAAGTCTTGATAATTGAGACATAGTAACAAAGATAGTGAACTGCTTTACAATCCACTATCTTGTTGTTTTTTGATTGAATAATTTTAAATCACTTCCGTGATTTATTGTGACTACATCATAGAGTGTAGTGCAATTCTATTACCTTCGGTATCTATAAACTGAGCCATAAATCCATTTTCTCCAATATCTGTTTTTGGCATCATTATTTTACCGCCATTTGGTTCTACTCTAGAAAGTGATAAGCCTAAATCGTCTCCGCCATTTAAATAGATCGTTGGACCATCTGTTGTAGGTGTTTGCCCTTCTCCTTGAATTATAGCACCTCCAACACCTTTATTTTCCATATCGTAAGCAAAAACACCATACTTAATATTGTCTTCTGGCATGGGGTGGTCTATAATCTCTGTACCAATAACCGTTGCATAAAATTGTTTAGCTCTTTGATAATCTTTTACTGGGATTTCAAACCAGTTTACTGCATTTCTCATTTTTTAAATTGATTTTAATTATTAAACTTACATGCAAAGTTATTTGGGTTTGTGTCGTATTATGTCAGGGGTTGTTTTTTTGTTGTAAAAATTTTTTAAGAGCCAATTTGAGTGTTATTTTTTCAATAAGGCTTGTAGTTTTTCATAATCTTTTTTGGAATGCTGAATAATTATTTCTGCATTATTTTTTTTAGCAAAATCTTCAAAATCGGTCATGCTTTTTAAAGTTTCTTCTACATCATGATTAAATGATGGAACGCCTCTGTTTTTTCGGTTTTCTTCAAAATGATATAAATCTCCAGTTAACAGAATAGGTTTTTTTAAACCAGCCTCAACATATAAAACTTGATGCCCTATGGTATGTCCAGGCATTGTTTTTATAATCACTTTTCCATCTCCAAATACATCAAAATCACCATTTAATTTTTTAATATTGGTTAACTCCTTTATTGAGTTATAAACATCTGTTTTTTTTGATTTTTCTGAATCGCTGGTTATAAAATTATATTCGCTTTCTTGTACTAACCAAGTGGCATTTTTAAAATAATTGGCATGCCCAATATGGTCAAAATGGCTATGTGATAATGCAATGTATTTAAAATCTTCAATTTTAAGGTTAATGGATTTTAATTGATTTATTAATGAATCTGGTCTTTGCATTGTAAAAACGCCAGAGGGATCTGTAACAGGATTATCGACAACTAAACTTTCTGGTAAACCTGCATCCCAAATTAAATTTCCTTTTGGATGTGTAATTACAAAATAAGGGTCTGCAAGTTGTTTTGATTGTCCTGTGTATGTCGTGTCTTGAGAGAAAACCTCTAATTTGTTTACCAAAATAGAACCGCCGTCTAAGACATATAATTTTACTTCTGCATTTGTTTGAGTATTGGCTTTTTTTTCTGATTCTTTGCAACCGAAAACACAAATTGCAATTGCTAATAACACTATTATTTTTTTCATCCTAAATTTTTAGTTTTATATTCTTTTGTAATTTTATTGCAAAATTGAGCAAGCATTTTGTTTTACACAATAACTAACAAAATAGTGAGCTATAAAATATGGTGGTTATGCGTAAAAAAAATTCAACGAATTCTATAAATGAAAAATATTTGCATGAAAGATGTGCATTAAATGTAGCTATTGATGTTATTGGTTCGCGTTGGGTTTCTCAAATTATATTTTCAATTTCGCAAGGAGCTAATCGTTTTCATTTGATGAAGGAAGAGTTACCAAACATATCGGAACAGGTTTTAAGTAGAAAACTAAACACTTTAGAAAAGCAAAAAATTATTATTAAAAAGACTATTCCCGATACCATTCCTCTTGGTGTTCGCTATATACTTACCAGTAAAGGAGAAAGTTTACTCCCTATTTTTGAAAGTTTATGTGCATGGGGCAAAAGTTATGATTTGGGTGCTTAAAGTTGTTGAGAAAATAACCATTGAGGAAACCCTTAATGGTTATTCTTCTAATACCGTTTTATTTTAGGAGCTTTTCTTTTTTAGTTTTGCTATTTGTACTTTTTTCGCTTCAGATATTTCACCTATTTCTGCATAGATTTTTAAATCGTCGAGAACCGTCACGACTTGTTTGGTCATTTCTTTTGTAATGATTCCGCCTAGAAAAGAGCCCATGAATTTAGATAGGCGCATGGTAACATTCATTTGTACCAAGCATTGATTGGTGTTAATTTTATGTACAGTCCAATGGTTTTTGGCCAGTTTTACAAAACCAGGAGCGCCCTTGGTCATCACATAGGCGAGCTCCATATTTTCATCACTAAACATGATGAGTTCTTCTACCAGTTTTTTGTTTTTCTGTAAACAAACCCAGCCTCGTTTTCGGGCATGGGCGTGGGCATTTTAATGAGTTCGTAAATAGTAACCCAGTTGAACAACGTTTTCCCGAACAATTCTATGGATTTTATTTTCATGCCCTTGCAAGAAACACATTTTTCAGAAAATCTGTTTGTCTAAGAAGTTTCATTTTTTGCTCGATAGGTTTTTGTATTTTGTTAGAACAGATATTTTTTACATCACTAAACTACGCCAGAAATATTATTGGTTTTAACGCACAGCTCTATATTAATAACAGTGATATTTACAGAAATGAGTTCTCTATTGTTAAAATACGAGATGGGAATATGTCAAAAAACGACTTTGGTTTTTAATCGAATATTTTTAGTGTTGACTTAGGTTTGTTTAACGTTGAGTATATGATAAGTAAAACGTTTCGTAGAACAAACCTATCAAGTGTGCAATGAGCCGAAGTTTTTGTTTTGGCATCGCTAAAACAATTATAACTAGCCTGAACCAAATCTAGTTTGTTCAACAAATAACCTGAAATCCTCGAAAAAAGAAGCAGGAACAGATAGAGGTATTCCCAATTTTAATAATACTCTAGAACTAAATATATTTTTGTCCGTAATAAATTTAAAATGGATTGAGTCCATTTTGTAGATTTCTCAAAGGATTAAACTTGATACCAATACTGATAATTGGTTGGTTAAAACCTGAATCAAATTTGTAAATAGCATCATTATTTGAATTTCGTAGTTCATAGTTGTCCCAAACAGGATAATGCCCTCTAAGCATAACACCTAAAGAAGCGCCTATCCAATAATTGTATTCCAAACCAACAGATGCTGTAGTGAATACTGCTTTGTCGGCATTGTTTAGTTCGGGTATGCTGTTAATATTGGCAGAAAAATCATTAAGTTCTCCCAAGACCTTTAGACTGTGACTCTTGTTAATATCCCATTTTATGTAGGTGTTTGGTAATCCAACAACAAAAGACCAATGCTCATCTAACCGTGCTTTAACATGTATCATTGGTGTGAGATTAGTGTTACCGTTTAAGGTCATATAAGCAGCACCCAGTCCAACTAAAAAATAACTGCCATTCTTTCTTAAAAAAGTACGTTCTACATAAATAGTTCCATTAAAATTAAAATCATCTCCAGATAATTCATCCTCCAAATTAGAATTAATGAATAAGTTACTTAAAGCGTTTAAGCTCCATTTATTCGAGAATTTATAATTAGAGAAAAGACTGTGATTTATATTGTAAAAACGTTCTAAATTTGATGTAGGAATCAAAGACAAATTGTTTTGGTAATTAAAATTATGCATATCTATCCCTACGGTATTATAAAGAGAAAGTTTTTTAATGTGTATTGGAGGTATTCCTAATTTTGAACTAAATCGCTGATATTCAAAATCGTTTGTAGATAATGAAGGAGTGTAATTTACGTAGAAAACATCTCTATCTAATACGTTTACTTCTCCCGTTATTTGTGCTGAGGTCATTTGGCATAATGCAGCCAATAAGATTATCAATATATTTCGTAATACATTCATGATTGTAATATTGTATAATTTGAATTATGAAGTCTTTTAGTTAAGACGGATTTGTAAGTTTATAGTGGTGTTATTTAACTGAAATGTAGCATCTTCAAAGCTTGGAATGCCACTTGACGAGGGGTTGTTGGAAGTACCTACTTTTTCTTTTGGAATGCCAAGAAAATTAGTATCGATTTTGTTGTTAGAATTAACATCATGAAAGCAGGAGATAGCATATTCATCATAAGGTATTTCAGGTATAGTGAATTTTTGTTTTCCTTTCACTGCTTCAATACGATAGGTTTTAACCACAAACTCTTTAGAAGTTGGGAATCCTCTAGCAGAATTATAAAGAGAGATATAAAGTATTCCTTTCGATTCTTCGACTCCAGAGATTTGTATAGTAATTGTTCCTGTAGATTGTTTTTGTTTATTTGAAGGGAGTTGAGCTACAAATAAGAAACATGTCAATATCATCTTGATCATCATAATTGTTTTATTATTATTTGATGATGCAAAGATTCAGCGTTTTCAGCCTCGTAAAATTACCATTTGGTAATTAATGATTTTTATCGAATATTTTTTCTTATTCTACTAAGAGAGTTAGGCGTGATACCCAAATATGAAGCAAGTTGTTTTAGCGGTATTTTATTAATCATATCCGAATGTTGCAGTAATCGCAAGTATCTACTTTCGGCATCCATTGTCTGAAAAGAGATGAGTGTTTGCACTACATTTAAAAAAGCATCCTCTATTATCAGTCTACCAAAAACTTGCCATATTGGGAACTTTTCATAAAAGGATTCCATTTTCCTAGCTTCAATGCTATATATAGTGGTTGTGCCCAATGCCAAAGTTTTTGCTTTTGACACCTGACCGCTACGAAGTGACTCTAAATCACTAAAGAAGTTTCCTGCAAAAATTACCCAAGCTGTAATTTCTTTTTCTGGAGCGTCCAGTACCATACGTATTCCGCCCGAAGCAATGAAATAATATTTAGTTACATGCTGCCCTTTACGAATAATCGTTTTTTCCTTTTCAAAGGTTTTCATTTCAAAGGATTGAAGAATTTCCTCTAACTGCTCTTCTTCAATGTTTATTTTTGAATTGATGTAACTTTTTAGTTCGTCCATTTGAATTGATTTTTTGATAACTTGTAGAGCATACAAAGATAAAATTCCGTTTCAATGCATTTTAAGTTGTTACCTGTCTTTCGGCAGATAAGAACGAAGTTAGTTGAAAATTTTACAAAGTCAATAGCTACATTATACAAAAAAATACTTTGTTTTTGCTATGAGTTGTTTTGTGGGTTAGCACGTAAATTTGCAAGTACGCACCAAACTAAAAATCAGTGAGGGTTTTTATAAGTAGGTGAGAACGAGCAATTACTTATAGGCAATGTTCACTTTAGTTTTTTGCAAATTTAATTAATGGTGCAATGTTCCCATTGTCAGCTTTTCTTAAGGCATTAATATACTCTTTTCTTGTTTCGTTAGCTTTAACCATATTTGATTGATGCCACGAGAATATTTCTTTCCCAAACATTGATTCGATAACAATGTCCGCCATCATTCTTGAATGCCTTCCATTTCCATTAGGAAAACAATGAATAGATACTATTCTATGTTTAAACCTAATAGCAACTTCTTCTGGAGAATATGTTTTGTTTTCAATCCAATACTTTGTGTCGTCCAGTAAATTCTTTAATTCGATTCCAATTTTTGTCCACGGAATTCCGATATTTTTTTCAGTTTTTCTAAATTCACCTGCCCATTTCCATACATCACCATACATTTTTTTGTGTAAGTTTTTAATAAACTTCTCTGTCAAAATATTTTCAGGTTTCAATTTCGTGTGAATAGTCCATTCGACTGCTTTTTCAATGTTCAATTGCTCAAATTCATCCAGTTCTTCTTGAGTAGTAATTGACTTTATTTTAAGACCTTCTTTTTCTTCCTCTTCTAATGGTGTCTGCCCGTCTTTATAATCGAGTTCTAATCCCATAGTGACTTTCTCATCTCTCGTTTTATTTCATCTGCAAGATCCTTTATCGTTTTGGCTATCTTTTCATCTCCAATGCCTTGGTTCTCTAATTTCATATTTTGATTGGTCCGTAACACTATTTTTTTTGCCAGATTTTCAGCTTTTATTTGTATTAAATCGTTGACGGTTCCATTTTTTGGAACCAGTGCATATACCAATTTTAAATCCATTGCCTTGGCTATATCCTTTAAGGAATTGAGTGTTATCGTGCCACTAGCTTCACTTGCCTCAATTCCTTTTACACCTTGTCTTGTAATATTTAGTTTAGAGCCAAGTTGAGCCATTGTCATGTTGAGTGTTGTTCGTATTGTATTTATCCATCCACGTTCTGGGACCAGGACCTTTCTAGTTTCAGAGAATGGTTGTAGTTTTTGGTCCAATTGTTCAATTAAAAGTTTTCGCTTGTTTCTCATTTTTTGTAAATATATAAGTTTACAAATATACAAAAAAGTAAATATATATGTTTACAAATAATATAAACTTAAACATTTACTTTTGGTTATTGTTTTAAAATTAAAGCCAATACAATGATAAAATTTATTGAAACGGAATCTTGTAGGTAGAAGAACGAAGTTAGTTGAAAATTTCACAAAGTCAACCACCACATTATACAAAAACCACTCAGCTTTTGCTAAGTGCTTTAACCTTGGTCGCTAAAATTAATTCTACACATCAACTTATTAGCTGAGCAGATATTTTTTGCACCACTAAACTACAGCGGCAATGCTGTTGGTTTTAACGCACAGCTCTATATTTATAAAAATAATATTTAAAGATGATAGCTCTTTGATTATTTGTATTAGCACCCGACGGAGTCGAGCGCTAGTGGAGTATACAGCTTATTTAAATATTCCTTTAATTTTTTCAATAAAAGAAAAAGGACTTAAAGAGCTCGAAATATCTGAATCCTTAAGGACTTCTCGAGCTTTAATTTGTACACTCAAATCTCCATTATTCGCTAGTTTTTTTATTCGATTAATCCAAGTTTCTGATTCCGAAATTTCATCATCTTCGTCAAGTTCAATTAGATACCAACTTATTACATCTAAAAGCGCAATGTTGAAGTTCTTATCATTTTCTAACTTAAGGCTAAAAGTCAAAAATTCCATAATTTTGATATAAACCTCTTCCGATTTAGAGTAAATATCTTCTGTTTCGATATCAGTAAGAACGTCTAAATATTCAGGTTTAATTTTCTTGTTTTTTGCTAGATTAACTACTCTTTGTATTTCCTCAAATAAAAACTCATTAAAATCAGTTGAATATTCAGAAAAGGCTTCATAGATAATACTCAAACTTGAAAATTCGGTTGGAACTGTATTTATACAATATTGTTTGACTTCATCTAGATTGTCTCTAGAAAATTTGACTAATCCCTTTAGGAATTTTCGAGATATCTTTTCATCATTATCTAACCATTCTTCAAGTTCATTTTTTTCGTGATACTTTAATTTCTCAATTATATTCATAATAGTCTGCAAATGTTTATAAAGTGACGTGGTTTACACAAGTTAAAGATTAGAGTTTACACTAAATTCCATACAACGTGTTTCCTTGTATGATTTCGTTGCGTGTTTCAGTACTCTAATTTAGCAAATACAAACAGAATAGAAAATCCGAGGGGGGTGTAAATAGGGAAGTATTAGCGATATATTATACATGGTGTTACCTATTGGCTTTATTAGTTTTGTTTAATTGCCTATTTATAATTTTCATTTCAATTATTTTGATTCAAATATCTAAATAAATCAAACCCAAATTCCGAGACCAGCTCGCCATTAGTAAAGACCACAATTGCCCACTTCGTATCTTTCTCCATTAAAAACATGGCTGTAAAGCCTTCATTATTTCCTATATGGCCATATAGTGTTTTGCTATTTAGTTTATATTTACTGAGTCCTAATGTCCATGCCTCCACTCCATCTTTTCCAAAATCTGACTCTTTAGTTATTAAAGTATTATCTGTAAATAAAGCATTCAAGGATTTTTCGGTAAGTCCTTTTCTGTCTAACAATGCACATACAAACTTTGAATAATCAAGCGCTTCAGAGTGCACCATTGCGGCTGCGTTGAATTCAGGAGGAGATTTTTCTTTTCGTTCAAGTTTTAAATCTCCCCTGTAAGGACTTGCCTTTTTTATGAACATTTCTGCGTTTGGCAAATATGATGTATTTGACATTTTGAGTTGTGAGGCTACTTTATTTTGAAAATATCTTTCAACTCCCTTATAATCCGTATTCAATATAATTTCTATTGTCCTTTCCAAATACATATAACCTTCTCCTGAATAACCAAAGGCTGTGCCTGGTTTAAATAACAGGTCTAAATGATTCCAATCACTTCTCCAGTTGGGAAAACCACTAGAATGCGATAATACCATTCGGGCTGTGATTGTCTTAAAGGCTTCAAAATCATCATCACTTATGCCATGGTATTTATCCTTCCAATATTTATATAATGGTTTGTCTATGTCTAAGAGTCCATCATCAACTAATTTCATAGCTGTATAAGCAAACAAGGGCTTTGAGATTGAAGCCCCTTCAAATAGTGTTTCATTGGTTACCAATTTTTTTTCCTCTACATCTGCATAACCCTTAACCGTATGATAGGCAATTTGACCATTGTTAATTATTGCTAAAGAGAGACCATTGATATTCATTTCTTTCATTTTAGCATCAATAAATTCATTAAAAGATTTTATTGGCACTTTATGTTTATATATGTTGACGATAGAATTTTTATTAGAATTCGTCTTGCAAGAAGATAGTAAAATAGATATTAGAATTAATAGGGAAAAATACTTTTTGATAATTGCCATTATTATGATTTAATATGAAGAATATTACTCAGTAATAACGACGATTCATTTTTTGATTTGTTACAGTTCTTTTTTCAAGCTTACAGGTAATGCAAAGATAAAATTCCGTTTTAGTGCATTTTATCGGTTGTTACCTAACTATCGGTAGAAGAACGAAGTTAGTTGAAAATTTCACAAAGTCAACAACCACATTATACAAAAACCACTCAGCTTTTGCTAAGTGGCTTTAACTTTGGTTGCTAAAATTAATTCTACGTATCAACTTATTAGCTGAGCAGATATTTTTTGCACCACTAAACTACAGCGGCAATGCTGTTGGTTTTAACGCACAGCTCTATATTTATAACTATGGTATTTGCAGAAATGAGTTCCCTATTGTTAAAATACGCAGTGGGGAAGATGGTAAAAAACCCATCGTACTCTTTTTGGTATAAAAAGATGTGTGCCCGTATTGTAGCTCTTACCTGCGTAAATAATACCCATAACCTTTAAGCCTGTTTTGCAATGTGTTTTAACATTGTTTTTTAGCTCAGATTTATCTATAAGTACAATTAATGTGGCAATAATACCGTAAAGAGGCAGTATAAAACTGTCTGGCAATACTTCTGTTTTTTCCATAGAATATATTTTAGGTTGGTGAAACTCAATTTTGGCATGCCTTAGTTGATGGGTATTGAAACAAGTTTAACACCTGGCGCCTTATTGTATGGAAACAAAAAAAGGCGTGGAACTCAACTTATCGCATCATAGGTACTGGTATACCGCACACCGATAAGAGAGCCCACGCCAAAAAGACGTGAGCCTATCTGCTTATCATCTCAGTGCAAAAATTACCAGTTTTATGATGTGAGACTCTAAGCGACCGCTTCAAATATTTTCTATACGAAGAATCGCAAATTTACATTTTTAATGTAAAGTTCTTACAAATATAGTAAAATGTTTACTCATTACCGAATTCGGTAATGAATTTATTGAATAGAAGGTTCAAATTGCGATAAACATGGCGATTATGAATGAGTACAAGACAAAAAAAATTAAGGAACTGATTGCAAAAAAGGTTAAAGAAACTAAAGGAGATATTCCTTATAGTAAGATAGCCGAGAAATGTAATACTACTGCTGCCAGAATTAGTGATGTAGCAAATAACAAAATTGATTGTCGTTTAAGTACTTTTATTGACGTTGCTACTGGTTTACGTATTCACCCTAAAGAATTGTTTGATATACTGTTTGAGTTTGAAGAGTATTATGCTGATTTGGATGGAGGTATCTAGAGTAAAGACAAGGTGAGAATAGTACGTAATTGAAGAAAAACAACAAGGTATATTATAAAGCATTTGGAGAACATCTAAAATTATTGCTTAAAAAGTATAATAAAGATGTGATGACTGTAGCATCGATAGGAAAAATAGAACCTAAACAAGTGTACCGCGTGTTAAAGGGAGAACATGGAGCTTCTATGAAAACCATTTTGGCTTTGGCTGAAGGCTTGGAAATTCACCCCAAAGAATTGTTTGATTTTGATAATGAGTAAATCTTGCTTGCTTTTTTTGGGTACCAGTTGCAAACTGGCACCAGCAGGGGGTAAATAAACATAGACTTTTTAGCAAATCTAAACCGCCCTATGTTTTTATACATTGTTGTAACCAGTTATTTATCCACGTTTCACTATTGCCTCCTATTAAAGTACCGTCTTAAAATATAATTTCTTGAAATACTCAAAATGGTTAGATAGATTGTTATTAAAATATTTTTACCAGAGTGGTTTTCTATTCCTAATAGCGGGAATATAATATGTAATGAAATTATGGTAATTAAAAAACCAACAGTCACATTAGCTAAGCTTTCAATGAATGATTGCTTTTTAGTTTGCATTATTTAGAAATTTAACTTTTGAGGAAAGTTTAGTTTTTTCAATTTGAATAATTCTGTAACCAGAGATAGTTGTATCTATTTTTATTTTATCAATACTTTTTTTAATTTGAAAAGCAACCGCAGGTGTAATAAATTGTGTAATGTTTTTATAGACTAAAGTACTTTCCATATGATAATGACCGCAATAAATGGTAATTTCATTTGTTACTTTTGTTAGTATTTTGGTGAGGGCTTTTCTGTTTTTCAACTTTCCGATTTCATCTACTTTTAAATTAAGTCCAATTATTGGATGATGAATAAAAATGATAGTTGGTTTAGACGATATAAGTTCTTTTTCAAGCCAGATGAGTTGTTTAATATCAATAGTTCCTGAGGAAGAGTCTAAAAAAATAAATTTGAAGTGATTTTCGAGAACACTCCGATATATTTTTTTTGAATCATAATTTGCTCCCCAATTATAACGTTTAACAATTTCTGTAAAGTTATCGTGATTACCTAAGGTGATTGAAAAATTTAACTTTTTAAGTTGCTCAAAAAAATATGTAATACCTTTGTTTTTCCCAATATCACCTGTACACACAATATCATTAATATTATTCTTTTTAATATTGTTCAGAATACTATCAAATCGTTCTCTTGCAGATGTGTGGTCATCAAAAGGAAACTGCTCATCCAGATGTAAATCCGTAATATGTGCTATTTTTTCAATCATTTACCTTTAGTTTTCTTAAACCAAAAGTAGAGTAGTTTTTCAATGTTGATTTATAAAATCTTGCTGATTTTATAAAGTTCTCCTGAATTGAGTTGGTGATAACCCAATATGCTTTTTAAATATGTTAGAGAAATAGGACGTACTGTCAAAACCACATTTAAAGGCAATTTCAAAAATAGTACTATTTGAATATTGAAGTTCGTTTTTTGCTTTTTCTAAACGAATATTTTTTAAATATTCAAGAGGCGTATTTCCATTAATTTCTCTGAAAATTCTGTGTAAATAATATTTACTAATTCCAATATCTCTACTAATTATATCAAGTGAGATTTTTTCTTTAAAATTATCATTCAAATATTCTTTAGCTTCTGTTATTGATTTATATAACTCTCTTTTTGTGTCGTGTTTGACTATGTTTAAATTTATAAAGTTATTATCAATTGAAACTTGCTCTTGAACAATTAGTTCTGAAATTATAATAAATAAATCATTTATTTGTTGTTTGAAACCAGTTTGGTTGTTCTCATATAAATAAACTATCTCATTAAGTAAGTTGTTTATTTTTTGGTTTGAATTTCTTTGAATAATTTCAAGAAATTTAATTGAAGAATTACTGCTTGAGTAAAAATGAGATATTTCATTAATCAATTTAGAAGATAAGAATAATGATAAGCCTTTTGTTCCTTTTTTTACTTCAGTAGTAA
Source organism: uncultured Flavobacteriaceae bacterium (assembly GCA_947502635.1). Lineage (GTDB taxonomy): Bacteria > Bacteroidota > Bacteroidia > Flavobacteriales > Flavobacteriaceae > Flavivirga. Next base: position 30,240 of record CANNAN010000003.1, read on the forward strand.
TTTGACTATCATTATTTAAAATTAAGTATTGACCTTTTGAAACTTCAATATCTTGATTATTATAGTTATAATGTTTTAGACCATCAATAACATACTTTATTGTATAAGTAGATTGATATGATATTGAAATGTCATCGTAATGATTAGAGTACAATATCTTATTTTCCAATTGATTAGAGAAAGTTGGGGGTGAAGTTATTTTTTCAAGTTTAATCATATGAAAAAAGATGTTATTTCGGAGTCGTTAAATTGGTTATAACAATAGTATAAAGAACATATGTTCTTTATACACCCAAATATAGGATATATAACATTATGTGATATACATCTTTTATATATTCTTAAATATCTAGAAGGGGCTTTATTATATAAAACTGATTTAACAGCAGTGTGCAATAAGTTATTAAACAGGTCTTTACAATTTCAAAATTTTGATTAATTATAACGAATGTTCTTTAATTTTATAAAAACAAAAACCACCTTGCTTTCACAAAGTGGTTTTCATATCTATATTAATATTTAAGATAGCATCGTGAGATTGCCACGTCGCTTAAAAAAGCTCCTCGCAATGACAGTATGGTAACATAGCCCAAACTGGTAGTTGAGCCTAGTCAAAACTACTTAATCATCTCATAACTACGCTTAATGAAGTTTGTTAACTCTTCGCCTTTTAATAGACCTTGAGATAAACGTGCCAAGTCTAAACTTTGGGTTATTAAACGTTCTTGTTTCTTTTTGGTTTTAGTATCAAGAATTTCACCAACCAATTCAGAATTTGTATTAACGATTAAGTTGTACATTTCTGGCATATTACCCATACCAAACATACCGCCACCACCTGTAGCCTGCATTTCTTTCATACGACGCATAAATTCTGGTTGCGTAATAATAAAAGGAGATGCATCACTATCCATTGCTTCTAGTTGTACTGTGAATTTTTCAGAAGGAATCACTTCTTTTAATAAATCGTCTAGTGCTTTTTTCTGATCTTCATCTAATTTAGAAATAGTGGTTTCGTCTTTCTTAATTAAATTGTCAACATGGTCCCCATCAACACGTGCAAATGTTATATTTTCTTTAGTAGATTCTAGTTTTTGTATTAAATGCGATATAATAGGAGAATCTAATAATAATACTTCATAACCTTTAGCTTTGGCAGATTCAATATAACTATGTTGCGCATCTTTATCTGAAGCATAAAGAATTACTAACTTACCATCTTTATCTGTTTGGCTTGCTTTAATTTTATTGAATAACTCATCATATGTATAATAGGTACCATCAACAGTTGGGTATAATGCAAAAGCATCTGATTTTTCAAAGAATTTTTCTTCAGAAAGCATCCCGTATTCAATAACGATTTTAATATCGTTCCATTTCGCTTCAAAATCTTCACGATTGTTATTAAACAGCGACTTTAATTTATCGGCTACTTTTCTGGTAATATAAGATGAAATCTTTTTTACAGCACCGTCTGCTTGTAAATAAGAACGTGATACATTTAATGGAATATCTGGCGAATCAATAACCCCGCGAAGCATTGTTAAGAATTCTGGAACAATACCTTCAACATTATCGGTTACAAAAACTTGGTTTTGGTACAGTTGAATTTTATCCTTCTGAATTTGCATGTCGTTAGACATTTTAGGGAAGTATAAAATCCCCGTTAAATTAAACGGATAATCTACATTTAAATGAATGTTAAATAAAGGCTCTTCAAATTGCATTGGATACAATTCACGGTAAAAGCTTTTATAATCCTGATCTTCTAAATCTGCAGGTTGTTTGGTCCACGCAGGATTCGGATTGTTAATTATTTTATCAACAGTAATTTGTTTGTGAGGCTCGGTTGTTTCTTTACCGTCTTTGTCTTTTGTAGTTTTAGGCGTAAAGTCTGGATCGTTTATTTCTTTAGTTCCAAATTTAATTGGAATTGGCATAAACTTATTATACTTTTCTAGTAACCCATTAATACGTCCTTCTTCTAAAAACTCTGTAGAATCTTCAGCAATATGTAAAATGATTTCTGTACCTCTTTCTGTTTTATCTGAAGCTTCTAATGTGAATTCTGGACTGCCATCACACATCCAATGTGCAGCTGGTTCGTCTTTATAAGATTTTGTAATAATCTCTACTTTTTCAGCCACCATAAAGGCAGAATAAAAACCAAGACCAAAATGCCCTATAATTCCAGAATCTTTAGCAGAATCTTTGTATTTATCTAAAAACTCTTCAGCTCCAGAAAAGGCTACTTGGTTGATGTATTTCTCAACTTCATCAGCACTCATACCTAAACCTTGATCTATAATATGAAGTTTTTTACCGTCTTTGTCAATCTTGATTTCAATTTGCGGATTACCATATTCAACTTTGGCATCACCAACATTTGTTAAATGCTTTAGTTTTAAAGTCGCATCTGTTGCATTACTAATTAACTCACGTAAAAATATTTCGTGATCACTGTATAAGAATTTTTTAATGAGGGGAAAGATATTCTCCACCGAAACATTAATATTTCCTTTTGTCATAATATATAAGTTTAAATTGTATGAATTATTATGTTTTTGTTTAAGTCAAAAAAAGTACCAAGAGTAAAAATGTGACAAACTGACACTACTATTTGTAAGATTGTCTTCTAGAATTTGGGTTTTAATAATTGGAATTTAATGGCACTTGTTGTACTTTGTATTACCTAAAGAAAAAATGTGTTATGTATAATTCTAAAATAATAGGTTTAGGAAAGTATCTTCCAGATCATGTTGTAACAAATGATGATTTGTCTAAATTAATGGATACAAATGATGAATGGATTCAAGAACGTACAGGTATAAAAGAACGTAGATGGATTAAGGAAGGTACCGAAGATACATCTGCTATTATGGGAGCTAAGGCGGCGAGAATTGCTATTGAGCGTTCTGGATTAACAAAAGATGATATTGATTTTATTGTTTTTGCAACTTTAAGTCCCGATTACTATTTTCCAGGTTGTGGGGTGCAAATACAAGATATATTAGATATGCCCACTATTGGCGCTTTAGATGTAAGAAATCAATGTTCTGGATTTGTATATGCTATATCTGTTGCCGATCAATTTATTAAAACTGGCATGTATAAAAATATTCTTGTTATAGGAGCAGAATACCATAGTAATGGACTGGATAAAACGACGAGAGGTCGAGGTGTATCGGTTATTTTTGGTGATGGGGCAGGGGCTTGTGTATTATCTAGAGAAGAAGATAATAATAAAGGTATTTTGTCTACCCATCTACACAGTGAAGGGAGATATGCTGATAAACTAACTGTGGCTTCACCAAGTATTGCACACTGGGTGCCCGAAATTTTAGCATCTGAAGAAGAAGATATATCTTATTTCCCATATATGGATGGTACTTTTGTTTTTAAACATGCCGTAGTACGTTTTAGTGAAGTCATTATGGAGGGATTAATGAAGAATGGCTTGCAAAAAGAAGATATAGATATGTTGATTCCGCATCAAGCTAATTTACGAATAGCTCAATTTATCCAAAAGAAATTTGCTTTAAGGGATGATCAGGTGTTTAATAATATCATGAAATATGGTAATACTACAGCAGCATCTGTTATTATTGCTTTAACTGAAGCTTGGGAAGAAGGTAAAATAAAAGAAGGTGACCATGTAGTGTTAGCGGCTTTTGGAAGCGGATTTACCTGGGCAAGTGCTATTATTAAATGGTGATAGGTTCCTTATAAAAAAACAAAAAACCCGAAACGATTAAGTTTCGGGTTTTTCTAGCTATTAATCAACTTCAACTAACACTAATGTGAAGAATCTTAATGTATTAGACGTATAAAATCTTATGTTATTACATAGGTTTTAATATTTTGACTTCTTTTTAACACTTATAAAGAAAAAACCCGAAATAAAAATTACGAGTTTTTAATTATACAAATCTTTTTTACGAATTTCTTGTGTATGTAGACGACTAACTCTAAATAATTATTCTCCGTTAATTGGTTAGATTGTATGTTACGTTTAACGCTAGAATTTTTTGTTTATTGTGCAAAAGATGAAATTTATTTAAAAATATTTTTTTGAATATCCGTTTTGTGTCATATTTCATGTTTTAATATCCAAAAAACAAACCCCCAAAGTATTTACTTTGGGGGTTCTCTATTTAATAACCTTGCATTATATAACCAACCATCAACTATTTTGCAAGGTATTAAATGTTCTTAAAGGAAGCCTCCGCCTCCAGATTTTTCATCATTGTCACGACGTTTACGAGATTTTGCACGGTATTTTCCGCCACCAAATCGATAAGATAAACCAGCAGACACTGTATGGCTTTCCCAGTTAAAGAAAACGTCTTGTTGATAAGGTTTGGTACCAGATCCAGAAAAATGCATGGTATTAAATACGTCGTTAAAATTTAAATTGAATGATCCTTTTCCTTGTGCAAAACTTACTCGGGCACCAAGGTTTACGAAATACATTGGGTCTATATCAAACTGTATATTTTGGTTCTGTCCTCTGTAAAATCCAAAAGCTGTTAAGCTTATTATTTTGCTAACTTTAAAGTTATTGAACATTTTAAAGTTCCAAGCTACGTTATCAACTTCGTCTATCTCTGTTATAATATTGTTTACGGTTGCCGTTTCAATAGGAGCATTTAAACGCTCTGCAATACCTTTTTGGGTTTGAGAATATAAATCGAAACTACCATTTATGCTCCACCATTTTGTAGGGCGATAGTTTGTAGATACTTCTACACCATAAGCAGAGGTGTCATCAAAGTTATCGTTATTTAAAATAATTCTACCAGAACTAACGTCACTTCTGTCAATAAATAGCGCTCTATTAATTTCATTGGAAATAGCACGATAAAATACCCCAGCAGTAACACTTCCTTTACGATCTTTTAAATTTCTTGTGTAATTTAATTCTAGAGAGTTTGTAAACTGAGGTCTTAAAGATTGATTACCAAAAGCAGAAACCAGCGGTGTACTCCATTCTCTAATAGGATTAACCTGACCAATACCAGGTCTGTCTACGCGACGGCTATAACTTAATTGATACGAATTCTTTTCAGAAGGCGTGTAGGTAAAGAAAGCCGAAGGGTATATCTCGAAATAATCATTATTAAATTCAATAGGTGTTGTTATATTTGAGATAACATCTGTTTGTAAAGCTAACGCATCTACTTTAACATTTTCAGCACGAGCACCTATTTGGTAAGACCATTTGTCAAACTTTTTACTATACGTAACATAAGCTGAGTAAATATCTCTGGTGTAATCGAAGACCGTACTTGGCGTAGGAGCTAAAACTCCCGTCTCATTAAATGATTCTCCTGTAGAAGAATAATCGATATCTGTATTAAATAATCGAGCTTGAAGTCCCAGTTCTAATTTAGAGCTATCAGACAATGGATTAACATAATCCAAATTAACCGTAGTTCTTACCCTGTCTGTTTCGTTAAAATCTTTATAATCGTCCTGGTTTCCTTGAAATATAGAATAATCAAGCGGGTTTTCTTCATCAAAAATATTATGATCTGCTTCCAGTTCTATATGATGCCCTTCTTTCTTAAAATCCAGTTTATAGTTTAAGTTATACTGACCCGAATTATTTTCAGTATCTGCAAAAAAGCTTTGCCCTTGGTTGAAAGCACTATTGTTGTTAAAAATGGCCCGAGTTCTACTTGTTGTTCCGTTTTCAGCAATATTTTGATTGGTAAATAAAGAAAGCGTGTTTTTATCGTTAATATAAACATCAACACCTACTTTAAATAAATGTGATTTTCTGTTCGTTAAAAACACAAAAAACTGTTCAGAATTATTTTCAGGTCTTTCTACGTGGCCGTTATTGGCATTTTTAGCAATATTGTTACTGTAATTAGTATATACATTAAACTTGCCAGTGCGGTAATTTAAATTGATGGCACTATTAAATTTAGCTTCTTCTTCATGAGATAAGTTCATGCTTATATTTCCATTAAAGCCAACCATGGTATTTTTGTGTAGCACGATATTAATAATACCACTCATACCTTCAGGGTTGTACTTAGCCGAAGGATTGGTAATCAGCTCTATCGATTTAATAGCTGTTGAAGGAATTTGTTTTAATAATTGGGCTGTAGGTATATTGGATAATTTGCCATCTACCATCACTCTTACATTTTGGTTTCCTCTAAGGCTAATATCACCTGTTTGAGTATCTACGCTTACAGACGGAATACCGACCATTAATTCTGAGGCCGTTCCAGTAGCAGCCAGGTCTTTTCCAATGGTAATAACTTTTCTGTCAACCTTTTGCTGAATAGTGGATGTTTCTGCTACAACCGTAACCGCATCGAGACCTTCTGTTTCTTCTTCAAGTAGGATGCTGCCTAAATCTACTTTGTAGTTACCTTTACCTATGGTAATGTTTTTGCTATACGTTTTGTAGCCTATATATTGAATACTTACTACAATATTGCCAGCTACGACTTTTTCGATTTTAAAAGTACCATCGTCTGTAGAGATACCTCCAGTTAAGATGGTCCCTTTGCCGTTTTTAATGACAATATTAACATAGGGTAAGGGTTGCTTTAGTTTCGCGTCTAATACTTTTCCGAATATAGTGCCAGTTTTGTCGGCATTTTTCTCGGGATCTGCTGTGTGTGCTTTAGTAGATATTGTAAATAATAAAACACATGCTAAAAATAGTTTGTACATTGTTGATATGATTTTTTTGATTGATGTATTAATTAATAAGTAGACGTATTTGTTTAATTTCTGTTACTGCATTTTTTTATATTAACATTTCTTTAACATATGAGAAAAAAAACATTGGTGCTTGGTGCATCTTTAAAACCGAATAGGTACTCTAATTATGCCATACAAAGATTGGTGGCTAATAAGGTTGAGGTGGTTGCTTTTGGCTTAAAAAAGGGAGTGATTTCTGGAGTACAGATTAACACCGAATTGATATTGTATAAGGGTTTGCATACAGTAACATTATATTTAAATTCTAATAGACAGAAAGGATATTATGATTATATAATAGCGTTAAAGCCTGAGCGTGTTATTTTTAATCCAGGTACAGAAAACCCAGAGTTTTATAAAATTTTAAAAGAAAATGACATTCCTTTTGAAGCAGCTTGTACCTTAGTTTTGCTTGCTACGAATCAGTATTAGTCCCAGAAATGTAATGAACCCATTAATTATTAGAAGCTCGTATCCAATAACATAGCCTCCAATTAGATCGGCTGGAATTTTTCCAATTAAATAGGAAAGAATTACAGATATCAATGTAACAAGCCAAACGTATTTATCGATCACTTTAAATTTGGTGAAAATTCCAAAAGCAAATAAGCCCAATAGTGGGCCATAAGTATAACCCGCAACTTTTAACAGGTTATCAATAACGTTACTGTCTAAAATGTATTTAAAAGCTACAATAACAAAAATTAGAATGATACTCATTAAGATATGAATCTTTTTTCGTAGTCCTTTTTGTTTAGATTTGTCAATTTTTTCTATTCCTAAAAAGTCTACGCAAAAGGACGTGGTTAGGGATGTCAATGCACTATCGGCACTACTATATGCAGCAGCAATTAAACCTAGTAAAAAGACTACTGCCAATGAGGTGCTCAAACCTCCGTTAAGTGCAATTTCTGGGAAGAGTAAATCGGTTTTTGTCTTACCGTCTAGAATTGGGATAGCAATATTAAATTTATCAGCATAAATAAATAAAAGGGCACCAAGTAATAAAAAGATAAAATTGACAACGACTAAAACCAAACTGAAAGAAATCATATTTTTTTGTGCATCTTTAAGTGTTTTGCAGGTCAAGTTCTTTTGCATCATATCTTGGTCTAGCCCTGTCATACAAATGGCTATAAACATACCTCCAAGGAAAGACTTAACCAGATGGTTTTTTGCCAAAAAAGATTCGGTAAAAAAAGTTTTGTTATAAGCAGTGAGTTCCTCCGAAGCTAAAAACTCTGAAAAGCTCCAACCTAACTTATCGGTAATTAAAATGATCGCTATAATAACTGCAATAAGCATGAATAACGTTTGTAAGGTGTCTGTCCAAACTATGGTTTTAATACCGCCTTTATAAGTGTATAACCATATTAATAGAATTGAAATGGTTACGGTTCCCCAAAAAGGAAATCCATAAGCATCAAAAACAAATTTTTGTAGCACAATGGCAACTAGATATAATCGAAAAGAAGCGCCTAAAACTCTTGAGATGAAAAAGAAAAAAGCACCAGTTTTATAACTCACCACACCAAAGCGCTCTTCTAAATATTGATATATTGAAATCACATTAAGTTTGTAATATATAGGAAGTAATATATAAGCTATAACAAAATAACCAGCTAAATATCCCAGAACAACCTGCATATAGCTAAATTGAGAGGATTCAACCCAACCAGGAACAGAAATAAATGTAACACCAGAAAGAGAAGCGCCTATCATTCCAAAAGCAACAACAAACCATGGAGACTGTCTTTTGGCCTTAAAAAAGGCTTCATTAGAATCTTCTTTACCTGTTAAGTATGATATAAAAATAAGAACACCAAAATATATGGCTATAAGGAGCAAGATTTGTGTTGCAGACATTGAAACAAATTTTAAGTGTTGAAATTACAAATATTAAATCTCAAATTCCAAACGAAGTTTATGTAATTTAAAAGAGTTGATGAAAATTAGTGAATTTCATGTCTAAATAGTAAATTCGCATGAATGGAATTTTCTTCAAAATTATTAGAACGTGCTGTAAATGAAATGTCTCAATTACCTGGAATAGGTAAGCGAACAGCTTTGCGTTTGGTATTGCATATGTTAAGGCAGCCAAAAGAGCAAACAATGATGCTTTCTGAGGCTTTACAGGCTATGCGTAACGAAGTTAAATTCTGTAAGTCGTGTCACAATATAAGCGACCAGGATCTCTGTGAAATATGTGCTAGCCCGAATAGAAATGAAAGTATTATTTGTGTGGTTGAAGATATTAAAGATGTTATGGCTATAGAAAATACAAGTTCATTTAAAGGATTGTATCATGTTTTAGGAGGCAAAATTTCACCTATGGACGGTATTGGACCGCATGATTTAAATATAGAGTCTCTGGTAAGTAAAATTAAGGATGGTAAAATAGAGGAGCTTATTTTTGCGTTAAGCTCGACTATGGAAGGAGATACCACTAATTTTTATATTTTTAAACAAATTCAAGAATATCAAATTTTTACATCTACCATTGCTAGAGGAATTTCGGTTGGTGATGAATTAGAATATGCAGATGAAATTACTTTGGGAAGAAGTATTGTAAATAGAATCCCATTTGAAAACTCTTTAAAATTATGATTGTTATTTGAAACTCTCAATCGTTATATTAAATTATAATGTTCGTTACTTTTTAGAGCTTTGTCTAAAAAGTGTACAAACAGCTATTTCGGATATTGATGCAGAAATTATTGTTGTAGATAATAATTCTGAAGATGATAGTTGTGAAATGGTTAAGCAATTATTTCCAGAAGTTAACCTTATAGAAAATAAAACGAATTTTGGATTTTCTAAAGGTAATAACGTAGGTGTTTCACAAGCTAAAGGAGACTATATTTGTATTTTAAATCCAGATACGGTAGTTGCTGAAGACATCTTTTTTAAGCTTTTAAAGTTTTCGGAAGAGAAAGAGAAATTAGGAGTTGTTGGCTGCAAATTGATTAATGGTTCTGGTGTATTTTTGCTTGAAAGTAAACGTAATATCCCTTATGTAAAAGCAGCATTTAAAAAAATATTCGGAAATTCTAATGATTATTATGCAAATCACTTACAAGAGAATGAAGTAGGGCCAGTTGATGTTCTGGTTGGTGCTTTTATGTTTTTAAAACGTGATGTTTATAATATTATTGAAGGGTTTGATGAAGATTACTTTATGTATGGTGAAGATATCGATTTATCTTATAGGGTTTTAAAAGCTGGTTATGATAATTATTATTATGGTAGGTCTAGTGTTATTCACTTTAAAGGGGAAAGTACATTGAAAGATAAGTTTTATGCACGCCGTTTTTATGGCGCTATGCAAATCTTTTATAAGAAACACTTTAAGAAGAATGTATTATTTGATATGCTAGTTTGGTTGGGGATTAGATTGGTATATGTTTTTCGAAAAATGCCGACCAACCAACAAAAGAAGGTTAGTCACTATATTTTTATTTCTAATATAATAAATGAAAAATTAGAGGCTGTTTTGTCTAAAAAAGTCATTTTAAAACAGAAATTAGATACCATTGAAAAACATACTGAAGTTATTTTTAATGCAAATAGTTGTAGTTATAAGGAAATTATAGAAATGATTGAGGGTAATAAGGACAAGGACGTTACTTTTAAAATATTACCTAAAAATTCTAATTTTGTACTCGGAAGTGATGATGCAATATCGAGAGGGGAAGTTATTATTTTAAAATAGTTTTATTGTAAATAATTTAAAAAAATTGATGTTTTTTCATTAATTTTGCAAACGAAATTTAAAAAAGAAGTATTACGTTATTAATATGGCAAAGTTTGAGCTTAAATTACCGAAAATGGGTGAGAGTGTTGCAGAGGCAACAATAACATCTTGGTTAAAAGAAGTTGGGGATACTATTGAAATGGATGAACCTGTTTTAGAAATAGCGACAGATAAAGTTGATAGTGAGGTACCAAGTGAAGTGGATGGTGTTTTAGTTGAGAAGTTTTTTAATGTAGACGATGTCGTTCAAGTGGGGCAGGTTATTGCAGTAATTGAAGTAGAGGGAAATGAAGATTCAGAATCTACCAATCCAGAAGGAGAAGAACAGCATCAAGAAGAAGCTATTGAACAAGTAGAAGAAATTATAGCTGTAGCCAAAGAAACGGTTGCCCCTATAGTCTCAAATGATGAACGCTTTTATTCGCCACTTGTTAGAAATATTGCAAAACAAGAAGGTATTAGTCAGCAAGAATTAGGTGCTATTTCGGGTAGTGGAAAAGATGGACGTGTTACTAAGAATGATATTCTCGATTATATAAAAAATAGAGAAGGTGCTAATCAAGAAGCAGTTATACAAAATGAAACACCTGCTATTCAATCTAAACCTATAGAAAAGACACAAGCTATTCCTGCTCCAGTTGTTTCTGGTGGAGAAGATGAAATTATAGAAATGACTAGAATGGGCAAGATTATTGCGCATCATATGGTTGAGTCTGTACAAACATCTGCACATGTGCAAAGTTTTATTGAAGCCGATGTTACTAATATATGGAATTGGAGGAAAAAAGTTAAAGATGGATTTATGAAGCGAGAAGGGGAAAATTTAACCTTTACGCCAATTTTTATGGAAGCCATTGCAAAAGCACTTCGTGAGTTTCCGATGATGAATATCTCGCTTCAGGGGCATACTATTGTAAAAAAGAAAAATATTAATTTGGGTATGGCAGCGGCTTTACCAGATGGTAATTTAATAGTGCCAGTAATTAAAAATGCCGATCAACTTAATTTAGTTGGTATGACTAAGCAGGTTAATGATTTGGCAAATAGAGCACGATTAAATAAATTAAAACCAGACGATATTCAAGGAGGTACATATACCGTAACCAATGTAGGAACATTTGGTAGTATTATGGGGACTCCAATAATAAATCAACCGCAAGTAGGTATATTGGCACTCGGGGCTATTAGAAAAGTACCAGCGGTAATTGAAACTCCAGAAGGGGATTTTATAGGCATTCGTTATAAAATGTTTTTATCACACTCATACGACCACCGTGTTGTCAATGGTGCTCTTGGAGGGCAGTTTGTAAAAGCAGTAAAAGATTATCTTGAAGCTTGGGATAGTAATAGAGAAATATAATTGCTAAGAAATAAATATTAAAAGCCAACTTTAAAACGGTTGGTTTTTTTGTTTCTACACTTTAGCAATTTAGTATATTTACAACTTATTAATAATTAATTAAATGCAACTAAGCCTCACCAAGCCCATTTGTTTCTTCGATCTGGAAACAACTGGAGTGAACATTTCAAAAGATCGTATAGTCGAAATTTCTATTCTAAAAGTGTTTCCTAACGGAACAGAAGAAAGCAAAACATGGTTGGTAAATCCCGAAATGACTATTCCTGAAGAAGTCATAGAGATTCATGGTATTAGCAATGAAAAAGTTGCAAACGAACCAACATTTAAAGAGTTGGCCAAAGAGGTTCATAATATGATTAAGGATTCAGATTTGGGAGGATTTAATTCTAATAGGTTTGACATCCCTTTATTAGCAGAAGAAATGTTACGAGCGGAAATCGATTTCGATATGAAAAATCGTTTAGCTGTAGATGTACAAACTATTTTTCATAAAATGGAACAACGTACTTTAACTGCGGCATACAAGTTTTATTGTGATAAAAATCTTGAAGGAGCTCATAGTGCAGAAGCAGATACTAAGGCTACTTACGAAGTTTTAAAAGCGCAAATTGAGAGATATGAAGCGGTAGAAAATAATACTAAATTTTTAGCTGAATTTAGTTCAAGAAAAAAGTTTGCAGACTTTGCAGGGTTTATAGCATATAATAAAGATGGTGTTGAATGTTTTTCTTTTGGAAAGCATAAGGGAAAGTTAGTTACTGAGGTTTTAGAAAAAGAACCAGGTTATTTTGGGTGGTTGTTAAATGCAGATTTTCCTTTGTATACAAAAAAAGTGCTGACAAGTATAAAGCTTAGAAGTTTTAATAATAAATTAGGGTAATCTTGTGAAAGCAGGAATCTATTTTTAATCCTGAGTTCAATAATTAAATAGATTCCAATATACAGTTACCTTTCGAAAAGGATAAAGGCAGGAATAATAGAAAAAATGAAACTTATTTGCATTGGTAGAAATTATACCGAACACATCAAAGAATTAGAAAATGAAAAACCCGCGGATCCTGTGGTTTTTTTGAAACCAGATACTGCCATTTTGTTGAAAAAACAGCCCTTTTTCATTCCAGATTTTTCAAATGATGTACATCATGAGGTAGAGGTTTTGGTGAAAATAAATAGAGTGGGGAAGTATATAGATAGAAAGTTTGCACATAAATATTATAAAGAAATTAGCTTAGGAATCGATTTTACAGCTCGTGATATGCAAAGTCAATTAAAAGCTAAAGGTTTGCCTTGGGAAAAGGCTAAAGCTTTTGATGGATCGGCGGTAGTTGGTAATTGGTTGAATGTGAGTGATTTTAAAAATATTGATGCACTTGATTTTTCATTACAAAAAAATGAAAATATTGTCCAAAAGGGAAATACAAGTTTCATGTTATGGAAAATTGATGAGTTGATAGAATATGTGTCAAAATATTTTACTTTAAAGATAGGAGATATTATCTTTACGGGCACACCCGCGGGTGTTGGCAAAGTATTTGCCAATGATAAATTAAAAGGTTTTATAGAAAGCAAAGAAATGTTTTCGATAATAGTAAAATAAATGGAGCAACATTACAAATTATTTAGAGTAAGAGAATTAGCTGATAATGATGAGGATTTTATAAAAACTCTAGCAGCAACTTTTTTAGAAGAAGTGCCAGAAGATACAGAACGATTAAAAAAAGCAGTAGCAGAAGGAGATTATTTTAATGCCTATCAAGCAGCTCATAAAATGAAGCCCACAATCGATTTATTCGAATTAGGCGTATTAGAGACCTTAATTGAAGTTCAGGATTGGGGTAAATTTGAGAAGCGAGAGTTAGATATTACATCTCAATTAAAAATTGTTATAGATGCAGTAGATCATGCGGTTGCAGAAATAAGATCAGATTTTAACTTATAATGTTAGCCGAAATAATCACTATTGGTGATGAACTTCTCATAGGACAAGTTATTGATACCAATTCAGCATTTATTGCAAAACAGCTTAATAAAATAGGCGTTTCTGTCTACCAAATAACATCTATTCAAGACGATAAATCACATATTCTAAAAGCTTTAAAAGAGGCCGAGAATAAAGTGAATATTGTCATTCTTACAGGAGGTTTGGGACCCACTAAAGATGATATTACTAAAAAAACCATAGCTGAATATTTTAATGATACCCTCGTTAAAGATGCTGCTGTTTTAAAGAACATAGAATATATCTGGAGGCATTATGTAGGAGGCACTCTTTTGCAAGTAAATAAAGATCAAGCTCTGGTACCATCACAAGCAAAGGTGTTAATGAACAAACTGGGTACAGCTCCTGGTATGTGGTTAGAAAAAGGTGATAAAGTTTTTGTTTCGCTTCCTGGCGTGCCTTATGAAATGAATGCATTGGTTGAATATCAAGTTGTTCCTAAAATAAAAGACAAATATAATTGCCCTTTTATTTTACATAAAACCTTATTGATATATGGGCTAGGAGAAAGTGCTTTGGCAGATAGAATTGCATCTTGGGAAGATGCTTTACCAGAACATATAAAACTGGCATATTTACCAAATTTAGGTAAAATGAGATTGCGTTTGTCAGCAAAAGGAAATAACGAGGAACAAGTTAAAGAAGATGTTCAAAAAGAAATTGATAAAGTAATTCCTTTAATTAAAGATGAGTTTTTTGGTTTTGAAGATGAAGAAGGTTCGGTAGAAATAGTTATCTCTAAATACCTAACCAAAATAGGAAAGACATTATCAATTGCCGAGAGTTGTACAGGTGGAACAGTAGCAGAGCGTTTTACTGTAAATTCTGGTGCTTCAGCTTATTTCAATGGAGGTGTTGTTACATATTCCACTGCATCTAAGATTAATGTTTTAGGAGTCGCTAAGGAAGCTATTGAGGCACATTCTGTTGTTAGTTCTCAAGTGGTAGAATCTATGGCCCAAAATGCCTTACGATTATTTCAATCAGATTTTGCGATAGCAACAACAGGAAACGCAGGTCCAACAAAAGGAGATTCCGATGCCGAAGTTGGAACTGTTTTTATAGCAATTGCAACAAAAAATGGTGTTTATTCCGAAGAGTTTAACTTTGGAAACTATCGTGTAAAAGTGATAAATAAAGCGGTAAATAAAGCATTGGAAATGCTGTTAAAAGAAATTTTTAAAAATTGATTAAAATTTAGGTTGCTGTAAATGAAAGAATTTGTATATTTGCACCTCGATTTTAAGCAACAAAAAAAATTAAAGTTATATATCATGTCAAGAGTTTGTGAACTTACAGGAAAGAAGGCAATGGTTGGAAACAATGTTTCTCATGCATTAAACAGAACAAAACGTAAATTTAATGCGAATTTGTTAAAGAAACGTTTTTATATTCCAGAAGAAGACAGTTGGATAACTTTGAAAGTTTCTGCTTCTGCTTTAAAAACTATTAATAAAATAGGTATATCTGCAGCAATTAAAGAAGCGAAATCTAAAGGATTTTTAAAATAATAGCTGTATTTAAGATAAGATTTTCGCTTTCGCGAAAATGAAAAAAATATATTTACAATGGCAAGGAAAGGTAACAGAATACAAGTAATTTTAGAATGTACAGAGCATAAAGAGTCTGGTCAAGCAGGAACTTCAAGATACATTACCACTAAAAATAAAAAGAATACACCAGATAGAATGGAGATTAAAAAATTTAATCCTATTCTTAAACGTATGACAGTTCATAAAGAGATAAAATAATAAGTCATGGCAAAGAAATCAGTAGCATCATTACAAACAGGATCTAAAAGATTAACAAAAGCTATCAAAATGGTGAAATCACCAAAAACTGGTGCTTACATGTTTGTTGAATCCATTATGAATCCAGAACAAGTTAAAGACTTTTTTAGTAAAAACTAAAACGGTAACGTTTCATGATATTATAAGCTGCTTTCTTTTTAGAAAGCAGCTTTTTATGTTTATATTTGGAAGGCTTTTCTGCCATAATAGCAGTAAAAATTTAATGGTGTGAAAATTGCCATATATAATTAGAGTATTAGTAAGGGGGCGAAAAACCATAATTAGATAATAACAATTCAGTAAACTTAAAATATGAGTTTTTTTAAAAAAATATTTTCTTCAGATAAAAAAGAAACCTTAGATAAAGGTTTAGAAAAATCTAAATCCAGTTTTTTTGGAAAACTAAGTAAAGCCGTAGCTGGAAAATCTAAGGTAGATGATGAGGTTTTAGATAACCTTGAAGAAATATTAGTATCCAGTGATGTCGGTGTGAATACAACGCTTAAGATTATAGAGCGTATCGAAGCACGTGTTTCTAAAGATAAATATCTGGGAACAGAAGAACTTAACATAATCCTTCGAGAAGAAATAGCAGGCTTATTAAGCGAAACAAATTTAGGAGAAGAAACAGAATTTACCGTTCCACAAGATAAAAAACCTTATGTTATTATGGTTGTTGGCGTTAATGGTGTAGGTAAAACGACCACTATTGGTAAATTAGCCTATCAATTCAAAAAACAAGGATTAAAAGTGGTGCTTGGTGCAGCAGATACTTTTAGAGCAGCAGCTATAGACCAGTTACAAGTGTGGGCAGATAGAGTAGATATACCTATCGTTAAACAATCTATGGGGAGTGACCCTGCATCTGTAGCCTTTGATACCTTAGAAAGTGCAGTTACACAAGATGCCGACGTGGTGATTGTAGACACAGCAGGACGTTTGCATAACAAAGTGAATTTAATGAATGAGCTTACCAAGGTAAAGCGTGTTATGCAAAAAGTGATTGACGATACGCCTAATGATGTATTATTAGTTTTGGATGGTTCTACAGGTCAAAATGCATTCGAGCAAGCTAAGCAATTTACAGCGGCAACAGAAGTGACCTCATTAGCAGTTACTAAGTTAGATGGAACAGCAAAAGGGGGTGTCGTTATCGGTATTTCAGACCAATTTAAAATCCCTGTAAAATATATAGGTGTCGGTGAAGGTATTGAGGATCTACAAGTATTCAATAAATTTGAGTTTGTGGATTCGTTTTTTAAGTAAAACCCCATTCTATATAGGAAATTTGTACTGAAATTTATTTAGATTATCTTATATTTAAATAAATTTCAGTACAAATGGCTTTTAATATTTATCATAATTTTCTAATCAAAGCTTCTCCAAAAGTAGTTTTTGATGCCATTTCATTACCAGAGCATCTTAATAATTGGTGGACACTAAAAAGTTCAGGAATCCCAGAGCTAGATTCTGAATACAATTTAAACTTTACAGATGCTTATAATTGGTTCTGTAAAGTATCTGAAGTGAAAAAAAATGAATCATTTTACCTAAAGATGATAGATTCAGATAAAGATTGGAATCCTACAACGCTTGGATTTGATTTAGAAGTAAAGGGCTCTGATACCTTGGTTAAATTTAATCATGTCAATTGGCAAGAAGATAATCATCATTTTAGACATTCTTCATTTTGTTGGGCTATGCTGTTAAATGGTTTAAAAAACTATCTGGAAAAGGGGATTGTTATTCCTTTTAATGAGAGAAACTAATTAATTAAAAGATTGACTCCGCCATCTATAATATCAGTTCTATCGTTTTGTTTATTAAGCTAAGTTTAAATAATAATTATTTTTATTAAGCAACTCCTGTTAATCTTAGCACTTCTTTACATAAATCTAATATTTTGTTAATTGTAAGAATAAACTGTATTTAATTACTAAATTTATATTTAGTTACATTTTAAATATAAAAAGTATGAAAAACATTTATTCTAAAAAAAGGCATGTTATTATTACAATTGCTTTTTTATGCGCTTTAGTAACTAACTCACAAGTTATTATTACTGGAGTTTTTGATGGCTCTCTGCCTGGTGGTTTACCCAAAGGGGTAGAGTTATATGCAACAGATGATATTCCAGATTTAAGTATTTATAGTATTGGATCTGCGAATAACGGAGGTGGCACCGATGGAGAAGAGTTTACTTTTCCAGCAGTAACTGCTAATTCGGGAGATTTTATTTATGTGGCTTCTGAAGCTGTAGAATTTTTCAACTTTTTTGGTTTTTCGCCAGATTATACAAATAGCACTGCTAATATTAATGGAGATGATGCTATTGAGTTATTTAAATCTGGAGTGGTTATTGACGTTTTTGGAGATATTAATGTAGACGGTTCTGGACAATCATGGGAATATTTAGATGGTTGGGCATATAGAAATAATGAAACACAACCAGATGGAAGCAATTTTGTAATAGCTAATTGGTCTTTTAGTGGGCCTAATGCTTTCGATGGTGAAACATCCAATGCCAGTGCTGCTATTCCTTTTCCTTTAAGGACTTATGGAGGTGGAGGAATTGTTGATAACGAAGCACCTACAGCACCTGCAAATTTAATGGCCTTTAATACAACAACGACTACCACAGATTTATCCTGGGATGCTTCAACAGACAATATTGGGGTTACAGCTTATCAAATTTTTAATGGATCAACTTTAATAACATCTTCCGTAGGAACAACATATACTGTTTTAAATTTAACGCGAAATACAAGCTATACATTTACAGTAAAAGCGGTTGATGCATCTGGTAATGTATCGTTAGCAAGTAATGGAGTAAATATAACTACGAATTTAGGAGGGCCTCCACCTGGAATAACAACAGATTTAATAATATCTGGTGTTATTGATGGACCGCTTTCGGGTGGTGTTCCAAAAGCTATTGAGTTTTATGCTGTAAATGATATTCCAGATTTAAGTGTATATGGTTTTGGATCTGCAAATAATGGTGGAGGTACAGATGGACAAGAGTTTGCTCTTTCTGGCTCAGCCAATGCAGGTGATTTTATATATGTGGCGTCTGAAGAAACTGGATTTACAAATTTCTTTGGTTTTGCTCCCAATTTTATATCTGGCGCTGCCAGTATAAATGGCGATGATGCTATCGAGTTATTTTTAAATAATAATGTTGTGGATGTTTTTGGAGATATAAATACAGATGGATCGGGTCAGCCATGGGAATATTTAGATGGTTGGGCTTATAGAAATGATGATACAGGACCTGACGATACTACTTTTGTTATTAGTAATTGGACATTTAGCTCACCCAACGCTTTAGATGGAGCAACAGATAACGCAACAGCAACAACTCCTTTTCCTTTAAAAGCTTATGGTCCAGATTTAATTATTACGGGGGTTATAGATGGCCCCCTTTCTGGAGGTGTACCCAAAGCTATTGAGTTTTATGCTAAACAAGATATAGCAGATTTAAGTCTATATGCTTTTGGATCTGCAAATAATGGTGGCGGTTCAGATGGACAAGAGTTTGCGCTTTCTGGTTCGGCAAGTGTAGGTGATTTTATTTATGTGGCATCAGAAGAAATAGGATTTACTAGCTTCTTTGGTTTTGCTCCAACATTTACCTCTGGTGCTGCCAATATAAATGGTGATGATGCTGTAGAATTGTTTTTTAATGGTGAAGTTATAGATGTTTTTGGAGATATAAATACAGATGGATCGGGTCAACCATGGGAATATTTAGATGGCTGGGCTTACAGAAACGATAATACAGGTCCTGATGGTAACTCATTTGTTATTGGTAATTGGGCTTTTAGTGGCCCTAATGCATTAGATGGCACGACTGTTAATACAACATTTCCTATTGGAACTTATGGTGAAGGTGGTGGAGGTGAACCATCAGAACTAATAACGGTGCTTGAGGCAAGAGAATCAGACAGATTAGGAAAACAAGTAAAAGTAACAGGTATACTTACAGTCGCTGATGAGTTTTCTGGATCTGCTTATTTGCAAGATGCCACTGGAGGGATCGCGATTTTCGATGTATTAGTTCATGGAGATGGTGTTTTTAAAGTAGGAGATTCACTAACAGTAACGGGAACAAGAAGTGTATTTAATGATCAAATTCAAATAAGCCCAGTTACTGAAGTAGAAAATAATGGACTTCCAAATTTGGTTATAGAACCATTAGTTGTAACATTAGATGAATTGTCTAATCATCCAGCTGAGTTGGTTAAGATTTTAAACCCTGTTTTTCCAAAACCTGGAGATATTCTTTTTGGGAATTCTAATTATACCCTAACAGATTCGAGCGGTACAGGCGCATTAAGAATTGATAATGATGTAGAAGCTATAGTAGGCTTGGGGCAGCCAGAAGTTTGTGATGAGGTTATAGGTGTTGTGGGAAGGTATTTTGAATTATATCAATTACTTCCCAGAATGGCTAGCGATATTAGTTGTGCTGGAGAATATATACCTCCTGTAATTCCAATAGAAATTCCAAAAGAAAAAACTTTAGATGTTGTAACATGGAATATTGAGTGGTTTGGAGATGAAGCAAATTCTCCCGCAGCAGGAAATCCAATGTCTGATGCAATTCAAAAAGATAGTGTAAAGACAGTCATTAATAAGTTGAAAGCGGATGTATTAGCTGTTCAGGAGATTTCAGATGATGCCTTATTTGCACAATTGGTAAATGAAATTCCTGGGTACGATTATGTGCTTTCACCAGCAGTATCAAGACCAAATGATCCTGGAGTTAAGCAAAAAGTCGGATTTATTTATAATACAGCTACAGTAAATGTTACAGCTACTAAAGTTCTGTTAGAGTCTATTCACCCTTTATATAATGGAGGAGATGATTCGGCATTAGTTAATTACCCAAATACTACAGATCGTTTTTATGCAAGTGGTCGTTTACCATTTTTAATGACTGCCGATGTTCAGATTGATGGAGAAACAGAACCATATAATTTTATTGCTTTGCATGCTAGAGCTAATAGTAGTTCAGATCCTCAGAGTAGATACGACATGCGAAAATATGATGTTGAAGTGTTGAAGGATAGTTTGGATGTTCAATATCCAACAGCTAATATTGTTTTACTAGGAGATTATAATGACGATGTAGATGTTACTGTAGCAGATGTTAATACGACTTTAACGAGCTATGATGATTATGTTACAGATACTACGAATTATAATATAGTTACTAGTGCTTTAAGCGAAGCTGGGTTTAGGTCGTTTGTCTCAAGAGAAAATATGATTGATCATATTGCTATTTCTAATGAGTTGAATGATAATTATATAAATGAATCTGAACGCGTTCATTATGAGTTTTATAGTAGTAATTATACCAGAACAACATCAGATCATTTTCCCGTATCAGCTAGGTTGCAATTAAAATCATCATTGCGTATAGATGAGATGACTCATACAGATGTGATCTGCTTTGGTGCATCGGGTGGTACGGCAACAGTATCTGTTTCTGGAGGTGTAGGGCCTTATAGTTACCAATGGAATGATAATAATATGTCTTCAAACACAATTGACAATTTAAACGGAG
Source organism: uncultured Flavobacteriaceae bacterium (assembly GCA_947502635.1). Taxonomy (GTDB): domain Bacteria; phylum Bacteroidota; class Bacteroidia; order Flavobacteriales; family Flavobacteriaceae; genus Flavivirga. Next base: position 51,441 of record CANNAN010000003.1, read on the forward strand.
GAAACCATACAGTAACTATAACAGATATTTTAGGAAATACTATAACTGAAGCATTTACCATTTTAGAATCTCCTGAATTAGTAATTGCTACAACTGCTACTGCCACAGTATACACTGGATATGGATCTCAAGCGTGTACCTTATTAGATATTACAAATATTACAGGAGGCGTAGCACCATATACTTACGAGTGGAGTACAGGTGAAATAGAGGAAAGTATAGAGGTTTGCCCAGAACAAACAACAACGTATAGTGTGACAGTCACCGATGCCAATGGTTGTTCACAAATAGCCACTATAGAAGTCGCCGTAGTAGATGTTACTTGTGAATCTGGAAGAAATCAATATGGCTGGGGATCTCAAAGACATGGAAAACCTAAGGTGCAAGTTTGTTACAGAGGTAGAACTTTATGTGTTAGTCAATATGCTGTAAAAGCTCTTTTAGCAAGGGGGGCATATTTAGGAACTTGTAGTGGTGAAGATACTTTACCAAAAGTTAAGCTTAAAGCATCACCGAATCCTTTTATTGATCATATTAATATTGTATTGAATAGTAATATTAAAGCAGTTGCTGAATTGAAAATTTATGATTTCTACGGACAACTTTTAAAAACGTCTTCTCACCAAATAGGTATAGGTAAATCTGATATTAGATTAGAATTAGATGATTTAAGATGTGGTTTTTACTATTTAAAAACCAAGATTAATGGAAAAAATATTAGAACCAAAATTTTAGTAAAACGTTATCGATAATTAGGAGTGCATTTAATATTTAGAAAAAACCAGGGAAATTATTTCTCTGGTTTTTATTTATGTAGTAGTTTTTACTAGTGATTATTATTTAACTAAAGCATTGATTTTAGCCCATAAACCATTATCAAAAGTTGATAAAGCAAAATTGATATTATCAGCAGTATTTCCCATCCGTACGATTACTAATTTCTTACTAGGAACTATATATATTTTTTGATCATTTTTACCCAAAGCAGCGTACATATCTGTAGGTGCATTTGGAATTAATTCACCATTAAACTCTAATTGACTGCCTGGTAAATGATAACCCGATTTTCCATTTAACCACCATAAATATCCATAAGATTGATTGATGTTTTGCGAGGTATTAGTAGCTTCATTTAAAAAATCATTAGGGATTATTTGAGTGTTTTCCCATTTTCCGTTTGCATAAATAAGTAAACCAAAACGTGCCATACTTCTCGTATTACTCCAATAAACACTAAAATTATTTGAATTTATCCATGTTCCAGTCATACCAATTTTGTCTCTCAAATTTGTATTGAAATAGTTAGACCAGGTTTGATTACTAGCCTGTGCTATGACGTCCTGCATTTTTACATAGACATTATGATATGCCCATCTTGTACCAGCATCCGCAATGTATTTAAGGTTTACAGCAGAAACATGATCACCTAAACCATCATCCAGACCAGAGTTCATAGACAACAAGTTTTTACAAGTGATTAAATTCTCTTTTTCTAAAGAAGCACTTGTCCAACCCGTACCTAAATAATCAGAAACTTTGTTATTAATGTTTATTAATCCCCCTTCTTCGGCAATTCCAGAAATGGCTGTCGTTAATGTTTTACCAGCGCTGGCCCAATACCATGCTGATATTGCTGTATGATTGTCAAAATATTCCTCAACGACAATTTTACCATCATAAAGAATCATAAAACTTTTTGTGTTTTTGTCTTCTAAATAATCCAATAGCGGTTGCAAAGCAGAGTCATCCCAATCTAAATCTGTAACAGGTTTAGTTTCCCAAGTATCAGAATTTATTGGAGGAAAATAAAGAGTATCACTAGAAGGTTCTGGAGACCTAGGAGACTCATCTTTAGAGCAGCTAAATAAAATAACCAAGGTAAATAATGAGAGGTAAGCTAAATTTTTCATGTTTGTAGGTTTCGCAATTAAGACTCTCAAATATATAAAAGGTTTAATTAAGGTTGTATCTTTGCGCCCTGAATTGATTATCGTTATTAATTAAAAAGATTTCCACTTCCGTGGGGTAATAATATGCGTACAAAAACTCTTAAGAAAAACAAGATAAATGTTGTAACCCTTGGCTGTAGTAAGAATGTTTACGATAGTGAAGTGTTAATGGGACAGCTTAAAGCCAGTGGTAAAGATGTTGTGCATGAAGATGAAGGGAATATTGTAGTTATTAATACTTGCGGATTTATTAATAATGCTAAGGAAGAAAGTGTGAATACTATCTTGGAATTCATGCAAAAGAAAGAAGCAGGAGATGTTGATAAAGTATTTGTTACTGGGTGTTTAAGTGAGCGTTATAAGCCAGATTTGCAAAAGGAAATTCCGAATGTAGATGCTTATTTCGGAACCACAGAATTACCTCAATTGCTTAAAGCTTTAGGAGCCGATTATAAGCACGAATTAATAGGAGAGCGTTTAACAACCACTCCAAAGAATTATGCTTATTTGAAAATTGCTGAAGGTTGCGACAGGCCCTGCAGCTTTTGTGCCATTCCCATCATGAGAGGAAAGCATAGAAGCACACCCATTGAAGACATTGTTATAGAAGCCGAAAAATTAGCAGCGAATGGGGTTAAAGAGCTTATTTTAATTGCACAAGATTTAACCTACTATGGTTTAGATTTATATAAGAAAAGAAATTTAGCAGAATTACTTGAGGCTTTAGTGAAAGTTGATGGTGTGGAGTGGATTCGTTTGCATTATGCATTTCCAACTGGTTTTCCGATGGATGTATTAGAGGTGATGCATCGTGAGCCAAAAGTTTGTAACTATATAGATATTCCGTTACAGCATATTTCGGACGCTATTTTAAAGAGTATGCGTCGTGGTACAACTAAAGAAAAAACTACTAAGTTGCTTAAAGAATTTAGAGTAGCTGTGCCAGATATGACTATAAGAACTACACTTATCGTTGGGTATCCTGGCGAAACGGAAGAAGATTTTCAAACATTGAAACAATGGGTAACCGATATGCGTTTTGAGCGCTTAGGCTGTTTTACTTATTCTCATGAAGAAAATACTCATGCTTATAGTTTAGAAGATGATGTGCCAGAAGATGTTAAAATTGAGAGGGCTAATCAAATCATGGAAATACAATCGCAGATTTCTTGGGAACTCAATCAAGAGAAAATAGGCAAAACTTTTAAAGTGGTTATCGATAGAAAAGAAGGGAATTATTTTATTGGACGTACCGAGTATGATTCACCAGATGTTGATAATGAAGTGTTGATTGATGCTACTAAAACCTATTTAAAAACTGGAGAATTTACCACCGTAAAAATTATTGAAGCTGAAGATTTTGATCTTTATGGAGAGGTCGTTGCTCAATAAGTTTAATATCATATAAATAGAAATATAGCTGTCTCCCTGAGCTTATCCAAGGGACATGGTATTTATTTAAATTTCTCAGTATTGATTGTTTAAATAAACTAAATTAGTTTTCTATTTTTGAAGAAATACATTTGTATGGATTCAAACGATTTTTCAGGATTTTTAAATAAAATAAGCTCTAAGCCACTACTAGTGTTGGATGCGTCTATCCCAAATTCTAAATACATATCTTTAGATTTATCCGAATCTAATGAGATACTAAATAGCATTGATGTGTCATCCTCTTCAAAATTAGATTCCTACATTAATAGCCACATTAAAAAACATGATGCTTTAGTGGCGTATGGAGGTTATTTGGAAGTTCGGAATATATACAAACGGAGTTTACACTTCAACAAACAAGCAGAAGATGGACGTAATATTCATTTAGGTATCGATTTATGGTGTGATGCCAATACGCCAATATATACACCTCTTGATGCTACGGTTCATAGTTTTAAAAATAATACGAATTATGGTGATTATGGACCAACCATTATTTTGAAACATAGTATTAATCAAGTCACGTTTTATACCCTCTATGGTCATTTAAGTTTAGCATCAATCAAGGACTTAAAAATTGGTCAGGTTTTTAAACAAGGAGATCGAATTGCTACTTTAGGAGCTGCTTCAGTAAATGGTGATTACCCACCACATTTACACTTTCAGGTTATAAAAGACATACAAGGCTATATTGGGGATTATCCTGGTGTTTGTAACAAGAAAGATCTGGATTTTTATATGAGAAATTGTCCAGATCCCAATGTTCTATTGAAGTATGCTTAATCTTAATGAAAAGACCTATTTAGTACCTTAAAATGAACTGTGAATGGTACACTCTCGAATATTATATTTTTAAATTGCGTGTTTATACATAGAATAATTTATTCAAATTTAAAAAGCATATTAAATAATGGCCATTATGAGATCGATTCGATTCATTATCACCTTTTCTTTATTAGTATTTTTGGTAGCATGTTCCAAAAAAAAAGAGGTGTCAATTTCCGAAAATTTAGATAAAACAAATAACATAGAAAAATATGAACCTACATGGGAATCCTTGGCTAAACATCAAGCGACACCCGAATGGTTACAAGATGCTAAATTGGGAATTTATTTCCACTGGGGTGTATATACCGTGCCTGCATATCATAGCGAATGGTATCCTTTTTATATGTCTCGTGGCGGGCATCCACATGGGGCAAGTGTCGCTAAATGGCATGCAGAAAAATATGGAAAAAATTTTAATTATCATGATTTCGTTCCCATGTTTAAAGCAGAACAATTTGATGCAAAAGATTGGGCTAAATTATTTAAAGATGCAGGGGCCAAATTTTCTGGTCCAGTAGCACAGCACCATGATGGGTTTGCTTTATGGGATAGTAAAGTGAATCCTTGGAATGCAAAAGCTAAAGGTCCTAAAAAAGACATTACAGGGTTGTTGGCTAAAGAGATTAAGGCAAATGGGATGAAATTCATTACAACATTCCATCATGCACGTAACCTGCAAAGAAATGCAGATAATCCTAAAATGTGGGGAGCGTATAATAGTCATTTTGCATATGACCCTAATTCAGCAACATCATCTACAGATCCTATAATTTCGAAATTGTATGGAAATATGCCTGCAGATGAATTTCATAAATATTGGTATGCTCAATTAAAAGAGGTTATTGATCAATATTCTCCAGATATTGTTTGGTTTGATTCATGGCTTAATGCCATTCCTGAACAATACAGACAAGAATTCGCAGCTTATTATTTAAATGAAGCGAAGAAGAAAAACCAAGAAGTTGCTATTGTGATGAAGCAACACGATATGCCACATAATATGAGTATGTTGGATATTGAGCAGGGAGGCAAAAAAGACTTGTCTGAATCACCTTGGATGACAGATGTCACTATTAGCCGTGGATCTTGGTCTTACACAGATAACTTAAAATATAAAGATGCCACATTGGTATTGCGTAACATGATTGATGTTTGGAGTAAAAATGGAACTGTTTTGTTAAATGTTTCCCCTACAAAAGAAGGGATTATTCCAATAGAGCAACGCGAAATTCTTTTAAAAATAGGAAAGTGGTTGTCTGCATATGGAGAAGCCGTTTACAATACCCGTCCGTTTATAAAATACGGATTCGGAACTTCTGTAGCTAAATCTGGTCATTTTGGAGGGCAATCTGCAACTACAAAATATTCCGCAAATGATGTGCGTTTTACAATGTCGAAAGATAAAAAAACACTTTATATGTTTTTCTTAGGAAGTCCTGAAAAAGGTAGGAGGTTAGATTTAAAAAGTTTTGGTTTACATCGCTATCCAACCCCTAGCCCTATTAAAAAGATGACTGTTTTAGGTACAGAAACAAAAGTAGCATTTGAACAAACAGAAAATCAGTTATTTATAACTATTCCTGATGTAGACATGAATGATATGGCAACAATTTTTAAATTTGAGTTGGAATAAAATAGTTAGAATATGTTTGGAATAATCAATTTTGAGGCTTTTGTTATTGCTGGAATACTATTAAACTTAACACCAGGAGCAGACACTATGTATATTTTGGGAAGGAGTATTTCTCAAGGAAAAAAAGCGGGAATTTTATCTGTTTTAGGAATTGTTACTGGTGCATTGGTACATTGTGTTTTTGCGTCTTTAGGGTTGTCTATTATTCTTGCAAAATCTGCTCTGGCTTTCGAAATTGTTAAGTACTTAGGCGCTGCCTATCTTATTTATTTAGGAATCAAGACACTGCTTTTAAAATCGAAAGAAGAATTTGAGTTAACAGAGAAAAACAAGGATGTTAATTATAGAAAAATTTATGTTTCAGGAATTTTAACTAATGTTTTGAATCCCAAAATAGCTCTGTTTTTTCTTGCTTTTTTACCTCAGTTTATAAATCCAGACTATGCTCAAAATTCAATTCCTTTTCTAATTTTAGGTTTAACATTTGTAACCACAGTAACCATTTGGTGTCTTTTTCTAGCGGTCTTTTCTTCTAAATTATCTAATCAGATAAGAAAAAATTATAAAATAAAAATCTGGCTAGATAAAATTACGGGGGGCATTTTTATAGCATTAGGTATTAAGCTTGCTCTATCTAAAAAATAATCTTTTTGTTAAAAAACATCTAAACTTAATTACCTATGAAAGTCATAAAATTATTCTTATTCCTACCTCTGTTATTTATTTCTTGTAATAATAAAATTGATAAAAAAGAAAAACCCGTAATTGAAGAACAGTTAACCGCGATAGAAAAACAACTTTCTTTATTGCTTGATAAAGCAGTAAAAAAAAATAGAATTCCTCGTACTACAGATAAAGACGGTGGTATTTATTGGGCACCTATAAAATTTGATTGGACAGAAGGTTTTTTTCCTGGAACGTGTTGGTATTTGTATGAAGCTACTAAAGACGAAAAATGGAAAAACGGTGCAGAGCAATTACAAAAACTAATTGAAAGCCATAAAACAATTACGAACAATCATGATCTTGGATTTATTTTTAATTGTTCTTTTGGCAATGGATATCGTTTGACAAGAAACGAAGATTTTAAAGATGTTTTAATTACTTCAGGAAATTCTTTAATCACACGGTTTAATGAAAAAGTAGGTTGTATTCAAAGCTGGGATGTCGGACCAAACCATCGTTGGAAATTTCCTGTGATTATTGATAATATGATGAATCTGGAATTATTATTCGAATTAACAGAATTAACAGGTGATTCCAAATACAAAGAAATTGCCATTGCTCATGCTAACACAACCATGAAGCACCACTATAGAGACGATTACAGCTCCTATCATGTCATCGACTACGACCCTGAAACTGGTGCCGTGCGCAACAAAAATACAGCTCAAGGTTTTTCTGATGTAAGTTCTTGGGCACGTGGGCAAGCGTGGGGACTTTATGGCTATACAGTTTGTTATAGGTATACAAAAGATGAAAAATATTTAGAACAAGCTCAAAATATTGCAAAATATATTATAAATGCTATGCCAGAAGATGGGATTCCTTATTGGGATTATAATGCACCAAATATTCCTAATGAAAAAAGGGACGTTTCTGCAGCTGCTATAGCTATATCTGCCTTAATTGAATTGGATGGCTATACAACAACAAAGGAGTCTTATTTGTCTTTTATCCATAAATCGATCGTTTCATTGGGATCTGAGGCTTACAGTGCTAAATTTGGAGAGAACAATAATTTTGCATTGATGCATAGTGTTGGTAGTATTCCGCACAAAGCAGAAGTAGATGTGCCTTTAAATTATGCAGATTATTATTATACGGAAGCTTTGCTAAGATTGAAAAAAATGAAATAGTATTTATGAATGAAGACTAAGGTTGTTGTTTTCAAATTTATTAATAACAAAACCTACTTACGAAAACCCAAAAGGATTTTCGTAAGTAGGTTTTGTTATCAGTTAATTATACACTCAATAGAGTATGGTAATTCAATTTTTTGAGACATTTCTATTATATAATAGCTTCTTTACCTCTGGTTCTGGTTCTAATTCTTATAGCGTCTTGCACATCGTAAATAAATATTTTTCCATCACCAACTTGACCCTCTGAAGAGTTATCTAATATGGTATCAATACACGTATCTAAATTAGAATCACTTACTATACACATAATCATAATGCGTGTATGTAGTATCATAGATTGTTCTGTACCACGATAGCGCTCCGAATAACTTTTTTGTAACCCAGACCCTTTTACAGGAATTACTGTAAGACAGGGAATACCTGCCTCTTTTAGTCCTTTTTGTACTGCTTTTAATTTTGATGGTCTTATTATAGCTTCTACTTTTTTCATGAGAATATGATATTTTTAATATTTTATTTATGTTAGGTTATTCGAATGTAGTGTAAGCTTCTACACCAAATGATACAGCATCTATACCAGCAGTTTCTTCTATACGGGATACTCTAATACCGATGGTTTTTTTCATGATTGTCATAATTATAAAAGTAATTAAAAAAGAAAAAGAGCCAATAACTAATACGCCTAGGGCTTGTGTTATAAGTAAATCACTTCCACCACCAAAGAAAAGCCCATTTTCTGAAGCAAATAATCCAACAGCGATGGTTCCGAATAATCCATTAATACCATGTACAGCTATAGCGCCTACAGGGTCGTCAATCTTAATTTTGTCAAAGAATATAACAGCAACGTCAACTATAACGCCAGCGATTAATCCAATAATAATAGCTGAGTTGGGACCTACAATGTTACAGCCTGCTGTAATAGCAACAAGCCCCGCCAGTACTCCATTAATTGTCATAGTAATATCAATTTGGCCGTATTTAAAATAAGTATAAACCATTGTGGAAAGGCCACCAGCGGCAGAAGCTAAAAATGTGTTGGTTACTACAGTGCCTATAAGTTCCCAATTCCCTACAGCAGATAGGGTAGAGCCAGGGTTAAACCCAAACCATCCAAACCATAAAATAAAACCACCAACGGCTGCTAATGGTAAATTGTGACCTGGGATAGGATTAAGCTTCCCATTTGCTTGATATTTACCAATGCGAGGCCCTAGTACAATAGCGGCAGCGAGAGCCGCAAAACCACCCATGGCATGTACTGCTGATGAACCTGCAAAATCATTAAACCCTCTTAAAGCTAACCAGCCGTTCGGGTTCCATACCCAGTTTGCTACTAAAGGGTACATAATAGCACAAAAAATAAATACGAATAAAGCATAACTCCAAACTTTCATGCGTTCTGCAACTGCGCCAGAAACAATGGATATGGCTGCAACGGCAAACCCTAATTGGATAAACCAAAATAATTTATTAGAAACGGTAAGACCTAAACCTAAATCGTTATTCGTTATTCCTGTGTCGAAAGCAAACCAACCATTTGAATTCCCGTAAGCAATACCAAAACCTATTAAATAAAAGGCGATACCGCCAAAGACTATATCTATAATTACTTTGGCAATAATACTCATAGTATTTTTTGCTCTTACAAATCCAGCTTCTAACAGTGCAAAACCTCCTTCCATTAAAAATATGATAGCAGCACAAATGGCTACCCAAACTGTATCAATAGCATTAATTATTTCTGTTTGATCTAAAGCTACTGTTGTTATTTCTTCCATTGGTTGTTTATTTGGTTAATTTTTAAGTTTTAGTATTAATTTCTCTTTTTTTTGCCAAAAAAATGAAAGATAGTAAATTAAGGTGGTTGTTAATTTTGAATATGATAAAATATATTGCTTTTTGAAAAGCATTCATTATTTTGATTAAATCGTAATATTTTTTATTATGTAAATCCCATTTTACTGAAATTATTGCATAAAAAAATCCTGATAATTTCTATCAGGATTTAATATTATGATTCTTAAAATTAAGAAACGTTTATTCTTCAACCAAGACCCATTCGCCTTTAGCAATTAATGGTTCTGCTTGTTTATACTTGAGTGTTTTGTTTTCACCATTCATTACATGTTTAATGGTAACACGATCGTTACGTCCAATTTTTGGACTGTCTCGAACAATGGTTTCTACAACCTCTTGCTGACGTTGGGTATTACCAGCAGCTCTATTTTGTGCTGAGCGTTCATCTAAATTAGGAATTTCGTCTTTTTGAGTATTTAACTTTTCCTGTTTACGCACTCGTGCTTCTTGTATCGTGTTTTGTGTTTCTTGCGGCAGTTCACCTTTAAATAAGAATGAAATAACATCTTTATTGACTTGGTCAATCATTTCCTTGAACAATTCAAACGACTCAAACTTATAGATAAGTAGTGGGTCTTTTTGCTCGTGTACTGCTAATTGTACCGATTGTTTTAGCTCATCCATTTTGCGTAAATGGGTTTTCCAAGCGTCGTCAATAATAGCCAGTGCGATATTTTTCTCGAAATCAGTTATTAATTGTTTACCATTGGTTTGGTAAGCTTTTTCAAGATCGGTAACAACATTTAAACTTTTAATACCATCGGTAAAAGGAACAACAATTCGTTTGAATTTATCACGTTGTGTTTCATATACATTTTTAATTACAGGAAATGCAATATCTGCATTACGTGTCATTTTTTCTTTGTAATGCTCGAAAGCAGCTTTGTATATATTAGATGTTATTTCTTGAGCAGAAAGTTTACCAAATTCCTCTTCAGAAATTGGAGAATTCATTGAGAAATAACGAATTAATTCAAACTCGAAATTTTTATAATCATTGGCACCTTTATTAGTTTCAGCAATACCTTCAGAGGTGTCAAAAATCATGTTTGCTAAATCTACACGAAGACGTTCTCCAAATAAAGCATGATGACGACGTTTATAAACGACCTCACGTTGTGCATTCATAACATCATCATATTCTAATAAACGTTTACGAACACCAAATTGATTTTCTTCAACTTTTTTCTGAGCACGTTCAATGGATTTTGAAATCATAGAATGTTGGATAACTTCACCTTCTTTAAGGCCCATTTTATCCATCATTTTGGCTATACGTTCGCTTCCAAATAAACGCATCAAGTTGTCCTCCAGTGATACATAAAATTGAGAACTTCCTGGATCTCCCTGACGACCAGCACGACCACGTAACTGTCTGTCAACACGGCGTGAATCATGACGTTCTGTACCAACAATGGCTAAACCGCCAGCAGCTTTTACTTCGTCACTTAGCTTTATATCGGTACCACGACCAGCCATATTGGTTGCAATGGTTACCTGACCTGCATTTCCTGCTTCAGCAACAATATCAGCCTCTCTTTTGTGTTGTTTTGCATTTAATACATTGTGCGATATTTTACGAATGCTTAACATTTTACCTAGCAATTCACTAATTTCAACCGATGTTGTACCAATTAAAACTGGTCGACCTGCTTGAGATAGTTTTGTTACTTCGTCGATAACCGCGTTATATTTTTCACGCTTTGTTTTGAAAACCAAATCTTCTTTGTCATCTCTGGCAATTGGTCTATTAGTAGGGATTTCTACAACATCTAATTTGTAGATTTCCCAGAATTCACCTGCTTCGGTTACAGCAGTACCAGTCATACCAGATAGTTTTCGGTACATTCTGAAGTAATTCTGAAGTGTTACTGTAGCAAAGGTTTGGGTGGCATCTTCAATTTTTACATTTTCTTTAGCCTCAATCGCTTGGTGTAACCCGTCGCTATAACGGCGCCCATCCATAATACGACCTGTTTGTTCATCAACAATCATTACCTTATTCTCCATAACCACATATTGTGTGTCTTTTTCGAATAAAGCGTAGGCTTTTAAAAGTTGATTAAGTGTATGAATACGTTCAGATTTTACTCCGAAGTCTTTAAATAACTCTTCTTTTAAATTTGCTTCGTCTTCAGAGGAAAGGTTTTGTTTTTCAATTTTAGCAACTTCAAGTCCTATTTCTGGCAATATGAAAAAGTCTGGATTATCTTTTCCAGAAATATATTCAATCCCTTTATCGGTTAATTCAACTTGATTGTTTTTTTCTTCAATTACATAGTATAATTCGGCATCAACCTTTGGCATTTCACGGTTGTTGTCTTGCATATAGAAATTCTCGGTTTTCTGAAGTAGCATTTTGACACCTTCTTCACTTAAAAACTTAATAAGTGCTTTATTTTTAGGAATACCACGATACACACGAAGTAATTGAAAACCGCCTTCTTTTGTATCGCCACTTTTAATTAATTTCTTTGCCTCTGCTAAAATACCTGTTAAATACTTGCGCTGAACACTTACAATATCGTCTACTTTAGGTTTTAGCTCTGTAAATTCATGACGTTCTCCTTGAGGAATAGGTCCAGAAATAATTAATGGTGTACGGGCATCATCTACTAAAACAGAATCCACTTCATCTACAATCGCATAATTATGCGGGCGTTGTACTAAGTCATCTGGCGAATGTGCCATATTATCACGTAAATAATCGAATCCAAACTCATTATTAGTACCATACGTAATATCGGCATTATAAGCTTTTTTTCGGGCATCGGAATTTGGTTGATGGTAATCAATACAATCAACACTTAGACCGTGAAATTCAAAAATAGGAGCCATCCATGCACTATCACGTTTCGCTAAGTAATCATTTACGGTAACTAAATGAACTCCTTTTCCAGCCAGTGCATTTAAGTACACAGGAAGTGTTGCTACTAAGGTTTTACCCTCTCCAGTTTGCATTTCGGCAATCTTACCTTGATGCATGGCTATACCACCTATAAGTTGTACATCGTAATGGATCATATCCCATGTGATCGCTTTTCCTGCGGCATCCCATGAATTTGCCCAAACAGCTTTATCATCTTCTAATACAATATATTCTTTAGTTCCAGATAATTCTCTATCAAAAGTATTAGCTGTAACAGTAATACTTGTATTGTTTACAAAACGTTTTGCGGTTTCTTTAACGACAGCAAAAGCTTCAGGTAAGATATCGTTTAAAACAGTTTCGGTTGTGTTGTAAGCATCATCTTTTAGCTTATCAATTTCTTGATAAATGTCCTCTCGTCTGTCTATATCTTCTGTGTTTTCTGCTTCTTCTAAAAGGTTTGCTATTTGCTCGTTGATACTTTTAGTAGCATCGGCAATTTTTCCTTTAAATTCGTCTGTTTTACCACGTAATTCATCATGTGATAAGGCTTCTAAAGCAGCTTCAAAGGTTTTAACTTGATTTACAATGGGGTAGATGGCTTTTACGTCTTGTTTGGACTTGTCACCAACAAATACTTTAAGTACAGAATTTAAAAAACTCATGTTTTTATATTTTATTTTTTACTTAGAGATTGCTCTAAAAGTAACTTTTGTTATGTTTAATTTTATTGCGTTTTTGCAAAGCATTCAAAGATACATTTTGTTATGATGTTTTATAAATATTAAGACAAAAAAAAAGCCTCTAATCGAGACTTTTAACTATTCTTTATGCTTTACTATTATTAATATTCATCTTCATTCCAGAGATAATCTTCATCTGTAGGGTAATCAGACCAGATTTCTTCAATAGAATCATACGAATCCCCTTCGTCTTCAATTGACTGTAAATTTTCAACAACCTCTAAAGGAGCCCCCGTTCTAATAGCATAATCTATTAATTCGTCTTTTGTTGCTGGCCAAGGCGCATCACTTAAATAAGATGCTAATTCTAATGTCCAATACATTTTTTATGTGTTTAATTTTTTGCAAAAATAATTTTTTAGTTTAAACAGACAAGAAAAAAATGAATTATTTAATCATTAATTTTAAGAACGTATCTTGAATTTGTAATCTAAACAGGCGAAATCATTATTGCTTTGTTAATATTGCAAGCTGTTTTTGTGTTAAGATTCTTTTTTGGGAATCCACTTAATTTCATTTGCTTGTAAGTCGTATGACAACTTTCGTGCCAATACAAAAAGATAGTCAGAAAGACGGTTTAGGTACATTAATGCACTAGGTTCTATTTCTTCAATATCGTTAAGCGCAGTAGCTAAACGTTCGGCTCTACGGCAGACACAACGTGCTATATGACAGAATGACACGGTTTGGTGTCCTCCAGGAAGTACAAAATGCGTCATGGGAGGAAGTTCTGTATTCATAGTATCCATTTCTTTTTCCAAGCGCTCAATATTTTCAGCAGAGATTTTAGGAATGTTTAAGCGTTCTTTCCCATTTTTTAAAATGGCTTTTTCGGGATCGGTGGCTAAAATGGCGCCAACTGTGAAAAGTCTATCTTGGATATGAATTAATAAATCTTTGTATTGTTGATTAATCTCTTGGTCGCGAATTAAGCCCAAGTGAGAGTTTAACTCATCAATAGTACCGTAACTTTCGATACGAATATGATGTTTTGGTACACGAGTGCCTCCGAATAGTGCTGTAGTGCCTTTGTCGCCTGTTTTGGTGTAGATTTTCATCTGATTATTATTTATATTTTAGAGAGGTAAATCTAATTCATCTTTTTTCATTCATACGAAGTTACACCATAGGTTTTTAGTATATGAATTATTTTTCAGATATAATTCTAACTAATTCTGAGTTGAGATGAATATATTCTGCAACATCGGTGTCATCAAATTCAATTTCATCTTTCTTATTTTTTTTAGCTCTCCTGGTTTGTACAGATAAATAATTTTCTCCTTTTTCCGATTTATAAAGCGTAAATACACTATGGTTCTGTTCTAGGTTTTCTGCTCTGGTGATTTCGCTAAAAGTATCAGGATTAGATTGCTCTAAATTGGCAAGAAAATCTAATCTGTTTTCAATATAGCTAAAAGCAGGAAGAACTTTTTCTTTGAACCATTTGTTATCTAATTCGCAAAAAGGTTCTTTTGCGGCAGAAATAGGAATAACAGTAGAAATCCCTACTATTATTATTAGTTCTATAATCCAAATAATGCTAAGAAATATACCGCTTACTGTTGTTGAACGTAACCCCCAAGTGCCATACTCATTAATCTCTTTTATTAAACTAAATAATGTGCCTGGTTGTGATGCTAGTACAAATACATCTAAGATTTTAATGTTACTTACCGTGACTCCAATTCTGGAACTCCCATAACTTTCTCCTGCATTAATAACTAAATCGACCCATATTGCCCAATGAAAATACATACAGACTAAACCTGCTAGTAATCCAAAAACAATGGCTAAAATAGAGTTTCTTACTTTCCCCAATTTAATAACAATTTTTCTTGTAAACCAAGAAATTATGAGGCCTAAAATACCTGCAATAATAAAATTGATGTATATAAAAGGAATGTACCAAATGCAATAAGCATAAGCTAATCCAAGCAATGGCAGGACGGTCACTGCAATTAAAATAAAATATAAAAATGATTTGTAATCGAACTTACCTGAAGATTCGTAATATTTTGCCATATTTAATTATTTAGAAAAACTTATGAAAAAATTAAGCCAATATAACTAGTTATTTTTTTTATAAAGTGTTGCATTAATTTTTAAGTTTTAGATTAAGAATTTACTGCAATTTACTTTTTTAAATTCTAATAGTGAAATGCTCTTTAACCTGTTCTTTTCTAAAAAATACGAATCCCCAAAAAAATGTATCAATTGTTACAGTGACTTTAGGGTGTTGTTTGATACTTTTCCAGGCTTCCGTCATGCCTTTGGACCAATAAATATCATCAAATACAAATACAGAATCATTATTAGAGGTTTGTAAAAGTGTTTCAAAATGGTTTAGAGTAGCTTCTTTTTGATGATTGCCGTCAAAAAAAACAAAATCGTAGTTATTGTTCGATAATTGATTTATAGTTTTTTTAAAATCCCCAATTTTCATATCAATATTATCTAAGTTGTGTTTTCTGAAATTTGTTTTTGAAAACTTCGAAATATTAGGGCAGCCTTCAATAGTCGTGATTTTAGTTTTTGGGTTTGCTAAACTCATAGCATGTGTTGCTATTCCAAGAGATGTGCCCAGTTCTAAGATGGTATCGGGGTTAAAATAATTTACCAATCGATACATCAACTTAGCCCTTTTTATAGTTGAACCTGCATTTTTAGACATAGATGTAATACTACGTTCTTTTTGTTTCATTACTTGAGAACCTGCACCTAAATCGGTTACTTCAATGCTTGTTTTATTTTTAATAAGATCTTTTTTGTAGTTTAAAATGTGCTTATAAGCATCGTAATTCGTTTTATCATAAAAACACTTAATAACTAGATTATAAACAAAGGGAGAATGTACACCATGCTGATTGGTAGACTTAACTAAGAATTTTATGTATTGAATGATTTGATACATGTTTTTGTATTCAGTGTATGCTCTGTGAACTCCTGTGAAACGAAATTTAACTTTCTAGCTTCGACGATAACTCAAACCAACGTTCTTCTTTAGCTTCTATAGTATCTATGATTTTTTGTAATGCATCAGAAAGTTTATTAATATCATCTTGTGAAAGCTCAGGATCATTAAATTTATTTTCCAATTCTTTTTTATCATATGTTAAAGAGTTCAATTTACTTTCAATATTTTTAAGTTCTTTTTCCTCATTATAAGACAATTTGTTAGCGTCTTTTTTCTTCCAGGCATTTTTGTCTTTTTTGTCTTCTTGAGTATTTGAAATCACGGGTTGACTATCTTCATAAACCCTATAATCTGTATAATTTCCAGGGAAATCTTCTATAACACCTTCACCTCTAAATACAAAAAGATGATCAATAACCTTATCCATAAAATAACGGTCGTGAGAGACCACTATAACACACCCTGGGAAATCTAATAAGAAACTTTCAAGGACATTAAGTGTTACAATGTCCAAATCGTTAGTTGGCTCATCAAGAATTAGAAAATTAGGGTTCTGAATTAAAACAGTACAGAGATACAGGCGTTTACGTTCACCACCGCTTAGTTTTTCAACGAAATCATATTGCTTTTTTCGGCTAAATAAAAAACGTTCTAAAAGTTGCTGTGCACTAATTTGACGCCCTTTTTTAAGTGGAATATAGTCACCAAATTCTCGAATAACATCAATAACTTTTTGTTCTGGTTTTATAGTGATACCATTTTGAGTATAATAACCAAATTTAACGGTATCGCCTTTAACAACTTTACCTGAATCTGGTTGTCCTGTTTGCGTTAAAATATTTAAAAAGGTCGTTTTGCCCGTGCCATTTTTACCAATAATGCCAGCACGTTCTCCTTTTTGGAATGTATAATCAAACTTGTCCAGTATCGTTTTGTCTTTAAATGCTTTCGATACTTTATGAAATTCTAGAATCTTACTTCCAAGCCGTTCCATGTTTAATTCTAGCTGAACTTCGTGGTCGTTTCTTCGTTGATGTGCACGATGCTTTATATCTTGAAAATCGTCGATTCGTGATTTCGATTTAGTGGTTCTGGCTTTGGGTTGACGGCGCATCCAAGTCAGCTCTTTTTTGAATAATTGTTTGGCTTTACCTGTTTCAACAGATTCTTGCTCAATTCTGGCTTCTCGTTTTTCTAAGTAATACGAGTAGTTACCTTTATAGCTATATAGTTTTCCTTCATCTAATTCAATAATTTCATTACAAACACGCTCTAAAAAATAGCGATCGTGTGTCACCATAAATAAGGTGATATTTTCTTTAGCAAAAAAAGCTTCTAACCACTCGATCATTTCTAAATCTAAATGATTGGTGGGCTCATCAAGAATTAATAAATCGGGCTTGTTTATTAAAGCATTGGCAAGTGATAGTCGCTTTTTTTGTCCGCCAGAAAGTGTACTTACTTTTTGACTTAAATTATCCAATTTTAATTTAAAAAGAATCTGTTTGTAAAGTGTTTCAAAATCCCAGGCCTCGTGTTGCTCCATTTGCTCGAAAGCAGTTTGATATGCCTCAGAGTCTTCGGGGTTTAAAAGCGCTTTTTCATAATTAGCAATGACTTTTAAAATGGGATTATCGCTGGCAAAAATAGTTTCTTCAACAGTTAAATTGTTATCAAACTTAGGGTCTTGTGATAAAAAGGAGACTGCTATTCCTTTTCTATAGGTTACAGTTCCAGAGTTGGCTTCGTCATCTCCTGAAATAATATTCAAAATAGATGTTTTGCCTGTCCCGTTTTTTGCTACAAAAGCAATTTTCTGGTCTTTATGTACACTAAAGGAAATGTCTTCAAAAAGTGTTAACTCTCCGTAAGATTTCGATATGTTCTCAACTGTTAAATAATTCAATGGCTGTTTTTTTTACAAATAACGGATAAAAAACCAAAAAATAAGGTATAAGTTTTATTGTTCCAGACGAAAACTTATATTTGTGATAAATCAATTTGCCCTTTATGAAGAGATGTTTTTTTCTTTCTTTAGTAATTATAAGTACTGCATTTGTATCCTGTATTCCATACAAGGATACTATTTATCTTCAAAATAAAAATAATGCTATAGATTCTACTCAAGTTATTGTTGAAAAGCAGAAGCCTTATCGTATTCAGATTAACGATATTTTGAATATTCGAATTAAAGCTGCTAAACAGGAAACAGTTACTATATTTAACCCTATTGGAGATGGGATGAGTTTGAATGCAGGGAGTTTAGAACGCGCTTATTTTGATGGGTTTACAGTGGATTTACATGGTAATATATTAATGCCAAAATTAGGAGAGATTAATGTTTTGGGTTTCACTACCGATGAAATAAAAAAAATTATTGAAAAAAAATTATTAGAAACCGAGTATAAAGCTGCCAATGATATTTTTGTTACAGTAAAACTCACAGGATTGCAATACACAACAACAGGAGAGATCGGTAGTCCTGGCACACAAACTATTTTTAAAGAACGTGTAAATGTTTTTGAAGCGATTGCCAATTCAGGTGATATTCCTGATACGGGTGATAAAAAAGATGTTTTGATTGTTAGACAATTTCCGCAAGGGCAGAAAATATTTCATTTAGATTTAACAGATATAAATGTTATGAATTCTCCTTACTACTACATTCAACCCAATGATATGATTTATGTGAAACCACTTAAACAGAAATCTTGGGGAACAGGAACAACAGCTATACAAAATGTAGGTGCTATAGCAACCGTTTTGTCGTTGATTACGACAACAATTTTATTGTTGAATAGAATATAATTATGGCTTACGACGAGATAGAAGAAATCAATGGGACTGAAACGTCTAGTGTTAGCTTTGACATTAGAGGTCTTTTGTTTAAAATGCTTAAGTTTTGGAAATTATTCATATTATGTATAGTAGTAGGTTTAGTTGTGGCATATTCAATTAATATTCGAAAGCAAAATGTTTACAGTTTAAATACGCTTATGTCTGTCGAAAATGATCAAAACCCATTTTTTGCGGCTAATACTAGTATTTCATTTAATTGGGGAGGGGTTTCTGGTAAAGTAGGAAAGATTATGATTGCTATAGGAACCCGAAACCATAATGAAAAAGTGGTTGATTCTTTACAGTTTTATATTGAATATTTAAAACAAGGTAAATACCGGAAAAATGATGTTTACAGAAAAGCGCCTTTTCATATTGAAATAAATAAATTTAAATTTCAAGTTTTAAACAAACCACTTGGTATTCGTTTTATTAGTAATAAACAGTATGAAATTTTTACTGAATTTGAAAATAATTCGGTGTTTGCACAAAAATATGATGATAAATCTGTCGATAAGGTTTCCGTGCCAACAGGAGAATTCAAAAAAGTTTTTACGATTGGTGAATTAGTTGAATTACCTTTTGCTTCGTTTGTTCTGTATCTTAGACCTGAGGCTGATATCATTTCAGGATCTGAATATTATATTAAATTTTTAAATTTCGATAAAGTTGTAAATAGTTACAAAGGAAAAGTTTTAGTGAAACCTTACTCCAAAACCTCTTCATCTATCTTAAGGTTGTCCCTTACAGGGAATAATAAAGATAAAATTGTTGATTACTTAAATACTACAACAGCGATTTTAGGAAAAACGGATTTGGAACGTAAAAATTTATATGCAACTAATACTATAAAATTTATAGATAGTAGTTTAAGTATAGTAAGTAATGAGTTGAAAGCTGTAACAGATACAATGAATACTTTTAGAAAAGTCAATAAGGTGGTCGATATTGATGATGAATTAGTACAAGTATCTACCAAATTAAGTGAACTTGATTTGAAAAAAGAAGAGAGTGAATCTAAACTACAATATTTAGATATTCTTGAGAATTATTTGCAAACAAAGACTGATTATACTAAGATAGCTGCTCCTACATCTGTTGGAATAGATGAAGGTAATATTGTATCAAGCGTTAATAAAATTACAGCCTTAGCAATAGAAAGGCAAGAATTAGAACAATTGGTTCAAGAAGGGTCTTCTTCACTTCGTGAGTTAGACGGAAGTATAAATGCCGAAAAAAATGTGTTATTGGAGACAATAGCTTCTACAAAAAGAACTATTAGAATTCAACTTAAAACAATCATTAATAGCAAAAGTAAATTAGAAAAGCACTTAAGAAGTTTGCCAGAAGACCAGCAAAAGTATTTAAAGATTCAGCGTAAATTAAATTTAAGTCAAGAGGCGTATGATGTTTATATGGCTAAACGGAGTGAAGCAGCCATTATTAAAGCTGCAAATGTATCTGACATAATAGTAATTGAAGAAGCTAAAGATATTGGTGTTGGAGCTATTGGTCCAAATAGGAATTTAAATTATATAATGGCAATTATGATCGGTTTTTTTGGGCCTTTAATACTTGTTTTTATATTATTTTTATTAGATAATACCATTCATGGAATGGATGAGGTAAAACGATTATCTAATATCCCTGTTTTAGGACTAATAGGAAAGTATGAACACGATAATAACTTGGTCGTTTTCGAAAGACCTAAATCTGCAATAGCCGAATCCTTTCGGGCTGTGCGTTCAAGTTTGCAGTTTTTTTATAAAAAATTAGATAAAAAAGGAGGGCGTACTATTATGTTTACCTCTTCTATTAGTGGAGAAGGAAAAACTTTTTGTTCCATAAACGTTGCAAGTGCTTACGCTTTATCTGGGAAAAAAACAATTTTATTAGGGTTGGATTTACGTAAACCTAAAATTTTTGATGATTTTGATATAGATAATAATGTTGGTGTAGTTAATTATTTTATTGGTAAAAAAGAACTCGAAGAAATCACTTTTAAAAGTCATATTGATAATTTAGATATTATTACTTCGGGACCAATTCCACCAAATCCTTCAGAGTTATTAATGAGTGAGTCTATGGGAGACCTTATTAGTGTTTTAAGACAAAAGTATGACATAATTGTTTTAGATACACCTCCTTTAGGGTTGGTAACAGATGCCTTAGTATTGTCTCAATATGCTGATGCTTCATTATTTGTTGTCAGACTTGACTATACTAAAAAAGGTATGTTGGAATTGGTTAATGCGAAATATAAATCGGGAGAGCTAAAAAATATTAGTTATATATTGAACTTTTATAAAGCCAACAATAATTATGGCTATGGTTACGGTTACGGTTATGGCTATGGAACTTATGGTAATACTTATCATGAAACTCTTAAAAAGAAAAGTTTTTTAGACAAATTAAAAGACTGGTTAAAGATTAGTTAGAGTTTTGTTCAAGAGATTAAAATTATTTTAATAGAGTTAATAAATTCAAAACTAAAAGCATTGAACACTTTAAAAGAAGAAAAATGGCTTTATACAATTTCTTCAAAAAAGCCATTAATTAACTTAAATTTTAAGGAAATTTGGAGATATCGCGATTTGCTAATGCTTTTTGTTAAGCGCGATGTTATCACTGTGTACAAACAAACTATTTTAGGACCAATATGGTATATTATTCAACCACTTTTTACCTCTGTTATTTTTACACTTATATTCAATAATCTTGCTAATATTCCAACAGGAGATGGCGTCCCTTCATTTTTATTCAATCTAGCAGGAATAACGTCTTGGAATTATTTTAAAGAGTGTTTGACTGGAACATCAGGTACGTTTACAAAAAATCAAAATATTTTTGGAAAAGTATATTTTCCAAGAGTTATTATGCCACTTTCAATTGTGTTTTCAAATTTATTGAAGTTTGGTATACAATCATTAGTTTTTATTGGGTTTTATCTCTTCTATGTTTATGTGGAAAACGCACAGATTAAGCCAAATACCTCTCTGATATTACTTCCAATAGTAATACTTATAATGGCTATGTTGGGCTTAGGCTTAGGAATGTTAATTTCTTCCATGACTACAAAATATAGGGATTTAACTTTTTTAGTGCAGTTTGGTGTACAATTATTAATGTATGGCTCAGCTGTTATGTATCCATTGTCATATTTTAGAGAGAAATTACCTGAATATGCCTGGCTGGTTGAATATAATCCTATAGCCATAGTTATAGAAGTATTTAGAAATATGACCCTAGGAGTTAATAGCTTCAGCCTTAAAGAGTTTATATATGCACTTGTGGTAAGTGTTATATTGTTCTTGTTTGGGTTAATTGTATTTAATAGAACTGAAAAAAACTTTATAGATACTGTATAGTTATGGCTGATATAATGCTAAATGTAAACAAGGTTTCTAAACAGTACAGACTAGGCCTCATTGGTACAGGTACACTTAGCCATGACCTTAATAGGTGGTGGCGTAAACTGATTGGAAAAGATGATCCTTTTTTAAAAATTGGTGAGCTAAATAATAGAAAAGTAAGAGGAAATAGCGATTATGTATGGGCATTACAAGACATTAGTTTTGAAGTGAGAAAAGGTGAAGTCCTAGGGATTATAGGTGAAAATGGTGCAGGGAAATCAACACTTCTAAAAATACTATCTCGGGTTACTGGGCCAACAACAGGAGAGATTAAAACAAAGGGGCGTATAGCTTCTTTATTGGAAGTAGGTACTGGTTTTCATCCAGAAATGACGGGACGAGAAAATATATTCTTAAATGGAGCTATTTTAGGAATGACTAAAAAAGAAATTGCATCAAAGATTAATGAAATTATTGACTTTTCAGGCTGTGAACGCTATATAGATACTCCTGTAAAGCGCTATTCATCTGGAATGAGAGTTCGACTAGCTTTTGCTGTTGCAGCTCATTTAGAACCTGATATTTTGGTGATTGATGAGGTTTTAGCCGTTGGCGATGCTGAGTTTCAAAAGAAAGCCATAGGAAAGATGCAGGACATTAGTAAGGGAGAAGGGCGTACGGTGCTATTTGTAAGCCATAATATGGCAGCAATAGAAACACTTTGCGATAGAGTAATTGTGCTTAAAGATGGTCGGTTTTTTGATGAAGGAACTCCAACAGAAGCCATCAATAATTATTTAAAAAACAGTACTTTTTCACAACGTATTATAGAGTTTAATAAGAATGGTATCGTTGATGTTAAAGAAGGGATACAGATGATATACGCTGGTGTTGAAAATGCATCTGCTGAACATGTTGATGATGTGTTAGATGTTACTTCAGAGATTGATATTAGGTTTAAATTCATAAATAAAACAAAAGGAAAGGTGCTTTCTTTTGGGTACGATTTAAAAAATATAAGAGAGGAAGTAATCTTTGGATCTGGAAGTAAATTTACTTGCAATATAAATGAAGTCACTGAATTGGTTTGTCGTATCCCAGCAAATTTTTTAAACGACGATATGTATCAAATACATTTGTACGCTCATTCTGAAGCTATGAATTTATTGTATTCTGAAAAAGACCTATTAACGTTTGAAATTAAAGATATAAAAAGGGAATCTGGTTATTTAGGAAGAATAAATGGCGTAATTAGACCTAAATTACTGTGGCAATCTGTTTCAGATAAGTAACTAATATGATGAGTTTTATTAATAAATTATTTGAAAAAAAAATATCGGCTTCTGGATTAGCTGTTTTTCGAATAACGTTTTTCCTAAACCTATTGTTAGAAGTAATTCATATATTTAGATACAGACATTTATATTTTGATAAAATTGCCTATTTGGAGTTTAGTGACATAAATATGACACTGCCTCTTTTATTATGGATGCTTGTCTTGTTTTTAATTGTGATTGGCTTTTTTACAAGAATAGCAACAATTATTAATTATGTTTTTTGTGTAACTATACTATCCTCATTTACAGATTTTGAATATCATATGCATTATGTGTATGTTGGAATAAGTTTTTTATCAATTATTTTACCATTCTCCAGATCATTATCATTAGATTTTTTGTTTAAACCTAAATCCCAAAACGTATCTGTTATATATTATTATTTACCAGTATTCATTGGCATAGGGTTTGTGTATTTCGATTCCATATTTCATAAGTTTACTTCAGAAATATGGACAAATGGCCTTGGAGTATGGTTTCCATCATCATTACCACAAATTACGATATGGGAAGATCAATGGTTATTAAATCAAAAATTTTTGATGTTATTTTTAGGCTACTTGGTATTAGTCTTTGAGACTATATTTATTTTCTTTTTTTTTATTAAAAAATTAAGAATCCCTTTTTTTATTATCGGAATTGGATTGCACATTGGTATTTTGTTAGAATACCCAATACCATATTTTGCCTTAGGTGTTATAGCCATATATTTGTTGTTAGTGCCTGTGGCGTATTGGGACAAACTATTTAGTAGGATGGGCTTAAATGGAAAATATTTGGCTAAAAAAAATGAAGAAGTTCCTTTTCAATCTCCAAAAAAGAAATTGATAGCAATAATTATTTTTTTATTAATTTTTTTACAAACAAATATAACATTACAATCACCTTTATTAAAACCAGTTATATCTAAAGTAACTAAAAATATAGGAGTTGAAAGACATTTTAATAACACTAGCGACCAATTGTCTCATTTTTCCAGAAAGTTTTTTGGGATTACCAAACATCCAGTTTTTATGGATGATCATTTCAATGGGTACAACCATATTATATCTGTGTCGTTTATTGATACGTTAGGTAATTCTTCATATTTGCCTATAATAAATAAAAAAGGCATGCCAAATGATTATTTAAAAGGAGCTTTGTGGGTAAATTGGAACTGGAGAGTAAATAACCCGAAAGTAAAAGATGTGAAATTAGAGCAAGGAATTGCTTCTTATACTGCATATTGGGCAAAGAAAAATAACGTTGATTTAAATAATGCAAGATTTGAAATATCAGTTAAAAAAATTGACTTACCTAATTGGAAATGGGAAAAAGATTATTTAACTAAACAACTCAATAAACCTTGGCAAAAAGCGGGGAACATTTTATGGGAAAATAAGAAATTTAAGTTAACCTTGTTAAAACCTATTGAAGATTATTAAAGTAGAAAAACTAAAAATTGGATAGACAAAAATTGAATATTTTAATATCAGGTATACATGGTTTCTTAGGTAGTCATTTGGCTAATGAATTAGTTAAACATCACAATGTGATTGGATTATATAATAAAAACAAAAATAACATTATTGATCCATCAATTATAACATTTAACGATATTGATTTAATTGAGAAAGTCCCCGATATAATTATAATGAATCATGCGGCTGTGGTTTCGGGAAATAGTAATATTAATAAAGATGTGTTGTTAAAAGTAAATGCTGATTTCACGAAAAGAATTCTTGATAGATTTCCAGAATCAAAATCTATTTATGTTTCTTCAGTTTCTGTTTATGGAAATAAAAATCATATTATTGATGAAAATAGCAAGCCTAACCCAATAACGGATTATGCAGAATCAAAGTATAAAGGGGAGCAATTTGTTTTAGAGAAAAAAAATAATGTAGTTGTACGATTTCCATCTATATATGGTGAAGGTATGAAAGAGAATACAATAATTCCAAATTATTGTAATCAAGCTATTCAAAATAAAAAAATAGAAGTCTGGGGTACAGGGGATCGATTACAAAATTATATACATGTTTCTGATGCAGTTAGGTTAATTGAATTAATTTTAGAGAAAGATTTAGAAATAAATTTTCCTATTTTAGGAGTGTCAAAAGAAGAATATTCTAACTCATATTTAGCTGAAATAATTTCAAAAGAAACGAATTCTAAAATGACTTTTTCAGGTAACGATTCTAGTTCTTCATGGGTTTTTAATAATTCAAAAACTAAAGAAACGCTGCATTGGGAATCTCAAATTACTTTGTCTTATGGGATTAAAAAATATTTAGAATGGAAAAAAACTCAATAATTGTTACTGGTATTGGAGGTAATGTAGGTCAAGGTGTATTGAGAAATATTAGAGATCTAAATTTAAATGTTTTATTGATCGGGACTGATATAGGTGCGTTTACAGCAGGAAACCATTTATGTGATGTGTCCTATAAAGTACCATACTCTTATGATGAAAGTTTTATTGATTCGATTGTTAATATCGTAAACAAACATCAAGTAAAATTGATTATTCCAACAACAGATTATGAAGTTTATTATCTATCATTAAATCAGGATAAAATAAATGCTAAAGTTGTTGTTAGTGAATCTTATACAACTGAGAAGTACTTAGATAAATATTTGTCATTTTTACATCATAAAAAACATAATATTCCCTTTGCTAAATCATGGCTTCCAAGTGAATATAATGGAGAGGTTGATGAAATTATTGTTAAACCAAGAAAAGGAAGAGGTTCAAGAGACATTTATTTAAACCCAAAAAAACCAGAAAATTTTTCTGATGAATATGTTATTCAACCACTGCACAAAGGAAAAGAGATAACTACTGCATTTTATGTTAAAAAAGATGGTAATTTACATGGCGTTTTTACTATGGAGCGAGAATTGGAGAACGGAACAACCGTAAAATCTAAAACGACTAAGGCATTTGATGAAAAACTAAGAGAAATAATTAATAAAATGATTATGTGTTCTGAGTTTAGGGGAAGTGTAAACATACAATCTATTGTCAATAACAATGGAGATGTAATTCCTTTTGAAGTAAATTGCAGGATTTCTGGTACTAATTCAATAAGGCATAATTTGGGCTTTCAAGATGTGAAATATTGTATTCAAGAATATTTTTTAAACCAAACCCCAGATGATGTAAAAATTATTGAAGGTGTTGCATTACGAATTTTGCATGATGTTATTTATCCTAATGTTACTGAATATGATAAATTAAATAATAATAAAAGTGATTTTAAATTATATTAAATGAAGTATTTATTATTAGATGTTTCAGGAACAATTCTTTACAAGCCAACATTGTTTGATGCAATGTGTTCTGCATTACATCAATTTAAGATTGAAATAGAGATAGAACAGTTAAAATATCATCACAAAACATTAAGTGAATTAATTAAATTTCCAGATAAAACAAGCTTAGAATTTTATAATTATTTTAATTCAGAATTGCTATATTCTTTAGGAATCATACCTAATAAAGAGCTGTTAAATGCTATTTTTCAATCTTGTTCTTATTTACCGTGGCAAAAATATGATGACTGTGACTTTTTAGAAAAAATAGATGTACCAATGGGAATTTTGTCCAATTTTAACTCTAAACTAAACGATAAGTTGAATAATTTATTTGGCCCTTTATTTAGAGATATTTTTGTTTCCGAAAAAGTTGGTTTATCTAAGCCATCAGTAGAATTTTACCAATACGCATTAGATAAAATTGAAATAGAGGCTAATGAAATTTTGTATATAGGAGATTCTTTTAAATTGGATTTTGAACCTGCAAAATCATTAGGTATTTCAACATTTATAATCGATAGAGACGGTTTTTATAAAAAAAATAAAAATGTAATACGCTCATTTTATGAATTAAAAGATATTATTAAATAATGAAAACATTAGCAATTCTTGGTGCGGGAGAATTAGGAGTGCAAATAGCACATTATGCTTTAACTGATAACCATTATACGAGAGTCGTTTTTTTTGATGATTCTTCAAATCAAAATGACGTTAATTCTATACCAATTATTGGTAAATCTCATGATTTAGAAAAAGCTTTTAAAGAGAAGAGATTTGATGAATTAATTATTGGTATAGGTTATAAGCATCTAACCGCTAAGAAAGTACTTTTTGAAAAATTTAAAACAATAATTCCATTTGGAAAAATTATACATTCTTCTGCTTGGGTAGATTCAACGGCAATTATAGAAGATGGCTGTGTTATTTATCCAAGATGTACTCTTGATGCAAAAACCATTGTAAAAGCAAATACAATTCTTAATATTGGGTGTACAATTGGTCATGACTCTATTATATCATCACATTGTTTTTTGTCCCCCAGAGTTGCTGTAGCTGGTTTTGTTTCTGTTAATGAATTATGTAATATTGGTATAAATGCAACCATAATAGATAATATTTGTATAAAGTCAAAAACGCAGATTGGAGCAGGAGCTGTTGTTATTAAATCAATAGATAAAGGTAGTTTACATGTTGGTAATCCAGCAAAAGAAATAAGATAATGATTCCATTTAATAAACCCTTTTTAACGGGAAAAGAAACTCAATATATAGAAGAGGCCGTTGCATCTGGTAAGATATCTGGTAACGGTGATTTTACTAAAAAATGTCAATCGTTTTTTGAAGAAAAATTTAATATAAAAAAGGCGTTGTTAACATCAAGTTGTACGGATGCTTTAGAAATGGCCGCGATATTATTAAATATTAAAGAAGGGGACGAAATAATCATGCCTTCGTTTACTTTTGTATCTACGGCTAATGCTTTTATATTACGTGGCGCTAAAATTATATTTGCAGATTCCAAACCTTACCATCCAAATATAGACGAAACAAAGATTGAAAGTCTAATAACATCAAAGACCAAAGCTATTGTAGTTGTACATTATGCAGGTGTTGCGTGTGAGATGGATACCATAATGGGTTTGGCAAATAAACATAACTTATTTGTTGTAGAAGATGCAGCTCAAGCCATTGATAGTTATTATAAAAATAAAGCTTTAGGAAGTATAGGGCATTTAGCTACATTTTCATTTCACGAAACTAAAAATATTATATCAGGAGAAGGTGGGTTGTTAGCTATCAATGAAAAACAGTTTATTGATCGTGCAGAAATTATTTGGGAAAAAGGAACTAATAGGGCTTCGTTTTTTAGAGGTGAAATAAGCAAATATAATTGGGTAGATATTGGGTCGTCGTTTTTACCTTCAGAAGTTATTGCTGCTTTTTTGTGGGCGCAACTAGAGTTAATAGATGTGATACAAAAAAAGAGGCAGCTAATTTGGGATGCTTATTATGATAAATTAAGAGGGTTAAGTGATAAAAAGAAATTGAAATTACCATTACTTCCAGATTTTGCAACAAATAATGCACATATGTTTTATATTGTTTGTGAAAGTTTAGAAGAGAGAGCCAAACTAATAGCTTATTTAAAATTACATAACGTAAGTGCTGTATTTCATTATCTCTCTTTACATGAAAGTCCATTTTATATTGAAAAGCATGACGGTAGAAAGTTAGTGAACTGCGATGATTTTTCAGATAATCTATTGCGTTTGCCTATGTTTTTTGAGTTAGATTTAGATCAAGTAGAGTTAATTACAAATAGATTGGAACAATTTTACAAGGATTAAAAAGAATGATGAAAAACAAGGTCTTATTTATTGTTTCAGATTTTTATCACGGAGGCGCTCAACGAGAAATGTATGAGCTAGATTCGACTATTGATAAAACGAATACAGATATTACGATTTTATGTAAATCTAATTTAAAGAAGTCTCCTTATTTTTCAGATTATTTTTATAAAAAGCACTTAGCCTTAAAAACAAATATTGTTTTCTTTAGTGATATAGTAAGTGAGAATAATAAAAAGAGTCTTTTAAAAAGAGGTCTTAACAAGTTAGGAATTACAGATTCTAACGAAAAGAAAAAAAAGCAATTAAAAACTTTTTTGAGCATGTACGATAATGTATTCTTTATGGGAGAATATGTGTACAGACCATTAGCTTCTTTATTAAAACTATCGTATTTAGATAAGATTACTATTTTTATTATGAGTGGACGTTTTCAAGGAGAACAGTATAGGGATTTACCAAAAGATAATTCGTATTTATTTATAAGTGGTTTTGATACCAAAGTACAAACAGATTTCGAATTTGAAGGGTTTACCGATTATAAACATATCATGCTGCCTTTAAGCTTGAAGATCGAAAAAAGCCATAAAAAATGGACGTTCTCAGATAAAAAGATAAAGAAGATAGGGGTTTTTACCAGGCTAAGTAAAGCAAAACCATTAGATCCGTTTTTTTACGCTTATCATCTACTTCTTAAAGAACTTATAGATGT
This sequence comes from uncultured Flavobacteriaceae bacterium, assembly GCA_947502635.1. Lineage (GTDB taxonomy): Bacteria > Bacteroidota > Bacteroidia > Flavobacteriales > Flavobacteriaceae > Flavivirga. The sequence continues at coordinate 81,423 of CANNAN010000003.1, forward strand.
TGAATTACATGTTTTTGGAGCAGGAGACTATAAAGAAGCTGGATATGATAGGTATTTAAATCATTTAGATCTTCAGAATAAAGTTAAATTTAGAGGACACCAAGAAAATATAAAAGAAACTATTAATAATGAGGGATTAGATTTAATATGGTTTCAAGGGTATTTAAATAAACCAGCTGGTTATGCTGGTTTTGATGCTTCTTTAACAGGAACGCCTATGTTACTTTGGGATTTTTATAACAAGGATAACCCAAATATTAATGACCTAAATTATCTGTATCCACATTTTAAAGACTTGAGTTTATTTGTTAAAGCAAGTAAAACGGTATTACAGGATGCAGACTTAGCTAAACAAATTTCTGATAGGCAATTTAATGATGTTGTAGAAAACAGAGATATTAATAAAAATATTAAAATAATTCAACATCTTTTATCAAGTAATGAAGGATAATTTCGTTAATATAGAGTTCAATATTACTACTTTAGATATTTATCTTATTAGGACTTCTATTCTAAAAGCAATTAATGAATATTTAGGTTTGTTTTCTGGAAGTTTACTAGACATTGGTTGTGGTAAAATGCCTTATAAAGCATATTTATTTAAGCATTCAAAGATAAAAACTTATATAGGTTTGGATATTGAATCTGCATTGGAATATGATAAAGGTGTTAAGCCAGATATTACTTGGAATGGCATTTCTATGCCTTTTGATGCAAATAGTTTCGATTGTGCTTTTGGGACTGAAGTTCTAGAGCATTGCCCAGAACCAGAATTGATTTTAAAAGAAGTATATCGAATTTTAAAACCAGGAGGGACTTTCTTTTTTACAGTACCATTTTTATGGAATTTACATGAAGTACCCCATGATGAATATCGATACACACCTTTTTCTATGAAACGGCACTTAAAAAATGCTGGTTTTAATGATATAGAAATAAAAGCTACAGGAGGATGGCATGCCTCTATGGCTCAAATGTTAGGGCTTTGGGTAAAAAGAAGCCCTATGTCTTCAAAAAAAAGAAAATGGTTGGCTTATTTTATTAAGCCTGTGATTAAATATTTAATAAAATTAGAAAGAAATCGAGAAATTACATTTAAAGGCGGACAAATGATAACAGGACTATATGGAATTGCAAAAAAATAGAATAGCTATAGTAGCTCCTTCAGAAAATGCATATTCTGAAACATTCATTCAAACACAAAAGGAAGGGTTAAAAGGAGAGGTGTTCTATTATTATGGAGGAAAACTTCCAAAATATTTAGAAAATCACGGACCACTACTTTCTTCATTTACATCGTTAGTAAATAAGCTCAAACGCTTTTTCAAAGTATCATCATTTAATGCCAAAGAAGAAGCTTTCATGAAGTCTTTAAAAAGGAATAGAATACAAGTTGTTTTAGCACAATATGGACCAACAGCTTCTTGTATATTGAAACTATGTAAACATATAAATATACCATTGGTAGTCCATTTTCATGGTTATGATGCCAGTATAAAGAGTGTTCTTGAGCAATACAATAATTATACTAATGTTTTTCAATATGCATCAAAAATAATAGCGGTGTCTAAAGAGATGCAAGACAAGTTAGTAAATATAGGGTGCCCGAAAAACAAAATTGTTTATAATCCGTGTGCTGCATCTAGTGAGTTTGCGAAGGTTACTCCTAAGTTTTTAAAAAAGCAATTTGTAACTATAGGTCGATTTACCAATAAAAAAGCGCCTTATTATACTATTCTTGCATTTAAAAAAGTAGTGGAATTACACCCAGATGCACTATTAATAATGGCTGGAGAAGGAACATTGCTCAATACATGTAAAAATTTAGTGTCTTTCTATAAATTAGAGAATAACGTTAGATTTATAGGGGTTATCTCTTCTCAAGACTATATGGGGTTATTAGAAGAGTCATTAGCTCTTGCCCAACACTCTATAACAGCATCTAACGGGGATATGGAAGGAACACCAGTCGCTATTTTAGAAGCTAGTGCTGCTGGTCTACCTATTGTTTCTACCTTTCATGCCGGTATTTCAGATGTTGTTTTGAATGAACAAACAGGCCTTCTGTGTGAAGAACATAATGTAATAAGTATGTCTAAGAATATGCTGAGACTTATTGAAGATGTGAGTCTTGCTAAAACTTTAGGAGCAGCGGGTAAATTACGGATACATAAACAATTTAGTTTAGAGATTCATTTAAACAAATTACAGGAAGTATTAGAATCTTCAATAATTTGATTTCAATGATCATTAACTATTCTCCTATCTTTATTATATTAGCTGAATCACTTAAAACTTAATTGAATTGATAAATTCATTGGTGTCTATCATTATTCCTGTTTATAATAGAGCACACCTAATTGCTGAAACCTTGGATAGTATTTTGTTACAAACCTATTCTAATTGGGAATGTATTATTGTAGATGATGGAAGTACAGACGATACGATAGATGTGTTGAGAAGTTATTGTGAAAAAGATATCCGTTTTCAATATTATAAAAGGCCAGAAGATAAGGTGAAAGGTGCTAACGCATGTAGAAACCATGGAGTTGAAATGAGTAAAGGAGATTATATTAATTTTTTTGATAGTGATGATTTAATGATCTCAAATAAAATTAAAATAAAATTAACAACATTATTAGAAAAGAAAACAGATTATGTGATTTCAAAAACTATTGATTTTAATCATCCAAATTCCTCTGAGACTTTTTCTGAAACATCAACAAATTATAATTTTAAAACGTACCCTTTAAATCATTATAACTATGTGTGTCAACAATTAAATTGGTTAACACCAGATGCCTTAATGGCTTCTAAATTAGTAAAACAGATTCGCTTCAACGAAAAGTTATTGCGTGGGCAGGAGTATAATTTTTATACAAAATTGACCCTCTTATCTGAAAATGGATGCTTTTTAAACGAATTTCTTACTAAAAGAAGGATGCATAATCATTCCATAAAAAATCAATTTACACAAACAGAAATAGATATACATGCGGTCAAATTGAGAATGATAACACTTACTGAGATTTATAAAAAAACATCAAAAGAAGTAAAATGTTGGTTTATAGCTAATATTGCTAGAAATATCACAAGGGTTAGCATGTTTTTGAGTCCCAAAGAAGAAGCTTTGTTGATTATTGATTTGTATAAGTTTTTTGGATTTAGGTCATTGTTTTATTATCTAACCTCTAGAAAATTAAAAATTATTTTTGGAAGAAATGAATTCATGCGTCTCAGGTTAAAAAAATCTTTAAGATGAAGCTATCATTAATCATACCTACATATAATCGAGGCAATTTAATAGGAGAAACTTTGCAAAGTGTTATTGATCAGAGTTATTCAAATTGGGAGTGTCTTGTAGTAGATGATGGTTCTGTAGATGATACAGAACGCGTGGTAAGCGAGTTTATAGATAAGGATCTTCGGATTTCTTATTATAAGAGGCCTCAAGATAGACCAAAAGGAGCAAATGCCTGTCGGAATTTCGGATTTGAAAAAAGTGACGGAGATATTATAAACTGGTTGGATAGCGATGATCTTTTGGTTTTTAATCATTTTCAAATACATGTAGAAGAACATCTTAAAACAGCAACAGATTGTGTTGTAACTAAAGCCAGTACTTTTGAATTGAATCCTGAAGAATCTAATGGTTTTTGGTCTAATGTTATACCAGAACAAGAACCTTGGAAAGATATGATATGTGGAAATATTAGTTGGGCAACACCATCTGTTACATGGAAAAAAAAGGCTTTAAGCCCAAAACCGTTTTGTGAAAAATTGCAAAGTGCGCAAGAATGGTTTTTCCATACCTCAATGTTAATTGATAAAATATCCTATAAAATAATAGAGATTGGAACGATTAAAGTAAGACGTCATGAAGAAAGGATAGGGAAAAGTATATCAGCACAGAAGTTTTGGTCTAGGTTTAGTTCTAGGTTTATGATTTATAAATCCCTAAAAAAAGATAAAAAACTAGATAAATATTTAGAGTTTTATTTATTTAGAATTATGCTAAATTCATTAAGGAAGTCAGCATACCATGGATATTTTAAAAATGTTTTGAAAATGTCTTTACCATTATTTGTGTATGGGATATATTCAATATATTGGAGGCAATTATATAGCGTTATTTTATTTGGAGCTCCAACTTATTTTATTACAAAAAAGGGAGAAACTCTTTTTAAATTAAAAAAACACTTTTAAAGAGTTGTTAATATTCTGTTACAAAATATATAAATGAAAGTTTTAGTTTTATGTGAGTCCCTTGATGAAAATGATAGCAGTGGTGCTAAAGGGCGTATTGGTTTGCTAGAAAGTTTTGTACAAGCAGGGTATGAGGTTACGGCTTTGCATTATTCTCAAAAAGACATCCATATTAATGGCGTTGATTGTATTTCAGTAAAAGAAAGAAAAGATAGTATTCTTTATATCTTAAGTCGTGTGCAACGTCTCCTTTATAGATGGTTTAAAATTAATATTAGTGTATTAGTCGATAAGTTGTTTGGGTTTTCTTTTGGGTTTTTCAATGATGCCAATAGTTTGGCTAAAATTGTTAGTAAATATAATCCTGAGGCATACCAAATGATCTGGACATTAAGTAAAGGGAATAGTTACAGATCACATAAAGCAATATTATCGTTACCAAAGTGGCATCAAAAATGGTATGCCTATGTTCATGATCCGTATCCTCAACAATTATATCCAAGACCTTATAACTATGTGCCTTATGGGTATAAAAAAAGACGATTCTTTTTCAGAGATATTACTATATGTGCCAAGAGAATAGTGTTTCCAAGTTTACTACTAAAAGAATGGATGCAAAGTTATTTTATAGATATAGAAGGAAAAAGTTTAATTATTCCACATCAATTAAGAACTATTGATTTTTCAGAAAATGATTTGCCTTCTTATTTTGACCCAACAAAATTTAATTTGTTACATGCTGGTAGTTTACTAGATTTAAGAGACCCAAAACCAATAATAGAAGCATATGAAGGGTTTTTAGAAAATGTTCCAGAAGCTAAAGAAAATTCGTCTTTGGTATTTATTGGAAAAGCTTCTGTTTTTAGTCATTATTTGTTAAGTAAAAAAGAGTCTATTCCTCAATTATATGTAAGTGATTGTTACGTCCCTTTTAAACAAGTATATGCAATGCAACAATTAGCATCAGTAAATATAATTTTGGAAGCTAAATCAGAAATAAGCCCTTTTTTACCAGGCAAATTCCCGCATTGTATTGCAGCGAATAAACCAATTTTTTTAATAGGACCTCACTATAGTGAATGTAAAAGAGTTTTAGGTAATTCATATACTCATAAATTTGATTTTGATGATATTGGAGAAATGATAAAAAGCATGATAAAACTTTATAGAATGTGGCAAGAAGATAAAAAGAAACTAAACTTAAATAGATTAGATTTAGAAAATTATTTGTCTTCTAAATATCTAAAAGATATAATAAATGATGACTTTAATGCAAATATGGCAGTTTAATGAAAATTCTCATTGTTTCCATGCGAGCTATTCACTCCACCCGTTGGGTATCACAATTAAGAGATAGTGGCCATGAAGTTTTTTATTTTGATATTTTAAATGGAGGGATTATCAAAGAATGGGATTGGGTAGAACAATTTACCAATTGGCGTTATAAATTTGGTGATTTCAAAGGGCGCTATTTCTTAAAAAAATATTTTTATAAAGCTCACAAATTATTAGAAAATGATCCAGAAGAAGAGTTTGAAAGGATTATAAAATTAGTAAAACCAGATGTTGTACAAAGTTTTGTTCTTTATAAATGTTGCGTTCCAATATTAAAAGTAATGCAGAGAAATCAAAATATAAAATGGATTTATTCTGCTTGGGGAAATGATCTGTTTTATTATAAAAATTTACCTAAATACAGAAAAGATATTTTAGAAGTTTTGCCTGAGATAGATTATATGTTTGCAGATTGTATTAGAGATATTAATATCGCCAAAGAATTAGGTTTTAAAGGAGGAATAGCTAAATCTTTTCCAGGAGGTGGAGGCTATGAATTAGCCAAATATAAACCTTTTATAAAAAAACTAGAGGACAGAAAAATAATTTTAATTAAAGGCTATGAACAAAGGTTTGGAAAATGCTCTATTGTATTACAGGCAATTTCTCAAATTTTAAACAAATTAGAAGATTACTCAATTGTTGTGTTTGGTGCAGATAAAGAACTACTGGACTATTTAGATAAGCATCCAGTTTCTAAAAAAATAACAATTTATAAAGCTTTAGCGCATGATGATGTTTTAAGACTCATGGGGAAGTCGCTTATTTATATTGGTAATAGCACTTCTGATGGAATGCCAAATACATTGTTAGAATCGATTATTATGGGAGTATTTCCCATTCAGTCTAATCCAGGAGAAGTGACAGAAGAAATAATTGAAAATAATAAAAATGGATTATTAATTAATAACCCAAATAATATAGACGAAATTAAAACACTCATATTAAAGGCTATAAATAATAGGGATATGCTTCAAAAAGGTTTTGAGTTTAACCAAAATCTAAAATCTAAATTAGATTATGACCTAATAAAAGAGGGAGTATTGGAAACTTATAAAGAAATTGAAGAAGATTTAGAAAATTAAATGCAATTAAAAACGACAATCATATATGCTTTTAGAGATAGAGATTTAGACAGAGTCTTACTTTCTTTGCAATCTTTAAAGTTACAAGAAGAGCAAAATTTTAATGTTATTTTTGTAGACTACGGAAGTGATTTACTAACTGCTAATAATACGAAAAACCTAGTTGAAAGCTTTCAATTTGCAACGTATTATTATATAGCACACCCAGGATTGTTATGGAACAAAAGCAAAGCTTTAAATTTCGCAATAAAAAAAACAAGCACGGAGTATATTTTTGTTGCTGACGTAGATATTGTTTTCCACCCTAAGGCGAGTGCCTTATTTGATAATATTGCTAGTTACAATAAAGCCTTTTTATTTCGCTTATGTTATATTTCTAAAGAAGCTTCTAAAAACATAAATAAAGATTCGATTTCTTTTACTAAGATACCAATAAAGCATTGTGGAGACATTAATGGAATGATTTTAGTAAACAAAACTCATTTGGAAAATATTTATGGATTTGATGAGTTTTTTCATTTTTATGGGGCCGAAGATGTAGATCTTTTTCAAAGGTTAAAAAATGCAGGAGTTGAAATTATTAATAGAGAAGAGATGTATTTTAAACATATATGGCATCAAATTTATAATTCTTATGACGATTCTAAATTAAGTGAAACTCCAAGACTTTTTAATATAAAGCGTATTAACCAACAGCATTTTTTGTTACATAAAAAACAAGAAGCTTTGACGCCAATTAATCAATACAAATGGGGGCATATTATTGAAAGTAAAGAGCGATTTGATTTAAGCAATCCAATGTTGTTTTTTAAAATAGATGCCATACATGAAGTCATTGTGCATTTTTTTGAGTTTGAATTACCCAATTATAAAAACCAAGTTGTATGCATTACAATTACTAAAAAAGGTAAAGAATCTATAAAATCTTTTTTAAAAAAGAAATTAAAGAAGCAAGTGAAAAATTATATAACAATGAAAGCTGTTAACGATATTATACTCTCAAGAATAATTTATACCTACTTACATTTTAATTACAGTTATAAAGTAACTTCAGACTTTAATAGCATTGAATTTATAATCAAATTGTAAACAGATGGTTAGTAATAAAATTAGATTGTTTTGGTGGAATGAGGTAAAATTAATGAAAAAGGAGAAAGAAAATTATGGAGATTTACTAGGTAAGTATTTAGTTGAAAAAATTTCTGGTCGAAAAGCTGTCTGGATTCATCCTAAAAAGAAATACTTTAAAAATTTATTAAATAGGCCAATTTATGTTACAGTGGGTAGTATTTTGGCTCAAATAAACGAAAAATGCATAGTTTGGGGGAGTGGTATAATCTCAAAAGATTTTCCAGTTAAAAATGCTAATTTTCTGGCAGTTAGAGGTCCTAAAACAAGAGCTTTTTTAATTGAATCTGGGTACCAAGTGCCCGAAGTTTATGGAGATCCAGCATTGTTATTGCCTGATTATTATCACCCAAAAATTGACAATAAGTTTAGCTTAGGAATTGTACCTCATTACAAAGACTATCAAACTATAAAAGAATTATATACTACACAAAAAGATGTTTTGATTATTGATTTAATGACTAATGATATTGAAGAGACCACTAATCTGTTTTTACAATGTGAAAAAATCATTTCATCATCTTTGCATGGATTAATAGTCCCTCATGCTTATAATATACCAGCAGTTTGGGTGCCTTTTTCAAATAAGTTATTTGGAGATGGTATTAAATTTCAAGATTATTTTGAATCTGTAGGGATTTCTAATTATACACCAGAAATTTTTGAAAAACAATTATTAGACAGTGATATACAAAACATGTTTGATAAATACCCAAGTTTGCCAAAACAGGTGAAAATAGAAAGCTTAAAAAAAGATTTAATGTCCGTTTGTCCATTCAAATTGAATTAAATTATATAGTATTAAAGAAAAAATGGAGGTTACAAGAACCGTATTAAATAGTACATTTGAGAGATGGGAATATTAACAATAGCCGAAATAGGGCAAGCTCACAATGGAAGTATAGAGGTGTTGCATAAGTATATTGATGCAGTAGCTAAAACAGGAGTTGATGCTATAAAGTTTCAAACGCATATTGCAGATGCAGAAAGTAGTATACATGAACCTTTTAGAGTGAAATTTTCAGATCAAGATAAAACCCGTTTTGATTATTGGAAACGTATGGAATTCACTGTCTCAGATTGGATTACGATTGGCAAGCATTGCAAAGAAGTAGGTTTGATTTTTATAAGTAGTCCTTTTAGCAATGCAGCGGTTGATGTTTTGGAACAAGCTAAAGTAGAACAGTATAAGATAGGCAGTGGTGAGGTTACTAATTTTTTGTTACTTAAAAAAGTTATTGATACAGGAAAACCAATAATTATTTCAAGTGGGATGAGTTCTCTTGAAGAGTTAAATGAAACGGTTACTTTTCTAAATCATCATAAAGCAGATTTTTCCATTTTACAGTGTACAACCAGTTATCCAACAGCGCCTAAAAATTATGGGCTAAATGTTATTAATCAATTAAAAGAACTCTATAATGTTCCAGTTGGGTTTTCAGATCATTCTGCTAAAATTGCTACAAATATAGCAGCAGTAGCCATAGGAGCAGAAATAATAGAATTTCATGTTGTATTTGATAGAGATGAATTTGGTCCAGATGTTTCATCATCATTAACGATTAAAGAAACTTCAGAATTGATTAAAGGAGTGCGAGATATTTCGGAGGCATTAAAAAATCCTGTAGATAAAAAAGATAATTCGGCTTTTACAGATTTGAAACAGATATTTGAAAAATCACTTGCGGTTAATAAGAACCTAGAAGAAGGACATGTGCTCACATTTGAAGATTTGGAAGCTAAAAAGCCTAAGGGGTATGGGATTGATGCCTCAGATTATAAATTTGTAATAGGAAGCAGGATTAATAAAAATTTAAAACAATGGGATTTTTTAAATCAAAATGATTTGGATCAGGAATGAAAGCGTTATTGTTAAAAAAATCTATCGAAAAAAAATAAAATGAAACGTAAAATATGTGTAGTAATTACAGCACGTCCCTCATATAGTAGGGTAAAGACAGTTTTGCTTGCAATTAAAGAGCATCCTAAGTTAGAATTACAATTAGTAATTGCAGGTTCTGCTTTGCTAGACCGTTATGGAAATACTTTAGATTTCATTGAGAAAGATGGTTTTACTGTCAATGAGAAAGTCTTTATGGTTTTGGAAGGCGAAAACAAAACAGCGATGGCAAAAACGACAGGTCTAGGTGTTATGGAGCTCTCCAATGTATTTTATAATTTGCAACCCGATGCCGTTTTAACTATTGCAGATCGCTTTGAAACTATAGCCACCTCAATTGCTGCATCTTATCAAAATATTCCTTTGATACATTTACAGGGCGGTGAAGTAACAGGGAATATTGATGAAAAAGTACGTCACGCCAACACAAAATTGGCAGATATTCACTTTGTAACGTCAGAAGATGCAAAAATACGCGTTGAAAAAATGGGAGAAGATCCAGCATATGTTTTTAATACAGGATGCCCTTCTATTGATATTGCTGCCGAAGCTTTGAAGTCTCCCAATTTAGATTTTAATCCCTTTGATAAATATGGAGGTGTAGGTGATCGTTTTTTATATAAGAAAGATTATTTAGTAGTTATGCAACATCCTGTTACCAATGAATATGATAAAGCAAAAGGAAATGTTTTAAAAACCTTGAGGGTTATTGATGATTTAGGAATCCCAACATTTTGGTTTTGGCCAAATGTAGATGCAGGAGCAGATGGTACTTCAAATGGGATACGTTCTTATCGTGAAATTAATAAACCAGAAAAGATCCATTTTTTTAAAAACATGGAACCATTCGACTTTTTAAAACTTCTTATAAATAGTAAATGTCTTATCGGGAATAGTAGTGTGGGAATTCGGGAATGTTCCTTTTTAGGCGTTCCAGTTGTTAATATAGGTACCCGGCAAAATAGACGATTAAGAGGTGAAAATATTATTGATGTAGACTATAGTGAGAATGCTATTAAAGACGCTATTAATATTCAGTTATCTAGCCCGAAAAATGTAAAAAGTAATATTTATGGAAATGGAGATAGCGGAAATAAAATAGCAGAAATTTTGGCAGAAATACAATTGCGTTTTCATAAAACCATTATGTATTAATGAGAGTTTTAGCAATTATACCAGCCCGTGGGGGGAGTAAGGGTGTTTTAAGAAAAAACATTCAACAAGTCCACGGTAAACCATTACTAGCTTATTCAATTGAGTTGGGAAAGCAATGTAAGCAGATAATGGATACAGTGGTTAGTACTGATGATGATGAAATTGAGGCAGTTGCGTTAAGTCTTGGAGCTTTTGTAATTAAAAGACCAAAAGAGTTAGCATCCGATGTTTCAGATGTAGCAGATACAGTTTCGCATGCTATTTTAGAATTGAAAGAAAAGCAAAATAAAACATACGATATTATAGTCTTATTGCAGCCAACATCTCCGCTACGTACATGTACAGATATTAGCAATGTTATTGGTATGTTTAATGATGATAGTCCTTTAGAAGGCGTGGTAAGTGTTGTAAAAGTGGTCGACAATCATCCAGCAAGAATGTATAAGCTTTTAGAAACAAAAAAAATAGATCCATACATAAAGAAGGAAGAAACAATTAGAAGGCAAGATTTGGAACCTTTATATATTAGAAACGGTAGTATATATGCAGTAAAAACTAATGTATTTATGGAGAAAAACACATTAATGCCTACTAATAAAAAAGCCTATGTCATGGATTATAGGTGGGCTGTTAATGTAGATACAGAAATAGATTTAGAATTATTAGAAATTGTATTGCCAAAATGGAAAGCTATTTATGAAGATATTGATAACTGAACCAAAAAATTTTAGCCACCAAGCGCTTAAAAACCTTAAAGAGCTTGGTACAATAATATTTGGACCATTTACTAGAGAAGAATTAATTGATGAAATTGCAGACGTATCTATTTTAGTTCTTCGTTTAGGGCACGTTATAGACAACCAAGTGATTGAAAAAGCAAAAAACCTAAAGTATATCTTAACACCTACTACGGGACTTAATCATATTGATACTTCAATCTGTAAGCAAAAAAATGTCACCGTTTTATCATTATTTGAAGAAACAGAATTTTTAAGTACAATTCCTTCAACATCAGAACATTCGTGGGCACTTTTATTGAGCCTAATTAGACAAATTCCTGCTGCATTTGATTCTGTTAAAAAAGGAGATTGGGAAAGAGATGCCTTTAGATCATCTAATTTAAATGCACTAACGATTGGTATTTTAGGTTTAGGTAGAGTGGGAAAGCAAATAGCACATATTGCAAATGCTTTTAATATGAAAGTTTATGGGTATGATTCTAAGAACATGAATTCGATCGCTAATATAACGTTAGTTGATAATATATCTGAATTAATGAAGGTTTCAGATGTTTTAAGCATTCATGTTAACCTTACTGAAGAAAATAAATATTTAATCAACAAAGAAAACTTACAATATGCCAAAGAAGGGATGTATATTATAAATACCTCGAGAGGTGAACTAATAAATGAAAATGATTTAGTTTCTTATTTAGTTTCAGGTAAATTAAAGGGGGTAGCCGTTGATGTTTTAGATAATGAACTTAATGCCTACAAAAGGAATTCAAGCACTCTATTAGCCTATGCTAAAGAGAATGATAATGTTATTATCACACCACATATAGCAGGGGTTACTAAAGAGTCTATGCATATGACAGAAGATTTTATTGTTGACAAATTATTAGAAGTACTGAAAGCTTAAAGATGAATTTAAAAAAAGTATTTATTTTACTACCAGACGGTATTGGGTTAAGAAATTTCGTTTATACTTCCTTTGCAAAAATTGGTATAGAAAATAATTGGGATATTACATATTGGAATGATATGCCTTTTGATTTTTCAGAACTAGGACTTAAAGAAGAAAAGCTTTTAGGTAAAGCATCAGGCTTAACAAATCTTTATAAAAGAGCTCGTAAGGAAATTGAGTTAGAAAATTTCGAAAAAGAATTTAATGATTCTATTTATCGAAAGTATAGATTTAAACCCACTTCAAAAACATTAAAACAAAAAGTAAAAAATATATTGGTTGCATATTATATTAGAAGATATGGAGGCAAAAATTTAAATAAGTTACGTAAGAAAATAAAAGAATCAGAACGAAAAACTGAATATTTTAAATCTTGTATTAAAACATTAAAAAAACATAAACCAGCCTTTGTTTTTTCAACGAATCAACGTCCAGTAAATGCTATTGCTCCAATATTAGCGGCTCAAGATTTGGGGATACCAACAGCAACATTTATATTCTCATGGGACAATTTACCTAAGGCAACAATGGTGATAGAGACAGATTATTATTTTGTATGGAGTTCACATATGAAACAAGAATTACTAACGTATTATCCCTATGTAAAAGAAGACAAGATATTTATCACAGGGACCCCTCAATTTGAGCCTCATTTTGAAAATGAATTTTTACTTTCTAAAAATGAATTTCTTAGTCAAAATAAATTACCTAAAGATGTAGATTTTGTTTGTTTCTCAGGAGACGATGTTACTACTTCACCACATGATCCTCAATATTTAGAAGCATCAGCGCTGGCAATAAGAGATTTGAATTTAAGAGGACATAAATTAAGAATATTGTTTAGAAGGTGTCCTGTCGATTTTTCAAATCGTTTTGATTCAGTTCTTGAAACTTATAATGATGTTATTTTTGATGTAGCCCCAAAGTGGAAAAAGATAGGAAGCGTATGGAATACTATTATGCCATTGCAGGCAGATATAGTTCAATTAGTAAATACCATTTATTATTCTTCGCTTGTTATTAATGTGGGGTCTTCTATGGTGTTCGATTATGTGTGTTATGATAAACCATGTGCTTATATAAACTACAATCCAAGTGAAATACCTAATAAGAAAGATATCCATACAATCTATAAGTATGTACATTTCCGCTCGATGCCTTCTAAAGAAGTAGTCATTTGGTTATCTAACTCTAATACTATTGCTGACCAATTAGAGCAGTTATTAATAAATAAAGATCAAACAGTTTCCAAAGCGAAAGAATGGTTTGAAATTATTAACCATCATCCACCAGCAAGTGCGTCTAACCGCATTTGGGAACAAATAAATAATTTAGTGTAGAGATTATGATTCATAAACTTATAAAGTAATTTAAGGATGTTTTTCAATTCTATTGCGTTTTTATTATTTCTACCAATTACATTTTCTATATATTGGTTTTTACTTAAAAGGAGTTTAAAAGCACAAAACATTCTTTTATTATTAGCAAGTTATTTTTTCTATGGTTGGTGGGATTATCGTTTTTTAATTCTCATTGCACTAAGTACTCTTATTGATTATTTTATTGGTTTGTCACTTGAGAAAACACAAGTAAAAAAAAGGAGAAAACTACTATTAAGTTTTAGTTTAGTTTTTAATTTAGGCATATTGGGGTTCTTTAAATATTACAACTTTTTTATTGAAAGTTGGCTAGATGCTTGGGCAGGTATAGGTGTAGAAATGCATGCGTCTACGCTACAGATCATTCTTCCTGTAGGGATTTCTTTTTATACATTTCAAACACTGAGTTATACCATTGATGTATATCGTAAAAAACTAAATCCAACACATAATTTTATTAATTTCTCCACTTTTGTTGCTTTTTTTCCACAATTAGTTGCGGGACCAATAGAAAGAGCAACAAATTTATTACCGCAGTTTTCTATAAAAAGAAATTTTAATATTGAGAGAGCGACATCTGGAATACATTTAATTATTTGGGGACTGTTTAAAAAAATAGTGATTGCAGATAGTTGTGCGACTTATGTAAACACGATTTTTAGTAATTACGAAACATTCAATAGCTTGACTCTTATTATTGGGGCGATATATTTTGCTTTCCAGATTTATGGCGATTTTTCTGGTTATAGTGATATTGCTATAGGTACGGCAAGATTATTTGGATTTGAGTTAAAGCAAAATTTCAACTATCCTTATTTTTCAAGAGATGTAGCAGAGTTTTGGCGCCGATGGCATATATCATTATCCACATGGTTTCGGGATTATTTATATATTCCACTAGGAGGTTCCAGAGTTAATAAATCAAAACAATTGCGTAACGTATTTATTATATTTTTAGTAAGTGGATTTTGGCATGGTGCTAATTGGACCTTCATTATTTGGGGGACTTTACACGCCATTTTTTTTATTCCCTTATTGCTAAGAAAACAAAATAGAAAGCACATAGACCAAGCATCTGAGAATACCGTTTTGCCTTCTTTTAATGAATTGTTTAAAATCTTTACAACCTTTATACTCGTAACATTTGCATGGATATTTTTCAGAGCCGATACCGTTACCATAGCAATTAACTATTTAAAAAGATTAGCATTAAACCAGAATTTTGGAATTGAGTATTTGAATATTGAAAGATATAGCATAGAAATGTTTGCTCTTATAAGTATATTTATACTATTAGAATGGTTTCATAAGCATCAAGAACATCCAATTTCTGGAAAGCAAAAGTGGCTTAAAGTCATTGGGATTATAATTATGATTTTAACGGTAGGCGTTTATTCAAATCATCAAGAATTTATTTATTTTCAGTTTTAATGAAGCGGTTTTTAATATACTTAATTAAAATAATAGGAATTGTTATAGTTCTTATGTATACCATGGATGCCATTTATTCATACACATTTGAAAATGGGATACCAAGAAATAAGATTCAAAAAATACTTCAATTAAAAAATAAGCATTACGATCTTGCTTTTTTAGGCTCTTCAAGAACCGAAAATCACATAGATTGCGAGCTTATTGAACAGATAACAGGAAAGTCATGTATAAACCTAGGTATTTCTGGAGGGACTATTGGAGATATGCTAATTTTAATGACTTTAGCAGAATCAAAAGGTATAACATTTAACAAAGTATTTCTGCAAGTTGATTATGCTTATAACCATACAGGGGTATCAAATAATTTTAGAGCCAGTTTGTCACCTTTTATTAATAATTCTAATGTGAAAAAAGAATTAAATAAAAGTGAAGAAGGAGGATTTTATAGTTACATTCCTTTTTATAGATATATGAAATATGATAAAGTTGTAGGGTTTAGAGAGTTTTTGTCAGTGCTTTTAAAAAGGAAACCTAAGACGGATCTTGATGTAGGCTTTTCTCCAAAAATAGGAAAAGGATTAGCCATTTCTGGTAAGCTGCCAAATAAATTTAATGATAAAAATGAAGAACTTAATGCTTTATTTAAGCTTATGGATAAAAATAATTCTAAATTGATTTGTTTTACAGCTCCCTATTGCAAAGCTGTTGAAAATAGAGAAAATTTGAATGTTTTAAAATCCCGAATACCATCATTATTATATTATGTTTCAATTTTTGATAAGCACCCAGAGTATTTTTACAATTGTGGACATCTTAATATTGATGGAGCTCGCCAGTTTACTCGAATATTAATTGAAGATATATATCCAACCAAAATAAATAAATAAAATAGATGAAAATTGCTTTTTTAACCCCCGAATATCCTCATGAAAAAACGGGCTCAGCAGGAGGTATAGGTACAAGTATTTTAAATCTGTCACATGGTTTAGTAGCCTTGGGACATCAAGTTATTATTTTAGTTTACGGACAAAGTGAAGATGCTTATTTTGAAGAAGAGAATATACAATATTATAAAATAAAGAATATTAAAATTAAAGGATTATCATTTTACTTTACTCAAAAAAAAGTAGAGCGTTTAATTAATAAATTATATTCAGAACATAAAATTGATATTGTAGAAGCTCCAGATTGGACAGGATTTACCGCATTTATAAATCCAAAATGTCCACTAGTAATTAGAGAAAATGGTAGTGATACTTACTTTTGTCATTTAGACAATCGTCCCGTAAAATTCAAAAACAAATACCTTGAAAAGCGTGCTTTAAAAAAGGCAGATGCTATTATTGCTGTCAGTCATTTTACAGGAACTTTAACCAATAAACTATTTCAATTAAAACGTCCATTTACTGTAATTCCTAATGCTATTGATACAGCTGTTTTTAAACCATCAATAAAGGAAAGCTCTAAACAGACTATTTTGTATTTTGGGACATTAATACGAAAAAAAGGTCTCTTAGAATTACCAGAAATATTCAATTTGGTACATTCTAAAAATAAAGAAGTTGAACTTGTTCTAGTTGGGAAAGATAGCCCAGATGTTTTTACAGGGTCAAAGTCAACATGGTCGTTAATGCAGCCATTATTTAAATCTAGTGCTATGGAAAAAGTATCTTATCTAGGGGCGGTAACTTATGAGGATATGCAAGGCTTAATTCAACAAGCATCAGTTTGTGTGTTTCCTACATTTGCAGAGGCCTTACCAGTTTCTTGGATAGAAGCTATGGCGATGGAAAAACCCATTGTTGCCTCAAATGTAGGTTGGGCCAAAGAGGTTATTACAGACGGCGATAATGGTTATTTAGTACATCCCAAAGCACATGAATTATATGCTTCAAGAATTATTGAACTCTTAGAAAATACAAGTAAACAAAAAGAATTTGGAAAAGAAGCAAGAGTAAAAGTAGTAAGTACTTTTAGCACTTTGGTGGTTGCAAAACAAAGTGTAGCATTTTACAAAACAATGATTACTTCATGATTATAATATACCATAAGACTGATCGTGTTTTATATTTAGAAAGCGAGTCCCAAGAAGATCTTACTATTTATGAGCAAAAAAATGTAGTATCAGTTTTATTTGCTTTAGCATTTAAGAATCCCGAGTCTATTTTAGTTTGGTGTGACGAATCACAAAAAGAGTATTTAAATGTTGACCTAATTAAATCTACTTTCACGCTTAAAAATTTAATGCTCTCTTTTAATAAAACAGACTACTTACCCAACCAAATTGGCTATGTAGAAGATTCCCCATTTTTAAAAGTAAACAAACGCATAAAATATCCTACATGGTTTATGAGTAGTCAAGTTGGAGCAATTTATGCCTCTCAGTTGCTAAAATTCAAGGATAAGATAAAGCTAAATGAAACATTTGATTTTACACTTAATACCATAGCCAAAATAGGAATGTCTAAAGGCTTGTTTTGCTATTCTGAACCTAATCTCTTAACAGGTTTTAATGTAATTAAAGAAGAACGCGCTTCGGTTTATAAATTATTTAAATTTGTGAAACTTCATTATAAAGCTGTATGGAGTGTTTTGTTACTTGTTAATTTTATTATTCACGAACGTAAATGTCCTTTAATACCTTTTTTAAGGACTATCTTTATTAGACAGATTAAACCTTCGTTAGAGTTTAATTTAGAACCATTGGAAGAAAATAAAATTAATTTAGATAGTACTATTGACGTTATTATTCCAACATTAGGAAGAAAAGAATATGTCCACGATTTTCTGATTGATTTATCTAGTCAATCGCTTTTGCCACAACGCGTCATTGTAATTGAACAAAATGAAAATAAAGAAGCAATATCAGAGCTAAATTTTATTTCAGATAATACATGGCCGTTTAAAATCATTCACGAATTTATTCACCAAACAGGAGCTTGTAATGCCAGAAATATTGGATTGAAGAGCGTACAGTCAAATTATGTGTTTTTGGCCGATGATGATATTAGAATAGAAACAGATTTGATTGAGTCAGCTTTAAAAGTAATGAGGCGTTTTCGGTTTTCGGCCGTAACATTAAGTTGTTTAAATGAAAATGATACTAAACAATTACATAATACGATACAATGGAGTACTTTCGGTTCTGGTTGTAGTATTGTTGAGGCGAACCGATTGAAAAACCTATCCTTTAATATGAGTTATGAGTTTGGATATGGGGAGGATGTAGATTTCGGTATGCAGTTACGAAATATAGGAACCGATATAATATACATACCCCAGCCAGAAATAAAACACCTAAAAGCTCCCATAGGAGGTTTTAGGTCAAAATTTATCCATCCATGGGAAGTTGAAAAAAAATCACCTAAACCTTCACCAACAGTTATGTTGAATAGGTTTGAAAATACAACTAAACAGCAATTGTTGGGCTATAAAACAAGGTTGTTTTTACAGTTTTATAATAAACAAAAAATAAAAAACCCATTGAAGTATTTTAAGACATTTAGAAAGCAATGGAATCTTAGTGAGTTTTGGGCAAAAAAAATAAACAAACAGCATAATTTATGAATTTTTCTTTAATTATATGTACATATATGCGTCCCAAACCCATTCTAGACTTACTTAGATCGGTCACTTCTCAAACATTATACCCTGATGAGATCTTAATTGTTGATGGTTCTACAGATTTGGAAACAGAGATCCTATTTAAAAATAATATATTTGAGAATTTAAAATATTATAGAGTTGATGAAACTCAAAGAGGATTAACAAAACAAAGGAATTATGGTATTAACTTAGTAGATGAAGCCTCAAAAATTATTTGTTTTTTAGATGACGATATTATACTTAAAGATAATTATTTTGAAAATTTGTTAAGAACCTATAAATTAAAGGAAGACGCTTTAGCAGTTGGAGGTTATATTGATAATAATAGTAGTTGGGAAAAGGAATCTAATATAAAAAGTAAAAATAAATTTTATTATGACGGTTGGATGCGTAATGAACCTTCTAGGTTTAAAATGAGGCGTTTATTTGGTTTGCAACCTGATCGTAATCCTGGTTTTTTTCCAACATTTGCTCATGGAAGAAGTGTTGGGTTTTTACCCCCATCAGGAAGCATTTATGAAGTAGAGCAGGTCATGGGAGGTGTCTCATCTTATAAAAAGGAAGTGTTTGAAAATTTAAGTTTTTCAACCTATTTTGAAGGTTATGGTTTATATGAAGATGCCGATTTTAGCTTGCGACTTTCAAAAAAAGGAAAACTATACGTTAATACATCAGCACAATTATATCACTATCATGATGATTCGGGTAGACCCAATAAGTATAAATATGGGAAAATGGTTGTAAGAAATGGGTGGTATGTTTGGCGTGTTAAGTTTCCAAATCCTAAATTAAAAGCAAGAATTAAATGGCATGCTACATCCTTTTTGTTAACACTTGTAAGATTTACTAATGTATTGAATACAAATAAAAGAAAAGAAGCACTTACCGAAAGTTTAGGTCGCGTTGTAGGGTGGTTTTCATTGTTTTTTAATAAACCGAAAATACAATCATGAGGTTTTTAATCATTTCACATACATTACATAAGTCATTAGGAAATTCACTCTATGCTTATGCGCCTTACGTTCGTGAAATGAATTTATGGTTAAAACATGTTGATGAGGTTGAAGTAGTAGCTCCAGAAACTAATACCACAATTACCAATTTAGAGATGTCTTATACTCGCGAAGACATCATTTTTAATGCCATTCCTTCAATAATTTTTACTTCAGTAAAAAACAGCTTAAATTCGATAATTAAGATTCCAACAATTTTTATTTTAATTTTTAAAGCATGTCGTAGAGCAGATCATATACATTTACGTTGCCCTGGAAATATTGGACTGTTGGGGTGTTTAATTCAAATTTTTTTTCCAAAGAAAATAAAAACTGCTAAATATGCAGGGAACTGGAACCCTAACAGTAAACAACCATTAAGCTATAGATTTCAAAAATCAATTTTAAGCAACACGTTTTTAAGCAAAAAGATGCAAGTTCTTGTATATGGAGTTTGGAAAGATCAATCAAAAAATATTAAAGCTTTTTTTACAGCAAGCTTTAGTAATAAAGACATTATAATACCTTTAGAACGTCATTATGATAATACAATCTATTTTGTTTTTATTGGGAGTTTAGTAAAAGGGAAAAATCCTTTGTTGGCCATTAAAATTGTTGAAGCTTTACAAAAAAAGAAGAAAGTCGTGTTGGAATTATATGGCGATGGTATTTTAAAAAATGAATTACAGCAGTATATTAATGATAATAATTTACAAGCCACAATTCATTTAAAAGGGAGCCAAGTAAATGAGGTAATATTGGAGGTATTAAAAACATCACATTTTTTAATATTACCATCAAAATCTGAAGGATGGCCAAAAGCTATAGCAGAAGCTATGTTTTTTGGTGTAATTCCGGTGGCAACAAAAATATCATGTGTGCCTTTTATGCTAGACCATGGTAAACGAGGTATTTTAATAGAACCAAGTATAGGTGAAGCGGTTGAGAGTATTGAAGATCAATTAAAAAATAAGGAAAATTTAGAAAGAATGTCAAAAGCAGCAAGCAGATGGTCACAAGACTATACGCTAGAAACTTTTGAAACAGAAATTGTTAAATTAATTAATCGATAATGAGAGTTTTACAGTTAATAGATTCTTTGCAAATTGGAGGAGCAGAAAGTACTGCGGTTAATTATGCAAATCTGTTAGCTAAAGAAATTGAAGACGTATTTTTATGCGCCACGAGAGAAGAAGGCCCTTTAAAAAGCGCTCTCAATAAAGAAGTAAAGTATTTGTTTTTAAAAAAGAGATCCTCTATAGATTTTAAAGCTATTAAAACTTTAAATAAATTTATTAAAGAACATAAGATTACAATTATTCATGCGCATTCAACATCATATTTTTTTGCTACACTTTTAAAGATTTTTAATAGGAAAATAAAAATTGTGTGGCATGACCATAATGGGAATAGAAGCTCATCAAATTCATATGCAAATATGGTATTGAAATTTTGTTCTCGCTTTTTTTATAAAATAATAGTGGTAAATATTGATTTAAAGTTATGGGCTGAAAACACTTTACATGTAAAAAAGGTTTATTACTTACCCAATTTTTCAGTTTTAAAAGGAGAGAAGCGAAAAACCATTTTAAAGGGTATTGAAGGTAAACGTATCGTTTGCTTAGCAAATTTAAGAGAACCAAAGAATCATCTGTTTTTACTTAATGCTTTTTCTAATATCTGCAATCTTTTTGAAGATTGGACTTTACACTTAATTGGAGAGGATTTTAATGATGAATATTCAGAAAATATCAATCAATTTATAAAGGAAAATTCTTTAGAGAAACAAGTGTTTTTATATGGTCTAAAACAAGATGTTAAACAAATATTACAACAAAGTGATATAGGTGTATTATCTTCAACTTCTGAAGGATTACCTTTAACAATATTAGAATATGGATTGGCTAAATTAGCTGTGGTTGCTACAAATGTAGGAGATTGTGATAAAGTAATAACTAATCAAAATGAAGGTGTGTTGGTAGAACCTAATGATGATAATGCTTTTTCAGAAGCATTATCAAATTATATTAATAACAAAACTCTAAGGATAACATCTGGAAAAATGCTTTATAAAAATATAGAGATTAATTTTAGTGTGCAAAATTCCATTAACCAATTAGTTTCAATTTATACATAAGTATGAAACAGTTAAGTTATATAACACAGATAGTTATACATGTCTTTATTGGTATCATTATTTATTTGTATGAACCTTTTTCTAGAGTTTATTTCATTGCAATATTGGGGCTTTGTTCTTATAATATATTTAATGCTCCGTCAAAAAAAAGACATTTATATGTATTGATATCATGTGCTTACATAGTGGGCTCAGAGATTTTTTTAAGAATGACAGGAGGTAATCTTTTATACGAAGCATCTAAATATTTTATTATTCTTTTTTTATTAATAGGAATAATTCTAGGAGATGGTATAGGGAAAAGATCGGTTATATATATTATCTATTTATTGGTGTTAATACCAGGAATTGTAGTAGCAGCTAATACTTTAGGTTATGAAACTAATGTGCGTACTGCAATTGCTTTTAATTTAAGTGGTCCTATATGTTTAGGAGTTGCTGCTATATATTGCTATGAAAGAAATGTAACTATACAGTCTATACAGAAAATATTGTTGGCAATGATATTACCAATTATAACAACTACAGTCTATTTGTTTTTATATAATCCAAGTATTAAAGATGTTTTGTCTGGTACGCAATCAAATTTTGAAGCATCAGGAGGGTTTGGCCCAAATCAAGTATCAACAATATTAGGGCTGGGTGTTTTTTTGCTAGCTGGTAGATTATTTTTACAATCAAAGACATTGTTTTTAAAAATTTTAAATATTTTTATATTAATTTTAATGGCTTATAGAGCTATAATAACTTTTAGTAGAGGAGGGGTTGTTGTGTCTGCAGTGATCATTTTATTTTTTGTTGCCATATTCTATTTCAAATCTTCATCGGGCACAAGAAACAGAATATTATTTTCAAGTTTAATTTTTGGTGTTGGGGTATTATTAACTTGGTATGTAAGTTCTTTGAATACTGGAGGATTGATAGATAAACGCTATAATAATGAAGATGCATTAGGTAGAGAAAAGAGTGATGTAACGACGGGAAGAGGTGTTTTGATAGCCAATGAATTAAATGAATTTTTTGAAAACCCATTTTTGGGAGTAGGTGTTGGTAAACTTAAAGAATTACGATTTGAAAAAGAAGGGATTAAAGCAGCTTCTCATAATGAAATGAGCCGAATAGTTGGTGAACATGGAATATTTGGTGTCATTGCTTTTTTAATATTATTATTAATGCCATTGTTATTAAGATTTCGAAACAAAAAGAATATTTATTTCTATTCATTTTATCTATTTTGGTTTTTAACAATAAATCATTCGTCTATGCGAATTGCTGCTCCTGCTTTTATTTATGGGCTTTGTTTATTAAATGTACATTATGACAAACCTCCTTTACATAGGAAACAAATTATCAAATAAAGGTAAAAATAAAACTTCGATTGAAACTTTAGGAAAGTTATTAGAGATTGAAGGGTTTACCATTAAAACGTCTTCGAGTAAATCGAATAAATTACTCAGGATGTTCGATATGATATACCATGTTATTAAATTCAAAAATCGAACAGATTTTGTACTTATAGATACTTATAGTACAGTTAATTTTTATTACGCATTGGTTGTAAGTCAATTATGTCGATTTTTAAAACTGAAATACATGTCTATTTTACGTGGAGGGAATTTACCAGTTCGTTTAAAAAAATCTCCTAAATTATCTAGGGCAATATTTAATCACGCCTATAAGAACATAGCCCCATCAGAATACATACAATCAAATTTTGAAGATTTAGGATATCATAATATTGTTTGTATTCCAAATTCGATAGAGATTAGTAATTATGTGTTTCAAGAAAGGTCTTTTTACAAAGTAAAATTGTTGTGGGTACGTTCGTTTTCAAAAATATATAATCCTTTATTAGCGATTAAAATCTTAAAAGGCTTAAAAGATATTAATATAGAAGCAGAGCTTTGTATGGTTGGTCCAGATAGTGATGGCAGTATGCAGGAAGCCATGGATTGTGCAAAAGAGTTAAAGATAGAAATTACTTTTACAGGAAAATTATCAAAAGAAGCATGGATAGAATTATCTAAAGATTATAATATTTTTATAAATACTACTAATTTTGATAATATGCCTGTAAGTGTCATGGAGGCTATGGCTTTAGGATTACCAGTTATATCTACAAATGTTGGTGGTATGCCTTTTCTAATAGAAAACGGTCTTACTGGTATTTTAGTTGAACCAGATTCGGTAGAAGTATTTATTAAAGCAATTAAGGAATTATTAAAATCATCAAAAAAATCAAATATAATGGCTGTAAATGCTAGAAAAAAAGCAGAACAATTAGATTGGAATGTTGTTAAAAAAGCATGGAATAAAGTGTTAAAATAAATTTTAGTTAATGAGGATATACTTACTATCTTTATAATCCCACATATTAAATACAAAGATGTCTAACCGCAGTATTCATTTTAACATTTCAGAACGTAAAGTTCTACTACGAATTTTTGATATTGTATCAATATTGGTTGTGTTATATTTTCTTAGTAATACATTTGATTTTGATTATTTTACTATAACAAAAGAAAATTGGACTTGGGTTTTTATACTTGTTTTATATGTTTCAGTTTTTGGAACCATTTTTGAACTTTATGATTTACAAAAATCTAGTAAGATTGAAAAAATTTCTGCTAGTATTGTTTTTACAGTTTCAATCACTGTCCTGTTTTATTTTCTAACACCGTTTTTTACGCCCTTATTACCTGATAATCGTCTTCAAATCCTTTATTTTTATTTTGCAATCCTTTTTGCTCTATTTATATGGCGATTGGCATATACAAACTTTATTGTATCTCCAAGATTTTACAAAAAAGTATTAATTATTGGAGAAACTTCAAATATTGAAACTATAGTCGAAGCTTTCAATAACTCAGATCCTAATTATAAAATTACTGGTTTTATTAATTGCGAGTTAAATAGTCTTGAATCCGTTAAATTTAATGCTATAGAAGAGTATAAACCAAGTGAACTACGCCAAGTAATTAAGGATGAAAATATATCAGAAATTGTTATAGCAAGTTACAATTCAGAATCGATTACTTCAGAAATTTATTATTCACTTATTTCACTTTTAGAAGAAGGGTTTTCAATAAAAGAATATACACAAGTATATGAAGAGTTGGCACAACGTATACCAGTGCAGTTTGTAGGAAAAGATTTTTACAAGTATTTTCCGTTTAGTAGAAGTAATCAGAATAAACTATACTTATTTTTTCGTCGATTTTTCGATATTTTTATTTCTGTAATTGGAATTTTTTTGGGTATTATCTTTTTGCCACTTATTTTATTAGGCAATATTATAGCTAATCGTGGCCCTCTTTTTTATTCTCAAGATAGGATAGGAAAAAACGGCAAACCTTTTAAGATTTTGAAGTATAGAACCATGATTAAGAATGCTGAAAAAACAGGAGCAGTCTGGGCCAAAAAGCGAGATACAAGAGTTACATTTTTTGGTAGGTTCTTACGACACTCTAGATTAGATGAGGTGCCTCAATTTATAAATATATTAAAAGGAGATATGAGTTTGATTGGTCCTAGACCAGAACGCCCGTTTTTTGTTAAAGAATTATCGCAAATGTTGCCTTTTTATGAAACACGTCACATTGTTAAGCCAGGTCTTACAGGGTGGGCTCAGGTTAAAACTAAATATGGGGCTTCGGTTGATGATAGCTTACTAAAACTACAATACGATTTGTATTATATAAAACACAAAGGCTTTTTTTTAGATATGAATATTTTGGTAAAAACTATTAGTACGATGATTTTCTTTAGAGGACAATAATTTAGTTATCAGTATCTGTTTGCAATCTTTATTTTATCTTATTATAGTAAGAAATTAGATAAAAATATCTAAAGAATAAAGCTATTAGTATGGGGATTAATCCAATAGCAAATACTTGTACACCAATAATCCAATGCAGTGTTAATAGGCATAATAGAATTATTAAAAGCTTCAAATATTTAATAAACCAAGTGTTTACTTTCTTTCTAAATAACTGTCGGATAATAAAAATATTAAGTGCGCAGGCCCAAAGTAAGTTATAATTTTGATGTGTGCCTTTATGGTCGGTTGCAAACCAAAGGAGCAGCAGTAAGATTCCTATGATTCCTGTGATGCTAAAAAGGGCAGTATCTAACCAAACACTTTGCTTTTTATTTTTGAAATCCCGATAAGTTATAAAAAGGATTATCCCTCCTATAAGGCCTAAAAGAAATAGTGGGCTTGTAAAAAAAGTATTTGGCTTTTGGGTTTCCTTTTTAGAATATAAAACGCGGCTTTCTTTAACTAAAGACTTATTACTATTCTTTATTGAGGCATTAGCAAAGAACTTATATATGTTTTCAGGTAAAAACATGTGCTCTTCCGCTGTTGCATTTTTATCTATCACAGAACCCAAACAAATATCAATACCTAAACTTCCCCAAGAATTTCTATTAAGATTGTTTTGAATTAAAGTTCTAAAGCTAGCTTCTTTATAAGTTTCAGGAGTATTGAAAGTTATATTGTTGTTTAAACTAATATTGGCAACATCCTTAATTTTTGTAGCACAATTATCAAAAAAGAAATCGTATAAATACCCTCTGTTTTCTGGCTTGTAATTATTAATTAAAAAGTCATAAAGTTTTTGTTTTTCTTCTTGTGAAAGATTTATGACTTGTTCTTTAACAGTTCTATTTTGTCTGGCATAAAAGTTTAAAAAATCATAGTAATTACTCGTACCTAATGAATAGTTTAATTTACCTCTGGCAAAATTTAAATAAAAATTTGGAGCTTCGAAATCAAAACGGCCATAATCAAATGTTTTATCCAGATTATTTAACGGATCTTTTATTCTGAAAGCATTATGCCCAAAAGCGTCATTTAATGATGCCCCTGGAGCAATAGTTAGCGCACTAATTTCTGCTTTGGGAGATAATATATTCTCTTGAGCGGGGCTAATTTCAACAAATAAAAAAAGGAATGAAAAGAGTAGTATTTTGTACATCTAAATAAATATTATCTAAAGATACTAAAATCGAGCTTTAAAGAAAATACATTTGAATATAAAGCGACACTCTGGTCTCCTATATCGGTGAAAGCATAATCTATTTGAACACCATTGTATTTAAAACCAACACCAAAGCTAGGTTGAAAACTTAATTGTTCTGTATTGTCAAATTGTTTTTCATTTTGAAAATTCCCCATACCAGCACGTAAATATACCATATCGATATAGCCGAATTCAAAACCTAAAGCAGGATTTATACTAGCAAATGATGACGAAAAAATATCATTATTTTCTTCAAATCGAACATTTAAATTTACTGCCGTTAACAAGGTGTAATCGAAATTAAAATCGATGAGCTTAGAAATACCAATTTGTAATTTTGGAATTGTGATCTCAGTTGTTTCTGGTAATTCTTGATTTTGACCAGCTACGGCATTTTGAATCTTGGCAAATTCATTTTTATCAATGGCCCAGGCATTAAAAGTAGTAGTGATATCGCGAGCCATAACGCCGAATTTCCAATTATTGTCCGTTTCAAACTGTACGCCTAAATCTAATCCAAACCCCCAAGAGGAAGCAAAATCACCAATTACACGTCGTATTACTTTAGCATTTACACCATAATTTAAACCTTGTACAGGAAGCTGTCTTGCATACGAAAAAGTTAATCCATAATCTGCAGTAGAAAATAAACTAATTCTATCATAATTAATATTACCCTGCTCATCAATAAGTTGGGTTGTATTTAAAATATCATCAACAGCAAAACGAATTAATGATATACCTACGGCACTTTGTTTATCCAAAGGCATTGCAAAAGCGGCATAATCGTAATTAGCAATATTGGCAAAGTAACTAGAGTGCATTAAAGCCAGTTGATTGTCTTCAATTTTTAATAAACCAGCAGGATTCCAATAGCCTGAATTAACATCTGCAGAATGAGATGTTACAGCACTACTCATACCCAAAGCAGCAGCATCCACACCAATATTCATAAACTCATTAGAATATTTTCTAACAGTTTGACTAAATATAGATACAGATATTGTACAAAACAATGCAGTTATGTAAGCTTTCAATCGCAATTTTTTTACAAAGATGCACATAATACCAATTTAATCATAAAATATAAGATTTAAACTTGCTATTTTTTACTTTATTTGCCTCCTTTAATTCCCATAACTTATGCTATGCAAATTAATTAGAGTCTAGTTAAATAGTAAATCGCAACGTTTCCAGATATTATTACATAGTTAAATTAACATCATTTATCAATCTATTAAACTTGAAATTATAATAGATATTGTTTAATACTTGTTTTACACGATAATTGTTTGCTATTTTTACAAAAATAAATTTTAAAATATGAAATCATCAAGGGCGTCAATATTTTGATGAATCTGTGAAAATTTTGAGATTTCATATAGCAATTAAAAAGTAATAAGAATCTATAAATGAAACAACATATTCCTAATGTACTAACACTTTTAAACTTATTATGTGGAAGTATAGCAGTTATTTTTGCTATTAATAATAATTTTATTGTGGCTTCTTTATTTGTTTTTTTGGGTATATTTTTTGATTTTTTTGACGGTTTTGTTGCCAGAAAATTAAATGTTCAAAGTGAGTTAGGTTTACAGTTAGATTCACTAGCAGATGTGGTAACCAGTGGGTTAGTGCCAGGAATAATTATGTATAAATTGTTGTCACTAACAGTTAATACTGTAGAGGTAGATAATACTTGGTCTTCAAATACAGATTGGTTAGATTTTAATTTACCAATACTTCCACTTCTAGGATTATTAATAACATTGGCTTCTGCTTATCGTTTAGCAAATTTTAATTTGGATATCGAACAGCAAAGCTATTTTAAAGGCTTGCCAACACCAGCGAACACCTTATTAATAATTTCTTTACCACTAATAATAGAATTTCAGAATAACGATTTTATTAATACCATTATCCTTAATAAATGGTTTTTAATAGGATTAACACTTTTAAGTTGTTATTTACTAAATTCGAATATAAAACTATTTGCACTAAAATTTAAAGATTGGAGTTTTAAAACAAATGCGATACGATATATTTTTATAGTGCTGTGCATTGTTTTATTAATTGTATTACAATTTGCTGCCATACCTGTCATTATTTTACTTTATATAATCATGTCTGTTTTAGACAATATAACATCAAAATAAAACCATGCTAGAAATAATTTTCACACTTTTAATGCTTGTTTTACTGCAAGCTGTTTTAGGGTTTGACAACCTATTATACATTTCTTTAGAATCAAAAAAAGCACCACAGTCTGATCAAAAACGAGTTCGAAAATCGGGAATACTTATAGCGATTGGGTTAAGGATTGTATTATTATTTGTATTGGTTTCTATCATTGATTTTTTTCAAGATCCATTCTCTTTTTTGTCAGGCGAAATTGGAGACGTAGCAAGTTTTGCTTTTAACGGACATAGCATAATTGTGCTAGCAGGTGGCGGGTTTATCATTTATACGGCAATTAAAGAGATTTGGCACATGATATCTAAACATGATTTAAATGATGCCGTTGGAGATGATGGAAAAGGGAGTAAGTCCTCTAATGCTGTAATTGCAAGTATTGTATTGATGAATTTAGTGTTTTCTTTTGATTCTATATTAGCAGCAATTGGCTTAACTAGTGAAATAGAAAATGCTACAACAGCGTTTATTGTTATGGCTATCGCCATTGTAATAAGTGGTTTGTTGATGCTATTTTTAGCAGATAAAATTTCAGTCTTTTTAGCAAAAAACAGAATGTATGAAGTACTTGGATTGTTTATTTTATTTATTGTAGGTATTATGTTAGTAACAGAAGGCGGACATTTAGCACACTTAAAGCTATTTGGAAATCCAATAGAATCTATGAGTAAGACGACATTTTACTTTGTAATTGCTATTTTGGTGATTACCGATATTGTACAAGGCCGTTACCAAAAGAAGTTGTTGAAGGAGCAGGCGGAAGATGTAAAGAAAGAAAATAAATAAGATTATAATTTAATTAAAAAAAGCAACATAAACCCAAAAATACTATTTATGAACGACATTAAATATCCAGTAAATTTTAAATTTAATATTGGAACACTTGCTAACGATTTTATTGCAAAAGATGCATTAGGAGTAACATTTGCTTATGTAAAGCAAAAAATGTTTAAGTTAAAAGAAGACATTCTTATTTATAATGACGAAAATAAAACTCATATAGGATATAGAATTCAAGCAGATAAATGGATTGATTTTTCTGCGGCTTATAGTATTAAAGGTAAAAATGATAAGGAAATAGGAAAAGTAGCTCGTAAAGGATGGAAATCCTTATGGAAAACAGAGTATGAGCTAATAGACCAACACCAAAAATTACAATATCATATTAGAGAGGATAATGCTTGGGTAAAAGTTTTAGACTCTATATTAGGTCAATTACCTCTTATTGGTGCCTTTACGGGGTATTTTTTTAATCCTAGTTACAGTGTGTTAGATTTAAATGATAATGCTATTGTTAGGTTGAAAAAAGAGCCCTCATTTTTTGGTAGAAAATTTCAAATCACAAAATTAAGAGCTATTGATTTAGATGATGAAGAACGCATCATCTTAGGATTAATGATGATGATACTTTTAGAAAGAAGAAAAGGTTAATCCTCTAAATTTGAATCTTTATTTTTAGGGTTTCTCTTAGCTTTTTTTAAACTTTCGTTTAACATCCATTCAATTTGACCATTAGTGCTGCGGAATTCATCCGCAGCCCATTTTTCTATTGCTTTGAGCATATCTTCATTTATTCGTAATGCAAAAGCTTTTTTCTTAGCCATTTGAGTTGTTAATTATTTCGATAAATTTAAAATGCAAATGTATTGTTTATTGATTTAAAGTACCAGTATTTAAAACAGGAGATGCATCTTTATCACCGCAAAGTATAACCATAAGGTTACTTACCATAGCAGCCTTACGCTCTTCGTCTAAATCGACGATGTTTTTCTTTCCTAATTCTTCAAGAGCCATTTCGACCATGCTCACTGCACCTTCCACAATTTTATGTCTTGCGGCAACTATAGCAGTTGCTTGTTGACGTTTTAACATGGCATTTGCGATTTCTTGGGCATAAGCTAAATAACCAATTCTAGCTTCTAATACTTCAATACCAGCAATAGATAGGCGTTCATGTATTTCTTTTTCTAAAGCTTCACTAACTTCATTTACGCTAGATCGTAAAGTAATATCTTCGGTATGTCCATCATCTGCAAAATTATCATAAGGGTACATGCTTGCTAGTTTACGAACAGCCGCATCTGTTTGTACACGAACAAAGTTTTCATAATTATCTACATCAAAAGCAGCTTTGTAAGTATCTTGAACCCGCCACACCAAAATAGTACTAATCATAATGGGGTTACCAAGTTTATCATTTACTTTTAAACGTTCACTATCAAAGTTGCTAGCACGTAGAGATATTTTGTTTTTTGTGTAAAAAGGAATTACCCAATAAAAGCCATTCTTATCAATAGTCCCTACATATTCTCCGAAAAGCAATAATACCCTCGAGTTATTTGGCTGTACCATTATAAAGCCTTTTGCAATAAAAATCCCAAATAATATGAAGATAATAAAGATAGGATTTTTGGCAGCAATGAGAGCTGTTATACCTCCAAAGAACATTATAAAAAAAACGAATAGCATAAGATAGCCGTTAGTAGGGGTAATGATTTTTTCTTCTTTCATGATTTATGTTTTGATTTAAAATGATATTATTTTGATATCATAAAGATATAATTAAATTCTTGATATAAAAATGTTTTTAATGTTATTTTATGGGGAATCGCTTTTTTATTCATGAAGTTATGAGTTAAAAGATGAATGAAGCAATGAGGTGAGGTGAAAAGGGAAAGGAAAACTAATTAGAGGTAACACCTTTAGTTAGTTTCTTTCAACAACAATGTAAATGCGAATGATAAAAAAGTTAATAATTAACGAGATAAGCCTATAAGCAGCTTTACTTTTGAAAGGATAAATAAAACGAATAATGTTTAGTGTCTAATCTCGTATTTTCTTTTTGCGAAGCTCGAAGTTTTGACCTAAATATACTTTACGCACCATTTCATCATTTGCTAGTTCTTCAGGTTTACCTGCTTTAAGAATACTGCCTTCAAACATTAAATATGTTCTGTCGGTAATAGCAAGGGTTTCTTGTACATTGTGATCGGTAATTAGAATACCAATATTTTTTTTGGTGAGTTGTGCTACAATACGCTGTATATCTTCAACAGCCACAGGGTCTACACCAGCAAATGGCTCATCTAATAAAATAAAACTAGGATCGGTTGCCAAGGCACGTGCAATCTCAGTACGGCGACGTTCACCTCCAGATAGTAAATCACCTCGACTTTTGCGAATATGCCCCAAACCAAACTCTTCAATAAGCGATTCCATTTTATGTTGTTGTTCCTTCTTACTAAGTTTGGTAAGTTGTAAAACACTTAAAATATTATCTTCAATACTAAGTTTTCTAAAAACAGAAGCTTCCTGAGCTAAATAACCAATACCGTTCTGTGCACGTTTGTACATAGGGTATTTTGTGATTTCGGTATTATCTAAAAAAATATGCCCGCCATTAGGTTTTATTAAGCCAACAATCATGTAGAAAGATGTCGTTTTTCCTGCACCATTAGGTCCTAATAGACCAACGATTTCGCCTTGGTTAACTTCAAGAGAAACATCTTTAACTACTTTTCGTCCGCTGTAGGACTTCATCAAATTTTCGGCTTTTAAAATCATAAGTTATATACTGAACGCTAAAAATAGTAAAATCATATACACTATTATAACGTATGTCCTAATTTTATCTTGTTTATTGTTTTTGTTATTATACTAAGTTGTGTTATAGTAATTAAATCCTGTTTAATCCCGAGCTTCTAAGGCATCCCAGAATTCGTAGGCACGGCGTAAATGAGGAATAACAATAGTACCACCAACTAAAGTAGCTATGCTTAAAGCTTCAACAACTTCCTCTTTTTTTAAACCAATTTTATAACTAGTTTCCATGTGATATTTGATACAATCGTCACACCGTAAAACAGCCGATGCTACCAAGCCTAAAAGTTCTTTAGTTTTAACATCTAAAGCACCTTCTGCATAGGCATTAGTATCTAAATTGAAGATGCGTTTTATGACCTTATTATTATCGGCTAAAATTTTATCGTTCATTTTAGAACGGTACTCATTAAATTCATCAACGATATCAGACATGTTGCTTTTCTTTTCTTTTTTGATTTCTAATAACAATTTTAGAAATGTAAATACTTATTTGGTATAAAATTATAATAGGAATGGCTACAATTACTTGACTGGCAATATCTGGTGGTGTAATAATAGCAGATAAAATTAATACGATTACCAAGGCATATTTTCTATATTTTTTTAAGAACTCTGGTGTTACTAAGCCTATCTTGGTTAAAAAATAAATAATAATAGGAAGTTCGAAAATTAAGCCAGATGCTAAGGCCGAAGCTCTAACCAGGCCAATGTATGAACTAATATCTATTTGATTATCAACCTTTACTGAGATACTATAGTTTGCCAAAAAGTTAATAGATAAAGGAGTTACAATATAGTAACCAAATAAGACGCCTAAAAAGAATAGGAAGGATGATATAATAATAAAACCTCTGGAGTGCTTGCGCTCGTTAGAATGTAATCCAGGGCTAATAAATTTCCACAATTGGTATATAACATATGGAAAAGAAATAATAAAACCTCCTAAAATGGCTGTCCAAATATCAGCCGAAAATTGTCCAGCCATGGTTCTGTTTTGTAATATTAAAGGTATTTTATCATTACAAAAAGTAGTGTCTAAATTTATAAACGTGGCTGTTTTGCATAAAAAATCATAAGTAGGGAAACTCATGTCTAATGGTGCAAAAATAATAGTGTCAAAAATAAAGCGGCTGAAAATAAAAGCCAAAGTAGCAATTATGATAACAGCTAAACAAATTCGAATTAAATGCCACCTTAAATCTTCGAGATGATCTAAAAAGGACATCTCATTTATATCTTTTTTTGCCATTATATAATACCTTCTTTTATTAAATCATGTAAATGAATAACGCCTGCATAGTTACCCTTTTCCTCGACAAGCAATTGAGAAATTTCATGTGTTTCCATAACTTCTAAAGCTTCAATGGCCATAGCTTCGGCATTAATACGTTTTGGGTTTACACCCATTATATCAATAGCAGTTAGTGAAGAGAAATTATCAACATTACTTAACATTCTACGCAAATCGCCATCAGTAATAATACCAATAATTTTATCATTTTCTACAACAGCAGTGACTCCTAACATTTTTTCGGTAATCTCTATTATAATATCTTTTAAGTTCGTTGTAGGTATCACTTTAGGTTTTTCATTTACAGAAGAGATGTCTTTAACACGCAAATATAATTTTTTCCCTAAGGCACCTCCAGGATGATATTTAGCAAAATCGTTACTAGAAAAACCACGTAATTCTAATAGACAAACAGCTAAAGCATCACCAATAACCAGTTGAGCAGTTGTACTTGTAGTAGGAGCTAAATTATTTGGACAGGCTTCTTTTTCAACAAATGCATTTAACACATAGTCTACCTGTTGTCCTAAAAAAGATTCTTTATTTCCTGTTATGGCAATCATTTTATTGTTTGCACTTTTTATTAACGGGACTAAGACTTTAATTTCTGGGGTATTTCCACTTTTAGAAATGCAAATAACAATATCATCTTTAAGAATAAGCCCCAGATCGCCATGAATGGCATCGGCTGCATGCATAAAAACGGAAGGTGTTCCAGTAGAGTTTAATGTAGCAACTATTTTGTTTGCGATAATGGCGCTTTTTCCTATTCCTGTAATAATTACACGGCCTTTAGAGTTGTAAATAAGCTGTACAGCTTCAGCAAAATCATCAGTTATTAAGCTTGACAAATTTGAAATGGCTTGACTTTCAGTTTCAATAGTTAACCTTGCAGTTTTTATGATAGAATTTTTACTATTCAAAATTTATATCTTTTTAGTTGATGCTTTTAAAGATTTTCTTATCTTTAATGGTAATCAAATTAAATTTTGTTGTAATTTGGATTTTCGTTACAAAACTAACGAAAAAAAAATGAGGGGATCTCTAAATGCGTTATTAAATTAATCTAAAAAGATTAATATTTTAGTGTGTGATAATTAGTAAATAAATTTTTATACAGTTCATGTTATTAGCCAAAAGTGACTTGCACTCTGCTCTTAAAAAACATTTTGGGTTTAACCAATTTAAGGGCTTGCAAGAAGATGTTGTCGAAAGTATTTTATCAAAAAATCATACGTTTGTAATTATGCCAACGGGTGGCGGAAAATCGCTATGTTATCAGCTACCAGCATTAATGCAAGAAGGGACAGCTATTGTGGTATCGCCATTAATAGCTTTGATGAAAAATCAAGTAGATGCTATTCGAGGTATTTCTAATGAGGAAGGAGTTGCTCATGTACTAAATTCCTCATTAAATAAAACAGAAGTAAAGCGTGTTAAGGAGGATATCGTAAATGGTGTTACCAAATTACTATATGTTGCACCAGAATCTTTAACCAAAGAAGAAAATGTTGAGTTTCTACGTTCTGTGAAAATCTCTTTTATGGCGATTGATGAAGCACACTGTATTAGTGAATGGGGGCACGATTTTAGACCCGAATATAGAAATTTGCGACATATTATTGGCAGGATAGGAGATGGTATTCCTATTATTGGTTTAACAGCGACTGCAACACCAAAAGTTCAGGAAGATATTATAAAGAACTTAGGGATTAGTAATGCGACGACTTTTAAAGCGTCCTTTAATAGACCTAATTTATATTATGAAGTTAGACCAAAAACAAAAAATGTAGATGCAGATATTATTCGATTTGTAAAACAGAATGAAGGTAAATCTGGTATTGTATATTGTTTAAGTAGAAAGCGTGTTGAGGAACTAGCTCAAGTATTGCAGGTAAATGGAATTAAAGCAGTACCATATCATGCAGGGTTAGATGCCAAATCGAGATCAAGCTACCAAGATAAATTCCTAATGGAAGATGTCGATGTGGTGGTTGCTACTATTGCTTTTGGTATGGGAATAGATAAACCCGATGTGCGTTTTGTAATTCATCATGATATTCCAAAGAGTATAGAAAGTTATTATCAGGAAACTGGTAGAGCTGGACGTGATGGGGGCGAAGGACATTGTTTAGCATATTATGCTTATAAAGACATTGAAAAGTTAGAAAAGTTTATGTCTGGTAAGCCTGTAGCAGAGCAGGAAATTGGGCATGCACTATTACAGGAGGTCATTGCGTTTGCAGAAACCTCTATCTCCAGAAGAAAATTTATTTTGCATTATTTTGGAGAAGAATTTGATAACGAGACTGGAGAAGGTGGAGATATGGATGATAATGTTAGGCATCCAAAAAAGAAAAATGAGGCTAAAGAAGATGTAATTGTATTATTAGAGACTATAGATAAAACCAACGAAAAATATAAATCTAAAGATTTAGTAAATGTTATTGTTGGTAAAGAGAATGCTTTGATTAATTCTCATAGAACCAATGAACAACCATTTTTTGGAAAAGGTAAGGATAAAGACAATAAATATTGGATGGCCTTATTAAGGCAGGTATTAGTTGCAGGTTATCTTAGAAAGGATATTGAAACTTATGGTGTTATAAAGTTAAGTGAATCTGGTAAATCTTTTATAAAGAAACCAGTATCATTTATGATGACTGAAGATCACATATTTGAAGGAGAACAGGAAGATGGAACTATTATTACTGCAGCAAAAAGTGGTGGCGCTGTAGCGGATGAGTTATTAATGGGGATGCTTAAAGATTTGCGTAAAAAGAATGCGAAAAAG
Source organism: uncultured Flavobacteriaceae bacterium (assembly GCA_947502635.1). Taxonomy (GTDB): domain Bacteria; phylum Bacteroidota; class Bacteroidia; order Flavobacteriales; family Flavobacteriaceae; genus Flavivirga. The sequence goes on from CANNAN010000003.1 coordinate 118,374, forward strand.
TTAGGAGTTCCTCCATTTGTTATTTTTCAAGATCCTTCACTTGAAGATATGGCTTTAAAATACCCAGTTAACTTAGCAGAGCTGTCTAATGTTCATGGAGTTGGTGAGGGTAAAGCTAAAAAATATGGTAAAGATTTTGTAGAATTAATTTCTAGATATGTTGAAGAAAATGATATAGTTCGCCCAGATGATTTGGTCGTAAAATCGACAGGAACTAATTCAGCCAACAAATTGTACATCATTCAAAATATAGATAGAAAATTACCTCTAGATGATATCGCTTCATCAAAAGGGATGTCTATGGGAGATTTCATTAAAGAAATGGAAGTTATTGTCTATTCAGGTACTAAATTGAATATTAATTATTGGATTGATGACATTTTAGATGAAGACCAGCAAGAAGAAATTCATGAGTATTTTATGGAATCAGAATCTGATAATATAGATACAGCTATCGAAGAATTTGATGGTGATTATGATGATGAAGAGCTGCGCTTATATCGCATTAAGTTTATTAGTGAAGTAGCTAATTAGTAATATCAGTTTATAGTCTTCGGTCTAATAAAACTTCGTACTTCAAACTTTGTTTCCTATCTTTGCACTTTCTTAAAAATTAGAACAATGCAAGACGGTTTATACGCAAAATTTAATACAACTAAAGGAGAAATACTTGTTGCTTTAGAATATCAAAAAACACCTGGAACAGTAGGTAACTTTGTAGCTTTAGCAGAAGGTAATCTTGAAAATAAAGTAAAACCACAAGGGACACCTTATTATAATGGTTTAAAGTTTCATAGAGTTATCCCAGACTTTATGGTACAGGGAGGCTGTCCTCAAGGTTCAGGTTCTGGAAATCCAGGATATCAATTTGATGATGAATTTCATCCAGATCTAAAACATGATGCTCCAGGGGTTTTATCTATGGCAAATGCAGGACCAGGAACCAATGGAAGTCAGTTTTTTATCACTCATGTTGAAACATCATGGTTAGATAACAAACATACCGTTTTTGGTAAAGTAACAGAAGGACAAGATATTGTAGATGCTATCGCACAAGGTGATTCTATTGATAGTTTAGAAATAATTCGTGTAGGTAGCGATGCTGAGGCTTTTAATGCTGTTGAATCTTTTAGAACTTTTGAAGGATCTAGAGAAAAAAGATTGGCAGAAGAAAAGCAAGCAGCTGACGCAGAATTAGATAAAATAGCTGCTGGGTTTAATAAAACGGATAGCGGATTGCGTTATCAAATAATTCAAGAGGGTAGTGGAGCAAATGCTGAGACAGGTAAAACAGTATCTGTTCACTATAAAGGGCAATTAGCAGATGGTACAGTTTTCGATTCTTCATATAAACGTAATGAGCCAATTGATTTTCCATTAGGAGTAGGTCAAGTTATTCCAGGTTGGGATGAAGGTATTAGCTTATTAAAAATAGGAGATAAAGCACGTTTTGTAATACCAAGCCATTTAGGATATGGAAGTAGAGGAGCAGGCGGTGTTATACCACCAGATGCAACTCTTATTTTTGATGTAGAGTTGATGGATGTCAAATAAACAGATAATAAATTTTAGTCCTGAGTAAAGTCGAAGGATCTTAATATAATAAAAAAAGCATCTAATTTATTAGATGCTTTTTTTATGAAATTAGTTTGAGGTTTTAATTTCAATAGTCAGGATTATGACGAGATCATTAAAGTCTATAAAAATGGTTTATTCAATTTTGATTGGTATTTTTTATATTTGTGTAATGACAGAAGAACAATTAGAAAAACTCAAATATCCAATAGGGCAGTTTGAATGTCCAACCAATATTACTAAGCAACATATTGAAAATTGGATTTCCGTATTAGAAAATTACCCAAACCGTATAGAAAATCTTGTCAAAGATCTAACAGATTCTCAATTGGACACCGTATATCGACCAGATGGTTGGACTGTAAGGCAAGTTGTGCACCATATATCCGATAGTCATCATCATAGTTATAACAGATTTAAATGGGCGCTAACAGAAGATAAGCCTCTTATAAAAGCCTATTTTGAAGATCGGTGGGCAGAGCTCATAGATTCTAAAACAGCTCCGATAGGCATGTCGATAAATCATATAAAGGCAATACATTTTAAACTTGTTTATTTATTAAAAACACTTTCTCAAGATGATTTAAATAAATCCTTTATACATCCCGAAACTAACTCAGAAGTATTATTAAGTTATAATATTGGAAATTATGCATGGCATAGTAATCATCATTATGCACATATAGAAAATTTACTGAAACGAAACCATTGGATTTAAATAAACAATGATTAGACCTTTAAGCATAAACGATACAGAAGAACTTTTAGATATATACAATTATTATGTATTAAATTCCATAGTTACTTTTGATGATGAAGCCTTGTCTTTAGAAGCTTTTAAAGATAAAATTGCACGTATAAGTGTCGATTATCCATTCATTGTTTTTGAAGAGAATGATGAAATTTTAGGATACGCTTATGGAAGTAGATGGCGCCCAAAACCTGCATATAAACACACAGTGGAATCTACGGTATATGTAAAACATGATGTATTAGGAAAACAAGTAGGGACTAGATTATATACAGAATTATTATCCCAATTAAAAGAACAAAACTATCATGTTGTTTTAGGAGGTCTAACTTTGCCAAATGATGCGAGCGTGAAACTTCATGAGAAGTTTGGGTTTAAGCAAGTAGCACATTTTAAAGAGGTAGGTCTAAAATTTGACAAATGGCTAGATGTTGGCTTTTGGCAATTACGTTTTTAACTATCTTTCCATTTAATATTGCAACCAATACTTGGTTTTTGTTCGGCAGTATTATCCTTGTTTTCAATTAAACAGTTTAAAGCGTTTCTTAAGTCATTTCCTGTTATAGCGATATTATTACCAGGACGAGAGTCATCCAGTTGCCCTCTGTAAGCTAGTTTTAAATTGGAATCAAAAACATAAAAATCTGGGGTGCACGCTGCATCATAGGCTTTTGCTACATCTTGCGTTTCATCATATAAATATGGGAACGAATAACCCTCATTTTTAGCATGAATGGTCATGTTTTCTGGACTGTCTTGCGGATAATTTATAACGTCGTTACTGGAAATACCAATAAAGCTAATACCTTTTTTTGAATATGAATTTGCTATTGAAACTATTTCAGGGTTTACATGAATAACAAAAGGGCAATGATTACATATAAATATGATCACAGTGGCCTGATTTCCTTTTAATTCATTAAGTGATAAGTACGCACCAGATACAGTGTCAAATAAATTAAATAAAGGAGCTTGAGTTCCTAAAGGGAGCATGTTAGATGGAGTTCTTGCCATAAAAATTTAGTTTTATCAAAGTTCGTGATTTCTCTCAAATAAACCTTAAAATTACTACTGAAATTAGTTTCTGTTTCCTTTCTGTTTCAATATAAAATAGAACCATAACTTAAGCTATACTTAAATTTTCTGTTTGATTTAAAGGAAATACTATTCAAATTTGGTGTGGATTGTTTTGAAATTGTATTTTTAAAAAATGAATGATACAATAACATTTGAAGATTTTGCTAAAGTAGATTTACGAGTAGGAACAGTTATTGAAGTCAATGATTTCCCCGAAGCTAGAAATCCTGCATATCAACTTACTATAGATTTTGGAGATTTGGGAATTAAAAAAACATCTGCACAAATTACAACGCTTTATAAAAAAGAGGATTTACTACAAAGACAAATAGTAGCAGTTGTAAATTTTCCTAAAAAGCAAATTGCTAAGTTTATGAGTGAATGTTTGATATTAGGAGCCGTAAACGGCAAAGATGTTATACTTCTAAATCCAGAAAATCAAGTTAAAAACGGGACACCAGTAGCATAATATATTAAAAACTAGATGATATGGAAGTTGGTTTGTGATAAACAAACAATCTTTGGCTTTGTCAAATATTTTATATTATTTCTAGATTGGATTGATATTATAAAGACCAGATATAAAAAAAACCGTTACAATTGTTGTAACGGTTTTTAAGGATGACTCAGTTTGTTTAGTTTAGTTTATATGTCATCGAAATCTACATCAGTAAAACTTTCAGCAGATTTATGTGAGTCATCATTTGTTGATGATTCTTCCGTATTTTCAACTTCGTAACTCTTTTTAAAGTCCTTTTGGTGGCGTTCGCTAATCACTTCGTCACCTTTCTTTTCTATAATGTAATCGGTCATTTCAGCTAAAATATCCTTGAACTCTGAAAAATCTTCTTTGTAAATATATATTTTGTGCTTCTTGTAGTGAAATGATCCATCATCGTTTGTGAACTTCTTACTCTCAGTAATAGTTAAGTAATAATCGTCCGCTTTAGTAGCTCTCACATCAAAGAAATAGGTGCGTCTTCCTGCTCTTAATACTTTCGAAAAAATCTCTTCTCTCTCCATCATATCATTATTGTTCATAGTTTATAGAAATTTATTAAATTATCGTTAATTGATTATCAAAAATCTAAAAAAAACAGATACTAACCAACAAATTATGAAGTTTCTTTTTTAAATGTTGTTTTTTATTACATTAAATAGAAAACTGCAACAAGTTATTTGGTTGGAGTTTAGTAACTTCAAGATTCATTTGAAGTCGTTTCGCTCAATTGTTTTAAGTATAGATGTTTGTAGTATCCATCTATATTTATAAGTGTTTCATGCGTGCCTTCTTGAACAATTTTACCATCATCTAACACAATAATTTTGTCAGCATTTTTGGCAGAAGAAACTCTATGACTAACAATAATCGTTGTTTTACCTTTTGAAATTTTATTAAGATTTTTTAATATTTTTTCTTCAGTTTCAGTGTCAACTGCAGAAAGGCAATCATCAAAGAGTAATATTTTAGGTGATTTTATAATGGCTCTCGCAATAGACACACGTTGCTTTTGTCCGCCAGAAAGTGTAATGCCTCGTTCTCCTAATACCGTATCGTAGCCATTATTAAATTTGACAATGTTTTTGTGTACTTGCGCATTTTTTGCTGCTTGAATAACATCATCATCAGTCGCGTTTTCTTTTCCAAATTTAATATTATTCTTTATGGAATCAGAGAACAAGAAAGCATCCTGAGGTACATAGCCAATGCTATCTCTTAAATTATTTAAATTAAGGGTATTGATTTCTGTATCATTAATAATAATAGAACCTTCATTTATATCATATAGCCTGCCTATTAAATCTAAAATTGTCGATTTACCAGATCCCGTTTTTCCTATGATAGCAAGAGTATCACCCGATTTTATATTAAAACTAATGTCTTTTAAAGCTTGAATATTTGTGTCATCATAAGTAAAAGAGACATTATTAAAACGAATATCTCCAGTAATTTCTGTGTTTGTATTTACAGTGTTTTTAATTTCTGGTTCAATTTTTAAAAATTCGTTAATTCGTTTTTGTGATGCTTCAGCTTGCTGTACAATAGAGGTTACCCAGCCCACTGTTGCTACTGGCCACGTAAGCATATTTACATAAATAATGAATTCTGCTATTGTACCAATGCTTTCAATTTCACCATTAATATATTGCATACCACCAATATAAATGACCAATAAATTACTTGTACCTATAAGTAAAATCATCATTGGGAAAAACCAGGCTTGTACCTTAGCCAAACTTATTTGTTTTTCTTTACTTTCAGAGGCAAGCGATTTAAAACTTATTGATGTTTGCGATTCAATACCATAGGCTTTAATTACAGAAATACCACTAAAAGATTCTTGAGTGAATGTTGAAAGCTTAGATAAATATTCTTGAACGATTGTACTACGTTTATGTATTTCTTTACTTAATTTATATATAATGACAGAGAGAATTGGTAATGGGAGAACTGTATATAATGTTAATTTTGGAGAAGCATTAATCATATAAATAATCACAACAACAAACAAAGCAAACGTATTAATACTATACATGATAGCGGGTCCTGCATACATACGTACTCTGCCTACATCTTCTGTAATGCGGTTCATTAAATCTCCAGTTCTATTCTTTTTGTAAAAATTTAAAGAGAGTTTTTGATACTGATCGTAAATTTCATTTTTTAAATCGAATTCAATATAACGCGATACATTAATAATAGTTTGGCGCATAAAAAAGGTCAGTATACCACCAATTATAGCAGCTCCAATAATATAAAGAATGGCTTCTAGTAACTGCGCTTTAAAAACTTCCTCGGTAATCGATCCTTTTAATGCTTTTTCAACCACTATAAAAATCTTTTTTACGTAGCGAGGTGTAAAAAGCAGAAAAATTCTAGCTACAACAGTAATAACCATACCTACTAAAAGGTGTGTTTTATATTTTAAGAAGTATTTATTTAAGTGCTGTAATTCTTTCATTTATCTTGTTAGTATCAAGAGAGCAAATATAATGCATTAATGAGAATAAAATAGAAGTATATGCGACAGGTAATTGTTAAATATAGTTTAAAATATTATTCTAATAATAAAAAGAAAATATGAAGTTACTTTTCAAAATAGTATTATTTTTGCAGCGGAAAAAACAATGAAATACTTTCATACTTTTTAATTTAAGTTCTTTGTAATTATGCTAAATAGAAGACATATTCGTGTAAAAGTAATGCAAACTTTGTATGCTTTTAAAGGTAGTGAGAGTGACGATTTTACTAAAGACCAGAAATTCTTATTATTTAGTATAGATAATATGTACAACTTGTACCTCTTATTAATCTCGTTGTTACTTGAAGTTCAAAAAAGAGCTGAAGACGATTTAAAGAAAAAGCAAAAAAAGCATTTAGCTACTAAAGAAGACAAAGATCCAAACAAGAAGTTTGTAAATAACCAATTACTTAAATCTCTAAGAGGGAGTTTGCATTTAAAAGATCGATTGGATGCCCATAAAATAACCAATTGGGAATTGGATGGTGAATATGTCGATGTTATTTTTAAGGCAATCATTAAAAGCGATTTGTATAAAGAATATATGCAAACGAGGGTGTCTGATTTTAAAGAGGATAAGGACTTTATTGTTGATGTTTTTAAAGATGTCATTGCACCAAACGAAAAACTTTATGAGTATTTAGAAGATAAAAACTTAACTTGGTTAGATGATTTACCAACAGTAAATACGACTATTTTAAAATTATTAAGAAAGGTTAAAACTGTTTCGCCCGAAAATTATTTTACTCCTAGATTATATAAAGATTCAGATGATCAGAAGTTTGCAATCGATTTATTCAAAAAAACGCTTTTAAATAGATCGTTAATAAATAAAGAGATTGAAAAGAAAACCATGAACTGGGATTCAGATCGTATTGCTAATGTCGATTATGTATTGTTACAAATGGCTATTAACGAATTAAAAAACTTTCCATCCATACCAGTAAAAGTAACTATTAATGAATATTTAGAAATAGCTAAGGAATATTCTACACCAAAAAGTAGTATATTTATAAATGGTATTCTAGATAAACTAGTTAAAGAGTACAATGCAGATGGGAAATTAAATAAAATAGGTAGAGGCTTAATGTAATCTTCTGTTAAGAAGTTAATAAAAGTTTTTAATAGATTAAATTATTACTATTTTTACAGCACTAATGACAAAAATTTTAACAATGAAAAAAATAATATTAGGATTAAGTGCTTTATGCTTAATTGCATTTATTTCTTGTAAAGAAAATGCCGCTAATAAAATTGATGAGAAAAATGTAGCAGAAGCTGCAGAGAGAGATGCAAGCGCATCTAAATTTCCTGTACTTGAGTTTGATAAAAAAGAACACGATTTTGGTGAAATAGAATCAAAAACGAAGGTTACAACTGTTTTTAGCTATAAAAACACAGGAGATGCACCTTTAGTTATTACAAATATTAAAAGTACTTGTGGTTGTACAGTGCCTCAAGATTGGAGTAGAGAGCCTTTAGAGCCAGGAGCATCTGGTCAGTTTTCTGTTCAATTTAATGGAAGCGGAACAAATAAAGTTTCAAAAACAATAACAATTACGGCAAATACGGAAAAGGGATCAGAAACTGTAAATATTACAGCTTTTGTGAAACCAGATCCTAATGCTACGGCAAAGAAGCCATTAACAACACCAACAATTCAAGCCAAATAAAATGGGAGAAGGAATAGGGCAATTTATGCCATTTATATTAATGTTTGTAGTTGTATACTTCTTTATGATTGCACCACAAATGAAACGTGCAAAAAAAGAAAAGAAATTTGCTGCAGAATTAAAAAAAGGAGATAGAGTCATTACTAAAAGTGGACTACATGGTAAAATCTTAGAACTAAATGATAAAGATGGAAGCTGTGTTATAGAGACAATGTCTGGTAAAGCTAAGTATGAGCGCTCTGCTATTTCTATGGAAATGAGCTCGAAATTAAATGCACCTGTATCAGCAAAAAAATAAAATACTATTTTTCAGTATATAAAAAGAGCTTCCATTTTGGAAGCTCTTTTTTGTTAGAACAGATCTCTGTATTATTTTAATTAATGTGATTTGTTTTACTATTGTTTATTAGGTGTTTCTTGTCATTTCGAACGAAGTATGAGGAGAGGAATCTCATCATTATAAGATTTTCCATCTTTCATTCTTTGCTCTGAATGAGTTTTAAATATCTGATAAACGTAGTGTCAATATAGCAAAGTGATTTTCATATCGAAGCTCACATTATTTAGGTAGCGGACTAATAATTTTTACGTTTTGAAATGCAATAGCGCCTCTAATAACACCAGATATAACGTCTTGTAAAGCTTCAATAATTTGCATTTTCAATTCACTTTTATGATAGATAATACTCACTTCTCTAGCAGGTGTAGGTTCGTTAAAATGATGTAGATTTTCTTTTTCTGTGTCATTTATATCTAGGGTATGTAAATAAGGCAAAAGCGTCATACCTAATCCTTCATTTGAGAGTTTTATTAGTGTTTCTATACTACCACTTTCTAATTGAAATTGATCATCAGTTTGGTTTTTAAATGCTTTACAGAGATTAATAACACCATCCCTAAAACAGTGTCCATCTTCAAGCAAGAGCATATCATCAATATCTAAGTCTGATACGTCTATTTTTTTATGATTATGTAATCTGTGATTTTTGGGAACGTAATTCACAAATGGTTCAAAATAAAGGACACGTTCTTTTATATTTTCTTCTTCCAAGGGAGTAGCAGCTATAGCGGCATCTATATGTCCGTCGTTAATTTTAGAAATAATTTCTTCAGTTGATAGCTCTTCTATTTTAAGTTTAACTTTTGGATGTTTTTTTATGAAATTCTTTAAAAACATAGGAAGCAGAGTTGGCATAACGGTTGGTATAATACCAAGCCTAAATTCGCCTCCTATAAACCCTTTTTGTTGGTCTACAATATCCTGAATTCTATAGGACTCGTTGACAATATTTCTTGCCTGATTAACAATTTTTTTACCAACTTCAGTTAATTCAATAGGCTTTTTAGTACGATCAAAAATTAGAACATCTAGTTGATCTTCAAGCTTTTGAATTTGCATGCTTAATGTAGGTTGGGTAACAAAACATTTTTCTGCTGCTTTGGTGAAATTTTGATTTTCGGCAACAGCCAAAACATAATATAATTGGGTAATTGTCATAGTTATCAATTTAGGGTATAAAAATACAAAAAACTATCAATAAAATTTATGGCAACAGATGTTAATTATAAATTAAATTTTTTGAAAAAATCTTAAAGTAAGCCTCTGGCTTTTATTTCTAAGTATTTATTAATAGTATCTATAGTGAGGTTTTCTGGAGTCGTTAAAATGGAATGGATACCATACTTTTTTAACTCATTTACTATAAGACGTTTTTCAAAAGCGAATTTTTCAGCAATTACTTTATCATAAACTTGTTGTACTGTTTCTGCCTTTTCACTAATTAGGCTGGTAAGTTCTGTGTTTTTAAAGAAAATAATCACTAATAAATGACTTTTAGAAATTGCTTTTAAATACGGTAATTGTCTGTTTAAGCCATCAAGAGTTTCAAAATTAGTATACATTAAAATAAGGCTTCTATGTGTAATATGGCGTTTTATACTACCGTATAATCTGCCAAAATCACTTTCAAAAAAATCAGTATTAACGTTGTAGAGTGATTCTAAAATTAATTGCATCTGCGAACTTCTTCTTTCTGCAACCACCACATTATCGATGTGTTTGGAAAAAGAAAACATACCAGCTTTATCATGTTTTTTTAAAACAACATTACTTATCACCAAAGCAGCGTTAATAGCGTAATCTAAAAGACTTAAACCATTAAAAGGCATTTTCATAATACGACCTTTATCAATGATAGAATAGACTGGTTGTGATTTTTCATCTTGAAACTGATTAACCATCAACTGGTTTTTCTTTGCGGTTGCTTTCCAGTTTATGGTGCGTAAATCATCTCCTAAAACATAGTCTTTAATCTGCTCAAATTCCATAGAATGCCCCAAACGTCTTACTTTTTTAAGTCCGTATTCTAATGAATTCTGATTAATATTTAAGAGTTCAAACTTTTTTAATTGTTTAAAACTTGGGTAGGTTGGTACCATAGTGCCATGATTAAAAGTAAAACGCTTAGCAACTAAGTTTATAATGGAAGATGTATATATGTTTAAATAGCCAAAATGATACTCGCCACGTTCTGTTGGCTTTAAATCATATTGTATTGATTTTGATTTACGTGAAGCAATGTGTTCTTTGATTTTAAAATCTCTAACTTGAAATTGTTCAGGGATTTCATCAATAATTTCTAAATAAATAGAAATAGCGTAGTTGTTGCTAATATTTAATTTTATCTGGTTTTTATCTCCGTTTGAAAACTTATCGGGGACAAATCTAGTAGCTTCAAGCTTATTTTTTCCGATAAAAATAATTAGAAAGTCTAAAAAGAATAAGAGTATAAGGACTAATATAGAAAGCTGTGCAATATTGAATAACAGTGGGATGAAATAACTTAAAGCAAACAATACTACAATGCCCATGCCTGCATAAAAAAAACGAGGTTGTATATAGAATGGTTTAAAGAATTTCAAGATTTATTAAAAGTTAAAAGTTAAAAGTTAAAAGTTAAAAGTTAAAATGAGATTCTTCACTTCGTTCAGAATGACATTGGTTTCTTATTTTGCTCAGTGCTCAGTGCTCAGTGCTCAGTGCTCAGTGCTCAGTGCTCAGTGCTCAGTGCTCAGTGTGTACTGCCAACTAACGAGGTATCTCAACAGTTTCAATGATTTGTTTTATAATTTGTTTACTTGAAACACCTTCCATTTCGCGTTCTGGTGTTACAATGACTCTATGGTGTAATACAGGAATTGCAGCCCGTTTTATATCCTCTGGTGTTACAAAATCACGACCAGACATAGCGGCAAATGCTTTACTGGATTTTAATATGGCAATGGATGCTCTTGGTGATGCGCCTAGGTATAAAAATTGATTACTACGTGTCGCAACTATCAGTTGTGCGATGTATTTAAGTAAATGTTTTTCTACTAAAACCTGACTTACTAAATTCTGGTATTTTACTATTTGTTCGCCTGTAAGAAATGATGTAAGGGCATCTGTTTTAGATTTATCCTTTAATTCATGTTCTCTGGAAAGTATTTCTATTTCTTCATCTAAATTTGGGTAACTAACATCAATTTTAAACAAAAAGCGATCTAGTTGTGCTTCAGGTAATCTATACGTCCCTTCTTGTTCCACAGGGTTTTGAGTTGCCAGAACTATAAAAGGAGCATCTAGTATAAACTTATTACCGTCAATAGTAATCTGTTGTTCTTCCATAACTTCAAATAAAGCAGCTTGTGTTTTGGCAGGTGCTCTATTGATTTCGTCAATAAGAATCATATTCGAAAAGATAGGCCCTTTTTTAAATTCGAATTCCGATTTTTTTAAGTTAAAAACAGAGGTTCCTAAAATATCACTTGGCATTAAATCTGGTGTGAATTGAATTCGGCTAAAACCAACACTTAAAGATTTAGCCAATAGTTTTGCTGTAATGGTTTTTGCAACACCAGGAACTCCTTCTATTAATGAGTGTCCTTTGGCTAAAAGGGATGCTATGAGCATATCTACCATGTCTTTTTGCCCAACAATAATTTTGCCAACTTCTTGCTTTATTTTATTGACACTTTGTTGCAATTCAGATAAGTCTAAACGATTTTGAAATTGTAAATCATTGGTGTTTTCCAAGGCGCTACTATCAATTGATGATATGATGTCTGATTTCTGTTTAACATCTTGATGGTCTTGTGGTTCTTTATTTTCGTCCATAATTATGTAGTATAAAAAGCTTCAATATGCCTATTTAATTTGATTAGGTTTTCTTCAAAAAATTCATTTTTTGATCTTAACCAATTAATATAATCGATTAATTTTTTAACGTCATCTTTTTTCTTGCCAGTTTTGGCTGCCAACTTTTCTGTAAATTCACTGTTTAATGTTGACGTGTCTAAATTAAAATCAGTTCGTATTTTTTCTAAAAAATACGTTATTTTTTTGTCTATTAAGTTTTTATGATCTTGAGTATCAAAATATAAATTGGATATCGTTTTAACGAAAGCTATGGTCGTGTTTTGTAGTGGTTTTATAATTTTTATAATGCGCTGTCTTCGTTTTGCATTAAAAATCATAAATAAAATACCAAAAATAACAGCAGTATACCATGCCCATCTAAAAGATAATTGTTCTAGAAACCAGCTTAAATTTGATTCTTTTTCAACATCACCATCGTATCCTGTTTGTATTTTTGCATACGAATCAAAATACACATCGTTTTCGGGTAAATAGGAAATTAAACCCTCAACATATTTGTAGCGGTCTTCTTTTAAAATATTATAATTTGTAAAAGCTTTTGGTTCAAGATGCAGGTATATCTTACCATTTCCAAAAGGGACTTGAATAAAATTGACATGCTTATAATCAATTTTAGAATAGCCAAGAATCTTATAGTTTATAGTATCGAAACGGGCAAAATAACTATCGCCTCTGTTTTTGTCTATAATCGTACTTTCTATATCGATATGTTTAAGCGATTGATATGAAATACTATCTTTTTCATTTAAAATATAATCAATATCAATATCTAAGGTGTCATGAATTTTTTGAGAAAAATAATAATCGGATATAAATAATGTATTCCCAGCATCAACGAAATTTAATAATTCATCTACCGAATCGTTTTCCAAATAATCAGAATTACCAATAATAATAAAGTTTCCTTTAGCAACATGTTCTCCATAACCATCTTCAGAATTAGCTCTTAAATAACTAGCTGGTTGATGAAAAACAGTTCTAATTTTATGATCTTTAAAAAGGTTTGGCAATTCTTTATAAAATACGCTAATACCATAGGGTTTATTGCTTTTTTCATTAAAAGACTCCTCCCAATCAACTGTTTTGGTTCTTTTAACTCCAATAACCACAGCTGCCGTAACAACTAAGGCAACAATTATTATGAATATAGGTAAAATTTTCTTCATTATTTTACCAGATTTAAAAGCGTTAAAAAATTGTTCTTAGCTTTAGTATATTGCTTGATGTCTACCGTAAATTTACCATACCAGATATAATTGTATAAATACGAAATATATGCGAATTTCTCACTGAATGGTTTCTCGCTTATTTCGTTTAGATATTCACTATTGGTTTTGTCGTCTTCAAATTTTATATGATTTTTTAAGCTCAGTGTTTTTAAAACCAATAGGTAATAATACCTAACAGCTAGTCTGTAATTATTATCATTTTCAGCATTTTTTATTAAAGTATGGATATCAGCATGTTCAATGTTTTCAGCTGTTATTTCTTCATAATCATTAAGTGTTTTACTATTTTTTGAAGAAAATAACCCAGAGCCACCCTCATTTAGTAAAATATAAACTAGGTAAATAACTGCAATAGCTATAGCAAGATAAAATAACCAACCAAAAGGCCCTAAACTTATAGTTACGTTATCACGATCATTCTTTTCTTTTAGTTTAGGCTTTCCATTTTTGTAATCTTCATAATTTCCAGAACCAGATGGGGTTTTTGTAACTATTTTTTCTCCTTCGTAATTGTATTTGTTGCCAGAATATCGACTTTTAAAGTCCGCATCAAACTGCCTTATTTGCTCAGGTTGTACCATGTTAAGACTGAAAGTTATTTGATAACAGCTAACTACAAAAAGCCCAAAAAATACGATATGTAAACTTTTTATTTTCAATTAAGGCCAGGGCTTATCATTTGGGGTTGGGTAATTTCTTTTTGAACTTTAAAGGGGTAAATTAAATAATAATAGCTAATAATACTTAGTGTGATTAATATAATGCCAGTCGATAGCCAATTAGGCATTATATTAGAATATCGCGTAATAAAACCTTCTAGGAACCCAGCAGAAAAAGTAAAAGGAAATGTACTTATTAAAATTTTAATACCAGTTTTTGCGCCTTGTTTAAATGATGTATACCTGGAATGCGTTGCAGGGAATAAAATACTGGCTCCAAGAATAAGCCCAGCTGCCGCTTCAATAACTATGGCGAAAATTTCCATGGCTCCATGTATCCATATACCACGAACACTCTCCCACAAAACGCCTTTTTCATAAAAAAAATACTGAAAAGACCCTAACATAATACAGTTTTTAAACATGATATAAAGCGTTCCAATTCCTAAAAAAACGCCTAAAACAAAAGCAATAATGCCAACACGTAAATTGTTTATGGTGATGCCAATAAAACTCCCCCAATTGCTCCCACTTTTATAAACAGCAACGGGATCTCCCGCTTCAATATTTTCTATTGACATATCGACATAGTTGTCTCCTAATACAGAGCGCACAAATTCCCCATCGTTAGCAGCAGAAATAACACCAATAGAAGTAAATGTAAAAAATATGATAAAAGCGATGTAGATGAATTTTCGATATTGATAACAAATTAGCGGTACTTCGGTTTTCCAAAACCCAAAAATCCTGTTCGTGTCTTCTCGTTTTGTTTTATAAATTTTTTGAAAAGCTTTAGCTGCTAACTGATTAAGATATGCAATAACCTTACTTTTAGGGTAATAGGTTTGTGCATAAGCTAAATCATTTATTAAGTGAATGTATTCTGATGCAAGTTCGTCTGGGTCTTCAAAGTCATTATTAAAGACAGCTTTTTCAAAACTTAACCATTTTTCCTTATTTTGCTTGATAAAAGAAACTTCCCTCATATATTTGATAAATTAAAATATAAAATGTCAGAGTTACAAATTAACACGACCCAAAATGTAAAAATAACTTTCAATGCTGCAGGTGGAGGAGAAAGACTATTAGCATTTATTATTGATACGGCCATTAAAATTGGGTATTTATTAATTTTAAATAAAATATTTGGTGTTTTTGAAGGCATGGACGAATGGTCACAAATAGGCATCAATACCATATTGAGTTTTCCTGTAATGTTTTACACGTTAGCTTTAGAGTCTTTTTTTCAAGGACAAACCATTGGTAAGCGTGCTCTTAAAATTAGAGTGGTTAAAATTGATGGATATCAGGCATCACTGTCTGATTATGTTGTACGCTGGTTTTTTAGAATTGTTGATGTTTATATTTTCGGACTGGGTTTTTTCGTGATGTTGTTTAATAAAAAAACACAACGATTAGGAGATATGGCAGCAGGAACAGCTGTGATTGCATTAAAAGATCATGTGAATATTAGTCATACAATTTTAGAGAACTTAAAACAAGACTATAAACCTACATACCCTAATGTTATCAAATTATCTGATAATGATGCACGTATTATAAAAGATACGTTTGTTACCGCAAGACTTTCAAAAGATTATGAAACATTAATAAAATTAAGAACTAAAATAATAGAAGTCGTTGGGATAAAGGATGTGAAACAAGGAAATGACATACAGTTTATTGATGTTATTCTAAAAGATTATAATTTTTACACCCAAGATATGTAAGCAGAGAACCACTTTTTCTTTTTAGAAAAAGTGGTTGAATCGCTTAGCCTGAGTTAAACCCAATAATTATTAAAAAGTATCATATTTAAATACGGTAATTTCAAAAGAGGTATGGTATTAATTTATAATTTCAACATTTCTAATATAAATGTTTTTGTCAGGCCAATCACCATCATCAGTTTCAACAGCAGCTATTTTATCTACAACATCCATCCCTTTGGTCACTCTGCCAAAAATAGTATAATCGCCATCTAAAAAATGTGCACCACCCTTTTGTTGTACAATAAAAAACTCAAAAGGAGATGCTAATTTATAGGGGTTATTAATTTCGCTGCTAGGCATCGATACAGCACCTCTGTCATGTTTAAAACCGCGTTTTGTGTCTGGTGGTAATAGATATCTTCCAATATGGGCACGTTTTCTGGCCGTTTTTTTATCATCACTATTACCTGCTTGAACAATATAATTATTAATAACTCTATAAAACTGAGTGTCGTTAAAATACTTTTGTTTGGTTAAAAAAATAAAGTTAGAACGATGAAATTTCGTTTCGTTATATAGCAAAATATCAATGGTTCCAAAATCTGTGGTTAGACGTACCTTGTTTTCTTTATAATGTTTGTCGTATTCCAGAAAAAAGGCCATAGCACTTTTTGAATTTAATTTTGGAAATGCTCTTTCTGGTTTTTTAACAGTGTCTTTTACAACCTCTTTTTTCTCCTTTTTGGTTACTGTAGCTTTTGGGATAATTTTCTTTTTAGTTTGTTTATCTTCACAATTCAGAAATAAAAAAAATAGACATAAAAGAAATACAAGTCTCATAGATATGAATTTTGATGATTTTTTAAAATTAACTTCAAAAGTAAAGAATATAACACTTCCAGCCGAATCGTCACACTTTAAAATGGTTCCACCTTTTCGAAGAGCACTTTTAAACAAACAGAAAGAAGCTATTAAAAAAGCAAAAAGAGCAGGCGTTTTAGCGCTGTTTTATCCAGATATTAATAAACAGACAAAATTTGTTCTTATTTTAAGAAAGACTTACAAAGGTGTACACTCAGCGCAAGTAGCTTTTCCTGGAGGAAAGTTAGAAAAACAAGACATTTCGTTAGAAGCTGCTGCCGTTAGAGAAACGTTTGAAGAAGTTGGAGTGCCGATAAATACCATAGAAATTACACAAAAATTATCTCAAGTTTACATACCCCCTAGTAACTTTTATGTGCAACCTTTCTTGGGAATTACTAAGCACACACCAATTTTTATTAAACAAGATGATGAGGTAGATGCTATTATTGAAGTTGGTTTGCAACATTTATTAGATGATAATGTGTTGATAACTAAAAAAGTATCCACTTCGTATAGTGCTGAAATTGAGGTTCCTGCATTTAAATTAAATGGACATGTAGTCTGGGGAGCAACAGCTATGATGTTAAGCGAAATTAAAGACTTGTTAAAACCATCCATGTAGTTTAATAGTTTTGTTACTTTTGCAGAACCAACCAATTTGACGTTTGATTTATGGGATTGTTTAAGAGAAATCCATTTGGACACATATTATTTTTAAAAAAATGGCTTATTAGAATTCTAGGCACGATAACGCATAGGCGTTTTAGAGGCTTTAATGAGTTACAGATAGAAGGTTCGGAAATCATTAAAAACTTACCAGATACTAATGTATTATTTATTTCGAATCACCAAACTTACTTTGCCGATGTTGTCTCTATGTTTCATGTCTTTAATGCTAGTTTAAGCGGACGGGTAGACTCTATAAAAAATGTTGGGTATTTGTGGAATCCTAAGTTGAATATTTACTATGTCGCTGCCAGAGAAACAATGAAGGCAGGGCTCTTACCAAAAATATTAGCTTATGTAGGTTCTGTTAGTATAGAACGTACCTGGAGATCTGAAGGACAAGATATAAACAGGCAAGTTAAAATGAGTGATATCTCTAATATAGGTAAAGCGTTAGATGATGGTTGGGTTATTACATTTCCTCAAGGAACAACAACACCTTTTAAACCCATAAGAAAAGGAACGGCTCATATTATTAAACGATACAAACCTATTGTAGTACCTATTGTTATTGATGGGTTTAGACGTTCTTTTGATAAAAAAGGATTGCGTATTAAAAAGAAAAATATTTTACAGTCTTTTGAAATCAAAGAGCCTTTAGAGATTGATTACGATAATGAGACTACTGCAGATATTGTTAAAAAAATTGAATATGCTATCGAACAACATCCGTCTTTTTTAAAAGTAATCCCTCAAAAAGAATTAGAAGTTCTCGAAGAACTTAATAAAAAACGTGAGTGGTAAGCTAAATTTGTTTCTATAGATAAAAAACAACTTATTTATATGATTATAAGCTGCTTGTTTTTCTATATTATCCTATCTAATAAATAATTGTACATGATCTGTGGGTGAATTTTCAGCAGGTAAACCTCCTCCCCACGGGGCAGTACTTCCTAATGAATAATACCAATTACCACTATTAGTAGTACCATCTAAATAAGTTGAACTTCCAGATAATTCAAGGCCACCCCATAAATTAGAATTCATATCAATACTAAATGCTGTATACCCAGTTACTGGTCTTGTACTTGAACTTCCGCTTCTAGGGTCGAATGTTTGCGACCAGTGGTTGGTTGTTCCTAATGAAGGATAATGCAATCTAAATTCATAACTCGCAGCACTTTTTATTTCGTCTAATTTGCTAAGTATCGAGTATTTATTTATTGTTAGGCTGGGAGAACCCATATTATATTCATTGGCTTCAGTATCGTTTGCCCAATATCCACCAGCTGTATTATGATTGAAAACAAGTGTCCATCCGCCACCGTTATTGGTCATATCACAATAACAATTGTAAGCGGTGTTAGCTCCCGAACCATCTGGGTCGATAAGATATACACCATCTGTTGTGAATCCAGAATTGAGGTAAGCTAAGCAATTTGCTAAAGGTTGGTCTGCCACAGTAACATCTAAATTACAAGTGAAACCAGTTCCTGCAAAATCTATTGTAAAAGTATCTGTTTGAGATGCTATTGGTGTACCAGATCCAATTAGGGTTATTGTATTGATTCCTAAAAATGAAAATGCTCCAGAAGCAGAAAAACTATAACCATTAACAGTATTTGTACTTATATTATACGTATTGTAAGAATTAACTACAACATCTATAGTTATTGTGTTCGAACTGTTTAATGCTGCACCAATAACATAAGTTCCATATTTATTAGCCGAATTACAATCTAATTTATTTGTTTGGGCTTCACCTAAACAATTAGACCAAGACATACCTTTATAGTATTGAAAACATTTACTATCTGTATTATATATAAACAATCCTTCGGCGGGAGTCGCTATAGCATCTCTTTGCAATTCTGTCATTCTCGGAGGTAATAGTCCTTGAGTTGTAGAGTTAATATCTAAAATTGATGAAGCATCAGGAGTTGTTGTTCCAATACCTACTTGACCGAAACTATAATATATACTAAAGCATAGCAATATTACAAAATAAGTAATTTTTGTCATTTTTGATGAGAGGCTATTTAATTAATCCGCTACGAAAATAGGAAAATTAATTTCGATTTAACGAAAAGAAAAACATTGCATATTATTTACAGTTAGTAACTCCACTTCAAAATCTGTATTGCAAAATATCCGTCTTTTTTAAGTAATCCCTCAAAAAGAATTAAAAGTTAACAAAAAAAGAAGTGGTAAGTTATCTAAACCTATTTATTTTTCTTATCTAATATATAGTTGTAAACGATCTGTGGTCGAATTTTCGGCAGGAATACCATTAAACCAATTGTTATTGTGACCTATAGAAAAATTGGAATGGAACCAACCAATACTACCACCTAAATAATTTGTGTCTCCAGATAATTCAAGACCTCCCCATCCAGCATTTGTCATAGTAATATTAATTGGAGTATATCCTGGAACAGGGTTTGTTCCTGATCTTCCACTTCTGGGATCAAATGTTTGCGACCAGTGATTAGTAAGTCCTAATGTTGGAAAATGTAATCGGAATTCATAATCTGCATTACTTTTTATTTCATCTAATTTACTTAATATCGAATATTTATCTGTAGTTAAACCAGGTGAGCCTACATTATATTCATGGGCTTCAAGGTCATTTATCCAATACCCTCCTGTAAAATTATGATTGAAAACAAGTGTCCAACCACCACCATCATTCGTCATATCACAATAACAATCATATGCAGGAGTACCACCTGCACCATCTGGGTCAATAGTATATATACCATCTGTGGTGAATCCAGCATTTAAATAAGCCAAGCAATTAGTGTAATTTTGTGCTATAGTAATATCTATATTACAAGTTAAACCAGTTCCTATAAAATTTAAAGTAAATGTATCTGTTTGGTTTGCAATTGGGGCACCAGAACCTGTTAATGTTATGGTGTTAATTCCTAAAGAAGAAAATATTCCAGAAGCAGAGAAGCTATAACCATTTACAGTATTTGTAGTGATGCTATATGTGTCTATAAAATTGACCAAAACATCTATGGTTATAGTATTAGAGTTAGTTAAAGGATTACCAGTAATATAACTTCCGTTACTATTAACCGAGCCGCAATCTAATTTATTAGTACGGGAACCTCCTAAACAGCTAGACCAAGATGTGCCTATGTAATATTGAAAACACTTACTATCTATGTTATATATAAACAGGCCTTCGGCAGGAGAGACTATAGCATCTCTTTGAATGGTTGTCATTCTGGGAGGTAAGAGTCCTTGTGTTGTAGAATTAAGTTCTAAAATTGATGAATTGTCAGGGGTTGTTGTTCCGATACCTACTTGACCGAAACCATAATATACGCTAAACCATAGCGATATTATGACATAAAGGTTTTTTGTCATTTTTTGAAAAGGGGCTTTTTTCGTTAATTTTTGCCGAAATTAAAAAAAATAATTGAAGTATAAAGCTTTAAATTCGTATTTACGTTGAAAAAAAAATCTTCGTTTATTTGTTATAAATTCTGTAGTAAATTATAGTTAATAACTCCTAATAACTCCACTTCAAAAAACACTTCAAAATTCCTATTTTGCAAATCACAATTCAACAGCAAAAAAGAAAATAAGTGAAAGTCTGTATTGCAGAAAAACCAAGTGTAGCACGTGAAATAGCTTCTATATTAGGAGCAAATACCAAACGTGATGGTTATTACGAGGGCAACGGGTATGCAGTCACTTATACCTTTGGGCATTTGTGTACGTTAAAGGAACCTAATGATTACAAACCGTATTGGAAAAGTTGGGACTTAAATAACCTTCCTATGTTGCCTGAAAAATTTGAAACCAAGGTGGTTTCTAATTCAGGAATACAAAAGCAATTTAAGATTGTAAAAAGTTTATTTGATAAAGCAGATGTCGTTATAAACTGTGGGGATGCAGGACAGGAAGGAGAACTAATTCAGCGTTGGGTGATGAATGAAGCTAATTACAAAGGAGAAGTAAAACGTCTTTGGATTTCCTCATTAACCGCAGAAGCTATTAAAGAAGGGTTTGAAAATTTAAAACCAGCTTCAGATTATGATAATTTATACTATGCTGGTTTTTCCAGAGCTATAGGAGACTGGCTATTGGGGATGAATGCTACGCGATTGTATACAGTAAAACATGGTGGTTATAAGCAAGTATTGTCGGTTGGTCGTGTACAAACACCAACATTAGCTATGGTAGTTAATCGGTTTAAAGAGATTGAAAATTTTAAACCCCAACCATATTGGGAATTACAAACCTTGTATAGAGAAACTTTGTTTAGTTATGAAGAGGGACGCTTTTTGAAGAAAGAAGATGGAGAAACTTTAGCTAACAAAGTAAAGGAAAGCGATTTTGAAATAGTATCTATTACAAAGAAAAAGGGTAAAGAATATGCCCCAAAACTGTTTGACTTAACTGGCTTACAAGTATATTGTAATACCAAATTTGGGTTTTCTGCAGATGAAACACTTAAACTTGTTCAAAAATTATACGAACAAAAAGTAGTTACTTATCCGAGAGTAGATACCACTTTTTTACCAAATGATGTGTATCCTAAAGTCGCTGGTATTCTTCAGAAACTGACAAATTATTCAGAGCTAACACAGTCGCTTTTAGGAAAGAAAATAAAAAAATCTACTAAGGTTTTCAACGATAAAAAAGTAACCGATCACCATGCCATTATTCCAACTGGGATTCAGATTAATTTACAGTATAATCAACAACAGGTTTACGATATTATAGTAAAGCGCTTTATAGCCGTTTTTTATGATGATTGTTCGGTGTCTAATACCACTGTTATAGGTAAAGCTGCAGATGTATCTTTTAAAACGACAGGAAAAGAGATTTTAGAGAAAGGGTGGCGTGTTGTTTTTGAAAATCCGAATGCTAAAGAAAAAGAATCAGGGATATTACCAACTTTTGAAAAAGGAGAAAAAGGACCACATGAACCATCGTTTTTAGAAAAAGAAACCAAACCACCCAATCAATTTACAGAGGCTTCTTTACTACGTGCTATGGAAACAGCGGGGAAGCAGGTAGATGATGAGGATTTACGTGAATTGATGAAAGAAAATGGTATTGGAAGGCCGTCTACACGTGCTAATATTATAGAAACACTTTTTAAAAGAAAATATATAAAGCGCAATAAAAAACAAGTACTGCCAACGGTTACAGGAATTCAGCTTATTGATACAATTCAAAACAATTTATTAAAATCGGCAGAACTTACAGGGTCTTGGGAAAAGCAACTAAAAGATATTGAAAAAGGGGCCTTTAGTGCAGGAGCGTTTATAAAAAATATGAAACGTATGGTAGATGCTTTAGTGTATGAGGTGCGAAGTGAAACGAAACGTGCTAATATCTCTCATGCAGTCACTGTAAAAAAGCGCCAAGCAAAAGCCGTTAAAAAAGCAACTGCAGGTATTACAGCGGAAGCTTGCCCAAAATGTAAACAAGGACTTGTTTTAAAAGGGAAAACAGCTTATGGTTGTAGTGCATATAAAACAGGCTGTAAATTTGTATTACCCTTTAGCTATGCAAATAAGAAAATTTCTGAAAAACAATATATTAGATTACTTCAAAAAGGGTCTACAGTTAATTTAAAAGGCTTTAAAACCGATACAGGTACTGTGGAAGGTTTACTTCGTTTCGATGAAGCATTTCGTTTAAAATTAGAGCCTAAAAAAACTTCTGCATCTGGCTTGTCGGCAGATAAGAAAACGAAACCAGATGAATTAATGTGCCCGAAATGCAAAAAAGGAACCGTTATTAAAGGCAGTACAGCATATGGGTGTAGCGATTACAAATCTGGATGTGATTTTAAAGTAACGTTTGATGCTGTAAGAGCTAAAATAAATGGGCAGCAACCAACCAAAGAACTCGTTCATAGTATTTTAAATGGAAGTATCTAAAAACGAACATCGCCATTTTGTAATCTATAAACCATATGGTTATTTAAGCCAGTTTAAAAGTCACGATTCCAAACAACAATCAAAAAAGTTTTTAGGATTACTTCACGATTTTCCAGAAGGCATTATGGCGATTGGTCGGTTAGATGAAAAATCTGAAGGGTTATTATTACTTACTACCGATGGCAAAATGAGCGATTTTGTTAATAGCCGAAAAGTTGAAAAGGAATACTATGCACAGGTAGATGGTGAAATTTCGGAGGAAGCAATAAATAAATTAAAAGCGGGTGTGGAAATTGGTTTTGATGGTAAAAAGTATCAAACAAAACCTTGTAAAGCTTTTAAGTTAAAAGTAGTGCCAGATTTTCCAGAACGGTCACGAAAAATTAGAGATGACAGGCATGGACCAACGTCATGGGTATCTATAATTTTAAACGAAGGTAAATTTAAACAGGTGCGAAAAATGACTTCAGCAGTTGGTTTTCCAACATTGCGTTTAATAAGAGTGCGAGTAGGAGATATTCTCATTAACTCAATGCGGGCAGGAGAGGCTGTTGAGGTGGATCAATTACTTTAAGCTGTTTTAACAATGAGTATCATTGTTGATGTTAAAATGGTTATTAAGACTAATTAAGGCAATTTATTTGAGTTTTGGTGTTTCTCATCGTAAAAAGCATTATTTTTTCTTATAAAATATATATAAGCAGCAATAGAATATATTCCTATAAAAAGACCACTAGCTTTTTGACTTATTATTAAAGTAAGTGACGATCCTAAAATAAAACATAATAGGCCAAAAATTTAATGAAACTTTTTAAAGAAAAGAATGTAATGGTCAATATCAAATTGAACGCATTTCTTTTTACTCATAGTATTATAGCCAGAAAGAAGGTGTTTTACATTATTTATAGTTATGCCATAAGCTATACGATAAATAGAAAACTAATTCCAAGAATAATAATGTAAACTATTTAAAGTTTACTTATTGTTAAACTTCTAGCTTCTTTAGTTCTTTGTAATTACTGTTAAGGCGTTTTAATAAAAGACCATAAACCACCCAGTAGAATAATAACAAAATTCCAATTGCTATTGCTAAAAATAAGACAACCATTATTATAAATACGGCATAAAATTTAAAAACTTCTCCACTAGCGGCTGCCTTTTCTATTTGGGCTACAATAATTTGGTTTTGATTTAACACAATATATAAAGCAGCAAAAGTTGTAATCACTAAATAAATTAAATTAAACGCTACATAATGTTTTACAGTTTTTCTTGTTTTTAGAATATTCTCCATAAGTAACTTGGCATTATCTGTAGCCGAAATTCTTCGGTAGTTTCTAAAAAACAAATAAAAGAAAAAGACTAAAATAATATACCCTATAACTATCAAGGGTATAAAAATGGGATCTGCACCTAATTGATCAAAGCGTTTTATGCTTTCGGTATCTTTTAATAAAAAAGAAATAAACGTCCAAAAGGCAAACTCTAATAAACTAATTATAAAAATCCATTTTACGATGGAAGATGATTTTTTTAAGATCATCTTGTATATTTCATTATAAGTTAGTTTAGGATATACATTATCATCCTTATTCCAATCTTTTTTTAATAAATCTAATTCATCCATATGCTCACGGATTTAATATGGTTCTAAGTTTCGTTTTTATTCTATTCATCTTCACACGTGCATTTACTTCACTAATTCCCAAAGTTTCACTAATTTCTCTATAATCCTTATCTTCTAAGTATAAGAAAACGAGTGCTTTTTCAATATCATTTAATTGATGTACAGCTTTATAAAGTACTTTTAATTGTTCTTCTTCTGTATCATCATAATTCTCTGCTTTAATTTTAAATTCAACACCATCAAAATCTTGCGTATTAATAGTACGTTTTGATTTTCTATAAAGTGTAATAGCAGTATTTAAGCCTACTCTATACATCCATGTACTAAACTTAGCATCCCCTCGAAATTTAGGGTATGCTTTCCACAGTTGGATGGTTATTTCTTGAAATAAATCGTTGTGTGCATCATAATTATTGGTATATAAACGACATACTTTATGTACAATATTTTGATGCTTTTCAAGCAATTCAACAAAATTATGTTCTAGCTCTTGATTCAATTTGATGGTTTAGTTACAATATAAGTAGCTTAAAATTTTAAAATGTTACACCTATGTAAAAATAATATTTTATTTGGACGTAAAATACGTCTAAATAGTATCTTTGCGCTATATTTTATTTTGCTATGAATATTCCCCAATCAGGTTTTCCCAGAGTCGTCATTATAGGTGGTGGTTTTGCAGGAATTAATTTTGCAAGAAAAATTGCAAATAAAAATGTGCAAGTTGTTTTAATTGATAAACGAAATTATCACACCTTCCAACCATTATTGTATCAAGTTTCTTCAGCAGGGTTAGAGCCAGACTCAATTGCGTACCCGCTTCGTAAAATATTGAAAAACCATAAAAACACATTTTTTCGTTTAGCGGAAGTCGAATCTATTAATTCGGAAAAAAATGAGCTAATAACAAGTATTGGTAACATAAGTTATGACTACTTGGTAATAGCTACAGGAACTAAGACGAATTATTTTGGTAATGAATCCATTGAAACCTATGGTATGCCTATGAAAAAAGTGCCTCAGGCTTTAAATATTCGTAGCTTAATATTGCAAAATTTTGAACAAGCTGCCATTACTCATGATAAAGAGCTACGTAAAGCATTGTTGAATTTTGTTATTGTAGGAGGCGGACCCACAGGTGTGGAGTTGGCTGGCGCAATAGCAGAGCTTAAAAATCATATTTTGCCCAGAGATTATCGAGATTTGATTCCTGCAGATATGCAAATATATTTGTTAGAGGGGAGTTCTCGTGTATTACCAACTATGAGTGAACATGCTTCAAAAAAAGCAGCTAAGTTTCTTTCTAAACTTGGCGTTTTAGTTCATTGCAATACATTTGTTAAAAATTACGATGGTAAAAAAGTAACAACCAATTCAGATTTAGAATTGCAGTCAGAAACTTTAATTTGGGCTGCGGGTGTAACAGGAAATCCCGTAGAAGGACTTCAAGCAGACGTACTTGTAGACCGTGCTAATAGATACAAAGTGAATGAATATAATCAAGTTGAAGGTTATGATACTATTTTTGCTTTAGGAGATATTAGTTTAATGCAAACCGATGACTATCCAAATGGACATCCACAGGTGGCCCAACCCGCAATTCAACAAGGCGAACTTTTAGGAAAAAATCTTATAAAATTAATAGAAGGGAAGCCCCTTAAAAAATTCAAATATAAAGACAAAGGATCGATGGCTACTGTGGGTAGAAATAAAGCTGTTGTTGATTTAAAACGTTTTAGATTTGCAGGTTTTTTTGCTTGGTTTGTATGGATGTTTGTCCACCTTATGGCATTGGTTGGTTTTAGAAATAGAATGATAGTTTTCTTTAATTGGGGATATAACTATATTAATTTTGACAAAGCAGCACGGCTTATTATACGTCCGTTTAACAAGTTAAATTAATAGCTTGTTTTTAGTTTGTTAGAGCTTGTTTGTCGTTTTTGTTTATGATTGTCTTTAATAACAAAAACAATACAAATTTGTGCTTTTACTGGCCAGGCATATTATAAAATGCTGAAATAAGACGTTTCTAAATTATAGAAAAATAATATCATAAAAGCGAAACCCCATTCGTTTTTGAAACTCCCTTTTATTGTGTGAAATTTTCAGTTATATTAAAACTGTACCACTAATTATTCAATTCATCATCAAAAAAATACAGTTCGGTTATAATGAATTTTTTTAGCTAAGGTTCTGTTGCAAATTTGCTTCATCATAAAAAAGCAAACAACAGAATAATTTACTTATGAAAACTATTTTAGCCACCTTTTTAGTATTTATATCAATTCAAATAAGTGCTCAAAAAACAATTAATGGAACTGTTTTTAACATGAAAAATATGCCAATAGCAGGTGCCAATATTTATCTGGAAGGTACTTATGATGGGAGTACTACAGATGAAAATGGCTCTTTTTCATTTACAACTTCCGAGACAGGAACACAAACTTTAATAATTTCTTATTTGTCTTATGAAACATTTACCATGGTTGGCGATGTGTCTTATATGAAAGACCTTATTGTTAAACTTCGGGAGGATGTGAATACCTTAGATGCCGTTGTGTTGTCTGCAGGTACTTTTTCGGCAGGTGATAATAGTAAAGTTAATGTCTTAAAACCTTTGGATGTTGTTACTACAGCAAGTGCATTGGGTGATTTTGTAGGAGCTTTGCAAACATTACCAGGTACAACAACAGTGGCAGAAGATGGACGCTTGTTTGTGCGTGGGGGAGATGCTAATGAGACACAAATTTTTATAGATGGCATTCGTGTATTTACACCTTATACGCCAACAACCAACAATGCACCAACTCGAGGGCGTTATTCGCCATTTTTATTTGATGGCATTACATTTTCTACAGGAGGTTATTCGGCAGAATTTGGACAAGCACTATCGAGCGTATTATTATTAAATACTATTGATGAACCCGATCAGGAAAAAACAGATATCGGAATTATGAGTGTGGGGGCGACGCTTGGAAATACTCAAAAGTGGAAAAGCAGCTCGTTGAGTGTAAATGCGTCTTACATAAACCTAGCACCTTATAATGCTATATTTCCAAATAGAAATGATTGGATAAAACCTTATGAAACTGCTTCGGGCGAGGCTGTTTTTAGAAAAAAAACAAATACTGGCTTATTTAAACTTTATGGCGCTTTTGATGCTACTAATTTTGAATTAACACAAGAAGATATTAATAATAGTGATGGTGCATATTTTAAATTGAATAACAATAATGTGTATGTTAATGGTTCATATAAAGGAGCTTTAAATGACACTTGGACATTATTTGGAGGTGTAAGTTATACCCATGCAAAAAACAATTTAAACATTATTGAAAGTACCATTAAGGACACTGAAAACTCAATACATGCCAAATTGAAATTAAAAAATAGAGTGAGTAACCGACTAAAACTTTATTTTGGAGGAGAATACTTTGCAACGGATTTTACTGAGAACTATTCAGATAATACAATTAGTCATGCAAAATATGGCTATAATAATAATATAGCCGCAGTTTATGCTGAAGCCGACATTTTTATATCTAAAGATTTAGCATTTAAATCTGGATTAAGAGGTGAGTATAGCGAGATTTTTAAAGATTTTACTTTGGCACCAAGACTGTCTTTAGCTTATAAAACGTCAGCTAAAAGCCAAGTATCATTAGCCTATGGTAATTTTTATCAAAACCCATCAAGTAATATTTTGAAGTTTAATCAAGCTTTAAAAGCTCAAAATACCTCTCATTATATTTTTAATTATCAGTACAATGCAGATAGAAGATTGTTTAGAGCAGAAGCCTATTATAAAAAGTATGATAATCTAGTGAAATATGATACCGATTTTGCCAATTTTGACAGTAACTACAACAACGAAGGAACTGGTTTTGCTAAAGGCATCGATTTCTTTTGGAGAGATAGTAAAAGCATTAAAAACTTTGATTATTGGTTAAGCTATTCTTTGTTGGATACTAAGCGAGATTATAACAATTATCTGTCCAAATCACAGCCAAATTTTGCAAATACCCATAACGTATCGGTTGTTGGAAAATATTGGATTAATGATTGGAGAAGTCAGGTTGGAATTAGTTATGCCTTAGCATCTGGTAGAACTTTTACCAATCCAAACGAACCAGGTTTTTTAAATAATAAGACCAAACCTTATAACAGTTTAAGTATCAACTGGGCCTACTTAATTAGTCCGCAAAAAATATTATATGCATCAGTAAACAATGTCTTAGGGTTTAGAAATATTAACGGTTACCAATATGCTAATACACCAGATTTAAATGGTAATTTTAATAGACGTGCTTTGCAGCCTGCAGCAGATCAGTTCTTTTTTGTAGGGTTCTTTTGGACTATTAGTGAGGATAAGAAAAGCAATCAACTGGATAATCTCTAGGGTGGTATTTGCAAGTTTGCTTAACGGCTAAGTTAACTGCGTCATATAGGTGAAATACTAATAATGTATGTGCTATTTTTCCTAATTTTTAAAATATACCTCACAGTAAATATCTAGTTCTATCCAAAAAACTCAATATTTTAAATGTGTCAATAATACATAAAGCATTCATTTTAAGTAATATATAATTGTATGAATTCATGTATTTACTTGTATTGATATTTTTACAAAATCTATTTGCCTTTTTAAATAATAAACCTTCATATTTGTAGCTAAATTGATAATCTTAGGTTATCATATAAATCAACCTACTAGTGTTAAAAAATATGCGTATTTATCACTAAAAATCAAATCTATAATTATTTATGAAAACAAAAATTTTAATTTTATTAGGCCTATTTGCCTTAGGAACATCTGTTGATTCTCAAGCACAAAAACTAAAGAAATTTGGTGGTTTAACTGAGAAAAAAATTGGTCCAAAAACGATGAAAGTTCCATATACAGATATCGTATCTTATTTAGGGTATGCTGCTCCAGGTAATGAAGACGAAGTAAAAGACGGTAAGAAATTTTATTATATCTACGTTTGGATTCCAGCTGTGGCTCCAGAACTTGGAGTAAGAATGATGTCTCCTGTTGGGAAAACCAAAATTAAAGAAGCTACTAAATCTGCATCTTATACCGAAAATGCTAATTCTAGCGATTTTTTTGATACCTACATTACTTTAGAACGTTCAAATATTATTAGCAAAGATAATATTACCGTAGAAGGTGCAAAGAGTGCCAAATGGACTGTTTTAGAGCGTAATGATGATAGTAGTGAAATGCCTAAACAACCAAGTGGAAGTAGCTATAATTCTTTATTAAGATATAAAAGTGAAGTAGGTAATCCTCTTAAAGCATTAACTGCTGGATTATACCGTATAGGTTTTACCACTTACAAAACTGGTGAAGTAAAAGGTACTTTTCTTGCCCAGGTTGCAGCTCCAGTTAAATTACCAGGTGTTGTGATGGCTAAAACTATTGAAGAATTAAAAAAAGGATTATAATATATATAATCTAATTTACAGGCACACATGTAGGTTTATCCCATGTATTCTTTTAAGAGTACATGGGATAATTGTTTTATAAACCTATTTGTAAAGGTGTTTTATTCTCATTACTATTTGAATCATCACTTAGGTGAGAAGTCCTGCTCCAATAAATTTTTACTAGTGACCCATTCATAAAACCGATCAAGCCAATTGGAAACTGGTAGACCTTTAAGCCATGTCCCAAAACCATGTCCACCATCTGCATACATATGCATACCTGTTTTAATTCCTGCTTTATGCCATTTATTGAAAATAGAGGTAAATGTTGTGGCGTCTATCAGCTTATCGTTTGCTGCTGCAATGAACAGTGTAGGTGGTGTTAAATGATTTGGCTCTGGGTCAATCACATCGGTGCCAGGATAGACAGGTACAAGAAAATTTGGTCTGTTAGTTTCGTTGCACGCGTTTACGACACCAAACAATACACAGCCTCCTGCAGAAAAACCCATGAATCCGATTTTATTTGGGTGTACTCCCAACATTTTTGAATGCTCCCGTACATAAGTGATCGCATTCAGGCCATCGGCAGTAGAATAGGGCATAAGTTTCTTGGTAATCCTGACTCTCTTTTCGTTATCATTTTTAATAATTTCTTTTAAATCTTGAATACCATCTTTTCCTGTTGGTACTAATCTATATTTAAGTATAAATGCTGTTATTCCTTTACTATTAAGCCATTCAGCGACCTTGCGTCCTTCAGAATTAATACTTAATGTATAGAGACCACCACCAGGAGCAATGATTACCGAGATGCCATTTTGCTTTTCAACGGTGGGCTTGTATACTATTAATGAAGGTGTAGATACATTGGTAATAACAGGAGCGTTTCCCAATTTAGAGATATATTCTTTCTCAGGGTTAGACCATATTATACTATCTGGCTTTATATGTGGTAACTCGATTATTGTTTCCTGTGCATAGGTTACCATAGTGAAAGCGATAAAAAGGTAGGGAAGAAATGCTTTAATTTTTATCATGATAATTTATAAGTACCTTAATTTAATAATTCGTTTAACGAATCTGATTATTAAGTTGTTAATATTTGACAAGATAAGAAGTATTTTGAGGAAAATAATTAGTTATAAAACTCTTTCGATAGGTTATTCTCCTTAATTGATGGTCTCTACTCTTTTTGTAGCTTAAAATTTAGAGGTAAATTAACTTAGTCTAAATGCTTTTTTTGAATAATCAGCTAGAATTTAAATCTTTTCAGATAAACTTATATTTTAATTATCTCCTTTTTGATTTTCAAAGGCTCCAATATCTAAATTTGATCCAATTAATCTGTCTCTCATAAGGAAATCAACACTAATTTCATCCCGATCATAAAATGTACCTGAATTCAGTAAGTCACTTTCTAATGTTGGAGTTAAATCCCACTTTAAAACATCCATAAAAGGATAGTCTTCAACCGATGAAGTTATGATGTTATTAAGCATTTCAGTATTTTCAACAGCTGTATATAACTTTTCATCACCGATATTTGCCATAAAATTGTTATAAAACACATTATTAATGCTTTCATTTGAATTTAAATTCAGGGCTTTTCCTGCAATGTTGATTAAACTATTGTTTAGAACCCTATAACTCTTATTTACAAGCGGGTTACGGTCTCCTATATGAATTGCGTTCATTTGACAATCTATAATCAAATTACTATGGACTAAGTTATCAAAACCCAGTATATGAATAGCATTACCAGTACCTCCTTCTATAAGATTAGAGAAAATTTTACCTGTAGTACCTGGATTAATCATCATACCTGCTTGATGTGGTCCAGCTTCTAAAAGGCCATAATTTCTAACGACATTATTAAATAATTCACAATCTTCGATGGCACCACCTACCTGAATGCCATCCCATCCCGTATTTTCAACTAGGTTATTAAAAACACGTACACCTATTAAATCGGCTTGGTATAGTTTTTCTCCTGGACATTCGTTATTATCGAATCCATGCTCCCATTTAGACCCTCCAATGTACATGCCTTCACCATGTACATCATGAATATAATTATGGTGAATTATTGTATTTTCTTGTACATAGTTTCCCCTATTCGCTTTGCCATCGCAGGTAGGTCTTGTAACTGCCCAAATACCAACGCCAACCCCAGATATTTCTATGTGATCGATTTCTACATGATCAGTTTTTTCATACGCCCTAACTCCTTGTGATCCCATTTCAATTTTGATTCCATAGATATCCGAAGATCCAGTGCCTGTAAGTCTTATATGTGAGCTGTTACGTATCTTAATGGCTTCTGGCGAATCTGAGATACTCAGAACAGCTTGACCATTGCAATTGGTGAAAATGTATGGTTTTTCCTTTGTACCTTGAAAGTTTCGTATATCAATAACAATTCTAGCCCCTCCTTTTATGCCTATTTTAGAGCCAATAGGTAGGTTTAATTCTTCATTGTCTAATTTAAAATCGTTTGGTTCTAAAACATAATCACAATCACTACATTCAACAGGGACATAAGCACAAGAATTATCGGAATATTTCACGTTTGAGTCAAAATTAGAAGCATACCAGTCATTACAGCCTAATTTACTGCTTACAACTTCTTCTTTTTCTTCTTCTTGTTCAGTTGATAATTCCTCTTTTTTACAACTGAAATTCACAAAAAGTAGTAAACATAAGATAAGTGGAAATAATCTTGATGAAATTGAGGCTTTCATAGAGTAAGCGTATTTTAGTTAAATTTGGTTAGTAATAATTTGTCTAAAATATGAATTAATAGTACTCTAAAAAAAAAATCACTAGATATCCTTCATAAGCTTTTATTATAATGGATTCTGTGTCATTTAAACGATTAAATAGCATACTAGATGCATGCTTTTTTGAAGTTTTAAATACAAGTTATATTTACGGAGTAAAAAATAAATTTAGTAGTAGTAAATAAGAGTATTTAGAATTTGAGGATGTTTGTTCTATAAGTTTTCAGATAGAAATTCTTTAATAGCTTCTGCTTTTTTGACGTTAATAAGACCATTAGAGAAAATAAATGAAATGGTGAAAATACCTTGGTCAATACTCATTTTATTGGCCTCAGAATCGATAATAGTTATAAGTTTTATGGATTCATTAAAGGCTTCAATAAGGTATGTGTCATGCTCAATAAGGTTTTTGAATTGTAAAAGTTGTTTCAATATACCATCTATAGCCCATATCGTTCTGGGAGTGTCTTTATCTATTTCTGCCCAATTTATATTTACCTCTAAATTTGAATGAAACGTATTTTGCAATGTTTTTTTTACCTCTTGAAACTCTCTCTTTAAAGCTAGGACCGTTGGAGGTTCTCCAATACCTTCTGGGATTTGATTGTTACAAAATTTTTCTATGTTTTTCTCAAAGTGTTCAATACCCACTGACTGAATTCCATCAAGCTCTAAATATTGGACATAATAGCTTTGATTGTTATTTGAAAAGTTTGCTAAGGTTAGCATGCGAGATCCTGTATTTAAACCAATTATGTAACCTTGAGCATTGAGACCAGAGGTAAATGTTAAGTTAACTTGAAAGGAACTATTTAGAGATTTATTATCCAGAGATTGTTTATGGATGCCATAAACAATCTCTAGAATGTTTTTTATTTTACTTGTCCCAACATATGGGAGTAAACTTTGAATATCCATTAACTACAGAAGATTCTCAATAACTTCACTATAATCACCTGGAGTGAAAATTCCATTACTAAAATCTTCCCATTTAGCATCTACAGTTAAGACGTTATCTGCTAAGGTTATTTTTTTTGTAGCAGCATCTTCTATATTGTTAACTTGAATAGTCGCTAATGATTCTTGCAATGCTTCTTTTCCCATATCATCTGAAGCTATTCTTTCAATTCCTTCAGTAATTCTTCCTAAACATTGATGTTCAACTTCTTGTAATTGTTGTACAGTTTTGAAACTATCCCAATTAATGCTAATTTCTATTTCTTTACCTAACTTGTCATTAAGTTTGTTTTTGATTTCAGGAAAAACGCTTTCCTCGATAAATTTGATCTGTCTTTTTTCGGCTAAACCCATTTTGTTTTTTTTTAATTAAAATTCATATTTATATTAAGATAGGTCAAAGATATACTTGGTATATTATCTATAATACCCTGTTTTCAGTGAAAATTAATTTAACATTAAATTTAAAAAGTGAGCTTATCTAAAAACTATATTTTTATGTTTTAAACATAAATGCTTTGATTAGAAATAAAACTTTTAACAATATATGGGTTTGAAAATAAATAAGTTACATAAAATGATTAAGCTCCTTAGATCGATTTTTTGAGTTAAATTGTATGTTTTTTATGATCTATTTAGTATCCTCTACTAGGTAGTAATCTTTTATCTATGTAAATTAGAATTAAGTATGGCGTGCAGTTTCTAGGTCACTAATTAAAATCTATTTTTAATAGATATCAAAGTATTCTTTTTTTGATATAATACGTTTACTGTTAATACTTATTTTGTTTTCTCTGTTTTTGAATACTTTTAATCATCTTTCCAAGACGCTTATCCTTCTTTTTTTTCTCTTGAATACTAGACTCGAAAAAAGCGCTTTCTTTTTCTATTTTTTGAAAATTAGTATAAGTATTAGAATCAAGCACTCCATTTTCAAGGGCTTTTAATATGGCACAGCCTTTCTCACTAGTATGCGTACAGTTTTTGAATTTACAATGTTGAGATAGTTCAGTTATGATATCAAAAGTCATGTCTAACCCTTCCGAAACCTTAGTAATACCAATTTCCCGCATGCCTGGATTGTCTATTATAATACCACCATGTTCCAGTACAATTAATTCTCTGTGTGTGGTAATATGTTTACCTCGGTCTGTATGCTTACTAATAACGTTTGTCTGCATGTGTTCTTCTCCTATTAGTAAGTTTAAAAGCGTTGATTTACCTACACCAGAAGACCCTAACAAGCAATATGTTTTGCCTGAGTTTATGAGGGCTTTTATTTTATCTAATCCTATTTTAGATGGATTGTTTATTGCAATTATAGGAACATTTTTAATGCGTTTTTTTATGTCATTAAGAAGTGTTTTTAATGTTAATTCATCTATTAAATCAATCTTGCTTAAAACAATAACAGACTCAACTTTAGAAGCGTTACAAATAGTTAAATAGCGTTCTAAACGGTTTATATTGAAGTCTCTGTTTACAGATTGTACAATTAAGCCACAGTCAACATTCGTAGCGATTATTTGGGGGTGTGCATATTTCCCAATGGCTTGCCTTTCAATGATAGAATGTCTAGGGTATATGGCGTGTATTAAAGCTTTATCTTCATCATATTCAGAAATAGCTACCCAATCTCCAACGGCAGGTAAATCGTATCTGTTTTCGGCAGTAAATCTTAGATTACCAATAAGTTCAGTATCCAATTCTTTACAATTAGTTTTTACAATATATCTATCCTTATGTTCCAGGATAACTCTCCCAACACTAAAGGATTCCATGTTTTGTTCTCTTCGATAGGTTTCTAAAATATCATTATATCCTAAATCTTGAAGCGTAGTTGTTGCCATTTCAATTTATTATTTTTTCATCCGAAGTATTTCTTGGTTCGTGTCTTCATGAATGTATTTTTTTAAGATTTTAAAGCCTAGTTTTTCATAAAATGGTTTTCCGATTTTATTTTCGTTAAAAACTTCTACTTCCAATTCCTTATGAAATTTATTCATGTGGCTAACTAATGTAGTTCCTATGCCTTTAGAATGATGATTTGGATGTACAAATAAGCCACCAATTTCGTTTTCTATCATGGATATAAACCCTACAATAGTATCCGATTCTTCATAGACCCAGGTATTAGAATTTGGAAGATAGGTTTCTGTCATGGCTCTTTTTACCATTAGGGTAAAGGCACTATCTAAAAAAGGATGAGCCAATGTGGAAGCCTGTTCCCATATTTTAATAAGAACGGGGATTTCTTTTTCGTCGTATTTTCTAATCATTTTCAATTCTAATTAATTTAAAAATGTTTGTATTTATTAACAAGGGCTTCTTTTATCATGTCTAGAGGATATTCATTAAATACAGAAAGATAGTTTAGTGCGATACCATCAATTTCAGCAATAAAAATATAACTGAGTAAGGTACTTTCTTTTAATGAAATTTGATCAAAAATACTTTTTACCGAGTTAAATAGTAAGGCAGCTCTTTTTTCTATTTGTTCTTTTAATATCTGCCTCGTTATTGGTTGAAACATAATATTTAAATTGAGTTGAAAAAATAGCTTATCATGCTCTAGTTGTGAAAAAATGGTCTCAATAAGATGTATTAATTGACGTTGAGGTTTTTGAGAAGATTTAGGCGCACTATTCATCTCAATCATTTGATTTGTAACATTTGTGAAAATTTCTATTAAAATGGATTCTTTGGATTTAAAATGGTGATATATCAATCCCTTAGATACATTTGCTTCATCACAAATATTAGCCATCGATGTGTTTTCAAAACCATTTTCAGCAAATAGTTTGGTTGCAACTTGAAGCACTTTACTTTTTTTATCACTCATATTATATAAAATAAAACCGACTGTTCGGTTTGTAAATATATTAAATTATTTTTAGTTGGATGATTTTTTTCTTTTGGTTGTTTTAAGATGAGGTGCTTTACTAGCGCTTTTTTATATACATGGAATGAAATTGATATATAGGTTATTTAGGCTGTAAAAGTATTTTAAATGTGATATAATCAGAATATGGTGATTTTTTTGAGATATGACAAATGTCATAGTTATTTTTCTGAATATATGATAATTTTAAACTAGTAATTAATGATAGCTAGCTATCAATAAATAGTAGGGTCATGGAAGCTAAAAAGAATCCAAAATTAGAAATAAGTAGAAATAGTAGCATATATTTTGCTATAGGTCTTAATATCATGTTGTTTTTTTCTTGGCAAGCTTTAGAATATAAAACTTATGAAAGGGATGATGTTATCATAGACCTTTTAGATGTCGAAGAAGAGCTAGAAGAGGATATTCCTATTGTTAATGTGAATACACCACCGCCACCACCGCCGCCAGTAGCTGTTCAGCAATCTATTCAAATTGTTGATGATATTGTAGAGGTAGAAGAAACTGTTATTGAAAGCACAGAAACGTCTCAAGAAGATGCTATTCGAGATATCGTTGAGGTTAGCGATGTAGAAGTAGAAGAAGTGGAAGAGGATGTACAAGTAGCATTTGCAGTTATTGAAAATGTCCCTGTTTTTCCTGGATGCGAAGGACAACCTAAAAAGAAAATGAAAGATTGTTTTCAACAAAAAATGCAGGAGCATGTCGTTAATAATTTTAGATATCCAGAAGAAGCTTTAGAATTAGGGGTACAAGGACGCGTATCTATAATCTTTATAATTGATTCTAAAGGACATATTACAGGTGTAAGATCTAGAGGACCCGATAAGATTTTAGAAAAAGAAGCCGAACGCATAATAGGGCTATTACCAAAAATGAAGCCAGGGACTCAACGTGGAAAACCAGTAAAGGTCGCTTATGCACTACCAATATTCTTCAAGTATAATGAAGGATAGGGTTCGTAAATAATTATGGTATAAATTACGTTTGGTAAGGTTTAAAAAGTATTAAAAACTAAAAATTGTCACATTGATCGCAGTCGAGAATTAAACTTAGGACATTAAAAAGTTCTCGACTGCCCTCGAACAGACATTTAAGTACTTTTTAAACCTTATTTTTTATAGAATCAAAAAAGGTTGATCGCCTTCATAATTATTGCATTTTTAATCTATCTAACTTTTCTTGGGAATAATCATTACCTCCATTTGTGTCCATAGCTTTGGTATAAGCATCAATCGCTTTTTTGTTGTCTTTTTGTGCAGTATAATAATCGCCTAAAGAATCATAAACATTTGAGCTATTTGGAAAATTTTCAATATTCAGTTTAAAAAAGGCTAAAGCTTTATCATTCTTTTTTTGATTCATAAATCCATAACCTAATTGATTTACTAAATCTTCGTTAGGAGCCACAGTATAACCAAACTTTTCAGATACAGTTTTATAATGAGCATTAATGATTTTTAAGGCCATTTTTGTAGATGTTTTTTCATCAATTATAGTGTTAAACTTATCCCCTAAATTATACCAGGAAAAGAGAAAATGTAAGGCATCATATTCTGTAATTAAAGGAACACTACCATGGGTGTCGTTTTCATAATACTTATAATCAAAATTCAATTTACTCTTAGATTTGGGAACAACAGTTTTACAGAATTTTAAAATAGCACGGATATGGTTTGTTCTTTCACTTGTATCATTCTCAACGGTATTAATAGAATAACCTGTTTTCATCATGGTATTTGCAATTCCAACAAAAAGTGATTTGTTTTCAAATGATTTTGAATTTAAAATGCTGGAAGTTTGTTTTAAAACATGACGATTATCCCACCATAAACTAGGGTCTATAGCTATATAGTTGTTAAAAAGATGTGTGCGTTTAAGGAGGATGTTAATGGCTGTTAAACCTCCCAAAGAATGTCCAATAAGTGTGTTGTATTGGTTTGTTGGATATTTACTATTTATATATGGAATGAGTTCATTTTCCAAAAAATTCATAAACTTTTCACCACCACCAGATGTATTAGGACCTTTACCATCTTCAACATGTGTAGGCGTTAAATCTCGCATTCTATCTGTATTAGGAATGGCTACTACAATCATTTTAGGAACCTTAGTAGTGCCGTTTATAGAACTCATCTGCCGTAGCATACCTGTAACAGAAACAAAATGTGCATCGCCGTCTAATAAATAAACCACAGGATATTTTTCGTTGGAGTCTTTTAAGGTATTGGGAACATGAACCCAAATTTTGCGCTGTTCATTAAGAACAACAGATTGTAAACTATCTATAGCTCCTATAACAATTTTATTTTCATGCGTCATGACTTGCGAATGGCTTATATTTATAAAGCTTCCATATGCTGAGATTAGAAAAAGAATGATTAATTTTTTCATGTTGGATTTTTTTAAGTCTCTACTAATTTAACAACTTTTAAATATGAATAGCTGGAGTTTAACATTTCATCAGGAAAAAATAACAGTTCGGTAAGTCGGTTTTTTTAAATAGAAGGTAGGATAAGATATTTGCTTCATAATTAATATAAATACAAATACATGAAACATCTAATTATTATTACAGCACTATTAGTTTCAGGATTTATGAATTCTCAAACTAATTACGAAAAGGGCATGCAAAAGGCTTTTGAACTATGGGGAAGCAATAACTCTGTAGAAGCATCAAATATGTTTGAACGCATCTCTAAGGCAGAACCAGATAATTGGTTACCACCTTATTATGCTGCCCAAATTAATATTACTAACAGTTTTGGAGAAAAGGACGAAAAGAAACTAACTGAACAATTAAAAAAAGCTCAGGGTTTAATTAATGATGCTACGGCTATCTCAAAAGATAACCCAGAAATTTTAGTGATGCAAGCATTACTACATACGGCTTGGGTGGCTTTTGACGGTGCTACATATGGAGCCTCCTTATCTGGAAAGGTCGTTGCATTATATGCAAAAGCATCACAAATTTCACCAAAAAACCCAAGAGTAGTTTATTGTAAAGCAGAATGGGATATGGGAGGTGCTCGTTATTTTGGGCAAGACACAACACCATTTTGTAAAGATTTAGAAAGAGCCATAGAACTTTTTGCTAACTTTAAGCCAGAAACAACATTTCATCCTAATTGGGGTAAAGATAGAACCAAGATGTTATTGAAATCTTGCAAATAAATTGACAAAATGAATAAACTAACTAAAAACATTTTAATAGCTTTTTTTATTGGTGCAGTGTTGTTTTTAATGGACAATGCTTTTACTGGAGGATTTCGTCACCGTAGTTTGAGTGAAGGTGTAGTTAGTTTTTTCATTTATCAGCTATATTCTTTAGTAATTAGTTTAGCTAACATGGCATTTTTTGATTATTTAGAAAAACGTCATTGGAAACCAAAACAAAGAATAAAAAGAATTGTTGCAGGTTTTGTTGGGTCGGTTATTATTACACTTTTATGTATGTTTTTACTAAACATGTTCGTTAAAACTACTATTGAAGGTAGGAGTTTAATGGAGTTTATTAGAAGCGAAAGATTTGGAAACTACCAATTTGCTTTATGGATTACGCTGTCGGCAGTATCTGTATTACATATAGTTTATTTTTATAATAAGACTCAGCAAAATAGAATAAAAGAACAAAGAGTAATTGCAGGAACAGCAAGTGCTAAGTTTGATGCATTAAAAAACCAATTAGATCCTCATTTTTTATTTAATAGCTTAAATGTTTTAACAAGTTTAATTGAAGAAAACCCAGACCAAGCTCAAAAGTTTACCACGTCATTATCAAAAGTATATCGCTATGTTTTAGAACAGAAAAATAAAGAGTTAGTTATTATAGATGAAGAACTTCAATTTGCGAAGACTTATATGTCTTTACTAAAAATGCGTTTTGAAGACAGTATTGTTTTCGATATGCCAGATGAAGCATCTAATCCAGAGAGTAAAGTTGTGCCGTTATCATTACAATTACTTTTAGAAAATGCTGTAAAGCATAATATGGTAACATCCAGTAAACCGCTGCATATAAAGATTTATGAAGAGAGAGAGAATTTGATTGTCGAAAATAATTTGCAACCAAAACAAATAGTAAAGAAGAGTAGTGGTGTAGGTCTTAGTAATATAAAACAGCGCTACGACTTATTAACCAATAGAAAAGTAAAAATTAATAAAGAAGCAAATAGCTTTGTAGTAGCTATACCTATGCTTACAAAACAAATTATAGTTATGAGACCACAATCGCAACCTGAAATGGACGATAGTTATGTCCGTGCACGCAACCATGTAGAAGAACTTAAAGGATTTTATTATAGCCTAATATCGTATTGTTTAGTCATTCCGTTTTTAATATTTATAAACTACCGAACCTCATGGGGCTTTCAATGGTTTTGGTTTCCAATGTTTGGTTGGGGCATCGGTTTAGCTATTCAAGGTTTTCGAGTTTTTGTAAACGACGCTTCTTTTGGCAGAAACTGGGAAAAACGTAAAATTGAAAAGTTTATGCGAGAAGAAGAAAATAATAAACACTGGAATTAAATAAAATAAGAAATCATGCAAAAAATACCAGATTCAGAAATAGATAGTAAATATTTAAGAGCACGAAAAAAAGTAGAAGATATTAAAGGATTTTATTCTAATTTAATAGCTTATTGTTTAGTAATACCCTTTTTAGCTTTTGTAAATTATAAGACTTTTTGGGGTTTTCAATGGTTTTGGTTTCCAATGGCAGGATGGGGTATTGGTTTAGGCTTCCATGCTTATCATGTATTTGTTAGCAAAGGCATTTTAGGTCGTGAATGGGAAGAAAGAAAAATACAAGAGTTTATGGAAGAAGAAGAGGAAAAGATGCGCTGGGGTTAAATTGAATAAACATGAAAAATAGAGATTATAATTATTTGTCTGAAGAGTATAAGCGAGAAGAAGCTTATTTAAGAGCTCAAAAACGACTAAAAGAAATAAAAGGTTTTTATTGGCATGCGTTCTGGTATGTATTGATAAACGTATTTATTTTTGTAATGATAGTTGTTAATTCCGATGATAATATATGGCATTTCGGAACATTTTCTACACCACTTTTTTGGGGTATTGGCTTGGGGTTTCATGCTTTGAGTATCTTTGGGAAAAACTTATTTTTTAGTAAAAAATGGGAAGCACGCAAGATTAATGAGTTTTTAGATAAAGAGAAACAACGCTGGGAGTAAGGAAGGTGTTTTTACTTTTTATTCTGTCATTTCTGTGAATAGTAGGAATATAAAATAAAAGGAATTAAGATGAAAATCTCCAATAACTAAAGCAACAAAAAAATAAATTTATAAAAAGAATGAGTGTAATCATTATTGAAGACGAGAAACCATCTGCAAGACGTTTACAGCGTATGTTGAAGATATTAAATATTGAGGCTCAAACGATGTTACATTCTGTTGAAGAATCAATACAATGGTTTCAAGATAATACACATCCTGATTTAATTTTTCTTGACATCCAGTTAAGTGATGGTTTGTCATTCGAAATTTTCGAGTCTATAGAAATTAAAAGTGCCGTTATTTTTACTACAGCTTATGATGAGTATGCATTACAAGCTTTTAAGTTAAATAGCATAGATTATTTGTTAAAGCCTATTGATGAAGATGATTTAGCAATAGCATTAAAAAAGTATCAAGAGCGTTCACCACAAAAACAAGCAGTGACTTTAGACTTTAATGATATTAAAAAGCTTTTAATAAATCCTATAGACCGGGAGTATAAAAAACGTTTTTCGGTAAAAGTCGGGCAACATTTAAAACTTATTAATATTGATGATATTGAGTGTTTTTACAGTGAGAATAAAGGTACTTACTTATATACTACTGAAGGTCGAAATTACCTTTTAGACACAACGTTGGAGCATTTGGAAGAAGAATTAGAGCCACAAACTTTTTTTCGTATTAATCGAAAATTCTTTGTGAACATTAATGCCATTAAAGATATGGTAAGTTATACCAATTCGCGCTTACAAATAAAACTGAATACCTATCATGAACAAGACGTTATAGTAGCTCGTGAGCGGGTTAAAGATTTTAGAACTTGGCTGGAATAGTTAAGGTAATTTATTACTTTACTAAAAGTTTGTGAGTCTCTTTATCTAAAGTTATAAAATAATACCCTTTTTCTAAGTGCTTAATAGAAATGACATTTCCTTCAATGTTTCCTTGACGAATTAGTTTTCCTGAAACATCAAACAATTTGTACTCTTTATTAACTAAATAATTCAAGTTAGCAATATATATATCATCTTTTATAGGGTTAGGATAAAGGAATACGTCTTTATTATCTGAATTATTTTCATTGATCGATAAGAAATTTCCAAAGTAGGTATCTAAATATGTTAACCTGTTTTCAAGCCAATTTAGCATATAAGAT
This sequence comes from uncultured Flavobacteriaceae bacterium, assembly GCA_947502635.1. Taxonomy (GTDB): domain Bacteria; phylum Bacteroidota; class Bacteroidia; order Flavobacteriales; family Flavobacteriaceae; genus Flavivirga. The sequence continues at coordinate 161,805 of CANNAN010000003.1, forward strand.
AAATCTTGTTGACTAAACGAATAATTTGGATATACTAAAGATTCTCTTTCGTAAATTTTATTATTTAAAAGAAATTCATATTGGGTTTGAATGGTTTCAATTAGAGCCGTGTGATCAAAAATAGTCCCTCTGTATTCAAACCATTTGTTCGAAATACTTGTGGAAGAGTTATTAGGATTTAACGCTATAACTCTATTAATAAATCCATTGCCTAATATATCATTTGAGATATTTTGATTGTTACCGTTCCATATGGTTCCAAAACAACCATCTAAATCCCAAGGAACATAAAAGTAAGGTGCATCAGATTGATATTTAGCGAAGTAAACATTTTTTCCTGTATTATCCGTTGCTCTTAATAAGTTGAGAAATATGAAGTAATCAGAATAATTATCAAAATCAAATTTATCCCAGATATTATCAATAAACTGGGTGTTAGAGGAATTCATTACAAAATCTGTAAACTGATATAAATTATCCCAATCAGTTATATCATCATCTTTAGGATATTTCATTTCATAACCACTCCAAACTCTGTTGTTATTATCATAAGAAGGCAAGCTCGTAAAGGTCGAAGCTCCCCATGATACACCTTTGTATAACTCTCCTCTTATCTCTCCTTTAAAACTTTTAAGCTTTAATTGTTTTTTATCAACTTGTTCAGAAAGATTATAAATACCATTATAATGACCGTTTAAAAAAAGTTCAGCATATTCGACATCTGCACCAGACTTAGCCTTAGATTCATCTTCTTGATAATTTGGGGTATGTATATCAAGCCATAGCTTATTTGCAATATAACTTCTTAACCTCAAAGGTTCATTATATAGAGCATCTAGAATCCAATCATCATCAGACCTTAAGTTCCCAAATTGTACATTATGGGTATCTTCACCATTATCATCTTCCCAAAATTCTAAATCGTAAGTCTTTTTAGGGAAACTTTGTGAAAAACCACCTCTTAACTCGATTCCTATTTTCGATATTAAAACCTGTTCACTGTCAGCATATACAAAGTTTGCAAGTGTTTTTGGTTCGTCTAAAATGGTGTTAGGGCTTTCAATTGAAATAATGGGTAGTTGTGTAAAATATAGTGTGTATTGATTAGTGGTATTTGTTTCGGTAATTAAATAAGAATCAGAGTACTCCAGGGCTGTAGGCATTGCATCGAAATTATAATCTTTTTGATTTAAGGATATAACTACTTCACTAAAACCAGTAATGTTATTATAAGTCTCAATGTTTTCAATATGAGAAACTATTAAGGAATTAGTTTCATCTATTTTAAAATGATTTTCGGGAATATCAATGGTTAATGATTGTGATAAGCATACTATTGAATTTAATATTATTGGGAGTGTTAAAAAGAAATTTTTCATTTTATAATGTTTTACAACAGTTTTACTTTGTAGTTGCCTATATTAATACATAACTAGATTTTCTATGGAGATTTTTAACAAAGTAGAAACAAGTAATTGCTTAATAAATTATTGTATTTGTTGTCCAAGTTACATAAAACAAGCAAAATAGAGAAGAGATTTTACATTTTGTTACAATGTTTCCACAAGCTGTTTTATTTTCAAAAGAACTTCACTCCAAAAGTCATCCGAACGATTCTTTTGCTTTTCGGTAGGTATATTGTCTTTAGTAATGGATAATTGTATTATTTCACCTTTTTTATTTAGGCCGAAAGTCCAAATTCTATAATTTTTCGGTTCATCAGGTAGCCATCAAAAGGGCTCCAATGAGAGTCTTGAAGTTGATTATTAGCTTCTACGTTTAGAAACATTCCTTTTTCTTCATATTCCTTTCCGTTGAATTCACCTGAAAATGCAATTGGGTTTCCTACTTTCCTATCTGTTACCATATCTGCTCCGAAAAAATATTCTTTAGCTATTTCAGGTTTTACTAATGCTTCCTAGATTTTAGCGAGTGAAGTATTAATGTCTATTGATGATTTTGAGATCCATTCCCTAGTTCATTTTATATTACATAGCATATATAATTAGAATATAATCCCAATTATATACGCTTAAATATATAAAACTATTTGATGTTTTAGAAGAGATTTAATAGAATAGAAACTATTTTTTAGCAAGTCGTCTCATGGCAACCCATTGTTTTAACATATCTCTTGCATCTTGTGCTGGATACCCTAAAACAGTTTCTCCAGCTTTCACATTGTTCATAACACCAGAACCAGCACCTACAGTAGCACCAGATTCTATAGTTGTGTGATCTTTAATTGAAGCACTGCCTCCAATAATAACACCATCGCCTAAAGTTACCGAACCTGCTAGACCGCTATGTCCAGCCATGATACAAGAACGTCCCATAATACTATTATGCGCAATTTGCACTAAATTGTCTATTTTACAGCCATCACCGACTATAGTTGAACTAAATTTGGCACGGTCTACACATGAATTAGCACCAATTTCAACATAATGACCAATAATAACATTACCAATTTGTGGTATTTTAACAAGTCCGCGTCCATCGTCACTTGGACGATATCCAAACCCATCTGCACCAATACTTACGTTGGTATGAAAAATACAATGGCTTCCAATAATACAGCGTTCTCGAATAACCGTTCCAGACCAAACAATGGTGTTGTTACCAATTATTGTTTCATCAAAAATACAGACATTAGCATATAAAATAACGCCGTTACCAAGTTCTACATTTTTACCTACATAGCAATTGGCACCAATTTTACAGCCTTCTCCAATTTTAGCAGTTTTATGAATAACAGCTGTGGGATGAATGTCATTTTCGAATTCTGGTGCTGGTGGATTATAGAGCTCTAAGATTTTAGCCATAGCTAAATCAGCGTTTTTAACTTTAATTACTGCGCGGTTCTCTCCAGGTTCTACATTTAAGTTATCATTTACTATAGCTGCACAGGCTTTTGAGTCTGCCCAATATTTGACATATTTTGTACTTCCTATAAAAGTTATGTGATTGATACTCGCTTTTTGTAATTCTTCTGGACCATCAATCGATTGCATGGTATTTCCTATTAATTCACCTTTTAAAATATCATTAATTTCATTTATAGTGTACGATGTCATATGTGTTTTTTTGGTTAGAGGTTAGTAAGTGTTTGTAAATCTAACGGAAATAAAATGGAATCCAACTTTTTTTGGAATCTTATGCTTGTATAAATCCAAACATCCGATAAAAAGTAATATTTGTATTATTTTTTATCGGATGTTTCGTTAAGAATGATGAATTCTAGTTATCTCTCATCTAAAATGGCATCCATACTCAAAATATTTTTTTCATGAGATTTAAAGCAAAAGATGTCGCAGAAACTGATTATACAGAATAATCAAAAACCTCCTTCAAATCTTATTGAAAAACACATGGCTAAGGAGGCAAAAAAATGTAACATCCGAAAACGATCTGCTATAGCAGAAAGTCTATGTTAATTGCTAATCTTAAAAATAGTTTGATGTTATTTTAATTCATAGCTTAAAGTTCTACTTTATAGTTTCCAGGAGTGAATTGAAATACTTTCATAAGCCTGTTCCATGTATTTATTTGTGTTATTGCCAATGTTAAATAACAGATTTCCTCTTTATTAAAATGATCTAATAAAGGGAGATAATTTTCTTCGGGTATCGGTGTGCTACTTATTTGTGTAACGGCCTCTGCAAACTTTAAAGCAATTCTTTCCTTATTCGAAAAATAAGGAGTTTCTTCCCAGACGCATAGTGAAGACAAACGTAATTCTGTTTCGCCTGTATGTTTTAATTCTTTATAATGCATATCCACACAATAAGCACATCCGTTTTTTTGGGAAACTCTAAGCTTTATAAGTTCTAAGAGTTTTGGGTTTAGTGGTGAATTGGTTAATGAGTCTTCTATAGTTCTCAGGTTTTCAAACATTCCTTCAGGAATATCGGTATAAGAAATTCGTTCCATAATATCGTATTGTTTTTTTATTATGAAACAAAATTAGGATAGAGAAAACGGATAAAAATTAAGATGTCTTAAGAAATTATAATTATTTGTTTTTTCTAAGCTCACTTAAATATTCGGGTGTAATATCAAGGTAAGAAGCTATCATATACTGAGGTACCCGTTGTGAAAATGCCTTAAGTTCATCTATAAATCCCAGATAGCGCTCTTTACTAGTCATTTTACTATAATGTTCATTTTTTCGCTCAATAGCAATAAACATTTTTTCGATAATAATCCTAAACGCTCGCTCTAGTTTTGGAATAGCAGCATAAGCTTTTTCCAGATTAACTTTACTAATAGTGAGTATGGTTGTTTCTTCTAAAGCCTGAACATATACAAGAGAAGGCTCTTCGTTTACAAAACTTTGCATATTAGTCATCCACCAATTTTCTATGCCAAAATGAATGATACTTTCATGACCTTTATCGTCAATCTTAAAAATACGGATGAGTCCTTTTATAATAAAGAATTTAACTTTGCAAACCTCGCCTTCTTTTAAAAGAAACTCTTTTTTTTGAAATGTTTGTACCGTTAGGTAACTATAAAATAGATTTATCTCTTCTTCAGAAAATGATACATAACGATTTAAGTATGTATGAAGTTGTTTTTTCATAATTAGTCATCAATCCGATTATCATCAAAAGCAGAAGGCAGCAATTTTGGAATAAATTTAACAACCAAAGGTAGTAATAATGCGCCTCCAGGAAGTAAGAATATAGCAAGACTTGGTATGGATTTAAAAATATCCAACAACTGTTCTTGTACTTTTTTTTGTTCGTCGCTATTTAAGTCCCGAACTGTAGATTGCGATAATAAAATCATGAGCTCTTTACTGTCTTTAAGTTCTTGATACAGGCGCTTGCTATTTCTTGTAATTAATTTATTCACCATTTTACTGGAGTTGTCATAAAAACTCTGTACAATATTTTTAGAACTTAAAAGTGCTATATTATTTTCATTGTTTAAGTAAAAATGATTTACGGTATCAATCGAATGCTTAATACGTGATGTATTAATATTTAAATCGGTACCTAATTGAATTAAAAATTGTTGCTCATTATCATCAATAACTCTATCACCCCAAGTTGCCATACAAGCTAAGTCCAAAACATAGTATGCCTCTTGTTTGGTCTTTATAATTTCAATAGCTTTTTTATAGTTTACATGAATATTGTCTTTAAATCGTAGCGAAGATTCAAAGAGTTTTATTAAACTTTCATCATATTGATTTTTTGTGGTTTTAGAATTTAAAACATCTAAAGAAATAGTTTCTATAGCAGCTTCTAAGTTTTTTATATAATCAATCGAAATGGTATTGTTTTTTAAAAACTCCTGATAAGCGAGTGCATCAATAAAAAGTAAAGCATTTATAATAAAATAATTGAAGTTTTTTGTAAGTACATTGGCATCTATTTGTATACGCTTATGTATTATTTTTTCAAGTTGTTCACTAGATTTTTTTCCACCTAATAACTCTTGGAAGAATGATACCTTAAGTTCATTTATATCTGTATAAAAGTTAATAACACTATCAATAAAAGATATATTAGAATTAGATTTGTTATGGGTATATAATAAGGTTAAAAATAGGTTTGTTTTACAAAGTTCTTCTTCAGTAAGGTCTTTTTTATCAATAATACCTCCAACAATATCCAAATTGCTTCCATATATAAAGCCACAATTTCTTAGAGCATTATAAAATACTTCTTCATTAAAATTAAAGATAGCATCTTTTTTTTCAATCTCCTTTAGTAGCTTTTTTATCCAACCTTGTGCAGACGGATTCATAGTATCATTTTTATATTCAACTCATGTTCGGTTAAAAATAATAAGTCAAAATGAGTTCATGGTGTAAATGTAATGCTTTAGTCATTTAATTTACAACTTTTCATTTTAACATAGTTTTAACAGAACCGCTATTTTCTTTTTTTCGTAGGTATGGCTGAGAGTAAAAATAATTAATAATAAAAAATCTCAAAAACATGAAAAATTTGAAAAGAGTTTTAGGAATTGGAGTAGTAGCGGTAGCTAGTTTCTTCATAGTTGCAGCAGATCATATTGATGCGCCAGCAGTAACAGGAGGTAATAGTGATATTACCGATTTTTACGCCTTTCAAGGCGAAAACACAAATAACTTAGTATTTGTGGCGAACCTTCAAGGTTTATTAAGCCCAGCAGCGACTGGTAGCGCCGTATTTGATGAAAATGTATTAATTGAATTTAATATAGATAATACGGGAGACCATGTTGAGGATTTAGTCATTCAAGCCATTCCAAGAGATGGTAAAATGTACTTTTTTGGTCCAGTGGTACCATCACAAGCAGGGGTAACGAGTATTGTAGAAACATCGGCAGCTGTTAGTGGTATTGTAGATATTACTTCTTACGGATCTAGTGCTAATATTGCTACTAATGACGGAATGACTTTTTTCGCGGGACCTCGAGACGACCCTTTCTTTTTTGATTTTACTCAGTATAGTGCCATTATTGGTGGTACTGCTACAGGCTTCAACAGTCCTGGTGCAGATACATTTGCAGGAACCAATGTGCTTTCTATCGTAGTAGAAGTACCCAAATCTATGATTGGTGGATCTGGAACTATTAACACTTGGGTAGAATCAAAAAGAAAATAAAATAACTATTAAAGATAAAATTATGAAAACTATAAAAATATTAGCTATTGCATGTATTGTTTCATTGTTAGCATTTAATTGCTCAAACAATGATGAGACTATTATTACGAAAATCCCCTTAGATTTTTCAGGAACCTATACACAAGAGGATCAAATGGGTAGACCAGCAGTAAACACTGTATTTGTTTCTTCTTCTAGTAAGGATATGTTTAACGTTACTACACCTTCAAATCAAAGTACCGCGTTTCAAAGCATGTTTCAGACAAATTTAGAAAGTTTGAGTCCTGCATTTGCAAACCCAGGAGATATGAATGCTTTAGGTCAAACATCAGCAGCTTTTACAGGCCTTTTGGCTACAGATGTTTTAAATGTGTCGTTAGATGGAAAAACAACTTTTTTCGATGGTACCAATGTTCTAACAGGTAGGACTTTGGCAGATGATGTTATTACTGTTGAATTACTATTAATTTTTGGAGGAGAAGATTTTATGGAAAACCCAACACTATCAAACGATAATGTAGATGCAAATGATAAAGCATTTTTAACTTCATTTCCTTACTTGGCATCTCCCTGGTAAAGAATATGACCTCTGAAATAAGGGTTTTATATATCCTTGTTTCAGAGCTTTAAATAAAAACAATAAACCTAAAAAACAAAAAAGATGAAACCTTTAAATCAATTAGCACTGGTTTTATTATTACTAATTATAGTAAGCTGTAATAATAGACCAAATAATATAACAAATATTAATGATTATAATCCATACTTAGAAGCAGGTAAAAATGAGATGTTGCAATTGGCGATGGAAGATTTTAAATTTTGGGAAAGAAAGCTAGAAAAAGAACCAAATCAATTTCCATATTTAGCAAAATCTGCAGCATCTCAATCTCAAATATTTAGTAGAACAGGGCATATTGAAGCATTAATAAAAGCTGAAGAAGACTTAAAAAAAGTGAATGCCATTACAAATTTCAATAAGCCTGGATACTTAAGAGCTTTGGCTAGAAATTATATTTCGCAGCATAGGTTTAAAGAGTCTTTAGAATTGTTAAAAAAAGCAGAAGCGAACGGCGAAGGTTTAAAAATGACCCAAATGATGTTGTTCGATGTCTGTATGGAGTTAGGTAATTATCCATTGGCAAAAAGTTATCTGGACAAGTTTAGTGACGATTCAGATTTTGATTATCTAATACGTTTGTCTAAATGGTCCGATCATCGGGGAAATCTAGATGCAGCCATTAAATACATGGAGCAGGCTAAAGGCATTGCAGAGTCTTCTAATATACCAACAACAAAACAATGGGTTTATACAAATTTAGCAGATTATTATGGGCATGCGGGAAATATCCAAGCAGCATATAATCATTATTTAAAAGCTTTGAAATTAGACCCTAGTGATGCTTATGCCAAGAAAGGAATTGCATGGATTGTTTATTCATATGAAAAAAATCCAGGTGAAGCACTTCGTATTCTAGATGCAGTTACCAAAAGTTATAATGCTCCAGATTATTATTTGTTAAAAGCTGAAATAGCAGAATATAAAGGGGATTCAGATTTAAAAAATGAACAATTAAGATTATATGATTTAGCTATGCAAAATGAACTTTATGGAGATATGTATAACAAGTACAATGTATTATTGTTTGCTGAAGATATGAAACGTTCAGGATCGGCTTTGAAGATAGCACATGTAGAAATAGAGAACCGACCTACGCCACAGTCATACGATTTATTGGCTTGGAGCCATTTTAAAAATGGAAATTTAGAACGTGCATTAGGTATTGTAGAGTCTTACGTTAAAGGAAAAACCTTAGAACCAGAAAGCTTATACCATATTGCTGAAATTTATAAATCTACAGGTAAAATTGATGAAGCAAAAAGATTGAAAAAAGAACTTTTAGAAAGTGCTTTTGAGTTAGGACCATTAACAGAGAAAAGCATTCATAAAATATAATAAGATTAATCATGAAAAGATTTCTATTTGTATTGTTTTGTTTATTCTTAACACCTTTTATTTGCTTAGCTCAACCAGAATTAGAAAATAATGATGAATATGATAATAAGTTAAATATAGAGTTTGGGCGTATTTCCTTTTTGAATGTAGTTGAAGCATCTTATCAAACAAATATAATTTCTGTAGCTGGTAAACAATTTTCAGGAATAATGAATTTTAGGTTAGAAGATGAACTTACAAATGATGAAACCTATGTTTTGTTACAGGATGTCACATTTTTGGATATAGAATTTAATTATACCCTTGGAGATTTTCAGATTGGATTATTTCTTGAAAACTTATTAGGGTTTAATGATTCTGGTTATGCCATTGAACCTGTTTTAGATAATGAAAATGGTGTAGATATGGTTTACTTTTCACATGCCCCTAATTCTTTCGTAGGCATGAGTATTACGTATAATTTTTAAACCCATTTCATTTATGCATTAGGTATTTCTAATACAGATTAAAGATTCGAGTCATTTATTTTAATTTTTTTGGTTTTTGTTTAAAAGCGTCTGAATAAACCAGACGCTTTTAATCTGCCAAGGTTTCAATATAAAAACCATGGATTCTAACCAAATCAATGATATCGGCTTCCGTTATATTAGTTGTTGCTTCAATTTTAAGTACATTATCAATATCTTCTAGGTCTATGGACCATTTTAAGATATCATTATGTTTATTAAATGTAGATTTTAAGGATTTCACTTTTTTCTTTGACTTGATATCCGTTTCAAAAATGAGTAGGTGCATACTAGAATATTTAAAAAATAATAAAATTTAATGCTATTCAGATTCGTTTGTTTGAGCTGGGTTTGTTTTTCGTTCGAGATATTGTTTATAAAGTTCATCGCCTTCCTCTTCCCAAAATTTATCATAATATTTCCATTTTGAAAAGTCACTTTTTGAATTATGATCATTTTTTCGTTTCGAACTTTTAGAAGATTTACTGCTACCACTTCCGCAACCTCCAAGTAATAGTTTTAGTAATATAAATAGCCCTACAGCTTGCCAGTAAGTAAGAGCGGTTAGTCCGAAAATTTCAGGCATAAGCCAATTCCATAACCACATAATTACAAAGCCAAACAAAATGGCTAATCCTGTGATAGCAATAGCTCCAAATATGATCATTACTGCAATTTCTATTGGTGATTTTCCTCTGAATTTATGAGTGAAAAAGTTTTCCATGATATGTTAATTTTTATGTTTATTAATTTCTGATTCTAATTTTTTATATAATATTCCAATGGCCCGATGTCTTCTAGACATTAATGTGCCCTCTGGAATCCCTGTTTCTCTGGAAATTTCTTTATAAGAGTAACCTTCAAAATCTACTGCTATAATAATATCTCTATACCCTGGTTTAAGCTGTTTAATACTCTTTTTTAAAAGAGGAATCATGTCTTCGGAGGCATGATTGTCTGTCGATTGATGTATCATTTCTGCTAAATCTGAAAACTCACCATCAATTTCTATTTGATCTGTTTGCTTAGTGGTACGCATAATATCAATTATTTTATTTTTAATTGATCTGTATACAAAACCAGCGACATTGTTTATTGGAGCAGACCTGTCTGCTCCTGTGAATAATTTTAAAGCCACATCCTGAATAATATCTTCAGCATTTCGACTGGCAGTATCCCTTATTCTGTTACTCACGTAAATCTTCAGAGATCGGTATTCTCTACCAAAAAAATCATTAAGTTTTTTACTGTTTTCAGATTCCGAATTCATTTAAAACCGTTTATAGAGGGTCTTTGATTAAAAAGACGATACTTTTTAAATCTATTGCATTTTATTTTTAAATATTACATGAAAATATAATGTTAAACGAAGGAATTGTATAAATCCCTCTAAAATAAATAAAGTATGATGCTATTTTAAAGACTAAAGGGTTGCTTTTATGCCGTATTTATTCAATATTTTAAAATATTGTTTTATTCATGTTGTAAGCATCAACTTGATGCTACGGCCCCCAGTGTATATAATTGTTCCATAGTAGGAGATTCACTACCACCTGCAGGTTCTAAAGTAATACCAAATGCTTCACTTTCGTTTGCATTTTCTATTTCGAATATTTTATTTTCATCAGCAATAAAAGTATCTATGGTTCCTAAACTAGTAGGGGTAAGAGGGCTTAGTTTTAATGACCAAACTTGGTATACTTTACCTTCTGGAGGTTCGGGTAATCCTAATGCATCTAAAAAGATTCGTTTTGAGTTTTTATCCCAATACACTTTGGCATAAGTATTCGCAAAATCTCCTTGACCAGCTAAAGGTATTTGTGCAATATTATTGTCACGTAAAACACTCATCAATGTATTGGCTTCTTCTAAACTGTTTTTTGAATTAACAATTTGGGTTTCTAATAAAGACTGTTTTATTTCGGATATTTGAATATCTGATTTTAGTTGACTATTCTGGTTAACAGTCCATAATAAACCTGCTGCTAAAACTATAGAAGCTGCCCAACCTGTATAAGTGAGCCAGTTATATTTTGGTTTAACAATAGAAACAATGTTAGTATTAAAACCTAAGGATTGCTTTATATTCTGTAGCACATGGCTATTATCTTTTTGAGAAGCTGAAGCTGTTAGTTTTACTAGGGCAGATTCAATTTCTAAAACCTCTTGCAATATTTCAGGATGTTGTTGCATAAGCTCATACACTTCCTTATTTTCTTTTTCAGAAAGTGTACCAGCTACGTATAGCTCTAAAATTCCAGATTCTATGTATGCGTTAATATCCATAATTAGCTTAAAACCATACTTCTTAATTCTTTAATACAATTCCTATTTCGTGTTTTAATGGTTCCAATAGGCATATCAAGAACCTCTGAAGCTTCTTTTTGTGTATAACCTTTAAAATATAAAAGTTCGATAACTTCAATGCATTTTTTTGCTAGTTTGCTTACAAATTTTGAGATGCCAATGGCATCCGTTTTATTATCTAAACTATCACTGGTTTCTAATATATCTACGAAAAAATCAGTATAGAGGTTTTGTTTTGATTTCTTGAAATTTTTAGATCTTGTTTTATCTATAGCAGCGTTTCTGGCAATGTTTAAAATCCATGTAAAAAAACGGCCTTTTTCACTGGAATAAGTTTCTGCTTTATGCCATGCTTTAATAAAAACATCTTGCATGACTTCTTCAGCAACATTATGATCTCTAACAATATTATATATAACGCCTTGCATACTGTCGCTATACATATTGTACAAACTCTCAAAAGCCTTTTCATCTTTTTGTTGAAATTTTGAGATTAGTTCCTCTAGAGTCATAAATTTTTTAAATTGAGATATTAAAATGTTTATTAATTCTCTAAGGCTGTTAATTCTGCTATTTTACAAATCACTTCTGTTGCTTTAATCATACTTTCAACAGGTACATACTCATAACGTCCATGAAAATTATGTCCGCCAGCAAATATATTAGGACATGGTAAGCCCATATAGCTTAATTGCGATCCATCGGTGCCTCCACGAATGGCTTTAATAAGAGGCGGAATACCAAGTTGTTTCATGGCTTTTTCTGCAATATCTACAATATGTATCACAGGCTCTACCTTTTCTTTCATATTATAATATTGATCTTTAATTTCGGTAGTAATAACTTCACGCTCATATTGTGAATTTAACTCATTTGTAAGCTTTTGCATGACCTCTTTGCGAGCCTCAAAATGACCTTTGTCATGATCACGAATTATGTATTCTAAAATAGTTTCTTCAACATCCCCTTTCATATTGTGCAAATGGAAAAAACCTTGATAGCCTTCCGTATGCTCTGGAGTTTCTAATCGTGGTAGCGAATTAATAAATTCTTGAGCAATGTACATAGAATTTACCATTTTGCCTTTAGCATATCCTGGATGTACAATTTTACCTTTTATTTTTACTATAGCGCCCGCCGCGTTAAAGTTTTCGTATTCTAATTCTCCTATTTGACTACCATCCATAGTATAAGCCCAGTCTGCACCAAATTTTTCAACATCAAATTTATGTGCACCTCTGCCAATTTCTTCATCGGGTGTAAAACCAACCCTTATTTTACCATGCTTAATTTCTGGGTGATTAATTAAATATTCCATTGCCGAAACAATCTCACAAATACCAGCCTTATCATCGGCACCCAAAAGTGTATTACCATCTGTTGTTATTAAAGTTTGACCTTTATATAAAAGTAAGTCTTCGAAATAGCCTGGAGATAATACAATATTTTCAGAGGCATTTAAAACAATATCATTGCCATCATAATTTTCAATAATTTGAGGATTTACATTAGCTCCTGTAAAATCTGGGGAGGTATCAAAATGAGAAATAAATCCAATCGTTGGAACATCATGCGAGACATTGCTTGGCAGTGTAGCCATAATGTATGCGTTATCATCAATATTAACATCTTGCATTCCTATCTCCTTAAGCTCTTCGGCCAATTTATTAGCCAAATCCCATTGCTTTTTAGTACTAGGTGTTGTGTTTGACGATGGATCGGATTCTGTATCAATAGTAACGTAACTTACAAATCGCTTTATGATATTTTCTTTTGAAATCATTTTAAATAAAATTTAGCATGGTTTGAGAGAAAGATCCATATGCTTATTATTGGGCTTAAAAATACGATTATTAATTTTTTTTTGCTTTTGAATTGCCCAATTTTTTATTTAGAAGTACTTTTGCATAAATAATTCTGGATGTACAAATTACTACTTCGCCCTCTCTTTTTTTTATTCGATCCTGAAAAAATTCATCATTTTACATTTTCGTTAATAAAATTCACATCTAAAATACCTGGTTTTTCTGCTGTTTTTAGAAGTTTATACGTGGTTGAAAATACTAAACTGGAACGAAATTTATTTGGGATAACATTTAAAAACCCTGTAGGCTTAGCAGCGGGGTTTGATAAAAATGCGGTATTATACAATGAGCTGGCAAATTTTGGTTTTGGCTTTATTGAAATAGGAACAGTAACGCCTAAAGGACAAGAAGGAAACTCTAAGAAAAGATTATTCAGACTTAAAGATGATCAGGGAATTATTAACCGAATGGGGTTTAATAATGAAGGTTTAGAAGGTGCCATTTTTCAACTGAAAAAAAATAAAGGCAAATTGATTATTGGTGGTAATATTGGAAAAAATACCAATACAAAGCCTGAAGATTACACCAAAGATTATTTAGAATGTTTTAATGCATTGCATCCTTATGTTGATTATTTTGTACTTAATGTTAGTTGTCCAAACGTTGGAAGCCATGCCAAATTAAATGATAAAGATTATTTAGAAGAACTTATTAGCGCTGTACAAAAGGCAAATACAACATTTGAAAAACAAAAACCGATTCTTCTTAAAATAGCTCCCGATTTAAATGAGGGACAATTAGATGAAATTATTGAATTGGTTGCGGCGACAAAACTAGATGGTGTTATTGCTAGTAATACCTCTATGGATAGAAGTAACTTAAAAGCTTCTAAAGAGATGCTTAATAAAATAGGTAATGGAGGTTTAAGTGGGCAGCCTATAAAAGATAAAAGCACAAGCGTTATAAAATACTTATCAGATAAAAGCAATAAATCATTTCCTATAATTGGAGTAGGAGGTATTCATTTTGCTCAAGATGCTCTTGAAAAAATAGATGCAGGAGCCGATTTAGTGCAGATTTATACAGGCTTTATTTATGAAGGCCCTAGTCTTATAAAGCGTATTAATAAAGCTTTGCTTAATAGGTAGATAAAAAACTACTTAATAATTTTTTTAATGATTTTAGAATGTTTGTTGTGAATGGTTAGGAAGTAAGTTCCAGAAGATAAACGACTCACATTAATGGACCGATTTGTTAATGTTCCAGATAAGAATACATGTCCAACTAAATTAGAAATTTGATAATTTAGAATAGCTTCAGTGCTTATAGATTTAATATTAAGTGCAGTGTCTGTGATTGGATTTGGATACACTTTTATACTTGATAATGCGTCGGGAGTTGCTTGTTCTTTTTCTAAGCTCTTAATAAGAATATTGTCTATAGCAATATCGCCGTCCCAACTAGCACCTCTTATTGCTCTAAAACGAACTTTTATGGTTTGGTACTCATAGGGAGATAAGTCAACAGTTTTCTTTAAAAAAGCATCGTTTTGATTTGCTTGCTGACTTCCATGAAGAGCAGGAACAACATCATTAATATAGCCGTCATCAGTTTTAATATCTACATGTAATTCACCTATGTTTTTACCAAACATATGATACGAAAAATTCAATTTAGTGTTAGACGTTGTTACATTGATACATGGAGAAATAAATTCGGCAACATCCCCAGGTTCTGCTCCCGAAGCTTCAGCATAAATATATTTCCCTATAGTGTTATCTGCTGTGTTATCATTTAAAGGCCCTGTTCCTTTTGTAAATGTCTTTCCTGTATTCGAATACCAATTATAACCATTTTTAGAAGCGTCAATTGTCGTCCAGCCGTTATCTCCTGCTATTTCAAAGTCCTCAAAACCTTCTTGTAAAAGATTTATTTCTGTCCCAACTTTTATAAATTTTGAGAATGTTTTTTTAATCGTTTTAGACTTATTGGAAACCGTAAGTGTTACATCGTATACCCCAGTATTATAAGTATGCGAAGGATTTTGATTTGTATAATCAATAATACCATCAGAATCTATGTCCCATTGCCAATCTGTGATATTGGAGCAATCATTTTTAAAATTTACGGTTAATGTTTCCTCACAGGTTACACTCGTATCTACACTAAAATCGGCGTTAAATGATGGACAAGCTAAATAGTTTTTAGTCGTTTGATAAAACGCATACATTCTAGCTAATTGCTGATCTGTGAAATGGTTTCTACATGACTTTCTGGAATAAGACATCATATTGCCTGTATCAGGATTAAATATTTGTCCATTTGTATCTGTTTCTTCTCCTATAAATTCACAGAAATTATTAATATTACTCTTAGAAAGTATGGGGTCGGCAGGCGTGTCACAAATACCATCACCATCTGTATCACAGTTGCTACCATCTACTAATTCAGTAGTCATTTTGCTATTATCTGGCCCGTGTGTGTGTATTAAAGAGAAAAAATGACCCAATTCGTGAGCCAAAGAAGAGTCGTTAGTGGCACAACTGTTTTTCATAACAATAATGTCATTATTTCTCCCAACATTATTACTATAACCGCAAATACTTTCCTCGGAATCGTTTTCCAAATAATCAGTAAAATAAATATTTATTAAACCAGGCGTGTAGTTGGTAGCTTTTAAATCACTTTCATTCCCTTTTTTAAAATGGCAAAGAGCATCATCATCAATATAATTAATACCATCGCATAAGAAAAATTCCATGTAAGCATCTGCATAAATAGCATTAAGGTTTTCAATAGCATGATTAAGATCTGAGGTGCTAAGACCACCATTACCATTTGAAGACCTAATAATATAGGCTTTAACGGGAATGGAATTGACTAATCTAAGAGCATTATTTTTTCCAGTTTTACTGTAAGCAAATGCTTGCTCGTATTTCTTAATTTGTGGTTTTATGTTATTGATGTATTCAAGAGATTCTGGAGTGGTAACTGTACCACAATCTGGTAGTAATTCGTTCTGTCCAGACATATAATAGGATATCGATAAAAATATCGAGAGGAGTAAGAATTTAGGTTTTATATTAAAAATATGCATCGGGACAAAACATTTTTTTTTCAAATGTATCCCTTAATGAAAAAGAAGAATAATAAAAACGTTTAAGCGTTAATTTTATCGGTTACCTTTCAATTATATGCTTAATTTTTAATTGATTACCAGCTTTTGTGATCTGCTAGAGCCGTCTATAGTATTCAAATTTAATAGATAAATACCTTTATTTAATTTCTCTAAATTGGTGCTTATTTTTGACAACCCTTTTTGTACTTCTATTTGTTTAACAAGGCGTCCTAATACATTATAAATTTTTATTGAGCTTAATTCAATACCTTGAATATTAGAGATTGTAATAGTTCCTTTAGTTGGGTTTGGAAATATTTTTACGATAT
Organism: uncultured Flavobacteriaceae bacterium; assembly: GCA_947502635.1. Taxonomy (GTDB): domain Bacteria; phylum Bacteroidota; class Bacteroidia; order Flavobacteriales; family Flavobacteriaceae; genus Flavivirga. The sequence continues at coordinate 178,429 of CANNAN010000003.1, forward strand.
CAATTTTATCTAAAGTTCCAGTGCTTAGGGTTGATGAATTATATGTGAAAGTGAGTGTTCCTATTTTCTTTTCGTTAAACGGTGTTATATTCGAACGGCTTGTTATCACACCTATAGGATTACTTGCAGAGTTAGTTAATGAATAAGTAGTTCCGTCTTCAGTACCAGCATCATAAGGAAATAAATCGATTGTAAATGTTTCTTTCCAACCATTATTGACACTATTATTCCCAGATCTTAAATTTATACTGTTAACAGCTATAAACCAATCAGGACTGGGAGCTATCATTGAAGCTAGGGTTACTAGCGGATAATTTTCATTAACATCGAAACTTTTGGTAATAGTCCCTTTGGCACTACCAAGCCCGCTACCTTCAATAAATTTATCTGCATCACTATTATTATTAACTTCGGTTTTAAAAGTACCAAAGCCTCCCGTTTCTGCAACAGATTCAATACCAGAAGAGGCAGCGGCTCCCATCATTAAAAAAGTATTGGCAGTTTGATGTGTTGCACCAACTAAGGTAGACCAATGCGCTGAACCAGGTAAATCTATAGTGCTTTGACCTTCGGTAGGGTTGTCGGTAACCGATTCCCAAATACTTTCAAAGACAACAGTGTAATTAGCTGTACTTTGACCAAACGAGGTCCAAGAAATTAAAAATGTAAAAATAAATAGTAAAGTAATTTTTTTCATGGTACGATTATTTAGAAGTCAAAGATAGTGTCGTTTTATTATATAAAAACTTACATGCTAATTAAAAAATCTTTATTTTATAGTTAATAGCTTAATTAAATTAATAGTATTTTTAGCCTTCTATTTTAACTAAATGCAAAACAAAGTAAAGATTATTGAATGTCCGCGAGACGCTATGCAAGGTATTAAGACCTTTATTCCTACAGAAAAGAAGGTGCAATACATTCAATCTTTATTGCGTGTTGGTTTTGATACTATTGATTTTGGTAGTTTTGTGTCACCTAAGGCCATTCCTCAAATGATTGATACAGCTGAGGTCTTATCAAAGCTGGATTTATCTAAAACTACAAGTAAATTACTAGCTATTATCGCAAATACAAGAGGAGCAGAAGACGCCAGTAAACATCCAGAAATAGATTATTTAGGCTACCCGTTTTCAATATCAGAAAACTTTCAAATGCGTAATACACATAAAACGATAGCCCAATCTGTAGTAACGCTTTCAAATATATTAAACATTGCTAACAAATCGAATAAGGAAGTCGTCGTTTATATTTCTATGGGGTTTGGTAACCCTTATGGAGATCCTTGGAATGTTGATATAGTAGGAGAGTGGACTGAAAAACTTTCAAAAATGGGCGTAAAAATTTTATCTTTAAGCGATACTATTGGAAGCTCTAATGCTGAAAGTATAAGTTATCTGTTTTCAAATTTAATCCCTCAATATCCAAGTATAGAATTTGGAGCACACTTACACACCACACCGAGTACATGGTTTGAAAAAGTAGATGCTGCTTATAAAGCTGGCTGCAAACGTTTTGATGGTGCCATTCAGGGATTTGGTGGATGCCCTATGGCAAAAGATGAATTGACAGGTAATATGCCAACCGAAAAACTATTATCATACTTTACTTCTAATAAAAATAATAGCTTAAACGCACTTAGTTTTGAAAGTGCTTATAACGAAGCTTCTAAGGTTTTTAACTTTTATCATTAATTTTTATTGTTTTTATGATTCTGATTATCAGGTATTTAACAATGTTTGTTAAAGTTTATTTAAATTTAATCTAAATAAACTTTGTCTAAGTAATTATGAGTTTTATATTTGCATCTTCAAACAACAAACTATTTATAATAAGTCTAAATAAGAATAACAATTTAATATTAAAGATGAAAAAATTAACCTTACTCTTTACAATTTTAATAGCATCTATAGCTTATGCTCAAACCGCACAGGATTCTATTACATTTAACCCTCAGCAGCAATTAAATGCTGCACAACGCATCTTATCTGGTAATTATGGTGAAGCCGTTACTGTTGGAGCTTATGGTGAATTAACATATAACCAACCAGAAGCAGATAATGGTGAATTAGATGTACAACGTTTAGTTTTACTTTTTGGATATAAGTTTAACGATAAAACACAATTTGTAACTGAAGTAGAATTTGAGCACGTTGAAGAAGTGTTTATAGAACAAGCGTTTGTAAATTATGCAGTAGCACCTAACGTAAGTTTACGTGGTGGATTAATGTTGGTGCCAATGGGGATCGTAAATGAGTTTCACGAGCCAACAACATTTAATGGTGTAGAGAGACCAGCTGTAGATAATGCTATTGTGCCAACAACATGGCGTGAAATAGGTGTTGGTGTTACAGGTCGATTTAATGAAATATCATTAGGATATCAAGCTTATATTTTTAACGGGTTTCAATCAATTAATGATACAAAAGTATTAGGTGGAAGTAGTGGATTAAGAAACGGAAGACAAAAAGGAATTAAGTCTACAATAAACTCTCCTAATTTTTCTGCTAAATTAGATTATTATGGACTTCCTGGATTACGATTAGGATTGTCTGGTTATTTTGGGCGTACGCAAGCTGAAGATGATGTAGATATGATTGATGGAGCAGATGTAGGAATTGCTATGATTGGTGTTGATGCACGTTATGCTTACCAACGTTTTACTGCTCGTGGACAATTTATTCACGCTAGTATTAGCGATACCCAAGCTTACAATGATTTATATTATGATTTAGCAACAGATCCAAGTAAAGGTTTAGGAAGCGCATTACAAGGTTGGTACTTAGAGGCTGCTTACAATTTGTTACCACAAGATAAGGCACAGCGTCTATTTGCTTTTGCAAGATATGAGCAATATGATACGCATGCAGATACAGAAGGATCTTTGATAGAAAATGATGCTTACAACAGAAATGATCTTACAACAGGTTTAAGTTATCATATCGCTCCAGGTGTTGTTTTAAAAGGAGATTATCAGTTTAGAGATAATGCTCTATCTGGTGCAGATGTAGCTAATAGACTTAATTTTGGAATCGGTGTTTGGTTCTAAATTAATTTGATTTTTATACTTAAGTGTGGTAGGTCTTTCTATTAAGTAGAAAATATAAAGAATCCCAAATGCCATAATCAATTGCCCGATAGCTAATTAAGAAATAATATTTCTGATTAGCTATTTGGCATTTAAGTTGTTAGTAACATTAAAAAAAACAATACTTTTGCAATATGAATTTTAAATACATTTCATTATTATCGGTTATATTACTTTTAATGTCTTTTGGTTTGCCAAAAAATATTCAGAAAAAAGTTGATAAAGAAATTATAAATGCCTTTAGTGTTGAAACATTCAAATTCACAAGTGTTACAATTTCTCCTGATATAACAAAAAACTTACCTTCTAAATTTGAAGAAAACAATCTATTTAAAATTGAAGCTAATGATGGTCTTTTAGGATATGCTTACTTATCTCAAGCGTCTAGTAAAACAGCACAATTTGACTATCTGGTATTACTTGATAAAGACTTAATCGTTTTAAAATCTAAAGTATTAATATATAGAGAAGAATACGGTGGAGAAATAGGCAGTAAACGCTGGCTTAAACAATTTATAGGTAAAAAAGGAGGAGACACTTTAAAGCATGGTGATAATATAGTGTCTATTTCTGGAGCAACCATTTCAGTTCGATCTATGACGAATGCCATGAACAACTTATTAGAATCATTAAAAATACTTCATTCAAAAAACATTTTGTAAATGCAGTTAAACGGATTAATATTTACACTTCCTAAAGAAATTAAACTGTTAATAGGTGCATTTATAATCGTATTAAGTATTGGTTTTTATACAGGCTTGTTGTTTGTTGGAGAAACTTCTTCGGCTAATCCAAATGGTATTGAAGAACACTATCTTGGAAATGAAGATGATGAAAATGCTGATGTGATGCGCTTTAAAAAAAGCGATCAGGAAATGCTCACATTAGTTCATAATCACATTTTATCTATGTCAATTATTTTCTTTTTAGTTGGCTTGATCGTTTCCATAACTAAGCTTAATAAAAAGCTGAAACTATTTTTAATAGTAGAACCGTTTTTATCTGTTATACTAACGTTTGGAGGCTTGTACATGCTTTGGACTGGTATTCTTTGGATGAAATATATTGTCATGCTTTCAGGGGTTTTAATGACACTCACTTTTACAGCTTCAGTTATAGTTATTTTAAAGCAGTTACTTTCAAAAAAATAAACAGCAACATAATTTCTCGTATTTTTATATACTTATGCGATGGATTATATTTTTCTTTATACTCACTTTTAGTAATATTTTATCAGCAAGAGAGTGGCTAAGTCTCAGGATTTATAAAAAGAGACCCAACAAGAATTGCTGCCTCCTTCAGATTGGTTGAAATGTGACAGAACTAGAAATACAATAGTATGGCAAGAAGCTAATGTGTTTAATCTTAAAAACAATTCTCCACAAGAATATCAAAACATCTCACAACGGCGCGATTTTTACAAATGGCTTTTTAATGAATTAAATAAGAAAGAGCATGAAGTTATTTGGGTTAAAATGGCTTATTTTATTTCAAAAAGAATGCGTCTTACAGAAGTATTCCCCTATTCAGTATTTTCAAAAAAGGGTATAAAAACCTATGCAAGACAAGGAAGCAAAACTGTTTTTAATAATGGTAATCGTTGCGCAAGACTCTAAAAAAACACAGAATTAAACTCAAAAAGCTCGTTTTTAAAAGGCTTTTATCTTTAGATACGTTTGTTTGTTTGTTTGTTTGTTTGTTTGTTTGTTTGTTTGTTTGTTTGTTTGTTTGTTCTCAAATTTATGAGCTTGTTAAAAGTCTTGTTTTAAGTGTCATTAGGGGGGTATGTTTAAAACAAAATGATACACTGCTTTGGCATCACTTTTCACTGTTTTTGTAATGAATTTCAAGTATTTTTTTAAATTATAAGCCATGGCAGGTAAGTGCATCACCTTGTTGGCTTGTTCATACCAATGGTATTGATTTTTCTGAACCGCATAAATTGTGTGAGGGTTCCAAAAACAGGTTCTACCGTGCTTTGTCGTTTGGCTTTCATGTACCCACCCAGTTTGCTGTTTACACGTTTATTATTGCGCTCGTACTCCTCCCTGTAAATCTATGGAACTTGCTGTAATACTCTGAGTTTCTTTGCTCGTATTATTCTTCTTTGACCTTCTTATTGGAGTTTTTTTGTCCATGGCACTGATGTGACGGATATTATGTAAATGACTTTCCAGATCTTCCTTTGGCACCTTTAGATCCAGACTGTCCATAGAGGAATTCGCCTTTATGGGGGTTGAATCTATCGCCTGGGCAGCTCCACGTCTATATCATAGCCCAAAAAATAGAGGATATCCAAGCGCATACTACTATGCTGTATCAATTGTCTATCTCTAATGATGTTTTCTAAATAACCCACCAAACACAATTTAAAGAAAACCACGGGATCAATACTCTTTTGTCCGCTTGATCCATAATATGATTTGGTCATTGGATATAAAAAGTCCAAATCTAAAACATCTTTTAAGCGTCGATAAAAGTTATGTTCGGGAACACGTTCACTCAACTGGAACTGAGCGAATAATTTCTCTTGATAATCTTTCTTGCCTTGCATAGCTAAAGATAATTATTTTATCAATATATTAGTCTTGTGTAACAAGCACAAAATATATAATTCATTGCTTCTGATTTTCCTATCGGAAAATACTTGCACTTTTGCTATCTTCGTTTCTTAGTCTGAAAATCCTTGCGGATTTTCACGCAACAAATCATACATGAACTGTTATGCCCACTCACCCAATCGGCATATTAAAAAGGACAAAAATAGAATAGAAAAATGAGCGTAAAAGCAAAATTACTAATAGACGATAAAGAAATTAATGTATTACGATTTAGCATTGGTTTTAATCAAGCAGCAGATGAAACAGGAAGACCTTCTCAAAAACCAAGATTTTTAGGGTTTCAATTAATTATCGAAACCCGAAAAGATCTAAATCTTGCAGATTGGTCTTTTGCTCCTTATCAAACGAAACAATTAGAATTACATATTTACCCTGTTATTTTAGGTGGTAAAACACGTAAACTATTTTTTTATGACAGTCATCTTGTAAGTTGGGACAATAACTTTTCTTCAATAGGAAATCAACCAATGTCTGAAACACTTCACATTACCGCAGCAGGGGTTAAAGATTCTAATTTTGATACTGAATATTCTGCGTATTGGAGAGAAAATTTTCCACAAAATGAAGTGGAACCAACAACAAGAGAAAACACCGAAGAAGAAATTATAGATTGTTACTTAACTGATTTAGAAAATAACGAAAATCCAGATTTAGAAGTAGAAAAAGAAATATATTTAGTAATTAAAACCGAGAATTTAATTGGACAAACTAAAGATATTGACATTGCTAATTTTGGTCAAATATTTTCGTACAATGATGAAACACTAGAAGATAATATACTTAATGGTTTTAATATTTCTAAAGATTTACATAAAGTAAAACTAAAAATAATTAAATCACAAGACCAAACAAACTCATTAGAAGATTAAAAGTTATGACTTATATAAGAGTTAGAAATACAATTAATGTAATTCATAAAAAAGTTTTAGACGTATATTTTGCATCAAAAACAGGAGAAACTGTTTTTGAAACAGTAAAAGGAAAAGAAAGCGAACACATCGTAAAAAAAGGCGATAATCTTTCAGCTATAGCAAGTAAAAATAAAATTACTTTAGCTAAACTAAAAAAAGATAATTCTTTAAAATCTAATGCTCTAAAGATTGGTCAAAAACTGACTATTAAACAGAACGATACAAAAACTGAAAAAGGTAAAAAAGTAACCTTTACAAAACTAGACAAAGCAACCTTAGGGGAGGAAGTTTACATTATTATAGAAACCGAAAACCTTGACGGAATTGAAATAGAAATAAATGTAATGCAAGGTAAAGAAAAACTATTAGCCGAAAAAGACAGAGCTATTAGCTTACTTAAAGATGATAAAAAGAAATTAAAAGCTATTGTTGGCGAATATGCTAAAAACGATAAAATAACAAACAAAGACGATTTTAAAGATTGGGCAATTGCAAAAGTAACTTTAGCCCCAAAAGAAGAAAAAACTTTAAAAACTTATACAAAAGTATTAAAAGAGGCCACAGATAAAAAAACATATTTATTTTTAGCTGTTGATGCTTGTACAAATATTAGTAATCAAACCATATTTTATAAAGACGGAAAAATAAAAAAAACAAGCATACCAAACTATTATTTAAATGAGGAAGGCAAATGGCTGGAATTAGGAGGTAAAAGAGTTTGCCCTATAGACCCGTCAATTAGAAGTCACTTCGTAATTCATTGTACAGCCGGAACAATGACAACATCTTCAATAAAAACCAAAACAAAATATGACATTCCTAAAAAGAAAAAAAGAAGTGCTGCACATATTTATGTAAATCTTGACGGAACTAAGTTAGAAATATGGCCTTTAACAGAAAAAAATGTTTGGGCAACTAAAATAGAAAGTAAAAAAAGTTTAAAAGGTCAAATGTTTCATATAGAATTAAATTATGGTTCTCCAACTAAACCAAGTGAGGCACAATATCAAACACTTGCCGACTTATATATTGAGGCTAGTGAAATTGAAGGTTGTTGGCCAATAATAGCACCTCACATTGAGATAGATAGAGGTATTGCGGATGGTCATCAAGATCCTACTGATTTTGATTACAATCATTTCTACTCTATTCTAAAAATAAAAGGTGTACCAATTGATGAAATACCTAAATTTGAACACGATAGGTATTGGGGTCATAAATCATATAAAGTTCCTTGGAGCACGGATAAAACTAATTGGCCTCCAATTTTAAAAGGTAATCCTCATAAATAATTTAAAATGAAAATACAATTCTTAATTTTATTTTGCTTAACATTCCAACTTAGTAGTTGTCAAGAAAAATTTAATCACAAATCTATTTTTTTAGGCGAATATACAAAAGACTCTATAAAAACATATACCAACAGTTCTATAAAATATATAACTAAAGATTCTTTAAAGCAAACAAATCAATTCACTACAAAAGAGTTTATTAAAGTTTTGGATTCCTTAAATTTATTTTTTATCGCAGAAGGAGATGAACCTTTTTGGCAATTAAAACTAAACTCGTCTGAATTGATTTTTATGAAATATGACTTTGAGAAAGAAGTTAGTTTTAAGCCTATAATTTCTATTGATGAACAATCAGGTTTTAACATAATGTTTAAATCCAAAAACAATAAAATTTTTGGTTTAATATCTAGAGTTGATAATAAATTAGAAACTGAAAATTCTTGTACTTTATCGCTTACAGATAATTATTTAGTTTATGAAGTTTTTGTGACTATAGATGGAAAAGTTTTCAAAGGATGTTGTTCTATTGATGAAAAACAATAAATTAAGTCCAGTTACCATACAAAAAAAAGAACAATACAAATGGATAGACAGTATCTATAAAACCATGGATGCTAAAAATTTAAAAACTTTAGAACGTATAGCGAAAGGGAACTTTTTATATAGTGTATTTGTGCCCAAGGCTATCCGATTTAAAGGAGATCTTTCAAAAGCAGAAATGCGCTATAATTATGCTATTGAAGTACTTAAACCATATTGCGAAAACAGATATAAATAATACGTATAATCTTAGAATTTAGTTGTATATTTGCACGCAATTATAACGTAATTGCATCATGACCGCACATCAAAACAAAATAGTAGGAGAGGGATTAACCTACGATGACGTCCTTTTAGTTCCAGCTTTCTCTGAAGTTCTTCCACGAGAAGTTAATATTCAAACAAAATTTACACGAAACATTACTATTAATGTGCCTATTATTTCGGCTGCGATGGATACGGTTACAGAGAGTAAAATGGCTATAGCCATGGCTCAAGAGGGGGGTATTGGTGTGTTACATAAAAACATGACTATTGAAGCTCAGGCTCTAAAAGTTAGAAAGGTAAAACGTGCAGAAAGCGGTATGATTATAGATCCTGTTACTTTACCTCTAACTGCGAATGTTAAAGATGCCAAGCAAAACATGGCAGAACATGGTATTGGAGGTATTCCTATCGTAGATGAAAATGGTACTTTAAAAGGGATAGTGACCAATCGTGATTTGCGTTTTGAGCATGAAAATTCAAGACCTATTGTAGAGGTGATGACTGGTGAAAATTTAGTCACTGCCGCCGTTGGTACTTCTTTACAAGATGCTGAAGAAATTCTTCAAAAACATAAAATTGAAAAATTACTTATTGTTGATGATAATTATAAATTATCTGGGTTAATTACTTTTAGAGATATCACAAAACTTAGTCAGAAACCAATAGCGAATAAAGATCAATATGGACGTTTACGTGTTGCTGCAGCTTTAGGTGTTACAGCAGATGCAGTTGATAGAGCAGAAGCTTTGGTAAACGCAGGTGTTGATGCTGTTGTAATTGACACCGCGCATGGTCATACTAAAGGCGTTATAGCTGTGTTAAAAGAAATTAAATCTAAATTTTCAGATTTAGAAGTTGTAGTAGGTAATATAGCAACGGGTGCAGCAGCTAAATATTTAGTTGAGGCAGGAGCAGATGCTGTAAAAGTAGGTATAGGACCAGGATCTATTTGTACAACACGTGTCGTTGCTGGAGTCGGATTTCCACAATTCTCAGCTGTTTTAGAAGTTGCTGCTGCTATTAAAGGGACGGGCGTACCAGTAATTGCAGATGGTGGTATTCGTTATACAGGCGACATCCCTAAAGCTATTGCAGCTGGTGCAGATACTGTTATGTTAGGATCGTTATTAGCAGGAACAAAAGAATCTCCAGGGGAAACGATTATTTACGAAGGCAGGAAATTTAAATCGTATCGTGGAATGGGATCTGTAGAAGCCATGAAACAAGGTAGTAAAGATCGCTATTTTCAAGATGTTGAAGACGATATTAAAAAATTAGTGCCAGAAGGTATTGTAGGTCGTGTGCCTTATAAAGGTGATTTATATGAAAGTATTCACCAGTTTATTGGTGGTTTACGTGCAGGAATGGGATACTGTGGTGCTAAAGATATTGAAACGTTAAAAGAAACTGGACAGTTTGTGAAAATTACAGCAAGTGGTATTAATGAAAGTCATCCACATGATGTAACCATTACCAAAGAGTCACCTAATTATTCTAGGTAGTTTTTGTTTTTCTACTTAATGCTATTAACCCAAATATAGGACCTATAGCAAGTACGATATAAATACTATTCGAATCCGTGAAATTTCTGATACTATTTATTATTTGAATGCTGATTATAGTTATCGCAAATCCAATACAATTAACTATAGTTAGTGCGGTTCCTTTTATTTCAGGAGGCGCATTTTGTGCTATTAATGTAGAAAAAAGAGGCGAGTCAGCAATCACTACCATGCCCCAGAAGACAAGAAAAATAATAAATAAACTTTCAGATTCAGTTGTAAATATTAACGGTGAGATTAGGCAACATCCACAAGACAATAATAATGATATAAAAGCTGTTTTTTTAACGCCTATGTTTTGTGAAAGGTAGCCTCCCAATATGCAGGCAAGTCCGCCAATGCCTATAATTAAAAAAGATAAAATAGGAATATTAAATACGACTGTAGGATGCAAATCACTATAAATTTTTAGTATGACGGGTGTAAATGCCCAAAAAGCGTAGAGTTCCCACATATGCCCAAAATATCCAAAGGCAGCGGAACGAAATTGATGATTTTTAAATACACTAAAAAAAGCAGATAGATTTAGTTTCTGACTGGGTTTTCTATGGGGTCCATTGGGAACCAAGATTAACATAAGAAAACCACCCATTATTGAAAGACAGGTCGTTATAAGTATTACAGATTTCCAGGGCAGTGTATTGGTGATCCCTTTTAATAAATGAGGCAGGGCTGTGCCCAATACCAGTGCGCCAACCAAAAAACCAAGCGATTTTCCAAGTCCTTCTTTATAGTAATCGGCAGCTATTTTCATGCCTATGGGATAAATGCCTGCAAGAAAAAAACCAGTAAAAAAACGGAGTAATAATAAACTAATCAAATTATTTCCGCCCCATAAAACCCCAATATTACATAGAGCAGATAACAGGGCGCTTATAAAAAATACTCTTGATGGTGAATAGCGATCTGCAATTGTTAAAATGGCAAAGATTAGTGTGCCTGAAATAAAACCAAATTGGACAGATGAGGTTAAGTGACCTAAGGCACTGTCTTTAAGATGAAAATCTATTACGAGATCATTAATAACACCATTACTAGCAAACCAAAGTGAAGTACATAAAAATTGAGAAATTACTATGACTTTAAGTATAATACTTTGGTTTTTCATCTACGAATTATTTCAAGCTTTCAAGAATTTGTTTGTAATTAGCATTATTCGGTGCTAGTTGAATAAGTTCAGAACAAGTTTTGTGTGCCTCCATATTCTGTTTTAAATTAATTTCACCGATTAATTTTACATACAACAAGTTTTCGTTTTTAGGAAAAAAAGCGAGCGCCTTATTAATAATTTCTATTGATTTTTGATTTAAATTTTCTGCTTGAAGTTTTAAGGCATAGTTATAGAAGGCACGAATATTTACAGGTTTTTTGTCGCATGCTTCGGCAAGATATTTTAAAGCATTTTTAGTATCTCCAATTTCGTTAAATAGTAAGCCCAGCATATAATAAGAATTACTATAATCTGGTTCTATCTCAATAACTTTAAGGTAGAGATCTTTTGCATCCTGTATATGACCTTGTTTATAAAGTAATAATGCCAAATTCATTCTGGATAAATTATAACGATTGTCTATCTTTAAAGACCTTTTATAGGCTGTAATAGCTAGGTCTGTATGGCCTTTCATTTCGTTATAAACAGCAATTTGATGTTGACCAGAAGCAAAATCTGCACTCATATCCAACATTTCTAAATATTCTTTTTCAGCTTTATCAAAGTCACTATTACCTTTCATGTCAGTACCTAAACTAGTAAAGTACTTGACTGCTGCAATTCTTACTAATCTAATTGAATCTTTGAGTAAAGGTTCAATATCGGCATGGTAATTTTGATCACGAATCTTTTCAAAAGAACGCACCGCTTCATTTCTTACAAGAATAGAAGAGTCTTTTAAGAACTTTCTAATATCATTAATCTCTTTATGAGATAATGAATTGTTTGTGTATTGATATAAAGCAGTTGCTCTTGCAATTTCTGGAAATTTATTTTGAGATAATAATGTGTATAGTGCTTCATGATTACCGTTATATCCTTCTAATAGATAATTAGAAAAATGGTCTGGGCGTTTAGTGCCATATTTAGAGTCAATAAATTTACTGGCCCATTCTGCAGTTTTGTCTTTATGGCATTCATTGCAGGCATTAGGAGTTCCGTATTTTAAAGATTGGTCTGGTCTGGGTACTCTAAAACTATGATCACGCCTATAATCATTTCCCATATATATTTTACCAGTCATATGACAATTAATGCATTGGGCGCCTTCTGAGCCTATTTTGTGATAATGGTGTGATTCACTATTGTATTTAGGCTCGTGACAACTTAAACACAGATTGTTTCCAGTTTGTTTGAGTTTTAATGAATGTGCATCATGGCAATCAACGCAAGTGACATCATTTTGGTACATTTTACTTTGCATAAAAGAACCGTAAACATAGTCTTCATCTTTTATTTGACCGTCGAGTTCATAAATAGGGTCAATGAGTAAACTAGGACTGTAATGGTCTAAAAAATGACCCTCATAATCAAATTTTTTCGTGATTTGTGACCTTCTGGAATGACACCTTGCACATTTTTCAACAAGACTTTTTGAAGCTAGAGATTTCCCCATATATAATTTCTGAGGAATAGAATCTTTAATGTCATTTTTATAAAAAGAGACATGATTACTAGCGGGCCCATGACAGGCTTCACAGCTCACATTAATTTCACTAAAGGTTGTATTGAAAGTATGTGTATTTGAGTCGAAATTTTTATCAAGATTTGTAGAGTGACAGTCTGCACAAGCTGTATTCCATGTCATAGCGCCCCCTGTCCAGTTTATCCATTCATCGTGAGCTAATTCTAAATGAGGTTGTAAATGAAACCATTTGTTCTTTTCAGTATCCCAAGCGGTTATTAAACATTGGTAAGCCCCATCGGGAAACTTAACTATGTATTGCTGTAACGGTGTTACTCCAAAAGTATATACTATTTTATAATCCTGATAGTCCCCATTTTTATCTGTAGTATTTACATAAAAATCATTTCCCTGTTTAAAAAAAGTGTTTTTAACACCTTGGTGCGTAAAGGTTTTATTATTAAAATCGCCTAAAATACTTGTAGAGTCGGCTATTTTCATAGCTTGTTGGTGATGTGAATGATCCCAACTGTTATATTCTGATTTATGACAGTCTATACAAGCTTCTTTGCCTACAAACTTTGCATGTTCAGCTTTATGAAGTAAATTACTTGTTGGCTGGTATTCATTTTTTTTACAAGAAAAAATTAGAAGACATATTATAAAGAGGCAACTGCCTTTTTCTAAATAATGACTCATTTTTTGACAATTGATAATTTTAAAAAAGCTCATTAGGTGTTTTTTAGTTGCTATAAACTTCTCCGCGATGCGGTTTTAAAGTATCCCTTATAGGTTTCATTTTATCTTCATCAACAACTAAAAAGGCTATAGTATGTACTTCATTTAAGTTTTCAACGCCAGTAATAGAGATATTTAATTTTTCTAATTGGATATATTCTTTTAAATGAATTTCATGATGTTCTGCTGTTTTACTAGCATTGGGTCCACGAAAATCCCATATAAGTTTTAATTTACGCATGAAAAAAAAGTAATTAATTGTAATTCAAATATAATCTAAAAAGCGTAATAATAGCCTTTTTTAATCGTTAGTAAAACAACTTGTAATATAGGTTTATATTACTATTTTTGTAAACCATTGAATAATTTATAACTCCCATGCAATTAAGATATTTATTTACTTTTTTATCGATCACATTAATATTAAACGTTAAAGCACAATCAGCTCAAAAAGATGTTCTTTTTTTTGTTGATGATGATCCTGTTTACACATCTGAGTTTTTAAGAGTTTATAATAAAAACCTGGATTTAGTTCAAGACGAATCACAAAAAGATGTTAATGAGTATTTAACACTGTTTACCAATTACAAATTAAAGCTTAAAGAAGCCAGAGCTTTGGGGCTTGACGATAAGCCATCATATCAAAGAGAATTGTCTAGTTATAAGAAGCAGTTAACAAAAAGTTTTATGACAGATGCTAAGGTTACCGATGCTATGGTAGCAGAAGCTTATGAGCGTATTTCCTATGAGGTTAAAGCAAATCATATTTTAATAAAGGTTTCAGAGAATGCAAGCCCAGAAGATTCTCTGATAGCTTATAATAAAATATTAAAGCTTCGAAATAGGACCTTAAAAGAAGGTTTTGAAGCTGTTAGAAAGGAAGTTCATAATGGACAAACTGTTTATGGTGAAGAACTAGGCTATTTTTCTGGTTTTAGAATGGTTTATAAATTTGAGACTGCAGCTTTTAATACAGAAATTGGAGACGTATCAAATCCTTTTAGAACACGTTTTGGATATCATATAGTCCATGTTTTAGATAAACGCAAATCTATGGGAGAGCGTAAGGTAGCACATATTATGGTGGTTGAAAAAAAAGGAGATTCTTTAGCCGAAAAACCAGAAGTTAGAATACAAGATATTTATAAAAAAATTAATCAAGGAGAAGCCTTTGATGCATTAGCCAAACAATTCTCAGATGATAGAAACTCTGCTTCTAAAGGAGGAGAACTAAAATCTTTTTCTAGTGGACAATTGGGGTCACCAGAATTTGAAAATGTGGCATTTGGCTTAAAAGAGGTAAACGATATCTCTGAACCTTTTAAAACTAAATATGGGTGGCACATCGTTAAACTAATTGCTAAAAAAGCAATAGCACCGTTTGATGCAATGAGGTCAGAATTAGAAGAAAAAGTAAAACGAGATGATCGTTCTAAATTAATAGATGAAGCTTTGTATGCATCATTAAAAGTAAAGTATAATATAGCAAAAGAACAACCGGCATTAGAATATTTTGAGTCTATACTTAATGAAAACTATTATAAAAGAGCATGGCAATTACCGAGTGATTTTAGTGAAGATAAGCCATTAGTTAAAATTGGTGAGAAGCAGTTTCTATATAAAGATTTTGGAAACTATTTAGTGAAAAAACAGCGAATGGGTATGCGAAAAGTGTCATATAAATCTATTGTTTTAAAAAATTACGAAGCTTTTTTGAATAGTAATTTAGTTAAATATCAGGAAGACAACTTAGAAACTGAAAATGAAGAATTTGCTCATATTGTTAATGAGTATCGAGATGGTTTGTTACTATTTGATTTAATGGAAAATACCATTTGGAATACAGCTAAAACAGATTCTGTTGGGGTTCAAGATTTTTACACTACACATAAAGATAAGTATGTATTACCGCAACGTATTGATGCCGTTGTAGCTTCTTCCGCAAAACAGAAAACTTTAAAAAAGGTTGCTAAATTATTGGATAAAGGCATGGATTTAGATCAAATTAAAAGCTTAGTAAATAGTAAAGATAAAATAGAAGTGATGTTTACATCAGGGATTATGGATGCTGGACATCAAGTGCTTCCTAAATCTTTTCCATTTAAAAAAGGTATTTCAAAGATTTATAATCATAACGGTACTTTTGTAGTTATTCAAGTAAAAGATGTATTAGAAAAAACGCAACAGACTTTAGATGAGGCTAAAGGAATTGTTATAAGTGATTATCAAACTTTTAAAGAAGAAAATTGGCTAAAAGATTTAAGTGAAAAATATAAAATAAAGATCAATCAAGAAGCTTTAAATAATATAAAAACTCAAATTAAAAAGTAGGCGATACGTGGGGGACAAAGTCATTATATTTTTTCTGTTATTAACAGTGTTGTCATGTGATTTTTTAAAAAAAACAGATGAACAAACTCCTATTGCTAGGGTAAATGAAACCTATTTATATTATGATGATATTAAAGATTTAGTGTCTGACTATACATCAAAAGAAGACAGTACTCTGGTGGTACAGAATTTTATTAATCGTTGGGCAACGCAGCAGTTATTTGTTGACGGTGCTATGTTTAATCTAAGTGAAGAAAAGCAAGAAACGTTTAACAAATTAGTGATTCAATATAAAAACGATTTATATACCAAAGCATACATAGAAGCTTTAATAAAAAGAAATATAGATACTATAGTCAATAGAAAAGAAGCTCAAGATTATTATAACAGTAATAAAGAAGTCTTTAAATTAAATGAAGAACTTCTTAAATTTCGTTACATACACGTTGATGAAAATATTATTGATTTTGAAAACATTAAAGAAAAGTTTAAACGTTATAATAGTAATGATAAAAAAGAACTAGACTCTATATCTATACAGTTTAAATCCTATTCATTAAATGATTCTATTTGGATAAAATTGAATCAAATAGTTGATAAAATTCCAGGGGTTACTACCGAAAACAAAAATCAATTGTTAAAAAAATCTAATTTTGTACAACTCAAAGATTCATTAGGAGTATATTTGATGCAAATTAATGATGTTTTATTGAGAAGTGATAATGCTCCACTTGAGTATGTTAAACCTACCATAGATCAAATAGTTATTAATAATAGAAAGCTTGAGCTTATTAGAGAATTAGAAAAAGACATTACAAAAGATGCCATTAAAAATAAACAATTTGAAATTTACGATTAATTTGAAACATATATCAGTCTTATGCATAGCTTTACTAGTAGTAAATGTTATGTCTGCGCAGGAAATTATTGAAGAGGAAGTAAAAGAAGAAGTCGTTAAAAAAGTAGATTCAACCTTATCTCAAAATGCTAAAAAAGTAGATGGTGTTGCTGCAGTAGTAGGTGATTATATTATTTTAGATTCTGATGTACCTAGAGAAAAAGAGCAGATAAGAGCAGCTGGAGGATCAGTAGAAGGCGTTACAGATTGCCAATTATTAGGAAAATTGCTGGAGAATAAATTATATGCACACCATGCTGTTCAGGATAGTATCCAGGTATCTGATGCAGAAATTAGACAAGAAGTTGATTATACAATTCAACAATTTTTGCAGCAAAAGCCAGATATAGATGAACTTGTGAAGTTTTATAAGCAAGAAGATGAAAAAGGCCTGAGAGATTATATCTTTGAAATTATTAAGGGTAATAAACTTTCATCGAAGATGCAAGCTAAAATTGTTGAAGAGGTTGAGGTAACCCCTGAAGAAGTTCGTACATTTTTTGATAAAATACCAGAAAATGAACTTCCCCTTTTTGGTACCGAACTTAAAGTTGCTCAAATTGTTGCCAAGCCAAAGGTCTCTAAAGAAGAAAAACAAAAAGTTATTGATCGCTTAAAGCAATTTAAAGTTGACGTGGTTGAAAATGGTGCTAGTTTTCGTTCTAAGGTGGTGCTTTATGGAGAAGATCCAGGGTTGAAACAGTCAGGATACATTTATACATTGAATAGAAAAAAGCCCAAGATGGTAAAAGAGTTTAGGCAAGTTGCTTTCTCTCTTCAAGAAGGAGAGGTTTCAGATCCTTTTGAGACGGAGTATGGTTATCATATTATTCATTGTGAAAAAATTAGAGGACAGGAGTACGATGTAAGTCATGTTTTACTATTTCCAAAAGTTTCAAGTGAAGCTATTAAAGAAGCTAAAGAACGTTTAGAAAAAGTAAGACAACGTATTGTTGATGGAGATATTACGTTTGCAGATGCCGCAAGAGAGACAAGTGATGAAAAAGAAACTCGAGGAGATGGCGGTCAACTTATTAACCCACGAACTCAAGATTATAATTTTGATTTGACAAAAATGGGACCAGAACAGTACGCCCAAATTCAAAATTTAAAAGATAATGAAGTTAGTCAGGTTTTAACAGAACAAGATCGTAAAGGGAATCTTTCTTATAAGATTATGAAGGTTACAGATAGAATAGACGAGCATAAAGCGAGCTATGCAAGAGATTATTTAAAAATTAAAGAATTAGCACTTAAAGAAAAACAAATTGATGCTATTGAAAAATGGCAAGAAGAAAAAATATTAGACACTTATATAAAAATAAGTGGAAAATTTAGAGACTGTGATTTTTCTGGTAATTGGCTAAAAAAGTAAATATATGTCTGATGTAGCTGCCATCGAACAATTTGTAAAACAATACAAAGATTTAAAAACTGAAATTGCAAAGGTTATCATAGGGCAAGAAACCGTTGTAAATCAAATATTAATCTCAATTTTTTCAGGAGGCCATTCCTTACTTATAGGGGTTCCTGGTTTAGCAAAAACATTAATGGTTAATACGATTGCGCAAGCATTAGGATTAGATTTCAAGCGTATTCAATTCACACCAGATTTAATGCCTAGTGATATATTAGGTAGTGAGATCTTAGATGAAGACCGTCATTTTAAATTTATAAAAGGGCCCATTTTTTCGAATATTATTTTAGCCGACGAGATTAATAGAACACCGCCTAAAACACAGGCTGCTCTTTTAGAAGCTATGCAAGAAAGGTCTGTAACTGTTGCTGGGCATCATTATAAGTTAAGTTTACCATACTTTGTTTTAGCGACGCAGAACCCTATTGAGCAAGAAGGAACTTATCCGTTACCTGAAGCCCAATTAGACCGTTTTATGTTTGCAATTAATTTAGATTACCCTTCTTTTAAAGAAGAAGTAGCAGTCGTTAAAGCAACTACTTCAGATACTCAAGTGAAAGTGAATTCTTTGCTTTCAGCACAACAAATAATCGATTTTCAACATCTTATACGCCGTATTCCAGTAGCAGATAATGTTATTGAATATGCGGTTACTATGGTAAGTAAAACGAGACCTAAAGGCGATGAAGCTACAGATTTGGTAAAGACATACTTAGATTGGGGTGCCGGTCCAAGAGCCTCTCAAAACTTAATTTTAGCAGCAAAAACACATGCAGCTATTCATGGTAAATTTTCTCCAGATATTGAAAATGTTCAAGCCGTAGCAAATAGTATTTTAAGGCATAGAATCATTAAAAACTATAAGGCAGAGGCAGAAGGTATTTCAGAAGAAGATATTATCAAAAGTTTGTTTTAGTGAAATTTAAACAATTAATACCTTCCTCTAGTCATTTTTCTAGTGGATTTAGTGACAACTTACATTGAATTTTGCTGAAAATTATACATCTTAAATAGGCTTTTAACGAAGAATTTACTTATCACATTAGCTCCTTTATTAAGGTTTTGGTAATAATAAATGCAATAATTAAATCGATCATCATTTACAAAAGCAAGTAATTTGTTAAATCATTAATTTATTACAATTTTTCTATTAAAATGTTAACCATTTTATTTTTTAATACCACTATAATAATTTCATATAATACGTTAGAGTATTCTCATTATTATTTTTAAATCTTTGCATTAAATTCGTATTTTGCGTCACTTTTGAAATAAAATTTAATATTACTTTTTTGGCATTTGACATTGATATGATTAAAGGGAAAATACACTTATAATATAAAGTGTGGGTGCTGTTTCTTCAACTAATTATTGTCGTGCCAATTTAACATTCAAATACTTCTTTTATGAACTATAACGATTACATCAAGGAAATCGAAGAAAGAAAAGCTCAAGGATTGAGCCCTAAGCCAATTGATGGTGCCGAATTATTAAGCGAAATTATTTCGCAAATTAAAGATATTGATAATGAGCATCGAGAAGATTCCCTTAAATTCTTTATTTATAATGTCTTACCAGGTACCACTAGTGCTGCAGGAGTAAAGGCTAAATTCTTAAAGGAAATTATTCTTGGTGAATCGGTAGTAGAAGAAATTACACCTGCCTTTGCCTTTGAACAATTATCACACATGAAAGGTGGGCCTTCAATAGGGGTATTGTTAGACTTAGTATTAGGAAATGATAATTCTATTGCGCAAGAAGCTGCTAAAGTTTTAAAAACACAAGTTTTCCTCTATGAAGCAGATACAGAGCGTTTAGAGAAGGCTTATAATAATGGAAGTAAAATAGCAAAAGAGATCATAGAAAGTTACGCTAAAGCAGAATTCTTTACAAAATTACCAGAGATTGATGAAGAGATTGAGGTAGTTACATATATTGCAGGTGTAGGAGATATTTCAACAGATTTATTATCTCCAGGTGGTGATGCGCATTCTAGATCAGATCGTGAATTACATGGTCAGTGTTTATTTGAGCATAACAAAGAGATGCAAAACGAACTTTTAGCTTTAAAAGAAACACACCCAGATAAACGTGTGATGCTAATTGCAGAAAAAGGAACCATGGGCGTTGGTTCGTCAAGAATGTCAGGTGTTAACAATGTAGCACTATGGACAGGCGTTAAATCTAGTCCTTACGTGCCATTCATTAATATAGCTCCTGTAATCGCAGGAACAAATGGTATTTCTCCAATTTTCTTAACCACTGTTGGTGTAACAGGAGGTATTGGTTTAGATTTAAAAAACTGGGTAAAACAAAAAGATGCTGAAGGAAATACAATTGTTGATGCAGATGGTGAACCTGTTTTAAAACAAGAATATTCTGTTGAAACAGGAACAGTTCTTACTATTAATACTAAAGAGAAGAAGCTTTATAAAGAAGGTAAGGAATTAAAAGATATTTCTGCTGCATTCACGCCTCAGAAAATGGAATTTATGAAAGCAGGAGGTTCTTATGCTGTTGTTTTTGGTAAAAAATTACAAACATTTGCTGCTAAGGTGTTAGGAATAGAAGCACCTCAAGTATATGCAACGTCAAAAGAAATTTCTATTGAAGGACAAGGATTAACAGCAGTAGAAAAAATATTCAATAAAAATGCGGTAGGCATTACGCCAGGTAAAACATTGCATGCAGGTTCAGATGTACGTGTTGAAGTTAATATTGTAGGTTCTCAAGATACTACAGGGTTAATGACGTCACAGGAGTTAGAAATGATGGCGGCGACGGTAATTTCTCCAATTGTTGATGGAGCTTACCAATCAGGATGTCACACCGCTTCAGTTTGGGATAATAAGTCTAAAGCTAACATTCCAAGGTTAATGCAATTTATGAATGACTTCGGATTAATCACTGCGCGTGACCCAAAAGGTCAATACCATGCCATGACAGATGTAATCCACAAAGTATTAAACGATATCACTGTAGGTGATTGGGATATTATTATTGGTGGTGATTCTCACACACGTATGTCAAAAGGAGTCGCTTTTGGAGCAGATTCAGGAACAGTTGCCTTAGCGCTTGCTACAGGAGAAGCTTCAATGCCAATTCCAGAATCAGTTAAAGTAACTTTTAAAGGTGGTATGAAATCTTATATGGATTTCCGTGATGTGGTGCATGCAACACAACAACAAATGTTAAAGCAGTTTGGAGGAGAAAACGTATTTCAAGGACGTATTATTGAGGTTCACATAGGTACTCTAACCGCAGATCAAGCCTTCACATTTACTGACTGGACTGCAGAAATGAAAGCTAAAGCATCGATCTGTATTTCAGAAGATGACACTTTAATTGAATCATTAGAAATTGCTAGAGATCGTATCCAAATCATGATTGATAAAGGAATGGATAACGAAAAGCAAGTACTTAAAGGTTTAGTAGATAAAGCGAATGCTAGAATTACAGAGGTTAAAACAGGAATTAAACCAGCTTTAAGACCTGATGCTAATGCCAAATACCATGCGGAGGTTGTAATTGATTTAGATGAGATTGCTGAACCAATGATTGCCGATCCAGATGTAAACAATGATGACGTTTCTAAACGTTATACACACGATACAATTAGACCATTATCTTACTATGGCGGTACTAAAAAAGTAGATTTAGGGTTCGTAGGATCTTGTATGGTTCACAAAGGAGATATGAAAATTTTAGCTCAAATGTTAAAGAACATTGAGGCACAACACGGTAAAGTTGAGTTTAAAGCGCCGTTAGTCGTTGCTCCACCAACTTACAATATTGTTGATGAGTTAAAAGCAGAAGGAGACTGGGAAGTGTTACAAAAATACTCAGGATTTGAGTTCGATGATAATGCACCAAAAGGTTTAGCACGTACTAAATATGGAAACATGTTGTATTTGGAACGTCCTGGATGTAACTTATGCATGGGTAATCAAGAAAAAGCTGAGCCAGGTGATACTGTAATGGCTACATCAACACGTTTATTCCAAGGAAGGGTTGTTAAAGATTCTGGTGAGAAAAAAGGTGAGTCTTTATTATCATCAACTCCAGTAGTTGTATTATCTACAATTTTAGGTAGAACACCTAATATGGAGGAGTATGAAGCTGCAGTTGAGGGTATTGTATTAACTAAGTTTAAGCCATCTCAAAAACAATTAGTTATATAACCTAAATATTAAATCAATTATAAATAAAAGCTCAAGTTATTAACTTGGGCTTTTTTTATGGCTTTATTGAAGTGTTTTTTACTTTCACAGGGGAGTGATTTTTCTATTTTTCAATGGTGTACTTATTTTGTATCTTGGTAGGCACTTAAGCAAGAAACAAAAACTTAAAACATTTTTTATGGCATTTGACATCGATATGATCAAAGGTGTATACACCAAAATGGCTGAACGCGTTGATAAAGCACGTGAAATAGTTGGGAAACCATTAACGCTTTCTGAAAAGATTTTATATTCTCATCTTTGGGAAGGCAACCCTACAAAGACGTTCGAAAGAGGAAAGGATTATGTGGATTTTGCACCCGATAGAATAGCATGCCAAGATGCCACAGCGCAAATGGCATTATTACAGTTTATGCAAGCTGGAAAAGCTAAAGTAGCTGTACCAACTACAGTGCATTGTGATCATTTAATCCAAGCGAAAGAAGGCGCTAAAACAGATTTAAAACATGCAAATACTGTAAGCAGTGAGGTATTTGATTTCTTAGCATCTGTTTCTAACAAATATGGTATTGGTTTTTGGAAACCAGGTGCAGGAATTATTCATCAGGTAGTTTTAGAAAATTATGCATTCCCAGGGGGTATGATGATTGGTACCGATTCACATACAGTTAATGCTGGTGGGTTAGGAATGGTAGCTATTGGTGTTGGAGGTGCAGATGCTGTTGATGTTATGGCAGGTATGGCTTGGGAATTAAAGTTTCCTAAACTAATAGGCGTGAGATTAACTGGTAAATTATCTGGTTGGACAGCGCCAAAAGATGTTATTTTAAAAGTAGCAGAAATTCTTACTGTAAAAGGAGGAACAGGAGCTATTGTTGAATATTTTGGCCCAGGAGCAACGTCCATGTCTTGTACAGGAAAAGGTACTATTTGTAACATGGGGGCTGAAATTGGAGCTACAACATCAACATTTGGCTATGATGATTCTATGGAACGTTATTTACGCGCTACAGATAGATCTGATGTTGCAGATGCTGCAAATAACATAAAAGAACATTTAACTGCAGATGCTGAGGTATATGCAAATCCTGAACACTATTTTGATCAGGTTATTGATATAAATTTATCAGAATTAGGTCCGCTTTTAAACGGACCATTTACACCAGATTTATCAACAGAGGTCGGTTCAGCAATGACTGAAAAAGCAAAAGCGAATGATTGGCCAATAAAAGTAGAATGGGGATTGATAGGTTCTTGTACAAACTCTTCTTATGAAGATTTATCAAGAGCGTCCTCAATTGCTCAACAAGCTATTGATAAAGGCTTAAAAATGAAAGCCGAATTAGGAATCAACCCAGGTTCAGAGCAAGTACGTTACACAGCAGAACGTGATGGTATTCTTGGGATTTTTGAAAATCTAGACGCTAAAATATTCACCAATGCATGTGGGCCATGTATTGGACAATGGGCAAGATATAGTGATCCTAAAAATGCACCAAAGAATAGTATAGTGCATTCATTCAATAGAAACTTTGCTAAACGTGCTGATGGAAACCCTAATACACATGCATTTGTTGCTTCACCAGAATTAACAGCGGCTATAGCTGTGGCAGGTCGTTTAGACTTTAACCCATTAACAGATAAACTAATTAATGAAAATGGCCAAGAAGTTATGTTTGATGAACCAACAGGATGGGAATTACCTCCTAAAGGTTTTGATGTAGAAGATGCAGGTTATGTAGAACCAGTTGTAGATGGGAGTGGCGTAGAAGTATCTGTGAGTCCAACATCAGAGCGATTACAGTTATTAACACCATTTACACCAATTGGAGGTGAAATAGGAGGTGCTAAATTATTAATTAAAGCCTTTGGTAAATGTACTACAGACCATATTTCTATGGCTGGGCCTTGGTTACGTTTCCGTGGACATTTGGATAATATTTCTAATAACTGTTTAATTGGAGCAGTTAATGCATTTGGGCAAAAAACAAACTTTGTTAAAAACCAATTAACTGGTGATTTTGGTGGTGTACCTGATACCGCTAGAGCTTATAAAGTTGCAGGAGTTAAAACCATTGTTGTAGGAGATCATAACTATGGTGAAGGTTCTTCAAGAGAGCATGCAGCTATGGAACCAAGACATTTAGGAGTTGCTGCTGTTATTGTAAAATCGTTTGCGCGTATTCATGAAACAAACCTTAAGAAACAAGGTATGTTAGGATTAACATTTGCTAATGAGTCAGATTACGATTTAATCCAAGAAGATGATACTTTCAATTTTGTAGATTTAAATGAATTTGCTCCAGGTAAACAATTAACATTAGAAGCAGTTCATGCAGATGGATCTAAAGATATTATTATGTTGAATCACACCTATAACGATGCACAAATCGCATGGTATAACGAAGGTTCTGCGCTTAACCTAATTAAGAAACAAAACGTATAATAGACTTAAATCTGCAAGGTTTTGAAAACCTTGCAGATTTATTTATAACATCAAAACCCTGTTTTTAACTGGATTTTTAGTTTCAATTCGTATTATTTTGGACTACTTACCCTAAAAAGGAGGGCTTTCACTATTTAATCTTTTTTAAAACAGCATTGCAAAGGAAGAACGATTGATAGAATCCACTAAATCCCGTTTCTGCCTATATAGTTTATTAGTCTATGTTTTTTAATGAAAGTTTTTGAATTTTCAGATGGATACTAAATGACTACCCTAAAAATAGTTTAAACTTCATATACAATTAGCATATTGTTAGCAAATTGGTTTTTAAATTAATCTTAATGTTCTATCACAAGCTTCTTAATACCAATTACCGTATTGTTTTTCATTATTTTAACTATATAGATACCTGAAGAGAGGTTTTGAGTATTAATAACACCTTTGTTTTTAATATTAGATGATTGAATAACCACTTTTCCATAAATATTTATAACACTAACCTCATTATCAATACCATTTAAACCAGACAACGTTACAAACTCATCTGAAGGGTTAGGATACATAGTGATTTTTTGCGAAACTAAGTTCGTCTCATTGATTGATAAAGATCCACTATGGCTTAGTTCAATCATTCCCCAGCAAGAGTCAAAAGTTCCTATATTTAGTATTGTCATACCAGAATTGGTTTCGAGTGATAAATCTATAGAGGGCTTATTAGGCATGTGTAATTTTGCTCCTGTAATGGCGTTTGGAAATGTTGCTGAAGGTATTTTTACAGAAATGCCATCATGAGTTTGAGCCTCGTCCTCACTCGCATTGTATTTACGGTTAAGTAAATGAAGTACATACGGTGCTTCAGTTTTAGAGGACATTCTTGGTAAGGCAGATATAAGGTCATTACTGACTGTATTTTCGCTTAATACATCGATTTTCCATGAAAGAAGCTG
This sequence comes from uncultured Flavobacteriaceae bacterium, assembly GCA_947502635.1. GTDB lineage: Bacteria > Bacteroidota > Bacteroidia > Flavobacteriales > Flavobacteriaceae > Flavivirga. The sequence goes on from CANNAN010000003.1 coordinate 204,283, forward strand.
TGTTATCCCATTAGGGTTGTTAATTGAAACTGCTTTGGCTCCAGTACTACTAAAAATAGCATTCTGTTCTGCAGTTAAGTATTGTATATCACTATCATAAACAACGGCATCATATTCTTCTAATTGTTCTGTAGTAGGGGTAATTGGGCGATCAGGGTCACCAAAAATCTTCAGATCAAATGAAATGTTCTCTTCTACAAGGTATTTTAAAGTTTGACGCGCGGTGATGCTGCCATCCATACCAGATTCTAGGAGTGATGCATAGACCGAATATGCAAGCGCTACATTTGAAACGGCCTGATAATCGTCAAGTAATTCACTGTTATCATGAACAAACTCATACAAATCTGCATAGACCTCCCATCCTGGATCCCAGGTAGGATATCCCGAACCAAGCCATATGTTTCCTGGTATAGTAAAGACGGAACCCATAGCATAGGCCTGTGCTATCCATCCACGAGCCTGACGTGGGGCACTTCTATCATATAATGCCGCAAATGCGTCAGGGTAAGGGAAATAGATTAAGGTTTTATTAAGTGCTTCAGCTGCTTTGTAGTGCAACATGGGCTTAAATGGAGGACTTGTAGTGACGTCATGAGCGTGAAAAAATTCACCAGCCAAATAGGTTTGTCGATCTGAAAAAACAAAGCCACGAGCTTCAATAAGATTTGTTGTGGCACCTATTGCAATACCTGGCTTCTTTGTGTCAATGTATTCGAATAACGCATCCATAACATCATTCAATGCCTGACGCTGAAAGTAGACAAAATCGTCGTATAAAGGAATATTTCCATTAATCCTAAAAGCTTGTTGTTTATAACTGTTTAGGGTAAAGCCTTTACCGAGTAAAAAATTACGATAATTGAAATTATCAATATCATTTATTTCTAGAGCGCTTAACTCTGGCGTGGTGTATTTTTCTTTTAGATATTCTCTGAAGTTATTCATTGAATGAACAGAGAAGTCCCCTCCCAGCCAATGCAAAGTTCGTGAAGCAGAAGTTTGGGAATCGATCATCAGGTGGGTAATCGGAGCAAGATCTATTCGATCAACCTGATATTTCAGCCATTCCAAAAACTCAGGACCATGATGACTCTGCCAGCTATGGGCGTGTCCATTGTGTACTGTACCCGTCCAAAGGATATCATTGCCATTCAGATCCTGTGCCCAGTATGATCCAGGATCATTCATGAAGTCTATCATCCATTTCCAGCCCCAGTCAAACTCAATACGACCAAAAAAATATTCGCCGTTTGATACGCGATTCTCTACATCTGCGGCCCAGTTATTCATGGCCACATCAGAGCTAATGCCATTATATAACATATGCCCCCAGAAAACGCCGTCCGCCTTATATTTATCATAATTGAAGGCTGTTGCGCTTGATTTTTGAGTAAACAGAATAATAGATTTTTTAATAGGGGCAATTTCTGCACTTGTATTTAAATTAGAAGAAGTATCATAAGATGCCGATAATTGCTCCTGAGCATTTATATTTATAGTACAGAAAACTATGAATAGAATCGTTAATTTATACATTAAAAAGAACTTTAATTGGAAAATTAGTTTAAAGTGCAAGTTAGTTAAAAAACATGAAATGAATTGATTAACTTTTTGAAACGAATTTTTAGAAAGAAAAATTAGTTTTTTTGCTTGTTAATTTGTTTTGCATTTATTGATATTTTCTGGATGTACCTATTTGATGACTTATATTGGAAGCTAAACAAAGATTTTATTTTTTTATAACGTTAAATAATACTCTAAATTAATTAGCATACACAGTTGTAGCACATTAAAAGAATAAATTATTTTAATTCAAGATATTCAAAATTGTATTTTTACAAAAATTTCTAAAATGAATTCCAGACAAGACCAATTAAAAGCCTTTGATAGATTATTAACCATTATGGATGAACTTCGTGCCCAATGTCCGTGGGATAAAAAACAAACCATGGAAACATTACGTCATTTAACCATTGAGGAAACATACGAACTTGGTGATGCTATCTTGGATAATGATCTGGATGAAATAAAAAAAGAATTAGGAGATGTGTTGTTACACATTGTTTTTTATTCGAAAATAGGAAGTGAAACAAAGGATTTTGACATAGCCGATGTTTGTAATAGTATTTGTGAAAAATTGATTAGCAGACACCCACATATTTATGGTGATGTAGAAGTTAAAGATGAAGAAGAAGTCAAGCGAAATTGGGAAAATTTAAAACTAAAAGAAGGTAAAAAAAGCGTTTTAGAAGGCGTGCCTAAAAGTTTACCTGCTTTAGTAAAAGCAAATAGAATACAAGAAAAAGTATCAGGTGTTGGTTTTGATTGGGAAGCTCCTAACCAAGTTTGGGAAAAAGTAGAGGAGGAGTTGGCAGAATTTAAAGCAGAAGTACAATCTGGGAATCAAGATGCCATGGAAAGCGAATTTGGAGATGTTATATTTTCTATGGTAAATTATGCTAGATTTTTGAATATTAACCCAGAAAACGCTTTAGAACGCACTAACAAAAAGTTCTCTAAACGTTTTCAATACCTTGAAGAGAAAGCTCAAGCCATTAATAAACCTTTAAAAGATATGTCTTTAGCAGAAATGGATATTTTTTGGGAGGAAGCAAAGTCGTTATAATCTTTCTAAAAGAATCATAATTAACATTTAATCCTTCTAAAACCATTTAATATATAAAGTTGACTAATCAACTATATATTTGTTTAAAATGCATGGTTTTAACGATTCTCAGACTATTTGGTTTACAGCGCAACTTATAGATGAACAAGCAGGCACCAAACATATTCATCGTGGTCATTTTAGCCTGATTAATTAACAAAAAAACATATTGTTTTGCTATTGTTATTGTATTAATTAGTATGAGTAATATTAATTATTTTATGTCAGGTTCACACAGTCGAAAGCTGTAAAAAAATCATGTTTTCAAGGCTTTTCGACTGTGTGTTGTGTTCAAGGAGATAATTATATTGAATCTACGTTGATTAATATAAATCCTTAATTTTTTGAAACTTGCTTTGCCAAAGTTTTAGAGCTTCTTTATGTGTCTCAATGTTATGATGAACTTCTTTTACTAGAGGATTATCATCATTTACATTTGTGAAAAACTGTAAGTTGTTTTCTAATTGGTTAATTTTACTTTTTACTTCATCAATTTTTTTACGGATAAAAGAACGTTCATTATCTAGATTTCTGTGATCGTCATCTGAAGTATTAATGTTATCAAGTTTGTTTTCAAACTTAATCATTTCAATTTCATTTTTATCCATTTGCAAGCTTGAGAGTAAGCTATCAATAGTTTTTTGGAATTTACCTTCAATGTATCGTTTATCATTTGGTACTTTTCCAAAACCCTTCCATTTTCCAATCTGTTCTTTTATAGTTGCTAGATCTTCATCTTTAGTCCCCGTTAATTTTAAATCTTTAAGGACGTTTAAGAAATCATTCTTTTTATTGAAAGCATCTATATTTTCTTGATTTGCAGCATTTCTTTCAGCATGTAACTTATCAAAATAGCTGTTACATGCAGATTTAAATTGTTTCCAAATTTTATCACTGTCTTTTCTGGGCACGTGACCGATTTTTTTCCAATCACTCTGAATCTTCTTCATTAAAGGAGTCGTTACCTCAAAATCGTCACTATCCTTATTATCTTCAGCTATTTTAATTAAATCTAATTTTAGTTGCAGATTTTTATACTGCTCTTTTTTAAGACCTTTATAAAAAGCATTTTTTTGCCTATTAAAAATACGTACAGATTCTTTGAATTTAGACCAGGTACTTTCGTTTACTTTTATAGGTACTTTACCTGCACTAAAAAAGGCATTGCGTAACTCTTCAATGTCTTTAATTTTCTTTTGCCAAGAGTTATGAGAATTACTTTCTTGAGCATTTATAGCATCTATGTTAGCTATAATTTCAAGTTTAGTTTCAAGGTTTTTTTCATAAACCTTATCAATTTCTTGATAGTATACTTGTCGTTTGTCATTAATAATTTTTGTGGCAACTTTGAAGCGCCCCCAGATTTCTTCTCTGTGTTCTCTGGCTACAGGACCAAGTTCTTCCTTCCACATTTTATGCAATTCTTGTAACTCTCTAAAAGCACGCATAACATTATCATCTTGAGCGAGTTCTTCAGCACGCTTGATAATCATTAGCTTTTTTTCTAAGTTATGTTTGAAATCTAAATCACGTAAATCTCTATTTAAATGGAGGAAATCATAAAATATCTCTACATGGTGATGATAACTATTCCAGGCATTATTGTACTTATCTCTTGGAATAGGACCTGTTGTTCGCCAACGTTCTTGTAATTCTTTAAAGTGCTTATAGGTTGTATTTATATTTTCTTCAAGATTAATTAAACCTTTTAACTCTTCAATTATTTCTAGCTTATTTGCTAAATTTTGTTTTAAGTTTTTTTCTAAGCTTTGATAATGTTCATTTAATCTTTTTCGATATTCTTTATAGGCTTCTTTAAATCGTTTTTGTACAGGAGACGAATAATAAAAGTCTATTTCGTTACCACCATCATTCAAAAACTCTTCCTTTTTCTCATCGATTAGAGCTTGAAATTTAGTTTTAAACTCAGCATTTATAGTATCAACAGGAGCTTTTATAGCTTGTACTTTTTCATTTTTTAAAAGTTTTTCTAATTCAATAGCAAGTGCTTCTAAAGACATGGTATCGTAGTCTTTAACTTCAATAGCGTGTCTCTCTTTGTTGCCTTCATCTTCAGCATCTTCAGCATTAGACTCTTCTATTTCATTTATAACATCATCTTCTTCTTTGTCACCTTCTACAGCTTTAGTAACTATCTCTGCATTTTCTTTTGCATTTGATTTTTCAATGTCTTCGTTAGGAGTCTCATCAACTGTTTTGTTGATATTATCTCCTTCTGCAGCTTTAGTTTCTATATCTGTCTCAACATTTTCGTTTGTATTTGGTTTTTCAATGTTTTCGTTAGGAGTCTCATCAACTGTTTCATTGGTTTTATCTCCTTCTACAGCTTTAGTTTCTATGTCTGTCTCAACATTTTCGTTTGTATTTGGTTTTTCAATGTCTTCGTTAGGAGCCTCGTCAACTGTTTCGTTGGTATCAACTGCTTCTTCAGAATCGACAGCATCTGGCTGTTGATCTTCGTTTGATTCTAATGAAGAATCATTCGCTAGGTCATCGTTAGATTGATTTACAGTGGAGTTGTCTCCATTGTTTTCTTCTATTTCTTGCAGTTTATTAATATCAGACATTATAAAAAATGTTAAGGTTCATCAAATTTCTTTAGACTTTAAAGATACTAACAAGTCTCATTATTTACAAAGATTAACCAGGGGTTTTAACTATTGTGAGGGTTTTTACTACAAACCCCATATAGACCAAGCTTTTTCTGCTTGTAATTTTAACATATTAAGTCCGTTAATTATTGTAGCATTATTTTGCTTGCCCAATTTTAAGAATTTAGTTTCGGATGGGTTATATATTAAATCGAACAATATGTGATGGTTTGTTATAGATTGGTATGGAATATTTGGACAATCATCAATATTTGGAAACGTTCCTAATGGGGTACAATTTATGATTATTTGATGGTTTTTAATGTCGTTTTCAGTTAAAGAATCGTAAGTAAAACCAATTCCTTCTGATTGTTTTCTTGAAACATATTGATATGAAATACCTAGTTTTTTCAAACTGTAAGCTATCGCTTTACTAGCACCTCCAGTTCCTAAAATCAAAGCATTTTGATGATGTGGTTTTAGAAAAGGTTCAATCGTTTTTTTGAAACCATAGTAATCTGTATTATAACCTATTAATTTCCCTTTTTTAGTGATTTTTATAGTATTTACAGCACCTATTTCTTTGGCTTTTTTATTTACTTTATCAAGATATGGGATTACAACTTCTTTGTATGGGATTGTAACATTGAGTCCTTTTAAATTTGAAGTATTCTTTATTACAGAAGGAAATATATTGATCGTTTCAATATCAAAGTTTTCATATATAGTATGGGTTATTTTTTCATCTTCAAATTTCTTTTTAAAATATACTCTTGAGAATGAGTATGATATATTTTTACCTAAAAGTCCTAATTTATTCATGTGTTTTTCTAGTTTTTTGGCCATACCACTCTAAGGCTAATACAATAGCAATTCCAAAACAAACAAATGCTATAGCATAATATGTTTCGGTATTTAATTCTGGCATGAAGCGCCTATAATTTTCTATTATTTTTTGGTCTGTTGAGTCTAATATATAATGCCCGTCTATATTCGTTTTATATACTGTTTCTTTCCAAGGCCATACAACGCCTAGAGACCCGATAATAAAACCTATAATGGCAGATAGTGTTACACTTTTATAATGTTTTAGAATATAACTTAAAACATGAGAAAAAGTGACCAGTCCCGTTATAGATCCTAATGTAAAAACAGCTAAAACTTTAAGCATTCTTAAGCGTTCTGTATTGCTTATAAAAGTAAAATTTCCTCCTAAAACTTCATAGAAAGTATCATAAAGTGCATTTACGGAATCCACTAAGAGTAAAACATAATTACCCAGTAAAATGAGTATAAAAGAACCTGAAAACCCTGGTAATGTCATCCCGGATACACTTATAATACCACAAAAAAATACAAACCAAAGATTGTCGTTTTCTTTTGCAGGGTTAAAAAAACTAATACTTAGACCCACAATAATTCCTATGGCTAATGAAGCATACGTTTTATAATTCCAATCTTTAAAATCTTTATTGATGTAATAAATAGAGCCTACAATCATTCCGAAGAAAACACTCCAAACATAAAGCTCATAATATTTTATTAAATAATCTAAAACTTTAGAAATACTAAAATAGCTAATAACCATTCCTAAAAAGAGTAGACTCAAAAAACGGCCATTTATATAATTAAAAAAACTTTTAAATCGCCCATTAATAAGTAATTTAAAAGCTTTGCCATTTACTTTTTTGAGTGAATAAATAAACTCTTCGTAAAAACCAGCTACAAAGGCAACAACACCACCAGATACACCAGGAACTTTATTAGCTGCTCCCATTCCTAATCCTTTTAAGATAAGAAAAATTTTATCGGTAAGTGTTCTGGTACTTTCCATTTATTGCTTTTTTGAACCTACTCTTTCCAGAATAAAAATAGTTAAAAAACCAATAATCATTAAAATAATTGAGAGTGTAAGTTGACTTTCACCATCGAAAGAAAAAGGTGAAACACTTTCTTGTAAAACAGGTGTTTCTATACCTTTAGAATTAGTATGCCATGTTAAGGTTTTTTTCCATGGCCATACTTTGTTTAACGATCCAAAAATAAAACCAGCAAGTAATGCTAATGTAACATTATGATAATGTTTGAAAAGCCATTTTAAAACACGACTAAAACTAAGCAATCCTACAATAGCTCCAGCAACAAAAATGAAAAATCTTTTTATATCTGCATCGTGGATAGCGTTGCTAAACGTTTTGTATGCTCCTAGAATTATTAGTATAAAGGATCCTGAAATACCAGGTAATATCATGGCACAAATAGCAATGGCACCAGCAAAGAATAAAAACAGGGAACTCTCGTTGGCCGCTAAAGCAGGAAGTCTGGTAATATAAAATGCAACACCAGCACCAATAATTAATGCTATGATAACCGTTATACTCCATTTAGATACTTGTTTACCAACAAAATAAATACTGGCGACTATGAGTCCGAAAAAGAAAGACCAAATTAAAATAGGATGGTTTTCTAATAAATACTTAGCAAGCTTCATAAATGAGATAAAACTTATTAAAATACCAGATGTTAACGCCAGTAAAAAGTTACCATTTAATTGTTCCCAAAAAGCTTTTAAACCTTTACTGAAAAGCGTTTTGAAAAGAGAAATATTTATGTTGCTTATAGATGAAATCAGTTCTTCATAAATACCAGATATAAAAGCAATCGTACCACCAGAAACACCTGGTACTGCATCTGCAGCCCCCATGGCTAAACCCTTTAAAGAAATAACTAAATAATCGATTAAACGTCTTTGCATATTCTGATTTTTAAACTAAAACCAAAGGTATACATTTTAATGAAACATCCATGATTAAAAATTCAATCAGAAATAAGAATTAATGATATGTGTATGACATCCAGACTTCTAAAAAAGGAATAATTAAAGAGATAGAAAACTGTAGACTTATAGGTTTGTTTTGAGTAATGTTTTTACTAACATTCTGTTAGAAACTTCAGGAAAAAGTTCTTCAATTATAAAAGCATATTCTTCGTTAGAAACCATGCCGTTTTTTAAATGAAATGTACCTTTATCATTTTCGTTTAAAGAAAAGTACAAGCCTGCTAAACGATATTCCAATTCTGCATTTTCTGGATAAAATTCCAAAGCTTGTTCAAAATTATAAATAGCAGCTTGAGGTTCGCCAAGTTTAATTAACAAATCACCACGAGACAGCCATGTATTGAGCTCATAATTACCTAATTCTAAAGTTTTTTTGAATCCACGTTCTGCTTCTTCATAAAAATAGAGTCGTTGGTTAATTTGTGAGTATAATTTCCAATAGATAACATTTTCAGGGTCTATATTAATCGCTTTGTTTATATAATATAGCGCTTTTTGGTAATTTTTTTTACTATTATAATACTTTGTTATGGCGATCCATCCTTTATCTAATAACGGATCTTCATGAACTGTTTTGTAATAATATTGAACTGCTAAGTCATCATTTTTTAACTTTTCATGACAGCTACCTATACGTAATAAGGCAAAAGATGTTGGTTCGTCTAGCTTTAAAGAAATACTGTAATTTTCTATAGCATCGTCATAACGTTTTAACTCTTCAAGCACTTTCCCTTTTTCTAAATAGGCACCAACAAAGGTATCGTCAGAGATAATAGCAAAATCAAAAGCCGCTAGTGCTTTTTCGTATTTTTTTAAGGTATAATATTGTTTACCTAGTTGATGCCATGCTACTTCGCAATATGGATTTTTATCTAGAAATATGTTTAAATAAGAAATAGCTTCTTCATTTTGGCTTAGAAACTCAAAGCAATATATTACATTATAAAGTGCAGAATAATCATCTAAATCTTCATCCAAACATTTCATGAAATATATTTTAGCATTTTCAAATTGGTCTAAGAAAAGATATTCCATTCCAATTAAAGAATACAGATCGATGACATCTTCTGTGAGTTCTAATGCTTTTTTTAATACATCAATAGCTTGCTGATGCTCATCTTTTTTAGATAATATATTGGCTTTTTGAATATAGATTTCCTCATTCATAGGATCTAAACTATAAAGCTCATTTAATAAAGTATCTGCATCAACTAGTTTGTCTTCAAAGACATATACTTCAACTTTAAAAAGTTTTAGATTAATAGAGGTCGTGTGCTGGTCTAAACCTAATTTGATAGCTTTTTTTGCTAAAGCTATTTTACCTTGGTTAAGATAGTAGTGAATGATGTTTTCAAACTCTTCAGAATCGAAGAACAAAACATGATTAGTTTTCAACATCGATTCAAATTTTGATAGAGGCAAATTGTTGTTGTCATTATGACTAAACTCCATAAGCACTTTTGTGGATTTCTACTAGAATAAATTTAAGCTTCTATTTGTGTTTATAACGATAAATTAGGTAAATGTTTTTAACAAAGTAATCAACAATATCACCTTTTTTGAGGTTTTTTAGCTCTTCTGTTTTGATTTTCAGAAAGTTGAGCTAGTTGGATTGCTTGTGAATTTCGTCTAAAATTTCAATGATTATAGCACATCCTTTAGTGATTTCTTCATTAGAAACGGTTAAAGGCGGTGTAATTCTTACTGCTTTTGGTTCAAAAAGCAGCCAAAATAGTATTAAACCTTGCTCTTGGCTTTTAAAAATTAACGAATTTGTTATTTCTTCTGAAGGTGTAATAATGGCAAGCATGAGTCCTTTTCCTCTAATTTCTTTAATGAGTGGATGGACTAAAAGTTTACGAAACAACTTTTCTTTTTCTAAAGTTTGATGTATTAAGTTACTTTCTGTAATTTCTTGTAAGGTTGCAAGGGCAGATGCTGCTATAACTGGATGGCCCCCAAAGGTTGTAATATGCCCAAGTTTAGGTTTGTCTTGTAGCAAATCCATGAGTTCTTCAGATGCTGTAAAAGCGCCTATAGGCATGCCACCACCTAAACCTTTACCTGTAACTAAGATATCTGGAGTACAATTATAATGTTCAAACCCAAAAAGTTTACCTGTTCTACCTATACCAGGTTGTATTTCGTCCAAAATTAAAAGGGCTCCAACAGCATCACAACGGCTTCTTATCTTTTCTAAATACCCATTTTGAGGTTCTATAAAACCAGCGCCGCCTTGTATAGTTTCTAAAATAACGCATGCTGTTTTAGTGGTGATGTCTTCCAGATCGGCTTCATTATTAAATGTAATGAATTGTACATCTGGTAATAAAGGTCTGTAAGCTTGTTTTCTTTCTTCAAACCCCATAACACTCATAGACCCCATAGTATTGCCATGATATGCTTTGTGTGCAGCAATGATTTCGCTTCTACCTGTAGCTCGTTTTGCTAATTTCAGGGCGCCTTCAATGGCTTCGGTGCCTGAATTGGTTAAATATGTTTTTTTTAAAGAATCAGGCAGATTATTAGCTAATAATTTGGCAAGTTCTACAGCGGGTTTTTGTATGTATTCTCCATATACCATAACATGTAAATACCTATCCAATTGATCTTTAATGGCATTTACAACCTTAGGATGATTATGCCCTAAAGGGCAAGCAGATACACCTGCAACAAAATCTAGATATGCTTTATTATTGGTGTCATAAATATAAGAACCACTGGCATGAGAAATTTCCATAGCTAATGGGTGTGGGCTTGTTTGGGCTTGATATTTAAAAAAATCAGACTTCATTATTGCTGACGAAAAACGTTAGAGCTATTAAGTTTTTCTTTCGATTTTTTTACCATTTTCGGAGCTAAAAGCTTTTGTCCCTTTTTTACTGGCTTAGGTATATTTCTTGATGCTTTCGAAGGGTTCTTCTTATCCGTTTTTGAACGATTATCGGCATTTTCAATGCGCTTTAGCATGTCTTCATCAAAGAACTCTTCTTGGGGAATATAATCGTCTAACCCTTTAATAACAGGTAAAACCAAAGGAGGGTCATCTTTAAATAAATCATCAACACTCATGGGGCGTTCGTCTTCACGCCAATCGAAACCTTTTAAGATTTTTTCCTTTTCTGGATATTGAGATTCTGGATACAAGTTACCATCCACTTGATTTATTCGGTTATATTCTTCAATATCGCCATCAGCAAAAAGCATGGAAATACTTCCAGATTTTGCTTTGTCAATGCCTATGAGTTCTTGTTTATCATTACGTGTATAAAAAATAGATTCGGCATTTTTAATGATATCAACTTGCCTTAGTTTATTTTCTTCATTAAACAGCCCTACTAATCGCATACCATAAATTTGATTATAACCATCTTCACTTATAGTATCTTTACTTATAATAAAGGCATTATCGAAAACTCTTAGAGAGTCTATTTTTTCTGTTTCAGTATTAGAAATTAAATGAATGGTATCTCCTGTCATTTGATTTGCGATATTCCAAAGGATGGGTTTTCGTTTGCTAGAAAATTTATCATCAGATGAAAAACGAGGGATATTTATTAATTCTGTAATACCCGTTTTTTGGTTTGAATTTATAGAATCAGCTTTTCCACTAAGATCAGACTTGAATATTTTAGCATTGTAATAAGCTTTTATAATCCGATTTTCGGGTTTACCAGTTACCATGATTTTATCTGCATGCATATAGATAGAATCGTTTTCTTGTAATGTAATGGCTAAGGCTCGTTTTGTAATAAATACGGAATCTTTTTCTTTAAAAACCTCGGCGTAATGCCCTTTTATAATGCTATTGTTTATAGTATCTGTAACTTTTATGTTATTAGTAGCGGAAGCAAAACTAATGTTATTGTCAAAATATAAACTGTCTCCTTCTATGATACGGTTATCATAATTTATTTTTGCCTTTTTAAGAGCATAGCCTACTTTATTTTCGGTATCATAAAACCCTTTTTCGCAATAAGTTACACTAGTTTCTGTTGTTATTGTTGAAGGCCCAAACAAAAAGGCATGACCAGTATCTGGATAGAAATCGAAAAAATTGGAGTTAATAGTCGATTCTTTACTAACGAGCACCACATCTTCAACAAATTGATATTTTGGGATATCCATATAATACCTGCCAATTTTACTGGTAATTGTTCCAGACGAATCTTTTACAACGGTTCCACCATTTTTATAAAAAGCTTGCTGTTTAATGCGGTCTAAGTATAGAGTGTCTGAAGATATGGTGGAATTTGGATCTTTTAAAATAACATCGCCACTTGCAAATGCGAGACCAGATGCACCGCTATACTCAACGTATTTAGAAGTCATGTTAATCGTGTCACCTTGTTTCATTTGAACATTACCATAAGCTTCAATGAAGTTCTCTTTACCATAGTGTATAGCTTTATCACACCACATATCTGCTCCCTTGTGCTTTATGTGTACTTGTTGCGCATCGTCACGAGTTAGTACTTTGGCACCTGGATAATTTTTCTCATCAATAGTTAGCTTGCCAGCATATTCAATTTCAATTTTCTTTTTTTCTTGAGCATTGGTAGTTATTGAAATAAACCCAATAACTAATAAGAAATATATAAGAAGTTTTTTGTTCAAAATGAAAAAGTTTGTCGCAAAAATAACGATTATAATGGTGTTTAATTATCTGTTAGGCTTTTTTTATGATTTGTGATAAAGCAAAAACGCTTCAGGGTATTTTAGATACTTGGTTTAATAGTAATTCAATATTTTATGTTATAGCGACTTTTTTTAGTGAGGTAATGTAATGGTCTATAGTTTATTGATATGCTATATTGATTCATAGCTAGTTATAAGATGAAAAATACCGATACTCGCCTTGATTTAATAAAATCCTAGCAATTAATTTGTTAGATTTTTCATCAAACCATAAAGTGCCTTCAGGGTTTTCAGGTTTTTCTTTTCCATTCACATATTGAGCAAATTCTATTAGTTTCTGATATTTGATCTTTTCTTTTTCTGTCCAGTTTTCAAATTTTTTGTTTTGTCCAAAACAGAAAAAAGAAGTTGAAATAAGGATTCCAATAATTATTTTTTTTCATGATTTTTTAACTATTAATAAGGTTTACTTCAAACTAAACGTCACTTCACTGATATTTTGCTTATGCCTTTAGATAGATTATACATAAAACACTTGTAACGTAAGGCGCAAGAGAAGAGAATAAGAGATGGTGCTTGAGATAGTAACAAGTACTGTTTTATATGTTTTAAAGTAGTATTTAGTTTTAAAATTTAGTTTTTACGACCAATAAATTTGTGAACATATAAATAGAACATAGGTGAAATTAACTATTACCAAGGAATGAATATATAACTTAAAAATTTATACTTGTTTGCAATTTCCGTGTCAATTAACCAATATTGGAGGTTGCTTAGTGATAAGAAAAGTACAGTAAGACCTAAATAAACAGTGTTATTTGTTATATGTTTTTTTTTGTCCAATAACGATTAAGCTGAAAATAATACCATCCATGGACTACACCAGAAATAATTATTAAATTATAAATATTAAAATTTAGAGCATTCATAAAACAAATGTAAAGAAAAATACTACTTCGTAGATGATGTTTGTTTTTAACTTTTTAAGTTTTGAGTTTTCAGCAGGAAAAGCTTTCTTTTAAAATATTGTTAGATTCAAAGGATATGATTTAATTATCTACTGGGTATTTTTTATGATTTATGTGTAAACAAAAAACACCCCAAAAAATTGAAGTATTTGATATATAGGATTCTGAGGTGGAATTATTTTAATTGTTTTATGGTTATATATAATTGCTCAATTACAGCACTCATTTTATTAAGGTCTAAGGATTCAATGGTGTCATTTTTTGTATGATAATTTTTATTTCTATAAAAAGATGTATTTGTAATCATTACGGCAGGATAGTTGAAATTCCAATAATTTAAATGGTCGGAAAAATCAATACCCCTTACCAAATGGGATCCTTTAAAAGAATTGGTTTTAATAAAGTTTTGTTTTTTCATTAATAATTTAATTTGATTACCAAATTCTCCACTTTTTTCATTCTGAACTACAGTAATAAAATCTGCTGTATCACCATACTTTAAAGCCATTTCGGGTATGGGGTAGCTTTGCGAACCTTTTTTATCGTTATAATAACCAATCATTTCTAAACAAATCATACCTTTTACAGGAATGTTGTTTAAATACAAATAATTTGCATGAATATAACTTCCCATTTGTTGTGTTCTAAAAAAAGGAGGCTCTTCTAAGGTGTAAGCCAAAAAATCGATTCTATAATTTAATTTTTCTTGAGAAAGCAAGCGAGCTAATTCTAATAATCCACTAACTCCGCTGGCATTATCATCGGCTCCTTGTTGATTGCCGAATACATCATAATGGGCTCCAATAATAATTCGTTTTTTGTGTTTTACACCAATAGAGCCAATAATATTTTTATAAGTGTTTCCATTCACTTGATATGGTTGGAAATTTGTAGAATCGCAAACCTTGGTTAATTCAGATTTAATATAATTAGCTACAATATTGAGAGATTTTATATTTTGATAATTCCTGCTTTTTGGGGTTTGGGTTATTTTTATCAAATCGTTTTTAATTCTATTTTGGCTAATAAACCTAAGAGAGTCTATTGGTTTTGTTTGTGAATCGGCATAGATTGATAATATCAAAAATAAGACATAAAATAGATTTTTCATGGTTATATTAGGTGTTTTTTATTTACAATTTATTCCTATATTATTGTATAATATATATATATTAAAAAAATAACAAGTACAATTATTATAAGTAATATGAGACTTTATTTTTCGTTAAAAAAAGAGAATAACAAAAAGAAAATTGAAGTAAGTACTAAACTTATAACATTAAACGCTCTAAGATATTCTGAAGCGTACTTTGTATTCGAATTTTAATTTGTTATTTAACCCAATCGGTGACGCCTTTAGTTTTTTCAACAGAAATAATTTCTTTAGCATGAAAGATGGTTTTATTAAAAATATCATCAGCATCTAATATATTGTTGGGTATTTCGATACCTTTTAGTTTTATACTAATTTTTTCTTTGTATTTATCAAAGTTATTAAGCTCCTTAGATAACTTTTTATATTCATCTTCATTAGTATATACGTTTATTATTTTTCCTGATTCTAATTTTAATTTAAAGTGTGGTTTATTAAATATGTTATTTTCTATTAAGATCATAAAATAACTAACTAGTTTTTTCTCTGATCCAGAAGCATTGTCTTGATTTATATTGATAATCTTATTTTTGAATTCTTTTAATTTTTCATCAGGTAAATTATATACTAAACTGTGAAAATCGATTAACTTGAGGTAAATGTTTCCTTCTATTACATTGTTTTTATTTTCTTCTTTACAAGATAGCATAGCTAAAGTTAATAGTGCTAAAAATAATTGTTTCATAATTCTATATTTATTTTATATGCCAGATCTAGCTGGAGTATTTCCTCCTACTAAATTTCTAGTTGCTCCAGATGGTAAAGAGAAATTTCTCATATCTTCACCTAAATCACCAGGATTTCTCCCTTCAAAAAGTACTATGCCAAATTGAGAACCTACACCAATTGTTGAAGGTAAGTTTAGCCCCCCTAATGATGCTACTCCAATACCAAAATCTGAACAATTATAATTATTTAAATCATATTTAGTAGGATAATTTTCTATGTAATTAATAATACTACTTAATTGTCCTGATGAAATTTGTATAGTTATACTAACATGAAATGGCGACCCAGAATTATCATGTATTTCACTATTTTGATTGCTAATTAAGTTTGCACCACCACCGTTATCAGGATAAAAACCTAAGTGACGTATTATACCTTCTTGTTCAATTCCAACAAATGTATGTCCAAGTCTAGCTGTTACTTCTCTTGAATTTTCAATAGCTTGTTCAACAAAAATAGTTAGTTTGGCTGGCTTTGATTTATCAAAAGATTTTAATTCTTTCTTTATATCTTCAATTTTCGGAGTGCTTTCTACATCAATCATAATATTGGTAATAACTTTAGGGACTTCTTCAGATTCCACTTGAGCCCAATACAAAGGAGGAGTACAAGTCCCGTCGGCATAACATTCTTCCTCTCCTTCATAGATGTAAATAGGTGTATAATCTGGATTTGAGCTTTCGCCTCCGTTAGTAATCCCCCCTCCTCCAGCATTAGATACAGGAGAGGTACAGCCTAAGCAAGTACTAGGAGGGGATTCAACTACTATCGGGGGGCTACACAAAATGTAATAGTACCACTATTATGAGAGTAATGAGTTCCAGGAGTACTAGTGCCACAAGTGCAATGGCCAGATGTATGTTGAGGGTTGCAAGAACAAGGGGTTGTAGTAGACCATAGTATTGTGGTACAGCTACCGCTACTCTTAGATGTAGGTGATTTAGAGCTTTTATTTGACCAATCTTGATTTATTGGCTGCATGATAATATTACCACCTTGTTTGGGGTACTTAACTAAAAAAGTACTAGTACCTAATTCATTTTCTTTTATTAAAAGATTCAAATCATAGTTTTTATCTTCAATATTAGTATTTTTAATAGCCATAGTATAGATTGTCTGTCCGTTTACATAGGCGCGTTGTACTTTATTACTTGTAAATTCGAATTTATTGTCTGAATTAGTAATCTTTGAATTTGAATTATTTTTTTTTATGACTTATTATATTTTTTTTGAATGTTTCATAAACATTAGATTTTATAAAATCATTTAGTGCTATTGGTCTTACTATGTAATTTTCATAAACATTTTGTTGCTTTATTTGATCTAAAGAATCTTTTTCACAATTAGTCAATATGATTGTAATAAAAAATAGGAGAAATACTTTAAAAAATGTTTGTTTCATAATATTATATTTTTGTTAATAGATGAAACAATATTATAGTGCTTTTGAGATATTAATATCCAGTATTTATGTAAAGTTACATATTTCGGACACCTTTTTTGTATTCTATTGGGGTTTTGCCTGTTAATTTTTTAAAAGCAGTGTAAAAGCTAGATTTGGAATTAAACCCAGCTTCTAAGCCTATGGCAATAATTGTATAATTTTCATATTCAATATTGGTTAACATAGCTTTGGCATCATTAATCCTTAATGAATTTATATAGTCGTTAAAATTTAAACTAGAGTTTTTATTTATAAGCTGAGAAATATAGCCCTCACTCAAGCTAAGCTTTTTAGAAAGTGTTTTTAAAGATAAAGATGGATCTAAATGTAATTTGCTATCAATTATAAAAGTATTAATTTTTGAATAGGTTGCTGATTTTTCTTCTTTGGCTATTATTAGTGATTTTTCATATGATTTAAGAGATATTTTGCTTCTTATTTCTTTTCTTTCTTGATATAAATGCTTTTGTAAAATAGCAGAGTAACCTATCCAATAAATTAAAATAGACATGCCAATCCATAATGGGTATAGATAATAATATCCTTCATTAAATAAGTTTTTAAAAATACTTAGTGAAATACCCCATAAAACACAAAGTAAAATTCCTAAAAATAAAATTCTTTTAAGCCATTGTGTTTTTATGGTGACATCATAGATGTTATATTTTGAATGGCTTTTTTGATAAACTATTAGTAATCTAAAAACGAGGACTATTATAGTCATGGAGAAAATAATAGAAATATATTCTACAACTAAATTGAAAATTTTTATAATAGCTAGGTCATCATTTAGAAAGTTTCTAACTAATAAATAGATCATACTTAGTAAAAAGGGAATAAATAATATGTATTCATGCCTTTTTATTTTTTTATCGAGATAACTTTTAACAAAAAGAAAAAAGAAGGGGAGCATTAAAAACTCGAAAGGAATAAATAATAAGTTATTATTGTCGTATTTATGTCTTGGTATTATCCCAGTATCTATAAACCAATATTGTAAGTTGCTAAAAGCTAAAGATAAAATGGTAAACGCAAGGAAATAATTAGTTTTTGAATTAAGATTTTTATTTAAGAAAATAATCAAACTAAAAATAAAACCATGAATAATTCCTGCAAGAATAAGGACATTATATACATTAAAATTGAATTCCCCCATAGAGCAAATATAAAAGAAAAAGACTACTTGAGTAGTAGTCTTTATACTTAATTAAGTATGAGAATGTTTTTTGTTTTCCAAAAATATTGTAGACATTTTAAACCAAAATAAATAACTTCGAGTTTCAATTAAGATGTGAAAATAAAGTTTTATTTACCCTTTATTTCTGTTTGTTCACCATGAAAACAATGCTATTGACCAAATTAAGTCTGTAACGACTTCTAAATTCTAAAAGTTGGGCGTATATACAGGTAAAACATTTAAAAACCCAAATTATGATTAAATTATTTAGAATGGCTATGGTATTTATTGTTACTATCATGGTCTCATGCTCATCAGATGACTCGAAACCTACAGATGATATGCCTAATACGGAAAACGGTAGTCTTTTAAAGGGTACTAAAAAACAGTTAGAGTTAATCAATCCTTCGAATGAAAGTATCGTGTGGACTAGTGATGATCCTGCTATTGCAACGGTGGATAGTGATGGGCTTGTCTCAGGCGTTGCTGAGGGAACTGTAAATATTACTGCAAAAATAGAAGAGAATATTATACAACAGTGGGTTATTACTGTAACAGAACAAATTTCAGAAGGATCAGAATTTATAATAACCTGGAATGCTACAGAAATTACGATACCTACGAATCCTGAATTTGATCCTAATAAACCCAATTATAACTATAATGTTGATTGGGATAATGATGGTACGCCAGATGAAACAGGAATTACAGGGGATGTAACCCATACTTTTGATACGCCTGGTGAACATACTATTAGAATTAGTGGTGTCTTTCCTTCTATATATTGTTTTAAACTTTCAACAGAAGAGAAGGCAAAACTGATTTCTGTAGATCAATGGGGTACTGGAGAATGGATAACTATGACAAGAGCGTTTTATGAATGTTCAAACCTCGAAGTTCTTGCTACAGATACTCCTAATTTAAGAGAAGGAGCTGAAATGGATCTTATGTTTTCAAAAGCAACTAAAGCTAATCCAGATGTTAGTAACTGGGATGTTTCTAATGTAACTAACATGAGGCATATGTTTAGTGCTGCTACATCTGCAAATCCAGATGTTAGTAAATGGAATGTTTCTAATGTAACCAATATGGATAACATTTTTAGAGAAGCTTCATCCGCAAATCCAGATGTCAGCGATTGGGATGTTTCTAATGTAGTTAATATGAGGTATATGTTTTTTCAAGCTACATCTGCGAATCCAGATGTTAGTCAATGGAACATTGCTAATGTAACTAATATGCATAATATGTTTGTTGGTGCGACCTCATTTTCCAAGGCTAGTTATGAGAATCTTTTGATTAATTTTGCTGGTCAATCCCATCAGAGTGATGTTATACTAGAGGTAGGAGATGTTATAGCTACTTCTGCAGAAGCACTGGCAGCAAGAAAAGTTTTAACAGATGATGGATGGACAATTTATGATGGTAGTTAATATTGTATATAGAATATAACTAGTTTAAGCCTTAGATGCTTATCATGCAAAAGTAAGAAAGCCTCGTAAATTTATTAATTTACGAGGCTTTCTGTATAAATATATATGATAATATTTAGTGAACTAACTGTTCTCTAAAAATAGTCTGTTTTCTATCTGGTCCTACAGAAACAATAGTAATAGGAATTTCTAATTCTTTTTCTAAGAAAGCAATATACTCGTTTAAAGCTTGTGGTAATTGAGAGGCTTCAGACATTTCTGTTAAATCCTCATCCCAACCACTAAACTCGGTATAAATTGGTTCTACATTTTCTGGTTCAATATTATAAGGGAAATGTTCAATAACATCACCTTTATATTTATAAGCAGTACATACTTTTAAAGTTTTAAAACCAGAAAGTACGTCGCCTTTCATCATCATTAATTGTGTAACACCATTGACTTGACATGCGTATTTAAGCGCTATTAAATCTAACCAACCACAACGTCTTGGACGTCCTGTAGTAGCACCAAACTCATTACCAATACGTGCCATATCTTCACCATCTTTATCAAAAAGTTCGGTTGGAAACGGACCAGAGCCTACTCGTGTTGTATAGGCTTTAAAAATACCAAATACATCACCAATTTGGTTTGGAGACACACCTAAACCTGTACAAGCACCTGCAGCGGTTGTGTTACTAGATGTTACAAAAGGGTAGGTTCCAAAATCGATATCTAATAATGACCCTTGAGCACCTTCAGCCAGAATAGTTTGTCCAGATTTTTGTGCTTGATAAATATATTCTTCAGAATCTATAAACTTTAAAGATTTTAAAACTTCAATAGCTTTAAAAAATTCTACTTCAAGTTCTGCTAAATCATATTCTATGTCTACGTTATAAAAAGAAATCATAGATTCATGCTTATTAGCCAATGCTCTATAACGTTCTTTCCAGTCACTTAATTCTAAATCACCAACACGAATACCATTTCTACCTGTTTTGTCCATATACGTTGGACCAATACCTTTAAGGGTAGAACCTATTTTGGCTTTTCCTTTAGAAGCTTCACTTGCAGCATCTAACAAACGGTGTGTTGGTAAAATGATATGTGCTTTACGAGAGATAACTAAGGATTTTCTGTAATCTACATTTTGTTCTTCTAGTTTATCTAGTTCTCCTTTAAAAATAACAGGATCTATAACAACACCATTACCTACCAAATTTGTAGCATCATCATGGAATATCCCTGAAGGAATGGTGTGTAAAACATGTTTTCTGCCATTAAAAACTAAAGTATGTCCAGCATTGGGACCTCCTTGAAAACGTGCTATAATATTATAGTTTGAGGTAAGTACGTCAACAATTTTTCCCTTGCCTTCGTCTCCCCATTGTAATCCTAGTAGTAAATCTACTGCCATTGTAAAAATTAGTTAAGTGTTTGATTTTCTATTTCCGTAAAAATAGAGTGAATGGTTATTAATTTCAATATCGAAGATTTCTTCGATTGTTTTTTTTATAGATTGAATTCTGGGATCACAAAATTCTATTACTTCCCCAGTATCTGTAAGTATAACATGATCGTGTTGTCTGTCGAAATATGATTTCTCGTAATGTGCTTGGTTTTGTCCAAACTGATGTTTTCTTACCAAACCACATTCTAGAAGTAATTCTATAGTATTGTATAGTGTAGCACGAGACACACGATATTTCTTGTTTTTCATACTAAGATACAATGATTCTATATCGAAGTGCTCTGTATTATTATAGATTTCTTGCAGTATAGCATAGCGTTCGGGGGTTTTTCGATGCCCGTTACCTTCTAAAAAGCTAGTAAATACGCTTTTTACTATGTCTTGATTTTTTGTATCTGCCTTTGCATTCATAATTTCGTCGCAAATTTACACTTTTTTTACACTCTAGTAACCTTATCTATACCATTAATTTTTTTAAGTTTCTCTAAAAGCTTTTTTATGATGGTATTATTTTTTACAAGAACATTGATTTTTCCAGAAAATAATCCGTCATCACTTTCAAAACTTAAGCTTTTCATATTCACATGCATATTGTCTGAAATAATAGAAGTAATATCGCTCACCAAGCCTATATGGTCAATACCTGTGACTTTAATTTGTGCTAGAAATTCTTGTTGTGTAGAATCAATCCATTTAGCCTGCATAATTCTGTAAGCATAATTAGATTGTAAACTAAGTGCATTAGGACAATTTTTTTTATGAATTTTAATTCCTTCATTAACCGTTAGAAACCCAAAAACTTCATCTCCAGGAATTGGATTACAGCAATTTGATATTTTATAGTCAAGTTTTTCTTCTTCTTTACCAAAAACTAAAGAATCATACTTAGCTGTAACTTCTTCTTTTTCTAAATCTTCTTTTTTAATGGTTGCTTTTCTTGAAATTTTATTTTTAATAAAACTCATTAAAGCATTACTTCTAGAAGCAGCGTAGCTTTTAAGCATGGTATTATCAATGGAACCAATACCAACTCGATAAAATAGATCTAGGCTTGTTTTAAGCTTAAAATGATTAACCAACTGATTAATAGAAGCTTCATTAAGTGTGATTTTTAGTTGTTTTAATTTTCTTCTAAGAATTTCTTTACCATCTTCACCTATGCGCTTTTTATCTTCTTTTAAAGCTGATTTTATTTTACCTCTGGCTCTGGCAGTGGTTGCATAATCTAGCCAGTTCGCATTAGGTTTAGAACTTTCAGAAGTTAAAATATCTACTTGATCTCCACTTTGTAATTTGTGACTTAACGGTACTAATTTGCCATTGACTTTGGCGCCTCTTGTTCGCATTCCAACTTCGGTATGGATATTAAAAGCAAAATCTAATGATGTGGCACCTTTTGGCAATGATTTTAGTTCTCCAGTAGGTGTAAATACAAATATTTCCTGAGAATACAGGTTGAGTTTAAATTGCTCAACGAAATCTACAGCGTTTGTGTCTGGGTTTTCTAAAGCTTCCTGAAGTTTATTAATCCAGTTTTCTAAATTATCTTCTTTCTCGTTGTCTTGTTTGTATTTGTAATGCGCAGCATAACCTTTCTCTGCTATTTCGTTCATACGTTCACTGCGTATTTGAACTTCAACCCAACGACCCTTAGGTCCCATAACAGTAATATGCAAGGCCTCATATCCCGTAGATTTCGGAGAAGAAATCCAATCACGGAGGCGTATTGGGTTTGGTCTAAAGTGATCTGTTACTACGGAGTATATTTTCCAGGCTAAAAATTTCTCATTAGCCTCTTCAGTTTTATAAATAATTCTTATTGCAAACTTATCGTATACTTCATCAAAAGAAACCCCTTGTTTAAGCATTTTTTTTCTAATTGAAAAAATAGACTTTGGTCTCCCTTTTATATTGTATTCAAAATTTTCCTTGTTTAATGATGTTTTTATAACCTCACTAAATTCTTCTATATATGTATCTTGCTCTTCTTTGCTTTCTTTAATTTTATCATAAAGATCATTATAAACATCTGGTTCGGTATATTTTAAGCCTAAATCTTCAAGTTCGGTTTTAATATTATATAAACCAATTCGGTGTGCTAGAGGAGCATAGATGTATAAAGTTTCAGAGGCTATTTTTTCTTGCTTGTCTGGACGCATAGACGCCATCGTTTGCATATTATGGAGTCTGTCTGCAATTTTTATTATAATTACACGTACATCATCATTAAGTGTAAGCAGCATTTTACGAAAATTTTCTGCTTGTAAAGACACGTCCATGTCTTTCTCCTTACTTAAAGAAGATATTTTTGTGAGACCATCTACAATAGTTGCTACTGTTTTTCCAAATAGTTTTTCAATATCTTTTATAGAGTAATCTGGGCTATCCTCAACAACATCGTGGAGTAGAGCAGCAGCAATGGAAGTGCCATCCAACCCAATTTCCTGGGCCACTATTTTTGCAACGGCTAAAGGATGGAAAATATAAGCTTCTCCAGATTTTCTACGTTGATCCTTATGACCATCTATAGCAACATCAAAAGCTTTACGGATGAGTTTTTTGTCATCATCAGATAAGGTTGTATAACTAACTTTTAATAATTCTTTGTAGGCTTTAGTAATTGCTGCATTTTCTTTTTCTATATCTTCCTCTGTCATAGATTAAAAGTAACATAAAGAATATTAACTACCAACACGAAGTTTGGTTTTTTATACCTGATTTTTTAAGAGTTAAGAATTTAAAAAATCAACTAATTGAAGTATGGCTTTTCCTCGGTGACCAATATCATTTTTTAAGCTTAAATCCATTTCTGCAAAAGTTTGCTGAAACCCTTTAGGTTTAAAAATAGGATCATAACCAAAACCAAGTTCACCGCTTTTAGTACTGGTTATTTCTCCTTTGCATGTCCCAGTAAAGGTGTGTTGCTTATTATTAAGCTGTAACGTAACTACGGTTTTAAATTGGGCATTTCTATTGGTTTTAGTGCTTAATTCGGTTAGTAATTTATTCATATTATCATCAGCACTACGTTGCTCACCAGCATAACGGGCTGAATAAACCCCAGGAGCACCGTTTAAGGCTTCTACTTCTAATCCCGTATCATCAGCAAAACAATCATACCCATAATGTGTTTTTACATATGCTGCCTTTTCAATACTATTGCCTTCAATCGTACTTTGAGTTTCTGGAATATCCTCAAAACAACCTATCTCTTTTAAACTTAATAACTTAATATGATTCGGAATTAAAGCTTGTACTTCTTTTATTTTATTAAGATTGTTGGTTGCGAAAACAAGTTGCATATTTTAAATGAGTTTAAGTTTCCAAAAATACTACTATATAGATTCATAAGTGAAAATATTTTATAACTTTTTTATGATTTATGTCACTGTAAATTATTAAAAAAACGAGTATCTTAGATTGGAATTCTAAATATTAAAAATAGAAATAATTATGACAGTAAATATTCAATATGTAGGTGTAGATGTAAGTGAAACACTTTCGACTTTCGCAGAAGAAAAATTAAAAAAAATATTTAACAGATACGAGTTTTTAATAAGTGCAAATGTGCATTTTAAGCAAGATGAAAATCAGCATGATACAGGTAAAATTTGCAACATAGAATTAAGTTTACCAGGTCCTCGGATTTTTGCAACTTCAAATGAACGTAATTTTGAAGTGTCTGTGAGAGAGACTGTAAAGGATTTAGAACGTCAATTAGAAAAACGAAAAGAAGTTTATAAAACGCATTGATTTAAGTATTAATATTTCCATGAAATGAATATTGAAGCTTACAGATCGTATTGTTTATCTAAAAAAGGAGTCACTGAGTCCATTCCTTTTTCTAAGTTGCCCAATGTGCTTGTTTTTAAAGTAAAAGGTAAGATGTTTACGGCTACAGATATAGACACATTTGCTAGTTTTAGTATCAAATGCGAGCCAGAAACTATAGAAGAACTTCGTGTGCAATATGATGCATTGGAAGAACCGTCCTATTTTAGTAAAAAACATTGGAGTCGGGTTTTGGTTGATGGTTCGATTCCAGATAAACTATTATACGAATGGCTAGATATCTCTTATCACTTAGTTGTAGCTAAGCTTACTAAGAAAGAACGGTTAGAATTAGAGAATTTATGATTTATCTATGATGATAAGGCTCGTTCTTTAAAATAGTAAACCCTCTGTATAGTTGTTCAATAATAAATAAACGGACCATTTGATGGGAAAATGTCATTTTTGATAATGATATTTTCCCATTTGATTTATTATAAACATCCTGTGAGAAACCATAAGGGCCGCCAATAACAAAAACCAATTGTTTAATGCCAGAGTTCATGTGTTTTTGTAAGTAGCCAGAAAAATCGACAGAATTGAATTGTTTCCCCTTTTCGTCTAATAAAATCAAAACATCGGTTGGGGTAAGTTTGTTTAAAATAAGCGTTCCTTCTTTTTGTTTTTGTTGTTCTTCGCTTAAATTCTTTACATTTTTTATATCTGGAATAATTTCTAGCGAAAATTTAATATAAAATCCTAAACGCCGAGTGTATTCATCAATTAAAGATTGTAGTTCCTTGTTATCAGTCTTTCCAATGGCAAGAAGTTTTATAGTCATAATGGCAAAATTACTGTTTAGTATTTATGAAAAACATATTTAATGATGAAAAAAATAAAAATTTCACAAATGTAAAATTTAATTTAGCAAATCAATTTCTTATTTTTGTT
The DNA here is from genome assembly GCA_947502635.1 of uncultured Flavobacteriaceae bacterium. Taxonomy (GTDB): domain Bacteria; phylum Bacteroidota; class Bacteroidia; order Flavobacteriales; family Flavobacteriaceae; genus Flavivirga. The sequence continues at coordinate 230,122 of CANNAN010000003.1, forward strand.
GCAAACTGACTAAGTATATGATAACACAAGAGCAATTTGATGCAGAAATTAAAATGATAATTTCCAATGCAATAAGAGAAGATGTAGGAGATGGTGACCATAGTTCATTAGCTTGTATTCCAGAAAACGCCAAAGGGAGAGCGAAAATTTTAGTTAAAGACAAAGGTATTATTGGGGGGGTTAACTTTGCCAAAAAAGTATTAGCCTATGTTGATAAAAACCTAAAATTAGATGTTAAAATAGAAGACGGAACAGAAGTTACGTATGGTGATGTTGTGATGTACATTGAAGGATCTTCTCAGTCTATTTTAAAGGCAGAACGTACAGTCTTAAATGCGATGCAGCGTATGAGTGCAATCGCTACTAAAACAAGAATGTTTGTCGATTTATTAAATGGAACCAATACAAAAATTCTAGATACTCGTAAAACAACACCTGGAATTCGCGTATTAGAAAAATGGGCAGTAGTTATTGGAGGCGGAGAAAATCATAGATTTGCATTGTATGATATGATCATGCTTAAAGATAATCATATCGATTTTGCTGGGGGCATTACAAAAGCCATTGAAATGACAAAATCCTATCTAAGAGAAACTGGTAAAGATTTAAAAATTATGGTTGAGGCCCGAAACTTGGCTGAGGTTGAAGAAATATTAAGAAGTGACAGTATCTATAGAATTTTACTTGATAACTTTGATTATGAAGATACAAGGAAAGCTGTAAAGCTGATAGATGGTAAATGTCTTACTGAATCTTCTGGTAATATAAACGAAGTCACAATTAGACACTATGCAGAATGTGGTGTGAATTATATTTCATGTGGTGCTTTAACACATTCAGTCCATAATATGGATTTAAGTTTAAAGGCTGTGAACTAGTTTTTATTACTATTTAAATTAGTTTAGGTTTTTTGTGTTAAACGATAAACTTTTAAACTTTCAAATTAAATTAATGACCAAACCCATTGAAGACAAGCTTGATAAGATTCCAGTAATAAATGTCTTAGTACGGGTTTTTAAGCAGGTGAAATTACCAGGTCTCGAGGGACTCTCATTTTACGATTTATTAGAACTTTATATTACAGGTATTGTAAGGGGGGCTTTAACAACACGGGCAAGTGCTATCGCCTTTAGTTTTTTTATGGCTTTGTTTCCTTTTCTGTTATTTGTGCTAATCATTATTCCTTATGTGCCAATAGATGATTTTAAAGTTGAATTTCTAGCTTTTTTAGAGTCCTTTTTACCACCCAATACATCCGATTTTTTCTTTGAAAATATATTTGAAAATATTGATCAAACGCAACGAGGCGGACTGTTATCGTCTGTTTTTGTATTATCAATAGGGTTAATGGCAAATGGAGTAAATGCTGTGTTCTCTGGTTTTGAAAATTCGTATCATGAGCAATTAACTCGTAACGTCTTTAAACAATATTTGTATGCCTTGAGTATTGCATTAATATTGGCTTTTTTACTTATTGTAACCATAGCAGTTTTAGGTTATTTTCAAATATATGTAGTACAGGAATTATTAGGTGCTTTAGAAAATAAAGGATACCAAATGGAAAACCAAAATGTGTTGTGGACCGATATTGCTACTTATGCATTCTTTGTTATTATGGTGTATTTAGCAACAGCTACTTTATATTATTTTGGTACGCAAGAAGGAAAACATTCTAATTTCTTTTCAGTAGGCGCGTTATTTACAACATTGCTAATTATTTTGTCATCTTACCTGTTTGGTCTGTATATTGAAAATTTCGGACAATATAATAAGCTTTACGGTTCTATTGGAGCCTTATTAATTTTATTGTTTTATTTGTGGCTTAATGCTAATATTTTATTGTTAGGGTATGAGTTAAATGCTTCATTGAATAAACTACGTAAAAGCTGTTAAGTTATGCAGTATTTTATAGATGTTATAATCCCCGTACCTCTTAAAAAACTATTTACTTATAGTATAAGTGCTTCTGAATATGATTTTTTAAAACCAGGCATGCGAGTAGCGGTACCTTTTGGGAAATCTAAAATATACACAGGTATTGTTTATAGAGTGCATAACGAGCCTCCAACAGCTTATGAAGCTAAAGATATTCAGCAAATTTTAGATGAGGTTCCTGTTGTAAATGAAAAACAGTTACAATTATGGCAATGGATAGCCGACTATTATATGTGTACGTTAGGTAATGTGATGCGAGCAGCTTTGCCTAGTGGTTTTATTTTAGAAAGTGAAACGGTTGTTTTAAAAAATAATATTAAAGATATTGATGAAACGGTATTAAAAGATGATGAGTTTTTGGTTTACGAAGCACTAAACCACCAATCCTCTTTAAAAATTCATGATATTTCTAATATCCTTGATAAGAAAAATGTATTACCAGTTATTAAGCGATTAATAGAAAAGGAAGCTATTTCTGTTGAGGAAGAAGTCTATGAAAAATACAAACCTAAATTAGTTCGATATGTAAAATTGCATTCAAATTTTTCTTCAGAAACGGCGCTTCAAAAATTATTAGAAGACCTGAGCAGAGCACCTAAGCAGCGACAAGTAATTATGACCTTGTTTTCTGTTTCTGCAACCACAAAAAAGCCCGTAAAGGTTTCAGAATTATCTACAGAAAGTGGGGCATCTAATGCTATTATAAAGTCGTTGATTGATAAAGGGGTGCTTGAAGAGTATTATATTCAAACCGATCGTGTTCAATATTCTGGAGATGAAAATGAAGCAACAAAACACCTTAACAAATATCAAGAAGTAGCTTTAAAGGAAATAAAGGACTCTTTTAATAAACATGCCGTTACATTGCTTCATGGAGTAACTTCTTCTGGAAAAACAGAAGTCTATGTCAAATTAATTGAAGATGCTTTAAAGAAAGGGAAGCAAGTGCTTTATTTGTTGCCAGAAATAGCGTTAACAACACAGTTAATAACGCGATTACAGAATTATTTCGGAGAGGAAGTCGCTGTTTTTCATTCTAAATATTCATCGCATGAACGGGTTGAGGTTTGGAATCATGTTTTAAATAATTCAGGGAAAGCCAAAATAGTTTTGGGAGCGCGTTCTTCTATTTTTTTACCATTCGATAATTTAGGGCTTATAATTGTTGATGAAGAGCATGAGCAATCTTTTAAGCAGTTTGACCCTGCGCCACGATATCATGCTCGCGATACTGCTGTTGTATTAGCATATATGCACGAAGCGAAAATACTTTTAGGATCTGCAACACCAAGTTTAGAAAGTTACTTTAATACCAAACAAGGTAAATATGGCTTAGTAGAAATTACTAAACGTTACAATGATGTTTTGATGCCAGATATTGAATTAATTGATATTAAAGATAAGTTCAAGAAGAAGTTAATGAAAGGGCATTTTAGTGATAGACTTATCGAAGAAATGACCGAAACTTTACGTGAAGGACATCAAATTATTTTATTTCAAAACAGACGTGGTTTTTCTCCCATAGTAGAATGTAATACATGTGGTAATTCACCACAATGTCCTAATTGTGATGTTAGTTTAACCTTTCATCAATATAGAAATCAATTGCGTTGTCATTATTGTGGTTATAACTCAGCTATGATAAAAGATTGTATGGCTTGTGGTGGTGCCGAGTTAGATACTAAAGGGTTTGGTACCGAACAAATTGAGGAAGAAGTAAAATTACTGTTTCCAGATTATAAGGTAGCAAGAATGGATTTAGATACCACAAGAGGAAAATATGGTTATGAAAAAATAATTACAGCTTTAGAGCAACAGGAAATAGATATTTTAGTGGGAACACAAATGCTAACTAAAGGTTTAGATTTTAGAAATGTCAAGTTGGTTGGTATTATGAATGCAGATAATATGCTGAATTTTCCAGATTTTAGAGCGCATGAACGTAGTTTTCAACTCATGTTGCAGGTATCGGGTAGAGCAGGGCGTACAGATGAACGGGGAAAAGTATTGATCCAAACATATAACCCATACCATAATATATTACAGCAAGTGTCTACTAATAGCTATGTGGAGATGTATAATGAGCAAATGAACGATCGTTATAATTATAAATATCCGCCTATTTATAAACAAATAAAGATAACTTTAAAACATAAAGACTATAATAAGGTAGATGCCGCCTCAGTCTGGTTGGCGAAATCTTTAAAGCAGGTTTTTAAAAACGATGTCTTAGGACCAGAATCACCACCAATTTCCAGAATAAGAAATCAATTTCATAAAAATATCTTAGTCAAGATTCCCAAGCAGCAATCATTATCAAAAACAAAAAAAGCCATTATTAGAATAAATAATAGCTTCCTTAGTATAAAAGATTTTCGGTCGGTTAAAATAATTCTAAATGTCGATAACTTTTAGTTTAATCCGGTTTAATTGGTTAGTTAGCTGGATCTAAATATTATTTAAAGCATCAACTAATTGAGTCTTTTTGTTTCTGCTTAAAGGAATTTCATAAGCTCCAACTTCAACATTTTTGCTATTAAATCTGTCAATTTTATCAAGATTAACAATGTATGATTTATGGATTCTTAAAAATTTACCTTCAGGTAATTCTGCCTCAAAAGATTTCATTGTAGATAGTACGACTAGGCTAGTCTCTTCTGTAACTAGTTTTACATAATCACCAAGCGCTTCAATCCATTTAATGTCTTTAATGTAAACTTTACGCTTTTTTAGATTGCTCTTTACAAAAATATGTTCACCTTCTTCTTCATTAAAGTCTAAAGTCAATCTATGTTGCTCTAAAGCTTTATCTACAGAAGTGTTAAAACGCTCTCTTGTAATTGGCTTATGTAAATAATCGGTAGCGTCGTAATTAAATGCTTTAAAAGCATATTCTGTTTTACCGGTTACAAAAATAATTTGAGGTTTGTTGTTTAATACGTCTAGAAGTTCAAATCCATTTAGCACTGGCATTTCAATGTCTAAAAAAATTAAATCTACTTGATGCGTATTTAAACCATTTTTAGTTTCTAAAGCACTACTATACTCTGCAATTAAATTAAGCGATGGATGATTCTCTACTAACTTAACTATTGAGAGACGTTGTATTGCCGAATCGTCTACTACTACACAGTTTAATGTCATAACATTTTATATTATTTCGGTTAAGATATCGACAATAGTACAAAAAATTCGGCTAAAAACCAAAAATCATCGTTAAAGCGTTCGTTTTAACATAATTTTAACAATTTAAAAAAAGTAGCATTATGCTTGAATAATTATTGTTTTATATGCAAATATTAACTATTTTTGCACCCAATTTTTAACAATAAAATAGATTTTTATGAATCATTATGAAACTGTTTTCATCTTAAATCCCGTTTTATCTGAAGATCAGATAAAGGAAACAGTAAAGAAATACGAAGATTTTCTTGTTTCTAACGGCGCTAAGATGATAGCTAAAGAAGATTGGGGGCTTAAAAAATTAGCTTACCCAATACAAAACAAGAAAAGTGGATTCTATCACTTATTTGAGTACACAGTACCTGGTGAAGCAATTAATGCTTTAGAAGTAGAATTTAGACGTGATGAGCGTTTTATGCGTTACTTGACTGTAGCACTAGATAAACATGCTGTTTCTTGGGCAGAGAGAAGAAGAGAAAAACTTAAAGTAAAAGCTTAATTATGTCATCGATAGAACAACAATCAAAAGGAAAAAAAGACGGAGAAATTAGATATTTAACGCCGTTGAATATTGAGACAAACAAACAAAAGAAATATTGTCGTTTCAAAAAATCAGGTATTAAATATATCGATTATAAAGATCCAGATTTCTTATTAAAGTTTGTAAATGAGCAAGGTAAAATTTTACCAAGACGTTTAACAGGAACTTCATTAAAGTATCAAAGAAAAGTATCTGTAGCTGTGAAAAGAGCACGTCACTTAGCTTTAATGCCATACGTAGCAGATTTATTAAAATAAAATACCGATAACAATGGAACTTATATTAAAACAAGACGTTGAAAATTTAGGATTTAAAGACGATGTTGTAACAGTTAAGAACGGTTATGGTAGAAATTTTTTAATTCCTCAAGGACAAGCCATCCTTGCTACTTCTTCTGCTAAAAAAGTATTGGCAGAAAATTTAAAGCAAAGAGCTTTTAAAGAAAAGAAAATAGTTGATGATGCTACGAAAATTGCTGAGGCTTTAAAAGCATTAGAAATTAAAATCGCTGCAAAAGTGGGTGCTGGAGACAAGTTATTTGGTTCTGTGAATAATATTAATGTAGCTGAAGCTCTTGAAAAAGAAGGACAAACTATTGATAAAAAATTCATTACAGTAACAACGATTAAACGTACAGGAAAATACAACGCTGTTATACGTTTACACAGAGAGGTGTCTGTTGATTTAGCTTTTGAAGTTATTGCACAAGCAAACTAGAAGTATTAACAATTAGTTAATAAAACGTTTAAATATTGTAAAGCCATTCTTAATGAATGGCTTTTTTTTTGTTTATTTTTGTTGGTATTAAAAGCTATGCATGCATAGTAGACTAACTTAAATAAATTCAAATGAAAAAAACAACCCTTACAATTTTTTTCTTGTTTTTTGGGATTCTTGCATTTTCGCAGGTCACAACATCAAACATAAAAGGTCTAATCTTAGATGAAAAATCGAATCCACTTCCAGGTGCAAATGTGCTTGCGATCCATACCCCAACAGGTACTAAATATGGAGCAGCAACAAACTTTGATGGAAGATTTAACTTATTAAATTTAAGAGTAGGAGGGCCTTACACCATCACTGTTAGTTTTATAGGGTACCAAGAACAATCGTTTAACGATATATTTTTAACCTTAGGTAAAACACAAAATCTTGATTTAAATTTAGTTGCAGATAGTGAAGAATTAGATGCTGTAGTTATACAAGGATCTGGAGGTACAGGTACATTTGGTAGTGATCGTACTGGAGCAGAAACAAGTGTAGGACGTCGGGAATTAACACGTTTACCTACTATTTCAAGATCTGCTGCGGATTTTACCAGATTGGAGCCATCAGCAAGTGGAAACTCTTTTGGAGGTAGAAACGATCAATTTAATAATTTCTCATTAGATGGGGCTATCTTTAATAACCCATTTGGGTTAGATGCAGCAACTCCTGGTGGGCAAACCGATGCACAACCAATTTCGCTAGATGCTATAGAGCAAATACAAGTTTCGCTTGCTCCCTATGATGTCACACAATCAGGATTTACAGGAGCTTCAGTAAATGCAGTTACTAAAAGTGGGACTAACGAATTTCATGGTACGGTTTATGGTTTTTTTAGAAATGAAGATTTAACTGGTGGGAAAGTAAATGGCGAAGACGTGCCAACATCAAATCTTGAACAAAATCAATACGGAATTAGTATTGGAGGTCCCATAGTAAAAGATAAATTATTCTTTTTTACCAATTTTGAAAAAGATGATAGAACAGATTTAGGAACCAATGGATGGGTGCCTAATACGGGGTCTGGAGCAGTTAATGAATCTCGGGTTTTAGAAAGCGATTTTATTGCTGTTCAAAATGCATTAACTAATTTAGGTTATAATACTGGTAGGTTTGAAGGCTTTAACTATGGGTCTAAATCTACAAAAGGTATTTTTAAATTAGATTGGAATATTAATGATAATAACCGATTGGCTATTATTTATAATTTTTTAAATGCATCAAAAGAAAAACCAGCACATCCAACAGCTTTGAGTACTAGAGGACCTAGTTTTCAAACATTACAATTTGAAAATTCTGGCTATGAAATTAATAACAAATTGCAATCTGTTCAAGTGGAGTTAAACTCTACTTTTTCAGGCGATATGACGAATAAATTTCAATTTGGCTATACACATTTTGATGATTTTAGAAACCCTTTATCTGGACCAGCTCCAGTAATTACAATTCAAGATGGGGCAGGTTCAAATTATATCATTGCTGGTCATGAACCTTTTTCAATTAATAATGAATTAGATCAAAAAGTGATTCAATTAACCAATAATTTGAATATAGTTAAAGGGAATCATACCTATACGATAGGTTTTTCTTTTGAGAAATTTGCTTTTAAAAACTCTTTTAACCTTGTTAATTATGAGTCTTTTAATTTCGGAATATTCCCATATTTTGGAATATTTAGTCCCTATCCAGATGTACAAACATTTTTAGATAATGCCCAGTCTGGCGGTTTAGTAGATCAATATTTAACTGCAACTCAAAATGCTTTCGATACGTCCAACACTAATGGAACTGGTAATGATGGTGGTTGGAAATTAGCAGAACTTAATGTTGGTCAATTATCTTTTTATGTTCAGGACGACTGGAATGTAACAGATGCATTTAAAGTAACTTATGGGGTGCGTTTTGACAAGCCTTTGTATTTTAATACTGCAGATTTAATTCAGAAATATATAGATACAGATAATGGTGCAACAAGAGATAATTCGGTATCTTATTTCAATCCAAATAAAAATGAAGAGGTAAATTTAGATTCAACAACTTTACCTAATAATGATTGGTTAATATCACCAAGGTTAGGTTTTAATTGGGATGTAAATAATGAGAATAAAACACAAGTAAGAGGAGGAACAGGGTTGTTTACAGGACGTTTTCCATTCGTTTGGTTGGGTAACCAAGTAAGTGGTGCAGATGATGGTTTCTTCCAGTTAATTGATCCTGATTATAAATGGCCCCAAGTTTGGAGAACTAACATAGGTGCAGATCACAGACTAGAAAATGGTATTACGCTTACAACCGATCTTTCTTATACTAAAGATTTAAATGCTGCGCATGTACAGAACTGGGGGTTAAGAAACCCATCTGGTACATTAAATGCTCCAGGAGATAATAGGCCTGTTTATGTCTCTGGAGATGCTGGTAATAATGCTTATGTATTTACAAATTCTGATAAAGGACGTATTTGGAATGCAACATTAAAAGCACAGAAAACATTTGACAATGGATTTTATACAAGTTTAGCGTATAACTATCTTAACTCTAAGGATGTAAATTCTATTGAAGCAGAAATTACAGGAGATGCTTTTGATTTTAATCCTAATTTAGGGAATGCAAATAATGATGTGTTATCATATTCTAAATATGGTGATACACATCGTTTTATTGGTGTAGGAAGTAAAAAATGGGTATATGGAAGCGATAAATGGGCAACTACAATCTCTACATTTTTTGAATATGCGCAAGGTGGACGTTTTAACTATACATACGCTGGGAACATTAATGGAGATAGTTCTTTTCAGAACAATGATTTAATTTATATACCTACAGCTTCAGAAGTACAACAAATGCAATTTTCTGGACCAGGACAAGCTGAAGATTTTGAACGTTTTATTCAACAGGATAAATATTTGAAAGATAATAGAGGTCGTTATTTTGATCGTTATGGAGCATTAGCCCCGTGGAGAGGTCGCTGGGATATTAAAATTTTACAAGACTTCAATTTTAAAGTAAGCGGAGATAAAACAAATACGCTGCAAGTGAGTTTGGATATTCTTAACTTCGGAAATCTTATTAATTCAGATTGGGGTGTTGTTGAGCAACCTAATAACTTGTCTCCTCTTGGTGTTGATACTTCGGGAAGTGAGCCTGTTTATACTTTTAATGGAGGGACTGATACTAAAACATTTGGTTTTGATTCTAGTTTAGCTTCCAGATGGCAAGCTCAATTTGGTTTACGTTATATTTTCTAAAAATAATAACATATATATTCTTAAATTTGCGCTCCTAATTAAGGGGCGCATTTTTTTGTGTCAAACCCTAAGTTATGTATGAGCATTTCAAAATGAAGGTTGAAGAAACAATAATGCAATAGATTTTGCAGTAGTTTTTTAATACATGATGCGGGGTAAATGAATATATAACATAAAATAACGTGTGTTAAAGCGTTCAAATTTTTAAAAATGAAGTACTCAAGACTGACCAAAGAACAATTTGAAGAATTACATCAAGAGTTTATTAACTTTTTGGCTACACAATCTATTACTGCAGATGAGTGGGCTAATCTAAAAACCAATAAGCCTGAATTGGCGGAAATGGAACTAGATGTATTTAGTGATCTCATTTGGGAAGGGGTTTTAAATAAAGCAGAATATTTAGAGCATATATCGCCGCAACATATGTATTTGTTTCGTTTAGGAAACGATAAAATGAATGCTCTGGTTGTTACTTTAAAGAATGATGTCGATATTACCACTGAAGATGGCTATAAGTGGCTCCGTGAAAACTTAATGGATGAAAATGTTGAGTTTTTACAAGCAGATAAAGACTATACAGACGACAAAAACTTAGATAAGTTTAAAATGATAGAACAAGGAGCTTCTATAACCAAAGGTGATTTGTATAAGTATTTTGATAAGTTGATAAATTAATGTTTAGTTACAGTATTTAGTGTTAGCTAGCAGTTAATTTTTCTATTGAAAAAACTCGCAATGACGATTTCATTATATATTTTTGTCATTCCGCACTTGATGCGGAATCCATTTAAAAAGAATTAATAACCATTAAATGAGATTCCTGCCTTCGCAGGAAGATAATATGGCTCAAAAACCAAGCATACCAAAAGGCACGAGAGATTTTAATCCAGAACAAGTAGCCAAGCGTAATTATATATTTAATACCATTCGTGGTACTTTTGAAACATTTGGTTTTCAACCTATTGAAACGCCTAGTTTTGAAAACTCTGATACCTTAATGGGTAAATATGGAGAAGAAGGAGACCGTTTGATTTTTAAGATTTTAAATTCAGGAAATTTCTTTTTTGATAAAAAAAATAAAATTGACTTACCAGAGTCCATAGAAGATTTAAAATCTCTTTCTGCTGAGGTCATTAGTAAAGAGCAAAGAATTGAATTAAATCAATTCACAAGTAGAATCTCCGAAAAAGCACTCCGCTACGATTTAACAGTGCCATTTGCACGTTATGTAGTGCAACACCAAAACGAGATAGAGTTTCCGTTTAAACGCTACCAAATTCAGCCAGTATGGCGTGCTGATAGGCCACAAAAAGGACGTTTTAGAGAGTTTTATCAATGTGATGCCGATGTCGTAGGTTCTAAGTCTTTATGGCAGGAGGTGGAGTTTATTCAATTGTATGACACCGTTTTTTCAGCTTTAAAACTTGAAGGTGTTACAATTAAAATAAATAATAGAAAAATACTTTCTGGAATTGCTGAAGTTATCGGCGCTTCAGATAAATTAATAGATTTTACGGTTGCGCTTGATAAATTAGATAAAATAGGAGAGGATAAGGTTAAAGAAGAAATGCTTGGGAAAGGTATTTCGGAAGCTGGTATTACTAAACTTCAACCTTTATTTACGTTATCAGGGTCTTTTGAGTCTCAAATAGATAGTTTAAGAAGTATTCTTAGTACTTCCGAAGAAGGGCAAAAAGGTATCGAAGAGTTAGCATTTATAAATGCAGCGATTTCAGAATTGGGGTTATCGACTGCGACCTTACAGTTAGATGTAACGCTTGCACGTGGACTAAACTACTATACGGGTGCTATTTTTGAAGTATCGGCACCAAAAGACGTGAAAATGGGGTCTATCGGTGGTGGTGGACGTTACGACGACCTAACAGGTATTTTTGGAATGAAAGATGTGAGTGGTGTAGGTATTAGTTTTGGTTTGGATAGAATCTATTTAGTTCTTGAAGAATTGGGTTTATTTCCAGAAGCAGTTAATAAAAATGTTGAGGTACTTTTTATAAATTTTGGAGATAAAGAGGCCTTATTTAGTTTAAAAGCGATTAATGCATTACGATTACAAGGCATAAATTCTGAATTGTATCCAGATGCTGCTAAAATGAAAAAACAAATGAATCATGCTAATAAACGAGCGATTCCATTTGTCGTTTTAGTAGGTGAGGAAGAAATAACTTCAAACACATATACTTTAAAGAATATGGTTTCTGGTGAGCAGCATAAAGTGTCTTTAGAGGCATTGATCAATCTTGTAAAATAAAAAGAGTCCTAAAAATTAATTTAGGACTCTCGTATAGTTAAGTAAACTGTAGATTTATGGTTTAAGTGACTAACTCAAATAATTAACTTAACTAATTTATTTTATCAATACTTTTTTAGAAATCGTTCCATATTCGGTTTTTATTTTCAAGATATAATTGCCTGTTTTAATTTGACTGGCATTATACGTTAGATAGTTTTCATTAGTGTGCGTTTGAAATTTAAACAACGATTGTCCTAATATATTAAGCATTTCGACAGACTCTATTCGTTTAGAAGCTGGATTGTTTATAACAATACTATTTTCTTCATTAGAGAAATAAGCTTCTATCAGATTGATGTTAACATCATCAATTCCTAAGGTTTTTTGAGTTTTAGAGAATGTGATTTCAAAACGATTTAAATATTCTCCCGCAGCTAGATAGGTTTTGTAATGACCTCGTTTTAAGTTTTGGTAAATATCCAATTCTTTATCATGTAAATAAATCTCTAAATTTTCAGGAGCATTTTCTAATTGATCAATTGTTATGCTATTAAATCCATCTTTTTTAGTATGAACTCCTAATGGAATAATAGTTTGATCATTAATAGCATCAATACCTTGAATAGTGAATTTTTCGTTATTAATTAACCAGTACATATCATCTACTTGGGTGTCTATGTATTTTGAATCGTAACCCCAATCATAATGGCTAGATGCATTTTCATCAACAGTAATTAGTAACTGTCTATAAATTTCATTTATAGAGTTAAAACCAATTCTTATTTTCATTCTAGTGTCTCCAGTATCGGATTTGTTACTAGAATTTGATTTACCTTTTTTGGTATTAGTTGATTTTATAAATAATGAGTTACTACCATCTTCAGTTTGAAAAACCCGTTGCCCATTGTTAAATTTAATTGTGCCAGCAGCTTCTGCTGTTACAAAAAATCCTTGGGCTACTGGAATATACCTGCCAGGTATTTTAGTTGGGGTTCCTCCAGTGGCTACATCTGGATCATTTGTGCCTTTTGATGCCGCTGGAACACCTCCAGAAAGCGAGTAAGTAGCATAACCTCCCTGATAGTCTCTAAGGTTGTGAGAACCACCTCCCCAATGCTCCCAGAAATATAAGGTTCCTGTTGTAGAGCCTGGACCAGCAATAGTGCTCCCGTTATCTAGAATAAATTGTACGGCATCTATGGCAGATGGATATGGATTGCCAACCAGATAATCACTTCCTGAACTGATGCTGAGGTTTATATCACCATTATTAGGTTTGCCGTTTAATATATAGTTTTGTGGTGTACTAATCGTACCAGTTCCTGGACCTTTCATCGTAAAACCTTCACCAACTAATAAGGTGCCTGTACTACGTACATGTTGCCATTTTGAGTAATTATCACTTTGCTGGTTACTAAATTTCCAAACCCAATAATCTGCAATTCCTACTGGAGAAGGTACACCATTATATCCAGAGGTTAAAAAATCAATGTTAGTAAAAATATTAGGTAATTTATAGCTGTTGTTATTGGTGGAATTATTAGATAATCCTACAGGAGAAGACCAGTAATTATAGGTGTAGGTGTCTGCCGTTCCTTGCTGATCTTTTTCGAGCGTTCCAGAACTGGCAGCATCAAGCAAACTGTCGTCAGTTTGAACTAATTGAGAGTCACCTTCTAAGTCTATGTGACCATCTAGTTTTAAATACCACGAGTTGAACAACCCAGAATCACCATTTACTTCTAAGGTACTTCCGCTATCTAAAATTAAGCCAACTGTTGAAAGATCTACATTTGTTTGTATATTTCCTTTTATTTGAACGATAGCACAATTTGGTGTTACACTGCTAATATCCCATGCATTGCCCTGCTCCCAATTACTGGGGTTAGTCCAATCTCCATTGCATGAAACTGTGGTGGTGTAGGGTAGTGGTGCTGTTTGCTCATCAATTATTTTTGTGTTAAAAATTCTGGCTCCAGAGTCCACATCTACAGAAGCTGTAGTCAAATTGTCAATAATATCATCTTTATAAGTATCTAGTCTGTAATAGCGTTGTAATGAGGACCAATTTAAAGGAGTAATATTTGCAGTATCAACAAAATCTGTGATGTCTAATGGAATAATAGTGCCTCTAGCAATCCCTGCATTATTTTCAATTTCCTGATGAATCATTTTATGAAGCTCGTTTTTACTTAATGCTTTGTCAAAAACACGTACTTCATCAATATATCCATGAAAATAGTTACTATTTGTATCTGGTTTTCTACCAATTGTAAAACTAGATGTATCAGAATTTAAGCTGCCAGAAGTAGATGCGTTGCTAACTTCTGCACCATTAATATAAAGTTTAAAGTCACCACCTAAACAATCACATTTATAAGTAGCTGCAATATGGATCCATTGGTTTGTTGTTAATGGCGTACCATTGCTTATGGAGCTTCCATTTGAGTAGGCTGAAATACTTTTGTTTGAATTAAGTTGTATGTAGAAACTTTCCTGACCAACTATTATTTGATCATCTACAGATGAAGGATCTATTTTAATCCAACCCATTATAGAGGCTTCTTGCCATCCATCTATCACAGTGCTTTCTGCTGCATAGTCATTGCGACCATCAAAAAATAACTGTAACTTTCTGTCTAAATCTCTGGGAGATCCAAAGATTGTATTGTCTGTATCAAATAAATCAATAATACCATCGCCTTCAGCATCATTAGTACCGTCAATTATACCATCATTATTTCCATCTAAACTAGCATGCAACGTATGTGAGATATCAAAGGTAGATCCATCAGATGTTACATCCATATAATCAGGTATGTTGTCATTATCGGTATCAGTTACATAATATTCCCAGCCAGATCCCGTAGCACCCTGATTTGAATTACCATAGCCCGTAGCAAATGTATTGCCATTATAGAAGTCATATAAATCTAAAATGCCATCGGTAAAATATTCAGAAATACCATCAGAGTTAATATCGGTTTCTCTAACTGTATCTGTATCGGTGCCATCACCTACGCCATCTCCAGTAATATCTCCATCACCGTTTTGGTAGGTAGCACTACCAGAATTAGTGGCTCCAGATTCATCTACATCAAAAATAGTATCGTTATCAGAATCTAAGTCTAAATAATTTGGCGTACCATCTCCATCTGAATCTAATACACTATTTCCTTCACTTAGGTCATGCATACCATTATTGTTGGTGTCTACCCAGCTACCACTATTGGTTAGTGTCGCATTACCGTCGCTATAATTTCCTAAACCAACTTCTACAACATCAGGAATACCATCATTGTCGGAATCCAAATCAAAGATATCAGCAACACTATCAGCATCGGTATCACATAATGTTTGTGATATGACAATATCGTCTATAGCTAAGTCATTACCACCGCCACCAACTTCATTATTGATAAAGTATACGTAAAACTCACTAACATTAAAAGTTAAGTTGGCTGTAAATTGATGCCAGCTTCCAGCTGGATCGCCATTTATTGAAGGAGGAATGTCCCCTGTAGTTATGGAGGCTAAAACATTGTTGTTTACATCTCTAAATTCTACTAATATGTCTGGTCTAAGTCTGGTTGCTATATCGGGAGCAGTTGTCGTATCTAGATTTAAGACCCAAAAGCTATAGGTAATAGGGATATTGGGTAATGATCCTATAATGGTAGCTGTATAAAAGGTTCCAGGGTCATATGAAGCATTAAACATGGCCATTCTACCGTTAGTATCTCCAGAAGTATGATCGTCTCCTGTGTACCAATAATTATCTGCCCAACTAGCGACTTCTCCATTTGGTGTATCGTTTGTCCCATCTCCGTCTCCAGCTTTATAATATACCACATATTCGCCGTCGCTTAAATTGTTGTTACTCAAACTGGGGCATGTTATTGTACTGGTACCATTAGTGCCATCTTCATAACAATAAGTTGTTATAGCATCATAAGAAGTGTTAATGGTTGTTCTATTGCCTTCTCCAAATGTTTCATTTAAGAATTTGTAATTTGTAGTTTTAGATATTGAAGATGCACTGCAAGACAATTCTTCTTCCGAATCTGGGATACCGTCATTATCATCATCAATATCAACATTATCTAGTACACCATCGCCGTCACTATCAAAAAAATTCTGCTCAGAACGTGCTTCTATATCAAATTGAAAAGAAGTTTCATCAGGATCATTATTGGTAATAGTGACTGTACAGGCCTTTGTTCCTAAAGTAAGTGGGGTAAATTGAATTGTAAATGTTGTAGATCCCGTAGATGGTAAGACTGGTGAGTTGTATAATGGTGCTATAATAGAAAAATCGGTGGTATTTGATAAAGCTATATTTGAAATAGTTAAATTACTGCCTCCTTTATTATAAACAGTATAAGTTCTTGTAACTTGAGTGCCAGAATTTGAAGTACCAAAAGAAGTGGAATCTGAATTAGATGGTGTTGTATCTCCATTTGAGATGGATAGCCCATTGCCTTCAACATCTATTTCTGGTGCTGAAACTTTAATCAATATATCATCAAAATAGCTATATTCTCCATTATCACCCGATGTACTGCTAAACCTGAATTGGGAATTAGCTGAAAGTCCGCTATTTATAGTTTGGTAAAAAGTATAAACGTAATTATTTGTTGCAAAATCTGTCCCTAATGCATAAGTTTTAATTGTGGACCAACTTGACCCATCGTAATATTCTAAAGAGAACCCTTCGCCTATATCTATATTGCGGCCTATAAAAGAAAAAGAAAAATCGATCGAGCTGTAGGCAAAAAGATTTAAAACAGGAGATGTCGTATAGTTTTGGGACGTGTCATCATCTTTTGAGTAAATAGACTGAGTCCCATTACTGGCATATATAGAGCTCGTATTTAAACCTGAATCTGAACCACCATCTGTCCAACTTTGTAATCCGCTTTCAAAATCATAAGAAGCAATAGTTTGCGATGTAGCATTAAAAGGCATATACATGCTAAATATGATAACCATCAGCGTATATCTGCAGGTAATATTTTTCATAAATAGGTTAATTTAGTTTGGGACTAAATAGTTTTTGTTTATAAATGTTTTTATAAACTAATTATGAAGCAAATATACATTTTATTTTCCTAAAAACACGATTAAGTGTTTAAAAAATACGACAAAGTGTGATTTTTATGATTTATAATGAAATAATATAAGAATTTATGTTGTGGTGAAGTATCAGTATTGAACCGTTGTGCATTTTGAGTATCCATTCTCTCTCTAACTTTTTGCTTTAGGTGTAAAATTTCAAAATGCACAACGGATAATTAACAACTAACTAACTATTTAACCAATACTTTTTTAGATATGTTTCCATCTTCAGTTTTTATTTTTAATATATAACTACCAGCTTTAATTTGGGTTGCGTTATATTCTATATAGTCATTATTAGTTTTTGGCTCAAACTGTATTAAAGACTGACCAAGGATACTAATCATTTCTGCAGATTCTATATTTTTTAACGTTGGATTGTGAATAATGATACTTTCTTTTTCATTAGAAAAATATACTTGTAGCTTGGTGTCTTCAACATTATCAACTCCTAATGCTGAAGCAGCAGAGAAAGTGATTTCAAAACGGTCTGAATAATCACCAGCAGTTAGGTATACATCATATTTATCATCTTTAAGGTTGTGATAAACGCCTAATTCTTTATCATTTAAATAAATGTCGAAGTCATTATTTATATTTTCCAGAGCATCTATTTTAATAGAAGCAATACCTTCTTTATCAATTTTCAGACCCAATGGTAACCTTTGTTCTAAATCAAAATTGTTTACAGCTTGAATGATGAATTCGCTACCTGAGAAAATCCAGTACATATCTTCTTTATTATCTTCAATTAATGGCGCATCGTACCCAAGATCAAATCCATTTGATGTTTTTGCATCAACGCCAACTAATAATTGTCGATGATAACCATCTGGAGAATCAAACATAAGTCTAATTTTTTGTCTACTATCTGTAAAAGTTTTTTGAGCTGTGCTATTTTTATTTTTTGTATTTCCTCCTTTAAGGAAAATAGAAGAAGTGGAACCTTCGGTAATAAAAACACGCTGGCTGTTCTTAAATAACAAATCACCACCATCAATAGTTTGACTTAAGTTGGGGTCATTTGGATCACCAACTAAATCTGCATCTAAAATTGCTGAAACAAAGAAACCTTGGCCAATAGGAATATATCTGCCTGGTACTTTTGTACCAGAAGATCCATCGGCATCAATTCTTGTGTCACTGTTAACAGCAACGGCACCGCCCATTAGGGTGTAAGTAGCATAGCCTCCTTGATAAACAGCTAACTGGTGCGTGCCACTGGCAAAATGATCCCAAAAATATAGAGTTCCGTTAATAATATTTCCATTTGTATTTCTTCCATCTGTTTCAAGATCACTAATATTATCTTTTATAAACTCATCGGCATCAAGGGCAGACGGGTATGGGTTACCAACTAAATAATCATTATCATCACTAATGGTTAATGTGATATCACCATTATTAGGTTTACCATCAAAAACATAATTTTGAGTTGAAGTAAAAGACGTTCCAGAGCTTTCTACACCTTTCATGGTAAAACCTTCTCCTATTTGTAATTGGCCAGTACTTCTAACATGCTGCCAAGACGAATAATCGTTGCTTGCTCTGTTGCTAAACTTCCAAATCCAATAATCGGCAATACTGATATCAGTACCAGAAACACTACCGTCGTAACCAGAGGTTAAGAAGGTAATATTGTTTGGTGTTGCTGGAGTTGTACCATTTTTTAGGATGTTATCAGAAAACATATAGGCATTATTGTTTGTTGTTGCATTACTTAAACCAACGGGAGAAGACCAATAATTATAGGTATATAAATCTTTAGTTCCTTGTTGATCACGCTCTAAAGTTCCAGAGCTTGTTGGGGCTAAATCACTATCGGTGGTCTGTATTAATTGAGATTCGCCTTCTAAATCAATCGTTCCATCAAGCTTTAAATAATGAGAAACCGTTAAACCATATCCTGTATTTGTTCCTGTATTACCATCAACTTGTAATTCCCCACTGTTAATAATTAAACCTAATACGGTTCTGTTGCCATTTCTGGAAGCGGGAATAAGTGCTGTATCCGAGTTGTCCATAGTCACATCGTGATCTATTTGAACAATATTATAATCAATCGTTTCCAAGGCATCTAAATAGGAGTCAACGCCTGGTAAATATTGCACATCACCATTTTCCCAGGTCGTAGAATCATCCCAATCACCATTTTGAGTCGTTTTATAAGGTAACGGTGCAGTTTGTTCATCCAGGTCGTCGTATCGTATCATAGAAGCATCATTACCGCTATTGGATTCATCTTTTACACTACCAAACACTAAGGTGCTCATTGGGTAATAGGCTATTAAATTATTCCAGGGAATAGGAAGTATTTCATTTTTTGTAGTAGTAGTTGGTAGTACTTTACCATCAGCAAAATTAGAATTGTTCTCAATTTCCTGATTCATAATGTATCGAATCTGATCACCAGAAAGTGCAACATTCCAAACACGTACTTCGTCTACACTTCCTCTTATTTTTTGTTGCCTTTTAATATGATGTGCCGCTCCTATTAAAAAATGTGAGTCTGACGGTGTTTCCATTCGATCTAAAGTATCATCAGTATCTTCCAAAAAGCCATCTATGTATAAGCTTGTCATGTTGGTGGCAGAATCATAAGTTGCGGCTATATGGTGCCATTCATTTTCAGGAATGGTGGCAGAGGTTTGCATAACATTGTTGGCAGTATCATCGGGATCTCTCCAAACCATTCTAAATTGACTGGTAGAGTTTATTCTAAATGAATAACCGTGTGTATAAGTTTCGGATGGAGGCCCAGGAGCCTCGTGGAAGTAATTTCTTTTTGAAATGATGTCGAATTTATTTTCGCCTACATCACGTTTCACCCAAGCACTGATAGTAAAATTGGTATTAGCGAGGTCATTAACATCACCTGCATCCAAATAAGAATCTGTTGTTGTGTAATTACCAAAATAAGCAGAACGATCCCCTATAGCTACTTCTGGGGTAGAACCGAATGTAATGTATTTAGTGCCTTCAAAATAGAAATCAACTTCTAGTTCGGTACCTACATCTTCCATAGTGGCAGATGTCACGTTTGTTGTAAAAGAAGCATCATCTGCAACAATCATAACATATTCTTCACCGCCAGCATTAGAGGCAGAAACCATAGACTCAGGAATAGATAATTTTATAGTTGGTACAGAATCTGTAACCACTATTTTCCATTTTCTTACTATTGGAGTCGCACTAACACTACTTGTTACTCCAGTACCAGCTCCAAAATCTTTAGTAAAATCTGTAGTAGCTGTTGTAGCGCCATCATCATGACCCCACATTAAAAAGGTTTTATCTGCAAAAAAGGAATTTGTATTTAAACCATTGTTCGCGGCAATATCTTTTATACCAATTGTAATATCATCAGTTGTATTAATAGTTTTAGATTGTTTTTGGTTTAATTCAGAAATATCATCTTGACCAATACCAGTAACATTGTAATTATATCCAGCATTGTCTAATTGATTCCAGATAACCCTGCCATCAGAATCTACATAATCTTGAGATGTACCATTAACACCTAATGTTATACCGTATTTAATAGCTAAATACGACTCTACCTGATCTCTTTCTCCTGAAGTTAGCGCTTGATTGAATACAACCATTTCAGCGATACCACCATCCCATCTTCTGCCAGTATTGGTAGGGTGTGTTCCTATTCCAGCTGTTAGAGAAGCAGGTAATGTGTTGGCATTTGTTGAAGCTGCCGTTTGAGCAACACCTGCATCGTATAACTGAGAATTAGAACCCGCTACAAAATCGTAATTAACTAAAAATGGAACACCATCTGCAATGGTTGTAGGAACAACTCCCGTAGGAACAGCGCCATCGAAATAACGACCTTGAAAAGCAACAGAGCTGGTTTGCTCTATTGAAACAGTGGCAAAGCCAACACCACCATTAAGGTTTAATAAATGCTTTGTCGTATTATAAGTACCCTCGGCAACAGCAAAAATAGTCATGGTTGCATTTGAAGCAGTTGTTGCTAGCATTTCATGGTTGGTACCATCAAAATCGACCGTAGGGTTGAAGTTAATCGCATTTTCTGTAAAAATAGGTTGGTTTAAACCTGTGGCTTGAGTGGCATCATTACTGTTTATAGTATTGTCTAACCAATTTAATACAGCATCTGCATTTTCTGCTGGATCACTCGCAAGCTCTTCAACACCAGAATCTGCTTTAAGCCATAATTCTAGGTTTGTTGTTATACCACCAGGACCTTCCGACTGTACTAATGGACCACCAGTAAAATCTATTATTTGAATATTAGTGCTTAAAGTAGATGTACCACCACCAGCTCGATGTGTCCAATGTTCGGCTTGTGTTAATGAATTTAATTTATAATTCCTCCAGCCTCTACCATAACCAGCTCCAGTACCACTGTGGTATGTTGAACCAACTACCATAGATTGGCTAAGGTCTGTTAAACTAGCAGAAGTAATATCAATAGTAACACTACCAGCAAAACCTGCATCTGTATACCTCGTTACATTAATTTCACTGTTATTTAATACATGGACAAAATGGCGATTGGTACCATCGGAGTCGTGTGTATTGAAAAAAGACCAGTCAACACTTCTGTCATCAGTTCCAGGAGCCATTAAAGGCCAATTATCTGAGTGTGAGTCATTCGTGCCACCAGTAGCAGTATCGCCTCGGTGATGACTGAATATAATAGCATCCGACCAGTCACTAACATCTGTGGCAGTTCCTGTTCCGTCCGATCCATCGTACAGAGTTACCGTACCAGTATCTCCTGATGTATTTCCTGAATCTCCATGTAATACGCTCCAGTTTGAACCCGTAAATTCAACGAGTGTAATATAAACTCTAACATTTGGAGTATTCGTACCTCCTTTTTCTACTCGTAAATTTGTACCAGTTGTTAAATAGGCGATTGCTGTACCAGAATCTGCATCATCTGTACCCGAATCATTCATTATTCCAGTAATGAATGGAATACATTTATCTTTGTCTGTAATTCCTGAAATGGTTTGATCGACTGTATAAGTACCTCCATTAAGATCTACAGCATAGCGTCCTCTAACAATCATTTCGTTAGCACCACCTCCAGAACCTATGTATTCCCAAATAGACGTATTAAATCTTGTGTTTTCACTCTGAGAACCAGATTCTCGGTAATAGGTAAGCGTTCCAGTACCTGTTAAAACACGGGCTCCAGCCATATCATCGCCTTCTCTTGCTGCAGTAACACCATTTGAACCTCCATGGGTTTTTCTGTTACTATTAGCTAAAGCAACAGCATTATTTAGAGAAGAAACAGCCGTAAAACTAGTGTTATTTCCACCAGAATTACCGATATCATCTTGTATGTGTTGCACATTAAAATCTTGAGAAATAGCTACGAAACTATAACTTAAAAAGAGACCTAAAAGAATGTGTTTTTTGAGTAAAGGAAAGTTTTCCATAAGCGACTAAAATTTTTAGTTCGGAACTAACTATTTGAAGCAAACGTACTACAAAATTCTGTAAAATGCAAAAAAAACCGACAAAATGCGTTTTTGTAAAAATGGATTTTGTTTATTTTTATTTTGTAAATAATTGTTTTTCAGATGGTTATGAAATGTTTTTTAAATTTGTAATATAAGTATTATATAGTGTAATATTTACTTGATATTTTGTGTTTTTTTTTAATTTTAAACTATAAATTTTAGAAAAAAATAGTTTTATGTATTAAAAATTTTGAAGGTTTTTTAGTTCGATTTTTTTTAATATTATTTATACATCTCACAGAAATATTAGATGTGTTTTTACATGATCATTTCATTGGTAAAAAAAATAATATTGTTTCATGTTGATTCAGGGGTCAAGATCTTGAAAATCTATGACTTACAATGTTTAAATGCTAAATGGAGCTATATTGGTAAGATAATATTTATAAAATAAGTTGAATATTCTCCCGATTTATTAAGAAAAAACACTAACTTGTTGAATACTAACCAATTCATTTTAAATATGAAAACTACTAAGTATTTATGTTTATTGCTATTTGTTTTATTTTTTAATGCTCTCAATTCTCAAAATCCCAATGTCATTGTCATAATTGCCGACGATATGGGGTGGTCGCAAGTTAGTACAGGACTAACAAACCTGAACAATCCTAGCGATTTTTATGAAACTCCAACCTTGGAAACATTGGCAACTCAAGGTATCGCATTTCCATATGCGTATGTGAACGGCGCCAATTGCGCTCCTACCCGGGCTGCGCTATTAAGTGGCCAATATGCAGCAAGGTCAACAAATAATATTTTTAATGTTTATGATTTGAATAGAGGGAATACAAGTTCAAATTCAACATTAATTGGTCCAGACATGGGTTTAGCGTCTAATAATAATATAGACGAAATACCTGCAAGTGCTATAACTATTGCAGAAACAATGCAAACAGCTGGATATACTACTGCACATTTAGGAAAGTATCATGTAGGAGAAAATGAAGCTTCCAGTACTTCGAACAATGCACCAACAGATCAAGGTTTTGATTATAATTACGGTGGTGGAACATCTGGAGCACCTGGCAGTTATTTTGCATCAAGCAGTGCACCTTATACCTTTAGTAGTAATATAGGGCCTGAGTTAGATGTCTATGCAGCGCCTTATACTGCTGCAGAATCTTTAATGCTTGCTGGAGATAATTCATTAGATGGTACTCCAAAACATGTCACAGATGCTATGGCAGATGCAGCGATAGATTTTATGGAAGCAGAAAAGAATAATCCTTTTTTCATGCATTTTAGTAATTATGCGATCCACGGACCATTTAATCAGGCAAATGCCAGACCAGATTTATATGCTAAATATGATGTGAAAACGCCTAGTCAAATGGGGCACAATAATAAAGGGCAAGCAGCAATTGCTGAAGGCATGGATCAAACGATTGGTAGATTAATAGACTATTTAAAAACAACTGCCGATCCAAGAAACCCTGGTAAAATGTTATCTGAAAATACATTGGTGTATTTTATATCAGATAATGGAGGAGCTATAAGTAGTGATGATGCAGGGCCTTTACGTGGTATGAAAGGTGAATATTATGAAGGGGGGATTAGGTCTGTAACCATAGCTTGGTCTGAAGCAACATGGCTAGCAAATAAAGGCACTGTAAATACAACTCCAATTATAGCTTTCGATTTATACCCTACCCTAGTAGAAATGGCAGGAGGGACACTTCCTGGAGGTGGTTATGAAATAGATGGAACCAGTCAATGGCAAATGCTAACAAATGGAACTGCTTTAAGTAGAGATGGTATATTTTGGCATTTTCCTGGGTATTTAATTGATTCAAATAGAGATCAAAGACCTGTATCTGTAATTAGAAAAGGCGACTATAAATTAATTTATAATTACGAAACACAGGCTTATGAACTGTATCATCTAATTAATGATATTAGTGAAACAACTAACTTGTTATCTGGTAGTCCAGACCAAGCGACTTTAATAATAGGTAATGATATGAGTACCGATTTGCAAAATCATCTTATAAATACATCAGCGCCTCTACCTACGTACAGAAGTGATGGAACGACTGTTGCTTTACCATATATTATAAGTACAACAGGAGGTACTCCAAATTCAACAGATGGTTGTCAAGCCATAAGTGGTTATGATGCTTATTGGGATTTTGATATTGCCAGTGATGCTAATGATGCCTCTGGAAATGCTAATGATCCTAATCCAATAAATGGGACATTAACTTATGATGCGGTAGATTTTAAAGAAGGTGATCAATCGGTTGTTTTTGATGGTACTGTAGATGTTAACTATAGTTCTGCTACTTTTATATCTCCAGCTACATCTGCAAGAACAGTTTCTGCATGGGTGAAGCCAACAAGTTTGAGCGGTATTCAGGAAATTTTTGATGAAGGTGGTAATACCGTTGGTATTGCAATGCGGTTGAATGGTACAAACCTGGAGTCTGTAGTTAGAAGTACATTATCTATTTCAGACAATTTAACAGCAGCATTTCCAAACGATGGTGACTGGCATCACATAGCACTTACTTATGATGGCGCTAATACTAGCCATAAATTATATATAGATGGTGTTGAGGTAGCTTCTAGTAATACAGCACCTGCCTCTATAGCTTCTCATAATGTGACTGGAGGAGGTATAGGAGGTGTTATAGGTAGCTGGGATAGTTTTGCAAATGCTGCAGATAGTTATTTTACGGGTAAAATGGATGCGTTTTCTGTATATAGTAGCGTTTTATCGGGTACTCAAATTGAGGATGCAGCTTGTTTAGTTATTGGAAATTCTACAGCAGGTTGCCAACCGACTACTGGTTATGAAGCTTTTTGGGATTTCGATTTGGCAAATGCCACTATAGATGCAGATGCTTCGGGTAATTTACACAATCCAGTTGCTAATGTTGGTGCCATAACGGCTGATACGTTAGATTTTAAAGAAGGCGATCAGTCTGCTGTATTTGATGGAAGCTCAAGTGTTCAATATTCACCTGGATCTCCAGGAGGTTTTATGGAAAGTGGTCATAGTGCAAGAACCATGATGGCATGGATAAAACCAACAAGTCTATCTGGTATCCAAAATGTATTTGATGAAGGTGGTGGGACTGTTGGAATTGCCATGCGATTAAATGGAAGTAATCTGGAATATGTAGTGAGAGATAGTTCAACAACATCTGTTCAAATAAGTGCTGCATTTCCGAATGATGGTGATTGGCATCATGTCGCATTGGTTTATGATGGAGGGAATACCATTCAAAGGTTATATATCGATGGTGTTGAGGTAGCGTCGGGGACAGCTCCTGCGTCTATTGGGACACATACTGGTAAAGGTGGTATTGGTGGAAAAATAAGCGGATCAGATAGCTTTAAGAACTCCGCAGATGCTTTTTTTACAGGTAAAATGGATGCTTTTTCTGTTTATGATGGGATATTAAATGCTACCGAAATAAATGATTCTGCTTGTGCGGCTCCTCTAGGAGTTGTTGCCGATGCTGGACCAGATGTTTCGATTTGTGAAGGAGATACAACAACCTTAACCGCTTCGGGAGGGACTACTTATTTATGGAATACAGGAGCTACTACGGCGAGCATCAACGTAAATCCAATTTTGACGACAACTTATACGGTTACTGTTTCAGATGGATCAACATCAGATAGTGACGATGTGGTAGTTACCGTAAATTCAATACCAACAGCCAATGCAGGTGCAGATGTTACGATATGTGAAGGGGATTCAACAACCTTAACCGCTTCAGGAGGTACTAGTTATTTATGGAGTACTGGGGCTGTTACAGCGAGTATTAGTGTAAGCCCAACATCTACAACTACTTATACAGTAACAGCTACTCAAAACAGTTGTACAAGTCCTAGTGATGATGTTGTAGTTACAGTAGATGCAGCACCTGTAGCAGATGCAGGGGCAGATGTAACTATAAATGATGGAGATACAACAACGTTAACTGCTTCAGGTGGTGGAACTTATTTATGGAGCACAGGGGCAACTACAGCAAGTATTAATGTAAGCCCAACATCTACAACGACCTATACTGTTACGGTTACTCAAAATGGTTGTGACTCTACCGATGATGTTGTCGTTACTGTTAATCCAGTAGGGTGTACTTATTCAGTTATAAACTCTGAAGGATTTGAGTCTGGTTGGGGTATATGGAATGATGGAGGTTCGGATGCTTCTAGAGACTCGAACGCCATTTATGCTACTACAGGTACGTACAGCATGAGATTACGAGATAATACCTCAACTTCTGTTGGAACTACAGATGATTTAGACTTAACAATTTATGATGAAATATCTGTTGATTTCGGCTACTACTGTAGAAGTATGGATAATAGTAATGAAGATTTTTGGTTGCAAATATCTACAGATGGTGGTGGAAGTTTTACAACAGCAGAAGAATGGAATAGAGATGATGAATTTGTAAATAATCAATTTTATACAGACCAGGTTATTATATCTGGGCCGTTTACAGCTACTACACAATTAAGGTTTAGAGCTGATGCTTCAGGGAATTCAGATTGGGTTTATATTGATGATGTTGTTATAAGCGGATGTAGTTCTGGAGGAAGCTCGAAAATTAATTCTTCAAAAACAGAAACTGAGCTTGCTGGAGTAGAGGATGAGGTATCTAATTTAGCAGAAATAGAGGTTAAACTTTATCCTAATCCATTTAAAGAGCAATTGATGATTAAGATTCCTGCGGATTATGTTAAATCTAACATACGAATATTCAATGTGCTCGGTCAATTGATTATAAAAGAAAGTTATTCAAAAGAAAAATTAATTAAAATACCAACTTCAAACTTAGAAAGTGGTCAATATCTAATTAATATAGATGTAGATGGAAAAACCATTCGCAAACGACTTGTGAAAAACTAAAATAAGATTAAAATTATAGTAATTTCATTTAAAAGAGAAGGATAAAATCCTTCTCTTTTTTTGTTATTTCCAAGTTAATTTCTTACGTAAAATGTTGTATTTGTATAATAAATACGACTAAAAGGTTTTTTTATCCGACAAAACACATTATATTAGTAGGAATTTTAACCTGAAAAACCTCTTGGATCTATGAAAACAATAACACCCTATTTGTTACTGTTATTTACTATAGTAGTTACTAAAGTGTACTCACAATCCCCAAACGTCATTGTTATTATTGCGGACGATATGGGATGGTCTCAAGTTAGTACAGGATTAACCAATCTTAATAATCCAAGTGATTTTTTTGAAACCCCCAGACTGGAAACACTAGCTAGTCAAGGTATTGCTTTTCCTTATGGTTATGTTAATGGTTCAAACTGTGCGCCAACACGAGCAGCACTTTTGAGTGGGCAATATGCGTCAAGACCAACAAATAACATATTTGCTGTTGATAATTTAAATAGAGGCGGGAATTCGACCTTACTTGTGGGACCAGACAATGGGTTGCCTAGTGGTGTCGACGAGCTTCCTAAAGAAGCCGTTACGCTTGCAGAAACCATGCAGCTCGCTGGTTATAAAACGGTACATTTAGGAAAGTATCATGTTGGAGAAAATGAAGCTACAAATGTTTCAGATAATGCTGCTACAGATCAAGGGTTTGATGTTAATTATGGAGGTGGTACTAAAGGAAACCCAGGAGACTATTTTGCTTCCAATAGTGGTGCTCCCTATACTTTTGGGAGTAGTATTGGTCCCGAATTAGACCTCTATGCAGATCCTTACACTGCTGTGGAATCTTTAGCGTTGGCTGGAGATAATTCTTTAGAAGGAACAGCAAAACATGTAACAGATGCGATGGCCGATGCAGCAATGGATTTTATCGACACTAATATTAACAGTCCTTTTTTTATGCATTTTAGCAACTTTGCAATACATGGTCCATTCAACCCAAGTGATGCCCGACCAGATTTAAGAGCGAAATACAATGCGAAAGCGATTAGTGATCCGAGTGCCATGGGACATGATAGAAAACCAGGACAAGCTGCTTTGGCAGAAGGTATGGATCAAACCATAGGAAGATTGATTGATTATTTAAAAAACACAGCCGATCCCAGAAATCCAGGAGAAATGTTATCGGCAAATACCTTGGTCTATTTTATTTCAGATAATGGAGGGGCCGTACATAGTGACGATGCTGGTCCATTACGAGGGATGAAAGGTGAATGGTATGAAGGCGGTATTAGATCTGTTAGTATCGTATGGTCTGAAGCACCTTGGTTAGCAAATAAAGGCACCATTAATACGATACCTATTGTCGGATTTGATATTTATCCAACATTTGTTGAGGCTGCAGGAGGTACTTTGCCTGGAGGTGGTTATAATATTGATGGTGTAAGTCATTGGCAAATGTTAACGAATAGTACAGCTTTAAGTAGAGATGCCTTGTATTGGCATTATCCAGGATATCTTATAGATTCAAAACGTGATGCCAGACCCGTTTCAATTATTAGAAAAGGAAATTATAAATTAATATATAATTACGAAACCATCTCATATGAGTTATATGATTTAATAAACGACATAAGCGAAACTACTAATTTATTAGCAGGGAGTCCAGATTTAGCAACATTAACTATTGGAAATGATATGAGTACGGATTTACAAAATCATTTAATAAACATATCTGCTCCTTTACCAACCTACCGAAGTGATGGTACCACGGTAGCACTGCCTTACATAATTAGTACTTCGGGAGGTGGTTCTAATTCAACAAATGGTTGTCAGGCCGTAAGTGGCTATGAGGCTTATTGGGATTTTGATACTGTGAGTGATGCTAATGACGCTTCTGGAAATGGACATGACCCTAATCCGCTAAATGGAACACTAACTTATGATACTGTAGATTTTAAAGAAGGTGATCAATCAGTAATATTTGATGGAACAGTTGATGTTAATTATAGTAGCGCTACTTTCTTATCTGAAATAACAACAGCTCGAACGGTTTCAGCATGGATAAAACCGACTGGTTTATCTGGAGTTCAAGAAATATTTGAAGAAGGTGGTAATACTGTTGGAATCGCAATTCGATTAAATGGTTCAGATTTAGAGTCCATAGTAAGAGAATCTACAATAGCTTCAGACGCATTAAGTGCCGCTTTTCCATCAGACGGAGATTGGCACCATGTAGCACTAGTTTATGATGGGGCAATGACAAGTCATAAACTATATATTGATGGTGCTGAGGTTGCCACAAGCAGCTCAGCACCAAGTGCTATAGGTTCTCATAATACTGCAGGAGGTGGTATAGGGGGCGTGATTGGTAGTTGGGATAGTTTTAATGTTTCAGCAGATAGTTATTTTACAGGAAAGATGGATGCGTTTTCGATATACAACAGTGCTTTATCAGTTTCTCAAATTCAGGAAGCTTCATGTTTAGTTATTGCTAATTCAACAGCGGGCTGTCAGCCAACAATTGGCTATGAGGCTTACTGGGATTTTGATATGGCAAGTAACGCTGATGATGCTTCAGGAAATGCACACCATCCACGAGTTCCAACGTCTACTGGTATAACATACGATATTTCAGATTTTAAAGAAGGCGATCGTTCTGTGGTATTTAATGGAACGGAAGCGATTCAATATGCAACTAATAACACATCTCCCGATAATTTTTTAAATGCGTCAACAAGCTCAAGAAGTATAGCAGTTTGGGTTAAACCAACTGGGTTAACAGGAATTCAAGATATATTTGATGAAGGCGGTAAAAACATTGGTATTGCAATAAGATTAAATGGGGCTAATTTAGAGTCTATCGTTAGAGAATCTGCTTCTACTTCCACGAGTTTAAGTGCGGTATTTCCATCAGATGGAGGCTGGCATCACATCGCA
This sequence comes from uncultured Flavobacteriaceae bacterium, assembly GCA_947502635.1. Lineage (GTDB taxonomy): Bacteria > Bacteroidota > Bacteroidia > Flavobacteriales > Flavobacteriaceae > Flavivirga. The sequence continues at coordinate 260,474 of CANNAN010000003.1, forward strand.
TTAGTGTTTGATGGTGCTAATACAAAACATACTTTGTATATAGATGGGAGTGAGGTTGCAAATAATAATAGTGCTGCTGCTTCAATAGCGAGTCATTTTAGTTATGGTGGTATTGGTGGGAAATTAAGTGGAAATGATAGTTTTGTAAACTCTTCAGATGCTTTTTTTACAGGTAAAATGGATGCATTTGCAGTTTATGATACTGTTTTAACATCTGTTCAAATTCAAGACCTGAGTACAACTTGGTATTTAGATTCCGATGGTGATAACTATGCCGTATCCACGATTCAAAACTGTGTCAATCCAGGAGCAGGTTATACGGCTACCATATTACCAGTAACCGATTGTAACGATTCTGATGGTAGTATTAATCCAGGTGCAACAGAGATTCCCGATAATGCCATTGATGAAGATTGTGACGGAACTGCTCAAACTACTTTAGGAACAGATCGTTTTAATCTTGAAAATGTGTTTATAGCACCAAACCCATTTGATGATATTATCAATGTGAAAATACCATTAAATTATAATAATCATACGTTCGATGTTGTGCTATTCGATTTACACGGAAGAATTATTTACAATAAAAGCCAACTAAGTAAACATGGTAATGTTGAAATATCGAAAGGTTTAAGTCAATTAAGAGAAGGTGCCTATTTTGTAAAAATCACAAATAATGACTTAGGAACTGCCATAATAAAAAGGTTAATTAAGTATTAATCTATAAAATAAATCTCTTAGGAAAATAAAAAGGAAGAGACTGTTTAAAAAATATTTAAGATTTAAAAGTTCTCGGCTGCACTCGAACGAACATCTAAGTGTTTTTTAAACAGTCTCTTCTTTTGTGTATGCATTCCTAGACTTTAATGTTATGAAATTTATATTAGTATTATAATTTTAAAGATTTAATTCATTACAAATGCATCTAAAAAACATTTGAAGTATTTGAAGCAGTTATCTTCAAAAATGCTTCGTTATTTTCACCAGAATTAAAGTTTGAATTTTGTGTACTCCAACCTGAACTTGTTTTTAAATTGAATCCACTTTAATTACGTTATTATCATTATTTAAAATCAACCCCTGAAAATTTTCAGATGATGATTTTTTATATTAATTAGGCGTTATTTTAAAAACAAAGGCATGATTGCCTATTTTATTTTCAGGTAAGTCAATATATAAACCATCTGTTTTTGTTTCAAATTTTAAACTGCCCTCGCTTCCTAGTAAAGTGATGCTTTTAATGCGTTCTTTATAAAACTCATTCTTTTCTTTCAAAGATTTAATTTTTAAAAGACCGTTTTCTGGCCAATCCAAAACAATAGCATAAAGAACATCTCCTTTTGTTGTAAAGCGAATATCTTCCGATGTATTGTCTTTATTTTTATCTTCACTTAAATGGCCTTCTATAACTTTCGTGCTTCCCTCTCCATAAATTTTAAATGGACGTGTACCATAGATGGCTTCACCATTAATTTTTAACCAATCACCCATTTCTAATAGTCGTTCTTTTACAGGTATAGGAATTTCTCCATTCGCTTTTGGTGTAATATTTAACAATAAGTTGCCATTTTTACTAACTACATCTACTAAAAAATCAATTAAACGGTTTGTAGATTTATAGTTTGGGTCACTAATATGAGACCACGATTTCCAATCGATAGAGTCGTCTGTTAACCAAGGGAAATCCTGTTTTTTGCTCATTCTAGAGCGTTCTAAATCTAAAACAGCTGTTCCTTTAGCAAAGTCATAAAATTTATAGGTAGATACAACTTCCTGATTGTTTTTGTGAGCATGGTTGTAGTAATACTCTAAAAATGCTTTTCTGTAATCTTCTCCAATTACATCCATTTTATTGTCAAACCAGACCAAATCAGGATTGTATTTATTAATAACCTCTTTTAAGCGTGCTAACCATTCTTTATTGAATGCTTCATTTGCCAAGGGGTAATATTTTTCTACACCCTCGTCTATTTCATGTGGATCTAATGGGTATTGAAAATCTCCTTTTTTCATTTTCGGTCCATATAATCCCGCATATTCAGGATTGGAAGCATCGGTAGTTTCATCCCAGGTAGGATACCATCCCAAGAGCCAATGACGGTGATAAGTAGCTATAAACTTCATATCGCGTTTTTTTATTTCTTTGGCCAATTCTCCCATTATGTCCCGTTTTGGTCCCATATCTTTTGCATCCCATTTTGTGAGGTCACTATCCCACATAGCAAAACCATCAGCATGCTCCGAAACAGGGCCAGCAAATTTTGCACCAGCTTTTTCAAATAGCTCAGCCCATTCTGCTGCATCAAATTTTTCGGCTGTAAAAAGAGGAATAAAGTCTTTATATCCAAATTGGTCTAGGGTACCATAAGTTTTAACATGGTGTTCGTAAAATTTACTTGCTTTTCCATCTATTGCTTCAGGGTTATCTTTATTTACATACATCCAATGGGCGTACCATTCGTTTTCGTATTCAGGAACGGAATAAGGTCCCCAATGACAGTAAATCCCGAATTTGGCATCTAAAAACCATTCAGGGGTTTCATGCTGTTTTAAAGATTCCCAATTTGATTCGTATTTTGGTAAAGTTTCAGTTACCAAATTTTCTTTCTTCTCTTTACAAGAAAGAGATGTGAAAATAATAGCTATAAGAGCCAGATATTTTTTCATTTTAAAATGTTTTATATAGAATTACTAAAGTATACTGTTTCTTATAATTTTGATAATACTTATGTCTTTTTATTTAGCAATTAGAGCTAATTATTAATAATAAAGAGGATAAATCCTTCATTTTTTATTTTTAGGAGCAGAATAAAAAAATATACTGAGTTTTTGAGAAATAAAAATCAATTCTTTATATTATTTTAACCATTTGTTACACTAGTTTCTTTTTAGAATTATGATTTTTATGGCTTAAAATAGATTTTATGGAATTGAAGAGTATGATTAATAAATGTTTTCTTTTTGGAGTTGTCTCGTTATTATTTTTTTCTTGTAAGAATGAGGAAAAAAAGAAAGAAAATTATCAAAAACCAAATATCATTTATATTATGTCTGATGATCACACGTCTCAGGCATTTGGTATTTATGGTAGTAGGTTGGCAAACTTAAACCCTACACCAACCCTTGATGGTATAGCAAAAGAGGGGATGATCTTTAACAATTGTTTTGTAACTAATTCTATTTGTACACCTAGTAGAGCAACTATTATTAGTGGTCAGTATAGTCAGGCTAATGGTGTTATAGATTTAGAGGGGGAGGTAGAAACAGAAAACCAATATTTGCCAGAGGAAATAAGAAAATTAGGTTATCAAACAGCGTTGGTAGGTAAATGGCACTTAACACATCAACCTAATTTTGATTACTATAATATCTTTACAGAGCATCATCAACAAGGATCATACTTTGATCCGAATTTAACGGAAAGCGGTATGAATTACCAGCCTTTTCATGGTATGCCAGGATATGAGGGAAAGCAATACAAAGGACATAGTTCTGATGTTATTACAGATATTACTTTAGACTGGTTAAAAAATAAAAGAGATAAAAATAAACCATTCTTTTTAATGCATCAATTTAAAGCACCTCATGATGATTTTGAGTACGCACCACGATATAAAGATTATCTTGAAGATACTGAAATCCCTGAGCCAGCCAGTTTATATGATAATGGTAATAATGGATCTATTGCGACTCGTGGAAAAAACGATTCTTTAATTCATGTTATTGGATCTTCCGTTTCTAAAAGAAATACCATACGTCATATGGGGATGCGTCTTTGGAGCTCAAAATACACATCTAGAAATAATCCTGGTTTTGACACGACTCAAGTAGATGCTTTAGATGATAAAGAATATACACATAGAACTTATCAAGAGTATTTAAAACGTTATTTACGAAGTGTAAAAGGAGTGGATGATAACGTGGCGCGACTTATTGATTATCTTAAAAAAGAAGGTCTATACGATAATACAATTATTGTCTATACGGGAGACCAGGGTTTTATGTTAGGAGAACATGATTATATTGATAAGCGTTGGATGTATGATGAATCTATGCGCATGCCATTTTTTGTACGTTATCCAAAAACAATTAAGGCAGGAACAAGAACCGATGCTATAATTAATAATGCAGATTTTGCACCTACATTAATTACAATGGCAGGAGGTGCGCCTCCAGAAAAAATGCAAGGACATAGTTTTAAAGAAATTTTAGAAACTGGAGAAGAACCAGAAGGTTGGCAGCAATCTACTTATTACAGATATTGGATGCATATGGCACATGCTCATGCAAATCCAGCTCATTTTGGTATTCGTACCAAAGACTATAAACTTATATTTTATTATGGAAAATATTGGGTAGATACAGACAACCCAGAGGCTACCTGGAATAAAGACAGTTGGGGTAATAGATTTACGATGCACACACCAGTCGCTTGGGAGTTTTATGATTTATCAAAAGATCCTCAAGAAATGAATAATGCTTATAGCGACCCAGCTTATAAGGAAGTTATAGCAATTTTAAAAGAGCAACTTAAAGCAAAACGAAAAGAGCTTAATGAGGAAGACGGCGATAAATATCCCCATATTCAAAAAGTTATTGATGACCATTGGTCTAGCTAAATATTAGTACTAAAGATCTTCCTTAGATAATTATAAAATAGAATTTTTAGACTAATGACCTCTTTATTTCACCGTTATTCTAAGTCATACAGCAGTTCAATGTCATTTGGAGATATGTTGATAAATCATTTTACTAGTTTGTCCTATATAATTACCAGATATTACGATTATTCATATGATGTCTAGTTTTTGTCTAGCCCCTTTTTTTATTACTTAGCAGTTATAAAGATTAAATTTGTTTGGACACATCTTGAATTTGATATTTCAATATAACTTAAAATAAATGAGTCGTATTCAAATTAACTAAATTAATTTATTAAAATAAAGCATATAACTTTCAGTACAAAATGAGAAAATTTCAATTTTTAATTCTATTAGGTTTAATTTTTTACAGTTGTAAAAATGATCCCAAAGTAACTACTCAGAAAACAGATTTTAATTTAGATTGGGAGTTTTATTTATCTCAAGAAGATGAAAAAATAAGTGAGGTACCTAATGATAAATATAAAAGTGTAAATCTTCCACATGATTGGGCTGTAGAACAAGAATTTGATTCAACTCTTGTAAATGACGCCCTCGCTACAGGATATTTAGCAAGTAAAGGATATGGGTTTTACAAAAAAACGTTTAATAAAAAATTCAATAAAGATGAAGCAACCTATGTGCTTTTTGATGGTGTTTACAACAACTCAGAAGTATACATAAATGGAGAGAAATTAGGTTTTCATCCTTACGGCTATTCACCTTTCTATTTTGAAATATCAGATTATTTAAACAAAGCGGGTGAAAAAAATACCTTAACTGTAAAAATAGACCATACGCGTTTTGCAGATAGTAGATGGTATACAGGGGCAGGTATTTATAGAAAAGTAAGTTTAATTACAAACAATAAATTGCACATTCCAGTTTGGGGAACTTTTGTAACGACACCTAAGGTCTCAAAAGAAAGTGCAACAGTTCAATTAAATATAAAAGTTAAAAATGATTTTTCTTCTAAGGAAAATATCAGCATTGAAACAAAAATTTTAGATGCTAATAATAATACGGTTGCAAATTCAATAAGTGAATTAACTATTGAAGGAAATGTTACTAATGAGATACAACAAAATATAGAAGTTAAAACCCCAAACCTATGGAGTACAAAAACGCCTAATTTATATAGAGCAGTTACTTCTATTATAAAAAATAAGGAAGCAGTTGATGCTTATGAAACCACTTTTGGCATTAGAACTATAGAATTTAATGCCAATACTGGTTTTTACTTGAATGGGGAAAACATGAAAATTAAGGGTGTTTGTTTACATCATGATGGTGGATTAGTTGGAACTGCTGTACCAAAAGGTGTTTGGAAAAGACGTTTGCAGATATTAAAAGATGGAGGTACTAACGCCATTAGAATATCTCATAACCCTGCATCCACAGAGTTTTTAGAACTATGTGACGAAATGGGTATTTTGGTACAGGATGAATTTTTTGATGAATGGGACAATCCAAAAGACAAGCGTTTTAATAAAGGGGAATCAAAAAGTACCGATTATATTACCAGAGGTTATGGTGAGCATTTTCAGGAATGGGCTCAAAAAGACTTAACCAATACAATGCTAAGCCATAGAAATCATCCATCTATTTTCCAATGGAGTATAGGTAATGAAATAGAATGGACTTACTCTAGAAACGCTGATGCAACAGGATTTTTTGATAATATGGAATGGAGCGGTAATTATTTCTGGTCTGAACCTCCACATTCTGTCGAAGAAATAAAAAACCAATTAGAAACCTTACCAAGAGGGAAATACGATATAGGGAAAACAGCTCAAAAGCTATCAAAATGGACTAAAGAGATAGATACCACCAGACCTGTAACGGCAAATTTAATATTACCATCGGCAAGTCATTTATCTGGTTATACAGATGCTTTAGATGTGGTTGGTTATAGTTACAGACGTGTTTTGTATGACTATGGTCATAAAAACTACCCAGATAAGCCTATCATGGGAACCGAAAATTTGGCACAGTACCACGAATGGAAAGCTATTATGGAACGTCCTCACATTTCAGGAACGTTTCTTTGGACAGGAATCGATTATATGGGAGAGATCAGAGCTGCTTGGCCAGTTCGTGTACAACCATCTGGGTTGTTGAATACTGCGGGATTTGCAAAAGGATCTTATCATATGATGAAAACGCTTTGGAATGAAGAGCCACATATTCATATTGCAACCCAAAACATAGAAAAATCACTTAATAAAATTGATAAAAATGGTAACATAGTTGCTAAAGATCCAGAAAGATGGGAACATGCTTTATGGGAATGGCAAGATGTGAACGAACATTGGAATTACAATGATAATGAGATGATTTCTATCGAAATTTACTCTAATTGCCAAGAAATAGAATTGTTCTTAGATGACAAATCTCTTGGAAGAAAAAAGTTAGCCGACTTTGAAGATCATATTTATAAATGGGGTGTTCCTTTTGCTGAAGGTAAATTAATTGCTAAAGGAATAAAAGATGGCGTAGAAATTACAGAAGAGATCGTTACAGCTAGAAAAGCTACAAAAATTGAGCTTTCTTCTCAAGAAACCTCTATAAAAGCTGATAATTATGATGTGTCACATATTATTCTCCAGCTTACAGACGATCATGGAAATCCTGTAAAAACAGACGATAAGCTAATCTCTTTTAACATAGAAGGCGAAGCTAAGTTGTTAGGGGTTGATAATGGCTGGAAAAAGAGTGTGCAAAAATTTCAGTCCAATCAAGGAAAAACCCATAACGGAAGGATTTTATTAATTATTCAAGCTAAAGATGTAAAAAATCAAGTTACTATTACGGCATCTGCTGAAGGATTAGAGTCTCAAAGTAGTATTACAATCAATATAAACTAAAATATTAAAATGAGTATACATATTTCAGATTTTGGAACATTATTAGGTGAAACTATAAAAGAATATGCTTTAAAAAACACTAATGGCGTTGAAGTTAAAATCACTAATTATGGTGCAACAATAACCACTATTAAAGTTCCAGATAATAAGGGGAATATTGAAAATATTGCTTGTGGTTTTGATACACTTGATGGGTATTTTGGTAAAGACTATGTTGAAAACGCGCCTTACTTTGGTGGTACTGTTGGACGTTATTGTTCTCAAATTAAGGATGCAAAATTTTCATTAAACGAAAAAGAATATCAATTGGCTGGTAACTGTGGCCCTAATAATTTACATGGAGGTGCAGCTGGGTTCGATAAGAAAATATGGCGTGCTGAAACAGTCGAAAATCCAAACGGTTCTTCTGTTATATTCAATCTAAAAAGTAAAGATTTAGAAGAAGGTTTTCCTGGGAACGTAGATGTTTCAGTAACCTTTACACTAACAAATGATAATGAATTAAACATAGATTATGTTGCAACTCCAGATGCAGATACCCCATTATCATTAACAAATCACACCTATTTTAATTTGAATGCGTTTAATTCTAACGTAGAAGGACATGAAGCTAAAGTTAATGCTAACAAAAGATTAGCTTTAGATGATACTGGAGCAGCAACAGGCGATATTGTTAATGTTGAAAACGCTGCTGATGATATGCAACAATTTAAAAAAATTGGTGATGCCCATAAGGAAATGGGAGATGGTTTTGAAAATTTCTATGTATTAGATAATGAAAATTTTGATTTTATAGAAGCTGCTAAAATAACATGTCCAGATTCAGGAAGATCATTAACAGTTTCGACTTCAGAACCAGTGATGTTATTATATACTGGAAAGTATACTTCTGATGCTATAAAACGTGAAAATGGAGAACAATATGGGAAATACAGAGGGTTTTGTTGTGAAACTCATCGCTATCCAAACGGACCAAATATTGAAAATTCACCAAAATCTATAACTAAAGCAGGTGAAACATTTAAAAGTAAAACCCAGTTTAAATTTAACTGGTAACATTTTAACTAACTAAAATTAATAAATTATGATTGAAGGAATTGTTTTAGCCATAGGGGCAGGCTTAATGCTTGGACTTTATGCGTTACCAGAAAAATTCACCAAAGATTTTAAATTTGAAAATACTTGGGGATTATTTTTTATTCTAACCATGTTTTTGGTGCCAATTGTGGCGTCTGTAACACTTATAAACGATTTTAGTAATGTATTTGCGCATGTCCCAACTGATATATTATTAAAAATGGCCGCAGCTAGTGTATTGTGGGGAATAGGTGTGATGATGTGGGGGAAAGCTATTAACCATATTGGTTTATCATTAGGTTTTTCTTTATTTATTGGTACGGTTATTCTAGTAGGTTCTGTTATTCCTTTTTTCGTAGAAGGTATTCCAGAAGGTAACACATTTATTACTATTCTCTTTGGAATACTAATAGTATTATTTGGTGTTATTTTTAATGCTAAAGCTGGATTAACTAGAGAAAAAGATGAAGCTAAGACAGATTCAGGAGGGAAGAAAGGATCTATGGTTACAGGTATTTTAATAGCTGTAGTTGGAGGTTTATTGGCAACAGGATTTAGTTATGCAAATGCGGTAGGTAGACCTTCAATTCATGAAGCTTGTCAAGCTGCTGGTAATGCTGATTGGGTTACCGCAGTAGGCGTTATGTTCCCAATTTTCATCAGTGGAGGTATCGTTATGGCAATTTATTTTGCTTATGAGTTGTCAAAGAAAAAAGCTTGGAAACAATTTAAGACTCCTAATTTCGGAAAAAACTTTATGCTAATTCTAGTTATGGCTATTTTTCATTATGCCGCGTCTGCTTTATTTGCATTTGCAGCATTCAAACTAGGAGAAGTAGGAAATACTGTTGGTTATGCCATATTTAATACTGCATGTGTCGCAACTGCAATTGTAAGTGGTATAATTACAAAAGAATGGATAAATGCCTCATCAAAAGCAAAAAACTTTTTGTATTTAAGTTTAGCATGTATGATTGGCGGAATAGTAGTAATAGCTTATGCAAACAGCTTAGCTTAAAATTAAAACAAGAAACGATAACGATTAAGATTATGAAAAGAGTACCAAAATTATTATTTGCATGCGTATGTTTAGTATTATTTGCATGTAACGAAAAAGGACAAGAAAAAGTTAAAGAAACAACTGTTGCAGATTCTAATGCTGTAGAAGTAACTGATGAACGACAAGATTTTCTTGGTATAACCAATAAAGATAAACTAAGTGCGGCAAGTAAACGTGCGTTAAAATGGCCAGTAGATTTAGGTAATGACTGGTTTTTTGATTATAAAGTAGAAGATTTAAAAGGGGATTTGGCATATGAAGAAGGTATCGTGCGAAGAGACCCAAGTGCTATGATAAAAGAGAATGGTAAATATTATGTTTGGTATACCAGATCTGTAGGACCTACAGATGGTTTTGCTGGCGATATAGAAAAGGATAAAGTTTTTCCTTGGGACCGTTGCGATATTTGGTATGCAACTTCTGAAGATGGATTGACATGGAAAGAAGAAGGACCAGCTGTATTAAGAGGTGAAAAAGGTGCGTATGATGATCGTTCGGTATTTACTGTTGAAATTATGAAGCATGAGGATATGTATTATCTATCTTATCAAACCGTAAAATCTCCTTACAATGTTCGTGTTAAAAATCAAGTAGGTTTAGCTTGGTCTAATTCTCCAGATGGTCCATGGGAAAAAAGTAAGGAGCCTATTTTAAGCCCTGCTGATAATGGAGTATGGAAAGGTGAAGCGCAAAACCGTTTTGCTGTTGAGAAAAAAGGTGATTTTGATAGTCATAAAGTGCATGATCCATGTATAATACCATTCAAAGGGAAATTCTATTTGTATTATAAAGGTGAGCAAATGGGAGAGCAAGTTACTTTTGGTGGACGTCAAATTAGACATGGTGTTGCTATAGCTGATAATCCAAAAGGACCTTACGTGAAGTCTCCTTATAACCCTATTAGTAATAGTGGTCATGAAATTTGTGTATGGAAATATAACGGTGGTATTGCTTCGTTAATTACTACAGATGGACCAGAAAAAAACACAGTACAATGGTCTCCAGATGGAATCAACTTTGAAATTAAGGCGGTTGTAAAAGGAGCACCTCATGCTATTGGTTTAAATAGAACTGCAGATAATGAAAATGGACCTGTAGAGATTTTAAAATGGGGGTTAACTCACCAATATAGAAGTTATGATTACCAATATATAAGACGATTTACAACATCGCAAATAAAACACCACACTGCTAAGGGGGAAAAAGCAAAATAAAAAGAGGGTTTAAATCATTCGTTTATATTTTAGGTATTTGTTGTTTTAAAAAAATAAATAATCTAAAATATAAACGAATGATAACTATTCATTAAGCTGTAATTTCAATATTTATTTAGGTTATTAAATACTTTGTAGTAAGAAAAACCTAATAAAGAATTATAATAACAGCATTCTAAATACATTGTTATTATTGTAAATTATCGATTGATATAAGTACAATATTTAATTTAGAAACTATTATCTTATTAAGTTGAAAATTATGATATTTTCTCTTTTTATGATAACAGCTGTTAAAAATAGCGCTATTTAAAATTATATAGTTAAACTTGCTAATGTTGAATAATTCATTCACCAGTTAATTAAAATTAGCAAAAATTGTAAAAATATATCATATGTTCTATCAATTGGAACATTAGTAGCGTTGTTTTTTGTTTAATAATGGGAACTTGCTATATGTAATCTCTATAAGTTATCCTGTAAACTAGTAAGAGGTTTTAAATTTGTTTTAGAGATAGCCCTCATAGTTGTTTTTAAATTTGAGTTAGTTTTTTAAATAAGAGCATTTCTTTTTAAGATTTGCTCTTATTTATTTTTTACACACTTACAAAAGGTTATGCAGTTTTTGGTATACCTATACTGAATCAATTTCTGAATTATGATGATTAGGCACATTTTGCTTTCCGATTAAACTATCTTTTCCTAACCAGTAAAATGTATTTGATTTGTCTTCAAAACGATTATAAGGGAGTTCTAAGCCTTTTTATAAGTGTTTTTTTAATGACATATCTAAATATGTGATTTATCGTTTTCTGAGTACTATTAATATCATAAGTCTATTTAATAAGAATAAATACAATATTTGGTGAGTTTTGTTTTAAAATAAAAGTAACTAGACGGCGTATTAAAAATAATTAGACTAAAGCCTTATTCATTACTCCTGGATTTTCGGACATATTCGCTTGGTTTAACCCCAAACTGTTTTTTAAAACATTTAGCGAAATAAGATGCTGTATTAAACCCAGTCATATACATGATTTCTTTAACGGATAAGTCACTAGATTCAAAAAGTTGAACGGCTCTTTTTAATCGAATATTTCTAATAAATTCACTTGATGAAAGCCCTGTAATTTCTTTGAATTTTAAATATAAATTACTTCTGCTATGTTCCATTTCTTTAACCAGCATTTCTACACTAAAATCGGTATTCATCATGTGTTTTTCAACAATTTCAATTGCTTGTTGTAAAAATCGCTCATCAGAGGATGTTACAGTAACTTCTTTTGGCTGTAGTGTAATTTCACGATTAAACCGAAGTCTTAATTGTTCTCTGTGTTGTAAAATATTATTCAATTTTAGATGCAGTAATTCTACATCAAAAGGTTTTCTTATATAATCGTCTGCACCATGTTTAAGACCTTCTAATTCACTTTCCTGAGATAATTTAGCAGTTAAAATTAAAACAGGTATGTGGCTTGTCGTTTTTGTTGTTTTTATTTTTTCACATAGTTGTAATCCATCCATTATAGGCATTAATAAGTCTGTAACTATGATGTTTGGTACTATTTTAGAGGCTAATTCAAACCCTTCTTGGCCATTTTCAGCTTCATATATGGTATAATCATCTCTTAAGACCTGTTTAATAAAAGTTCTTATGTCTTTATTGTCATCTACGACTAAAAGAACTGGAGATTGTGATCTGTTTTTAGAAATGTTTTTGTCGGTAGTTTCATCATCTAAATCTATGGCGAAAGATTCATTTTCAGAAGAGCGTCTTACAAAATCAGTGTCTGTACTTTCTTTACAACTTATTTCGGGTATGCCAAGATATGCCTCTTTATTTGTTGGTATTTTAACTTTAAAACTTGTTCCTTGCCCAGGTTTGCTTGAAACATGTATCGTTCCTTGGTGCAGTTCAATAAGGCTTTTTGTAAAAGACAACCCAATACCAACACCTTTGGAATTACTTTTGTCGAAGCCTTTTTTTGTATAGAATCTCTCAAAAATAGTTTCTATTCTATTGCTGGAAATTCCAACTCCAGAATCTTCCACTTCTATTATTACATGGTTCTCATCGGTTAGATTTTTATCATTTTTTCCTTTAAAAATATTAATATTAATAGAGCCGTTTTTGGGAGTGAATTTAAAGGCATTTGATAGTAAATTATTTATGATCTTTTCTAAGGCATCATGATCAAACCATGTAATTAAGGATGGTTCGATGGTATTAATAGTTAATTTAACATGTTGTTTATGTGATAAGAATTGAAAAGGTTCTGCAATTTCTTTAATAAAAGCAATAATATTGCTGTGACGCATTACAAGGTGCATTTTACCTTGATTTATTTTTCTAAAATCTAATAATTGATTAACCAATCGAAGTAAATAGTTTGTGTTTTTTTTCATTAAACTATATTGTTCTTGAGCAATTTCTGGTTTAATGTCACTTCCTTTTTTTTGTAAGTATTCTAAAGGGCCTTTTATTAATGTTAGTGGTGTTCTAAGTTCATGAGAAATGTTTGTAAAAAACTCTAATTTTAAGCGTTGCAATTCTTCTTCTTTTTGTTTTTCTAAAGAAGTTAATTCTAACAAATGTTTTTTCTTTGTTTTAGTTACAGTATTTCGCCAAAAACCAAATAATATAGATAACGTTAAAATACCATATAAGATATAAGCCAGTGTCGTTTTCCAAAATGGCGGGATAATATTTATATTAATTTGTGTTGCGAGATCTTCCCATATGCCATCATTATTTGAAGCTTTTACCTTAAATGTATATGTACCAAACTCTAAATTGGTGTAAGTAGCAAAACGTTTGCTTGAATTGGTGTAAATCCATTCATCATCAAACCCTTCTAACTTATACGCGAATTTATTTTTGCTAGGGGCAGAATAGTGTAATGCAGCAAATTCAAAAGAAAAACTATTTTCGTAGTGTTTTAGTTTCAAATGATCAATCTCATTTATTGATTTATTTAAAATAACACGACTATTTATTTCTTCTCCACGCTTAACAGATTTGTTCGAAATGAAAAAATTTGTAATAACAGATTTCGCTTTATATGGGTTGTCTTTTATGTTTTCAGGATAAAAAGCATTAAAGCCATTAACACCACCAAAAAGCAACTCACCATTTTGGCGTTTTAAGCAGGCTAATTCTTGAAATTCGTTACTTTGAAGACCATCATTTACATCATAGTTTTTAAACGTTTCATTCTTTGGATTAAATCTAGAAAGTCCTTTGTTTGTAGATAACCATAAATTATGTTCGGAGTCTTCTAAAATACCTTTGATCACATTATTGGGCAAACCATCTGTTTCTGTGTAAGATTTAAATTTGATTTCAGATTCATTTTCTATAAAGACTATTTTATTTAAACCACCGCCAAAAGTACCAACCCAAAATTCACCTTTGGCATTTTCATAGAGTGCTAAAATGTAATTATGGGTAATACTATGTTTGTCTTTTGGGTCATTTTTAAAAACATCAAACTTTGGATTTTTTTTTAATATTTCTTCTGGTTTTAATCGGCATAAACCGTCACCAGTAGCAAACCAGATATTTTTTTGACTATCTTCATAAATATTTCTTATAATGTTATTAGAGAGCCCAGCAGGGTTTGAAGGATTGTTGACGATACTATCTTTTTTATAATCACCAGTTTCTTTATCTTTTAGCCACCTCCGTATTCCACCACTGTAGGTTCCAATCCATACATTTTCATGACTATCCTCTAGTATAGAAAATACACTATAATTAAAATTATTTATAGGTTTTATATCAGTTTCTTTGATATTATTAATATTGGAAATATCTATTTCATATAAACCAGGGGTGTTTTCTGCTCCAATTAGAACTGCTTTTTTGTTTGCTAATTCTGTTATAGCAAATGGCTTTGATATTGTTTTTAGATTGATGAATTTTGAATAATTGTTGTCATCATTGTTTTTAGTAAGTATGTTTATACCTCCACCTTCTGTTCCAATCCATAAGTTTTTATCGCTATCTTCAAAAATGGATCTAATTTTGTCATAACTAAGACTTTTTGCATCTATTGTTTTCTTTATGTGATCGAATTGCTTTCTTTCTGGATCTATTTTATTAACGCCTCCACCGTTAGTTCCTACCCAAATGATACCAGTTTTATCTATGAATAGCGATTTTACAATATTTTTACTTATGCTTTTAACATTTCTAGGATCGTAAATAAATTTGCTTTTAAGTACGGGAGCGTTACTAATATGTTGGTTATCGAAAAATAAGAGTCCGTTGTTTGTGCCTGCCCAGATATTATTTTTATTGTCAATTTGGATATCATTAATAAAATCTTTATTTATTCTTAAGGCTTTATTATTGTTGAAATTTGCTTTAAAAATAAATATTCCAACGCCTGTTCCTATAATTAATCTTCCTATATTATCTTCTGCAATAGATAATACTGGCACATTAGGAAATAAATCAATGAGCTGATTTATTAATCTAAAATAAATATCTCCATTTTCATCTCTAGATAATTTAAATAAACCTTTAGAAGAACCAACCCATATTTGCCCCTGACTGTCTTCGAAAATGGAATAAATAAGACTATTGGAAAGGCTACTTGAAATTTTATTATCGGTAAGATTAAAATGTTTAAACGTTATTGAATCCGTGGTATTTTTTAAGTCAATTAAATCCAGTCCATTAGCAGTCCCAATCCAAAGTTTATCTTTTCTATCCTTGTAAAGGACATTAATATGATTGTTAATTAGACTATTAGTATTCTCTTTGTCATGAACAAAATGAGTGAATTTACCGTTTGATTTATTATAATGGTTTAAACCCTGACCTGTTGTGCCTACCCATAAATCATCATTACTATCGCCTGTTATAGAGTAAATTAAATTGCTGTTAATACTGCTTTTAACTTTAGGATCTGGTTTGTAAACAGTAAACTCATAGCCATTATACTTGTTCAGCCCATCGTGTGTTCCAAACCACATAAAACCTGTATTGTCTTGATAAATACAGTTAACATCCCCTTGTGATAGTCCGTTGTTTATCGAAATCCTATCGAAATAAATAGTGTTTTGGCTTAATAAATTAGCACAACCTCCTAAGAATAAAAGAATGAAAGGTATTTTAAATAAAGAACGCTTACTTAAGCTCATGACCAAAATTTCGTTAAATTGTATATGCAATATTGTGAATTTAATTAATACGTACAGTATTACCTAGCAAAAAGACATATATTGTTAATTTCAAATCATTTGTTTTGTTATTTTAATCTTAGTGGGCTGAATTATTTATTTTACAATAAATAATAACAAACTCTATACTTTGTTTTATTAATTTTATGGAAGGAAGAGGTGGATTATATTAGTTCTCAATGGAATAATTTAATGTTACATTCTTTTTATTTTTTACTAGTACGTAGTTGATTTCATTATCTGAATTTGGAGGTATCACTTTAATATTTCCAGTAATATCAGAAACGCCAGATAATGTTTCTGCACCATTAAAATCCATAAATTTATGATCTGAATTATATTTAAGAGTTACATTAAAAATAACTTTATTGCTAACATCATATAATTTACTAGGTTTTACATGCCAATCAGAGTTTTGTTTGTCAATAACAATGGTCTCATTATCAGATAATAATGCCTTTTGTAAAGTTTCCGTTGCATCGGTGGGATCATAACCAAAAGAAGAGGCTTTTAAGAGCTTTCAAATAGATTTGGGATTTGAGTAGTAACTTCTTCTTTGTTACAAGAGCTATAGGTTATTGCTGCAATAAGTAATATTATATAGGTATAAAGTAATTTATTTTTCATTTTGAATATTTGGGGTATGTTGTTTTTATGTTACTTACAAATCTAGAGGGTTTTTGATATACCTCGAATTATTTATTGTATCCATGCTGTTAAGAAGCAAAAAACCCAAGACTAAAGTCTTGGGTTTTCCTTGTAGCGAGAGGGGGGCACGATCCCCCGACCTCCGGGTTATGAATCCGACGCTCTAACCAACTGAGCTACCTCGCCATAATTTGAGGGTGCAAATATAAAAACAATATTATTGTAAGCAAACAGATATAGGATAAAATATTATTAAAAATAGTTGTTCTACTTATCAATTAATGTATATATTGGGAGCATAAAATTTTTAAGGCATATATGGACGATAAAGTTAAATTTGATATTGAATTTCCAATACAGGCATCCCCTCAACTGTTATATCAATATATCTCGACGCCTTCGGGGCTATCGGAGTGGTTTTCAGACAATGTAAATTCTCGTGGTGAATTGTTCACTTTTATTTGGGATGATAGTGAAGAACAAGCGAAATTATTAAGTAAGAAAAGTGGCGAACGTATTAAATTTAGATGGTTGAATGATGAAGACGATCAGATTTCATATTTCGAAATAAGAATTCAGGTTGATGAAATCACTAAAGATGTATCGTTAATGATTACCGATTTTGCTGAAGAAGACGAACTAGAAGAAGCTAAGATGCTTTGGGAAAATCAAATTTCTGATTTAAAGCAAGTACTTGGATCTGCTTAATTCTATATTTTAAATTATATTTGTCCCGCTCTTATTAACTAAAAGAGTGGGATTTTTTTATGACAAATTTTAATGGGAATATTTTAGAGGAAAAAACAGTTCTTTCAATTGAAAATAGAGGCTATAATTATGGTGATGCTTTATTTGAAACCATAAAGACAAGTTTTGGTAAAATATTATTTTGGGAAGACCATTATTTTAGACTCATGGCATCTATGCGTATTATGCGTATGGAGATTCCAATGAATTTTACCATGGAATATTTAGAAGAACAGATTTTTAGTACGTTAGAATCTAATAAATTATTGAAGTCCTCAGCAAGAGTTAAATTAATGGTACATAGAAATGAAGGTGGCTTATATACTCCAAATTTAAATGATGTGAGTTTTATAATTTCGGTGAAACCCATTCAGGAAGATTTTTATATGTTAGAAGATGGTTTTTATGAAGTTGATTTATTTAAAGACTATTATGTTTCACCTAGTTTACTCTCAACATTAAAAACGAATAATAAAGCATTAAATGTCGTTGGAAGTATTTATGCGAAAGAAAACAATTTACATAATTGTTTGGTTTTAAATACAAACAAACATGTTATAGAAGCGCTTAATGGTAATGTTTTTGTTGTCAAAGATGGTATTATAAAAACAGCTCCAATAAGTGATGGTTGTTTAAAAGGAGTAATGCGTAAACAGCTTATAGATATTATTAAAAGTTTACCCGATTATGAAATTATCGAAGACTCTATATCACCATTTGAACTTCAAAAAGCTGATGAAATTTTTATAACCAATGTTATTGTTGGAATTCAACCAGTAACAAAATATAGAAAAAAGGTATATGTTAATGACGTGTCTAAAAACTTATTGCAAAAGCTAAATGTGAAAATAAGACTGAATTAATTATAATTTGGATTTTCTGGAGCATTAGACCAAATACTATATTCGCCTCCAAATTCTAACATTTTTTCTTTCCAAAACGACTTATAATCTTTCTCTATAACGTTATTTTTGTAAATGTTCTTGGTAACAACCCAAGAATTGGCTTTGAGTTCTTCTTCTAATTGATTTGCTTCCCAGCCAGAATATCCAAGAAAAAAACGAATATCATTTTCATTTATATCACCATTTGAAATAAGTTCAGCAACTTTGCTAAAATCACCACCCCAAAAAATACCCAAAGAAATTTCAATACTTTCTGGTATTAATTTTGGTATTTTATGGATGAAATATAAATTATCTTGTTCAACAGGACCTCCGTTATAAACCTTATAGGTCGCTTCAACTTCTGGAACTAATTCATTAATGGTATATTCTAGAGGTTTATTAAGTATAAAGCCTATAGAACCATCTTGCGAATGGTCTGCAATTAATACTATGGAGCGATTAAAAGAAACATCACCTATTATCGCAGGTTCAGCGATCAATAAATCACCTTTCTTTGGTTTAATAGTTATCATGTTTTTGAGGTATTAGCAACTAAATCTAATGTTTATTTATTAAAAAAACAACTGTTTCATTGATATATAAAAAAAGATGCCTTCAAAATTTGAAGGCATCTTTTTTTATAAAAGAAGTAAACAACTAGTTTACTGCATTTGATAAATCTGATCCAGCTTTAAACTTAACAACGTTTTTAGCTTTAATTTTGATAGTTTGTCCAGTTTGAGGATTTCTTCCTTCTCTTGCAGCTCTTTTAGATACTGACCAAGATCCGAATCCTACTAAAGAAACTCTATTACCTTTTTGTAAAGCTCCTTCAATTTCAATGATCGCACACTCTAAAGCTTTTTTTGCAGCTGCTTTAGTAATTCCTGCGTGTTCTGCCATTGCGTCGATTAAATCTGTTTTGTTCATAATATAAAATTTAATTATTAATAAATTGGTTAAACATTATTGTTAAATCCTACTACAAATTTATACGGATTATGAAACCATGCAAGTAATAGCAAGGGAAAAACACGGTATTGTTAATAACTTAATACTTTTGTTAATAAAGGAAGTGTATTTCGTCGATAATTTGTAATATCAATGATAATAGGGGTTTAGAGCGCTTTAGCATTTTCTTCAAAAGTATAACCGTTTAATAAAGATTTTATATCCATAGTTCGTTTACCTGGAAGCTTAATTTCTTCTAAAAGAATGTAACCATTTGTAACAGCAACTTTTAACGTTTTTTTATTTGAAATTATAGTCCCTATACTTTCTGTATGTGGCGTTATTTCTTTTTCTGCTCGATATATTTTCACATCTAAGGTATCTTCTCCGTTTGTTAAAATACACCAAGCTGCAGGATATGGGCTTAAGCCGCGAATCTTATTATATATATTGTCTATAGATTCGTTCCAATCAATCTTACAATTGTCTTTATTTAATTTATAAGCTGTTCTGATATTCTTAGTTGCTTTTTGCGGTGTGGTTTTAACATGCCCTTTTTTTATTTCATTTACTGTTCTTAAAACCAAGGTGCTTCCCATATCCATTAACCGATCATGAAGGCTTCCTACATTTTCATTAGGATCTATATCTATTTCTTCTTGAAGAATCATATCGCCAGTATCAATTTTTTCATCAATAAAGAAGGTCGAAACTCCTGTTTTGGTTTCACCATTAATAATTGCCCAATTAATAGGAGCCGCACCACGATAACTAGGCAATAACGATGCGTGTAAATTAAAAGTACCATATTCAGGCATTTGCCAAACCACTTTTGGTAACATTCTAAATGCGACAACAATTTGAAGATTTGCTTTAAGAGCTTTTAACGTATCTAAAAAATCATCATGCTTTAAATTAGTTGGCTGTAAAATCTTTAAGTTGGCTTCTTTAGCGTATAGTTTTACAGCACTTTCATTTAGTTTACGCCCTCGACCTGCTGGTTTATCGGGAGCTGTTATAACACCTACTATATTATATTTATTCTCTACTAATACTTTTAAAGTGGCAACAGCAAAATCTGGTGTGCCCATAAATACGATTCTTAAATCTCTCATGTATGACTTAATTTATATGTGTTTGTTGGTGTAATGGATATAATGTTATGTTCTAATAGTAATTTTAAAACTATTTTTAAATCGGTTTCTTTACAATTTAAAGTTGCAACCATTTCTCTAGATGATTGATCACCGCTTTCTAATAATTTTATGATGTCTTTTTTTGTGACGTTTATGTCTTGAGAGGTGATGTCTTTTTTAGAATTTATACAAACCGAACAAATACCACATGGTTTTATTTCTTTTTCTCCAAAATAGGAGAGGAGTTGCATACTTTTACAAACAGAATCATTTTCAATATAGTCAAGTATTGCATTAACTTGATTCTGTTTTAATGCATTTTGTTGTTCTATCGTTGCCGCTATTCTATTAATAGTTTTGTCGTCTTCTCTAGGTTCTATAAAAGTAACTTGGGCATCTGTTTTTGCTAAGTTAAGAGTGATAATTTCATCACTTTCTAATTGTAGAAGTGTTTGTATTAATTTGGTTTCTGATACTGATGCCTTTTTAGAAATTTTCATCAAATCAATTTTAGTTACGTGATCGAAAATACCACCATACATTCTTAATATTGATTTTACGATAATATTAAAATCCTGATGAGTTTCTAAATAATTAAAAAGCGCTGCACTCGAGATAATAAATTGAGTCGTTACTTTATTTTTAAACTGTTTAGATAAGGTAATAATACTATTTCTATCTAATAACAATAAAGCATTATAACATAAAACAGAACTAAAATTATAAGTTTTACAAAAAGTGCTGAACTCAAAATCATAAGTTAGGTATTCACCTTCACCATATGATACTTGAAAATAGTTACATAATTTTCTGTAAACTTGCTTAACAAAATCTACGGTTGGTAAAACGTTTAAAAATTGATTTTTTACTAAAACAGCATCACTATTGTTTTTTAAAATTACAGCAAAAGCCTTATCGCCATTACGTCCTGCTCGACCAGCTTCTTGAAAATAGCTTTCAATACTTTCTGGTAAATTAAAATGAATCACTGTTTTAACATCAGGTTTGTCAATACCCATACCAAAAGCATTTGTCGCTACCATAACTTGTTTTTGGTTTTGTGACCATGCTGTCATGTTAGTGTCCTTTTCAATATTTGTAAGTCCACCATGATAATAAGTTGAAGAAATGTTTTTAGATTTTAAAAACGCACTGATCTCTACGGTTAGTTTCCTATTTCTAACATAAATAATTGATGAAGCTGCTTGCTTTTTTAAAATGGTTTCAAGTCTGTAATATTTATCATCTTCATGAAACACCATGTATGCCAAATTAGGTCTGGCAAATGATTGTTTAAATATTTTGGGTAGAATAAAATCGAGTTCTTTTATAATATCTTCAACAATATCAGGTTTTGCTGAAGCCGTTAATGCAACGACATTAGTACTAGGCTGTATTTGACGTAATAACGATATATTTTTGTAAGCAGGTCTAAAATCACTTCCCCATTGTGAAATACAGTGTGCTTCATCAACAGCTATTAAATTCACATGCATGAGTTTGATGCGGTCCTGAACCAATTCCTGTTGTAAACGCTCTGGAGATAGATATAAAAACTTGTAATTTCCGTAGATACAGTTATCTAAAAGGGTATCTAACTGATTATAACTTATCCCGCTAGTAATAGCCATTGCTTTAATGCCTTTGTTATTTAAAGCTAGTACTTGATCTTTCATAAGCGAAATTAAAGGCGAAATAACAATACAAATACCATCTTTAGATAAGGCTGGAATTTGAAAGCATAATGATTTTCCACCACCAGTAGGCAATAACACAAAAGTATCTTCATCATTAATTACTGCATTAATAATGGCTTCTTGATTAAACCTGAATTCTGTAAACTTCCAGTAACGTTCTAATATGTTTATGGGGTGTTCCATATTACATATTTAATGTATTTAAAATAAAACCAGTTCTATTTTCTATAGTGTTAAAAGGAACATCGATTAGGTTATAACCAAGTTTTTTATAAATATTTTCTAAGGCTGTATGTATTTTTACTGCTTCTTCAAATGTTTCAAAACGTTCATTATCCGATTTATATATAAGCTCCCATGGCGGTAGTATAAATACATTAGTATATCTGTGATTTTTACACGAATCTAAAAAGAAATCATCATATTCTTGATTAAAAAAATCCATATAAGCCAGAACATCTGGTATACCACGATCAAAAAAAATAAAATCTTTATTTACCGTATTGGCTTCTATAAATTGTGAAATACGTCCCTTAATTAATCTTGTATTAAATTCGTTAGGATTGTTTACAAATGCAATGGGGTTAGAAATATGATTAGAAGTATCGTCTTCTTTTTTTGCCTCTAACGTTAATGATCTTATTATTTCATCAAAACAATGAAATTTTTTATTTTTTAAATCATTAATAATTGAAGTTTTTCCAGTTCCTGGCCCCCCTGTAATTACAATCTTTTTAGTGTTCAAATCGGCATTATTTTACCGTAAAAATCGGAATTAAACTGCGATAAAAAAAATGTAAATAAAAACAGTTATAATCAAATTTTTTAATGGATAGAATTATGATTGCAAGAATGGTGTTATCTAGTACAAAGAAGTGCTTAAGTATGCCGTTAAAAATAATGATATAAACGGATGAAACTGTATATTTGTACGATATAAAAAGATTTATGGATACACCTTCAAATTCTGAAGAATTTTACGAAAAATTAAAAGGACAATTGTATGAAACAACAAGTTGGCCAGCAGAATATTTATATAAATTCATTGTAAAATCTGATGTTAAAAAAATAGCTGCTTTGGAAGCTATATTTAATAATCTAGGAGCTGTTATAAATAAAATTGAGTCTAAAAATGGCAAATACACAAGTGTTTCTGTCAATTTACTGATGAGGAGTCCAAATAATGTCATTGAAAAGTATAAAGAAGTTGCAGAAAAAGTCGAAGGCGTGATAAGTCTTTAGTTTTTTTTTGTATTTTGCGCATGCATACCAACTTACATGCAAAAACAATTAATTCTACACATTTAATTTTGATTATAGATAATTTAGAATACAATACGGAGCGTGAGCATTTAATTATTCCTGAATATGGACGCCATATGCAGAAAATGATTAATTATGCTAAAGCGATAGAAGTAAAGGAAGAGCGTAATAAAGTTGCAAAAGCTATTATTTCTGTAATGGGAAACATGCAACCACATTTAAGGGATGTTCCAGATTTTCAACATAAGCTTTGGGATCAACTTTTCATTATGTCTAATTTTGAATTAGACGTTGATTCTCCTTTTGAAAAACCAACGAAAGAACTTTTTGAAGAACGCCCAGAGCCTTTAAAGTATCCACAAAACTTTCCTAAATATCGTTTTTATGGAAACAACATTAAAACAATGATTGATGTTGCAAATACTTGGGAAGAAGGCGAACTTAAAGAGGCTCTAAAATATACGATTGCAAATCATATGAAAAAGTGTTTTTTGAATTGGAATAAAGACACAGTTGAAGATGCCGTTATTTTTAATCATTTATATGAGCTTTCTGGCGGGAAAATTAATTTAAAAGATTCTAAAGAAGATTTGTCAGACTCAACTAGTTTGTTGCGTTCTAAGAACAAATTTTCAAGTAATAATAGTAGTAACAAGAAGGGCCACCACAAAAAGAATTCTAATAACAGACAAAGAAAACGCTACTAGTAAAGAAGTATGGGAACATTTAAAATTGAAGGTGGTCACCAACTAAAAGGTAGTATACAACCCCAAGGAGCCAAAAACGAAGCGTTACAAATTTTATGTGCTGTGTTACTAACACCAGAATTAGTAACAATTAATAATATTCCAGATATCGTAGATGTTAATAAACTGATTAGTTTATTAAGAAAGCTAGGTGTTAAAATAGAAAAACTAAAGCACGGCACTTATACTTTTCAAGCAGATGATCTTGACTTAGATTATTTAGAATCTGATGCATTTAAAGTTGATGGACGTGGTTTACGTGGATCAATTATGATTGTTGGGCCTTTATTAGCTCGCTTTGGAAAAGGATATATTCCAAAACCTGGAGGTGATAAAATTGGTCGAAGACGATTAGATACGCATTTTGAAGGGCTTATAAATCTCGGTGCAAAATTTAGATATAGTAAAGAAGAACAGTTTTATGGTGTTGAAGCCGATAGGTTAAAAGGTGCTTATATGCTTCTTGAAGAAGCTTCAGTTACTGGAACAGCAAATATTGTTATGGCTGCGGTTTTGGCTGAAGGTAAAACGACTATATACAATGCTGCTTGCGAACCTTATTTACAGCAATTATGTAAAATGCTTAATAGAATGGGAGCCAAAATAAGTGGTGTTGGATCCAATATGTTAATCATTGATGGTGTAGAAACTTTAGCAGGAACAGATCATACCATGTTACCAGATATGATCGAAATTGGTAGTTGGATTGGGCTTGCTGCTATGACAAAAAGTGAATTAACTATTACCAATGTGTCTTGGGATGATTTAGGCGTGATACCAAATGTTTTTAGAAAATTAGGTATTACCGTTGAGCGACAAGGCGATAATATTCATATTCCTGCGCATACCGATGGTTATGAAATTCAAAATTTTATTGATGGATCTATTTTAACCATTTCTGATGCACCGTGGCCTGGGTTTACCCCAGATTTGTTAAGCATTATTTTAGTGGTTGCAACACAAGCCAGGGGGAGTGTTTTAGTGCATCAAAAAATGTTTGAAAGCCGTTTATTCTTTGTTGATAAATTAATTGATATGGGAGCAAAAATAATATTATGTGATCCACATCGAGCTACAGTTATTGGGCATGATTATAAATCGACATTAAAAGCAACTACTATGACCTCGCCAGATATTCGAGCAGGCGTGTCATTACTTATTGCAGCGCTTTCAGCTAAAGGAACATCAACAATTCAAAATATTGAACAGATTGACCGTGGTTACGAACGTATAGATGAGCGTTTACGTGCAATTGGTGCTAAAATTGAAAGAGTAGACTAAGCAGCTCTTTTTAAGGCTACAATTTTTTATTTTGTAAAAGAAATACGTGTCAGTTAATATTTTGAACAAAACGATATTCGTCGTATTTGTTTTTTATAAATTTTAAAAAATAGCGTCCTTTAGAATCTGTATTCTCAAACTCCTGCCATACTGTTTTAGGGAGTTTATGATATTGTCTAATCTCTTGGTTTTTTTTAAATTCTATTTCTAAAACCTTATTTTCAAAATCATAACCTATGCTGTTTATTATTGAAGAATTAATAGACTTTCGTTTTATCATGAGCCAAAGATTTAATCTACATAACCAAAAGTAAGATTTTTATTTCAAAAGATACATGCGTACTTCTACTTATTTTGAGTAAGGAAATATTTAAAATAGAAATTGGGATCGTTTTTTTAAGTAGATATAATTATTTAAAAAATATTGTAATACTTGACTAATTGGTTAAATTCTATCTTTATCAGCTTAAATTTTGCCTATTATGTAAAGGTAATCACCTAAGTTATTTTGATATGTTCTAGTAATTTTATGGAATTTCCTACTATCAATATCTTTTCTTAAATCGATTAGTCCTTGGTCTACTTCCGTTTTGTTTGCTAATGATGAAAATGAAGAAATTCCATGTCTAATTTGGTCGTTAAAGTAAAATTCAGGATTTTGTTTTCCACAATATAGAAATTGATCTTGCAAATTTGGTTTTACAGCATACATATCAGTTTCTAAAAGTTCAATTCCAGCATTTTTCATAGCACTTTCAATAGTTACAAAGGTTGGCATTTGTTTTATAGAGTCTGCCATCATTTTTGGAAAATAGTGGTTGAGCCAGTAACCTTTCATCTGCTCTGGTGTAGATGTGAAAATCACAATTTTTCCGTTTGGTTTCAAAACTCTTTTAAGTTCCAAAAAGCTTTTTTCCAAATCAGTCCAGTGATGAATTGTTAGAGAACCAATAATTCCGTCCACAGAATTATTAGATAGTCCTGTACTTTCAGCCGAACCAATTTTCCATACAATATCTTTATTTTTAGCACGCGCTTTTTCCAACATCTTTTTAGATGGGTCAATACCGATACATTGAAATCCTTTTTTTTGAAATTCGTTTGTATAATTCCCAGTTCCACAACCAATGTCTAAATAAATAGCATTCCTTTTTGGATTTAAGTGATACAACAATTGTTTAGTTAAAAATGGGTCAGCTTTACGTGTAAGATTATAATCAACACCAATTTTGTTATATTTTATTTTCATTAAAAAGAAATATTTAGTTAATTCAAACTCATTAAAAGTATCTCTTTTATTTAATAAAAAAAAGCTCCAATTTTTAATTGAAGCTTTAGTTGTATTGTATGTTTAATAAAATTTATTTTTTGGAAGGTTTATTCCAAAATCTAGTAAAACTTAATCTGTCTGGTTTTTCTCCTGGAGCTTTATAAAAAAGGTTAATTTCTGCGCCACCTTCAAATTGAAAGTATTCGTAACGAACAGGGTGTAAGCCTTTTTCTAAATATACCACTGTTGATTTGTCAGTATCTGCGCCATGCCTCCAGTCATTATTTATCATTAATTTATCATGAATGTAAAATTTAAGTCCATCATCTGAAGACAGTCCGAAATAGTGATATCCACTAGTTTTAGCTTCAAAATAACCATTGTATACATTAGCGAATGATTGTTTTTTAGGGAAAGATTTCAATTCGAACCCTTTAGTTACCACTCCTGTTTTTAAAAGATTTAAAGTGTCAAAATCGGGAAGTTTATTAAAATCACCTTCATAATAAGCATAATGTAATCCAGGTACATATTTTTTATTTTTTTTAAGACCTTTTAGTTTTGTGCCTTCAACAAATTTACCACTTACAGCAGGAAAGGTATTCGTTCTTTTTGAAGGTATCTTTATTTTAAAAGTTGTTGCTTTTGATATTAAGACAGAGTCTTTCATTAATTTAGAATTTAAATCTGGCTCGCTTCCATCTGTAGTATATCGCAATTTATCATAAGCTTGCATTGTGAAAATAGACAACGGGATGCCAGGAATAACTTCACCTTGCTCTGGTATGAATTTAATATTACTATTTCTAAAATCTTGGGCTATAAACTTTATACCATCATAATTTAGTTTATAGACAACACTATTGTGAGTTTCATCTTCATAAGCAATTAATTTCCAATCCAAGCCGTCTGGCGCATGTTCTTTTAAAGCCTCTTCCATGGCCTCTATCCCCATATTTTTATAGGCTCTTCCTTTTCTACCTCCTATAAATAAAGCTTTTCCACTAGTGTTTTGGAGCTTTTCTTTTGCCATTTTTACTAATAACTGATTGTCATACCAAAAAGAAGGGTCACTTACTAAATAAGAGTCAAAATATTCTGGTGATCTAAGAAAAGCATGCATAACACAGAGCCCACCAAAGGAATGTCCTGCAAAGGTGCTACGCCCAGATGTTTTATATTTAGATTCGACAAAAGGTTTCACTTCTTTTCCTATGAAATCTATAAAATTTTCAGAATTTCCTGAAGTTGGTAAACTAGCCATTTTTGTAGGTGTCATGTCTGAATTTCTATCAGGACTAACGACGCCTACAAGAATGGTTTTTGGAATCATACTGTTATTTTGCAAGAAATCTAACAAAGATTTTCTGCGTTTCATACCCCATTTTGGGTCCAATATGTACTGAACATCGTATTCGGTCTGTTCGTTATAGCCATTTGGTAAAATTATTCGTATTTCACGATCGCCTTCCATATATTTTGATGTAATAGTAAAGGGATCGCCAGGTATATTCTGAGCACTTAAAAAAGTATTATGAATCAGAATAAATAAGATAAGCAAAGGAGTAATTTGATAGTTGATTTTGATTGATGTTGTTTTCATTTTAAAGTATTGTTTTTTGTTATTATTTCTATCTACTATTTTTATGCCGTTATTTAATTTTTTGATAATGAGATTTTTAAGTTGTTTGTGTTTTTTGAAGTGTACGGAATTGGTATATAAGTGTTCGATAATGGTATATATATTAAAAACGATCAGTTATTATGTTTTGAAAAATAAAAGATTGATTTAAGTTCTAGTTATATTACAGTAGTGAGACTTAATAATTTTAATTTCGTTACATAAGATAACTAAATATTTGACCTCTATAAATAGTTAAACCCCTGAATATTTGAATTTTCAAATATTCAGGGGTTTAATTCTTAGGGGTGATGTTACCTAAAAGTTGTATGTAAAGTTATTAGAAGGAATATTTCATTACTATTAAAATTGATTCACATGCAATGAAAAATAAATGCTTAAGGTCTTCCTTTTAACCTTTTCTCTATTTTTTGCTTAATAGTAGTTAAGCGCTTCATTAAATCCATAATTTCTGGATCCTTTTCTTCTTTGTAAATTTTGTTTAAGCTTAATATTAAATTTTTGACTTCTCTTGATGCTTCTATTCGTTCGCTTGTTGTTTTAAAAGATTGTTTGCGTTGTTCGAATTCTAAAGCGTTACTTATAATATCCATGAATTTTAATCTAATTTTTATCTGTCTGACAATTTTTCTTTTTCAGAATTTGACAATATAGTAAAATATATGAAATATTTGATTTTTATAGAGAATAATTAAGTAAAATTTAGTATTTATTGATTTTTATCTAGATTTTTTTTAATCTGATAAAACCTTAAGCTGTCAATGGTGCTCCTTTTAATCGTTTTTCAACTTTTCTTTTTATAACAGTTAGGCGCTTCATAATATCCATTATTTTTTCATCTTTTTTTTCCTTGTATATTTGATTTAGCTCTAAAATTAGTGCTTTTGCCTCTCTCGAAATTTTCACTCTGTCACTAGTTGATAATGATCTCATTTTTCTTTTCTCAAATTCTAAGGCTTTATCTATTAAATCCATAATATTAATTATTTAAATAGTTGTGTAATTCTCTTGTCTTTAAGGATATTAAACTGTCCGTTGCGGTAGGTTGTATTATAAATATGTTTTTAAATTCGGACTTCATTTTAAAAAAAAGTAATAAGAAAAAAGATTTACTTATTAAATCTTTAATGAGAAGTTCTTTTTTTATTTGTGTGCGTTTTAGTTTAATATCGTAGATGTATTAATTACAAAGATATAAAACGTTTAACCTATTTTTGTATAGATTGAACAAAAATACTGATAGTACTATCAGTATTTTCTATGCTTTCGATTTTTGATAGTCAAAATGGTCATCATAGTTTCTATATACGGCATAAATTTTTCATTCATATATAAATGAAGTAATCTCGTTTTTGGAATCAATTTTCATTAATTTATAAGTTAAATTTATCTTAGCAACAAGCATCATCTTTAACCAATTTGCAGCTGGAAACGGCCATTATTGCTCCCAAGACAGGTGCTGAAATATATAACCATAAATACTGGAAATTTCCAGTAAAAAGTGCTGGAGCTATGGAGCGAATAGGATTCATAGAAGCTTTAGTCATAGGGCCAGCAAACATGGCTTCCATAAGAATAACACCACCAACAGCAATAGCAGCCATAGTGCCTGTTTCTTTACTACCTGTAGATACATTAATAATGACAACCATAAGAAAAAAGGTTAATAAAAATTCTAAAATACTTGCTTTAAATGGCGCGAAGCCTTCAGCGGGTATTGTTTCTCCTAAAGACTGACTCTCAGGAAATAAATACCACAAAATAAAACAAGCAAATACAGCCCCTATGGCTTGTGCAATAATATATTTGGGAACTTCTTTCCAGGCAAACTTTTTTGCATAAGCAAAACCTATAGTTACTGCTGGATTAAAATGTGCCCCAGAAATTTCTCCAAAAGCATAGATCATTGCCATAACAATAAGTCCCCA
Source organism: uncultured Flavobacteriaceae bacterium (assembly GCA_947502635.1). Lineage (GTDB taxonomy): Bacteria > Bacteroidota > Bacteroidia > Flavobacteriales > Flavobacteriaceae > Flavivirga. The sequence continues at coordinate 290,718 of CANNAN010000003.1, forward strand.
AGTAATGGCAACACCAACATGCGATATACTCCCGTTTGTGATTTCATTTATTGTCATCGCACCGCAACCACAAAATACCATAGCAAATGTACCTATTGTTTCAGCATAATATTTTTTCATCAGGTTTCTTTTTTGCACTAAGGGTATTATCGTATTTGTTTTTTCATTTTAACAAAAAAATAATGCCCTATAGTCAACATTTTAATTATTAAACAAGGCGTAAAGATACAATCTCTTATTTTAAGTTTTTGTTAACAATAAAAGGATTTTGTATGTGTAAATTTATGGTATCAATAAACCTTATAATTAAACTTAATCAAAATGAAAAAACTATTATTAATTACTTTAGTATTTGCGTTTTCTATAAACGTAAATGCACAAGTAGAAACACCACAGCCTAGTCCTTTTTCTAAGCAAGAACAAAAGGTTGGTCTTACAGATGTTTCTATTGAATACTCCAGACCAAACATGCGAGGACGTACAATTTTTGGTGATTTAGTACCTTATGGAAAACTTTGGAGAACAGGAGCTAATAAAAATACATCTATTACTTTTAGTAATGATGTAACTATTGATGGGCAAACACTTAAAGCTGGAGCCTATGCTATTTTTGTGACACCTAATGCGGAATCTTGGGATGTTACATTTTATGCAGATACAAATAATTGGGGAACACCTCGTGAATGGGATGAAACAAAAGTAGCGGCTAAAACAAATGTCAAAATTTATAAACTGCCTATGAAGATCGAAACTTTTACAATGTCATTTGATGATTTAAGTAATAGTAGTGTTACTTTAGGTATGATGTGGGAGAACGTTTATGTTGGTGTTAAATTTGAAGTTCCTACAGACGATGCGGTTGTTGCAAGTATTAAAAAGGCAATGAATGGACCAAGTGCTGGAGATTATTATTCTGCGGCTGTTTATTATTTACAAGAAGGTAAAGATATAAATGAAGCAAAAACATGGATAGATAAAGCGGTAGATATGACTAAAGATAAACCTCGTTTTTGGTTTTTAAGAAAACAGTCTTTAATCCATGCAAAAGCTGGAGATAAGAAAGGTGCTATAGCTGCTGCTAAAAAATCTTTAGAAGGTGCTGAAAAAGCAGGAAATGCTGATTATGTAAAAATGAATAAGGATTCTCTTAAAGAATGGGGAGCAATGTAAGTTAAAGATTTTAGATTTCTAGAGTGTTAAAATATTAAAAAAGCGCAACTTTTCGAGTTGCGCTTTTTTAATATTTTAATTTAATACTTGATCTTACATCGTCAAGGAGCTTAATAAGTTGTTTACTAAACTCGAAATTCATAACGTCGCTTTCAGTTTTTCCTTCTCTCAGGAGGTTATTAAAGTGAAGAATTTCGTAATTATAACCAATCGTTTTGTAATTAAAATCGACGGTTTTTTCTTTATTATTAGAAATTAAGCTAACTGTAGTCGGCATAAAAAAGCCCCCGTTGATTTTTATAGTTCCTTTTTCACAGTAGAAAATAGCTTCGATAGGCGTGTCTTCTAGAAGTGTACTTTTTAAATGAGCAGTTATGTCATTATCATAATTAAAAACCATACTGCAAGATGAATCGGCACCATTTTCAAAAAAAGTAGCATTGGCTTTTATATCTTGCGGCACACCAAGAGAAGACAATGCTGCAAAAATGGGGTAGATACCAATATCTAATAAACTTCCACCTCCCAAAGATTTTTTAAAAAGCCTGGAAGTATCATCAAATTCACGATAAAATCCAAAATCGGCTTCAATCTTTAAAATATCGCCGTAGGTTTTATTATTTAGTTCTTTTAATACGTATTGATAATGCGGAAGAAAATAAGTCCAAAGTGCTTCCATAAGGAGTACTTTTTTCTCTTTAGCTTTATCAATCATCACATTAACTTCTGCAGTATTCATTGCAAAAGGTTTTTCGCATAATACGGCCATATTATGTTCTAAACACAATAATGTATTTTCTTTATGCAAAGCATGAGGTGTGGCAATATAAACGGCATCGATGTTTGAATCGTTTACCAATGCTTCATAACTATTATAAGCTTTAATTGCACTGTACTTTGAAGCAAAGGTATCTGCTTTTTCTTGTGATCTTGAAGCGACTGCATATAATTGAGCACCTTTTATAGTTAATAAATCCTGTGCAAATTTATTGGCAATATTTCCTAAGCCTATAATGCCCCAGTTAATAGTTTTATGTGGTGATTGTTTGGTCATCTTTTTTTGTAAAAAATTGAATTATAAAGGCTATTAGTATTACTAGAATACATCCAAATAAGTTTAACCATAAATAGGGCATCCAATCATACCACCAGCCTATTAAAACTATGGTTTGGGTGATTAAAGCCGCAAAGAAAACGGCATTGGCTTTAATAAATTTAAAGAAAAAAGCTAAGAGAAATATGCCCAGTACATTACCATAAAAAATAGACCCAATAATATTTACTAATTGGATTAAGTTTTCTGCAAGATTAGCAAAACAAGCAATTACAATAGCAATAATACCCCAAATAAGCGTGAAAACTTTAGTAGCATTAACCATATGTGTTTCATCTTTTTCATTTTTAAGGTTTCTACCATATAAATCGATAGAGGTTATAGTTGCTAAAGCATTAATTTCTGAAGCTGTTGATGACATAGCAGCCGATAGAATAACAGCCAATAGTAGTCCAATTAATCCTTTTGGAAGGTATTTAAGAATAAAGGAAATAAACATATAATCTCTATCATTTGTTTGAGTGTCTTTAGCAGATGCTTTATACAATGTGCTTAATGCTTCTTTCTTTACAATATAGAGATCACTTTCTTTATTATCGATAGCCTTTAATTCACTATTCAGATTGTCATATGTATTTGCATAGGCAGTATCAATTGCTCTTTTAATTAAATATTTTGACTCTAACCGATATGTTTTTTCAATACTATCTAAATGTGATAAATTAGTTTTCAAAGAGGTGTCATTATTCTTTGAAAATAAAAGGCTCAGTTCTTTTTTTCTTTCAAAAAGTGTGTGCTGTTTTTCTTGAAGGTCTTGATACTGTTGAGCGTATTCTGAAGTTAAAACTGTTTTGGTCGAGGCGTCTATAAAGTTTAAAGGCGCAGGGTTGAATTGATAAAATACAAAAACCATGATGCCAACAAGCAAAATGAAGAACTGCATCGGAACTTTTAATAACCCATTAAAGATAAGTCCCATTTGCATTTCTTTCATGGACTTGCCAGATAAATAACGTTGAACTTGACTTTGGTCTGTTCCAAAGTACGATAACATTAAAAATGTACCGCCAATTAATCCAGACCAAACTGTGTATCTGTTTTCTAAGTCAAATGAAAAGTCAAGAACTTCCATTCTACCTGTAGCTCCAGCTATATCTACCGCTTCTGTAAATGAGACATCTTCAGGGATTAAATTTAAGATGATAAATAGGGCAGCAAGCATACCAGCAAAAATGACAAGCATTTGTTGTTTTTGTGTTACAGTAACAGCTTTTGTGCCTCCTGTGACTGTATAGATAATAACTAAGATGCCAATGGCTATATTCAGATAAGTTATATTCCATCCTAAAACCACAGATAGTATGATTGCAGGCGCAAAAATTGTAATTCCAGCAGCAAGACCACGTTGAATTAAGAATAAAACAGCAGCTAAACTTCTGGTTTTTAAATCGAATCTGTTTTCTAAAAATTCATACGCTGTATAAACTTTTAAACGATGATACAGAGGAATAAAAACTATGCAAATAATTACCATGGCTAGGGGTAAGCCAAAATAAAACTGAACAAATCCCATACCATCTGAAAATGCTTGTCCGGTTGTAGACAAAAATGTAATGGCACTGGCTTGTGTAGCCATTACAGAAAGTCCAATAGTCCACCATTTAGATGTATTGCCGCCACGCACGTAGTCTTCTACACTTGTACGGCCTCTGGTTTTCCATGTGCCGTATCCTACAATTGCCAGTAATGTGGTAATTAAAACAATCCAATCAATCCAATCTAAAGTCTGCATGGTTTAAAAGGATTGTGTTATTAGGTAAAAAAATATAAAATAGATAGCATTTGCAATCAATACAATAGAATAAAGTTTAAGCCAGGGTTGTTTAGGTCGTTTTTTGCCTATCATAATTAATCGTTTAGTTTAGCTTCTTGTTTTAAATGGTCTTTACCTATAGAAAGCATGTTGGCAAATAAGCGATACGCTCCAGAAACGCCCTCAGGGAATTCTCTAAAAAAACTTAACCCTGTATAGATATAATGGCCTTTTCCATGTTTGGCAACCAACAGGCTACCATCCTTTGGTGTTTCATTTTTATCATTCATAGATAAAATAGGTGTGAATTCGTCAGACCATTCATTAGGGAAATACAAACCACGTTCTTGAGTCCAACCTTTAAAATCTTGTTGTGTAATTTTATTGGGATAATTTAATAGTTCATGTTGAGGGTTTAGAAACCTAACTTCAGCATTTTCATCTGTAACACGATCTCTGGATAATTTTAAATGATAAGGAGCTAGTTTGTCCGTTTTTAACCTATGGCTGGTATTGTATTGTACAATCATATTGCCTCCTTCAGCTACAAAATCAAATAATATTTGTTGTTTAAATTGTAATGCTTCCACAGTATTATAAGCTCTTATACCTACTACAATGGCATCAAAACGATTTAGTGTTTCTGGGGTGATGTCTTCAGGTTTAATAGTAAGTACATTATAACCAATGTGGTTTAGGCTTTCAGGAACCACATCTCCTGCACCAGCTATATAACCAATGTTTTCACCTTTCTTTTTTATATCTAAACGTACCATTTTGCTTTCACTAGGGAGTGAAACAGTTTGAAAAGGAATATGGTCATAATTTATTTCAATGAGCTCCTTTGTGTAATCTTTGTCATTGATATGCACTATTGGACCAACGTAACCTTCACTTTGATTTTTTGGTGGAATTATGGTAAAGACAAGTGTTTGCTCTTCACCTTTGTGTGCCAAGTTTATTTTTTGCTTTTCTGGATATATATTCCAATCCTTTGGATGACATAGTTCTACATAACCTTCTAAATTATCGCGTCCAGCTTTTACAATGACAGCAACATCTCGTTGTTTGTCATTTTTAAAAATGATAACCTCTTCGGTTAATTTAGCGGATGCTTCTGGAATGATTTCAAACGGACGGTATAATTCGCCTTTATCTGGTTTAGAATAACGTTGAACAATAGGTTTGGTAAATGTTATTGGAACATTATTGATAAGTAGGTTGAAATCAATATTAAAGATTCTTGGAGTTTCTGGTAAACCAATATGTTTTTCATCAGCCTTGTACATCCCTAATGATCCTTTTTCGTTAAGCCAATATGGAGTTGTAGGTTGTACGTCACTATTAATTTTTATAACTTCTTTAAAAGAAAATTTTACATTGTTTTTTAGAAGGATCTCTTTCGAAACATTTAAATCATTGGCATTATTAAAACTGACTAAAGTAATAGCTGTGTTACTTCTATTTAAAGCTTCAATGTTTAAGTTTATGGATGCCGCCTGTGTTGCCCAATTTGTGTCGGCTGAGGCTTCTAAGTATAAACCAGCACACATTTCAATAATAGCCTTTAGTTCTTTTGTTTTTTGAACTTTCCAATGTTCATTTTTAGTCTTTTGAAGGAGTTTATAGGCTTCTACTAGTTGCGGTATATGATCTGAGGGATTAACAAAATTAAATGTCTTTTCAACTTCATATAAAATATCACCAATAGCCTTTCCGCCTTCAATACGATTCCAAGAGGTATCGATACCTGTAAAAATATTTTTGTTATCTGTTAATGGTTTTCCTTTTAAAAACTCAATATACTCTTGTTGGGAACCCCGTTGTGATAAACGTCCGAAACCCTGACACAAATGTTGGCTACTAGCTAACGCAGCAACTTCATTATTTGATAATCCTTTTAAAGGATAGTATACGCCAATATCGAAATTTATCATGTTGCTTTTGTCTGCTTTTTCAAAGTTTTCTCGGCTCCCATAAAACCACCAATTTGTATTAAAAAATAAACGTTGAGGTTGCCATAGGCTCGTGTTTTTAAGTTGAGAGGAGAATTTTGTTTTATCGTTAGCTATATCAAAAGCCTCAAAACTTAGCATGGCAGAACTTGTATGATGACCATGAGTACTACCTGGTGTTCTATGATCAAAGCGATTAATAATAATGTCTGGTTTGAATTTTCTAATAGCTAAAACCACATCACTTAAAACGGTTTCTTTATCCCAAATATCAAGCGTCTCATCAGGATGCTTTGAATAGCCAAAATCATTAGCTCTGGTAAAAAGTTGTTCGCCTCCATCAATACGTCTTGCGGCCAATAATTCTTGAGTTCGAATAACACCTAATAATTCTCTGATTTCTGTTCCAATAAGATTTTGACCGCCATCACCACGTGTAAGTGATAAATATGCAGTTCGCGCTTTTATATGATTAGACATGTAAGATATTAAACGGGTGTTTTCATCATCGGGATGTGCCGCAATATATAATACAGAACCTAAAAAATTAAGCTTTTGAATTGATTCGTATATCTCTGAAGATGAAGGTTTTTTAGGTTTTTGAGCGAATGAAAAAGTAAATGAAAAGAGTAATATTAATGTGTGTAGTATCCTTTTTTGCATGATTATTTAGTTAGCTAAAAACCAAATATAGCAAAGTAAAATACCGCAAAGGTGCGTTTTAATGTTTCTTTAACTATATGTGTTTGTTTTAACTGTTACTTATCGAAAGCATCTTTTTCTATTAATGTTACCACTTTTTGTAAGAGCATGTTATTAGGATAAGTTACCAAATCGCCATGGTCCCTTCTTAAATGAATTTGAAAGGATCTTATATCTTCAATAATAGCTGTTATTTCAAGTTCTTTATCATGAATTCTAATTTTATCACCAATTTTATATGGAAAAGAGAAATGCCTGACGTGTAATTACTTATAATTAAAGCCACTTTTTGCGTTTGAAGTATATAAGCATTCCTACAAAAAGAACTATCATCACACCCCACAAAATAAAGTATGAATATTTATATTGAAGTTCGGGTATATATTTAAAATTCATTCCATATATACCCGCAATAAATGTCAACGGTATAAAAATAGAAGCCATTATAGTTAATACTTTCATGACTTCGTTCATTTTATTACTTATGGTAGTCATATACATATCCATTAAACTCCAAATCATTTCTCGGAAAATATCAATATTTTCTGAAACCTGAATTAAGTGATCATAAATATCTCTGTAATAAGTAATTGTTTTTTGTTTAATTAAGTCACTATCATTTTTTTCAATTCTACTAATGACTTCACGAAGTGGGAAAATGGCGCGACGAACTTTTAAAATTTCACGTTTTAAATTTTGAATATTTTTACTCACATCATCAGTCGCATTTCCAGAAAAAATTTCGTTTTCAAAATCTTCAATTTTATCACCTAATATTTCTATGATATTAAAATAATAGTCCACTACAGCATCAATTAAAACGTATAGCAAATAATCAGATTCCATATGGCGTACACGCCCTTTTGCTGTTCTTATGCGGTTTCTTACCGAATCAAAAACATCACCTTCAGACTCTTGAAATGATAGAACATAATTGTTACCTAAAATAAAACTAACTTGTTCTGATACGATATTTTCATTTTCATCATAATAGAGCATTTTTAACACGACGAAAAGATAGTCTTCATATTCATCAATTTTTGGGCGTTGAGAAATATTTACAACATCTTCAAGTACTAAAGGGTGTAAGCTATAGTGCTTACCAAGTTTCTCTATGTCGTTTACATGGTTAAGTCCGTTTAAATTTATCCATGTTTTAGAATTACTATGCTTAAATTCAAAAGCTTCCTCAATATTGGATAGTTGATTTTCGGTATATTGATTTTCGTCATAATCAAAAGACTCAATAAAGAGTTTTTGAGTCTTTTTCTTACCAGTATAAATAAGTGTTCCTGGAGCTTGTCCAGCTTTCTTTTTATAATTATTACTTCTATTTTTTGCCATTTGGAATAAAATCTATTAAATATATGGAATATTTAAATAGTATCAACGCCTTTATCTATGGCATCTTTTTTAGCAAAAAATATTGCTTTTTGTAGCATAAAAATATTTGGATAAGTTACCAAATATCACTATTAGCTCAAGCCAAATACCTTCTTATTTTTACTTATCGAAAGCATCTTTTTCTATTAGTGTTACCGCTTTTTGTAAGAGCATGTTATTAGGATAAGTTACCAAATCACCATTGTCTCTTCTTAAATGAATTTGAAAGGATCTTATATCTTCAATAATAGCTGTTATTTCAAGTTCTTTATCATGAATTCTAATTTTATCACCAATTTTATATGGAAAAGAGAAAAACAGAATAATACCCGATGTAACATTACTCAATATAGACCAGCTAGCAAATAAAGCAAGACCTATAATAGCAAAAACAGAAGAAAAGATAACCACTAAATCTTCTATATTAACACCAAAAATAAAAGCGATGATAAGTAATGTTAAAAGGAAAAGACTTACAGAGAAATAACGTGCAACTAATTTAGCCCGACTTACCAGAATTTTTTTCGATTTCCCAATGGCCCTCACTATCAATCCTGTAATAAGTTGGAAAATAAAGAATACAGCAAATACTATAACAGAATTTATAATTTTATCTTGGTGTAAAGAGAAATAGTCTGACATATTAACAATTTTAAAGATACGCCAAAGATAAAATAACTATTGTAATTGGAGCGTATCTCTTAAAATTTCATCTTTATTATTGTTTTTACTCCAGTATGCAGACTTGATTGTTTTTAGTTTCGTTGCTTTTGTTTTTAAAACTTTAGTGTTGGCTCCAAACCCACTTTTAAAAGATTCTTCCCAGCCTAAAATATCATACGGGAAATTTGGATTGAAAGAGATTGATAATGATCTGTTTAAATCTGGATAAGTGATTGAATATATGTTTTCTTCCATGGTCAATACAGCTTTATAAGTTTTGATGGGAATATGTCTTAATCGGCTATATTCAAAAGAAGGAATAATATCTAAACTTCCTGTTGGTAGTGATTTAGGATCGATGCGTAGCTGTGTCCATAATTCATTTTCTAAAATAGCTTTATCTAAATTGAAATTTTCATCGGCCTCTCCTTCAAAATAAGAATGTGACATCACTTCAAATTGCTTTTTATTGTTAAGTTGTGCGTATACATGCCCACACCATTCTTGCATAGAACTGGATATTTTTATAGCATGTTTATTGTTAGAAACAGGGTAGAAGGTACTTTGCATTATGGAATATGGGTATATCCCAGTATTAAAATTTTTAGTAGTATTTAGTTTTAATACAGGTACATTGTTTGCGTTTTGTCCGTCTGCTTTTACTTGAACGTTGGGTAAGAAATCTTCTGTTACATATATTAAAACGGCATGTCCGTCTCTTATTTCTCCATAACGGGCTTGTTCTAATTTGTATGATGTTATCTCTGCTTTACCAGCGTACCAATAATTTTTAAATTCTTGGGAAGGTTCTTTTTGTTTTAATTCATTATCTACAATAATATTCGTTGTTGTATTAAGTGCTAAATCTTTGGATGTTTTTTCTTTTTTACAAGAAGTGAACATGCTTAGAATTGAAATAATTATGCAAAATACTAATTCAACTTTTATGATTTTTTTGAGTGATTGTATCATGACTTTTATATTAAGTATGATAAAGTTACAAACTTATGATATGTCGACAATAGTATTTAACGTTTTGTAAACAAGGTGGGTGGGTAATCCCATAACATTAAAATAAGAACCTTCCAGTTTAGTCACGCCTATTTGTCCGATCCATTCTTGAATACCGTAGGCGCCTGCTTTGTCATAAGGTTTACAGGTGTTTATGTAGTATTTAATCTCTTTTTCTGTTAATTCTTTGAAAGTCACTTTGGTAATAGCATGTAGTGTTTTTTCAAAAGTTTTGGTGGTAAAGCAAACCGAAGTAATGACTTCGTGAGTTGTATTGCTTAAAGATTTTAAAATATTAAAAGCTTCCTCTTCATCTCTGGGTTTGCCTAAGGCCTCATTATTGTGCCAAACAATAGTATCGCTAGTAATAAGAATATCATTGCTTTTTAATTCTTTTTTTAAAGGAAGTGCTTTTAACTGAGCAAGATAATTGCTAATTTCAAAATGGGTTAAACGTGGCGGATACTCTTCTTTAACTGGTTTTAAAATGATTTCAAAATCTAATCCTAAATTTTTGAAAAATTCTTGCCTTCTAGGAGAACCAGAAGCTAAAATGATATGGTGATTTTTTAGTTTTTCGTTAAGCATTATATAGAAATATATACTTGTATAAAAGTAAGGAAAGCATTCCGAAAAGCATCACTAATTTAAGTATGTTACTAATATGATGATACTCTTTTTTTGTTGTAGCACTAAAAGTTTTAATACTTACATAGAGTAAAGGTCCAATTATGGCTATTAAAAAGTAAATAACAGCTATTTGATTTTTATATAGTGAATTAATTGTATAAAAAGTAATAATAAAAAGTGGAATAAGTGTTAAAACAAACAATATTTGGGTAGCACGATCTCTACCAATTGTAATAGGTAATGTATTCATACCAGCTTTATAATCACCATCAATATCTTCAATATCTTTAGTTATTTCTCGCAATAAATTGATGATGAACGCAAATATGGCATAATTGAAAATAATCTTGAAGAATGCCAGTTGTAAATGTCGATTTTCTGGCGTGATGGACGGAAGTAACTCAAAAACACCAACAATTATTAAACTCAATGCGACTAATACCGAAATAACAATATTACCTATTAAAAATGTTCGTTTTAGATAAGTAGCATACACATAGAGTAACACAGAGATAATAACAAAAATGGAAAAAAAAGGACTTTTACCAACCAAATGAGATACATAAAAGCCTAGACCAACGCCAATAAAATTAAAAATAATAAATAAATTATAAGCTGTTTTTTCTGAAATGGATTTACCAACAATTACTTTATTGGGTTTGTTTACTAAATCGGTTTCAACATCGTAAATGTCATTAACAATGTTTCCTGCAGCGGCAATAGAAATAGTAGCAAGGATTAAAAGTGTAATTCCTAAAGGTGTTAAACTTACTTGAGCGCCAAATGGTTCTAAAAAGGCATATTTAATAAGTAATTGCACAAGGGCAATCATGAGTAAGTTTTTCCAGCGGATGAGGTTTAAAAAATTCAATATGCAATTTAAATTAAGAATGAATAATTAAAAGTTTTGCCACGAATTCACGAATTATTACATTGAAGTGGTTTAAACTTTTTATAATTGGCTGCAAAATGTTTTTTATCCACAAATTTTATCTTTTTATTACTCCGTAGCGATACTATACAGCTCAAAAAAGCCTTCATTTAGGAATAAAATTACTATTTTTCGCTTCAATCAAAAAAGGTCAAACCACTTCATTGACTATTGCAAACTAAATACTTCTATTAATCGTACTCTTAGCGTATCAGTGCTTTTTCGAGCAAACGACGCCTATTAAAATTAAGAATAAGTAATTAAAAATATTGTTAGAAATTCACGAATGTTATATTACTGAACACTGAACACTGAACACTGAACACTGAACACTGAACACTGAACACTGAACACTTCCTTTTAATCATACTTAGCCTCAAAATTACCTTGCCATTTCTCCTGTACTTTAAGCACTTGTTCAATAACATCTCGAACAGCACCTTTGCCACCTTTTTTATGTGAAATGTATTTTGATATATTCTTTATTTCTGGAACAGCATCCTGCGGACAACATGGTAAACCAATACGTTTCATTACAGGGAAATCGGGAATATCATCCCCCATATAAAGGACATTTTCAGACTTAATATTGTTATTGTTAAGGTATTCGTCTAATTGTTCAATTTTATTATGTGCACCTAGGTAAATATCAGAGATACCCAACCCTTGTAAACGAATACGAACCCCTTCATTAGATCCTCCAGAAATAATACAAACATTGTAACCCTTATCAACAGCAGTTTTTAAGGCATAACCATCTTTAATATTCATTTTTCTTAGCATATCACCAGAAGACATTATGGTTACTGTTCCATCTGTTAAAACGCCATCAACATCAAATATAAAAGTTGTAATGTGTTCTAAGTATTCTTTATAACTTTTTTCTTCCATGTGTACGTTGTATAGAGGTGGTTAATAGTTGGTAAATGTCTTTATGATGTTGGTTTTCTAAAAGTTTTGAATGCTTGCGTATTGTTTTTTTATCATTACGTTTTGCAGGGCCTGTTTGCGCTTTAAAAGGCGATAGATCTTGTACTTTTTTTGCAGTTTCCAGAATAAGAGGTTTTAAAAGATCGAACTCAGCACCTTGGCTCTCGGTTATTTCGTGCCCAATTCTATAAAGCTGATTGGTGAAATTATTCACAAAAACGGCCGCTAAATGCAATACTTTACGTTGATCACTGTTGACTCTTTTTGTCGGACTGTTAATAGCTAAAGCCAGACTTCTTATAATAGGAAAACTTTTTTTGTCGATAGTCTCAACACAAATTGGCACATTAGTAAAATCTATTTCAGCTTCTTTACTGAATGTTTGTAAAGGGTAAAAAACACCACGTTTATGCTTTTTATCAATATCATATACACTCACGCTTCCTGAGGTATGTAATACTAATTTGTTTTCAAAAGGGAGTTGCGATGAAAGCTCGGAAACGGCATCATCACTAACAGCTAAAATATAAACATCAGCATCTTTAATGAGTGCTAGATCGTCTATAATTTCAACATCTTTTTTATAAGAAGCGATGGCATCGATACGTCTGCTGTACCATTGATTTATTTTGATGTTGTCTGCTTTATTAAAAGCTTTAAATAAATGAGATGCTACATTGCCAGCACCAAGAATTACTACTGAAATCATATTGCTAAAATACTAACGAATTACGAAATATGAATTATGAATTACGATTTTTGAGAACTTTTTCTACTATTTAGTATTCAGTCTCCAATTCTTCATGCCATAATATCTTAGCGAGAAATAAATAGATTAACTTTGTTTTCTATGAATAAAAAAGACATTAAAACCAGAGACGATGTGTTTTTGTTAGTATCATCATTTTATGATAAAGTAAGAAAGGATCCTGTTTTAGCACCTTTTTTTAACGATGTTATTAAAGATTGGGATACGCATTTAGAACGTTTAACGACCTTTTGGGAATCAAGTCTTTTTATGACGCGGAAATTGGAACAGAAGTATTTAGGAAACCCTTTAGAAGCGCATGTTAAAGTAGATGCTGAAAATAATAATGGCATTACTGAAACTCATTTTGGTTTGTGGTTAAATCTTTGGTTTCAGACTATCGACGAACTTTTTGAAGGTGATTATGCCGAAAACGCAAAAAGGCGCGCTAGAAAAATGAGCACATTTTTATATTTAAAAATATTTGAAGCTAGAGTAGGTCAATAAAAGATGTCAGAATGTTAATTTCTGCATTTTTTGTAACCTTTTTATAGTTTGTTTATCTAAAGTTAAAATATCATGTTTAACTAAACTATACAAGCTATGACATCTAAAAGAATATTCCATACTTTATTATTGTTCACTATAGCATTGGTTTTTATACAATGCAAAAATGATGATGATAATCCCCCCAGAACTTTAAATATTCCACCACCAATTGAAGTTCAATTAGACCCAGCATTAGTAGAATTAGGAAGGGAGATTTTTAGGCACGATACCTTTGGAGACGAAGCCTTTTGGTCAGGTGAGCTAGAGCTTGATAAAGCCATATTAGGCGATGCAAACGGAGGTTTTGGGCCAGGTTTAAGTCCAAGTACAGCACTAAGTATTGGATTAAAAGTCGATGCAACAGCATTACCGCAAAGTGTTGTTGATGGTATTAATGATGGATCCGTAGATTTAGATGATCCGCTTACAACGGCTGCACTTTTAAGTTTAGATGCTGTAGTTGGTGTTAAGGGCAATTTTGATAACACAGGAAATCTAATATCTGCTGGAATTACTTGTGCATTATGTCATTCTAATGTCGATAATTCATTTGCTGAAGGTATTGGTAATAGGCTAGATGGTTGGGCTAATAATGAACTCAATGTTGGTGCCATTTTAGGGTTTATCAATAATGCCTCTTTAGCAGATATTTTAAAAGTAGACCAAGAAACATTTAATAATGTGGTAAATAATTGGGGCCCAGGAAGGTTTGCTCCCGTATTACTAATGGATGGAAAAGTAACGAAGCCAAATGGAGACCTAGCAACTGTGATAATCCCTCCAGCTTATGGTTTGCAAGGCGTAGAAAAAGAAACCTATACAGGATGGGGAGAGATTTCATATTGGAATAGATTCATAGGAGTATTAGATATGGGGGGCTTAGGGAGTTTCTCAGACCCTAGACTTAACGACCCTAACAAATTTCCGCTTGCAGTAGAAAGAGGGCTATTTAATGTGACATCAACTGAAAATTTGATAAATGACGATAAGTTAGGAGCATTATTACAATATCAATTATCACTATTACCACCAAAACCAGAGCCATCTACTTATGACGATCAGGCAGCCATACGAGGAAAAATAATTTTTGAAGGGAAAGCAAATTGTGCAAGTTGTCATTCTGGTGCTGCTTTTGTCGATAATGTACTGCATACTCCAGAATCAATAGGAATTGATGATTTTGAAGCAAACAGATCACCTACAGGAATGTATAGAACTCCACCTTTAAGAGGGTTATTTGCAAAACAAAGTTCAGGATTTTACCATGATGGTCGGTTTGCGAACCTAAATGATGTGGTAACGCATTATGAAAACCATTTTCAGTTAAAATTAACGCGTCTAGAAAAATTAGATTTAGTGGAATACATTAAAGCTTTGTAGTAAAGTTTAATCGCAGATTGCATGCTCCCGTTATTATTTTTTTGATTTGAACTTGATACAGGTTAGAAAATAAAAATAATAACGGGATAATTAAAACCTATTTAACATATGAGAAGAGCAACCATATTGGTGCGTAACTTGTATTGTGTAAGTTGCGCAAATAGAATAAAAAATGAATTAATGCAGTTAGATAAAATTTCTAGTATCTATATATGTTTAAGAGAATCGTCCATATCCTTCAATTTTAGTAAAGCAAATGATATTTCTACAATAGAAAATCATTTAACTTTTTTGGGATACCCCCCAAAAGAAGATAGAATAGTGACCAAGGATAACTTGTTTTGTTTCTGTATTAATTCCAAGGAGTTTAATTTAACGGCTTAAAAAATGAGTGTATTTTTGGCGAATTGGGGCAATCATAATTGATGATTAATTTAATTTTGAATCTCATTGTCTTAGCATATATAATATCTAAGATATAGAGACATTGTTTCCCCCACGTTCGCTATCTGTCTTTTTTCAATACTTTAACACTTCAAAATAAACATAAATACGTAAATTTGCCCAACCTAAAAAACGGGTTCAAGTTATGCAAAATAAGCTCGCCAATATTCTCTTTTCAACACGTCTTACCGCTATTTTATTTATTGTTTTTGCAGCAGCTATGGCTACAGGAACATTTTTAGACGCAGGACAAGAAACATCACCTACGCCTTATACTAGAAATTTAATTTATAATGCGTGGTGGTTTGAAGCCATTATGGTGTTTTTCGTCATAAATTTTACAGGTAATATTTTTCGATTCCGATTGTATAAAAAAGAAAAGTGGGCTACTTTTATTTTGCATTTATCCTTCATTTTTATTTTGCTAGGAGCTTTTGTTACGAGATATGCGAGTTTTGAAGGTATGATGGCTATTCGTGAAGGTGCTACAGAGAATACATTCTTATCTAGTGAGACTTATGTAATAGGACAAATTGTTGGTGATTATAAAGTTGACGGGCAGCTACAACAACGTTATTTAGAAAGTAAGGTTGATTTTTCAGGTCGATTGGAAAACGATTTTAAGATTGAAACAGATTATAATAAACAACCTGTTAGTATTGAATTAGAAAAGTTTATACTTGGAGCAGAGGAAGATATTGTGCCAAATGAGAATGGAGAGGAATATTTAAAAGTTGTTGAAGCAGGAGGAAGTGGTCCGCACAACCACTTTTTAAAAGTAGGAGAAGTACAGAGTATTCATAATATTTTATTTGCATTAAATAAGCCTACAGATGGCGCTATAAATATTACTTACGATAAAGAAGTGCTTACCATTCAATCTCCTTTTGAAGGTGAGTACATGACCATGGCTACCAGAGCACAAGGAAAGCTAGTGAAAGATAGTTTGCAACCTTTGGCATTGCGTTCACGTTATATTATTGGTAATATGCAAATGGTATTTCCTAAACCAGTTGTTAAAGGTGTTTTTGATGTTGTTCAGAAATCACAACTTTTAAAGAATGATGCAGATGGTGCGGTATTTAAAGTTACTGCCAATGGAGAAACAAAACGTATTGGATTATTAGGAGGAAAAGGGATTAATGGAAATTATAAACAAGTTACAATTGGAGGCTTAGATTTTGCATTGAAATATGGCTCTAAGGTGTTGGAGTTGCCTTTTAATATAAAATTGAATGATTTTGAAGCGGAACGTTACCCAGGAACAGAAAGAGGCTATTCATCTTACTCAAGTGAAGTAACCGTTTTAGATGAGAAGGAAGGTGATTTTGATTATAAGATTTTTATGAATAACATTTTAGATCACCGTGGATATCGCTTTTTTCAATCGAGTTTCGATCCCGATGAAAAAGGAACAATTCTTTCTGTAAATCACGACTATTGGGGGTCTTTAATAACCTATATTGGTTATTTTCTGCTTTATTTTGGGTTAATGGCTATTTTGTTTAGTAAACATTCTAGATTTGGAGATTTAAAGAATCAACTAGATAAAGTAAAATCTAAGAAAGCAAAATTACTTGCCGTATTTTTATTGTGTTTTGGTTTGAATCTCTTTTCACAAGAACATTCCGCTAACGATGGGCATGATCATTCCAAACCAACTAAAGCACAAATTGATTCTGTTTTAGCAGCGAATATTACGCCTAAATCACATGCCGATGCATTTGGACACATGGTGATCCAAGATCTTAGTGGGCGTATGATGCCAGTAAATACATATGCCTCTGAAATGCTTCGAAAGTTAAGTAAACATGATACTTATGAAGATTTTGATGCAAATCAGATATTTTTATCGATACAGGAAAGTCCAACACTTTGGTATAACATACCAGTTATTTATTTAGCTAAAAAGAAAGCAGATTCCATTCGAAAAATAATTGGAGTTTCTAAAGAAGATAAATATGCCACATTAGCAGATTTTTTTACCGAACGTGGCGCTTATAAATTAGCTCCTTATTTAGATGAAGCTTATAAAGCACAAGTTCCTAATGGGTTTCAAAAGGAATTTAAAGAAGCAGATCAACGTGTTACATTATTATACAATACAGTGGAAGGGATGTCTTTAAAAATATTCCCTGTTCCTGATGATGAAAATAATACATGGATTTCTACTTACGATTACAAACATGGTAATTCTAAAATAAAAGATTCGCTTTATGGCAATTTTATAAAAAATGGGTTTAGTGTCTATTTATATACATTAAATCAGGCAAAGCAGACAGGTGATTTTTCTGAAGCATTAAAACTTTTGAAAGCATTTAAAAAAACACAAAAGAAATATGGTGCTGAGGTTATGTTGAGTGATGATAAAGTACATACAGAGGTTTTATATAACAGATATGATATTTTTAAGAAGCTGTATGGTTGGTATATGTATGCAGGGATTTTACTTTTCATATTGCTTATTGTTCAAATTTTTAAAGATAAAAGTAAAGCGATCAATGTCACAGTAACCGTTTTTAAATTTATCATTCTGGGCTTGTTTATATTACACACTGCTGGATTGATTGTACGCTGGTATATATCGGGGCATGCGCCATGGAGTGATGCCTACGAATCGATGATTTATGTGGCATGGGCAACGATGTTTTTTGGTTTGGCCTTTGGTCGTAAAAGTGATTTAACGATAGCTTCTACTGCATTTGTTACTTTCATGATTTTAATGATTGCACATTGGAATTGGATGGATCCTGCTATAGCAAACCTACAGCCTGTATTAAATAGCTATTGGCTCATGATTCATGTTGCAGTTATTGTAGCCAGTTATGGACCTTTTACTTTAGGAATGATTTTAGGCATCGTATCATTATTATTGATGATTTTCACAACTAAAGAAAACAAAGAAAAAATGTTGCTTAATATTAAAGAGCTTACTGTTATAAATGAAATGGCGTTAACAGTTGGATTGGTTATGCTAACCATTGGAAACTTTTTAGGAGGTATGTGGGCTAATGAAAGTTGGGGACGTTACTGGGGATGGGATCCTAAAGAAACATGGGCGCTTATCAGTATCATGATTTATGCTTTTGTTATTCATATGCGATTAGTTCCTGGGCTTCGGGGGCGTTGGTTTTTTAGTTTAATGTCTATTGTGGCATACGCCAGTATTTTGATGACGTATTTTGGTGTTAATTTTTATTTGGCAGGCTTACATAGTTATGCTAGTGGAGACCAAATTGTGAGCGTTAAATTTATTATTATTGCTTCTGCTATAGTCGCTGTTTTAGGATTCTTTGCTTACAGAGGGTATGCTAAATATTATAAGAAGTAATATTATATTATGGCAAAAACAGGGCGTGAGAAGAATACAAAGAATAAGTCTAAGCACAGCAAATTAATGACTCGAAAAAAGAACAAAAAGAAATCTGAGGAATCATTAAGAAAGGAACGCTTAAAAGCGATTATTCAAAAAGCAAATTCTCAAAAAGGTGAAGATTAGTAAGAAGGAACCAATGCGTTTATTTTATTAAATGAAATCTCCTTAAAATCTGTTATTACCATATCTGCAATGCTGTAGTCTTGGTTTTTAGAGTGAAAACTATCAAAACCCACACAAAAAATATTGGCGGCTTTTGCTGCTTTGATACCATTAGTAGAATCTTCAATAACAATGCATTCTTCTTTATTAAAACCCGAAGCTTCAGCAGCTTTAATGAAAATTTCAGGATGTGGTTTAGATGCTTTTAAATCACCGCCACTTAGTTTGGCAACAAAATATGGATCTAAATCAAAGCGTTCAAATATTTGGTTAATACTCGTCATAGCCGCAGACGACCCTAAAACTAAAGTTAATCCATTGCTGTGATAATCTTTTATTAAATCTAAAACACCATCAATTAGAGCGAGCTCTGAGTTACTCTCAAAAAAACGTTTGTAATGTTTTCGTTTTAGAGCAACTAAGGTTTCTGGAGTTTCAGTTAGATTAAAATGATCACATAAACGTTTGCAAATATTAATAGTTGATTGCCCCGTAAATGATTCATAAAATTCGTCCGAAACGTCAATGCCAACTTCATCAAACATATCATGATAGGCTTTGTTATGCATGGGTTCACTATCAATAATAACCCCATCCATATCAAAAATAACGGCTTTTAACATCTGTAATTTTTTTTCACGAAGATATAAGAATCACTTAATATAGCCTAAAAATCTATTTTGTAGTTTTAAATAATTTTGTAATCTTTGTAGTATGATTGTTTAATTTCACTTCCGCAGCAGCGTCGGGGTTCTCTCGAGCAAAAAAGTACTAAACACGTTTTATGTGTGTTTGGTAATCACTTATATTAAATACAATCATAATGCAATCAAATAAAATTTCTTTAAAACAATTCATTCAATATTTTAAAATAGCAGTAACAGGAAAAGAACAAAATTTTACCTCTGGTAGTATTCGCCGAGCCGTATTCATGCTATCTATTCCCATGATTTTAGAAATGCTCATGGAGTCTATTTTTGCACTTGTAGATATCTTATATGTATCTCAGGTTAGTGTAAATGCCGTTGCTACGATAGGTTTAACAGAATCTGTTATTACTCTGGTATATGCAGTAGCCATTGGTTTAAGTATGGCAGCTACTGCTATAGTTGCAAGACGTGTAGGTGAAAAAGATTTGAAAGGCGCTTCTAATGCAGCTGTTCAGGTTATCTTTCTAGGTGTTTTTGTTGCCGTTGCTATTAGTGTGATAGGTATCCTATATCCTAAAGAAATTTTAGAGCTTATGGGCGCAGAACCAGATCTTATTGCAGAAGGTTATGGATATACCAAAATACTTTTAGGGGGGAACATAACCATTATGTTACTGTTTTTAATCAATGCTATTTTTCGAGGTGCTGGAGATGCTTCAGTAGCTATGTGGGCATTAATTTTATCAAACGGACTCAATATTATTTTGGATCCTATATTTATTTTTGGTTTAGGTCCCATTCCTGCTTTTGGAGTAGAAGGTGCGGCCATTGCTACGACTATAGGTAGAGGTACAGCAGTTATCTTTCAATTAGCTGTTTTGTTTTTCGGGTATAGTAAAATAAAAGTAGGTATTAAGGATTTGGTGATTCGTGTTGAGGTTATGTTTAACTTAGTTAAAGTATCATTAGGAGGGATTGGTCAGTTTTTAATAGGAACCTCTTCCTGGGTGTTTTTAATGCGTATTATGAGTGAGTTTGGAAGTGAGGTATTGGCAGGTTATACTATTGCAATTCGAGTGATGTTATTTACTTTAATGCCAGCATGGGGTATGAGTAACGCTGCTGCAACTTTAGTCGGACAAAATTTAGGAGCAAAAGAGCCAGAGCGTGCAGAGTTATCGGTTTGGAAAACAGGAAAATATAGTGCTATTTTTATGGGCTTCGTTTCTATTATTTACTTAGTATTTGCACCTCAGATAATCGTGTTGTTTAATAAGACACCAGATGTCGTTAAATATGGAAGTTTATGTTTACGGGTTATTGCTGCTGGTTATATATTTTATGGATATGCTATGGTTGTTGTTAATGCTTTTAATGGAGCAGGAGATACCAAAACACCTACATATATCAATTTTGTGTGCTTTTGGCTATTACAATTACCCTTTGCTTATGTCATGGCGATTACTTTAGATTTTGGACCTGTGGGGGTGTTTTGGGCCATTACTTTAGCAGAAATCTTAATAGCGATTATTTCTATTATTTGGTTTAAAAAAGGGCACTGGAAAACTGTGAAAGTCTAATAAATTAGCTGTTGCTTAGAGTTTTATAAATTATGATGAAAGGAACAGATACTTATTATCTAAATACAGTTGAACCCAATAGAAGTTGTTTACTTGCGCTAAGAACTATTATTTTAGACCAAGATAAAATGATTGTTGAATTTTTAAAATATAATATTCCTTGTTTTAAGTATAGAGATAAGGTGTTTTGTTATTTATGGATTGATAAAGAAACGAAGAAGCCTTGCCTTCTTATGCAAGATGGAAAAAATATTAATCATCCAGATTTAGAAAAAACAAAGCATAAACATATTGATGTTTTTAGAGTGAACCCAGAAGAAGATTTACCAATTAAAAAGATTATTTCAATTTTAACAAAAGGGCTAGAGTTTCTTAAAAAAGAATAAAATAATATGGAACAAAGATTATCAATAGTTGGATTAGGAGTGAACGATTTAAAAGTGTCAAATGATTTTTATGAGAATAAATTTGGTTGGAAAAAGATGAAATCGAGTAACGATGATATTTCTTTTTTTCAATTAAATGGGCTTTTGTTATCACTTTACCCAAGAGAGAAATTAGCAGAGGACGCAGGGGTTAGTCATGAGGGAAGTGGGTTTAAAGCATTTTCGTTGGCTTTTAATACCAGAACGAAAGAAGCGGTTGATGTATTAATTGCTTCATTAGAAACAAAAGGAGTAAATATTGTAAAACAACCAGAAAGTGTTTTTTGGGGCGGATATAGTAGTTATATTTCAGACCCAGATGGAAATCTATGGGAAATTGCTTTTAACCCTTATTTAGCATTAGATGAAAAAGGAAATATAATTGAAGAAGCATAGTTCGTTTAATTAAAAATAAAAACAATCAAAACAAATCCAAACTTTCACGTAAATAACAAACATAAATCTGGATATGATTTAGATACTTTGTGCCATTCATATCCAGATTTAAAATTGTTTGTGTTTGAAAACAAATATCAAACCCAAACAATCGATTTTGCCAATCCAAAAGCAGTAAAAGCATTAAATACAGCGCTGTTATTTGCTCATTACGATATTAAATTCTGGGAATTTCCAGATACTAATTTATGTCCTCCAATTCCTGGGCGTGTCGATTATTTACATCATTTAGCAGATTTACTAAAACAATTAGGAATTAATAAAAATATAACAGTTTTAGATATAGGAACTGGTGCTAGTTGTATTTACCCTATTCTTGGTAATGCTGAATATAATTGGAGTTTTGTAGGGACAGATATTGATGAGAAGTCATTACAGTATGCGCAGGAAATTGTTTCAAAAAACAAATTAGAAAACGCCGTTACATTAAGGCATCAAATTAATAGTTCAAACATTTTTAAAGGTGTTTTAGAAACATCCGATAGATACTCTGCAGCTATTTGTAATCCTCCTTTTTATAAATCGGAAGCAGAAGCTTTAGCAGCTACCACACGAAAACTAAAAGGACTAAATAAAGATAATATTCCTGTTGTTAGGAATTTTTCAGGAGTACATAACGAGCTTTGGTATCAGGGTGGTGAAAAAGCTTTTATTCATAATTATTTATATGAAAGTTCTTTGTTTAAAAATCAGTGCTTTTGGTTTACAACCTTAGTTTCAAAAAAAGATTTAGTAAGAGGGATGCAGGTGTCTTTGAAAAAATTAGGAGCCACACAAGTTAAGGTTATTAATATGGGGCAGGGTCATAAAATATCGCGTATTGTAGCTTGGACGTTTTTAACAAAACAGGAATAAGAAACGCATGATTATTAGACTTTTTTCTTTCTATGGTCTGTTTTGATAAATAAACTGACTTGTAATCTGTGTAAGTTCAAATCGTTTATATAACGATATAAGTAACCTAATTGTAAATTACAAGATTTGTTGAGGTTTATACCAAGTGCACCATAAAGCCTGTTTTCTGAAAAAAAGTCTTTTTGAATATGAGCAAGAACTTCATTATGAGCACGTATAAAAAGTGTTTTATTTAATTTGACTTTTGTGCCCAATCGGTATCGTAACCTGTTTTTTACCGAGTTTCCTACTCTAAGATTGAATAAACGGTGCTCAATTCTAAATCGATGACCAATAGGTAATTCACCTATTTTATGCTTAAAAGCAATTTGTTCTGATATTCTATTTTCAAATATATGATTGCCTTCTATGTTTTGTATACTTTTATCAATATCTAAAAAACTATAGCCTAGTTCAACCTTTAATTTATTGTTAATATGATAATTTAATCCTGCTTTAAGAAGTAATAAATTAAGGTTTGTTATAGGTTCGTAAGACCAAATTTGTCCACCAGCAACAATGCTTAATTTATCTGATATTCTATGATTTCCAAAGTATGTATACCATGTGCCTACTTTGTCTTCTGGAGAAGTTTGTGAATAACTTAGAGATATAGTTAGTATAAAAAGAAAGGTAATAATATAATACTTCATGATGTATGAATTTTAAATTTGGCTATAAGATTTTTGCCTTTTCTTAAAGCTTAAATAGTAGTTGTAAAAAAGAAATAAGATAAAAGGAGCTCCAAAAGAGCTCCTTTTATGGTTAATAAGAACCTATTAAAAGTGTTCGTGTAAGTGATGATGCTCATCAATTAGTGGTCCACCTTCAATAATTTGTTCAGATGCCTGACCAGCAAATTTTTCAAAGTTCAAGTGGAATGAATGTGCTAACTGAATAGCTTTACCAACATAAGCACCTTTTTGTAACCATGTGTTCATAGGGTCTAAAATCTCTGATGGAACTCCTGGGCAATATTTAGGCATGTATAAGCCAAAAATAAAGTTTTGTTCGTAATCTACATTGTCTAAGTCGCCATTAAGGATTGCAGTAATCATAGCTCTTGTATACTTTAATTTTATACGAGAACCAACCCCGTAAGGTCCTGCACTCCATCCTGTATTAATTAACCATACATTTACTCCAGCTTCTTGCATTTTTTTGCTTAACATTTCGCCGTAAACAGTTGGGTGTAATGGCATAAATGGTTCTCCAAAACAAGCAGAGAAAGATGGTACAGGTTCTGTAATACCAGCTTCCGTTCCTGCAACTTTAGCAGTGTAACCTGAGATAAAGTGATAAGCAGCTTGACCTGGTGTTAATTTTGACACTGGAGGTAATACCCCAAAAGCATCACATGTTAAAAAGAATATGTTTTTAGGGTTGTCTGCATAAAGTGTTTCTTGAATATTATCAATGTGATAAATAGGGTAACTTACACGTGTATTTTGAGTAATACTACTATCTTCATAATCTATTTCTCCATTATCTTTAAATACTACATTTTCTAGTATAGCTCCTGGTTTTACAGCTCTAAAAATGTCTGGTTCTTTTTCTTCTGTTAAGTCAATAACTTTAGCATAACATCCACCTTCAAAGTTAAAAATAGTATTATCTGCTGTCCATCCATGTTCATCATCACCAATTAGTTTTCTGTCTGGATCTGCAGATAGTGTTGTTTTTCCTGTTCCAGAAAGACCGAAGAAAATAGCAGTATCTCCATATTTTCCAACATTTGCAGAACAGTGCATTGGTAATACATTTTTCTCAACAGGTAAAATCATATTTAATGCAGAGAAAATACCTTTTTTCATTTCGCCTGTATAAGCAGAACCTCCAACTAAAGCTATTTTTTGAGTAAAGTTTAGGATTGAAAAATTACCTTGACGAATACCATAAGCTTTTGGGTCTGGACAAACATATCCAGGAGCACAAAGAATTAACCAATCTTCTTCAAAGTTTTCTAACTCTTTTTCACTAGGTCTTAAAAACATATTGTAAACAAATAAGTTAGACCAAGGTAATTCTGTTACAGTTCTAATGTTTGTTCTAAATTCTGGTTCAGCACATACATAACCATCTCTTGCATAAATCTCTTTGCCAGAAAGATAGTTTGTTATTTCATTTTTAAGTTTATCGAAATTTTCGGGGGATACAGGTTTATTTGTTTTTCCCCACCAAACTTTATCGGCAGTATAATCATCTTTTACTAGAAAACGATCTTTAGGAGAGCGTCCTGTAAATTTACCTGTATTAACAGCAAGTGTACCATTTGAAGTTTCTTTCCCCATGCCTTTCTCAACGGTAATCTGTTGAAGCTTCTCTGGAGATAAATTCCAATTCACTTTCACGTCTTTTAAGCCATACTGTTCTAAACCTGTATGCTTAATTGTTGTTGCATCTTTCATTTTTTTCAATTTTAAGGTTCCTATTAATAATTTTTTTAATTTCTAAAAAGGCCATATTATTGGCACTAGTATGAGTGTTATTATAAAAAATATGAGCAGTAATGGTGCTCCTACTTTTAGATAATTCATGAATTTATATCCGCCTGCGGTCATCACCATAGCATTTGTTGTTGTGCCTATTGGCGTTAAGAATGCTGTTGATGCACTTATAGCAACCACGATCATAAATGGTGCAGGGGATAGGTTTAATGAGTTGGCAGCAAGTATTGCAATGGGGGCCATTAAAACTGCAGTTGCCGAGTTGTTAATAACCTGACTAAAGGTTGTTGTTAGCAGAAATACACCACCTAATAATAATATAGGGTGAATAGATCCTAAATAGCTTACCAAACCATTAGCGATAACTTGTGCTGTCCCCGTTTTTTGAAGCGCAACTCCCATAGGAATCATAGCTGCAATCATAACAACACTTGTCCAGCTAATACCTTTGTATGCTTTAGAGATAGGGACACAGCCTGTTAGTAAAACAATGCCAGCAGAAATTAGAGCAGCAATTGACCCTGGTACTATTTTGAAAACCATAAATATGATCATAAGTACTAAAGCCCCTAAAGCGATATAAGATTTTGAATTCAGGCTCTCAACATTTTTAGCCATGCCTTCAGGACTACCAATAATAACTAAGTTTTCATGTTGCTTTTTTAAATCATCGATATGTTCCCAGGTACCCCGTATTAAAAAGGCATCACCTGCTTTTACTGTAATTTCTTTTTCCTGTAAAGGTTTGTTGTTCCTTGAAGCTGCTAAAAGTTGAATACCATAACGTTTAAAGTAATCACCTAATTTGTATTTTCTACCTACTATTATAGAGTTTGGGTTAACAATAATTTCGGTCATACCAACCTCTTGGTTTATTAGGTTGTGTTTCAACTCATCAGTAATGGGTTCAAGAGGTAGCAATCCTAATCGAAATGAAATCATTAATTTGTTAATAGCTTCAGTATCGCCTTTTACAGTTATAATGTCATGATAGTATAATTCTGTTTCAGGGCCTGGAAATTCTTCAAAAGCATGGATGCCTTTCAATACATTTGGGTGCCTTCTTTTTATACGAAGAATAGATATGTTATAATTTTTTTCAAATTGCCAGTCTTCAATTTTTGTGTTAATTAACGGTGATAATGATCTTATACGTAATCTATAGTAACCATTATCAACTTTATAAGCTTCTATCCAATTGTGTAAGGTAGACTCAATGTTTACAGGCTTATTATTTGTTTTGTTTTTTGGTAATAGTCTGTATCCTATGTATCTAAAATAAATTAATGCTATGATTAATAAAGGAATCCCTATTAACCCAAATTCAAAAAACGAAAATCCCTCAAAACCAGCATCTATTAAAGCATTACTGGCAATAATATTTGGAGGTGTTCCTGTTAGTGTTAGTAAGCCACCAGTATTAGAACCAAAAGCGACAGGCATTAACATTTTTGATGGCAATGTCCCTATGCTCCAAGCCGATGATATAGTAAGAGGCATTAAGGTGGCTACGGTACCTGTATTACTTACAAATCCAGACAATACACCAGCACCCAATGTTACAATGACTAATAGTTTGGGAACACTTTTTCCTGCCCATTCTACAAATTTCTTACCAGCCAAAGCAGTCCAGCCTGTTTGAGCAATACCTTCTCCTATAATAAATAGCGCAGCAATCATAATAACGGTTGGATTGCTAAATCCACTTAATGTTTCGGTAGCCGTTAAAATCCCTGTTAAGAATAAACTTATCATAGATATGAGAGCTACAATGTCTGGTGTAAACTTTCCCCAAACGAACAGACCAATAGTAATAACTAAAATGAGGAGCATTAAATAGATCATATCTTATAATTGTTTATTAGTTTTAGTGTTTTATAATTATATAGTAAAATTACTGTTGATTATCGCTAATAATTATGACGAATGTCATGCTTTTCAGAGACGTATCATTTTTGGGAAATTGTGAAGATTTTGAGATATTAAGTGTCGAAAATGAATACGAAAACGTGAGAGTAATAATGAGTTTTTAATGATTTCTTATATATTTAATAAATTTAATCTTTGAAGTTGTTAAAATGGCAAAAAAAAATATTATTAATGGCTTAATAATGGCAGATTAGTTTATAAATAAAAAGTATATATTTTGGTTGTTGTTAGGGAGATAATTGTAGTTGAATTGCATTTTGATAATAAAGAAATATAAAAATTAACAGATGAAATTAGATATTCTTGCTATTGGAGCACATCCTGATGATGTGGAATTAGGATGTGGCGGTACCATAGCAAAAGAAGTAGCCAATGGAAAACAAGTTGGTATAATAGATTTAACAAGAGGTGAATTAGGTACTCGGGGAACTGCTGAAACCAGAGATATTGAAGCTCATGATGCTGCAAATATACTAGGAGTTGCTGTTCGGGTTAATATGGGGTTTGCAGATGGTTTTTTTATAAATGATAAAAAACACCAATTAGAAATTATTAAAATGATCCGTAAATATCAACCAGATATTGTGCTTTGTAATGCTATTGATGATAGACATATAGATCACGGAAAAGGAAGTAAACTGGTAAGTGATGCTTGTTTTTTAAGCGGATTAATTAAAATTGAAACTCATAATGATAATGATTTACAGCATCCATGGCGACCTAAACAAGTGTATCATTATATACAATGGAAAAATTTAGAACCAGATGTAACTGTTGATATATCTGGTTTTATAGATGAAAAAATGGCTTCTGTATTAGCTTATAAGACACAGTTTTATGACCATAATAGCAAAGAACCAGAAACACCTATTTCCAGTAAAAACTTTACAGATAGTATTATTTATAGAGCTAAAGATTTAGGAAGATTGGTAGGTGTTGAACATGCTGAAGGTTTTACGGTTGAGCGCCATGTTGTGGTTGATAGTTTATTCGATATTAAATAGTTAGAATTTTTAATAATTTTATTTTCAATATCAATACAAAATATTAAAAAAAGTCTTTGTAGAAAAGGTTTAAATCAATTACATTTGCACACGCATTACAAAATGTAAGTTACATGGTGGTTGTAGCTCAGTTGGTTAGAGCATTGGTTTGTGGTACCAAGGGTCGCCGGTTCGAATCCGGTCTTCCACCCAAAAAGTAAAAGCCTTTCAAGAAATTGAAAGGCTTTTTTTGTTACTATAATATAAGTATATGATAATTAAAAGTTATTTTTAATCCACTTTAACCCGTTCCTCTCTATTAGCTAATTCCCAAGCTGTATGAAAAATGAGTCGTGCTCGTTTTTCTAATAAATCGTATTGAATTTTGTCTGGAGTATCCGAAGGTCTGTGATAATCGGCATGCGTACCATTAAAATAGAAGATAACAGGGATGTTGTTTTTAGCAAAATTGTAATGATCTGAACGGTAGTAAAAACGATTCGGATCATCATCATCATTAAAAGTATAATCAAACTCCATATTAATATGTTTTTTGTTCACTGCTTCAGAAATATTGTGCAATTCCTTACTTAACTTATCCGATCCTATCAAGTATACATAATTTCTATTGTCCTTATGTTTTGCATCCACACGACCAATCATATCTATATTTAAGTTAGCGACTGTATTTTTTAAAGGAAAAACAGGATCTTCATCTGTGTAATATCGAGAACCAAATAGGCCAATTTCTTCACCCGTAACGTGTAAAAACAATATAGAACGTATTGGTCCATGCCCTTTATCTGAAGCTGCTTTAAAGGCTTCAGCAATTTCTAAAATAGCTACCGTACCAGATCCGTCATCGTCTGCACCGTTATTGATATCTCCATTTCCAGAAATACCAATATGATCTAAGTGAGCCGAAATTATGATGACTTCATCAGGTTTTTCAGAACCTTTTATATATGCTAAAACATTTTCAGAATCATTTATATCACCAGAAAAATATGAAGCAGGAATTTCTTGAAAATAGTCCCCTTCTGAAATCGGGGATGGAATTCCTGAAGCTACATAATGTTTTTTAATAAACTCGACAGCCTTTTTTTGTCCTGGCTCTCCAGTCTTTCTACCTTCATATTCATCTGAAGCATAGGTGTAAAGCGCTTCTTTTAATTCGTCTGCAGTAATGGTTTTTGCATAGTCTATTGCAACACCATCATTTTTTGATTTTTTTTTATTTTGAGAAGAACTGCACGAAACTACTAGTATGGTAGCACATAGAAGAATTACTGTTTTTTTCATTTTGTAAAATATATTTTGTACGATATTACAAAAATGAATTAATAGAATAACAATTTTTCAACCTAATTTAACAGTTCATTGAATTCGTCGATAACGATACGATGCTCTTGATTAGCAATTTGCCATGCCGTAGTAAATATAAGTTTAGTACGTCTTTGTAGTAGGTCGTAGTCTATTTTATCAGGCGTATCTGTAGGTTGGTGATAATCATTATGTTCTCCGTTAAAATAAAAAATAACAGGTACGCCTTTTATTGCAAAGTTATAGTGATCTGATCGTGAGTAATATTGATGGCCTTCACCTTCTACATTATATCTGTAATCAATATTTATATTGAAATAGGTATTGTTTACTTTTTCAGATAAATAATGAAGCTCTTTACTGTGTCTATCAGAGCCTATTAAATAGATATAATCTTTATTGTTTTGATGTATCTCGTCAACTCTACCTATCATATCAATATTTAGATTGGTAACTGTTTTTTCTAAAGGAAACACAGGATGTTGTGTATAGAATTCTGAGCCTTGCTTTCCTATTTCTTCTGCAGTTAAATGCAAAAATAATATAGAACGTTTTGGACCATGTCCTTCTTTTTTAGCTAAGTTAAAAGCTTGCGCCATTTCCATGATAGCAACGGTTCCAGAGCCATCATCATCTGCACCATGATTTATTTCTCCATTATCTGTAATACCAAGATGATCCAAATGTGCAGAAATAATAATAATTTCATCAGGTTTTTCACTGCCTTTTATATACGCTAAAACATTTTCAGAACTTTTAATTTCTTCAGAAAAGAAATCTTTGGGAATGGTTTGATAATAATTACTGCCTCCAAAAGGAGATTTTATATTTTCATTTATGTAATATGATTTTAAAAACTCGGCAGCCAATTTTTGACCTTTTTCACCAACTTTTCTACCTTCAAATTCATCTGAAGAAAATTTATATAAATGTGTCTTTAATTCTTTAACAGTAATCGTATTAGCGTAATTAATAACATGAGTGCTATCTACTAGTTGAATACTATTTTTAAGGTTTTGGATTTTTGCAGTATACTTTGGCGTTGAACAGGTCCCCACAAGCACAAATGCAGCTAGTATAAAAAAGGTTTTCATGCGTTTATTAGTCAGATTTTACATGTAACTGATAGTCAAACCATTTTCAAGGGCGGGAAAACTTTTGGTTATAAGCTTTAAAATACAAATATATACAAAAAACGGAGAAATTACTTACCTGTCAAGTTTAAATCTATATTATAAATTTAAAACTTTAGGTTTTTCTTCGAGTTCTGTTTCTGTGATTTCTAATGCTTTGGTGTTATTATTTTAGTTTCCATAAAAACTTATTTATAAGTAGTTGGCAATCATGTTGTAATACTTATAAGAGCTGAATTATTTTTTTATACGATCACCTTTTTTGATAAATAATAAGCAATCAATCCAAATACTAATCCTAAAATCCCAGGTATGATTTTTAAATTATAAATTAGAAGCCCTAATAATATTATTGCTAATATTAAGGCTGTTATAGTTAAAAAAACAAAGATTTTTTTCATTTATATTCGTATTGTATTCTTTTAAACCTGCTACCGATTTAATTTTCACCAGAATTAATCGTATTAATTTTTTGATTGCTATTAGTAACAATCAATTAAAGTTAAATACATACGATTTTAGGGTGATACAGGTTCTACATCATTTATTGTGCCGAAAACACCATGCTTCAAATTATTTTTAAACTTTTCTTTTTCATGTAAGAAATAGATCTCAAATGACATTTGTCATATTTTTTTTTAAGTATAGCCTCTATATTTACTTGAAATCCTATTCTGTATTTTAATGAAAACAATATTGTTACCTACCGATTTTTCTAAAAATTCCATGAATTCAATTGATTTTGCAGCCATATTGTTTAAAGATATTGAATGTGATTTTTATTTACTTAATGTGCAGAAGGCCTCATCATTTATTTCGGATGATATGATGATAGTTTCATCATCAACAACCATTTATAATACTATAATTGATGCCGCTAAAAAATCGCTGTCAAATATTGTATCTAAATTGAAGAAGTGCTATAAAAATGATAAACATCATTTTCACTCCATGGTTGATTATGATAATTTTATAGATTCTATTAATCAAGTTTCTGAGAAAAATCAAGTTGATTTAATAATTATGGGAACCAAAGGTGCTTCAGGGTTACAAAAAGTAATTTTTGGAAGTAATACAGTTCGGGTTATACAACGTTGTAAAGCACCAGTATTTGCAATCCCTGATAATTGTGTCTTTACTAACTTAAATAAAGTAGTGTTTATTACTAATAGTACGACCTCGTTTAATAGTGTTCATCTAAAACCTCTTATAGATTTAGTGGCATTAAATGATTCTAAATTGCATGTCTTGCACATTGCAGACGAAAATCATTTGGCACATAAGCAAAGTGATAATATTGATTTTTTTAGTTCTCATTTTGTGAATCCTATTCATGATTACATAGATGTAAAAGCAAAAGATATGTATAATGTCGTGCATAAATATGTTATTAGGAATAATATAAAAGTGTTATGCATGATTGGCGAAGAGCATTCTTTTATAGAGCGTTTATTTAACAAGCACTTAGTTGAAACTTTTGCATTTAGTATCGATGTCCCATTTCTGGTAATGAAAAACAATTAACTAAAATATGTGTCATGAAGATAGTAACATTTTTATTAGTATTTATTTTTATGTTTATAGGCTGTAAAAAAACTAAAGATGAAACTAACCAAACATTAACAGAATCTTATAATAAAAATAGTCAGGAGCATCCTGGTAAAAAACTTATGGAGATACATTGTTATGTATGTCATGATGTTACGAGGCCCGAAGACAAAAGGCTAGCTCCTCCAATGGTAGCTATAAAAAAGCGCTATATATTTCAGAATACATCAAAAGAATCATTTATAAATGATATACAAAAGTGGATTAAAAACCCAAATGAGGAGGATGCTAAAATGTTTGGAGCAGTAAGACGTTTTGGAGTGATGCAAAAATTGCCATATCCAGAAGATGTCATTGAACAAATAGCAGATTATATGTTTGACAATGAAATTGAGCAACCAAAGTGGTTTGAGGAACATTATAAACAAATGAGAGGCCAGATAAAAAAATGATTCTTGGTTGCTTACAGAATAATCAATTTCTATATTTTAAAAAAAAGGGGAGCTAAAAAGTACTTAGATGTCCGTCGGTTCGAGTGCTTTGACTGCGCTCTGCATAAACTAAAATTGAGAATTTTTAAGGTCTTTATTTTTAGTCATCTCTACTGTGTTCGATGAGACAGTTTTTAGTTTCTAATACCATTTAAATAGTCCTTTTTTTAGGGTGTTAGTTAGGTCTTTTCTAGGTTGTAATTGTAAGCTAAACGGTTAATTATTTCATGCAAATTTGTTCATTTTGAATTTTTACGCTTAACTTTATAAAAAGTTAATCCAACCAAACTCTCAACTTTAAAATGAAATACAAGATTTGTATATTGTTTTTAATGCATTTTTATTGCACAATTTCTTTTTGTCAAACAGCTAAATTAGATAGTTTAAAGCTTGAGCTTAAAAATGCTGTAACAGATTCTTCTAAAGCTCTAGTTTTAAAAAATATTTCGTGGGAATACTTAAATAATAGGTCTAATAATGCTATGGCAGAATTGTACATAGATAGCCTTTATAATTTGAGTGAAAAGGCTGGATTAAAAGGGCGGAAAATATTAGCTAAATATCAATATGGGGTCTTAGAACGTCAAAGAGGTAATTACGACAAAGCGCTTAGTTATTTTGAAGAATATATTAAATATTCAGAAGATAATAAAGAAAAAAAAGAAGTGGCAAATGGTTTGTATCAAAAAGCTTTAATCCTTGATGATAAAGGTTCATTTGAAGAGAGCCTTAAAATTTATTATGATATCCTAAAAATTTATGAAGAGATTAAAGATGTTTTTGGAGAAGCCACTACACTTAATGCTATTGGTGAAGTTTTAAAACGATCAGAGAAAATAGATTTTGCGTTAGATCATTATAATAGGGCTTTATTGATTTTTGAGCGCTTAGAAGATAAAACAGAAATGGCTAATTGTAATTATAATATTGGTGATTCTTACATGCTTCTTAAAAACTATGATAAAGCTTTAATTTATTTTAATAAGTCTCTAAAATTAGATACCGAGTTAAAAAGCAAGTGGGGCATGGCATATGATTATGAATCGCTTGGCAAAGTATCTGGCTTACAAGGAAATTATAGCCTAGCGTTAGGCTACCATCAAAAAGCACTTGCTTTGAGAGGTCAACTTAACCAAAAACGAGAGCTATCAATGAGTTATTTTGAAATAGCAAAAAATCATTTCAAACTTAAAGAATATAGCCTAGCAGAGCAATTTGCAATCAAATCGTTAAGCATTTCAGAAAAAATAGGAGATAAAGAAAAGTCGAAAGATAATTATATCATTCTTTCAGAATTATATAGTGCAAGAGGAGACTATAAAAAAGCGTTTGAATTTAATTCAAAATTAATAGTTGTAAAGGATAGTTTATATAATAAAAATAAGTCTCAACAGATAGAAGAACTTCAAGCTAAGTTTGATACTGAAAAAAAGCAGAATGTCATTACTGCTTTAGAAAAAGATTCTGAGATAAAAGATTTAAAGCTAAAGCGGCAAGCAACGTTTAGAAATATAATTGTAGGTTTAATGGTGGGGCTCGTTTTAATGTCTTTTATCTTTTTTAAAAGATTTAAATATAAGCAACAACTAAAGCAAGAAGAATTAGAAAAAAAACAACTAATAGCAGAAGCAGAAGTTGAAAAAGAACGTGTTAAAGAGCTTCAGAAAATAGATGAACTTAAAGATGAGTTTTTGGCAAACACATCGCACGAATTGCGCACACCACTTAATGGTATTATAGGTTTGTCCGAATCCCTTAAAGATGGAGCAGCAGGGGAACTATCGTCTAAAGCCATTGAAAATTTAGATATGATTGTCAATAGTGGTAAACGCTTATCTAATTTGGTTAATGATATTCTCGATTTTTCTAAATTAAAAAATAAAGATCTAGCACTTTCACTTCAGCCTATAGATTTGTATTCGGTAACAGATTTGGTTTTGAAAGTTTCAGAATTTTTGGCAACAGGCAAAGCATTACGTTTAATTAATTCGATACCCAAAGATATTTCTCTGGTTGAGGCAGACGAAAACAGGTTAGAACAAATTTTGTATAATCTTATAGGAAATGCTATTAAATTTACTGAAACAGGTAAAGTTGAGGTAAATGCATTAGAAAGTGACGGGATGTTATCAATTTCAATTACAGATACAGGTATTGGAATCCCTGAAGAAAAATTTGAGAGTATTTTTCAATCATTTGAACAAACTGATGGTTCTACAGTTAGAGAATATGGGGGAACGGGATTAGGGCTTTCTGTTACAAAACAATTGGTTGAATTGCATGGAGGTACAATTTTGGTGAATTCTGAAATTAATAAAGGCTCGACTTTTACATTCACATTACCAATAAGTAAAAAGAACAGAAAAGAGTTTGATGCAACTATAACAGGGAAATTATCACAAAGAGTTCAGAAAATTGATGATTCTAATGAGCTTATTCAAGAAACGATATCAAAAGAAAACAATGTCAGTATTCGCATTCTTATTGTCGATGATATGGTGGTTAACAGGCGTGTTTTGGATAACCATTTAACTTTGGCAGGATATGATATTGTTGAAGCTAGTAATGGTAAAGAAGCCTTAAAACTTATTGAAACAGAAAATTTTGATTTGGTTCTTTTAGATATTATGATGCCAAATATGTCTGGTTATGAAGTTTGTGAAAAGATTAGGGAACAGTATTTAACAAGTGAATTACCTGTTGTTTTATTAACTGCTAAAAATCGGGTAAACGATTTGGTTATGGGCTTTAATGTTGGTGCAAACGATTATTTAACGAAACCATTCTCAAAAAATGAATTGCTTAGTAGAATCAAAACACATTTAAATCTTAATGGCATTCATAAAGCAACGAGCCGATTTGTGCCATCCGAATTTTTGAAATCTGTAGGAAGAGATGCTATAACAGATGTGGTTTTAGGAGACCATATTCAAAAAAAAGTGACTGTTTTGTTTACCGACATTAGAGATTATACAAGTTTATCTGAGTCTATGACACCAGAGCAAAATTTTAAGTTTGTAAATGCCTATGTAGGGAGAATGGGTCCCTTAATTCAAAACAATCATGGATTTGTAAATCAATATCTGGGAGATGGTATTATGGCATTGTTTCCACAAGATGCAAGCGATGCATTAAAGGCTTCCATAGACATGCAGAAGACCATACAAGATTACAATGTTAAACGTATAGAAGAAGGCTATAAACCCATTCATGTAGGTATGGGGTTGCATACAGGTGATCTGGTCATGGGTATTATTGGAGATCTTTATAGAAATGATACGGCTATTATTGCAGATACTGTAAATACAGCCTCAAGAATGGAAGGTGTTACCAAATATTATGGAGCTAATATTATTGTAAGTGAAGCTAGTTTGAATACGATAGAAAACAAGCAGGACTATAATTTTAGATATTTAGGAAAAGTAAAAGTAAAAGGAAAAAATAATACGATAGCGATATACGAATGTTTTGATGGAGATACAACCGAAAGTGTTCGTCTGAAAACAAAAACATTAAAGCATTTCGAAAAAGGACTAAATCATTTTTATAATAAGGAGTTTCCTAAAGCTTCGGCGGCTTTTGATACGGTATTGACCAAAAATCCAGACGATCTTGTTGCTAAATATTTTATAACAAAATCTGCTGAATATACCATTTCAGGGACCCCTGAGAATTGGAATATGGTGAATACGATGAAAGCGAAATAATTTTTTTCTTATCAGCTGCTCTATTCTTTTTTGATGCTTTCATCTTTTATAAGCTAACTGCTGTTTTATTTTATTGTTTTGTAACAATTTGGCTCTGTTAATACTATGAGCTGAAGACATTGCTAAATACTTGTCAAATCTTTTATCCACACGTTTTTGTATGTCACGCATTAAGAGACTGTGTTGTTCTTTATTTCTTTTGAATAATTTTGAGAACCGTGCTTCAAGTTTTAAATAGTCTTGAATGGGCAGAGATGGTATTTCAGAATCAAGTTGTAAGGTGTTCAGCTTCATTGCTTCGCGTCTTGAATCGTTTCTATATAATAACCATTGACCAGATTGCACAGCTGCTTGATGATATTTACTTGGATGTTTCATATCAATGCCATGCGAATCACTATGCGAGTAAGCAATAATTATGGAAGGCCCATTAAAATTTTCTGCCTCATTAAAAGCTTTTAATGTTTGTGCTTGATTCGCTCCAATAGCTACCGATGCGACATAAACATGGTCATAATTCATAGCTGTAAGACCCAAATCTTTTTTCTGTTTTTGCTTCCCATTAAAAGCGAATTTAGCTTCAGCTCCAAAAGGTGTTGCTTTTGATGCTTGTCCGCCAGTATTGTCATAAACCTCATTGTCTAGAACCAATATGTTTACATTTTTTCCAGAAGCCATTACATGATCTAATCCACCATAACCAATGTCGTATGCCCAACCATCGCCACCTACAATCCAAACACTTTTTTTAACTAAGCTATCTGCTATATTAAGCAGTTGTTTTGCTTCGGGTGATGCTATGGTTTTAAGTTGCTTTTTTAGAGTTTCAACTCTAAATTGTTGTTCATTAATTTCTTTTTCTGTTACTTGTTTAGCTTTAATAATATCATGAATCAGGCCTAGGTTTAGTGATGCTAGTTTAACAAGTAATGTTTTAGCTTGTTTTTCTTGCTGGTCTATTGATAAACGATATCCTAAACCAAATTCGGCATTATCTTCAAACAAAGAGTTGGACCAGGTAGGACCTTGACCTTTTTTGTTTTTACTCCAGGGCGTAGTTGGCAAAGCACCGCCAAAAATAGAACTAGCGCCAGTGGCATTTGCAACTAAAAGTCGATCCCCAAACAATTGCGATATCAGTTTTAAATAAGGTGCTTCACCACAACCTTCAACACCAATTGAATATTTAAATAAAGGTTCTTGTAGTTGTTGTTGACTTACTTTTGTGGTATCAATTTTTTCTCTATCAAATTCAGGAATACTTTCAAAATACTCCCAGTTTTGTTTTTCAGATTCGAAAACAGATGGTTTATTAATCATTGTTAACGCTTTTACAGCGCATGCATCTACACAATTATTACACCCATTACATTGCTCTGGATTTATTTGAATGGTATAATTTAATAGATCAACTTTCCAATCGGTTTCAACAGATTTTACAGACTTAAAACCAGAAGGAGCGCTTTTTAAATAACTATCTTTATATGCCTTAATTCTAAGAGAGCCTTGCGGGCAAGCCATACTGCAAGCACCACATTGTGTGCATAAACCTTGATGCCATTCGGGTAAGAACTTATTTTGTTGAATAGGATTGAATGTTGCTGTATTAGTAGGATATGTGCCATCTACAGGAAGCATACTTACAGGGATGTTATCACCTTTATTAGCAAGTAATTTTCCTAAAAGGGAATTGTTAAAACAAGCATCAAAATCGGAAAAGGATGCTTCATTTTGAGATGTTTCAGACGTGTTAATCCTATATATAAAGTCATCTAAATCTGCTATGCTATCAGAATATACCAAATCTTTTTTCAATGCTAGAAAACAAGCGTGTAAGTCAGATAGTGAAATGTTTTTTAATATATTTAATTGTAATAGTTCGTTGCTATCTACTATGAATAAATGAATATTTTTATTAATTATTTGCTGTTGTACTTTAATCGATAGTGACTGCCAAAATGCTTTCGACTTTAGTGATGTATTAACCAAAAGGGTGCCTGCTGGTTTTAATTGCTGTATGATGTTGTCGTTTTGTGTGACGTTTACATGCTGACAGCCTATAAAATTGGCTTGTTCTATTAAATATGGTGCTTTTATAGGTGTTTTGTCTATACGTAAGTGTACAATGTTTTGTGCGTTAGATTTTTTATAGTCACATTGTGTATAGCCTTGGATATAATTGTTTTTTTTCTTTCCAATGATATCTAGAGTATTCGTAAAACTTTGAGTGTCTTTTTTACTTTTTCCTTGGTAAAAAATAGCTTCATAGGCTTTGTTTTCAATTTGAATAGTTTCCGAAAAATCTAAGCTCAAATTTTTCACATCGTCATTAATGCCTATTGTGAAATTGTTTTTTGGTCGTTCTTGTTTTAGGTTGTTTAAAATAGCTTGAACCATGGTTGGCGTAAATTCTTTTGAAGATAAACCATAGCGCCCTCCAACGATTTTAGGAAATGATGCTATTTTATTATTTTGAAATGCTTCTGAAATCGATTGTATAATGTCTAAATATAAAGGTTCGCCAGTTGAACCAGGTTCTTTGGTTTTATCTAAAACAGCAATTGATTTTGTTGATTTTGGTAAGGCACTAATTAAATGATTTGTGCTAAATGGTCTAAATAACCGTACTTTAATTAGTCCAAGTTTTTCGCCATTTTTATTTAAATGTTTTATGGTTTCTTCTATGGTTTCGGTTGAAGAAGCCATAGAAATAATAATATGTTCTGCGTTTAAATCGCCAATATAATCAAACAATTTATAGTGTCTACCTGTTAGTAAAGCAAACGTATCCATGTGTTTTTGAACGATCTCTGGACAAATATCATAGAAAGGGTTGATAGCTTCTCGACTTTGAAAAAAAATGTCCGCATTTTGTGCTGTCCCTCTAATAACAGGACTGTTTGGGGTTAAAGCACGATTTCTGTGTTTTTCGATGTCTTTTAAATCCATCATGAATTGGATGGTTTCATCTTGAATAGTTTCTATTTTGTTTATTTCATGGGAGGTTCTAAATCCATCAAAAAAATGAATAAAGGGAATACGGGATTCTAAAGTGGCAGCTTGTGCTATTAATGCAAAATCTTGAGCTTCTTGTACAGAGGCACTGCCTAGCATGGCATACCCAGATTGGCGTACTGCCATAATATCACTATGGTCCCCAAAAACAGATAGGGCATGTGTTGCAATACTTCTGGTAGCAACATGAATAACATTAGGGGTTAGTTCGCCTGCAATTTTATACATATTTGGTAGCATGAGAAGCAACCCTTGGGATGCTGTAAAAGTTGTTGATAAAGCGCCTGTTTGTAACGCGCCATGCATAGTACCAGCAACACCAGCTTCGCTTTGCATTTGAAAGACAGATGGTATGTTACCAAAGCTATTTTGTTTTTTTTCTGAACACCATTGTTCTACCAATTCACTCATTTCTGAGGAAGGCGTGATAGGATAAATAGGGAAGACCTCATTCGTTTTGTATGCTATACTTGCTACAGCCTGATTGGCATTTAATATGCGATATGTTGAAGTTTTCATTGGTGGTGTTGAGATTAGTGAAGGATGATAAAAAAATGGCTACTTCTATGTAATCTTTCAAGTAGCCATTTTTTTGAGTTTACTTTACAATTTCGATTGAAACTGGAGTCGGGTTT
Organism: uncultured Flavobacteriaceae bacterium; assembly: GCA_947502635.1. GTDB lineage: Bacteria > Bacteroidota > Bacteroidia > Flavobacteriales > Flavobacteriaceae > Flavivirga. The sequence continues at coordinate 330,835 of CANNAN010000003.1, forward strand.
GTGATCATATCGAACACAGGAGAGAATTTTGCTAAGTTTTCTAATTGTTCAACAGATGCATCAGATTTTACTTTAAGTACAACTTTGATACCATCAAAACCTTTACGTATTTCAGGATTTAATCCTAAAAACCCGTGTAAATCAACACCACCAGCTAAAGTAGATTCTGCGCTTTCAATGTCAATGCCATTAGCAGCTGCATGATAAGTCATTGCTGCGGTTAAGCAAGACCCTAAAGCATGTAATACAACTTCTGGTGGGGTAGCTGCTTTGTCATTTCCTAATAATACGTTAGGATGGTCGCATTCCATTGTGAATGTTTCTTGACGCGATGTGTCTTCCGCACCAACACCATAAAAACTTTTGATGTTTGTTACACAATGTCCGCCATCAATCCAGTCATTTTTAGATCTGAATTCGAATTTTGCTAATTCTGGGTTTTGTTGAACTGCTCCAATGGTTTCTACTAATTGGTCTACGTTTACGCCGTTTTTTACATTTGCTGTTGTAATCATTTTTTCTAATTTTTAAATTGTTAAATATTATTGTTTGGCTAGTAGTATGCTAATGGCGTGCCAAAACATGTAACTATTTGTTAATTAGTATTTTATGATTAAAATAAGATTAAGTGTATGTAACGATAATTCGTTTATTTACGAAATGTCGTTATCTTATTTACGAGATTTCGTGAATTTATATGGGCCGTTCTATATCTAAGGCCTTAATCCTGGAAGTTAATGTGGTGGGAGGGACTTGTAATAAAGCGGCAGCACCGTTTATTCCAGATATTTTCCATTTGGTTTGTTTGAGGGCTTTTAAAATATTCTCTTTTTCTAAGGCAATAAGTTCCTGGGATGTTAAGATGTTTTCTTTAGCTGTTTCTTTCGGTAGGTTTTTCGAATTAGTATCACTTGGAATAATCGCTTGCCAATTTATAATTCCGTTTTGTGAAACGATGACAGCACGTTCAATTAAATTTTGTAGTTCCCGAACATTGCCTGGCCAGTTATATGAAGTCAGTAATGCTTTATCGTTTTCTGATAGTTCAACAATAGGCTTATTTAATTTTTTAGAAAACAGAGTGATCATTTCGCTGGCAATCAAACAAATATCATTGCCTCTGTTTCTAAGTGCGGGAACTTCTATAGGGAAAACGTTTAGTCTATAGTACAAGTCTTCTCTAAACTTACCTTCTTTAGAAAATTCAAAAAGGTTTCTATGTGTGGCTGCAATAATTCTAACATCCACTTTAATGGTTTTAGAACTTCCAACAGGATCAAATTCGCCTTCTTGAATAATGCGCAATAATTTAGGTTGTAATTCTAATGGCATTTCGCCTATTTCATCTAAAAAAATAGTCCCTTTATCTGCTAGTAAAAAACGTCCTTTTCTACTAATGGTAGCCCCAGTAAAAGCCCCTTTTTCATGTCCGAATAATTCACTTTCTATAAGATTTACAGGTATGGCACCACAATTAATACGAATTAAAGGTTTGTCATTTCTATGACTTTCTTTGTGAATCGCTCTGGCGACTAGTTCTTTACCTGTTCCTGTTTCTCCATTTATTAAAACAGTGGCATCTGTTTTTGCTACTTGATGAATGAGGTTAAGCGCAGCTTTCATACTTTTATCCTCAGCTATAATCCCATAGCTGCTGGTGAGCTCTTGAATTTCTTCGGCTAAATATTGGGTTTGTTTTGTAAGTAAATTTATTTTGTCTTCGGCTACCAAGCGTTCTTCAATATTTCTTAGAATAAGGGTATAGAAGGTTTTGGTACTGGTGCCATATTTGCTTATGGTGCCTTCATTTAAAGTTTCAGTATCGTTAGACCCTATGACTTTTACAATATTTGGAAGATAGTTGTTTATTGATTTTTTATCATCTTTAACTATCGATTCTATTAAGTTGGCACTGTCTTCATCAAAGAAGAATAAAACATTGCGTTGTAATGTGTCATTGTTCTCTAGTAATGTGTTTGCTGATGGATTTGTAAGTACAATTCTAAAGTCGTCGCTAAACATAATAATGGCGTCCATTGCACCATCAATAAGGCCGCTCATTTTGCTATTTGCTATTTCAATATCTTGTTTAGATGATGCTAACCGCTCTTGGATGGTATCTAATTCGCGATGACGCTTTATCATGACCGACAAGATACCTTGAGCAAAGCCGCTATCATTTTTAATCAAATTAAGAAAATGTTCCCGCTCAATTTTTAAAACCTTAGTGCTTTCTATGGCAGTTACAGAGGCAGAGCGTGTTTCATTATCTATTAAAGCATATTCACCAAAGCAGTCTCCAATGCTTAGGGTATCATAAATATGGTTTTTGTCATGGATTTTTACCGCACCTTTTAAAACAGCATACATAGAATTTCCAATGGTGTCTTTTTCGAAAATGACTTCATTTTTTATATAAGTTTCTTCAGAAATATGGTCACACAGGTGTTGAAGCGATTCTAGAGAAACTTCAGAGAAAAAAGAAATTTCGGATAAAAAACTTATGAGGTTTTTGGCCACTTTTACTAATATATGGTTAGATAATGATTGTTAAAGATATTAATAATTATAATAGTTTTATAACTCAGTGTTTTAAAACCTTATTTATTAAAGTAATCGTGTTTTAATAGAATAATTTTTTAAAAATGTAACATTTTGATAAATACTGCGTCAGATAAGTATCAATCAAAAACATAATCATCATGAAGCGAGAAGATAATCAACTTTTAGTCATTACCCATTTAAGTCAATTAATAACCTTAGTTACAGGCTTTGGTGGTTTATTGCTACCCTTAGTTTTATGGCTTACACAAAAAGAAAAAGTGTATCAAATGGATGCACATGGTAAAAATATTATAAACTTCCAATTGAGTTTAATTGTTAACTTTTTAATATGTATTCCTTTAATATTATTATTTGGATTAGGATTGTTAGGCTTTGTGATATTGGGAATTATATCAATAATTTTTCCAATTATTAATGCAATTAAAGCAAGTAATGGAGAAGTACCAACATACCCTTTTACTTTTAATTTTGTGAATTAAAATTTGAAGAATAAATACAAGATAACGAATAACTGTCGATTCAAAATACACTTTATCTCTAGATTTTTTATTAGTTAATTAGGTTGTATGAGATAAATAAAACGCTCACTGGTTTGTGGGCGTTTTTTATTTATGGGAACTCATTCATTATTCTGTCAGCTATTTTTGGACTAATTCTATTTATGATTCTCAATAGTTTTACTTTGTGAATATTTACTTCATATTTGTTGTTCTTAAATGCTTTTATAAACTCATCGACTAATTTTTGTGGTGAAATTTTTCCTTTTCCTCTGCCTTTAGTCATTTCAGTATCAACTAAAGGAGGGATTATTTCAAAAACTTTTACTTTATCCAATTGATATCGTAATGATTTTGAAAAAATATGAATTGCTGCTTTTGTTCCACAATAAACAGCCGATTTAACTTTAGGAACAATAGCTAATCCAGAGGAAACATTTACAATGGCCGAATTAGAATTGCTTTGTAGTACGGGAATCAATGAGAAAATAAGTTTTATAGGCGCAGTTAAATTTGTGCTTATTTCATCTTCTATTTTTTGCAGTGAATAAGTTTTGTCTAACAGCGTTTGATTATATTGAATACCTGCATTGTTTATTAATACATTTAAATCATTGTGTTCTTGTTTTATAAAGGCTACAAGTCGGTTTAATTCCGTTTGAGAAGAAATATCGCATTTAAAAGAAGTGATACGATTGCTGTACTTACTAAGTTTCTTTAATCTAATTTCGTTTCTACCAACAGCTATTATTTCGTTGTCTAATTTGTAAAACGCTTCAACTAATGTTTTACCTATTCCAGATGTAGCACCTGTGATAAGGATTTTGTTATTGTTTAATTTCATTCATGTGATTTTTTTGTCAAAATTCACGAGAATAAAACTGGAAACAATTTACATATGTAAAGATTTTATCTTTTAGCTCTAATTCTGCTTAATTGAGTTGGTGTAATACCTAAATATGAAGCAATATGGTATTGACTAATTTGGTTTTCTAAATTGGGATATTCTTTTTTGAAGATTTCATAACGTTCTTTTGCTTCTAGGGTTACGAGTTCAATTTCTCTTTTTTCTTTTATAGCGAACTTACGCTCTGCTAGTATTCTGGCAAGACTTTCAATTTTTGAATAATCTTTATAAAGCGAAGTGATTTTGTCAAAATCTGTAACTTGAAGCGTGCAATCTGTCAAGCATTGAATATTTATTAGATTTTTTTGTTTGGTTATTATAGAGGAATAGGCAGCAACAAAGTTTGAGGGTGTAAAAAAAGTCTTATTGTATTCATTTCCTGATTTGTTGCGAAAAAATGCACGGATTACACCTGTATTCAAAAAGGCTAACTTATGTGAATATTCCCCTTCTTTAGCAAGGTAGTCCTTCTTTTTAAGTTTAATTTGTGAAAACAAAGAAGTGAAAATTGTCATCTCGTTTTCTGTAAAAGGGATTAGATTTTCTAAATATATTTTCAGTTCATTCATCTTTGATTTGGAAGGTTTTTTTTCTAAGACTGTTTATTTCACGTTTATACTCAAGGTAAAAATAAAGATCAAATAAGCCTTATTACTAAAAGGTATAAAATACAAAGGAAAAGACTTCCATTAAATAGTAATTAATGAAAGTCTTTTTGTTTTTTATATGTATTATCAAATTTTTGCTTCTACATCAAAGCAAAGTGTATTTAGCTATTCAACATAACAGGCATCACAAGCATAGTGATTTGTTCACCTTCATCAAGCCCATCAATAGGGGTTAATATTCCAGCTCTATTAGGCATACTCATTTCTAATTGTACCTCGTCTGAACTTAAGTTATTAAGCATTTCAGTTAAAAAACGTGAGTTGAAACCTATTTGCATATCATCACCTTGGTAATCACAAGTTAAACGTTCTTCTGCTTTATTACTGTAATCGATATCTTCTGCCGAAATATTAAGTTCTGCTCCAGCAATTTTTAAACGTATCTGATGGGTTGTTTTATTAGAAAATATACTCACACGTCTCACAGAATTTAAAAACTGTGTTCTGTCGATAACTAACTTATTTGGGTTTTCTTTAGGAATAACCGCTTCATAATTAGGGTATTTCCCATCAATTAATCGGCAAATCAATATCGAATTTTCAAATGTAAATTTGGCATTCGATTCGTTATACTCAATGGTTACATCATCTTCACTAGCAGCCAAAATACCTTTTAAAAGATTTAAAGGCTTTTTAGGCATTATGAATTCTGCAACTTGGCTTGCTTTAATATCTTCACGCGTATATTTTACTAATTTATGAGCATCTGTAGCAACAAAAGTTAAACCTTCTGTCGAGAATTGAAAAAATACACCACTCATTACAGGGCGTAAATCATCATTTCCAGCGGCAAAAATAGTTTTGCTAATAGCAGTTGCTAAGACATCTCCAGTGACAACTGTTTTACTAGGGTCTTCAAGAGCTACAGCTTTAGGAAATTCGTTACCATCTGCATAAGCTAAAGCATATTTACCATGATTAGAGCTAATTTCAATGGTATTGTTCTCTTCAACAACAAATGTAAGTGGTTGCTCAGGAAATGTTTTTAAAGTATCTAATAACAAACGAGCAGGAATAGCAACACTACCTTTACTATCACTTTCAACATCAAGAGATGATGCCATAGTGGTTTCTAAATCGCTTGCAGAAACAATCAATTTAGTATGATCTAATTCGAATAAAAAATTATCTAAGATAGGTAGGGTATTAGAGCTATTAATGACGCCTCCTAAAACTTGCAATTGTTTTAATAGATAAGTGCTGGATACTATAAATTTCATGTATTTTTATAGGGTTTAAATTTTAATAAGCTACTTACAAATATATTCGAAACGGACTAAAATTCGAAAGAAACTTATTAACATTTATGAAGTAAATTTTTTCTTTCTGAAGTAATTAAATCCTAATCCAAAGAAGGTTAATAATGCCAATGGGAGCGCAATGTTTATAAGCTGCCACTTAGTTTTTTGTGCTGCTATTTTTTTTTGATCAAGAAAAGTAATGGCAATTTCTTTAGATCGAATGTTTATAAGTCCATCGTCGTCCAGTAGATAATTAACGGTATTCAGTAAAAATTCTTTGTTGCCATAAGTTTTTCCTGTCCAACGATCAAAACCTAATTCCTGAGGTTTATTTTTTAGAACGTCATTTTTAATGACATCGCCATCAGCTATTACGATCATTTTGGTAGGAGTACTTTTATTTTTTTCTTCTGAAAGCTGAAAAGGTTTTAAACGATTGTTAAAGACCGAAGTAAATTCACCTTCTAATAAAACAGCTAGTGTTTGATTGCCTTTATTGAAAAGTGTTGGATCTGGTTCTTGAGTTACCAAATCTAAACTTATTTCTTTTGGTGTCCCTTCTAACTTTGTTAAAGGTGCTGTTTCTAAAAGAATTGTTTTATTTATGTCGTTTTTAAGTGTATCGATTTGGTTAGCAAAATCGAATTTGACGAGATTTAAATTATTTACAATAGGGTGGTTGCTATTAGAAGACGCTAATGGGGAATAAGGCCACCGTAAAGGTTGAAATTGCGATTCGCTCCCAGCTCCTATAGCCAGTGTAATAGGTGCGGAGTAGAGTGTGCTTATCATAACTGGATTGACACGAACACCATACTTAAAAAAGAAATCGGTTAAATTTAAATCTCTGGAGACGGCAACGTTTTTACCTGTATCATTATACAAGCTATCTTTTTCCATAGCTACGGCATCAATGAGCCATAAACTTTTGCCACCATTCATGGTAAATTGATCCAAGACCAATTTTTCTTCTTCCGAGAATGCTTCAGTAGGCTTTGCGGAAATGATTAAATCAAAAACTTTGATGTCTTTAAGTGTCTTTTGTGGATTCCTGGCAACACTATCTAAAGTAAAAGGCGCAATAAAATAGTATTCTCCTAGTTTCTTTGCAAAGTCTGCAATGTATTTATCCTCTAACTGATTGTTGCCTTTTAAAATCGCAATTTTTTTGCGTTTAGGTTTCGTTAATTTGTTAAATCCATCTGAGAAAGCATACTCTAAATGCTGTACTGAATTGCTGACTAATTCTTGTTGGGATGCGCCTATTTTGTTTTTAATTAGAGGGATAACAACAGTTTGGTCATTATAACTAGCCAAAGCCCAGGGAAAGATAATAGCTTGCGTGGCTTTTCCATTTTCTTGAACACTTAATTGCATGGGGGTTAATCCACGTTGCGTAAGTTGTTGTATGTTTTGTTCTCGTGTAGATTCGTCTTCTAACGGATTAATAAACTTAAAAATAATGTGACTGTTTTTTGCCGAGAATTCTTCAAGTAATTGTTTGGTTTCTTTTTGAAGACGCCTAAATTCCGAAGGAAAATCATCACCACTTAAAAAGATATCTACGATGATAGGAGATTCAATATCTTTTACAATATTTATAGCAGATTCACTTAATGTATATCGTTTATCTGTAGTTAAATCAAAGCGTTTGAAAACTTTATTGCCTAAAAAATTAATTGCAAATAGTACAACTAAGAGTATGGTTATATGTTTAATATTTTTATTCAAAGGTTTTTTCTAATTGATATTGTTTTACACTTTCAACAGTATTGTTATTGAATATTAGCTCAATACATTCTTGCTTATTATTAAAAGCACCAGGCTTAAAACCTAAATTGTAATTCCACTTTTCTGAGGAATTAGCTTTAATGTTATCGTCCCAACCGTACCATTCACTTTTGCCTAGAACTGTTTCCACCTCTTTTTTACTTTTGCTAAGAAACAAATTTTTATCTAGTATTTCTTTACTCATTTCATAGCGTAATGCAGGTTTATCTTTCCAATCTTCAACATTAAAATGTTTTTGATGGTGGTAACTGCTAAAAATATTTAGTATTGGGTAAAATATATAAAAATAGACTACGGGTGTAAATGCTAAACTGATTAATAAACTGACCCATTTGCGTTTATCTATCGTACTCGCAAATAACCAAACCAATGCAAAAACAAGCACTAAAAAAACAACAAATAGAGGTGTTATAATCATTTCTTTTCTCTGTTGATATTTACTTTGGTTAACATTAAAAAGAAAATAGTAACACTTAAAAAGTACAAAATATCGCGTGTATCAAGGACACCACGACTCATACTTTTATAGTGGACACTCATGCCCAATTGTTCTATGAAATCACTTGAAGCAAAATCAGCAATACCTTCAAATCCTACATAAAATAGAAAGCAAATAAAAACAGCTATGATAAACGCTACAATTTGATTGTCTGAAAGGGAAGACGCATAAATACCAATAGCAGTGTAAGCTGCAATTAAGAATAAGAGTCCAAAATAGGAACCAAGCGTACTGCCCATATCTAAATTACCAATAGGACTTCCTAGTCGGTAAATGGTGTAAACATAGAGTAGGGTTGGTAAAAGTGCAATTAATATTAAAATAAAAGCACCAAAATATTTACCTAAAACAATATTTATATAAGATATTGGTTTTGTGAGTAAGAGCTCCAGAGTACCTTGTTTTTTTTCATCAGAAAAGCTACGCATCGTAACGGCTGGAATTAAGAATATTAAAATCCAGGGCGTTAATAAAAAGAAAGGCGACAAATCTGCGAATCCATAATCCAGAATATTAAATTCTCCTTTAAAGAGCCATAAGAATAAGCCATTTAAAACTAAAAAAATGGCAATGACTAAATAGCCAATAGGGGATGCAAAAAATGAATTTATTTCTTTCTTAAGTATTGCTAACATTTATTTTATTTTGTACGTCATGTCTAGTAATCTTTTCGGTTTCCGTTTAAGATAATCCAAAGTGACGCGCTAATCTAAATAATTTTATTTTCTATTTGAAAGATCGTCAAAACAAATTTATCAATTTGTATCACAATGAGGGTTTATCATGGATTAAAATTTTAAAATGAGTCCGATATGGTTTCAAAACTCTCAACTTTAATCATCCCTTTTGTTGGAATCATATTCTGCCAAACCCAATTATAATGTTCAATAACTTTTACAGCACTTAGGTGCGGTTTGTTTCCTGTTGTATGAGCATCTTTTACTACAGTAATGTTATAATCTTTTGCCAAAGCAGATTGTATGGTGGCTTCTACACAAAAATCTGTAGCACAACCAGAAATAAATAATTCATTGATATTATAAGTATCTAATTGAGATTTAAGATTTGAATTGTAAAATACATCATTTGCATATTTACTTATCAATATATCTTTTTTGGATACCTGTAATTCTGATAATATTTCCCATGCTTCGGTATTAGGAATAAACTCGTTGTCTCTAGTACCATCATGTTGAATGTAAAAAACGTGATTTCCTGAAGTTCTAAACTTGTTAGCTAAAAAATTAATTCTGTTTATTACACCAATTGTATCGTGTCTTGGGGTTTCTGGAATAAAAGATCCCTTTTGCATATCGATTATTAAAAGTGCTTTTTGGCTCATTATTAATTTAAAGTTTCTAATTTATCTACACTCCATGCCATTGGCGGAATATTAAATAAGGGTTTGGTTTTAGCCCAAACGTTTTTAAAGACATCAGATTGCCTATAATTTTCTAAATCATCTTCAGTTTCCCAATAACTATAAGTAAAAAATATAGTTGGGTCGTTTTTATCTCTATAAAGTTCTAAAAACTGACAACCTTTAAAATTTCTAATTTTTTCTTTATTAGCTTCAAAATTAGAAAGAAAAACTTCTATGTTTTGTTCGTGAAATCCCATTTTTACAATTCTAACAAACATAATTATGTTTTTATAAAATTAACACTAATAGCATCCATCAAGCCAAGCCCCATAAGTGTTGATGCACTACCTACAGTACCACTATTACTTTTATAAACCGCAATTTCTAAAAAATCTCCCGAATTAAAAACCACCAAGCCTCTGCCTTCATCATTACGTTTGTTTTCTTCTATTTCAAAGTTTACAAAATCGCTGTATTTTTTATAAATGGTCTTAAATTTATTATTTCTTGCCGAAATTTCAAAAGCACGTCCTTTCTGTATCGTTTCAAAAAAACTTCTTTTAATATTGGTAATAACATTACCATAGTTGTCAATGTAAACAACACTACCTATAATTTGTGTTTTATCGTCATTCACATAAGGCACAATATTCTTAATAGGTTTTATTTCATGAATCGTTTTTCCTATAACTTCTAAAGTACCCCCACGGGCAATATGACAGGCAGCTTTTACAAACACATCTAAAACAGGAAAGCTTGTTTGTATTTTGTCGTGAATGTTGATTTCTACAATTTTTTCGGGTGCAATTTCTGTACAAATCATACTCATGATACCATTATTGGCGCAGATGAAAAAATGATCATCAAGTTTTACTGCGATATGTTTGTTTTCTGGATTTATTTCAGAATCAATTCCAATAATATGGATGGTGCCTTTAGGAAAACTACTGTACGCATTTTTAATAATGTAAGCTGCTTCAGGAATACTGAAAGGTGAGATGGAATGTGAGATATCAACAATTCTAACATCTTGAAGTTCGCTGTAAATAGCTCCTTTTGTCGCGCCAGCAAAGTGATCTTTTTCACCAAAATCAGTAGTTAATGTTATTATCGCCATTGGCAAAATTGTTGATATGTTTTTAGCGTTTGGTCACTCAAATTTATGTATTTTTGAGTTTTAACAAAACTAATGAAATCATTTCATCGATTAAATATTATTTTGATTTAAATCGGATGAAAAATAAAAATTAAATTCACGCCTTTGAACGAAATTATAATCGAACTTGAAGAAATTACTCCAAAAGAGTTTTTTGGAGCACAAAATGTCAATATTGAACTCCTTAAAAAGTACTTTCCTAAACTAAAAATAGTTGCTCGAGGTAATAAAATTAAAGCCTTTGGAGATGAAGAATTATTAGAAGAGTTCGATCGTAGGATTACCATGCTACTAAAACATTTTGCAAAATATAACAAGCTAGATGAGAATGTTATTGAGCGTGTTTTAACAAGTCAAAGTAGTGACGATTATACCACTTCAAAACAAAGCGGTGAAGTTATAGTACATGGTGTTGGTGGTAAACTTATAAAAGCGCAAACAGCAAACCAACGCAAAATGGTAGAGCTTATGCGTAAAAATGATATGGTTTTTGCTATCGGTCCTGCTGGAACGGGTAAAACCTATACGGGTGTTGCATTAGCGGTTCAGGCTCTAAAAAATAAGGAAGTAAAGCGAATTATTTTAACGCGTCCAGCAGTGGAAGCAGGAGAGAATTTAGGATTTCTGCCAGGAGATTTAAAAGAAAAACTAGACCCATATATGCAACCATTATATGATGCATTGCGTGATATGATTGCTCCCGAAAAGTTGGCACATTATATAGAAAATGGCACCATTCAAATAGCTCCATTGGCTTTTATGCGTGGTCGTACGCTTGATAATGCTTTTGTGATTTTAGATGAAGGTCAAAATACAACACATGCCCAAATGAAAATGTTTTTAACGCGTATGGGTAAGCATGCTAAGTTTTTATTAACAGGAGATCCTGGGCAAATAGATTTACCACGTCGTACCATTTCTGGTTTAAAAGAAGCACTTTTAATTTTAAAGAATGTAGATGGTGTGGGTATGATATTTTTAGATGATAAAGATGTGATTCGTCATAAACTAGTTAAAAAGGTTATTGAAGCATATAAAGGGATAGAAAATAGAGATTAATCCCTATGTCCCTTTGGAGATTTCCCAGAGGTGAAAATTTGCGGATTACAATAGTATAATAAATATTAATTTAAAAAGCGTTTTTCTATAATTCAAATGTTTAATTTGAGTTTCTCTTCCTTAAGAAGAGATGTCTGAAAGACAGAGAGGGATATGAGTAACACTATAATAGACACCAATTTCAATTTTCCAAACCAGAAAAGTGTTTACAAAGGAAAAGTAAGAGAAGTATATAATATCAATGATAATGAATTGGTTATGATTGCAACCGATAGACTTTCTGCATTTGATGTTGTCATGCCAAAAGGGATTCCGTATAAAGGACAAATTTTAAATCAGATAGCCACTAAAATGATGGCTGCAACCGAAGATTTGGTTCCTAATTGGTTAACTGCCACACCAGATCCAAATGTAGCGGTAGGACATTTATGTGAGCCCTTTAAGGTAGAAATGGTTATTCGAGGGTATATGTCTGGTCATGCAGCACGTGAATATAAGGCTGGTAAGCGTATGCTTTGTGGTGTACCGATGCCAGAAGGCATGAAAGAAAATGACCAATTTCCTCAACCTATTATTACACCAGCTACTAAAGCTGAAATGGGGGATCATGATGAGGATATTTCACGTGAGGATATTTTAAAGCAAGGTATTGTTTCGGAAGCAGATTATGTAGTGTTAGAGGACTATACGCGTAAATTATTCCAACGAGGAAGTGAAATTGCTGCATCTCGCGGACTTATTTTAGTGGACACTAAATATGAGTTTGGAAAAACTAAGGATGGACAAATTGTACTCATTGACGAAATACATACACCAGATTCTTCACGTTACTTTTATGCAGATGGCTATCAAGAGCGTCAGGATAAAGGCGAAAATCAAAAGCAATTATCTAAAGAATTCGTACGTCAGTGGTTGATAGAAAATAACTTTCAAGGATTAGAAGGTCAAACGGTTCCTTTTATGAGTGATGCCTATATAGAAACTGTTAGCGAACGTTATATTGAACTTTATGAGAATATTACGGGTGAAACTTTTGTGAAGGCAAATGTTTCTAATATACAGGAACGTATTGAAGGGAATGTGTTGGCGTATTTGGGGTGAGTTACCTTTTTTTGCTAAACATGTCTAGTCCTAAATAATCTGTATTGTTTATTTAGGACTAGATACTAATATTTTAAAGTTTTTTACTTTTTCGTCTCTATTAGTTCTTTAACTAAAGATTTTAATTCCTCAATTTCCTTTTGTTGTTGGATGGTGTAAAGAGTCAATTCTTCAATTTTTTTAAGAAGATTCATATCCATTTCTGCTTGCAATATTCCATTTTGTTCAAACTCCTTAGCGGATGGGATTTCTGGTAGATGGTTATTTTTATCTATGAACTTTTCTACTTCTTCTAAGCTTTTTAGATTATAATCATTTCTAAAAACATAATCTGGAGCTGGAACACTTAGGTCTATTTTTACTTCTTGCGCATGTATGTTGCCTTTTACGGTTAGTTTTGTGTCTGGATTAAGCGTTCCAATTCCAACATTTCCATTATCTAATATTGTGAAATATCGTTTGTAAGTTCCATCGTTCCAAAAAACAGAGAAGTTATTATTAGTTTCATAAGACCTAGGGCCACTTAAATGCCAAAAACCAATAGGATTTTTTAAATTTAGTGAAGTGGAGGTGTTGTCATTTTTTTCTAAGGTAAGTGTAGAAGGGGTTTGAGCTTGAACAGTGAAAAAAATAGTGGTGCTAAAAGCGAAAATTAAAATTGTTTTTCTCATTTTATACTTATTGTTTTAATTATATTCTTTACAATTTGTTAGAATTATTTATAATAAAATTATAAATTTAGTGTTTAGTTCCACTTTATTACAAAAAATTAAAGTTAATTTTTATAAAATTCAAAAAAGAGTGGTTTATAACAAAAATTAAAAGAGAAATTATTGAAGTTTTATTTTTACCAAACTCAATAAAAATCTAAACACCACACCTCCCAAAACAATAAAAGCACTATTTAGTTTTTTATACTATAAGTAGAAATTGTCTGTTAGTCTCAAATATCGTTAAAACTATTTGCTTTAGTGGAGTTCGTTTTCAGCTTCTAAAAACTTTAGACACGAATTTCACGAATTCAGTTTTAAAATATTTATTCTTTTATATTTTGTTATTTCACGAAGCAGACTTTTAGTCTACCGAAATGATTTAACTAATAATCTAGACATTGATAATAATCTGTTCTATTCGTTTTTTCAAATTTAAAATTGCAGTTGTTTATAACTATAGAATCACTTTTATCATTTTTATTATACAAAACTCCAGAAAACACACCTTTTATACCACCTAGGAATGAGTCTTTAGTAGAAGGCATTATTTCTTCAATGATTACTTTAGAAGTGTTTTTAGAGTTGCTGTTTTTGTAAATTTTAATTTTACCATTTTCGTTGATAATAAAACGAGCAAAAGAATTAAATCGCCATATTCATCATTCAAATAATAAGTGCCTGTTTCTTTTTCTCTAATAGCAGTAATGGTATAAAATGGCATTGAATTTAATTCTGAGAGAGAACATTTAAATTTTGAGTAGCATTTATCATTGTCTATTAATGCAGGTGTACATTGTGAATTATCAATACGCATAGTAAAAGTATTCACTGCTTGTGGGGAAGGAATTGATTAGTCGTTGGAATTACATCCAAAAATTATTGCTAAAATTAATACGAGTAAGGTTTTTTTTATGCTATTTAGGGCTTATAATTTGAATTAATTATTTACTATAATTATTGAAAGAAAAGTAAACAAATATTATACCAAACTCAATGAAATACAAATAGCATTTCTTAAGACAACTGTAACGTATTTAAAATAGAATTATCGGTTTGAGTGTTATACTTTGATATCACTGTCGAGAATTTATATAAACTAAAAGACCTCACAATTTGTAAGGTCTTTTTTTGTAAGCTTTTTGTATAAACACAACCTGTTTATAATATAATTATAATGCTGTGGGAATATTATTTTAAGTTTTTATACAATTGCGAATCGCTTAAAATTTCTTGCTCCTTTTTTTTTGTTTCTGCACTATTCAGGTCGATTTGTGCTTTTTGATGATCAAGCCATTTAATCAATTTATTATTTTGAAAGTAAAATCTATTTTCAATCTTTTTGGCATCAGATTCATTAAAATGATCAGACCACTTAGCTTTTGAGTAGTTAATTTTCGTTTTAAAAACAAAAAAGATCTTATCATTCCAATAATAATACTCTGAAATCAAATCTTCTTGACTCCCTTCAAATTTTACAATAGCCTTTTTTAAAGTAGCATCTTCATAGAACCTATTTACATTTGTAACAGCTAATCGATAGATATTTTCGCTTTCAAAAGCATAATTGTCGGGATTAGTATCTTTGGAGATGCTTATGTCCTTATTTTCTTTTTTTGTAAAGTTTGAAATGGAAGCATTAATGTTGTTAAATCGCTCTCTGATTATTTTTATTTCTTCTGAATCTTTACTTGCATTTAAAGCTGTTGATGCTATTGATTTAGCAACTTGAGATTCTTTTTTCGTAGGATCATTCTCTTTCTGAATTTCCTTAGAGACTTTAGTATTATTAGTTACAGCCTCATTGTTTTTTTTATCACTATTACAGGAAACTATAAGCATAGTTAATCCTAATAAGGATAGGTGGTATTTCATTCGATTTGGGTTTAAATTATCATAACGATAGGCAAAATTAATTTTTTCCTATAGAAAAGTGAGTATTTTCTCTGAAATTAAAAAAAAGTTTTTAACAGTTTAGATGAGAGTCAAAAGAAACCCAAACACAGCACCACCTATAACAATAAAAGCACTATTCAGCTTTTTAAATATAAAAACGATGATTAAACTTACTGCAGCAATTAAAACAGTTCTCCAGTCTGTAACCGTATCTTTTATCATGTCGATACATACAGTTAGTATTAAAGCAACTGCGGCCACATTTACGGCATCTAAAAACGCTCTAATAATTTTTGATTTCCGCATTTTAGGAATCAAAGGGTTTAAAATTAAAACGAAAAGAAAGGAGGGAAGGAAAATTCCAAGGGTAGCTGCAATGGCACCCCAAATACCATTCATTTGCCAACCAATAAATGTTGCTGTCGATAAAACAGGACCAGGAGTTATTTGTCCGATAGCAACAGCATCAATGAGTGCTTGTCTGGTAAGCCAGCCATTTGCAACTAATTCAGCATCCAGAAAGGCAAATAAAACATAACCGCTACCATATAAAATGGCGCCCACTTTTAAAAAGGTAAGAAATATTTTTAGAGTTCCTACTTTTAAAGGATTTGTTAGCTGAAATATTAAAAGCGGAATGAAACTATTTATATTGGTTCTGTTTTTTTTAATAAAATAGACTACTAAACCTAATATACCAGCACTAAAGAGTGCTACTATTTCGTTGATCCCAAGTAAACAAGCAACAATGATTATACTCCCTAAAATAGCCAGTTCTATATTTTTAATAGCTTTTTTTCCCAGGCGAAATGCTGCCATTAAAATAATAGCTATAACTGCAGGTTTAATACCATAAATAAAAGGTTCTACTTTAGGTAGTTGCCCATATTCTTGATAGAGGTAAGCCAATACAGAAGTAATAACAACTGCAGGGAAAATAAAGCAAATACCAGCAACAAAGAGCCCTTTCCATCCTGCACGTTCGTGTCCGCAATGCATGGTCATTTCTGTAGAGTTTGGACCAGGAATTAAGTTTGTAGCACCAACAAGATCAAGAAAGTGTTCTTGTGTCATCCACTTTCGTTTCTTAACAACTTCATCTTCCATCATGGCGATATGTGCAGCTGGGCCACCAAATGCAATACTGCCTAATTTGAAAAATAACTTGGCAATTTCAATTAGTTTTGCTTTTTGAGACATGTTATAACGTTCAGAAGAGAATAGTATTTATTTGATCTTTTTCTTTTTTGGTTTACTCGCTTTTGCTAATGGATTAAAAGTGATACATAAATCTAACCAATATGATAAATCATCATCGGTATCAAAACCGTCTGGTGTTACAAAAATGTATCCTCGCATCGGACGACCAGTAAAGTCCATAGGTAAACATTCTGGTTTACCTAGTTCATTTTCATAAACAGATTCACCAATGCGAGCCATTAATAAATTATCGCCATATTTTTTATCTAAATGAATCCCACAAAGCATCTTATTATCAACCTTGAAACATAAACCTCCCATCATTTTAAGTTCTGTGAAAGCAGTTCGTTTTTCTTTTAACTGGCGTCGTATTCTATCTGCTAAATATTCGTCGTAAGCCATCGTTTTTAGTATTAAATATTACTCTAAATTAAACTTGGAGTAAATTTAATACATTTATGAATTCATCTAACAAAGCATTATGAATCAATTGGAACAAATTGTTAAACCTTTTTCAGATGATACCTAAGGGGTGACTCGTTTATTCTAGAAATGATAAGTCACAACCCGCTCATTCAAAGGTTGTTCATTACGATAATTATTAATAGGCATATTATTTTTAAGTTTAAGGACTTCTTCAACTGATAAAATAATGGACTCTTTAAATACAATCCAATTTACATTTTCAGTACAAGGAGGAGTGGTTAATGAACCGCTATAAGAGTAATAATGTTTATCCTCTAAAAACAAACTTGATAGATCAATTTTTTGATGAATGTCTTTTACTACGTTTTCTTTAATTGGTAAAAAGCTTTCAAAGAACTCAAATAATTGACTGTCATCACCTTCTTCACCCAAAAGACCTAAAACGGTTATTTCCCCAGCTTTACTAATATGTACCAGATGCATTTCAATAGGGTAAATAATCCCATTTATTTTATGTTCTGAAGGTTCATGAAAATGTATTTGCTTTAAATAATATGTTTCGTTATTGTAGTTTATAGAATCACCAGTTTCAAAATCAAACTGTATGGAATGTCCGTTGTTCTCAACCTCACTTATAAGCGTAACAGGAGAGTATTGTATTTTTAAATTCTCCTGAATTTTTACAGAGTCTACATTTTTATGGATGATATTAATTGGTGATTGATGTTTACCATCACAATTTGAGCCCTTTTCAATTTCTATCCAGTATTTAGGTGATGTTTCCCCAGAATAACTCCAGTGATGTTCGTTTTCTTGATAGTTTTCGTGTATGTGTTTTTTAGAATTTGTACAAGAAATTGCAGCTATTAAAACAATACTTAAACGTAAAGTGATTTTTACATTCATGATATAAATATTTAATCATTTGTATAATAAACTCATCTTGACTTTTTATTTAAGTGAAAAGTCAAAAAAATTAATACAAAATTACACATGGCATAATTTTAAAACCTAACTTTTGTTAGCTTTTGGAAGTATTGAATTTAAAGTTATTAACTATTTCGTTTTCGAGATTAAAAGGCAATCTTTTAAACTATTGTAAGTGTTATCTGTAAAATAGTGTCATAAACTATAAATATAATTTGTTGGGTTGAACTTGGAGTAATTTTAATACATTTATGAATTCAACTAATAAAGTATTATGAACCAATTGGAGCAAATTGTTAAATCCTTTTCAGATTATGCCTGGGGACTGCCTTTAGTAATACTGCTTATAGGCGGCGGTTTATATCTTTTAGTTTTGTCAAGGTTTTTACCATTTAGGTTTATTGGTCATGCCATTCAAGTATTAAGAGGTAAGTATGATGATCCTAATGATCCAGGACAAATTAGTCATTTCAAAGCCTTGACTACAGCACTTTCCTCAACCATTGGGATGGGAAATATTGCAGGTGTAGCAGTCGCAATTTCTGTAGGTGGTCCTGGAGCCATGTTTTGGATGTGGGTAAGTGCAGTGGTGGGTATGTCGACCAAATTTTTCACCTCGTCATTGGCTATCATGTATCGCGGTAAGGATAGTAAAGGGGATTTACAAGGAGGGCCTATGTATTTTATTATGGAAGGCCTCGGAAAACATTGGAAACCCCTAGCTGTCATGTTTAGTTTTTTTGGAATGATTGGCGCATTGCCAGTTGTTAATGTGAATCAATTAACACAAGCTATAAACGATATCATACTCATACCAAATGGCGTTGTTGTTGGTTTAAAGTCTAATCTAATTATTGCATTTGTTCTGGTCTCATTAACTTCTGTTATTATCCTTGGCGGATTAAAGCGTATTAGTAATGCGGCTTCTAAGATGGTCCCTTCGATGGTATTGCTGTATTTTGTATTGGTCTTATTTATTTTGATATCTAATTATGATGTGGTTCCTAAATATTTTATGATGATTTTTACAGATGCTTTTGCTGCTAATCATTATACAGATTCACCTTTTTTGGGCGGTGTACTAGGAGCCCTTATTTTATTAGGAATTCGTCGTGGTGCCTTTTCAAATGAAGCAGGTATTGGTACAGCTCCTATGGCACATGGTGCAGCAAAAACCGATGAGCCAGTACGCGAAGGTTTGGTAGCTATGTTGGGACCTGCTATAGATACATTGGTTGTTTGTACGCTTACAGCTTTAGCCATTCTGGTAACTGGCGTTTGGGAAACAACCTCAGATAATGGGGTTAGTTTAACGGCTTCTGCATTTTCCTATGCTATGCCTGTTTATGGGAAATATTTATTAATGCTTTGTGTTTTAATCTTTAGTGTATCTTCATTGTTTTCATATGCCTATTATGGTACAAAATGTATGTCGTTTTTAATAGGCGCAGAGAAAAAACACTACTATAATTATATCTATATAATAAGTATTGTATTAGCAGCGACTACTCCTTTTAGTGCCATGCTTAATTTAATTGATGGTACGTTTGCGCTTATGGCCATTCCAACGATGGTAGCGACATTGATTTTAGCACCTAAAGTTGTTAAAGAGTTTAAACGATATAGTAACCAACTAAACCATAATAAACATGACAAAAAGTAATGCAAAAGCCTATTGGAAGGAAAATATAAGATATGTACTTATATTATTGTTAGTTTGGTTCTTGGTGTCTTATGGCGCAGGAATTATATTTAAAGATGCTCTTAATAACATAAAAATAGGTGGTTTTAAGTTAGGTTTTTGGTTTGCGCAACAGGGAGCTATGTATGTGTTTGTCATACTTATATTTGTATATGTTCGCCTGATGAATAAACTTGATAAAAAATATGGTTATGACGCATAGTATCATGTTGGTGGAATCGTTAGGCGTTCAAAACTGGACCTATATTTTAGTCGGTGTTACATTTGCCATATATATAGGCATTGCCATATGGTCTAGAGCGAGCTCTACACAAGAATTTTATGTTGCTGGTGGCGGTGTTTCTCCGTTAGCTAATGGTATGGCGACTGCTGCAGATTGGATGAGTGCTGCATCTTTTATATCTATGGCAGGTATTATATCTTTTGCAGGTTACGACGGTGCTGTTTATTTAATGGGCTGGACAGGAGGTTATGTACTGCTAGCATTATTATTAGCGCCTTATTTACGGAAATTTGGAAAGTTTACAGTACCCGATTTTATTGGTGATCGGTATTATTCAAAAACAGCACGACTTGTTGCTGTGTTCTGTGCTTTATTAGTGTCCTTTACTTATGTTGCAGGTCAAATGCGAGGTGTCGGTATTGTGTTTTCCCGATTTTTAGAAGTTGATATTAACACTGGTGTCATCATTGGGATGCTAATCGTTTTATTTTATGCGGTTCTTGGAGGTATGAAGGGGATCACTTATACTCAAGTAGCTCAATATTGCGTCCTTATTTTTGCTTTTATGGTACCAGCTATTTTTATATCTATTCAGATGACAGGGAACCCCATCCCACAATTAGGATTTGGTAGTGAATTAGCGGATGGATCTGGAACTTATTTACTGGATAAATTAGATGGTTTAAGTACCGAACTTGGATTTGCAGAGTATACCGAAGGTTCTAAATCGTTAATAGATGTTTTTGCTATTACGCTAGCGCTAATGGTTGGAACAGCAGGATTACCTCATGTTATTGTACGCTTTTTCACAGTAAAACGTGTTAAAGATGCACGTAAGTCCGCTGGAATAGCTTTATTGCTAATAGCCATATTATATACTGCAGCGCCAGCAGTGGCCGTATTTGCCAGAACAAATATGATTGAAACAGTGTCAAATCAGCCGTATGCTAATGTTCCAGGATGGTTTAAGAAATGGGAAACAACAGGACTGATTGCATTTACGGATAAAAATAATGATGGCCTGATTCAGTATGTAGCAGATGCCTCTAAAAATGAATTAGTGATTGATAGAGATATTATGGTACTTGCAAATCCAGAAATAGCCAATTTACCAGATTGGGTTATTGCATTAGTGGCGGCTGGAGGATTGGCAGCTGCTTTATCTACAGCAGCTGGATTATTATTGGTTATTTCTTCGTCTGTATCTCACGATTTAATTAAAAAGATTTTAAAACCTACAATTTCAGAGAAAGGAGAATTGGTAGCTGCCCGTTTATCGGCGGTTGGAGCCGTTTGTGTTGCTGGATATTTTGGGATTAATCCACCTGGTTTTGTCGCAGCAGTTGTTGCTTTAGCTTTTGGGCTAGCAGCAGCATCTTTTTTCCCAGCTATTATTTTAGGAATTTTTTATAAGCGTATGAATAAGGAAGGTGCCATTGCAGGTATGGTTGTTGGTATTACTGCTATGTTATTATATATGATTAAATATAAATTGGGTTGGTTTGATAACGTGCTTCCCGATAAAAGCGACTGGTGGTTTGGTATTTCGCCAGAAGGTTTTGGAACGATAGCGATGATTTTAAACTTTATAGTATCTATAGTCATTATGAAGTTTACACCAGAACCGCCAAAAGATGTTCAGGAAATAGTAGAAAATATTAGAATTCCGAGCGGGGCAGGGGGAGCTACACATTAAATACTTATGTCTATAATTTTATGTTACTGATATAAATTATTGAGCCAATTAGATATTATTTTTATTATTTTAGGCATTCAGAATTAATTTTTAGAATAGCAGGTATAAGTCATATGAGCAATTATCACATAAAGCATTTAGAGGAATACTATCAAGTTTATAGAAAATCAATAAGAGAGCCAGAAAATTTTTGGGAAGAAGTTGCGGAAGAACATTTTATGTGGCAACGAAAATGGAGCCATGTTTTAAGTTGGGATTTTTCTAAACCAGAAGTTAAATGGTTTGAAGGGGCGCAATTAAATATCACCGAAAACTGTATTGATAGGCACTTGGCAACTCGTGGTGACAAAACGGCTATTTTATTTGAACCCAATGATCCGAAAGATGCTGCTGAGCATATTACTTATAATCAACTACATCAACGTGTTAATCAATTTGCCAATGTATTAAAAGATCAGGGTATCAAAAAAGGAGACCGCGTCTGTATTTATTTACCTATGATTCCCGAATTGGCAATTTCAGTTTTGGCCTGTGCCAGAATAGGCGCTATACATTCGGTTGTGTTTGCAGGTTTTTCGGCAACAGCATTATCTACAAGAATTAATGATAGTGATTGTAAAATGGTTATTACCAGTGATGGATCTTATAGAGGAGCAAAAACAATTGATTTAAAAGGCATTGTTGATGATGCTTTAAATGATTGTGTATGTGTTGAAACCGTTTTGGTTGCAAAACGAATTCATTCAGATATACAAATGACATCTGGTCGTGATAAATGGTTGCAACCACTTTTAGATGCTGCTTCTACAGCTTGCGAAGCTGAGGTTATGGATGCTGAAGATCCCTTATTTATATTATACACATCGGGTTCTACGGGGTTACCAAAAGGCATGGTACATACCACTGCTGGTTATATGGTTTATACTGCTTATACATTTAAAAATGTTTTTCAATATAGAGAAGATGATGTGTACTGGTGTACTGCAGATATTGGTTGGATTACTGGGCACAGTTATATTGTTTATGGTCCTTTAGCAAATGGAGCGACTACTGTTATGTTTGAAGGGGTACCGAGTTATCCTGATTTTGGACGTTTTTGGGAGATCGTTGAAAAGCATAAAGTAAATCAGTTTTATACAGCACCAACAGCTATTCGTGCTTTGGCTAAACAAGGTTTAGAATTGGTTGAAAAATATGATTTATCGTCGCTTAAAGTTTTAGGATCTGTAGGTGAATCTATAAACGAAGAAGCATGGCATTGGTATAATGATAATATTGGTAAAAAGAAAAGTCCGATAGTAGATACCTGGTGGCAAACCGAAACTGGAGGTATTATGATTACACCCATTCCATTTGTAACACCAACAAAACCAACATACGCCACGTTGCCTTTTATTGGTATTCAACCTGCTTTAATGGATGAAAACGGAAAGGAATTAAAAAATAATCAAGTAGATGGACGTTTATGTATAAAATTTCCATGGCCAAGTATGGCACGTACTATTTGGGGAAATCATCAACGTTATAAGGATACCTATTTTTCAGCCTATGAAAACATGTATTTTACAGGAGATGGGGCTTTAAGGGATGAGGTAGGTTATTACAGAATTACGGGACGTGTTGATGATGTTATTATTGTATCTGGTCATAATTTGGGAACAGCACCAATTGAAGATGCCATTAACGAACACCCAGCAGTTGCAGAATCTGCAATTGTCGGTTTTCCACATGATGTAAAAGGAAATGCTTTATATGGTTATGTGATTTTAAAGGATGTTGGAGAAACGAGAGATCAGGATAATTTGCGTAAAGAGATTAATCAAATTATAACCGAACATATCGGGCCTATTGCAAAACTAGACCAAATCCAGTTTACTCAAGGCTTACCAAAAACACGTTCTGGTAAAATTATGAGGCGCATTTTGAGGAAAATTGCTCATAAAGACACGAGTAATATAGGAGATACTAGCACACTTTTAAATCCTGAAGTGGTTCAAGATATTATGGATAATGCCTTAGTTTAAAGTGATTATTCGATGAAATGACTAATTAAAAACATTAGTTGCCCATTACAAAACATATGTTGCAGATATTAAATTTATGCTTCATAGCTTTGTAAAAAAATAGAATAATGTTAAAAAAAACCTTTTCGATCAAGTTAATTATCCTTTCATTTATATCTATTAGTACATTCCTAATTAGTTGTAGTAATGATGGTGACAGTGTTGAAACAGAACGATCTATAGACAATATAGATCCTACCATAGCATGTGTTTCAAATATTAATGAAACTGTAGATGCTTTATCAAATGGTAAAGAAATAACATATACAACTCCTGTTGGCTCAGATAACGTACCAGGAGCTATTACTTCGCAAACTGAAGGTTTAGCATCTGGAGAGATGTTCCCTGTTGGAACTACTACAAATACATTTCAAGTAAAAGACGTTGCTGGCAATATAGTGCTTTGTAGTTTTGATGTTATTATTACAAGAAACGAACCTTCGTCAAATTTGCCTTATTTTATTGAAGTTGATCCTACACCTTCAGGTAAAACATGGAGTAAAATTGAAAACTTATCAGATGAGTTTAATGATGGTAGTCTTGATGAGAGTAAATGGTTAAATACAGATCCAAATAGATGGATTGGAAGAGCACCAGGAATTTTTAAGAAAAATACTGTAATTGAGGCTGAAAATAATCTTATGCTTACAGCTTATCAGTTAGATACTCCAGAAGTAGTAAATGGTAATACATTTACACATGCAGGATCTAATATTTACTCTAAAGAAGCCGCTCAAGTTGGGTATTATTTTGAATGTAAAATGAAGGCTAATAAAACGTTTATGTCTTCTACATTTTGGTTAATTAATAATAGGAATGATGGAACTGGTTGTGATAAAAGAGTTACTGAATTGGATATTCAAGAGTGTGTAGGACAAATTACTGGGACTGCAAATTTTGCTCAAAAATTTGATGAAACAATTCATTCTAACACCCACAGTAGACAAACAGATTGTACCGCTACACCAACAGGGTCTGCAGGAGATGATAGTGAAGTAGGGGCAAAAGTTTGGGAAGATTATCATGTTTATGGTGCATGGTGGAAAAGTGCTACCGAAATTGAATTTTACTTAGATGGTAAAAAAGTGTATACTATTACTCCTAAGGCTAATTTTGATTTACCATTGTATTTAAGAATGGTTGTTGAAACCTATGATTGGAACCCTGTTCCTTCTGATGGGGGTATGACAGGAAATGAAGAAGAGCGTACTACTTATTATGACTGGATAAGGACATGGGAATTAAAATAAAAGGCTTTGTAAAATAAGTTACACTAAATAAATTTCAAAAAAGAACCGATTAAATTCGGTTCTTTTTTCTTTACATTTTAATATAAAATATAATTCAAATTTTTAATCAATCATATTAATATGTAAATCATCAAGAATTCAATAGCTCTATTATTTCAGTAAATAGTCCCATTCCAAATGCTTTCGCTTATCTAATCGAGATAGGATTTTTAGAAACACAATAGCAGTTATAAGGGCGTCTCCATTAGCTGTGTGCCTATCGACTTTTGGTACATTAAGCTCTTTGCATAAATCGTCTAATGTGTAATGTTTTTTTAAGTTTTCTTGATAAATAATATGTTTCGATTTATTGAACAAATAACCCGTATCAATAAATCTGTTTTTTAGTTTACCAAGTCCATGCCTTGATAGCATTTCATTCATCATGTTTTTATCAAAATTGGCATGGTGTGCTATTAAAACAGCATTTTTTACATAAGATAAAAAGGCCTTGATCGCTTCAAGTTCGGTGACTTTTTCTAAAGCACCTTTTTTCATTAATCCATGAATTTTAACGGTATCTGGATTAAATATTTCTTGTTCTAAATAGAGCTCTAGGCTTTCATTTACTTGAATGGATTTACCAACAAAACTAACAGCACCAATAGAGAGAACCCTATCATTTTTTCTATCGAAACCAGTGGTTTCAGTATCAAATGCTACAAAGCGGGTTTCTCCAATCGGATTTTTATTAATATTTTTAAAGCTTTCAATATAATCAATCCAAAAATCAGGATACACTTTTTTGTTTTTATGAAACCATTTAAAAATCATTTATATAAAGTTTTTTAAGTCAAATCTGATTTTTAAAATTTCTTGAATTTTTTGAATAGGCTTAAAGCAACGTCTTAGTTTTAGCTTTTCTTCCTTTGTTAAGGTTTCTAAATCAATAAACTTACCAGAATTATCGCGTAATAAACCCTGTTTGGTTTTAAATTTAGACAAGGCTTTAAAGGCATAGGAACAGGATTCGTATAATTCCTTGTTATTAGGTTCTAGTTCTGCTAATTTTTCGAAACGTTCGTAAGTATTATTAACCCCTTTTATTTGTTTGCTCAATATGAGTAATCTAGCAGCATCAATAAGTGGCATTAAAGCTCTGTGTTTAATATTGAAAAGCTCCTTTTGATCACCATTTTGTTCCACTAAAAACTGTTTGAAAAAACCAAGAGGAGAAGGGCTTTTAACAGCATCTCGTCCTAAGAATTTATAAAATAAATCCGTTTGTCCCAGAGTTGAATAAATAGTGTCGGTAAGGTCATCAACTAATTCTTTATTTCCAAAAGCACGATTATAATCAAAAAATATGGAAGACAATAAAATAGCCTTTTCATCTGGTTTTAAAATCCAATCTTTAAATTGAGTTTTCCACTCTGTTAAAGATTTACACCATTCAGGATTGCTCGCCATCATATCGGCTTCACAATATTCGAATCCAATTTTATTTAAAGATTTGGTAATCAGTTTAGAGAGTTCTAAAAAATAAGCTTGTGTTTCTTCATAGTGTTCTTTAGGGACATCTTCAAATACCAAAGCATTATCCTGATCGGTGAAAAGTAATTGTTCACTACGTCCTTGACTGCCTAAAGCCAACCAAGAAAAAGCCACAGGAGGTGTTGTGGGCATTTTTTTTAAAGCCAATTCTACAGTACGAATTGTAACGGCATCATTAATTTGAGAAATGACGTTTATAATGTGTGATAAAGGGATGTTTTGCTCAATATAATTTTTTAATAAAGCATGCCCCTTAAGTCTTGCTGCACGTAACTTTTTAGTTCGTTTGGCACGTTTTATCTCTTTAAGAATAACGGTTGGATTATTACCCAAAGTCACTAAAACATCGTGGTGGGTTAAAACCCCAATAAGCTTAGAATTAATGGTACCATCTTTAGTAATACACAAATGCCCAATACTATTCTTAATCATTTGTAATTGCCCATCTGCTATCGTTAAATTTTTCTTACCTGTCATTACAGGCGAACTCATAATATTGGTTACTGGAGTTTCAATAGGGAATAGGCCTGTTGCTATTTTATTCTTAATATCACTATTAGTAATAATACCCACTGGTTTTTTTTCGGTATCTATAACTATAATACAACCAATTTTATGAGCACTCATTTTTTTTGCAGCTTCTTTTAAAGAGGTTTGCATGGAACAAGTAATTGGTGATTTTGTGTAATTAGCTGTTTGAAAATTTACCATGTCTTGAGACTTGTTAGGTAAATAATCAACAAAAATTTCATCAGCTACTTCTGTTGAATAAGGATCGTAAGCATTGGATGCGAACGCGGTAATTAAATATTTATGAACTTGAGTATTATAATCTGTTACCGATTGAAAAATGGCAATAGGGATGGCATAAACTATAGATTCTTCGTTAGCAGCAGCGGTTAGCTTATAAGGTTCTTTAATTATAAGTGGGCGTAATCCAAAAACATCACCAGTATCATGAATATTCATAATATCTTTAACATCGCCGTTACTGTAATAGAGATTTATAGCACCATTTCTTACGATATAAAAACTGTCATGACAGACATCATCCTTTTTAAATATAGTATCTCCTTTTTCTAAATAAGTTATAGTAACCTCTGTAGCAATTTGTAACAAGGTTTTATTAGAAAGCATATTAAAAGGCGGATAGCCATTTAAAAAATCTGCAACGCGTTCAGCTATAGAATTCTTCATAAAACAATCTTGATTAGGAGGGCTTATGATTTTGTTAAATCATTTTAAAATCCAGCAATAATTCACCTTCAATAGAAGCTTGTAAATGGTCGCCTTTAAAAATTTCACCAGCACCTAAAGCAGGTGTTCCAGTAAAAATTAAATCGCCAGGAACTAAAGTCATAAAGTTAGAAACAAAGCTGATAATCTCACTAAAATTATAAATCATAAAGTCCGTATTACCGACTTGCTTTTGTTCTCCATTAATGACCAAATCAAAATTAATATTATTTAATTCTGGAAAATTAGAAACAGGTTTAAAACTAGATATTGGCGATGCGCCATCAAAACCTTTCGCTAACGCCCATGGTCCTTTACCAGCTCTACTTGCAGTTAGAACATCTTTGGCAGTGTAGTCTATACCAACAGCAATCTCAGAGATATACGAAGCAGCATCAGCCAGCGCTATATCCTTGCCTGTTTTACCAATTTTAGCAACTAATTCAACCTCATAAACCAACTCATTGGTAATTGATGGAAATACCACATCTTTATTGTTCGTTACTAAGGTGCTTTCTGGTTTTGTAAATATTAATTGTGCACCGTTTTTAATGCCTTCAATTTCTGCTTCATCACTTACGTAATTTTTACCAATGCCTATAATTTTCATCCTTTTTTATCGTTATTTTTTAATGGTTAATTTAAGCCAATAAAAGTAATAAATTAAGTAGACTACTGTATAGATTTAAAAATAATAATTTTAAGCATTTTTATACTAAAATATAATCGTATTTGATTATTTCTGTTTTCTTTTACTTATTAAGTTCCGTTTTGAGTTTATTTAAATAGACCAAAATGACTTTTCGCATTTCCAAATCAGTTCCGTTTATACCTTTTTTTAGTAAATCAGAATAAGTGTTCACAAAAAGCAGCTCATTGTCTGAAAGAAAATATGTTAATAAGCTTAGCTGGTTTAATTTGGAATTTGTGAAATTAGGTTTATAAATTTTATCCTTCCTATCAAAATTATAGGTGACCTCTGTTGAATCATTTATAAACTCCATTTGATTACCCAAAGTATCTGTAAACTGATTATTAAAAACAAATTTGAGTTTCAAAGGTTTGGTATTCGTAATTATAGATTCAATCCAATAAGATCTAATACTCCAAGGATATTGAAGATTTATATTTTTGATTTCTGTTAATGTTGGAAGTAGTTTATCATTGTTATAGTTATAAAAATTGAATTGGTGCCACCAAATTCCTGATCCGCTACCATAATTTACTTTGTAATAAACTATGGTTTCATTGGTTTCATTTTTAAAATGTTTTAATTCAAGCCCGTAGCGGTGAAATATCTTGTGCTTGGCAATTACTTTGTTTGCTTTGAAAAAATAAACATCATTATTCCAAGAAAACCCACTGTCAAGACCAATTGAAATTGCAAATTCATTGAAGTCATTTTCATTTTTATCGAAGGAGTAAAAACTAATTGGTATTGTGTTATTATCTAGGTTACTTATTAAATTAATATCAAACTCGGCTTGTGGGAAAATTTGCTTGGCAAAATCAAAATCTATTTCTCCACTTTTTGCTGCTACTTTTAATTTTTCAAAGTCTAAAGCGTTTAATTTGTTATTCAGATTTACTTGTCCATGTAATGTTGAGTCTACTTGGAATAAAAGTGTTTTAGTCCAATTATTAGGGTTTAGTTTTCCAATGCTATCGAGAAAAGAAATGAGTTCTTTTTCTGAATATTGAATTGTCTTAATGGTGTCATTATCGACTGAAACTAGCTGTTCTTTGTCTGTTTGAGAATTACAAACCGGTACATTTAGTAAAACAATAAATATTAATGTCCATTTCATTTTTAATGATGTTTTGTTATAGCTACAGCGATATAAATTACTACTATACGTACTCGTTTATTTCTCTTCTTTGATATTGTATAGAACCAATTGAAATATCTATTATGTAAAACCTACTAAATTAAATAGTTTAAACGACATAATATTAATTTCAAGAAATTTAAATAGTACTTTCCTGTATCGACTTAATTATTTCAGTCACAAATTAAGCTAACTATATTGGCTATTATTAATTGCCTTTTTGGATTTCTTCAGGTAAAATTTCATTAAAAACATTTTTATTACTGTTAAAATTATTTGGATATCAAATAAATATGATTATATTTGGTTAACCAATTTGGAAAACCAATTTGGAAAACCAATTTGGAAAACCAAATAAATTTGAATATTAACCTTGAAATTGTTAGTTAAATATTAAGTACTAATTGTTAAAAAACTAAATTATGAAAACAACATTACTTTTTACATTACTTATTTTGAGTGTTTTTTTATCCTATGGACAAGGAACAGGAGAGGTTATTATTACTGAAATTCATAATAGACCTAGTAAGCCATCTCAAGAGTTATTAGATGCTGCTTTATTATTAGCAGAGAATAGTGGTTTTTCTGGTGATACATCTCCAAATGAAGGGCATACAGAATGGTTTGAAATTTATAATACTACAGGTGCTCCAGTGGTCATGGATAATTGGACGCTAACAGATGGCTCAAGCTCATCTAAAATAACTACTATTGGAAGTTTTACATTAGGTGCCAATGAATACGCTATATTTTCTGGGTTTCATATTCCAGATGCACAAGGTGGTATTGCACCCGATTATATATACGATTATAAAGAACCGAGTTTTAATAATGAGAGTACATATTCTGGTGGTTCAACATCTAACTGCCCAGATGGAATAATTATTAAAAAAGGAGATGGGACTCTTGTTGATCAAGTTTTATATGATTACGGATATGGATCTTATATTGTTGGTGGGGTAAGCAATTGTTCAAATAACCCAGGAACAACTTCTTATGGTTTTCCGGGTATGAGTGGATCTTCAAAAACATCTTTTATGTTAAAAGCTGGAGCACCCATAACATCCGCAGCAAATGATATGGCATCAAATTGGGAATATTCAACCTTAACCTATGATGGTGATCAAAAAGGAACACCAGGAACTGCAAATAATGTAGATGCAACCTTATCAAATGAGAACTTTATTTTTTCTAATTTTAAGATCTATCCAAATCCAGCAAAAGATTTTATTACAATTAAATCTAATGATTTTAAAATCAATTCAGTAGAAATGTTTAGTGTTTTAGGAGAAAAATTACTTTCTAAAACTAATATAACTAATAATTTATTACGTGTATCTCAGTTTAACGCTGGTATCTATTTACTTAAAATAAATGCCAAAGATGGTAGTTTAATAAAAAAAATAATAATAAAATAATTAATCACTATACTTAAAGTAAGTTTTTTATTAAAAAATAATATTACTTTTTCTTACCTTTTGTAGATAATTTCAAATACTAATATGAATAAAGTTTTTTGCATTCCTATTCTCGTGTTATTAATTTTTTCTTGCGTTAATATGGAAGAGAAAAAAGGTGCTTTGGTTAAGAATAATGATGAATTAAAAAGAGCAATTGAAAAGGCAAAACCTGGAGATGTTATAACCATGAAAAATGGTGTTTGGAAAGATACCGAACTATTATTTGAAGCAATTGGTACTGAAGAAGCCCCAATTACTTTAACAGTTGAAGAAAAAGGAAAAGTAATACTAGAAGGACAATCAAACTTAAGAATTGCTGGAGAATATCTTATAATAGATGGTCTGGTTTTTAAAAACGGGTATACACCAACAAACGAGGTTATTTCATTTAAAAAGAATAATAATGCACTGGCTAATAATTGTAGATTAACTGAATGCATAATTGATGATTTTAGTCAAATAGAAAGGCATGAACCTGATACTTGGGTTGCTGTTTATGGTAAAAATAATAGAATAGATCATAATCACTTAGTAGATAAAAAAAATAGAGGAGTGACTATGACTGTTAGATTAAATACCAAAGAAAGTCAGGAAAATAATCATAAAATAGATCATAACTATTTTGGACCACGTCAAAATTTAGGATCTAATGGCGGAGAAACTTTAAGGATAGGCACTAGTCATTACTCCAGAACCAATTCAAATACAATAGTAGAAGCAAACTATTTTGATAGATGTAACGGAGAGCATGAAATTATATCTAATAAATCGTGTCAAAATACTTATAAAAACAATGTTTTTTACGAATGCACAGGCACGCTAACAATGCGCCACGGGAACAGAACATTGGTTGATGGGAATATATTTATAGGAAATAATAAACCAAGTACAGGTGGTATTCGTGTAATAAACGGACAGCAAATAGTTACTAATAATTATGGTATTGGTTTAAAGGGGTATCGTTTTAGAGGCGCATTTGTTATCATGAATGGTATTTATAATTCGCCAATTAACAGATACGATCAAGCTAAAGATGCCATAGTTAAAAACAACACTTTTGTAAACTGTGATCATATTCAGTTATG
Organism: uncultured Flavobacteriaceae bacterium; assembly: GCA_947502635.1. Classification (GTDB taxonomy): domain Bacteria; phylum Bacteroidota; class Bacteroidia; order Flavobacteriales; family Flavobacteriaceae; genus Flavivirga. The sequence goes on from CANNAN010000003.1 coordinate 362,918, forward strand.
TGCTGGTAGTGATGTTGAACGTAGTGCGCCACCAGAGGATTGTATTATGGAAAATAATATTTTTTACAACGAAGCTAAAAATGATGTGTTTACCGTTTACGATGATATTACAGGAATAGCTTTTAAAAATAATCTGATTAGTGAAAATATTAAAACAATTAGTGCTACTGGTTTTAATAAACAAAAGTTAGATTGGGTAGTAAATGATTTTGGATTGTTAGTTCCTGAAGGTTTAAGTTTAAATGTTGGAGCAAAGCTGCCTAAGGCTGTTTTAACAAAAGAAGAAACGGGGGTTGGCTGGTATTCGAAAGACAATCCATATGCTCTTTTAAATTCAGGAAAAATAATAAAAGTAGAAGCGGGTTTAAATAGTCTATATGATGCTGTTAATAAAGCCTCTTCAGGAGATATAATTGAATTGGTTTCAGATGAAGCTTATACCTTGTCTAAAACCATTCCTATAAAATACGCTTTAAGTTTTGTATCTAGATTAAAAGAAAAACCAACTATTTTATTTGAGAAAAAAGCACTTTTCGAAATTCAAAATGGAGGTAGTTTATCTATAGAAGGTATTCGTTTTGATGGTGAAAACTCGCCAGATAGAACAGGAAATTCAGTTGTCACTACCAGTAAATATTCTATGAATAAAAATTACAAATTATTTATTGATAATTGTGATTTTGTCAATCTGGATGTTAATCATTCATTTGATGTAATAAGAGTGTATAAAAATACATTTGCAGATACCATTAGTATTAAAAACTCTCATTTTAAAACCATTAGTGGTCATGTAATGGCCTTAGATAAAGAAACTGATGACATAGGTATTTATAATGCAGAATATGTTATTATGAAAAACAATAGCTATAGGGATATTGGTGGTGCTGCATTACGATTACATAGAGGAGGAAAAGATGAAAGTACTTTTGGACCATTCTTAGAAATTGATCATTGTGTTTTTGACAATGTAGGACAAAACCAAAGAAATAAATATGAAGCTGCTATCTCTTTATACGGTGTTCAGGTTAATGATATTACTAATAATATTTTTAGCAATTCAAAAGCAATAGCCATGCACCTGGTAGTCGGAGAACCTATTGTGAATATCTTCAATAATACGTTGTATAACTCCGAAACATTAAAAGTTTCGGGAGATCAGAAATATAATGTTAAAAATTTATGGAAACTAAAACCAGATTTTAAAGAAGGGATGTATGAATTATCAAAAACATCTCCACTAAAAGGAAAAGGGACTGATAATCTAGATTTAGGAATAACTTCTAATTTAGAAAGATGAAATTTAAACTTCTATTAATTTGTTGTTGTGTTATTATACATTCTTGTAAAAAAGAAGATATTAATAGGGAGCTTAAACAAAAGGCGAACACTGCAGAGCATCCTTGCTTAATACTAACAAAAAAAGGAGTTGTTCAAATAAAATCTCAACTGGGAAACGTGCCTTTGTTTGATGAGACATTAGCTAAAACAAAAACAGAAGTAGATGCAGAAATAGCAACAGGAATTCATGTGCCAATTCCTAAAGATTTTTCTGGAGGTTATACGCATGAGCGGCATAAGCGTAATTTTTTATTCTTACAAAAAGCAGGTGTTTTGTTTCAAATTTTGGAGGACGAAAAATATGCTATATATGTGCGTGATGTTTTAATGGCATATACTAAAATGTATCCAACATTGCCATTACATCCTCAAACACGTTCTTACGCTAGAGGTAAAATTTTCTGGCAATGTTTAAACGATTCAAATTGGTTGGTATATACAAGTCAAGCTTACGATTGTATTTACGAATGGTTATCAGAAGGAGAAAGGAATACACTTGAAAACAATTTGTTCAAACCTTTAGCTAATTTCCTTAGCGAGGGATCGCCTCAATTTTTTAATCGAGTACATAATCATAGTACATGGGGAAATGCAGCGGTAGGTATGATTGGGTTAGTGATGAATGATGAAGATTTAATAACAAAAGCTTTATACGGGTTAAGAGAAGATAATATAAAAGAAGGCTCTAAAGATAATGATGGTGGTTTAATAAAAAAGGTGGGAGAAAAAACAGGGTTTTTAGCTAATATAGAAGCGCCATTTTCACCAGATGGTTATTATACAGAGGCTCCCTATTATCAAAGATATGCAATGTATCCTTTTATGCTATTTGCGCAAGGTTTGCATAATGTAAAACCAGAGTTAAAAATATATGAGTATAAAAATGGAGTTCTTTTAAAAGCTGTAGATGCTCTTTTAAATCTAACTGATTCTGATGGTGAATTTTATCCGTTAAATGATGCCCAAAAAGGGATGTCTTATTATTCCAGAGAGTTAGTATCTGCTGTAGATATTGCGTATTATGTTGGTGGTAATGATCCTGCTTTATTGTCAATTATAAAAAAACAAGGTCAGGTTTTGTTAGATGATTCAGGAATTGCTGCAGCTTTAGCTATTAGAGACGGAAAATCGAAACCATTTCTCAAAAAATCTATAGAAATCAGTGACGGTCCAGATGGTTTAGAAGGAGGCATTGGAGTTATTAGATTTGGTAATCCAGATAAGGAATTAAACCTTGTCATGAAATATACAGCGCATGGTAACAGTCATGGACACTATGATAAATTATCATTTTCATTATATAATAAAGGACATGAAGTTATTCAAGATTACGGAATGGCGCGTTTTGTTAATATTGAACAAAAAGGAGGAGGAAACTATTTAAAAGAAAATACTACTTGGGCAAAACAAAGTATTGCACATAATACGATTGTTAAAAATGAAACCTCACATTTTAAAGGTGATTTTGAAACAGGAAGTAAACACCATTCTGAAGGCTATATTTTTGATGCGTCTCATCCTAACTTTCAAATAGTAAGTGCTAAAGAACATAATGCTTATCAAGGCACTCAACTTCATAGAACCATGGTTGTTGTAAAAGAGGAAACTTTTGATAATCCTTTCATTATTGATATTTTTAAAGTAGACTCTCAGACTAATAGTCAATACGATCTTCCTTTTTATTATTTGGGACAAATTATGTCAACTAATTTCTCATACCAAGCACCAAAACAATTACAAGCATTAGGTGAAGATAATGGCTATCAGCACTTATGGGAAGAAGGTTTTGGGAAAAATGATGAGGTAAATACTAAAGTTTCATGGTTTTCAAATCATAGCTTTTATACGCTCACTACCTTAACATCAAAAGGAGATGATTTAATTTTTGCACGTATTGGTGCTAATGATCCAGAGTTTAATTTGCGAAGAGATCCCGTGTTCATTATCAGAAAAAAGAACACAAATGCAGTAACTTTTGTGAGTACCATTGAAACTCATGGTAATTACGATCCAGTAAGTGAAATTGCAAAAAATGCTTCAGGGAATATTTTAGAAGTTAAGTTAGTTCATGATGAGGCAGATTACACAGCAGTAAAAATTATAGATAAACGAAAAGAGGAATTTTTGTTGATATTGTCAAATCAGGATAATTCTAAGGAAACACAGCATACCTTAACTGTAAAAGGTGTTCCATATAAATGGAATGGCCCTTTTAATTTTATTAAATAATAAAAACGAAACTATATTATGAAAATATTTGGAACAAGTAAAGAATTTATAAAAAGTGATGATGTTGAATGGGAAGTTGTTGGAGAGAGAGTAAAGCGCAAAATAATGGGTTATGATGATAAAATTATGCTCGTTAAAGTTCATTTTGAAACAGGCGGTATTGGCTATATGCATGAACATTATCATTCACAAGTGACTTATGTTGAAAGTGGCGAGTTTGAAGTTACTATAAATGGAGAAACCAATACTTTAAAAAAAGGTGATTGTTTTTATATTCCACCACACCTTATTCATGGTGCTACGTGTACCAAAGCAGGTGTTCTAATTGATGTTTTTAGTCCAATTAGAGAAGATTTCATGGAATAATTTTGTTAAAATGTTGAATTACTTGGATTTAACAAAAAATTAATATATATTTGGTAAACCAATCTGGAAAACCAATTTGGTTTTCCAGAAATAACAAAACAACTAAACTAAATGTATAACACTTCAAAAAACTTAAAATTATTATGAAAATATAATACAAAAAAAAAGGACAGGTGCACGCCTATCCTTTTTAAAACTATTTACTTCTTTTAGGAGGGAAGTAAAATTCAACACATGTAATTACTTTATAAAAACATGCGCTCTTCAAAATTACAAAAATTTATACGAAGATTGGGTTTTTGTAGAGTGAATAATGATGATTAAGTGATATTAATTATCTGGTTAGTCAAAATAAAGACTAATCAACTTTACAATTTTAAACATAAAAAAACCAATTATGAATTTAAAAAACAAGCTAACATTAATAGTCATGTTGTTATGCAGCATTACTTTATTTGCCCAAAAGATTACTGTAAAAGGAACGGTTGTTTCTTCGACAGATAATTTTGGAATTCCAGGAGTCAATGTAGTGGTATTAAAGACTTCAAATGGAACTACTACAGATTTTGATGGGAATTATAAAATTCAAGTAAATGAGGGCGATGTACTTCAATTTTCTTATATAGGATTTGTATCCCAAACAGTCATAATAAGTAATCAAGCATCCATCAATATCGTTCTTGTTGAAGATTTATCAAAACTAGATGAGGTTGTAGTGATTGGGTATGGTACTCAAAAAAAATCACATTTAACAGGATCTATTTCTAAAGTTGTGAATGACGACTTAGATCAAATAGCAGTATCAAGAATTGATGATGCTTTAGTTGGTCAAGTATCTGGTGTTAATATACAAGCTACAGATGGAGAAGCTGGTGCTGCACCTACCATTAATATTAGAGGGGTAGGTTCAATGGCAGGAGATTCTACACCGTTAATTGTAGTTGATGGTGTTATTGTAGACTCAGATTTCTTAGGCTCTTTAAATATGAATGATGTACAATCTTTTGAAATATTAAAAGATGCGGCCTCTTCTTCTATATATGGTTCAAAAGGATCAAATGGAATAATTATGATATCTATGAAACCTGGCATAGAAGGTAAAGCCAGAATTAATTATAGTACGTTCACAGGTTTTAAAGAAGCCAGACATAGTGATGCTTATACCTTTTCAATAGCAGAAACTGCTGCAGCTGAATTAGCTGCTAATGGAGTGCTTTCAGATAGAACATTATATAAGCAACGTATAGGTGTAGACCGTTCTTGGCAAGATGTAATTTTTGACGGAGGAACCATTACCAGTCATTCACTTTCTGTAAGAGGAGGGAATGATAAAACAAAATATACTTCGAGTATAAATTACTCTGATGATGAAGGTGTTTTGTTAACTGATAACTTTAAGAAATATGGTTTACGCCTTAAAGTAGATACTAAATTGAGTGATAAATTTTCGTTCGGAGCTAGTTTTAGCCCTTCATACACAAAAAGAAGACGTTTTGATGGTTCTACACATGATATTTTAAGACAAACTAACTGGTTACCAGTATATCATGATACTAATACGATTCAGTATGTTGATAGAAACGTGTATCCAGATGTGCAAATTGGGGATTATGCTTTACAACGTCATTTTGATAATTTCGATTTGTACGGTGATGGCAGTACTTTGGTAGATATTAGTAATACATCCAATACCAATCCTGCAGCTAAAGTTTTAGAGCGTGAACGTTTTGACAAAAAATTTAAAATGTTTGGTAGTATTTATGGGCAATATAAAATAATTGATGGTTTAAGTTTTAGAACGATGTTATCTGGATCTTATCAAGATACAAAACGATCAAGATGGCAGGGAGTATTGTCGAACAGAAATGGTGCTTCTGCAGCGTCTATGAATGAAATTACACAAAGAGATATCTATTTAATATCTGATAACTTTTTCAATTACAATAAAACAATAGGAAATCATGATATTGGAGCAACAGTTGGTGTTGTTTTTGAATCAAGAGATAGCTTTTTCTCAAGTATTTCAGGAACAGGATATACTAATGATGCAGTAAAACAAATTACAAACGCAGCATTGATATCTGCATCTGATGCTTTCGAATGGGAAAAAAATGGAATTTCATATGTGTCAAGACTTAATTATGCATATAATAATAAGTATTTAGCATCTATAAGTTTTAGACGAGATGGGAGTTCAATCTTTGGTTCAGATTTTAAATATGGTAACTTTCCTGCTGCATCAATAGGGTGGAATATATCTAATGAAGGCTTTTTACAAGACAGTGAAGTTATAAATAATTTAAAATTTAGAGTGAGCTATGGTGTTACAGGTAACGACCGTTTAAATACAGGAAGTGTAGATCCAGATGTAAGTAGTAGTACCAGCAGTTTAAGTACAGGAAATGTTTTAGTAGATTACTATCCGTCTTTAGCATTATTACAAGCAACAACATCAAGCATAGGTGGTGGTATACAATCTGGTTTTTCGCCATTAAATATTGCAAACCCAGAATTACAATGGGAACGCCTAATTGAAATTAACCCAGGAATAGATTTTGGCTTGTTTAATAATAGAATTTCTGGTTCTGTAGATTATTATCAAAGAACAAGTGATCAATTACTTTTAAACAACCCAGTGTCTTTTACAACAGGCTTTAATAGTGCTTTAGTAAACTTAGGCGAAGTTAAAAATGAAGGTTTTGAGTTTGAATTAAGAACTAAAAATGTGGCTTCAGAAAAATTTAGCTGGGGCTCTACTTTAATCGTTACCACTAATAAAAATACACTTGTAGATTTTGCAGATTCTAATGGTCAAATACAAAATGTAGATCCTAAAAGAGCTGCAGAGTGGATTAATTTAGAAGGACAGCCAATATCAACCTATTATGGATGGGTAGTAGACAGAGACATTCCATTAGAATATCTGTCTAATGCGTATCACCCAGTAGGAGGGCAGGCTCAAGATGTATATGTTAAAGATTTAAATGGTGATGGCATCATTGACGATGAAGATAAAGCGCCATTAGGAGACCCTTATCCAGAGTTAGTATGGAGTTTTTCAAACATGTTTAAAATTGGAAATGTAGACTTTAGTTTTATGTTTCAGGGTTCTCATGGTGCCGAAATTAGAAATATGGGAGATCAGTACATTTTTAATCAATTTAATAGTGCTCAAGATTTTATTTCAAGCACACCAGGCCAAGAGTTTATAAAAGAGAAAATTTTTACAGACGCTATTATTCAAGATGCTTCATACATCGCATTAAGGAATGTTAATATAGGTTATAATTTCTCTAAAGATTTCTTATCTAAATATAATATATCTGGGTTAAGAATTTATGCAACAGGACAGAATTTAATGTATAAAACAGCAGATAATTATACAGGTTTTAATCCAGAGTCAATTGATAGAACTAGTCCAACCAGTTATGGATACCAGAGAGCAGGATCACCAATTTTTAGAACGATATCTTTTGGGTTAAATCTAGATTTTTAAGAAGACACAGTTAATAAAAAATATACATATTATGAAACAAATAAAATATATAGTTTTACTAATAATGGGAAGTATAGCTACTTCTTGCAGTAGTGACTTTTTAGAGCCTGTTCCTAGTTCTGGAATTACATCAGGGGCTTATTTTACAAATGCCGATGAAGTTGAAACAGCCCTTATTAGTATTTATGATGCCTTACAAGGGGTAAATAGTAATGATTTAGATGATAATCATGCCATTATGTACGAGTTTTATCTTACGGAGATGCGTAGTGATAATACCAGAACTAAGAGTCAAGAAGGAGAAGCAGCCCAGTTTGAGTTTTACAATGTTCAAGCGACTAATGGGATTGTTGCAAATTATTATTCAAGCTTTTTTAATGTTATTTTTAGAGCGAATATCGTTCTAGAAAACTTAGATGTTATAAATGATGCTAGTACAGCTACAGCTTTTGAAGCTGAAGCTAAATTTAATAGAGCATATGCCTATTTTAATTTAGTAAGATTGTTTGGTGATATACCCTTAATAGATAAAGTTATTACACCATTAGATACTGAAACACAATTTACAAGAGTTGCAACATCTTCAATTTATGATTTGATTGTAAGCGATTTAACAACGGCAGTAGCAGGTTTAGATAATACTTATAAAACAAGAGCATCTAAAGCAGCAGCACAAGCTATGCTAGCAAAAGTCTATTTAACACTTGGAAACTATGTCTTAGCACAAGGGCTTTGTGAAGATGTGATGAGTAGTGGTTTTTCTTTACAATCCAACTTTAATGATATCTTTTATAACGAAAGAAATAGTGAAATCATTTTTGCTATTGGTTATGAAGCTTCATTAAGTGCCGACAGCCAAAATTTTTCTGCAGAATGGATGAATGGAGTAGGCAGAACTTCTGGAGTAAATTATGTAACAACAGATGTAATAAACGCATTGACTGATTTTGGAGGAGACAGAACACAATATTCTTACAGAATAGACCCTAGTCAAACAACCCAAAATCAAGTAACAAAGTATTTACCTAATGGAGAGTCAGGAGGTGCAGATGGAAAAACATTTGTTGCAGATGCTACTTTAGCAGGAAATGATTGGATTGTATTACGTTATGCAGATGTATTATTAATGCATGTAGAGGCTATCTTAGCAGGAGGAACAGATACTTCTAGTTCAACTGCAATTGCATCTTTCCAAGCTATAAGAGATAGAGCAGGTATAACAACACCAGTTACAAATATTACTAAAGATGATTTGTTGTTAGAAAGACGTGTAGAGCTAGCGTTCGAAAATCATAGATTTTTCGATTTGTTAAGATTTGATAGAGCAGAATCAGTGCTTTCAGAATTTTCAACAACCAATAGTTTAGGATACTCATCATCAGACTTATTACTCCCTATTCCTCAAAGAGAAATAAATTTAAGTAAAGGTTTGATGAGTCAGAATCCTGGCTATTAAGAAGTCATCATTTTAATTTAAAAAAAAGTAAAACATGAAAAATATAAGTAAATTTAAAATACGTATTTCTACTGTGATTTTGAGTGCCATTTTATTTACTATGGTTATCTCTTTATCATCATGTGACCCAACTCTAGAATCATTATCTTATGATTTACCTGAATCAAATTCAAAAGAAGATTTAACACCACCTTCTGCAGGCTTTTCAGCTTCTGTAACAGATGATTTCTTAACATATACCTTTGGCAATACATCGTCCAGTTCTACAGATTATGTTTGGGATTATGGAGATGGTAATACATCAACAGGAGTTGATGGTGAAAACACATTTCCAGATGAAGGTTCTTATACCGTAACATTAACAGCATCAGATAAACTAGGAGCTTCTAGTATATTTTCTTTAAATATAGAAGTTGTAGAGCCTCCAACTCCTGCTGCTATAACTCCTGAGATTATAAATGGAGATTTTGACGATAAGTTTACGGGTTGGCAAATTGATACTTTTTCTGATGGTAATACCAGAAATCCTTTTAACTCTAGTAGTGATGGTGACCCTCTTAATTATGACGGATCAGATTCAGGAGGATCCAAAACACCTGGAGCAAAATGGACTGGTTCTACCTCTGCAGGTCCATCCATAAGCAGTAGTACCAGATATGCATACCAAGCTATAAACGTTACTCCAAACCATGATTATTTTATAGAATTTAGTTATGCAATAAAAACAGATGTAGCCGATATAGAAGGTGGAGATCGTGTGATAGTTGAAATTTTGGATGGTCATTTTACAGATGGGGTTGATGCCAGAGCTAGCTCTGATGGAGGCCCTTTAGTTCAGGCAATTGGAAATGTAGCTAATGGGAAGGGAAATTTCACTGTTAAAACGCAGTCATTTACTGCGAACGCTACTGGAGAAATTGCTATATGGATTTATGGTATAACAAAAGATGAATTATATGTAGATAATGTCAAAGTATACCCATTCGAATAAATTTAAAAGATAAATGAAGTTTATCCAAAAAGAAATATTAGTTGTTATAGTGCTCATTTTTATATCTGCAAACGTTGCTTGTCAAACAACAAGCAGCGCTGCAAAAAAAAATGCTAAAACAGAAAGGAAAAAGAAGAAAAAGGTGAAGCTTCCTAATATTAATTTAAGCCACTGGAAAGTAACCTTACCAGTGGCAAATGAAGAAGGAAAGCCTTATGAAATTGAACCGCCAGAAATTTTAGATTTTGCTAAAATGGATATTGCAAAACCTTATATGTATATAGATTCAACAAAGGGAGCTATAGTATTTCATGCGATGCCAACCAATTCAAAAACTAGGAATACTAAGTATACCCGTTCAGAATTAAGAGAGCAATTGGTTCCTGGAGATAATAATACAAATTGGACCTTTAAACAAGGTGCTTATATGAAAGGAAAATTAGCAATGGAGGCTTCAACTAAGGATTCAAATGGAAAATATCATAGAACTATTATCATGCAAATCCATGGACGCTTAACCAATGAACAACGCGATTTGATAGGAGAAGATGATAATAATGCACCACCCATTTTAAAAATATATTGGGATAAAGGGAAGATAAGGGTAAAAACCAAAGTTCTTAAAAACTTAAACGCCTCCGATACAGAAATTTTACATGAAGATGCCTGGGGAGATGATCAAGGGTTTAGTTTTGAACAAGAAGTGGGTTTTGGAAAATTTACTTTAGAAGTAAAAGTGTCTGATGGAAAACTGGTAGTCATATTGAATAAAAATGAATATAAAGTTTATGAAAGTATACATATGAAACGCTGGGGGATATTTGAAAACTATTTTAAAGCAGGAAACTATTTTCAATCAAGAGATAAAGGGGCCTTTTCTAAGGTTAGATATTACGAACTGGAAGTAAGTCATTAGAACAAAATGGTAGAAACAAAACGACATATAAATAATTTAATAAGATTGTTTTTAGTAATGATACTTTTTACATTGGTTTGTTGTGAAAAAAGCAATTCTGACGTACCTGATGTTAAGGTTGAAGAAACCAATGAAACAGTAGATGAAGTGCCTAACTATAAATTACCAAATATAGATTTAAATCATTGGAAAGTAACCTTGCCAATAGGTAACCCAACAGAAGTAAAACCACCAGAGATTTTAAACTATGGAACTAACGAAACATTAAAACCATTTTTTTATAACGATTCTGTAAATGGTGCTTTAGTATTCTATACCTATCCAGGAGTTTCAACAACAAATTCTTCATATTCAAGAACAGAATTAAGAGAACAAATGGTAGCAGGAAGTAATAATACCAATTGGACCTTTAATCAAGGTGGATCTATGAAAGGAATATTATCTATGGATGCTGTTTCAAAAGATTCTAATGATAAATACCATCGCACAATTATCATGCAAATTCATGGAAGACTAACTAATGAACAACGTGATTTAATAGGTGAAGATGATAATAACGCCCCTCCCATGTTGAAAATATATTGGAATTATGGGTATGTAAGGGTTAAAACCAAAAAGCTAAAAGATTTAAATGTTTCGGATGTCGATATATTGAAAACCGATTCATGGACAGATGATGAAGGGCATACGTTTTCTAAATATGTTGGGTTTGATAAATTCACCTTAGAAGTAAAAGTAGCAAGTGGTAAAATGGAAGTGATTTTAAATGATGAAGAATCTATTGTTTATGATGATATTCATATCCAAAAATGGCATGTTTTTGAAAATTATTTTAAAGCAGGAAACTATTTAGTAACAAGAGATGAAGGTGCATTTGCAAGAATTAAATATTATAAATTAGAGGTGAGTCATTAGTAAAAAATTAAGTAGAAAAAAGAATTGAATATAAATTTTGTTTTAGTTTGATTGAGTTGAATTTTACTGGTTGTTAATACGACTAGTAAAGTTTAGCTCAAAAATGAATGGCGATTTAAGCTTTTTGTTTAAATTTAACCATATTTTTTGGTTAACCAGTTTTGGAACGACTGTTAAATAGAATGCCTTTAGTTTCATATTTTAGAAAGAATAAAGGTAGTATATATGAAAGGTGAAATGTAATAAATTTGATAGATGAAATTAGAAGTACTTACAGTAAGTGATAATCAGGAGATACAGAATTCGATAATCAGCAAGATTAGAGAGTTAATAAATTATAAGAACCTGGAGCCAGGAGATAAGCTTCCTTCAGAAAGGATGTTGTCAGACAAGTTTGGTGTAAGTAGAAGCAATGTTAGGGATGCTATTCAAAAGCTGGAGTTTTATGGACTGCTAAAATCTATTCCGCAAAGTGGGACATTTGTAGCAAACATTGGTGTTGTGGCAATGAATGGTATGATAGAAGACATTTTAAGATTAGAGACTCCAGATTTTAAATCGTTGGTAGAAACCAGGATATTATTAGAATTAAAAACTGTTCGATTAGCGTCTTTAAGACGTTCAGAAGAAGACCTGAAAAATATAAAAGAAGCTTTAGATGCTTATAAAGAAAAAGCATTATCTGGTGAAGATGCGGTTCAGGAAGATTTGTTATTTCATTTAGCTATCGCTAAGGCAAGTAGAAATAGTACCATGAATACTTTTATGTTGACTATAACGCCGCAAATAATCATAGATTTTGAAAAATATCATGTTTGTGATAAGGATCAGGCTGTTATGGGAATTGAAGAACATACAGATATCTATGAAGCCATTAAGAAACAAGACCCTGAATTGGCAAAACAAAAAATGAAGGATCATTTTAAAGCATTGTATCAATATTGTTATAACGTGAAATAATAAATGTATTTGAAAAACGAAATTGCACGTTTTTGTTTTTCAAAAAAGAAAATATATAGGAGGGGAGTGTACTACTCAATATAGTTTAGCTATATGTTATAATACACCCAAAAAAGTAATAAACCTACTTTTCTTAAAACAAGATCATTTGTTTTAGGAGCACCTCCTTATTGCAAAATATTAACGATAACTTGAGTAATATAAATAAATGAAACACCCGTAGGAGTTGTGTTGATAATCAGCTAAAAACTCAATGGTAAATTACATTTAATAAATAAAATAGAACATATGAAAATTAAAGGCTTACGTTGGTGGATAATAGGATTGGTATGTCTTGCGACTATAATCAATTATATTGATAGAGCAGCATTGGGTATAATGTGGCCAGCGATGAAAGATGACCTGGGTATGACTGAAGAGGATTACGCATGGGTAATAAACATTTTTACAATTACCTATGCAGCAGGTAAGTTTATTTCTGGAAAATTATATGATAAAGTAGGTACAAAAATAGGATTCGTACTATCTATATTTTTCTGGTCTCTGGCTTCTGTATTACACTTTTTTGCTAAAGGAGCTGCTTCATTAGGGATTTTCAGGGGTCTATTAGGTGTCGCCGAAGCTGGAAACTGGCCAGGGGCAGTAAAGAATAATGCAGAATGGTTTCCTATAAAAGAGCGTGCCTTAGCGCAAGGTATTTTTAATGCAGGTGCAGCCATAGGGTCAATTATAGCTGCTCCGACTGTAGCAGAGTTATTTGGAGCTTATGGATGGAAAATAACCTTTGTAATTATTGGTGTTCTAGGATTTCTTTGGATTATACCTTGGTTAATAATTAATAAAAAACAACCACAATCACATCCTTGGATTACAAACGAAGAAAAGCAACATATAATTTCAGGAAGACTTGAAAGAAAGGTTAGTGAAAATAGTAAAGGTCTAAGTATTTCTCAAATTCTTTCAAAAAAAGAGTCTTGGGGAGTTATTGCTGCACGTTTCTTCATTGAACCTGTTTGGTGGCTCTTTGTCTTCTGGATGCCTATTTACCTTTATAAACAGTTTGGTTTTAATGTTAAAGAAATAGGGTACTATGCATGGTTTCCTTATGTAGGAGCTATGTTAGGAAGTTTAACAGGCGGATGGTATGTTAAAAAATTATTGAATAAGTATAGCCTCGATAAATCAAGAAAAAGAGTCATTGGTTTAGGAACAATAGTAATTGTCATTGCTATTTTGGGTGCTATATTTTTTGCTAACACTCCAGAAAAATTTGTGTCATTTGTTTTTGTAGTACTTTTTGGTTTTCAGTTGTCAATAAGCAATATTCAAACCATACCAAGTGATCTTTTAAGTGGTAAATCTGTAGGGACTTTAGCAGGGCTAGGAGGCAGTATTGGAGCCGTTTCCGTGATTATAATGAACTGGCTTATACCAATTATTACTGTAGAATCGTATACTCCTGCATTTATTATACTGGCCATATTGGCCCCACTATCCATACTATCAATTTTAGTATTAATAAAAAAAATAGAACCAATCGAGTAATAATAATAAAATAAAAATTTAATAATATGAATGATTTAACCGGAAAAGTAGCAGTTGTAACAGGTGGAGCACGAGATATAGGACGTGCTATATCATTAAAATTAGCTAAAGAAGGCGCAAAAGTTGTTGTTAATTATTTTGACAATGAAGATGATGCCAAGGAAACGATTAGACAAATTAAAGCACTTAATGGCGAAGCCATTTATGTTTATGGAGATGCTACTAATTTAGATGACATTAATAATTTAGTAGATAAAACAAAAGAGGTTTTTGGGGATAAAGTCGATATATTAATTAATGTTGCAGGAGGTTTATTTGCAAGAAAAACGATTACCGAAGTAGACGTTGATTTTTACAATCTGATAATGGATGTTAACTTTAAATCTTGTGTTTTTGTGACTCAAGCTTTTGTACCATTAATGGGAGAAGGAGGTGCCATTGTAAATTTTGCATCACAAGCTGGAAGAGATGGAGGCGGACCAGGGGCATTTTTATATGCAGCTTCTAAAGGTGCTGTTTCAACATTTACAAGAGGTCTGGCGAAAGAATTAGGACCTAAAGGAATCCGTGTTAATGCTCTTAATCCAGGTATGATCGCAACAAAATTTCATGATGATTTTACTAAAGATCAAGTGCGCGTTAATGTGGCTAATGCTACACCGTTAAGACGAGAAGGGCGTGCAGAAGAAGTAGCAGATCTTGTTGCTTATTTAGCATCAGACGCTTCGTCATTTTTAACAGGGAATAATGTAGATATAAATGGAGGATTGGCTTTTAGTTAACCAATATATATAATCATAAGAAATGTGAATTTTAAGCGAGTTTCGTTTTTGAAACTCGCTTTTTTTACAATTCTAAAAACAGAGCTTTGTTTGGAAAGAAAAATATTTGAGTTTAGCTAAGCAAAGCTTTAAAGTAAGAATTGTCTTACTATTCCGTTTTAAGAAAAAGATTCGTTATTAGTTGATTATTACTAACATAGACTATTTACTTACTGTGAGGCACGTTATGAGATTATGTTATAATTAGATTTGTATCAAAATCTTATTTGTATGAAAATTTCAAAAAAAATTTATTGGATATTATTTCTCCCTATATTTTCAAAATTTACTGTTAACGCACAAGATTTGCCCCCGTTATCAACATTTTATACGCCAACCATACATACTGCAGCAGCAGCGCAAGTATCTATTGGGCCATCGTCTGGAACAGGTAATGACACCAATAGAATTCAATCAGCAATTAATAACTTGGCTGTAAATCTAACTACAGATAGTAACGGCGTTTCAAGAAAAGGAGGCGTACTTACTTTAACTAATGGTACTTATAGATTTAGAGGACTAATTTTAAGGTCTAATGTTCATATTAGATGTCAGTCAGGAGTTGTACTAGAACCTTTTGGTCCAGGGGATATGATTATAGCTAATGGAACAGATATTGGTGGATGTATTGGATGTCGAACTACTCAAAATTTTAGCTTTACTGGGATTTCAAATAACAGTAGATTTACCATTAACATTGCAAATAGGTTAAATCCTGGAAATGGTTCAAGAAGTTTTAGAATTGGAAATGCAAGAAACTTTAAGATTGCTAACATCAATGTCATTGATGATTTCACAAAGTTTCCAACAATTGAATTTTTACCTGGACAAGCTCAAGGTATGGTTGGACCTTCAAATAATCGCCAACAGCGTGTAGCGGCACCTACAAGAGGGTTTGTCGAAAACATTTCTGGTACAGGATACAACCCTGGTTGGGGCGTTATACAAATACAAGTAGGTAATACTATTTATTTTCGCAATATTGAAGGTACTGGAGGCGCTACTATTAGAATGGAGTCGGGGCTTGGAGAAGGCTTGTCTACACTAAATACTGAAAATAGAACGATTACTAAAATGGATGCTATTTGGGGAAGATTTATTAGAGTAATAAATGGCAGGTGTGCAATTTTCGCTTCGCCACATACTCACATTCAAGGCTTCTTTGATATGAGAAATATTACTGCTATCAGTAGTGAGTTTGCCGTCTTTTTAGCTAGGGGTTTCAGAACTATTGGCAGTCCAAATAGACCAGATGAGTCTAACTTCCCTATCGGTACTTTCCAAAGTAATAGATCTACAGTCAGAAATATTACTACTACTTTTGGAAATACTGCTCAAACTAGGACGCAAGAGTTAAGATATATGCCTTGTGCTATTAGAGACAGAGCAAGTACAACGCCAATACCTGGAGCTGGTAATTTCTATCCAGGACCATCCGTAGCACAAATTTACAATATAGCTAATAGCGGTGGTGGCGGATCTTACAATGTAAAAATCATAGGACTAACAGCTAATAACTATCGTAATGACGTGGTAGATATCATTACTGATGAAGGCGCTAATGATTTTGAAAATTGTAGCTTCACACCAATTGAAAATGTTCTATTCGTTCCTAATGCTCTAAAAAATACACCCAATCCTTTGCAAGTTGGTAGTAATAAGTCAATTTTAAAATCCAAGTTTTCAAATGAAAATGAAGATGATTCTACATTAGAACGAATCATACCTAATCCCTCTACTAATTTTATTAATATACCAAAAACACTGAGTGATAATATCTTAATTTATGATATTTCTGGTAAATTGGTTAAGCAAATACAAAACCTGAAATCTTCAACAATAAGTGTTTCAGACCTAAGTACAGGGTTGTACTTTTTTAAAAGTAATTTAAATGATAAGGTTTACAAATTTTATGTAAAATAAGATCTTGTCTTGAAATATGTCTACAGTTAAAAATTGAATTTACGCTGTCATTTTATGTGTATACTTGTGATTTTATGTATATGTATTTCAGGACGGGAAAATTCCGAAGGAATTCTCCATATTGGTACTAACCAAAGCAATTAATGCACCTTTGTTAGCCACTGTTTTTCTTTTTTATCAGCCCGTAAATAATGTTAACTGGAAAAACTAATTGCCCCAATACCACAATCAAAATAATCAGAGATATAATTAAAGTCAGATTACTATTAAATTCATATTCCATTATTTCTGTCCGATAAAATTGAATCAAAATCCCCACAATTAATGTGCCTCCAAAAGTTAGTCCAATGTGAATCCAGTTCAACCATTCCGATAGTTTTCTATCTGCTTTTTGCATAATCCAATATCCAATTCCGATTATTCCAAAGAGTATTGAAATTAGCATTGCTAAATGTAAATAAGGAATAACATAATAGGTGTCGTGAACATTTATATCCAATACAGTGTCTCCACTCAAAATTCCAATCAATACTATAATTGGAATTGCGGGTAAAAAAATCAAGTGTGGTTTTTCTATTAGTTTGTTCATTCAATAGTTCTTAAAGATATATGGTTTATATAAGTTAAAGATTAGGGGTGACACTAAATTAGTTTCTAGCCTTATCAACTGTTGTTTATTCCTAAAATGTTTTTCCGTTTCGTAGTTTTGTTTAGCCTATAATTACAAGATCTATTTTCAACATATTCTATTTTATGTTCCGATAGAAGTTGCACTATTATTTCCCTTGTTTCTTCTTCATTAAGTCCAAACTTCTCACCAAGTTCAATTTCATTTAGCTGACCGTTATTTTCGACCAATGCACTATAATATACTTCTTTAATTTCCATAAGTTAATTTTTTTTGAACCGCTATCATCATATGTGGACTAAAAGGTAAAAGATAGCTGTCGTTTTCTGTGACTTTAATAAGTTCTAATAATGTTTTTTTCTTTTTGTCGTTCAACATACTTGTAAAGTATCCTTTGTCCAACCAAGCCATTCCTTCGACTGCATAAGTATTAATGTGCGTCAATTCTTGATTTATAAACTCGTCTTTTAATTGTTCAGGATTATGATAATATGCTTCTGCTAAAAGCCAAGGAAAATCGTCTGGTGGATTGTGTATTCCCGTTTTTAATTCTTCTTTACACATTTTAAAAAATGAATTTTTATGAATTAAACCATTTAAAAGACCAACCAAAGTTGAAGCAGTATAATTAATGGCAAAACCCAATATAATTCCGTCATTTTTTAGAACCCGCTTAGCCTCACTAATAGCTAAATCTCTGTCTTCTTTTTTTTGAAGATGATAAAGTGGTCCGTGAAGTATTATTAGATCGGCAAAATTATTTTGAAATTTTAATTTTCGAGATTCGCCCAATTGAACGGAAAACTTATTTTTTAACTTACTAGATCTATTTTTTGCTAATTTAATATGTTTAGGAACTGGTTCTACTAAGTGAACTTGATGTCCTTTTGTTGCAAGCCATTCTGAATATTTTCCTGTACCGCCTCCTATATCAATTATTTTTGAAGATGAAGATGGAATATACTTTTCTATTAGTGATTTAATTCTTTCAAATTCAAATACTCCCATTCCTTTATCAAGTCTGGTTTCTTCTGATGTTTTATCATAAAATAATTCTATATTTCTGCTTATTAACTGTTTACTATTCATTTTAGTCATTGTGTTTCTTGACACTGCAATATTGAATACATTGCAAAGTGATAAAACAATCAATTTATGATCAATTGTTTTTGTTTAAAATTTGATAAAATAATTGAATACGATTATCTGTGCATTAAAAAATCAGAAGATTTCTATGCGTTAATTGCCCTTTTTGATGAGCTTGTCTTTTTTATAAAGACACAGATAATATGTTAATTAGTAAAACAGACCCCAAAGATAGAAATTCCAAATTAATTCTTTCAGAGTTTTGTTTTTTTATAGCAAGTAATATGAATACGTGTATGGTAAGTAGTGTTAAGCAGTGGTTTAGCAAATAACGAAGCGTGTGGGAATTCGAAAGAATTTTATTAACGATTATTAAACACCATTAACAATACACGAAGTAGGATCTAAGATTGGTAACAAAAAGTTGAGAAATTTACTGTTTTATGTGTTTTTTCAGTATGTGAGTACAGCAAGACATCTAGAGAATTTTATCAAAGAATAGTTATTAAAGGAAAGAGTTAAAAAAATGGAATTAATAGCTATAGCTAAATCAGGTAGACTTTATGTTGAGAGATTTGTTTCAAGATTAGCTTAAAAAGACTTGTCTTTTAACTTAGTTATTCATTGTAAGCGTTTTTTTATTTCGTTTTATATTCTATAATCACTTTATCTCCTTTAAAGAATAACCTACTTTCTTTTTTGTTAAAAGTCAAGTTAGGTTCGTGAAACAATTCCAAGGTTTGGTTATCAATCCACTTAGCAGAAATAGATTTTCCTTCTCCTGTGTAATACATTATTCCTGCTCCATTGCCAGAATTCCATTCTATTATTCCGCTTGTATGTATGTAATTACCATTTGTAAATTCCTCATTGACTTTAAAAACTTTAGTTTTGTCAGGTGATGTCATCTGGACAAGTTCATTCATTGTGAACTCAAATTTAGGTTTTACTCGTCTTTTTGCTTTAAGCTTTTCGGTTGAAATTAATTTTAAGAAATTATCTAATTCCGATTTTCTGTTTTTTATAGTTTTTTCATCAGCTCCGAGTTCTTTCCATAATTTTAAATCCGTTCCATTTTCAATTATCTGTTTAACGGTTTTATAAATTTCAGATTCCAAAGATTTCGTTTCCCATTGTGCCAATGCAAGTCCAAAGAATGAGTTGTTTTTGTCCTCATAATTGGTGAAATAATCATTAAATTCTTGCTTAATTTTATTCGAAACAAAGACTTGATTTCCTCCTTTATTATATTTATCGAAAAAGTTCGAGTAAATATCTAAAGTAGTGTCGTTTCCTTTTATTTCTGTGTTCCAAACTCCCATTTAGTTATGTTTTTCAAAGGGTTTACAATGTTCTGGCTATGGTTAGTACGGGAATTAAAAGCAGTAAACGTTCAGTTAAATACCAAACCTCGTACTAACTATAGCTTTTGTTTACTTTATTCCAATTTCTTCTTGCCATTTATATAGACCACCATTATCGAAAACATTACCGTCAAGAAATTTTTTCAGAAATTCGGTAAGCGAAGAAGTCATAGTTTTTTCAGGATAACTTCCGTTAAATATTTCATATTGTCCAGAATGAGTGTATCTAAGTCCCCACATATCTGAATAATCCATATATTCTGAAAAATAAAACCAATTTTCCCCATAATCTTGAGGGTATTGTCTAATTTTGGAAAGAGGAATCATATTAAATTCATCCTCAGTACAATGAAATCCATCAGAAATTAAATAGAATTCTTTAAAATCTGTTGGTAAGTCGAAATCCATTTCTTCTTCAAAATCTTCTATTTCAGAAAAATATACGGGGCAGTTAATTTCAATGCCGTCTCCTTTTCTGTGTTTTTTTACAATAGAATTAATCAAACTTCTCATTACAGACATTTTTCTTAACGGCTTACATAATATTAGCTACGTGGTTTATGCTACTAATTTAGCCAAAATGGAATGAACCATAGAGGAGAAGTTTTAGGATTTCTCAAGTAGGTGAACTAAGCAATTAAATGTACATGTTATTGTGCTTTCGATAATTAGTTAAAAAAAGGCGTCAATTTCTTAAACACTTTTATATTATTTTTCTACTACTATTTTCTTTATCAACTTATTTTTTGTTTTCTTATCAGTGATTTCTAGAAGATATAATCCATTTGAAAACTGAGTTACGTCAATTAAAGATTTATTTGATTCCATATAAAGTAAAGAGCCTTTTAAATTAAAAATTGAAATTTGAAAATCTAATAATTCGGTTTGGATATGAAGATTTCTTGAAACAGGGTTTGGATAGATTTCTATTACAGAATTCAACAATTCACTTGTTCCGATAGTTAATGTTGGTGATATTGCGGTAAAAACTATTTGCCCTAAAGAACCAGGCCCAATAGTTTCTCCACTCTCAGTTGTAATTAAATGAATATTTTCTTGAGGCACAGATAGTGGTTCTCTGCCACAACAATCTCCAATCAACACACTGTTATCCGAAAGAATACCTGCATCATACGGATATAATTCATACGTAATTTTAGGTATAAACAAACCATCTCCATCTACCATAGAAAGACTCTCTACACCAATAAACCAATCTGGACTTGGGCCAAGCATTGAAGCTAAAGTAACTAAAGGAAAATCTTCACTTACATCAATTTCAAATGATAATTCACCGCAAGCTTGATGCGTTATACCATCTGGACAAAACCAATGTTGTATATTTATCAAATTCTCTGCATTATTATTAGAAATTTCAGTTTGAACTTCAGAAACAAGATCTCTTGTATTACCTGTTACAGATAATAAATCTATTCCTTGAGATGCTAAAGTTCCAACTTCCCAAAATTTCACATTGCTATTATGATTTGCGCCGCCAATCCAGGAGAAGTGAGCAGCTTCATCAGGCCAAGCAGGACTTTCTGAGTTCCAAGTTGGAATTATATCTACTCGATAAGTAACAACAAAATTTATCATTTCATCACCTTCCACATTTAAAGAGTCATCTATATTACAAATACAAACTTCTAATTCACATGTTTGAATATGTCCATTTTCTGTTTTCAAAATGTCTTTAGTTATATTGATCTTCTTCTCAAAAGAAGTGTTTGGAATATCATCAAAATTGATAGCGTAACTTAAATTAGGATATAAAAATATCCAACAAAAGAAAATGAAAAAATAAAGCTTTAAACATTTAGATAGTATTGATGAACTAATATTGTTTGATTGATAAATACTTATATTCTTCATAACAATTTAATTTAGTTGGTTTTTTATGTTAAAAACAACATTTTTAGAGCTATTTTTTTAAGTCTTTTTCTCAAAAAATGAGTAACATTAAATATATAACAAGTAGGGCAGAAAACAAACGATTATTTTCGGTTTAACCTCAAGCCTAATCTTTTGTTTTAAATACCAAATCAAAAGATTTTGCGAACTTGGATTTAAGTACTAAAACCTGTATTAAGTATGACCACCAATACATAACATTTTTCTATATTCTTCATTATGACTTTCGCCATGGCCTTAGTTTTTTTTGAGCTGAAATTTCAACATATTTATAGGTCAAATATGACGACCCGATTATTAATGCTAACAGTATCGATAGCCAAAGAATTTTATGAGATAAACCAGGTACAACATCAGGGTTTGTAGGTATAAAATATAAATCCAACCACACCAACCAAAGGTATATCCAAAATAAATGGATTAAATATATTGAGTAAGAAATATTACCTAGAAAAAGTAACGGCTTTGAATTCAGTAATTTATATGGTAGTCCTTTGTTGAGTGAAGCACAAAGAATAAAAGCTCCAAAAAAAGGTATGACTATTATATCGTATATGTCAAAATGAAGAACAGATAAAGAGCATAAAAGTATTATGTAGAATAACCAATCTTTACTCCATATTGTTTTTTTATTAACCAGAATTGCGTATGCTTGATATACACCAATGCCAATTGTAAAGCCAAAAATACAACGAAGTGTACCTAATCCATAAAATTCGTCAATTTCAAATTTTGGATTTTGACTTGCAATAAAAACGAATCCTAATAAGGCCAGTATTGTAGAAATGATACTTATTCGATTTTTACCCTTGTTTAATAACGGAATAAGTCCAATTGCAAAAATGTATGTCCACCATTCTGCTGCAATTGACCACGATCCAACGTTCCAAACAGGGCGGTCAATAATTCCGCTAGTTTGTAAAAAAAACAAATGAATAAAGAAATCAGGTAAGGTTCTTTGCCATTTCCATTTCTCAGTTGCATATTCAGGGAACAATCCAAATAACACAATTGTTTGCAATAAAAAAAGTAGCATTATAAAAACATGTAGAGGGTAAAGTCGCGTGAATCTTGCCCATAAATATTTTTTCACAACTGTTCTTGTTCGGTTTTCTAATTTTTTACCGTACACATGACAAATAACAAATCCACTTAATATAAAAAAAAAGTCTACCCATAAATACCCATTAGTTATAATAGATGAATATTTTGTGTTAATCAATCGAGGAAATCCACGTAACATTAACCAAATATCGTAATGGAATAGTACTACTAATAAAGCAGCTACTCCTCTTAATGGAGTAAGAGAAGAAATATAATTAAGGGATTTAAGCTTCATAGTTTAGTTGTTATTTTGAATTAGAATTTGTGTAGTGGCGGTTTGTTTAATAACTTAAATCCAATCTCTGAGAATAGCATATTTGAAGCATTGTAAAGAGAGATTAAGAAGCAATTCTAGTAAGTAGGCTTTTACCAGCAATTAATTTTATACGTTAAGGTGTAATGTAATTCTTTACTTTTTTTGATTTTTAAATCATTCACCACTGTTTTCAAATAAATCAGCCATTAAAAATTTTAGATTACCAACAAAAAAAGTCAGTTTACTCGCAGGAACTTTAATTTTTTCAATATTAATTTCCCCATCAAATAATGTTATTGTTCCTTACTTTTACTTCTCTCCAACTGTTATCAAAATGAACATCATGGGTTTTATGTCCCTATTCAGGAATTTCATTTCATTTTTTTATCATTTTCTATTTACAATTTTATATAATGTAAATTACTTGAATGAAAATGACAAAAAAGTTGAACAAGTTCAACTGAAAAAAAATATTTTTCGTTTTTTTATCTTAACAGCCCATTTTTAAAAGAATTTCGATAAATACTCAATTTTCTTTGGGGTCGGTAATTATTTCGTGATACCAAACAGGTGGTTGGTAGTCTACCCACTCCTCTTCGTTTTCTCTTTGTTTTTTTCTTGCGTTTTCAATTAAGTCAAGTGATTTTTTCCTTGGTTCTTTTAGTAGTTCAATCGACTCTATTTTATTAACCTTAATAGTCGTTTTTCCATTTTGTTCGTCTGAACTATATCCAATAAAAATATCTAATGGTAGTTTTCTTTTTTCAATCTCGATTAAAGTTTATTTATTTTAGAATATTTATATAGTTCATTTTTATAATTAGTTGAGTTGTTTAATTTCCAATGTCTTACTACGGCGTAAGTGTTAAATGCTCAGTAAGTAAAGAATGATTATCTGTAATTTATTTTAAATTACTTGATTAAGGGGTTTTGCCCTTTCTTATAAAATAAAATTGAACTAAATGTTAACCAAATAAGGATATCTCTCCTCTTTAAACTCATTTATAAATCGAATATTTGTTTTAGGCTTATAGTTTTATAATTTTTAGCTTAAAAAGCTGGTTAAGGCTCATTATGTTTTAATCAAATTATACAATAATTATTAGCAAATTCAAAGTCAAACAAGGCTGTTTGATTTTATAGAAAAATATTGAATTGTAAATGAATTTAGGAAGAGCAGGTTTCGTTTTTATATTAATGGTTTTTGGAGTGAGTAAATTATTTTCCCAAGAATTTACGGGGAATATAAACAGTAAACCTCATTGCTTCCCAGAGTATAGTGAAACGTATACTAAAAATCAATTGGGACCAGTACTTGAGCCAGCAAAAGTTTTTTATGTTTCTAACAAAGGGGATGATAAGAACGAAGGCACTAAAAATTCACCATTTAAAAGTATAGAGGCGGCTCGAGATGTTATAAGAACTATAAAATCAAAAAAAGGACTTCCAAAAGGCGGTATACATGTCGTATTGCTTGAAGGGAACTACAAAGTTAAAGCAATAGACTTCACATTGGAAGATTCAGGTACAAAAGAAGCACCCATTGTATATAAGGGGATTAATCGTGGCGATGTTGTTTTATCTGGTGGACTTGAAGTTAATACGAAGAAACTGAAAACCGTAAAGAATAAAAAGTTATTAAGCTATTTACATCCTAAAGCAAAAGGAAAGGTTATGAGTATGGATTTTTCCAAAGAAGATGTCTCTTCGTATTTTAAAGGTGAAGGTAATTATGGTCAAATTTCTATGGATGGTTTTTTATTGCAATTAGCACAATGGCCCAATAGAGGCTACAATCATATTAATGAGATTATTGAAGAAGGTCCTACAACGCGTTGGTTAAAACCTGGAGAAAAGCCCATGCCTTATTCAAAAGAAAATCCAACAGGAGGTAAATTTAATTTTAAAGAAGAGTTATCCCAATTAGTTGTAAATGAATTTGATCGTACAGGAGACATGCGGGCTCATGGCTATTTTCATAATGATTGGTATTTTCAAGATGAGCCAGTTGGAAACATAGATAATAATATCGTACAACTCTTGCACCATACGCGCTATGGTATAGTCAAAAAAATTAAAACAGTACCAAGACGTGTTAAACTATTTAATGTTTTAGCAGAACTTGACGAACCAGGAGAATGGTATTTTGATAAAAAGGATCAGCGACTTTATGTTTGGCCTATAGAAGGGTTTAAACCAGGTAATTCGACTTTAACTATAATAGGTGAAGCTGGAGCAGAAGATAAAGAATCTGTTTTGTTAGCCGAGTTAAAATCAACTAAGCTACGGGCTATGATAAACCTGGAGAATACAGAATTTCTAACATTTCGCGATTTAGTAATTGAAAATACAGGCGATTTGGCAGTTTCAATATCTGGAGGTAAATACAATCTCTTAGCTGCAAGTGTTATTCGCAATGGACTAAATAGAGGGGTTCGTATAAACGGTGGTGAATATAATGGCATTTCAGGCTGCGACTTTTATGATTTGTATTCTGCATTTAGTATTAGCGGGGGTGATTTTGTTTCTTTAAAATCATGCTACAATTTTGCTACAAATAATATCATAAAAAATTGTCGTATAAGAGGTTATGGTGTTATAGGACTTTCTGGTGTCGGGATTCATTTTGCACATAATTTATTGCATGATATGAATGGAGCAGTAACCTATAAAACCGTTAACTTATTAATGGAATATAATGAGTTTTATAACATAGGTTATGAAATGGGCGACTTTAATGTGGCTTATTGCGGAGCACAATGGTATACTATGAATAATGTGTTGCGATACAATTTTGTGCATCATCTTATTGAACCAGGAGGACATCCAATCACAGGGTTTAGAAATGATGATAACGGTGCAGGAATGAAGGTTTATGGAAATGTGTTTTATAGATCGGGTAGAGGTAGTTGTATTTTTCATGGATTTTTAAATGATTTTCAAAATAACATTAGTATTGATGGAGCTATTATGTGGTGGACATTGAAAAAACCGATTACACCTCAAGGTATTAAGAAAAAGTGGGATGATTTATCAAGATTTGGCAGAGATTTACCTAAAGGAGATAAAGGTGATTACATCTATATCATGGAACAAGTTATTGGTAAGAATGGATGGAAAAAAGGAATTTGGAAAGAAACGTTCCCTGAGTTAGAAGCGACTATTGATAAAAATCCATGGGCGCAAACGAACTGTACAGTAAGTGATAATTATGCTTTTGATATAAGAAAAACGATATATATTCATGGAGGATCTGGTACTGTTGAAGGCTTGGAAAGTAAAAAAGTTGGTCAGTTTAAAGATTTGCCTTCAGATGAAATTTTTGAGTATCCGCAGCCTATAAATTTAGATGCTTTTAAAGATATTACTGCTTTAGATTTTTCATTTAAAAGTGATTTTAAAATTATGGACGGTTTTAAGCCGATTCCTTTTAATGACATAGGTTTAGAAAAAAATATTTTTAGAACAGAAGTACCGAACAAAGAGGACTACCGTTCTAAAGTTTATAGTCATTTTAAAGAAGATAAAGGGGGACGTTACAATGCCGAAGTTGTAAATGCCAGATATCCAGAGCCTAGATATTTTAAGTAGTAAAACCTCAAATCATTAATCAATTTTTTACTTGTTATATGTTTAATTAACACAGTATTAAGTGATTTATATCCCTATTGTTTAGGTGAAAAAGAAATTAGAACCAACCGAATCCAATAAACATAACTTGTGATAATACCATTAAATAAATTAACTTTTGTAATAGTAGTTTTTCAATCATTAATTGTAGTTAGTCAAGACCTGCCAAAGGATTCATGGCAATCTTCACGTGTTTACTACAATAAAGAGAATAAACTTGTTTATACTTCAGATAATCAACACAATAAAATTCCAGACTTTAGCTATGCAGGTTATAAAAATAGTGAAGTTTCAATTCCTAATATACCAATAGTATATACCATAGAACCTATAGCAGGAGATAATACAGGTCATATTCAAAAAGCAATTGATCGTATTGGTAAAATGCCTTTGAAAGAAAATGGATTTAGAGGGACCTTATTATTAAAAGCGGGGAGTTATGATGTTACAGGAACAATTTATATCAAATATAGCGGCGTGGTGATTAGAGGCGAAGGAGATGGACAAGATATT
The DNA here is from genome assembly GCA_947502635.1 of uncultured Flavobacteriaceae bacterium. Classification (GTDB taxonomy): domain Bacteria; phylum Bacteroidota; class Bacteroidia; order Flavobacteriales; family Flavobacteriaceae; genus Flavivirga. The sequence goes on from CANNAN010000003.1 coordinate 390,366, forward strand.
TCCAAAAACACAGTTATAAACGCTATTGGAAATACCCCGGAAAATAGAACAGTACTTATTGCTGGGGGTAACAAAAATGTTGAATTAGATGATGATTGGTTGTGGGGTTCACGTTCATTTATTACAAGTGATTTTGTTAATGTAGGGGCACGTGACTTCGAAATTGATAATCCATCATTATATAAAGTAGGAGATAATATTATAATAAAACATCCTTGCACTCAAAAATGGTTAGAAGCAAATGAATGGGGGGTAAACAATGATAAAACCAAGTTTTGGCACGAAGGGGAATTACCAATAGTTTATAATCGATATATAAAGAAAATTGAAGGCAATAAAATAACTATTGACGCCCCTGTATTTAATCATTTAGACAAGTCATTATCTAGAAGTTTTATTTATAAGTATAATAGAAAAGGGCTACTTACCAATATAGGTATAGAGAATTTGAGAATTGATATTCATACCTTAGGAAGCATTGATGTTAAAAATCATGCTGAAAGTGCCATTGTTTTAAGACAAATTGAAGATGCTTGGATAAAAAACTGTACCATGTTACATTTTTGGAAATCTGGTGTTATGACAGAAACGGCTTTTAGAATTTCGGTTATAGATAGTAAAGCCTTAGAGCCATATGGCGTTGTAACAGGAGGGCAGCGTTATAATTTTAATGCTTCAAGGTATTCACAACAAATATTATTTTATCAATGTCATGCTTCAAATGGGAGACACGCCTATGTTTCTAATGGGAGATCTACAGTATCGGGAGTAGCGGTGGTTAAGTGTACATCTGCCAGATCCTATACGGCTAGCGAAGGACATCAAAAATGGAGTCAGGGACTTTTATTTGATAATTTATATGAGGTTGAGACACGTACAAAGTTAGAGGGCGGAAATAGAGTTATGGGATTTTATAATAGAGGCAATTGGGCTAATGGACATGGTTGGGCTGCCGCGCATTCTGTATTATGGAACTGTAATGCTCAGGAAAAAGCTATATCAATACAAAAACCACCCACAGCACAAAACTATGCGATTGGCTGCTTTGGTGTTATATCTGGAAAAGGGCCCTTTAAAGGACCTGTTGGATTTATTGAAGGAAGTAATAAAAAAGGGCTTTACCCTAAATCATTATTCAAAGCGCAGTATAAAGAACGTACAGGAAAGGAATTTGACGCATTAAAAAGCTTATGATTTTTTTGTTGAATAGCTTTAAGTATTACAAAGTTTTCCTTTTTCCATATCTTAGTACCAATGTAGCAAATTACATGTAGAATTTTAGGCACTAGCAATAAAAATGGTATGGGACGCATACACTTATTTGAATTTGAGGACCAAAAATGGTTTCCCGCTTTTTTAAGAAACTACGGAACGGACTTTTTACAGTTTTTGTCAAATAAAACGAAACTATATAAACCCATAGTTCCCATTATAAAAAAAGGTTTAAAGCAAAGTAATACAAATCAAATTATTGACCTTGGTTCTGGAGGCGGTGGCGGATTAATTTGGTTAAATTCAGAATTAAAAAAAGATATTCTGGATTTAAGAATAATGCTTACTGACTTTTATCCTAATATTCCAGCATTTGAATTCACAAAAAAACAGGCAGGCAATTTCGAATTTATAAAAGAGTCTATTGATGCAAGAGATGTCCCAACCGAGTTAAATGGTTTAAGAACACAATTTCTGTCATTACATCATTTTAAACCTATTGATGCAAAGCAGATCTTACAAAATGCTGTTAATTCTGATAGTTCTATTGCTGTTTTTGAAGCACAAGAAAGAAGTATACCAAGTATTGTAGCCATGTTATTTTCGCCATTAAGCGTGCTTTTTACCACGCCATTTATTCGTCCATTTAAATTGGGAAGAATAATTTTTACTTATCTCATACCTATTGTGCCCTTATTTGTATTATGGGATGGTGTTGTTTCTTCGTTTAGAACATATTCTGTAAAAGAAATGAATGAACTTGTTAAAAGCTTGAACAAAACAGAAACCTATAATTGGGAAATTGATAAAGTGAAATCAGGACCTGGAGTGGTACTTTATTTATTAGGAACAAGGAAATAATAGGATACAGGTAAAATATAAGCACTTTAAAAAAGTTTTCAGATAATACATTTAATATATAAAATTTCCCGATTGACAGAAGCACAATACATTTCAGAGTTAAGATTAAAAATAGAAAGTTATTCTCCAATTTTAGAGGAATCGTGGTCTTTGATTAAGTCTATAATAACTTTCAAATCATTAGAAAAAGGTGAAATATTATTAAGAAATGGACAGATCGCAAAAAATGTATATTTTGTTTGTAAAGGCGCATTAAGAGCATATGTGACAGATTATGACGGAAATATGTATACTAAGAATATTTTTATGGAAAATGATTTTGCGGGTTCTACGGTTTCATATCTTTTAACAAAACCATCTCAATTTGCTTTAGAAGCTTTGGAAGATACGCTCCTTATCAGTCTTAATTATAAAAAATATCGACAACTAATTGAAAGTAATATAGATTTAAAAAATTTCTATATCGCCTATTTGGAGAAAAACTGGATTCTTGACAAAGAACCAAGAGAAGTTTCGTTGGTTATGGAAGATGCTACAGATAGGTATCTCAAATTACTTGAAAAACACCCAAGTATTGATGAAAGAATACAGAAACTACATATAGCTTCTCATCTAGGAATTACACCAACTCAATTAAGTAGAATACGAAAAAATATAAAGAAAAAAGACTGAATCAACATATGTAAAGGCATTGCTTAGTTACTCGTTTTAATTTTACATCATTAATTAAAATAAAAATAAAATGGGTTTAATAGATAATTTAAAGTGGAGATATGCCACTAAAAAGTTTGATGTCACTAAAAAAATTTCTTCAGAAAATTTAGAACAAATAAAGACAGCAATTCAACTATCTGCTTCTTCATATGGGCTTCAATTGTATAAAGTATTAATCATTGAAGATAAAAAGCTACAAGAACAATTGCAATTAGCATCCTATGGACAAAGCCAAATAACAGATGCTTCTTATTTGGTTGTTTTTTGTAATTACACAATAGTAACAGAAAAGCATATTGATGCATATTTTAGCTTAAAATCTCAGGTTGAAGAAACAAATATCTCAGCTTTTCAAGGGTATTCAGATTTTATTAAGGCCGATGTTTTAAATAGATCGGATATTGAAAAGGATAAATGGACTTCAAACCAAACGTATATTGCTTTAGGAAACCTGTTGAATATTTGTGCAGAGCTAAAAATAGACGCTTGTCCAATGGAAGGTTTTGAAGCCGATAAATACAATACCATATTAAATCTCGAAGCGCAAGGATTAAATGCATCCGTTATTGCCGCCATAGGTTATCGTTCGAATGATGATACTTCTCAATACTCAAAAAAAGTTAGAAAATCCATTGAAAATCTATTTTTATCATGAAATCATTTAAACAAGCATTAACAATGGGGGCAATTGGTGCTTTAGCCGTTTTTACAGCATCCTATTTAGGTATTCCGACTTGGGTTTTATTTATAGCTTGGACTAGCTATTATCTCTTTGGTACAAAAATTAAAAATGCATTTTTAGTTTTTGTACAACAAACATTAGGAATTTTAATAGCTATGATCATTCAATATTTTGGCATTTATTTTTCAGAAATACTAGGAATATCAGGGTTTTCAATTGTAGTATTTATTGTTATGATAGGTGTATTTTACATTTCTAAATTAAAGTATTTGAATAATATACCAGCCTACTTTTTAGGAATGATTATCTGGTTTGGATCAAGTGCAGAAATAAGTATAAACATTTTTTTATTATTAGTAACAGCCTTGGTTTTTGGCTATATTTTTGCTTATGTAAACGTTAGTATTAATCGAACGATTGAATTAAAACAAAGAAAATCGGAGCTATATGAATAATAATGTCGTGATATTTTTAGCGTTCATAGGTGGTATTTTTTTAGCCATGCAAGGCGGACTAAATGCGCAATTAGGTGTTTTGCTAAAAAACCCTTTGTTGGCAAGTCTGATTGCCTTTTTTGGTAGCACCATTTTTGCTTTACTTTTTGTGGTATTAAACTTTAAATCGTTACCTACAGTATTACAAATAAAAGAAGTGCCATTTTATCTATGGTTTTTAGGTGGTTTTTTTAGTGTTATAGGCATAAGTTTGTACTACTACACTATACCCAAAATAGGAATCTCAACTATGATCTCTATTGGATTGTGTGGGCAATTAATCTTTGCAGTCATCGCAGGGAATTATGGTTGGCTAAACTTACCTGTAGAACCAATAACAATTAAAAGAATATTGGGTATTCTGTCAATGATTTTAGGAATCACATTAATCAATTTTAAATGAATAGTATTAAATTAAATATAGAAAACCTGACTTCGCTTTGGCAAACAGTCAGTGAGCCATTTAATGCTCATTTCGAAGAAAAAGATTTCGAATATAGTTTTATAGGAAATTTCGAATGGCCCAATAGGCTGTGGTTTAACAAAGATTTTGATGAACATCGGGTATCTTTTGTAAAAGATAAATTAAGGTCTATCACGTCTAATATGGTCTTGCCTTATTGGGATATTTATAATAGTGATTCGTTCAGGCTCTTAGAGAAAAATGACTTTCAGCTTAAATTTGAACAAATAGGCATGTCACTAAAAACAGATACCTTATTTACCGAATTGGAAGATCTAAAATTGGTAAAAACGACTACTGAAAAGGAGTTTGAATTATGGTCTGTACTATTTAAAAGGTCTTTCGGATATTTTATAAATCCCATGTTGTTAAGTACATCTTATAAAATTATTAATTATTACATTGTCTATCACCAAAATGAAGCAGTGGGGACAGGTATTCTATTTAAGACAGATCATGTTGCTGGCATTCATTCTGTTGGTATTCTACCAGAGCAGAGAAGGCGTGGTTATGCTAAAGAAATTATGAAACTTTTAATAAACGAATCTATTAAAACGGATAGCTATTATATAACCTTGCAAGCATCTAGTATGGGAAAGGATTTATATCTTAAATTGGGATTTAAAGAACAATTCAAGATAAAAAACTACGTCTTGTAAGCAATGATTTAATTAATTTTATTGTTCGGTTTAAAATCATAATTTATTTCTTATTATAGGGAAATATGAACAAGAAAAGAATTAGCAAGAATCGGGTTTTATGGGCTTTCATGACATCATATTTTTGTTTTGTAAAATTCAAAGAAAATAATGGAGCAAGAAGCAATTAATTTTCCTTTATGCTCATGATAGTCATGTATTTATAGGAATCGAAATAGATAAGCCAAAATCTTCTAGAACTACAGGAATAGTAATTATAAGTAATCCTGTAACGTTTATAATTCCTTGTCATCGTGTCATTAAATTAGCCAGGTGACATAGGAGTCTATATGTGAGAAGTACTCGAGAAACTGTAATAATTGGCAGGAAGCTGCTAAATTGAATAAATAGATAGAATTAAAAAGAAGCCATGAAGTTGTTTGATATAAAAATAGATTCAACAAAAAATCTACTTCCAAAAGACGGAACAGTAAATTATTATGGCAAGTTATTAAAAGATGAAGAAGCGAATCACTTTTTTAAAACATTGTTAAATACTATTGAATGGCGAAATGATGAAGCCATTATTTTTGGCAAGAAAATTATAACCAAACGAAAAGTTGCCTGGTATGGAGAAAAACCTTTTGAATATACTTATTCCAATACTACTAAACTAGCATTAAATTGGACAAAGGATTTATTAGATTTAAAAACAAAGGTAGAAAGCGAAACAGGAGAAACCTTCAATTCGTGTTTATTGAATCTCTATCATAATGGTAATGAAGGTATGGCTTGGCATAGTGATGCCGAAAAAGATTTAAAAAAGAATGGAGCCATAGCATCTTTAAGCTTTGGAGCAGAACGGAAATTTGCTTTTAAGCATAAAGAAACCAAAGAGAAAATAGATTTGATATTAGAACATGGAAGTTTATTGGTTATGAAGGATATCACACAAACGCATTGGTTGCATCGATTGCCTCCAACTAAATTAATACAATCCCCTAGAATAAATTTAACCTTTAGAACGATTCAGGAGCCTATATATAGGCGCTAAAGATAAAAATAAAATCGTACAGCAATCCATTAGTGTCGTATACTTAAGCGCCTTTTTAAAATGTATTGCAATCCTTTTTAAATTTAATTTCAGAAATAAATAAATGATTTTTAATACAGGCATTAATATCTATTTAACTTTTAAATTAGCAATATTTTATACATTTACAGGTTCTAACCAGTAGAGAAATTTTCTAAAAGAAAATTAATAAGAGATGTGGTTTAGTTTATTAAGTACTTTGGAAAAGTAGGTAGAATAATATATGAAGTCATCAGAGATAAAGAAAAAGAAATTTTCAGCACTATTTGACAAATATTATAAAAGACTTTTTAATTATTCATTTAAAGTAGTTAAGCAAAAAGACATTGCTGAGGAACTTGTACAGGAATCATTCATTAAACTTTGGGAAAATATTGAAAACATCAATGATAATGAACGTTCTATAGAGTCCTATCTTATTAAGGTCTTAAAAAATAAGATTATAGACAACTATCGAAAAAATCAAACCAAGGAAAAGCATATTAATTTATACAAGCTGAATACTGACTTTGTCACAGATATTGATGATAAATGGGAGCTACAAAAAACGATAGATAGCATCTATGACTCATTACCGTTAAAAACTGCAGAAATATTCAAACTATCCAGAGATAAAGGATTGACATACCAAGAAATTGCTTCTTTAAAAAAAGTGTCTATCAAAACTGTAGAGTCCCATATTTCAAAGGCTTTACGTGCTTTTCGCAATAAACTTCAAGACTATTTTTAAAATAAAATAGGGTACGACTGTCTGGCATACGTCCTTTAATAAAATACCTTATTATGAAGGATAGCAGCATTCAAGAAGTGGATATTTGGGCTTATGTTTCCAAAAGCGCAGATGAATCTACCAGAATAAAAATTGAAAATTGGAAACAATCAAATGATTTTGATGAAGATGTATTCAATTCGATAGTAAAGCTTTATGATGTTACTGAGAAGAATCCGTATGATGATGTTATTGATATAAAAGCAGCGAAAACAAAATTCTTCGCCTCGGTTGCACCTGAGCATAGAAAAAGTTTCAGTATTAAACGTTATATGAAGTATGCCGCAGTAATTGTACTTTTTATAGCAATTGCAGGCATCACTTACCAAAATTTATCTACTAATATTATTACGGTAGAAACAACTTATGGAGAAGAAAAAGAAATTGCTCTTTCTGATGGCTCGGTAGTATGGTTAAATGCAGCTAGTAAAATTTCTTATGGAAAAGAGACCCCTAGAACAATCCAATTAGAAGGAGAAGCTTTTTTTGAGGTAGCAAAAGATAAAGCGCATCCTTTTACGGTAGAAACACCAGATCATGTTGTGGTGAAAGCTTTGGGAACAAGTTTTAATGTTAAAGCTTATCCAGAGAATGCTTATCTGGAAACAACATTACTAACAGGAAAAGTAGAAGTAACCTCTAAAAACTACTTTAAAGAGAAAATAATAATGCTTCCTAATAATAAAATTAGGATTGATAGGGCAGATGGCGTACCTCTAAAAACAATTATAGAAAACAATCAAACAGTTTTAGCCTGGAAATCAGGAAAGATGCGATTTGAAAATATGTCATTCAAAGAGATTGCAGATGATTTGAGTAACCAACTCAATGTAAAACTGGTCTTTAAAAATGAGGAAACTGCTAAGTCAAAATTTACAGCCGTATTCAATAAATCTACGCCAATAGAAGATATTTTAGAAATTTTGAAAACCTCTAAAAATTTTAATTATAACCTAAACAAACAAACAAATGAGTGGATAATTAAATAAAAAAAGGTGAGAAAATTGGAGTTTTCCCACCTATAACTGTCAATAGAAACCAATCGCCTAAGATTAGTATTAATCAACAACATTCAAATTTATGAAAATAAAACAAATTGCTGTTTCATTTAAGTGGAAACAGTTTTCAAAAAGAAGTATTTTTTTAATGAAATTATCTTGTACTATTTATCTAGTATGTTGTATTCAACTTATAGCACTTACTAGCTTTTCTCAAAATAAAGTAACCTTAAGGTTAGAGAATACTTCTTTAAAATCGATTCTTAATCAAATAGAGTCACAAACCAATTATAATTTTGTATTTAATAATGATGAAATAGATGTACAGCAAATGTTTAGCATCAATGTTCAAGAAAAAGACATTGCCTCAACAATAGATTTATTATTATATAATACGAAAATTAAATACAAGATCCGTAATGAGCTTGTTATTCTTTCCAGTCAAAAAAGCGAAAGATATACTATAAGTGGTACTATAAAGGATGCCACTACAGGAGAGACTTTACTTGGAGCAAATGTTTTTGTAAAAGGAGAAAACAAAGGTGCGACAACCAATGAATATGGGTTTTATTCTTTAACACTACCTGAAAGAGGTTACACTTTGCAGATTTCCTATTTGGGATATACTTCAAAAGAAGTTCCTATTGAGTTGAATAGTAATTTAAAACGGAATTTTGAGCTCCAGCCTTCATCGAATGAATTAGAAGAAATTATAATCACGTCCGAGACTAAAAGCAAGAGTCAGGTGCATAATGTTTTATCGGGAGTAAACAATTTAAAAGTAACAGACATTAAACAATTGCCCGCTTTTTTTGGAGAACCAGACATAAACAGGGCAATACTCACACAGCCAGGGGTTTCATCGGTAGGAGAAGGTACAGCAGGTTTTAATGTAAGAGGCGGAAATATAGATCAAAATCTCACTTTGTTAGATGAGGCCCCGATGTATATCTCTTCACATTTATTCGGATTCTTTTCTGTAGTAAATGCAGATGCTATAAAAGACATTACCTTATATAAAGGAGGGATACCTGCAAGATATGGAGGCAGAGCCTCTTCTGTATTAGATATTAGACAAAAAGAAGGGAATACAAAAGCGTTTAAAGGGGAAGGAGGTTTGGGAACCATCTTTTCTCGACTCACTGTTGAGGGACCATTGATAAAAGAAAAACTGAATTTTCTGGTCTCAGGCCGTAGATCGTATTTTGATATATTTCTTCCCCTTGGTGGTGAAGATCTGGAAGGCACCAAACTGTTTTTCTATGATTTGAATACCAAGTTGTCATGGCATATAAATGATAATAATAAATTGTATGTATCTGGCTATTTTGGAGCAGACGTAATAAAGCTAGACGATACAACTAAAGAAGAACCTTCTAATAATACCGAATCTTCTAATGAACCAAGTGGATCTATTGATTTTCAATGGAAGAATACCACAGCAACCATACGATGGAATCATCTTTTTTCAGATAAATTGTTCATGAATTTATCAACGATCTATAGTAGTTATAAATATGCTTTGATTTCTCAAAATGATAATGGCGGGTTTATTCCTAATGCACAAAGCTTTAAGTGGAATTCTGGAGTAGAAAATTGGATAATAAAGCCCGATTTTACTTATTATTCAAACCCTGGTACAAAAATGAGGTTTGGAATAAACAGTACCCTTTATAAGTTTACCCCAGCCAAATTATCTAGTAAAGAAGCGGGTTTAAACCCTGAAAGTCTTGATGTTGATAGGGGTATAGAAATAGCACCTTATTATGAAATAGAAAAAAAATGGGATAAATTATCTTTTAATATTGGTATGCGCTATTCTTGGTTTGGGAATCTAGGCCCCAATACAGTTTCGCTTTACAATCCTAATTTTCCTTTGACGGTGAATACTATTACAGAAACAAAAACATATAAAAAAGGGGATATTGTTAAAAGCTATTCTGGGTTTGAACCTCGTTTTTCTTTAAAGTATGATTTAAGCGACCGAAAAGCATTTAAAATAGGTTATAACAGAACATTTCAATATATCCATTTAATATCTAATACAGCTGCTGCACTACCTTTTGATATATGGAAACCTTCGGGAACTTATATAAAACCACTGGAGGTTAATCAAGTGTCGGGTGGTTATGCATATGATACGTCTGATAAAAAATATAATGTGTTTATAGAAGCTTATTATAAGACTTTCAAAAATTTTGTAGAATATAAAAATGGTGCCGATTTATTTATTAATGAGAATATAGAAACACAATTGCTTCCTGCTGAAGGTTATGCTTATGGCTTAGAGTTGGGAGGTTATAAGAACAGAGGAAAGCTAACAGGAAACTTCAATTACACCTATTCTGTTTCCAAAAGAAAAACGACAAGTGCATTTGGTATAGATAATATAAATAATGGGAAGTACTATCCTTCAAATTATGACAGACCTCACCTCCTCAATATTAGTGCAAATTATGATTTGGGAAAGAAATGGGATCTAGGGGCATTTTTTACTTATCAAACAGGCAGGCCCAATACAGTACCTACAGGTAGGTTGGTTATTGAAGGCAGTCCTTATTTAACCTACTCAGATAGGAATGCCTTTCGAATTCCAGATACACATAGAATGGACATTTCCTTTACATATAAACCAATTGGTAATTCCAATACAAAATGGCAGGGTAGTTGGAACTTCGGACTTTATAACGTGTATGGTAGTCCGAATGCTTTTTCTGTGTTTTCTACCTTCCAGAACAATCAATTAAAAACGTTTAAATTTTCGGTATTAGGGGCTCCGATACCTTTTATAGCGTATAACTTCAAATTTTAAATTATATGAAATCAATATATAAAATATCAATATACTTTTTAGTGTTACTCATACTCACGGACTGTGTGAGTGAAATTCCGAATGCTTCTAACTTTGAACCTCAAGTATTCATTTCAGGTTTTCTTACAGATGGAGCAGAACATGTTACCATTAAAATACAACGAACGGTTTCTGTTGAGAATGAGAATTTAGACCCTATTAATGATGCTCAAATTTTGTTATATACTAAAGATGCATCAGGGAACAGTGAATTAGTTACGAGTTCTTTTAATGTTTCAAATGGAACTTATAGTAGCGCAGATACGGTAGTATCTATTATTGGAAATACTTATTGGGTAGAAATAATATTAGCGGATGGTACTACTTTTAAATCGGACGAAGAAATATTGAAAGAAGCCATTACTATTAAGGATATTGAAATTACAAACGAACTAAATAGAGTCATTTTTGCAGATCCCCTAGCCGATACTAATTTTTATTTAATAAATTTTCTGTTTTATAATAATAATGGATCCTTAACCCTTAAAGTAAACGAGCTTACCAATGATGTTCTTTTTAATGGAAACGATAGTGCTACTTTCGATTCTACAGAATTCCTTGTTAATAATCCACAGGAAGTACGTGTGAATATTTCAAATCTCAATTTTAATACGTATCAATACTACCTTAATCAATTTGCTCAATTTGAAAATCAAATAACAAATGCAGGTAGTGAAAATGATCCAGGTCAATTATTTTTGCCGCCACCTGCAAATTTAACAGGAAATATCATGAATATATCAAATAATACAAGAGCTCTTGGTTTTTTTGGAGTTCAGGCAACGACCCTATTTTCAAAGCGTTTTTAAAATTTAAATAAAATAACGTGAGTTTCATAATATAAATGATAAATCATTAATTATCAATCAAATAAAATTTCCGATTGTCATTCCGAACGAAGAATGAGGAAGAATCTCATTATTATGAGGTTTCTAATCGTTCGTTCCTCACGCTATCGAAATGACAATTATTTGTTTTTTAACACTTTACATAGTCATATTAATCAAAGCCTATGTCGAGTTAAAATATAATAGCTAAATATTTATAGAGGCTGCATAAAAAGTAAGCTCAATGTTATATTGAACTTGTTGAAATGTATTAGATTTACTGATAGGTTGGTTAGTGTTGTTTTAGCGATTTCAACCAGATAATAAATCAAGTCTCAGAGCCTTTTTTAGACAGCCTCCTAATAGTCATTTCATTTAAAATCTTTGATGAAGGTTCTTATTCGCTCAGGTATTGATTTGGTATATTTTTAAGGGAATACGCTATACCGTATTTTTTTCTTATCAGTTTTTGCACAATCCTAGAAATAGTCTTTTCGTCTCTATGCATTTGAGGTAAAAGCCCAAACATAGCATAGTTTATTGGGTTTGTTGATGGAATTAAGGTTTCCCATGGAAAACCTTCGCCCCAGATGATACCTTGCACCGTATAACTTAAATCGGGATTGTAGGACAATAAAAAATTCAACATGTCGATAGAATTATTATTGTTTTGATTCACTGTATGGAAAATAGGCGTTTGTCCACCAAAACCATTTTTATCGATACCTGCTTTTACATCTATATGCATTCCATATTTAATCAAAACTTTGGCACATTCAAGATGATTAAATTCGGCGCAAACATGAAGTAAAGACACTTCTGTTAAAGGTGTATAAGCACACTCTAAGTTTATTTTTTTGTTAATAATTTCTTGATTTGTAGAAAGGAGTTTTTCTAGTTCTGGCGCATTGTCTACTAAAACTAAGCGTAAGGCTTTATTTTCAAATTTAAGACCATAATCAATAAATAATTTGATACATGCTTTAAACCTTGGGCTTCTTGTATACATACCAACCATTAGGTCAATGAGCGGTTTCCCATTGTATTCCGAATTTGGATCTAATCCTTTTTCAAAACATGTTTTAATTCCTTGAACAGAATGAAGTTCAAGGTGATGAGATGCTTCTTTAAATAAGTCCATTTTTTGAATTAAGATTTTTTTGTAATAATGTATCGACAGAATAAAAAGAACCTTGTAGTTTTAGTTAACTTTAAATCAATCCAAAGCATTTTTGGTAACAAACCATCTCCAGCCAATAATAGCCATTTGTAGTTTATTTGCTTTAGCTAAATCTAATCGTTGTTTAGAATAACTTGGTAAGATTCTTTTGTTAACCTTCGCTAAAAATTTAAATACTTGCTTTTGCATTTTATAAAAATAGTAAAACTTATTCTAGACTAAGTTCTACATTTAGAGAAATCATAATATAATTGAAATAACAATGAGTACAATATCAATTATAATTTTGGCAAGTGAGATCATATTTTTAGGTTTTAAAGGTTATTAAATAAGTTATACATATCAATGTTTTCTGAAGATATATATTTACCAATATGTTCACCAAACGTTTTAATGAAAATCAATGAAATTGCATATAAATTTGTAAGTAAAAAAATAGAATTGATTTCTGTATTGGAGTGACTGTCTATGTTGGAGTTTTAATTTGAAACTTTAAAAGAGGTTTTTTGTTTCAAAATAGAATAATTGTAGGGGTGTTTTGTGTGCTTTTTAAATTATCAAAGCAAAATTTGTTGCAAAAAGCACGTTTTTTGTCAGTTTCATCTTTTTTTAATTGAAGAATGTAAAAAAGAATTCAGTATGAAGTCCCTTAAATTTTATAGTTTTTAAAAAAGATTTCACTTTCAGATTTTCGTTATCATTTATAGTATCTTCGCAAAAAAAATATTTTTATGAGTATACTTTGGGTTATCCTTGGTTTTACATTATTAGTAATAGGCGGGGAGTTTTTGGTGCGTTCATCGGTTGCATTATCATTTAAGTTTAGTATCTCTAAAATGGTAATAGGCATGACGGTGGTGTCTTTTGCGACCTCGGCACCAGAGCTATTGGTGAGTTTGCAAGCTGCATTGTCAGGATCGCCAGCCATCGCAATAAACAACGTAGTGGGGTCCAATATTGCAAATATAGGTTTGGTGTTGGGTATTACAGCTATGGTAGGAACGATAGCAGTAGATAAATCATTTTATAAACTTAACTGGCCCGTTATGATGGTTTTCTCAATAGTTCTTTATTATTTTCTAAAAAATGATAATGTACTTACGGCTATAGAAGGAGGTATTTTATTTATAGGGCTTATCCTCTTTTTATATATATTAATTAGAAGTGCAAGAAAAGATACAACCGTAGAGAAAGTAGATGAATCTTTAGCAGTAGTTTCAAATTTTAAAATAATTCTTTGGTTAGCTATTGGAGCTACCGCTTTATATTTTGGAAGTGAATGGTTGGTAGAAGGATCAAAAGAGATTGCGCGTTCGGTAGGAGTTAGTGAAGCTGTAATTGGTGTGTCTTTAATTGCCATAGGGACTAGTGTTCCAGAATTAGCAGCATCTGTTATTGCAGCTGCAAAGCAAGAAAAAGCCATTTCTTTAGGTAATTTAATAGGTTCTAATATTTTTAATATTGCCTCAGTTTTAGGTTTAACAGCTATGGTAAAACCAATCACAGTTACAGAACCTCAAATACTATCCAATGATATTTTTTGGATGTTAGGTTTCAGTTTTATTTTAATACCAATAATATTTTTACCAAAGCGATTACAGATAAGCAGAGCAAAAGGATTCTTTTTAGTGTTTGCATATGGTGCTTTTATGTTTTTAATATTTACCAGAGGGTAGTTTATTTAAACCTGCATCTGCATTAAAATTTAGAAGCGAAGGTTAATACAGTAAAGTAAATAAGTTTAGCAGTCGTTTTAATCTATAATAGATTTTCTGTTTTCTAATAGTTTAATTAAGAGGTAAACGCATAAAAAAGGGCTTGCAATTATTTTGCAAGCCCTTTTTTATTATGAACAAAACTAGTTGGTTTGATTTATTAAACGTTAGCGGATTTAACAGTTTTAATAATTCTACCAGCAATTTTGTATGGATCTCCGTTTGAAGCAGGTCTTCTGTCTTCTAACCAGCCTTTCCATCCTTTTTCTACAGTAATAATAGGAATACGAATAGAAGCTCCTCTATCTGATACTCCATAAGAGAAATCAGTAATAGAAGCTGTTTCGTGTAAACCAGTTAAACGTTGGTCGTTAAACTCACCGTATACTTCAATGTGTTCTTTAGTAACAGGTCTAAACGCTTCACATATTTTCTCGTAAGTTTCTTGAGAACCACAAGTTCTTAAAGTGGTATTAGAGAAGTTTGCGTGCATACCAGATCCATTCCAATCACCTTTTACTGGTTTTGGGTGGTATTCAATATAGTATCCGTATTGTTCTGTTAATCTGTCTAGTAAATATCTTGCAATCCAGATTTCATCTCCAGCTTTCTTAGCGCCTTTAGCAAATAATTGGAATTCCCATTGACCACTAGCAACTTCTTGGTTGATACCTTCAAAGTTTAAACCAGCATCAATACATAAATTAGCATGCTCTTCTACGAAATCTCTACCATGTGTGTTTCTTCCGCCAACAGAGCAGTAGTACATACCTTGTGGTCCAGGATATCCTCCAATTGGGAATCCTAAAGGTAATTGTGTATCTGTGTCCATGATAAAATATTCTTGCTCAAATCCAAACCAGAAATCATTGTCATCATCATCAATACCAGCTCTACCGTTAGATTCGTGTGGTGTTCCATCTGCATTTAAAACCTCAGTCATTACTAAGTATCCGTTTACACGAGCAGGATCTGGATATATCGCAACAGGTTTTAATAAACAGTCAGAAGATCCACCTTCAGCTTGTTGTGTTGATGATCCATCAAAAGACCAGTTTCCTATCTCGTCTAATGTACCTTTGAAATTTTCGTGCTCTTCTACCTTCGTTTTACTTCTCAAATTTTGAGTTGGCTTGTAGCCATCTAACCAAAGATATTCTAATTTAATTTTTGCCATAATGAATATTTTATGAATGAAATTTTAATAATATTCACAAATATAAATTATTATATAAATAGTTTATATTTATGGGGGGTATTTTAGTATAAGTATTAGTTATTTTTATTTATACCCCATTATTTTAAGGATTATTTTAAAAAAAGAGTATTATTTTATATAAAAATTGTAAAAATGTTAACAATAAATTTTCGTGTTTTCATGTTTTTATTGGTTTAGCTACTTATTTTTGCATTAATAATATAATCATTACCAAACCTAATTAATTTCTGAAAATGTCAACATTAAGATTTCATGCTATCAAAGAATCTCTTGCTTATAAGCCAGTCACTATAGAGGAAAAAGAACGTAGATCAGACCTGTTTGGAAAACATGTGTTTAATGAAAACACCATGCGTCAATATTTAACAAAAGATGCTTTTAAGGGAGTTATGAATGCTGTTCAATATGGCAAAAAGATAGATAGAAGTATCGCAGATCAAGTGGCATCTTCTATGAAAGATTGGGCATTATCAAAAGGAGTTACTCATTATACACACTGGTTTCAACCATTAACAGGTGCTACGGCAGAAAAACATGATGCATTTTTTGAAACCATTGGTAATGGTATGGCTATAGAAAAATTTGGAGGAAGCCAATTAGTACAGCAAGAACCAGATGCTTCTAGTTTTCCAAGTGGCGGTATTAGAAATACCTTTGAAGCTCGAGGTTATACTGCTTGGGATCCTACATCTCCAGCTTTTATATATGGAACAACTTTATGTATTCCAACTATTTTTGTGGCTTACACTGGAGAAGCATTAGATTATAAGACACCTTTGCTGCGTGCACTACATGCTGTGGATGATGCGGCAACAGCTATTTGTAAATATTTTGATAAAAACGTTAAGAAAGTATCCTCCTCTTTAGGTTGGGAGCAAGAATACTTTTTAATTGATAAAATGTTGGCTGCAAGTCGTCCAGATATTTCATTAACAGGTAGAACATTATTAGGACACTCACCTGCAAAAGGACAACAACTAGATGATCATTATTTTGGAGCCATTCCTGGTAGAGCATTGAATTTTATGCGTGAATTGGAAACAGAATGTATGTTATTAGGCATTCCTGTAAAAACACGACATAACGAAGTGGCACCAAATCAGTTTGAATTAGCTCCAATTTACGAAGAAGCTAATTTGGCGGTCGATCATAACTCACTTTTAATGGATATTATGGGACGTGTAGCCTCACGTCATAATTTTAAAGTGCTATTACATGAAAAACCATTTGAAGGCATCAATGGTTCTGGTAAGCATAACAATTGGTCTTTGTCTACAGATACAGGTATCAATTTACTAGGGCCAGGGAAAACCCCAATGAGTAATCTCCAGTTTTTAACATTTTTCATTAATACGATTAAAGCGGTTCATGAACATGAAGCACTATTAAGAGCAGCAATTGCGTCGGCTAGTAATGATCACAGGCTTGGAGCTAATGAGGCACCGCCAGCTATAATTTCGGTATTTATAGGAGAACAATTAACAAAAGTTTTAGAAGAGTTAGAAGGTGTCACTAAAGGAAAATTATCGCCTCAGGAAAAAACAGAGCTTAAACTCAATGTCGTTGGCAAAATTCCTGATGTTTTATTAGATAATACCGATAGAAACAGAACCTCTCCTTTTGCATTTACGGGGAATAAATTTGAGTTTAGAGCGGTCGGTTCTACAGCAAATTGTGGCAACCCTATGACGATTTTAAATACCATAGTGGCGAAGCAATTAAAAGATTTTAAAATTGAAGTTGATAAATTAATCGATAAGAAAGATTTAAAGAAAGATGAGGCTATTTTTAATGTGTTGAGAGAATATATTAAATCTACTAAGAACATTTTGTTTGAAGGTAATGGATATGGAAAAGAATGGGAAGAGGAAGCTAAGAAAAGAGGTTTAAGTAATAATAAAACAACACCAGAAGCTTTAAAAGCTAAAGTGTCAAAAGAAACCATAGCATTATTTGAAGAAATGAATGTTATGAGTAAAATTGAAGCAGAGGCACGTTACGAAATCGAGGTTGAAGCTTACATTATGCACATTCAAATTGAAAGTCGTGTATTGGGTGATATTGCTCGTAATCATATAGTGCCAACAGCTGTAAAGTATCAAAATATTTTAATAGAAAATGTTAGAGGATTAAAAGAAATATTTGACAAAAAATTTAATTCAGTTTCAAAAGAACAAATTAATCTAATTGAAGAAATTTCTAGTCATATAGAAGGTATCAATGTGAATGTCACAAAAATGATAAACGAACGTAAAAAAGCAAATGCCATTGAAGATATTGAGAAGAAATCATTAGCATATTGTAATAATGTAAAGCCATTGTTTGATGATATTCGGTACCATTGTGATAAGTTAGAATTGTTGGTTGACGATGAGATTTGGCCATTAACAAAATATCGCGAATTATTATTTACAAGATAGTTATCAAAAGTTATGAAATCCTGTTGTAAAAAATGGTTTTTTTTAAAATCAAAAAATTAAATTTGCACCACAATAAAATATTATGAGTCAAGAAGTTTCTAAACGATACGCACAACGTGGGGTTTCCGCATCCAAAGAAGATGTGCATAATGCAATAAAGAATATAGATAAAGGATTATTTCCTAAAGCATTTTGTAAAATAGTACCAGATTATTTAACGAATGATGATGATTATTGTTTGATTATGCATGCAGATGGGGCAGGAACAAAGTCGTCCTTGGCTTATATGTATTGGAAAGAAACAGGCGATATCTCGGTTTGGAAAGGGATTGCCCAAGATGCATTAATAATGAATATTGATGATTTATTATGCGTTGGTGCTACCAATAATATTATGTTGTCTTCAACCATTGGAAGAAATAAGAATTTAATTCCAGGAGAAGTGCTTTCTGCCATTATTAATGGTACAGAGGAATTACTTGAAGACTTAAAATCGTTTGGCGTAACAATTCATTCTACAGGTGGAGAAACTGCGGATGTTGGTGATTTAGTAAGAACAATTATTGTAGATTCTACAGTAACAGCGAGAATGAAACGAGAAGATGTTATCGATAATGCTAACATTAAAGCTGGTGATGTTATAGTTGGTTTAGAATCGTTTGGAAAAGCCACTTACGAGAAAGCATATAATGGTGGTATGGGGAGTAATGGCTTAACATCTGCGAGACATGATGTTTTTAGCAAGTATTTAGCAGAAAAATACCCTGAAAGTTTTGATGCGTCTGTTCCTGAAGATTTAGTATACTCTGGAGGAGTAAAACTAACAGATGCTGTTGAAGATTCTCCTATTGATGCAGGTAAATTAGTGTTATCCCCAACCAGAACATACGCACCAATTATTAAAAAAATATTATCAGAATACACTAGTGAAACGATTCATGGTATGGTTCATTGTAGTGGAGGTGCTCAAACTAAAATCCTTCATTTTGTAGATGAGTTTCATATCATAAAAGATAATATGTTTCCAATTCCACCATTGTTTAAACTTATTCAAAAACAATCTAAAACCGATTGGAAGGAAATGTATCAGGTTTTTAATTGTGGACATAGAATGGAATTATATGTAACTCCAGAAGTTGCAGAAAATATTATAGCTATTTCTAAATCTTTTAATGTTGATGCTAAAGTAATTGGTAGGATAGAGACTTCAAAAACTAAAAAACTGACAATAAAATCTGAGTTTGGAGAGTTTAATTACTAAAACCTACTTAATATGTTGTAAATGGAATAATTATTGATAGGTGGTTTTAATATGTATAATCAACCTAGTTATTAAATTATGAAAAATGTATTATTAATCCCTCTTTTTTTCTTTTTTCAATTAATTTCTGCACAACCAGATTCTCTTTTTTTTCAAAAAAAAAATAAGAAAAAAGAAGGTCCGCAGTGGATTCAAAAAAATAAGGCTAGCGTAGATGTTAGTCAAGTGGCATTTGCTAACTGGAATTCTGGTGGTAGTAATTCAATATCTGGTCTTTTAGGAGTTCAGTCTTCTGCTAATTATAGAGATAAATTTTTTGCTTGGAGAAATGATGTTTCTCTCCGTTATGGAATAAATAAACAGCAAGCAAGAGAGTTAAGAAAAACAGACGATTTATTTGAAATCACTTCAAACCTAGGGTATCAACCTAATAAAGAATCAAACTGGTTTTATTCAGCAAGACTTAATTTTAAAACTCAGCTTACCAATGGTTATAAATACCCCAATAAAGAAACTCCAATTTCTAGACTACTAGCTCCTGGGTATTTGTTTTTTGGTGGTGGTATGGAATATGGAAAAGACATTGAGGAATTATCGTTTTATTTTTCCCCAATAACATTAAAAGCAACCTTTGTATTAGATGAAGATTTAGCTAATGCTGGTTCATTTGGGGTAACTCCCGCAGTATTAGATGCAGACGGAAATGTTATTACCCCAGGTGATCATTTAAGAGAAGAGGTTGGTATTTTGATAACCAATAGTTATAAAATAGAAGTAGCAGAGAACATAGACATGAAGCATGTTGTGAGTTTGTATTCCGATTATGTGAATAATTTTGGAAATGTCGATTTAGATTGGAGAATCGATTTCAATTTCAAAGTTAATAGCTTTATAAGAGCTACTTTTGGTTCTCATTTAAAATATGATGATGATGTAAAAACGAAAGAACCTTCAGATGTTGAAGGTGAGTTTGATGAAGCTGGTGCTAAGATACAGTGGAAACAGATTTTGGGTGTTGGATTTGCTGTCGATTTTTAAAATAACCTTCCTTTTTTTATTTCAAAAATTTGTTAACTTTTTAATGTTGATAAATATTCAAAATATTGAAAATCAATATTTTGAATGGTTTTACTTGTGCCCTTTATGATTTTTATCATATTTTAAGTTGTACACTTTCAGTTTATTTATGCTTTAATTAAATAATCCAAAATACAACTTACTAATGAATGATAATGTGACAAAAACTTCACTAAAAACGTACACACAAGACCAGGCCTTTAATGCATCATTAAAATATTTTAAAAATGACGATTTAGCAGCTCGCGTTTGGTTAAATAAATATGCACTTAAAGATTCTCAGGGAAATATTTATGAGTTAACTCCAAATGATATGCATCTTCGAATTGCTAATGAATTAGCAAGAATTGAAAAAAAATATGCAAATCCATTATCTACAGATGATATTTTTAATTTAATTAAAGATTTTAAATATATAGTGCCACAAGGTAGTCCTATGGCAGGCATAGGAAATCCATTTCAAATAGCATCACTTTCTAATTGTTTTGTAATTGGAAACTCGGGAGAATCAGATTCATATGGAGGTATTATGAAAATTGATCAGGAGCAGGTTCAGCTCATGAAACGTAGAGGAGGTGTAGGACATGATTTGTCTCATATTCGTCCAAAAGGTTCTTCGGTTAAGAATTCAGCATTAACTTCTACAGGTATTGTTCCTTTTATGGAACGCTATTCTAATTCTACCAGAGAAGTTGCACAAGATGGAAGACGTGGCGCATTGATGCTATCGGTATCCATTAATCATCCAGATTCAGAAGATTTTATCGATGCAAAATTAGAACAGGGTAAAGTTACAGGAGCCAATGTATCGGTTAGAATGGATAATGATTTTATGAAAGCTGTAAAAAATAGTACTGACTATATTCAGAAATACCCAATATATTGTAAAAATCCTAAAGTATCTAAAACTATTAAGGCAAACGATTTATGGAAAAAAATTGTTCATAATGCGTGGAAATCTGCCGAACCTGGCATCTTGTTTTGGGACACAATTATAAAGGAATCCATTCCAGATTGTTATGCCGATTTGGGTTATAAAACAGTATCTACAAATCCATGTGGAGAAATTCCTTTGTGTCCTTATGATTCTTGTAGACTTATAGCTATTAATCTGTTTTCTTATGTCGAAAACCCTTTTACAAAACATGCTAAGTTTGATTTTGCTTTATTCAAAAAACATATTGTAGCGGCGCAACGTATCATGGATGATATTATTGATTTAGAGTTAGAAAAAATTGATACAATTTTACAGAAAATTGATGCAGATCCAGAGTTGGATGAGGTGAAAGCGACCGAACGTAATTTATGGATTAATATAAAACGAAAAGCAGAAGAAGGGCGCAGAACAGGAATTGGTATTACGGCAGAAGGGGATATGTTAGCAGCATTGGGTATTCAATATGGTAGTGAAGCAGGGAATGCTTTTTCTTTGGAGGTACACAAAACAATAGCCATAGAAGCCTATAGAGCATCGGTACATTTAGCAAAAGAACGTGGTGCCTTTGCTATTTTTGATTCTGAACGTGAAAAGAATAATCCATTTATACAACGTTTAAAAGAAGCAGATAGTAAGTTGTATTATGAAATGTTAGAATACGGTAGAAGAAATATTGCTTTACTTACTATAGCTCCAACTGGTACAACGAGTTTAATGACACAAACAACATCAGGTATTGAGCCTGTATTTTTACCCGTTTATAAACGTAGAAGGAAAGTAAATCCGAATGATAAAGACGTGCGTATAGACTTTGTTGATGAAGTTGGTGATTCCTGGGAAGAATATGTTGTTTTTCATCATAGATTTAAACAATGGATGGAAGTAAACGGTATTGATGCCTCTAAAAACTTCTCTCAAGAGGCGATAAATGATTTAATAAAGCAATCACCATACTATAAAGCTACTTCAAATGATGTGGATTGGTTAAGTAAAGTGAGTATGCAAGGAGCGATTCAAAAATGGGTAGACCATTCCATAAGTGTAACTATTAATCTCCCCAATGATGTTTCTGAAGATTTAGTAGGCGAATTATATTTAAAAGCATGGGAGGTAGGTTGTAAAGGAGTTACTGTTTATAGAGATGGTTCTCGTTCAGGCGTTTTAGTTTCTAATGATGATAAAAAAGAGAAAACGTCTAAAGATTTGTTAACGCCTTTTCCTGTAAAGCGTCCACAGGTATTGGAAGCTGATGTGGTTCGTTTTCAGAATAATAAAGAAAAATGGATTGCTTTTATTGGTATCATTGAAGAGAAACCTTATGAGATTTTTACAGGCTTAACAGATGATGAAGATGGTATTTTAATTCCTCGTTGGGTAAACAATGGATTAATAATAAAAAATAGAACAGAAAATGGTTCATCTCGTTACGATTTTCAATATGAAAATAAAAGAGGCTATAAAACGACAATAGAAGGCTTATCTCATAAATTTAACCCAGAGTTTTGGAACTATGCAAAACTCATATCAAGCACACTTCGTCATGGCATGCCTATTGATAAAATTGTAGATTTAATTAATAGTTTACAATTAGATAGCGCGTCTATTAATACATGGAAAAATGGGGTAGGACGTGCATTAAAACGCTATGTAGCAGATGGGACACAGGTTAAAGGCCATACTTGCGATTCTTGTAAATCTGAAAATTTAATATATCAGGAAGGTTGTTTGACTTGTAAAGATTGCGGGTCTTCTAAGTGTGGTTAATTTTGTTAATGGCTGTAAATAAAAACTAATGTCTGTTCGAGTGCAGTCAAGAACCTTTTAATGTATAAGTTTTAAGACATCTCAACTGTGCTCGTCGTGACATATTATTTAAACAACTTTTTTGTTTAATACAATGTGTTTATACTTAGGTATTTATAGTCTTCTAGTTCTTTTATAGTGTCAATTAATTTAGTGCAACCATTTTTTAAAAGATAAATAGTGCCTGAAACATCAATGATATGTTCATACATATGATCTGTAATTATAATAGCTTTATGCTGTTTTTCTATGGAAATTATCTCTTTTATTTTTTCAATATGTAAAGGCGCTACATGAGAAAAAGGTTCATCCAGCAATAGTATTTTTCGATTGCTTTTCAAAATAATATAAGTTTCCACTAAACGACATTCACCGCCAGATAGTTTATTGAAATAGAAGTCTTTGTATGGTTTAAAAGACTCAAAATCACTAATAAAGTCATCCCATGAAACATTAAAAAGCTTGAAAGCCGTTTTTAACTTCATCCGATCAGGGATAAAATTATATTGAGGTAAATAGCCAACTAATTTTGTTTGGTATAAAGGTTTTAGAATAGGTTTATTATCTATACGTACAAGTTTGTATTTAGACTTTAAATTACCAAATGCAATGTTTAATAAACAACTCTTTCCGCAACCATTACTTCCTAATATTCCAGTTACTTTCCCTGTTTCTGCTTTTAGATAAACGCCATTTAAGATCCGTTTATTATTAAAATAAAGCTCAACATTATCAATTTCAATAATCATGTGAATTCTTTAAGAATTAAAAGAAATGGTGTTGTTATAAATAAATCAATAATAAAGAAAATAAAAAATAATTTAAAAGTTGATATGCCTAGATTTTTATATAAAATCAATGTGCGTTTTGCTTTTGTTTCATTAATAAAATACCACAAGAAAAGAGTCAGAAAAAGTTTTACTGCAATGACAAGAAAAATTATATTTCCACAAAAAGGTAATAAAACCAGACTTATTACTATAGAGTAAAGCATAAAAGGCTTGTAAAAAACTAATATAGAGGACAATTTTTGCATCGTATTATAAATAACGGTTCAAACTGGTAAATATTTTCAATAACAATCTAATTAGATTGTTATGTAAGTATTGAGAGTTCATAAATTATCGTATTTTTGGTTCCCAATTAAAAAGGTAGATGTTAGAGAAATTACAAATAGTAAAACAGCGTTTTGATGAGGTTAGTGATTTAATTATTCAACCAGACATTATTACAGATCAAAAACGTTATGTAGAACTTAATAGAGAATATAAAGACTTGCGAATCCTTATGGAAAAGCGAGCACAATACATAGAACTTACAGATAATTTAGAGGAAGCCGAATCTATTATTACCGATGGTAGTGATACAGAAATGGTAGAAATGGCTAAAATGCAATATGATGAGGCTAAAGAAGGCATTCCTAAATTAGAAGAAGAGATAAAAGTACTTTTAATACCTAAAGACCCAGAAGACGCTAAAAATGCAGTGGTAGAATTACGTGCTGGAACTGGTGGAGATGAAGCTAGTATTTTTGCAGGTGATTTATTTAGAATGTATACTAAATATTGTGAAGGTAGAGGCTGGCGAGTAGATACCGTAGATTTTAGTGAAGGTACTAATGGAGGTTTTAAAGAAATTCAGTTTGAAGTTAGTGGGGAAGATGTGTATGGAACTTTAAAATTTGAAGCAGGAGTACACCGTGTACAGCGAGTGCCACAGACTGAAACTCAAGGACGTGTACATACAAGTGCGGCAACGGTTATGGTATTTCCAGAAGCAGAAGAGTTTGATGTGGAAATTAACCCAAAAGAAGTCCGTATCGATTTTTTCTGTTCGTCGGGGCCAGGAGGTCAATCTGTAAACACAACCTATTCGGCGGTGCGTTTAACACATATCCCAACAGGATTGGTCGCACAATGTCAAGATCAGAAATCTCAACATAAAAATAAAGAGAAAGCCTTTAAAGTATTGCGTTCCCGTTTATACGAAATGGAGTTGGCAAAGAAAAATGAAGAAGACGCTGCTAAACGTGGTAGTATGGTTTCTTCGGGAGATAGGAGTGCGAAGATTAGAACCTATAATTATCCGCAAGGCCGTGTAACTGATCATAGAATTGGATTAACGCTTTATGATTTAAGTAATATTGTAAATGGGGATATTCAAAAAATTATAGATGAATTGATGTTAGCTGAAAATACTGAAAAGTTGAAAGCTAATGATGATGTGATTTAAAACTGTCATTCCTGCGAAGGCAGGAATCCACTTTGTAGTGGTTAAGTTTCAATTAAAAATGTTAAACCTCAATAATTTATTGAGAGGTTTCTTAATGAAGAAAATAATTAGAAATATATTAATTGGGGGGTTAATTCTATTTGGGTTAGCTAGAATTTCTGGAGTTTTAGGATTTTTTAATATATCTAGTACATCAAATGAGCCTAATTTAAAATTGGATGCGCATTTTGTGGGTACTAATTTAGTTAAACCGAAAGTCTTTGATTTTGCATATTTTAAATTTTCTGATAGTTTAGATGGACTTACTATAGTAAAAAGATTAATAGCTGTACCGAATGATAAAATTGAGTGTAAAAATGGAGTGTTTTTTGTGAATGATATAAACGTTGATGAAAATCTTAATTTAAGATATTCTTATGTTATACATAAGGAGTTTTATGATAAACATGTAAAACCATTTTTGCCCATAAATGCAACTATTGAAACTTTTCAGTTTAAAAAAGATTCTGTTTTCACTTATTTGGATGAGGATTTTGTTGAAAATCTTCCAATTAAAATTGATCGCTGCATTGATCGCAATTCCACGAATTTATCTAAGGATTTTTTCAAAGGAAAATTGAATTGGGGTACAAATAGTTTTGGACCGATAATTTTACCAAAAGGAAAATATTTTTTTGCAGGAGATAGCAGAGATAATTCATATGACTCAAGACATAGAGGTTTTGTTGATGAAAAAGACATTAAAGGAACTTTATTATTTCAATATTAGATGACAACAAACCAACTCGTTCAGCAAATCAAAAAAAAGAAATCCTTTTTATGCATAGGATTAGATGTCGATTTAAATAAAATTCCATCGCACCTTTTAAAAGAAGAAGATCCTATTTTTGCTTTTAACAAAGCGATTATAGATGCTACACATCATTTATGTGTGGCCTATAAGCCAAACACTGCATTTTACGAAGCATATGGTATAAAAGGGTGGGAGTCTTTAGAGAAAACCATTCATTATTTAAATGAAAAGCACCCAGAGATTTTCACGATTGCTGATGCTAAACGAGGTGATATAGGTAATACCAGTACCATGTATGCTAAAGCTTTTTTTGAAGATTTAGCTTTCGATAGTGTTACTGTTGCTCCATATATGGGAAAAGATTCGGTAGAGCCCTTTTTAGCGTTTAAAGATAAACATACTATTATGCTGGCACTAACTTCTAATACTGGAGCATTCGATTTTCAAACAAAAACTATTGAAGGAAAAGAACTTTATAAACAAGTTTTAGAAACGTCTAAGTCTTGGACAAATTCTAAAAATTTAATGTATGTTGTTGGAGCTACTAAAGCTGAATATTTTGCAGACATAAGAAAAATTATTCCTGATAGTTTTCTTTTAGTCCCTGGAGTAGGAGCGCAAGGAGGGGACTTGCAAGAAGTTTGTAAATATGGAATGAGCGATGATAACATAGGGCTACTTATTAATTCTTCGCGAGGCATTATTTATGCTTCCAAAGAAGTCGATTTTGCAGAAGCCGCTGCGTTAAAAGCAAAAGAACTTCAACAACAAATGGAAATTATCCTAAATAGTTAGTTGTCATTCTGAACGAAGTAAAGAATCTCAAAAACCAACTTGAAAAAGTTCTTTATTTAAAAGGAATCTCAAAACTCATGGTTTTGTTAGTAGCATGTCAAACCGAATAGTGACGTAATTTAGGTTTTGAAAACTCATTTAGTCGTATTACTAAATTTTGTGTTAGACCACGTTATATTAAAATTGAAAACCTGTTGTATTTGTTATTCAGGCATTGGTTTTTTTATAGGATTAATCCATGATGTATTTCAAGTAAACTTACTATATTAGATAAATATAATAAACACATTAGGTTGTTTATCTATATGTTATAAGTAATTAGAAAAGCAAAGATTTTTTCAAATACTATAAAGTCTATATATAAATAATGATTGAAAAGAAAATAATTGGTATTATCAGAAAATTGATTTCTTCTCTATTGGAAAATTCAATGAATCAAGAAGAGGCTGAGAAAAGTCTAAATGAAATTCACACTCACTTTCAACAAATTACAGAAATTACTGGATATGATTTCAAAATAGAGCATTTGGCTGCAATTCCTACGGCAAAAGGAAAGGCTTTAGGGTTAAACTATGCAGCGCAATGCTTATTAGATTACAAAAGAACTATTAAATTCTTAAAGGCAATTGTTTTAGCCATCCTGGAAAAGCAAAAAAAGCAACCTGGGGAATTGATAAATGTATTTTATGCAGGGTGTGGTCCATATGCGCCATTTATAACTTTAGTGGCTCCTTTTTTTCAGCCAGAAGAAGTGCAGTTTTCGTTGCTTGAAATTAATGAAAATTCATTTAATTCTGCTAAAAAATTAATCAATTCACTGGAATTATCTAACCATATTAAAGAATTTTATTTAGCAGATGCAGTGACTTTTAAAGTTTCAAACCCAAACTCATTTCATATACTCATTAGTGAAACATTGGATGCCTTATTGTATCGAGAATGTTATGTCCCAATTTTATTTAATTTGCTTCCTCAATTCAACAAAAACGTTATATTAATACCAGAGAATGTATTAATAAATCTATCTCTTTTAACACATTCTAAGAACAACTCAGATTCTAAAGAATATGAAGTTGGAAGTGTTTTAAATGTGCGTGAATCGGTATCATCCCATGCTAACTCCAACCTTAATCTATCACAATTGCCAGATAAAAAAGTTGATTTGAAGTCATTGGACATGGGGACTTATGAAAAAATTTTATTGGACACTAAAGTGCATATTCATGGAGATATTTGGTTGTATAGAAATGAATCGTCATTAACAATACCTCTTGAATTTATATTAGAGCAACCTTTTCTAAATAATGCTATTATTTTTACTTACTTAATGGAGCCTGAAGTAGAATTGAAATGTAGATTTGAATAATAACAAATTAATTAAAATCAGAAAAAAAATACTTTAAAAGGGCTTCATAAGAATTATAGATCTAAAAGAATATGAAATAAATATTTTTATTTCTTACTTCTACAATATTTATTCAAGAGCATGGAAATTTAAAACCGTATTCTAAGAATTAAACAAGTTTTTATACTCATTAAGAAATAACCAGAAACATGTATATTAATTAGAATGAAGCCTACTAAAATAATAAAAGATCAACTAAACAGAATTATTCATTTAAAAGAAACACCAAAACGCATTATTTCGTTAGTACCAAGTCAAACCGAATTATTGTTTGATTTAGGTTTGGAAAATTTGCTTGTTGGTGTTACTAAGTTTTGTGTCCATCCAAACCATATTAGAACAGAAGTAGCTGTTGTTGGTGGTACAAAACAAATTCATTTAGATAAAATTATAGCTCTACAACCCGATATTATACTTTGTAATAAAGAAGAAAACACTAAAGATATTGTAGAAGCTTGCCTAGCTATTTGTAATGTGCATGTTTCAGATATCTTCACAATTAATGATAGTTTGGAATTGATTCATCAATATGGAGCGCTTTTTAATAAATCAAAAGAAGCTTTAGGTATCATTGATAACATTCAAAAAGAGTTACAGGGGTTTAACACATTTATAAAAAATAAGCAAACATTAAAAACCGTTTATTTTATATGGAAAGATCCATGGATGGTTGCTGCTAATAATACGTTTATTAATTATTTGCTAAAGCTTAATAAGTTTGAAAATATTTTTGAAAAAGAGATTCGTTACCCAGAGATTGAGCTTTGTGAATCGGCTATAAATAAAGATGTGAATATGGTGCTTTTATCTAGCGAGCCTTACCCGTTTAAAGAAAAGCATAAAAAAGACATACAAAAATTTTATCCCAAAGCTGCTATCGTATTAGCAGATGGTGAGATGTTTTCTTGGTATGGTTCCAGATTAGCTAAAGCTTTTAAGTATTTTAAAAACTTGCGCCTAAATCTTGAGAATAATCAAGCTTAGTAGTATCTTCTACAAAGTTTGCAATTTTATTTTCTAATTCTTTTAAGCTAATTAGCTTATTTAGATTGGGTTTTATTTTACCAACTCTACAAAAATGTGTGCTCATAACTTGTTTTTTTATAAAATACGTACAATTGTATATCTTGGACGTAATTAGAAAGTTAAAGAATTGCTAAATCTTAATGAGAAAGTTGTTGAGAAGACTCTCTATACAAGTATTTTAACCGATTAAGCTTATCAAGTAGTTCAATAGCTCGATATTCAGAAATATCACTTAGAGCAGAATCTGTTTGGCGAAAATTGTAAGCTTGCTCAATAAGCTCTTTGTATCTCTTATTGAGTACTCTTTGATGAATTTTTATGTCGTCTATTTTTTCCATGTATCCCCCCACGAAATAGTAAGTAACTAAATATACATTATTTATTCAGGAACTGAAAGAAATATTGGAACTATTTCTTTAAAGAGTGTTCATTTTTAGATGGTTATAAACATTTGTTTATCAGAAATAAATTTTTGAGGCTAGCCTTGGGATTACAGTCGAAGTTACCATTTCTGCGAAAAGGAAGCCTAATTAAAATTTTAAGGCACTAACCAAAATGGATAATTGTGAACAAAACCTTAGATGTAGAAGCTGTAATGAAAAGTATAATTTTGATGGGTGCATAAAAAAACCGAATGACTTAACATTCGGTTTTTAATAGTCAGTGTTTTATTTAATTATCCTGCAAAGCAAAGACTTTTTTTAATAAATCTGTTGTTCTTGAAGAGTACTTAGTCCTAATTTCAGTTTCCTCAACAGCGATCATAGTAAATACACCTTTTAAAGCCTGACCAGTAACATAATCGGTTAGGTCGGGATTCACATTATTTGTAAAAGGAAGGTTGTTATATTTATTAATTAAGTTATTCCAAATTTTATCTGCTCCGACCTTACTAAATGAGTTTTTAATAACAGGGCTAAATTTATTATATAAAGCTGTTTGAGTTTTGCTATTTAAATATCGAGTTGCTGCATCATTATTACCAAGTAGAATATTTTTAGCATCTGCAAACGTAATACCTTTAACAGCATCAACAAAGATAGGTGTGGCTTCTTTTACAGCATCTTCAGCTGCCCTGTTAAGTACTTTTAAGCCTTCATCTGCTAATTTACTTAGTCCAACATCTCTAAGCGCTTTATCAACTTTATGCAATTCTTGTGGTAATAATATTTTTACTAATTCATTTTTAAAAAAACCATCAGTTTGTGTCAGCTTTGTTACTTGTTTATCTATACCAAAGTCTAAGGCCTGTCTTAATCCAGAAGCAATTTCTGTATTACCAATAACCCCACCACTGCCTTGAGGTAATTGATTAACGACTTGTTGCAACTCAGCACATGCAGTAAGATTAAAAATTAATAGAACTGCTAAAAATTTACGAATCATAGTTTTGGGTTTTTATATGTTTAACAAATATATGTTTTAGATGTTAGAATTACTTCAAATATACTTTTTTTGAAATTGGATTAATATAAAAGGCACCTTGTGAGAGTTAGGTGCCTTTTGTGCAAACTAAATAATATCCAAATTAGCGCTTCATTGAAACATCCAATCATGGGGTTTTATCTTAAACCTGTTTGTTAGACACGAATAAAAAATAAAGTCACAACTTTATTAAAAAAATATCAAAAATTATTTTAATATATTGACATTCAGATGTTTGTTTCTGTAAAATAATGGTGTTTTTTAAGAAAAGATCACAGTTTTGTTATTATAAACCATCACTTTTCTATCGGAATGTAATTTAACAGCATTGGCCAAAACAATTTTTTCTAAGTCGCGTCCTTTTGCTATTAAATCTTTAATAGAATGTGTGTGAGACACATGCGCTACATCTTGTTCTATTATTGGTCCCGCGTCAAGTTCTTCGGTGACATAATGGCTGGTCGCTCCAATAATTTTAACGCCACGCTTATATGCCGAATGATATGGTTTTGCACCTACAAATGCTGGAAGAAAAGAATGGTGAATATTAATTATTTTGTTGGGGTACTTGTTTATAAGCTTTCCAGAAACAATTTGCATATATCTTGCCAGCACTATAAAGTTTATGTTGTGTTTTTCTAATAATTCTAATTGTCTGTTTTCAGCTTCATTTTTTGTGTCCTTTGTAACGGGGATATGATGAAACGGAATTTTAAAATTATCAGCAATAGGTTTTAAATCTAAGTGATTACTTATTATAAAAGGAATTTCTAAATTGAGCTCCCCAGAATTATAACGTCCTAGCAAATCATATAAACAATGATCATATTTAGAAATAAATAAGGCCATTTTTGGCTTGATTTCCGAAGAATAAATACGCCATTTCATTTCAAACTCATCGGCTAAAGCATGCTTAAATGATTCTTTAAAACCATCTGTAGTAAAAGTGTCTAGGGTAAATTCGCTTTCTAAACGCATGAAAAAGATGTTCTGCTCTCTGTCTACATGTTGGTCTATATATACAATGTTCCCGCCTTCTTTAGCAATAAAATTAGTTACAGAAGCGATGATGTTGGGACGATCTTTACAGTGTATTAAAAGCGTAATCTTATTCATGTGATTTAAAATCAATTAGCGGTCAAAATTAATCTAAAAAATATATAAGAGATCATTGTTATTATAATTTTAGATAATTTTATGTAAATGCTTTATTTTTTTGAATATTTCGTAAATTGCAACACTTAAAACTAAGATTCTTTACGAATGATCCAAGAAGCACCCTACAAACCAAAATATAAAGTACGTATAGTTACCGCAGCATCATTATTTGATGGTCATGATGCTTCGATAAATATTATGCGCAGAATTATTCAAGCCACTGGGGTTGAAGTTATCCATTTAGGACATGATAGAAGTGTGGAAGAGGTTGTAAACACTGCAATTCAAGAAGATGTAAATGCCATTTGTTTAACTTCATATCAAGGTGGGCATAATGAGTATTTTAAATATATGTATGATTTGTTGAAGGAAAAAGGAGCCAATCATATTAAAATTTTTGGAGGCGGAGGTGGTGTAATTCTACCTTCTGAGATTAAAGATTTGATGGATTATGGGATTACTCGTATTTATTCTCCCGATGATGGACGTAAAATGGGATTGCAAGGCATGATTAATGATTTGGTTAAACAATCAGATTTTGCCATTGGGGATGCTTTAAATGGAGAAGTTGATGATTTGGAAAAAAAGAATCCAAAGTCTATAGCACGTGTTATTTCTTCGGCCGAAAATTTTCCAGAAGTGGCTAAAGATACTTTAGATAAAATTCATTCTAAGAATAAGAATTCTAAAACGCCCGTTTTGGGTATCACAGGAACTGGAGGTGCTGGAAAGTCTAGTTTAGTTGATGAATTAGTTAGACGGTTTTTAATCGATTTCCCAGAAAAAACGGTTGGAATTGTTTCAGTTGATCCTTCAAAGCGAAAAACTGGTGGAGCATTATTAGGAGATCGAATTCGTATGAATGCGATTAATTCCCCACGTGTATACATGCGTAGTTTAGCAACACGTCAGTCTAATTTAGCATTATCTAAATATGTAAATGAAGCGGTTGAAGTTTTAAAAGCTGCCGAATACGATTTAATTATTTTAGAAACATCTGGTATTGGACAATCTGATACTGAAATTATAGAACATTCTAATGTATCATTATATGTTATGACTCCTGAATTTGGAGCTGCAACACAGTTAGAAAAAATTGATATGCTAGATTTTGCAGATTTGGTTGCCATCAATAAGTTCGATAAACGCGGTTCTTTAGATGCCTTACGGGATGTTAAAAAACAGTACATGCGTAATAACAACCTTTGGGAGGTTCCGCAAGATGAATTGCCTGTTTTTGGAACCATAGCTTCTCAATTTAATGACCCAGGAATGAATACGCTTTACAAAGCGATCATGGATAAATTGGTTGAAAAGGCTCATGCCGATTTAAAATCAACTTTTACCATTTCTGATGAAATGAGTGAGAAGATTTTTGTTATTCCACCTTCAAGAACACGTTATTTATCCGAAATAGCAGAAATGAATAGAGCGTATGATCAAAAAGCAAATAGCCAAGTAGAAGTCGCTCAAAAACTTTATGGTATTTATAAAACGATTTGTTCTGTTACGAATGTCACATTGGACACCATTGAAAGGTCTTTTATTGGGAAACTTGGATTAAATTATGAAGAGATTCTACGACAGGCTCAGCATGACAATGATCAGTCATTTTTAAATTTATTAGTGAAGGAATTTGATAGAGTAAAACTAAATTTAGATCCTTATAATTGGGAGGTTATAATAGGTTGGGATGAAAAAGTAAACAAGTATAAGAATCCAATCTATTCGTTTAAAGTTCGAGATAAAGAAATTAAAATTGAAACACATACAGAGTCCTTATCGCATACTCAAATTCCGAAAGTGGCATTACCTAAATATCAAGCATGGGGAGATATTTTACGCTGGTGTTTACAAGAAAATGTTCCAGGAGAATTTCCTTTTACATCAGGTTTATACCCATTTAAGCGAACTGGGGAAGACCCAGCACGTATGTTTGCGGGAGAAGGAGGACCAGAACGTACCAACCGTCGTTTTCATTATGTAAGTATGGGATTGCCTGCAAAACGTTTATCTACTGCATTTGATAGTGTGACGCTTTACGGTAACGATCCAGATCACCGCCCTGATATTTACGGAAAAATAGGAAATGCTGGTGTTTCTGTTTGTTGTTTAGATGATGCTAAAAAGCTGTATTCTGGTTTCAATTTGGCAGATGTCATGACTTCTGTAAGTATGACTATTAATGGTCCAGCACCTATGTTGTTAGGTTTTTTTATGAATGCCGCAATCGATCAGCAATGCGAAATTTATATCAAAGAAAAAGGTTTAGAAAAGGAAATTGAAGCTAAAATAGCTGCCATATACAAAGGAAGAGAAAGGCCAAAATATCATGGCGAATTACCAGAAGGTAATGATGGTTTAGGGTTGATGCTACTAGGTGTTACTGGAGATAAGGTATTGCCGTTAGACATTTATAATGATATAAAAACAAAAACCATTGCACAAGTTCGAGGAACCGTTCAAGCTGATATTTTAAAAGAGGATCAAGCTCAAAATACTTGTATTTTCTCAACGGAGTTTGCATTGCGATTAATGGGGGATGTGCAAGAATATTTTATTGATCATAATGTTCGTAATTTTTATTCGGTATCTATTTCTGGCTATCATATAGCCGAAGCAGGTGCTAACCCCATTACACAATTAGCCTTAACCCTTTCTAATGGCTTTACTTATGTAGAGTATTATTTAAGCCGCGGAATGGATATTAATAAATTTGGTCCGAATCTATCGTTTTTCTTTTCCAATGGGATCGATCCAGAATATGCGGTTATTGGTCGTGTCGCTCGGAAAATTTGGGCCAAAGCTATGAAGCATAAGTACGGTGCTAATACGAGAGCGCAAATGCTTAAATATCATATTCAAACATCTGGACGCAGTTTACATGCTCAGGAAATAGATTTTAATGATATTCG
Source organism: uncultured Flavobacteriaceae bacterium (assembly GCA_947502635.1). Taxonomy (GTDB): domain Bacteria; phylum Bacteroidota; class Bacteroidia; order Flavobacteriales; family Flavobacteriaceae; genus Flavivirga. Next base: position 425,329 of record CANNAN010000003.1, read on the forward strand.
TACGACCTTACAGGCTTTATATGCTATATATGATAATTGTAACTCCTTACATACTAATGCTTACGATGAAGCGATCACGACGCCAACTGAAGAATCTGTGCGTCGTGCTATGGCCATTCAACTTATTATAAATAAAGAATTAGGATTAGCGAAGAATGAAAATCCAATTCAAGGATCATTTATTATTGAGGAATTGACCGATTTAGTTGAAGAAGCTGTATTGCTTGAATTCGATAGAATTACAGAACGAGGTGGTGTTTTAGGCGCTATGGAAACCATGTATCAACGTAGTAAAATTCAAGAAGAAAGTCTGTATTATGAAACTTTAAAACATAATGGCAAGTTTCCTATAATTGGAGTCAATACATTTTTAAGTTCAAAAGGCTCACCAACAGTACTTCCAAAAGAGGTGATTCGTGCCACAGAAGAAGAAAAACAATTTCAAATAAAAACCTTAGAAAATCTTCACGAAATCAATGATACAAAAGCTTTATTAAAAGAACTGCAAACGAAAGCCATTCACAATGAAAATATTTTTGAAGCATTGATGGAAGCATGCAAAGTATGTTCTTTAGGAGAAATAACGAGTGCCTTATTTCAAGTAGGAGGTCAGTACCGTAGAAATATGTAAGCGGCTAACCTCTTTTTGGTTTTTGTAAAAAGTGTGTGATCGAATTACTTATTCAATTATTGCTGCTATGTTTTCTAATATTTAATTTGGTGCTATTCGTTTTCTATGGTTATACCAATTTGGTCTATTAACGATATGAAGGTAATAATCTCTATTAAAGTTAATTCTAGTTTTATAACATAATAAATGGCTAAAATGATGGTTGTTACATCAAATAAATCTGAAAAAATATAAACGTTATTAGCGTCTATAGGTTTTACTTCTTGGGTTTAGAATGAGAGTAGTCGAAAAGATTAAAATATTCTATGGAGAATATGGTTTGTAAGAACAGTTGAAAATATATGTATTCATAGGTTAGGTCATAGGTGTATTTTTAATTTTCAGATTTTACTATTCCTTATTATAAATTCGTCTTGCTCTATGCAAATTCTAAAAATTTCATTCGATAATATCTAACTTTCTTAAAATCTGCATGTTACTTAAAGGTTAACTATGTTTCCTAAAAGTTAACTTTTTTTTTTAACTGAGTTAAAATTTTTCCATTTACAATAAAATCTTTTAAATTGTAGGTTAATTCTTAGAAATATAGTTGATAATACTTATAATATTGGAGTTTTTAATAAACATTTTATGTTAACCCTGCTTATGGAAGTTAATCCTACTTATGGAACAAAAAAAAGAAATAGTTTATAAAAAGCAACTAAGGTCGGACAAGCCCAAACAGCGACCCTAAAATCTGAAAGTAAGCATTAATTTATATACAATTAAATATGAATGTTTTAGTAAATCAAAAAGTTAAAGTATGGAAATCATCTTTCATAAATGATACAGATGTAACTCCAACAAAGTCAGCCTACATGAATGGAGAAGCTTATCTTACTGGATCTAGAGTGTGCAGTATTTGTGGTCCAAGTTCAAATGTAATTTCAATGTAAATTTAGTCATCAAAGTACCCAGATTCAATTATGAAATAGAATCTGGGTTCTTTGTTTCTAATAAAAGGGAAATGCTTTTACTTAGACCTAACATCCTTACATTTCCTTTGAAAAATTAATTGTATAAGAGATTAAAAAAAAATCATATATGGATATAATATTTAATACTGCACATGGCCAATTACAAATTGATGCTCCTATTAAAAGTTTAACTTTAGCAGAACTTTGTGACCTCAATAATTTGCCATACCAATCTATTAACTTCTATGGTGTAAATAATGATGAAGTACTAAGTATATTAAAAGGTATTAAAACTCGATCAATTGAGGAGCATCAAAAAAATGGAGCACTCAAAATCATCCTTCAACCAAACCGTAACATTAATTTTTCAAAAATTATAAAAAAAGATGTTGTGATTAAAAACATAGACAATGATTTCAGCAATAGCTATACCTTTCAATCTAGTAAATTTGAAAAGTTAGTTGATGTTGAGTTCAATCCCAGCAAATGTTTTGAGTATATATACGAATCTGTAGATGTATTTTTAGAAACAATAAATATTGATGATAGAAAAATTATTGTTGGAATAAGTGGTGGTGGCGATTCAAATACCTTATTAAAAGCGCTTATTAACAACAAATCAATAAAAAAAAGCCAGCTTATTGCAGTGATGTGTACAGGTTTAGATGTGTGGGATACAGCAATAGAAAGGGCAAGACATATTTGCGATGAAGCTGACATTGATTTAATTCTTGTTGGAGGACAAGAAATTTGTAAAATAATAGGAAAAAATAAATCAGAAAACTGGGAAGAAGCATTTTTTGAGGTATTTGAAGATAGTGATATTGATGCTTTAGGAACTTTAATCGTTCGTAAGGTTTTGCAAGCATATGTGAAAAAATTTGATGCTCAAGCAATGGTAACAGGATTAAATTTAGAAGACCTTCTTGCTGAGTCTTTGTTTCAGGTCACAAAAAATAAGTTGCCTTTACCTTTTCCTATACGAACAATTGATGATATTCCCTTATGGTTCCCTCTTTGGGAAGTTCCAAAAAAAATATTAGATGGATGTTACCCAAAATTTTCTTTAGAAAATTATGAGCAAAGGAATCCAGATAAGTTAATAAATAGAGCACTACCTTATTATTTTTCTCAAATGATGGCGTCGATAATACCAGGTTACGAATTTGATTTATTAAACGGGTTTAAAAATATTTCGGAAAAGAATAAAGATCCTTTTTTCTATGATGAAGATTTAGGTTTTTCAGTTACAGAGCCATTAAGTGAAGAATTAAAAGGAAAGTGGAAATATTACATCATATGTTAAAACATTTTTATGATAAAGGATAAATACATTATTGCAGAAAAAGAAGCTGTAAAATATGTTATAGATAATTTTCCAAAGGTAACGAGTATCATTATTGGAGGAAGTGTTGTTAGAAAGGAAGGAGATATTAATAGTGACTTAGACATATATGTTATACATACAGATAATTTCAGGAAAAGAGTTTTCAAGAAATTCAATGAAGTTCCTTGTGATTTTTTTGTAAACAATTTGTCTCATATTGATAACTATTTTAAAGAAGAATATAATAAAAACAGGCCTGTCACGGCCGACATAATTTCTACAGGTAAAGTTGTTTATGGAAACGAAACACCAGAGATACAAAGTCTTGTTGAAAAGGCAAAAGTATTGGCAGGTACTGGATATGTTGCTTCAAAAAAGGAACTTAATCTTAAAAAAATTGAACTGATGACTATTCTCGAAGATATTAATGACATATTTCAAAAAGATTATGAAACAACCTGTTATCTGATGCAAAACTTAATTACCAAAGCTGTTGAACTATCATTTTTAAAAGCTAGGACTCCTTTACCAAGAATAAAAAAAAGACTTAAGGATTTGCTTTTTATTCAACCAGAGATTGGGTCAAAAATAAAAGAATTTTATAGAAACCATGATTTGTTAATAAAAGTGAGGATTTCTGAACAAATCGTTAATATTCTTTTAGATGAAAATAATAATCCAAAATTATGGGATTATACCGAAGATCTATAATAATAATTGGGGAAATCTTAATTCATTGAATAATAAAAGCCAAGTAGATTTATGATTATTTGGCTTTTTTTCATTAGAGTACTATAAAACCTAATACCACAACTTTAAACTTAAAATGTTGATTGATTGTTGTGTGGTTCTTTTTTATACAAAGACACAGTGATTAAATTGCTTATAGTTTTTATAATAGATAAGTATTGATGGTATCTATTTAATATTACCACATCCGCTACCTTGCGATAGAAATAAGCGAACAAAATTAATTAAAGCGTTAGTAACCAAGTACGCTGTAGTTTTTTAAACTTTTTTAATTCACTACGTAAAATTGGTAGGAAGTCTTTACCATTACTGTTTGAACGCTCTAAACGGTAGGAGTTTTTATAAAGCATATTGGTAAGACGTTTAAGAGAAGCAATGTGCTTATATTTTCTTTCTGAATAACGCTCTAATTCTACATTTAAAATTTCTGGAGCTAGTGATACCGATTGTTGTACGATATCTCCTGAAAAGTAAATGTTAGAGTCCTCGGTACCATCATTTTTTAAAACAGATAAATCGTGATTTAGATACATGGAAATGTTTTGAGAAAGCATGAAAATCTCAACTGCTTTTTTATAAATCGGTAATTCCGATAGATTTAATGGGGTATTTGGAGACATATTCTTTTTTCTTAGCGTTTTTATCAAAATTAGTCACAAGAAATTAGATTCAACTTTAGGTTTTAAAGTAAAAGCGTATATTTGCTTTAGATTTTAATTATTTATAGTTAAATTTCATTAAATGAATATTGATAGTCTTAATTGGAAGATTTTAAGGTGTTTACAAGAGAACGCTCGGCTCTCTAATGCCGAAATTGGACGTCGTGTTGGCGTCAGTTCCCCAGCGGTTTCAGAGCGTATTAAAAAGATGGAAGACTTGGGACTTATAGAAGGTTATAAGACTATTGTTTCTCCTTTTGAAGTTGGCTATCAACTTAAAGCCATTATAACATTGCGCGCTTTTATGGGGAAGCTAAAACCGTTTTTAGAAAAGGTAAAAACCTATGATGAAGTGGTGAATTGTTATCGTATAACGGGAGATGAAAATATTGTTATGGAGGTTGTTTTAAAAAATCAAAAACATTTAGAATCGTTTATAGATCAGCTTATCATTTACGGAGAAAGTAAAACACAAATAGTGCTGTCTGATGTGGTAAAACAAAACGCTATAAAATCTTTAAAATAGCGATTAGAGATCTTCAAAAAAGCGTTTGTATTATAAAAGGAATATTATCGTCTGGATCTATCTGTATCATCATAATTAATGCCTGGAGAATTAAAAAGTCCCTATTTATTAATATATAATTCCAAGGACTGAACGTCTTCACCTATTTTGAAAATAATATTCTAAATGCTTCTAATTCAGTTTTTAGAAAATCTAAACATTTGATATCTTTAAAACCATGCATTAGTATGCCACGCACATCAGTAGTTTTTCAATAGCTGCTTACAAGATTCATATAATCACAGTTTCGAGCATTGAATATTTCATAGTTCGTTGATACGCCATGGTGGATTTTTTCTGTTTTTTCCTGCGTGATATAAAATGATATTATTTCCATCTGGGTCTTGTAAATGAGCCTCGCGCCATAACCAGGACTTATCTTCAGGTAATTGAGTGAAAATAACACCTTTTTCTTGAAGGTTAGAAACTAAATTGTCTAGATTATCATCTTCAAAATAAATAGTAATGCCGTCACCTTTTGGTAAAGAGTCTACTTTATGAATTGAAAAGGTACTCCCGCCATCTGGGCATTCAAATCGCACATATCTTGGGATGGCATCAACAATAAGATGCAATCCCAAGATTTTATAAAATACTGTTGCTTTTCCAACATCTAACGATGGAATAGTAATTTGGTTTAAATCCATAAAATTTCTTTTTCTCTTTCTTCTTCCTTTTCTTTACGTCTCTTTTTTGCATTCAAATAGTGTCTTAGGAAGAATAATATGAACACACATAGTGCAGCAAGTAATGTAATAATATACCATGTATTATCAAAACCGAGCGTATCAACCATTCGCATACCTGCATTATGACCAAAAATATGCGCTATAGAAAACGCAATACTGTATAAGGCCATATATTCACCTTGATTTCCTTTTTTAGCCCTATCCATAGTAAATGCATTGGAAAAAGGGAAAGTTATCATTTCTCCAAATGTCATTAACAACATAGCAATTACCAAAATACCAGTCCAATTTGTAACGTTTAAGATAACAAAACTTAAACCCGTTAAAACAGCACCAAAAAGCATCAATCCAGATTTAGTAAAACGGGTGTTTTCTAACCATTTTATTAGTGGCATTTCAAAAACGAAAATAAAAAAACCGTTAAGACCTAAAAGGATTCCTATATCCAATTCACTCAAATGATGCGCATCTTTATAATACAAAGGCATGGTTGAGAAGTATTGTAAAAAGACAACACCAAAAAGAACCATTGCTGCAAGAAATATTAAAAAGGCTTTATCATTGTATGCAGATTTCGGATTTTCTGTTTTTACATCATCCAGTATTTTGGATTTTTTAGGGTTTAAAACATTTATTAAAACAAGAGTCGCTATCATACATGTAATGCCATCTACCCAAAATAAACCACTATAACTAAGTGATGTAATAATAATGCCGCCTAAGGCTGGACCAGCAGAAAAACCTAGGTTTATAGCTAAACGAATTAAAGTAACAGACCGTATTTTGTTTTCTGGTTTGCTATAAGCACTTAGAGCTACAAACATAGCAGGACGAAACATATCTGCAACAAGCATTACTAAAAATATACCTAAACAAAATGATATAAATGTATTTAGAAACTGCAATGCTATAAATAAAATGCCAGTTGTAAATAAACTAAATGCCATGACTTTATAATAACCAATCTTATCGGTTAATTTTCCACCTAACCAAGAACCAATAACGGAGCCTAAACCAAAAGCACTCATAACCCAACCAATATCATTAAAAGTAAAATTAAGACTCTTTTTTAAATATAATGACAAGAATGGAATGACCATAGTGCCAGCTCTGTTAATAAGTGTTATTAAAGAAAGCCACCATACTTCGTTTGATAGGCCTTTAAAAGTGTCTAAGTAATTGTTGAATAAAGTTTTCATGAGTTCTAATTGTTCAAGTTTCTGTTTTTTACATATTTTTTTGTTTTGAAGTCGAAAGTTGACTAAAAATAAAAAGTCCGACTGCGAAGTCGGACTTTTTATATATTGTAATATTTTATGTTTATATCACCACAATATATGACAAGCCCGACCTTTTCCCTTTAAAGAGGTCCATTGCTTTCTACAAATTGTGACGTTACTACGCATTTTTATTTTATTTTGAAGCTCCAAAGCTATGCAAAATATTCTTAAGTTGTATTTTTGACATGATAATATTTTTTTAATATTGAAAAAATATCACTTTTAGATTTGAAATAAACCTTTATTTATGCCTGATAGTCAGTTAATTGAAATTGAAAAATTAAAATCTCCAAAAGGAACCTTCTTATTAGGGCATTTGCCTCAGTTTAATACCTATAATAAACATCAGGTTCTAGAACGTTGGGTTGAAGAGTGTGGCGAATTATTTAAAATACATTTTGTTGGAAAAGAGTTTGTGGTATCTGCAAACCCAGATTTTAATAATAAAATGTTACGATTAAGACCAGAAAGCTTTAAACGTTTTTCTAAAATTGATGAAATTTTAAAAGAAATGGGGGTCGATGGTGTTTTTAATGCTGAAGGAGACAAGTGGAAACGACACAGAAAACCAACTGCAGAAGCTTTAAGTGTAAAAAATGTAAATACATTTTATCCTATTATTTTTGATAAGACTAAGAGTATTCTTGAAAAATTCAAAAATTATTCCCAACAAAAAACGGTAGTAGATGTACAAAAAGAGTTTATGGCATTTACAATCGATATTACTACAGAGATTGCTTTCGGGCATAAGTTGGATACTATAAATAATAAATCGAATAGTTTTCAAAAGCATTTAGAAGTTATTTTTCCAATGATTAATGAGCGGGTTACGGCTCCAATTCCTATCTGGCGCTATTTTAAAAGAGGAAAGGATAAAACACTAGATAATTCTTTAAAATCTATTGAAAAAGTAATCTATGCGTTTATTGATGATGCCAAAAAGCGCATCGCAGAAAATCCAAAATTAAAAGAACAGCCTTCAAATTTTTTAGAAGCTTTATTAGTAGAAAATAATGAAGTTAATTTTACAGATAAAGAAATTTACGGCAATGTGTTTACCATGTTGCTGGCTGGGGAAGATACCACTTCAAATTCATTATCCTGGATTATGTTTTATTTGGCGCAACATCCTGAGATTGTAATTAAGGTTAGAGAAGAGGCCAGAACATTATATTCAGGAGATATACCTAACGATTATAAGTATATAGACGGATTAAAATATGCAAATGCAGTTACTCAAGAGGCCATGCGATTAAAACCAACAACACCTCAATTGTATTTAGAATCTAATGAAGATGTTATTATAAATAATCTATGTATACCAAAAGGAACCAGTATTATTTTACAGAATAAAGTAGCACAAACGCAGGATCATCATTTTTCCAACCCCGATAGTTTTATTCCAGAAAGATGGTTGGCAGGTGGCTGTCCAATGCATGAAAATCATGCGCCTAATGTTATAAGAGCCTTTGGAGGAGGTGCAAGATATTGCCCTGGGATGCATTTAGCAAAAACAGAAATGATTGTATTGATTTCTACCTTATGTAAGCATTTCGATTTTAAATTAGAAGTAAAACCAGAAACGATTAGAGAACGATTTGAATTTACAATGTATCCAGAAAATCTAAAAGTAACTTTTGTACCAGTAGTATCAGAATAAAAATATCAAAAAGAACATGCAACATACTATAACTACTTTTAAAATGATAAAAACCAAGGCAAAAAAGAGTGTTTTAATGGCGTTGTTTTTTACATCTATTTTTGGTTGTACGCAAGAAAAAAGGCCTATTTTAGGTGACTCTGATTTTCAAAAAACAATAAATGCAGAATATAAAGATGCCACTACGTCACCATTAAAAGATAAAGATAGAAAGCATTTTGAAGGTTTAGATTTTTTTAAAATTGATTCTGCTTATGTGGTAAAAGCGGCATTAAAGAGGACGCCAAATTCTAAATGGTTTAATATGAAAACAACGACAGATAGAGTTTCAAAAGAGCGTGTTTTTGGAGTTTTATCTTTTGAATTGAAAGGAGAAAAATTCGAATTAAATATATATCAAGGAAAAGAATTAATGCAAGAAGAAGGTTATGAAGATTATTTGTTTTTGCCTTTTTTAGATGAAACCAATGGATTAGAAAGTTATGGAGGTGGACGTTATATGGATGTTAGAATTCCAGAAGATGATACTATGATAATTGATTTTAATAAAGCCTATAATCCGTATTGTGCATATAATGATAAATACTCATGTCCTATAGTACCTAGGAAAAACTATTTAAAAACTAGAGTAGAGGCTGGGGTTAAGGCTTTTGATAAGCGTTAATAAAACTTTACGATTTTATTGTGCTGTTTCTTAAACTAAAGTTCGTTTTTAATTAAAAAACTATGTTTTCTGTTCCATATGTTGACAGGCTAGTGCCTGAATATTTTAGGTATAAAAGAAACCATGTTTTATCTTATTTAGAATAGTAGCGGTTTATAGATGTAATTATTGCAAACGATTTGATATGAAACCGTTGTTTTACCTCTAATACTAAACAGAATTAGTGCGCTTTTAATAATTTTACTTCACCAAAAACATCCCTAAAAACACCGCCAAAAACCCAACCACAAAACTGGCAATGGTATAAATAGCAAAACTTGTAAAATCACCCGATTTTAAAAACACATGAGTCTCGTAAGCAAAGGTTGAAAAGGTGGTAAAACCACCACAAAAACCAGTAGCTAAAAGTAAGGTTTGGTTTTGTGTAAGCGTATCATTTTTTGCTGCTAAACCGAGAATTATACCAATAAGTAAACTTCCTAAAATATTAGCTGCAAATGTGCCATATGGAATCCCTGTTTCTGCACTATTTAAATATTTGCCAATAAGATAACGTAGCACGCTGCCAAAGCCGCCACCTAAAAAAACCAATAAAAGATGTTTCATCAGTACGATTTAATTTGTTTTTTAATGGTTTGATGTCGCATTTGTTTTATGCTTTTATAGCAATAAGAACTTAGATACAAATGGGTCATATATTATTTAACAGCTATGTATATTTCTGTAACCCAATCTGCTGGATTAGGGGTACTCATTGGGTCTGTTAAATAAGTCTCCAACATAGGGCCGCTTTCTGTAAATTCTAAACCATTTTCTGGGATATATTTCATAGCGCTTTCCCAAGCTTCTTTTAAATTACTATAATTACCATTAAGGGTTGTTTTAATAGCCTTAAAAGGTTCTAACTGTCCTGTTAAAATTTGACTATCTGTGCTTATTACCTTGGAGGTTGTGGGTACACAACAAGAGAACATTACTGCATTATTTTCTTCATCCCATTTGTGATAATATGTAAAAGGAGCTCCAGCCATTGCAATTTTATTAGTCATGGCATAATTTCCAACTTTAGGAAGCATTTCGGTCATTTTAGCTTCTAACTCAGTTATTTTGCAAGAAGCTGTGTTGTATAGATAATAACCGCCACTATGTTGGGTGATACCATCAACTTTTACACTATATTTTTCCATACTGGATGTTACAATACTATCTAACATCTCAAGGCTTCGTTCATAATGAGGGCCTATTTGCTTTTCCATACCACCTGTAAAGGTCGCGAATGCTTTAAAACCAAAAGGTAAATCTTTACCAGAAATAGTCCAGGTTGCATCTGTTGAACCATCTTCATTTGGCGTAAATTTCCAAGAGACATCCGATTTTGGAAATTCTGCAAATTGCATTTCTTGAGTAATTGATTTGTTTGCTTCAACGTTTGTGTTTTTCATCGTTCCAATGCCATCTTTGTCTTCCCAGGAATAAGACCCATTGACACCTTTGGTTTGTTCGGCAAGCGTAATTTTCATATCAGGATCGGCTTCTACCCAAGAAGACCAAGCTTCCCAGTTTTTAAAATCGATCACATTATTATAAACAACAGCAGCAGGTGCTTTTATTGTTCGGGTTCTAGTAACTTCAAATGAGTTAGGTTGCACAGCAATGTAAATAGCAGTTCCTATAATAGCGATAAGTAATAAGAACAAAATGTACTTAAAAGTTTTCATTATTTTTTTGGATTAATTAACAAATCAAATATAATCATTTTTAAACCTCGTTTAATAAATTATTATATTTGTTGTGTTAAAAATAAATTTTTTACAGTAAAATATTTGTTTTGTCGATTAATCAATAATTAAAATACTATTGTTAATCATTTTTTTTAATAATAATTAAAAATATTTTTATAAAATGAAATTAAAATCAATACTAAATTTAGTACTACTTAGCACTTTGCTCTTATCATGTGTAAATGATAAACCTAAAGAAAATACAGAAAATAAAGAAGTGAAAGAAAATGTTGCTTTTGATTATAATGTAGAGCAGTTTGCGGATATTAAAGTACTCCGTTATCAAATTCCTGGATGGGAAAATCTGACTTTAAAGGAACAAACCTTAGTCTATTATCTTACTCAGGCAGGTTTAGCTGGGAGAGATATTATGTGGGATCAAAATTATAGACATAATCTTAAAATAAGAAAAGCGCTTGAACATATATATACAAATTATAATGGTGATAAAACGTCTACAGATTGGCGTGCTTTTGAAACTTATTTAAAACGTGTTTGGTTTAGTAACGGTATTCATCATCATTATTCGAATGATAAATTGAAACCTGAGTTTTCTTCAGATTATTTAAAGCAATTATTAGCAGATACAAAGATCACTTTAGAAGGAGCTGCTTTCGATGTTATTTTTAATGATGCAGATGTTAAGAAAGTAAATCAAGCAAAGGGTGCTGATAATGTAGCACTTTCTGCTGTTAACTTTTATGGAGTCCATGTTACTAATGCCGATGTGCAAAATTTTTATGCAGCAAAACAATCTCCAGACCCTGAAAAACCGTTGTCGTTTGGACTGAATTCTCAATTGGTGAAAGAAAATGGCATATTAAAAGAGCGTGTTTACAAATCTGGAGGGTTATATGGTTCGGCTATAGATGAAATTGTTAAATGGTTAGAATTAGCAAAAGGTATTGCTGAAAATGAAGATCAAGGCCATGCGCTAGGTTTATTAATTGATTATTATAAAACAGGAGATTTACAAATCTGGGATGATTATAATGTTGCCTGGACTACTGCTACAAAAGGTAATATTGATTATATAAACAGTTTTATAGAAGTGTATAATGATCCATTAGGTTATCGAGGATCTTATGAAAGTATTGTACAGATTAATGATTTTGATATGTCTCAAAAAATGAAGGTTTTATCGGATAATGCCCAGTGGTTCGAAGATAATTCTCCATTAATGGATGCCCATAAAAAAGATAGTGTTGTTGGTGTTAGTTATAAAGTCGTCACAGTAGCAGGTGAAGCTGGAGATGCTTCCCCAAGTACACCGATAGGCGTGAATTTACCAAATGCTAACTGGATTAGAAAAGAAGTAGGAAGTAAGTCTGTTTCTTTAGGGAATATTATACATGCTTATAATAATGCTGGAAGTTCAGAGCGTTTAAAAGAATTTGTTCATGATAAAGAAGAATTAAAATTAGCAGAAAAATATGGGCAATTAGCCGATAAATTACATACAGCACTACACGAGGTCATAGGACATGCTTCGGGGCAATTAAACCCAGGCGTAGGAGAGACCAAAGAAACGTTGAAAAACTATGCTTCTACTTTAGAGGAAGGGCGTGCAGATTTAGTAGGACTGTATTATTTGTATGATGCTAAATTACAGGAGTTAGGTTTGGTTGATGATTGGAAAAATGTCGGGAAAACAGCGTATAATGATTATATAAGAAATGGGCTTGTTATGCAGTTGATTCGTTTAAATTTAGGTGATGATGTGGAAGAAGCTCATATGAGAAACAGGCAGTGGGTAAGTGCTTGGGTATTTGAAAAAGGTAAGGCCGATCATGTTATTGAAAAAGTAGTGCGTGGTGGTAAAACATATTTTAACATTAATGATTATGAAAAGTTGCATGACCTTTTTGGACAACTATTACGAGAAACACAGCGTATAAAATCTGAAGGAGATTATGCCGCAGTAGAAGTCTTAGTAGAAGGGTATGGCGTAAAAGTAGATCAAGCTATCCATGCAGAAGTTTTAGAGCGGAATAAACAATTTTCATCAGCGCCTTATAATGGTTTTGTAAATCCAGTATTGGTAGCAAATAAAAATGAAGCTGGGGAAATAATTGAGGTGAAAGTAACGCAACCAGAAAACTTTGCTGGTCAGATGTTAGATTATAGTAAAAACTATAATTTCTTACCAGAGGTAAACTAGATTGTTTAAAATATAAACAAAAAAAGAACAGACTCTTTTAATCAAGGGTCTGTTCTTTTATTAACACTAAAAGTCAAAAGAATCAAATTAACAACAATAAGGATGCTAATTATTATTAGTATTTTCATTTGTCAAATTTGTTTAGTTATCTACTAGATGCAAAAAATTAAAAATGGTTGCGTAAAATATTACAACTATTTATATAACAGGTTAAATCCTCTTTTCCCTACTTTAGTTTTACCCTATAACAATTAATATGCCGTAATGGGTGGTTAAATGATACGACATGTTAATTTGTAGTATTTAAATAGCTTTTTATCACTATTATTCTTGGTTTTTGTTAAGACTTAGATATTCTTAAATTATTTAAAATGGCATATTGTATAAGGTTCCCTTTTCTAACAAGATTTAACTTTTTTCTCATGTTCTTTCGGTGCGTTTCAATTGTGGAACTCTTTAAATTAAATAATAAAGCAATGTCTTTAGTGTTTTTTCCATGTCCAATTTGTTCTAAAATTTGTAATTCTCTTTTGGTTAAACGCGCTGTTTTTTTTGGGATGTTATGATTTTGACTATTAAAAAGAAATATCAGGGAATTTACGAGTTCTTTGTGTTCAGTAATAGACTTTGTAGCTTCTAAAAGAGTACGTATGTCTCCTTTTGAAAGTAGGTTATTCTTTTTCTTTAGATCATTTATTGTTTTTAGGAGTTCTTGAATGGGGGGCATTTGGGGATTGTGTTTTATCTATTAACTTATTATTTTAATGGTATTAAAAAAAACTCTATGTTGAGGGGTTTTATGAAATAGTAAATATTATTTTATGGTGTTTTATTTTTATCGTTTTCATTTTCGTCATTATTTTTGGAAATTGGAAATCCAATATTTATACCGATGCCCAACCAAGGTTGTCTATTGTATTTCCAGTTAGTATCTTTATCATCATTCCCCAAAAAGTCAAATCCATATTGAAAACTTAAATTAATAGTTTCCTTTAATTCTAAAAGAATGCCTCCAGATAAACTAAAAGCACTAGCAGACCTATTAGAATCTTCACTTTCTATGAGGCTGCTATTTTTTGGGTTTAATTTAATAGTAGATAAACCAATACCTAAGGTAGGTGAGATTAGCCAATCATTATCTACTTTTCTATTCAATCTAAACCTGAAGCTAACACTCATACCCAAATTAACGTTCTGTTCAAAATCAAAATCATCAAGTCTTAGCTTAAAAGGAACAGTAAAAAGACCAGCTTTAACACCTTTAAATCTATGATAAAAATAATATCTAGAAGTAGATTTTAAAAAAGTAGATTTATTTAAAGTATGTTTTTGTAATTGATTTGTACTTGCAATATTACTATCGTAATAATAAATTTCGTTTGATGTTTTGAATTGAGTACTGTATTCTGCTATAGAATCTAATTGTTTTTCTTTTTTAGTTTTTTTAAACTTAATATAAACAAATGAAACAGAATTTACAGTAGTATCTATGATCTTTACTTTATGACCTTCTTTATACTGTACGTTTTTATTAAATACAGGGATATCAAATCTATAAGTAGCTTTTATTTCTTGTGAAAAAATTATTGTTGAATAGTATAATAAAAAGACTATGGTTAAACCGTTTTTCTTGTACATGATTATTAGTTTTGATTTATTCAAATCTAATAATCAGTATCACTCAAAAATATCCCCAATACTGGGGATATTTAAAACTTATATTTCTTTTCTAAAGCATAACGTAGTAATTCTCCTTTTCCCTGAAGCCCTAAAATACGCACCATGTTTTTACGGTGGGTGTCAACAGTATGAATCCCAATAAAAAGTAAATCGGCAATTTCGCGAGAGGTTTTTCCTTGTGCAATAAGCTCGAGGATTTCTATTTGTCGCTTTGTTAAAATACCTTTTGTTTTAATATCTGATTTTGAATTTAAAACATTCGTATTGATGTTGGCATCCAGATATGTTTCTCCTTTTGAAACAGTTTGAATAGCATGATATACCTCTTTTAAAGATGAATTTTTTAAGATATATCCAGAAGCTCCTGCCTGCATCATTTGTTGTATGGCTTCGATTTGCTCAAACATAGTAAAGGCTAGTACATTTATACTTGGGTACTTTTTTTTAATTTGTTTTGTAGCTTCAATACCATCCATTTTTGGCATTCTAATATCTGTCAGCACCACGTTTGGTTGTTTGCGTTCAACAATTTCCAGTAAAGCGGCACCGTCGTTTGCAGTTCCTACAATACTTATACCATCTTCATATTCTAAGAGTAGCTGAATACCATCTATTAATGATTGGTGATCTTCAGCTATAGCGAGTCGTATCATGTTGAAATGTCTATTATTATTGTGGTGCCTTTATCAGGTTCAGATTCTATAGTCATAGAGCCATTTAAGTGTTCAATACGTTTATCTATGCTGCTAATACCCATGCCTTTGCTTTTTGTGGTAATTTGACTAGGGTTAAATCCTTTTCCATTGTCTTCTACCATAATGTTTAGGCTTTCATCATGATTGGTTAAATGTATTGTAACTTCGGTAGCTTTGGCATGTTTAATAATATTGGTTACCAATTCTTGAATAATTCTAAAAATAGTCAATTCTAAACTATTTTCTAAGCGGTCTTCTAGACCATGGTCAACAACCTCTATTTTTATTTTATTTGATGTAGATACTTTGTCTGCCATATTCTGTATGGCTTTTAAAAGCCCTTGTTTGGCAATCACACCAGAGTTTTTGGCATGAGCTATAGTACGTATTTTTTGGTAAGCTTCATCAAGTAGTGTGTTCGTTTTATCAAATAATTCAGGCGTTTGTTTATCTTGAAGAACATTGAAATGAAGTTTAATGGTTGCCATTAAACCGCCCAAATCATCATGTAAGTCGTTGGCAATACGTTGGCGTTCTTTTTCCTGCCCTTCTATCATGGCATCAATGCTTAGCAGCTCTTGTTCCTTCAGAACTGTGGCTAGTTTTTGAGTTTCTAAGGCTTTTTCTTGTTCTGCTAGCTTTTGTTTACGTTTGGTATTTTTTTGTATAAGAAAAGCCGTAATGCCACCAAAGAGAATAAAAGCAAACGCTCCCATTAACAAATTAAAATTTTGTTTTCGTTTTCCTTCTATTTCAAGGTTGTCAGCACGTAGTTTTTCGTTGTCGTATTGTTCTTGTATATTGGCTATTGCTATACGTTGATCTTCTTTTTTTAGGCTATCATTAAAACGGATATAATTCTTAAGATGAAAAAAAGCTAATTCAAAGTTATTCTTTTTTTTATATAATTTTGAAAGGTTCTTTTCAATAAGAGATTTATAAAATATTTTGTTTTCGCTAATATTTATGCTATTGGCTTTGATATAATATAATTCGGCATTCTTTAGGTCATTTTTTGATAAGTATGAATTGCCAATATTTATGTAAGTATTGAAGTAACTTTTGTCATTTTGATAACTGGGGGTTGCATTTATAAATTCAATTTTTTTATCATAATAATAAATAGCTGAATCTGAATTCTTTTTTACAGTTTCAAATAAAACCCCCATACTATTATATGTAGATAATATTAATATACTATCTTTTCTATCAAATTTATTTCTTAAAAGGCCATGGTAACTACTCAGTGCTTTTTTTATGTTATTCCGAAATAGATAATAATTTCCGTTTAAAAATTGATGGACTTTTTTAAAATGTGAGTTATTATATTCATTGGCTTTTTTTTCTAATAAATCAAGATATGCTTGGTTGTATGGATAATCATTAACATAATCATATGATTGAGATAATGCAGATAAGCTATATAGTACAGTTAAACTATCTTTCATAATAATAGCCTTTTTGTAAGCCAGATTACTAAATTTTAAAAAGAGAGAATCATTATCTGATAATTTATTTTTAAGTCCTTGAAAATATAAAATTTTAGCAGATTTGTTTTCAAGGATACTTTTACTTTCAATTGTTTTTTTAAAGTATTTAGATATAGAATCTAAATCTTTTGATTTACTAAAATAGATAAGATAATAATAATTTTTACTAAATGAATTATTTTTTAAGGTGTTAATTTTTGATAAAACCTTACTTTTTGGAGTAGTTTGATGAAAATAATAATAAGTAGAATCACAATCGCTCTGTGAATAACAGAGCGATATAGAAAAGAAAAATAAGGTTATTATTCTCAAATCATTATTATTTTCCTTGTAAAATAGATAATAATTACGATAATCAAAAATAAAATTGTATTGCTTAAGGTCTAATTCAATCAAGGGTACCCAACGACAATGTTACCGTTTTTGTGTTCTGGATTGGGTTCAAAGTCAATATTATAAATGTCAATATTACAAGATTTAATTTCTTCATGATCTTCTTCATACAATTTAATATGTGTGAGAATAGTATAGCCACTATCTATTTTTATATTATGATTGTTTCCATCTTTTTCTATTATAACTTTTTGGTGAGAGTTAGGTTTACCTAGATCTTTTAGATTAATAATTAAATAATAGATTGTTTTGTTTTTAATTATATCACTACACATTATAGCGCTTGTTAGCCCATAGATATTTTCTCTTCTTTCTTCATCTACAACTATTTCTATTTTAGTAATAATACCTTCTTTGACTTCGAATGAGCCACGGATGTTAAAATATTCTTCATTCAATAATAAAATGTCTTGAGTATTTGAAGTTGTATTCAGTTTTTGATATTTCATAATTTTATGTTTTTAATTAATAAATGATTCAAAGTTTATAATAGGTTCTTTGTCAGGGCTATCTGAAATAATAGGATTTGATAATAAATTGAAAATATTATTAGCTACAGAAATCGTATTATTTCCTCCAATGTGTAGACCAATTACATTTTTCTTGTCTTTAATATTCCTTTCTACTATAATAGAGCCAGAATCTCCTTTTTCGAAACCAAGGTCTTTTAATAATATTTGATTTTTGAACCACTTGTTTTTAATTTTAACTATTGCTCTAGATGAATACATATAGCCTTTATCTTTATGATAACCGGATTTCATACCTTTTCCCATTATTCTTTTTATGTTAAAGGAAGTAGGTTTCAATTCTCCAAATTTAAACTCAGGTTCTCCATAAGTTAAATAGTTTTTTGCAGTTATTTTTATAAATGCTACATCGTAATAATCGTCATAGATACTTCTGTAAAATTCTCCAATGATCTGATCGTCTAAATTGTATACTTTGACTCCTTTTCTTCTTCCGCTTTTAGAAATGACATGATGATTTGTAATAAAAAATAATTCATTTTCATTTTTTAGTTTCATAACAGCTCCTATACTACCTCTTTTTATTGAACCTTTTGGGCATTTTAATGGAGATCCAAAAAAAGTTTTTTTATCACAGTGGAATTCAAAATCGTTAATATTCTTAACAGTCTTTATTTCTAAAGTTTCATGATCACGAAAAACAAACTCTTTATTTTTTATGTTTTTAATATCATTAAATAAACCTGTATCGTCAGGAAAATAACTTTTTATATTTTTTTTTATTTTTTTTAATCTACTTAAGGTCATTTTTTCATTTGCACCTATCTCAAAAAGGTAATTAAGCTCTTTACTTTTTATAATTGCAAAGTATTTTAACCCTGTTTCATTTTTGTATTTATTATAAATTATTTCTTGTATATGAGGGAATAATTCGTTAGCTCTATCTTCAGTCATAGTAATAAGAGATTAAATTAAAGGATTAAACAAATAAACCAAAACAAAAACGGCAATAGCACCAGAAGCACTAATGGTAGGTTCCTTTTCTAAAAGAGACATGGGATTAGATTCGTTTGTACCTTCTGCATTCAAACGGGTAATAGGATTTCCATCAGGTTTGTTATTCAAGGAAATCATTCCAGGAATCGAAATACTAATGGAGGCAGCTGCAAGAGCTGTTAACACGCGATAAAACCAAAAGTGAGGATCTTTTTCAAAGTCAAGTTCCATTTTATGAGTGATAATCATAATTGCAGAAAATGCAATCACTCCAAATAAAAACATGGTAATGGGAGAGACTAATTTTTTCATAAGGGTTGGATTCGTTAATTAATATTGCAAATTTGCCATATAATTTCACACTAAAACATACCCAATAATGGGTATATCAGTCTGTTAAGGTATTGAATTATATTTTACTGATGTGATTTCTTACTTTTTTGGTATGAAATCAAAAATAAAACCTTGTTTAAAAGAAGGAATTTAAAAATGTATTTAAATAGCAAACAATAGTAATTTAATTATATAGAAAGGTGTATTAACAGAGTGTTCTATATATTATGTAGTATCATTATAGACATATTATGCTGTAAAAAAGAAAAAAGAGAAGTTATTAACTTCTCTTTTTTTAATATATAGTGTTCTAAAATAAAGTGCTAGAAAAACAACTTATAAGAATTACTTATTATTTTTTCTTAAAAATATAAGTGTCGGTATAAGTTTTGTCAAGCTCAGTAAAAGTATCCTTAATCACTAGTTCGCCAGATATAATACTTGCAGTAACATTTTCGCCATCAAAATATATAGAACCATTTTCGTATGTTATATTATTAGTAGGGCTTAAAAAGTCTTCAAATTTAAAATCTATAATAGTCAACGTCTTTTTGTCTTCATTATAGGCCCAATTACCAGAATACTTTATATCTTCATCATCTTTATTTTCATATACTGCTGTACAAGAATTTCTTGTAGCTTCAATATTTAACTCTTTGTCAAAACCTTTATAAGTTTCATAATAATTACCATCCTCACTAAGAACAAGCGTCCAAGCCAATTCTTCTTCTAGATTGTAATCAACAGTTAGAGTTTCTTCATTTTCACATACGACCTCTGTTTGTTCTATAGCATCATCTTCATATCTATCAAAAATCCATTCTCCAGCAATAGCTGCATTACCACCCCATGCTTCTACTTCTATGCAAACAGTAACAATCTGACTGATGTTATTTTGTTCATCATAAATACATAGATCTGCACAAAATTTCCCTGGAGGAAAAGCGTCTGTAAAATCTACATCAATTTCATACTCACCATCTATAAGGCTATTTGATTTAGACAATAAATTCTTTTTTAAAGATTTTTTACCTTTAGTATTTACAGATTTATTTGTTTGTAAACTTGAAACTGGAATGTCAAAATAATCAGAAGCATTATTGTTATCTGAATCTTTAAATAGTAAGTAGGCACCAGCTATGTTTGTTTCTGATGTGGAGAATTTTAAATTAAAACCAGAACTTTGAAAGGCTTCAGCCTTATCTGAACCTATTTCTAGATTTATATTACTATTAGGAGCAGGAGGTGTTCCTTGATTTTTTGAGGCTCCTTCTATGAAGATGTCAGAATTTAAATTTGCAATTGGTACAGGAGCTTCTTCTAATTGATTTTGCTCATTTGCTAATTGATCATTTTCATTGGTATTTCCATCATCCGATGAACAGGAATATACTAATATTGAAAAAATGGTTAATGTAAATAATGTTTTAAAAAGTTTCATAAAGCTTATTATAATTGGTTAATAATAGATTTGAATGTGCATATCTAGAGATATTTGCTTTATTGCGCAAAGATCTGAAACAGATTAGGAAGGGAAAAATAGAATAATCGATAAAAAGCAAATAAACCAGATAAAGTGTTTATTTGAAAAGAAATTTTATAGCCGAGATAAATAAAATAAATGCAATAAAAGCAATAAGTACCCATATACTACCTGAGTAAAAGCGTTTATGAAGTTTTAAATCTTTTCGGTAAGTAAAACCTATAATAATAGCAAAGACAATAAAAAATAAAACTCCAAAAATGATTTGACCTTTACTAAACATATGGTTATTTTTATGCAAATTTAATAAAATTGAGATTCCCACCTTAGTGAGAATGAAAAATATTCATTTATGAAAAATAAGATAGAAGCAGTAAAAGCGTTTCATACAGCATTTAAAATAGGGCATAGAGAATCCCCAAAAGCAGATTTAGGAACAGAAAAAAATACACTGCGTTTTAATTTAATGAAAGAAGAAAATGAAGAGTATTTAGAAGCTGCAAACAACAATGATTTGGTTGAAGTTGCCGATGCACTAGGAGATATGCTTTATATATTATGTGGTACCATTATAGAACATGGTATGCAGCACAAGATTGAAGAGGTCTTTAATGAAATACAGCGAAGTAATATGAGTAAGCTAGGGGAGGACGGGGAGCCTATTTATAGAGAAGATGGAAAAGTACTTAAAGGTCCCAATTATTTTAAGCCTAACATTGAATCTATATTAGATAAATAAAAAAAGAGAAGCTATTAGCTTCTCTTTTTTTATTTATCTAATATATTATCTCTTATTAAACTTTATAACGCCATCCAAAAGGATCTTCAGCTTTATTCGTTTGTATATCGGTAATACGTTTCTTTAAGGAACTCGCATACGTGTCTTCTAATTCTGGTAGGTTAAAATCATTATCTTTATAACCAAATCCAGCAATTGGAGAAATAACAGCAGCAGTACCTGCTCCAAACATTTCTTTTAAAGAACCATCTTTTGCAGCAGTAACGACCTCATGGACAGATAGTTTTCTGATTTCTACAGGAATACCTTCAGCTTTTGCTAATTCAATAATACTTTTGCGTGTAATACCATCTAGAATTCTATCACTAGTTGGTCCAGTAATAAGTGTATCGTTAATACGAACAAAAATATTCATTGCGCCAGCTTCTTCGATATATTCGTGCGTGTTATCATCTGTCCAGATAACTTGTTGATACCCCTTTTCTATAGCCAATTGTGTTGGATAAAACTGTCCAGCATAGTTTCCTCCCGCTTTAGCAAAGCCAACACCTCCATTAGCAGAGCGTGAGTATTTTTCTTCAATTAAAACCTTTACTTTTCCAGAAAAATAGGAGCCAGAAGGGGCCGTTGCAATAATGAACTTATATTCATCTGCAGGAGAGGCATGAAAACCATTTCCAGAAGCAAAAACGAAAGGTCTTATATATAAAGAACTTCCATCTTTTTTAGGAATCCACTCATTATCAACTTGTAATAAAGTTTTAAGCCCATCCATAAAATAACCTTCTGGTAATTCAGGAATAGCTAAACGTTTTGATGAAATATTTAAACGTTTAAAATTGTCTAAAGGACGAAATAACCAGACATCTTCATTCGCATCTTTGTAGGCTTTCATACCTTCAAAGACAGATTGACCATAATGAAAAATTTTAGAAGATGGATCTAAACTAATAGCTTGATAAGGAATGACCTTTGGGGCTTGCCATTTACCATCTTTAAAATTACATTCAAGCATGTGATCAGAAAATACATGCCCAAATTTTAAATTGTCAAAATCTACATCATTAATTTTAGTAGTTTTGGCTTTTATAATCTCGATATTGTTGATTATAGAGTTCATAAGTCTAGTTATTTATTGATACAAATTTAAGTAAAAACGTTTTTAAAAAAACGGTATATTTACATAAATCGATTAAAATTGAAATATTCACAGCATGAAATCAATTACCTTATCAATTATTTGTGTTTTAGTGTTAAATTCTTGCAAAAATAAAAGTGAGGAAAAGCCTGAAATAGAATCAAAAACAGAAGTCATTGAGTACGCATCTTTTGGAAAAGAAATTATTGCAGATGATGCTATTGCTGCTACTTCAATGGCATCACACTATAAAACTATGAATGTTGGGGATTCCATCAATTCTAAAATGATTGCCAAAGTAACTAGTGTTTGTCAGGCAAAAGGATGTTGGATGACTTTAAATTTAGAAGATGGCAACGAAGTCATGGTAAGGTTTAAAGATTATAGTTTTTTTGTACCTAAAGATATTGCAGGCAAAGAGGTCATTGTAAATGGGCAGGCTTACGTAAAAGAGGTGTCTGTTGATGAATTAAAACATTATGCAGAAGATGCAGGTAAATCTGCTGAAGATATAGAAGCAATTATAGAACCCAAAAGAACGTATTCGTTTGCAGCAGATGGCGTTTTACTAAAACAATAATTTGAAGCGAGAAGTAGTAATAACCGCCGATGGTTCATCGACCATTCATTTGCCCGATTGGGATGAACAATACCATTCTAAACATGGTGCCATACAAGAAGCGTATCATGTGTTTATAAAACATGGCCTGTATCACTTTTATAATCCTGAACTTATTTCAGAATTTCATAAAAATATATCCATTTTAGAAATTGGTTTAGGGACTGGATTGAATGCTTTTATAACCCTATTAGAAGCAGAGAAATTAAATGTTAATATTGATTATTTCGGGGTTGAAGGCTACCCTGTTTCGATGGACGAAATAGATCAGTTAAATTACCCTACAGAATTAAACGTAAAGAATAAAGATGCACTTTTTAAAGAGCTTCATAAAGTGTCTTGGGAGGAAAAGCATATACTTTCTAAAAACTTTTCAATAGAGAAACAAAACCGTTTCTTTTCAGAAATAAAAGAAAAAGACAAATATGGGATTATATATTTTGATGCTTTTGGAGCTAGAGTACAACCAGAATTGTGGACAGAATCCATATTTTTAAATATGTATGATGCATTACATGAAAATGGAGTCTTAGTAACTTATTCTGCAAAAGGCAGTGTACGTCGTGCTATGGAAGCCGTTGGATTTATAGTTGAACGTTTACCAGGGCCTCCTGGGAAACGTGAAATGTTACGTGCTTGCAAAGAAGCGTAATATCTCTCTTTTTTCCGTAATTAATCTACTATATTTTATAGACTGTTAAACCTAATATAAATAGTTAGTAAACTGATAGGTCTTTTTGTAACTTTATAAAAAAAGGAAATGCGAGTTTTAATAACAGGAGCGACAGGTTTAGTAGGGCAGGAGATCGTAAAACTTTGTCAGGAAAGAGGTATTGCAATTAACTATCTAACAACTAATAATTCTAAAATATCCCAAAAAGAAAATTACAGAGGATTTTATTGGAATCCAAAAAATCAGGATATAGATACAGATTGTTTTAAAAATATTGATGCTATTATGCATTTAGCAGGAGCGCCTGTGTCCAAACGTTGGACACCCTCTTACAAAAAGGAAATTCTATCCAGTAGAAAGGAAACTACTCAATTATTAATTAATACTCTAAAAGGGGAAACACATACTATAAAACAAATTGTTTCAGCTAGTGCTATTGGAGTTTATCCAGATTCCAATACGAATTATTATGAAGAGGACTCTAAAAATTTTAGTGCTTCTTTCTTAGGCGAAGTAGTACGGGAATGGGAGCAAGAAGTTGATGCATTTACAAAATTAAATGTGGTTGTTTCCAAAATAAGAATAGGTCTGGTTTTAAGTGAAAAAGGGGGGGCACTACAAGAAATGATTAAGCCTACTAAGTTTGGATTAGGTGCTGCTTTTGGTAGTGGTAAACAATGGCAATCGTGGATTCATATTCAAGATTTAGCACAAATGTTTTTATATACTTTAGAAAATAGCTTAACAGGTGTTTATAATGGTGTCGCACCAAACCCTGTTACAAATAGTGAGTTAATAAAAACCATAGCTGGTGTCATGCGTAAACCATTATTTTTACCAAATATTCCTAAATTTTTTTTGAAGTCCATATTAGGGGAGATGCATGTATTATTATTTGAAAGCCAACGGGTGAGTTCTAAAAAAATTGAAGACAAAGGATTCCATTTTGAATACCATCATTTAAAACCAGCATTAGTAAATATTTTACGATAGATTCATCGTTTACTGTTTTAAATTCAAATCTCATCATTTTCGTGTCCAGATTTAGAAGATTTCTTAGGCTAATCAATGTTTACATTGTAGTTATAAAGTAGAAACATTTTATCATTTCACTGTCATGTAAAATGATAAAATGCTTCAGAAGATCAAGCTCTTTAATTATTTCATTGTCTAATAATAAGAGCTATTTGCTATTAATCTTATTGGTTTCTGTTTTTAATACTTGACTATTTTTGGTTATTACTTTATTATGTCTTTTACATACCACAGCGCCTTTGTAATACAAATGAGCTTAGGGTTTAGGATTTATTGCATTAATGTTCGACCAAGTAAATAAATATTGATCTTTCTTATTAGGCGCTCAGGTATGTCATATTTTAATAATACTAGATGAAATCTAGGAAGCATCGTAAATCTATCGTCTTAACTGTTTGTCTAACATTTTTTGTAAGATAGTTTTTTACAAATTTAGTTTTGCTCTGACAACAAAGGTAGTTGAATGAATACCATTTTAATAGGATAGATATTGCAAAATATGGTATAAACTGTTCATTGTTAGGTGATAAATCTTACATATCTTCAGTTGAGGTTAATGTATTTATACTTTTTAGATACCTTAATTATATAATTAAAAAAACTAAAAAATATTTAATGACATTATGACATTTTTATAATATTGGCAGTACTTTTGCCAACTAATTTTAGTATTTGTTATAAAATTTAAATGCAGCAATGAGTAAGAAAGAAACAACAAAAGATATAGAAAACGATCAAATTGATGATGTACAAAATGAAACTGTTGAGATTGAAGAGCAAGTTTCTGAAGAACAGACTGTTGAAGAGAAACTTCAGGCGGAATTAAAACAAGAAAAAGATAAGTATTTACGTTTATTTGCCGAGTTTGAAAATTATAAACGACGTACTTCTAAAGAGCGCATTGAATTATTTTCGACAGCTAGTGAAGATGTTATGAAAACGTTGTTGCCTATTCTTGATGATTTTGAGCGTGCGTTAACTCATATAGAAGAGGATAAAGAAGCGGAAGAATTGCGAAAAGGTGTCCTGTTGATTTATCAAAAATTAGTAACAACATTAGAACAAAAAGGGCTAACACCTATAAAAGTTGAAAAAGGAGATACATTTAATGCAGATAATCATGAAGCTGTTACCCAAATACCTGCTCCTAGTGATGACTTAAAAGGAAAAATTATTGATGTTATTGAAAAAGGCTATAAACTTGGTGAAAAAGTAATTCGTTTTCCAAAAGTTGTTATAGGGCAATAAAATATAGACATGGCTAAAAGAGATTATTACGAGATATTAGGAGTTAGTAAAGGTGCAACTGCAGCTGAAATAAAAAAGGCTTATCGAAAAAAAGCCATTGAGTTTCATCCAGATAAAAACCCAGATAATAAAGAAGCTGAAGCTAAATTTAAAGAAGCGGCTGAAGCTTATGAAATATTAAGTGATGCTGATAAAAAAGCACGTTATGACCAATTTGGTCATCAAGCCTTTGAAAATGGTGGCGGCGGTGGCTTTGGCGGCGGCGGCATGAATATGGATGACATTTTTAGTCAGTTTGGTGATATTTTTGGTGGTGGCTTTGGTGGTGGCGGATTCTCTGGTTTTGGAGGTGGTGGTGGCCAACGTCGTGTAAAAGGAAGTAATCTTCGTATTCGTGTAAAACTGACTTTGGAGGAAATTGCCAATGGTGTTGAGAAAAAAATAAAAGTAAAACGCAAAGTTCAAGCACCAGGAACGACGTATAAAACATGTTCAACATGTAATGGTAGTGGACAAGTGACACGGATAGCAAACACTATTTTAGGTAGAATGCAAACATCTGCACCGTGTAATGTGTGTGGAGGAGCAGGACAAACCATAGATAAAAAGCCAAATGATGCAGATTCGCAAGGGTTAAAGGTTGCAGAAGAGACCGTTTCTATAAAAATACCAGCAGGTGTAGTTGATGGTATGCAACTTAAAGTGTCTAGTAAAGGAAATGAAGCGCCAGGAAATGGTATTTCTGGAGACCTTATAGTTGTGATAGAAGAAGAAGAACATGACAAATTACAGCGTGAAGGTGATAATTTACACTACGATTTATATGTAAGCTATCCAGATGCTGTTTTAGGAACTTCCAAAGAAATTGATACAGTAACAGGAAAAGTCCGTATAAAAGTAGAGGCAGGTGTACAATCTGGTAAAATTTTACGCTTACGCGGAAAAGGCATACCTAGTATTAATGGTTACGGAAAAGGAGACCTGTTAGTGCATGTAAATGTATGGACACCAAAGACATTAAATAAACAACAAAAAGAATTTTTTGAATCCATGAGGAATGATGAGCATTTCGACCCTAAACCAGAAAGCTCTGATAAATCGTTTTTTGAAAAAGTTAAAGATATGTTCTCGTAAACACAGCATATCATTAGTAATATAGAAAAGGTTTTTATACATAATTTTTTTAAACTACAAAAGAAAGTTCTCTTATAGTTTTGTTATTATTATATAAAAAATAACTATATTTGGTTCATCACTAATTTATTTTAGTGATAATTTTTCTTTTTCATAGCAATTTTTTTCCCATCCTTAATTTATTAAGGGTGGGTTTTGTTTTTTATGCAGAATTTGTCAAGTACCTGCTTAATATATTCGAAAATACTACGAATTATATTCATTTTAGCCATTATAAACTTCGCGTTAATAACCACATTTAATATATTTACAGTTATCAAGCCAATTAAAAAACAAGAATGAACAACTTACTAGAAGTTAATGAAGTTTCTAAAAATTTCGCAAACTTTAAAGCACTTAATAAAGTGTCAATTACAGTCCCTAAAGGTAGTATATTTGGCTTGTTAGGGCCTAACGGCGCAGGTAAAACAACACTTATAAGAATCATTAATCAAATAACTATGCCAGATGATGGTAAGGTGCATCTAGATGGCGAATTACTCAATCCCATTCATATTAAAGATATTGGTTATTTACCAGAAGAAAGAGGGCTTTACAAATCTATGAAAGTAGGGGAGCAAGCTTTATATTTAGCTCAGCTAAAGGGTTTAAGTAAAACTGAAGCCAGAACACGACTAAAATATTGGTTTGAACGTTTAGAAATTGGAGACTGGTGGAATAAGAAAATTCAAGAATTGTCTAAAGGAATGGCTCAAAAAATACAGTTTGTAGTTACAGTATTACATCAGCCAAAACTTTTAATTTTTGATGAACCTTTTTCAGGTTTCGACCCTATAAATGCGAACCTAATTAAAGATGAAATTTTACGTTTGCGAGAAGAAGGGGCTACTGTTATTTTTTCTACCCATAGAATGGAATCTGTTGAAGAGCTTTGTGATGATATCGCATTGATACATAAATCAAATAAAATTTTAGACGGAAAACTAATTGATGTAAAAAGGCAGTATAAAATAAATACGTATGAGGTTGGTATTCGAGCAAATAACAAAGAATCTTTAGAACAAGAACTAGCAAATAAGTTTGATATTTCAGCAGCTAATTTTAAAACTTTAGAAGATGAATTGAAATTAAATATAAAACTTTCTGAAACAGATAAACCAAACGACTTATTAAGTTATTTAAGCTCAAAAGGAGAGATTTCTCATTTTGTTGAATTGATACCAAGTGTAAACGATATTTTTATTCAAACTGTAAAGGATAATTAATTTATATGAACCATTTACCACTCATAATAAAGCGCGAATATTTAACCAAGGTTAAAAATAAGTCATTTATAGTGATGACTATTTTAAGTCCGATTATAATGATAGCGCTTATTGCAGTTGTTGCTTATTTATCGCAATTAAATAATGAAACAGTACGTACTATTTCTATTTTAGATGAATCTGGGTTAGTACAAAATGTTTTTAAAAACTCTGAGAAAACGACTTACCATATTCTAGAGAATAATATGTCTTTGGAAGAAGCCAAAGTATTATCAAAGGAAACAGCTGCTTATGGCCTCTTACATGTAGAGAAATTTGATGCTATAGAAACCGTATCAAATCATATTAAATTTTATTCAGAAGAAACGCCTTCACTTAATTTAATATCAGATTTAGAGACTAAGTTAGAAAAGAAGTTTACTAACATGAAACTTCGTGAAAATGGTGTTGATGTAACAATGATTAATGCTTCAAAAATATTTGTAGATATAGCTCAAGAAAGTTTTAAGGGCGAAAAAACATCTAAAGTAGATAGTATAGTTAAGCTTGTTTTTGGATTGGCTGCAGGGTATTTGCTATTCATGTTTATAATCATTTATGGTAATATGATTATGCGAAGTGTTATTGAAGAAAAAACAAGCAGAATTATAGAAGTTATCATCTCGTCTGTAAAACCTATGCAGCTTATGCTTGGTAAAATTATTGGAACTTCGTTGGCAGGAATCACACAGTTTGCTATTTGGATTATTTTGTGCAGTATTTTAATGACCATAGTATCGGCATTTCTAGGGATAGATATGGCACAAATGCAAACACCACAGCAAGAAATAATACAGCACGCTGCAGAGAATCCTGAGCTTAATATGAAAATGCAAGATGTTTTAAATGCTTTTTATAATTTACCATTGGTTAATTTAGTGATAGCTTTTGTATTATTCTTTATAGGAGGCTATTTATTATATAGCTCACTATATGCAGCTATTGGCGCAGCAGTAGATAATGAGACAGATACACAACAGTTTTTATTGCCAATTATAATACCTTTAATTTTAGCAGTTTATATTGGTATCTTTACAGTGATTGAAGACCCACACGGAACAGTATCTACGGTATTTTCTTTTATACCGTTTACATCGCCAGTGGTTATGCTTATGCGTATTCCTTTTGGGGTTCCTCTGTGGCAACAATTGGTATCATTATTGTTATTAATAGGTACGTTTATGTTTACGGTTTGGTTTGCAGCAAAAATATATAGAGTAGGTATTTTAATGTATGGTAAAAAACCAAGTTATAGAGAATTGATAAAGTGGATTAAATACTAAGATGCAGGAAGAAGTAACAGATAAAATAGGAGAAAGCGTAGAAGAAATAGGAGATGCTATTACTAAAAGTTCTGTATGGGAAAAGATTATTGATTTTCTGGAATTTAGGATTATAGATTTTACATACGGAACAGGAGATAATGTACATAATATTGTTCTTAAGGTTAAGTATGTTTTACTTGTTGCTGCTGTCATTATAATTACTACGTATCTTTTAAGATGGATAAAGAAATTGGTAACCAGAAAAATGCCAGTTGATGATAAAGCAAAATTTAACTCAGTATTTTCTTTTGCCAGATGGATTATTTATATCATAGTTATACTTATTGTTTTTGATTCAATAGGTATAAATGTTACGGCTATTTTTGCAGCATCAGCCGCTTTATTAATCGGCGTTGGTTTAGCACTTCAAACATTATTTCAGGATATAATTTCTGGAATATTTATACTTATAGATCAATCGGTGCATGTTGGAGATATTATTGAAATAGATGGTAAAGTTGGTCGTGTAGAAGAAATTAAATTAAGAACAACAAGAGCAGTAACAATAGATAATAAAGTCTTGGTAATTCCAAATCATTTATATTTAGAAAATAGTTTATATAATTGGACGCAAAACGGCACAAAGACCAGAGAGTCTGTCAGTGTTGGTGTTGCTTATGGCAGTGATGTACAATTGGTAAAAAAACTATTACTTCAGGCTGCCAGTACACACCCAGATGTTATTAGTGAACCAGAGCCATCTGTGGTATTTACAGATTTTGGTGATAGTTCTTTAAATTTTAAAATTATTTTTACAATTAATGATAGCTTTAAGGCACAATTTCCTAAAAGTGACATTCGTTTTGAAATAGATAGATTATTTAGAGAAAATAATATAAGTATACCATTTCCTCAGAGAGATATTCATATTATTTCACAGCATAAAGGAGAAATAGATTAAAATAAAAAGATTTCTGGGTTTCAGAAGTCATTAAAATAAATTTACAAATTGAATACAGGTGTCTTTCATCCATATTCTTTAATTTAAAATAAAATGCCAAAAATATTAGTAATAGAAGACGAAGCAGCCATTAGAAGGGTGTTAGTAAAAATTCTTTCAGAGGAAAATGACAAATACCAAGTTGATGAAGCAGAAGATGGTTTATTAGGAATTGAAAAAATAAAAAATGATGATTTCGATTTAGTACTTTGTGATATTAAAATGCCAAAAATGGATGGTGTTGAAGTTTTAGAGGCAGTAAAAAAAATTAAGCCAGAAACGCCTATTGTTATGATTTCTGGTCATGGAGATCTAGATACAGCTGTAAATACAATGCGTTTAGGGGCTTTTGATTACATATCGAAACCACCAGATTTAAATAGACTGCTAAATACGGTCCGTAATGCTTTAGACAAAAAAGAATTAGTAGTCGAAAATAAACTACTTAAAAAGAAGGTAAGTAAGAATTTTGAAATGATTGGAGAAAGCAAAGCCATTTCTCATATAAAATCTATTATTGAAAAAGTAGCGCAAACAGATGCGCGTGTACTTATTACTGGGCCTAATGGAACAGGAAAGGAGTTGGTTGCGCATTGGTTGCACCAAAAAAGTGATAGATCGAAAGGAGCTATGATTGAAGTTAATTGTGCAGCGATTCCTAGCGAACTGATAGAAAGTGAATTATTCGGCCATGTTAAAGGTGCTTTTACCAGTGCTGTTAAAGATAGAGCAGGTAAATTTGAAGCAGCAAATGGGGGAACTATTTTTTTAGATGAAATTGGGGATATGAGTTTGCCTGCACAAGCAAAGGTACTTCGAGCATTGCAAGAAAGCCGTATTCAACGCGTAGGAAGTGATAAGGACATTAAGGTAAATGTTCGTGTAGTAGCAGCTACAAATAAAGATTTAAAAAAGGAAATTGCTGAAGGAAGATTTCGTGAGGATTTGTATCACAGACTTGCCGTTATATTGATTAAGGTACCAGCTTTAAATGATAGACGAGATGATATTCCTTTATTGATAAATCACTTTACAGAGAAGATTGCTAATGAGCAGGGAACCGCGAAAAAATCGTTTTCAGGCAAAGCCATTAAATTACTTCAAGATTATGACTGGACAGGAAATATTAGGGAATTACGTAATGTTGTAGAACGCTTGATTATTCTTGGAAGTAGTGAGGTGAGTGAAGAAGATGTTAAACTGTTTGCTTCTAAATAAAATAAATCTATATAATTTAAAAAAAGAGGTCATCTGAAACATTCAGATGACCTCTTTTTTTAGAATTTAATTAATTAATTAAATTCATCACAACTGTTTAGTTGAGATACATATTCAGAAGCCAGAGACTTAATACGACTGTTGTAAAAATCTTTTATTTCCTTGATGCTTTTTGCCGACATATCTTCAGAAGATTCAATGTCTCTAAAAGGCTCATAATTGGTACAACTGCAAGTGTTTAAGGTCTCGTTATAGGTGTTAATATTAGAGGTGACAGCATTTTTATAAGAAAGAATTAATTGCTTCTTCTGTATTATTAATTCTTTTTCTTTTTGTTCTGCTAATTTCATTTTAATCTGCTGCTCTTTAAGTTTTAAAACTTCTTGTTGCTGTTTTAGCCTGAGCTGCTCTATTTGTAAATCGCTAAGTTCTGCATCTTCACCTCCGCTAGCTTCAGCATACGTAGCTGTGGGAGAAGAAACAGAGCATTTATCAATTTCAATAACACTGTTTTTGCTATAATCTCTAGCGCGTTTTACATAAAAACGACCATTTTCATAATTTTCAGCAGTATCAACCTTTGCTAATAATTCAATGCATTTGTCAGCGAGTTCTAATGCAGGTTCACAATTACAATCACTCAATGTTTTTTTGGCAAGTTTAAATGACTCTAATGATCTATTAGCATAATATTGTAAATGATTTATATTATTAGAATCATACGAATCTTTAACATGTGAATAGGCACTAACAAGATAAGAATTAGTATAATCGCAATCTCCTTGACTGTTAACAACTAACGATGTGATTAGAAAGAATAATAAGTAATAATTTTTCATAAATTTGATTTTTTTGACATAAATAGGGATGGCAATGTATTAAAAAGATTATAAAAAGCATGTATTTCGTCGATTTAAAACGCCTTTAAAGTATAAAAATATCGACAAACGACTTGTTTTGTAGTTGTATGATTACAAAATAATATAAAATAATCGATTACATAGTTTTGCTTATACTTGCCATAAAATCATCAATTCTAAGTTTTACCTCATTATTAATAATATCGTTTTCAATATAAGTATGTATATCTCCAAGGTAATTCATACCCAAGTAGTTTGCAGATTCAACAAATGGCATAGAAAAACCTTCTTTTAAGTCATCAGAATTACTACAACTTACCATA
This sequence comes from uncultured Flavobacteriaceae bacterium, assembly GCA_947502635.1. Taxonomy (GTDB): domain Bacteria; phylum Bacteroidota; class Bacteroidia; order Flavobacteriales; family Flavobacteriaceae; genus Flavivirga. The sequence goes on from CANNAN010000003.1 coordinate 458,548, forward strand.
GCCATATTTTTACCACGTAATTTTCTACCAGTATTTTTATGTATGCGTATAAGATCTGAAATTCTATCAAAAAAAACTTTTAAAATACCACTCATGCTATACCAATAAACGGGGGTAGCAAATATAATAGTATCATAGGTTTCAATAATGTGTGTTGCTAAGTTTAAAAAATCATCACTTTCATTTTTATAGTCATAATCATAGTGTCCAATATTTTTTGTGTACAAATCAACAATATCAATACCATTATTTGTAGCTATATAATTGACTATTTTATTCGTGTCACCATGACTTCTTGAACTTCCTTGTATTATAACGCTTCTTTTCATAATTTAAAATATTATCAAAGGAACAATTCAAAAGAGATTTATTTAACTATTTTCTATAGAAACAATTAATAGCTAATATGATATAATCGATAGCATTTTTATATATTTAAACCACATAAACTTTTTAAAATGGACAAATACAAAGTAACCACGAACATATCTTTAAAAAATTCTGAAACTAAAGTCATAATAGATAATGCAGAGAAAGAGTTAAAAAACGTTAGAAAGAAATTAGGTAAACTTCAGGATACCATTTATGCGCATGGTAAATATGCTGTTTTAGTTTGTTTACAGGGTATGGATACTTCGGGGAAAGACAGCTTAATACGTGAAGTCTTTAAAGATTTTAATGCGCGAGGTGTGGTCGTTCATAGTTTTAAAGTACCTACAGAATTAGAGCTTAAACATGATTACATTTGGAGGCATTATATAGCACTTCCTGCTCGAGGTAAATTTGGTGTTTTTAACAGAACGCATTACGAAAATGTATTGGTAACAAGAGTACACCCTGGTTATATTTTAGGCGAAAATATTCCAACAGTAAATTCTGTTGATGCTATTGATGATGCTTTTTGGGATAAGCGCTTTGAACAAATCAATAATTTTGAAAAGTATATAGCCGAAAATGGCACTATTATTTTTAAGTTTTTCTTAAACATCTCAAAAGAAGAACAAAAAAATAGATTGTTACGTCGTTTAAATAAACAAGAAAAAAATTGGAAGTTTTCTCCAAGCGATTTAAAAGAACGTAAGCTTTGGGATGCGTATCAAGAATGTTATGAAGATGCTATAAATAGAACATCTAAAGCACATGCACCCTGGTATACAATTCCTGCAGATGATAAACCTACAGCTCGTTATATGGTGGCAAAAATAATGTATGATGCTTTAAGTAAATATACCGATATCCAAGAACCTGAACTTGATGATGATATCAAGGCAAATATTGAAATATATAAGGAAGAATTAAGCAATGAATAAATATATTGAAGCCGTTAACAATTGTTTTATGATTTTTTTTAGATTTTAAGCTTTTAATAAATAGTATCTTTAAACTTAAAAAAATATTATATGAGTAAATTAAAATTGTTGGCTTGTCTTTTATGGAGTATATTTTCAATTGGTACATACGCTCAAAGTGATGCCGAAGTCCTGAAAACAATCTACAAAATGTCATTAACCAATGGTAAAAGCTATGATTGGTTGAATCATCTATCGAACCAAATAGGCGGGCGTTTATCTGGGTCTTTAAATGCAGAGAAAGCGGTTAATTATACGAAGGAAGAACTTGATAAATTAGGTTTAGATAAAGTTTGGTTACAACCAGTAATGGTTCCTAAATGGGTACGAGGTTTTAAAGAATATGCGTTTATAGAATCTGAGAAAGGAAAAACAACAACGGTTAATATTTGTGCTTTGGGAGGCTCCATCGCCACACCAGCACTTGGTTTAAAAGCACATGTTGTAGAAGTTAAAAATTTTGAAGAATTAGAAGCGCTAGGTAAAGAAAATATAGAAGGTAAAATAGTATTTTATAATAGACCCATGCAATCAGATTTAATTAGCACTTTTGAGGCTTATGGTGGGTGCGTTAATCAACGCTATAAAGGAGCCGTTGAAGCTTCTAAATATGGAGCTGCTGGTGTTATTGTTAGATCTATGAATTTAAGATTAGACGATTTACCACATACTGGCAGTATGACTTACGACGATTTACCTGTGGCAGATCGTATACCATCGGCAGCCATTAGCACTAATGATGCAGAGCTATTAAGTACGCTGTTAAAGCTTAATAAATCATTAAAGTTTTATTTCAAGCAAAGTTGTAAGCAATTAAAAGATGTCTTGTCTTATAATGTTATCGGACAAATAACAGGGAGTGAATTTCCTAATGAATATATGATTGTTGGAGGACATTTAGATTCTTGGGATTTAGGTGATGGCTCTCATGATGATGGTGCAGGTGTTGTACAATCTATGGATGTGCTACGTTTGTTAAAAGAATCTGGTATAAAACCTAAAAGAAGTATTAGAGTTGTATTATTTATGAATGAAGAAAATGGGCTGCGAGGTGGAAATAAATATGCAGAAGTGGCTAAACAAAAAGGAGAAAACCATGTGTTTGCTCTTGAAAGTGATGCAGGAGGATTTACACCACGTGGGTTTTCTTTCGATTGTAATGATGCAAGTTTTAATCAGGTATTAAGTTGGCAACCCTTATTTAAACCTTATTTAATTCATTATTTTGAGAAAGGTGGCAGTGGTGCAGATGTAGGTCCTCTTAAAACAGAGACCAACGTATTAGCAGGATTAAGACCAGACTCACAACGTTATTTTGACCACCATCATGCAAGTAATGATACTTTTGATGCTGTTAATAAGCGTGAATTAGAATTAGGAGCTGCCACAATGACGGCATTGGTTTATTTATTTGATAAATATGGCGTTAACCCAATTGTAAACGAGAAACAAATCAAAAAATAATAATAATAATGAGTTATGTGGGATGAGAAACTAAAGGTTTATGATCAGCTCGTTGACAAATGTTCTAGGTTTGAACGAAAAGGAAAAACAATGCCTTATACCTCTGCTAATGGATATATGTTCTCCCTTTTTAATAAAGATTGTGAAATAGGAATTAGATTTTCAAAAGACGTACAGGAAAAGTATATAAAAGAATTCAATTCGTCAATATATAAGTCATACGGAGCTGTTATGAAGGGCTATGTATTAATTCCTCAAAGTATGTTAGAAGATTTAGATCATGTTGCTCGTTATTTAAATGAAAGTTACGATTATGTCATGTCACTAGAACCAAAATAAACTACAGTAGAATACAATGAATAAATTTACCATGACCCTTGCCTTACTGGTCTCAGTATTTGTAATGGCACAATCCGAAAAAGAAAAATTACCTTATTATGAAATACCAAATCATCCAGAAAGTTATACCGCAGGAACTGTAGCAGCCAGAATGGTAGATGGATTAGGTTTTCGTTATTATTGGGCTACAGAGAGTTTACGTAGTGAAGATTTAGCTTATAAACCTAGCGAGAGTGGACGTAGCAGTGCAGAAACTATAGATCACTTATTGGGGCTTTCAAGTTTCATTCTCAATTCAGTATCCGAACAAGGAGAAAGAACCAAACAAATAGAACGTTCTTTTGAAGATAAAAGAAAACAAACGTTATTAAATTTAAAAAAAACCTCAGATATTTTAAGAAAAATGGATGATGTGTCTCAATTTGATAATGATAGATTTCCTTTTTGGAATATTATTAATGGCCCCATAGCAGATGCTTTATGGCATTGCGGTCAAGTCGTTATGCTTCGTCGTGCCTCAGGAAACCCTTTTAATTCTAAAGTGAGTGTTTTTAGCGGAAAATTAAAAGAGTAATTATTATATGAAATATTAATGTTTTAAGCTATTAACCTACTTTTTTAGTTTAAAAACACCATAAATAATGGTTAAAGTAGCAATAAAAATGCTCGTAGCTATCATTTCATCCATAGATAAATTAGATAAAAAGTACAAAATAATAATGATGGAAAGTATAGGTACTATAAAACCTCCTGGGGTTTTGAATTCACCTTCTTTATGCTTTTGAGATTTGCGTAATTTCATAACCGATAACGCTACACCTAAATAAATAATTAGCATAGCACTACTAGCAATTATTGCCAATTTTTCAAAACTGCCAGTTGCAGAGAGTGTAAAACCAATGATAGCATATACGATGATAGCTATGTACGGTGTTTTAAATGACTTATGAATTTTAGACAAAGCCATTAATGGAATAACTTGGTCTCTTGATAATGCGTACATAACTCTTGGATTGTTAAGTATAGAGCCACTTAAGAAACCAAACATAGAGACAACAGCTCCAATAAATAACAAGGTAAATCCAAAAGGTCCAAAAATAACTTTAGCTGTTTCTGCAAGTGGAGCTGCTTTAAAAGTAGGTAAATCACCACCTAAAACGCCCTGTGATATCGTTTGAATTAAAATATACATGCCTACTACAGTTAAAATACTAATAAAAATAGCTTTAGGGACTGTACGTTTAGGGTTAATAACTTCACCACCAACAACAAGTCCTGTTTCTGCTCCTTGAAAAGCAAAGAATAAGATTAGTGAAGTTTCCCCTAGTTTTCTAACACTAGGCATAGAATCAATGTATAGATTACTAAAAGATACGTCTTTCCACCCAATAAGTACGAGTATGAGTAAAGGTGCTAATTTGGCTATGGTATTGAATTTAACCAGGCCTATACCTTGCTTTAATCCAATGATGTTGATATATGCCAACCCAAAGAAAATTACAAATAAAAATAGTAAACGAACCCATTCAAGTTTAAAAATAGGGTAAGCAGAACTTAAAATATTAATTAAAGCATTGGATACAGCAGCATCAGCAAATAATGCTGCTCCAATTGCAAAAATACCTCCTAAAAATCCAGCATAATTACCAAAAGCCGTTTCAATATACGTGTATGGACCTCCTGTATTTGTTACTTTGCTGCCTGCTTCAGCAAAGCATAGCATTACAAGTGCTATTAAAATGCCACAAAAAACATAAGCAGTAATACTAGAAGCTCCCATTTTAGAGGCTATAACAGCAGGCAATGCAAAAATACCAGCACCTATAATGATATTAATAATATTGGCAGACAAGCCTAGAACACCAACGGTCCTTTTAAAACTTTCCTTTTTTTGTTTCATACTATTATAAGTAGCTTAACCACCATTTATCTTTATTATTTGCTTTATAAATCATATATTTTTTAGATGGAAAATACAGAAGAGTTATAACACCTATCCACACTAAATAAACAATGAATAGTGAATAACCATAATTAGCTAAGTTTGGGTTACTAAAAGCATTAGCGGTTAATATCAAGTCTTTCCAATTACCTTCAAAAATTAAAAGCCCCGCAATAGCTAAAGTGTGAATGACAAATACATGCAGAAAATAGTAAAACAACGGGACACGTCCAAAGACTAAGAAGAAGTCTGAGACTTTATTTTTAACAGTTTCTATGCTATATAAAAATAATAGAGAAGGCCCAATAGTTATTAATATATAGACTAAAGAAGGAGGATATTTAGTGACCTTAAAAAATGATAGTATGGTTTTAGTTGTAGTGTCTTGAATAGACCATGGTACTAAATCGCCATAAATATTAAGTCCTCTTAAAATAAAGAATAATGCTATAGAACTTATGCCTAAAATAAGTAGCCATTTTTTGCGAACGTTTACATTAAAGCCTTTTTGATAAAAAGAACCAAAGCAAAAGCCTAAAGCCATTAATCCAATCCAAGGAATAATAGGATAGGCAAATACTACCATGCGGGTTGAGTTGATGGGAAGAAACTGTTGTTGATGTAAAATATACCATATGATAGATTTAAAACTCGTTCCTTGCATAATTTCGCTATCTAAAGAATTGTGACTAGCAACTAGTATGATACCTATAATTAAAATAACTCTTTTTGGTAAAAAAATTAAAAAAGATAAGAAAACCATGCTTAGACCAATTGCCCAAATTACCTGAAGTACTATGAAACTATATGAAAAATCAAACCACCACAAAAAATTATTCAATACAATTTCTAAAAAAATTAACCATAAACCTCTAGTTAACAAAAACTTAAATAGCTCAGGTTTTGTTTTTCTTGTACCATATAAAAAAGCAGATGTACCAGCTAAAAAAACAAAAACAGGTGCACAGTAGTGTGTAATAAACCGGGTAAAAAATAAAAAAGGGGTGGTTGTGTCTAAGTCTGTGGGGTCACTATTAAAAGCTCCATAATGAAAAAAGTCTCTAACATGGTCTAATGCCATAATAACCATAACGAGGCCTCTTAGAATGTCAATGGATTCAATACGGTTGGTTTTTATCTGCATATATAATCTATTGAAGTGTTTTTAGTTACCAGCTATGATCCAGAGATTCTCTAAAAATAGACAAACGACTTAAATAAAGCAAACGAGTTAACTAGTTATTTACGATGGAATTAATGAAGTTTTAGTGGATAAACCGAAAATATAAACAGATTGAAGATATTTATATGTTATTAGGTATTTTTTTACTATATTGTTGTATAAGGCTACATTTTATTGCGATAATTATAATTAGGATACATTCTAACTAATTGTCACCAAATAAAAAATACATAAAAAGGATCATTTTATGTTGTTGCTTGTAGTATAGATATTTGAATTAAATAATTTCAGTGTTATAATTACACAGAGAGTAAATGAAAATTCTGAAATTAAAAAATGTCCAATATATAATAATATTGGACATTTTGTTTAATTTTTAATTAAGATTATTTCACTAAAACCTTTTCTTTTTTTGAAGAAAAATCTACTTCAACTTGATTTTTAGTAATATCCTCGAAAGTTTCTCTTTTTCTAATTAAATGCGCTTTATTATTATACCATAAAACTTCCGCAGGGCGGTATCTGGAATTATAGTTACTAGCCATGGAGAAACAATAAGCTCCAGCATTTTTAAAACATAAAATATCGCCCTCATTTATTTCGTTGATACGTCGGTTGTTTCCAAACGTGTCAGTTTCACAAATATAACCTACAACAGTATAAAAACGTTCGTGGCCTTTTTGGTTAGATATATTTACAATATCATGGTGAGATCCGTATAGCATAGGTCTAATTAGATGGTTAAAACCAGAATCTACTTGTGCGAATACTGTAGAAGTTGTTTGTTTTACAGCATTTACCTTAGTTAAAAAATTTCCAGATTCGCTCACTAAAAATTTACCAGGTTCGAAAGCCAATGTTAATTCTTTTCCGTAATTTTTACAAAATTCATTGAATCTAGCCGATAGTTTCTTTCCTAATTCTTCAATATTAGTTTCAATATCTCCTTGTTTGTATGGTACTTTAAATCCAGATCCGAAATCAATAAAATCTAAATTTTTGAATTGTCTTGCCGTTTCAAATAATATTTCACTAGCATATAAAAAGACTTCAATATCTAAGATGTCACTACCTGTATGCATGTGAATACCGTTGATAGTCATTTTAGTGTTTTCTACAATACGTAAAATATGAGGTATTTGATGAATAGAAATTCCAAACTTAGAATCGATATGCCCAACAGAAATATTACTATTTCCACCTGCCATAACATGCGGGTTAATACGAATACAGACAGGTGTTTTTGGATGTTTTGCTCCAAACTGTTCTAGTATTGAAAGGTTATCAATATTAATTTTAACACCCAACTTAGCTGCTTCTTCAATTTCTGATAAGGATACACCATTCGGTGTGAAAATAATTTGTTCAGGTAAAAAACCAGCAGTTAGCCCTAGCTGTACTTCTTGAATAGATACAGTGTCTATACCAGAACCCAGACTGTTTAAAAGTTTTAATATAGATATATTAGATAATGCTTTGACAGCATAGTTAATCTTAAGTTTTTTTACATTTTTAAAGGCACTAGTAAGCCTTTTGTACTGATTTTCAATCTTTTCAGCATCATATACATAAACAGGACTCCCAAAATCTTGTGCAATTTTTTGCAATTGATTTTCTAACATAATTTTTCTAATTTTTTTCAAAGATATTTCATTCAAATAAATAAAAAATAAATAATTAAAAAATAGTACAAATTAAACAACCTGTTAATTATTTAACAATTAAATTTATAGTATTGATATTGGAAAGTTTTCATAATTAAATTTAGGGTAAGTAATTGCTATTATTTACATTTGCTTTTCTTAAAACGATTACGCGAATTATGAATTTACACGAATATCAAGGCAAAGAAATATTAAGTAGTTTTGGGGTACGAATACAACGTGGTATAGTAGCACAAAACGCTAATGAAGCAGTTGCAGCTGCAAAACAATTAACAAATGAGACAGGTACTAGCTGGCATGTTATCAAGGCACAAGTTCATGCAGGAGGACGTGGTAAAGGTGGCGGTGTAAAACTAGCTAAGAATTTGCAGGAAGTAGAAGAAATTGCAGGACAAATCATAGGAATGAATTTGATTACGCCTCAAACGTCTGCTGAAGGTAAAAAAGTGCATCAAGTTTTAGTTGCTGAGGATGTTTATTATCCAGGTGAAAGTGAAACAGATGAGTTTTACGTGTCTGTATTATTAAATAGAGGTACTGGACGTAATATGATTATGTATTCTACCGAAGGTGGTATGGATATTGAAACTGTTGCTGAAGAAACACCAGATTTAATATTTACTGAAGAGATTGACCCAACTGTTGGTTTGTTACCATTTCAAGCGAGACGTGTCGCTTTTAATCTTGGTTTGTCAGGTTTGGCATTTAAAGAGATGACAAAATTTGTTACTGCTTTATATACAGCCTATGTAAAATCTGATTCTTCATTATTTGAGATTAATCCTGTTTTAAAAACAAGTGATAATAAAATAATGGCTGTAGATGCTAAAGTAACAATAGATGATAATGCACTTTACAGACATAAGAACTATATTGATTTACGTGATGTACGTGAAGAAAGTGCCATAGAGGTTGAAGCAGGGGAACTTGGCTTAAACTATGTAGATTTAGATGGTAATGTTGGTTGTATGGTAAATGGAGCTGGATTAGCTATGGCTACCATGGATTTAATTAAACAAGCAGGTGGTGAGCCAGCTAACTTTTTAGATGTTGGTGGTACTGCAGATGCAGCTCGTGTAGAAGCAGCTTTTAAAATTATATTAAAAGATCCAGCTGTAAAAGCTATTTTAATAAATATCTTTGGAGGTATCGTTCGTTGTGATCGTGTAGCGCAGGGGGTTATTGATGCATATAAAAATATGGGAACCATAAATGTACCTATTATAGTGCGTTTACAAGGAACGAATGCAGATATCGCAAAAGAACTGATAGATAATTCTGGTTTAGATGTTATGAGTGCTACTGAGTTTCAGGAAGCTGCTGATAAAGTACAACAGGTATTGGCTTAGTAATTTTTGACAATGCATGTCATTATAGTGCAATCAAAGAGTCTTTATAAATAAAAAAAAGAGCAACATTAATTGTTGCTCTTTTTTTGTGGTTTAGATTTATTGTCTAAAGGCCTGTTTTTTGAATTTGGAGTTTTAGTAATTTTTGAACTTGATTTTTTTTCAGGCATAGGCCCTCGTAAATGAATGACAAGTCCATTTAAAAAATTGCGTAAAATTTGATCCCCACATTCCATATATTTAGGATGGTCTTCTTTTCTGAAAAATGCTCCTAACTCACTTTTAGATATTCTGAAATCAACCAGGTTTAAAATTTTTACAATATCATCGTCACGAAGTTTTAAAGCAACGCGTAATTTTTTTAAAATATCATTATTTGTCATAAGATTAATTTCTTTTTCTTTAAATACTTAAAATTATTCAATTAATTTAAAAGGATATGCCATTCTAGCGTTTTCTTAGCTTTGGCAAAGATACCTTAAATATTGATTCTTATAGAAGCTTGTAAAATATTAATAAAACTCGTTTAACTGTATGGTATATAGGTATTTGCTGCTGTTATTTTTTTTAAAAGTAAGTTTTTTAAAATGATGAAATGCAATTTTATTAGATGAATAAAAAGCCATTATTGACGAAATAAATAAAACTTACGACCAAATACCTACTGTTTTTCGATAAGTTACATTATATACACGATTATTAAATTACTGTTGTGTGTACCTTTATACTATAATTAATTAATCCCTGAGTAATGATTAATAGAGTAGAAAAATTAAGTCTTTTATCAGAAATGATTGCATTTGCAAAATATGATAAAGATATAAAAGCTATAGAGTATAATTTTTTATTAGGTGTTGCAAAACAACTAGATATAGCGCGAGAAGATTTTGAATATTTGATAGAGCATCCAGTTACTTATACGCATTTGAAATCACATAGTGAGCGTATTGTACAGTTTCATAGATTGGTATTATTAATGAATATTGATCAAGATAATGAAGGTAATCCTTCTGGTGCTATAAAGTTATATAATTTCGGTTTACGTATGGGGCTAAGCCATGAGTCCATTACTAAGGTACTATATTTAATGGAAAGTTTTCCAAATAAAATTGTACCGCCAGATGTGTTGATTGATATATTTAAAACACAATATAATTAATAATTATCTGCTAAGTATTTATTAAATGTGTTGTTCCCTCATTGAGGGGTATGGAAAAGCTAAAAGTTTAAACTTTTAGCTTTTCTAGTTTATTTTGATAACTTTTAATTTCATCACGCAATTTAGCTGCAATAATAAAATCTAAGGCTTTTGCAGCTTCTTCCATTAATTTGCGTTTTTCTCGAATTTTCTTTTCTAATTCAGGTTTTGTTAAATAGTCACTTTCTGGTTCTGCAGCCTTTAAAGCTTCTAATTCATAACTATAGGTACTTACTGAGTTCTTGGATAAAACGTTATCTAAACTTTTATTAAGCGCCTTAGGTGTTATATTATTTTTTGTGTTGTAAGCAATTTGTTTTTCACGTCTGTAATTAGTTTCGTCAATAGTCTTTTGCATACTATTGGTTATTTTGTCAGCATACATGATGGCTTTACCATTCAAATTTCTTGCAGCTCTACCCACTGTTTGTGTCAATGAACGTGTTGAACGTAAAAAACCTTCTTTATCAGCATCTAAAATAGCAACAAGAGAGACTTCAGGTAAATCTAAACCTTCTCTTAAAAGATTAACACCAACTAAAACATCGAATAGCCCTTTACGCAAATCTTGCATAATTTCTACACGCTCTAAAGTATCCACATCACTATGAATATAACGACAACGAATTTGTATTCTGTCTAAATATTTAGTGAGTTCTTCTGCCATTCGTTTGGTAAGTGTTGTAACCAAAGTACGTTCATCTTTTTCAATACGTTGCTGTATTTCTTCTATTAAATCATCAATCTGATTTAAACTTGGTCGTACTTCAATAATAGGATCTAACAACCCTGTAGGCCTAATGACTTGCTCTATATAGATGCCATCTGTTTTTTGAAGCTCGTAATCTGCAGGCGTAGCACTAACATAGATAACTTGATTTTGAATGGCTTCAAATTCTTCAAATTTTAATGGACGATTGTCCATAGCTGCTGGTAATCTAAAACCATATTCCACTAGGTTTTCTTTTCTACTTCTATCACCGCCGTACATAGCATGTACTTGAGAAATAGTTACATGACTTTCATCTACCACCATCAAATAATCATCTGGAAAATAATCTAATAAGCAGAAAGGCCTTGTTCCTGGCATTCTACCATCGAGATAACGTGAATAATTTTCTATACCAGAGCAATAGCCCAACTCTCTAATCATCTCTAAATCAAATTCAGTACGCTCTTTAAGTCGTTTGGCTTCTAAATGTTTACCAATATCTTTAAAATAATCATGTTGTTTTACCAAATCATCTTGAATGTCTTTAATAGCACCTTGTAATACGTCTGGAGACGTGACAAACATATTGGCAGGATAGATGGTAAGTTGGTCGTATTTTTCAATAACCTCATTGGTTTGAATGTTGAACGATTCAATATCTTCGATTTCGTCTCCAAAAAAATGAATTCGAAAAGCATCATCAGCATAACTAGGGAAGATATCTACTGTGTCACCTTTTATTCTAAAGTTTCCGTGCTTAAAATCAGCTTCTGTTCTAGAATATAAACTTTGTACTAATTGATGCAATAGTTTTGTTCTGGAAATGACTTGATCTCGTTTTAAGGAAACGACATTTTTTTGAAACTCAATAGGATTTCCAATACCGTAAATGCAAGATACCGATGCTATTACTAGCACATCTCGACGTCCAGATAATAGAGAAGATGTCGCACTCAAACGCATTTTCTCAATTTCTTCGTTGATGGATAAATCCTTTTCTATGTATACACCAGAAACAGGAATATAAGCTTCCGGTTGATAGTAATCATAATAAGAAACAAAATACTCCACGGCATTATTAGGGAAAAACTGTTTAAACTCCGAGTATAATTGGGCTGCGAGTGTTTTATTATGTGCCAAGACCAGAGTTGGACGTTGTACTTCTTCAATGACGTTAGCCACGGTAAAGGTTTTTCCAGATCCTGTTACACCAAGTAGGGTTTGATATTTTTCATTAGATTCAATGCCACCAACAAGTTGTTTTATGGCTTGGGGTTGATCTCCCGTAGGACTAAATTCGGATTCAATTTTAAATTGCATTTTACAAAATTAAGCAAAATATGTATGCTATCGTTTTAAAGTAAAATGTCCTGAAAATTCTCTGCCGTCTTGTAGAAAAACTCTAAACCAATAATCATCTGTAGGCAGTTGTGTACCATTAAAAGTGCCGTCCCAACCATTAGATTGAACCGATAGCTGCTTTAACAATTTGCCATATCTATCATAAATTAAAACAGCACTATTTGGTTGAACTACAGTACTTATACCTTTAATTTTCCAGTAATCATTAATAGTATCACCATTAGGGGTGAAATATTTGGGGTGCCCTATCACAGAAATTGGAAGCATAGAAGTTCCACAAATTTCGTCCCTAACATAAATAGTATAAAAACCAGGCCTTACATTATCAAAGGAAGGGTCTTCTTGATATACTATAAATGAAGAATCTTCTGCTTTTAAGGCATATTCATAGTCACCTTGTCCTAGATTAGTAGGATCAATAGTCACCGAATTGTTTTCAGATAAATCTACTATAGTAACGGCATCTTGGGTAATATTTGCTACTTCTGAAGCCTTTACCTCAACATTTAAAGTTCTAGAACAACCCGTACCGTCCGTTTTAGTTAAAGTGACTGAGTAGGTTCCAATTGTTGATACATTATCTAATGTCGAATTATTAGAAAGTATTGTGCCGTCCTCGTAAGTCCATTCATAGGTAAACGATTCGGTAGTGCTAGCTTCTATGGGATCTAACATTACAGAAAATGTTGGATCGGAAGTACAAACAATTTCTTCTGGATTGATGGTGAATTCTGGCAAAGGATTAACGACAAGGTCAATATTTGTAGTTGCCATACAAGAGGCGTTGTTAGGATTTATAACCTCTACTAAAATGGTTTGATTTTCTGAAATTAAAGGATTTGGTAAAGAGGTACTGTTTGTTACTAAAACGCCATTTTCATTAATGTAATCAAAGTAGATTTCCATACCTGTTTGGTTCCCTAAAATCGTACTATTAAATGTTGAAGTATTAAAAGGGAATGCACCATCATCATCTAAATCATTCAAATCACCGTCACATACTACTTGTATTGGAATTTGATTTGCAATTGGTTGAACATCTATTCTAAATTCAATAGTTGTTTCGTCATAACAAGGACCATCAGGAGCGGCTGTATTATTATTAGTTACCCGAGCTGTAATCGTTTGTGAAGTTGATAGAAATGTATTTGTAAAAGGACTTGAAATTAAATTTCCATCAAAATCTGTTAATTGATTACCAGAAGCATCAAAATAAGAAACAGAGACATCCGCTAGACTTTGTCCATTTAACAAATTTGTTTCTAAACTGGCTGTGTTAAAAAGAAACCCATTATTAGGATCTGCATCATCATCACATTCTATAAAAGGAGATATATCATTAGCAAATGGTAAGGCTTCAACATTTAGCAGTACATGGGCTCCTAAGGCTAGACAGTCATTGGCTATATTACTATCAACTCTTACATATATAAATTGCGATCCAGGGTATCCAATATTTCTATAATTTGAAATATTGGTAATTTCATTAATTTCAGCCAATGCATCAGTTTCATTTCTGTAATAGCGTGGAGGTAAAGGATTTTGTCCTGGTGGTATAGAGCTTAAAATAGTACTCGTTACACTACTAAAATCGAACATTGCAATACCATCTCTATCATCATTATTCATAGTATTGAGACCATTGATATCTAGAAAGTCATCACATTGATTAAAAGTTAATAGAAATGTAGATGGGATGACTGTTGTAGATACGCTTAATTGAATCTCAGAAGCTCTGATACATCCAAAAGACGATTCTACGCTTGCCCAAACAACATCTGTACTAATAGATCTGTTAATAAATGCGATTGGGTCGCTAATATAATCAGGACTGGTAGTATCTCCAGAAATAGCGGCAGCCTGTGTTAAGAAATAAGTAAACGTTTCGTTTGATGCATTTGTAGAAATTTCATTGTTAGCTTCTGTTAAATTAAAAGGACTGAAACCAAGGGTTGTTGGATCTTCATCATCACATTGTATTAATGTGACAGGAGAATTTATGATGGGTAGCGGGCGTACTGTTAATTCAATATCATTTGAATATAACCCACAACTATTACCAGCCACGTTTAAGAAAGCGCGATATTGATATGTATCTATCGACAACGGTGCTGATGTAATATTTAAATTAATGGTTTGGGAACCACTATATAAGGTATTATTAGTTATTGTACTCCAATTAACACCACCGTCTGTACTTACTTCCCATTGAATTGTATCAATAGTTGATGTTACTATAGATATAGTTGTATTTGACGCTTCGCAAACTTCTGTATTAGCAGGTTGTGTTGTAATAGATATAGGAGCAAAATCTAAATAATTACTATTCGGAATGGTATAACCATCGCTAGCATTAGTAACTAATCCAGTAGCATTTGTTGTAACAGGATTATCACCTAATATATCATCTCCATTGGCGTCAGAAAAGCCAGCTTCAATAACATCACTGCATGTATCGCCATCACTATCTAAATCGATATAAGATAAAATCGAATCATTATCTAGGTCATTAGGCGTATACCCAATGATATTGCTGTCGGGGGTGGTTTCAGCAGCATCTGCCCATCCGTTTATACCATAAGTTGGACCATCTTCAATGCCATCTAAATTAGTGTCTGATAATAGTGTGCCTAATTGTCCAGATTCTATTAAATCGTAGATCCCATCATTATCACTATCTAAATCGTAAAAATCATAAATAGTATCCGCATCAGTATCTAATGGTATAGCGTTAATATCAAAAATATCATCTAATCCATTAGTATCTACATCTGTATTCGATAATATTACTAGCTCACCGCTATTTTCAATGATATCGGGAAGGCCATCATTATCACTATCTAAATCCCATTCGTCTTTAATACCATCTAAATCGGTATCTTTTTTAAAACAGGTGAGTGATATGACACCACTAAATGTAGATGCTGTGGCTGTATTTGACAACTTATGAATAAAAGAAAAACCATCCACTTGATTAGCGAAAAATTGGTATGGCGTATTACCTGAAGGTGAGGGGTTTATTTTATAGTGAATTTCAGATCCCGAAATTTGAGTCACACCAGTTTCAAAAACACCGTCAAAATTGGAATCAATTAGCAAGCGGTTATCTGGGTCAACAAGTGTGATGTTTTTATTTACGGGTGAAATCTTGGCAATAAAAGATTCTCCAGAGATTGTTGTGTGTGTAATTGCTGTATCCTCCATAAATTTCACATTTACAAATTCTGTAAAAGCCAGTGAATAGGTGCTTTCTGCACTTGATGCTGGTTGAACAATACTTGTAAAATTACCGCTATTAGTACCAGATATGGTATTTGTTGTATTTCCTGAACTATTATTTTGACTGAATACCGATGTGGTTATTGAGGTATTAATTGAATTGTCTTGAAAAATAAGTTGTGGTTGGTTGGTATTAGAGATGTTTATCATGACATCACCTCTTGATTCTGTACAATTAAGTATACCATCATTATCATTGTCTATATCAATATTATCAATAATACCATCATTATCAATATCATCAGGGCAGATACTTACTGGAATTTCAGCAGATTCTAACCTGTCTGATGTACAGGTGATAATTCCAATGAGTTTATATTTACCAGGTACTGTAGGTGTTAAAATAGGATTACTTATAAGCAGATTTTGGAATCCTGTTCCATCATCAAACCACCATTCAAAACTGTCAAAATTTTGAGTATTAGCAGCTTCTAAGGTGATATTTGGAATACAGTTCCCAAGTGTTGCAAATTGCGCATCAAAATTAATTTCTGGTGCCGAAGGAAAACCAGAATAAAAACTTCCAGATGTTGCTGCACCATTGAAATTAAAATAAGCGCAATATAATTCATCACTACTTTCTACAGATATATTTCCTGAAAGCCCAGTAACTTTATAAGTTACATAATCAGGTTTACCATTAACAGAACTAGGACCAGTTGTAGAAAAACTAGATATAGAGGTGTTATTAATTGTTACGGTAGCTCCAGATTTTGTAACTACGGTAATGCCTCCATTATAATTAGTATTTCCGATGTTTTCGATATTAGCTATATTATCCAGTTTCCCTCTGGCTTCACAGCTTAAAGGAGGTACAAAAAACAATCCCTGATTGGCTTCATCATTTGTCGCTCCTACACCTTGATATGCAAAGACAGGTAAGGAGGTTTCAACGTACATATTGCCGTTAGTATTGTAGTTATTTCCCTCGATTAAATAATAATCGCCAGCATTTATTGTTGCTACAGAAGTATTGCCATTTATGCTTATCGTTGTATTATCTGAATGAGCTACAATTAAAATATTTTCCCATCCATTTTCACCACCACCTTTAACAAAAATATATTCTGTACCAACTTTAGACAGATCTACAATTTGGTCTATGCCATAATCTCTACTACTACCATTATGAAAACTACCATTAGTTGATCCACAATTCACTACGATCGGTTTATTTGAACTTATTAAACTTCCTATTAATCCATCACGGTTAATAACAGAGGAGCTACTATTTGTTGCGATGGTATAGCTCTCTCCTTTATTTAAAGAAGTGCTTATAGGAGTCGTTCCACTATAATTTTTTATAATAATACCAGCAGGAAGATCGCTAAAAGAGACCTGCGTATTATCTTCGGTAGCCATAACTGAAGCAAAATTCAAATAATTATCTTGAGGATTTTCATTTGTATAGCTTCCAACTCTAAAAGTAGTTCCTAGAGCAGAAAGCCCTTTGCTTACTAAAGCACCTGCCTGAGCTCCGCCTCCTGCATTCATTCTTACAGATACATAAATTGTACTTTCAGCTTCAATAATATATCCTTTGTTATTGACGATCACACTGGTTTGAGCTGAAGGGATAAATAATTGCCCATTTCCTGAACCCAATGGTATTTGTTGTGGATTTGTATTTGAAACATTACCCGTTATATAACTAGATACTGGTTGGCCTACAAGCTTGATTGTATATGGAATATCAGTAGCACTGGGTGTTGATAAATAGATGTATTGATCTCCTGGATTGGCATTTCCAAATTCTGCGTTGGTTAATGGCGGGATGTAATGTGTTTTACTTAATTGAGAATAGCCTTGTGTAGTGATGGTGAATATAAATATTAACAATATTTTTTTATAAAAAGCACAAAATTGCATAGGTTTATTCTTAAAGTATTAAGATGTTTAAAATGAACTAAATACTAAAATATAGTATTTAGTTCATTTAGACTTTATAAAATAAGGTTGGTTTAATTTTTTTAGATAAAAAGAATAAAAAAGCGATTATTCCATAAAATAATTGTTAAAATTGCTTTACTTCAATAATAAATGGAATAGTATTATAAAATATTAGCGTTTTAAAGTGAAGTGCCCTTTTAGATTAAAAGCATTACCATCTTGAATCACATTGGCAGAGAACCAATAATCATCAGAAGGCATGTTTTGTCCGTTGTAAGTTCCGTCCCAACCTACAGATGTATGTGGTAAGGTTTTAAGAAGTTTTCCATGTCTGTTATAAATATATACAATCGTACCTGGTAATAGCTCAATACCTACAATATGCCAGGTGTCATAAAAACCATCGCTATTTGGTGTGACAAATTTCGGGATATCTATAACGACGACATCTCTCGTTATATCCATACAGCCATTTAAATCTCTAACTGTGACAGTATGTTTGCCATATGTTACATTTTCAAAGGTGTTAGATGTTTGTGGGGTACCATCGTCTAGTATAAACACATAATCACCAATATTACTAGTATCAATATCAACTGTAATACTGTTTGGGTCTGCAAAATCGACTGTTGTGGTAAAGTTTATGGTAGCTGCTTCAGATTCTATAACAGAAAAATTATGCGTATATGGACAATCATCACCTATTATGTACGGTCTAGTAACTGTTACCGAATAATTACCTACATCATTTATATCATCTAGTAATATTTCTGAGGTTGTTGCACCAGTAGACCACAAATAGGTATCATTTGGATTATCAGTTTCTGCACTAATAACTAAGGGTAAATTATCTATACATAGTGGTACTATATCACCAATGGGAATAACAGGTAAAGGATTAATACGTGTATTAAATTCCGTTATATCAAAGCAACCTGTATTATTATTATCAATACGAGCATAAATGGTTTCATCATCAAATGCTATGTAATTATTGTCTATAGCACTAATACCTGCTTCGGCATTGGCTGGATCATTGTAATAGGAAATGGTATATTCTGAAGCATTTTGAGTTCCTAAAACAGTATTGGCAGTTAATGCGGGTAAATCAAATTCAAAAAGACCATCAAAATCATCATCACAAGAAATTATGCTTGGGATTGTGTTAGCAATGGGGTTTTGGTTTATTTGTAGTTCAAATGAAGGTGCAATAAAACAGCCTGTAGTGATATCTGAGACTCTTATAAATATGGTATGACTACTTGTTGTATAGTTAAAAATATTATTTAAAGGAGAGACATTATTGTTAGCATCATTTTGTGTGCTGTGATATGAGATATTAACTAAACTAGGATCATCCACAATCAAAGTATTAACTGTAGACAAATCGAAAGTATCGGTATCATTATCACATATAGGAATTGATGTTATGGTATTAGTAGGTGGTGGCAGGTTGACTACTAATTCTAGAGGAACGACGCTAAAACATTCGGTAAGGGTATTTGCTACTTTGATATAGACCGTTTTTGCATCCGAATTAAAATTTGATGGATCTGGTATTTCGTTGGTGTTGTCTAAACCATCATCTTGGTTTATATCTTCAAAATTTTCAAAGTAGTTTGTTATAAGATTGGTTTGAATTCTATCTAAAATTTCAAAATCTGACGTTGTTAAATCGAATGTCGTTGACCCATTATAGTCTTCGTCACAGAGTATTAACCCGGTAGGAGTGGTTATTTCTGGAGATGCTATGATATTTATGCCAATTGGTTCAATAATATAGCATAACGAATCATCGCTTTCAATTCTGGCATATATGGTTTGTGGGTTTCTTGTATTTGTATAATTGAGAGGTAATGCATTTTGATTGTCTTCTGCATGACTTCTGGTAAGATGAAATGTTATATTTAAGGGTTCAGGAGGTGTAGATCCTTCTATTTCTAAGATTTTTTCATTTAAATCAAAGCTGTCTATACCGTCATTACTAATATCATCACATCTTAAAAAAGGAGTAGGGACATTATAATCGGGATCTGGAGATACTTGTAATATAAATGAAGCTGTATCAAAACAACTGGCATCTGTTATATTTTCTACACGGACATAAATGGTTTGGGGACTGGATGTATTTTTATAAAGAGCATTTTTATCTATGGCGTTAGCAATATTTCCAGATGTGGCATCGATTTCATCAACAAAATAATATACTTCTTTACCTGTTTGACCATTTAAAATCTCTAAATCTTTATCAACTAATAAGAAATCAGCAGTTCTGCCACCAATGGTTTGACAAATTTGAAAGTTATTAATAGCAGGAATATCGGGTAATGTATTCACAATAACTTCAAGTTCTACAATATTATAACATCCCGAAGTATCCGAAGTACTTTCCACTCTTATATAAATAGTTTGAGTCATCGCATTAAATGCAGTTGGAGTGCTAATAGGATTTGTAAAGGTATCAGCATCCTCAAAAGAGGTGAAAAAATCTATTTCTAAACCAGTTGGGTTAGCTACTGCTTCAGCAATTTTATCTTCAAGGTTTATAATAGAAAAACCATCGTCATCGTTATCACAAATAATGAACGGAGTTGGTTGAGATGCAGCTGGGGCTAAAACAACTTCAATTTCGAAAAAATTAGTTGTAGCACATCCTGTATCATCATTAGTAATTCGAGCGTAAATAGGTTCTATTGGGCTTGTATTGGTATAAAAATCAGGTAATTGGTTGGATATAATGTTGTTATCTGCATCTGCAGCAGTAGGGAAATAGGTAACAAAAAAATTGGTGTTACCATTTGTCACCATATCGTCATGCGAATGCAGATCAATACTAACGATACCATCATCATCTGTATCACAATAAGGAACTGGGTCTGCGGGGGTAAATTGTAATATAGGGTTGACAATAAGTGTTATATCACCAACTTCTGAACAATTACCATTGTTTAGACGCACATATAATAATTTAGGGCTTGTTGCTTCGTATAAGACCCCTTTAGGAATTGGATTTGTATCTGTATCTCTTTCTCCTTCAGTTTCATAAAACGTTACAGTAACTGGATTTGGTAAATCGTTAGAGATAAAAGTTTCTACTGAGGTGAGATTAAATTCTAAAGTATCATTTTCGTCATCATTGTTATCACATAGAGCAAAATCTCCTAATTCTGTACCAGTTAAGAGTAGGTTGGTGTGAATTTCAAGAGGTACTATAGAGGCACAGAGTGTTGTATTGTCTTCTATTCTTACATAAATAGTTTGCTCATCGGGGTCTATGTTTTGATAATTTGTTTCATTAGCAATAGCATTCGTACCAGCGTTTGCATCATCAAAACTCTCATGAAATGTTGAGGTTACATTAGCAGGTAACCCTCCAACAATATTATTTAGAGCACTGGTTAAATCAAAATTAGCAGTGCCGTTCAAGTCTCTATCGCAGGCATCTAGATATAGTGTTTCTCTATCTACTATTGGGCTTGTCGTTATGTTGACCGTTAATGTTTCAGAACTATTAACGCAACCAGTTAATGAATTTATTACTCGAACATAAACGACCTCTATAGGAGTATTTGTATTAACGTAAGGCGATACTATAGGATTGTTTCCTGTATTAGCATCAGCAGGGTTGCGGTGATACGATACGATAAGATTACTTAAACCACCAGTTATTTCGTCATCCCTTTGCGTTAAGTCTATAATAGCAAAACCATCAGGAGAATCATCTTCATCACAAATTTCTAGATCTGTAGGTGTGGTTATAGAAGGAACAGGGTTTACAACTAAATTAAAAACAGTGTAAGCAAAACAGTTACTGTTTAAATCATCTATTCTAACAAAAATAGGTTGGGGGCTAATAGTATTGGGAATAGGCGTCGTAATTTCATTGATATCAGCTCTGGCATCTGCATCTGAATAATGATATGAAAAGCTATAACTAGTGAAAGGAATACTATTAATATTATCAATGAGCTCCGTATTTTTAGTAGAAAGATCAAATATTTCAATACCATCTTCACATAATTCATAATCGCTAATAGCGGTAATGGGTTCTTCTGTATTTAAGGTTACATTTATTTCATCCTCTTCAGGACAGCTTGCACCATTTAAGTCTACAGTAACTACAACTCTATAAGTACCACTTTCTATGGCGTTATAGGTAGGGTTAATAGCACCATTTATGAAAACATTATCTAAATACCAAGCATAAGTTGCCAAAGGATTTTGTATATCTGCATCTAAAAGGGTCGCACTGGCACAAGTTTCTATATCATCACCTAGGTCTAAAATTTTAAAACTGTCCCCTTCAATAAATACTGCGGAATCTGCGGTACCATCGATTTGATCAGCAATAATTATTTTAATATGATATTGAACATTAGGGGTAATGGTTGTAGATGCTGTTAAAACGCTAGTACGCCCAACATAATTCGTATCACCAATATTGTAGCCATCAAAATATTGTTGATTTTGAGGCGCACAGGCAGGTAATAAATTAGGGCGTATATTATTTGAGTTAACAGGATCTGAAGTTCCAGGTACTAAAGCAATATTTTGATAAGGTCCTGCACTGGCTGTTTCTTTTATAAGAAAGACAAATCGATCAGAAATTTGGCAAGGATCTATGCCTTCATATTCTTCAGAGGCAAATAGATAGTTAAATTGGACTTGATTGGATATAGATACTATATCAAATTCTATAGATGTTGCATTAAGTGTGTTGGTAATGCCTAAAGCGGTTTCTAAATCTGGATCTGTTCCCCAGTTTGTAGAGCTTTCATCAAGTGGAGGTGTAATAACACCATTGCCTCCAGATGCAGCACTTCCTGTTGAAAGCATAATACCATTTTCAAAAGGGAAATTTGAGCTGGCACGTTCAAAATAACCATAACTAGGTAAACCATGCGGATTACCATTAACAGATGATGTTATATTGGAAATGTCTACACAACCATCTACTAAATTATCTTCTATAAGTTGTTGTAAGCCAACATTACTGTCCACCGATATTTGCTGAGAATACACAAGGTGATTACTGCAGATAAGTATAAGCAAGACATAGTAAATAAATCTCATGGCTTGTAGGTTTCTTTTTATTCTTTTTGGTTAATGTTTACTTAAATAGATTAAGGCTAATTATGGTCGGAAAGTAGCTGTTTTTCGTATGAAACACAAAAAAACACAACGAAACGCATTTTTATTAGTTTTGAGGTCTTTTTTTAATATTTTAAAGTAAAATGATTTTGATCTACTGCTAGGAACAAACTGTTATTAAGAAATCGTTTTTTTTCTAAAAACGTAGGATCACTTATGTTTTTTTAATTTGATTATGTTAGTAATTCATCTGATTCATTGAAAAAAAATCAATTTATATGGATATTTGTGTATATATAGTAATTATTTGCTTAAATTTAAGCAAATAATTACTTATGTTTTCGTCTCGTATTAAATGTGTTTTTAAATGGAATTTTTTGATGTTCTGTTTGAAATTCAAACTATGTTTTATAATTATATTCTTAGTTGGATGTAATGAAAATATTGAATTTGAGGAAGTTTTTAATTATAAAATAACTTTAGTATCTGGGAATAATCAAATTGGATTTCAAAACACAACACTATTAGAAGATATCGTGGTTAAAGTTGTAGATGAATCTGGTGCGAATGCTTCTGGAATAGCGTTAGGCATACAAGTTGTTTCTGAAAGTGGAGAAATAGATAGTAATACATCAATAACTACAAACGAAGAAGGCCTTGCTAATATTTCTTGGAAATTAGGGTTAAACTATGATAATGCATTAAAAATATTTCCAAGTTCAAATCAATCTTCATCAGTTCTGGTGAATGCTATTGCTAAGTATAAATATACTATTCCTAATAGCACTAATGATGGATGGGATACCTCTGATATTGGTGTGCTTTTACCAAATGAGAATAAAATATATGATGGTATAGATGAAATCAGAAAAGGAAATTATAAAGAAATACATTCTGTATTATTGTCAATAAATAATCATTTGGTTTTTGAAGAATATTTTTCTGGAACAAATTCTTTTGGAGAGTTTATAGCATATAATAAAAATGTATCTCATGAATTGCAATCAGTTAATAAATCCTTTAGAGGAGCAATGATTGGAATAGCTATTGATCAAGGGATTATTGCTAATGACCAAGTGCCTTTGAAAGATTTTTTCCCTGAACTAAGCTATTTATCTACAGGAGGAAAAGAGCATATACTTCTAGAAAATTTTTTAAGTATGTCTTCTGGTTTAGAATGGAGTGAAGGAACCGATTTATCAGGATTTTATGGAACGCCTTTTGAAACGGCACATACCTATGTGTTATCTAAGACTTTAGAGAATACACCTGGAACTACTTTCGAGTATAATACAGGAGCCTCATTCGTGTTAAACAGAATAATAATGAACTCAATTAATACGGATTTTAGTGTTTTTGCTAAAGACTACTATTCTGATTTAGTTGAAAGTAGAGCATTGCCAGGTACTGGTGAGCCTTTGGATTTTAGAAATACGCCCAGAGACATGTTAAAGTTGGGACAAGTGTATGTAAATGATGGAAAATGGAAAGATAATCAAGTAATATCAAAGGCTTGGGTTGAGGAATCTACTAAAGTAAAATTCAATGTGTCTTCAAATAGTTCTTATGGGTATCAATGGTGGATAAGAGATTTTAGTACAGGTGCTAATACATACCATTGTTTTTATGCAGCTGGTTTTGGAGGGCAATACATTTTTGTTATTAAAGAACTCGGTTTAGTAGCTGTTTTTACAGGAGGAAATTTTAATTCTAATATGACTATTCCTTATGAAATAATGGAGAATTATATTTTACCTGCATTTGTTGAATAATAAAATTATTTTATCTAACGCTTGAGTGTGAAATGATTTTTAAAGATTCTGCCATCATGTAAGGTTACAACAAACCAATAATCATCGGTTGGTAATTTTTCTCCATTAAAGGTACCATCCCACCCAAGACCTAAAGGGTTTAATTGCTTAAGGAGTTTCCCGAAACGATCAAAAATTGAAATTTGTGTGCCATTTCGAAATAAGTTAGTGACACCATATATCTGCCAAGTGTCATGAATCCCATCATTGTTTGGGGTAAAGAATTTTGGGAAACCAATAACAGAAACAGGGGCATCTACAGTTCCGCAATTGTTTTTTATATCTTTAATATTTACAGTATAAATTCCAGGAAATACATTCTCAAAAACATGACTATCTTGAAAATCTCTATATATTTTTACATTGTTTTCATCAAATAACGCATATTGGTAAGTCCCTTCTCCAGATACTATCACAGTAACAATATTATTTGATGTAGCGTCAACAACGTCAATAGAATTAAAAGTAGCAACATTAGAAGCTTCTACAGTAATAGTTCTTTCTTTAGAACAACCATTTGTATTAGTAACTTCTACGGTATATATTCCAGGTTGGTTTATTTCAATTTCATATGAGTCATCACCAGTAGACCAATTATAGGTGTAATTAGTAGGCGTGTTGTTTAAAACGGCTGCGTTAAGTGTAATTGTTTCGGGGAATTCATTTATGCAATAATAATCATGTCCTTCTGTATCAATATTTGGCAGTTTGTTAACCGTTAGTGTTATTTCACTAATACCATAGCAAGCATTATTGTTTTCTACTCTTGCGTAAATAACTTGAGAATAACGTGTTGTATTATCATAAGGAGAACTAAGTTCATTTTGTTCCAAAAGGGCATCTTCGTATGTTTCATAATAAAGAACAGGAAATGTAATGCCATTTAAAGATTGAATGTTAGTAGTTATATCTTCTAAATTAAACCTATTAATACCATCTTCAGAGCCTATTTCATCACAAACGGCAGGGGGAGCATAGTCATCGGTTTGGGTTGATGAAACTTCCAAAGATAATTCGGCATGAGAAACACATAGCGTTAGATCATCGATAACATCTACATAAATTGTTTGTAGATTGCTGGTGTTTATAAAACTATCGCTATTAATTTCGTTAGTTCTAGCAGGATCAGTATAAAACTTAGTTGATCGATTTGGAATGTTTTGAGTTAAAATGTCATTTGCTTCATTAAGATTGAATGTCGTAATTCCGTCTGCTACACCATCTTCATCACATTGAATTAAGGCTGTATTTGAAAATCGAGGTAATGGGTTTATAGTTATGCTAATTGGTGACGTTACATCAAAACAATCCGTATTTAAGTTATTCTCTATTCTTGCATAAATAGTTTCTCTAAAAGCTGTTTCATTATAATAGGAGAAATTTAATGGTGCATTTCTTGTTTCAGCATCATTTAAAGACTTATAATATGTAATGGAAAAAGTCAGGGGATTTTGGGTCTTTAAAACTTCATTATCCAATTGATGCAAATTGATTTCGGTTTGTCCATTGAAAACATTTAAATCTGTAATAATCTCCATATCACAAACCTCAACAGGATTTACAGGAAAAGCTACAGGGGTATCGAATACTTCTACAATAAAAGAAGTCATATCGTAACAATCTGGATTTCTGTCAACTGCTAATCTTACAAAAATCTCTTGGGGGTTGGAAACGTTTTTATAGGCTCCGAAAATTTCATTTGTGTCGTTATTTGCATCATTCAAGGTTGGATAATAATGAGTTCTATACACTTTTAGGTCTTGTGAGCCAATAATTTCTGTATCCATTAAAGTGAAATCAAACGAATGAACACCATCATTATTATTGTCACAAATGTTTTGTTTACTTGGAGTATTTGCAATTGGTCTATCAAAACGGGCAACAAAAGCTTCTCCTTCAATATCACATTCACCATTATTAGGGGAGATAAGCAATTGATAATGTCCAGTTACATTTACGTCTAAATTAAAGTCATTATCTGGCAATACAACACCATCAAGAGTCCATGTATAGACCGCTCCAGGAATATTAGAGCCTCTCAGAGTGTAATTTTCATTTCCACATAAAGCCAAGTTTGTCGAGCTTTGACCATTTTGAATAATGTCTATTTGCTTATTAAAGAATGATTGAATAAAAGGGGGAAGACCTTGTGTAGAATTAGCAGAAAGCTTTATAGCATTATGTTTATAATCACTTGCCTTTCCTTTTCTATTTGGAAAATTAATAACCCCGAGATGTGGAAGTCCTAAATTATAAGTCTCACTTAGAGCTCGATATATTCTTCCATCTGGACCTAACTGTAAAGCGCCTCTGTAAAGCTGACGATCGTCAATAATTACTTGAGTTTCACTAACTTCTACTGAAGGAACAGAAACGTCAAATTGTATTAGGGATGCTGAATGATTTTCAGGAAGATGAATATCTATAGCTGTATTATTATAAGTAGCAGCATATAAAAATTCACTGTTAGGAGAAAATTCAATTCCATAGGGAGCGTTATTAGGAGAATGAATATCAATTAAAAACTCGTTCGATACAGTACCGGTTTCTTTATCGAAATCGTATAAAAATAATCCATTAGAAACATTTGCAACAGCTACTTTTGTGCCATCAGGAGATAGTTTTAAATACCCTCTGGGGTCTAGTACTTGTTCTTGTTTTATAAAAATAGACCTAACGGCATCTAGATTGACACCTTGATCTGTTACTTCAAAAGCGTGAAATGTATTAAAATCACCATTACCCATTGATCCAGTCCGAGTTTTAGTTCCGAGTGTTATTACCCAAATAGCACCTGTTTCACAATCTTTTAAAATAGCGCTTACTTTTTCTGAAGAATATTTTAATAAGTTTACATTCTTTGTTGTGATGTCTCCCATGCCATTATTTAGTCTCATATCAACTTCAGAATAATTCAAGCCTTCATTGATGCTGCCATCAATACCTGTAAGATGCGTACCTACGGTAAAAATATAATAGATGTTGGGGTCTTTTGGTTTAGGGACTATTATTGCTGATTGCGAACTTGAAGGGTTTCCAAGTAAATTAGAACCATTAGGCATTATAGCATGGTTTCTTGAATAAACATAAGTTCCATCTGTTGAAAAGAGTAAATTACCACTGCTATCAGATATAGCAGAACACCCTTCAAAAGTGTTTACACTACCAATTTCAGGTTCAACAATTCCAAGTTGTTGATTAAATCGTATCCCCGAACCAAAACCAAAAAACCAATTAGAAGCTTCCCTTTGAGCAAGTAAATTTAGACTTATTAGGTTTAGGATTATTAAAAATGCAATTTTTTTCATCTTTTGGTAGAAATAGTTACCAAATATACCACATATCTCACTTTTTTAATAATCTAAACGATAAAAAGATAAATAGGACAGTCCAATCCAAAGCAAAGGTATTTCGTACCAATGAGAACCAAGTCGTAATGATAAATCAACCTTTTCTGGAAATTTTGCCGTGCCAATTCTTTGAAACGGTTGGCCAATTAATTTTACAAAGTAGGTTAATAAGAATTCGGTTTCTCTAAAAACGATAGAAGCTTCAGTGTAGCTTAAATAATAGTGCCCAATGTAAAGAGAAATTAGACTTATTAGTATGGTAGAAACCAGAGAAAAGAAAATAATAGAATAAAAGATTTGTACAATAAAAAACGTAAACCACTTAACAATAGTTACAAGGAGCGTATTTGTAAAGGCTTTGTTTATTAATATTTTAAAGTAAAATGATCTTTAAAGATCCTGCCATCTTGTAATTTAATAGAAAACCAGTAATCATCACTGGGGAGTTTATCTCCATTAATTGTGCCATCCCAACCGAGACCAATTGGGTTTAGTTGTTTTATTAATTTACCGTATCTGTTAAAAATGTGGATTTTAGTATTTGGTTGAATCATACTTGAAATACCTTGGATTTGCCAAGTATCATGGGCGCCATCATTATTAGGTGTAAAGAATTTAGGAAAACCGATCACTGAAACTTCATCGTGACTTGGTGGACCGCAATCATTTTTTACATCTTTTACAGTTACTGTATAAATACCAGGGTATACATTTTGAAATATGTTACTTTCCTGATAAGAAGCGACTACAATATTGTTGTGGTCAATTAATCGATATTCATATTCACCTTCACCAGATACGATAACAGTAATCGTATTGTTTTCAGAAGCGTCTTCCACATTAATTTCTTGAATGGTCGCTATGTTAGACGATTCAACAATAATCGTTTTATTTTTAGAGCAACCATTAGTGTTAGTAACAGTTACGTTATAAGTGCCAGTTTCATTTATAGGAATTTCATAAGAAGTTTCACCATTAGACCAATTATAAGTATAATCAGAAGGGGAGCCACTTAAAATGGCCGCGTTTATAGGAGTGGTTTGAGGGTAAGTATTTAAACAATAATAATAAATTAGATCTTCGGTATCTATATCAGGCAATTCGTTAACAACAAGTATTACTTCAACTATGCCAAAGCAGGCATTGTCATTTTCAACTCGCGCATAAATTGTGTGTGTGTATTCATTATTTTCATTTGTGTAAGATAAAGCTAAACTGTTTTCTTCCAAAAGCGCATTACTATAGCTTTCGTAATAAGCTATAGGGTAGGTAAAGCTATTAATAGCTTGAATATTGGCAGTAATATCGTCTAAAATAAAAGTATTTATCCCGTCTTCAGACCCTAATTCATCACAAACTGTGTGGCTATATGGTTGGATTTTTTCATTGCTTAAATTCAGGGTTAAAATACTTGTATCAAAACAGTCCGTATTTACATTGTAAACTTCAACGTATATGAGACTTGGAACATCTGCATTATATCTATAATCACTGCTATTTGAAATTTCGGTGTTTCTACTATTATCAGTAAAAAATCGGGTATCTAGTTCTGGGTCTCCTCCAGTTAGGTCATCATTGGCTTGAGTGAGGTCAAATCTTGTAAAGCCACCTAAAATACCATCTTCATCACATTGCGTAAGTGTAGCATCATATGCTATTGGTTTTGAAGCGATATTAACATTTGCGACACCTTCAAGAGTTTCATCACATTTGCCAGTATTTAAGTCGACAAATACTTTGTATGTTCCTGATTCTGTAACATCTAAATAAAAATCAGATTCTGGTAGTAGAATATTATTTTTATACCATGTGTATATTGCTCCAGGAATGTTATCAGCCTTTAGAGTATAGGAGTCCCCATCGCATAATTGTAACCTCGTAGTAGATGCAGAACCGTTTCTTATAATGTCTATTTTTTCGGCAAAGAAAGAAGTTATGAAGGGAGGTAATCCCTGTCTTGAGTTACGACTTAAACCGATGGCATTATGTTCGTAATCGCATGCAGTTCCCAAAGCATTTGGGTTATTTATTACAGATAAAAATGGAGAGCCTATATTGTAGGTAACACTCATAGCCCTGTAAATTCTGCCATCTGGCCCTAATTGTAAACTGCCTCTATACATTTGTCTGTTATCAATCAAAATTTCAGTACTACTAATATCTGTAGCAGTTAAATCATACTGCAATAGCGAAGCATATTGTTCTGTGGGATCAAAAAATTCTGTATTATCAGGGTCATAATATGCTGAAACATATAAAACATTATTGTTTTGAGAGAATTCAACGCCATAAGGAGATTGCCTTTTCCCTGGTCGGTTATAGTTGATGTTTATTTGGTTTTGATTGCTAACAATACCAGTATTTACATCAAAATCGTAAAGAAATAAGCCACTTGTTGAATTCGCGCATGCCAGTTTTGTGCCATCTGGAGATAATTTTAAATAACCTCTTTGATCAAATACCATAAGGTCTGTAAATGTGGAAGATTGGGGAGTCGTATTTATACCTGTATCAGTTACTTCGTAAGCATGAAATGTATTGAAAAGAGTGTCTGTTGTAGCTCCGTTTATAGAAGAAAGTGTAATAACCCAAAGTGCTTGTGTTTCACAATCTTTTACAACAGCACTAATTTTCTCGGTACTATTAGGAAGCAAATTAATATTTTTTGATGTTACATCTCCATAGGTTCCATTTAATCGCATATCTACCTCAGAATAGTTGAATCCCAGGTCTGGCTCACTATTAAATTCTGTGCTTACAGTAAAAATATAATATATATTGGGATCTTTAGGTTTTGGAATTACTATAGCAGACTGTGTGCTGGAGGGATTTCCATATAGCCCATTTCCAGCAGAGCCATTAGCATTTGGCATGGGTCTGTGTAATCTATCCCATACGGTTATTCCGTCGGTATAAAATAATAGATTACCATCAACATCAGAGATTGTAGTACAGCCTTCATCTGTGTTTAATTGACCATCTGTTAGTTCTGTAATACTGCCGTTGGTATTAAAACGAATACCTGCATTATTACCAAAATACCAGTTTGAAGCCTCGTTTTGAGAAAAAGCCACATGACTTATAATAAAGAATATTGTTAATGTGGTGATTTTTTTCATCTTTTGGTAGCAATAGCTACCAAATATATCACAAATCTCGCTTTTTTAATAATCTAAACGATAAAAAGACAAATAGGGCAGTCCACCCCAAAACAATAGCCATTTCGTACCAATGAGCGCCATAGTCGTATGATAAATCAACCTTATCTGGAAATTTTGTCATGGCAATTCTTTGAAATGGCTGATCAATTAATTTATACATAGATTTTAAAGGAAAGAAATTTTGTATTTTTTCTGCTATATCGGTATCTAGTTTCCAAGCCATTAATCCAAATAATATCCATTCGACGATGTAAAGTATAAATAGAAAAGCTAAAGCAAAAGCAGAGCGTTTTACAAGCATTCCAAAAAATAAACATAGACTAAAGAAGCCAATTAGTTTTACAAAATAGGCTAATAAGAATTCGGTTTCTCTAAAAATTATAGAAGCTTCCGTATAACTTGAATAATAAAGACCAATACAAAGAGAAATTAGACTTATTAGTATGGTTGAAACTAAAGAAAAGAAAACAATGGTATAAAATTTTGAAAGAATAAATTCTTTTTTACTTAACCCATCAATAAGGTTTTGTTTTATAGTTTTATTACTATACTCATTACCAATCATACTTACCACCACAATGGCAAAAAAGAATTTAAATTGCGATGCAAAGAAAGTGGTTAAATGCCAAATTATTGGAAAATTAAAAATCCCTAATTCACCTAATTCTAAAGTAAAAAAACCAAATACATTAATTTTTAATGAAGATAAAAGGATAACAAAAAAAGGTAAAATAAACGAAACGAATATTAGTATTTTACTAGTTCTGTTAAGGAGTAGTTTTTGTAATTCTAAATTTAAAAGTCGTAACATGCGATGTATTTTGGTTGTATTAGTTGTTATCTGTTAATTGCAAAAATTGTTCTTCTAAACTTTCTTTACGCTGTATTAGATGTGTAAGTATAATACCTTTTTCGAAGAGGTATTTGTTAAAATCTTCGGATGCCATTGGCGTGTTTAGGAAAGCCGTTATTAAATCATCTTCTACCTTAACCTTTTCAAACGAGGCATTAGTTTCTAATAATGTTATTAATTCATCTTGTTTATTGGTTTTTAATTCGAAAAAGCCATGACTGGAAATCATTTCATCGACACGGCCAGAATATAGCTTAACACCTTTACGAAGTACGACAACATGAGAGCAGACTTTTTCAACTTCATCTAATAAATGTGATGCTAAAAGAATGGTGGTACCTTTAGCAGCGATTTGTTTTATAATTTCTCTAATTTGATGTATTCCTTGTGGATCTAATCCATTGGTCGGCTCATCTAAAATGAGAATTTCAGGGTCGTTTAAAAGTGCAGATGCGATGGCCAAACGTTGTTTCATTCCCAACGAATAAGTTCTAAACTTACTATCTTTTCTATCTACAAGCCCTACAACTTCTAGTTTTTCGTCTACTTTACTATAATCAACCCCTTTAATTTTACAAACCAGCCTCAAGTTTTGAGTCGCTGTCATGTAGGGATAAAAATTTGGACGCTCAATAATAGCTCCAACTTTTTTTAAGGCATCATGAGTAGACGTATTTCCATCAAACCAATGAAAATCACCTTGGGTTTTGTTTACAACATTTAAAACAATGCCTAAAGTTGTCGATTTTCCACTTCCATTTGGACCTAAAATACCATAAACGTTGCCTTTGTTTATGGTAAACGATAAATCTTTTACTGCTGTTAAATACCCGAATTTTTTGGTGAGGTTGTTAATTGTTAGTATGGATTCCAAGTTGTTTAGATTTTTATTGCCGTATGTATAATGGCATTGGTTATTTATTAAAGTATGACGATAGTCTGGTTGTTTTGTTACAGGCTTGTTAAATAAAAGTTTTAAATTTGAATAATTATAACATTATGCAAGATTTAAAGATATCTAAAAAAAAACCTTCGTATCCTGTAACTGCTAAATTACATGATTATCTAACTAGATATGATAGGAATACAAAAATACCTATTTTTTATGATGATTTATTACGTTTTCAAGGTTCTGTCGTAGTATATGATAAAGAGGATAATGATACACTGTGGATTCGGGTGTATTATAATGAATTTGAAAGAGAAGAAATCGATTCATCATTAAAAAAGGTTTATACAATCTTGCATTCTGATGGTAATGAAAACATACTACCTTTTTTAAATGTTGATGCCATTGATTACTGTACATTTGGAAATTCAAAACCTTTCAGAGTAAAAATCAGAAATGTTTTAAATGACAATTTCACCTATTTTTATATAAAAGTGACCGATGCTTCTCGTATTTATGGTTTGGAACTGGAACACATGCTATCACCTTATAATCTTAATTTTTTAATTTATAAGAATACGTTAATCGAAGAGCATATTGCTGGTATACCTGGCGATGAATTTATAAAGAATATGCTGCCCAAGTGCAATAAGTCTGAAAAAGCGCAAATAGCTAAAGAGTTTGTAAAGTTTAATGAACGGTGTATGATTAGGCTTTTAGGAGATATGCGATCGTATAACTATGTTATTGTGCCTACTCATGATTTTGATCATGTAGTCTATAAAATTAGAGCTATTGACTTTGACCAACAGTCTTATGAAGGCAAGTTTAATATTTACAGACCTCAGTTTTTTAAAGAGAATTTAAAAATGGTTGAATTGGTTTCTAACAGTATACAGAAATTATCTATAGATCAATATAAAACAGAGGAGCGTTCTATTTTAGTAAAACGATTAAAAAGTTTTGCTGTAAGAATAGAAAAATTATTAGATTGTATGGTGGATGATGTTATTTCTAAAGATGAAAATATAGATTTGTTAAAGACAACGATTTTTGATTATACCCATGATGTGAATTTTAAACGCAGTAAAAATATGGGTGAAATACTTAAATATGCATTAGAGTTTTTAACCCGTAATTATGAAAATGTGAAACTTGAGAATTTATGATAGAATGAAAAGGGTTAGTTCCAGTTTTCGTCAAAATCTAAATTGTCGTAATCATCAACATCAATACCATCATTAAACTCATCAAAATCGTCGGTAGGATCTGCTTCAAATAACTTATCAGGTGCTTCATTAGGTACTTGGCCTTTAACAAACATTAAATTCGGGTAATCTGTCCCATTAGCTTCTTCAACAATCTCAGCTAATTCAACATAAAAAGTCCACATACTTAAAAAATCGTATACATAAATCAATTTTGGTTGAACCTCGTGTACCACACTACTAATTTCTGTTTCGTTCATTAAACGAGCAGAATTGTCATCACTTAAGTCGAATAACGAAATTTCTTCGCCTTGATTCCATTGTTCATCGCTTATATAAAAAGAAGCCATTTCAGTACCATCAAATCCAAAGGACTGCGTGATGATATTATGCAAATCTTCAAGCGTATCGGTTTCACGAATTTCTAAATCGCGAAAAATATCATCTTCGGTATCATTATCTAAAATAACTCTAAATCTGTAAATCATGCTGAAAAATTATATGGCAAAGGTATGCCTTTTTTAAATTATTTGGAAAAACGGTGCATTGTAAAAGTCATGGCGCTTAATAAGAAGAAAGCACCTATTTGATGGGCTACTCCTAACCAAACGGGAACTTGCAATAATATAGTGAACACGCCTAATAAAAATTGTAAGCCTACCATGATTAGTAATATGTTTATTCCTTTTGATTGAAGTATGGTTAGATTCAATTTTTTTGATTTTTTCCAAATCAACAGAATAAATACCACCACAATATATGCTAAGATTCTATGAACAAACTGAACACCACTTTTTCCTTCTGTAAAGTTTTTATACCATGGATTTTGCTCAATATAAACGGTTTGATGCATAAATTTACCTTCACTCATCATAGGCCAGTGGTTATGTATAAAACCAGCGTCTAATCCAGCTACAAAAGCGCCATATATAATTTGAACTAATAAAAAAGCAAGCCCTAGTCGTATCAGGTTTCTAAATGCTTTATTAACTTCTTTTTTATGTAAAAACATTAAATCCAAGGCTACCCAAAAGGTGTATGCAAACGTTATAAAAGCTGTTGTTAAATGTGCTGCTAAGCGATAATGACTAACGTCTGGATTATCCACCAGACCACTTTTAACCATATACCATCCCAAAAATCCTTGAAAAGCACCCAGAGAGAGTAAAATAATAGATTTTTTTATGGTCTCTTTTGTTAGTTGTTTTTTTATTAAAAAATATAAAAAAGGAATAAAAAATATCAATCCAATAAACCTACCAATAACACGATGTAACCATTCCCAGAAATAAATATCCTTAAAATCCTGAAGTGTAAACTGATTGTTTAATTTTTGATATTCAGGATATTGTTTATATAAGTTAAAAGCTTCTTGCCATTCAGTGTCATTCATAGGAGGAATCGTTCCCGAAATGAGTTTATAGTTAGATATTGATAACCCCGAATGGGTTAATCTTGTAATACCTCCAACAACGACCATAATAAAAATAAGGAGACATCCTGTAAGGAGCCAATATATAACCCTTTTGTTATCTTTTTTCATCTTTTCTTTAGTATGTCTAACCTCTTAACTATAGCTTGTTTTGACTCAAGACGAAAGGTTTAAGGTGACTATGGTGTATTAGTTTATGTTTTTTTTAAAGCAAATACTATTACTTATATCTTTATACTGTCCGTAATTTGGTATTACTGAATAACCATTCTTTTTATAAAATTGAACAGCATCTATTTGTTCCTTTCCTGTTTCTAGGATGCATGCTTCAAAATTTAATTCTTTAGACCAATCTTCTAATTCTTTAAGGATTTTAGAAGCAATTCCTTGTCCTCTAGTTTCAGGGTGTGTAAACATGCGTTTAATCTCAGCTTCATTTTTGGTAAATTTTTTAAAAGCCCCACAGCCAATGGGAGTGTCATCTATATAAGCAACTATGACATTTTTTAATACATCAATGTTGTTGTATTGATTATAAAAGTCATGATCATCGCCATCGACAATCTTTAAATAATCATTTAATGAATTTACCAAGTTGACAAAATTATTGTCTTCAGAATTGGTTCTAACTAGTTTAACCATTTAATCTATAGCTTTTAATCCTAACCGTTTACCTTCTTTTAACATCAATTTATATGCAGCATCATACTCGTTTGGGATATCGCCTTCTAAAATAGCTTCTTTTATGATGTCTTTTATCAAACCAATTTCGCGAGATGGTTTTATATTAAACGTTTTTATAATTTCTTCTCCACTAATAGGGGGTTGAAAATTCCTAACATGATCGCGTGCTTCGACTTCAATAATTTTTTCGCGAACTATTTTAAAGTTGTTATGATACTTATTGAATTTTCTGGGATTTTTGGTTGTAATATCTGCTTCACAAAGTGTCATTAAATCATCAACGTAATCACCAGCATCAAAAACCAAACGGCGCACTGCAGAATCTGTTACAATATCCTGAGCTAACACAATGGGGCGTGAGCTCATAAAAACCATTTTCTGTACAAATTTCATTTTGTCATTTAATGGCATTTTTAGTCTTTTAAATAAATGATAGACCATTTTAGAACCTTCAAATTCATGTCCATGAAATGTCCAGCCAACTTTTTTACTAAACTTTTTTGTTGGTGCTTTACCTATATCGTGCAATAAGGCTGCCCAACGTAACCACAGGTTATTAGTGTTTTCTGCGATATTATCAACAACTTCTAAAGTATG
Organism: uncultured Flavobacteriaceae bacterium; assembly: GCA_947502635.1. Taxonomy (GTDB): domain Bacteria; phylum Bacteroidota; class Bacteroidia; order Flavobacteriales; family Flavobacteriaceae; genus Flavivirga. Next base: position 495,355 of record CANNAN010000003.1, read on the forward strand.
GTAAAAATTATCTTTATGCCGCTGCCCATCAACTTCGTCAATACCTTTTAGAGCCATGAGTTCAGGCATTATATAATCTAATAATCCTGTTTTTTCTAGTAAAAGGAACCCGACAGACGGTTTTTTGCTTTCTAGAATTTTATTTAATTCTGTTACAATGCGTTCTTTGGTTATAATCTTAATTCGATGGCTATTTTTTGTAATAGCATTTAACGATTCACTTTCTATTGTAAAATTTAATTGAGAAGAAAAACGTATAGCACGCATCATTCGCAGTGGGTCGTCACTATAAGTAATATCTGGTGTTAAGGGTGTACGAATAATTTGTTTTTCCAAATCGCCAATACCATGAAACGGGTCTAGTAGATCACCAAAGTTTGATACTCTTAAATTTAAAGCTAATGCATTAATAGTGAAATCCCGACGGTTTTGATCATCTTCCAAAGAACCATTCTCCACAACAGGGTTTCTGCTATCTTCGCTATAAGATTCCTTTCGAGCTCCAACAAACTCGATTTCAATATCATCGTATTTCAACATGGCCGTTCCATAGGTTTTAAAAACCTGAATTTTGGGTTTAGTAGGAAGATTATTAGCAACCTGTTTTGCCAGTTTAATTCCATTTCCAACAGCAACGATATCTATATCTTTAGCACTGCCACGTTTTAATATAAAATCACGAACAAACCCACCAATAACATAACTGTCTACATTTAACTCTTCAGCAGATTGAGATATAATTTTAAAAATATTATGTTGTAATGCCTTTTTGTAATTCATCAAGTAAATTCCAATCGTTAAATTCCAAATTCCAAACCAGTTTCGATTGGAATTTGGTACTTGAAATTTGAGTTTTTATGTTCTTATAATCTTAACAATACCACTATTGCTCAATTTAATAATCGAAGATGGTTTATTGCAGATTTTTTCGCGTTGCAAATTTACAACATAGTCTACACCTTTTAAAACCTCTGGGGGTATTTCTTTAAACGATTTTGGAGTGGGGTGTCCACTTATATTCGCTGATGTAGAAACGATTGCACTATTAAGTTTTCTGGAGAGTTGATAACAAAATTCATCATCTGGAATTCTAATAGCTATGGTACCATCGTTAGCAATTAAGTTGGGAGCTAAATTTTGCGCGCCATCATAAATAATGGTTGTTGGTTTTTCAGAAATATCTATAATATTTAAGGCTGCTTCAGGTATTTTGTTTACATACTTTTTTAGCATTCTATCGTCTGTTACTAAACATATCAAAGCTTTACTGTCTTCTCGTTGCTTTAGTTCATAGATTTTTTTAACAGCAGTTTCATTTGTTGCATCACAACCAATCCCCCAAACGGTGTCTGTTGGGTAGAGTACCAGCCCTCCATTTTTAAGCGTTTTTAGGGCATTATTTATTTCAGTTTGCATATTGTACATACTTATTTTTTAATCAATAAAACTTGATAAATACCAATTAATATTTTCCAGTTCTTTTTTTGGATGTATTCTACAACGGTTTTACTTTTTCCACCAAACCCATATTTAAAAGACATAAAAGGATATAACGATTTGAATTTTATTAAAATTTGAATACCATTTATGAATATATTTAGAAAAAATTAAGTTGCAAATTAAAGAAATACTTTTATAAATACTATAAGAATGTTGTAGGATGAAGCCAAACTAAAAATGTTTTATTTTTAGAGATCAAGTTTATTGATTGCTAGAATAGAAAATGTTTGGTTATATAATAATGCTGTAAGTGATGCCTCTAAAAAAGTGGGGTGGGGTTATAGAAATCCTATTAATTCAGTGGTAGTAAAATAAAACCTGAAATTGATAAATACATATATAGATATGGGGATTCTGATATTATTGAAGATGATGAACAGACAAAAATGAATAATTTGGATGATGTTTAAGGGATAATTATGGATATTGTGGACGTAGAATTTTATACGTTGCAAGTCATGCTAATACATTAAAGGAAGGCGAGTAAATCAAATAATATATTATTTACCAAATAGAATCTCTCTATAAACTTTAATATATTCTAATGCGGAGTCATTCCAGTTAAAGCTTTTAGCATGATTTATATAGCTTTGTGATAAGGTGTCTTTATTTTCATTGAAGGTATTTAGCCCATTTTTTAAAACATCGGCCATGTAATTTGGATCATAATGGTTCCAATAAAAAGCAAGATCTCCTCCAATTTCAGGAAGTGAGGTGTTATTAGATAAGAATACGGGTTTCCCGAAGCGCATGGCTTCAATAGGAGGAATGCCAAAGCCTTCTCGTAATGAAGGGAAAACAAAAGCTTCACAATTTTGTAAATAATATTGCTTGTCTAATTCAGATATCTTACCAGTAATTAGCACTCGATTTTCTAAGCCTAACTGCTTTATTGTCTTTTGTAATGTATTACTAGCATAAGTGGTATTATTATTTCCAGAGAGAATTAGATTGTATTCAGGCATAAATTTTAACATTTCAACTAGAGTGTGAAAGTTTTTACGTTCGGTAAACTCACCAATACTAAATAAAAATGGGCGCTTAGATATTTGTTTTGGTGTGTAATTTTCTGGGATTTTAATATCTAAAATTGGGTTACCATTATAAATCACATATTCAGGAACGTCTGGAACTTTGAAATATTTATGAGTTGAAGTTTTTGCATAATTCGATATATAGGTAATGGCTTGACTTCTGTTTAGTTTTTTTTGAAATCGAACATTACACTCATGAGACATGTTACTGGATTGTTCTTCAATAAAATTAACATCATGTACTGTTAAAAGATAAGGAATATCATGGTAAGGTTCTATTTTGATATTTTGATTAAGACAATGCCATAAATCGTATTTTTTTCTAATTCGAAACATTGTTTGCCTTCTAAAGGAATAATATCTCTTGTAGTCAAAATATGAGCTATATTCAGATTTTAATGGTTGTGGGGTTTTTGCATGAAGAGTCATTTTAAAGTCTTTCACACGGGCGTTATATAAACCTTTAATTAAGTGGTAATTGAATTGACCAAAACCAAAATGTTGATTTTTAATGTTGTGAGATTCTAAGAAAATTTGCTTCATAGTTCTTTTTGACAAAGTAACAAATTGATATAATATATCGATACAAAAATTTAAAAAAATAAAAAAGTAATTGTAATATTGTTCCATGAAGCGTTTAGAAATTAAAGCAGAATTTGATAGTTACAAATTAGTGCTTAATGACTTTATTAAAAATTTCAATACTGAGGGAGAGCCTTTTGGGAATCAGGATAGGAATTCATTAAAATTATTTAAATTAGATAAAAAAACGATAAATATTAAATCGTTTCGAGTTCCTAATTTTGTTAATCAAATAGCCTATAAGTTTTTTAGAAAAAGTAAAGCACAACGTTCTTTCGAGTATGCAAACAAGTTAACAGAATTAAATATAGGAACTCCGCAACCTATTGCTTATTACGAATTTGAAACACCATTTTTATTTAAGAAAAGTTACTATGTAAGTGAACAAATAAATGACGATTTAACTTATAGAGAATTAACTACGAATTTTGATTACCCTGATTATGAAAATATTCTTAGAGCATTTACCCGATTTACTTTTAATTTACATGAAAAAGGTATTCATTTTTTAGACCACTCCCCAGGTAATACTTTGATAAAGAAAACAGATACTGGTTACAATTTCTTTTTGGTAGACTTAAATCGCATGGAATTTAAGTCACTTGATTTTGAAACGAGGATTAAGAATTTTTCAAAATTGACCATTCATAAATCTATGATAGAAATTATGAGTGATGAATATGCAAAATGTACAGGTGAAGACTACAATAGAATATTTAATTTAATGTGGAAAGAAACTGAAGATTTTCAAAACAGATACCATAGAAAAAGACGTCTTAAAAAGAAGCTAAAGTTTTGGAAAAAAAACTAATGTGATAGGTAAAAAGAGTAAATTTGTACAATTAAAATAGTAATTTATCTATTTTATGGAATTTGAAAACACCTACTTTCTCGTTTTAAAATTTCATTTTCTATTTTTTAAGAGTTTATAATTGAATTTTTTGAACAACAAAAACATCAAAAATTTCTTTATGAACTATATTATTTTTAATAATGAAATTGAAAAGTAAAAATCGCAATATTAAATCAGCTTTAATTATAACAACTTATAATTGGTCTGAATCTTTAGAATTGGTTTTGAAGAGTGTTAAAAATCAGGTAATACTTCCAACAGAGGTTGTAGTTGCAGATGATGGCTCAACAAGTGAAACGAAACAATTAATTAAGCACATTCAAAGTAGTTTTCCCGTACCATTGAAGCATGTATGGCATGAAGATAACGGTTTTAGAAGGTCAACGATATTAAATTTGGCGATTTCTAAATCTGAATCAGATTACATTATTCATGTGGATGGAGACTGTATTCTTCATAAAAACTTTATTGGCGATCATCTTAGATCGGTTGAAAAGGAAACTTACTTATATGGGCCTCGGGTAACGATTTTAGAGCCATTCTTAAATGATTTGTTCAAAAACAAAATTACTAAATTTTCTTTTTTTGCGAAAGAAATTAAAAGAAGTAATAAGAATATACGTATACCTCTTTTAGGAGAGGTGATTTATAAAAGAAAAGATGAACTATCCAGAAAATTAAGAGGTTGTAATTTGTCGTATTGGAAGAAAGATTTTATAAAAGTAAATGGTTATAATGAAGATATAACGGGTTGGGGTAGAGAGGATTCTGAGCTTGTTATAAGAATGATGAATCAAGGAGTATTAGGTAAAAGGTTGCGGTTTAAAGCTATTGTTTATCATATTTGGCACAAAGAAAACTCAAAAGATAAATTTGATGCAAATGATGCTATCCAAAACGATGCATTGAAAAATAAACTGACGCATTGCAAAAACGGCATAGATAAATATTTAGCGAAGTAATATCTCAAAAAAGTATTAAATAGAATCTACAGGCGCAATCAATCATAAACTACATAACTCTACTTTTTTTACATAGAATAACTCTTTTTTCTATTAGAAAATTATATTGAAAAGGAAATTAAAAAGGTTCACCAAAAGGCAGCCTTTTTAATTTTTCAAAATGCCTATATAATTTGGTATTAAGAAACAAATTCAAAAAAAATCAAAAACTTTGTAGGGTATTTTTATAGATAGCTGTTTAAGTAACTTAAACAGTGATCTATTTAAATGAATGAAATTTAAAAATAAGAATGTCCTGATTACTGGTGGATTGGGGTTTATTGGCTCTAATTTGGCAATTAAACTTGTAGAATTAGGAGCTAACGTTACAATTATTGATAGCGTCATTCCAGAATATGGTGGGAATTTAAAAAATATAGAGTCCATAAAAGATAAAATTAAAATAAATTATTCTGATGTTAGGGATGAGTTTTCTATAAAATATTTAATCAAGGATCAAGATTTTTTGTTTAACCTAGCAGGACAAACAAGTCATATTGACTCAATGACTAATCCTTTTCAGGATTTAGAAATAAATGCCAAATCTCAGCTATCTATTTTAGAGGCCTGTAGAAAAAATAATAAAAACATTAAAATTGTTTTTGCAAGTACACGTCAATTATATGGCAAACCACAATATTTGCCTGTAGATGAAAACCATCCAACCATTCCTGTTGATGTTAACGGAATAAATAAAATGTCTGGTGAAAATTATCACTTGCTTTATAATAATATTTATGGAATTAAAACCTGTGTGTTACGATTAACAAACACGTATGGTCCTAGATTAAGAATAAAAGATGCCAGACAAACTTTTTTAGGAATTTGGATTAGAAATATTATAGAAGAAAAGCCTTTTCTAATTTTTGGAGATGGCTTACAAGTTAGAGACTATAATTATGTAGAAGATGTTGTAGATGCTTTTATTTTAACGGCACTTTCTAATAAAACGAATGGACAAATCTATAATTTAGGAGAACCTAATCCTATAACTCTTAACGAAACAGCCTCTTTACTAATTGAAGAAAATAAAGCTGGGGTTTATAATGTTATTCCGTTCCCCGAAGACAGAAAAAGTATTGATATTGGCAATTTCTATGCCGATTTTAGTAAGATTAATCAAGATTTAGGTTGGTATCCAAAAACTTCTTTTAGAAAAGGTATTAGTGAGACCTTAACTTATTATAAAAAAAACATAGTTAGCTACATTTAATATGATTCCTTTTAACAATTTTAAATTGCATTATCAAGACCTTAAATCTGTTACAGATAATGCCATAAATAGAGTAATGGATAGCGGATGGTATGTGCTAGGCAAAGAAGTTGAAGCTTTCGAAAATGAATTTGCACGATATCTTAATGTTAAATATTGTGTTGGAGTCGCTTCGGGTACAGAGGCTATTACACTTGCTTTAATGGCTAATAATATAGGTAGAGGTGATGAGGTAATAACCACAAATGTAACGGCATTTCCTACTATTACAGGTATTGTACAGGCAGGAGCCAAACCTGTCGTTGTAGATGTTTTTGAAGAAGATGGCTTAATTGATTTTACAAAAATAATTTCTAAAATTAATATAAGAACCAAAGGAATCGTTCCAGTTCATTTATATGGGCAGAGTTGCGATATGGATGCTATTATGAAAATAGCAAAACAATATAATCTGTGTGTCATAGAAGACTGTGCACAAGCAACAGGGGCTACATATAAAAATGAAAAATGTGGAACTATTGGGAATTGTGGTACTTTTTCTTTTTATCCAACAAAAAATTTAGGAGCGTATGGAGATGCAGGAGCTATAACAACAAATAGTGAAGAGACTTATGTTAAGTTACTTTCTCTAAGGAATTATGGTCAAACAAAAAAGTATCATCATGATTTTAATGGTATAAATAGTAGATTGGACGAGCTTCAGGCAGCTATTTTAAGGGCAAAACTTCCTTTTATAGAGCATTGGAATAAAAAGAGAGCTCAAATTGCTTCTTATTATAAAGAACATCTTAAAGGAGTTACATTTATAAAGGAAAATGAATATGGTCAATCTGTGCATCATCTATTCGTAATTAAAGTAGCGAATAGAGATCATTTTTTAGAATATTTAAATAACAATGGCGTGGCCGCATTAATACATTATCCCATACCTGTTCATAAACAAAATGCCTTTTTATATCAGAAAAGCGAGAAATTATCAGCATCTGTAATCTTTACAAGTGATATTATAAGCTTACCTATCTACCCAGAGTTATCTGAAAAAAATCTTCAAAAAATAGTAGCAACAATAAATAAATATGAGATATAAAGAAGCTGTATCTATTGTAATACCAGTTTACAATGGCGCAAAATCTATAGCAAATTTAGTTGCAGACCTTATAGATAGACTATCAATATCATATAAGCTAGAAATTGTATTGATTAATGATTGCTCTCTAGACAATTCTGAAGCTATTTGCATCTCTGTTTTTGAAAAACATAAAGACATCGTTAAGTTTTTAAGCCTTTCAAAAAACGTAGGAGAACACAACGCCGTTATGGCAGGGTTAAATCAAATTACAGGGAATTTTACAGTAATTATGGATGATGATTTTCAAAATCCAGTAATTGAGGTTGTTAAACTCATAGAGTTTGCAATGGCAACACAGCATGATGTCGTTTATACATATTATAATAAAAAAGAACACTCTTTTTTTAGGAATTTAGGAAGTCGATTTAATGATAGAATAGCAACCGTTTTACTTAAGAAACCCAAAGATCTTTATTTGTCTAGTTTTAAGGTTATGAATAAGTTTTTGGTAAAAGAGATCATTAAATATGATTTACCTTTTCCATATATAGATGGACTGATTTTAAGAACTACTAATAATATAGGAAAGCTTGAAGTAAGGCATGAGAAAAGAATAAATGGCCAATCGAATTATACTTTAAAAAAGCTCATATCCCTTTGGATGAACATGTTTACCAATTTCTCTGTTTTACCGCTCCGTTTTTCTATGGTTATTGGGTTTGTATTTTCATTATTTGGTTTTGGATATGGTTTGTTTTCTGTTATCGAAAAATTATATAACCCTAATTTACCCATAGGTTACACAGCCCTAATAGTTTTAGTTTCTATTTTTTCAGGAATTCAATTAATGGCTTTGGGAATGGTAGGAGAATATTTAGGTAGAATGTTTATGTCTCAAAATAAAAAACCGCAATATTCAATAAGAAAAGTATATACCAATTAATAATGGAAAAGCAAGAGTATTCTAAAATGTATCAACAAGAAAATGGCTTTTGGTGGTATAAAATTTTACATCAAATTATTAGGCAATTTATTCTTAAAAATTCCTCAAAAATGAATTTGAAAATTTTTGATGCTGGGTGCGGTACAGGAAGAATGATGGAGGTTTTACAAAGGTATGGGGAAGTATCAGGTATGGATTTTTCATTTGATGCAGTCAAGTTTTCAAAGGAAAGAGGTTTAAAGAATATTTTTCAAGGAGATATTAATTCTTGGGAGTTTAAAGAAAATTATTATGATTTTATTATTTCTTTAGATGTTCTCTGCCATCAATCAATAAAAAATGAAGAAGCTATTTTAGAGAATATGTATAATGGGTTAAAAGAAGATGGAATTTTAATTTTAAACTTACCAGCATTTAATTACTTAAGAAGAGAGCATGACATTTGCGTACAAACAAAAAAAAGATTTTCAAAAAGGGAGATAAATAAAACCTTAAACAAACTTAATTTTAAAATATTAAAATCTACTTATAGAATGCCATTACTCTTTATTGCCATTCTAATTTTAAAGTTAAAAAGGAAAATAATCAAGCCAAAACAGGTGCAATCAGATTTAAATATAATACCAAAACCCATTAATAGTTTTTTTACTTTTCTTGGTAGACTTGAGAATAAATATATTTTAAAAATTGGAAATATTCCTTTTGGTAGTTCATTGTTTATAGTTGCTAAAAAATAGAGCTATGAAATTTAATTTGTTTAACAACAATATTGTTTACTATGGTTTATTGTTCTTTTTTATAACAATAATAGGAGGGTATCTACGCATTGTTTATATGTATCCATCAATTTCTAATGATTCTGGATATTATTTAAAAATAGCTTATGATTTAGCGCATGGACTATCTTTTTTTAAAGAATTAAATTGTAGTTACTCTCCTTTGGGGATGTATATACTTTCTGCACCATTTTATTTTAATAATGATGTTGGATTAATATTTTTATTTACTTATTATTTTACAGTATTTCCTCTAATAAGCTTATTGTTTTTTCAAATACTAAAGTTCTTTAATAGTAGTAATAAAATATGCTTTTTTTTTACCGTTTTATTAATCACTGCAAATTTTGTTTTTGAGGGCTTTCATATTTTGTTAGAACCTTATGTGTTATTATTTCAATTAATGGCCTTATGGATATTGCTTAAATGGGCGTTAAAAAATAAAACTCTTATATGGGTTGGAGGCTTTGCTTTTTTAGCATTTTATGCTAAGCAATATGGGCTTTTTATATTACCAGCTATAGTTTTTTGGATATTTAAAGAAGCGAATGATCCAAAATTATTTTTTATTAAGATGGGTTATTTGGTTTTAGGCTTTTTAATACCTATGCTATTAATAACATGCTATTTTTATTTTTATGAAAATATTCATGTTCTAGATTTTTTAGCTCGGTTGTTTGGTATAGACGCTTTGAAGGGTGACGAAGTGATGACAAGAATTAATTATTCAGAAATAAACCTTTTAAAAAAAATAGGACAGTTTATTATTGACTTTCCTTTTTTAGCATTAATTATATTTTTTCTTTTTAGTAAAAAAAGAAAGATTACATCACAAATCAATGGATTTTCTTTATTGCTCTTAATTGGGGCTTTTTGTACGCTATATTTTGCTTACTATTCTCATTATTTTCAGTTGATTATACCTTATGTCATCATCATAACGCTTACCATTCCTAAAAGTTTTTTCGAAAAAAAATCTATCATAATATTTTTTTTAAGTATAGTGTTCTTAGTAGGAACTTCGCTTAAATTGAACAACAAATTTTTAGTAAAAAAGGAAGATTACAATGAACAGTTAGCTAACATATCAGTCTTAAAATCTAGGGTTGTTGATAGAAATGTTTATTTACATGGTGTCTCTCCAGCTTATTATTTTTTATGTAAATATGATTCACCAAGTTATGCTGTTTTGGGGTATAAATTCCCAATTTCATTAACATTAAATACAATTGAAAGAGAACTTTCAAAGGGAGATTGTATTTTAATTGAACCAGAATTTTTTGCACTAGAAATATTTCAGTCATATATAACTAAAAATGATTTCATTATTAAGGATGGAATAAAGCAAAAAAGAATACTTCTTTTAGAGAAGAAGTAACATTTTTTTCTTTGCCTCAATTTTATTCTTTAAAACTTTAATTTTTTATCTTTTATCAGTAAAATGGGTATTGAACTAATTACTATATAAGCATCTAAATTATTAAGTTTTTACAATAGAATTCTTCAAATAATTTAAACTCAAAAAAACATTTAAAAAATTTTGAGGGTATTTTTATGGATAACTGTTTGGTTATTTAAGAACATTTTTTTTATAACTAAACTTTGAAAAAATTTGAAGAAAGATCATAATAAATCAACTTTAATCATAACAACTTACAATTGACCCGAAGCATTAGAATTGGTATTAGAAAGTGTTAAAAATCAGGTGATATATCCAACAGAGGTTATAGTTGCAGATGATGGGTCTACAAATGAGACAAAACAATTAATTGAAAGGTTTCAAAACAGTTTTCCTATGCCATCAAAACATATATGGCATAAAAATGGTAAGTTCTAGACGGTCTGCCATATTAAACTTAGCAATTTCAAAAACAGATTCAGATTATATAATTCAGTTAGATGGCGATTGTATCGTTCATAAAAATTTTGTTAGCGATCATTTAAATGCAATCGAAAAAGGAACTTACTTATTTGGATCTAGAGTTAATATTCAAGAGCCCTATTTAAATAATTGTTTCGAAAACAAAATAATTGCATTTTCTTATTTAGCAAAAGGGATTAAAAAACGCAATAGAAACATACATTTACCTCTTTTAGGGAATGTTCTTTATAAAAGGAATAATAAATTATCTAGAAAATTAAGAGGTTGTAATTTATCATATTGGAAAATAGATTTTTTAAAAGTGAACGATTATAATGAGGATATGACTGGTTGGGGAAGAGAGGATTCAGAACTCGTAGTAAGGATGTTAAATAATGGTGTGATGGGGAAACGCTTAAAGTATAAAGCCATCATTTATCATATTTGGCATAAAGAAAAATCAAAAGAAAAATTAAGTATTAACCACAACATTCAAGAACAAGCTATAAAAAATAAATTATCATGGTGTGAAAATGGCATAGACAAGCATTTAATAGAAGTATAAAGAGATAAAATAATTATTTATTTTTATGAAGCCTATAAAGCTTAATATATTTAAAAAAAGTAACGTTAAAGGTTTGTACACAAATAACAAAGCCGTTTAGACCATCTAAAAAGCCTAATCTTAAAAAATAAGCTTTAAAAAAGGCCCAGGTTGGATTGAAAAGTATTTTCCAAATAGAAGATTTTTTTCCTAAATCAAAATAAGCTTGGGAGGCAATACTTGAAAAATTTTCAACCTTTAAATTATGTTCTTTATAATCTCTGTATATCCAATGTAATAAATCTCCCTTAAGCTTACCTGCTTTGAGTCCTTTCTTTAAGGTATAGCTATCATGAGGATTAATACCTTTCCATTCGCCGCTACCTTTTTTAAACAACCTTAGTTTTTTATCAGGATACCAATCTGAGTGTTTGATCCACTGTCCACAGTAATTATTTAATCGATTGCAATAATAACCATCAAAACTCCAATTTTCTTTTGCTTTTATAATAGATTTTTTGAGCGTATCAGATAATGCTTCATCACCATCTAATGATAAAATATAATCGTGTGTTGCATGAGAGAGTGCATAGTTTTTTTGCTCGATATAACCTTCAAATTTATTTTGAATGAATAGAACGTTATATGCTTTACATATTTCAGGGGTTTTGTCTGTAGAAAAAGAATCTACAACAATAATTTCGTCTACAATACCTACCAACGATTTTAAGCATTTTTCTAAATGTTCTTCTTCATTAAAAGTAATTATGACTCCAGATAATTTAATCATTTGTATGTTAAAATAATTTTGGTAAAAATAACTATTTTTACCAACATGAATAGACCTAAAGTTTCTGTAATTATTTCAACTTATAACCAGCCATTGTGGTTAGAAAAAGTTCTTTGGAGTTATCAATACCAAACTTTTAAAGGTTTTGAAGTTTTGATAGCTGATGATGGTTCTGGTGAAGAAACAAAGTTTCTTTTAGATCGTGTAAAAAAAGAGGTAAGCTACCCTATTCAGCATGTATGGCATGAAGATAATGGATTTCAAAAGACAATTATTTTAAATAAAGCCACCGTTTTATGTAAAGGTGATTATATTATTTATACAGATGGTGATTGTATAGCTAGGCAGGATTTTTTGCAAACACATATAAGTAACAGGGAAAAAGGTTACTTCTTATCTGGTGGATATTTCAAGTTACCCATGGATATCAGTAAATTGATTTCAAAACAAACTATTGAAAACCAAAAATGTTTTGATATTAAATGGTTAAAAAAGCAAGGTTTAAAACCATCTTTTAAGAATAGTAAAATAGTAGCTAAAGGTATTAAGGCTAAATTTCTCAATAAATTCACATTTACTAAAGCGACCTGGAATGGACACAATGTTTCTGGTTGGAAAGCGGATATTTTGGAGACAAATGGTTATGATGAACGTATGCAGTATGGGGGAGAAGATAGAGAACTTGGTGAGCGTCTTTGTAATTTAGGAATCAAGTCAAAACAAATCCGCTATAGTGCAATTTGCTTGCATTTAGATCATGCCAGAGGGTATGTAAGTAAAGATATGATCGATAAAAATTTAAAGATTCGTATGGATACTAAAAAAAATAATTTAAAACGGACTTCCTTCGGAATTATAAAAACTTAGTCAAACTAATTTTTTTAGAAAACTCTTTAAATTTGGTAGCATATATTTAGGTGAGAAAATATCATAATAATCCTGAGTGTTCTTTTTAATACTTTTTAATTCTTTTCCTTTATATAATTGGGGTTTTACATCTTTTAAATGAATGGAAGTGTGAAGTCCACTATCTTCAAACATATTCCAGGCTTCTTTTAATATCCATGGAGAGAATATTGAAAATGTAGGGATATTTAATGCTTTTGCCATATTAATGGCACCACCTTCATTGCCGATAACAGCACTACAATGCTTTGTGATTGCTAAAAATTCTCTTAGATTCTTTCCGTAAACTTCTAAGTAGATTTTTCTTTGCGTTGATTTTTTACATAAACTAAAAAGTTCTTCTATTTCTAATAATTGACTAGGGATGTAATTAAATAAAACATATCCGTTTGTATAATTAACAATGGCATCAATAATATTTGCCATATAGGGCAAAGGATATGTTTTGTTTTTTGAACTTCCTAAAGCACTTAGCATGAATATAGGTTTAGATAAGTCTAATTTATAATGGTTAAGAAATTCTTTTGAAGCGACAATTTCTTTAGAAGTTAAATATATTTTAGGTTTTAATATTAGCGGTTTATTTTTTATAATAGGAGTTAAGAATTGCAACCTGTTTTCGATTGCTAAACCTGCTTCTGTTTTGGAAACTTTAGCTTCTTTAAAGGTGTGGGTATAAATAAAAGATGTGTACCATTTCTCTTTGGAAATTTTTGTTTTTGCTCCTGAGAATAATGTAATAAAATTACTAGAGAATTTAGAATAAACATCAATAACGATATCATACTTTTTGTATTTAACAGTTTTGGCAAGCCTGTAAAGTGCTTTTTTACTAGATTCGATTTCTTTAGTAAAAAAGATGAAATTGTCTATAAACGGATTGTTTTCTACAACAGGGAAGGTGTGCTCGTTTATTAAATAGTCCAATTGAGCCTTTGGATATTTTAAGCGAAGTACTTCAAACAGAATACTGCTTGTAAGCACATCGCCTATCATTTTTTGTTGTATGATTAAGATTTTCAAAATTTACAACTTCTATTTTTTTGTGTTTTTGCAAACGCCTATATGCGGTCTACTGCAATAGTCTACTGCACTAGTTTAAACAGCAACACTATGCTCTCTTAAAGCATCGTTAAGTGATGTTTTTTTGTTAGTGCTCTCTTTACGTTTACCAATAATTAAAGCACAAGGCACATTGTAAGTTCCAGAAGGAAATTCTTTTGCATAGCTGCCAGGTATAACTACAGAACGGGCTGGTACCCTACCTTTATATTCAACAGGTTCGTCTCCAGTTACATCAATAATTTTTGTGCTCATTGTTAAAACAACACCTGCACCTAAAACAGCTTCAGTTTCAACATGCACACCTTCAACAACGATACATCTAGAGCCAATAAAGGCATTGTCCTCTATAATTACTGGAGCGGCTTGTAAAGGCTCTAAAACACCACCAATACCTACACCACCAGACAAATGCACATTTTTACCTATTTGTGCACAACTACCAACCGTAGCCCAAGTATCAACCATGGTACCTTCATCTACATAAGCACCAATATTTACATAACTTGGCATTAATATCGTACCACTTGAGATATAAGCTCCATGTCTTGCAACCGCATGAGGTACTACACGAATTCCTTTTTCTGCATAACCGCGTTTTAATGGAATTTTATCATGAAACTCTAAAGGTCCAGCTTCAATAGTTTCCATTTTCTGAATTGGAAAATATAATACAACAGCCTTTTTTACCCATTCGTTAACTTGCCAACCATCTGTAATTGGTTCTGCTACTCTCAATTCCCCTTTATCTAATAAATCTATAACCTTTCTTATAGCTGAAGTTGTTGTTTCTTCTTTTAAAAGATCTCTGTTCTCCCAAGTCTTTTCTATGATTTGTTGTAATTCTGTCATTGATATTTAAGTTTTGGGCAAATATAATAGGTATCATTTAAAAAATAGAATGAAAAAGCCATTATATCCATTATGAAGTCCCTCAAACTTTTTGTCGATTGATGCTATGTTTAATCTAAATCAATGTCTGTTTTTCCTTTGAAACAAAAAAAATAATCGATGAAATACATTTTTGGTGTATTTCATCTTGTTGATCATGCTTTTCATCTGTTCGTCGATAAAAATTTGTAGCTCCACTACTAATCGAAAATTCACTGGCTTATAACTAATTTATTGTGTTTAAGCCTAGGTATGGGTATATATTTGGAATATGCAAACGATGATAAACAGAATGAAAAAAAATATTTACATACTACTAATTTTATTACTTTCTTTTTCTTTCGGAGTTGCTCAAAGCAATACTGAAAAGAATACGATTGAAGCTAATAAAGTTATTTCAGTTTCTGTGAATGATGAAGACGAAAAAGTTGCCATAAATAATACTATTGAAATTATTAAAGAAAACGATACATTGTTAATCGATCCTGCCGAATTAAAAGAGTCTATTGCTCGTACTAGTGATATTAGACTTTATCTTAATCGAGTAAGAAATGTTGAAAATATTACAGTGTTATTTCCAAAAATAAATAAGCCAGTAAAGGTTTAATAGCAAAGTTTAAATATATTAGTAAGGTTAAACCGTTTAAGTTAAGAAGACTGTCTGAAAAGACAGTCTTCTTATTTTATTAAACTATTTTTGCAGAAAATAAATATATGGCTCGCATTTTAGCAATAGATTTTGGTACTAAAAGAACTGGTATAGCAGTAACCGACACGTTACAAATTATAGCCTCTGGGCTTACTACTGTTAATACAAAAGAGCTTTTAAAGTTTTTAAAAGATTATACTTCTAAAGAACAGGTTGAATTATTTTTAGTTGGAGCGCCAAAACAAATGGATAATACGGTTTCAGAGAGTGAAATTCATATTCTTCCATTTATAGATAATTTAAAAAAGGAATGTCCTAATATTCCAATTCAAAGAGTAGACGAGCGGTTTACTTCTAAAATGGCTTTTCAAACGATGATTGATAGCGGATTAAAAAAAAATCAACGTAAAAATAAAGCACTAATAGATGAAATTAGCGCCACCCTTATTTTACAGAGTTATTTATACTCTAAATAAGCAAAATCGTATTAACAATAAATTTCGTGTAAAGTAGGACTAGAAAATTTATATAGTATTATTACTTTTGCAAATATAAATACTAAGCAAATAATGATTTTACCAATAGTAGCCTTTGGCGATCCAGTCTTAAAAAAGAAAGGAACAAACATAACTAAAGAATATCCAAATTTTGATGCACTTCTAAATAATATGTTTGAAACCATGTATAATGCTTGTGGAGTTGGTTTGGCGGCACCACAAATAGGATTACCAATTAGACTTTTTTTGGTTGATACATCTCCTTTTGCAGAAGATGAAGACTTAACTGCTGAAGAACAAAAAACATTAAAAGACTTTAGACGTGTTTTTATTAATGCCAAAATAACCAAGGAAGAAGGTGATGAGTGGGCTTTTAATGAAGGTTGTTTAAGTATTCCAGACGTTAGAGAAGATGTTTTTAGGCAACCGAAAATAACAGTCGAGTATGTTGACGAAAATTTTGAACCACATACAGAAACCTTTGATGGATTGATAGCTAGAGTTATTCAACATGAATATGATCATATAGAAGGTATTTTATTTACAGATAAACTTTCTAGCTTGAAAAAACGTTTGATAAAAGGGAAATTAACTAATATATCTAAGGGCAAGATTAATGTTGATTATAGAATGCGTTTTCCTGATCAAAAAAAGAAGCGATAATATTTGCAAGCAACCAATAAACAGTTGATATTTGCCCCTTTTAAAAAATAATTATGAGTTTAGATAAAGTATTATCAATAGGAGGAAAGCCAGGATTATATAAGTTAATCGCGCAAACACGAGGTGGTTTTGTAGCCGAATCGTTAATAGATAACAAACGTATATCTGTAAGTGTGCAGAATAACATTAGTATTCTAAGCGAAATTGCAATTTATACTTTAACAGAAGAAATACCATTAAAACAAGTTCTTGAAAATATAAAGAAAAAAGAAAATGGGGAACAAGCTTCTGTAAAACCTAAAGATAGTAAAGATAAATTAGAAGAGTATTTCTTTGGTGTATTACCAGATTATGATGAAGATAGGGTATATGCAAGTGATATAAAAAAAGTGATACAGTGGTATAATTTATTACAGAAACACGATATGCTAGATTTTTCAGATCCTGAAGAGGCAAGTAGCGATACAGTATCCGATGAAGAAGAATAAAATGAAAAACCTCCAAATGCGGAGGTTTTTTTATGCCTTTTTGTAAGCTTATTAGGTATATTTCGACTTTAAAGTGAGTTAACCCAAAAAGAAGAAATTAATGAAAACACTTTGGTTTTTTGATGACGTCAATCTTTTCAAGGTGCTTTGTCCCCACAAATTTAAAGCTTACAAAACAAATCACGACTTTGATGCCTACAAAAAGAAAGACTATATATACTTTGAAGAAGACTCTGCAAATAAGGTATACCTTATAGAAAGAGGAAAAGTTAAAATAGGTTATTACAGTGAAGAAGGAGATGAGGTTGTTAAGGCAATTTTAACCCGTGGAGAGTTATTTGGTGAAACGGCTATTCTTGGAGAGTCTAAGCGAGAAGAGTTTGCTCAATCTATTGATAATGCGACGAGTATTTGCCCTATAGGTGTAGATACGATGCATGATTTAATGCGAAATAATCAAACTTTCAGTTTTAAGATCTACAAAGTCATTGGCTTCAAATTAAAAAAATTAGAAAGGCGTTTACAATTACTACTGTTTAAAGACGCCAAAACGCGCCTTGTTGAGTTTTTAGACGAGCTATGTTCAGATTATGGATACGATTGTGAAAAAACAGGAGATAAAGTAATTCATCATCCTTATACCCAGAAGGACATAGCTAGTTTAATAGGAACCTCCAGACCTACATTGAATATACTTTTAAACGAATTAAAGGAGGAAAAAGTACTCCAATTTAGCAGAAAAGAAATAAGAATTTACAAAAATATTGCCTAATGTTAGATGGCTAACATTTTATAAAATCGGTGTGCTTTAATTTTGAAGTATTAAAAACTTTAAAAAAAATACAATGATTAAAAAAATGTTTATAGTTACAGTATTAGCAATAGGATTTTTAGCTAGTTCATGTAGCAATGATGATGATAATGCCCCATCTACAGCTAGTTTAACTTTAGAATTAGATGGTTTAGAAGCTTTAGGTAGCGATTATGTTTACGAAGGTTGGATAATTGTAAATGGCGCACCAGTTTCAACAGGAACGTTTACTTCGGTTACATTTCCACAATCTTTCATGGTAGATGCTACACAATTAGAAAGTGCAACACGTTTTGTATTATCAATTGAGCCTGCTGGAGAAACAGGAACTGCCGCAGCAACACCCGCAGATACAAAAATTTTAGTAGGTGATTTTTCAGGAGATAGAGCGCCTGTTAATACAGCTATTGTAGGTGATTTTAGTGGATCTTGGGGAGTATCTTTTTTAAGAACTCCAACAGATGAAGTACCAGGGAATGGTAATAATGGTAATGATGAAAATGGAATTTGGTTCGGAACACCACAAATGACAGGCCCACCAACAGCAGGTTTAGGATTACCTGTATTGCCTGCAGGATGGAAATATGAAGGTTGGGTCGTAGTAGATGGTGTTGGTCCATTAACAACAGGAACGTTTACCAGTTTTACAGCTGTAGATGATTCTAATGATTTTAGCGGAACAGAAAATAATGCTGGCCCTCCAGTACCAGGCGAAGATTTCTTTAACAATGCACCAGCAGGATTTACATTTCCTTTAGATGTAAGAGGACGTACTGCGGTTATCTCTGTAGAACCAGACCCAGATAACTCTCCGGCACCTTTTACTTTAAAGCCATTAGTTGGTACAGTAGGGCAAGAAACGGCTCCTACAACTCACGATCTTACTTATAGTTCTGATTCTTTCCCTACAGGATGGGCTATTAGATAAATAATAAATTTTAGTTTTTGTTAGATTTAAGGCATGGTTTCGACAGAGAAACTGTGCCTTTTAATTAATACCTATGTTAAGAAGAAAATTTAATTTAAAAAATATCATATTTTTAATTGCAATTGCAGTTTTAATTATTCCGCAAATGCGGCAGCCTATACAGGTATTACTACATAAGGGGTTTGCTCTTTTTGGGCCTTCAGTAATTAAGGATGCTAAACAGGTAAGTTTAACAGATTATAATTGGAAGCTTAAAGACGGGCAAGATGTTTTTGATTTTGAAGCAATAAAAGGTAAAGTGGTTTTAATAAATTTTTGGGCCACATGGTGTCCGCCTTGTATTGCCGAAATGCCTAGTATGCAAGCACTTTATAATGATTATAAGAATGATATCGAATTTGTTTTTGTCTCTAATGAAGAAAATGAGGCAATCAACCAGTTTTTAAGTAAAAATAATTATACATTTAAAGTGTATACCCCTTTAACCAAGTATCCCGAGTCTTTTGATGTTACAAGTATTCCTCGAACTTTTTTAATAGATAAGCAAGGTCATATAGTTATTGATAAAAATGGCGCAGCAAATTGGAATAGTAGTACAGTTAGAAAAACTATTGACGATTTGTTGAAATAATAAGGTGCCTTTTAGATTCTAAACGAACCATAATAAATAAATTCAAGAGAATCAGTGTAAAAGCATACACCATGTCTTCAATTGGAATCGTAAATAATCTCATATTTAAATTTTCCAAATTATTATACCAAACAACTTCTTCTCTAATAAAACTACCAGTTAATATACCATTTACTATAAAAAAAGGAATGAGCATGACTAAAAACGTTAAAAAGAAACGACTTAATAAATTAGGACTCTTTTTAATAACAATGCTAATTAAAACGGTCGCTAATATAAAATTTATGAATGTATACCATTTGGAACTATTATAAATTGAAAGTATTATTAGTAACAGTATAAGCAGGTAGCTAATTGTTTTGGTTACTGCCAATGATAATTTTAGGTTTGGAAAATAATACAATAGTGCATAGTGTGTAAAAACACAGGCATAGGGAATGCATATAAAAAAGAGCCATTCCTCAATAGGTAAAGAAAACAACTTGATGCCTAAAAAATAATCTTCATTAAATCCCCAAATACCATTCATTGTAAAAATAATATCCCAAGGAATAAATATGAGCATACTAATTAATATACTTATAAGTAAATATTCCCAACGTTTATAAAATTTTAGTC
The DNA here is from genome assembly GCA_947502635.1 of uncultured Flavobacteriaceae bacterium. Classification (GTDB taxonomy): domain Bacteria; phylum Bacteroidota; class Bacteroidia; order Flavobacteriales; family Flavobacteriaceae; genus Flavivirga. Next base: position 515,665 of record CANNAN010000003.1, read on the forward strand.
TCGGATGAAAACTAAATAAAAAGGGAACAAATACAGATCCTAAATTTAGTAACAGATATAAATAATCCATCTGTTACTTTTTGAAGTATTTAAAAGGAACAAATAGCATCCCGAAGCACTCTCCATCTTCTTTGTTAGTATGTTTATGATGCATTTTGTGGGCACGTCTTACACCTTTAGCATACCAATTATTGGCATTTCTAAATAATTTAAAACGCTGGTGTATAAAAATATCGTGAACCATAAAATAGGAAAGCCCATAAGCAAATATGCCTATGCCTATTGGTAAGCCAGCCCAAAAACTAGTATGTTTCCATAGTAAGAAAAAAATAATGCTAACAATCGCATAAAAAATGAAGAAAGCGTCATTCCGTTCAAACCAGCTGTCATGGTCCTTTTTGTGATGATCTTTATGTAAAGACCATAAAAAGCCATGCATAACATATTTATGCGTGAACCATGCCATGAACTCCATAAAACAATAAGTTCCTAAAAAAATCAATATCCAAAAGAAGGTATGCATGTCTTCAAAATTATATTAAATTTAATTGATATTTTACATAACTACGCATTAAAAGCTCTATTTTTTTAGGATTGGAAACTCGTATTCGGGTATTTTTTATTTGAAGAGCAGGTGTCTTTTTTAACTTTTTTAGTAGTTGGTGGTAGTACCTGTAAGCAATAAATACACCAAACTTAGCTTCAATAGGTAGTTTTTTGATGCCACTAAGACCTTTTTCAAAATCTGCTTCAATGTCATTTATAATGTTTTGTTTTGAAGCTTCATCTAAATTATTTAAATCCGTTTTAGGAAAATAAGTTCTATTTAAATCATCAAAATCCGCTTTCAAATCTCTTAAAAAGTTTACTTTTTGAAATGCCGAGCCTAACGACATGGCAGTGTCTTTAAGCGCTTCGTATTTAATACGGTCACCTTTTACAAAAACTTTTAGACACATAAGACCAACCACATCAGCAGATCCATAAATATAAGTTTTGTATTCTTCTTCAGTAAGATACTGAGTTTTGTGTAAATCTAAACGCATACTTTTCATAAAAGCATCTACCAAACTTTTATCTAAATGATATTTATGAAATGTATGTTGAAATGAATTGAGAATGGGGTTTAGGCTAATTTTATCCTTTAAAGCAAGCTCTAAATCATCAGAAAACTTATTAAAGAGTTGCTCTTTGTCATAATCATGAAAAGAATCAACAATCTCGTCAGCAAAACGGACAAACCCGTAAATGTTGTAAATATCCATTCTAATAGATTTAGAGAGCATTTTCGTCGCTAATGAAAATGATGTACTGTAAGTCTTCGTAACAAGCTTACTGCAATTATAAGAAACTGTGTCAAATAATGATTTCATACTAATGATGGTATTTTGTTACTAAATCTGCTACTAGTTTTCCTGATATTAATGAAGGAGGAACTCCAGGACCAGGTACCGTTAATTGTCCAGTAAAAAACAAGTTTTTTACTTTTTTGCTTTTTAATTTTGGTCTTAAAAACGCGGTTTGCGTTAATGTATTTGCCATCCCATATGCATTTCCTTTATACGAATTGTAATCATTAATAAAATCGTTGATACAAAAACTTTCTTTAAAGATAATGTGTTTTTTTATATCTTGTGAGGTTAAACTCTCAAATCGCTGAATGATTTTATTAAAATATGTTTCCCTTAACTCAGGAGTATCTTCTAATCCAGGAGCTAACGGAATTAAAAATATCCCTGCTTCTTTTCCTTGTGGAGCAGAGTTACTATCTGTTTTACTTGGAAAACTAGCATAGAACAATGGGTTTTCTGGCCATTTCGGGTTGTCATAAATAGCTTCGGCATGTATATCAAAGTCTACATCAAAAAATAAGGTATGATGATTTACATTTTTTAATTTTTTATCAAAACCGACATAAAACAGGAGTGAAGAAGGAGCAAATGTTTTTTTGCTCCAATAATTTTCAGAGTACTGCCTATATGGTTTTTCTAAAAGTGATTCTGTATGATGATAGTCGGCACCACTCACAACAATGTCAGATTCATATGTTTCTCCACAAGAAATAACTCCTTTATAGGCGCCATTCTCGACAACAATTTTTTCTATTGGTGCATTGGTTTTAATAGTTACACCTAACTCTTTTGCTAGATTTTCAATAGCCAAAATCACTTGATACATGCCCTTTTTGGGATGAAATGTGCCTAGACCAAAATCGGCATAATTCATAAAATTATAGAAAGAAGGCGTATCACTCGGTTTTGCTCCTAAAAACAAAACAGGAAACTCAAGAATTTTAACAAGTCTTTCATTTTTAAACGCTTTTCTAACATCTCTTTTTATGTTACTAAAAAACTGATTTAGCTTTTTAATTGTAGCAGGAGTAACTAATTCTAATGGAGAAACCCCTGGATTATAAACGAGGTCTTTAATGGCTATATTATAATTATTTTCTGCCTGTTTAATAAACTTTTTAAGTTTTTTAGAACTACCAGTTTCTTCTTTTTCAAAAGCAGTTGCTATTTTTTCCAAGGTATCCTCTATAGTTATAAAGTCATCTTTTCCAAAATACACGCTATAAGCAGGATTTAATTTCTCTAAAGTATAATAGTCTTGAGAGGATTTGTTAAAATCTGAAAAAAAGCGCTCGAATACATCTGGCATCCAATACCAAGTAGGTCCAATATCAAAAGTAAATCCATCCTTAACAAGTTGTCTTGCTCTGCCACCTATGGTTTCATTTTTTTCGAAAATAGTGACATCATATCCAGCTTTGGCTAAGTAGCAAGAAGCTGCCAAAGATGAAAATCCTGAACCAATTATATTTATAGTTAATTTCATATTGTTTAACAAATATAGTCAAAAGTTAAACAAAATAAAAACGTTTATATATCTTTAATTAAGTTTTCAATAGAATTAAAGATGTTTACTTTTTGAGGAAGGTTTGTAAGATTTAAATCAGAGAGTTTTTTACCTAATAATAAGAGGTTTATATTTTCTTTGTTTAATAATACTTCATTAAATTTATTAATGTAGTCAGGAATGTCTTGTTCTGGAGGGTAGACAGTGAAGTAAGATATAAAAGTTATTTCTTCAAAAAAGTCCAGTAAGTCAGTAAGTGATTCCATAGGAACACTTTCACCAAGAAAAATAGTATGATAACCTTTACTTCTTAATTGGTAATTAATGAACAAAAGTCCAATATCATGAATTTCATTTTCAGGTAAAAATAAAACATAGGTTTTGGAAATAGGTTTAGGTTCTAAAATTTGTAGCCTTTCAGTATTTATAAGGATCTTTTGTTTAATATGAATGGATAAAAAATGCTCATGAGCAGGCGTAATAGTATTGGTTTGCCATAAAAGACCTATTTCATTTAATAGCGGTAAAAAAACGGTATAGAAAATTTCACTGAAAGATTTGGTTTCCAGTAAATTGTTATAAGTGCTGTAAAACAGTACTTGGTCAAAGTTTATCATGGCCATTTTTAAAGCATTCATGGCATGGTCTTCAACTTTAGCCCTCGAAGCTATTTCTCTTACTTTAATAGGGATTTCTTCTTCTTTAAGGTTTGCAACTTTTGAGATTTTTAATCCATTATTGTTTAAATAAGATATATTTAATAGTTTTTGAAGACTGGCTAAACTATAATTTCTAATGTTTGTATCCGATCGATTTGGGCTTAATAGGTTGTAGCGTTTTTCCCATATTCGTATGGTGTGTGCTTTGATTCCTGTAAGATTTTCTAAATCTTTAATACTAAAGTTAGCTTTAATATTGTTCATTGATACTTGATTTTTGTTAAACAAAATTAAGTAAATTAATCGATAAACAGCAGGAAAAGAGATAAAACTATTTAAATATTAACAAAAAAACTATAATAAATTTAAGACCATGAAAACAATAGTGACCTGATTTAAAACTCAAATCACTATCATTAGTCTTTGTTTCTTTTTAGTTTCTTATTGGAATCATATTAGAGGTATCTACAGGAAAACTATCATATTTGTTATATAATTTTAAATACTTTTCTGGATCAATAGGCACTTCATTTAAAGTCTCGTATAAGCCTTTAAAAAAGCCTTCACGTTTTTGAGATGGATTGAAAATTAATGTCAGTTTTACCGTTTCATCGGTATCATTTTTAAATCCATGGGGCGTGAATCTGGGTACATAAGCAACTGTACCAGGTTCTGCTAAATATTCTTTATCGGCAACTTGTACTGTCAAAATACCTTCATTTACTATAAAGGTTTCATCCATAAACCTGTGATAGTGTAATTTTGCACCAATGGCCATAGGCGGAAGCGAAATTTCATAAATACCTAATTGGTCGTTAGACATTTCACTAGTAACTTTAAATGTTATTGAAATGGTGTTTAATTCTATTTTTTCACCTTCGTTTGCTTTGATTATAGACGCATTATTTTCTAAGGCGTCTTCAAAATAATTTTCTTTTGAAGTCATAGTCTTAAATTTATTACTTGAACGATAAATTAATGGTATTTTCTACTAAGATTTTGTTTTGTTCTAAGGTTTGTTGGTCACTAGCCCCTTCAAGTGAAAACAACCCTTTAACTTTAATCCCCATATGCCCTAGAATAGCCTTTAAATAGGGTTCTTGAAAATCATATGCTTCCATAAAAGTATCTTTGTAAACACCACCTTTAGCTGTGACTAAATAAGCTGACTTTCCTTCTAATAAACCATAATAACCATTCTCATTAATGTTAAATGTATGTCCTATTCTTACTGTTTGGTCCAGATAGGCCTTGAGGTTAGATGGAATGTTTAAATTATACAAAGGAGTGCTAATTAGGAGGTCATCGGCAGATTTTAGTTCTGCAATTAATGCATCCGATAAAGCCGTTGCCTTTTTGCTTTCAGAAGACATGTGCTCTAAAGGTGTATAAAAGCCTTCAATGGTATCGTTTTGAATGTGTGGCAATTGGTGTTTTGCCAAATCTCTGTAAATAATGATGCCTTTTGGGTTTGCAGCTTTCCAATTTTGCTCAAAATAATCAGCTAATGCTCTAGAATGTGAACCTTCAGTTCTGGAACTACAATCTATTCTTAATAATGTTTTCATGTATTGATTTTTTAATTACAATAACATGACAAAACAGATAAAGAAAACGTGACAGATTTATAGAGAAAGTGATTTTAATTTATTGGGATCGACAATAGAAAATATACTTTTAACTTTATTGTCTTCAAAATCAAACACCTGACAATTTATGAGCGTATCTTCATTATAAAACAACAAAGCTGGTTGATGATTTATTTGTGTGATCTTGATGGATAATAATTCCAGATAAGTTTTAAATACATAAAATAATAATTTCAAAGAAGCAAATTTTCCAATAGTTAACTCCCTTACTACTTTAATGTTCTCACCACCATCTGCATGTAATGAAATGTCTTTGGAAAGCATTTCCTCTAAGCGTTTTACATCACCGTTTTTAATAGTTTGAACGTAATTTTCCATATAAGAAGACGGAGGGAGGGAATTGTTGCTATAGTTTGTTGTTTTGTAGTTGACTAGCTTGGTTTTACCTCTACTTAACAGTTTTCGGGAGTTTTCAATAGTGATACCAATGGTTTTTGCAATGTCTTTATGCGAATAATCAAAGGCTTCTTTTAAGATAAAAACGGCACGCTCTTGTGCTGTTAATTTTTCAAGAAGTACGAGTATAGAATATGATATAATTTCATTGCGATCCATATTGGCATCAGCCTTTTCTGTAGATAAAGGTTCAGGTAACCACATGCTGTTTACGGTCGTTTTGCTGTTTCTTTTTTTAGTGTTAATAGATTGGTTTATAACCGATTTTATTAAATAGCTAATATCATTTTTTATATGATTCTTCTCAATAGAAAGGTGTTTGGTTAAAACATCCTGAATAGCATCTTTCGCATCGTCAACAGAGCCTAAGATGTTATAAGCGTAAGGAAATAATATGTTTTGATAGTTTTTCAATTGTATATTTTTTAAGTTCTATAGAGTATGACAAATGACATGATAAAAACGTGACATTTTTAAATAAATCATAGCCTTAAATCGATTATTCTTTGTTAAAAAGGGTTTGATTATTATCAGATTGATTTTTTAATTCAATCAAGGTTGTTTGAGAAGCAGCACAAAGTTTTTCTATCCCATTTTGTCTAATAAATACATCGGATCTACAAATAGTTAATGTGCGTCCATTTTTTAAAACATGAGCTTTGGCAATTAATAGGTCGCCATCACCAGGAGACATCAGGTTTAATTTAAATTCGACAGTTAAGACAGAAGAACGTTCTTCCATTAATGAAAAACCAGCATAACCAGCTGCATTATCTGCTATGGTGCTTATAATACCAGCATGAAAAAAACCATGTTGTTGTGTTAAAGTTGAATGATATGGTATTTGGATCTCACAATAACCTGGTTTTACATCAATTAATTTAGCATGAATTAATTCCATAAACTTTTGTCTTTGAAAGCTTGCTTCAATTTTCTTTCTATAATCTGTAAATTTTGGTTTAAAATTCATTTTTATAAATTAGTATTAATTCCATGCTTAAAACGAAGATACGAAAAGTGAAAAGCAATAGGGGTAGGATTAATTAGTAGTTGTAAAAACCAATAACACTGGTTTTACTTAAAATTGTTAAGGCTATAAAGGTACTGTATTTAAGATTTCTTGTATTTGCTCTTTTATATTAAATGTTCTTTTAATTATTTGTTAATCATTTGATTATAAAAAATACTTTCAAGAAATTCTTTGGGATTATAGAATAAAATATAAAAGTAGTATTTTTATAGAAAAATAAACTTCTCTATGAAAAAATCCCTCATATTTTTCTTTGCACTTATTTTTCAATTAAACTATTCTCAATCCGTAACAATAGGACTACTTACAGATAAAGATACACCAGAAGTACAGCCTTTATTAGAGCAATTAAAAACTGAAATTAGCGCTGTTTTAGGTCAAGATAAGACAGTAAGCTTTAAAGAGGTACTTTCAAACAACTACAATTTAGAAACGGCAAGGGCTAACTACCAATCATTGGTTCATAGTGATGCCGATATTATTTTGGCTTTTGGGGTTATGGATAATATCGTTTTGAGTCAACAGGAAAGTTACACCAAGCCTGTTATTGTTTTTGGTTCCATTAATTCAGATTTTATAAATCTTCAGCCAGAACAAAGAACATCAGGGATTAACAACATCACATATATCATTGCGCCATTATCTTATAAGAAAGATTTGGAAGCTTTTAAAACCATATATGACTATAGGAATATCGGTATTCTTATAGATGATTATGTTATAGATGCACTGCCATTGGAAACTATATTTGATCCCTATTTTCAGAAAGAAGGAAAACAGTACCGTTTAATTCCATTATCTAAAAATGGTATCAGCCCTTCAGATTTAGAAGGTATCGATGCCGTATACCTTGCTGGTGGTTTTGAGTTTAGTAATACGCAATTTGAGAAACTAACTTCAATAATTAACACTAAAAAGTTACCGTCATTTTCGGCTAACAGAGTTAAGGATGTAGAGCGAGGCATATTAGCAACTAACCAGCCGCAAACGAATTTAGATCAGTTTTTTAGACGTATCGCTTTAAATATAGAAGCAATTTCTACTGGTACAAATGCTTCAGAATTACCATTGTTATTAGAGTATAAAAATAAACTTACTATTAATTTTGATACCGCAAAGCGTATTGATTTCCCATTGCGGTATGCCATGTTAGGTTCGGCAGATTTTATTGGAAGCACTACAAAACCTAAAACAGAAAATGCATTATCTATTTTAGATATCATGCGTGGTGTTTTAGACCAAAACTTAGGCTTATCTTCAAGTAAAAAAAGTATTGAGTTAAGTAGCCAAGATGTTAAAATTGCTAAAAGTGGTTATTTGCCAAATGTAACGGCTGGTGTTAGTGGTGTTTACCTAGACCCTAGAGTCGCAGAAATTTCAAATGGTGCAAATCCAGAAATATCAACATCTGGAAATGTTGTTTTAGAGCAATTAATTTACTCTGAAAGTGCTTCAGCAAATATTGATATTAAAGATGAATTACAAAAAGCAGAACAGGAAAATTATAACGCCAATGAATTGGACGCACTGTTAAATGCTTCAGTGGCTTATTTTAATGCCTTAATACTCAAAACAAACACAAATATTCAGAATCAAAACTTACAAACGACTAAACGTAATTTAGAATTGGCAGAACAAAATTTTGAAGGAGGTGCCTCAGGGAAATCCGATGTATTGCGTTTTAGGAGCCAGTTAGCACAAAATACACAAAACCTTATTGATGCTGGTAATCAATTACGACAAGCCTATTTTACGATTAATCAATTAATGAATATGCCCATCAATAAGGATATAGATATTGATGATGCAGTGCTTTCTGAAGGTGTGTTTAAAAATTATAAATACGAAGACTTTTATATAATTTTAGACGATCCAAAATTACAGCCCGCTTTAATTGAGTTTTTAATACAGGAGGCTAAAAAAAATGCCCCAGAATTAAAAAGTATAGATTACAATTTAAACGTTACTAAACGCACTTATGATTTAAATGATTATGGTCGTTTTATCCCTACAGTTGCTTTACAAGGTCAATATAATTTGGCAATCTCACAATCGGGAAAAGGGGCTACTGTGCCAGCTAGTTTTCCAGTGACTCCAGACGGAACATATAATGTAGGACTTAATATATCCTTACCAATATTTAATCAAAATCAAAGAAATATAAACCGTCAAACGGCGCTAATTCAGCAAGAACAATTAGGTTTTGAAAAGGAAAACGTTCAATTAAGTATAGAAAAGAATGTCAACGATATTATTTTAAATTTAATACGTGAAATAGCAAATATTGAAATCTCTAAAGTCTCTGAAGAAACTGCCAAAGAAAGTTTAGAGCTTACACAAAATGCATACAAACAAGGCGCGGTACCAATTATTCAATTAATAGATGCACAAACAAATTACCTGCAAACTCAGTTAGCTAGATCTACAGCAAATTATAATTATTTAATTGCTTCCATGCAACTAGAGCGTGCTATAGGGTATTTCTTTTTAACCCATAGTGAAGCCGAAAATCAAGAATTCATTCAAAGAGCCAATCAATATATATTGAGTAAAAATTAACAACCTGTATTATGAAGATTAAAAAATATACCCTGATAACCATCTTAAGTTTAATAGCCTTTGTGTCTTGTAAAGAAAAAAAGGAAGTTAAAGAAACCGTTTTAAGACCCGTAAAATATGTAGTAGTTGGAGATGTTGATACTCAAAAAATAAGAACGTTTAGTGGAACTGCTAAAGCAGGAGATGCTATTAATTTAAGTTTTAGAAGTGGCGGTATTATTACTAAGGTAAATCATTGGAAAGGTTCAGAAGTAAAAAAAGGGGATGTTATAGCTAGATTAGATAATGTGGAAGCTAGTTTAGCTTATGAGCAAAGTATCTCTGCATTAAAAAGTGCAGCGTCTTCTATGAACACTTCTAAATCTAATTTAAATCGTGTAAAATCTTTATACGAAAAAGGAAGTAATTCATTAAGTGATTATGAAGCGGCAAAGAATTCTTATCAAACCGCTTTAGACCAATATGAATCGGCAAAACGCAATAAAAGTATTCAAGCAACACAGTTAAGTTATGGTGTTATTAAAGCACCAAAAGACGGTTTGATTGCAAATACAGATGGCGGTGTTGGAGAACGCGTAGCAGCTGGACATGTATTTGCTATTCTCAATGCGGGTAAAGATTTAAAAATAGAAGTAGGTTTACCTGAAAACGTTGTAAATAAAGTAGCAGTAGGTATGAAAACTAAATTAGAGTTTTCTGCCATTGCGGGTAAAGTGTTTGATGGTACTGTAACCGAGGTTGCACCAATTATTAACCCTGAAGCTGCAACCTATAGTACTTCTATTTTTTTAGATACACCAATTTCAGAGATTAAACCTGGCATGGCAGCAAGTGTCACTTTTGATTTCTCTGAAACATCAGATAACACCTCGAATACATCATTAATTATTCCTGTAAAGGCGGTTGGTGAAGATGGAAAAGGACGTTTCGTTTTTTTAATTACATCTAAGGATGATGGAACGGGAACTGTTAACAAGCATTATTTAGAATTAGGCGATTTAACAGCAGATGGCTTTGAGGTCAAAAAAGGATTAGTATCTGGAGATAAAATAGCGACTGCAGGCTTACAAACCTTATTAGACGGACAAGACGTAAGATTAAAATAATAATAGCTAACCAAACCATTAATTATGAATCTTACAGAATTTTCAATAAACCGTAATCGAGTAGTTTTAAGTATCCTAGCTGTTGTTATGGTTATGGGTATGTTGTTTTATGCCAGCCTTTCAAGAGATAGTATGCCGCCATATACCATTAGGGTAGCATCGGTAGTATCATCATTTCCTGGAGCAAGTCCAGAACGTGTAGAAGAACTGGTTAGTGATAAAATTGAAAAAGTAGCTCAGGAATTACCCGAATTAAAAGTGGTGAAGAGTACATCGCGTACTGGGCTTTCGGTTGTTCAGGTAGAACTTAAAATGGAAGTTTCACCTGAAGAATTACAGCCTGTTTGGGATCGTTTACGCCGAAAATTAAGCACCATTCAAGGCTTGCCTAGTAATGTGCAACCTCAATTGCAAGATGATGGTATTGGCGAAGTATTCGGTATTGCTATTGGTTTAATTTCTGATGGTTATGACTATGCTGAAATGAAAAACTATGCAGATGATTTACGAGATGATTTAATAAAACTTGAAGATGCTGCAAAAGTTGAATTGAATGGCGCACAGGAAGAACGTGTTTTTGTTGAGTTTGAAAACACCAGATTGAAAGCTTACGGACTAACCTCTAGCAGGTTAAAAAATATTATAGGGAGTACTAATATATTAAGTTCTGGAGGCACTATTAACGTTGAAGCCGAACGTATTATTTTGGAACCAACAGGGAATTTCAATGATTTAAAGTCGATACAGGACATGTTGATTCCAGTTGGAGAAAATGGACAAGTTATTGCTCTTAAGGATATCACTAATGTTAAAAAAGGGTATATCAATCCACCAAAACAAAAAGTGCGTATTAATGGAAAAGATGCTATTTCATTACATGTCTCCTTAAAAGAAGGTGCAAATATCATTAAATTAGGTGAAGAAATTGATTTATTACTAGGGGAGTGGCAAGATAAATTACCAGTAGGCTTAGAAGTATCTCGTTTAGCGTCAATCGATAAATACATCGATTTAAAAATTAGTGATTTTATTGGTAACCTGTTACAAGCCATTGCCATTGTATTAGCAGTCATGTTATTCTTTTTAGGAGTAAGGACAGGCTTGGTTATAGCAAGTTTAATTCCTATTGTAACCATCACCACACTCATGGTTATGGGGTTAATAGATGTTGGGCTCAATCAAATTTCTTTGGCCGCTTTAATCATGGCGTTAGGGATGATGGTAGATAATGCTATTGTTGTAGCAGAATCGGTCATGGTAAAAATGGAAGCTGGTATTCCCGTTAAAAAGGCAGCCATAGATTCGTGTTCAGAATTATTTACACCATTATTAATTTCAACATTAACAACATCTGCGGCGTTTTTAGCCTTCTTTATGGCAGAATCGGTCATGGGAGATATTATGGGACCTATTTTCGTGGTTATAACAATAGCCCTTTTGTCTTCTTGGATTATTGCACTAAGTATTATCACTTTATTTTGTGTGTTTTTCCTTAAGGTAAAACCAAAAGAGGTTGGAAAAGAAAGCTTCTTAGATAGATTGATTAATGGATTAAAACGCAGATATAAAGACTTGATTTTAGTAGCTTTAAGTTGGAAGAAATCTGTGTTAGTACTTATTGTTTTTATGTTCTTTTTAGCCATTTTTGGATTTGGTCTTTTAGGTTTTGTATTCTTTCCAGATAGTGATCGTAATATGATAACGGTTGATGTTAATTTACCAGAAAATACAAAAATAGAAAGCACCACAGCTGTTATTTTGGCGCTTGAGGACTTTATGGAAAAAGAACTAAAAGTAACAGAAGATAAACCAGATGGTATTATAGATTGGTCGGCTTATATAGGTGAAGGCCCCTCAGCTTATGATTTAGGATATAATGCAGATGAAGCGAATTCTAATTACGCCCATATTTTAATTAATACGTCTTCTTTTTTGGTGAATAATGACATGATTGAAAAACTAGATGCCTTCAGTTTCGAAAATTTTCCTAATGCCGATATTAAAGTTGGTTTGTTGGGTTCTGGTGGCGGTGGTACTCCTGTAGAAATTGAAGTGTCAGGAGACGATCCAGATAAATTAGCAAGTATTGCCGAAGAAATTAAAGCGAAGTTGTTTACGATTTCGGGAACAAAAAATATTAAAGATGATTGGGGCCCAAAAGGGAAGAAATTTGTTATAGATATAGACCCGAGTAAAGCACAAACAGCAGGCGTTACAAATCAAGATATTGCGACGTCTCTGCAAACTGTTTTAGATGGTTTTCAAGCAGGAGAGTACCGTGAAGGGGATAAGTCCATTCCTATAATAATGAAGAGCAATCAAAGCAAACAACAATCATTATCGTCGTTAGAAACCTTAAATATATATGCGCAAAGTTCAGGGAAAAGTGTGCCTTTGTTACAGGTAGCCACTATTGTTCCCGAGTGGCAATACTCTAAAATAAAGCGTGTTGATTTAACAAGAACCATTAAAATATCAAGTGAATTAACAACTACAGGTAATGCTTCTGAAGTCACTCAAGCGATTACGCCTTGGCTAGAAGAACAAAATGAGATTTGGGGAAAAGCATATATGTATGAATTGGGTGGTGATGCAAAGAGTTCGGCAGAAAACATGGGAGCCGTAGCAAAATATTTACCACTTTCAGCGTTTATAATTGTCATGTTATTAATCATACAATTTAATTCATTTAGAAAAATGGTGATGATCGTTTGTACCATTCCTTTAGGTGTTATTGGTATGGTTTTAGGTTTATTAATATTTGGTGTGCCATTCGGGTTTATGGCGTTTTTAGGCGTTATTTCTCTTGCTGGTATTGTTATTAATAATGCTATTGTTTTAGTAGATAGAATTGAAATTGAAGAAGCAGAATTAAAGCGTAAACCACAAGATGCCATTATTGCAGCTTGTTTACAAAGATTTAGACCCATTTTATTAGCAACCTTTACAACCGTTTTAGGCTTGGTGCCTTTATATCTAGGCGGCGGTGAAATGTGGGAACCTATGGCGGTAACGATTATGGTTGGTTTATTGTTTGGAACTGTAATTACATTATTATTTATTCCAGCATTTTATAGTGTGATGTATAAAGTGAATTATAAAGGGTATGAGTTTAATGATGATCTTTTAGATTAAAAATGTTAAAGCGTTTATATCCATATCGTTTTGAGATATTCTTTTTTAGTCAGATAGCTATTTTGTTTGGGTCGCTCATTGTACCATCAATTATCTTTGAAACATTTTTGTCTCCTGTACTATTTTTATTGAATCTATTGGCAGGCATAGTGCTTTTATTGAAGCAAAAAAAGACCATGTGGCTTTTAGTTCTATTACTTGTTATTAGTACTTTATTATTGGGTTCAAATTTAATAGAAACGACTAATGACGCTTTAATTAATCTTATAAAAATGGGTACCTATTTCTTGTTTTACGTTGTAGTGACTTCAGAGATTATAAAGCAAGTTTGGCAAGCAAAAACAGTAAGCAAAAATGTCATATTTGGCTTGGTAAGCGGGTACATATCACTTGGTTTAATTGGCTTTTTTATCTGTTTAAGTATAGAAATGGCATACCCCAATTCATTTTCAGGGTTAATAGGAGGTATTTCAATTACAGAAAACTTAATGTACTACAGTTATATTACATTATTAACTATTGGTTATGGAGATATTTTACCTATCACTGCTTTAGCACATAAAGCAGCCATTTTAATTGGTTTAATGGGGCAAATTTATTTAGTTGTTATAACAGCCATTGTCGTTGGAAAATACATAAACCAATTACCCTTAAAGAATGATAAACATTGATAATAAAGAGAAATAGTTTTATCTTTAAACTTTTAAAAATTGTGATGTTTTTATAACAAAAAAAGAAAGTATTAAAATTATAGAATGAAGAAATTAAACAAAATTATTGCCTTAGTAATATTAAGTAGTGTGTTATCAAACTGTGCGTCGACTAAACTTACAGAAACATGGTCTTCAAAAGATTTCGATGATACAAAATCGAAAAAGCTTTTAGTCGTTGCTAGGTCTAATGATTTAGAGGTTCGTAAAGTGTATGAAGACGAATTGGTTTCTAAATTAAAGACGCAAGGTGTAGATGCAGTGGCAGCCAATGTAATCTTTCCTAACCTTAAAGAAGATAAAGACCGCTCTCAAGAAGAAATTGAGACCATTTTATCTATGTTTAATAAGAATGGTATTAAGAGTATCATGCTTACTGCATTAAAAGATACCAAAGTAAAAAAGTCTTCAACAGAAAATACAGCAGATTATAGTTCGACTTCAATGAAGGGCAAATACGGAATAAGTTTTACAGATTATTATAATGTGCATTCTATTGAATATATTAGTAGAAATTTAAAGCCTGTAGATACTAATACAAACGAAAGTGTTGTGAATTTATCCTCAACGACTTATATTTTAGAGGCCGTTATTTATGATTTAACATTAGATAGTGACAAGCAACTTGTTGGTGTTTATGAAATAGAAGCAACAGACCCATCATCGGCAAAACAAGTACTAAATAAATTTACTACAATTATTACAAAACAATTTAAACATTAAGCTATGACCCCATTTAAAATAGTATTAACATTTAGCCTTATTTTAGTAACTACATTAGGATTTTCTCAGAAAATGTCTCAAAAACAAAAAGAAAGAGAACAAAATAAAGTCAATATACATACTTCCAAAGAGAATGATAACTTGCAACGTTTCTATGCAGAAGAAGTTGATAAAATGAGGCTTTCTGATGAAAAAAGAGAGGAATACTATAATATTCTTTTATCTCATACTTATGATATGTCTAGGCTTGATGATAAAGACAAAGATTATACCGAAACAGAGATTACTGAAAAATTCAATGCGGTTATTGATAAAATGAATATTAAAATGAAAGAGTTGCTTACACCAGAACAATATGTAATGCACCTTGAAACGTTTAGTAAAATAATATATAGTGTCAATAGAAAAAGGGCGTTGAATAAAAATTAAAAATCGATTTTAATTATGGAAGCATCTAGAAGTCAATATTATAATGCTTATGCAGCCATTATGAAAATTACTTTACGAGATGGAGATGCAACAGCGGAAGAAAAGGATTTTCTTCAAAGTTTTGGGAAAAAATTAGGAATTTCGAGTTCTGAATATTTTGAATTAGTTGATACCTATATGGAATACGTAATAACAGCTCCATATACTTATAATGAACGTTTGGAAAGTTTATTTAAGTTGTCAGAAATCGTTGATGGTGATGATAGACTAAATATAAAATATAAGGAAAAGTGGTTAAAAAGAATAGCTATTGCTATTGGTTTCGATCCCAGTAATGTTAAATATATAGTCGCTAAATCTCTTGATTTATTTAAGGGCTCAAAAAATTTAGATATGGAGACTTACAAAGAAGGAATTAAAAATATAATGTATTAAGAGCTTTGTTAAAGCAAAAGTAATAGTTTTTAAAAAGCTTCATTAATACCAAAATAAAAACCACTATTACCATTCACTCCAGAACCTATATCTAAACGTAACCAGGTGTCTTTATCCTTGAATATTTTATAGCGACCGCCAATTCCTATGCTGGGCTTAATATTCTTTATGTTAAAAAAGTCTTCAGGTTCATTAGCTACTTCTCCAGCTAATGCAAATGCTGCTAGAGTCCATCGAGGCTTAATTCGCCAACGGTATTCGGTTTGAGACACATACATTTGTTTGTCAATATAACGTCCATAAAAATAACCTCTAGCCCTAGACCCCCCTCCATAACTAGCCAGTGCTTGAAAAGGAACGTCTCCAAAATTGTTTTCAGAATATAATTGAAAGGCCAAAAGGCTGTTTTTACTTATCGGTAAATACTCCCTTAAGTCAAGAATAAATTTATTAAACCCTTGAGTGGCACCAAAAATTTCACTTGAAAATTGAGCTTTAGCTTGATAATAAAAACCTTTATTAGGAGAGCCAACATTATCTCGTGTATCATAATTAAAGACAGCTCCTAATCCAGCTACAACAGTTCTTCTATTACCTATAATATCTTGAGTATCCAAAATACCGCCTTCTTGTACTTCTGTGATTTCATGATTTTTAAACACAAATTGAAATCCAAAATTAAGGTCTGGAGGTAAACGCTTTAAGAATGAAATATTTAAAGCATGTGTAGTCTGGTTATATATTTCTTCATTGGAGTCTGGTGTATTATTTCCAATACCCCAAAACGAGTTAGGGTATATTTCCAATAGGTAATGAGCATCAATAAAATAGTTGCCTCCTCCAAAATAAATTTGCGGAGTCACTTCAAAAATGAGCTGCTCATTTAAGGTGTAAATACCACTAAATATGACATTAGACAATCGGTTCTTGAATGTGTTTTCTTTTTTCAAGAAAAATAATTGTCCACCACCACCAAAGCCAAAGCCAGTTTCTGGTGTAAAAAAAGCGATAGGAATTGCAATGAGTTGATAGTTCTTATTACTAGAAATGGTGTCTGTTTTAATAACATTGTTTTCATCTTTCCTTTGACTGAATGAAGAAAAAGAAACAAATAATAAACAGGTATATATGAGTAGTTTTTTCATCTAAAAAAAGAAATCGTCAAGTATGATATTAAAACCAAAAGAAAAAGAAATGTCATTTGAAGCTATACTTGTATTAGTAATAGTTTGACTTGGTAAAGATTCTTGCTCGATATTAACCCAAAACAAATTAACATTTAGGCCTAAATCAAAAGCTATAAAATCGTTTATAGTGTATGAATACCCTAAACCAAGTATAGCACCAAGTCCGCCGCCTTCACCATTTTCTTGAATTAATTGTAGTTGTGTTTCGTCTTTATATCTAACATAACCCAATGAAGCAGTGGCAAAAAGTGACCCTGTTTTATTGTTGGTTAAATAATAGTTGGAAAAAGGCCCTATATAAAATGTTTCTGTAGTTCTTTCTACACTACCACTTGTACTACTTTGGTTAGCTTGAAATCGACCTCCAAGAAGAAAACGGTCTTTAATAAATTTTCCTGTTTCTATATTAATGCCATAATTATTAGATGTACTCTTAAAATCAGCAGTTTTCACTTCTGTTGTCGTTGAACTAATAGTACCAGATAAACCAGTTAACCATCTACCTTTTCTAAAAGCTGTTTCTAAAGTATCTACATTTTGTGATGTAACATTGTAACTTAAAAACAATGTTGTTATTATGAGCAGATAATATTTTTTTTGATTCAAAAGATGCGTTATTTAGATTGCAATGTAATAATTTTTCCTTCACGTAAAACGGTTAGTTTAAATTTAGGGGCCTTTTCTAAACTATTAGCAAAATCAGCAATCCTCAATAACGTATAGTCAGTAACTTCATATTTTATATCATTAAACGCCAATATAATATCACCGCCCAAAATTAGTTTTTTATTACCAACAGTTACCTCAGTATCCCCTTCTTTTACGCCCATTTTATCAAATAAAGAAGCCGAAGCAATACGTTGCACTAATAAACCACTTGTTTGAGGCAGATTAAACAGTTTAGCTTCTTTTTCAGATAAGGAATATAACTCAGCACCAAACCAAGGCATTTTATTATTTAAAAGGAGTTTGGCAGCTAAATTAGACGTTGAGGCATAACCAATACCATCTGAACCACCTGATAATGATTTTATATGACTTACAATACCAATAACATCACCTTCCAAGTTAAACATAGGTCCTCCAGAATTGCCCTGATTTATAGCGGCATCTGTTTGAATAAACTCCGTATTAGTAAAAGGGTTTCTCCCTAAAAATTGTTTTTTAAAAGCACTAATATAACCTGAAGATAGAGATAAACCAACACCAAGTGGCACACCAATAATAAATACTCGTTGTCCAACTTTCATTCGGTCTGAATCGCCGAACCTTAAAACGGTAGCATTTATTTTTTGTCTTGATAATTCTAATAAAGCAATGTCTGCACCATCGTAGGAAGTAATTACTTTGGCTGGTATAGTTTCTCCATCTGAAAATTGTACAACTAAAGTATCAGGTACTTTTACAACATGAGCTGCAGTTATAACTAATTTATTAGATATCATAAAACCTGAGCCTAACCCTGAATTTGTAACCGTTTGGGAAACATTATTTTGAGAGGTCGCTATATTACTTTCTTGAGTGTAAATAGCAACAACTGCAGGACTTACTCTTTCATAAATAGAAGATAGGTCTTGAGCTTTAGTATAATTTATAGCAAATAAACATATTAGAATTAATATAATTATTTTTTTCATAACTAGTAATGATATATTAATTGTTAAAAATAAGTTTTAAAATATTAATAGTAGATTTCAAGAAATAAATCTTGAATCAAAATGGCCAAATCAAAGGCACTAAAATCAAAGACAAAATAAAAAACAATAAGAGTAAAGGCGCACCAACTTTTACATAATCCATAAATTTATAATCGCCTGCAGCCATAATCATGGCATTGGTAGTGGTGCCAACGGGGGTTAAAAAAGCAGTAGATGCACTAATGGCAACAACAATCATAAATGGCTCGGGTGAAATATTTAAAGACGTGGCAGCTAATATGGCAATTGGCGCCATTAAAACAGCAGTTGCTGAGTTATTAATGGCTTGACTAAAACCAGTAGTCAGCAAAAAGATACCACCTAATAAAACAATAGGGTGGATGCTGCCTAAGTTAGTAACCAAGCTATTAGCAGCAAGTTCTGCAACACCCGTTTTTTGAAGCGCAATCCCCATAGGAATCATTGCTGCAATCATTACGACACTTATCCAACTAATCCCTTTATACGCTTTTGCTATGGGCACACATCCCGTTAATAAAATAACACCCGCAGCAATCATAGCAGCAATGGCTCCAGGAACAACTTTAAATACAAGTAATGCAATCATTAGTAAAAGCATTGCTAATGAAATGTACGATTTATAGGTTAACGTATTTACATCCTTAGACATGCTTTCTGGGTTTCCAGAAATCACTAAATTTTTATAAACACTTTTTAAATGTTCTATACGCTCCCAAGTGCCTCTAATAATAAAGGCATCTCCAGCTTTTACGGCTACGTTTTTATCTTTTAAAGGTTTGTTATTTCTTGAAGCAGCTAATAATTGAATGCCTGCTTGTTCCAAATACAATCCCATAGGTATGTTGTGTCCTAAAAAAAGCGATTTGGGTGTCACAATCATTTCTGCCATACCTACTTCTTGATTTATAAACTCATCCTTTAGCTCATCATTATTATTTTTAAAAGGAATCAAATTGAGTTTAAACTTCAAAATCATTTTATCTACATCTTCAGTGTTTCCTTTTACAGTAATAATGTCATGGTATTGTAAAATGGTATCTGGCGTTGGAAATTCAACATATGGTTTTACGCCTTTTATAACATTTGGAAATCGTCTTCTTAATCTAATTATTGAAACATTGTATTTATTATCAAAATCCCATTCACCAATAGTAGTATTTAATAGAGGAGACATTGAACGTACTCTTAAGCGGTAAATATTTTCATCAATACTATAATTTTCAATCCATTGATGCATTTCAGAATCTATATTTATTGGCTGATTTTCAGAGGTATTTTTTGGCAATAATTTATAACCAATAAAACGGAAATATAAAATTGAAATCAGTAGTAATGGCAAGCCAATGAGGGCAAATTCAAAAAATGAAAAGGATTCGAACCCATTTTCTGCTAAAGCATTACTAGCAATAATATTTGGAGGTGTACCCGTTAATGTCAATAAACCTCCCGTATTTGATCCAAAAGCAACAGGCATTAATAATTTTGAAGGCAATGTGCCCATTTTATATGCGGCAGATACAGTAACTGGTAATAATGTAGCAACAGTTCCAGTATTGCTTACAAAACCAGACAAAATACCAGAGCCTAAGGTGACTAATACTAATAGTTTGGGGATACTTTTACCAGCCCATTTTACAAATTTCTGTCCTGCTAATGCTGTCCATCCTGTTTGAGACAAACCTTCTCCAATAATAAATAACGAAGCAATCATAATTACTGTTGGGTTACTAAACCCGCTAAGTGTTTCAGAAAGATCTAAAATACCAAATAAAAACAGGCTTAACATAGACATAAGGGCCACAATATCTGGCGTGAATTTACCCCAAACAAAGAGTCCTATTGTAATACCCAAAATAATTAAAAGTGTAAGCATAGATTATAAAAAGAAATTAGTTGGACTAAAATAGTTAAAACTAAAGTCTATTCAAATGAAAAGAGGTGCGTTTCACATTTTCACACCTCTTTTTAAGCTCTGTTTTTTATTCAAATATAACATCACTTGTTTTTAAATTTTCAATATCCTTTTGATTTCTAGTGTTAACAGGAACCTCAATAGTTAAGAAGGTATCTTTTCCATCAGAATCTTCACCTTGATAAAATTTAAAAACATAAGTTTCTTTCTGTAACGCTTTTACTGGTATTGAAAATGTTGTTTCAGTAATAACTTCATTACAACCAATACCATCATCTACATGTACTATGGGGTAAATAAGCCTTGTTGGTCCATCATAAATGTAATCAAACTGGTCATAGTAAAAATAGCAACTATTGGGTAGCGATATGGTTATATTAATTTGGTAAGTACTCCCGTAATTAAATTCATCAGGAAGTTCTGCGTTTATAACACCTGAATACTCTAAGTGGTAGTCGTGGTCGTTATCGTTGTCGCTGCTGCATGATAATACAGATATAGAAAGAGCAACGATTGTAATTAATAAATACTTAAATCTTTTCATCTTGTTTTATTTTTAATTCTATTCAAATGTACCCGCACTTTACATTTTTAATGGATTTATTTGAAGTGTTTAATGTTAATAATGATTTTTTTTTACTCTTATTTTAGTGTATCCAAAAACTCCTATTTGAATTAATGCCGACACTAATACTATGATTTTCACGTATTCTAATAAAATAGTCATAACTTCTAGTGTTTAGTGTCTCATAGCTACTCCTGCAGCTGTTCCATATTCTTCTAGCGTTTTGACAAACCCTTTGATAGTGTTTTTGAAAGCTATTTTAACTTTTTCAAATGTTGTATATGTTGGTATTTCTCCTATTATGGGTCTATAAAAATTCTTGTTGAATTGAGTGTTGTTAATTGTTGTGCTTTGAGTTCTCATATCTATTTGTGTTTAATGATTATTTATAGTACAAATGTAGCCTGAAGCAACAGAGGAAATCGGAGCTATTTAAGTGAAGTGACCAAATAATTAGGTGAAGTGATTCTACTTGAAAGTGAACTTAAAATGTTAGTATGAGGTAAGTGATAAGAATTGAAGAAAAGGGCTTGTTTTGATGGGCTAACTATAATGATAAGAATTCAAAAATGCTACTCATATTGAAGCGTATCCTCAATACGTGTTACGGAATAGATATTTATTGTTCCTTGTTTACCTTCTAGAAGCACATCGCCTTCAAGTACAGATGTTGTCCATGAGTCAATTTCAACGACTTTTAACAGTTTTTCTGAAATAAGTAAATCAAAACCTAATCGATTGCATTGGTTTTGGATTCTTGAAGCTGTATTTATAGTATCACCATGATATGCAATTTCACGTTTGTATTCCCCAACTTCTGCAACAGTTATGGTACCACAATTCATACCTGCTTTAAATTCTGGTACTAAATCATAAGTTTTTAGATAGTAATCTGTTCTACTATTAATTTGGTCTTTAAAAGCATAAAAAGCGCGAATACTTTTAGCGTTTTTAAGACCTTCCTTATAAGACCAAGTTAATACCGCTTCGTCTCCCACATATTGGTAAATAGAAGCTTTGTATTTATTAACTATGGCTAAATCATAAAAACAGTCTTGGAGGAGTTTACTATATTTTATATGGCCTAATTTTTCAGCAATTGTAGTAGAACTTCTAAGATCTAAAAACATGAAAATAAGCTCTTTTTCTTTTGGAGTATAGAATTTTCCTGAAATGAATTTAATCAAATTGCCTTCACCCAGCATTAAATTGACATTGAGAAAAAGACTTATAAAGAAGTTAACTACTATAGTATAGATAAAGCTTACCCAAATGACAGGTAATTGAATAAACTCTGATATTTTAAAAGTAGTGTCTACAAATATTTCAATCTTAACAAATAAATAAAATATAAATACATAAAACCCAGTAGCAGATATAATTTGTAGTATAAGTGCAAATACCAATAACTTAGATAATGGAATACGTTTTCTAACCAATTTTTCAAGGAAAATATAAAGTGTACCGTAAAGTAACCCTTGGGTTATCCATGCTATAATGAATATAAAAAGTATATTGGAGAGAGAGTCCTCCATATAAGTGATATTCACGTCTTGAGATCCTCGAAGCAGTTGCCAGACAAGGCTAGCAATTAACCAACCAATAATATAATCCCGTAATATTTTATAATGTCTAGATTTCAAATTAAATCATTGATAGTTAAGCGTATTTTTATGAGTCTAATTATTTATCCATGTTTTTATTTCTGATGATTTCGCTTTACTTATTGTAATACGCTCTTTAGATGGCGGATTTACATTGATAATTAGTTTTCCGTTAAAGTAGAATTTAATACTCTGTATCGCATTTCTATTCAGTATAAATTGTCTGTTTGCTCTGTGGAAATTATAGGGGTCTAGTTCTTTTTCTAAATCTTCCAATTTTTTCTCTATTACAAAAGCTTGATTTTTAAAAGTAATTGCTTTTACAATACTATTTTCTATATAAAAATAAGCAATATCTTCTGTTTTAACAGGAATTAATTCATCTCTTTGATGTACTAAAAATGTGGTTCTGAAAACCTGATTTTTAGATTGCATTAATTGTACTAATTGTTGGATGTTATCATAAGACATTGTGTCAATTTTAGCATTAGTTTTAAACTTTTTAATAGAGCTACTTAATTCTTCTTCATTAATTGGCTTTAAAAGATAGTCAATGCTATTTACCTTAAATGCTTTTAAAGCATATTGATCATAAGCTGTTGTAAATATTATTGGAATGTTGATAGTTACTTTTTTAAAAATTTCAAATGAAATACCATCAGAAAGATGTATGTCCATAAAAATTAAAACAGCTTCACTTGGATTAGAGAAATAATCGATAGCCGATTTTACAGAATCCAGAACAGTGAGTATCTCTATGCTAGAGTCTATCTTATTTATTAAGTAAGTGAGTTGTTCACTTGCTGCTAATTCATCTTCTACAATAACTACTTTCATGGTATCAATTTAAAGAAAGTTTGACTTTAAAGGTATTATTTTTATTACTTATTGATATATGCTTCTTTTTTAGAGCATAATACCGCTTATTAAGGTTTGATAGTCCGTTTCCTGTTCCAGCAACGAAACCTTTTCTCGGTCTTATTTCATTTTCAATAATTATAAACTCATCTTCAGAATATATATTAACTTGAAGTGGGTTCTCTTCTGATATTTCATTGTGTTTAATGGCATTTTCAACTAACAATTGAAGCGCTAAAACGGGCACTTCTTTTTTTAGCCATTTTTCATGAATATTATAAGTGATGTTAAAACGATTACGATATCTTGTTTTTATTAAATGTATATAACTATCTAAAAACTGAAGCTCTTCTTCTATAGATACCAAGTCTCGTTCACTACTTTGTAGTATATAACGGTACATGGAAGAGAGTTTGTTTATAAAGTTAGTAGCATCTTTGTTTTCTTTGACTAAAGCGCTTAATGAGTTTAGTGAATTGAATAAAAAGTGGGGGTTAACTTGATTTTTTAATGCCATCAATTCATTTTGTAAGCTTTGTTGTTTTAAAGCTTCTTGCTCTATCAATTTTTCTTTTAAGCTCATTTGATACCTTAAAATTCTAGCGATAAATATGATTATTATTGCTACGATAAAATATACGAAGTAGGTTAACCCTTGTTCTTCTGAGACCATTGATTCTCCTACTAATCTTGGGTACAAAAAGAAGAATAAATGTAATAAAGCTAAGTATAAAGCAATATTAATTATGATGGTTGTTGCCCCCCTTAGAACACTTTGAAATTTTGAATAAAAATATTTGGTGTTTGCATTAAATTCTAATAATAACCATGAAAAGAACATAAACCATAAAAACCGAAAAACGATATCTTTTAAGGAAGCAGAAGTGAAGGCTGTTGATAAGTCATCTACAATATCAAATATAATTAAGATCCTGGGAGAGGTTAAGAGTATTGATATTATAAATGCTATAGCTAGTAAAACTTTTTGCTTTATAAATTTGGTAGTCAAAATGGTTATAGTATTATTGATGAAGAACATAACTAATATAGTTAAAATTAATATAAGTTAATTGTATAGTTTAAGAATGAGGTTAAAAAACTGCCAGAGAATTTTGAAATGTGTTTCAATGACCTCTGGCAGTCAAACTAACCAAACCAACTAAATGAAAATTAATTAACTAATTGTTTCACTATCTTTTTTGAAAAATCTGACGATATAACATCTAACGATTTTGGGCTATCAATCTCTGTTGTTATTACTAATATTAATTGATCGTTATCAGTTTTTGTTAAATCGTAGATTACTGTTTCAAGAATATATTTTTTTCCTGTATACGTTATGGTGCTTTCGGGCTCAGAATTTACATGAATACTACTGTAGTAACGATAAAATGTCCCGCTGGGTCCTCTAAAGTATGTGGGAAAATAAAGTGCTGAGTAGCCGCCACCAGTTGTTTCTGTTCTTGAATATTCTTGAGTCTCTTTTAAAGTGTTAAGTATAATGATATCTACGCCTTTATTTTTCAAATCCTCTACGATTTTTTGCACTTCATTTTCATTAAGTCTTACCTCTGTATCAATTTTTGGAAAAATGCTTAAGCTTTCCATAGAATTGAGGTCGTATTCTCTTAACTTGTTTACAAGGTCATTCTCAAACTGACTTCTAACAACGTTGTCGTCCGTTTTACTTATTACCATGATACGTTTATCATTTAAATTGAGTTCTTCTGAATTGTTCCAGGTATTAACAACCCTTACTGTTGAGCAACTTGTAACCATTACAATTAGTGTTAATATGCCTAATATTTTGCTTATTATTTTCATGATTTCTAGTGTATTTATATAAACATATGGATGTCATTAGTATCTCTGTTGATTAAATTTAATCTTGTTGAGGTATCATTTTTAGAGTGTTTTATGTCTGAAAAACGTTTTAAAAAGCTCCATTTTTTGAGAATTGATTTTAAATTTTTCATGACGTTAATGTTTTTATTCTTGTACAAATGTATGCCACGATTAAAGTCTGAATCTTAACTTTTTAAGTGAAGTGACTAAAATCTAAAGTGAAGTGTTCTGTGTTGAAAGTGAACTATGTTCAAAGTATAAATAGCCCATTTATAATTTTAAAAGAAAGGTAGAAACCTGAAGAATAGGTATGAGTTAGTAAAGAGAAAAAGCTCTCTTTTGGTAATATGTTAACACAGACACAATAATAACTACAACAATTAAATCATAAATAAATGTCGGTATTGGAAGAGAGGCATCAGTGCGTGACTATGTAGTCCATACAAATAAATAGTTTACACCAAACAAGTTATTACAATAACCACAAACCAATTACTACAGCAATAAAAAACTACAGTTGCCCTCTATCTTGCGGACTTTTTATTCAGATTAACTAGAATTTTTGCCTAAACACAACTTTTGAGCATGATCCCTAAAAAATTCAATTTGAAGTTAATTTGAAAATTAATTTAAAGAGGTTAAGATAGATTAACAAAGTAAAAAAAGGGGTGAAATAAAATAACAAACCATATATTGTGTTGATATACAGTTTGTTGTGAAAATTAGTTGTGCGCACGAGAAGATTCGAACTTCCACATCCTAAAACGGATACTGGCCCCTCAAGCCAGCGCGTCTACCAATTCCGCCACGTGCGCATAAATAAACTGTGTAAAAATAGAAAAAGTTAAGCAATATCGCTTAACTTTTTCTTGTGACCGGGCTGGGGCTCGAACCCAGGACCCTCTCCTTAAAAGGGAGATGCTCTACCAACTGAGCTACCAGGTCATTATTTCAATAACTAACGTTGTTGTTAGCGGGTGCAAATATAAAATGTTTTATTAATAAAACAAGACTTTTTTTAAAGATTTTTTTGTTTTTTTGCATCACTTAAACGTATGTTTTTAATAATCAATTTATAGCGAGAAAATGAATGTAGTTTTAATTGGGTATATGGCTTCAGGAAAGTCGACTTTAGGAAGGATTTTGGCAAAAAAAATAAACTATGATTTTATTGACCTAGATGATTATATAGAAGAAAAGGAAAAACGTTCTGTAAGTGATATTTTTAAGTCTAAAGGAGAAATATATTTTAGAAAGATGGAAACATTATATCTAAAGGAGCTTTTAAATAATAAAACTAAATTGGTTTTATCGCTTGGAGGGGGGACACCATGCTATAGTAATAACATGGATTTTATTAGAAATATAACTAATGTAAAGAGTATTTATCTAAAAGCTTCTATACCTACTTTAGTAGCAAGGCTAAAAAAAGAAAAAAGCAAACGTCCTCTAATTGCCCATATTGAAACAGACGAGTTACTTACTGAATTTATTGGAAAACATCTTTTCGAACGTTCTCATTTTTATAACTTATCCGAAATTACCATAACAAGTGATAATAAAACAGAAGACGATATTATAGAAGAATTAGTTTTACAGCTATTCTAAAACAGCTTCGAATGTCTTACCTTCTAAAACGACATGCACATGTTCATGTAAGGAAGTAGATAAAGAAATACCTTTAAAATCTGCTTTTACAGGGTATTTTTTATGATTTCTATTCACTAGAACTGCTGTTTTAAACTGTTTTAGGGGGACGTTTAAAAAATGCCTGACACCATAAATTAAAGTAGTACCAGAATTTAAAACATCATCAACAAGTACCAAAGATTTATTTTTATAATCGTCTGATGTGATAGAGGTCTTAATATCAGCATAAGGATTCTTTTTATCAATAGTAACTTTACAGAGGATAGGATTTATGTCAGATATTTTTTGAAGAGCTGTTTTTAATTTTTTTGCGAATACATAACCGTTTTTATCTATACCAGCAAGAATGACTTCTTTTTCATTGACATTGTTTTCATATATCTGAAAAGCAATACGTCTTATTTTATGATTGATTTCGTTATGATTAAGGATTATATTGTTCTTAACAGCCATAATAAATAGTTAATTCTAAAATTAAAAGATAAAATTACTCATTTTTATCTGTTTATTTTGTTTTTTTCAAAGGTTAGATTTAACATCCATAAAAACATTTTGAATACAATTAAACGGTTTCTTCTGTAAAATCATCAATATCTCTTCTATCTTTTTTTGTCGGTCTTCCCACACCTTTTTTTCTATAATAATCTTTAGAATATTTTAAGAGCTCTTGTGCTTCAAATTGTTCTTTAGGCGTAATGTCTGTTCTGTATATATCCACGAGTTTAGCACCAACTCTGCTTTCTGGAATGTCATTTACAGTAAGTTTATAGTTTATTTGATTCTTTCTTAATTCAATAGTATCCAATGGATAAACTTCTCTACTAGGTTTAACGACTTCCTGATTGACTCTCACCTGACCTTTTTTACAAGCCGTTGTAGCAAGAGTTCTTGTTTTATAATACCTAACACACCATAAATACTTATCAATTCGCATACAATTATTCTAAAAACTACGTTAATGTTCTTGTGCAAAATTATTTTTAAATTGTATCTTGCGCATCAAAAATAAGCAATAATGAAACATTCAGAGGCTTAAAATTTAAATTTGAAAGCTATTTTATAAAATGAATGTAACACTCGTGTTCGGCACATTGTAAGAGAGGTCGTTCAAAATAGTAAATAAAAAAGGAATATGAAATTTAGAAAAATAGCTTTAGTGGCATGTTTAGCTACATGTTTTTTATCTTGTAATAAAGA
Organism: uncultured Flavobacteriaceae bacterium; assembly: GCA_947502635.1. GTDB lineage: Bacteria > Bacteroidota > Bacteroidia > Flavobacteriales > Flavobacteriaceae > Flavivirga. Next base: position 543,852 of record CANNAN010000003.1, read on the forward strand.
TGATGATGGAGGAACAGTAGAGGCTCCAGTGGTTAGGGATAGAGGAGAACAACAAGTTACAGATAAAGCTGCATTGTTGGACTATTTCGCAACACATTATTATAATTCTGAAGAATTTGAAGCCATTACAAATCCAACCATTCAAGATTTAAAAATCACTAAGCTTGTTGAAGGAACAGACGTTCCTGTTGGAGGCACATTGCTTGAAAAATTATTTGAAGAGAACTCACCTATAAAGTTAGAAACTAAAAAGTTTACTTTTGCAGAAACAGTTTATGAGTATTACATACTTAGATTAAAACAAGGGAGTGGTGTTGAGTCGCCTACATTTGCAGATAATGTTGTAGCTACTTATGAGGGGTTTACTTTAGATGATACCGTTTTTGATAGTGGAATTAATCCTGTAGGTTTTGATTTAACAAGCGTTATTATAGGCTGGAGTCAAGTATTTCCTCAATTTAATGTAGCAGAAAGTTTTATTGAAAATGGAGATGGTACTATTAATTTTGTAAATCAAGGTATGGGAGTTATGTTTTTACCTTCTGGTTTAGGATATTTTGAAAGATCTCAGACTGGAATCCCTGCTTACTCTCCATTAATTTTTAAGTTTGAATTATTACAAACGTCACAAAATGATCATGATAATGATGGAATTCCTTCTTATTTAGAAGATGTAGACGGAGATGGATTGGTGTTTGATAATACTGATGAAGATTTTAGTTCTACTACGGGGCTTCCAATATATAATTATTTAGACTCAGATGACGATGGAGATGGCATTTTAACGATTAATGAAGATATAGATAAGGATGGCGATCCAACAAATGATATTGGAAAAAATAATATTCCAAAATATTTAGATCCTGAAGAGACAGAAACAAAATAATAATATTTATAAGTTTTGACCACGTATTAATTCAAAAATTTTGACTGGTTAATTTGTAGTAAATTAGTATTAATGATTAAACCATCAAGATCTAGATCTTGATGGTTTTCTTTTTAAGTTTTGTAATGATTATTCAGAGTGTCACATTTCATTTATATTAATTCAGTCTAAAAAGTAAAGCACTAATAATCCTTCTAATACAAATATTATTACTTCAAATGTAATTTTTTTCTCATAAATTTATGGTGTTGATAAATAATTATTAATAAATAAAACCTACTTATTTTATGTTAAAAAAAATTTCAAAAATACTATTATTAACATTATTAGTATTATCACTGTCTTGTGAATCAAATAATGACGTCTTAGAATTAGAGAATAATATAGAAAACTCTGATGAAACTGTTGAATTAAAAAAAGAATCATCTAAAGAATTAGCTTCTATAGAAAGCATGTATAATGTTAATATAAGGCTTGTTGATTATTTCCCTTTGCCAGGACCAAATCCTAGTCCAGATCCAGATCTAGGAGTGAAATTTTTAAGTACAACTAGAAAGGGAGACATTGTTGATTTGTATCCTATTGATGATAATTCTGGAAGACAAAAATGGAATATAATTAAAAAAATGGATTTTGGAGTTCCCTATTACCACATAATGATTTCTGGTGGAGTAAGAGGAAGCAAAAGATATTTAAGTTCTACAAATAATGGAGGGAAAATTGATTTACATAATCGTGATGATGGTTCTGGTAGACAAAGATGGATTATAACTAATGGAGAGGCTGGAACGAAAATAATTAAAATTTTTGCAGGAATAACTCCCGCCAATAAAAGGCTTTTAGTAAGACATAGGGTTGGAAATAATCATACAAATCATGTAGAATTAAATGGAGACTTTGGAGTAGGTCGTTATTATACATGGCTTTTTCTTCCAACATTTAATTAATAAAATTAACCAACTCATACTCCCTTTAAATTAAGTTTATATCCATTGGAAGTAAATTTTATCCACCAACTTATGTCATTAATAAAAATAATTATTTCAAAATTAAAACCTACTTATCTTATGTTGAAAAAAATTTCAAAATTATTGTTTGTATTATCATTGTTTGTATTGTCACTATCCTGTGAGTTAAATAACGAAGTACTAGAATCAGGGAATAATGTAGAAAACCTTAAGCAGGCTGCTGTTGAGTCTAAAAAAGAATCCCCATCTAAAAAAACACAATCTATTAAATCATCTTCTATTCTAAGTATACAGGGGGGGTATATAAAACTTAATAATTTTTTCAGTACGCCTGGTCATAACCCTAGCCCTGATTTTTCCCCTTTTGAAGAAAAGTATTTAAGTTCCACAAGGAGTGGGGATATTGTTGATTTGTATCCAATTGATGATAATTCTGGAAGGCAAAAATGGAATATAGTTCGAAACTATGAACCTAATGGAGATTATTATTATTATCATATAATAATTTCGGGAGGAGTAGGTGGGAGGAGAAAATATTTGAGTTCTACAAGTAATGGTGGAAAAATAGACCTGTATCATTACGATGATGGCTCAGGTAGGCAAAGATGGATTATAACCGATGGACTTGACGGGGCATATTTCATTAGAGTTCTTAAAGGAATAATACCTGAAAATAAAAGATTTCTTGTAAGACATAGAGTTGGACAACAGCATACTCAACATGTTGATTTGCGGGCAAATAGAAGGGGCGTTTACGATACCTGGCTTATCGTTTCTTCATCAAATAATTGATAATAATTTTGTCTTGATAAAGTAATCCCTCTCGTACAAAATTAAATCCTTAAAAGGCAAGTTTTATTCTTCATATTTGGAGTATTAATAATTAAAATAAATTATTTATGTTAAAAAAAAAATTAAAAGTATCGCTGTTACTATTATTTGTTTTTGCGATATCATGTGAATCAAATAATGATTTTATTGAAAAAGAGAACACCATAGAAAATTCTGAGCAAGCCTTAGATTTGGTGAAAAAATCATCGTCTAAGGAGCTGTCATCAATTCAATTAGGTCCTCTTCCGAGTATGCAGGGAGTTCATATAAAGCTCAATGATTATTTTTCCATCCCTGGATCTAATCCTAATCCAGAGTTCCCTTTTGGACAGAAGTTTTTAAGTAGCACAAGAAATGGAGATATTGTAGATTTATATCCAGTTGATGATAATTCTGGAAGGCAAAAATGGAACTTAGTTCGGCATTACGAAAATAATGGAGGTTACAATTATTATCATATAATAATTTCTGGAGGTGTAAGAGGAGGAAAAAAATATTTGAGTTCTACGAGTGATGGAGGGAAAATTGACTTATACCATTATGATGATGGTTCAGGTAGACAAAGATGGATTATAGAGGATTTACCTTTTACACCAGAAGGAGTATATAGGATTAGTATTCTTGGAGGAATAACTCCTTCACTTAAAAAGAGATTGGTTAGGCATAAGGCTAGAGGACATCATACTCAACACGTCGAGTTGAAACAGTATTTAGCAGGTGTTTATGATACCTGGAATATCCACCTAGCTCCTAATAATTAATAAAAAAGGCTGTCTAAAAAGTTCTCATGTTTTGAGTTATAGATTGAGTATTTCAACTACTTTAGAGTAGGGTTTGTCGAAACCGATATTGATTTAAAAATATATTTCGATAAGCTCAATGTGGATACTGAACTTACTTTTAGGCAGCCTTTTATGTTTTTATTTTAATGAAGTATCAAGTCTTATAAAATAACAGACAAACTCAAAATCAATTGATCGGGTCTAGTATCTAATCTACTAGTATCAACATTGTTATTATTTAAGAATGAAGCTTCATTTTTACTAAACCCTCTTTCATAACGTACATCTACACCAATATTTTTAAAGTTAGCTCCGATACCAAAATTAAGACCGACAGAGAAATCACTTTTTATATTATTAACATTAATACCATTAAACTCAGAATCTAAAATGTATTGGAGAGAAGGTCCGCCAAATACACTAAAAGGTCCTATTATTCTTGTACCAACTAATAAAGGAGCATCAAGTTTTTGCATTTTAAAGTTATCATCAGTATAATCACTTTTAGTAGCTGTATAAACTAATTCTGGTTTAAAATAAAGTCTGCTGTTTCCAATTTTGCCAAATAAACCAATGTGGTAGCCAATATTTCTATCTGGATTATCAGCATTCGTGTTAATAGATTCAAAATACTTACCATTAGCATTGTAGTTTAGACCTGCTTTAATTCCCATACCAGTTACCATTTGTGTTTGGGACATAGTGGCAGATGGAATGATTAAGGCAATAGCCAAAATAAAAAATAGATTTTTCATAATATTCGTTTTTTAGATTTGATACTTTATATCAAAAACGTTGCCAAAAGCATATTATTTCCTTTTTATAATTATTACTATAGATTTATCTTTGCTTCCATTTTTATTTCAATAAATAGTAGTTAGAGAATCTATATTAATTTGATAAAACTAATTTAAAATTAAAAAAATATGTAGGTTTGCCAACTTATAATGATGTAGTGATGAAATTCGAATTAAAAGCAAAAGACGCACAAAGTAAGGCTAGAGCAGGTAAAATAACTACCGATCATGGCATTATTGAAACACCTATTTTTATGCCAGTTGGTACGGTTGCAACTGTAAAAGGAGTACACCAACGTGAGTTAAAAGAGGATATAAATCCCGACATTATTTTAGGTAATACTTACCATCTTTATTTACGACCTCAAACAAATATCATTGAAAAAGCAGGCGGACTCCATAAATTTATGAATTGGGATAGAAATATCTTAACAGATTCGGGTGGGTATCAAGTATATTCTTTGTCAGCTAATAGAAAAATTAAAGAGGAAGGTGTCAAGTTTAAATCCCATATAGATGGGAGTTACCATACTTTTACGCCAGAAAATGTTATGGAAATTCAACGAAGCATCGGAGCCGATATTATTATGGCTTTTGATGAGTGTACGCCATATCCATGTGATTATAACTATGCGAAACGTTCTATGCACATGACGCACCGTTGGTTGGATAGATGTATCAATCATTTAGAAAAAACACCTTTAAAATACGATTATAATCAAGCATTTTTTCCAATAGTACAAGGGAGTACTTATAAAGACTTACGAATGCAATCGGCAGAATATATAGCGAATGCTGGCGCCGTTGGTAATGCTATTGGCGGTTTGTCTGTAGGAGAACCAGCAGAAGAAATGTATGCTATGACAGATGTCGTTTGCGCTATTTTACCAGAAGAAAAACCTCGTTATTTAATGGGAGTAGGCACACCAACCAATATTTTAGAAAATATTGCGTTAGGAGTAGATATGTTTGATTGTGTTATGCCAACTAGGAATGCCAGAAATGGTATGCTATTTACAGCACATGGCACTATTAATATTAAGAATTTGAAATGGGCAGACGATTTTTCGCCTATTGATGATATGGGAATAACATTTGTAGATACCGAATACAGTAAAGCCTATTTAAGACATTTATTTACAGTTAATGAGCTGCTAGGTAAGCAAATAGCAACTATACATAATTTAGGATTTTATTTGTGGTTGGTTCGAGAAGCAAGAAAACATATATTAGCAGGAGATTTTAAAACATGGAAAGATAAAATGGTAAAACAAATGGATAACCGTTTATAGTATTTATGAAAATTCTTGATTGGTATATAATAAAACGCTATTTGTTTACATTTTTAATGATGTTACTTCTGTTTATTCCTATTGGAATTACAGTACATTTAGCTGAGAAAATTGGTAAAATATTAGAAAATGAAGTGCCTTTTGTCGAAGTCATGATTTACTTTTTAGATTTTACAATTTATTTTGCCCATTTACTTTTTCCATTATTTTTATTCTTATCTGTTATTTGGTTTACATCTAAGCTTGCTAATAATACAGAAGTTATTGCTTTTTTAAGTTCAGGTGTTTCATTCACACGTTTTTTAAGACCCTATATTATAGGTGCTTCTGTAGTTGCTGTATTAGCAATTGTTCTAGGACTCTTTTTAGCACCCAAAGCTAGTGAGGGCTTCAATAACTTTAGTTATAAATATTTAAAAAAGCATAAAAGTGCTGTTGATAATATAAATGTATTCAGACAAATAAATGATAATGAGATTATTTATGTGAGTAGTTTTGATGGAAAAAATAATGAAGGAAGAAACTTTACGTTAGAACATTTTGAAGACAACAAACTTCTTTATAAAATATCTGCCGATAAAATAAAGTATATAGAGAAAGATACCACATACGAATTAACTAATTATCTTAAAAGAGATATAGGAGAAACAAATGATGTTATAGAAAAAGTCAAGAAAAAAGATACGCTTTTTTCTTTTCATGTAGATGATCTTATTCCTGTAATATATGCAGCAGAAACTAAAATGTACGGTGATTTAAAACGTTTTATAGCTAAAGAAGAAGCTCGTGGATCATCTAATGTAGGTCGTTTTCAATTGGTTTTATATAGAAAATGGAGTTTGCCAGTTTCAGTATTTATTTTAACCATTATAGCAGTGGCAGTTTCTTCAATAAAAAGACGAGGAGGCATGGGCGTGAATTTAGCAGTTGGTATTTGCATTGCAATGGTTTTTGTGTTTTTTGATAAGATTTTTGGTGTTATGGCAGAACAGTCCGATTTCCCACCACTAATTGCGGTGTGGTTTCCTAATATTATTTTCGGTTTTTTAGCTGCTTATCTTTTGTACAAAGCCAAACGCTAGGATTTGTTATGAAATAAAATGTACAAAATTGACAATGTTATTTTGTGTAGCGACAAAGCAAAAATGTAACTATAACCTTTGCTAAATTGAGACTTTTGGCAAAGTTAATGTGCAAAAGAGTAAGCCAAAATGTCTAGACTATTTCATAATAAACCTCAATTAAAAAATTATCTACACCTTCATTTTTTAGTTTTTATAGCAGGTTTTACGGCTATTCTTGGAGAATTAATTACAATTAAAGCGATTTCTTTAGTTTGGTATAGAATGGTCATAGCGGCTATTTTAATGTTTATTTTTATTAAAATAACCAAAGTTAAATTAAAAATCACTCTTAAATTCCTTCTAAGACTTTCTATAGGTGGAATCATAATAGCATTACATTGGATTACTTTTTTTGGAGCTATAGATGCATCTAATATATCTATAACGTTGGCCATGTTTTCAACAGGCGCCTTTTTTGCGTCTTTTATAGAGCCTATAATTTATAAGCGAACTATTATTTGGTATGAAATATTTTTTGGAATTATAGTAATAATAGGTGTTTTTATAATTACCCAAAGTGAGATAAAATATCTTAAAGGCATTCTCCTGGGTATTTCTTCAGCATTTTTTTCTTCGCTATTTACAGTATTAAATGGGAAGTTTTTAAGACAGCATACTGCAACAGCTATTTCATTTTATGAATTTTTAAGTGGCGTATTATTCATTTCTATTTATATTTTGTTTTTCGGTGATGGATTTTCTTTACCTTTTTTCAATTTAAGCACTTCAGATTTTGGGTATCTTTTTATATTAGCATCTATTTGTACGGCCTATGCTTTTATTGCATCCGTTTATATTATGAAACTTATTAGTCCTTATACACTTGTGTTAACTTATAATTTAGAGCCTATTTATGGAATCATCTTAGCTATTATATTGTTTCCAGAAAAAGAACAAATGAGTACTTCATTTTATTATGGAGCTATATTGATTATAGGTATAGTCCTTTTAAATGGTATTTTAAAAAGCACAAGAAAATTAAAAAGAAAGCAGACTTAACAGTTTAAGAAAATTAAAGTTTTTATATTTGTACGCTAACCTAAAAATTAAATAGCTAAACAAAATTCTTATGGAATATTTAGAATTTGAACTCCCTATAAAAGAGCTAGAAGATCAACTACAAAAATGTAGAGTGATCGGAGAAGAAAGTGAAGTAGATGTTACCGAAACTTGTTCTCAAATTGAAAAAAAGCTAAAAGAAGCAAAAAAGGATATTTATAAAAATCTATCGCCTTGGCAACGTGTACAGTTGTCCCGTCATCCAAACAGGCCTTATACATTAGATCATATAAAAGCGATCTGTGGTGATTCATTTTTAGAATTACATGGAGACCGTAATATAAAAGATGATAAAGCAATGATAGGTGGCTTAGGAAAAATAGGCGACCAAAGTTTTATGTTTATAGGTCAACAAAAAGGCTTTAACACTAAAACAAGACAATATAGGAATTTCGGAATGGCCAACCCAGAAGGGTATCGTAAAGCTTTACGTTTAATGAAATCTGCCGAGAAATTTGGAATCCCTGTTGTTACTTTAATTGATACACCAGGTGCATATCCTGGTTTAGAAGCAGAAGAACGTGGACAAGGAGAAGCTATTGCAAGAAATATTTTAGAAATGACACGCTTAAAAGTTCCTATTATTGCTATAGTTATTGGTGAAGGAGCATCAGGAGGTGCCTTAGGTATCGGTGTTGGAGATAATGTTTTGATGTTAGAAAATTCTTGGTATTCGGTAATCTCACCAGAAAACTGCTCTTCAATTCTATGGCGTAGTTGGGAATATAAAGAACAAGCAGCAGAGGCTCTAAAGTTAACCGCTACAGATGCTATGAAGATAAAAGTAGTAGATGGTGTTATTAAAGAACCGTTAGGAGGAGCACATAGAGATCGTGAAACAACATTTTTAGCAGTAAGTAATGCTATAGTAAAATCTTATGAGGCGCTAAAAAACTTATCACCAACAGATTTGATATCCCAACGAATGGAAAAATATGCTAATATGGGAGTGTATAAAGGTTAAGCCTTTTAAAACCATAGCATGATAAAATCTGAAACTTATAGTTTTGGATTTTTTTATGCTTATTAACAATATTTTTAAGTTGTTAACAGTTAAATTGTTAATGACCAGTTAGTAATCCAAATTCATTTTCTGTTTTAAAAATCTATCTTTTTAATTACCTTCGTATATATGAAACAACCTAACCAAGTTCAAGGATATAAAGTCGATAAGAGCACTATTATTAGCCTTGAAAAAGGTAAAATACCCCCGCAAGCACTTGATTTAGAGGAGGTTGTGCTAGGAGCGATGATGATTGACAAAAAAGGAGTCGATGAAGTTATCGATATTTTAAGCCCTGAGGCATTTTATAAAGAAGCGCATCAATATATTTTTGAAGCTATTTTCCAGTTATTCGAAAATAGTGAACCTGTTGACTTATTAACCGTTTCCACACAATTAAAGAAGAGTTCAAAACTAGAACTTTCTGGAGGTGATTTTTATCTTATTTCGTTAACGCAAAAAGTATCTTCTTCTGCCCATATTGAGTTTCATGCCCGTATTATTTTACAGAAATTTATACAACGTAGTTTAATTAGGATCTCTAACGAAATTATTGAGGATTCATATGATGAAACTAAAGACGTGTTTGATTTATTAGATAAGGCAGAATCAAAATTATACGAAGTTACTCAAGGAAATATTAAGAAATCGAGTGAAACGGCTCAGGATTTGGTAATACAAGCCAAAAAGAAAATTGAAGAAATTTCGAATAAAGAAGGACTTAGTGGTATTCCAACAGGTTTTAATAAACTAGATAAACTGACGTCAGGTTGGCAACCATCCGATTTAATTATTGTAGCAGCACGTCCAGGGATGGGGAAAACAGCTTTAACACTTTCTATGGCGAGAAATATAGCGGTAGATCAAAATATACCTGTGGCATTCTTTTCTTTGGAAATGGCATCAGTACAATTAATTACCCGTTTAATTTCTAGTGAAACAGGTTTGTCTTCTGAAAAATTACGTACAGGTAAGCTAGAGAAACATGAATGGGAGCAACTTAATGTAAAAGTAAAAGGATTAGAAAAAGCACCACTATTTATTGATGATACACCGTCGCTTTCAATTTTTGATTTAAGAGCAAAAGCACGTCGTTTGTCATCACAGCATGGTATTAAGTTAATCATGATTGATTATTTGCAGTTGATGACTGGGGGACCTAGTCATGGCGGAAATCGTGAGCAGGAAATATCTATGATTTCCAGGAACTTAAAAGCATTAGCTAAAGAATTAATGGTACCAGTAATAGCTTTATCACAGTTATCACGTGCAGTTGAAACTCGTGGAGGCAGTAAACGTCCTTTATTATCTGATTTACGTGAATCTGGTGCTATTGAGCAAGATGCCGATATTGTGTCGTTTATTTACAGACCAGAATATTATAAAATAGAGGAATGGGATGATGATGAACGTTCACCAACTGAAGGGCAGGCAGAGTTTATTATAGCGAAGCATAGAAATGGTGGTTTAGAAAACATACGATTAAAATTCCTTGGCCATTTAGGTAAGTTTGATAATTTAGATGATTTTGATTCACCTTTTGAGTTTCATTCTAAAATGAATGCTGCAGCAAATGATGATACTTTTAAAGCAGATGATTTTAAAGCAAGCCCAGACCAAGCTTTCGGAAGTTCATTTAATGACGACGATGACAATGATGTACCGTTTTAATAATTAATCTTCTGTTAAACATATTCATAAAGAAGAAAATTTAAGTATCTTTCAATTTGAAATTGAGTCATAGTTAAAAGTCTATATTCTAAAATGAAATGGTCTTAAATTCTTTGTTCTAAACAAATCTATTTTTGAAAAAGTTATTTATAAGTTTACTCTTTATTTTAATTGGTATTAATACCTACGCCTCTTACATTCTTATACCCATGGATGCTGAAAGTCAAAAAAATCACCTAAAAGCATATGGTATTACCTATTGGACGCTTAGTAAAGAATTAAAAGTAAAATGGCTTTTAAATTATAAAGGGGGGGCTTTTTTATTACCTGATACAGCTGAAATACAACGTGAATGCCAAATTCGAGGCATTTCCTTTGAAGTGATTTCGAATTCGAAAGTAGAAAGTATTTTAGAAGAAATAAGTAGTCCCAGTAAAAATATGGAAGCAGTAATTTTAGAAAAAGCACCTAAAATTGCTGTATATACACCTAAAGGAAAATTACCTTGGGATGATGCTGTTACGATGGTATTAAAATACGCAGAAATTCCTTACGAAACAGTTTATGACGAAGAAGTACTAAATGACGGTTTGCTGCTGTTTGATTGGTTACACTTACATCACGAGGATTTTACAGGACAATACGGTAAATTTTATGGCGCTTACAGAGCAGCCTCTTGGTATATTCAAGAAAAAAAAGCAGCCGAATCTTTAGCAGCAAAACTAGGTTATAGTAAAGTATCTCAAGAAAAATCGGATGTCGCTTTAAAAATTAGAGATTATGTTATAGGAGGTGGTTTTATGTTTGCTATGTGTAGTGCCACAGACAGTTTTGATATAGCTTTATCTGCTGAAGGCATAGATATTTGTGAACCTATGTTTGATGGTGATGGTAGTGATCCTGCCTATCAAAATAAAATTGACTATAATAAAACCTTTGCATTTTCTAATTTCACGTTAGAACGAAGCCCAATTATATATGAGTTTTCTTCAATAGATATGACCCGTAAACGTAGGGTGCCTAAAACAATAGATTATTTTTCTTTAATGGAATTTTCAGCAAAGTGGGATCCCATTCCAACGATGCTGTGTCAAAACCATACGGCTTTAGTGAAAGGTTTTATGGGGCAAACAACCTCTTTTACTAGAGATGAAATAAAATCAAATGTTTTGGTTCTGGGAGAAACAAAATCGAATGGAGAAGCTAAGTACATACATGGTATAAAAGGTAAAGGTTTCTTTACTTTTTATGGCGGACATGATCCCGAAGATTATCAGCATAGAGTAGGGGATGCCAAAACAGAGTTAGATTTGCATCCAACATCCCCTGGATATAGGCTTATTTTAAATAACGTATTATTTCCAGCTGCTAGGAAAAAGAAACAGAAGACTTAATTAATTGTGTTATTAAATACTAATTCACAATTTCTTCGGTCTTTTCAAATGTATATATATAACCATCTGCACCGCTTCCTTGAGATAAGTCATTCTGATCTATAACAAGTTTATTGGCTGTAACTACAAACCTTCCAAATTCATTACCAGTAATACTGAGGTACGTTTTACCATTAGCATTTGTTACAGAATAAGGGTACGTTCCAGAGGTTAGAGCATCTTCTTTTGTGTCATCTGCGTTATTGTTTGTAACTGTAAGTTTTAAATCTATTTCATTAAAATCCCAAACGATGGTTTCTAAAGGAAATGTATGGTCAGCACCAACAACACCACCAGTGACTTCAACCAAATTCCAATGGACAATTATAATTTGAGGATCAGGAAGCTGCGTGTCGTTTTTTACGGAACAACTAGTTAATATTATAACACTAAATAATACAGTTAGAAAATGCTTTCTCATGATTTTAAATTTAGGATGTATTTATAAGATGAAAAAAAATTGAAATGGTTGCGCTATAATTTTAATAAAAGTGTAATAATATATAATTTGGCTATTGGTAAATTATATATTATTAATATGAAATTTTTTCAAAAGGAAATAAAATTACAATCTTATCCAAGAGGTTTTCATTTAATTACAAATAGCATTCTAGATGCTATTCCAGATATGAAGTCAATAAATATTGGACAAGCACAAGTTTTTATTAAGCATACATCCGCTAGTTTAACCATAAATGAAAATGCAGATGCAACTGTGAGAACAGATTTTGAATCCCATTTTAATATGATGGTTCCAGAAAATGCATCTTATTACAAGCATACTTATGAAGGTTCAGATGATATGCCAGCACACATTAAAGCATCATTACTTGGAACATCTGTAAATATACCTATAACAAATGGGGAATTAAACTTGGGAATTTGGCAAGGTATTTACTTATGTGAACATAGAGATTATGGAGGCTCAAGAAATATTGTTATTACTGCTTTTGGCGTATAAAAAAAGTCCGATTCGAAAGAATCGGACTTTTTATTAAGCGAATAATATGTTTTACAATAGGCAAAAGCGCCTTATTTTACTTTCTCTATAACAGCTTTAAAAGCCTCAGGATTATTCATAGCTAAATCTGCTAAAACCTTACGGTTTAATTCGATATCATTAGCTTTTAATTTTCCCATAAATTGAGAATAAGATAAACCATGTTCTCTGGCTCCTGCGTTAATACGCGTAATCCATAAAGCACGGAATGTTCTCTTTTTGTTTCTACGGTCTCTATACGAATATTGCATCGCTTTGTCAACCGCATTTTTTGCTACTGTCCAAACGTTTTTACGTCTTCCAAAGTAACCTTTTGCTTGTTTTAGAACCTTTTTTCTTCTGGCTCTTTTTGCTACAGAATTTACTGATCTTGGCATAATTTTAATTGTTTTTTGTAGTAGGCGGTCGATAATCGACACTTTTTTATTTCTTAACTCGTAAATCTAAAATTTACAAAAGCTAATCAATTGAGCCTAACTCCAGGGTTTATAAATAAATTTGTTTAACCGTAAAACAATATTACTTTAAACGTAACATTGTTTTAATATTATTCTCATCTGCCTTATGTACTAAAGTATCATGAGTCAGAGCAAGTTTACGCTTTTTAGACTTCTTTGTTAAGATGTGACTTTTAAAAGCGTGCTTTCTTTTAATCTTTCCAGTACCCGTTAACTTAAAACGTTTCTTGGCACTAGATTTTGTTTTCATTTTAGGCATTTTCTTTTCCTAGTTTTAATTATTTCGCTTAATTCCTTTTAATGCTGAACTTATTTCAGCATCTTAATCTTTGATAATATGTTCTTGTTATTTTTTTGGAGCAATAAACATGGTCATACGTTTACCTTCTAAACGTGGCATTTGCTCTACCTTACCAAGCTCTTCCAGATCTTGTGCTAAACGTAGCAATAAAATCTGACCTTGCTCCTTAAATATAATCGATCGTCCTTTAAAAAACACAAAAGCTTTAAGCTTTGCACCTTCTTTTAAGAATTTCTCGGCATGTTTCTTTTTAAATTCATAATCGTGATCATCTGTTTGAGGACCAAAACGAATTTCTTTAATGATAACTTTAGTAGCTTTAGATTTTAAAGCCTTATCACGTTTCTTCTGCTCATAAAGAAACTTCTTATAATCCATAACCTTACAAACAGGAGGGTCAGCATTAGGAGAAATTTCTACAAGATCTAACCCTTGCTCATCAGCTATTTTTAAAGCATCTCTAGTAGAGTAAACACCTATTTCAACGTTATCTCCAACAAGACGTACGTTTGGTGCTGTAATCTTAGAGTTTATTTTATGTTTATCCTCTTGTATAACCCTTCTATTGGGTTGATTTCTTCTTCGAATTGCTATGACGTTATGGTTTTAAATTAAACTTTATTTTAGAACGATTTTAACGTTTTATTTATTTCTTCTTTTATAATTTCAGAGAATCTTTCAATGGAAATCATTCCTAAATCTTCTCCACCATGCTTACGCACAGTTATTTTGTTTTCTTTCTCTTCCTGCTCCCCAATAATGATCATATAAGGGTGTTTTTGCATTTCGGCTTCCCGAATTTTTTTCCCTATAGTCTCATTTCTATGATCTACAAGGGCGCGAATTTCGTCATTTTCTAGCAAATTTAAAACTTTTTCAGAGTATTTTTCATATTTCTCGCTAATTGATAATATAATAGCCTGTGTTGGCATCAACCAAAGCGGGAAATTACCAGCTGTATGCTCTAGTAAAATAGCAATAAATCGCTCCATACTTCCAAAAGGAGCACGGTGTATCATTATAGGTCTGTGTAATTCATTATCACTGCCTTTGTATGTTAAGTCGAAACGTTCAGGTAGCGTATAATCTACTTGAATAGTACCAAGTTGCCAACGTCTTCCCAAAGCATCTTTTACCATAAAGTCTAACTTAGGGCCATAAAATGCAGCCTCACCAGTTTCAACAACGTAATTTAATCCTTTATCAATAGCGGCATTTAGTATGGCTTGTTCTGCTTTTTCCCAGTTTTCATTACTACCAATATATTTTTCTAAATTTTCAGGATCTCTTAATGAAACCTGAGCAGTAAAATTTTCGAAACCTAAAGACCCAAAAACATAAAGTACTAAATCTATAACATCTTTAAATTCTTTATCTAATTGATCTGGTGTACAGAATAAATGCGCATCATCTTGTGTAAAACCTCTTACACGAGTTAAGCCATGTAATTCACCACTTTGTTCATATCTATATACGGTACCAAATTCAGCATAACGCTTAGGTAAATCTTTATAACTCCATTGCGAGCTATTGTATATTTCACAGTGGTGCGGGCAGTTCATTGGTTTCAATAAAAACTCTTCATCCTCTTTAGGAGTATGTATTGGTTGAAAACTATCTTCACCATACTTGGCATAATGACCAGAAGTAACATATAATTCTTTCTGTCCAATATGCGGGGTAACAACCATTTCGTAACCAGCTTTCTTTTGGGCAGCTTTTAAAAAGTTTTCTAAGCGCTCACGTAATGCAGCACCTTTTGGTAACCATAACGGTAAACCTTGTCCAACTTTTTTAGAGAATGTAAATAATTCTAATTCCTTTCCTAATTTTCTATGATCACGTTTTTTAGCCTCTTCTAATAGTTCTAAATGAGCAGTAAGTTCTTTTTGTTTTGGAAATGATATTCCATAAACACGAGTTAATTGCGGGTTCTTTTCATTACCTCTCCAGTAAGCTCCAGCAACCGATAGGATTTTTACAGCCTTAATAATACCCGTATTAGGGATATGACCTCCGCGGCATAAATCTGTAAAAGTAGAATGATCGCAAAAAGTAATTGTGCCATCTTCCAAGTTTTCTATCAGTTCAGTTTTAAATTCATTACCACGATATAATTCTAAAGCCTCAGCTTTTGTCGCAGAACGCATTTTGAAATCATGTTTCCCACGTGCTATTTCTAACATTTTGGTTTCAATAGCCTTAAAGTCTTTTTCTGAAACTGGATGTTCTCCAAAATCTACATCATAATAAAACCCATTTTCAATGGCAGGACCAATCGTTAGTTTTGCGCCAGAGTATAATTCCTCTATGGCTTGTGCTAATACGTGTGCAGAAGAGTGCCAAAAAGCTGTTTTACCCTCATCATTATTCCAGGTGTATAAAACTAAAGAGCCATTAGAGGTTAAAGGAGTTACAGTTTCAACAGCAGTACCGTTAAAACTAGCCGAAATGACATTTCTTGCAAATCCTTCACTAATACTTTTAGCAACATCCATAGGTGTAGCATTTTTTTCAAATTGCTTTACACTTCCATCGGGTAATGTTATATCTATCATAAAATAATTTAAAATCAGAGTGCAAAGATAATAGTATAAACAAATCCACACAATATATATATACGTAATAATTTTATATATAATTAAATTTTGGTGTTTCTCCGCTTTATGACTTAGTAAGGGTGTTCATTATATATGTTTGATAGTAGGGGAGTACTTTAGCTTAGGTAGAACAGTTTTCAGTATTCTTCTTTTTATAAAACTTGAAAACATCAGAGTTACAGCTTTTTTATAAAGAATATTATATTGGTATTCTTCAGAGTCATTTAAATGTGAGCCAAGATGTGCTTTCATTATCTAAATATTTTTTAATTTCAGATAATAAACAGTTATAGAATCCCAGTTTATATGTTAGACTAAGTAATATGATAAGTTAAAAAAGGGGGGGTATAGGCTTAATATAAATATAACAGGTTGAGTTCTCTAAAAAGTTAGGTATAATAATAAGGACAAGAAAAA
>CANNAN010000004.1 GCA_947502635.1 uncultured Flavobacteriaceae bacterium
GAAGCCGAATTAAAAGAAAAGCAAAGGATTCAGGATTCTATTGTAAAAGCAAATGAAGTGGCAAAACGACAACAAGAATTATTATTACAAGCGAAAAAGCGTGAAGCCGAATTAAAAGAAAAGCAAAGGCTTCAGGATTCTATTGTAAAAGCAAATGAAGTGGCAAAACGACAACAAGAGTTATTATTACTGGCCAAAAAACGCGAATCTGAATTAAAAGAAAAGCAAAGGATTCAGGATTCTATTGCTAAAGCTAATGAAGCAGCGAAACGACAACAAGAGTTATTATTACAAGCCAAAAAGCGCGAAGCCGAATTAAAAGAAAAGCAAAGGATTCAGGATTCTATTGCTAAAGCTAATGAAGTAGCAAAACGACAACAAGAATTATTATTACAAGCGAAAAAGCGTGAAGCCGAATTAAAAGAAAAGCAAAGGCTTCAGGATTCTATTGTAAAAGCAAATGAAGTGGCAAAACGACAACAAGAGTTGTTATTGCAAGCCAAAAAGCGAGAAGCCGAATTAGAAGAAAGGCAAAGGGTTCAGGATTCAATTAGTAAGGCTAAGGAAACGGCAGCTAAACATCTACAGGAACTGTTATTTCAAGCTCAAAAACGCGAAGCCGAATTAAAAGAAAAACTAAGACTTCAGGATTCTATTATTAAAGCTAAGGAAACAACAAAACATCAAGAAGAATTACCAGCAGTAGACACAAATGAAGAAACGGACTTAGAAAGAGTTAAATTTCGAAATACATGCCATTATACTATAAATAGTTATGACGAATTTCATAAAAAAACTCATATTCGAACCGATCTTTATACAATAAGTGATGATTTAACCGTAGAATTATATAAATATGGACAGCAAGTAAGTATCTTTTTTAATTCTAAAAAAGATTTAGGATGTGTTAGTTATTTTTCTAATAATCGATCTTCTGTAAGAGTTAAACTTGAAAATAATCAGACAATTATATTTTATCATACTTGGAATATGGAATGTGGTGAGTTTTTATTCAGGGGAAACCTTTCTAAATCACAAATGATACGTTTGGAAAAGTCTCCAATTAAATCAATACTATTAAAAGGAACAGAGGGTACCCTTGATATTACAGATATAGATTATAAAGAGTTTTTTATTGATAAGTTGAAATGCCTTGAATGAGTGTGACCATGATTGTCGAATACGATCCTAATTATGAATCCTATCTGAATTACTAACAATTCAACACACCAAAATTATCATTATGCATAATTAAAAAATATATTGCTTAGAAGCACTTGGACATTGTTTTTTATAGGACAAGGACACGTTGTTGGGGGATAGCTTTTTCTAAAATGTTTAACATTTATATTTTACTTTAGGTGTTTCTTAATCATATTAGTCCAGTATAATATGATAAACAGTATTGATGGTAGAAGAAAAAACATAGCAATTCCAGATGTTAAAAGCGTAGCTCTATTGTCCCCATGCAAACTGTCAAAAGCATCGCCATACGAGAAAGAAGCTACAATTACTGTAATGATATACATTCCTTGAAATACTGAATAAAGGTATAAACCATTTAATTTTCTCTGTATCATCATAATGGCTCCTACTAATGTTCCAACCGCCGAACCTGCATAAATCCATCCACGAATATAATTGCTATTTTCATCCATCATAGAAATTATTTCATATAAATAAGCTCTTCCAATTGTAAATACAGAACCTATTATAGTTAAGATACACAAAACATTTAAAAAGGTTGTATTGTTTTTTTGATGGTTTATATCATTGACTCTTTGGTCTTCACCACAAGTGGGGCAGAAATTAGTTTCTTCATCCATTTGCCGATGACATCTTTTACAATTAGTCATGTTTTTTTAATATTTTTCTAGTTTAGAAGCCAAATATCTGGGTTTATTTAATTTTAAATCACCCTGTTTTCAGTGAAAATGGAATGTAGATACGATTCAACTATATACGTTGCGTAAAACGTCCATAGGACTTTTTTGACGCAGCCCAAAGTTAATAAATAAGCGAGAGTTTCTGTTTAGGAAATCTGTTGCAATGTATTGTAGGTTTTGTGACTGTTGCACAATTACCATTTCAAAACTATCAAGTATTTTATGTATTTAGCTATTTTTTAAGCGACTGATTTACAGTGTTAAGTTTCTTTTGAATTTATGGAAAACAGTCTGGCTTTATCAAAAATAGTTGTTGCGCAACGGTTACTTTTGTTATAGCACTTTTAATTTAATACTTTGCAGCTAATATCGCTAATTCCCTTGTAATTTTGGTTGGTGAATTACAATCGCAGTTATTCAATCCTATAACATAGATATCTTCTTTAGGAAGATATACTCCCATTGATTTGAAACCAAAAATATGTCCACCATGCTCTCTAGTGGAAATTCCATTTATTTCTTTAATATGCCATCCATATCCGTAGTTAATATACTTTCCATTATTCAATGTATAATTGGTAAATGCTTTTTGAGTTGATTCCATACTAATCAAAAGGTTTTTCTTTATAGCTTCTTGCCATTTTAACATATCATCTACGTTAGAAATTAGAGACCCAGCGGCATAAGGTAATGTATAACTGATATACTTATTTTTAACATAGTCATCTCTTTTATGGTAACCAGAAACTTTGTTTTTGATAACTTTAGTATGAGTCGCATATGAGGACGATGACATGTTTAATTTTTTGAATATATTTTCTTCTACAAAATTGGTGTAATTTTGTCCAGACAGTAATTCTATGATATAGCCTAAAATAATATAGCCAGAATTATTATATTTAAATTCTTCTCCAGGATTAAAATCCATTGACTCGTTTTTAAAGAAATCGATAAGCTCTAAAGGGGTTAAATCATTTTTGGATATACCTCTAATTTCTTTCATACGCGTATAGTTCTTTATACCAGATGTATGAGTGAGTAGATGATGAATTGTAATGGTCTTACCATGCGTAGGGTAATCAGGGATAAATTTTGTGATTTCATCATTCAAATCTAGTTTCCTTCTTTCCATAAGCATTAAAATAGATATTGCAGTAAACTGTTTTGTTATAGAACCTATTTCAAAAATATTTTCTGTTTGCATTGGAACACTCAATTCCAGATTTGCGAGACCAAATGCTTCTTTGTAAATGATGTTTCCGTTTTTTGAAATTAAGAAGGTTGCACCTGGGCCATTTGGAGGATATTTTTCTTGCAATAAACTATCAATATTGGATTTTAAATCTTGAGCGTAGCATATAGATTGAGAATTAATGGATAAAACAGTAACAATTATTAATAGATACTTTAAATAAAGTGCTTTTTTCATTTTTGTCATTTTAAATATTATTTGTTCATTGGACGATGAATAAAATATTTTGGTTACAAAAAATTAAAATAGATATAATTGAAGTTATAGAATGAAGATCGTTTCTTGCTTATGAGCAGTAAGAGAGCAAACTGACGTTTATAATTATACATCTATGAAAAAGCTGTAAGTCTAGAATCTCTATAAATCACAAAAAATATGAACACTCAAATTAATGCTCAACCAAAGTTATACATTGGGGTCAACATTCACAAGATAATAAAGTAGAACTCCATAAATGATATCTAACCAAAAAAAATGTAGAATTCTAGCTATATAAATTATGGCTACCAATGGAATACCAACTAAGGCAAGATAATTACCTTTTTTAATTTCAATAATACTATTTTTCCATAATAAATCTCCCATTTTTGTGTTGGGAAATGAATGAGCCGCAATCGAAATACCAAGCCATACAAATATAAATTCTATATCTGGAATAAGGTTTAGTCCTATATAAAATAGTATCAAAGAAATAAATGACATAATAATGAATGGTAGAATTGCAATTCCAAATGTTTTTGAATATTCTTTTGGGATATCATGAACTACTGGAAGTTCTTCTCCTGTTATGGAAAAATAATTCACTTGAAACAACTCTATTTTTAAATATTCACAACTCTTTTTATTAATAAAAGCATCTAATATTACACCTGGAAAAGTTAGTATTCGAATAAGTAATCCTATTATCATAGATTTTTATTTATTGTACATAGTATTTTATTTTTTTCCTTTTGGAATTGTTCCGCTCATCCATTCTTTCACTTTAAACGTCCCAAACATTAGATTGCCAATATTCTCAACTGAAATCATCAAGTTCACCACTTAATGAAACATATAGCAATTAACAGTATGGTAAAAATCTTTATTTTCATTTTATTATTTATTTTCAAAAAGTTCCTTTAGCGAATCATTTTTATATTCTGTGTGATGATTAATAGCTGGCAGTAATACTATAACAAGGTCGACCAAACTTATGAAATCTTTTTCTGTATAAACTAAATAGTCAACTGTTCCTGATCTGGATGCGAAACATCATCTCCAACTTTCAATTTTAAATCAGGGTAAGAAACGTTATCACTTGCTCTGATTTTAAAATCTGGATAATTTGATTTTGTTATTATGAAATTTGCTTGACTTTTATTAGAAGTAACACGGACAGTAAAACCCTCATAACTCATATCACTTCCTATTTTTATTCTAATATCAGGATATGAAACATTGTCTCCAATTTTTACTCGTAAATCTGGATAGGAAATATTATCTTCGACCTTAAATGTTGTCTGTGAAAAAGAATAACAGGCGTTTAAAATTATAAGGCTTAAAACTAATTTTAATTTCATAATTGGATTTTTAAAAATGCGACACAACATTAAATATATGCAATCGTGCGTGCAGAAGTTCGAGGAACTTTAGTTTGACAAAAGCGCATATCTTTTTATTTATGGCTAATTTAATTTAAAATGTAATAAATCAAAATTGTATGTGCGGCTTAGCAAAAAAGATACCATATTTCCTTTAGATAACCAAACCTGGTATGACGTATATATAGTGTGGCTGTTGCACAACTACCATTTCAAAGCTATCAAGTATTTTTATGTGTTTAGCTATTTTTTAAACGACTGATTTACAGTGTTAATTTTCTTTTGAATTTATGGAAACAGTCTGGTTTTATCAAAAATAGTTGTTGCGCAACAGTTACTAGTGTTACTAACTGGCTATTTTTTAAATGCTATTTCAGGAAAATGCGGTTTCCATATCTTATTTATGTCTTTTCTTGTATTGGAAAACATAACATCCGATAATTCATTATCAATAACTTTTTTCCTGAATCTACTAGAGACATAAATGCCTGCGGAATAGAAAGGGATTTCAAATAGATCAATTGATGAATCAAAATTCTCATTAAAAACTATTCTATTTGTTTTGAAAGAATAACTCTCGGAATAGTCCAATTTACTATTAAGCTCGATAAATTTTAGTCTTTCATCATGAGACTCTAGTTTCTTAAGATCGTTCTTTCCTTTGGTAATAATTATATCACTCTCTTTAAAATCAATCCAATCATGGAACTGATCAAAACAACTCTTGTCATACTTTAAAAACTTATATGAGTACTTTTTTGTGTAGTTTATTAGATTAAGAAATTTTTGCTTACGCTTTACTATTGTATCAATAATCTCATATCTAGGAAGTTTAAGTTGTTTTAATATTTCTAAAGTCTTTTCATTGATAACAAAACCATCACTATGTGTAGAAAATAGAATGTCATTTAGGTTATCAAATTCATCATCATCATACATTTCACCAACCCAAATTCTAGATTTATTTTTAATGATCTCTTCTTCATACTCTAGAGCGCCAGAATCATTAATGTGAAAAGTGTAGTACATGTTTTTTACTTGTTGCCAACAACGGAATATATCTAAAAGTATACATATATCCATTATATTTTCACAAATCTAAGTGATTTCTGACTAACTTAAAGTTAATTAGCAACAACTTAAGTGAAATTCATACTATTTTAATACAGTATATAGGGGAGGATAAAGCTCTTTTCTAATTCATTTTAGTTGAAACAACCACAATTTTAGTATTATCAACGTCTGTGGTGAAAAATAAATAAAAGTGTCCACCTTCTTTAATATTGAATTTTTTCCGAATTTGTTGAACCGTTTCAGGGAAATTTCTAGTTGTAATATTCGCTTTAGAAATTCCAGTTTTTTTTAATGCCTTTTTATTATAGGGCATAATGCTTTCAATTTTAAAAGACCTGCCAGGAAATTCAATTAAAATAGTACTCGTATATAAATGAGAATGTTTATTGAGTTTATAAATATTTAGCTGATTGCTTATAGAATGAAATGCTCCAGCTTTTAAAATGGCACTATTGGGCTCGTATAGATAGGTGAGTGGCTTATGGTATTTTGATTCTGAAGTTTTCTCTTTTGCTATTGAAAAATTAAAAAGCTCTTTTGTTTCCTTTTTTATATTTACTGTTTCTATATGTATGTCACCTTCAAAACCGCTCTCTAAAATCCAAAGCAATTCTTTAACCTCATTATTTATGGCAACTGTATGAATTGTTTTTACGTATTTTAATTCATTAATACCAACAGATAAATCAAGTAAAGGAGATGTTTTAATCATGATGTTTTTTGAATGACTAAATAGTAACTCAAGATGCTCTGGAACGTTAGGAAGACAATCGTTTAAGAAGAAGACCTTTCCTTTACTATCATGTCTTCTGGAAGGATCTATATAAATCCAATTAAATTGTTTTTCAGAAGTATTTAAATAATTGATACCATCTATATTTTTAGAGGTTATATTATCAACACCTAATTGTTTATAATTATGAATTACAAGGTTTGATAGACTGTCATTAATTTCGCAATGTGTAACCGTATTAAATACTTTTGAAAAATAATAGCAATCGACTCCAAAACCACCTGTTAGATCTACAATAGATTCACCATTGATTAAACTGGCTTTGTGACGGGCTGTTATTTCAGAAGAAGTTTGTTCTATATTTAGCTTATTAGGATAATAGATATTATCGCAAACAAACCAAGTTGGTAATTTTTTTTCACTGCGTTTTTTTGCTTCGATTTGTTCAATAATAGCTTTGGACGAAACAGATGGGAATGGAATTCCTTTTAGTAGCAATGATGTTATATCAGAATTTAAATGATTATTTATAAATTCTTGTATTTCAGTATTTAAAATAGCGGTATCCAAATAGTAATATTATAGATCTTTTGTGAGTTTTTTTACAATCTTATTTTCAGATAAAAACTCCTTTAAAATGACTTTTATAGCCGTATAGGCAGGAACAGCGATAATTAAACCAATAACGCCAAATAATATACCAGTAATTAAAATCACTAAAAATATTTCTAAGGGATGTGATTTTACGCTTTTTGAAAATATAACAGGCTGACTTCCGAAGTTATCAACCAATTGTCCAATCATAAATACAATAAATACCCAGAATGTTTTAGGTAAAATAACGTCGCTAAAACTCTCACCAAGATTACTCGTCATAGTTAATGTTATCATTAATAAAGCTCCAATTAGTGGGCCTACGTAAGGAATCAGGTTTAATAAGGCACAAAGAAACGCTATAACAATCGCATTTTCTACGCCTATAATAAGCAAACCTATTGTATAGATAATGAATAGGATTAATATTTGAAAAATGAGACCTACAAAGTATCTTGAAAGTAAATCTTTAATTTTAGTTGATGAGTTTTTCCAACGTGATTCTTTGTTGTCTGGAATAAAGGTTAAGAGACCATTTTCAAATAAACGACTATCTTTTAAAAAGAAAAACGAAATAAAAAGCACAGAAAACAAGCCAATACTAAAACTTCCTAAACCACTGACTACTGAGTTTAAAAAGTTAGGGATTAATGAGTAATCTATTTTAGATAATAGATTAGATTCTTTGATAGACTCTTCTAAATCGATCTGGTGTAAATCGAAATAAGTAATGATTTCTGTATACAAATTTTCAATATTAACCTGTAGCTCATCAATATTTAATAGAGACAAATTTTGACCCTGTTTTATAACCAATGGAATGAATAAACCTACCAACCCTAAAAACAAGCCCAAAAGAACGACCATAGTAACAATTACGGCAATGGTATTTTTAAACTTTAATCGGTGTTCTAAAAATAAAACAATAGGTCGCCCTATTAGAGAAATCACAGCTGCAATTGCTACATAACCAATAACGGATTGTATTTGATATAAAAAGTAAAGAGCTACGGCTATGCCTAAAATAATAGCGATAGCTTTTAAAATACCATTAGAAATTGTATTAGAATTCAATTGATCAAGTTTTGAATAGTAAATCTAGTCATTTCGAACCAAAAGGAGAAATTGCATTCACTAATTTATGAGTTGTTATATTAATTCGATATGATTTATAACAATTGTTTTGTTATTTCATATAGAGCAATATTAGTTGCTTGTACCACATTCATACTACTATTTTGACCGAACATATCTATATGAATAATGGCATCAGACATGTTTAAAATAGTTTCTGATACGCCAAAATTCTCATCGCCAATAACCAAAGCAATGGGTTTATCTATAGGAAATTGGAATTCATGAATAGGTTTGCTTATCTCAGCAATTTCTAATGAAAATATTTGATAGTTATTACTTTTTAAGGCCTCAACTATTGAAACAGCAGATTTAACTATTTCAAAATCAACTACTTTTTCTGTAGCTCTTGAGGTTTTAGTCATTTTCCTTCCAAGCGGTATATGGTCGCCACAAAGTATGAGTTTCTCAATTCCAAAAGCATCTGAAATTCTAAATAAACTACCAATATTTGGAGCATTTGTAACATTATCACAAACTAAAGTAATGGGGAAGGACCTTTTAGTAAAGTTTGTATTATAGTGGGTGAGTTGCATTTTTCAGTGTTTGGTGTTCAGTGTTCAGTGTTTGGTGTTCAGTGTTTCGGTGTTCAGTATTCAGTGTTTGGTCTCAGTTAGCAGTCTTTGGTATTTAGGAACGGTGTATGGTAAATCTATTTTATTAACAACCAAATAATAATTGAAATAACGAGTAAGAATATTAGTACTTTACGAGCTATAACACTTGTTTTCTTTAATATATTTCATCATCAGGATCTACATGAAAAATAAACTCTATAATCATTAATAAAAGGTCTTTCATGACATTTTAACACCAAATTAATTATTTTACCATAGATCTATTGAATAGGCTTGTTTTTTTATTTTGATCCATCCAGATTCCTATGGGAACAGCTCCACTTAGCGTGCTAACAAAACCAAAATCCCATAGTAAGATGGTTCCTATAATTGCAATTAAGGCACCACCAATAAGAATAAATTTGTTCGGTTCAGCGTGCAATCTATTAATATGTCTCTTAGTATGATTTCCACAATGTTTACAACGTTCATTGATTTCATTTTTACCATATTCTTGTAAAAAAGCATACCTGTCTGGCGCCGACGTTTTTAAATAATTTTCTTTTTTACAAGAACTGCAATAGTAACTTAATTTCATATTAACTCAATTTTCAAAAGCATACTTAACAATATTAGCTCCCATTTTAAGTGCCTTTTCTCTAACATCTGCAGGATCATTGTGCACATCGGTATCTTCCCATCCATCGCCTAAATCACTTTCGTAAGTAAATAACAATAATAATCGGTCTTTTTGAAAGATTCCAAAGGCTTGTGGACGTTTACCATTATGTTCATGAATTTTTGGTAAGCCTTTTGGAAACTTATAGGGCATATTAAATATTTTGTGATTTGCAGACAGTTCAATCAAATCCTTGTCAGGAAATACTTTTTTTAGCTCTTTGGTTATAAAAGGTTCCATGCCGTAGTTATCGTCTATATGCAAAAAACCGCCAGAAATTAAATAGTTTCTTAAGTTTTCGGCATCCGATTCACTAAAAAACACATTGCCATGCCCTGTCATATGCAATAAAGGATATTGAAAGATATCCGTACTACCAACTTCTACAGTTTGCGGCTTAGGAGTTATTTTAGTATTTATATTTTGATTACAAAATGCAATCAAATTTGGTAATGCAGTTGGGTTGCCATACCAATCACCACCACCTTTATATTTTAAAATTGCTAATTCTTGAGCTATGCTGCTAGCTGTCAATAAAGACATGCTTAATACAAGAATTTTTGTAAGATTTTTGATTTTCACCCAACTAAGTATCATAGATTCAAAAATAAAAAGAATTGCTATGCAAAAGTTACTTTTTACTATAATTATATCATCATTTTTATTTCAACCAGAAAAAGTAGCCATATCTAAACCCATTGTTGTTTTAGAATTGTTTACATCTCAAGGTTGTTCTAGCTGCCCTTTGGCAGATGATTTATTAAATGAGGTTAAAAATAAATATTCTGATAATGAAGTGATTACTTTGTCATATCATGTAGATTATTGGAATTACATTGGTTGGAAGGATCCTTTTAGCAAGAAAATATTTAGTAATAAACAGCGTGATTATGGGCGCAAATTTAATAGCAGTTCCATTTATACGCCACAGATTGTTGTGAATGGAAAAGAACATTTTGTTGGCTCTAATAGGAGTATTATGAATATTAAACTTGAGAAATATTTAAAGAACACTCCTGTAAATGCAGTAACACTTAGTAATATTAAAAAAGAAAACAATATAATTTCTTTAAATTATCAAGTGGCAGGTACTATTGGGAAAAAGAAGTTAAAAGTCGTTTTAGTTATTGATGAAAGAATCACTTCAATCAAGCGTGGTGAAAACAAAAATAAAACACTTAAAAATACAAATATTGTCGTTGAAGAAATTTCCCTGAATTTGGATTCTGCCACTGGAAAAGCAAGTATTGTTATCCCAGATATGGTCACTCAAAGCGATGACTTATCTATAGTAGCATTAATACAAACTGAAAGCTTAGATATTACGGGAGGGAGTCAGACAAGACTATAATTCATTAATAAAAGCGACTGAATGACTGGCTACTATTGCAGCTGTCTCAGTACGTAATCTGGTTTCTCCCAAGGTTACAGGAATAAAGTCGTTTTGAAGTGCTAGCTCAATTTCTTTAAGAGAAAAATCACCTTCGGGACCAATTAAAATAGTAATATTCTGTTTAGCGTTTAGTTCTTGTTTTAAAGATTTTCTATCAGTTTCTTCACAATGTGCAATAAACAAATCACCATCAAAATCTTGATTAAAGAAAGCTTTAAAAGAAATAGCATCGTTTAATTTAGGTAAATAACAATTCAAGGATTGTTTCATGGCCGATTGTAAAATACGTTCGAAACGTTCTGGTTTGATGATTTTGCGTTCACTATGATCGCAAATAATTGGTGTGATGCTATCGATACCAATTTCGGTAGCTTTTTCTAAAAACCACTCATAACGATCATTCATTTTTGTAGGAGCAACAGCTAAGTGTAAATGGTAATCTCTTTTGGGCTGTAATGATTTAGACACTACAGTGGCCATACACTTATTAATATTTGGTATGGAAATTTCGGCAGTAAACAACCACCCGTTACCATTAGTGATGTGTAACGTATCCCCAACGTTTTTACGTAACACTTTTACAATATGCTTGCTTTCTTCTTTGGGAAAAGAAAATTGTTCTGTACGCTCTGTAATACCTGAATTATAAAATAATTGCATAAAGCGAAGATAAAAATGATTTATGATTTACAATTGGGGATTTATGATTTTTAAACTGACTATACTGCTAACTGCCATTGAACACTACTAACTATTATATTTTCAACCTAGCTGAAGCCGTAACATTTTGCTCAGAAAAATCACCTTTTAAATATTTTAAGTACCCTACAATTACTATCATAGCAGCATTATCTGTGGTAAATTCAAATTTTGGAACGTAAGTGATCCAACCAAATTTTTGTTCACCATCTTTTAAAGCTTGACGAATACCAGAATTTGCAGAAACACCGCCTCCAATAGCAATTTGTTTTATACCTGTTTGTTTGGTAGCCAATTTTAATTTATCAATTAGAATACCAATAATAGTGTATTGTATCGAAGCACAAATATCATTTAGGTTTTCTTCAATAAAATTGGGGTTTGCTTTTACTTCTCGCTGAACAAAATAAAGAATAGCTGTTTTTAACCCAGAAAAGCTAAAATTTAGCCCATCTACCTTAGGCTTCGTAAATTGATATGCTTTTGGATTCCCTTTTTGCGCACGTTTATCAATTTCGGGACCTGCAGGATATCCCAGACCAAGAATTTTTCCACTTTTATCATAAGCTTCTCCTACAGCATCATCAATAGTTTCCCCAATAACCGTCATATCAAAATGATTTTTTACTTCAACAATTTGAGTATGTCCGCCAGAAATGGTCATCGCTATAAATGGGAACGATGGTTTATTAAAACCCTCTTCATCTATAAAATGGGCTAAAATATGGGCTTGCATATGGTTGACATCAATTAAAGGAATGTTTAAACCATAAGCAAAAGATTTAGCAAAAGAGGTACCTACTAATAAAGAACCCATTAAGCCTGGGCCACGGGTAAATGCAATAGCATGCAATTTATCTTTGGTAATCCCCGCCTTTTCAAGAGCTTGGTGTACTACAGGAACAATGTTTTGCTGGTGTGCTCTGGATGCTAATTCTGGCACGACACCACCATATTCTTCATGTATTTTTTGACTAGCTATAACATTGCTTAAAATTTTCCCGTTGTAGATTACAGAAGCCGCAGTATCATCGCATGAAGACTCAATTCCCAGAATGTAAATATTTTGTGAAGACATTAGTAAATATTAGGCACAATAATTGTTAATTTTGAAACAGAATAAAAATCTAATACGTAATTTTTGTTCGTAAGTACAAAAGTAGGGTATTCTTAATTTAAATTATAATTAAAAACGGTATCAAAAAGATCCTAAAAATAGTATCAAAGATTGTAGGCATTATTTTGCTGCTTTTCATCATCTTGGTGCTGGTACTTTCTATACCTTTTGTTCAAACAAGTTTAGGGAATTATGCTACAAAAAAAATAAATGAAGATTTTGGAACTAATATAAGTATTGGAAAGGTTGGTTTGCAGTTTAATGGTGATGTTGAGTTTAAAGATATTTATATTGAAGATTACAAGCATGAAGCCCTTATAATTATAGCCGAATTAAATACCTCCATTCTAAATTTTAGAAACCTGTCTAATGGTAAATTAGAATTTGGAGATATTGATGTTATAGATTTGTTTTTTAATATAAGAACCTATAAAGGAACAAAAGATACTAATCTGGATGTTTTTGTTGCTAAATTAGAGGGAGATAATCCAACAAAAGGTGATGGTAGCTTTTTGTTATCATCTAGTGATGTATCTATTTACAATAGTGTTTTTAAGTTATCTGATGAAAATAGAGAAAAAACAGATGTCTTTCGTTTTAATAATTTAAATATTAATGCCACTAACTTTTTAATTAAAGGAAGTGATGTAAGTGCTAGAATCAATACATTATCTTTTGTAGATGAACGAGGACTGGTTATGCAAAATCTTATGACGAATTTTGCATATACACTTACAGATATGACGTTCGCAAATCTTCAAATAGAAACGCCTCATTCTGTTTTAAAAGGCGATCTGAAATTTTCTTATGATAGAAAAGATCTACAATACTTTACAGATAAAGTTTTGGTTTCAGCGAGTTTTAAAGACTCTGAAGTACAGTTAGATGAGCTCAATACATTCTATAATGAGTTTGGTAAAAACCTGTCTGCCAAATTTAGTGTTAATTTATCTGGTACTTTAAATAATTTAAAAACCACTAATTTAAAATTAAATACCAGCAGAAATACGAGGGTTTATGGTGATATTAATTTTAAAAACTTGTTTAATAAAGAAGCGGATAATTTTTATATGAATGGGTATTTTAGAAATCTATCTTCTACATATAAAGACTTAAAAGGTTTATTGCCTAATGTTTTAGGAGAAGCGATACCCACTTCGTTCGACAGGTTAGGCATGTTTATTATTGTTGGAAACTCTCAAGTAACCTCCTCGAAAGTCATCGCAGATATTGAAATAATTACAGAACTGGGTTTCATTGACTCTAACTTAGAAATAGCAAAAATTAATGATATTGATAATGCCTCTTACAAAGGAAATATCATTTTTGAAGAATTTGACTTTGGAACATTTCTTGATGATCCTGCGGTTGGAAATGCTTCTTTAAATTTTGATGTAAATGGTAAAGGGTTTGTTGCAGAAAATATTAATACGCAAGTAAAAGGAGATGTTTTTAAAGTTGATTATAACGATTATAATTATGAAGGTGTTAAAGTTGCAGGAAACGTTAGAAATAAAATTTTTGATGGAAACCTGACTGTTAATGATAAAAACTTAAAACTAAACTTTGCAGGACTTGTAGATTTTTCTGAAACCGTTAAGAAGTACGATTTCGATGCTAATGTTGATTATGCAAATTTAAAGGCGTTGAACTTTGTAAAAAAAGACAGTCTTTCCATTTTTAGAAGTCGTGTTAAAATGAATATGAATGCCAGTGATTATGATGATGCTCACGGTAAAATTTCTTTTAGGAGAACTTCTTATAAAAATCAAAATGACAATTATTATTTTAATAAACTAGATGTACTATCTCGGTTTGAAGGAGATACTCGATTCATAGAATTTAATTCCCCAGATATTATTGAAGGTGATTTACAAGGGCGTTTTGTTTTTAAAGATTTAAAGAAGTTATTTGAAAACTCATTAGGACATATTTACACCAATTACGTTCCGCATGAAGTAGCCACAAATCAGAGTATAGATTTTAACTTTAAAATTTATAATAAAATCATTGAAGTGGTTTATCCAGATGTTGAACTTGGTAAAAATACATTTATCCGCGGACGTGTCGAAAGTGACGAAAAAAACTTTAAACTCACATTTAAATCACCAAAGATTAGATTGTTGGATAATTTTGCTACTCATATAGATTTGCAAGTTGATAATAGCAATCCGCTTTTCAATACTTACATAGAAGTCGATAGTTTAAAGACCAAATATTATAATATTTCTAAATTCAATTTGATTAATGTAACAGTAAATGATACTTTATTTATGCGTTCCGAATTTAAAGGCGGTAAACGTAATAACGATAGTTATAATTTGAGTTTTTATCATACAATTAATGAGGCTAATGAATCTGTTGTAGGCTTTAAGAAATCAGATATAACCATAAAAAACAATAAATGGTTTATTAATGAAAACAAAGATAGATTTAATAAAGTGTCATTTAATAAGGATTTTACCAAGTTCGATATCGATAAGTTTAAAATTAATCATAAAAATGAAGAAATTAAACTTTCTGGTTTTTTAAGAGATTCTACAGAAAAGGATTTAAAACTGGATTTTAAAAATGTGGATTTAGCCAAAATAACGCCAGATATAGATAGTTTAGCCTTAGCAGGTAATGTAAATGGTAAACTGGATATTATTCAGAAAAGTGGAAATTATTTACCAAACTCTTCAATTATTATTGACGATTTTAAGGTTAATGATTTTTTATTAGGCTCATTTGACGCCGCTATTACAGGTAATAAAACACTTACTAATTATAAAATGGATGTCGTTATTAAAAATGATACTTCAAAATCGTTTAGTGCAATAGGAGACATAAATGTTGCAGGAAAGCAAGCTACCATAGATGCCAATTTAAACTTTAATGATTTTAATCTCGTGCCTTTAAACCCATTATTAGAAGATGTTTTAACTAATATTCGTGGAGAAGCATCAGGAGATGTACATGTTATAGGTAAACTTAACCACCCAGATATTAATGGGAATTTGACTTTAAATAAAGCGGGGCTTGGTATTCCGTATCTTAACGTTGATTACGATTTTAATAATAAGGCATCCGTTACTCTAAATGAACAGAGTTTTATTTTTAATAAAGTGCAATTAAAAGATATTAAATATAATTCAAAAGGAGAACTTAATGGATCATTAGACCATGTGAATTTTTCGAACTGGAGTTTAGATTTAGATCTAAAAACGCCTCGATTATTGGTTTTAGATACCAAAGAAACAGAAGATGCTTTATACTATGGAACTGGTTTTATAGGAGGTACAGCAAGTATTGTGGGCCCAACGGAGCAATTGGTTATTGATGTTACAGGAGAAACCAAGCGTGGTACTGTTTTTAAAATTCCTCTTAGTGATGCAGAATCGTTTGGGGATAATTCTTTTATTCATTTTATAACAAAAGAGGAAAAAGAAGCTAGAAAAAAAGGAGAGGAAGTTACTTTTAATGAAATAAAAGGATTAGAGTTAGATTTTGATTTAGATCTTACCGAAGAGGCCGAAGTTGAAATTATAATAGATAAAAATACGGGGCATTCATTAAAAGGACGTGGACGAGGAGGTTTATTAGTTGAAATTAATACAAATGGTAAATTTAAGATGTGGGGAGATTTCTCTGTATTTGAAGGGGTTTACAATTTTGCTTATGGTGGGTTAATTCAAAAAGAATTTATAGTACAACCAGGAGGAACTTTAGCATGGAATGGAGATCCGTTAAATGCCATAATGAATATGAATGCTATTTATAAAACGCAAGCAAACCCTTCACCATTACTAGATAACCCAATAAATAGAAGCATTCCTGTTGAATTGAATATTAGCTTAAAAGGAGATTTGGAAAAACCCGATCCAGATTTTAGTTTTGAGTTTCCTAATGTGAATTCAACCATTAAATCAGAGCTCCAATATAGATTAGAGTCTGCAGACGATAGGCAAAACCAAGCATTATACTTAATATCTACAGGTGCTTTCTCCAGAGGATTAAATGAATTAAATTTCTCAGGAACTATTTCAGAACGACTAAACGGTATTATTGGCGATATTTTTACAAATAGTGATAATAAACTCAATTTAGGAGTAAACTATGAAGCAGGTCAGAACAGGCCCGATTATCAAACTGATGACAGGGTCGTTGCAACCATACAAACACAAATTA
The DNA here is from genome assembly GCA_947502635.1 of uncultured Flavobacteriaceae bacterium. GTDB lineage: Bacteria > Bacteroidota > Bacteroidia > Flavobacteriales > Flavobacteriaceae > Flavivirga. The sequence continues at coordinate 16,869 of CANNAN010000004.1, forward strand.
GTGATCGTGTACTTATAAATGGTAAAGTTGGTGTGCCAGTAGGAGGAGCAGGAGCTAGCGAAACCGTTATTGCTGGAGACGTAGAAATTGATTTTCTATTAAATGAAGAGGGAACACTAACAGCCAAAGTATTTAATAGAGAAAATAGTATTAGAAATTTTGGTGAAGCGATAGGGTATACGCAAGGTGTTGGACTTTCATATAGTGTCGATTTTGATACTTTTAAAGAATTGCTTAAAAATTTCTTTAAAAAAGCTAAAAAAGAGGATGTAGCTCCAGAAGAAAAAACAGATGATGTAGATGCTAGTTCTTTACCGAATTTCATTAAAGTGAAACCTTCTACACAAAAATAAAACATCATTTTCCGCCTTATTTATAGCCGTTTTCATAATAAAACAAGTTTTTTTATTAACTAAAACGTTATAGTTCAACAACTAAAATTAAAATAAGATAAATGCTTATAGATATGTGCGTTTAGTTTACTAATTTTACGTATAAATTATAAAGTTTAATGCCAAAAGCAATAAAAAAACTAGCCGTTTTAACTTCGGGAGGAGACTCACCAGGAATGAATGCGGCCATTCGTTCAGTCGTTAGAACTTGTGCTTATCATGAGATAGAATGCGTAGGTGTCTATCGCGGATATGAAGGTCTGATAGAAGGTGATTTCAAGCCTATGGACGCTCGTAGCGTAAAAGGAATCATAAATAAAGGTGGTACCATATTAAAATCTGCACGTTCTAAAGAATTTAGAACAGTGGAAGGTAGACAAAAAGCGTTTAAACAGTTAATTAATGCTAATGTTGATGGATTAGTTGTTGTTGGTGGCGATGGTTCTTTTACAGGAGCGCTAATTTTTAATCAGGAATTTGATTTCCCAATTATGGGAATACCTGGTACTATAGATAACGACATTTATGGAACTTCCCATACCTTAGGATTTGATACAGCTTTAAATACTGTCGTTGATGCTATAGATAAAATTCGTGATACAGCAAGTTCTCATAACAGATTATTCTTTGTTGAAGTTATGGGACGAGATGTAGGACATATAGCTTTAAATGTTGGTATAGCAGGTGGCGCCGAAGAGATTTTAATCCCTGAAGAAGACTTAGGATTAGATAGATTAGTAGAATCTTTGAATAAAAGTCGAAAGTCTGGAAAGACCTCAAGTATTGTTATCGTTGCCGAAGGAGATAAAATAGGTAAAAACATATTCGAATTAAAAGATTATGTAGATGAAAATATGGAAGGTTACGATGTTCGTGTATCTGTTTTAGGTCATATGCAACGTGGTGGCGCACCATCATGTTTCGATCGTGTTTTAGCTAGTAGAATGGGAGTAAAGGCTGTTGAGTCATTATTAGAAGGAGAAACTAATTACATGGTAGGTTTATTAGATAATAAAGTAGAACTTACACCATTAGAAAAAGCCATAAAAGGAAAGTCAAAAATTAACTTAGAATTATTGCGTGTCTCAGACATCATGAGCACTTAACATTTATAAACAAGATTATGTCAAAATTAAAATTAGGAATTAACGGATTTGGAAGAATAGGAAGAATTGCTTTTAGAGTAGCAGCTTCTAGACCAGATATTGAAGTAGTTGGAATAAACGATTTACTAGATGTAGATCATTTAGCATATTTATTAAAATACGATTCTGTTCACGGACAGTTTGACGGAACTATAGAAACAAACAATGGTAACTTAGTAGTTAATGGTAATGAAATTAGAATTACTGCTGAGCGTAACCCAGAAGATTTAAAATGGGATGCTGTTGGAGCAGAAGTTGTTTTAGATTGTACAGGTATCTTTACGACTTTAGAAGGTGCTCAAAAGCATATTACTGCTGGAGCTAAAAAAGTAGCTATTTCTGCACCATCTGCAGATGCACCAATGTTTGTAATGGGAGTTAATCATGACGAAATTACTGCAGATAATACGATCGTATCTAATGCATCTTGTACTACTAACTGTTTAGCACCTTTAGCTAAAGTAATTAACGATAAATTTGGTATCGCAGAAGGATTAATGACTACAGTTCATGCTGCTACTGCAACACAATTTACTGTTGATGGTCCTTCAAGAAAAGATTACAGGTTAGGAAGAGCTTCTTTAAATAATATAGTACCTGCATCTACAGGAGCTGCAAAAGCTGTTGGTAAAGTAATTCCAGAATTAAACGGTAAATTAACAGGTATGGCTTTTAGAATTCCTACTGTTGATGTATCTGTGGTAGATTTAACATGTCGTTTAGAGAAACCTGCTTCTTTTGATGAAATTAAAGCAGCCTTAAAAGATGCTTCAGAAAACGAATTAAAAGGTGTTTTAGGATATACTGAAGAAGGTGTTGTATCTCAAGATTTCGTATCAGAACCAAAAACAAGTACATTCGATGCAAACGCAAGTATGGCATTAAATGATAACTTTGTTAAATTGGTATCTTGGTATGATAATGAATTTGGTTATTCAACGAAATTAGTTGACTTAGCACAACATATTGGTTCAATATAAATTGTTAATTTAGTCCACAGAATTACTTTTTATTTATGAAGTAATTCTGTGGATTTTTTTATTTATAAACTTATGATTTTAATTATTGATAGTGGTTCTACAAAGTCTGATTGGATAGCAGTAGATAGTAATGGTAATCAATTACTGGAAAAAATACGTACTAAAGGTCTTAATCCAGCTATTTTACCCGAAAAAAAATTAAAAAAAATAATTAAATCTAACAGTTTATTAAAAGAGCATAAAAACAGCGTAACACATATTTTCTTCTATGGAGCTGGTTGTGGTACAGAAAAACCTGTAGCTCTTTTAAAAGAGGTCTTAGAATCTATATTTGTCAATGCTCATATTGAAGTAAACGAAGATACTATGGCCGCGATTTATTCTACAATTAATCATGATAAAGAAGCCGCAGTTGTTTGTATCATGGGAACAGGGTCTAATTGTAGTTACTATAATGGTGAGCAATTAGAGCAACGTGTTGTATCCTTAGGGTATTCTGTTATGGATGATGCTTCTGGTAATTATTATGGTCGCCAATTAATCAGGGATTACTACTTCAATCATATGCCAGAAGATGTTAAAATAGCTTTTGGTAGTAAATTTAATATGGAGTCCGATTATATAAAGTATAATTTGTACAAACAACCCAATCCAAATGCCTACCTAGCTAATTTTGCTGAGTTTATGTTTTTGCATAAAGATTCAGAATACACCATCAACCTTATCAAAAAAGGTCTCAGATTGTTTGCTACTAACATGATTATGCAATTTAAAGAAGAACTAAAAACTGTTCCTGTGCATTTTGCAGGATCTATTGCATACTTTTCACAAGACGAAATAAAAGAAGTTGCTCAAGAAATGGGCTTTATAGTTGGTAACTTTGAACGTAGACCTATTGAGGGGCTAGTGTCTTTTCATACTAAAAATCTATAGTATAACCTACACTCGTAATTATAACAGGAGCTAAAAGGTTTAGCCTAAACTGCTAGATCTATTAGATTTAGTTTTTTGACTCGACTATTTAATAGGCTTGTTGCGAAAATAATTACTCATTTTTATTCTATTTATCATATATTTAGTGTGCTGCTGTATATAAGAAAATGAACAACCCTATCTACAAAAACATAAAAGAAAAAATTAATATTTCTGAGCAAGATTTTAATAATTTTCTTAGTCTTACTAAAAACAGTCAAGTTAAGAAACATGATTTTTTTATACACGAAGGAGATGTTACAAAGTATATCGCCTTTGTAAAATCAGGAGTTTTGTATTCTTATACAGTTGACAAAAAAGGTGATAAACATGTTGTTCAAATTGCGGTAAAGAATCACTGGATATCCGATTTATTTAGCTTTTTCTCTCAAGAAGTTTCTGTTTTTAATATTCAAGCTATTGAAGATTCAGAAATCACAATATTAAGCAAGGATAATTTTGAAAAAGCATGCAATACGATTCCTGCTTTTGAAAAGTTTTTTAGAATTTTAATTCAGAATGCTTATGTAGATTCTCTAAGGCGCGTTTCAAGAATTTATGGAAATTCTGCTGAAGAGCGCTATCTGAAATTAGTAAAAACGAATCCTCAAATAATTCAAAGTGTCCCACAACATTATATAGCTTCCTATTTAGGTATAAAACCTCAATCATTGAGTAGAATTAGGAAAAAATTATACAATTAGTAGACTAAAAAGACAATTTCCAAGAGCCATTTTATTAAAAATGGCTCTTTTTTTATCCTTTTTTCATTAGTTAACCTAGGTGAATGCAAGACATTATAACACTTAACATCTTTGTAGTGTAAATAATTTATAAAACAATTTTAAAATGAAAAAAGCAATCACATTATTTTTTACAGCGGCGTTAAGTCTAGCAACATATGCACAATCAGCAACCTGGGTTGTTGACCCAAGTCATTCAAACGTTAATTTTTCGGTAAGTCACTTAGTTATCTCTGAAGTTGATGGCATATTTAAATCTTTCAAGGGAAATTTAACGTCTAAGTCAGAGGACTTTTCTAATGCAAAAATCAATTTTGAAATAGATGCTAACTCTATTGATACTAAAAATGAAAAAAGAGATGGGCATTTAAAATCTGAAGATTTTTTCTATACAGAAAAACATTCAAAAATAAGTTTCAAGAGTACTTCTTTTAAGAAACAGAAAAAGAATAAATATATTTTAAAAGGAGACCTAACTATGCGTGGTGTAACCAAAAGTATCACTTTAAATGTAAAATATGGTGGTACCATTGCAAATGATGGTTATGGAAATATAAAAGCAGGCTTTATCATCACAGGAGCACTTAACAGAATTGATTATGGTGTTGCTTGGAATGCAAAAACAGAACATGGTGGTTTAACTGTTGGAGAAGAAATAAATCTTGTAGTTAAGCTGGAGGTTGTAAAGCAATAATGATTTTTCAGTCTATTGATTTTTTTAATAGACTGAATTTAACATCAATTACGATGAAAAGAAAAGACTTTTTAAAATCTACGGGACTCACTGCTTTATCCTTACCTCTTATGAAACTTAATGCTTTTTCTACACTGTCAAGTAACTTGAAATCATCACAGAAAATGCCTTTGATGTTTGTTGGTCATGGAAGTCCAATGAATGCTATTGTACAAAACGATTTTCATAAAAAATGGCAAAGTTTAGGTCTGTCGTTACCCGAGCCGCAAGCCATTCTTGTAATTTCTGCACATTGGCTTACCAACAAATCTACAAAGGTTACTGCGATGTCTACACCTGAAACAATTCATGATTTTGGTGGATTTCCTAATGAGTTATTTCAACAACAATACCCTGCACCTGGTAGTCCAGAGATGGCAAAATTAACAATCAACCAAATTCATTCTACCATCGTTCATCAAGATATGGAATGGGGGTTAGATCATGGTACCTGGAGTGTTTTAAAACCTATGTTTCCACAAGCAAAAACACCTGTTTATCAGTTAAGTATTGATATGTCTAAGCCCATTCAATTTCATTTTGATCTAGGTAAGGAGCTTAAAGCGCTACGAAGCAAAGGCGTATTAATTATTGGAAGCGGTAACATAGTACATAATCTAATGCAGTTAAGAAGGCATGTTACTTATGATTGGGCCGAAAGTTTTGACCATAGTATAAAAACATTTATTGATAAACGTGATTTTAAATCCGTAATAGGCTTTCAAAAACTTGGAAAAGTAGCTGAATTAGCCCATCCTAGTTATGATCACCTTTTACCTTTGATGTATACTTTAGGAGCTATGGATAAAAACGAATCCATAGAGTACTTTAATGATAGTTTCGATTTAGGAGCTATTTCTATGCGCTCTTTATTAATAAGCTCTTAGTATGTCACATTTCGGGATAAAGAGGTATATCATCACTGTTACTTCTTTTTTTATAGGACAATTTTTTATTTATGCACAAACCGCGAATGATCTAAACTCAAAAAAAATGATAAAATTAATTCATGTAAATGGTCCTGTATACAGTATAGAAGGACAAGGAGGCAATATAGGAATTCTTATAGGAAAAGATGGTATATTACTTATAGACGATCAATTTGCTCATTTACACGATGCTATAGTAGAAAGTATCTCTAAAATAAGCAAAGAAGAAGTTACATACGTTATCAATACACACTGGCATGTAGATCATACCAATGGTAATGAGAAGTTTGGAGCGAAAGGAAGTACAATTATCGCTCAAAGAAATAGTGCTCTTCGGATGCAATCCTCTCAAACGATAGCTGTATTTAATCACCAACAAAAGCCTTATGCAGAAATTGGATTGCCCAAAATAAAATTTGATGAACACTATGAATTACAATTCAACGAGCAGCATATAGATTTAATAGCAGTAAATCATGCACATACCGATGGAGATTTAATCGTTCATTTCAATGAGGCAAATGTCATCCATACAGGAGATGTTTTTGTGACCTACGGTTACCCATTCATTGATACGCCCAATGGAGGAAGTATCCAGGGCGTAATTCAAGCTCTAGATAAAATACTAAGCTTATGTGACGCTAATACAAAGATTATTCCAGGGCATGGATACATAGCAAGTAAAAAAGATCTAGTCCTTTACAAGGAGATGCTAGAAGTTATTTTAGAACGAGTAAAAATAGAGAAAAGCAAAGGGAGGACAGTCAATGAAATCCTTTTAACAAACCCAACTAGGGGTTTTAAAAGTGAAAAAATAAATGAAGCTATTTTTGTGAATATTATTTTATCTACATTAAAATAATATGCTTAAAGCTTATTTAATGCTAATTGGTTCTATGTTTTTTTTGGGTCTGAGTAATCTTTTTTTCAAAGAAGTAGTATTTCTATAGGAGCATCATTAACGACAGTTTGGTATTATATAATTGGTACTATTCTTACTTTGGTTGGTTTTACTTTCAGTAAAGAAAAATTGTTTTTTAATTTATATGAATTAAAATGGGTTATTCTTTTATCTATCAGCACTTCTCTTAGCGTTTTTCTATTTTCGAAATCAATACAAAGTATTCCTATTTCAATAGCCTCTACAATTCGATCTATGCCTTTCATAGTAACTATTATTATAGTTTTACTTCTTGGTGATCATGCTTTAAGCTTAAAAAATGGGCTAGGTGTTTTCTTTGCAATATTGGCCGTTTATTGTATAAAATAAAAGTCTTTACTAAACCAAATAGAAATCAATGGTAAAAGCTTCAGATTTTGATAATTATCTAGCTTTTTATTATAATACTATGATTAAAAAAGTATAATAAATACTCTACTTCGAGTTGGCAAACAAAAATACCCTATGGAAATTCACTTTGAAATGTAAAAGTGGCAAATCAAATAAACACATTAGGGTATACTCTATATGTGTGTTGTGATCTTCTGAAATAAAAACACCAGTATTTAACCTAATAGAATACGTCTTATTCTAATCGTTATATTTCATAAAAAAGAATCTTTTCTATAATAAATTGTAATTACTGTAACAGGCATCTTTTTGCTGTGTCTAAATTATAAAGTAAGTATTAGTAATAAAAACAAACTTTATGATTTACAAAACACAGTCAAAATTATTATTGGTCATATTATTTAGTATGGTCTCAATTATTAACGCTCAAACAAATAAAACAAAAAAGATGACCCAAGAACAGCAAGATGTATTAAGTACAATCAATAAAATGACAGAAGCCTTTCAAAACAAGAATATTGATGAAGTTATGACTTGTTATGAACCAGAAGCAGTCATTGTATTTGAACCAGATTCGCCTATATCAGATTCAAATGCAATACGAGAAATGTTTGAAGCTATGTCAATGATAAATCCGATATTTACATTTAGTGGGCATGAAGTGTTTATTATTGGAAATATCGCAACTCATATTACACCTTGGGAAATGACAGGAAAAGCCCCAGACGGAACCGAAATTAAACAAGAAGGATTATCAATTGCCGTTTTAAGAAAGCAAGAAAATGGAAGATGGTTAATGCTATTAGACAACCCTCACGGACAATTCTTAATGAATCAATAATATAATTCTAGCACTATTTTGTCCTTGCAAAACAAAGGCAAAATAGTGCTATATTAAAAGTATAAAATGAGCAAAAAATCAATTAATACCACAACTTTAGATACGACTTTAATAGAAGAATCTCTTTTAGGAAATAAGGAGGCACTAGAATGTCTTATTAAAAAGCATCAAGACTGGATTTATAATATAGCCTTAACTTTTGTAGGAGACAAAGATGAATCGGCTGATTTAACACAAGAAGTTTTAATAAAAATTGTTACTAAGTTAGGTTCATTCAAACAAAAGAGCAGTTTTAAAACTTGGGTATATCGTATTGTAAAAAACCATTTTTTGAATATGAAAAGAGGGAAATATGAAACTAATGCTCCAACATTCGAGCAATTCGGAGACGGGTTAGATCAATTGACTAATGAATCCCTCTCTGATTATTCTTATGATATAGAAGATAAACTTTTAATAAAAGAAGCAAAAATAAGCTGTATGAAGGGCATGTTGTTATGTTTTAACAGAGAACAACGAATGATTTATATAATAGGTGAGTTGTTTGGCTTTTCAGATGCTATTGGTAGTGAGATAATGGAAATTTCAAAAGAGAATTTTAGAATTAAACTACACAGATCAAAAAAGCAATTATATAATTTTATGGATAATAAATGTGGGCTTGTAAATAAAAGTAACCCTTGTCGTTGTGCCAGAAAAACTGCAGGGTTTATAAAAATGGGATTTGTTGACCCAATCCACCTGCATTTTCAGAAAAATACCATTGCAAATATCAATAAGGTCATTGACAAAAAAATAGAAACATATCAAGGAGATGTCATGTCTGAATATCAAAAAATATTTCAAGAACATCCTTTTTTACAAAGTCCAGACAAGTTAGAATCCATAAAGAATTTACTTTCTTCAAAAACAATAAAGGAGACTTTTAATTTCGATTAAACCACGTACAAAAGTGTTCGCAGTATATAAAATAATAGTCGGTTATTGTTCGGTATAAATTCTATTTTCCTGTTCATTAACCCTAATAAACGTTGTGCGCTTAGTGAGCTCTTTTAGTCGTTGCGCACCAACATACGTACATGTACTACGTAAACCTCCTAAAATGTCTTGCAATGTATTTTCTACATCACCCTTGTACGGCACTTCAACCGTTTTACCCTCACTAGCTCTATATTCTGCAACACCACCAACATGCTTGTCCATAGCAGTGAAGGAACTCATTCCATAAAATTTTCTATAAGATTTTCCTTGTTTCTCAATAACCTCGCCGCCACTTTGGTTATGCCCCGCTAGCATACCTCCAAGCATTACAAAATCTGCTCCAGCTCCAAATGCTTTAGCGATATCCCCTGGTGTTGTACAACCGCCATCACTAATTATTTGACCGCTTAAACCATGAGCAGCATCTGCACATTCAATAATTGCTGAAAGTTGTGGGTAACCCACGCCAGTTTTAACACGCGTAGTACAAACAGAACCAGGGCCAATACCTACTTTTATAACATCGGCGCCAGATAGTAAAAGCTCTTCAACCATTTCGCCAGTAACAACGTTACCAGCAATAATAACTTTATCAGGATATTGTTCGCGTGTTTTTTTAACAAAGTCTACAAAATGCTCTGAATAGCCATTGGCCACATCAATACAGATAAAATTTAGATGTGGGCTAAACTTAAAAATTTCTGCTAATTTTTCAGAATCTTGTTTACCTATTCCAGTACTTACAGCCACATAATTTTCTTTATTTTGAGGTAAGTTTGATAAAAATAAGTTCCAATCAGAAATGGAATAATGTTTATGAATGGCAGTGAATAATTTTTTATCAGATAAAGCTTTAGCCATTTCAAAAGTGCCTACGGTATCCATATTTGCTCCCATAATAGGAATACCTGTCCATGTTAACGGGCTATGTAAAAACTTAAATTCGCGTTCTAAATTAACTTCCGATCTACTTTTTAATGTGGAACGCTTGGGACGAATCATCACATCTTTAAAACCAAGTTTTATATCGTATTCTATTCGCATCTACAATCAGATTAATAATTAAGATTATCTTTACTTTAAAAGTACAATTTTTTGAACTTTTAAATGAAACAAATTGATGATAAATTACAAGAATTAAATACACTACAATAGTTTTGCTAATTAATTTAATTATAAATAAGTTTGTTTAAACGTACTAATAAATGAGTTTTATCCCACGGTCAATTAAATCTATTAAAAAAAGAAAAGTCTTATCCTTTTTTATTTTTATTTCTATTGTCACAATTCTATTGGGGGGGTATTTATTTCTTGAAAAGAAAATTAGTTTAGAGACCATAGCATTATTCTTGTTTTCTCTTACTATAATTCAAGTTTTTGTATTACAATATTTTTTTAAAAATCAATTAAAGAATGATACCAGACAGTCAAATTTGTATACACGAATTAATGAGCTAAAAGTGAGTCTTGAAGAGTCTGATAAAATAGCTGAGTATAAATCAATTTATTTAGCAAACATGAGTTATGAGGTTCGTACATTACTCAGTACCGTTTTAGGGATGTTAAATATGTTAAAACAAACAGAACTTGATGATGATCAGAAAGCGCAAGTAGAAATTGCAGAATATTCTTCAAGGCATCTCGTGCAATTGGTAAATATGGTGACCAATAATGCCAATGTAGAATCGGGAGATATTAAATTAGAATTATTAGCAATCGATTTAAGATCGGATTTATCTCATCTTTTTAAAGTTTTTGAATACCAAGCTTGGGAAAAAGGTTTAGACTTCGATTTTAAGTTTTTATATGAAGAAAAAGATACCTTTTCTGTTTTAGGAGATTCGTCTAGGATTAGACAAGTACTAATCAATTTAATTAGCAATGCTATAAAGTTTACGAACTCAGGTAAAGTATCAGTAATAGTTGATCAAACAGTTAGTATTGACGACGATCTTATAGTAACATTTTATATCAAAGATACTGGTATTGGTATGAAACAAGAAGAAGTTGAATTGATTTTCGATAATGCTTCTAGCCCATATAATGCTTCTATAATAAGAGATTATAGGGGAGGAGGTATCGGACTGTCTATTTCTCATCAGTTAGTTAAACTAATGGGAGGTGAGCTAAAATTAGAAAGTAAAGAAAATGAAGGGTCTACCTTCTATTTTAGTTTACAGTTAAAAAAGACATTAAATATTAAAGCAGAAAGTGTTGAAATAAAACCGATTATTCTGAATAAGTTTAACGTTTTGGTAGCGGAAGATAATCGAATGAATCAAAAAGTGATTAAGTTTTTACTAGAACGTCAAGGCGCCGATTGTACTTTTGTGAAAAATGGTATTGAAGCTGTTGAACTATATAAAATTTTAGATTTTGATATGGTATTTATGGATATTTATATGCCAGACATGGATGGTTATCAAGCAACCAAGGCCATTCAGAAAACCGAAAAGTATGCGAATAAAAGCACCCCAATAATTGCTGTATCTGCTAGTGCTTTTGAGGAAGATATTGCTAATGCTAAATTAGCTGGAATTGATGAGTTTTTAGCAAAACCAATACAAACAGAAGAGCTAAAAGCGTTATTAAGTAAATATGCTAATAAAAATATATCTGATTAAGTTTTGAATTTCATTTATATATGTGACATTTAAGGGACAAATTGCTACAAAAGCTTTCTTTTGACACGAATTTCACGAACTCAATTCTCTGTTCAGTGGTGAGTTAATAAGTATTACATCTAATAGCGAAGTAGTTTTTTTTCTTATTTAACAGCGATCATGCTAATCTCTACATTAACATTTTTAGGTAGCCTGGCAACTTGTACTGTTTCACGAGCTGGAGCTGTATCATCATTAAAATAATTACCATATACTTCATTTATTTGAGTAAAATCATCCATATTACTAATGAAAATAGATGTTTTTATAACATGCTCAAAAGTCATATTTGCTGCTTCTAAAACTGCTTTAAGGTTTTGCATAATTTGAGCAGTCTCCGTTTTTATATCTTCTAAAACAAGTTCTCCTGTTTCTGGGTTAAAGGCAATTTGTCCAGAAGTATATAAGGTATTACCACTTAATACGGCTTGATTATATGGACCAATAGGAGCAGGAGCTTTAGATGTTGTAATTATTTTTTTCATAGTATAACGCGTTTATTTTTAGCGAATTATAGCGTAATATCTGGTTGTCTTCGCTTTTCATATTTTAAATCTTTTAAAATACTCGATTTAATACCAATAAAGAAATTCCATGAGCTTCTTGAGCTAAAAGGAACCCAACTAAAATTCATACGCCAACTTAATAAATCACGTTCAAAACGCAGCTGTGTATATGTAAAGCCAGCATTTTTTAAATCGTATCCAGATGATGCTCCAAGAGACCATTTAGGCGATAATTCTATATCTCCAGAAAACATAAGTGAGTGCGATGAAATTTCTTTTTGTCGCCTAGAATTAGAATAGTTTACAGCATAGGCTAAACGCAAATTCCAAGGTATCTTATAATTATAATGTTCACTTGGAGGTTTATCTTCTTCGTCGTCTTTTTTATCATCGATCTGTTGATTAGCAAAATCTTCAGAAACTCCAAAAAGATCATCGGCGCGACCTCCACTACGTAAATTCTCTTCAAGATTTTTATCTTTTTCTTTATTATCACCCTTTTTACTTGATAAAGACCAACTGGTAGTTAGGTTTGCACTTGTTAATCTGAAAAGACTTCCGCCATTATCAATATTGAATTTGTTGATTTTTTTGTTATTGTTATCTAATGCATAAGGATCCAGAGTAGCACCAAAATTCACACTCATTTTATTATCGAAAAGCTGTGTACCACCACTCATTCTAACAGGGCTCCACTGTAACGAATCGCCAGCAAAATTATAAGAAGTAGAAAAATTTAAATTATTTAATAAGATGACTTTTTTAGGTTCTGTTGCGGTACTGTCTTTATCACGAACTTTTGCTTCTATATTATTAGATACAGAGATACCCATTGAACTTGAAAAGTTTTTACTTGGTGTTCCAAAAATGCCTCCTTCAAATCTGGTGAATTCAACATCACTCGTAGTTTGCCCGTCTGCACTAACAACTTCGTAACTATCATAATACTTATCAAAAGCAGGATTTATATTATAACTAATTGAAGGTCTTATAACATGTCTTATAGCTTTTATTTTAGGGTCTTTTCCTTCTTTTTCAAAATTAAACATTCCATAAACAGTAGTTCCTACACTGGTGCTAAAATTATAAGTTCTAAAAGAGTCAAAACCATTTATCTCTTCAGTGACAGCTTCACGTTCTATAGGATCAAAAGTTTTGTTTATCGTTTTAAACGTCCAAATTTCGTTATAATTAGTGCTGGCACTAAGGCTGAAATATTTAAATACTTTAAAATTAGTACTTAATGGGATGGTATGTTGGAAACCTGCTTTAGCATCTTCAAACATTTCTTTTTTAAAGAAAAGAGAATCCGTTGTTTGAATTCTATTTTCGGCTCTCATATTATACTGTAAATTTACATTTTGAATAATGCCTTTTTTAGATCCAGATTTTGTAGCAAAAGGATACATTCTGCCAACACTACCTTGAAATGTTGGAAGCGTCATGTTTATTGTCTCAGTATTCGTGTTTTGAGAATGTGTTGCTGTGAGACTAAAATTCACCTGAGGCTCTCCTTGAAATGTCTTTGAGTAGGATACAGAAGACGATAATGAATTATTTAAAAAAGCGCCTGTATTAACTTGATTTACAGACGAACGGTAATAGGTGCTACTGCCTAGGTTAACCGAAGCTGAAAACCGTGAATTAGGATTCGCTTTAGAATCTTGACTATGAGACCAACGTAAGTTATAAATAGTGTTTCTAGAATAATCTGGAAAACCACGTTCACTATTAATTAAATTCTCATATCGAAAACCTAAATTCCCTCTAAACTTATAACGCTTAGCATAAGTATTTTCTATTCGTAGACCATAACTACCATTGGTATAGTAATCACCAATAACCGCCAAATCCACATAATCGCTTATTGCGAAATAATAGCCGCCATTCTGTAAAAAGAATCCACGATCGTTTTGTTCACCAAAAGAGGGTATGATTAGCCCAGATGTTTGCGTCTCACTTTGTGGGAAAAAAGCAAAAGGAACACCAATAGGAGTAGGGACGTCATATATAAATAAATTGGCTAACCCCGTAACTATTTTTTTACCAGGTACAATTTTTGCTTTCCGAAGCTTGATATAGTACTCAGGATCTTCGAGGTCTTCCGCAGTTGTATATTTAGCATTTTTTAAGAAGTAAACAGAATCATTTTCCTTCTTAGTAATTTGAGCAATTACTGTACCTTCACCTTGCTCTGTTTTAGAGTTAAAAATAAGTGCTTTTTTTGTCTCAGTATTAAAAATAATAGAATCGGGTTCTACAACATTTTTTCCTTGAGTAAAAACAGGCTTTTGAGTATAACCTTCAATAGAATCAGTTATTCCTTTCGCATAAATCGTGTTTTTAGTGTAATCAATAACGATACTACCAGAAACAATATTCATATCGCCATAGTCAATCTTAGCTTGGTTGTACAAGTAAAGTTTTTGCTTTTTTTGATTGAATTTAGTGTAATCTTCGGCGTGATAGACAACGATATTTTCTAAAAGATCTTTTTTGGGAGCAATGGAATCTGTTAATGTAGAATCTTGACTTTTTTCAGAGGTTTCAGGAATAAGAAGACTGTCAGAACTAACAATAACACTATCCTTAACACTTTTGCTAATAGTTCTACCCTTTTTAGGAATATCTTGAGCAAAGCTTAACGTGTTAATAAACACTGTAAAACTTAATGCAAAAAGTATTTTAAAGTTGTTTGTATGCAACGCTTTTAAATGTATTTTTGTAAAAGTATGGCTCGGTTTTTGAAAAGCCAAAATTACATATATTTTTCTGTGATTGATTTAATAATCAATTAAAAATTTAAAATTAAAATAAACCGAGTTTTTTAATCGATGAAACACTTAGAAATTATCCTTGCTAAAGCAATAAATATAAATTAAAGTGTTACATGCTTTCGATTAAAAATAAATCTATATACCACATGAAAACGCACAGAGTATTACTTTTCGTATCCTTTATAATAGTATTAACATTTTCTTCATTTACAAAAACAGATGAGAATCTAAATAAAGATAAATTTGTTGTTGTGTTAGATGCAGGTCATGGTGGTCATGACCCAGGTAATTTAGGGAATGGCTATAAAGAAAAGGATATTGCCTTAAAAATAGTTTTAGAAGTAGGGAAACAACTTCAGAAAAACCCTAATATAAAAGTTGTTTATACACGAAAAAAGGATGTGTTTATCGATTTGTTTGTTAGAGGGCAAATAGCGAATAAAGCGAATGCAGATTTATTCGTATCTGTACATTGTAATTCCCACAGTTCTCAGGCTCATGGAACAGAAACCTTTGTATTAGGAACCCATAGAAATAAGACGAATTTTGAAGTAGCCAAAAAGGAAAACTCAGTGATTTTTCTTGAAAATGATTATGAAAAAAATTATGCAGGATTCGACCCAAATTCACCAGAATCTGTTATGAGTATACTATTGAGTCAAGAAGAATATCTAGATCAAAGTATTATGTTGGCGAGTTTAATACAAAAAAAATTCACCAATACATTAAAACGTAAAAACAGAGGCGTTAAACAGGCAGGATTCATCGTTTTGCATCAAACGGTTATGCCAAGTGTTTTAGTTGAAACAGGTTTTTTATCATATAAAAGAGAAGGTTCTTATTTAAATTCCAAAAAAGGACAACAACAAATCTCTAATTCTATTGCTAAAGCTATTTTGGAATACAAAAAGAGCTTAGATAAAAATGTAAATGATTTTTCAGTAGTAAATAATGATGACACATTAGAATCCGTTGAAACAACCTTAAGCGATATTGTTTTTAAAGTTCAAATTGCTGCAGGTTCAACACCGCTTGAAACGGAGCCTTATAATTTTAAAGGGTTACATGGGATATCTCGTTTAAAAGATGGACTTGTTTATAAATATTTTTATGGAGCTACATCAAGTTACGATAAAATAAAAGAACTAGAAGAAGAAGCTACAGAAAAGGGGTATACATCAAGTTTCATTGTCGCTTTCAAAGACGGAAAAAAAATAGCATTAATAGATGCTTTAAAAACAACCGCTAATTAAGCGGTTTCTTTCAAATTTATTTTAAATTTGTTTTCTAATACATTTTTAGTTTGAAAATATCAAAAGAAGTTAAAACAGGCATATTAGTAATTTTAGGGGTCATCCTATTTATTTTTGGATTTAATTATTTAAAAGGTCAAAATTTATTCGATTCTAATAATGTTTATTATACAGAGTTTGATTATAATGCCTTAACCCAATCGTCGTTAGTTACAGTTAAAGGGAATGCTGTTGGGAAAATAAAAGACATCACTTATGATTATAAAACAGGAAAAACCAGAGTCTCATTTTTTATAAATGAAGAATTGAAGTTTTCGAAAAATAGTGTCGTTAGACTCTATGAAACCAGTTTAATGGGAGGCAATGCGATAGCTATAATATTAGCTGAAGATGGCGATATTGCAAAACCTGGAGCTGTTTTAAAATCTGAAGTAGAAACAGGATTGGTATCCAGTCTTTCAAAGAATTTTTCTGGAATTAGTAATGAATTAAACTCAACACTAAGAGCGACAGATACGTTATTTACGAGTTTAAATACGTTTGTTAATGATCAATCTGAAGCAGGACTTAAAAGTACTATTAAAGAGCTAAATGAAACTCTGAGATCCTTTAAAACGACATCTAATAAAGTTAATAGTGTACTCACTAAAAATGATAAGAATATTGCTGGTATTCTAGAAAAGTTTAAAGCAACTAGTGATGGCTTAGCAGCGTTAACAGCAGAATTAAAAAATGCTAATGTTGGTGCAACAGTACAAAACTTAAACAAAACGCTTAGTAATTTAAATGGCATATTAGCAACTATTGATAAAGGAGAAGGTTCTATAGGAAAGCTTCTTAAAGATGAAACCTTGTATAATAATTTAGAAGGTGCTACTAAAGAAATGGAAGCGTTATTAAAAGATATCAAGCTACATCCAAAGCGTTATTTCAGAATTTTGTCAAAAAAAGAAATTCCATATAAAGAAGAGGAAACTAAATAAACTTTATGCAATATTTACCTAACATTCTTTTTGCTATACTTCTAATAATAGGTATTGGTTATTTTATTAAAAATGTAAAAAAACTGACTCGAAATATTAAGTTAGGGCGCGACATAGATGTTAATGATAATAAGTCGCAGCGCTGGAAAAACATGAGCATGATTGCGTTAGGTCAAAGTAAAATGGTACGTCGTCCCGTTGCAGGCTTTTTACATGTTGTTGTATATGTTGGTTTTATAATAATTAATATTGAAGTTTTAGAAATTATTATAGATGGCTTATTTGGCAAACACCGTATTTTTTCTTTTCTAGGAAGCTTGTATGGAACATTAATAGGAGCTTTTGAAGTGTTAGCACTTTTGGTTTTTGCATCCATAATCCTTTTTTGGATTAGAAGAAACATCATAAAATTAAAACGTTTTTGGAAATCAGAAATGACGAGTTGGCCAAAAAATGATGCGAATTACATTTTGTATTTTGAAATGGTGCTTATGACCCTGTTTATTGTTATGAATGCTACAGATATTCATTTCCAAGAGATGAACTCAGGTAATGTGATCAGTCAATTTATAACACCTTGGTTTAGTGGTTTATCTAGTAATACATTGCATTTTATTGAAAGAGGCGCATGGTGGCTACATATTATAGGTATACTAGTTTTCTTAAATTATCTTTATTTTTCAAAACATTTACACATATTATTAGCATTTCCGAATACATATTACGGTAAATTACAACCTAAAGGACAACTGGATAATTTAGAAGCTGTTACAAAAGAGGTGAAAATGATGATGGATCCTAACATCGATCCATTTGCAACACCAGAAGAAGAGGAAAGTGAAGCTCCTGCTAAATTTGGAGCTAGTGATGTGCAAGATTTAAACTGGGTACAATTATTAAATGCCTATACATGTACTGAGTGTGGCCGTTGTACGAGTGAATGTCCTGCTAATCAAACAGGTAAAAAGTTATCGCCACGAAAAATCATGATGGATACCAGAGACCGTTTAGAGGAAGTTGGTAAAAATATAGATACTAATAAAGGTGAATTTAAGGATGACGGAAAACAGTTATTAGACAATTATATCACAAGAGAAGAGCTTTGGGCATGTACTTCATGTAATGCTTGTGTAGAAGCTTGTCCAGTAAGTATAGATCCATTATCAATCATTCTAGAGATGCGTCGTTATTTAGTTATGGAGCAGTCTGCTGCTCCTGTAGAATTAAATAATATGATGACTAATATTGAAAACAATGGCGCACCGTGGCCATACAATCAAATGGATCGATTAAATTGGAAAAACGAATAGTTTATTATATAAATTATAAAATCAAAAAATCAAAATAAGGAATGAGCGAATTACTAAAAGTGCCAACTATGGCAGAATTTATGGCTCAAGGCAAACAACCTGAAGTATTATTTTGGGTTGGTTGTGCTGGTAGTTTTGATGATAGAGCAAAAAAAATAACAAAGGCCTTTGTTAAATTATTAAACAAATCTAATGTTGAATTTGCAGTATTAGGAACCGAAGAAAGTTGTACAGGAGATCCAGCAAAGCGATCAGGAAACGAATTTTTATTTCAAATGCAGGCGGTAACCAATATAGAAGTACTAAATGCGTATGAAGTAAAAAAAATAGTAACAGCCTGTCCGCATTGTTTTAACACTATTAAAAATGAATACCCAGAATTAGGTGGTAAATATGAGGTGGTGCACCATACGCAGTTTTTAAAAAGCTTACTTGATGATGGGCGCTTAACTATAGAAGGTGGTCAATTTAAAGGAAAACGTATTACGTTTCACGATCCTTGTTATTTAGGAAGAGCTAATAATGTCTATGAGGCACCAAGAGAACTTATACAAAAATTAGAAGCAGAACTGGTTGAAATGAAAAACTGTAGGCGCAATGGTTTATGTTGTGGAGCAGGTGGTGCGCAAATGTTTAAGGATGCAGAAAAAGGGGATAAAGAAGTTAATGTAGAAAGAACAGAACAAGCATTAGATGTTAAACCAGAAATCATTGCAGCAGGCTGCCCATTTTGTAACACGATGATGACAGATGGTGTTAAGGCTAAGGAAAAAGAAGCTGATGTAGCTGTGATGGATATAGCAGAATTGATTGCCAATGCACAGGATTTGTAATGGAAAGTAACGTATGTCCAGCTTGTAAAAACGATAATGATTCTAATATAAATTTATGTGTTAAATGTGAATTTCCTTTTAATGGAACCGAAAAAGAAAAGTCAATTCACATAGGTAGGTTTATAGGAAAGAAAGGAATTATTTTTGACGCCGAAGATTCTTTAACAAAAAGTCAAAACTTACTTTATCTAGCAGCAGGATTTTATATTTTAGGCCTTATAGTAAATTTTTCAATATTGTTGAATCATTTAATTGCCCTAGTCTTTAATATAGTAGTTATTATAGTAATTGCGTTAAGTGGTTTTCTTTTAAAAAAATCACCACTACTTTTCTTAATTATTCCTTTAACTGTTCTTTTAATGGTCTATTTTTTAAACTACCTTGTAGACCCTAATAGTATTTTAAGAGGTATTCTTTTTAAGTTTTTAATTTTAGGAAGTTTAATCTTTAGTATTTATAATTATTTAGTATCCGAAAAGTTTAAGAAAAAATATAATTTTTAGAATAGAATCATGTTAGTAGATTTTAACATATTACCAGAAGAATCCCGGGTTTGGATTTATCAAGCAAATCGCTCATTTACCGAGCAAGAAATAGAAGAAATTCAATCAAAACTAAATATCTTTATTGAAAATTGGACAGCCCATGGAAGCGATTTACAAGCTGGACATTTAATTAAATATAAACGTTTTATCGTTATAGGTTTGAATCAAAATCTAAATACAGCAACAGGCTGTTCTATCGATGCTTCAGTTCATTTTATTCAACAATTAGAAAAAGAATATCATGTTGATTTAATGGATAAAATGAATGTATCTTACAAACAAGGCGAATATATCGCTTATAAACCACTTGTTGATTTCAAGAAAATGGCTAAAGATAAAGCCGTTTCAAAAAATACCATTGTCTTCAATAATTTAGTAACCAATATTTCAGAATTCAAAGAAAATTGGGAAGTTCCAGCAAGTGAGAGTTGGCATAGTAGGTTTGTTAAATAGTTTATTTGTAATTAAAAACTTCAAATTATCCATTCTTAACAATACCTCATTTAACAAGATAGCGTTCTAGTGAATTATGGCTGATCATAATATTTCGTTTTACTTTAAAAATTTTATAAAATTACGAGGTATTTACCTTAAAAAAACTTTTATATATCAAATAGAATAATGATTTTTACAGCTTTCAAAAGAGTAAACATGAAATTATGGCGAACGATATTATCTTATTAAATATTTCAGGACAAGATAAACCAGGATTAACCTCTAGTTTAACTTCTGTTTTAGCAGAATATGGAGCTAAAGTATTAGATATTGGACAAGCAAATATTCATGATACACTATCCCTAGGGATATTATTTGAAATTAAATCTGGGGCAAAATCGGCAGCTGTATTAAAAGATATACTTTTTAAGGCTTACGAATTAGGCATTACAGCAAAGTTTACACCAATTACACTCGAAAATTATGAGAAATGGGTAAGTTCACAAGGAAAAGATAGATATATTGTTACCATTTTAGGAGAGAAATTAGCAGCTGAGCAAATATCTGAAGTTACTAAAGTAATATCAGAAAAGAATTTAAATATAGATTCGATAAAAAGGCTTACTGGACGTTTATCTTTAGTTAAACCTGTTGAATATCCCAGAGCGTCTATCCAACTATCCATTCGAGGAGTTATTGATGATAAAGCAGAAATGACAGCTAAATTCATGGAAATTTCCAGAGAATTGGATGTTGATATCGCTTTTCAAGAAGATAATATTTATAGAAGAAATAGACGTTTGGTTTGTTTTGATATGGATTCTACGCTAATACAAACTGAGGTTATTGATGAATTAGCTGAATTGGCTGGTGTGGGTGATGAAGTAAAAGCAATTACAGAATCTGCTATGCAGGGAGAAATTGACTTTACAGAGAGCTTTAAAAGACGCATGAAATTACTCAAAGGCTTAAGTGAAGATGTGCTTCATGATGTTGCCATTAATTTACCTATAACTAAAGGAGCCAAAAGGCTTATAGATACTTTAAAAAGTTATGGATTTAAAACAGCTATTCTATCTGGTGGGTTTACTTATTTTGGACATTATTTAAAAGAAGAATTGGGTATGGATTATGTCTATGCTAACCAATTAGAAATTAAAGATGGCGTTTTAACAGGGGGGTATCTTGGAGATATTGTCGATGGCAATAAAAAAGCAGAATATCTTAAAGAAATTGCCAGAAATGAAGAAATAGATATAAGTCAAACTATTGCAGTTGGTGATGGTGCAAATGATCTTCCAATGCTTAACCTTGCTGGTTTAGGGATTGCTTTTCATGCAAAACCAACAGTAAAAGATAATGCGCAAAGTTCAATATCAAGTATAGGGCTAGATGGTGTGTTATATTTATTAGGTTACCATGATAGGCACATCGATTTAATAGAATAATTGAACGCCCAAATTTAAGTATAACCTTGTCTGCTACAGATATTATTCGTTTTCTATATTTGAATAGTCTGTAAAATACTTTCTGATTATAGGAAAACATTAAAAAGCATACCTATTTCAAGGATTACAATAGTCTTCAATACTTTAGCTAAAACTGTCAGAGCATTAATAAAACAGATAATTAACAGATAGTGATAGTTAATATTGTTGGTTTTTGAAATAGTAGTTAGTTATTTCTTTAAAAATCTACCTTAAAGTCTTTTTATCTTCTCTTTAAAAGTGTTAATTTGGCATTATTATTAGTATAAATTTAATAACTATTAATGCCTCTAATTCTTTCTTTTATGCGCCATATTTTTTTTATAGGAATATCCTTTTTTACAATCTTTTCTATGTTCAGTCAAGTGACTAAAAATCCATTATTAGCTGATGATGCAGTAGCTCAGCAAAAATGGGTAGATAGTATCTACGACTCTATGACTTTAGCAGAAAAAGTGGGACAACTATATATGGTACAAGTTATGTCTGAGCAGGACGCCGTTTCAAAAAATAAAATCGTTCAGTTAATTAAAGATTATCATATTGGTGGTTTAATTTATTCGAATGGTGGACCAGTTAGGCAAGCTCAATTAAATAATGAATTGCAATCCTTTTCAAAAACACCATTGTTAGTTGGAATGGATGCAGAGTGGGGGCTTAGCATGCGATTAGATTCTACGTATGCTTTTCCGTGGAATATGACGCTAGGTGCTATAAAAGATAATGATCTTATAGAGCAAACAGGAAAAAAGATAGGCGAACATTGTAAGCGTTTAGGGGTTCATTTTAATTTTGCTCCTGTAGTAGATATTAATACAAATCCTAAAAATCCTATTATAGGAAATCGATCTTTTGGTGAAGATCGTGATAATGTCACTGAAAAAGCCTTAGCTTTTATGCGGGGTATGCAAGGAGCAGGCGTTTTAGCTAATGCAAAGCATTTTCCTGGCCATGGAGATACAGACCAAGATTCGCACGAAACATTACCAACTATAAATTTTAATGAAAAACGCATCGACTCTATTGAGTTGTATCCTTATAAAAAGCTTATTAAAGAGGGGGTGTCTAGTGTTATGGTGGCACATTTAAATGTACCTAGTTTAGAATCTCGCTTAGGGTATCCATCTTCATTATCAAAACATATCGTTACAGATATTTTAAAAGATTCTCTAGGATTTCAAGGGCTTATATTTACAGACGCACTAACCATGAAAGGTGCGGCGAACTTTAGTGAAACAGGCGCTATAGATTTAGCAGCTTTTAATGCTGGGAATGATGTCATGTTAATGTCTGAAGATGTTGGTATAGGTGTTTCTAAAATTATAGAAGCTTGTAATAAAGGAGATATTACAGAAGAACGTTTAGCATATTCGGTTAAAAAGATATTACAGGCTAAATATAAAGTAGGATTACATAATTATGAACCTATTGGGCTCTATAATTTACCTAAAGATTTAAATAGACTTGAAGACGATATTTTATATGAAGAATTGATTGAAAATGCTATAACTATTGTAAAGAATGATAAACAGTTTATACCTTTAAGGCAATTAGAAACGAAAACGGTTGCCTATATAAATATGGGAGATGATAGTGGTTCCGTGTTTTTTAATGAATTAAAAAAATATACGAAGGTACATCATATTACAGCAAATAATTTAGACGAATTAATTAAAAAACTTCAAGTATATAACACGGTCATTGTTGGATTGCATCGCTCAAATGATAGTCCGTGGAAAGACTATAAATTCACCAATAAAGAAATCGTTTGGTTACAAGAAATAGCCCGAACGCATACTGTAATTTTAGATGCTTTTGTTAAGCCGTATGCGCTTTCAGAATTAAAAAGTATTGAGAATATAGATGGAATTGTAGTCAGTTATCAAAATAGTGATATAGCACAACGAAAATCGGCACAACTTATTTTTGGTGCTATTGCAGCCAAAGGGCATTTACCTGTATCAGTTGGAGAATTTTTTAAAGTTAATGATGGGTATCATGTTAATGCAATCAAAAGATTAGGCTATACTATTCCAGAACGTGTTGGGATGGATTCTAAAAAGCTAAAACGTGTAGATTCGGTTGCACAATATGCCGTAAAACATAAAATGACACCTGGTATTCAATTATTAATTGCAAGAAAAGGACAAGTTATTTACAATAAGAACTTTGGTAAACATACCTACAAAGGAAAAAACAAAGTAGAATTTGATGATATATACGATGTCGCATCTTTAACCAAGATATTAGCAACATTACCATTAATGATGGAATTGGAAGAGACAGGTATTGTATCATTAAATACTAAGCTTTCAAAAATGTTACCTGAATATAAAGGCTCTAATAAAGAGGATATAACAATTAAAAGTATGCTATCTCACTATGCTAGATTAAGACCATGGGAGCCATTTTACTACCATACTTTAGATACAGTGACTAAACGTCCAAGTAAAAAATATTATAGAGGTAAAAAAATTGGTAAATTTAATATAGAAGTTACCAAGAATTTGTTTTTACGTTCTGATTATAAGGATTCTATAAATGGTATTATTAAGGATTCAGAATTATTAGATAGACTGCGATATAGATATAGTGACTTTCCATATTATATTTTAAAGAAATTTATAGAAACTCATTACGACAAAACACTTGATAAATTAGTGCAAGATCATTTTTATCAATCATTAGGAGCTAATAATACATTGTATAATCCATATCATAAAATAAGTAATAAAAAGATCGTTCCTACAGAAGAGGATGATTATTATAGATACCAAAAAGTACATGGTTATGTCCATGACATGGGAGCAGCAATGCAAAATGGAATTGGAGGCCATGCAGGTATTTTTAGTAATGCAAATGATGTAGCAAAAATTTTGCAGATGTATTTGCAAAAAGGGTTTTATGGTGGTAAGCGCTATTTAAAATCAGAAACTATTGATAAATTTAATACTTGCTATTATTGTGGAAAAGGAAATAGGAGAGGGGTCGGATTTGACAAACCACAATTAGGAGAAGCAGGACCAACATGTGGGTGTATTTCTAGAACAAGTTTTGGACATTCGGGGTTTACGGGAACATATGCTTGGGCAGATCCTGAAGAAGAGATCGTTTATATCTTTTTAGCCAATAGAACTTATCCTAAAGCAGGTAAAAATTTATTGTTAAAGGAGAATATTAGAACAGAAATACAGCGCTTAATTTACGAAGCGATAATTGAATAAAGAGAGAAGAATAAAGATAAAAGAGAAACCTGATGTTTAGAGCATGAAGTATTTTCTTTTGTCTATAACCGATTCTCTTAAATTTAGAATAAATTTAGAATGAAAATAGGAATTGTTTGCTATCCAACATTTGGAGGAAGTGGTGTTGTAGCCACAGAGCTTGGTTTAGAATTGTCTAAACGCGGGCATGAAGTACACTTTATTACATACAATCAACCCGTGCGATTGGAATTGCTAAGTAATAATGTACATTACCATGAGGTAAATGTTCCAGAATATCCATTGTTCCACTATCAACCCTATGAATTGGCTTTGTCTAGTAAACTTGTAGATATGGTGAAGCTTCATAAAATAGAGATTCTTCATGTGCATTATGCAATTCCTCATGCTTATGCTGCTTATATGGCTAAAAAAATGTTGCAAGAAGAAGGTATTTATGTACCCATAGTAACCACCTTACATGGTACAGATATCACTCTTGTAGGTAGCCATCCCTTTTATAAACCAGCAGTCGCATTTAGTATTAATAAATCGGATGCAGTAACAGCAGTGTCACAAAGTTTAAAAGACGATACCTTGCGATTGTTTGATATTAAAAATGATATCCATGTAGTACCTAATTTTATCGATTTGGATAAATATAAACATGATTTTACAGATTGTCAGCGCGCGATGATGGCCAATGATAATGAAAGGATCATAACGCATATTAGTAACTTACGCCCTGTAAAACGCGCACAGGATGTTATCTCTATTTTTTATAATATTCAAAAAGAAATGCCCGCAAAACTTATGCTAGTAGGAGAAGGTCCTGAGCGTGAAAAAATAGAGTCTCGTTGTCAGGAATTAGGAATTTTGGATAAAGTCGTATTCTTCGGAAAAAGTAATGAGATAGACAAAATATTATGTTTTAGCGATTTGTTCTTACTACCTTCACAAACAGAGAGTTTTGGATTGGCAGCATTAGAAGCTATGGCATCTTGTGTCCCAGTTATATCAAGTAATACAGGAGGTATTCCAGAGGTGAATTCTCATGGAGTTTCTGGGTTTTTAAGCCATGTAGGCGATGTAGAGGATATGACTAAAAATGCACTTCATATTTTAAGTGATGAAGATCGTTTGCAGACCTTTAAAGATAATGCGAGGAAAGAAGCTTTAAAATTCGATTTGCATGCCATTGTACCGCAGTATGAAGCTATTTATGAAGATACTTTAACTAAGTGTTTGGTGTTGTAATGTGCACTAGTTATTGTTTACTCTCATTAATTTCATTTTAGAACGGTAAAATAATTTCACAAAAAAAGCGCCTATTAGGCGCTTTATATATATGTTTTTATAGTTTAGAATTGATAACGAATACCTAAAGCAATATCAAAATCTAAGTCGTTATTGTTGTAAACGTCATCTCCAAAACCAATTTCTGGTCTGAAGTCTAACGATATTAATAATGGAATTTCAAAATTATATTCAATACCAATATCACCAGCAGCAAAAACAAATGTGTCAGAGACCTTTCTTCCACCTGGAAGATCAAAACTAAAAGAACCTATGCCTCCACCAGCACCTACATACCAGTTAAAAGACCCATCTAAAGGAAATAGCCATTGGTACAGTCCTGCAAGTTTAAAGCCATCATAATTATCTCCATCTCTCCAACCTAAGTCAAATTCTAGCCTATTGTTGTCACCTAAAGCACGTTGATAAGATACTTCTGCACCAAATCCGTCGCTGTCACCAAGCCGCAATCCAATAGCATTATCTGAAATACTTTGAGCACTTGAGGTAAAAGTAAATCCTAAAATAGCAACTGATAATAAAAATAATTTCTTCATAAGTTTAAAGTTTAGTTTGATTAATGATATACGATATTTTTCGTAAAAAAGATTTTTCTATTAATATTTGATTCGTTAAACAAAAATAACGCCAAAATTGTATTTATATTTAACAACTTTTTAGATTTATAAACATAATTATTAAACATGAGGCTGACTCCACATTTTCAGGTATTAAAAGAAAAGCTTTCAGGCGAGCTATATTATGACGATTTAATAAAGTCTATATATGCTACAGATGCTTCTGTATATAGAATATTGCCATTGGCTGTAGCGTACCCTAAAAATGGAGAAGATATAAAGCTACTAGTTGCTTTTGCTAAAACGCATAAAACGTCTTTAATTCCAAGAACAGCGGGGACGTCTCTAGCAGGTCAATGCGTCGGGGAAGGTATCGTGGTAGATGTGTCCAAATATTTTACTAAGATTTTAGACCTTAATGAAAAAGAACAAACGGTTACTGTTCAACCTGGCGTTGTAAGAGATGGATTAAATAACTATTTAAAACCTTTTGGTTTATTTTTTGGTCCCAATACATCCACTTCTAATCGGTGTATGATAGGAGGGATGGTTGGCAATAACTCTTCGGGAACGACGTCCATACAATATGGTGTAACACGAGATAAAGTTCTAGCCTTAGAAACTGTTTTAAGCGATGGTAGCCATGCTGTTTTTGGTGAAGTAACTTCAGAAGAGTTTATTGATAAAACAAAGGAAAATTCATTAGAAGGCCATATTTATAAAACTATGCATTCAGAGCTTATTTCTGAATCTGTTCAAAAAAACATTATTGATAATTTCCCAAAGCCTGAGATTCATAGAAGAAATACAGGCTATGCTATAGATGAATTGATCAAATCTGATGTATTTACTAATACTACAGAAAAGTTTAATATGTGTAAATTGCTTTCAGGAAGTGAAGGAACTTTGGCTTTTACTACACAAATTACTTTAAAATTGGACAAACTTCCTCCCCAGGAAGTTGCCATGGTAGCAGCACATTTTGATAGTATAGAAAAATGCTTAAAAGCAGTTGAACCTGTTATGAAACATAATTTGTACACCTGTGAGATGATGGATAAGACCATTTTAGATTGTACAAAGCATAATAAAACACAGCAAGAAAACAGACTTTTTATAGAAGGTGATCCTAAAGCTATTTTAATGTGTGAGGTTAGGGCGGATAATGAGAATGATGTAGATGGTTTAGTTAAAAGCCTACAGAAAGAAATAATGTCTTCGGGTTTAAGTTATGCATTCCCAATTCTTAATGGTGAAGATATTGGCAAAGCAAATAATTTACGAAGTGCTGGATTAGGGCTTTTAGGAAATATTGTTGGAGATAAAAAAGGAGTGGCTTGTATTGAAGATACAGCAATCGCATTACCAGATTTATCCAATTACATTATGGATTTTGAAAAACTCATGACAGGTTATAATCAAGAGGCTATATATTACGCACATGCTGGTGCTGGTGAAATTCATTTACGTCCAATTTTAGATTTAAAAAAACAAACAGATGTTGCCTTGTTTAGAAAAATAACAACAGATGTAGCGCATTTGGTGAAGAGATATAAAGGGGCCATGAGTGGAGAGCATGGAGATGGTATTGTACGTTCTGAGTTTATTTCAATGATGATTGGTGATGAAAATTATAGTATACTAAAACGAATAAAAAAAGCTTTCGATCCTGATGCTATTTTCAATCCAGACAAGATTGTTGATCCGCTTCCAATGGATGCCTCATTACGTTATGTTCCTAACAGAAAAGAACCAGAAATAGATACCTTACTCGATTTTTCAAAATCGCAAGGTATATTACGCGAAGCTGAAAAGTGCAACGGTTCTGGAGATTGTAGAAAACTTCCTGAATTTGGGGGAACTATGTGTCCGAGTTATCGAGCTACCAGAAATGAAAAGGATACCACGCGGGCCAGAGCCAATGCCTTACGTGAGTTTTTAACGAATTCTGATAAAACAAATAAATTTGATCATAAGGAATTGAAAACCGTTTTCGATTTATGTTTAAGTTGCAAAGCATGTGCTAGTGAATGTCCTAGTAGTGTAGATGTTGCAAGTTTAAAGGCCGAATTTCAATACCAATATCAAAAAGCAAATGGGATATCGCTAAGAACAAGACTGTTTGCTTATAATAATAAATTAAATAGGTTGGGAAGTAAGCTTCCTAAACTTACTAATTTTATGTTTTCTAATGGTATGACTTCTTCTGCTTTAAAAAAATCCCTTGGGATTGCTAAGGAAAGAAGCTTACCTTTAATTTCAAAGCGTAGTTTGAATTTTTATTATAAAAATTTCAAAGCAACAAATGATAGAGATAATTATATTAAAAGCGTGTATTTGTTTAATGATGAATTTACCAATCATATGGATACTCAAATAGGCATGGATGCACTGGAGCTTTTAAAAGGACTCAATTACTTTGTAGAAGTGATTGATAATGTTGAATCTGGGCGTGCATTTTTATCTAAAGGTTTATTGGAACAAGCTAAAGGTTTTGCCAATAAAAACGTAGCAATTTTTAAAGATAAGATTTCAGAAAAGACACCATTAATAGGGATTGAGCCGTCTGCTATTTTTACTTTTAAAGATGAATATTTAAAATTGGCAGACGATAAAATCTCCGCAGAAAATATAGCCAAATCTACTTTTTTAATAGAAGAATTCATTCAGCAAGAAATAGATTTAGGTAATATAACACAAGAACAATTTACGTTACAAGAAAAGACTATTAAGTTTCATGGGCATTGTTATCAAAAGGCAATGAGTAACCAATTATCCAGTTTTGCTGTTTTAAACTTGCCAAAAAATTATAAAGTCACTATTATACCGAGTGGCTGTTGTGGTATGGCAGGAAGTTTTGGTTACGAAAAAGAACATTATAAAGTAAGTATGCAAATAGGAGGGCAAACCTTATTCCCAGCAGTTAAAAAAGCGCCAGAAGACACCGTTATTTCGGCAAATGGAACCAGTTGCAGACACCAAATAAAAGATGGGACACAACGAGAAGCAAAACATCCTATTACTATTTTAAAAGAAGCCTTAAAAGAGGCTTAGCATTGTAAGTAAAAGAGGAAAGTGTTCTATTTTGTCACATAGAACGCAATGGTATTGGACTCTTAGCACTTGTTTCTGCGACATTTTTATTTAATAAGCTCAAAACCCAATATATCCAACTCTTTGCCATTTATAATAATAGAAACTTGATGACTTCCAATATGAAACTTACGAGTTGTAATAACTTTAAATGATTGTTTTCTATTAATAACCGTAGTTGAGTTTTCAGGATAGTCCCTTTCGCTTATTTTAAAGACCTTTCTCGATAAAGAACCATTCGCTTTTTGATAGTAAAGCCCGTATTCTAATCGAATTTTAGATGTCTTTTGGCTCGTATTGGCGAGTTTAAAAGTGAATTCTACAGCATCTCCAATTTTAACTTTTGGTGTCAGGATTATAAAATCGGTTATTTTTATATTATCAATGTTTTCAAACCCAAATAATGTCATCGCTTCTGTATTACCTTGTTTTAAAAGTGTTCTGCAAGCATGTTTAATTAACCAATTGGTCTCATTGGTTTTACCGTGCCATTTTTTAACAAGGTTGATAACGGTTTCTGGATTATCTTTAGAGATATCGTTTAAATTATTTGCAACACTTCTTCGTACGTACTCAGAAGGATCATTTTTCAATTTTTTAAGAATAGGGATAATAGGGTTGGGGTTGATTTTTAATGAAGGAATTGCCATTACCCAAGGAAGTCTTGGTCTACACCCTTCTGTTGCCAGTCGTCTAACAGAAGGATGTTTGTGATTTGACCAAAGTAGCATCTGTTTTATCGTATTATCCTGATATTTTATTATAAAAGGTCTAATAGCAAATTCGCAACTCACAAATTGTGTTATAGTTTCAATTGCTTTTATGGACACTTCATAATGATCTAAACCGAAAATTTCCACAAAATCTGGAAGAAATATATATTCCAAATTATCTGGCTTAACACCGTTTTTTTCTAATACAGGGATAAGTTTTAATATCGTTTCGATATTTAGATTGAAATTATCTGACAAATGATTTTTAAGTACCATTGTAATATGACGCATGCGCTGTTTTAGCGCTTTGTTTCCCCATTCATTATCATATACATCCTTTAAGAAAGCTGCTTCGTTAAAATTAGGAACAACTTCTTGAACAGAAGTCGTAAAGCAATCAAAGAATTTAGTATTGTATATATTTTTGAGTAATTCTGCCATTTTGTTTTTTATATTTTACAGATATTAGACTAAGTTTTGACAATAAACATTGATTTCATTTAGCAAATCTATAATATTTGATTCCAACATATTTTCTGTGGCCTCGATTCTTAAAACTTTATCTATATCTTCCATGTCAATAGACCAACGATCTATTTCTGGTATTTCAGAAAAAAAGTTGTTTACAGTGGCTAGTTTTTGGTGGTTATTAATGTTTGTTTTAAAGACTAAAATATTCATTTTGTATTACTATTAGTTGATACTTTTAAAAGATTTTTTAGTTAGGGCGCAATCGAGATGTATAGTTAACACTACCTAAAAGAATACACGATTGCGCTCAAACAGACTTGAGGATTATTTATAAATTTCTGTTTATAATATTATCTTTCTGTATCTATCACTACATTTAAATGGGAAAATGCCATCGTGGCTTCGTCTATCATTGCAAAATATTTTTGAGCCACTGTGTCTTCTAAAATCTGCTTAGATGCTTTTTCCGCACTTTCCAAATCGGCCCAATAAACGACATCCATCCATTGTCCATCCTCCGTTATGGAAAGTTTTCTTGAAATATATCCGTTATGTTTTTCTAGTACTGGGTTTATGTTCTTTGCCGCATTAACAACGTCATCTCTTGTAAATTCAGGTTTTGTTTTAAAAAGAACTAATTCAACAACTTTAGTATCTCCTTGTTTGGGAGTAGTCATTATTAAAGGTGATGTAATGAGCATTTTACTTGTTTCTGGATCGGGAATCATAGTGGCAAAAAATGTTTGACATGTTTCACTCTTCATTTCAATTTCCGAAGCATCTTCAAAAGCCTTTACGTTAGTATAATAGACAAGGTCTGCCAATATATCTGGTTCTTTATTGGAAAATGACATTTTTCGTCCCAAATAGCCGTCAAACTTATCCACCATTGGGTCTATGGCTCTAGAAAGTTCTATAATTTTATCTCTGGAGTATTCGGGTTGAGTTTTGGCCATTACAAGCACTATAGTTCCAATTTCTTCTCTTTTTTCTATTTGCATTTTTTCTTTTTTTTGAGCACTACAGCCAAAAATGAGAAAGAAGGCTGATAGCATAGATAATTGTTTCATTATTTAAATTTGTTTTTTGTGCATTACAAAATGTTGTTGCATGATTAGAGAATACTTTGCCATAGAATTTTATCTATTAACCAAGTATCTTCTTTAATAAGAAAGAGATAGTCGCAGCCTTTTCTATTTGGAGCCCAGTCCATTTCAAGTTTTACAACAGCAATTTTTTCTTGTAAGTCAAGAATTTGAACTTTTACTTCAGAATTAGGCATGATGCCCTTTTTATTGTAACCTGCGACCCAGTTTTTGAGTTCTGAAATTCCAGTAGTAGAGACATCTGTCCAATTGCTGGATTCATAATCATACATAAACCCAGTTTTTGATGCGTTTTCTGTAAAGAAACGATCAATTAAATTCAAATCCATATCCTTAAATGCCTGAGGGTACTTTTTAGAAATTTGAATTATTTCATTTTGTTCCATATTATTTATTTTATAATTAATAATAGAACAAAAGTAAAATGGAGGAGTGACAGCCCTATGTCAACTAGGTTCTGTAAATCTGCTAAAATATTTAGAGAGACTAAAATCTTGTTGATAATCAAAGGATTGAGAAGTCAATTTTATTTTTAAAATTCGATCCAACCTAAATTCTCTTATTTCATTTCTTAATCTGCAATGTGCAATCATTACCCAGGCTTTATCTGTATAATAAACACCTAAGGGATCAATTTTTCTTAGTGTTTGCTCATCTTTATAAATTGAGTGGTAAACAATCTCTAGTACTTCTGTGTTTGTAATTGATTTTTGAATGGTTGATAACCAATTGCTTTTAAAGATTTCTTTTTTAAAAGATGGGGTTATTCTGTTTTCTAATTTGGCAATATTCTCTTTTTCAAAATTCCTTAGAATGGATTTGATTTTTATAAGTACGGAATTAAAATCTTTTATAAGCGAAGCATCACCTTGATTAGAAATAAGTTTTTCGGAAACAATTAATGCGTTAGCTTCTTCTTCTGTTATCATTATAGGTGGTAACGAATAGCCATCAACAATAAAATACCCGATACCATTTTCCGAACCAATGGGAATACCTGCCTCTTGAAGTGTTTTAATATCGCGATAAACAGTTCGTAAGCTAATTTCGAATCTATCGGCAACTTCTTTAGCTGTTACCACTTTTTTAGATTGTAATTGAATTAAGATTGATGTTATTCTGGTGAGTCTGTTCATTAAATTAGTTAACAATAATTATTGCTTAACTAACAAAATTAATAGAATTTTATGACTAAAACAGTATTAGATATATAAATAGTAAAGAAACTATTTAGTCTTTTTTTTCTGCTGGTCTACTATAGTAATGGCAGCAATTAAATCCTTGACTTCAATGTCTTCAATGTCTTCATCAACATAAAAGGGTGCAAACTTATCTTTATTGTAATTGTATATTTTCCAACGGTTAAATTGATATTCAAGGGCTGTAAAGTTTTCAATCCAATCTCCCGAATTTAAATACAAAGTCTTACCATACTTATTTTCTTTGTATTCCATTTTTGGCTGGTGAATATGTCCGCAAACCACATAATCATAACCATTTTCAATAGCTAAATCAGAAATAACTTTTTCGTAATCACTAATAAACTTGATAGCGCCTTTAACACCATTTTTTACTTTTTTAGATAATGAATAACGCTCTTTGCCTCGTTTTTCTAAATACCAATTTACCAAACG
The DNA here is from genome assembly GCA_947502635.1 of uncultured Flavobacteriaceae bacterium. Taxonomy (GTDB): domain Bacteria; phylum Bacteroidota; class Bacteroidia; order Flavobacteriales; family Flavobacteriaceae; genus Flavivirga. The sequence continues at coordinate 50,762 of CANNAN010000004.1, forward strand.
GTTAAGAAGCGTTAGTAGGTCGTAACCGTAACCACCTAATTTTGCAAGCCATTTTGCATTTTGTATAGAAACATCGAAAACATCCCCATGAAAAAACCAAGCCTTTTTGCCATTTAATTCTAAAACAAGTTTGTCTACAATAGAAATTTTGCCAATAGTTGTATTGCTAAATTTGCGTAACATTTCATCATGGTTTCCTGTAATGTAGATAATGTCAACACCATCTGAAGCCATATCCATAATCTTTTTAATAACTTTTAAGTGCGATTTAGGGAAGTAACGTTTACTAAATTGCCAGATATCAATAATATCACCATTTAAAACCAGTTTTTTTGGTTCTATACTATTCAAATAGGTGAGTAGGTGCTTAGCATGGCAACCGTAAGTTCCAAGATGAACATCCGAGATTACTGCGATTTCTATTTTGCGTTTAATTTTCAATCAATATTGTCTTAGAATTATAGTTACAAATAAAAGGTTTTTATATTATGTAAATATTATCTTATAATTATTTAAATATCAGTATTGTGTTAAACTATTGTTAGGTTATTAATTACAATAAATTATGGTCTTTATGCTATTTCACTTTCGTATCTCTGAGAATAGATTTATTTTAGCAGCAAAATTTTATATATGGCAGGTAATTCCTTTGGAAAACTATTTAATTTAACAACATATGGAGAATCTCATGGACCCGCCTTAGGAGGAGTGATTGATGGTTGTCCTTCTGGTATTGAATTAGATTTAGAGGCAATTCAAAACGAGCTTAACAGAAGAAAACCAGGGCAGTCTACTATCGTTACACAACGTAAGGAACCAGATACTGTTAAATTTCATTCGGGTATTTTTGAAGGTATAACCACAGGAACCTCTATTGGTTTTGTGATTGAAAATACCAATCAAAAATCTCATGATTACACCCATATTAAAGATAGTTATAGACCAAGTCATGCAGATTATGTATACGACAAAAAATACGGCTTTAGAGACTATCGTGGTGGTGGACGAAGTTCTGCAAGAGAAACGGCATGCCGTGTAGTTGCTGGCGCCATTGCTAAACAGATGTTAAAAGGCATTGAAATTACAGCTTATGTTTCTGGTGTTGGTATGATGAAACTTGGTAAGCCATATACAGAATTAGACTTGACAAAAATAGAATCTAATATTGTAAGGTGTCCAGATCAGGTTATGGCAACTAATATGGAGTCATATATAAAGGAAGTTCGAAGTAAAGGGGATACCGTAGGAGGTATTGTTAGCTGTGTGATTAAAAACGTGCCTGTAGGTTTAGGCGAACCCGTATTCGATAAATTACATGCAGAATTAGGCAAAGCAATGCTTTCTATTAATGCTGTAAAAGGATTTGAATATGGTAGTGGATTTGAAGGTAGCACCATGTATGGTAGCGATCATAATGACGCGTTTAACAACGATGGCACAACAAAAACGAATTTCTCTGGTGGTATTCAAGGAGGAATAAGTAACGGTATGGATATCTATTTCAATGTTGCTTTTAAACCTGTAGCAACACTTATTCAAAAATACGAGACCATAGATAAGGCAGGAAATACTGTAGAAATGCAAGGTAAAGGGCGTCATGATCCATGTGTGGTTCCAAGAGCTGTGCCCATTGTAGAAGCTATGGCTGCATTGGTTTTAGCCGATTTTTACTTGATTAATAAGATGCATAGTTAGGCAAACATGTTCCGCTTTTTATTCTATTTTTAGCTCTGAATTTGGTTTCGTTGTTAAACATATGTTTGCTAATGCCTTAACCTAAGTTCTAACGAAACAGATTTCTGTACACAAAAAAGATAAATTTATCTTGACTATAGTCGAAGGCTATATTCGGGCTGAAAATACTTATCTTGCTTTTGAAAATTTACATTCGGTTATATAGAATTATATATTATATGAAAAAACTAGCATTACATTGGAAGATAATTATAGGAATGATTTTAGGTATCATTTTCGGTTTTATTATGAATTCTGTAGGAGGAAAAGGTTTTGTAAGTGATTGGATCGCGCCTTTTGGAACGATCTTTATTAATCTACTTAAACTTATTGCAGTACCATTAATCTTGGCATCATTAATAAAAGGGATTTCAGATTTAAAAGATATTTCTAAAATTAAAACCATGGGGTTGCGTACCATTGGTATTTATATAACAACCACCTTGGTTGCTATAATCATTGGTTTAAGTATTGTAAACATTATAAAGCCAGGAGAAGGTATGCCACAAAATACCATTGAAAAAATTAAATCTAAATATGAAAATGATGCTGGTGTTGCAGATAAACTCTCAAAAGCATCCGCACAACAAGATGCTGGACCGCTACAAGCTTTAGTTGATATCTTTCCAAGTAATATATTTAAAGCTTTAGGTAATGCCAAGATGCTTCAAGTTATTTTCTTTGCGTTATTTGTTGGTATTTGCTTGTTGTTAATCCCAGAGAAGAAAGCAAAACCTTTGGTAGATTTTTTCGATTCCTTAAATGAGGTCGTCATGAAAATGGTGGATTTAATTATGCTTTTTGCACCTTATGCAGTATTTGCTTTGATGGCTAATGTTATTATTGCTTTTGATGATACTGAAATTCTTCTAAAACTGTTAAATTACGCACTGTGTGTTGTAGGTGGTTTAATTTTAATGATTGGTTTTTATCTTATTTTAGTAAAAGTATATACCAAAAAATCGCCTTTATGGTTTTTAAAAGAAATAAGTCCAGCACAATTGTTAGCTTTTTCAACAAGTAGTAGTGCTGCTACTTTACCAGTCACTATGGAGCGTGTAGAAGAGCACCTTGGGGTAGACAAAGAAGTCTCTGGGTTTGTTTTACCAGTTGGAGCTACTGTTAATATGGACGGGACAAGTTTATATCAAGGAATTGCAGCAGTATTTATTATGCAAGTTATTTGGCCAGAGGGTTTAACTTTTACAAATCAATTAGTTATAATTGCAACGGCTTTGTTAGCTTCTATAGGAAGTGCAGCAGTACCAAGTGCTGGTATGGTTATGTTAGTTATTGTTTTGGAATCCATTGGCTTTCCTGCAGAGTTATTGCCTATAGGCTTGGCGCTTATTTTTGCTGTAGACAGACCATTGGATATGTGTAGAACTGTAGTCAATGTAACTGGAGATGCTACTGTTTCTATGATGGTTGCCAAATCTTTAGGTAAACTGCATAAACCTAAGCCTAAAGCATGGGATGATAATTATGAAAAAGTAAAATAATATATTTCATTTTATAATGAAATACTTGTTTTTAAAATAAAACAGTGTAAGATGCTTAAGTATAAAAAAATACAAATTATTATTTATAGTTTATTAGTAGTTGTAATGAGTTCTTGTTATTCAAATTCTAAAAATAGTGATGAGCTTATTAAGATTGTCGAGAAACTTAAAATAGACGAAAATCATACATTCTTTAAAGAATTGGAACCAACAGAGATAGATTGCAAAGCTATTTTCTCGAACACATGGAATGCTTCTAAAGGATATGAGTTTTCGAAAAACAGATGGGAAGGATTAGAGATGGTTCCTGATAATGCTATGAAGCCAGAAAGTATGGATGCAGAGGTGCTAATTTTATCAGCAACTGTCGAAGAGTTGAAAAAGGGGGAAACAAATGGGTTGCCAATAGAGTATGTTAATATAGCTAGCAGGTTTAAGGAAGATGTAACTGTTTACGGAATTCAATATTTAAATGAAGATAAAACCGTTCAAAAGACCCGAACTGCATTTTTTAAAATAAAAGATAGATGGGTTATGTTTCCTAGAGTTTATATTGCTTTTTAATTATATTTATAATGAAAATTTCAATGACTTCCCCAATAGTATCTGTTGAATGGCTTCATGAGAATTTGGAAGCCGATAATTTAATTGTTCTGGATGGAACGATAAATAAAATATTTGATACTTCTCAAAATCAAATACCCAATGCACGATTTTTTGATATCAAAAAGAAATTTAGTGAAGCTAATGCACCGTTTCCTAGTACATTTCCATCTCAAGATCAATTTGAAAAAGAAGCCAGGGTTTTAGGGATAAATAAAAACAGTGCAATTGTTGTTTATGATGATAAGGGGATTTACTCAAGTGCCCGCGTGTGGTGGTTGTTTAAAGCTTTTGGGTATCATAATATAGCGGTATTAAATGGCGGATTTCCAGCTTGGAAAAAAGCTGATTATGAAACTGAGTCCATGAAAAAGTATACAGGTAAATCGGGTGATTTTGAAGCTAATTATAATCAGGAATACATGATCTTTTTTGATGATGTAAAAAACGTTTCAAAAAATAAAACACATCATATAATTGATGCACGATCGGAAGGTAGATTCAGGAGTCTTGAGCCAGAACCTAGAGAAGGTTTACGAATGGGTAATATTCCTAATTCGGTGAATTTACCTTTTACAGACCTTTTGGATAATGGCAAATTAAGATCTAAAGAAACTATAAATAAAACTCTAAAAGAATTAGCGAACAAAGAAGATAATATTGTGTTTTCATGTGGTTCTGGTATCACAGCATGTGTATTAGCTTTAGGAGCGAGTATTTCGGGGTATGAAAATATATCGGTTTACGATGGTTCTTGGACTGAATGGGGGAGTTTAGTTAATGAGTAGGCAGTGAAAGTTTTTACATAAATTACTACAAAAACTTACTCTTTAATTCGGGCGTCGGAATCATACAAGCATCCTTTTTTCCATACCATTTGTAACGATTTTTTGCAATATAATCGTAAACCCAATTTCGAATAAAAGGAGGGATAATAAAGAATACACTCATTAAGCTTTGAGGAAATCCTAGATGTTTTGCAATTTTTAAAGCAGCGGTAGATTTTGAAACAAGACTACTTTCTGGAGTGTATAATAATATAGAATCCGTTTTTTTAGTATCAATATTAAAGCGCTCAATAAGGTCTTTACCAATCTCGCTTTGCAAAGGAGCAAACAAGAATATATTCTTTTTGTCATGTTTTATAACATATTGCACACTACTGTTGCAAAGGTTACAAACACCATCAAACAAAATAATTTTTTTATGTTTTGGTAAATCAATCATAATTTATCAAGGAGACTTTAATTGTAAAGTTTTCTTATTAATTTTATTACTGAACACTGAACACTGAACACTGAACACTGAACACAGAACACTGAACACTGATTACTTCTTCCCAGCTTCAACAAGCTCTAATTGTTCAATACTTACATTAGTCGTAAAAATACCATAATTTACTACAGCTTTATTTTTTTCAATTTTATCAATACTACCAACAGCACGCCCATCTTCCATGCGTACTCGATCTCCAACTTTTAGGGTGGGTCTGGGTTTTGGAGTTTCAATAGCTTTTTTCTTTGCTTCTTTTTTCTTTTTGCGTATAACAGTTACTACTTTTTCAACTTCTTTTTTTACTTGTTCCTCTTTTGCTTTTATGACTTTTTTCTGTTTGATTGTCACTTTTTTTCGTTTGGAATTTTCAATTTGAACGACTTTAAAAAGTTCGTCCATAAGTTGGCGTTTTTGCTTATTATCGAAGTATTTTTCGGCAATATCGTTCACTTTCTGACCTAAATAAATAAGACGCTGGTTGCTATCGTATAGTTCTTGGTAGCTTTCTAATTTCTTTTGAACTTTGGCATTAATCTCTTCAAGCTTATCAGCTTCTTCTATTTTTTTCTTTTCGTTCAGTTTTAGGGATTGTCCTGTTTTTTCTAAACGAGAACGCTCTTTTTGTAATTTGGCAATGGTTGCGTCAAAACGGACTTTACTGCGTTCAATTTTCTTTTTAGCACGATTTATTAAACTATAAGGAATTCCATTTTTCTGTGCCACTTCAAAAGTAAAAGAACTTCCTGCTTGCCCTATAACCAATTTAAAAAGAGGTTCTAGTGTACGTTCATCAAAAAGCATATTCGCATTGAGCATGTTGGGTAGTTCGTTTGCTAATATTTTTAAATTAGAATAATGAGTCGTTATTATACCAAATGCTTCTCTATGATAAAACTCTTCTAAAAAAGTTTCAGCTAAGGCTCCACCAAGTTCTGGATCACTTCCCGTTCCAAACTCATCAATTAAAAAGAGCGTATTCTTATTACACTTCTTTAAAAAATAATTCATTTGTTTTAAACGGTAGCTATAAGTGCTTAGATGATTCTCTATGGATTGATTGTCTCCAATATCACTTAGTATTCTATCGAATAAACAAACTTTACTACGCTCATGAACAGGAATTAGTAAACCGCTTTGTAGCATGACTTGTAATAAACCAACTGTTTTAAGAGTAATACTTTTTCCACCAGCATTAGGGCCCGAAATGACTATGATCCTACTATCTTGCTTTAATTCTATGGTTTGCGGAAAAGTTGTTTCTTTCTTTTCTAAGTTATTTAAATATAAAAGAGGATGATACGCATCTCTCAAAAACATACTTCTACCTTCCGAAATTTCAGGAAGAATAGCATTCATAGATCGTGCATACTTCGCTTTTGCCGAAATAACATCAATATCAATTAAAAAAGCCTGATAGTTTTCTAATAAAGGTAAAAACGGACGAATAAAATTGGTCAGGTCTTTTAAAATACGAATAACCTCTTCTTGTTCTTCATACTCCAAATTATTAAGTTCTCTGGAGTATTGTAAAGTAGTTTCTGGTTCAATATAAACAATACTACCTGTTTTACTACCACCCATAATAGCGCCCTTTACTTTACGGCGATACATGGCTTTTACTGCGAGAACACGTTTGTTATCGACTACAGATTCACGAATATCATCTAAATATTCAAGATTGTGGTAGGTGTTAAGTGCTGTCGAAAAACTGGCATTTATTTTACCTTTTATCTTATTAATAGATTGACGTAGTTCAAAAAGTAAGCTGGATGCATTATCCTTTATATCTCCAAAACGATCTACAATGGCATCTACTTTTTCAATAATTACTTTGGTAACTTCAATATGTGACGCAAATTCGTTAAGTTTCGGGTAGTACTCATTAAACTTTTTTAAATAAGTAACAATGTCATTTGTAGTTAATGACATGGAGACTATTTTTTTTAAAGCATGTACTTCCAGATAAGTGTTTTCAATGCGTAATAACTTAATTTCCTTAGATATAGAGTCAAATCCATGATTTGGAATACGGTTGTCGTTATAAAACGATGATAGGTACTCATTCGTTAACTGTAAAGCACTAATAAGTGAGTCCTTAGTATTGTAAGGGCTTGTTAATAATGCTTTTTCGTTGCCTAAAGGTGTTACGCAGTGCTCGCTTACTTGTTGCAGAACCGTTGCAAATTCTAGGTCTTTTAATGTTTTATCATGAATATTTATCATTCGCTTTCTCATCAAGAAATAAGTGAACAAAGTTAAAAATTCTATTTAATTAAGGTGCTGTTTTATCAATAACTAAATAAAAGATCAAAATCCTTAAAATATGTTAATTAACAGTTAATTGTAATTCTTTAACATAACGCTAACATCTGTGGATGAGATTTGTACATACCTTGAAAACGCAATCAAAAAATATGACTAAAATGAAAACTAACAACCTTACCACATTATTTGTGTGTTTATTACTCATTTTGAGTTTTAACACATTTGCGCAAGTAAATACGCCTCGAGGAAGTCAACAAGCTACGATGTCCCAACGAGTAGGTATTTCAGATGTTTCAATAACATATTCCAGACCAAGTGTAAAAGATAGAGAGGTATGGGGAAAATTGGTTCCTTATGGAATGACTAATTTAGGGTTTGGAACCGCTACGGCAGCGCCTTGGAGAGCAGGGGCAAACGAGAATACAATCATTACTTTTAGTCATGATGCTAAATTAGAAGGAAAAGCTATTAAAGCTGGAACTTATGGACTTCATGTAGAATTGAAAGATGCAGATCATGCAACTATCATTTTGTCTCGTGATGCGAATGCTTGGGGAAGTTATTTTTATGATGCTTCTAAAGATGCATTACGAGCAGATGTTAAAACAAAGTCTGTGGCACATAAAGAGCTGTTAACTTATGAAGTTAATGAAATACAGCCAACCTACGCAATAGTTTCTTTGGTGTGGGAGAAAAAAGAAATTCCTTTTAAAGTAGAATTTGATGTTACTAATATCGTTTTAAACGAGTTTAGAGCCAAATCTATAGGTAGTTTAGGATTTAATAGACAAAACTGGGAAAATATGGCACGCTTTTCATTAAATAATAGTGGTGATTTAGATGAAGCTTTAGGATGGATAAATGGTGCTATAGAAGGTAATTTTTACAGCCAAAAAACCTTTAATAATCTCGCAATTAAAGGCCAGATATTAAATAAGCTTGGTAGAACTCAAGAGTATGGAGCATTAATGGATGAAGCCTCGACCATGGCGAATAAAAACCAAATGAATAATATCGGTTATCAAATGTTGGCAATAAAAGATTATGATCGGGCACTTAAATACTTTAAGTTGAATGTAGCTAATAATCCTAAAGATGCTAATTCTCATGACAGTTTGGGAGAGTGCTACAAAACCATGGGAGATAAGAAAAATGCCATTAAATACTTAAAAAAGGCATTATCATTAAACCCTCCAGCTAATGTAAAAGCAAATTCAGAAAAGCTCTTAGGAGAGTTAGGAGCTTTATAAGAAGTCATCAATCAAACTACAAATATAACTGTGTGATTAAAAGCTCAACTCTAAAAGGGTTGAGCTTTTTTTAACCATGTACGGTTTCGGTTTTACCGTAGTTTTTTATTACTATACTTTCAAACTCTATGAGTTCTTTCCAACGTTTATCTACATCAACATCTTTTCCGTATTTACGTGCAAACCCTATGAAAGTTGTATAATGCCCTGCTTCACTAATCATTAAATCATGATAAAATTTAGAAAGTTCAGGGTCTTTTATTTCTTTTGATAATAGTTTAAAACGTTCGCAGCTTCTGGCTTCGATCATAGCAGAAAATAAAAGTCTGTCTACCATGCATTGCAGTCTGTTTCCACCTTTATTCATGAATTTATACAGTTCATTAACATAACTGTCTTTACGCTCTCTACCTAGTTTATAACCACGCTTTTTTATAATATCATGAACCATTTGGAAGTGTTCTAATTCTTCTTGAGCTAATACTAGCAAATCAGTAACCAAGTCGGTATACTCAGAATTTAAAGTAATTATAGTAATGGCATTAGTGGCTGCTTTTTGCTCACACCAAGCATGATCGGTTAAGATCTCTTCAATATTTGATTCTACAATATTTACCCAGCGCGGGTCTGTTTCTAGTTTTAAACCAAGCATATTCGTTTTTTTTTGTAAAAGTAAGATTATATAGTTAGCCACTAAAATCACGAGATGTAATTCCAGATATTTTTATATTTTCCTAATGCTATATAGGTGTCTAAAACCACTTTGTTGCTTGCGGAAGCGAGGGTAGGATCATTTTTAAGCATATTTTTGGCGTGGTGTCTTGCTAATTTTAGAATGTCGTTATCTTTTATAATATCTGCAATTTTAAGATTTAAAACACCGCTTTGTTGTGTGCCCATAATATCACCAGGACCACGCAAGCGTAAATCGACTTCAGCAATTTCAAAGCCATCACTGGTTTTTACCATGGTTTCTAAACGCGTCTTACTATCATTACTAAGTTTATGGCCTGTCATTAAAATACAATAACTCTGTTCGGCACCACGTCCTACGCGACCACGAAGTTGATGTAATTGTGATAAACCAAAACGTTCTGCACTTTCAATAATCATAACTGAAGCATTGGGTACATTGACGCCAACTTCAATAACAGTAGTCGCTACCATAATTTGAGTTTCCCCTTTTATAAAGCGTTGCATCTCGTAATCTTTATCTGCAGGTTTCATTTTTCCATGAACAATGGATATCTGATAATCTGGTAAAGGAAAATCTCTTGAGATACTTTCATAACCATCCATTAAATCTTTATAATCCATTTTTTCATTTTCTTGAATTAATGGATATACAATATAAATTTGTCGTCCTTTAGTGATTTCATCTCGAATAAACTTGAAAACATTTAATCGGTTTTTATCATAGCGATGCACTGTTTTTATGGACTGTCTTCCTGGAGGTAATTCATCAATAATTGAGATGTCTAAATCTCCATAAACCGACATGGCTAAGGTTCTGGGAATTGGCGTCGCAGTCATTACCAAAATGTGCGGAGGCGACGTGTTTTTCTTCCATAATTTGCTTCTTTGAGCAACCCCAAATCGATGTTGTTCATCAATGATTGCAAGCCCTAAATTTTTAAACTTCACCTTATCTTCAAGTAGGGCATGTGTGCCAATAAGGATTTGTAAATCGCCACTTTCTAAACGCTCATGAATTTTTTTTCTTTCTGAAGTTTTAGTTGAACCAGTAAGCTTTCCAATTCTGATATTCAATTTGTTACACTGTTCAAGTAATCCGTTATAGTGCTGGACTGACAAAATTTCAGTCGGTGCCATTAAACAAGCTTGAAAACCGTTGTCAAGCGCTATTAACATTGACATGAGTGCTACTATAGTCTTGCCAGAGCCTACATCGCCTTGTAGAAGCCTATTCATTTGTGCATTGCTACCCATATCGGCACGAATTTCTTTTAAAACACGCTTCTGCGCATTCGTTAATTCGAAGGGTAAATGCGCTTTAAAAAAAGTGTTGAAATAGCTGCCGACTTTTTCAAAAGGAAAGCCTTTTATTTTTGATTTATGGACTAAATTTTTGATAATAAGTTGCAGCTGAATATAAAATAATTCTTCAAATTTTAATCGAAATTGAGCTTTAGAAAGCAACTCTTGACTCATCGGGAAATGCACATTAAAAAGTGCTTCGCTTTTGGAAATTAATTTGAGTTCGGTAAGTAGATTTTCAGAAAGTGTTTCAGTAAACCTTTTCCCTGTTTCTAAAAATAGTTGTTGCATGATTTTGCTAACCACACGATTTGTAATACCTCTATTAGATAGTTTTTCTGTTGAAGGATATACTGGTTGCATGACAGAGCGTAAATTTTCTTTATGCTCATCCAATCCCTCTACATCGGGGTGTGGCATATTAAACTTCCCGCTAAACCAGTTGATTTTTCCAAAAATAACATAGGGCTTATTGAGCTTTAAGCTGTCTCGAATCCATTTTTGTCCTCGAAACCAAACGAGTTCCATAGTACCGGTATCATCTTGAAAAGTGGCAACTAAACGCTTACCACGCTTTTGAGCTACTTCTTTGAAGGTGGTAATTTTTCCAATTATTTGAACATCTGCATTGCTACGTTGTAGTTGATTGATTTTATAGTATTGTGTGCGATCTATATATCTATTTGGAAATAAGTTGATTAAATCCTGATAGGTGTGAATGCCTAACTCCTTGCGCAATAAATCAGCACGATTTGGACCGACGCCTTTTAAATAATCTATAGGGGTTTGAAGTTTTACAGACATAAAAGCGAATTTAAGTTATTTCATTTAAGATTAAAAGTACTATTTTGGTCTAATCCTTGTTATTGTTTATATATGAAAAACCTAGCACTTCTTTTCTTTTTGTTTGTTACTTGTTTTATAAGCTCTCAGCAGGCTGATTATGTCGATTTTAAAAGGGCTAAGGTGGAACTTGTTTTTAAAGATTTGTCAAAAAAAGAAATTAAAGGATTAGTTACTTATGAATTTGAAATTTTAAAAGATTCAGACTCTATTTTTGTTGATGCAAGAAATTTTAATAAAATTAAGTATAAGTTAGATGGACAACTAGAGGGTAGTTTGTATAATGGAAGACAACTTATAGTAAAACACGCTTTTAAAGCCAATAGCAAACATAAATTGGATATTATTTGGGAAACTACCCCGAAAAAAGCACTGTATTTTATAGACTGGAATAATGAAGGAGATAATAAACAGGTTTGGACTCAGGGACAAGGTAAATACACGAGTAATTGGTTGCCTTCTATTGATGATATGAATGATAAAATAGAGTTTGATCTAAATGTCGTTTTTCAAGAAGATTATGAAGTCATCAGCAATGGAAAGTTAGTTGATAAAAAATTATATCCTAATGTCACAGAATGGCATTACGATATGCAAAACCCTATGCCGAGTTACTTGGTGGCGTTAGCTATTGGTAAATATGCAAAAAAGACTGAGATTTCTAAAAGCGGTATTCCGTTGGAGATGTATTATTATCCAAAAGATTCTTTGAAAGTTGAACCTACATATCGTTACACCAAACACATGTTCGATTTTTTAGAAGAAGAAATCGGTGTGCCATACCCGTGGCAGAATTACAAGCAAGTACCAGTAAAGGATTTTTTATATGCGGGGATGGAAAATACAAGTGCAACCATTTTTTCTGATGCTTTTGTGGTTGATTCTATTGCTTTTGTAGATAAAAACTATGTAAATGTTAATGCGCATGAAATGGCGCATCAATGGTTTGGTGATTTGGTTACAGAAAGTTCTGGGACACATCATTGGTTGCAGGAAGGTTTTGCTACTTATTATGCCTTGTTAGCCGAACGTGACATATTTGGAGATGATTATTACTACTGGAGGCTTTACGAATATGCTCAAGAATTATTAGAACAACACAAAGCAAGGCGAAGTACATCGCTTTTGGATCCTAAATCGAGCAGCACGACATTTTATAAAAAGGGAGCCTGGGTATTGCATATGTTGCGCGAAAAACTAGGTGATATCGCTTTTAAAACAGCTATTAAAAACTATCTGAACAAAAACCAATTCAAAAACGTAGAGACTAACGACTTTATAATTGAAGTAGAGCAGGCGAGTGGTCAGGATTTAGATGTATTTGTAGGGGCTTGGTTAAAAGCTAAGAAATTTAATTATGATGATGCTTTGGAGAGTCTTAAGAAATCTGTTTTTATACAGGAATATTTAATGGTTGATTGTGAGGCTTATACATCGAAATGTAAAAACTATATGACCTCTGGAATTTCGGATGAAGCTAAAATAAAGATCATCTCACAAATGCCAGACAAGTTACAAAAAGAGGACTTTAAGAATCCTGTGAAAGTGCGTCAGGCGATTGCTAAAGTGCTCTCTAAGATTCCAGAAGCTTTTAAAGAAGATTACGAAACGCTTCTTGATGATAAATCGTATAGAACCATAGAAGCTGCTTTGTTTGGGTTGTGGAATAGTTTTCCTAAAGAACAAAATAAATATTTAGAAAAAACTAGAGGTGTTCAAGGGTTTAATGATAAAAATATTAGAACACTTTGGTTAACACTAGCTTTGGCTTCTGATGATTTTGAACCAGAAAATGACGCGTTGTTTTTTAAAGAATTATTAGATTATACAAGCTCAAAATACGGTTTTGAAATCCGCATGAATGCATTTAGTTACTTAATGTGGATAAGTTCTTGTGGTGAAAAGTGTCAAGAAAATTTACAACAAGCGACAAAGCACCATAATTGGCAGTTTTCAAAGTTTGCAAAAAACGCGTTAAAAAATTTAAATAAAAATTAGTTTTTATGAAAGCATTAGTAATTTCAGGAGGAGGTAGTAAAGGCGCCTATGCTGGTGGTGTAGCTCAATATTTAATACAAGAAGAAGGTCGGAATTATGATATGTTTCTAGGTACATCTACAGGAAGTTTGTTGATATCACATCTGGCTGCTGGTAAAATTGAAAAAATTAAAGAGGTCTTTACGAATGTTAATCAAAGTCATATTTTTAGTGTAAACCCTTTTGTGATACGTAAAAAAGGGAATCGAGAATTCGTTTCGATCGATTTTATAAATACGCTGTGGCAATTCATTAAAATGAAACGAACTTTTGGAGAGAGTAAAGCGTTAAAAAATCATATAAAAAAACATTTAACAGAAGCAGAATATAATTTTATAAGAGAAACTAAGGATGATGTTGTTGTTACGGTGTCTAATTTGTCTAAAAATAGAGTAGAATATAAGTCTATAAAAGATTTTAGTTATGACGAATTTTGTGATTGGACATGGATTTCCTGTAACTACATTCCGTTTATGTCTTTAGTTAAAAGAAATAATTTTGAATATGCCGATGGCGGTCTAGGTTGTGTGGTACCTATTAGGGAGGCTATATTGCGAGGAGCCACCGAAGTTGATGCTGTTGTTTTAGAGTCTGAAAACATGGAGTACAATAAAATACTTGGTAAAAATCCATTCTCATTGATGATTAATTTGTTCAGTCATCTATTAGATCAGGTAGAGCGAAGCGATATTACTATTGGTAAATTAGCAGCAAAGAATAAAGGTGTAAAGCTTAATTTGTATTATACACCTGCAAAACTTACTGAGAACTCATTGATTTTTAATAAGAAATTAATGACTTCGTGGTGGCAGCAAGGCTATGATTATGCTGAAGAAAAATGTCAGCAAGCGCGCTCGAATGAATTGCGTATTGATTAACAGAAAAACGTTGGTTAAGTATGTTTATTGAAATGGCTTGGTATAAATGTACCAAGCCATTTCAATATGAGGTTAAAACTCTAAAAATATTTTTTTACCACAAATCCGATACTTCTTCTTTTATAAAAGAAAGCGCAGCATCGCTAGGTGAACGGCGTTCCATCATTTCGGTTAAAACCACTTCCCTTAGTTTGTTTGCTGTGTCTGTTTTTTCAAGCAAATTAGCTTTTCTAATAAGTTGAATGGTCGCGTTTTTTGCAGTAGTAATGATGTTCCAGCACTGGTCGCTAATGTATATTTGTTGCGATAAATTATGCTCAAATTCTTGTTCAATAGTATGTATAAGTAGCGATTCGTAATCCTCTTTATTTGAGGATGATGGCGCTGTTCTAATTAATAGCTTAGATGGTGTTATACGTTCTAAAAACAAAGCCATTCTTTCGTAAGCTTGTAAACGCAAAGGCATGGCAGTTACTTGTAAATCTTTTTTTAATAAAAACCGTCTGCGACCATCTTCATTTCTAGTATGCTCTCTAAAAAAATAATAGGCAATAACACCTGTTATTAATGATGGGATTGTAAATAAAAATAAATCTAAAATTCTTTGTGCATCCATAAAATGTTAATCAATTTGGGTTTTATTATAATTTCCTCCCAAATATAAACAATCTTTTAAATCTTGCATGCTAGAAAATGGTACAGGTGTTTTTTTATACATATATGTTCTGTCTAATTCTTTTGAAAGGTTCTGATCATCAACATTTATCTCAATATCATTCATTTTAAATTGACAAGGATGCTCATATCCTGCTGCATGTGTAATTTCTACTAATTCTTTTTTAAAAGTTTTAAAGTATTGCGCTAATCGTTCCGATTTTAAAGTTGGATCAATCCCGTTTTGCAACCATTTACTTTGTGTAGCTATGCCACTTGGACATTTATTGGTATGGCAGACTTGAGCTTGGATACAGCCAATACTCATCATAGCTTCACGTGCCACATTGATACAATCTACTCCCATAGCAAATGCCATTGCGGCTTTGGCAGGGAATCCTAATTTTCCACTACCAATAAATACAATGCGTTCTGATAAATCTTTGTGTTTAAAAAGTTTATATAGATTACCAAATCCGTATACCCAAGGAAGAGATACATGATCTGCAAAACTTGGTGGCGCAGCACCAGTACCTCCTTCACCACCATCTACAGCAATAAAATCTGGTCCTTTTCCTGTTTGCAGCATAATATCTGCAAGTTCTTCCCATTGTTCGAGTTTGCCAATAGCAGCTTTAATACCAACAGGTAGGCCTGTAGCTTCGGCAATATCTTCTATGAAATCTACCATTTCGGGTACATTAGAGAATGCTTTATGATTGGGAGGCGATAAAACATCTTTGCCTACTTCAACACCACGAATTTTAGCAATTTCTTTAGTGATTTTTGCACCAGGCAAGACACCTCCTTTTCCTGGTTTTGCTCCTTGAGATAGTTTTATTTCAATCGCTCTGATAAATGGATTGTCCTTAACTAATTGTTTCATTTTATCCATAGAGAAACCGCCATCTTCAGCACGAACACCAAAATAACCTGTTCCAAAATGAAATACCACATCACCACCATTGCTGTGATAAGGTGATAAACCACCTTCTCCAGTATTATGATATGCGCCAGCTATTTTTACGCCTTTGTTTAATGATTCTACAGCTTTGGCAGAAAGAGAGCCGAAACTCATAGCAGACACATTAATAACTGATGCTGGGCGAAATGGTTTTTTTCGCTTATTAAACGCACCTATAACTTTAGCACAAGGTAAGAAGGTTTTGTCAATACTATTTGGATGGTCTTTATCAATTTTAAAAGGCATCATGGCATTATTTATAAACACATGCTGATGCTCATAAATATCTCTGTCGGTACCAAAACCTTCATAATTGTTTTCTTTTTTTGCTGAGGCGTAAATCCAACCGCGTTCTATGCGATTAAAAGGTAATTCTTCTCGATTATTAGCTACAAAATATTGACGCATTTCGGGACCAATACTTTCTAACCAATACCTTAGATGACCAACCACAGGGAAGTTATGACTAATGGTGTGACTTTTTTGAATAAAGATATCGCGTATAGCTACCAAGGCTAAAGCAGTTAAAATCCAACCCCACCAAGGAATGTTTGATAAAAAATCTAATATGTTGTCCATGCTAATTATTTAAAAAATCGAAAGCTATTTGAGTTAATGTTTTAACACCTAAAAGCATGCCGCTTTCATCGATCATAAAGTCTGGTGTATGATGCGGGAACGCCTTTTTGTTTCCTGGTGCCATGCCTCCTAAAAAGAAATAAAACCCTGGAATAATTTCTTGGAAATATGAAAAATCCTCTCCTCCAGTCGTTGCTTTTCTCAGGCGTACATTTTTCACACCAGCAACTTTTTGCAATGTAGGGAGCATTTGGTCTACCAGATCAGAATCATTATAAGTAATGGCTGTATTGTTTTGAAAACTAATAGTAGCTTCGCCTCCATAGGCTCTAGCCAAGGTTGTAACCATTTCAGTCATTCGTTTTTCAATATGTGCTTTCATTTTGGGGTCTAGAGTTCTTACAGTACCAATTAATTCAGCACTTTCAGGTATGATATTAAAACGTGTACCAGCTGTGATTTTTCCAACAGTAATAACTGCAGCTTCATCTACTAATTTTGATTCTCTGCTAATTATAGTTTGCAAACCATCAATAATTTTGGCAGAAATTAAAATAGGGTCTACGCCTTGCCAGGGTCTTCCACCATGTGTTTGTTTCCCTTTAACATTAATAACAAAACGTTCTACCGAAGCCATAATGCCTCCTTTTTTATAGTGGATCGTTCCAACTTCGTAGTTTGAACGAATATGTAATCCAAATATAGCATCTACTTTTGGATTTTCTAAAACGCCTTCTTTAATCATTAGTTTTGCACCACCTGCTTCACCAGGAGGGGGGCCTTCTTCTGCTGGTTGAAAGATAAATTTTACAGTCCCTTTAATCTTGTCTTTGTTTTTTGTTAAGATTTCTGCGACTCCCATTAAAATAGCCGTATGTGTATCGTGTCCGCAAGCATGCATAACACCTGTTTCTGTATTCAAAAAAGTGGTTTTTACTTCAGATTTAAAAGGAAGATCATTTCTCTCGGTTACTGGTAATCCATCAATATCTGCTCTTAAAGCAACAACTTTACCAGGGGAATCACCTTTAAGAATGGCTACAACACCAGTATGAGCCACATCAGTTTGTACTTCTAAACCCAATGATTTTAAATGTTTAGCGATAGTTTCTGCTGTTTTAAATTCTCTGTTAGAAAGTTCAGGGTTTTCATGAAAATAACGACGCCATTCAATGACTTTTGCTTCAATATCAATGAACTGTTGCTCTAAGCTATTTTGTCCATGGGAAACATATATTCCAAAGAAAACAAATGCTAAAAAAAAGAATCTCATAATGTTTATTTAGATTTTGAAGCTTAAAGATATTCAAAAAGAAGATGCCAGTGATAATTGTTTATAATTATTAATAATTCCCTTTAATTAAAAGCGTAACAATGGTTATTTTCACATCGTAAAATATATATAGTTTGGAGAAGTATTTAAGTCAGTTAAATGAGGCACAATTAGAACCCACAATTCAAATTGATGGACCTATGATTGTTATTGCGGGCGCAGGTTCAGGAAAAACAAGGGTGCTTACGTATCGTATTGCCTATATGATGAGTAAAGGAGTAGACTCTTTTAATATTTTGTCATTAACCTTTACTAATAAGGCAGCTCGCGAAATGAAAGAGCGTATTGCTTCTATTGTAGGGACTAGTGAGGCTAAGAATTTATGGATGGGGACTTTTCACTCTGTATTTGCTAAAATTTTAAGAATAGAAGCCGATAGACTAGGGTATCCCAGCAATTTCACAATATACGATACTCAAGATTCTGATAGGTTGATAGCATCTATTATTAAAGAACTGAATCTTGATAAAGACATATATAAGTATAAGCAAGTACGTTCTAGAATTTCATCGTATAAAAATAGTTTGATTACGGTACGTGCTTATTTTCAAAATCCCGAGCTAAAGGAAGCAGATGCAATGGCGAGGCGCCCTAGAATGGGTGATATTTATAAAGAGTATGTAGACCGTTGTTTTAAGGCTGGTGCTATGGACTTTGATGATCTACTACTTAAAACGAATGAATTACTAACCCGATTTCCAGAGGTTTTAGCAAAGTATCAAAACCGTTTTAAATATATTATGGTTGATGAGTATCAGGATACCAATCATTCACAATATTTAATTGTGAGAGCATTGTCTGATAAATTTCAAAATATCTGTGTGGTGGGAGATGATGCGCAGAGTATTTATGCATTCCGTGGTGCTAATATTAGTAATATTTTGAATTTCCAGAATGATTATGATGATGTAAAGGAATTTAGGCTTGAGCAAAATTATCGTTCTACAAAAAATATTGTCAATGCAGCAAATTCAATCATTGATAAAAATGAAACAAAACTTGATAAGGTTGTTTGGACTGCGAATGATGAAGGTGGTAAAATAAAAGTAAATCGTTCGTTAACTGATGGTGATGAAGGGCGTTATGTGGCGAGTACTATTTTTGAAAACAAGATGCAAAATCAGTTAAATAATAGTGATTTTGCGATTTTATACAGAACCAATGCACAATCACGTTCTATTGAAGATGCTTTACGTAAGCGTGATATTCCTTATAGAATTTATGGTGGTTTATCATTTTATCAACGTAAAGAAATCAAAGATGTGTTGTCTTATTTACGATTGATTATTAATCCCGCCGACGAAGAAGCCTTAAAGCGTGTTATTAATTTTCCACCTCGTGGTATTGGTCAAACAACAGTCGATAAATTAATCGTTTCTGCAAATGGTTATAATCGAACTATTTTTGAGGTAATGAAAAACATCGATAAGACCGATGTTAAAGTTAACTCAGGGACTAAGACTAAACTTCAGGATTTTGTAACCTTGATTGAAAGTTTTCAAGTATTAAATCAAACTGCAGATGTGTTTGAATTGGCAGAGCATGTTACAAGAACTAGTGGACTTATAAAGGAATTCAATAAAGACGGGACCCCAGAAGGGGTTACCCGAATGGAAAATATTGAAGAGCTTTTAAATGGTATGAAGGATTTTGTGGAAGGACAGAAAGAGATTGCAGATACTACAGGCTCTTTGGCAGAGTTTCTGGAAGATGTTGCCTTATCTACCGATTTAGATTCAGACAAAGGTGATGCAGATCATGTCGCACTTATGACGATACATTTAGCGAAAGGATTAGAGTTTCCTTATGTGTACATCGTTGGTCTCGAAGAAGACTTGTTTCCTAGTGCTATGAGTATGAATACACGTAGTGAATTAGAGGAGGAGCGAAGGCTGTTTTATGTTGCATTAACTCGTGCCGAAAAGCAAGCATATTTAACGTACGCACTATCCAGATATCGTTGGGGGAAATTAGTTGATTCTGAACCAAGCCGCTTTATTGAAGAAATTGACGAGCAATATTTAGAAGTTTTAACACCTATTGAGGAACGCCGTTTTAATCCGATGTTAGATGCCGATATTTTTGGCGATGTAGAGCCTAATAAGATTCGATATAAGCCAGCTAAACAAGCTGTGCTTAAAAAGGGGGGAACTGCAAAGAAATCTCCTGAAAAATTTCAAGTAACTACGCCTAAAAACCTTAAAAAGGTAACAGATACAGGTGGAAATACTAATTTGTTTGATAGTAAACTAGTTGTTGGTAATGTTGTGAAACACATTCGTTTTGGAAGAGGTGAAGTCCAAAAAATAGAAGGCACAGGCGCAGATGTTAAAGCTGAAATTAATTTTCAACATGGCGGCGTGAAAAAATTGCTGTTAAGGTTTGCAAAATTGGAAGTTGTGGGGTAATTTTATGATAGAATAATCATAGCGATTGGTTAGTCAGATTTGCTAGATTTTATCAGAATAAAATGGAGAAATTAATTGAATTAAACCCAGAGAATATATCGGAAGAACATATTTGCTGTGCTATTTCTGATAAAAAATGTTCTGAAAGCTATCAAGCAAAAAAGGATTGGCTCACCAAGGAATTTAGTAATGGTTATGTGTTTAGAAGAATTAACGAAAGGGCAAAAGTATTTATCGAATACGGTCCTGCTGAAAATGCTTGGATTCCAATTACAGCTCCAAATTATCTAAACATCAATTGTTTTTGGGTTTCAGGGAAATATAAGAAAAATGGATATGGAAAGGAATTGTTGAATTCAGCTATAGAAGATGCAGAGAAACAAGGAAAGAATGGTTTAGTGACGGTTGTCGGAACTAAAAAATTTCACTTTATGAGTGATACAAAATGGTTTCTAAAACAAGGGTTTGAGGAGGTAGAAAGAATTTCGAGTGGATTTAGTCTTTTAGCAAAGAAAATAAATGAAAAAGCTGATGTTCCAATCTTTAATGAATCTGTCAAAAATGGAACATGTTTTAAGAAAAAAGGCATCGTTGTTTATTACTCAAATCGTTGTCCTTTTGCTGAGTTTTATGCAAAAAACGCATTGGTTGAAACTGCTGGAAAAAGAAAATTACCATTAACAATAATTAAATTAGAAACAATGGAACAAGCTCAAAAGGCGCCAAGCCCTGCAACCATTTTTAGTTTATTTTATAATGGTAAATTCATCACAACAGATCTTAGTGTTTGTATGGATTCGAGATATGATAAAGTAATGGAAAAAGCCTTAAAATAAGGATGTACCCATAATTTAAATAAGTATTACTTTTCCATGCAAATCGAATTCACATGACCGTCTCCATCATGTTTTACATTACTAATTTTATTTCGACATAAATCCATTGCCCAGACGAAAATTTAATACAAGCCCATGCGTATCCATTAAAGTGTTTTTTGTAGTTTTATTGTAATTATATAATATTTTAATATAATTAGAGATGTGGAAACCCGCAAGAAAATTCATAGAAGAATTAGTTCTGTACCCTACACCAACTTCAAATTTATTTTTATAATTAATCTTGGTATTAAAATCGGTTTGTATAGGAGCACCTGAAACATGCTTAATGAGGACACTAGGGTTAATCATAACTTCTTCAAAACGTGTGACAAAAAAACGATATCCAGCATGAAGATAATAAGTGCTTTCTATATTTATATTATTTTCAGATGATAAAGAACCACCTAATAAATTAGGTACAGAGAAACCTATATAAATATGTTCTCTATTATAAGATATACCTGCCCCTAAAGTTGGTACAGTGGTATTAATATTATTAGCGAAGTTTGGATCGTTCTGAATCCCTAATTCTAATAGATTTTCATCATAGATCATAACACCTCCTGTTATCCCAAAAGAGAGGGCATGAGGATTATAATCGAACCATCTATTTCGGTCTGATTTAAAAAATATCTTATAAGAATATGCACCAAACAAACTTGTAGTATTAGTAACCCCAACTTGATCACCATAAACACCTCCACCAAGTCCTACATTCTCTATACCTGTTGGTGAATTAACAGTTAGTCCAATATTTTTTGGACTTCCTTCTATTTTATTTAAGTGCCCTCTATTGGTTATTGTAATATCTGTATCTGGATAAAAACCAGCATGAGCTGGATTAATAATCACACTATTATAGCTATAATTTGCAAAAACTGGAGTTTGCTGTCCAAATATTGAATGTAAGCATCCTGTTGATAACATTACTGTCATCAATATTATATTTTTTATTTTCATCAATTATCGTTTTAAAACAAGGAAACCTGTTTCTTTTTTCAAATGGTGAGCCCCGTCAATTTTAATGTGAAAGAAATAAGTACCCTCTGGTAATTTGTCTGCTCCTAAATTTCTTTTTCTGTTGGCGATTCCTCTAAAAACTTTTGAGGTATTATTATAACCTGTAACTTCAAAAACCAAATCTCCCCATCTATTGTATATCAATACTTTGTTGTTAGGGTAATTGTCAATCCCATCTATTTCCCAATATTCATTTATTCCATCATTATCGGGAGAAAAGCCATATTTAGTTTCATCTGTTTCTAACGGAGTTACAAACACAGTCATTGTATCTTCTGCAATACAGCCTTCATCATTTGTAAAGCGTAATGTATATGTTGTTGTTTCTGTTGGGTTTGCTATTGGATTAACTATAGTAGTGCTACTTAATCCTTCTGAAGGCGACCATTGTAAGACACCTGGATTTGAAACTGAAACTATAGCACTCAATTGTATCTCTTGTCTTTCTATGATTTCTTGATCTTCTCCTGCATCTATATTACACACCATTGGATCTTCATATATAATAATATCAAACTCACATTCAACGGCATTATCATAATCATCAGTAACAGTAATTACTAGAGTAGTATTTGCTGTAAATGTGGTTCCAGCCCTAGGACTTTGGGTAATCTCAAGATCAGAATCACAATTATCTGTAGCAATTACACTAGTTGTATAGTCTGGTAAGATTGATCCTACGGTTAAATTTTGATCATCTGGACAGGTTGATATTACTGGATCTTCGATATCAGGTCCCTCATTGACAATAAATCGGCAGGTATCTGAGTTCCCCGAGACATCCGAGACCGTGATAATGACCTCCATGCCATCGGTAAAAGCGCTACCAACTGCGGGGCTCTGAGTAATGATAGGAGAAGCATCACAATTATCTGTAGCGGTAATCAAACCAGTATAATCTGGTAAAGTAGCACCACAGGATAATGTCTGGTCTGGGATACAACTAAACGTAGGCGGGGTGGTATCAGGACTTTCATTGATATTAAATCGGCAGGTATCTGAATTCCCTGAGACATCCGAGACCGTGATAATGACCTCCATGCCATCGGTAAAAGCGCTACCAACTGCAGGGCTCTGAGTAATGATAGGAGAAGCATCACAATTATCTGTAGCAGTAATCAAACCAGTATAATCTGGTAAAGTAGCACCACAGGATAATATCTGGTCTGGGATACAACTAAACGTAGGCGGGGTAGTATCAGGGCTTTCATTGATATTAAATCGGCAGGTATCTGAGTTCCCTGAGACATCCGAGACCGTGATAATGACCTCCATGCCATCGGTAAAAGCGCTACCAACTGCAGGACTCTGAGTAATGATAGGAGATGCATCGCAATTATCTGTAGCAGTAATTAAACCAGTATAATCGGGTAAAGTAGCACCGCAGGATAATATCTGGTCTGGGATACAACTAAACGTAGGAGGGTCAGTGTCAGGATTAGCTTCAAGCATAAACGTACAAGAATTTCCGTTTCCTGAAGAGTCTTCGACAAACGCGGTGACACGAACATCTCCTGTAAAAACTGTTCCTGCAGCGGGATCCTGCCTGTATGAAACTGTTGCATTACAATTATCGGTAAAACTTATTAATGAAGAATAATCTGGTATTAAATCCCCACAATTTAAATACTGAGTAGTAGGACAAGTTACTATGGGGTCCTCTACATCTGGTGTTGATGCTGTTACATTAAAAACACAAGTGTCGCTGTTTCCAGATTCATCAGTGTATGTTACCCTAATTTCAATGCCATCATAGAATGTACTACCTGCTCCTGGAGTTTGGTTCCAAAAAATCGTTTCACTACAGTTATCATCCAAATTCATCATGGGATCTAATGCGTAATTTGGTATGGTCGCACCACATGGTAATGTTAGGGAAGAGGGACAATTAAAAGTGGGAGCTTCAGTATCTGCACCGGAAGCATGGACCTGTATGCTGCACGAATTACTATTTGTCGCATCATCTGTTGCGGTAAACGTTATCGTCATGCCATCATAAAACTTTGATCCAGCCTCTGGGTCTTGTGTAACGTTGATAGAGGTGTCTATATCGTCTGTCACCGTCAATAAAGGTATATAATTAGGAACGAGGTTTCCACAAGCTAACACCTGGTCTGGAGGACAAGTAATTGTTGGAGGTGTGGTATCTGAGCTAGACAATGTTGTAACATCATTGATGTGATAGATTTCACCTTGATTACCAGCAGCATCTTCCAAAAATAAATAAACATCATATGTCGTACCTGCTGTCAAGGAAGCAATAACTTCGTCTATATCGGTATTCGCTATATCCATCAAAAAATTACCATCTGTTACAGCACTTGTCCCATTAAGAATAGCATCATGATCTATGGTTCCTGCAAAACTCCCAGGTAAAATAGCGTAGTGTATGGTACCTGTTTCTGGTCCATTTACAAGTAGGCTAAAGCCAGAAACGGTTTCATTAATTGCTTGCGGGTATCCGGTGTTTAAAGGCATTGCATAATGATCTCCTCCAAAAATGACATAAGCCTCTCCAGTTCTTTCTGTACTTCCCATAGGAGCAACAAAAGGGTTTCCAACAATAAAATCTGAAATACCATCACCATTAATATCTCTACCACCGCTTACAGGTCTTCCTATATTAGACCCTCTAAAGCCTTCTATTACAAAACCATTAATTCCATTTAAAGTTGTTTCATCAATTGGATTTGGAAAACCCGTTGTACTTCCAAAAACAATATAAGCGACTTCTCTATTTCCATAGACGGACATAAAATCATTAATACCATCTTGGTTAATATCTCCAATAGAAGCTGAAGTCAATGTACCTGGTAAAACAAAACCATAGGTACCATCTACAATACTGCTTAAAGGAATATTAGAGGGGAAAAGGTCTGTTGGTTCCTTTCCAAAAATAGCAGCGCTTTCCGAAAAGAAATCATCTATCCCATCATTATTAATATCACCTAAAGTTCCTGTAAAAGCAAGAAAATTACCGCCAGTGTGATCTATGGTAAAACCTTCAGTAATGGTCATCGTTTCTAGGTCTAATTCGCTTGGAAAAGAACGTCTTCCATAAACTAAATGAGTCCTCTCTAAATTGGTTCCAAAACCAATAGACCTATCACCTATATTAATATCGTTAATACCATCATTATTAATATCACCCGCTGCTCCTGCTAAATATGCTGGAGTTCCTGAACGCGAATACCTTAGGATGCTAAAGCCGTTTACACCATCTAACCAAGAACTGTTAATGGTTGCAGGAAAATCTGTAGTTTGGCCAAATATAACCCATGCAGCGTCCCTTGTACTACTTAATATAAAATCACTAATACCATCGCCATTTACATCCCCAAGAGCACCTACCTCTTTTGTTGTTCTTGCTCCTTGAATGAGAAACCCATTTATACCATCTGCATAATCAATATTAAACGCTGCATTAAAAGGAGTTGTTTTTCCATAAATAACCATTGTAGTTGTAGTTCCAGAACATACAATTGCTAAATCGTCAATACCGTCTCCGTTAATATCTCCCAAACCTTCTACTGAATTCCCCATACGTGTACTCCCAACCAGCCCTTCAACTGCAAAACCATTAGTACCATTAAGCGTACTAATATTAAATGAAGCAGAAAAACCAGTATTTGTTCCAAAAATAATATAGGCTGCTCCAGCAAGATTTAACCCGTTTACATCTGCATTATTAACGCCAATTCCAATATCCTCAAAGCCATCATTATTAATATCTCCAATAAATTTAGTTTCTGCTCCGAATTGAGATTCTGGATCAATACCAGGAATAGCAAACCCATTAGTACCATTTAAGGTCGTTATATCAAAATTTGCGGGATAAAGTTGTTGTCCCCAAATACCATTATTATATGTAAAATTTAATATAATAAGGAGTATCCCAAATTTGAACCTCCTAATATGTTCTTTTATACTTCCCATACGTAAATAATAATTTTTTGAATGACAAAATTATTAATGAGCTTATTAAGTTGAATCACTATAAATGGGGATTTTATTTTAATGCTATACCCTGTTTTCAGGGGGAATTAAAAAAGGTGTTTTTTTCTTATATAGTTCTTTCTCATTTTTACAGTGTGATTCTTTGTCTTTGATATTTCATTAAAAATCACAAACAAAACAAGTATTAACCCAATAAGACTATGATCTGAGAAATCACATTAATCTTATTAAGTATTATAGCAGTGCTATCTTTATTGTTATCTAGAAAACCAAACGTGAAAGAATTTCTTGAAAAAGAAGAACCTTATTTATTAAGGTTGGATTGGATTTGTTTTTGAGGTGTTTAGGGAGTTATTTCGGCTCTATTAAATATTTGTTGGTCTTACTTTATATCCCATTTGTTGGATAACATTATTAGTAGAAAATATTATTGAAGCTGTTTTAGTTTTTATGTTAGGTTTTGGTTTAATCAATAAATTCGTTTTATCTGAAAATGCCGCTGGGGAAGAAAAAGGGAAT
Source organism: uncultured Flavobacteriaceae bacterium (assembly GCA_947502635.1). Classification (GTDB taxonomy): domain Bacteria; phylum Bacteroidota; class Bacteroidia; order Flavobacteriales; family Flavobacteriaceae; genus Flavivirga. The sequence goes on from CANNAN010000004.1 coordinate 77,459, forward strand.
CGTTTAAGAGAAAAACGAGCTTCAAAACAAGATCAACTTGGATAATTGTAGCTTCATTCTTGTTTTATAATTTTGATAGTTGGTATATAAGTATCACTTCACCATACAAACAGAATTCACATGGCCATCTCCATCATATTCTTTTACACTATTATTAGGATCTACTATCCACTTACCATCTACAATAAATTTATAATGATGTTTTCCTCCAGATAGTGGTACCACATATTTCCAGCCATAATCCATTTTCCGCATGACTAAGTCATGTTCATTCCAGTTATTAAAAGAGCCAGCAAGAATTACTTTTTTGGCATTGGTATATCCTTTAAGTTTAAATGCTGTGTATTCTTTGATATCAATTACAGAATTATATTCATTAAATTCATTTTCTGTTTTGCTATGGTTATCTGGATCTTCCATCCATTGGCCATCAACAATAAAACGGTATTGATATTTATCTGGCTTCATTTGTAGTGTTAACTCCCAGCCAGTCTCTGTTTTATTCATTTTAAAAAGCGATTCATTCCATTTGTTAAATGAACCTGCTAAAATTACTTTTTTTGCGTTTTTGTAGCCTTTTAATTTAAAAATAGCATTGCCATGTTCGTCAGGATAGGCCGTATACATTTTTAAGTTATATACACCGCGGAGTTTTCGCCCGTTTTTAAGTGCCTTAGAAATATTTGGATCGTTTCTTGAAGGCTCTGCCCAGTATGCATTATTAATAATAAATTTGAATTCCCATGAAAATTCATCAGTAAAATCATCCAGACTCTTTCTAAGTTCATAATTGAATTCATCAATTTTTCTCATCTTCCAGTTATCTCTAGACCATAGATTGAACTCTCCAGATACTACTACATTTTCAATATCAAAATCTTCAAAATCATGCGTTTGACCAGTATATTCTTGAGTGAATTTTGAGTAATCTCTAACATCAAAAGCAAACACTACAGTGTCTCCCTTTATTTCATAGCCTTTAAACGTATTATCTTGTCCGTACGAGTAAAAGTTTATAAAAATAAAAATTAAACAATTAATATATAGTTTTACTTGCTTCACTGTGTGTTTAGTGGGTATTTTATGAAATATAATGTTTCTTTTTGATAATTAATAATAGTTCTTTTTTGAGCGAAAAATTCATAACCTAAGATACCATCTAGTTGGGTACCGAAGGCTTCGTTCATTTTATTAAGATTTGTTAAAACTGTTGACATAGGACCAAAATAAATCGTTTCACTTAATTTAACACGATGCAATTTTCCTGCCAAAACTTCTATTTTTTTATTACCTATACCAGATAAAGATAAGCGTCTTTTGGGAATAAAATATTTTAGGGCCTTTTTATTAACTTTTCTATTTATCTGATTAAATTCTGCTGCGGTGTCTATTCCAAGCTTAACTTTTTGATTATTAATTGTTCCGTTTACTATAATAGTATGATTTTTTAAACGAAAAGGAAGGCTATCCACAATTTTTTCCAAATATACATTATCATTTAGCTTGTTTCCATAGCGATCCACTTTTGTAAGCGTTATTTGATTTAAGTAGAGATCTATAAAAACCTCATAATCTTTTAAAACACTATAACCTATGATTCCTAAAAGCTTAACCTTTTTACTTTTTTCAATATGAGAAATATCAACAACATCGGAGTCTTTGTCATGAACTTTTAAGCTTTCTAAGGCAAACTCCTTAATTCTTTTTTCATATGAATTATCGATTGATTTTATAATACCTGAGGTCTCCTTGCTTTTCCTTTGGTAGTCATAAAAATCAGGAAAATGAACCTTGTTAAGAATCATGGTTTCAGAGCCTGTATCTATAATAAAGTTTCCTTTTTTATTTAAAAGCTCTGCTTCAACAACCATTAAATGATCTACCAGTTTGAATGGAATTCTAGTGGTATGATTATTTAAGACTTCAGCTTGAGTAAAAAAAATAGGCGTAGGGGTATCATCATTTGCGTTTGCCAGATTGATACCAAAAGCCAGAAATAATATGAAATAAAACAGCCTTAGCATATTAATAAGACTAAGATAAGAATGAATTGTTACATCATTTCTACTATAAATGGGTATTTATGAAAACTTTAAGTTTTGTCCATGTGTCAATTAGTTCTAAACCAATCCATCCGTGACCAGCATCTGGATATAATGTAAATTGATTTACGACACCTAAATTGTCAAGTTTATCTCGTAAATCGGTGCCTTGTGTTGTTGGAATCAATGGGTCTTTGCCACCATAGAATAAGATAGTAGGAGGTGCAGAAGCAGTAACACGATGAAAAGGGCTGGCTTCTTCTAAAAAAGAAGTTGTTGGATCAATACCAAATAAGTCTAGCATGCCTTGTAATTCAGCATTGGTATTATTTAGATAAGCAGGGTCTGTGAAATTCGTTGGACCTACAATACTGCAAACCATATCTGTGTTATTTTCATTATCAAAAGCATAACTCCATAATAGCGATAAATGTGCACCAGCACTTGTACCAATAAAACCAATGTTTTCAGAAATGATATATTTTGCTTTATTATTTTTTAAATAGTTAACAACAGTAGTAATATCTTCAATTTGCATGGGGTAAGCCTGGTTATTAGCATCCGCCAATCTATAATTAATATTTGCAATCGCTAAGTTTGGAAAATCTTGACGTAACAAATTTTTAATAGGGTTCATATCACTTTTATCGCCTGAAGTCCAGCCACCTCCATGTACTAAAATGATTGTTTTAGTATCTAAATTTCGGTTTTCAGGTAGGTATAAGTCGAATTTTTGATTGGTATCACTTCCATAGGAAATGTTTAATTCTTCATGGTATTCCTTTATATCAGAACCATTAATATCTTCTTTTTCAGCTGCTCCATTAGAGCAGCTTCCGAGGGTTATTATTAAAATTAAGTTTAAGAAATGATGTTTTAGATTTTTCATGACGAAAATAATATTTACTTTGCAAAGAAAAATGCAAGATAGTTATTATGGCTGATTTTTTTAGAATCTATGAAGAAAACCCTAATCCTAAGGAGATTGAAAGGGTAGTCGCTATTCTAAAACGTGGCGGGGTTATTATCTATCCAACAGATACTGTGTATGGATTGGGTTGTGATATTACCAACATTAAAGCTTTAGAACGTATTGCAAGAATTAAAGGTGTTAAACTTGAAAAGTCTAATTTTTCTTTTGTATGTCATGATTTAAGTAATTTAAGTGATTACGTAAAGCAAATTGACACTTCGGTTTTTAAAATTTTAAAGAGAGCGCTTCCAGGTCCTTATACATTCATTCTTCCAGGGTCTAAATCGTTGCCTAACCCGTTTAAAAAAAGAAAAACAGTTGGTATTCGTGTGCCAGACAATAATATTGCCTTAGATATTGTAAAACAACTTGGAAACCCGATTATATCGACCTCAATACGTGATGATGATGAAGTTATTGAGTACACCACAGATCCAGAGCTTATTTTAGAAAAATGGGAACATCTCGTAGATTTGGTTATTGATGGCGGGTATGGAGATAATGAAGCTTCAACTGTTATCGATCTTTCTGAAGCTGAACCTGTTGTTATAAGAGAAGGCAAGGGGAGTTTGGAGATTTTTTAAACTCTTACGAAGGCAGGAAACTCATTTATTTCTACATTTTTATATTTCAAAATTAGAATTATTTTTTATTACAGAATTTTCTTTATATAATAAAGAGGTTACATATAAATATTTCTTATTTTTATAATTCCCCCTAAAACTTTATAGTAATAAAATTAAACTAGCAAATAGCTCTAATAAAAAAAGCGATTCGTTAAGAACCGCTTTGAATGTTTTCACAACGGAATAATCCTTATTGTGAATTGCTTTTAGAATTGTATTACAAATATATAAAAAAGATAATAAGCTTATTACGGTTTTACGTAATAGCTTTTATAACAAAGCATTTAAATTAGAGGAAACATATAATATGAAAAAAATTTTAGGACTGGATTTGGGAACAAACTCGATAGGTTGGGCGTTTATAAATGAGGCTGAAACCAATAAAGAATCTCCAAAAATTGTTAAAGCAGGTGTTAGAATTATACCGTTAACGGTTAACGAAAAAGATGAGTTTTCAAAAGGTAATGCACTATCTACAAATCTAGAGCGTACTCAAAAACGAGGTGCTAGAAGAAATAATCAGCGGTTTAAGCAAAGAAGAGCTAGACTTTTAAAAATTCTTCTTGATTTAGATTTTATTTCAAAAGAAGATGATTTAAAAACTGAAAATTCATTAAACTTATATAAAGAAAGAGCTCTTGCTATAGAACAAAAACTTGAAAAAAGAGATTTGGCAAAAGTATTATTTCTATTAAATGGAAAGCGAGGTTATCAGAGTAATAGAAAAACTAATGATGATGACAACGACTCTATATACCTTTCTGAAATTTCAGAGCGTGACGATGAGTTAATAGAAAGAAATATAACTATTGGTCAAAAATTCTATGAGTTATTACAAATGAATCCATTAGCTCGGTTAAAAAACAGAGTTTATTCACGCCAAAGCTATAGTAATGAATTTGACGTTATTTGGAAAGAACAGTCTAAACATTACCCAGAACTAACCAATGAATTAAAGAAAATAATAAAATCCGAAATTATTTTTTATCAACGCGATTTAAAATCGCAAAAAGGATTATTGTCCGAGTGTGAGTTTGAAAAACACCACAAGGTAATTCCAATATCATCTCCTTTGTTCCAGGAATTCCGAATTTGGCAACGGTTACATGATATTGTTATTGTAAATAGGTTTTCAGAAGAATATACTCTAAATCAAGAACAAAAAGAGTGTTTATTTGATAAGTTGCAAGAATCAGAAAAATTAACAGACAGAAAAATACTAAAAGAACTAGGCCTAAATACAAATGAATATAGTTTGAATTTTGAAAAAATTGATGGAAATACAACACGGGCTGAATTATTAGAAATTTTTGATGAAACAAAATATGATACCACTGATATTTTAGACTTAGATATTTCTAAAAAAGGCAATGATTTTGATAAACAACCAATTGTGCAATTGTGGCATTTAATCTATTCGGCAAAAAGTAGTAATAACCTTATTAAAAACTTAAAACTAAAATTTAGTTTTAATGATAAACAAGCTAAGGTTATTGCTAAGCAAGTGAATTATAAATTAAAATATGGAAACCTATCTGCCAGAGCGATACGAAAAATATTACCATATATGAGGCAAGGACTGAATTATACAGAAGCTTGTGAACAAGTTGGGTACAGACATTCTAACTGGATTACAAATGATGAAAAAGATAATTGGCAACCAAAGGAGTTAAAATTGTTATCAAAAAATAGCCTGCGTAATCCTGTTGTTGAAAAAGTAATGAATCAGCTTATAAACCTTGTTAATAGTGTAATTGAAGATGTTAGTTTAGGTCGTCCAGATGAAATTAGAATAGAAATGGCTCGTGAGTTACGTATGAACGCAAAGCGGCGAAAAATTTTAACTAAACGAATAAATGATAGCACCAAAAAACATGAGGCTATAAGAGAAATTTTAAAGACAGAATTCAATATAACCCGACCCAGCAGAAATGATATTATAAAATATAAGTTAGCTGAAGAAACAAATTGGGTATCACTTTACTCGGGAAATCCAATTCAACCTTCAAGGTTATTCACTCAAGATTATGATATTGAACATATCATACCAAAATCGAGATTATTTGATGATTCATTTCAAAATAAAGCACTTTGTGAATCGACGCTTAATAGAGAGAAAGGAAATAAAACTGCTTTTGATTACATGACTTCTAAAGGTGAAACGTCTTTGATTACTTATGTATCTTTAATTAAGGGCAATAAAAAAATGTTCAAACCTAAAAAAGAAAAGCTGTTAATGGCTTCGGAAAATATCCCAGATGGTTTTATAAATAGGCAAATAAGTGAAACACAATATATAGCAAAAAAGGCTAAAGAAATTTTATCCAAAGTTTCCAAAGAGATAACTACAACGAGTGGTTCTGTTACTGATTTATTAAAGAGTCAATGGGAATTATCATTTATTATTCAAGATTTAAACCTAGACAAGTATCGAAATATTAAACAAACAGAACTAAGAGAAATTAAAACAAACGGTAATAAAGGGAAAAAGGTTGAACAAATTTTTCATTTAGATAAAAATGGAAATAAAGTATTTTGGAGTAAGCGAGATGACCACAGACACCATGCTTTAGATGCTATTGTTGTGGCTTTAACTAAACAAAGTCATATTGAACATTTAAATACTCTAAATGCATCATTTGAAAAAAGATATAATGAAAACAATGACAATGTTAAAATAGCTGCTCAAAAATTTAGCATGCCTTGGAGTAGTTTACGTGAAGATGTGAAACTTGCTTTGGATGATACTTTAATCTCTTTTAAACAAAAGAATAAAGTAATTACTAAAAATATAAACAAGATAAAAGCAAAGAATAAAGAGTATATCCAAACTACATTAACTCCAAGAGGAAAGTTACATGAAGAAACTGTTTATGGAAAAATAAAGCAAGTTAAAACAAAACCAATTATATTAAATAAGAGATTTTTAATAGAGTATGTTGATTTGATAATTGATGATTCTATAAAAAACTCTGTGAAATCGCATTTGGAAAAATTCAACAATAATGTGACCAGAGCTTTTGATGTTAAAAGACTAAAGAATAGCCCTCTGCTACATAAAGGAAAACCTTTAAAAGAAGTAGTGTGCTTTGAAAATGTATTTGTGATTAGAAAACCTATAGACGAAAACTTAAAAATCGAAAATGTTATTGATAAAGGAATTCAGACTATTTTAACAGATCGATTAAATACATTTAAAGGAAATAAAAAGCTCGCATTTTCTAATCTTGAAGAAAACCCTATTTACCTTGATAAAAATAAAACTATCGAAATAAAACGTACTAAAACTAAAGCAAGATATTCTGACTTACAATATGTTGGTAGAGGTTATGTAAACCTAGGAAACAATCATCATATAGCCATATATAAAGATGATAAAGAAAAAATACATGGAGAAAAAGTAAGTTTTTTTGAAGCAGTAGAACGTTCCAAACAAAATGTGCCTATAATTAAAAAACAACATGAACTAGGATGGGAATATCTATTCAATCTTCAAATTAATGACTACTTTGTTTTTTGTGATGATGATCTTACACCCGAAATAGACTTACTTGATACAAGTAATTATAGCCTGATTTCTAAAAACTTATATAGAGTCCAGAAACTCTCTATTAAAACCAATGGACAGCCAAATTTTGTTTTTAGGCACCATTTAGAAACTACCTTAAATAATGTTTCAGATTTTGCATACAAAGAATTACAAAGTTATGGCAAGTTAATTGGGAAATGCCAAAAAATTAAGCTAGATAATTTAGGGAAAATAATTAAAATTGGAGAGTACTAATTATGATAAAACGCACCCTCTTTTTTAGTAATCCAGCCTATTTGAGTACAAAAAACAAACAATTGGTAGTTAATTATCCAGAGGAAAATGTACCACCTAAAAGAGTGCCCATTGAAGATATTGGTATGCTAGTATTAGAGAGTCAGCAAATTACCATAAGTAACGGTTTATTGGCAAAGCTTATTCAAAATAAAGCGGCAATAATTAGTTGCGATAGCTACCACATGCCTATTAGCTTATTGCAACCACTTGTAGGGCACAGTGAACAGACCGAGCGTATGCGCCATCAATTGAATGCTAGTGTACCCTTACAAAAAAACTTATGGCAACAAACTATTAGTGCAAAAATTAATAATCAGGCTTGTTTTATGGAAAAACGTAATATTCCTGCACGAAAAATGTATAAATGGGCAAGTAATGTTAAGAGTGGCGATACCGAAAATCATGAAAGTCGGGCGGCAGTTTATTATTGGCAGCACCTTTTTGGTATTGAAAATTTCACAAGAGGGCAGCATGGAAATGCACCTAATAATTTATTAAATTATGGGTATGCTATTTTAAGAGGGATAACCGCTCGTGCTTTAGTAAGCAGTGGTATGTTACCATCGGTGGGGATTTTTCATCGTAATAAGTACAATGCCTTTTGTTTAGCCGATGATATTATGGAGCCTTATCGCGTTTTTGTAGATGTTTTGGTTAATGATATTGTCCAGTCTGAGGAACCCTTTGAAGAATTAACCACCTCATTAAAAACCAGTTTGTTACAATTACCTGTTATGGATGTGGTTATAGATGGCAATAAAAGCCCACTGATGGTGGCTATGAGCAGAACAACTAATAGTTTATATGAATGTTTTACTGGTATTAGTAGAAAAGTGCTATACCCAGAACTAGTTTGATTTAAAAACATGCTATGGTATAGAATAAATTATGGAAAACGAAAGGTTTTCAAGATTAAATCAATATAGAAGTATGTGGGTATTAGTGTTTTTTGACTTACCAACAGAAACTGCAACAGATAGAAAACGTGCTACAAAGTTTAGAAAAAATTTGTTGGACGATGGGTTTACCATGTTTCAATTTAGTATCTATATGCGATTTTGTGCCAGTCGTGAGAATGCAGAAGTTCATACAAAACGTGTTAAAAAGAGTTTGCCTGAATATGGTAAAGTGGGCGTCATGCAAATAACAGATAAACAATTTGGGATGATGCAATTATTCTATGGGCAAAAACCAACAGAGTTAGAAAAACCTTCGCAACAGTTAGAGTTATTCTAGAAATTAGATTTTTGGACTAGTCTAGTTGAGACTTATAAAAATATTTAATATTTTAAATCCTAGTGTAATACTTAACATTCAGTATATCAATATTTTATATCTTGATATACTGTGAATGCTAAGTAAAAATACAATTCTGAAAGCAATTCACAACGAGCCATGGTCTTTAAACCACTCGTCCCTTACTGTGAATGCTAAGTAAAAATACAATTCTGAAAGCAATTCACAACCCTGTGTCAAAAATTACTTTTACTATCTGTACTGTGAATGCTAAGTAAAAATACAATTCTGAAAGCAATTCACAACTCCTATACGGTTCATTAAATCAAGGAGTAAACTGTGAATGCTAAGTAAAAATACAATTCTGAAAGCAATTCACAACTATATCAGTCGTGGGATTAGATGGGCTTAAACTGTGAATGCTAAGTAAAAATACAATTCTGAAAGCAATTCACAACTGCTCAACATACCCTCTCGGATAGAGGTATACTGTGAATGCTAAGTAAAAATACAATTCTGAAAGCAATTCACAACCAGAACAAGTTTCATAAAATTGAAAATATACTGTGAATGCTAAGTAAAAATACAATTCTGAAAGCAATTCACAACTTAGAAATCCTAACAAGGATATGGAACAAAACTGTGAATGCTAAGTAAAAATACAATTCTGAAAGCAATTCACAACGATTGTATAGATGATAAGGGTTTTGTGATAACTGTGAATGCTAAGTAAAAATACAATTCTGAAAGCAATTCACAACTTAGCGTTGAGCCCGTATTCCTTTAAATCGACTGTGAATGCTAAGTAAAAATACAATTCTGAAAGCAATTCACAACGTTGCAGCTTTTGTGATCTTTCTTCTATTGACTGTGAATGCTAAGTAAAAATACAATTCTGAAAGCAATTCACAACGAGCTCCTATTGTCTCCTCCGCTTATTCCGACTGTGAATGCTAAGTAAAAATACAATTCTGAAAGCAATTCACAACTGAATCGATTCTTAATTTTAAATTTTTCAAACTGTGAATGCTAAGTAAAAATACAATTCTGAAAGCAATTCACAACTCGTCCCAACAAGTTTTTATACTCAAATTCACTGTGAATGCTAAGTAAAAATACAATTCTGAAAGCAATTCACAACTATTTCTAATGTAGTAAGTAAAAGATTTGACTGTGAATGCTAAGTAAAAATACAATTCTGAAAGCAATTCACAACACATCATGAAAACAATAACCAACATAACAGACTGTGAATGCTAAGTAAAAATACAATTCTGAAAGCAATTCACAACTAACAGAGTGTACGTTCTGAAGGTTATGAACTGTGAATGCTAAGTAAAAATACAATTCTGAAAGCAATTCACAACAAATACTTGGGTTACAAAATTTCCTTTGGAATTATTTTTCGTGTCCAGGTTTTTACACGTTTATATTTAGTTACCTCAGAATCGGGGTTAAAGTCTAATGTTGTTTCCCATGAGTTTTCGGGTTTAAATTCTTCTTCCATACCTTTTAAAACACCTCTGGCAATTTTATCAGAATTAACAATAACAACGCATTCTGTATTTAAATTTGCACTTCGAGGGTCAAGGTTAAAAGTACCTATTACTGTAATTTGATTATCAACGACCATAGTTTTTGCATGAAGTCCGAATATGGGTTTATGTTCCAAGGTTTCTTGTAATTCACCAGTTATTATCTTCATGCGTTCTGCCGCATCTGGTCGGAATTCATAAATTTTTACACCAGTATGTAAGAGCTTTGCTCTGCTAGTTTGGTAGCTACTAAAGGCTTCTACATTATCTGTTGAAGCTAGGCTGTTGGTGAGGATTCTAATTTTTACACCACGTTTAATAGCATCTCTAAATAGATTTTGACTTAGTTTGGAGGTAATTAAATAAGGTGTTTGAATCTCAATAGAAGATTTAGCATTCTTGACTAAGTTAATTAATGCACTGGTAGATATACCACCTCCTCCTAGACCATTTTTACCATCATTTTTACCTGGAATATCAGAAACAAATTCTACATCTTCTAACCAAACTAGCGCTCCAGAGTTTTTAATTTCTTTAAATGTATCAGGCAAATTTTCTATTCTTTCTCTTATTTGTGGCCAAAAATTGTCTGGATTACATGCATACTCATGAAGGTTGTCAAATCTGTTTTCTGAATGTATAGTTACTGAATCATCTTCAATGATATTCGTAATATTTTTACTTAAATCACTATTCCAAAATGCATCAAAGGAATTATTGACTTTTCCCGTTTCTTTACCTAATAAGAGAATATCTCTATCTCTAAAATTATACTCATGGTCATAGTCAAAGTATTCATCTGCAATATTTCGACCACCTGTTATAACTACTTTACCATCTACAATAAAAGCTTTGTTATGCATTCGTTGATTAGCAGCTCTAAAATCGGTTGCGAATTTCGTTATTTTATTAAAAAGGTTTTTTCCTAAATTAACGCCAGGATTGTAAATTTTTACTGTAATATTTTCATGTGAACTGAATGTGAGTAAATCTTGTATGTCTGCATCTACCATAATGTCATCAACAATAATTCTTACTTTAACACCACGATCGGCCGCTCTTATTAAATAATCACAAGCAATAAGACCTACATTATCTGTTGAAAAAATAAAGTATTGTATGTCTATGGTTTTTTCTGCATATTCACTTAGCCATGCTCTAGCAACCATAGAACCACTACCATCTTCCAGAACATATACACCCGTTTTTGTTTTCATCAATTCAGATACATCTTCAAGCTCATTTGAAAGCGTTATATTATCATTTCTGTGAATTTGTGAGCAAAAGTCTGTTTCTGGTATGCTAGTTTTCTTTTTAGCACAAGCTGTGAATACAATTAAAACAATAAGGCCATACTTTTTCAATTTTAGTGTATATTTCTTAAGTTCAGATAGTTTAGAGATAACATGAAACATAGTTTGTTTTGTATATTTTGCACCACTAAAGTGAGTTGTTTTTACCATGATTCTATATTAAACTTATTACAAATTTGAGGTGAGAGTATGCTTATTTTATTAACATTCAAGCACCCTCATACTAACAAATTTAAGAGATTTTAAATAGATTCAATTGATACTAAGATAGGATGTTTAATTAAATCCCAGCATAACAATAAGCTTAACCAAAATAAATAACTCCATAAAAAAAGCCCAACTAAAAAGTTGAGCTTTGATTTATATTTTTTAAAACTGACTAGTTTCCACCAGCTTCAAGGTTTTTCATTTCTTTTTCAATCATGTCATAAAACTGATCGATTTTAGGAAGAACCACGATACGTGTACGTCTGTTTTTTGATCTGTTTTCAGCAGTATCATTATCTACCAATGGTACATAAGAACTACGTCCAGCAGCTATTAATCGATTAGGATTTACATTTAAAGTTTCTAATACTCTAATAATAGATGTAGAACGTTTTACACTTAAATCCCAGTTATCTAATAATGGAGCTTTTTTGTAAGGAACGCTATCTGTATGACCTTCTACCATACATTCAAAATCAGGTTTGCTGTTAACTACTTTAGCAACTTTAGCTAATACATCTTTAGCTTTACTTGTTACATTGTAACTACCACTTTTGAATAATAATTTATCGGCAATAGAGATAAATACAACACCTTTTTCAACATTTACTTCAATATCTGGATCATTTATACCTACTTCACGTTTAAAGCTAGTAACTAAAGCTAAAGTAACACTATCTTTTTTAGTGATGGCATCTTGTAGACGTGTGATTTTTAAATCTTTTTCTTTAATACTTTCTAAAGTTTTTTCAATGTTGCTAGCCCCTTTCGCAGATAGTACCTGTAGGTTATCATTGTTTTTACGTAAATCTGCTATTTGCTCTTCTAAAGCTGTAGCTCTTGCTGTTGCAGATGCTTTGTCTGTAATACAAGAATTTAATTTTACCGTTGCTGAGTTAAGTAAATCTTGAGTTTCTTTTTGTTTAGCTTCTAAGTCTGTAAATTGTTTTTTAGAAACACAAGAGCTTAATAGAAGCGTTGTTGATAAACTAAGTAATAAAAGTCTTTTCATAATGAGTTGTGGTGGGATTTGTTTTCTTTTTATATTGATTGAACAAAAGTATATAAAAAACGCTAAATTTTAATCATGTTAACAAAACTTTTGCTAACTATGCTATAAACTTTTGTAATTAGTCTTGTTATTTACGAAATAATCAAACACAATGGATGTTTTTTGATAATATTTTATTTTATTTCTTGTGGACTTTCGTTGTTTTAATAGCCTTCTTAAATTATAGTAGAATCCAAAATGTCCCTTTATTACTGCTATAGTATGCTTTGGTTTAAGTTCAAGAAAAAACTTTATTCCAGCAATGCCATCTAAAATTAATCTAACAAATATGAGAGGAAATAATAATCCTTTGGCATTCTTGGTGAGTGTAAACAAACTATTTCTAAAATTCAGATAGGTTTTTTTAGGATTAGTACTATTAAGTGTAGCACCGCCCACATGGTAAACCTCAGATTTTCCAATATGTTTTATAGTATACCCCAAGTTCCTGGTACGCCAACATATGTCTATTTCTTCCATATGTGCAAAAAAGTACTCATCCAATCCATTTAACTGATAAAACACAGTGCTTCTAATAAAAAAGCAAGCACCAGATGCCCAAAATATTTCAGAATTGTCATTATACTGTCCTGAGTCTTTTTCAATAGTATTAAAAATACGACCTCGGCAATATGGATAGCCATATTTGTCTATAAAACCACCAGCAGCGCCAGCATATTCAAAATAATCTTTCTTTTTGTAATCTAATATTTTAGGCTGAATTATAGCGGTATTGACTTCTTTTTTAAAAGTGTCAATAATAGGAGGTAACCAGTTTTTAGTAACTTCTACATCACTATTTAGTAAACAAAAAAGATCTGCTTTTATCTCTTTTAAAGCTTCATTATAACCTTTAGCATATCCGCCGTTTTCCTTATTATGAATTATTTTTATGGATGGGTAAGTGGCTTTTAGAAAAGAAATAGAATCATCTGTAGAGGCGTTATCGGCTATATATATTGTCGCTTCTTTGGAATATTCAATTACAGACGGTAAAAATTGCTCTAAAAGTTTTTTACCATTCCAGTTTAATATAACGATTGCTATTTTCAAGAGTATGATTTAAAAAAGGTTATTTTGTCTTAACTATAAATTTATTAAAAACGGGCTACTGAGGCTGTTTACTAAAATCAGGAATTTCTTTTAAAAAATTATAACGCTCATTCTCAAAATCCATTTGGCAATAATAATGATTTAATCCATTGGTAACCATCAAATATGAGGCATTTAACTCTAAATTATAACGTGCTATTTGATCGAATGTACTTTGATTTATAGTGATTTTTGGTGCTTTGCACTCTACTATTAGATGAATACTTCCATTAGAATTGTATATTACAATATCGTATCGTTTTCTTAAAGAGTTAACAATCAATTCTTTTTCAACGTTAATTAAAGATTTGGGATAGCCTTTATTGTTTATTAAATATTGAACACAGTGCTGGCGTACCCATTCTTCGGGTTGTAAAATCACAAATTTTTTACGAATACTATCGAAAATAGAAATTTTATTTTCGCTATTTTTGAATCGAAACGAAAATTTTGGAAAATTAAGTGCTTGCATTAATGCCTACTGATTTTTTTCAAAGTTAAGTTACAAAACCAGAAATCGCAATATTCAAGCATGAAATCCTAATAAATTGTTATTCTTATTTGGAGTTTAGAATTTGTAATTTGAAAATTTAAGATAGTTTGGACGAAGTCAAACAATTAGTTACCGATATAAAGAATAAAAATTTAAAACCTATTTACTTTTTAATGGGAGAGGAGCCTTATTATATTGATAAGATCTCCGATTTTATTGAAAGTAGTGTTTTAGCAGAAGAAGAGCGTGGTTTTAATCAAATGGTTTTATATGGTAGAGATATAGCAATAGAAGATATAGTTAGTAATGCGAAACGCTACCCAATGATGGCAGAACATCAGGTAGTTATTATCAAAGAAGCTCAAGATTTGTCGCGTACTATTGAAAAGCTGGTATCTTATGCAGAGAATCCACAACCTACAACTGTTTTAGTAGTCAATTATAAGTATAAAAAAATAGATAAACGTAAGTCGTTATATAAAACGCTAAAAAAAACAGGTGTAGTTTACGAAAGTAAAAAACTATATGAAAACCAGGTAGCAGATTGGATTCGTAGGGTATTATCCCCTAAAAATTATTCTATTTCACCTAAAGCAGCACAAATGCTTGTAGAGTTTTTGGGAACAGATTTAAGTAAAATAAATAATGAACTTGAAAAACTTCAAATTATTTTACCAAAGGAAACTCAAATTTCACCTGAGCATATTGAAGAGAATATAGGGATTAGTAAAGACTATAATAATTTTGAGTTACGTAAAGCTATTGGTGAAAAAAATACCATAAAGGCTTATCAAATTATTAATTATTTTGCAGAAAACCCTAAGGATAATCCTATGGTTGTAACGGTGTCTTTATTATTTAATTTCTTTTCGCAATTGCTTCATTTTCATGGCTTGAGTGATAAGTCCCCAAGAAATGTAGCATCCGCTTTAAAAGTGAACCCATATTTTGTAAACGAATATATTGCAGCGGCGAGACATTACCCAATGCGAAAAGTAAGTGCTGTAGTTTCTATATTGAGGGAGTTTGATGTGAAAAGTAAAGGTGTAGGGGCTAATGCTGTTCCTCAAGGTGATTTATTAAAAGAATTATTAGTAAGAATATTATCTAATTAAAATGAATGTAGATATTCACGAAAGCTGGAAGCCTTATTTAGAAAAGGAGTTTAGTAAACCTTATTTTAATGATTTAGCAAACTTTGTTAAATTGGAGTACAAATCTCAAACGTGCTTCCCACCAGGAAATCAAATTTTTAACGCTTTTAATCATTGTCACTTTGATAACGTCAAGGTCGTTATTATTGGGCAAGATCCTTATCATGGACCTGGACAAGCAAATGGATTATGCTTTTCTGTTAATGATGGCATCAATCATCCTCCATCATTAATTAATATTTTTAAAGAGATAGAAACAGATTTAGGAATCTCATACCCAGAAAGTGGTAATCTTATGCGTTGGGCCGATCAAGGTGTTTTATTATTAAATGCAACATTAACAGTTAGAGCACATCAAGCTGGGAGTCATCAAAAAAAAGGTTGGGAAACTTTTACAGATGCTATTATAAGAATAATAAGTGAAAATAAACAAGGCATTGTATTTTTACTCTGGGGTGGTTATGCCAAGCAAAAAATAAGATTAATAAATAGTAGTGAACATAAAGTATTAACTTCTGGACACCCTTCGCCTTTAAGTGCTAACAGGGGGTATTGGTTTGGAAACAAGCATTTTAGTAAAACTAACTTCCTGTTGGAGCAAGTCTCTCAGACTCCAATTCAATGGTGATTTGTGGTGTAAGTACCACAGGCTTTTTATTCGCTTTAGTTGTTGTTCTATCAATTTTATTAGTACTAAATTTTAGTAGTAAAAAATTAATAGCTACTAATGCTGCGAGGGAGATAGCAATTGTAAGTATCATAGATTCGGGTGTTTTAATAATCGGCAAAATACTACTTTTATCGATAAAAAACGAATTTTGCCGACAAAAAATAAATATCGACAAAAGTAATAAACAAAAGACTACAAACAATGTTTAAAAATAGGTATTTTTAATTTTTAGTATTATGGCAAAATTGACTTGTGATATTTAAGCTTTTCTCAATTTTTTAAGAGTTTTTTTATCAAGTGCATCCTTATGCAGCATTACAGAAATAGTTTTTAATTTGAGATATGCTTCACTCATAAAAATATACCCGCCATTATTAACTCTTTTTGAGTTTTTTCCCCATGAATTTTTTACTTTATAGTAAGTTGTTCCATTCTGATCCTTTAATAATCCAGTTATATGCATTAAATGATCATCTGTGGTGTTGTAATTCTCAAACTCTTGTTGCCTAAATTCCTGTGTTATTTCTTTTTCTTTCGATATGTTAACCAAAGCATCTTCTAATGTTATGTCATCTGCGGGAATGATTGCTAATCCATGTTTTGGAGAAAATGATTTTTCGCTAACATCACAGTCTAATTCAATGGTGAAACCTTTTTTAAGTGCATTATTTATAATAAGTACCAGCTTGTTTAGTTTTACATTAAAAAAGGTGCCATTAGAAAAGTTATCAGGAATATTCAGTATAAAATTTGTGTGGTAGGGTACATGCGAAAATGATGTAAGTGTTATGTAATTTTTGGGATTAATTTTCACCTGCTTCATAAAAGAGAGCGGCGTATATTCAGTGCCATTATAATTGAAATTTTCAATATTGTTACCAAGGTAAGTGTCTAAAATTTTATTAATATCATGTTTCCAATTAAAGGATTTAGGAGCTTTTATATAGTTATCTAAAGTTGTTTTTAAGGTATCTATTAGTTTAGAATGATCATGCTTCTTATTACCATTTATTAAACCTGTATAGCTATGATTTGGTACGAATCCATGTTTAGAAATGCTATTGATGACATCATGTGCTAACCCTCCTTCACTAAATTGTGTTTTTCCTTGTCTCATAACATAATTCCATGATTTATTTAAATACGTATGGCGGACGTTATACATTTCAGATAAATCAATTTTCTGGTTAGTAAGGCGAATTATTTCACTTTCCAGAAAAGATGACGTTGAAAAACTCCAGCAAGTTCCTGTATTGCCTTGGCTAATAACTTCTGTGGTTTCTAAATCTATAATAGTTTT
Source organism: uncultured Flavobacteriaceae bacterium (assembly GCA_947502635.1). Lineage (GTDB taxonomy): Bacteria > Bacteroidota > Bacteroidia > Flavobacteriales > Flavobacteriaceae > Flavivirga. The sequence goes on from CANNAN010000004.1 coordinate 94,977, forward strand.
AAAATTATAAGATTGAGAGTGCGCTAGAAGTATGGAAAGAAATAAAACAGAGGTTAAGAATTTATTTTTCATGATGAAGTAAGCTATTTAATGAAATAAAATTTATTTTTGACTAAAATAATAAAAATGAGCCAAGAGAATTGGATAACTGTTAAAGAATACGAAGATATTACGTACAAAAAAAGACAAGGTGTCGCCCGTATAGCTTTTAACAGACCAGATGTACGCAATGCTTTCAGACCAAAAACAACGAGTGAGTTATATGATGCTTTTTATGATGCTAATGAAGATGTAAATATAGGTGTTGTACTTTTATCTGCCGAAGGGCCATCGACCAAAGATGGTGTGTATTCCTTTTGTAGTGGAGGCGATCAAAAAGCTAGAGGACACCAAGGTTATGTTGGAGAAGATGGATATCATCGTTTAAATATTTTAGAAGTTCAGCGTTTAATCAGGTTTATGCCAAAAGCAGTGATAGCTGTTGTTCCAGGATGGGCAGTAGGAGGTGGACATAGTTTACATGTTGTTTGTGATTTAACGCTAGCAAGTAAAGAACATGCCATTTTCAAGCAAACGGATGCAGATGTTACCAGCTTTGATGGTGGCTATGGGTCTGCTTATTTAGCAAAGATGGTTGGGCAGAAAAAAGCACGTGAAATATTTTTCTTAGGAAGAAATTATTCTGCACAAGAAGCATACGATATGGGTATGGTAAATGCAGTAGTGCCTCATGAATCGTTAGAAGATACTGCTTATGAATGGGCACAAGAAATATTAGCCAAATCTCCAACATCTATAAAGATGCTTAAATTTGCCATGAATTTAACAGATGATGGTATGGTTGGACAACAAGTATTTGCAGGTGAAGCCACTCGTTTGGCTTATATGACAGATGAGGCTATAGAAGGTAGAAATGCCTTTTTAGAAAAGCGCAAGCCTAATTTTAATAAAAAATGGATTCCATAATGAATAGAGTCTCTCTTTGGATTTCTACAATGCGTTTAAGGACGTTACCTTTATCAATATCAGGGATTATTTTAGCATCATGTTTAGCAGAATATAACGGATATTTTGAATGGAAAATAGGCATTCTTGCTATTTTTACCACGCTAAGTTTTCAAATATTATCTAATCTGGCCAATGATTATGGCGACGGTGTTAAAGGTACCGATAATAATGATAGAATTGGCCCAGAACGGGCTATACAATCTGGAAAAATTTCGCCAGAAGAGATGTTTAATGCTATTAAAATTAACGTTTTAATTTCTATTGGCTTGGCTTTTTTACTCATTTTTAGCGCATTTGGAGTTAAACATTTTTTGCTTACACTTTTGTTTTTTATTCTCGGTATTGCATCTGTTGTCGGAGCTATAAAATATACAGTAGGAAACAATGCTTATGGGTATAGAGGATTGGGCGATGTTTTTGTCTTTATTTTTTTTGGTTTAGTGAGTGTTATAGGGTGTTATGTGTTGTATGCAAAAACAATAGATCATGTTGTTTTCCTTCCAGCTTGTGCTGTAGGGTTGTTAAGTGCAGGAGTTCTTAACCTTAATAATATGCGAGACATTATATCTGATGAAAAATCAAATAAAATAACATTGGCAGTAAAGATTGGAATTAAGAATGTTAAGATATATCATTATACATTAATAGGATTAGCTATTGTTTTATCTGCCTTATTCGGAATACTATATTATACATCTCCGTACAACCTGATTTTTGTTGTAGCTTATATTCCCTTACTAATTCATCTTAAAAAGGTAAGTAAGAATAAAGATCCTAAATTATTGGATCCAGAGCTTAAAAAGCTGGCATTAACAACTGTTTTACTGGCCATACTAATGGGGTTAGGGCATTTGTTGTAGTTTTTTTGTATTTTACTGTAGCTAAATTTTAATATCATAAAATAATGAAAATCACATTTTACGGTCACGCTAGTTTAGGCATACAAGTAAACGATGTTGATATACTTGTAGATCCATTTATTTCTGGAAACCCAAAAGCATCGCATATTAATATAGATACATTAAAAGCTGATTATATCTTAGTAACACATGCGCATCAAGATCATATTTTAGATGTCGAAGCTATAGCAAAACGAACTGGTGCTGTTGTGGTTGCTAATTTTGAGATTGCCACGCATTTTGAAAAATCAGGAATAGAATGTCACCCTATGAATCATGGAGGTACCTGGGATTTTGATTTTGGTACCGTTAAGTACGTCAATGCGATTCATACATCATCCTTTCCCGATGGAAGTTATGGTGGTCAGCCAGGAGGTTTTGTGATAGAAGGGGAGCATAAAAATATATACATAGCAGGAGATACAGCTCTTACTTTCGATATGAAGCTTATTCCGCTACAAACAAAATTGGATTTAGCCATTTTACCTATTGGTGATAATTTTACTATGGGCATAGATGATGCTATTTTAGCAAGTGATTTTGTTGCATGCGATAAAGTATTAGGCTATCATTTTGATACATTCGGATATATTGAAATTGACCATGAGGTAGCAAAACGAAAGTTTTTCGAGAAAGAAAAAGATTTAATGCTTCTTGAAATTGGTGATTTTATAGAATTGTAGATGATAGTTGCATCGTATAAAAAATACATTTTAAATTTTAAACAGGCTAGTGGTACTTCACGGGGTGTTTTAAAAACCAAAGAGACCTGGTTTCTTATTTTAAATTCTGAAGAAAAGCAAGGTATAGGGGAGTGTGGAATCTTTAGAGGGCTTTCTGCTGACGATAGACCTGATTATGAAGAAAAACTAAAATGGCTGTGTAAAAACATTAATAATACTTTCGATGATTTATTATTTGAATTAATTGAGTTTCCTAGTATTCAATTTGGTTTAGAAATGGCTTTTAAGTCTTTAGAAAGCCAAAATAGATTTGAATTATTTCCGTCAAAATTTACTCAAAGTAAAGCTTCAATCTCAATAAATGGTTTAATCTGGATGGGGTCAGAAACATTTATGAAACAGCAAATAAGAGAAAAATTAGATGCAGGTTTCTCATGTATTAAAATGAAAATTGGAGCAATTGATTTTCAAACTGAAATAAATCTTATAAAATCCATTAGAAAAGAATTTACTTCTAAAGATATTGAATTACGAGTAGATGCTAATGGAGCATTTCTACCTTCAGAAGCTTTAGAAAAATTAAAAACCTTATCAGACTTCGATTTACATTCTATTGAACAACCCATAAAACAGGGGCAAATACAAGCAATGAGTGCATTATGTAAAGTTACCCCATTACCAATCGCTTTAGATGAAGAATTAATAGGCATTTTTTCTGTAACAAAGAAGCAAGAATTACTACAAACCATAAATCCACAATATATTATTTTAAAACCAAGTTTAGTAGGAGGTTTTAAAGGCAGTGATGCGTGGATTGATATTGCAGAGCAGTATCAAATAGGATGGTGGATTACCAGTGCTTTAGAAAGTAATATTGGACTTAATGCGATTGCTCAATATACATATAGCAAACAAAATAATATGCCACAAGGGCTTGGAACTGGTGGATTGTTTACGAATAATTTTGATTCACCATTACAGGTTAAAAATGGTACATTGCACTATAATAACAGCATTAATTGGAACATAAATTTATAAAATATGTATATAGCTCAAGCTTTTAAAGGATTTCATGAATGGTGGCGGTATTTGTTAGGAACAGCAATTATTGTTATAGCCGTAATTATTGGACAAATACCTTTTACGGCTGCCGTTTTGTATAAAGCAATGAAAGATGGAGATAATTTATTAGGTTTAGACGAAACAAAAATGATGGGACTTTTAGAGCCCAACTTAAACCTCTTTTTAATGTTATTATCTTTTGCAGTAGGCTTGGCTGGCCTATTGTTAGTGACAAAACATTTTCACAAACTATCATTTAAAGATTTAACAACCACTCGAAAAAAAATAGATTGGAAGCGCTTTTGGTTTATTTTCTTTCTTTGGGGAATTGTATCGAGTAGTTTTGTTTTAATAGATTACAGTTTAACACCCGAAGATTATATATTTAATTTCAAATTAGTACCTTTTTTAATACTTAGTGTTATAGCCATTGTATTAGTGCCATTACAAACAAGTTTCGAAGAGTATTTGTTTAGAGGGTATTTAATGCAAGGGATTGGTGTTATTGTAAAAAATAAATGGGTGCCATTAATTACCACATCTGTAGTGTTTGGCTTACTTCATATTGCCAATCCTGAAGTTGAAAAACTCGGCTATGTTATCATGATATATTATATAGGTACAGGATTGATGCTAGGAATTATGACTCTTATGGATGAAGGGATGGAATTAGCATTAGGCTTTCATGCCGCTAATAACTTATTTACAGCACTGCTCGTCACGGCAGATTGGACTGCTTTTCAAACCCATTCTATTTTCAAAGATATGTCAGATCCCGATACTATGGGTTTAATGGAAATATTTGTTCCTGTATTTGTTGTATTTCCTATATTACTTTTTATTCTTTCCAAAAAATATAATTGGACTGATTGGAAAGATAAACTTTTTGGAACTATTACAGAACCACCAAAAGAAGACTATAAAATCATAGAAGATATAGGAGGTGACGCCTAAATACAATAAAGTTCATACCAGATTTAAGCTCAACGGAATTCGATACACTTTCGAAGATCTTATAGAAGTCGCTTATAGTTTTGTAAAAGAAGGTGTATCGTATGAGAATCTTATTGGCGAGTTTTTACTTAGTTGGCTAGATCATAACGATTTTGTAATTGTTAATACTTCTGGGTCTACAGGAAAACCAAAGTCAATCTCAATTAAAAAACAAGCCATGGTGAATTCTGCCATAGCAACAGGTAATTTTTTCAGCTTAGAGCCTGGAGATAGGGCATTACACTGTTTACCTTCAAATTTTATAGCTGGTAAAATGATGCTTGTTAGAGCAATGATTCTTGGGTTAGAATTAGATTTGGTAGCTCCCACTTTACAACCAGATTTTAATACCAAGATTCATTATGATTTTTGTGCTATGATTCCGTTGCAATTGCAAAACTCATTGAACAAATGTGATTGTATTAAAACAATCATTGTTGGCGGTGCTTCAGTTTCTAATTCATTAAAAAATAGTATTAAAAATCTCAATGCAAATGTTTATGAAACTTATGGGATGACAGAAACGGTGACTCATATAGCTGTTAAACGAATAAATAATTTTAATAATGAAAAAGCGTGTCATACTGAGGCTGTCGAAGGATCTTACTTTCAAACACTTCCAAAGGTCTCTATCTCTCAAGATAAAAGAGGTTGTTTAATAATAGATGCTCCAGAATTATCAGAAGATAAAATTATAACGAACGATATCGTTAAATGCCTTTCAAAAAATAAATTTGAATGGTTAGGGCGTTACGATAATGTTATAAATTCTGGTGGACTTAAATTGTTCCCTGAAAAAATAGAAGCTAAACTTCAAGATAAAATAAAAAAGCGCTTTTTTATAGCTTCAAGTACCCATGAAACTTTAGGAGAACAGCTTATTTTGGTTCTAGAAAGTGATTCTAACAAGTTAGATCAGTCTATCTTTCTGGGTTTGGATAAATTTGAAAAACCGAAAAGAATTTATGCCATTGAACGATTCATAGAAACACTTTCAGGGAAAATTCAGCGTAAAAAGACGTTAGAGTTATTAGATTTATTAGCTTAAGTCGTAACTTTGTTACCTTTTGCAATACAAATAGAAAATAGAAATTATGAATTTTATTAGACGTGTTTTATCAACAGTAACAGGGATTATTGTATTCTTAGTTATCTGCTTTTTTGGTTTGTTTTTAATTGGACTATTAGTAGGGTCTGCATCAGATGATGTGATTCAAGTGAAACCTAATTCTGTTTTAGAATTAACATTAGATTTTCCGATAAGAGATTATGCCGATAAAACAGAGTTTAAAGAATATCCATTTTTAAATGAAGATGAAAAGAATGGCTTATTTAATATTATTGATGCTATAAATTATGCTGCAAACGATAATAAAATTAAAGGTATTTCAATAGATAATAATTTTATTATAGCTGGAATTTCACAAATAAAAGCTTTAAGAAATGCTTTATTGAAATTCAAAGAATCTGGAAAGTTTATTGTAGCCTATGCCGATATTTTTACACAGAAAGATTATTATTTAAGTTCTGTTGCCGATACTATTTATATGAATCCTGTTGGTATGATGGAGTTTAAAGGATTGTATTCAGAGCGTTTATACTTTAAAGATTTTCAGGAAAAATCTGGTTTCAAGATGGAAGTGGTACGATTTGGAAAATATAAAAGTGCCGTAGAGCCCTATTTGGCTAATAAAATGAGTGATGAAAACAGAGAACAGATTTCTATTTATTTAAACGGACTTTGGGATGAAATAAAACAAGATATTTCGAAAAGTAGAGATATAACTCCAGAACGTTTAAACATTATTGCAGACAGTCTGTTAGGAAGGAATGCAGATTTGGCAAAAGCATCTCAACTTATAGACCGCATCGCGTATCATGATGAATATATTAATGCTATGAAACAAGCTGTTGGTGTTGAGTTTACTAAAGATTTAGAGTCAATTGCTATTGATGATTATTCAATTTATACCGCTAGTAAATTAAAATCAAACACAAGTAAAAATAAAATAGCTGTCATTTATGCAGAAGGAGATATTATTTACGGAGAAGGTGATGAAGAAACCGTAGGACATGGGGTTATGAATACCTCTTTAAAAGAGGCTAGGGAAGATGATAAGATTAAAGCGATTGTATTACGTATAAATTCTCCTGGAGGAAGTGCTTTAGCAAGTGAATTAATCTGGAGAGAAATAGAATTAACCAAAAAAGTAAAACCTGTTATCGTTTCTATGGGAGATGTTGCAGCGTCTGGTGGTTATTATATAGCATGCAATGCTAATAAAATTATAGCAGAATCAACAACCATTACAGGAAGCATTGGTGTGTTTGGTATGTTACCTAATGGAAAACAATTGGCAGATAAGATGGGGATTAATGCAGAACAGGTTATCACTAATAAAAATGCGGTTACGTATAGTTTCTTTGAGCCTTTAGATGAAGAACAACGGGCATTTATTAAAGAAGGTATTATTGATATTTATGAATTGTTTACTAATCGTGTAGCCGAGGGACGTCATATGAGCCAAGATGATGTGAAAACCATTGCTCAAGGGCGTGTCTGGACAGGTATAGATGCATTAAGTAATGGGTTGATAGATGAATTAGGCGGGTTAGATTTAGCGCTACAAAGAGCCTCGGAAGCTGCTGAGATTGATGATTATAAAATAGAAGAATTTCCTGTTTATGAAAAAAACCTTGATGAAATGCTTAGTGATTTTGGTTTGGTAAAAGCAAAAGAAGATATTTTAAAAGAGGAACTAGGAGAAGAGAATTATAGAATTTTAAAAGAAATAAAATCCATGTCTAAGAAAAAAGGCATTCAATTGTTGTTCCCTTATAGTTTGGAGATTAAATAGTTTAAAAAACATAATAGTTAATAAGAAGGGTAAACGAGAGTTTATCCTTTTTTTATGCTTTACTCATTCAAAAGATTACTTCACTCATTATTGGTTTTATAAGAAAGGGTTTGAGGTTAGTTTTATGCTAAACTTTAAAATCAACTATTATGAAAGCATTATTAACATTTATTATTGTATTGTCCGTTTCAATACAAATTGAAGCACAAGAAAGATTAATATCAGGAAAAGTAACATCGGCAAGTAATGGTTTACCGTTACCAGGAGTAAATGTTTTAATTAAAGGATCGAGTAAAGGAGTCTCAACAGATTTTGAGGGGCTTTATCAAATTAAGGCAAAACCAACAGATATTCTTGTTTTTACTTACCTTGGTTTTGTAAGACAAGAAAAAAAAGTTGGAAGCCTTAATACAATTTATGTAGCGCTAGAAGAAGATACATCAAGTTTAGACGAAGTTGTCGTAATTGGGTATGGCACAACAAAGAAAAAACATATAACAGGTTCTGTTACAACAGTTAGGTCCGAATCAATTTCTTCAAAATTATCTGGAAAAGTTAGCGGCGTAAAAATAGATAACGAAGAACCTCAATCTGGCCTATTAACTGCAGGAGAAATTAATGACTTAGAAAAATGGGGTGAATGGAAAGAGAATTTAAAGAAAGAAGCATATAAAGAAATACAGAAAAACTGGAGTTTTTATCTGGAAAATAAAATACAAGTAGTTATAAATGATAAAAAGGGGGTACCTCTAAATAATATAAAAGTATCATTATTTAATGGATCAAATGAGTTAGTCATGGCTGCAAGAACAGACTTTACTGGAGAAGTTACACTATTTAAAGATTTGAATCAAAAATGCGATGATGATTATTATACTATTCAAATTCAACAGAATAGGAAAATTATTGGCAAAAAAATCACAAATACATATAAGCGAATAGAATTTGTATTAGATGAGCAATCACAATCCAACGATATTGATGTTATGTTTACTATTGACGCTACTGGATCAATGGGAGATGAAATAGATTATTTAAAATCTGAATTAAAAAATATTATTACAAGATTAGATAAAAGTATAGATGATAAACGAGTAGCACTAACATTTTATAGAGATTTTGGTGATGCATATGTCGTAAGGGATTTTGACTTTAATTCAAATATTGATGCTGTTAAGGATATTTTATCTCATCAAGGAGCTGGTGGAGGCGGAGATTATGAAGAAGCTGTTGAGCAAGCTTTAAAAGTATCTATGAGTAAAAATTGGAATACTAATGCAAAAGCAAAATTGTTGTTTTTATTACTAGACGCACCGCCTCATTTTAATAAAGAAAATGTAGCTATTATTAAAGAACAAATAAAATCAGCGCAAGAAAAAGGAATTAAAATAATCCCAATTGTAGCAAGTGGGGCTGATAAAAACGTTGAGTTTTTAATGCGTTTCTTTAGTGTTTCAACAAATGGAACCTATGTATTTATTACAGATGATAGTGGGATTGGTAATCCACATTTAAAACCAAGTACCGATGATTTTAAAGTGGAAAAACTAAATGATTTAATTGTAAGATTGATTGAAAAGTATTCTGGAGTAATAAGTTGAATTTTGAAAAGGCAAAAAAAGAGCGACTTTTAAGTCGCTCTTTTTTACTTCTGCATCTTAAAATAATAATCCAAAGAATTTTTTCCCGAACCATAAAGCAAGAAAAAGGCACAAACCAATAAGGTTATAAGCGCTAATATTAAATTATTAGAATTCATTTCTCCTGCAAAGTTTATAACAATAGCACCTATTAAAATGGGAAGTTGTGCAATAATAACCCATCTGGTAAGTAAGCCGAAGGTAATTAAAATACCTCCAATAAAATGTACAGGGGCTACATAATGGATGACCATCATGCCTCCTGCTAAATTTTGGATTGGTTTAAATAATTCCATTAGCATACTGCTGTCTGACATAAAGCTAATGCCTTTAATAAATAAAAAGACACCAAGAGCGACACGAAGTAAATCAAGTGGTAAATAGGTATGCGCATTTGCCCACTTGTTGAGTGTTTTTATTGTTCCCATGATTTAAAATAGTTTAGTTATCAATCTATAAGATACATAATTTTTGTGAGAAAATAAAATGTATATAATTTTAAAACCGCTTTTTAAATACTAAATCTTCATCAAAATTATAAACACGCCAAGTACCTTTTTGCTCATCTTTAGAGTATTTTCCAGAGATTTTTAGTTTCCCATTTCTATAGTATTCTTTATAGTTCCCATGTTTTAATCCATCCTTTAATTCAACAGAAAATTTCACCTTTCTATTAGTATGTTTTTTTATAAACTCTTTAGCTGTTAAATCTGTAGGGTAAATTTCAGGAATATTAAAAATGGTTTCTTTATTTAAATTTTCTTCTGTAATTTCTATTAATTTGGAAGTGCTTTTTGTTTTAGAAGAACTGTTTGTATCTGCAAATGTGTATTTGGTTTTTACAACATCTGGATCTTCGTAATCAATGACTATTTTACTTTCAAAAAAGCCTTTCTTTGGTGTTAATTGAACACCAATTTGTGGAAAACAAATAAAGTAATCTTTATTCGTTTTTAATTGCTTTTTTGTGAGGATGTCTACAGAATTGTATACACTATTGTACAAATTAGGAGAATTAATATAAGCGAAAACACTACACCTGCTATCAAACGAATCGTTAAAGTCATTATAAGCTTCAAAAGTGTCTAGGGTTTCTTTATCTGTATAGCTATTTATAATACTTTTTAAGGTATTAGGGTGATTACTAAATACGACATAATCTTCTATGATAGTAAAATAGGGTTTATCGATTTCTTTAAATAAATTCCCAATAAGGAGTTTAAAAAAACCTTTAATAGACATAAAGTTAATTGGATAGCCTTTATAGTTGACTTCTTTAAATTTTACAGGACTACGTTTTCGTATTTGTTCTAAAATAAAATCTAAATGATGCTTGGCGTTTTTACTATCGTTAGTTTTTAAAACAATAGCGACGTCTTTTTTAGATTGAGATACATTAGAATGTAGTTGAAGGAGCGCAATTTCATCATCTATCCAGCTAATAAAATTTTCTTTTAAGTCAATCTTTAAAAAGTTTTCTACTTTTTCAATACCTTCTATATAACTTTTAAATTGCTCGGGGTTTTCTTTTTGAATGGATTCAAAATTATTATAAAACTCATGAAAGCTACTAAATGAAAAACTTAAATAAAGAGCTGTTTGTTTTGGAGCAACTTTACTGATGCTACGCGTGCTTTTTCCAGATTTTTTAAGTGCCTTTAAGTATGCAGATGCTTTATCGTTAGAATTTGTTATGCCATTTGCTATAATGGTATTATCATCTAAATCAAAGCTAAAACCACTAAATTCAAGGCTATTACTCAAAGTTTTTCCAAGATAGCCAGAGTCATTCGAAAATATTTTAATAAAATCATCTAAATAGTCATACTGAAAATACAAGCGAAACATGTCATTATAACCAACGTCTCTATTAACTTCCATAAAATTAAGATTTCTTCCAATTTCAGGTTCTAAATATTGATCTATTGAAGCTTCAACGAGTGTGTGTAGATAAGAAGCAATCATTTGGTTTTGTATGAAGCTTATATATAATGTTTTACGTGTTTCTACATCGTAAATTTCTGTTATTTGATGTTCATGATATTTACGTTTGCTTACTTTAAAATTATCATTAACAAATGTATTTAAATGATTTTTTAAGACATTAAGCTTTGCTATTTTTTGTAAATCAATGACATAGAAAAAATCGTATTTTCTTGGAGCATAAACATGTGCAGATATTAGTATTTCTCGGTCTCCAAACCTTTTAAAAGTACTTTCATCTTGTTTAAAGATTGTATCTAATTTATTTAGACTTTCAGAAAGATTATTAAAATAAGTATTGGTGTTTAAGTGCTTCCAAATATCACTTTTACTTATTGTATTCCAATTATCAATAGGTTTTTGACTTTCAATAATATAAACAGCATCATTTGGAACTAGATAAATGGATTTTATATTATCATTATCATCAATATAGAACGCATAAATTAAGTATAACACATAGCTAGTAAAAAGTAGGCCTAGTAAGGTTAAAATGTTCCTTTTTTTCATAATCTAAACAAATTTGGGGTTAGGTTGGAAATGTTATATTATACTTGTAGCACACCTAAATTAAATGGTTTTTCAATAGGGGCGTGGTTTGCAGCTTCAATACCCATACTAATCCAGTTTCGAGTATCTAAAGGATCGATAATAGCATCCGTCCAGATACGTGCAGCTGCATAATATGGAGATACTTGATTATCGTATCTATCTTTTATTTTATTAAAAAGCTCGGCTTCTTTTTCGGGCGTAATTTTTTCACCTTTCTTTTCTAACGATGCTTTTTCAATTTGTAATAATACTTTGGCTGCCGAGTTTCCACTCATCACTGCCAATTCTGCACTTGGCCAAGCAACAATTAACCTAGGGTCATAAGCTTTTCCACACATAGCATAATTTCCTGCTCCATAACTGTTTCCAATAACAATGGTGAATTTTGGAACCACCGAGTTACTAACCGCATTTACCATTTTAGCGCCATCTTTAATAATGCCACCATGTTCACTTTTACTACCAACCATAAAACCTGTAACATCTTGTAAAAATACTAATGGAATTTTTTTCTGATTACAATTCGCAATAAAACGAGTGGCTTTATCGGCGCTATCATTATAAATAACACCTCCAAATTGCATCTCTCCCTTTTTTGTTTTTACAAGTTTACGTTGATTAGCAACAATGCCTACAGCCCAGCCATCAATTCTGGCATAGCAAGTAATAATAGTTTGTCCATAGCCCGCTTTATATTCATCAAATTCAGAAGCATCAACCAGCCGTTTTATAATTTCATACATATCGTATTGATCTGCTCTGGATTTAGGTATAATGCCATAAATATCTTCTGGGTTTTCCAATGGCTTCTTTGAATTAGAACGATTAAAACCCGCTTTATCATAATCTCCAATCTTATCTATAATATTTTTAATAGTATCTAAAGCATCTTTATCATCTTTAGCTTTATAATCGGTGACTCCAGAAATTTCACAATGCGTTGTTGCCCCTCCTAAAGTCTCATTATCAATAGTTTCGCCAATGGCCGCTTTAACAAGATAACTACCAGCAAGAAAGATACTTCCAGTTTTATCTACGATTAAAGCCTCATCACTCATAATAGGTAAATAAGCGCCTCCAGCAACACAGCTTCCCATAACGGCAGCAATTTGAGTAATACCCATACTGCTCATCACTGCATTGTTTCTAAAAATACGTCCAAAATGTTCTTTATCTGGGAAAATTTCATCCTGCATTGGCAAATAAACACCAGCAGAATCCACTAAGTAAATAATAGGGAGTTTATTTTCTATAGCTATTTCTTGTGCACGCAAATTCTTTTTTCCAGTTATAGGAAACCAGGCACCAGCTTTCACAGTAGCATCATTAGCAACTACGATACATTGTTTTCCTTTAATATAACCAATCTTCACAACAACACCTCCAGATGGACAACCACCATGATCAACATACATGTCTTCTCCAGCAAAAGCACCAATTTCAACAGATTTAGACTTAGTATCTAAAAGGTAATTTATGCGCTCTCTAGCTGTCATTTTTCCCTTAGCATGAAGCTTTTCAATCCGTGTTTTTCCGCCACCAAGGCTTACTTTTACTAGACGTTTGTTTAATTCTGAAAGTAATAGTTTATTATGATCTTCGTTTTTATTGAAGTTAATATCCATGTATCATATAGTTTGTCGCTAATGTACAAAAGTTGACATTCCTGTAAAAATAGAAAATCTATCATTTAAATCTATCTTTTGAATTTTTGTTAATGAAATTACAAAATATATAACATGGAATTAGTTTCCTTGGAAACTAAATATTTTTGTTCTATATTTGTACTATTAAAATAATTAAGATATATGAAAAATATTATAGTATTCGCAGGAAGCAATAGCAAGAAATCGATAAATAAACAATTAGCAATTTACGCATCAAGCCTTGTTGAAGATGTTAAAGTTGACATTTTAGATTTAAACAATTATGAATTACCTTTATACGGTATTGATTATGAGGTTGATCATGGCATACCAGACAATGCACATAAATTTTTAGAAGCTATTAAATCATCAGACGGTATAATTTTATCATTAGCAGAACATAATGGTGTGTATTCTACAGTATTTAAAAATCTATTTGATTGGATGTCTAGAATTGATGGTAAATTATGGAGTGAGAAACCTATGCTATTGATGGCGACATCTCCTGGAGCTAGAGGAGGAGCAACTGTTTTGGAGATTGCTAAAGGGCGCTTTGCATTTATGGGAGGACATATTATTGAAGACTTTTCATTTCCATCATTTAATGATAACTTTTCTGAAGGAAAGATCACAAATGAAGCATTAAATTCTGATTTGAAGAATAAAGTAGCATCATTTCAAAAAACACTATAAACTGGATACTGAAATTATGGGAGACTTTTCTAAAGATATCAATTCAAAATTTCCAAATAACAGAGTTAAGGCTTTGCTGAATATTATTTATACAGCAAGTTGGATAACGAGTTACCAAAATGATTTCTTTAAACCCTATGGGATATCTCCCCAACAGTACAATATTTTAAGAATATTGAATGGTGCTAAAGAACCTTTAAATGTACAGGTGATTAAGGATAGAATGTTAGAACGTGCTCCCAATGCAACACGATTAATGGATAAATTATGTGCTAAAGATTATATAAAACGTTTACCTTCAGAGCATGATAGACGTGTTGTGAAAATTGTTATTACAAACGAAGGAATAAAACTTTTAAAATCTATTCCACATAACATCAATAGAGATTTATTAAGTAATTTAAGTGAAGAGGAAGCAGAGCAATTAAGTAATCTGCTAGATAAAATGCGATAATCATTGCATTTTTTTAAACAAATAGTTTCCATGGAAACTAAAAACATTAAAAATTAGAACTCATGAAATCAAATACAATTAAAACAGTAGGACGAAGCGATTTTGTTAATATGGGGCCTATAAAATTAAGACAGCCTTTACCGAGTCAGGATATAGATATGGTAGACCCATACATATTATTACATCATTATGGTCCTTATGAAATTTCGGAAGAGAATAACCCTTTTGATTTAGGGCCACATCCACATCGTGGATTCGAACCGATTACGTTTTTAATCCAAGGCGAACAATTACACAGAGATTCTTTAGGAAATAAAAGTATTGTTAAAGCAGGTGATGTACAGTGGACAACTGCGGGACGTGGCATCATTCATGCTGAAGCCCCTACAAAAGCCTTTGTTCGAAAAGGAGGTGTACTCGAAGGAATTCAATTATGGTTGAATTTGCCAGCAGAAAAGAAAATGATTCCTGCTAATTATCAGCATGCAAAGAATGCGGATTTTAATGTTATTAATTCTGATGATGGAAAAGTGGAAATTCAAATAATTGCAGGTGAATTAGAAGGTAAATATGGAAAAATAAGCACACAAACATCTGTAAACGCCTTTATAATCGATGTTGAAGAAGGGGGCACACACTTTATCAAGGTCCCAGAAACACAGCAATCGATGCTATATTTATTAACTGGTGATGTAACCATTAATGGTTCGGAAGTATTAAAACTAAATGAAAACCAATTAATTCGATTTAATCAGGATGGTGATGGCTTTTCTGTTAAAGGACAGAAAACAAGCAAATTATTATTTCTTTCTGGAGAACCTTTTAATGAAAAAGTGACTACATACGGACCTTATGTAATGAATACACAAACAGAAATCATGGAAGCCATGCGAGATTATCAAATGGGGAAAATGGGGTTTCTCCCAGCAAATTAAAATAAGGAGGCTAAAGAGTGTCATTCAGAATGAAATGAAGAATCTCTTTTTAAAACCTGAATAATATAATTAAGATTCCCTCCTTCGAGGGAATAAAAAAACATTATACATGAAAACAATAATTCACAAAGCAGATACCAGAGGATATGCCAACCATGGTTGGTTAAAATCACATCATACATTTAGTTTTGCTAGCTATCAAAATGCAGAACGTATGAATTTTGGAGCACTCCGTGTGCTTAATGACGATGTTGTGCAACCAAAAATGGGTTTTGGAACACATCCACATCAAAACATGGAAATTATTTCTATTCCATTAAAAGGCGCCTTGTCTCACAAAGACAGCATGGAAAACAAACGTGCCATTGAAGTGGGTGAGGTACAAGTGATGAGTGCAGGTACGGGTTTGACACACTCAGAGTTTAATGATAGTAAAACGGATGATGTTAACTTTTTACAACTTTGGATCATTCCTGAAGAAATGGGAGTTACTCCAAATTATGAACAAAGAAAATTTGATGTTATAGCTCAAAAAAATGCGTTGCAAACTGTAGTTGCACCTAAAAATAAATTAGAAGGAGATGCTTTGCCAATAAGTCAACAAGCATATATTTACAGAACTGATCTGGATGCAAATAATTCAATGTCATTAACAGTGAAAAATCAGAACAATGGTCTCTATATATTTGTAGTTAATGGAAACATTATAGTTGAAGGTAATAGCTTGGAAAAACGAGATGCTATTGGAGTATGGGATATTGAAACTATACAGATAACTTCTAATGAAAATTCTAAGTTTATCATTGTCGAAGTTCCTATGATGTTGTAAAATCTACAATCTTAATTTATTTTATACTTAGGATAAACGGAGGGATATTTTATATTTGTATAAAATTAAATAAATAGCTTTTTGAAAAAAATCTTTTTAGTTTTACTTAAACCCCCGTTAGTAGGAATATTATTTCCACTTTTGGTTTTGATGTTTATAGGTTTTTTTTTAATAATTCCCTTAAAAGTTTATTTTAAGGAAATAATAAATTTTTTTTTACTTACATTAATAGTAATCTCAATTTTTTTACTTCTTCATAAGTGGTTTTATAAAAAGTGTTTTTTTATCTTCTCTACTATTGTTTTGCATATACTAGCATTTATAAAAATTAGTTTTTATTATAATTATGCAGCTCGATTAAATGCATCTGCATTTTTTATTATTTTTGAAACAAATAAACAAGAGGTTTTTGGGTTTTTAATTAGTTATTTCAATGGTTTCGTTATTAGTCTAGTATTTTTATTAATTATAAGTTTAATTTTTTCTTTAAAATTAATAATCCGAAAAGAAAAAAATATAGACTTTTTTACTTTTATTAAAAGCACACGTTTTTCAAAGATAGCTTTAATATTTTCAATTTTCATTTCTATATTCCTTATACAGTTTAAGTTTAATAAATACAACTTGTTCCTATCGAGTATTACTGCTTATAAAGATTATAATTTTCTTAAAACCCAAATTAAAGAAGAATTATCTCAATCTCAAAGCAAGTATGTAAATGCGACTTGTAGTTTTAATGATTTCCAAACTCATATTGTAATTATAGGAGAGTCGACATCTCGATGGCATATGCAATTATATGGTTATGACAGAAAAACTAATCCTGAGTTAGACAAAATTAAGAGTGAATTATTGATTTTTAATGATGTTATAGCTCCAAATGTACATACAATTTTATCATTAGATAAGATATTAACTTTTTCAAATTATAATAATCCGAATAAGATTAATAACACTTCTTTAGTTCAGTTAGCTAATGAAGCAGGTTTTGAAACCTATTGGCTTTCAAATCAACAAGCTGTTGGAATTAACGAAGCTATCTCAACTCAAATAGGTTATGCAGCAAAAAATAAGTTTTTTATGGCTCCAGATGATTTTGTATCCATTAGTTATGATGAAATTTTGCTTGAAAGGTTTAATGAAATTTTACTTAATAAAAAAAGTAAAGTGATTTTTGTACACCTTATGGGGACACATGAACCATATGAGTTAAGGTATCCTGATGCGTTCATTTGTTTCAAAGAAACTGAAAGGAAAAAAACTTTCTTTTCAATTTCAAAAGAAGAAATGATTAATCGTTATGATAATGCAATTAGATATAATGATTATATAGTAGGTAGTATGCTTAATAGTGTGAGAGAAATGAATATAAAAAGTACTTTGACTTACTTTTCAGATCATGGAGATGACGTCTATGATACAAATAATGATAAGTTTTTAAGACATAATGAATATTATGCCACTAAACCAATGTATGATATACCATTTATACTATGGTTATCAAAAACATTTAGAAAAGATGTACAATGTGATACTCTTAATACATATGTAAACAGAAAATATAATCTAGAAAATTACATACACACTTTTTCAGATTTACTTAATATTAATCATGATTTATTCGATCCAGAAAAAAGTTTAATCAACGAAGACTACAAGGAGAAAATTAGATTAATACAAAATAATGTAGATTATGATAAAAAGAAATAAATTAGTGAAAATAGTAACGTTTATAGTCTTACTATTAACTTTAATTTTTTTTACAAATTATTTTATTATTCATAAAATCCAATTTAGCGGATATTATACTTCGAAAGTATGGGGACATAAAGCGAATAATTTAGATAGAATAAAAAAAGCAGAAAAGAATTTTATAGGCTTTGAACTGGATTTAGTGTATTCAGATAGTCTTAATATATTAGATGTAAGGCACCCGCCAGAAGAATCAATAAACTTTTCATTTGAGGATTGTTTAAAGGCTATCTCTAAAAAAGAACTCAAGATTTGGTTAGATATAAAAAATCTTAATGAATTTAATTCTAAAGCCATATTAAGAAGAGTAGATGGAGTTATTAAGCAGTATGAATTATCAAAAAAAAAATTATTAATAGAATCAACTAATCCAAGTGCTCTAGTTAATTTTGCTAAAGAAAGTTACAATACGTGTTATTATATTCCCCAATTACATATTTTGGAAAAAGAAAAGCTGCGAGATACTATTGCTTTTATAAAAAAGATACTTCAAAAACAACCCAATTTGGCTATTTCATCAACTTATATTAATTATCCAATAATGAAAACAGAATTCCCAAAAGCTAAAAAGTTTTTATGGTCTTTAGGAAATACTATTACACTTAAAAACTATTTTAAAATTCGTGAAGTGCTTAATGATAGCTTGGTAGAGGTACTTTTAGTAACTTATAAGTAAAACGTCTAAAGGATCTAGAGATGTTACTTTATTCTTTGTATGATGAAAATTTCATCTAAAATATTTATATGGCTAATATCCAAACCCAGAAAGTTTCTAATAATTTTTATAATAGTACTAGTTTCTTACTTAAGCAATACTAAATGAAGTTTTTGTGCATAAATATTTTTACATATTTTTATGTTATAAATTTATATAAGAAAATGAGAGTTCGTTTTTAAAACATTAACCATTCTAGTTTTGTGTTAATTCACTTTTACTTGAATCTATTTCAAAAAATATCCGATATTTGCGTTCTGACTAACCACCAAAATAGAAAAGATTATGGCAATGAATAAAAATACAGTGTTAGCATGGGCTACATGGATCATGGTTTTTGTAGGATTCGCATTAATTGGACTTGGAGCTTTTAGATATGATGATGTTGCTGGCTGGGGCTTTGCCGCTGTAGGCGTCGGTTTTTTTGCTAATGCATGGGTATTTAATGCTTTAAAAGGAAGAGTTTAACAGGCTTCCTTTTTAATTGACGATTTTATAGATTAAAGTCTATCAACTATAAATTAATAATGACTAATGAGTGACGATAAGAAAGTAATTTTCTCAATGTCTGGTTTAACCAAGACATTTCAAGGTGCTAATACACCCGTATTAAAAAATATTTATTTGAGTTTCTTTTATGGAGCGAAAATTGGGATTTTAGGTCTTAACGGTTCTGGTAAATCTACTTTATTAAAAATTATAGCAGGTGTTGATAAAAATTATCAAGGCGATGTTACCTTTTTGCAAGATTACTCCGTTGGGTTTCTAGAACAAGAACCAAAGCTTGATGATAATAAAACAGTGATGGAAATAGTGCGTGAAGGTGCGGCCGAAACTGTTGCTATTCTTGACGAATACAATAAGATTAATGATATGTTTGGTTTGGAAGAAGTATATTCTGATCCTGACAAAATGGAAAAACTAATGAACCGCCAGGCAGAGCTTCAAGATCAAATTGATGCCGCCAATGCATGGGAACTCGATACAAAGCTAGAAATCGCTATGGATGCGTTGCGTACGCCTGATGGTGATAAAAAAATTAGTGTGCTTTCTGGAGGTGAAAAACGTCGTGTGGCTTTATGTCGCTTGCTTTTACAAGAACCAGATGTCTTATTATTAGATGAGCCTACGAACCACTTAGATGCAGAATCGGTACATTGGTTAGAACATCATTTAGCACAATATAAAGGGACAGTAATTGCAGTAACGCATGATAGATACTTTTTAGATAATGTAGCAGGATGGATTTTAGAATTAGACAGAGGCGAAGGTATTCCATGGAAAGGTAATTATTCCTCTTGGCTAGATCAGAAATCAAAACGTCTAGCACAGGAAAGTAAAACGGCTTCTAAACGTCAGAAAACTTTAGAACGTGAGTTAGAATGGGTACGACAAGGAGCAAAAGGACGTCAAACAAAACAAAAAGCACGTTTAAAGAATTACGATAAGTTAATGAGTCAAGATCAAAAACAACTTGACGAAAAACTAGAAATATACATTCCAAACGGTCCACGATTAGGAACTAATGTTATTGAAGCTTCCGGAGTGAGTAAGGGTTATGATGATAAATTGTTATATGATGATTTAAACTTTAACCTTCCACAGGCAGGAATTGTTGGAGTTATTGGACCCAATGGAGCTGGTAAAACCACTATTTTTAGAATGATTATGGGGGAAGAAACTCCAGATAAAGGGGCGTTTAAAGTAGGGGATACTGCTCAAATAGCTTATGTAGACCAAAGTCATTCAAATATCGACCCAGAAAAATCAATTTGGCAAAATTTTAGTGATGAACAAGAATTGGTAATGATGGGAGGAAAGCAAGTAAATTCACGTGCTTATCTAAGTCGTTTTAATTTTTCGGGAAGTGAGCAAAATAAGCAAGTAAAACTACTTTCCGGAGGAGAAAGAAACCGTTTGCATTTAGCTATGACCCTTAAAGAAGAAGGCAATGTATTGCTTTTGGATGAGCCAACTAATGATCTTGATGTTAATACATTACGAGCTTTGGAGGAAGGGTTGGAAAACTTTGCAGGATGTGCGGTAGTTATATCGCATGATAGATGGTTCTTAGATAGAATTTGTACTCACATCTTAGCTTTCGAAGGCGATTCTCAAGTATATTTCTTTGAAGGTAGTTTTAGTGATTACGAAGAAAATAAAAAGAAACGTCTTGGTGGCGATTTGATGCCGAAACGAATAAAGTATAAAAAGTTAGTAAGATAAATTTATAAAACGCCTGCTGAAAAGTGGGCGTTTTTATTTTTTATAAATATATCTGTAACCTAATTTAAAATTATAAACATCTAAAGTTTCAATGTTTTTTTGTTATGATCAAATATATTAATTGATGCTTTCCATTGCTTCGATTTCTTTCTAATTGCAAATAATAGAACCAACATCGGCAAAAAAAGAATACAATCAGAATTATTATAACTCCTCCCGTAATTCTTAATAATTTTTATTCATTGTCATACATATGCCCTTCAGTGAAATCTTTATAAGTCTCCTCCTCATCTGATATTTCCGTATTCATACTGTTTAATTTTTCGTTTTCTTTTTTTAATTTATAAGACTTTCTTACTCCTAAAATTAATAAAATGGAAAAAATGATAACAACAATAATTAGTGTGGTTACAATATCAGATTGTTTCATTAAGAAAGGTGTTAGTAACAATGTAGTCAGGTGGTTAGTTAACATAGCTTAATGTGTGGCTTGGGTTATTAGCTACTCAAATATAACATAATTTATTCATTAGACAATTTAAAAGAAACACATAAAATCATGATAAAATAATTGTTTGTTTTAAAAAGATGTAACATTTTAATAACATATTATACCAATAATTAAAGAAGTATAAGTTTTAAAATTGATTTTTTTTAACGAAATTGCTTAGCTAAATATTTGTACAACTAAAAACATATCACTCCCTATGTCAGACGATTTTGATTTATTGGAAACTAATTCAAACGAGAAAACAGAGAAAGTAGATGTCAATTGGGGGAAAGCCATAGACACTATGAAGTCTAAATTGTCTCAAGAAGATGATCCAGAGGTTAGACAAAAAATATTAAATGCCACCTTAGATGATGTGGTACACATGGCAGAAAAAGACAGAACAACGCTTTTAGATGCTATTAAGGACCTAACGGATTACCAAGATGAAGTTGGTATTATTTTTGAAAAATTCTCTGCACTTAATGCTACCGAGCAAAAGGTGATCGATGATGCTCAAAAAGCTTTAGAACGTGCTAAAATAGAATTAGAAGATACCGAGGCTAAACCAGATACCTGGTGGAATAACCTTTGGGGACGTAAAAGTAAAATCAAAAAAGCTCAAGACGAATTACAGTCTGCCGAGAAAACACGTGCAGCTGCAGATAATAAAGCAAAGGCCATGTTTCAAGAGCGTATTGAAAGTGCCGATGTTCAAACACTATTAAGTGAATTGTCTTATAAATCTCAAGCAGCAGTAAGTAGATTAAAAAATCGTGAAGTAGAGATTAAAGAAGTAGAAGATAAATTGCAAGTTGCTATTGTTGAAGCTACAAAAAATCATACAAAAGCTTTAGAGAAGAAGAAAGAAGTAGAGGAGAAGTTAGAAGAGCAATATGCCTTACTAAAACAAGCACGCCAAGAGCTTGAAGATATTGTAGACAAACAATCTGCAGATTATGCGCAAGCCGTTGGTAAAGTAACGGGATTAGAGCAAAAAGTGGAAGAGTTAGAAGGTTTAAAAAATGCCTATACCACGCTAGCTGCCAGTAAAGATAGTTTTGTACATAAACATAATTTAACTATAAAAGTATTAACGTCTTTACGTAGCAATTTACAAACACATCGTGCTAAGCTAAAGAGTGACACCGAAGAGCGTTTAAAATATTACGATGGTTATGTAGTTGCCTTAAAAGCAAGAACCGATCAGGAATTTGCTGCCATACTGGAACATTTAGGAGTTAAAACCGATGAGCACATTGGAGAGACGCTGGCATCTATGCATACTGCAAGTGCTAAAGCACGTCAAGATATGATGGATAATATCCCAGTTCATGAAAAAGTGATGCAAGGTGTTTATAGCAGTTATGCCGAAGCTTTACAAGAAATCCGTGCTAAAGACAGTGATATTCAAAAGAATTTTGCAGAGCGTTATGGTATTGATATGAAAGAGATTTTTGAAGATTACTATAAAATTGATCCAAATAAAGCTTCAGAAGGAGATGATGGTGAACCACAAGGAAAACCAAAACCAGAAGCAAGTAATGATGATGATTTATTGTCGTAGTAATTGTGCGTGAAGCGTTTTGATCATTATCGAATAGTATATCTATCTCATAATCAAAAAACTTAATGTTTAAAAATAATTATGCGTTATCCTGATCAATGTGTGAGGTTTTCAAAATCTTACAGGTGATCAAGGGGCAGGCTTTCAGCAGTCATTCCTGATAAAATAGGGAGCACTTCAACAATGTCTTAATCCTTAACGCAATTAAAAGTCATATTCGTGTATTTGTGGTAATTAAAGCTAATCGAATACAGCTAACTGAATACTTTAAAAATGTCCATTAATCACATAGTAACACCATTAGATTCAGCCGTTCTAGACTCCAAAGAACATTATGTTTTCTATCATAAGATGGTCGATTTTGCATTTAAAGAACTTATAGTTGCTGTACAACAGCAAGAAATTTGTACTAATCAAGAGGTTCTTTTGTTTAAGCAATATTGCGATTTGTTATTATATTCTATTGAAGCCATGCGTATAAAATATATGTATGATGATGAGGATAATATGAAAGTCGATTTAACCTATTCTGGGTTTCCAAACTATTTGGAATTTCGTTATCTGTTTAACGATTTAGAATTACGTGATGATTACTTAGGTAGACTAACACCAATAGGCGCATTAAAAGAAGAATTTTTAGATACTTTAATACGTAAAAAAGAGCCTATTAAAAAAAGTAAATTGTTTCAGGCTGCATCCATAGTATATTACTCATCTGTAAAAAAAGAGTATATATTTAATCGTTTTGTACAAGGCAAAATTCTAAGTGCACCAAAAGATATCGATGCGAAATACATGACTAGTTGGAGTTTTTTTGATGTAACTCACAACCGGCCATTTATGTGCTTTATGTATTTCAACTATAGTGGGACAGATGTAAAAGATTATAAAGATGATATTTACGAAGTTTTAAAAACGACTGCAGATAGAAAAATGTCTTTAGACACGATGGCTTATACAATCGATAGAAAACTATCAAAAGTTTCGCCTAAACTAATAAAACGAATTGATTTAGGTCCCATGCATAATGTATTTGCAAAAGACGAAAACGATATCACACATGCCATTTTAGAAGGCATAGGGAAAAAGGAAATTCCTTTGGAATCGTATGCGGTTTCATTAAAAATAGATGAAGTAGTATCTGGAAGTGAATTTAAAGAAGGTCGTTTTTTTAGTAAACAAATCCTCCAAAAATGGCAGGATGTATTTAAACAGAAATATGTATTTGCGCCACACCGTATCATTCAATTATTGTATAATAAAACACCAGAGTTAATGAATGATTTGGCGAAGCCACCTGTTGAAATGAGTAGTTTGAAATATTCAAAGAAGTGATCAGTATTCAGTATACAGTCACAGTTTGTGGAGGGCCACTTTAAAAGAACAAAGAGTAAGTTTAATTATAAGTAAATAGTATATAATAAATTCAAATTAAAAAATATAACAGTCAAAGTTTTTTGGATAAGAGTAAGCACTGCTAGCTGAGACTGCCAACTGTAAACTAAAAAAATGGAACACAACTCAACATTCCCAATAAAACTAACCGAACTTGATATGCTTCGTGATGAAGCGTCTTCTTATTTAAAAAGTGTACAATGGGAGCAAGGTCAGCGTGCTAAAAACAAAGATAAAGAAGCAAAAGATGAGTCTATCTTATTGTATTTATCTCGTGCTAATAATGGCAGTAATACGGCAGAGATAACTTCTGTGTCAAAAACTATTTTGGCTTTAAAAAAGCGCCTGTTACCAGATTCTATAGCGATTCCTATTTATTTGAATCAAACACTATATGCTGTACAAGAAGGCATTACATTAGGTATTTGGATTAAGGATAGTTATTACGATGCTTCAGGACTATCAAGTTTAAACGAAAACAAATCAGCCTTAGACACCAATGGTAAACGAGAGTTTGAAAGTAAAATGCATACAGCTACGGCTTTTATGCTTTTCAGTTCAGCTTATAAAATATTAAACGATTTAAAGCCGTATGCATCAGACGACTTAAGCGTAATGAAGCAGAAATTTGCAGGTATCCCAGAAATGTCATTAATAACACCATTAAAGGGGATTTCATGTAGTTTATTTTATTATGATAAATACTTAGGGCATCCAGAAATTATAAAGTCAGATAAAGATGTTATAGATTTCACAGTGGTGTATTTTGAAGCATTAATAGATGAAATTCAACTTAGGAAAAGTAGTTTAGAGTATACCGAAACGATTGAAGACAGAACCTATAAGTTAGAAAAATCGGAATTTGCTATTTCAGGTTGGAGCAATGTATTTGAAGGTACGGCAAAAAGTATAGAGTTCAATAAAGTTAAGTTTGAGCAAATTGTAGGTAACCGAGATGCAAAACACTTTGCACGTCGTTTAACCGAACGTATGCTGAGTTATGATTTTACAGCCAAGAAAAATCCGTTTCAGGAATTAGGTGGGTTTATGCCTGTTTTTATGGGCTATGGTATTCCAGGAACAGGAAAGAGTATGCTTATTGCCGCTATAGCTACACGACTTAAAGAACACTGTGATGCTTTAGATATTCCGTTTTTGTTTCACCCGATGCCAGATACACTAATAAGTACATTTCAAGGGGGTTCTGCCGAAAAGATGGTCGAGTGGATGAAACCAATGCAAGACCCTTCAAAACTTATTTTTGCACCTATTGATGATGCCGAAAATAATTTACAAGAACGAACCGCACAAGGAGTTTCTGCAGGTGTAAAAGAAGTTATTGGTGTGTTTTTACGTTATACTGAAGGTGCTTATGCTGTAAATTACGGAAACAGTTCGATAGGGCTTTTTACAAATTTACCAGAAATGTTAGATAAAGCAGTCATTTCTCGTGTACAAGGACGTTTTAAAATAGATGGAGCCAGAACAGAGCATGACTTCCTGGATCAAGATCATTTATGGTGGCGTAAATTGGATGAAACTATGCCCGATTTTGTAAACATGCAAGGCCCAGAAAATTATACGTATTTACAAGATCAAGGATTGGCAAAAAACATGGGAGAAATTCTTAATGTTTCTAACAAACCAACCGAAGAACGTGTGCATGATATTTATGATAAGGTGGAAAAGCACTTCAAAACAAACGCACATTTATTCTATGCAAACCTTTATAAAGACATGCAAAAAGCATTTCCATTCTTTTCATCGCGTGATGTGAGGAATATTCAAAGTGCTGTATCATTGCGTTTAACAGATTTTAATTTAGAAGAAGATTGGTTTGAAAATCCAGAGATTTATTTTAAACAAGATTATGAAACGAAGTTTAATATGCTTCAGGAATTGATGCGAGCCAATATGAAAGGGTTGGATTTTTCAGAAATTCGTCGTCAGGAAGTCGTACGTTATTTAGATAATGTGGCAACCATCGCAGATACCGATTTTAAACGGAAAGTAGATGCTAGAGTTAATCAATTAAATATAGAGTCTGAAGCCAGAAAAACGTTCGAAAATGAGTCATGATCAAGTTAAAAATATTGAACATACCTTACTTTCGGATAACTATTACACCTTAAATAAAGTTGCTTTCGATTATTTAATGAGAAGTGGTGAATGGGTAAATCAAATGAGAGAGGTCTATGACAGAGGTGATGGGGCTGGAATATTACTATATAATAAACAAAAGAAGACCATTATTTTAACCAAGCAATTTAGAATGCCTACCTTTTTAAATGGTAATGAAGATGGTTTTTTAGTTGAGATTGCAGCAGGAATGCTGGACAAAGAAAATCCTGAAGTATGTATTATCAGGGAGACAGAAGAAGAGGTTGGTTATAGGTTAAAAGAGGTTAAAAAAGTATATGAAGCCTATTCATCACCAGGGGTGATGACTGAAAAAATGCATTTTTTTGTTGGTGAGTATACAGACGATATGAAAGTTAGTGATGGTGGCGGATTGGATAGTGAACATGAAGATATTGAAGTACTAGAAATACCTTTTAAAGAGGCTGTTTCGATGCTGGATAATGGTGAAATTCATGATACGAGAACTATTGTATTGTTGCAGTATGCGATGATTCATAAGTTGTTATAGAAAAATAAAAGCATGTTTGAAGAATTTGAAGAAGAAAACAGAATTGAAATTGCACAAAAACGTTACAGGGTTTTAGCGTTTATAGATTACATTTTTTTAATAGGGCTGATAATAGCCTCTACCGATAAAAATAATAGACGTATAGGAGATATGGTTGCTAAAACGTTAGTTGTAAAAGAAAAGTAAATGCAAAAACTAAAAGAAGCCAATTTATATAGAAGTGAACTCATTCCCGTGAGTGGAAAACTAGTAGAACGTTATAATAAATGTCTAGTAAAACTTGGATTTACAAAAACGAAGTTAAAAACATTCCATATCGATGGGATAGGCTGGAGTCCAGAAGTTGCTGAAGAAAAGGAAGAGATGCATTATTTAAATAATGGTGATGCCAATGCACATGGTATTATAATTTCACCATTACAAAAAGGAAAACCTGTATATGTACCTTTTCATACGTTCGATAGAGATATGATGCTGCATGTTTTTAATACTCATGGAGAAAAAATAAATGATATTACTCGAGATTGTGCTATTTGTTTAGATTTCGACCAGGGAATTGATGCTTTTTATGAACCTCTGGATGTTTTAAAATACAAAACCGTTTCTATAAATTTTCACTTAATAAATAATTTGGTAGAAGTTCAAAAAAAGCAATTAAAACTTATTGAGAACTTCAATAGAGACAATAATTTTATAGACGAGAAAATTCATGAACAGCTGTTAGTATCAGCTAAAACCTATGGAGACTTACGTAATAGAGATTTAGAATTATATGAGTTACAATTCAATACCGATTCTTTCTATACTAAAGCATTTAAGGGAGTTTATGTATTGCGAGATTTTATCACACCTATAATAGTTTTTGAAGATGAAACCTGGCATAAAGAAGCTATTAAAGACACGAATTATGATGTGCTAATATATCATATTCATCAACCAGAATTAATGGATAAACTACGTGACCATGTTATTATAGAATACGATTTAGAATTAGCAGTTAAAACAGAGCGTTACGAACGTATTAAAAAGTTTGAAATGACTCGATACTTAAAAAACACACAACACCCTGTTAAAGATATTTTAGACAATCCTATTTTATATAAAAGTTACTTAAATAAATTAGATATTGAATCGCGTAAAAAACTGATGAGTGTAGAACGTTATTTAGAAAAGTTAGAAACCAGCAATCAATATAAAATAGCAGATATTGTAGATTCAAAGTTATTTGAAGCTTTACATAAACCGCATTCCTCGTTAGAAGGAAAACATCAGGATTTAATATGGAAACTATTGGTAAACATATCCCCAAAAGATGTTTTGTATTGGTATTGGTACGACAAAGAAGATTTTTATGCTAATTTTAAGTCATGGGAAGATTCGCTTAAAGAATGGATTATAGCAACTATTAGTAACAAAATTCAATAATTAAAGACTAATAATTTAAGAGTGAGTCTGAAGATTGAAGTTTTTTTTAGTGAATAAAATTTTAGAATATGACTATTGCTTTCAGAAATAAAATAAAATATTAACAGAATATGAGTAAGAAACTTCAAGCTTCTAACTTTGTACTTCAAACTATATAACAACATGGGACTAGAATTAATAATTTTTATTGCAACCATATTTTTTGGAGCTTTTTTGTATTGGAGAGAATCTCGCAACAATGGCTTATACCGCTTTTTTAATAAGATTTTTAATTCGAAAGAATTACAAATGAAACCTACTGATAAAAAAGGTTTTGTCTATCAGCAAACATTCTTAGTTCGATTCATTTTCATTGGGTTTCTATTTTTAATAGGTATTGTTATTGTTCGTTTTTTAATTCCAATAGACATAACAACCATTTCAATATTCGCATCTATGATTGTTGGAACTCTAGTTGGAACATATTTAGCAAGTTTTATATTCAAATCTGGAGAAGTTATTGAAGAAAAATCAGATTCGTTAGAAGATATCGTGCATGATACCATTGAGAAAGGGAAAGATTTTATTGAAGATTTAAAAACCAAGGATGTTGAAGCGGCAGAAGAAGTAAAAGAAATTGAGGAAAAGCCTAAAGGAGAAGAAAAGAGTGCTAGAGAACGTTTAAAAGATAAAGGACTGTTATAAAAAGCCAATTATAACCTGTCATACTAAACTTGTCGAAGTTTAAACTATAAAAAACAAACAGATTGCTACAACTTTTAATAAAAAGTTTCGCAATGACAAAACATAAGAAATGATTAAAAATTACTGGAATAAAGGAAAACGTCAAAAAATAACAACTGTAATTATAGCACTAATCTTGCTTATCTCATTATTTGTTTTACGTGATGATTATCAACCTGCCTTGTTATTTGTCAGAAAATTTATTTTTATCATTTTATTAAGTACGATCGCTCTATTTTTTGGACTAAGAAAATTTAGAAGTTCTGCAAGTACAGGCAAACGTTTAGGTATTTTGGGATTATTGGTTGTTTTTTTTGGCATTTTATATGTTGTAGGTTGGCATTTTAAAATGTATGATTATATGAAAACGTATAATGTTTTTAATAACCTGAATAGAGTTGAAATTAATGAGTTGCCTCTAACACAAAATGAAAGAATTCAACCTTTAAGAAATGTATTTTCTATGGCAAATGAAAGTGTTGGAGAAACTAAAGATGTCTCATTACCACATTTAGTAAGGGTAGGGGAAGAGAACAAATGGACAATGGCTATTCAGCCTACCGAAAAGTATATGTGGCAAGGTATGACAGATAATACAGAAGAAGTTTTTGCAGTATCCAGTACGACGCCTTTTCCAAGATTTTCTAACGAAAATAGAATACCTGTTACTTTTTCAATTGGTGAATCGTTAAAGTTTAGTAGAAACACTTATAACGCGGTAGTACAGCGGTTTAACTTTTTTCAATTATTTACAATGGAACCTAGTGATACCTATTACATGAAAAATGATACAGGGGAATGGGTGGAAGTAGTGAGCTTAATTAAGTGGAAAGGCTTTTTATTTCCCTATCCAACGTTTGGAGGTGTTATGGTTATTGAAAACGGGGAGCATGATTTTAATGATTATTTAGAACGTATTTTAATAGGGAAAGGAACTTATATAAGACCTGAAGAGATGAAAAATCATCCTTATTTAACAAGACAAAATACATTAGCTGAAAAGGTATCGCGTTTACAAGCGGAGTCTTTAAAGTTTTTAGGAGGATTCAGTGATCCGTTACCATGGAATATGAAAACAGCTGTTAAAATTCCAGATTTACCAGATGACCAAAATCAACAACCATTTGTCACCGATTTTGATTTTTCTGATACCAATTCAGATGCTTATAGTGGTTTGTACCATTGGTTTGGATTGGAACCTGTAGGGGATGAGCGGACCAGTTTGACCTTTAGTGTTTTTATTCCCGCAGATGGAACTGATAAGATTTATTATTACGATCATGCATCAAAAAAGCAAGGTTATGCAGGAGTTTCTGCCATGCCTTTAAAAGTTATTGAATCTCGTAAAGAGTTTGATTGGTCTGTGAATAAACCCGTTGAGTTTAGACCGTATATTAAAGATATAGCGGGTAGAAAACGGATGTTCTTTTTAGGAACTATATCTGCCATAAGGGAGGGATCTGATAATTTTGACGGTTCGGCCACACCAGACTTGGCTCTTATTGATAGTGAATACAGAGATGTTGTTTGGATTGACGTAAAACACCCAAGTCAATGGGATAAAACCGTTTACGACCAATTAAATGAAGCCTGGAGATCTAGTGAAGGCATAGGTTATTATTTTGTTGAAAACACTAAAGAAATTGATATATCTGAAACGGTAAAAGACTCGATAACAATACTTCCAGATAACGAATTCCAGAAACAAGTTCAGGGTAACCAAACAGAAGAAATAGAAAAGCTTCAAAAGCAGATAGATTCTTTAAAATCTATTAATTAAAATAGGATGTTAGAAGATCAAGAACTTTTCAAAGTAATTTAGTTTATTTAAGAGGTAATTAAAAACCGTTTAAATAAGTATTTAAACGGTTTTTAATTGTTATTGTTTTACTGCTTTACATAGGTGTCAATAACCACATAAACTTCATTGTCTTTAGTTTCTTCATATTCTAACACTAATTCTGTAGAACTAAGTGTTATTATCTCTTTAGATTTATTTGATTCAGTAATGGTATTATCATTAATACTATATGTTTTAATAGAAGAATCTGATGAGCATACAGTATTGGTTCCTTTATAGTGATATATATATGTGGCTTGCGTGCTAGAGAAGAAAAGTGTATTTAATAAATCACAAGCAGTTAATGAGATAACATTGCCATTTTTAGAAGATTTTGTCAATTTCCATGTGCCAATAATTAATTTAGAATCGATTTTTGCTGGTGCATTATCTTTGCTACAAGAAAAGGTTAAACAAGCTGAAAAAGTAATTAATAAAGTAAGTTTTAAAGTATTCATTTTATATTTGGTTTTAAATTCGTACAAATAAAAAAGAATAGATTAGATTCATGATTCCAATTAACTTTCGGTTAACCATCAATTAACTTTTAATTATGTCTTTTTGTTTTTAATCGATATTTAAAATTTGACATTACAACGATCAAATTTTAAATAAGTACAATAATAATATTCTCTTCTTGTAACAGAAACTTAAAATTCTAGACCTATAAATAAAGACTTATTATGGGAGGTTATATGGGGTTTGGAATGCAAAAATGGATTTACTCTAGGAATCTACGAAGGCAACTTTATATGCGTGATCGTATACCGTCTTTTACATCGCTTCCAAAATATTCAAGAACTTTTACCATTAAACCAAAAATAAAGGAGCGCCCTAAATTAAAAGGGATATTAATAATTTTAATAGTTTTCAGTGTTGTCTTAATTGGAGGTGTTAATTATAAAAATTTCATCTCTTATTCCAATAGACAAACAGTATTGGTTAATGACTTTTCTAAGTTAAAAGATAAAAAAGCCTTTAATTTCTTGTTGAATTCTGGAAAAAGTCGAATTTATAGAAATGATATAATCGGAGCTTATTCAGAATTTAAATTGGCTTATAATATAGATCTTGTAAATAAAGAGTTAAATCAATTATTTATTGAAATACTGTACATTTTATGCGATCAAGATGATAAGTATTGTAATGAATTAGATACGCATATAGATGACTATGAGTGGATTATGCTTGATTAATAACTAAAAACAAACTTTAGCGCTTTAAAGTGTGAGTTTATTAAATTGTCAAGTTTAAATCAAGTTGATTATTCTTATATGAATGATATATATCTAGTTTATGAAACCAAATGTGCTGTTTTAAACTTTTTTAATGTTTTATTTTTGTTTTCGAACTTAAAATTATAACTTAAAATAAAAAATGCTTATGAAAATTTTGATAACTAGAAATTCGTTTATTTTATTTTTTGCTCTTACTCTGCTTGTTTATAATTGTAGTAGTAATAGTAATGACGACGATCCTGGGGTTGTAGATGATATGCCAACGGCAGTTAATGACACATTAACAGTAGACGAGGATAGTAGCGCAGGAGCAAATAATCAAGTAGATGTTTCTACTAATGATGACATTGGTGATGATGGTGGTGATGGAAATGATTATACTTTGTTAGCGTCCCCAAGTAATGGATCGGTATCAGAAATTAGTGATGGTATATTTGAATATGTTCCAAATTCTGATTTTAGTGGTACAGATAGCTTTACGTATACCATTGAAGATGCTGATGGAGATGAAGACAGTGCTACCGTAAATGTAACAGTGATTGCAGTTACTAATAGCGGACCAACAGCAGAAGATTTTAATAATATGGATCCTAACTTCCCTTCTTTTGTGTCTATAGATGATACAACGCCTGCAGGAAAAAAATGGGTTAAATTTGAAGCGATGTCTGATGAGTTTGATGCTTGGGATTCTTCAAAATGGTTTAATTCTTTCTGGCACTATGGAGTACCAGTGTTTATGTCGGGTTCAAGTGATAACTCAGGTGTTACAGATGGAAAACTATGGATTAAAGCAACTTTAAACGAATCTAACATAGAAGGTAGATGGTTTCAAACAGCGAGAATTCATAGTAGGACACAAACTAAGTACCCTATGTATACTGAAGCTAGAATAAAAACAGCTCATATATCAGCATATAATACATATTGGTTAAACAATGGAGATATTGATAATAGAGATGAAATAGATATTATTGAAAACAATTCAAATCCATCTTGTGGGTGTCAACCAGATTTTCCTAATCAAATGAATTCTCAATATTTTCAAGCTGATGAAAACAAGGTTCCGCTAACTATTAGAGAAGCAGGTAATTTTTTAAGATCTAATCTATCTGCAGTAAATCCGCTTAGAGATAAAGGCTGGAATGAAGACTACCATATTTATGGCGCATGGTGGAAAGATTCCAAAAATGTTCAATTTTACTTAAATGGAGAACCAGCAGGAAGTGTTGTTGTTGGTGAACATCAAGATGGACAAACTTATGACAGAGAGTTTACCAGAGATTTAGAGATTATTTTCGATTTATGGACTAATGAAGCGAGTTGGTTAGGCGGGCTTCCTCCTAAATCTGATTTGGCCGATGATTCTGTAAACACTATGAGAGTTGACTGGGTAAGAACTTGGAAATTGGAAGACGAATAAACGTCTCTTATTATAATTAATAAAAAAAGTAGAGAATTTATTCTCTACTTTTTTTATGCTAAAAAACGAGTTCCATTTTGATATTACATCTTATATACGGTGTATTTGGCTCAAGTGGTAGCTCAATAAATCCATATTTTCTATAGATATAAATAGCATTTTCCAACTTTGTGTTAGAATAGAGTATGAGTTTTGGTAATCCGATACTTTTTGCAAAATCAATACAATATTGCATAAGGTGCTGTCCAATTTTAAAACCGCGATGCCTGGGCGATACAGCCATTTTTGTTAATTCAAAAAGGCCTTTATCTCCAATAGGCATTAATGCAACAGTTCCAACTATTTGGTTGTTTAGCTTTGCAAAAAACAGGTGTCCGCCTTTATTGATAATATATTGCTCAGGTTTACTTAAAACCTCTTCATCATATGGTTCTACATAAAAGAATTTTTTAAGCCATTCCACATTCAATTCATAAAAATATTTAGCATATTGCTTTTCAAAAGGAATAATTTCAAGCTCTTGTGTTGCATTCATTTTAATATTTTTAATGATGGTGTCACTCAAACTTTTAGTGTTGAGTTTGTTTTCTAAAATGTTTAAGTGTTCTATTAAAGAAGAAGAGCTTTCCAAGGTATACTCCTTAATCACTTTGTCAATACTTTTCCAGATTGGTTTTAGCTTTTGTAATATGTTGTTTCCTTTATGTGATAACGAAATTATTTTCTTTCTTTTATCTAATTTATCTATTTCATAGATAATTAAACCTTTATCGTTTAGTTTATTAATGGCCTGAGTTATTGCTGGTTGCGTGAATTGCAGAGCATTTTGAATTTCGGCATTTGTAACCCCTTTTTTATTAACTATTACTTTAAATATTGGAAAAAGATAGGGCTCGAAATCTATGCTAAAATGATTGTAAACGAGTTGTATTTCTTTCATCATATACTCGCTTACTCTTTTTAGTCTAGATCCTATTCCTAATACTCCAAAACCACGTAATGCATCCATAATATTATTGTTTATATAAGTGCTTATGCAAATATAAATAATTATTAAACCCTTTCATATAAATTTTATGATTTTATGAAATCAGTAATAAGATAGGTGATGAGTTTACCAATTTGTGTTTCCGTTTTTTTAGTAGGTGCAGCTTCACAGATATGTAAATAATAAGCATTACTATGCTTAGCATAATAATTTAAAAAACTTCTGGTTTTATTGACACTAAACCCACTTGGTGTCATCGCGCTGCTTGGAATATTTTCGATAGCATCACAATCTATCTCAATGCCAAATGGCGCATTAGAAATATGCTCTAGAGCACTGTTTAATGCTTCTTTGAATTTAAATTCTTTTCTAACCTCTAAAGATTCAAATGTATTGTATTTAATAGATTTAAATTTATTGAACGTTTTAAATAATTTATCTGAGGTATAATTTTCGTGCAGACCAAAAATAAAATAGTTTTTTAGAAAGCCTTCCGCATAAGCGTAACTAAACCCGTTACCACTATGGCGTCCTTCTTCAGGACGAAAATCGGAATGTGCATCTAAATTAATAACATTAATAGGTTTATTTAGTGCTAACGAGGTTCCTTTTATATTTCCGTAAGCATTATTATGTCCACCACCAATAATAATTGGTTTTTTACCCGCTAAGATAATTTGATGAATAGCATGGGTAACATAATTATCAACTTTTGCTACGACTTGTCTAGCCTTTAAAATATCTTTTTTATTGGAAGAATCTAGTTTAGAAACTTCCAATATTTCTGAAGAAAAGTCAAGATGCCCCAAAATTAAAACTTTGTCGGCTTTTGTATATTGGTTACTTTGAATGTTTAACAAAACTTTAAGTGTCGCTTCCCAAGCCTTTGCAGCCCCTGTTTTACCATGATTTGCAAATATACCGATATCTTCAGGTAAACCGATTATTACGTGGTTAACATCCAAATTTTTAAGTTGTTCGTATATATTGGAAATGCGGGTTAATATTTTAACATGTTGGCCAAATTTGGATTCACCAGGGCGTTTGTTTAATAATTTATTTCTTGAAGAATTTTTAAATAAAACTAGTTTATCCATATTAGTTAAATAAATTTTTGAGTATTAAAAATACACGAATTATTTGTTTATTGCATAAAAAAAAGAAATTATATATATAACAATACTAAATTTTTTAAAAACAAGTAATTATGGAAAACAGCAAGAGTAATATGGGGCTTAAAGTAGGATTAGGAATTGCATTGGTTTTATTTTTAGCGACGGGATTTTATACAATGAACTTGTATAAAAGTAGTAACCAGATACAAAAAGACTTAACAGAAGAGAAGCAATTGGTTATGAACGATCTAAATGCAATGGCTAAACAATATGATGTGGCTATTGGAGAAAATGATGTTGCAAACAAAAACTTATTAGATGCTAGATCACGTATTCAAGGTTTAATAGATTCTTTAAAAATTTCTGAAACAAACGTAAAAAGTTTATGGAGATACAAAAAGAAATACCAGTCTTTACAGAAAGAAATGGATGTGTTGTTAGCTCAAAATGATTCTTTAAGAGTTGAAAACTCATATTTAGCAACCTCTTTAGATAGTACGCGTGTACGTTTAGAAGAGCGTGCTATGTTTACAGATTCTTTATTAGTTCAAAACAATGCCTTAGCAGAAGTTGTTGAAAATGCAGCAGTTTTAAATACAGTTGGTTTAAAAGGGTTTGGTGTTATAGAAAGAACTTCAGGGAAATTAATACCAACAGAAAGAGCAACTCGTACAGACAAAATTAGAGTATGTTTTACTGTTGCTAAAAATGGTTTAGTACAAGCTGGAGATCAAGAATTATATGTACAAGTTATAGATCCAAAAAATAACACTTTAGGATTAAATGAGCAAGTTCAGTTTAACGATAAAACATTAAGTTACAGTATTATTAGTAAGTTTAACTATGAGAATTCTAGTCTTAACATATGTGAATTTGTAGCATCAAAAGGAAAAAATAGTTTTGAAAAAGGACGCTACATTGTAAATGTTTTTAACGAAAAAGATTTAGTATCTAGTTCAGAATTTACTTTGAAGTAATATTTATAGCACTTAAAGTCTAAGCCTCAAGTTTTACTTGAGGCTTTTTTATGCAATAATATTACCTTATTGTTTATAGTTATTTTAAGAAGATTATGCATCTAAACAAGTTTATTTGCAAATTATAGAGAAATTAATTGATAATGGCACTGAAGGTGTTATTTTAGAATATACAGAAAAAATGGCCATAAAGAAGATAAATTTGTGATTCTGTATCTATTTTCATTACCATTATAAAATATTAAGTAGCTTAAAACTATAAACAATGGATCCAAATGTTGTTTTTCTAAATTCATTTTTAGATGTTTCTGAAGAAACTTTTAAGAAGCTTGTTAATATATCGACGTTTAAAAAACTTGAAAAAGGATTTCAAATAGCAAAATCAGGAGAGGTTCCTAGTAAAATTTATATGCTTGTATCTGGGATGATACGTGCTTTTCTTAGTTCTGAAGAAGGCAAGGAGTTTAATAAAAATTTTTTTATGCCTTTTAGTTTTGTTGGATCTCTTACAGCTTTGATTAAAAACCAACCATCTAAGTTAACTTACGAAACACTCACAGCATGTAAGGTATATGAAGTAAGTTTCGAAGAAATAACAAAACTCTGTAGTGAGGATATTCGAATTAGTAATCTGTATAGTAAAGTGTTAGAACGCGTTTTTATTAAGTATGAAGAACGACAATTAGAGTTTATTTCTATGGATGCCACCGAGCGCTATTTAAAATTGAGAAAGAAAATTTCAGGAATAGATGATTTGATTCCACAATACCATATAGCATCATATTTGAGTATAACCCCAGTACAATTAAGTAGAATTAGAAAAAAAATTGATAAAAATTAACATTTGTTAATTACTAATAATATGTTTAATTATATATTTGACCGATTTCCTTTTTTATTGTAATATAAAAGGATTGATAGCTAACCAACCAAAAAAAACAGGTAATTAATAATTACCTGTTTTTTATATAATATAGTTATCGGAGTTTATTTTAAACTTCCTACCATATCTTCTGGTTTAACCCATGCATCATATTCTTCAGCAGTAACATATCCTAAATTAACAGCTTCTTCTTTCAAAGTTGTCCCATTTTTATGTGCGGTATTAGCAATTTCAGCAGCTTTATAATAACCAATTTTTGTATTTAAAGCAGTTACAAGCATTAAAGAATTGTTTAATAATTTAGTAATAACGTCTTTATTAGGTTCAATACCAACAGCACAATTAAGGTCGAAACTTATGCAAGCATCACCAATTAACTGAGCCGAATGTAGAACATTAGCGGCCATTACAGGCTTAAATACATTTAATTCGTAATGCCCTTGCATACCTCCAACAGAAATAGCGACATCGTTCCCCATAACTTGAGCACAAACCATAGTTAACGCTTCGCATTGAGTAGGATTCACTTTCCCAGGCATAATTGAGCTTCCAGGCTCATTAGCAGGAATTATAATTTCTCCAATACCAGAACGTGGTCCAGAAGCCATCATTCTAACATCATTTGCAATTTTATTTAAAGAAACG
The DNA here is from genome assembly GCA_947502635.1 of uncultured Flavobacteriaceae bacterium. Taxonomy (GTDB): domain Bacteria; phylum Bacteroidota; class Bacteroidia; order Flavobacteriales; family Flavobacteriaceae; genus Flavivirga. Next base: position 133,261 of record CANNAN010000004.1, read on the forward strand.
GCTAATTGTTTTAAAGCACCATGGGTTTCTACTAGAGCATCATGGGCTGCTAGAGCTTCGAACTTATTAGGAGCTGTGACAAATGGTAAATTTGTAAATTCAGCAATATATTCAGCAACACGTTTACTATATCCTTTAGGTGTATTTAAACCTGTTCCAACTGCAGTACCACCTAAAGCCAGTTCACTTAAATGTGGCAAAGTGTTTTCTAAGGCTTTAATACCATGATCTAATTGGGCTACATAACCAGAAAGCTCTTGTCCAAGAGTAAGTGGTGTTGCATCCATTAAATGGGTACGTCCAATTTTTACAACTTCTTTGAAATCATTGGATTTTTTATTTAAAGTATCCCGTAATTGTTTGACACCTGGAATTGTAGTTTCAATCACTTTTTTATAAGCAGCTATGTGCATGCCAGTAGGGAAGGTGTCGTTAGAAGATTGTGATTTGTTAACATCGTCATTTGGCTGAATCGTTTTTTCTCCTTCTCCAATAACTTTTCCAGCTATTTGATGCGCTCTGTTAGCGATGACCTCATTGACATTCATATTGCTTTGAGTTCCTGAGCCTGTTTGCCATATAACTAAAGGAAATTGATCGTCATGTTTACCCTCTAATATTTCATCGCATACATTAGCGATTAAATCGCGTTTTTCAGCAGATAGAGCACCAAATTCACTATTAGTATATGCTGCTGCCTTTTTTAAATACGCAAACCCATAAATTATTTCCAAAGGCATAGAAGCCGATGCTCCTATTTTAAAATTGTTTCTTGATCGTTCGGTTTGAGCTCCCCAAAGCTTATCAGCAGGAACTTTTACCTCACCCATAGTATCTTTCTCTATTCTGTAACTCATCTCTTAATGGTTTAATTTAAGTTACAAAGTTAATTGTTTTAAGGAGCTTTTTTATATGATATATGTTAGTTTTTTTAAATACTTTTTTAACATTTATGGAATATTCTTATTTAGAAAAAATCTTGTAAAAATGAGTATCTTAGCGAGAGATCAAAAAATAATTTTACAAAAATTTAAATTTATAATTATGGCAACAATTAGATTAGGGGATGTCGCTCCAAATTTCAATGCAGAGTCAACTGAAGGCTCTATTAACTTTCACGATTGGTTAGGAGATAGCTGGGGAATTTTATTTTCTCATCCAGCAGATTACACACCAGTTTGTACTACAGAACTGGGAACGGTAGCAAAATACAAAGCTGAATTTGATAAACGTAATGTGAAAGTTGTAGCACTAAGTGTTGATGGTGTTGACTCACACCACGGATGGATTAAAGATATTAATGAAACACAAGAAACTACGGTTAATTTTCCTATAATAGCTGATGAGGATAGAAAAGTGTCTGAGTTATATGATATGATTCATCCAAATGCAGACAGCAAGCTAACAGTACGATCTGTTTTTGTTATTGGAGCAGATAAAAAAGTAAAATTAACGATTACGTATCCTGCTTCAACTGGTAGGAATTTTGATGAATTATTACGAGTTATAGATTCTTTACAATTAACAGCATATCATAAAGTGGCAACGCCTGCAAACTGGAATAATGGAGACGATTGTGTTGTTGTGCCTGCTGTTGCAACAGAAGATATTCCAGGTATTTTTCCTAAAGGTTTTAAAGAAGTTAAGCCTTATTTAAGAATGACCCCACAACCAAATTTAGATTAAGAAATAACGCTGTAATATCGTTTCCATTTTCTTTATGCGAAATAGAAAGAATAAAGCATGGTATCGCAGTGATTTCTATTGAATTTTAAGTTGAGTGTAGTTATAGTATTGAAGAAGCAGAAGAGTTATTTTATTAATATGATTTTAATGTAAAATGGTATTAATAAATTTTGATTTGATATTGTATAACAAATAGCTTTGCATTATCTTTGCATCAGATTTTTAAAAGACACACACGATTATGTTTGATTTTGATCAATATTTAGGATTTTTAGCTTTTTTAACCATATTAACAATAGGATTTTGGTTAATGATATTTCTATTAACTTTTGTAATCCCTTATTGGATAGGAGGTTCTCTAATTGAAAGAATAAAAGAAATACGTGAAGAGAAAAAAGCAAAACGTCAAAATACATAACATTAATTGACAATATTAATATTTTAAAAAGGGATGCTAATTTAGCTTCCCTTTTTTTATGCTTACATATCAACACCGCCACCGCCGTCAAAACCACCGCCTTGACGTTCTCGTTTTTTTCGTTGATTAAATCTATATGTGAATGATAGGTTAAAGATGCGTCCGCCTCTAAATTGAATTTCTTGATCTGCAGTAAAAGTTTCTGCTGTAATATGATTTTTAAAAATATTGCTGTTGAATACGTCTCTAATATTAAAGGCCACAGAAGCTTTTTCCTTAAACAAATCTTTGCTAAAGGCTAAGTTAGTTGTTAATCTACCTTTTCTGTTATTTTGCGAATCTTCATTTGGCCCTCTATAATTCATACTAGTCTGCCAGTCTATTTTATAAGGTAATGTTAGTTTGTTAGTTAATCTAGCAGACCAAGTTAAATTATTTGCTACTAAATTAATACCATTAAAGCTCCCGTCTCTTTCTAATTTAAAAATATTAAAATCGGTATTAACACGCCATTTTCTGGACGGACTATAATTTAAGTTAAATTCAAAACCATATCGATTATCGGTTGCTAAATTTACAGGACCTCTTTCAATAACAGGGAATTCTTCACCGTTTATAATAACATTTTCACCAGTTCTTCTACTTATAAATGTTATGACGTTTGTAGAATGCGCATAGTATAAGGCAGAGCTTAACGTAAATTTGTTAAACTTATTTAAATATCCTAATTCAAATCTATCGGTATAAGTGGGGTCTAAATCTGGGTTCCCTTGAAACACATTTGTGATACTCGATCTGGAAGGAAAGGGATTTAACATAAATCCTCTGGGTCTTCTTAATCTACGATTATAACCCAAAGACACGCTTTCATCATCACTTATTTCATAATTTAAATTAGCAGTAGGGAATAAGCCTGTTAGGTTTTTTCTTTTAAAATCGCCAGTAGTTGGTTGGTCTATAGTTGTTCTGGTATTTTCAAGACGAATACCTAGGAGGTATGAAAATTTATCTATTTTACTACCAAATTGAATATATGCAGCATTCAAATATTGTTTAAAATTAAAAATATTGGTAAGATTTTTATTTACATCGAACATATTGGTGCTAGCATTCAATGTATCCACTCTAAAGTCAGTTGTGTTACTATTAAAATCACCACGATACCCTATTTCAAATTGACTCATTTCACCAATAGGTAAAACATAATCACTTTGCAATAATACTTGTGTTTGATCTTCAAAAGTAACGACCATTTCTGTATCTGTACCGTCAGAATTTATTATAGAATTCTGGTCACTATTGGAGTCTTCATATTGAAAGTCAAACGTTAATTTATGGTCACTTTCTTTAAAATTTTTTGTTAAGTTAACCGAATATTGTATCGTTTCGTTGTCTCCTTGTTCTGGATTTAATCTAATACTTTTGGTTGTTATTCCTGTATTTTTATCTAATTGTAGCAGGTTATTAATAGAGCGGTCATCATTAGTATTATTACTATATACCAAAGCTGTAGTTAATGAAGCAGAGTCATTTATGTACCATTCTAAACCAGTGTTCGAGGTAATACCTTTTCTTGTATCGATCCAGTTTCTTTTTTCGTCTAAATCGGGCGTGTTTATGTCATTATACTTTACGTTGTTGTTCCAAAGGCCTAAACGTTCATTGTACCTGTATGACGTTGTACTAAAAAAATTAATATCTCCAGTTCTATAATTTATATTTCCTGAGAGACCTGCTGCGTCCGGATGTCCAACATTTGCAGTTACAGAGCCGTTAAGTCCTTGTAATTTACTACGACGTAAAATAATATTTAAAATACCAGCAGTACCTTCGGCCTCATATCTTGCTGATGGCGACGTTATAACTTCGACTTTTTCAATAGACTCGGCAGGTAGCTGTCTTAGTGCATCAGTAGAGTTTAGACCAACCAATCCTGAAGGCTTACCATTTATAAGAATCCGAACATTATCATTTCCTCGCAATGCCACATTACCTTCTCCGTCTACAGAAACGGATGGTACATTATCTAAAACATCACTAACAGTACCACCGCTAACGGTAAGATCTTTACCGACATTGTATATTTTCTTGTCAAGTTTAATTTCAACGGTCGTACGCTCTGCAATAATTTCAACCTCGTCAAGTGATTCCAAATCAATTTCTAAAAAAAAGACACCTAAATTAGCGTTAGAAGTGATTTTTTTGTTTGGAATCGTTTGGGTTTTAAACGAAATGTACTCAATCAAAATATCGTATACACCTTTGGGTACTGGAATACTAAAAGCTCCTTTTATATCTGTAATACCACCAGCAACGATTTTGTTTTTTTGCCTATTAAAAAACGAAATTGTTGCATATTCAAGAGGTTCTCTAGTCTCTTTATCAAGTACTTTTCCTGTTATTGTAACCTCTTTTAATATGACTGATTCTGTCTCTGGATTTTTTTTGTTTCTTGGTTGTGAATACATAGTGAGTATACTCAAAAAAAATACAAAACCAGTCGAAATTAATTTATTCATGAAGTTATTTTACTATATAACAGTAAAAATAAATTAAGGTTTAATGGGGAAGGGTTAAAATTTTGTTAATAAGCACAGAGGGGTTAGATAATATCTAGTATTTTTTCAGGAGGTCTGCCAATAGTAGCTTTTTTCCCATTTATAATGATTGGGCGTTCTATCAACTTTGGATTTTCAACCATGGCAGTAATAATTTCTTCGTCACTTAAACTTTTATTTTTGAATGACTCTTTCCAAATAGTTTCATTTTTTCTAACTAATTCTATAGGTTTTATACCTAATAGCTTTATCAGATTTTTTAACTCGTCATGATTAGGAACCTCTTCAAGGTATTTAATTATTTCAAACTCTTTACCCGATTTTTCAAGTATTTCCAGTCCGCAACGTGATTTGCTACAACGGTTATTATGGTATATTTTTATCATTATAAGTGAATGTTATAATTTTTTAATTGTTGAATAAGTTTTTCTGGAGATTTAAATGGAATGCCATTAATACCTAAAGCATTAGCGGCTTCAATATTCCTTAAGTTATCATCAATAAAAATGGCTTTTTCTGCCGTGATATTAAAACGCTCTAGGGTAATATTATAAATTTTATCAAAAGGCTTTCTGGTTTTTTCATCGCCAGAAACAATAATACCTTCAAACCATTGTAAAAACTCAAAACGTTCTAATGCTATAGGGAATGTTTCACTACTCCAATTGGTTAAAGCAACAACTTTATACTGGCCAGACTTTATAAATGATTCAAGAATTTTTACGGTACCATTTATTTGCTCGCCTAACATCTCAACCCATCTTCCATAAAACATTCTAATTAACTCTTCATATTCTGGAAAAAGAGCCACGCGCTCTTCAGTTGCCTTAGCCATAGAATATCCAGCGTCCTGGTTTTCATTCCAATCGTTTGTACAAATGTTATCAAAAAACCATTGCATTTTTTCACGGTCTCCATTAAATTCTTCCAGATAAACATATTCTGGATTCCAATCTATTAATACCCCTCCGAGGTCAAAAATTATAGTATCTATTTTATTCATAAGCTGTTTCTATTGCTTTTTAAACAATGTCACTCTTTTTTATTTCAAATGACGGACTCTTTCCTTATTAAATAGTGTTTTTCTAAACGTTTTAGGTTTTTTATCATTCAATAACTCTAGCGGACCTTTTTCTTTAATTAATTCAGAAAAATGATCTTCTCTAAGCTTATATTGGTACTCATTTAAGTAAGTAGTAATAAGCATTAACTGAAATGGTGCGTTTTCACTCACTGGTGTTTCCAATATTTGAAATGAATGAATGTAACCTTTCTTAATAGCCATATTTCTTAATACCTTCCAATTATTATGATAATAATACAGGGCTTCTTCATTGTTATTATTCAAGATTTGAACAAAATCTATAGTAGAAATTTTGTCTTCTTGTTGCCCATAACTGAAAGAGCAAATAGCTGAAAAAATAAAAAATATTAGTACTCTCATGGTTTTTTAAATTGAATAGCAATTCATATAATATTGACTACAATTGATTATTATCTTCTACTTTTTGTCCCATCATCATTAAATAAGATTTTAGGAATTCGTCTATATTTCCATCCATAACAGCATCAACATTCCCAGTTTCATGGGCTGTTCTTACATCTTTTACCAGTTTATAAGGGTGCATGACATAATTACGAATCTGACTTCCCCATTCAATTTTCATTTTGCCCGCTTCAATATCTTCGCGCTGTGCTAATTGCTTTTGAAGCTCTATTTCATACAACTGTGATTTTAACATTTGCATAGCACGAGACCTGTTATCATGTTGTGATCTTGTTTCTGAACATGAGATTTGAATACCTGTTGGTTTGTGAGTTAATTGTACTTTGGTTTCTACTTTGTTTACATTTTGCCCTCCAGCACCACTAGATCTGGCCGTCGTAATATCAATGTCTGCTGGGTTGATATCAATTTCTATAGTATCATCAACTAATGGGTATACATAAACGGAGGCAAAACTTGTGTGACGCTTTGCATTACTATCAAAAGGAGAAATTCTCACCAGACGGTGTACACCATTTTCACCTTTTAACCAACCAAAAGAAAAATCGCCTTCAATTTCTAAAGTAACCGTTTTTATACCAGCAACATCGCCTTCCTGAAAGTTAAGTTCTTTTACTTTAAACCCACTTTTTTCTGCATACATTAAATACATACGCATGAGCATACTAGCCCAATCACAACTTTCTGTACCACCTGCACCTGCTGTAATTTGTAATACAGCACTTAGGCTATCTCCTTCTTCAGATAACATGTTTTTAAACTCAATATCTTCAAGTAAATTTGCAGCTCCATGATAAAGTTCTTCTACATCTTCTATAGTAGACTCCCCTTCTTTATAGAATTCATAAAGCACTTCTAAATCTTCAATAAGTGTTTTTGCTTTATTATAATCTTCAACCCATTTTTTCTTCACTCGAAGCGATTTCATAATCGTTTCTGCAGCTTTTGGGTCATTCCAGAAATTAGGATCGAACGTTTGTTCTTCGTCGTTTTGTATTTCTATAAGTTTGGCGTCTACGTCAAAGATAGTGCCTTAGTTTGTCAAGGCGGGTGTTAAGATCTTTAATTTGATCTGAAGTAATATTCATGGTTAATTTTTATTTTGAACAAAAATAGAACTAATTAGTCTATATTAAAATATAATTTTGCTTTATAGGAAAATTCTACTTTTAATCGGATTTATTCATAAATAGTATATTTAATATTATATATTTAATTATTATTGCTTGAAGAACTAACCATTCTATTTCATTTTAAATCTCTCATCTCTAGCAAATATAAGTTTTAGGACGCGAAAAGCTATATGTTTATTATGTAGTAGTAGTTATGTTTTGTTTAACAAAATTTTAATTATTTGAGACTAAGTATAATTATACCGTTATATAATGTAGAGGAGCACGTTGCATCTTGTATTACGAGCATTTTGGATCAAAATCTAGATGCTAATGTATATGAGATTATTATAATAGATGATGGCTCTATAGATACTAGTATTTCTATCGCTAAAAAATTTGAACAAGCCTATTCTAATATCCATGTTTATAGCCAAGAAAACGGAGGTGTAGGGAGTGCCAGGAATAAAGGGATTAGTTTGGCAAAAGGAAAATACATTTATTTTATTGATCCAGATGACTATTTGGCTTCTCATGTTTTAAAAACCATTATAGATCATGCAGAGGAGTATGATTTGCAGGTTTTAACATTTTCGTCTATTGGAACAACAACTACTAGCCTTAATGATTCAAATACAAATAACAATCAAAATTTCCCTATCAACAGTACAAATGGCATAGATTATATAGGGGCTAACCGTTATAAAAATGAAGTTTGGTGGTATATCATAGAAAGGTCTTTTATTAAAGAACTTGAGCTACAGTTTATTGAAGGTAGATGGATGGAAGATGCCATTTTTACTACAACTTTATTTATTAAAACTCAACGGATGGCTCATATACCTATAGATGCCCATAGACATGTTAAAGTTGAAGGGTCTGCTATGACCAGTAAAGCCCCCAAGCATTATATACGGGTTATTTATGATAATGGGAATGCAGCTAAAGTGTTTAATAAGCTAATTGAAGAAGTTAGTAATTCGGAAAATATTAATTCAAAATGTTTGAAAAGGTTAAGGGCACGACAACAGTCGTTTGTGTTTTTCATGATGGTAAGGATTTTAAAGTCCAGAATGACATTTAAAGAGGTTAAGGCTATTATAAAGAATATGGAGGTTATTAAGGTTTATCCATTGAACAGTTTTTTGGGAATCGATTATAATGGGATGGTTTATAGTTTTATAACTAAGCTGTTTAATATAAAGCGGCTTTATTTCTTTCTATTTTTAGTATTGAACCCTTTTTTAAGAATGAAAAAATAATTATTAAGGTATTTATGAGTCATATTTTAATTACATCTGCAGGTAGAAGAGTTTCATTGGTTAGAGCTTTTATCAATGAATTAAAGTTGATAGATGAACAAAGGAAAGTTTTTGTCACTGATGCAGCTCCTGAACTCTCTGCAGCTGCTCAAATTGCCCATAAAGCATTTGAGATTTGTAAAATTGATAATGTACATTACATTGATAACCTATATAAAATTTGTATTGAAAACAATATTGAAGTCATAATTCCCACATTAGACACAGAACTAACTGTACTCTCTAAAAATCATGAAAAGTTCTTAGCAGCTAATATAAAAATTGTATTATCTGATGAGAAATTGATTAAAAAATGTAGAAACAAGCTAAAAACCCATAAATTATTTAAAAAACTTGGGGTTGGTACCGCTAAGATATATTCAAAAATTAAGTACAAACTCCCTTTGTTTATTAAGCCTATAAATGGAAGTAACAGTACTGATAATTATATAATAAAAGATAAAAATCAGATTTCTAATTATCAATTGAAAAGTAATCTCCTCCATTTTTTTGAATATTTAGACCATGATATTTATGACGAATATACATGTGATCTATATTACAGTAAGACAAGTGAGTTAAAATGTGCTATACCTAGAAAGCGAATAGAAGTAAGGGCAGGTGAGGTTAGTAAAGGGCTCACCCAAAAAAATGAAGTCAAAGTGTTTTTAGACCAAAACTTTTCATTTTTAAAAGGGGCAAGGGGCTGTATAACGGTTCAGCTCTTTATGCACAAGAACACTGGGGAGATAAAAGGAATAGAGATCAATCCTAGGTTTGGAGGCGGTTTTCCGCTTTCGTATTTGGCAGGTGGAAATTACCCTAAATGGATCATTCAAGAATATATTTTAAATCAAGATTTGGATTATTTTGATGATTGGAAAACAGATTTGCTAATGTTAAGATATGATAATGAAATTTTAGTAAATGATTATAAAGGATAAGAAAACGGTTATTTTCGATCTAGACGATACGCTCTACAACGAGATAGATTTTTTAAAGTCTGCCTACAAAGACATATCAAAAAAAGTAGCTAGCAATGTGAATGTTGATGCTTTATTGCTCTATAAAGAGATGCTGACACATTTTAACAATAGAAAAAATGTGTTTAAAGTAATAATTGAGATGTATAGTGCCTCTTATACCATACAAGAGTTATTACATATTTATAGAAATCACCAGCCCAAGCTAGAATTATCTAAAGATCGACGAGGTGTTCTCGATACATTGAAACATGAAAATGTAAACCTGGGGCTGTTAACAGACGGCAGAAGTGTGCAGCAGCGAAATAAAATAAAAGCCTTAAACTTAGATACATGGTTTTCCGAAATTATTATATCGGAAGAATTTGGTAGCGAAAAACCGAACATAAACAATTATAAATATTTCGAAAAAGTTTATGGAGAAGGGACGTATTATTATATAGGAGACAATATTAAAAAAGATTTTGTGTCTCCAAATAAGCTCAATTGGATCACCATTTGCTTAGCTGATAATGGCTTAAACATACATAAGAAAGATAAAACATTAGCACTCCCTGAAACATATCTGGCAAAACATACCGTAAACGAATTTGCAGATATTTTAAGGCTTATAGATTAATGAAATTAAATAGTTGAAATGAAATTAGGACAAGTTTTAAATAAGGTTTTTAGATCGTTTGAAATAAACAAACCCTTACTTACCTTATTGATCCTTATCGATTTTATTTTTATTTTAATGCATTGTTTGCTCTTATACGGAATTATAGATAATAATCTTAATTTTTCAATTGAAAAAGATTTTGGATATGCAGAATGCTATCAATACATAAAAGAGTTTGGAATTTTTTTAATACTATTTTTTTTGTTCTATAAAAAAAGACAAGTTATATATTTAGTTTGGGGTCTATTTTTTTTATACCTATTGTTAGATGATTCTTTGAGTTTACATGAAACTTATGGGGTGTGTTTAGCAGATTATTTTAATCTCCAAGCCCAGTTTAATTTACGAGCAGAAGATTTTGGAGAGTTGTTAATTTTTGCTTTTTTTGGGTTTCTCTTTTTTATATTCATAGTTTTTTCATCTTTAAGGACAGATTTAAAAGGAAAGATGATAACTAGACATCTTTTTCTATTGATTTTAGTATTAGTATTTTTTGGAGTTTGTATAGATTTATTACACATAGCTACTCCTTATCACGAAAATAAATTTGCTGTTATGGAAGATGGGGGAGAAATGCTCACCATGAGTTTTATTTTTGCATATGTTTTTAATCTTAATAAGTAGTAGAGTCTTATAAATTAATATGCTTTAATCTTCTAAAGTTTAACCAAAAATATAAAAATGAACTTCCTGCTATTAATAACTCAATAAACTCTGAAGTTTTTACAATGGCAAAATCATACCTACTGCTAATAGATACTCGATCTTGAATAAAATCGACTGTAGCATGACAAAAAATAACTATAAACCATAAAATTAGTATAGATGGAACACTTATTTTCTTAAACCTATCGAGAAAACCTAAAACAATTCCAAATATACCACCCAAACCAAATATCATACGTAGTACCTCTGAGTGCCCTTGTAGCCCTTGTAAATTATGAAGTGTTGTTTCTCCTTGACCATTTATTTTTGCCCAATTCTCTGGGGTTTCAAAATGAAAAAACCATTGTCCCCATGAAATTTCTTCCATAGCAATAAAGATTAAACAAATGGAAAAAAATATATAGAAAAGCTTTGAATATTTATCTAAGGATTTATTGAGTTTTCTAACGGTAAAAATGCCTAGAATACCTGTATACAAAAAAATAATAAACGTTAGTATTTCAATAGGAGCATTCTCTTCCAGAAGCCAAAAACCTAGATTTACAGTTGATGGAAAAACAAAAAAAGAACTCATTATAATTGTTAATATTACTGGCACTATAAAAATGCCCAACATTATCTTTTTAGATATGTTATAAGAAGGAGAAAATAGATTGAACATATTTTTATTAATTTATGTAACAAGATAAAGAATAAATGATAAATACTGACTGAGCTTTTGAAGCATAAATAAGCTTTTAATCTATTAATTACACACTTAAATAAAGGTTCTTGCTATTTTAGTAGTTATAAACTTTAAAAATGAAATTAAGCATAGTTGTTCCATTTTATAATGCAGAATTGCATTTAGAAAGATGCCTGCGTAGTTTAATAAATCAAAATATAGATATTAATGATTATGAAATAATATTGATAGATGATGGTTCTTCGGATGATGGTATAAAAATTGCAGAGAATTTTAAAAATCATCACAAAAATATTTTTATTTATAATCAGCATAATAAGGGGTTAGGAGCCACAAGGAATAGGGCGATAGAGCTTGCAAAAGGAGAATATATTTATTTTATTGATGCCGACGATTATTTAGCCTTTAACACATTGGATACTATCCTAAAACAAGCTGAAATGTTGAATCTGGAACTATTAGGGTTTAACACCATTCCTACAGAAAAAACAGATTTAGTTACTTCTAAAACTAAGGACAAAACATATGGTACAGATGTTCTGGAAGGTGTCGACTTTTTGGTCAAGAATAAATATCATAGGCTTGAAGCATGGTGGTACATAATTAAAAGGGAATATTTGCTAAAAACAGGCTTTAAATTTGAAGAAGGCAAGTTTATGGAAGATGCTATTTTTACATTTAATATTTTTTTAAAGGCCAAACGAACCCTGTTTTTACCAATAGATGCGCATAGATATGTTAAGACCAGTGATTCAATCATGAATAATAATAAACAAGAGCATCTGTTAAAAGTTATTGAAGACTATATTAGCTTGGTTTATAGGTTTAACACACTTACTAATGAAATAACGAGGAACAACGTTATAAATGCTATAGAAATTGTTAAAAGCATTAAATATAAGAGTACAGTAAGTATTTATTTTATGTTTTTTAAAATTATAAAGTCCAAGATGCCCATTAAAGAAATTAATAAAATTCTAAATAAGTTAAGAAAAATCAATATGTATCCTTTAAAAGGCTTTATAGGAGAGCAATATTTCCATAAAAAATTTAGGATCACTGCATTCATTTTTAATCATAAGTATATTTTCTATGTTTTTTTGTATCCACTTAGGCTTCTATATAAGTTTAAACTAATAAACCTAAATCTATAAATGCTTAGCCATTTTTAATATTGCCATGTTATGAAGTTAAGTGTTTTAATACCCATGTACAATGCAGAATCTTATATTGAAAGATGTCTGTATAGCTTAATGCATCAAGACATACCGAAACAGGATTATGAAGTTATAGTTTTTAACGATGGGTCTAGTGACACCAGTGAGGCGATTGTTAAAAACTTTGCTAAGCCCCATACCAATGTTGTTTTGCATTCGCATACAAATGAGGGTGTGATATCAACAAGGAACAAGTTATTAAAATTGGCCAAAGGCACTTATATGTATTTCATGGATGCAGACGATTATGTTGCACATAACGCTTTAGGAGAGGTACTCAGGTTTTCTTTGGAAAATGACATAGATATTATGGGGTTTAATACTTTAGTGACAAAGCACGATACATTATTTAATCTGGACACAACATTTCACGAATATGAGTTGCCAAAAATTGTATCGGGACCTCAATTCCTTAAAGAAAATAAAAACCTCAGAATAGAAATTTGGTGGTTTTTGGTACGTAGAAGCTTTTTAAATGATAATAAACTGACTTTTAATGAGGATGTTCAAGCGTACGATGGAGATGTGGTTTTTACGTTACGATCATTCTTATATGCTAAAAAAGTAGCATACTCTCCAATGTCCGTGTATCGATATTATCAGTCTCCAGAATCCACTATGCGAACAGGAAACCGCACATATAAAAAAAGAATAGTGACCTATTTCCTGGCTTTAATTTATGACTTTACTAATTTAATAGATAACTTAGAAAAATTTTCTATCCCACATAAGGAGATCATAAAACACAATTTTAGGTTTAGAAGAGATGCCTTTGCTTTTTTTACAATAATGAAAATGATTAGGGCAGAATTCAGTGTTGAAACAGTTAAAGAGAAATTATTAAAACTGGAAAGCATTAAAGCTTACCCCATACAATCATTTATAGATGACGAATACAATACTTTGAAATATAAATTATTAACATACATCTTTAACCATAAGTTTTTACTATTCATCTGTATTAGGTTGCATAAAATTTATTCTAAAATTAGTTTATAGCAATTTTAAACATGAATTCAGTATGTAATCAACTAAGTATTTATCTTATTGTACAATGAAACAAGCCATATTAATTACTGCGTATAAAAATTTTGAACACTTAGTAGATATTATTGATTTTTTTGATGAAAGTTTTGAATTTCATATACATGTTGATAAAAAAAGTAAGATTCCAAAAAGTATATTCGAAAAAATAAGCGCAAGAAAAAATATTAAAACGTTCTCACAAAAATATAGAGTTAATTGGGGAGGTGTAAATCATTTGAAAAGTGCTCTGTTTTTATCAAGCAAGGCCTTGCAAGAGTCGGATTCTCAATATTTTCATTTAATAAGCGGACAGGATTTTCCAATTAAAAACATCATGCAATTTAAAAAAATGACCAGCGGTTATAAGTTTAATGATTATTTGGAATATTTCGAAGTTCCAACGGAAACTTGGGCTAATGAAAATGGAGGGTTAGATAGGATTGAGTATTATCATTTATTTGATATGTTAGATGCCAAAAAGCAGATAAAATGGTTGTGGAAATTTGTTAGTATTCAAAAGAAACTACATTTAAAAAGACCTATCAAAAATAAAATCCCCCAATTATATGGTGGCTCTACTTGGTGGAGCTTATCTAGAGAAACATTACAGTATGTGATTGATTATACAAACAAAACCCCTTATTTAATTAATAGACTTCAATATACTTTTTGTCCTGAAGAAATATATTTTCAAACGGTTATTATGAATTCTGGTTATTCAAAGAAAGTTATAAACGATAATTTAAGATATATCGATTGGGAGTCTACTCGTATTGGTAAGTATAGTGCTTCTCCTGCCATATTAAGTAGTAGTTGTTTTGACGAAATTACTGTATCCAAAAAATTATTTGCAAGGAAGTTTGATCATCCCATTTCAGATAATTTAAAAGTGATGTTGCAAAATAATATATAATCGTTTTTTGGCTTATTAATCATTCCGATTATTTTATAAAAAAACAAAAGCTAGAGAAGCAATGATCTCTAGCTTTTATCAATATCTATATTAAGTTTTTTAATATTACTTTTCACATACCACAGCGTGTGCAATTACATAAATATCACCTGATAAATTAGGTGTTATGGTGTATTGCCCTGGAGCCACGGTATTTTCTCCATCTTTAGTTGGATAGTTGTTCTTTCCAGTATAGGTATGAGTTTCACTTACGGTGTATGCGTCATCAATATTATAAGTCACAGTAACTTCACCATTGTCATATTTTACATCAACAGTACCTACTAATTCTCCTTTATCTGTGTCGCATTGTCCTGCACCAGCATAAACATCATAAGTATATTCTCCTTCAGAAAGAGGTCCAATGGTCCATCCCCATCTGTTAAATTCGTCTTCTATAAAGCAAGTAGAATCTGCATCATTGTTTCCTATAGCAAAGGCGGTTTCACATGCTTCTTCACATTCAATGTTAAAATTAAAATCCAAGATCCAGGCACGCTCACCAGCTTCATTGATTAACCAGCCCCAAGTACTTAATCCATATGCAAGAGTGTCTGAATCATCAAATAAACCTCCTCCAGGACCAACTATAACTCCAAAATGAGGTGTTGTATCATCATTAGGGTCTGGACGTTGTTCCACTCCAAAAGTACCTTCTTCAACACAGTCACCGCCAGAAGCAGTAATAGTACTTCTGCTTGAATCTATAACATAATAGTAAAGATCTTCCTTAACAACATTAGTACAATCATTAGGTTCATCTTTAAAAGAACCACCTTCTGCAGAGAAAGTAGCCCAGTCCTTTTTATCCTTAATCCAAACATCAACCTCTACCACACAAGTACCTAAAATTGTAGATCCTTTAATGTTAGCTGTCCCGTCATTATATTCTATAAAATATAGTTGGTGTTCATCAGTAGAAGCAAATAAATTGGTCCAATCTGTATCAAAATTTGGCCACCAAAAATTTGATGTATAACCAGGTATGTCACAACGATCTAAATTAATCGCCTTGCATTCTTTCACAATTTTTGGCGGACGATCTTCTTTTTCTTTTTTGTCTGTTAATGAAGAATCTTGCAGAGTCGCTTCTGTGCCTAAGTTTTCTACCTGACAAGATAGAAAAAGGAGACAAATCCCCATTAAAAATGTAATGTGTTTTCTCATAATTTGATTTATTAAAAGGTTAGTATGTTTATATAATAGCAATAACTATTTGTAAAATTAATTGAGAAAATTTATAAATCATCAAATTTTAGGTTAATCCCTATAATAATTCGGTGAATAGATAAAATTCTTATTTCTTCGTTATATTGAATTTGTAGTGTGTTTCATATCTAAAAATGATTCAAATATTATTGTTAATAAGTAAAGGAAATATTTATAGCTTTACAAGCATATTAAAAAAGTATGATCATAGACCTAAGAAGCGACACCGTTACAAAACCAACCAAGGACATGTTAGATGCCATGACGCAAGCAAAAGTTGGAGACGATGTATTTAGAGAAGACCCAACTGTAAACAAGTTGGAAGAGCGTGTGGCAAAGCTGTTTGGAAAAAGTAATGCCTTGTTTTTTCCTAGCGGAACCATGGCAAACCAAACGGCTTTAAAGTTGCACACAAACCCAGGCGATCAGGTTATTTGCGATAAATATGCTCATATCTATAATTATGAGTCTGGAGGCGCTTCTTTTAATAGTGGCGTTTCTTGTAATCTTATAGATGGCCATAGAGGTATGTTCTCAGCAGAACAGGTTTTAGAAGCTATAAACCCTGATGCCTATTATTATAGCCAAACAAGTTTAGTAGAAATTGAAAACACTACGAATAAAGGAGGAGGTGCGTGTTGGGATCTTAATGAGATTAAAAAAATAAGCACTATCTGTGATAAAAATAAGCTTGGGTTTCATTTAGATGGCGCACGTATATGGAATGCATTGGTAGCTAAAAATGAAACCGCTTTGCAGTATGGAGAAATCTTCGATACTATTTCGGTATGCCTAAGTAAAGGCTTGGGGTGCCCGATAGGATCTGTTTTGGTAGGGGATTCAGAAATTATGAAGCATGCCATTCGAATTAGAAAGATTTTTGGTGGTAATATGCGACAAGTTGGCTATTTAGCTGCTGCAGGGTTGTATGCTTTAGATAATAATATAGAAAGATTGCTAGAAGATCATAAAAAAGCAAAAGAGATAGGAGAGACACTTACTAAACTGTCAATTATTAAAACAGTCGAACCTATCGAGACGAATATCGTTATCTTCGAATTAAACACAGATGTAGATGAAAATACTTTTGTGCAAAAACTGGCAGAACAAGACATTCAAATAATAAGCATGGGGAGTAATAAGCTAAGAATGGTTACACATTTAGACTATACAAATGCAATGCACGACAAACTATTAAGTGTTTTACAAGATATTATTATTTAAACATATCCATACCAGGAATATTTGGCATCCCGTCTTTTGCAGCAGCAGCTAATTCAGCTTCATTGATTTTCGTTGCTTTTTCAATGGCTTTGTTTAGTGTAAGAATAAGATAATCTTCCAATTGTTCTTTGTCGTTAAACAATTCGTCATCAATATCAATAGATTTGATAGTTCGGTTAGCTGTAAGTGTTACTTTAAGTTTATTGTCATGACTAGTTTCATCAATTAATACTGAATCTAAACGTTTTTTAGTTTCTTCAACTTTTTTCTGGGCCTCTTTAAGTTTTCCCATCATATTCATCATATCTCCAAACATAATTTTATAAATTGATTATTACACGACAAAGCTATTTAATTTTTCTATTTTTGAAAGCTTAAATTTTAAGAATAAATTCACCTTCTTTGAAAAATATAATTCAACATCCCCCAGTAACAAGAAAAAAGCCAAAAAAACTCTCTGTTCATGGCGATTTACGTATTGATAACTATTATTGGTTAAATGATAAAGAGAATCCAGAAGTTATAGACTATTTGAATGCCGAAAATGATTATACAAAAAGTATGATGATGCATACTGAGGCTTTTCAAAAAGAACTTTTCGAGGAAATGAAAGGCAGAATAAAAGAAGATGATACTACAGTGCCTTATAAGCTTAATGGCTATTGGTATATAGTACGTTACGAAAAAGGTAAAGATTATCCACTTTACGTGCGTAAAAAAGAGCATTTAGACGCGCCAGAAGAGATTTTATTTGATTGTAATGAAATGGCTAAAGAACATGCTTACTTTAATTTAGGAAGTATTGCCATAAGTCCAGATAATACATTAGCCGCATTTTCTACAGATGTTGTTAGTAGGAGACAATATAATATTCAAATTAAAAATTTAGTAACAGGAGACATTTATTCAGATAAAATTTTGAATACAACAGGATCTGCTACTTGGGCAAATGATAATAAAACACTGTTTTATTCCATTAAAGATGAAGTGACATTACGCTCTCATAAAATTTTAAAACATAAGTTACATACAGACTCAAAAAAAGATATAGAAGTCTTTCATGAAGAAGATGAAACTTTTAACACTTTTGTGTATAAGACAAAATCTAAAAAATACCTTGTTATTGGTTCTTCAAGTACTTTGACTACAGAGTATAGAATACTTAATGCCGATACTCCTGATGATGAATTTAAGGTTTTTCAAGAGCGTATTCGAGAATTAGATTATAGTATTTCTCATTTTGAAGATCATTTTTATATTACAGCTAATAGTAATGGCGCTACAAATTTTAAGTTGCTTAAAACAGAAGAAAAGACAACCCAAAAAGAACATTGGCAAGAAGTTATTCCGCACCGGGAAACTGTTTTATTAGAAGATATAGAGGTTTTTAAAAACTATTTGGTGATAAATGAACGTGAAAATGGACTCAATAATTTACGAATTATAAGCTGGGATGGAACCGAAGACTATAAATTACCGTTTAATTCTGAAACTTATACGGTATATATAGGTAATAACACGGATTTTGATAGTGAAGTACTACGTTATGGTTTTAACTCTCTAACCTCTCCAAGTTCTGTGATTGATTATAATTTCAAATCGAAATTAAAGGAAATTAAAAAAGAACAAGTCGTATTAGGAGGGAAGTTTGATAAAAATAATTATGAATCTAAACGCATTTGGGCAACCGCCAGAGATGGTGTAAAAGTGCCTATTTCTTTAGTATATAAAAAAGGAATCAAATTAGATGGAACAAATCCATTGTTACAATATGCATACGGTTCTTACGGTTCAACTGTCGATCCATCATTCTCAAGTATACGCTTAAGTTTATTAGACAGAGGCTTTATTTATGCAATTGCTCATATTCGTGGTGGCGAGTATCTAGGAAGACCATGGTACGAAAATGGGAAGTTACTTAGTAAATTAAATACATTTCATGATTTTATAGATTGTTCAAAGTATTTAATAGAACAAAAATATACATCAAACGAACATTTGTATGCTTATGGAGGTTCGGCTGGAGGATTATTAATGGGAGCTGTGATTAATATGAATCCAGAGCTTTATAATGGTATTTTAGCAGCAGTTCCTTTTGTGGATGTCGTTACAACTATGCTTGATGATAGTATTCCTTTAACTACAGGGGAATATGATGAATGGGGAAACCCGAATGAGGTAGATTATTATAATTATATGAAGTCATATTCTCCATATGATAATGTGGAAGCTAAACATTATCCTAATATGTTAGTAACTACAGGTTTACATGATTCGCAAGTGCAATATTGGGAACCAGCAAAATGGGTTGCTAAATTAAGAGAATTAAAAACAGACACCAATAAGTTATTACTATATACAGATATGAATTCTGGTCATGGAGGCGCATCAGGACGTTTTGAAAGTTTGAAAGAAATTGCCTTAGAATATGCTTTTTTATTAGATTTAGAAGGAATTTATAGGTAATATAAAAAAATGTTTTATTTTTGTCAGGTTTTAGGTTACAAATATTTTTAGTAATATTACCGAAGCTTATAAAAAGCATTTATGAAACACAAAAATAAGGTTTTTGACAATGTATTAGATTTAATAGGTCAGACCCCACTTATTAAACTTAATAAAATAGCCTCCAAGTTTGAAGGAAACTTTTATGCAAAAGTTGAATCCTTTAATCCAGGACATTCATCAAAAGACAGAATAGCTCTTTATATTATAGAGCAAGCAGAGAAAAAAGGAATTTTATCTCCAGGCGATACCATTAT
Organism: uncultured Flavobacteriaceae bacterium; assembly: GCA_947502635.1. GTDB lineage: Bacteria > Bacteroidota > Bacteroidia > Flavobacteriales > Flavobacteriaceae > Flavivirga. The sequence goes on from CANNAN010000004.1 coordinate 153,228, forward strand.
AGAAACAACATCTGGTAATACTGGATTTAGTATCGCTATGGTGAGTATCATAAAGGGATACGATTGCGTTTTAGCTGTTAGTTCTAAATCTTCAGCAGACAAAATCGATATGCTTAAGACTATGGGAGCTAAAGTTTACGTGTGCCCTGCACATGTAAGTGCAGACGACCCTAGATCATACTATCAAGTAGCAAAACGTTTACACGAAGAGAGAAAAGGCTCAGTCTATATTAATCAATATTTCAATGAATTAAATATTGATGCTCATTATAAATCTACAGGACCAGAAATTTGGGAACAAACAGAAGGTAAAATAACACATCTTGTAGCCTGTAGCGGAACTGGTGGTACTATATCTGGTACAGCTAAGTATTTAAAAGAACAAAACCCTAACGTTAAAGTGATAGGGGTGGATGCTTTTGGTTCTGTTATCAAAAAATATCATGAAACCAGAGAGTTTGACGAAAAAGAAATTTACCCATATAGAATTGAAGGCTTAGGGAAAAATTTAATTCCGACGGCTACAGATTTCGATGTTATTGATGAATTTGTAAAAGTAACAGATGAAGAAAGTGCTCATACTGCTAGATTAATAGCTAAATCTGAAGGTATGTTTGTTGGGTATACGTCTGGTGCAGCAATGCAAGCTATCATGCAACTAGGAGAGCTAGGCGAATTCAAAAAAGAAGATAATATTGTTATTATCTTTCCAGATCACGGATCGCGTTACATGGGTAAAGTATACAGTGATAAGTGGATGAATGAACAAGGCTTTTTTGATAGTAAAAATGAAGCTTCTGCACAAAATATTCAATATATAAAATAACATAAATTACGAACATAAAAAGGGATGGTGTTTTGTTGTTAAAGCAAAATAGCGTCTCTTTTTTTATTTTATTAATAATAGGGCGGTAAAAATTATGTTCAAACCATATAAATATTTAATTTTGCAATAACTAACTAAGGGCATAAAGCTTTCATGAAATATACTTAAACATTATAATTTGTTTTTGTTTTCCCTCAAAAGCAGCTACAAGTATGTAGCTATGTCTCAATTTTAATAGCTATAAGATTATAATAAATGAAGGATTTATTTGAAAAGATTTATAAGGACAAAGGACCATTAGGTAAATGGGCTTCCCAAGCTGAAGGTTATTTTGTATTCCCTAAATTAGAAGGAGAGATTTCTAATCGTATGAAATTTCAAGGAAAAGATGTTATTACTTGGAGTATTAATGATTATTTGGGGTTAGCTAATCACCCAGAAGTAAGAAAAGTAGATGCCGAAGCTGCTGCTCAATATGGTTCTGCTTATCCAATGGGAGCTAGAATGATGTCTGGACACACAGATCTACATGAAAAATTACAAGATGAGTTAGCATCATTTGTAAATAAAGAAGCAGCATATTTATTAAATTTTGGATATCAAGGTATGGTATCTACTATCGATGCTTTAGTATCTAAAGATGACATTATTGTTTATGATGTAGATGCACATGCTTGTATTATTGATGGAGTTCGTTTACATATGGGTAAGCGTTTTACTTATAAGCATAATGATGTTGAAAGTTTAGAAAAAAACTTAGATAGAGCAACAAAAATGGCAGAACAAACTGGAGGAGGGATTTTAGTGATTTCTGAAGGTGTGTTTGGTATGCGAGGAGAGCAAGGACGATTAAAAGAAATTGTCGCTCTTAAAAAGAAATACAATTTCAGATTATTTGTTGATGATGCTCATGGGTTTGGTACATTGGGTGCTACAGGCGCAGGTGCAGGAGAGGAGCAAGGCGTACAAGATGATATAGATGTCTATTTTGCGACATTTGCTAAATCATTAGCAAGTACAGGAGCATTTATTGCTGGAGATCAAGAAATAATTGATTACTTAAAATACAACTTACGTTCTCAAATGTTTGCAAAATCATTGCAAATGCAATTGGTTGTTGGGGCTTTAAAGCGTCTAGAAATGCTTAAAACCATGCCTGAGCTAAAAAATAAGCTTTGGGAAAATGTAAATGCTTTACAATCTGGTTTAAAAGATCGTGGGTTCGACATAGGTACTACGCAAAGTTGTGTGACGCCTGTGTATTTAAAAGGAAGTATTCCAGAGGCTATGGCTCTGGTTAGAGACTTGCGAGAAAATTATGGAATATTCTGTTCTATAGTTGTTTATCCTGTAATACCTAAAGGATTAATTTTACTAAGATTGATACCTACAGCGACACATACTTTAGAGGATGTTTCAGAAACTTTAGCAGCTTTTGAAGCTATTAGATCTCGATTAGAAAATGGCACTTATAAACGTTTATCTGCTTCAGTAATGGCAGCAACGGGAGAATAAAAGTTTCATTAAAAAAAATAAAAAAAAATCCGATTCAATATTGAATCGGATTTTTTTATGCTATATCTTTTTTAAAAGTACAACGTCTTTTATTGATAACAGGCTTGAAGTTTTTCCATATTTGCTGAATGGCAACATTGTCATCCAATTCAGGGCCTCTCACACATAATTCAATACCTTTTTCTGTAAATGTTTTATGAAATTCATCAAAAATAATAGCAGTAACACCTTTGTTTTGATATTCGGGTAGCACACCAATTAAATAAAAAGTCACTGTTTTGGCATGTTTTTTTGCGTGTAATAAGTGCTTAATTCCAAACGGAAATAACCTGCCGTTCATTTTTTGTAAAGCTTCTGCGTAAGAAGGCGTGACAATTCCAAAACCAACTAGTTTATCATCTTTATCTAAAACAAATTTCACATATTCAGGGTTAAGAAAACCAATAAATTTTTTCTTAAAATACTCACGTTGCTCATCATTTATTTCAACAAATGTTGAAAGAACAGCATGAGATTTAGAAAAGACATCAAACATTTCATCTGTATGTGGCAGAATATCCTTGTTTTTTGTAAAATTTAAAGCTCTTAATCCGTAGCGTTTTTTTATAAGCCCTTGTATTCTTGAGAAAAATTCTGATTTAATATTTTTAAACTCCATGATATTCTCAGAATATGTTTTTGCAACATCATAGCCAAGTTTTTCAAAATGAGTCGCATAGTAAGGAGGATTGTGCCATGTAATCATGCTTCCAATTTGATCAAATCCTTCGGTTACAACACCTACTTTGTCAAGATTTGAAAACCCGACAGGACCTTCAATAAATTCGAGGCCATTTTCTTTTCCAATTTCCAGAACTTTGTCAAGTAAAACCTTTGTGACATCAACATCATCGATAACATCAAACCAGCCAAAGCGCATCTTCTTTAAAGCTTGATCTTTTACTTCTAACCAATTGATTATAGCTGCTATACGGCCAACAATTTCCGCGCCTTTATATGCCAAAAACAGTCTGGCTTCTGCATCATTAAATACAGGGTTTTCTTTTTTGTTAAAAGTTTTAATTTCCTCACTAATAATTGGAGGTACCCAATGTTTGGAGTTTTTATTGAGCTTAAAAGGAAACTTAACAAATGCCTTTACTTCCTTTTTTTTATGTACTTCTTTTAATGTTATCATATGTAATGACGGTTACTTTGACTCTTAGTTGTTGTCAAAATCTATATCGTCTCGTTTTCGTTTTTTTGTTTTATCTGTATCGGTATCACTCTCTTTATTCTTATTACGTCTAGATTTTCTTTTTCCTTCTTCTTTGGCAGAGTTACCATTATCGATGTCTTTGTCTTTGGCTTCTTTGTCCTTATGAAAATCCAATCTATAAGATACGCCAAAGTTTATACTAAAGACAGATGGTGTATCTTTTGTATTAAAAGTTAGAGCAGTATCTAACTGAAGATCTCTTCCCCATAAGTATGCACCTCCAAATCTAAAAAGGTTATCAGCATAAAAATCACTTTGAATACCTTGAGTTTCACCAAATATGACCCATTTAGGACTGAAAGAGTGTGTTAATGTTAAAATATATTGAAAATCCGATTGATCCGATCCAATTCTATCTTTTATTAAATTCATAACAAACACCCAGCCTCCTGAAAAATTATTCTGCGTTGCTATCATTATTTTAGGACTAAAGCCATCAACACCTGGAGCAGTATAAGGATTGTCCTTTGCGTCAAAATTGGCTCCTAAATACACTGAAACAGCAGGTATTAACGAGCTCCATCTAAAGCTGTGATTTGCTTTCCAGCTATACAGGTTAGGTTTCTTTTCTCCTGCCTTTTTATAAGGATCATATACCAAATATTTAGCACCAATAGTTATTGCCTTAAAGTTAGATCGCTTTTCTTCCGCAGATACGTTAGATGTAAAGGTTTTTGTATCGTTTTGATAAGTTCCTTCAATATTCAATTCTAATTCTTCAAATAATAAACCATATCGTGCTGCAAAATCAATTCCAAATCCAGACGCCTTATAAGCAGCGGCAGGCGTTCTTTTTTCATTGATTATATAGGGACCAATTTCAAGCTGAGCTACGTTAGTGCCTACAGAAAAAGCACTTCGAGAGACACCAGGTCTATTTGAGTTAATAACATCAGTATATTGACTGTAGGCTTGAATTGAAATTAAAGTCAATAAAAGACAAAAGGTAGATTTCATTGGGTTCATAATTAAAGATTTAGTTTACAACTAGTAACACGTGGGTAATACACTCTTATTATATTTAGGTTCAAAGACTTTTTCAAATATAGATATTTTATACTTTTTTTATCATTTTTGAACGTTTTTTAAGCGTATAGAATTGTATTTTTGTTAAAAATAATTTTTATGCTACAATTTGCATCTGTAACAGGTTTTGTTAGAATGATACTAATCATTCTTCTTATTTACTTTGGAATAAAAATTTTATCACGCTTATTTGCGCCATTTCTTATTAAATATGTTGCTAAAAAAGCAGAGCAACGTTTTGGAGATCAGTTTGGTCAGTTTGGAAAACAACAACAAGAAAAGCAAAAAAAAGAGGGTGAAATTACAATAGATAAGATACCTAAAACTAAAACATCAAATAAAAATGTAGGTGATTACGTTGATTATGAAGAAATTGATTAATTTTCACAAACATTGTTCTTAATATATTTTCATGCAATTTTCATTTAAAAGAGTTGGTCCTCATGTATTAGTTTTAATAGGATTTATAATACTTTCATTAGCTTATTTTAGCCCTGTTTTAAAAGGAAAACAAATATTTCAAAGCGATATCATGCACTACATAGGCATGAGTAAGCAACAACAGGATTTTAAAGCAGAGACTGGCGAAGAAACATATTGGACGAATAGTGCGTTTGCAGGGATGCCTACCTATCAATTAGGTGCCAAGTATCCACATAATTATATTAAAAAATTAGACTTAACACTTCGGTTTTTACCTCGACCAGCAGATTATCTGTTTTTGTATTTGTTAAGCTTTTATATACTGCTATTAGTGCTAAAAGTTGATTTTAAACTCGCGGCATTAGGGGCTATCGCTTTTGGTTTTTCAACCTATTTAATTATTATTTTAGGTGTAGGTCATAACAGTAAAGCGCATGCCATCGCTTATATGCCATTGGTTTTAAGTGGTATTCTGCTTGTTTTTCAAAAAAAATACGTTTCAGGGTTCTTGCTAACCACGGTGGCTATGGGCTTAGAGCTTGTGGCTAATCATTTCCAAATGACCTATTACTTACTGCTATTAGTCATTGTTTTAGGTATTGCGTACTTAGTTGATGCTTATAGAAAAAAAATACTGCCACATTATTTTAAATCAATAGGGGTTTTGTTTGCTGCTGTTATGCTCTCAATAGCTTTAAATGCAACAGGTATCTTAGCAACACAAGAATATGTAAAAGAAAGTACTCGTGGAAAAAGTGAGCTAACAATAAATCCTGATGGCTCTAACAAAGATGTGACTTCTGGTTTAGATAGATCCTATATTACAGCTTATAGCTATGGGTTTGTAGAAACTTTTAATCTTTTTATCCCAAGATTCATGGGAGGGGGGAACTATGAAAATTTAGGTAGAGATTCAAATACGTATGATGCCTATAGGAAATTGGGAGCCTCTACTACAGATGCATTAAAAGAATCAAAGCACGTGCCTACCTATTGGGGTGATCAGCCTGGGGTAGAAGCGCCAGCGTATATTGGAGCTGTTATCTTATTTCTATTTGTTTTTGCATTATTCCTTGTAAAAGGACGCTTGAAGTGGTGGCTTGTAGGTGGTGCTTTATTGTCTTTATTATTGTCATATGGAAAGAATTTAGGCTTTTTAACCGATTTATTTATTGATTACGTACCACTTTATAACAAATTTAGAGCGGTTAGTTCTATTCAGGTTGTTTTAGAGTTGTGCATTCCTGTTTTCGCCATTTTCGGATTGGTGAGATTATTTAATGATTTTGAAAAGAAAGAAGATAAATTAAAGGCTTTAAAATATTCAACGATTATCACTGGAGGCATAGCTATAATGTTCTTATTATTTAAGTCATCACTATTTAATTTTGTTGGTAGTAGAGATGGTCAGTATATGCAAGCTTATGGTCAGGATTTTGTGAGAGCTATTAAGGAAGATAGAAAAACTATCTTTACCCAAGATACTTTGCGAACACTTGCTTTAGTATTATTGTCGGCTGGTGCTATCTTTATGTTTTTACGTGATAAACTAAAAGAAAAGTGGGTGATTGCAGTGTTTGGACTTCTGATTCTTTTTGATTTAGTAGGAGTAAATAGGCGTTATGTGAATAATGATGATTTTGTATCGAGTATTCAGGTAAATAAGCCGTTTCGGGTCAATGAAATAGATAAAAAAATACTGAAAGACAATGCGCATTTTAGAGTGTTTGACTTAGTTTCTGCATCCTCTCAGCCTACAAAAGCATCTTACTTCCACAACTCATTAAACGGTTATAATGCTGCGGAGTTAAAGCGTTACAGGGAAGTTTTTGATTTTTATGTGTCGCAAAATAACATTAATGTTCTTAGTATGCTTAATACTAAATACATCATTGCACAAGACGATAAAGGTGGTATGTTTTCTTATAAAAATGATGAAGCAAATGGCAATGCATGGTTTGTACAACGTTTGCAAAAAGTAGCATCAGCAAACGAAGAAATCAAGCTGTTAGATAGTTTGCCTAATCAAGCTAAAGCTATTTACTCATCTCATAAAGCTTTAGAGAATTTAAAAGATATAAAGTCTGATTATGTTGTAGATTCATTAGCTTCTATTGATTTGGTTGAAGTAACGCCTAATTATTTAAAATATAAGTCTACAAATTCAAATGAAGGGTTTGCTGTCTTTTCTGAAGTCTATTATGGTAATGGATGGAAAACTTTTATAGATGGAGAAGCAAGTTCTCATATGCGTGTTAATTACACATTACGTGGTATGCAAATACCAGCAGGAGCACATACTATAGAGTTTAAGTTCGATCCCGATGTTGTTAAGACAGGTAGTAATATTGCTTTAGCAGGTTCTGTTTTATTTGGATTACTATTGTTGGGCGGATTATTATATGAATTCAAAAAGAAATAATTTGTCATTCCAGTAAAAGCAAGAATTTTAGAGATTTAAGCTATATGGGTAAGGGGTTTTCTGTATCCAAGACTGCTACATCCACTTTTTCTTAATAAGGGAAAAAGCGTTTTATATGAAAAAAAAAATACTCATAATCACTTATTATTGGCCACCAGCAGGAGGGCCTGGGGTGCAGCGTTGGTTGAAATTTGTAAAATATTTACCAGAATTCAATATTGAGCCTATTGTTTATGCTCCAGAAAATCCTAACTATCCTCTAGTAGATGAAAGTCTAGCTTCTGAAGTTTCCGATAACATCACGATTTTAAAGCATCCAATAAAAGAACCATACAGGCTAGCTGGTCTTTTTTCAAAGAAATCATCAAAAACAATCAGTAAAGGCATCATTTCAGATTATAAAAAGCAAGGCCTTATTGAAAAAGCCATGCTTTACATAAGAGGTAATTTTTTTATTCCTGATGCGCGAATTGGTTGGGTAAAGCCTTCTGTGACTTATCTTTCTGAATATATTACTAAAAACAATATCGAAACCATAATAACTACTGGTCCACCTCATAGTTTGCATCTTATTGGTTTACAGTTAAAAGAAAGGTTAGGAGTGAGGTGGTTGGCCGATTTTAGGGATCCTTGGACAACTATTGGTTATCATAAACAATTAAAACTGAACAAAACTTCTAAAGAGAAGCATCTGGCTTTAGAAAAGCAGGTTTTAAATACAGCCGATTATATAATTGTAACGAGTTTTACGACCAAAAAAGAGTTTCAGCAGATTACAAAACGACCTATAGAAGTTATTACAAATGGGTATGATTATGAGTCTATGAATGAGTTTAAGTTGGATTCCAAGTTTACAATAGCTCATATAGGTTCTTTATTGTCAAAACGAAACCCAGAAATTTTATGGAAATCACTAAGTGAACTTGTTAAGGAATATCCTGATTTTTCAAAAGATTTTCAGCTAAATTTTATTGGTGCTGTTAGTGAAAATGTGCTAGAATCCATTCATGGAAATAAATTAAGTGATTATATAAATGAGGTAGGGTATGTGTCGCATAAAGAAGCAATTATGTTTCAGAAAAAATCACAAATATTATTGTTAATTGAAATAGATTCGGAAGACACAAAATGCATTATACCTGGAAAGCTATTTGAATATATGGTTTCAAATAGACCTATTATAGGCATAGGTCCTAAAGATTCAGATGTTGAAAAAATCATTAAAGAAACGAATACGGGCACTTACTTTTATTATAATGACTATGAGTCGTTGAAAACAACTATATTAGAATGCTATAAAGCATTTCAAGATAAAAGATTGCAATCACATCCAATTGGTATACAAAAATATAGTAGAAAACAGCTAACCCAGCAGTTAGCAATGTTAATTGAAAATAAAACTTCAAATTCTAATTCAGGTTAGTTTTTAATGTTTTTTTTAAAATTTAATTATTAAGAATTAATGGGAATAGTTGCTTCACAATCTTTTAAAAATGTCATCTCAACATATTTGGGTTTCTTTATAGGTGCTATTAACACTTTATTTCTTTATACAAAATTCCTTAGTGATGAATACTACGGAATGGTAGGGTATATGCTATCATTAGCATATGTTATTATGCCTATAATGGCCTTTGGAGTACACAATACGTTGGTTAAATTTTATTCGTCTTTTAAAACACGCGTCTCGCTAAATAGTTTTTTAACACTAATGCTATTTTTGCCATTTCTAATCACTGTGCCCTTAAGTATTATTAATTATATATGCTATGATATGATTGGTGATTTTTTGTCTCAAAAAAATGACATCATTAAAGGTTATTTGTGGCATATTATAATTATAGCGCTTGCGTTAGCTTATTTTGAAGTGTTTTTTGCCTGGGCTAAGGTGCAACTACAGACTGTGTTTGGGAACTTTATGAAAGAAGTTTTTCATCGTGTAGCAACGATGCTACTATTGTTTTTGTTGCATTTTGAAGTTGTAGACGTAGAGCAGTTTATGATAGGCTTGGTTTGTGTTTATGTTTTAAGAATGTTTGTCATGAATATATACGCTTTTAGTGTTAAACTACCTGTTATAACATTTAAGCGAGTAAGTGGATTGAAAAATATTTTCAAATATTCGTTTTTAATAATTATAGCAGGATCCATAGTTACTATTCTTTTAGATGTAGATAAAGTTATGCTAGGGCATTATATTGAAATTAAAGAAATAGCATATTATAATGTTGCTATTTTTATAGCGACAGTTATTGCGGTACCACAACGATCTATGCATCAAATATTATTACCGTTATCTGCTAAGTATTTAAATGAAAAAGATTTTGATGCTTTGAGAGATTTGTATAAAAAGAGTTCATTAAATTCATACATAATAAGTGGTTTTATATTCATTTTAATAATATTAAATATAAATCAGTTGTATTACATAGTGCCGGAAGAATTTAGCGGAGGGGTCTTTGTTGTCTTTATAATTGGGCTATCTAGGTTGTATGATGCTTTTTTAGGAAGTAATAATGCTATTTTGTTTAATAGTGATTATTATAGAATGGTACTGGTTTTAGGTGTTATTCTAGTTGTTTTAATGATTATCCTAAACATGGTTTTTATTCCTTTATTAGGTATAAACGGGGCGGCTTTAGCAACTTCTTTAGCAATTTTTGTATACAACTCCATAAAACTACTTTTTGTTTACAAAAAATTTAATATCCATCCTTTTACAATGGATATCTTTAGAATAACAGGTTTGATATTTTTTAGTGTTTTGTTGTTCTATTTTTGGGAATTCCCTTTTAACCCCATTATTAACATCGCTTTAAAATCTACTTTAATTACCTTATTATATGTGTTTGTTGTTTACAGGTTTAGGTTTTCTGAAGATATCTCTGCACTAATAGAGCGTTATTTAAAGATTAAATGATGTTGTTTGAGAAGAAATAAAGGATGGTAAAAGGATTGTACTACCTACATAAGTAGTAATAGAAAACAGAAAACCCCACGATGTTGCTTTGAGGCAAACATATCGCAGGGCTTTCCAAACTAACCAACCAAAATTGTTATGATCGTCTTCTGCTAGTCGATCTTATATTGTTATTACTAGATTTACTTCTGCTTTGTACAGCTCTAGATCTGTTGTTTTGAGAGGATCTATTTGCACTTCTTTGTTGTACTACTCTGGGTTTACTTTGAGTAGTACGATGTGTTGCTACGCGTTTTGTATTTCTAGTATTATTATTGTTTCTATTATATGTACGTGTATTTTGTGTTCTTGGTTTTTGAGTTGTAATATTTTTACGTTCACGTGTTACATTATTTGTTCTTGTACTGTTAGTTTTAGGTCTAACAACTCTATTAGCAGTTGCTCTGTTTCGTTTAGTGTTATTATTTGTTTGTGCATAATTTCTAGGGCTTCTAACTGTATTGCTATTGCGTCTAACAACTGCATTCTTTTTAGTTGTTGCAGAGTTTCCTCTTGTGTTCCTGTTTATATTAGAGTTGTTACGTCTTACATTGTTTCTATTTCCTGTTGAATAATTTCTTCCAGAATTTCTATTAATCGTACTTTGACGTCTTGTATTGTTGGTTTGAGCAACACTTCTTCGAGAGTTCGTATATCTATTTACTCGTGTTACATTTCTAGTACTTCTATTTACAGTCGCATAGCTTCTATTTCTTCTTATCGTTTGGCCACGTCTGCTAGCAATTGCTGTTCTTGGTCTGTAATTGTTGTAAAACGGTCTGTTGTAAACATAGCGTACAGGTCTGTAGTATTGTCTGTATGGTCTAGTGTACACTACACAGTGATCGTAAGATGGTGCGCTATAATAACGGTGCCAAGGCCTGTTAACATAATGTCTGTTATATACATTTATGAAACCTGAACAATGTGAAAAACGATTGTATCGGTTATAATGTACATATAAGCCTCCTACACGATTTACATGTCCAAAGTTGTTGTAAAATATATTCACGTCTCCAACACGGCTTACGCGTCCATAATAATCATAATAAATAGGTGTGTTTTCTATTTGAATAATTGCTCCGTACTCATCGTATTGAACATATTCATTATAGTCATACCCAGAGTTGAAACTAAAATTAATATTAGGAGTTCCTATTGAAACATTTACATTAGAATTGCAATAGCGTTGTATGTTGAAGTCAAATTGTCCATCACGAAAGACAGAAAATTCTATACCATTTTCAACAAATATGAAAGAGTTGCCATAACCTCTATTGTAAATAGATGTGATATTTGCGTCTGTATTGTTTGCGTTAACAGTAAATCCTGTAAGAATTAAACCTACTAATAAGAATATAAACTTTTTCATAATATTTTGTTTTAATGGATGAATACGATTTACTAATTACAAACAGTGTGCCAAAAAATAAATAGCCATTAGAGTGATGTTTGTAATAAAAGTACAACCTGTTTAAAATCAAAAAGATATAGTAGGGTTTTATTTGTTTCCGAAGTCTTTTTGTAGTTAAAAACTTTCTTTTTTGTGTTTTGTCAAGTTTTTATCAAGTTTTTTTATTGATATTTTTTCTGTTGACAAGTTTATATTGAGTTTGTATTTTCTTATTAAATGTGTTAATAAATTATCTTTATGTCAATTAAATAACTAAAATTTTATAGATATGAAAAAAATTACATTATTACTATCTTTCTTTATTGCTACTATTTGTTATTCTCAAGAACTTGTGGTTTCTCAAATTGGCGGAATGGCTCCAGGAGATTTCCATGCAGCAAATACTAATTTAGTTGAAGGATCTACCGTGACTTTAACTATAGCATATACAAACATGGGGGTAAATCAATTTGTTGGTTTAGCTATTGCAGCTAGATTTTTAGATGACCCCTTCAATCTTCTAGGGGTTCAGGTTGATACTCCAATAACTACTAGCGCAACAGAGCAAACTTTTGATGTGGATCTTGTTGTTCCTGATGTTACATCAAATCAAGCGAAAGTGAAAATTCAAATTTTCGGAGATACAAACCTTTTTTCTTATGCAGGTACGGCATCTGGTGGCTGTTGTGGTCTTGAATTTACAATAAATGATCTAATAACATTATCAACTGAAGATTTCAATAAAAACAAATTACCAGCTTTTTACAATGCGAGCCTTGATGCTATCGTTATTAAAGATAGAATTGATAGCGGATATTCAATCTACAACCTATTAGGGCAATCGGTATTAGAAGGTGAAATTGCTAATGCAGATAAAATTAGTGTTGAAAGCTTGAAATCTGGTTTATATATATTATCAACAAAAGAGGGCACTTTAAAATTCGTTAAGTAAAACTACTTTTCAGATTAAAATTAAAAAGGACACTAAACTAGTGTCCTTTTTTATATGCTCTATTTTCTTTTTGAATACCTTTTAGATTTTCCATTTTGCTTGAAATAGTAATAATTGTCGTTATGATGTTCATCTCTGTTTTCGAACGCATGTTCTACTGTGCAAGATTGTACGCCACAAAAATTACAAGAATCCACATGTCTCTTTACTTGCCCACGTGTATGTATAATTTCTCCCCAATGATTATAACGCACCTGTAGTCCTCCAACTTGGTTTAATGTAATGTGGCGTCCATATCTGTAGTTCATATACACAGAACCTACTCGTTTAATTTTTCCGTACCTGTCGTAATTTAAGTAGATATTACCAATACGTCTTACTTTACCATCTCTATCACGCAAAATTGAAACGCCTTTATTATGATGATAAGGGTTGTATTTGTATTTTTTATTTCTATAACTCATATTTACAGAACTTCTTCTGGAGTTTTTTTTGTAATATGAATTATCGTAATTTTTATTATTAGTTTTTGTATTGAAATCGAAGCTTCCGTCAGGAAAAATTAAAAATTCAATACCACGTTCTACAAACATAATGGGTTGTGTATAACGGTAACGTTTAGTTAAATCTAAATTATTTTCTAGTTTTTTATGGTTTAATTCAGTTGCGGATACAGTTGTTAATCCTATTAACAAACCTGCAAATAATAGTACTAATCTTTTCATAATTATAGGATTAATTATTACGCCTACTCTTTAGCTTTTCGGCATTCGCTATTGTTTAATTATTATTAATTGAATTCATTGTAAGAATGAATAGATTTCATTATTTCTTCGTAAAACAGAACAGCTGTGACTAGGTTTCCTCTATCTGAATACGGTAAAATCACCCTTTGAAAATCTATGGTGTTTTTTACATAGCTATCTGTGTTTTCAAGTTGATTGTCAAGTGCTTTTCTGTTATCATTACTATTTGGAATACCTAAGGTAGACATAGTAATACCAGGTTTTGTTGCAAATGCTATGTAGGGTAGTATATTAGCTAAAACCTCAATTCTCTCTACATACAATTCCAATAATTGGCCTTTTTGCATGCGTTCTAATTCTTCACCATCGTGGTACTTTTTTATACCTATGTTTTTACTTATAATGCTTTTTGGAATTGTTTTTTTCTGAGAAAAGCCAGAGGCTATAATTAAAAAAAAGCAAATACTTAATAAGGTAGTTCTTGTTTTCATGATTTTATGGGGTTAAATTCTGCCTACTCATTTCGCTTTTCGGCTTCCGCGACTGTTTAAGCACTTTCAATTTGCGTGCCAAAAATGTAATCAACTTATTTTCAGGTAATTATAAATAGTTCGGTTTCATGAATCATTTCAAATATTGATAGAAATTAGATAGTTGAATTGAAAAAAATCCAATTTTGTATAATGAGATGCTTTAATTATATTTCCCATCTTAATAGAATTAATAATTATTATAAAAAAACAAGCTCTTCGTCTTAAAGTGAAAGCCATGAAATACTATAAAAAGTCTTATTTTTATAAAAACTAATCACCTTAATGAAAAAACATCTAGAAACTTGTAAAAATTGCGAAAACCAATTCGAAGAAGCCTATGAATTTTGTCCACATTGTGGTCAACAAGCTAAAGAAGATCTTACTGTCGGCGTATTATTTTACAATACCATAAGTAATTATTTTTCTTTTGATGCGCGCTTTTTTAAAAGTTTTTTCCCTCTAATGTTTAAGCCTGGGTTTTTAGCAAAAAAGTTTATTGAAGGTAAGCGTTTGTTGTATTTACACCCTGCTCAGCTTTACTTATTTGTATCAGTGGTGTTTTTCTTTCTGCTTTCTACAACAGTAGTTAGAAATCAAGTAGAAGATTTAGACTCGAAATTAAAAAAGACTATTAAAACACCTTTAATTTCTGATAGCTTTAAATTGGAAAATCAAAAAAATATAGATTCTATAAAGCTTGATAGTATATTAAAACCAATTTCAGCTAATGGAATTCCAGGAATGAAAGCAGAAGAAATAAAAGCTCTTGATTCCATAATTAAAACAAATGTTAATGATGGTGAAAATCTAAACCTAACATTTGATGATTTTAATGAAAAAGAAATAGATTCCTTAATAGCAATTGATGCGCCAGATAAGCAGATTTATAAGGTTATGGGCATGGATGATGATGCTGGTTATATTAGCAGAAAGTTTTACACACAAATACTTAAATTTTATAAACAACGCAATGGCGGACAAATTTTACAGGCTTTTTATGATACGATTCCTGTTTCTTTATTCGTTTTACTACCAATATTTGCTTTGATATTATTGGTGTTATTCTATAAACAAGGGAGTTATGCGCATCATTTAGTATTTAGCTTTTACTTTTTTTCTTTTTTATTCACTGCTTTCAGCATAATTTTAATAGCTAATAACTTTATAAAAGTTCCAAATTGGATAGATGGATTGTTAGTGTTTTCTACCTTTTTCTATTTATTTGTTGCCATTAAACGGTTTTATAACCATGGATGGTTTTTAAGTTTTATAAAAACGGGGCTTGCAACTTTTATCTATTTAATATTTGTAATACCAATAGCAGTTATTATTGTTGGTTTGATAGGTTTCTTGTATTATTAAGAGAATGTATTTAACATGTGAAAATTATTTTGGGTATTCAAAATGAAACTATTACAATTTATCTTTTAAATATTTTCCAGTTTCTGATGCTGTTATTTTAATTATGTCTTCGGGTATTCCTGTAGCTACAAGGTTCCCGCCAGTTTCACCTCCTTTAGGACCTAAATCTATAATATAGTCAGCACATTTGATAAGTTCTAAGTTATGTTCCACAACTATAATGGAATGCCCGTTATCAATTAAAGCATTAAATGACTTTAAAAGCTTTTGGATATCATGAAAATGTAGCCCTGTAGTTGGTTCATCAAAAATAAAAAGCGCCTTATCTTTATTATGCCCTTTGCCTAAAAAGGACGCTAGCTTTATACGTTGTGCCTCTCCACCAGAAAGCGTAGAAGAACTTTGCCCTAGAGTGACATAGCCTAAGCCAACATCTTGTAAGGGCTGAAGTTTGTTTTTTATTTTAGTTTGTTTATGTGTGTCAAAAAATGAGATGGCATCATCTATTGTTAAATTTAAGATATTATCAATATTTTTATCTCCAAAAGTCACTTCTAGTACTTCTTTTTTAAAGCGTTTGCCTTTACAGGTTTCACATTCTAAATGTACATCTGCCATAAATTGCATTTCAATAGTTACTTCACCTTCACCTTTGCAAGTTTCACAACGTCCGCCATCTACATTAAAAGAAAAATGTTTTGCCTGATAATTTCTTATGGCACTCAGTTTCTGTTTTGAAAACAATGCTCTAATATCATCGTAAGCTTTAATATAGGTTACTGGGTTAGAACGTGAGGAGCGACCAATAGGGTTTTGATCTACAAACTCTATATGTTTGATATTACTAAAGCTGCCTTCCAAACTTGTAAACTGACCAGGTTTGTCTCCAAAATCGGTTAATTTCTTTTGCAATGCAGGGTATAATATTTTTTTTATTAGTGTACTTTTTCCGCTGCCAGAAACTCCAGTAACAACCGTAAGCATACCCAGAGGGAAACGAACATCGATATTTTTTAAATTATTCTCACGAGCTCCTTTAATATCTACATAGTATTTTGAGGTTCTGCGCTTTTCTGGCACTTCAATTTTTAGAGATTCATTTAAATATTGAGCAGTTAAAGAATCTGATGCCAAAATATCTGCATAGTTCCCATTAGCAACTACATGACCACCAAAAGTGCCTGCCTCAGGGCCAATATCTATGATATTATCGGCTGCTATCATAATATCTTCATCATGTTCAACTACAATAACTGTATTTCCTAAATCGCGTAATGACTTTAATACGACAATTAATCGTTCGGTATCTTTAGGGTGTAGGCCAATGCTGGGTTCATCCAAAATATACATAGAACCTACTAAACTACTTCCTAATGAGGTTGCTAGGTTAATACGTTGACTTTCACCACCTGATAAAGTATTCGATTTTCTATTAAGCGTTAAATAATCTAAACCAACGTTAGCAAGAAAGGATAATCGATTATTTATCTCTTTTAAAAGCCTATTTGCAATTTGTGTATCATAATCGTTTAATTCCAGTTGCTTAAAAAAGTTTGCCAATTTATTTAAAGGCATTTCAACCAGATCGGTAATAGTTGCACCCCCAATTTTTACATAAGTTGCTTCAATACGTAAACGTTTACCTTGGCATGTTTTACACTTTGTTTTTCCGCGATAACGTGATAACATAACGCGATTCTGAATTTTATATGCTTTTGATTCTAATTCCGCAAAAAACGAATTTAACCCTTCAAAATATTCATTTCCATCCCAAATAAGTTGTTTTTGAGCATTTTTTAACTCGAAATATGGTTTATGAATAGGGAAATCAAATTTATGAGAATTATTTACCAGCTGATCCCTATACCAGCTCATGCTTTCTCCACGCCATGGGAAAATTGCATTTTCATAAACAGAAAGTCCTGTATTTGGAATCACTAAATCATCATCAATGCCTATAATGTCTCCATACCCTTCACATTTTGGACAAGCACCGTATGGGTTATTAAAGCTGAATAAATGGGCATTAGGTTCTAAGAAAACAATGCCGTCTAATTCAAATTTATTACTAAAAACACGCTGCTTATTATTGCTTAGAGTTTCGATAATACACGTTCCTTTACCTTCAAAAAAAGCTGTTTGTACAGCATCTGCCAGTCGATTAAGAAAATCTTCTTCATTTTTAGTAATAATTCTGTCGACTACTAATAGTATGTTTTCTTCATTTGAAGGTGTATCAACTTCATCAATACGAGTAACAGAACCTTTTATTTTAACTCTTGCATAGCCTTGTTGTTGCAAGGCTTTAAGTTTGTCTTGCATACTACGACCTTCTTCTAAATGAATGGGAGCGAGGAGAAGGAGTTTTTCTCTTTCAGGAAATGTTTTTAAATAATTTAAAACATCAGTAACAGTGTCTTTTTTTACTTCACTACCAGAAGTAGGTGAGTAAGTCTTACCAATTCTTGCGAATAGGAGCTTTAGGTAATCATAAATCTCTGTTGTCGTTCCAACGGTTGAGCGCGGATTGGTCGAGTTTACCTTTTGCTCGATAGCTATAGCGGGAGCAATCCCTTTTATATAATCTACTTTTGGTTTGTTTAATCTTCCTAAAAATTGACGTGCATAACTCGACAAGCTTTCAACATAGCGTCGTTGCCCTTCTGCATATAGTGTATCGAAAGCCAAACTTGACTTTCCAGATCCCGATAAACCTGTAATAACAACTAACTTGTTTCTGGGTATCACTACATCGATATTTTTTAAATTATGCAATTTAGCACCTTTGATGATGATGTTTTCTTTAGGGCTTACTTCAGAAATATTAGTGTTCATAGGCTTTTTAAAGGAATAATTCTGTAAAGATACTACAACTATTTCAGCTTAAAAAATACATCAAATTGTAAATAAATATTAAAAAAAACGGTTAATTTTTGTTTTTTAGGAATGATTGTTGTTATATTTGAATTCGTTAATCAACAATAATTCAAACTCTCGCCTATAGCATAATATTACTTTTAAACATGTAACCCCACAAGCAAAGAAGGTTTCTTCGATGCGCTAAAAGTAATTATTATGCAATACGAAATTATATCAGACGCTAATTTAGTTAGCAACTACATTAAAGGAGATGAAAGTGCTTTAGAGGTACTTATCACCAGACACAAACAAAAAATTTATAGTTTTATCTACTCTAAAGTTTATGACAGAGATGTTGCTGAAGATATCTTTCAAGATACTTTCATAAAAGTTATCCGAACACTTAAACGCGGTTCTTATAATGAAGAAGGGAAGTTTTTACCATGGGTAATGCGTATTTCTCACAATTTGGTTATTGATTTTTTTAGAAAAAACAAAAGAATGCCAAAATTTGATAATGCAGGAGAATTTAGCATATTTTCCGTATTAAGCGATACGAGCTTAAATGCAGAAAAGAGTATCATTAAAGAACAAGTTGAAACCGATGTAAGGCGTTTGGTAGATGAACTTCCTGAAGACCAGAAAGAAGTATTATTAATGCGTATTTATAATGATATGAGTTTTAAAGAAATATCAGACAGGACAGGTGTGAGTATTAATACAGCTCTAGGTAGAATGCGTTATGCATTAATCAATTTAAGGAAAATCATAGATAAGCATAATATTGTTTTAACAAATTGATACAATAAAGCAATTTTTGCTGCGTTTATAATTTGAAATAATCCTTAAATTAATAAAATGGCAAAAATTTACTCTGGAAATTCTATTAAAAATTTAAACGAACAAGAACCGAAAGAAGAAACGGTTAATTTTCTTCTAAACTACTCTAAGGCTTTAAGTGTTATAAATTGTAATAAATTGAAGTTTGAAGCGCTTCTAAACTAAGTTTTCGAAAAAGTCCTAATAATTAATTATTAGGACTTTTTTAATTTGTTATATTCATTAATAACAGATTGTCTTCCAATTGTCTTTGTAATAATATCTTTATCTAGATTCCAGCCTCGTGCAGGCGAATACTCTCTACCATACCAAATAATTTGAAGGTGTAACTCATTCCATAATTCTTTAGGAAATAGTCTTTTTGCATCTTTTTCTGTTTGAACCACATTTTTACCATTACTTAAATTCCATCGATACATTAGCCTATGTATGTGTGTATCTACTGGAAACGCAGGAACACCAAAAGCTTGAGACATAACTACACTTGCGGTTTTATGCCCTACAGCTGGCAACGCTTCTAAGGCTTCAAAGCTTTGAGGAACTTCTCCGTTATATTTTTCAATAAGTATTTTTGACAAGCCATGAATCCCTTTACTTTTCATTGGAGATAAACCTACTGGTTTTATAATGTCTCGTATTTCTTCAACTGAAAGTTTAGCCATCTCATATGGATTATCTGCTTTTTCAAAAAGCAATGGTGTTATTTTATTAACCCGAACGTCGGTACTTTGTGCAGACATTAATACGGCTATTAAAAGGGTATATGGATCTTTATGATCTAATGGAATTGGTATTTCCGGGTAAAACTTATTTAAT
Source organism: uncultured Flavobacteriaceae bacterium (assembly GCA_947502635.1). Taxonomy (GTDB): domain Bacteria; phylum Bacteroidota; class Bacteroidia; order Flavobacteriales; family Flavobacteriaceae; genus Flavivirga. Next base: position 173,158 of record CANNAN010000004.1, read on the forward strand.
GTATTAATAACAAAGTTTACGCTTTCTTGTTTGGTCATTCGTTTGTATTTTAGCAAGAACAAAGTTATAAAATATGAAGACATTAAAAGTAGGAGATAAGGCACCAAATTTTGAAGTTTTGGATGAACAAGGAAATACGGTTAAATTATCTGATTTTACAGGTAAAAAATTAGTCGTTTTCTTTTATCCAAAAGCAAATACCCCAACATGTACTGTCGAGGCTTGTAATTTACGTGATGAATATACTGTTTTACAAGAACAAGGTTATGAAATTTTAGGTGTTAGTGCAGATAGTCAAAAAAAACAATCTAATTTTAAAAAGAAATTCAATTTTCCATATCCATTATTAGCCGACGTTGATAAGGAGGTTATTAATGCTTTTGGCGTATGGGGAGAAAAAAAATTCATGGGGCGTACTTTTGATGGTATACATCGTATAACTTTTGTTATTAATGAGGAAGGTGTTATCGAAAAAGTGATAGATAAAGTAAAAGCTAAGATACACGCAGCTCAAATACTAGAGTAAAAACATTATAAGAATGCTTGAGTAATTCATTAACTCAAGCATTTAACATTCATTACTAAACGAAACAAAATATATTTGAATCTTTATTTACGCTTATTTAAAGTTAAAGGTTTTCTAGTGTATCCAAACAAACGGTAATCTTTAATTAAATCTGCAGTTCCTTCTGGCACCATATCTTCCCAGCCGCGTTCTCCATCAGAAATCATACGTAAGATTTCACGAGAGAATATATCCATTATGCTTGTATCGTAATCTTCTATATCGATTACCTTTCCATTGTATTTAAAGAATTTATATAATTCTTTCATACGAGGGTATACCTTTAAGTTTTCACTATTAATCAATTCTCCAGTTTTTGAATCTAGCATAGGGTATAAGTAAACTTTTAAATCTTTGAAAAATAATTTACCAAATGCTTCAAGGATTCCTCCACTGATGTGGCGATAGTACTTTTCATCAAAAATATCGACTAAATTGCTAACTCCCATAGCTAATCCCATTCTAGCTTTGGTGTAATTTGAGAAGTACTCAACAACTTTATAATATTCCTGAAAATTAGAAATCATAACAGACTGTCCTAATGAGCATAATAAATCTGCTCTATCAATAAAATCTTGTTCGTCAATTTCTCCCTCAGCTCTTAAATTGGATAAAGTGATTTCAAAAACGACAACCGTTTTATCGGGATTAACTTTGTTTTCTTTGATAAACATTTCATATGATTTCTCATACATTGCCATGTTCACCTTGGTAACTGGCCTAAAACTACCACGTAAGGCTAAAATATTTTTTTTATAAAAAACTCTAGCTGGAAGCACATTGGTTCCGTCAGGACCAAATACCACAGCATCTGTCATTCCGTTTTTAACAAGTTGTAAGCTCATTAATCGGTTATCGATATTTTTAAAGGCAGGTCCTGAAAAATTAATTGTATCAATTTCCAGCTGGTCTTTATCTAAATGATCGTATAAATAGCGTAGTAATTTTTTTGGTTCGTTATATTTATAAAACGCTCCATAAATGAGGTTTGTACCCAAAACGCCCAGTGTTTCTTGTTGTAAACGAGCATCAGTTTCTTTAAAGCGAAGATGTAACATGATTTCATTATAATCACCAGTAGCTTCAACCTGGTATTTAATACCAACCCATCCGTGACCTTTGAATTGTTTTGCAAAATCTATAGTAGCCACAGTATTAGCGTATGTGAAAAATATTTTATTCGGATGTTTTTCACGCGTTAATCTAGTTTCCATAAGATGCATTTCATGACTAAGCATCTTTCTCAAACGGGCTTCGGTTACATATCTACCATCATCTTCAGCACCATAAACAGCATCACTAAAATCTTTATCATAAGCAGACATTGCTTTCGCTATAGTACCCGAAGCACCTCCAGCTCTAAAAAAGTGGCGACAAGTTTCTTGACCTGCTCCAATTTCTGCAAATGTTCCGTAAATATTTTCGTTTAAATTAATACGAAGTGCTTTCGATTTTAACGATGGAACATCATTAAATTCTTTATCGCCCTTTATGATTATTTCCATATTATTAGCTGCTTGTTTGTCCTGCGACAAAGGTATTAAATATGTATAGCAAACAAAAAAATAACGCTATTTTTGTACAAAACTTATGCAGTTGAAAATAACTTTTCTAGGAACAGGAACATCACAAGGCATTCCGATTATTGGAAGCAAACATCCTGTTTGTTTAAGTTCAAATCCAAAAGATAAACGCTTACGTGTTTCGGTTTTGGTTGCATGGGATAATTATAAATATGTTATTGATTGTGGTCCTGATTTTAGGTATCAAATGTTACGAACGGGATGCGATAGAATTGACGGTATTATTTTTACACATGAACACTCCGATCATGTATTGGGGTTAGATGACATTAGGCCATTCTATTTTAAACAAGGCGATATTCCTATTTATGGACATAAACGCGTATTAAAATCTCTAAGAAAACGATTTGATTATATATTTGCTACTAAAAATAAATATCCAGGAGCACCAACTGTTATAACTAATCGTGTAAAAAATAAACCATTTAAGTTGAAAAACTTAAAAGTAGTACCTGTAAAGGGCATGCATGATAAACTACAGGTTTTTGGGTTTCGATTTGATGATTTTGCATATTTAACTGATATGAAAACTGTTTCAGATGAAGAGGTTAAGAAAATAGAAGGCGTAAAGGTTTTGGTCGTAAATGCTTTAAGAATAGATTCGCATCGTTCACATTTTAATTTAGAAGAGGCCTTACAATTTATTAATAAAGTAAATCCAGAAATAGCTTACTTAACTCATATTAGTCATTTACTTGGATTCCATGATGAAGTCGAGAAAATACTGCCTGAAAATGTTTTTTTAGCGTATGATGGATTAGAATTAACACTTTAAATTAAAGTATATGAAACAAAGAATTTTTATGTATTTGTTCGTTTTTGCGGCGTTACTCGTTTTATTTCAGTATGTAAATTCAAAACGAGTATTTGAAGACATGAATAGCAAAATGACAACTCAAAAGGAAGCATTAAAAAAATACAAAGATTCGGTAGCAGTTTTGCAAGATGATCTTTTAAGGGTATCTCATTTCAATTTAGATAGGAATGAGGATGCCATTAGTTATTTTGAGAATGATGGTTATGATGTATCTGAATTGATTCCTTTTATAAAAGATGAGCTTTACAAATTAAATGAGATTAAAGGAGAACACCCTATAGTGCCTTATGCTGCAAGTGAAGGAAGGAAAATACTAATTAATACTGTGAAGATGTTAAATCATAAATGGATTATTGCTGATTTTTCGGATGGAGAATTTTGGGGAGAAATCTTTTTAACTTATGAAATAACTGAAGACAAACAACTTAAATTCAATTTAATTGAATCGTTTTTATACCCATTCGATTAAAATCATTTAATTCTATAAGCGATCCCTTTTTGCTTTTTTGTTTCACCTACATAAGAGTATTCGAATGTATATGTTGAATCTGTTGTAGTTAAAATTTTTAGATGAATATCTTTCTGTTCTGCCATATTTTTAGGTTTAATTGTTTTAAAAATAACCTCACAGTCGTTTATCCAGCGTAATTTAGACGAATCGATCTTATTATTATAAGTTTCAACTTGCAGACCTTCTGTTCGTTTAAATTTAGATGTAAATAACTCATTATTAACAACAACCTCACTATAAAACTCACCTGTTTTATAATCTTTGCAATTACGAGTTGTTTCGTAACAACTCACTAAGCTCAATAAAGGTATTAAGTACAGAAACTTCATATTATATATTTATATGCAAATTTACTAAAGAATCATGATGCTAGTTCTGAAAATTTTTAAAACTTCCATCAGAATAAAAAATAACAATGCGTTCAATTTCTTTGTCATTGTTAGGTGTTTTAAGTTGTAACTTTTCACTAACAGAGAAAAGATCTGCTTTTTGTTTAGGTTCTTCAAATTCACCTTTCGAGGGAAATTCACCTTTACCATTAAATAGCCAATACAAATCAACTTCAGGAAAAGAGGAAAGGATTTTTAAGATAAAATCTAAACTAGGCTTATTTCTTCCAGATAGAATATGAGAGATACTTGAACGCTGCACACCAATCTTTTCTGCAAAAGAAGATGCGGATTCACCATAGTAATCCATTACTTTCTGTAGTCTGATTATGAAATCTTCAATGTTTACCATTGTAAACAGTTTAAAATTAATAGTTTTACAAATGTAATAATAGAACAGTTAAGTACTGTGTTTTATTACATTATATTACAATTAACATACAATTAAAGCTTAATATAAAGTGTGTTAAAATACTAATTTATAGTGTTTTAATGTGTGTAAATAATTAAATAGCTTTTTAAGTAGACAACTGTGAATTAATGAGGAATACCATGTATAACTCTGTAAACAACTAATTCTTTTTTCTTGTTTACATTTGTAAAATTGTAAATGTTTACATTTGTCACATAAAAAAACAATATGCAAGTAGAAGAAATAAAACCATTGTTTTTAAAATATAAAGAAGCTAACTTACTTCATCGTTATATTACAAATAAACATATTGAGCCTCTTTTAAATAGTTTAGGTGATCATGCTATAGTAGAAATAATTGGAAAATCTGTTTTAGACAACCCTATTTATGGATTAAAAATTGGTGAAGGCAATAAACGCATTTTAATGTGGTCACAAATGCATGGCAATGAATCAACGACTACTAAAGCATTATTTGACTTATTAAACACCCTTTTAGATACACGTACAAGTCTCAAAAATATTTTAGAAACCTGTACCTTATATATTATACCTATTTTAAATCCAGATGGCGCAGAAGCATATACACGTGTAAATGCTAATAAAGTTGATTTAAATAGAGATGCTCAAAATTTATCGCAACCAGAAAGTCAGGTTTTGAGACGAATTTTTGAATCATTTAAGCCTCATTTTTGTTTTAATCTACATGGTCAACGGACTATTTTTAGCGCAGGAAACACTAATAAATCTGCAACTTTATCATTTTTGGCACCTGCACAAGACAATGCTTGTACTATAACACCTAACAGGAAGGTTGCTATGGAAGTTATAGGGGTTATGAATGACACTTTGCAAAAGATAATTCCTAACCAAGTAGGGGTGTATGACGATGCTTTTAACTTAAACTGCGTTGGAGATACATTTCAAAATGAAAATATTCCTACTATTTTATTTGAAGCTGGTCATTATAAGGATGATTATGGACGTGAAATGACTCGAGAACTCATTTATATATCTTACATCTCATCATTGATCTATATTGCTAATAATACTATAACAGGTAGTCATTATGAAGTTTATTTAAAAATTCCGGAGAATGAAAAGTACTTCTATGATGTTATTATAAGAAATGCCAAAGTAGGGAATCATAAAATTAATGATATAGCTATTCAATATCAAGAAAAGCTAATTAATAATAAAATTGAATTTATTCCAAAAATTGAAAAAATTGAAAATTTAGATGCTTTTTTTGGACATAAAGAAATAGATGCCAATGGTTTCGAGGTATTTGGTATTAACAATCAATTAGTGAAAATTAATTACGAAAACGTTTTCGTAATAATAAATAATGATAAAATCGCATTATAATCGAAATAAAACATATCTATTATGCATAATTATTAGTGAAAATGTATTAATTTTGGTTTTTATTTAAGAATAATTAATTATGGGGAAAATTAAATTAGACGAAATCGACCACCAAATTCTTGATATGTTAATTGATAACACAAGAATACCGTTTACAGACATTGCAAAGAAATTATTAATTTCTGCAGGTACAGTGCATGTTCGTGTTAAAAAAATGGAAGAATCTGGAATTATAAAAGGCTCTTCATTAATGTTAGACTATAAAAAACTTGGTTATTCATTTATAGCATACGTAGGTGTGTATTTAAATAATACTTCTCAGACTAAGTTTGTTTTAGAGCGCATCAATGAAATAGCATATGTTACTGTGGCACATATTACTACCGGAAAATTTAATATTTTCTGTAAAATTAGAGCTAAAAGCACAGAACATGCTAAAGAAGTCATTTTTCTATTAGATGATATAGAGGGGGTTTACAGAACAGAAACCATGATATCTTTAGAAGAGAGCATTAATGATAAAAAACGTTTGATGCATTCTATATTTAAAAATATGTAAATCGTATTTTCTGACACATAAAATAAAAAAGCCCTTTTAAAGGGCTTTTTTATTTTAACTTTTTTCACAACAGAAACAGTTATTAGCTTTGTAATAACCTCTTTTATGCAAAGATTGTATAATTCTTTCTTTAAACTTCAAGCTATAAACTTCAAACTTCGTGTAACCAAAATTACTAATGCTAATAGAGGGATCTATAGCTTGTACATAATGCCACCAATTTTGCGGAACAAACAATATATCCCCTGGTTCTAAAATGACACTTTTAAAGTCATTATCCATAAACTTCGGAAAACGATCTTTATCAAAATTATTAATATCTACATCACTTGCTACAGCTCCATAAATATGTTTACTACTGGGGTACATCGTTTTATTAAACTTTGGAGAACAAATTATAAACATTTTTTTTCCTCTTATTTGGGCATATACATTGTTAGCTGTATCTGCATGAAAACCAGATATAGTCCCAGCTGGTCCAATCCAAGCTGTTATATCATTTACTTTTGTATGTTTCTCAAAAAAAGAAAAATCAATATGATCTTTTAGTTCTGGATAGTATTCGAAAATATCTAATGTCGTTAAATAGTCTTTAAAGTTTTTATTGTTAGTTTCTGCATCTTTTAATTGCTTTATGTAATCTTTAAATGAGGCCTTTCTATATCTATTATCTTCCTGAATAAAATTATCTGATAATAAGTATACATCCTTGTCGTCTTTAAGGCTTAGAAAGAAATCTAAGTTCCATTCTTGTGTAGATTTCCATTCTTTAGCCAGCCCTTTAATAATAACAGGCTTTTTTTTATTAAAATAAGCTTTTTTAAAAGAAGCTGCGTCTATGGATAATATTTCTTCAATCGGCTGACTTTTATTCAAGACCTCAGATACTATATTCATTGTATACAGTTTTATGGTTTATAAAATACCGTAAAATTATTTTGTTGGATAAAAGTATCAAAATAAATAATGTTTTACTCCTTTAGTTATATTATTAGATTAATTGATCAATTATTTCGATATACCAACTTCATTATATTATTTATATCGATGAAGTGTAAAGTCTATTTTGTGTTGTTGACATAGTAATCATGTAATTCAAAGAATAATTTTGATATTCCAAGTGGGTTGTAAGACATTTATCAATATTTCAACTGTTTAATGCATGGTATTTAATTCGTTAGATTTTTTTATTTTTCTTTTCATAGTTTTTATACTCTATTGGCTTCTTTTTAAAAAAAGTGTCAAAATTCAAAATATTCTTTTACTTGTAGCTAGTTACGTTTTTTATGGTTGGTGGGACTGGAGGTTTCTTTCGTTAATATTATTAAGTACGACTGTCGATTATTTTGTTGGAATTATGATAGATTCCAATGTTAAACAATCCAAAAGAAAACAATGGCTTTGGATTAGTGTTTTGTTTAATGTTGGTCTTTTAGGTTTTTTTAAATATTACAACTTTTTTGTTGACTCATGGATAGATATGTTTTCTATGTTTGGGTACCAGATAAAAAGTACATGGACATTAAAAGTCATTCTTCCGGTTGGTATTTCTTTTTATACGTTTCAAACAATGTCCTATTCTTTTGATATTTATTACAAAAAACTAAAACCCACAAAAGACTTCTTGTCTTTTGCAGCCTTTGTAAGTTTCTTTCCCCAGCTAGTAGCTGGGCCCATAGAACGCGCATCAAATTTGCTAACTCAAATAACTAATAAAAGGTTTTTTAGTTATGAACAGTCGGTAAGTGGTTTAAAATTAATACTATGGGGATTATTTAAAAAAGTTGTTATTGCAGATTCATTAGCACCTATTGTTGACGATATTTTTGCTAATTATACTAATTATCCAGCTTCGACGCTTATTCTAGGAGTTACTTTATTTAGTTTTCAAGTATATGGAGATTTCAGTGGATATTCTGATATAGCTATTGGTACAGCCAAGTTATTTGGTATTGAATTAAAATCTAATTTTAAATTTCCAAATTTCTCCAGAAATGTTGCTGAATATTGGCAACGCTGGCATGTCTCGCTCTCTACTTGGTTTAGACATTATGTTTACATTCCACTTGGTGGTTCTAGAGTAAGTAAATTGAAATCTGTTAGAAATATTATTATTATTTTCTTAGTTAGTGGTTTTTGGCATGGTGCTAATTGGACCTTCATTTTCTGGGGTGCATTTCACGCTTTAGCATTTATTCCAGTTTTTCTAATGGGGAGAAATACTATATATAAAAACAGTGTCGTGGGAGAGAACTCTTTTTTCCCTTCTTTAATTGAAATAGGGCAGGTGCTACTTACATTTTCTATAGTTACTTTTTCTAGAATATTTTTTAGGTCGGAATCAATTACAGATGCTTTTGCATTTATAAAAAGAATACTATCTAATTTTACGTATGAAGTATATATTCATCCTATGGGTTATAGAATGATTGACTATTACATACTTATAGTTTTATTTATTTTATACGAGTACCGCATAAGAAAAGATGAACGTTCTCCTTTTAAGTTCAAATCTAAAATAGTTAGGTTTATAGTATATACTATAGTCATTTTAGGTATGCTTTTATTTTATGATAGCAATATTGACAGATCATTTATTTACTTTCAATTTTAACTAAGATGAAAAAATTACTTTTAAAAACTGTTTTGTACATTATTTTGATTTTGATATCATTAGAAGTTATTGTTCGTGTTTTTCATTTAGCAAAAGATAACCCTTCCCGATTTGTTGATAAGCATAAAGTTGAAAAATGGGTGCCTAATCAAGAAGGATATTCTGTAACAGGGAACCGCCGGCAAAATTTTTCTAAATTCTATATAAACCAGTCTGGATATAACTCATATAGAGAATTTACACCTTCCGAAGAGAAAATAGAAGTAGCACTTGTTGGTGATTCTTTTATTGAAGGATTTCATCAAAATTATTATAATTCTATAGGGAAAAAGATTGAAAATAGAGTAGCAGGTATTGAAGTTTATGAATATGGGTATGCTGGTTATGATTTAGCAGATCAATTACATTTAATTAGTGCTTATAAAGATACTTTTGATAAAATAGATCATGTCGTTTTGGGCTTAAAATTTGAAAATGATTTACTTAGAAGTGAATATCAGGTTGTACAAGACAGAATGCATTTAGAGTCTTCTTTATACAGAAAGGCACGTGAAATAAAATTACTAGTTTATACACAAAATATAGGCATACTGGAACCTTTATGGAAACTGGCTGGGAAATTAGCGTCTATAGGAAAAAAGCGAAAAAATATACCTGTCAAAGTTATAGCAAAAGAGGAAGTTGAAACAAAACATTTTACCTATATAAAAAACTTTAAAAGCTTAATAGATAAATATGGTTTTGATAAAGAACGATTTGTATTTCTTTTGGATACAGAAATAACACCTAAATTATTTTTAGATTACTTAAGTGATAACAATTTTAAATATGTAGACATGTATAAAGCATTGAGTGTATCTAAGTCACCAACAACGCTAATATATGACAGGCATTGGAATAACCACGGTAGGGAGTTAATTGCAGAATTGATTGCTAATTATATAAAACAATAATTGATGTTCTATAATCCATTACATCTGTATAATGGGAAAAAATCGAGATTGCAATCTGGAGTTACATGCTGTTCTACCAAACTATTATAAGCCTTTTTATTTATTATATGTTTCCATATTATAAAAGGTTTGAGATTTTTGGAAAAAGAAGATTTAAATCTAAATAGACCATCGTCAGAATTCCCTAAACCGCCTCCAAGATTAAAAAAGGTTTTATTTTCGTTTTTTGCAATAATTCTCATTTCATCAATGAGTAAACGAATAGGAGAAAGCTCTAAGAATTCAGCTTTGGTTCCTGAAAGATGATATTGTACAACATCATTTGTTTTTACCATTAATGCTCCTGAAATTATTTCACCTGTATCTTTTAGAGCAGCTAATAATATATCGGTTTCATAATCATTACTATTTACAAATTTTAAAAAATAATCTTTTGAAAAATAATAATGCTCTTTTGCGTTAACACGATCCATGTTTTCATAATATAGTTTTATAAAGCTATCTATATCTGATGAATGATTACTTCTTACTACATTACATTGTTTTCTACATTTATTTATATAGCGTTTTGTAGTTTTAGAATAAGTCTCTATCTGTTTATTTAGGCTTTGTGTTAAATCAATATTAACGATTTGCCCTAATTGTTTTGTTTCCCCTATACCTTTCAATACCTGCTCTTGATTAAGAATAAAAGGGTTTAATCTAGAAAAAACTGAAATAATCTTTTCTTGAATAAAATAATCATTCAAGGCTTTTGAAAAGAGGCTATTATCGAAATCTTCATCAACATTTTTTTGTAAAGGACCTGCATAGCCATAAACAGATGTCGCATCAAAATACTCTGTATCGTTAATTTTTCTTATTAAAAAAGGAAAGCAGATAACTTTATTTCCTTCAGTATATTTAAGCAAAATAGCTTTTTCATCATCTAATTTAGATAAATAATGATAATCGTAAGTATGATAAAAATCATAATAGCCAATAGCGTCTAAAGTATTATGCCATTCATCTTTTTTATCGAGAACTTTTAAATTTGCTATTAATTTACTTCTCATATTTTTAATTGAACTTCTATAAGATCATTTATAACTAAATTATGTAAAAACAACCTGTTGTCTTTTTGTTTTACCAACAATTAAATATATTTTTTCTGGTTTTGATACCTCATATATAACCACAGTACTAATATTTTCTATACTTAAATATAAAAAATCAAAAAGGGGTTTTCTTAAAAAATGATAATTTTCTATATTAAAATCTACTATTGAAAAATTTTCAAGAGTTAATTCATTATCAAGTTTTGCTATACTATATTTTGCTAAAAAAGGCGTTGTTTTTTTACGCTTTGCTTTCCAAGCTTTATATTTGACATATGCAATCTTGTAAAGTCCTTCTTTCATTTGAACTTTAGCATATTCTATGTTTGCCCGTACAATTCCTAAAATTGATTTTTTTGGATATATAATTTGATATTCAAAATTATATATATTATTAGACCATTCTCGTTTATAGCTTAAATCCCCCATGCCCATTTCATAAGCATTATGCCCATTTTTAAGACACCATTCCAATTTCTTATAGATTTCAATATTGCCCAAACTAAATTTACCATAATCGATATTATATGAAGATACAGAGCTAAATAGTTTTCCATTAAAATGATTACTTATGGATATACATATAGGCTCATCATCATTTTTAATCACAAAAAGAGATGCTTTTTTTTCATTAATTAAACTAAAAAATATTTTTTGGTAATGATCCCAGTTAAGCAGGTTTTGGCTTATGTCGTCTCTTTGTTTAAATCTATTTATTATCATCTCTTTAAGACTATTCATGAAAAAGTCATAGTCAACCTGAGAAATACTTCCATAGAAAAAATGATAACTTATAGGGAAACATAGTTCTAATCTTTTAACTCTTTTAAGAATAGATTTAGCATTCTTTTTAAAACGAAATTTTAAATAGTCATCTACGGTAGTAAACTCATCCAGTAAAACCGTGTACCCTTTGAAGAATTGAGTCACCTTTTTAACCTTAAAAAGATTGCTATCAATTTTTGGAATAATATAATTTGGAATGAAAAATATAGAATTAATATTTTCTAAATTTTTACTAGCATTATAATTAGAATTCGCAATTTTTTTTTGCTCTTGTATATATAAAACCTCCGAAAAAGTATCTGGAATGTTACTTTTTTCATAATATTCAAAAAAGAAATCGATATTTTTTTTATTCATTAGAAAGAGGCTAGGGCTTATTTTTATCTATTATTAAATCTGTATAATGGAAAAAAGTAATTTTTTAATTCTTCTTTATGAATATTAGCATAATCTTCCATATGATTTTCACAAAGCTTGTCATAGACATCATAATCAATTATTTTCCTTCCAGTATAAAATGTTGCATCATCATCTTTAGGGAAAAGTGCTTTTTTACTCTTATACAACCCATCTCCATTTTTCAATCCACCACCTAAAACATAATGTTTTAAATTATTTTTGATTGCCCATTTAATAATTTCTACTCTTAAAAAATCATTAGGTCTTTGGGTGTAAAAATTAGAATCTGTCCCCCCTAAAAAGGCAAAAATTGTAGCGCCATTTTTTATGATTAATTCGGTTGATATCGGAGTATTATCCTGATATGCCATAGCAATGGCAAATTCACTGATGTTGTTTAAAATTAAATTTTTGAAATACTTTAAAGAGAAAAAGTATATTTTTTTTGCATTATGCCTTAGCATAGTTTCTGTATAAATATCGAAAAAAACCTTGATTATATCTTCAGTAATTTCGTTATCATTAAAAATTTTCACATCCAATTTAAATGAAATAGCTTTGCGGTAATTATTTCTAACTTTAGGTGAAAACAAGTCCCATTGTTTTTCGAAATCATTAGAAAGATTCCCTTTTACATTAGAAAGTGAGCTTATTAATAAGCCATTATAGCCCAGATAGTTTTTATTTAAACTAAATCTAATAAACTCAGTGATGACATTGTTCTCTTTATACCAATTATCTACAGCCTTCCAGAATTCTTTTAAATCAACTTCAGCAACTCCATCACCGCATAAAGGTCCGCTATAACCATAAGGTGTGATAGCATCAAAGCATTTTATATTAACCGTTTTTGAATTTACATCTCTTAAAATGATAGGCATTAATATTTGATAAGAATCATTTATTTCGAATAGAAAATATTTTAAAGTGCTTTTCTTTTTTTCAAAATATTTTAAATGATCATAAGCATAATAAATATTATTGTACCAATTCTCTTTTAATATTTTTTTATATTTTAAAATGCTTAGCTCATTATCTAAGCTATTAACCTCTAGTTTATATTTTTTTTGTTTATGGTCTTTAGGTTGAAATAAGTTATCTGCAATAATTTTTGATAAAACTTTAGATAGCCATATAATTCTCCCACAATGCTCAACATGCCATACAGGCCTGCTTTCTATGACATTTCCTGCTAGCATGGGCCCCATTATATAAAGGCTTTCACTTGCTTCAAGTGAACTGTTTACATGGAATCCTATTTTTGATTCGTTAGGTGTGCAGTATCCTTTTTTAATCAAATTTTTATGCAACACTGGTATGTCATCATGGGTTAAATTTTTGCTACCGACACAATTTATTACTATATGAAAATGTTTATTGTATATTTTTTCTTTTTTTGATGAAGTATCGAGGTACCTCAAGTTATAATTTCCGTCAGAATCTGATTCCAAATCATTGAAACGCCCAGAGATATGTTCAAATCTATTTTGATTTTCTAAATCTGATATAACATTTGAGTAGTGTAATCCTGCACAACGTTGTCTTTTTCCTATTTGATTACCATATTGACAAGCAAATCTTTCTAGTTCTTTAGGGCTAAGCGAGCCAAGTAATACACCAAAGTATTTTGAAATTATATCTACAGTAGATGCAGCACCTAAATTAATCTCATCAGCAAAATCAAGGTCTTTAAATGTTGCCTCTGCAATTAATTTAGCAGTTAATTTTTTTTCTTTCTTTAATTCGTTTAAATTCTTTGGGATAAATTCTTTTTGCTTTTCAAAATCAATTACAGCATCAGGAACAGTACCTTGTGTGGAGAGAAAAGTGAAATTAGTGCTATCATGTTTCTTCTTTGTGTAATCATTAAGCTTGTATATTAATTCAAGAGCACTAGCGTTTGCTCCTACAATAAGTATATTTGTTATTTCTCCATTTCTATTATCAATAAAATTATCTATTTTATCTAAAACAACTCTTAATTCAGGTTTGTATGGATTATTTACAAACATTAAGTTTTTCTCTTCAATGAGGTCTTTCTTTTTCCATAGATAGTTTATAGGTAGAGATCCTACCGATAAAATTACTTTTTTAGTGCTAAGTTCTGTACCATCTTCTAAAGAGATATTATATATAGACTTGTTTTTCTCTAGGTCTATGACTTCTCCCGAAATAAAATTGACATCAATGCGTCCTTTTTTAGTAAGTTCTCTAATTTTATTATTAACTCTTAAATTAATATAACAGCCAAAAAAACGTCTTGGTATAAAAAGATCTTCCCAGTTATTATTGGCAATTTTTTCTTGATGATCTAAAAGCCATTTTTTAGATAGAGCACCGCCTTCTTTTTCAAATTCATCTAAAAGCCAAACTTTATTTTTATTGAGCCATTTTATAAATAAACCAAGTTCTGGTTCAATTAAAAAATTCCTCAAAGAAGTTATTAAAAGTGTTGAGAAACCAGATCTGGAACCATAAGGGATACCGAGATTAAACTCAGAATACTTTTCAACTATATCAATAGATATTTTATCATTAACATGAGTTTCATTATCAACCTGATCTAAAAAATTTATAATACTGAAAGAGGTTGAAATTCCAGAACCAATAAATGTAATGTCTGTTGTATTTTTATGCGTTTCCAACTTAACTATTTTTTAATTTTTATTATTTTTCCTGGATTACCAACAACTGTTGAGTAATCAGGAATATCTTTCAACACGATAGTTCCAGCCCCAATAGTACACCACTTACCAATTTTTACTTTTGGTATTACTACAGCACCAACGCCTACGTGAGACCCTTCTCCAACTTCTACATGACCACACAAAGCAGCTTTAGGAGAGATATGAGCATAATCACCTATAATATTATCATGATCGACACTTGCTCCAGTATTTATAATAACATGTTTTCCTATCGTAGTGTTTGGTTGAATAATTGCTCCTGCGAATACAACGGTGCCTTCTCCAATTTTTGATGTGTTTGAAATTATAGCTGATTGATGAATGGCTTTTTCGTAAGTACAGTTTAAAAATCCAGCAATTTCAGCCCGCTCTGCGTTTATTCCAACGGCTATAATTACAGGGTCTCCATCATGAGGAAATGCGTTTAAGTCTTTTCTAGCACCACCAACTACATTTTTAGAAGCATGATGAACACCTTCTGGTTTATCATCGAAAGTATCTGTAACTATGTAGTTGTTATTTTCCAAAACCTCTTTTATGACCTGTGAGTGACCACCAGCTCCATATATTCGCACTTTATTTTCCATTTTATGGTTCTTTCTTTTATTTATTTTAAATCTTGTAAAAATTATAGATCATTGCCTTTCCATGTAGGCATGGTCATATTTTCGTTAGTATTTACACCGTCTTTTTTAATAACTTTGAGAATCGTTAGAAAAAAAATTTTTATATCTAAGCTTAAACTTAAATTCTTTACGTACCACACATCATATTCAAATTTTTGATTCCAACTTAATGAATTTCTTCCTTTGACTTGTGCCCATCCAGTTATACCTGGTCTAACATTATGTCTCATTTTTTGAATATCGTCATATAATGGTAAGTATTCGACTAATAGAGGTCTAGGTCCAATGATGCTCATATCTCCTTTTAAAACATTTACAAGCTGTAAAACTTCATCTAATGAATATTTTCTTATAAATGCTCCAGCCTTTGTAACTCGTGTCAGGCTATGTACTTCATTCTTAGAATTTGGATTTAAATCGGTCATCGTTTTAAACTTAATAATTTTGAAAAGTTTTCCATGCTTCCCAGGTCTTTGCTGAAAGAAAAACGGTTTGCCATTATTGGTAAAGACCAATACTATTATAATGACTAAAATCAATGGTGATAAAACAATTAAACCAATAATTGAAATTAAAAAGTCCAGAAAATTTTTTAATAATAATGAGTACATTAAATAATTCTTATTTGTTTAAAAAGCATGTTATTTTGCTAAATATGGTTCTCCTATTTGTCTATCTCTAATTTTTTTTCCTGGCACGCCATATGCCAGAAGGTTGTTTCCTACATCTTCCAAAACCAAAGTGCCAGCTCCAACAATAGTATGCATCCCTATCTTAACATTTTGAATAACTGTAGCCCCTATAGACACAGCAGAAAATTCACCTATACTAACATTTCCACCTATGGTTGCATTGGGGGCCAAACTGGAAAAGTCATCCATTACACTATCGTGTCCTAAAGATGATTTTGTATTTAAGATACAAAAGGGAGCTATTTTAGCTTCAGCATTTACTATCGCTCCAGCCATTATAACAACACCTTGTTCTATTTTTAAATTGTTACATAAAACTGCGTTTGGGTGTACAGCTGGTAAAAACTTAAATTCTGGAACAATCTTTTTAATAGTATCTCTCACTTTATTCCTTGACCAATTATCTCCAATAGCGATAACCCCACCAACGATTTTTTCTTTTTCTATCAATTCTGGGATTAAATCTTCTTTACCTAAAATGGTGTAACCCATTATTTTTTGATTAGCATTTTTGTAAGAGTCAATAAGTCCAATTATTTGATATTCATTTCGTTTTTCAATAATATCAATTATAACTTTTGCATGGCCTGATGCGCCAATAATTACTATTTTTTTCACCTTTATTTTTTTTTTGGGGAGTTTTAATAATGATGAAAGTTACTAATTTATTGACAATTCTGTTTCAATGCAGTTTAATAAATCCCCAACACTGTTCATATTCATTAGGTCCATTAACTTAAATTTAATATCAAAAGTTTTTTCAATCTCAGTGATAATCATCATATGCGTAATTGATTCCCAACCATCAACGTCTTCTGCTGTAGTTGTATTTGTAAGTTCAAAGTTATTATGCTCTAGAACACCTGAAAATACTTTGTTTACTTTTATTAAAATTTCTTCTCTACTCATAGTTCTATTTTATATCGAAATGTTTTTTTAATTCTTTTCTATCAATTTTACCATTAATACTGTGCGGAAAATCTTTAATGAACTTAACATGCATCGGAATCATATAATTTGGCATTTTAGTTTTCATATGCTCAAAAATATATGTGGTATCAAAGGGTTCAGACTCAATAGCTAAGCCTAGTTCAGCATTACCAAGTTTATTATTAATATCTAAAGCAACCATGTTAACCTTTTTCTCAGATTTTGATTTGGCATGAAATTCAATTTCTGATAGTTCAACACGATATCCTCTAATTTTTACCTGAAAATCAGCTCTACCCACATAAAGAAAATCGTTGTCCTTATCCTTTATGCATAAATCTCCAGTTTTATAATACCTTATATCTTCACCGTTTTCGTTTCTAACAAAAAAACTTTGTTCATTTTTTTCTTTATTTTTCCAATACCCTGGTGTTATTTGTGGTCCCCCTAAGCAAAGTTCTCCTGTTTCACCAATAGAGACCTCTTCATTATTCTCATTTACAACCAAGTATAATGTGTCTTTTTGCGGTGTCCCAATTGCAATTATGCCATTATGTGCTTTTGTATGCGTGTCTTTCTGGTATGGATAAAAACCACTATAAACAGTAAACTCTGTTGGCCCGTAATAATTAAATATTTTGCAATTTGGCAAACACTCACTCCATTCTTTTGCGATATCATTATGTAAGGCACCACCTCCAAAACTACAATACCTTACAGATTCTTCATTAATTTCTGGAAAATAAGGACGCAAATAATTAATTATTGATGGCACCATAGTAAGAACTGTTAGTGCTTTCTCTTTAATGAGTTTGAAAATATAAAAATATTTTATAGTTCCTTTTGGTATGGTATACATACAGGATCCTGCCAACAAAGGAAATAAATAGGTGACAACAGAAAAATCAAATGTTAATTCGAACATTTGAAGACATCTATCTGTATTATTTAGATTAAATTCTGGCTCTGCATCTATAGCATTTACCAAAGCTTGTACATTATTAAATGTAATAGGGACTCCTTTTGGCACACCAGTAGTTCCTGAAGTGAATAAAATATAGGCTATATCCTCTCCTGAGAAATCTTTTGGACTTAGGCTAGGGTGGAGGTCTTCTAAAATACTTGAGTTAATGACTTTGTAATCATTATAAATAGACTCCTTCGAAGAGTCAATGACATACTTGGTTTTTGTTAATTCGAAAATATGATAGTTCCTGTCTAAAGGAGTTTCTGGGTTTACAGGAACATAAGCTTTCCCTTCTAACCAAAGCGCAATAATGCTGGCATATGTTTGAATATCATCATTTGTAACTAATCCAATTAGTTTTTCGCCTTCTTCAATAGTATTAACAATAGCTTTTCTGATTTTTCTAACTTCAATTTCAAAATCTTTATATGTAAAGTAAACATTGCTGATACAAAGTGAATTATGCTCTGCATTTTTTTCTATTGATTGCTGTATGTTTTTTATAAATTCCATTGTTATATAGTCAGATTATTAATAAAAATGACCGTCTCTATTATGTAATTCAACATCTTTTAAATTTAAACTATTATGAGCTAAACCTTTTTTCTCTGATTTATGTGTAAAGACCGTAAAGAACCTTTTTTGTATGTTCTCTGCTAGTTTCGTGTCATCAGTAAATATAAATTTGGCCCTTTTGTTAATGAAATTTTCAATAAGCACATCTACACATAAATCGTAATACTCTTCTTTTTCTACTAAAAAATACTTGACATTAAATTCATTATAATTTATAATAAAAGATATAAAACCTATTGTTTTACCATCCTTTAAAATTTTCAAACTATATCCATATATATTATTACTAGTGCCTGTTTCAAGGGATTTATAGCGTTGTTTTGTAGGAACGATTAACTGCGTAAATTGCTTATTATCTATTTGCCAGCTTATATAATCTTTAGATTTTACTATTAAGTCGTTTTTACATAATGGCTCAATAAAATTCCAGGCTTCATTATCTAATTCATTTATATATTCATAGAAAAGGTCTTCAGTTCTTCGCTTTAATTTATTATAGTTGATCTTATTTATTATCGATGCTATAACATAATCAAATCTATCAAGGAAATAACGAAATGGTTTTAAAAATTTAAATCTTCCAACTAACATCGATGGATCTACACTTAAAAAAATAGTATATCTTAATCTCGTTACTATGGTAGAAAAGGGTTGTTTATTGTAGAAATCAGCAATATGCTCAGCATAAGATTTAATTAATATTTTGTTACCAGCTAGTTTTAGAGCCTCATAAAATGTATATGTGCCCAAAACTGTATTTTCATATTTAGGGTCTACCCACCACGAAATCATCCAATATACTTTCTTAGGTTCATCGTCTTTTAAATTCAATAAATCTGGAATCATATAAATAAATGAAATCATTTTTTGATCTTCCAAAGTTATTATACAGCAATAATCGTCATCTTCAATCCTAGAATTAGACAAAAGCCAAGAAGCTTTGCTTTTGGGCAAAGGAGCAAAACCTTTTTTCCAATAGGTGTTTTGTTCAATACTATCACGTAGCATTTTTTTTGTAATCCCTAAGACCTTTAAATCTTTACTCATTGTTAAATACTAATTCTTTCCGTTAAAATATTCGGATGTTAAATCGTTAGATAAATTCACATCTTTTTTTTGTAAAACCTTGAGAATTGTTAATCCGATTATTTTTAAATCTAATAAAAAGCTCATGTTTTTGACATACCAAACATCCAGCTCAAATTTTTTATTCCATGTTATTGAATTTCTTCCATTTACTTGTGCCCAACCAGTAATTCCTGGTTTTACGTCATGTCTTTTTTTTTGAATATCGTTATAAATAGGCAAATATTCAATGATAAGTGGGCGAGGACCTACCAAGGACATATCTCCAATTAATACATTAAAAAGTTGAGGGATCTCATCCAATGAATATTTTCTAACAAACTGTCCAGCAGCTGTTATACGGTCTTTATCGGGTAGTAAATTGCCTTCTTTATCTCTTAAGCTATTCATTGTCTTAAACTTAACAATTTTGAATATCTTTTCCTTTTTTCCTGGCCTTTTTTGAAAGAAGAAAGGAGTTCCTTTATTGGAAACCATTAAAAAAAAAGCAACAATTATTATTAAAGGGGAAAATAGAATTAACCCTATGAAGGCAAAAAAGGAATCTAATAGTCGCTTAATTATTTTTTTATACAAACTCTATAGTTTACTTAAACTTATTTCTTTGCTGCTATTAATAATTCAATGTCAAATATATAATTATATAGCTTTACAAATTGGTAAATCCGTTCTTCTATATTTTTTAATCGTTAAGGTGTTTATTTGTTATTAACTGAGGTTACTTTTGTAATAATTATTTATGGTAGCCTTTCTTTTTCCAGATGCCAGTAAAGGGATTTCTTCTACATAATTGATTTTTATTTCTGCATCTTCACCTAAATATCCTTTGAATTCATTAATCACATCAATTTCTTGATTAAATTCATTTGTGACGTTTAATTTTAATGTATAACTTTTTTTCGATTCTTGAATGAGCTGTCCTTGGATAACCCCTATATACTCTACTACATTAATAATTATAAAAGAGGAAACAATTTCTCCTTCAGTATTATATATTACATCTGTTTTTCTTCCTTCTACACTTTTAAAAACAGGTGGGCTAACAGTGTAATCAATAATACCTAAGTCACCTGTATCATAGCGTATTAAAGGGGTCGCATAATTATATAAATCTGTAACAACAATTCTACCAGTTTCATCTTTCTCTGCTAATGTATCTTCATCTAGTTTAAAAATTTCAACATAATAACTTGCCCAATTTATTGTGAAGCTTTCGCTTTTTATTTTTTGCTGAGCAATAATGCCATTTTCATTGTTTGAATACCTAGAAACCACATGTGCATTAAAATATTTACACATAGACTCTTTGGTGTATTTGTTGAGACTTTCAGACATAGCTATAATTGATTTTACATAGCTGTTTATGGGTTTAGATTTAGTTTTGTCAAGATGCTTGCATATTAATTCATACCCTGAAGCATATCCTAGCCACCCTTTAGCAGATTTATCTTTTTTAATTTTGTTTATAATACTATCTATATATTGATCACTTAGATTAACAACTTCTAGTTCTTCAATATTTTGTATAAATTTTGTTATAGGTGATTTTTTATAATAGTCATTCCAATTTCTTAGATATAAAAGTTTGTAACCTATTTTAAAACCAGCTAATTTTCCAAAATAAATAGAATCTGCTGTATTTCGGACAATTTTGTTTTTGTCTTGATTTACCTTTAAAGCTAAACCAGTTGACCCACTTGTTGAAACTATTTTTGTTTTTTTATCCGTGTAGTTTTGAGCTTCGAATTCTTTACTACGCGTCCTTAAAAGATTCTTGTTAATTATAGGGAAATCTTCTATGTTTTTATAATTTTTATAAAAAGTGGTCGATTTATTAGCATGATTCAATAAGTCTACTAAACTTTTTTCTCTGAGATCTTTTGATTTGGATTCGGAAAAATTTTCTAAAATATATGAAATATCCTTATAATGACGCTTTATTTTTGATCCTTTGATCATATCCAAAAGCCAAAAAAATGTAAATCTTAGATATTCTAAGCACGATGTTAATAGCTTCATTTTAATTTTAATTTCTTGAGCATTTTTAATAATGATTTATAAGTCTTAAATTTTCATGCTTGAGCTAATGAAATGGGCTAGTTCACCTGTAAATAACCTTGCGCCATCGTCGTTTAGGTGAGATGGGTCATGAAATAATTCAAACTGATTAGTATATTTTGGAGTATTTAAAAAGTCTAAAAACGGGATTTCTTCAGAATCGGCAATTTCTTTTATTCTATTCAATGATTCGTTATTAGAAACATTTCTTTCAATTAGATTTGGAGAGGTAACAAATAGAAGCTTTGCATTGTTTCGTTTTGCTTCAGAAATAAAATCTTTTAAAGCCCTCACAAAATAATCATCAATTTCTTCAATAAACTCTTTTTCTGAATGATTCTTTTCATGAATAGCTACTTTTTCAGGTGTCATTTTATCATCCAATGGGCGATACCCTTTGTAATCAATTTGTGGTGACAAATAATATCTTAAAGCATGAATGAGTGTGGAGTTTTTTTGGTAGGACTTAAAAAACAACTTAAAATCTATTAAGCTGGAATTTATACCCAATATAGGTCTTAATTCATGTTTGAAATCTTCGTAATAGGGGTGTAAATCACTAAGTCTATCGTGAGCTTTGCTAGATTTATAAAGAAAATTTTCATCGATGTTTAATACTAGTAATTTAGGTTGTGTCCTTTTTAAAATCATTTTCAGCAAGGCGGTATGATAAAGTAGTTGCTGCCCTTCTGCACCTGCGTTATAGCATGTTTTTGAAAGTTCTTTTTCTATAACATCTGGTACATAGTGTCTATGTGCATGCGAGCTACCAAATATTAAAATATCTTCTTTGGCTTCGTATATAGAGTAAGTAGATCTGTGAAACTTTCCTGTTTTTTGATTTACAAATATTTGATTAGATATAAATCCTAAGCAAAAATCTACAACTAATAGTAATATTGTGAATTTTATAATCTTGATTCCTGTTAATTTAAATTCAGATTTTCTCATGTTTTAAAATTGAAAATAAATAAATTGACTTTCCCCAAAAACGCCTAAGTAAAGAATAACAAATATTAATATAGAATATCCTAATATACGGACAAATTCAGATTTATTTTTTGAAATAGAAAAAAGAGAATCGAAGAATTCTTTTTTAAGCTCTACAGCTACAAGTATTATAATGGCTATTGTAGCATAAATTGATGCGGTGATATCGTCGCCGCTACCTATGTACAAATGCCCTGGAGCTGTGAAAATTTTATTTATAATATAATACGCATTATCTAATGTGTTTGCTCTAAAAAATATCCACGCAAAATTTATTAGTATAAATGTAATTATAATATGTATTACACTGGTTCTTTTGTATTTAAATATAAGTGCTTCAATAATTAAATAAACACCATTTAGAGCACCCCAAATCACAAAAGTCCAGTTGGCACCATGCCATAATCCACTTATTAAAAATGTAATAAATAGATTAAACATCCAACGTGGTTTTTTAACTCGATTCCCTCCTAAGGGAATGTAAACATAATCTTTAAACCAAGTTGATAAAGATATATGCCACCTGCTCCAAAATTCACTGATGGATGCTGCAAAATAAGGACGATTAAAGTTTGTTATTAAAGTTAAACCGAACATTTTAGCTATACCAATTGCTATTAAGGAATACCCTGCAAAATCTCCATAAATTTGAAATGAAAATAATACAGTAGCAGCTATAAAACTCAACCCATCATGGTTTTCTACATTATTATAAACAGCATTAACATAAATGGCTGCTCTATCTGCAACGACTAGTTTTAAAAAAAAGCCCCAAATCATTAGTTTTACCCCCGTAGAAATTGCTTTATATGTAAACTCTCTGGATTTCAATATTTGAGGTAGTAAATTTGATGCTCTTTCTATAGGGCCAGCTACCAATTGAGGAAAGAACGACACAAATGCAGCAAAGCCAATAAAATTGTTAGTTGGGGTTAACTTACCTTTGTAGATGTCTATAGAATAAGATAATGTTTGAAATGTATAAAAAGAAATACCTACGGGTAAAATTATGTTTAATGCCCAAGTATTTTCTATAGAAAAGCCTAATGTAGAAACAGAACTCACCCAGGATTCTATGAAAAAATTATAATATTTAAAAAAGCCTAAAAGTCCTAGGTTAAATAGAATACTAAGTAAAAACCATTTCTTTTTGGTTGATTTATTATGAGATTTAAATATTTGCAAGCCAACAAAATAATCAATTATGGTACTAGCTGCTATTAATGCCAAAAAGCGGTAATCCCACCATCCATAAAACAGATAGCTACTAATTAAAAGTAGTATATTTTGTGCTTTTAAATTTTTGTATAGTAACCAGTATAGTGAAAACACTATTGGTAAAAAGATTAAAAAATCTATTGAGTTAAAAAGCATTTATATAAAATAGTATTAATTAACTTACGTACAGGTCACTATATTTTGTTTTTGAATCCTTTTGATTAAAGTCTATTAGTTTAAATTTTGATACTCAGTAAGTAAGGCCTCCCAAACCCTTTTTCGTTCAAACTTAGAAACAATATTAGTTCTGGACAGTAACCCCATTTTTGTAGCTTCTTTTTGATTCGATAATATGTAATTCATAGACTCATAAATTGCTTCGTCGTCTTTTACAGGAATAATAAGGCCATGTTTTTCATGCTCAATTATTTCGTTACACCCATTAATATTTGTTACTATGCTAGGTAACTCCATAGCCCCAGATTGCATAACGACATTTGGAAAACCTTCTCGGTAGCTAGGGAATACTAAGGCATTCGATATTGCAAAATATGGTCTAACATCATCCACCCAGCCAGTACAAGCAATGTTTTTGTTGTTTTGTATTATTTCCATCGATTTAGGTAAAAGCGGATCTAAATCATTTTCATAAGTCCCGACTAATAGTAATTTTACTTTTTCATGTTCTGCATTTATTTTATTAAAAGCTGCCATTAATTCATTGATACCTTTATCTGTAACCAATCTGCCAGTATATACAAACACAAAATCATCTTCCAAAATATTTAAACTTTTTTTAAGTTCAAGTATTTTAGATTTATCGCTGAAAATTGCTGGGTCAAAATAAGACGTGTCTATGCCGTTAGTGCTTCCGTTGGCTATAACCTTTAGTTTGTCTTTTTTAGTAAAATTGTTTTCTAATATAATATCTACTAACCCGTAGGAATTTGGATATATTTTTGTAGCACATTTATAAGTGATTTTTTCAACTAAATTAAGAATGAAGCGTTTAAAGCCTGTCGCTTCAACAAGAGGTAAACCTGCTATCGTATGCAATCTATGTGGTACTCTTGCTAGTTTTGCTGCAAGCATAGAAAGCGTTCCTGCTTTTGGTGTATGAGAATGCACAATAAAAGGCTTTTCTTTTTTAAACACTTTATATAATTGCCACATAGCAAAAAGGTCTTTAAAAGGTGTTATTTTTCTTGTCATTTCAACAGCTATAGTTGGAACATCTTCATATTCCGAAACTCTTGCTAATGCATTATCTTTTCCTTTTGATGACACTCCTAATATGTCAAAATGATTGGACATAAATCTTAATTGCCCTTGTAGCAAACCACTTAATGATAATGGAACTGTAGTGACTCTAATAATTTTTTTCTTCATAAAATCGGTTATATATCAACCTTTAATTGTGCGGTGACAAATATATAAAAGTAATTAGTTTTCATTTGCTTTTCTCTTTCTATTACTGAGTTTTAGGATAAACAGCTTACAGATTAGAAATTATTTTATAATGCAAAGGTCAAAAATAAAAATCAAGCATTAAATATAACTTTTTGGTAACTATTTACTCCCTTGATCAAAAATGAATGTTCATCATTGTATTTATATATTTTTATATCATTTATATGACTTGTTGTAGTATATAAAAAACTATATATATACTTATTTAAAAAACGATATTCATCAGTGCTATACTGCTGTATTTCTTTTATATTAACACTCTTTAAATCATTAATTACTTTAATTTCTGATAGCATAATATTACTTTGCTTGTCTTGCTTCTTTGTAAGGTATCTATTAATTTTTGGATAAATTTCATTTAACCTTTTAGATTTCAGATATTCTTTAAATTGGATTTTCATTACAATCAATTGTGCTTTATATTTTGATTGAACAGAGGAACTTTTGTAAATCACATAGTGGTTGTATCTATAAATATTATTGCTCCATCTTCTTTTGTAATCCATGCCGCCAACACCCATTTCAAAAAGCTTATAGCCGTTATTGGCACACCACTCTATTTGTTTATATATTTCGACATGACCTAATCCAAACTTTGAATAATCAATATTAAATGATGAGATATAACTGAATAAGATTTTATCAAAATGATAATTTAATGAAATTTCTATAGGCTCATCTTCATTATAAATAACAAATAATGAGGCTTCTTTGTTTAGGATTTTTTGATAAGTACTTTCTACTAAAACCTGCCATTCAAACAGGTTTTTATGTGTTTCATTCCGTTCTTTAAATCTATCAATAATCATCGTGTACAATGACTGCATGATAAAGTTGTAGTCTGCTGAAGAAATGTCCCCATAAAACATTCTATATCTCACATTGAAGCAAGATTCCAGGCGTTTGATATACCTTTTTAGAATATTTCTCTTTTTAGAATTAAATTGACGCTGCATATAAGTATCAATAGAATCGGAAGTATTGAGTAATATCGAATAGCCCCAGTTGTGCTGTGGTATTATTTTACTTTTAAATGTGGTGTCTCTTAAATTTAACTTGAAATATTCTGGAACTAATCTGAATGTAAATATGCTGTTTTTTAAAACCTCTGAGTTTTTATTTAAAATATGTAGTCCAAAATATTCAATACTTTTATAAAGACGGTTTATCTCTTGTGTTCTGAATAGAAGAGGAAAGATTGCTATTTTATTTTTTTTTCTCATTGAATTTTTCAAACTAAAAATTAATTTAATCTGCAATTAGTATTTTTTGTGTTCTTTTTAAACCTTTAAAATAAAAAGTTTCTTTATTATCTAATTCCTTGTATATGCTAACGTTGTTTACTAATTCTTGACTTTTATGCAAAAAATAGTTTAATGGTTTTATTAAAAATGAGTATTCATCTTTGCTAAGATCAATTGTATCTAAGTTTTCAAGTTTTGGTATTTCAGAAGTTGTATTATCTATATTAAACCTTATTTCTTTTGTTGGTTTACTTTTAGCTTTAATTAGTCTGTATTTATATTTTACATATTTACCATACCATAAATGTATGCTTGTTTTTTTTAGAATTTGAATGACCCCAAATCGGATTTTCAATTTTATTATTTTAAGATATGCTATTATTGAAGCTCGCAATGATTTCGAATCATATAAAACGTGCTCATTATACATATAATTTTCATTAACATATTTTCGTTTATGTAGAAAGTCACCTCGCCCCATATCAAACAATTTGAAACTATTTTGAAAAGCCCATTCCAGATGATTTACCATGTTAATATGACCTAAATTAAACATTTGATAGTCAGTGTCGTAACAGCTGTTCCAGTGAAAAATAGTATCACCGTCTATAAAGTTTAAAGTGATATTAATGGGTTTGTTATTATGATAGATAGCAAATATGCATGCTTTTTTATCTAATATTAATGGATACATCATGTCTTGATATAATTCCAGATATGGTAGTTCGAAATTAAATTCTTCTTTTTGAGCAAATCGTTGCTCAGTCATTGAGAATAGGTATTTAAAAAGAAGAAGGTATTCGTGTTCTAATATATCTCCATAGAATATTTTGTATTCTGGGGCTATGCATAGATCTAATCGTTTTCTGTACCTTTTTAACTGAGACTTTCTGGGTCTGCCTAGTTTATTGTTTAAATAATCTTCTAAGTCTTTAAAAGCTGTTAAGTTTATTAAATAGCCCGTATATAACAAAGTTGTTAATAGTTTTAAATGTTTATCGGTATTAATAAGTTGGGGTGAAAAATAATCAGGAATATCGCTAATACTATATGTTGTATGATTAATTCTAAAATTGGAATTAGAATTTGTTCTGTAAACAACATGGTTTGTAATTGAATTGGTTATTTTTTTATAAAAAGGAGGGAAGCCCTTATTTTTAAAGAATAGGTCTAAAAAAAAACTAACATTACTATGTTTTTTATTCATTTCCATTTATAAAAAAATAATTTATTCATTTTTATCTATTGTTATTAGTTGTTTTTTGTTTTTTGACTTTATTAAAAACTGATTTTCTGAATCATTAAACTTATACACAATTACATGATTGATAGATTGTTTAGATATAAACAAAAAATCGTATAAAGCCTTTCTTAAAAAAGCATAGTCATTAATTTTTTCAATAAGTATTGGAGTGATATTTTTTATTTCATTTTCATTAATATTAGATACAACCGTTGTTGGTTTATCATTAATACGTCCTATTTTAAATGTTTTTTTGTTAATCTTTTTATATGCAAGATATAGTTTTGAATTTTTAATGATTGTATAGCATTTATATTTAATACGTTCCTTTATATAAGTTAATTTACCAATAAAAGAGGTTTTAATTGAATTTGGGTTGTAAACTATATGATTGTAATAATGATGTGATTTTGTTGCCCACTTTTTCTTATAGTAATCATATCCTTTTAAAAGATCATAAGTTTCAAAGTTATTATCAAAACACCAAGCTATATTTTTTAGCATATCTATTGATCCTAAATGAAATTTTGAATAATCGATATCATAACCACTAATAATGTAAAAACCTAGTTTTTCTTTGTTCATATTTATTCGAATACTAATCGGGTTATCATTATCATATATAACAAATAAACTGGCTTTTTTATTAAGTATTAAATCATATACAATACCATGAAATTCATCCAGATATTGTAATTCATAGTTAACTTCTTGTTTTTGGTTAAATCGTTTTATTAATAAATCCTTTAAAACAATAAAAAGGCGGTCATATTCTTGTTTAGGAATGGCACCATAGTAACAAGTATACTTGATGTTGAAGCAGGTTTCCAACCTGTTTTGATAGCGTCTTAAGTTTGACCTGCTTTTAGCACTAAAATTTTGTTTTAAATAATCGGAAAAGCTTTTAAATGATTTAAGTTCTACTAAATGTCCTTTTAAAGTCTTTACTTTAGCTAGGATCATTTTTTCTTCTGATTCTTTAATATTAACATGTAAATAATCAGGAATATCTTTTATTAGAAATATTAGCTTATTTATATTCAGGGTTTTATTAGTTTCTAATTTATAATTAAAACCCTCATTGTCTGTAATTGAATAATAGATAGGAGGAAGGTTGTTTTCTGCTAAAAAAGCTTTTAAAAATGTTATGTTTTTAATGATCCCCATAAAACTTACCAGACTTATTGAAAAGTTATTTTAAATATATTGTTTTTCCCCTTTATAAGGTAAGTGCTTTTTTTATTTTGAAATTTAAAGACCTCAATTGTATTTATTGATTCTTGGGTGGTATATAAAAAATAGTATACTGGTCTTTTTAAATAATAGAATGATTTATTATTGATATCAACATTGATCAGATCTTCAGACGAATCTATTAATTTTAGTTTTTCAACAACTACTTTTTTTGAATCGGTATCTATTTTCCCCAATTCTCTATTTCTATATTTATATTTTAAAAAATTATGATATAGTACATTAAAATGCAGCTTCTTTAAAAAACGAACCAATGCATAAAAAACGCGTGTTCTAGTGACTATTATATTTGCAGAAAGCCTTGTTAAAATTGATTTCGAATTATAAAGAACATGTTTTTGGAAATCATATTGCGTGTCAATTAATTTGGTCTTATAAGGGTAGTT
The DNA here is from genome assembly GCA_947502635.1 of uncultured Flavobacteriaceae bacterium. Taxonomy (GTDB): domain Bacteria; phylum Bacteroidota; class Bacteroidia; order Flavobacteriales; family Flavobacteriaceae; genus Flavivirga. The sequence goes on from CANNAN010000004.1 coordinate 202,638, forward strand.
TCCTTTAAGTAAATCAAAAATTTCAATATTGTTGTTAAAGCACCAATCGAGCTGTTTTATAAAATCTGTAAAACCAATATAGAATTTTGAATAATCAATATCATAGGTTCTAATATAACCATAAATCGTTTTATCTCTTACCAAATTTAGGCAAATGCTAATAGGTTTTGTATTATTATAAATCACAAATAGTGCTGCTTCTTCACTATTTATGAGGGGGTAAGCAATTTCATAGTAAGTATCCCACCGAGACAAATCATAATTCTGTATTTTTTTTTCTAAAAACCGATTTTTAATCATTTTATGAAATGCTTCAAAAAGAGCGTCATATTCGCTTCTTGAAATGGCTCCAAAAAAACTCTTATACTCAATATTGAAACATGTTTCCAACCTTCGCTGGTAGGTTCTGAATTTCGATCTTCTGCCAGAACTAAATTTATGCTTTAAATAATCGTCTGAATTATCATAATTTTTAAGTAAAATTAATGACCCTTTATATGTATTTATACTTTTTAATTTCCAACTTGTATTTGTAATAGATCCTTTTAAATAACTGGGAAAATCATAAATACAGTATAAAAATTTTTTGTCTTCAAGTATGGGTTTGATATTTTTATAAATAGTTGTTCCAGAAATGCTATTTACAATAGTATTGTAAACAGGTAAAGCTACTTTTTTCTCTAAAAAAGTACTTAAAACGTCTAGGTTTTCTGGTCGTATTCTTTTTAGCATGCTACTAGGGTCTTACAACTTTATTTTTATAAGAGTAAATGAGCTTATCAAGTATAAATAATTTACCTATTATATTTTTATTTCTTAAAAACTGCAAGAATTTCAATTCTTGTTCAATAATTTTTGCAAACAGTCTTGATCGTATTGATTTTTTATTATAAAAAATATGATATAAAAAGTGATATTGATGATTACTCCATTTTTCTTTATAATAAGTATGTCCCATGGAAAGGTCGAATATGGCAATATTATTATTTATCAACCATTCTATGTGATTTACCATGCTTACATCACCCATATTGTATTTTGAATAATTCACATCATAGGTTTGAATATGACTAAAAACAATATCACTTAAATGGAAGTTCAATGTAATTGCAATAGGTTTTGAATCATCATAGATTACATGTAAAGATGCTTTTTTATCTTGTATTTTTTGAAAAGTAGACACTTGCAGATCACTCCAACCAGATAAATACCTGTTGTAGGTTTTCTTTTTTATGAATCTAGTTTTGAGTAGCTTATAGAAAGCCTCAAAAATGTTCTCGTATTCCTTTTTTTCTATTTTTCCGAAAAAAAAACGTGATGAGATACTATGGTTTCTATGAAGCTTATTTATTTTAGAATTTAAATTTTTCTTATTTCTTTTATTAAGCGTGTTATTTATAAAATCCTGTGCATTTATGACTCCTTTAACATTCACCAAATAACCTTTATATTGTAATACCTCTTTAAACTTTGTATTGGAGTTTTTAATATGAGGAGTGAAACTTAAGTAATTCGGAATATCTTTAGTTATATAGATGTTTTTGAAGTTATTGTTAACTATGTTTTCAATATTGAAGCTATTTTGTGTTAATATATTCAAAACTTTTCCATCGTATAATGGACTTATTTTTTTATTTAAAAATAAATCAAAAATTAAATGACTGTTTCGAATAGAAAAAAGCTTGTGAATCATCTAAACAGGTTGGTCTTTATTAATGGTTTAATTTACTCAATATTTATTCAGCATATCTCTTTTTGTTTAGAAAAAAGTGTAACTCATGAATAAAATTTGTAACATGTTTTTTTCTGAGAAATAATTTAAAAGCAAAGAAATTTTTATAAAGCCATGCCAGTAAGCATGCTACAATTGATTTTTTATCATAAAAAATATGGTATTCAAACCAATATGGTTTATTGGCCCATCTTTGCTTATATTCAAAATAGCCTTTAGAGAAATCTAAAGCCTTAATATTGTTTTCTATACACCATTCTAATTGCTTCATAATACTAACGGTACCTAGTCTAAATTTTTTATAATCGATATCGAAAACCCTAATAACATCTATCATGGTATTATTTGATAAATTAATTAAGGTAATAGCAATAGGTTTATCTTTATCATATACTACAAATAGCCCAGCTTGCTTTTTCAAGATCATAGGTAATGTTACTTCTTTATAAAAATTCCATTCCTCAGGATTTAAATTATTATTTACCGTTTTTTTATCAAAAAACCGTTTTTTAAGAAGCCGTTTAAAATGATAAAAGATGTCCTCATAAGCTTCTGGAGTTATATCATCTAAAAACACTTTATAATGTATATCACATGAAGTCTCTAGTTTGCGTTTGTAACTGTTAAACTTATAGCGGCTTTTTCTACTAATAACTTCAAGTAAATACTCTTCAAGTGTATTGTATTTTTGCAGATCGCATACGTATCCAGGATACTGTTTGATTTTATAACAACTTAAATCTTCGTTTTTAGTATTATTTTCTATATTAAATGCAGGAACATCAAAGATTATGAAAACACTATTTTTATAATCATCATAAATGTCATTTGATAAATTATATGAAACCCCTTTTGTATTAGTGCCTCCTGTATTGGAAAACACAGGTAGTTTTTTATGTTTTACAAAAGTAAGCGCATCAACAAAACTAAAAGCAAACGGCTTTTCACTATCGTTGAAGTGTTTTAGCCAAATAGACTTAAAAGTTCTACGCAAATAAGGGTTTTTGTTAGTTACCATATTCATTCCTTTCTACTAAACTATTTTTGATATCCTTACCCAATAGTTTAGAAAATTTCTTTGCACTAGCGGATAACATATGAGACCCGTCATAAGTTTTATAGTCACTACCCAATGATGAATAATTTAAAAACTCAACACTGTATTGTTTTGAAATACTATCAAATTGTTTGTCAAAACCTTTCCATAAATCATTTTCTATTTTTATAATATCATTATCCGCAGGTAAACGAACAATGAATACATTGCCAATCGTTTTTAAATATTGAATGGTTTTTATGAAATGATTTAAACGGTAATTCGAAAATTGTTCTTTCTTGATTTTTCGTTTATAATACCTGATTGTTAACGATTTCCAGTGATCGATATCACTTTCTCTAATCTTGTTAAACCTACCATTTTGTGTTATTTCATTCCACCCATTTGGATGTGGGGTATGATGCTCCCATTTATCAAAATCATGCAACGCATTATATAAGGGTTGAGGATAGGTATTAATAATATAACTGTAATTAGGTGCTGATGTGAAATTATCTATTTTACCTATAATACCTTCTTTATCCATATTGTAGATGTTTTCATCATTCATACCTGAAGGAGCCGTAAAACTTCCAGGGGAAATAGCGACAATAAAAATTCCGTTTTTAGAATTTGATTTTAATTTTTGCTTAATACCGTCTAAATATATTTCACCATAAGATGATTGAACCGTATTCATTGCAAAATTCACCATTGGGTTTTCAAATTGACCACTGCTTAGTTCTTCTTCAATAATACTTGGAGAAACACCTTCACTAGCACGGGACAGTCCTAAAATTAGGCCACTGGCTTTTTGCGAAAATTTATTGTAATAAGGGTCAACATATTCTTTTGAAAGCTTATCTACAAAAAAAGCATAAGTACTAGCCAGTATAGTACAGAAAATAATTATTTTATAAATAAAATTCTTCATAATCGTTAAAATTGAAAATAGATGAATGTATTCTGACGATTAATAGCAAATAAAACAATGATTACTATGTAACTCATATATATAGACCACCTTAAAGGCTTCGATTTATTTGTAACTAATTCATGGATTTTATCATTTCCTTTAAAATAATGAATTGTTTGAACACCTATAATAAAAACAAAGCTCAAAATAAGTTCAAAATAATTATTTAGAATATTAATGTGCAACCCCGTAATGTTAATCATGCTTTTAAAATATAAAATGGCATCTGTAGCAGAAGGTGATCTAAAAAAGATTAAAGGTATACTAAGACATATTACTAGAGCGCACCATCCCAACATTCTAATTAAAGTTTTTGGAAGCTTAAGGGCCTTAAAAATTAGCTTTCTAATATTGTTGGTACTAAACTCTAAAATAAGCAATATTGCATTCAAAACACCCCAAATAACAAAAGTCCAATTTGCTCCATGCCATAAACCAACAATAAAAAATAGAATAAGTACATTTCTAACAACTTTTAACTTAGATCCTCTAGAGCCACCTAATGGTATAAAAACATAATCCTTAAGCCATTCCATTAAAGAAATATGCCAGCGTTTCCAAAATTCTGAAATTGATGTTGCAAAATATGGTTTATTGAAATTTTGGACTAAATCAAATCCCATTGTCTTGGCAGTACCTATTGCAATTGATGTGTATGCAGAAAAATCATAATAAATTTGGAAGGCAAAGAAGAAAGAACCAATAAAAAGTGGTATTCCATGATTAAATTCAGGGTCTTCAAAAGCAGCATCTACATAAACACCTAATCTATCTGCAACTACGACCTTTAAGAAAAACCCCCAAGCTATCATTATGAGTCCCTTTTTTAAATTTGGTAAATGAATACTTATTTCTTTTTTTAATTGAGGTATTAATCTTGAGGCACGTTCTATAGGTCCAGCGACTAATTGAGGAAAAAAGGATACATATAACGCAAAAACTCCAAAATGTTTTTCAGGTAAGATTTTCCCTCTATATACATCTATACTATAGCTTAAAGTTTGAAATGTATAAAAGCTAATACCTACAGGAAGTAATATTTGTTTAAAGTTATAGCCTCCAACTTGTTCTCTATTAATACTTAAGTTGAAAAAAGAAAATAAACTTTCAATCGATGTTGTAAAAAAAGATAAATATTTAAAAACAAATAGAATCCCAATATTGACTACTATACTAATAAACAGGTACAACCTTCTCATTAGTGAATTTGCATGTACCATTTTAAGTGCACAAAAATAATCTACAATCGTCGAAGTTAATAAGAGAATTAATAATTCAGGTTCATGTATCATATAAAAGAAATAACTCCCCAAAAGAAGCCATAACCACCTGTTTTTGTGTGGCAAAACATAGAACCCAATTATCATTACTGGGAAAAAAAGAAGAAATTCAAATGAATTAAATAACATTTAGAATTTAAATTTTAAGTTGATTTGAGATAACAAACTTAAAGTATTCCTTCTATAATAATTTAAAAAAAAGTTGAAGTGAAAATAAAAAGGATTAACCTCTTTTTTGCTTAAGAAAAACTCAAAAATATGCATTTCATCGTAAATTTAATTTAATCACTACAACAATTTAATGACATTAAATTTTTAGTCCAACTCGTTTTTTTTATAAAAAAACTGATATAATTATCTGACTATTAATATATTATTAGTTTAAAAGTTATTAGATTTTATTAACAATTTCAAGTTTTTTGTCGATTAGATCATATTTTTGTGCCGCTTTTATTTATTCAATATAGTCCAGATTAAGATTTTAAACGTAAATAAGAACTAATTACAATAATTAAAGCACTTAATCGAAAAAAAACGTATTTAATCGATTACAAATCATTAAAAGTAACGTATTTAATCGAAAAAAAAACGCACTTAAACGATTTTTTAAAAAATTATTTTACTATTGAATAAATATTAACTCCCCAAATTATGATTACCATGAAAAGGATTTTAAAAACTATGCTATTTGTCTTAATATTTATGATGTCAATAACATCATGCAATAAAGAAGAACTATTTAACGAACCAGTAGTGGTTGTAGATGAGGACCCAACTGATACTGACGAACCAGATACAGATGATGATGATGATACTGACGCAACTTTACCCTGTGATTTTACTCTAGATAACGTTGAACCTAACTCTACTATAATAATTAACTGTATTTTAGATTTAGATGGAAAAACAGTTGATCTACCTGCAGATGTTACTATCGAATATGAAGGTGGAGATATTATAAATGGTACTATTAATTTTTCTGAAGGAAATATTATTGATGGTAATATATTAAATTCTACATTAACTATTGGAGGGACAAAACCACAATTAAAAGATCCTGTTTTTAATTTTAATCCAAAGAGATGGGGGATAGTTGAAGGGGAAACAACTTCTGAAATTGCCCAAAGAAATAATGATATCCTAGAAGAGTCTATGTTTATGGCTAAAGATTTGGGTATAACTATTTTCAAAATTGATAAAATGGATGCTTACTTTGAAGTATCTAAAGTGACTAGTACTACAACTAACCAAAATTTTTACCCCTCTCAAGAAGCCATTAATGTGCCTTCAGATTTCACTTTAGAAATGACTGACAATACGCATTTAAGAGTATTGCCAAATTCGAGAAAAGTTTATTGTTTATTAGGTATAAGAGGAGAGAAAAATGTAGTTGTAAAAGGAGGTATTTTACATGGAGATAGAGATAGACATGACGATAATTCTCAAGAGGGACCTCATGCTTTTGGAATGTTAGTTATTATTCATGGTTCTGAAAATGTTTTGGTTGATGGAGTTACTATGATTAATGCCATTGGTGATGGACTTGATGTTAATAGTATAGGTTTTACATTTGAGCCTGATTATCAACCAGCTAACAATATTAGAGTAGCTAACTGTACTTTTGATAATAACAGACGTAATAACCTTTCAATTACAGATGGTTTCAATATGATAATTGAAAACAACCTGTTTTTAAATGCAGGAAGAGATAATCCAAATTCTATAGGTATGGCTCCTGGATTTGCTATAGATGTAGAAGCTTTTAGAGGTAAGGAAAATGGTGAGTTTATCTATTATGAAAAGGCTTATGACATTATTATAAGAAATAACACTGAAAGAGGTAGTAAATATGGTGCTTTTGTAGTTGCAATTGGAGACGATGTAACTATTGAAAACAATACAACAGAAGGAGGTATAACTATTGGAGCAGCATCTGGGGTGAAAATTATTGGAAATAAATTAACTTTTAATCCTGATAACCCAAGTAGTGATGCAGGTATAACAACTGGACATCCAGCGTCTGAAACGACATTTAATAATGAAGTATCTAATAATACTGTTAAAGGTTATAGTGTAGGTGTAGCTGCATATCAAAGAGATACTAAAATATTTGGCAATACTTTTGAAGATTTTAGTGTAGGTATTCAACCTAAAAACATTAAGAATTTTGAAATTTATAATAACAACTTTACGAGTAGTAGATCTACTTCTGTAGCCATATTTGGAAATTTAACAACTATGGAAAATGTTAATATACACAATAACGATGTTATAAGTGTAGTTCGAGAGAGTGTGAAATTAGTAGCTGTAAATGAAGATGCTTCAGCTTCTAATTATAGAGTTAATATAGAAAATAATAATTTATCTAACGGTTCTGTATTTAGTCGATCTAAAGGTGTTGATTTTGTTAAAAATGCAACAAAAGAAGGACTTATTTTTGTAAACGCTAGCGATATGACTGTTACAGAAAACAATATTGAATCAACAAATCAAGACGGTATTATAATATCCAGTGGTTGCAGTAATTTAAATGTACGAAACAATACCATTACAGTTACTGGTGCTAATACAGATTGTATCAGTAATGATGGAGGTGCTAATATAGTTGTAGGAGATAATAGTTGTAATTAATTATTATATAAAAATATAAAATCATTTAAAACAAAAAAAGCTCGGAATTTCCGAGCTTTTTTTGTTTTCATTTCAATATTATTTTCTAATGAGACCTTCCATAAGTTTAGCAAGCTCCTCATTACCTTTTTTATTTAAATGACCATTCGATGTGAAATAATTGTTTAAATCATCTGGAAAATTAATAAGATGGAATTTTACTTTTTTAGACTGATTAGAATAGTTTTCTATTTCTTTTATTTTTATTCTTCCTAAGTTGTTTAAAATAATTATATCTATAACAGAATTAAAGTTTTCTTTCTCTATTAATGATGCAAACCAATCTAATTTTTCTCTTTCAAAATCTACTATATTAGGCTTAACTTTAGGTGCACCATAATATTTAAATGTATAATAGATCTTAGAAATCAATAAACTTTTAAACAATCGTTTCGATTTATCGATAAGAGACAAATTATTAGTGAAGCTGGACTTTTCTGTTTTATGAAAACTTAGAGTATCGTTTAACCTGTAAGGGTAATTTCTTAATAAATCATTTTTGGGAGACCTTTTATCTAAATTTACTACTTCACCAGGGGTGAGAATAATAATGGTTTGTTTAAACGCCATTTTTTTATTCTTCAAAAGATCTCTTAATACCATAAAGCTTTGAATTGGAGTCCAAACACCTCCAGAACCTGCATTGTTTATGGTTAAACTTGTTTTTTTCTCTAATATTTCTGAAAACCTGTGCTTTGCCTTTATCCCATAACCCTCAACAAATGAATTGCCCGTAATCAAAATGCCATCATTTTTAAACTCATCATCGACAAAACCTAATGTATTTGTTTTACAAACAACTCCACCCCAAGGGTAGCTTATCATCTGTTTTGTGCTTCTTTGTCGTGTAACACCATACGAAGAATCCATATCATAATATAAGGGGGGAGCATTAAAGCTTGTGTAAGGCAAAATCACATCCTTTCCGTTAGAAACTAAACCAATTATTAAATTGAGAAACTCTAATAATATAATACCTATAATAATTCTTTTAAAATATTTCATCTTTAAAATTGAAAATAAATAAATTCTGCTTGTACGTCTCTATTTAATGCCCCTAGAATAGCTAATACCATAAGGAGCCAGATAAGAAAATGAATTTTAATTTTTTTATACCTAAGATAATCAAGAACAACAAGCGCTATAATTAATAGTATGTCAGATAACATAATAAAGCTAAGAGGGTCAATTGATAATGAATTGATATGCGCAATATAACTAACAGCATCACGTATTGTATCGGCTCTAAAAAATACCCAAGCTATAGTGACTACCGAAAAGGTATACAAAACCTTTAATATATCTTTTATATAAAATGCCCAATTTTTACCTAAGGGGTTTTCTTCCAAATGTTTTCTATTGGTACCTAAAATAAATGAAGGAATGAATAATAGGGCATGAATACCTCCCCAAGCAATAAACGTCCAATTAGCACCATGCCAAAAACCGCTGACTAAAAATATAGCAAAAACATTTCTAATTCCTTTTAATTTACCAACTTTAGATCCTCCCAAAGGAATATATAAATAGTCCCTAAACCATGTGGAAAGGGAGATATGCCATTTTCTCCAAAATTCGCCTATACTTTTAGAGAAATAGGGGAAATTAAAATTCGTCATCAAATCAAAACCGAACAACCTGGCGGTTCCAATAGCTATATCAGAATACCCACTAAAATCACAATAAATTTGAAAAGCAAAAAGTAATGCTCCCATTATTAATGTGCCTCCAGAATACCCTGCGTAGTTAGAAAAAATATCATTAACTATAGGCGCAAATGAATCTGCGATTACTACTTTTTTAAACATTCCCCATACAATGAGCTCAATACCATCAAGGCTTTTCGATTTATCAAATTGTCTCTTTTTTAACATCTGTGGCAACAGATTGGAGGCTCGTTCTATAGGACCTGCTACCAGTTGAGGGAAGAAGGATACAAATGCAGCAAAAGCTATAAAATCTTTAGTAGGATTAAGTTTGTTTCTATAAATATCAATTGAATAAGACATGGTTTGAAACGTATAAAAGGATATTCCAACAGGTAAAATAACCTTTAGCGTCCATGTACTTTGTAATTGGTATCCTAAGGAAGCCAAAAGATCTACCCATGATTCTATAAAAAAGTTATAGTATTTAAAGAACCCTAAAAGCCCCAAATTGAAAAGAACACTTATTAATAACCAATACTTTCTATGTATCTTATTTTGAGAATTATAAATTGAAAGTCCAATAAAATAATCTACAACAGTACTTAAAGCAATTAACGACAAAAAACGATAATCCCACCAACCATAAAAGACATAGCTTGCAATTAAAAGTAGTATATTTTGAAGTTTAAGATGCTTATTGGTTACAAACCAATAGAGCACAAAAACTAATGGAAGAAAAATAAAAAATTCAAGAGAATTAAAAAGCATAATTTATAGTTCTATTACGATTAGTGTTTATTTGAATATTATCTTATTTAAATTTTCTGAAAATATTTGAGCGCCTGCGTCTGAAAGATGAACTTCATCCTTCCAGTATTCCATTGAATTATTTGAATTGAACATATTAGAGAAATCATGATATTCTACCCCCAATTCTTTAAAAACTTTGACCATCTGTTCATTATCAATTTGACATTCGTCATTATATAAAGGTGTAGTAATCATAACTAATTTTTTATTATTCATTTCACAAAAGGCCTTTATTTCTTCGATGTATAACTTATACAGAGGGCTTAAATGATATTCGTTAAAACAATCGACGGGTTTTGAATACTTTAGCACATTTTTAAACATTTCTGTTTGGGTTTCATCAACATGAATGGGATCATATCCATAGTAATTACGATAATCATATTTAGGTATAAAATAATTTTTAAAAAGACCTAAAACCCTTCCATTATATGCTTTGCACCAAAAAAAATTTTGAATAATATCATAGCCATATACTTTGTCTATTTCTGTCTTAAGAAGTTCGTTTCTATGATACATAACCCTTAATGATCCAACGTCTTCTCCTGAATAGTCTGCATCAAATGAGTTTTTCGTATCAACATTTATGATAACAGTTTGCTCCTTATTTTCGGGAAGCAATTTGGTTAAAGCAGTACAATAGGCAATAGACCTTGCATCTGCTCCCATATTAAAAGCGGATTGGGATAATTTTTGAGGGTCTACATGGTGATTTGCTCTTGAATTACCTAAAATAACTACCTTGACAGAATCCTTAACTAGCAAAAAATGGTTAAGCTTACCTCCAGACTGACCCGACAAAATTTTGTCATTCACTATGTTTAGAGAATAATATATAGCCTTATCTGTCAAGTAAGATAAAACTATGATGCCTAAAGTAATTTTAATTATGTATGTATAATTTGGTTTGCTCATAGTTTTAAAATTGAAAGTAAATAAAGTTGTCTGAGGTAGAATAAAATAAGTTGAGAAGCATAATGATGGTTGTTGCAAGAATAATTAATTTTAAAGTGCTAAATTGACCTCCAATTATCTCTAAATCTACATTTTTAATTCTAATATAAAAATCGAAGCCAATCCCTAGTAAAAGCATGACAACCGCTATTGTTACATTATTAAAATCACCTATAAATGGCATTATAAAGTCAAAACTTAATATTCTTTTTATTATCGTGAAGGATGTTTCTAGATCTTTTGCTCTAAAAAAGACCCATGATAGCAATACTACCATAAATGTGTAAATGTAGCCTAAAAAGCCAAAGCTCTTATTTTTTTTATATGTAAAAATAAGTTTTTCAAAGCTCAAAGCAATTCCATGAATACCTCCCCAAATAACAAAATTCCATGAACTACCGTGCCAAAGTCCCCCTAAGAGCATAGTTATCATTAAATTTCTATAAGTGATTTTTATCCCCTTTCTATTACCTCCTAAAGAGATATAAAGATAATCTCTAAGCCAAAACGATAATGACATATGCCATTTTCTCCAAAATTCTGTAATACTTTTAGAAAAATAAGGAAGGTTAAAGTTTTGATTGAATTTGAAACCTAATAATTTGGCACTTCCTATAGCTATATCTGAATATCCTGAAAAATCAAAATAGATTTGAAAAGCATAAAAGAATGTTGCAATAATAAGCGTAGATGAGTTGTGAATTTCTGGGCTAAAATAAGCAGCATCGACATAAGTAGCTAAATTATCTGCTATAACTATCTTTCTAAAAAGTCCAACAAGTATTTGAAATATACCTTCGCTAAAAAAACGTTTCTTGAATTCTCTTTTACCTTCTATTTGAGGAAGTAAATTTGAAGCTCTTTCAATGGGGCCAGCAACTAATTGAGGAAAAAAACTTATATAGGTAAAAAAGGCTATTAGATTAGTTGTAGGCTTAAATTGTTTTCTATAAATGTCTATAGTATAGCTTAGTGTCTGGAAAGTATAAAAACTAATACCAACAGGAAGAATTATATTTAAAGTTAAGTCATTTACTTCCCATCCAAAATTAAGCATTAAATCTGCAAACGAATCTGCAAAAAAGTTATAGTATTTAAACACTCCTAAAAGCCCTAAGTTTGAAAATAAACTTAAAATAAGCCATTTTTTACTTTCCTTATTGGTTGTTGAATCAGCAATTTTTATTCCAGCTAAATAATCAACAAAAGAACTAAAGATTATTAAAGATAAAAACCTCCAATCCCACCAAGCATAAAAGATATAACTTGAAACTAATAATAAAATATTTTGATACTTATAATTATTTTTAAGCATCCAATACAGTATAAATACTATAGGGAAAAACAAGAGAAATTCTATAGAGTTAAATAACATTTATTATTGTTTTAGTTTAGCGCACTTTTGTAAATTTTAATATGCAGGTCTGATACCTTTTCAATATCATACTTGCTTTTAACCAGATCAAAAAGGATTTCCCCTTTTTTAATAGCTTCATTATAATTTGTTAAAACTGAAATCATTGATTCATGAAATTTTTCTAAATCAGTAACATAGGCATTGTCATCATTCAAAAAATCAGGAATACTTCCTACAGGTGTTGAAATTACTGGTAATTTAGAAGCTCCAGCTTCAATGATAGACACAGGCATACCTTCCCAAAGTGAAGGTATAATTAAACAATTGGCTTCACTTATAAATTTTGAAACATTATTTTGAAACCCCAGTAATTTAATATAATTTGATAGCTCACTTTTAATTATTGCAGTTTCTAATTCTTTTCTTAAACCGCCATCTCCAACAACATTAATGATGAAGTCTTTGTGATTATTTTCAATAAGTTGATTTACGATATGAATTAAAAATAATGGGTTTTTTGGTTCGGTTAACCTACCTAAAAATAGAAATGTAAAAGGACGTTCTGTATCCAATTTCTCTATAGGTTTGAATTTAGAAAGATCGACTCCATTAGGTATATCAATGGTGTTTTTTAAGTACCATTTCTTTGAGTTTTTACTAAAAATTATGTCCTTTGATCTGATTTTTTTGGTTAAAAAAAGTATCCATTTTCTGTAAAGCTGCTTGACTTGGTTTGTGTGTAAAGTAAAAACTATCGGAACATTTTTAAAAAAAACTTTGTAAAGGAACCCAACTATAAAAGCATGGAACATATGACAATGAAAAACAAATTTGTCGGTGCTTTTACTATGAATTTCTTTTAGTTTGGATAGTCCTTTTATTAATGATTTAATAGAAACAACATTAAGAAAGTGGCATTCAATATTTTTTGAATTAAATTTATTTAATATCAAGTCCCTATTAGACAGGGAAACCACAATAACTTTGTTTCCTTTATTTTGACATTGGTTTGCTAGCTCAAGAACCATATGTTCTGCGCCTCCACCATCTAAACCTATTATTAAATGTAAAATAGTCAATTTAATTTTTTTTAGAATTTAAGTTCAAAATTTCTTTTTTGCGCATCAAATTTCTCATTGGGGCCTAATGGAATATTATCAACAATATTTATTGTATAATCAATATGCTCTCCCAATCTATCTTTAAGGTTGTTCAACAATCTATCGTGCATTTTTTTATTAAAAGCATCATCTACGATCAAATTAACCACAACTAATTTTGGGTTTTCTTGTATAATCTGTCCTTCCATAATGCCTTCAATATCAATTAAAGCAGTATCTGCACTAACCACATAGCCTTTTTCTTCGGTCCACAAAATATCATCTTCTCGTCCTATTATTTTTTTCACAATGGGCATATTGCAATTGCAATTACATATTTCATTTTGTAAAGGTAAAAGCACTGTATCTCCTATATTATAACGTATTAAAGGCGTTTTAAACCTAATAATGCTCGTAACCACTAGATTTGCTATTTCCCCAGGTTTAGCGGGTTTACCTTCATTATTAACATATTCGAAAATTCCAGAATCAAGATTTACATGTAAATTACCATTGGTACATTCTGTGATAAAAGGACTGCCTTCGTTTGAAGCATATTGATTGTGTACATGGCACCTAAAGGCTTTTTCTATTTCTATCCTTTGGTAATCATATAAAGTTTCAGAAGTCACAGCTATGGCCTTAGGTACAAAGCTTAGTTTAATTTTATTCTTGTTTATGAATTTACTAATGATAAAGATAGCAGATGGATAACCATCTATTAACTTAGGCTTGAATTTGTTTAATTTCTCTATATAGAATTTGAAATTTTCCGATTTTAAATGATAGGTAGACATCATCAACTGCTTCTCAAAATAATTGTATACCCAAAAAGGAGGTTTTTTTGCATCATTATTAATGACCAGCCTTCCTGAAAAACGCACTTGTTTGTCTTTAGTTTTTACACCAATAACATTATGAAAACGTTTCCATACTGCAAACGAATCGTTGATAGATTCTTGATCTAGGTAATCCATAGTAGGTGACCCCGTTGTGCCACTGGTATGATTTACCATATCTGTTTTTCTGCTAGTATTTACAATTAAATCTACATGTTTTTTTCTATCGCTCTTTTCAAGAATAGGCATTCTTTTCAATACCTCTATGGGATTTGATTCTATTTCTTTTAAAGTAATTTTACGCTCTTTCATTATGGAAGCGTACCATTGAGAGTGTTGGTGTACTTCTGTTAATAATTTAGATAATTTTTTTTTCTGGAAATCATTAATATCTTGAATGTCTGCTCCCCAAAGGTCTATATGCTCTTGTAAAGAGCTTTTAAATCTACTATTGTAACGTTGTTTGGCATTTAAATACCCTTTGAAATTTAACAAAAGATATTTAAAAAAATATGGCGATTTATCGTAAACCTTTTTAGCTAACCCTCCCATGCGTCTTTATATTTTGTTGAAGATAAAACTCTTGTAACCTTACAGCATTAGAAAAAATATCATACCCATTTTCTATTATTAAATCTTTCGTATTTACTTTTTTATTATTTGAACGGCAAATTTCAATTATTTTGTTTGCCCAAAATTCTGGAGTATCATTTAAAGAAAGAAACTTGATTAAATTAGTTATTTCAACTTCATTAGTTATCATACTTGAAGCAATTACATGTATTCCAGCTGCTTGTGCTTCTATTAAGGTGACTGGTAGACCTTCATATAATGAAGGAAAAACGAAAGCATTCATAGTCTGAAATAATTTATCTACATCTTGTCTTACGCCTAAAAAATGAATTTTATCATGAATTGATAAGCTTTTAGCTTCCTCTTCAACTTTGCTTTTCATTGGTCCATCTCCAATTAGTAATAATTTACAGTCAGGCTCAATTTTAATAACCGCCGAAAATATTTTTAATAAAAAGGAATGATTTTTTTGGCTATCAAATCTTCCAACATGTCCAATTATAATTTCATTATTAATACCTAATTCTTTTTTATATTGTTTTGAGATTGACTCATTGAAACTGAATTTCCCCGAATCAATGGCATTATTCATGGTTGTAAACGGAGTACTGCCAAACAACCATTTGCCTGCCAGATCTCCACAAGAAAAACGATGTGTAATATGTTTATGAATTCTTCTCTTTAAACGCATTTTAATGAGATGCTTTATCTTTTCTATCCAAGGTTCGTTACTATTAACGAAAAACTTGAAATTTATAGGTTCAAGGGCTATATGAGCGTGTGCTATTCGACAAGGTATATTATATTCTTTAGCAATTTTTAAAGTAAAAAAGCTAAATGTGTTTAAATGAGCGTGTATTATGCTAAATTCTTTATGTTCCTTGAAAAATGCTCTTAACGCTTGATAATAATTTTTAGGGAATAATGGGTTAATTTTTTTTAGTCTGTAAATTTTTCCGCCCAGACTCGTAATTTCATCTTCAAAAACGCCCTTTTCTTCTCTATGAACTAAAAAGTCAAATTGAATTTTTGATTTATCGATTGCCCGATAATAGTTCATAATCATAGATTCGGAGCCGCCTCGATCCATAATTGTAAAAACTTGTAAAACTCTTCTAGGTTTCATTAAAAGTCGTTCTTAGTTTTTACTCTTATATATACATTTAATAGTATGCCAAAAGGAATAGCCAAAATAGTATGCCCTTTTTTGGGAGATTCTTTTAAAAAGCCGCTATTTTTAGTAAACATCGCGCTTGATACATAGTGTATGGCATTTTTAAACGTTTCTTTAAAATTATTAGATAATCTCATTCTACTTTTTCTAGAAAAAGCAAACCCTTTAGGGTGTCTTCGGTATTGTTTCAACATATTCATACTAGATCCGTCTTCTAAATATTCAACAATACACATGACTTCGTTTATTGGATATAGCTTATAATCTTGGTCAATAAGCTGATATAGGTAACCAAGTGGAACAAATCGCTCGCCTTCAAAAATAGGGTAGGGCGGGTATTGCTTAACGACACTCGTTTTTAAAACAAGTTTTTTGTCTCCTTTAACACCATGTTTGTCATAAATTTCATTTAGGGTCGTCTCTGTTAAATCACTTGGCATTTGAGATCCAATAATTTTCCCGTTTTTATCTGCATCTAGCCCTACTAAACCTGCAAAATGGTCTTTGTCTTCTATTTCTTTCCAGTTATTAAGAATGATTTCAATGGCATCATCTGGCATGAAATCATCACTGTCTATACAAACATTTAAAGAGGTGTCAATAAGCCTGTAGGCAGCATTATGAGCGCCATGCATCCCTTGGTTTTCTTGATAATGATACCTGATTTGAATCTTATCTTCGTCAATCCAAGACTGTACTAATTCTTTGGTATTATCTGTAGAGCCATCATCTACTATAAGCCATAAGAAATCGTTATTTGTTTGTCTTACTAAACTTTGATAGCATTGGTCAAGGCAATAAGCTCTATTATATGCAGGTGTAAATACTGTAATTGTTTTCATTGTTGGTTTTTTTATTTTTATCCCCAGAATAAATAATACATGAAAAAAGTAAAAGAAAAATAGACGGCCATTATTTTTCCAATCATTAAATGATGATTTTTAAAGAAGCGCTCTTTTAAAAGCGGATATATGATGATTATTGCCATCATGAACCATGATAAATATGCAAACCTATTAGAGTAATTGGCGTTAATTACTAAAATCCAAAACCCATTACAGGTTAAATAGGTATTTAGTAATTGAAAATACATTTTATCCTTAAATTTTTTCTTAAATACAAAATACCAGCCTGCAAATACAGCAAAACAGCTATGAAATAAGAAATCCCATCTAAAACCAGTTTGCGAAAAAGTACCTTCTTCTGCTTGACTGGTTAAATAACCTGCCAGCCTTTGATCGTCACCAAATCCCAAATTAGCAAAAAGAGACACCCAAAGGCTACCTAGTGCCAATGATAAAGGTATACAGGCTAACCAAGCCTTAAAGTATACTTTGGGATTATTATAAAATAGTGTTAATATAAAAGCAAAAATGGGTAGCAGCGTTGTTTTGTGGAATAAAGAGGCTAATAAAAAAAAGAAAGCCATAAGCATTTTATTATTCCGATAAACAACACCCCATAAAAACAAAGAACAAGCAGCACCATTACGCATACCATTAACGCCATATGTCCAAAAAGAATACGATATAATAAACATAAAGAATGCATAGTACCAATATTCTTTAAAAAAATCTTTCGAGATCCGGTACATTGGGAAAACATAAATGAAAGCACAAATAGTAAAGAAAGTATGGATAGATGATACACCAGACATTGTTTTCATGAATACATGCCAACCATAATCATTTACAGTAGTTATTGGAGCTCCATTGTAATACTCCATAAAGGTTCTGTAATAATTTATGGTATCACCAAATCTATGACTGGCTGGTCTTTGTCCAATATGTACAATTAATAAAAACAATAACAAATAACCTACAGCATTGATATATGTCAAGTTTTTTTTATCATTTATATCTAATAGCATGGTGTGCAAAAGAGTAAAAAGAACTAAAAAAAAGCACAAATTCAAATATAGGGGATAATACCAGTCTATTGGAACTAAAGTATTCATTTTATATGGTTCGTTTGCTTTAAATCATTATTGATCAAATTACATAAATCATTTGTGAATGTCTTGCCATAAAATTTGTTTATATGATGTCCATCGTATGCTTGATAAGACTTGTTTAATTTATTAAAATTAAAATAAGTGCTATTGGTGATTTTTGAAATTGAATCAACTATATTGTTGAATTTCGGATAATATTTTTCTTCATAGCCATAAAACGCTTCACTAATAGGCATTCTAAGCAAATATACATGTCCTCGTTGTTTTAACTCTAATATGAGGTCATTTAAACTTTGAATTCTAGTATCTGATAGTTTAGCTGTTTTTACATCTTTTAGGAAAAGATTTATTTGATTTTCTTTCCAGTCTTCAAAAACCTTTTCATCTGCTGGTAAATTATTTTCTTCTAACCAGCCATCTTTGTGGGTTTTAGAATTTTTCTTGAACATGGCTTTAAAATGAAAGAAAGACAAGTTCTTAATAAAATATTCGTAATTCGGGTTAACATCTACAAGTTCCATGTTATGTGGAGGTTGTCCTGCTTCCCTAAACTCACCTTCTTTATTATTAAAGCCCTCATGTTCGGTGAGCATTTCGGGGGTGATAGAAATTATAAAAATACCGTTTGTTGTTGATTCATCTATCTTTTTAAGAATACTTTTATTGTAAAGAGGACCAATTAAAGCCTGTGCTATTGTGAAACTATAGTTGAACATAGGGAGCTCATAATCTTTGTCCTTAAAATAGTCATTGATTACGCTAGGCTGAATACCTTGAAAACTTCTTGAGTCACCTATAATCATTGATTTTGCTTTAGGAGTTGTGAATTTTTCATAAAAATAATCAACATGACCTCCATAACTCATTAAAATATAGGTTAGAATAGCTAAACATATCACAGAAAACAGTCCTAATTTTATAAATAAAGTTTTCATAAAGTTTAAAATTGAAAATATATAAAGGTTTCAGCACTTTTACCAAAAATCAAAATGAGCAAATAAAGAACAATATAACATATCCATCTTAATATAAAGGGATAATGACTTATTTCAAAATCATGACTTTTTTCTCTATGCAACCATTCAACTGCTATAAATAGAAATAATAAAGCAGTGGTTATTAAATAATTTGAACTAAAGATTTCAGTTGGAATACTAAAAATATTATTAGAAAAAATTAAAAATATATAGTCAAAAGCTTCCGAAACATTATGAGCACGAAAAAAGACATCGGTGAGCATTATTAAAATAAATAACAAAATCATTTTTATAAGCTCTACAAAAGATGGTAGCAGCTTGCCTTTTGCTACTATTTCTGATGTATTCATTTTACCAGAATATACTAAAGGAATAAAATATATGCCATGGAGCAGCCCATAAAAAATAAATGTCCAATTAGCTCCATGCCAAAAACCAACAAGAACGAATGTTGCAATAATTGAAATAATCAATCCTTTTTTCTGATAGCTTCTTAAGCTAAATGATAGTGGTGTAAATACATAATCCATCATCCAAGTAGTTAAGGAAATGTGCCATTTTCTCCAAAAATCACTAATGTTAGTTGAAAAGAAGGGAGTTGAGAAATTACGCATCAATTGAATACCGAAGAGTTTTGATATGCCTATTGCCATATTTGAATATCCAGAAAAATCGGCATATAATTGGATCGCATAAAAAAATGTTCCTAAAAGTAATACGCTTCCAGATTGATTTTCGTAGTCATTAAAAATAGGATTTGCTATAGCTGCACAATTTTCTGCAATAACTATTTTAGCAAATAGCCCCCATAAAATCTGCCTGAGCCCATCAACAAAAACAGGATAAGTAAAGTTTCTTTTTTCTTGAATTTGAGGCATCATCTTTGAAGCCCGTTCAATAGGGCCAGAAAGAATTTTTGGAAAATAACTTACAAAAACTGAAAATTCCAAAAGGTTACTACTAGGCTCAGTTTCTTCATTATAAATATCTATAAGATAGCCTAATGTTTGAAAACTAAAAAAACTAATTCCAAGTGGAAGTAATATAGAAAGTGTATTATAACTCGCAGAGGCTCCAAAAACATTTAAAATTTCTATAAATCCTTCATAGAAAAAATTAAAATATTTGAAATATAGCAAAAGCCCAATATTAAATATTAATCCTATATACAAAAAGCGCCTTTGTATAGTCTCATTTGTAGTATTGCTGATTTTTTTTCCTAAATAATAATTAAGCAGGATACTTATCAAAAGTAAAATTAAAAACCTCCAGTCTGCCCATGCATAAAAAACCAAGCTAGAGACTAATAATAGTATATTTTGAGATACCTTACTTTTCTTAAAAAATATCCAGTAAACAATTAGTACTGGTATTATAAAACCAACAAAATTAAACGAGTTAAATACCACGGTTTGTTAATTATATTTTACTTTGTATCACAGACACTAACGAGCCCATGTTTTTAAGTTTATTTAAGTCTCTAAGCTTAAATTTAATATTAAAAGCTTCCTCTATTTTAGTAATAATCATCATATGCGATAATGAATCCCACCCATCTACATCCTTAGCTGTTAATTCATCGTGCATTTCAAAGTTACCGTGTCCTAAAATAGATTTTAACACATCGCCTATATTTTCTTTTATCGTTAAAGTTTCCATATTATCTATTTTATTAAATAAAAAGTTCTGTTAATTTATTTCTATCTGTTTTACCATTCGTGTTTAAAGGGAAGTTTCCAATAAACTTTATTTGAGTCGGAATCATGTATTTAGGTAATTTAAGATTTAAGTCTTCTATTAATGGTTTGGTATCCAAAGGTTCCGATTCAATAACCAATCCTATTTCTGTATTATGAATATTATTAGTAAAAGCAATGGCTACTGCGTTAACTTTATTCAATGCGGCTTTAGCATGAAATTCTATTTCAGATAATTCTACCCTAAACCCTTGAATTTTAGCTTGAAAATCAACTCTGCCTAAATATAACACATCCCCATCTTCATCGGCACGACATAAATCACCTGTTCTATAAAACCTTGTTTCTTTTCCATTATGAATTTTATTGAAAAAGACTTCCTTGTTTTTTTGTTCATCTTTCCAATACCCAGAGGTTAACTGTACGCCGCTTAAGCATAGTTCACCTTCTTTTCCTGTTTCAACTTCGTTGTTATTGTCATCTACTATTATGGTAGATGTGTTTTTCATGTCTTTTCCTATGGTTAAAACACCATTATGCGCTTTATTTTCTGCCTCTTTTTTATATGTATAATCCATGCAGTAAATTGTACACTCTGTAGGCCCGTAAACATTAGCAATGGTTGCATTAGGTATGCACTTGCTCCATTCTTCTGTAACGTCCAACGGTAAAGCTTCTCCACAGAATAAACTATATTTCATGGATGGACAATTTATTTCATCAAAATAAGGTCTTAAATAATGTAATATAGATGGGACCATTAACGAATAAGTCAATTCATGATCTTCCATAAGTTCAAAAATATAGCTATACTTAATTTCGTCTTTTGGAATCGTAAAAATACTAGCTCCTTTAAGTAAGGGTGCTAAATATGACACAACAGATAAGTCGAATGTTAATTCAAACATCTGTAAGCACCTGTCATGCTCCGTAATTGTATAATCTAATGCCCATTGCGCCTCAATAAAACCAGATAGGTTGCCAAAAGTAATAGGAACACCTTTTGGAGTTCCAGTTGTACCAGAGGTGAAAAATATATAGGCTAAAGTTTTACTTGATATTTTAGTTGGAGTTATGTCTAATTCAGTATTGTCTAAATTTTTTGTTAGCAAAGAATTATAGTCACTAAACTGTTTTTCTGAAGAAGAATCAAGAATAGAAACAATATCTGCTTGCTCTATTACCATAGAGTTTCTTTCAATAGGAAATTCAGGATTTAAAGGCACATATGCTTTTCCTTCAAACCATAAAGCAATTATTGATGCATACGTTTCAATATCATCGTTTGTGATTAAACCAACATTAATTTCATTATTGCTTACAGAGTTTTTAATTAAACTCCTAATATTTGAAATGATTTGAGCAAACTCCTTATAGCTATAGAAAGTATTATTAATGCAGAAGGCATTATTATCAAAATTATTTTGAATGGAATTTTGTAGGTCAGTTAACAAGCTCATTTCATTATTATTTTATCTCATTTTTATTACGATTGAGTATGCTATTATCTTTTCTTAAGTAATCAAATAAAATTTCAGCTATTTCCGAGGGATGAAATAATAATAAGGCTAAAATAATTGATATAGGGACTTGCGCCACTTTTAATCTATGAATTAACAAAAATTTCGTTGTAATAATGGTTCTTAGATCTATTGACTAAAAATAGAAACGTATAACAGTTTACATTTCTTCTTCTTTTTGTTTTATAATTCTTGCAGGATTTCCTACTACTGTAGCGTTATCGGGAATGTCTTTTACTACTACTGAACCAGCACCAATGTTAACATTATTACCAACAACAATATCTCCAATAACGATGGCACCTGTATGAATGGAAACATTGTTACCTATCGTTGGTCTTTTTCCATTAATTTCTCCAACAGTAACTAAGTGGTTTACATAAAAGTTTTCTCCAATTGAATTTGCATTTAGTATGGTGCTATAAGGATGACCAGTTAGTATGCCACCACCTAATTTTGTTGTGACATCAATCCTAAAATATTTTTCTTTTCTACAATAAATATTTAAAATATGAGAAACTAAACCACGATTTCTAAAATAGAAAACAGTTCTAAAATCTGGAGAATTGATTAAAAAATATAACAATAATGATCGTTTTGATTTCTTTAACCCTTTGGCAATAGCCCATCTTTCTATATCTTTATCTATATCTTTTTTATTTTTACTACGCATATACACAAATAGGTGGGGAATGAGAAGTATTTTGAATATGGTATTATATAGTAGTCTCATGGTGTGCTATTTTTGTTAATTAAATCAATAAACATATCTTCCCATAGTTTCATAACCTTATCCACACTGTAGTTTTGTGCATTTTTTCTAGCAGAATCTCCCATACGTTGAATCTGTTCGTTATTCTTCATTAATTCTACTAATCTTTCTGCAAAAAAAGCATTATCATTTAAAGGTATTAGTACGCCATTATAGGGATTAAGAATGCTTTTAGGTCCATGAGGGCAATCAAAAGAAACAATTGGTAATCCACAAGCTTGAGCCTCTAATAAAACGAGTGGAAAACATTCATTTCGTGATGACATTACATAAATTGAAGATTCTAGCATCTTTCCTTTTATATCTGAAGTGGCCCCTTTAAATATAAAACTTTTTTGAAGCCCTTTCTCTTTAACTTTACGCTTAAGGTGGTTTACATAATTGGATTCTCCATCACCATAAATATGTATTTGCCAATCGTTTTTTAATTTGCAAACCAACTCCCAAATATCTATCAATATATCATAACCTTTTACATGTGCAATCCTACCAGCTGAAATTATCGTCTTATTTTCTAGATTAGAAGTTGTGTCAGGAAAAAAGGTTAAAGGGTTTGGAATGACCGTAGTATTTTCAGATTTATAATAGCCTATCTCATTCGAATTTAAAACTACTAATTGATCATATTTACTTTCAACATAATCGGTAAATTTAAAAAACCACTTTTTTAAAAAATTTCGTGGATTAGCTCTAGGAGCAACCTCTATAAATTTTGAAAAATGAAATTCTTTAATTTTCGGAACACTTTTAGCGATAAATGGCATAAAATAAGTGTCTGTGCTATGACTACAAACTACAACGACATCGGGTTTAATTTTATTGATCTCAGACCTGATTTTAAGTATATGTTTGGGAAGTTTTAGTAGGTTGATTGGGTGAAAATAGGACTTATTTCGATTATAATTTATCTCAATATCTTTGAAGATGATTTTATCACTAAAATCATAGCATGTTTTGTTGTTTTTTTGCTCAGTGGTTATTATATGAACCTCATTATTAGATTCTTTAGAAAAATAACTAGCTTTTATAGATAGCACACGTTCTATACCCCCGTGAAGATAAACCTGATCTATAATGAAAATGATTTTCATTTTAATTTACTGTCTTTTTAAACTTTTAAATAAAATATGCCATTTTTCTACTATCTTTTCTGGCATATAACGCTGTACATTTTCTCTGGCTTTTGCTCCCATTTCTGATCTTATTTCATCATTGTCTATCAAATAATTAATACCATTTACTAAACCATCAGTATCATGATTTTTTACTAAGATACCATTTTCGTTATTTGTAATTATATCTGATGGTCCATAAGGACAATCAAACGAAACACAAGGTACGCCATAAGCCATAGCTTCAGTTAACACCATACCAAAACCTTCATATCTAGATGACATAACATAGATAGATGCTTCTTTATATTTATCTGCTATATTTTTAACAGGCGGGTAGAAGTTAACACTGTTAGCAATTCCCAAGTCATTAGCCAAATCATCCAAGCCTTCTTTTTTACTAATAGTCCCATAAATATCTAAGCTCCAATCAGGATGTTTAGCATGAACAGCTTTCCAGCTTTTTAAAAGTCTATCGTACCCTTTTTGAAAAGACTGTTTGCCAACTGCTAATACTTTTTTATTTTTTAATGAACTTTTATCTTGTGGGTAAAAAGATAATGGATTTGGTATTACTTTAAGATTCTTAAATTTCCACTCATTAAGGTTTCCTTTTGTAAGTACAACAAAATGGTTGTAAAATTTCCCACCAAAATTCATGAGTCTAAACTTTAAACCAGTCGAAATTTTGCTAAAAATAGAACGGCCTTGATTCACAAGTGCTACATTTTTTGAAACATGCCTTTCGTAAATCATCGGGCAAGGCTTGCCTAGAATTAATGGAACAAAAAAACCTTTTAACCCATCATCGCACACAGCTATAACATCTGGATTTAGTTTTTTCACCATTTTTCTTAGTTCAAATATATACTTATAAGTATGAACTAAGGGGTTTCCACTTGCTATAATATTGTGATAGGATATTTTTGAACTAAAATCATAAAAGAGTGTGTCGTTATCTTGATTTAGCGTAATAACATGCACATCGTAATTATGTTTGTCTGCCAACAGACTTGCTTTAATAGATAAGACTCTTTCTAATCCGCCAGGACCGTCTATTCTATTAACTATGTATACAAGCTTCATTTAGTCAATGACTTTAGTTTAAGTGACTTTTAACTTTGTCTTTTAGAGCATTAGCTAAGTCGTGGTGTTTTTCAAGATTTTTTATATCTGTGGCTTTATCAATCTTACCTTCCAACCCGAAATTTGATGTAAAAGTTCCTGTTTCACTATTGATATCAATTCGGTTGAATAATTCTAAAATACCATCAAACCTGCATGAGTCTACAAAACTATCAAAACCATTAACAAATATAACAGGCGTTCCCAGCGCCAAACATGGTAGTGCACAATGAATCCTAGAAGTTATTACTAGTTTTGCTTTTGCATATTTTTTTAATAGAGACTTGGCCATTTCAAACTTTTCTTCGTCTGTATATGTGTTTGAAGGGGGCTCTTGATTTATAAATTCTGCAGAACTTAATAGCTCTTCACTAATAAAGTTTTTTAAATGTTTTTTCTTTTTTGAAAGCTGAAAAGCTTTACCATTTAATATGTTTTTTACTGTAGCTTTCGCGTTGTAAAATATTTTTTCTGGTCGTGGATAACTATATAGTGGGTCTACAATATAAACATTGTCGTCTCTTTCAGAATCATCAACCTTATAAGAATCTAGTGTTAATGTTAAACAACCTGTAAAGTAAGCATCGATACCTTTTTCTTTTAATGTATCTGCAGTAAATTGATCTCTACAGCCAATTGGCTCGTGTTTTTTTAAATAAGCAATGCCCTTATCACTTAACATGGCAGGCGCAGCCGTATTATTCATATGGAATGACACAAACACAGGTGATATATCGTCTGAAGGGACCCAATTATGTATGTTGTGAGTAAACCAACCATTCATAATAAGCTTTGTTTTTTCTCCTTTATACTCAGCCAATCGCTCTCTGTTTAAGAATACATCAACTTTAGGTAAAAACTGTTTAGCTGCTAAGCTTTGTATATTATCGCCAACATTAAAAAAACGCTTATTCTCGTCATATTTAAGTAGTCCGTATTTCATAATTTTAATATCTTATTTTTTTGTACAGCCTGTATATTGCTGAAAATTTGTTTCTTACTATAAATTTAACTTTATCTGTAAATCCATTAGAGTTTTTAATTTTGTCTTCTAAAAGATTATGGATTTCTCCATTACGTATCCTATCTAGTTGAATTTTTTCTAATGCTTCATCATTAAATGTGAAAATAGACTTCGTTTTTTTGGCTTTTTCCATGAGCTCCCACCAAAAATATTGCATACCTCTACTGGCACCTCCAATATTTAGTGTTTCAAAAATACCAGCATAAACATGCTCATCTACATTAAAACCATAATTATTAGGGTTTTTACCATTTAAAATAATGCCTAGTATTGTTCGATAACATTTTTCACAGCTACTACAGTTAAAACCATCTCTACGCTCTGAATAGCACACACGTAACTTGAAATTCGAATCTGTATTAGCCGAAAATTTTGTTATTAAATCAACTTTATCTTGTCTTTTAAGCTCGTAACCGTCGTGAAAAACTTTAATAGAAGCCCAAGAAATTTTTTCATCAATTTGAGGTGTTGAGCCCCAAGCAATGTCAATTTGTTCTGTGTACGATGATGCGATATAAATACCACTATATGAGTTTATGTACGAAATAGGGGCAAGGGATCCTATGAGTGATAAACCGTGTTGAACTTTTCCCCACCAACCAATGTCTTTTAGCAATAGTTCTACTTGATACGTGTAAAAAGATCTCACATTGGTTTCTATATATTGTTTCTTGTTTTTTTGTAGAAGTTTTTCATTTTCTACAAAGTTGGTGAAGTCGTTCCATTGCGATTGATCTTCAATTTCAATATCTGCTCCCAGTATGGTTACAAGGTCAGGGGTTTTATCATAAGCTCTAATGTATGTAGCATAAGCATCAACGCCACCACTAAAGAGCATCGCTGTATTTTGACCTTCTATTTTATTTTCAAATAACTGTTTGGCAATTAAATCACCTGTTAGATTATAGTCTAAAAATTGCTTTTCAAATTCAATTTTAACCAATTTAATAGCTTCGTAAAAATCTGCATCTAAAGACTCTACTTCAATATCAAAACCTGCAAACCAGGCGATAGGTAGTATATTCGACAAAAAAGGAATAACCAAAATACTATTTGGAACTTTGCTTACATCAATGTCGTACTTAGCATAAAATAAGTCTTTTAAGTTAAAGTACTTCTGGATATCATTGCTGGCCTCGTAGTTGTATACAACTTTTTTACCATCATCTTCAAGATTTATGTTTTTAAGTTTAAGCATTATCTTGTGAGTTTTATTAATTTAAAAAGAGGATTCATTGTCTTTTTGACTAAATCCTTTTCAAAATCGATTAATCCAATATTATATGCAAGAATACTAAACACAATACTATAAATAACAGCTTTTAATACAAAATTTAGCCATCCTATTCCTGGAATCATGTTAATGAGATACCCTAAACCTATAGCCAATAAGATTAAAAAAAAGGTTTTATTAAATAATTCTTTAAAAAATCGAATAATATTAAGCCCTATTTTTTTGTGGTAATAAAAATTCATAACGTTTTGAACAATTAACCAAGCAACTACAGACCCTGCCATCATACCAATTGCTCCGTAATGGTGTGCTAAAATGGCTCCTAAAATGGTTCCTAATATCATAAACGAAAGATACAAAATGGCTTTAAACCTTAATTTACTTTTAGCTTCTAAAATAGAATTTCCGAAGCCTTGAACAAGCGGTAGGGTGTAAGCAACCATTATCATTAAAGCAATTAACCAAGACTGGTAACTACCTTCTTTTTCTAATTCACCACCAACCCAAAGGAAAACAAATTGTTTGCCAAAAAGAATAAAGGCAGTCAGTATAAACATCAAGATAATGAAAGATAGTCTGCCTATTTTAATCATCATATCTGTTAATTCTTCTCCTGAAGCATTATCTACCGACATTTTAGTGGCTCTTGGCAAAAAAACACTTGAAATAGCAGTTGAGAAGGCACCATAGTAAGTTCCCAATGCAATCCCTATTCCATAAATACTTAATACTTCGGGAGGTGCAATTCTACCTAATACCCAATGTCCCGCTTTCCATTGAAATAACGAAACTAATGCGAAGACAAATATCCACATAGAATAACTAAAAATATGTTTTATAAAATTAATAGAAAATGAGTGGAGTTTTATTTTTATATGTAATTTTTTAAATACGTAGTATCCTGTAATTAATATAATTAAAAGATTAAAAATAGAATCCACAATTACAAGGGCTATAGCCTTACCTCCAAATAGTAAGACACCAGCGACGGTCACAGACCTTAAAATATATCTTACAATGTTGAGGGTTTTAGGGAAAACAAATTCTTCATACCCATAGCATATCCCTGTTAAGGAACCTCCGGGCAACCCTACGGCCAGATTAAAAATGAATATTGCAAAAATCACTTTAGCAATTTCAATTTCTTCTGGAGTCATTTTAGTAAAATACGAATCTATGTATCCATAAAAAATAACACCTATTATAATAATCAAAGTAGAGATCCCGAGATATATTAACATGGTAGTTGCTAAAAAGTTTTCTTGACCGACTTTATCTTTCTCTGCTTTATATTTTGCAACAAACCTTACTATGGTGTTGTTCAAACCAAAGTCCAATAGAGAAATTGTGCCAACTAATGCGCCTATTGTGAGGTAGATACCATACTCAGCTTTACCTAAATGATTAAGGATAAAAGGAGTCATTAACAAACCAATGACATTTGTTAATATAATAGTTGTATAGTTTAAAAAAGCTCCTTTTTTTAATTGACTCAAAATAGTTGGTTTTTATTAGATAAAATTATTTAAGGTCAAAAAAATCACAACCTACCATTCACATTTTCGCTTAGAATACCTTTAACATCATATAAAACACCTTCTGGATTTAATAATGATCTTAAATCTTCTTGAAGAAACTCATTATGAGCTACTGTTAAAACAACAGCATCAAATGTACCTTCAGGTAATTGTTTTACTGTTTGTAAATCATACTCATGTTTTACTTCTTCTGGATTTGCCCAAGGGTCGTATATTGTGACTTGTGTACCGTAACTTTTAAGCTGATTAATAACATCAACAGCTTTTGTATTTCTAACATCTGGACAGTTTTCTTTGAAAGTAATTCCAAGAGCTAATATCTTCGAACCTTTGATGCGTATATCATTCTTCACCATTAACTTAATAACTTCAGAAGCTACATATTGCCCCATACTATCATTTACACGACGTCCCGCTAATATAATTTCTGGATGGTATCCAACTTCTTGAGCTTTCTGTGCTAAATAATAAGGGTCTACACCTATGCAATGTCCGCCAACTAATCCAGGTTTAAATGGCAAAAAGTTCCATTTAGTACCTGCCGCCTCAAGGACTGAATGCGTATCAATATCCATTAGATTGAAAATTTTTGCTAATTCATTAACAAAGGCAATATTTATATCGCGTTGCGAATTCTCTATTACTTTAGCAGCTTCAGCAACCTTAATAGTAGGTGCTAAATGAGTTCCTGCTGTGATAACACTAGCATATAAAGCATCCACTTTTTTTCCAATTTCAGGAGTCGAGCCAGCTGTTACTTTAAGTATTTTTTCAACCGTATGTAATTTATCACCAGGATTGATTCTTTCTGGAGAATATCCTGCATAGAAATCTTTATTAAATGTAAGCCCGCTAATTTTTTCAAGAACTGGTACACATTCATCTTCAGTGACACCTGGATATACTGTTGATTCATAAATAACAATGTCTCCTTTCTTCAAGACGTTAGCTACAGTTTCACTAGATTTATAAAGCGGTGTTAAATCTGGTCTGTTATTTTTATCAATAGGGGTAGGGACTGTAATTACATAATAATTACAATCTTTAATATCTCCAAGAGAAGCACTACACAATAAGCCTATACCATTGCTTGAATCGCTTTTTAAAACTGATTTTAAAGTATCAGAGTCTACTTCAAGAGTAGAGTCCTTTCCTTCAGATAATTCATTAATCCTACTTTGATTAATATCAAAGCCTACAACATTATACTTAGTTGCAAAAAGTCTAGCCAATGGCAAGCCTACATAGCCCAATCCAATAACGGCAATTTTAATATCCTTCATTTTTTATTTTGGTAATATTACTTTATTTTAAATTTTCCCAATACCACTTTACAGCTTCTTTCAAACCACTGTCAATATTGTATTTTGGGTCGTAATTTAATAATTCTTTTGCTTTATCAATAGAAGCCAAAGAGTGAGGGATATCTCCAATTCTATTATCTCTATGTTGTATTTCAATATTTCCTATAACATTATCAAATTCAGATAAATATTTTTTTAACAAAGTAGCTAATTCAATTAAAGTAGTTCGTTCTCCATATGCTACATTATACACAGTGTTTAATGCTGCTTTATTTTCAACAGTTAATGCATTAATATTCATTTGAACCACATTATCAATAAAAGTAAAATCTCTGGAGTAGCTACCATCTCCATTAATAATAGGAGATTCATGATTTATATATTGTTGAACAAACTTTGGAATTACAGCCGCATAGGCGCCATTTGGGTCTTGTCTTTTTCCAAAAACATTAAAATAACGTAAACCAATAGTATTTAATTTATAAGTACTAAAAAAGATCTCTGCATACAATTCATTCACATACTTAGTAATGGCATAAGGAGACAATGGTTTCCCAATAACATCTTCAACTTTAGGTAATGCTTCATGGTCTCCATATGTTGAAGAACTTGCAGCATAAACAAAACGGTTCACATTAGCGTCTCTAGCTGCCACTAACATGTTTAAAAATCCAGAAACGTTTACATCATTTGTAGTAATAGGATCGTTTATAGATCTAGGTACAGACCCTAAGGCAGCTTGATGTAAAACGTAGTCAACACCAGAACATGCATGATGACAATCTTCAAGATTTCTAATATCGCCTTCTATTAGTTTAAAATTGTCATTACTCAAAAAAGGTTCAATATTAGTTCGTTTTCCAGTTGAGAAATTATCTAAACAAACTACCTGTATATTATTGCCTAATAAAACTTCACATAGATTAGAACCAATGAATCCAGCTCCACCAGTGATAAGTATTGTTTTTCCTAGTAAAGTTTTTAGTTGTTGTTCGGTCATTTTTAGATTTAGGATTTTTTATTCGAGGCAAATATTAAAAAAATAAACGGAACAAGTTAACTAATTATATCAAGGTTCCATTTTTCCCGATGAAATTCAACTATATGTCAAAATAACCGTCCAAACAAAGCTTTTTTATAAAAATGAATAAATGGCTGCTTTTAACTATAATTTCTCTTTTGTTTTGCTGTTTGTAAGTAAATGTTTATATTTTATCAAATCGCTTATGAAAAATTCAGAGAAAAATTGAATTTATAGAATCGACGATATGCACACTTTTGCTTTTAATTAAAAACACAGGTGTATTTAACCGATTTTAATTACTCTTTTAGCGAATTAAGTTAATTCTAATCATGTTAGTTTAAAACAATTACTAAATTTACACCGTAAAACACAAATTGAATTGATTAATAGCATATTAATTTAATTGTATTAAAATGATAAATATAAAATATTTCCAAAATCTCTCAATCATTAATCTGTAGAAATACATTAATAATAGATATTTTAAAAAGTCACTTAATACTAAACAATTAATTTAAGCTAATAATTAAGTAATTAATTTTGTTTTATGAATAAAGAGGGAAATCATTCAGAAATAACATGTGTGTTTAATTGTATAACTATAAAAAGTTATACGGATACTTTATGCAATAAACTGAAATTATAATCTTATAAATGTTGACCAAAACTAAAATATATTTATCATCACCTCACATGGGAGGATCCGAACAAAAATTTGTAGCGGAGGCTTTCGATACTAATTGGATTGCTCCATTAGGGCCTCATGTTGATGGTTTTGAAAATGATTTAAGAAATTATCTAGGTGAAGATAAGTATGCTGCAGCTTTAAGTTCTGGCACAGCTGCTATTCATTTAGCACTTCAATTGCTTAATGTATCTAAAGGAGATGAAGTTTTATGTCAAAGTTTTACTTTTTCTGCTTCGGCAAACCCAATATTATATCAAGGAGCCACACCTGTTTTTATAGATAGTGAATCTGATACTTGGAATATGTCTCCAGAATTATTGGAAATAGCCATTAAAGATAGAATTGAAAAATATAAAAAGCCAAAAGCCATAATTGCAGTCCATCTATATGGTATGCCGTATAAGGCAAATGAAATTAATGCCATTGCAGAAAAGTATAAAATACCAGTAGTAGAAGATAGTGCTGAAGCTTTAGGTAGCACTTATTTTAATCAAAATTGCGCAACGCTTTCTGATATTGGTATATTATCATTTAATGGCAATAAAATAATAACTACTTCGGGTGGAGGTGCTTTAATCACTAATACACAAAGTTTAAAAGAAAAAGCCGTTTTTCTATCAACTCAAGCAAGAGATAATGCACCTCATTATGAGCATTCATCTATAGGTTATAATTATAGAATGAGTAATGTTTTGGCAGGTATTGGTAGAGGACAAATGGAAGTGATTGATGAAAGGGTAAAAGCTAGAAGAAAAAATTTCGAATTTTACAAGGCGAATTTGTCACAAATTAATACGATTCAGTTTTTAGAAGAACCTCAAGGGTTCTTTTCAAATAGATGGATTACTTGTATTAAAACTGATTCTTATGAGACTCGTGAACAAATAAGACTCACATTATCGAAAGATGATATTGAGTCAAGACCTTTATGGAAACCAATGCACATGCAGCCAGTCTTTAAAGATTGCCTTCATTTTACAAATGGTATATCAGAAGATCTTTTTGATAAAGGTCTTTGCTTACCAAGTGGGTCTAATCTAAGTCAAGATGATTTAGATAGAGTACTCAATAATATTTTAAAAACCCCTAACTTATGATAAATAATTACTTTACCTATTTCTCTCAAAAATATGCTTCAAAATGGCTTGTTTTGGCTATTGACTTGGCCATTGTTTTGTCAACATTTTTTATGGCATATTTAATTAGGTTTAATTTCACACTAAATTTTGACCTAAAGCAATTTTTAATTCAATTACCTTTTTTAGCTACTGTAGCTACTGTTAGCTTTCTATTAATAGGATCATTTAAAAGTGTTATTAGACATACAGGATTTACAGATGTTGTGAACTTATTTAAATCTGTCGCTATTATGTCATTAACATGTATAGTTACAGTATTAGCAAATAGAATATTTGAGATTTTCCCTGAATTTACAATACCATTATCTATTGTAATTATGCACGCTTTATTGAGTTTTGTAGTACTTAGTGCGAGTAGATTGCTCTTCAAAATGTCTTATAAGTACTTGAAATGTAAATTAATGTCATCAAAAAGAGTTTTAATTTATGGAGCTGGTGACTCAGGAATTGTTACTTACAATGCTTTAATAAGTAATGTTAGTACAAAATTTCAAGTCGTTGGTTTTATTGATGATAATTCAAGAAAAAAAGGAAAATCAATAAATGGTATTTCTATCTTTTCAAAAGAAAAAATAACGAATGCTTATATTGAGTCCAATCAAATAGATGAGTTAATTATTGCTTCTAAAAATATAGCAAAAGAAAACTTAATTAATTTTGTTAATCTAGACATAAAAATCACTAAAGTACCACCTATTGAAAGCTGGATTAATGGCGAGTTAAACGTTAAGCAAATTAAACAAGTACAAATTGAAGATTTACTAGGAAGACCGCCTATTGAAATTAACAACCCTAATTTATTAAATGAATTTAGAGGAGAAACTGTTATTGTTACTGGTGCTGCAGGATCTATAGGTAGTGAATTGGTTAAACAACTTTCTAACTTTGATGTAAAAGAATTGATTCTTGTAGACCAAGCCGAATCTGCCCTTTATGATGTACAGCAGGATTTAAAGCAAAATGGGAAACATAATTTCACAGCTATAGTAGCCGATATTCGTGATGGTTTAAGAATAGATACTATTTTTCAAAACCATAAACCAACCATGGTATTTCATGCAGCGGCATACAAACATGTTCCTTTAATGGAAAAATCGCCTTATGAGGCTATTAAAATTAATGTTAATGGTACTAAACTTTTAGCAGACACTGCATCTCGATATAATGTGAAAAAATTCGTATTTGTATCTACAGACAAAGCTGTTAACCCAACAAGTGTTATGGGAGCCACTAAAAGAATGGCGGAGATGTATATTAGTTGTCTTCAAAAAGAAAGCAAAACAAAATTCATTACAACACGATTTGGAAATGTATTAGGTTCTAACGGATCTGTTATTCCTTTGTTTAAAAAACAAATTGAGAATGATGGCCCCCTTACTTTAACTCATAAAGAAAT
Organism: uncultured Flavobacteriaceae bacterium; assembly: GCA_947502635.1. Taxonomy (GTDB): domain Bacteria; phylum Bacteroidota; class Bacteroidia; order Flavobacteriales; family Flavobacteriaceae; genus Flavivirga. The sequence continues at coordinate 237,292 of CANNAN010000004.1, forward strand.
CACTAGATATTTCATGACTATTCCTGAAGCTTCTCAATTAGTATTAGAAGCTGGAACCATGGGTAAGGGCGGTGAGATTTTTATATTTGATATGGGTGAGTCTGTTAAAATCTATGATCTTGCAAAAAATATGATAAAACTTTCAGGATTGAGATTCCCTGAAGATATTGATATTAAAATTACTGGATTACGACCAGGTGAAAAACTATATGAAGAATTATTAGCCAATGGTGAAAATACATTATCTACATACCATAAAAAGATAATGATTAGTAAAACCAGAGAGTTAGATTATGATAAAATTAAAGCAGAAATAGAAGAGTTATGTATTACTAATCGTTTTCAAAATAACAATATTGTTATGAAAATGAAACGATTAATTCCAGAATATAAATCTAACAATTCTGATTACGAACGTTTTGACAAAAGAGTTCAGATTTATAAAAAAGTTAAAGGAATATCGAAAGAAAGAGCTGATAAAAATTACGGAAACCTTTAATAATCAATTTTAATTTTACTATTTTCCCCAAATAATATTAAAATGAATATACCACTTATAAGAAGTAAACTGCTAATTGCTACCATAATAATTGGTATGCTTTTTACTTCATGTGCATCAAAACAAGATATTGTTTATTTTCAAAATGCCAAGAGCTTTGAGACTGTTGTAGATACAGATACTTTTACGGCCAAACTAAAAGTTGGAGATGTTGTGAGTATTTACGTTTCTACACTGGATCCAACGGTTACACAACCCTATAATTTGGTTAGATCTGCTGGTGCTCAAGGTGAATTGATAGATTATTTAATTGATGTCGAAGGAAATATTGATTATCCAGTTTTAGGTAAAATAAAACTATTAGGCCTTACCGTTGAACAAGCAAAAGCACTTTTTAAGAAAAAATTTGACGAAGGTCAACTACTAAAAGACCCTGTAATCATTTTTCGTGTGCTAAATTTTAGAGTTACTATAGCTGGAGAAGTAAATAGACCTGGCGTTTATCCCGTTTCTGGAGAAAGAGTATCTATTTTAGAAGCACTTGGTATGGCTGGTGATTTGACTATAAAAGGTAAAAGAACTAATATACTTGTAGTTAGGGATTTTAATGGTACAAAAACTTATACTAGGATTGATTTAACAAATAAAGAAGTTTTTAATTCTCCTGTTTATTACTTAACACAAAATGATTACGTTTATGTTGAGCCTAATAACTCGGCAATAAGTGGTGCATCTGGTGACGCAAGAATTGGTACACTAATTTCAATTACATCATTTCTTATAACGACAACACTTTTATTAATTACTAGAAACTAGAAAGAAATATATAATGGCTTTAATTGACAACAGAAACGCATCTGATAATACTTCTGAAGGTTTTAAATTTGATCTAAAGAAAATACTTTCTGTTTATCTTAAGCAGTGGAAATGGTTTGCATTAAGTTGTATCGTATGCTTGAGTATTGCCTACGCAAATCTAAGATATACGACACCTCAATATATAGCAGTTGCTAAAATAATGCTTTTAGATGATAAAGATAATTCTACAAGTGCTTTAAAAGATTTATCTCTTTTCTCCGAAAAAGAAGATGCTATGGTTGAAGACGAAATACAAGTTATTCAATCTAGAAGTTTTTTAAGAAATATTGTTAAAAGGTTGCATTTAAATATTAACTATTTTGCTAAAGGTAGAGTTAACGAATCTGAACTTTATAAAAACGCACCAATAGTTATAAATTTCATTGAATCTGATTCAATTATTAATAATACAAGTTTTAATTTTTATACTGAAATTCTTTCTGCAACAGATTTTAATTTTAGAATTAATGAAGAAGATACTCCTAAAAAATACACTTTTGGAGAAACAATTCCTACTTTTTTTGGCGGTATTATAATAACTCCTAAAGATAAAAATCTAGTAAGCTATGTAGGAAATAATATTAGAGTAAAAATAACACCATTGGAGGTATTAGCAGAATCTCTTAAGAATAGAATTTCGATATTCCCTACAGGTAAATCTTCAAAGGTTATTGAAGTTAGTATTACTGATCCTGTTATACAAAAAGCTAAAGATATTGTAAATACTCTGATCGATGAATATAATATTTCAACCATTCAGAAGAAAAATGAAATATCAAAAAACACAGCTGATTTTATTAATAAGCGTGTTGAATTGATAGCTTCAGACTTAGTAAATGTTGATGACAGTATCGTGAAGTTTAAAACAGGTAATAAGGTAACGGATGTTGCTTCTGAAGCTGGTCAATTTTTAAATTCAAGTGCATTAAACGAGCAACAATTAGATGCCAGTAGAATGCAATTGAATCAATTAAGTTATATGAAGGAATCTTTAGGTGATTCATCGGGAAAATATGACGCCATTCCATCTAATTTGGGATTGGGTGATGCTGCTATTAGTGAACTCTCATCTAGATATAATCAACTCCTTGAAAGGAGAAAAACGCTTTTAAAAAGTGCTGGAGAGCAAAATCCAATAGTTAAAGAACTAGATCAAACATTAGGAGGCATAAGACAAAATCTACAACAAAGTATAAATAATTCAAGTAAATCACTTAGAATTCAAATTGGAAGTCTTGAAAATCAATCAAAAAGGATTAATTCTAAAATATACTCGGTTCCTGGACAAGAACGTAGGTTACGATCTATTGAAAGAAAGCAAGGTATCAAAGAATCTTTATATTTATACTTATTAGAGAAAAGAGAAGAAGCTACTATTTCTTTAACAGCTACTTCTCCTAGCGCAAAAATAATTGATGAAGCATATAACAGTTATGGCGGTCCAGTGTCTCCAAATAGACAAATTGCATATATTACAGCATTGTTTTTTGGGTTAGTCATCCCTTTTATGATTATATATTTAAAAATTTTATTAGATACTAAAATCCATAATAAAGAAGATTTAGAAAAAGAGATTAGAAACATAACAGTTCTAGGTGAGATTCCAAGAGTAAAAGGTCGCGATAACACTTTAGTAGAGCGCAATGATAGATCCATTTTATCTGAATCATTTAGAATAATACGAACAAATTTTGATTACGTAAAAAGAGGTAGAGGTCCTAAAAACTATGAGAATGTTGTTTTTGTAACATCCACTATTAATGGCGAAGGCAAGTCTTTTTTTAGTTTGAATATGGCTCTAACGCTAGCAAATACAAATAAAAGAGTTTTACTTCTTGGTGCAGATATTAGAAATCCACAAATTTATTCTGCAATAAAAAACAAAAAGGAAAAGAATCACGCAAAGATTGGTCTTACAGAATTTTTAGTTGACAAATCTGTAATAGTAGGGGAAACGATTAACACTTATGATATTAATGGTATAAACATTGATATTCTACTTTCAGGAAAAGTACCACCTAATCCAGCAGAACTCTTAATGACCGATAGGGTTAAAGAATTATTTGATTCTGTATCTGATCAATATGATTATGTTATTGTTGATACAGCGCCATCTATGCTTGTTACAGACACCTTATTGATAAGTGAATATGCTGGACATACTATTTATTTAACACGAGCAGATTATACCGAAAAACGCATATTGAATTTCGCTAAAGAACTCCACGCTGAAAAGAAACTTAATGGTATGATGCTAGTTGTAAATGATGTAAAACAATCTAACTTTGGATATGGTGCAAAATATGGTTACTACGGTGCTCCTCAAAAGAAAGGTTTTTTTAGAAGAAAAGCTTAAATTACTGAAAATGTTTGGTTAGTATTAGCTATTATTTCATTTAAGCGTTTATGTATTCTTTTATTTAGTATTAGATTTGATAATTTATCGATATGTTTTTCATTATGAATATCGGTACCAACAAAATCAATTAATTGTTCCTCTATTAAATAATTAGCAGTTTTCTCAACATTTTTACCATAATGATCACTTAGTGAAAGCAAATTAAGTTGAAAATAACAGCCTTGCTGTTTCAGGTTTTCATAGTATGCTTTTTGATTATGATAAAATGAATAACGCTCAGGATGGGCTAAAACTGGTATATAACCCTGAGTTTTTATTTTAAAAATAAGATCTTCTAAATTTATTGGAGCCTGAAAATATGACATTTCAATAAGTACATAGTTTCCTTTTAAAGTAAATAAATTTCTATTTTCTAATAAACTTTCAAAATGACTATCTAACATATATTCCGCAGCGGGATTCAATGTAATCGTATCAAGTAATTTTGAATCTAAAGCTTCTAATAAATCCTGATAAGCATTTCCTATAGTCACATCAGTATTGGGATAAAAATCCTGCATAATATGCGGAGTAGCTATATATTGCTTTATACCCAATTCTCTCATCTTTTTTATTAAGTTCAAAGAATCTTCAATATTCTTTGCACCATCATCTATACCAGGAAGGATGTGATTATGGATATCTACAAAATCTTCCAATAAATCTTTTAAAAATAGTCTCTTAGAGAAAAAACGAAGCATTTATAAAGTTACAAACATATTATGCCAACAATAGCAATTAGTTATCATAAAAATGAAAAGCATTCACTATTATTTCGTCATCAACTAAGCAGTCTATTTTAGGGGTACCTATTGATTCTAATAGCACGAAATTAATATTACCATGATTATTCTTTTTATCATACTTAAGCAATTCAATAATGGCAGGATATTCATCTTCTTTAATTTCAACTTTACCATAATAATTGATAAATAAGCTCTTAATATCTATGGTTGTTTGCTTTGGAAAGCCAGTCAATTCAGTAGAAATATAGCATGCTAAAATCATCCCAACTATAATTGCTTCTCCATGTAATAATGTCGTTTTATTAGGACTACTTAAAAAATAAGACTCTATAGCATGACCAAGTGTATGTCCAAAATTTAAGGTTTTTCGCAAATTGTCTTCTAATGGATCATTTTCAACGACATTCTTTTTAATTAATACAGATTCGTAAATTAAAACATCAAGGTCATCCAAAGTTAACTTTGATAAATCTTTAAATTTATTCCAGTAAATCTCATTACTAATTAAACCATGCTTAAGCATTTCAGCTAAACCTGAGCGCATTTGATTTTGCGGTAACGTATTTAGGTAGATAGTATCAATTAATACCAAATCAGGATTGCTAATAACACCTATTTGATTTTTTAAATGCCCCAAATCAACGCCCGTTTTTCCTCCAACAGATGCATCAACCATAGAGAGTAGGGTAGTAGGCACATTAATATAAGCGATGCCTCTTTTAAAAGTACAAGCTACAAAACCACCTAGATCTGTAATGACACCACCTCCAATATTTATGAGTAAACTCTTTCTGTCTGCATCTAAATCAGAAAGTGTATTCCAAACACCAGCACAAGTATCTATCGTTTTATTAATTTCACCAGACTCAATTTCAATAATTTCAATAAGGATATCTGTTTCTAATTTTTCTAAGAAATAAGGCAAACAATGTTCATGAGTATTCTCATCAACTAAAATAAAAATTTTAGAAAAGTTTTTTTCTTTAATGTGTTTATTCAGAGGTTCGTAACATGCCTCGTTAAAATGAATTGTGCATTCATTTGTAGTAATGGAATCCATAAAATAATTATTATTTTTTGAGGCTGTGAAATTAAGGAGATTTTATATAAAATGATAGTATTTAACATATAAAATGATAGTATTTTATATAAATTGAAGTATGTATATATTTATATTTACACAAAATTTTCAACATGAGCACAAATCCAATATTTGATAATACAGAAATTGCATTCTCATTAAAGAATGATTCTGAATTAGAGCGGGCATATTTTTTGTTTAAAATGATATCTATTGAGCCTTTAGTTAGAATAGGTACAGCTGCTACAAACTTTGCAATTAAGGCTAATTTACCTATCGAAGGCCTCATTCGATCTACAGTGTTCGACCATTTTTGCGGCGGTGTAAACGAAGAAGATTGCCTGCCTGTAATTAATAAAATGTTTTTAAATGGTGTAAGCTCCGTTTTAGATTATTCTGTAGAAGGTAAAGAAAGCGAAAAGGAGTTTGATGCTTCTATGAATACCATCCTTAAAATCATTGATTTTGCTAAAAATATTGATGCTATTCCTATTGCGGTATTTAAACCTTCAGGCTTTGGCAGGTTAGATTTATATGAAAAAGTTGGTAATAACAAAGAGCTAAACCAAAGTGAACAGGAAGAATGGACTCATGTTGTAAATAGATTTGATATTGTTTGTAAAAAAGCCAAGGAGAATGATGTAGCAGTTTTAATTGATGCAGAAGAAAGTTGGATGCAAGATGCGGCAGATGGATTAGTAACAACTATGATGCAAAAATATAATACGGAAAAACCTATTGTGTATAATACTTTACAAATGTACAGACATGATAGATTGGCATTTTTAAAAAACGAATACCAAAAAGCAAAAGATGGTAATTATTATCTTGGTTATAAATTGGTTCGTGGGGCTTATATGGAAAAAGAAAATGACAGAGCCAAAGAAAAAGGATATACATCTCCCATTTGCATAAGTAAATTGGCCACAGACAAAAACTTTGATGAAGGATTAAAATATACAATTGATAACTTAGATTATATATCCTTATTCGCTGGAACTCATAATGAGGAAAGTTCGTATTTGTTAATGGAATTAATGGCTACTAAAAACCTAAAAAACAATGACAGTCGTGTTTGGTTTGGACAATTATATGGTATGAGTGATCATATTAGTTATAACTTGGCTAATAAAGGCTATAATGTTGCTAAATACATTCCTTTTGGACCCGTAAAAGATGTGATGCCTTATTTAATTAGAAGAGCCGAAGAAAACACTTCTGTTGCTGGACAAACAGGTAGAGAATTAACACTTTTGGCTAAAGAAAAAAAGCGCCGAAAAACACTCTAATTTAAACATACTTTTCTAAAATAGATTTAATTTCTGAATGAGGCATTTTTGGTGTAATATTTACTAACTCAGTAAAGTTAATTATTTTGGGTTCTACACCTTCTTTGAGTTTTACTAATAAAATATCTTCATGCTCTGTTGGTGTTAATGTTTCATTCTTTGAAACGATATTTTCGTGAAGTTTTTCACCAGGGCGTAATTCTGTAATTTTTATTTCGGTTTTTTCAGCCAGATTACCACTAAAAACTACTAGTCTTTCAGCTAAATCGATTATTTTAATTGGTTCACCCATATTAAAAGTATAAGTGCAGCTTGTATGATTGTTAAAAGCAGTAATCTCTAATATTAAAGCACAAGCTTTACTTTTACTAATAAAATAACGAGAAATGCTATCATTTGTAACTGTAAGGGGGATACATAATTCTATTTGCTTCTTAAAAAGAGGTAAAACTGATCCGTTAGAACCTAATATATTTCCAAATCGAGTGGTAATAAATTGTGTTTTTGATTTGGTTGATAAATGATTAAGATAGTTTTCTGCTATACGTTTAGACATTCCCATAATACTTATAGGATTTACTGCCTTATCTGTAGAAATAAAAATGAATTTTTTTACACTGTATTCTATAGATAAATCCACTAATAATTTTGTTCCTAAAATATTAAGCTTAATAGCTTCATATGGATTTCCTTCCATTAAAGGAACATGTTTGTAAGCTGCAGTATGAAAAATAAGTGTCGGTTTGTATGTTTCAAAAAGATGCTGTAACGATTGTTCTTCTGTAATATTTAACAGGCGAAAATCAATATTCTCTGTGTCTTCGAATTCCAAATCTTTTATAAGATCATAAAGAGGAGATTCCGCAACATCAACAAGTATAAGTTTTTTATAGCGACATGTTATTAATTGTTTAGTAAGTCCGCTACCTATAGAGCCAGCTGCTCCTGTTATTAAGATGGTTTCATCAGAAAAGTCAAAACTTTTTAGTTTTTGTTGTATTTTCTTTGTGGGAAATAATCCAGAATCAATTAATAATTGATCTATATGATTAGAAGTAGACTTATTCATTTTAGACTTTAACTTCGCTTAAAAATGTATGCTTCTTGGGGCGAATTATATATGCAAAGTATGAATAATAATGTTTTGTGCCAAATGAAGTAGAAAAAAGCATTAATACTTCAACTATTTAGTTATAACTTTGATTACGGTGACAGCTATAAGCTTTAAATCAAAAAAGAAGTTTCGTTTTCTTATATATTCCTTATTGTATTTTAATTTATCGGGTATAATCGTTTTAATAAAAAACTCTTCAGGGTTTTCGGCAGCTTTTAATAGCTCTACTTCATTTCTATATTTTAAAGATGCTAGTCCTGTAATACCTGGCCTAACAGCAAAAATTTTCATGTCATCTTCATTATAAAAATTCACATAATAACGTAGTTCAGGTCTTGGACCTACAAAACTCATATCACCTTTCAGAATATTTATAAGTTGAGGGAATTCATCTATTTTATACCGTCTTAAAAAATAGCCCACTTTAGTTATTCTAGAATCATTATTTCCCAATGTAAGCAATCCCTTGTTTTGAGATTGTATACGCATAGTACGGAACTTAAAAATATTAAAGTCTGTATTGTTTTTACCAACACGTCCCTGAACAAAAAGAATAGGCCCCCTGGAATCTATTTTAATTAAAACAGCAATTAATATTAAAATGGGGGATAGGACAAACAATCCCATTATAGAAAAAACAACATCAAAACCACGTTTAAGCATGCTATCTATTCTATTTTTAGATTAGTTATCGTGGCAATACTATCACAATTTTCAACAGTAAAAATAATTTCTTTTTTTTCAAACTCCCCTTCAATATTATAGGTGGCACATGGTTCTTGCCTTGCATTACTTTCAGAAAAATTAATATTACCTTTTCTTAAAACATAATTTATAGCTATAGAGTCTAAATTATAATCCTCCAAATTGGATTGAATATTATCATGATAAATAATTTTTTTTAATCTAATATTCTTTAAAACTCTGGCATCTGGCCCGTAGCTGCATGAGGTTTTTTTACCATTTAAAAAGAAAGCCAAAATTATTAATCCGATAGAAAACCCGCCTAAATAATAGCCAACGCGCTGTATAAGTTTCATTTAATGTGTTTAGTGAAATAAATAAGAAGAGTTGTAATCAATCAAAAAATAAGCAAATTAACATCGCTAAAATCTAAATCGAACCAATCACCTACAGATTTACTGGTTAAAATTCCGTGGTAAAAATACAATCCATTTTTCAAACCTCTGTCAAATCTTAAAGAATTTTCTAGACCACCGTCTTCAGCAATTTTTAATAAGTAAGGTGTGAAAATATTACTTATAGAAACAGAGGCTGTACGTGAATATCTTGCTAGAATGTTGGGAACACAATAATGAATAACATCATGTTTAATAAACGTAGGATTTTTATGTGTTGTTACTTCGCTAGTTTCGAAACAACCTCCCATATCTATACTAACATCAATAATGATAGCTCCTTTTTTCATAGATTCTACCATAGCTTCAGATACTATTACTGGCGCTCTATTGGTTCCTCGTATGGCTCCAATTACAACATCACAACGTTTCAAAGCTTTTGTTAAGTTTTTTGGTGTAATGGTAGATGTGAAAAACGTTCTGCCTAAATTCCTTTGTATGCGTCGTAATTTTGTAATAGAATTATCAAAGACTTTTACACTAGCACCAAGACCTATTGAGCTTCTTGTTGCAAACTCTCCAACGGTTCCTGCACCTAATATAACAACCTTAATAGGAGGAACTCCGCTAATATTACCAAACATTAATCCATTACCATCTTTAGCATCAGATAATAACTCTGAAGCAATTAATACAGAAGCTGTTCCTGCAATTTCGCTTAACGATTTCACGGCGGGATATGTACCATCTGCATCACGTATAAACTCAAAAGCCAAAGCTGTGATTCGCTTAGATGCCAACGTTTCAAAATATTTTTTCGATTGAGTTTTTATTTGCAGTGCAGATATTAATATTGTTTGCGGATTAATAAGTTTAATTTGTTCTATACTTGGAGGCTCTACTTTTAGAATCATAGGACAAGCAAATACTTTAGCAGTATCTTTTGTTATTTCTGCACCAGCTTCGCTATAATCTTTATCACTAAAACTAGCTCCAAGCCCAGCACCAGATTCCAGCAAGACTCTATGTCCGTTACTTACCAAAGCAAATACCGCATCTGGTGTTAAACACACACGTCTTTCTTGAAAAGCAGTCTCTTTAGGTATTCCAATAAATAATTCTCCTTTGCGCTTAAGTAACTCAAGAGTTTCCTCTTGTGGTAAAAGTTGTTGCTTCGTAAAAGGCGAGAGTGATTTCGACATTGTTAGTTGAATTAATAAAAAATCAAATTACAAATAAATTTTCTATTGTTAATACAAACTCAAAATAATTATTTTAGTTTTTTAATAGCTATCAAAAATTAGCCTGTACATTTCGAGTATGTAAGAAAAAAATGGTGATTACTATGATTTTTCCTTAAAATGTTTTAAATTAATTATTTATAAGTTTGTACCATAAATAAATACATGAATAAGAATTTATTTTATCATTTTATTCTGCTATTTTCTCTCGTATCTTATTCTCAAGAATATAGATTAAACGGGTATGTTAAAGATGGTGCTAATACCCCAATAGCATATGCGAATGTTTTAATCACCAGTATTGGAGATTCTGAAACAGCGAATGGTACTTCTACAGATGAAAAGGGCTATTTTATTTTAGAAAACCTTAAAGCTGGCAATTATATACTTAAAGTTAGTTTTCTTGGTTTTAAAGCATATTCTAAGAGGATTGAACTTGATAGGAATATCAATGTTGAGACCATTATAATTAAAGAAAATATGGAAACACTTGATGGTGTAACCGTAATTGCAAAAAGACCAACTATTGAGCGTATGGTAGATCGTTTGGTTTTTAATGTTGAAAATTCGACACTTTCAAATAATAATATTTTAGATGTTTTAAAGCATACGCCAGGTGTTTTAGTTCATGATGGTGCTATAACAATAAAACAATCCACACCTACGGTGTATATAAACGACAGGAGGGTACATTTATCAATTAATGAAGTCCAGCAACTTTTAGAAGGTACTTCTGCTAGTAATGTGAAATCCATTGAAGTCATTACAAACCCACCTGCTAAGTATGAAGCAGAAGGAGGTGCGGTGCTTAATATCGTCACCAGTAAAAATATTATTGCAGGCTATCATGGAAGTCTTTTTGGAAATTATAAGCAAGGTTCAGAATTTCCAAAATATTCGTTTGGAACGAGTCATTTCTTTAAAACAAAAAAACTCAGTACCTATCTTAATTATAATGTAAGTCCAAGGAAAGATTTTAGGAACAATAATGAATCTATAAATTTTGTAGATGATAATGGGCAAAATACTTCAAGTTGGGAAACAGATTATCGAAGAACACGAAATAACTCAAATCATAATATAAATTCTAATATTGATTACGAGTTAGACAAGAATAATGATATTGGATTTTCTACGAATATGCTAATTTCTCCTAGAAATAATACAAAAACTGATGTGAATTCTGTTACTGAAGTTTTTGGAAATACAATGAGCTTAGATTCCACATTTATTACAGAAAATAAGTTAAGAGATGAAACCTATAATTTTGCTTTAACATTAGATTATACTCATAGATTCAAGAAAATAGGAGAAAAATTCTCTATAAGTATACATCATACCAATTATGATTTTTCTAGTTTTCAAAATGTAGATACAGACTATCGTTTTCCTGACAATACACTTATAAGAAGTAATAGGTTTCAAACATTTTCAAGCCAAATCATAAAACTATATACTGGACAGGTAGATTATGAATTACCAATAAGTAATGCTGAACAGTTTGAGATAGGAATAAAAATTTCTGACATTAATTCTAAGAGTATTTTAAATCAATTTGTTTTTGTAAATGATATAAAAGAAGATGATTTACAAAATTCTGATACTTTTTTATACGACGAAATTAATTATGCAGCCTATGCAAGCTATTCCAAAGATTGGAAGCATTGGAGTTTAAAATCTGGCTTAAGAGGCGAATATACAGATATAAAAGGGAATTCATTATTAACGAATCAAAATACTAATAATAGCTATCTAAAATTGTTTCCATCATTTTATTTACTGCATAAATTTAATGATAATAATGAATTATATTTTAACTACAACAGGCGTATTCATCGACCTAGATATAGTCAATTAAATCCTTTTAAATATTTTTTAAATGATAATGCATATGCTTCAGGAGATCCAAATTTACAACCACAGATAGATGATGTTTTAACATTAGGATATACACTAAAAAACACTTATACACTTGAGTTTTATTATCGTAATGAAAACAATCCAACCTTAGAAATAACATTTCAAGACAATAATAATAACATCTTAAAATATATAAATACCAATATTGATAAGAGTATTTCTTATGGATTAGATTTTACAACATACACTAAAGTGTTAAATGACTGGAACTTATACGTACTATCATCTTTATTCTATTATGAAAATCAGTTTTTTGCCTTGGAAAGTAATAATAAAATAGAAACTAATGACAAATGGTCTTTATACGGTCAAGTCGTTAACTATTTTTATTTTTTAAAAGATAAGAGCTTAACTTTTGACCTTTCTTATATATATATATCTACCATAGCGGATGGGCCTTCAATAATAGGTAATAGGTCTGGATTAGATATTAATTTGAGAAAAACATTTTGGAGCAATAGAGCATCATTAAGTATTGGTATCGCAGATGCTTTTAATACACAAAACTTTACACAAACTACTAAGTATTTAAATCAAGATGTATTTTTAAACTCCAAAATAGAGAATAGATTGGTTACTTTAGGGTTTAATTATAAATTCGGAAACCTCAAATTAAATACTAATAAAAAAGAAATTGATTTACAAGAAAGAGACAGGCTAAATAAAATTAATTAAAAATATTCTTTTATTTTACCCCAAAAGTTTTTAGGAGATATTTTAAATTCTTCTTCTAATTCTTCTAGAGATTTGTTTGCTTCGTTGATTTTATTAAATATTCGTGCTCTGATTAAGTAAATTGAAGGAATAACTAATGCCATTACTGGTATCATATAAACTAATTGAAATTCGTCAATATATTGTTGATCTTGATTAAATAAACCAAAAATTTGATATAAGTACATTGCTATTGGAACAAGAAGTGCATGAAACCACCAATGTTTGCATGTGAAAAACCAAAGAAATAATAATAATAATGGAACTATTTTTCCTGTGAAAATCCACATTACTAAATTTGCATTTTCCCAACTCTTACTGTCATAGGTAAATAAAAAAGTGTTCCAAACCCTAGAGTCTGGAACACTTTCATGTAGTGAGAATAAATAAGGTGTAACAGCTAAAATTGTAGCTAAGACACTTCCCATTACCAAACTTTTTTTATAAGTTTTTTGGTTTTTCGAATTTTTTCTTGTCAATTTTTGCTGTTTGTTCTCCATTCTGGTTATAAGCGTCAGCAGCTTGAGCCATAAACAACATTCCTCCGAAAATTGCGATTGCAATTAAATACTTTTTAGTTTTCATTTTATAGGGATTTATTAATTAATATATCCAAATGTAGCTAAAGGTCATTTTGAAGTATTTCTTGAAATGTTAAAAAAACGTTAAAAACAAGGTTTTTTTAAATTTTCATTGTGGTTTTCCCGTAAAACTTCAAAGTTCAGAGTGTTTTCTATGTTATTTATTCGTATATAAGCTAATAGTTTTTAGTTATTTGTGTCTAAATTTAGTCTTAAAATCCTATTATTTTCAGGAGCTAATTCTAAATCAATTTTATCAAAATAATCGGTTAAAATGGGTTTGACTTTTTCTGGCCATTCAATTAATTTCCAATGTTCAGAATCTATGTAATCTTCTATTCCAAAATTATAAGCCTCCTCTAAATCATTTATTCGATACAAATCAAAGTGATATATTTTATCATTTTGCAATTGATATTCATTTACAATAGAAAATGTTGGACTACTAACTTCGTCATCACTACCTAAAACTTTAACAATGGTTTTAATTAATGTTGTCTTACCAACACCCATATCGCCATAAAACAACAACGTTTTTGTTTTTACGTTTTCAATGAGTTGTTTTGCAACTTTTTCAACATCAATCAGTTCATAGCTAATTTCCAATTTCATCAAATTTTATACACAATTATAAGCATTTTCGATCAAAAAAACAATAAAAAAACGCCATTTGTCGATGTTTTTTACTTTTTGTAGATTATTTCGGATTAAAAACAACAAACGGAATAATCATTTCTTCAAGTGAAACACCTCCATGTTGATACGTGTTTCTAAAATAACTCACATAATGGTTATAGTTATTGGGATACGCAAAGAACAAATCGCTTTTTGCAAAAATATAAGAACTACTCATATTAATTGAGGGTAAGCATGCTTCTTTCGGATTTTTAAAAACCAATACATCTTTGTCTTCATAAGTCAAACTCCTGCCTGTTTTATAGCGAAGATTTAAACTTGTATCTCTATCTCCAATTACTTTGGATGGATTCTTAACATTAATAGTACCATGATCTGTGGTTAAAACGAGTTTAAACCCTAATTGTTGTGCTTGTTGTATCATATCCAGAAGGGGGGAGTTTTTAAACCAACTTAAAGCTAGTGATCGGTATGCCTTATCGTTCGAAGCCAATTCTTTAACAACTTCCATCTCTGTCTTGGCATGCGATAACATATCAACAAAATTATATACAATAACAGTTAAATCATTATTTTTAAGTGATTTAAAATTATCAGCTAGTTTTTTACCATTTTTTAGATTCGTGATTTTATGATAATCATAATTTAAATGTGTTAACCCCAGTCGCTTCATTTGAGTATCTAAAAAATCTGCCTCATGCATATTTTTACCACCATCATCCGTATCATTTTTCCAATACTCCGGAAATAATTTCTCCATCTCACTAGGCATTAACCCAGAAAAAATAGCATTACGGGCATATTGAGTTGCTGTAGGTAGAATGCTAAAAAAAGCATCCTCTTTAACTTTTTTGTAATAGTTGCTAATTACAGGCTCAAAAACTTTCCATTGATCATATCGTAAATTATCAATAACAATTAAAACAGTGGGTTGCTCTTTACTAATTTCAGGAGCAATTTTTTCTTTAAAAAGCATATGAGACATTATTGGCGACTCACTATCCGATTTAAACCAATTGGCATAATTTTTTTCTATAAACTTCCCAAATTGAATATTAGCCTCGTTTTTTTGAGATTCTAGAATTTCAAACATTCCAGCATCTTCAATATCTTCAAGCTGAATTTCCCAATAAATAAGTTTCTGATACAAATTCACCCATTCTTCATAAGAATTAACCATAGACAAATCCATCGCAATTTTCCTAAACTCTTGCTGGTAATTTGAAGTCATTTTTTCGGACACTAATCGAGAATGATCTAAGTTCTTTTTTAAGCTTAGCAGAATTTGATTAGGGTTTACAGGCTTAATAAGATAATCGGCTATCTTATTACCAATAGCCTCTTCCATAATATACTCTTCCTCACTCTTAGTAATCATAACAACAGGAAGGCTGTCTTGCTTTTCCTTTAATTCATTAAGAGTTTCAAGGCCTGTAAGCCCAGGCATGTTTTCATCTAAAAATACGATATCAAAACTTTTTTCATCAATAACATCAATCGCTTCAGTGCCACTTAAGCAAGTGGTTACTTTATAATTGCGTTGTTCTAAAAATAAAATATGGGGTTTAAGTAAATCAATTTCATCATCTACCCAAAGTATTTGTATTGTATTCATTCAAATGTTTTTAGTAATCGTTTTTATTGGTAATTGTTTTAATAATGCCTTTTATATAGACTTCATATAATTATATTTGTGTCTACTAAACATTAAATTTTAAAGTTTGAATAAACTTAAAATATTAAACGACCCAATTTACGGATTTATTACTATTCCAAATTCGCTTATTTTCGATTTAATTCAGCATAAGTATTTTCAGCGCTTACGCAGAATCACTCAAATGGGCATGTCTTATTTGGTTTATCCAGGAGCTCACCATACCAGATTTCATCATGCCATAGGCTGTGTGCATTTAATGCAACAAGCTGTCAATGTACTTCGTTTTAAAGGAGTTACAATTTCAGAGGAAGAAGAAAAAGGGCTTTACGCGGCCATTTTACTGCATGATATTGGTCATGGACCGTTCTCTCATGCCATGGAACATAGCATTGTTAATGACGTCTCTCATGAAGACATTTCTTTGCTTTTTATGGAGCTTTTAAATAAAGAATTTAACGGAAATTTAACGCTTGCCATACAAATTTTTAAAGGTGAATACCCCAGAAAGTTTATGTGTCAGCTTATTTCTGGACAATTGGATATGGATAGAGCCGATTATTTAAAGAGAGATAGTTTTTATACAGGCGTGGCAGAAGGCAATATTAATAGCGAACGTTTAATTACCATGTTAAATGTTGTTGATGATGAATTAGTAGTCGAAGAAAAAGGCATTTATAGTGTTGAAAAGTTTATTGTTGCAAGACGCCTCATGTACTGGCAAGTTTATTTGCATAAAACAGGATTGGTTGCAGAACAATTATTGATTCGGGTTTTAAAACGTGCCAAAGAATTACACAATAATGGAAGTCGATTAGAAGCCAGCAAAGCTTTGTTGTTTTTTTTAGAGAATAAAATAGCAATTGATAATTTTGACAATAACACCCTTGGTATTTTCTCTCAATTGGATGATTTCGATATTATTTCGGCCATGAAACACTGGCAGTTTCATGATGATTTTGTGCTTAGTAATTTAAGTAAAATGATAATTAACAGAGATTTGTTAAAAATTAAGCTAAAGAATAAAGCCATCAAAAAGAAAAATCTTGAAAAGCACATTCAAAATTTAATTAGCACTTATAATATGAGTAAAGAAGAGGTTGAATATTTTGTGTTTACTGGAAAAATTTCTAATCAAGCTTATCAATTAAAACATCAGAGTATCAATATTTTACACAAATCTGGAAAAATTGAAGATATTGTTAAGGCTTCAGATCAACTTAATCTTAAAGCACTATCAAAACCAGTCACTAAATATTATATATGCTATCCTAAAGAAACATTATAACGATCTTTTTAACACACAAATATATGACTATTAAAATGTTAGATGTGCATAAGAAAACATTAAGCTTCTGCCCATGAAGAACTTTAGCACATTTTTCCTATTTTTGCGTCAATCAAACAAAAAACTACAAACTTTTCAGTGTGAAATTTACAGCACAACAAATAGCAGGAATATTAGAGGGTGATATTGTTGGTGATCCAAATGTGGAGGTTTCTAAATTATCTAAAATTGAAGAAGGGACACAAGGTTCTTTAACATTTCTATCTAATCCAAAATACACACAATACATATATTCTACAAAAGCTTCGGTTGCAATAGTTAATAAAAGTTTTGTTCCCGAAAATGAAATCGATACCACGCTAATTAAAGTTGAAGATGCCTATGCTTCTTTTTCTAAGCTACTTGAGTATTATAGCATGGTAAAACTTAACAAAGCAGGCATTGAGCAGCCTTCGTTTATATCTGAATCCGCAAAATATGGTGACAACCTTTATTTAGGAGCATTTTCATATATAGGAGATCATGTAAAAATAGGTAATAATGTTAAGATATTTCCAAATGTTCATATAGGTGATAATACCATTATCGGAGAAAATTCCATTATTTTTTCTGGTGCCAAAATTTATTCAGATACTATTATAGGAGATTCCTGTGTCATAAATTCTGGAGTTATTATTGGAGCCGACGGATTTGGCTTTGCACCAAATCAAGATGGTAGTTTTCAAAAAATCCCTCAAATTGGGAATGTAGTTTTAGAAGATCATGTTGATGTAGGAGCAGGAACAACCATCGATAGAGCTACAATGGGATCTACAATAATAAGAAAAGGTGTTAAACTTGATAATCAAATACAAATAGCTCATAATGTAGAAATTGGTAAAAATACCGTTATTGCTGCCCAAACAGGAATAGCAGGTTCTACTAAAGTTGGTGAAAATTGTCTCATTGGAGGACAGGTTGGTATTGCAGGGCACATTACAATAGGTAATAATGTTAAAATACAAGCACAATCTGGAATTGCAAGAAATGTAAAAGACGATGAAGTACTACAAGGCTCTCCAGCACTACCAATCAATGACTACAACAAATCTTATGTGCATTTTAAGAACTTGCCTAAAATTGTAAAAAATATTAATGATTTAGAAAAAATAAATGGGAATAGTTAATACCGAAATAAAGCAAAAAACCATTAAAGATGAAATTTCTTTAACAGGTGTCGGCTTACATACAGGAAAAGATGTTACGCTTACTTTTAAACCAGCTATCGCAAATTCTGGATTAGCATTTAAACGAGTGGACTTAGAAGGCACTCCTGTAATTGAGGCAGATGCTAATTATGTTACCAATACACAACGAGGTACTTGTTTAGAGAAAAACGGTGTCACCATTCAAACATCAGAACATGTTCTTGCCGCATTAGTAGGCTTAGATGTAGATAATGCCATTATAGAATTGAATGCCTCAGAGCCACCAATCATGGATGGTTCTTCTAAGTTTTTTGTTGATGCTATTGAAAAAGCAGGTATTGTAGAACTTGACGCTTTTAGAGAAGAGTTCGTTATTACAGATATTGTTTCGTATACAGATGAAGAATCTGGTAGTGAAATTTTAGTGATGCCTTCTAAAGAATACCAAATAACCACTATGGTCGATTTTGGTACTAAAGTTTTAGGGACACAAAATGCCACTTTAAATAAAATTTCAAACTTTAAGAAGGATATTTCAAATTCGCGTACGTTTAGTTTTTTACATGAAATTGAAATGCTTTTAGAGCATGGACTAATTAAAGGAGGTGACTTAAATAATGCCATAGTCTATGTCGACAAAGCATTATCGCCAGAAACTATGGAAAAATTAAGAGTCGCTTTCAAAAAGGATTCTATAGCGGTAAAACCAAATGGTATTTTAGATAATTTGACTTTACACCATCCAAATGAAGCGGCCAGACATAAATTACTTGATGTTTTAGGTGATTTAGCACTTATAGGCACAAGAATTCGTGGAAAGGTAATAGCTAACAAACCAGGGCATTTTGTGAACACACAATTTGCTAAAAAACTATCTAAAATAATAAAAAACGAACGTAGAAATAACGTGCCAAATATAGATTTGAACCAACCTCCGTTAATGGATGTTATTCAAATTATGGCCATGCTACCTCACAGACAACCCTTTTTATTAATAGATAAAGTTTTCGAACTCACAGACAATTCGGTTATAGCAACAAAAAATGTGACTATGAACGAAGGTTTTTTTGCGGGCCATTTTCCTGGAGCTCCAGTAATGCCTGGCGTTTTAATTGTAGAAGCCATGGCACAAACTGGTGGTATTTTAGTACTTAACACCGTACCCGATCCAGAAAACTACTTGACCTTTTTTATGAAAATGGATAAAGTTAAATTCAAGCAAAAAGTAATGCCTGGAGATACTTTAATATTTAAATGCTCGTTAATTACGCCTATTCGTCGTGGCATATGCCACATGCAAGGTTATGCTTATGCCAACGGCAAACTCTGTGCAGAAGCAGAACTAATGGCTCAAATCTCAAAAGTAAAATAAATATGAACCAACCACTAGCATACGTTCACCCAGGTGCCAAAATTGCTAAAAACGTAGTAATAGAACCATTCACAACTATTAACAATAATGTAAAAATAGGTGAGGGGACTTGGATAGGGAGCAACGTAACCATCATGGAAGGTGCCCGTATTGGTAAAAATTGCAATATTTTTCCCGGATCAGTTATTTCAGCCGTTCCTCAGGATTTAAAATATAATGATGAAGATACCACTGTAGAAATTGGAGATAACGTTACAATAAGGGAATGTGTGACCATTAACAGAGGTACAGCAGACAGAATGAAAACCGTTATCGGTGATAACTGTTTAATAATGGCTTACTGCCATATAGCACACGATTGTATTGTTGGTAATAATTGTATTTTCTCTAACAACAGTACACTAGCGGGACACATAACCATTGGAGACCATGTTGTTTTAGCAGGAATGACCGCTGTACATCAATTTGTGTCTGTAGGGAATCATGCTTTTGTTACTGGAGGGTCTTTAGTTAGAAAAGATGTACCCCCATATGTAAAAGCAGCTCGTGAACCTTTATCATACGTTGGTATAAATTCAGTAGGTCTAAGAAGGCGTGGATTTACAACAGAAAAAATAAGAGAGATTCAGAATATTTTCAGAATACTTTATCAAAAGAATTATAACAATACCCAAGCTTCAGAAATTATTGAAGCAGAAATGGAAGCCACAACAGAACGAGATGAAATACTTCAATTCATTAAAAATTCACATCGTGGTATTATGAAAGGGTATTTTAAATCAAATTAATTAAACTAACGGATTATACAAAAGAGAATTTATGGCAACTACGAGTGATATTAGAAATGGATTATGTATAAAGTACAATAATGATATTTATAAAATAATAGAATTTTTACATGTAAAACCTGGTAAAGGCCCTGCTTTTGTAAGAACAAAAATGAAAAGTGTAACTAGTGGTAAGGTTTTAGATAATACCTTTTCTGCTGGTCATAAATTAGAAGATGTACGTGTAGAAACTCATAAATTTCAGTTTTTATATAACGATGGTGAATATTATCATTTCATGAATACTGAAGATTATACGCAAATTCAATTAGTAGAATCTGCATTAGATAATCCTGGGTTAATGAAAGAAGGTGAAGTGGTAACCGTTATTATTAATTCTGAAGATAATATGCCGCTTTCGGTTGAAATGCCGGCAAGTGTTATACTAGAGGTTACAGCAACCGAGCCAGGTGTAAAAGGAAATACCGCTACCAATGCGACAAAACCTGCAACTGTAGAAACTGGAGCAACAGTTAATGTGCCTTTATTTATTAATGAAGGTGATAAAATAAAGGTTGAAACCGAAAAAGGGACTTACAAAGAACGTGTTAAGGAATAATTATAGATGAAATTTCCTCAACCTCATACTTTAAAAGGTATTGCTCAATTAATTGATTGCACTTATGTTGGTGATGATGATTTCTCTGTTCTGGGTATGAATGAAATTCATGTTGTAGAATCTGGAGATATCGTTTTTGTCGACCATCCTAAATATTATGATAAAGCACTTCATTCTGCTGCTACCATTATACTAATTAACAAAGAAGTGACTTGCCCTCCGGGAAAAGCATTATTAATTAGTGATGACCCTTTTAGAGATTTTAATAAACTCACAAATCATTTCAAACCATTTCAATCTGCAAATAGTCAAATATCTGAAACAGCCATCATTGGTGATAATTCAGTCATTCAGCCTAATAGTTTTATTGGTCATAATGTAGTTATTGGAGATAATTGTACCATCCATTCTAATGTAAGTATTTATGATGATGCAATTATTGGGAATAATGTTACCATACATGCGGGATCTGTTTTAGGAGGTAATGCCTTTTATTACAAAAACAGACCTGAAGGTTATGATAGATTAAAATCTAGTGGTCGAGTTGTTTTAGAAGATCATGTAGATATTGGAGCGGGATGCACCATTGATAGAGGCGTTACAGCCGACACAACGATTAAAGAAGGTACAAAAATTGACAATTTAGTTCAAATAGGTCATGACACAGTTATTGGAAAAAAATGCTTAATTGCTTCTCAAGTAGGAATTGCAGGCTGTGTTATTATTGAAGATGAAGTAACTATTTGGGGACAAGTTGGAATTACTAGTGGGATAACCATTGGAAAAAAAGCCGTAATATCCGCTAAAGCAGGTGTTAGTAAATCGTTAGAAGGTGGTAAAAGCTATTTCGGGATTCCAGCAGATGATTTTCGCTCAAAATATAAGGAAATCGCATCAATAAGAAAGATTCCTGAAATACTTGAAAAATTAAAAGAACAGGATAAAAAATAGAGCTAGATTTTTCTTAAAATAAAAAGTGCGTTTTACTTTAAAATTTTAATACAAAAAATTACATTTGCTCAGTAATATTAATAAAGACAAATAATCTCCTATGAGTGTTTTAGTAAATAAAGATTCAAAAATTATAGTTCAAGGATTTACAGGTAGTGAAGGCACATTTCACGCCAGTCAAATGATTGAGTACGGAACCAATGTTGTTGGTGGTGTTACACCTGGAAAAGGCGGACAAACACATTTAGATAAACCAGTTTTTAATACTGTTTTAGAAGCTGTTAATGACGTTGGAGCAGATACAACTATTATTTTTGTACCACCCGCTTTTGCCGCAGACGCTATTATGGAAGCTGCTGATGCAGGTATTAAAGTTATTATTACGATTACAGAAGGTATTCCTGTTGCCGATATGATTACGGCGTCTAGTTACATAAAAAATAAAGAGTGTCGCTTAATTGGCCCTAACTGTCCAGGGGTTATTACTCCAGGGGAAGCTAAAGTTGGGATTATGCCTGGTTTTGTTTTCAAAAAAGGAAAAGTAGGTATTGTTTCTAAATCTGGAACACTTACTTATGAAGCTGCAGATCAAGTGGTGAAACAAGGGTTAGGAATTACAACAGCCATTGGTATTGGTGGTGATCCAATTATAGGAACAACAACTAAAGAAGCTGTAGAGTTATTAATTAACGATCCAGAAACTGAAGCTGTTGTAATGATTGGAGAAATAGGTGGTCAATTAGAAGCAGATGCTGCAAACTGGTATAAAGAAAGCGGAAGTAAAAAACCAGTTGTTGGTTTTATAGCTGGTGAAACAGCTCCTGCAGGACGTACTATGGGGCATGCTGGTGCGATTGTTGGTGGAAGTGATGACACAGCTCAAGCTAAAAAGAAAATTATGAGAGCTTGTGGGATTCATGTAGTTGATTCTCCTGCTGAAATTGGAAAGAAAATAGCAGAAGTATTAGGTTAAACTTAATAGTTTTTTAAAATACAATCCGTTAACTTTTATTAGTTAACGGATTTTTTTATGGAATAAAGTAAAATAAGGGGTAACAAAAATAGGGTCGTGTTGATATACTACTAGTATAAAGCTAAAAACTAGAAGTCATGAAAGCACAAAAATTAATTTGGGGATTAATATTTATAGGAATACTTTTTAACAGCTGTTCTAAAGACGATGAAATAGAAGTTATAGAAGTAGAAGAAGCTACACCACAATACCCAATGAAATCGTTAATAGAAAGTGGGCATATGCAAGTTAACTATCAAAAAGTAAACAGTCCTAGTACCTTCGAAATGGGGTATAAGTTTAAAACATTTAAAAACGGAAAAATCACAGCGTTAGGTCTTAGAATACCTAATAATGAAACTTATCGAGTAACATTATGGAATGTAGAAACAGAAACCGTTTTAGCTACTGCAATGGTTAATTCAAGCTCTGGACTTATATCTTTCGAAGATATAGAGCCTATAACTATCGCTTCTGGAACAACATACTTCGTTTCTGTTAACACTAACGATTATTACCAATTTACCAATGCTGGAAATGACTTATTCCCTACAGAAATGGGAGATGTATTAATTTCTGGTTATGGTTCTAATTTTGGTACAAGTCAAACATTACCAACGACATTCTCGGAAACATCTTACCTAGGAATGGTAGATATTAAGTTTGTAGCAAACAACTAATACTTGTCTAAATACAAAAGAGATGGTATGAAAAAATCTGCTGACTATTATTAGCTAGCAGATTTTATTGGTAAACTATGTATTTAGTGCATTTCACTTTCAGTCTGCCAAAAAGAACTTATCGCTTGGTTTATTTTATGTGAAAATTATCCTTTATTATTTATTTAAGGCACCCTGGTATATTCAATTGAAGTATTAAATTCGTCAATATTCAATATAATTGTTTCTCCTTGCTCTGCAAGATTAGAAACATCAAAAGAAGTTGTAGCAGGTATTGAAATTGGCTTCGTTAAGTTTTCTTTAATATTGAATTTTAGGCGTCTTTGTGTAGGCATACTTTCCAGAACTTCCCCAGAATCTACCAATTTAACATCTTCTATTCTATCTTGGGTGGAAAGGATGCTAAACGTTATATCCAAGCAATTACCATTAATTTTTGCAGACATGATAGGTGAGGATTTTATTTCTTTGTAGAGTTTAGGACTAACTATAGCGCCCTTTTCGCAATGTCTATCTGTGAATATAACAGTTTTATTAGTAGCTTCAGTATCAAAATCAGGACAGGTATTTAAACCAGCGATACCTCCAAACTCACAAATTTTATTTCTTTCACAATCGTAAACCGTAATAAGATTGTCCGCACAGTTCAGACAATTGTTTATAGAAAAAACAGTTTGCTCTTTATAATCATATTGTACAATTTCTAAACCGTTAGAATCTGTATTGTTTACTAATTCTTTTAACCAATTAATAGTTTCAAGAGGATCATCAGTGCAGCGTTTCGAAATTTGAACCTTATCGGTTTCACTACATCCTATAAAAAACATTAAGCATAAAAAAAGTAAAGTATATCGCATCGTAGTAGGGATTATTTTATCTATATGAATTCAATTAATAGATGCTTTGAATAAGTAAAGGTTGCGTTATAAGTGTTCTTTTAAATGTTACTTTTTAATATTTAAAATACTAATTTATATCATTTATAATACTAATTTATATCATTTATAATACTAATTTATATCATTTTTTATATATGATATTCCTATATTTGAATATCCAATTAGTAACAAACCAAAGTGCGAAGTGTACTGTTATATAATTGTGTATTCGTATAAAATTAAAAAATAGCATAAATGAAATTGTTAGAAGGAAAAACAGCCATCGTAACAGGAGCAAGTCGTGGAATTGGTAAAGGTATTGCTCAAATATTTGCAAAACAAGGTGCCAATGTCGCATTCACATACAGTTCGTCTGTAGAGGCTGCAAACGCATTAGAAACAGAGCTGAATGCGTTAGGCGTTAAAGCAAAAGGGTATCAAAGTAATGCTGCTAGTTTTGATGATGCTCAAAAATTGGCTAATGATGTTGTCTCAGAATTTGGAAGTATCGACATTCTGGTAAATAATGCAGGTATTACAAAAGATAATTTATTGATGCGTATTAGTGAAGAAGACTTTGATACGGTTATAGAAGTTAACTTAAAATCTGTTTTTAATATGACAAAAGCAGTACAGCGTACTATGTTAAAACAGCGCAAAGGCTCTATTATAAATATGAGTTCGGTAGTTGGTGTTAAGGGAAATGCTGGACAAACTAATTATGCAGCTTCAAAAGCTGGAATTATTGGATTTTCTAAATCCGTTGCCTTAGAATTAGGGTCTAGAAACATTAGAAGTAATGTGGTGGCTCCTGGATTTATCGAGACAGAAATGACTGCAAAACTTGATGAAGATATTGTAAAAGGATGGCGCGCTGGAATTCCATTAAAGCGTGGTGGCACGCCAGAAGACATCGCAAATGTTTGTGTGTTCTTAGGTAGTGATATGAGTGCATATGTAACAGGACAAACGCTTAATGTTGATGGAGGCATGCTGACTTAATTTTAGATTTAAGAATTACGATATTTGAATTCAAATATCGTTAATCAAAAAATCAGCAATCATAAATGCAAACAGAAACACTTATTTACATCATACTTGCTGGAATAGCAGCAACCTTGTTAGCGATTTTTCAGTATTATAACAAAAAGAAAGGCATGTCTAAATTAAACATGCTTTTCTCTTTTTTGAGGTTTCTTAGTATTTTTTCTATCCTTTTACTGCTCATAAACCCGAAATTTGAGCAAGTTAGACTTGTCGTTAAAAAGCCAAATTTAGTTATTGCTATAGATAACTCAAGTTCTATAAAGCATCTTAATCAAGATGTCCAAATCATTAATTTAGTTGAAAGGTTATCTAATAATAAGGATTTAAACGATAAATTCAATATTGATCTATATACATTTGGAGAATTGTTTAAAGCGTCAGATTCAACTACTTTCTCAGAAAATCAAACGAATATAAACAGTGCTTTTAAGCAATTATCTCAAATATACAGGGAAACAACAGCACCTACGTTAATAGTTTCAGATGGCAATCAAACCTACGGTAATGATTATCAGTTTGCAACATCTACATACAAACAAAGCATATATCCAGTGATCGCAGGAGATACTGTGACCTATACCGATTTAAAAATTCAGCAGTTAAACGTAAATAAGTATGCTTATTTAAAAAACAGATTTCCTGTTGAAACTATTCTGGTATATAATGGAAATAATGCTATAAATTCTCGTTTTATAGTAACGAGGGGCAATACAACGGTATATTCAGAATCTATTAGTTTATCAAAACAGGATAATTCTAAAGTTATTAATTTCACATTACCAGCAAATGGTGTTGGTGTTGGCAGTTATAAGGCGACTATTGTTCCAATAGATAATGAAAAAAACAAGATCAATAATTCTAAAAATTTTGCAGTAGAAGTTATCGATCAGAAAACAAAAATTGCCATTGTCAGCGATTTTTCACACCCAGATTTGGGAGCGTTTAAAAAGAGTATTGAAAGTAATGAACAGCGTTCGGTTGTATTTTTTAATTCAAAAGAAATAATAAGTCAGGTAAATGATTTTCAATTAATTATAATTAATCAACCAAACTATAAGTTTAAAAATTTATTTGAGGCTTTAGAGAAAGAAAATAAAAATCATTTTACGGTTATTGGGACTAAAACAGATTTAAATTTTTTAAACAACAACAAACCTGGTTTTTTAAACGAAATAACAAATCAAACCGAAAGTTACCAGGCTGAATTGAATACCAGCTACACACCCTTTATAGTCGATAATATTGATTTTGGATCATTCCCTCCTTTAAACTCAAATTATGGACAGGTATCTTTTGTAATACCTTTCGAATCTATTCTAAATAAAAGTATTAATGGCATTTCAACAAACGAACCGCTTTTAGTAACTTATGAAACAAATGGCAGGAGGGAAGGTGTGTTATTTGGAGAAAACATTTGGCAATGGCGGGCACAAAGCTATCTTAATAATAAATCATTCAACCAATTTGATGACTTTATTGGTAAATTGGTTCAATACTTAGCCTCAAATAAAACAAAAAACCGATTGAACGTTCATTATGAATCTTTTTATAATGGCAGTGGTCGTATTATAATTAAAGCAGAATTCTTCGATAAAAATTATGTTTTTGATACACGAGAAACACTTAATATTTCAGTAACAGATAACATTTCTAAAGAAAATAAAACATTCCCACTTATTCTTAAAAATAACAATTTCCAAGTGGATTTAAGCAGTTTACCTCCTTCAGAATATAGTTTTACAGTAAGAGCTACCAATGAGAATATAGCAAAATCCGGAAGCTTTCAAATTTTGGAATACAATGTTGAACAACAATTTTTAAACGCCAATGTAACAAAGTTGCAACAATTAGCTACTAATAGTGGTGGTAAGAGTTATTTTATTGACAATACCGAAGGTTTAGTAAATGATTTAGTAAACGATAATCGTTTCGTATCCATTCAAAAAAGCGATAAAAATATCATACCTTTGATAGATTGGAAGTATCTACTTATTATAATCGCTTTAAGCTTAGGCTTAGAATGGTTTATTAGAAAATATAACGGATTAATTTAAATTAAAATAAATAATGGAAAAATTACCAAAAATTGCATTGCCTGTAATTATAGTTGCTATTATACTTGTTGTAATATTAGCAAAATCTGCAGTAACTATAGATTCTGGAGAAGCAGGTGTATTATTTAAAACCTTTGGTGAAGGTGTTGTAGTCGATGAGCCTCCAATGGGAGAAGGGTTTCATGTGGTAGCTCCTTGGAATAAAGTATTTATTTATGAAGTACGTCAACAAGAGCTTTTTGAAAAAATGAAGGTACTATCTTCAAATGGATTAGAGATTCAAATTGATGCTTCTGCTTGGTATGAACCAGTTTATAAAGACCTAGGAAACTTACACCAGTCTCTTGGTCAAGGCTATTTACAACGTGTTATACAGCCAGCTATTCGTTCTGCTGCACGAAGTGTTGTTGGTCGTTATACTCCAGAGCAACTATATTCTAGTAAACGTGATGCTATCCAAGATGAAATTTATGAGGAAACGAAAAAGATCTTGGAAAAACAATATGTTCAATTAAATGAAGTATTAGTTAGAGACGTGACATTGCCAAATACAATAAAAGAGGCTATTGAACGTAAACTAAGACAAGAACAAGAATCTTTAGAATATGAATTTAGATTAGTTACTGCTGCTAAAGAAGCGGAAAAAGTAATTATTGAAGCACAAGGTAAAGCAGAATCAAACAGGATTTTGAGCGCGTCTTTAACAGATAAGATTTTACAAGATAAAGGTATTGATGCTACAATGAAATTAGCAGAATCACCAAACAGCAAGGTGATCGTTATTGGTTCTGGCGATAGCGGATTACCAATAATACTTGGAAACCAATAAAAAATATTCTCACTAATTATAAACAGTAATTACATTTATTTGTAGTTACTGTTTTTTTATTGAAAAAACTTCAGAAATAACAGCCAATTCTTCAGAGGTCAACGATGAAGTTTCTTTTATTTTTTTTACAAAAACAGGAACTTCTTCTTTACTTACTGGGCATCCTAAATTTTGACCATTAGCATCAAAAGAATCAGCTAAGAGTTCTCCTTTATTGTTAAAAATCAACCAAAACGGAATACCCGATTTGTCTCCCTTATATCGTTTTAATATATCCTCTGCTCCAGCATTTTCTAAATGTTTATTTTTTTTAGACTCTTTGACCACCAAATGTTCAATAACATAATTTTTATTAAACAAATCTTTACATCTAGAATCATCCATCTTTTTATCCATTTTTTCACACCAGCCACACCAAGAAGCATGAAAAATCACAAAAACATTTTTATTACCATCTTTAGCTTGTAAGCTTGCAGTTTTAAGAATTTTTTCAGCACTTTCTTGAGTAAAAGCATTATTATGACTAATAATAGAAACAGCTAGACAAAGTAAAATGGTGTTTAATTTCATAATTATGCATTAGATTAATTTATTCGTTAAAATTAAATAAATTTTAAAGTCTATTTAATAATAATTATTAAATTTTCAAACTATAATTTGGAACTATAACTATAAATTATAGATATTTGCAGAAATAAAAGAAAACATGAACTTTATTCAATTACATCATCATTTTCATATTTGCTCTCAAGCGAACTGAAAATGTATTGAATAAAATCAACATATTTTTTAAACCCGTTTGAGACAATCAAACGGGTTTTTTAATTTTAATTCCAAATTGATTGTTTCAAACTCATAAAAACAACAAAATGAGTAAATTAAGAATTGCAGTACAGAAGTCGGGGCGTTTAAACGAAGACTCGATGAAAATTTTAAAAGACATCGGTATTTCTATCGATAACGGAAAGGATCAATTAAAAGCATCAGCCAGAAACTTTCCAGTAGAAGTTTTTTACTTAAGAAATGGAGACATCCCACAATACCTTAAGGATGGTGTCGTTGACGCAGCAATTATTGGTGAAAATGTGCTAATTGAAAAGGGTAGTGATATTAGAGTTGCCGAAAAGTTAGGATTCTCTACTTGTAGAGTTTGTATTGCGGTGCCTAAATCGGTTGATTATAAAGGTATAGAAGACCTTGAAGGGAAACGTATTGCCACATCTTATCCAAATACCGTTAAAAATTATTTAAAGGAAAATAATATTTCAGCAAATCTGCATATTATAAATGGATCGGTGGAAATAGCGCCTAATATCGGATTAGCAGATGCTATTTGTGACATTGTTTCCAGCGGGAGTACCTTGTTTAAAAACAATTTAAAGGAGGTTGAAATGATTTTAAAATCTGAGGCTGTATTAGCCGTTTCACCACTTCTTAATGGCGAAAAACAAGCCATTCTTGATAAGATTCAATTTAGAATTCAATCCGTATTAAAAGGACGTCAATCAAAGTATATTTTGTTGAATGCGCCTAACGATAAAATTCAAGACATTATCAATGTTTTACCAGGTATGAAAAGCCCAACTGTTTTACCTTTAGCACAAGAAGGATGGAGTTCTGTTCATTCTGTTATAAGCAAAAATGAGTTTTGGGATGTTATTGATGAATTAAAGAATAATGGTGCACAAGGCATTTTAGTTTGCCCTATTGAAAAAATGGTGCTTTAATACTAAACTTTAGTGCTGAGCAAAGCAGAAGCATGTTTCAGTATCTGAATAAATTGATACATTATGCAAATTATAGATAATCCAAATAGAAATAGCTGGTTTGATATATTAAAACGTCCTACACAAACGGTTGATGATATTGAAGGCATTGTAAATGATGTTTTTAATGATGTCATCAAAAATGGTGATACAGCTATTAATAAATACACGACACGTTTTGATGGTGTAGCACTTGAAAATAACGTTGTAAGCCTTAAAGAAATAAATTCAGCCATTGAAAACATTCCTGTTAAGCTTCAAAATGCCATAAAATTAGCAAAAGCCAATATCGAAAAGTTTCATAAAGCACAGCTAACAAATAGGGTAGAAGTAGAAACTGTAAGTGGTGTGTCTTGTTGGCAAGAAAAACGCCCTATAGAAAAAGTGGGATTATACATTCCTGGGGGAACAGCGCCTTTATTTTCTACGGTTTTAATGTTAGCTGTTCCAGCTCAAATTGCTGGATGTAAAGAAATTATTTTATGTTCACCGCCTAATAAAGCAGGGGAATTGGCACCAGAAATTCTTTTTGCAGCCCAGCTTTGTGGCGTCACAAAAATCATTAAAGTTGGCGGAATACAAGCCATTGCAGGATTAACATTTGGAACTGAAACAATTTCGAAAGTTTATAAAATTTTTGGACCTGGAAATCAATATGTCACCGTAGCAAAACAACTCGCTACAAAGTATGGTGTAGCTATTGATATGCCTGCAGGACCAAGTGAATTGCTAGTGGTTGCCGATAATGGTGCCAATGCAGCATACATAGCTTCAGATTTATTAAGCCAGGCAGAACATGGCGAAGACAGTCAGGTTATTTTAGTATCTACATCTAAGGACTTGATTAGCTCTGTCTCAGAAGAAATTGAAACACAAATTAATGAATTACCAAGACAGGCTATTGCAGAAAAAGCCATTGCTAATTCTAAACTAATTTATATAGAAAATGATAAATCTGCACTTGATTTAATAAATGAATACGGACCAGAGCATTTTATTATCTGTACTAAAAATGAAGATTTCTATATAAACGGAATAACCAATGCAGGTTCTATTTTTATAGGAGACTACACACCAGAAAGTGCTGGAGATTATGCTTCTGGAACAAATCACACCTTACCCACAAATGGTTTTTCAAAAGCTTATTCTGGAGTAAATTTAGATAGTTTTTTAAAGAATATGACTTTTCAAAAAATATCGAAAGAAGGTTTACTAAATATTGGAGAGGCTATAGAATTAATGGCAGAAGCAGAAGGATTACAGGCGCACAAAAACGCCGTATCCATTAGATTAAAAGATTTGAAATAATTTTGTCATTCCTGAGAAGGCAGGAATATGATGAACCAAGTTCATAAGACAACTATGAAAACAGTATTTGATATAAACAACTTAGTAAGACCAACAATTAAAGCGTTAAAACCGTATTCATCGGCAAGAGATGAATTTCAAGGAAATAGCAATGCTATGGTATTTTTGGATGCTAATGAAAATCCATTCGAAAATGGTGTCAATCGTTACCCAGATCCGCAACAAGGTGGCGTAAAGACCCTCCTTTCTGAAATTAAAAAGATCAACGCAAAAAATATCCTTTTAGGAAATGGTAGTGATGAAGTCTTAGATCTCATTTTTAGAGCATTTTGCGAGCCAAACAAGGATAACATCATCATATTACCACCAACCTATGGTATGTACAGTGTGTTGGCTAATATTAATGCCATCGACATAAAAGAAGTACAGCTATCAGATAATTATCAACCAAAAGTTGAAACTATCTTAAATACAATAGATAGTAATAGCAAAATTCTTTTCTTGTGTTCACCAAACAACCCTACAGGTAATAGTTTCTCTGGTCAATCTGTTGAAGAATTACTAAATAAATTTAAAGGTATTGTAGTCATTGATGAGGCTTACATTGATTTTTCTAAAGAAAATAGTTGGATAGATCGCCTAGAAGAATTCCCTAATTTGGTAGTCACTCAAACGCTTTCTAAAGCTTATGGAATGGCAGGAATCAGACTGGGTATTTGTTATGCATCTACCGAGATTATTTCGGTTTTAAACAGCATAAAACCACCGTATAATGTTAATGAGTTAACACAACAAAAGGCTATTCAACAATTAAGTATAAAAGACCTAGCAATTAATCAAATCAATGATATCTTAAAAGAACGTACTAATCTAATTTCAGAATTAGAGTCGGTTAATTTTATTTCAAAAGTTCACCCTTCTGATGCTAACTTTGTACTAGTAAAAGTTGATGATGCTACAAAACGCTATGACCAACTTATAGACAAAGGCATCGTTATAAGAAATAGAACCACACAGCCAGGTTGTGAAAATTGTCTAAGATTAACTGTTGGAACTAAAGAAGAAAATAAAATATTAATAAAAGCATTAAAAGGTTTATAAAACCCTGTCATTCCTACAAAGGCAGGAATACGATATAGAAAATTTAAGCTTAACTTAAAAAGATTTCTGCAAAGGCAGGAATAACAAGAAGATGAAAAAAGTACTATTTATAGATCGCGACGGTACCATAATTAGAGAACCAGCCGATGAGCAAATCGATTCGCTTGAAAAATTAGAATTTTACCCAAAGGTATTTCAATATTTAAGTAAAATAGCTAACGAATTAGATTATGAAATTGTGATGATTACCAATCAGGACGGATTAGGAACAGAAGCTTTTCCTGAAAATGATTTTTGGCCTATTCATAATTTTATTATTAAATGCTTTGAAGATCAAGGCATTGTTTTTAAAGAGCAATTCATAGATAGAACTTTTGCAAAAGACAATGCGCCAACAAGAAAACCTAATACGGGTTTACTAACAAAATATTTTTCTGACGATTACGATTTAGAAAACTCTTTTGTAATAGGCGATAGGCTTACAGACATCGAGTTAGCAAAAAATTTAGGAGCCAAAGGTATTTTTATAAATGATGAGACCCATTTAGGAACCGACGAAATCACTGTAAAAAGAGAGCAATTAGACACTTTTATTGCATTAGAAAGCAATGATTGGGAAAAAATCTATGCCTTCTTAAAAACAAGTGCACGTACTGGAGAAATTATTCGAAATACAAATGAAACAAAAATTGCTATTGAAGTGAATCTAGATGGAACAGGCAAAAGCAATATCGATACTGGGCTTGCTTTTTTTGATCATATGTTAGATCAAATAGCACGTCACGGACAATTAGATTTAAATATAAAAGTTGATGGCGATTTAGAAGTTGACGAACACCATACCATTGAAGATACAGCCATTGCCTTAGGCGAACTATTCAACACCGCCTTGGGGAATAAATTAGGCATAGAGCGTTATGGATTTTGCTTACCTATGGACGATTGCTATGCACAAGCGGCTATCGATTTTGGAGGAAGAAATTGGTTGGTTTGGGAAGCTGACTTTAAAAGGGAAATGATTGGAAAAATGCCAACAGAAATGTTTTATCATTTCTTTAAATCATTTACAGACGGTGCCAAATGTAATTTAAACATTAAAGCAGAAGGACAAAACGAGCACCATAAAATTGAAGCCATTTTTAAAGCCTTTGCTAAAGCCATAAAAATGGCAGTAAAGCGTGATACAGAAAAAATGATTTTACCATCAACAAAAGGGCTTTTGTAAATTCCAAAAATCAAAATCCAAACCATTCAGATTCCTTTTTGGAATTTGGAGATTTAAATTTGTATTTGTAACAATATGATTCAAATACCTAATAATTAATAAAAATATAAAATTTGAAACTTGTAATTATTAACTACGGTGCTGGAAACATTAAAAGCATTCAATTTGCTTTTAAACGCTTAGGAATTGACGCTGTATTATCAAATGATCCAGAAGAAATTTTAGCTGCAGACAAAATTATTTTTCCTGGTGTCGGTGAGGCAAGTTCAGCTATGGCTATGTTACGAAGTAGTGGATTAGACAAGCTCATTCCTACTTTAAAACAACCTGTTTTAGGAATCTGTCTGGGTATGCAATTACTATGTGAATCAACCGAAGAGGGAAACACAGAAGGCCTTGGCATATTTAGAACAAAGGTGAAGCGCTTTGCAAATGATGTTAAAGTACCGCAAATGGGATGGAATGTTATTAAAGACTTAAAATCTGGTTTGTTTTCTGGAATTAAAGAAAATGAATATATGTATTTGGTACACAGTTACTATGCAGAACACTGTGATGAGACTATTGCAAAAACGGATTATGGTATTAATTACGCCTCAGCATTACAACATAATAATTTTTATGGCGTGCAATTTCATCCAGAAAAGAGTAGTTTAGCAGGAGCAAGAATATTGAATAATTTCTTAAATTTATAGCTTTACTCATATTGAATTATGAATGTATTAGACAAAAAGATAATACTTGAAACTTATAAATGGATTAAAGTAAAAAGTTATGTTGACGATGAAAGCTTATCGTGGGAAGAACGCTATAAAAAATTAGAAAAACATCATATAGAAGAAACTACATTTTTGATTGATAAAATAAGAGAGGTAGTTAAAAATATTTGATAATGCACACTGAGCGCAATCGAAATGCCTCTGTAAAATAAAGAAGTATTAATTAAAAAAATTTCTGCTTTCGCAGGAAATATTATGAGAATTATACCAGCCATAGACATTATAGACGGAAAATGTGTTCGATTAACCAAAGGAAATTACGACACTAAAAAAGTATACAATGAAAATCCTTTAGAAGTTGCTAAGATGTTCGAAAGCTCTGGCATTGAATACTTACACTTAGTTGATTTAGATGGTGCAAAAGCAAAGCACATAGTAAATTATAAAGTATTGGAACAGATTGCATCTAAAACAAGCCTCAAAATAGATTTTGGAGGCGGATTAAAAGCGAATGAAGATTTGCATATTGCTTTTAATTCTGGAGCAAAACAGATTACAGGAGGAAGTATTGCTGTTAAAGACCCTGAAATTTTTGAAGGTTGGATTAATAAATATGGTGCCGAAAAAATTATTCTTGGAGCCGATAGTGACCATGGAAAAATATCTATAAATGGTTGGATGGAGCAAAGTAAAGAGGATGTGATCCCGTTTATTAAATCTTATCAAAAGAAAAGTATCAAATATGTTATTTGTACAGATATATCAAAAGACGGTATGCTTGAAGGTCCATCTGTTGACTTGTATAAGCAAATCATTTCAGAATGTACAAACAGCAGTAGTGATCAATCCATTAAGTTAATAGCATCTGGAGGTATTTCATCTATTGAAGAGTTACCCATTTTAAAAGAAATAGGTTGTGAAGGTGTCATTATTGGAAAAGCTATTTACGAAAACAGAATAAGTATGTACGAATTAGAAAAATTTGTATAAAATCTGATTAAAGATTTATAAAAAGAAATAGAAAATAAATGTCACGCTGAATACAGTTAAAGCGTCTCATTAAAATGAATTATAATTAATAAAATTCCTGTTTTCGCAGGAAAACCAACTATGCTTACAAAAAGAATCATACCCTGTTTAGATATTAAAGACGGAAGAACTGTTAAAGGTGTAAATTTTGTGGATTTACGTGATGCTGGTGACCCTGTAGAATTAGCAAAACAATATGCAGATATTGGGGCAGACGAATTAGTTTTTCTTGATATTTCAGCAACCCTTGAAGGACGTGCTACCACTCTAGATATGGTATTACATGTAGCTGAACAAGTAAACATTCCCTTTACAGTTGGAGGAGGCATCTCTTCTATTGAAGATGTTGATGCTCTGTTAAAATGTGGTGCAGATAAAGTATCTATAAATTCTTCTGCAGTTAAAAGGCCTGAGTTGGTTAATGAATTATCCGATAAATTTGGAAGTCAATGTGTCGTTGTTGCTATTGATGCAAAACAAGTAGAAGGCCAATGGAAAGTACATTTGGCTGGCGGTAGTATTCCAACCGAAATTGATCTGTTTGAATGGGCAAAAGAGGTTGAAACACGCGGTGCTGGAGAAATTTTGTTTACATCCATGAATCATGATGGTACTAAAAATGGTTTTGCGAATGAGGCGTTAGCTAAATTATCTGAAACACTAAATATCCCAATTATAGCTTCTGGTGGAGCTGGTAATGTACAGCATTTTATAGACACTTTCAAAAAAGGAAAATCTGATGCTGCTTTAGCGGCTAGTGTATTTCATTTTGGTGAAATTCCAATTCCTAACTTGAAAAAAGAATTAAAAGCCAATAATATAGAAGTACGGTTATAGTAGATGAATCAAAGGCTTGGAAATATAACGTTAGCAATTAGTGATTCGTTTTTCTTTTTTTATTTACTGATACCATACAAAGAGGTTATAAAAAATTAAAAACTCAGAATATAAAAATAATAAGAGAATTGACGGAAGAGCCATATGGAAAGCATTAGTTTTTAAAGATTTATATGGTAAACTTTGGGTTTTAATTCAACCAAAAAAGGAAAAATAAATGAACATAAAATACGATGAAAATGGACTTGTTCCAGCAATCATACAAGACGCTACAACAAAAAATGTTTTGATGTTGGGGTATATGAATGATGCAGCTTACAAAAAAACGATTGATACTAACCAGGTTACTTTTTTTAGTAGAAGCAAACAGCGTTTATGGACTAAAGGAGAAGAAAGTGGAAATTTTTTAAATCTGGTTGATATAAAAAATGATTGTGATAAAGATACTCTTTTAATTCAGGTAACCCCAGCTGGGCCTACATGTCACAAAGGAACAGACACTTGTTGGGAAGGTGAGAACAAGCAATCTTATGGTTTTTTCTCAACGTTAGAAGAAGTTATTACAGAACGTGTCTCAAATAAAGATACCAAAAAATCTTATGTCGCTAGTTTGTTTGATAAAGGCATTAATAAAATAGCTCAAAAAGTAGGCGAGGAGGCTGTAGAAACCGTTATTGAAGCTATGGACAACAATGATGAGTTATTTTTATATGAATCGGCAGACTTATTATTTCATTATTTAATGCTGCTAAAAGCAAAAGGGTTTAGCTTAAAAGACATTGAGGAAGAATTAAAAGGAAGACACAAATAATTAAATTTCATTATATTTACACTATATAATTAAAATTATTGCACCCATGAATCTACAAAAAACCATCCTATCGTTATTATTTTTTGTAATCACATCATCTGCTGTTTTCGCTCAGAAAGATGTTGATAATCAAATAAATGACCTAATTCAATATGATAATGTCAAATTAACAGGACATGACAAAAGTTTAAAACTTTCGGAAACACAAGAATCCAAAGCTAAGGAACTCTACAAAGCGCTTATTCTTTTTCAATCGGAAACATCTAAATCAAAAAAAAAGAAAGTAGCATATAAGGAAGAATTGAAAACGAAACGTATGGAAACAATAAACGCAGTAAAAAGTTTATTAACACCAAAGCAATTAGCTGCTTATAACGCTTACGGAGCAAAATAAGCATTCTATATAATCATAATTAAAAAAGGCATTAGATCATCATTTCTAATGCCTTTTTTAATTATAATCTTTTCCCCATCTTATTACGTAAATTAAATTATTAATAAACTCCAAAATCTATTAATTTATGAGGACCTACTTTAAGATTAAAAAATCTACGATTCTTTTTTGTTTAACCCTTTGTTTATGTGCTTGTTTTGAAGATTCAGATGATTTAAAGGTCTTTATTGATTCAGAATTAAGCCCTACAGATTCCGATAATCCTAATCCTTTTACTGGAGTTATGAATGCCTTGGAAACAATGCCTTACAATGAGATTTCTAGTCAAAAATATATCATAGAACTAGACCGGTGGGATATTTCAAATAACAGGAAAGATCCTATAAAAACAACCGATAATATTCAAAAAGCTATTGATTGGGCTGTATCAGAAGGGTATGGTCAAATTTGTCTACCAGAAGGGCATTACTTAATTGGTAAATATGGAAATGATATATATCAAGCTGGTATAGAACTTAAAAGTAATATGGCTTTCTTATTAGATCAAAACGCAATTATAGAAATGGCTCCTAACAATAAATGGAACTATTGTGCTATTGCTGTAACAGAAAAGGCTCATGTGGTCATTTCTGGAGGAACCATTTTAGGAGATAGAGAAAATCATGAATACACACCTAGAAAAAATGATGGTTCTATAATCCATGATGAAGGTCATTTAATTTGTATTCAGAATGAAAGTGAATATGTAACTGTACAAAATGTGACGCTGGGAAAGGCAAATGGAGATGCTATTCTTTTGGTAGGACAAAAAGGGGCTGGCTCTTCTGTGAAACACATTGATATTAGAAGAAATAATATGGTAGACAATCGTAGACAAGGCGTTTCTATTGTTGGAGGTACAGATATTTTAATTGAAAACAATGAAATTCATCATACCAATGGAACAACGCCTCAATTTGGAATTGATGTAGAAAGTTTAAGTTATAACAGTCAGGACATTACCATAAAAAATAACTATTTTCATCATAACAGAGGTGGAGATATTGTAAATACAGACGGAAAAAATGTGATTGTTGAAAATAATATTTTGTTACAAGGAGAAGGAAGTGAATATATTGATGGCCCCATAGTATATTGGAAAAAAGGAGACCTGACTATTAGAAATAACGATATTACCATGACATCGGTTTCTGTTAATAATTGGAATGGAATTATTATGTACTCTAACGACAGTCCAAAAACAAATCCAGCTACAACTTATATTTACGATAATACATGTAATAACTGTGGTTTTTACATGTATAAAGGAGCCGATTTAGTTGTCAGAGATAATTATCTTAATAATGGCCATTTAGTATTTAAAGAAATGGCAAACCTAACATTAGAAAACAATAAAGTGGAACATCCAAACAAATGTTGGGCATATCGTTTTCTTGAAGTTTCAGGAAGTGCAAGTGGTAACACCTATAATGGAGAGGTTTTTGACGTTCCATTGCAGCCAAATACACCATGGGATGGTTGTTGGATAAACTAATAAAAATACAAAAGGCATTAGAAGTTTTTCTAATGCCTTTTGAGTTATTAATTGGTTAGTTATATCATGATATCCAACCTTTTGCTTGAGATTTTCTGGAAATCCAAAGAAAAAGAAATGCAAATACAATAATCATAATAGTCATCCATAAGTTGGAGACTTGTTTGTTTACAAAAGCATACCCCATTTGCATAATAACAGCAATTAACGAAATAGCCCAAAAAAGAGTCGCCCATTTTTTTCTTAACAAAAGCCCTAAGGCTCCAATAACGCCTGCAAAAACGGCAATAGCAAATACTGCAGTAGTCCATGAAGGAGCATTTGCAGCCATTTCAAGCTCTTCGGGCGAAAAAGAACTTTGGTACCTTTCGGTATTATAAGCTTGCCCTAAGTACCCGTCTACTCCAAGTCCATTCCAAATAAGGGCGATAACGCCTACTACCCAGAACCAAATAGGAGGTTTGTTTCTTAATGTTTTAGTCATAATTTTAAGTGTTTAGTTTATATAATTAGATATACAAGTTATAAATTTTTTGTCATAATTAATAAAGACCATAATTTACAACTCCAAATAAAGCTGTAATAAGTTGTTTTTATATCAACTTATTACAAAACGGGACAATAAATGCAAAAAGCCTATTTGAAAATTCAAATAGGCTTTTTGTTTTAAGTAAGAAACTATTATTAGGTTATGGTCTCACTTCTTTTTTAACTATGTAGAAATTATCAAAATAAGCTACATAATTTTGACCAGGACCTAAAATTCTAAAATATATTTGTGCTAATGGCTGAGCATTAGTTACTTCAAAACTTTGTTCTAACCACTGTCCTAAAGGCTTATTTGGACTGTTCCAGAATTGGCGCCACTCATTTAAGAAAAAGAAACCAATCTCATTAGGAAGTACATCAGCAGATTCTATATACATCCAATATTTTACCTCATAGGTAACACCTGTTTCAAAAATAATTGGATCATCCAAATATACTTCGGCAGCACATCTTTCACCATTGGCCATACTCATTTTCATACTATAATCACCAAGATAAGCTCTTTCGTCTGTCCATTCTAACCCACCTTGATTTGCACCCCATGCAGGAGCAAAAGGTTGCCATGGCGCACCAAAGTCTTCAAAACCACCAATAATGTCTCCTAACAAATTCACATCATGCATTATTACGGGTTCATCTGTAAAAATGACAGGGGAACGTGTATCTGTAGATTCAATATCACTTCCTGGTAAAAGTGTCACCGTTATAACATCTGGTCTATAAATTGGATCGTCTAATTTAATGTCCAGAAAAGTTTCATCATCTTCATTGATCGTAACAGATTCAACAGAGAAATTAACACCATTAACATCCACTTCAAAGAAAGATTCTTTGTTAATAAACGGTGCAAACTCACCATTAAAAGGAATACTAATAGTTTCATCTTCCCTTTCTACAATATCACCAGTAATCTCAAACGGTTTGCTAGATGGAATAACCTTTATAGGTCTTGGCACAAGATACCTGTCAAAATCACCAGGGATATTCTGTCCTTGTCTTGAAACATTTACACCAGCTTCAAAATTTCCTAATTTCTTAAATAGAATTTGCGCTACTTCATCACTACTAGAAGCAATAACATCTTCTGGTTGCTGTTCAACACCTTCTTCTAGATCATTTCTTATAAACCACCATCTGTCGGTTGGTTCTCCAATTGTAGTAAGGTCTGTAAATTCAAGAAAATCACCAGCTTCAACATAAATAGTATCATTACTTTTGTGTTCTATAACGATATCATTTTGTTTAATCTGAATTTCAGGAATAATTGTATCATAAACCTTTACACTAAATGTAGTATCAATTACCCAGTTACCTTCTACTTCTTGAGCAGCTAAAGTATATGGGCTTCCATCTCTAAATCCTCTAAACTCTACATACTCATCAAAGACATTAAATAATCTTACTTTTTGTTGCCCAGATTCTTTAAAATACACATGTATCGTTTTATCTTCTGAAGTTGTTTCTCCAGGATTGATAATTTTCTTTTCATATACTTCTGAAGAATCTCTACTTTTAAAAGGTCCTTTCAGGAAAAAATTCCCTTCGTCAATTGTCCATTCATGGCTTTTATATCCTTGTGACAAATTAGTAAAGGATATATAATCAAAGATATTTATCTCTAAAGGCTTTTGCCCTTGGCTAGTATAAAATCCAGCATCTGAAAACTCATTTGGTGCATCGTAACTATCATCCTGACACCCAAAAAAGGCTAGAACTAGAGTGACAGCTATTAAATATATTTTTTTCATAATCTTTTTAATTATATAAATTTGGATTAGCAATTGTTTCACTGTTTGGTAAAGGCCAATAAGCATGGTTCGCATCATTATAATTTACCGCTGCTTCTTGAAACTCATTCCAATCAAGATCAACCTCTGGGTCTGATGCATCTAATTCTTTAACAATAGAAGCCCATCTCCATACCATTGTACCATCTTGTTTTTCAACTTCAAAATGATCTGCAGCATATCTTTTGATTGCTAATTCTTCAAAACGTTGCTTTTTAATACCCCATCTCCTAAGGTCTATATTTCTATTCCCACCATCACCTTCGGCAGATAATTCAAGTGGGTATTCAACAAACATTAAATGATCCATTAATCTGTCTGCACTATAAACCTCATTATCATGATCATTTAATGGAAATTCTCCTGAACCTATAGGCCCTAATAATCTAACACCAGATCTACGTCTTACTTTATTTACATATAATAGTGCTTCATCAACATTACCAGATTGAGTCATACACTCGGCATATTGTAAATAAATTTCAGCTAATCGTATCAATCTTTGATTAATACCAGAGCGTACTTTTCCAGGTGAAATATCTGCTTCCTTTTCAAAACCTAAATCCCAATTAGTATGTTTTCTCCAAAAACATGTCATTTTTACATTAAAATTAGCGGCCTGACCTGTTTTTGGAAATCCGTAATATTCCATATCATCATCATCAACCAATGCTACAGACCAAGAAGTTCTTAAGCTAAACCTTCTAAATCTTTCGGTTCCATCTTCTTCTGTAATTATATTTCTAGGATCAGAAAAATCTAAAGGATCGTTTCTATATTCTAAAATCAACCAGTTAGCTGCTACCGCACCAAACCACTGACCAGGTGCTCCAGTAAATTGTCTGTCATAACCACTCGTTGAGGCAGTGTCCCTAGCATCCCATGGGTTTAGTTCATTTTTATAATCTGTAGAATATACTATCTCCAAAATAGACTCTTCGTTAAGTTCATCTAACGTTGTAAAGTTACTTCCTATATTTGGTGTTAAGCTATATCCAAAATCATCAATAACACGTTTAAAATGAACAGCTGCTTCGGCATAGTTACCAGCATATAAATGTGATTGTCCCATAACTGCAACAGCAGCTCCAGCTGTTACTTTACCTTTTTCATTATCTTCCCATGTTGTAGGCAAATTTTCTGAAGCATACTGTAAATCTGCTAGATAAAATTGTCTCACATCTTCAGCCGAACTAACAGGTCTATAGTATCCATTATCACCACCTGCTACAATATCCCAAATAGGAACAGCGCCACCGTTAAATGAATTATGAAGGTTAAAATAAGCATAACCTCTAATGAACCTAGCTTGTGCTAAAATAAGATCATTTTCTTCTTCTGTATCAGAATTTCCATAAGTTCCTTCCAATCGCTCTGCAGCTTCAATGACTTGATTCGCTCTAAAGACAGTAGTATATAAAGCGCCCCATTTTTGATTAACAACATTTGAAGCTTCATTAAAAGTTTGTAAATAATACTCATTGGTATTATTTGGTCTTTGCCAACCAGCAGACCAGGCCAAATCTGTTCTTGATAATTCATTTACCAATTGGTAATTATTTGGCGAAGCCATGCCCTTATAGGCACCTACAAGCCCAATTCTTAAGTCTTGTATATCATCCCAAAATATATCTGTTGATATTGCATTAGGGTTCGCTTCTTCAAGAAAATCATCTTTACATCCTGTTATGACTGAGCTAAGTGCCAGAATCAGGATTATCTTAATATTTAATACTTTTTTCATAATCTTTTTTTTAGTTTAGAATTCAAATTGTAAACCAGCTCTTAATTGAGAACTCACCGGATAAGTCCCTTTATCTATACCTCTGGTACTTAAACCATTATTACCTACTTCTGGATCGAATCCATCATAATCGGTAAGGGTCAAAATATTTTGTCCTGTTACATAAAATCGCAACTTAGACAAACCA
Source organism: uncultured Flavobacteriaceae bacterium (assembly GCA_947502635.1). GTDB lineage: Bacteria > Bacteroidota > Bacteroidia > Flavobacteriales > Flavobacteriaceae > Flavivirga. The sequence goes on from CANNAN010000004.1 coordinate 280,777, forward strand.
AATTTTTCTAATTTATTTTTAGGAATACTATAACCTAGTGTTATATTACGTAATCTAACAAAAGTGCCATCTTCTAACCAGTAATCAGTTCTACCTCTAACATTATCATGAGTTTGAGATCCTCTATATATAGGGATTTGTGAGTTTGGATTTTGTGGTGTCCATCCATAAATTAAATCCTGGTGGTTACCTACTTGATAAGCATAAGCTTTATTACCATTCATAATTTCACCTCCAAAAGCACCATACCATTGCATAGAAAAATCAAAGCTTTTATAAGAAGACGAGAAGTTGAAACCCATTTCAAATTCAGGCGCTCCACTTCCAGAATACTGTCTATCTTCAATATTAATGATACCGTCTCCAGCATCTGGTGCACCATCTCCATCTGTATCAACAGTTAAGGCATCTACCATTCTTAAATCACCTAACTTTGCTTGACTACTAGGAAATTCCAGTAAATAATCAGCTAATTCTTCATCTGTTTGTATGACACCATCTGTTTTAATCAACATAAAAGCACCTGCCTCTAAACCTTCAGTTACCACAGATACTTGGTCACCATCGTTATCTGTACCAGAAATAGTACTATCACTAAAATAGAACAATTTATTTGTTTCACTCATTCTGGTTACCATATTTTCATTCTTAGTGAACGTTAAACCTGCATTCCATGAAAATTTCCCTTTACTTCGGTAATTTGCAGTAAGCTCTACCCCTTGATTAACCATATCTCCTACGTTAAGTATAACAGAAGAATTATCACCTGTACCACCTCCAACAGTAGGAGGGAGCTTTACAGGAAAGAGCATGTCTTTCTTATTAGTTCTGTAAATTTCAGAAGTAAAAGTAAGTTGGTTATTAAAAAAGCCTAAATCATAACCAAAGTTTGTAGAAACAGAAGTTTCCCATCTAACATTTTCGTTAGCAAAGGCTTGCTGGCTAGCTCCTAACTGTAAATTTTGAGCATCACCATTACCAAATACATAATCATTCTCTAGAACAATAACTGATCCAAATGCATAGTCTTGAATACCTTGATTACCAGTTGTTCCGTGACTTGCTCTTATTTTAAAAGAAGACACTACAGATTTAATAGGCTCCCAAAAATTTTCATCAGATACATTCCATCCTGCTGAGAAAGAAGGGAAAATACCCCAAGGTTCTTTTTTGAATTTTGAAGACCCATCTCTTCTTACACCAGCACTAAATAAATATTTACCTTTAAAATTATATTGTATTCTACCAAACATACCAATTAAAGTATTTACTCTATCTTGTGTCCATCTGTTAGTTCCAGAACCCGCATTTGGATCTGAAGTAGCACCATTTAATACTGTTATACCATTATCTGCTATATCGAACTTTGAAGCAAAAAATTGAGAATACGAATACTTTTCAGCAGAATACGTTCCAGTTAGTTGGAAATTATGGTTACCAAAGCTCTTTTTAAAATTAAGAATATTTTCCCAAGTATTCTTTTTAGAAAGCGTACTTGCATTATAAATTCTTGATCTATCTGTGGTTAGTTCATTGCCTTCCCAGTCGTAAGCCCTAAATTTTGGGTTTATAGTAATCCTTGTACCATTATCTCTACTAACAGACGCTCTGGTAGTTAATTTTAAATTTTCATTAAAGTTATATGTTAAGCTTAATGCTCCATCGAAATAATGATTTTCAGAATTATCTCTTTGAATTAACCTAGTCCCTAAATATGAAAGGTTTTGAGCTTGTGAACCATCTCCGGCATCATTATTTTCTGTATTATCAATTTCTAACTCAGGTTGATATGCCGCATAACTAATAACTTCTTTAGTCAGCCCCCAAGGAGCATACTCACGTTCTTCCATTCTGAATGACAACGCTGTTTGAATGTCCCATTTCCCTTTACTGTAAAAGGTGTTAGATCTTACATTAAACCTTTCAAGACCAGACTTTATTATAACACCTTCTTGATTAAAGAAATTAGCAGTAACATTATAAGTTAATCCATCTTTTCCTCCAGAAACATTCAAGCTGTGGTTTTGAATAGAAGCATTATCATTTTCTATAAGAGATTTTAGACTTGTATTATTTGATAACAAATGAGGCGCACGCTCAACAATGGTCCATGTATTTCCAAAAACAGAATTGTTTTGAGCATTACCTGTTAAAAATAATTGATATATTTTATCCTCAAGTCCTAATGTTGGAATACCAGAAGTAATGCTTTGTATTCCATAATAACTGTTGGCACTTATTTTCATTTGGCCAGCTTTTCCTTTTTTGGTTGTTATTATAATAACTCCTGCTGCACCCCTCGTACCATAAACTGCAGCAGATGCTGCATCTTTTAATACATCTACACTTTCAATTTCTTCGATACTAATTCTTGGATCACCTTCAAAAGGAATACCATCAACTACATATAAAGGTCCATTATCACCAAAAACGGATGTTAGACCACGAATTTGTACATTAGCTTCTGCACCTGGAGCACCAGAACTAGCTGAAACAGATACACCTGCTATTTGTCCTTGAAGAGCAGAACCTAGATCTGAAGTGGCAGTATTGATAATGTCTTCAGATTTTACTCTGGCTACTGCTCCAGTTAATTCTTTCTTTTTCTGAGTACCATACCCAACAACAACAACTTCTTCTAATGTAGAAAGATCTTCTTTTATATTTATATTTATTATAGTTTGATCTCCTACAACGACTGTTTTGTCTATGTACCCTAGGTAGCTAACATTAAGCTCATTACCAGGAACCGCCTTAATTTCATAGTTCCCGTCAAAATCTGACACAGTACCTGTTGTAGTCCCCACTACTAGTACTGTAGCTCCTGCTAAAGGCTGTCCATCTCCAGTTATTTGCCCTTTAATCGTTGTAGATTGTGCTTGAATTGCACCTACGTTACCTAAGCAAATAATTGTAATTAGAAAAGCCTTGAATTGCCATCTTTTAAATAGCTTCTTTTCAAGTAATTTGATTTTCATATTTTATTTTAGTTAAAGTTTAGGTGACAAATATTGTGAATTAATGAATTAATGAAGGAAACGCATGTATTTATAACTAAAACATATGTTCTAAATCTTAAATTTTTATTAAGTTTATGTAAATGATTAATTATTATAAATCCCTGTAAATAAAGGGTTTTTGAATTACTAAGCTGACAATCACAATTTTTATTTTTTAAGTTGGTATTAGTTGATAAAAAAGTCTATTTTACATCCTTTATTTTACAGCTAATGAAAAAGTATTTTTATGTTTTTACTATCCAATATTTAGGATATCGATTTCATGGTTGGCAAAAGCAACCCCAGGTAAAAACGCTCCATTTAATGGTAGATAGAACCTTAAACTTTATTCTTGAAGGAAAACGATTCAAGAGCTTAAGTTCTGGAAGAACAGATGCCATGGTGTCTGCAGAAAATGCAGCTTTCGAATTGTTTTTATTCGAACCCATTGAAGATCAAGAAGCTTTTTTAGAACTATTCAATTACAACCTTCCTCAAGATATTAGAGCTACCAGCATACGTGAAGTTAATGCCGACTTTAATATTATAAACCACTCAAAAATTAAAGAATACCTATATCTATTTACTTATGGTAACAAGTGTCACCCGTTTTGCGCGCCTATTATGACAACTATTCTTGATGATTTAGATATAAACATTATGAAGCAAGGAGCCAAGCTTTTTGAAGGTGAGCATTATTTTAAATCCTACTGTTACAAACCAACTGATAATGGTATTTATAATCGTGAGATTTTACTATGCGAATTAGTAAAAAATACAATTTACTCAGCTAATTACTTCCCTGAGAATACTTATTTATTAAGAGTAAAAGGAAAAGGGTTTATGCGAAACCAAATAAGATTGATGATGGGCACATTAATCGATTTAGGAAAAGGAAAACTATCCTTAGAAGATATAAAAACAAGCTTATTACCCGATAGCAATGTAAAAATGGAATATATTGCGCCAGCATCTGGGTTAATTCTTAATAATATTGAGTTTGAATAATAAAGTGATTTTTGTAATTTACCTCACATTATTTAAACTATAATTTCATCAATTTCAAAAAAACAAAAAATATGGAAGTAAAAGTTCCAAAAGAAGCATTAGATTTTTTTAAAAAGTTAGAAAAAAACAATAATAGAGATTGGTTTAATGAACGAAAAAAAGAGTTCAAAACCATGGAAGCCGAAGTTAAACAAGTTTATAACGCCGTTTTCGAAGCTCTTAATACGCATGACGAAATAGACAAGTTAAAAATGTTTAGAATCTATAGGGATGTACGTTTTTCAAAAAACAAAGATCCTTATAAAACGCATTTTGGCGGTTCGTTTCATAGAACAAAACCAAGATTAAGAGGTGGTTATTATCTTCATATTCAACCCAATAACGAAAGTTTTATTGCCACAGGTTTTTGGGAACCTGCACCTGCCGATTTATTACGGATTCGAAAAGAATTTGAAATGGATGATAGTGAAATTCGTGAGATTTTAGCAGATAAAAAACTTAATAGTATTTGGGGAGATCATTTTGTTGGTGATGAAGTAAAAACAGCTCCAAAAGGATTTAGCAAAGAACATAAAGCGATCGATTTAATAAAAAAGAAACAATATATATTTACTAAAAAGTATACAGACAAAGAAATATTAAGTCCAAATTTCTTAAAAGATGTGAACGATTCTTTTAAAGCAATTAGACCCTATTTTAATTATATGAGTGATGTACTTACTACAGATTTAAATGGGGTATCTTTAATTTAAGACCCCATAAGAAATAAGATAAAGTCATCTCAAAGCAAATTAAGATTTTTATATTTTTTTATCTAAACAGCCGTAAGCAATTCTGGTTTTTCAAACAATTGAATATTACTAAGTAACCTCTCTTTAACGATATGCATCATACGCTTATTTAATGCTGAAGAGTTTTCTATATAAATAAGATATTCTTCTACAGTAAATTGACCTATAATCATGCCTTTCATAGAGTTTCGAAGTTTCATATCTTTTTGAATAGCATTTTCAATGTAATCTATTCGTTTTTCTAAAGACAAATCATAGAATACAGATTTATGTTTATTAATATAGTTTCTAAAAACTTCAATAAGTAAATCATTTTGAAACTTTATTACAGGTCTTAAAACTAAGTTTTGAAAACGCTCATCACTACTCATTGTATCATTAATAGTAGTTGAGGAAACTTCTGGACGGATACTTTTCAGATTAAATTGTCTTGTGTTCATGATATTGGTTTTTATAAAAATATAGATTATTAAAACCTAAAAATTGCGAGGAGGCTCATAATTGTTAACGAGGTTATCAACAAAAAGGCTAAAAACACTTGTTTTCAACCTTTTAACTAAGTAAATAACTCCAAAACCCATCTAAACGGCGGTTTTTATTAAAAATGTGTACTCGTAAAAAATAGGCGTCTAAACTTGACTCAAACCACCATCAACTTCTAATTCAACACCATTAATATAAGACGCATCTTCAGATGCCAAGAACAAGGCTGTTCTGGCGATCTCTTCAGAAGCTCCAAAACGTCCAAGTGGCACCATAGCAGCAAAACTTTTTCCTGTTTCTTCCAATACATCTTCTGGTAACCCCATTTTTCCAAAAATAGGCGTATCAATTGGTCCTGGGGCAATCGTATTAACACGAATTCCTCTTGATTTTACTTCAGAAGTTAATACTTTCGAAAAAGCACGTAAAGCTCCCTTACTAGCAGAATATACTCCAAAACCATCAAATGCTTTTTGAGTTACTATAGAGCCAGTAAATAGTATAGTACCTCCATCATTTAAATGCGGTAAAGCTTCTTTTGCTGTTAAAATTGGCCCCTTAACATTGATATTGAAAACATCATTATAATGATGTTCATTAACATCTGTGATAGGAGCAATAGGGGCTACACCTGCATTTAGAAATAGAATATCTATTGATCCAAATGTATAGGTCGCTTCTTTTATTAACCTAACATTATCTTCAGGTTTCGATACATCTGCCAAAACCGTAATAAAATCTCCTTCCAGGTGTTCTGTTGCTTCATCTAAAGCTTCCTGGCGTCTTCCAGAAATAACCACTTTGGCTCCTTCTTTTAAAAATAATTTGGCTGTTGCTAAGCCAATTCCACTGTTTGCACCTGTTATCACGGCGACTTTGTTTTTCAATTTATTCATGTGATTTACATATTACATTTGAAACAATCGTTCCAAATAGAGTTAAAAAAATTAGATTTATATTATTTGAGATATTTTATAAGTTTTTCTATTTTGATTTTCATAGGATATTTTCTATCTGAAACAATCGTTCCAAATAGGTTAAAAAAAAATTAAATTAATGTTTGTATAGTAGTCTTTGCTATAATATGCAAGTCTTTTTTATTTGATATTAAAATCCCAGTCGTTCTAAAACCCTGAATAGATGAGAATAAATACAGTGCATATTCATTAGGAGTTCTATTAAGGTTTATAATAGATTTTTTCTGACCATTAGCTACTAATTCTTCTAATAATTCGATGAAAGATTTCTGATTTTGACTTAGAAAATTTATAATAGCTTTTTCTTGATTGGCCATTTCAGAAATACAATTCGTAATCAAACACCCTTTATCATCTTTATCCTGTATCATTTCATATAAATAAAATTCGAAAAGAAGTTCTATAGCATGTAAAGAATTGTGAGCCTTATCTAATATCTCTGAAACTTTAATAGCATAAATGCCTTGATATGATTTTAAACACTCTAAAAACAATTCTAATTTACTTCCAAATGAATTATATATGCTGGATCGATTAAGCGTCGTGGCATCAACTAAGTCTTGCATGGAAGTGGCGTTAAAACCTTTATCATGAAAGACCTCTGTAGCCCTTTTTATGGCTAACTCCTTATCGAATGTTTCTACTTTAGGCATATTTATTTGAAATGATCGTTCCAAATTTAAAAATAATTCCAAAACTACACTGTTAAAATTTAGTTATTTTTGAAAAAAAAGAAGATTCTTATGAAATTTGGAAGTGTCAATAATCCTCAAGATATAGATTTCACCTTACCCAAAGACCACGTAGACACCCAACACGTTTTAAATAAGGTGAAGGATGATAATATTCCTGATATTTATGTAGGTTGCGCTAAATGGAATAGGGCAGACCTCAAAGGTTTTTATCCAAGAGGTACTAAAGATGAACTGGGATATTACTCGAAACAATTCAATGCTATTGAGTTAAACGCCACATTTTATCGCATTTTTCCTGCCGAACAGTTTTCAACTTGGTATGAAAAAACACCTAAAGGGTTTAAATTTTTTCCGAAACTAAATCAAGAAATCAGTCATTGGAAACGTTTAAATGAGACTCAAGAAATTGTTGAACATTATTTGTACAATGCTTCTAATTTAAAAGAAAAACTAGGGACACTATTCTTGCAAATGCATAGTAATTTTGCGCCTAAAGATTTTAATCGCGTTGTTGCTTTCGCTGAAAATTGGCCTAAAGAAGTCCCATTGGCTGTTGAGTTTAGACATACAGACTGGTATAACGATGAAACTATATCTAAAGAATTATATCAATTATTAGAAGAAAATAACATATCTAATGTCATTGTTGATACTGCTGGCAGACGCGATTTAATGCATATGCGATTAACCAATGCGACTGCTTTTGTTAGATACGTAGGTGCCAATCATGAAACAGACTATTCTCGCTTAGATGATTGGGTAAAACGATTAAAAATTTGGAAAGATTCTGGAATTAAAGAGATTGATTTTTTTATTCATCAAAACATCGAAAAAGAATCCCCTTTATTGTCTGCGTATTTTATAAAAAAACTAAATAGTGAATTAGGGTATACCCTTACAGTTCCTAATGAAAGTAAACAACAAACATTGCTTTAAAAGTCCGTTTTAAAATTATAATCAATTCTATTGTTCTATTGAATTAAATTCAATAAAGATTATATCTATTAGTAATTTTATAAAAATTTCACAGCAAAGCTTCTTAAAGTTTTAAATATCTGCAATAAAGCATAAATTTGCAAAGACTTATAGCCTCCAAATACTAGATTTACTCTAGTTTTGAGTGGTTTTTAATACAAAATTTAAAGAATTTATGAGTAAAACATTGTTTGACAAAGTATGGGATTCGCATGTGGTGCGAAACATTGAAGATGGACCAGACGTATTATATATAGACCGTCACTTAATTCATGAGGTTACAAGTCCTGTAGCTTTTGTAGGATTAAAAAGCAGAGGTTTAAGTGTATTATATCCAGAGCGTACATTCGCTGTTGCAGATCATAACACTCCAACAATTAACCAACATTTACCAGTTGAAGACCCTTTATCTGCTAATCAATTAAAAACATTAGAAGATAATGCTAACCAATACGGTATAAGTCACTGGGGGTTAGGTCATCAAAATAATGGTATTGTTCACGTTGTAGGGCCAGAAAATGGTATTACTGTTCCAGGAGCAACCATTGTTTGTGGAGATTCACATACATCTACTCATGGTGCTTTTGGCGCTATTGCTTTTGGTATTGGTACCTCTGAAGTTGAAATGGTTTTAACGACGCAATGTATTATGCAACCTAAGCCAAAGAAAATGCGTATTAGTGTTAACGGTGCTTTAAGTAAAGGGGTGACTCCTAAAGATGTTGGATTATATATTATTTCTCAATTAACAACTTCTGGTGCTACAGGGTATTTTGTTGAGTATGCAGGTGATGTTTTTGAAAACATGACTATGGAAGGTCGTATGACGGTTTGTAACTTATCTATTGAGATGGGTGCCCGTGGTGGTATGATTGCTCCAGATGAAAAAACGTTCGATTACATTAAAGGACGTCCTAAAACACCTAAAGGTGCCGATTGGGATAAAGCTATGAAATATTGGGAAACATTAAAAACGGATGATGCGGCTGTTTTTGATAAAGAATTAACGTTTAGTGCCAGTGATATTGAACCTATGATTACCTATGGTACAAATCCAGGTATGGGAATGGGAATTTCTAATAACATTCCTTCTGCTGATGCTGTTGAAGGTGGTAAGGCAACTTACGACAAATCTTTAGCTTACATGGGATATGCTGAGAATGAACAAATGATTGGTAAGAAAATTGATTACGTATTTATTGGTAGTTGTACCAATGGTCGTATTGAAGATTTCCGTGCATTTGCATCTATTGTTAAAGGAAGACAAAAAGCAGACAATGTTACAGCTTGGTTAGTTCCAGGATCACATATTGTTGAAGCTAAAATAAAAGAAGAAGGTTTATTAGATATTTTTGAAACAGCTGGTTTTGTTTTAAGAGAACCAGGGTGTTCGGCTTGTTTAGCAATGAATGATGATAAAGTACCTGCAGGTAAATATGCCGTAAGTACATCTAATAGAAACTTTGAAGGTCGTCAAGGACCAGGATCAAGAACATTATTAGCGAGTCCATTAGTCGCAGCTGCTGCAGCGGTTACAGGAGTTGTTACAGATCCAAGAGAATTATTGTAAATCCCTAAAGAGGACTTTTGAAGGATTCGCATAAAAATATAAAAATAACTGCCCACTGAATACTGGCAGACAGAATACAAAATTATGGCTTACGATAAATTTACAACACTAACAAGTACCGCAGTTCCATTGCCAATTGAGAATGTAGATACAGATCAAATTATACCAGCACGTTTTTTAAAAGCAACAACACGTGATGGGTTTGGAGATAACTTATTCCGCGATTGGAGGTATAATGGTGATAATACACCAAAAACAGATTTTGTTTTAAACAATCCTATTTATAAAGGAAAGATATTGGTAGGAGGAAAGAACTTTGGTTCTGGATCTTCTAGAGAACACGCTGCCTGGGCAGTTTACGACTATGGTTTTCGTTGTGTAGTATCTAGTTTCTTTGCAGATATTTTCAAGAATAACTGTTTAAATATTGGTGTTTTACCAGTGCAAATTAGTGCAGAATTTTCAAATGAAATTTTTGAAGCTATTTATGCAGATGCTAACACAGAATTAGAAGTTAACTTAGAAGCTCAAACAATTACTTTATTGTCATCAGGAACGCAAGAATCTTTTGATATTAATGGGTACAAGAGAGAAAACATGTTAAATGGTTTTGATGATATCGACTATTTACAAAACATGAAAAGTGAGATTGAAACGTTTACAGAGTCTCGCCCTTTCTAAAACATGAGTTTAAAGCACATAGAAATAATGGATACGACATTGCGCGATGGTGAACAAACCTCGAGCGTGTCGTTTTCTGCTTCAGAGAAGCTTACAATTGCTAAGCTTTTATTGGAAGAATTAAAAGTAGATCGTATTGAAATTGCATCGGCACGTGTGTCTGAAGGTGAGCTTCAAGCGGTTAAAGATGTTACTGAATGGGCATCTCAAAACAACTATTTGGAAGCTGTTGAAGTGTTAACTTTTGTTGATAGAGGCGTGTCTGTTAATTGGATGCTTGAAGCAGGAGCAAAAGTTCAAAACCTTTTAACTAAAGGTTCATTAAATCATTTAACTCATCAGTTAAAAAAGACTCCAAATCAGCATTTTAAAGAAATAGAAGATAATATTGCTTTAGCTTCTAAAAACAATATTGAAACCAATATTTATTTAGAAGACTGGAGTAATGGTATGCGAAATTCTAAGGCTTATGTTTTAGAATTTTTAGAGTTTCTATCTACGCAACCTGTTAAGCGCATTATGCTTCCCGATACCTTGGGTGTTTTAACACCACAAGAATCGTTTGGTTTTGTTAAAGAGATTAAAGATTTGTATCCTGATTTACATTTTGATTTTCATGCCCATAACGATTACGATTTAGGCGTATCAAATGTTATGGAGGCTTTAAAAGCAGGTGCAGATGGTTTACATTTAACGGTAAATGGTATGGGAGAACGCGCGGGTAATGCACCTATGGCGAGTACTATTGCTGTTATAAACGATTTTATGCCGAATATACAAATTGGTGTAAAAGAAACTTATTTGTTTACAATTAGCAAACTAATTGAAACATTTTCTGGGGTTATGATTCCGTCTAACAAACCTGTTGTAGGCGCTAATGTGTTTACGCAAACTGCTGGAATTCATGCCGATGGTGACAATAAAAACAACCTCTATTTTAGTGAGCTGATGCCAGAACGCTTTGGTAGAACTAGAAAATATGCTTTAGGAAAATCTTCTGGAAAAGCTAATATTCAAAAGAATTTACAAGAATTAGGACTTCAACTCGATGATGAAGACCTTAGAAAAGTAACACAAAGAATTATTGAATTAGGTGATAAAAAGCAAGTGGTTACAAAAGAGGACTTGCCTTATATTATTTCGGATGTTTTAGATCGTAATTACGAAGAGAAAGTAAAAGTGAACTCTTATGTATTAACACATTCTAAAGGATTAAAACCTTCTACAACAGTTTCTGTGACTATAGAGAATGAGACTTTTGAGGAAAGCGCACAAGGAGACGGACAGTTTGATGCTTTTATGAATGCCATTAAACAGGCGTTTAAAAAGAAAAAAATAGTACTTCCAAAGTTGATTGATTATGCTGTAAGGATACCTCCGGGAAGTAATTCGGACGCATTATGTGAAACGGTTATTACTTGGAAAAATACAGAAGAAGAGTTTAAGACACGTGGTTTAGATTCAGATCAAACGGTATCTGCTATTAAAGCTACAGAAAAAATGCTTAACATTATAATTAGTTGAGTTAAAAATAAACGGGAGACTGCGCTCTCCTTAAGCTAAATGTTTTGAGCTTGCCGACCATAACGGAAGCAAGTCGTTAAATATTTATATTCTTGAGTTGAATAATTAAAATATTAACCCACGAATAATGCTTGATCTCCTTTTTGGATAACGCCCAAATAAAAAGTATAGATATAAAAATAAAGATTAAAAATAAAACACAATGAAATTTAATATTGCCCTTTTAGCCGGAGACGGAATAGGACCAGAAGTTATAGATCAAGCTGTAAAAGTGAGTGATGCTGTAGCTACAAAATTTGGACATGAAATAACTTGGAAACCAGCTTTAACAGGTGCCGCTGCTATTGATGCCGTTGGAGAGCCTTATCCTGATGCTACGCACGATATTTGTGCGGCTTCAGATGCTGTGCTATTTGGTGCTATTGGTCATCCGCGTTTTGATAATGATCCTTCTGCAAAAGTACGTCCAGAGCAAGGTTTATTAAAAATGCGGAAAAAATTAGGGTTATTTGCTAATGTTAGACCAACATTTACATTCCCGTCTTTACTAGATAAATCACCTTTAAAACAAGAGCGTATTGAAGGTACCGATTTAGTTTTCTTAAGAGAGTTAACTGGAGGTATTTACTTTGGTGAAAAAGGAAGAAGAGACGGTGGAGAAACTGCTTTTGATAACTGTGTTTACACAAGAGCAGAAGTACAACGTTTGGCTAAAAAAGGTTTTGAGTTAGCAATGACACGTTCTAAGAAATTATGTTGTGTTGATAAAGCCAATGTATTAGAAACATCTCGTTTATGGAGAGAAACAGTTCAAGCAATGGAAAAAGATTACCCAGAGGTTGAAGTGAGTTACGAATTTGTTGATGCTGTAGCTATGCGTTTGGTACAATGGCCAAATAGCTACGATGTATTAATTACTGAAAATTTATTTGGAGATATTTTAACCGATGAAGCTTCTGTAATTTCAGGATCTATGGGGCTCATGCCATCGGCATCTATGGGGTCTGATATTGCTTTATTCGAGCCTATTCACGGGTCTTATCCACAAGCAACTGGAAAAAATATAGCAAACCCTATGGCGACCGTTTTATCTGCAGCGATGATGTTTGAAACAGCTTTTAACTTACCTGAAGAAGGTAAAGCGATTAGAGATGCTGTTAATGCAGCACTTGCTAAAGGTATTGTTACAGAAGATTTAGCCGATGGTGGTAAGTCTTACGGAACTACTGAAGTAGGGGATTGGTTGGCTTCTAATATTTAGAGTATATATTACTCTCTTATACATATAAACCTGTTAAGTAATAACACTTAACAGGTTTTTTTGTTTTAATTCGATTTAATCAAAGCGTATTTATTTATTTTGATTGATAAATTGAATCACTTCATTTGCAAATAAATCAGGCTCATTAAACATAGGTGAGTGGCCAGATTTTTCAAAAATCACTACTTTTTTTTCATTAGAACCTAAATTATCAAAAGCTTCTTGGGCAAATTTTGGAGGAACAACCATATCGTATTTACCCCAAAGTACTAAAGAAGGTATTTTGATTTCTGAAAGTCTATCAGTGTAATTTACATTTTCAAAAAGATTTTCATCTAAAATGGATTGTATTTTACTCATATTCCATAAGAGTGTCAATATATTGTATTTAAAAATAATTTTATTGTCTTCGATTTCTATGTTATTAATCAATTTTGCGTTTTCTAGCTTTTCTTCAGCTATAAATGCTTCACTATTTAGCTTATATATATCCTTAATATTATACTCAGGATCAATATTGTTTACTAAGTCAATGACCGATTCCCAATAATCAATATCATTTCCAATTTCAATTTGTTCTGAAGCAACTCTTTTAAAATTAGCGATATATTCTGAATACATATTTTTAGAATTATGTGCACCATCTACATCAATCCATCCTAAAAAATCACTTTGATCTTTTAATAATGTAGCAGGACCTAATGTGCCACCCCAACTATGTCCCATAAGGAATAACCGAGAGTCATTGCCGTATTTATGTTTAATGACCTTTGCAAGTGCTAAAACATCTTCTGCCATTATATCTATGTTTATTCCATTTTTAGAATAACTACCTTGAGCCATTCCAGATCCGCGTTGATCAAAATAAACAACAGCACACGTTTTTTCAATAACACTTTTAATAGTACTAGTGCGATAGCTTAACCCTATACCTCCAGGCCCTCCATGTAATATAATGAGAAATACTTTTTCTGAAGCGTTACCATGAATATAAGCTGGCATATCTGCGTTTTTATGACGTACAAATAATGTTTCATTTAAATTGCTAATATTTTCGTCTTTAGAGCATGAAAAAGTAGTCCATAAAACAACTATTAATAGTATGGCTTTTGAGTAATTATTAATTATTTTTTGCATTTCTTTTTTTCTTTTTAAAATTAAAACGGTAACCATATTGTAAACTAATAGTAGGTAAAGCCCCTGCATTATAAGGGGTACGTAGCATGAGGTTGACATTAAAAAACCGACCTGTTATTTTTTTATCTTTTCTTTGTTTACCAATACCCACAGAAATAGATGGCGCGTAGTAGCCTCTACCTGGAAGAAAGACTTTCTTCACATTATCTCCAATAACTTCATAGGTTTCGGGTAAAAAAGAGCGATAATACCCTAAAGGGTTAATTGTTATACTAAATTGTTTCCCCTTTTTATTAGTTCTTCTCCAAGTCAGTCCATAATTTGTAAAGATTCCCGTATCAGTTTTAGTTGAGAAATTAGTGGTGAAACCTAGGTTTCCGTTTAGAAGAAGTTGATGTGTATTTGTTCTTTGTCCACGTTTTCTATTTTTAGTTTTCTTCTTTTCTTTCCATAGGTATTCAGTCCCAAAGACTAAACCATTGTTCCAGAAAATATTACCGAAATAACTAACTTTAAATTCGGTTCTGTCTAAAAACGTCTTTGAAGAGGTATTAGTAGAGTTCTTTGTGTACTCTAAATTTTGTGCATTTCCTATTTTCAAAAAGAATATTGAGAAAGGAATTAACAAGTATAATTTTAACGTCATAGCCTATAAATTAATTGTTTATAGGCACAAAACTACTTTTATAACTTATTATTGCTGTTAAAGGATCTGTAATTAAAACTTAATGAATTAATAAAAACAGTAGAATATTGTTAAAGTAAGTTAGAAGTTTTTATTTTATTTTAAAATTAACAATAGTTTATTTTTTAAATGTTATTAAAATAATTCCCTAAACATTTACCCCTTTAAAGCTAGAACCACTTGGCAGTTCAAAAACTTCCAAATCGAAGTAGGGAAGTGCTGCGATTAAATGATCGAAGATATCGGCCATGATATATTCGTAATTTTCCCAGCGCTTATCATTACTAAAAGCATAGATCTCAACAGGAATTCCTTGTGTAGTTGGTGCTAACTGACGCACCATAATAGTCATGTCCTTATTAATAGCCGAGTGATTTTCAATATAGGTCTGAACATATTTTCTAAAAACCCCTAAATTGGTAAGATTTCTGCCGTTTAGCGATATAGACTTATCAATATTATGATCGGTGTTAAAACTATCAATATCAGCTTGCCGTTGCTCTAAATAAGTCTTTATAAGCTGAATACTACTAAGTGCTTTTAAATGTTCCTTGTTAAGATAGTGTACACTATCCATCTTAATGGATACCGAACGCTTAATACGCCGTCCATCTGAATCCATCATTCCACGCCAGTTTTTAAAAGAATCAGAAATCAAGGCATAAGTTGGAATGGTTGTTATCGTTTTATCAAAGTTTTGAACTTTAACGGTCGACAAATTAATTTCAATTACATCGCCATCGGCACCATATTTTTCAAATGTAATCCAATCGCCAATGCGTACCATATCGTTAATAGATACTTGAATACTGGCAACAAAACCTAAAATAGTGTCTTTAAATACAAGTATAATTACAGCTGAGGCCGCACCAAGAGCTGTTATGAATTTGATGAAAGGTGTGTCGGTAATAATGGCTATGGCTGACATAAAACCTGCTACCCAAGCAAAAATCATAAAAACCTGAATATAACTATCTATAGGCTTATCTTTTAAACGAGGAAGTGTCTTAAAGTAATCCTTTAAAGTATTAAGAAAACTCCTTACAATCCAAAGTGTTAATACGATAGCAAAAACCTGAAGTCCTTTTTCAATAACACCGTCAAAATTAGGGAAATCTTTAAAAATAATGGGCGTAAATTCCATGGCTACCAAGAGCGGAATGATGTGGGCTATATTCCGAGGTACATGGTTAGCGACCAGCATATCATCAAAATTTGTTTTTGATGCTGAAGCAAACTGATTGAAAGTCTTCACCAGAATCTTTCGTGTTACAAAATCAATAACAAATACAACAATAAGTAATATGATGAGGAGTCCCAACATATTCAAATATTCTGCTGTATTTTCAGTAATTCCAAGTTCTATAAGGTACTTATAAATCAAGTGACGGTAGTTATCCATTTTTTACAGTTTTAACAGTTTCTTGTATTAAGCGAGTTTTTTTAAATATTTACGATCGATGTAAAAGGTACCAAAAGGAATTACAGAAGCCAATAGAATGACTAAAAATTGATTGTTAGTCCAATGAGTTTCTTTTTTATACATGAAAGCTAAAATAACATAGCCCATGAATAAAATACCATGTGGCATGCCTAACATTTTTACATATTGAGGATCTTCAGAGAGATACTTTATTGGTGTTGCAATAAAGAGTAATAGAATATAGGAAACACCTTCAAAAAAGGCAACCAATCGAAAAATATTGATAAAGGATAACATAGATTTTTTTTATAAAACAAAAATACAATGTGGAAGTCTAAAAGCCTAGATTTTAGGTGCTTTTATAGGACATTAAAAATAATAAGTCCATAGATCGCAAAACGTAATAAACGCAAGGATC
Source organism: uncultured Flavobacteriaceae bacterium (assembly GCA_947502635.1). Classification (GTDB taxonomy): domain Bacteria; phylum Bacteroidota; class Bacteroidia; order Flavobacteriales; family Flavobacteriaceae; genus Flavivirga. The sequence goes on from CANNAN010000004.1 coordinate 297,404, forward strand.
CATAAAGGACAACGCTTTTAAACGGAAAGTTAATAATACCTGCCGCTACACAAGACATAGAAAAGGGTAGTGGTAAAAGGGCTCCAACAATGATAAGGAAGCCTCCCCATTTTTTAGAATTCTTAAGTTGTTTGGCCATTTTAACCTCTAAGTAGTTATGAACAGTTGGTATTTTTGTAATAAAAACACCTAACCAATACGATATAAGACCACCAGAATACGATAGAAAAGCTAAAAAACTAAGATACAGCCAAGGGTTTGGCATTTTTCCAGACCAAGCAATGAAAACCTCTGGCGGAATAATCCCTAAAAGAGTTTCAGATACAAAGAAAAAAGTAAGCACACCATAAGCGGGCAGTGTTTCGGTCATACGAACCAAAGCATCATTAATATTAAAAAAATGATTTAAAACATAAATCCCAGCAACTAGTAGTATTATTACAGGCAAAGCTTTTTTAACAGCATCCCAAACAAAACTATAAAACCCAGTATAATTATAATACTGATGTAGTAAGTGCAAACGGTTTTTTTCAGTCTTAGACTTTGGTTTAGATTTCATGTTTTTCATGTAAACTTAAAGGCCAACAAATATACTAGTATATGTCGTATTATAAAAGAGGAACTTATATTTTAGTGCAAATTTAACATTGTTAAACCTATATTTAATCTGGTGTTGCATTTGATTTTCGATTAATATTTACAAGATAATGATTTAGTAATTAAGTCTAGTTTTAGAAAACTCGTTTTAAAGAATCACACAAAACTAAATATCTTGAGTGAATTGTAAATACTTAATGGGTGAGCGTGTTGTTAAAAATTCTATTTTACATAATATTAATTATAGTACATTTTATAACAATTAGCGAAATAGCGCTTTTGGGCGATATTTGACATAATTGCAGATATAATGTCTTTAGACTTATATCGATAGTAATTATGTCAAGCTAATTGTGGAAACATTATCGTTTTAGCTTTTCGTTTAATTTTAATACCTGCCTGCCGGTAGGCAGGTTCCGTACAATCGCTTGCCTAAGCTTGTCCTGAGCGCAGTCGAAGGGCCAAAAAAAAGCTAACTTTTAGATTCGTTTTAAACTTTTCGTTGGCGAGAATATTCTCGTTATATTTTTTTCACGAGCTTTTCGTTAGGTTGCCACAAGAGTATAAAATTGAGATGTCTAGTATTTCAATCAGTTTTAAATAATCTATACACTTGTTATATGTATAGCTCCGATTAAACTTCTTTTGTTTAGTACTTCTAACATTATGTTGAATAGAAATAGAAATTTTAAACTCCCTTTGGTTGGATTGATTTTACCCAATATTGGAACAACGAATTTATCTTCATATATTAGTGTTATTAGATTTAAAATAATATATGGAGTTTGATATCGAAAAATACGAGAAAGAATCATTAGGATTAATTTATAACGAAGCCATCAGCCACTTAACAGAAACTTTTAAATCATTTAGAGAAGTAACTAATAAAAGTTATGTGACTATTGGTATTTATTTCTCAATTATTTCATATTCCTTAAGTAAACTTTTTGATTTAGAATATTCAGAAATCGACCCTTTCTTTTTCTCTATCGCCATTATAATGTTTATAACTTCCGGTATTTTATTGGGAAACATATTACCTGCTAAGATGACGATGCCTGGTTGTAAACCAGAAAAATTAATCCATTCTTATTATGAAGCGATCAACGGTGAAAATCAATTAAAGCTATATTATAAACAAAGAATAATTGATTTGGATACGGGAATTAATCATAATATTGGAGTAGTGAATATTAGAGCAAAAAGATTAAGAATATCTATCACTCTATCAATTGCTTTTACCTTTATATCATTTTTTATCTATGGGGTTGTCGTTTAAAGTTTCCCATTGATTAGTAGTTCTTGGAGGAATGTTTTCATTTGCATTTTCTTCCTCCTCATCTTTATAATTTCTCATAATTCTTAAATTTTATTAAAATTAAGAAATTATAGTACTTTTCTGTAAATCTTATCCAGTACTTATTGACTAGTTATTAACATTTGGCATTGTCTTTTGTCTTGAAACAAAAGAAACAAAAATTCAAGACTGCATATAATTTTGGAAACAATATACGGCTCGTTACGCTATATTTTAGGAAACGGGCTAACTTCTTAAGATTGTTTTTAGGTACATTTAAAATTAGAACTCTTAAGATTATGTATTACTAGACCCCTAAAATATGGACGCTCCACTCACCTATTGTTTTAGCCAAAATTAGTTTGATACGCACACAAGTCACACCAAAGTTATGTTTTTCGGTTCGTGAAATGCAAGGGTAAATAAATGAAAGCTATTTAGCCAACACTACACCCAACGCATCGTAAACCGCTTTCACCCTTGCATTTGACTCATTCTAAACATGGCAATCGGCTTTCCTTGGCACGGTGCTAAGGTTTAACTTTAAATATTTTTATTATGGATGTTCGTTATCTTTTCTATTTTAGGCTAAGGTCTAGTCGTAATCGCAATTATTTATTCTTAGCTATAAACCCTAAGTGTAGTTTTAAAGTAATTTATATGCCTAAACATAAAATTTATGTACACGCTATTAGGTTATTTAAGCTAGAGCTTGGTATTACAAATTTTCCTCCTCCTCCTTCATAGGGGGATTTTTTTACTTTCAAAACTTTTGATGTAGCTTTTCTATCTGATTTGAAATATTATACACTTCTAATTTATGTAAACCATTAGAAAATATTTTAATTTCCCAATTAGATAAACTTGGCATTAAACTAACTTCATTATTTACAAAGGCATCATTATCGGATTCTAATAATTACTTAGACGGTATTAGATATAATGCTCGTGGAGTTTTATCAATAATTAAAACCAAAGCGACAAATAAATTATCTTTTAATTCTCCTAAGCCTTGTTTTGCAATTTTAATACTTCGTTGTGTAGTATCTAAATCTATGGATTGTAGATATAATTGCTTATCTCCAATTAAAAAATCTACCTCTTCCCTCCCATCAGTTTTTATTGTTAATTCTAAATCAAAACTTTGGAGTTCAGATTTTAGAAAATCTATAATTAAGGAAGACATTAGTTTTCTTCTTTTAATTTTAAGTCTGCACAGATTTCTTTAAAAATTTCGCAAGGGTCAACATCAATAGCTAAAGCAATAAGATATAGTTCTTCTACTCGAAGTTTTGTAGATTCATTAGAGCTTAATTGGCTCATGCGAGATTTACTAATTCCTGTTTTACGTGAAACTTCTGCTTTGTTAATAGATTTCTTAGCTAAATATAGACCTAAATTAGTCATAAAAGTATCATTTTTTTACACATAAATATAGATAGTTGATACATAAGTATCAAATTTTTAAACTTTATATTTGAATTTAGGTTTATTTTTGATACATTCGTATAGAAAAATGATACAATTGTATTAAAAAATTACACCAATGAATAAAACACGATATACTAAAGCACAACTTGAGCAGATTGTTTATGCACAATTAGAGAATTTAAATGCTATTCACGACCTTTTACGTATTATGAAAGTACAGAATGAGCTTATAGATAATGCGAATAAGAAATTAAGGGATGAAGTAATTGATTTTAAGAAACGGGTTAATTATGGAACAGGGAAATTTAAGTAATTATTTTAGGGTTAAATGTTTTGCTAAGTAATTATATAAGTCATATTCTAATAAAGGTTTATCAATTTTTTTAAAGAGCCTATAATGTTTATCATGTAAACCTGAAGTGCATTTTTTCAAAGTAATACCGCTACCACAATAACAATTATTATGAATTTTTAGTTTTTCTCCGTTAATCCTATTATACATCAATTTAGCTATTAAGTAATCTTTATTCATTTTCAAAATATCTCGATAGCCTTCTACAATTCCTAAAACTCCATGTGAATGTTCGTCTGTCTTATATTTTTTATTTATTTCAAAATATGAATTATTTTGAAAATATGGTATTACTATTTCTTTAATAAAGATAGTTAAGCTAGTTATTTGCGTCTTTAAAAGAACCTGTGCTTTTGCTTTTGTAGTTAAACAGCAAGAGCCCGTATCTGTATAAATATGCCTATCTACTTTTATAGGAATTCGCTCACTAGTTTCAAAAACATTAGGGAAACTAGATGGATATGAACTTAAATCAATTAGAATATCATAAGAATCATCTTTACTTATAAATAATTCACCAGAAATATGATTACTATTTGAGTTATAAGAAAGCGTTTTATATTTTAATAATACTTCATTTATTTCTTGTTTAATATCCATAAGGTTTTGGAGTTATTGAGGCTAAACCTATTGCTCTTTTTAGGGCTTTACTTTTATCTTCTTCATCTTTATCCTCTCCTAATGGGAAACGATCACCAAATTGATTATCTCTTAAAATTTCTGATGCCTTTTTAAAGTTTTTTTCTTCATTGGCTTTGTCTAAATCTTTTAATAAGCTGGATAATGTATTTAAAAAGTTAGTTTTTCTAGTATCTGAATAATTATCAAAGACATCTTCATCCTTAGGAGTTGTTGGTCTTATACATTTAAATCCATTTGTTTTGTTCAATTCAATATTAATATTTCGGATTGTTTCTCTAAAAGACTTATCATCATTATCATCGTCGACATAATTATTAGCGGCTAATATTGTTAGTTCAAATCCACTTGGTAACTTTAAACCATTATTATTATTTTCTCTATAATTTTTCCAAGCTTTTAAATATCTCACTATTCTTTCTAACTGATTTGTTTTTAGATCATTGAACCATTTCACAAACTCTTTAGGATCGCTTTCTAGCCAATCTTTTGATTTATGAGCTAATTCTATTAACTCATCATTTTTGTAGTAAATAGGCAGGTCTATGTGATGTCCATCTGCAAAAACTACTCTTACGCAAGTAGTCTTCCTTATGGACTCTTCACCTGTATGATTATCTACAGAATCGAATACCCAATCATGCCAAGTACCAATTGCTCTTTTATTATCTTCATTCTTTTTTTCTATAAAATATACACCGTCATCTAAATCATACTTAAGCAATTTTTCTCCTTCTTCATTATAAATAGGAATAGGATTTACTCCTGTATTCATATTAAATGATCCTTGACCACCAAACTTTGGCTGTAACTCATTTGGTTTATTTTCTTTAAACCAATCACGCATTTTTTTACGTAATTTTTTTCTACTCTTTTTTAGACTATCTTTTCTAGCCTCACTTAATCTAATATTCTTATTATAACTAATAAATTCTTTATGTAATACAGCCATTTTTTTTTAATTTTAAAATTCGTGATTTAGGTCATCACTAACCCATTTTAATTCTAGGAATTCTCCTTTTGTTTGGAAAGGTTCTCTTTCTGTGTAATATCCACCCGATAAAAGCTTTCCATCGCTTTTATTTATAAATTTGATGACCTCTGTTCCATAATGAGGGGGGAAACCCTGTTCTGAACTTCCATTATTTAAATAATTGTAAATCAAACGATAATGTTGTTCATCTTCTGTTTTCTCAACAAACATTCCTTTGCTTACTGATAAAGAGGACTTTGTACCATCTTGTTTAATTGTAAAAGACGAAACTGTTATTCGACTTCCACTTTGGTTTATTAATTTCACATGCTTTAATTCTCCCGTTTTAATCTTTCCAGATTCGTCTCTATATTGAAAACTTAAGACACCTTCATACCTTCCAGAAAAATCATCCACCCAATACAACCAAATAAAAGGTTTATACTTCCATAAGTAAGTTGTAATTAGAATAAGTAAGGTGCTTACTATACTAAAGACAGAAATGGATAAGCTCCAATAATCTTTTGCTGTTAAAACTATAAATAGTAAAATCCCAATTAGGAAAATCAGCACGCTGGATTTATAATATTTTAAAAAATCTTGTTTCATTTAAATGTTGCTCTTATTATTATGTTGAATGTTATTAATCGGATTAAATGCTTTTATGCGTTTTTTTTCAAGCATTAGTGCATCAACTCTAGGTTTAGGCGCATCTTTTACTACCCATGTAAATAGTTTACCATCTGCCTTATGTTCAGCCATTCGTTTTTTGAATCTATCAGCATATGTTATCCCTTCATATACACGTTTGCCTTTGAAATAATGGGTATAATTGATTGTATTGTTTGGACTACCTAAAATACTTGATAGCGTATAACCGCTTATTCCACCTAACAAAATACCTTTAAGAATAAACCAAATATCATTTACATCTTCAATATTATCTTTTATCTTATATTGTTGGTTCAGAGCTATAAATCCACCTAACCCTGCACCAATTAGTGTTCCTATCAATTTCTCGTTTTTTGTTGCCATATAAAATAGTATTACACCTCTAATACTTAGAAGCGTGACATTATTAAATTCACTTCAAAAAAAGAAAGTAAGATTAAATTATTGTTATTTGATATTGTTTGATTTTTATAGAGGTAAGACACCTTTTTTCTTCATCCAATCTAAAGAATTAAGAACCTCAAATTCAGAAAATTGTTTTTTAGAATCAGCGAATTTATAGAAATTATCTAATAAGGTTTTTCTATTTCGTAGTTGATTATTTTCCTTAATTTCTAATAAACAGTAGTATATTGTAGCAACTAATTCAACTTCTCTGGTTTTTGTTTTCCTAAATAGCTCAATAACATTATGAATGTCTTCATTTTGTTCGTCAAAATATTTTGAATAGTAAATTTTATATTTATCAAAGTTCTCTGATATGGTATAAACAGGTTTATTATAACCTTTACTTTTATCATATTTTACGTTGAACCATTTTTGTTTTTTAAACTCACTATTTATAGAGTGCATAAACTTATTATCGAAAGGACCTGCAGCAAATTTAGCATACCTACTTTGTAAATCCATATTACAAGCGTGTTCACATAAATAAACTAGTTTTTGAAACTTAACCCGTCCAAATGTAAATTCATCCTTCAAATTATCAACAATTTCAGCAGCTAAAACGGCTCTTTTAAAGTAAATTATTGACTTTTTCTTTGCTATTTCTTTATCGTATTCTTTTAAAGCCTCAACTTCATCTATTTCACTCGCAGTATGTGGAGTTATTAACCCTGCAAGCATTAGACCTTTTTCAAAATCTTCAATAGTAAACTGTTGTTTTTTCTTATTGGTTGATTTCATCTAAAGCAAGTTTAATTTTATTTATAGCTCTCTGCCTTATTTTTCTGATTGTATCCTTTTTTACTCCTAATTTCTTAGCTAAGGTTTCAGAAACATCATCTGGTAAATATAATTGCCCTCTTTTATATTCTAAATCAGTGAGAACCACATCTTTTTCTTTTTTATTTAATTTATTGTAAATAATAACAGCTAAATCTCTTTTAAAAGCTAAATTCTCAACATTTATATTTTCAGCATATTCAGCTAAGTCGTCAAAATAAGAATTAATTTGGACTTCTTTGTTTTTTTGTGAATTATGATAGTCATAAAATAAACGAATTAAAAATCTATATAACCATCCTAAAATTGCTTTTCTTTGGTTCTTAGCGCTTAATTTCGATTTGTTAAAAGATTTATATTTCCTTACTCGCTCAAAAGTTTCATGAGCAATTTGTTGTCCAATATGAAGATCTATATTTCTAGATTTACATTTGATTTTGCATTGTTCTAAAACATCACTATAGAACCTATTTACAAATTCATCATAAACTTCATTATTATCAGTTTTACATAGAAGTTCAAGTAAACTTATATCATCAAGATTTTTTAGTTCTGGCAAGACTTGCTCTTCTCTATTTAACATACTATGAAGCGTGACAAAATTTTAATTAATAGTTTATAAATATTATTAAGGAGAATTATTGCTAACCAAATATAATAAATCTCAGTAAGTATCGGATTACGTAAAACCGTAAAAGAAGTAATTTAAACTTACTATTAATACAGAAAAAATTAAAATCGGGTGGTATAATTTTAAACATGTATTTAGAATTATTGAGCTCTTTATTTAAGATTTCTAAACCTTACTTACGGTTGACTTAGGTTTTCAAATAAATAACCCATTACATACACATTTTGCATCCACTCCTCTGCCCTTTCAGCAAAAAGCGTATTCCATTACATTTTTAAAGATACTTTTGGTAAGAAAAAAATAAAAGAAGATTTGAGGTAATAACTTCGCTTTTACCAAAGCAAAGTGTACATAACGCAGAACATTATGATACAAATAGTAATTCATAATTCGCCATTATGCAAAATTGCTTTATAAACTTTTAAATTTGATGTTTTATTGTGGTGAATACCTTATAGAGGTTACAGATTATTTTCATAATCCATGCTTTGATTCAATACACGAACAATTAAAATATCAATATCTGTGACCAAATAAAAATAGTATGGGATTTATACGAAAACCTTTTTAATGATAGTATAAATTCTGATGTATCACGTCCAAGAGTTGTATTATCAGTATCCAAATGTTTCAATACCATATTCATACATTTTGGCAAGATCAGTTTCAGCTTTACCAGATACTCTATAAACGCCCATCAGCTCGCATACGGTCTTCAACTTCCTTCATAATATCAGGAACAGATTTAGTACTAACATCACTATACACACCTTCTGTTATAGCTGCTTTTAATGCTGAAAATTTAGCGTTTTTTAGTTGATCACGTCTTACCAAATCACGAAGATATTCACTTTAATGTGTTTAACCGAATATTGCAAAATTAGAGAGTGCTAATTTATGCATTCGATAATCATTCACATTCCATACACATTTTACCAAAGCAAAGTTACATAACGCAGAACATTATAGTGCAAATATCATATTTCGATTATATCTAGTTATTATGCCATTAGCAATAAAACCCTATTGAACTACGATTTTTTTAGTTATACTACCTTTATCTGATAAGATATTTAAAAAATAAACTCCTTTTGGAAATTGACTTAAATCGATTGTTTCTTTAATAAATTCTTTATCTTCAAACAATAGTTTTCCTGTAATTAGATACAAAGCAATTTTTTTAATCTTAACTCCTAACTTTGAAGATATATAAACTTTTCCTTTGGTAGGGTTTGGATAGATTTCAAAGTAATTTTCTAAACCAATTTCATCAATACCTAACAAATTATTTACAATTTCTGTACTAACTGTATTAGTTACAATTGGTAAATTATAATCAAAATAAATACTGGCTTTTCCTGTTACTATATCTCCAATTTGCACATCAGATTTTGGTTTTATTTTAAATGCTACAAATCCATGACTATTTGGCTCATCATCTTGCTCTGCTGGTAATAAGATATTTTCAAAATTAAAACTAATCAAATTTCCACTATAAACTTGCAAATAATTTAAATGACTTGACGATAAAGGATAAAATGTATTCCAGTCAAGTTTTTCGTCTAAAACATCTTCTATTCTAACATTAATAGCACTAGCTGTTCCAGTGTTTTGAAACCGTACAACATAATGAAGATAACCATCAACTTGATCTATTGTAATTTCATTGCCTTCCAAAACTTTTTTATCATTAGGATCAAAGGAATTTATCGCTGTCTCATGCAGGTCAAATTCATTATTTTCAATATTATCATCTGATGAGCTAGCAATATCAATTTGCGAATTTAAAATTAATTCGTCTCCAGAATTAACTAAAGGAGGCTCTTTTGTCTTTAAGGTAACATCTATACTGCGTTTTTCAAAAGGCTGTAAATTGGCATAGTTATAAGTTAAAGTGTTTAAAGATTCAATATCTGGAGTTATACTTGCTCTTACATATTCTTGTAAATTTTCATTGAATTGAATGAACACCTTTCCATCTACAATTGTAGTGCCTAAATTTTCATAAATAACTTTATATTTAGATTCAAAGCCAGGGCGGGCTTCATCTAAGGAGATTAATGTAACAGAAACATCGTTTATAGTTTCATTACTCGAAATACAAAAATTAACCGATCTACTTTCTGCTAAATTATTAAAAACAACTTCTTGACTTACTGGGAAAACCGTAAAACGCGAATCATTTAAGATTGGTGTTACAGTAAAAGCTCCTTTTTGCACCAATGCTTTTGAAAGCCCTAATATATTTGAGAAAGACACAATATCTCCATCTTCATTAATAATTTTTATTTTCACATTATTTGCTAAAACCGATGCTAATGTACACCCATTATTATTTAAATCGAAAGCTACTGTACTTAATAAAGCATTAAAGTTTATGTTAAATATTCGGGCTTGACCCTGAGCATCCATAGTGTCGTTATCATTTTTAATTGCACCAGCAATAAATGTTTTGCCATCAGCAGACAGTGCTAAAGAAGCTCCAAATTCATCCCAGGCATTTTCACCAGGGACATCGGTGCCTAATTGTGTCCATTCATCAGAAAAAGTATCATAATTGTAAATTCTAACAATACCAAAAGAGCCTCCACCAAAAAAGCCATCTCCTGTCCAATCGTTAAAGCTGTCACTAATAGCCAAACGATTGCCATTGGCTGATAGAGAAACCCTGGACACATCCATATTAAAAAACTTGTTTCTTTTCCACTCTGTACCATTATAATCATAAATAATTGCAGATGGCAAAGCAGTTCCAGGAACACTAACCGCAATGCGACTGCCATTTGCAGACATAGAAACGGATGCACCTGTTCCTCCACCTTGATTTGTCGGGCCAAAATCATATCCCATTTGAACCCAATCTAATCCATCATACTCATACACTCTAACTTTTCCCTTCAATAATCCACTTCCTGGTGCTCCTATTACTATTCTATTGCCATCGGCTGATAATGATATTGAATGCCCGAAATTTTCCTTTAATGTTGCAAATTGAGTCCCCCTACCATCTATTTTCTGACCTAATAACACCCAATTATCATCGTTATATTGGTAGATACTAACCTGACCTTTAGCATTATTTTTAGGCCTTCCAATTGCTATTCGGTGGCCATTACTTGATAATGATATTGACATAGATGAATTATAGCCATCATTAGAATCTAATCCAAAACTTTCTCCAAGTTGAATCCAATCAGTACCATTAAATTTAAAAACTTTAGTGTGATAATCGAGACTTCGAATAGCTGATGTTGCTAAAATGGTACCATCATAGGATAATGCTACAGCTGTTCCAAAGTAGTCTCCTGCATTTCCATATATTGTACTGCCTAATTGTGTCCAGTGTCCATTAACATTACTGTAAACCTTAACTTGTCCCGAATCTGTACCATTTCCATCGTTGCTATATACTCCAACAGCTACTATGGAACCATCTTCTGAAATTGCGGTAGCACTTCCCAATAAATCCAACGAGACTTCTCCATCAATGTCTTCTCCAATTTGGATTTGCGAATAGATATTCAAGTTAAGAATAAGGCATGCCAGTAACAGGAAATTTGAAATATTTTTCATGGAATATAAATGATAATTTAAAAACAAAACTAATTTATTTTTTAAAAGCTAAATATAAAAACCCAATATTTCGATTAAATTCAATATTTCACGATTTTTTGACATCAAACAATAGTGCTAATCACATTCCATACACATTTTGCCTCCTCTTCTCTGCCTTTTCAGCAAAAAGCGTATTCCATTACATTTTTAAAGAAACTTTTAGAAAGAAAAAAATCAAAGAAATTTTGAGGTAATAACTTCGCTTTTACCAAAGCAAAGTTACATAACGCAGAACATTTTTATATTCCATAATAAGTCATTATGTAAAATTGCTTTATAAACTAAAATTAATTCGCTTTTATTGTTTCTAATTACTTAATTTAGATTTATTAAAACAATATAATCTCATTGTACATAGAAGTTTTACTTAAGCTTATGTTTCTTGGGTTTCTGCTAAGACCAATTACAGTTCTTATTCATGAACTTGGACATGGTATTCTTGCTTTGTTTTTAACCCAGAAAAAAGTTAGTATTTATTTAGGCTCTTATGGAGACTCAAAGAATAGTTTTAAGTTAGGTTTTAGGAGATTAGAATTTTTCTTAAACAAAAGCAACCCTTGTTTCTGGAAACACGGATTGTGTATAATGCATGACACAGAAGTTTCTATAAACAATCAAATAATAGTGATTATTTTTGGTCCTATAATGTCCTTAATCTTAGCGGCTATTTTTGCATATATTATTTTTTACACTAATCAACCAGATGATTTCATTTTTATTCTTTTTATTTTTATGATCTCGTCTATTTATGACTTTTACATAAATATTGTACCAAATAATAATGCAATTACCTTAGATGACGGCTCTGTAACTCATAATGATGGTCAACAATTAAAATTATTATTTAATCACCGTAAGTTTTATGACGACTATAAAATAGCAGCTAATTATTATAATAATAGAGATTTTGAAAATGCTTCTGCACTTTTTAAAAAGCTTATAGAGTCTGGTGTTGACTATGATTATGTATATAGGCTGACTGTATCTTCATTAGCTCAAACTAAAGATTATGAAACAGCTGCAGTATTTAATTCAACCTTTGAATCTAAACATAAAGCAAAGTTTACTTCCGACGATTTTTCAAATTCAGGCTTGATAAAGTCTAGACTGGGAAATCATAAAGAAGCTCTAATAGATTATAAAAAGTCTTTAGAAATGGATTCTAACAACACATATTCATTGAACAATCGTGGTTATACATATATTCTTATTGGTGAATATGAAAAAGCTATATTAGATTTCGATAAAGCGATTAAATTGGAACCTAATTTTGCATACGCTTATAATAATCGAGGGCTTGCAAAAATTAAACTTGGAAATATTGAGGGAGGCTTAAAAGACATCGAAAAATCAATGAGCTTGGATGCTAACAATTCTTATGCTTATATGAATTTAGGTATTTACTATTTTGATAAAGAAAACTATGAAGAGGCTTTGAAGAATTATGAAAAGGCCTTACAACTAGATGAAGAGACTTTCTTAATTCATAAACGAATAGAAGAAGTTAAGCTAAAATTAGGTTTAAAATAATTATTCCCATTCCATACACATTTCACTACTCTCCTATCGTCGTTTCGTAAAAAGAGTGTTCCATTAACATTGCAGAAGAAACATTTTAGAATAAAAAAATAAAGAAAATGATGTATTAAACTTTCGCTTTTACCAAAGCAAAGTGTACATAACGCAGAATATTAAAACAACATTATATATTCGATGTGTGTTACTATGTAGCTATAATTCGCCATTATGTATAATTGCCGCTATCAAGCGTTCGATTCTTTTTAAAAATAATTATGTTACACAGTAATTTTTTTTAAACACAATTTGCTAACGCTTTCCAGTTAAATCATCAACATAAAGTTTCTATACACTTGCAAACTGTAGGACTCCGATTAAACATTTCAAGAGTAAACACATATGTTATAAATATATAAACATTTGTTACTCATTTGGTTGTGTGTGTTTTAGCGAAAAACGTTATTATATTCTTAATTTTGTTAGCAGAGGTTTTAAAAAAAATAAACTATTAAAAAAACAACTAATGTTAAAAAAAACGTATTCAGCATTTGTATTCCTTATTATAATGATGAGTGCATTTATATTAACCCAATGTAAAGCTCAAGTACAATCTATTTACAAACCATGGGAGTATAATAACAATCGCTTAGCAGTTAGTTATGACGGTAATAGTGAAGCAGATAATGCCTACAAATGGCCTACAGGAGACCCTGATGATTGGGGAGCTGCGGCAGCTTCCTTAGCAATTGTTGCTAAATTACAATTACAAGACAAATTAGTGCATTGTTCTTACAATAATTTTATTGATGCTCCTGCTGGTCCTGATAACGAAAATCAACTTAAAATAAGTTGCGATGGAGCTATTAAAAGATGGGGGTTTGATGGAAGTAAATTTTTTGATGTTACCACACAACTTGAAACTTCTAAACTTAATTTAGCTTCAGAAATGGGTAAATCAACTGCTACTAACCCTTTATATTTTATGCACGCAGGTCTTTCAGAATTTTTATATCAAGTTGTAGAAGAAGTTATAGAGCAGGGTAATATTGAAGCACTTAACCATGTGTATCTTTTATCTCATAGTGCGTTTAATGAAGGAGAAAAAAGACGAGATTATCATAGAACTTGGAATGATGTTCAAGAATTATGTGGGAATCGTATTAAATATAAGAAAATTAAAGATCAAAATAATAAAACCGTTCCAACCGATTTATGGCATTCACAAAAAGACTTTACTGTTTGGTATTGGATGCGTGATCATAAAGACCCTGATGTAAAATGGATGTATTCTCGACTAGAAGCTCATAGTGGAGGCGATGCAGATATTTCTGATTGTGGTTTATTCTATTATCTTTTAACGGGAGATGATAATGGCAGTCCTTCTAAACTCGAAAAATTCATTGGAGACGGTATTATGAATTAGTGCATACAAACAAATTTCTTTCTTTGTTATCTATACATTTATTTAATTTTTAATTTTTATTGAAAATATACCTTCTATGAAACATCAAATTGTTTTAGCCTTAGCCCTTTTTTCTTTCATTACTTCATGTAAAACAAAGGGTTTATACTCCAATGTTTGGATTGATAAAAATGAAAATGAAAATTACACAGCACGTCATGAATGTTCTTTTGTTCAGGCAGGAGAAAAATTTATAATGTTTGGAGGTAGAGAATCTGCAAAGAAGTTAGACAAGTACGATTTTAAAACGGATACATGGAGCAGTAATTCTAATTTTGCTCCTAAAGAGTTTAATCATTTTCAGGCTACATTTTATAAAGGATTTGTTTGGGTTATAGGAAGTTTTAAAACGAATAGTTTTCCTAGAGAGATTCCTGAAGAAAATGTTTGGTTATACTCACCTTCGTTAGATACTTGGATAAAGGGTCCAGAAATTCCAGAAAATAGAAGAAGAGGTGGCGCAGGCTTAGTTGTTTATAAGGATGTGTTTTATTTAATAGGAGGAAATACGATTGGTCATGATGGTGGTTATGTTAATTGGTTTGATTCGTATAATCCAAAAACAAATACTTGGACTATTTTACCCAATGCATCTCAAGAAAGAGATCATTTTCATGCGGGCGTAATAGGCAATAAGTTATATGCTGCTGGTGGAAGAAAATCTGGAGGAGAAGGTGGTGTTTTTGCACCTTTGGTTGGTGTGGTTGACACGTATAATTTTGACACCAAAAAATGGTCTGTTCTTAAAGATGACTTACCAACACCAAGAGCAGCTCCTGGAATAGCTACTTTTAATGGTGAATTATTTGTTATGGGTGGTGAAGGTGAGCACACGGGGCCTGCATATAAATTAGTTGAAGCATATAATCCTTTAACTCAAAGCTGGTCTAGAAAGGCTGACATGCATTATCCTAGACATGGAACACAAACCATTGTATCTGGAAATGGTATTTATATAGCAGCTGGATCTCCAAAGCGAGGAGGAGGAGAACAATTAAATATGGAAGTGTATAATGAAGACAAACCAGAAGGAAGTGTACTTACTGCTTCTTATTTGGAGGCTCCAGAAGAGGTTGTAGTAAAATCAGGAAATAAGGCAATCGTTAAAATAAAGAATACTGGTGGAAATTCTGCAAGCTTTATTAATTCGTTGGTTGTAAGCAAAACGGCTAGTTCTAAATTCAAAATCAACTCCGATTATAATTTAAAATTAGTAGATGACAATAGTACTTTTGAAATTGAAGTAGCTCATATAGGTGGTTCAGTAAAAGACATGGGAGATATAGTTGTTAGTTATAATGGGAACTTAACAAAAAGAATCCAACTAGTTTGTGAATAAATCACCATAAACATATAAAAAACAATAAACAACAACTTACGAAATTATGTAATAAATTGAAAATTAGATAGAATAACCCCATTCCATACACATTCCCACTTTACTCCTACCGTCGCTTCGGGCAAAGCGTATTCCATTACATTTTTAAAGAAATTTTTAGAAAGAAAAAATCAAAGAAAATTAGTTATTGATAAAAGCTTTTTACAGTAACCTAAGGATTTTCTATTTGAATAGCTATGAAAAAAATCAAGAAAGCTCATTCATCACTAATTAATGTGACAGAATTTTGTTTGATACCTTAATCATGTCCGATATTTGAACCTTAGTACCTGTAATAAACTTGTTTGGTAATTTTAATGTATTAATCTCTCCAGTTGTTCTTAAAAATCGTTTCTGATCTGGTAATTGGTATATAGGTGTTGATTTTTTCCACAAACCAATCAGTGATTTAATATCTTCATTTTCAGTAGCTATATTCAAGGCTGAATCTAAATTCTTCTTTATCTCATTTGTTTCATCCTTGATTAAATCTGATTTTATGTTTAATGACTTGTCCTCAGACAAATAATAATTCAAAAAATCCAATCTAATTGCCGCTGAATTCATTAGAATACTGTGTTTCTGTTCTTTTGAGAGGTTAATTTTTCTCATTTGTTTTATAAGATTGGTTTCACTTGAGGTAAGTAACTCCCAAGGAAAATCAATCTCTTGATTCACATTAAAATTACTTCTATCGAACTCATAGTCATTAAAAGTCATGTCAAATGCCTGCTGAATGTTCTCAGAAATTAAAAACCGCACAAAAAATAATTTTGAAACAATGTTTGCCAGATGTGATGGTACTTTTTTATTACTAGCAATAACCACTTTCACCTTATTGTCAATTAGCTTTTTTCCAATAGATAAAGAATCACAACTACCTAAATAAACCATTTGTAAAGCATCTAATATCCTCGAATCATTAAACAAACCCACAAATACATCTGTGGGAACATTTCCGTCTGAAAGCTCAATTTGATTTTCATCCGAATGACCACTGAAGTAGAATAGCCAAGGCAAGATTTTATTATCCCTAAAACGATTAAGAATTGATTTTTTGGTTACAAATTCATCAGTACGTAAGATAACTTGTCCTTCATTCTCATGTGCTTCAAAGATAGACTTCATATTCATGATATCTTCTCTCACATAATTTCCTATGGTCTTGTCTCCAGATAATCCAGCGATATAAACTAAACGTTTCATATTAAAATAAGATTGATTTCAAGTATTCTGATGAGTATGGTGATAACACAACTAGTTTGCAGATTTCATCAAACTGTTCTTGAGAAATTCCATTTCCCTCATCTTCCATATTTATAAGATCAACATCTTGATAAAGTTCTATTAACTTAGGATCTTGTTCCATTACTTGAATAATCTCTTGGTACATCATTTCTGTCTTTAACTTATCTACTTTCTCATCACTTGCCTCAGTAGATTTTCTAAATATTAGGACATTGATATAGTTAAAAAGCCCAAGAAACACTCTAGCTTTTTTAGATTTCTTCAACTGAGTTTCGTCAGGAACACCAACCAAAAGAGCATTATTAGCTTTTAAAATACCATTACCATAATATTTTTTCCAACCAATAATATTTTGCTTCTTACCAGAATTAAACAATGCGTATCTCACGGCTTCAACTTGTTTCCAAGTACCGTGATATCCTTTGTCTATAAGCTCTTGCTTGTTTTTTACAATCCATAAAGCGGCTGCAGCTGCAACTTGAGGTGTTGCGGACGATGTTCCTCCTCCATTTTTTAAAATTATTGCTTTATCCTTATTTTTATCAGTAAATGAGGCCCATGCAATATTTGGTGTGTATGCCGCCAAAGCTGTTTTCATAGCAGATTTAGGTAAAAAATTTCCTTGCATATATTCTCCCCCAGCAGCTTTAGTTTTTCCGAACCCTGGATTTGCATCTGCCACATAAGGATAATGGTTATAACATACTCCAACTGCTGCAATTACTCTATCAAATCGAGCTGGATACAAGACTTTTTTTGGAGCTATTTTGGCTACACCTTTTACCCAACTATTTCCTGCAGCTGTTACAATAGTAATGCCTGCTTCATATGCTTTATTAATTGCTTTGGCCCAAGATCTTGAAGGTAAGCCTCCCATAGACATTGTAATAACCTCACACTTTTCTTCTATCGCCTTTTCTATGGCCTTAACAAAAGGCATGGAATTTCCTAAAAGCGATGTAAGAGCAACTGTTTCGGATATCCTAATTGGAAATACCGTTGCAAATGGAATTGCACCTAATTTGTTGCTTCCAGTTCCATAAAATAGCTCGTCATCTATATCTTTTCCTGCTAAAATACTCATGGTTGCTGTTCCGTGATCTTCTTGTTCCGCTAGTTTAGATGTTAACTTTTCATAAGCTGGTTTACCTTTCTCTCCTTTTACATAACTAATGCCTTCTTGAACATTTTCTGGTATAGCAGGATGATTAGGGCTATACCCTGTATCTATATGTCCTATTTTAATATTTAAATTATATTTAGACGGTGAATTAATAAGCGAATCTCTTGCCGATGCCAGTTGAGAGTGATCATCGTCTAAATGCCATGTAAAGCTATTTGGGTCGCCAATGGGTTGTGGCCAAGTATCTAAATACTCATTCTCAGTTTTGCCCTTGGCTGCTTCTACTTTTTCAGAAAATGGAATGATATCTGGTTCTATATAAGCCGAAATATTTTTTAATTTCAATTCATCATACAATTCATAAGCCTTATCCCATGGATGCGAGATGGACTTACTAAGTTTCATACTTACTAATAGACATGAACTATCGCTTTTGGTTATTTCATCAAAATCACTAGCGTCTTTTACTTTCTTAAAGTTGTTTTCGGGATCTTCCAGAACATCAACAATGAGACCATTGTCTTGTAAGCCTTTATTGATTATTGATGTATTTCCAAAAATTAAATCTGAATATACATTAGACATTCTCTCAGGATATACCGAATTAATCTTTAAAAATGGTTTGTTTTTTGCGAAAAAATCTGTTGGTTTACCAAAAAAACTTAGGTTAGGTGTTATATTCTCTAGCTCTTTGGACTGCACTACAATTCTATCAACTAAATCTGCATAATTTTCAATCTCCATATGCTTTGATGCCAAAGTAGTGATGAGTAGTCTAGTAAACAAACTGATAAACCTTCCTGCAAGGGCTTCTTCATTATCTTGACAAGCAGAAATTCCTGCAACAGAACACACAACTTCTTCTTCTTTAACCAATGGCATATTCATTATGGGTTTATACAACTCTCTATTATTAATGAATAAATTTTTAGCCTCATTTGACTTTATAGATTTAATTTTAGGTGAGTAAATTTCAGGAAAATCTTTACCATCATAATCAAGCACAGATTTGTAAGCTGTTCCACTATGGCATGAATCCATAATTAGCAATACATTAACCCCTTCATCAAACTCCTTCCAAAAATATCGAAACTCATCATCTATTATTTGTCGGTCATATAAACACCAAGTCTGATCCTCTCCGTCCTCCTCATCACCATTAGTGTCAATAATTGTTGAACCATGGCCAGAATAGGTGATAATGACTAAATCACCTTTCTTTGCCTCTTTACTATATGATAGAATACCATTCTTAACGTTTTCAAAAGTTGCTTTTTCATTAACTAAAAGCATGCTTTTGTCATGGCCTAGGATGCTTGATAGACCATTCATGTAATTTGCATCTGAAGTACAGCATGGTAATGGTACAAGTGCATTTTGATAATGATTATTATCTGTAACAGAAACACCAATATTAAGCGAGTATATTTTCATAATTATTTGGTTTGGTTATAGAATAAGTAATATTATTGATTTGAATAAAACCAGAACATACCCAATAGTGGGTAATTCGTGAAAATCTTATGCTATTTCTTTGCTAAAAGGAAGAATTAATCACTAAAGATCAAGTGATTGCATTAAAGATAAGGAAAATATTTTAATTGCCATTCCACACACATTCCACTACGCTCCTATCGTCGCTTTTAGCAAAGCGTCTTCCATTACATTTTTAAAGAAATTTTTAGAAAGAAAAAAATCAAAAAATATTAGTACTAGTAAAAGCTTTTTACCAAAGCAAAGTTACATAACGCAGAACATTATAATTCAATATTATAATCAGCCATTATATAAAATTGCTTTGTTTACTTTAGTTTTATGAGTTTTATTATAATAGCACTAAGGAAAGTTATAATTTACAGATTGTTTTCATAATCCATACTTTGGTTCAATACACGAACAATCAAAATATCAATATCTGTAGATAAATAAAAAATGGTATGAGATTTATAAGAAAATCTTTTTAATGACAGAACAAATTCTGATGCATCACGTCCTAAAGTAGTATTATCAGCTAAAATTTGAAATAGTGTATGCATTCCTAATAAGTATTCTTTAGCTTGTTTTAGTCCGAATGTTTCAATGCCGTACTCATACATTTTGGCAAGATCAATTTCGGCGCTTCTTGATACTTTATAAACGCCCATCTGCCCGCATACGGTCTTCAACTTCCTTCATGATATCTGGAACGGATTTATCACTAACACCACTTTCCATACCTTCAGTTATAGCTGCTTTGAGTACTGAAAATTTGGCATTTTTTGCTTGATCACGTCTTACTAAATCACGAAGGTATTCACTATCATTAGTAAATTCTCCTATTGCAATTCGTGATTTTATCCACTTATCTTGTTTTTCTGTAAATGTTATTGTTTTTCTAATCGTAGACATCTATTTTATGTTTAAATAATCATACTATTGATGCAAGTTAATGTATTGGATTGAATATTACAAAACTATAGAGTCTTAATTTTATGTTTTTAGTAATTATTTCCATCCCATACACATTCCCACTACGCTCAGGACAGGCTAGCTCGGGCAAAGCGTATTCCATTACATTTTTAAAGAAATTTTTAAGAAGAAAAAATCAAAGAAAAGTAGGTAAAAGAACTTCGCTTTTACCAAAATAAATTGCACATAAAGCAAAACATTATATAAAACTGATTTATTAACTATTGCTAGTTGTTTTAGCCAAAGTTTATGAGGCCACTTTGCCAACGTTTAATCTGGATAAAAATGCAAGCTCTATTTACATATAGTTTGTCAATTAATAAAATTAATATATTGCACTTTTAATATTAATATTTTCTTGAGCTAAAAACTTACTTCCTTTTAATTATGAGTTTATTATTTACCATAGGTTTTGTTATTTCTTTATTAGTAGTTATTGTTTTAATGAGAAGAGAGGAATTATTTATTCCTCACAAGTTTGCTATTGGTATATTACTGCTTTGGGCTATTCGTTTCCTTTTATTCTATGCAAAAGAGAATTACGACCTATCTTCTGTGCCTTTACTTTATATTATAGACCAAAATTTTTTCTTTTTAGATGGTCCTTTATTATTACTTTATACAAATTCACTTGGAAATGTATCTATAAAACTAAAAAAGGTTTGGTTCCACTTTGTACCATTTTTTATGGCCTTATTACTTACTCTTTATACGTATGCAATGATTTCAGACGAGCTGTTAAACTCAATTTATCAAGATGCTTCAAACCAATTAGAAGAGCAAACATTTATACCTTCATTTTCTGAAGTTGTTTTTATCACTTTTATAATAATTCATAATATTATCTATGCTATAATATCACTCAAAAAAGTGAGAGTATATAGAAAAGCGATTTTAGATAATCTTTCTACAATAGCCAAAGCAAGCGTAGATTGGCTTTCAAAATTCATCAAAGCTTGGATTATTTTATTGGTTGTTCCTTTAGTAATTTATTTTGCTAATTATATATATCCTATTGTCGATGTAGAGTATTTAGAAACCTTATTTATTACTTCATTAACTCTTTCAGCTTTTTATTTTGGAATCAATCTTATCGAACAAAGATATGTTAGATTGTTTCAGAATATAGAATCTTCATCAGAAGAAACTAATATTTTAAATGATGTAACTACCGTTGATAATAAAAAAGAGCTTACTATAAAAGACAAAGAAGACTTTAAGAAAGTGATTTCTTTTATGGAGACAAATAAACCATATCTTGAGGTCAATTTAACACTAAATAAGCTCGCTAAATATTTAGAAATTAAGCCAAATAAGCTTTCTTATTTAATCAATAATAATACAGAAGGAAATTTTTACGACTTTATAAATGGATATCGTATCAAAGCTATAAAAAAGGATTTGATAGAAACAAACGAGCAGATAATCCTTATTGCTTATGATAACGGATTCAATTCTAAATCTACTTTTAACGAAGTTTTTAAAAAAAACACAGGATTAACACCCTCTCAATTTCGTAGGCAACATACTAGATAATAGCTTGTTTGGTAAGTTCGGACTTTTTAAATACGTCCGAATACTCATATTCGTACTTCTACTTTTATTTTCTCATACATCTTTGTACTACTCAAAAAAAATTAGGGATAGCGAATATTAAAACACAAATAAATTATCGATGAAAAATATTTTAAAATTTACAGGGATTTTATTTTTATTTATTACGACATCTTGCGCTCAAGCTCAAGATGAAAAAATGGTTGAGGCCTCTATAAAAGCATTAGAAAAAGGGCTTATTGAAGGCGATTATAACACTTTTAAAAATTATCTTTCTATGGACTTTAAAGCAGGCTCATACCCTGCTTCTGTTTCAGACCAGGTTTTACCACAAGTATTATCACAATACCCTAAACTGAAATCATTACAAGTACTTGAAATAAAGGATAATGTAGCTGAAATTGAATATGAATTTACTGATGGCAAAGAAGTGTCTACGGTGTCTTTTGATGATAAAGGAAAGATAAAAAACATTCAATTTATAGATGATGTGTTAGTCGTTTCAGAAGTAGCACAGTCTACAAGTGCATTTTCGACAATAACGTCTTTTACAACGCCTTTCAATTTAGTGGGCGGACTTATTTTTGTAAAAGCAAAACTCAATGGAAAAGAAGAAAATTTTATCATTGATAGTGGAGCTCCTGTTATGGTGTTAAACACAGCACATTTTGATAATGGGACTAACAATGGAGAGGCTATGGGGGTTTCTGGAAGTACAGCTACACAATCTGTACCTATTAAAAATTTTGATTGGAACGGAATGAATGTTTCTGATACCGAAGTTTTAGGAATGGATCTAAGTCATCTTGAAGAAGCTACAGGAGAAAAATTTGCAGGATTAATAGGGCATTCATTATTGCAGGATTATGAGCTATTGATTGATTATAAAAAGAAAAAACTGTTACTATTTAGCCCTGGCGAAACTAAATATCATACAGAAGTAAAACCATCACAAATAATACCATTTAACTATGAAGCTCACATACCAGTAATTCAAGCTAAAATAAACGACGTAGATTATAAGCTAGGACTTGATACTGGAGCTGAAGCCAATTTACTCGATATTCCAGATTTCGAGAAACTTGATAAATCTTCCTATAAATTGTTAGGAAATGGAGAATTATCAGGAGCAGATAAAGGAATTAAAGACGTATCAAGTTTCGAAATAAAAAACACAATAATTTCAGATAGTAAATTTGAAAACATGGATTTTATATCTTCTGATATTTCACATCTTAATAATGGATATGGATTACAACTTAATGGTCTTTTGGGATTCCCATTTTTATCAAATGGTAAAGTTTCCATAAATTTCTTTGAGCAAAAGATTAATTTTTGGGAATAGTATAAAAAAATCCGTAATTATATCCCTTGTATAAACTATATACGCCCAATAAGTAGACCTATACTCCAATAAAGAGAAATTGTAGTATTACTCCATTAATATATTGGGTCATTCTAAATTCTAACCAAATATAAATGACTTATTTAGGCAAATACTCGCAAATAAAGAGTTCTTATTCTTTAAAATATCCAGGCTTCCAAACCAACCCACCAAACACAATCCTAAGTTTATCTTTTAAGGTTTTACAGTGCTTCACATCACTCCAAATATGTTTATATTCAATAAAGTTAATTTTTATTGGGTTGTTGGTATTTATATTATTAGTTAAACCATATACCACAGGTTCTTCCTCTTTTTGATAAGTGCCAAAAAGTCTATCCCAAATAATTAAAAACCCGCCATAATTTTTATCTAAATACTTGTTATTAGACCCATGATGTACTCTGTGTACTGAAGGTGTGTTAAAAATACCATCTAACCAACCCAATTTACCAATACGCTCCGTATGAATCCATGTTTGAAACTGTGCTACTAACACCAACCCTACAATAGCTTGAAACGGTGAAAACCCAATCAATACCATAGGTACTAAGAACAACCATTCAAACAAACCTTCAACAAGACTTAATCTAAATGAAATGGTAAGGTTGTAATCTTCTGAAGAATGATGTACACTATGGCTTGCCCATAAAATACGATGTTCGTGCTCTAAGCGGTGCATCCAGTAATAAGTAAAGTCGGCCACAAAAAAAGCCAATATCCATGTATACATATTTAAAGGGGGTTCAAAAAAAGACACCCATGAAATAGGTACTAAACATATAACCCCAATGGAGCCCATGATTGTTTTTTCAAGTAGTTGGTTGATAACAAATATGGAAATGTTGGCAAAGGTATCTTTCCAACGTCTTTTTTTAGATGTAAAAACATCAACAAGTATCTCTAAGGTGATGATACCAAGATTAAACAAGAAGAAATAGCCAATAAATGTCATTATTTGGGCTTCTTCAAACAACGAAATCAATTTTGCAAAACTCATAAGTTCTTTTTTGAACAAAACTAGAGCCACTACCCTATTAAATGGTCTTTCCCTATGAATCAAGACATAGTTTTTTCAAAAAATGTATCCTGTTTTATCAGGTTTTTATAATTATGCTGTATAAAAAGTATCAACAACAAACCTTATATTTATCACATGAACCTTTTAGATATATCGCCATTATTAAGTTCTATTCTAGGGCTTTTTTTAGGCATATTTATAATTTCCAGAAAATCTGGCTTAGGTAGAGATAAAAGAATCAGGTATATGCTTGGAGCCTTAGTATTTCTTTATGCTTATACGGCTTTTGATTATTATTTACTGCTTAAAGTAGATATAAACAGTATACTTTCTGGTGGTGCATATTTATTATATCACCTCACTGGTCCCCTATTCTACTATTTTATTTTGTTATTTACAAAAACCGAATTTAACCTTAAAAAAAGCCTCTTTATTCTTGTTGGCTATACCATACTTAGATGGGGACTCTTTCTCCCAATTTTGGAATACAACACCGTTACCGATTTAATAGCTACTGAAAACGTACTAGGTCTCTGGTTTTGGATTGAAATGGAATACATATTAGCCACCATAATAAACATACTTTTATTGGTACTCGGGTATATTAAATTGAAAAATACCCCCATTTATTTAGATTTAGATGCTTCTCAAAAACTAAATTATAAATGGGTAAAGTTGCTTATTATTCTATGTATTAGTATTCAAATAACTAGTGGTTTTAATACAGTCATTAATACAGAAACACTTGAAACTTTAGAATTCTATGCTAAAACTGAAACACTACTATTTGCTATATTTTTCTTTGTTCTAGCTTACTCCATCATGCATTTTCCTGTATTTGTATTTACGGGTGCGTTTGAAGATTTACCCGAAAAAACCAAAAAAAAGTATGCTAAATCTTCTTTAATTGATTCTTCGGAATTGTTTAAGCAAATTGAAACGATAGTTGCTTCTGAAAAACTATACCTAGATTATGATATCAAACTGAATGCCCTCTCTGATAAATTAGATAAGTCTGTACATCATATTTCTCAGGCTATTAACCAAAATACAAACATGGGTTTTTCAGATTTTATAAACAAATACCGCATTGAAGCTGCAAAACCCATGCTTTTGGAGCCTAAGCCTAATACAATTTTTGCTATTGCTCTAGATGTTGGCTTTAATAGTAAGGCTGCTTTTTACACTGCCTTTAGAAAAAACACCAATATGACACCTACAGAATTTAAAAAAACGCACAAACCTTAATCAAATTTAATTATTTAAAAATCAAATAGTTACATTCTTATAATTGTCTTCCCTATAAATTGAGACACTTTTTTTTGTTCGCAATTATAGGGAACGTCTTTTAACTGCTAGCCTCAAAATACTTTTGGGGTATCAATTAAAATTTATAACAGTTAAAAACAAAAGATTATGATTATTTCAATTAGAACAATTTTTGCAGTTGTCTTGATGCTTACATTAACCTATGTGTCTAATGCGCAAAATAATGACTTATTTAAGTTTGGTGCAAAAGCGGGTGTAAACCGTAGCAGTATTAAAACCTCTGGTAGTAGGACTAAAATGGGCCCAACAGTTGGTTTATTTACGCAATTTAAAGCCTCTGAAACTATAGCTATTCGTTCTGAGCTAACCTATAACGCTCTAGGTGGTCGTTCAAAGAAAAACGCTGTAGAAAAAACAACATTAAAGCTTAACTATATTCAAGTACTTCCTGCGTTAGTAAGAGTGTACCCAACCGAAAAATTTGCTTTAGAGGTTGGTCCTTATGCTGGTTATTTGTTATCAACAAAAGGTGCTAACAAATCTAACTTTAGAAAATTAGATTATGGTGGTGCTTTTGGTTTAGCTTTCCACATTTCTGATAATTTAGAAATTGGCGCACGCTATTCCTTAGGTCTTCGTGACATCACTAAAACCAATGGAGATGCAAAGAACAGAGCCATACAATTAGCCCTTTCATATAGTTTTTGAGTTTAGTTACTTTTTTGTATGCACAGAGCGGATTCCTTCTACCTTTTATTAATGAATAATACTCAAATAATTTCACAAATGATACAACATAAACAACGAATTCAAGGTTACGATGTAGCCAGAGCTCTAGCTGTGTTTATAATGATTATTGTACATTTTAATTTAGTACTAAGCAATGCTGATAATAATGAAAGTACTTTGGCAAGCTTATTAAATTTAATACAAGGTAAAGGGGCCGCTCTGTTTGTTGTTATTGCAGGGGCTGGTATCTCATTAATGATTAGAAACAGCCTACTCTTAAATGACAAAATAAGGCTAAAAGAACAACAAGTGCTGTTATCTAAACGAGCAGTATTTCTGTTTGTATTTGGACTGATTTTCACTTTAGTGTGGCCCGCAGACATATTGCATTCTTATGGATGCTATATTCTAATTGGCGCTATAGTGGTGACCAGACATTCAGCGTATTTATGGATATTTATTTTGTTGTTGATTTTATCATACCCATTTATACTTGAATTTGTTGATTATGAAAAAGGATGGAATTGGATAACTGTTGAATATACCAATTTATGGAGTTTTAACGGCTTTATTAGAAACTTTTTCATTAATGGTTTTAACCCTGTAGTGCCTTGGGTTGCATTTATTCTAGCTGGTATATGGTTAGGAAGACAAAACATACATTCTAAACACATTAGAAATACTATTTTAGGCGTATCAACCACTGTTTTTGTATTGATACAAATGATCTCTAAACGCCTTGTTGAAGCGTCTCAAAACTTTACCAATTTAACTTCTAATGAGGCTATGTCGTTTTTTGGTACCGAACCAATGCCTCCAATGCCTTTATTCATGATTTCCGGTATTAGCTGGGCATTTATGATGATTACTATTTGTATCTGGATTACTGAGAAATTAAAACATATACCTGTATGTAACTTTCTTGTAAAAACAGGGCAAATGGCATTTACACACTATATAAGTCATGTTGTAATTGGTCTTATGGTCTGCATAATCATTTTTGGAGAAAACAACCTAGCGCAATGGCAGGCAGTTTCCTTAGCTCTCATCTATTGTTCCATTTGTATTGTATTCTCGGTTTTATGGAGTAAGAAATATAAAAAAGGACCTATGTCTATGTTTATTAGATATGTCACAAAAACTTAAAATTATTAAAATGAAAAATACACCTATAATATTAGCAGTAGTTATAACCATACTTTTTTCTGCCTGTGGTTGTGCGCAAGAAACACAAAAAGAGCTTTTATGTCATAAATGGGAGTTACATGCTTACCATATTAAAAACAAAACATATCTGCCCAAAAAAAAGGAACGAGAGGACTATATTCAGTTTAAAGATGATATGACCTTTATTTCTAAAGAAGAAGGCAACATTGAAAAAGGTAATTATACTTTTAACTCACAAGATAATTACATTGAATTTAAAGACAAAACTAATGATATTTTAAGGGCTTATATTATTTCTGTAGATGTCAAAACACTAGTTCTTAAATATGACATTAGGGAATTAAGAGATATAGAAGTTGAATATAAACAAAGTAATTAATCTTATGAGAAGTATTTGTCTTTTACTATTACTAAGCATGTATGCATTACCAAATTTTGCGCAAGAAGAGAGTGATACCGATAATTGGTTTGATACCTTTAACTACAAGAAGACTTTTAGTAAAAACTATGAGGGTTGGAAAGCAAGTTATATTGGTTTTGATGATAGCGATACCGATTTTATTCTGCCTTTTGAAGTCTCTTTTGGGCAAAATAAAGCTAAAACCGAAGCTGTTAAGCGTAAAGGCTATAAATCTTTAGAGGCCTTTAACATCGCTCCTGGTTTTAATGGGCTTATAAAATTAAGTCCAGGGGTTTATTTTGAATTAGGGTTAAATGCGCCTATTGGTATTGAGGTTCTAAAAGACTTAAATGATGAAACATCAAAAAACTTTATAATTGGTTTAAGTAGCAATCAAGGTATTAAGGTGATACCTTGGAAAGCCTTTGGACTAGTTTTGGGACTAAGCGTATTTGAAACCATACAAACTTCTAAAGTTTATAAAACCAACTTAGGTTTTGCTCTTGAATTGGGGGTGAATTTGTGAAAAATACGCCATTCTATACTAATTATATCTTTCTGCTGTCCTTAACTTTTATCTAAATAGAAGAAAGAGATTCACGATTTCAAATATTAAAAATGAAATCATGAGTTAAGCTTAAACTATACTGAATTTAGTTCAGCACAGACACCAAGTGAGAGTATTATAGTATACTTTTAATTTAGAGTTGTACGTTTTAATATTTATAATGCATACCCATTTCCAAATCTAATACTAAGTATTAATCCATGAATATTGCCAATAGGTGAATTATTTGTAGCTATATTATAATGATAAATGAATCTAAAGTTATTAAGTAGATAAAGGCCAGCTAGCATATTAAAGCTTGAGTTCGTTCTGTAGCCTGCTCCTATTTCAAATTTGTTTTGGTAACTTACAGATGCGTTAAAATCTGCTAAGATTGGTGCTCCTTTTTCGTTTTTTATAAAGATACTAGGCTTAAACATAAAGTTTTTAAAGCGATCATTAAAAAAGCGATAGCCTAAATAACCATACACAGGAAATACTAAATTAACCGAGTCTCCATCTTGAGCTAAACTTGTACCCAATACATTTGGTACAGAGAGACCAACATAAAAACGTGAGTGATTAAACAAAAAACCAGCACCAATTGTGGGGATACTGGAGTTTATATTTTCGCTAAACTTAATATCATCTACAATGTTAAGTTCTAATAGATTATCTTGGTATTGTAATAATCCAGCTGTAATTCCGAATGATAAAACGCCTAGTTCATAATTTTGCCAATATGGTCTATCGTTTTTAAAATCAAACCTAATTTTATAAGAATATGCCAAAAACGTATTTGTAGATGATGTTACTCCAATTTCATCTCTAATTATAGCACCTCCTAATCCCATTTTTCCATTATTAATTGGAACATGAAGACTAGCATTAAAATTTCTTGGGGCACCATCAAAACTGCTAAAACCAGTATTACTAATAGTGGCCTCTCCTGTTGATAATAAGCCTGTATAACCAGGGTTGATTATAAACGGGTTATAATTATATTCTGGAAATGCTGCTGTTTGTTGCGCAAAACCTAAATAACAATTTACAGCATACACAGTTAAACAAAGCAAAAGACTTTTATGAGTGAATTTTAATTTCATGACCTAACGCTTTATAACTACGAAACCTTTAGTTTTTTTAAGATTGTGATTTCCATTTATTTTAATTTCAAAAAAGTAGGTGCCAGAAGGTAATTTACTTGCTCCAATATTTGTATTTTGATTAGCTTCACCACTAAATACTCTCGATAAATTATCATACCCTAAAACTCTAAAGACCTTATCTCCCCACCTATTATATATAATTACTTCATTATCTGAATAATTTTCAATACCATCAATAATCCAGTAATCATTTATACCGTTTCCATCTGGTGAAAAACCATATTTGGTAGTATCATCTTCTGGGAAAGTTATTGGATTTTCTGTAGTAAAGCTTTCTTCAGTACACCCTGTTGCATTACCAACAGCATTATATGAAGTAATTGCTACAAAAACCTGCGTATTCTCTGGTAAGTCTGCCAGTAAATTGTAAGTCGTAGTATTACCTGCATCAAAATTATCCAGAATATCATTTCCATTAGACGTTGTTCCTAATGTAATTCTATATCCATCAGCATCTGCAACTGGATCCCATGATACAGAAGCTAGATTTGTTGAAATATTAATAGCTCTATTTATTGGTGAATTTAGTGAAGTGCAATTAGGAATTGACGTAGATATGTTTGGGTCATTAGTAATAGTAAAATTTGTAGAAGGACAATTAAACAATGGGCTTCCAAAAGCATTATATGGAATAATATTAATGTTGACTATTTCTCCATAAGAGAAATCATTTTGAAACGTGTAGGTAGTGCCTATTGGTACATCTACATCAGATACATTATTGTTCGCTGTACCAGTTACCGTAATTCTATATCCGCTCGCATTAGTAACCAGAGGCCAAGAAACAGAAGCAATATCTATTGGGATATTAGTAGCACCATTTGCAGGAGAATTGACACTAGTACATGAAGGAGTAGTTGTAGGGAACTCAATAATAGTAAAACTTTGAGTCATACAAGTTGTGTTTGTTCCTGCAGAATTATAAGGTTCAATTTTAATATTAACAATTTCTTCGTGAGTAAAGTCGTTTGTGAAATTATAAGAAGTGCCAGTAATTACATCAAAATTAGATACATTATTATCAGCAGTTCCAGATACCGTTATTATATATCCATCAGCATTAGCAACAGGATCCCATGATACATAAGCTCTATTAACAGATATAGCTGTATCTCCATTAGCAGGTGCGCTCAATGCAGTACAATTAGGTGCTGTTGCCACCGTTTCGGTTAGTGTCAACTCAAAAGATTCTTCGCTATCACACGTGCCTGAGCCATCATAAATATAAAGGGTAATAGGATAGCTTGGAAAATCAGTGAAGCTAATAACATCACCTGCATCATAGCTTATTCCACCACCATCGGTTCTGGTATAATATGCCTCTGCTCCCGTAAGTCGCGTTCCCATGATGGTAGGCAGAGTATAAGAATCTACATGAGTTTGGTTGCCTAAATCACTAATTGTGGGGCCAGCGAGGCCTCCATCTCTCACACTCCAATTATAAGCAGCTATCATATTAGCTCTAGCGGTGGCTCCATTGCAATATTGGCTGTCCCCTCCATTAAAATCAACATTAGGTTGCAAATTTTGAGAGTTCCATCCAATTAAAAGCGCATCATAATTAGCTATAGAAAGTGTAACAAGATGAAATAGGTTGTTTGCGTTAGTAATATTTTCGACATTCCAGCTACCTAAATTTTGGTCAAAGCTAGTAGCTCTAGAGAACATGGATCCAATATTGATCACATTACTGGTATTCCAACCACCGATATCTTGATTGAAGAGGAATGCTCCCTTAAAAAGATACCCCATATTGGTTACGCTTCCAGTATTCCATTCTCCAATTGGTTGATTAAAGGCTATGGCATCCTCAAAGGTATAGTTCATATTTGTAATTTTAGAAGTGTTCCAAGCATCTCCTGAAGGAAATCCTTGTCCTGCTTTAAAATTAATATTCCGATTAAATGCCGATGCTCCCCGAAACATACCCGCAATATTGGTAACTTCTGAAGTATTCCAGTTTTCAATATTCCCATTGAAAAGAACAGCATTCCTGAACACCTCTCCCATGTACAGGATATTACTCACATCCCAGTTATTCATATCAGAATTATAGACCGAACAATCTCTAAACATATTACCAATTGATTCTACATTGGATAAATTAGGGCTATCTGTAAAATTACCATCTAAATTAGAACAACCTCTAAAAGCACTTTCCATAGAAATCCATTCAATATCTCCCCATTGTTCAATAGTTCGGATTTTTTCTTTATCACCTCCATCATTAAAATAAATTCTAGGAAAAACACCAGTAATTGAAATTGTATGTGTGCCTGGTGTTGCATAGGTATGCGTAGCATCGCCAGTTTCTCTGGTTATTGCAGCGCCACCACCCCAATCTACATCATAATTATACGTTTCGCTCGCAAAGGTTGGTATAGTTATGGTTTCGTTCGCCACCGTTGTTTCCCAAGTGGTAATAAATGGATTACCTGTTGGAGTATTTGCCACAATGGTAAAAGTTTCTTGACTACATGTTGTTGAAGGTTCTATGGATCCATTAAGAGGTACTATAGTTACCGTAACTGTTTCTCCATAATCAAAATCATTTGTAAATATATGTGTTGTAGTAGTAAGGATTAAATCGGTTTCATCATTAGTATTACTAGTGCTTCCATCAATAGTAATTCTGTAACTATCAGCATTTACAACTGGGTTCCAGGAAATTTGATTGAGATCTATAGCTATATCTGCATCACCATTGGCAGGAGCTACTAATGTTGTACAGCTAGGAGCTGTTGTAGATACTGTTGAAACTATGGTAAAGGACTCAGAAATACACCCTACAGTAAAACCATGTGAATTTTTTGGTACGATGCTTACGGTAACTACTTCACCTGCATTAAAATCGTTTGTTAATGGAATAAATGTTTCTGTGGTAGTAGTCACAATATCATTTGAGCCACTTGGGCTGCTTATAGCGATATCATATTCCTCAGCAGCATTTGCTGGGTTCCACTCTATTCTTGATAAGTCCGTTGCAATATTTATACTTCCGTCTAGTGGCGAGTATAGTGTAGTGCAATCTGCCCCTGCAAAAGAAGTGTTTGTTATAAAATTTTCTTCTGTACAGCCTGTAAAATCTCCATCGGCATAATAGGGTGTTATTGTTACATAGTATTCTTGATTATGAAGCAAATCTGAAGCAAAATTATAAACGTTCACATCACCAACATCTTCATTGTCTAAAATATCTGTTCCGCCAGAGTCTACTCCCATGCTAATTTTATAGCCACAGGCTCCTGGAGTATCATGCCATTGTAGTCCAGAATTAATTGGGACATCGTCTAAAGGAATCATATTTAGTGAAGCACACTCTTTTGTAGCATTTACAGTTAGTGTAATATCGTTACGGACTAGTAACAGGTTTTTACCATCCGTTCCGGGAGAATTTGTATTTTCAAATGGTACCAAATCGCTAGTAATTTCTGCATGGTATACTCCGGCATCACAAGTATTCAAATCAGTTAATATCAATTCTGGTGAGTCTGCAGCATCAGGTATCTCAACACCGTCTTTAAACCATTTATAGTGATTTTGTGTTCCCCGGACTTCTGTTAATAAGGTAATAGATTCGCCTGCATTCCTAGTAGGGGTTTCAATGGCATTTACTTTTGCCTGTGGTGCATAATTATATCGGTCAATTACAAAATCTGGAGATGGGCCTATAGACATTGTGGTCGTTAAATTTAACAAACCTAAATGCTGACTTTCAAAATCACCAAAATGGAACCTATTCTCATTAATATATAACCTAAACCTTCTTGTTTGTACCATTGGGTCATAAAGACCATAAAAATCAGGTATGGCTCCAGAAAGTAAATTATTATTCGCAATTAGTGCACCACTCAACCTTCCTCTTATACTAACAATATCTGCAAATTGCTGTAAGATATTATTGTCTGGAAAAAGGTTAAATGAAATATCAAAGTAACTTAAATTGGTGTTTTGGGTGATATCAAGGGATTCAATTTGATTGTTATCAGCTGTTAAACTAGTGAGTTCTATATTTTGTGTTACATCCAAACCACTGCCTGTAAATAAGTTATCTCCAATGTTTATAGACCTTAGTATTATATTTTGAGTAACATCTAAGGTTGGTAATTGATTGTTTCTTAAATTAAGATATTGTAAATTTAAATTTTGAGATAAATCTATAGCAGGTAGTTGGTTTTGATAAGCTTCTAACCTATGTAAATTTAAATTTTGTGTTACATCTAAATTAGTAAGGTTATTGTTATAAATGCGTAAGTTATTAAGTTCTGGATTTTGTGTAACATCTACCACATTCATTAAGTTATGTGTTAACCATACATCTCTTAAGGCAGGGCTATTGGTTAAGTCAATTTCTAGCGGAATAGTATTTGCAAATCGAATATCTAAATTGGTAAGTGCTCGAACAGGAGATAAATCTAAAGACGCCCCGAAATCATGATGCGATACTTGAATATTGGTTAATGTACTGGTAGTTGGAAGTAATAGAGTTTCTACATTTGTAGACGAAAGACTTAATCGC
Source organism: uncultured Flavobacteriaceae bacterium (assembly GCA_947502635.1). GTDB lineage: Bacteria > Bacteroidota > Bacteroidia > Flavobacteriales > Flavobacteriaceae > Flavivirga. The sequence goes on from CANNAN010000004.1 coordinate 331,771, forward strand.
TCCAATCCTATCATTTCAGTAAGATCAACAGAAAGAAAGTTAATACTACTTAATGTTAAACTTTTAAGTGCATATTTTTTATTGGGGTATATTATAGTTACAAAAACCTCACTACCTATAATTCTAAAATTTAAGCCACCAGTTAATTGCGATAAGTCGATTGTTGGAACACTTAAGTTAGCAAGAGATATATTTACCAGAGTTGGTGTTGCAGGTAAGGTCAAAGAAGTAAGGCTTCTTACTGTTCTTATATTTAAATCTTCTAAATTAATATTCTTAGAAAGGTCTAAAGTTGTGAGTAAAGGAGGAGCAATATCATTATTAAATGCTAAAATCTTTAATGCTCTATTTTGTGTTAAGTCTAAAGTGGCAAGTGCTGTATTTCTTGCAAAGCGCAATTCTTTTAGTAATTTAAGTGTAGTAAGGGGAATAGTTGGTACTTGGTTTTGACCGGCATTTAATGTAACTAGATTAACGAAAGCTTCGAGCCCTGTAAAATCAATAATATCATTTCTAGTAATATTTAAATTTCTTACTGCTTGTGCATCTGTATTTAAAATGTTACCATTATTACCATTAGTATCTATACCTTGATCTACTAAAAATTGTTCAAAATTGATATCTGCTATTGGTGTAGTTTGCGAAAATGAAAAAACACTAAAAAACAAACAAAAAAAGGATAGTAGATATCTTGCCATAATCAAAATATTAATTTGGTTTATATTTGGAGGTCATGCAATGTTAAAAGTTTCTATTATTTAAAATGTACCACTCCAGTGAGTGAGACCATTTTATGAACATTCAGGCTATTAATAGATGTTTTACGTGAGTTTATTTCTGTATTCTGAAGGTGTCAAACCTGTATGGTTTTTAAACGCCCTATTAAATGACGTTTTGCTTTTAAAACCAGAATCAAATGCAAATGCCAAAATTTTGACGTCTTTATTCTCATCTTTTTCCATTAATTTTTGTGCTTCTAAAACACGGTAAGAATTGATGAAATTATAGAAATTCTGCTCCATCTTATAATATAGAACTTCAGAAAAATGATGACTACTAATCCCTATTTGTGATGCTAGGTTTGATTGTGTCATATCAGGGTTGATATATGGTTTTTCTGTAGTCATGTAAGATAACACAAGTGATTCGTATAACTCTCGTTTTTCTGGTGTTAAAGATGAATTTTTATATGGTTTTAAAGAACTATTTTTTGAGTTAGCATCTAAATATTCTGATTTTACTTCAGTTTCTTGTTTAAATTTTTTAAAATCATTTTGAAGCACAGCATATTGTTTCTGAAGTTTTTTGCTATTACTATTTAGTCTCTTTTTTCGTTTTATATTAAAATAAAGGAAGCTACTGAGAGAAACTAAAAGTATGGCACTAGTAGCAAGAATTAAAACTCTATTTCTGCTAAAACTCTTTAGTTCTTTATTGTTATCTGCAATAATTTTACTTTTATTATCTATAACCTCATGTAAATCTGCATTAGAGGCACTATTTCTATCTTCTAAAAACGATTCTCTATTGGTTATATATTTTTTTTGCTCTAATACAGATAATTTGTAATATTTTTTTTGTTCATATACAGCAGCTAAGTTCTTATGAGCTAACATCTCTATTTCTAATAAACTTTTTTCTTTGGCAAGTAAAACACATTTAGATAGGTGATCTAGAGACTTATCAGAATCACCTATATGATAGTTTATAACACCTTGATTAAGTAAAGCCCAAGCTCTTTTCTTCGTTTGATTTCCTTCAGTTAATGCTACTACCTTCTGCCCTAATTTAAAAGCATTCTCATAATCTTTAAGATGTATTAGAGCATCAACAGTATTATTCATAGAGGTTATTATGGTATTTTTATCATTTATTTTCTCCCCAATTAATCTTGCTTTTTTTGAGTAATTAATAGTCTGTTTAAAATCCCCTAATTTAGAGTAACTGTTAGATATACCTATTAATGCGGCTGCTCTAATTTTATTTGAATTTTCATTAACATCTAATAAATGTAAAACCTTTTGCATATGCTCAATAGCTTTGTCATAAGAACCAATGCTATTATATGTATTCCCCATATTAATTAAAACAATAATTCTAGAACGAAAATCTTCTGGTATGTTATCGCATTTTTTTAACGCTTTATGATATAGCTCAATGGCCTTTAAACGTTCTCCTCTATTATTATAATATACAGCTTGGTTTGTGAATGCTAAGACATTCATTTTTACCAGATCATATTCCTGAGCAATATGTAATAACGAATCGCTATAAACTTTGTGCTTCTCATAATCCCCTTTTGAATAATAGATTTGTAATTCGTTTAAAAAAAGAGCTGCTTTTTGAGAAGCAAAATCATTTGAATTATGATTTACTTTTTGAGCTAATAGTGTTGTTGGAAGAAATACAATAGTAATTTTGCAAAAAATTAATACTACAAGAGAGGTATATTTCATTAAAAAAAGGATAGAATAGCTTTAGTAATTATCTAAATACAAAGTTATAGTATTTTTAAGTTATATCATTCCACAAATTTATAACTTGAATAATTACTCCCTATATTAATTGAAATGATTAAACAATAAATGAGAGCCATTGAATAATTTTTCAATCTTTGAATCTGATTAGTATTAAGAACTAACAAGTATTTTTAATAAAATATTTATTAGAATTCCCGTATTCGATGGATGGTTTAAATCTTTTTTGAATAATTAAACGACCTCAAAAATACAAAATCATTTCATCAAGTCTGATAACCAATACATACTTTGCACTGCAGTCATAGGAAATGCCGTTTGATGGCTACCTTCAATAACCGCATGCTTCAAAAACAAACTGGCATCATTTCTGGATTTAAGCATGCTAATCAACTGGTTAATACTTGACCCCAGCTTCTTTTCTAAGCTGCCATATGAAATGAAAACATTAACATTCAGCTTTTTGCGTTTAAAATTAAATTCCGAAAGTGTCTCAATATCATTATAAAGCGATGGACTGCCAAGAATGTAGTTTTTAAATGTATCTGGTTGCGCTAGTAAGATGTATGCTCCAAATTCACCTCCCATAGAATAGCCAAAATAAGTACGGTTGTCATCATCGGTTCGATAATTATTTTCTACATATGTAATGACATCATTTCTAATAAAATTTAAATGATTATTTGCTTCTCCAAATTGATATTTAGTTTGCCGTACTTTGTTGCTTGATTTTTTAATGGAGTAATCTCTGTATCTGCTTAAGTGCTCCCCTATTTCCTTTTTTAAATTTTTATCAATGTTTTTTTGCCAGGAAATTCCAACCAAAATAACATCTTCCAATATATATTGAGTAGTACCCGAAAGTATTTCTATTTGCCACATCGCATCAGTAAAATATATCACAGGGTGCTTTTTGTTATTCTTTTCAGAATATCCTTCTGGAAGTTTTATATAAAGCTCATAATGCCTATTTGTGTTAGTCTCCGTAATAGGGATCACCTCTATGCGAGGCAACTCTAAAGACGATTTTTTGATATGGCCACTATTACTTTTTTGAGCAAAAACAGGGTTTAATGCGATAAGAAATGTAAAAACAAAACAGACGTTTCTCATTGTTAAGGTTTTAATATTATTTACAATTATTACTCCACAAAAGCTGGCAAGATTCTCTCTGCTACTATTTGCAGGGTGCTGTTATCGTTTTCATGAGAAGTAACTACAATTATTAAATCTAGTTCTTCAATTAGAATAATATACTGACCGCCGCCACCCTGAGCAGATACGCAGAAATAGCTTTTATCATCGTATTTTAAATCTGCACTCCACCAGTAATAACCATAGCCTTGATTTGAAACATCTTTACCTCCGCCATAGACATCATCATCACCTGTTAAGAGTATTCTACTGGTTGCTTTAGTGATAAAAGCTTCAGGAACTAGCTGTTCGCCCTTCCATTTGCCCTTCTTTGAAGTTAAGATACCCCATTTGACCATATCTCGCGATGTCATACTGGACCTGCTTGCAGACACTGGAAGACCGTTAATGTCAGTCTCCCAACCATAAGTTGTTATCCCCATTTTGTCAAGGAGTTCTTTTTTGATAAAATTTTTGGCCGTTCCTGGTACAATGGCTTCAATGACTTGCATTACCAACCTTGGGTCGTCTTGATACAAAAAACTTTGAGACGCTAATGTAATAGGCACGCTGTGTTCAAGAAAGGTTTGAACTTGCTTTTGTCCTTTTAATTGAGCAGGCGTTTTCTCAAATGCTTTCCGTTGCTCTTTACTAATGCGAATACCAGAACGCATCGTCATTGCCTTATGCATCGTGATTTTTTCTACACCTTCAACAAATTTTGTGGGGTCCAAGTCTTTCAGGAAACTAATTAACGGCTTGTCTAAATCGGACATAGTTAGATAACCCAACTGGATGGCTCTACCTAGTGCTAAACAAGTATAAGCTTTAGTTGCTGACGCTTGAAAGTGAGGTAGATCAATACGCCCTTTTCTATAATAGGATTCAAAGAGCAGCTTGCCTTTGTAAACAATAAGAAAACTGTCATTTGGGTCAAGTTTATTGTCGGCAATCTCTTGTGCTAGCTTAACAATCATTGCTTTATCTCCCCCATCAATACCCAATTTGCCCACGGGGATATTGTCCTTTTTATCTGAAGGTGCTACATCAATAAAGGCTTTTTTGAGATCTGGGAAATCCCTGAATGAGAGTGTGGTTTCGGCAGTTGTAGCCTTAGGCGCAACACTATTACCCTGTTGCGCAAAACCACTATGGGTTAGTATAAGTAATATGAAAAGTAGTCCTCCTGTTTTGTTTTTCATAATTTTTATTATTTATAAATAGAAGTAGTAATGGATTAGAGCTTAGGTCTTAATTCATCAATGATTTTAGCATCCACCCAATATTTGGTTGACTCCCAATAGGTACTTCCATCTTCCTTTACTTTTTCTTCAGACCTTGAAAAAAGCAAGTATTTTCCATCTGGTGTTAAAAATGCACCATTTTCTACCAATTCTGTATTTATCTTATTTCCCATATTCACAGCTGGCCCCCATGAACCATCTTGCTGTTGAAAACTGATATAATTATCAGACCTGCCATAGCCATCTTCTCGCTCACTACCCCAAATTAAAAAAGATTCATCTGGTGCTATAAAGGGGTGCGCTGTCCATTTACCTGAGTTAATCTCCTTACCGAGTAGTTTTGGTGCTTCTCGCTTACCGTTTACAACTCTTGACATACGGATGACGTCATTACTTTTATAATCGTCAAAAACGATAGTCCCTTTATCGGAAACAGACGAAACCATTATCCCCCAATCGTCCCTGTCGAACATAGGCCCTAGGCTTTTCATTTTAGACCAACCCGAAGCCGTACGTTCAATATAGTTATGTCTAGAGTATAATATGTTGCTATTTTTAGAGCCTCCAGAACGAAATTTATATTTATTAGATTTGTAGGAATTACCTCCCTGTTTATAAACAACAACAGCTGTCTCAAAGGGATTGTTCCCTGTGTAGATAAAGTAAAACTCCTGCATATCCAAAGCGTCCGCATTCCCTAATTCCCAATCTTTAGAAGTACCCTCTTTAGGAACAAAAATTTCAGGAGTTAGCCCTGGTAGCTTATACCCAAAGTAAAGATTTTCGGCTGTTGAAGCATCATTCTTTTTTGTTTCTGATGTCTCATTTTTACAAGCATTTAAAAATATTGCGAATACCAGTACTGAGAGTTTAATTATTAGATTTTTCATGTTAATTGTTGTTTATATTTTCTAGGATTTCTTTTTTTAGTTGGATAAAATCTATCCAATAAATATCTCCATTGTTTACCTCACTTCTATAAAAAAACAAATACTTTCCGTCGGATGAAACAGTTGCTATTCCTTCTCCATATTTAGTATTTACTTTAGGTCCTAAATTATAAGAGGTAGTCCAATTATCATTTTGATTAAAGCTTATATATAAATCAGCGCCTCCAAACCCCGAAGTTCTTGGGCTATCGTAAATAATATAACTTTCGTCTGGAGCTATGAAGGGGCAACACGTCCAATTGTCAGGGGAGTTTATTTCATTACCCATTCTTTTAATAGTTGAATATTCACCGTCTTTATTAATGGCGTAATAAATACCCTCACCTTGGGGCTTATCACCTTTCTCGTTGGAACCAAAATATAGATTGCCATTCTCAGAAGCTATCAAATCAATTATAGAACTACCTACAAATGGTGCTTCTATAAGAATGGGGTGTTCCCAACCATTTTCATTTTTTTTAATCAGCCATTGATGTGTTCCTGATGGTTCTGTAGCTACTTTTAATGGTCTGTCACTACTAAAATAAAGTAAATCGCCTTTAGGATTTAGACGAGGACGATAATCTGGATAAGCATTGTTCAATGAAAATAATGCCAATTCTGGTTTTGACCATTTATCATCAATTAATTTCATGATGTAAATTTTGTTTTTTCCTTTTGGTTCTCTGCGTCCGAAAAACAACTCGGTCATATCCGAATTAAAAGTGATTGAAGATTCATGAGCATATGCTGTCGAAATAATGCCTGGTGCAAACGTTAAGGCGCTATCAATAGGAACTTGATTGTTAAGTAAAGTAAGATTTGACCTCTCACTTTCCTGACTATAAAAACTAAAGCTAAGTGATAAAGTTAAAATGAGTAATTTTTTTATATGTTTTAAATTTTTAATTTTCATTGAAGGTGGATTTTCTGTTTTGTATGAGTTTTACAATGACTTGCAACTATTGGATAAAAGTATATGATAATCCATGTTTAAAACCATAAAAAGGATGTATGCAACAGTTAAATGACAAAACCATTTCGTCATTGATATATCGCTTTTGTAAAGAAATTATGGAATTCTGCATTTATAGATAGTATCTTTATATTCTTTATTAATAGAACTCATCTTGAAAACAGTTTATGCTTAAAAAGTCTTTAAAGAATACCATACTCATTAATGCAGGAGCCTTTTTACTGGTTGCTATGCTTGAAATTTTGAGTGTATGGTCTATGAGAGACAAATTTGATGATAGCTTTTCTTTTTATAGATGGCAACTGGGATTCGCCATTTTTATTATGGGACTCATATGGGTAAATCATTTTATTCTCATTCCCTTTTTCTTAGATAAGAAACGATATGTTTTATACGGAATACTACTTATTGGAACCATATTTTTAGGGTCTTATTTAAAAGGATATACAGACGGGCATAGTGTTTTTAAATCATTTTTCTTTTTTATCTATACCACTGGAACGGGTATGGCTGCTTTTTTTTTAAGGAGAAATATGATGATACGAAGAGAAAATGACGAAAAAGAAAAATTACAAAAAGGGATGGAACTTAATTATTTAAAAGCACAGGTGAATCCCCATTTTTTATTTAACTCCTTAAATAGTATTTATGCACTTTCTAGGCAGCAATCGCCAGAAACTCCTGATGTTGTCATGCAGCTCTCGGAATTAATGCGATATCAATTGGAGAGTTCTAAAAAAGACACCGTTTTATTAAAAGAAGAGCTTGAGTTTATAGAAAATTATTTGTTACTTGAAGAAAAAAGATTGAGTAAACGTTGTACTATTGAATTTCTAATTGAAGGTGACTTATTCAACTTAAAGATTGCTCCAATGCTACTGATTTCATTTGTTGAAAATGCGGTTAAACATGGCGCTCAAAGTACTAATGCCCAAAGTACCATTGATATTTCTGCTTCAGTGAAAAATAACACACTTCATTTTTGTGTAGTGAACTCAAAACCTACCATGGCCTCTGAATCTAAAAGAAAAGGAATGGGACTTGAAAACGTAAGAAGACGTTTAAATCTATTATATCCTAATTCTCATGTATTGGAAACTAATGATACGGATAAAATATATCATGTAAATTTATCTATTGATTTAAAAAAATAAATACAAAAAATAATTAATGATTAAAATTGGCATTATAGACGATGAAATACTAGCTCGTAAAGTGTTAGAAGATTACTGTTCTAAAATTGATAACTTTGAGTTGGTATTAAGCACAGGGAATCCACTTGAATTTATCAATTTCGCTCAGCTGAATGATGTTGATCTCATTTTTCTAGATATAGAAATGCCAGAACTTAATGGTATGGAAATTTTACGTTCTATGATAAAACCACCTAAAGTTATTTTAACTACCGCTTATTCTGAGTATGCATTAGAAAGTTATAACTATGGTGTGGTAGATTATTTATTGAAACCCATAAAAATTGAACGCTTTTTAAAGGCAATAAACAAAGTTTCAACTTCAAATATAATACAACCTAAAAAAAATAGCGTAAGCGAAGAACTTCAAATAAAACATGATGGAATGCCTCTTAATATTTCATTTAAATCAATTCTGTATATTCAGAGTTTTGGAAATTATTTGAAAATCTTCACAGATTCAAGAATGTACCTAATTTCCGAAACACTCATTAATATCACTACATTATTATCTGAAAATTTCCAACGCACACATAAATCATACATTACCAATTTAGATAGAGTTACAAAAGCAACCAGAACCCATTTGTTAATTGAAAATAATAAAGTACCTATGAGTGCTATGTATAAGGTTATTGTTCTTAAAAAATTAGAAGTTTTAGCAAAATTATAAAATGGTTAATTCTCATTTTACGCACATTCCTACTTCACTCCTAATGTCCTTTCTCCCACAAGTTTTTTTCTACGAAATTCCCGTTAACTTGCCTCAATAGTATAAAATTTCTCTTAGCTCAAATCCACACTTTAAAATGTCTATACACTATAAAAAAATATTTTCTTTAAAGTAAAGTAAGTTTTAGTTATTTTTATGAAAACCACCCAAGTATGATAACTGAAGAAAGTTTAAAGTATTTTTGTCAACTCTCTTAATCATCTTCAGAACACGACACGCCCTGCTAATGCCGTAATAAATAAGTTCTTTAGTTATACTACGCTTACGGCAAGGCTTTAGAGCTTTTTTCAATGATTTCTTTTGACATTTGATGGTCTAGTGCCAAAGTAATATACATCTGTTTGAGCTTACGATTCTCCTCTTCTAGCTCTTTGAGATGCTTGAATTCCTTAGAATTCATCCCAGCATATTTGGAACGCCACTTATAAAATACCGCTGAACTAACCCCATGCTCACGGGTGATGTCCGAAACAGTCTTACCGTTATCAAACTCCTTTAAAATCTTTGCGATTTGCTGTGGTGAAAATTTACTTGTAATTATTTAAACGCTTTTAATCCCTAGTGCCAAAAACACCTTTCCTTTTTTTAATTTAATACAAACTCTAATAACTATATTTTTTGGGTGACACTTGTGTAAAAAATATTTAGTAGTATTTTTTATTCTCGCATTAAGAAAACGCTTTAAACAATAAGTACATTAATTTATTAGAGGAACGAACCTCTCTCCTAATGTTTTAACCAAAATTTTATGAGATCGTTTTACCCACGCTACCTGGGAAAAATGCATTACTTCTATTTTACATATTAGTTTATCAATTATTTATGACGCTTATCATGACAGGTCTTACATATTGAAACTAACCATTTTATTGGTTCCTTTCCTATATTTTTTTTAGCGTACCTCTTGTGATGAACTTGTGTGGCACGCTCACCGCAATATACACAGCGCCAATTATCTCGTTTGAGAACTACATAACGCTTCCGTTTCCATGCATCAGATTTCAGGTATACATTTCTGTAATAATTCCGACGTCGTTTACGCTTAATACTAAAAACCAAACGGTTAAACAACCACCCAACCGCTACAACAATTAATAAGAGTAATATTTTGTAATCCATATTCTTGTTTTATGAATCTCGTACAGTGCTCCATACATCATAATTTATCAAGTATATTAAGATAATACAATGCCAATTTTAAAGACCCAGAAAATTATTCAAAATACCTTATTTCATATAGCGTAACCCGACTTATAGTTCCGTCACTGAATTGAACAGTTTTTATTAAATTATTCTTTTCGTCATAGGTATTCTCATATCTATTATTTGAAATGATATTGCTATTGCCATCTAATCTGTTCCAGAGTGTACGCTCTCCAAATTTATCATATTCATAAATGATTTTTTCAGTTGGTAAATCATCAGGTCCTAAAGTAATAATTTCAGTTTTTAAATTTTGGTCGTTGTATTTATAAGTTACTTTATTTTTCAATTTACCCGATCTTCTAACTCCGTAATAGTTTTTTTGCAATATTAAATTATGGTTCAAATCATAAGTGTAATGAGACTCTTGCTCTAATTCGTTTTTCGGATTAAATAATTGTTGCTTAACGATGTCATTACTAGCGTTGTATTCAAATACAGACTTGTACCTTTTACCATACTTGGTACGATACTTTTCAATTTGATTTCCACGTTCATCATAAACATATTTAAATTCAGATTTTTTATCATTATTCTCATCGAATTGAATTTCATTTATCAAATTGTTGGTTTTACTATACTCATATATGATTTTCGAGTCAATCTTATTATTTTCATATGCTATCTCTTCTATGACATTATCATTTTTATCATAACTATAAATACGTTTTTTTAATCTATTATTCTCAGACGGAAATTTTGTTATTTTCTCAACTACTTTATTGTTCTTATATTTCGTTTTAGTCATACTATGTAACGTATCTTTTTCGAAAAATGTTGAATTTTCAACTTCATATCCCTTTTTGTTGAAAATTGCATACTCTTGACTTTGCCACTCGCCTCTGCTCAAATAAGTTGACTTTACTGATTTAACTTTGCCCTTTAAATCTGATTTTTCCAAATCATTGGTATTCTGACCATTTATTGAATTTAAAGTACTTATTAAAAACATAAAGCTTAGTAATATTAAACTTTTTCGCTTCATTTTTCGGTGAATGATTAATTTAGTGTAGTCAGCAAAACCTATGGTAACAGAATTCAAATAAAACAAGAAATTATAAAAAGAAAATATTGAACATTTCATCATTGGAGCAATTTTTATTAAATGTAATATACAATAACAAATATAATTATTTGATAGATTTACTATGCAGCTATAAGTATTTAATTCAAAAACAAGTTAATGTTCAACAGTTAAGAAATAACCCCATTCCAGACAAATTCATACTTCGCGCTACTATCGCTTCGAGCAAAGCGTATGTTATTACATTTTTAAAGAACTTTTAGAAAGAAAAAATAAAGAAAATTTGAAGTAAGAACTTAGCTTTTTACCAAGGCAAATTTACACCTGTAAAGCGCTCAATTTAATTAAAGTATTTTTAGTCAAATCCCCTTTAATAATTTATAATATTATTTATATTTACGGCTTCTAATGAAAAACAAAAAGTATTTTACTACGATGTTTTTTGTCGCTTTGTTTTTATTATTCAAAGTGGCAGGATTGCATGAGCTTACGCATCATGCAGATGATGCAGACGTTGAGCATTGTGAAGTTTGTCATATTACAACAGCGGTTAATTTTATACCTCTTCTAGAAACAAAAACCACTGTTTTACCCCAAACGGAATATTTTTTATCGGAGCAAAAATTCAATAGTATAGTTCCGTGTGTTGTTTTTAACAACAAATATCTCTCAAGTTATCTTTTTACGAGGCCTCCTCCTCTATTTTTATAGTCCTTTTTGTATGTAGTACCATCGCTGTTTTATGTGATAGGCACACCCTGTTTATTAGTCGTATCGATTTAATCTCCAGCTATTATAGAGTGTATTGAGACCTTATAACATAGTAGAACATACATCGGGCTCCGTCCTTTTCTCTAGGACACCTCTTCAATACTCTCAAATGCTTAATTATTGTTAACAATAGTAAGTATACACGTTTGTACAATTTACAATCAATTTTAATTCATTAAACATTATGTTGAAAGCAACAAACATATGCAAGTCTTACCATGGAAAAGTGGCCTTAAAAGACGTTTCTTTTGAAGTTTCTAAAGGCGAAATATTTTGCCTGCTAGGCCAGAATGGAGCAGGAAAGACAACAACTATTAATATTTTTCTAGGTTTTATAAAAAAAGATAGCGGTCAAGCTTTCATAGGCAACAAAGAGATTGGTAAAGACGATACCAATCAGCTTACCGCATATATTCCTGAAACGGTACAACTCTATGGCAACCTTAGTGGTATAGAGAATCTGGATTTCTTTAGCCGTTTGGCGGGATTCAAATACGCCAAGTCCCAATTAGAGGCTTTTTTAAATAAAACAGGACTGCAATCAGATGCGCAGCACAAAAGACTATCGTCTTACTCCAAAGGAATGCGACAAAAAGTTGGTATTGCTGTAGCACTTGCCAAAAATGCAGAAATAATTTTTATGGATGAACCTACCTCTGGCTTAGATCCAAAAGCAACTTCGGAATTCACTAAAATTTGTAAAGAACTAGCGGCAATGGGCAAAGTGATCTTTATGGCCACCCATGATATTTTTAATGCCGTAGAGCTAGGCACTACCATAGGTATTATGAAAGAGGGCACATTAGCGCAGCAACTAAAAGCCAATGATATAGACGCAAGCCAATTAAATCAACTTTACTTAGAAACAATATAAAATCATGAAAAACTATTTTCTCATAATAGCAATACTAATATCAATTAATATATCCTTCGCCCAAATTTCGGTTGAAGGTAAAATTGTTGATATGGATAAACAGCCCATATTAGGGGCAACCATTTCATATACGAATCAAAATTCAGGAATTACGAACGGTACAGTTTCCCAAGAGAATGGTAACTTTACTTTAGAACTTGGGCAAACTGGAAACTACCAAGTTAACATAAGCTACGTAGGCATGCGGTCGTTACGTTTACAGAAATTATTTGACCAAATTCAAACCTATAACCTGGGTACATTAGTACTGGAAGAAAATGAGGAGCAATTGCAATCCGTAGAAGTTATAGGTAGAATTAGAAAAGATTATAATAGTGACTATTCTTTTTCAGCAACTAAAATAGCCATAAAAAATAAAGAGCTACCACAGGCGATAACCTCTGTAACGAAAGAATTGATAGCCGATCGTCTCGCCTTTCAATTACCAGATGCCGTAAAAACGGTTAGTAATGTTACGGTCACTGGCTTATACAATCACTATAATATTCGTGGCATTACACAGGCAGATGACGGACAAATACTAAATGGCATGCGTACCCGTCAGTATTATTTTCTTCAACCCATTACCTCGCATATTGAACGTGTAGAAGTAATCAAAGGACCTTCTTCTGTGACTTTTTCTAGTGCCGACCCAGGTGGAACCGTGAATATGGTGACTAAAAAACCTTTAAAAGAAAAACGAAGCGAGGTTTCTGCGACGACTGGTAGCTTTGGTACTTTGAGAACGACCGCAGACTTCACGGGGCCTTTAAACGATTCTAAAACATTGCTGTATCGCTTTAACGCTGCATTTCAAGAAGCAAATTCATTTAGGGATTTGGTAAAGAACAATGCCTTTTTAATAACGCCTTCATTTAGTTACATTCCTAATGAAACAACGGCACTTAATGTTGAAATGATTTACAGCAATGGCGTCGGGAATTTGGATAGAGGTCAGCCCATTTTTGGCAGTATTAATGGGGAATTTGATTTGAACAGCACCCCTATTTCTTTAAATGTGGGAGCCTCAAACGATTTTTTCAAGTCTAAAGAAGTGATTATAATGACCAATTTCAACAAGAAGTTTACTGATAATTTTGGTTTTAACGCGTCTTACATGAAGCAAACCTGGGATGAAGATTTGGCAGAACACAGAACAGTAAACAGTGCTGCAGTCGATATTAATGGGAATACCATACCAACCTTAGCTGCCATGCGTTATGTAGAACGCGAGCAATTTTGGAATACGGATAATTTTAGTGCCTTTTTCAATTTTGATACTAAAGGAGAAAAAACTACGAATAAGTTCTTAGTAGGATATGATGCAACGCGATGGGAACGTACCATTGGCGGAGGACAAAACGGAGCAAGACGCTATTTAAGATTGGATGGTTCGGTAACCAATTTCAATGTTGATGAAGCAGACCAATTTCAAACTATGGAAATTGATGGTGTTGTAATGCCCGTACCAAACGTACCGCACTTTAATTTAGAGAATCCAAGCAATGGTATTCGAGAAACAAAAGACTATACGATTTCTGAGTTTGAAATTCCAGCAAACCTTTCTACTACTGGTGGAATTTATATTCAAGACCAATTCAAAATTGGTAAGTTTTCTGCTTTGATTAATTTAAGATATGAGTGGTTTAAAGATATATTTGATTATAAAGGGAATGAGCAAGACTTTAAGAACGAAGCATTTATTCCTAGAATTGGTTTGACTTATGAAATTACCAACAACATAAGTGCTTATACTACATATTTAGAAGGGTTCCAGCCTCAGACAAATACGGTATCATTATCTCCTGCTACCGAAGGTTTCTTTTGGTCTGCTTCACCTGGTAGGTTTAATCCATTAGAAAGTAGTCTAAAAGAGATTGGTGCCAAAGGCGAGTTCTTTAACAAAAAAGCAATATTAAATTTTGCTGTTTTTGATATCACCCAAAAGAATATTCTGATTGGTGATACCTACGACTTGGAGAATTTAACATCCAGAGGGGAGCAGCGCAGTAAAGGATTTGAAACTGATTTCTCAGGCTATATAACTTCAAACTTTCAATTAGTAGCCTCTTATGCCTTTACAGATGCCAAAATTACTGAAGATGAAGATGAATCACTAATCGGTGAACGTATTGGTGGGGCTCCAAAGCATAGCGCCAACCTTTGGGGAAAGTATGATTTTAGGAATAACACCTTAAAGGGTATTAGTGTTGGCTTTGGTATGCAATACAGCGGAGATAAATACTCATGGTATGCCGACCGTTTATTGCTTCCTGAGTATACAATTTTTGAGGCTGCATTATATTACAAACCTGCAAATGCTAATATACAATTGACTCTTAAGGCGAATAACCTTTTCGATAAAACGTATTGGTTAGGTGCTTTAAATACTTCAAGATTAGCTCCTGGTGCTCCAAGGAATATCTTACTAAATGCAACTTATAGATTTTAGCTATGAGAAAAAATGCAATTTATTTGTTGGCACACCAGCTATGGAAAGATGCCTTTAGATCCAAAGTTATGCGTATAGCTTTGGGGCTAATGGTATTTTTGCTTCTTTTTTCAACCTACAGTGGTTGGGAAAACTACCATGACCAAAACGATACGCGAAATTTAGTGCAAGATGAAGTACATGAGAGTTGGGAAAACAATCCTGATAAGCACCCGCATCGAATGGCTCATTATGGTTCTTTTGCTCTAAGAATAAAACATGTTCTTAGTATTTTTGACTTAGGAATAGAAAATTTCGTTGGTAATGCTGTATTCTTGGAAGCACACAAACAAAATACGGTCAACTTTTCTGAAGCGAGTATGTCTACGGGCTTATTGCGGTTTGGAGAGGTTAGTTTAGCGATGCTTTTAAAAGTAATCATCCCCTTATTAATTTTCTATTTAGGCTTTGCTACAGTAGCCCGAGAAAGAGAAAATGGCACTTTAAAACTATTAATTGGTCAAGGTATAACTAGAAAAGAAATTGTTTTTGGTAAATGGTTAGGACTTTATAGCTTATCCTTAATTTTCCTATCTGCTATCTTTCTTATTTTACTATGCTTTGTACTGATAGAATCTCACGACAATATGTACTCTGAGAGTTTACTAAGATACGTTTTGTTATTGGTCTCTTACTTGTTGTTTTTTGCTATTCTAAGCACTATTACCATTTTAGTTTCCACCTTTAGTAAAACTTCAAAAGGCGCTTTGGTAAAACTTTTGGGGATTTGGTTGTTGTTTGTAATTATACTACCAAAATCTTTGCAAGCAATTGGGTATTACTTGTATCCTACTCCTTCTAAAATAGAAATAGAAACAGCCGTTGAACATGATTTAATTCGACAAGGCAATAGCCATAATCCTGATGACCCCCATTTTAAAGCATTAAAAGACTCTGTACTATTAGCGCATAATGTAGTAAAGGTAGAAGATCTTCCTTTTAATTATGGTGGATTTATTATGTCTCGGGGAGAAGCTATGAGTACTAAAGTTTATTTAAAGCATCAAGACCGCTTGTATCAAGTGTATCGCAAACAAAATAATTTAGAACGCTTATCTGCTTTTGTTAACCCGTATACAGCAATTAAAAATTGGTCTATGGCTTTCTCTGGAACTGATTTTCAGTCCTTTTTACATTTTAAGGCCCAAGCAGAAGGATATCGTTTTAACCTGGCACAAGAAATGAACCAATTGCAAATGGATTTCATTCCTAATAAAGGAAAAGCGGGACCTAATACTATTTCCAATAAGTATTGGAAAGCATTTCCTCCATTTGAATACCACTTTCTGAGTGTATCAAAAGTGTTAAGTAACGAACTAACTTCCATTATGGCGCTACTCTTATGGAGTGTATTGTCGGTTTTTGGATTGTTAAGAATATCTACCAACCTAAAAGCTATTTAAGATGTATCATTTATTATTTAAGTCATTTTTTAGAACTAAGATATTCTTAGTAAGTCTGGTTTTATTGGTTACTGTCGGGCTTATCAGCATATTAATTGGTAAACAATATTTGGTAAAACAAGAAAACACCATTGTTGCAGCACAAGAATTTCAAGAAGAAAGCATTAAACGAAATCTGGAATATCACAGTGATGATCTGGGCTTGTTATTGTATTACCTACGTTTTACTTTGATAAAAAAGCCTACAAATATTAGTGCGATTTCAATTGGTCAGAGTGATGTTAATCCATCGTTACAAGCTGTAACTATTCGTGGGTTGGAAGGCCAGAAATATGATACCGATTTTGAAAACCCGTCGTTATTGATGTCTGGAAATTTGGATTTGGGATTCGTTATTATTTATCTGTTTCCATTGGTATTAATAGCTATGACTTTTAATTTATATTCTGAAGAAAAGGAACTGGGTACTTGGAGAATATTAGCTGCTCAAACTGCTGGAAAATCCATGTTTTTGTTAAAAAAATTATTGATAAGAATTGTCTTCGTTTTTGTTATTTTAATTTTTCTGATGTTTTTGGCGAGCGCTATTTTACAAATTCCGATGCATCAAAAATTTTGGGCAATATTTATACAAAGTATATTGTATTTATTGTTTTGGAGCGCGTTATGCTTATGGATAGTTTCTATGTTAAAAGACTCTAGTTTTAATGCATTGGCCTTAATCTCTATATGGGTTTTACTAAACATTTTACTTCCAGCTATGGTTAATAATTATGTACTTAACAGATACCAAGTACCAGAAGCTTTAAATGCTATGGTAGAACAAAGAGATGGCTACCATGAAAAATGGGATTTGGAAAAAGATGCCACCATGACGCCTTTTTATGAAGCCTACCCTCAATATAAGAACTATTCTGTTCCAGATAATCAATTCAGTTGGATTTGGTACTAAGGTATGCAACATATGGGAGATTTAGAAGCGAAGGAGACCAGTATCGAAATGATGAAAAAGATTATGATGCGTAATACCGTAAGTGAAAAAGTTGCTCTTTTTGTTCCAACAATGCACACGCAATTAATTTTTAATAGTCTCGCTGGTACAGATATGGTTAGTCACTTAAATTTCTTGAAATCCCTTACTGAATTTCATGAAAATTTGCGTCTGAACTTTTATACAAAAATTTTCGAAAACAATCCTGCCGATGTCATCGATTGGAAAAACCATAAGGCCAAATTTTATAGTCTAAAACGTGGTTTTAACTGGGTGTATCTAATGCTTCCAACATTACTTATCACGTTAACTATAGTTGTTTTTGGAGTGTTTAACCTTCGAAAATTGTAAATAAAATGGGGCTAGATTATAATTCTAGCCCTTATTCTATTACTGTTTACAGAACAAAGTTCATATCTTAGTTTCATCTTCACTCCTATCCCTTCAATCACGCTCAGGACAGGCTGGCTTAGAGCAAAATATATACAAATTTGGAAATTCTAAAGTTAAAAGTGGCAATTCACGAACTGGTGCTCAAGATGAAAATACAAGGATTAATTAGTTTTAAATTATTCGTGTTTTATTGTATAATACTTAAGCACTACATCTTTTTGTGCTCGATGACTGGTTCAATATGAAAATCATCAGATGATAGTTCATTTTTAATTCGAATAAGTCCATCTTCGTCAGTGGATATTAGAATTCTTTTATTTCGGAAATTATTTATAACTTCTATATTAGAAATTTGTCGAACCAATTTTGCCCACTCAGAGTTCACCAACTTCTCTTTCCCTTTCTTGACAGCGATGATATACTTTCTCATGATTTCAAAGATAAACATCTTTCCAGACAATTTACTTTTATTATAAATCTACACCCTTGGCATTCCTTCTCCTTGATATTTGTTATCCATCCCTATTGATTGCGCACTTCTTCTAAGTAAAAACTTCGCCATTAATGCTCGAGAACTATTTCGTGGCATAGTCTTGTATTCACTTGATTTTGATAGAATTGCTGCCAAAGCCCCACAAACTATTGGACTAGCCATTGAAGTTCCTCCCATTGAAGCATACGGAGCTTCCAATCCAAATCGTTCGGGAACTGTTGATATGATTCCCACTCCTGGTCCTGCAACGAAAACCCGATTCCCAAAACAACTAAAATTAGCATGAAATAAATTGTTATCACCAAATCGATCACTTGTTTGAGGTAGACGTGTTGATGGTATACTACCATTAGGTCCCCACCCAAGAAGTCCTATTGCTGAGACAGCTATGGTTTCAGAAAATGCCGCAGGAAATTCTACTGGTCCGTTAGAATTTCCTGCTGCACATATACAAAGTGTTCCTCTCTCAAAAGCATCCTGAATAGCATCTCTTTCAATTTTTGAACCTTGTGATGAACCTAAACTCATATTAATTAAGTCAACACCAACTTCCTTTGAGAGTTCATCTATGGCATTTGCAATATCGCCCTGATTGGCTCCTTTTCCTACTGGAAAAACTCGTGCAGAATGAAGATCTACCCCAGGAGCTATTCCTCCATAATACTTCGAATCTTGTGGTCTTGCACCAATACTGCCACTAACATGAGTTCCATGAGAATCAATATCAGTACCTCCAGCTGGATCAAATCCGCCATCTATAAAGGCACCAATATCATTAGTATGAATCAGGTGTGAATGAGGACCAATCCCTGTATCTATAACTCCAACGCTAATGCCATTACCAAGATCAGGATTATAGTTTCTAATGTTCATTTGACGGTGCCACCACCCCTTAAATGTTTTAGCTTTAGGTAG
This sequence comes from uncultured Flavobacteriaceae bacterium, assembly GCA_947502635.1. Taxonomy (GTDB): domain Bacteria; phylum Bacteroidota; class Bacteroidia; order Flavobacteriales; family Flavobacteriaceae; genus Flavivirga. The sequence continues at coordinate 351,054 of CANNAN010000004.1, forward strand.
TGGTGGCGTAGTTACCGTTACTGTTCGTCGTGGTCCCCTTACAACCATGGGCCAAAAACCACCAGTTGGAACTACTATAAGGGCAGATGCCATGAAAAAGCTAGAAAATCGAAAGTTTACAACTCCAAACGGATCTGTTAGCAACTCAATTTGTCTTCCAACATTTTGAGGAGACCGAAGAAAAAGTATGACTTTAGCGTTTTCTAATGTGCTAGCACCACCTTTGACTTTTACTGTGATTTCTTTAATATTCCCGAATTCTACTGGTCCTGACAGTTCATTCCGATCACTTAAAAGAAAGTCCATAGGTCTGATAGAGTCATTAAAATGTAAGATTTCAGGCTCCACCATAACATCATCTGGCAGATTATTTCGTTTTGCCGCCATTTCCGCTGGATCAGCTTCAAAAACTACAATTTTCCGAGAAGTTTCATGTTTTGGGTTATTCTCTTGAATTATACTAGATCCCAACATGAAGTTACTTGCTTTAACAGATTCAAGAGAACCTCTAGACGCCAGTTTTTCGGAGTTTTGAAATTTACCAGCTCTTTTATTTGACATAATATATTTAGCCATAACTTTATTTTTTATATAGAACTTATATTTAATCAACTACTATATCCTTCAATGAATTAGTTGTCCTTAATACTAAACAAGGTTATAAAATTGAACAATGCTAAAACATACCCAATAATGGGTAATTAATTAGATTCTGCTATTGTGTAATTACTAATTCGAAGAATTAACCACTATATATCAAGTGATTACGTAAAAATAAGAAAAATATTTCAATGTAAGCCATTCCATACACATTTTGCCCCTACCGCTCTGGCTCCTTCGACAAAAAGAGTCTCCCATTACATTTTAAAGAAATTTTCAGAAAGAAGATTAGTACTTGTAAAAAGCTTTTTGTTGTATTAACCACAAGAGCATAATTTTTTTGCGAAGAAATTTCTATGCACTTACTGATAGTACACTCTCATTTATAATTTAGATTATTTTTCATTTGGATATTCCTTATGTGTATTTATATCTATCCAGCCTTTTTCACCTTTATTAGTTTCATACTCTATAAAATTTCCTTCTACCTTACCTAAACTCTTATAGTTTAAACCATTTTTTAAAGGATAAATTCCATACTTTTCGCCTTTTTTTACAATAATTAAGGGGGCTCTTAATTCTATGTCGTCATATTGTATAGGCAAGAGTTCTTCTGCTTGAGTACTTCCATATTGTCCGGCATTTAAATCAACCATTTCATCTTTTTGTAATTCCTCCAAACCCCAATCGAATTCTACATCATCATCATTATAAGCATATAAACCAGCTTTATCATCTTTATGAACAACAAGCAAGTGTGTTCTATCCACATACCCCTCTATAAGACGACTATCTTCATCGTAACCATCTGTTGTCGTTTTATTAAGAAATTTTACATCACATTCAGCAGTTAGATTTTTAAGGCGAAGTGTCTTTATATGAGTTATACCAGAAAAACCATCCAATTCTGTTATTTTAATAGCATTAACAGGCTCTTTTTTATTTGATTTTATAACTTCAAAATTTGTTTTCAATTCTTGCAACTCATACAAGCAATGTGGTGAATACCTTCGTATAATTCTTCTGCTGGTTTCTTTACCTGCAACATCAATATACTTAACTCTATTACCTACAAGTATTTGTAGGTTTTCACTATCATAATAAGCTCGTCTTATATTCCTAATTGGTAGTTTTTCTAGCTTAAAATTATAGATATCAATACCTTCTCCATTTCTTCCAATAATAAATTCCTTATTTCTTTGAATGACATCATATCCCTTATCTATCACTATTTCATTAAAAAGATTGGTGAGGTATTTCTTGCCTTTTTTAGAACGTATGCTATAAAAATTATTAGTATCGCTATTCCTATGTAGCATTATCTCTTTAAAAATACTATCACTTAGAGGAGAACTTGTTTGTGCTATCGTATTTTTTTTTATAAAATTTTCAAGTAAGCCATTATTATTGGTTGGAATGATATAATACTTTATATTATCCCCTTGGGTTAATATTAGTATAGGCTTGTTTTTATTCAATATAAGAATAGTAATGGTATAAAACTCTGAGCCTTTTAGGCGCCATTTTTTTATATAATTATCTTCATCATCAATATTTTTGAAGAAACAGCCATAAGTGAACTTAAAATTTAAATCAATAAAGAGTTCGGAATTAAATTGTTTAAACACTCTTTTATTATTAATGATCTCACCTGAATAATTCCTAGATTTTGTATATGTACACCATTCTTTGTTTGCTACCATTTTTAGAAGACTTTCTACAGATTGTGTTTTTATTTTGCTTACTTTAATAATATTACCTGAATGTCTCTTAATCTCTTTATAAGTATAATTATCATTACTTTTTTCTATTATTCTAAACGATTGTTTAGGAATGGTTTTGTCATGTAAAAATTCGTAAGATACTTTTAAATACTTATTTGCTTCTTTTTTTTTATAAAACTTTAGCAGTCCACGTCCACTTTTACTACTTTTAATTTTACCTAAATAACTTATATCATCAAGATGAATGACCTTACCTTTGTCATTAAAAAGTTTAATGGAGCCGTCTTTTATTCCATTTTTATAATTAATAGTTTTCCAAACAACACCATTGTTATGATAGTATACTAGAGGATTATTTGTTGTATTAGAATATTGAGTATTTTTAGTATCAAACCCATTTTGATCATACCAATACCAATCGCCTACATGTACATCTAGACTATCTGTATATGCATAACCTTGCATTTGCATAGTTCCATTTTTATAGTAGTCTTGAATTAATGAAAGATTACCTATTGTTTTTAGCGGTAGTGGTCTATAAAATTTATGCTTTTTTCTAGTTGTAGGTTGCCAATCACTATCAAAATACAACATATCCTTATTCTTTGTTGCTTGTGAAAAGCCATTTTGTATTGGTCCAAAAAAAACTATTAACAAAATTATTTTATAAATTTTATTTTCACTACTTCTATATAATTTCATGTCATTTTTTTCTAATTCTCACAAAATTATATAATACCCTCAAACAAAATACCCCAGTTTTCCGTGAAAATAAGAATCCTTCAAAGTTATTTCTAGGAATAAAATCATAATAAAATATTATAGATAAAGATGGCGTTGATGGCCCACTAGAGAATTAAATTGATCGTTTTATTACCCGTTTAAAAAGAATGATACCACGGTTTTCAGGGATATAGTTAACCTGAAACTTTAATTATATTTACGATTTAAATCACTAACAGCATATACACTAAAGATGAAAGAAGAAATAAAATGGTTTGAAGAAATGACCGAATATCTATTCAAAGAATACAAATCCTTGTTTTTAAAAAAGATGGTGGATTATGAAAAAGGGTCTATAAAAAAAATAGCCCTTTTAAGAAACCAATACCTAGATTATGATGACGATGATAATGATTATAATGTTGTTGACTACTCATTAGGAATTTATTCTAAAGATCAGCTACGCGCTCTAAAAAATAAAATAGACGAATCGTCTAATAGTGATGTTTTAGAGAATGTTGAAGATCTTTGGGGACCACCATCACTAAATGCCGCATGGGAAAAAAGTTATGATTATAGTACCGATTTTAATATGTTTCAGCACTGTACTGTGCTCGCTAGTATAGCACAAAAGCTATTAGAAGACATAGAAATTAAACCCTATGTTATGAAAGGCGCCTCAGTCTTCATAAAAAGTTTTGGAGATTTTAACGAAGCATGCATGGTGCCTATGTATAAAGGAACAATTCCTGAAACCGAAATTCGTAAAAAAGTCATAGCTGATTTTGTTACTACTGATAAAAATAAAAAATTGTTACTGTCACTTTGGAATAAAGAAGTCACAGAACCAGGAAAAACTCTTTTTAAGCAAATTGGTATTAATCCACTTCCAAATTACCCTAGTGCAAGTGATATTAGTAAAGAGTTATTTAAAGCGCGACATATATTGGTTGAAAAGGAAAATGAAAGCAAAGAGGTCCGTAATAAAGCAGCCATAGCAAGTTTGGAACCATATTTAGAAGACATTAAACCGTATACTGGGAAAAAATCAAAGAAGATAACAGAAGCTATTAAAGAACATGAAAGCGCATGTAATTATTTGGGGTTATGGTATAACGGATTAAAAGACTATGACAATGCAGAAAAATGGTGGAGACGTTGTTATCAAATCTTGCCTACGGAGTCGGGTACTTTAAACCTTTGCTTAATCTATAAAAATAAGAAGCCTAATTACCCTGAATTTTTAAAAATCTGTGAACATTTAACGTCTATTTACAGTAAATTATCTTCGTATAGTCAAATGTATGCATGGGAATATTTAGCGACTGCTTATGTGCTAAATGAAGATATAGAAAAAGCAAGCGATACCTTTAAAAACCTGATAAAAGATAATCCAGATGAGGAAATATCGTATTACAAATCATTAGCGAATAAAGCGTTAGACAAATTATTTGAACAAAGAGAAAGTGATGAAAAGCTAAAAAACAAATTGCTAAATATCTTTGAATAACAAAAAGATATAAAATAAAAAGAGGTGAATCTTAATGGTAAAAGTGCTTTTTAAAAGCCGTTAATAAAGCTATGGATACTTCGGTTACAAACAAGCAATTCTTTTCAGAAGGCAATACTGTTATAGAATTCATTTTGGAAATGATACTATTCCTATTGGTAAACTATATAAGATTAATGGCAATAAACTTTTAAAATAGGTGCTAAAAAGTTATTTTTCTTTTCCTTGCTGTAATATTCCAACTATCAATCTTTTTCCCTTTTGAAATTATAGTAGCATTATCATGTAAATTTATTGTTGGACAAATATGATATGGAATTCCATAATAGACATCTCCAACTTTTATATTTCCCCAATTTTCTACTTGTAAAACACCATGCTCTTCACTTTGAGAAATTAGTTTGTAGTTTTTTAAATTCAAAAATTTGACTCTTTGATTAATAGGGTTTTCTGATGCTACAGATTTGTGACCTAAGTCAATAGTAATGATGTTAGATTTAGGTTTTGAAATAACTCGACATATTAATAATGCGGCATACTTATAATTTTGTTCTTTTAGTTTTTCACTATAACCCCAGTCCCAAAGCACACAAGTTCCAGGGCTTGTAATTCTTTGTGTTTCGGTTATATGTGACGTGAATGATGGTGTGCCACCACAGATTAATTCTATATTTGGATAGGTTATTTTTAGTAGATTAAATAAAACATTTACTGGTTTAAATTCTTTTTCTATACTTCTTTTTCTATTTTGAAAATTAGTATCTCTTAAATGTCCATCATAAACATGTAAACCTTTTAGTTTAATAGCTTTATATTTTGGTATTTGTTCAATTAATTTATCCAACTCCACACTTATTTCAATTCCAGAACGATTCATTCCACTATTGATGTCAATATAAATGCCTATTTCTATATTTTGTTCACTTGCAATTGTATTCAATTTTTTAAGAGAATCAATATTATCAATAATAGTAGTGAACTTTGTCTTTGGAAAATGTTTACATAAGGCAATAAAACGCTGAATCTTTGGTCCTACTAATTGATGAGCAATTAAGATACTATTTGCGCCTTCACTAGCTGCAATTTCAGCTTCAGAAATGGTAGAAGCTTTAAAATTCAAGATGCCTAATTTGATCATAATACCTATTACTTTTGGCATTTTATTTGTCTTGACATGTGGCATCAACATTGAAATATTATCATTCGACATCGAAATCATTTCCCGAAGATTATGCATCAAGTTTTCTTTATACAATACTATAGAAGGCGAATCTATTCTTTCAATATCTTCTATTTTATACCAATCTCTCATTACTATTTTAGTTTTCATCTTTTTTAAAGAATTCGGCTAATTGTTGTGCAAATTCATGTCTAGATTGTGACCAGCTACTTAAGTTAGCAGTGAATGCTATTACTAATTCTTCTTCAGGCTTAATATAGATATAAGCAGTTCCTCCTGCACTAGAACCTCCATGGTATATTTCTCTTTGATCATCAGATATCCGCCACCCAAAAGCATAGTTTGTTGATTTACCATTTATAGTATTTTGTGGTTTCCACATTTCTTGCAGAGATTTTTTATTAACTAACTTATTATTGAGTAATGCGTTTCCAAACTTCACTAAATCTGTTGGTGTTGATAAAATTCCACCACCAGGGAATTTATTGCTTAAATCAACATAAGGCGAATTTTTGTGTGTTCCATCTCCTAACTTTTCATATCCATTAACTCGATTTAAAATGATGGTTTCTGAATAATCCATTTCCGTATTTTTCATATTCGCAATTTTAAAAATATAATCTTCTAGTGCTATTTCAAAAGAATTATCTAAAACATGTTCAATAGCACACCCTAAAATTGAATACCCATAGCTACTATATGAATATTTTGTTCCTGGATTAGCAATAAGAGGATCTTCTTTAAAAATTGAGATTGCATCACTAGACGACTTGTATCTTTTGCTGCTATAAAATTCTTCAACAGATGCATAATTTCTTATTCCTGCTTGGTGACTCATCAACAATTTTGAGTTTACTACCCCTCTTTTGTTTGGAAATAGTGTACAGTAATTTTGTATTGGTGCTTCTATATCTAATTTTCCTTTCTCATTCAATATCATAATTAAAGCAGAAGTGATTGTTTTGCTAACAGAACCAATTCTATATACACTTTCTGTTGTCGCTTTTACTTTATGTTCTAAATCTGCATAACCATATGCGCTTGTAAATATGGTTTTATTTTTACGTGAAACAGCTATAGACAAACTTGGTAAGCTATTTTCTTTTAATGTTTTATTAATATAATCATTAAACTTTTCATCTTTAACTAGAGACTGTGAAGTACAATTAAATAAGCAAATCATAGCAGATAACAAGCTAAGTCTTTTAATATAAATCGCTGATTTTTTTTTAGTTTTCATATAATTAACATAAAATTAAAAACTATCTTTACATGAAGATAATTTAAACAATAATACAAAATATATCTTTATGTGAAGATATATTTGCAATTCTTTATTAAAAATAATGGCAAAAGAAAAAGATATATTAGATAACTTAATTCTTGAATGGAAGGAAGAAAGACCAGACTTAGATGCCTCATCCATGCTTATTGTAGGAAGAATATTAAAACTGGGGAAAGTTTTAGAAAAACGAGCCAATTTAGCGCTACAAGGTAATAACATTCATTATACAGATTTAGACGTTTTAGCAACGCTAAGGCGTTTTGGAAAACCTTTTGAGCTTAGTCCTAAGCAATTAATGAAATCAGTGTTAATAACATCTGGAGCAATGACTGCTTTGTTAGATAGATTAGAAAAATTAGGTTTAATATATCGCTCTCCTGATCCAAATGATGGTCGAGTTAAATATGCGGGGTTAACAAAAAAGGGAATAAAAATAATTGATAAGGCCATTAAAACTAGATTTGAGGAGGCAGACGAATCTATTAGTATGCTCGATAAAATGGAAAGAGAAAACCTTTCTAAATTATTAAAAAAGATGACATTATATTTTGAAAATTAATAGTTAGATTATTGATCATTCTATACACATCAAGGCTTCATTCCTATAATGGTCTTATGTAAGGCATAGTTCATTATATTCTTAAAGAAGATTTTGAAAAAAATAATTAGAAGGGATTATTTTAATAACCTACTAACACTAGAACATTCGCTAGAGTTATTTTAAATTCTTTACTTTTATATTTGCTAAAACATTATGTTACAGTATATTTAGCAAAAAATAATTATACTATGATTTTTAGTTCAATTTTTCACAGTTTAAATAGAAATAATGAAAATATATAGCTTATTATTTATTCTAATGTCTACAATATTTATTGCTTCTGGTCAAGTAACCAAAAGTAGTGCAACGTTGCGTTTAGAAAAATATAATCAAGATAATGATTGTAGTGTGACCATACCTAATAATCCTGAATGGAATATAGCCTTTGATCGCTTTAACTTACAAGGTGATTTAGCACCTAATGTTACATATACTAGACGAGATCCTAGTTCTGTTTTAAAAGTAGATGGTAAGTACTATGTTTGGTATTCTTATAGTTTGACAAATGGTGCAGGTAAAACGGCTCCCTGGGATTTTAACGACCTTTATTATGCGAGCTCTTCAGATGGTTATTCTTGGGAAGAACACGGGGCTGCTGTAGAAAGGGGGCCTGCAGGATCGTTTGATCACCGTTCTGTTTTTACAACGGAAGTTTTTTATCATGAGGGTACCTTTTATTTAATATATCAGGCAGCAGCAAATCAAGCAGGTGTTTATGGTGAAAATACTATTGCAATGGCGTATGCGACTTCTCCTCATGGACCATGGACAAAATTAGATGCACCTGTTTTAGAACCAACAGATACTAACGGAGCTGCCTTTGATCAAAATGCAGTACACGATCCTTGTCTAATCTTTTTTAAAGATAAGTTTTATCTATACTATAAAGGTGAAGGTTCGGAAACACCTATTTGTGGTATTGGAGTTTGGGGTTTAAACAAACAAGTTAAATGGGGAGTAGCAATTTCTGATAACCCAACAGGTCCATTCGTAAAATCATCATACAATCCAATTACAAATACAGGGCATGAAGTATGTGTTTGGAATTCTGGAGAAGGCATTGCTGTTATGCTTCATCAGGATGGACCAGAATACGGTACGCTTCAATATGCCGAAGATGGTATAAACTTTGAAATAAAAGGTCAGGTTAATGATTTTGTTTTAATGGATTATAGCTCTGATTATCCAGAAGCCGCAGGTCTTTATCGCCCAGTTAGCGATGAAGTTTCTCCAGTTTCAGGGGTGTCATGGGGGCTTTGTCATGTCTTAACTAGAGAACAAGGTCCGTTGTGGATGTATCTAAAAAGATTTGAAAATGTAGATAAACAATTTGTTATTGATGATGCTAATAATAATGGTATCGAACTAGGGTCTACACCACTTTCAACAGTAGATAGCACTGAAACTGATAACCAATTTAATATTTACCCTAATCCAGTAAAAGATTTGATACATATAACAATTAAAGAGTCGAGTTCTTATTTCGTTGAAATTATATCTTTAGCTGGTCAAACCATAAAAAAAGATATTTACGAATCAAAAACTGGTAGTATAAATATTTCAGATTTGGGGGAAGGATTTTATATTCTAAAATTGGTAAATGCAAATAACAATAAGACTTACTACAAAAGCTTTGTTAAAAGGAATCACATCTAAGTTTTATAAAAAAGAATCTATTGTAATAGGATTAAAACTTTTTAGTTAACAATATACCTTTTTATAGTATAATAAAGTTTTATTCTAATCGACTTTCTTTAAAGATCATACAATACGTAATAAACCTACTCTTCATTTATTTGGTTTCTGGAGTATATTTTGTCTTGATCACATTCTCGTTATATTTTTTTCGTTTGGTTTTATACATATTATAAAACCAAGCTTAATGAAATATGAAACAACTAAAAGAAATAGGTTGTGTAAAAAATTGCACAACCTATTTCTTTGTTTTTAATAAAAATCCAAGAATATTCCTTTAATACTATTTATTAATTAGTTGGAGCTGTCAAAGGAACGACATTAAGACTTGCTGTATCCAAATTTAAATATGATTTTATAGCTGGTGAATAAAAATTATCCAGTTCAAAAATTAATCTATATCTATATTTCCCTATAGGTAAATTTGGTTGTACACTACCTGCCCAATAATAAAAAACAGGTGGTTGTAAATAAGGTCTTCCTTTTTCTAAACTTCCATAAACTTTTAAGTTCTCACAAATTTTCTGTTGATATACTTCTCCGTTTTCATTAATAAACACAATGTTACTAATTCTAACTGTAGGATTATAAATAAAGGGGTTTGTTAACTGGTCAATATTAGTTGGATACACTAACCAATTTAGTACTTGACCTTGTGTACATACTGTTTCCAAAGAATCTGTTCCTTTATTTATGCTATGAAAAGAATTATCCGACATATAAATTGATCCTTCTAAAGATTGAGTTAGATTCGCTCTTTTAAAATCTATTACACTTACAATATTTAATTGAATGCCGTTTACAACTCCTGCAGTTATCTCTTTATTATTATCATCCATAATATTTTTTTTAATCAATTGTTATTGGTTTTATACTCGGGCCTTCGTTTGTCGAAAAAATTGTTTTTTTATTTCCAACATAAAAATCAATAGAATAAGAAACGGTATTCTTTGGAGCCTTAATGACTGTTGATTTCCAATACGATATATTTGTTCCTTCATAAAACGCCTTAACTGGTTCTTTTAAAAAGTTCTTATTTACTTTTATGTCTGAAATTTCGACATACGACTCTACTTCGAGGCCATAAGCACTCCAAATTAATTCGTCGCCTTTTTTAACTGCGGTTTCTAATAAAAATGTACCTTCATTACGCGATCCATTTAATTTATTAGTGTCCATTAAATGACCATTTTCTTCTAAAAAATTGTTAGACAATACAGCGACTACGTCTACTATTGCTCTTATACTTATAATACTCATAGGATATTTGTATTTTGTTTATTAAATAGGTAAATAAGAATCTGCGCCACCAGTAAATCCATTTTTCATTTCTTCTCTAGAAATTAAAATAGAAGAATCGAATGTCATTTCTATTGGTTCCCAATAAGCTGACTTATTGTCTTCGGCCAGAACAAGATCGAATAGTGTTACATGAACTGTATAGCTGTATTGGCCTTCAGTAGCTGTATTTACCGTAGCACACCAATACCAACCTTCGGTTGAAAAATTAGGTGACCCATACTGAGCTGGAAAAATAATCCCCAACTCTACAGCTTCTCCTGTAATGTTTGTAACAATTGGAGGAAGGTTGACAACATTATCGATATTGTCTTCTAATTTTTCTATTAATTGACCTTTAGTATTAATTAAAGGTCGCTCTGATTTTCTTTTTATATAAGACTCATAATTTACATGTAGCCCTTTTGTCTTATGCTCTATTTCTTCTACCTGTGCTTTAACTAATAAGCTTACTTCTTCTTTTTTAGTTGTACTTTCTTTAGCATTATTAAATACGTTTTCATTTGCAGAATAAGCCAGGTTTTTTAAAAGTTGTTCGGTAGATTTATTTTTATAATGTGCTGCTTTTTGTACTGTTATAGGTAAATCGTTTATATCTATAGCTAACCAGTTCATTATATTCTCCCCTGCCTGACTTCCATCAAGCCAATACGTTCCATTTACTTTAGACACTAAAGCATTAGTTCCTTCATTTTTAGAACCAAAGTTTCTCATATTATCAATTAAGTACAAATGATCGCTTAAGCTCTTTGTTTTTAAAGCTGCCTTTACGTCGATCATTATCATTATTCCGAATTGTTGACTCATAATTTTTAAATTAGATGGTTGATAGATTAATAGCCTAAAAAAGGCAAAATGGTTAATGCTGGTGTAATAATTTCTAATTCACTTTTTTCACCTTTACCTATTTGTAGTAGGATTTTATAATTGTAAGTAACTGGATTTACACCAATAAAAGGAACTTTTCCATTCCACACTAGAGTATCTAAATTTTCCGTTTCAGTCTTTGGAAAGTCAAAGAAATGATTAGACTCAAATAAAACGTTTTTAATACTTACTGGAGTTTGTACATCAACAGCTTTTACTGTCCAATGAATCATTTGACCGTATGTACACCGCGTAACCAAATTTAAACTCCCTTTATTTTCACTACAATAAGGACTGTCGTCCACCATTAAGCAGTTCCCTTCTAAACTTTGTGCTACTAGAGCCCCAATGGAATCTACCATAATAACTACATTTACTTGATTTGCCATAATTTATAATCGTTTGTGTTAAAATTGATCTTTAATTAAAGGTGTCTTCCCTAATGGAGTTCTATATATATCTAGAGCATCCTTAATTACTACTTTTAATTGAAATTGATATTTACTCTTTTCTATGTATGCCTTATTAGCTTCCCAAGTATTAAATAGAGGTAGTGATTGTATTAATGCATTAATAAAGAATTCATTTATGCTTTCTGGCTCTAGAACTTTAATTGCTACATTTAATTCATGTGGTGCTAAAGCCGAAACTAATAATGTGAGTACTTTACTATCCCTATCATTTAAAAACTGAATTTCTATAGCCTGACTTTCTATATCAAGCCCCTCTTTATTTAAATCAGAAAATAAGGCGTCTTTTACTTTAACAGCCGAAAAATGAGAATCTCCTAGATGAATAATATCTCCACTTCTACCTTTAAACAAAAACTGATCTGTTTTTAACTCGGTGGTATTTTTTCTTTTTAACCGAACCATTCTATCTCCCAATCTGTATCTAATATTTGGAGCTTTATTAGCATGAAGTCTAGTGATTACCAATTCTCCTTCCTCACCTTCTTTTACCCATTTACCATTCTCATCTACAATCTCTATGAAATGTAAACCTGGAACAGAAGAAAGTGTTTTATTTTCCTCTTCTAACTGCAACCCTATAGTTTCTGCCTGAGTAGCAGCAAAATAACTTAGTATCCGCAATTGAGGGTATACTTCTTTTAAAATATTCTCTTGCTTTTTAGACAGAAGACCACTACCATACATTGCCAATTTTAAACTATTCCTCTTTTCTTCACTTATTTCCTTTCCATACTCTGCTAATAAAGCAATACCAGAAGATGTAGAAACAATGGTCTTCTCGCCAGTATATGACATCATATGATCATAAACTTTTAGGCTTAATGAACCTGCTCCCAAAAAATTGATATTAGGTATTTTCTGTAATACACCGCCAACCATAGTTCCACTACTCCACATTTGACAATCTGCCAAGGTAGTGGCTACCCATTTGGGCTTGTCACTTGTAAAATATTTGTCAGTAATAAAATCACCCATAAATTTACCGGCAATTTCATAAGTATCTTGCAACTCTTGAAGCCCATAAACGGTTTCCAAAGGAATACCTGTTGAGGTTCCTCCACTTGCTACAATTTCAAAGCCCCCTTTACTAAAAGGTACTACCATGCCTTCTCTTTTACCGTTAAAAGCCGCTACCATTGTCTCCTTATCTGTAAGAGGAATGTTTTGCCATTCTTCAAAATTTAAAGGCGCATTTTTTATACCAGCTGCATTCAATCTTTCTTTCCAAAAAGAATTCAAAAAAAGACTATTAGTCATTTGTTGTAACCTTCTTAAAATTAAAGCGTCCTGAATATTTGAATCTACTTCATGAAATGCCTTTCCTATTTCTTTTTCTATTATTTTTATTTTATCATAAAAACGAGGCAGTTCTATTACATCTTCAATACTAGAAGGTTTTAATTCTCCTTCTGGAATAATTTTTTCAATTAGCTGCATTTCACTTACAACCTTATTTTTAACATTTTTTTTCGGTGCCTTTTTTATTGTAGATACCTCTTTAACTAAAGGGTTTACTGTAGATGTATTATTTTTAGTCTCCATTATTTTACTGTTTAATCAAAAGAGTGGGTTAATAATGTTATTACCTATTTTTTTAATTTCGTCCAACAATATTTCAAAGTGTTTCATCTGAATTTTATGATTCATAAACACGACCCTTAATGCTGGTTCCTCGTCTATATTTACCTTAGAAATCAAAAAATTACCATTGGTTTTTAATTGATTTCGTATTCTTATTTGAAAATCTTTTGCGTAACCACTATCCATACCTTTAGGCTTATACCTAAAACAAAGCATATTTGCTTCTGGTTCATGCAGTGTTTCAAAATCATAATCCATTAGTAAATGCTCATACGCTTGAGTAATAAGGTCACAGAGAAAATCAATTTTTTGCTCAAAAACCTTCGGCCCATAAAAAGCCCAAATACTCCATAAGTTCATAATCATAGGTCTTTTGGTGCATTCTATATTTTTTTTGGCACCATCATATTTTGTATATTGATCTTCTTCTTTTTCAAAAACGTAACTTGCTTTTTGTTTAAAAGCCGACGTACTTCTGTTTTTATTCTTATAAAAAAGCATACTACAAGTCCCAGGAATAAACATCATTTTGTGAGCATCCCAAGTAATCGAATCTGCTTTTTCTATTCCTTTAAGCTTGTGTTTGTGTTTCTCTGATAATAAAAAGCTAGCGCCATGTGCACCATCAATATGAAGCCAACAGTCATTTTTCTTTGCTATTTCTGCTAATTCATTTATAGGATCAAAAGCTCCAACTCCTGTAGTACCTGCATTAGCAACAATACAAAACACCTTAAACCCGTCTTGTTTAGCTATTTCTAAAACTGGTTGGACGCTTTGAATATCCACTTGTCTTTTAGAGTTTATCGGTAACTTTATAATCTGTTGCTTATTAAATCCCAACATTTCCACTGTACGTATAACACTATAGTGTACTTCTTCACTTACTGCTATAGCTGGGACTTCTCCTTTTTTAATACTCGAAATTCCTTTCGACCAAAACTCTGGAAAATAATGATTTCTAGCAGATAACAAAGCTGTTAAATTTGCTAAAGACCCTCCTGAAGTCGTTACCATATCGTACTCTCCCTCTGGATAATTAATGAATTTATTTAACTCTTTAGCCATATAAACTCGTACAACACTAGGCAGTTGTGCTGCTTCATAAAAAGAAGAGGGCTGACTAAGCATTGAGCTTATAAAATCAAAAACTCCTGCCAAAGGAAATACGGATGAAAATTGTCTTCCCATATAACCTGGAGAGTTAGATTGTATTCCAGTTTGAAGATATAAATCGATAATACGATTTAACTTATCTTTTGAGCTGTCATTTTCCTTAGAAGTCATTAAAGCATTTACCTCTTCTAACAACTCAAGAGGCTTCCTAAGATCCAACCCATTTATTTCTTGTTGGCTTAGTTTTAAATACGTTTCTAATTTATTTATTATAATATTTGAATGCGCTTCAAATAAAGTAGGATCAAATACCTCAAAACAATTTAACGAAGTTTTTTTTTCTTTTAATAACGTAGCCTGTCCATTTACTGTTAACTGATTATAATCTGTTACGAATTCCATAGTTATTCTTGGGGTTTTGAATCAAGAATATCTCTAAAAAACGGCACCTTGCCTACTTCTGTTTTATATATTAAAGAAGACTCTTTATCCACAAATTTGATTTCAAACTTGTAGCCTATTTTTTCGATTGTATCTGGTTTTATAGAAGATTTACTATACAGCCCCATAGATGTAATTAGAGCATTTTTTATGAGGTTTTGAACACCGTTTATCCCTAATCTGATGGCTAACATATACTCACAATCTGAAACATTATCGGTTATAATAAGCACAGATAATAGCTTTTCATCCCTTTTATTAACTATTTGCACATCAAGTGCATAATCCTCTAAATTTATAAAGTAGTAGTTTTTTAATTGTTTTTTGATATATTCATAAGTATTTAAAGCTGAAAATTGGTGATCTTCTAGATGAATTACATCACCACTTCTTCCTCTAAATTCAAATTGAAAAGCCTTTAATCCTTCCTCTTCTTTTATTGGCAGTCTTATCGCTTTATCTCCTAATTTAAATCTGATAATTGGAGCTTCATTACAATGTAATCGAGTAACTACTAATTCGCCTTCTTCACCTTCCTTTACCCATTGCCCGTCTTCATCAACAATCTCAATAAAATGTAATGCTGGAACCGCTGTAAGGGTATCGTCGTTTTTGTCTAACTGAATAGCTATGGCTTCGGCTTGCGATGCTGAAAAATAACTTAAGATGTCTAAGTTTGGATATAACTCCTTTAATTCCTTTTGCTTCCTTTTAGGTAATAAACCACTACAATACAATGCTAAGCGCAAACTGTCTTTAGCTTCTTGCTTCATCTCAAGTCCAAATTCATGAAGCAAACTGATAGACTTTGTTATGCCTAGAAAAACTTTAGGACCTTCATAATCCATTATTAAATGATAGATTTTTTTATCGATAGGCCCTGAGGCAATATAATTAGTATCAGGAATTTTTTGCAATACACCACCTACCATAGTACCACTACTCCATAATTGAAAGTCTGCATAAGTCATAACGACCAAAGGAGTTGAATCTTCTTTTTTAAAAAATCTACTGAATAAATGATTCCCTATAAATTTTCCTGAAATATTATAGGTATCCTCCAACTCTTTCAATGAGTAAACCGTTTCTGAAGGTTCTCCCGTACTTGTACCTCCACTAGCTACAATTTCAAAACCTCCATGTTCTAAGGGCACCACCATTCCTTTTCTATCACCAGTAAAGAAATCAATTGCCGTTTGCTTATCTGTTATTGGTAGTTTCTGCCAGTCTTCAAAATTTTGTGGTACGCCTTTTATATTACACTCTTTAAACCGTTGTTTCCACAATGGATTTAATTGTTGAATATTTATAATTTGCTGTAATCGTAATAAAACAATTTCTTGTTGTAGTGAATATTCTAGAGCATCAAAAGAAGCTCCAAAAAACTGCTCGCATTGCTCTAATTTCTCATTAAATCTAGGCAATTTTATTACCTGATCGATCGACTTAGGTTTAAGTTGTGTAGCTGGATAAAGCTTCTTTAAAAATGCTTTATAATCATTACTTGGTTTTGTATTATTATCCATTTAATTTGAAGATTGTTTCGAAATTATTGTTTGAAATTAAGTTTTGGCCTATTGTTTTTATCTCATCTAATAAATTTTCAAAATGGCCTATATTGATTTCATGATTCATAAAGACTACTCGCAGTGCAGTACTTCCCTGCACTTCTACTTTAGAAATAAAAAACTTTCCTTCTTCTTTAATCTTATCTCTAATAGCCATCTGGAAGTCTTCTCCTTTCTGGAATACATTATTCTTAGGCTTATACCTAAAGCATAGAATGTTCGTTTGTGGTTTATGGATAGTCTCAAAATCTGCTTCAGCATCAAGCACATGATAAGCATGTAAAGTCATATCACATAACCTTACTAACTTTTGAGCAAATATTTCTTTTCCATAAATAACCCACGGCACCCATAAATTCATAATCATAGGTCTTTTAGTACACTCAAAACTTGTCTCTCCACCATTAAAATCACTAGTTTCATTTTCAAAAATGTAACTAGCCTCATTATGGAATGTTTTTTTAGGGTTTTCTTTATTTTTATAAAATAGAAGCGTACATGCAGCTGGTAAAAACATTGTTTTGTGGGCATCTAACGTGAAAGAATCTACAAGTTCAATTCCTTTTAATCGTTCTCTTAATTTTTCAGAAACCAAAAAACTTCCTCCATGTGCGCCATCTACATGAAACCAATAATTTCTTTTTTGACATAACTTAGCTAAATCTTCAAGTGGGTCTATGGCTCCGATCGCTGTTGTTCCTGCCGTAGCTACTAAACAAAAAACGTGCAGGCCTGCATTTTCTGCATTATTTAATGCTATTTCTGCTTGGGACATACAAATTTGTCCATCATCGTTTATAGGCAAAGAAATTATTTGCTTTTCTCCAATCCCTAAAATACCAGCAGCTCTCTTTATTGAATAATGTGCATCTGAACTTATAGCAATTGCTGGAAGTGATTTTGATGAATTTATATAGTTTGAAAAGTCTGGTATTTTGCAATTTCTAGCAGTTAATATTGCAGTAATATTAGCTAACGATCCACCAGAGGTCGTTATCATATCATAGGTTCCAGATTCCCACCCTATAAATTTCCCAAATTCTTTTGCTATCGCTTTTTCTACCATACTGGGTAGCTGTGCCGATTCATAAAATGAAGAAGGCTGACTCATCATAGAAGTTAACAAATCTGTTAATCCTGCTATAGGAATAACTCCTGAAAATTGTCTTCCCATGTATCCTGTTGAATACACTGGAATTCCAGTTGCAGCATACAAATCTATTATTTCTTCTAAAAGATCTAAATCTAATACATCTGAAGACTCGCTACACCTTTTAGAATAATCAACTACTAACTCCATTAATTTATCAGGAGGCGAAAGCTGTAAACCTCGTGGCGTAGAATTAGAAATATTTTTTTTTAGCTTACTTATTGCTACCGAGGCTGCTCTTTTTAAAATATCAGGATCAAATGCATCTTGAAAATCTGTCGGAGAAATAGGCTCATCAATCAACTTAAGTTCAATATCGAGACTATCTATTGTATACATTTTTATTTATTATTAGTTAATATTAAATTTTGAAACGTAATTATTTTAAGGTTTTCTATAATCCTTTTATTGATAAACCAAACTTACTAGCTCTTTAAGCTAAATAGAAAACAAGTGTGTGAATAAACAGTTTACTTTAGTAAATGAATCTAATTATTGAGGGAAAGTATTTAGTAAAGTTTAATTGTATAATATTTAATTATTTCATAAAGAACATGTAAGATTTATTACATATATTTAACATTAATTTTATTACAATAGTTAAGAATGATTTTATGGAGGTACTAGATAATAAATCAGTGACCATTGATGAAATTACAGCTTATATTAAAGTTCTCTCAAAACATTAGAGATGAAAATTATATAAATGACTGTAAAAAAGGGTTTTATAAAAGGGGATTTATATTTAATTTTTTTATTACAATTCCATCCAATAGGAAATTTTAGTCAAAATAGATTGAAAAGTGATAGCTTACTTCACATTATAAGAAATGATGGTTTATCCCTAAAAAAACATACAATTTTATTTGAAGCTATTCCATTTTATCATTCTATATTAAGACATGACTTGGGTCTTTTGGATATAGTATTCACAAGTAACCTATGGTTTAATAAGGCTAAAAACATACTTAATAAATCGATAGAAATTCTTAAACGTTTAAGAGACTCGTACTCTGTAAACGCCTACTTCTATGGACTTTCTATAATATATAAAACGAAAAACAATGTAAGACTCACCGAAATCAAATTATTTGAAGCTTTTCTTTTGACAAAAAATTCTGGATTAAAAGAGCAAATTAAAGATTTTAATACGCTATTGGTTCCCTACAAAGACATTTTAGACCCTAATCTTAAAATTTTAATTCAACTGGAAAAGAAATTTTCATGTATTAAGGCAATAGACAGTGATGCACACTGGATAATTAATTTAGCAACATAAACTTAAAATGAAACATTTATCCCCCAAAGTAAGAATACTTATTGTCGAAGATGAAATGGTCTTAGCTCAAGATGTTTCATTAAGACTAGTAGATTCTGTATATGATGTAGTAGGAATTGTTGATAGCGCAGATAAGGCGCTTCAAATATTAAAAGAAGTTCCTGATGTACATATTATATTAATGGATATTATGATAAAAGGAGATCTAGATGGTATAGATCTAGCAAAATTAATAAACCAAAACTATAATATTCCTTTTATCTTTCTCACATCACATTCAGATACAAGTATTGTAGAGCGCGCTAAACAGGTAAACCCATACGCGTATCTTTTAAAACCATTTAATGATAGACAAATAAGTATAGCTATTGAATTGGCACTAACTAATTTTTCAAAAAGAATGCCAGAAAAAAAACTATTAAAAGAACATGAATTTTCTAAAATTGAAAATAATAATATATTGAAAATTAAAAACAATCTATTTCTTAAAAAGAATAACCGCTATGAAAGGGTTTCACTAGACGAGATACAATTTTTAGAAGCTGATAATAATTATACCATAATACATACAAAATTTGATAAATTTTTATATTCTACAGTTTTAAAAAAAATAGAGGCACAATTACCTAATGATCTCTTTTTAAGAGTACACAGGAGTTATATGGTTAATATTAATGCAATTGCAGGATTTGAAGGAAATATGTTGTTTATAAATGATAAAAAAATACCTGTAAGCAAATCTAATCATAACCAGGTTTTTAATTTATTTGAAACCTTATGATTTGCACTTTTTTGAGAGACATGTTCTAGCCAATCTCACTTCACTTCTACCTTTTTCGACTATGCTCAATATAGGCTAATAATATTCATTATTCTGATCATAAAATCTCATAAAGGTTCATACAAAAATTACTCTGCAAGATAATTTCGGCATGTTCACCTCAAATTTAATTTTTTTAAGTCTACAGTTTTCGCTACATGTTTTGCTAAAACAAAAACTTTAGTAGCGGTACTACCTACCCAATCCAGATGTTCTTTAGGATGGTCCTTTAAATCTTCAATGAGTTTAAATAATTGTTGTGTAGCTTCTAAACTTGTATCTATAGAAGCACTTGGGTTTTTCATCACATTACTTAAAGCCTTTCCAATTTCTACGCCGCCTTGTTTTAAAGACTTTAGTACAAAAGAAGCTGTAAGTGCTTTATACGAAGGGTAAGTACCTTCAAAAATGCCTGCAACAACATCGGCATATTCTTTATCTTCTTTTGCACGTTCTATCATTACGGTTAATATCTGCATCCAAACCTTAGTAAATGATTTATTTCTTGGGAATTGAACAAGTAAATCCGATAAAGCAAAATCATAACCAACTTCTTTATGCACCCTTTTAGTATATCCATATAATGAGTCTGAGGAAAAATCATTTGTTTTTATACATGCTTCGATAGTTTCTGATGCCCATCCAGCACTTAACAAAGCATATTGGATGCCATCACCACTTAAAGGATTAATTAAACCCGCAGCCTCCCCTACTAACATTAACCTATGATCGGTAATTTTCTGTTTGGAATTAAAAAATGTAATCGGCCAACCATCAATTTTTCCTTCTATCTCTCCTTTTCCTATACGTTTTAAAATATCAGGATTATTAGAAATATGATGCATCAATAACGCCTTAATATGTGGAGGCTTATATGGTAGTGTTTTAGAAATCATTGCTATTCCAATATTCGCCCCATTTGGACCTTTTGGAAACATCCAAAAAATACCAGGAAACCCACCTTCATCAAAATAAATGTCTACACGATCCTTTGGACCATTAACGTTTTTATAATAGG
Organism: uncultured Flavobacteriaceae bacterium; assembly: GCA_947502635.1. Taxonomy (GTDB): domain Bacteria; phylum Bacteroidota; class Bacteroidia; order Flavobacteriales; family Flavobacteriaceae; genus Flavivirga. The sequence goes on from CANNAN010000004.1 coordinate 371,984, forward strand.
CACGCAGGCCAAGTAACTGGTAGTCATCTTTTGGTTTTCTATGGTGCAATTTCCTTGCTATTGTAGAGTTAGCACCATCTGCACCAACAATTAGTTTTGTTTTAAGGGAAAAGGTTTTCTTTGCATCTTTTAATTGTACTAAAGCCGAGTGAGAAGAAATCGAATAACTTATAACGCGTGTACCTTGTATATAGGATGCGCCAGCTTTTTTTGCTGCTTCAAAAATCCAATTATCTAGTTCCAATCGAGGAATGATTCTGGCATGAAAAGGAAGACTATCTGGTTTCGAAAGATTAATAAAAGCATTACTATTTTTTAAAAACAAGCCTACCCTTTTTATCTCATTTGCTTTTTTGAATTTTTGGGTTCCTGTAATGCCCATTTTTTCTAATTCTGCAAGCGCTATCGGACTCACCCCATCACCACAAATTTTATCCCTTGGAAAAACACAGGCTTCCACTACAATGACTTTAATTCCTTTTGAAGCCAAATGATAAGCTAATCCACTTCCTGCAGGTCCGCCGCCAACAATAAGCACATCACAATCATAATCTATTTTTGGTTTAACTGTTATCATATTTTTAATAGTCCCTATTAATCATATAAAGGATAATACTTTCTATGAGTTTTTTATCTTTAGTTTCTGGTAGTCTGGAAAAGATCGTATAGAATTCCTTTAATGCGCCACCAGCTAAATATTTTGATGTTTTTTTTGCATAATCTATAGATTGATAATCTTTCATTAAATGCAAAATACGAATAGCGTCTTCTTGCTTTCTTTCTTTGATAGGTAATGAGAGAAATTTTTTGACCATTTTAAACTCTGAAGCCTTGCAATTTTCTAACAGATGAATAAGCATGAGCGTTCTTTTTCCTTCGATAATATCACCACATATTTCTTTACCATATTTATCCTCGTTAGCCACTAAATTCAATACGTCATCTTGTATTTGGAATGAGGTTCCCATAAAATAGCCTAATCGATTAAAAATATCAGGATTTATTTTACCCTTAGTTCCTATAATGGCACCAATTCTTATGGGATGGATACATGTATACCAACATGTTTTTTTAAGTATCATCTGTAAATAATCCTTTTCTTTTAAATTACAAACATTGTCTTTTCTCCATCCTAATTCCATGGCTTGTCCTTCTACAGACTCTAAAACTAAATGTTGAATTTCTGAATAAATACTTAAGGATACTTTATCTCCTAAAGTTTGGCGGTTTTTTAACAAAGGCTGTAATGCCAAAGCTTGCATAGCATCTCCAATATTTATAGCAATGGCATTTGTATTCATTTCATGAAGCGTAGGTTTCCCTCTTCTTATATAACTTTCGTCCTCACAATCATCATGAACAAGAAAAGCATTGTGAAGTAACTCTAAGCAAATGGCAGAATTGCTAGCATCCTCCTTCTTGCCTCCATATGCTACACAAGCAGCTATACATAATCCTGGTCTAAAACCTTTGCCGCCTCGATTAGGATAATCTGAAATAAGATTATAAAGGTATTTTTTGGGTTCTTTGTCTGGAATATAATTATGAATACCTTTTAGCGTTTCTGCGCCATAATCGGCAAGCATAGATTTCATAAAAAGATCTTCCATCGTTTATATGACTTCGATTTTAAGAAGAACATTAATAATATTGTCATTGGCATCAGATATAAACGCATTATAATTTCCAGGTAATGCATTTTTAGGGAGTTTTAATTGAATACTAATTTCTTTTTCTTCCTTAGGTTTTAAATTAAAGTTTTTAGGAATGACTTTTAAAGCTCTTGAATTTATAATTCGGTTATTTGGTCCTATCAAATGGGATTTTTGAAGCTTCATTTTTGTTAATTTTTCTGAATCCTCAAAAAGTGTAAATTTAAAAACTTCTAATTGTCCTGGTTTTAAGGGCTGTTCTGTTTCTAAAAGTGTTACTGTACTCTCCCTTTTTGTTTCTGAAACGGGTTTCTCTTTGGAATTGGTTTCTTTATCGACAGAAGATGCCAGATTACCAACTTGTTTTGAAATCGCTGAGAGTGCATCTAAAAAAAGATCTACAGCTTCATGCGTATCTCTTCTTATGCGATTCATTAAATCATCTGGATCACTCCTAATGTCCTCTACATCTATAATTTTTTTTTCAATTTTTTTTGCTGCTAATATTCCAGCTGCTATCTCCTCTTCAAGGACATTTACAGCAGAATTTACTACTTTCTGAGCACCAGATAGTAGCTCTTCATTTTTTATAGCATTTAAAAAATCGTCGGTTAGTGTTTTTCTAAACGGCTCTTTTTTTTTATTGCTCATCTGCCGAAGTTTTAATAGGTTTTTTTATGACATTCAAATTAATAAGAAAATGAGCAGGTTCAAAACCTAATACTTGAACTTTACTTTGATAATTTCCAGGTTCTACCTTCGCTCCTATATTTACTTTTATTTTAATGGTTTGTGACTCGCCAGGATTTAGATTAAACGATTGTGGAGTAAATGTCGTTTTAAAATTATACGTATCATTAGGGTCACCACTTTCTTTAATAAACTCGAAATTTTCCAAAGTACAAATGGCTTCCTCTTCTTTTGTATTATCTAATACAAACTGGAGCAGTGCGCTACTACCAATAAAAACAGTTTCTGTTAAAACAAAAGCAGGTTCAGTTATGTTTTCTTCTTGGGCAATATCATGGTCATTACTTGCTTCAAAATCACTATTTATAATTTTTTTAGAAAATTCAAAACCTAGATCAACCATATTTTTATAATGATTTAAATTAAGCTTAGCAAATGCTGTAAATGCTCCAGCAACTAGTTCTGGCTGAAACGGATTGATCGTTTTTTTTTGCTTATTTGAATTACTTAATTGACTAACTAAATTGGATCCTTCTTTGAAATATTGTGTATTAATTTCTATCGTCTTTTTTAGAATGCCTTCAAGATCTTTAGCAATATTATCTTGCTCTTGACTCATATTATTATTTGATATTAAGATTTATTTTGGAGTACATCTGGTCTAACATCAACCCCTTTTTTATGTGGATCACAATAAAAATGAGATTGCCAATTAAGCCATTTTTGCTTGTACTTTTTTTCATCATTTGGAGCAACCTCTGTTAGTCTTGAATTATTTACGTGAAGTGTGAAACAGATGTTTTGATTGATTTCTTTCTCTCTTAAAACAATTTCCGTTACATATGTACTTCCTGTATTAAATTTATTTAAATCTAAGGACATTAAAACGCTTTCGCTTCTTCCTGGTTGTAAGGTTACAGATGCTTTATTCAAGATAGGTTGATTTGGTGCTATTGTACCATCATTATCCACTAATTCTCGAACACCAACACGATATGTTTTTGTAGAAGAACAGTTGTTTTTTACCAAAATAGGAACAATAATGCGTTCGCCACTCATAGCCTGTCTGGAAATTGCAGAAATACAATGCGGAGGGCATTCTTGTTTAGGTGGACAACAGTTACTGTTTTTAGTATTTTGAAAAGAAGATAAGTTTAATGTTGGTATTTTCCCTTCTAAAACCGCATTATTCATGTTTGAAACTGTTTCAAACATATTTTCAACTAATGGTTTCATGGCATCAATAGATAACTTTGACATTTTCTGAAAGTTATCGGTAAGGGTTTTCTGTAAAGATGATTCACTTTGTTTTTCCATGGCCTCTCGTTTTATTTTGTTCTGTATGAGATTTTATAACTATAGAGATTTCTTTATTCCATAATCTAAAACTTCCATCATAATCATTCTTAGGGTCTGCATTTTTCGGAATTATAAAATTAACATGAAGCACCAAGCAATCTCCAGGTTGAACAATTTGACCAAATTCATCTACAGAAATAGAAATCCAGTCAATGAGATGGGTTTTAATATTTTTTGATACTTCATCTAGTGTAGACATCAAACCATCAACACCTTTTTCTCTAAAACCAATTCCAAAAGCTCTACATAATAAATCCATATCTAATAAGGCGCCATGCTTTAAAACAGGAACTTGAAAAGGGATATTTCCAGTATTAGTAAGTGTTAAAACGGCTGTATGTTTTTTACCAGGTGAACTGTCTAAAAATGTAAACTTATTAGGAAATATCTCAATATCTAATGTAGGTTGCACAATCATTTTTACTTTATGCATTTCCTTACCTAACATCATATAGTTTTCATAGGTTCCTGGAGGTGTTGTTGAAGGGAGTTCATGATCTATAGCAGTTAACCTTTCTTCACCAGGATTTAACCTAATGGCTACTCTTATAAAATCGGCTCCTTTATTACTAAATCTTTTTTTGTTTTTATCTACAAGAGCTAAAGATTTTATCCGTAATACTTCTTTTTCTTTATTTACAAATTGTACATACCCTCTAAGGTCTCCAGGTGACCCATTAAGAATAATTTCTTTTTCTACAATTTTTATTTTTTCCTGAGAAGTTTCGGAAGTTATAGTAATCATAAAGCCTTAAATTTTTAGTACTATTTATTATTTACTAGCAGAAGTCGTTCTCTTAGTTTTCGACTTAGGAAAAGGTCTGGTATCTGGTTCGCAACAATCGTCCTTGCATTGTTCTGCTTCATTAGGGACATAAGGCTCTGTTATAATTTGACTTTCTCCCCCCATACAGACACTCATTAATTCTACACCAAGTACTTTTAAACATACATTAGAATAATTTGGAATTCTTACCCGTACTTTCATTAAATCTTTAATATCTTTTAATGTAAATCGAGGTAGGTTTAAAATTTCTATTTTACTGTCTGTACTTACTGGCTCTTTTGGATCGCCTGTTAACTTTAAAACATTATCAGTTGCTAAATTACCACTCACTTTTGTTTCTATAGCGCCTCCATGAACAGCATTAAAAGCACCAGATAAACGTGTATCTAATCCGCCTTCAATATTGGAATCTATGTCAAATATTCCCTTCGGTTTTATATTGTGAGTAAAGTTTGTTGGAATTGATGGTACACTCATAAGAAAGATATTATTTTGTAATAAATTTACAACAATAAATAAAAAAAACGATATTTTTTATAAATTATTTTATTTAAATCATTTGAAATTCAGGTATTTATGATATTTTCCCTAACTATTGCTTTTCTGAAAAGGTCAAAGGTTAATAACATTGGTTAAATATCAATAGGGGTTTTTCCTGTTTTTAATAAGGGGTTTTCTTGTAAATTTTCAAATATTTACATCATTCTTTAATAGAATATTTTGTTGAAAAATAAAATGATAATTTAAAGCTGTATTTCTTTTGAAATAGCTTAGTTAATAATCCATTTTATATACATGACCGTCTCACTACTATCCTTTTGGCTACACTCAGCTTAGCTTTAAGTAAAATGTATACGCGCACTCAATCCCATTTGATAAATAAGTGCTTACGAGCCCTCTAAAAAGACTACATTTTTAAAGAAAATTTTGAAAATAGAAAAAGTAAGGATGCTTTCTATAAGTAAACTTTACTAAATAGATAAATTACTGTTTTTTTACTTCGTCTGTAATCCATCCATAAACATCTCCTTTTCTTTGGGTTTTATAAAATAAATTGAAACGACCAAAAATTTTATTTTTTTGAATCGTATCAATTAAAATAGCTTCAAAGTACAAAGTACTCCCACGTGTATATTTAAATTTGATATCATTTAAAGCAGCTTGATTAGTATAGTCATTTGTTAATGTATCAAGAAAAAACCTTGTTTTATTTTCATCAATAACATCTTTTTTTGACAGTTCTTGAACTAAAATTTTAGAATCTCTATAATCTAAATCAAGAATAAATTTATTCTTAGAATTAAGCACTATTTTTTTAATGCCCAATGTCGCTGTGTCATTTACAATTTTAAAACGATACGTATTTAAAATAGTATCTACTTGTACTTGACTAGGAATTTCATGCGTTGTTTGCTTTTTAGTTTTTTTGGTTTGATCACAACCTAGCCATAGGAACATGACAGTAAAAAGCAGTAGTAATTTAATGTGGTTTTGATACATTAAAGTATGATAATTAAATATTTATAGAATAATAAAACGATGTCATTCCGAATGAAGAAGCATTTCATACTTCACTCAGCCGACATGACAAAATACTAATTATTAGTAATATAAGCGATGCTTTATAAATATATAAAAACAAGCAATCTTTATAATTTTATGCAATTTACTGTACATTATAGCACCTAAATAGTCACGGTTTTATAAATTGAGCAAGAAAATTACGGTTATCCTCCTTCAATCTAACCTGTATTAGTAGCTCGTCATTTGTTGTTAATTTGGCAGAGGCATTCTTTAATAATTGGGAGTAGTCATTTTTAATCGGTAATAAAGAAAATTCTAACGGGTTTTCTAAATATTTATTTATATCTATATGAGTATTTAATTTATACTTTATTTCTTTTAGTGTGCTAGAGTTAAACTGCTTTTTTGTAAAAATATTTAACGCGTTTTCTTGTCTTTGCGCATACATTTTATATAAAGGTATACTTGTAAAAAGAGTATCATTTTCAACAATTTGAACAGCATCATTATTATAAAAATACGCATACAGGTTCGCATTGTTTCCTAATACAATAGCGACATGAGGTATATTGAGTTCTTGAACTGATTTTTTTTCTATTTTATTAAAATCATCATCGTACGCATAGGTGACAATAGTATCTGTTTTCTTATCAATAGCTTTTAAATCGACCACCACACTTCCGTTCCATTTATCTACAATAGAATCAATCGATAGTTTTGTAAACTCATTAAATTTTTCCTTGTTTTTGTTTGATATAAGAGCTCTAAAAACAGGATGATTTCTATTTATTTTAGTCGCAAAAAACCCAATTGAATTTTTGGAATACTCAGAATATGTGTCGGTTACAAATAGATCAGAAAATATTTTTCCCTTAATTTCAAAAAGTCCTTTTTTAAAATCTGCTTCTAAAAAATCAGCCTCTAAATTAGTATAAGTAATATCACTCTGTGAATTCGAAATTGACTTGAGAATATCATTGTCTTTTTTATAAAAACTAGTTTCTTTGAAAAGAGTTTGAATCGCAGTATTTACAGATACATCCTGCTGTTGTTTATACGCTATTAACACACGCCCGCCAGATATAGCTATAACGATTCTATTCTTACTAAATAATTCCACGCTTTTATTTTCCAAAAGCTTAAACCCCTCTTGTAGCAAGTATTTTCTAAATTCTTCACCGTCTTTAAGTTCTATAATACTACTATACCAAGCTCCTTTTAAACTAGACTTGTTGGTGAAAAACAACAAATTTCTTGGAACAACAATAGCTTTATTAAATGATGGGGTATCTGTTTTCTTTTTAGATTTAAAGTTGATATATTTAAACGGGTTCTTAATAACATCAACCAACAAATGATGCTCTATTTGACGAAGATCAATTTGTACAATCTCGGTAGCGGTAATTGGTACTTTATCCTCGATTATTAAAGCACGCTTATATCTAAAAAAATACAGTACTAATAACGCAATACTAATAGCGATAAAAAGATAAGCAAGCTTTTTTTTCATTTATCTTTTCTTAACCATAGCCTCAAAAAAGTTAAAAAATACTTTTAACGAATTTCCTTGAGAATTTGGTGTATTAATCTTCATTTCTGAATGTATTTTGTTGCCTTTCATTTTTGAGGATTTAAAATAAGCATCTTTAAAATTGTCTTTAACGTAATTAAAATATCTACGTTCTTTTCTACTTAATTCTGAAGCAGGTATTTTAGATATTAGCTTCTCTCCATTTATATAAAAGGTAGAACTACTATTTTTTATCAATTTTTGATGCTTTCCTAAATTCTTAACAAAACGGTTATTTGCAATATTCGAAATTTTTTCTTCCGAGGTCGTAAAGAACAAAATGTTATTTTTAACTATAGTGTATAAGTCGAAAGGAATTTCATTTTTGGGTGCATTTACCTTATAATAGCCCGCTTTATTTTCAAAAAGCTCAAACTTAATACCTAAGCGTGCCACTTTATTTAGGAGTTTTTCTTTTTTAGACCCAATCATGATTGTGAAATCTGGCACAACTTCTTTTTTTGTTTTTGTAATTTCTTTACTCTTATAATCCGCATCATATTCATATGATGTATATGTTACTTCTTTCTCTCCAAAATCGTTAAGCACAAATAACATATCACCTGTCATTAATTCACCAATTGCTTTTTCATCTAAAAAAAGAGATAAAAACTCACCGCCCAGATCCATTTCCTCCTTATAACTTGGCATAATTCCGCCATACATACTCGTCATCAAAGCAGGGTATTCTTCCAAAAGCGCCTGCATATCCATCGAAAGACTTATGTAAGCCAAGGCATCATTCTGATTGAAATAATTATAAAAATTCTTGTCAATTTTAGAATTATAGACCTTTTTAAACATCTTTTTCCAATCTGAATTCAGCTCCGTTTCAGTAGTCATTCGGATAGCATCTTTATCAAAAAACAAATTTGCACCTATACTTTTGAATCCATATAAATTAGATCTAGATTTCAATTTAGAGAATGGAAAAACACCTGTCGTTCCATATACACTTGCCAATGCGCTATTAATTAATTGACCGTAGTTTTTAATCCAGGCCGATGCTGCTGCATTTTTATCTTTACTCGCTATATAGTCTTTATCGCTTAAAATAGAAGCTTCGCCATTCCCTCTAAAAATACTAAGAGCATATGTTTTAGCCCACTGAGAAGTAATTATTTTCTTGACTTTATAATATGACTTCCCTTCATTTTCTCCTTCAGACATGAAACGCTCTTCATTTTTCTCAAAGTAATCATGCCCTTTTTCATATCCTAAAAACAAAAGTAAATTGTTATTCCATATAGCTATAGAACCTCTATTTTCCATCATTTGTATTCCGCCTTCTGAAACAATTTTTTCTTTATCTCGTGCAGAAATTAAGTTTTCAAATTTATTTTTATCTGTGAGCTTAACCAAGAAATTATGATAGCTTATACTATCTGTTCTTGTATAAAAATAAAAAGCTTTTGAGTTTATATCGAACCCTAAGTCTTTAATACTAGCTACAATAGAATCAGACTTTCTACTTAGCTTATCAACCATTTTTTTAGCAAAGTTAAAGTCATCAAATTCGCTAATGGGAACCAATTCGGTTAAACGATCTCCATTTATAGAAATAACAGCCTCTACATTTTTTGGTATTTTGCTTTCAATGTTTTGCGCCATGCATATAAATGATGCAAAAACAGCTATGACTAGTAGATTTTTTTTCATAATAATTACTTCTGTAGTTTTATTTGATTTTTGATAGTATTTTTATTTTTAATAATATCTTGAGCATTCACTCTTAACATGATTGCTTTTTTACTCCCCGATATTTTAGCCGTTGGATTTTTTGATGAAATAATTGGACTTTCGAAACGATAAATAGTAGTCATTGTAGCAGTTTCAAACACCTTACGATCTTCCATATTTGTTTTTTTAAATTCTTGGGATAGATCATAATGATAGTTTCTAGTAAACGTGTTTTGGGATGTATCGAAACTAAAATGCTGTTGTTGCTTTATAATGCTTGCTTCCTTTTTTGAACTAAAATTGGAAATCACCGTATTTAAAGCTTCAACATTAGTAAAATTGCAAGAAACTGTAAAAATATAATCGTTAAAATCGGAAGAGTTTTTAACATTAGAAATACCTTCAATTTGCTTTATTTTTTGAATTACTTGAGCAATTTTATTTTTAATTTCTATTTTAGAAGGTACCTTATAATTGTTAATGCTATCAAGTAGCATGATCGAATTTAGCTTGGTTCTACTCTTGCTTAAATTAACGGTTAATGTAACATGACCCGAACCATCTTTGTTAAAACTAACTTCTTCTATAATTTCGAAACAGCTCGTACAAAGAATGAACAATCCTAAAAATAAAACCTTGATTCCCTTATTATGCATTCTGATTTTTGAATAACAAATTTAATAGAATTATTACAATTAGTAGCTTTTTAAGACAAAATCCTTTCGTATTTTAATTACAAAATGAGTTAAAAAACTATATTCGCGCCATGTGGATGTATTTAGGCTTATTGGCAGCTCTTTTTTTGGGATTACACAATTTATGTAAAAAACATGCAGTACAAGGAAATGAGGTTTTTCCAGTGCTTTTAGGGACAATATGTTCTGGTTTTTTACTACTTCTCCCTTTTTTTATAGGTTCTATCTATTTTCCAGAATATACCAGACAAATCGGGTTTCATATCACACCTATTTCCTGGAAAGTTCATGGTTTTATTTTTATAAAATCAATGATAATGACAACATCCTGGGTTTTAGCATATCAAGCTCTAAAGCATCTGCCGATAACCATTGTGACTCCGATACGCTCTGCTGGTCCTTTTTTTACTTTTATTGGTGCTATTTTAATTTACCAAGAGAAACCAAATTTTTTGCAGTGGATCGGTTTTTTTCTTATTATTTTCTCAGTAATACTATATTCTAAAATAGGAAAAAAAGAAGGCATCAATTTTAAGAGAAATAAATGGGTATTTGCCATTATTGGAGCAACATTTTTAGGAGCTTCGAGTGGTTTATACGACAAGTTCTTAATTCAGAGCTTAACATTAAACCCACAAACCTTACAATTTTGGTTTTGTTGGTATACTATACTAATCTTACTGGGTATTTTATCTATAACATGGTTTCCTAATTATGAAAAACGAAAGGAGTTTAAATGGCGATGGACCATTGTTGCTGTTGGTGTTTTGTTACAGGCAGCAGATTATTTTTATTTTAAAGCCTTGCAAGACCCAGATGCATTGATCATGTTACTCTCTGCTATAAAACGTAGTCAAATACTAATTGCTGTCGTTATTGGAGGTCTTGTCTTTAAAGAAAAAAATAAACGAAAAAAATTAGTGCCATTATTAGGTATTATGATCGGGGTCTTTTTGATTTTGTATTCATAATCCCGTCCAGACACATTCCATTTCTATAGTCATTTAAGCAAAGTATATTTTTACTTCCTCTCATACTTAAGTAGATAAAAAAGTGCTAGAAAATCTCAAAGGTCTTTATTACATTTTATAAGGAAACATTAGGAAGAAAACTTAAGTTAAAAAAGTATCATGAATTGCATTATTTGAATAAGTATAAACAAAATTGTTTTTTTAATTTAGTACTAATTTGTTAATATCCCTAACATACGAAACAAATTGTGCTAGCAAGATTATAATGGTTCGTATTATCTCACTATTAGGGTTTACAAATAGTATAGATTGCTATTCTGAATAAATTATGTAATGCATTGATCTTTTTAAAATTGGAAGCAATTTAAGAAGGTTATCATTAATTATATATGTAAATGAATCATAAAATTTTGATTCATTTACCAAGTATTTTATTGCTTATTTTTTTTAACTAAAACCCCAAATTACAATGAAAAATTTTATTAAACAAGGCATAGCGATATTGTTGTGCTTTTATTGTGCAAATATTTTTGCACAGACAAATTATGGTGAAGCATTACAAAAGTCACTTTACTTTTACGAAGCCCAACAATCTGGTCAACTTCCATCCTGGAACCGTGTAAGTTGGAGAAGTGATTCAGCCTTAGATGATGGTTCCGATGTTGGAAAAGATCTTACAGGAGGTTGGTATGACGCTGGAGATCATGTCAAATTTGGTTTCCCAATGGCATATAGTGTAACTTCACTAGCTTGGGGAGCCATTGCTTATAAAGAAGCCTATGAAAGATCTGGTCAAATGGACATTTTAAAACAAAATCTTCGTTTTGTAACAGACTATTTTATAAAATGCCATACAGCCCCCAATGAATTCTATGGCCAATTAGGCAACGGTGGGTTAGATCATTCTTTTTGGGGATCCCCAGAAGTAATGGTTATGGATAGACCTGCTTACAAAATTGATGCTGCCAATCCAGGATCTGAATTAGCTGCCGAAACTGCTGCTGCACTGGCGGCAACCAGTATCTTATTTAAAGATTCAGATCCTTCTTATAGCACGACTTTATTAACCCATGCAAAACAGTTATACACTTTTGCTGATACCTATAGGGGCGACTATTCAAAATCTATTGCAGATGCAGCTGGATATTACAGATCTTACAATGGGTATAATGATGAATTAGTTTGGGGAGCCATTTGGTTATACCGAGCAACCGACGATGCAGATTATCTTTCAAAAGCGGAATTGGAATATGACAATTTAGGAAATCAAGGACAGAGTTCTGATAAAGCCTATAAGTTTACAATGTCTTGGGATGATAAAAGTTACGGGGCTTATGTATTATTAGCTCAGTTAACAGGTGAGGATAAATACAAGGCTGACGCCGAACGTTTTCTAGATTTTTGGACCAGTGGCGTTAATGGAGAAAAAGTAACTTATAGCCCAGGTGGTCAAGCACATTTAATACAATGGGGATCACTTCGTTATGCTGCAAACACCTCTTTTTTGGCATTTGTTTATAGTGATAAAGTATCAACATCTTCTGCAAATAAATTAAAATATCATGATTTTGCAGTTCGTCAAACAAATTATGCTTTAGGAGATAATCCTCTCAACAGAAGTTTCATGGTAGGTTTTGGAAATAACCCAGCAAATAATCCGCACCATAGATCATCACATGGCTCCTGGGCAAATAGTATTGAAAACAGACCAGATTTACCAAGCCATACACTTTTTGGAGCATTAACAGGAGGGCCTAGTGAACCTAATGATCAATTCGTTGATAATCGAGAAGATTATATCGCTAATGAGGTCGCCTGTGATTACAATTCTTGTTTTACAGGGAATTTAGTAAGAATGTATGATGAGTTTGGAGGAACGCCATTAGCAAATTTTCCAACTGATGAAACTCCTAGTAGAACAGAAATTAGATCTTTTTCTAAATTCAATAGTAATAATACCTTTGGTAGTACTATAAAAATTTTACTTCAAAATAGAACAGCTTGGCCAGCTCGTGTAACAGATAAGCTTTCATATAGATATTTCTTTGATATATCTGAAGGTGTGGCTCAAGGGTATACAATTGATGATTATGATATTACTTTAAATTCAATTCAAGGAAATAGTACATCTGTTATTAATGCATGGGATGCTGTAAAAAATATTTATTATATGGAAGTTTCTCTTGAAGGAGAGCAAATAGCTCCAATTGGAGATCCTCAATTCCGAAGAGAAACACAAATTAATATTCGTGTTCAAAATGGTGTTCCATATGATACTTCGAATGACTGGTCTGCACAAGGATTAAGTAGCAGTACAGATATGGAGAGTGTTAACATTCCTGTATACGATGATGGCGTATTAGTATTTGGGAAGGAACCAATAGCAGGATCTGGTGTAAATGGTGGTACAATTACTGGCGGTCCATTTAATTTTACGGTTGGTGATGGCACTGCAGATAATGTATCTGGAATAACCTTATCTGGTAATGTTGGAGACAACTCACAATGGGTAGTAACCGATAATCAAAATAATATTGTAGCATTACCTCTAATGCCAGAAGATATAGATTTCGATACAGAAACTCCAGGGATTAGCTTAATATGGCATTTAAGTTATAACGATGCTATAGGTGGAGCTGAAATAGGAAATAATACTTCAAGTCTAACTGGAGATTTTGATCTTTCAAATTCAGTTTCTGTAATAAAAATTCCTGAAGGTGGTGGCGATTGTAATTTCGGAACACCACTGGCTACCTCATTACCTAATATTAATAGTGCATTTAAAAATATATACGTACTAGGAAATGGAGGTCCAAACCTTGATAATGTTACCACATTTACTCTTAATTGGGATTTGAATAACAATGGTTTATATCAGTTTTCTATAAATACAAATGATGGTGTTCCAAATTGGTATGTTGATTTAAGCAGCAATCTTACTGCTAATTTTAATGTTCCTCAACCAGAAGCTACTTTTTCTGGAACTGGAATTGCTGGATTGGATGGTGCATACTGGGTTACTATAGATAATGACAACTTTGTAATGGTCTCTAAAACAAGTGGATTTACACTGTATTTTAGTAAAACAGCTAGTGAACCAATTTGTACTGGTACAACAACAAAGTTTTCAGAAAAAATAGCTTCAGAGCCCGTATCCAACCCGATACAAAACACTATGCATTTATCACCAAATCCAGTAGAGGACATTATTAACCTATCTAGCAGTGAAAGTTTACAACATTCTTTGATTAAAGTAGTAAGTCTTACAGGTAGAGTCATTACGTCTGAGAGTATAGAGAACGTTCAAAAAAAGAAAACAATAAATCTGCAAGGACTTCAATCTGGGGTTTATATATTAAAAGTACATAATACAAAGACAGGTGCTATAATCAACAAAAAGATTATTAAAAAATAATTTTTAATTTAAAGTAACTCCCCAAGGCTCAGCCTTGGGGGGGTCTTTATTACATAATAAACTAAAGAAATGAAACATTTTATATTTATAATTTTCACACTGGTATGGCTTATAAGTCCTACTATAAAAACACATGCGCAGCAGCAAAATTTTTTAAGCGCTTCTGGAAATAAGTTATTTGATTCTACAGGCAAAGAAGTACGTCTTACAGGAGTCAATTGGTTTGGTTTCGAAACATCTCAATATAGCCCTCATGGTATTTGGACCAGAGATACAAAAAGTGTCCTAATGCAAATTAAAGACCTTGGGTTTAATACCATTAGATTACCTTGGTGTAACGACATGTTAAAACCTGGGGCTAGTATAAATATAAATTCCTATGGGTCAGACCCATACTCTGGAATCTCTCCTATGAATGAAGAAGAATCTAAATTGAATAAACCCATTGAATTATTAGATGTAATAGTTAAATGGTGTCAAGAAAACAACATGAAAATTGTGTTAGATAATCATTCTAGAGCAGCAGATGGCTTTTTAAACGAAAAATACTGGTATACTGATACATTTTCTGAACAACAATGGATAGACGATTGGATTTATTTAGCAAATCGATATAAAGATTTTTCGGCTGTAGTGGCTATGGATCTTAATAACGAACCTCATGGATCTACTTGGGGAGATAGTAACCCAGATACAGATTGGAATAAAGCTGCAGAACGTTGTGGTAATGCTATTTTGAACGTGCATCCAGATGTTTTAATTATTGTAGAAGGCGTTGGCCAATTTGAAGGAGATTCTTATTGGTGGGGCGGTCAACTTAAAGGTGTTACAAAATACCCTGTACAATTATCTAATCCAAATAAATTATTTTATTCGGCACACGAATACGGACCAGAAGTATCTCAGCAAGATTGGTTTGAATCACCAGATTTTCCTAATAATATGCCTGCAATTTGGGAAGAACATTTTCACTATTTATACGAAAACAACACATCTCCCATATTTATTGGCGAATTCGGAATTAAAGATCAAGATAATGACATTGCTTTTACTTGGTATAAAGAATGGATGGGTTTTATGGGAGACATTTATTCATGGACTTTTTGGACTATGAACCCTAATTCTGGAGATACTGGAGGGATTTTAAAAGATGACTGGATCAGTGTTAACCAATGGAAAATGGACGTTTTAAATCCTCACTTTGCCCCATTAATTGCAAATGTTGTTGGTGGAAGTACTAATACACCTCCTGTAGCAAACATGACATCTTCTGTTACATATGGAAATGCTCCTTTAAATGTGCAGTTTAATGCTTCTGGATCATCAGATATTGATGGAGATACGCTAACTTATAGCTGGGATTTTGGTAATGGAGAGGTTTCTTCAGAAATTACCCCATTAATAACTTATACTACTGTTGGAACTTACAATGTAACACTTATTGTTAATGATGGGCAAATCGATTCTGAACCAGTAACTCAAACGATAAATGTAGCGGTAGAAGGAAGTAACGATTGTGTTTTTGATACACCTTCATCCAATAAATTACCAAACCTAAACACATCATATGAAAATATTTATGTTTTAGGAAATGGCGGCCCGAATTTAGATAATCTTACTGGTTTCACTATCAATTGGGACTTAGGAAGTAATAGTTTATATCAATTTTCTATAAACACCAATAATGGTACACCTAATTGGTATGTCGATTTAAGAAGTAGTCTTACGGCTAGTTTTAATAATTCTCAGCCAGAAGCTACTTTTTCTGGTACTGGAATTGCTGGATTGGATGGAGTGTACTGGGTTACTGTAGATGATGAAAATTTTGCAATGGTTTCAAAAACAGGTGGATTTACACTGTATTTTAGTAAAACAGATAACGCCCCACTTTGTAATAATTCAACAGCCAAAAATTCAGAAAAAACAACTTCTGAAGCTTCACCAAAAAAAGAAATTATTGGCTCTGGTATTATAAAATTAATGCCAAACCCTGTACTGGATATTGTTACTTTATCTAGCAATGAAAGTTTACAACATTCTATAATAAAAGTAGTAAGCCTTACTGGCAGAATCGTTCTTTTTGATAGTATAGAAAATGATCAAAAAGAAAAGACTATAAGTCTTAAAAGTCTTCAACCAGGAATTTACATTTTAGAAACTAAAAATACTAATACTGGTGTTATAATGAACAAAAAGATTGTTAAAAAGTAGATTTTTAATGAAGTAGTTTAAACTTTTATTTCCTTAAAATTAAACAAAAAAATAAGGCTCCATTTTAAATATATGGAGCCTTAACTTTATTAAATTAATAAATACTACTCTAAGCAAAAACCTCTGGATACATTTGGAGAATGTTTACCTACATAAGAACTACTAACAATAGTTCTGTCTTCTGCTCTGATATGAATAGTATAACCACAAGCAGGTAAGCTAGCAGTATCAATTCTCCAGGTTCCAGTAATATAATCTAAATTACTGTCTTGGTCATCTATAGAAATGGTAAGACTACCTGAGGATACCGTCGTATCACTTGATGCGATACTTGTTGTTTGGATTGTCCCTGCAGGATTAAAAGGCGCTAAACTTAACCTCACATAATCAAGATGTCTGTCGTTTTTAACTTCAAATGTTCCTTCAATAATCTGTCCTATAGTAAATTTACCGCAATTTCCACTTCCAGTAGTGATGTCTATTGCAACTTCTGGTATGTCTTTATCTACCATAAACTTAACAATCTCACTTTGCTGACCTGTATCACTTTCTACGTACAATTCATGAATTCCACGCTCTGTAGGCTTAAATAACGCCAGAATATCATCATTTACATGCTTTTGAATGATCCCTGTAGGTTTTGGTAAATAATCGTAAAAATCTCCAGTAGGTGTTTGTAGTACATTGGCATCAGATTCTGTTCCTAAAAAAGTATTAAACGTCGTAACTACAACATTAAAATTCTTATTGAAAGGTAAAAATGCGCCTCCAGGTTCTTTAATCATCATTTTATATTTAGAAACGGGATTTTGATTTAAAATTTTTCCCGTAATGTAAACATTGCCATCAAATGGACTATAATCAGCAACAATAGAATTTGCCATACCACTTGGTCCTTTAGCTAAACCTGTTATCTGATTAATAATATCATTGTCTACACCTCCAACGCTTTCTATCCAGGGCTGGTTAACGAACCCAGGAAATCCTTGTGGTAAAGGTTTAATTTCTGCGGTACAAATTTCCCAATCTCCCCACGTAGCTACATAATTAGGGTTATTAGGAGCAGGTGGTGTATTCCATGATAGAATCCCTTTTATTTTTGCCTTACCTTCTTTGCAATACTTTTTTTGATGTGGGGTTAAATCTACTGGTAAAAATGTATTATACCAAAGGCCATCATCTGGTATTTGATTTATATCAAACACTTTGACCGAAGAGGTGCCCATAAATTGCCATCCTGATCCAAAATCCATATAAAAAGCCACATATTCTTTACTCCCATCACTACACAAGCTACCAGAATACCCAGAAGCTTTTTTAATATGAATATCGGCATGTAACTCGTTAAACTTTCTATTTAAACCAATACATTTTAATTCCTCATAACTTGTATTAAATTGTGGGTGTATTAAAATGTCTAAGATGCTTGAAAAATCAATTTTAGCAAGTTCAAATTTGTTTTTACTTTTTATAATATCCTTTAAGCTAAAATCTGTATTTATGTTTTGTAATGCCATAGAAACCAAACGGGCATCATCTACATCATTTTTATAAATCTTTTTTAGTTTATCAATATCTATAAAAGGATTACTATTACTTAATACAGGCGGTATATTAATTTCAGGATTAATAATATCACCTAAACCAACGGGGTTCTCAAAAAATGGTGGAATTTGAAATTGGGGTCTGGGTGCTATTTGAATCCTTGCCTCTTTTACATTTCCCCATACAGGAACATAATTCGGAGTATTTGCTGGTGGCTCTATATTCCACGATAAAATAGCCCTTACATTAGGTAAAACTGGGTCCGAACTACATTTTTTAGTGATTTTAGGCTTTATTTTTAATTTAAGACCATAACAAAGACCTTTATGATCTTCTATATCATGTATTTTAAAACTTGTAACTCCTACATCTTCCCAATTTCCATTGTTTTCATAGTCTACATAAAACCTAACGTACTCATAACTGCCCGATTGACAGTGATCTCCTAGATATCCAGATTGATTTTTAATATGAACTGTGGTTCTTAGTTCTTTTGTTCTAGGATGATAACTAACACATTTAATTTCTTCATAAGTAATTGAAGAAACTATTTTCTTTACTGGTTTACCAAATGCTTTAATATCCAGATTTCCATAATAGTTTAAATTGGATAATAAATTAACTTTAAAACCAGAACGATCATCTAATTTTAACTCTTTAACTTTCATGATAAATTTTTTATGATTAAGTAATAAAAATCAGAATTATTCTATATGATTAAAAGAGGAGTTATCCCCTATTTAAATAGGATTTCACCTATTAACGCTTCAGTGTTTCTCTCGTCATAACTATACAAATTGATTTTAAAGTTTATAATCAACTTCCCTTCTCTGACAGGTGATACAGGACATTATTAAACTAAGTATGGATTGCGTTAAAAATGATAATAAATAATATTTTCATATATTTACGTAAGTATTTATTTACTTTAGTACTTCCCTAAGTAATTATGATAATAGCCTGCAAGATTGCAGTGCTATACCATTTCGTTGAATACCTCTTATAGGTCTAGAATTGTTCTTTAGCAGCAATTTGTATACGATGTTAAATCAAATCATAAATATTATGAGTAATTCTTATAAACCCATTGTTAGAAGTGTTAGCGGCGATTATTATGGTGCGGCATTGGTTGGTACCTATTCTGTAATTATAGGCTGGACTTTTGATGATAAAAATTTACGCCAAGGACTTCATGGTTTTGGTATTAAACGTATTTCGTTAAATCCCGAAACAGAAGAAGTTATGAGTATTAAATGGCTTGGTGGTTATAAACGCTTTGAAGTTACAGATACTGGACAATTTGAAGATGTGAGCTCTTTAGAAGCCCCATTTCAAAGATTTCGTTGGAATGATTATTCACTTAAGCCAGAACGTGCTTACATTTATGAAATTTACCCTTTACGAGGAACCCCTAAAAACCTAACCCGTGATGAAGCCCCGTTAATTTTTAAAATTAGACCCTCACAAGAAGTTGAAGACAAACTTGGAATTTACGTTAACCGAGGTGTTACATCGTCTATGGCATATCTAAGTAGATTTAAAAATAATGCTCCTAGAAATATTGGGAAAAAAGCCTACCAATGGTTATCTCGTGGTTTAAAGGAATCGTTACTTGATTTTATTGCAGCTGCTAAACCTGGTGACACTTTACATTGTATTATTTATGAATTTCATGATAATGAAGTTGCTCAAGCTTTCTTAGCAGCAAATGCTAAAGGTGTTAACGTAGAAATTATTCATGATGCCAAAGCTGGGAAACATTCTACGGAAAAAACAGAGAAAGTGATTCATGACAATCATATGAAACACTTAACAATAGCTAGAGATCTAGTGAATATAAGTCATAATAAAATAGTGATACTTTTGAGGAATAATAAGGCTAAAAAGACATGGACATCTACAGCAAATTTTAGTGAGAATGCCTTTAATTTTCAAACAAATGCAGCGATCATGATTGATGATTCTAGTGTGGCAAAAAATTATGAGGCCTTTTTCCAAATCTTAAAACCCAACCCGACAAAGAAAGATACCAAAATTGCAAATAGAAAACATATGGATACTATTAATGCCATTCAAGATAGATATGCTGAAAAAACGTTCTTCTCTCCTATTTCGAAAAAAGACATCTTGCTTACTGCTTGCGATTTAATTAAAAATGCAAAATCTATGGTACTTATCAGTGCTCCTTTTGGAATGGATAAAAGTCTCGTTGAGGCTATGGCAGCTAATGATGATACTATTATAGAATATGGCATTGTGAATAGTACAGCTAAAAAGAAAATTAAGGGTTTAAACCATAAAAATACTCGATTTTTTACTCCTAATCGCTTAAAAACATATATGGGACGTTCTTGGGATGCTAAAGCGTTTGGAGCACATAAAATTCATACAAAGATTATTATTATTGATCCTTATAGTGACCATCCAAAAGTGCTTTTTGGTTCTGCTAATTTTTCTAAAGCCTCATGTTCAGACAATGATGAAAACGCGATGCTTATTATCAATAATAAGCGTTTAGCTGCTATAATGACTGTTGAATTTATGCGTATGTATGATCATTATAAATCACGATATTATATAAGGCGAACAGAAGATGCAAATAAAAAAATAAAAAAGGAAAATAAAGAGCGGATTCTACAAGACAAAGTCCCTAAGCCTTTAAAGACGATTCCTATTCATTTGTCAGATGATTTTTCGTGGAGTAGAACAACTTTTAATCCAACCCCTTTTAGTCATAAATTTCAGGATAGGATTGCATTTTCGGGGAGTTAGTATGGCATTATTTAATATTAATTATATAAGAATTAAACGCGTCACTTCAATTCAATTCAATTCAATATGATACAAATTAAACTATTAGAAAACTGTGATTAAAAATAAAGGACTATGAGTTTTTCATAGCCCCTTATCATTAAAATTTGAAAGACAACCGATATCATAAATATCAAATTAATCTTTTATTTTTTTACAACTTTAATAAATTTAGTTTGTCCTTCCACATCAATCTGTAATATATAGATTCCTGTTTCAAATTGAGACATGTCCAATCGAGATTTTCCTTTTACATCTATCAATAGCTGTCCTGAAATACTCATCAGTTTCAGGTTACTTTTTACAGGTAAGTTTTTAATATTTAAAACGTGATTTATAGGAATTGGATATACTTTAATATCCTCAAAAACAGCTTTTAATGCTTCATTAGTAGTATCCTCTACAAAACTATTTATATGATTAGCTACTATAATGGTAGAAGTATTATTTGAACATCCTACTATTATAACATCATCTAAATAAGTTCTATCATTATTTATACTAGCATTATGTTGAAATTTCAATTTGGTTGTATTTGAAAACGGACCAGAAACCGTTACTGTTCCGCTCTGTCTTGAATTGTTAGATGTAAACTCACTACCACGAGCCCAGGATTCTTCTACAGTGAATGAAGAACCACCATCTGTTGATGTTTGAAATGAAAAACCTTCTCCATTTTCTAAACCAGCAGTAATGTAACTGAAAGTCACTGTGATTTCTTCAAATGACGATAAGTCAAGATTATCTGTAGTGATATTGGCACTAGCTTGATCATCTCTAAGCCTAACACATCGGATGCCTGAATTAGCATACGTTTGGTCTCTGGTACTTATTCGTGCATCGGCTCCTCCATCATTCCAAATACTTGAAGAAAACCCGCCTTCAAAATCATCTGAATCATATGTTGTATTTGTACAACCTCCACCATTACTTTGTAATGTCGTTACATTTATTGAACTACTTGAATTTGATTGATTTCCAGCAGCATCCTTTGCAATAACTGTCACCGCATATGTCGTACTTGCATTAAGTCCAGAAACACTATAAGAAGCAGAAGCTGTTAAACCACTACTTGTCCCATCTATAAACACCTCATATTCTGTTACCCCCACATTATCTGTAGAAGCATTCCATGACACGTCAAAACCAGATACTGTAATGTTAGAAGAAGTTAGTCCTGTAGGTACTGTTGGAGATTCTGTATCTCCAGTATTACCAGAATAAGCACTACCAACACCAACCGCATACCATCCATTCGTCACAGAAATTTCCTCCTGCGATCCCGTGCCATATAAATCCTGAGCCGCCTGAATAGTTGCAACTCTAAAATCTGCATATTGAGATGTTGGAGTTAAATATTGAATTGAAGCAAAAACAACATCTCCGCCTTTTTCAACCCCAATAGCTGTTACTGAATAATTATCTCCATTATCATTTGTACCCGATCCTCCCAAAGTAAGTGTGTAAAACCAAAAATTACCGACACCACTATTAGTATGTACACCACAATAATCATTACCTCCAGCACCTCCTTGTGGAACACTACAACCTTCAGATACAGTGGCTGCAACCCAATTTGTTCCTCTATATGTATCTGGTTGTCCATATAATTTGGGGTTTGCCATAGACCTTAGTGTGTACCCAAAATCATTTCCTAGCAAATCAAGATTTTTATTAAGTCCATAATTTACATTTGCGTAGTGTTCTACACACATTGCCCAAATATCACTTAACGACTCATTTATTCCTCCTTGCTCTCTTTCGTAATCCAAACCTGCTGTAAATTCAGTAACACCGTGCCCCATTTCATGCGCACCAACATCAAGAGATGTTAAAGGATCTGACCCAAAAATACCATCTCCATAAAGCATATTTCCAGAACTCCATCCTGCATTGGGATAATTAAGTATATTAACAAAGTTGGTTATCACAGAACCAGCGCCATCGTAACTATTTCTACCATGCTCGTTTAGGAAATAATCATAAGTAACCTGAGATGCAAAAAGCGCATCAAAAGCAGCATTATCCTTGGTACTATTATCATGTTCTGCTAGTGTCCAGTCGTTATTGCTATCTGTATAATCAATATATTGAAGAAACTGACCTGAAGAAGAATTATTATAATTAATAATTCCGTTACCTCTGGAATAATCTCGTAACCTATACTGACCTGCATTACTATCAGTTGTTAAGTTAAGTGTCCCACTATACCTAGTAGCCAAAGTTCCTGATGCAGGTGCTAATGGCCCAATGCCTTCTTGTTTTACTACATTAACAAAACCCTTTTGTTTCAATATATTATCATTAAAACCAGTGCTTTTTTTTCGGTTAGCGTGACTGTATTCACCCGAATGTTTTATGCTGTCAATTATTTTAATAACGTCTCCGCTTTTTGCATCAACATATACATTAACATCTTCATCAAAATTAGCGCCTTTAATATGTAAATTATAGGCCAATTTCCATGTATTTTGTTCTAGATCAATAGATAAAATGATCAACTCACTTGAAGTTAAATCAATAGATTTAAAACGAAGCATTTTTTTTGCAGATTGCAAAGCACCATCAATAGATACAGAAGCTTTCACCTCCATTTCTGGTAATCGTTTATGATTTGTGGAAATCTTAGTCGCCTTTCCATTTTTACTATGCATTGTGGCAACTACACCATGTACTTTAATTCCTTTATAATAATATTGAAATTTTTCATGCTTTCCATAATTATCAACAGTAGCCCTAACAGATACTAGTTTGTCATTATCTTTAAATTTTAATTCACTTCTTATTAATGTTTTATTTGTGAATCCGTCATCTCTTGTGTTCTCTGGTGATGTGGCTTTCTCATCAGAAATTTTAATAATTTTCTCTTGTGATATACCATGAAATGTAGCACCTAAAAGTGCAACAATTATGGTGAAATTCCTTGTAATAGGTTTTAAATTGTACAAAAATTTTTTCATAATGATTTAGGTTAATTATTTGCAAATAATTTTGCTTTCTAAATTTATGAAAGATTTTTCTTATTTCATTGTGGTATAACCACAATAAAATACTACATAATTTGAAGTGTTTTAGCTTCAAAAAACAAATTTTGAAGCCATATTCAAAATTTACACTTTCAATAAAAACATCTATGTTTTTGATGGGGTTTTATTAAAGCATACCTTGTATATGTATGTATACAAGGTATGAAGAGATAACACAATATCTATAGCTCCAATATATTTGTAGAAATTTTGGGAAGACTTATTATTTCTTAACACTTTTGAGTAAGAAATCAAGAGAATTATTATAATCAAATTCAATCAATACACCATGCCGATCTACAAGAAACCATGCAGACGAATTGGTTACATGATAGGCCTTACTAACATAATCCTTGAAGTCTAATAAAACTTGAAAATTGGGAACTAATTTTTTATACATTTTTTTACGGTTTGTAATTGATAGATACCTATTGTTATCAATAATATACACCGATACGCTATCAGACTCTAAATTCTTTAGAGCATTGGTATTATTTTTTTCTAGCTTTGAAATATCCGCAAACCACAGAATATTCAAAGAATTATCAAACACCTTCTCACTACTTTCCCAACCTCCATTCTTATTTTGGAGAAAAAAGGGAGGCACAGGTTCTCCCTTTTTAATACCTCTGTTTTTCGAAGTTTCCTGAGCTTCACCGCCCGATAAGGCAAGTAAAGTGACTATGAGGAAAAGTAAATATTTCATTTTATATTTTTTTCAAATAAATGATGGTGTTAATACTTAAAACGGAAATCGAACACCCCAATTTACTTGCAAGTTATCAAAATTTGTATCTGTATTTATATAATTATTAAATCTGGCATCAATTCTAAATTGCAACCATTTATAGGCATCAAATTTCAAGCCAACTCCATAAACGATACCATAAAAATCTTCCCATTGATTAATCCTACTAAACCAGTAATAACCAGTTCCTAAGGTAGCAAATGGATATACTTTTCTACCTCCAAAAGGTTCATAAAGTAATTGCCCTTGAATGCCTCCTAATAAGCCTTCATCTATATTATCTTTTATTTTACTGGTACTTGCTTCAAATTCAAGATCAAATATGTCTGTTAGGTCATACGAAAACCGAAACCCTGTTTGAATATTACTGCCATAGCTTGGTAGGTCTGTAAAGTATAAACCTCCTAAAAAGAAATTCACTTCCCATTTTTCACTATGAAAAGCACCTGTAGGGTGTTTAGTATTTACAATAGTTTCTCCTGTACGTGTAGGTGCATAGCCTGTACCTGGTGGGTTATCTATACATATTCTTATCTGCCCTGTTTCTTTTGGCGTTATTGTTTCTTTAAAATTGCCAAGACCATCTGTTGTCACTTCTATCCATTCCATTCTCCCTGATGGATATTTTACAATAATTTCTAAGTCTTGATTCGGGGCTCTGGGTTTTGTTGTTCCAGTAACAGTAACCGTTCCATCTGTATTCACAGTAGTTTCTGTATCAATTTCAAGGTTTACCGAGGGATATACAACATAGGTTATTCCTCCTATGGGGAGTCGATATTCGTCTCCTACAACAAAAGCCTCAAGGTGAAATGGTTGTGGTTTTGTACGATATCGCCTAGGATCTTGATTGTACGACTCTAAATTAAAAATATTGGGGTCTGGCGTAGGAATTATGGCGTCATCTAAACTGAGTACCCCACTGATTCTTTTAGTTGTATTACCTTCTATAAGAAAGTACTCATCATCTAGGTTTACAGAAAAACCTCGCGGTAAATTTTTAGGAGCTACTTGTACCCACAATGGTGTAGTACGGCTATTAGTAAGATCAAACTCAAAATGTTCATCTCTCCATGGACTAGAAGACGTTGGATTAAACAATGACACATTTTCCTGTGTACTATCATTCCACGGATTAACATCTGACAAAGGACTGTCATGCCTCCAGATCTCTGCGCGAATACAAGTATGAGCATTTACTTTTGGAGACCACCCTAAATTAAAAATAGCAAAACCATCTTTTGGAATATTCTGACCATCACTTATTCCCAATGTAACCCAACTACCACTATCTCCCATACCTCCAGGTTGGTTTACTTTAACCCTGACAGTTACATTCGTTGCATCAATAGTACCATTGTTCCTTACTTTCACTCTTATAAGATTGAGATGCTCGCCTCCATTGGCTGCTGGGTTGTAATCTGGACTCCAACGAGTGGCTTCACCATTACCCGACAAAGCATCGGTAGCTAGAGATCCATCGTTATGCTCAATCCAAATATCGACACTTTCATATGGAGGCGCTCCCCAAGGTGTAATTGTGAGATCTAATTTCTCTTTCTGTTCTCTGGTAACATCTACAAGGTAACTAGGACGATCTGCAAAAGGTGCTGGACCAGGAATTTCTCCAACAATATTTACTTCAACACCATCATAAGCAGGAAATGTAGATAATAAATCTACTGAAATTCCTGGAGTGATAGGCTTAGCATCCCCCTCAAAAGTAGCTTCATCAGTCATTATATGAACAACATTTCTTGACTCAGGTCTGAAAAAATCATAATTTCTAGGACTTAAACAATCTGTAATTTCCATACCACCTCGATCGCCTCCAACAACACGTCGAGGTAGCGTTTGACTATAATTTGCTCCCTTTTGTCTATTTTGCAAGAACAGATAATGCATAGGTTCTGGATCTGTAAGCCCAAATACTACTTGAATTGCTTTTGTAACAGTTCTGCCAGCTGGTACTCCCGCCAGATTGTTATCATAGTCTTTGTTCATTTCTATTGGGGTTAGTACGTAACGTTCCACCTCACTTCCTGTGTCTCCAGGTTCTTCGAAAATCTCATAGTTACTTCCATCAAGATCGAACCAATTTGCTACAACTTGTTTGTGCCAAGCCCCCGTATGAGGAAGATTACCTTGATCATCCATGATATCCCATTCGTTTACATATTTTAATCGGGTATCGTATTTTCCACCACCATTGTTATAGAGATCCCAAAAACCTATATTGTGGCCTACTTCATGAGCAATAGTTGATTCTGAAGTATAACCATATAATATCTGAATTGAAGCATATGTTTGGTGCGAAAACAGGTAACCACCATTCTCTACTCCAAGGTTAATATACCCACCTGAAGCACCTTCTCGTTTTCCTGCTGGTACATCCATAATCATAACAGCTATTGAACGGTATTCATCAAAAAGATTATCGGCTATTGTTTTTATTGCCCCTTCATCTGTAGCAGAAAAAGATAATCCAGGATTGTTCCTATTTACCTCATCAAGTAACCATGCCGCCAAGGCTTGACCACAAAGGAGGCTACGGTTGCCCTTCACAGTATTTCTCGCAGATTGATTAATAGTACCAACTATTTCTGTTGAAGTATCAAACCCCATTTCATCTAAAATTGTACTATTACCAGATAGTGTTATTTGTGTAATATCGGTCAGAATTCCAGGATCTAATGTGATCTCTAAATTATTACCAGGCTCTGCAGTCAACGTTAACTCAGAGTGCACAGCTTCAAAAGCAGTAATAAAATCATTAACAGTGTTATATGTTGTAGCTGCTGGCAAGTTAAAATCAAAATTAACAGGAGGGTCTGTTTCATTTTCAAATTCTACGGTTATTGTTACTGGAACACCTAAGGTTGTTATTGGATAAGAAGTACCAGTACTGGTAATACGCCTCGCAGGCAAATCTAATTCTGGTCTGTCTAAACCAAGCTCGTCAAGCAATCCAGCATCACTTGATGCGATATCAACACGAATATAGGTTCCTTTGGTAACATAAGTTTGCTCAACTTCAAAGTTAAGCGTTGAACCACTAAGCGAAACACTAAGTTTATCTCCCACAGCTGCTGAAATCTGACTATTAATCTCTGTAACTAATTCGCTATAGTTTGCATAAGCCGTCATACCGTCAAACGAAATAGAAAAGGAAGTCTCATCTGAATCATTAATGTGAAGTGTTAATTGAAAATTATTATTAGAAGGTGTAATTGGTAAAGGATCCATTATAGTCCCTTTTAAATTAGGAGTCACATAATCTGGATTGACATAAAATTCTAATTCTCTCGGCATTTGGTATACACGATTAAGCACATCAGATTGAAAAGAAATTTTGCCATAAGAATTCTCTTGCCACACCATGTTATTCGTATTCGCTTTGGCAATAAAATCGGCTCTAACTCCTGGAAAAAGCGTTTCAAATAAATTATTAGCAGGGTCATAACCAACAAAATCTTGAGATACTACTGGTATAAAAAGTATTTTTTGATTCAATTCATTGTTAGATACTCGGTCAACGTTTGTACTACCCAGGGCTCCTGGATCTGATTCAAAAACATGTACTTCTTGAGCATTGGCAAATGCAAAGGATAATAAAATTGTCCAAATAATCCTATTAAAATATTTTTTCATGATAAAATGAGTTTAATTAAGATTTTTAACTAAAAAATCTAGTTTCAATCAAATCTAACTCATTAACAATCAGAACAAAACAAGCATTCACCTCTTTTTTACAGGTGTTTTTCCCCTTTATTTAAAGTTTGGATTAATTTATTATTTATAGGTTCATGCATTCCTACTATGTTACCATTGTTAGCATTATCACTTCAGGCAGAGTATATTCCATTAATTTTATTCATATTATCAATGCCAATCACTTTCTATAGCTATATGAATCCGTATCTTTGTACGTTGAATTACTATGATTAAAAGATTTGCAACAGATAAAAACTTTCTTAGATCAAATTGCTGACATATCTAACTCTGATTGGGATTTTTTTACGTCGAAATTACAGCGTCGTGTTATCCCGAAAAAAGCAATTTTTTTAAAAGTCAATGACATAGAAAATCATATTTCTTTTATTGAATCTGGCATTGTACGTTTATATATCCCTAAAGAAAATCCAGATAAAGAAATAACCTTTGGCTTTAGTTTTAAAGACCAGTTTATTAGTGCTTATGATTCCTTCTTAACACAGGAACCTTCTATGTATCAATTACAAGCGCTTACAGAGTCGGTCATTTTAAGTATTACTTATGATGATTTGCAGGCGGTTTATAAAACGACCCAAATAGGAAATCTTATTGGTAGGTTAACAGCAGAACGGCTCTTTTTGTTGAAATCTGCACGTGAACAAAATTTGCTAAACCTTACAGCAGAGGAACGCTATATAAAATTGTTTAAAGAACGACCAGAGCTTTTAAAAATGATTCCACTAAAATATATCAGTTCTTATATTGGTATTACAGCACAAGCTTTAAGCAGGATTAGAAAACGCGTATAACCCGTATTGTGCACTAGAAAATCTATCGCTAGACTATATTTTTTAATTTAACCATAGCGGTGCTATGCTGAAATTAAGGAAACACTAGATTCTATTGTATTTCAACCTTCATTTCTAAGTTCTAATGCAGAATACGGATTTAATTGATTTAGGTTCATTGTTTCGCTTATAACATCAAATTACCTTTGCAAAAAAAAGTTATGGCGGTAGTTCTTTTCGTTTTAGTACTTTGGTATGGAGGATTGTTTTTTCAGTCTTTCTTTTTGCATCGTTATGCGGCACATCAGGTATTTACCATGTCAAAAACAATGGAGCGCATTACCTTTATTTTAACTTGGATATTTCAAGGTTCTAGTTATTTGAGTGCTTATGGTTATGGAGTTATGCACCGTATGCACCATGCATATACAGATACTGAAAATGATCCACATTCCCCATCTTATGATGCTAATTTATTTGCGATGATGTGGAAAACAAAAACAACCTATCAAAATATTAACAAACAACGTATTGATATTGATCAGCGTTTCACCAAAAACGTTCCGCAATGGAAAGGGTTTGATGCATTTGCGAGTTCTCGTTTTTCTAGATTGCTTTGGATAACTCTTTACATTTTGTTTTTTGCATACTTTACAACGGCATTTTGGCAATGGTTGTTATTACCTATAACCTTTTTAATGGCACCTATTCATGGTGTGATAATTAACTGGTTTGGTCATGTTTATGGTTATGTTAACTATAAAATGAAAAATACAAGTAAAAATCTCTTCCGTTTTGATTTTTTAATGATGGGCGAAGGCTACCATAATAATCATCATAAATATGCAAGCAGAGCAAATTTTGCTGTAAAATGGTATGAGGTTGATATCACATATTTGATTATAAAACTACTAGATGCTTTAGGTTTTATTCATTTGAAACCTATTACCGTGAAGTCTAAATAAGTGCTTAGGTTTAAAATATAACCTAAAAAACATCTCTTGCATTTAAGAAAAATAGAACTTTATAAAACGGTTACGCGTACTTTTTTCTTTTTTAATCGTGTATTGTTTAATTTTTCCACCAATTCGTTTGCAATGGTTTTAGGAACGGCAACAAACGCACAATCTTGTTTTAGCTCGATGTTCCCTAATTGGTCTTTAGTAATATTTCCTTGTTTAAAAAATAGTCCAGCAATATCTCCTTTAGATATTTTATCTTTTCTACCTCCAGAAATAAACAATGTTTCCCAGAATTGTGGCTTACGAACTGCTTTTTGAGAGATGTTTTTAACTTTTGTGTTTTTAATAAACTCTGGTAAAGAAGCATCTTTCCATTTCAATACATACGCAGTTCCTTTAGCATCTACTCTTGCAGTTCGACCATTTCTATGAATAAACTCTTCTTTGGCTCGAGGCACCTCATAGTGAATAATAAATTTTAATTCTGGAATATCAATACCTCTTGATGCTAGATCTGTAGCTATTAAAATCTGGCTCGTTCCGTTCCTGAATTTTATTAAAGAACGTTCTCTATCCTTTTGCTCCATACCTCCAGAAAAACAACTGTGGCTTATCTTATTTTTATCTAAAAAACGACTCACCTGATCTATACTGTCTCTTAAATTACAGAATACTATTCCTGATCGATCTCCTAAATGATCTATTAGATCTAATAGCGTTTGTAATTTATTTTTAACTGGCGATATCACCGTTCTCATTTCCAATTTTGAAACGACCTTTTCTTTTAAATAATTGATGGTTGTTGGTTGATCTAATCGTACAAAACCAGGAATTTTAACACCTTGTGTTGCCGATGTTAATACACGCTTATTTATACGAGGTAATTGGCCTATAATGTGTCTCATTTCGGACTCAAAGCCAACTTCTAAAGATTTATCAAACTCATCTAGAATTAAGGTTTTAATGCTATCTCTAGAAAAACGGTCATTACTAAAATGATCTGCAATTCTACCTGGAGTTCCTATTAAAATAGCTGGTACATGTTTAATTTCTATTTTATCTTTAGACATAGGGCGCCCACCATACACGGCATTTACCTTAAAACCAGTCCCCATATTGCGTACAACTTGCTCAATTTGTATAGCTAATTCTCGTGAAGGCACTAAAATCAATATCTGTACATCTTTACAATCGGGATCTAAAGTTTTAATAGTTGGTAATAAGAAAGCCAATGTTTTACCTGTTCCTGTTGGAGAAAGAAGAATGGTATTGGTTGTTGTCTCAATTACAGAAATAGCCTCTTCTTGCATTGGGTTCAACGTATGGATATTTAATTTTGCTAAAATGTCCTGTTGATCTTTAATAATATTTGCCATAATGATTGCTATTTTTTACCTTTTTTAGAATCCTCGGTTTTTGGATTACCACTATTTGTTTGCGCCAAATAATTTGCGAGTACTTTTTCTATCAATTCTTCTTTCGTTAAATGATGAAATACGGTTCTCACTTTCTTTCTAAATTCTTCTGAAATGGTGCGATTTGGTTTTGTTTTAAAAATCTTTTTTGCCCATAATAGGCCATTATTTTCTTCTATACTCTGAGCGTCTGCTTTTTTTAATTCATTAAAAATAATACCCAATTCTTGTTCAAAATCAGCAATATCCTCAATTTCTTCTTTTTGCAATATCGTTAACGAAAGTCCCTTTGCTCCTGCTCTTGCTGTACGTCCGCTTCTATGTACATAAGCATCATAGGTATCTGGTAAATGATAATTAACAACATAGGCTATTTCTTTAACATCAATGCCTCGAGCTGCTAAATCGGTAGCAACCAAAATATCTATAAACCCCTCTCTAAATTGCCCCATAATACGGTCACGAATGCCCTGAGACAAACTACCATGAATGGCTCCAGATGAGAATTTATTAATAGCTAAGTTTTTTGCCAATTTATTAACAGCTGCTTTGGTTTTACAAAAGATAATCCCTCTTTCCCCTTCTTTAGAATTTAAGAAATGAAGCAATACCTCTAGTTTTTCTATAGGTTCTACAACCGTATAGAGATGATCGATTCCCTGATGACCGACAGTAGTCATGTCTGCTTCTATCTGTATAACATGTTTTGACATGTAATTTTGTACCAGTTGCTTTATAGCGCCAGGCATAGTAGCCGTAAACAATAATGTTCTTCTCGATTTTGGAATTTCTTTGATAATACTATCTAAGTCTCCTTTTAAAGCACTCACCATTTCATCGGCTTCATCCAACACTAAATACTTTAAGTTTTTAATGTTAATGGCTCCGCGATTTATTAAATCTACCAAACGCCCTGGTGTTGCCACGACAATATGAGTAGCGGTTTTTAAGCGTTCTATCTGAGGTTTTATAGGAATGCCACCACATACTGCTGCAACAGAAATAGTAGAGCTATGGGTAGCAAAAGACATTAAATTAGTATGAATTTGTTGTCCTAATTCTCTTGTAGGTGCCAATATTACGACCTGTACACTAGTATCTTCAATGTCTATTAACTGCAACAAAGGCAATCCAAAAGCGGCGGTTTTACCTGTTCCTGTTTTTGCCAAAGCGACAAGGTCTTCTTTTTGATTCAATATAACAGGGATTGTCTTTTCCTGAATATCTGTTGGAACAGAGATTTGTAAATCGGCTAAGCCTTGTTGTAACGGTTGGTTAATTCCTAAATCAGAAAACAGTTTTGACATAAAATAATTTTAGGCAAAGATAACTATACAAAATCCGAGAATCATGTATCTTGGATAGCTAATTCTTTTTGATAAAAAATAAACACTCTAAATAGTTAACTAGATATAACTAAACCTTAAGCCTCTTGAAGCGTACGCTTTGATTTTCTGTAAGTGTAATTAGGATAGATTGCGCGTTTAGCAAAACGATTCAATTTGTTAGAATTAATCATTTTTAAGTATATGGGCTTCGTAACTCCAAAATACTCGTAAGTCGTTCCATCTAAAAAAGTGATTTCTAATACTAAACCTTTGTGAAAGTAATCTGCTATTCCAGAATTTGTTATCGTTTCTGTATAGGTTTCTAAATTTGCTGCTATAGTTTCAGGAGCTATACTCACCAAAAAATGATACCCATCAATTATATTGCGGCTATTTATTTCGGCCTCTTCACGTTTAGAATCATCTTCTTTAAACTTATCAGGGTGCCATTCTTTAACCAAATTACGATAACCTGTTTTTAGTACTTTAAGATCAATCTCTTTTTCTATACCAAATAGCTTCTTATATTGATTAATGCGTTTCATAGACCTTTTTTTTACAAGCCGCGAAACTACACCTTTATTCTGAACTACTTATCGTAAATACAGTGTTTTTTATTTTAGAAAAAAATTAACTTAATCAATAAAGTATACAGTGAAATAAGGTATTACTGCATAAAATATGCCACGACTAAGGTATTTTTTTAGAAATTATTGGTCACAAAAAAGCCCATCAATATTGATGGGCTTTTTATTAAACTTGAAAGTATATGTATTAGATAACTTTTACGTTCACTGCGTTTAATCCTTTGTTACCTTCTTGTAGATCGAATTCAACTGCGTCGCCTTCACGTACTTCGTCTACTAATCCAGAAATGTGTACAAAGTGATCTTTATCAACGCCTTCTTCTGTAATGAATCCAAATCCTTTAGAATCGTTGAAAAATTTTACTGTTCCTTTACTCATTGTAATGTAATTAAATTTATAATACTTATTGATTTGCAAATATGATGCCATTTTTTTGACATACAATACATTAATTGATTTCTTTTCAATTTTTTATTAATCTAGCCATTACATTCTATTGTTAATACTTAATCTTCAGATATACGGGTTATTAAAAAAGCATAAATACCTCTTAGCCAAAAGATGGCAATACATACACTCTTAATGACGTTGATCGTGCTTCAATTTTACATTTAACCTTAATGCCTAATTGATTTCATATTAATTGCATTATCTAAGTTATCTTTTTGTGTAGTGTTTGCAACAGTTTTGAGGTATTCGCGATTATTGTTATTTACATAAGTTACTGTAGCTCCTATTTGCCATTCAGGATATCCCCAAGTAATTGTCTTAATTGTATTTCTTTGTTTTAAGAGATTGATAGCTGTAGATTCTGCTGTTTTAACACCATCTTGAAATGAATTATCATCATTAACTGTGTGTAAAAGCACATACATAATATTATCATTATTATCTTTCCACACACCTGATATAAAGTAGTTTGCTAATTTTGCCATTTTCTATTGAATTTTATTTAGAAATCAAAACTAAACATATTGGATGGGAGTCATTTACGGAATACCATAATTAACTAAAAATCAATCAATATACTCATATTACATATATATTTACTTTACCGTTATTGACATCTATTAAAAATGTAAATTTATTCGTTCTTTGTCTGATTTAATGAATATATTTTTCAACCTCAAAAAAGACCTCTTTTAGAAAAAGTCTTTATATTTAGTAGAGTAATTCCATCGTGCTTGAGTTCCTCTAATATCATAATGAACAAAACCATTATATAACCCCAAACCGCCTTCTTTCAAATTGCCCCTCAATATTAACTTCTTAAAAATTAATGACAGGTCTTTAGAAGTATAATTCTTCATTGTAATATCTGCAGCATTTCCTAATAGATGTTGAGAGTTCTTAGCGCCACCAATATTTTTATTATGTGCTTCACTTCTGTAGCCACTATTTATATGTATAGGCTCTTTCAAAACATCTCGTACAATCTGCAAATTTTCAGCTAGAACCTTAATATTTTCCAGAACATCATCAGGCATTATTGAACCATCTCTACATTCAAATTCTATTTTATAAAAGTTCTTAGTAAGTTGCATAATTTATTATTTTATTCAACTAAGTAAACCATAAAACTTTTAAGTTTATTGTCCTTATCATGATCTAATTGTTTAAAAAGTTCAATAGATTATCTACCCAAGACGTTCTTATTAACTCAAGCTATCATTTTTTATTCATTAAAAAGACTTTGAATTTCAGAATTAGATAGTGATCGCTTATAAAGTCTTAAATTGTCCATATACCCAGTAACAAAGTTTTGATTAGAATTGTAAGGGTCTGTTCCTATATAAAGTTCATGTTGGGTTTGTGAAATGCCAGAATTACTAATATTTTTTGATGACTCTTCTTTTCCATCAACATAAATTTTAAGTGTATCGCCATCAAAAGTACCAACTAAATGATGCCAGGTATTAATAACTAATGGTTGCACTGTATCTAAACATTCCTGACAAAGACTTTGCGGACAAGTGTCTGGTTCTATGCACAGTTCGATAATACCTCCGTTATACACCCACATTCCATATCTTGAATGCCCGCCAGCATCTGGGTTTGTTTTCTCTACAAGAGTGAAAAACGAATTATCTTGTTGCTCTTGGTAATAAAACCAAAAAGCAATGGTCATTTCCTTGTCTAAACTAATAGCATTACTATGCGATACTTTTATATTGCTTTTTGATTCCGCAGAGAAAACACCTGCTTCATTTTCATCATCAAACCTATCTACTATATACATTAAGTTTATTGGTTCTGTAGAGTTATTATTTTCACTTTTGTCGACCACACTATTATCAAAATCAATACGTAATACATAATCCTCTGGAATTGTACCGCTTTCCCGCTCCTCCGAAACTTCAATAAACCCTTTTTTTATTTCAGTAACTTCATCACTTGTAGATTTTACTTTTAAACTCACATCAAATATCCCTGCGTTTTTGTAAACTACAGTTGGTAATTCATTCGTTGATGTCGTAGGGTCTCCACCAGGAAAGGACCATGCTCTGGATACTATTTCGCCTTTAGATAAATCCTGAAAACTGATACTATTATTAATTTTGATTTTTTGTTTATCTGAACTAAAATTAACTGTAAACACTTCTTCCTTCTCTTCTTCTTGAACCATATTAGAAGTGTCATTTTTACTACAAGAAAACAAAACAATAAAGCATAAAAAATAAGGGAACAAAATTTTCATATCAGTTGACTCTTAATAGTTTAATTATTATACGTCGAAACATTATTTCTAACCTTACTTCTATTTAATGATACGCATTGAAATCTTCATATTCCTTTTTTATTACACAACTTATCCCCGATTCATTTTGTGTATTTATTACAGACCATGTAGAAACTAAATAATTATGAAGTTGTGACTTAAATTATTAAGTAATTACCTTTTAATTGTTTCAAATTTTTCGTATCTTAAAATGCTTTCTTACAAGAATTTAACTCATACAGAAGCTTAATAAATTTAGTCTCTCATCGAGACTTTGAATTACAAATTAAAACGTATCATTAAAACTTGGTAATCATGAACTCAATACAAATACTAAGTATCATACTCATCATTTTCCTTTTAGCAGGCATCCGGGTGGTGTATGAATATAAAAGAGCGCCCAAATTCAGGTTTGGCAAATACATAAAGACCTTAAAACCTGGCTTTAGATGGATTATTCCAATTGTTGAAACTATTCAAATTGTAGACATTCGAGTTATTACCATAAATATTGTTTCTCAAGAAGTTATGACTGAAGATAATGTTCCTTGTAGTATCGATGGTGTTTTATTTTTTAAAATTAATGATCCTGAACGCGCTGTACTGGAAGTTGAGGAATATAAGTTTGCCATTACTCAACTAGCTCAAGCGGCTTTGAGAGACGTTTGTGGTAAAGTAGAATTGGATACTATTTTATCTAAACGTGAAGAAATGGGGAAGAATATAAAAAGCATTGTAGAAATAGAGACTAAAGAATGGGGTATTGATATTAATGATGTTAAAATTAAAGACATTCAATTACCAGAAAACATGAGACGTATGATGGCTAATCAAGCTGAAGCAGAACGTTCCAGACGTGCACGTATTATATTGGCTTTAGCAGAAGAGCAAGCTGCAGGAAAACTACTTGAAGCAGGAAAACTTATAGACCAATCGCCTTCTGCCATTAAACTAAGGCTTTATCAAACGCTATCAAACATTGCAGCAGAGAAGAACTCTACCATTCTTTTCCCTTTTCCTGAAGAAGTATTACCAAAAAATAATAAGAAAACGGACTAATTATTATTAAACATAAATGATTTATAATTTGTAAAAAAACTAAAGGAGATTTACTTTAGTCTGTTGGTTCCACATCTAAATCACCAGAATAGCTAATTGTAAGTCGGGAATTCCCATTTAGTGTCATACGTGCTTTTAAATTGGGGTATAACTTGATGAATACTTGAAAATTTTCAGAATTGCTTGTTGCTTCAAATGAGATTGTATAACTATGATCTTTATTTTGGGTCGCTATGTAATCTTCTAAAACACCGTTAAATTGTATAGCACTATCACTACCATTATAAGCAACTTGCATCCGTCTTTCTCCATAATATGGTAAAAAAGAGGTAATACTATCTCCTTTTATAGCTAGAAAATTATCATTTCCAATCAAATTAATAGCATTGGATGTACTTCCTGGCTGCATTAAACCAGAACTAAGAACCTGTTGCACCGCATTTGTTACTTGTGGATAAGCCCAATCTGATTGAATACGAAACTTTTGTTTTTTCACAATCGTATTTAAAGCATCAATCTCAGCTTGCGATGTGACCGATTTTGAGGCCTTACATGAGAAGATTATTAGGATACCAATAAAAAAATAGAACGATTTCATTTCAACTAACTATTTACCCTTCTAAATTACAAAATATAACGAAGCAAATATTGTTACAATCATATAAAATTCAAACAGTTACCAGTAATACATAATGTTTTTTAAGTAAGACCAACCAAATATATAGTAAAAGTTAGGCCAAGTATACTTATGCTACTTGACCTAATCTAATGACTGAATTATAAAATAAGTGCTAAAAACCAGTCAAATTATTTTGGACTATTTGGACACCCACTAATACTCGTACCATAATAACGGTAGGTATTACATTCGTCAATTGTAGGTGCTTTGCCTTCTTGGAATAATAATATAATATCGGATCCTCCAAACAAGAAATAACCAAACTCTTCACCTTTGGCAATCTCTCTTTTCTCTGTTGCTGTCATATGAACACCTGAGACCTGACACATCCCCACGGGAACGACTCCTACAATACCCATATTACCATATTCGGGTTTACTGGCATCAATTGTAATAATACCTCTGGACTGATTGAATTCGTATCCAGTTTCTGGTGGTGCTGGTGAGTCCGAGCTATCTGGAGCATCAAACTGGTTGTTATCGCTAATGTTTACTTCTAAATAAGTTAAACCATTAACGGCACGACATTCGTCTACAATTCCTGATACTGGTGCATGAAATCTGTGATATGAATAAGGTCCTAAAAAATAATGCACAAATGTACCGTTAGCAAATTTGTCGGCATGTGGACTGCCTTCTAATAGTTTCGCAATATTACCTATGATATGTGTTTTCTTTAAAACAGTATTTGTAATATTAGAATCGGCATCAATCTTATACATCTTTCTATAGGTACAGTCTGCAGGTGCTACTGCAACTGTATTATCATTAGGCGCATCTATTGGGCGTAATCCTGGATTGAGCTCACGTGCAAAAAACTGATTAAAGGTTAGCCAACCACTTGGACTGTTGGGCTTTCCATTTACTAACGAATCCTCTATTCTGTAATAAGGTGCATATTTTTTAAAAGATTCCCAAATAGTATCGTTAAAAGATTCTGTTGTATTTAAAAAATCGCCCCATAGATTGGCATAGTCTACCAACCATTGATTAAAACCATCAATGTTTTGTACTATCGTATTGTTATCTAATCCAACTTTTTGATCGATCAGAAAATAAAAATGACATAAACGATCATATACTTCTTGTGAATAACCAGTATCTGGATCTTGCCAACCTTTATTCCCACTTTGATGTGGAATCCAGCGACTAAATTTTCTGAGATAGCTTATCCATTCATCTACAGTTGTTGGCCAGTCCAGCACATCGTATAAAGACTTGTCTAATTTACTATTTGCATAGCTTTCTGCTTTATTAATAGATGCTACTAATAATTCTGAAAGCGTAGGGTTACTTTTAAGCCATTTTTCTATATAGCCAATAGCATCATTAGTACTTGTAAATGTTGTTGTTTTCATAATATAAATAATTTAATTGGTTAAGTGGGTTTTTATTTTTGGTGATGTATTAGCAATGGCTACTTGAGCTCTCACACGAACATAAGGGCCATTATCGGAATTTATATTTGGGTTGGGGTTTACAACCGTAAATTGTTTAATAGCTCCCTTTTGAAAAACGAGGCACAAACTTGAACCTCCATAACTAAACGTTCCTAATTCTTCTCCCTTCTTAACATAATCTCCTTTCTTTACTTCTATATTAATTGATGATATTTCAGTAATACCAATAGGCATAACAGCTACCAATCCTATTTTTGGGTCTTCATGCTCAATAATGATAAGACCTCTGGTATTTACATTAGCTTCATAACCTTGCGAATAAGTTCCTGCTGTTGGATCCCAACCTTCAACAGGTAGTTCGCTAAACATATAACCATTTATAACGCGAGCTTCAATGACTTTACCTGTAATTGGAGCTCTCCATCTATGATAGTCATGACCACTTAAAAATGTTTGCAAAACGTCGCCTCCTTTAAATACTTCTGTGTATGGAGATCCGCCTAACATATTTTCTAAGGAATAATTCTGGCTTTTGGTCTCAAAATTATCAGAAAGTTTAACCTCTCGAGCCACTCTATAAATAGTACCATCATTTGCCGAAACTATGACGGCATCATTATCAGGGCCATCTAAAGGGCGACATATAAGAATAATTTGACGATGGAAATAATCATTAAAAGACTTAAATCCCCAATGTTTAGGATCCTTAATTTTTGCCTCCTCGGTTACAAATTCATCCAAATTATTAGCGATTACAGACGCTGGGGATAACCATCCATCTGGCTGAGTAGTAACGACATTTAAGGTTTCTGGGCTATCCAGAAAATCACACCATGCTTGTAAAATTTTCCGTAAAGCATCATTAAACGCTTGATTCTTAAAAACAATCCATCCAGATGCTGTTGCCATCATATACACAAATAAACCAGACATCGGGAAAGCAGAATGACTTACCTCTGGTTCAAATTTTGGGGCACGGTCAATAATATAGTTCATCGCTACAAAAAGATCATCCTGAGATTTTATAGCATATTTTACTTGTGGTTCATACTTTTTATGAATGACAAGTCCTTCTTTAATCATTTTATCAACTTGTATACCCAGTTCCTTATTATTAGCTAACAAAGCCTTCATCTCTAAAATTGAAGGAGCCATAATATAGTTAACGCCTGCTGTTTCCTTTTCTTTATAAGAGGCTTCAATTAAATCGCTTAGCCATTTACCGATATAGGCCATGTCTTTTGGCAAATAACCAGCTATAACACCAAATCGTCTTTGGTATTGCACTTCTGTTTGCTCTGGATCTTTTGGATTTTTAAGTTTTACTGAATCTGTAGTTTCCATGTGATTGGGGGTTAATATGAATAATTTAGACTATAACATAATAATATCTGCATACCAGAAAAAGGTACCATTGTATTACATATGATTTTGGACTTAATTAATTAAATAGGGAGATTTCAAATATATACAAAAAATCTTACAAACAGAAAGTTTTATCTTATAAATTTAAAGAAATAATGAAAGAGAGGAGACTAGGCTTTAATTACTTAGCTTATAAATTGCCTTGATTAGGTATCTTGTTTCTGTCAATAAATTGACCGTATAAAAAACGATCCAAGCCTATATTCTTGGGTAGAAATTTAACCATTTACTGGATAAAACTATTAATAAAATAGAATTTTAACCATTGAACTTTATAAACTTGAGTTTCATTTTATGTAATACTTTTTGGAGCTAATCCTATAGTTTTTAAAAAATTATTCGAAAATAATTCATACATATCTTCCGATAATAATGATTGTCTATGTTTAATCCATTCTTTTGCTTGGTCTCCATACATATGTTTTACTAACCCAGGGAATGTCCAATCACTATTTTTCCCCCAATGCAAAGTAAATGGTATATTATTTTCTTTTAGGACTTCTATCATTCGTTTTGAATACTTTTTTAAACTCATGATTTTTTTAGTTTCTTTCCAAAGTACACCATCAATTTCTAACATACAAGTAATTGGAAACTTGGTAAAAGCAATAGTTGCTTGAGATTGTTTAACAAATCGCATTGCAAAGATTCCAGGTATAGGACCTTCATCTCTAGTTAATTTACCTAGAAGTTCCATCGCTTTTGGAGCATCTTTATGATCGATTCCAAACGAACAGGCAAAAGCGGGCCCCTGGTAAGGTGCATCCCAGAATATTTCTTTTAACATACCTGTAGTTTGATCATCTACCTTTGGCATAATAGTCTCACGTAAACGCTTTACCAGCCACGGAATACTCTTTGGTAAATTTTCCGCGAGCTTGACAAACAAATAAATAAGATCTCTATAAAGAGATTCTTTTATTACTGGAAACGGATCTGGATAAGGTTCTTCATATTTTTTTTTATACATTAACTCTACAACACATTCTGGATCGTTACTATATTGATTGATGAAAATTTTATAATGATAAGGCCTGTTTCCTTTTCCACTTACATCTGTTTCTTCAGGAATTGTAAACGTC
The DNA here is from genome assembly GCA_947502635.1 of uncultured Flavobacteriaceae bacterium. Classification (GTDB taxonomy): domain Bacteria; phylum Bacteroidota; class Bacteroidia; order Flavobacteriales; family Flavobacteriaceae; genus Flavivirga. The sequence continues at coordinate 413,827 of CANNAN010000004.1, forward strand.
GAATTTTTAAAATCCATAGTTTTTGCCAGTTCAAAAGCTATATTTTTATTAATTTTTTTTACATAACGCTTCAGTAAAAAAATGGGTTCAGCTTCAATAACAATACCGTGTATAAACCCAAAACCTCCTAGTCCTACTAAAGCAGCATGAAACAAATTATCATCCCTTATAATTCTGGCATTCAATTTTTTAATAAAATCATTACTTAAAACTGGTTTCGAATCACGTTCTATATATACAATATCTTCTTTATTAGGACCAATGATCAAATTTAAGCCTACAATATAATCCTGTACAGATCCAACATCTAAAGCAGAACCATGAACCCCTGTAGAAATACAACCTGCTAAGGTTTGACCGTTACTTGCGCCACTTGTTTTGAGTGATTTACCATTTTCTGCCAAAATTTCTGAAACTTCCTTTATGGTTGTTCCACATTCGAATAGAAATAAATTTGATGAATCATAACTGGAATTTGAGTGGCAATCATTATTATGAATAGGCATGGAAATATTCATAAAACCATTGTAGTGCATTCTATCTTTATGACTGGCAATATTATTCATTGACCATGCCGAACCGTAGGCACGAAATCCATCACCATCTGCTTGCGTTTCTTTTATTAAACGTTGAATTTCTTTAGCAGCATCATTATAGCGGTCTATCTTTTTAGGCATAACCCGTTCGCCTTCTAATTTAGTCTGATAGAGAATCTTTAAAGGAAATGGTCCATTTTTATGTAGTGTATTCCATTCTTTTAAGAATTTGCTTTTAGTAGTAGCCATATCTCCTAATTTGTTAATTTTTCACATACATACTTAACTTTTACTTTTCGCTTTCTTCCAAAAGTAATTGCACTTAATAAAACCCCGCCAAACGTATTGCGATATTCAATAATGTTTATCTTTCCTGATTCGCAAGCTTCTTTTTCTTTGATTAAATAGGTAAAATCTTCTGAACTAATTTTAATACTAATAACAGTATCAAACTCTACTACGGCCATGCCTCTGTAATAGTCATCTCTGTCTGAAAAAGGATCTGGTTGTGGTGCTCCATTTACATTACGCAATCTCACAGAATAACAAGATGTTAAAACACAGCAGCTAAAAACTATCAATACATATTTAAGATGTTTCATTTTAAATAATTTTAGTATACAAAATAGGTGCTATTTATAGTTTCAATAAATAATTGTACAAACGCAATGTTTATAATGCAACGTTTATTGAATACAGTGTTTCTTAAAATACCCAAAAGGGCACTTTTTAGACAAAAAGCCGTATAATATTCTAATAGGGAGAGATTAATCGCCTAATAAATAAGCGATTGGTTAAATATAATAAAAATATTTTAGAATTTATATTTCACTATGCTAGATGTGTTCTTAATACATAAAAATGTTTACTAACTCTACGTTTATCAAATAATAAACCTGTTTTAGTATTATGTAATTTTCTGAACATAATAAATAAGAAGAAAAAGCGCTTTAAGAGCTATAGAGATAAGACTAAAAACAAAGAACCATCCTAAATTTAGGATGGTTCTTTATGAGATAGAGTTTAAAAACTCATTATGAAATTATTATTAAATTTTTACATTTTTTTTGCAAAGGTTTAACAATAGGTAAAATCCTTATTTAGAATATGAATCAATTTCTTTACCTAATATAATATCTCTTCTAGCAATATACAAGCCCTCTTTTTTATCCAGTTTAAGAATTCTGTCACTAACGTCTGTTCGTTTTACTTTCGAACGTCTATTATTAAATAACGGATCATCATCAAAAAGGTATGTTTCAATTTTATATTCTGGTTTTCCTGGTTCTTTAACTATTGGTAGAATTTGTTTAAATTCATTACCATATATATATTTCCCAGGCACAAAGGTGTAAAATGTATAATGACCATCGGCATCTGTTCTTATCCAACCTCTATGACGTACATAACGTTTTTTATTATGCCTCTTTAATTCAAAATTGCCATTCTCATCAGCCTGATGTATGAATAGAAGCACATTTTTAGCAGGTGTTACACCATCACTTTCGTAAATGGTACCAACTATCTTTAGCTTATTCTTTTTTGATGCAAAATCTGGTATGGTATCTACATTATTTAATTCTTTTTCTGAATAATCATAAACAGGACTTCGCTTCTTATAATTTTCAGGTTTCTCTTCTAAAACACTCGCAGATTCTTGCGCAGTGATCGTATCACAAAAGCATATTATACATGCTAAACAAAAAGTGATTATTAGATTTTTCATAGGACTAACACTTAATAATTTATTTAAAATTAAGTCTTTATTTCCATAAAAAAATATAAATCACGTGAACTCTTAAATTACACGATGAAATGATTTTGTTGGCAAAAATCATCGACAAAACGAGCCTTTTTTTTAAAATTACAACGCCTTGTTTGTAAATAAAAACCTATAAAAACCACAAAGTAATAATCAATAGAGATCAAATTTTATAATAAAAAAGAGTGTCTAAAAATACCATTTCCTTCATAATTAAGCTTTTAAGACACCTTAATACATACACCTCGTTTTAGAAAAATTAATGCAACTTCATATACTTATAGTTAGTATATAAATTAATCTGACACCACAATTTTTTTAGTCTCTGTACCATGATCTGTATGTATAACAACAAGGTACAAACCTTTGTTTAATATACGATTTGGTACTTCTACAATATTTTGAATAATCTTTTGTGTATGAATAACATTTCCTAAAACATCAAATATTTCAAGATTTCCATTAGTCACTTTTTGTGGTATCACTATCGTTAAATGGGCTCCCGAAGGCAAAGGATTAGGGTAAGCCTTCATTTTTTGCTCTGAATCGAAAGGCATCTCCACTCCAAGCACTCCTCCACAAGGATCTGTTAGCACTTCTGGCATGGTATCTTCTGTATGGTAGGGGCCGTGCCAAAAGGGTGTATACTGGGCTGAATATGCTGAATAATTGGATGGATAATTTTCTTGATATACTGGTCGTGTCCAAGATGCAGGATATTGATTGCCTCGCTCTATAATATTGTGCCCTAAAGTCTGAATACCAACCTCTAGTCCATCATCTTGGTTACCATTAATAAATTCATTGTTTTCTACAATGATATCTCGCAATCCTTCTACAGTATTACTAGAACCTGTATCTTGAGGAGCTACTTGTAAGTGCCAACTATGCGGGGCTCCAGCTCTTCCAAAAATGTTATTATTAATTCTTACGTATTGTGTGTTTGGTAATACTTCTGTTACAGTCCCTGGATTAAAAATGACATGATCTGCTGGCCAATCATTCAGACCATTTGCCATTAATTTAAAATCAGTACGTAAATTATCTGTTTCTGGTCCCGTAAGTAAATTGTGGCCAATAACTGCTTTATAAGTAGCAAAAACTCTAAGTGTATGTTCTTTTGCTCGTTCTGATGTATTACCCAATATTGCCAAGTGATGTGCAATACCCGCAATGGCATTTTGGTAACCTGTTGGATCTCCTAACATATTTACATGATTTTCTACTATGGATATATTACCAGGTTGTTTCCAATCTGCAGGAGAAGAAGTCCCTCGCTGATTAATAGCATACCAAGTATTTGAAGCTGCAAATACGATGTTAGCACCATTACCAATAACATCGTTTTGATAAATTAACAAATTATTAAACATGATTCTTTGTAGAATAAAAGGAACATCTAAGCCTTGCACAACCCCATTCTCTGGTGGTGTTGCTGCATTGTCTTCATCCATATCAATAGTTACCTGTGCTATTTTTGGTTTGGCTCCAGTACCGAAGCCACCTATATGGAAGTTACTACGATCCTTAATTCTCATAACACCCAAACCTGTAAAATCATCACCAGCTTTGAGTAGATAGCGTTTGTTACTTTCCCATGATGGCCATGAGGTAACATTACTTATTTGTTCTGCACCACTTGGAGCATCTGTAAAATCTGAACCCGTTGATATCACAATTGTATTTGTATTGGCATAAAAAGTATTCGGGTCAAGCACTGTTATTGTTTGTGTAGCTTCAGACGAATCGCCATCAGCATTTCTAACAACAACTTTTACAGTATAGGTACCTGGGATATCAAATACATGCGAAGCAAGAGGTGCTCCTGTTTCTATGTTCTTACTGAGTCCACTATGCGCCCATGTACCACTGCTTGGGTCTCCAAAACAAAAGGAGTAACCTAATTGTCTAAAAGTATCTATAGAAATGTCCGTATCTGTAGTCATAGTCGCATCAAAGAAAACGGATAAGGGCGCAGGACCCGATATTCTACTTGCAGTCATTTGTGCCTGTGGATTTGCCATGGTAGTATACCACATAAAAAAGAAAAGTATCAGCATAATGGGCTTAATACCTAAAAGATGATTTTTGATAGAATTAAGATGGTAAAAAATTTGGATTGGTTTGATTAAAAGTAGGTTTTTCATAAATGGTGATTTAATTAATAAATTTGGAATTAAACTAGAACTTAAAACGGTACTATCTATTTTAGTCCTAAATCAATACCTTTAGTTTATATAACAGATGACTTTTATATTTTCCTACCCTTATTTTTAGTATTTCTTACATAAATTCAACATAAAAATTGAATTTGTTTAATCTGTATACTTATTATAAATTTCCTTTTAAACTCTAACAGTATATTAACATCGTTTTCTGATATTTTTATATAAATTCGCCCATTGAAAAATAAAAAGGTAGTGTGTTTACCTTTTTATAGTATCAAATTTTAATATGAAATTTCTAGTCTCTCTCATCTTTTTTACCCTGTCTGTGTTTAGCTTCGGACAAAATAAGCCAAGTACAATTGAATTAATTGATTATTCAGATTTTCCGTTTACCAAAACAGAGATAATCCTTAAAAATTCCAGCAATAATGCTGATTTATTAAATCTAACAAAAGAGCACTGGGATACAACGGCCTATAATCCTTATAAGCATGTAAAGATTAATTTCCCTGTACAAATTAAGTTTGATGATAGTACATATACCCCTCCAATTAGTTTTAAAAAAGTGGTAACATCTCATTATGGATGGCGAAGAGGACGTGCTCACAGAGGTATAGACATTGATCTTGTTACTGGGGATAGTGTGGTATCTATATTTGATGGTGTTGTTCGTTTTGCCAATTACAGCAGAGGGCATGGAAAAACAGTGATTGTAAGGCACCCAAATGGCCTAGAAACTGTTTATGCACATTTATCGAAATACGCAGTTAAAGCCAATGATATAATAAAAAAAGGAGAACTTCTGGGTTATGGTGGGGCTTCAGGAAATGCCAGAGGGAGTCATTTACACTTGGTTATTAACTACAAAGGCGTCTCTATAAACCCCGAATATTTGTTTGATTTTAGTGAACAGAATGAAATACGTTCTAAAAATATTTGGGTAACCAAAAACTGGGTACAACCAGGCCTTCACAGTTCTAAAAGACAAACAAAATTAACTATTTTAGATACCAAAGAGAAAGCTATTGCCAGCTTAGAAAAACGCAAAAAAGTTTATATTGTTAAACGAGGGGATACATTATCTGGAATTTCATCAAAAAATAATTTATCTATTGCTTCCATCTGCAAGTCTAATTATATTAGAAAAACAACTCCAATAAAAATAGGTCAAAAATTAATTCTTGAATATACATTTTGAAAACTTGATTCTTTATGTTTCAAAGGACTCCAACTATAGATTATACTAAACGTACTATTAAAAAAGAGCTTGTTGCGTTCAAAAATCAATTTGATAAGCAATAACTAATACTTAAGTTTCAATTTATTTTTAATTATTAAGTATTCTATTAATCTCAACAAACCAGTCGTCAATAGTCGTTTCATTAGTATTTAAAGCAACACTACCATTCCCATAAGGTTCGTATATGTTTTTATTTGTTACCGAAAAGAACCCAACTGTTGGGTTTAAAGAGGCACTTGCCAAGTGCATAACGCCGTTATCTGCTGCTATAAATACAGACGTATTTTTTATAATAGCTCCCATCTCGCGAATATCTTTACTATAAAAATTTGGTGCTTTAAATGAAATTTTTGAAATATTCTCAATAGGCAGCATTTCTATAACATTATAATTGGGGTATTCTGCCTTTAAACGTGTATAAACTGTTTCCCACCAATCTTCAGAATAACATTTTGCGCCCGTCGCATTGGTATAAATACAAATTGTTTTTTTATCATTTTTAACGATTGCGTCTAATATTTTCTTCCCGCTTGCTATTTCGGTAGCATTCAGCTTAATATTTAAAACGGGGACTTCATTGGTATTTTTAGGAAACCCCAATTTTTCTAAAAAATGCCTCAAATTATAAACTGGGTATTTAGAAATATGCTCATAATCTTTATAGGTGTTCTGAATATCTTCATCAACGGTACCAAAAACTTTGTATGTTGCTTTAGCGAATTGAGTTGATAATCTGCCCGATGATGAGTTTTTATCACCATTAATTATTAAATCATAACGTTTCTTTCTCAATTTTAACCAACACCATCCATAATTAAATAAGTGATTAAATGGTTTTTTAGGTAATTGAATAATTTTATCGATTTGTTCATAATTTTCAAATACTGGATACGCTACGCCACCTTTAACAAACAAATCAATTTTACAATCTGGAAAGCTATCAATGATTTCTTGTACTAAAGGAGTCAATAATAATTGATTTCCTAATCTATGGTTGGGTCTGGAAATAAGTATATTTTTTATTTCAATTTTGCTGTTTGGATCAATTTTAGGGATAGAATAAGAGTTGCCTATATTCTTAGTAAGCCCTTTCATTATCTTACGCCTAAAAACATTGATTTTCCCAGGTATCTTCATTAAATTTATTTAAAATGGTTTATTAATATGATTCATATATCATAAACGCGCAAAATTACGAATAAGGTAATCGCTAGCCAAATTCAAAACTATTATGAAATCATAATACTATTACTTATTAAGTTTACAAATAAAAAAAATGATTTATAAGCAAAGTTGCTTATAAATCATTTTAAAAACCTTCGATTATAAAAATACTAATAAGTTGTATAGCCCTCTGCTTCTGCCGAATAAAACAAATCCATATTAGGTGCCACTAATACGTCATCAGATTTAATTTTTTCAACAAAATTAGGATTAGAAATATATGGCCTGCCCACATAAACTAAATCGTAACCTTTGTTTAAAACAGATGTTGCTCTTTCAGAATTATTGATATCTCCTCCAGTAATAACCGTTCCTTTAAAGGTATCTTTAATTATTTTCTGAATATCTACTGCGAAATCCGGAGCTGCAAAAGCGACACGTTGATCCACAACATGTATATATGCAATTTTTAATTCCGATAATTCTTTAGCCAAATAAGTAAACACACTTTCTACTTCATTATGATGTGCTTCCATGTCGTTAAACGCTCCATAAGGCGAAAAACGAATCCCTACTTTTTCGGCTCCAATTTTTTCAACAATCTGCTTTGTTGTTTCCATTACAAACCGACTTCTGTTAATGTAGTTTCCTCCATAAAAATCTGTTCTTTGATTTGATTTTGGGTTTAAAAACTGATTTAACAAATAGCCATTTGCCGCATGAATTTCTATACCATCAGCTCCAGCTTCTTCAACCAACCTATAAGAAGCCTCAACAAATTCATTTTTGGCAATCTCAATATCTTCAAGAGTCATCTCCTTTGGGGTATCATGAGCAACCATACCTGTTTCTGTAAAAATTTCTCCAGCTGCCTGAATTGCAGATGGTGCTACAGTGAAGGCACCCGTTGGTAAATTTACTTTTCCTGTAATGCGACCGCAGTGCATAAGTTGAATAAAAATTTTCCCGCCTTCTTCGTGTACAGCCTTCACTATTTTTTTCCACCCAGCAATTTGTTCGTCATTAAAAGCTCCAGGTATTCTAGGGTATCCCAAACCATTTGCAGACGGAGATGTCCCTTCTGTTATTATTAACCCTGCTCCTGCTCTTTGCTTATAATATTCTGCCATTAACTCGTTAGGGATGTTATTTATAGCACGGCATCTCGTCATTGGTGCCATAACAATTCTATTCTTTAAAGTTGTGTTTCCTAATTGATACGATTCAAATACATTCATTTTATTTTAAATTTTTGTTTTATTTATTAAGAGTAAATGTGCAGGTTAAACCCACACTTAAGTTATCATATAGTTTGTCTACACCAAATATGGCTCTGGAGTGTGTCCCTTTATCATCTAATAGGTTTAGAAATAAATCTGAGGCACCATCAACGACTTTAGGCGCATCGTTCCAATCGCCATAAGATTGATAATAAGCATCTAAGTGATTTAAGCCTTCAATATTATTAAACCCTACTTTTTCATTTATTTGAGCTATAACATTTAACGCACACATTTGCATCGCTTTATATCCATCTTCTGTTGTTAGGTCTGCCCCGAGCCTTCCTTGATAATACAATTCTCCTTTTAAAATCGGAAACTGAATGGCTACATATACAATGCGACCTCTAATATTAACCGAAACATACGAACCGCCTGGTGTAGATACATTTGGGAGTTCTAGATTTAAAGTTTTTAATTTTTCTTTTATATTCATTTATTTATATTTTAACTATTAGACCAGTCGACTATTAATATTCAAAAAAATTTACATTACAATATATATTCATCTAGAAATTCAATATATACATTTATATATTTACTAGATCTAGAAGATTTCATTCTTAAAAGCGCACCTTCCCAACCCGAAATTATAAAACTTGCCATGTCTTTTGCTGTTTTTTCATTCTTAATAACATGCGCGCGCTGTCCTTCTGCAATACATGTTTCAAAACTTTCATCCCACAGCTCTAAACCAGAGGCTATTGAAGTACGTAATATTTCCGATTGATCCGATAGTTCAAGACTACAATTTCCTAATAAACAACCTTCTTTGAATTCATTTTTCTCATGCATATCTCTCATTTTTCTAAAAAAAACAAGAATACGCTCTCTGTGATTTAGACTCGTGTCATCTAAATAACTTTCTAAAACACTTATAGAATGTTCTGAATGGTATTTAATTAACTGTAAACCAAAATCTTCTTTACTTTTAAAATAATAGTAAAAGGATCCTTTAGGAATAGCTGCTGTATCAAGAATTTCCTGAATACCAACGTTATTGTATCCTTTCTTTAACACCAGCTCTGCTCCTATGGCTAAAATATTATTTACAGTATCTTTTTTCATTCCTATATTAGACCAGTCGTCTACAAAAGTAGTTCTTTTTTGTATTACAAACTATTTTTTATTTTTTTTTAGTTAAATGCAACCCTTTATTTATTTTGTTGTCTATAATAGTAGCTTGAAAAATAAAACTATTTTTAAGGCTTATAAGAGCTCAAAAGAATAATTGGAAACCAATATATTATACACTCATAAATCACTTGTTGAAGAAAGCAAGTTAGGTGACAGAAATGCGCAATACAAATTGTATGAGCTCTATGTTGACGCTATGTATAATATTAGTATGCGTATGATGCATATAAAAGAAGATGCTGAAGATGTTGTACAAGATAGTTTTATTGAAGCTTTTAATAATTTATCATCTTTTAGATATGAAAGCACCTTTGGTTCTTGGTTAAAACGTATTGTAATTAATAAAAGCATCAATCAATTAAAAAAGAAAAAAATACCAGTAATACCTATAGAAAACCAAATGTATCATATAAAGGAAGATACGGAAGATGTGCCTCCAGAAATTGATATTAAAAATATAATTAAAGGCATTAGATTATTACCTTCTGGTTATCAGCAAATAATAAATTTATATTTAGTTGAAGGTTATGATCATGTTGAGATTTCAGAAATATTGGGGATCTCCCCTTCAACTTCTAAATCCCAGTATCATAGAGCAAAGAAAAAATTAGTTGAAATTGTAAAGACATTATAATATGGATGATTTCGAAAAATACATAAAAGAAAACAAAGCACTTTTTGATGTACATAAAGCAGATAAAAGTAAACTTTGGGCAAATATTGAATCTGGATTAAATAAACCAGAATCCAAAACGAAGACTGTTAAACTATGGAGCCATGTTATATTCAAAGTTGCTGCTACCATAGTGATAGCCTTAGGTTTATTTTCGCTAGTTAACATACTAATAGTTGGTCAAGCTAATAAAAATACCCAAAACAACTTGGCATTACAAGAGTTAAATGATATTGATTCTCATTATAAAGGCTTAGTCGCTTATCAAGTTAAACTCGTAAATAAAAGCACACAATTATCATCTGAAGAGAAAAAAGAATTTTTATCCTTCATGGATGAGTTAGATATTGAATATGGATTATTAAAAGTAGAGCTTCAAAAAAATGTTGATAATGAACGGGTTTTGGAGGCTATTGTAATTAATTATAAAAAGAGAATTGAATTAATAGAGAACTTATTAAGGCAAATTAATAGTTCTAAAAAAATGGACAATGATGATGTATATACTTTATAAAAAAATAATTCCAATCGCTTTACTGCTACTAAGCTTATCTATACATTCACAAGAAGTTTTGACAAAAACTATTGAAGAAATGTACAAAATGACTAATGCTGGGGAGCTACATTTAGATAATAAATATGGTAACATAACTATTAATGGTTGGGAAAAAAACAATATCTCTATAAAAATAGATATCAAAGTAACCAATAAGAAAAAAGAAAATGCAAAAACCCTTCTAAATCGTATTGTCGCAAAAACTAAAACTGCTAATGATTTTGTAAGTATTACTTCTGAGATTTCGGAAAAGAATACCAGTCTTTTTTCCAGATATTTTAATAAGGTAAACCCTTTTGAATTTGATAAAAGTAATGTTGAAATTAACTATACTATTCATTTGCCTATAAATGCAGAAATTAACATCACAAATAAATTTGGTGATGTTATTATTGACAATTGGACAGGACGATTAAAAGCTAATATAGAGCATGGTGATTTATGGATTAATGACGCTATTACTAATGCCAGAATAGATATGAAGTTTGGTAAATTAAGAGGCAAGTCTATTACTTATGGAACTATTAGTTTAAAAAACGGTGCCGTAGATATTGAATCTTCTAACAGATTATTACTAAAAACTAGTGGAACAAAAATTGAAATTGAAACGATTACCGATTTAGAACTTATTTCAAGTAAGGATGAAATAATCATTCAAAATGTTAAAAAAATACATGGTGAATTAAATTTTTCTAATGCTCAAATAGATCATGTTGAAGAAAAAATTAATCTTAATATGAAAGTTGCAGAATTACGCGTCTATAAAGTAGATCAGCCTGATGCTTCTGTTTCTATAAATCAAGAATCATCAGATATTAATATCAATATTACTGGTTTGTCTTTTATGTTTAATGCCAAACTAGAACAAGGTTTATTAAGGCTACCAAAAACATTTTATAATATTGAAAATAATGTTATTGATAAAAGTAAAAGAATACGAGAGATTAATGGCGCTTACGGAAAAAACACCAATGGTATCTTCACATTTATGGGAAGAAAGGGTGTTATTGTTTTAAAAGAATAAAAATTTCTGCCTCAAAAAATTGGACAATTTAAAAAAAATAAAAACATTTAAGATGCAACCATTTATAATTTGTAGTGTCTATATATATAAACCTAAATTAATAACCATGAAACACACGTGTGCTTTTCTTTTATTACTTCTATTTGCCTTACAAAGTAACTTAAACGCTCAGGAGGCCGATGGAGATTATATTGAATTTAATGATCGTAGGAACGCCGTACATGGGGTTTATTTGGGCTTGGGGTTTGGTTATGGGACTATTGACAAAGCTGAAACATATACGTCTAGTTTTAAAGTAGCCTATGTTGCAAATCAACAATTTGAAATCGGTTTTATTGCTGTTGGTTTTTATTCAGATACTAATATATCTGGATTAAATAATATTAAAGATTTAGCGGGTCTTTATGGAGGTTTGCACTTTGAGCCCATATTGTTTAGTAAATCTAAAGTGAACCTCTCATTTCCTTTACTTATTGGAGGTGGTGCAGTAGCACTAATAGATGACAATAGTGAGGACGGAGACGTGGTTATTGTAAATAAAAATGATTGGAAACATGTTTTCGTTGTAGAACCTGGTATTAATGTACTTTATAATATAAATAGATATATACAATTAGAAGCTGGAGTAAAATATAGATTATCCAGTAAAATTAATTTTAATCCTGAATACGGTTTAAAGAGAATAAATGGTGTTTCGGTTGGAATGGGAGTTAAAATAGGTGTGTTCAACATGGGGAGAAATCGCTATAAAAAAAATATAAAAGATGACATTTAAGAAAAAAACAAACAGTAAGAATACACAATATGTGCATTCAAAAAACAACAAAGTTTATCTGAAAATTGATAACGAAACGAATGAATGGTACCCAATTAACTTTCAATGGATTCCTATCATAGAGCTTAACAAAAATCTGAATCAACAATAACATAAATTAAGTCTCAATCAATCAATCAATCAATCAATCAATCAATCAATCAATCAATCAATCAATCACAATGAAAACGAACAGATCATATTTAGCATTAGTGCTATTAAGCCTTATTTTATCATCATGCAGTGATGACCTCCTTACAAAGGCAAAAGAACGCGTAACATCTAGGGATGTAGATATTACCAATTACTCTTCTGTAGAAGTATCTAACGATTTTATAGCTTATATCACATTTTCTGATACCGAAGAATCCATTAAAATAGAAGCAAATGATAATTTGCATGACTATATTATTGCTACTAAAAAAAACAATGAGCTCCAGATACGCCTTAAAAACAATCTAAAAATTAAAGGTAAACGAACATTAAATGTCTACATTACTACAAAACCTATTAAGAGCTTTACTGCGGTTGATGATTCTCAAATTTATTTAGAAAACACTTTAGCTGAAGATCATGTGAAAATAAAAGTAACCTCAGATAGTTTTTTTACTGGTAGAGTTGATGTTGATTACTTGGAGCTTACAGCTGCTGCTGATGCTCATGTAGATTTATTGGGCTCTGTAAATACTTTAAATGCAAATCTTTCAGCAGATACAAAACTTTCGGGTTACGATCTAAAAATTGAAGATCTAAAAATGAAAATGTCATCAGATTGTCAAGCCAGCGTAACGATAACAAAAACCATAGATATCGATGCCATAGCAAACTGCACATTACGTTACAAAGGCAATGCTACTATTATCCATAAAAATTTGAAAGCAGATTCTAAAGTCATTAAAATCAAATAAACATATTACTACTTTACCCGTTGTTCATTAAAAGTGAAATCTATTAATATGGTTTTTGGCTGGTTGGTTCTAGCTCTTAACAAATTTTGGGTTAATGCTTTAAGAACCGACACGTTTTTTGGTTTATAGATTTCAAAATGTGCAACGGGTTATTTTTGTTTTCCTTTATACAAGATATTCAAAACTAACCCTCCAATAATTAATGCAATCCCCAATAAACTCCAAAATGTATAAACTTCACTAAAAATAAAGACACCAAACAGAACAGTGTAAATCACTTCTAAATATTTAAGTGGAGCTACTTGGTTGGTGGTTGCAACCTGAAAAGCTTTCGTCATATATAGCTGTCCAAAATATCCAAAAACGCCTAACCCTAATAATAGGACCCATTCTATACCTACTGGGGTTATCCAGTTATTTATAGATAAGACTCCTCCCATTATGGTTGAAATTATCATAAAATAATTGACAACCACAACTGGGTGGTCATCTTTTCCTATTTTACTAATAGTTATATAAACTAATCCACTAAAAATAGCAGAAATAAAAGCAAATAATAGTCCGTAGCTATTTAATTCTGTATCAAAACCTTTTAAAACCAAAACACCTATAAACGCTATGGCAAAAAAGAACCATTGCCATATTTTCACCTTTTCCTTTAATAAGAATACAGCAAAAATGGCTGCAAAAACAGGTGCCATATATCGTAAAGAAACAGCTGTACCTATAGGTAAATATTTGGTAGACATAAAAAAGAAAGTCATCGAAGTAACTCCAACAAGTCCTCTAATAACCAGAAGCTTTTTTTTGTTCCCTAAAAAAGGAATTTTATTTTTAAGCAGAAAAGTAAACGTAAAAACCAGAGAGCTAATCGATCTAAAAAAAACAATTTCGTAAGCATTAATATGTAGCAACTGTTTTACAATAGCATTCATACAAGCAAACGCTAACGTACTAATTAGCATAAACTTTATAGCGCTCCTAATTTCCAATAGTTTTCGTTTTTATCTTTTTTCGAGATGTAATAAAGAAAACACCTGTTAAAAGGATACACGCAGCAATAATAGTTTGAACTGTAATGGCTTCATCAAGAACGTACCAACCTAATATTATGGCAACAATAGGGTTTACATAAGCTGATGTAGAAGCCTTTTCTGTAGAAACCATTTTAAGTAAATAATTAAACGCTGTAAAAGCAATAACGCCTCCAAACACAATTAATAAAATTAAACTCCACTGTACTTTTAGACTCCAATCTATAGGAGATATCCAGTTTTCATTTAAAAGCAAGCTTATTAGTATTAAAAGCACACCAGCAATACTCATTTGGTATGCTGTACTAACAAAAAAGTTTGGTGGTAAATCTGCTTTAGCGACAAATACACTTCCATAACTCCAAGCCAAAACACAGGTAAAGACCATAAACATGCCCAATAAACTTTCATCATTGGTAATGAGCTCTTTTTGACTTACCAAAAGATACATTCCAACAACACCAAATGCGACACCTATTAAGGATTTAGGTTGCATCTTTTTACCATCTATAAGCCGCATTAATAATAATACAAAAAGTGGCTGAGTTGAAGCTTCTAGAGCTGCAAAGCCACTATCCAAATATTTTAGAGCCCAAACAAAAACGCCATTACCGTATACTAAAAATAAAAAACCTGCAATAGTACAATTAATAAATTGCTTTCTACTAATTGATAATCTAAGTTTCATGAACTTAGCAATTATGAATATAATAGCTCCTGCCATGATAAAACGGATGGCAGCCAAAAAGAATGGAGGTAATTCTGTTACAGCTATTTTATTGAGCAGATAGGTAGATCCCCAAATGACATAAATAGCAAAAAACGCTAAAATAATAAGAATCGTTTTTCGCGATATGCTCATTTATGCTTGTAATTAGTAATAAATAAGATTACTGAAATACTTATTCAGAAAATTTTATAAAAAAACGTACTAAATCTTTTTCACTCGAACCGCGTTCATTCCTTTTTGACCACGTTCTAACTCATAAGTAACTTTATCATTTTCTTCAATAGGTTCAAGTAATCCACTAACGTGTACGAAATATTTTTCTTGATTGACGCTGTCAATTATAAAACCAAAACCTTTTGAGTGATCAAAGAAAGAGACCTTACCTTCTTTGTTTGCTGGTTCTTCTTCTTCCCTATCTTCTTTTTTAGGAATTCCTAACTCAATACTCTCAGCTTCAACTTTTTCGCGCATTGCTGGATCTGGAGGTGTATCTGTTAAGTTTCCATTAAAGTCTACATAAGCAAATTGAATCCCTTGAGGGTTTTCTTTAGCTTCAGCTTTGCGAGCTTCTTTCTTTTTTTGCTTTTCTTCTCTTTTCTTTAAGCGTTTTTTTTCTTTTTCAATTTTATTAAAAGTTACTTGAGATTTTGCCATAGTTTATAGTACTGTGCTTGTTTAATGTGAATAATTATTCACAAAGATACGCCTTATTTTGAGTATGTTATAATAGAACGCGTTTAAACTTTTTCCATTTATTGAAAAATGGCTGAAATTCACCTGTTTATCGTTACTTTTTTATGCGTAACGCTATATGACTTTCTAAAATATCTCTTCGAAACAGATTTGAAATGACTCTCTGTTAAGTATAAAAGAATTCTTAATAGCGAAGCAAAATAATATAAGAGCTTCTAATCTTCTGGCGGATACCCATGAATAGCTTCAAAAACTTCATCAAAATTTGAGCGTAAATAAGCATTTAGTTTTTTCCTATAGTCCCCTTTTAGCCATTCTACAAAATTAAAAGTACTCTTACTTATACACTTTGTATAGCGTTGTATCCTAAAATCGATATCGTCCCCTAGCATTTTTGCTAAGCCTAGGGCATCATAGACATCTTCGCTGTTTTCAATACAAATTTTTGCGTGTTGTTCTATAGAACGTTCTAAAACAACTTTTGAAGATTCACCGTTTCTAATAGATTCTATATAAACTCTTTGTATGTCGAAGTAAACTTCTTTAGATTTAGAAAATTCTTTACGCAACTCATCTGGCATTTCATACCTAAAATTGCTTTCTAATTCTTCATCACTTAAAATAGCATCCAAATAATAATTTGGTGATTTAAAAATGCGTTGCCAGTCTAAATTATCTCCCCAAGGACCAAATCGATGAAAATTATTTCCTAAATCAATAACACTAAATTTACTCTTATCTTTTAAAATACGAGACCCACGACCTATCATTTGATAATAAAGCGTTAATGATTTAGTGGCTCTATTTAAAATAATACTATCAACCGTTGGTTCATCAAAACCCGTAGTTAAGATACTTACCGAAGTTAAAATAGCGTCAGGAGTCTTTTTAAACCATTGTAAAATAAGGGCACGCTCTTTTTTAGTATTCGTATTATCTAAATGAGCTACAGGGTACCCTGCTCTTCTAAAAGTATCATAAACATGTAACGAAGTGTTAATTCCATTATTAAAAATCAATGTTTTTTTACCTTTACAACGCTCTTCATAAGCTTGTAAAAGCTTGCTAAGCATATCATTATCTGTATATAAATCTTCAGAAGATTTCACAGTATAATCCCCATTAGCTCCAACAACTAAAGAAGTTAACCCCACATTATAAGAAAACATTTCTGCACGGGCTAAAAACCCATTTTCAATTAAGGACTCAATACTTTCACCAACAATTAATTCATCATAATTGTCAGTCATTGGCAATTCTATACTAGAACTTAAAGGTGTTGCTGTTACTCCTAAAATAAAGGCTTGACTAAAAAATTTGAAAAGTTTTGTAAATGAATTATAATGAGCTTCATCAATAATCACCAAACCAATATCAGAGATATCCAATTTATCGTCTTGTAATCTATTATTTAAAGTCTCAACCATCGCTACAAAACAGCTATAATCCGCTTGATCACTTAAATCGGCTTTACTGTCAACCACTTTATTCTTTACTCCAAATTCTGTAAGTACGTTAGATGTCTGCTTACATAATTCGATACGGTGGGTCATTACCAATACCTTTTTTTTATGAGTTTTAAGATATTGTCTAACAATTTCAGAAAAAATAACTGTTTTTCCTCCTCCAGTTGGTAGTTGATATAATAAATGATAATCATTAGGCGATTCATCAAAGCTCTTAAAAATTTTATCAATAGCTCCTTTTTGGTAGCTATACAAGTCTTTACCAGCTTTTCTTTCTTCTAATTCTGTTATTGAAACGGACATCCCTATAATTTTATGACGTGCAAAAATAACACCTTTGTAGGGTTTATGACGAATATTTATTGTGAAAATTGTAAATGATTATTTTCCTCTACTGAAAATGAATAAGTTAAGCTACAATTAAACTTATTTACTTTTTTTAAGTCATAATTAAAAGTAAACAAAAGAATACTCAATAACTTCAGACTTTATGATTCGTTATATATTTATCTGCCTATTTATAATATTATTTTTTTCCTGCGATAATAATTCCATAGAAATTGTTAATGATAATGAAGAAGATATAGAAAGTCTGAAAAGCACAGCGCCTAATATTTTATTTATCATTGCAGATGATATGGGGTTAGATGCTTCTCCTGGTTATAACATAGGCCATGTTAAACCTAATATGCCCAACTTACAAAGTTTGATAAACTCAGGAATTAAATTCACAAACTTATGGTCTAATCCAACATGCTCTCCAACAAGAGCTACTATTTTAACAGGGAAATATGGGTTTAAAACAGGAGTGCTTGATCCTGGTGATATATTATCTACTTCCGAAATATCTTTGCAACGCTATATAGATACAAATACTAGTAAGTCGTATAATCATGCCGTTATTGGCAAATGGCACTTATCAAATAACAAAAATCATCCTAACGATATGGGAATAAATCATTTTGCGGGCCTGTTAGGTGGTGGCGTACAATCATATTGGAATTGGAATCTGACAATAAATGGCGTTACAACAAAATCAACAGAATACACAACTACTAAGTTTACAGATCTGGCTATTAATTGGGTTGCAGAACAAACAACACCCTGGTTTTTGTGGTTAGCTTACAATGCACCACATACACCATTTCACCTCCCTCCAAACGATTTACATTCGCAAGAGGCATTACCTTCAGATCAAGCAAGTATAGATAGTAACCCACTACCCTACTACATGGCTGCTTTAGAAGCTTTGGATAGTGAAATGGGTAGACTAATCAACTCAATGACTAAAGAACAGCAAGAAAACACCGTTATTATTTTTATGGGAGACAATGGCACTCCAAATCAAGTTGTTCAAGTACACCCCTCTACAAGAGCTAAAGGCAGTGTGTACCAAGGTGGCGTTAATGTGCCATTGATTATCTCTGGCAAAAATGTTACACGTATAAATGAAACAGAAGATGCCCTTATAAATACTACAGATATCTTCACAACAATAGCAAATATTGCAGGAGTATCAACTACAGAAATTCATGATAGTAAGAGTTTTAAAGAGTTACTCTCAAATACGAACAACGTTACTAAAAGAGATTATGTATATACCGAAAATGAAAACACCTCTATAAGAAATGCCACTCACAAATACATTTATTTTGATAACGGATCTG
This sequence comes from uncultured Flavobacteriaceae bacterium, assembly GCA_947502635.1. Taxonomy (GTDB): domain Bacteria; phylum Bacteroidota; class Bacteroidia; order Flavobacteriales; family Flavobacteriaceae; genus Flavivirga. The sequence goes on from CANNAN010000004.1 coordinate 432,679, forward strand.
AAGCCTTATACAATTTAAATGACAACCCATTAGAAAACCCAAACCTTCTAAATCCAAATCAATTCCCCTTAAGCAGTAACGAAAGCGCCACAAAAGATGAATTAGTTAATAAATTATCTGAGATCATGAATTAACATTTTATTAATATAAAATGTTAATTTTTAATGAGTTTGTAACAAAATTTATTTTTTTTATACTAACTAAAATATTAATACATTACAGTATAACAATTATATTTTTAATACATAATTCTTTAATTCACATTAATCAAATGAAAACAACTATTTTTAAACTAAGTGGTGCCTTAATCTTTTTTTTATGTGCGGTAGCTCAAACGAATGCTCAAGACCTTGTAGGTTCTTGGAAAGGAAAATTATCTGTTCAAGGAACAGAAGTCCCTCTACTATTTGATATTAAAAGTGAAGATGACGGCTATAAATCAACAATGGATAGCCCATCACAAGGTGCTACAGGTATTCCTATGGACGAAACACTTTACGTAAATGATACTTTGACAATTAAATTTAAGCAAGCAGGAATTAAATATGTTGCTTCATTAAAAGAAGATACGTTATCTGGCACATTTTATCAAGCTGGTCAAGAATTTCCTTTAGTATTATCAAAAACAGAAAAGACACTTCCTGGTAATACAGCACTACCAACATCTGACGAAGATCTGGAAAAACTAGCCAATTGGAATCCTACAAATTATAAATATGGTGTCGAAGATTACTTTGCAAGACCTAAGGCCAGATCTTTTAGTTTTTCTCCAAATGGCACCTATTTATCTTATCGGGAAAAAGATGAAAACACTAAAAACCACGTGTACGTTAAAAATCTTGAAACCAATGAAATAAAAAGGGTTATAGAGGAAAAAGATGAATTAATCCGTGGTTTTGGCTGGGCAAATGAAGGCAGATTAGTCTATGTAATGGATAAAGGTGGTAACGAAGATTATCACTTGTTTGCGGTAAATATTGATGGTAGTAATGCTAAAGAATTAACGCCTTTTGAAGGTGTAAAAGTCAATATTTTAGAAAGTCTTAAAGAAGATAAAGACCATATGATTATTGCTATGAACCAAAATAATCCTCAAATATTTGAACCCTATAAAATCAATATTGAAACGGGTGCTTTAGAGCAATTATATAAAAACGAAGATGCTGCCAATCCAATTAGTAATTACATATTTGATAAAGACGGAAAATTACGTGGATTCACTAAACTTCGTGATGGCGTAAACATTGATTTATACTATGCTACAGATGGTGTAAACTACGAAATAAAAAAACAATTAAGCTGGAAAGATAATTTTAATATATCTTCATTCAATTACGCTTCTAGCAACCCACATGAGGCTTATATTACATCAAATTTGGATAGTGATAAAACTCAAATTTATTTATACGATCTCAAAGAAGATAAAATCATTAAAAAACTTTTTTCTAATGATTATTATGATGTTTCTGGATTAAGACTATCAAGAAATAGAGGTTACGAACTAGATTTTTTTTATTATGAAGGTGAAAAAAGCCATATCATACCTGTAAGTGCCTATTATAAAAAGTTTCATGATAAAATCATTACTAAATTTTCTGGATACAACTATTCAATATCTGACGTAACCGATGATGAAAGTAAATATTTAATCTTTCTACAAAGCGATAAATTATATGGTACATATTATTCATATGATGCAAAAAAAGACACCTTTAAATTACTTTACAACCTCATGCCTAATCTTATTGAAAAAGATATGGCAGACATGCGTCCTATTTCTTTTAAGAGCAGAGATGGCAAAACGATACACGGTTACATTACATTACCAAAAGAGGCTCTTAATGGCAAAAAAGTCCCTGTTATAGTAAACCCTCATGGTGGACCACAAGGCATTAGGGATTCTTGGGGTTTTAATCCAGAAGCACAATTGTTTGCAAGTCGTGGGTATGCAACTTTACAAGTGAATTTTAGAATTTCTGGAGGTTACGGGAAAGCATTTTTAGAGTCTGGGTTTAAAGAAATTGGAAGAAAAGCTATGGACGATGTTGAAGATGGGTTACAATATGTTGTAGATCAAGGCTGGGTAGATAAAGATAATGCAGCAATTTATGGTGGTAGCCACGGTGGATATGCCGTACTGCGGGGTTTGACAAAAACGCCTGATTTATATGCTTGTGGAGTTGATTATGTTGGTGTATCTAATTTGTTTTCATTTATGAAAACAATTCCTCCATACTGGAAGCCTTATTTAAAAATTATTAAAGAAATCTGGTACGATGAAGACATTCCAGAAGAAAAAGTCATCATGAAAGAAGTTTCTCCTGTATATCAGATAGATAAAATTAAAAAACCTCTTTTTGTAATTCAAGGAGCCAACGATCCAAGGGTTAATATAGATGAGTCTGACCAAATTGTAAGCGCCTTACGTGCTAAAGGTTTTGATGTACCTTATATGGTTAAATATGATGAAGGCCATGGCTTTGCTAAAGAAGAAAATAGTATTGCACTTTATAAATCCATGATGGGTTTTTATGCTAAGCATTTAAAAAAGGAGATTAAACAGCCTTTAAAAGATTAAAACAAATTTAATTTATAAAAAAGCTTTTTGAAGTCACATTCAAAAGGCTTTTTTATTTATATAAATCTAAAAACTAATTTATACATTTACATCTTTATTATTACAACTCTATATATGCAAATCAACGACAAATCAGAAACAACAAATTATCTAGCTTCAAACAAAAGGTATGATACTATGACCTATAAAAGATCAGGAAAAAGCGGCGTGCTTTTACCTGCGATCTCATTAGGATTATGGCACAACTTTGGTTTTGTTGATAGCATACAAAATGGTAGAGATATTCTAAGATGTGCATTCGATTTGGGTATTACACATTTAGATTTAGCAAATAACTATGGACCTCCTTATGGATCTGCTGAAGAAAATTTCGGCACGATCTTTAAAAAAGACTTTAAGTCTTATAGAGATGAACTATTTATAGCTACTAAAGCGGGTTATGATATGTGGCCTGGTCCTTATGGTAATTTTGGATCGAGAAAGTATTTAATTTCAAGTTTAGACCAAAGCCTTAAACGTATGGGCTTAGATTATGTTGATATTTTTTATCACCACAGACCAGATAAAGATACGCCATTAGAAGAAACCATGGGAGCACTGGCAGATATTGTACGTCAAGGAAAAGCGCTCTATGTAGGGATTTCTAATTACCAACCAGAAGAAACGCAGAAAGCTGCTGAAATTCTTAAAAATTTAAAGGTCCCCTTTATTTTACATCAAGCCCGTTATTCTATGTTCGATCGTTGGATTGAAGATGGTCTTTTAAATACATTAGAACAAAATGGTGTAGGTTGTATTGCCTTTTCACCACTAGCACAAGGTCTATTGACTGAAAAGTATTTAAAAGGAATTCCTGAAGGTTCCAGAGCCGCTAAAGATCTTACCTATTTAAATGTTGATACTGTTAATAGTAATATTGAAAAAATTCAACATTTAAATACGATTGCTCAGGAACGTGGACAAAAATTATCTCAAATGGCTATTGCATGGATTTTAAGACAACCACAAGTAGCATCAGTTTTGATAGGTGCTAGTTCTCCAAATCAATTAAAAGAAAATATAAAGGCTATAGATAATTTAAGTTTTTCTGATGAAGAATTAAAGTTGATTGATGGTATTATTTCTTAAATAATCTCGCTTAGTTTGTATTTTGGATAACTGACTAAAATAAATTTCAACTACTCCTTTACAATAATAATAGTTGCTTTAACACCTGTGGACAAATTCCAACGATTGGAAGAGATTAAGTTGTCTAAATCATCAACAACTCTAAATTCGGCCGTATTTGGTCCAGATTCTCCTTGATTTAAAGCTAAGAAATCTATCTTGTTAAATCCTGGTTTCAAGTCAAGTTTAAAACCTTTAAAACCACCTGTTAAATATACTCTGAGATGTATAATCTCATCATTTACTAAAACCTGAATAACATCGCCATCTACATAACCATGATCTCGATATACAACATTCACAAACTTGGCCTTACTTTTAAAATCACCAAAATATTGATCCGTAGTACTGCCATTTTTCAATTCAAATTCTTCTTTGCTTAATTTTAAATGATCTAAGCTTTTATTTAATCGATTCTCATAGAGTTCTCCTGGGTTACCAAATTGTTCTTGAGGAAACATAGAAAACTCTTTCTTAGGCATATTAAGATTATGAGATGTACGAGGTGTATTTATATTATTGATGCCAGTATTATTGTTAATAGGCTTAGACGGCAATAATGGATTAGCATCTACAGAATCTTTGCTTTTTACAGCAGGAATAGCAATAGATTTACTTCTCGTATCAATCTGTGCATAAGTTGATAGCGAAAAAAGAAGCATTATAAAAAATGAAAAATAAAGTCTCATTTGTTTCATTATTCCATTGAATAGATGTGTATAATATATTTCAAAGATATTTTTTTATCTGAAAATATATCCACTCTTGTTTAATATTTTGTATTCATTTAACACAATAACCATTCCTAAAGTTATTTAAAAGTCTAAAAAATCAGTTATTACTTACTATACTCCCTAAAAATAGTTAAAATATGTTAATTTATTACTTTGTTATACATAGTACTGTAACATTTTACATTTATAGTCGTCTATCAAGTATAAACCAATTAAAAATAACAATTATGAGAACTTTAAACAACAACCAATTAAGCGGAACTTTAACAGTGACTAAAAGTTACCAATGGAACAATAAAAGACGCTACAGATAAGTCCTTTTATATTATTAAAAACATCAATCAATCAATCAATCAATCAATCAATCAATCAATCAATCAATCAATCAATCAATCAATCAAATTAGAAATTATGAGAACATTAAACAGCAATCAATTAAGCGGAACTTTAAGTAAAACAAAAAGTTACAATTGGAACAGTAAAAGGCGTTACAGGTAAGTAACGTCTTTTAAAACAAAATTTTTCATCAATCAATTAAACAATCAAAATGAAATCAACTACTAAAATATCGCGATACTTAAATAGTATAACTCAAGAAAATGTTTTTACTAATAGAATGGCATCTAACTTTCATAATTCACCTGAAGATATGTGGAAACGCCTAAAGCGCTATGCTTATTAAGCAAAGTCATTACATTAATACAAAAGCTTTTGATGCACCCTCCCTATTTCTAATATAACCTTTATATTATTTTACATTTAAGACTTACTCTGTACGCCACTTGTATAATAAAAGCACAGTGCTAAATAAAGAAAGTTATCCCAATCTTAATAACCAAATTTAACTATTGTTAAACAAAAAATATAATTATAAGTAAACCTATGGGTGTTTTGGTTAAAAAAGCTACTCTATTTCTAAAGTAGCTTCTATGTTTGTTTTTTTTACTATCAAAACCTACTCAATACGCCACTAGTAAATACTAGCGGTAGCGCATTTTCATAATGTTATCTCGCTACCTTTCTTCATGAAAAGAACAATCTCTAATGCCAATTTCTAACTCCATAAGTTCCATTATTAAATCATTCAAAAAATTCAAATCTATTGTTGATTCAAACTCAACCATAACATTCTTTGATAGCAGCAATTTATCATAAACTTCGATAAGTTGAGTGCTACTCAGGGTACTTGTATTCTTTAATATATTTACGAATTTGATTTTATAGTCTTTATTTTTAGCACTTAAAAACTCTATAGTATTCACATTTTTATTAATTATTATTTACCCCCTATCGCTAACTAGTAACTAGTGGTAAATTATTATTGAATTAAAAGAAATCACAAAAAGTATTTCCCTGTATTACCCTACTACGCTTCTCATGAAATTTACAGAACCAACTTACAACATTTATCATCAAAAAGAAAAGCATATATGCAAAACACTCCCTAACATGATTTTGTAAGATTTTTTATGGTATCGTTTTTGTGACCCAATCCTCATATTAACATTTAAAATCTAATAAATTATGAGACATTCAAAATTAATGCCTGAAGTAAATGCAGGATCTATGGCAGATATTGCATTTTTATTACTCATCTTTTTTCTTGTTACTGCTACCATATCTTCAGATGAAGGTATAAACAGGGTACTTCCTAAAGAATGTCCTCCTGGTGAGATTTGCGACGGTATAATCGCAGAACGCAACATACTCCGTGTTATCATAAACAATGATGACGAAATAATGATTGAAGACAATATAATCGCCATTACTGAATTAAAAGAAATCACCAAAAACTTTTTAGATAATAATGGTGATGGTACTTGTAATTACTGCAATGGTTTAAAAAGTTCAAACGCATCAGATACACCAGAAAAGGCAGTTGTATCCTTGCAAAATGGCAAACTAACGACTTACAAACAATTTATTGCTGTACAAAATGAACTTTCTAAAGCTTATTATGAATTAAGAAATACTTATAGCATAAATGTACTAAGAAAACCTTCTGATAAGCTAACAAAAGAAGAGTTAAAACAAGTAAAAGACGCCTACCCTTTTATACTTTCGGAAGCAGAAACGAAATAAAAAAACATATTTCTAATTCTATTTTTTCTTAGGAATACCATAAGTAATAGAAACCTGTTTCTTGCCCCAATTTCTTGCTGCTTTAATATCGGTTCCCATATAAATGTCTATACGCTTTTCCCAACGTGCATTCATTTTATCCTTAACCAAATAAATACTATCGAAACCCTCTATTTTAACAGGGGTATTATGTTTTATTCCTAATTTTAATAAATCACGGGATACAGCAATACACTTCATACCTGGCTTTAAACTATCCCCAAAAGCAGCAATACTTGGGCTAGAATCTGTTTGATATGCTAATGAATTGTAGGCAGATGCAGTAACGCTTATGGTCTTCCATTCGTAAATATCCTTATCACTTACCTTTTCCTTTTCTTTGTCTTTACAAGAAAAAAAGATTAAAAGGATAATTAATAAGAAACATTTATTTCTGAACATAACATGTAGATCGTTAAGCTGGTAAGGGGTATTAGTTAGTCTTTTCTTCTAAAGCCATAAAACAACTGCATAAAAAAGTTTTTGGGCATTTTAGTATCATCAGAATACCCCAAAGCTAAATTTCCGCTCGCTTCTGGGATATAATTTGTTTTAAAAATATAATCCCAAAGACTTAAACTAATTCCAAAATTAACACCATCACGACGTTCTTTTGGTAAATTATATGCATGGTGATACAAATGCATAACGGGGTTATTGAATATATATTTTAAAGGTCCATATGTGAGTTTAACGTTGGCATGATTTAAATGACCAATAGTAATAGCTATAAAATGCACGATAAAAGCCTGCTCTGGTTCAAAACCACCTAGTAGCATAACAGCAAATATTTTTAGGGGCTTATAAAGAATATTTTCCATCCAATGGTAACGCAAATGTGCTGCAAACCCCATCTCTTTTACAGAATGATGTACTTTATGAAAACGCCACAAAAAATTGAACTTATGTAATAAGACATGCGTAAACCATTGTACAAAATCTGATACTAAAAAGAATATTAGTAATTGTCCCCATGCGGGTAGTTTTTTTAGATTTATTAAAGCAATAGATGTCATCGAAATTCCTATACTTGAAAAAAACTGTTCTAGTATGGCATAAACACCACTTATGATAATAGTAAAAACAAAAAAATTGAAGAACATATATGTGGCATCTGTCCAAAACCCTTTCCTGATAATGGCTTGCTCTTTTCGCCAGGGAAACATAATTTCCAAAAGCCAAACAATAATAGATATAACAACTAATCCCCAGAAATAATTAGTATACCAGCTTACCTTAAAAAGCATAGAGTTAATGGTCCAATCTATGGTTCCAGAAAATGCATTAACAAATGTTTCTAAGAGTTTTTCCATGGTTTGTTTCTAATACTCTAAAAGTATTTTTAGTGCCTTTTCAAACCTGTTTTTGGGTAGATATTGTGCTTCTAACTGACTTGCAAATGGTATTGGTGTTTCCATACTGGCCATCCGTTTCACAGGGGCATCAAGCGACTCAAAACAATGCTCCATTATGAGTGCAGAAATATCACTGGCAATACCTCCAAATAGAGAATCCTCTTGTAAAATGATAGCTTTTCCTGTTTTTCTAACCGATTTATATAGTGTTTCTGTGTCTAATGGTTGAAGTGATCTTAAGTCTATAACATCTGCTGAAATTTCTGGATTAGACTCTAAAGTCTCTAAAACCCAATGTACAGCAGCTCCATAACTAATAATAGTAACATCGTTACCTTCACGAATTACAGATGCTTTACCAAAAGGCAATGTATAATAATCTGTTGGAACCTCTTGTCGAATACTTCGATACAAGCCCTTATGCTCAAAGAACAAAACAGGATTGGGGTCATTAATTGCTGTGGCTAATAAACCTTTAGCATCATAAGGAAAGGCTGGGTATACCACTTTTAACCCTGGTGTTTTTGTAAACCAAGCTTCATTAGTTTGCGAATGAAAAGGTCCCGCAGCAACACCACCGCCACAAGGCATTCTAATAACAACATCGGCTTGTTGCCCCCACCTGTAATGAGACTTAGCTAAATAATTAACAACTGGATTAAACCCAGAAGTTACAAAATCAGCAAATTGCATTTCAACAACACTTTTAATACCTGCTATAGATAACCCCATAGCGGCTTCCACAATTGCAGATTCACAAATAGGTGTATTGCGTACACGTTCTTTTCCAAACTGCTCAACAAACCCATCTGTTATTTTAAATGCACCTCCATATTCAGCAATATCTTGTCCCATTATAACTAAATCACTGTGGCGCTCCATACTCTGCTTTAAGCCATTGGAAATTGCATCTATAAAACGAATATTACTCAATTCACCAAAACAATTAACCTCTTCATAATCAGATAATTGATATACATCATTTAATTCGTTTGTTTTATCTGGAGTCATATCACTTTCCATGAAAGCGATATCTAAATGTTCATTAATTTCTGCGACTATGGCTTCCTTAATCGTAGTACAATCTTCTTCATTTAATAAGCCGTTATCTTTTAGGTATAATTCATAATTTAAAACAGGATCTTTAGCAGCCCAGGCATCCATAAGCTCTTGCGGAACATATTTAACACCACTAGCCTCTTCATGACCGCGCATTCTAAATGTTTTAAATTCCAATAAAATTGGTCTTGGTTTTTCTCTAACACTTTGCGCTAATTCACTCACTTTTTTATAAACTTCAACAATGTTATTTCCATCAATAATATGTGATTCCATACCATACCCTAAACCTTTATCTGCAATATTTATACAATTATATTGTTCATTTGTAGGTGTAGAAAGCCCATAACCATTATTTTCAACACAGAACAAGACAGGTAATTGCCACACGGAAGCCACATTTAAAGCTTCATGAAAATCGCCTTCACTTGTACCTCCTTCTCCTGTAAAAACAGCCGTAACCTCATTTTTATTTTTCAATTTAGAGGCCAAAGCGATACCATCTGCAACGCCTAACTGAGGTCCTAAGTGAGATATCATTCCAACTATTTTATACTCCTGTGTTCCAAAATGAAATGAGCGATCCCTACCCTTTGTAAATCCAGAAGCTTTACCCTGCCATTGCGCAAACAATCTATACAATGGAATCTCTCGAGAAGTAAATACCCCTAAATTCCTATGCATTGGCAATATATATTCATTGGTATTTAAAGCCATAGTAACACCAACAGCAATCGCCTCTTGTCCTATACCAGAAAACCATTTGCTTATTTTTCCCTGACGTAATAAAATAAGCATCTTCTCCTCTATTAGTCTTGGTTTCAATATCTTTTTATACAATTGTATTAATACATCTTTGTCTAGGTTTTCGACAGGATATTCCATTGTAACTGTAGTGAATTCTTTAGTCATACGTTAAATATATTACTTTATCAAATATACCATAAAAAGGGAAAAACAATATAAAAGTTATATAAAACACAGTACACTAAACTTTATAATGTTTTTGTACATTTGTAGGACATCTATATTAAATAATAACTCATGACTAGCATACCGAGTGTAGATTTAAATGATTTTATTTCTGATAATCCTACAAAAAAACAAAACTTTGTTAATGCCATTGGTAAAGCATATGAAGACATTGGATTTGTTGCCTTAAAAGGTCATTTTTTAGACGACACATTAGTTGAAAACTTATATAAAGAGGTGAAACAATTTTTTAGTTTACCAACTGAAACGAAACAGAGCTATGAAATACCTGGAATAGGTGGACAACGGGGTTATGTATCTTTCGGGAAAGAGAGTGCTAAAGGTAAAAAAGAAGGTGATCTAAAAGAGTTTTGGCATTTTGGACAATATGTTGAAAACAACCCTAAACTTGAAGCGGAATACCCTAAAAATGTTATTGTCAATGAACTTCCAGAATTTAATGTTGTAGGTAAAGAGACTTATAGAATGCTGGAAAAAACAGCTAAGTATGTACTACGAGCATTGGCTTTATATTTAGATATTGAAGAAACTTATTTTGATCAATTTATTCATAACGGTAATTCTATTTTAAGACCTATTCATTACCCGCCTATTACAGAAGAACCTAAGGAAGCCGTTCGTGCTGCTGCGCATGGAGATATTAACCTAATAACACTATTAATGGGTGCTCAAGGTCGCGGTTTACAAGTACAAAATCATGATGGCGAATGGATTGATGCCATAGCACAACCCGATGAACTTATGATTAACGTAGGTGATATGCTTTCTAGACACACCAATAATAAATTAAAATCTACAATACATCGCGTAATAAACCCTCCAAAAGAACTTTGGGGGACATCGCGCTACTCCATTCCATTTTTCATGCACCCTATAAGTGACATGAAATTAAACGTTTTGGAAAGTTGTGTTGATAAAGATACTCCTAAAGCATTTGATGATATTACTGCTGGTGAATTTTTAAATGAACGATTAATAGAATTAGGGCTGATAAAAAAATAGTATTCAGTAGACAGTTAGCAGTTATTTATTCTGCGAGTTTTTGACTGTAAGCAGAAGACCGAAGACAAAAAGATGGATTTACAAGACCAATTAAAAAACCTGTTTCCAGATCACATTGAAGCAGAACCTGTTGAAAATGATAATAAGACACCTAAAATATGGATGCAAGACGATCCTATTATTTGTAAATATGAAAAACGTAAAGGGAAGCCAATTACCATATTAGAAGGCTACACAGGCGCTAATGAAGATTTCAAAGCTTTGGCTAAAGAAATTAAAACAACTCTGAGTGTTGGCGGTAGTTTTAAAGATGATAAAATTATCATTCAAGGTGATTATCGTGATAAAATAATGAAAATGCTCCAAGAAAAAGGTTTTAATGTAAAACGTGTTGGAGGCTAATTTATGGGCAAGCGATTACTTCATATTACTAACGGCGATGTTTTAACAAACTATCTAAATGATCTGGATTTTGTTGGAGAAAAACTTACCTGGAAGGAAATGCTTTGTGAAGGGCCTACTATTGTAGAGATTAATTCAAACAAGTTTTTAGACCTCAGAAAATCATTTTTCAATACATTTTATGATATTGATTTAGATACAGAAACAATCGGGCTTGAGTTAAACAAACTGGATGCTTATAAAGAATATTCCGAAATTATTCTGTGGTTTGAATACGATCTATTTTGTCATATTAATATGATTGCCGTTATCAACCTTATCATGCAAAAGCAAATAGACCTTCCTATTTCTTTAGTTTGTAGTGGTAGAGTTAAAGGCAGTAAAATATTAAAAGGCTTATCAGAACTCAATGCAGAGCAACTAATAGATCATTATAAAAATAGAGTCAAGCTTACTTCTGGAGATTTAGAATTAGCTAAAACCATTTGGGGTATTTACTGTGGTAAGGATCACAACTTATTAAAACCATATATTGTAACCGTATCATCTTTTAAATATTTAAGTAATTGTTTAAAAGCACATTTAGAGCGTTTTCCAGATTCAAAACATGGCTTAAATATATTGGAAAAAAACATTCTGGAAATTATTAAAAACAACACCATAAAATCTGAACACCATTTATTAGGATATGTACTTAACTACCAAGGATATTATGGCTTTGGAGACCTTCAAATATCCAGAATTATAGGAAAACTTCGTGGTTTTTTTACAAATGAAGACAAACAAATCATACTTAATAGAAAAGGGCATGAAGCCTTACTAGGCCAACATAATGTTGCCATGGAAATTGATAACAATATGGTTTATGGAGGGCTTAAAAAATTCGATTATCAGTTTAATAAAAAACAAAACAAGCTTGTAAAAACCGTACTAAATGCCCATTAAAGAATCTGAATTAATATTAAATCCAGATGGTAGCATCTACCATTTAAACTTAAAACCTGAAAATGTTTCTGATACCATCATTTTTGTTGGTGATCAAAATCGTGTCGAGAAAGTATCTAAATATTTTGACAGTATTGAATTCTCTACTCAAAAACGCGAATTTAAAACTCAAACAGGCCATTACAAAGGGAAACGCATCACAGTTATTTCTACAGGAATAGGCCCAGATAACATCGATATTGTTCTAAACGAACTAGATGCCCTTTTTAATATCGATTTAATAACCAAGATTCCAAAACAAACTGTTACAAGTTTAAATATTATTAGAATAGGTACCTCTGGTTCACTACAAAAAGATGTTCCTATAGATTCATTTCTTTTAAGCACTTTTGGGCTAGATCTTAACGGTATGTTACATGCCTACCAAATAGATACTATAAGCAACCCTGATATTGAAGACGCTTTCATCAAGCAAACAAGTTGGCACCAAGATAAAGCTAAACCCATCATTATTAAAAACAGTGATATTCTCGAAAAACAATTTGAAAGCAGTAAAACCCATAAGGGGTTAACGGCTACTGCTGGTGGTTTTTATGGACCTCAAGGTCGTGTTTTACGGTTGCCCATTCAAGATGCCAGCCTAAACAATAAAATGGATGCTTTTAATTTTAATGGAATCCGCATAACTAATTTGGAAATGGAAACATCTGCCATCTATGGCTTAGCGAAACTATTGGGACATCAGGCCATATCTCTAAACGCTATAATTGCTAACAGAGCTTCTGGAACTTTTAGTAAAAACCCTTCAGAAGTTATTGAAAACCTTATAAAATATACACTCAATAAAATTGCAGATTAATAGATAGATTTAATGAAGAAAGTAAATATTGGTGGCGTACCAGAACATTTTAACTTGGCTTGGTATTTAACACTAAAAAATGGGGATTATAAAAAAAATCAAATTAATTTACGCTGGCATGACTACGCTGGTGGCACAGGCGCTATGTGCAAAGCCCTTCGGAATAAAGAAATTGATATAGCAGTTATACTTACCGAAGGTATTATAAAAGATATTATTGCTGGTAACCCAAGTAAAATTGTACAAACTTTTGTACAAACACCTCTAATTTGGGGCATTCATGTTGCCCATAATTCATCTTATAAAACCATTGAAGATTTAAAAGGAACGAAAGCCGCTATAAGTAGGTATGGTTCTGGCTCCCACTTAATGGCATATATAAATGCCGAGAATAATGTATGGGATTTGGAAAAAGATCTTGATTTTGAAATTATAAAAAATTTAGATGGCGCTGTAGAGGGATTAACTTCTGGTAAGGCAGATTATTTTTTATGGGAAAAATTCACCACAAAACCCTTAGTCGACGATGGCACTTTTAGACACATAGGTAATTGTCCATCACCATGGCCTTGTTTTGTAATTGCTGTTCGAGAGGATTTTATCGAATCAAACAAAGCAGATTTGGAAACAATTCTAGAAATTATAAATAATACAACCTCCGAATTTAAAGAGATTCCAAGTATTGACAAAACAATTTCTAATAGGTACGAACAGCTACTTCAAGATGTACAAGAGTGGTTAAATATTACCGAATGGTCGCAAAACCTAATTGACGAACAAACCATTATGACTGTTCAAAAACAATTACATGCTTTAAATATTATACCCGAGATAGTAGATTATGATAAATTAACCTATAAATTATAGTGATTTCTTGCTATTTATTCCCCCTAAACAATCGAAATCAAATACATAACAAAATGTTAATAATTAACGAAGTTTTGGGAAGATAGTTTATTTTTGACCGAATATTAAACCAAAAAAATGAAAAAAATACTTTTTTTAGCACTTGCAATAGCTACAGTTGCTTGTGAAAATGCTCCCAAAGATTATGCAACTTTATCTGGTAAAATCACCAATAAGAATAGTGATTCTTTAGTAGTTAGAACACAATCATATTCAAAAACCATTAAAATTAATGAAGATGGTACTTTTAAAGACACCTTAAAAGTAGAATCTGGTGTTTATAATCTTTCCGACGGTAAAGAATTTACTTATATGTTTCTTAAAAACGGAATTGATATTAATTTAACCCTAGATGCAAAAGAATTTGAAAAAACTATCAAGTATAAAGGTACTGGTGCAGAAACAAGTAATTATATTGCACAAAAATCTTTATTACAAAAAAATCTATTCACGCCAGATTTATTAGATTTGGAAGAAGAAGCATTTAAAGCTAAAGTTACTGAAATAGAAAATAAATTAAGTGAGCTTATAGAAAACAACAAAGATATTGACTCGACAATTTATGCAAGTGAAAAATCTGGTTTAGAGAAACTTAATGAAAATCTTCTAGCAGCTTATAATCAGAAAAAAAGCAAAACTGCTAAAACCTCCGATTTCGTAGGCAAGCCTTCTCCAGAGTTTGTTAATTATGAAAATCATAAAGGAGGAACAACATCATTATCAGACTTAAAAGGAAAGTATGTATATATTGATGTATGGGCTACCTGGTGCGGTCCTTGTAAAAAAGAGATTCCTTCTCTTAAAAAAGTTGAAAAACAATACCACGGGAAAAATATTGAGTTTGTTAGTATTTCAATAGATGATGAAGGATTGCATGATGCTTGGAGAAAAATGGTTACTGATAAAGAACTGGGAGGTATACAGTTATTAGCAGATAATAATTTTAAATCGAAATTTGTTCAAGATTATAAAATTCGGGGAATTCCTCGTTTTATTCTTATAGACCCAGATGGTAATGTTGTTGATGCAAATGCACCAAGACCGTCCAGTCCAAAACTAATAGAATTATTTACGTCTTTAAATATTTAAAGCCTACAATCACATAAACCAAAAGCCTATGATATTTGTTTCATAGGCTTTTTTTGTAAATAGAATTAACACAAGTCTTTACTCGCAATAACATATAAAATTAGTAAAGGCATCTTCAAAATTTTTCATGATACTTATTACCAATCATCAGTGCAATAAATTGCAGAGTTAGTCAGCGCAGTTTCAAGTTCTTCATTAGATTTTATTATAACATCACTTCCGTTCAATGTAACTAAAGTTATGGGATAGTTAATTGTTAGGTCTTCAACTTGATCAAAGAAACTGGGATTTAATTCACTATCATTTTTCATAGTAATAGGTACTATTTCTTTTGTTTGAAGATTAATTTTATTTATTATAAACGGATATTTGAAATTAATGCAGTCATCAGTATCTCTATCAAGAACACAATCTTCAAAATAATTAATCATTTGAGCCCTCCCTATAGCTACATATTCGGTTTTATTCGGTGATACATAGTCAAGAAAACTAATTCTAAGCTGCTCTATAGTATATTCTGAGTTATTCACTGCATTGTATAATACTAAGGCCTCACTAACTGCTGTAAGCCCCGCTCTAAATGGTATGGCACTATTCGTTATAGAACTATCATCAACGCCATCTACAAAATATATTGCTTTTCCTAAACAATTATAATTAATTTCAGAAACCGATATTGTTTCTTTATCTTTATGAATAAATTTTATCTCTCCTTTAAAACTACAATCATCAAAATAGTTAATAAAATCCTCTTTATCCACCAATATTCCGGGGCCTCCATTAAAATCAATTATATAATGTAAAATGTAATCGTCATCAGTAAATTGGATTCCTGTTTGATTATAAGCAGCATTTTTATTGGATTCATAAAAATCAGACCATTCTGATATTTTTATGGTAAACGCACCATAATAATCTCCCTGCTTATTTAAAAAACCACCAACAACTGTCATATCACCACAATTAAAATTAATTAGGTTATAATCATTTACCGATGCAGTAGTTGCAATTATTTTGTCTATTAAACTTGGTGAAATCTTTTCTTCTGATGTTGTTTGAATGGTATCTTCACCAGATGAGCATGATTCCAAGATTCCTAAAAGGAATATTGCTATAAGTAGTACTTTAAAAAAATGTTTCATGTTTATGTGATTAGGGTTTATACAATGAAAACGATTGTAAATTAAAAAACCCTCTACGTTTTAAAAATTATTATATATTATTAAAAATCAACACTTAACGACATATTTGGAGTGAATTTCAACCCATATTTGTCTAATATCTCTATGTCATTTTTGTCTTCTGTTAATGTATAGTAACGGTTAAGGATATTCTTCTTATTACCTAAATTAATTAAACCCACTGTTAGTTTATAATCTATCTTTTTTGAGATATTAAAATCATAACTTACAGAAGCATCAAATCTTAAATAATCTGACAATCGTTCTTTATTTGGTTCATTATAATTAATCACATTAAAGGCCCCTTTTATAATTGGAAATTCTTCATTTATTGAGGTAAAAGGCTTACCAGAACTATATTCCATTCCTAAAGAAAAATTAAACAAATTATATTTAATATTAACTCCAGAAATAAGGCTATGCCTCATATCATTGTTATTATAAAAACGCAAAGTATTATGTTTTTTATCCTTAAACTTGTATTTATTTATACTATAATTATAACTTATCCAAGTATTTAAATGATGGCTTTTATAGTTATAATGAAACGTATATCCCTTAACATCATACGAGCCAAAAAGGTTTCCAAACTGATTAAGATTCTGAAAACCTTGGTTATTAGTAGTAATACCTTCCACCATTTTAGTATATATACTCGTATTGAGCATATGTTTGCCTTTTTTGAAACCAAAAGACAATTCTAACTGTTTACTTTTTTGTAAAGGTGCAATAATATTGTTTGCTAAAACCCATCTTCTTTTTTCTATACCTAGAAAATTATTTTCTAAATTAACAACCTGAGAGATGTTTTGTGTTTTTCTTTCACCTCTTAACTGAAAGTCTATTTCTGGAATGGGACTATATGTTAGATAAAATCGAGGCTCAAACTGAAATGATTTTAAAAATTCATAATAAACATTTCTTAAGTACAGCCCCGTTTTTACTTTATTTTGGTGATAATTAAGCGTTCCAAATACTCCATAAATATTACTTTGTTGCTTTGTCTGGCTTTGAAAAAACTGGTTAAAATCATTAACACTATTTACAACGGTTAAATGCTCTTGAGAGACCCCTGTTTGATATGTAATTCCTGAAACTTTAGCCCTTGAATTATATTTTAAAACCATTTCGTAATTTTTAACACTATTACTTTGGAAACTTGAAATATCTTTGGACAACAAAAAATTACCTCCATGTAGGTTATATTTTGAATAATTAAGAAGCGTTTCAATTTGAGATTCATTAGAGAATGTATGCTGCCAATTAACCCCTATAGCTGTATTTTCCTGTTTCAAACTGCTTTCTTTACTCGTATTTTGAGCATCGGTTTCTATATATGATAAATTATTTTCTAATAGCAATACATTAAATCCAATTCTATTAGATTCATTAATTTTCAATTTATATTGTAGCTGTGAATCATGGAAATCAAAAGTATTTCTTGAATCTACAACACCTATATTTGACGCATTGAATGTCTTAATATTTGAAGATTGAAATGCCTTTTTAGCATAATTTATATATGTAGGTGAATCCCAAACATCTGTCAACGATTTTCTTGTTGAAAGTAATAATTCCGATTTTTGGTTTATAGGCACTTTAACATAACCATCTGCACTTAAAAAATTAACACCTACTCCTCCTGCTATTTTTTTTGAAAATACACGGTCATGTTCCAAACTAATAACACTGCTTGTACTATTTCCATACTTTGCTGGTGTTGCATTATCATACAAGGTAATTGTAGAAAGTAAGTTTTCATTAAATGCAGAAATAAGTCCAAAAAAGTGACTGTTTTGATAAACTTTTATATCATTCCATACAAATAAATTTTGATCCTGAGTACTCCCTTTTACGATTAAATCTGAAATAGATTCACTATTACTAGTGACTTGAGGCAAGTTTTCCAAATTTTTAATAACATCATGAGATGTTAATCCTGCTAAAGCGCCCACCTCTTTAATTTTAATAAAAAAGGTGCCATCTTTTTTCTTATAAGTTCCAGTAGAAAAATAAGGATAAATAAACAGCGCTTCTAATCCTTGAATCTGTTTAGTTATATATATTCTATTCGTTTTTAATTTATTAATATCTATATTTTGCTTACCATAGCTAAGATGTGATATTAAAATTGCCTCTGGTATAACATCCTCAAAAACAACTTTCCCTTCTTCATTTGTAACCCAAGTTCTAGAGCGATTTAAGTCTGTTATTAACACATGTTCCAAAGGCATGTCATCCTCACTATCATAAAAATATAGAATATCTTTTTTTAAAGGGCTAACCACAATTTTATTTGGAGCAACCATTGTAAAAGAAAGTATAAACTCTCTTTCTAAAGACTCCAAATGTGCTTTTAAAGATGCTTTTTTATCAAAAAAACAATCTGTACATAATTTGTTTTTAAGTAATGAGGATTCATAATTAAAAGACACTTTATAGAAGTCTTCAATTCTTTTTAAATGTGCCTCAAGTAAAATAGTGTTTTTTTGAGCAAAGCAACATATAGAAAAAAGCAAAAATATAATCGATACTTTTGCTCTAGGCTTTTTTTTGAGAGTCATCTACTTTATATTCAAATAAATACTTTTACCTTTTTTAATATACTCTAAGTTTAATGATTGACAAAAAACGTCTAAAACGGTTTCTAACGAATCGTCATAATGATAACTTCCTGTATATTTCAAGTTTTTATTTAAATTATTGTTCATAATAAATTTTATATCATATTGAATACCAATATCTATAATAACATCATCTATTGGGGTGTTTTCGAAAACTGACATTTTTTCAATCCAATGCGGTTTTTTATTAGTTATAGCATTTTTTTGCATGGACTTATCCAATGTTTTGGAATTGAAACTATTGTTTGCTTTTAAAATAGTCTCTTTACCTTTGTACATAACAGATACTGTTCCTTCGTAACAATACACTTCAAAATAAGTATCTCGCTGTTTTACATTGAATTTAGTCCCTAAAACCGTCACGGTGCCTTGTGATGTTTTAACCGTAAATGTTTTCCCTTTTGCTACTTCAAAATAAGCCTCACCTTTTAAGTCTATAGCTCTTGATTTTTTCCATGATTTTTTATAAGCTATTTCTGATTTTGCGTTCAACCAAACCTTAGAAGCATCGGGAAGGGAAATTTGTGTAGACTCTCCTGCCAGTGTATGATACTCAAGATTATTATTTATATTAAACAAAACCACAGAAATAAGTACTAATATGGTGGCAGCTATAGATAAAGGCTTCCATTTTTTATATAATGGTATGACTTGTTTTTTATTGTTAGAAGGTTTTAAGCGAGCTGAATCTAACTTTTCTAGAATACGAGCTTCATTATAATCTATAGCACTAACATTATCAAATAACTCAATAACCTCTTTATATTCAGAATAAGCATCAGAATTCTTAAAAGTTTCTTTTTCCTCTTCTGAAGAAAATTCAAAATTTAAAAACTTCTTTATATTATTAGACTTGTTTTCTTCCATAACAATGGTAATTAAATAGGTAACGTTTCAAATTAAGAAAACCCGCTTCTAAAATCGCTTTTTATTAATTTGTAATTCTTTTTGGAGAAACTCCAAAGCATTAAAAATTCTTTTTTCTACAGATTTCACGGTTACTCCCATTATTTCTGCAATTTCTTTATATTTTTTTTTATCTACTCTATTTAATAAAAAAGGAACCCTATAATTTTCTGGCATATTATCGAGAACACGATTTAGTTCTTGATGAAATTCTTTTTCTTCAAAAATATATTCTGGAGTTTGCTTCTCTATAGTACTAGAGGTATTTTTCTTATACTTTAAAGCGCGATTAGTGTTTCTAAAAGTATCTATTATTTTATTCTTAGAAATTGTATATAAATAAGCTCTTACACTTTTTAAAGGTACTTTTTTGCAGTTCTGCCATAATGTTAAGAATGCATCTTGTATAATGTCTTCAGCTAATTGTTTGTCTCCATAATTGAACACTAAAAAGTTAAAAACTTCTTTAGAATGCTTCTTGAAAGCTATATTATAATTACGTTCTTCACAAATAGAACCTTCAGATGAATAATCATCACAATTCATTAATTTTAATATTTTTCAGGTTTCAAATAAATAGTATTTAGTATCAAACGTTTAAAATTGAAAAAACCCTCTTTTTAATACTTTTTTTTTATTTATATAACGTGATTTATAAAAAAATTCTAAATATTCACAAAAATTGATGAAACAATCTACTCAAAATTATCTTTACTCTTTTTCTTCTGCTTCTACTTCTGCAGGTGGTTCTGGTTGCTTAAATAAATCGATAAAAGCCTCGCCTAAATAGTCAATAATATGACTAGCAATTAAACTTTGATAACCAAAATACTCAACAGCAATATCTGCCGATCTTCCATGTAAATACACTCCAAAAACAGTTGCTTCCATTGGTTTATATCCTTGCGAGATTAATCCAGTAATAATTCCAGTTAGTACATCACCACTACCTGCAGTAGATAAACCAGGATTCCCTGTAGTATTTACATATAGCTTATCATTAGATACCGTAATGGTATTTGCTCCTTTTATAACAACGATACATGTATACTTTTTAGAAAACGCTTTTACTTTTTTCAATTTATCAAAATCATCTTTCCAAGTACCAATTAAACGTTCTAACTCTTTAGGGTGTGGTGTTAAAATAGATTGTTCTGGGAGTAACTTCAACAAGGATTTCTTTTTTGAAAGTATATTAATACCATCGGCATCTATAACTAAAGGCACTTTATTATTCTTTAAAAAAGCTTCAAAAGCACTTATAGTTTTAGTATGCGTTCCCATGCCCATTCCAATACCTATAACAGTAGGTTCTATATTGAATTTTATATCTGTAATTATCTCCTCGTTTGTATCTGTTACAACCATAGTTTCAGGGAATGATGCTTGTAAAGGCACATAACCACATTTAGGAATATATGTGGTAATTAGACCCGATCCAGCAGATAAGGCGGCTCTACTTGCCAATATTACTGCACCAATTTTCCCATAACTACCTCCTATTATAAGGCTATGACCAAATTGTCCTTTATGCGAAAATTTTTCTCGTGGCATATATAATGGCAACACTTCGTGTTTCCCTATCAAATCAACCTCTGTATTGGTTTCAAACAAAAATTCTTGATCAAGGCCTATATCTAATACTTCCCATTGTATGGTGTGTTTAGCTGTATCTGGTAAAAAGAAAACTAGTTTAGGAGATGCAAAACTTAATGTATAGCCTGCCCAAACTACGGCATCTTCATCTTCTGGAACTTTATCTGTACTTAAACCTGAAGGAATATCAATGGCTAGTGTAAATGCTTTTGTACTCCTAAAATGCATGAACAATGATTTTACCCAATCATCTACAGGCCTATTTAATCCAATGCCAAAAACAGCATCAACAATAATATCATCTTGATTAATTTCGGGAAAGTCCTCAGTACAATTTAAAAGTGTTGGCCAATCTTTAGTAACATTTTTAATGCGGTCGTAATTAATCAAAAAATCCTTTGATCGTTTATCACTGCAGTTAACAACATAGGTTTTAACATGGTATCCATCTAGAATTAAATGTCTGGCAAGCACCAATCCATCTCCACCATTATTTCCAATACCACAAAAGATATGAATAGGAACCTGAGCCCCTTGCATACGCATATGTATCCAATTAAAAATTTGCATACCTGCACGCTCCATCAAATCTGTTGAAGATATTTTTTGACGTTCGGCTGTTAATTTATCACCTTGGTAAATTTGTTCTTTAGAAAATAGTTTCATAAATAAAAAAGGTATTCATGTTTGATGTAAAAAATATGTTTTTATGTAGAAAATAAACTCCCAATTTAGGCAATAAAAAAATCCTTAACTAAAATTTAGTTAAGGATTTGTGGATATTTTATTTAAATAACTGTAAATAAATAATATATAGATAGCTGTTATTCTTTAATAAACTTAACTATCCCGCGATTTTCTATTTTTAGAAGGTATAGGCCCTTACCTAAAAATTTAACATTTGTTTTATTATTATTTGTTACTATTCCTTGGGCCACTTTTTTGCCTAGTACATTATAAATTGTATAATTTTTAGCAGCACTTAAACCAGAAAGACTAATATAACTATTTGTTGGATTTGGATATATTTTAATTTCTGTTTTTAAATCTACATCTTTATCAGACAATGTACTTGTGTCAATTGTACTTATATTAGTCACCTGGCCTTGCACCTGCATGACAGCGAAAAATAAAAGCATTACTAAGTATTTTATTGTAAGTAATTTTGTTTTCATTTCGTAGGTTTTTACAATTAAACTCATACTAATATAGTAAAAATTCCTACAAAAACCTATTTAAACGTAATAAAACAACGTTTAATCGGTGTTTTATGTCTCCATAAAGTAAATTAAACACAGAAAAAGAATTCTAAGACTTGTAATGTGCTAGATTTAAATAAAAGCAGATGGCCTGCACAAAGTTAAAGGTATATTCTCTTTAAAAGGCTGGTTTTAATATTATCATTTTTTTAATTCAAAATCAAATAAGTTGATTTTATTAAATGAAACTAACTTCTATGTAAGAATACTGCAAAAAAAATATTTTAGTTTTTTTATTAGGTTAAAAGTGATACTTTTGAATCGTATTATATAGAATATAATGAATCATTTAAACCAAAATATAGATTTACGTTTTTCTTCTTTAACAGAAGGAATTACAGCTATTTTTGGAACAACTACTATTATTACAACCCTTTGGGGTTACTAACTATATATTCTTCAGGCTATCGTTGTAATTTTTACTATTACAACACCAAAAATATTTTTTTCAATTATCAATTCATTAAAAAATGAAGGTTTTAAAATTTGGTGGAACTTCTGTAGGTTCTGCAAAAAACATAAATAACGTTATAGATATTCTAACTGGATATTCTCAAAAAGATTCTATTGTATGTGTTGTATCTGCTGTGGGAGGTATTACAGATAAATTACTTTTAGCTGGCAAACTAGCTCAAAGTAAAGACACAGGTTTTAAAGAAACGTTAAGTACTATAAAAGATATTCATTTAAATATTATAAATGAATTAAATCCAGATCATGCAAATTCAATTATAGAATATATTGAAGCCAGACTGGATGAATTAAAAAATTTACTGGATGGTATTTATTTAATAAATGAGTTATCTCCAAAAACATCTGATAAATTAGTGAGTTTTGGTGAATTATTATCATCATACATCATTTCAGAAACTATGAAAAATCGTAGTTTATCTGTAGATCGAAAAAATTCTCAAGAACTAATTATAACAAACTCAAATTTTACAAAGGCGGAAGTTGATTATAGTCTTACTAATAAAAACATTGTAGATTATTTTAAAACAGCTACTCAACAAATTAGTATACTTCCTGGGTTTGTTTCAAAATCCTTAGCTGGAGAACAAACAACACTAGGTCGTGGCGGTTCAGATTTTACAGCAGCCATCATTGCAGCTGCATTAAAAGTAGAACAGCTAGAAATTTGGACAGACGTAAGTGGTATGTATACTACCAATCCTAAATTAGTAAAACAGGCCTATCCTATTGATAAAATTTCATATCAGGAAGCCATGGAGTTATCACACTTTGGTGCCAAAGTTTTATACCCCCCTACTGTACAACCTGTTTTGGATTTAGAAATTCCTATTCATATAAAAAATACATTAGAACCAGATGCTATAGGCACTATCATCTCTAATGATGCTACAAACGCTACATTACCCGTAAAAGGAATTAGTAATATAGGAAATATAGCACTATTAACCTTAGAAGGCAGTGGCATGGTTGGTATCCCTGGGTTTTCTAAGCGTTTATTCGAGACTTTATCGCAAGAAAAAATCAATATCATATTAATTACACAAGCTTCATCAGAACATTCTATTTGTTTGGGCGTTGAAGAGAAAGATGCCGATAACGCTAAACAAGCTATCGACACTGCTTTTGAAAATGAAATTGCTTTAAATAAAATAAACCCTATCATTATTGAGACTAACCTTTCAATTATTGCCTTAGTTGGTGATAATATGAAAAACCATCAAGGGATTAGTGGTAAAATGTTTAGTGCTTTAGGAAAAAATAATATTAACATTAGAGCTATAGCTCAAGGTGCGTCAGAGAAAAATATTTCAGCTGTCATATCGGAAAACGATGTAAAAAAAGCTTTAAATACTTTACATGAGGAATTCTTTGAAATAGAAACGAAGCAACTAAATGTATTCATTACTGGTGTTGGAAATGTTGGGGAAAAGTTAGTCGAGCAAATAAAACAGCAAAATGAGTATCTAAAAGAAAACTTAAAAATTAATATACGCGTTGCTGGTTTATCAAATTCCAGAACTATGATTTTTAATGAAGGCGGTATTGATTTAAAAAACTGGAAGGAACAGCTTGCATCTGGAGAAAAAGCGACTTTAGAAGGCTTTTTTGAAAAAACCAAGTCACTAAATTTACGTAATAGTATATTTGTCGACGTTACTGCAAATAAAGATGTTGCAAATTTATATGCCAATTATTTACGTCAAAGTATCGGTGTTGTGGCTTGTAATAAAATTGCATGTTCAAGTGATTACGAAAACTATAGTTTATTAAAACGTTTGTCTCTTAAATATAATGCACCTTATTTGTTTGAAACTAATGTTGGTGCTGGTCTACCAATTATTGATACCCTTAATAATTTGATTGCTTCTGGAGATAAAATTACATCGATACAAGCTGTCTTATCTGGAAGTCTAAATTTTGTATTCAACAATTTTAATAATACAACTAAATTTTACGATGTTGTTAAACAAGCAGCAGCAGAAGGTTATACTGAACCAGATCCAAGAATCGATTTAAGCGGTGTTGATGTTGCTAGAAAAATATTGATTTTAGCAAGAGAAAGTGGTATGCAAATGAATTTAGAAGATATTTCAAATACACCATTTTTATCAGCATTAGGATTAAAAAGTGATTCTGTCGATGATTTCTATCAAACACTCATTGAAGATGAAGCACATTATCAAGGTTTATATGCTTCAGCGAAAGCAAAAAACTGCCAGTTAAAATATGTAGCGCAATTAAATAATGGTAAAGCGAATGTTGGTTTACAGGAAATTCCTGAGGGTCATCCATTCTATAATCTAGAAGGTAAAGATAATATCGTTATGTTTTACACACAACGCTACCCAGAACAACCTATGATTATTAAAGGTGCTGGTGCTGGTGCCGAAGTAACAGCTTCAGGATTATTCGCAGATATTATTAGAATAGGAAATAATTAATTAGTAAACAGTAATCAGTCTCAGTTTACAATAATAAAGATTAGTCATTTCGAACGCATGTGAGAAATCGCATAATTAAGAGTTTAATTTAAAATGAAAAACGAAATAAAAATATTTTCACCCGCAACAGTTGCAAATCTAGCCTGTGGATTTGACGTTTTAGGCTGCTGTTTAGATAATATTGGTGATGAGATGATCATAAGGAAAACCGATAAAAAGGGGATTCATATCACTAAAATTGAAGGTTTTGATTTACCATTTGAAGCTGAATTAAATGTTGCTGGTGTTTCTGCTTTAGCTATGTATGAAGCTACAAAGCCAGATTGCGGTTTCGAAATCGAAATTTATAAAAACATAAAACCAGGCAGTGGTATTGGCAGTAGTGCCGCGAGTGCCGTTGGTAGTGTTTTTGGAATGAATGTACTTTTAGGGAACCCTTATAACAAAACTGAATTAACACAATTTGCTATTAAAGGTGAAGCTTTAGCTAGTAAATGTGAACATGCTGATAACCTCGCTCCTGCTATTTTTGGAGGTTTCACATTGGTAAAGAGTATTTCTCCTTTAGAAATTTTAGAAATACCATCTCCTGAAGATTTATACGCAACCATCATTCATCCGCAAATAGAAATAAAAACATCAGAATCCAGAGCCATGCTTCCTAAAGAAGTGCCTTTACAAGATGCCATTACACAATGGAGTAATCTTGGAAGTTTAATTCATGGTTTACATACTAGCGACTATAATTTAATAAAAAAATCGCTTCATGATGTTATTGTAGAACCACATAGAAGCAAGCTAATTCCTCATTATAACGAAGTAAAAAAAGCCGTATTACAAAATGGGGCTTTAGGTGCAGGAATCTCTGGTTCAGGCCCTTCTATTTTCGCATTGAGCAAAGGGTTAGAAAATGCTAAAAACGTAAAAGAGGCCATGAGTAAAGTGTATTCTGAAACAGAGATAAAATTCGAAATTCATGTCTCAAAAATTAATACGGAAGGTATCAAGATTTTGTAAATTAGATATTATTGTGAATCATTCTTTTTTGAGTGATATAACAATCTTGTTTATTAAAAATAAAATTATCAATTAAAAGATTACCACACTTCATTATTTCTCGCTTATAATAACGATAACATTAGTGAATTTGTGGCAAAATATATAACAATGAACTATTATTCTCTAAACAAACAAGCTCCAAATACATCTTTTAAAGATGCTGTTATAAAAGGGTTGGCTCCAGATAAAGGCTTATATTTCCCAGAAAGCATTACACCTTTAGGTGATGATTTCTTTAATAATATAGATCAATTATCTCACACAGAAATTGCTTTTCAGGCGATTAAACAGTTTGTGTCTCCAGAAATACCAGAAGATATTTTAAAAACGATTGTTGAAGAAACATTGTCTTTTGAGTTTCCTGTGGTTCAATTAAATGATAATATTTCAACTTTAGAGTTGTTTCATGGTCCAACCATGGCATTTAAAGACGTTGGTGCACGTTTTATGGCACGTTGTTTAGGATATTTCAATAAAGACAATACAAATGAAGTGACCGTTTTAGTAGCGACTTCTGGTGATACTGGTGGTGCAGTAGCAAATGGTTTTCTTGGTGTTAAAGGTGTGAATGTGGTGATCCTCTACCCTAGCGGAAAAGTAAGCGATATTCAAGAAAAACAATTAACAACACTTGGGCAAAACATCACGGCCCTAGAAGTTAATGGTACGTTTGACGATTGTCAAGCCATGGTGAAAACGGCTTTTTTAGATGATACTCTAACGAGTAAGATGCAGTTAACCTCTGCTAATTCTATAAATGTAGCACGCTGGTTACCACAATTGTTTTACTTTATGTTTGCATACAAGCAATTACATAAAAAATATGATGACATCGTGTTTTCTGTGCCAAGTGGAAATTTTGGAAATGTTTGTGCTGGTATGATGGCACAACAATTAGGATTACCAATCAATCATTTTATCGCATCAAATAACGAAAACAATGTGGTTACTGAGTATTTAAAAACACAGTTATATACGCCAAAACCATCGGTGCAAACCATTAGCAACGCCATGGATGTGGGAGACCCTAGTAACTTTATTCGTATTCAGGAAATCTATAAAAACAAATTTGACACATTAAAGGATAATGTATCTTCTTTTAGTTTTTCTGACGATGATACCCGAGAGGCTATGAAAGAAATCTATACGCAATATAACTATGTGGCAGATCCACACGGTGCTGTTGGTTATCTAGGTTCTAAAGCATATCTAAAAGAAAACCCTAATGCGCATTGTGTATTTTTAGAAACTGCGCATCCAACTAAATTTTTAGATGTTGTTGAGGAAGTTATTAAAGAAGAGCAACCTTTACCAGAACAAATTCAAGCCGTAATGGGAAAAGAAAAAGTTGCTATAGAAATTTCTACTTATGAGGATTTGAAAAGTTATTTATTGAAATAAAACAGCTTTTATATATTATTTAATGCCATGGTAAACCCATGGCATTTTTTGTTTATCTCAAATAATTTAACTGTGCAAAAAGTTCTTCTAAATTCGTATAACATTACATATATCTTTCTCAACTTATAAACAAGTGTTATCATCTACAAAGAAAGTGATATATATTTTTTTCTATACATTTACTCTTCATAGTTTAGTGACCGTATTAAAGTGAAAAAAATAATCAAAACGTCCATTGTTATTATTATAATAAGTATCACCTACTTATGCTTGTCACTATCGCCTATACTTTTTAAAGATTATCCCAATAATTCTCTAAAAAAACCTAAAATAATTGCACACCGTGGTGCTTCACTAGCAGCTCCAGAAAACACATTAGCTTCTATTAATGAGGCTTTAAAACTAAATCCAGACCGCATTGAAATTGATGTGCAACAAACCTTAGATTCTATTGTTGTTTTAATGCACGATACGACTTTGAAAAGAACATCTAATGGTTTTGGATTAATAAAAGAGCAAACATTTAAAGACATCTCTAAATTAGATGCAGGAAGTTGGTTTTCGAATCATTTTACAGGCGAGAAAATTCCAACTTTAGAAGAGGTTATAAAATTAATAAATGGAAAATGTCAATTAATAATTGAAATCAAAAAAGGCAGTGATTTTTACCCAGACATTGAAAAACATGTTTTAAAATTAATACAAAAACAAAATGCCGAAAACTGGATAAGTATTCATTCTTTTGATTACAATGTTTTAGAAACGGTGCATCATTTGAATCCCGATATTCGACTTCATAAATTGTTATTAGGAAAATTTAAATACCTCCCATTCATAATTTCTAATAAAATAGAAAGCATTAACATTGATAAATATCCTTATATCAAAGAGTATACTATAAATTATGTCTTTGCGAATAATGAGATTATTCACCTATTAAAATCATTCGACAAAAAAGTGAATGTTTGGACAGTAAATGATTCACATGTCGCTAATGAATTAATTCAATTGGGAGTTGACGGTATTATTACTGATAATCCAAATCTTTTGAAAGATTAATCAAACATGATATTTTATAAAATTTAGAAAACTTAAATGCTTCTAAACAGGTTTATTGTATATTTAAGTGCTCTAATTTCATGAACTGACATTTAGAAAAATTCTAAACTTAAAATCAAAATTTTAAGCATTCATGAAAACGCACTACCTTTTAAAAAATTTACTAGTACTATTTATAGCGAGCCTACTAATATCATTTAGTCCATCTGATTCTAAACATTTAAAAAAAGAACCAAATACGCCTGTTTTTTCAGCCAAAGGACTTCATTATGAAAAACTTCTATTAAATATTTTTCGTGGTGATTTTGTAAACATTCCTTTTGATAGAGATGAAACAACCTTTGTACTCCTTTTAAACGGGTATATTGATGCTTACGCTATGCACTGTGCTACTAGTTTACCAGCAAATAAGGTTGAATTGATGAGGGCAGAATGTGTAAGAGAAAGGGTCACTAAAAATGGTTATGGTATGGAAATTAGCAGAACTTGTATTGAGTGGGTTGATGTAGGTAGAGGTCTTTATGCAACACCCGAGATGCGCAACGCTCAGAGGGTTATTGAAAGACTTCAAACTGGGGACGTGTTTCGCAATATGTATAAAATGATGAATCAAAAAAATCCAATTGGCCAAGCCTTAAGTTTGGTTGAAAAATCGAATGCTATAAAAACAGACATGGCTTCATTACTTAAAATAAATGGTTGTAAAAGTAAAGGACTCATGAGGTTTCAGGAAAACCTAAGGTTATTTGCATTAAACAAACAACCTATTCGTTTAGATGGAACAACAACAAATAAAGCCATCGCTGCAAAAAGTCAAAATTTAAAAAAATTAGCAGAAAATTTGGTTTATGCACATTCCCAAAAATGGGTTATGAATAAATATCAAAGAGGAAGTATTTCTAATGTCATTGTAACCTCGAAAGATAGTCAAAATCGACCAACTGAAATGAGTGCTAAGTACATATTTCAAGGGTTTAGCGGCAGAAGTACAGGGTCTGTTAGAATAACATTTAATGATGGGTTACCCGAATGTTTGTACTTTTATGATTTTCCAAATACCTGTAGAACTGCAGATAGGAGAATCGTAGCTGAATTTGCTAACGGTGGTTATCAAAATTAGAAGATGTTATATATTCCTTTTACCCGTTCCTAGTATTCTTATTAGTAAGCACAGTTGTATACATTATGATTTAAGCGCTTTATAAGAGTATTTTAAACACCTTCAACTTTTTTATTAGAAAACAGATAAATCCAAATGATTCTTGATAATCTAAAGTTTATAGTGCTAAGTAAAATAGCAGATAGAATAATTCCTAAAAAGGAAGCTAAAAGAGATAACTCAAAAATAAAATAAGACATTATAAAAACACCAATAAACTCGGCTACCGCAAGGGCATAGCTTACAAACATAGCTCCAAAGAAAAACCCTGGTTCTTTTTCAAATTTGAAGTTGCAATTTTTACACCTCTCATCCATTTGTGGAATTTGAAAAAACAACAGGTTCCCTTTCGAATTAAAGATGTCATTTTTTTTGCATTGCGGGCATTTACCCCTTAAAATTGAAATTAGATTCATTTTATATCATTGAAAATCATTTTGCAAATTTAATACGACATCTAAAAATTATACTCATAAATAATGCGCCATTTTTTGTACTTTTAGGACATAATTTCATTTTATGAAAGGTATTCCTATTCTAAATATTCAGCAATTTGAGCAAGATGTCCCCATGTCTGATTTTTATAGTAATGACCTCAAAAGTCATTTAGAAAAGAACAAAGACTTTTTTGACAAGCCTCATAGGCATGATTTTTTTCTTTGTGTTCTATTTTCTAAAGGTTCTGGGACTCATGAAATAGATTTTAATACGTATCAAATAAAACCAGGCAGTGTATATTTTTTAAGGCCAGGACAAACCCATTATTGGAAATTTGACAATCAGCCCGAAGGCTATATTTTTTTTCATACTCAAAACTTTTATGAACTACATTTTTCTAAAAGTAAACTGGAACAGTTTCCATATTACTATTCATATAAAAATACACCTACACTCCATTTAGATTTAAACGAAACAAAACGTTTAGAATCAATATTTAGAAATATTAATGATGAATATCATAAGAGACTACCCTACAAAAAGCAAAAAATAGCCTGTCTTATAAATACAGCTTATATAGATTTAGCGAGACACTATAATGTATTTGAATCTACTAAAAGTATAATATCTGTAACTTATATAGATACGTTACGGTCTTTAGAAAGAACTATTGATATTCACTATAAAACAGAAAAATCTGCAAAATTTTATGCAGACAAATTAAATATCACCCCAAAACACTTAAATAGAATAGTAAAAGCAACTTTAGGAAAAACAACAACAGATTTAATTACCGAACGAGTCATACTCGAATCCAAACGCTTAATTGTTCATTCTAACAATACTTTATCAGCGATTTCTGAAATATTGGGATATCAGGACTATGCTTATTTCTCAAAAGTATTTAAGCAAAAAACAGAAGTGACACCATTGGAATTTAAAAAAAGCTACCAATAATTTTTCATAAAATCTAAAGTAAAAAGATGTATTCGTTATAAGTGACAAAGCACCTAAACCTGTATAGTTCGATATACCATACAATGAATAAACACAACTATTTACAAAATATAAGAAGTAATCAGCCAGAGCGTTTTCTGGCTGATTACTACCTTCCTTATCGAACGATAAGTTTCATTATTTTATTAATATCTCCAGATTGAACATGTATGAAATACATGCCTTTTGAATTGAATAAACGATTAGACAATATTAACTGATTTCTAACCTGCTTACTTTCATTGATTAACTGACCCTGAATACCAAAGATTCTAACAGAAGAATCTACATCCTTTGCCAGATTAATTTTTAAATCCTGGTTATGTAGTGGATTAGGATACATAGCAATAAAAGACTGTTCATTAGCTACTATATTTGATACTTTGGGTTTCGATGCTTGAATTTGTTTAGCTGCAGAGGCATTATAAGTCACAACCAACTCTGGTCCTGTAACACTATTTTCATCCGAAGCAAACCACGCATCACTTCCTCCACTTGTACTCGACAGAATCAAACTCAGGTTACTTCCTCCAGATAGCTTCGTTTCATCCAGCACCCAAGTATATCTGGTTCCTACACTCCAGGAGCCATTGATATTTCCCAATGCATCGGTCGCAGAAGGCTTATTTGAACTAGAAAGGTTACTTTCATTCCAGTTACTACTATTACCTTTATCTACCTTGATATTCATTGCATTACTAGAACCATCTCCATTACAAGTCATCTTTAATTCGGCACTGGTAATTGTACCACTAATACCACTTAGATCAAACATCAAATATCCAACACGCACACTGCCTGTCTGTTGAATCTTTAAAACGTTGTTATTGAAATTCGTTGTACTCTGCAAATAAGCATCATTGATAACTGGAAGTGTAACCGTTTGAGAACTACTTGTAGCTACAGACAAATTGATCTTAAATCTATAGTTTCTAGATAAAGTTGTAAGCGTATTTAGACCTGTTGTAGGAGCAGCTCCTTCTACTACACTAGCCGAATTAGCACTTGCAGGACCTCCTGAATACCAAATTTCATCCGCTGGAGACGTTTGGTCAAAAGGAATTACAGATCCTATACTTCCGCCAGCTCCATTAGCATTGGCATCTAAGAAACCAGGAGCGATCGTTTCACCGTTAGCAAGTATAACCTGCTTCGTTGTACCTGTATTAAAGTCTAAGGTATTCTCTCCTACATTATAGGCTGTCGAGCTACGTGAAGTTCCCACTGCCAAGATCGTAAAATTATTGTCTGAGTTGACCTTAACAATAAACGGCGTAACAGGATCGGCTTCTCTATTAGCATAGAATACAAATTCGTCTATATTGAGTGTTTGAGAAGAACCAGTAGTGTTTGTATAAGTCTCCGATTCGTTGATTACCAAATTAGACTTCCAACCATCAATAGCAGCATTGGTATCTGTTGCATTTCCTATAGTAATAGTACCTGATGGCGCAGTGACCGTAACAGCACATGTTGCTGTAAAACTACCATCAATAGTCGTTACAGTTATTGTTGCAGCCCCTACAGATACTGCAGTGACAACTCCACTAGCACTTACTGTCGCCACAGAAGTATTATTGGAAGACCATGTCACACTCTTGTTTGCTGCTGTAGATGGCAAAACAGTTGCTGTAAGTGCGGATGTTTGATTTTGTGATAGTGACAAAGTCGTAGGAGCTACTGTTACTCCCGTCACAGGATCTGTACCCGTTTGTGCTGTTACCAAAATTGCCCAGTCATTAGTCGTATTGTTTGGAGCATTCCCCAAGTTTCGACTAGCACCGCCAGAAACAGAAGTAACACTTCCATTTTGCAAAGCACCCCCGTTTCTTGGATCAAACCATTTAACATTAAAGTTTCCAGATTGGCCACTTAAATTTAGATTCGTCGAGCCTCCATTTGGTAAATAAATGATATAAGCCTGACCTGCATTGGCAAGACACCTATTTCCTGATCCACTAATCAAATTGTCATTGTTATCGGTGTTCCAAAATTCAACACCACTCCCTAGTAAGAATGTTTTAATGGCATGGCGTCCCCATGTGTCAAGAGTTACGTACCTGCGAAAATCTTCTGTTCTAAAGTCTCCTCTAGAACCACCGTACCACATAACACCAGCACCTCCTGCCATCAAATTGCCCCATAGAACATACTTTCTGGCACTCTGAGATACACTCGAATTGGTTTCACTATTGTTGTTAAAGACACCGTTATTAGCAGTAGCCTGCTCATCTGATGTAACCACCCATGGGGTGTTATTATTTCTTGACTTAACAATCAAATCCTTTGTAAGTGTAAACACTTCAGGATAATTGCCGCTATTTCTTTCATTTTGCATCGAAGCCCCCGTTAACTTAGTCTTAGGATTTTGAGCCAAAAAGTCATCGTATTTTTGCTTGAATTCAGATTCAGGCCTAGTATGAATCACAATGAGATTATCCCAAGGATCTACAGAATCAAGAAAGTTAATTTTAGGAGTTGCTGAAGCAGCCGTACCATTAGAATTTCTACTCCCATATTCTTCAGAGATATTCCATTCTACCCCTAGATGATGACCAAATCTTGCCACCATCTCACGATAATACGTATTAATTTCTGTAGTATTAAGTGCAAACCAGTTTTCAGCTTCTGCTAATTTAAAATGCAAATGCAATCCTTTTTGTTCGGCATGATTCAATACGATCTCCCACTGTTCCAATTTAGAAACATCGTAAATAAACTTGCTATTCACCTTGGTCCATGGGAAAACATTTTTATCATCGCCTCCAAACAAAGACATCGAAATGGAATTAACCTGCCCTACTTCAGACATGTAATTAATTGCCCCAATTATATTTTCTCCTTTTCCTCCATCCCAGGTTGGGTCTCCTGTATTAAAATCTCCTGAATGCGGACCATAAAAATGCTGAACACAGAGAGAACAATTATTTCTGCTATCAGCAAAATCGAAATCGTTGTAATCCAGAAAATTTTCGGGTGAATCTGGACCGAATTTCAAAAAATACTCTCCTGTTTCTGCAAACCGAAGATATCTTCTTTGATTGTTAGTACCTGTCTTTTGATATTGTAATTTTCCTTTGGCCCTTAAATCTGGAATGGTTTTGTTAGAAGCTACTATATTCCCAACATTACCCGTAAGGTTATATACTGGAGATGGTAAGCTGCCAATAGCATTGGTAGCGACATCTGTACCTGTATAATATAATACTTGATATGACCATGCTCCCAATTGGTCTGGTCTCAGATAAGCTTTAAATACATTTCCTTCTGTTGCATTAGTATTTGCAGCATTTCCGTCTGCAGCAAAAAAGCCTGGCACCCTTAAAGTACTTCCATCTGGTCTTGTAAAAACAACATCCATTCGTGAATTTCTGAATGTATTATTCGTTTCTGTTAAGACATTCCCTGGTAATGTTAGGGAGACTGTTAGTTTGTGCCACTTCTGAGAAGTGCCAGTGACATTTACTGTTTGTGAACTTGCAGCAAATGAGATCATAAGGGTTAGCCATATGCCAACCCAAAGTTTTAATTGTTTCATAACATAAGTAATTTTAATTAAAAAAAATTTGGTGGTCTAAAATATGAAAATTCACAATACTATTAAGGTAATATCTTACATTTTATAATTTAAGAACTTAAACTCTTTAATAGATAAAATAGGACTAAAAAAGCTGAAGGATACATCAATAGGCTATCGTTTATTTATCGTTACCTTATAAAACCTAAGATGCCGATATAGTCTTTCTTTTTTAACAAAACTTTTTAGGTTGGAATATTACGAATTTGTGTAGTTTTGCGCTACAAAATTTAATTATTAATAAGCGACAATGAAAAACACTGTATTAACATCAACTCACGAAGCACTTGGAGCTAAAATAGTACCTTTTGCAGGCTACAATATGCCTGTACAATATGAAGGTGTGAATATAGAACATGAAACGGTAAGACAAGCTGTTGGTGTATTTGATGTGTCTCATATGGGTGAATTCTTAATTGAAGGCGCCTATGCTTTAGATTTAATACAAAAAGTATCTAGTAATGACGCCTCAAAATTAACAGTTGGTAAAGCGCAATACAGTTGTTTACCAAATGATAATGGCGGTATTGTAGACGATTTAATTATCTATAAAATAAAAGAAGAGACTTATTTATTAGTTGTTAATGCAAGTAATATTGAAAAGGATTGGAAATGGATTCAGTCTAAAAATGATGTTGGCGCTACCATGCGTAATTTGAGTGAAGATTATTCCCTACTTGCTATTCAAGGTCCAAAAGCTATCGAAGCTATGCAAGCTATTACCAGTCATGATTTATCGGCTATAAAATTTTACAATTTTGTTGTTGGTGATTTTGCAGGTATAGACCATGTTATTATATCTGCTACAGGCTACACAGGAAGTGGTGGCTTTGAAATTTACTGCAAGAATACAGAAGTAAAGCAAATTTGGGATAAAGTATTTGAAGCGGGGGCAGATTACGGAATCAAACCTATTGGACTAGCTGCTCGTGACACCTTACGTTTAGAAATGGGCTATTGCCTTTATGGAAATGATATTGATGATACCACCTCTCCTATTCAAGCTGGTTTAGGCTGGATTACTAAATTTTCTAAAGAGTTTACAAATTCTAAAGCATTAGAGGCCGAAAAGCAAAAAGGTATAGAGCGTAAATTAATTGCTTTTGAATTAGATGGACGTGGCATTCCTAGACATGGTTATGATATTGTTGATAGCAACGGTCACAAAATAGGTATTGTAACATCGGGCACGATGTCTCCATCTTTAGGGAAAGGCATTGGTTTGGGATATGTCCCAACTATTTTTGCCGATGTTAATAGTAAAATTAATATTCAGATACGTAAAAATGCCATTCCAGCAACCGTCGTAAAATTGCCCTTTTATAAAGGTTAATTGATAAAAAGTATTTTTCCGCTAAATGAAAAGGCAGACGAAAGAAAGCAAACATAGAGTTTTAATCCTAGGTGCCAGTGGTTTTTTAGGCGGTGCTATTTATAAAGAGCTCTGCTCCTATTTTAAAACATTCGGAACATACAATGTTTCAAATAAACAGCATGAAAAGAACAAACACTTCTTTCAATATAATATAGAGGAAGACGATGTTTATGAAATATTAGAAATAGTAAAACCTACTATTGTTATTTCAGCACTTCGTGGTGATTTTTCAGCGCAATTAGTAGCACATCAACACTTAGCAGAGTATGTGTTTACAAACAAAATAAAACTCATCTTTATATCTTCTGCAAATGTTTTTGATGCTTATAGTAAATATCCTAGTTACGAAACAGATAAAACCTTAAGCAATAGTATTTATGGGCATTTCAAAATTAAAATTGAAAATATGTTATTACGTATGCCTAAAAAGCAAGTCGCTATTTTAAGGTTACCCATGGTTTTTGGAGCACAATCTCCCAGAATATCTGAAATACATGAAAACATAAAAGAAAAAGAACCTATAGAAGTGTTTCCTAACTTAATTATGAATGTAACTAATGATATAAAAGTAACACAACAAGTCCACTATATTATCAATAGAAATAAATCAGGTATTTTTCATTTGGGAAGCAGCGATTTGGTACACCATGATGATTTTATAAAAGAAATTGTGGATTCTTTTGAATTCAATAGCAAAGTGACTTATAAAAATGTTTATACCACTAACGATGCTCGGTATTTAGCTGTATTACCGAAATATAATCTATTACCTAAACATCTTCAGCTTGTAAGTCAGCAAATAGTATCAGAGTTGAAATTATAATTGATTTTAATTCCTGAAATCATTAATTTAGTCAAATCACATCTACTTAAACATTTAATTTTATGAGTAAACTTTCAGAACAAGATATAGAAAAACGATTATTACACTTTCCAGATTGGGATTATTATGATAATGCCATTCATGCCGAATTTGAATTCGAAAATTTCAAAGATTGCTTTAGTGCTATGAGTAGAATTGCTTTCGAGTGTGAAGCCTTAAACCATCACCCAAATTGGTCTAACACATATAATATCCTTACTATCTCACTATCCACCCATGATGCTCATGGTATTACCGATAAAGATTTTAAATTAGCTGAAGCCATTGAGTTTATTGTTGAACCAGATGAGGAATAGTATCGTTTAAAACAATCAATATTCAGCAGGCAGTCATTACATTCAAAAAAATTAAAATCGACAACCATTATGTTGATTAGTAGATTTTTTTAAATTTGCCGATATAAACAACATTCAGTTAAATTAATGATGTTTTCTCCTCCGAGAAAATAAAAATAAAATATCAGTATTATGGGAAGAGCTTTTGAATTTAGAAAAGCAAGAAAGATGAAACGTTGGTCAGCTATGAGCAAAGCCTTTACTCGCATAGGTAAAGATATTGTTATGGCGGTAAAAGAAGGTGGCCCTGACCCCGCAAGTAATTCCCGTTTAAGAGCCGTAATACAAAATGCAAAGGCTGTTAATATGCCTAAGGACAATGTAGAACGTGCTATAAAAAAAGCAAGTGATAAAAGTCAAGGCGATTATAAAGAAGTTATTTTTGAAGGGTATGCTCCCCATGGAATTGCTGTTTTAGTTGAAACTGCAACCGATAATAACACGAGAACAGTTGCTAATGTCCGTAGTTATTTTAATAAAAACAATGGTAGTTTAGGAACTTCTGGTTCTGTAGTTTTTATGTTCGATCATACTTGTAATTTTAGAATTAATGCGGAAGGTTTAGACCCTGAAGAAGTTGAACTGGAATTTATAGATTTTGGAGCTGAAGAGGTTTTTGCTGACGAAGACGGAATATTAATCTACGCGCCTTTTGAAAGTTTTGGGGCCATTCAAGCAGAGTTAGAAACTCGTGAAATTGAAATTTTATCCTCAGGATTTGAACGGATTCCACAAGTAACGAAACCCCTCTCAGCTGAACAAATTACTGATGTTGAGAAGCTTTTAGAAAAGTTAGATGATGATGATGATGTGCAAAACGTCTACCACACCATGCAAGAAAGTACCGAGTAATTTTTCTCAATTTAATAAAACCATATGTCAGATTCTCAAAAATTAAATAACTCAATTAGATGGGGAATTATTGGCTGCGGAAATGTCACAGAAGTTAAAAGTGGACCTGCTTACAAAGCAACAAAGGGTTTTGTACTAGCTGCTGTTATGAGGCGAGATTTTGATAAAGCTAAGGACTACGCACAAAGACACAAGATAGATAAGGTTTATGAAAATGCAGATGACTTAATTAATGATCGCAATATTGATGCTGTATATATAGCGACACCTCCAGACACTCATAAATTTTATGCATTAAAAATTGCTAGTGCAGGGAAAATTTGCTGTATAGAAAAACCAATGTCTCCTTCCTATAAGGATAGTCTTAAAATATACAACGCTTTCAAGGATAAAGATTTACCATTATTTGTTGCTTATTATAGAAGATCTTTGCCTAGATTTAATCAAATAAAAAATTGGTTAGATAATAATTATATAGGAGACGTGAGACATATCAATTGGCATTTAAGTAAACCAGCCAGTGATATAGATAAATCCAAAGTATATAATTGGCGAACAGATTCTGAAATAGCTCCTGGCGGTTATTTTGATGATTTGGCAAGCCATGGGCTTGATTTATTCACTCATTTACTAGGTGACATAAAAAATGCTCATGGGTTAAGCCTTAACCAACAAGGCTTTTACTCTTCAAAAGATGCTGTTACTGCTTGTTGGGTACATGAAAATGGTACAACGGGCTCTGGTAGTTGGAATTTTGGCTGTGATGATCACACTGATAAAGTTCAAATTTTCGGAAGCAAAGGAACCATACTATTCTCTGTATTTCACAACAATCCAATCATATTAAACAGCGATACCAAAAGCGAAGAATTAGTTATCGAACACCCAAAACATATACAACTACATCATGTAGAAGGCATGCGAGATATGCTAATTAAAAAAAATCACACACATCCTTCTTCTGGAGGCTCCGCACTTCATACTAGCTGGGTTATGGATAAAATCTTAGGAGAATTATAAAAAATTACAAAGAAAAAATCTGTCATTAGAGCGAAAACGGGAATTCACTATTAATGGTATATCTATAAATTTAAACTTGTTAAACTATTTATTCTTAACATAAATCAA
The DNA here is from genome assembly GCA_947502635.1 of uncultured Flavobacteriaceae bacterium. GTDB lineage: Bacteria > Bacteroidota > Bacteroidia > Flavobacteriales > Flavobacteriaceae > Flavivirga. The sequence goes on from CANNAN010000004.1 coordinate 472,632, forward strand.
TTTAAACCGTCCATTACTTTGGTCGCGTTGTTCCATTTCAAAATGATCTAACGATTTAAAAAGTGGTGTTAATTTATCAAAACCAAAATTTCTAGAATCAAAATTAGGTTGTTTCTTAAGAATCAAAGAGCCTACATCTCCTAAAAAAGCCCAACCATCATCATCTGCTGCATCAGATACAGAATTTTTTAGAAGCCTAATTACTTTAGGAGTGATATTATACAAATTAGCCTTTTTAGATTTGCCTTCTTTATCGTCTTTTTCAATATCCTTTTTAAGGATTTCCAAATAAATAAACTTATCACAAGCAACAATAAATGGGTTAGGTGTTTTCTTTTCTCCCATACCATAAACTTGCATTCCTGCTTCTCGTAATCGAGTAGCCAATTTTGTAAAATCACTATCTGAAGACACTAAACAAAAACCATTTACTTTTTCTGAATACAAAATATCCATGGCATCAATTATCATGGCTGAATCTGTAGCATTCTTTCCTGTAGTATAACCATACTGTTGGATAGGTGTAATGGCATTTTCAAGTAATATATTTTTCCACTTAGATAAATGCGGTTTTGTCCAATCTCCATAAATTCTCTTTATAGTTGGTGTTCCATATTTTGCTATTTCTTCCATCATTTCAGAAATATATTTTGATGGAATATTGTCTCCATCAATTAGCACAGCAATCTTAGTATCTTTTATCATAATGGTTAAAGATACTGATATATTATCTACTATAAGTCTTTAAAATATATAACATTAGGTTTCTTTTAACATTTTTTTATAGACATAACTATTCTTTATTTCTAATTTTATAGTGACTAATTCTAAACAATAAATAAATTAAGTTCTAATCGTTTTAATATTATGAAATTTAAAAATATAAAAGCTACAAAACTCATATGTTTTGTATTAACACTAATGCTTTTTTCTATATCTGAAAACGCACAAGCTCAAAAAAGAAAAAAAGGAAAGAAGAAAGATTTAATAGAAGTAGCAGCCAAACCTGTTAAGAAAAAACCAAAGAAAAAAACAATTGAAGAATTAGTAAAATCCAGTAAAAAAATTGATGGTCTATTTACCATTTATCAAGATACGATAACTGGATCTATACAAATGATTATTTCTGAAGATCAAATAAACAAAGAGTATATCTATTTTAGCCAAATTGCAGATGGTGTTATGGATGCAGGAAGAATTATTAGAGGCTCATATAGAGACTCTAAAGTGTTTAAAATTCAAAAATATTTTAATAAGATTGAATTTATAACACAGAACACATCATTTTATTTTGATCCAGAAAGTGAACTTTCTAAATCTAAAGATGCTAATATTAGCAACGGAAATATGGCTAGTATAAAAATTGAGAGTTTTGACAAAAAAAAGGGATTGTACCTAATAAAAGCTGATAACCTATTTTTAGCCGAAACCCTATCTCAAATTAAGCGGCCAAGATCTCCTAGAGCATCACCTACTGCTTTTAAATTGGGGAATTTAAATAAGACAAAAACTAAAATAGGTGCGATTCGAAATTATGATAATAATACGGATTTGGCAGTAGAATATGTATATTCCTCGTCTTCTGTTCTAAATAGAGGTTCTAACGCTGTGACTGATGGAAGGAATGTAAGTATTAAAGTATTCCATAGCTTAATAGCATTACCTGAAAACGATTATGATATTAGATATGACGACCCTAGAGTCGGTTATTTCACAACCAAAGTAGATGACCAAACATCTACTAGTGCAACTCCCTATCGTGACTTAGTACATCGTTGGAATTTAAAAAAGAAAGACCCAAATGCTACTATTTCAGAACCTGTTGAGCCTATTATTTGGTGGATAGAAAATTCGACACCTGCAGAATGGCGAGACACTATAAAAAAAGCCGTTTTAAAATGGAATGTTGCTTTTGAAAAAGCAGGATTCAGAGATGCCATGGTCGTTAAAATTCAACCAGACGATGCAAATTGGGATGCTGGAGATATAAGATACAATGTATTGCGTTGGACATCCTCTCCACAGCCTCCGTTTGGTGGTTATGGCCCTAGCTTTGTGAATCCAAAAACAGGTCAGATTTTAGGTGCAGATATTATGTTAGAATATGTGCATTTTACCAATAGGGTGATGTATGATAAATTATTTGATTTAGCTTCTTTACATGAGACTTTTGAGAATACAAATATGGAAGAAGATCACAAGATGTATTGTTCTTTAGGACATGTTATGCATGAAAATATGCTTTTTGGAAATACGGTATTGAAAGCTACAAATGCTTCAGATTTAGAGATGAAACGTATGAAGAAAGAAGCTATGACCGCTTTAATCATGCACGAAATTGGGCATACACTCGGTTTAAATCACAATATGAAAGCAAGTCAATTATTCACTCCAGAACAATTGGCTAATGCCGATTTTATAAAAGGTAAATGTCTAACAGGTTCTGTAATGGATTATGCTGCTATTAACTTAACAAAAGATAGAACAAAGCAAGGACAGTACTATGATACAGCTGTTGGACCTTATGATGTTTGGGCTATTCAATTTGGATATACGCCTTTTAAAACTAAGCATGAACGTACAAAATTATTAGATCAATCAACTAAACCAGAGCTTATTTTTGGCAATGATGCCGATGATATGCGCGCTCCTGGAAAAGCTATTGACCCAAGGGTTATGGTTGGAGATATGTCTAATGACCAAATTAGGTATTCAATTGATCGATTTGAAACGATCCAAACTATGATGGCTGGTATAAAAGATAAGTTTACTAAATCTGGACAATCCTATCAGGAATTAAGACAAGCTTATTATATTTTAAGTAGCCAAAGGGGAAGTGCTGCCAATGTTATATCAAGATTCATTGGTGGTGTATATGTTGACAGAGCTATGGCAGGACAAAATAATAAAAACCAACCTTATACGCCAGTAAGTTTAACGGATCAAAAGCGAGCTATGAATGCTTTAAGTAAATATGTATTTGCACCTAATGCTTTTAATGCACCTAATGATTTGTATAACTATTTAGCAATGCAAAGAAGAGGGTTTAATTTTAGAACACCCGAAGACCCTAAAATTCATAGTCAAGTGTTAGGGTATCAAAAAAATGTACTCAATCATATTTTACATCCTAACACTTTACAAAGAATTACAGATTCTGAATTATATGGCAATACTTATAGTTTATCAGCTTTTATGAATGATTTGAACAAAGCCATTTTTAAAGTTGACATTTATTCTAACGTTAACTCTTTTAGGCAAAATTTGCAACTAGAATATACCAATATGCTTATAGATATACTTACAGGAAAACAAAATAGTAGGTATACAAATAATGCAAAGTCTATGGCATTATATAATTTAAAGAATATTAAAACTATGGCTACAAATACAGGCAATATTGCATCAAGAGCTCATAAACAACATTTAAGGACACTAATAAATAATGCTTTAAAGGAAATAAAGTAAGAACATAAAAGCACTCTAAATAAAAAAAGAGGTTGTCTTAGTAAGATAACCTCTTTTGGATTTTATGAATTAGAAATGTTTCTTTTTAGGGACAAATAATTGTTTACTTTATGTTTCATTTCTAATACACAAAATAATATTCAAACTCTATGCCATATTTAGGTAAATCGAAAAAAAACATTAAGAATATTCGGCGACCTTCCCTTTTACACCTTTAAAATAATTACGCATAAACTCAAGATCAGTTTCTATATCATCTGTTGGATAAAAAGGTTCTGAAATTTTATTTTGTTTATTTTCAAAATCAAATGTGATCATAATTATAGGCACATTGGCTTTTTTAGCTATATAATAAAAGCCTGTGCGCCATTTATCTACTTTTTTGCGAGTTCCTTCTGGAGCTAAAGCCATTCTTAACTCTTCTTTTTCTTCAAATAATTTAGCGATTATGTCTACTTTATTTTCTTTAGTATGTCTATCAATTGGGATCCCTCCCATTAGCTTAAAAAACCACCCTGCTGGAAAGACAAATAATTCTTTTTTACCAATAAAATTTATTTTTACATTTAGTATAGAACGCAATAAAATACCAATATAAAAGTCATGCCAACTTGTATGTGGCACGGTAATAATAATTGCTTTTTTAATTAAGTTTTTTGATATGTATATGTTGCCTGCAACTTTCCATCTCAATATTTTAAAATAAATAAGTTTAGCTAGCCATCGCATACTACATCTTTTGATAAAGAGCCTTTAATTTTTCGCGCGTCATCGTTTTTTTCCAATTTTTTCCTAAAGCATTTTCCCAAAGTGGCTCTAAACTCAATGAAATATCAATCATTGTATTAAATTCCTCATCTGACAAATTAGCGCAAATACCTTCTGGTAATTCAATATGGTGCTTTGCTTTCATTTCTTTGAAAAGCTTCACCCCTTCTGGATAGAACTCTTCTAAATGATTAAAAACAATACAATTACCTATGCCATGTTTTGTGCCTAACAAATAAGACAAACCATAACTCATAGCATGAGCTACACCTACTTGAGAATATACAATACTCATGCCACCATGCCATGAAGCCATCATCAATTTTTCTTGAGCTTCAACCTCAGAAAGGTTATCACTTAAAAAGATCTCTTTACATAAATCTAAGGCCATATCGCCATAACTTTGACTAAAAGCATTTAAATACGTACCATTTAATGATTCTATGCAATGGATATAACAATCCATTCCTGTATAGAACCATTGATCTGTAGGCACATTTTTTGTGAGCTCGGAATCTAATATGACTTGATCAAATGGTGTGAAGTCTGAATTTATGCCAAGTTTTTTATGAGGTCCTGTAAGAACAGTTGTTCTGGATACTTCAGCTCCAGTACCTGATATAGTTGGAATACCTACATGGTAAACCCCTTCATTTTTCACTAAATCCCAACCTTGATAATCTTTAGCTTCTCCTTCATTTGTTAGCATAATAGCAACAGCTTTAGCCAGATCTAAAAGCGTGCCTCCTCCTATACCTATAATTCCTGAAGGACGTTCTTTATTTAATAAGATAATTTCTTCAACTAACGCATCTACTTGAGACGTTTTCGGTTCTTCTTTTGAAGAAATAAAAATAATTTTGTCATCATACGATAACTCTATTCTTGAAGTTAGCCCAGAATTGTTCTTAAAAACATCATCCACCAAATAAATAAAAGGTGCATTAACGTTCAAACGATTTGGGGATAAAATATCGTTTAATTGATTGAAACTACCTCTGCCAAAAATAATTCTTGGCACCATTGGAAAGTTTTTATAATTCATTTAACAGATTTTTTTTACAAAAGGTAAAAATAATATTTATTTTAAAAATTCTATTTATTTAATAATTCTTGAAGTTTTTCTGAAAATAAGCCAACATGATAACCATCTACTAATGCATGATTTACATTAATAGAAATATTCATCATGAGCGCTTCATCAACCTCTTTAATCTTACTGAATGCAATTTTTGGTACAGAATCCAACACTCCAGAAACAGGTTCTTTGTGTCCAGAAAAATGAAACCAAGGTATTACAGAACAGTGTATACAGTTCACTCCACTTTGAGGTGGATACAATGCTGTTGAGTTTTCAATTCTTTCTTTTTCATTTTCTAAATTTTTTACAAAAATATTCAAATCATCATGATATTCAATAAAAGAAAAACCAAATGTTTTATTACTTCTCATAATTGTAGCCGATGCATGAATAATTTCATAGTCTACAACATTTTTATTTTCTATTCTATATCGAAAATTATCAGTCACATTAATAGCTTTCATACAATCATGCAAATACTTCGCAAAAAAACTTATGTTATTCTCTTTCGAAAATTTATACGCTTTAGTTACATCAAAAGGAATGGTTACAGCAAAATAAGGATCTTTTAACTTACAAAAGTGCTCGTAATGCTGCTTTCTATTCCAGGTATTTATATCTAAAATCTTCAACTACTCTAATAATTTTATAACATCTCGTAAACTACTTATCGTTTTATAAGTTTTTCCGTTTGTTTCTTTTTCTGTGACTTGCTCATGTGCCCAAGTTGTATGGAAAGGAACATGAATCGCATGAGCTCCTATATTCACTAATGGCAACACATCAGATTTTAAAGAATTTCCTATCATTAAAAACTCTGATGGTTTAATATCCAAGTGATTTAATAATTTAGAATAATTAGTTTCCTGTTTATCACTTAATACTTCTATATGATGAAAATAACGAGTTAACCCCGACTTTTCCAGTTTACGCTCTTGATCTAACAAATCGCCCTTAGTAGCAAGAATTAAACGGTATTTATTTGAGAATGTTTTTAAAACTTCTTCAACACCATCCAATAATTCTACTGGTTTGTCAAGCATACTTTTACCAATGTTAAGTATGGCTTCAATTGTTTTATGTGGTACATTATAGTTAGATAATTCTAAAGCAGACTCGACCATAGATAATACAAAAGCTTTAACTCCATACCCATATACAGGTAAGTTAGCAATTTCCATTTTAAACAATTCCTGATCTATTTTATTTGGAGTCTCATAGTCTGATAATAATCTGCAAAATGCTTCTTCAGCTTCACGAAAATAGGTCTCATTTACCCAAAGAGTGTCATCAGCATCAAAACCTATAACTTTTACATTTTCGTAGTTTTTTATCAATTCATTTACATTTAATGCGTTACTAGAACAAATTCAACGCAGGTTATTTCCATAATTTCTTGGCACGTTCTAAATCTTCTGGTGTATCAATCTCAACACCTTGAACATCTGTTTCTACCATTTTAATCCGTTTTCCATATTCCAAATAACGGATACACTCTATTTTTTCAGAAGCTTCTAATGGCAACATCGGTAACTTATAAAAATCTAGTATCGCCTCCTTTCTAAAAGCATAAACGCCTTTATGTTTATAGTATTTTACTCCTGTCATTTTTTCTCTTGGATAAGGAATTGGGCTCCGAGAAAAATAAAGAGCAAAATTTGATTGATCTACAATAACCTTTACGGTGTTTGGGTTATTAATCTCATCAATATCTGTAATATGAACCATTAAAGACGCCAAATCTATACTTTTATCAGGGTCTTCTTTAAAGACTTCAATTAGTTTAGCCAACGACTCCCTATCTGTAAATGGTTCGTCTCCCTGAACATTTATTACGATATCTATATCCATAAACTCTACAGCTTCGGCTATTCTATCACTTCCACAATCATGCTCTTTTTTGCTCATCATTGCTTTACCACCATTATTTACAATTTCATCATAAATAACTTTGTTATCTGTAACAACAAATACGTCGTCGAACAAATTAGTAGCCAATGTAGCTTCGTATGTACGCAATATGACCGTTTTTCCCCCTAGGTCTTGCATAAGTTTTCCTGGAAACCGCGATGCACTATAACGCGCAGGAATCATTGAAATTATTTTCATAATTATTTAAGGTCAGAATCTAATTCAAAAATAGAATAATTATTGTTAGATTTTGTCTTTATGTTGTCTAAACTTTTAAAATTATGAACAATCTTAGGCTTTAATCGAATACTTTAATATCATAAAGACATTAAAACATACAACCGAAAACAATCAAGACTAATTATCGAACTAATCTTCCTCAAAAAAATCATCCTTAAAACCAATAAGATATAATTTTTCTTTGGCTCTCGTTACAGCGGTATATAGCCAACGTAGATACTCTTTATCAATACCATTTGGTAAATAAGGCTGCTCTACAAAAACAGTATCCCATTGCCCTCCTTGAGATTTATGACATGTAATGGCATAAGAAAATTTTACTTGAAGTGCATTAAAGTGTTTATTCCCTTTTACTTTTAAAAACTTTTTATACTTACTGGATTCATTTTCAAAATCTTTCATAACTTCTTGATATAGTCTATTTGAATCCTCGTAAGGTAATGAAGGCGTTTCAGCTTCAATAGTATCTAAAAGTAAAACGGTTTCAAAAGGTATCATTTTAGGGTAATCGACCATTCGTATTTTGACTTCTGCAAAACGAAAACCATAAAGTTCCTGAATGCTAAATATTTCGAGAACCTCAATAATATCGCCATTAGCGATAAAACCAGCTTCGGTAGTTGGTTTAATCCAAAAGTAGTTATTCTTAACCACCATTAAGTAGTCACCAGCAGAGAGTTCACTTTCATTGAATAGTATCCTATTGCGTATTTGTTGATTATATAAATTCGCGCGTTTATTGCTTCTTACTATAATAGCCGTATCTTCTTTACCCAAATCACCATAAGCATCGTTAATAGCGTCCATAATTTCATGTCCATCTATCAACCTTATAATATCATTAAAATCGGCTAAATCAAACTTAAAACTATCGTAAATACTATGTGACAACGCTTCACGTAATACGGTAGCATTAGCAAGAATACCAGAATCTTGTCCTTGCCTCACAACTTCATCTAATTCCATTCTGGTAACCTCTTTATTATAATTTAACCCAAGAGAGTCTTCATTCAAAGCAGGACTTATATCTAATTTAACAGGTGGCAATTGAGCTGTATCACCAATTAAAAGTAATTTGCATTGATGACCAGAATACACATACTGCATTAAATCGTCTAATAATGAGCCATTTTCAAAAAGTTTTGAATCCCCAGGTGTATCTGGTATCATGGATGCTTCATCTACTATAAAAATGGTATTTTTATGCTTATTAGGCTGCAAAACAAATTTAACACCACCATTTTTTTCTTTCTTCGGAAAATATATTTTTTTATGTATAGTAAACGCTTCTTTTGACGAATAATTAGAGATTACCTTAGCTGCTCTACCAGTTGGAGCCATGAGGACGGCACTTTTTTTTGCTTTCCATAGATTTGTAACGATAGTTCCTACAATAGTTGTCTTACCTGTACCTGCATATCCTTTAAGTACATATAGTATATTTGGTGCTTTGCTAAAAATAAATTCAGAAAGCTGTTGTAAAACAATATTTTGTTTAAGTGTTGGTTTAAACGGAAACTGCTGTTTTATAAGGGAATAAAATTCGGATGACGTCATTTAGAGTTTCGACAAATTAAAAATTATTCAAAGATAGAAATGATTTTTACTCTCTGAGGTTTTTACGATTAAAAAAAAATTGTAGATTTGCGAAAAGACTTTTAATAAAAAACATCCTATGTTGACATTTATTCTTATCGCAGTATTAGTGATACTGGTTACAATTGGCTTGGTAAAGCTGGTTGACAAATTCATACCTTCAAAATTAAAACCTGTTTTAACAATTGCTCTATGGCTTTTGATTGGTTTTTTAGGCTATCAAACGTATTTGTCCATTTATGAGCCAATTCAATTCAACAAACTTAAAAATAAACGCTATAAAAAAGTTATTACAAGTTTAATCGATATTAGAGATTCTCAACTTGCTCATAAACAAGTTACTGGTAAATTTTCTAATAATTTTGAGAGTTTAATCAAGTTTATTGATACTGCAAAATATACCATTACACAACGTAGAGATTCTACTATTATAGATGAAGTATTAACAGAACAATATGGAGTTGATACTACTAAAGAAATAGTAGTAATAGACACTTTAGGTTTTGTTTCTGTAAAAGATTCTTTATTTAAAACTTCAGAGCGCTATAAGACCATGATGCAAGTTCCTGTGGGAGAAGTTGGGGCTAAATTTAAATTACAATCTGGATATTTAGAACAAAACAATATACAAATACCTGTTTTTGAAGCATCTGTATCGAAAAATGTTATTTTATTTGATCAGAACCCAGACCTTCTTATGCAAGAAAACCAAGTTGTTTCTGTAGACGGAGTAAATGGTGACGTACTAAAAGTAGGCTCTATGGACGAAGTTAAAACAGTTGGAAACTGGCCAACAAATTATGGCTCAGCCGAATAAAAATCTTAATAAATTAAGTGATCTAGAATTGTCCATTCAAATAAGTTTGAGTGGACTTTCTTTTTGTATACTACAAAAGGAATTCCAGACTATATCTGCCTTAAAACATTTTAATTTTAATAAAAAACTTCCTCCTTTAGAGCTTTTAGATTATTTTAAAAATATTTTTAACACAGAAACTGCTTTACAAGAATCATTCTCTAATATCTGTGTGATTCATGATAATGAATTATCTACTCTAGTACCAAAGCCACTATTTGAAGAAGGAAGCTTAGCAGATTATTTAAAGTTTAACTCTAAAATTCTTAAATCTGACTTCATTACCCACGATGATATTGTATTAAATGACAGTGTTAATGTATATGTACCGTATATAAACATTAATAATTTTATATATGAAAAATTTGGTTCATTTACCTTTAAGCATATTTCTACAGTTTTAATTGAAGAAATTTTGCTTATTGAGAAAAACACCAATACGACTAAAGTATATTTAAATGTAAATAAAAATCATTTTGAAATAGTTATTATTGAAAAAGGGCAACTTTTACTTTATAATACATTTGAATACACAACTAAAGAAGATTTCATTTATTACGTTCTATTTACTGCGGAACAACTAAAGCTAAACCCAGAAACATTAAATTTAGTCTTAATAGGTGATATTAACAAAGAAGATGATTTATATCAAATTGCATATAAATACATAAGAAATGTAGGTTTTGGTAGTCGAAATGACACTTATAAATATAATGAAAAACCAAAATACGATTACTCAGATTTCACTCTAATAAAAAGTTTTTAATGCGTATTATTTCAGGTATATATAAAAGTAGAAAAATTGTAGCTCCAAAAAATTTACCAGTAAGGCCTACTACCGATATGGCCAAGGAATCCTTGTTTAATATTATAAACAATTTATTTTATTTTGACGCTATTTCTGTTTTAGATTTATTTGCTGGTACTGGAAATATAAGCTACGAATTTGCATCAAGAGGCACTCAGAATATTACCTGTGTAGATCAGGATTATGGCTGTATTAAATTTATAAACAAAACAGCTGAAGCTTTTGAAATGCCAATAAACACTATTAAAAGTAATGTTTTTAAATTTTTAGAAAAGTCTAATTCGCAAACTAACATCATATTTGCAGATCCACCTTACAGTTTTTCAGAGGAACAGTTTACTAAAATTTCAGAATTAGTTTTTCAAAATAACATGTTACTTGAAGACGGTATTCTGATAATAGAACACTCTAAACACACAGATTTATCTAATTCAAACCACTATAGTTATTCTAAAAGTTATGGTGGCAATATGTTTAGTTTTTTTGAACACATCTAAACTCATACGCTTCTTTTTTTGTTAATTTATTTTTTTTCAGTACATTAGAACTCTTATCTCCTAAGAGTCCCTGACTCTATACATACTTTATCTCATCAAAAAAGAGCTTCTTTTCTTGCATTTGCTTATGGTTTAATTTGAGAACTAACTTAAAACCATAAATGAAATGAAAAAACTTTTTGTATTACTATTGGCTGTGATTCTTTTTATCGCTTGCGAAAAAAAAACACAGCGTTATTTTGCTGAATCCGCAGAAATTGAGACGTTAAAATCAGGTATAAAAGCCTACGAAACTGGTAATTGGGATAAATGGAAAAGTCATTTTTCAGACACAGCAAAAGTATTTGTTAATTCTACAAAACCATTAACTATTGAAAAAAGACTCGAAGGCTTAAAAGCAATGACTAGTGCCATGTCTACTTATGGCTTTAACCATGATAAAGAGTACATTGAAATGGTTCTGGACAAAGAAGACGAAACCTGGGTTTATTATTGGGCTACACATGTAGGGACATTTGCTGCAAATAAAAAAGAACTAACAATCCCTGTTCATCTGGCAGTACAATTTGTTGACGGAAAAATTGTAGAAGAACATATATACTTTGATGGTACAGCTATGAATTCTGAATTTGCCGCTATAGCAGCCGCAGCCGCGGCAGAAGCTGCAACCGAAGTTTTAGAAAACTAACTAACTAACTAACTAACTAACTAACTAACTAACTAACTAACTAACTAACTAACTAACTAACTAACTAACTAACTA
>CANNAN010000005.1 GCA_947502635.1 uncultured Flavobacteriaceae bacterium
TTTTTTTTTTTTTTTTTTTTTTTTTTTTTTTTTTTTTTTTTTTTTTTTTTTTTTTTTTTTTTTTTTTTTTTTTTTTTTTTTTTTTTTTTTTTTTTTTTTTTTTTTTTTTTTTTTTTTTTTTTTTTTTTTTTTTTTTTTTTTTTTTTTTTTATTCACCCCCCCCCCCCCCCCCCCCCCCCAAAAAAAAAAGACAGTTTTATAATCTGTAAAATACGAACCTCTTTCATTTTTTAATGACCGAATAGGCATACAAAAATATTCGATTATAATATCTTTACGCATATCTTCTATAGCAGTTTTGAAAACACAAGTTTCTATTGAAGAATCAATTAATAATAACTAAAAATGTAGTTTTTATGGTTAATATGCAACCGTTTGGGAATAATATGTTTATAAAGATCTTTCTAAAAATATTTTTAATTTCTTTTATAATAAATTCATGTAAATCTTCTTCCGTTGGTAATTCTAGTTCTTTTATAGAAACAGTAAACAATGTATCTTTTAAGATGATATTAGTAGAAGGAGGGCAATTTAAAATGGGAAGTGAGGACGATTTTTTTGAGAATGAAAAGAATGGAGAAATTAAGACCATTTCCAACTTTTATATGTGTGAGACAGAGGTAACAGAAAAACTATGGTATGCTGTTATGTTGAAATACCATAATGAAGATTTTTTATATGATTGTTATGATTGTCCAGTTGAGGACGTAAGTTGGAATGAGATTCAAGTTTTTTTGGAAAGATTAAATAAATTAACCAAAAAGAAATTTGTTTTACCAAGTGAAGCGCAGTGGGAGTATGCGGCAGGGGGAGGAAGTTTAAATCGCACTGAATGGGCAGGTACGAATAGTGAAGATGAATTAATCGATTATGCGTGGTGTAAATCGAACTCGGGCAATAAACGCCATAAGGTAGGTACTAAAAAACCAAATAATCTAGGTTTATTTGACATGAGTGGTAATGTGTCTGAATGGTGTGAGGATGATTGGCATAGTCCTGGCAGCGGAGGACCAGCTAATGGTAGTGCATGGATAGACAGCCCTAGGGCTTCATCAGCTGTTGTGCGTAATGGTTCTTGGTTTTTGTTTCCGTACTCTTTGCGTGTTATTAAACGTACTGACTGGCCTAAGGGGGAAAGTAATATGGATTTTGGTTTTCGTTTGGCTTTAAACCTCTAGCATTTTTTTATTTATAAATTCTAAGTTCAATCATTCATCAATTCGTTTTTTCTTAATCCATTTAATTTTGTAAGCTTCAAAATTGGTTGCTGATTGGTTCTTAAACGGTAAAGAATACTTCAGGAGAAAGTAAAGATATGCCTAAATATTTTTAAGCTTCAACCTTATCATGCACCTTGGTGTCCTTTCCGCCATTCCAAAGTGTCAAAATATCGGTAGCCACGTGTGCGCCACTTCCAGAAGCTATGGCAAACTGACTACGCCATCCCGCAAGTGTGCCAGCAACATATAGGTTCTCTTCAATTAAATGATCCGTGTTTTTTAACCAAATCCTGTTTTTTTCAATAGGAGTTCTTGGATGGGGTTCAGTATAATGTTCAAGTCCTTTAATGGTCATTAAGTTAGTGTAGCCAACAGCAACGACAATAATTTTTGCTATATAAGTATTTTTGTTAGTTCTTATTTTAAAAAGGTCTTCAGATTTTGATAACTCTAAGACTTTTTCACCTTCAACCTGATTAATGTGTGGGTATAAATCTGTTAATTGCTTTTTTCCGCTTTCTAAAATTGAAGCTCCAGTAGTTTTAGGGGGTAAGCCCAGTACATTGTTGAATAAAGCTGTTTGAAGATGCGATGTTTTTTGATGTGCAATAATGCCAATATGTTTGTCTTTGGCAAAAGGTTTATTTTTAGCAGACCCTAAAACTAAAGCACAAGATAGACCCGCAGCACCTCCACCAATAATAAGAGCGTCGTACATTAGTTGTGTTCTTTAACTTTTTGCTCAATACGCTTAGAAGTTCTTAAAATAAGCATCATAAGAATGACACAAAGAGACGCTACAATTGTAATTAAAGCAATCAGACTTTCATCTTTAAAAGGTGTGCCAAAATTTACTTTTGTAAAGTTAAAAATCATTAACCCTAAGGCAATAATACTTATTATACTAGTTAAATATTTCATTCTAAATAGTGTTTATGTGATTTCAAATAGTGCTTTAATATTATGAGCAAACAGTTTAACAGCAATAGCTAATAATATAACACCAAATACTTTACGTATAATATTTATACCGTTTTGACCAATGAGACGTTCTATCTTACTAGATGTCTTAAGGACTATAAAAATAATAATAACATTCATTATTACTGCAATAATAATGTTTTCAATTCTAAATTCAGCTCGTAGCGATAGTAAGGTTGTTAAACTACCAGGCCCCGCAATAAGAGGAAAAGCTAAAGGAAATACAGCAGTTGTCATAGCATTACTTTCCTCTTGTTTGTATAGTGTAATCCCTAATATCATTTCTAAGGCAATGAAGAATAAAATAAAAGCACCAGCCACAGCAAATGAGTTTACATCAATACCAATAAGGTTTAAAATACTTTTTCCTAAAAATAAGAACATAATTAATATGATTCCCGCGATTATGGAAGCTTTTTCACTTTGTATATGTCCTGCTTTTTTTCGTAAATCTATAATTATAGGAATGTTACCTATAATATCTATAACGGCAAATAATATCATAAAAGCCGTAAAGATCTCTTTTAAGTTTAGTTGCATTTTTTTTAGTTATTAAATATGTGGACAAAGTTCGGTATTAAATACCAGATTATTACATTAAATAATTCTAAAGATTGTCTATTTTTGTCTCATGTTTCAATTAGGAAAGACTATTGTATCTGAAGATATTATTGAGAAAGATTTTATGTGTAATCTTTCAGCTTGCAAAGGGGCGTGTTGTGTAGATGGAGATGCAGGTGCGCCGCTAGATGCAGATGAAACTAAAATACTCGAAGAGATATATACCAAAGTAAAGCCTTTTTTGCGAAAAGAGGGGATTGAGGTTATCGAATCCCAAGGCGTCTATATAAAGACAGAAGAAGGTGAGTTGGAAACCCCTTTAATTGATGGAGCAGATTGTGCTTATGTTGTTTTTAATGAAAAAAAAGTAGCCCTTTGTGGTATAGAAGAAGCTTACAATCAAGGTCAGATTTCTTGGAAAAAACCAGTCTCGTGTCATTTATACCCTATAAGAGTTCAAGATTATAGTGAATTTTCAGCAGTCAATTATCATAAATGGCAAATTTGTGATGATGCTTGTGCATTAGGTAAAGAATTGCAAATTCCAATCTATAAATTTGTAAAAGAAGCCTTAATTAGGAAATTTGGTGAAGATTGGTATATGGAATTAGAGAAGGTTGCAAATTCCAAAAAAAAGTAACTAAAAATTACTTTAGTTTTTTAAAACGAGACACCCATTTCTTTGTATTTTTTGCAAACTAAGAACCCTTATTTTATAAGGCTTTAGCGAATATTATTAAAATTAAATATCTGTATTTCAGAGGCTTGTATTGTTGTAGGGCTTCTCTTTGAAAACACCAATTTGTTAAGTTTTGTTAAAAACTTGTTGACAATGTTTATAACTATGCCTTTCATTTATGGTTACATTTTCCAATCTTTGTTATTCCCAAATCGAAAGCAATTTTCGTCCAATATTTTACTAAAAATTAAATAAAAAAAATGTCTCAGGCTATAGAACCGATTCTACAAGAAAACAAAGATCGTTTTGTTATTTTTCCAATCCAACATCACGATATTTGGGAGTGGTATAAAAAATCGGAAGCAAGTTTCTGGACAGCAGAAGAAATTGATTTACATCAAGATCTTACAGATTGGGCTACAAAACTTAATGATGATGAACGCTACTTTATAAAACATATTTTAGCATTTTTTGCTGCAAGCGATGGTATTGTAAACGAAAATTTAGCTGAAAATTTTGTAAACGAAGTACAATATAGTGAGGCGAAATTCTTTTATGGATTTCAAATTATGATGGAAAATATTCACAGTGAAACGTACTCTCTTTTAATTGATACCTATGTTAAAGATGAGAAAGAAAAAGACTTGTTATTCAATGCTTTAGATAATTTTCCTGCGATTAAGAAAAAAGCAGATTGGGCTTTGAAATGGATTGAGTCTCCAAGTTTTGCTGAACGTTTAATTGCTTTTGCAGCAGTTGAAGGTATTTTCTTTTCTGGGGCATTTTGCTCTATCTTCTGGTTGAAGAAAAGAGGATTGATGCCAGGTTTAACCTTTTCTAATGAATTAATCTCTCGTGATGAAGGTGTACATTGTGATTTTGCAGTACACTTACATAATGAACATTTAGTAAATAAAGTTCCTAAATCTCGTATTAGAGAAATATTAATAGATGCTTTAGATATTGAACGTGAATTTATAACAGAATCTTTACCAGCAAGTTTAATTGGCATGAATGCCGTTTTAATGGCACAATACTTAGAGTTTGTGACAGATAGACTGTTAAGCGAATTAGGCTGCGATAAAGAATATAATACAGCTAACCCATTTGATTTTATGGATATGATTTCGTTACAAGGAAAAACTAATTTCTTTGAAAAACGTGTGTCCGAATATCAAAAAGCAGGTGTCCTTAATAAAGAAGAAGAAAAAGATAAATTCAGTTTCGACGCCGATTTTTAATTGAGCCCCTAATTTTCAAAGATTTCTTTTTTGAAAATTCAATTAGAAAGACCTTTCCATAAAAAATGGAAAATTAATAGCCTTTTATTGAGTAACCCAAGTAACTGATTTTTGCCTAATTAATCATTAGAACTAAATTTTAGAATAATAGACTAACCATTTTTCTGAAGGTGTATCAGAAAACCTAAAAAGTGTAATATATGTACGTAGTAAAAAGAAACGGAAGAAAAGAGCAAATCATGTTCGATAAAATCACTGCCAGAGTGAGAAAATTATGTTATGGATTAAACGAATTAGTTGATCCATTAAAAGTAACCATGCGCGTTATTGAAGGTTTATATGACGGTGTTACTACAAGCGAACTTGATAATCTTGCTGCAGAAATTGCTGCAACTATGACGACGGCGCATCCAGACTACGCACGTTTAGCTGCACGTATTTCGGTTTCTAACTTACATAAAAACACCAAAAAGACGTTTAGTGACGTTATGGAAGATTTACATAAATATGTAAATCCAAGAACAGGTAAAGATGCACCACTTTTAGCAGATGATGTGTACGAAGTAATTATGGCTAATAAAGAACGTCTGGATTCTACTATTATCTATAACCGTGATTTTGGCTACGATTATTTTGGTTTTAAAACGTTAGAACGTTCTTACCTTTTAAAATTGAATGGCAAAATTGCCGAACGTCCTCAACATATGCTTATGCGTGTTTCAATAGGTATTCATTTAAACGATTTAGATGCTGCTATTGAAACCTATGAGCTCATGTCTAAAAAGTATTTTACACACGCTACACCTACATTATTTAACGCGGGTACACCAAAACCGCAAATGTCGTCTTGTTTTCTTTTAACGATGAAAGAAGATAGTATCGATGGAATTTATGACACTTTAAAACAAACAGCCAAGATTTCACAATCTGCAGGAGGTATCGGGTTAGCTATACACAACGTTCGTGCTACAGGAAGTTATATTGCAGGAACCAATGGTACTAGTAATGGAATTGTGCCAATGCTTCAAGTATTTAATGATACAGCACGTTACGTAGATCAAGGAGGCGGAAAACGTAAAGGAAGTTTTGCTATTTATATTGAAACATGGCATGCAGATATTTTTGATTTCTTAGATTTAAAGAAAAACCATGGTAAAGAAGAAATGCGTGCGCGTGATTTATTTTATGCGATGTGGATTTCAGATTTATTCATGAAACGTGTTGAAGAAGATAGCGATTGGACCTTAATGTGTCCTAATGAGTGCCCAGGAATGGATGAAACACATAGCGAGGAATTTGAAGCTTTATATTTAAAATATGAAGCCGAAGGTAAAGGGCGCAAAACAATAAAAGCACGAGAACTTTGGGAGAAAATATTAGAATCTCAAATTGAAACAGGTACGCCTTACATGCTGTATAAAGATGCGGCGAATCGTAAGTCAAATCAGCAAAATTTAGGAACTATTCGTTCTTCAAATTTATGTACAGAGATTTTAGAGTATACATCTCCAGATGAGGTTGCTGTATGTAATCTGGCATCTATCGCATTACCAATGTTTGTTAAAAATGGTGAATTCGATCATAAAGAGTTATATCGTATCACAAAACGTGTTACTAAAAACTTAAATAGAGTTATTGATAGAAATTATTATCCAGTAAAAGAAGCTGAAAATTCTAATATGCGCCATAGACCAATAGGTTTAGGTGTTCAAGGATTAGCAGATACTTTCATACAATTGCGTATGCCTTTTACAAGTGATGCCGCTAAAAAATTAAATCAAGACATTTTTGAAACACTTTACTATGCAGCGGTTACAGCAAGTATGGAGGAAGCAAAAGTTGATGGGACTTACGAAACGTATGAAGGTTCACCTATAAGTAAAGGACAGTTTCAGCACAACTTATGGAACTTAAATGACACAGAGTTAAGTGGTAACTGGGATTGGGAAAAACTACGTAAACAAGTGCTTAAAAATGGTGTACGTAACTCATTATTGGTGGCGCCTATGCCTACAGCATCAACCTCTCAAATTCTTGGTAACAATGAGTGTTTTGAGCCATATACTTCTAACATTTATACACGTCGTGTGTTATCTGGAGAATTTATTGTTGTGAATAAACATTTATTGGAAGATTTGGTAGATCTTGGACTTTGGAATGAAGCTTTAAAACAAGATATTATGAGAGCAAATGGTTCGGTACAAGGTATTGATATCATTCCTCAAGAGATTAAAGATTTATATAAAACAGTTTGGGAGTTAAGTATGAAAGATATTATAGATATGTCTCGTCAAAGAGGTTACTTTATAGATCAGTCACAATCACTTAACCTATTCTTAGAAGGAGCTACGATGGCAAAACTAACATCAATGCATTTTTATGCATGGAAAAGTGGCTTAAAAACAGGGATGTATTACTTACGTACTAAGAGTGCTGTAGATGCTATTAAGTTTACTTTACAAACAACGAAGAAGGAAGAGCCTGTTGCTGCTGAAGTTGTAGAAGTAGTAGATCAATCAGTTGATTTGAAAGAAGCGACTAAAAAGAAACGTTTAGCGGCTAAAAATGCAGCAAAATTTGCACAGCAAAATGTGCCAGAAGTTGAGCCCATGACTGCAGAGGAAATGAAAGCACTCATTGACCAAGCGAAAGCTGGAGAAGGTGATGATTGCTTGATGTGTGGATCTTAACTAATAAGTTCATTTAAAAATAGATTTATCAGGCACAGAGCACCCTATTTAGGGTGCTTTTTTATTTTTAAAAGATTATATTTAGTAGCATATAATATAAAGTTTGACATCATGGGAAATAATTTTCAAATAACAGAAGATGTTCTTGCTAGCAAGAATATGCGCTTTGTAAACTATCTTATTGACTTAGTGCCTCAATATGCAATAGTTTATGGAATAACTTATTTGTTTTTTTATATCGGAGAATTCACTGGAAATTATACATTAAATAATTTTCTCGCAGAACTTTCAACAATACAAAATTATATATATACGTATACATTAATGTTAGGATATTATTTTTTAATGGAAGGTCTCACTAACAAAACATTAGGGAAATATGTTACTAAAACAATGGTTGTTTTGTCTAATGGGGATAAACCTTCGTTTTCAGATATTTTAAAAAGAAGCTTTTGCCGATTAATTCCTTTTGATGGGTTATCTTTTTTAGGAGTAAACGGTAAAGGGTGGCATGATTCTATTTCTAAAACCTATGTCGTTGATGTTAATAAATTTGAAGAAAGAAAGAAGTCTCAGAATGAGATAGATCAAATAGGAATACTCCAAAAATAGACTAAAACGACATCTAAATGTGAGTTAAAATTTAAAAGATGGAAGAAACAGCAAATAGATTAGAAAGCTTAATAAAACGAGGCTTGGAATATATATCACAATCTTCAGATTTAGAATTAGCACAAAAAATATCACCTGAAAAATGGTCAAAAAAAGAGATTCTGGGGCATCTTATTGATTCTGGAATAAACAATTTGCAACGATTTACTGAAATTCAGTATGAGAAGAAACCTTATAAAATAAGAAAGTACGAACAAGATGTGTTAGTAAAAGCTAATGACTACCAAAATGCAAACTCTAAAGAGATTGTTGATTTTTGGTTGGCTATTAATAATAGAATTTGTTATGTAATACATCAACAAACAGAGAAATCCCTTAATTATGAAATAGAATTGGGGAGTGGTGAAATATCAGATTTAAGATTTCTAATAAACGATTATATAAATCATTTAGAGCATCACCTAAACCAAATAGTTAAAACAATTTAAATAGAAAAAGCATCCCAATTGGGATGCTTTTCTATAATTCATAAACTCGGTTTATTGCTTAATCTAATACAATACTTTCTGCAACAGTATTGTCATTTCCAGCCATTAAAGCAAAAAACTTGTCAATATTTGGAAGAATAATAATTCTTGTTCTTCTATTTTTTGCTCTATTTTCTTTAGAATCATTTTCTGCGATAGGTTGGTAGCTACTTCTACCTGCAGCAATTAATTTTTCTGGTGCTACACTATATTTTTCTTGTAGTTTACGTACAACAGATGTTGATCTTAAAACACTTAAATCCCAGTTGTCTGAAATATTTACAGTCTTTATTGTTCTAGAATCTGTGTGCCCTTCTACCATAACGTCTAAACTAGGTTCAGAGTTAATAACATCGGCTAGTTTCTTTAAAATAGGATCGGCCTTAGAGCTTAATTTATAACTACCACTATTAAATAACATATTGTCTGCAATAGAAATCATAACAACAGTTTCATTAATATTTACGGCAAAATCTTCGTCCTCGTTTATATTACTTTCATTAATTGTTTTTTCAAGGTTGTAAGCAACTGCTAGATTCATAGAATCTTTAAGTGTTTTTGCATTACTTAATTTAGAAGCATCAACATTTTTTAAAGTTTCACGCATTCTTGCTTTTGTCTTATTAGACATTACAGCTACATTTTCTACAACTTCTAATTTAGAGTTGCTTTCTTCTTTAAGAGTTGTTATTTTAGAGTTGTAAGCTTCAACTCTAGCTTGAATTTTATCAAATTTAGCTTCTAAATCTTCTTTAGCGACTCTTGTTTTTTGTAATTCGCTTTTAATTTCTCCGTTTTCTTGCTCTAGGGCAATGTATTTTTTCTTTGATACACATGAAACGGTGAAAATTGCTACTAATAGCAAAACAAAAATTTTCTTCATAATATAATAATCTTTAGGTTATTTACGCTATTTACGTTGAAAGTAGAACTTTAGACGTTGAAAGGTTGTGTTTTTTTTACAACAATAAGGAGTAGGGCAATTTTTACGTGTTTTTATGATTCTAAGAATTATTTTATTGGTACTAAGAAGTGTTATTTTTGGTAACCTTATAATCGAAATACTAAAAAAAAGAAATAAAAACAGAATTATGGAATGAAGATATTGGAGATCATTTTACTTAAAACAAAAAGCATCTCTAATATTAAAGATACTTTTTATTTTCTGAAATTAAGAGTCTTATTTATATTGACATAAATAAGATGTTTGTTCAGATACTTTTACTTGAAACGTTTTGTTAGCTTCAATTTGATAGGCTTCTCCAGCTTTATAGGTTACCCATTCTGATGTGTCAGGCAATTTAACGTTCATTTCTCCTTCAATAACAATCATTGTTTCATGAGTTGAAGTTCCAAATTCATAGTCGCCAGCATTCATAACTCCTAAAGTGGATTTTCCTGTTTTTGTAGTATAACCTAAAGATTTAACGTTGCCGTCAAAATAGTCGTTTGTTGAAATCATATTTTTTTTTAAAAGGGTTTAATAAAGTCATTCAAATTATTCCAAAAAAAACACCTCAATTGAGGTGTCGTTTTTTTGATAATAAATAATATATTATACTTCTTCAGAATCAGGACTAGCAAGAGTCGCAGGTTCTACAGAGCTATCATGAGCATTATGATATTCTTCTAAGAGATTCATGGTTGCCGTTAATAAATCTTTTGTTTCTAAAAGAAGACTAAAATATAAGGTTGTGTTTTTTGGACTCGATTCTTCTGTTCTGGTACGCTCTACCTGTCTTTGTATTTTTTCAGTTACTAAGTCAAAAATTTCTTTTTTGTTATTTAAAATGGCACCAATTTGCTCAAAAGATTGTGAGTCAAAAGCTTTCTTGGTGGCATTAAATAAAGTTTCCAGAGCTTCATCTATTTGTTTAAGCTCTTTAATCTGGTTGAATTTAAGTTTTTTGTGATTATTGTTTACATGTTTATGACTTACTTTAGAAATATATTCTAAAGACTGTGTCATGTCTTGTAAATAACCTAATATATTAATATAGAAATTACTTGCTCCTAAACTAGATTCGTCCAAGTTTTTAATGAAATAGAAAATGTTATCACGTAATTCTTCGATTTCATCAGAGAGTTTTACGATATTTTTCTTATTCTTTTTTAATGAAACTAAATCTTGTTTTGCTAAACCACTTATGGCACCAGAATAGATTTTATTACCACGTTTTACAACATTGGCTATATTGTTTGCGCTTTCATGAATAACACCTTGGATAGAACTACTTTCAGCCTGTGTCAGGCTATCTTCATCAATAACTTTTCTTGAACCTTTTTTGTGCGATAAGTAATTTCTAACTAATAAAATAACAGTTAGTAATAACAAAATAGGTGTCATTACACTAGGATTCCATTTAATTAAAAACACAACAACTCCAGCAGCTATAAAAGCACCAATTGCCGTACCAAACCATCCAGCAATAACGTTTAATACACCAGCAACTCTGTATACAGCACTTTCTCTACCCCAAGCACGATCTGCAAAAGATGTACCCATAGCCACCATAAAGGTTACATACGTTGTAGATAAAGGTAACTTCATAGAGGTTGCAATAGCAATTAATACACCTGCAACCATTAAGTTTACAGACGCCCTAATCATATCAAAAGCAGGCGCATCAATACTTTGGTCTTTTGTTAATATAACATCAGGCTTTTCAAAACTCTTACCTATTTTTTCTTGAGTTGTAACAGGTAAAATTTTACTTAATACATCAGATAACCATGTAGATCCTTTTACAACACTTCTCGATAATATATTGGGCTCGAATTTCTCATGCGTTTCTCCCTGGCGAGATAAACTTATTTCGGTTTCAGCCACTGTTTTTGCTTTTTTAGAGAACCATAAGGTTAATACCATAATACCCCCAGCTATAAATAGCAATAATGGTTCAGCAGGTACTTTCTTGTCGAGAACTTCCATTGAAAACATGGTTGCATCAACACCAGAGCCAATCCATGCTTCATAAGAATGATAGGCTGCCATAGGTACACCAATAAAGTTTACTAAATCATTACCAGAAAAAGCGAGTGCTAAACCAAAAGTTCCAACAGCAATAACAACAATTAAGATGGTTTTTTTAAATACTTTTTGAAAAGCAAAAGAGAATAAGGTCCAAAAAACCAAACTACCAAGCATGATGTATAATTCGTTACCTTCAACAAGTCCTTTAAGATCCTTGTAATAAGGTGTTCCTTTTAATCCTTTTAAAAAGATGAAGTATGTTATCGCTGCTAAAGAGATACCTCCAAAGATAGCGCCGAAATTTTTTATTTTCTTTTCATAATGAAAAGTAAAAACCAAACGAGAAATCCATTGTACTATGGCACCAACAGTAAAGGCAATGAATACCGACATTATTATACCTCGAATAATTTCTAAAGCTTTCTTTGTGTTTATATAATCTCCTAGGTTAGCTAAAGTTTCAGAATCTGAACCACTAATTTTTATTAATGACATGACCACTGCAGCACCTAATAAATTGAATACAATAGAAACCGTTGTAGATGTTGGTAAACCTAATGTATTAAAGAAATCTAACAGTAATATGTCTGTAATCATTACGGCCATAAAAATATACATGATTTCTTCAAAATTAAACATGGCTGGCACGAAAATTCCTTTACGTGCAACTTCCATCATCCCACTTGAAAAAACAGCTCCAATAAAAATACCTAAACTTGCAACGATCATAATAGTTCGCATAGAAATGGCTTTAGAACCAATAGCAGAGTTTAGGAAATTTATAGCATCGTTACTTACACCAACTACAATATCAGCAACCGCTAAAACAGTAATGGCAATCAGCATTAATAAATATATATTGTCCATAATTTAATAAAAATAAGTTTGCAAATATCTTAAGTGTTTCTAAGTGTTATGTTATGTAAATGTTATGTTTTAAAAATGAATATCGAATTGTAATCGCCACATAAGCTCATTATTTCCGTTTTCAACCTCTAAATGACTAATATCTGTTTGTACTTTTAATTTGTGACCTGCTAAATATCTTGAGAGTCCCAAAGTATATTGACTTTCTGGATTTTTACCAGTTATAGCTCTATCTAGTTCTATATTAGTGTAGCGACCAGAAATTTCCCAATTGCTTTTTAATAAATAACCAGTTTGTAAGTTTAGACCTTTTCCAACCTGAACTTCGTCTCCTGTTAACGAACCATCAGAATTTTTAGCAAAAGGATCTTTAGCATCTCTATCGGCATATTCGGCCATAAAAGAAAACCCTTGGTACTTAAACATGGCATCAATAAATATAGTATTTATATTGGTTTCGTAAAAACCAGTATCAGTAACCATATAAGACCCTTGATTACTTCTGTTTTTAACAGCATTATTGTTGAAATCGTAAGTTGCAGCAAGAGCTAATTTTGGTGTTTTTTCACGTTTTAAATCGCTTCCTTTATAATCACCCTTGCTAGAAAAATTCCCGAAAGGTAATAATTCAATACGGCCAGTATATTGGTGACCACCTAGGTTTCCTGTGGTAACATTTCTTCCTTCTCCTTGAGAAATAGAAAGCATTTCTCTAACTACAAATGTGTCTGAAAGATTAAAATGATGTCTTAACTGAACCCCTAAATCACGGTCAATATTAAATCTGCTGTTTAATAATGAACGATCCACTTGTTGAAGGTTTCCAGAAGAAACAACACGTTCTCTGTTTCCAGGTAATTTTGTTTGGCCAAACCATAATTCGAAATTTGGTGCAAAATTCCATTTCATAACCGCATCCAAAATATAGCGCGGTGCGTTACTTGTAAAAGGTGAAGCTCCAGAAATATCTCTATTTGATAATCCGAGTTCTAATTTATACTTAAGTTTTGGTGTAAACGCATAACCATCAAATTTTAAACGTGCACGTCTTACTAAGAAGTTTGATTCATTACTTTCGCCATCTTCCCAATTAGAAATTGCTAAAAATTGCATTCTTGTTCCAATTTTCATGGTCCAAGTACTATCCTTTCCTACTAGGTTAAACAACCCTTTTCCAAATTTTGGAGCGTTTGATTCTTGTGCATATAAAGCATTAATAGCAAATAAAGAAATTGCTACTAGAGTAATTTTAAGTCTCATTTGTAAGTATTAGTTTTTGTCGCTGCAAAGAACCAATACTAATGTTAATTTAACGTTAACCCAGAGTTAAATAAAAACGAATATAAAGGCTGCCTTGGCCAAGGCAGCCCTATTAGAAATCATAATAATGTAGTCGACAAAAACTAATAGATTATAATGAAATACTAATTATTCGTCTTAAGACTCGTCAAAGTTCTTAGTTTAAAGTAACCTAAATGTGATGGGAATATTAAGTAATTATTAAGAATCCCAATGTTAAATCTTTTTATCTAAAAACCTTAATTATAGGTACTTGTGGATTTAATGTTAATTTAATGTTATGTAAAGGTTGATTTAATGTTATCTTATTTGTATATTTGATATATAATGTTAAAACCCCCATAATTATGAAGAAATCAATTTTATTTTATTTTGCCTTTTTAATTACTGTGGTATCTTTTGCACAACAAAAGAGAGATTTAAAACTTAATAAAGACACTAACTTAATTGAAGTTGTTTATTATCATGACAATGATGTCGTAAGTCAAACAGGAACTTACACAGCAGATGGTAAACTACACGGTGAGTGGTTGAGTTTTAACACAGAAGGCGAAAAAATAGTTTCTGCAAATTATGATAATGGTAAAAAAGTCGGCAAATGGTTTTATTGGAATAATGGAACCGTAAAAGAAGTAGATTATAATGCTAATGCTATCGCTGGTTTAAAAGAATCTGAAACTAAAGATAAACAGAGTTTTTAAACTTAAGAACAATAAAATAGCTAACCAAAAAAAGCATCCTAATTTTAGGATGCTTTTCTGTTTTTGTAGGGGGTGTTTACTTTGCTATTTTTCTAAACCCAGAAGGTGTTTTAATGATGTATAGTCCTGAAGGTAGGGTATTAATAATTTTGTTTTCTTGCTCGATTGAATTAGACTTGATTGATTTTACTAGTCTTCCTGTGAGATCAAAGATATCTACTTTATAATTTTCTTTTAGAATAGTAGAGTTGTAGGTATCAATTAAAAATTGTTGTTGGTTGTTTTTTTGGGGATTAGACATTTTGTTTGTAGGGTTATTATATCTAAAGGCAAAATGTGAAATATTGTCTGAATCATTTTCATTACTTTCTGTAACATCTTCGTCGTAATCAATATGTAAATACATAAAGTAAGTTTGACCTTCTAATAAATCTAAATCACCGATAGAATCATAAATAGTTTCAGTAATGTCAAGCATGGATGAGCTATTAGCATTTATGCCACTAAAATTTAATGTGCGAAAATTATATACAGGAAAGCCATTAGGTTGTGGGTATGCATCATTAGAACCAGAGACTAAAAGTAAGCAACTAAAGTTTCCAGAGTCACCATCGTCATTATTCTTTATCTTTACCTCAAAATTTGTCGAGGAATTGTATCTAAAAGTTGGGGTATTTTCTCCTGGAAAAACATTAAAACTACCTTGGTTTGTGACATTGATTTTTAGACTTTCTAATGTCAAGTTTGGAAGTGCTTGTATACCATTAACCCTAAAACTAGATGAAGAAGTGGCTTTATTATTACCTGTATTGGATTCACCACTTGTTGAAACTTCCATGACTATGTTGTAAGTATCTGTTGCAGTGCCTAAAGGTATTGTTAATGTGACCGAACCTGTTTTTGTTTGGTTTACATTTACAGATCCAATAGATATATTGTCTAACAGGTCTACTAAACGACCATCTTTAGAAAGATAAAACTTGCATCGAGATGAATTGGCATGTGACTCTCCTATGTTTTTTACCTCGTAACTAACGGTTTTGGTTTCACCATGATCTATAGTACTGGAACTTACGGAAACTTCTTCAGCTTTTAGATCTGGTTCTAAGCAAACCTTAGTTATTTCTCGGTGTGCGTTAATTCGGTAGTCTTCGTCATTATGTTCGTTTGTGCTTGAATTAAGGAGGTAATAGTAATTTAGTCCTCTACCAAAGTTTAGATAATAAAATTTTTTCGGTTTTAAGGGTGTTTCGGTTTGAATGTTAACATAGTTTCTACCTCCCAATTGTTGAAAATTGTAAATCTCTCCACAATTTTCTAAAGCAACTTGTTCTGTAATTGTACCTATATTGTCTATTGATGAATAAAAAACATGGCTTTTATATGTCTGAGGTTGTGTGGGGTTGTTATCACAAACATTACCAATACCATCATTATCTGTATCTAATTGATTAGTGTTAGGTGTTGAAGGACAATTATCAGTACCATCTGGTATGGTATCTCCATCACTATCGATAGGCGTGCAAATGGAAGTTATATTATAGGGTAAACTTAGTCGGTAGTCTTCATCGGGGTGCTCATTTGAACTAGCAGATAAAAGGTAGTAATATTTCAAGCCGTTTCCAAAATTCAGGTAATAGAATTTGCGTGATGATAAAGGCGTTTCAATTTGAATATTAACATAGTTTCTGCCTCCCAATTGTTGAAAGTTGTAAATTTCGCCACAATTATCTAAGGCAACTTGTTCTGTAATTGTACCTATATCGTCTATTGATGAATAAAAAATATGGCTTTTAAAGGATTGAGCATTTAACTCAATAATGAGTAAAATAAACATTGATAGAATAGAGGCTTTTTTCATAATACAATGATTTAAGGGGTTATTTAACTACATAAATATAATCTTGTATTATTTGTAGTCCGTTAATTACATATTATAAAAGTGTTAAGTAACTTGTAGATTCTATAAACAAAAAACCAGAGAAGTTATTAACTTCTCTGGTTTTTTGTTTTATTAAGATATGTCAGTCAACTAACTTTTATAGAACTGACATAGAAAGTCGTACCTTAGTTTTGTTTAGTTACTACGAAACTTTGATTCGCCCAGTCAAAAGCAGACAGGTCAGCACCAACTCCAGCTTTTGTGTTGACAGTATTATCAGAAGGAACAGTTATTCCATCAGTAATATCTGTTACAGTGCCTGTGATGTCTCCACCAACGTTATCATCTCCAATATTTCCTTGAGCGTAAGCATTAGAAATAGTTAAGGTGCCATTGCCTTTATCATCTTTAGTGTCAATTCTATTTCCAAAAGAAGCATTTCCATAAGCCGCAAATAAAATATTACTAATAATAGCTTGAGTCCCTCTTCTAATTTCAGCACCACCTTTAAGAGCTACATCTGGGTTAAGGTTTAAG
Source organism: uncultured Flavobacteriaceae bacterium (assembly GCA_947502635.1). GTDB lineage: Bacteria > Bacteroidota > Bacteroidia > Flavobacteriales > Flavobacteriaceae > Flavivirga. The sequence continues at coordinate 16,772 of CANNAN010000005.1, forward strand.
ATGGTAACATTTTTTAATGTTGGTGTAGATATAGGAGCAGCAGTTGGGTCAGATCCGTTGCTATCTCCTTCTATGCCTCTTGGGTCATCAGTAGCAGCATCAAATCCATTATTACGAACCCCAAAAGCATTAGTGATCGTACCTGTATAACCTTCAGTCCAATCAAACATGTCATCTGCAATGTTAGCACAATATACATTAGTTACATTAACAGTACCTCCAAAGAACTCTATACCATCATCGTTACCATTACTAACTACGATGTTGTTAACTACAGTGCCACTACCAACACCAAAGAAAGATATACCATTAAATTCTTGCTCACCGTTAATTTTTGCTCCAGTATACTCAGCAATTACATAGCTTAATTCTCCAGAATTATCTGTATCGTCAGAACCTCCATAAAGTAAACCAGCAACTTCAGATTGTACATCAGTTCCTTTATTGCTTTTTGCTTTACCTGCGAGTACAATTCCTCCCCAATCACCAGCTTTAGGAGAACTTGCGTCTGAAGTAAATTTTATAGGGTTTGTGTTTGAACCTTTAGCAATTAACTTTGCTCCTCTTTCTACAGCTAAGAAAATATCTGTTCTACCACTTTTGGCCTTGATTACCGTTCCTGGCTCTATAGTTAGAGTAGTTCCGCTTTTAATTGTGAATGAACCTGTTAAGGTGTATTCTACTGAAGCTAATAATGTAGCATCTTCAGAAAGATCTCCTTTTAATTCACTCCCTGTGATAGGGTTGTCTCCTCCATTGCCTGGATCGATTGTTCTATTGTCATCATCTGATGAACAAGAGAAAATTGAAGCTATGGTTACAGCGATTAGCAAGTTTTTTAATGTTTTCATTTTAGTTTTTATTTGTTTTTATAATTATGATGCAAATTAACTTTAAGTGTATAAATAGAGTTTTACGCAAATATTAGTATTAGGTTAAGAAATCAGGCTAATGTTAAATTAATGTATCACTTTCAAGTATGTTCATTTTGGTTTAAAATAAAAACTCTCAAAAAATGAAAATACTTTTTGAGAGTTTTTAGCAAGTAATTATCTTGTATTTACAAACTGTAACTTATTCCAGCTGAAACTGAAGTTCCTCTTTTGTAAGAGTTCATTGTTAGTTTTTCAGGGATATCTCTATATCTTTCAAAGCTAGGATTTAATAGGTTTTTAGCATTGAACTTTATACTTAGGTTTTTGTTAAACTTATGGCTAAAAACAAAATCTAATAAAGGGACACCTTTTTCAACAATATTTTCCTGAAAGTTTGTACCAATACTATACACTTTATCACTTTGGTAATTAAAAACTAGTGTTGATATGGTTTCTTTATCATTTATATTAAATTTATAAGAAACATCTGCGTTTATTGTATAGGGAGAAGCGCCTTCCAATTCTGAGCTGTCACCTGTATAGTTAAACAATGTATTGGAAGTATTGTACTTAAGTTTTGTTTTCATTAATGTGATATTACCACCTAGCGTAAGGTTTTGAGATTTTTCTTCATCTTCAGACTCATTAGATAAAATACTTAATCTACCTTCCAATTCAGCACCAAAAATAGTAGCATCTCCAGAGTTGTCAAAAGTAAAATCTCTTTCTATAGCAGAGTTTCTTTCCAAACGATTAATGGAATTTTCTATTAATTTACCAAATACCCCTACCGAGATTAACTCACTTTTATTAGGGAATAATTCGAATTTAAGCTCCCCGTTATAGTTGTCTGATGGAAGTAAGGCGGGGTTACCACTTTCTTGGTAGTTAATACCTTCGTAGGTAAAAGGAGCAATTTCTTTAAATTGTGGATAGGTATAAGTGACACTACCAGATGCTCTTAAGTTTATTTTGTCATTAACTTGATATTTTAAGTTAATTGTAGGCAATACATACTGTTTATCTAAGGCTATTTTACTATTATTAGAGAAGCCAGGGAAACTAATGTTTGTATCCCATTCTACATCCATTTTTATATCTTCAGCACGAACTCCAACATTTGCAGTAAGTTTTTCATTAAACTTATATACGGCATCAATATATCCTGCATGTATTGTTTTTTCTGCGTCATATAATTGAGGCAAATATGTTTCTGCATCATTAGAATTTCTACCTCTTGAAGTTTCAATTCCAAAAAGACCATTATTTAAATTATTTTGATTAAATGTCGAATCTAAATCATCTATATCAATAAAAGTGCTTCTAGGGTTAGTAAAATTATGGTCAAAATAAATACCATCAAACTTCCTGTCTACAATGCTTCCATTATAACCTAAAGTTATTTTACCGTTATTTTCATAACGCTCCCCAAGATATTTTATAAGACTAAGGTTTCCTGCTATATTATTTTCAAATAAGTTACCATAGAATCTACTGTTATCTCTAACAGCATTTTGAGAGATTCTTGTGGTGTTTGTATCATTGTTTATAATAAAAGTGTTTTTTCTTCTATCTGGTTCATCATTATATATAGCATTGTAACTAACAGCAGCGTTAACATCTATTGATTCTCCTAGCTTGTTAGTAGATAATAATTGGTTTACAAAAAGTCTATTTTGAATTTCTGTTTGTAATAATACATTAACTAACCTATCATCATCTGAATCCCTACCAATGTCATTAGTAGTTCCAACAAAGTCCTGTATTTTCTGCGAGTTAGAGTGAACAAATAAATGGTTAAAACTTAATTTATGATTACTATTTATTTTGTAAACAACATTACCCATTAACATCTTGGAAGCATTATAGTTGTATGTTTTTGTGTCGAATATAGAACCTACGTTGAGAACTCCACTATCGTTAATATCAACAATGGCATCTGAGTTTCCTTCTTGGAAAGTATATTTGTTACTAAATGACCCAACTAAGAAAATGCTAATATTGCTTTCATCTGACAAATCAATTTTTTTGCCATAATTAAGTGAAAGTCCTAAATTCGGGTCAGCTTTTCCAGAATTAGGTGTATAGCTATTGTCAAAACTATAAGCTGATAAGCTTCTTACATTATGTTTAGTATTAGAATTAACACCAAACCAATTAGCGCCATCAATTTCTTTGAAATCTTTAAAAGTAGTTTGAGTATTTGCTCCTGTAGATAAACTTACCTTAAATAATGATTTTTGTGATGTCTCTTTACTTGCAATATCAATATTTGCTCCAGAAACATCCAATGACATGTAAGAAGAAAAAGCCTTGCCAATACCTACACTTTCAATAATATCTGATCCAAATAATGATAAATCAATATTTTTATTTCTTGGGTCATTAGAAGGTAAAGGTAATCCATTAAGAGTGGTAGTATTATATCTATCACCTAAACCTCTTACATAAATTTTGTTAGAACCTTCTTTTTTATTTACTCCAGTAACTTTTAAAGTAGCTGCAGCTGCATCAGACACAGCTTTTTTACTAAGTTCTTGAGCGCCTATAGCAGTTTTTATCTCAATAGCCTTCTTCTGTTCCAGTAAAAGAGCCGTTTCACTCTCTCGTTTAGTTGTCGTCTTAATTACAATTTCATCTAAAGACGCAGCACTAGCACCCATTGGCACATTAACTTCGGTTACTTTATCTGCAACAACTTGTACATTTATTTCTTGAGTTTCATACCCAACAAAGCTAAATATTAATGTGTAAGCTCCAGCATCTAAGGCTTCAAATTTGTAGTAGCCATCAAAATCTGAAGTGGTTCCTTTAGTGGTTCCTTTTATTAGCACATTAGCAAAAGCTAAAGGCTCATTGTTATACTCTTTGTCTGTTAGTTTCCCTACCACAGATCCAGTGCTTTGAGCTTGCAAAAATGTAGCAGTAAATACTGCTAATAATACCAAAATTTTTTTCATTATTTCTTTTAATTTCTAGCTGCAAAGAACGGTAGGGTATGTAAACACTAAGTTACCTTTAGATTAAAGAACAGTAACTAAAGAGTTATCTAAATGTTATGTAAAACGGATTGCTTTTTTTATTTGGAAACAATAAGTTAACATTAAAAAACGTTTAAAAAAGAATTGCTTTTTTAGAAATCTAAAAGAGAGTTGTTTAGGGGTTGTGTAAGTAAATCAAAGATGTCAATGAAAGTAGAAATAATGTTTTTGTCACTATTTTTAAAATAATGATGATAAAAAAAATTTCATTTCAATTGAGAGAAGATTGAAAAATGATATTGGAATTAGTTTATAGCCTCTGGGTTATTTTTGTTTTTCTCCCGTTTACTAATTTAATTCCGTTTTATTAGTTTTTTCACTAATGTTGGCAACCGATGTAAGGTCTAGTAAAGAAACAGTACTTGCACTTAAAGAAGTTTTAATGAATTTAGATGTTCCAGAAACTACTTTTACTTTTAATTCTTTAGTTTCATAGCCTACAAAACTGCATACTAAAGTGTAATCGCCGTCTTCTAAGTTTTCAATAAAAAATAAACCAGTCTGGTCTGTACTTGATTTTATTGAGGTTCCTTTAATAGTAACATCTGCAAACACTAAAGGGTTATTGTTGAATTCTTTATCTAGCAGTTTGCCAGTTATTAATCCAGCATGCTGAGAAAAACAAAACGAAGTAAAAAGTAATATAAAAAGTGTTATTAAATGTTTCATTGATTTATAGTGAAATAATTGATGCAAAGAACTATTTTTTGAATCATTTGTATGTTATCAAATCATTAAAGAACAATGATTAAAATGTTACTTTAATGTTAACAGGTTTTGAGAGCTAATTTTTGTTGAATTTAATTATCTTGCTTGTTCTTAAATAAAGAAAATGAACTGGGAACAATTATTATCCTTAAAACGTTTTGGCGATACCAATAAACGCATACGAAAAGAGCAAGATGAAACCCGTTTAGGGTTTGAAGTAGATTACGATCGGGTTATTTTTTCTTCAGAATTTAGAAGCCTTCAGGATAAAACACAGGTAATTCCCTTGTCACAAACCGATTTTGTACATACCCGATTAACACATAGTTTAGAAGTAAGTGTGGTGGGACGTTCGTTAGGGAGGCTTGTTGGTAAAAAATTACTAGAAAAACATCCGCATTTACAAAGTGTATATGGCTATCAAGCTAATGATTTTGGTGCTATTGTTGCAGCTGCTGCTTTAGCACACGATATTGGTAATCCGCCATTTGGACATTCAGGAGAAAAGGCCATTGGGGAGTACTTCAAAACAGGAAACGGAAAATCGTTTAAAGACCAGTTAACCGAAAAAGAATATCAGGATTTATGTGATTTTGAAGGCAATGCTAATGGTTTCAAAATTTTAACAGAAAGCAGAGCGGGACGCGATGGCGGATTACGATTAAGTTATGCCACTTTGGGGGCTTTTATGAAATATCCAAAAGAGTCTTTACCTAAAAAGCCAACAAAGCATATTGCCGATAAAAAATATGGTTTTTTTCAAAGCGAAAAAGAGGCTTTTATTGATGTTGTCAATGAACTTGGATTATTAAGTAGAAGTAAAACAGATACTAGTTTCTCTAGACATCCATTAGCTTTTTTGGTTGAGGCAGCAGATGATATTTGTTATACGATAATCGATTTTGAAGATGGTATTAATCTTGGTTTAATACAAGAAGAATTTGCACTTGAATATTTATCAAAAATTATTAGAGATAATATTAAACCAGAAAACTATTATGCTCTCTCAACCAAAGAAGATCGCATAGGTTATTTACGAGCACTAGCCATTGGATCACTTATTAACGAAGCTGTTGATGTGTTTATGGCTAACGAAGTTGACATTTTAAATGGTGATTTTGATTGTGCATTGTTAGATAAAAGTAAGTACGAAGCTCAGATAAATGATATTATTAAAATAAGTATTGAAAATATTTACCAATCTACGGAAGTTATTGATAAAGAAATTGCGGGATATGGCGTCATCAACACCTTATTAAATACTTATACAAATGCTATAAATAACGTATTTAATAGTACTGCTTCAAATTATGATAAACTCATTTTAAAAGGCTTATCAAAAACTATAAAAACAGATAAATCTAGTTTATACCAACGTTTAATGAGTGTGTGTTATCATGTGTCATTGTTGTCGGACAGTAAAGCTATTCTTGATTATAAAAAGATAAAAGGGATAGAAATTTAAGCTAATAGGAATCAATCTCAGATAAGAAAATTTATTTGTTTTCGAGAAAAAAGCGTCTCGATAGTTTTGCTGAATTTAGTTGAGGTGCTAAACTCTTCCAGAATTTAACTCGAAGTACTCTCTTTTTTCTTAAACACGACTCACAATAAACTAATATTTTTTAGGCGTCTCTTTTTGTAAAAAATAAAATCACCTATAGTAGGGTACTGGATAAATGAAATAAAAACGTATGCCTTTTTAAGTACAAAAACGGATGTTACATGAATTCCTAATGCAAGGTTTATTTTATGTAAATATTAAAAAAATATTTTTCTATTTAAGTTAAATCTAAAATCAACAAATCAATCTTTATAGTTGTTATAATTAAAATCTGCTTTGATTTTTACTCGAAATTTAAAATCAGTTAATAACTTGTAGGCTTCATCATTATCTTTAGTTTCTCTTGAATCATATAGTTTGCATTCTTCAACAGATCCTTCAATTATATAAAAATAGTCATCAGTTTTTTCAACTGAAGTGATTTTTGCAGAGTATTCTTCATTGTTATTGAACCTTGACGAATAATAAAATTGTTCATTTTTGTCTTGATTTGGCGGAAAAAAGTCAAATGCAAAAGAACCTTCATGTTTAATGCTGCCAAAATCTCTACGAAAACTAATTTTTTCATTTTTAAGGAAATTTTCTAACGCTTCAAGTTCATTCTCAAAAACTCTTTTATCAACATTTATATTGCCAAAGTACATTTTACCAGTGTCATGTTTTTTTACTTCATCTGGGAAAAGATTATCATATATAATAATGCCACAAGAATAAATAGTGTAACAATCTGTATGAATATCGTCTTCAGGTTCATTAGAGCAATTAATAAGTGTTCCTCCATAATCTAAGGAAAAAGGTTTTTCATCAAAAAAATCTTTAAAAGACTTCTGCTCTATTAAAAAAGGTTCATTATCAAGATTGCCCTCAAAATAATAATGCTCAGTTAACTCAGGTTCACTAGGTATTTTGTCATCATCATTTGAACTGTTTTCACTACAAGATGTCATTGAGATGAAAGCTAAAAGTATTAATTGGTTTAAACGAAATTTAAAATTCATGTTTGATTTATTGATTTGGAATGATTTAGTAAAATATGAGTAAAAGTAGTTTTTTTTTACAAAAAAAATCAGTCTGCCAAACTTTCTTTAAAAAAAGATGTCAAGCTTTCAGCATCCAATCCAATAGACCGATGCAATCTGTTAACACTTCCATGTTCAATAAAATGATCAGGAATACCTAATACATTTATAGTGTTTTTATAATTATTTGCTGCAGCAAACTCTAAAATAGCACTTCCAAACCCGCCTTTTACAGCATGATCCTCAATAGTAATAATGATTTTATTCGTTTTGAAGATGTCATGTAAAAGCGCCTCATCTAAAGGTTTTACAAAACGCATGTCGTAATGTGCAATGTTTTGTGGTGTATTACAGTTTTGAATGGCTTCATTAACATTTTTAGCAATGGCTCCAATACTTAAAACAGCTAATTTATCTCCTTTTTTTAATTGGATCCCTGTACCTATTTCTATCTTAGAAAAAGGTTGTTTCCAATCTATAGTAACGCCACGTCCTCGAGGATAACGAATGGCTATGGGGTGTTCTAAATCTAACTGTGCTGTGTACATGATATTGCGCAGCTCGATTTCATTTCTGGGAGAAAAAATAATAAGATTAGGAATGCATCTTAAATACGATAAATCATAAACACCATGATGCGTAGCACCATCTTCTCCAACCAGTCCAGCACGATCCAAACAAAAAATAACAGGTAGTTTTTGAAGTGCCACATCATGTATGACTTGATCGTAAGCGCGTTGCAAAAAAGTGGAATAAATATTACAAAAAGGTATTAAACCCTGAGTAGCCATGCCAGCAGCTAATGTGACAGCATGTTGTTCGGCAATACCAACATCAAAAGCGCGTTCAGGAATTTCATCCATCATATATTTTAATGAACTTCCTGTAGGCATAGCAGGTGTAATACCTACAATGTTTTTGTTTTGTTTCGCTAATTCTACGATAGTATGCCCAAATACATCCTGATATTTTGGAGGTTGTATGGTTTCAGATTTTACAATTAAATCTCCAGTTTGTGCATTAAATTTTCCTGGTGCATGGTATTTAACCTGATCTTCTTCGGCTTGTTTTAAACCTTTTCCTTTTGTAGTGATAATATGTAGAAACTTAGGACCTTCAATGGTTTTTAAACGCTCTAATTCTGAAATGATCGTGTGGATATCGTGCCCGTCAACAGGACCTGAGTAGTCAAAATTTAAAGCTTCAAAAATATTATCTTGCTTTTGAGTGCCTTTTTTAACATTGGTTAAATACTGCTTCAATGCCCCAACGCTGGGATCGATCCCAATGGCATTATCATTTAAAATAACTAGTAAATTAGTATCCGTTACACCAGCATGGTTCAAGCCTTCAAAAGCCATACCGCTGGCTATAGAAGCATCTCCAATAATAGCAATATGTTGTTTTTTTGTATCCCCTTTTAATTGTGAAGCAATGGCCATACCAAGAGCTGCCGAAATGGATGTGGAGGCATGTCCAACACCAAAAGCGTCATAGTCACTTTCTTCTCGTTTTGGGAAACCACTTAAGCCTCCAATTTGTCTGTTAGTATGGAATATGTCTTTTCTGCCAGTGAGTATTTTATGTCCATAAGCTTGATGTCCAACATCCCAAATGAGTTGGTCTTTGGGCGTATTAAAAACATAATGCAGCGCAATGGTTAATTCTACTACGCCTAAACTAGCTCCTAAATGGCCTTCTTTAGTAGCCACTATATTAATTATAAATTCACGTAGCTCTTTAGCAAGTTGAGGTAAGTCTTTTTGATTTAAAAGACGAAGTTCTTTTGGTGAATTAATGGTATTTAATAATTCTTGCATACATTGCAAATGTACTACTTGAAATCGTATTTTTGCTTTTATGATAGAACCTTTTGACGATACATACTTTATGAAAAAAGCACTTCAGGAAGCTGAAGTTGCTTATGAAAAAGGAGAAATTCCCGTGGGTGCTGTTATTGTAATAGATAATAAAATAATTGCCAGAGGGCACAATTTAACGGAAACCCTTATTGATGTTACTGCACATGCAGAAATGCAAGCCATTACCGCTGCGGCTAATTTTTTAGGTGGGAAGTATCTAAAAAAATGCACACTGTATGTTACTTTAGAGCCTTGCCAAATGTGTGCAGGCGCTTTGTATTGGAGTCAGATTTCTAATATTGTTTATGGGGCTAGAGATGAAGCACGCGGTTGTATAAATTTAAATACAAAATTGCACCCTAAGACTGTTATAAAAGGAGGTGTTTTGGCAGATGAAGCTTCCGAATTAATGAGGCGTTTTTTTATTGAAAAACGGAATTTGAACTAAAACATTAATTTACACACATTGTTCGCAGAGATTTTTACATAAAAACTAAATACTACTAACTTTTCTTTTCACGTTCGCGCATTTTATCTAAATTTTCTTTAGTAAGCATGTAGTCTTTGATGTCTTTGTCTTTCCAACGGTAATAGGAGAATAAAGGAAATACGACAAGAAATAACCCGAGAACGCCAAAGCCAATGAGTTTTTGAGACCATTCATTTTCTATAAAATAGCCTGTTACGATACTTCCTAGAGCTGCTAAAAATAAAAGAAGAATAATGTATTTCATAGGAATATTGGGTAAGTCTAATAATTAAATAACCCTTAGGGTTTATTTTGTAAAATTAATTAATTGTTGCCTGTAAGCCGTTAGTAATTTAGATTTTGAGATATATCCATAATATTTACCATGTTTAACAACAGGTAAATTCCATGCGCCGCTGCTTTTAAATTTATCCATAATATCATTCATGGAGTTTTCTTCATAAACAATAATATCGGCATCGGCATGCATTAAACTCGAAGCTTCAACTTTATCATAAAGGTGCGAGTTAAACATAATATGTCTGACATCATCTAGACGAATAACACCTAAAAACTCATGGTCATCATTAACTACAGGAAAATGATTTCGTGAAGACTTAGCAACCGCTTTTTTTAATATATCACCAAGTTTCATATCTGGCTTTAAGATAATAAAATTGGTTTCTATAACTTTATCAATATCTAAAACCATTAATACATTTTGATCTTTATCGTGAGTCATCAATTCACCACGTTGTGCCAGTCTAAGTGTGTAAATAGAATGAGAAACATAATATTTAGTGATGGCAAATGAAATGGTTGATACAATCATTAAGGGCACAAAAAGCTCATATCCCCCTGTAATTTCAGCAATAAGGAAGATCGCAGTAAGCGGCGCATGTAGTACACCAGCCATTAATCCTGTCATACCAATTAAGGTGAAGTTCGATTCGGATACTTGAAAATCTAAACCAATATTATTAATGATTTTTGCAAAAGCATTACCTAAAGCACTTCCCATAACAAGCGTTGGGATAAACACCCCACCAACACCTCCAGCACCAAAAGTTGTCGTCATCGCGATAGCTTTAAATATGGCTATACCAAGTAAAAGCGCAATTACGATCCAGATATTAGATAAATCTAAATTAAAAGGTGTTGTCCCTATAGCAGATAAGTGGTCGCCTTTTAAAAGATTATTCATAATACCATAACCTTCACCATAAAGCGGCGGAATAAAGTACAACATAGAACCAATAGCGATACCACCAATTAACAAGCGTTTGGCACGGCTTTCAAATTGCTTAAAGAAATTAGTAATACCAAAAAATACTTTTGAAAAATATACAGATGCTATACCAGTTACAAGTCCTAAAACGATGTAGAATAAGATATCATTAACTTCAAATTTATCGGTTAATTCGAATCGTAATAAGACATCGGTTCCCAAAAACATATAAGACGTTACAACAGCAGAGACAGAAGCTAATAATAAAGGAATTAATGAAGTGAAAGCAATATCTAAACTAAATATTTCTACGGCAAAAATAATAGCAGCAATAGGAGCTTTAAACATGGATGCCATGGCACCCGCAGCGGCACAGCCAATTAAGAGCATCCTTGTTTTTGTATTCATATGGAATAAGCGTGCTGCATTAGATCCTAAAGCAGATCCTACGCTAACAGCTGGTCCTTGTAAACCTACCGATCCACCAAAGCCTACTGTTAATGGTGCTGTTATTAATGCGGCATAAATATTATATCGTGGGATAATCCCGTTTAGTTTCGAAATAGCATATAAAGTAGAAGAAATACCATGGCCAATGTGTTTTTTTAACCAGATTTGCTTTATCATGTAAACAAATAAAAGGCCAAGAATGGGAAATATAAAATAAAGCGAGTTTTGGTAGTTATTAAAAAAGTCTAGCTCAAAAAGTAATCGAATATAATGTGTTAAGTTCTTTAGGAGTACAGTCCCCATTCCTGCTAAAAAGCCTACTAAAACACTAAGTATATAAATAAACTGAAGTTCGGAAATATGTTTATACTTCCAGATTAAAAATTTGCGTAAAAGGCTTTTACTGCTTAGAGGCATTTTATAAAATTACTAAAAAAAATCCTGCATAAAGCAGGATTTAAATTTTATGATTTCAAATTAAGTTTTAAACTTAATTCTGTTAATTGTTCATCATCAATTGGAGCAGGTGCGTCTATCATAACATCACGTCCCGAATTGTTTTTAGGGAAAGCAATAAAATCTCGAATCGTTTCTTGTCCACCTAAAATAGCAACCAACCTATCTAATCCAAAAGCTAAACCTCCATGAGGCGGAGCACCATATTGAAAAGCATCCATTAAAAATCCAAATTGTGCTTTGGCTTCTTCGGGAGTAAATCCTAAATAATCAAACATTAAAGATTGGGTTTCCTTATCATGAATTCTTATGGAACCTCCTCCAATTTCATTTCCGTTTAAAACTAAATCGTAAGCATTGGCTTTTACGTCCCCAGGATTTGTTTTTAATAATTCTAATTGTCCTGGTTTTGGTGATGTAAACGGGTGGTGCATAGCATGGTAACGTTCGGTGTCTTCATCCCATTCTAATAATGGAAAGTCCATAACCCAAAGGGGAGCAAACTCGTCTGGTTTACGCAAACCTAAACGTTCTGCTAACTCCATACGCAAGGCACTCAATTGTGCACGTACTTTATCTTTATTACCAGATAACACACAAATTAAATCACCAGCTTTTGCATTGGTCACTTCAGCCCATTTTGCTAAATCATCCTGATCGTAAAACTTATCGACAGAAGACTTAAAAGTACCATCGTCGTTACAACGAGAATATACCATTCCTAAGGCACCAACTTGTGGGCGCTTCACCCAATTAATTAGTTTGTCGATGTCTTTTCTGGTGTAACTATTCCCGCCAGGAACCGCAATACCAACAACTAGTTCTGCGCTATTAAACACACCAAAATCTTTATGTTGAGCAACATCATTAAGCTCTCCAAATTCCATACCAAAACGGATGTCAGGTTTATCGTTACCATACAAACGCATGGCATCATCATAAAGCATTCTTGGGAACTTTTCTACGTCAACTCCTTTCACTTCTTTTAATAAATGGCGTGTTAATCCTTCAAAAGCATTTAAAATATCTTCTTGCTCAATAAACGCCATTTCACAATCTATTTGTGTGAATTCGGGTTGTCTATCTGCTCGTAAATCTTCATCTCTAAAACATTTTACAATCTGAAAATATTTATCCATACCTCCAACCATTAGTAGTTGCTTAAAGGTTTGAGGTGATTGCGGTAATGCGTAAAACTGACCTTCATTCATACGAGATGGCACTACGAAATCACGAGCACCTTCAGGTGTTGATTTAATTAAATAAGGGGTTTCTACTTCTATAAAACCTTCTTTAGATAAATAGTTTCTAACCTCTTGAGTGACTTTATGTCTAAAAATCAAGCTGTTTTTTACGGGATTTCTGCGAATATCTAAGTAGCGATATTTCATGCGTAAATCTTCGCCGCCATCTGTTTTATCTTCTATTGTAAATGGAGGAAGTAATGCTTTGTTTAATATATTTAATTCTGAAACTAGAATTTCAATATCTCCAGTTGATATATTTGGGTTTTTTGAAGCGCGTTCAATAACAGTCCCTTTAACCTGAATTACAAATTCTCGACCTAGGTTTTGAGCTTCTTGCAATAGGTCTTTCGAAGTGCGTTCTTCATCAAAAACTAATTGTGTGATTCCATAGCGGTCTCGTAAATCTACCCAAACAATGAATCCTTTGTCGCGAGATTTTTGAACCCAACCCGCTAGGGTTACTTCTTCATTTATATTTGTAGCGCTTAATTCGCCACAATTATGACTTCTATACATAGTTGAAAATTGAAGTGCATACCACTATTCTACAAGTATTCATTAAAGTAAATTGAAGCGTAGTTTAATGCATTAAACAGATTGCAAATTTATGAAGATATTACTTTGTAGTATAACGTTTTTTGTAAAGATTTAAATAAAAACCACTTTGCTATATTCTTAAAGTTAAGCGTTTTTTTTTGTTAAATTATAAATTTTGTAGTCTAATACCTATGTTTAGTCGTATTTTTTTTAGATATTTAGAGGAACTAATTCAAATGAAAAATATTATGAGCAAATTTTTACAATTTAAAAAGTTCTTAACTTTATTATTGTTTATGCCTGCAATAGCTTTAGCGCAGCAGGTTTCAGGTACAATAACAGACGGAGGAACAAATTTACCTCTAGCAGGGGCAAATGTTGTTATTAAAGGAACGACTACAGGTACCATTTCAGATTTTGATGGGAACTTTACTTTAAACGTAGATGGCTTTCCAGTAACTTTGGTGGTGTCTTCGGTTGGTTTTGACACCCAAGAGGTTAATGTGGCTTCTTCTCAAAAGGTAAATATTACACTAAAGGAGGGTGTTGCTCTAGATGAAGTTGTATTAATTGGGTCGAGAAATCCGAGTAGAACAGCTGTAGATACACCAGTTCCAGTTGATGTTATTGATATTTCCGAATTAACATCGCAAGGGCCACAAGTTAATTTAAATCAAATTTTGAATTTTGTAGCGCCTTCATTTACATCCAATACGCAAACAATTTCTGATGGAACCGATCATATTGATCCCGCTTCTTTAAGAGGTTTAGGTCCAGACCAGGTACTTGTCTTAATTAATGGAAAACGAAGACATAATTCATCTTTGGTTAACGTGAATGGAACCTTTGGACGTGGTAGTGTGGGAACCGATTTAAATGCGATTCCATCTGGGGCCATCCAACGATTAGAGGTTATGAGAGATGGCGCTGCCGCTCAATATGGATCAGATGCCATTGCAGGTGTTATCAATATTGTACTAAATAGTAATGTAAATGAGCTTACTTTAAATGTTACAACAGGAGCTAATTTTGCTAAAAATGCGAATGATCAAACAGGTGGCGTTGATGGCGAAACAGTTAACGTGAGTGCAAATTACGGTATATCTTTAGGAGACAAAGGAGGCTTCATTAATTTTACAGGTGATTTTGATTACAGAGAAGATTATAGTAGAATGAAAGAGTGGGAAGGGAATGTTTTTAATCTTTATAATACCGTTGAAAGATTTGCTAATAATGATGGTTATAATTTGGTGGATTTATTAGATGATGATGTGACCGATGTAATACAATATGCCAATGCTGCTGGTATTAATTTAGGAGGAGCATCTACCAAAGCAGATTTACAGCCTATTTTGGAAGTGGATAATACGGATGCAGAACTAGTAGCCAGAGGGCTGGTTAGAAGTGATTTTAACATGCGTGTTGGTCAGTCTCAAGTTCGAGGAGGGCGGTTTTTTGCTAATTTATCTTTACCGATAGATGATACAGGTACAGAGTTATACTCATTTGCGGGAACTAGTTCTAGAAAAGGAAATTCTGCTGGTTTTTATAGGTTGCCCAACCAAAGTAGAACGTATACACCAGCTTACACCAACGGATTTTTACCAGAAATTAATTCAACGATTACAGATAAATCTTTTGCGGTTGGAATTAAAGGTAAAATAAACGATTGGAACGTAGATTTAAGTAATACCTGGGGAAAGAATGCTTTTTTATATACCATTGGAAATACTTTTAATGCATCTTTTCAGAATGCATCTCCAACAACATTTGATGCTGGAGGGTTTAACTTTATGCAGAATACAGTTAACTTAGATATTAATCAGTTTTATGATGACATTCTTAGTGGTCTAAATGTTGCTTTTGGTGCCGAATACAGATTAGAAAACTATGAAATAGAAGCGGGGGAAGAAGCTTCGTATTCAAGATATACAGCCGAAGGTCAAGTTATAACCTTGGCGACTCAAGATGCAGCTCAAGACTTTTTTGGTAATTCTAGACCTGGTGGTTCTCAAGTATTTCCAGGGTTTAGCCCTAATAATGAATTATCTAGAGGGCGTAGCAGTATTGCAGGATATTTTGATTTAGAAGCGGATTTTTCTGAAACATTTTTAGCCAGTTTCGCGACTCGTTTTGAGAATTATTCAGATTTCGGTTCAACCATTAATTTTAAGTTAGCAACTAGATTAAAAGCTAGCGACAATATTAACGTAAGAGCGGCACTAAATACTGGTTTTAGAGCGCCTTCTTTACATCAGTTAAACTTTAATTCGACTTCTACCATTTTTGATCAAAATGGAAATCCAGTAGAAGTTGGAACGTTTGCTAATGATAGTAGAGTCGCAAAAATATTAGGAATCCCAGAATTAAAAGAAGAAACGTCTCAAAGTATCAGCTTAGGGTTTACTGCTAAAATACCTGATGCGAATTTAACAGTAACAGTTGATGGTTATTTTGTAGGTATTGATGATCGTGTGGTTTATACAGGACAATTTAGTGGTGCTGCTATAGCTGATGAATTGGCACAAGCTAATGCTTCTGCGGCAGCTTTCTTTGCTAATGCGATTGATACAGAGTCTAAAGGTTTAGATATTGTTATTACGCACAAAACGAACATAGGAACGAATGCAAAATTAAAGTCTGACTTATCTGGAACGTTTTCAAAAACAAAACAAGTAGGTGCTATAAAAGCGTCTCAAATTTTGGAAGATGCTGGTTTAGTTAGTACGTATTTTCCAGAAGATAGTAGAGTGTATCTAGAAGAAGCAGTGCCTAGAACGAAACTAAATTTAACTAATAATTTAACGACAGGAAAGTTTAATGTGTTTTTAAGAAATGTGTATTTCGGGGAGGTAACAGAAGCCACAACCAATATTGATCGACAACAAGTTTTTGGAACAAAAGTAGTAACCGATTTATCTTTTGGTTATAAGGCTTCAGAAAGCTTAACATTAACAGTGGGAGCAAATAACTTATTAGACATTTATCCAGATAGAGCTGCTGAAGTTTTAGCCGATGGAGGTACAAACAGAAGTAGTGGTCGTTTTGATTGGTCTAGACGTGCACAGCAGTTTGGTATTGGAGGACGTTTTCTTTTTGCCAGACTTAGCTTCAAGTTGAAATAAAAAGATAAAAATATTATTTACAAGCTCCATGAAAATTTTCATGGGGCTTTTTGTGCTAGGTTATTTGTTTTTGTCAAATTCACAACAGTGTCGACTTTGTTTTGTCAAATCGTTAATATTTTTGGCTTGTTTTTATGAATATTCGTATTTTTTTTAGATATTTAGAGAGACTAATTCAAATAAATTATACAATGAGCAAATTTTCAAATTTTAAATTGCTTTCAACTTTGTTATTTTTTATTCCTGTAATTGCTTTTTCACAGCAGATTTCTGGAACCATAACAGATGGAGCAACAAACTTGCCTTTACCAGGGGCAAATGTTATTATTAAAGGAACACAAACTGGAACAACATCAGATTTTGATGGGCGTTTTAGTTTAAATGTCAGCGGTTTTCCTGTAACATTAGAGATTTCTTCTTTAGGCTTTGAAACTCTTGATGTTTTAGTGAGTGAAGCAAAAACAGTAAATGTTACTTTACAAGAATCGGCAGAGTCTTTAGAAGAAGTAGTTATTACGGGTCTGGCATCTTCTGTTAAACGAAGTAATGCGGCTAATGCGGTAGCAACTGTTTCTGCAGATGATTTAGCAGGACGAACACCTCCACAAACCTTAGATGGTGCCATGGCAGGTAAATTTGTAGGCGCCCAAATAACTCAGGCTTCAGGAGCTCCAGGTGGAGGTATTTCTGTAAAGTTAAGGGGGGTGACTTCTATTAATGGTAATGGGCAACCTTTATACATTATTGATGGTGTTTATGTAAATAATAATAGTGTATTTGCAGGCGGGCTAAACGAAATATCGAATGCAGCTGGTGGTGGTGCATCATCAACAGATTCTCAAGATAATGCATCAAACAGAATTGCGGATATTAACCCAGACGACATAGCAAATATTGAAATATTAAAAGGAGCTTCGGCTTCGGCTATCTATGGTTCTCGTGCTGCTGCAGGTGTTGTTATCATTACAACCAAAAAAGGAAAACAGGGAAAAACCAAGGTTAAATTCACGCAGGCTGTTGGTTGGAACGAGGCTGTTAATTTATTGGGACAAAGAAACTGGACAGCAGCATTGGCTGAAAGTGTTTATGGCGAAGGTGCCTTGTATACAGCAGCCGAAAATGCAGGAACTTTAATCGATTATGAGGATGAAATTTATGGAGAAAAAGGATTTATAACCAATACGAATGTTAGTGTATCTGGAGGGAATGATAAAACTTCATTTTTTGGAAGTTTTACAACGAATGAAGAGGATGGTATAGTTAAGCGAACTGGAGCTGGTAAAAAATCTGTAAGATTAAATGTTGACCATAAGATCAATAGTAATATTAAACTGGCTTTAACAGGTAACTATATAAATTCGAATTCTGATAGGGGTTTCTTTAATAATGATAATAGTAATACCACTATTGGAGTCTCTACATTATTTACAAGACCTTGGGATTTTTTATTACCAGATGCCAATGGGAACTACCCCGATCATCCCGCTAACTCATCCAATCAAATACATACAAGAGATGTTATGACCAATAGCGAATCTACAAGACGTTTAATAGCTGGTGGTACTATAGATATTAATTTGTTTAGTAATGAGAAGCAAAGCTTAAAGCTTATTGCGCGAGCTGGTTTAGATACTTATACACTTAAAACAGATGTGTTTTTTCCTAGAGATTTGCAATTTATGAGTCCTGCTGTTGGTGGGGTAGACGGATTATCTTCTGAAGGAACTACACAAAATGCCGATGCCAATTTTAATGCTTTTTTGGTTCATAACTATGTAACAGATAATGATTTAAGTTTTACAACGCAAGCAGGTCTTACTAACGAGCAATTTTCCCAAAATACCATTCGGGTAACTTCAACGGGACTAATTGCTTCAGAAAGTAATGTAGACCAGGCTGCTAATGTAGATGTTGACCAATTTAGATTAGAGCAAGAAGATGCTGGCTTTTTTGTACAAGAGGAAGTAAATTATCAAGACAAAATAATTGCTACCTTAGGGTTAAGAGGCGATAAATCCTCTAACAATGGCGATGCTAATAAGTTCTTTTATTATCCAAAAGCCTCAGCAGCGTTTAACTTACATAATTTTGATTTCTGGAACTTTGAAGCTGTTAATCAATTTAAAATTCGTGTTGCATATGGAGAAGCAGGAAACTTTGCACCCAATGGCGCCTTGTTTACAACTTACATTAATTCTTTAATTAGTGGTAATGTAGGTATTATTACACCAACAACCTTAGGAGATCCATCCATTCAACCAGAAAGGCAAAAAGAACTGGAAGTTGGTTTTGATGCGGGGTTTTTAGATAACCGAATAACCTTAGAGTTTACCTATTACAATAAGCAGGTTGAAGATTTAATTCTTCAAGCTGATAACACACCTTCATCTGGATATACATTTAGATGGGCAAATGCAGGAGCGTTAGAAAATAATGGTATTGAAATTGGATTAAATGCTAGTGTTTTTAAAGAAGAAGATTTCACTTGGGATTCCAACATTATTTGGTTTAAAAACAAATCTAAAATCACAGAGTTAAAAGTGAATTCATTCGATACACAAGGGTTTGGAACTGGATTGGGTACCTTTAGAATAGAAGAAGGAAAAAGTGCGACGCAAATTGTGGGTAACGATGTTAGTGGAAATGTCGTGACTTTAGGTGATGCAGAACCAGATTTTCAAATGTCTTTTAATAATAATTTAAGATATAAAGATTTTATGCTTTCGTTTTTATGGCACTGGAAAAAAGGAGGGGACAATGTGAATTTAAGTCGCTTGCTTTCAGATTTTGGAAACACAAGTGCAGATTACGATGAAATAAGCCTTGATCCTGCTGGGGTTATGGTAAATGGGGATTTTAGAAAAGCTGCCTTTGGAGCAGGTAATGCAGAACCATTTGTTGAAGATGCCTCTTATTTAAAACTGAGAGAAATAGGGCTCTACTATAATATTCCTACTAGTAGTCTGGAAAAATGGTTTAGTGGCAATATCTCAGATATAAAGGTAGGCATCTCTGGTAGAAACCTAATCAATATTTTTGATTACAACAGTTATGATCCTGAGGTATCTAACTTTGGATCTGCAGCTGCTGGAATTGGAATTGAGGTTGCTCCATTTCCATCATCTAAAAGATTTATGTTTCACTTGTCGGTAGGACTTTAATAATTTAAAAAAAACATTATGAAGATTTCAAATAAATTTAAAATAATAATTTTAGTCTTTTCTACTTGTTTTTGGTATTCGTGCGATATTAAAGATGGACAAGACTTAAATGGACCGCAAACTTCGTCGATTTCCGAAGGACTATCTAGACCAGAACTTCCACAAGTAGTTTCAGGAATATTAGCAGATATGAGAGATCGTTTACATACCCAAAGAGATGTCGGGTCTGTATTGGGCAGAGATTATTGGAGACATCAAAGTTCTGACCCGAGATGGGCTGGAGATTTAATGACGGGAACTTTAGATGATAATGCCTTTTACTTAACGACTCCATATGCTGCTCGTTATGCCGTAGTTAAAGAATGCAATTTATTATTAGAAGGCCTAGAGAATACCACCGAAACTTTTACTGATGCCGAAAAAGCTGCTATTAGAGGTTTTGCGAATACAATTAAGGCACATGAACTATTAAGTGTATTAATGATGCTATATCAAAATGGTATCCGTACAGACGTTGCAGATCCAAATAATTTAGGAGCTTTTGAAAGTTTTGATGGCGCTTTAACAACGATTGTAGGACTATTAAATACGGCTGCAACAGATTTAACCACTGGCGGCGATGTGTCCCCTAATACGTTAGGCGTTTCTTATTTAGAATTCAATAGGGCGTTAACAGCCAGAGCAGCTGCTTACCAAGGGAATGATGCTTTGGTTATAAGTGCCTTGGCAGATTCGTTTATGGATATTAACGGGTCTATGGATATAGGAGCTTATTATCAGTTTTCTTCTGCTGGGGGTGACGCATTAAACCAATTGTTTTTTGCATTAAATTCAACAGGAGCGAATGCTAGAATAGCACATCCTGATTTTGTGAATTCTGCAGAAGCTGGAGATACTAGGGTTGATAAAGCTGTTTTGAGAACAGATGGACCTTTAAATATTGCAGATTTAACTCCTGGAACACACGATGTATGGGTGTATCAATCGAGTACAGATCCAGTTGGAATGATAAGAAACGAGGAACTTTTATTGTTATATGCAGAGGCTAATATGATGTCAAACCCTAGCGAAGCTGAAGCTGCCGTTGATGCGGTTAGGGCTGCTGCTGGTTTAGGAGCTATTGGAGCTGGTAATGTAGATGAAGATCAGCTTTTATATGAAAGACGTTATTCCTTGTTTGCTGAAGGGCATCGTTGGATAGACATGAGACGTTTTAATAAGCTTGGTGAGTTAGTTGTAGATAGAGCAGGAGATAATATTGTTACTCAATTCCCAATCCCACAAAACGAAGGACAATAATTATTTACTTATAATTAAATAAAAATGAAAAGCCTCAACATAACGTTGAGGCTTTTCTGCTATCAATCAATCCTTCATAGGGGTAAAGGACCTCCGTAACAACTGTGTTTCAAGTTGTATGCGTTGAATTAAAAAATTAATTTAATGGTTTGTCCATATTAAAAACTTCCGCTTCTTTTAATTCATTTTTTGAAGAGTACTTGGCTGCTCTGTTGCTGTACAGCCACATTTTGAATTTAGTCACTAAATAAAACAGTATAGGTACTACGATTAGCGTTAAGAATGTAGCAACAAATAATCCATAAATAACAGTCCATGCAAGAGGACCCCAGAAAATTACATTATCACCTCCCATATAAATATGTGGATCGAACTCGCTAAATAAGGTAAAGAAGTTTATGTTTAATCCAGTTGCTAAAGGAATTAATCCTAAAATAGTTGTAATAGCTGTTAGTAATACAGGACGTAAACGTGCTTTTCCTCCTTTAATAATAGCTTCCAGTAAATCTGGCGTTTCTAGGTATTGATCATCTTCCAAATTGTGTTCTACTTTCTTTCTGTCAATTAAAAGTTGCGTATAATCCAAGAGTACCACACCATTGTTTACTACAATACCAGCAAGGGAAATAATACCCATCATGGTCATCATAATAACAAAGGCACTACCAGTTGCCACAATACCGCCAAACACACCTATTAAGCTTAAGAAAATAGCAAGCATGATAATTCCAGGTTTTGATACGGAATTGAATTGGAAAATTAAAATAAAGAAAATTAAGCCTAAACCTGTAAAGAATGCACCCATTAAAAATGCCATTTGTTTATTTTGTTCCTCAATTTGCCCTGTGTAATCAACTCTTACAGACGTAGGTTGTTCTGTAAAACTTTGCATCTCATTTTGGATTTGCGAAACAATGGCGCCAGCATCAGTAAACCCAGGTGCTAGTGCAGAATATAAAGTTACTACACGCCTAACATCTCTATGTTTTATGGCACTAAATCCAGAGGTGTTATTTTGTTTAGCAACTGCTGAAACAGGAATTTCTTTTATTTGGCCTGATGCCATATCTCTAAATGTTATTTTCTGATTGAAAATAGCACTTGTGTTATACCTGTTTTCTTTATTAAAACGCACGTAAATATCGTAGTCCTCTCCATCTTCTTTGTAAATACCTGCTTTGGCTCCAAAAATGGCATTACGCAATTGCTGACCTACTTGACCAGAAGTCACACCCAGTTCTCCAGCTTTTTTTCTGTCCACCTGAACTTGCATGGATGGTTTCGATTTGTTTACATCGATTTTCAATTCGTCAATACCTTGGATATTTTTTGAATTGATAAAATCACGCATTTTTTCTGCGGTAGCAATAAGTTCAGAATAGTTGTTTCCTTCTAATTCAAGATTTATAGGATAACCTGCTGGTGGACCCACGGCATCTTTTTCAACCGAAATAGCAACCCCTGGATAAATATCTTTTAAAGCTTCCTGTACTTTTTTAAGAAGGACATTACTATCTGCACCGTCTCTAAACTTATATTCACGCATGGTAGCTGTTATTTTACCACGATGCGGCATTTCTGCGGCAGAACCACCATCGGTTTGTGGATTTCCTGCACCTTCACCAACTTGAGATACAGCGCTTTCTGTTAGGAAATTAAAATCACCATGCATATAAGCTTCTTCGTTTATAATTTTATAAACACGTTCTTCAATATCATTTGTAATGGCATTGGTTTTTTTAATGTCTGTACCTTCAGGATATTCTATATAAACAATGATTTGATTTGGTGTATTGTCTGGAAAAAACTCAACTTTAGTTCGTTGACTTCCAACAGATGCACCAAAGCCTATAAAGGCTATAAAAAGTAAAATAACAGTACCAATAGCAATGAAAACTGGTTTTTTTCCGCTTAATGCAGCGCGAAGGCTTTTTTCGTAAAAGCGTTCCCATTTTGGTAATACATTATTTTGAAACCCGTTGGCCCAACCCCTTAAGAATAAACGATACATCCAAAGTAAAATAACAGTGACGATCATTAAGCTTCCCAAGCCTCTATAGCTTCCGCCGACCAGCATGATGAGTAAACCAATACCGCCAACAATGGCCGAAATTTTAACAATGCTTTTTATAGGCATGTCTTTATCTTCCGTAGTCATAAATTGAGATACCATAACGGAGTTAAAGAAGATGGCTACAAATAATGAGGAGCCTAATACAACAGACAAGGTTATTGGGAAATATATCATAAATTGTCCCATAACACCTGGCCATAAACCTAATGGTATAAATGCGGCTACTGTTGTTGCAGTCGATATAATAATCGGGAAAGCGATTTCACCTATTCCTTTTTTAGCTGCTTCGATACGACTCATACCTTCTTCACTCATCAAGCGATACACATTTTCAACAACTACAATTCCATTATCAACTAACATTCCGAGCCCCATAATAAGTCCGAAAAGAATCATGGTATTCATGGTATATCCAAGCATGTTTAATATCATGAGAGACATAAACATGGACATAGGAATGGCAAAACCAACGAATAGTGCGTTTTTAAATCCTAAAAAGAACATTAAAACAGTTACTACGAGAATGATTCCAAATATGATGTTGTTTACTAAATCATCAACCTGTCCAATAGTTTTTGAAGATTGGTCGTTTGCTACAGTAATTTTTAAATCTGGAGGAAATACATTTGCTACAGCATCTTTAACAATAGCGTCTATTTGTTCTGCGGCAGCTACCATGTTCTTACCTGCACGCTTTTTAACGTCTAGCATAACTACAGGGGCACCAAATTCTCTAGCATAAGTCGTTTTATCCTCATCTTTAAAAGTAACCTGAGCAATATCTTTTAAATAAATAGGATTGTTTTTTTCAGATTTAACTACAAAATTTTCAAGCTCATCTGGAGTGTCAATTTCACCAATAATTCTAATAGTACGTCTTTGGCCACTTGTAATTAAATTACCAGCAGACATGGTCATGTTTTCTCCGCCAATGGTATTGATAATGTCATCAAAACTTACTTGAGCAGCCATCATTTGATATATGTCTACAGCGACTTCAACTTCTTTTTCCTGTGCACCACGAATATCAACTTGCTTAATTTCCTGCAGACTTTCAATTTCGTCTTCCAGATATTCTCCATATTCCTTTAATTTATCGACTGGGTAATCTCCAGAGATATTAATGTTAAGGATTGGAATTTCCTCAGACATACTTAAATCGAATATGTTAGGCTCTACTTTGGCGCCGTTAAATGTCGGCCAATCCTCACCCGAAGTTTCTGTGTCTACTTCGTCTTTTACTTTTTGTTTGGCAGCATCAACAGAGATGCCTTCATCAAATTCTACAATAATAATAGAATAATCTTCTTGAGAGGTTGATGTGATTTCAACCACATTACTAACCGTTTTTAACTTGTCCTCAATGGGGTCGGTTATTAATTTTTCAATATCCTCGGCGGTGTTTCCAGGATAGACAGAACTAATATAAATTTTGGTTTCTTTAATTTCTGGGAAATTCTCTCGAGGCATACTGAAATAAGCACCAGCACCGAGAAATAAGATTAAAGCAATTAAAACATACATGGTTGTTTTATTGTTAATCGCCCATGATGATAAACCAAACTCCTTATCTACTTTCTTTTGTTTTTTATTTTTACTCATTAGTTTTTAAGAATTAGTTTGATTATTCTACTACAAGTATTTTTATGTCTTGTCCATCTTTCACACTTCTAGCACCTTCATCTATAATCTCATTACCATTTTCTAAACCAGAAAGCACTTCAATGTAATCACCTTGTGTTTTTCCTGTTGTGATAATGACACGTTTTGCTTTGGCTTTATTTTCAGCTTTATCGGTTACGGTGTATACATATTGCTGACCCTCGGCATTTTCTGAAATAATACTTTGAGGTATTAATATGGCTTTTTCGTTTTTGTAATCGTTAATTTTAAGTTTTGCCGTTAAATTTGGCTTTATAGATTTATCCTTATTTGGAACAGCTACTTCAATTTTAAAAGTTCGGTTTGCAGGGTTTATAAAATTTCCTGCTTGACGAATTTTTGCATCCATCTTTTTTCCAAGTATTGGAAATTCAACTTGTACATTCTTACCAGGTGTTATATTAGAAATGTAACGCTCTGGCACATCTGTTTCAATATACATGTCTTGAAGGTTTACAATTCTGAAAAGTTGAGATTGTCCAGAGGCAACCACACTACCTTGCTCTGTAATAACATCATCAATAGTCCCTGAAAAAGGAGCACGAACAACGGTTTTTCCAACCTGTTGTTGTAATTGATTAACCGCTCTTTGCTGTGCTTCATAGGTAGATTTTGCTTGTAAATACTGAATTTCACTACCAATTTTTTGATTCCATAAACGTTCCTGGCGTTCAAAAGTTGTTTTGGCTAAATCGGCTTGAATTTGTAGCTGTGCTACTTGCTGACCTAAACCGCCATCATCAATTTTTGCCAGTATTTGCCCTTTAACTACTTTTTGTCCTTCTTTAACATAAACACGTGTTAACGTTCCTGGGTACTCAGGATATATTACAAGATTTTTCTTTGTATCTACACTTCCTTGTAATTCTACAAAGTGGTTGAAAACAGCTTCTTTTGTAGTAAATGTTGTGATTAAAGGAATTCTTTCTTGTGGATCTAGTTTTTTAATTTCTAATTCCAATTGTTTTAATTGTGAAGAAATTTCCTGAGCAGAAGCATCCAATTCAGTTTTCTTCTTTCTTATTTGTTCTAAACTACCAGAAGCTATAATATCTTCTACAGACATTTTTTTATCGCCTCCACAAGATGCTAAAACAAGCGCTACGATTACTAGTGAATATATTCTTTTCATTTTATGATTGATTATTTGTTTATAGTGTTTAATACGGTTTCTAATTCAGCCTTTTTGTTTATAACATCAAGCATGGCTTGTAAAAATTCTTGTTGAGAACTGTATAATTGTGTTTGAGCTTGTCTTAATTCGAAACTTGTAGCAATCCCTTCAAAAAACTTCGTCTGATTTTTTTGTTCAATACGTTCAGCTAAATTTAAATTTTGTTTTTTGTTATCGTAATCTTCAATAGCAAATTGGTAATCACTTTTAGCTGATGCTATTTGAAGCTTTAATTTTTGCTGAGTTTCTGTTAAGTCTTCTTTAGCCTTTTCAAGATTTATTCTAGCTCGTTGTGTTGAAGCACCTCTTCCTCCTGAACTAAAAATAGGGATATTCATAGTAACACCTAATAATGAGGAACCAAACCATTTTTGGTTGCTATTTGTAAAAACAAAATCATTACTAAAAGTAGAATAACCAGCATTAAGAAAAGCATTTAAGGTTGGTAAGGCTTTGCTTTTTTCTAATTTTAAAAGCAACTCCTTAGCCGTTTTATCATTTTCTGCTATTTTAAAATCAATATTGTTTTCGATGTTTTCTTCGGTATCAATTAAGCCTAAAACAATATTTTTAGCTGTTAGGCTTTCTAAATTATCGGTTAATGTAGTTTTAGAGTTAATCTCTGCACCTATAGTCATATTAAGCATTTGGTATGCTAAAGTTTTTAAGCGTGATGTATTGTTTAAATTACTTTCTACACCAGACAGTGTGATTTGCAGTTGTTCAACACTTTCTTCATCACCTAAACCATTTTCATATATTTTAGTGGTCTCGTTGAGGTTTTTCTTTAAAACTTCTATATTACGTTCTAAAATTTTTACACTTTCTTCAGCTAATAAAACATTTCCATAAGCATTAATAACTGCCTTTCTAACTTCTAAATCTGTTTTTTCTTTAGCATTTTTTGAGATTTCCAGAAAGACTTTAGCAGATTGCAAACCGACTAAATACGACCCGTCAAAAATTTTCTGGTCTAGTTTAGCAAAAGCATTTACACTTTGTTTTGTACCAAATACAACTTCTGCCAGTTCACCTGGATTGCCTCCAAAAAATTCGGCAGGAATAACAGAAACTTGTTGTTTTAAAAAGTTTTGATAGTCTATACTGGCACTTATTTGAGGCAAGCCAGTTGAAATGGTTTCCCATTTTTGTTTTTCGGCAGCCTTAATATCAAGTGCAGCGTTTTTTGCAGTTCTATTATTTTCTAATGCATAATCTATAGCTTCTTGTAAAGAGAAACTTTGAGTGCTTTCTTGAGAAAACACAATAATAGAGCATAATAAACTAAATATTAAAATTAGTTTGTTCTTCATTTTATGATTGATTTGATGTTATAAATTTGTTTAAAAATTCTAACCCTTTAGGGGTGCATATACCACGTAAATGATATTCTAAATAGTTTTCCATAAGCATAGGCATTGAGAACTCATTACTAGGAAACAATTCTTTGTCTTTTATAGCCAGCATGAGGGAGAAATAAATTCTTGAAATAAATTCAACATTTATAGATTTTCTGTAAAGCTCGAGATTAATACCGCGATTAAGGTTCTCAATAACGCATGCTTGCATAACCTCGAACTGCTTACTTTTTAATGTATTAAATATACTTGGGTAATATTTTTGTAATTGGTATTGAGGGGAAGATTTTTCATCCTTTAAGTGCTCCATTACGAATTGTTTAATGCTGAAAATTTCTTCAATAGGATTTTTTTCTAAAGAACAAATGTGATCTATACCCTGTGATATAAACTCGAACAAATGCATGGTGGAAGCATTCACTAGCTTCGTTTTGTTGTCGAAGTGTAGGTAGATAGTTTTTTTAGATATGCCTAAAGCGTTAGCGATATCATCCATAGTAACACTTTTAAAACCATAGTTTAAGAATAAATCTGTAGCACTTAATAATATTTTGTCTCTCATAATCGGGCACAAAACTAATGCAGGAAACTCTAAAAACCTAAAAAGTTTCCGTAGTTTTAATATTTTTTTAACATATCGTTTGGATTAAGCTTTTTAATGTGATGAATTACTTTATTTTTGTTTTATGCTTACAATAGAAAAATACCAACAAGAATTTGTTGCTTATTTAGAGAAATATTCAACATTAAAAGAACCTAAAAATCTTTATGAACCTATTCATTATATTTTGGGTTTAGGAGGCAAGCGGTTACGACCAGTTTTAACTTTAATGACTGCTGAAATTTTTGATTGTAATTATGAAAAAGCTATAGATGCTGCTTTGAGTATTGAGGTTTTTCATAACTTCTCACTGGTTCATGATGATATTATGGATGATGCTCCCCTACGTCGTGGACAGGAAACTGTGCATGAAAAATGGGATATTAATACAGGGATTCTCTCTGGTGATGCGATGTTGATAATGGCCTATCAGTTATTCGAAAATTACGAAGCGAATACGTTTCAATCTTTAGCAAAACTGTTTAGTAAAACAGCGATAGAAGTTTGTGAAGGTCAGCAGTATGATGTTGATTTTGAAACCAGAAACGATGTGACTATTCCAGAATATTTAAAAATGATTGAATACAAAACAGCCGTTTTGGTAGGTGCCGCAATGAAAATGGGCGCTATAGTTGCTAATGCATCTGAGGCTGATCAAAATAATATTTATGAATTTGGACGAAATCTAGGTATCGCTTTCCAGTTGCAAGATGATTATTTAGATGCTTTTGGAAACCCAGAAACATTTGGAAAACAGGTTGGGGGAGATATTATTGAAAACAAAAAAACGTATCTGTATTTAAAAGCTTTAGAGTTTTCGAATGAGGATAATCAGTCTAAATTAAGAGATTTGTTTAATACAACTTTTGAAGATAATGAAGCCAAAATTAATGTTGTAAAAGACATTTTTAAAATTTCAGGAGCATCAGATGCTACTAAGAAAGAAATTAAAAATTATACCAATAAAGCTTTTTCGGTTTTAGAATCTTTAGATATTTCTGTAGATAAAAAAGCTCTTTTGCTCGATTTTGGTAGTAGCTTAATGAATAGAAACGTATAATGCAATTACCTTCCACTTTCGAAAAACTAATTGAAGAAGCAGACCAATTAGATTTATATAAAAAATTAATTCTTCAGCTTAATAAGGACTTCCTTTTGGCGAATATCGATCTGGATTTTCATGAAGAAGTGTTGCCTTCAAGTTTAAAACTGTTACTTCACGAAATGGTTTATAAGTTAATTCAGGAAAAGTTTACCGAATATTTAAACCTGCTTTATATTATTGATGTTCCAGAAAAACAGGTTAAAGCATTAAAAGGAGATGATATCTTAAAACTCTCGGAAGAAGTTTCTTTTTTAATCCTTAAACGAGAATGGCAAAAAGTGTGGTTTAAAAATAATTTTTAGTTTAAAAAACTTAAGATTTTATTAAGAGGTTTAGTTGAAAGCCACCGTTATTCACAAAATAAAGCAAAGAGAGGGTGATATGGTGTTTTTATTTAGGATAATTTTATCCTATTTTAAAAAAATCACTTATTTTTGTGGCAAATTGTAATTTATATGTTTTCCAAAGCTTGTGAATATGGTATTAAAGCGTCAATTTTTATTGCGTTTAGTTCTTATAATGGAACCCGTGTTAGCCTCAAAGCCATTGCAAAAGAGATTAATTCACCAGAAGCGTTTACAGCAAAAATCCTTCAAGATTTGGTAAGACATGATGTTGTTAGTTCCACCAAAGGAGCATATGGCGGTTTCGAAATTGAAAAAACGTTAATTTCTTCAATAAAATTATCACATATAGTCAATGCCATTGACGGAGATGCTATTTATAGTGGTTGTGGGTTAGGGCTTCATATTTGTGATGAAGATCATCCATGCCCAGTTCATCATAAGTTTAAATCTGTTAGAGAAGAATTAAAAGATATGTTAGAAAATACGAACCTTGAAGAATTAGCGCTCAACATTAAGTCGGGAGCCTCATTTTTAAAAGTGTAAAAAAAATTTGAATTAAAATAGGATAAAATTATCCGAATTAAAATTATTATTATGGAAACAATACTTAAAGACTCACAAAAACAGATTGGACAATTTGTTGCCGAAGATTTTAGAACGGCTGCTGTTTTTAGTAACTATGGCATCGATTTTTGTTGTCGCGGTAATAGAACAGTGGAGGAGGTATGTAGCAAGAGTGGTATAGATGCATCTGAACTATTAGATAAACTTCAAAATGTTTTAAGAGCTACAGGAGGTGAGCATATAGATTATAAATCATGGCCATTGGATTTGTTAATTGATTATATTGAAAAAAAGCACCATCGTTATGTCGAAGAGAAAGTGCCTGTATTACTTCAGTTTTTAAACAAACTTTGTAAAGTTCATGGTGAAAGACATCCTGAATTACTAAAAATTAATGAGCATTTTATGGCGTCTGCTGGAGAGTTAGCAGCACATATGAAAAAGGAAGAACTCATTCTATTTCCATTTATTAAAAAAATGATTCATGCTACAATGGCTCAATCAGGAATACAAGCACCACATTTTGGGACCGTTGAAAACCCAATAGCCATGATGAAAGACGAACATGATAATGAAGGGGCGCGTTTTAGAGAGATTGCAAAATTGACAAATAACTACAATCCACCTGCTGAAGCTTGTAATACTTTTAGAGTGACTTATGCAATGCTTGAAGAGTTTGAAAAAGACTTACACTTACACATCCATTTAGAAAATAACATTTTATTTCCTGAAACTATTAAGCTAGAACAACAATTTGGTTAATAGGAAGTTCTTGTTAATCTAAATTGGCATAATTCCAGAAAGAGGTTCCTATTTACTTTCTGGAATTTTTTGTTTAAAAATCTTTCTTTTTTGATTTAAATGTAATTCGCAATACAGGTAAAATAACCCATAGTGAAAGCATGATGAAAGATATAATGAGCCCTAAATTGGTTCCGAAGAATTTTTTAAAAACGGCTCCTGTATACCCTAATAAAGCTGAAATATCTAGTTTCAAGAGTATGAGTGTTCGAGATAAATCTATAGGGTTTAGCATGGTGCCAATTAACGATAATTTGTCTAGCGGATAATCTTCAAATAATATAAGAGACATTAAAAAAATACCATCGTAAATAATAGCTAAGAATAACCAAAGTAAAATGGCATACGCAAAGCCTCTAATTTTATTCTCATTAGAAAGCGCAATATTAAAAGCCAAAGCAGTAAATATTAGCGTTAAAAATATTCCAGTTATAAGAAGAAGTGAGAAGTCCCAAATAGCATTCGATTTAAATAACCCATAGGCTATAAATGGGATTCCTAAGCCTAAAATTAAACTCATAGATAAAGAGATGGCTACGCCTAAATACTGACCTAAAAAGATGGATGAACGTTTTAAAGGTTGTGCTAATAATAACTCTGTAAATTCTTTAGAGTTATAATAGTACATGACACCAAAAATGGTACCTATTAGAGGAACAAGGACGATAATGACATTCATTAATGTAATGACAGCCTTAGATAAGTCATTATTTAGAAATAAAAGCACTATTCCAAGCAATAAGTAAAAGGCAAAATACACATAACTCCAACGGCTACGCATTAAATCGAAAAAGCTATATTTTAATATTTTAAGCATGATTATTAGTTAAAATGGATGCAATGGCGTGCTCAAAATCTGATTGATTGGTTTTATTTTTTAATTCTAAAATAGACCCTTTAAAGTAAATTTGTCCTTCTAAGATAAATACAATCTCGTCGGATACCTCTTCAACAAAACTCATAATATGTGAGGTGATTAAAATGGTTTTTCCTTTATCCTTTTCAGTTTGAATTAAATCTTTCAACCGGATAAGTGCTATAGGATCTAAACCTGTAGTTGGTTCATCTAAAATAATTAGGGGGCTATCAAACATAAAAGTAAGCACAAGATTTACTTTTTGTTTGGTACCGCCAGAAAGATTTCCTAGCTTTTTATCTAAAAAAGGGGCTAATTTAAAGAGTTGAATTAAACGTTGGTCTTCATTGGTATGACTACGTAAATCCTTTATCATTTTAATAAGCTCCTTGACTTTTAAGTTACTGGGGAAGTTTGCAATTTGTGGTAAATAGTCAATTTTATGTCTATAATGAGAACTGTTTTTAATATTTTCTCCAAGGACATTAATAGTTCCTTTATTAGGAATAACCATACCTAAAATGGATTTAATAAGCGTGGTTTTTCCCGATCCATTTGGTCCAAGAATAGCAAAAATACCACCTTCAATAATGCTTAAATCAATCCCATTTAATACAACATTTTTATTGAATTTTTTATGCAGGTTTTCAATGCTTACCATGTTATTCTTTTTATTAAAGGGTTGTTGTCTAATAAATTATCGGGTGTAAAAACGGGGGATACTTTTTCAGAAAAATCAATGAGATCAATAAACAAACTACGTAATAGAATGATTGTTTCTGGTGTTCTATTCACGATATATGAAAATAGTTTCACAGGTCTGTATGGCACATCGCCAATACCATCTTTATCTAAATCGTAACCAGTATAATTAGTCCAGTAATTTCTATCAAAAACATTATCATTCACCTTACTGTTATAAGAAATATCAAAAGAATTATACAGGAAGTTGTTTTCTACAAAACTATTGTTATAGCAAGCCCCACGGACTTTAATGGCCCATCCATTATTAATAAAATTATTGTTTTTGTATACAATGCGATTAGAACCTTCAATATTAATACCAATCGTGTTTTCTTCAAAAGTGTTACCTAGAATTTCTGCATCGTTTATTTCTTTTAAAAGCATACCATAAGATGCTGTTCCCCAGTTTTCTTTAAAAGTATTGTTTAGCATTTTTATTTTCTTTGAAAACATAACGGCTACTCCAGCACCATTTTTTTCAAAGGTATTATCCTGATAGATATCGTTATTAGAAAACATAAAATGTAAGCCGTAGCGGAGGTTTTCTGCACTAACATTATTTTTAATTAAACAATCGTCAGAGAATTCTAAATAAATACCATCTCGTACATGTTGTACAAAATTGTGTTCAATTTCAATATTTTTACAATACCATAATTGAATGCCGTTTCCTGAATTATATTCTTCAATAGCTTCTCCAATGATCTTGTTATGGAATACTTTTCCGTTTCGCGATTTTTCCAAATAGATTCCAAAAAATAACTTTTCTAAAACTAAATTTTGAACCACAAAATTCTTGCTTTTTCTTATCCGAATAGCTGCATAGTCTTCCGTATAACTAGTCCCTACATTTATAATAAATAAGCCATCTACGGTTACATTATCTGAAATAACGGTTATAATTTCACCTTTTAACTCACCATCAATTACAGGGTAGTTTTTGCCAATAATTATAAGCGGTTTATCAACTATAATATTGTATTCTTTGTAAGTGCCTTTTTTAACCAAGATCGTATCAAAATCTTTAGCAATTGCAATCGCTTCTTTTAAAGACGATATGGGACAATCTTTACAGACGTTAATAGTTTGAGAATATATAGAGCAACAATATACAATTGAAAAGAATAAGATTATATGTTGGATAAAGTTGTTCATTTAATTACAAGACATTGTATTTAAAACCTGTGTTAATTGATATGTTTTCATTCATTTGAATGCCATTATAGTCTTCGTAGATTGGCGTTCCTATTTCAATACCAAATCTTAAATTTTTTAATCTAGAATTTTTTGGAAATGCTAAATTTATTCCAACAAACGATTTAATTTTATCACTACCATAATTTGCGATATTGGCAGTTGTAACCATCATTGGATTTAAATCTGAATCGATTCCTTTTAATTTGCTCTCGTTTATACCAAAAAGACGGGCAGATATGCTAAGGTTCGTTGTTATTTTATATGCTCCCCAAATATTAAGTTGGTACAAGTTACCAAAGCGATAAGCTTCACTATTTTCTCCAGTTCTGATAGTACTTAAAAATTGCGTACCCCAGGACGTATTGGCAAAATTTTGTTTGTAAGTAGCCCCTAAAGTTAAATCGAAAGTACCGCTACCCAATTGCATGGTATATGGTAATTTTACATTATCCATCATGGGTGTATTATCACGATTTTCAATATTGCCTATAGGAATATTTATATTCCCGTTTAAGTGTAACGATGTTTTATGATTATTATATAAACTAATTAAAGCACCTATTTTTAAATCACCGAATCCTGTCGAACTTGTTGAAAAATTTCTAAGCATAGGCATGCCATTCATCATCATGCGGGCCGTTAAATTCATGTCTTTTTTAGTATAGCTTTGCATAGCCATTAAAGTTAATCTATCAGATGGCGCATACATAACTCCGATCATATACATGTGCATGGTCATTTCTTGTGGGGCTACCATGAAACTATTATAAATACTTACATCATCAATAGCATTGGTTCCAGATTTGTTGCCATCCATGGCCATATTCATGTAACGAAATGAAAGCATTAATCCGCCTTTGGTATGTAAATGATCTCCCATTATTCCTATAGGGGCATGCGCATCAGGTCTGTAATGATCATGATGACTATGATCTATAGCTCCGAATTTTGAATCTTTAAATTTTGCTTTAATCTCTGTCCAATTATAGATCTCTCCTCCTTTTTTGTTTTTCAATTTTATAGCATCCTTTTTATTTTTAAATGCTGATAAATTTGCTCCCATCGGACTAGGAATACCTTTGCTTTTAAGATAGATGGCTGTTTTCGCATCTATTAGATTTTTGGTTGTGTAATCGGCAACTTTTAGTGATGAAAAACTATTTTCATTTTCATTTTTAAGGTAATTGATAAGGCATTCTATGGCATCAAACTCAAGTGCATTATTGTTGATTTTTGCTGTGGCTTTATGTGATTTATCGCTTACGGCCATATTACAATGTATGCACTGCGCAGTATTCTGTGCTTGTGTTGTATTTAAAATTAAACATAACAGGAATGTTGAAAGTATGTTTATACGTTTCATGGTATTGTATTTTTAGACTGTAAATTAGTATTTGAGTAAATGCTTTAAAAGTTGATCCCAAGTGTATAATTTTCCACCTTTTTCTGCTTGCATTTTTATAGCTTCTTCTTTAGATTTAAATGCTGATAGAAAAGCACCCATAGGACTCGGAATATTTTCACTTATTAAGAATGTTGCTTGTGTGGCATCTATTAAAGCCTCTGGATCTTTATAATTGTTCGATAAATAAAGTTGAATTTCTGAAGTGTTAAATTCTTTTGTGAAATTAACCATACATTCTGTGGCATCAAACTTATATACTTTGCCTTTTTTAGTAACAATTTCGGCAGCGTGAACTTTATCTACAATGGTCATTTTACAAAAATGGCAACCGTCATTCCCATAATCAATAGCTTGTGGTTTAACATTGCAACTAAAGAATAGTAGCAATAATGTTATAGTTGAATAGTATTTTAGTGTTTTCATGTTTTTAGTGTTTTTCCTATCTCTAACCCCGTTTCCAAAGGAAAGAGGTCTTCATTATATTAAGTCCTTTCCTTTGAGAAGAATTTAGGATGGGATTTTTTTATTCTGTTTCTTTCCTACTAAATAAGCTGCCAAAGAACCTAAAATTCCTAATCCGAGGAAAAATGCACCTAGTCTTGGGTAAGAATGTGCTCTAAAATTTAAAATGTCCTTACTTCCAAATAAAGGCGGTTGAAACCCCATGACACTTCCATCTGGATTTGTGAATTTCATAATGGCTTTAGGGTCTAAATCATGACCATAATCGTGTTCCCATAGATAGAAATCATAGAGGCCTGCACCGCTTAAAACGACCATTAAAATAAACCAAAATAAAAACCATTTGTAGGTGCCTTTAAAAGCAATGATTAAACCAATAACGGTTGTGATAATAATTCCTATAGGAAAAATTTTAAATTCTGGAATCGCCTCAGGAATGTATTTCATTCCCACATAATGATTCATTAAATTAATGTTTTTAATGTCATGTGGGTGTACATCAGAAAAGTCATTAATATGAATATACATACCTAGTGGGGTAGGGTATTGTGGTGCTTCTAGTGTTATTTTCCAAAGAGGGAAAAAGAATAGCCCTAATGGTAATAACACAGCAATAAACATGATGATTTTTGACTTTTTCATGGTTTCAAGCCTTTGTGTGTTTAGTTATTTAATGTTTTAAAAAGAGAAAGGCGAGAGCGAAACGAATGACTCTCGCCTTAATAGGAAAATAAACACTAAAATAAAATTCCCCTAATCTTAATTATTATTCAATATCTTCACCAAGCGACCATTTTAATGGTGTATTAGAATTTGTAGGGGATACGCGAACATACCCTTGCATTTCTTGGTGTAATGCAGAACAGAAATCTGTACAATAAAAAGGCCATACTCCTATTTGTTTAGGTTCCCATAGGAAAGTTTCTGTTTGTCCTGGCATAATTAGTAATTCTGAAGTATTAGCCCCGATCATACTAACACCATGAGGCACATCGTAATCTTGTTCTAAATTTGTTACGTGGAAGTATACTTTGTCTCCTACTTTAACACCTTCGATATTATCTGGTGCAAAGTGGCTACGTATTGTGGTCATGTATACATGAACGGTTTTGCCATCTCTAACAACTTTTGTGTCTGCTTCACTTAAAGCTGCGTATGGATGTTTGTTATCTTCTAATTTGAAAAGTTTTTTAGAACGTGGTTTTATTAAATCTGCAGGGCATCCAGCAGCATAATGAGGTTCACCAATTGTTGGGAAATCTAATAGCAATTCCATTTTATCCCCAGAGATATCATAAAGTTGGGCAGATTGTGTTACTTCAGGCCCTGTAGGTAAATAACGGTCTTTAGTAATTTTATTCATCGCTACTACGTATTTTCCAAATGGTTTTCTTGAGTTTCCTCCAGGGATCATTAAGTGACCAACAGAATAGAAACAAGGCTGTCTGTCTACAACTTCCCAGGTTCCTAATTTCCATTTTACAACTTCAGAAGAAATAAAGAAGGTCGTGTAAGCATTTCCTTTGCCATCAAATTCTGTATGTAAAGGGCCAAGTCCTGGTTGTTCTACAACACCAGCTAGCACATCTTCGAAATTTAAAATAGGAATGCCATAAGCATCACCAGCTACTTTATTGTCTTCTATGGCAGCGAGCATTTTAGTAAAAGAATGCACAGTTAAATTAGCCGATAGTTTTCCGTTACCAACAATATACTCCCCAGAAGGATCAACGTCGCAACCATGTGGCGATTTTGGCGTTGGTAAGAAATAAACAGCACCAGGAACATCTAAAGGATTAACCACACGTACTTCTTTTTTCATTGTGGAAGTTGCAGAGTGTGTTGCTTCATTATACACATTATGTGCATAGTTTGCTGGCATCATAGTACCACCGCCATTATTTACATAATCTTCAATTTTCTTCCAGTTAACAGCGGCTATAAAATCTTTGTCATTTTGAGATGCATTTACTTCCATAAGTGTACTTGCTTCTTCAGTATTATAAGTAGTAAAGAAGAACCAGCCATGAGATTTTCCACGACCAGGATGCGATAAATCATAATCGAAACCAGGCATTATTAATTGAAATTTAATATCCATATGACCATGTTCTGGATCGATAGAAATAAAAGATAAAGCACCTTTAAAGTTGCCTTTATAGTCTTTTATAGGCATGTCTTTTTGAGGAATTGGAATAGAAAAGCGAGTACCAGCAACAACATACTCCGAGTTTTCTGTTACAAAAGAAGAACTGTGGTTACCAGCACTATTTGGAACTTCAATAATTTCTGTGGTTTCAAAAGTGGATAAATCTATTTTTGCAATACGTGGTGTATTGTTGCCGTTAATAAATACCCAACGGCCATCTATTTCACCATTTGTTTGAGAAATGTCTGGGTGGTGTGAATCATCCCAAGGAACAAAACCATGAGATGTATTTAGCATGGGTTTTGTTTCTTCGTTATAGCCATAAGCTTTTTCGGCATCTTGAGAGAAAACAGGAATAACTTTGAATAAACGCCCAGATGGTAATCCGTAAACAGAAAGTTGCCCACTAAAGCCACCAGATATAAAGGCATAGAATTCGTCATGTTCTCCAGGAGCTACATAAACTTTTTCTGCTGCACTACTTGAAAGTGCTCCAGAATTAGATTTTGATGCAGTATCACAGCTATTAAATGCTACAAGAACACTTAATAATGCAACAGTTGATTTTAAAATATTCTTCATTGTCTTTTAATTTAGTTAGTGTTTCTAATTATTCTGTAGTAGGTAGTAATACTTTATCAATAACATGAACAATACCGTTACCTGCTAGTACACTTGCAATAATTTTTGCACCACCAATTAACGGTTCGCCGTCTACGACTTCTACATTAACATACTCGTTATTAGCTTGCCCTAATCTTTTAAATTTTTTAAGAAAATCTTTCGAGTAATTTCCAGGTGTTACATGGTATTTTAAGATGTTGGCTAATACGTCTTTGTTTTCTGGTTTTAATAAGTTTTCGACAGTGCCTTCAGGTAAAGCAGCAAACGCTTCATTTGTTGGAGCAAATACCATCAATGGTCCTGCATTTACTAAAGCATTCTCTAACGCTGCTGCTTGCACAGCTGTGACTAAAGTTGTGTGATCTTTAGAACCAATGGCTATGTGTAAAACCGTTGGCTTTCCTTCATCATCTTTAATAAAAGCTTGCCCAGATTTTTCTACTACGGGTGTCACTTGCTCAGATGTTGAACTTGTTGAGGTCTCTTTGTTTTCATTTTTACAAGCTGTGAATGTTATAGTACACAGTAATATAATTATGGTTTGTTTCAATGTTTTCATCTGTGTTATATGTATTGTTAGTTAGTAATCAGATGTTATTCACATAGTAATTATTTCGATTTGTATTGAAACTTATAACTATGCTCATTCTCATTTTATAGAGGTTATTTCAATGTTCTAAAATATTCTAATACAGCTCTGGCATCTTTCTCAGATAAGTTTTGATTCGCCATAGGGGAGCCATTAAACTCTATAAGTAATGCTTTTGCTAATGGGTCTTTTTGTACCATTTCATCTGGATTCAATATCATATTCATAACCCATTCTGGTGAGCGTCTGCTTAAAATGTCTTTTGGGGCAGGTCCAATAAATTTTTTATCTGGTCTATGGCAAGCAGCACACATCTTTTTAAATACATCTGCACCGTGAGTTACCAAGGTTTGATCAATTTCGGGCGAGAGATTAATAATAGTGATAGGGCCTACTCCTTTGTTAGTTAGGTCTATTTTTTTTGATGCGGGTACAGACTCCACTTTTTTTACTTTTTGTTCTGTAGGCGCTTTTTTTTCATAAGAAAACCCTTCCTTCTTTTTTTCTTCTTTACCACCACAACTTATTAGTAGTGATATTAATAATACCATTGTAATATTTAGTGCTCTTTTCATATTTGATTTTGGTTTAATGTTACAAATTTAACACCCTGTACTTCAATAAAATATGACAAAAATCATATTTAGGACAAAAACATCCTTTTTATGGTTGCTCTAGATTTATTTTATTTTTAAAATACTCTCAAACTCATCAAAATATGCCATTAAGACAGTGTCGTTTTTAGCCTTAAATGGTGGTAAAAAAAGAAGGTTATAGTTAAGGATATTTCTCAGATCATAAATGTTCCATAAGTCTGTATTACTATATGGTTGGAAATATTAGTTAAAGAAAAAGTAGTAGGGTTTTGTATCAAATGAAACGAATTTGAATCATTCTAGAACGAGTATAATAAATAATGTTTTAGATGGAGAAAAAGATTAAACTTTTGTATGATAAGTTTGAGGAAATACAATGAAGAAAACCTTATCCACTACAATGTATTAAACAGTTTAAATCTTTATAGTAAAGTTCTAATTAAAAATAAAACCTTACAAAAGGCGCCCAAGGTTCTATATAAATACTTTTGTTTTTATCATATAAAACATCATATCGCATTCCAAAAGTAACATTTCCATTTCTATAACCAGCTCCAAGAAATAAGGCAGGTGACCAATAAGTATCGTTGGGGATATTCAAGCTGGTATTGTAGCGTCGGTTAACATTTAGTTGTTCGAATTCAGCCGAAAGCTGTAATTCATTAATAACATTAAATAACCCGATTATACTACCGCCTAAAATGGTCGATTTATAAACATTTTTTTGATTATCAAATGTTCCATTAAGACCTAAACCTAAAGCAAAAGTATTATCAAATTCATAAATAGCACTAGGAGCAAGGGTTCCACTAAAAAACTCATCACCAAAATTTAATCCAACACCACCACCAAAACGAACATGGCTCCAGAAATAGTTAGTTTTTTGCTGCGCAATTAAATTGTTCAGACTAAAGAAAACAAAGAGGGTAATTAAAATTATTTTTTTATTAATGCTAAGAAATGTATTCATTAAAATTAGAAATCATTAAAAAATTAACAGGTAATAATAACATATTCATTAAAAGCATATCGCTTGCCTATAAATATAGTCAAAGAAACATCTAATTTTAGTAAAAGTTGTATTTTTGAAGAATATTTTGACTAACCTACACGGGATTAAAAATAACAATGGATAAATTTTCATTTTTAAACGCAGCGCACACAGCATATTTTGCTGATTTATACGATCAATATTTACAGAACCCAGATTCGGTAGAACCAAGTTGGAGAGCTTTTTTTCAAGGTTACGATTTTGGTAGTGAGAACTATGGTTTAAGTGGTGAGATTGTTGAAGGTGTTTCTACTCAAATTCCAGAACATGTTCAAAAGGAATTTAATATTGTTAAACTTATTGACGGCTACAGGATGCGAGGGCATTTGTTTACCAAAACGAATCCTGTAAGAGAACGTAGAAGTTATGTGCCTACCTTAGAATTAAAGAATTTTGACCTTTCAGAGCATGATTTAGATACGGTTTTTAATGCTGGTGAAATCTTGGGTATTGGTGCCAGTACATTACGTAAAATAATTGCCCATCTGGAAAATGTTTATTGTAGCTCTATTGGTGTAGAGTATATGTACTTACGCAACCCAGAAGTTATTAAATGGTGGCAAGACCAACTTAATAAAAATGATAATCAGCCTAATTATTCGGCAGAAACTAAAAAATATATTCTTTCTAAATTAAATCAAGCTGTTACGTTTGAAAACTTTTTGCAAACTAAATATGTGGGGCAAAAGCGTTTTTCTTTAGAAGGAGGAGAGTCTTTAATACCAGCTATTAGTAATGTGCTTTTTTATTCGGTAGAAAAATACGGAGTAAAAGAATGTGTTTTAGGAATGGCGCATCGAGGACGTTTAAGTACGTTGGTTAATATTTTTAGAAAACCAGTAAATGAACTTTTTAGTGAGTTTGATGGTAAAGATTTTGAAGATGCAGATATTGATGGTGATGTAAAATATCATTTGGGTTTAACATTAGATAAAACCTATCAAAACGGAAAGAAAATAAAGATGAATTTGGTTCCAAATCCATCACATTTAGAAACTGTTGCTCCAGTTGCAGAAGGGATTACGCGTGCAAAGATTGATGAGGATTATGGTGGTGACAATTCAAAAATAGTGCCTATTATAGTGCATGGAGATGCTGCCATAGCTGGACAAGGAGTTGTATATGAAGTAGGGCAAATGAGTCAATTGAATGGCTATAAAACAGGAGGAACTATTCATATTGTAGTTAATAACCAAATTGGTTTTACCACGAATTATTTAGATGCGCGATCTAGTACTTATTGTACCGATGTTGCTAAAGTAACATTATCACCAGTATTGCACGTTAATGCAGATGATGCTGAAGCAGTAGTACATGCTGTTGAAATGGCTTTAGAATATAGAATGCGTTATAAGAAAGATGTATACATCGATTTATTGGGGTATCGTAAATATGGACATAATGAAGGTGATGAACCTCGATTTACACAACCAAAACTCTATAAAAATATATCAAAACACCCTAATCCATTTAAAATATATTCGGATAAGTTAATTGCTGAAAATACTATAGATAAAGCTTATTTAGACAAAATTATTGCAGATTTTAAAGCGACATTAGAAAGTGAATATGCTAAATCTAAAGAAGCAAAATCTTCTAAAGTTAGAGAGTTTATGCAAGAGCGTTGGACAGCGTTTGAGCGTCAAGGCATAAACGGTATGTTGAAAACAGCAGATACAACGTATGCAAAGAATAAATTAGAAAATATTTCAAAAGTAGTTTCTACAGTTCCAGAGGGGGTTAAGTTTTTACGTAAAGCGGAAAGAATTCTTGATGGGCGTAAAAAAATGGTTTTTGAAACTGATACACTAGATTGGGGAATGGCTGAAACTTTAGCCTACGGTAGTTTGATGGAAGAGGGCTTTAATGTACGTATTTCAGGTCAAGACGTGGAACGCGGAACATTTAGTCATCGTCATGCCATTTTACGAGATGAAATATCAGAGGAACGTATTAATTTATTAAATACAAACCCAGAGAATAAAGGTAAAATGGATATTTATAATTCTTTTTTATCTGAGTATGGTGTGCTTGGTTTTGATTATGGTTATGCCATGGCGAATCCAAATACATTAACCGTTTGGGAAGCGCAGTTCGGTGATTTTAGTAATGGAGCTCAGATTATATTCGATCAGTATCTATCGGCGGCAGAAGACAAATGGAAAGCACAAAATGGTATTGTAGTTTTATTACCTCATGGATACGAAGGGCAAGGATCTGAACATTCATCAGCTAGAATAGAACGTTATTTACAATTGTGTGGGGAAGATAATATGATCGTTGCAGATTGTTCTACACCAGCAAACTTTTTTCACTTATTGCGTCGTCAAATGAAACGTGATTTTAGAAAACCATTAATAGTATTTACACCTAAGAGTTTATTGCGCCATCCTAAAGCAGTGTCGTCAATAAATGAATTAGCAAATGGTAAGTTTGAAGAAGTTATAGATGATACAATTACTTCTAAGCAAGTGAAAAAATTAGTTTTTTGTACAGGTAAATTCTATTATGATTTATTAGCAGAAAGAGAGTTATTAGAAAGAGAGGATGTTGCTTTAGTGAGAATAGAGCAATTGTTTCCATTACATTTAGAAAGTATACAAGCCACTATAGATAAATATCCAAATGTAGAAAATTATGTTTGGGCACAGGAAGAGCCTAAAAATATGGGTGCTTGGAGTTTTATGGCGCAACGTTTAGATTTGGTTAAGTTAGAAGTAGCTTCAAGACCATATAGTTCGGTGCCTGCACCAGGATCTAGTACACGAGATAAAAGAAGACAACGCGCTGTAATTGATGCCGTTTTCAATATTGACTAGTTTATATTAAAAAGAAATAATTCATATACAATTAAAATTATAAAGAATGATTTTAGAAATGAAAGTGCCTTCGCCAGGGGAATCCATTACAGAAGTGGAAATAGCAACATGGTTAGTAGAAGATGGAGATTATGTTGAGAAAGATCAGGCTATAGCTGAGGTAGATAGTGATAAAGCAACATTAGAATTACCAGCAGAGGTTAGTGGAATAATTACGCTTAAAGCTGAAGAAGGTGATGCTGTTGAAGTTGGCGCTGTTGTATGTTTAATTGATACAAGTGCTGAAAAACCAGAAGGTTCTGCTCCTAAAGAAA
This sequence comes from uncultured Flavobacteriaceae bacterium, assembly GCA_947502635.1. GTDB lineage: Bacteria > Bacteroidota > Bacteroidia > Flavobacteriales > Flavobacteriaceae > Flavivirga. The sequence continues at coordinate 60,305 of CANNAN010000005.1, forward strand.
CCAAAAAGGATGAAGCGCCAAAAGTTGAAACATCAAAACCAGCTGCTACGGAAGCAAAAACATATGCAACAGGTTCTGCCAGTCCTGCGGCTAAAAAGATTTTAGCAGAAAAAGGCATGGATGCAGCTTCTATTTCTGGAACAGGAAAAGATGGTAGGGTTACGAAAGAAGATGCTGTAAATGTAGTGCCTTCTATGGGTACACCAACAGGAGGTAGTCGAGGTACCTCACGAAGTAAAATGTCTATGTTACGTCGTAAGGTAGCAGAACGTTTAGTTGAGGCAAAAAATACAACAGCTATGTTGACGACCTTTAATGAGGTCGATATGTCTCCAATTTTTGCATTACGCTCTGAGTATAAAGAAACATTTAAAGCGAAACATGGTGTTGGTTTAGGATTTATGAGTTTCTTTACATTGGCAGTCGTTAGAGCCTTAAAAATGTATCCTGCAGTTAACTCTATGATTGATGGAAAAGAAATGTTAAGCTATGACTTTTGCGATATTAGCATTGCTGTTTCTGGACCTAAAGGATTAATGGTTCCTGTAATGCGAAATGTTGAGAATTTAAGTTTTAGAGGTGTTGAAGCCGAAGTGAAACGTTTAGCTATTCGTGCCCGTGATGGACAAATTACAGTTGATGAAATGACAGGAGGCACATTTACAATCTCTAATGGAGGTGTATTTGGTAGTATGTTGTCTACGCCAATTATTAATCCACCACAAAGTGGTATTTTAGGAATGCATAATATTGTAGAACGTCCAGTAGCAATTGACGGAAAAGTGGAGATACGCCCAATTATGTATGTGGCACTTTCTTATGATCATCGAATTATTGATGGAAAAGAAAGTGTTGGTTTTTTAGTTGCTGTAAAAGAAGCTTTGGAAAATCCAGTAGAATTATTAATGAATAATGATGTTAAGAAAGCTTTAGAGCTTTAATAAAATATCAATTCTTATAAAAAAGGAGCTATCAATAACAATTGATAGCTCCTTTTTCTTTAACTAAATATAAGAACTAACTACTAAAACACATTATAAGATTTATAGAGATAACAATGATCACCAAGATGGCTAATCCTATCATGCAGTATTTATCAATAACATTGTTACCTTTTTCCATCTATTATTTACTTTAAATTTGTTATTCCCTCAAATGTTAGATTAAAACTCTGTGTCTATGAAACACAGAGCTTTTTTTGAAAAATTCTCTCTCTCAAAGAATTAATTAATAGCCCCGTAAAGGTATGTTGCAAGCATGAAAAAAAAAATACGCAGTTCTACGTATTTTTAATTGAAATAGTAAGTGTTAAAAAAGCGAAAGCTCTAAATCATAATAATTTAGAGCCTTCTTTAATTCTCCCTAAGAACTAATTAATAGCCCTGTAAAGGTATGTTGTGGTTACGAGAAAAAAAATACGCAGTTCTACGTATTTTTAACTAAAAGGTAAGGTTTATAAAAAGTGAAGGTTCTAAATCATAACAATTTAGAACCTTCTTTTAATTCTCCCTAAGAACTAATTAATAGCCCTGTAAAGGTATGTCGTAGATACAAGAAAAAAAATACGCAGTTCTACGTATTTTTTAAAAATGAACTTTATTAAGATTAGCCCAAATTGAAAGTGATGTAGGTTTATTATCTAAGCCTAATTTGGCGACTATATTGCTTCTATGTTTATCTACTGTGCGAACAGAAATAGATAACTCGTTAGCAATATCGTGACTTGTCTTGTTTTCAGAGATAAGCTTCACTATTTTTAGTTCAGACTTCGTTAGCAAATTTAGTGCGTCTGGTTTTTTATCCAAACTACTTGCGTTTAAGTAAGATGCAATCTCTTCACTAAAATATGGCGTACCATTGATAGCATGTTTAATACAAGTTTCAATTTCTTCAATGGCAAACTCTTTTAAAATATATCCAAAAACATTAAACTCTTTGGCTTTATCATATAGCTCTTCTTCTTTATCAAAAGTGATAAGGATAACTTTGGTGTCTAAGTTGTTTTTTTTACAAGCTTCAGCTATTTCTAGGCCTGTTTTATGTGGCATTCTTATATCTAGAATGGCTATTTTAGGTTTTAGTTTTACTATAAGATTATAGGCTGTGTTTCCATCCTGAGCGCTTCCTATTATGTTAAAGCCTTTTGATGTTAAAAAATCTGTAAGACCTCTTAGCATCAAGGGATGATCGTCAGCAATCACTATCGAGATGTTCATTACTTAAGGAGAGTTAAAAAGCTATTAATTAAAAATGTAGGTTACATTTATATATATGTTTAAATATGTTTTTATAATTTTAAATATAGATATTTCTTTTCATAATCTATAATAGCTTTCGCTTTTTTTAAAATATCGGCTCCTATAATGCCGTCTACGGGTTTAGAATTATGATTTATTAAGGCCGTATTTACGTGGGTAAGGTTAAATAAAACTAAAGCAACTTTATTACGTTTCCATTTTCCAATCTTTATCTTATTTTTTTTAGATATTTTGGTATCCATGTCTATAGCACCTGCACCTGCAGCTTTAATAACAGAATCTTCAGTTTTTAGTTTAAAAGTTTCACTGGCTTCGAATCCTACGCAAGAATTTGAAGCGCCAGTATCTAAAATAAATAATCCTTTACGACTATTTATAGTCGCTTTTATTTCAAAATGATTGGTTTTAGTAAGGTGTAGTTTTACTTTTGCATACTCTTTTTCATGAAGAAACGCCTGTAGTGTCTTTTCCATTATCTTTTTTAATTCTTATCAGTAAAAGTACTATAATCAGGAAGATAAATATACTAATAAATATATAAATTAATTTATTACCGTAAGCTGGTTTTGTTAAGTCACCGTAGTAAACAAAGGCACTCCAGTAATAAGGTGATTTTTTTATATTACTAATAGTGTCATCTGCTAAGTAATCTAATTTTGATAGATGGTTTGAAGTACTAGCAGATTGGTTATTACTATAATTTTTATAAAAGGATTGCATGATTTTAGAAGTAGATAAATCGTTTATTTGCCATAAAGAAAACAATACGTTTTGCGCTCCAGCATATTGAAATCCCCGAGCTATACTCATAGCGCCTTCTCCTTTATATAATTTCCCAATACCCGTTTCGCAAGCACTTAAAACAACAAGATTTGCATTTAAATTCAAGCTGTATAACTCGTTTAAAAACAACGTGTTTTTGTAAAACTCAATATGTGCAGAGGTCGAAAAATCACCACTACTGGCATGTGTAGATAAGTGTATAATACTATAGATTGAACTGTTTTTTATAAAGGTTTCTTTGGTTGCTTGATTTTTTAAAAAAAGTGTAGCATTCATTTCTTCTTTTATAGCATTTGCCTCATCAATAGAATAAGTTAGGCTGTTTTTTGTTTTTTCAAATACGGGAAAAATACCTAGAAGATTTTTCGCGTTATTTTTCGCTTCTTTTTTTAGATAAAATGCTGCGCTTGTATTATAAATAATGTTTTGTTTTTGTACAACAAAAGGCATTTTTGAAAAGCTTGTTGTATTCGTTTTAGATGTGAGTAAAGCTTCAAATGGTATAAAGTTTAATAGGCCATCTGGAATAATAATAACATTTTTAAACGCCTTCGTTTTTTCAATGTTTAAGATGTTGTAAAGTGTAAAGGCTTTGTTTATATATGTATTTACATCATTATTTATTACAGATGCATTATCAAATAAATGAATAAAATCGGTAATGTGTTTTTTTGTAGCTTCCTCCAAATTAATTTTGCTAAGGTTAATGCCATCACTGGAAATTATAAATTGATAGATATTTTTTTTACCATAAAAATATTCAACTAAAACAGTTGCGTCTTTTAGTAGCTTATTTTGGATGTCATCAACTAAAAAAATGGAATTTTTTAAATCGGGATATTTTTTATTTATAACTTCTTTGAGTGTTTTTAATTTAATACTTATGGTATTTAAGTTAGAGCTTAAGGTTGTGATTACAGATGCTTGCGATTTGCCCAGTTGCTCATTAATTAGAAGATGAGTTATTTCTTCTTGTTCTTTAAATAAACGAGCTTCTTCAAGAAGTAAACTGTCATTAGGATATTGCTGCAAAAGCATTTTTTTTATGGACTGTTCTTTTAGTATTCCCGACTTATTTAATTCTGCGTATTGGAAAGCAGAGAATAAAAGTGTGGTATTCTGCGTGGTCTGATATTCATTAAAAAGGATGTCTATACATTTTTCACTACGAATTCTATTTGCTGCTTGATTCGATATTTTGTTTTCCTGAGAAGTCCAGTTATTTTCTAATAATTGGGATACGTAAAAACTTAAATCATAATAACTAAGAGCTAGTTTATAGTCTTCTTGAAGTGTAGCATACAAATCAAAAATATCTATAAAGGTGTTTTCTGCATATAAGGTGTTTTTGCCAAGATATTCAACAGATTTTATGCTTGGCAACAATGTTTGAAGAGCTAAATTTAAGCTGTGTTTAGCATCGTTTAAATGGTTTGTTAATTTGTTAATTTGTGCTTCTTCTAAATAATGTTTGGCAAGCTTTCTTCTTGATAAACTATCTTTGGAAATATGCATTTTTGCTTTATTGAAAGCCTTTAATGCGGTCTTATAATTGCCTTGCCGTAATTGAATTTGATAATGGCTTCTGTATTCATCATAAATATTATTATGAATTGTTTTGGGAATATCTGAAACATTGTTTATTAGGTTTAATGCAATTTGACTATCTATATTTAATTGAATAATTTTTTGTTTTTGATGCTTACTTAGGTTTTGTTTATTAAGGTAGTTAGAAGTTAGTTTTAATGCTGTTTCGTGCTTTCCTATGGTTTGGTATAAAATAGCCAGATTGATTGCACCACTTACTTGATGTTTAATATGATTACTTTTTTCTGCTAAGAAAATATACTGTTTTATTATATTTTCAGCATTTGTATAATCGCCTGTTTTCGTATATAGATTACCCAAAGGTATTAGACAGCTTTCTATAATATCAAAATCAGAAAGTTTTGAAAGTTCATTTGTATTATAACGATTTATGGCGTCTTCAAAAGTGATGATAGCCTCTTTTAATTGCGTGTTTTGCTCTAAATAAAACCCTTTGTGGCTTTGTAAAAAGAGAAGTGCTAATTGTTCACTTTTGCTTTTTACTTGTTTTTTAAATACAGATTCTTGTTTATTTAAAAGATTTAGTGACGTATTATTCTGGTTGTTGATGAATGTTTCAGCGGCTACATAAATGTTCTCTTCTAAGTTTTGAGAAAAGGCAATTCTGTAAATTAAGAAGAGAATTAAACTTAGTTTTTTCATAAGAGTGTCTAGCCAAAATGAAGCTTAGCTTCAGAATTTCCATATGGCATAAAATTGCCAATAGTTAAAATCGTTTTCAAAATTCATAATATATCGGGCTCCTAAACTTGGACCAATTCTGGCAAAACCAGCCGTAGCTTCAAATAATAAACCTGTTCTTAAATTGGTAAAAGAATTGGTTTCACTAGAAGTGCTTTCTTCAGAATTAAAGACAGGAGCATCTGGAGTGTCGCCTTCAAACTGTTCTATTAAAATACGTTGTTCTCGTTTTTCACTTAGTGAGATGGTATTTTGTAAACCAGCACCTAAGCCAATATAATTATTAACGTTATAACGGATTAAGACAGGAACATCCCAGTCAATATTTTTATAAGAGGTGTTAGTTGTAGTTCGTTGAAAAAACCTAAAACCTTGAGCTTCTTGGATAAACTCTTCACTAATATCGGTATTCGAATCGTAATTATGGAAATTATTCATGAGTTCTATTTGCCAATACCACCTATAAGATTTAAAAGGAGACAATGTTGCTCCAAAAAAATAGCTTTCGGAATTTTTTAAATCGCTAAACGAGTTATAGCCTACTTTGGCACCAATAGATATACCAGGTAAAAATCGAGTGGTTGAATAATTAGTAATAATAGGACCGTTTTTGTCAAAAATAATAGCTGTTCTGCTTTTCGTTTTTTTCTTATGGAAATCTTTGGCAAACTTAATCTTGTATTTTACAAAACCTTTTGTGGAGTCGTACTCTTTTACATTTTTTTGTTCGCTACCAGGGAGGTAAATGTTTTTAAAAGTAAAGATGGCTTGCGTGTCTGTAAATGTAGTGTCCAGACAACTGTATAAAACCTCTCGTTTTGGACATATATCGCATTTAGGGTACATATCCATGACTTTTAATGTTGATTTGTCCAGCATTTCTGGAATATCCGTTTCCAGTCTTATGGTTCTTGCAGGACCTTCACCATTATTTTGAAACTTAATTTTATATTTTAAGGTTTTAAAACGGACTAACCTATAATTCATAAAGGTACCGTTTGATGACATTTTGTTCGGGTCGTGAGAAGTGACAATTTCCATTTCCATATCTTTAACCTTATGGTTGTCATAATTGCTGTCTGGAACATAGATGCCTCGAACTGATATAATAGCACTCGTATCTTTAACCATTTCTGGCGTAGTTTTTAAACTGAAAAAGATATGACGTTCTTCATTGGGCTCCATGTTGTTGAATTCCAAGAGGCTCCAGTCTTTGTAATATGCCTTAGATTCTGAAATAGTCAAAGGCAGATTTGTTTTTTCTGTTGAATCCTGTAATACAATATTTGATTTTATAAGATCATTATTCAACGAGGCTGAGTATACACCTTCATCATCAATATTATTAGTATATGCAAAAGAGCCATCTGCTAAAATATTTTTTTCGTTATGATGGGTTCTTGTTTCTAGTAATTCAAAATTATTGGCTTTATATTTAAGTTCGTTATAGAAGAGGTATATTTTTCCGTTTGTTGCATAGTCTTTGATGTTTTTATAACTCAATATGGTTACTATTTCTTCTTCGGGAATAGGCTCGCGGTTACGTTTTAATGCGAAGTCTTCATCCATAATAGCTAGATCTTGATAATCGGTTGCTGTAGAATTAATAGCTATTTTTTTAGGTCTTGTTGTTGGCGGTTTACCTGTGTCGTAATTATTGGTAGCCCATAATTTCACTTCGTAGTTGCCTTTGTTTTTATAAACATGTTTGGGCTTTTCTTCGGTACTGTAATGTCCATCACCAAACTCCCAATAATAAGTGTAAAACGCTTTTGGAGCTCCAGCAATTTGATTTAAGGCTGGTGTTTGTGGTGTAAAAGTTGTTTCATTACCATTTGTAGTACTCTTAATGGTTGCTGCTCTTACAAGGGTGTCATTTGCAAGTAATTGTTGAGAATAACCATATATACATAAAAAAGAAAAGCAAATAAAAAGGAATAATTTATTCATGAAACTAAGGTTAATAGATTTTAAATATACAAAAAGCGTCATTTTCAAAGCCGTTTTGTATGACTCTAAGTTAAGATGAAAAATGAAAACTAGACATGATTATCAAAATATTAGCAAGTAATACTAAAAGTATGATAATTATTATAACTAATGTAAGTGTTGTTTTTTTCATAACATTATTTATAATTAAATACAAAGCGTCAGTGTTTTGTTACCCTATTTTATAAAAAAAAGTAGCGTATTAGTTTGCAATGTATGTATTGTAAATATTAATCTTTATTCAAATCTGAGTATAGCCAAAGTAAATGTCCCTATCTTAAGAATAAACTACTCTTAATGTCCTCAGCCTATTTCAAAAATTCTAAAGAAAAAGATAACAAACCATCATGGCGTGATGCAATTCCTTCAAAAGAAAAATATGGTTATGGCATTATGTTATTCCCTGATGGGAAAGCTAAAAGATATGGTCACACTGGCAGACAAGCTGGCGGTTCTTATATGGTGATGGTTATTCCTGAAAAAAACATCACTATTGCTATTTTGACCAACGCAAAGGAATGGATATATCAGTTTTGCAAAAGCGATTGAAAAAATAGTTACTGAAAACTACAAGCATTTTTTTGGAGTTAAGCAGGAATAATATCGCTTGTAATTAGGTGAAATTGTATTAAAATTCATTTTAAATTAATCAAAATCATGATTAAATTTGTAGGTAGTGATAACATAGTTATCCTTTACAATTATTAGTGTATAACATAAAAATTAAGCCCTATGAGCATGTTGAACCATTTACAAACAATGAAATTATATGAAATTGATTCATTACCTGAAAGAATAGAAAATTTCCACCTTTCAGAGGTAAACAATTATGATGAACATATACTGGAAGAACCTCCTTATTTTTTCCCCGAAGAGCAGCAAGCATGGATAGATTTTTCTATTAAAGAAGTAAAATACTTAGTAAATGCTCATAGGGACATGATTATTAGTGAATCAAAAAAAGATAACAAAAAATATATGCCAATTGCTGGGATACAAGATCTCATAGACTTTTTTGCTATTGATGTTAGTGATGACAAATGTCCTGTTTATTTTGGAGATATTGAAGATGGCGAATTTATAAAACAATCTAGCTCATTGGATGATTTTTTAAGAAATCATATAACAAAAGGAGATCCTGAAATATAATTTTGAAACTCAAAAAAGCAGTAATAAAAAAACCAGAAACTTAACGCTTCTGGTTTATTACCTAGGTTAATAATTAAAGTTAACCTTATATAAGTAGGAAATCAAGATAAGCAGACGTTTAAGGTAAACCATTAATAATGGTTGTTAATTGTGCTTCTGTAGCTATAGATGTTTCACCTTCAGTAAATGTTACAACACCATTTTCAGTAATAGTTACAGCTTTTATAGCATATTTCCAGTTATCACCATCTTCGGTAGCAAAAATGATGTGGCATTCTAATCCAATGGGGATAAGTCCATAATGCTCACTAAATAAGCCTGTTTCAGTATCGTAAGTGTCTAAATTCGCTAAGCCAGCATCTTCTCCGTCATAAGAGATATAAACAGAACTATTGGTGTTATCATAGCCTTCAGGTACTGCTACTAGGATGGTTGTTTTTGGACGTGGATCATTATAAAAACGATCTACGTTAGACCATCCAAACGATTGGAAAAAACCATAGTACTGATTACCTTCAGCGAATACGCCACCTTCACCTTGAGCGCCGTCACGTTCTACTTCATCCCATGCTAGGTTGCCGTCTTCATCTATTCTACCTTCCCAAAGTATCATATCTTCATCTATACCACCTGTTAAATCTGCTGGAATTTGCATTTGAAATCCACAATTGGTTTCTAAAGCAACACCATTTTGAGTTGCATTTACAAAGAATTCTCCTCCAGAAATAAGTAATCCCTTGTCGCCATTTGGTAAGGTTCCCATGGTAGGTTTATTAGTTGTAAGCATGTTGCCTTTATCAAAAAGTTCAACAAATTCTAGATCTACAGTTCCTGTTACAGCGTCTCCGTTTAAAGTTAAACAAGATCCGCTAATGTGAATTTGTACACCTTTTTCAGATGTTAAGGTGACATTTCCATCGTCGGCATTAAACTGAAATGTTTGTGTTAAATTTTCTAAAGCGGCTTCTCTTAAATTATTAAAATCTTCAGCAGTAGGACGAATTAAAATGTCGCCATCACCATCATCATTTTTTGAACAGCTAGTTAATAATAAAGCTGACATTAAAATGGCTCCTAAAATGTGTTTAAAATTTTTCATGATTAATTGGGTTTAAAATTTGTTATTCAAGTTTATATAAACAGGGCAACTATTTTGTTACCCTGTTTTAGTAATTATTTTTTTATTGTTGAGGTTGACTGATTATTTTCTTAGAAACAATAGCATCGCCAGAAGCTACTAATTGCATCATTTTGTGAGCATACGCTTCAGTTGAGGAATACCCTTTTGCAAACCCTGTTACAGTTTCAACTTCCCAGAAATAATTTCTTTTAGAATTGTTTTTTGATTCAGTTTTCAAAACAAAGTAGCTTTCAATTTTTGAGGCGTTTACAATTTCTCCAGAGCTTGTTAAAAAAATCATTCGTTTTGCGTCTTCTACAGAAAGAGAAGTTCCAGAGTAAATACCTTTATTGGTTTCTACTTTCCAGTCATAAACTTTAACTAAGTTTTCATTTGTAATACTTGAGCTAATAGTTGATGTGTTTGCGTGAGATGTTAAGGTTGTAGCATGAGAGTTTACTATTGATAAAACTACAGTACCGATAATTAAAATTGTTTTTTTACTCACGTCATTAATAGTACTTAAGTGTTCGTGAAATTTCTTTGAGATTTTCATGATTTCTAATTTTTATGGATTAATTAAGTGTTTCAGTATTTTACTGTGACACCTTTATATCAGGCCCATTTAAAAATTGTTACCCTTTTCTTTCAAAGTTTTTTTTACTTTAGTAGCAAATACAAGGGTTAATGAGTGAAAAAAAAATACACGAAGATCAGAAGTATATAGATGGATTGCTTAAAAACAATTCGTTTATTATCCAAGCTATCTATGATAAGTTTGCTCCTAAAGTGATTAACTATATAAAGCAGAATAGTGGAAATAGTGATAAGGCCCAAGATATTATACAGGATACTTTAATAACTATTTATAATCAGGCGAGTGAAAACAAATTACAATTAACGTGTCCATTTGATGCCTATTTCTTTTTGTTATGTAAAAGGAAATGGTTGAATGAATTAAAAAAATCTTCTAGCAAAGAGGTAACAATTAATGAAGATGTGTTATCTAAAGGTGACGAAGCTCAAGAACTAGCTTTTGAAACATCTGTATTTGGAGAGAAACAAGCTTTATTTACAGAAATGTTTCAGAAATTAGGAACTGCTTGTAAAGATTTATTAACAGCTACCTTTAAAATAAAATCTATGGAAGAAGTAGCCAAAAGTTTAGGTGTAACATATGCTTATGCTAGAAAAAAGAAATCTTTATGTATTGGTAAATTGACGGAGCTGGTTCGAGAGTCACCAAAATTTAACCGACTTAATAATTAATAGCTATGGAAGACCAAAAATATATATTATTCGAATCCTACTTATCTAAAGAATTATCTGAAGATGAAATAATTGCTTTTGAATCACGATTAAAAAACGAATCAGATTTCAATCAAGCATTTAATACATATAAAGAACTAACTTCTTTTTTAGAACATAAACATGATAATGAAGTAGCTTCAACTGCATTTCAGAATAATTTAAAAACCATTTCTAACACGTATTTTGAAAATAAAGAAACAGATAAAAAAGTAGTTCGTTTTAAACCTTGGCAATATGCTATGGCAGCGAGTATTGTTTTATTAATGGGGATTTTTACTTTTAACAATTTTTCGAATCCTTCTTTTAATGATTACAATAATTATGAAACTATTAGTTTAACCGTAAGAGGTGAGCAAGAAGACCTTTTAAAAGCAGCCGAAAATGCTTTTAATAATAAAGATTTTGCTGAAGCTGAAGTTGTTTTTGGGGAGTTACTAGCCAAAGATGATTCGAATAAAGAATTGCAATTATATAGAAGTATTACACTATTAGAATTAGATAAATTTGATGAAGCCGATAGTTTGTTTGGTCGACTTTCTAATTCGCCATCAGTTTATAAAAATAAAGCAATATGGTATTTAGCTTTAAGTAAATTAAAACAGAAAAACCATGATGCCTGTTTAGAAATATTAAAAACGATACCAGAAGACGTAGATGATTATATACAGGCACAAGAGCTTATTAAGAAATTAGATTAATATAAAGAATTCCTCTGTGCCATGTGTCAGGGGTTTTCTTTTGCCTTTTTCCAAAGGAGAGGTTAGAGCTGTCTTTTTGATAATTCTGGGTGAGATAAATAAAGATATTTCAAGCCCGTTAGTTTTTTAGCTTGACGGGTTTTTCATTGTTGAAAATTCGTGAAATTCGTGTCAAACTTTAAATACTTCATTATTTTTACCAAATGATTATTACAGACACACACACCCATTTATATAGTGAGGCATTTGATGAAGATAGAAGCGAGATGATTGATCGTGCCATAGCACAAGGGGTCTCTCGGTTTTTTATTCCAGCAATAGATTCTGAGTATACAGAAGCAATGCTTCAACTCGAAAAAGACTATCCCGATAATATGTTTTTAATGATGGGGTTACACCCAACACATGTAAAAGACAATTATAAGGAAGAGCTTAAGCACGTTGAAGACATGCTCGCAAAGCGACATTTTTATGCTATAGGTGAAATAGGTATAGATTTATATTGGGATAAATCAACATTAAAGATTCAACAAGAAGCATTCAGACATCAAATTAAACTTGCGAAACGCTATAAATTACCAATAGTAATACATTGCAGAGACGCTTTTGATGAAATATTTGACGTTTTAGAAGCAGAAAAGAGTGATGACCTATTCGGCATTTTCCATTGCTTTACGGGAACATTAGAGCAAGCCCATCAAGCTATTTCTTATAATATGAAATTAGGTATAGGTGGAGTTGTTACTTTTAAGAATGGTAAGATTGATACTTTTTTAAATCAAATAGACATAAAGCATCTTGTTTTAGAAACAGATGCTCCTTATTTGGCTCCAGTGCCTTATAGGGGAAAGCGAAATGAAAGTGCTTATGTAATAAAAGTGTTAGAAAGGCTAGTAGACATATATGATGTACCTTTAGAAGATATAGCAGCAGTAACTACTCAAAACTCTAAAGATGTTTTTAAAGTTTAAAATATGAGCGATATAAAACCAAACATATTACTAATATACACTGGAGGTACTATTGGTATGGTTAAAGATTTTAAAACAGGATCACTACGTGCATTCGATTTTAAAACGCTTTTAGAAAAAATTCCAGAATTACAGCTTTTAGATTGTAATATTGATACAATATCATTTGAGGAACCTATAGATTCAAGTAATATGAGTCCAAAATATTGGATTCAAATTGCAGAAATAATAGAAACACGTTATAAAGATTTTGATGGGTTTGTGGTTTTACATGGGAGTGATACGATGAGTTATACGGCTTCGGCGTTGAGTTTTATGCTGGAAAATTTAGCAAAACCAGTCATATTTACAGGATCTCAGTTACCAATAGGAGATTTAAGAACCGATGCCAAAGAAAATTTAATCACATCCATACAAGTGGCTTCATTACAAAGTAAGGATAGCCCTTTAATTAAAGAAGTGTGTTTGTATTTTGAATATAAACTGTATAGAGCTAATAGAACTACAAAAATAAATGCTGAACATTTTGAAGCTTTTGCATCTTTAAACTATCCTGATTTGGCTGAGTCTGGTGTTCATTTAAAAGTTAATGAAGAACATTTATTTAAACCCGATTTAAATAAAGTTCTAAAGATTCATAAAAAATTAGATCATAATATCGCATTAATAAAACTTTTTCCTGGTATTAAAGAAAGTCTGTTACAAAGTATTTTTAATACTCCAGATTTGAAAGCTATCATAATTGAAACGTATGGTTCTGGGAATTGTACTACAGAAAAATGGTTTCTTAATATGCTAAAAAAACATATTTTAAAAGGGATTTATATTATAAATATTACTCAATGTTCTGGCGGAAGTGTCATGATGGGGCATTATGAAACGAGTAATGAGCTAAAAAATATAGGTGTTATTTCAGGAAAAGACATCACAACAGAGGCTGCAATCAGTAAATTAATGTATTTATTAGGACAAAATATTTCTGGTAATCGCCTCAAAACCATCTACGAATCACCTTTAAGAGGTGAAATGTCTTAAAATTAACTCTCAAAATTTTAGCGTTCAAAGTTTTTTTTGTTATTTGAGCCCCTGTAATTAAAGTGCAATTAAAATTACAGAGAGGTGGCCGAGTGGTCGAAGGCGCACGCCTGGAAAGTGTGTATACGTCAAAAGCGTATCGAGGGTTCGAATCCCTTCCTCTCTGCTGTTATTTTATTTTTAATTGCTTTTTTTTTAATATCTTTAACACTTTAACTAATATATTTAAGATCTAGAACATGAAAAGATTATTTTCTATCCTTGCCATTACAGGAATGATGGCATTTGGGACTACTAACGCAACAACAATTGCAAACACAAATACAGCTGTAACAACTACTACTGTTAGTACAATTCAAGAAGAGACTACAGCTGCGGCTGATGAGCCTCTTGGATTTCATCAAGAATTGAAAAAACGTTTTATTGAAGGTGGTGCTGGCTTTATGGGAATTGTATTACTATGTTTAATTCTTGGATTAGCAATTGCTATAGAAAGAATTATCTTTTTAAACCTTTCAACAACTAATACAAAAAAATTAACACAAAGTGTTGAAGATGCTTTATCTTCAGGAGGTGTTGAAGCTGCAAAAGAAGTATGCAGAAATACAAAAGGACCTATCGCTTCTATTTATTACCAAGGATTAGATAGAACAGACGAAGGCATTGAAGCTGCTGAGAAAGCAGTGGTAGCTTACGGAGGTGTTCAAATGGGACAATTAGAGAAAAATGTATCTTGGATTTCATTATTTATCGCCTTGGCACCAATGCTTGGTTTCATGGGTACGGTAATAGGTATGATTCAAGCATTCGATAAAATTGAAGCTGCTGGAGATATGCAACCATCTCTTGTTGCTGGTGGTATTAAAGTAGCACTTTTAACAACCGTATTTGGTTTGATAGTAGCTATTATACTTCAAATTTTTTACAATTATATTATTGCTAAAATTGATAGTATTGTTAACGATATGGAAGATGCTTCTATTACGTTAATGGATCTATTAATTAGAAATAAAAAGTAATAATTAAATATAAAAAATTATGAAATTACATAAAATTTTAAAAATAATAGCTTTCGCACTTGCTATTATTGGCGCGATTTTTGCGCTAATGATTATAGCAGGAGACGATGAAAGTGCTCTGAGTATGAGTGGTAATATGCTATATATTGCATATGTCATACTTGGATTAATATTGGTAATGGTTTTATTATTTGTTCTAAAAGGACTATTTGCAGGCAATATTAAAAAGACATTGATGACCGTTGGTGCATTTTTGGCCATAATCATTATTTCTTATTCTATCTCTTCAGGAACAGATTTAGATTTAACACCTTTTACAGATAAAGGATTAGATGTTAATGAAACGACATCTAAACAAGTGGGAGCTGGATTATATACATTTTATGTATTAGCTTTTTTAGCTATTGCAGCAATGGCGTATTCTGGAGTTAAAAAAATATTTAATAAATAAATTATGGCAAAAAGAGCAGCACCAGAAGTAAATGCAGGCTCCATGGCCGACATTGCATTCTTACTATTAATATTTTTCTTAGTAACAACGACTATTGAAACAGATTCTGGAATTAATAGAAAACTTCCGCCAATGGAAGAATCTGAGGAAGATGTTGTTATCAAGCAAAGAAATATTTTTACTGTTTTATTAAATGGTAAAGATCAATTACTTGTAGAAGATGAACTAATGGAACTTAAAGATTTAAGAGCAGCAGCTGTTGAATTTTTAGATAACGGAGGCGATGGATCTTGTGACTACTGTAAAGGAACGAAAGATAAATCATCTTCTGATAACCCAGATAAAGCAATTATATCTTTAAAGAATGAGCGTGAAACAACTTATAAAACTTATATAGCTGTTCAAAATGAATTAGTGGCAGCTTATAATCAATTAAGGGATACCAGATCTCAAGCGCTATATGGAAAATCTTTTGCTGAAATGCAAGCAGATTATAAAGATGTAAACTGGCCAGGGAACAAGGACAATTTAAAAGCGAAGATTGATCAAATTAAAGTTGATTATCCTCAAAAGCTTTCAGAAGTACAATAATTTAACATTTATAAATATGTCTAAATTTAAAAAGAAAAAGAGCGGCGATATGCCAGCGGTAAATACAGCATCTTTACCAGATATTGTATTTATGCTATTATTCTTCTTTATGGTGGCTACAGTAATGAGGCAAAATACCCTAAAAATTGATAATAATTTACCGTTTGCAGATCAAGTAGAAAAACTGGATAAAAAAGATCTAGTGATGTATATCTATGCTGGTAAACCAAGTGCTAATTATACGCAGTATGGTAATGAAGCAAGAATACAGCTTAATGATGATTTTGCTAGTGTAAAAGATGTAGCTGCTTTTATTGCTGCGGAACGAGCGGGTAAACGTGAAGAGTTAATACCGTTTTTAACAACGGCTTTAAAAGTAGATAGTGATGCTAATATGGGATTGATTGGAGATATTAAGCAGGAGTTAAGAAAAGTGAATGCGCTTAAAATTAACTACACTACTAAAAAAGGTTCTGTACTAGGGAGAGATTAGTTTTATACTCTTAAAATAACTTTATATACAAAGGCGTTTTGATTAATCAAAACGCCTTTTAATTTTTTAAAATTTAGACAATTTTGGTTATAATTGTATCCAGGTATATAAAATAATATCATTATTAATGAAACAACTATTTGTTACGATAATTTTTTTAATGAATTTTGTGTGTTGCTTTGCCCAAGAAATTAATGAGCAAGTTATTGACTCACTTTATAAGGAAGATCAATTTTATGCAGGTGTCACTTATAATTTATTAGGAAATAAACCAAAAGAGGTTTCGCAAAGTGGCTTTTCTTTAGGGTTTCATTTGGGGTTTATTAAAGATATGCCCATTAATAAAAATAGAAATATAGCCATAGGTATAGGGCTTGGGTATTCCGCTAATTCATATAATCAAAACTTACTCATAGATAAAGATGCTACAGGTAATACCACTTATACCGTTTTAAATAATAGTAGTACATACGCTAAAAACAAATTCTCAAGTCACTTAATTGAATTTCCTATTGAGTTTAGGTGGCGAACATCTACAGCAACAGATTACAACTTTTGGCGCATTTATACGGGTTTTAAGCTAGGTTATATGTTAGCACATACTACCAAGTACAGAGGCGATCTAGGAAAGCTTAGGCATAGTAATATTAATGATTTTAATGACTTTCAATATGGCTTAACACTTAGTGCTGGATACAATACATGGAATCTATTTTTGTATTATGCTTTGAATCCTATTTTTTCTGGTGATGCTAGTTTAAATGGAAATCAAATTGATATGAATGCTATAAAAATTGGTTTGATGTTTTATATTCTATAACCAATAAGGAACTAAAATTAATTGGGGAATCATTCCGATAAAAATGCCCATAATTAGCTCTTTGTAAGTGTGTGCATTTAAGTGTAGTCTGGATGTAGCTACTGCACCCATTATGATGACCATTAAAGCCAATGTATTATTAATATTTATGCTAAAATGGATACTTAAGATAACAAGGAACATGAATAATCCAGAAATAGCAATCATATGGATACTTGCCTTGAATTTAAAAAAAGCGAGCATTAAACAGGCCATGGTAGAGATTAATATGCCTACAAAGAAAAAATAGAGTTCTATGACTTGAGAAGGTGTTATAATACGTTGTAGTATAATTATAATTACAAAGCAGTTTAGTATTAAAGGGATAATACGCTCGTTGGTAGTCTCCAGATAAATTGATTTTACTTTGCCCAATGTTTTTAATAAAAAATAAAGCAGAATAGGCAAAATAACAGTTAATATAAAAAGAGATACTAGCTTGGCTTTTACAATTTCTTCTGGAATGAATCGTGGTGAATTACGAAAATAGAACAACACCCCCAATAGGGGCATTAATAATGGATGAAAAATATATGAGATACTTCTTAGTATTTTATCCATTATATTTTTTTACGTAATCTGGCAACAGGAATATCTAGTTGCTCTCTGTATTTTGCAACCGTACGACGCGCGATAGGATACCCTTTTTCTTTTAAAATAGCCGCTAAAGTTTCATCGGTTAAAGGCTTTTTTTTGTTTTCTTCTTCTATAACCGTTTCTAATATTTTTTTTATTTCTCTTGTTGAAACATCTTCTCCCTGATCATTTTTCATAGATTCAGAGAAGAACTCTTTAATCAATTTTGTTCCATAAGGAGTATCGACATACTTGCTATTTGCTACTCTTGACACTGTTGAAACATCCATAGAAATTTCGTCGGCAACATCTTTTAAAATCATCGGTTTTAAGTTGCGCTCATCACCTGTTAAAAAGTATTCTTTTTGATAATGCATAATAGCACTCATGGTAATAAATAAAGTTTGTTGACGTTGCTTTATAGCTTCAATAAACCATTTTGCAGCATCTAACTTTTGCTTGATAAAAATAACGGCATCTTTTTGCGACCTAGATTTATCTTTCGTGTCTTTATACCCTTTAAGCATGTTGTTGTACTCTCTAGATACATGAAGCTCTGGAGCATTTCTTCCATTAAGAGTTAATTCTAATTCACCATCAACAATTTTAATGGCAAAGTCTGGAACGACGTGTTCAACAATTCTGTTATTTCCAGCATAAGATCCCCCAGGTTTAGGATTTAAATGTTCAATTTCTGAAATAGCTTCTTTTAATTCAATCTCTGAGATGTCAAACTTTTGAATTAATTTTTTGTAATGCTTTTTTGTAAACTGATCGAAAGCATTATCAATGATATTAATTGCTAATTCAGATGCTTGTGTTTTTTCTCTTCTATGTAACTGAATACTTAAGCACTCTTGCAGACTTCTAGCACCAACGCCTGCAGGGTCTAATTGATGTACAATTTTTAGAACGCCTTCAATCTTTTCTTCGGTAGTATAAACGTTTTGTGTAAAAGCCAAATCGTCCATAATGTCACTTATCTGTCTGCGTATGTAACCGCTTTCATCAACACTGCCTACTAAAAACTCTGCAATTTCACGCCCTTCATCATCTAGGCGGTAAGTATTTAATTGATTTATTAAATGCTGTGTAAAAGAAGTTCCAGCTGCATATGGCATTGTCTTTTCTTCATCATCGCTACTATAATTATTTGCTTGCGTTCGGTAATCTGGAATTTCATCATCGCTCAAATATTCATCAACATTAATATCATCAGCATTTATAGATTCATTGTCATTTAAATCATCAGTATTATCAAACTCAGAGTCATATTCATTTTCATCATCTCCTTTTCCGCCTTCAAGTGCTGGGTTTTCCTCCAGTTCTTGTTTTAAACGTTGTTCGAAAGCTTGCGTAGGCAACTGTATCAATTTCATTAATTGAATTTGTTGCGGAGATAGTTTTTGAGATAATTTAAATTGTAAATACTGCTTAAGCATATTCTGATTTGGTTTAGGATAAAAGTAAAAAAACTTTTACCAGTAAATAGCCAAAAAACTATTGTTTTTAAAATTCTGCATTTTGAGGTGTTCTTGGAAAAGGAATAACATCTCTAATATTACTCATTCCTGTTGCAAACATGACTAGACGTTCAAAACCTAATCCGAAACCAGAGTGAACGGCTGTGCCATATTTTCGCAAATCTAGATACCACCAGAGGTCTTCTTCTGGAACGTTTATAGCTGCCATTCTTTGTTTTAATACATCTAATCGTTCTTCACGTTGTGCGCCACCAACAATTTCGCCTATACCAGGGAATAAAATATCCATAGCACGAACCGTTTTTCCATCATCATTTAAACGCATATAAAACGCTTTGATATTTGCTGGATAGTCAAACAAAATTACAGGGCATTTAAAGTGTTTTTCTACAAGAAAGCGCTCATGTTCACTTTGTAAATCTGTCCCCCATTCGTTAATTAAATATTTAAATTTCTTTTTCTTATTGGGTTTGCTATTGCGTAAAATCTCGATAGCTTCGGTATAACTTACGCGTTTAAAATGATTATCTGTTACAAAATTCAGCTTTTCTATTAAAGTCATTTCGTTTCTTTCAGCTTGAGGTTTGGTTTTGTCCTCATCCTGTAAGCGCTTATCTAAAAACTCTAAATCTTCTCGATTATTATCTAAAATATATTTTATAATAGATTTCATAAAATCTTCAGCTAAATCCATATTACCAGCCAAATCCATAAAAGCTACTTCAGGCTCTATCATCCAGAATTCGGCTAAATGACGCGAAGTATTCGAATTTTCTGCCCTAAAAGTAGGTCCAAATGTATATACTTTGCCCAAAGACATGGCATAGGTCTCCGCTTCAAGTTGACCAGAAACTGTTAGATTAGTTTCTTTTCCGAAAAAATCTTTTGAGTAATCTATATTTCCTTCATCATTTAATGGAGGATTTTTAGGATCAAGATTAGAAACTTTAAACATTTCTCCAGCACCTTCGGCATCACTTCCTGTTATAATAGGAGCATGCATGTAGTAAAAACCATTTTCATTAAAATATTTATGAATGGCAAACGACAATGCCGAGCGTAAACGCATAACAGCACTAAAGGTATTTGTACGAGTACGTAAATGTGCGTTTTCTCGCAAAAATTCAAACGAATGCTTTTTAGGTTGAATGGGGTAACTTTCAGGATCTGAATCTCCTAAAATCTCTAATTGGTTTACTTTTATTTCGACTTTTTGTCCTTTTCCTTGGCTTTCAACTAATTCCCCTTTTATATATATAGCGGCCCCTGTTGTAATACGTTTTAAAAGCGCTTCATCAAAACTTTCAAAATCTACAACACATTGAATATTATTTAAAGTAGAACCATCATTTAAAGCAATAAAACGATTTGCTCTAAAAGTCCTAACCCAACCCTTAATTGCTACTTCTGGGAAAATAATATCCTGGGATAATAATTCTGAAACAGTTCGTGATTTCATATGTGTTAAAATTTAAAATGTAAAGATAAAAAAGCCAATCGGCTTTTGAGCATCAAATTTTAAAAAACGGAACCAGTTTGTTTTGGAATTTATTCCTCTTCGTCTTCTTCTGGGATAATATTAATAGCAGGTTCTCTAAGAACCTCTTTATTTGCAATACTACGCTCTAATGATAGTAATAAAGAAGGGAGTAAAAGTAAGTTTGAAAGCATGGCAAATAATAGGGTGGCAGATACTAAGGCTCCCAATGCTACGGTACCACCAAAACTTGAAATAGTAAACACCGAAAACCCAAAGAACAATACAATAGAAGTATAAAACATACTAACGCCTGTTTCTCGTAAAGCACCATAAACAGAGATTTTAATTTTCCAATGGTTAGCTTGAAGTTCTTGTCGATACTTTGCTAAAAAATGAATGGTATCATCTACAGAAATACCAAAGGCAATACTAAATACGAGTATTGTTGAAGGTTTTATAGGAACTCCTAAATAACCCATTAAACCAGCTGTTACTAATAATGGTAATAAGTTTGGTATTAACGATACAATAATCATTCTTCCAGACCTAAACATATATGCCATGAATAATGAGATTAAAAAGATAGCAAGTGATAATGATATGGCTAAATTTTTAACAAGGTATTTGGTACCTTTTTGAAAAACCAAAGCTTTGCCTGTCATGGTAACATCGTATTTTTCCTTTGGAAAAACTTTGTCTATTTTAGTTTGAAGATTTTCTTCAATACGCTCCATTTTATCGGTTCCAACATCTTTCATAAATGTTGTAATACGAGCATATTGACCCGTGCTATCAACAAAATTCTTAAGTAGATCTACATCTGAAGTTGAGTTTTTAGCATACGATAGAATAAAACTATTTTCTTGTGATGTTGGTAATTGATAAAATTTAGTATTACCATTATAATAAGCTTGTTTAGAGTACTTAACCAATCCAACTACAGAAATTGGTTTAGACAATTCTGGAGTTTCAATAATTAGATCTTCTAATTCGTCCATACGCTTTAAAGTAGAAAGTTTCATGACACCTTTTTTACGTTTGGTGTCAATCATAATTTCTAAAGGCATGATACCATTAAATTCTTCTTCAAAAAAACGAATGTCATTAAAAAACTCTGTTTTTTTAGGCATGTCTTCTATTAAACTACCAGAAATTTTTATTTGGTTAATACCAATCATGCTTATAATAAGTAGAACAACAGAAGAGGCATAAATAGCGATGCGTTTTTGCCGTACCATGTGTTCCATCCAATTTACAAAACCTCCTATCCACCGTTTGTTTAAGTGCTCTAAGTGTCTGTCTTTTGGATAAGGTAAAAAAGTGTAAATGATTGGAATAATAAGTAAGCATAGAATAAAAATTGCCAGAATACTTAAAGAAGCGACAATACCAAACTCTTTTAATAGTTTACTCTCTGTTAAAATAAAAGTAGCAAATCCAGAAGCAGTGGTAACATTTGTCATTAAAGTGGCATTACCAATTTTTGTGATAACGCGTTGTAATGATTTCACTTTATTACCATGCAATTTTACTTCGTGCTGGTATTTGTTAATTAAAAAGATGCAATTAGGAATTCCAATAACAATAATTAGTGGTGGGATAAGTGCTGTTAAAACGGTTATTTCATAGTTTAATAACCCAAGAATGCCTAAGGTCCACATAACTCCAATACAGACTACAATAAGTGAAATTATGGTAGCTCTAAATGATCTGAAAAAGAAAAAGAAAATAAGAGACGTTACTAATAGTGCTGCCCCGATAAATAAACTAATTTCATCAACAATGTTTTGTGAATTTAATGTTCTAATATAGGGCATTCCCGATATCCTAACATCTAAATTGTTCAATTCTTGGAAGTTATCTATATGTGGTATTAAAATATCAACTACAAAATCTTTTCTGGCAGCAGTATTTACAATATCCTTTTTTAAATAAATCGCTGTTCGGATCGTTTTTGTTTTATTATTGAATAAAAAATTATCGTAAAAAGGATATTTATTAAAGAGCTCCTCCTGAAGTGTTTCAAGCTGTGCAATAGAAGAAATAGAATCTTTAATAAAAGGTTCTAAATTAAATTTTTCATTTTTAGTATCTTTTATAAGCTTTTGGAGATCTTTAATAGAAACAACCGTTTCAACTTCGTCATATTTTTTAAAATCTTCAGAAAGTTTATTCCAGGCATTTAGCTTTTCGACAGTGAAAAATGTACTATCTTTTACACCAAGTACAATGAGATTGCCTTCTTCTCCAAAGGTTTTTAAAAAATTATTGTAAGTGATATTTACCTCATGATCATCTGGCAACAAATTAGCCTCAGTATAGGTGAAACGCATGTTTTCCCACTTAGTACTAAAGAATATAGTAACTATTACAATACCAATAAGTATTATAATTTTATTGCGCAGAATTAATCTTGCTACAATATCCCAAAAATCTTTGTTAAATAATTTAAACATGCTTTAATTAAAAGAAGCGCAAAGGTAGAAAAAACGAGTGTAATACGTTATAAAGAGACGTTAAATGTAAACTTAAAAGCAACATTGTCACTAAATTCTGGTAAGTGATAGGCTCCATAACGGTAGGTGAAACTTAAACCAAAGCCAAAAAATAATTTATTAATTTCAAATCCAGACTCTGTATATCCTTTTTTTAAAGACCCAAAAGTTACATTTTGATGCAATTCAGGTTGTTTTATATCGCCTATAGCATATCGGGTTATTAAAACGACTTGTGGTTTATAATGTTCTGATATATTGATGGGTTTTATATAATGCTTAAGCTGTATTGTAGTAAACTTATCTGAAAAGAATTCGTTAAAATACATAGTTTCGAAACTATTTAACCCAGCTACCGAAAAACGCTGCATGATTGTTGCCTTATTAATATTGTTAGGGTAGGCATGGTATAAGTGTGTCAATGGCGTATTGCCATTTGTTATTCCAGAAACTAAGGTTATTTCAGAAACACCGTTGCTTTCATTTCCAGTTTTATAAACAGTTCTAAAGTCTAATTTAGAGAAGTTAAAATCACTTTTAAAAACATCTTTAAAACTTTTAGTGTATTGAAGCGAAAATTGAGGATACCCTTTTGTTTCTTTTAGTTTCTTCCCTGAAATTTCAAACTTGTTAAAAGGATTCCACTGTAAAGATACCTTAGCTGTGCTTAAGTGAAAAGAGTTAACAATATTATTGTCTAAAACATACCCGTAGCTGTAAGTGGGATCTATATTACTAACGGTCCATTCGGCTCCAGTAAATAATTTAGGACTTAACTGATGCTCTAAATTTATAGATTTTGTGATAAGTTTATGAAATAAATCTATGTTTAATAAGCGAGGCTCAAAGAATTGAAAGAATCTACCGTCTGTTAAAAACTTAGTACTTCCTGTTTCTCGTAAATCATCAGTATAAGAAAGGCTTATCCATGTATTTGTTTTTTCAGCTAATCTAAAACCACCACCTATACTATATTTAATACGAGCATCTCTGAAACCATATACACTATAGCCATTTACACGATACTTTTCTGAGAATTTATCATTAGTAGTGCCTCCTAAACCAGTTCTTACACCTTCAAACTGGTTGTATTTAATTAAATATCTTAAATCAAAATTGAAATATTTTGTTGGTAGATACCCATTACCAAGATGTTTTACAAATTCATTTTTTTTTATAGAATCCTGAGTCGGTTTTAGGGTATTTTCCAATGACTTTTGTGCATAAGTTAATGTTGCACAAATAAAACAAAGTATAAGGGAAACGTGTTTTGTCATTTAAGATTGTGAGAGAGACAATAGGTTTACTAAAAAAGCGACTTAAATGTCGCTTTTTAAATTATACGGTCATGATTTCCTTTTCTTTTATATCAAAAAGTTCATCAACCTTTTTAACGTAGTTATCAGTCATTTGTTGTACGTCAATTTCAACATTCTTAATTAAATCTTCAGATACATCCTCTAATTTTTTAATCTCATTGTTAGCATCTTTACGAGCAGTTCTTACACTAACCTTAGCATCTTCAGCTTCAGCTTTAGCTTGTTTTGCTAAATCACGTCTACGTTCTTCTGTTAATGGTGGTACATTAATAATGATGGTTTCACCGTTATTCATTGGGTTAAAACCAAGGTTTGCGTAGGCAATACCACGCTCTATTTCTTGTAACATACTTTTTTCCCATGGTTGTACGGTAATGGTTCTTCCATCTGGGGTATTTACATTAGCAACTTGACTTAATGGTGTTTGCGAGCCATAGTAATCTACCATAACACTACCAAGCATTGCAGGACTCGCTTTCCCTGCTCTAATATTAATAAATTGCTTTTCTAAATGCTTTATAGCATTATGCATAGCTTCTTTTGATGAATCTAATATAAATTGTATGTCTTCGTTCATTGTATAAAACTTTTAGGTCAATATAAATAGTTATCTGTACATATTCATCAAAATAATTTGTACAGAGTAATTTGCTTTTTAATGTATAGGTTCAAAACCAAATACTAATATACTTATTTCAAATATTACGCCAAACTAACAACCTTGTTGTTTTATATAATAGTGTTAGTTAGATTCTCTTTTTCAAGAGAATGACAGTTTATTTGAAACTTTAAGGTGTATAATACCTTAAAGTTAGAGTTTTATTATTTTATAAATTAACTTCTGTACCAATTTTTTCGCCAGAAACTACTTTTAATAAATTACCTTTTTTATTCATATCAAAAACAATGATAGGTAGTTCATTTTCTTGACTTAAAGTAAAAGCAGTAGTGTCCATTACTTTCAGCCCTTTGCTTAAAACATCATCAAAAGATATGAAATTAAATTTAATAGCATTATTGTCCTTTTCAGGATCTGTATTATAAATACCGTCAACACGAGTTCCTTTTAAAATAACATCCGCTTCAACTTCTATGGCTCTTAAAACGGCTGCAGAATCTGTAGTGAAATAAGGGTTTCCTGTGCCACCGCCAAAAATAACAACCCGTCCTTTTTCTAAATGACGCATGGCTCTTCTTCTAATAAAAGGCTCTGCTACTTCATTAATTTGAATGGCTGTTTGTAAGCGTGTTGGCATGCCAGCATCTTCTAAGGCGCCTTGTAAAGCTAAACCATTTATAACGGTTGCCAGCATACCCATATGATCACCTTGTACGCGATCCATACCTTTGCTAGCTCCAGCGACACCTCTAAAAATATTTCCGCCTCCAATAACTATGGCGACTTCTACACCTTTATCTGTAATAGTTTTTATGTCTTGAGCATATTCTGCTAATCGTTCTGGGTCGATACCATATTGACGATCTCCCATTAATGCTTCTCCTGATAGTTTTAGGAGTATACGTTTGTATTTCATCTGTTAATTTCTATTGCTTTTTTTATAGGTCAGATGTCATTCGCCATTTAACATTTCGAATAATATCGATTATGTACTATAGCTCATTTCATTTTTACTTTTGAAAGTTTAGCAAATATAAGGAATATCTTAATTTGCTGAAACGGATTTTTTGTATAAAAAAACCACCAGTCTAATAGAATGGTGGTTATCTTGTTAAGATACCTGTCTTAGCAGGAATTGATTACCCTACAGAAGCACGTTTGAAACCTGTAATTTCAACGTCACCGTAAGATGTTACATATTTTGCAACATTGATTTTTTCATCTTTAATGAAGTTTTGATCTAATAAACATTGTTCTTGATCAAGTGTTGTATTATCAGAAATAAAACGCTCCATTTTTCCTGGTAAAATTCTATCCCATATTTGTTCTGGCTTACCTTCAGCTTTTAATTCAGCTTTAGCTGCTTCTTCAGCTTTAGCTAAAATTTCTGGAGTTAATTGCGCCATAGAAATATATTGAGGTACATTTTTAAGTGTTTTACCTAAACGACCTAGCTCAATATTATCTTTTTCAATAACAGCGATTCTAGCTTCAGTTTCAGAGGCAACAAACGCAGGATCGAAATCTTTATAAGATAATGTTGTTGCTCCCATAGAAGCTACTTGCATGGCTACATCTTTAACCAATGTAGCAGCGTTATCTACTTTGGCAGATAAACCTACTAATGCAGCAATTTTATTGATATGCACATAAGATCCAACAAAAGAAGCTTCTAGCTTTTCAAAAGCAGTGATATCTAGTTTTTCACCAATAACACCAGTTTGTTCTGTTAATTTATCTGCAACAGTCATACCTCCAAAATCTGCAGCTAAAAATTCTTCTTTAGTGCTATATTTTAAAGCAATTTCGGCTAAATCATTTGCTAAAGCTAAAAAGTTTTCGTTTTTACCAACGAAGTCAGTTTCGCAACCTAGTACAATTGCAACACCTTCTGTTTGGTCAGCATTTATTTTAGAAACAGCAGCTCCCTCAGAAGAGTCTCTGTCAGCTCTTTTTTCAGCTACTTTTTGTCCTTTTTTACGTAATACTTCAATGGCTTTGTCAAAATCGCCTTGAGCTTCAACTAAAGCTTTTTTGCAATCCATCATACCAGCACCAGTTGCTTGTCTTAGCTTGTTTACTTCTGCTGCTGTAATTTTTACTGTAGATTCCATATCTTATTTAATTTAAAAAAGTCGTTCAAATAATTTCAGCTAAGAAAAGAATTAAACGACTTATTTGTATTGTGTAATTGTTAATTTATTCTTCTTCTTCGACTGCAACTGTTTTAGCTGGAGCAGCTTCAGTTTTAGCTTTCGCTTTTGGAGCTTCTGCCGCAGATGCTGTAGTAGCATCTTTTTCTGCTTTACGCTCAGCTAATCCATTAGCGATTGAAGCTGTAACGTGAGTTAAAATTTTATCAATTGATTTAGAAGCATCATCATTTGCAGGGATTACATAGTCAACTTGACGTGGGTCTGAGTTGGTATCTACCATTGCAAAAATAGGAATGTTTAATTTTTGTGCTTCTTTAATCGCAATATGCTCACGTTTAATATCTACAACAAATAAAGCTCCTGGTAAACGAGTCATGTCGCTAATAGAACCTAAGTTTTTCTCTAACTTAGCTCTTAAACGATCTACTTGTAAACGCTCTTTCTTAGAAAGAGTCATGAATGTACCATCTTTCTTCATTCTATCAATAGAAGCCATTTTTTTAACGGCTTTTCTAATAGTAACAAAGTTTGTTAACATACCACCTGGCCATCTTTCTGTGATGTAAGGCATGTTAATAGCACCTGCTTTTTCTGCTACGATATCTTTAGCTTGTTTTTTTGTTGCAACGAATAAAATTTTACGACCTGAATTAGCGATTTTGCTTAATGCTTCACCTGCTTCATCAATTTTTGCCGCTGTTTTATAAAGGTTGATAATATGGATGCCGTTGCGCTCCATATATACGTAAGGAGCCATGTTTGGATCCCACTTACGTGTAAGGTGACCAAAGTGTACACCTGCTTCAAGTAATTCTTTTACTTCTACTGCCATTTTGTAATAGTTTACGTTCTGTTGAATTAGCAATGATTAAGTGGTCATTTTTTAAATCGCCTTAATCATTTAGATGCTAAACTAAATCCTGCCTTTCGGACTAGGACAACAATAACTCGTTTTAATACTGAACTAATTTCAGTATCTGTTTAATTTTTTTCAATTTCAACAAGATTGAGATAACCAAATATCCAATCGAGCTGAGGTTTTTAACGTTTAGAGAATTGGAATTTCTTACGCGCTTTTTTCTGTCCGAATTTTTTACGCTCAACCATTCTTGGGTCTCTAGTTAATAAACCTTCTGGTTTTAAAGTTAATCTGTTTTCAGCATCTAATTCGCACATTGCACGAGATATTGCTAAACGAACAGCTTCTGCTTGACCAGTAATACCGCCTCCAAATACATTTACTGTAATATCAAAGTTGCTATCATTGTTAGTCATAACTAAAGGTTGCTTTACTTTGTACTGTAATGTTGCAGTTGTAAAGTAAGCAGTTACGTCTTTTTTATTAATCGTGATGTTCCCTTTTCCTGGGGCTACATACACACGAGCAACAGCCGTCTTTCTACGGCCAATTTTGTGAATTACTTCCATTATTTGAATTCGTTTAAGTTAATTGTTTTAGGTTTTTGAGCTTCATGAGTATGAGCTGAACCAACAACAACATTTAAATTACGGAATAAACTTGCACCTAATTTATTTTTAGGTAACATTCCTTTTACTGATTTTTCTACTACTCTTGCTGGGTCTTTCCCAAACAATTCTGTAGCAGTTAAACTTCTTTGACCACCTGGGTAACCTGTATGACGAATGTACGTTTTATCGTTCCATTTGTTTCCAGATAAGCTGATTTTTTCTGCATTGATAATAATAACGTTATCACCGCAATCAACGTGAGGTGTGAAGTTTGGCTTGTGCTTACCTCTTAAAAGTTTTGCAACTTTAGAAGCGAGACGACCAAGTGCTTGACCTTCAGCATCAACTAAAACCCACTGCTTATTTACAGTAGCTTTATTGGCTGAAATCGTTTTGTAGCTTAATGTATCCACACTAAATTAATTTTATTTATTAAACATTCCTCTCTCAAAAAGAGTTTGCAAATTTACGATTATATATTTGATTACCAAATAGGGAAGTGAGATTATTTCTTTAAATAATTGAGGACTCTAAAATTACCCGTCGATCTGCATGTATAAGAGGTTATAATAATTCTGATTTTAGATAGCCAGATTTTTAAAAATAGCTATTAATTTTTCTTATGTTATTGGTGTTTAGATAGAGCAAAAAATGTTGTACTAATTTTTATAATTAGTGGCAAAGTGCTTGTGGTTTTTACACAATTTTTTAATGAAAAATAGAGTCTGATAGAATTGTTATAGTTTTAACTACAACAATTTAGAATTACTACGTCTCTTGTTACCTAGTGTTTTACGGAGCAATTAATTAAACGAGCCTAATATAGTAAGATTTAAGTCGTTGATTTGCATAATGGTAGTCTGGTTTTTTATTGAAACATATGAGATGTTTATAAAGACATATGTTATTAATTAAAGCGCAAAAAAGGTATAAATTTAGAGTTCATTTCCAGTGTGTTATTGACGTGTAATCCCTCATACGTAAATAAGGCATTATGAAAGAGAAAACAATAATTAAGCCTAAATCTTTTATTATGCAAAAATTAAAAGTTAAAAATTTCTTGCTGATGTTTGTTCTAATAACTTCAGCATCATTTTCACAAACAGTAACGATAGATCAAAGTGTTCAACGCTATTTAGGAACAATTTCAGACTTGGATAGAACCAAGTATTTTACAATTCATTCGAATGCAACATCAGATGCTGAAATGAATACATTTTATACGGATTATAATGTGAGCCGAGGACGCGGATTTTGGGGGCCTTATTCTTATGCTAACAATCAAACAGGAGCGGTTGGGAGTTACCCAGCATATAGATCTGGGTCTAATGGAGTAAGAAATGTGTCTCGTTTTATTTCTACTGAGCACCCTAAAAATGTTATTCGTTACGATCTGGATATGGAAACCGCAGCTAATTGGGCTGTAGAATATTGGAAAGACTTTGTAGATGATGCTGGTAGACCAGAATTTTTTGAACTCATGAATGAGCCTTTTGTACATTCTGATGATGCCATATTTGCAGCACAACAACCAGATGCTAATTTAATGCGTATTCGTATGGCAGATTGGTTTAATGAAATTGGAAAAAAAATTCATGCCGAACCAGATTTGGCAAATATGAAAATTATTGGTTATTCAAGTGCATGGCCATCTATGGAGTTATGGGACTTTGGACATTGGAACAGTCGAATGAAAATGTTTATGGATAGGGCTGGTGCTAATATGGATGCGTTTTCAACTCATTTATATGATGGGATTAATGTGACAGGACAAGATAGTTTTAGATCAGGGAGTAATTCTGAAGCGATCTTAGATTTGATAGAGGCTTACAGTCATATAAAGTTTGGATTCGTTAAAGATCATGCTATTTCTGAATATGGAGGTATTGCTAAGGGGTACGGTCCAAATTACTCGGATGTCGAAAGTGTGCAAACGGTAAAGTCTTTCAATAATCTTTTATTCAATTTGTTAGAAAGAGAGGATAAAATGGCTATTTCTATACCATTTGCTACCAGTAAAGGGTTATGGCATTTAACAGAAGAGAATAATTATCAACCTTATGGAGCTGTACTTTTAAGACCTACCAATTTAGGGGAACCAAATCCAGAAGGGTGGGTGTATACCCCTAAAATATATTTTTATGATTTATGGAAAGAATTTCAAGGGAAACGTGTTGCTGTAAATTCAGATCACCCAGATATTCAAGCGCAAGCATTTGTAAATGACACAAAAATGTATGTGGCTTTAAATAATTTAGATACAGCATCGCAAACAGTGAATTTAAATTTTGTGGATGCTTTTTCAGGGTTTCAAGATGTGAGAATAAAAGCATTAAAGGTTTATGATAGTACTGATCCAGTTTTTACAAATACATTGAGTACTAGTGCGCCTTCTAGTATCACTTTAATAGGAGGGGAAACAGTAACATTAGAGTATACGTTTTCAAGTGCTATTGCATTTGATGATGTAATTCGTAGTACAAAATACTATGCCTTAACATATTTACAACCCATTACCAATGGATCTGCTATTTCATTTTCGTTTAACGGGGTAGCAACAGGAACGGGTAAGGCAACTTTAAGAATGTCATTAGGAAGAAAACACAATGTATCAAAAGCGCCTGTAGTAAATGTAAATGGAACTAATGTGGCTGTTCCGGATAATTGGAAAGGATACGATCAGGCTAATAGAAGTGATTTCTTTGGAACAATAGAAATTCCAGTTCCAATGAACCTCATTCAGACAAATAATACTGTATCTATTGTATTCCCAGATTCAGGAGGGCATGTGTCATCGTTAATTTTACAAGTTGAAAAATATGATGGCGGAATTATTACACAAACCCCCTATGATGTGGCTAGTACGATTCCAGGGACTATAGATGCAATAGATTATGATATTGGAGGTGAGGGTATAGCGTATCATGATACAGATACTGCTAATAATGGAGGTTTATATAGAACGTCTGAAGCCGTTGATATTGAAGCAGGAGATGGTGGGCAGGTCTTGGGTTGGATTACTGCTGGAGAGTGGGTAGAGTATACAGTAAATGCGACAGCTGGAACTTATGATATGGAAGCAAGAATTTCTTCTGTAGAAAATGACACACGTATTATTGTAAAACTAGATGGAGTAACAATAGGTACATTCACACTTCCAAATACAGGAGATAAAAATACTTATCAAACAATTACTTTAAATAATATCCCTGTGACTGGTGGAAATGGAAAAATAGTGCGTTTAGAATTTCCTGATGGTGCACTTAATTTAAAGACAATTTCATTTGTCAACGTACCACCTAGTGCAGATACTGTAGGCTGTAGTCTTTTACCAGAATCTGTCGAGTCATCGACCTCATATGTCCTTAATGTACCTTATACAGCAACACAAAGTAGAGATGTTGTAGTGGAATTCTGGGATTCTGGATGGTTGTCAACTGGAAAAGTAACAGTGAATGCAGGATCTGGAACTGTAGCAGTAACGGTTAATTTAAATGATGCTCCAGCCGAAGGTTCTGGTTATTTGTGGAAAGCAAACATAAGACCAGTAGGAACAACATGGACATCAAATATTGATGCTTGTAATAGAACAGGTATTAGTGTGAATTCGATATTGTCTAATGAAAATTTTGAGACTATTGAAGAACAGGGAGTTGTTAGTATAAAGGTACACCCTAATCCTTTTAAAGATGTGTTAAAACTTAAATTGCAAAGTAATCATCACTTCGATAAAGTTTTCATAATGGACCTTTATGGAAGAATTTTATTTAGTAAAGAAATTACAAATGAACAGGAAAGTGTTGATTTAAGTGATTTTAGTTTGAAAGTACCTAACCCTAATATTTATGTGATTAAATTGTTTAGTAACGATGGGGTTGCAAGTAGCAAAGCTATTAGAGCCATTAGTAAATGATTTATTTGTAGTCTAAAACTTTAGATGTAAAGAAAAAGAAACTGTTGAATTTAAACTAAGTTCAACGGCTTCTTTTGTTTTTAAGTAAGAAATTTTAAAGTTTTATCCTTCGGAAAAAATCTCTGGATTTGGATAAAATGCCGCTATGGCAAACCAATAGCTTATAACGGATTTTGCTCCTAAAAGTGATTCCCCTTGTCTAGGGCCTTCAATAGCTTTACCGAAAATAGACCATTTATTTCCTTCGTTATCTTTAAAGAAAGCTTGAGAACCACTAAAGTCGTATTCAAAAATTAGATTTTCATGATCACTAGATAATTCAAACCCATAAATTAAATCTTCGTTACCAATTATTAAATAGTTGGTACTCTTAAATGTATCTTTAATAGCATTTCCGCCATTAAAATCTGAAAATTGATAAACTTTAGATTCGTCACCATCTATAAGGGCATAAATACGTTTCTTGTTTGGTAAAGCCGAGTTGGTAATAGAGGGGGTAAATATGAATCGATTATTGTTAACGGAATAATCGCCATAGGGAGAGGTTCCATAAGTTCTTGAAAAACCTGTTTGTGTTGTTAAAACTTCAGTATTTGGGTAAAGTGCTTTCCATGTTTTCCAATTGGTTTCTACAACATCAATTAATTTAGGTGTGTTGTTAATTAGTTGACCATTTACGCATTCAAGTCTTAATTGAGACCAATTGCTATCTGTATTCCTGTCATATAATATAAGGTTCGCATTGTATAGTAGTCCGGAAACTCCAAAAGTAGATTTTGTTCCATTGCTTATGCTTTCCCAAGCGAACGCGGTTCCAGTTAATGGGCAATAATTTAAAGTGATAAATGTGTTATCTATTTCATCATTAACCACTTCATGCCAATCTAAAACAATGTGTGGGTAAGCCTTTGCTTGATTACCTTTTACAACACCAACAATAAGATCATTATCATTTAGAAAGCTAGCATCATTGGCAGTTGTAAAATCAGGATTATCAATCGATGGAATTCCGTCTTTGCCTGGTCCACCATCTTTAACTTCAGAAATTGGTATTAACCATTGTCCCGAATTATTGCTGCCAGATGTATCGTTGTTGGTGTCACTAGTACTGCAAGAGATTATAATAGAGCAGCATGCAAATAAATAAAAAACTTTTTTTTTCATAGCATTTAATTTAATTGTAAAATATTTTTTTTCGGGCTTATTTTTAATAGAAGTCCAGTTGTAATTCTGTAAGTTGGTGTTAGTTGAGTTCCATCAACATTGTTATGGATAGGAATTTCAGCTTTAGTGGAAAAGATTAAATTAGAATTTAAATTAATTGAGAAATTGGGGATAACAGATATCCAATTACCACCTGTGTTATCCAGATCGAAATTATCAATTTTATCCTGCCTTGCATTTCTATATTTAAAGGAAATACTAGGCGTTGTTAAAGTTTTGAATAAAACGAATTGATCTGAAAAGCTTATAAAGCCTTGAAATTCATTGCCAAATTTATAAGAGCTATTATCAAAATAGGTGTTATTGGTTCCAGTACTTCTGTAAATCGCTCTTGAAGAAAGCGTAAAGGAAGGTCTAAAACTAAAGTTTTTGGAAAATGATGTCCAATAGATAATGTCCCAGGCATTACTTCCAGGCTGTAAATCGGCATTCAATCTAATGCCTTGATCGTTTATTTCTGTAGAAGAACCTAAAGGAATTTTTGTTCCTAACCCAATGGCAATATTACTTTCTTCTCCTAATAGCTCGGGGAAATTATATTTTAGCAATAAAACAGCGTCTCCAATACCAGAAGTCTGATCTAAGTTTTCGTTGCCAAATTGTGAAATTTTACGTCTTTGATTTACCCACGTAAATAAGCCTTCAACTGAAAACCTATTTGTAATAGAATAATTAGTGTTTAACAAAATAGAATGCGTAATTCGTAATCTTGAGTTGTCATTTAAAGTTTCAGTACCAGAGTTTAAGGTGTTTAAATTGTTATAATCATAATTTAAACCTATTTGAATTGTGCCTTTTTCCTCTTGGGATAAGCCTATATTGTTCGACAAAGGAATACCGCCAGAACAGCAGGTTTGAGCATTAATTTGGGTAAAGACTAAAACATTTATAATAAAAAAAAGTCTTCGAAAATTCATGGCAAATCTTTTAACAGTACATAAGATGTCGTTAAAAAATGAATTGCCTTACTAATTTTAACATTTAGGGAAACATTGGCTAATTTCTTTTCCTTATTAGATGGTTTAAGATTTATAAGTAGGTTTACGGAGGGTTTTTGTATGAAAAATATTTATTAAGGTGTAGTGTTATGTTTGTTCATAATTAATACTTTAGTCAAAAATTCACCTTTTGAATCATTTTGAATTTTATAGTTTAAGATATAGAAAAATATTTAATCTGTTTTAGATATTGAATCTTAAATGAGTAGAATTTATTCGTTTTAGTAGTTTCATGTATAGAAAAAAAAAGAATTTTTTTATAGTAAAAGCCTTGTGCTTTATAGGCTTATTTTTAAACTTATGTTGTACAGATCCCGTTGCCCCAGTATACGAGTATAAAGATGGATTGGTTTACGTGGATTCGTATATTTCAACAGCCAGAGGTGGATCATATGCAATAATCACAGAGGTTACAACTTTATCTGGAAAATCTGTAGATTTATTTGTTAAAGGTGCGACAGTTTCTTTTCGAAATATAGATACAAATCATGAGGTTTTTTTAACAGAATTGAAAGGGAGTTATTCCTCTCCAAATGATTTTCATGCATCAGTTGGTGAAACGTGGGAACTTTTAATTAAACTTCCAGACGAAAGAACATATAAATCTAAACCAGAAACCATAATAGAACCAGTAGGTTTTTCAAATTTGAAGGCTACTTATAATAGGGAACTGTTGTTTAGTGAAGCTGCAGATGGTTTCTTTCCAGGGCATTTTATTTCTTTAGATCTTGACGACCCTGGTGCAGATGAAAACTACTACTTTTGGAAGTTTCGTTCATTTGAAAAGATTGAAACTTGTGATCAATGTCTCGAAGCTATTTTAAGAGATGGAAGATGTGTGGATAACGGAATATTGATTAGTGGCAATATAATTTATGGTTGTGATACAGATTGTTGGCAAATACGATATAATAAAGATATAAGAATTTTTTCTGATGATTTTACAAATGGTATTTTAGTACAAGGATTACCAGTAGGCGATGTAGTACTATATACTAAAAATAATATTGTAGTGGAAGTGCAGCAATATTCTCTTTCTCCTTCTGCTTATAAATACTATAAAATCTTAAAAGATATAGTAGATAATAATGGAGGCTTTAATGCGCCACCTCCAGCAGCACTTATAGGTAATATTTTTAGTCCAGAAGATGGTAGCGAATTTGTTTTGGGTAGATTTACAGCTGCATCTGCAACCGTAAAATCTATTTTTATTGATAGGTCCCAAATAAAAGACAAACCTGTAGAATTTATTTTTGGTCGATTTGAGAAGTGTGCAGATATATGCACTTCATCTTGTGATCCTGGGCCACCTTCGCCAGAGTGTATACCAATTACAAGTATAGCTTGTGAAGAATCTCGATTTCGAACGAGTATACAACCAGAAGGATGGGTAGATTAGAATCCAAAATACATTTTATGAAAATACTTTTATCTCTTTTTTTTTCAGCTTTACTAGTTCATAGCATAGAAGCTCAGTCTGAGAAGTACGAGTTGTCTTTTAATATTAAAGACCAAGTACTAAATAAATCCTTAGAGGGAGCACAGATTTATATGACACCTTGTAATTGTGGAGGCGTTACTAATGATAATGGTTTTTTTACAATAAATCTTCCTAAAGGAGAATATAATTTAAGTATTACTTACATAGGTTTTAAAACATATAACCAAAAGATTCTATTAGATAAAAAGACACTTATAGAAGTGGATTTAGAAGAAAGTCAAGAGCAATTATCTAAAATAATTTTAAGAGCTAAAAAAGTAAATGAAAATATTGAGTCCCCGCAAATGGGAGCAATACAATTGAAATCTGAAGAAATAAAAAAACTACCTTCAGCTTTGGGAGAGATTGATGTGTTAAGAGGTGTTACTTTATTAGCAGGCGTTAATAATGCGGGAGATGTAAGTAATGGTCTTTCTGTTAGAGGAGGATCGTTAGATCAAAACCTTATTTTATACGATTATGCTCCTGTTTTTAATCCAACCCATTTATTTGGGCTTTTTTCTGTTTTCACTCCAGATGTATTATCATCCGTAGATTTATACAGGGCAAATATCCCTTCTAGGTATGGAGGAAGAGTCGCTTCTGTTTTAGATGTAAAAGTTAAAAATCCTTATGTCGATAAATTAAAATTGAGTGGAGGTATTGGTTTAGTGTCTACTAGATTTACTATTGAAACGCCAATAATAAAAGATAAACTAACATTTATAGCTGGTGCTAGAGCAGGTTTGACGGATTTTTTATTACCTGTTTTTTCTAAACGCTTAAAAAATACAAAGGCTAAGTTTGGAGACGCGACGTTTAAAGTAATGTATTTACCAACCGATAAAGACCAGATTACTTTTACTGGATTTTATAGCAAGGATTTCTACCAGTTAGATTTAATAAGTAAAGTACAAAATGTAAATGCCAGAAATAACCAGTACGATTTTGGGATGCTAAACGGTACACTTAATTGGGTGCATTCCTTTAATAATAAAACCAGTTTAAAAACGATCTTGGTTGGAAGTAAATATACACCTAAGATTCTTTTTCCTGAATTTGAAAATAATAATAAGATTAAGTTTCAATCCAGAATAAACTATTTAAGTCTTATCTCAGAATTAAAAAAGAATGTTAATGATACATTTGATTATTATGCAGGGGTTCAGGCTAATAAGTATATAATTGAACCAGGGAAGTTGGACCCAGGTAGTGCCAGTAGTGTGCTTCCAGTATCATTAAATTCGGAAACTAGTTATGAATTATCAGGATATTTAAACGCAAATTGGTCACCTATAAATAATCTTTCTTTATCTGCAGGATTACGCTATAATTATTTTATGTTCTTAGGGCCATACATATCAGCAAGTTTTGATGAAACGAGCGAAGTTCTTTTAGATATAAAGGAGTTTAAAAAAGGAGATTTAGTAAAATCTTATAATGGGTTGGAGCCCAGATTTGGACTTTCGTATAAGTTGAATGATAAAATGTCAATTAAAGCGAGTTATGCTAAGGTTAATCAGTATCTACAAAACGTATACAATAGTACAACACCTATACCAACATCTCGTTGGAAGACTTCAGATATAAATATAAAGCCACAAATTGGAGAAACTTATGGAATGGGATTGTATCATAATTTTAGAGAAAATGATAGAATTATTGAGGTGGGGTTAGAAGGGTACTATAGAGATACAAAAAATATACTAACCTATAAACCAGGAGCAGATTTTTTTCTCCAAGAATTTTTAGAGAGAGATGTTGTTCAAGGTATAGGTAAGGCATATGGGGTGGAGTTTAGTTTAAGAAAACCTAAGGGAGATGTTAATGGATGGATAAATTATACATGGTCAAAGAGTCTTTTAAAGTCTTTTAATGAAAACTTAGGAGACCGAGTTAATAATAATGAATGGTACCCTTCAGATTTTGATAGAACTCACGTTGTCAATGCTACTATTAATTTAGAAGGCGATAAGTACAATACGTTTAGTTTTAACTTTACAGGGCAAACAGGTAGGCCTTATACAATTGCGAATGCAGTTGTGCAAGTCG
Organism: uncultured Flavobacteriaceae bacterium; assembly: GCA_947502635.1. Taxonomy (GTDB): domain Bacteria; phylum Bacteroidota; class Bacteroidia; order Flavobacteriales; family Flavobacteriaceae; genus Flavivirga. The sequence continues at coordinate 98,587 of CANNAN010000005.1, forward strand.
ATGACATACAAGCTCCAATATTTATTGATCGAAATAATGCACGCCTTCCTGTATATCATCGCTTAGACTTTTCATGGAATGTTCATTTTAGTGGGAGTAAAAAGAACAAAAGATGGAAGAATGATTGGACGTTTACTATTTATAATCTTTATAGCAGAAAAAACCCATTTAATATTTATTATACACAACGTACCACAGAAAGATCGGTTTTGCCAATTTTTTTAGATAGTCCTTTAGGGTCATTTCAACTTTCAGCTCTAAATAGTCCTTTAATATCTTTGACATATAATTTCACATTCCAATAGCACTTGTTAATGCCATTCTACGTCCAGCCAGTTATCACCCGTATTTAGGTCAATATATAAAAGGAAAGGTTAGAGGCCTATATTTATGATTCACTTAACAATTCCATTTAAGAGTCAATTTTTGTCTATTTTTGCAATGTTATGCAAGAGTTAAAACTTTCAGATTGGTTGCCTACCACTAACAAAGAGGTTAAAATACGTGGTTGGGAAGCACTAGACGTTATTTTATTTAGTGGTGATGCTTATGTAGATCACCCGTCGTTTGGTCCTGCGGTAATTGGTCGTATTTTGGAAAGTTATGGTTTGCGGGTAGCAGTGGTACCACAGCCTAATGTTAATGATAATCTTCAGGATTTTGTAAAGTTGGGTGCTCCAAAATTGTTTTTTGGAGTGACAGGTGGTTGCATGGATCCTATGATTAGTAATTACAATGCTAATAAAAAGCGACGTGATAAAGATGCGTATACACCTAATGGTGATATTGGTTTTCGACCAGATTATGCCACAACAGTATATTCCAAAATATTAAAAGAAAAATGGCCTGATGTACCTGTTTTAATTGGAGGTATTGAAGCTTCGTTACGTCGGGTAACACATTACGATTATTGGAGTGATACGTTAATGCCTACCATTTTAGAAAGTTCAAAAGCAGATATGCTAGTTTATGGCATGGGAGAGCAACCTTTACGGGAGGTTGTGCGTTTATTACAAAAAGGGGTGCCTTTTAGTAGTATTACAACTATAAAACAAACAGCAGTACTTTTAAATAAAGAAGCCAAAATACCTAAGAATAGTAATTGGGAGGATATTGAAATTGTATCACACCAAAAGTGTTTGAAGGATAAAAAAGCTTATGCAGCTAACTTTAAGGTTATAGAACAAGAATCTAATAAGTTGACTGCACGTCGCATTTTTCAGAAAGTGGGCGAGAAGGTCTTGATGATTAATCCACCATATCCAACCATGACGGAGGATGAAATTGATGCCTCTTTCGATTTGCCATATACGCGTCTGCCACACCCTAAATATAACAAACGAGGCCCTATTCCTGCGTTTGAAATGATTAAGTTTTCTATAAACATACACCGTGGTTGTTTTGGCGGGTGTAGCTTTTGTACTATATCAGCGCACCAAGGAAAATTTATTGCGTCTCGTAGCCAGGAATCTGTATTGCGTGAGGTTGACACCGTGGCAAATATGCCAGATTTTAAAGGCTATTTATCAGACATTGGTGGTCCAAGTGCGAATATGTATAAAATGAAAGGTAAAGTACAATCTATATGCGATAAGTGTGTAGCGCCTTCTTGTATTTCGCCAGTTATTTGCAGTAATTTAGATACGTCTCATAAACCATTAACTAAATTATACCAAGCAGTTGATAGTCATCCAAAAGTTAAAAAGTCCTTTATTGGTAGTGGTATTCGCCATGATATGCTTGTGCCTGAGTTTAATAAAAATGCGGATGCAAAAGAATTAGATGATTATACGGAAGAGGTGATGACGAAACATGTGTCTGGTAGACTAAAAGTAGCGCCAGAGCATACTAGTGATCCTGTTTTAAAATTAATGCGTAAACCATCGTTTACTTATTTTCATAAGTTTAAGGAGCGTTTTGATAAGATTAATATTAAGAAGAATTTAAAGCTACAGTTGATTCCTTATTTTATATCGAATCATCCCGCTTGTGAAGCTGAGGACATGGCAAATCTTGCAGCCGAAACCAAGGATATGGGTTTTCAACTTGAGCAGGTACAAGGTTTCACGCCAACACCTATGACGGTAGCTACGGTAATCTATTATAGTGGGTATCATCCTTACACGCTAAAAAAAGTAAATACGCCAAAAACACGTAAAGAAAAGGATGAGCAACACCGATTTTTCTTTTGGTATAAAGATGAAAATAAAGCTTGGATTAAGAAGACCCTAAACAAACTGGGACGTCAAGATTTATTAAAAGTATTACTGCCAGAAAATGACAAATGGCGAAAAAATAAACCAGGTAAACCTAAACACACTTTTGATGATGCAGTTCCTTTTAATAAGCGAAAGAATAAGGTGAAGTATAAAGGGAAAAATAAGAGGAGATAGAATATAGTATGCCCAAGTTCAAGCAAGAGTGCTGTCTTTTGGTTTAAACTACCAAGCATTGTATTATAATATTAATAATACCTCACTAAATAGAGTATCTTCCCTTCTTTTCAAAAACATCAAATTTATGCCGAAGCTTTTATCTAATCTTTCCTATAGAAGACATTACTGTCTATAATGATTATCTAGAAATTTATTGATTGAGTAAGAGCTTTAGTTTAGTATGTCTTAATTAAAAATAAACCATTGTAAATGAAATCGGTTTTATTTTTTAGAGCCTAATTATTATTAATATACTGATAGAGACGCCTTTTGTATCAGTAAATACACCTTTGTTTTAAATAGCACTTAATTTTAGTTCGGAAAAAATATAAGAAAATAATTTCTTTAAACTAGGTTTTCTTACTTGGTACATATTTGTACCTTTTTTTATAAAAAATAACTATAACAAATTAATTAATGAATAAAAAAAAGGTGAGATTTTTAAGGAAAAATATATGGATTCTCTTCTTGTTTTTTCTTGTGGCCTGCATAGAACCTACAGAGCCTACTTTTAACTTTAAAGATGGCTTGGTCTATATTGATGCCTTTATGTCTACCGAACAAGGAGCATCATTGGTATATGTCTTTGAATCCCGTTCTACTGGTATTCGTCCAAAATATAAGTTTATATCTGGCGCAAACGTATCGTATAAGAATGTAAATACAGGTACAGTTGTAGATTTAATTGAGCAGCATGATGTTTATATACCTCCAAATAATTTTGTGGCTTCTGTAGGAGAGACATGGTTGCTAATGGTAACTTTACCTAGTGGTGCATATTATGAATCATTACCTGAATTAATTACGGAACCTGTAGAGATTCCGAATATTAATTATGAGTATAATCCAGAATTAATTTTTAGTGAAAATTCTGATGGCTTTTTATCTGGGCATTCCGTTTTTGTAGATATAGAAGATCCCGCGGATAGAGAGAATTACTATTTATGGAAGTTTCGTTCGTTCGAAAAGATAGAGCTTTGTGATTACTGTTTAAACGGCATTTTAAGAAATGGAGAATGCATAGATCCTCCTATGAGTATAGCTTATAAAGATCCAGCAGTAACTGTTGGCTATTTGTGTGAAAGTGATTGTTGGCAGATACGATATAATGAAAATATTAAGATTTTTGCTGACGAATTTTCAAATGGAGGAACCATAAAAGATGTATCTGTTGCAGATATATTTTTATACAATAGGAAAAATATTCTGGTAGAAATACAACAATTGTCTTTGACAAGAAAGGCTTATGATTACTTTAAAATATTAAAGGATCTCGTTGATAATAATGGAGGATTAAATGCTCCACCTCCAGCTGCATTAATTGGTAATATATTTAATCCAAATGATGATAAAGAATTTGTTTTAGGCAGGTTTACCGCAGCAGCAGCTTCAAAAAAATCTATATTTATAAATAGGGAGAGTATTACGGAAACTCCAATAGAAACTAGAAGGTTATATGTATTTGAATATTGTGAGTTATTTTGTACGCGTGGTGAATGTTTATTTGATTTGTGCTTAGAACCTTTGGTGTTTACAACTGAATGTATAGAATCTAGATTTAGAACTGGTATAGAACCTGAAGGTTGGATCGAATAATAGAAAATCAATAAATTATAATGAGGCTAATAACTATTCTTTTTCTAGTATCTCTCTTTAATGTATCATATTCGCAAAATAAAGAATACGAACTTTCTTTTAAAGTTATAGATCAGGAAACAGGTCTTAACGTAGATAATGCTCAAATCTTAATAAGACCCTGTAACTGTGGAGGAGTAACCGATTATACGGGAGGGTTTAATATAAAACTTGTAAAAAACACGTATACTATAAATATATCTTATGTGGGTTATGATTTATATTCTCAAATAATTAACCTAGATAAGAATCAGCAATTAAGCATTAAACTCCGCAGGAAGGAAGAAAAACTTTCTGAAATAATTGTCAAAGCCAAAAAAACTAATGATAATGTAGAGTCTCCCCAAATGGGTAGCGTTAAATTAAAAGCTTCAGAGATAAAAAAAATGCCATCGGTATTTGGGGAAATGGATGTTCTTAAAGGACTAACATATGTAGCTGGAGTTAATAATGCAGGAGACGTAAGTAACGGGCTATCTGTGAGAGGTGGGTCATTAGATCAGAATTTATTGCTTTACGATTATGCACCTATTTTTAACCCAACACATTTATTTGGACTTATTTCTGTATTCACACCAGAAGTGATATCTTCTGTAGATTTGTATAGGTCAAACATTCCTTCGCGTTATGGGGGAAGAGTGACATCTGTGGTCGATGTTAAAGTTAAAAACCCATTTGTAGATAAGTTTAAGCTCACAGGAGGTATAGGTGTATTGTCTACAAGATTATCGGTAGAAACACCAATAGTAAAGGACAAATTATTGTTAATCGCTGGGGTAAGAAAAGGGTATACAGATTTTTTGTTCCCAGTATTTTCTAAACGCCTAAAAGATACCAAAGCTAATTATACAGACGGAACGGTTAAATTATTATATCTACCAACAGAAAAAGATCAACTATCTTTTACAGGTTTTTATAGTAAAGATTTTTATCAATTAGACCTTATATCAACAGTTGAGAATATCAATTCCGATAAAAATCAATATGATTTTGCAACGCTAAATGGCACTTTAAAATGGTTACATTCATTTAATGATAAATCTAATCTTAAAACTGTTTTTGTTGGAAGTAATTATACACCTAAAATTTTATTTCCTGAACAAGGAAATAACAACAAAATTGAATTTTCATCCAATATTAAGTATTTAAGTCTAATTTCAGAATTCTCAAAAAAAATTAATAAAAAGTTTGATTATTATACAGGGATACAAGCAAATCAATATAAAATAGCTCCTGGAGATTTAGATCCAGGGACAGCCCAAAGTATAAGATCTGTATCTTTATCTGCGGAAAAGAATTATGAATTATCTTTTTATTCCAACCTAAACTGGAAGCCAATAAAAAATCTATTCCTATCTGGTGGATTGCGTTATACTAATTCTTTTCTGGTAGGGCCTTATACATTAGCTAGTTTTAATGAGGATTCAGGAATTATAGATGAAACTAGGTTTTTTTCGAAAGGAAAAAAAGTAAAAGGATATGATGCTTTAGAGCCTAGAATAGGAGCCACATTTAAACTAGGAGCCAACACTTCTATTAAAACGAATTACGCAAAAACCAATCAATATTTACAAAATATTTACAATACGACTACGCCTTTGCCAACTTCCAGATGGAAAAATGTAGATTTTAATATAAAACCTCAAATTGGGGATACATATGGTGCTGGATTTTTTCAGAATTTTAATGATAACACTATAGAAGTAGGGGTAGAAGGTTATTATAGAGATATAAAAAATGTGTTAACCTATAAGCCAGGAGCAGATTTTTTTCTCGAAGAGTTTATAGAAAGAGATATTGTGCAAGGGCAAGGAAAAGCCTATGGTATAGAGTTTAGTATTAAGAAAAGGAAAGGACCTATCAATGGTTGGTTGAATTATACATGGTCAAGAAGTTTTTTGCGCTCAGTAAATGAAAACTTAGGAGATAGAATAAATAATAACCAATGGTTCCCATCTGATTTTGATAGACCTCATGTTGTTAATGGTACTATCAATTTTGAAAGTAAGTACAATACTTTTAGCTTTAATTTCACAGGTCAGTCGGGTAGGCCATTTACATTACCTAACGGAATTGTGTCTGTTGGAGAAATAGAAACACCTATATATTTAGAACGAAATAATAGTAGGCTTCCAGTATACCACCGTTTAGATTTTTCATGGAATTTACACTTTAGTGAAAGTAAAAAAAATAAGCGCTGGTCTAATTATTGGACGGTTACTCTTTATAATATTTATGCTAGAAACAATCCCATTAATACTTTTTATAAGTCTCGCATAGATTACACAAGAAATACCCACCTCTTTGGAGATAGTCCATTAGGAGCTTTTCAACTTTCGGTGCTTAATAATCCATTGTTTTCATTAACATATAATTTTACGTTCCAGTAGAAGGTTTAATGTGCCTCCAGCCAGTTATCACCAATATCCAAATCTACATCTAATGGAACTTCTAGTTTATAAGCATTTTCCATTTCGGTTTTAACAAGCGTTTTTATGGTTTCTAATTCGGGTTTGTATACATCAAAAACCAATTCATCATGTACTTGTAATAGCATTTTAGTTTTATAATCTCCTGCCGTAAGTTTGTCATAAATATTTATCATGGCAATTTTAATAATATCGGCAGCACTTCCTTGTATGGGTGCATTTACAGCATTTCGTTCGGCAGCACCTCGAACAACAGCATTTCTAGAATTAATATCTTTTAAGTAACGACGTCTCCCTAATACGGTTTGTACATACCCATTATCTCTGGCAAAATCTACCTGCTCACTAATAAAGTTTCTAAGTTTTGGATAGGTTGCATAATAGGTGTCGATGAGTTCTTTAGATTCACTTCTCGATAAATCGGTTTGATTACTTAATCCAAAAGCTGAAACACCATAAATAATTCCGAAATTAACCGTTTTTGCATTACTACGTTGTTCTCGTGTTACTTCGTTTAAAGGCACATCAAATACCTTTGAAGCTGTTGATGCGTGAATATCTTCCCCGTTTTTAAATGCAGAAATCATAGTTTCTTCTTCGCTTAGAGCTGCAATAATACGGAGTTCTATTTGAGAATAATCGGCAGCTAAAAGTGTGTAGTCTTCATTTCGTGGAACAAAAGCCTTTCTTACCTGTCTGCCACGTTCGGTACGAATAGGAATATTTTGTAGATTGGGATTGTTACTGCTTAATCTACCAGTTGCAGCAACAGTTTGCATATAATCGGTATGTACCCGACCAGTTGATTCTTCAACCTGGGTAGGTAAAGCATCAACATAGGTGCTTTTTAGTTTTGCCAAACCACGATAATCTAAAATATTTTGAATGATATCATGCTCTTTTGCTAAATAAGATAGAATATCTTCAGACGTTGCATACTGACCTGTTTTTGTTTTCTTAGGTTTGTCTACAAGTTTCAATTTTTCAAAAAGGATAATACCTAGTTGTTTCGGTGATGCGATATTAAATTCCTCACCAGCAGCTTCGTAAATTTTAGCTTCTAATGAGGCAATATCTTTATTTAATTCTTCCGAAAGGGAATTCAGAAATTCATTATCTAAGTTAATACCCTCTAATTCCATAGCCGCCAATACACGAAGTAATGGTACTTCAATATCATCGAACAGCTTTTGTGTATTTGCCTCACCTAATTCTTTTTCAAAATGTTCTTTTAATTGAAGCGTGATATCGGAATCTTCAACAGCATACTCGGTCTGTTTTTCTAAAGGAACTTCCCGCATCGATAATTGATTTTTTCCTTTTTTACCAAGAAGTGTTTCAATAGAAATAGGCGTGTAATTCAAATACGTTTCTGCTAATACATCCATGTTATGTCGCATATCAGGGTTGATAAGGTAATGTGCCAACATGGTGTCAAACAATTTACCCTTAACTTTAATATTGTATTTCGCCAGAACTTTAATATCATATTTTAAATTCTGACCAATTTTCTGAATGCTATCACTTTCAAAAAACGGACGTAATTGCTCTATAAGTTCTTGTGCTTCTGTTTTATCTTCTGGAAAAGGTAAGTAAAAGCCTTTACCGACTTCCCAAGAAAAAGCAATGCCAACTAATTCTGCTGTAATAGGATTTAAGCCTGTGGTTTCTGTATCGAAACACACGGATGTTTGATTCATTAAATTTTTAATGAAGAGTTTTGTGGCAATTCCAGAATCGACACTTTGGTAAAAATGAGAGGTTGTTTCTGCTGTTTTTCGTGTGAATTCTGAAGCGGGTTCTACATTTGTAGTATCTGAAACATCACCCCCAAACAAAGAAAATTGCCCAGCTCCTGCAGAAGCTTGTTCTTTAGGTGTTGCTTTTTTTTCTGATCCTGCCGTACTGGTTTGTGGAGCTTCGCTGTTATTAGCAAATGTTTTGTTGAAATTGTCAATTAAACGTCTAAATTCTAATTCTTGAAAAATCTCAGTAACTTTAGGAGTATCTGGTTGAGACATTTCAAAATCTGTCTCATTAAATTTCACAGGAACGTCCAGCATAATAGTGGCCAATTTTTTTGAAAGGATTCCCAATTCACCGTTCGCTTCAATTTTTTCTTTCATTTTGCCTTTCAGCTCATGCGTATTGGCTAAAAGGTTTTCCATGCTACCGTATTGCGCTAAAAACTTCTTGGCTGTTTTTTCACCAACGCCAGGAAGCCCAGGAATATTATCACTGGAATCTCCCATCATTCCTAAAAAGTCAATGACTTGTAAAGGATCGGTTACTTCAAATTTTTTCTGAACTTCTGGAATGCCCCAAGTCTCATAACCACCACCAAAAACAGGGCGATACATGAAAATATTTTCAGAAACCAATTGTGCAAAATCTTTATCAGGAGTTACCATAAAGGTTTTATAGCCTTCTTTTTCGGCTTGTTTGGAAAGTGTTCCAATAACATCATCTGCTTCATAGCCTTCCTTAACCATAATAGGGATGTGCATGGCCTCTAGTATGCTGTAAATATAAGGAATGGCAATTTTTATAGCCTCTGGCGTTGCATCTCTATTGGCTTTGTATTCTTGGTACATTTCAACACGGTCTGCGCTGCCACCTTTGTCAAAACATACTGCTAAGTGATCTGGTCGTTCTCTTTTAATAACATCTAAAAGCGAATTCATAAACCCTAAAATAGCTGAGGTATCTGTGCCTTTAGAGTTAATTCTTGGGTTTTTTATAAAAGCATAATAACCACGAAAAATTAAAGCATAGGCATCTACTAAGAAAAGACGTTTTTGATCTGACATATTTTTTGTTTTGAAAGAAAATCAAAGCTACAAAAAGTAAATCGTAAAATGGCTTTAAAAAGACTTGATATGGCAATAAAATGATGGTTTTATAGCCATGATAAAAAGTAAAGATGTATTCCTCGTTAAAATAAATAAAACTCTTAACAATTAGTTAAATAAAATTGAGTTTGTAAGCATTAATTTAGAATACTGTTATCTTTGATAAAAAAGAAATATGCTTCGCTGGATTATTTTCCTTGTCATTTTTGGAATTGCAGATATTTATGCCTTTCAAGCATTTAAAACAGTCTCAAAAAATAATTGGCTTCAAATATTATATTGGCTTATCACTGTTTTAGTAATAGGTAATTTTGTGTTTCATTATTTTGGTTTTAACAGAAGTGATGGTTTCTCTCATGGACATGCTTACGCTTTTGGATTTTTTATAGCCTTGTTGGTGCCAAAAATGGTTCTGTTGGTCTTTATGTTTGGTGAAGATATTATTAGAGTGCCTCAAGCCGTTTTTAGATATTTTACAGAAGGCGATACCGCCAAAGGGAATTATTTTGCATCAAGACGTCAGTTTGTAAGCAAGCTAGCTTTAGGTATTGCTGCTATACCGTTGGTTTCAATTATTTATGGTATTTATAAAGGAAAATATAATTATAAAGTATTAAAATATACGCTTCATTTTGATGATTTACCTCAGGCTTTCGATGGATATAAGCTCACGCAAATTAGTGATATTCATTCAGGAAGCTTTGATAATATGGATAAGGTGAGTTATGCTGTCGATTTAATAAACGAGCAGCAAAGCGATGTTATATTGTTTACTGGTGATATGGTAAACAATAAAGCAGAGGAATTAGTGCCTTACAAAAATATTTTTGGCAAGTTAAAAGCCAAAGATGGTTTGTTCTCTGTGTTAGGAAACCATGATTATGGGGATTATGTTAACTGGGAATCTGATGAAGTGAAAAAGCAAAACTTAGAAGATTTAAAAAGCCTTCAAAGAGAAATTGGATTCGATGTTTTATTGAATGAAAGCAGGTATTTAGAAAAAGATGGAGAACGTGTCGCTTTAGTTGGTGTTGAAAACTGGGGCGCAGGTGGGTTTAAAACGGCTGGCGATTTAAAGAAAGCGTCAAGTGTTATTGATAAAAATGACTTTAAGATTTTAATGAGTCACGATCCGTCACATTGGGAAAAAAAGGTGATTCAAGACGATTATCATTATCATTTAACACTAAGTGGGCATACCCATGGGATGCAGTTTGGTATTGAAATTCCAGGATGGTTTAAGTGGAGTCCTGTAAAATGGCGTTATAAATATTGGGCAGGTATTTATGAAGAATTAGGCCAATATATAAATGTAAATAGAGGTTTTGGCTACTTGGCATTTCCAGGACGCGTTGGAATATGGCCAGAAATTACAGTTATAGAACTTAAAAAAAGCTCAAATAATGCATAATAGCTAAGAAATGCTATATTTGTATAAGAATATTTGACTAATAAACAAATAAGATATGTCAAAATTTGGGGAACTTATAGATGTCGAAATTCCTGTTTTGTTAGATTTTTATACAGAATGGAATGATCAATCTGCGGCTATGCATCTTGTTTTAAGAGATGTTGCTGCAGCACTGGGTGATAAAGCTAAAGTTATAAAGATTGATGTTGAAAAGAACTCAGAACTAGCTGAGGCCTTAAGGGTGAAAGCTCTGCCAACACTTATTATTTACAAAGATGGCGAGATGAAATGGCGCCAAAGTGGTGAACAGGATGCCAATACTCTTATTGGTATTATTCAGCAATATGCTTAATATCATAAAGCTTTAAAAGAATACCCTTTTTTGCTAAAAACCTCTAATACTTTTGGTAAAGTATATTGCATGTTTTTTGAAGCTTTCATACTATCATGGAATACAATGATGCTACCACTAGTTGCTTTACTAGTGACATTGCTTAAACAAGTTTCCTTACTAACATTTTTACCCCAATCAAAAGATAATACATCCCACATGATTATTTCATAGCCTAAAGCTATTAGCTTTTTTCCTTGTTTAGGGGTTATTTGTCCATATGGTGGTCTGAAAAGAGATGTGGATAGCGATTTTTGATTGACGATTTTTGAACTCTGAATTTGATTCCTCATAATTGTTTCAGCCTCAGAAATATCTTTCAGGTAATCTTTCGTTTTTGTTTTCCAACCCTTAACATGATTACGAGTATGATTTCCAATACGATGTCCATCATCTATGATGTTTTGAAATATCTCTGGGTGCTTTTCAATATTATTTCCAATACAAAAAAAAGTAGCTTTCGCGTTGTATTCTTTCAAAGTGTCTAATACCCAATTTGTGATTTTGGGTATAGGACCATCGTCAAATGTAAGGTATAAAACTTTACTGGTTGAAGGCATGTCCCAAATATAATTTGGGAACATTTTTTTAGCAACTAAAGGTGTTTTTATAGGTGTTAAGGTCATAACCTAGTACCAGATTAATTAACACTGTCTATTGGTACCCCACTATCAATTGTCTTAATATCTTTATCAGCTTTTGGAGCTGGTACTTCCTCCTCTTGATCATCATAAAAATGTCTAAATGCTCTTAAGTGGTTGTTAAATATTTCTCCCTCTATTTCTGCTAACTCGACATCATATTGTACTAAAACATCTACCAAGCCTTTATAACGTTGAATATCAGTATAAATTTCTTCAAATAAGCGTTCTTGGTTATCCATTTTTAAGCCACTATAATAACTTAAATTTTCTTGATATTTTTTTGCAACATCTTTGAATAAACGCTGTGCTTTTTCTTTATTGCCAACTTCATAATAAGCACTAATATAAGGCTCCAACAGTGTGTAGTACCCAAAATACTCAACAGGCATATTGTCCATGGCTATATCAGCTATTTCTTCAGCTTTGTCTAGTTTTTCTTCATTAATTAGTTTTTCAATTAATCTAGCTAAATTACCTCTGTAGGTTATAGAGTTTTTACGGGTTTCAACATCATGGTAAATATCAGGACTTCCACTATTACCCCAATCCCATTTTTTTACCTTTTCATACATAAGGTCACTGTCAACACGTCCCATGTCAAAAGGATTGGCTCTATCTACAGCTGTTTTTATAGGTACAAGTTTATAACACATACCATCAAGTTGTAGATAATCTTTCATCCAGATATAATCATCATCACCAAAGCTACCTCCAGTAAAATATATTGGACGTTTCCATTCGTTATTGGCAACAATATCCAACATAAGTAACCTGTTTTTATAAAGAGCGCCTCCTTTAATGTTAATGTCAATATAAGGTACCATTTTACCAGCATCTTCAGGTTTTACAATGCCAGAATTTAAAGCATTCTCTTTATTTACAGGGATTCTTAAAAACTCAGAGGGCAGATAGGTCGCATTTAAATCTTGACTTCTAACTTTAGTAAGATCGACCTCTTGTTGTTGTAAAACATACTTGTATTTTGTTTTAGGATTGTTGCTTGCTACAAAATCTAAAAATTGCTTGACTTCCAGAGTGTCTTTTACAACAGGTTGTATAACGATATAATCATTAGTGCCATATTTGTATAAATCATGTGTTAATTGAGATGGTACAGGGTCACTTTCATAAGCTTTACGTTTCATTTGGTCTATATACCAATCGGTTTGAAATAAACTGGTATTAACAACGCGTACATCAGTTCTGTAGCCTTCAATTTCCTGAGCATACCAAAGCGCAAACGTATCATTATCTCCAATGGTAAATAAAATGCCATTTTCTGCACAGGAATCTAAATACATTCTGGCCATGGCTCTGGCAGTGTATTTATCAGATCGATCATGGTCATCCCAATTGTTAGCGGCTAAAATACCAGGAACCAGTACCAAGCAAATGACTGTGATTATTGGTGCCGAAAAATTGTTTGACAGGTGTTTTTTAAACACGTCAAAAATAGCATATACTCCAAAACCAATCCAAAGCGCAAATACATAAAAGGAACCTACAACAGAGTAGTCGCGTTCACGAGGTTCAAATGGGCGTACGTTGGTGTATACTTGGATTGCTATTCCTGTAAAAAGGAAGAATACGAGCATAGTCCAAAACAACTTTTTATCTTTATTAAATAAAAAGAAAAACCCGAGAATTCCTAAGATTAGAGGTAAAAGGAAATACGTGTTTCGTGCTTTATTGTTTTTAACATCACTTGGGAGATTGTCTTGAGAGAAACCTAAAAGAACTTCATCTATAAATTTTATACCAGTAATCCAATTTCCATGATTATCATAACGCCCTTGAATATCGTCCTGTCTTCCTGAGAAATTCCACATAAAATAACGCCAGTACATGTATCCTAACTGATACTCGAACATGTATGCTATATTACTTGCTAATGAAGGCTTTTCAATCTCAATATAGCTTTTAAACCGTTTTAGGAAATTATTATAATCCTCATAATCAACATGACCCTGTGCGACATTATTTTTAAAATCTGAAACAGTCTTTCGCAATTGATTTTCCATTTGATACTCTGATTTTAACTTAAAGTCTAAAAAACCAGAAAACATCATATAATTTTCAGCATGTTCAGCACTCCACATACGAGGTAAAATGGAGGCGTGTTTTGAGTTATAATTTTGTTTTGCGTTTTTATAATCGTTTACAACGACATATTCACCTTTTGTTTCGTCTTTTTCGTATTTAGGCTTATCATCTACATATGGGTTGTTATCATCAAGATAAGCATATTGATCTGTAAACTGAGGTCCATAAAACAAGTGTGTTTCAGGATATTGCTCTAAATTATAATAAGCCAATAATTCTCTGGCACTCGACGGATTGTTTTCGTTAATAACCACATTGGCATTAGCACGAATAGGGAGCATTAGCCATGTGGAAAAACCAATAATAACAAAAGTTAAGCAAAGGATTCCTGTATTTAAATGAACAAAGTTTTTTTGTCTGGTATAACGCAGTGCATAGTAAATAATAGCCACTAGTAATAGACCAGCAATAATAGACCCAGAATTAAAAGGAAGCCCAATAGTATTCACAAAAAAGATTTCGAAAACACTAAAAATTTTAAGAATATTTGGTGCTAAAAGTTTAAAAATAAATAATAAAACGGCTACTGAAGCAACATTGGCAATAATGAAATTTTGAATCGTAATGTTTTTGTAGTTTTTAAAATAATAAACCAAACCAATAGCAGGAATAGTAAGCAATCCCATAAAGTGAACTCCAAAAGATAGTCCAATAACAAAAGCAATTAAAATAAGCCAACGGTTACCACGGGGTTTATCCATGTCTTGCTCCCAGCGTAAGCCTAACCAAAACAAAACAGCCATAATCAAGGTGGCCATTGCATAGACCTCAGTTTCTACAGCATTAAACCAAAAAGAATCTGTAAATGCAAAAGCTAAACTACCAACTAAACCACTGCCTAAAATAGCCATAGCTTGGTTTTTGTTAAGATCTTCATTATTGCCAACAAGTTTTTTTAGCAATAAAGTAATGGTCCAAAACATAAATAGGATAGTGAATGCACTAGATACGGCGCTCATCATGTTCATGACCCAGCCAATTTGAGAAGGGTCTAAAGCAAAAATTGAGAAAAAAGCACCAAACATCTGAAATAATGGTGCCCCAGGAGGGTGTCCCACTTGTAATTTAGATGATGTTAAAATATATTCACCAGCATCCCAAAAGCTTACAGTAGGCTCTACCGTTAAGGTGTAAGT
The DNA here is from genome assembly GCA_947502635.1 of uncultured Flavobacteriaceae bacterium. Lineage (GTDB taxonomy): Bacteria > Bacteroidota > Bacteroidia > Flavobacteriales > Flavobacteriaceae > Flavivirga. Next base: position 113,623 of record CANNAN010000005.1, read on the forward strand.
AATGAGAGCTATTAAAAAAGAGAACCAACCTAAAAGAGTATTCCATTTTTTAAAGTCGAAATGTGCCATATATATTGATGTTTATTTGCTTTGGCGAATTTAATAATAAATATGAAATGAGGCATAACTATTTACTTAGTCTTAACATAATGTCATTATACTATTTGAATTTACCGTAATAAAACGCTCTTTTTTACTTTCTATTTCGCTATAAAAAGGAACCGTAGCTATGGCTATGCTTAATTTTTTAATCGATATAAAGAAAAATATATTATTTTCTTTTACAATAAATTCAAATAATAACTGGTATAAAAGGTTGATGCCAAATTACATCAGAGATAAAAACAGTAGTAATGAACTGGAGATATCTCATGTGTTTTTAAAGAAACGTTAATTATTCGAAATTATTTTTCAAAAAATGCTTGTACAAATAAAACTTTGTGCTAAATTTGCACCTGCTTTAGCGAGCGGTAGCCGCTAAGTTACAGATTGGCCTATGGTGTAACTGGCAACACGTTGGTTTTTGGTACCAAAGAGTCTAGGTTCGAGCCCTAGTAGGCCAACATAATTGTAAAATCCTGATCATTAATTTGATTGGGATTTTTTTTGAAATAAGATTTTTTATGGGATCATGGAGGATCAAGGGATCAAGTCAAATTATTGGGGACTAAGCTATTTAAGCGTATAATTTAGTTAGTCTGAACAGGAAAAATTTCACATCTCTTACATTTCTAAATTGAGCTCTAAAGTAAGTTTGTATTATTACAAAATCTTGAATATTTATTTTATTAAAATCTTGGAGCAATTTCTTTGCATCCGATATAAATGATAAAAGTACTTGTTTTTAAGTAGCTATTATGAATACAAAATACTGAAATAAATAATACTAAAACAAAGGCAGACATAGAAAACCATTGCTTTCTTTTTTGAATATTGTATTTAAACTTTTGCTTATTTTTTAAAGAATCTGAAGAATTAGTTTTTTTTACACGCATAGCCGTTAGGTAAATTATGGCTCTCAGAGGTGCGCTAAATAATGATAATATTACAAATATAGCATTATTATTTATAATTAGACTAAATAAATACACAATATTTTTATATGTTTGTTTTGTAGCTGTTAAATCTGAAGGTTACTAACTTTTATTATGAAATCTTATTTGTATTTTGAAAGTGATTGATGGATATTTTACATGATTAATCAAGCCTTAACGCTAATGTTGCTATTAAAGAAATAAAAAAACACCTTGGTAGCTATACGTGCTCATAGCAATTAATCAGTTCTTAGATTCGGGTTAGACGTAAATCTCTTTAGCCTCTTTTTAAAATGCAGTTATTTTAAGTTTATATAAACTTGTCCCAATTTTTAATACGTTTAATATTTACTTAATCTTGATAAGATTGAGATTGCATTAAATTAAAACTACAGGCTTATATTTTACATCAACATAATTGTTGGGTAATATTAAGAATGTTTTAAAATCATTCCTTTATAGGATTAATTAATCTTTATAAATGAAATGAAAAAAATGACTCTCATTGCTAGTTTTCTAGCACTTTCTTTTGCAACAGTTAAAAGTCAAAATGCCCTCCAACATCTATCCTCATACGAGACCCATGTAGAAGGTTCTGCCGAAACTGTTGCTTATGATGTAACCAATCAACAAGCCTTTTTTACTAACTCAGCAACCAATAGTTTTACCATAGTAGATATTAGTACGCCAGTGACACCAGTATTAGTCAGAACAGTAGATTTATCAGCTTATGGAGCAGGTCCTAATTCTATTGCCATACATGGAAGTGTTGTTGCGGTAGCAGTGGAAGCTAATCCGAAGCAAGATCCAGGTAAAGTTGTATTTTTCGATTTGGATGGTGTTTATCTAAATGATGTTGCAGCTGGTTCTCTGCCAGATATGTTAACATTTACCCCAGATGGCATGAAACTTTTAGTCGCTAACGAAGGAGAGCCCTCAGATGATTATACAAACGACCCAGAGGGTAGTATTACTGTTGTCGATTTAAGTTCGGGCGTTATGTCTGCTACGCCAAGTACTATTAATTTTAATGGATATGATGATAAAAAAGCAACGCTGCAAAATAAGGGCATCCGTATTTTTGGAAATAATGGTGCTGCTAGCGTTTCTGAAGATTTAGAACCAGAATTTATAACAGTTCTTGACGATGGAACAAAAGCTTATATTAATTGTCAAGAAAACAATGTGCTAGTTGTTTTAGATTTAACCAATAATACGATTATTGATATTTTGCCACTAGGTTATAAAAATCATTTATTGGGAACACCAACAGTTACAAGTTACGCAATTAATGAATTAGTAACTAATTGGCCAGCACTAGGAACGCCTGTATATGACGGTGGTCAAGCACCAGTTATGCTTGGTGGGTTTTCAGGAATGTTTTACGATGCGGCAAATTCAACCGCTACAGATTATGTTTTTTATGCAGTGCCAGACAGAGGGCCTAATGGAAGTACGGTAGGGAAATTGGATGTGACTCCAGTTTCATCACAAAATTTAAGACCTTTTAAATTACCAGATTATCAAGGTAGAATAGCAAAGTTTACACTGAAGAAAGCAACAGGGAATGTGACTTTAGATGATCAGATACTATTAACAAGAAAAGATGGAACAACGCCTATAACAGGGAGAGGAAATATTCCAGGGTTTGATGAGGTTCCTGTAACATTTACAGATGCTTCAACAGCGTATGCAAATGCCGATTATGTTGATGGTGCTTCAGAAGAATATCATGAATTAGCTTATGATGCTTATGGTGGGGATTTTGAAGGTGTTTTAATTGATAAAGATAATAATTTCTGGATGTGTGACGAGTATAGACCAGCACTATATAAGTTTGATAATACAGGAAAATTAATAGAGCGTTATGTGCCATCGGGAACTTCATTATTAGGAACAGTGCCGCAACCAGTAGGTGCTTATGGTGCAGAAACATTGCCCCCAGTATACTCTAAAAGAAGGGCAAATAGAGGTTTTGAAGCTATTGCTTACGATGAAACAAATCATATGATATATGCATTCATTCAATCGCCATTATATAACCCTTCTAGTGTTACTAAAAATAATTCAGATGTTATAAGAATCTTAGGAATCAATGCAGATACAGGCGTTCCTGTTGAAGAGTATGTGTATTTATTAGAAAGAAATAAAGATGCTGGATATTCCACATCAAGAGTCGATAAAATTGGTGATGCTGTTTATACAGGAAATGGTAAGTTTTTGGTTATAGAAAGAGATTCTGAAGGACCAACAGTTGCCGAGGGTAAAAAGTACGTATTTGAAATTGATATTACCTATGCGACTAATATTTTAAATATTACTTTAACAGGGGCTAAAGAACTGGAGGAACTAACGGCAGATGAAATAGTGGATCAAAGTATCTTAGCAGTTCATAAAACAAAAGTCGTTAATTTACCATCTATCGGTTATCAGGGATCCGATAAAGCAGAGGGGATTGCTTTATTGCCAAACAATGAAATAGCAATAATAAATGATAATGATTTTGGTTTAGCAGGAGCAGGCATTACAGATGCTAGCGTACTCGGGATTATTTCTTTTGCAAATAACTATGGCTTCGATGCTTCTAATAAAGATAATGCCATTAATATCACTGAACATCCAACTTTAGGGATGTTTATGCCAGATGCGATCTCATCATATCAGGTAGAAGGTGTTAATTATATCGTAACCGCAAATGAAGGTGATGCTAGAGATTATGGTGGGTATTCAGAAGAAGAGCGTGTGAAAGATTTAATATTAAACTCAGTATACTATCCAAATGCAGCAGCCCTTCAAACAGAAGCAGATTTAGGTAGATTAAAAACAACGACCGCTACAGGAGATTATAATAATGATGGAACAATTGAGCAAATCTATTCGTATGGAGCAAGGTCATTTTCAATTTTTGATGAGTATGGTAATTTAGTATTTGATAGTGCTGATGAGTTTGGGCAAAAAATAGCTTCAGAAGAATCTGCTTTATTTAATGAAGATGAAGGCGATATCGATAAGAGATCCGACGATAAAGGAGGAGAGCCAGAAGCCATAACTATTGGAGCTATTGATGGTAAAACATATGCTTTTATTGGATTGGAAAGACAAAGTGCTATATTGATGTATGATATCACAGATCCTAAAGATGTTGAATTTATTACTTATTACAAAGGAAATAGAACATCTGGAGATGTTGCACCAGAAATTATAAAATTTGTTTCTGCTGCCGATAGTCCAAATTCAAAAAATCTACTCTTAGTAGGTTATGAAGTAAGCGGTTCTTTAGGAATTGTCCAAATAGATAATTCAGTTTTAAGTATAAGCGAAGCCGTAGCAAAAAACGACTTTAAAATATATCCTAATCCTGTAGTTCGTGAGGATTTAAAGTTTAATAAAACACTATCTGGAATTGTTTATAATGTAAATGGACAGGAGGTAAAAAGGTTTGAAAGAGAGACTTTTTTAAACGTATCAGAGCTCACTTCGGGTATCTATATTATAAAAACAAAAGCGCATGGTGTAAAGCGTTTTGCTAAATTATAAATTCACTTTTATTAGTATTAAAAATCCTAGCCTTTTTCTCAGGGTTAGGATTTTTGTTTTTATAAAACTGTAAACTATAGTATTGGAAATTTTTCGACTTAATGTCTTTGCAAGAGATAATCATTTATATCTTAAAGGTAATCACAGGACGTTTGGCATGATTTACTAAATCTTCACTAATACTGCCATTAAAAAAATGAGAAATACCTTGTCTTCCATGTGTACTCATACCAATTAAATCTGCTTTTATGGATTGAGAAAAATTCATAATACCCTTTTCAATGCTAATATCATTGTAAATATTAATAGTGTAATTTGAGAAATTAGAAGCATCAACAAATTTTTTCATTCTGTTTTCCGATTTTTCAGAAGTAATAAATTTATTAGGCGTATTTACCATGAGTAAATGTATTTTAGCTTTTAAAATATTAGCAAAACCAATGGCTTTTTCATAGGTTGCTTTGCTTTCGTCTTTAAAATCTGATGCGAAAACAAAATCCTTAACCTTAAAAGTTTTATGCTCATTTTTTATAACTAAAATGGGTGTTTCAGATGTGCGAACTACCTTTTCGGTATTACTGCCAATAAGCATTTCTTTTAAACCGCTAACACCATTAGAACCCATAATAACTAGATCGATATCATGCTTTTTACAAATATGAAAAACACCCTTAAAAATCTCATGAAATTGAACCGTTTCATGTATTATTAAATCTTTTAGATAGTCTTTAGCCTTTAATTCTTCAAACTGTTTATGTGCTAGTTTCATAAAATAAACAGCTTCAGGTAAATTGCTATAGGAACTTAAAGGATCTACTCCTTGTAATGGTATTTCGAGGATGTGTAGCAAATAAATTTCGCAATTATATTTCCTTGCTAATTGGGCAGCTACTTTTAAAGCATTTTCAGCTTGATCGGAAAAGTCGGTAGGAACAAGTATTTTTTTCATATTATCATAAGTAAGGTGTATCTAAATTTATGAAATATTCCTTTAAAAATCAATAAAATATTATATATTTGCACCGTTGAAAGGCGAAATTTAAGAAATGAGGGGACGGAAAGTCCCCTCTTTTTATACTAAAAATGTTTAAAACTACTGTTACAGATTTATTAGAAGCTGCTTTAATTGAAAGGCAAGACTTATTCCTTATAGAGTTTTCTATTCAAGGGGATAATCAAATTAAGGTAACTATAGATGGGGATAACGGTGTTTTAGTTGAAGATTGTATGTTTATAAGCAGAGCTATTGAACATAACCTTGACAGAGAAGAACAAGATTTTTCTTTAGAAGTGATGTCTGCAGGAGCAACATCGCCTTTAATTCACAAAAGACAGTATAAAAAGAACTTAAATAGAGTGCTTTATGTGAAGACGACTTCTGAAGAATTGGAAGGCGCACTTACAGAAACAACAGATAGTGATATTAAATTAGAGTGGAAAGTTAGAGAGCCAAAACCTATAGGTAAAGGCAAAGTGACTGTGAAAAAACAAGCGAATATCGCTTACGAAAATATTGTAGAAGCAAAAGTTATGATTAAATTTTAATTCAAAAAGAGTTATGGAAAATGTCGCGTTAATTGAATCTTTTTCAGAATTCAAAGACGATAAGCTAATTGACAGAGTAACGTTAATGGCAATTTTAGAAGATGTATTTAGAAGCACCTTAAAAAAGAAATATGGCGATGATGACAATTTTGATATTATTGTAAATCCTGATAAAGGAGATTTAGAAATATGGAGAAATAGAGTCGTAGTTGCAGATGGTGAGGTTGAAGAGCCAAATCAAGAAATTTCTTTGTCTGAAGCTCGTAAAATTGAGCCAGATTTTGAGGTAGGAGAAGATGTGTCTGAAGAAGTAAAGCTTATTGATTTAGGAAGAAGAGCTATTTTGGCATTACGTCAAAATTTAATTTCTAAAATTCATGAGCACGATAACACCATAATTTATAAGCAATTTAAAGATTTAATAGGAGAGATTTATACAGCAGAAGTTCACCATATTCGTCACAGAGCAGTTATTCTGTTAGATGATGAGGGCAACGAAATTGTTTTACCAAAAGATAGACAAATCCCTTCAGATTTCTTTAGAAAAGGGGATAATGTAAGAGGGGTTATAGATTCTGTTGAGCTTAAAGGAGCGAAACCAACTATCATAATGTCAAGAAGCTCTCCTGCATTTTTAGAAAAATTATTTGAACAAGAAATTCCAGAAGTTTTTGATGGATTAATTACTATTAAAAATGTAGTAAGAATTCCAGGAGAGAAAGCTAAAGTAGCGGTAGATTCTTATGATGATAGAATAGACCCTGTAGGAGCTTGTGTTGGTATGAAAGGTTCAAGAATTCATGGTATAGTCCGTGAATTAGGTAATGAAAATATTGATGTAATTAATTATACTAATAATTTACAATTATATATTACAAGAGCATTAAGCCCTGCAAGAGTCACTTCAATAAAGTTGAATGAAGAGACTAAAAGAGCAGAGGTTATTTTAAAACCAGAAGAAGTAAGTAAAGCGATTGGTAGAGGCGGACATAATATTCGTTTAGCAGGGCAATTAACTGGTTATGAGATTGATGTGTTTAGAGAAGGAGCGGAAGAAGATGTAGAATTAAGAGAATTCTCTGATGAAATAGAAGGCTGGATTATTGAAGAGTTTAGTAAAGCTGGGTTAGATACTGCAAAAAGTATTTTAGAGCAAGAAGTCAACGATTTAGTAAAAAGAACAGACTTAGAAGAAGAAACTATTAATGACGTTATTAGAATTTTAAAAGAAGAATTCGAAGAATAACATATATTTGAGTATTTTTAAAGGCGATTTATGGCTGAAACAATTAGATTAAATAAAGTATTACGCGAGCTTAATATCTCTCTAGATCGCGCCGTAGAGTTTTTGGATTCTAAAGGTGTTGAAATAGAGAAACGACCCACTACGAAAATTTCAGAAGAAATATATACTGTTCTTTCTAATGAATTTCAAACAGATGCTAGTAAAAAAGTAGCATCTAAAGAAGTTGGTGAAGCTAAGATAAAAGAGAAAGAAGTGTTGCGAGAGCAACGCGAGCGTGAACTTGAAGAGAAACAAAAAGCGACAGCCAAAAGAGAAGAAATCGTTAAAGCTGCTGCTGCACTTTCAGGACCAAAACAAGTCGGTAAAATTGATTTAGAACCCAAGAAGAAAAAAGCCGAAATTGCTCCTAAGAAAGCCGAAAAGGAAGAAAAAGCCGAAAAAGTAGAGGAAGTAGCAGAGCCTGTTAAAAAAGAGGTTAAAGCCGAGCCTGTTAAGGAAGCGGTAAAAAAAGTTGTAAAAGAAGAAATTCCAGAACCTGTTAAGGAAGCGGTTAAAATAGAACCAAAACCAAAACCTGTTGTTGAAAAGAAAGTTGAAGAAAAGAAGGAAGAAAAACCTAAGAAGCAGATTATAAACGAAGAAGGAGAGATTCTTCCTGACGAAAAGGTAGCAACACAGTATAAAAAACTTACAGGGCCGAAGATAGCAGGTGATAAAATTGATTTATCTCAATTTAACAAACCAAAGAAAAAGAAAGAAGAAAAGAAACCAGAAGCTAAAGCAGGAGAAGCAGGCGCTGCAAACAAGAAGAAGCGTAGACGAATTAGCAAAGTAGGTGGTCCTCAGTCTGGAAATGGTCAAGGTAACAGATCTGGTGGAGGAAGACCTGGTGGAAATGATAGATTTAAAGGGAAACCAGGGCAAGGTCGCCGTAATGTTGTTAAGGAAGAACCTAGTGAAGAAGATGTGAAAAAACAAGTGCGCGAAACACTTGAAAAACTTCAAGGGAAATCTTCAAAAGGAAAAGGCGCCAAGTATCGTAGAGATAAAAGAGATCAACACAGAGAACAGACTGAGATTGATCAACAAATAGAAGCTGCTGAAAGTAAAATTCTTAAAGTTACAGAGTTTGTAACGGCAAGTGAAGTAGCTACTATGATGGATGTAGGTGTAACTGAAATTATTTCAGCATGTATGTCACTTGGTATGATGGTTACCATGAATCAGCGTTTAGATGCTGAAACACTTTCTATTGTAGCAGAAGAGTTTGGTTATCAAGTAGAATTTATAACTGCCGATATAGAAGAATCTATTGAAGAAGTTGTAGATAATGAAGAAGATTTAAAACCGAGAGCACCTATAGTAACCGTAATGGGGCACGTAGATCACGGAAAAACATCCCTTCTGGATTATATACGTGAAGAAAATGTAATAGCAGGTGAATCTGGAGGTATTACACAGCATATAGGCGCTTATGGTGTTGAACTGGAAGGCGGACAAAAAATGGCATTTTTAGATACACCAGGTCACGAGGCCTTTACTGCGATGCGTGCACGTGGTGCTCAAGTTACAGATATTGCTATTATTGTAGCCGCAGCAGATGATGATATTATGCCGCAAACAAAAGAAGCTATATCACATGCTCAAGCAGCAGGAGTTCCTATTGTTTTTGCAATTAATAAAATTGATAAACCAGATGCGAATCCAGAGAAGATTAAAGAAGGATTAGCGCAAATGAATCTCTTAGTTGAAGATTGGGGTGGTAAAATTCAATCACACGATATATCCGCTAAAATAGGTACTGGTGTTAAAGAATTATTAGAAAAAGTATTGCTTGAAGCTGAATTACTAGAGCTAAAGGCGAATCCAAATAAACCAGCAGTTGGAACAGTAGTTGAAGCCTTTTTAGATAAAGGTAGAGGTTATGTCTCAACTATTTTAGTACAAGCAGGTACTTTAAAGATAGGAGATTATGTATTAGCTGGGCAGCATAGTGGTAAGGTTAAAGCGATGCATGACGAGCGAGGAAAAGACGTAGAGGCCGCTGGACCTTCTACACCTGTTTCTATACTTGGTTTAGATGGTGCACCTCAAGCAGGTGATAAATTTAATGTATTTGCAGACGAACGTGAAGCAAAACAAATAGCATCAAAAAGAGCACAGCTACAACGTGAACAATCTGTTAGAACACAACGTCATATTACACTTGACGAAATAGGACGTCGTATAGCACTTGGTGATTTCCAAGAATTAAATATTATCCTTAAAGGAGATGTGGATGGTTCTGTTGAAGCATTAACAGATTCATTCCAGAAATTATCTACTGAAGAGATTCAAGTTAATATCTTACATAAGGGTGTTGGAGCGATTACAGAAAGTGATGTGCTATTAGCATCTGCATCCGATGCCATAATTGTTGGATTTAATGTACGTCCAGTTGGAAATGCAAGAATGATTGCTGATAAAGAAGAGATTGATATTAGAACATATTCTATTATTTACGACGCTATCAATGATCTTAAAGATGCAATGGAAGGCATGTTGTCTCCAGAGCTTAAGGAAGAAATTACAGGTACTGCCGAAATTAGAGAAATATTTAAAGTATCTAAAGTTGGAAGTATTGCTGGTTGTATGGTAACTAATGGGAAAATACTTAGGTCGTCAAGCGTTCGTTTAATTAGAGATGGTGTGGTAGTTTACACAGGTGAATTGGACTCATTAAAGCGATTTAAAGATGATGTTAAAGAAGTTGCCAAAGGCTACGATTGTGGTATGCAAGTTAAAAACTATAATGATATTAAAGAAGGAGATATTATTGAAGCCTTCCATGAAGTGGAGGTTAAGAAGAAATTGAAATAAATTCAATAGATTGTCTAATCCTAAATAAACGATACAGATTATAAAAGGATTAAAAATAAATCAAAAAAGCGATTCAAATATGAGTCGCTTTTTTTATTGGGAATAATTTTAATACATTGTTGGTATAAACCTTTAACTTAAAAATCATTATGAAAACCAAGTTCTCAGTTTTAATATTATTTTTTATACTAGCAATTAATAGCACATTATATGCTCAAGAACCCCTTTTAGGAGAAATTAGAATGTTTGCTGGTGATTTTGCACCGAGAGGTTGGGCATTTTGCGATGGTCAAATATTGCAAGTAAGTCAATATTCTGCATTGTTTTCTTTATTAGGAACCAATTATGGAGGAGATGGAAGAACTACTTTTGCTTTACCAGACCTTAGAGGACGAACTCCAGTTCATGCAGGACAAGGAAACAACTTAAATGATATAAAAGTAGGTGATAGAGGAGGCTCAGAATCAAAAGAACTGCGTAAAATGAGTGTTTCCGAAAATATTCAAGGTAAATCCTACGAGACTTATACTGTTAAAAGTAGTAATTCTAAACTATATACTAGAAATCCTTATTTAGGAGTTCGTTTTATAATTGCATTACAAGGTAATTATCCTTCAAGAAGTTATTAGCTTTTCTTTTTTTTAGGCTTAAATATAAAAGCGTGAGGGAATTTCTTTTTTACTTTTTTTAAAGCTCTATCGGCTTCTAAACGTGTTCTAAAATTGCCCACCCAGGTTTTAAAATTTGGCGATTCATATTTAACGGTAGGGTTCCATAAGGTATATGAATTGTTAAATTCTTTTTGAGAAGAATAAGCACCAGAGCGATTTCCAGAATAGATTTGTATTTTGTAACGACTGGAATTGTCCTCATTTTTATTAGTCTTCTTTTTAAGATCTAATAATGTATTTATGTGTTTGTCTTGATTTATAGTTGCATTGCCTTGTTGTGCAGAACAATAAGTTGTAGTAATAGCAAAGAAAACAACACTCAAAAAACTAATTTTTATATTTAATGATTTCATATTAAAAATATATTTATACAAATGTATACGTTATTAACTTAATTGTGGCTCTTTTTATTATTTAGAATGTCTCTAAATTATCAATAACAGTTCTGTAACATTTCTAAAATCGACTTTAAGTATTACTTTTGCCTGAGATTTTATAACTGTGATTTTTTCTATACATTATATGAAAAAATCATACCAAAGTTTAGAAGTTAATTTAACTAACAATATGGAAAAGGTGATTCACCGTGAATTAAGGAAAAACATTCTTAGTTTAGGCTTAATTATTTTATTAGCGTTTACAACCTCTCTTTCTGCTCAGGAGGGAGATCCAGCAAAAGGAAAAGCTTTATTTAATGCCAATTGTGCTGCTTGTCATCAATTAGATAAAAAAATGACAGGTCCTGCTTTACGTAAAGTAGAACAACGTTTGTCTGATGATCAAGGTTTAGATAGGGATTGGATTTATGCCTGGGTACGTAATAGTGCAGGTCTTATTAAATCTGGAGACGCTTATGCAAACAAAGTTTATAATGAGTTTGGTGGAGCGGCTATGACTGCCTTTCCTCAATTGTCTGATGATGATTTAAATAATATTCTTGCATATACTGCTGAAGAAAAAGCAGCACCTGCTCCTACAGCAGTTGCTACTGGGACAGCAGCAACTGCGTCTAACTCGGGAGGTATTTCAAATGAGATTATTTTAGGGGCTTTAGCGATCCTGTTTATGTTATTAGCTGCAGGGTTATATGTAGTGAATAAAACATTACGTCGTTTTGCTTCAGCACAAAATATAGATTTACCAGAAGCTACAAAAAGAACGCCATTATGGAAGGCTTTTGTTAAGAATCAATTCTTAATGTTAGTAACAGCGATATTCTTTTTATTAGCGAGTGCCTATTTTGTATTTGGATTTTTTATGCAAATTGGTATCGATCAAGGTTACGAACCAGTACAACCAATACATTTTTCTCATAAAATTCATGCGGGAGATAATGGTATCGATTGTAAATACTGTCACTCTTCTGCAAGAGTAAGTAAGACATCTGGTATTCCTTCATTAAATGTATGTATGAATTGCCATAAATCTATTTACGAATACAATGGCGAAACAACAGCTGAGCATTCTAAAGAATTTTATGATGATCAGATCAAAAAATTATATACTGCTGCTGGATGGGATGATGCAGAGCAAAAATATACAGGGAATTCTCAACCAGTAAAATGGGTGCGTATTCATAACCTGCCAGATTTTGTTTATTTTAATCACTCACAACACGTTTCTGTTGCTGGGGTTGAGTGTCAAACATGTCATGGTCCTGTAGAAGAAATGGAAGTGGTGTATCAACATGCGCCATTAACAATGGGTTGGTGTATTGAGTGTCACAGAACAACAAATGTGAATGTGAAAGACAATGCTTATTATACTAAAATACATGAAGAGTTATCTAAAAAGTATGGTGTAGATAAGTTAACAGCTGCTCAAATGGGTGGACTGGAATGTGGTAAGTGTCACTATTAATCAATTTTAATAAGAAGTAATTCAATTATATAATATGTCATCAAACAAGAAATACTGGAAAAGTGTTGAAGAGCTAAACGAGAATAGCTCTATTGTTGAGACGCTAAAACAAAACGAGTTTGTAGAAGAAATTCCTACTGATGAATTTTTAGGTGATAAAGAAACATTAGAAGAAACATCTACAACGCGTCGCGATTTCTTAAAATATGTAGGTTTTAGTACGGCAGCTGCATCATTAGCAGCTTGCGAAGGTCCTGTTAAAAAATCTATTCCTTATGTTGTGCAACCAACGGAAATTATTCCTGGTGTTGCCAACTATTATGCAACTACTATTGCAGACGGATTTGATTTTGCTAGTGTTTTAGTTAAAACCAGAGAAGGTCGTCCCATTAAAATTGAAAATAACACTATGGCAGCTACTAACGGTAGTGCTAATGCTAGAGTGCATGCTTCGGTTTTAGGTTTGTACGATAGTTTAAGAGTTCAAGGTCCTAAGAAAGCAGGTGAATCTGTTTCTTGGAATGCTTTTGATACTGAAACGTCTGATAAATTAACAAATATTGCAGCTGCAAATAAGGATATTGTGTTATTAACACAAACATTTGCAAGTCCATCAACAAGCAAGTTAATTTCAGAATTTAAAGAAAAATATGGTAACGTTCGTCATGTAGTATATGATGCTGTTTCTGAGTCTGCTGCACTAGACGCTTACCAAGCTAAATATGGAGAGCGTGGATTAGCTAATTACGATTTCTCTAAAGCGATGACTATTGTGTCCGTTGGAGCTGATTTCTTAGGAGATTGGCAAGGAGGAGGTTTTGATTCTGGATATTCTAAAAATAGAGTGCCAGATCATGGTAAAATGTCACGCCACGTACAGTTTGAGTCTAATATGTCTTTAACTGGAGCTAATGCAGATAAACGTGTACCATTAACACCAACACAACAAAAATTAGTTTTAGCTAAATTATATAGTTTAGTTACTGGTAACAATGTATCAGTAAATGGACTTTCAGAAAAAGTGGAAGCAGCTGTTAAAAGTGCCGCTTCTCAACTTAAGAAAGCAGGAAGTAATGGTCTCGTGGTTACAGGAATTCAAGATGTCAATGCACAAACTGTTGCTTTAGAAATAAATGAAGCTTTAAGTAGTAAAGCATTCGACGCTAAAACACCTATTAAAACGAGACAAGGTAACGATAAAGCTGTTGCTGGATTAATTGCAGATATGAAAGCAGGAAAAGTTGGAGCCATCATCATGAGTGGTGTTAATCCAATGTACACACTTTCTAATGCTTCAGAATTTGAAGAAGGTTTAAAGAAAACAGAATTATCAATTGCGTTTTCAATGAAAGTTGATGAAACATCTTCTAAAGTTGAATACATTGCAGCGGCTCCTCATTATTTAGAATCTTGGGGTGATGTAGAACTTAAAAAAGGACACTATGCGTTAACGCAACCAACTATCCGTCCTTTATTTGATACAAGACAATTTCAAGATGCTTTATTAAAATGGACAGGAAATGATGTTTCTTACCATGATTATATTAAAGAAGCTTGGGGAACTGATGTTTTAGGAGGCAGCTCTTTCAATAAAGCATTACACGATGGTGTGTTTGTAGGCGCTATTGCTACCGAGGTAGAAGATACAGCAGATAATACAGCTAGTAGTAATGTTGAAGAAGATGAAACAGCTACGCAAGCGACTTCAGGGAATGCAGCCCAAACACTTGCGGCTTCTGCAAAAAGCAAAGGGTTAGAATTAACATTATATACCAAAGTAGGTATGGGTGATGGACAACAAGCCAACAACCCATGGTTACAAGAGTTTCCAGATCCAATTACGAGAGCATCTTGGGATAATTACTTAACAATTTCAAAAGCAGATGCTGATGAAAAAGGTTTAATCAATAAGCACGTTGCAAATGGTGCATTAAATGGTAGTTATGCTAATGTTACAGTTAATGGAGTCACGATTACTGCTCCAGTAATGATTCAACCAGGGCAAGCAAAAGGTTCTGTTGGTCTAGCATTTGGATACGGTAAAACATTAGGTTTAAAAACAGAAATGCAAACAGGTGTTAATGCTTATGCATTATACCAAGGTTTCAATACAGTACAAACAGTAACTATAGAACCTGCTGCAGGTGAACATGAATTTGCTTCAGTACAGTTACATAATACCCTTATGGGGCGTGGTGATATCATTAAAGAAACAACTTTAGAGATATTCAATACTAAAGATAAGAAACATTGGAATGCCGTTCCTGTAGTATCTTTAAATCATGAAGAAACTCCAGTAACATCACCAAAGGTTGATTTATGGGATGAATTTGATCGTTCAATTGGACATCATTTCAACTTATCGGTCGATTTAAACGCTTGTACTGGATGCGGGGCTTGTGTTATAGCATGTCATGCAGAAAATAATGTACCAGTTGTTGGTAAGACGGAAGTACGTCGTAGCCGTGATATGCATTGGTTACGTATCGATAGATATTATTCATCTGAAGAATCATTTGAAGGAGACAATACTAAAAAAGATGAAATATCTGGATTAGGAAGTTCATTAAGTGAATTTGGTGAAATGGAAAATGCATCTGAGAATCCTCAAGTAGCATTTCAACCAGTTATGTGTCAGCATTGTAACCATGCGCCTTGTGAAACTGTATGCCCAGTAGCTGCAACATCACACGGTCGTCAAGGTCAAAACCATATGGCATATAACCGTTGTGTAGGTACAAGATATTGTGCAAACAACTGTCCTTATAAAGTACGTCGTTTCAACTGGTTCTTGTACAATGGTAATGATGAGTTCGATTATCATATGAATGATGATCTAGGACGTATGGTATTAAATCCAGATGTGGTTGTACGTTCTCGTGGTGTGATGGAAAAATGTTCTATGTGTATTCAAATGACACAAAAAACAATTCTTGATGCAAAACGTGATGGGCGTGAAATTAAGGATGGTGAATTCCAAACAGCATGTTCTGCAGCTTGTAGCAGTGGCGCTATGTCATTTGGAGATATCAATGATAAAGAAAGTAAAGTTGCAAAACTTTTAGAAGATAACCGTATGTATCACTTATTGGAGCATGTAGGAACAAAACCTAATGTACAATACCAAACAAAAGTGAGAAATACAACAGAAGCATAAATCTAATTAAAGAATCAATTATATAATTATGGCGTCTCATTACGAAGCACCTATTAGAAGACCTTTAGTTACAGGCGAAAAATCATATCACGATGTTACTGTCGATGTGGCAAAACCTGTAGAAGGAAAAGCAAATAAACAATGGTGGATAGTTTTTGGTATTTCACTTGTCGCTTTTCTTTGGGGAATTGGATGTATTATTTATACCATATCAACAGGTATTGGAACTTGGGGTTTAAACAAGACCGTAGGTTGGGCTTGGGATATTACTAACTTTGTTTGGTGGGTAGGTATTGGTCACGCAGGAACACTTATTTCTGCCGTACTATTATTATTCCGTCAAAAATGGAGAATGGCAATTAACCGTTCTGCAGAAGCAATGACAATATTCTCAGTTGTTCAGGCTGGATTGTTTCCAATTATTCACATGGGTCGTCCATGGTTAGGATACTGGGTGTTACCTATTCCAAATCAATTTGGTTCTTTATGGGTAAACTTTAACTCACCATTACTTTGGGATGTATTTGCAATATCTACATATTTATCTGTATCATTAGTATTCTGGTGGACAGGATTATTGCCAGATTTTGCCATGTTACGTGATAGAGCAATCAAACCTTTTCAAAAGAAAATATATTCTTTATTAAGTTTTGGGTGGTCTGGTCGTGCTAAAGATTGGCAACGTTTCGAAGAAGTATCTTTGGTACTTGCAGGTTTAGCAACACCATTGGTACTTTCTGTACATACCATTGTATCGTTTGACTTTGCAACATCGGTAATTCCAGGGTGGCATACTACAATTTTTCCACCTTATTTTGTTGCAGGTGCGGTATTCTCTGGGTTTGCTATGGTAAACACGCTTCTTATTATTATGAGAAAAGTGTGTAACCTTGAAGATTATATTACAGTACAACACATCGAATTAATGAACATCGTTATAATGATTACTGGTTCTATAGTAGGTGTAGCATATATTACGGAGTTATTTATTGCATGGTATTCTGGTGTAGAATACGAACAATATGCGTTCTTAAACAGAGCAACTGGTCCTTACTGGTGGGCATATTGGGCGATGATGACTTGTAATGTATTCTCTCCACAATTCATGTGGTTCAAAAAACTAAGAACAAGTATTATGTTCTCTTTCTTTATTTCTATTGTGGTAAACATAGGTATGTGGTTTGAGCGTTTTGTAATTATTGTAACATCGTTACATAGAGATTACTTACCATCATCATGGACCATGTTCTCACCAACATTTGTAGATATAGGAATATTTATAGGTACTATTGGGTTTTTCTTTGTACTATTCTTATTATATTCCAGAACATTCCCTGTAATAGCACAGGCGGAAGTTAAGACGATTTTAAAATCTTCTGGTGAGCGTTATAAGAAAATCAGAGAGAGAGGCGATAGTTTAGTAGGAACAGGAACAGATGAGAGAACTTCTGGATCAAAAACTGCTACAGAAGGAGATACAGAACAAACAAAAAATAACGAGTAGCATCATATGGAAGCTTCAAAAGTAATTCACGCTATTTATACCGATGATGATGTATTAATGTCGGCTGTCAAAAAAGTTAAAGCCGAAAGACATCACATTGAAGAGATATATACACCATTTCCAGTTCACGGACTAGACAAAGCTATGGGATTAGCACCTACACGTATAGCTATTACAGCTTTTATGTACGGATTAGTAGGTTTAACCGTAGCTATCACCATGATGAATTTTATTATGATTGAAGATTGGCCTCAAAACATTGGAGGAAAACCAAGTTTTAGTTATATAGAAAATATGCCAGCATTTGTTCCAATTATGTTTGAGTTAACGGTATTTTTTGCAGCGCATTTAATGGTAATAACATTTTACCTACGTAGTAGAATGTGGCCATTTAAACAAGCAGAAAACCCTGACCCAAGAACTACAGATGATCATTTCTTAATGGAAATAGCAGTTCATGGAAATGAAAATGAATTAGAAAACTTGCTTAAAGAAACTGGAGCAGTTGAAATTAATTTAGTTGATAAAGCCCATTAATAATAAATATGAAAAGCTTAATTAAAATAGTAGTAGTCGCAGTGTTTTTAGTTGCTGTATCATGTAAAAAGGATTCAGCTCCTAACTATCAATTCATGCCTAACATGTATGAATCTGCAGGATATGAAACTTATGGTGAAGCAGCGTTTCCTGATGGCGTAGAAGCACAATTACCAGCAGAAGGATCTATTCCAAGAGGATATGTACCTTTTGATATTGAAAACACAACAGAAGGTTACGAGTTAGCTAAAACAACACTAGTAAGTGCTGTTGATTCTACACAAGTAGATTTGGAAAGAGGAAAAGCATTATACGACATTTACTGTGGCATTTGTCATGGTAACAAAGGAAATGGGCAAGGAAAGCTTGTGAAGCGTGAAAAAATTCTTGGTATTCCAAGTTATGATGATGCAGGAAGAGCGATAACAGCTGGAAGTATTTACCATACTATTTATTATGGTAAGAATGCCATGGGCTCTTATGCAAACCAATTGAAGGAAGAAGAACGTTGGCAAGTAGTAGCATACGTGTTGAAGTTAAAATCAGATTTAGAAAAGTAAGATTGATAAGATTATTATAGATATGTATACATTTTCAAATAAATTAAAGACATTTTCTTTCATTCTAATGATTTTAGGAGCATTAGGTGTAGGATATGGTTTTATAACATCTCATAAATCTTTTGAAGAAGTTGAACACTTGCTTGCAGAAGAAGCACATCATGGTGGTGGACACGGAGAAGAAACGGCACATGCTGCTGCTCCAAGTCATGATACACATGCAGCAGATAGTCATGGAGAAAAAGCACATACAGAAGTTGATGAGCACACAAAACATGTAGAACATGTTCAACACCAAATTCATAATAGACCATGGTCTGCATTATATGTTGCAGCATTTTTCTTTATGATGATAGCCTTAGGTATATTGGCTTTTTATGCTATACAAATTGCATCTCAAGCAGGATGGTCGCCAGTACTTTTTAGAGTGATGGAAGGTATGACTGCCTATTTATTACCTGGAGCCTTAATAGTAGTTGCTATTGCCATGTTCTCGGGAGATCATATTTTCGTTTGGATGAATGAGAATATGAGCAATCCAGATCATGCAGATTATGATAAGTTAGTAGCAGGTAAATCGGGCTGGTTGAATAAAACTGGATTTTTAATACGAGCACTTATATTTATAGGTGGATGGAGTTTATACCGTCATTTTTCACGTAAATTTTCAATTGCGCAAGATACAGCCGAAGATAAAAGTAACTTTAAAAAGTTATTCAGAATAACAGCAGGATTTCTAGTATTCTTTATCTATACAGAATCAATGATGTCATGGGATTGGATTATGAGTGTAGACCCACACTGGTTCTCTACATTATTTGGGTGGTATGTATTTGCAAGTATGTTTGTAAGTGGAATAACTGTATTAAGTTTAATCACATTATATTTAAAGACTAAAGGACAATTAGAATTTGTAAATGAAAATCATTTACATGATGTCGCGAAGTTTATGTTTGCATTCAGTATTTTCTGGACTTACTTATGGTTCTCTCAATTTATGTTAATTTGGTACTCTAATATACCAGAAGAGGTTACTTATTTTGTAACACGATTCCAAGATTATAAATTACCTTTCTTAGGGATGGTCGTTATGAACTTTGTATTCCCTATATTAATGTTAATGAATGCCGATTACAAACGTATTCCTTGGTTTGTTGTTATGGCAGGATTGGTCATATTAGGAGGGCATTATATTGATATTTTCAATATGATCATGCCAGCAACTGTTGGAGATAGATGGTTTATAGGAATTCCTGAGATAAGCGCAATATTATTATTTGCAGGGTTATTCATATTTGTAGTATTTACTGCTTTAACAAAAGCACCATTACTAGTAAAAGGATATCCTTTTAGAAAAGAGAGTGAAGAATTTCATTATTAATTAGATATAAATAAAGACGAACGATAACAATGACTGCTTTATTAACAATTATAGTTTTAGTATTTATTTTAGTGGCAATTTGGCAAATGGTGAAGATCTTTGATCTTGCACAAGCCAAAAATGAAAATACTCAAGTTGCTACAGATAAAGATAACACAATGAATGCATATTTAATGATGGGCTTTTTAGCTTTCATTTATATCATTACTATTGTATGCTTTGTAAAATGGGGAGATCTACCTTTGATGTCTAATTCTGCTTCAGCACATGGTCCAACCATTGATAATTTGATGATTATCTCAATGGTAATCATTTTTATAACACAAACCATAACACAGTTCTTACTACATTACTTTGCTTATAAATATAAAGGTGAAAAAGGAAGAAAAGCGTTATTCTTTGCAGATAATAATAAATTAGAAGCTATTTGGACAATTATTCCAGTTATAGTTCTAGCAGGATTAATTATTTACGGATTAAGCACTTGGATTAACATTATGGGTGTAGACGAGAGTGATGATCCTATAGTAGTTGAATTATATGCACAACAGTTTAACTGGAAAGCCAGATACGGGGGTGCAGATAATACTTTGGGGAAAGCCAATGTGCGTTTAATTGATATAGACCGTGCAAATATCTTAGGTATAGATGAAGCAGATCCAAATGCACAAGATGATGTAATTACTACAGAATTGCACTTGCCAGTTGGTAAACCAGTATTATTCAAGATGCGTTCACAAGATGTATTGCACTCGGCTTATATGCCACATTTTAGAGCACAGATGAACTGTGTTCCAGGAATGATTACGCAATTTGGTTTCACGCCTACAGTGACTACTGTCGATATGCGAGAAACACCTCAAATGCAAGCAAAGGTTAAAAGAATTAATGATATTAGAGTAGAGAATAGTAAACCGCTATTAGCTAAAGGAGAAGAAGCCTTAGAGCGTTACGAATTTGATTACTTATTATTATGTAATAAGATTTGCGGTAAGTCTCATTACAATATGCAAATGAAGATTGTTGTAGAAACTCAAGAAGAATATGATGCTTGGATTAAAGAGCAGAAAGCATTCAAAAACTCTCTAATTAACTAATTTAAAAAGATAAAAACGATATAAGATTATGTCAGCACACGCAGATACTCACGAACACGACGACGACCACGGACATCATCATAAAGAAACGTTTGTAACTAAATATATATTTAGTCAAGACCATAAAATGATTGCTAAACAGTACTTGGTCACAGGTACTATTATGGGTGTTATAGGGGTATTAATGTCTATGATGTTCCGTATGCAAATCGCATGGCCAGAAGAACCTAATGTGCTGTTTGAAGCATTATTAGGGAAATGGGCACCAGATGGTGTTATGGACGCAGATATCTATTTAGCATTAGTAACAATACATGGTACCATCATGGTATTCTTTGTGTTAACAGCTGGTTTAAGTGGTACGTTTAGTAACTTATTAATTCCATTACAAATAGGTGCACGTGATATGGCATCAGGTTTTTTAAATATGGTATCCTATTGGTTATTCTTCTTATCAAGTATAATCATGGTTATATCTTTATTTGTTGAAGCAGGACCAGCAGCAGCAGGGTGGACTATTTATCCTCCATTAAGTGCCTTACCAATGGCTCAAGGCGGTTCTGGAATGGGAATGACCTTGTGGTTAGTATCTATGGCTATATTCATTGCATCCTCATTATTAGGATCTCTTAACTATATTGTTACGGTAATTAATTTACGTACCAAAGGGATGTCTATGACTAGACTTCCATTAACAATTTGGGCATTCTTTGTTACTGCCGTTATTGGTGTTATATCTTTCCCTGTATTATTATCTGCAGCCTTATTATTAATAATGGATAGAAGTTTTGGAACATCATTCTTCTTATCAGATATATTTATTCAAGGTGAGGTATTACATTATCAAGGCGGGTCTCCTGTTTTATTTGAGCACCTATTTTGGTTCTTAGGACATCCAGAAGTATATATAGTAATATTACCAGCTATGGGGCTGGTATCCGAAATTATGGCATCCAATTCACGTAAACCAATTTTTGGATACCGTGCTATGATTGCTTCGATATTGGCAATTGCATTCTTATCTACAATTGTATGGGGTCACCATATGTTTATCTCAGGAATGAATCCATTTTTAGGATCTGTATTTACATTCACGACACTATTAATTGCAATACCATCTGCAGTAAAAGCATTTAACTGGATAACCACACTCTGGAAGGGTAATTTACAGATGAACCCTGCTATGTTATTCTCAATTGGTTTCGTTTCAACATTTATAACTGGAGGTTTAACAGGAATTATTCTAGGAGATAGTGCTTTAGATATTAACGTACATGATACATATTTTGTTGTAGCTCACTTCCACTTAGTAATGGGCATATCTGCATTGTATGGTATGTTTGCAGGGATTTACCATTGGTATCCTAAAATGTATGGTAAAATGCTAAATAAAAACCTAGGTTATATTCACTTTTGGATTACTGCAGTTTGTGCTTATGGTGTATTTTTCCCAATGCACTTTATAGGTATGGCAGGGTTACCACGTCGTTATTATACAAATAGTAACTTCCCATTATTTGACGATTTAGCTAATGTAAACGTTATTATTACCATATTTGCTTTAATTGGTGGTGTGGTCCAAATCGTTTACTTATATAATTTCTTTAGTAGTATTTTCTTTGGAAAAAAAGCTGTACAAAACCCATGGAAATCTACAACATTAGAATGGACAGCACCTGTAGAACATATACACGGAAACTGGCCAGGTGAAATTCCTCATGTACATCGTTGGGCTTATGATTATAGCAAGCCAGGACATGACGTCGATTTTGTTCCTCAAAATATTCCTCTAAAAGAAGGGGAAGAAGAATTACAGCACTAATAAACTAAATAAACATAGTTTTAACATAAAAAGCCAAAGCCTTTCTGAACTAGAAAGGCTTTGGCTTTTAGTAGTTTAAGCACTTTTCTCTCTATTTTAAGTAAGTTTTTCACTACAACAAAACCCTGTAAATTTAAGTTTGAGTCCCAAAAGCAATTTAAAAAAGCTTTATATCTCGCTTAAATACTGGTTTCATCGACGAAAGGTAAAATAATTTAAAAAAACTCGATTAAGTACATAAAAATCCGTTAAATTGCACATCGAATGAATTTGTTGAAAACTTTATGTCAAAATTTTGGTAAAAGTTAACATGTTTTATCATAGGCTATTATGATATGAATCTAAATGTTCGATTATGAAAACAAAGTTACTATTTAGAAATGCATTTAAGAATGTATTCTATATTTTACTGATATTATGTACTTCATTGTCAGTTTCTGCACAATGTCCTACGATAGCAGACCCTACTCCACCAATTATTTGTGATGCGTCTGGATTTACTTTTAATGATTTAAATGCGTATGCAACATATGGTGTCGATGGTATTGTATGGTATGATGTACCAACAGGAGGGATTTCTTTTAACCCAAGTGAACTAGTTACAGAGGGAACCTATTATTCTGATAATAATCTTGGTACATGTGGATCAAGAGAATCAATAGTTATAAACTTTGCAGTAGACCCCACAGGATTGAATTTTGATCGGGTTTATTGTAGTAATGAAAATGCAACTATTCAATCTTATATAGATGACGTTTTACAAGTCAGTATTCCTCCTCTAGGTAGTGTTGAAGTATATTATAGTTTTGATTTAATTAATCAAGTAAATCCAGCTACTATATTCCCCAATGGTCAATCAAATTTATCTATTGTATTTGTAGACGATGCTAATGGTGGTTGTAAAAGTCAATTTGAAACTACTAGAGTAGGTGTGTTTGCAGCACCCCAAGACCCGACACCTGCAAACCCGCAAGGGTTCTGTGCAGATACAAACCCTACAATTGCAGATTTGAACACAGGGACTCTAGCTACTAATTATAGGTGGTATGATAGCGTTGATGGCTCAGGGGATCCTGTAGGATTATCATTATTGTCATCAACACCATTAGTAAATGGAGATTATTATATTCAAATAGATGATGGATCCTGTAAAAGTAATGCAGTACGGGTTGATGTAACTATCGATCTTCCAGTAGATGCAGGATCATCTGGAACTATGCAATTTTGTGAAGATAATATACTTGCTACAGATTTCGATTTGTTTGATGAATTGGGAGGTTTTCCACAAACAACAGGCAATTGGTCTGGACCTTTAACGACAACCAATGGTCACTTGGGAACGGTAAATATCTCAACTTTAATTGCTGGAACGCATGTGTTTACCTATACAATTCCAACTGCAGGAATTTGCCCGCCAGGAATTTCAACCGTAGCGATTACAATTTATGAACCGTTATCTTCAGGAAATCCATCAATAGCAAATCCAGCATCATTTTGTGAGGCAGGCCTACCGTCAAATTTTGACTTGACAACTTTATTAGAGAATCACGATCCTAATGGTCAATGGACGCAAGGAACTTTAAGTACAGATCCTGCAGTTATATCTCCGATTGATTTAACCACTGGTGCTTTTACACCAGGAACTTATAATTTCACATATACACAGAACCTTCTAACACCTTGTACCGAAGAATCTACAACAGTTCAAGTTGTCGTATTAGCAGACCCTAATGCAGGAACAGCTGTTAATGCCATATTTTGTGAAAATGAGTTAGTAGCAAATTCTCCTTATAACTTATTCAATGCTTTAGACGGATCTCAAGATAATAATAGTGGAACTTGGACAGATGTAACAAATTCTCCTGTAACAAACCCATTAGATATTACTGGTCTTAATGTAGCAGGGAGCCCTTATACATTTAATTACACAATCGATAATGGCACTTGCTCTGATACAGAACCAATAACCATAACTGTTCAGCCAGCTCCAGAGTCTGGAGCACCAGTAGTAATTTTTCCAGAGTTTTGTGAAGGATTAGCACCAGCTAGCTATGATTTATTCGATTTATTAACTGGCGAAGATCAAACAGGAACATGGTATGTTGGCACCGATAATTTAGGAGCAACAACAGCTAACCCAGTAGACCTTTCTGGTTTAACAGCTGGAACTTATAATTTTACTTTCGACGTAGATGCAATAGCTACTTGTGATGATGCTTTAGTAACAGTTCAAGTCATAATAAACCCATTGCCCAATACAGGAACACCAGCACCAGCAATATTTTGTGAAAATGAATTAGCTGCGAACTCTCCCTTAAATTTATTTGATCAACTTACAGGCGAAGCTGGAGGAGGAATCTGGACAGATGATGATACTTCAGGCGCATTAAATATCAGTAATGTGGATTTAACTGCTTTATCAATAGGGTCTTATAATTACACATACAGTATAACTGATGTAAATGGCTGTATGAATAGTTCAACAGTAACTATTATTGTTAATGATGCTCCAGAATCTGGAACACCAGTAACACCTTTTCCTGAGTTTTGTGAAGGAACGTCACCAGCTAGCTATGATTTATTCGATTTATTAACTGGTGAAGATCAAACAGGAACATGGTATGTTGGTACCAATAATTTAGGAGCAACAACAGCTAATCCAGTAGACCTTTCTGGTTTAACAGCTGGAACTTATAATTTTACTTTCGATGTAGATGCAATAGGTACTTGTGATGATGCTTTAGTAACAGTTCAAATCATAATAAATCCATTACCCAATACAGGAACACCTGCACCAGCAATATTTTGTGAAAATGAATTAGCTGCGAACTCTCCTTTAGATTTATTTGATCAGCTTACAGGAGAAGCTGGAGGGGGAATTTGGACAGATGATAACACTTCAGGTGCATTGAATGTAAGTACTGTAGATTTAACTGTTTTAACGGTTGGATCTTATAATTACACATATAGCATAACTGATGCTAATGGTTGTATGAATAGTTCAACAGTAGCAGTTATTATTAATGATGCACCAGAATCAGGAACACCAGTAACACCCTTTCCTGAGTTTTGCGTTGTAGATATTACAACAGCTCAAATAGTAAACTTATTTGATTTACTAACAGGAGAAGATCCAACAGGAACGTGGAGTGATGATGATGCTTCAGGAGCATTATCAGTAAACGAGGTCACTATAGATGGTCTTGCAGTTGGAACCTATAATTTTACTTATGATGTGACCAATATTGGAACTTGTGATGATGTTGATGTAACGGTAACTATTATAATAAATGATACACTAGCACCAACAGTAGTAACAACTCAAGAGTTTTGTAATACTGCTACCGTTGCAGATCTGGTAGCCACAGGAACAACGATACAATGGTATGATGATGCAACAGGAGGCTCAGCTTTAGCAGGAACAACGGCTTTAGTTGATGGGGAAACCTATTATGCAACTCAAACAGATGCTACGACAGGCTGCGAGTCTTCAGGGAGAACAGAAGTGATCGCTACCATTTATCAATCACCAAACTCAGGAGGATTGGCAGCAACTCCGATTAGAGATTGTAATAATACGACCATAGATTTAAATATAGGTTTAGATGGGACTCAAGATATTATTGGAACTTGGTATGAAGGGACAGACAATACAGGAATAGTAGTAGCGACTCCTACAGCATACAATATCGCTGGCTTCACCACTGGAACTTATCAATTTACGTATCATGTAGTAGCTTCTTCACCATGTGTGGATACAAGTACAACTATAATTGTTACTGTAGATGAGCCTTTAAGTGCAGGAACTTCAAATGGCGACCTTACATTCTGTAGTTCAGAAGGAGTATTCGATTTAGATTCTAACTTAACAGGAGCAAGTCCTGGAGGGGCATGGACCTTTAATTCAGTATCAATTTCGGATCAATTTGATCCAGCAACAGGTGAGTCAGGAACATATACGTACACGACCTCTAATACTTGTGGTAGTTCAAGTACAAGTTTTGATATTTCTGTCACACCAGTGCCAAATGCTGGGACAGATAATGATTTTTCAATATGTGCTATTCATGTAGATGCAACAAATACCATGTTAGATCTATTAACCGTATTAGGAGGAACGCCCGATGGCACAGGAACATTTACGACATCAGATATATCTGGTTTCTCTGGGAATATACTTGATTTATCAACACTAACATTAAATACAACCTATACTTTTACATATACTGTCACGGCTTTAGCACCATGTACAACAGATGATGTATCTCAAATAACAGTAACAGTTAATGATAGCGCGGCACCAGTTGTAAATAATGCAATCCTAGAATTTTGTTTAGTTGATAACCCAACAGTAGCAAATTTAGATGCTGCTTTAGCAATAACAGGAACAATTATTTGGTATGAAGATGCTGCTTTAACAACAGCACTTAATGCTAATGATACATTGGTAGATGGAGAAGATTATTTTGCAACCCAAACAAATGGTTCTGGTTGCGAGTCTTCAATAAGTGTTCAAATTAATGTAACCGTTAATGATACGGAAACACCAACACTATTGAATCCTAGTGCTGAGTATTGTATTAATGACGGTCCAACAATTCATGATTTGTCATTAAATATTACGGAATATAATGCATCGACAAATAATGTAGTCTGGTATGATGCTGAAACAAATGGTTCAGTCATTCCAGAGAGTTCAATTTTAAGTAATGCCATTACCTATTATGCCGTTTTAGTAGATGCTACTACGGGCTGCGAAAGTAGTGTACGTTTAGCAATTACTACAGATTTAACGTCTTGTGGTAAATTGATACTTCCAGACGGATTCTCTCCAAATGGCGATGGTACTAATGATACGTATGATTTTGATAATTTACATATACTATATCCAGACTTTGTCATAGAGATATTTAACCGCTACGGAAACATTGTTTACAAGGGGAATTCTAGTACCCCAAGATTTAATGGTACATCTAACCAATCCAGAACTATTGGAAGTGGAGATTTACCAGTAGGAGTCTATTTTTATATTTTCTATTTCAATGATGGAGAAAATAAACCAGAACAAGGACGCTTATACTTAAGCAGATAATTTATAGATAAAGCAAAATTTAAGAACAATGAAAAATTTAAATATATATCATAAAATAGCTGCTTTGTTAAGTTTGACGCTTTTGTCATTTCAAAGTTTTGCACAACAAGATCCTCAATTTACACAGTATATGTATAATATGAGTGTTATTAATCCAGCTTATGCAACAGCAGATGAAGCAATTCTAAATTTAGGAGGCTTGTATAGAACACAATGGGTTGGTGTTGAAGGGGCTCCAAAAACAGGAACTTTTTTCGCGCATACGCCTATTAATGAGAAAATAGAAATGGGTATTTCGTTTACAAATGATAATATTGGAGACGTAGTAAGTGAAAATAATATTTATGCAGATTTCGCTTATATACTACCAGTAGGGTTTGAAGCAAAATTATCCCTTGGTATTAAAGCAGGATTTACATTATTTGATGTTAATTTTGATGGTTTTAATTTACAATCTGGTAACGTAACAACAGATGTGGCGTTTAACGAAAACGTCAATAAAACATTTCCTAATCTGGGTATTGGAGCATTTTATTTTACAGAAAACTATTATATTGGTTTGTCTGCTCCAAATCTATTAACAACAAAACATATAGAAACAGAAAATGGTATAAAATCTACGGGTGTCCAGGATATTCACTATTTTTTAACTGGAGGTTATGTTTTTGATATTAATAGAGACTTAAAATTTAAACCCGCCTTTATGGCAAAATCAGTCAGAGGCGCCCCTTTGGCTTTGGATATAACAGCTAATGTCTTATTTAATGACAGATTAGAAGCAGGGTTGGGATATCGTTTAGATGATGCTATAAGTGGATTAGTGAGTTTTAGAATAACACCAGAATTAAAAATAGGATATGCTTACGATTTTACCACTACAACTTTAGGGGATTTCAATTCAGGCTCTCATGAAATATTTATTTTATTTGACATTGATCTATTCGGGCTTAAAGGAGGATACGATCGTTCACCTAGATTCTTCTAACCTTAAAGACTATAAAAATGAAAAAACATATATACATATTTGCAAGCCTTTTATTAGTTAGTGGAATGGCATTAGCGCAAAAAGGGAATCTAAAAAGAGCAAATAAGCTTTTCGAAATGAGAGCTTATGTTGAAGCGGCCGAAATTTATGAAAAGAAAGCACGCACTCAAGAAGTACTTCAAAATTTGGCAGATAGTTATTATTACAATGCAAATTTGCAAAAAGCTATAAAGACGTATCGTGAGTTATTTGTCACTTATGGAGACTCTATAGATATTGAATTGCATTTTAGATATGCACAGGCTTTAAAAGGATCTAAAAATTATAAAGATGCCGATTTTCATCTAAGTAGATATTATAATAAAAGAGTAAATACACCTGCTTTTATGGATGCTTTAGATAAAACAACGCCACATACATTTAAACTAAAACAAATAGAGAGTGCGCATTCAAGTAGTGATTTTGGTTTGTCATTCTATGGCGATAATAAAGTGGCTTTTGCTTCAGCAAGAAATAGTAAAAACCCAGCTTATTCGTGGAATAATTTACCATATTTAGATTTATATAAAGCAACAATAACCGATAGTGGGACTTTAGAGAATATTAAACCTTTTTCAGATGAAATAAATACAGATTCTCATGAAAGTAATGCCACATTTAGCAGTGATGCTAAAACAATGTATTTTAATAGAACCAACAAAACACGTATTAAAACAGACGAAGAGAGAATTGCACATATTAAAATTTTTAAAGCAGAGTTGGTCGATAATATCTGGACGCATGTTACAGAATTACCATTCAATTCAAATGCATACAGTACAGAACACCCAACTCTAAGTAAAGATGGTAAAACACTTTATTTTGCTAGTGATATGCCAGGGACTATTGGCGGATTTGATATTTATAAAGTCACTATAAATGATGATGGTACTTATGGAGAGCCAGAAAATTTAGGCGATAAAGTAAATACAAAACACCGTGAACAATTTCCTTATATAAGTGATCTTGATGTATTGTACTTTTCATCAGATGGCCATCAAGGATATGGTGGTTTGGATGTGCTTAGAAGTAATATGGTAAATGGTAGTTTTGATAAACCTGTCAACTTAGGAGGCACCATAAATAGTAGTTTAGATGATTTCGCATACACAATAAGAGAAAAGAATAATAAAGGGTATGTCTCTTCAAATAGAAATGGTTACGATAGACTCTATGGTTTTGTAAGAGAAGAAAATATTTTAACTAAATATTTGGTTGAAGGAATTGTACAAGATAAAAGTAGTAAAGAATTACTGGCAGGTTCTTTAGTAACATTGTTTGATGAAACAGGTACAGTAATTCAGGATACTATAGTAGGTGAAAAAGCAGATTACCTATTTAAAATAGAACCTAATAAAAAATATAAAGTTCGTGGAACACGAAAAGCATATATCCCACAAGATGTTGAATTCTCAACAGACAGTAAAGGTAAAATAAGTCATAATATCTATTTAACCTTAGAAGCATATGTAGATGCAGAAGAAAATGTTAAAGAAAATGACAGAGGCGATGTTCAAATTCAATTGGATAAAATCTATTTCGATTTCGATAAATCGAATATTCGTGAAGATGCCGCAACCACTTTAAATGTACTTGTAGATTTAATGAAAAAGTATCCAGAAATGGAAGTCGAAGTCTCTGCACATACAGATGTACGAGGTCCAGATCAATATAACTTAAGTTTGTCTAAAAGTAGAGCAGCATCCACTTTAGAATATTTAGTAAGTAAGGGCATTGATAGAAACCGATTAAAAAGTATTGGTTATGGAGAAATGCAACCGCTTAACGAATGTGTTAAAGAAGGTATCTGTAAAGACGAAGCATATGATGTTAACAGACGCTGTGAATTTACTATTATAAATTAACCAACCAACCGTTTATAACTAGCCATAATTTTAACCAATTATTTGCTAAAGCCTTTCCAATTTGGAAAGGCTTTTTTAGTATACATGAATATTAAAACATCGTTAAAATACAATTAAAATCGATTAAGTGTATTTTTAATCATTTTTGTTGTATATTCGTATTTATGTAAATGAAAAATATTACATATAAATTATTCTATGAACCCTTATATTATGTGTCATGAAAAAAATTACTTCAGTGTTTCGTTCAAGTTTTAAACTAAGAGAACGAAAGATTAAAAACCTTTTTTGTTTTTTACTAATTATGTTGTGTTTTCAAGCGTTTTCTCAAGATTTTTACAGATTTGGAGGTCTAGGAACAAATGATTCTGGTGGCGTTGGATTTAAATTGATTTCTACAACATCAATATTAGCAGCTAGCAACCAAATAACTAATGTTACAGGAGGTATCGTTGGTGCAGAATTGTTTTCCACAAATACAACACCAGGAGCAACAGCTGTATTTACTATTAAAGCAGATGGAATAAATGCCATATCATTTGATGTGGATGATTTGACTATTTTTAATTACCTATCACCAATTAATGGTCCATCTACCTATACAACAAGTACTCAGATAGTTTTTAAAAATGCTTTAGGGAATACAATTAGGACAATGACATTGAATGCGAATAAATCCTTGTCTGAAAACAATTCAGGGGTTTCTATAGGTACTTTCTTTGACAACAATAATGCGTTGCCTGTTACAGGAGTCTCAGAAATTGAATTTACAATTAACCCTTTAACAGACCAGCCAGATGCATTGACCTTAAAAGGAATAACCATTAGCAATGTGACAGAAGGGACTGTACCAACAGGAGCTGCAACAATAGATTTTAATAATACAGGAATTACTAATGATAGAAAACTTGGAAAAACAGTTTCACTAGGGCCACTAAGTTTCTCAATAAATTCATTAGCATCAAACGATTTTATTTCTTTTAAAGAAACCTCGGGGTCTGGAGGAACTGGAGCGCTTTATGACGATAATGCCGATATTGGAGGAGTAACTAAATGGACTATTAAACGTCATGGAGGGGCCGAATTTGCTGTTTCAAGTATTTATATTCAAGATTCGGGTGTTGGAGCTAGTACTTCGGGTACTCTAAAGGCCTATAAAGATGGAAGCCAGGTAGGTTCAACCGTTAATATCAATTTTGATGGAAACCAAGTCTTATCTGGTAATACAGATTTTCAAGATATAGATGAATTATGGATTGAGGCGGTCGATTTAAATGTTTTTATTGATAATGTAGTATATTCAATACCATCAAGTTTATCAGTTCCAACAGTAACGACTTCTGCAAGTACCTCGGTTTTGTCTAATGGTGCAACCCTCAATGGTGATGTAACATCAGATGGCGGGGCAACCATAACAGAAAGAGGTTTTGTGTATGCATTGACTTCAGACGATGCAACGCCAACAGTAGCAGAATCTGGAGGTGCCAATGTAATGAAAGTAATCGTTTCTGGCACTATAGGAAGTTTCAATCAAGTTATTTCGAGTTTGCTCGCTTCTAGTAACTATAGTTTTTCTGCATATGCCATAAATAGCGAGGGAACCACAGAAGGTACTATACAAACATTCACCACACATGTTGATTTACCTCATATTTTAAATTTTGAGACTACAGATAATACTAATCTAGGATCAATCGCAATAGATGGAGAGGGAGGTTCTTCTGATATAAATGGAATACAGTTTGATTTTGAGATACTTGATGCTGCTGGTACTCCAACAAACGGAGATGTTATATATAATGAGTTTGGTGGAGAGTATGAAGGATTACATGCTGCACCTAGTGGTTCACTTTGGCGTGGTATGTCGATTAAAACAAGTGGAGGTTCCGAGTTTGATTTTAATGGTTTTTCAGTATCTGAAAATAATGGGACGGTCATAGTTTTTACTGTTGAAGGTTTTAGGGACGGAAACTCAACGGGTTCGACTACAGTCAATCACCCAGGGTTTACCCCAACAACATACACAACATCAGATTTTGCTAATGGAACATTTGGAAATGTTGATGAAATTCGAATTATCGCTAACCTTAATTTTTCGGGTAACTTCGATAATTTTGCTCTAGGATTATCTGTCACACCTCCAACGATAACCACAACAACAGCTATTTCTGTAGATGCAATTTCAGCGACATTAGGCGGCGATGTAACCTCAGATGGCGGAGCAACCATAATAGAAAGAGGCTTTGTATATGCATTAACCTCAGATGATGCAACGCCAACAGTGGCGGAAGCAGGAGGAGCTAACGTAACTAAAGTGATCGTTTCTGGTACTACAGGAAGTTATAATCAAGCCATTTCGAGTTTAATAGCTTCTAGTAATTACAGTTTCTCTGCATATGCCATAAATAGTCAAGGAACAGCAGAAGGAACAGTGGAGACATTTACAACGTCAAATCCAACGGTAGCTTTTACATCTACTAGCTCTTCAGGAGCAGAAAATGTGAGCAGTGCAGATTTAGAGGTCTCACTAAGCGCTGTAAGCGGGAGCAATGTATCTGTGGATTATGTCGTGACGGGAACCGCAACAGGAAGTGGAACCGATTATACCCTGGCAGATGGCTCGTTGACCATTACGGCAGGTGACAGCAATAACGATATAACCATAGGCAGTATAGTGTCCGATGCCATTTTGGAAGCGAACGAAACAGTTATAGTAACAATCTCAAACCCAAGCAATGCAACTCTAGGAACAAATCTAATACATACCTATACTATAAATAACGACGACAGTGCATCTGTCACCATAGCCGACGTAAGTGGCAATGAAGACGATGGTTCCATAACCGTCACAGCGACACTGGAGAATGCCGTACAGGGTGGATTTACGGTAGATGTTAGTACTTCGGACGGAACGGCGACCACTGCAGATAGCGATTATACCGCATTAACGAGCCAGACGCTTACCTTTACGGGGACGGCAAGCGAGATGCAGACCTTTACGGTCATACCAACAAGTGATAACAAGCTTGAAAGCAATGAAATTTTAACAATAAGTCAATCAAACGTGGCATCAACATCATTGTCAGTAAACATCACCGATGGTGCCACTGTAACTATTACCAATGATGATTCCGCATCCGTTACTATTGCAGATGTAAGTGGCAACGAGAACGATGGATCGATAACCGTAACGGCAACACTGGACAATGCGGTTCAGGGCGGTTTTACAGTAGATGTGAGCACTGCAGACGGAACGGCCACAACGGGAGACAGTGATTATTCAGCGATAACAAGCCAGAGCTTATCCTTTACAGGAAATGCCAGCGAAACGCAGACATTTACCGTAACCCCTACTGGAGATACAAAACTAGAAGCCAATGAAACTTTAACAATAAGTCAATCAAACGTGGCATCAACATCATTGTCAGTAAACATTACCGATGGTGCCACTGTAACTATTACCAATGATGATTCAGCATCCGTTACTATTGCAGATGTAAGCGGCAACGAGAACGATGGATCGATAACCGTAACGGCAACACTGGACAATGCGGTTCAAGGCGGTTTTACAGTAGATGTAAGTACTACAGACGGAACGGCCACAACGTCAGATAACGATTATTCAGCCGTAACAGACCAGACCTTATCCTTTACAGGAAATGCCAGCGAAACGCAGACATTTACCGTAACCCCTACTGGGGACACAAAACTGGAAGCCAATGAAACTATTACCATTTCACAGTCAAACTTGGCGGCTACAGTTTTGTCCGTAGCAATTACGGATGGAGCAACTGTAACCATAAGCAATGATGATTCCGCAACAGTCACCATAGCCGACGTAAGTGGCAATGAAGATGATGGTTCCATAACCGTCACAGCGACACTGGACAATGCTGTGCAGGGTGGATTTACAATAGATGTTAGTACTTCGGACGGAACGGCGACCACTGCAGATAGCGATTATACCTCATTAACGGGTCAGACACTTACCTTTACGGGGACGGCAAGCGAGACGCAGACCTTTACGGTCACGCCAACAAGTGATAACAAGCTTGAAAGCAATGAAACTTTAACAATAAGTCAATCAAACGTGGCATCAACATCACTGTCAGTAAACATTACCGATGGTGCCACTGTAACTATTACCAATGATGATTCAGCATCCGTTACTATTGCAGATGTAAGCGGCAACGAGAATGATGGATCGATAACCGTAACGGCAACACTGGACAATGCGGTTCAAGGTGGTTTTACAGTAGATGTGAGTACTGCAGATGGAACGGCCACAACGGGAGACAGCGATTATTCAACCGTAACAGGCCAGACCTTATCCTTTACAGGAAACGCCAGCGAAACGCAGACATTTGCCGTAACCCCTACTGGAGACACAAAACTGGAAGCCAATGAAACCATTACCATTTCACAGTCAAACTTGGCGGCTACAGCTTTGTCCGTAACAATTACCGATGGAGCAACTGTAACCATAAACAATGATGATTTTCAGGCTACAATAACTACTAGTGATGCAAACCCAATAACATCAAATATGGTTGATTTGGGGGGTGAAGTAACAGCAGAAGGTTCTTCGTCGGTGATAGCGCGAGGAATAGTATATGCGATTACCTCAGAAAATGCAAACCCTCAAATAGGAGGTGCAAATGTAATTACCGATGATAATGGTGTGGGTCTAGGTGTTTTTAATGAAACTATTTCTGGCTTGGTAGCTAATACCCAATACTCTTATGTCGCCTATGCAACTAACACTCAAGGTACAAGTTATGGATCGGTGAAAACATTTTCAACTACAACATTGGGTATAGAAGAAGAGTCGTTAAACGTTTCAATAAATGTATATCCTAATCCAGTTAATAAGATCTTGCACATAAAAGCTAATAATATCAAGCTTGAGGAAGCAACATTATATAATATTTTAGGAAAAGTTATAAAGAACATTGAAATCGAAAATAAAACGATTGATTTTTCTAGTATGGCTAATGGTATCTATCTGTTAAAAATAGTCACTAGTGAAGGAATACTAATAAGGAGAGTTGTTAAGAAATAATATTAAAGATAAATTTAAAAAATTTTATTACTTAAAACCTACAAAGCCTTTCCTTTTTGGAAAGGCTTTTTGTTTATATTTGCTATATACTGAACTTGTTTCAGTATTCTTATAATTGAAGACGATATTTGATGAACGAAAATCTAGATCCATCCAATGAAAATTTTTCTCCCGAAGAATTAGATGTAGAAAAAAAATTAAGACCATTATCATTTGATGATTTTACAGGTCAAGATCAGGTTTTAGAGAATCTTAAAATATTTGTTCAAGCAGCAAATTTGAGAACAGAAGCCTTAGATCATACCCTATTTCATGGGCCTCCAGGATTAGGTAAGACGACTTTAGCTCATATATTAGCGAATGAATTAAATGTAGGTATAAAAATAACATCAGGCCCCGTTTTAGATAAACCAGGAGATCTAGCTGGGCTGCTAACTAATTTAGATGAACGCGATGTATTGTTTATAGATGAAATTCATCGATTGAGCCCTATAGTAGAAGAATATTTATATTCTGCTATGGAAGACTACAGGATTGATATTATGATTGAGTCGGGACCTAATGCACGTTCTGTACAAATCAATTTAAATCCGTTTACGTTAATTGGTGCAACAACCCGTTCTGGGTTATTAACCGCACCAATGCGTGCACGTTTTGGTATTCAAAGCCGATTACAATATTATAAAACAGATTTACTAACAACTATCGTACAACGAAGTGCCAGTATTTTAAATATGCCAATATCTATGGAAGCAGCCATAGAAATTGCAGGACGAAGTAGAGGTACACCAAGAATAGCAAATGCTTTATTGCGTCGTGTTCGAGATTTTGCTCAAATAAAAGGCAATGGCACCATCGACATTAAAATCGCAAAGTTTGCATTAGAAGCTTTAAATGTAGATGCACATGGGTTGGATGAAATGGATAACAAAATCCTATTAACCATCATAGATAAATTTAAAGGGGGGCCAGTTGGTCTCACAACTATTGCTACAGCGGTTAGTGAAAGCCCAGAAACTATAGAAGAAGTTTATGAACCTTTTTTAATACAACAAGGCTTTATTATGCGTACACCCCGAGGAAGAGAAGTTACAGAACAAGCTTATAAACATTTAGATAGAGTAAAAGGCAATATTCAAGGCGGATTGTTTTGATCTAACATTCATTCTCCATTGTTTTAGAATCTTATTTAATAATTTGCATATGCCAAAATACAAGTATCCAAATAAGGTTCCTTTTTATAAATTCTTAATACAATCAGCTACCATAGCAAAAAATCCCATTATATTTCATAATAAATGGTTTAACGAAGTGGGAGATACTTTTGCAATGAAGTCGCCTTTTTATGGGCATATAGTTTTAACACGAGACGCTGTTATTACAAAACATATACTTCAAAAAAATCATAAAATATATCATAAATCAAAAATTCAAACCACCTATTTGTCAAAATATGTTGGCTATGGATTATTAACTTCAAGTGGTGATTATTGGTTAAAACAACGTCGATTAATTCAACCAGCATTCCATAAAGAGAAAATTCAAAATCTTGTTGAGATTATCGATAAAGCTATCACCGAACAAGTAAATAGAATTAACCCAGACGGATTTGTTGATTTATATCCGATAATGAATGAGTTGGCTTTCGAAGTAGTAGCTAAATCTTTATTTGATTTTTCAGCAGAAAAAGGAACCTTAAAAAGGTTACAGTTTATTATTGAAAAACTGCAATTGTTTATTGTTAAGGAATTAAGAATGCCGTATAAGAAATTATGGTATACTTTGTCTGGTGAGATTAAATATCATATGAAACTGGTAAAGGAAAGTCGAGACATTATTAATACGATTATTGATCAAAGACGTGAATCGGTTGATCAACACGACGATCTTTTGGATATGTTGCTCTCAGCAAAATATGAAGATGGAACAACCATGACAAATGAACAATTAATTGATGAAATATTAATTCTGTTTGTAGCGGGGCATGAAACAACGGCCAATGCTTTAACATTTACATTAAAATTATTAGCTCAAAATACAGAAAAACTAACACAGGTTGAGAATGAGATAAAAGAAACAAAGGCTAAAAAAATAATGCCTTTACAGGAGATTTCTCAACTTAATTATACAAAGTGCTGCATTGAAGAAAGTCTTCGTTTATACCCTCCCGCTTGGATAACAGATAGGGTAAATATTAAAGATGATAAAATAGACGACTATGTATTAAAAAAGGGAACGATTATAGGAGCATCCATTTATGAATTACATAGAAATAAAACCTATTGGGAAAGTCCGGAAGAGTTCAATCCATCTCGTTTTTTTGAAGAAAATAGGAAAGAAATAATGCCCTATTACATGCCTTTTGGAGCAGGACCAAGGTTGTGTATAGGTAATAACTTTGCTATGTATGAAATGATTTTGGCTGTAAACACAATATTGAAAAAATTCCATATAGCTACCGATAATAATACTATAAAAATAAACCCTTTAATTACTTTAAAACCTGTTGATGTAAAATTGAAGTTTACATTGAAAACCTAAAAGTTTCTGTCGTGTTAGTGAGGCAGTCGTCCTTAAAATTGTTGGTCTTTAAATAAGCACTTTGACTGCGCTCAGTGTGACATCTCAGAATTCACTTATATTTACAGAATCATAAAATAAGAACCTTAACATAAATAGTTTCTATAATGTCAGGCTGAGCGCAGTCGAAACTCAATAGAAGAATGAATTTAAAAGCAAATTATACCCATCTTATCAAAACCGAAGCAAAACGACTTGGGTTTTTATCATGCGGTATTAGTAAGGCTCAATTTTTAGAAGAAGAAGCGCCACGATTAGAAAACTGGCTAAATAAGAATATGAACGGACAAATGCAGTACATGGAAAACCATTTTGATAAACGTTTAGATCCAACAAAATTGGTAGAAGGCTCAAAAAGTGTTGTTTCATTATTATTGAATTACTATCCGTTAGAATTTCAACAAGATAAAACTGCTCCAAAAATTAGTAAATATGCTTATGGGACAGACTATCATTTTGTAATAAAAGACAAATTAAAATCACTTTTAAACTTTATTCAAGAAGAAATTGGTGAGGTTGATGGACGTGCTTTTGTAGATTCTGCCCCTGTTTTAGATAAAGCCTGGGCTGCAAAAAGTGGATTGGGTTGGATTGGGAAGCATAGTAATTTATTAACCCAGCAAGTAGGATCTTTTTATTTTATTGCAGAACTTATTATCGATTTAGATTTAGAATACGATTTACCAACCACAGACCATTGTGGTACATGTACGGCATGTATTGATGCGTGTCCAACACAAGCAATAACAGAACCTTATGTTGTAGACGGAAGCAAATGTATTTCGTATTTCACAATAGAACTAAAAGAAAATATTCCATCAGATTTTAAAGGTCAATTTGACGATTGGATGTTTGGCTGTGATGTCTGTCAGGATGTATGTCCTTGGAATCGATTCTCAAAATCACATAGCGAACCACTTTTTAATCCGCATCCAGAACTCTTATCCATGACAAAAAAAGACTGGGAGGAGGTTACACAAGAAACATTTAGTAAGGTGTTTAAGAAATCTGCGGTTAAGCGTACTAAATATTCTGGTTTAAAAAGGAATATTGAATTTTTAAAAAGTTAAATCATTGTTTTATTGATAAGACTTTTAATTTCTTTAACCTTTATTTAATAGTGGATTAGTATATTTGCTGTTGCAAAAAAAGAATCAATATTATGAAAAATAAGTTTTTAATAGTTATTTTTATTTGTCTTTCTCAAATCGTTATTTCTCAGAATTGCGAAGCTATTTCTCCTTATACAGAAGGAATGCGTTTAGAGTATACCAACTACAATAAAAAGGGAAAAGTTAAATCTGTAGATAATTATGTTGTAACCTCGGTATCGACAGTAAATGAAGCACTTATTATAGAGATTGAGTCTACTCAAAAAAATGATAAAAACAAAGAAGGCGTAGCAAGAAAAGATATACTCAAATGCGTAGATGGTAATTTTTATGTAGATATGTCTGGTTATTTAGCACATCAAAATGACGACCAAAAAAGTAACCTACAAGTTCAGGCAGAAGGTGATTTTTTGGAATTTCCAGATGAACTAACAGAGAATATGGAGCTAAAAGATGCAACTATAGAATTGAAAATAGGTAGTGATGACAGTGCTTCTTCTGCTTCTTTTGCAGATATGAAGGTTTATAATCGAAAAGTAGTTCAAAATACGTCATTCAAAAATCAGGCTGGAGAGTTTGATGCTTATAAAATGACTTTCGATTACATTTTTACCATGGGCTTTATTAAAATGAGAGGTTCTGGTATAGAATGGTATGTAAAAGGTATCGGTATTGTAAAAACTGAAAGTTATAGTAAAAAAGGCAAGTTGCGTTGGATACGGGAACTTACCAAAATAAACACATAAGAATTTGTACAATAATATCCGTTTTTAATCTAAAGATTCTTCGACTCTTGGGTTAGGGTTTTTTGACCTTTCTTATCGAAGGGAGCGTTCTTTTTTAGGGTGCGTAGAGCAAAGTAAATAATAAAAATGTACATCTTCTTTAAAAGATGTGTACGCCTTAGTGTCAATAGCTAGGGATAGTAGCTTTCAAGATTTTTTTTATTTTATTAACCTTACTAAAAGGTTCGATAGGATTATTATCTTTGAAAACAATAAAAAGACCTTTAATAGTAACTTAAAGGTTTCTTTTAAACTATCATTCTCGCGAAATCATAGATTTGTGAATTTATACTATCATATATAATCAGTACGTAGTGGGAATCAATTAATTAACCATAATTTATGAGTGAAGAAAGCAAACGAAGAGAGGCCCTTATATATCACGCTAAACCAACTCCAGGAAAAATAAAGGTTGTTCCAACCAAAAAATACGCTAGTCAAAGAGATCTGTCTTTAGCCTATTCACCAGGTGTTGCAGCACCGTGTTTAGAGATTGAAAAAGATAAAGAGACGGCTTATAAATACACAGCTAAAGGAAATTTGGTTGCGGTAATATCTAACGGAACGGCTGTTTTAGGTTTAGGGAATATTGGTCCAGAAGCCTCAAAACCAGTGATGGAAGGAAAAGGGTTGCTGTTTAAGATTTTTGCTGATATTGATGTATTTGATATTGAAGTAGGAACCGAGAATGTGGATGAATTCATTCAAACGGTGAAAATGATAGCGCCAACTTTTGGTGGAATTAATTTGGAAGATATAAAAGCACCAGAGGCTTTTGAAATTGAAAGACGTCTAAAAGAAGAGTTGGATATTCCTGTAATGCATGATGACCAACATGGTACAGCAATTATTTCGGCTGCAGCATTATTAAATGCAGTAGAACTTGCAGGAAAGAAGCTAGATCAAGTTAAAATAGTAATTAGTGGAGCAGGTGCTGCTGCTATTTCATGTTCGCGTTTGTACCAGGCTTGTGGTGCAAAAAGAGAAAACATGGTTATGTTAGACAGTAAAGGTGTTATTAGAAATGATAGAGATAGTCTTACTTCGGAAAAAGCAGAGTTTGCTACTCATAGAAAAATAGATACACTTGATGAAGCTATGAAAGATGCCGATGTTTTTATCGGTCTTTCCATGGCAAATATTGTATCACCAGAGATGTTATTAGCTATGGCAAAAAATCCAATTGTTTTTGCGATGGCTAATCCAGATCCAGAAATAAAATACGACATTGCAGTTGCTACCCGTAAAGACATTATTATGGCTACAGGTCGTAGTGACCATCCTAATCAAGTAAATAATGTATTAGGGTTCCCATTTATATTTAGAGGGGCATTGGATGTACGAGCGACAAAAATTAACGAAGCTATGAAAATGGCCGCTGTTAAAGCTTTAGCAAAATTGGCAAAAGAACCCGTTCCAGAACAAGTTAATGTAGCTTATGGAGAAACCAGACTTACCTTTGGTAAAGATTATATTATACCAAAACCTTTTGATCCTCGTTTAATTGCCGAAGTGCCTCCAGCAGTTGCAAAAGCAGCTATGGAAAGTGGTGTGGCTAAACACCCTATTAAAGATTGGAATAAATATAAAGATGCCTTGTTAGAGCGATTAGGTTCTGATAATAAGTTGGTTAGATTGCTTCTCAATAGGGCAAAACTAAACCCAAAACGTGTCGTGTTTGCTGAGGCTGATCAACTTGATGTTTTAAAAGCAGCTCAAATAGTATACGAAGAAGGGATAGCGCATCCAATTCTATTAGGAAGAAAAGAAACTATAGAATCTCTTATGGCTGAAATTGATTTCGATGCAGATATTTCAATAATAGATCCCAAAACAGAAGAAGAAAACGAACGTAAAAATAAATATGCAAAAGTATATTGGGAACAACGAAAACGAAGAGGTGTAACATATTATTCTGCACAGCGTTTAATGAGAGAACGTAATTACTTTGCTGCAATGATGGTTAATGAAGGCGATGCAGACGCTCTTATTTCAGGATACTCTCGTAATTATCCAACGGTAGTAAAACCAATGCTTGAACTTATTGGTATGATAAATGGCGTTACCCGCGCTGCTACTACTAACTTAATGATGACCAAAAGAGGGCCATTGTTTTTAAGTGATACTTCCATAAATATTGATCCAAGCGCTAAAGATTTAGCTAAAATTGCGCAAATGACATCAAAAGTGATTAAGATGTTCGGATTAGATCCCGTTTTGGCTATGGTATCCTATTCTAATTTTGGTTCATCAGATAATGAAAAGTCATCTAAAATTCGTGAAGCAGTGTCTTATTTACATCGCCATTATCCAGATATGAATGTAGATGGTGAATTACAAACCGATTTTGCTTTAAATGATGACATGCTTCGAGAGCGGTTCCCGTTTTCAAAACTGGTTGGAAAGAAAGTAAATGCATTAATTTTTCCAAATCTAGATTCCGCAAATATTACTTATAAATTGCTGAAAGAATTAAATGAGGCCGATTCTATCGGACCTATTATGATGGGGATGAAAAAACCAGTTCATATCCTACAATTAGGAGCAAGTGTTGATGAAATTGTAAATATGACAGCAATCGCTGTTATTGATGCCCAGCATAAAGAAAAGTGGGAATTAGAAAATGCTGCTAGGAAGTAAATTAGTGCAAATAAATTTATTACATTTGGTCGGTTAACTAACAAGATACATGATAACGCATATTCAAGGAAAACTCACTGAAAAAAATCCAACGCATGTTGTTATAGAATGTAACGGTGTTGGTTACATGTTAAATATTTCATTGCATACGTTTTCTCAAATACCAGACAATGAGTATTTAAAGCTTTTTACACACCTTCAAGTTAAAGAAGATTCACATACACTTTATGGGTTTTCATCGTTGGCAGAAAGAGAGATTTTTAGACTACTAATATCCGTAAGTGGTATTGGAGCAAGTATAGCACGTACCATGTTATCATCATTAACACCAAAACAAGTAAGAGAAGGAATTGCGTCAAGCGATGTTGCTTTAATTCAATCTATAAAAGGCATTGGAGCAAAAACAGCGCAACGTGTTATTTTAGATTTAAAAGACAAAATCTTAAAGATTTATGATATTGACGAAGTTTCCGTTTCTCAAGGCAATACCAATAAAGAAGAAGCGTTATCTGCTTTAGAAGTACTTGGTTTTGCAAAAAAGCAGGCTGAACGAGTTGTGGATAAAATTATAATTACAGAACCAGATGCTAATGTGGAAACCATTATCAAACAGGCTTTAAAAAATTTATAATAGACTTTGAATAAAACGAATATCAAATTTTATAAATCAATAACAAATTGTCGTATTGTAAGACCTGTGTTGAGCGCAGTCGGAATAAGTAAAAGTGCTTTTTTTATTTTTGCACTACTTTGTTCGGTAGTAGGGTGGTCTCAAGAACCTGTTGAACAAGACTCCGTTAAAACGGGTTATAATTTAGGTCGTTTAAAAACACCAAACCCTAATAGTGTAGAATCGAAATACACTTACGATCCCACTACTAATAGATATATTTATACCGAAAAAATAGGG
This sequence comes from uncultured Flavobacteriaceae bacterium, assembly GCA_947502635.1. Lineage (GTDB taxonomy): Bacteria > Bacteroidota > Bacteroidia > Flavobacteriales > Flavobacteriaceae > Flavivirga. The sequence goes on from CANNAN010000005.1 coordinate 157,503, forward strand.
AATTTTGATATTAATTTTCCAATTATTTTAACACCTAAAGAGTATTATGCTTTAGTTGCTAAAGAAAACTTAAAGTCTTATTATAAAGAAAAAATTGATGCTTTTGATGGTAAAAAAGGAGATGCAAAAGATGGGCAAAAAAATCTACTACCAGAGTTTTATGTAAAATCAGGCCTTTTTGAAACTATTTTTGGAGGCAATACGATTGAGGTCATTCCACAAGGGTCTGTAGAGATGGATTTAGGGGTCTTATTTTCGAAGCAAGATAATCCGTCATTTTCACCTAGAAACAGAAGTAATTTTACATTTGATTTTGACCAACGAATTAGTTTGAGTTTATTAGGAAAAGTTGGTACTCGGTTACAAGTAACAGCGAATTATGATACACAATCAACTTTCGACTTTCAAAATCTTATTAAATTAGAATATGCACCTACAGAAGATGATATCATTCAAAAAATAGAAGTCGGTAATGTAAGTATGCCTTTAAATAGCTCGTTAATCACTGGAGCCCAAAGTTTATTTGGTGTAAAAGCACAGTTGCAGTTTGGAAAAACAACGGTTACAGGTGTGTTTTCCGAACAAAAATCACAAGCTAATACTGTCATCGCGCAAGGTGGTGGTACTGTTGAAGAATTTGATTTATTTATTAGAGATTATGATGAAAATAGGCACTTCTTTATAGCACAGTATTTTAAAGATACTTACGATACGGCTTTAAAGAATTATCCGTTTATAAATAATAGGGGATTACAAATTACAAGGTTGGAACTTTGGGTTACCAATAGAAGTAATAGAACTGAAAATGTTAGAAACATTGTGGCGCTTCAAGATTTAGGAGAGTCAGACCCTACTAAGATAGGATCTGCAGTTAATATTCTAAATCCAGGTGCTGTACCAAATAATCCTAATAATGCATTAGATCCAACCAATATTGGAGGTGCAGGATCTCAGATTTCGAATGCTATTAGAGACGTAGCTACCGTACAATCGGGAATAACAGTACCAGGTGTTACAGAAGGATTTGATTATGCAAAACTAGAAAATGCTAGAAAATTAATAAATGGCCAGGAGTATACTTTAAATTCAGAATTAGGATATGTATCATTAAATCAGCGTTTAAATAATGATGAGATATTAGCAGTTGCATTCCAATACACTTTAGGTGGAGAAGTATACCAGGTGGGGGAGTTTGCGAATGATGGTGTCGATGCTACCGATGTGACTACCAATCCTTCAGGCCAAGTAACACAAGTTGTCAACTCAAATTTAATTTTAAAATTATTAAAAAGTAGTATTACTAATGTAGAGCAACCTATATGGGATTTAATGATGAAAAATATCTACGATACAGGTGCTTTCAATTTAAGTCCAGAGGATTTTAAACTTAATATTTTTTATAATGAAGCATCTCCACTAAACTTTATAACGCCAGTAGGAGCTAGTTTTGCTCTGGATATAAATGGAAACCCTGTTAATGGATCTACACCAGAAGAAAATTTAATACAAAATGTACCATTATTAAGAGTCTTTAATTTAGATAAGCTTAATTTTAATAATGACCCTCAGACTAAAGGTGATGGTTTTTTTGATTTTTTACCAGGCATTACTGTGATTCCTCAAAATGGAAAAATAGTCTTTACCAGTTCAGAACCTTTTGGAGAATATCTTTTTAATGTATTAGGAGGTGGTAATTATGAAAATAATGCTTCATATAATGAGAGTCAAAGTAAGTATGTATTTGATGCCCTGTATAAAAGTACAAAAACAGCTGCTTTAGAAGAAGTTGAGAAAAATAAATTCAGATTAACAGGACGTTATAAATCTACAGGAGGTGATGGTATTCCTATTGGGGCCTTTAATGTACCACGAGGATCTGTTAGAGTTACCGCAGGTGGTCGTGTTTTAGTTGAAGGGATTGATTATACTGTGAATTATCAATTGGGACGTGTTCAGATTTTAGATGAAGCGCTAAAAGCATCCAATACACCAATTCAAGTTTCTACTGAGAATAATGCTGTTTTTGGTCAACAAACAAGGCGTTTTACAGGAATAAATGTAGAGCATAAGTTTAATGAGAACTTTCTGTTAGGAGCCACACTTTTAAATCTTAATGAACGCCCAATCACTCAAAAAGCAAATTTTGGGTCAGAACCTATAAATAATACCATTTTTGGTTTTAATGGAAATTATGCCACCAAAGTGCCTTTTTTAACAAGATTAGTTAATAAGCTACCAAATATTGATACAGATGTAGAATCAAACTTGTCATTAAGAGGTGAGTTTGCTTATTTAGCACCAGGTGCTCCAAAAAGAACTAATTTTAATGGAGAGGCCACATCTTATGTGGATGATTTTGAAGGGTCTCAAAACGCTATCGATTTAAAATCTCAACAGTCTTGGTTTTTGTCGAGTAGGCCTTTAGATTTAGGTAGAAGTTATACGGAAGGACCAGAAGATGAAAATGGAATTCAAAATGGCTATGATAGAGCATTATTAAACTGGTATAGTATTGACCCTATATTTTATAGTAGTCAGCGCCCAGGAGAAATATCAGACGAAGATATTTCGAGCTTATATACCAGTCGTGTGTTTATTAATGAACTTTTTCCAGATAGAGACATTGTACAAGGTCAAAACTCGGTGCTTTTTACACTAGATTTGGCTTATTATCCAGAAGAAAGAGGTCCCTATAATTTTGAAGATTCAGCGGCCGACGGGATTATAGATAATCCTCAAAATAGTTGGGCAGGAATCACCCGTCAATTAACATCTACAGATTTTGAACAACAAAATGTAGAATATATTGAGTTTTGGTTGCAGGACCCTTTTGAAGAGAACCCAGGTAGTTTAGGAGGTAAACTTGTATTCAACCTTGGTAATATATCAGAAGATATTATTAAGGATGGTAGGAAATTATACGAGAATGGTTTACCAAAAGATGGTGATATTAGTTTGTTGCAACCCACAGCTTGGGGAACCGTAGTGCCGCAAAATCAGTCATTAATTTATGCATTTGATACCACAGGGCAAGAGCGAACCAATCAAGATGTTGGTTATGATGGATATAATGACGTTCAGGAAACTAATGTTTTCGGTGCTAATTTTGGAGAAGATCCAGCGAACGATAATTATACTTATTTCTTAAATACAGAAGGGAATATATTTGAGCGTTATAAAAAGTATAATGGTGTAGAAGGAAATACACCAGAAACATTCACGAGTACAGATAGAGCAGCTAATACACAACCTGATGTAGAGGATATTAATCGTGATAATACTATGAACACGATTGATAGCTATTTTGAATATGAACTTGAAATTACTCCTAATACGTTAAATATTAACAATGAATTTATTGTTGATACAAAAAATGTTGAAGAAGTAACAGGTAGAAATAGAAGATTATTACCTAATGGAGAAACAGTAGACCCAAAGTGGTATTTATTCAGAATTCCAGTTGAAAGCGAGATTGCAAAATCAGTTGGAAATATAGCAGATTTCAGATCCATTCGTTTCGCTCGTATGTATATAAAGGATTTTGTAGAGCCTACAGTATTTCGTTTTGGTACTTTAGATTTGGTTAGAAGTGATTGGAGACGTTACAAACAGACTTTAGATGATGAAGTTAATAATGAAGATGATGATACAGAATTTTCTTTGGGTATTATAGGAACTATTGAAAATGGAGATGATGGAACTTATGTAAGCCCTCCAGGTGTTACGCCAGAAGAACTATTTAATAATAATGCGGTAGTACGTCAAAATGAACAATCATTAGTTGCTAATATTTGTGATTTAGAACCTGAGGATTCTCGTGGTGCTTTTAAAAATATTAGTATAGATATGCGTCAATATAAACGTTTAAGAATGTTTATACATGCAGAAGAAGATGGTGTAGGGTTTCCTGATAATGAAAGATTAATTGGTTTTGTTAGAATGGGTAATGACCTTACAGAGAATTATTATCAAATTGAAATTCCTTTATCAAAGTCTCCAGAAAATTCGACTGATGAAAATCTGGTTTGGCCTAATGAGAATGAAATTAATTTACCATTAAATATTTTAGGAAAAATAAAAGCACAATCTATTTCAGAAGGGCCTTTACCAAATAACGATCCTAGATTTTATGATGTTGTTAATGGAGACATCGTTGAAGTAAATAACCAATTTGCAGGCTATGTAACAGGGCAGCATCGTGTTGCTATAAAAGGGAATCCTAATTTTGGAGATATTAGAACACTTATGGTAGGTGTTAAAAATACACATACTTCTAATATCTGTACCAAGGTTTGGTTTAACGAACTACGCTTATCCGATTTAGATAATGAAGGTGGTTGGGCTGCCGTATTAAGTGTCGATACTAATCTTGCAGATTTTGCAAATATAAGTGCGACAGGAAGAAAAAGTACCTCTGGTTTTGGAGGTCTTGAGCAAGGACCTAGTCAGCGAAGTTTAGAAGATGTACAGCAATATGATGTCGTTACAAATATTAATGTTGGACAATTATTACCAAAAAAATGGGGAATTCAAGTCCCTTTTAATTATGCGCAAAGTGAAGAACTTATCACGCCCAAATACGATCAGTTTTACAAAGATTTAACTTTAGATTCTAGATTGGATGCTGCAGCTACAAAAGCAGATAGAGATCAGATAAAAGAACAGTCTGAAGACTACACAAGAAGGCAAAGTATTAATTTTATAGGTATTAGAAAAACTAGGACAACAGATGCTACACCACGTTTCTATGATGTGGAGAACTTAACTTTAAATTATTCATATAACAAAGTAGAGCATAGGGATTTTGAAATTGAAAATTCTGTAAATAAAACGGTTCGAGTAGGCGCAAATTATGCTTTTAATTTTAACCCAGTGACGATAGAACCTTTTAAGAAAAATGATTCGTTATTTACAGGGAAATATTGGAAAATCTTAAAAGATTTCAATGTGAATTTGTTACCAACAAGTTTTACATTTAATACAGATATTAATAGACAATTTAATCGCCAAAAGTTTAGAGAGATAGACCTGGCAGGAGGAAATATAGGTATAGAAGAATTATTTAGAAGAAATTATACATTCGATTTTCAATATACTATTAATTATAACCTAACTAAATCACTACAGTTAAACTTTACTGCAGCCAATAATAATATAGTTCGTAACTACTTTAAAGATAATATTATTAATGGAGAACAAGATCCAACATTAGATGTTTGGGATGGCTTTTTAGATTTTGGAGATCCCAATAGGCAAAGTCAGAATTTAGGAATTACCTATCAGTTGCCAATCAATAAAATTCCAACATTTAGTTTTCTGGATGCAACATATCAATATACAGGTAATTTCGATTGGCAAAAAGGCTCTGATTTGTATGGTGATGTTTCATTGCCTAACGACCCTAATACCTACGATTTGGGTAATACTATTCAAAATTCAAACGTTCATAATATCAATTCGACATTAGATATGAATAGGTTTTATAAACATATCGGATTGGTAAAAAGACCTATTAAAAGAGTACGATCTAGATCAGCTTCAATTGGTGGTACACCACCTGGAGCCAATGAAAAAAAGAAAGCACCACCCAAAGCGAAGAATCAATCTGTTACAAAATTATTAAATGCAGGTGTTGATATCTTAACAAGTATAAAGAGAATTCAGCTTAATTATTCTGAAAATAACGGAACATTTTTACCAGGGTATTTACAAACACCTGGTTTTGTAGGAACTTTAAAACCAACAGCAGGATTTACATTTGGTAGCCAAAGTGATATAAGAGACCTTGCAGCAAGAAGAGGTTGGTTAACTGTTTTTCCTGAGTTTAATCAACAATATACAGCAACGAACACTAAACAACTTGATCTATCTGCAAGTTTAGAACCTATAAAGAGTTTGAAAATTGACCTTATAGGAAATCGTGCTTATTACGAAAATTATACAGAGAATTTTAGAGTTAATGGAAGTCCAGGAACTTATGAGTATGAATCGTTAACACCTAATACTTTCGGTAATTTTAATATATCTACAATCTTATTGAAAACAGCCTTTAGTAAAAGTGATGAAAACACCTCTGATGCTTTTAATAATTTTAGAGCAAACAGACTTATAGTCGCTAGAAGATTGGCTCAAAAGAATGGTGCAGATTTAAACGATTTGGATGCCGATGGTTTTCCAAGAGGTTATGGAAAAAGTAATCAAGCCGTATTATTACCAGCTTTCTTAGCTGCTTACACAGGGAAAGATGCCAATAGTGTAAAATTAGGAGCCTTCAGAGATCTGCCTATTCCTAACTGGGATCTAAAGTACACAGGTTTCATGAAGTTTAAATGGTTTAAAAAACGTTTTAAGCGTTTTTCATTAACGCATGGATACCGTTCAACATATACCATAAATCAATTTCAATCTAATTTAGATTATGAAGCTATTAATCCAGCTTTAGATTATAATAGTCAATCAAGTAATACTAAAGATCAATCTGGTAATTATAAAAATGAACGTTTGCTAAGTAATATTAATTTAACAGAGATGTTTAGTCCTTTGGTAAGACTCGATTTCGAAATGAAGAACTCGGTTAAAATCTTAGCTGAAATTAAAAAGGATCGACTCATATCACTTAGCTTTGATAATAATTTAATGACTGAGGTACAAGGGAATGAATACGTTATAGGCTTAGGTTATAGAATTAAAGATTTGAAAATACGTTCAAAATTAGCAGGGCCGAAAAAACGTGTTGTCAGTGATTTAAACATGAAAGCAGATATCTCTGTTAGAGATAATAAAACGATTATTAGATATTTAGATTTAGAAAATAATCAGGTAACATCTGGACAAACCATTTGGGGTATAAAATACTCGGCAGATTATGCGTTTAGCAAAAACTTAACAACCCTCTTTTATTTTGATTATTCGTTTTCAGAATATGCCATTTCTACGGCATTTCCACAAACAACGATTCGATCTGGTTTTACCGTTAGATATAATTTTGGGAATTAACAAATAAGTATTTGAATTTAAGATTTGAATAAATACATTTGTTGAATAAATGAATTTAAATTAATACTATGAATATTCCATCAGAATTAAAATATACTAAAGATCACGAATGGATTAAAATCGAAGGAGATGTTGCAACCATCGGTATTACAGATTTTGCACAAAGTGAATTAGGAGATATCGTATATGTTGAAGTAGAAACAGTTGATGAAACATTAGATGCCGAAGAAATTTTTGGAACAGTTGAAGCGGTTAAAACGGTATCAGATTTGTTTTTACCATTGTCTGGAGAAATTATAGAATTTAATGAGTCATTAGAAGACGAGCCAGAAAAAGTAAACACTGACCCTTATGGAGCTGGTTGGATGATAAAATTAAAATGTTCAGATCTTTCGCAGGTAGAAGGACTGATGTCTGCTGATGATTACAAAGCAATAATAGGTGCTTAAAAAGTTAACACCAGTAATAACCATAATATACTCATTAGCTCTAGCTACTGCTAGCTTAATTAGGCTTAATAATATCCCAGATATAGGTGTTTCTTTTGGAGATAAGATATTTCATTTTTTAGCCTATTTTATTTTAACACTTTTATGGTTTTATACCTTTTTTTTTGCTTTTAAATTAAAAAGCAAAAAAGCAATGCTTTTTGCTGTTATTCTTTCAGTTTTATTTGGTATGATTATTGAGGTATTACAAGGGAGTATGACAGTTTATAGAAGCTTCGATATTTATGATGCTGTTGCAAATACCCTTGGAGCTTTGTTAGCATCAACTGTATTGTGGTTTAAAAGCAGTTTACACGTTAAAAACGAATAAACACTTGTTTTTTTTATAAATAAATAGTTATTTTAGCAATCTTGATAAATGATATAAATTATGGAACCTAAAAAAAATCCCAAAGCTAATGTTGGACGTAATAGTTCACTTTACTTCGCTATTGGTTTAGCTTTAATGTTATTTTTAACAAACTATGCTATCAATTATAAAACCTTTGATAAGTCTGATACGGATATTGGAATGGTAAATATGGATGAAGAATTGGAAGAAGAAATCCCAATTACTGAACAAATTCAGACACCTCCACCTCCACCACCACCGCCAGCAGCACCAGAGGTTATTGAGATTGTTGAAGATGAGGTAGAAATAGAAGAAACAGTTATAGAATCTACAGAAGTAGATCAGGAAACTGAAATTGTTGAGGTAGAAGAAGTAGAAGTAGAGGAAGTAGAAGAAGACATAGATGTACCATTTTCAGTAATTGAAAACGTACCTGTTTTTCCTGGATGTGAAAAGCAAAGTAACAATACTAAGAAAAGAGATTGTATGTCTAAAAAGATATCACAATTTGTAAATAGAAAATTTAATACCGAATTAGCTAGTGATTTAGGTTTATCTGGAAGACAACGTATTAATGTTATTTTCAAAATTGATAAGACAGGTAATATTACAGGTATTCGTGCTAGAGCACCACACCCAGGTTTAGAAAAAGAAGCAGCTCGTGTTATTGGTTTACTACCAAAAATGAAACCAGGAAAACAACGTGGAAAGCCAGTAAACGTTCCATATTCATTACCTATAATTTTCCAAGTACAAGATTAAATTATAATTACCTGTAAGTCAGGAATCATAATAATATAAAATCCCGTTACAAATTTTGTAACGGGATTTCTTTTTTGGTATGCTTATTGTGTTTTTATCATAATATTAACATTTATACTATAATTATTATGAGTAATCAAAAGAAGACTCACGAACTCATTCGGCAAAATGAGCAAATCGTGAAAAAATCACAAAAGCATGATGCAAATTTACAAAAAAACTCAACCCTTTACTTTCAAATTGGTTTAATTGTATCTTTACTAGCAGCCTTTGGTATGTTAGAGATGACATTCGAAACTACTATTCCAACTTATGGAGAAAACCTTTCATTAGATGAGCCCTATAGTCTCGATATCCCAATAATAAGACCAGAGACTCCAACTATCGAGGAGCCTGTTAAACAAAAACAGAAAAAAGCACTAGATCGGTTTGTAGAAGTGCCAGATGAAACACCTATGGACCCTGTAATTGACAAACCAGAAGATCCTGTTATAAATAACAATCTACCAGTAGATCCAAAGGATTTAGTTGTAATTGATGATGTTGATGATGAAGTTATTATACCAGTTAATCTTGTTCAGGTGGTACCTGTATATCCTGGTTGTGAAAAGAAAAAATCGAATGACGGAAGACGTAAGTGCATGTCTGAAAAAATTAATAAACTTATCCAAAGAAAATTTGATACAGATTTAGGGAGTGAATATGGACTCGTAGGGAGACAAGTTATACATACAGTATTTAAAATAGATAAAACAGGTAAGGTTACCGATATTAGGATTAGAGCACCACATCCAGGTTTAGAAAAAGAAGCTGAACGTGTTATTAATATTATACCAGAAATGATACCAGCAAAACAACAAAAAACAAATGTAGGTGTCATGTATACGTTGCCAATCGTCTTTGAAGTTAAGAATTAGGTTAGCAATAAATAATTTTTAAACCTTTTTAACCGTTATCATTTTAATCGATAGCGGTTTTTTCTTGACCTGAATTAATATCAGGTTCTCAAAACCATAAGCATATATTGTTGTCTGTATTTTTTGTTTGTCAGTCGTTTACACGTAAGTCTTTGATCATGGTTTTAATAGTAAAGAGACCCCTATGTTCTTCGTCAGACATGAATGATATAAAATTTTAGAAGTAGATTAGATCTTTTTTATGAATTAGCAATCTAAAAAATTATAGTATCTTTCTGCGCAAAATCAATTGTTAAGCCATTTTCATGAAGAGATTCGTTGTACTACTCCTACTCTTACTTCTAGTTCAATATCATAGTTATTCACAAGATACCTTCTTGACTGAAAAGCCACCAGTTTTTCCAAACTGTAGTAATGTCGCTATTGATTCTTTACAAAAATGTTTTGATAGAAATGTATTTGAACATATTTATAAAAATTTCAAAGTCCCTCAAAAAGTTCATGATGAGAAATATAAAGGTGAAGTCGTTGTTCTTTTTGAAGTAGACACTCTTGGGGAGTTTAGGGTTATTTATATTGATGCTATTTATAGCGAGTTAAAAGAAGAAGCCAAGCGTGTATTTACAACTTTACCAAAAATAAAACCAGCAACTTATAATAGTAGAAAAACTTACAAGCAGTATTCTTTACCCATAAAAATACCTTTGGTTAATCAAACTGTAAAAACACAAGACTTAGCAAAAGAGAAACAAACCTCTAAGTTGGAACAGCAAGCAAAAACAGAGTTTGATGCTATTAATACGGACATAAAAGTTTTTGAGAATAAAGCTTACAGCAGTCAACTTAATATTCCATTCACGCATAGCAACTATGCTAGGTTTGATAGAGGAATGAATCTTGTTGGCACCAATAGCCATACAGCATCAAAACCATTTATGTATGATGAGGTTTCTAAATATTACGATTTCAAGGCAGAAAAAGAAAAGTTAAATAAAGAAACAGATACTTGGGTAGGTAAAAAGCTTTGGAATGAACATTTAGTACAACTACAAGGTAAAGATTATTGGTTTACAGTAGACCCAATATTAGATTTACAAGTGGGTAAAGATACCGATGCTAGTTTTAATACAACATATAATAATACAAGAGGTCTTTTAGTGCAAGGAGGTTTAGGGAAAAAATTTAATTTTTATACTACTATTTTTGAGAGCCAAGGTAGATTTGCGCAATATGTAAATCAATATGCAGAAAGTTTAAAAGCCTTTGGTCCCGACCCAGCAATTATTCCTGGGCGAGGTATTGCAAAACGATTTAAAACCAACTCTTACGATTATCCTGTAGCAGAAGCTTATTTATCTTACTCGCCAGCCAAGTTTATAAATGTTCAATTTGGGCATGGTAAAAATTTTATAGGTGATGGATATCGGTCACTATTACTTAGTGATGTAACAAGTCCGCATCCTTTTCTAAAGTTAAATACGAAGTTTTGGAAAATAAAATATACTAATACCTGGATGTGGTTAAAAGATGTAAGACCAGAGGTTGTAGCCGATAAAGCATTTTTAACCAAGTACATTGCAAACCATTATTTAAGTTGGAACGTGTCTAAACGATTAAATATTGGATTGTTTGAATCGGTACTTTGGACTAACTCTAACGACAGAGCTTTCGATATTAATTATTTAAATCCTATTATATTTTTTAGAGCTATTGAGTTTGAAACAGGGCAAGGTGCAGGGAATGCGCTTCTTGGAGCGTCAGCTAAATATAAATGGAATGATAATATAAATGTATATAGCCAATTTATTTTAGATGAGTTTTCTCTTAATGACGTTAAGGGCGGAGAAAAAAGTTGGAAAAACAAGTTTGGCTATCAATTAGGGCTTAAATATTTTAATGCCTTTAAAGTTGATAATTTATTATTGCAATTTGAATATAACCGCGTGAGGCCCTACACATATTCACATAATACCGTTGTATTAAACTATGCACATAATAACCAGCCAATGGCACATCTATGGGGAGCCAATTTTAGCGAAGCCATTTTAATAGGTCGCTATAAATACAAACGTTGGTTTGCCGATGCAAAGCTTATTTTTGGTGTTCGTGGGTTAGACTTTAATAATGGCACAGACAATTTTAGTTATGGAGGTGATGTATATAGAGATTATAACGACAGACCTTTTGATACAGGTATTAAAGTAGGCCAAGGCATAAAGACAAAAACATTTAATGGTAACTTACAAGCAGGTTATTTAATTAACCCGGCATCCAACTTAAAGATCTTTACGGACATTAGTTTTAGAAATTTTGATCCAGAGGCAGAAACGACCACAACCTTTAAAAGTAATACGGTTTGGTTTAATTTTGGAATTAGAACCGACCTGTTTAACTGGTATTTTGATTTTTAGCGAAATTTATTTTAAAAACTGTAAAATAATTAAGTATAGATTGTAATCACAAATAACTTTTGTATTTCATTATATCGACACAATGGAAGACATCATATCACTTTAATTAGTTTTAAAAATACAGATAGTTTCATAAAGATATTAAAAATACACTTAGCATTGCTCAAAACGCTTTTATAGAGTATATTTGCACTCGCAATTAAAAGGCCATAGAGCAAATTAAACATTGAGTAATTCAAAATCTTCATTAGCAACCCCTTCTGTTATTTCAGATTTTAAGGAGATCACTAAAATGCGATTAGCATTAAGTGTTGTTTTTTCATCATTAGCAGGTTATTTATTAGGTGTTGATACTGTTGATTTTAAAACGTTAATACTACTTGCTTTCGGAGGTTATTTTATGGTAGGTGCATCCAATGCTTTTAACCAAATTATTGAAAAAGATTTGGATGCCTTAATGAATCGTACTAAAAACAGACCCATTCCAGCAGGGCGCATGTCTGTAACTACGGCATTCATTATTGCATCTGTTTTTACTTTATTAGGGATTATTATATTATACACCATCAATAAGCAAACAGCTATGTTTGGTGCTATTTCAATATTTTTATACACCTGCGTGTACACCCCTTTAAAAACCAAAACCCCATTAGCTGTTTTTGTAGGAGCTATTCCTGGAGCCATTCCATTTATGTTAGGCTGGGTAGCAGCCACAGATGATTTTGGTATAGAGCCAGGCACCTTATTTGCATTACAGTTTTTCTGGCAATTCCCTCATTTTTGGGCCATTGGATGGTTTTTATTCGATGACTATAAAAAAGGAGGTTTCTTTATGTTGCCAACAGGAAAGCAAGATAAAGGAACGGCGGTACAAACCATTATGTATACCATTTGGACATTATTGGTGTCTATTATACCCGTATTTGGGTTTACAGGAAAATTACAATTATCAATTGTTGCTGCCATATTAGTTTTTATTTTAGGGTTAGGGATGTTGTACTATGCGATTCGATTGTTTAAAGAAATGACCGAAAAAGCAGCAAAACAACTCATGTTGGCTAGTGTTTCCTATATAACACTTGTGCAAATAGTGTATGTAATAGATAAATTTATAAGATAACCATGGATTTAACTCAAGGAACGCAAGAAGAGAAAAATAGTAGAGCGAAAAAAATGATGCTATGGTTTGGTATCATCTCGCTAATTATGTCTTTTATGGGGTGGACAAGTGCATTTATTGTAAGCAGTTCCAGACCAGATTGGTTAAAGGATTTTGAATTGCCTAATGCTTTTTTAATAAGCACTGTGGTAATAATTGTTAGTAGTATTTCATTTTTTTTAGCTAAAAAGGCTTTAAAAACAGGTAATAGAAATGCAACAACGCTATGGCTTTTTGTAACACTTATTTTGGGTGTTATTTTTATTTTTAATCAATTTTCAGGCTTTCAACAAATTATAGATTTAGGTTATAATTTTACAGGACCAACTAGTAATGTAACCATGTCTTACATTTATTTAATAGCTATTGTGCATATTTTACACGTGGTTGTTGGGTTAATTTGTTTGTTGGTAGTAATTTATAATCATTTTAAACAAAAGTATGATGCAACGAAAATGCTTGGTTTTGAACTCGCAGCAACCTTTTGGCATTTCATAGATATACTATGGGTTTATCTCTTTTTGTTTTTATATTTTATTAGATGAATAAATTGATTATTTTTGTGCAACTTTTAAAAAACAACCATTATATATGAGTACTACAGTTGTAAATACTGGAACAGAAGGTAAAACTTGGGGAGGTGGAAACAAACCTCTAGATGCAAGTTATGGTAAAATGATGATGTGGTTTTTCATCGTTTCGGATGCTTTAACATTCTCAGGGTTTTTAGCAGCCTACGGATTTTCAAGATTTAAGTTTATTGATTCATGGCCAATTGCCGACGAAGTGTTTACACACTTTCCTTTTTTGCATGGTGTAAATGCACCGATGTATTATGTGGCTTTTATGACGTTTGTGCTTATTATGTCTTCTGTGACTATGGTGTTAGCCGTAGATGCTGGTCATCATTTAAACAAAGCAAAAGTTACTATTTATATGTTCTTAACCATTATTGGTGGTTTAATATTCGTTGGCTCACAAGCTTGGGAATGGGGAACATTTATTAAAGGTGATTATGGCGCGGTACAAACAAAAGGCGGTAATATTTTACAATTTGTAGATACAGATGGACATAGAGTCGCATTAAGAGATTTTGTTGTAGCAGATGCGCATGCCGAAAGAACGCAGCATGAACGCAAAGAAGGGCTATGGTTTGTTTCTGAAGGAACATTACCAACATATACAGTTGAAGAAGTATTACATGGTTTGAAGTCTCACGAGAATGTTTTAGTTAGAACTCAGATAATTAATGAGGCTGGTGAAAAAACAGTATTATCCAGAGCAGAATCATTAAAACAAATAAAAGACAACGGAAAAGCTGTAGTAGAAGGTGCTAATTTACATGTTAATGAATATGGTTCGCCACTATTTGCAGACTTCTTTTTCTTTATAACAGGTTTTCACGGTTTCCACGTATTTTCTGGAGTTATTATAAATATCATTATTTTCTTTAATGTGATTTTAGGAACTTACGAAAGACGTAAAAACTATGAAATGGTAGAAAAAGTGGGGTTATACTGGCACTTTGTAGATTTAGTTTGGGTATTTGTATTTACATTCTTCTATCTGGTTTAATTAAATTAAAATATATTTTCATTTCCTTGATGAAGGAAATCTAAAAAACATTTAAAATGGCACACGAACATAAATTAGCAATATTTAGAGGTTTAGTTAAGTTTAAATCAAATACTCAAAAAATTTGGGGTGTTTTAATTTTCTTGAGTATTGTTACGGCAGTTGAGGTATTTTTAGGTATTATAAAGCCAGAATCTTTAATGGGACAAGTTTTAGGAATGAAAGCCTTAAACTGGATTTTCATTATTTTAACCATTGTAAAAGCATACTATATTACTTGGGATTTTATGCATATGCGCGACGAATTAAAATCTTTAAGACGTATGGTTGTTTGGACTGCTATATTTTTAATTTTATATTTAGTATTCATTTTATTGCAAGAAGGCGGTTATGTATTCGATGTGTATAAAGATGGATTTATAAAAAGAGATTTTTAACTAAATTTGTTTAGCTTGTATAGAGCAAAGACGAAGTGTTAAATAGAGATATAAAGACGGTTTTTAAACCGTCTTTTTTTATTTTTGCAAACGTATATTTTTATAGAAATAATGTTATTTGATGGATTACAAAAAAATAAGTCGGTATGTGGTTTTAGGAATTTTGTTTTTTCTTCCTGTAACGTTTTTGTTGTTCTTATATCCTGCAACTCATAATTATACACCGCTTGATATCGTTAACGAATCGGTTTTAGACTTAGAAAAATTCTCTTCAGATTCAGAAGAACAAATTCTTTTAAAAGATCATATCACAGTATTGGGCTTTTTTGGGAGTCGTCCTTTAGATAAAGCCACAGCGGCATCTAATTTAAAGGAGTTGGTTTACGATAAGTTTAAGGGCTTTAAACGCTTTCAAATAGTCATACTAATGCCTTATGGTACTGAAGATGCTGTTGATGAGCTTAAAGCAGAAATTAGTTCATATGAAGATTTAAGGTTTTGGCATTTTGTTTTTGGAGAATACAGTAATATTCAAAAGGTATTTTTTAGTTTAAAGAACAGCAAAAATATTTCAGAGTATTTAGATACAGATCAAGTGTTTATTATTGATAAAGATTTAAATCAACGTGGTCGACTTGATGATAGAACGGATAATGAGCTTGAAAAGAATAAACTTGTTTATGGTTTATATGCTTACGATTGTATTGAAGTAGCAGAAATAAAAAATAAAATGAGTGAAGATATGCGTATTTTGTTTACAGAATATAGGCAAAAAAGAAAGGGAGAGTTTAATTCTGATACAAGAAGAGCAAGCGATTTAAAAGAAGCAACTAATTAAATATAGATATGTATGAAGGTTGGGGCTTTCGATTTACTTTGACTACTCTCAGTACATATCACCTAAGATAAGCTCAAAAGTGTTAAAAAATAAAACCATGAAAAGCATTCGTGAATTCGTGGCAAACTTAAAGTATAAAAGATGAGTAAAAAAACGAATTATTCATATATAGGTATTGCGTTTATCATTCTGGTTTTTGGTATTATTTTCATACCAAAAATTATAGATAGAATTTCTAATAAGGATATTATTAGAAATGAAAGTAGAAGTGATTTTGCAGATGATAAGAAATCGAAAGTATCAGATTTAGCTTTTATTGAAATAAATGGTGTTCCTAAAAAAGTACCTGCTTTTTCTTTTACAAATCAAGAAGGGAAAACAATAACGAATAAAGATTATGAAGGCAAGGTTTATGTTATAGAATTCTTTTTTACAACCTGCCCAACTATTTGTCCGAGAATGAATGCGAACCTCATTCAAATTCAAAATGCCTTTAAAGAGTTTAATGATTTTGGAGTAGCATCATTTACTATAAATCCAGATTACGATACACCAGAAATTCTTAAAGCCTATGCCGATAAATATGGAGTTACCAATCCTAATTGGCATTTAATGACTGGAGACAAAGAAATTATTTACAAATTATCCAACGAAGGGTTTAATTTATATACAGCCGAGGAAGCAGATGTAGCAGGAGGGTTTGAACATTCTGGTAACTTTGCTTTAATCGATAAAAATGGGTTCATCCGATCGAGAAAAGATACTTTTGGCAATCCAATTATTTATTACAGAGGGATTGTCTCAGAAGCAGAACAGGTGGATGATGATGGCGTAGAAGAAGAAATTAGTGCATTGAAAGAAGATATTAAAAAGTTGCTTAATGAGTAATTGATGTCATTCTGAGCGCAGTCGAAGAATCTAGATAAAGAATAATTTATGATTGAAGATAAAAACATTTTAGACGAAAAAAAATACAATAAATTAATAGTTGTACTCTCTGTATTAATACCAGTAGTTGTAGCTATTTTGTTTGGAGTAAAAATTCCGAATGTTGAACCATTATCATTTTTACCTCCTATTTATGCATCAATAAACGGTGTGACAGCATTGGTTTTAATAATAGCAGTATTTCAAATTAAAAAAGGAAATAGAGCAACACATGAAAAGCTCATGAAGTTTGCTATCATATTATCTGTGTTATTCTTAGCTTTGTATGTGGCATACCATATGACTAGCGATTCAACTAAGTTTGGAGGTGAAGGCGCCATCAAATACATCTACTATTTTATATTGCTAACCCATATTTTATTATCAATCATTATTATTCCATTTGTATTAATTACTTATGTTAGGGGGATTACAAATAATATTGAAAAGCATAAAAAAATAGCAAAAATAACATTTCCCTTATGGTTGTATGTAGCCATAACAGGCGTTGTAGTTTATATTATGATCTCCCCATATTATGTTTAAGTTAATTATGAGAAGAAAAATGCTCTTTTTTATTTTCTCTTTTCTCTTTTTTATAGAGACAAATGCACAATGTGCTATGTGTCGTGCTGTTTTAGAAAGTGAAGAAGGACAAACAACGGCAGAAGGAATCAACGATGGTATTGTATATTTAATGGCTATTCCGTACATTCTTGTTGGAGGGATAATATTCTTTATTTATAAGAAATACAATAAGTTAAATAAATAATAAAAACTTTTCGGAATAATTTTTGTAACATTTCTTTGTCTTTTAAGTCTAACCTGTAAAGCTCAATAGTTTTGCACTAATCAATCAAGAAATGTTAAAAATAAATCAGCTCCACAAATCCTATCCAATAGGAGATTCTAGTTTACATGTTTTAAAAGGTATAGACCTTGAAGTTGAAAAAGGTGAAATGGTGGCAATCATGGGGTCTTCGGGGTCAGGTAAATCGACATTGCTTAATATTATAGGGATGTTAGACGAAGCCGATTCTGGAGATTATATATTGGACGAGTTGCCAATAAAAGATCTTACCGAAAAGAAAGCAGCAGTTTACAGAAACAAGTTTTTAGGATTTATTTTTCAATCTTTTAACCTTATCAATTATAAGAATGCTCTGGAAAATGTGGCACTACCTTTATATTACCAAGGGATGAAACGTAAAGAGCGTCAAGAAAAAGCGTTGTTTCATTTAGAAAAAGTAGGTTTAGCAGATTGGGCACAACATTTACCAAAAGAACTTTCTGGGGGTCAGAATCAACGTGTTGCTATAGCCAGAGCTTTGGCTGCAAACCCTAAACTGTTATTGGCTGATGAGCCAACAGGTGCCTTAGATACTAAAACTTCTCATGAGATTATGGCGTTTATTCAACAATTAAATGATGAAGGCAAAACCATTTTAATGGTAACACACGAAGAAGATATCGCTAGTATGTGTAAGCGTGTTGTTCGTTTACGTGATGGGGTTATTATGGAAGATAAGAAAGTAGAACAGGTAAGGGCAGAACAGTATGTTTGATTTAGATCTTTGGCGGGAAATATTTCAAAGTATTAATATGAACAGAACCAGAAGTTTATTGTCTGGTTTTACAGTGGCTTTTGCGATATTATTATTCACTATTCTTTTTGGGATTGCTAATGGCTTGCAAAATACATTTGCAGAAGCGTTTGTAGATGATGCTACCAATTCCATTTTTATAAATTCTGGAATGACAACAAAAGCTCATAAAGGGCTACAGTCTGGTAGACGTATTAAGTTTAAAAATGAAGATTTTGATTATGTAAAAGAGGAGTTTGGAAACAAAATAGAGTTTATTACGGCACGTATTTACAGAAATACTCAAGCATCTTTTAGAAATGAGCAAAATACATACGATTTAAGAGCAGTACATCCCGATCATCAATTTTTAGAAAAAACAAAAATAAAAGAGGGGCGATATATTAATCAAAACGACCTCGAGAATAAAACAAAAGTGGCTATAATTGGTAGGTTGGTTGAAGAAGACCTTTTTTTAAAAACAACTGCCTTAGGGAAATATATTAATCTTAGTGGAATACAATATAAGGTGGTTGGGATTTTTACCGATGCTGGTGGGGATAACGAAGAACGTAAAATTTATATGCCAATAACTACTGCACAGCATCTTTATGGTAATAATGATTATATAGATCAAATAAGTTTAACCTATAATCCAGAGATGAATTATGACCAGGCACTGGCTTTCGGAAATCAGATTACTAAAAAAATGAAAGATCGTTTTTCTGTAGCTAGAAGTGATCAGCGAGCTATACGAGTGCGTAATATGGCAGAAGGTACTAGGGCAATTAGTAAAATGACAGGGGTACTTACTTTTTTTATTTTATTTATTGGACTCGGGACATTAATGGCAGGTATAGTTGGAGTAAGTAATATTATGATTTTTATTGTCAAAGAGCGTACAAAAGAAATAGGGATTCGTAAAGCACTAGGAGCATCTCCTAAATCTATTGTATCAATAATTTTAATCGAATCTATATTAATAACAGCCATTGCAGGGTATGTTGGTCTATTACTCGGAGTTGGTGTGTTGGAGTTAGCTGGTCCTAGCCTAAAAACATATTTTATAAAAGATCCGAGTATAAGTAATAGTTTGGTAATAGGTGCGACCCTAGCGTTAATTATAGCAGGTACAATTGCTGGCTATTTACCAGCTAAAAAAGCATCAAGAATAAAACCTATTGTAGCACTAAGAAACGATTAATATGTTCAAGTTTTTATTTGATAGAGATACCTGGCAAGAAGTTTATGATAGTTTTAGTAAAAATAAACTAAGGTCTATTCTAACGATGGTTGGTGTTTGGTGGGGTATTCTTTTGTTAATAGGGCTACTAGGTTCTGCGAGAGGATTAGAAAATTCATTCAACCGTTTATTTGGGGATTTTGCTACCAATAGTGTTTTTATTTGGGGGCAAAATACAGGGATGCCTTTTAAAGGTTTCCAAGAAGGTAGAAGAGTTCAACTATCATTAAGCGATACTAAAAAAATTCAAGAAAATATTGAGGGCATTGAGTTTGTAGTTCCAAGAAATCAAAACCAAGTTCCAGTAATTAGAAATTTTCTTTCTGGAAATTTTAGTATTGCTGGCGATTATCCTTTGTTAGATCAAGTTGAAAAGAAAAAACTTATTCATGGGCGTTTTATAAATCAAAATGATATTGAAGAAAAAAAGAAAGTTATTGTTTTGTCAGAAGACGTATACAAGCAATTGTTTCAGAAAAATGAAAATGCGATAGGAGAATACATACAAGTAAATAAAATAAACTTCAAAGTTGTTGGTTTGTTTCAAACTTCAAAAATAAATATGGGACCTCCAATAGATATGCATATCCCATTTACAACGTTTCAACAAATATATAATAGAGGTGATCGAATAGGTTGGATGATGATTACAGGGAAGCCCGAATATAATATTGTACAAATAGAAAAAGATGCCAAACTATTACTTAAAAACCTTAATGATATCCATCCTAAAGATAATCGTGCATTAGGTAGCGCTAATGCTGGAAAAGAGATTGGAAAAGTAACAGGTTTTTTAATAGGCATGCAATTTTTAACATGGTTTGTTGGTATCGCCACTTTAATTGCAGGTGTTTTTGCAATTGGAAATATATTGCTTATCACAATTAAGGAACGTACCAAAGAAATAGGAGTACGTCGGGCTTTAGGAGCAACGCCATTTGAAATTAAAAGACAAATAGTAGTTGAAGCTGTTTTTTTAACATTAGTGGCAGGCATAATAGGAATTATAACTGGAGGGTGGATTTTAATAGCTATAAATGCGCTTGTAGGACAAGGAGACGATGCTACTTTAGTTAATCCTTCTGTTTCTATAGCCGTTGTATTTATAGCATTAATCATATTAGTGATATTAGGGACTTTAATTGGATTGATTCCAGCATTTAAAGCCACAAGTATAAAACCAATAGAAGCATTAAGAGAAGAATAAACAATCAAAGCAATGAATAAAACAGTAAAAATTATTTTAATAATAGTAGCAATCATACTATTAGCATTTGTACTCAAGTATTTTAAAGATTCTAATTCAAAAGATGTTGTAGACTATAAAGTTGAAGCTCCTTTTTATACCTCAATAAATACAAAAGCAGTAGCAACAGGTAAATTAAACCCTGAAGAGGAGATTGAGCTTAAACCACAAATTTCTGGGATCGTTGACGAAATCTTTGTTGAAGAGGGCGACCTTGTCAAAAAAGGGGATTTAGTTGCTAAGATTAGAGTTGTTCCTAATGAGCAAAGTTTAGTAAGTGCAAAGAGTAGAATAGCATCTGCGAGATTGTCTTTCGATAATACCAAAGTGTTATATAACAGAAATAAAACATTATTTGACAAAGGTGTTATCTCTGTCCAGGATTTTGAAAACAGTGAGTTGTCTTTTAACCAAGCGAAAGAATCATTAGTACAAGCACAAAACGATTACCAAATTATTAAAAGAGGATCTATTTCGGGAGGTAATTCGGCAAATACAAATATTATAGCGCAAATAGCAGGAACTATTTTAGAAATTCCTGTTAGAGAAGGCGATCAGGTGATACAAAGTAATAATTTCAACGCAGGAACAACCATCGCAACCATTGCCGATATGAGTCTTATGATTTTTGAAGGTAAAGTTGATGAAGCAGAAGTAGGAAAACTAAAAGAAGGCAAAGAAATAAAAGTGATATTAGGAGCCATTAATGACAAAGAGTTTCCTGCAAAGTTAACTTTTGTAGCGCCAAAAGGGAAAGAAGAAAATGGAGCTGTTCAATTTACAATTAAAGCAAATGTTGTTATAGATTCTACTACAAATGTAAGAGCGGGTTATAGTGCTAATGCAGAAATAGATATTGAAAGTAAGGATAGTGTTTTAGCTATTAGAGAGGCGTTACTTCAGTATAACAGAATCACAGAAAAACCTTTTGTTGAAATATTGGATGGTGATAATAAATTCAAAAAAGAGAATGTTAAGATAGGACTTTCAGATGGCATTAATGTTGAAATTACAGAAGGCGTAAAAGAAGGTGACCAAGTTAAAGTATGGAACAAGGCATCAAAAGATAATGAGGATAATGATAATAAAGAAAATGATTAAGTTTAAATCACTCATAATGAAACAATATTTTTTTATACCAGCATTTTTGTTAGTAGGTTTAATAGTATCTGCACAGGAGAAAAAATGGACTTTACAGGAATGCGTTAGCCATGCCTTAGAACATAATATTACAGTACAGCAAACGGAAAACTCTCTATTAATTAATGAACAAGATATTCTTGCTGCCAAAGGTGGTTTTTTACCATCTGTTAGTGGTGGTTTAGGACAACGTATGAGTATTGGATCTGGTTTCGATCCAGTTACTAATCAAAGAATCAATAATCAAACAACCCATTCTTTTAATTATAATTTAAGTGTCAATCAGGATGTGTTTAATGGTTTTAGAACGTTAAACTTATACAAACAATCCCGTTTAAATCAAGAGATCACTAATTTAGAACTGGCTAGAATCAAGGATGATATTTCTCTAAATGTTGTCAATGCTTATTTAAATGTTTTGTTTAACAAAGAGAACTTAGAAACGGCTAAGGCTCAGAATGATTTTTCTGAAAAACAATTACAACAAGTTAAGGATTTAGTTGAAGCTGGTGTACAGCCAAGGGCTAATATATTTGACGCCGAGGCAACTTTAAGTAGAGATTCTCAACAAGTAACTATAGCCGAAAATAATTTCGATTTAGCCCTACTTACGCTGTCTCAGTTACTACAGGTTCCATTTAATGGCTTTTATGTTGAAATTATCGATGTAGAGACACCATCTGAAGCTATTTTATACGATAACGTCTCACCTATTTTAGACTACGCATTAGAAAATAGAAATGAAATTAAAATAGCTAAAAAGAATATTGAAAATGCCGAATTGAATACCGAAATTTCTAAATCGGGTTATTTGCCTTCTGTAAGTTTTGGCTATGGTTTTGGTTCTGTATGGAGTGAATCTAAAAATGATTTCGCTAAGCAAGCCTATTTTAGAGAATTAGATTTGAATAAAGGTCATAACTTTAATTTAAATGTAAACATTCCTATTTTCTCCAGATTTCAGAATAAAACAGCCGTTGCTAAATCGAAAATTAGAGAATCGAATAGCAAGCTAAGTTTAGATCAGGCGAAATTAGATTTAGAGTCTAATATACAAAGAGCCTATACAGATGCACAAGCGGCATTAAAAGCATATATAGCAGCAAAAAGATCCTTAGAGTCACAAGAGCTTGCTTTTGAAAATTCTAAAGAACGTTATGATATTGGAAGTATGACCTCTTTTGATCTGGAACAATCAAGGGTACAATTGATTAATTCACAGGCATCTTTAATAAATGCGAAGTATGATTTTGTTTTTAAGACAAAAGTTTTAGACTTTTACATGGGAAAATCTTTAACTAATTAATAAAGTGGTTTAAACCACTTTATTTTATAAAAATACTTGGGGCTTTTACAAAAAGCCCCAAGTATTAGATCTAAAAATAAAATGAGTACATACATTCTAAATATAGAAACGGCAACAACCAACTGTTCGGTATCACTTTCACAGGGTGGAGAAACCATCGTTTTAAAAGAAGATTACGATAAAAACTATTCGCATGCCGAAAGGCTACATATTTATATTGATGAAGTATTAAAGGAAGCCAAAGTGTCTTCAGGGAATATAGAGGCTATTGCTGTAAGTAAAGGCCCTGGATCTTATACAGGTTTACGAATTGGAGTTTCGGCGGCAAAAGGACTTTGTTATGCTTTAGATAAGCCCCTAATTTCTGTTTCCACATTAGAAGCTTTGGCGCATCAGGTTACCACTTGTGATGAAGCTGTTATTATTTCCATGCTAGATGCCAGAAGGATGGAAGTATATTCAGCTGTTTTTGATGCCGATTATAATCAAATTAGAGAAACCGAAGCACAAATATTGGATGAAAGCTCTTTTAAAGATTATTTAGAAGCAGGAAACGTTTACTTTATTGGAAATGGCGTTGAAAAAGCTAAAACATTAATTAAACATCCTAATGCTATTTTTATTGATGGTAAGTTACCATCAGCAAATGAAATGAGTCTTTTGGCTTACAATAAATACAAAATAAACGACACCGAAGATGTCGCTTATTTTGAGCCTTATTATTTGAAAGACTTTGTGGCTTTGAAGCCTAAACCAAAGTTACCCTAAGCTTTTTTGTGAATATCGACTTTGGGTAGTCGGATTTCTATAAAGTCTATTGTCTTATAGGTAAGTATCATTTATTTTGACTTTTATAAAACGGTCAAAAATTTATCTATTTGGTTTAAGTTGAACAAACCTTGACTATTAATACAGTTACTTTTTTATAAATCGGCTTCTGTAACTTTTATTATTTTGATCTTTTGCAACGATTAAATAAGTTCCCTTGCTTATATCTGAAACATTGATTGGGTTTATAATAATATGATTAGTGAGACTTTTTATTTTCTTCCCAGTCATATCAATAATATTAATTTCTTTAAAAAGATTTATGCCCATATCTTTTCCTCCCAAAAATAATAAGTTGGTAGTTGGGTTGGGATATGGAATAACATCTTTATCTAGTATAGGATCATCGGTACCAAGAGTGCAAAATTCCCAACTACCAAAATTTAAAGAAAGAAAAGCATCTGTTTCTAAAAGTTCACAATTTGTAGGACAATATTCTGTACAAGCATAAAAACCATAGATTCCACTCTCGGTTACGGTTATTGAGGAACTTGTTTCGCCAGGTATGATCCCTGGGTCTTCTGGAGCTGGAGGTATTACCGTTGGAATGTCTCTGTACCAGGTATGTTTTCCATATAGTAAATTGAAAAAATTTGAAAGCTGAACTTTACTACCATTGCATATATTAAAAACACCTGCATCTGTGTTCTTGAAAGAGCCTTCTTCAAACTCTGCAACTATTGATGGAAAAGCATATGCGTAACCGTCTATTAAAACAAAGTTGCTCTCGGCAGTACATTTGCCTTTAGTAACTACTACTTTAAAATGATGTAGCATATCATTTAGTCCTGTGGCTAATAGTGTTGAAGATGTTGCTCCTGGAACTGGCTCGAAAGCATCACTGGTAAAATATTTTCGATACCATTGATATGTATCGAAATCATTTGATATAGACAATAATTCTGAATCTTTTTCCTCATTACATAGTACCACACTATCGGGGGCAAAATCAAGAAATCCTAATCGAGGACTGGTAATTATTGGGGAGCAATCTTGTGCATTAATAGTTGCACTAAAAACAAAAAAGAGAAGTAGAGTTTTAATTTTTTTCATTGGGTTTAATTTTAATTAATTTTAGATTACCAATGATACTGGAGTTAATTTATAATAAGCTGTTTTTAATTACTACAAATTGTGACATATTACGTGACAAATTGTGACATGTCTAATAAATCTGAGAAAATAGTTGGTATAATGAAGTAATAGAGGTAAGGTTTAGTTTCTTTTTGAGTCTTTCTTTTCTTTTACGGCAAGCTTCGGGTGTTATATTTAGTACTGAAGCTATTTCCTTATTGTTTAAATTTAAGTAAATATAGGAGATAAATCGAATATCATTTGCATTTAAATCAGGGTGTCTTGCTTTAAGAGTTTTAATAAACGTACTATTAATATTTTCGAAAGAAGACGAAAACTCATTCCATTTTACACTATCTTTTAAATGTTGTTTTAAGCTAGAAGTAGCTTTTTTAAGGGCGTCATTTTTAGGTGTTTCATCAATTTTAGAAATAGATTCTACCACCTCTTCAATAAGTTCGTTTCTGGTAGATTGAAAAAGGACTTTATTATATAGTTCTTTATTTTTTTCTTCAATTTTGTGCTTAAGCTTTAGAACTTTGGCTTCTTCTAAAACGACTTTTAACTGTTTCTTTTCAAGTTCTTTATTTAATAATAACGAGGTGTTTTTTTCATGCTGTAATTTTAATTCATTTAATCTTAAGTTATTCTCAGCAATTATTCTCTTTTGATTAGAGTTTTCCTTTTTCTTATGTTGAACGGAAATTAAAAGTAGCATTATCATTAAAATAAAAAATGTAATAATGATATATGTTCGCTTTTGGTTATTGGAGACTATTTTGCTTATTGCTAAGTCATTTTGAGATTGTTTTAATTCAAACTGCAACTTCGAATTTTTTAGAAGTTGTTTTTCTTCTTTATCATAAATAAGCTTGGTAAGTTTAATAATACTGTCTTTAGCTACAATCGCTTTTTCTAAATCGTGTAAGTTATAGGCTATTTTAAATTGCTGCTTAAATATCTCGATTTTTTTACTACTATTAAAACAGCTTTTCAATGCATTTGCCAGATATTTATTTGCTAAACTCCATTCTTTTAAATCTGAATGGGCTGTTGCCAACAAAAAATTTATTTTACTCACTAAATTTACCTCGACCTCTAATAATGCATCTTGATTTAAATTGATAGCTTCAACTAAAAGTTTCTCAAGTTTTTTGATGGCATGACGATAATTCCCTTTCTTCATTAAAATACAATATTTAAGAACTAACGCATTGAGATGTGCATAAGGAACTTCTTCTAAATTAGGTAAAGCTTCCATTAAATATTTGTTGGCTATATCTAAATTATTTTCAAATAAATTAAGCTCTGCGAGATTTGAAGCATAAAAGCCTATTTTAACATTTTTATTAGTCTTTCTAGCAATACTGTATGCTCGCTTTAAATAAGCTTTGGCTTTTTTATGATCTTCATCTTTCAAGAAAACCAAAGCAATATTATTTAGCATGGTCATTTTTTCTTCATCCGAATTATTTTCCAAAGCAATTTCATAGGCTTTTAAATAATATTTTATTGCGTTGCTATAATCGGACATTTTAAAATAAATGAGTCCTATATTGTTGTTTGATAAAAATGCCTCTCTCTTAAAACCTTCTTTGTAAGCAATCTCTCTGGCTTCAAAAAGAAAATCTAGTTGTTTTGTGTAATCATTTTTAAGTGAGTTTTCTAGAGCATTTTCTATCAAAATGTTACATGTATCAATTTCAGAATTTTGAGAAAAAGTGATATTGATAAAAAGAATATATAATATATAACTGATATATAATTTCAATTTAGAATGTTTACTGGGTTTAAATACAAGATGGAAGAAATTTAAAAAAGTTGCGTCAAAATGTGTGGCAACGGTTTTTGAAGGCGCAGTAAGAAGCCCTTTACTTTTGGGCTTGCATCAAGAAAATATTTAAATCTCTTTTTTCTTAAACGTTAAAACTTTGTTTTGGTGTTACCAGCTCAAAGTATAGAACTTATTCAATAGATAATAGAATTGGTATTTTAAAGGCGTTTAACTTTTTCTTTTAAGAAGGTAGTCTTATTTCTTCTTTATGTTAATTTAACAGTTTTCGCTGTTTTTATAGTATGGCTACCGCTAGTATTTACTAGTAGCGTCAGAGATTGGAGTTTAAGATTGAAAAAACACCCATTTATAGAGATTTTAAACATAAAAAAAACCTCACTCTTGTGAGTGAGGTTAAATACTGCTTAATAAATTGTTTTTTACTTATAACTCTAAGCCTTTTTATGAATATCAACCTGTGGGTATGGAATTTCTATACCAGCAGCATCCAGAGCGATTTTACATTTCTCGAGCGTACCAAAATACACATCCCAATAGTCATCTACGGTAGACCATGGACGAACCGCAAAATTAACAGAACTATCTGCTAACTCAGAAACATTAACAGTAGGTTCTGGATCTTGAAGTACTTGCGAATTAGATGTTAGAACATGCATTATAACATCTTTAGTTTGTTTTATATCGGCGTCATAGCTTACACCAATAGTTAAGTCTACACGTAGTTTCCCTTCGGTAGAATAGTTAGTAATGTTTCCGTTGGATAATGTGCCATTGGGAATAATAACTTCTTTATTAGTTGGCGTTAAAATTTTAGTTGTAAAGATTTCAATTTCTTTCACAACACCAAGTTCCCCTTGTGCTTCGATTAAATCACCAATTTTAATAGGTTTAAATACCATAAGCAAAACACCACCAGCAAAATTACCTAAAGAACCTTGTAGTGCCATGCCAATAGCTAAACCAGCAGCTGCTAAAATGGCTGCGAAAGATGTTGTTTCTACACCTAACTGTGATAAAATAGCTAAAAATAATAGTATTTTTAAAATCCAACTAATTAAATTAAGTAAGAACTTTTGTAAACTAGCATCATAATTAGCTTTGGTCATTACTTTGGCAACCATTTTATTGGCTTTTTTTATGAGCCAGGAACCAATGATCCATATAACAATGGCACCAATGATTTTTATTCCGTAGTTTTTGGCAAATGTGAGGCCTAAATCAGTCCATTTTTCTAAATCCATAGTATTTTATTTTAAAATTATAGGTTAAAATTCTTTTTTAAAAGAAACAACTTATTAAAGCCAAAATAGCGGGAATGGCCTGTACATAAAACAGTTTTATTTTCTTTGTTGAGTAAGACCCATAGATACCTGCTATGGTCACACAAATAAGAAAAAAAATAGCAAGTGTTATATCTTTTTGTATAATTGAAAAAATTAATCCTGCGGCTAAAAAACCATTATATAATCCTTGGTTAGCGGCTAATACTTTGGTTTCTTCTGCAAATTCTTTAGATTTTAATCCGAAGGTTTTCATGCCTTTTGGCTTGGTCCACAAAAACATTTCTAAAACAAGAAAATAAATATGCTCAAAAGCAACGATCGCAATTAATAAGATGGTTAAAAAAGTCATTCTTTTAATAGTTTTATAGCTTTATCGACTTCAGATACTGGGAGTTTACATGCTTTGTTTACACAAACATAAATGAGTGTATTGTTCGGGCTGTATCTGCTCTCTAATAAAGGCAAGTTGTTCTCTGAAGTACTACCAGCAATAAGCTTATTCGGGATATACGTTTTATTTAATTCGGTAATTTTATGCTTCACATCTTTACCAACTATGGCAACTTCATAGTACGGGTTTGTATAGTTTAGCATTAAATCATACCAGTTTGAATAACCCGATGGATACTCTTGCATTTCTGGTTTTACATTATTTAGCATGCTCATAGCTGTTTTACTATAATGAGCATTATCAAAATAATGTGATAGTTTGAAGAGGTTTTTTGCCATAATAGAATTACTTGCAGGAATGACATTATCTCGATATTCAATACTTCTGGAAACTAACGCTTCATCTTCATCTGAAGTAAAATAAAACATTATACTTTCATCATTAAAAAAATGATCGAAAGTATAATTAGCTAAATCTCTTGCTGTTGTTAACCAGGTTTCATTCAAAGTGTTTTCATAAAGGGCTAAAAAAGCATCAATGGTAGTGGCATAATCTTCTAAGTAGCCATTAATATTACTTTTTCCGTTTTTGTAATTATGAAATAAACCACCATCTTCTCGCAATTGATTTTTAATTATAAAATCAGCATTTTTTTCAGCGGAAGCTAAATAAGAAGGATCACCAAAAACTCTATAGGCATCAATATAGCCTTTAAGCATAATAGCATTCCAGGAGGTGAGTGTTTTGTCATCTAAACGTGGTTTAGAACGCTTATCGCGAATTGTTGTTAAAGTTTGCTTCCAATGTTTTTTCTTTTCGGCTAAAAGTTCTTTTGTTAAATTATGTTTTTCAATAATTCTTTCATCATCATCTTTTCTAATTAATACATAATTACCATGTTCCCAAAGCCCGTAACTGTTTATATTATAATAATCGGAAAACAACTCATAATCATTTTTTAAAATCGTTTTTAAGCTATCTTTCTGCCAAACGTAAAAAGCACCTTCTTCTAATTCGCCTTCTGGAGTATTACTATCTGCATCAAGTGATGAGTAAAAAGCGCCATTTTCGGTAGTCATATCCCGCTTTATATATTCTAAAGTTTCCGTTACAATGTCTTTGTACAAATCATTTTTAGTAATGAGGTAAGCATCCGAATACAGACTTACTAATTGTCCGTTGTCGTAAAGCATTTTTTCGAAATGAGGGACATGCCATTTTTCATCAACCGAATATCTTGAAAAACCACCGCCAATCTGATCAAAAACACCGCCATAGGCCATTTTTTTGAGTGTCAAGTTTACATAGTCTTGTAGCTTTTTATCATTTGTTTGATAGGCATACCTTAATAAAAAATGATAGTTATTAGGCATCATAAATTTAGGAGCCCTATTCATACCACCTTGATTATTGTCAAACTGCGCAGACCATGTTTTAATAGCGTTATTTATATAATCGACTTCAAAAACAGGTTCGTCTGTGTTTAAAGTTACAATATCTAAAGTTTTTAACCCTTGCTCAAGTTTATCGGCGTATTCATGAAGTTTTTCAGGGTTCTCAACATATAATTTTGAGATTTGCTCTAAAGCACTCACCCATTGTTTTTTAGGGACATAGGTTTCTCCCCAAATAGGTCTTCCATCAGGCAATGCAATAGCGTTTAATGGCCAACCGCCTCTTCCCGTCATAAGTTGAACCGCATTCATGTATACCTGATCTACATCTGGACGTTCTTCTCTATCAACTTTTATATTAATGAAGTTTTTATTCATTACCTGAGCTACCAAACTATCTTCAAAGCTTTCGTGTTCCATAACATGGCACCAATGACAAGCAGCATAACCGACACTAATTAATATTAATTTATTTTCAGCTTTGGCCTTAGCGAGTGTGTTTTCATTCCAGGCATTCCAATTTACGGGGTTATGAGCGTGTTGTAATAAATACGGACTTGTTTCGTGTACAAGGTCGTTGGTATATTTATGTTCCATAGATTTTGTGTTCTGACCTTTACAGCTTATAATTAAAATAGTGAATAAAAGGGGTAGTATATACTTCATACCTCAAAGTTAGCGAAATTATATCTAAAAATAATTCAATTTATTAATACAAGACGGCATATTTAAATTGGTATAGGAACAAAAAAAAAGCGCTCATTTTTTGAACGCTTAACTTCTTAATTATTTAGATAGTAGGTTTATTCTACTTCAAATGTGATTTTAAGATTCACTCTAAACTCTGTAACCTCGCCATCTTTTACACTGGCACTTTGATCTTGTACGTATACAGAACGAATGTTCTTTAAACTTTTTGACGCATGTTTTACTGCTTTTTTAGTTGCATCTTCCCAACTTTTATCGGAGTTAGATAAGATCTCGATTACTTTTAATACTGCCATGTTTTTGATTTTTAAGTTATTTTATTTTGACACAGGCAGATTAAAAAAGTCACTTCAATCTAAAGAATTCCGCGACGTTTTGCGTTGAGGTTTCTAATTGTACCATTCCTTAGGAGAGGTGAAATACAAAATTTAGATTTTTAACCCAAAGGTAAAATGCTGTACTTAACTTTCTGCCAAAATGAAGCTACGGTATCCCAAGATTTTTTAAAGAAGATTTATTATTTACTTTTCTTTGCCTGTCCAAAGAAAAGTAACAAAAGAAAAGACGCCCCTTCGATAGAAATTTCTTCTCTTACTTACGCTTGAGAAGAACCAAACTCAAAACTTCGACGTCGCACCACTGTAACACCCACTGCAATACTTCTGAGTTTCGAAGCTTTTGTGTTTTATTTTTACGAAGGGTCTGGGCTTGCCTGAAGGTTCTTTCTTGACGATTATCTTAATCTCTTTTTTAAACCTTATACTCGCTTATAGCAGGAAGGGGATAATTGTTTGAAAGGAATTTTCAATGTATCTCTCTTCGGGAGTTTTTAGGTTTATACATGGTGATACTATCACCATATGGTTTTATTTTTAATATTAGGCATTATTTATGGGGAGTCCTAAACCAATGACAGGTAAGGATTGTCAATTTTAAGATTTTTGTATTTTAACCATTGATGGCTTCGACCATTTCAACTTTGCCTGGAAGCATTTCTTTTAACATGTTTTCTATACCACTTTTTAAAGTATAAGTAGATGATGGGCATCCACTACATGCCCCTTGAAGCATCACACTTACATTTTTAGTGTTTTCATCGTAAGATATGAATTGAATATTACCGCCATCACTTGCCACAGCTGGTTTTACATATTCTTCCAGAATATTTATTATTTCTTTTGATGTATCATCTAATGTTTCAAAATGACTATCTATTTGAGGCGTCGTTTTTTGTAAAGTTTCAGCAGCATTTGGTAATACGACTTCTTTTCCGTTTTCAATATAGTTTTTTATAAACTCACGAATTTGTATGGTAATATCTTGCCATTCAGTAATGTCGTATTTAGTGACCGACACATAATTTTCATCTATAAAGACACTTTTAACAAAAGGAAAATGAAATAATTCTGTTGCTAATGGGGATAATTTGGCTTCATCAATAGATGTGAATTCAAAAAGCGTAGTTACTATTTTTTTATTAGTAACAAACTTCATTGCAGATGGGTTTGGTGTGCTCTCGGCATAGACCGTTACAGGAACTTTTTTTGTTGCTTCAGATTCCGATTCCTCTATAACGATACCGCCATCATTTAAATAAGCTTCAATTTGTTCGGCAACTTCATCTTGAACATCGTTCCATTCAACGATATCATAACGTTCTACTGCAACAAAATTCCCAGAAATGTAAACTTTTTTTACAAATGGTAAATAAAATAATTGTTGTGCTAAAGGAGATGCTTTAGCTTCGTCTATATTATTAAATTCAAAACTTTGATGCTTGGTTATGAATTGATTTAACTCAAATTTTATAATGGTATTATTAGATGTTTCTTGCACTGAAACCTTGAAATTGTTCATTTTAGCTAATTTTTTACAAAAATACTAAAAGAAAACGTAGTTATCCATATATTTGAGATGTATGACTTAATAGTTTAAGATAAAAGGTGAAGTTTTAGCTTTATCTTTTTTTATCCTTAAATTTTTAAGAATCAGAACGTTAATATTAAACCAAACCTACTTGGGGTGAAATTTATGAAATTGAAAAATATTTTAATGCTAGTTATAGGGGTATTATTCACTCATATAACAACTTCACAAGAAGGGTTGCCAATATATACCGATTACCTCACTGATAATTACTATTTGATTCACCCATCAATGGCTGGTGTCGCTAATTGTTCTAAAATTAGATTAACGGGAAGACAACAATGGTTTGGTCATGAAGATGCTCCAAAACTTTTAACTTTAAGTTTAAATGGAAGAATAGGAGACTCCCAATCTGCAATTGGAGGAATATTATATGCTGATAAAAATGGATACCATTCACAAACAGGAGCCTATGTTACCTATGCGCACCATTTAATGTTTTCCAGAAGTGAGGTCGATTTAAATATGTTGTCTTTTGGTTTAAGTGCTGGAATTATCCAATATAAATTAGATGAAACCACTTTTTTAGATGATAGTCCTTTTCCTGATAGTGCCATTGAAGGGATTGTACAAAATCAGGGCTACTTTAATATGGATTTTGGATTCTCTTATCATTATTTAGACTATTATGCGCATGGAACCATAAAAAATGTCCTTAAAAATGATGGTATTAACACAGATATCAATCCAATAAATAGAACAGATAACTTAAGACGTTATTTACTTTCTGTTGGAAGCGTATTTGGTAAATATGGAAGCAAATGGAGTTATGAACCTTCATTAATGTTTCAATATAGAGAAGGAACAAAGGAATCATCGATTGATATAAATGCGAAAGTATACAAAGAAATGGATTTCGGTAAAATTTGGGGAGGTTTGTCATATAGAACAAGTCTAGATGGCGCTGAATTCTTAACAAGTTCTAATGCAGTAGGTAGTCAAAGACTACAACAAATAACTCCTATTTTGGGCGTTAACTATAACGATTTTATGTTTGCATATAACTATACATATCAAACGAACTCTGTTGTATTCTCTAATGGCGGTTATCACCAGTTTACATTAGGATATAATTTTAATTGCAAACGAAAACGTTTCGAGTGCAATTGTCCTGCGGTTAATTAATATAAAAACTTTTTTCTAAAAGTATTTTAAGCTAAAAATTATCCCATTGAGCGCAGTCAACAATCTTTTATGTATTAAATTTTAAAACATCTCGATTGCGCTCCATGGGACAAATTATTCTTCTATAAGAAAACGGTTTCTTTTATTTCCATCTATATTTTTTTCTTTTCGCTTGCTCTTTTATAGCTTTGGTCATGGCATTTTCCAGTCCGTTATCAGTGCCTTTTTTCTGTTTTGCGATAAACGCTTTACGTTTGGTACTAAGCTCTTGAATCTTTTTCTGAATAGCATCACGCTCTTTACTTTTTTCAGTGATATAAGTTTTAATTTCAGTTTTGCTTTTTCCTTTTAGCTCTTCTGGTAAAGCATCCTCTTTAATCTCTTCAATAACAATTTCCTCCTCTTCTACAGCATCTACTAAATCCCATGTTTTGTTTTTGTATAGATGCGAACTTTTACTAACCGTTCTACTTACAGCATTTGCTTTACTATACTGTCCTGCATTAGAATCTTGTTCTGCTTGAAGTGCTTTTTTTTGTCTTCCCATTTGCCCATATATTACATAAGTTTTGTTTAATTGCTTATTTAGTATTAAGATATCATCATCATAAGGCGATGCAATATGTACGGTTGTTTTGTTTTGATTTATAGCCATATAGTCACCATTGGTTAATTGAGCACCATCTTTCCATGAAGAGGAAATACCTTGATTATAATCACCACAAAAGATCGTATTTATGGTAATGTCTTTTTCTTTAGCATTGGTGGATGCATCTTTATAGTTTATTTTTCCTTGTGTAAAGGGTTCATTTCCAGCAATAAAAATAAGCTTCAAATCATCTGGGTTTTTACCCCAACTTAATTGATTTAATGAGGTTTGTATGACTTGCCCACAATATTCTTCACCGCCATTGGTTGTTAGTGAGAATAGCTCTTTAGAAATTTCATCTAAGTCATCGCTAAAAGATAATACTTGTCTAATATAGCCTTCTCGGCTATTTAATCTATCGTTTCCATATTCATATAAAGCAATTTCCAAATTGGGTTTATTAGTACCACATTTGGCATAAGACAATTCGTTTACAATATCCCAAAGTTGTGCTTTAGCTTGGTCTATAAGTCCGTCCATACTATTACTAGTGTCTAATAAAAGAGCTACTTTAATAAATTGTTTACTAGGATCGTGATGTACATTTTCTGTAGACGTATATGCTAAGTCTTGTTTTTTATTGTTTGCGTTGCATACTGTAAATCCGATTAAGACCATGCAGAATAAGAATGTTTTAATGTGTGTTTTCATAAGATTATTGTTTTCTGATTAACACCGTAAATCTATGTGCAACTTAGTTTTTAAAAAAAGCAGAATGAGTAAAGCTTAAGTTTGATTGAGTAAAACGTATTTTTAAATGTGTAAAAGCATCTTTTTGGTATTGGAAATACACAGATTTGTAAAATCATCATTTTATTATACCAAGGAAAGTGCGTAAGTTTATCTATTATAAAATGATATATGCGAATCTTTATTAAATACATTTGGTTTTTAAGTATTATGCTTAGCGCAACATTTATGTTTGCTCAGGAATATGATACGTCTGTAAACCAAGAACAAAAGTTTATTGTTAGAGGTTCTGTGATTGAAAGTGATACACGTAAGCCTATTCCAAATGTAAATATTGAAATTAATGGAGGAGCTTATACCACAACAGATTTTTCAGGTGATTTTCGAATTGAAGCTAAAAAGGATGATGAGCTTATTATAAGGCATATAGATTTTGAAACAGTATATTATACCATTAAAAGTAATGAACGTATTATTGTTGAGGTAGAATCTAATAAAGAAGATGCTAAATATAAACGAACAAAGTATTCAAGATCAAATTCTAATCAATTTGAATCATTAATAGATTCTGCGGAAGCGTATTTAAAAAAAGATGCCAAGCGTAGTATTCAATTTATTGAAAAGGCACTTTTAGAAAGTAATTCTGTAAAAGAAAATGCAGAAACTTATGAGGTTTTAGGTGACATCTATATGTTTTGGAAGCAATACGATTTAGCGGTTTCTAATTATAGGATTAGTGATCAAAATATAAAAACGAACACTGTCAAATTAAAATTAGCTGCTGCATATAAACAGAATAAGAACTATCAGGAAAGTATAAAAACGTATAAAGCAATTAATAAAAAGGCATTGTCTAATTGGCAATTGGTTCAATTATATGAAGGTATTGGAGATGTGTATCTTTCAACTAAAAATCATGAACTATCCATTGATAATTATAAAAAAGGATTAGTGGTTGCTCAAAAGCATTTAATAACACCTAAAATAACAGATTTAAATTCCAAAATAGCTCAGGTTTATAATGCAAAAGGAGAGTCTCAAAAGGCAAAAGGCTATTTTAATAAATCTATGAAGCTTGCGAATACACAAAATAAAAAACGAGCTATTGAAGAAAAAATTAAGGTTGCAGAGTTTCAAAGTACCAATAATAATTATTCAAGTGAGATCGCATTAAGAAAAGAGGCCTTAGAGGAAATAAATGATTTTGAAAACGATTCTGTTTTAGATAATGAAAGTGCTTTAACATCACAAAAACAAAATTATAAAATAGGAAATGCTTATGCATTGCAAAAAGACTATGTGAATGCTATTACGTATCTTGAAGAGAGTATTGAAGTTGCAGATAGTAAGGAAGACCTTGTTGTACAGAAAGATGCTACTAGAAAGTTGTCTGAAATTTACAGAGATGCAGGACAATTTGATAAAGCGCTCATTGCATATCAAAGCTATGTTGATTTAGTAGAAAAACTATATACCAAAAAAGAACAAGAAATATCGCAAGCAGCTAGATTTAGTAAAGATATTGTTAGTAAGCAAAATCGAATATTGAGTCTGGAAAGTGATAGGACGCTAACGGAAAGTCAATTTCAATTAACAATAGAGCAAGCTAAACGGCAAAAATTAATAATCTATTCGCTTATAGGTGGTCTTTTATTGTTGTTAATTACTGCGCTTTTAATGTTTAAATATATTAGACAACAACGATTAGCAAATAACTTATTAGCACTAAAAAGTTTACGGAGTCAAATGAATCCGCATTTTATATTTAATGCCTTAAATTCTGTAAATAGTTTTATTGCTTCAAATGATGAACGAACAGCTAATAAATATCTTACTGATTTTTCGTTGTTAATGCGTGCCGTTTTAGAGAATAGCGAAGAAGATTTTATTCCACTTGAAAAGGAGATAAAATTGTTAGAATTGTATACCAAATTAGAACATTTCAGGTTTCAAGATAAGTTTGATTATAATATCCATATTGATGAAAATATCAATGTTCAGGATTTTGTAATCCCTCCCATGTTGTTACAGCCCTATATTGAAAATGCCGTGTGGCATGGATTACGTTATAAAAAATCAAAAGGGCATTTAGAGGTTGGTATTATTCAAACAAAATTAGACGAAATAAAAATTACGATTACAGATGATGGTATTGGACGTAAAAAATCGAAAGCTTTAAAAACGGAGCATCAGCAAAAGCAAAACTCAAAAGGGATGGGGAATATTAAAAAGCGTGTCTCTATTTTAAATGAGATGTATAAAGATAAAGTAGATGTTTTTGTTGACGATTTTCAAGATTTAGAAGATGCAGGAACTAAAGTTATTGTAACATTAAAAAAAGATTAAAATATGAAAAGAACACTTAAAAAGAAATTAAAAAAAGGTGTATTCTATTTAATACTATTATTTATAATTCTGTTCGTTTTTAGAATCTTTTATGGATATACAGAATACCCTAATGCTATTGCGCAAAGCAATACTTTTTTTGAAGAAATAGGAAGTAGTCGTGTTAATTATGCTTCAAAAAAATATAAAATGAAATCTAACAATACTAATAACTCTCAAAATGTTATTAATGTTGATCAGAAATATGAAAAAATTGCTACTGTTAATACTAAATCTTCCGAGTTTGAAAAAGAAAAGGGTTTATTAGATAAAGAAATTAAGAGACAAGAAGCCATCATTCAATTTGAGCAAAATAGTGGAAATAAAGGAAATAGGAGGCTGCAATTATTAATTGGAGTTCAGCCTGAAAAATTTGATAGCTTATATGTTTCTTTATCTAAAATAGGAAAGGTTCAATCAAAAGAAATTACAAAAAAAGATAAAACAAATGAATATAAACAGCTTAATGCTAAAAAAGAATCGCTTTTAAAAATTAGAATTTCTCTAATTGAATTAAAGTCTAAAGGAGGTAAAATTCAGGAGTATATTGATTTAGAAAATAGAATATTAAGTATTGAAGAAGAACTACAAGGTTTAGGTGTACAATTAGGGAATTATGATGAGGAAAATGAATTTTGTACTATTAAATTTTCGTTGATAGAAGGTGTAGAGAATAAAATAGGTTTGATGCATCGTATAAAAGTGGCTTTAGATTGGACAATTTCAACTTACATGCAATTAATTATTATCCTATTTTTTATAACAGGTTTTGTCTATTTAGCTTTATTGATTTTGGACAAATTAAATTTATTCAAGAGTATTATTAAAAACCTAAACAGTTAAATGAAATTAAATTCCATTATAGTCGAAGATGAAGAAACTAGTAGAGATATTCTAAAAAACTATCTCAAAAAATATTGTCCTAATGTATCAGTTTTAGGAGAAGCAGCTAATGTTGAGGAAGCTTTGGTGCTTATTCGTAACAACGATTTAGATTTAGTGTTTTTAGACGTAGAAATGCCCTATGGTAATGCGTTCGACTTATTAGATAGAGTAGGCGACATTAATTTTGAAACCGTTTTTGTTACGGCTTATAACCATTATGCTATAGATGCTTTGAATGCACATGCGTCTTATTACTTAATGAAACCTATTTCTATTGATGAGCTTATAAAGGCAGTTGATTACGTTACTGAAATTAAAACGAAAGAAGATGCGCTTCAGGATCAAGTACTCATTCCAAAAACAAATGGTGTTAATGGTAAAATAACGATTCCGCAATTAGATGGTTTTGAGGTTATAAATACGTCTGATATTCTATATTGTAAAGCGGACGATAATTATACGGAAATTTACCTAAATACAAATAAAAAAAAGTTGGTGAGTAAAACACTTAAGTATTTTGAAGATGCCCTAAACAATGCTAGTTTTGCACGTGTACACAAATCGTATTTAGTCAATGTAAATGAAGTTGTGAAATATGTAAAAGGAAAAGGTGGGCGTGTGGTTCTTAGCAACGGAAAGGAAATTATGGTTTCGGCTTCAAAAAAATCTGATTTGTTATCGTATTTTAAATAATCATTATTGTCATTCCACAAAGGAAGCAGTATCAATAATTAAAACTAAAACAATAAGATTTCCTTCTTCAAGGAAATGAAAAAAAACTTAACTATGCCAGTAATATTACCAGTAAAGGGAAAGTCTCCTCAGATACCAAATGATTGTTTTGTTGCAGAAAATGCGACCATAGTTGGTGAAGTTACTATGGGTAACCAGTGTAGTGTTTGGTTTAGCGCTGTAGTTAGAGGTGATGTTAACTATATTAAAATGGGGAATAAGGTTAATGTACAAGATGGTGCTGTAATACACGCCACTTATAAAACCTCGCCGACAACTATTGGTAATAACGTCTCAATTGGTCACAATGCCCTTGTGCACGGGTGTACTATTCACGATAATGTTTTAATAGGTATGGGGAGTATTATTATGGACGACTGTGTGGTAGAAAGTAATAGTATTATCGCAGCAGGAGCTGTAGTTACTAAAAATACACGGGTAGAGGCTGGTAGTATTTATGCTGGTGTGCCTGCGAAAAAAGTAAAGGATATTAGTAAGGAGCTTATTTCTGGCGAAATAAATAGAATTGCTAATAACTATATAGAATATTCAAGCTGGTTTAAAGAGTGATACATTACTTCGGTTAAAAATCCAAATACTCAACATTAAATTCAGAATTTAAAAGGGACTGCATAATTTTAGGGTCTCCATTCGTGTAAAAATGGTTGTTGCTATCTACGGATACTATATTTAATAAATTGTTTTTCTTTAGGATCGCTTTTGTTTGTCTGGCAACAGCCTCTCCAGAATCTATAATTTTAACATGGCTAGGGAGTAATTCAACTAATAAAGGGATTAAATAAGGGTAATGTGTACAACCCAACACTAGGTAATCTATATTGGCGTCAATCATTGGTTTTAGGTAAGCTTTTAAAAGCGTTTTCATTTCTTTAGATTGTAACTTGCCACCCTCTATAAGTTGTACGATACCTTCTCCAATTTGCTCAATAACGTTTTTATTACTGGCAAACATATCGGATGTTTTAGAAAACAATGCGCTGCTTAAAGTACCTTTTGTTGCTAAAATACCAATAGTATTGTTTTTAGTTTGTAAAGCTGCGGGTTTTATGGCAGGTTCAATACCAATAAAAGGAATATTATAAGTATTTCGAAGGTAGTCTATTGCATTAGTGGTTGCTGTATTACATGCTACGACAATAAGTTTGCAACCTTTATTAATTAAGTATTCTGTGTTTTTAATACTTAAATTGATAATAGCATCTTTTCCTTTGGGGCCATACGGGGCATTAAAGCTATCGGCTAGATAGATAGTGTCTTCATTAGGTAAAAGCATGTGAATTTCTTTCCAAATAGAAGTTCCACCAACACCAGAGTCAAAAATACCAATAGGCTGTTTATTCATAATTAACAAAAATAAAAAAGCTGCCTAGAATGGGCAGCTTTTAGTAAATTTATTTAAAGCGTAGTATTGTTATATACCTAATTCTTTTTTAACTTCGGTTAAAATATCTTTTCCATCAGCTACAATTAAAGTTGTTCTTTCTAAAACATACTCATATCCTAGAGCTTTAGAAACTTTATTTATTGCTGCAAATGCTTTCTCCTGGATAGGTTTAAATAATTCAGCTTCTTTTTTTGCTAAATCTTGTCGCGCATCTGCTTGGAATTGTTGAATACGTTGTTGCTTCTCTGCAAGCTCTGCATATCTTTTTTGATTTTCTTCATCTGTTTTTGTACTAGCTTCAGCATCAAATTGCTTCACTGTATTTTGATACTCAGTAGCCATAGCTTGCATATCGTTTTGATATGTTTTGCCTAAAGTTTCTAACTCAGCTTGTGCTGCTTTAGCTGCTGGCATAGCTGCTATTAATTCTTGAGTATTTATATGTGCAACTTTGCTTTGGGCTTGCGTAAAACTAATAGTTCCAATGCATAATGCAGTTGCTAATAAAAGAGTTTTAAATTGTTTCATTTTTAAATAGTATTAATTAATGTGTTATAAATTGTTTTTTTTGTTTAAATGCTGTCTTTTGTTTTCTGACGCTCTTCTAAAATTTGTTTTTTCTTTTCCTCCAGAGCTTTTTTCCTTGCTGCTCTTTCCTTTAATTTTTTTTGTCTATTTTCTTCAATAAGTTGTGCCTTCGTTTTTGTTTCTCCTTCTACCGTTTTAGCTTCACTAGGTTTAGAGGTATCACCTTCTTTGTTTGTTTCTGTAGTTTTATTTCTAGCGTCTAATTTTGCCTGTTTCGCTTTTTCGCGATCTTCTAATATTTTTTGACGCCTAGCTTCAGCTTCTTTTTTCTTGGTTTCACGAGCCGCTAAAATTTCTTGTCTTCTTTTTTCAACAGCACTTTCTCTTTCTGCTTTTTTCTCTTCTAATGCTTTTTGGCGCTCTTCTAATTCGTAATTAATTTCTGGAACTAATTCTTCTTCTTTAGCAGCTCTTCGTTCTGCTTTAGATTGTGCTTGCTTACGTTTCGATGTTCTTGTTATACTTCGTAATATTTGTTCGCTTAAATCGAATCGTTTAGCTGAGAATAACATAACAGCATCAGATGATTTATCAAAAATAAAATCGTATTTTCTACTTGCTGCCATATCTTGAACCGCTGCAAAAATTTGATCCTGAATAGGCTGCATCAATTGCTTTTTTTGAATGAACAAATCACCATTAGGACCAAAACGTTTTTGTTGATAATCAAGAATTTCATTTTCTTCAAAAGCAATATCTTCTTCTCTTTCATCAATAAGCTCTTTTGTTAAAAGTGCTTTTTCGTTACTTAAATCTTTTCGCTTTTGTTCAATGGCTCCTAATTTAGCACCAATTTCATTTTTCCATTTGTCTGCTTTTTGATTTAATTGTGCAGTAGCTTCTTGGTATTCCGGAACATTCTCTAAAATATATTCAGTATCTATATAAGCAATTCTTACACCACGTTGTGCATGTATTGATAGGCTTAACATAAAAACTAATGTCAGTAAAAAAAGAACTTTATTTTTCATCCGTATATATTTTAATTTATTACTTATAAATTCTAAAAAAACGACAAATGAGTTTTATTTTTGCCTTTTTCGAATTGTATCTCCAAAATTAACGAATTTTAATCTTAAAAATTTTAATTCTCATGCAAATCATTATAGTGTTATTAGAAAATATCGTGCCAAAATAAATTTTATGCTTAAAATTGCTGTCCAATAATGAAGTGAGTTTCCCAGTTATGGCTGGATCCTGGATCTCCCGGAATATCATCGAAACGATGACCAAAATCAATTCCTAATAAACCAAACGCAGGCATAAAAATACGGATACCTAAACCTGCAGAACGATTAAGGTTAAATGGATTGTAATCTCTGAAATTATTATAAGATGCACCACTTTCTAAAAAACCTAAGGCATAAATTTTTGCTGAGGCTTTTAGTGTTATTGGGTAACGAAGCTCTAAAGAAAACTTATTGTATATAGTGCCTCCATCTTGATCTGATAATGATTGATTTGGATACCCACGCAATTGTATAGCTTCTCTGCCATCTAAACTGTAGTTCCCTAATCCATCACCACCAACAAAGAAACGCTCAAAAGGAATGGCTCCTCTATTGTTATTGTAAGCCCCTAGAAAACCAAATTCTACGCTTGGTCTTAAAACTAAGTCTTTCACAATTTGAGTATACCAATCACCTTTAAATTTTACTTTATAAAATTCTAACCATTTGTAGCGTTCTTGATCTATTTCAGCAATTCTATTTCCTGCATTTGTTCTCTCAAATATACTACTGTTAATATCTGCTATTATTTCGTTGCTAGCATCGCGTTCATCCTTAAGCGCTTTGTAATTTACACCATTAAATAAGGAATAAGGAATTGATAATTTAGCAGAAACACTAAAATTTGAACCTGCTGTTGGAAAAATAGGATCCACACTGGTATTATTTCTACTTAGACCAATTGTGTATGATAAATTGTTTGAATAACCATCACCAAAAGTAAACAAGCCTGTATTGTAATTATTTAAATCATAACGTTGGTAACTGATGGCTTGAGATAAAGTGAAAAAATCATCTGGAACC
The DNA here is from genome assembly GCA_947502635.1 of uncultured Flavobacteriaceae bacterium. Lineage (GTDB taxonomy): Bacteria > Bacteroidota > Bacteroidia > Flavobacteriales > Flavobacteriaceae > Flavivirga. The sequence goes on from CANNAN010000005.1 coordinate 200,774, forward strand.
GTTAAACGTTTTGCTAAACCAAAGGTAATCCCAGTAATATTAAAACTTCTACTCTTATCTGCATTTCTAGTTTGTGGATTAAATAGAAATTGCTTAGTATGCGACAATGATGATGAAAACTGAACAGGTCTTTTACCACCTAGCCATGGTTCAGAAAATGAAAAACTATAAGTTTGATAAAAACGACTTGCTTGTAAACGTAAAGCCAGTTTTTGTCCGTCTCCCATAGGAATTGGTTTGTAAGCGTCTTTTTTTAAGATGTCTTTTATTGAAAAGTTATTAAAAGACAATCCAAGCGTTCCTATAAAGCCACCACCTCCATAACCACCTTGTAATTCGATTTGACTAGACCCTGTTTCTTTAACAGAATATTCCATGTCTATAGTCCCCTCGTTTGGATTTGGGTTATTGAAGTTTGGTGAGATTTCCTGAGCATCGAAAAACCCTAATTGACCAAGTTCTCTAACCGTACGTACTACGTTGGCTTTTCTATATAATTGACCTGGTCGTGTTCTTATTTCTCTGTAAATAACGTGGTCGTTTGTTTTATCATTTCCTACAACTGTTACACTATTGAAATAAGCTGGTTTCCCTTCTATTATTCTTATTTCCATGTCAATAACATTATTGTCTGCACTTACCTCAACAGGGTTTATGGTAGAAAATAAGTAACCATGGTTTTGATACTCATTAGTGATATCGAAAGCATCAGGTTTAGAGTTGTCTGCAATACGTTCCTGTAATAAAACACCATTGTATGTATCTCCTTTTTTTATGCGAAGTATTCGGGATAAATATTCATTACTGTAAACGGTATTCCCAATAAACGTAATGTCTCCAAAGGTGTATAGCTCGCCTTCATTTATATCTATTTGAAGGGAAATGGTTTTATCGTTATTAATTATTAAACTGTCAGATAAGATTCGAGCATCTCTATAACCATTTTCTTTGTATTTTTCTATAACACTAGATAAATCTGCTTGATAAGCGGAATCAATAAATTTAGAACGTTTAAGAATTCTTAAGCGATTTATTTTTTTAGTGCTTTTCATGCTTTTTCTAAGCTTTTTATCACTTAAAACTTCATTACCATTAAAAACAATGTCTTTAATTTTAACTTTTTCGCCTTTATCAATGTTAAGTACCATATTAACACGTGCTACTTTAATAGAATCTTTTACTTCTATTGTGTTTATATGTATTTTAGAATTTAAATAACCTTCTTTCTTGTATTTGTTAACTAAATAGTTTTTAGTTGTAGTAATAAGGTTTTCTGTTACTTTGGTGCCTTTTTTTAATTTGTTTTCTTCAATTACTTTTTCTTTTTTAGACCTTTTTATACCATTTATTTTTAACTCATTTAGTTGAGGTAAATCAGATAATCTTATTTCTAAAAAAGCAACATTACCTTCTATTTTGGTAACGTAAACTTCGATATCACTAAATAATTTGGATTTCCAAAGTTTTTTAATGGCTGTACTAATATCTTCACCAGGAATCGTTATTTCTTTTCCTTTTCTTAAGCCAGAATAAGTAACTATGGTTTGTTCACTAAAAGAGCTGTTTCCAGAAACAGTAATACCTCCTAAAGTATACTTATTATTACTATTATATGTTACTTCTTGCCCTTGAATGTTAAAGCTACTTACTAAAAGTAATAGTACTATAAAATGCTTTATATATGTTGCTAAAAATGAAATATTAGCTAAGTTGTTCACTTGTTTTCCCAAATCGTCGTTCTCTTTTTTGATATTCAATAATAGCTTCATACAAATGATCTTTTGTGAAATCTGGCCACAATACATTTGTAAAATATAACTCTGCGTATGCTATTTGCCAAAGCAGAAAGTTACTTATACGTTGCTCCCCACTTGTTCTAATTAATAAATCCACATCTGGCAAATTATGCGTGTAAAGATGCTCATTTATAATTGATTCATCAATATTTTCGGGCGAAATTATATTATTTTTAACTTTAATACTAATTTCTTTAACAGTGTTTTGTATTTCTTCTCTAGAACCATAGCTTAGAGCAAGAGTTAGAGTCATTCTATTATGATGCTTGGTGCTATCAATAACATCAAGAAGTTCTTTATGGACCTTTTTAGGAAGCGTACTTAAATTCCCAATAGCAGCAAGCTTTATGTTGTTGTCTTTGAGTGTTTTTATTTCTTTTTTCAAAGAGGACACTAGAAGTTTCATTAAAGTCTGTACTTCTAATTTTGGCCTATTCCAGTTTTCAGTAGAAAAGGCATAAAGCGTCAAGTTTTCAACACCAAGTTCTGCACAAGCTTCAACAGTTCGTCGTACAGATTTCGTGCCATTTTCGTGCCCAAAAGCACGTAACATACCTTTTTGTTTTGCCCAGCGGCCATTGCCATCCATTATAATAGCAATGTGCTTGGGGAGTGTTCCGTTTTGTATGCTTTCTTTTAAGTTCATTTTAATAGCCTGGGCAATAACAGGGATTTTCGCCAAATGTATATGTTAAAGTTAGACCTGAAAACACATACCAATCGTTGTTATTTATGTTGCCAAATCTGTATTGTTGTCTGTTCTGAGATTTAGGAAGACTTCCGTCTAGTCGGTCGGAAAATGTATAACGCGCACCAACCTCTATGCCCAAAATAATATTATCTAGAAAAGATGCTTTAAAACCTAATACCATAGGAATACCATACGCCCAACTGGATGTGTTTTCGGGAGTTTGTACACCATTTAAAAAATAATGATTGTCATGTTTGGCTGTGCTTATACCAGTATATAAGTAAGGAGTCGCTATTTTTTGCCCCGAGTGTAGGTCGAAATCTAGAAATGTAAATTCTAAACCTAATGATATTTCCATAACACTACTTGAAAAATCATAACCTCTTTGAGCACGTCTTGGATCATCAGATTTTGCATCAAGACCCTTTAATTCACTAAAAATTACAGAAGCTCTGTAGGAATGTCTTTTACTTCGATTCCATTTGTAAATCCCTCCAAAGGCTAATTGATTTGGAGAAATATAATCGGTAGCACCTACATCCCCAATAAAATTACTTCCTCCCACAAAAATACCTATTTCGTTAATTTGAGAGTAGCTAGAATGAATGCTTAATATACTTAATATCAATATGGTTAAATGCCTCATAAATATTCAAAAGTTTGCAAATATAATAAATTAAGATTAGCTCAATACCAATTAAACTCTAAAACAATGCATAAATAATTTGAGCTAAATTGTATTAGTGTAAAACAGTTTTTCTTAAAAATTATTGTTTAATTGCGCTTGTCTTCACCCCAAAGAAGCTTTTTCCTAAGCGTATCTAAAAAACTTTCATCTAAAAGATCGATCATTTTAATTTTGAAGTCTGCTTTTTTAATTTTGATTATAGTGCCATTATCTAGTGTAGCTATTCTTGAATCTAAAGAGACCAGATGGTTTTCTTCACGTCCGTCAACTTTTAATTGTATTTCGGTTGAGTCTGGAATTATTAATGGTCGTGCACTTAAATTATGCGGTGCTATAGGCGTAATAACAAAACTATTTGTGCTTGGTGTGATTACAGGACCACCACAGCTTAAAGAGTAACCTGTTGAGCCTGTTGGTGTAGAAATTATCAAGCCATCACTCCAGTAGGATGTAAGATATTCACCATCTAAATACGTTTCAACAGTAATCATTGAGGTTGTATTTTTTCTACTTACAGCGACTTCATTTAAGGCGAAGTTTAATGCTGTTATATTCTCGTTTTCAGGAGTGGTTTCTATGGACAGTAAACTGCGTTCCGAAATTTTGTAATGGCCATCAATAATATTTTGAATAGCTTGCTCAATGGCATCTACTTGTATGGTTGCTAAAAAACCTAAACGTCCAGTATTGATCCCAATTATAGGGATATCAATATCTTTTACAAAGGTAATCGCTCTTAAAATGGTGCCATCACCTCCTACGCTTACAAGGAAATCAAAAGATGTATCTAATGTGTCAAAGGTTTTAAATGAAGCAAAGTCTTTTATATTGGGAGATTCTTTATGAATAATATTAAAGAACTCTGTTTCAATATAGGCGTCAATGTCTTTTTTTAATAAGTAATTAAATAACGTCTCTACCGAATCTGTTGTCGTTTTATTGTAGAATCGTCCAAAAATAGCAACTTTCATGTGTTTTTTTATTGTTTATTATAGGTCACATGGTGCATCCATATAATTTTTTGTTTATAAAACTAACTTTTAGTTATGGATGGTTCATTAATTTACATATTTAAGTATTTATTCAAATAATCCGATCGATCTTTGAGACTTTCAATATAGCTGTCTTCTTCATGTCCAGATATAATATTATAACTATATCTACGAAAAGTTTGAATAATTTCATTGAGTCCAGTGCCACCTATTTTAATGGTTACCTGTACGACATCATTTTTTATTTTTGAAATAAAAGCTCCTAAAAATTTACCATTGTTAGATTCTACAATTTGACTTATTTCACTAAATGAATAATCATTAATTCCTTTTTCAACGACTAAAACGCCACCAGCTTCAAAAAAGAAAGGTGATTCACTAAAGAGGCTAATAATATCATTAAGTTCATAATAGCCTAAATAATTATTTTTTTGATCTAAAACAGGCATGATGTTCGTCGAGTTTTGAGCAAAGGCTTCCAATACGTCTAACCAAAGTGTATTATCTCTTACAAAAAAGTCTTCAACAGAATAAAGGTATTCGCTAATAGGTTTATCGCTTTCAAAACAATGTGCATCGGTTTCAAAAAAAGTGCCTAAAAAAACACCATTCTCATCCTTAATAGGGATGTGAGAATATGTTAACTGATTAAATAGTAATTGTAACTCACTTATTTTATTGTGACCATTTAATGGTTTGATATCATTTATAATGTATTCTGAAAGTTTCATTGTTCAGCTTTATGAGTATGCAAATTAATTAAAAAAATAGTATATAAGCCTGTTCTACTTTGTATTTTTGCAGAACTCATTTAAACTTTTTGTTTTGAAGCGGAAATTAGGGGTTTTGAATTTTATAAAAAGTTAAAATATAGATTCAAAAGAACCATTTTTTAGCCAATATAAGAAAGCTTAAATGCGTTCTATTTTTAAAATTCAGGTATGACAAAATTAAGTGTAAATATTAACAAGATTGCTACATTAAGAAATTCTAGAGGAGGTGATGTGCCAAATGTAGTTCAGTTTGCAAAGGATGTACAACGGTTTGGTGCCGAGGGTGTAACGATCCACCCGAGACCAGATGAGCGCCATATACGCTATCGGGATGCACGCGATTTAAAACCAGAAGTTTATACAGAATATAATATTGAAGGGAATCCTGTAGATTCTTTTGTAGAATTGGTTTTAAGAGTAAAACCAACTCAGGTGACGTTGGTGCCTGATGCTGTAGATGCTATTACAAGCAATGCGGGTTGGGATACTATAAAGCATAATCATTTTTTAGTGGATGTCATTAAGGAGTTTCAACGAAACAAAATAAGAACTTCTATTTTTGTGGACCCTGTTTTAGAACAAATTGAAGGTGCTAAAGCTACAGGGACAGATAGAATTGAATTATACACAGAAGCCTTTGCACATCAGTATAGCTTAGGGAATACAGGAGCTATTAAGCCTTATGTAGATAGTGCTGTATTAGCAAATAGTTTAGGATTGGGTATTAATGCGGGACATGATTTGTCTTTAGATAATATTGAATTTTTCAAAAATAATATTCCTGGCTTATTAGAGGTTTCTATAGGACATGCTTTAATAGCGGAGAGTTTGTATTTAGGGATAGAGAATGTTATTCAAATGTATTTACGAAAACTTAAATAGTTAACACAAAATATTAAATCGAAAGTGTTTGTGTTATAACAGTCGAAACCGTGTTAAAATGCTTAAAAGAGTAAGCATAGGTGCATGAGAAGACAAGTAAAATAAATATAATAAGATTAATGACACAATCGTTTCCTCCTTTGGAGGATTAAGGAGGAATTTTATGATATTACATTCAAATATAATAGGAGAAGGGCAACCATTTATAATCCTTCATGGCTTTTTAGGAATGAGTGATAATTGGAAAACACTTGGACGTCAATTTGGCGAGCAAGGTTTTCAAGTTCATTTAATCGATCAACGCAATCATGGACGTAGTTTTTGGGATAATAATTTTAGCTATGAAGTGCTTGCTGAAGATTTAAAACATTATTGTGATGCCCATAATCTTACTAATATTTTATTATTAGGGCATTCTATGGGAGGGAAAACAGCTATGTTATTTGCAACGCAATATCCAGAAATAGTTTCGAAGTTGATTATTGCAGATATTTCTCCACGCTTTTATCCAATTCATCATGATGCTATTTTAGAAGGTTTAGATGCTTTAGATTTTGATACCATTAAGAGTAGAGGAGAGGCAGATAAGTTGTTAAGTAATTATGTGTCTGATTTTGGAACACGTCAGTTCTTATTAAAAAATTTATATTGGGTTGAAAAAGGAAAGTTAGGTTTGCGTATCAACTTAGAGGTTTTAAAAGAAGAGGTTGCAGAGGTAGGAGAGTCTTTGCCTTCGTATGCGCGTTTTGAAAAAGAGGCTTTGTTTTTAAGAGGAGACCGATCGGAATATATAGGCGTTGATGATGAAACCCTAATTTCTAATCATTTTCCTGAGTCGGAAATTATAACTATTACAAATTCAGGGCATTGGCTACATGCCGAAAACCCAAAAGATTTTTTTGAGGCTGTTTTACAGTTCGTTAAGTAATTTTTTTTTGTACATTTAATTATGTTAATTACCTCGAACAGATAAAAGCAAATAAAAACAGATGAAACTCCTAACTAAACTTCTATTAAATGCTATTGCTGTATTTGTGATAGCATATTTTTTAAATGGTGTGCATGTAGATGGCTACATAACAGCCTTCATTGTAGCTGTTGTATTATCGGTATTGAACCTATTTATAAAACCTATTCTGATTATTTTGACTTTACCAATAACCATAGTTACTTTAGGGTTATTTCTATTAATAATTAATGCATTAATTATTTTATTAGCAGATAAATTAATCGATGGTTTTTCTGTGAATAGTATTTGGATTGCAGTGTTATTTAGTATTCTGCTTTCTGTTTTACAATCAATACTTCATTCACTTTTAAAAGACGATAAAAAATAGCTTTAAACAGACTCTTACATCGTTGATTCTTAAAACTAAATATTATAATAGTGAATGACATGTGACCGTTGAAAATCAATAAATAAGCTCACATGAAATCAAGGGGTTAAAAACTTTGTTGGGATGTAAAAATATTATATTTTTGCATCCCAATTTTGGTTACATAAATTTTTAGCTTCTTAAAAGAAGACTTTATTGTTAAATGCCTGATACAGGGCTTTATATAATTTAAAATGAATATTACAAGAGAAAACGTAGATGCATTAAATGCTGTTGTGAAAGTAGATATCGCTAAAGAAGACTATAGCGAGAAAGTTGAAAAAATCTTAGCAGACTATCGTAAAACAGCAAATATACCTGGTTTTAGAAAGGGGCATGTGCCAATGGGGATGGTTAAAAAACAATACGGAAAGGCTGTTTTGGTAGATGAGGTTAATAAATTATTACAAGATGCTTTAAATAAATACCTTACAGAGGAAAAGCTAGATGTACTAGGGCAACCATTACCAAGACCACAAGATGAGATAAATTGGGATTCTGATGGATTTTCTTTTGAATTCGAATTAGGTTTAGCGCCAGAATTTGAAGTAAACTTAAAAGGTAAAAAAGCAATTACGCAATATAATATTATTGCAGATGATAAAATGATTGATGAACAAATTGAGCGTATTCAAAAGCAATACGGTAAATTAGTTTCTCAAGATGTCGTTGTAAAAGACAGTGAAATTACTGGAACTTATAAGAATGAAGAAAAAGAGATTGATAATACAGTCACTTTAACTTTAGATAAGTTTAAAGGAAAAGCAACAGAAAAGCAATTTATAGGAGCCAAAGCAGGTGATGTGGTTACCTTGAAAACTAAAGGACTTTATGATGATGAGCATGAATTAATGCATGCTTTAAAATTAAGTCATGATGAAGTACATGGTTTAGATATCGAAGTAAACTTTACAATTACAGAGATTAATGAGCGTGAGTTAGCAGACTTAGATCAAGATTTATTTGATAAGCTTTTTGGAAAAGATACTGTTACTTCGGTTACAGAATTAAAAGCGAAGATAAAGGAAGATGCCGAAAAGCAATTTGTACAACAAGCAGATCAAAAACTTTTAAATGATGTCACTGAATATTTAGTTGAAAATACGAAGTTCGATCTACCAGCTGAGTTTTTGACTAAGTGGATGCAAACTGCTGGTGAAAAAGAAATAGATGCAGCTCAGGCAAGAGAAGAATACGAAAAATCAGAAAAAAGTTTACGTTATCAATTAATCGAGGGTAAGCTTATTACAGATAACGATGTTCAGGTAACTATGGATGATATTAAAAATCATGCAAGAGAAATGATTAAAGGGCAAATGGCTCAATTTGGTCAAATGGATCCTTCAGATAAAGAATTAGATGATATTGCTGCACGTGTATTATCTAATCAAGATGAGGCTCGTAGAATATCAGAGCAATTAATTAGCCAAAAATTATTAGCGGTTTACAAAGAGAAAGCTAATATAAAGGTTAAAGAATTAAGCTATGAAAAGTTCGTAAAAGAAGTTTATGGAGATAAATAGGTAAGAATAATTCCTTATATTTAGGCGCTTAAATCTACAGGTTTAAGCGTTTTTTATTCAAAAAAAGGAATTTTTTAAAATAGATTATTATGCCATTTAAATGTAAATCAGGCGATTAATCAAATTAAATATTAAAAAGACTATGGATTACGCAAAAGAATTTGAAAAATTCGCGATAAAAGATCAAGGTATTAGTAGTACATATTACAATAAAATTGTTAGTAGTATGTATCCAAGCAGTTTAACACCAAATATTATTGAAGAGCGTCAAATGAACATCGCTATTTTTGATGTATTTTCTCGTTTAATGATGGATCGTATTATTTTTATGGGTACGGCTATTAACGATCAAGTGGCAAATATTATACAAGCACAATTATTGTTTTTAGAAAGTGTTGATGCTTCAAAAGATATTCAAATTTATATTAATTCTCCAGGAGGAAGTGTTTATGCTGGTTTGGGGATATACGATACGATGCAATTTATAAAACCAGATGTAGCTACTATTTGTACTGGTATGGCAGCCTCTATGGGAGCTGTTTTATTATGTGCTGGTGAGAAAGGTAAACGAAGCGGTTTAACGCATTCTAGAGTTATGATACACCAACCATTAGGTGGTGCTCAAGGACAGGCTAGCGATATTGAAATTACAGCTAGAGAGATCTTGATTTTAAAAGAAGAACTTTATAAGATTATTAGTAAGCATTCAGGACAAGATTACGACAAAGTATACCAGGATAGTGATCGGGATTATTGGATGAAATCGGATAAAGCCAAGGAATATGGTATGATTGACGAAATTTTATCTCGTAATTAAATAAAAAATTCGTAAATTTAGTTAGTTGTTATTGAGGGATTTATAATAATTTACACCCAAATATAAATAATAGATTAATGGCAAAAGAAGAATTGGAATGTTCGTTTTGCGGTAGAAAAAAACCCGAAACGAATTTATTAATAGCAGGCTTAGATGCTCATATATGTGATAGATGTATAGAGCAAGCACATGGTATTGTAATTGAAGAATCTAAGCAAAGTGATAGTAGTGATTTATCTGCTGAATTAAAATTGCGTAAACCCCAGCAAATTAAAGGATTTCTTGATGAGTATATCATTGGACAAGGCATGACAAAAAAGGTAATGTCTGTCGCTGTTTACAATCATTATAAACGTTTACTCCAACCACCATCTAAAGATGATATAGATATTCAAAAAAGTAATATCATTATGGTAGGGCAAACAGGTACGGGGAAAACCCTAATGGCAAAAACAATTGCCAGAATGCTCAATGTTCCATTGGCTATAGTAGATGCTACGGTTTTAACAGAAGCTGGCTATGTAGGTGAAGATGTAGAGAGTATTTTAACCCGTTTATTACAAGCGGCAGATTATAATTTAGAAAAGGCAGAGAAAGGTATTGTTTTTATTGACGAGATTGATAAAATTGCTCGTAAAAGTGATAACCCGTCTATTACTCGCGATGTTTCTGGAGAAGGTGTGCAACAAGCTTTATTAAAACTTTTAGAAGGGACTGTTGTTAATGTACCGCCAAAAGGAGGTCGTAAGCACCCAGATCAAAAATTTATAGAAGTCAACACCGAAAATATTTTATTTATTGCAGGGGGTGCCTTTGATGGTATTGATCGTGTTATCTCAAAGCGTTTAAATATGCAAGCTGTAGGTTACAGTGCGTCTATGTCTGATGAAGTTGTAGATCAAGACCATTTACTGCAATATATTATTCCAAAAGATTTGAAAGATTTTGGATTGATTCCAGAAATTATTGGTCGTTTGCCAGTCCTTACATATATGGATCCTTTAGATGCAAAAACTTTAAGGGCTATTTTAACAGAGCCTAAAAATGCTATCATCAAACAATACAAGAAGTTGTTTGCTATGGATGAAATTGATTTTGCCATAACAGATGGAGCTTTAGATTTTATTGTAAATAAAGCCATTGAGTATAAATTGGGAGCAAGAGGGTTACGTTCACTTTGTGAAGAAATATTAACAGATGCTATGTTTGAGTTACCTAGTAGTAATGAGAAGAAGTTAAATGTAACTAAAGTATATGCAGAAGATAAATTAACGAAAACAACTTTGAAGAAACTAAAAGCAGTCTCATAAAAAAGTTGAAAGTATATATAGTATAAAAAAACCACGCTAATAGCGTGGTTTTTTATTTTTATGGATGTTAATTAATAAAAGACATTATGGATAAATTTTCACAGTGTTTCTAAAAACTTTGTTAAAAGTATATTTAATTAGAGAGCCTACAAAGGCTTTTTCAGCCTTTTAGATGATTAGGCAAAATACTCGTTTAAAAACTTTTATAATTGTATTTGGTCGAATTAAAAACGTATTGAGCATTTTACTTACTCTATAATAACAAATTCTACACGTCTGTTAGCTTGTAAGTTTTCATCAGTACAATTATTTTTACAATCAACTTTTGGTTTAGTTTCACCATAGCCTTTATATTGTAATCTGCTTTTATTAATACCATTATTTATTAAATAAGTGACAGCAGAGGCTGCTCGCTTTTTAGATAAGCTTAAATTATAAGAATCTCTACCTTTATTATCGGTATGAGCATTAATAACTAGTTTCATTTCAGGATGTTCCTTTAGTACCTTTACAACTTTATTTAAAGAAATAAAAGATTCTTCTTTGACCCCCCATTTGTTAAAATCAAAATAAATGTTTTCTAAAACAATTCTTAACTCGTCTTCAACTTTTTCAATTACAGGTTCGGTAGTAAGTAATTTTAAATCTCTAGTATAAGAAGTTTTGTAACTTCTCGTTGTTGTAAATTTAAAATCACCATCTTTAAAGCCATCCTTTTGTGTGGTAATGCTGTACGATTCATAAGGAATTACATCGAAGTTATAAGTAGCATCTGCTTTGGTTAGCTGTCTTGATATCTCGTTGCCTTCTTCATCTTTTAAAATAACTAAGGTATTAGGAAGTTTTATTTTAGTTTCTAAATCTAATACTTTACCTTTTATTGTTTGAATAATTTCATCATTAGTCACAGTATAAATGTCAAACCCACCTTTACCATTTGGTCTGTTTGAAGACACGTAACCTTTGTTTTTTGCAGCTAAAAAATAAGCAATCTCATCATATCTCGTATTAATGGTATTACCCATATTTCTAGGAGTTCTATAACCATTGTTTAAAATTTTACTTGTAAAAAGATCGAAACCACCTAGGTTACTATGTCCTTTAGAAGAAAAGTATAGATATTTAGAATCTATTGAAAGCGATGGATATTTTTCATCTGAAAGTGTATTGATAGTACTTCCTAAATTTTCTGGAGTACTTAAAGAACCGTCGGCATTTATATTTGAAACGTAGAGATCGTAACCACCAACAGATTCTGGCATATTTGATGAAAAGTATAGTTTGTCTCCTTTAGGGCTCATAAAAGGATTTTCTATTGAAACATTGGTTTTATTAATACTTAATAATTCTTCATTGATCCAATTACCATGGGAGTCTTCTTCTAAAACAGCTTTATATAATTTATATTCCATAGAGTTTTCTTTGCTACTTCTGGTATAATATACTGTTTTTTGATCTGGAGAGAATGTTAATTGATCTTCGCTGTTCTTAGTATTTAAGATTCTAGAAAATAATAAAGGCAAACTTAATGAGCCATTTTTATCAATGTTCAAACAAAATAAATCTTTAAAGGCTTCATTAGTATTAGGGTCTATTTTTGCTAAGCCACCGATTTTTTTCGAAGAAACCATAATCAGTTTGTTTCTGAAAAACCCTGAGCCAATTTCAGAATATTTAGTGTTAACACCCGCATCTAAAAGTTCAAATTTAAATCCGTTTGCATCAATAGATTTAGATGACGAACGTGAATCGTTAAACGAAAAATTATTAGATGCTATTAAATTTGATGGGCCTTGACTTAGTACAATATTAGAAATAAGCAAAACGAAAAAACTTAATGTAGTTTTCATTTTTTGAGGGATTAAGATTAATTGGATGCTAAATGTAATCTATAACTTAAGTTTTGAGAAATTTTTTAGACCAATAGCTATTTAATCCGTTAATGAATTATTTTATTGAGTTTTGTTAATGAAAATGTTCAATATCGTTTAAATTTTGGTAAGTTGTGATATTGTCTTTAATGTTGAAAAGCCCCGGTGTTTTATTTTTATGGCTAAGTATATTCTTTTTATTTATAAATTAAAAGAAAAAGGTGTCTTCCATCTTGCGAAGAAGTATTAGGCATCCATATATTTATATTTTGATAACTTCTCTTAAAAATTGAAATAAGCGTATAAAACTAATCTAACTTTTTAAATGTTAACCAAGCTTTTTCGTTGTTAATTATTCGTATAGTTTTTAAGGCTTTCAAGGCTTCGGGCTTACTTTTATAACTAGCATAAGCCGCCAAATATAGGCCGTTTTTATTTGCTCCAATTTCTCGTGCACTAGCAAATCCTTCCTTTTTTAGTTGCTCAATCATTTTAATACAATTTTTTTTAATACTAAACGAACCAGCTATTATATGATAATTCCCTGTTTGATTATCTGTATTTAAGGTGTTTTCAGGTAAAGTATTCAAAATAACAAAATCAACGCGTCTGTTAGCCTGTAAATCATCATCAGAACAATTATTTTTACAATCAATCAATGGCCTGTTTTCCCCATACCCTTTGGATAATAACCTGTTTTTTGCAATTCCATTTTTAATTAAATACTTTAAAGTGGATTTAGCTCGTTTATTTGATAAATTTAAGTTAGAGGCACGTGTTCCTGTGTTATCAGTATGTGCATTAATTGCTAACTTTATTTTAGGGTGCTCTTTAAGGACTTTAATTATTTTATTTAATGGGATATGCGATTCTTCTCTTATATTGTGTTTAGCAGTATCAAAATGTATATTTTCAACTATAATTCTAAGTTCATCATTTACTTCTGCAATTATAGGTTTTGTAGCGGTTATCTCTAAATCTTTTTTATAGGTGGTTTCTGTGCTTTTATTAGCTAAAAAAGGAAAAGAAGCGTCTTGAAAATTATTTTTTTCAATAGAGATTGTATAAGATTCCATGGGGATAACATCAAAACTATATGTGCCATCTTCCCCAGTTATTAATCTATCTATTTCAATTTGATTTTTATCTTTTAGAACAACGATCGTACTAGGCTGAATGGTTTTAGTTTCTATATCTACAATTTGACCCTCAATTGTTTGTTTGATATGATCAAGAGTAAAATAATAAATGTCGAAACCAATGTTTTCTTTTCTATTTGATGAAAAATAACCTGTATTGTCCGTAGCATGAAAATAGGCGATTTCATCATATTGTGTATTTATAGTATTGCCCAAATTTTTAGGAACACTGTATCTTGTATTAAAAATTTTGCTGATAAAAATATCAGAACCACCAATGTTTTGATGGCCTTTTGAAGCAAAAAATAAATAATCATTATCAATTGAAAGTGATGGGTATTTTTCGTCTTTATCTGTATTGATAGTAGGCCCTAAGTTTTTAGGAGTACTTAAAGAACCATCAGCATTTATATTAGAAACATAAATATCATAACCTCCTATAGAGTCAGGGAAATTTGCAGAAAAATATAATTTATTTCCTAATGAATTTACATAAGGAGTTTCAATTGAGATGTTTTTTTGATTGATGTCTAATAACTCTTCATTTATCCAATTCCCATGAGAGTTTTCTTCAAGAATGGCTTTGTAAAGTTTAAATTCAATAGAATTTTCCTTAGCACTTCTGGTATAGTATACCGTTTTTTCATCTGGTGAAAATGAAAGCTGATCTTCGCTATCGGGAGTATTTAAAATTCTTGAAAACAATAAGGGTTCGCCGAGAAGACCACCAGCTAAGGTGTCTAAACAATATAACTCTTTATAGGCTTCATTGGTGTTGGGATCTATTTTGGCAAGTCCTCCAATTTTTTTAGAAGATACCAGAATTAATTTGTTTCTAAAGAAACTACTCCCAATCTCTGAGAATTTAGTATTAATACCAGTATCGGTAACTTCAAATAGAAAACCGTTATTCCCAATAAGAGTCTGGCTATATAAAAGACCAGAGTAAAGCCAAATACTAATAAACAGGTAAGTTCTCATTTGGTAAAGGGTTGGTAATCTTTATAAAAGTAAGATAAAATTTTTAATTATTTAAATCTAACAAGTCATCTATATAATTTCGAGTATTGGAAAGACGAGGTATTTTATGTTGACCACCAAGTTTATTGTTTTGTTTTAACCAGTCGTAGAACAAATGCTTCCTAGCTATATTTATTTTTGGTTTGTTGAGCGTTAAATTATTATAACGCTTGGCTTCATAGTCGGAGTTTAAAGCTTTTAAAGCATTGTCAAACAGCTCATTAAAATAATGGATGTCTTTAGGAGGTGTTTTAAATTCAATTAACCATTCGTGGGCACCTTTTTCTTTGCCTTCCATAAAGATAGGTGCAGCTGTATAATCCACAATTTCAGCTTTAGTACGCTTACAAACTTTTTTTAGAGCGTCTTCGGCATTTTCTATTATAAGTTCTTCTCCAAAAACATTTATGTGGTGTTTGGTTCTGCCTGAAACCTTAATTTTATAAGGGCTTAAAGATGTAAACCGTATAGTGTCACCAATTTTATAACGCCATAATCCAGCATTGGTTGTGATTATTACAGCATAATTTTGATTTAATTGGACTTCGCTTAAGGGGATCGCCTTTTCTTCAGTAGTGGCATAAATATTCATGGGAATAAACTCATAGAAAATTCCATAATCCAGCATCAATAATAATTCATCGGAATTGTTTCGATCTTGAATGGCAAAAAAACCTTCCGAAGCATTATAAATCTCATAAAATTTAAAATCTGTATTAGGAAGAATTTTTTTGTACTGATCCTTGTATGGTGTAAAACTAACGCCTCCATGAAAATAAACTTCTAAATTTGGCCATACATCATGGATATTTTGCTTCCCCGTAGTTTCTAAAACATCATTGAGTAATACAAGCATCCATGAGGGAACGCCAGCAAGGCTTGTAACATTTTCATTTATAGTTTCATTTACAATAGCTTGCATTTTATGCTCCCAATCGCTCATCAAAGACACTTTGCTACTTGGCGTACTACTATATTCTGCCCAAAAAGGCATATTATCAATTAAAATAGCAGATAAATCGCCAAACACTGTACCGTTTTCTTTATATAATTCTTTACTTCCTCCAAGACGTAAGCTCTTCCCTGTAAACAATTGAGAATTTTCATTGTTATTTAAATACATACACAGTAGATCTTTACTGGCTGCGTAGTGACAATCTTCAAGTGATTCTATACTTACTGGAATGAATTTACTTTTTGCTCTGGTAGTGCCACTAGATTTAGCAAACCATTTTATAGGACTGGGCCAAAAAATATTGGTTTCGCCTTTTCTAGAGCGTTCAATAACATCTTGCCAGCCTTCGTAGTTTTTAATAGGCACACGCTCTGAAAATGCTCTGTAATTTTTTATAGAAGCAAAATCATATTTTTTACCAATTTCAGTGTCTTTTGCAATATCTATAAGGCTTAATAGTAATTCGTCTTGTACTTCATTAGGGTATTTTAAAAACAATTCTATTTGATGGAATCGTTTTTTTAAGAACCAAGAAGCAATTGAATTTACTATAGGTATTGGCATATTTATTATATCTTTAAGATTTTAAAAATAAGACTTTTTTTTATGACTTACCAAGGTGTTTTAACAAAAATGGAAACTGAGTTTGCAAATCCAATTCAATATTATTTAGTGTTTAAAAATGATTTTTTAAACATGAATCAATTATTGAATAAAAGTATTACCATTCAATTTGTTAAATATCAATGTTTAAATTGTGGGTTAGATAAGCCTATTTATAGACAAGGGTTTGATAAACAGTGTTTTTATGAAGTGCCACAGGCAGCCGATTGGATTATGCGTCCAGAGTTAAGTACAGCTCATTTAGGTAAGGAAGATCGCGATATAGAATTTGAAAAACGTGCTCAATTACAACCGCACATTGTATATCTAGCTAATTCCAGTAATGTCAAAGTTGGAGTTACAAGAAAGAGCCAAGTACCAACACGTTGGATAGATCAAGGAGCTCATGAAGCTATTGAAATAGTAGAGGTTCCGAACCGTTATTTGGCTGGTATTACCGAAGTAGCTTTAAAAGACTATGTGGCAGATAAAACAAATTGGAGAAAAATGCTTAAAAATCATATTGAAGATGAAAATTTAATAGAGTGGCGTGAGCGTTTAAAGCAGTATATTCCTGATGAAGCTAAAGACTATTTTATTGAAACCAATACAGAAACTAATTTAGAATTTCCAGTGCATAAATACCCCGAAAAACCTAAAAGTTTAAATATAGTTAAACAGCAACAGTACTCAGGTAAATTGGTCGGTGTAAAAGGACAATATCTTATTTTTGAAGATGAAACCGTTTTTAATATTCGTGCCAACGAGGGATTGGTTGTTAGTATATCTATTAATTAAATTGGTTGCTGCTTCTTTGTAGTTTATAAAATAAGAAGGGTTTGTCATTCCTGCGAAAGCAGGAATCCACTTAAGTGTTAGAGATATTAAAATATAATCCAGTTTAAATTTTTAGTTTAATCAAAGTAAAATGTTCGACAGGTTTTATTAGTAAAATGCGAAATTCATTTTGGTAAGCTGTTATAGATAAAGTATTTTGTAAACTAGCAGATTCTTGCCACAGTTTACTTTGAGCGAAGACAAAAGGCAGGAATGACAAAGGAAATGAATTAAACCACATATAACTTCACTACTTGAACAAAAGCAATAACAATTAATAAAACACCAGTTACTTTATTGATTACTAGTGATACATTTTGAACTCTGTTTTTAATTAATAAGCTAAATCTGCTATAAAAATATAGGGTTAACAATTTACCTATATACACACCGCAAAAAAATAAAAATAACACAAAAAATGATGACTGTAATGATAGCATGATGTCGTTGTTGTTTATAATACCAAAAGCTATAACCCAATAGATTAAAACAGGAGGGTTTAATATACCAAGAAAAAAACCAGTAGCATATTTAGATTGTGTTATCTTTCTTTTTTTCGGACGTGTCTCAGACTTTTTTTTAAAGAATAAATATATGCCTGTAAAGCATAAAAGTAACGCAAGGGTTATTTGGACCCATAAATTATTATTAAAAAAATCTTTTACGAGCACATTACAATGTAGTGCGTAATACGATAGTAGAACTTCAGCAATTCCAGCTGCTACGGCAATTTTAAAGGCCTTTTTTGCATTTTGCTTTAAGGTGGTGTTAATAACTGCAATGTTAGAGGCTCCTAAAGGCAATGCTCCTATAATTGCTGCAAATATGCCAATTAATAAATAAACTAAAACCATAAAGCTTTTGTAGCGATTAAACTTAAAAGCTTACATGAATTTTTGAAGATGATATGAAATATGAATTTAGATTAATAAAAAAAGCTGCATTTATCTTTTACAACAAATACAACTTTTTATTAATTGTAATACTACTATATATCTTCTTGATCTCTTAAGTTTTGAATGTATGCGGCTTTTTGAATTTCGCGACGTCTCTTAACAGATGGTTTTGTGAAAAATTGACCATCTCTCAAATTTTGCATAACCTTGATATTTCTGTGTTTTCTTTTGTAGCGTTTTAAGGCACGCTCAATATTTTCACCTTCTTTAATAATAATCTTTAGCATGTGTGATTTTTAAATTTATTCGTTTTAGGACTATCCGTAAATACGTTTTTATTATTTTATTTTTTAAAGCATGTCTTAACCTTTGCTATTTATTTTTATTTAATTCATAGAATTGGTTGTTAACAATAATAACTTTTTTAAATTAACATCCTAATAAAAAAGGATTTATTTAAAATAATGTGCAAAAATACTACTTTATTTTTTTGTATCAACCTTTTTTCTTCCTTCCGCCTAATAAACCACCAAGAGCATTTTTTACAGCATCTTCTGTTGTGTTTGTTTTAGTGGAATCTGCTTGATTTTTATTATCGCCTATTAAGCCTCCTAAAACATCTTTAACTGAATTGTTTTGTCCTTTTTTTATAGAATCGGTTTTGGTTTTATTACCGCCAATTACACCACTAATTAAGTCTTTTACTTTGCCCTTGCCTTGATTGAGTAATTTTTGTTTTTCAATTTCTATAAGTTGATTCGTAAGGGTCTTAACACCACTTGTTAAATCGGTTTTCACTAAAGGTGTCATATAGGTTCCACCAATATTTGCAGTAACAGGAATGTTTATGTTTTTTGCATCGTCATCATTAATTTTACCGATTAATTGATTAACATCACTTCCTAAATACTTGGCTGGTACATTAAAAACGGCACTATAATCCAGATTTTTATTAAAGCCATGAGAACCAGAAACATCAATAGTAATGTCTTCGTATTTTAATTGAAATGGTTTCACACTAACTTTTCCGTTAGCAAATTCTAATTTTGTTTTGAGGTCTTTCAAGTTTAATTTGTCAAAATCTATAAAATTTAAAGAGCCTTCTAATTTGTTAAACAATTCCCCTTGATTTGAGTCAATTTTTGTGTTTAGTAATTCGGTAAGGGCATTACCAGAAACACTACTTAGTTTAGGAGAGAATTCATTGTCTAAATTACCTGCCAGATTTATATTGGTATTTAGTTTGCCTTGTATTAGTTTCGCAATGGGGGCTAGGTTTCTTAATAGTTCTAAACTTTTAAAAGATTGAGCAATATCAAAACCATCTGCACCTAAATTTAAATTAAAAGTAGGTGTTTCATTTTTTGTAGAAACGTCCCCTGAAATAGCTAAAGTGCCACCAAATAAATTTGAGGTCATGTCTTTAAGTGTGGCTTTTTGGTCTTTAAGTATAAGAGTACCCTTTACATCTTTTAAGTTTAAATTATCATAGAGTACCGTTTTAGCGTTGGCATTAATAGTACAATCTAAAAATTGGGGAATTTTTAATGATTCTGTTTCATGAGTTGTTTTATGAGTTGCATCACTGTCTGATGCTGTTTTATCTTCTTCAGACATAAAATCACTTACTTTAAAAAAAGTGGAATTCACATTAAAATAACCTTGAAGCGTATTGTCACTTAATAAAAATCCTAACAAATTTTTAATAGTTCCTGCAGCATTTAAATCACTATTACCAGTTCTGGCTTTAAAGTTAGTAAGCGATACAGTCTCAGGATTAAAAGCCATATTGGCTTCAGAAATGTGAATAGGATTAACAATATCTTTTGAAGAAAACACAAAATCACTAATACTTGCAGAACCATTATTTTTTATACGTTCGTAAGCATTTGTCTCAATAGCTTTCATATCGAAAGCTGTGTGAATGTTTCCTTTTAAAGTACCAGTTAATGTATTTTCTAATTCTACAGGATATACTTTTGTTATGTTTGCTAAATTTAAAATACCATCAATATTGGCATTTACCAGCATGTTTTTAGTGATATTTTTTAAAGTAGCTGATGATTTAAACACATCACTATCAATTTTAAAATTAAGTGCCTTTATATCAATATAAGTGTCATCAACATATCCAGTAGTATTTTTTATAGCTGTATTTATGGTAATGTTTTCAACGCGTTTTGGCAAATCGGGGTATTTAAAAGAGGCATTGTTTGAGGTGATACTAATATCTAGAGTAGGAATTGTTTTTTCTGAGCTAATACCTTTAATAATACCTTTAACGTTAAAATCACCTGTGGTTTGTACACCTTCAATGTTTTTTGAATAATCTTCGGGGATTAATGCTAAGAAGTTTTTAAAAGATGTTTCAGGATTTTCAAAAGTAATATCAATCTCTTGACCATTTTCTAATTGTTGCACATAGCCATGAAACTCTAAAGGTAGCTTATTTATAAAGCCCTTATTATCTTTAAAAGTGTATTTGCTGTTTGCTAAATCTAATCCTATTAAAGCATCCAGTTTAATGGAGTTGTTGTTTAAATAGGTGCTACTATCAATAGTGAAGCTAATGTTGGCTTCACTTTTTGTATCTAATTCAGATGTTTCTGCAGAAAAGATACCTTTTCCTATGTGATTAAGTTCCGATATATAAATTGTGGTTTTTGATGCCTCATCTATATAAGCTAAAGCACTATTGTTAATGCTGTATTTTTCAATATCAAAAGAAAAACTACTAGAGCTTGATTCTGTTTCACTGGAAGCATTTTCTTTGTCTTTTTTAGCAATATCAAAATTAGTATTGCCAAACTTATCTGTTTTTAGTGTTAGTAAGGTTTCGTCAACGGTAATAGAATTTACAATAATAGGCTCTTCACCAGATGTTTTAAATAATTCTTTAATCGACATGGTAAGTGCTATATTCTTAGAGGTTACAAATGTTTCGCCTTTAAAAGGTTCGAAATTAGTAATAACTAAATCACTTACAGATACATGTGCTTTAGGAAAGCTTTTTATAAAGCTCAAACTAACGTCGCTAAATTCTACTTGAGCATTTAGGTTTTCGTTTATAGATCGCTTCACTATATCTTTAATTTTTCCTTTAAAAGCAAAAGGAATAACCATTAAAAGAGCAAGGATAATAAGTAAAGTAATGCCCGATATTTTTAGAGCTTTTTTCATTTGGTAAGTTTTTTAATTTTTAATTAAAAATAGATTTAAAAGGGGTGTATGAACTATATAAAATAGGCAATGAATATACGTAAAAATGGTGTTATAAAGATGATACTTGTTTTATTTAATGTTAATTTTTCATGAAGTCTTAAAGTAAATGAATCTCTTCATTCACTTTTAAATTAAAACGTTTTCTAAACAAATAAACTCCTAAATATAAGAGAGGCGTATCGCAAGCAGCAACAAAAACTTTGAATAAGAAGCCACTTATTAATAAACCTTTAAAGTTAGACCACTCGATGATACCAAATGAGCATAATAAGGTTACGATTGTAAAAGTGTCAACGAATTGCGAGAACCATGTAGAAAAGTTGTTTCGTAACCAAAGATGTTTGCCTTTGGTGAGCCGTTTCCAAAAATGATAAATTTGAATATCGACAAACTGTGCAAATAAATATGTGAGCATACTTGCAAATACGGCAATCATAGAATTACCAAAAACCGTTTTAAACATATCATCTTTAACATAAGACCAGCTTGTTGCTGGGACGCGATCTGCAACTAGAATTATTAAAAGCGAAAAAAGCGAAGCAAAAATACCAGTAACAACAACATCATTAGCGCGTTTTTTACCATAAATTTCACTAATTAAATCGGTGATTAAAAAAGTGATGGGGTAGGGTAATATACCAACTGATATTTCAAAAAGTTTACTTCCAAAAATTTCAATATCAAACGGGTACCAATAAAAAAACTTTTGAAAAATGAGATTAGATACCACTAAAGATGTTATAAATAAAGCTCCAAGAAGCATATAAATACGCTGGGCAAGAAGTTTGTCTTTTAATGTCATATAATTTGCGAATAAAAGGGTGTTGTTGGTTTTGTAATATGATGACTTAACTCATGTGTATTCGGGTGCTTCAAAGTTTTTTGAAACGAGTCGAAAACAATTTGTGAATAAATCGCTAGAGTAAATATAACCGAATAAAAATTGTTTTAGTTATTTTGCCAATACTTTTATGATAAAACCAAGAACATTTCATATCGCTTTAGGCAGTAATAAAGGAGATAAATTTAAAAATCTTCAAAACGCTGTCGATTTAATCCATGTTAGGGCTGGTAATATAAAACTGATTTCTAAAGTATATAAATCACCTGCTTTTGGGTTTGAGAGTGATGACTTTTTTAATGCCTGTTTGGTTTTAGAAAGTTATTTAGAGCCTCAAAAACTCCTAAAAACTTTACAAACTATTGAAATTGATTTAGGACGTATCAAGAAAAGTTTGGAAGGTTATGAAGCACGTATTATAGATCTAGATATTCTTTTGGCAGAAGAAGTTATTATTGAGACTGAAACACTGCAAGTACCACACCCAGAAATGGAGAAACGCAAGTTTGTCCTGGTGCCACTTAATGATATAGCCTCAAAAACAAGACATCCTAAATTAGATAAGGATGTGTCTGTTTTGTTAACCGAATGTGAAGATAAAAGTGTTTTGGAACCTATTAATATTTGGTTGAAAAATCCAAGAAAAGCTTTTAATTTTTCAAAGTATAATTACATTGCTATTGAAGGTAATATAGGTGCAGGAAAAACGAGTTTGGCAAACAAAATAGGGCACGATTATAATGCTAAACTTATATTAGAGCGTTTTGCAGATAATCCATTTTTGCCTAAATTTTATGAAGATGCCTCCCGTTATGCTTTTCCTTTAGAAATGTCTTTTTTAGCAGACCGCTATCAACAAATATCTGATGATTTGTCTCAACTCGATTTGTTTAAAGATTTCATTGTTAGTGATTACGATGTGTTTAAGTCGCTTATTTTTTCAAAAATCACATTGCAAGAAGACGAGTTTAAGTTGTACAGGAAGTTATTTTATTTAATGTACAAAGAGATTGCAAAACCCGATTTGTATGTTTATTTATATCAAAATACAGAGCGATTACAAGAGAATATTAAGAAACGGGGTCGTGATTACGAACAAAACATCGAAAACGACTACTTGGAAAAAATTAATGCTGGGTATTTGGAGTTTTTAAAATCGCAGTCTGATTTTAATGTGAAAATCATCGATATTTCAGATAAGGATTTTATTGAAAATAGGCTGGATTACTTATGGCTTTTGGGGGAGATTTGTAGGGAATGATTTTTGGGTTGTTCGTTAAAGTATATGTTTATTTATTAAATAGAAGCAGGGATATAGCACATGATTTATAGCTCTTTACTTATTTTGCGTATTTATTGTTTATATTATTCTCTTTAAGTATTTTGACTGACTAAACATATATGTAATCAGTGTTGAAATCAGTAAAACAATGATGAACTTTACAGAAATTTCTATCACTGGATTATCAAAAACTTTAAAATTAAACTTATCAATACTTTTATTAATTACATCTAATATTCCAGCGTGTATTAAATAGATACCTAATGTTAGGTTAGAAATCCTAGACAGTATATTTTCAGGAAGTCGTATTTGCTGAAATATTTTGTAAAAACTTAAAGATGCAACTACTACCAATGGTGAGAGATATGAGTAAAAGTATAAACTATCAAAATGTTTTATTGTATAGAAAGAGAGAATAGATATAAGTACACTCGAAATCAAATATATGATTGCCAAAGTTATTATTGATATATTCTTATTAGAATTTTTAAACATGTAGCCAAGTAGGAAATATCCTAAATAGTCAATAAACCATAGTAAAAATGATGGGCTGTTTCTTAAAAATAAATTATAAGCTGAATTTAACATACCGAAAAACAATAGGAAAACGGATATAAGCCATAATGCCTTTCTTGAAATGAGAGATATGTTATTGTTAAGTATTGGAGCAAAAAAATACAATCCTATTATCATATACAAATACCACATGTGATAAAATGGTTTTCCTGAAATTAAGGATGAAAACAGAGGTTTATAATCAATTGCGTTGCTCGATAAGTATTGTAGAGCAGCTTTATACATCAAGTAAATAATTGTCCATACAAAAATAGGTAGTAATATTCTTGATGCTCTTTTTCCATATGATTGTTTAAAGGATTCTTTTCTTCCAACCAAATGTAAACCACTAATTAAAACAAAAAGAGGCACACATATTCTTGTAAAGGAATCAATAACGTTGCCAATCCAAAAAGATATATCATATGCATCGTTTTCTTTACCTTCAATAACAAAGCTTGCAGATATATGTAATAAAATAACCAAAAATGTAGCGATAGTTCTCAGTGTATCAATTGTATAATTTCTTTTCATTCTTGTTTTTAATGTCAATAACGATTAGGATATAAATCCATTTTGAATGATTTATATCCACTGATAAACTAAATTATTTCCTTGTCTAGTTTAACGTGTTTTGAGTTTTTGTCTATTGATGAGCCTTCAACTTTATTAGATGAGATTGATTCAAGTATAAAATTTCTATCTATCGTGCTTAGAACTTCTGTATTTATATTAACATCGGCTGCTTTTATTTTTAAGCTTTTGTCTGCTATTTTATTCATTGGTTATTTCTATAAATAAAGTAGTATTAATTTATTCAATAAATCCCATTATTAGGAGAGCAAGTAATATGACATTTAGATTTAATTCTTAATCAAACAGATACGCTTTTCTTACTTGTGAGTCAGGAATACCAATAATATTGTTAATATAATCTTCTTGTAATATAAATTCACCTTTTTTAATATATCCTTTCGCAAAAGGCATGCAGGCTTCCCATGACCGAGATTGTTTGCAGTTATTTATGTCGATTATTTTAACAATAGTATGGTCGCCCGTAGTAATAACACAGTTGCTGTATTTTTTTGCTGAAGATAGTATGTCTTTCATGTTGTCTTTAGAGACTGTTAATACTTTGCTTGCTTTATCTTTAGCCAACTTTTGAAATAAAACAATGGGATTTTTGTCCTCAACTTCTTTTAATATACTTATATCAGCTAAGAATTTAGAGATAATATCTGAGTTAGAATCTATATTTGTTTTTGTTTCAGTTTTTATACTCGATATATAGTCTTTTTTAGGTTCATTCTTTGTTTCGGTTTTAATGTTGGAAACATTGTCCTTTTGAGTCTCACTCTTTGTTTTGTTTCCAGAATTGCATGCAAAAATTGTAGTTAAAAGTAAAATTATAAGAATTTTTTTCATCGATTATTTATATTAATAGGTTTTTGAGATTTACTTAAGTGCTTTTTCTTAATTAACAAAGGTAAATATTTTATATTGTGGTAAGTTTTATGTTACAGTAATATCATTTTTTAATTCACCTGTACTTCGTATTTTGTTTTTACTATTTATCCCATTCTTTAGATTTGACAATTTTTAACCAATTTTTCTCATCAATAGCCAATGTTTCTAGACTAGCTTTGTATTTGGGATTTGGTTTATACCAATTTTGTGATAAATAATAATCTTGTATAAACTTAGTCTTAAAAACATACTCTTTAATAGCAAATGGTAAGTTCTTGAGAACTTTAAAAGAGTTCTCATCTACAGAATTTGTAGGGGTTTCCTCTTCTCCAACATTAATAAGGTTTGGCAGATTATGCCTAGAATAATCAAATGATGTATAGGAATTCTTCATTAAACCACTTGTAGAATATAAATAAAGTTCGCCATTGGGTCTGAAATTTTTTCTTTTAAAGCTTATGCCTCCAGTATGAGTAATAAATTTTGTAAGATCATCAGAATAAAGACTTCTTCCATTTTGGATAAGCCACTCATTTTTATTCTTGAAAAAGGTGTTTTTTAAACTAAAGCCTTCATTAGGTCCCATATCAATATTCAAGGTGAAATCATCTATTTGATTATTTTTCCATCTATTTGCAGCAGTTAAAATATAATCAAAATTATAATGGTACAGCATAGAGTTTGATATTTCAAATCTATATGTATGGGTGATTTTGTTTATGCCAGATTTAAAATTTGTATCAAAATGATAGACATAGTAGAATTCTGGGGCATTAGTGTTAAAATCCTTATCAATAACTTCTTCTTCGGTCTTAGAATCAATTTTATTATTAACGTAATAGTTTTCTTTGTTTACTATTGAAGCTTTAAATTTTAACATTTTTCCATTCATTTTTACATTGAATTTGGAGATGTACGGATGTGCACCATTTTTGGGATAACCATCTACGTCACCAGTTGGAGAAGGCGCCTCAAATCCAACTAGGATTTTTTTCTCAAGACCAGGATTATAAAAAGTGTAATTTACTGTCACATAAACATAATCACCCGAATTATCTATTTTTCTAACAATATTCAAAACCTCTTTGGAAATGCTAATTTGAGTTTCTGTTATTGGTATTAGCTGATTGCCAGAAGCATAATAAGCTCCGTCATTGGCAAATGTTATTAAATGGAAACATGTTGCGAATAATAACAGTAATTTTTTATTCATTTGAGTCTGCGTTTTTTAAAAGCATTATGCAAATTTACATATGAATTATTGGTTAAACTACCCTGAATCTAGTGAATTTACTTTGTTGTTATGTTCAGTCTATGTCTCCCTACATGTCCAACAAAGGGAAATGCTTTACTTTGTGATAGGTTAGTGCAGCTTTAATACAGCTTTTTAAAGTTTCTTCAGGAAGCTCTTTTACCCTCAAAATCAAGTGTGTTTTATATACACGGTGGTTAGGCAACGTTATTTATTTTTAAAGTATTCCTCGAAATCTAAATTAACATCAATAGGAACTACTTCCCGAATTGGATTGTTCTTTTTGTAAAATAATAGATTTAATGGAGAATTTATCTCATTAACGTTTAGAAATTTATATTTATCATTTATTAAGTAGGCAATTACATTTTGTGAAAAGTAATGAACGTTAATTCCTTTTATTTTCTAAATATTTAGTTGCTTCATACTTATAATTATTAGCATCATCCATAATTATATAAAAGTCGGTTTTATACCTCTTTTTTAATTTCTCAACTTTTATTGAGTCTAACTTTACAGATAGCACTATTTTTTCATTAATATAGAGTATATCATTACTTACTTGTAATTTATTTATTGGAGTTGATTTTGTTTCCCTTTTGTTCTTTCCTTAATCGATAGATTTATTTGAACTATATTTTCAATTTGTTCAATTTCATATTTAGTTCCTCTAGTGAAATAATTTTCTAAAGTATTTAGATTTTCAATAACTCCGTACATGTTATCGAAAATTTTCATTCAGCTTGTGCCTAACGTTAAGGTATAATGCCGTTCCAAATATTGAATTACATCGATTAATAAGCGAAGTTCTAATTTCGTAAGTTTAGAATCAAACAAAATTGTAGATGAAAATTTACAAATGAGAGTGCTGTTTTACATCCCCAATAAAGGTAAATGCTTCACTTTATGGTATGTCAGTGCAGAAGCAATACAATTCTTTAAAGCTTCTTTAGGGAGTTCTTCTTTTAGTTGAAGAACAATCGCCCTTTTACCTTCAAAATCAAGTGTGTTTTTATAAACGGTTCTAAATGTAGATACCAATCTGCTTGTACATTGAAAATACATGGCATACTGGTTTGGCTTTTTAGATTTCCAATCTATTCTAATGGTACTGCCTTTTTTTGTGAGATAGCTTGGTTCTCCCCATTTTAGTGTTTCTTCCAAGTGGGTTATGCCTTCTGTTTCATTAGCAGTTTCTATAATCAATTTTCGTAGGTGTGTCATTCTCTTTTTAACGGAATCAGGATAATTATCGAAAACCAATTTAACTTCAGGGTTTGTATTTACTTCTATGTTTTTCATTAATATCCTAAATTACGGTGTTACGGCTAAACATTTTAAACCTAAAACTGTTCAAAAATGCCCTTCGGAACGTCATGAAGAATCTCTTAAAAATTAAAGATCTGCTTAAACAGGATCTAGGAGTTTTTCGTCCGCGCTCAAAATGACAATTTATAAATTTTTTGGACGGTCTCAGGCAAAAAATTATTTTTTTCCTAAAACAGTTTCATTTTCTTTAGCGATCCGTTCACGCTGTTCTTTTGATAGGCTATACTTGAAATAGAGATCGTTTGGATACAGTAAATTAGACTTTTTCATACTTGGGTCGTTTGTTTTTTGACTTAAATCGCAATCAAAACGTGCTAATTTCGTATACATTTTATCCCAGTTATCTCCAGCATTAATAAAATGTGATAAACCCCAGGTGATACCATCGGCATTATTAGAATCGGTAAATGCATCAGGAGAAAAAGGTCCAGCAGCAATGGGTAACATCTTACCAACCGAAGCAATTTCAAAATTCACCCAATCTTTAGCATATTGTATCGTGTAATGTTCTATACCATCTGTCGTTACTATGGCTGCAACACCTTCTTTATAAGGGAATAGTATAGTTTCATGACCAGAGTTCATTACTGGATTTAGTGGATGTTTAATATAAGGTCCCTCGGGAGATTCTGCTATGGCAACACCCCAGCCGTCCCAGTGTTTTCTATTGGCGTCTCTGCCATCCATACCAGATTTATAGTATACATATATTTTTCCGTTATGTACTAAAGGGTAAGGATCGTGAATAACCCGATGATCCCATTCGTCTTCTGCGCCAAAATCTATAACAACTTTGTTTAATGGCGTCCATGGACCATTTGGGGAATCGGCATAAGACATGGCAACTGGACAAACATCGCTACCACCACCATTAGAAGGTTTTCCGCTTGGTGCGCTAAATGCTTGATAATACAGATAGTATTTATTTTTCCATTTTAAAATATCGGTAGTTGAAACCGAGCGCCAACCAGGGTTTGGTTTTAATGGTCTTGGAATAGCAACACCTTGTTCCTTCCAAGTAAAACCATCGGTGCTGGTAGCATACCAGATGTCACATAAATCCCAATCTACAGATGGGATCGTATCATTACATTTGGCATACCCCAGAGGTTTAGTAGGCGTATTTCGGTAAGTATACCATACATAATATGTGCCGTTTTCGAAAATAATTTTCGAAGGGTCTCGACGTGTTATAGTGCCATCGCCATCATTATAATAAAAGCCTTCTAATTCGGTATATCTAAAGTTAGAATACAGCTCGTTATCTAATAAACGTGGTGCTTCGTAATGTTTGAAACTACGTTTCATTGCTGTGCTTAACTCTCTGTTTGGGTCTAAATCTTTAATGAATAAAGGAAATGCTTTTTCTGGGTTCTTAGGAGTTGTTTTTTCCTGGTCATTGGTTTTAGAATTACAGGAAAAAAGTAATAATCCTATTAAAGAAAGTATAAAAAGCCGCATTGTTGTTTTTTTAGTTAGTTTATTGGTGAGATGTTAGTTTGTTAAAGCTAATATTTAATTATAAGTATATTTTAAAGTTATTGATTTTAACTTTTCTACTGTAAAAATAGCAGTTATTTTATTAAAACATCATGTCTTTTTGATGTATAATGTGCTAACAGTTAATTTTAGTAGAGCCGCTTAAAATACAAGTATGTATGTTGTTTGTTATAAAGTAGTTAATCATGTAAAACTACGGCCAATAATTAAATATTAGTGTCGTTTTGTCTCTTTTTTATGACATATTTTCCTTGGTTATTAATGCCTAAATGCCATAAATCAAGCCGTTTAAACAAGAAAACTTGTATTTAAGCGAGTTTTTTTGAGGCTATAGAAGGTTAGTACATACATTTGGTATACCCTCATTTACTTTGTTAAACTTAATCTATAATTTATGAAAACTATTTTCATATGTTCAGTGCTTACATTCTTAACAGTGTGTAATACATATTCTCAAGAAAAGCACTACGAATTTAACAGGCTTAACACTAGGAAGCAAACGTTAAAAGGACAATCTACTTCAGAAATTTATAGCGTCTCTTATGTAAAAACAAAGGGATCATTAAATCCAGAATATACTAAATTAAAAAGTGAGTTAGAGAAAGTAATAGCTGATAGTATTTCTAAAACAGCAAATTATTTTAAGGCACTTGATAAATTTAATGACCTATCAACTATTAAAAACAAAGTTATTGCTTTTAACAACTCAAGTAAGTCTTTCAGAAATAAAGTAACACTTTTAAAAGAAGCACAAATTCTAGCTTCAAATTATCATATTAAAGATCTTTTTTATTCCGATAAGCACATAAATAAAGATATGAAGGCTGGATTTTTACTTCTTAGTTTAAATCCTGAGAATATGAAAGTGCATTTAAACAAGGTTTTATTGAAATTAGATAATAAAATTAAAGTTCCAGAAAAACCTACTTATGAATCAATTGTTGCTTTAAGAGAGAAATTATCCAGAACTAAGAAAATAAAAGATATTAAAAACCTAAAAAATAAAAAGGGTTATACGTTGCAAAATAGCATTGTGCCTCCCGAAGAAATAACAGGAAATTACTCGGTTGTAGGCGAATATTTTGTATTGAGCAAGCCAACCAATAGGTTCTTGAAAGACCAATTAATATCAAAAAAAACTGTTTTAAGTTTACATATAACTAAAGCGAAATTGTACACTAAAGAAGAGCGCGTGTTAATTCAAAATAAGCGAACTAAAGAAATGTATTTGGTGGATACTAGTTTTTTAAACGGCTTTTCTATTAAAAGTTAAGAAGGTTCTATGGAGCCTAATAAAGAACTATTTTAATAATAACTATTTATCATGAAAAATCTCACTAAAATAATATGGTTGCTAACAGTAGTTTCTGCAAGTGTTAGCGCTCAACAAGAAAGAGGTATAATAGGCGCTGATAATTGGCTGAATACCTGGACGGAATTTAGACCCAATACTGTAGATTACGGAGAGAGTACTCACGTATTGACTGGTAATATAACAGAGGATACAACACTTTATAAAGAAAAAACTTATTTATTGTTGGGAAATGTTTTCGTTACAAATAATGCCATTCTTAGTATAGAACCTGGAACAGTGATTATGGGGGATTCTGAATCGAAAGCAACGCTTACTATTACAGTAGGAGCAGCTATAATAGCAGAAGGGACTTTAACCGATCCTATTGTTTTTACTTCAAATAAAACCACCAAAAAAGCAGGAGATTGGGGAGGTATAATAATACTTGGAGATGGGCATACGAACAAATTGGAGAAAAGTTCTGGAACTTCTTTTTATGCAGAAATTGAACCCGCACACTATAAATACACAAATTTTGGAGGAGAAGGCTTAAAAGATCACTCTGGATTTATATCATACGTAAGAGTAGAATATGCAGGAGGAAAAACGAAAAGATCTCATGTTTCCAATGCTTTCTTATTAGGAGGTGTAGGGGCGAAAACTATAATAAATAATGTCATGGTAAGCTATTCTGCGGGTAATTCCTTTAACGTTATCGGAGGAGAAGTTAACTTAGATAAAATGATTTCATACAAATCTAATGGAAGTGATTATAATTTTAGCTACGGAGCAGTATGTAATATAAATAATTCATTAGCTGTTCGATCGCCTTATATATCATCTGATGAATCTAGATGTATTAACGCAATCTCTTACAATAATGTTAAAGAGGTCGATTTTACTAAAGAAGAAACAGTAGTAATAGCAAAAAACATGACACTTTTAACAGATGCTAAAAACTTAGATTATGGAATTGAAGTAGGTCTGATAAAGGAATGCATATACATAGGTGAAAATACAAACTTTAAAATTGACAGAAGTGTGATGTCTGGTTTTAGTAAAGCAGTAATACTTGATGAAAATATGAAAATTAATGATACCAGTTTGGGTAGGATACAATTTGAAAATACATATTTTAACAATTGTAAAGGAACTGTTTTTTTAAACTTTAACGAGAACAATAAAGATTTAGAAAGTTGGTACAAAAACCCTTCTTTTTTTAATATCTATTCCAGAACCAATCCTTCTGAATTGTTCATTGATTTAGAGAATAGTAAAAGACCAGATTATAGATTGCTTAAAAACAAAATGATAGCCATGAGTAATGGTTCAAAAATAACTAATAATTAATCGTTGAAATTCTTGTGTGAATTTTGCGATTAATATTAGTTCAATAGTGTTTAGTTATTCAACTTAGAGAACACATCCCAAACCACAACACCACAACTCACAGAAATATTTAATGAGTGTTTGGTCCCAAACTGTGGAATTTCAATAACAGTATCGCTAGCACTAACCACATTTTGATCCACTCCTTTTACTTCGTTACCAAAAACCAGAGCGTAAGTCGTGTCGGCTTCAGGCTTAAAATTGTTTAGTATGGTCGCGTTTTCGGCTTGTTCAATAGCACATACTTTTATCTTTTCGGCTTGAAGAGTCTTAACTAAATCCATAGTGTTCTCTATATATTCCCAGTCTACCGTATCGGTACTGCCCA
This sequence comes from uncultured Flavobacteriaceae bacterium, assembly GCA_947502635.1. GTDB lineage: Bacteria > Bacteroidota > Bacteroidia > Flavobacteriales > Flavobacteriaceae > Flavivirga. The sequence continues at coordinate 233,402 of CANNAN010000005.1, forward strand.
AGGCTGTTTTATGAATGTCTTTATGAGGCGGTTTAGCTGTGATGCCGCAGAGGTAAATCTTTTTAATTAGAAAAGCATCACTCGTTCTAAATACAGAACCAATATTATTAAGGCTTCTAATGTTATCTAAAACAATAATGATTGGTGTTTTTTTTACCAATTTAAAATCGTCAACACTCAATCGGTCTAATTCGCTATTTTTTAGTTTACGCATAGAAAATTGTTTTCTTTCTTTCTCTCTTTCCAGCCTTTCTCGACTATCGCTCAAGATAAACTTCGGCGGAAATCGTCTTGTTTCACATTATTGTGAGGTGTTTTTTTTGTGATGTAGTCATCTGTTTAATAAAACTCAGAATTTTTTTTATAAGATTACCACAGTTGTTCCTCTTTTTTAATGACACAAATATTGTTGAAATCTTAAGCTAATTGTAGATAACTTCAAGTGTCTCAATTTTAAAAAAAATCAAAATAAATACTACATTAGCAATCTTACAATACTTGCAAAAATAACATTTAAAAACCACTTTACAATTGGCTAAAAAATCAAAAAAAGAAACGCCTTTAATGAAACAGTATAATACTATTAAGGCTAAATATCCTGATGCCTTATTATTGTTTCGTGTTGGCGATTTTTACGAAACTTTTGGAGAAGATGCGGTTAAAACGGCAGGTATTTTAGGGATTATTTTAACCAAACGAGGTGCTGGTAGCGAAAGTGAAATCGAATTGGCTGGTTTTCCGCATCACTCATTAAATACGTATTTGCCTAAATTAGTGAAGGCAGGCGAGCGTGTGGCAATCTGTGATCAATTGGAGGATCCTAAGCAAACCAAAACGATCGTAAAACGTGGTGTAACAGAGTTGGTAACACCTGGTGTGGCATTAAACGATGAGGTTTTAGTATCAAAATCTAATAACTTTTTGTGTTCGGTTTATTTTGATAAAAAATATATAGGTATTTCGTTTTTAGATATTTCTACAGGTGAGTTTTTAACTTCGCAAGGTAACGCAGAGTATATTGATAAGTTATTACAGAATTTCAATCCGAGTGAGGTCCTGGTTTCCAAACAAAAACGTACCACGTTTAATGAAACCTTTGGGAATGATTTTCATACATTTTATATGGAAGATTGGGTATACCAAACCGATTATGCCTATGAAACATTAACGAAGCATTTCGATACTAAAACTCTAAAAGGTTTTGGTATTGAGGATTTGTATGAAGGCATTATTGCATCAGGTTCTATTCTTCATTATTTATCAGAAACGCAACATAACAAACTGCAGCACATTACATCTATTTCTAGAATTGCTGAGGATGCATATGTGTGGATGGATAAATTTACGATTAGGAATTTAGAACTTTATAATTCGACTAATCATAATGCTGTCACGCTTTTAAATGTGATTGATAAAACTATTTCGCCTATGGGTGGAAGGTTATTAAAGCGTTGGTTGGCATTGCCTTTAAAGAACGTTGATAAGATTAAACAACGTCATGAAGTGGTGAGTTTTTTAACTCAGGAAACGACCATGCTTCAACAAATACAGAACCATATTAAGCATATTGGCGATTTAGAACGACTCATTTCTAAAATAGCGACAGGGAAGGTGAATCCGCGTGAAGTGATTCAGCTTAAAAACTCCTTAGAGGCTATCGTGCCTATAAAATCTTTAGCATCAAATTGTGAAAATGAATCGCTTAAAACTATTGGAGACACACTCCAGAGTTGTGATGTGCTTCGCGAAAAAATTAAAGAAACGCTCAATGAGGATGCGCCTGTAAATATATTAAAAGGGAATAGTATTGCGCCTGGGTTTTCTTCAGAATTGGATGAGTTGAGAGGCTTATCAAAATCTGGAAAAGACTATTTAGACAGTATGTTGGAGCGCGAAAGTGAGCGTACAGGTATTACGTCTTTAAAAATAGCCTCAAACAACGTATTTGGCTATTATATTGAAGTACGTAACACTCATAAAGATAAGGTGCCTGAAGAATGGATTAGAAAGCAGACTTTGGTAAGTGCCGAAAGATACATTACAGAAGAACTCAAAGAATATGAAGCTAAGATATTAGGGGCTGAAGATAGAATTCAAGCCATAGAACAACAGTTGTTTGCAGATTTGGTTAGCTGGATGAACTTATATATAAAAGTGGTACAGCAAAATGCCCATTTAATAGGACAATTAGATTGTTTATGTGGATTTGCGCAATTAGCAAATAATAATAAATATGTGTACCCGACTATTGATGATTCTTTCGATTTAGAAATCAAGGATGGTCGACATCCTGTTATAGAAAAACAATTACCCATTGGTGAAGCATATATTGCCAATGATGTGTTTTTAGATAGAACGACCCAACAAATCATCATGATTACAGGTCCAAACATGTCTGGTAAATCGGCTATTTTGCGTCAAACAGCATTGATTGTACTATTAGCCCAAATAGGAAGTTTTGTGCCAGCAAAAGAAGCTCGTATAGGTTTAGTCGACAAAATTTTTACAAGAGTTGGTGCCAGTGATAATATTTCGATGGGCGAATCGACCTTTATGGTAGAAATGAATGAAACAGCATCTATTCTAAATAATATATCAGACAGAAGTTTGGTACTGCTTGATGAGATAGGTCGTGGTACTAGTACTTACGATGGTATTTCAATAGCTTGGGCTATTAGCGAGTATTTACATCAACACCCTGCAAAACCTAAAACGTTATTTGCAACACATTACCATGAGTTAAATGAAATGACCGAAACATTTGATGGTATTAAAAACTTTAACGTATCGGTTAAAGAGTTAAAAGACAATGTGCTTTTTTTAAGAAAACTGGTTGCAGGTGGAAGTGAGCATAGTTTTGGTATTCATGTTGCTAAAATGGCAGGCATGCCGCAACAAGTATTACGCCGTGCTAATAAGATTTTAAAGAAATTAGAGAAGTCTCATTCCAGTGAAGAGCTCACAGATAAGGTTAAATCGATAGACGATGAGATGCAACTCAGCTTTTTTAATTTAGACGACCCCTTATTAGAAAATATCAAGGATGAAATATTAGATACTGATATTGATACACTTACGCCTGTGGAAGCGCTTATGAAACTCAATGAAATTAAGCGTATGCTGGTCAAGAAAAAGCGTGCGTAAAATAAATTTTATTTATTTTAATAAAAGGCTTTGCTTTTAAAAGAAATATTTTAAATTTGCATCCGCAATAGCGATATTGCTCGTTCATTAAAAAGACTGCGAAAGTAGCTCAGGGGTAGAGCATCACCTTGCCAAGGTGGGGGTCGCGGGTTCAAATCCCGTCTTTCGCTCTGATACTTTCATAAAATATACCAACGATGTGTGTTATACATATCGGATCATGCTGAAGTGGTGGAATTGGTAGACACGTTGGACTTAAAATCCAATGTCCATTAGGACGTACGGGTTCAAGTCCCGTCTTCAGTACTAAGCCTTTACAAGATTTCTTGTAGAGGCTTTTTTTGTTTCCCAAATATAATATTCTATATAAATTTTAAAAAAAAATAAAAACCTTACTAAAAGTAAGGTAAAACCTTACTTTTAGTTCATAAGATATCATTAGTTTTAAGTCTTATTTAAAACTATAATAAATATTCTTATGAAGAAATTACTTTTATTACCTCTTTTTATTGGCAGTATAGCATTTGCACAAGTTACAGATACAGGAGTCAATGTTGGAATAGGTGAAACATCTCCAAATAGTCGATTGGTTGTAGGGAACAATTTTGGAGCAAATATTTCAGGTTCATCAGGTGGGAATGCTATGTTTGGCTCAAACATGGCAGTTGAACAAGGAGGAGTAAATCACAATAAATTGGTTACACCTTCGAGTCATAATGTTAATTATGGGTATTCGGGAATAAGGAGTAGTTGGGGACAATTATATTTCTATACTAATTCAGGAAATACAATTGCAGGGCAAGTAATCACTCCTGCGACAAGAATGTACATAAACAGAGAGGGGAATGTTGGCATCGGTACCACAGATACCAAAGGCTTCAAATTAGGTGTTTTAGGAAAAATAGCAGCCGAAGAAGTAAAAATAGCCACACATGGGAATTGGGCAGATTTTGTTTTCAAAAGTAATTACAACTTACCAACACTAATAGAAGTTGAGCAATACATCAAAGAAAAAGGTCATTTAAAAGATATTCCCAGTGCCGATGCAGTGAAAAAAGATGGTTTCTTTTTAGGAGACATGGATTCTAAATTATTACAAAAAATTGAGGAGTTAACACTTTATACTATTGAACAAGGAAAAGAAATTGAAACTCTAAAAAAAGAAAATAAAAAATTAAAACATCTGTCTATCAGATTAACCGAAATTGAAAAATTACTAAGTAATATAAAACAATAAATAGCATAAACAATTATGAAAAAACTACTTTTATTAAACTTTTTTATTGGCAGTTTAGCATTTGCACAAGTTACAGAAACAGGAGTTAATGTTGGGATTGGGACAACGACACCAGCGAGAAAATTAGAAGTAACTGAAAATAGTAGTGCTGATGCTGTGGGGTTAAGGTTAACTAATTCAGGTTGGGTTTCTCACATGTCTACCTCATTAGAATTTAAGACAGGATCCCAAAAGTCCGTGCCTACTTCAAAGATTTCGTCTATCATGAATGGGAGTGGTAATGCTGGTGATAGACTTGGTTTCTTTTTGCAAGAAAATGGGACAAACCCTAACAACAATCCTTTAGTAGAAAAAGTATCAATATTACCAAATGGTAATTTAGGAATAGGAGTTATCAATCCTAGTAAAAAACTTCATGTGAATGGAGTAATTGGAGTTGGAATTATGAGCGGATCCAATTCAGAAGGTTTCAGAATTGACTATGTTGATGGTGGGGCAGGAACAACTACGTTTAAAAATAACAGATGGGGAGGTAATATTTATTTTAAAAGAAATAGTTCATTAGGAGAAAGGACCCAGTTTCTTTTTGGAGGAACAAGTGAGCACTATATGAATATATATGATAGTAATAATGAAGTGAAAGTAAGATTTATTTCTGGGGGTAATTCTTATATAAATGGAGGGAATTTGGGCATCGGTACCACAGATACCAAAGGCTTCAAATTAGGTGTTTTAGGAAAAATAGCAGCCGAAGAAGTAAAAATAGCCACACATGGGAATTGGGCAGATTTTGTTTTCAAAAGTAATTACAACTTACCAACACTAATAGAAGTTGAGCAATACATCAAAGAAAAAGGTCATTTAAAAGATATTCCCAGTGCCGATGCAGTGAAAAAAGATGGTTTCTTTTTAGGAGACATGGATTCTAAATTGTTACAAAAAATTGAAGAGCTAACACTTTATACTATTGAACAAGGAAAAGAAATTGAGTTTTTAGAAAAACAAGTTTCTGAAATAAAAGAACTTAAAGAAGAAAATCAACTTTTACGTAAAAAGTTTGATGTTCTTGAAGCTTTAATGTCTAAAATAATTAAAAAGCAATAAGTTAGGTTTCAGAATAACTTTTAACAATAATGTTTTCGGTTTAAAATCCAATGTCCATTAGGACGTACGGGTTCAAGTCCCGTCTTCAGTACAAAGCCTTTACAAGATTTCTTGTAGAGGCTTTTTTTGTTTAGGTAAAGTATAAGTACAATATTTTAATCTTCTTCTTCCTAAATTATATCAAATAAACACACTTTTTTCACCAATCAAAAATGGTAAAAAATAAGAAATTGAACGCATCAGGATTTTTATAGTTCTACATTTATAGAAATTTAGTGTTTTATTTGTCGTAATTTTCTTTAAAATTGATGACCATAACCTACATATTATATGAGCATACAAGCAAAACCGCTTACAGATGATGTAGAACTGAATATACTACGCTTTCATCTAGGATTTAATCAACAATCAGATCCTATTTGTCAGGTATAAGCTTTTGGAGATGGCAATGGGAAATGATGAGAAACGAAATAACAGCCTATTATGGAGAATAATTTATTAAAACAAATAGCCTTTTTAATCATTGGTTTTTTATGCACTCTAGCAACAGCTCAAAAATATCATATTAATAACAACGATTCTAACTTGGTTTCTGAAACTCCATATTAAGTTTAATGAATTTAAATCAAAGATTGGAGGTTCTTTTAAACTTGATTTAAAAGTATTCAGAATTTCTGATTTCTTTTCCTTTTAATTCATTCAACATGTTATTATAATGTCTTCTGACTTTATGACTAAACTTTTCCATTAATAACAAAAACGCAGTTAATTGTCTGTGTAAAAAACAGTTTTGTAGGTTTTTTATTTAAAAATAAAACGAATTTTAAGTCAAAAATAATTAAATTGTAAAAAAATTAACTAATAATATTTTTGCTTGAAAAAAATATACCTTTTAATTTTCTTACTTTTTTTTGTAGAGCTACTGTTTTCTCAAAGAAAATATAATAGGTTTTCGATTGAAGCGGGATATGGATTTAATATACCGATTACCCCTAAAGATGATATTACTGCATCCGATTATATCTTACCAAACCATATAGATTTAGGAGTCAGGTATATGTTCGATGAATATTTTGGCTTTAAACTGCATTATGCTAATGATAGATTTCGAGATAAAAAAAATAAAAATATAGGGAATGGCTATCACAGGCTAGGAATAGAAGCTGTTTATAACTTAAGCAATAGGCTCGATTTACTCAATAATAATTTTAATATCCTTTTTCATGCTGGAATTGGTGTGACTTATGCTTTCCCCGAGTCGATTAGACGATTTAAAAATGGAGGTGAATTTACATTTGAATTAACCCCTTACAACACCAAAAGATATGAAAGAATAGGAAACCTCATTTTTGGCTTAACGCCACAGTTTAGGTTATCAGACGATATGGCTTTAACTTTTGATATGGTTTATATCATTAACACACAACAACAATATTCCTATAGTGGAGAATTATTATATATAAACAGAAAAAAGGTTCAGGGAAACTTTGTGAATTTTACTGTTGGTCTTCAATTTTATTTGGGTAAAGAAAGAAGGCATGCAGATTGGTATTATAATAGTAGAAAATATTAAATATTTATAATGAGTAAAATAAAAGTAGCCTTAATAACAGGGGTGACCGGTCAAGACGGTGCGTATTTAAGTGAGTTTTTATTAAAGAAAAATTATATAGTTCACGGTATTAAAAGGAGATCCTCTCAGTTTAATACAGATAGAATAGATCATTTATATCAAGATCCTCATATTGAACACAGGAATTTTATTTTGCATTATGGAGATATGACAGATAGCTCTAATTTAATTCGTTTAATAAAAGAAATACAGCCTGATGAGATTTATAATTTAGCAGCAATGAGCCATGTTAGAGTTTCTTTTGATATTCCAGAATATACGGGTAATGCAGATGGTTTAGGGACTCTTCGTGTTCTGGATGCTGTACGTCTTTTAGGTTTAGAAAATAAAACACGCATTTATCAAGCATCGACATCCGAATTATATGGTAAAGTACAGGAAGTGCCACAATCTGAAACCACGCCGTTCTATCCAAGAAGCCCATATGCAGTAGCAAAAATATATGCTTATTGGATTACGGTAAATTATAGGGAAGCTTATAATATGTTTGCTTGCAATGGTATTTTATTCAATCATGAATCTCCTTTAAGAGGGGAAACTTTTGTTACTAGAAAAATTACCAGAGCAGCGACAAGAATAGCGATTGGCTTACAGGATAAACTATATTTAGGTAACTTAGATGCTAAAAGAGATTGGGGACATGCAAAAGATTATGTAGAAATGATGTGGATGATTTTGCAAGCGGAAGAGCCAGAAGATTGGGTTATAGCTACAGGAAAGACAACATCGGTTAGAGATTTTGTTATATTAAGTTTTAGGGAATTGGGGATAGAGTTGCATTTTAAAGGTAAGGGAATTGAAGAAAAAGCATATATAAAATCATGTTCGAATTCAAAATACCAAGTAGGTATTGACAAAGAAATTCTATCTATTGATCCTAAATATTACAGACCAACAGAAGTCGATCTTCTAGTAGGAGATCCTACTAAAGCTAAAACAAAATTAGGGTGGGAATCAAAGCACACGCTAAAAGATCTTATAAGTGATATGGTTCAAAGTGATTTAGACCTTATGAAAAAAGAGCAATACCTTAAGGAAGGGAGCTATACAACATTGAATTATTATGAGTAGTATAATAAATAAAGATATTAAAATATATATAGCGGGTCATAAAGGTATGGTAGGTTCTGCAGTATGCAGAGCTTTAAAAGAACAGGGTTTTACTAATTTAATAATAAAATCTAGTAAAGATTTAGATTTGCGAAGTCAGGAACTGGTAAATAAATTTATATCTGTTGAGAAACCAGAAATAATTATTGATGCCGCAGCTGTTGTTGGAGGGATATTGGCAAATGATCAATACCCCTATCAATTTTTAATGCAAAATATGCAAATACAGAATAATTTAATTCATGCTGCACATCATTATAATGTTAAAAAGTTTATTTTTTTAGGTAGTTCTTGTATCTATCCAAAATTGGCATCACAACCTATAAATGAAGACTCATTATTAACGGCCAGTTTAGAACCTACCAATCAATGGTATGCGATTGCTAAAATTTCTGGTGTAAAACTTTGTGAAGCAATCCGTAAGCAGTTTAATAAAGATTTTGTCAGCTTAATGCCTACAAATTTGTATGGTCCTTTTGATAATTTCGATTTGAAAACTTCCCATGTTCTACCAGCTATGATAAGAAAGTTTCATGAAGCTAAATTAAATGATAATGAAGATGTTTTATTATGGGGTAGCGGAAAACCTATGCGTGAATTTTTGCATGTAGACGATATGGCAAAAGCAGTCGTTTTTGCGATTGAAAACAAGCTGCCTGACTATTTATATAATATTGGATTGGGTCAAGATATTTTAATTAGCGACTTGGCGAATTTAATTCAAAAAATTGTTGGCCATAAAGGGAAAATAGTGTGGGACTCGTCAAAACCAGATGGAACACCTCGAAAACTTCTAGATGTCTCTAGAATAAATACACTAGGCTGGAAAGCTCAAATAAATTTAAAGGCTGGAATAGAAGATACTTATAAATGGTATTGCAATAATGTTGAGAATATTAAAGAAGTTTCTATAAAATAAAGAAGCTTTTAAGATTACGTTAAAATCCTAAATTTTATAAAAAGATAGTTTCTATTGATAAATATTACTAAATATTTAAAAAAGAATTTTGCGGTTTCCGTAGTTAAGATGATTGTAGTATCATCGGTTACGCTGCTTTTATTACCGTTGATAATTAAGAGGTTAGGTCTTGAATTGTATGGCGTAATTAGCCTTACTTTATTGTTTAGTGGTGTTTGTTCTCTTGTAGATTTAGGCTTGTCCAAGGCTGTAGTTTTATTGAGTGGAGAGAAGAAAATTTCTGAAAACAGGATCGTTTCTTCGGCGCTGTATATTAATATTTTTATAATAGGAATTTTATCTTTTGTTTTTGTGTTATTACAAGTGTTTTCAGTTGATTTACTTGGGAGTGATTTAAATATTGATAAAACTAATAAGTTTATATTACTTAATGCAGGGTTTTTACTATTGGTTTTAATGCTTTTAAATAATTTATGCAGAGCAGTTTTAGAAGCAAATTATAAAATACACATTGTTAATTTAACTTTAACATTATACACCCCTATTTTATATTTAACCATATACATATTAAGTTTTTTTACAAAAAAAATGACAGTTTATGTATTAACACCTCTCGTATTAACCTTATTACTGTTTTTGTTTTACATAGTGTATATAAGAATGATGACATCTGTTAAAATTGTAAGAGTTGTTAAGGGGAATGTAATTTATGTTTTAAAAAAATCATTTGCATTTTTAAATATAGGCCTCATTATAAGTATGATAATGCCTTTAATGCGATATGTATTTATTCTTATGGTCGCTAATTTGGAACTTTATGCTGTGTTTGATTTGACCTTTAAAATAGCCTTATTGGCAAATAGCTTTATTTTATCTATAGCATCGCCAATGTTTGCTGTTTTCTCTAAAGAAATAAAAACCAATTCTAAAAAGATGGTTAGAGTGGCATACAATATATTTTATGCATCAATAGGAGTATATGTCGCAATAATTATAGGCTACTATTTTCTTGGGAACTACTTTCTTGTGTTTTTAAATTTAGACGAAAAATATATTGGTCTTTTGTATAATGTTACATATGTATTAATAATGTCTTTAGGAAGTGTTGCCATAGTTGAGATATTTTATAGGTATTTTTTAGGAAACGATCAATTAACCGTAGCTTTTTTGTTAAAACTGATTGTTCCAGTTTTTGGCATTGTTTCGTTTTTTTTACTTAGAGATTTTGATTTAATATACAGACTTATATATTCTTATGGAATAGGCTTAAGTATAAGTGCTATAGCTACAGTTATTAGCTTTGTTATTAATAATAAGACTAAAACTTCTGTTGTAATATGATTTTAGCTTTAGCTGGTTTTTATATTATTGCCTTAATCTTAGCAGTTAGAAATCCTACTTTCTTTTTACTATTTTATATACTAGCTACAACTAAGTTTTTAGGATTTATAGATCCTTCATCTTTTGTCATTGGAGGTTTGGAAATTGGATATTTTGGACTTAATATCATTGCTATTTTTAGTGTTTTTTTTCATAAAAAATGGTATATGATGCCTCATAAGATACAATGGTTTATTTATTTTGTACTACTTATGCTAGTGTATGGTATTGTTAAGCCTTTTTTAGATAATAACTCTTCCCTATTTCTTGCTTTTATGGCGAGTAAAGAAACGTGGTTCTACTTTCTTTTTTTATATGTGGTAGTATACAGAGATAGGATAAACAATAAACAGCTTTTAAAGACTATTAAATTTTTAGGTATATACTTGAGTAGCGTATACATTATTGGAAAAATTTCATTACAGTTAGTTCCTCCTATATATCATAATGAAAATTTTGTCCGAACATTTTTTCCTACATACATAAGTTTGGCCATATTTATTTATGCTATTAGAATAAAGTTTGATGAAATAAGGAGTCTGAAAGATAGGATTATAATTTTAATGCTATTTCTAGGTCTTGTTTTAGCAGGGCACCTTAGTTTAACAATTATGACAGCAATTGGGTTCGTTCTGTATAAATATGTTTATGACAAAAAACTACAATTCAATAAATTCGTTATCAGTCGTTTTATCTTTATTACAATTCTAAGTGTTTCGATGACCTTAATTACTGTTAGTGGCTTATATGAAAGAATAGCCAATAATGTAGAAAGTATTATTAGCGGAGAAGACAATGCTTTAAGTTCCAGAGATATTTATAATGAATTTAGGTGGGAAGCTATTGAAAAACAAAAAGAACTTGGATATGGTTTTATTCATCAGTCTTCAAGTTTTATGAAAGATATTAAAATTTTAGGGGCTAATAGGTTTATGGAACGTTTTACAGTAATAGATTCAGGATATGTAGATCTACTTATTAAATTTGGAGCTATTGGTACTATTTTTATTATGATTACCTTAATTATATACTACTCTCAAGGTTTTTTTGTGGCTTATAAAAATCCCTTATCGTTAGCGATGTCCATTTATTTAATGCAGTATGTATTTATAAATTATACATGGTCTGTTTTCACTTTTGCCCATGGTATTGTACCTGGTGTTATAGCATTTTATTTTTTAATAACAAGTAACCAGAATACGGTCGAAATAGAAACCAGTAATAACTAATGTCAGCAAAAGTTTTATACATATTGTCTTCTTTTAATAGGTTTGGAGGAACCCCCAAAAAAACAATGGATTTAATTAAGGGGTCTTCAAATGAGTGTTATTTATATGTTTGGACTAGTGCGTATTCTAAAGAGTTTAAAGAAGATTTTGTTAGTGCAGGAGCTCATATTTTTGAAGGAAATTATAAAAGAAATATTTTTAAGCATATAAGTAGTTTATTAAAAATTATTGATGCGTATGATATAAAAATCATTCAATCCCAATTCTTTTTTGGAGAATTATTAGCTGGAATATTAAAAAGGTTAAGACCTCAAATAAAACTAATCATAGCCTTTGTTGGTTCAGCATCTCCTAAAGGGTATAAAAGACGAGTTCTAAATTTAATTTATAATAAAGTAGATGCTTTCGTTTATATTTCTAAATATGTGAAAGAAGAAAAAATAAAAATTTATCCAAAGCTAAATAAGGCTAATGGGGTTATTATTTATAATGGCACAGAAAAACCAACATATACAAATAAGAACATAGAATCAAATAAAGACGATATTATAATTTTATGTGTTTCAAATCTGTCCAAAATAAAAAATATAGATGTTTTAGTAAACTGCTCTGCTATACTTTTAAATAAAAACTATAAAAACATAAAATTCCTTGTAGCTGGTGATGGAGCAGAAAGAGAAAGTTTAGAAAAAAGTATTTATGAAAAAGGGTTAACCAATAATTTTAAACTTTTGGGTCACCAAAAATACATTGGAGACTTATACAAACAGACAAGTATTTTTGTTCACCCATGTTATATTGAAGGTTTTGGTATTGCTGTAGCCGAAGCTATGCTAGAAGAGAAACCTATTGTTGTGTCTAGAGCAGGTGCCTTACCCGAACTTATCGAAAATGAAAAAACAGGACTTTTAATAAACCCATTTGATGCAAATCAATGGGCAAATGCCATTATAAAATTTATAGAAGCACCTGATTATGCTAAAACATTAGCTAAAAACGCAAAACAACATGCTGAGAAAGAGTTTTCGGTAAAGCGATTTGTAGAAGACTATAATAAACTTTATAAGAGTTTATTTTAAACTATTTAAGATTCTTAAAATGAGAAAAATTTACTTGTTTTTATATTATGCAATAGGCCAACATTTACCCATGCAGCCTTTTCCAGGGTATAAGTTGTTTTATGGCATTAGACGATTTTTAGTAAAACGGATAATAAAAAAATGTGGCGAAAGTGTTGTTGTAAAAGATCATTGTTATTTTGGAAATGGAGAACGTTTAACAATTGGTAATAGAACCCAATTGGGACAAAATGCCAAACTAGGCGGAGAAATCATTTTAGGAGATGATATATTAATGGGACCCGATATTGTAATTATGGCTACGGCCCATGCTTTTGATAGAATTGATATCCCAATTAACCAACAGGGAGCAGCAAAAGAAGAACCCGTAAAAATAGGAAATGATGTCTGGATTGGAACCAGAGCTATTATCATGCCAGGAGTAGAAATAGGAGATCATTGTATTATTGCATCAGGTTCTGTTGTAACAAAGTCATTTCCTGAATTTTGTATTATAGGTGGTGTTCCTGCCAAAGTGATTAAAATGAGAAATGCATAATGATTCATAAACTCCTAAAATATTTACATAATAAATCTTTGGACTATGCTATTATTAATGGCTATGAGGCATTGTTTGAGGGTACATTAAACATAGGAGATATTGACATTTTATTTAAAAAACAAGATTTTCTTAAAATTGAAGCTATCTTAAAGGATTTTTGTGAATTAGAAGACTTCAAGATTGTTCAAATATATCATCAAGAAGTGTATGCCAAAAACATTTTTATTTTTAACCCGAAGACTACCGAATTATTAAATTTAGACATCTACGGGAAACTCCACAGAAAGCAAACAATATTTTTTACAGAAGCTGAGATTTTTGAAAACCTATCCTCTTATAAAAACGTTAATATACTAACAAGCTATCAAGAATATCTTCATTATTTGCTAAAAAAAATAGATAAAAATGAGATTACAGAAGTGTCTTTTAACGCTTTAAAAACACTTTTTTTCAAAGAGCAGGCACTATGTGTAAAAGCTGTTCGATCATGCTTTAAAACGCTGTCCTCTATTGTTCTTGAAGCATTTGAAACAAATAACAAGAATAAATTAATAGAGCATATTGAAGCTCTTGAAAAGGATATAAAGGTTAATAACAAATTATCTTATAGCGATAAAGTCAAAAACCAATTTAGAATTCTTAAGCGTATTATAAAACCAACAGGAATAGCTATTTCCTTTCTGGGACCAGATGGTTCTGGGAAATCAACAATAATTAATGGCGTAAAAAATAAAATGCTACCTTTCAGAAAAACAGCTTATTTTCATTTAAAACCAATTATAACCGATAAGGAAAGTACAAGTATAGCAACAGTTGAGCCTCATAAATATGCACCATATTCTAAACTTAAATCTTATACCAAGTTGCTGTTTTTTATTTATCAATATAACTTAGGCTGGTTAAAAAATATATGCACTTTAAAAATTAAATCAACTTTAGTAATCTTCGATAGATATTACGATGATTTAATTGTAGACCATAAACGTTATAGGTATGGAGGCTCTAAAAATATAGCGAAATTTATACGTATTTTCATTCCCAAGCCAGAACTTTATTTTATTCTTACAGCAGATGCTAATGTTATTTATGGTAGAAAGCAAGAAGTTGAGCATAGCGAATTGCAAACTCAAATTGAAAATTATAAAAAATTAGCTAATGGGAAGCAATATCATCATATTGATGTGAATAAATTACCTGATGCCATTGTAGATGAGGTGTATACTATTTTAATGAAAAAAATGCATGAGAGATATTAGTTTTTTTTCAGAAGATAGGTACTTGTATTTACCTAGTGTAAAAAATCCAAAAGTGATTTTAGCAGTTAGTGATGCCAAAATTTCTGAAAAAGCATATAAACTGTATAATCCTTTTTCTTTTAAAGGAAAGTTTTTAAAAATAGTAAGTCGGTTTCTATTAGTAAATTTTAATAGAATTATAATTAGTTTAATAAGGTCTAAACGATATGAAAAATCAGATTTTATAAGCTATCTGGAAAATAAATTAGATGCTAAGTTTATTGTTTCTATATACCATGCAACAGTTAATGATAAAGTGGTTTTACAATTGCAATCGAATAATAAGATCTATGGCTATTTAAAATTCCCATTAAATAAAACGGGTATAGCTAACATAAAGATTGAGGAAAAAGCGATCACATTACTTTCTGAGAAAAATATAATTTCCCCTTGTATTTTAATAGACACTTATAAAGAGGTTCCTTATTTTATTATATCTGAATTAAAGGGGTGTATTGAAAGTTCGACAGATAAAGCTATTGAAAACTTGGTGTTTCAATTTAAAAAGGAAAAAAAGTTTAAGCTCATTGAGCATCAGAGAATAAAAGAACTTTATAAAGACATTGAAGCATTACAATTAAAATCATATAAATTAAAAATAGATGCTATTGTTAAAAGTTCGACGGCATATTATTACGAGGCTTTTGAGCATGGAGATTTTACGCCTTGGAACATGGTTAAAACAGATCATGGCTTAGTGCCTTTTGATTTTGAGTTTTTTGTTGAAAATGGGATAGAGTATTTCGATTTAATAAAATACCATTTTCAAGTAGGTAGACTGCTTAAAAAGAAAAAAGCGAAAGAACTGGCTAGCTATCTTTTTAGTAAAATACCTGTTCCAGAGATACAGAACGTGGTGTCTTTATTTTTAATAAAAGAAATTATCAGGTTGAAAAAAAACAATGAGTCCTACGAATTTTATGATAATATGTTAAAATTTATTTGTGAATAAGTCGTTAAAAATACTTGTCTCATGCTATGCTTGCAGCCCATATCGAGGTTCCGAGCCAGGAATGGGCTGGCGTTTTATAAGCGGATTAGCAAAGCACCATGAAGTACATGTTATTACTGAAAAAGAGAAATGGGAGAAAGATATTAAGCAATATATTGAGGAAGAAAAAGTAACGAATATTCATTTCTATTTTATTCAAAAAAAGCGTCATAAAAAACTTAGAAAAATATGGCCGCCGTCCTATTATTGGTTTTATAAAGCATGGCAGAAAAAAGCATATCATTTAGCTAAACAATTAGATGAAAAAGAGAATTTTGATATCATTCATCAATTGAATATGGTTGGTTATAGAGAACCAGGTTACCTATGGAAGATAGATAAACCCTTTGTTTGGGGACCTATAGGTGGGACTCAAAATGTGCCATGGCATTTGTTTTCTATATTTAATTTGTACGGAAAGCTGTTTTATGGCGGACGAAATATTATAAACACAATTCAGAAACATGTTTTAAAACGTCCGCGCTTCGCTGCAAAAAAGAGTCCATCAGTTTTAATTGCTGCCACACCAGATATTCAAAAAGACATCTTAAAATTATGGCACAAATCCTCAGAAATTATAACAGAAGTAGGGACAGATGACTCTTTAGATATTAAAATTAATGACAGAAAAGAAAATGAGACATTAAAGTTAGTTTGGTCAGGTCAGCATACTTCGGGCAAGGCCTTGAATATATTACTAAAAAGCTTAGCAGTATTAGATGCTCAAATTAATTGGCAGTTAGATATTTTGGGTGTTGGTACAGAAACCAAACATTGGCAATCTTTAGCTAATAAATTAAATATTTCTTCTCGTTGTACATGGCATGGATGGATTCCTAAAAACGATGCCTTAAGCATTATGGAAAACGGACATGTATTATGCATAACTAGTTTAAAAGATTTAACATCAACCATAACACTAGAAGCTATTTCATTAGGCTTACCCATAATTTGTTTAGACCATTGTGGTTTTGCATATGTAGTGAATGAAAGCTGCGGTATAAAAATTAAAGTAGATTCACTAAAAACAATTCAAAGTGGTTTTAAAAAGGCGATAGAATTGCTTTATAAAGACGAAAACCTAAGAAAACAATTAGCCGTGGGAGCTTTAAAAAGAGCTAAAGACTTTTCATGGAAAGAAAACGTTGAAAAGTTAAACGCAATTTACTCAAAGCTGCTTAGATGAAAGTATTAATTATTCATAACAAATATGGTAAATATAGTGGAGAAGAAGCTGTTGTTGACGCCCAAATCGATCTTTTAAAATCTAAAGGACATCAAGTCTTTACCTATTTTAAAAGTAGTGAAACATTAGAAGATATACCAAATGCTAAAGTGAATGCTTTTTTTACAGGATTTTACAATACAAAAGTAATAGATGAGGTGATAGCTTTAATTCGTAAGGAGGCACCAGACCTTGTTCATATTCATAATTTATATCCAATCATATCGCCTGCAATCCTTCCAGCTATTAAAAAAATGGGGATTCCAATAGCGATGACTGTACATAATTATAGATTGCTTTGTCCCAATGGATTGTTCTTTACAGGTGGTAGTATTTGTGAAAAATGTACAGGTTTTGGCAAAGAACTTAATTGTATTGCAAAAAACTGTGAAGGATCTGTTTTTAAAAGTACTGGGTATGCCTTAAGAAATATGTGGGCAAGAAAGAAGAAGTATTATTTAGATAATGTAGATGCTTACTTATGCTTAACCAATTTTCAAAAAAGCAAGCTCATTGCTAATAATTTTGAGGCAAATAAATGCTTCGTTATTCCTAACATGTATAACAAAGCTGTCAAGGATATAGATTATAATATTAATGAGCGACATTATGTAGCATTTGCAGGGCGTATAAGTCCCGAAAAAGGAATCCCTATTTTATTAGAAGCAGCGAAAAGATTACCACATATAAATTTCCAAATTGCAGGCTTAATGAGGTCAGGCTACGAAGAAGAGTTAGAAATACCAAGTAATGTTACATTAAGAGGTATGCTGAACGCGGATGAAATGAAAATATTTTATTCTAAAGCGAGGCTCTATTTACATACCAGTATATGCTACGAAGGATTTCCTATGGTATTCCCAGAAGCAATGGCGTTTAAGCTTCCTATCATTGCTCCAAAAATGGCTGGTTATCCAGAAATAGCAGAAGATCATTTTAATGGACTTCTTTTTAAGCCTAAAAATATTGATGACCTTAGTAAGATCATTTTAAGTGTCTGGGAAGATGAAGAAAGACTCAGGTATTTAGGAGAGAATGGATTTAGTAAGATGAAAGAAAAGTATCATGCAAATGCCTATTATAAATCACTAGAATTAGCCTATAGGTTAATTCTTAAATTATAATGTATTGCTTTTAATAAATGTTAAAATTATAGGTTACTGTTTATGGTCGTTGAATAATTTAAATGATAGTCATTTTAATTATAGAAGCATCCTCTTAGTTTTTTATAAAAACCACTTTATTTCCACTAAAAATAAGTATTAGCTTACTTTTAATGTACGTTTTTTATGTGTATAAAAGCGTATTTACATTGTTAATAAGTAGCTTTATTTTTATACATAAAATAGTATTAACTTACTTTAAAAGTAAGTTTTTTTTACAAAAAAATGTATTTTGTCGGATATTTTTGTATTTTAGCGGTTGCCAATCCAAATTGCAACCATTATGAACCTACATGTTATAGCGTATTTCTATGTAAACAATAGCAATCTATTTATCATCATAACTCTTTTCATTCTAATTATACTAATAGGTATAATATTTTCGATTACTAGTAATACACAAGGCTTAACTCAAGTAAAAAATAGTCGTAAAAGTACTTCCGCAATAAGTATACCTTATTTTAAAGGTTTAGACTTAAAAAATATTATTAAAAATTATGTTTTTTCTTCAAATCTGTCAGATATAGATTTTAATAAAAGGTGTATTATAAATACAATAAACCCGCATTCTTACTGTGTTTCAAAAAATGATCCATTGTTCCAAAAGGCATTAATGAATAGTGATGTTTTATTACCCGATGGTTCAGGAATTGTTTTAGCTTCTAAAATCCTATTTAAAAAAAGTATAAAAAAAATTGCTGGAGCAGATATTCATACGCATTTATTGAATCATGCTCACACAAATAGTAAAAAAGTATTTTATTTAGGAGCTTCTCAAAAAACTTTAGAGTTAATAACTAAAAGGTTAAAAAGAGAATTTTCTAATATTCAGGTTTCTAGTTACTCCCCTCCATATAAAACTGAATTTTCTGGAGCGGATACTAAGTGTATGATTGATAAGGTTAATGACTTCAATCCAGATATCTTATTTGTAGGAATGACAGCTCCAAAACAAGAAAAATGGGTAGAAATAAATAAAAAAGAATTAAAGCCTACAGTCATTGTTTCAATAGGGGCTGTTTTCGATTTTTATGCTGGTACTATAGAACGGTCAAGTCCGTTCTGGATTAATTTAGGGTTAGAATGGCTTCCCAGATTAATTAAAGAACCTAAACGATTATGGAGAAGAAATTTTATTTCCACCCCTTTATTTCTATTAAGCTTAAGTAGAGCCAAACTAAATTTAAGCTAATAGCATTTATAAATTAAAATAGAACTTAGTATTATGAGAATTTATTTAAATAACTTATCAGTTTCAGAATACCAAGCCCTGTGGGTTCTTATTACATTAACTATATCAGCATTTATATCATACAGTTCATATCCAGTCATCCTTAAAATTTCAAAATTAAAAGGACTAATGCAAGAACCAAAAAATAGAAGCTCGCATGTTATTGAGACTCCAAATTTAGGTGGGATAGGTATATTTATGGGTATTATTTGTACGCTTACTTTTATAGGAAGCATATTATCTTATAATAATTTACTATGTCTAATAGGAGCAACCACAATACTTTTTTTTACAGGGCTAAAAGATGATTTAATTGATATATCTCCTATAAAAAAAATAATGGGTCAAATAATAGCTTCAATTTGTGTTATTTTAATTTCAGACATAAGAATACATAGTTTCTTTGGAGTATTTGGAATAGATACACTTCCATACATGGTCTCAGTTTTTTTTACATTATTTGTGTTTATTTTATTAATAAATGCCTTTAATTTAATTGATGGTGTCGATGGATTAGCGGGGTGTATAGGTGTTACAATTAGCGCTATTTTCGGTGTGCTTTTCTACTATAACGGTAATGAGTCCATGTTATTTATTTCGCTTAGTATTATAGGAACATTAGCTACATTTTTAATATTTAACTTTTCGAAAACAAAGAAGCTCTTTATGGGAGATACGGGCTCAATGATTATAGGTTTTTTATTAGCCTACCAAGGAATTAGTTTTTTACGAATGAATCATAATGTTGAATTATTTGCAGCTATTTCTAATCCGCCGGCCTTAGTAATTGCCATATTTAGTTTTCCTTTAATGGATACATTACGCGTTTTTATTATTAGGTTAATAAAGAGAAGAAGCCCTTTTTCTGCAGATAAAAATCATATTCATCATAATCTTCTATTATTAGGTTTTAAACATTGGGAAATCTCATTAATTGCTTCGGCTTTTATTTTAGTAATGGCAAGAATAACTTATGGTTTTAATGAAATAAATTTACACACATCTCTTTTATCACTACTAGTTGTTAGTGGCTTTTTTTCGGTCTTACCATATTTAATTTTAAAAGTACGTCAAACCAATAATAATATTTTTGATAGTAGAAGTATTAAAAAGCGTGGCACCATGTTACAACCTATAAGTAAAAAGCCTAAATATGCTTTTGAATTACAAAAAATATACAATTCTATATTGAACATTTTTATTTCTATAATTATTTATTTTAGTACGTAGTAAAATACATACTGATTTTTAATACCTTTATAACTAAATAATTAATCCAACCAAAATGTTAAAACAGAAAGCGACAAATTTATTTGCTGTGCTATTCGTTATTGTTTGTCTGCTATTTTCTTCTTGTGCTTCAAAAAAGGATATACTCTATTTTCAAGATGTTGATACAAAAGCGGGACGAAAAATAAATTATGTTAGTAATAATATACAGGTTAATGATGTTTTGGCTATAAAAATTAGTTCTCTTTATCCAGAAACAGCAATTCCTTATAATTTTGATAATAGCTTATCTAATAATTCAAGTTTTGTTGAAACACTTAAGTTACAGGGGCATCTAGTGTCTTCAAACGGTTTGGTCGTTTTACCAATTATAGGCCCCATTAAAGCTGTAGAAAAATCTACATCAGAATTAGAAACTCATATAAAATCTATTTTAGAATCGGGTAATTATTTAAAAGGAGCGATCGTTAGTGTGAGGATTTTAAATTCGAAAATCACCATTTTAGGAGAAGTTATGGCTCCAGGAACTTACACTATTACTGAGCAAAATATAACCTTGCCTCAAGCTATAGGTTATGCAGGTGATTTAAAGATTAACGGAAACAGAAAAGATGTTTTAGTTATTAGAGATGTTGATGGAATGCAATTTATTAAGCATATAGATTTAACAAAATCCGATTGGTTTAATAGCCCATTTTATTTCATTAAACAAAATGATGTTATTGTAGTAAATCCAGATAATACTAAAATAAAGAGCTCAGGCTATTTTGGTAATGCAGGAACAGTTTTGAGTTTGACTTCAATACTAATAAGTACTGTTGTCTTACTAACACGATAATTTTAAGAAATGCTAAGGGAGCCATATTATTTATCAGACGACAAAGAGACCTTTAATATTAAAGAGGAATTTAAAAAATATGTTCGTAATTGGCCGTGGTTTGTAGTTACAATTGTCTTATTTCTTTCAGCTGCTTTTATCTACTTAAAATATGCTACTGTAAACTATGAAACTACAGGAAAGGTTAAAATCTTAGACGATTCTTCTAAAGCCATAGAATTACCTGGAGATATTTCTTCTTTATTCGAAAGTTCTAAAGTTAATTTAGAAAATGAAATAGAGGTTCTTAAATCTCATCTTTTATTAGAAAGAGTAACAAAAAGTTTAAACTTAAATATAACCTATTTTGAAGAAGGTAATATTAAAAGTAAAGAGCTTTGGAATACGCCATTTAAGATATTTGCCATTGATTCTATAAATGAATTACCTGAGAATAAAAATTATACAATAGAAATAGTTCCCAACGGATATAATATTTCAGAATCAGAAACTATTACATGGCAACTTAATAAGCATGCTATCGATAGTGCTTACCAAGATTTACCATTTTTAATTAAAGAAGTCTCCCCTTCTTTGATTAAAAGGCATTTAGGAAAGACATATAGTGTTAAAATTAATTCAATAAGCAAGGCGACTATGCAGTTGTCTTCTAGTCTTAAAGTATCTCAAATAGGGAAGAATAGCGATATATTATCCTTGTCTATTATGGGCGATTCTAATTTAAAATCTGAAATGGTTATAAATGAGATAATCAACCAATTTAATTTAGATGGTATTTTAGATAGACAGCTTGTTTCTCAAAGAACGATAGATTTTGTAGATGATCGTTTTGTATATCTAACTAAAGAATTAGACTCTATCGAAAATGGCAAAAGAGGTTATAAACAGAAAAATAGCTTAAGTAACATAGGTTTAGATACTGAATATACTATAGTGAATAAAACCAATACTTTTAATGAAGTATTACGCTTAGAAACACAATTGGAAATAGCGACCCTTTTAAAAGAAACTCTAAATGACCAAGGTAAGTATGGTTTATTGCCAGCAAATATAGGTCTCGAAAATGCAGGAATAAATGGATTGATTAGTAACCATAATGTTGAAGCGAATTACCGTAATAAAATAATTCATAATGCGGGTATAAACAATCCTATTATTCAAAGCTTAGAAACTAAACTGATTAGACTGAAATCTAATATTTTAAAATCGGTGATTGCGTACGAAAAGCAAACAGAGACAGCACTTAAAAGAGCTCAAAGAGTAAATAATAAAACAAATGGGTTGTTTTCTGGCATTCCCCAAAAGGAAAAAGTACTTCGCTCTATAGAACGGCAACAAACCATTAAAGAAACACTGTATATACTACTTCTAGAAAAAAGGGAAGAAGCCGCAATAAACTTAGCCGTTACTTCTCCTTCAATAAAAGTAGTAGACTATGCTATAACAAATCCAAACCCTATTTCTCCCAAAAAAAGTAATACCTATTTTGTTGCATTAAGTTTAGGTTTTATATTGCCATTTGTATTTTTTTATATCCTTTTTTTTATGGATTCAAAAATTCACACAAAAGAAGATATTCTATCCAAAAATGATAAGACACCTATTACTGGTGAAATTCCTTTTTCAAAAGAAGCGAAACTCATTAAAGGGACTTACGACAGATCTGTTTTATCTGAAGCCTTTAGAGTTTTAAGAACCAACATAGATTATCTGTTAAAAGTTGATAAGCCCTCAACTTCGCACAGTTTAGGAAAAGTAGTTTATGTTACTTCCACAATAAAAGGAGAGGGAAAAACATTCACTGCTGCTAATTTGGCGTTATCCTATCTAGGACTCAACAAAAAAGTTTTATTAGTTGGCGCAGATTTTAGAAACCCGCAAATCCATTTTTGTTTTAATTTATCAAAAGCAGAAGCGGGCCTATCTAATTATTTAAATAATCAAGAACTCAATTATGAAGACTTACTTATTAATTTTAAATTAAAAGAGTCCCATTTAGATATCTTATTATCTGGTAATATACCACCAAACCCTTCCGAGTTATTATCTAGTGGACGTTTTGAGGATTTATTAGATAAACTTAAAAACGAGTACGACTATATTATTGTAGATACAGCTCCTACCATTCTAGTTACAGATACCATGTTAATTGCGCCCTATGCAGATACAACTTTATATGTTATACGATCTCGTTTTACCGATAAAAAATTACTGTCTTATTCTAATGAACTTATAGAATCTAACAAATTAGTTAACACGAGTTATTTATTAAATGGACTTACACCAAGTAGATTATATGGCTATAATTATAATTATGGTTATAATTATGGGTACAATAATAATTTTAAAAAAGCTTGGTATTCAAAAATACTAAGATAGAAATTTCTCTACTTTCTGTTTTTATAAATGGCAGGATTCAGTTTAGTTGCTTCTAAACAAAGTTTTGTGTTATTTGGTTAAATAATTTGTTTTACAATGGTTTGTTAGCTTTTTTAAAGCATCTAATATCACAATTTCAACATCTACAAAAGGGCTGCTTAAAGTTTTAATGCCTTCATTTATAGTATCCAGATTTTCTTTGGAAAGTTCTTTATTACGAATGGTATTCGATAGTAAAAAGGATGTTTCTGAAAGTGTTTTAGATAGTTTCTCTAAAGGTTTGATTTTTGGATTTTTAGTTAGTGTTATAAAAGCATCATGGTTTCTAGACCAGACATTTAAATATGATAAAATATGTGTTGCATTCGTGTTCTTTGT
This sequence comes from uncultured Flavobacteriaceae bacterium, assembly GCA_947502635.1. GTDB lineage: Bacteria > Bacteroidota > Bacteroidia > Flavobacteriales > Flavobacteriaceae > Flavivirga. The sequence continues at coordinate 257,508 of CANNAN010000005.1, forward strand.
ACTGTTAATAAAGCCGATTACAGCTTCGTTAAAAGGAGAAGCGTCTTCAGCATCAACAACACAAGCGTCTGCAAACAAATTAAAAGGAGAGAATGTTTTGTATTCAGTACCATTCTTGTTTCTGGAGTATACTTTTAAAGGTTCGCAAATTTTTGATAAAGTAACAAGAGCGGTTATTTCTTGATTATTAGTCATGCCCCTTAAAATAACATCTCTGTTTTTAATATGAGTTAGTCCTAATGCTTCTAGATGAAAAGAGATGTTTTTAAGACGTTTTTTCATGTTGTCAACATTGTTAACATTTTGAGGAGACCAAAAACGTTCTGCAATAGCAGCGGTTCTTGGCCATATTCTAGAATCTATAGTTTGAGATGTAACAAGCTCGCTCCACATGGTTGTTTCACCTCCTAAAATATGAGATAGTTCTTTGGTACTGAGATCTGCATCTCCAATAGGGTCTTTAGTATAATGGTGTTCTACAGACAACATTCTGTCTATATAATAACCATTAGATAGTACGGTTTGATATCCTTTTTTTGCAGCATTTATTAAAGTGCTTCCTTTTTCAAAACCTTCATTTTCACCACGCCATGAATGGATTACTGCTGTTGTTGGCATGTTAGGAGTCATGATTTCGTCCCAGCCCATTAGTTTCTTTCCTAACTTGTTTAGAATTTTTTCAAGTTTGATATTAAAATAAGTTTGCAAATCGTGGTTTGTTTCTAAACCATGTTGTTTTTTAAAAGCTTGAATGTCTTTGTTCTCATTCCAATGTTTGCCTTCATTTTCATCTCCGCCAATATGAAAATAATCATCGGGAAATAGCGGTGTCATTTCAGCAAATAAATTCCCTAAAAATTTATAAGTAATATCCTTACTGGGGTTTAATGTTGGAGCGAACACCCCAGAATTACGCTCTACAGTATAATTAAAATCATCTTTGCTACTTAGCTCTGGATAAGCCGTTAAAATGGCTGAAGCATGACCAGGAACATCAAATTCGGGTATAACGCGAATGCCTAGATTATTGGCATAGGCAACTAAATCTTTTATTTGTTCTTGGGTATAATACAAACCATCTGAAGCTAATTCGTGAAGTTTTGGGTATACTTTCGATTCAACACGAAATCCTTGGTCGTCACATAAATGCCAATGAAATACATTCATTTTAACCGAAGCCATGGCGTCTAAATTGCGTTTTAAAACACCTATTGGTTGAAAGTGTCTCGATACATCAATCATTAAACCTCTCCAGACAAACCTTGGCGCATCTGAAATAGTAACACCTGGAAAAAAATAAGACGCCTCATCATGTTGTGTTAATTGTAATAGGCTTTCTAGAGCTCTTATGGCGCCAATATCTGTTTTTGATTTTATGTTTATAGACGTATCGCTAACATTTAAGGTATAAGATTCATCGTTTTTAACGTTCAGTTTAGAAACTTCGTCAAACGTAATATGTATTGCACCTTTTTTGTTTGACAAAGGAAATCCTTCTTCCAAAAAAATACCAGTTCTGTCACTTAGGCGCCTTAAAAAATTAATAGCAGCATTACGGACACGTCCTTTATTTTGCTTATTAATAGAGATTGTAATGTTGCTATTAATAATAAATTTAGCCGTATTTTCTTTAATTTTTTGAGGCCAAGGCATCAAATTATAAGTTTCTGATAACATATTTTGAGATCTAATATTTTCAGTAAAACAATTAAAAAGTAAGAGAAATAATATGGTTTGTTTCATTTTTATTTTATTTGAAATGGTAGCGTTTAAAGGCTTCTATCGCTGCATAATCAGCCAATCCTAAGTCGTTATATTTTTTGGCTGTTAATCTATTTCTGTCTTCGGCACGTACCCAAAATTCTCGGGAGTCTCCCCCTTGAAACATAACCCCGTCTTTTTGCGATTGGTGATAAAATATAGCATGTCGTTTTTTGAGTACTTGATCTGGGCTCATAGGGACGGCCATTTCAATCTGGTAAGATTCCCATTCATGCCACGCACCTCGATATAGCCACACCCAACAATCATTCATATAATCGTTGTGCTTTAAGTCTTCAAGTGCTATAAATAAAGCATCTAAACATACTTTATGTGTGCCGTGTGGATCTGCTAAATCACCAGCAGCATAAATTTGATGAGGTTTAATGGTTTCTATTAAACGACACATAATGTCTGTGTCTTCTTTAGAAAGGTTGTTCTTTTTAATGGTGCCAGTTTCATAAAATGGTAAATCAAGAAAATGGACATTCTTATCATTTAGACCTAAATATCTGGTGGCTGCAAGTGATTCACTTCGCCTGATTAAACCTTTCAATTGTCGTACTTCATCTGAGTCGATATCATTATCTGTTTTTATTTTTAAAAAGTTGATAATGCTTTGTGTTTCGTGACAACCTGGACATAAGGATTGGGTGATTTCGGCAAATTTTAATGCTTCTTCATCGGAAACCGCAATATTTCCTGAAGTTTGATAAGCGATGTGTACATCATGTCCTTGTTCAACGAGTCTATCAAAAGTGCCTCCCATTGAAATAACATCATCATCAGGGTGTGGACTAAATATGATGACTTTTTTTCTTGGAATGTCAGCACGTTCAGGTCTGTTAGAGTCATCAGCACTAGGTTTTCCTCCTGGCCACCCAGTTATGGTATGCTGGAGTTTATTAAACATTTTTATGTTTAAATGATATGCAGTACCTTCTTCAGTAAGTAGACCAGACATACCATTATTATTGTAATTTTTATCTGTTAATTTTAAAATAGGTGTACCCAGAAGCTCGGAAAGCCAAACCACAGCTTTTAATTTTAATGGCTCGCTCCAAACACAAGTTGTAACTAACCAGGGAGTTTTTACACGTGTTAATTCAGATGAAGCACCTTCATCAATAATAAAGGTTGTATTGTCGTGTTGTTGTAAATAGGTTGCTGGAACTTCAGCTGTAATTTCACCTTCTATAGTTTTTTTAAGAATTTCTGCTTTATTAACTCCCCAACCCAAAAGGATAATGCGTTTTGCACTAAGTACTGTGCCTATACCCATAGTAATGGCTTTTCTGGGAACATTATCTATTCCTAAAAACGCAGGAGCTGCATCTACACGTGTGATATGATCTAGAGTAATGCTTCTTGTTCCTGAATTATAATGAGAACCAGGTTCATTAAAACCAATATGGCCTGTTCTACCTATGCCTAAAAGTTGAAGATCTAAACCTCCAACAGATTTAATTTTCATTTCGTAGTCAATGCAGTATTGATATAGATTTTCACTACTAATTTTTCCATCAGGGATATTTACGTTTTCGGGTAAAATATCAATATGACTAAACAGGTGTTCGTGCATAAAATAAAAGTAACTTTGAATATTACTTTTATCCATTGCATAGTATTCATCAAGGTTAAAGCTAATTACGTTTGCAAAACTCAGACCTTCTTCTTTATGCAATCTTACTAATTCTTCGTACACCTTAATGGGGGAAGAACCTGTTGCCAGTCCCAAAACACATGGTTGGTTTTGATATTCTTTTTCTCTAATTAAGCTTGCTATTTCCTGAGCGACAAGAAGTGATGCTTCGTTTGAGGAATTGAAAATTACGTTATGAATTTTTTCGAAACGTGTTTCTTCAAATTTACCTGCCTTTGTATATGCTATATTTTTATGATCTGCAATTTTCACAGTACTTACTATTTTTTGCTATTAATGATTTTGATTAAAGCAAACGAAGAACCAGAGCTCTCCGTTTGCTTAACAACAAACGATCTACTAAACTAAACTAATTATCAATTAAAAGTTGGGTGCCCCAATATCCCACCATAGTCTAGTACCACCATTATCGGGGCCATTTAAGTATCCTATTGCTTTTGTTACATTGGCGCTATTTGTGTTTCTCTCTCCTTCTACAAAGTTTATTCTCCTAATCTGAATATCTGTATCAATGTTTCCACCACTATTATTAACAACTACAGGAAATATTCTAGGGTACCCCGTACGCCTAAATTCAGACCAGGCTTCTTGTCCGTCTGGAAACATCGCAATCCATTTTTGAGTAATGATTTGCTCTAATTGTTCCTCGTTAGTTCCTGCGTCGTTGTAAGCAATTTTTACATCGCTAGCATAAGTAATATTATTGGTGGCACTTAATGCATCTGTAAAATCTGAAGGAGTGCTTGTGCTGTCGGCTAAATAATCTGCAACCCCAGAAACACCATGTTGTGTAAATGAGACCGATACACCAGTTTCATAATTAGTTTTTGCATCGCCAGCACCAGCCCAACCTCTTAAAGAAGCTTCAGCTTTTAAGAAATGTACTTCGGCAGCGGTCATCCATGTTAATGTTTCACCATCAATCACGCTTCCAATAGCGGCATGGTCTCCATATTCTCCCTTAGCACTAATATCGATCCCCATTCGAATCCCTTTATAGTCGCCAGTTAAAGTTTCATCTGCAGAAGGGGTAAAATAGGTTTCAATTCTGCCGTCATCATATCCTGTTAAAATAGATTCCATTTCTGCACCCATTCTAACATCGCCCCAAGATCCGCTTATAACCGAAATTGGATGTGGGAACCCTGTATTAATTACCATATTTGAATCTTCCATTAAACCAGCATTATTAGATAAGGACAATTCACCTTGAGTTTTAGCTAAGGTTGGGTTTACTTTAGAGACACGAATTGCTAAGCGCAATCTTAAGCTATTTGCAAATTGTCTCCATGAAGCAATATCGCCTGCTAAATTAGACATGTCAAAAGGTATAAATTGCACATCACCTTCAAAGGCTTCTAAGTCATTTATTGCATTTCCTAAGTCATCAAAAAAAGCTTGATACGCTACGTCTTGCGGATCGTATTCACCAGTAGTAGCAAAATTGTTAAACTTGGTGTATCGAATAGGTCCGTATATATCAGATACACGATGCATAGCTGTAACCTTTATAATATTTGCGAGATGTATAAACTTATTAGCGTTAGGATCTCCAGCTAGCTCTACGGCATTTTTCACGTTTAAGGCTTGTGGCATTATATTTCCATAAGCATCAGCCCAAGGGAAACCATTCCATCCATCTACCAAAGCGTATGTTTGATTATTAACATTACCTGCAAAAGGGGTAGGTGCTGCCATATAGCCAGAAAATACATCGCCCATTAATCCCTGTTGCAGTTGATAATTCCATGCGGGTGTTACATTAAATACATTTAAAAACATAGGACCAAATTCGTTGCCTACATTATTATTCATTTGTGTTAGGCTTTCTTCAGTAATGCCATGTGGGTCTGTATTAATGTTTTCAAAATCATCCGTACAACCAGTAACACTAATTACCATTAAAGATACTAGTATGTATTTGTGTATGTTTTTCATTTTTTTTAGAAATTTACGTTAATGTTTAATCCTATACTTCTTGTAGAGGGTTGACCATAAATGTCTACGCCTTGTAATCCGATACCTGTACTTGAAGCAATATTTGGGTCGAATGGCGCATCTTTATACAAGAAGAATAGATTGTTTGCGATTAATGAAAGTTTAATCGATTCGAAAGCCTCGCCAGGATTAGGTAGAGTGTATGCAATAGACAGTTCTCTTAAACTTACATTTGTTGCATCGTAAACGTATTCACCTAATAAACCAGCTCTACCACCTGTTTTAGTATAGTAGTCCTGTGCCGTCATTTGAGTATTTGCACCTTCAGTGGTTACAACGTTAATCATACCTCCATTTGTGTTTCTTGCATCTGCCGAGGCTTGAGACACCCCATAAAAGTCGTTAACGGCTTCTGTAACACTTACAACATCACCACCAAATTTCCCGTCTATTAAAAAGTTTACTGAGAAGTTTTTATAATCGAATGTGTTACTTAAACCTAAAGTGAAATCTGGCTGAGCATGTGCTATAGTTTCAAATCCTGTGTTTTCGATTGTTAGGTTTCCGCTACCATCATCTGTAACAATTGGTAATCCGTTTTCGTTTCTCATTATTGATCGTCCTCGAATACTACCAAAATCTTCCCCTTCAACTAAAGAATATCCATATCCATTAACACCTGGAGCGGTTAAGATGGCTTCCCCATTTTCAAGAGAAGGATGTACAGAAACAACTTTGTTTTTGTTTGAGGCGTAGTTTATAGTAGAGCTCCATTTAAAATTATCATTTACAATAGGTTTTCCATTAAGAATTATTTCGATTCCTTTGTTAGATATTTTACCAGCATTAACTATATTTTGTGTGTAACCTTGAACATTGGGTTGCGCTGCAATAAAGAATATTTGATTTTCAGTATTAGAGCTATAATACGTGAAATCTACTCCTAAGCGGTTGCCAAAAAAGCGCCATTCGGTACCAATCTCAAAGGATTTTTGTTTTTCAGGTTCTAGAGTTTCTCCTTCTCTGGGTGCAAATGTTGCTTGGTTTGCAGACCCTACTGTTCCAGTGGTATTTGTCGTTCCAATGGTTCTTAAAGGAACCGTTGCGTAGGCAGGAATATCTTTTCCTACTTCTGCATAAGATACTCTTACTTTTGCGAACGATATAGGTTCTGGTAATTCTATCATTTCGCTTAACACGTTCGTTAATCCTACAGATGGGTAGAAAAATGAGCTTGAACTTGTATTTATAAGTGTAGAAGACCAGTCTGTCCGTCCTGTTATATCTAAGAATAAAAAGTTTTTATAGCCAATATTTGCAGCTCCAAAAACAGATTGAACTTCTCTGTTTGCAACTGTTTGTGCAATTCCATTGGACGATTCGAAATTCGCAATAGTGAATTCGTTAGGGAATTTTAGCCCCTCTGGTCCAGAATCTAATAGGATTTGATCTCCTATTTTGTATTTAGTAAGACTTGTACCTAAGGTTAATCCAAAATCAAAATCATCAGAAAGTTTTTTGTTATAGATTGCGATTAAGTCTAAATACTGTTGTGTGTTTTCCGTTTTTTCTAGAATATATCTTCCAGTTGTAGGTACAAAAGTTAAGTCGCTACCTGCATGAAGTCTTTTATCGAATGTAAAGAACGATTTGTCAAAGCTTCCTCTAGATTGTAATGAAAAATGATCATTTACTTTATATTTTACGCTTACACTAGCAAGGGCTCTTTGGGCAATATCTTTGCTTTTATTTCTATGTATTAACCAATATGGATTTTGTTGAATGTTTTCATCAAAAGAAGTCGCATATTGATCCATCATGTTTGTGTCTGCATTAAAATATTCAAATTTTTCTTTGTAGTCGTTTAGATCGATTCCAACAGGGTTGAGGTATAATCCAGTTAAAATATTTGAGTATAATCCGTTACCTGGTCTATTCCAAATACGTTGGTCTGATAAACTAATGTTTGCAGAAACTTGAATTTTATCATTTAAAAAACTGGCTGTTTCTCGTATGTTTAAAACGTTTCTATTTAATCTGTTTTCTGGCATGACACCATTTGCAGATGTATTGGCAAACGAAAAGTAAGTTTGTGCCACTTTATTTCCTGCACTTAATGACAACGCTTGTGTTGCAGTAGTACCCATTTTAAAGAAGTCGTCAACCGTGTTGGATAAACCACTTGTTTTTGCCCCCCAAGATTTAGGATCTGTTACTCTTCCGTTTTCTGTGATAGCGTTTCCAACCGATAATGATTGGTATTCTGTTTGTAACTCTGGTAATGAAATAACATTGTCTACAGTAAATGTAGAATTGAAATTTACTTTAACGATACCATCTTTACCACTTTTAGTAGTAATTAAAATAACACCATTTGCACCTTGGCTACCGTATAAGGCTGCAGCCGAAGCACCTTTTAAAATGGTCATGCTTTCAACATCATCAGGATTGATTAACGATGTAATGTCTCCTCCATCTCTATTTCCTGTTTGGCTTCCAAAAACATTCGTTCCTGGAGATTCACCATTTTGCCCGTTTCCACTATTAAGCATTGGGACACCATCAATAACATATAAAGGATCGTTATTACTTGTAGAAGAGTTACCTCTTAAAACTACTTTTGTAGTGCCTCCAACACCAGAAGAACTCCGTGAAATAGTTAAACCTGCAGATTTACCAGATAGACTATTAATAGGGTTTGTTTGTCTCACACGTGTTAAATCGTCACCTTTTACATCCTGGGCAGAGTAGGTGAGCGTTTTGCGTTCCTTTTTTATACCTAAAGCGGTAACAACAACTTCTTTTAGTTGTGTTGGGTCTTCTTCCATTTGAGCATTAACAGTATCCGATTGTCCAACTGTTATCTGGATACTGGTCATACCTAGGTATGAAAAATTGAGAATATCACCTTCATTAGCTATTAAAGTGTATTTTCCATCAAAATCTGTTTGAGTTCCATTAGAGGTTCCTTTTACTGATATGTTTGCTCCTGGAATAGGTAATCCATCAACTTTAGACGTAACAGCTCCTTTAATTTCTTTTTCTTGACCAAACATTGATTGAGAGGCGAATAATAAAAAAGAAAACAAGAAAAGCGATCGTAAATTTTGTTTCATAATTTAATTATTTTGCTTTTTAGAGTTAATCAAACCTATCTATTATAAAAATCGTTTAAAAAAAAATTATATAGACTACACTATTTTTTATATAGACAACACCATTTTTTCGATAAGTGATTTTGTAAGAATAAACAATTGGTGGTTTAATTGTTATTTTGTGATTATATCATTAAAATTGCTTCAGTATTAATAAGGTTTTGATAATAAAAACAGTTTAATCTTACGAACCATTTCTCTTTTGAATAGAAAAACAAACCATACCATTCCTGTTAAGTATCATATGATATTTTGGTTAGGATACTTTCTTTTTAACTTTGTAAGGTGGGGGAGTTATTTTAACGATTATTGGTATTCGTTAAAATCTAATTTAGTAGAATTTCCAATCCATATTGTAATTGTATATATTAATATATTTATCTTAATTCCTAAATTTATACTTCACAAAAGATACATTGAATATATACTGTCGCTTAGTTTTATGTTAAGCATGGTGTACTTGGTTCGAACTGGGCTTAATTATCTTTTGGTAACAGAGGAAATTTGGCCCGAAGCCGAAGATCCTTCTCAGTTTATGGAGTTTAATCATATCATAGCTGTGATATTGGGTGAATTGTATGTTATTGGATTTGTAACTGCTATTAAATTACTCATCGATTGGTCTATAGAAAAACGACGAAACGAGGCTTTGGCAAAACTTCAAATGAGTACGGAGCTTAAATATTTGCGGACTCAAATACAACCTCATTTCTTTTTTAATACATTAAATAATTTATATGCATTGATTTTAGATAAATCGAATAATGCCGCAGGTTTGGTTCTTAAATTGTCTGATATGATGCAGTATATTTTATACGAAGTAAAAAGCTCTAAGGCTAGTTTATTAAAAGAAATAAGTCATATTAATAATTTTATTGATATTGAGCGTTTAAGGTTTGATGACAATGTTGAAGTTGAAATGGATATTATCGGTAATATTGAAGACATTAATGTGCCGCCTTTATTGTTTTTATCTTTTGTTGAAAATTGTTTTAAGCATGGTATGAAAGATAATGACGAATTAGAAATTACAATGTGTTTTGATGTTTCTACAAGCGGCTTTTTAGAATTTACTATAATTAATAATTTTAACCCTAAAACTCTGAAAGAAAGTGATAAGGGTATTGGGAATGAAAATGCTAAACGCCGATTAAATTTGCTGTTTTCCAACAATTATATCTTAGATTTTAAAATTGAAAATAATAATTATAACTTGTTCTTAAAAATTCCTGTAAAATGAAAATTAAGTGTATAATTATTGACGATGAGCCTTTAGCTATTACAGTAATTGAAAATCATTTGAAGAATTTCGATCATATTGAAGTTGTTGAAACATTTAATAATCCTTTAAAAGCCTATAGAGTACTGGAACAGGAAAAAATAGATTTAATTTTTCTAGATATAAATATGCCTGAGATGACGGGCTTTTCTTTTATAGAGAATCTAAGTTATAAACCATTAATTGTTATAACTACTGCTTATCGTGAATATGCCGTGAAGAGTTTTGAACTTAATATTTTAGATTATTTGGTAAAACCTATTCCATTTAATAGATTTTTAAAAACGATAAACAAAGTATACCAACAAGTATATATTGCTAATGGTTCTGCCGATTCTAGTTTGCAACAAGATCCCCATATTTTTTTAAAGGCCAATAAAAAATTACTTAAAATTAACTTGAACGATATTCTATATATCGAAAGTTTAAAAGATTATATTAAAGTAACTACAACGTTGGGAGATTATGTAGTACATAAGTCACTTACAGCTATCACCGAAGAATTACCACAATCTAATTTTATACGAATTCATAGATCCTATACCGTTTCAATTAATAAAATTATAGCGCTAGAAGGTAATAAGGTTGAAATAGCTAATAGAAAAATTCCTATTGGGCGCAACTATACAAAACAAGTCAAAGAGCGCATTTTTAATATTAAAGATGACTAAGAAAATTAAAATACTACTAACCATACAATATACCTAATTAACAAACATGCCTGATAACCAAGAAATCGCATCTCAACCTAAAAATAACACATTAGTTCCTATACTTATCATTGCAGGATTATTTTTTATTCTTGGATTTGTTACGTGGATAAATGGTGCATTAATTCCATTTATGAAAACTATAAATGAACTAACCGATGCACAGTCTTATCTGGTAGTATCTGCATCTTATATTTCATTTGTTGTTATGGCATTGCCTGCTTCTTATGTCATTAATAAAATTGGCTATAGAAAAGGGATGTCACTAGGTTTAATAATAATGGCAATAGGAGCCTTAGTTTTTATCCCAGCCGCCGAAGCTAGAACCTATTGGATGTTTTTAGCAGCCATTTTTATACAAGGAGCGGGGATGACTTTATTACAAACAGCTTCAAATCCTTATATAACTATTATAGGCCCTATTGAAAGTGCAGCAAAACGTATTGCCATTATGGGAATAGCTAATAAAGTAGCAGGCGCACTAGGTTCTGTAATATTTGGTGCTATTTTATTGTCGGGAATAGATGAGGTTAAAGAAAAACTAAACCTTGTGGATACTGCCGAAAAAGCTAATTTATTAAATACGATGGCAGACAGTGTTGTTACGCCTTATATCGTTCTGGCAATTGTTTTGTTTTTACTAGGGATCTTAATTAGAAAAGCATCTCTGCCAGATGTTGAAGCGAAACCTATTGAAGAATCGGAAACAGGTGGGAAAACAAAATCAAATATTTTACAATTTCCTCATTTATGGCTAGGCGTTTTAGCCTTGTTTGTTTACGTAGGTGTTGAGGTTGTTGCAGGAGATACTATTATTGCTTATGGCATATCATTAGACATTCCCGTAGAGCAAGCTAAGTTTTTTACTTTATTTACATTAATGGCTATGGTAGCTACCTATGCTTTAGGCGTGTTTTTAATACCGAAATACATAAGCCAGGCTTTTGCCTTGAAAACAAGTGCTAGTTTAGGAATTATACTGTCATTTTGTATTGTGTATACAAGTGGTTTTACTTCAGTGCTTTTAGTTGCTGCATTAGGTATTGCTAATGCTTTAGTTTGGCCGGCTATCTGGCCATTGGCTTTAACAGGGTTAGGTAAATTTACTAAAACAGCTTCGGCATTACTTATTATGGCTATTTCTGGAGGTGCTATTATTCCACCATTATATGGCGATTTAGTAGATAATAAAAAGGAACATTTACTTGCTAGCGGGGTTGATGAAGTTACGGCTATGGCAGAGGCTGCGTCTTTTGGTTATTGGATTTTATTGCCGTGTTATGTCATTATTCTTTATTATGCATTTTTTGGACATAAAGTAGGTCTTAAAAAAGCATAAAACCATTATTATTTATGTCTGAAAAGAAACGAATTGAATCTGTTGATCTTTTAAGAGGATTTACTATTGTTGCGATGATTTTGGTGAATACACCTGGGGATTGGGGGCATGTCTATCCGCTTTTGTTGCATGCGGAATGGCATGGATTAACACCAACAGATTTAATATTTCCTTTTTTCTTATTCATTGTAGGTATTTCAATTTATTTCGCTTACAAAAACAAATCGAATAGTAAATCTACTTACAAAAAGATAATAATTAGAAGCTTAAAATTGATAGGGTTAGGGGTGTTTCTTAATCTGTTTTTACCTTATTTTCCTTTTGTTTCTAATTTTGAAACCTTACGATTTCCAGGAGTACTTCAAAGAATTGGTTTGGTGTTTTTAGTGTCATCTGTATTGTATATTAATTGTAATTGGAAAAGTTTAGTTGCTATCTCTGTAACTATTTTAGTTGGTTACTGGCTGTTTCTTGGGTTTGTGCCATTTCCAAACATGAATGGTATTTCTCCAACATTTGATAGAGCATCAAATAATTGGTCTAATTATTTAGATTTAAAAATTTTAGGGAAACATATGTGGCAACCTGACTATGATCCAGAAGGCGTAATTAGTACGTTGCCAGCAATAGTAACATGTATTTCAGGGGTTCTTATTGGAAAATTGTTAGATGGGCTTACTAAAACTAGCCATCTATTTTTTGCAGGGCTTAGTTTATTGCTTTCTGGTTATTTGTTTCATGTATACTTTCCAATAAATAAAGCTATTTGGAGTAGCAGTTTTGTTTTGGTAACCAGTGGTTGGGGAACTCTAATTCTTGCTATTATTTATTATCTTAAAGATATCAAAGAATATAAATTCGGTACTATTTTTAAATATGTAGGGATGAATGCCATTACCATTTACTTTTTATCTAGTTTTATATCTAAATCGATGTCTTTGATAAAAGTTGGCGAAGATAATAATATTCATTCATGGCTTTACAATACCATTTTTCTACAAGATTTTTTTAGCCTTAAATTGTCTTCATTGCTGTATGGACTTACTGTTGTTCTTTTTTATGTTCTATTGGGCTATGTATTATACCTAAAAAAAATATTTATAAAAGTTTAAGCGAATTAGATATAGATTGAAATGTCATGTATGGTTTATCATGCCTGTAGGTTTTCTTAATATGTTTATTCGGAACGTTATCGAAAACAAAATATATTTTGTTTGAAGATTTAAGCGAAGCTTGCTAGGAGGAATCTTATTCTTCTAAGGTATCTCGAACGTTTATCTTGAGTACTTCGATTTCGCTTCATATGAAAATCATATGGGCACCCGACGGAATGAGTGTTCTTGGTAATTATATAAATGAGCAATCTAAATACAATTTCACACATTGGAGTTATATCGATCAAATTATTTGGTTTGGAGGAATATCTTCTCAAACTGTTTTAATACCATCAAAGCCATGGGTAAATACGGCGCATAAAAATGGTGATAAGTTTATGGAAACATATTTTTTGCTCCTAATGTTTTCTTTCTCCTTTTATTGTGGAAGTAATACAAACTACTTTTCCTAAACCATGTTAATTACGCCCTATGCAGATACAACTTTATATGTTATACGATCTCGTTTTACCAATAAAAAATTACTGTCTTATTCTAATGAACTTATAGAATCTAACAAATTAGTTAACACGAGTTATTTATTAAATGGACTTATGCTAAGTAGATTATATGGCTATAATTATAATTATGGGTACAACAATAATCTTAAAAAGCTTGGTACTCAAAAATACTAAGATAGAAATTTCTCTACTTTCTGTTTTTATAAAAATCAGGTTTAGTTTTAGTAAGGCTTCAAAATCTTATTTTCTAAGTTATTTTTATAACCAAATAAATTTTTATAAATTTATGACTTACAGTATAATAATAGCTGTAAGTCTCTCACTTAGAATTATAATAGCAATGACATTTTGAATAAGGACATCTCATATACTTTAAGGGATTTAAGTATGAGGTTGTTTAATATATTTTAAACTTTTAACTATAGGTATGGCATTAGTATTTGATCATATAAGTGACGAGCCTCAAACACATGCATTTATAATTGGCGTAGGTGGTTACCCGTTTTTGTTTGGAGGAGTTAGTGAACAACAACAAGCCATTGAGCATATTGGGCTTCTTAAACAGTTAACATCACCTCCTAAATCGGCATTAGCCTTTAGAGATGGACTTTTAGCTATAGAAAATCATCCCGATATACACCATGACAAGCCTTTGGGGAGTATAGAGTTGTTAGTCTCACCATCGCCAGACGATCCAGAACCTGGAAATCCAGGAGAACCATTTGAAGCGGCTACTTTTAATAATATTTCTAATGCTTATAATGCCTGGAAAACACGTTGCAATTCTCATAAAGGAAATGTTGCTATTTTCTTTTTCTGTGGACACGGTGTCGAAAAAATGGATCACTTTCTTCTGGCAGAAGACTTTGGGGATAACCCAAACAATCCTTGGCAAAAGAGTATTAACTTTGATATGACCCGAAGTGGTTTTCATAGTTGTAAAGCAGATACACAATGTTTCTTTGTAGACGCTTGCAGACAGATTACTGGAGAAATGCTTACTAATGTTATAGTAGGTAATTCCCTGGATACTCCCAATTTATTAACCACCCCTTGTTTAAATGACTTGACTACCGAGGCTGCGGCAAAAACCAAAGCAGCGCATGGTCCAAAACGAAAACCATCTTATTTTACGCAAGCCCTTTTAAAAAGCTTGAAAGGTATGGTGGCAGACAACAAAGGAAGAAATGGTTGGACGGTAACTACTGGGGACCTAGCAGTACATATTCAAACCGTAATGGGGATTGTAAAACCAGGTCAAGATCATGTTGGTCGTTGCCCTAGTTTTCTAAAAACACCAGTCAATTTAATTCGTTTTGATGCTCCGCCTTCTGTCGAATTATCGATTGTCTGTAATCCAGATAATGCAACACCTTTAGCCGATTTAAGTTGTACAGATCTTAGTAGTCAAAACAAGCTAACCAGAAGCCCTAATGGTATTGAGCCCTGGAAAATAGATGTTGTATCTGGGATATACGAATTGACTGCAGATTTTCAAAACTCAGAGTTTCAATCTTGCAGAAAACATGAAATTATTAGTCCATTAGATAATTATAAAGAATTAAAATGCCTTCCACTATGAGCAGTCTAAATATACATACCATCGTTAACAGTTTTGAGGCAAAACAAATCCCTAAAAAAATTAAAGTATTTGATAAAGACTTAAAAGAAGTGACATCCTTTTGGCTTAGAAGTAGGGATTCTGAATCTATAGAATTAGATTCTGGCATGTATGTAATCACACTTGTGCTGCCTTCTGGAAAAGAAATGGAACAAGTTGTTGAAGTAGATTCTTCTCAAGGGGAGTGTAATATAGAATTTGATCTTTCCAAAATAAGTCCTCACGAAAACCATGAATGGGCACACATGTCAAAACGGGTTACCGCTTCATCCAAGGTCAATTTAAACGATACTAAATATTTAGGTTCCTGGATACGCCTTTGGCATTTAAGTAATAATAAATGGACGGTAAAAAAACTTCATATTACAGATTCTACATCATGGAACCAAGATGGGGTTAGTTATACGCTTCATGTTAATCAAGAATTACAGTTTTTACAAGTAGGAGGTCCTGATATTCCATGGCGTTTTATCGCTCTGCCTCCTGCCCATGAGCTAAAATGCTTAATAAAACCGAATGATGGTCCTACTAAAATTGTGCATCCACTGGAGGTAACTGTAACTACAGAAAACTGGGAAGCCGAAACCATCCTCACATTACTGGGTAATAATGCTAATGAAAAAGCAGAAGACCTCTACGAACAAACTTCTTTAAAAGAAGTCTCTGCCGAAGATTTATTATATGGTAAAATGACAAACCCCAGTGCTGCCGCTATCGGAGCTTATTATTTATTAAGACTGGAAAAGTTTGATAGACTTCACAATTGGGCAAAGAATCTTGCTAACTGGAAAGAATGGCTGCCAGATGGATCTGTTATTTGGGCATGGCAATTAATAAAAGAAGGCAGAAAATCTGGAAATATAGATTTAAACGAAATTCGATCCAGACTTTTACAGGCAGTAGATCGAGGCATCCCTATTTATACAGAAGGTTTAAAATTACTTTTAGAAGGGCTTAAATTATTAAAATATACAAATAGAGAAGATGAAGAGGTTAAAAAGGCATTATTGAAAATAAACACCTATGCAGAAGCGGTAAATTGGAATTCTACCGTGACTATGTTTAATGGAGAACACCCAGACAGGCCGAGCAAAAAATCTCGAAAAGGGGCTCCCCGAGACACGAATAATCTAGCGTATATCTATGATGTTCCAGTAAAAGCGATGATAAGTATGACAGGTTTAACTCAAAATGATATTATTGAAGTAACAACAGATGCTAACGAATCGGTAAAATTTAAAGTTGCAGAAGAAGGATTGTTTGAATCTGAAGAAGGAAGAAAATACAAGTCTATTTATAAGGCAGCTAACCAATTAAAACGATCTAAAATCAACTTAAGGAATTTTGATATTAAATCTCCCAATATAGATTTAGAAGCCGAAATAAGAAAATTCAGAAAAGGAGATAAATATTAAGGTTATGATAAAACTGAAATTTTTACCTGCAAGATTTGGAGACTGTATTTGGATAGAATATGGGAATGGGCAAAATATGAATCGCATATTAATTGATGGCGGAACCGCTGGGACCAGACATGATATTAAGGCTGTAATTGAAAGCCTGCCTGAAGACGACAGACATTTTGAACTTATGGTTGTCACTCATATTGATAAGGACCATATTGCTGGTATTCTTGGACTTCTTAAGGAAAATGACCTGGGCTTTAAAGTTCGTGATTTTTGGTACAATGGGTTTAAGCATTTAACAGCAGTAGAAGAAATTATTAACGAAGATGATGAAGATTTTGGTGCTAAGCAAGGAGAACATCTTACCCAAGCTATTTTAAAACATGGGATTTCATGGAATGGTGATTTCAATCATAAAGCAGTGGTAGTAAACTCAGACATACTTCCTAAAATAACCTTGCCAGGAGGCATGCAATTAACCCTGTTATCTCCTACGCCAGAACTTTTAGAAGACCTTAAACCCAAATGGGTAAAAGAGGTTACTAAAGCTAATATGATTCCAGGAGGTGTTTTACCAGCTGAGGAAGCAATAGATGAAGACGAAGAGGTTTTTGGTGAAGTTCCTATTCCAGACATAGATGCCTTGGCACAAACCCCTTTTCATGAAGATCATTCTGAAGCTAATGGTAGCAGTATTGCTTTTTTAGCAACCTTTAACACTAAATCGATACTTTTTTGCGGGGATGCTTTTCCGTCACAACTAGTTAAAGCACTTCATATTATAAATCCAGATCACAAGATAGATATTGATCTTATGAAGGTTTCTCATCATGCAAGTTCTCATAACACAAGTCCTGAACTTTTAGAAAAAATAAATTGTAGTAATTATATAATCTCTACCAATGGATCAACCTTTAAGCACCCTAAAGCAGATACTATTTCCCGAATTATAAAAACCTCTGGAGTTGGTACTCGCTTAATATTTAATTATAGATCTTCCATTAATGAAATATGGGGTTTGAATTCCCTTAAAAATACTCATAATTATGAAGCCGTTTATCCTGAAGCTGGCCAAGATGGGATCGAAATAGAATTGTAACCAACAAATTAATAAACTAATGCCTTATGTCATCAATAGGAGAAAAACCAATAGTGAATTGCCATACTCATATTTTTAAAGGAGAACATGTGCCTCCCTATTTAGCAAAAACTTTTGTACCCAGATGGTTGAGTTTTTTTATATATACACCACTTATTCTCAAACTTTATAAAATAAGTGTTAAAAATAAGAGTGAAAGATATACAGGAGAAGAGCGTCAAAAAAAACGTAATTGGATCTTGTTGAATATCTGGTTACAGCATAAAAAAATACTATCGCTGTGCCTTAAACTTATTAAAATTGTACTCACGATACATGTTTTGTTTATTGTATTTAATTGGTTAGCATCTTTTGTCTCAGATCCATCACGATATATTATTCTAAAGAATATACTGAAGCTGGAAAGTTGGATGGAAAACAGGTATTTATTATTAAAAATAACCAATCCATATATAAAAGTTTTATTAGTAATAATCGTTGGGTTATTTGTAAAAAGCGGGCGTAATTTTATAATTTTTTTAGCAGCAAAAGCTTTTAAATTTGCTGGTCTTTTGCCTGGGAAAATGACTAAAGATCTTATTAGGCGGTATTTATTGTTAGGAAGGTTTGCCTTGTATAAAGATCAGGATAGAATCTTTGGAGCGATGAAAGAGCAGTACCCTCCTAATACCAAATTTATTGTATTGCCTATGGATATGGAGTATATGGATGCAGGAAATTTAAAGTCAGGGAATACATATAGAGAGCAGATGCAAGAGCTCGCAGATATGAAAACTAAAGGCGTGAATAAAGATGTTATTTTACCTTTTGTGTTTGTAGAGCCTAGAAGAATCCCTGATGAGAACGATTATCTGGTTTATGATGAAACAAAATTTGAGACAGGCGAAGTTGTGCTTAAGGATTGTTTTATAAAAACCTATATAGAAGATTATCAATTTAATGGTTTTAAAATTTATCCAGCTTTAGGATATTATCCATTTGATGAAGCCTTATTGCCCCTTTGGAAATATGCTGCGGATAGAAAAATTCCTATCATGACACATTGTATCAAAGGCACTATTTTTTATAGAGGTGATAAAGAAACAGCTTGGGATAAACATGATATTTTTAAGGAATATGCAAGAAATACAGATCCTAAGTATGATACGTTACTATTGCCAGAATCTAAAAATAAAGACTTCTCAATTAATTTTACACATCCATTAAATTACTTAGTCCTTTTAAAAGAGGAGTTACTTAGAATTAAGGTGAGTGCGTGCAGTAAAGGCATACAGGATTTATTTGGTTACAGAGGTTTAGATACTCCTATGGATCGTGATTTGTCACATCTAAAGATTTGTTTAGCACATTTTGGAGGGGAAGACCAATGGGAAAAATACTTGGAAAAAGACCGCTATCATTATAGTAATGCTCTTATTAAAAACCCTAATCATGGTATTGAGTTTTTGTATACTAATGAGAATAAAAAAGACATAAGTTGGGCAAAGCTGGAAGATTGTTGGAAAAAGGTAGACTGGTATTCTATTATATGCAGTATGATGCTTCAACATGAAAATGTTTATGCAGACATTAGCTATATATTACATGATAAAGGCATCTTTGATTTGCTTAGACAAACAATTAATCATCCTGTTTTAGGAGAAAAGGTATTGTTTGGAACAGATTTTTATGTGGTGAGAAATCATAAAGCAGAGAAAAATCTTCTTGTACAAACTCAAGGCAATCTTACCGATGATGAATTTACGAAAATAGCACAGTTAAATCCCGACAAATATTTATATAATTAATCAAACATACTAACTTTTAAATTGAACAATCATGAGTAGATTATTTTACGAAAAACCAAAAATAGCCAGTCAAGATACCTATTTCAAAAAGTCTGAGAAAGTTATTGATGAAATGAAAGAAGAGGTGTTTGGAGAGGATGAACGAAAAGCAACTTCAGATCAGCCAAATGATATCGCAGAAGGTTCACAAGGTGATAAAAAAGTAAATAGTTACCTTGAAAAAATCTCTCGATTAATTCCTAGTGAAATTATAGCTGGTTATTTAGCTATGTTTGGATTTGTACCATTAGTTGAAAATGTAAATGTTCGTGAATACATTATCTGGATTGTATTTTTTATGTGTCTTATTTTAACGCCTATCTATTTAAATATGCAAGCAGAAAAAGGAAAACCTAAAATGAATCATCTTTTAGTTTCTAGTCTGGCTTTTGTTATTTGGGCTTATGTCACCACAGGGATGAAATTAGTTCCAGGTTTATACGATGCGGCTGCAGCATCAATCATATTAGTCGCATTTAGTTTAATAAGTGCGGTTATACCTTTGAATAAGTGATTGTCTTATTGTTATAATAAATTTAATTATTAGGTTGATTGAGTTAAAGAGCTAATAAATGTCTGCGTTTCTACTCAATATAATTAACGTTTGGCGTAAGGAAAATTATAAGCAAGCAAATATGTACTTATCTTTTGGCTAAGAAATAGAAATAGTATTTTTTAAGGATACATTGTTAGCTTTAGTTATTCTTATTTCCTTAAATTATCGATAATTCTTTTTCTAGCAAAAACAACATTCTGTATATCTTTTCGGTTAAAATTATCCTCTTCTATATAGAACAGTATCCCAGCTCCCATATTCAGGTACTTTGCGAATTCTTCTGGAGAAAGGAAACAATCATCAATTAATTTATAAAAATCGATTTCTTGTTTTTGTAACGGTCTGTTAAAATTTGATAAAGTATAAAACTAAAACCAGTTTTATATAAAATATAATTAATAGGAATGTTCGTTCCAATACTAATTTGGTAATAGCACTTATTCTATAGTCAATTAAATATTTTAACTTATATCAGTAGCCTTTACAAATGTACTTTCTTATCATATAAATTGTAATTGGGTCAAGAGTTTTTTCTGTTTCTGGATGAAGCCCGATTGATGTAAAATACTCTAATTCTTTTTTGTTATTTTTTCCGTACCAAATTTTAACTTTACCAATGGAGTTGAAAAATTCAGTATTGCAATCAACATCAATTTTTCTAAAATGCTTTATACGTTCTTCGTTATACAATTTAAGTTGCCCTATTTTATATTTTTCTACGTCAAACTTCACTTCCATATAATGATTTTTTTCCCAAACCATCCAGCGTTGTTGGTTAATCGAAACAATAATCAAAACAGCAATTAATGTGATAATACTTATAGAAAGTTTGATTTTATTATTCTGAAAAAAGAATAATAATTTGTTTCCCTCTTTATCTTTTTTTCTGTTTTTTTCTATAAAATCTTCATAGCTTTCATAGCCTAGGAAATTACACAGGCCAAGAATGACTCCTAGTTGAGGAATATTGATATCTTCATTTTCATTTTTTAAAGCCAATTTATAATAATCACCTAACCTTTTTTCACCTATAGCTGTTTTTTCATTTGAAATAACCTCTGATATAATTTTTGCCAAGCTATGGTTAGAAGGCTCTTTAATTCCTTTTTCTTGTTCTTCTTTTTTTGCTTTTTCAAAAGCTTTGATGAGTAGTAAATTATGCATTAGTTGGTTGGTTTATAGTTGATTAATGTAGTTAAATTTTTTGGAAAAAGCATGGAAATTTTTTCGTAAAAACTTTCCGAAAAGCTTCTAATTGGTTTCCATAGTTTCTTTGTTTGTTTTTATTCATTTGTTAAAGAATTGATAGCCACCTTAATCGTAATAAGGTTTACGAATATCAATTCTTCATTGAGTTAAGATAAAACTTGGAGCGATTTGGGAAGTGGTTTCTCGGTTCTATCCTTACTCAAAAACTTCCCAAAAGAGAGACGTCTCTTCATTTTTTAGCGTGTTGCTGAAAACACAAATGTATCTGATGAAAACTCAGACAGCAACACTATTGTGAAATTTTAAAAATAAAATAAAATGAAGAAAATATATTTAATAATGTTTACGGTTTTCCTTAATATAGGAATGTTTTCATGTTCACCAGAAACAAATATGGAGAATGAAAGTCTACAACTAATAGAAGAGGAAGAAGAATGTTGTGGAGATGATACCCCAATTATACCGCCACCACCACCACCATCAGGAGGATAATCGATAATCTTATCGAAAGGTAAAAAATAGTTGCTATTTTAGAGGAATGAAAGTATGTAGAACTTCATTCCTCTTTTTTTGTTTTTTAGCTATAAATACGATAAGTGCTTTTAACTATAATTTAATGTCTCAAAACGTAAAGGATAGTACTCTGTTTTATTATGAATCAATAACTAAAGTAAAAGATGTTAAAATTACAAGTAAGGCATTTGATTTTTTTGAAAAAAAAGCAGACGAATCATTGTTTGTTAATGATACAATCAGTGCTGCTTATTATCTTGAATTAGTATCATTGGGACAGTTTAATATGGGGCTCTTATATGATTGTGAATCGACTACTATAAGAGCATTTACTTTATTAGATGCTATTAAAAAGGATCCTGAGTCCATAATCCCTAGAAAAAGATTATTTAATCAATTAGGAATGCTTTATAGAAAAATAGAAGACTATGATAACTCATCTAAATATTATAATCAAGCACTTGAATTAAATGAAGGTTTAGCGGATAAAATACCCATAATAAATAATATAGCTAATATTTATGCTGATCAAGCTGAATATGGAAAAGCCTTAAGAGAACTATACAAGTATTATGATGAGGTTTTTGTGTTAGAAAATACAAGTACAAAAGCAACTTATATAGATAATATAGGTTATTATCAGTCTAAAATAGGGAATCCAATGGCTCTTAAAAATATTGAGAGCGCTTTAAAAATCAGAATAAATATAGAAGACTTAACAGGGCTTTTTTCGAGTTATCGTCATTTATCTTTATATTATTCTGACAGAGGGAATATCAAAGAAGCTATTAAATATTCTAAAATAGCTAAAACAATTTCAGATTCGTTAAATATTCCAGAATATCAAAAAGAGGCATTAAAATTAAATTTAAAATTGGAAAACAATTTAGACTTTCAAAAGTACCTTGAATTAACTGGTAATATTGAAAAAGCTAATCAATTAAGGGAAAATAAATTTGCAGCCATAAAGTATAACGTTAGTGAAAAGGAAAAAATAATTAATGAACGTGAGCTAATGCTTACTGCAAGTGAACTTCAAAAAGAGAAAGAAAAAAGGCTAAAATTAATCTATTTATTCTCTGGGTTGTTCGTTTTGTTATTATCGTTTTTTTTGATTCTGTTTTTAAAAAACAGACACAAAAAGGAAAAAGATCAACAAGTTTATACTACAGAAACGAGAATTTCCAAAAAAGTACACGATGAGCTGGCAAACGATATGTCTGGTGTTATGAGTTTTGTTGAAAACAATATAGAAGTACCAGCTAATAAGAAATCTGTATTATTAAATAATTTAGAAGATCTTTATATCCGTACCCGTGATATCTCGACTGAAACTGCGAGTATCGATTTAGCCCATTTTTCAGAAAGCCTTAAACATCTTTTGATGCAACATCATCGTAAAGGCACAAAAATCATTACTAATAATATTGATACGATTAATTGGTCTAAAGTCTCTGATCATAAAAAAATGGCTGTTTTTAGAAGTGTTCAGGAGTTATTGGTTAATATGAAAAAGCATAGTCAGGCCAAAGTGGTTAGCATTGTGTTTAAAGAAGACCGTCGTAAAAAAGAGATTCTTTATTCAGATGATGGTATTGGTGTTTCAATAGAAGATGTTAAACTAAATGGGCTACAAAATGTGGAATCCCGTATTCATGGCATCGGAGGAAGTTTTAACTTTATAACATCAAAAGGAAATGGCTTTAAGGCCATATTAAAGTTTAATAGTTAATATTCCATTATGTTTCAAAAAGTTTTAATAGCCGAAGATCAGAATTCAATTCATAAAGGTTTAGAAAATACACTTAGAGGTCTAGATATTAAAGAAATAGTCACGGTGCAATATTGCGATGATGCTCTTTTGAAAATTAGAGCCGCTTTAAATACAGAAAGCCCATTTGACCTCTTAATAACAGACTTATCTTTTAAGGAAGACCATCGGGATAGAACATTAACATCGGGAGAAGAACTAATAATGGCAATTAAGCCTGTACAGCCAGAATTAAAAATTATAGTGTTCTCTGTGGAGCATCGCATTGGCAAAATAAAAAATTTGTTAGAAGTTTCTAAAGTAGATGCTTATGTTGAGAAAGGACGAGAGGAATCTAAAGAAATAATTAAAGCGGTCCATAGGGTATTAAAGGGTGATATTTATTATTCGCATAATCTCTCACAATTACTTCGTAGTACAGACGATATTTCTCAAACAGATAAGTATGATGAATTGCTTTTGCAATTACTGGCCAAAGGGCTAAAAAGGGACCAAATAGCTTTATACTTTGAAGAAAAAGATCTTCCAGCAAGGAGCTTAAGCAGTATAGAAAAACGTATTAACAAGCTTAAAGTTCTTTTTGATGCCAATACATCCGAACAATTAGTGGCTATTGCTATAGACAGAGGCTTAATTTAAATTAAACATTTTTTTATAATTATGGTTTTCCGTATAAAACTGTGATTCAATGGTGGTAGTTTTGGAATGCTATTAACAATTATATAGGGAATAAATACAATTGGCACGTTTTTAAAACGTGCTTTTTGTTTTTATAGAGATTGTGGTATGCGGTTTACCGTAAGGTAGGGTTTTATGAGTGTTTTAGATTTGTAGTAATATTAATTAAAAAAATTTTTAAAATGGCAAAAGAACCGATTGGAACAACAGCAAGTACAGGGCAAAAATGTCCTCAATCAGGTATTTGGGAGGTGGTTGATACTCCAGCTGTCTCAACTTCAATATCTAAAGGTCATACTATGCCGTCGTATGAAGGGCTAGCGGCTAGGTGGAAGTTAATTCAGTATGCATAAATAATGAGTGAGTTAACTTAATGGCTTACGGTATTCTGTAAGGTTTTGATTTTTAATAGATATAAGTTTGAGGAGTGAAATCTTAAAAACAAAAATTCTATGGCAAATTATCACATTTCTAAAGATAACGAGAAAGGGAAATGGCGTATAAAAAAAGAAGAAGCTATTAATGTTAGTGAATATGTCGACACTCAAAATGAAGCAGAAAAAAGAGCAAAAGAATTGTCAGCTAACTCTGGAGGGGGAGAAGTTAGGATTCATGGATTGGATGGAAAAATAAGAGACTCAGATACGGTTAAACCTGGAAATGATCCTAAGTCTTCAAAAGATACTAAATACTAAATTTTATAAAAATGGAATACAAGGTAATACCATTTGTAGCATCAATAGATTCAAAGAAAGGGAATTCAAATCATGTTGCAGATCAATTAGAAGAAATTATTAAACATCACTCTAACCAAGGTTGGAAATATGTCCGACTAGAAAGTGTTTCAACATTTGTACAGCCAGATAATGGGTGTTTTGGATTTGGAGGAAAGCCAGGCTATACAACATCTAGACAAATGGTTGTTTTTAATAAGTGATTATGAAAGTACTTGTATTAATTTTAATAAGAGCATACTGGTTTCTAATTCCAGAATCAAAACGAAGAAAGTGTTTATTTAAAGTTTCATGCTCAAATTATGTATTTCAAAAAACAAAAAGAGAAGGTTTAATCTCTGGATTAAGAGCTTTAATGTTTAGAGTCAATAATTGCAATTCAAATTATTGTATTATGGAACTTGATCAGCAACAAGTTTTGATTACTAAAACTGGAGTTATAATCAAATTTGAAGATCACAACCTACCAAATATAAAATCATCTTATAGGGAGCGTTTTCATAAAGATATATTTAATTATAAATAATAACATTGAATAAATGGAACTTCAAAACCAACTCAAAGCTTTAGCTGAAAAAATAAACAAGCTAAAAGACAAAATAGAAACCGAAGAATCTACAAAACATGCCTTTGTACTTCCATTTATTAATATTTTAGGGTTTGATACCTTTAATCCAATAGAAGTTGTTCCTGAGTTCACTGCAGATTTAGGATTGAAAAAAGGAGAGAAAGTAGATTATGCTATTTTTCAGGATAATACCCCTATTTTAATTGTAGAATGTAAGAATTGGAAAGAGAATTTGGATAACCATAATTCTCAGCTTTTTAGATATTTCCATGCTACCAAAACGCGCTTTGCATTACTAACAAATGGTATTAACTATCGTTTTTATACAGATTTGGAGCAGACAAATAAAATGGATGAAAAACCGTTTTTAGAGTTTGATATTACAAATATTAAAGACAATGAAATTCATGAAATTTCAAAGTTTCATAAATCTAATTTTGATGTTGCTAAAATTGTAAACAATGCAAGCTCATTAAAATATACAAAAGAAATCAAGAAAAGTATTTCAGAAGAATTAGCAGAACCGTCAAGACCGTTTGTTAAATTATTTGCGAACAAAGTATATTCAGGGAGAATTACTGAAAAAATAATGGATGAATTTACAGGATTAGTTCATAAAGCATTTAATCAGACTATTAGTGATAAGGTTAACAATCGACTAAATGCTGCACTTAATAAAGAAGCCGAGAAGCAACAAGAAGATGTTGTTGAAGAAGAGGAGGAGCAAAGTAAAATAATCACAACAGAAGAAGAACTGGAGGGGTTTAGAATTGTGGTTGCGATTTTAAGGAGGAAACTTCCAACTCATAGAATCATTCATCGAGATACACAGTCTTATTTTGGGATTTTATTGGATGATAATAACCGTAAACCTTTATGCAGATTGCATTTAAATGCCAGTACAAAATATATTGGAATAATTGATGAGGATAAAAATGAAACCAGAGAAGTGATTCAATCTATTGATGATATTTATCAGTTTGAAGAACAACTTTTAAATACAGTTGCTTTTTATATGAGTTAAGTAGTAAAACTTTTTATTAACTTAGACTCTTAACAATAGTACACAGCACTTGGTTCATGTATAAATTTTGGTTAGCTCTTTTGTTTTTAGTAACACTATCTTATGGTAGTGTGAAAAAAGATTCGATCATAGGAAAAGCTGTGGCAATTACAGACGGAGACACCTTTAAGCTACTAACAAAAGATTCCGTACTTATAAAAGTTCGTTTAGCTAATATTGATTGTCCAGAGAGAAAGCAACCTTTTTCTAAAAAAGCAAAACAGTTTGTAGCAGATGCTATATTTAATAAAACAGTTACAATTCATGTTTTAAAGAAAGACAGGTATCAACGTTGTATTGCCAACGTGATTTATGCTGATTCTTTAAACTTAAGTTATGAATTGGTGAAACATGGTTTAGCATGGCATTATGTAAAATATTCAAAAGATACCATTTTGCAAAGTCTTGAGGACAGGGCTAAATTAAATAAGGTTGGTTTGTGGGTAGATAAAAACGCTATGGCACCTTGGATTTGGAGAAGTAATAAAAAGAAGCATACAAAACATTGAAAGTTTTAAAAACAGTATGGTTTATCCTTATTTTGGCATTTACTATAAATGTTTCATCTCAAACAGTTTATACTACAAAAACAGGTGCTAAATATCATAAAGAAAACTGTAGATACCTCAAGTATTCAAAAAGAGAAATGACTTTGAAAAAAGCAAAGTCGTTGGGCTATACAGCTTGCTTGGTTTGTAAGCCTGCGGTTAATAATGTAAAAAAAGATAAAACAAGTTCGAGTTTTTTAAACAGTAATAAGGGCAGTACAACAAAGGAAAAATCTACAGCTACTCAATGTACGGGAAAAACAAAATCTGGTTCGCGCTGTAAACGCAAAACAAAAAACACTAATGGTAGGTGTTACCAACATTAGCCACAGGTTCGAGTTTTACTAAGATTATTTAAGCTATTGTATTCATATAGTTCCTATTCTTTTTTAATATCAAATTCAATAAATAATAAAACCTCATTATTAGTAATAATAGCTTATGTATAGTGTATATATACACTACGAAAATTCTTGAAATGGCGTTTTGATATTATTTTACAAGTATTTGATACGCTCTCATAATCAATATTCTAAAAAGGGCAATAGATTTGTAATAGTTGAAAAAAATAGAGATTAGAGTTTTAGGTATTTCATTAGGTATATAAAATTCTAAGATTATTTGAGTTTAGTTAACTTTTCATGCATACTTCTAGTTGTATATCTTTTTATATAGTTACTTATTTATTAGAAATGGATTGGCAGGTATTAACCAATTTATTTGAAGTGTGTTTGAAATGTTTTGATCAATAAAGTATCAATAATTAATTATTGGAGTAAAGCTAAAGCTTTTTAAATTTCTATTTCAAGACACTAATTTTTCAACAATTAAGAATAATTAGGATTCAATGTAAAAAGATTATAATGAGAAAAACATTCTTGATTTTAGGTATAGTACTTGTATGCTTTACTTGTCTAAATAATCAAAAAAAAAGCAACAAAAATTTAATAGTAGGTAGTAGTTCTGCTAAAATTAATAAAGAAGATTTAGCCCCACTTTATTTAGATTTAAAAGAAGAATATAAAGAACTAAGTAATAGAGTGATTCAGCCTGCTGAAGGCTATTTAGAGTATCCTTATCTTATTCCAGCTGGGTTTTATAAGCAAATGTGGGATTGGGATGGTTTTTTTATGGGGAACTATTTTATTAGTAAAGGAAAACCAGAATATTTAAAGTACTGGGCTTTGAATTTTATTATTGGAATAGATGATGAAGGTTATGTTTCTGGTTGTGCAACAACTAAAGGGCCTCGTCCTATATTCGGAAAATTTGCGATGAAACCTTTTTTATCCCAAGGTGTGTATTTATCTTCAAAAAAAATGGACGATTTTAATTGGATAAAACCATATTATAGTCAATTAAAGAAAGTTCTTAAATATAGAGAGAAAACGCAACAGGATAGTGTTACAGGTCTTTTTTATTGGGATATTGCTATGCAAAGTGGTGTCGATAACAATCCAGGAATGAATTATTTTGTTAAAGATACACGTTCTTTTTTGGCTCCAGATGCCAGTGCTTGGCAGTATAGAGAATATTTAGCACAAGCTGCTATCTCTGAGAAACTTGGAGAAGAACAAGATGCTAAAGAGTACACTCAAAAAGCTAAAAATCTTAAAGTAGCTATCAATAAAGTATTATGGTCTAATGATGATAAAGTCTATTACACTGTAGATAGAGAAACAGGTAATTTTTACAAGCGAATAAGTTTCTCTTCGTTTGTACCATTATTAGCTGGAATTCCATCTCAAGAAAATGGGACAGAAACTATTGAGAAATATTTAATTCAACCAGAACATATGAAAGCAAAATATGGATATAGGTCACTTTCTGCACTAGACCCTGATTATAATAATAAAAATATCATCGTTCCTTTTTCAAACTGGCAAGGTCCTGTTTGGCCTATAGCAAATTATATTTACTCTGTGGGTTTAAAAAAATATGGTTTTGATGGTGAATTGCATTGGTTAGGAAAAACATTAGGTGCATTGTTGTTGGAGGATATAAAAAAGTACAATACCATGCATGAAAACTACCATGCAGATTCAGGGAAAGCTTTAGCTCCAAGTAATGATCATGTGGATAAAGACGGAAATGTTGTAGGGTTTATTAGCTGGAATTTATGTGTTGAAAATATTTTAGATGGCGTGGTAAATGATAATTGGATGCTATTGGATATTGAATAAAAATACAAATTAGAAAAAACTGAATGAGGATAATCTGAAAGGCTCTTATATAACTCTTATTTTCAATTAATTAAGTTTGTAGTTGAAGTTGGAGCCATTTGTGAAAGAGAAAAAGGGCTGGTGAAAAAAGAAATAAATAGGAGAAGATACTATTAATGTTAATTTTAAAAGTATATTTTTAGCAAAGGAACTATAACCTACCTATTTAAGTGAATATACGCTTAATGAGAGAATTCAAATTTATAAAAAATCATAGTAAATTATTTTTTGAAACAAAAAAAGGTAGGATAAGCTTTTTTGTTTTTTTATTCATAGCGATTTTTACTTTTAAGCTTACTTTTTCTCAGAATTTTGATTATAATATAAGCACGCTTTCTAACGACTCTGATATCACACAGAATACCGTTTCGTCAATTTTAACAGATGATATGGGGTTTTTGTGGTTTGGTAAAATGGATGGGCTTTATAAATATAATGGCTACAATTTTGAAACCTTCACAACAACTTTTAATAATGAAACTGGTCTTAGTAATCCTTGGGTAACGGACTTAAAAAAGTTAAAAAAGTATTTAATTGTTGGAACAAAAAACGGATTGAATGTCTTAAGTCTTAAAACCCAAAAACTTACTTATTTTTTTCCTTCAGATTATGGTTCAAGTTATAGCAATAATATTACTTGTATTAATGTAAACTCTAATACCAATATACTTGTTGGAACTAAAAAGGGACTTTTAAATGCTTTTGTAAAAGATTCTGTTATTTCTACTGTTAAAAATGTAGATTTTGAAAACTTTAATAGAAAAACAGAGACTATTGAAATACTTCAAATACTTAAAGTAGATGATGGCTGTCTGGTAAGGACTTCTTTGGGTTTGTTTTTTTTGGAATTAAATAGTAATAAAGCCAAGAGAATATTTTTAACAACTTATAAAAATGACAAACAAATAAACTTCAATGCAGCTTATGTAACAAAATCAAAATACCTGATCATAGCTTCAGAAGAAGATGTCTTTTATTTAAATTTAGGACAAAACCCATTAAAAACGAATTTAAAGCAAGTTGCTTTTCCGCTTTCTCAGTTATATACAAATTGGCCTTCTATAAAAAAAGCAAATAATTTTTTAGAGGATAGGAACGGAAATATAATTGTTGGAACACAAGGAGATGGCCTTTTTATATATAATAGAAAGGCGGAGAATTGGCAGAATTACAAGCATGAAAGAAATTATGAGAATACGTTAAAAAACGATTTTATAAGATCACTTTACCTAGATAAATCTGGGGTAATAGTTATAGGAACTTATGCAGGTGTTAATGTTTTAAATACCCAAAAAAAGAGATTTGAACTTATAAATAGTGTTAAAACAAATACAGAAGAAGAGGAAATTTTAAATGTACATGCTATTTTAGAAGATCAAAATAAAAATTTATGGATTGGTACTCGAGGAAGAGGCATATTTATTATATCTAAAAATAAGAAAGAACAAATACATATTACAAATACAAAGAGCAATGCTTTAGACCATATTCAATCCATAATTCAAGACAAAGAAAAACAAATATGGATTGGTACACAAAAAGGTGTTTTTATTATTAAAGATTTTGATAGAAGCTTAAAGAATATAGCAGAAAAATTTAAAAACAGCGTTCCAGATCTTTTACCAAATGAGTATATATATAAAATTTTAGAAGATAATGATTCTAATAAGTGGATTAGTACAGCTAGTGGGTTGTATTTGTATTCTGCGGACAAACATCTAAACAAGTTAAGTGACTTGTCTAATGGTTTTATTTTAAAAAATAAAATAGTGTACACAATGATGTTAGATAGTTTTAATCGCATTTGGTTGGGGACTTCAAACGAATTAATTGTGTATGTAAATCCAGAAGATTACAAAAATAAAGACTTGTCTCTTTCCAATCATTTAAAAGCTATACGTTTTCATCCTATTAGTCTAACTCCAAAGTCGAAAAGGTTTTATGCTAATTATTACACTTATTCAATAGTAGAAGCAAGCGATCATGAGATCATGGTTGGAACAAATTTCGGATTATGTAAAATAGATAGTGAGCAGCGTCAATTAACGCCCTATTTTAATTCAGCACCCTTGTCTAATAGCTTAAAGCTTCAGTCTAGCTATATATATGGATTGCTTTATGATGATATAAATAATGTGTTGTGGGCAGGTTCGAATAAAGGTATACTTTCTTATAGTTTTAATACTAAAGAAGAGAAGCAATATGTTTTAGAGGATGGATTACAGTCTTTGGAGTTTAATGGAAATAGTATTCACAAAAATATTGATAAAACATTTTTCTTTGGAGGCGCCAATGGAGTTAATGTTTTAAAAACGACTCAACCCATAGAGAAAAGTGGATTCAAGCCCCAATTGGTATTAACAAAACTAATTGTAAATGGAGAAGAAGCTAGTATGGACAATACCTTAAAGGGGTTAGATGCTAATATATCTTATGCGAAAAAAGTGAAATTAGCTGCTGAAAAAAATAATATTGGATTCGAATTTTCTTCCTTGCATTTACCTTATTCATCAAATAATCTTTATAAATGTAAACTAACAAAAATAGATGATGATTGGATTTATCTAGGCCATAAAAGATCTATTAATTATGCTAATCTTCCTGAAGGATCATATACTTTTAAATTGATGGGAACTAATAGCGACAGGGTCTGGACTTCTCAAGAATTAAATTTCGAACTTGAAGTTTTACCTGTATGGTATAAGACCTGGTGGATGATACTAATATGGTGTTTGACTACTTTCTTTGTAATAGCAGCCTTTATTTGGATTTTATTAAAGAATAGAGATAATGTTAATTCATTAAAGATTAAAGAAATAGAAAGCGATAAAATTCAAGAGATTTATGAGTCTAAATTAGTTTTTTTTACAAATTTATCGCATGAGTTTAGAACACCATTATCATTGATTTTAGATCCATTTCAAAGTTTAATGCTTCAAAAAGACTTTTATAATAAGAATAAAGATCTATTTGATATTATAAAGAATAATGTTAATCGTTTAAGGAGGCTTATTGATCAAATTATGGATTTTAGAAAGTTTGAATATGGAAAACTTTCATTGAAGGTTGTTCAAAGTGATATAGTATCTACTATTTCAACAATAAGTAACTCATTCATTCATCATTCTAAGTTAAAAAATGTTCATTATAATATAACGTTGCCAGATCAACCCATACACATGTTTTTCGACCCCGATAGCATCGAAAAAATACTATATAATTTACTGTCTAACGCATTTAAATCGGTTACCAGTAAAGGTAATGTGTCTATTTCTATTAATGAATTTAAAAATGGAGACAAAGTTTTTAAACGGAGAAATTATAAACAGATTTCTGGGGAAAAAACGAATACAAATTTTACAAATCATATTTATATTAAAGTTAAAGATGATGGTGCAGGCATTTCTAATAACAACTTAGAACATATATTTGCCCGATTTTATCAAGGTGATAGTGTTGAATCTGGAACAGGGATAGGCTTGTACATGGTTAAACAATTTACAGAGATGCATTTTGGTTCCATATTTATAAAAAGTAAAATAGGAAAAGGAACTTCTTTTATTATTGTTTTGCCAAAAAACGATGATCTGTATTATGATGCTTTAAGAAATAAAAATAGTGTAGTTTCAAAAGGCGTTAATAAAAAAGAAGACAGTATTCTTGTTACAGAAGAGGTCTTGTTGCCAATAACAGAAAAAAACTATACAGTAGTTGTTGTAGAGGATAATGATGAGTTGCGAATGTATCTAAAAAAAATACTTGGAGATTATTATAATGTATACACTGCTAATAATGGTTTAGAGGGCTTGGATTTGATTAATGAAGAGTCTCCAGATCTTATAATAAGCGATATTGTCATGCCAGAGATTGATGGAGCAGAAATGTGCAAAAGGATTAAAGAAAATTTTGAAACCAGCCATATTCCTGTGATTTTATTAACAGCAAGGGCTTTCGATAATCAAATTATAGAAGGTATTAATTTAGGAGCAGATGCTTATGTCACCAAGCCTTTTAATAAAGAAATCTTAATTGCTAAAATTAATAACCTTATCAAAAACAGAGAAAAACTACGTTTAATTTTCCAAAATTCAAAAACATTAGAACCTTCAAAGATTACAGTGACTTCTATAGATGAAAAACTTGTTATTAAATTAAAAGAACTTGTAGAAAGTCATATTCAGAATACAGAGCTTACTTTAGATATGTTGGCTACAGAAGTTGGAATTAGTAGAGCTCAATTATTTAGAAAAGTGAAAGCTTTAACGGGGCTTACTCCTAATAACTTTATAAAGTCGATACGTTTAAAATATGCTGCCCAGCTTTTAGATAATGATAAATTTCAGATTACAGAAGTCGCTTTTCTTTCTGGGTTTGCCGAAGCTAGTTATTTTTCTAGATGTTTTAAAGAAACTTTTGGGTGCAGCCCTAAGGCTTATAAAAAAACACATCAATAAAAATACTGATGTGGTCTGCGTTTAAAA
Organism: uncultured Flavobacteriaceae bacterium; assembly: GCA_947502635.1. Classification (GTDB taxonomy): domain Bacteria; phylum Bacteroidota; class Bacteroidia; order Flavobacteriales; family Flavobacteriaceae; genus Flavivirga. Next base: position 291,263 of record CANNAN010000005.1, read on the forward strand.
AATATAAATCTTAATCAAGCTATTTTGGTATTGTTAAAAAAAGAAATATTGATATATTTTGAATGTTTATTAATTTTTAGGTATTTGTTTCTAATACTTCCTTATAAAGTACAATCATGCTGCTGAAACATATACTACAGTTTACACTGTAATGATTTTTTGATAATAAATACTTGCTTCTGGTAGTTTCAAATAAGTTTTGAATATATTAAACTAGGGTTTACAACTTTAATAAATAAAAAATTAATTCATTCGCTAGTTAGTAACATAAAAAAAACCGTTGCTCCTTTTTAAATTAAGACAGGAGCAACGGAATTTATAAAAAACTAAACTAAACTATAATGAAATATTTTAATCCTCATCGGTTATTGTTGTTCTAGGAGGTACATTTTTATCTGCACCAACATAGCCTATATTTTGATTAATACGGGCTAAAGAATTAGCATCTATATCATCTTGAGGAATTGGCCAATAAATATGATAAGGAGCAACTTGATACACCTGATCTTTATATTGTAAACCACTAAACATCTCTGGTGCGGTTCTTTGCATTTTATCATAATAATAGTTATTTTCACTTATGGTAGATAAAGAATATCCATCTCTATTTTGACTGGCAAAAATATAAGAAACACGAGATAACTCAGTTTTTCTAGGTTCCTCTGTGTATAACTCTCTAGCACGCTCATCCATAATGTAATCTATACTCATATCTGCGGCCGTTTTTTGACTGGCACCTGCTCTGGCACGTACCACATTAACATCATTAGCAGCACTTTGTAAATCACCTTTCCACCAATGTGCCTCAGCTCTTAATAAGTAAGTTTCTGCAAGTCTAAATACGTAAAAATGTCTAAACCCTCCACTGTTGTTCCCAGGACGAGATCTTGGAGTATGTGTTTTATAACGCGGAAACTCAAACATTCTACTAATAGAATCTATGGCGACATCTTCAATTTGAATTTGCTGTCCAAATCTGGCGTCTGTAGGTTTGTTGTAGAAAAAATCTTCTAAGCCCCACCAGTTAGTATCACTATATCGACGATCATTAGGGTCTTCATTTTTCATCGTGTAGTTAAAGTGATTATTGGGTCTTGCCCAACTCACACCTCTACCAAGTTTTTCTTCAAACTCGTCTTCGCCATTGCTCAGGTTATATTCACAACCAGGGATTAGCCACCATAAAGGTTGCCAATAACGGTCTGAACCACTTCCACTTCCTGAAGATCCTTGAACATCAACTTCATCAATAGCTAATAATATAGCTTCTGTATTAGCATTTAGATCCATATTCTCCCTTTGGTGTAAATCCCATAAGACATCATATTCAGGATCATTAGCAAAAGGACCATTGCCAAAACGCTGGGTCATTAAGGCATACTTTCCGTCATTTATGATAGCACTAGATGAAGCAATTGCGTTATCAAACTCTCCTAAAGACAGGTAAATTTTAGTTAATAGATGATTCCCCGCAGCTTTATTTACTTTTCCTTTTAAAGTCGTTTCTGGAAGCCACTGTACAGCAAACTCCATATCTGCCTTAATCTTAGTTAATATAGCATCTACAGTAAAGCTCTCATAATTTAACCTTGGCTCAGTTAATTCTTGACCTGTCCATGGTACATCTCCAAAGAGGTGCACTAATCTGTAATACCAATAAGCTCTATGAAAATAAGCTTGACCTAAAATTTCATTTCTCTGAGCTTCACTTTCGTATACGGGGTCATCAATACGATTTATTACGGTATTAATATTCTTGAAAATTGCGTAGGGTCCACGGAAATAAGAACGCGTATCACCTTGGGGTGGACTACGAAAAGGTGTTAAGGTAAGAATCGCATCACGTGCAGTACCCGAGTTTTGAAGACTTGAATATGAAATATCCGTCCAAAAATATTCTGTTCGTATTTTAGGAATGGCACTGTAATCTCCATCTCTTAACCATTTTCGTGCAGATACTAAACCTGCATCTAACCCCTCAGGTGTATTGTAAGCATTATTTGGCGAAAAGTCTGAAAGAGGATCCGCTGTATCGTCTAAAAATTTTTCTGAACATGAAGCAGCTAATAGAACCAAGATGCAACATATTAAACTATTGTATTTTTTCATAATCATTTTTTATAATGTTATTAATAATCTTACTGTTCCAATAAAAGGTACGGGTCTTGCTGTTGGTTGGTTATAACCTGAAGAACGATATGTTTCAGGGTCATAAAATTCCCAGTTCGTAAAAATGGCTACGTTGTTTAAATCAACAGAAAGTTTTAAGGCATCTATATGAAGAAGGTCTGTAACAGTGTTAGGAAAAGTATACCCCAGTGTTATATTTTGAATTCTTACAAAAGATTTGCTTTCATAATATTGTTCGCCATTAGCTCTGGAACCTAATCGCGCCCAATCATTTAATTGATTCTCGGGAGTCCAATAAGGGAAACTGTAACCATTAAGACGTTGCGCTTGCCATGAAATATTAGGGCCTAAACCACCTCCAAAGCGGCCGCTGTAAGCATCTTCGTGACCTAATTGACTGTCTAAAGAGATTGAAATATTAAAGTTTTTAAATAATGTAAAATCATTAGTCCAGTTAATGCGATGTTTAGGTTTTTTTTGACTTAGTACCTTTTGATCTACGATAGATTCTATAACACCATCTCCGTTTTGATCTACGACTCTAAAATCACCAGGTTCTCTTCCATAAACGGCTGCTTCATCAACCTCATCTGTTGTGTAGACACCATTAATTTCAAAACCATAGTTTATGTCTTTAGACTCACCAATAAACCAGTTATTGGCTCGGTCATCTGCTAATCGTTGTCCAATAACGTTTCCATCGTCATCTAAGATGTCTTCAATATCTCCATATAATTCAACAATTTCATTTCTATTAGTTGAATAATTTAAAGAAGAACTCCAGGCAAAATCTGGCTTGTCTATAATGATGGCGTTCAAAGAAGCTTCAAAACCAGTATTGTCCAATCTTCCAAGGTTTGTAGAAATTGAGTTATAACCTGTTATTCTAGGTAGCTTTCTGCTCACTATAAGATCTGTAGTCGTTGCTTTGTAATACTCTAAGGAACCAGATAGCGTGCCATTAAAAATAGAAAAATCAGTACCTATGTTTAAAGATTCTGTGCTTTCCCATTTTAAATTAGCATCTCCCAATCTAGTAGATGAAAGCCCCGTTACAGGTATGTCGGCACCATTATCACTATAAATATAATTGGTTGGGCTTAATAAAGCTAATGAGCTATATAATCCGAGATCACTTCTATTACCATTTTGTCCATAAGAAACTCTCAACTTTAAATTATCGATCCATGCTGTATCATTCAAAAAAGCTTCATCAGAAATATTCCATGCAAATGCTCCAGCTAAAAAAGTGGCTCTTCTGTTATTAGCACCTAATACAGAATACCCATCTCGACGTATAGACCCTGTTAAAAGATATCTACCTTTATATCCGTAATTCAATCTTCCTAATAGCCCATCTGCACTATAGCCTTCGTCATAACTACTAACTATAGGGTTTGTGCCGATCTCTAAGTTACTATAACCTAAAATTTCACTAGGTACAAATTGAGAGTTACGAGAGGTATGACCTGAGCTTTGGCGCTTTTCTGCATTTACAACAAAAGTAGCATCTAATTTATGATTTTCTCCAAATTGCTTTTCCCAACTTAAAATATTATCGACATTCCAAGTATAACGTCTATCGGTTCTTCTGGATCCTCCAGACCCTTGGGCATCTGGGCTCGTTCTATTAAAGAAAGAATCTTGTATCCAACCAAAACTATTTACCCAATTAATACGATATTTAATACCGTAAGGTAATTCGAGTTCTGCAAAAATGTTGGCGATTAAATTATCATCTTCTATATCTCTTGTGCTATTGCTAGAAGAGAAAAATGGGTTGATCGCTGCTGCATCATTAAAAGGTTCTAAACGAATAGAACCATCTTCATTAAATTTTGACCCATAAGGACTTTGTACTATAGCACGCGAAAAACTTGGACTTGTTTCTCCGTTTGCTGTGACTGTATTATCCGAGCCTCTGCCATTATCTCTTGAAAATTGTCCGTTAACTCCAATTTTGAAAAAAGACTTTATTTTAGTTTCTAAGTTAACTCTAGCTCGAATACTTTCAAATTGATCATTCAAAATATAGCCCTCATTCTTCACATTAGCTAAAGAGAAGTAATGAGAAGACTTTTCGTTACCACCAGAAATACTTATAGAGTTTTCTCTACGAATACCAGTTCTAGTGACTTCATCAAACCAATCAGTGGTTCTGCCAGCTTCATAGTTTTCAAGCTCTACGGCGCTCATTCCTAATCTGTTAAACCATAGTTCGTTATTTGTTGTATTTGGGTTAATAGGATTTGTAGCGCCATAATTTCTCCAAGTGTTAATATCTACTCCGTCCAACCCTGCGGGGTTTCTGTAAAACTGAGGATTTGGTCCTGAGGTGCCAGGGTTGTTAGTCTCATAGGCAGCAACTTTAAAATCTAAGAATTCTTGAGGCCCTCTAAATTTAGGATAGTTTGTTAATTTAGAAATTCCAACCGAAGAGCTGAAATTGATAACAGATTTACCTCTTCCCTTTTTTGTAGTTACGATAATAACTCCATTTGATGAACGCGCTCCAAAAATAGCGGCAGAACTAGCGTCTTTAAGCACATCTATGCTTTGTACATCATTGGCATTAATATCTGAAAGGCTTCCGTAATAAACCACACCATCCAAAACAATTAAGGGGGCAGTACCTCCAGATAAAGAAGTATCTCCACGAACAAGAAAACTGGTGCCTCCAGAAGGTGAATTACTAACGGTTGTTGAGAGTCCTGCAATACGACCTCTTAAGGCTTCACTAACATTAGTAACACCTCTTTTCGATATATCTTCAGCATTAATACTAGTAATGGCGCCCGTTAAATCTTTTCTTCTTTGGGTGCCGTATCCAACGACTACGATAGCATCAAGACCAGTCGTATCTTCTTTAAGTGTAATGTTTAACTTTGACTGCCCATTAATAGGTATTTCAATAGTTTTAAATCCAATATAGGAAATTACTAAGGTTGAATTACTGCTAGATACAGTTATAGAAAAGCTTGCGTCAAAATCTGATTGAACACCATTAGTAGTTCCTTTTTCAATTATGCTTGCTCCAGGAAAAGGAACTCCAGATTCATCTGTTATTGTCCCTGTTACTGTAAACCTGGTAGTCTGAGCATTTCCTAAAAAGGAAAATGTAGACAAAAGAAATAGCAAAATTATGCTACAACTACGTGTGGGGCTATTTGTTTTTTTCATTTAAATATTTTTAAGTTAATATTGATTGTTGGTTAAATTTGTCACTCAAAATACAGTTGTAGAAATTTTTATTATTTCTTAGTCATCTGTATTTTAATGCAATACCTTAAAAAAGTATTTGACAAGATTTATAATACTCTCTCATATAGTAATTTGTTTCCATATTTTATTAAAGATTTAGTTGTTATTAATTAATTTGATTAAGTTTTTAATTTTAAGATAATTTTGCGTTTTATGTGTCTTGTAAAAGTAATTTGCTTCAAGAGTTATAATTTATAATAGCGTATCAAATACTTGTAAATTCATATAACATGGATGTTTTTGTTGAATAAATAATATTTTTTGTGTTAAAAAAGAGACAATGTAATATCTTGTAGATGTATGGGTGATTTGTATAACTTGCTGTATACGAGTGTGGAGGTGAATAAGGTTTTGGGTTCGGTCTACATTTTGTAAATAGATGCTGGTAGATAAAGTACTTTGTTTATAGAATAATGGGGTTTATTAAGTAAATAGCAGAGAGGGGTAGCTGTCTGTTTTATTGAGAGTGAAAAAGAATGATTTGTTTAATTGATTGTATGCGAATTTGATAAGAAAGAAGTCTTTTAAGTTTAATCTTTGTTATATAAAAGAGGGTATCTGAAAAGTGTTATTCTGAATGATAATTTCTAAGTTTTTAGACACCCTCTTTCTTGTCTCTACCACAAAAATCCATAGATGGAAGAGAGAATCACTATAATTATAAAGGCTATCATATTAAAAGATTTATCAGTTTTAAAAATTTGAGAGCCCAGGGTGATCGCTTTTTGATTATTGGTTTTATTTGTGAAAATAAAATACAAACAAGTAATATTCATAAATAAAAATAGTGCGCCAATCCAAGGAGGAAGTAGAATATCGTTGGTAAATATTCTAAAGGCAAAAGGGATGGATGTTAATAGCATAGTTCCAAGAATTAAAAATGCAGATTTTGAACTTGTTTTTTTATCTACACTATAAGGTTTATCAAGGTATGATAAGCATACTATTAATGTCGATAATACAACAAAAGAAATAGTCATACGATAGAAAAATGGTATGTCGGTCATTATAAATAACCCAATAGATAAAGGGACACATAATAAAGCGACCCATAGTGCAGCTTTCGCACTTGTTCGTTTCCAAAACATGCCAAATATAATAGAGACAAAAGCACCAGGGCTTATAAAGCCTGTAAACTCTTGGATGAATTGAAATGCCTGATCGAGTTCAAGCATGCTTAAAAGAGGCGCTACTAACATGCCAACTAGCAAAGCGCCCGCTGCGGTTATTTTTCCAACTTTAACCAGATGTTTTTGAGAAGCATTTTTCTTAAATATAGGCTTGTACAAATCTAACGTAGCAATAGTTGATACACTATTAACTAACGAGCTAATAGAGCTCCCGATAGCTGCTACTAAAGCTGCAAAAACGAGCCCTTTTATACCTATTGGTACGAGTTGACTAAGTACCCAGGGGAATGCTTCATCTGGTTTGCCTATGTCTGCTTGTAATGCATAAGCGGCCATTCCTGGTATGACTGCTATTACTGGCATTAAAATTTTTAATAAAGCAGCAGAAGCAACGCCTTTTTGAGCTTCCTTTATGTTTTTTGCAGCTAAAGCACGTTGAATAATAAATTGATTACCACCCCAATAATATAAATTAGTGATCCACATACCGCCAACTAAAACACTAATTCCAGGAACACTACTAAAGTATTCATGTCCTTTATCTAGAATCATATCAAACCTTTCGGGAGCAAACTTATATAAATTAGAAATGCCATTAAAAACACTGCCATCTCCAAGAGTATAAAGTGCTGCTCCAGCAGCAATTAATCCTCCTATTAATAAGACAACAGCTTGTATAACATCTGTCCATACAACAGCTTTTAATCCTCCAAAAATGGAAAAGGAAGCCGAATAAATAACTAATCCTAGAACCCCGACAAGAATAGGTAGTCCTGTTAAATTTTCAATAGCTAAACCACCTAGGTAAAAAATAGAAGAGATATTAACAAAAACGTATAGAATGATTAAAATAAAACTAAAACAAATGCGTACACGATTATCAAATCTATTTTTCAGAAATTGAGGGATCGAGAAAATTTTTTTCTCAAGAAAAACAGGTAAAAGGTATTTTGCAACTAAAATTAAAGTTAAGGCAGACATAAGCTCATAGCCGCCAATAGCTAGTCCGATAGCATACCCAGATCCGTTCGTTCCTAAAATTTGTTCGGCCGAAATATTGGAGGCAATTAGAGAGCCACCAACAATCCACCATGGTAAAGATTTGCTAGCTAAAAAATAATCTGAAGCATTTTTATATTTAGCTCGAGACATCCATAGGCCATACCCTATGATTCCAAATAAATAAGTGAATAATATTATAAGATCTAAATTTGATAAAAACATGATTTACTAATTAGGTTAGCTTCAAAAGTATAAAGGCCTAATTGTAATTAAAGAATCAAATAGCTAGTAGTGGTATGGTTTAGTAAGATAAACGTTCGTTTTGGCTTAGCCGTACGTGTTAATTTTTTGGAAAAATACTTTTTTTGTATTCAGAAGGTGTCTGTCCTGTGTTTTTTTTAAAAGCAGCATTAAATGTGGTTTTAGAATTAAAACCTGCTTCCATGGCTATTACCATTAATTTATAATCTTTGTGTTTTTCAGAATTCATTAATTTTTTAACTTCATGTACTCTGTACCTATTAACAAAATCGTAATAGTTAGTTTGAAACTGTTTTGATAAAACTTCTGATACGTAGTTTTCTGAGGTAGCAACCTCCTTACTTAAGTCTTTTAACTGCAACTTTCTGTTTTTATATAATTGCTTTTCTTCCATTACAGTAAGTATTTTTTCTTCAATGCTTTTAAGGCGTTCAACATCTAATTCATATGATTTGCTGTTAGGAGACGTTTGGTTGTTTTTTCTTTTTGATGCATCAATACCTATAATTTTTCGATATGCAATTATTAATCCAGCAGTTGTAACCATTGTTAGATATAAATTGTTTGGATAGGACAAAATACTTTCAGGATACCAATATAAATCTTGAACTATTTGTATAATAGACAAAAATGCAATAATGCCAAGCACGATAAATAAGTAATAAACATCTCTGTTTGTTTTTATAGGCTGCTTTTTTATAATGGAATAACTTAAAGCTAACCCTGTAATATGAATAATCGTGATGACTACTTTTATAATCCAATATTCTATATGAGCAAAAGAGCTTTCAGTAAGAAAATAACGATCTCTTAAAGTTAAATCTCCTAATAAAATGTAATACGATTTTATGAAAAAATAACAAAACATAATGCAAAAGGATAAGAATAATAATTGAAAGACTCTTTTATGAAACGCTTCCTTTTTATTGTAAGTGATTAAGGTTAATTTATAGAGTGCAATTGGTGTGAATGCCGACCAAGGGAGGTAGGCTAATGTGAAATTTGGAGAATAAAAAAACAGATTAAATAAGCCAACATAATTAAATAAATCTAAAACAATAGATAATACAAACGTACTATACCATAGTGTTAATTTTTTGTCGGAATAAGAGAGGAGTAAAATATATAAAAGAAATAAATTAAGCAGCCCGAAAATATGGTAATGCTTTAGTATTTCTGATAAGAAATGGGACATTCTAAATAATCTGGATTTAAATTAAAGTGTTGAATTTAGCATAATTATTTAATCTAGAAAAGAATCATGAACTGTTGTTTGGTATAGAACTTATCTTGACTAACGATGCTATGCCTTTCAAAAGGTCCTTAATCTGAAAAATTTCAACTTATTTTCGGTTAAAAATAAAAAGTAAAGATGAGCTCGCATTGGAAGTTGATGGTGTTTATTTCTAACTAAGAACGGTAAAACATTTTTTTGTAAGCTAAATGAGAGAATAATATCGGATTTCAAAGAAAAAGTATTTAAATTCAAACCATGAAAAAGCTAATTTAACCTGCAATTAATTGATAAAAAAAGTAAGAATTAATTAATCGTTCAAGCTTTAGTGATACAACATATAATTAATATTTATGATAAAAGATAGAGTCTCAATAACCGAAAAAATAGGATATGCATTAGGAGATGGTGCTGCCAATATTGCCTGGAGAGGTGTGGCAACATTTTTGTTTATTTTTTATACCGATGTTTTTGGGTTAAACCCTGCAACGGTTGGCGTGTTATTTTTAGTGGCTCGATTTAGTGATGGTATTAGTGATATAATCATGGGGGTTGTGGGAGATAGAACCAAGTCTAAATATGGAAAATTTCGCCCCTGGATTTTGTGGACAGCGATTCCGTTGGCAGCCATTCTTTCATTACTTTTTACAAGCCCAGATTTAAGCGATTCTGGGAAAATTGTATACGCATACATTACATACATATTATTTACGCTCATTTATACGGCTAATAATATACCCTATGGGGCATTAATGGCGGTTATGACTGGAGATGATAAAGTGCGAACAAGTATAGGGTCTTTTAGAATGGTTGGTGCTTTTGGTGGTGGTATGCTTGTGCAAGGTGTATTGCTTTTTTTAGTGGCTTATTTTGGGAATATTAACCCTGCGGTTAAAGTAGATAAACTAGATGAGGCGAAATTTAGAGTTGAGGTGTCTGCACCATCAGATGTATCTAATGTTAATATAAAAACTGAAGATGGAATTGCTTTATTTACTTGGGATGATGAAACTATTAGTGAAGAAGAAAATACACCAACACATGCGAAAAGCTTTTCTGTTGAAGCGGGTAAACCCTATAGATTTATTGTAACAGGAGAAACAAATATTGATGCCGATAAAATCTCTATTATTGATCAAAAACAAGGCTATAGTAACTCAATGTATGTGCTTTCAGTGTTTTTGGCCATTTTTATGTTTATAACATTTTATACAACAAAAGAAAGAGTCGCTCCACCTAAAGATCAAAAAAGTAATTTGGCAAAAGATTTAAAAGATTTAATATCTAATAAACCCTGGTTGATTTTGTTGGCAGTGGGTTTATTATTTAATATTTATAATTCAATAAAGCAAGGTATTGTTGTTATCTATTTTACCCATTATTTAAATGATCAATTATTAGCAGCAAGCTTTTTAATTGGACTCATGTTAGCGTCAATTGCGGGTGCTATAATAACAGCCCCTTTAGGGAAGAAATTAGGTAAGCGAAATCTATTTATTTATGCTCTAATTTTATCTGGTTTAGTAAATGCATTATTCGTTTTTTGCGGTCCAGACGATGTGGGAGCCATTTTTACTATTGGTATAGTTTCAGAATTTTTAGCAGCAATTTTCCCAACCTTGTTTTTTGTAATGCTGGGAGATGCAGCCGATTATTCTGAGTTTAAAAATGGCAGACGAGCCACTGGACTTATCTATTCTGCAGGATCATTTGCAACCAAGTTTGGAGGCGGTATAGCAGGTGCTGTTATTGGTTTTGTTTTGGCAACCTTTAATTATGACGGACAAGATGCGGTTGCTATTAGTGGTGCTATTCCTGGTATAGTGATGTTGATGAGTTGGATTCCTGCAATAGTATCTTTAATTGCTGCAGTTTTTATGTTTTTCTATCCACTAAATCAAAAGAAATTAGATGAAGTAACTTTGGAACTGAATACCAGAAGAGTATCAGAATAGGTTTAAGTAATATCATCCTTGAGAAATTATAAATCTGCATTTTTGAGGATATGTTTAGATTGTGTATCAAGTATGGAATGACAAAACAGATATATTAAAATTTTAATGAAATAAATAGGACATGTTTTTGAAATGAAGTCACATGATTCTATATAAATAACGTGATTTCGATCTAGCGTTAAGCATAATTATTTAAAAAAATTAGTGTTTTGTATCTATATAGCTGGATTGAGTGCAGTCGAAACTTATAAAATTTATCGATCTCAGATGATCTTATGTAAAGCTTTGCTTCAATGAAAGACACCTTTATTTTAGTAATGCCCAAGGTGATAAAAACTAATATTATTGACTATAGATTAGAAATAGGTAGGCTTTAACGTCGAACTTTATGTTGAATATTATATGATCGAGATATGTATAAAGAAAAGAGGTGTCTAAAAAGCTAGAAATTCTTCATTTTCATTCAGAACGACATTTTACTTTTTAGACCCCTCTTTTCTTTTGCAATTGTAACTAAGGGTGATTACTTTAATTCAAAACGTGAATTTAAAGTTGTATAAGAGCTTCCTCCGATAAAAATTTCGAATTCACCAGATTCTATAATAAAACGGCCTTGGTTATTGTAAAAACCTAGACTTGCTTTGTTTAAAACAAATTTTACGGTTTTAGTTTCACCAGTCTGTAATTCAATTAATTCAAATCCTTTTAACTCCTTTACAGGGCGTGTTGTGCTTGCAACTAAATCTCTAATATAAAGTTGCACAACTTCTTTGCCAGTAACTTTTCCTGTATTGCTTACGTCAACAGAAACATGGATGTTCTCATCCATACCAAATACTGTTTTTTCAAGTACTAAATTTTCATATTTAAAAGAAGTATAGCTTAAGCCGTGACCAAATGGGTAAAGTGGCGTATTTTCCACATCACTATAGTGAGACCAAAAAACTAAATTAGGATTGTTGGTGTCACTAACAGGTCTTCCTGTGTTTTTATGGTTATAGTATATTGGTATTTGACCGACATTTCTAGGGAAAGTCATAGGTAGTTTGCCGCTTGGGTTATAGTCGCCATAGAGTACTTGAGCTACTGCATGTCCAGCTTGCGTACCAAGTTGCCATGTCTCAAGAATTGCAGGAATATGATTATCTGCCCAGTTAATAGATAAAGGTCTTCCGTTATTTAATACTAAAACAATGTTTTTGTTTACCTTATAGACCTCTTCTAGTAGGTCTTGCTGAACTCCAGGTAGATTGATGTCTGTTCTGCTTCTGGCTTCCCCACTTTGAAAACCGTGTTCTCCCAGAACCATAACCACTACATCTGCTTTCTTAGCGGCATTTATAGCATCTTTAAATTCGCTTTTATCAGTGGTGTTTATTGTAAGTTCGTTTACGAATTGGGTGTCTCCAACAGATACATCTGCGCCTTTTTTGTAAACTAAATTATTGCCTTTGTAGTTTTGCATGCCTTCAAGTACAGAGATTGCTGTATTGTCTTTCGATGCAATCCTCCAACTTCCTAACGGACTATTTTTTTCATTTGCTAAAGCTCCAATTAAAGCAATATTTTGACCTTCTTTTTTTAATGGGAGTAAATCATTTTCGTTTTTGAGTAAAACAATGGATTTTTTTGCCATATCCAGAACAGCATCCATATGTTTTTGACTGTTCACAACTTCTTTCTCTCTGGTTTCATCACAATACCTATAAGGATCGTCAAATAAACCTAATTCGAATTTTACAGTTAAAATTCTGCTAACAGCATCATCGATAATGCTTTCTTCAATAATCCCGTCTTTTACTAATTGTTCTAATTCAGATATGTAAATATGCGATTCCATATCCATATCAGAACCAGCTAGTACAGCCATTTTTGCAGCATCTTTTTTATCTTTTGCATATCCCCAAACGACGAGTTCTTTTATAGAAGCCCAATCGGAAATTACAAAACCTTTAAAATTCCATTCATCTTTTAGAATATCTCTAAGCAGGTATTCATTTCCTGTAGATGGTACACCATCGTACTCGTTAAAGGCGTTCATTAAGGTTTTAACACCAGCATCAACAGCTGCTTTAAATGGAGGTAAAGCAACATTATGAAGTGTTGAGCTACCTATATCTACCGTGTTGTATTCTTTTCCAGCTTCAGAAAACCCATAAGCAGCGAAATGTTTAGCACAGGCAGCTATAGTATTTACTGCAGATAAATCATCTCCTTGGAATCCTTTAACTCTTGCTACTGCTATTTTACTTCCTAAAAAAGGATCTTCTCCTGCACCTTCCATTACGCGTCCCCATCTTGGGTCTCTGGAAATATCTACCATTGGAGCAAATGTCCAATTTATGCCCACAGCCGATGCTTCTGCTGCTGCAACTTGTGCAGATTTTTCTATAGCTTCTAAGTCCCAACTTGCGGCTTCGGCTAAAGGTATTGGACTCAAGGTTTTGTAGCCGTGAATAACATCAAAGCCTATTATTAACGGAATTCCTAATCTGGATTCTTCCACAGCAATTTTTTGTACTGCTCTCACGGCTTTTGTACCTCTTACAGAAAGCATAGAGCCGACAAGTCCGTTTTTTAAGTGCTCATATTTCTTTTCTGCATCACCTTCATCAGGAACGGGGCCAGTGACATCCCAAAAGCCATTATATTGGTTCATTTGCCCAATTTTTTCTTTTAGTGTCATTATTTTAATAAGGGAATCTACTTTTTTATTGATTAGATCTGCCTCAGAATAGGTTGTTATATTATTATTGGGGTTATCGGTGCAAGCCATAAACATTATTGTTACTATTATATATGTAATGAGTTTAAATTTGAGATTCATAATAAAGATGTTGTTTTTTTAAGCTCCTAATAGTCAATTAGTTGTTTTTTAATAATATTATAAATATTAATAGGCCTGTACTATTTTTTACTTATATGATACTATTTTTAGTTTTTTATAAATAAAAATTGTCACAATAATATATAGTTAGTCTATTTTATATGCCTATGCTATATTATGTATAAATTTATATATATCATTGATATATAGGTTTAAATGATTCTTTTGTTCCCTAAATAAAAGCTGAAATAATTCTTTTTATGAATATTTTCTACAAAAATATATGTATTAGCACGTATTTAATTGCCTTATATAATCAATTAATGATACTATTTTAATTCATTAATAATTAATGGTAATGTGTTGAAGATGTTTAGATAGGTAAATGAAAAGAAAGATAAGTTTTATAAAACTCGCTTAATGCAAGCGTTAAAATCTTCTCTAAATTCACTAGGGGTTGCATTTTTTTCTTTTTTGAAAATACGATTGAAGTTTGCAATATTATTAAATCCACATTTAAAACTTATTTCAGCGATACTTAAATCTGTTTCTAAAAGTAGTTTGCTGGCATGGCTTATGCGTGTGCTATTTACATAGATGACAAAGGTTTTTCCAGTTCGTTTTTTTATAAACCGATTAAACGAGACAGGGGTCATGTTTACGAGAGATGATATTTCATCTAGAGATATTTTTTTGTCAAAATTATTTTGAATGTAATCATAAACCTTTTTTATTTTCGAGCTGTTTTCGAAACTTCTTTTTTGTGTAGCAGAATTAGACAGCATACGTTGGTTTCTTGAACTTGCTAAGTCGTATAGTATAGATATAAATTCTAAATAATAATCGATACCATCTGTTTTGCTAAGTTTTATAAGTCTTGGCGCCATATCTATAGAGACCTTTTTTGAAAATAGAATGCCGTGAGCAGCTTTTTCAAACATGTCTTTTATCGGTTTGAATATATTTCTTGCTAATAGTTTTTCGTCAAGTAAATCATAATTGATGTGTATTGTAATTTCATGAATTTTTTTGCTTTGACATTTGTGTAGCTCCCATCCGTGAACTAGATTTGAGCCAACAAAAACAAGTTCGATATCATCTATTTCTTCAATACTATCTCCAGCTATTCTTCTAACACCTTTTCCATTCTGTATGAAGTTTAATTCGTATTCTGGATGAAAGTGAATAGGGAAATCAAAATCGTCTTTTACACGATCAAATACTAAAAAACTGTCTTCTGGCGTTAATTGTGTTATTTCTCTGTGGATATTATCTAGCATCTAGTGTGTTTTTGTGATATTGTGAAAATTATATATTATTATTTGATAAAATCATATTATATGAATGTTTATTTTGACGTTAAATTTGTATCACAAACTAAATGTTAACTATTCATTAAATAATATAGGTTATAATTTTTATTCATTACAAATCTACTCTATTTAATGAAATTATTAAAAATTATTTTTTAATAAACTAATTTACAATAACTTATGAGAAAAAAATTATTTAAAAAATTACTTTTTTTAGCAGTTTTTGTTTTGAGTGTATCTATGTATTCTCAAAACATCACTGGTACTATTTCTGACTCTAGTGGTCCTTTGCCTGGTGCTAATGTCATAGTAAAAGGAACTTCTAATGGTACTGGAGCAGATTTTGATGGAAAGTATGGTCTCTCTAATGTAGATGCTAATGCTATATTAGTTTTTAGCTATGTTGGGTATGAAACGCTTGAAGTAGCTGTTGATGGAAAGTCGGTTGTTGATGTGATTCTTGTTGAAGATACAAGTGCTTTAAATGAGGTAGTCGTAGTAGGTTACGGAAAAACGTCTAGACGTTTGGTGACGGGAGCTATTTCTTCGGTGAAATCTGAGGATATTAACAGGACGCCAATTACATCTGCAGATCAAGCATTACAAGGTCAGGCACCTGGTGTAACTGTAATTAACGGAGGGTCTCCGGGAACATCGCCACAAGTCCAAATACGTGGTTTAGGAACTTTTGGTAATAGTCAGCCATTATATGTTATAGATGGTATAGTGTCTGGTGGGATTAATGAAATCAACCCTAATGATATAGAAACTATGGATGTGTTAAAAGATGCATCAACTGCTGCTATTTATGGGTCTAGAGCTTCTAATGGTGTCGTAATTATTACCACAAAAAAAGGTAAATCTGGAAAAACTAAAGTGACTCTAGATTCTTATCTGTCTTCTCAAAGTGTTCCAAAGACTTTAGATTTATTAGATACCAATCAATTTAGGCAATTTGCAAGTGAAACGTTTGGTTTGCCTAATAGATATACCGTAGATGAGGCGTCTACAAGGCTTAATACAGATTGGCAAGATGAGGTGTTTCAAACGGCTTTTGCTCATAATACCAATTTGGGTGTTTCGGGGGGAAATGATACAGCGGTATTTAATATATCTGCTGGTTATATTGATCAAGAAGGTATTATTCTAAATACTGGTTTTAACAGATCGTCTTTAAGAGCAAATAGTGAATTTAAAATAGGAGATAAGTTTAAAATAGGAGAAACCTTAGCTATAGCAGATTCTGAAATGAAAAACGAAGAAGAAAATGGAGGTAGGACATTGATAGAGCATATGATTAAATCATTGCCTTACACGCCAGTTTTTAATTTAAATAACCCAGGCGGTTTTGGAGGAACAGATATAACTTTAGATAATGGCTCAGATGCAGAAAACCCAGTGAGACTTCAAACTATAAGTAGTAATATAACAGATGTTTCAAAAATATTGGGATCACTTTATGCGTCTTATGAAATTATTGATGGTTTAGATTACAAGTTTCAATATGGTTTTGAAAGAACATCGGTATCAACTAATATCCATCGTCCTTCTTTTGACGAAGGAATAAATGAGCGTACGGCAGCACAACTTGATCAAAGATCAAATACCTTTAATTCAGATACCTATACAAATTCACTAACCTATTCAACTGTTTTTAATGAGGTTCATAATTTGGATTTATTAGCGGTTGCTGAAAAGTTTGAAACAACGGCTCGTAATAACCGTTCTCAGGCATCAAATCCATTAACAGATGCTGTGCCTGTAATTCAGGGAACTGGACAAATTACTAACCAGCTTTTTGAATATGGTTTAATTTCATATGTCGGAAGAGTAAATTATAATTTTGATAATAAATATTTGTTGTCAGCATCCATTCGTCGTGATGGGTCTTCTCGATTTGGGAAAAATAATAGATGGGGAACATTCCCAGCAGTTTCTTTAGGATGGATATTGAGTGAAGAAGGTTTTTTAAAGGATTCTAATATTATTAGTAATATGAAACTTAGAGGGTCTTGGGGTAGAACTGGTAACGACGGGGCTACAGATTATGTTTTTGAATCAGGATTAATAGCTACTTATGGATATGTTGGTTTGAACAATAATGTTGGTGTCTCTAACTTTGGTAGTGCAAATCCAGATTTAAAATGGGAAGAAGCGACTATGACTAATATAGGTTTAGATATGGCTTTTTTAAATAATGCTTTTACATTGTCTTTTGAGTATTATAATAATGACATAGAAGATGTTATTGTGCCAATTCCTAATGTGACTTCAGATGGTTTTGGTGCTCTTTTTACACAGCGTAATGGGGCATCAACAAATACTAAAGGGTTTGAACTTAATATTGGTTATAATCATAATAAAGGAGGTGATTTTAGCTGGTCTGCTAATTTAAATCTTGGCACGTCTAAAAATAAAGCAATAGATCTAGGGGGACTTCCTTTTATAGAGAGTTCTGATTTTGAAGGCGAAAATTTATCTAGAATAACAGAAGGCGAATCATTATTCTACTTTTATGGATATCAAACTGATGGTATTTATCAAAGTCAAGCTGAAGTTGATGCAGTATTTACTGAGCCAGGATCTAATCTAGATGGAAATGGAAACCAAGTAGCATTTGCTGGAGATATTCGTTTTGTAGATCAAAATAACGATGGTAATATAGATAGTGATGATAATGTAAAAATAGGAAACCCATTTCCTGAACTTACGTATGGTTTAAACTTAGCAGCTAATTATAAAAATTTTGATGCGACTTTATTTTTTAGCGGCGTAAGTGGGAATGATATATACAATACAACTATATATGATCTAGAAGGGATGACACGTTTATTTAATGCGGGAACTGCGGTGTTGAATAGGTGGACACCAAGTAACACGAATGCTTCTGTTCCTAGGTTTGCTCCACATTCTGAAAATGTAAATAGGTCAGACCGTTTTATAGAAGATGGGTCTTACGCGAAACTTAGAAATTTAACTATTGGATATAGCTTGCCGCAATCAGCATTGACTTCTATTGCAAATGGTGCTTTTTCTAAATTTAGAGTGTATGCTACAGGGCAAAACCTATTTACAATAACAAACTATTCTGGTTACGATCCAGAAATAGGAGGAAGTTCTACGGTAACTTCAGGACAGCAATCTGCAGCTGCAGGGGTTGGTATAGATAGAGGAGTGTATCCGCAACCTAGATCGTTCATCGTAGGGGTTCAATTAGCATTTTAATCTATTAATAGATAATACAAAAAAACATGAAAAAATTTAAAATCTTTTTTACTGGTATCGCAGTAGTTCTTGGAATTCTAATTTCCTGCGATGAATCAGATATAGACTTAAAAAATCCGAATCAGTTATTAGCGGTAACATTTTTTAAATCTAGTACACAATTAGAGTCGGCAGTAACTGCAGCTTATACATACCTTCAAGAAACAGGTAATTATGCAAGATATCAATTTTATATTAATGATAATATTGCTGGAGAAAATTATGCGGCAGGTAATTTAGAAGCAGATAAAGTACAAATGATTCAGCGAAATGTTGATGAAGCTAATAATGGTAATAGACAGTATTGGCAACATAATTACCAAGGTATAGGGCGCTGTAATTTTGTTATTGTAAATGAAGAAAATTTTGAAAACATACCAACTGGCGAAATAGCAGCCAGATTAGGGGAAGCACGATTTTTAAGAGCGCTTTTTTACTTTAATTTAGTTAATAAATATGGTGAAATTCCTTTGGTGTTAGATTTGGAGATTGTAGAAGGGGGGAGACCTAAATCATCAATAGCAGATATATACAATGCGATTGTTACAGATTTACAGTTTGCAACTAGTAATTTACCTGCAAAAGGAACACAAGAGCATGGCAGACCAACGTCTGGAGCTGCTTGGGCACTGTTAGGGAAAGTGTTATTGCAAAATGGGGATGCAGCTGGAGCAAAAACAGCCTTAGCAAATGTGACAGGATATAGTTTGGTAGATAACTACAGGGATAATTTTACCGTGGCAGGAGAGTTTAACGATGAATCTATATTTGAAGTGATTTATGATGAATCTAAAGGAGAGGGAGACTCTTGGAATCAAAATGGACTTGGGAATTCTGAAACGTCTTTTAGAGCTCAAGAGTATTCGGGATGGTATAATGTAAAACCAAGTCAATTACTTTTAGATGAGTATGAAGATGGAGATGCCCGTTATGCAGATACTTTTTATTCTATTGATGCTAGCGATAATGGTACCATGACTAATACTTTTAATAATGGTAATAGTACATTTACTTCTGGAACTATTGGGCCAGATGATAATCCTGCTTGGAGAAAGTATCAAAACTTAGATGATAGAGGTGTGGAAACGTTTTGGAGTGGTATTAATGCCAGGGTACTTCGTTATGCAGATGTGCTGCTTATGAAGGCAGAAGCGGAAATACGTTCAGGCGGGTCTGAAGCTGTAGCTTTAGGGTTTTTAAATGAAGTTCGGTCAAGGGCGTCCGTGGCTATGCCAGATGTTTCAGTATCAGGTACTACGGCAATTTTAGATGCTATAAAGCATGAACGGTGGGTAGAATTAGCAGGCGAACAGTCTAGATGGTTAGACTTACAGCGTTTCGATGGTGATTCGTATTTAATGCCAATACCAAACATAGAATTGCAGGGTAATACCAATTTATAAACACATTTGATTAGTTTAGTTTTTTATTAATTTGATTTATCAGAAAATCCTGTATACTTGTTATATAGGATTTTCTATATTTGTTTTATTCCCAAAAATTAGTTTCATTATGAAATTATTTAAGAGCCTTTTACTTCTAGTCTTTATTGTCTCTTGTTCAAAAAATATTGAAAAAAAACAGTTTACATTATTAAGCTCTGAAGCGACGGGAATTGATTTTGAAAATATTTTAACAGAATCAGACACTCTAAATTATTTTAACTATCCATATATTTATATGGGAGGAGGTATCGCCGTGGGTGATTTTAATAATGATAATTTACAAGACCTGTATTTTACTGGTAATATGGTTAGTAATAAGCTTTACCTTAATAAAAATGCTTTAACTTTTGAAGATGTGACAGAGAAAGCTAATGCAGGCTTGTCGAATAACGATTGGTTTTTAGGAGTCACTACTATAGATATTAATAATGATGGCTGGTTAGATATCTATTTAAGCGTGTCTGGGAAAAAAGAAACATGTCCAAATAAATTATTAGTAAATCAGGGGTTAAATGAAGCGGGTCATATAACATTTAAAGAAGAAGCCGAAAAATATGGTATTGCAGATAAAGGGCATAGTACACAGAGTACTTTTTTCGATTATGATAATGATGGTGATCTGGATTTGTATGTTGCTAATTACCCCGTAACACCCTTTAAAACGTCACCAGATACTTTTAAACAACTTATAAGACATGCGTCATCAAGGCATTCTAATCATTTATATGAAAATCATGGCGGGGTGTTTACAGATGTTACGAAAGAGGCGGGAATGTTATCATATAGCTTGTCTTTGAGTGCTAGTGTAAGCGATTTAAATAATGATGGGTACAAAGATATTTATGTTAGTAATGACTTTGCAAGTGCAGATTTTTGTTATATAAATAATGGGGATGGTACGTTTCGAAATACTGTCGAACAATCTATGAAACATACTGCCTTGTATGGTATGGGAGCGGATATCGCCGATTTTAACAACGATGGGTTTTTAGATGTTTTTCAAGCAGATATGGATGCATCTACTAATAAGCGATCTAAAGCTAATATGGCTAGTATGAACCCTCAGGTGTTTTGGGATACTTATAATTCAGGATTGTATTATCAATATATGCATAATTGTTTGCAACTTAATGCAGGTGTTTTGAATGATGACAAAACACCCCAATTTAATAATATTTCCAGAATTTCAAATACCTCAAGTACAGATTGGAGTTGGGGGCCAGTTTTTGCAGATTTAGATAACGACGGATGGAAAGATCTATATGTTTCTAATGGAACCCGAAGAGAAATTAATAACACCGATTTTTTTAATACCATCGAAAAATCTAAAAATATTTTTAAAAAAAAGAAAAGTGATGATGGTCTTAAGAATACATTAAAAATGCCATCAGAGAAAACAGATAATTTTGCTTTTAGAAATTCTAAAGATTTAACATTTGAAAAAATAAATACAGAATGGGGATTAGAGTTTAAAGGATTTTCTAATGGTGTTGCTTATGCAGATTTAGATAATGATGGTGATCTCGAAATTATCTTAAATAATATTGATGACAAAGCTGTCGTATTTGAAAATAACAATGAAGAAAACAACAATTATATTACAGTTAAATTTAGTGGGAACGATTTAAATCTCAGGGGAATTGGAGCAAAATGCACCATTACTGCTAATAGAAAAAAACAGTTTCAGGAATTAAGCCTGGAACACGGTTATATTTCTTCAATGGCACCATTGCTTCATTTTGGACTTGGAAAAGAAACACGAATAGATACTTTGACTGTTGAATGGCAGGATGGTAAAACACAAACCTTAACACATATTTCAGTTAATAAAGCAGTCGTATTAAATTATGTAGATGCAACATTTGATGAAGTTGAAAAAGAATCAAAAGAAGAATCATTTTTTAATTCTGAAAATAATGTGCTAGATTCTTTATTTATTCACGTTGAGAATAAATATGATGATTATGCAAAAGAAATATTATTGCCTCATAAAACATCTACTTTTGGGCCTTATGTGTCTGTTGGTGATTTAAATAAAGATGGGTTAGATGATTTTTATGTCAGTGGCGCTTCAAGCCAAACAGGGGGATTGTTCTATCAAAATAAGCAAGGGCTGTTTGATAAAAAAGAGTTTGCTTTTAATAAGGATGCTATTCATGAAGATATGGGATCCTTAATGTTTGATGCTGATAATGATGGAGATTTAGACTTATATATAGTTAGTGGTGGAAATGAATTTGAACCGCATTCTAAGTTGCTTCAAGATAGGCTTTATAAAAACGATGGTTCAGGTAATTTATCAGTATCTAAAGAAGCACTTCCAGAAATGATAACCAGTGGATCCCGTGTTTATAATTTTGATTATGATAAAGATGGTGATCAAGATTTGCTTGTTTGTGGGCGGTTGGTTCCAGGTAATTATCCGTCACCAGCAAAAACTTATATTTTAGAAAATGTTAGCACATCAAATAATATTAAATTTTTAGATGTTACAGATGCATTAATCTTAGAATTCAATAAACTAGGATTAGCGACCTCTGCAAGCCTCGAAGATGTAGATAAAGATGGTTGGGAAGATATTGTTGTAGTTGGCGAATGGATGCCAATACGGGTTTTTAAAAATAATCAAGGAAAGAGCTTTACAGATGTTTCAGAAAATCTAGGATTAAAAGATACAACAGGATGGTGGTTTAGTATTGCCAGTGGTGATTTTGATAATGATGGAGATATCGATTTTGTGGCTGGCAACTTAGGACTTAATTATAAATATAAATCGTCTGAAAATGAAACTTTCGATATTTATTTTAATGATTTTGACGATAATAATAAAAAGGATATTGTTTTAAGTTATTACAATGAAGGCGAAAAATATCCAGTTAGGGGGCGTTCCTGTTCGTCATCTCAGGTTAAAGAAATTAAAGATAAATTTAAAACCTATAATGAATTTGCCGAGGCAACACTTGTTGATGTATATGGGGAGGAAGAATTGAAGGAGTCTTTGCATTATCAGGTAAATACATTTGCTACCACATATATCGAAAATAAAGAAGGCACATTTGTTCTTCATAAATTGCCTAATGACGTACAATTATCAAATATCAATCAGATCTTAGTGAAAGATTTTAATAACGATGGAAATTTAGATCTAGTGGCTGCAGGGAATTTATATGACGCTGAAATTGAAACTCCAAGGAACGATGCTGGAACAGGTTTGTTTTTAGTAGGAAATGGACAAGGCGTGTTTACATCATATTCTATTCGGGAAAGTGGATTTTATATACCAAAAGACGTTAAAGATTTGGCCTTAATAAAGGTTGGTGGCAAGCAAATGATAATTGCTTCAAATAATAACGACATTCTTAAGTTTATTGAAGTAAAATCCCGTTAGAGTATAGCAGGCAATGATGCGAATAGTTTCTTTGTATAAAAGCTTTTGCTTTATGTTTTTAGTTTATGTTTGTTTTTTTGTTGTAAAAAAGAACAGACTAAACATGAAGTAATCGTTGTTGAAAAAGAAACAGGGATCACTTTTAATAATACTATTCGAAAATTAGGACAAAAGTCAAGCATAGATCAAACCTGTGCCTGTGGGTTAGGTTTATCTGTCTCCGATCTGAATTATGTTGCTAATGATTATTTTGAAAGTGATAAATGATAGTGGTATATTTTTACCTGAAAATGTAAAAACATTAGAATCTATTAAGCTAGGGAACACATCAAGTAAAAGTAATGCTGTTTTAATAGGTGTAAATAATAGCAGTATAAAATTATTAAAGTACTAGTTGTAACTGTTTACACTAAAAACTAGTGCAAAAAAAAAGACTACCATAAGGCAGTCTTTTTCGTTTGAAAGATATTGTCTGTATTAGTGACCAGCTTCTTTCTTTACTTCGTCAACTTTGCTTTTCACGGCATCAGCAGCTTTGTCAGCAGCATCACCAGCAGCGTCAGCAGCACCTTCTACAGCATCGGCAGCAGCATCAACAGCTTCACCAGCGGCTTCAGTAGCAGCATCAGCAGCACCTTCTACAGCGTCAGCAGCAGTTTCTACAGCTTCTCCAGCAGTTTCAGCAGCAGCTTCAGTAGCGTCAGCAGCAGCTTCTACAGCAGCATCAGCAGCTTCTTCAGCTTTTTTAGTATCTCTACAAGAAGTAAAAGATAAACTTAGTACGAGTAATAAAGCGGTACTTAATAATAATTTTTTCATTGTTCTTTGTTTTTAGTGTTAATTATTTAGTCATTAAAATACTGATTACTAATTAGATATTAAAATGCAATGACGAATTTAATAACTTTTAGTAGATTCTAAGAGTTTTATGTTAATTTTTTTAACATTTTATCGGTGAAATACCTTATATACGCAGATAATCTAGTATTTGGATGACGGCACCTTTGTTTTTTTTTATATAATCGCTATTATTTTTACCAGAGGACACTCGTTTTTCCTTATTGCGAATTAATGTGTTTATAATAGTATTGAAATCCTTTTGGTTGGAAACAGAAAACATGCCGTTAATATCTATCATGGCTTGCGCTTCAGGAAACTTTTTATGATTGGAGCCAATAATAATAGGTATAGCGAATACAGCAGGTTCTAAAGTATTGTGTAAGCCAGTATGCCCCATAGCACCACCAACATAAGCAATATCTGCATAACTGTAAACTTTTGATAAAATTCCAATAGTGTCTATTATAAAAACTTGAGCATTGATTAATGATTCATCGTTTTTTGTAGAATATAATACAGATTTAACATTTAGCTTTTCTTGAATACCATTTATTTGTGACGTTTTTATATTATGGGGAGCCACAATGAATTTTACATTTTTATGATCGTTGGAGTTGATATAATTAATCAATAAATTTTCGTCTTCAGGCCATGTACTGCCAGCCACGACACATAACTTATTGTCTTTAAAAGTTTCAATAAAACTTAGATTATTATTTAATTCTAATTGACTAAAAACGCGATCAAAACGAGTATCTCCGCTAACAGTTACTTCGTTGTAATTTATTGATTGAAGCAGTGATTTTGAGGCCTCATTTTGAGTAAAAATATGTTCGAAAGCGAATAAAGCGCGTCTTAATTCTGCGCCATGAAACTTAAAATAAGATTGATTTTTTCTAAAAGCAGCCGAAATTAAAATAGCACGTAAACTTCTTCTTTTTAATTCATTTAAAAAATTTGGCCAAATATCATATTTAACAAAAATGGTAAGTTCAGGATTAACAATGTCTATAAATCGTTTAGCATGACTCTTGCTATCCAAAGGCAGGTAGATAATAATATCTGCAATAGGTGAATTTTTACGAATTTCATAACCAGAGGGAGAAAAGAAGCTAAGTACAATTTTGTGCTGTTTATAGTGTTCTCTTAGTACTTTAAAAACAGGGAGTCCTTGTTCGTATTCGCCTAAAGAAGCACAATGAAACCATAAAGTTTTATCATTAGAATTTAAATGAGTTTCGAGAGTTTTAAATGTGTTTTGGCGACCAATAACACCTTTTTTAATTTTCTCATTAAATAAAGAAGCACATTTTAATCCAAAATGGGCTATACCAATACCTATGTTATAAATAAAACTCAATTTTTTTCTTTGCTGCTAAAATACATTTCTTTGAAACAAATTCATTGGTTAGCGTAAATGAATTTCGTAATTTTGTAGACAGTTAACCCACATATGGGTGTTCATTAAAATAAGTCTTAACTGTTTTGTTTGAAATAATAAAAAAGACTGCAATTTTTTTTAGATGAAGAAAATTCAAATGGTTGATCTAAAAGGTCAATATAATAGCATTAAAGATGTTGTTAATCCTTCTATTCAGGAAGTTATAGAAAATACCTCATTCATTAATGGACCTAAGGTTCATGAATTTCAAAAGAATTTAGAACAGTATTTAGGAGTTAAACATGTTATTCCTTGTGCTAATGGCACAGATGCATTGCAAATAGCAATGATGGGCTTAGGCTTAAAACCAGGCGATGAGGTTATTACTGCCGATTTTACTTTTGCGGCAACTGTTGAGGTTATAGCCTTATTGCAATTAACACCTGTATTGGTAGATGTTAATGAGGACGATTTCAATATAAATATAGAAGCTATTAAAAAAGCGATAACGCCTAAAACGAAAGCGATTGTTCCTGTGCATTTATTTGGGCAATGTGCCAATATGGAGGCTATTATGGAAATTGCTGAAGCACATAATTTATTTGTAATTGAAGATAATGCGCAAGCCATTGGCGCATCTTACACCTATAAAAATGGTAATAAAGCTAAGGCGGGAACGATAGGTCATATCGCTTCTACCTCCTTTTTTCCATCTAAAAATTTAGGTTGCTATGGTGATGGTGGCGCCATTTTTACTAATGATGATGATTTGGCACATACTATTAGAGGTATCGTAAACCATGGTATGTATGAGCGCTACCATCATGATGTTGTAGGGGTGAATTCGCGTTTAGATAGTATTCAAGCAGCGGTTTTAGATGCTAAACTACCACATCTAGATAGTTATAATAAAGCCCGACAAAATGCAGCAAAAAAATATGATAAAGCATTTGAAGGATATGAAAATATTATAACACCAAAAGTGTCTAATGGTAGTTTTTTAGAAACTAGCGATACTTGGGATTGTCATGTTTTTCATCAATATACACTCAGAATAAAAGGAATTGATAGGGACGCACTAGCAAAACATTTAAATGCTCATAATATACCTTGTGGTGTGTATTATCCAATTCCGCTTCATAATCAAAAAGCATATAAAGATAAAAGGTATAATGAAGATGATTTTAAGATAACAAATCAATTAGTTAAAGAAGTAATTTCTTTACCAATGCATACAGAGTTAGATAGCGAACAAATAGAATATATTACATCAACAATTATTAAATTTATAAATGGATAAAATATTAGTTACAGGAGGGTTAGGATTCATAGGATCACATACCGTAGTTGAATTACAAAACGAAGGTTACGAAGTTGTAATAATTGATGATTTATCAAATTCGACCATTAAAGTTTTAGATGGTATTAAAGCTATAACTGGTAAAGCACCGCTTTTTGAAAAACTGGATTTAAAGGATAAAGCTGGTGTTGAGTCTTTTTTTAAAAAACATAATGATGTTAAAGGCGTTATTCACTTTGCTGCAAGTAAAGCAGTAGGCGAAAGCGTAAAAGAACCTTTGTTGTATTATGAAAACAATATAGGAACCTTAGTTTATATTTTAAAAGAATTACAAAAACTACCATCGGCAAGTTTTATATTTAGTTCATCTTGTACTGTTTATGGACAAGCTGATGAGTTACCAATAACTGAAAATGCTCCTGTAAAGCAAGCAGAATCTCCTTATGGAAATACAAAGCAAATTGGAGAAGAAATAATTAGTGATACCTGTAAAGTAACTTCTAGTTTAAAAGCTATTGCTTTACGCTATTTTAACCCAGTTGGAGCACATGAATCAACTATGATAGGAGAATTGCCAATTGGAGTTCCACAAAATCTGGTGCCTTTCATCACGCAAACAGCTATGGGGATTCGTAAAGAGTTATCTGTTTTTGGTGATGACTACCCTACACCAGATGGTACATGTATTCGAGATTATATTCATGTAGTAGATTTAGCAAAGGCGCATGTTGTTGCTTTAGGTCGTTTACTTCAAAACAAGAACAAATCCAATTATGAAACTTTTAATCTAGGAACAGGGAAGGGGAGTTCGGTACTGGAAGTCGTTGAGTCTTTTGAACGTGTTTCTGGAGTGAAGCTAAATTATAAAATTGTTGATAGAAGAGAAGGTGATATTGTTTCGGCATATGCAGATACCAATAAAGCTAATGATGAATTAGGTTGGAAAACTCAATTGTCTTTAGATGATGCTATGAGTTCTGCATGGCAATGGGAACAAAAGGTTAGAAATAGAGAATAATCTAACCATTTGTCAAAAATATATTATAAAAGATTGTATATTAGTATTTTAATTGTAGAAGGTAAACTGTGATTTGGAGTTGAAAAGAGGTGTATTATTATCGGATATTACCTTTTTAAGATTTTTTAAGAATTATAAACGCCTTTATTTATAATTTCATGGTAAGTTCGTTTTGCTAATAAAATAGCATTATAGATAGCCACTCTCAACCAACCCATTAATGTCATATAACTCAAAAATATTACTTTTTGTTTTATGCTTATTTGTTATATCTAACAAATTGGTTGCTACCCCAAAATTAAATACAACGCCACGCTTATTCTTAACACAAATTGATAGTTTAATAAAGCAGAAAAATATCAGCAATGATATGACGCAGTTAGAATTATTAATACTTTACAATGATGCTATAGCTCAAAAGCATCCAGATTCAATTAAAATATTCAAGAACTTGGCGATACTAAACGCAGATCTTGATCAACCAGAAGATGCCTTGCTTTTTACTGAAAAATATATTGAGAATTCATTAGATTTTTCAATTCTTAATGACCGGGCTTATGATGTTATTAGTAATACAGAAGAATATAAATATCTAAATAGAAGATATTTATTTAAAGTAACCCCATTAGTGTTTATGTATTTTTATGCAGCCTTAATTGGTTTTTTCTTTATGATAATAATAAATTTCACTAAAGGAACCAATAAGAATGCTAAAATATTTATAGGTAGTTTTGTTGGCATACATTCTTTATTTATTCTTGAATTTGTTTTGTATATGTCTAATATCCAATATGAATTTCCACACACATATAGAATGTCGTCTGCTTTTTCATTATTGTATGGCCCTTTATTATACTTTTATTTTAAAAGCATCACACAGAATTATAAATTTAGAACAATTGATGCACTTCATTTCCTGCCAACATTAGCTTTACTTATATTTTTATTTCCAATATATTCTTTGTCTTCTCAGGAAAAAATTAAAATGATATTGTCTATTTATACACCTTATAAAAGTCATGGCACTATAATTTTTATTTCTAAAACAGTATCATTAATTATCTATGCGTTTTTTATAGGTAAGTTAAAGTTTCGTAAACAAAAAAATGATTCGTATAATAATAGTAATCTGCAACCACAAGATAAGTGGAGAAGGACTATTTACAGAATTCATATTGTATATATAGTTTCTTATTTAATTTATGGAATATCAGCATTTGGAGCATTAGGAGACATTTCAAGTTTTATTTATCATGCTCAAATTGGAGTGATGGCCATGATGATTATTTACCTTGCATTTATGGCTTATGTAAGACCTAGTATATTTGAAAATGCATTGTTGAAACAGGAAGAGCTTTTAGAAAAATACCAAAAATCAGGACTTACAAATGCTTTATCACAAGAACTTAAAGAAAACTTAATTAAGTTATTTGTCGAAGATAAAATATATAAAGAAAACAATATAAGCCTTGAAATATTATCTAAAAGGTTAAATACCACACGGCATAATACGTCTCAAATAATAAACGAACATTTCAATATGAATTTTTTTGAGCTTATAAATAAGTTTAGAATAAGAGAAGCTATTAGTATTCTTAAAGAGGATATTTATGGAAGTCTTAATATTATTGATATCGCTTATGAAGTGGGTTATAATAACAAGGTGACTTTTAATAAGGCATTTAAAAAGGAAACATCATTAACCCCTTCAGAGTTTATAAATGTTCAATTAAAAAAGAACATACACGAGTAAATACAAGGTAAACAATCTTCGGTAAGGTAAGGTATTATCAGAATTACCTTTAAATTTAAACTTTATTCTTTTTTTTATCATTGCAATTGTAATAAGGTAAGGTGGTAACAGAACTTTACTTAAAATATTTTAGATTCTTCTAAGCTTTAAATTCATTGGTAGAGTATAATTTTTTGAATTAGTCACTTAAAAAAAATCTTTACTGCCTTCCTTATTTTCAATCTGCACTGACTAATTCAAATAAACATTTTAATTTATGGAAATAAGAAACTACTATTTAGTGCTAGTGTGTTTTGTGTTTGGTATTATATCATCATTTGCACAAGAAAGGACTATTTCTGGTAAAATTGTAGACGAAAACAATTTGCCATTGCCTGGAGCTTCGGTTTTAGTTAAGAATTCTACGAAAGGGGCATCAACAGATTTTGATGGAAATTATTCTATTAAAGTAAACCAAGGAGAGATTCTAGTCTTTAGTTTTGTTGGGTATGAAAATAAGGAAGTTACGGTTGGGGTGTCAAATACTATTAATGTTGTTATGCAGGGAGATACAACCACACTTGAAGAGGTCGTTGTTGTTGCATATGGCGCACAAACAAGAGAGTCTATAGTAGGATCTGTTGGAGTTGTTTCAAGTGCTACAATAGAAACACAACAAGTAACATCGCCATTAAGAGCATTACAAGGTGCAGTTCCTGGTGTGAGTTTATTAACATCAGGAGGTCAGCCAGGAAATAATCCCATTATTAGGATTAGAGGAATCTCTAGCGAAAGTTTAGCTAGAGGTCCATTAATTGTTGTAGATGGCGCACCATTTAATGGTAATTTAAGCACTATAAGCCAAGATCAAATCGAATCTGTTTCTGTATTAAAAGATGCTTCCTCATCAGCCTTGTATGGCTCAAGAGCTTCAGGAGGCGTTATATTAATTACAACGAAGAAAGGGCGTATTGGTGCCGCTCCAAAGGTAGCAATAAGATCTCAAATAGGGCTTTCTAATCCAACAATAGGGATTCATAATTTAACAGCACCAGAAGATTATTTAAAGTTGACCTGGCAAGCTTTAAGGAATACAAATCAATACGGAAATGGTCAGAATGCAACAGATGCTGCTCAAAATGCAACCAATGGTTTAGTAGACTATCTAGGATATAATCCATATAGTGTTGCGAATCCAATAGACACTAATGGTAACTTGGTGGCAGGCGCTAATTTATTATGGAATTCAAATTGGGAGGATGAAGTTATTAGAGAAGATTATCTTAGGGTTAATCATAATTTTAGTGTCTCAGGTGGTAGTGATAAAACTAGATATTTTATGTCTTTGGATTATTTAAACGAAGAAGGACCAGTAACGCCTTCTGATTTTGAGAGAGTAGCTTCAAGATTGAATCTAGAAACTCAAATTAATGATTGGTTTAAAGTGGGACTTAATTCAAGCTTTTCACGTTCTAGTTCAAACAATCCAGATCAAACAAGTGGAAATACAACACAAGTCATTTCCTGGGTTTATGGATTATCTAGTATTTATCCTATATACTTACGAGATGCTAATGGAAACTTAATTAGAGATGATGCTGGAGACCGAATTTTCGATTTAGGAAACGGAATCACTACTGGTCAGCCTGTTAATAGTACAAGACCTGTTTTTAACGATGAAAATATTTTAGCAGGTTTAACTTTAGGAAAAGAAAGAAGGATAAGAACTAATTATTTGGCAAATGTTTTTGCAGAGATAAAACTTCATGACCATTTAATATTTAAAACGCGATTGAGTTATGAAAATTACTTATTTGATTCTTTTAGTTTTACAGACGATAAGATAGGTGTGGCAGCTAATGTAGGAGGGCGTGTATCGCAAGATCGTGATTTAACAACAACTTTAAATGCCATTCAATCTTTAAATTATAAAAATAGTTTTGGAGATCATAATATCTCTATTGACGCTATTACAGAAGCTTATACAAATACTCAAGATGATTTACAGTCTCAGGGTACTGGCTTTTTACCTGGTGTAGATAATTTGAATGGAAGCACCACGCCAGAAACCGTTGGAGGTAATATGATTACAGAAAGAATTAATAGTTATTTAGGTAGAGTTAACTATAATTTTAATGAAAAGTATTATGGCGAATTTTCAATAAGAAGAGACGGATCTACTCGTTTTAACGAAGATACCAGATGGGGTAATTTTATTGCAGGAGGTATGAGTTGGGTTGTGTCCAAAGAGAATTTTTTAAGCGAAAATAATACACTTACATTTTTAAAATTTAGAGGATCCTACGGTGAATTAGGAAATAATAGAACAACAAGTCTTTTTCCTTATCAATCTGTTTTTCAAACAGGTTTTGTTAATGAAGGGAACCCAGGTATTTTACCAGAAGGGGTGTCTGATGTAAACTTAAGATGGGAAAAAATAGAATCTTTAAATATTGGAGCAGATTTCGAATTATTTAATGGTACGATATCTGGTACTTTAGAATATTATAGTAAAGAGTCTGTAGATTTAATTTTAGATAAACCGCTACCACGATCTTTAGGAGTCAATAAAATTGTTACAAATATTGGATCTATCAAGAATTTTGGATGGGAAGCTTCTTTAAGATCTATTAATTTTAATTCCGATGATTTTACCTGGACTACAGGTATTAATTTTTCGTTAAACAAGAACGAATGGACTAAGTTGCCACAAGATGAAATTTTAAGCGGATCTAAACGATATGTGGTTGGTGGTTCTATTTTCGACTTCTTTATTCGAGAATGGGCAGGCGTAGACCCTGCAGATGGACGTGGTCTGTGGTTTATGGATGTGCTAGATACAAATGGCGACGTTATTGATAAAGTAACGACGAAGAACTATGACGAAGCAACAAGATATGAACAAGGAAAATCATCTTTACCAGATATAGAAGGCGGATTTACTTCTTTTGTTAGATATAAACAGTTTGATTTAAATGTATTATTCAATTTTAGTTTTGGAGCCTATTTGTTAGATTCAGACTATTCTTCACTTATAAATCCTTTCGAAAATCCAGGAATAAGTGCGCACCCTGATAATTTCAATGCATGGCAAAATCCTGGCGACATTACAAATTTTCCATTATTGTTGGCTAGTAACAATGATCATGCATCGCGTTCTACAAGATTCTTATTTAAGAATGATTATGTAAGATTAAAAAGTTTAACATTGGGTTATAACTTACCGCAATCAACAATTGAAAGAATAGGGTTGAGTAAGTTGAGATTGTTTTTACAGGCAGACAATATTTTTACATGGCAATCTCATGACGGAATTGACCCAGAACAGGCATTTAATGGTATTACTGTTAATAGATCACCATTATCAAAAACAATTACTTCAGGGATTCTTTTAGAATTTTAAAAACAAAAAATCAACTAAAATGAAAATATATAATAAATTAAATATAAAGTTTCTACTAGTTTTAGTAGTTACTTTTTTGTCTAGTTGTTCAAAAGAGTTTTTAGATGAACCTAAAAACACTGCAGGTCTTCCAGAGTCAGTAGTTTTTTCAGATAGAGAGATTGTAGAGTCTTTTGTTACAGGGATATATGATAGATATAAAGGGCAATGGGATGATGACCTAACAGACGGAGTAAATAATTCTGATCCAGATACAGGTGGTTTATACGCGATGTATTTTGCAAGAACAGTTAAAGGAAACGATTTAATTCAGGCACCTACATTCTTTTTGTTTGATTATGCTCATGAAAATAGAGGGCCTTCTTTTAGAAGAACAAGCTTTACATGGACTTTTAACTATGAGATTATAAACTATGCAAATGTTTTAATAAATGGATTAGCAGATAGTAATCTTGATGATGCTACAAAAAAAGAATTTACAGCAGTAGCTAAAGCAATAAGAGCATTTCATTATTTTCAAGTAGCTCTGGAGTTTGCACCTAACTATAACAGTGACCCAAGTAGCACCAGAATTCCTATTTATTTAGAACCAGCTACTGGAACTTCAGAAGGTAACCCTCCAAGCCCATTGACAGATGTCTATGATTTAATATTGTCGGATCTTAAATCCGCAATTCAAGATTTACCTGAAGAGAGGCTGGGCAAAAGTTATATTAATAAAGCTGTTGCTAATGGATTTTTAGCACGTGTATTATCAGTAACTCAGGATGATTGGGGGCTGGCGTCTTCAGCTGCAAGAGCTGCTTATGGTGGTAATGCTGCATCTGCAGTAGTATCATCAAATTGGGGAACAGGGTTTGACGAATTATCGGATGAAGATTGGTTGTGGGGACATTTTCAAAATGGTACAAGCGAAAGCAATTTTTTCTGGCTATCACCACATGCCATGTTTGATCACTTAACAGTATCATATAACGCTACCTATATAAATACAAATTTTAGAGATACGTTTTCCGATACCGATGTTAGAAAGTTGTTTCAAGATCTTTATAATTCTTCTACACCTTATAGAGAATTTATCACAACTAAGTTTGTCTTTACGTTTGCATCAGATGTGCCTTTAATGCGAAAGTCTGAAATGGTACTTATTGATGCTGAAGCACAATTCAATTTAGGCAATGAGCCAGAGGCCAGAAATTTACTTTTTGCTTTACAAAAAGATAGAGATCCAAACGCTACATTATCTACTAGTTCTGGAAGTGCCCTTATGGATGAGATCTTATTAGAAAGACGTAAGGAACTCTATGGTGAAATAGGCGTAGAATGGTTTGATGCCAAAAGACTAAGAATGCCAATTAACAGAGATGCTGTACATAGAGTGATTGTTAATGTTCCTGCAGATAGTGAATTATTTTATTTAAACATTCCGCAATCAGAGATAGATGCCAATCCCAATATGAATGAAAGTGTAAATCAATAATAAATAA
Organism: uncultured Flavobacteriaceae bacterium; assembly: GCA_947502635.1. Classification (GTDB taxonomy): domain Bacteria; phylum Bacteroidota; class Bacteroidia; order Flavobacteriales; family Flavobacteriaceae; genus Flavivirga. Next base: position 325,634 of record CANNAN010000005.1, read on the forward strand.
GCTTAATCATGAAAAAAACAATCTTTTTATTATTATCAATATCACTATTGGTTTTTAATGGCTGTGATAGTGATGATCAAGATCAAACTACGATTAATTATGTGTCTTTTGAGTCTACATCTTATGATTTTGGAGTGGATTTGCTAAGTAGTAATTCTAACGATATTAAAGTTTATACAACCCTTATTTCAAATGCAGAAAGGGTGTTTAATATTAATATTGAAACAGATATGTCAACAGCCGATCCTGCATCTTATACAGTTCCTACATCTGTTTCTATACCTGCCAATACCAATGAGGGGTCTTTTGCAGTAAATATATCCGATTTAAATATAGGCCCAGATGGAGAAACATTAGTGCTATCTTTTACTAATGAAGATGATTTGTTTATTGGAGACCCTATAGTACTTAATATTAAACAAATTTGTCCCTATCCTGAAACCCAATTAGATATTACATTTGATGACTTTCCTGAAGAGCAATTCTGGGAGTTATATGATTCTAATGACGTTTTGTTATTCGAAGGCGGTCCATACCCAGACGAAACCGAATTTAGCAGAACATTTTGTTTAGAAAATGGAACCTACAAAATTTTAATGGGTGATATTTTTGGAGATGGAGGCGGTCCATATACCATAACTAACAATGGTAACGTATTAGTTACTGGAGATGGAGATCATGGTTTTAGTGAAGAAGTAACGTTTCAAATAAATAATTAATTAACTTTTTAAAATGCAATAATTTAACTAAACTAACTTAACTATTGATTTAGGCCGGGAATTTAGTTTCCCGGTTTAAATTTTCAATAATTTTTTATGATTTCAGAAATAGATAATTGAATTGGAAGTTTTATTCTTGTAATAACCCTGTTTTCTTCATTAAATATCTTTAATTCACAATTGTTTTGATATAACGTACTAAGTCGCTCTTTTATATTATTTAGCCCCGTTCCTTTTTTTAACAATAATGGTAATTCTTCGTTTATTTTTTTTCCATTATTTTCAATTTTTATAATAAGAATATTTTTCCTTTGGTAAATATTTATGATGACCTCTAAAAATAAATGCTCTTTATCATAGCCATGTTTAATAGCATTTTCTACAAGAGGTTGAATAAGCATATTTGGAACTAAAATATTATCCATACCATCTTCTATATTAATTTGAAAATTTAATTGGTCTGAAAAACGTATTTTTTTAATGCTTATATATTTTCTAAGAATAGAAAGTTCGTCTTGGAGTTCAATTAAATTTTGATCTTTTTTTTCTAAAACATTTCTTAGAATGTCACTTAAATCCACAATAATACTTTTAGATTTATTAGGGTCAATATCTATTAAAGAATGAATTCCATTTAAGGTGTTAAATAAAAAATGTGGGTGCATTTGTGATTGCAAAAATTTTAAACGAGCTTTAGTAAGTTGTTCCTGGAGTTTTGATGTTTTAATAGTATTTTCTTGATTTTTTTGAAAGTAATAATACATATAAATAATCGTGACCAGAGATAAGTAAATTAAAAAATGTAAATCGATAAGACTTATATAAGAAGCGAATAAACTTTTAAAAGAACGAGCTGTACCCGAGGCGTTTAAATTTTCTATGATCGATGAAATACCTAGTGTGAAAGCGCCTATGAAGAATGAGAAAAATAAATGTATTGAAAAAATATAAATTAATTTAGTCTTTTTTCGTATTAGGTATTTGGTTGTAAAAGCTATGAAAATCATAAATACCATTATTAGAAACCAATCTAATAAATTATAAAAAATAAAAGCCCCCCATTCTGACTTTCCGTTGCTACGACTTCTAAGTATTCTTAAATAGGCATTTTTAGAGGCGTATATTATTACAAAAATTAAATAAACTAAAGAGAGAATAGCTATTAGTTTAAAATCAATGTATTGTTTCAGTTTTTTAATCATAAATTGAGAGACTTTTACAATTAAATTCCCATTCTTTTCTGGAAATCCTTTTTATGGGTTTTACTAATTCTAAATAGTTTTTCATCTTCCATTTTTACATCTATTTCACCATAGTTAGAGTATAGTACTTCTTTGATTAAAGAGGTATTGATAATGGTTGATCTGTGAATTCTAATAAATTTATTAAACTTAAGCTGCTCTAATAATGAATTTAGAGACTCACGCAGAAGATGTTTTTTGTTTTCAGTATAAATTTCAGCGTAATACCCCGAAGCTTGAATGTATTTAATTTTATCTTTTTCAATAAATGAAATTTTCCCATTACTTTTTATGGCAAGCTTTGTGTTTTTTATTTCAAAAAAATTTAGATTGGGGTTTTCTATATATTTTAAAAGATTTGATATTTTTTTGTCAAGCCCTCCCGATTTGTTTAATATGAACATTTCAATCACTTTTGTTGTAGATTGAATAAATCGCTCGTCTTTAAAAGGTTTTAATAAATAATCGAATGCAAAAAAATCGAAGGCTTTTAATGCAAATTCATCAAAGGCGGTTATAAAGATTATTAAGGGTCTAATTAATGGGTCTATTTGCTTTAATACATCAAAACCTGTCATGTCTTTCATTTGTATATCTAAGAAGATCAAATCAGGCTTTTTTGTGATAATAACATCTATTGCTTCTTTACCAGAACTACATTCTTCAATAAGTTCAATTTCTTTGATATCAGAAATTAAATTTGAAACTCTTTTTCTGGCTAAGAATTCATCATCAATAATTACTGCTTTAATAGGGGCGTTCATATTACTTTACTTAATTAGGTCACTCTAATCTAATATTATTAATTGACTTTTAATGTTGGTCTAGATGCCTTTCACTGCAATTAAGAATGCTTTCAGATCATTATGAATTTGTTTTAATTCAAAAAACATGACGTTTGAATCAATTTACAGTAGTTTGATAACAAAACGAGCTGCCTATATCAAATAATTTGTATAGACCTTTGTTTAATGCTGAACACAGATGTTTAAAGGCCTAACCAATTTAATATATATATGATTATTTATTGTTAAATACGTGTTAATATACTTAATAATAAAAAGTAAGTCGATTACTTCAAATTATGATTGCTTCAAATCATATTCATGTAAAAAAGTCATATAAAACACTTCTTTTACTACTGCAATTGTAAAAAGGTAAGGCGGTAGAGCTTTACATTATCCTTCTTAGTATTACACTAAACTTTGATTCATTTTGTGAAATAATTTTTTTGAATTAGTCTTTTAAAAAATTTCTTTGCCTCCTTCCTTTTCTACAATCTGCATTGACTAACTCAAAAAATAATTATTTATGAAAGTAAAACGCTACTATTTAGTGTTAGTGCTTTTGGTGTTTGGTATAACATCAGTGCTAGCGCAAGAGAAGACGGTTTCTGGAACAATTTCAGATAATGAAGGACTGTCGTTGCCAGGAGCAACAATTTTAATTAAAGGTACTACAGTAGGTGCCTCTTCAGATTTCGATGGTAATTACTCAATTAAGGCTAATCAAGGAGATGTTCTTGTATTTAGTTTTGTTGGATATATATCACAAGAAATATCTATTGCTAATTCTAATACGATTAATGTAACCTTACTAGAAGACAGAACGTCGCTTGAAGAAGTCGTTGTTACCGCTTTTGGTATTAAAAGAAATCCTAAAAGTTTAGGGTATGCTGTAAGTTCTGTAGAATCGAAAGAAGTTATTGAAAACTCAGAGCCAGATTTAATACGCTCACTTTCTGGGAAAGTAGCGGGTGTTAATGTTAATTTTTCTAATGGTGTAGCAGGTGCTTCGAATCAAATTAATATAAGAGGAGCTACGACAATAGGAGGGGCGAGTCAGCCACTAATTATTGTTGATGGTGTGGCGTATAGTAATTCTCAAACAACAACGGTAGAATTACAACCGCCAAGTGGTTTTTCTACAGGTGGTGGTGGTTATGAGTCTGGATTATCGACTTTAGACCCGAATGATATTGCCAGTGTAAATGTTTTAAAAAGTACAGCTGCTGCAGCATTATATGGCTCAAGAGCTACAAACGGAGTTATTGTTATCACTACAAAATCGGGTGCATCATCAAACAACGTTAATAAGAATAACAAACTAAGTGTAAGTGTAAGTAGCGGTACTTACTTTGAAGAAATTGCAAATTTACCAGACTATCAAAATAAGTATGGACAAGGGACACAGTTTAGTTTCAATGCTGGTTCCAATGGGTCTTGGGGGCCTGCTTTTGATACATTGGAAACAATCCCTGTTTGGAATAGTTGGGTTACGGCTTTTCCAGATGTGTACGGGCCTGGTTTAATAGAAACACTGCCTTATGTTGCTCAACCGAATAATGTTAAAGATTTATTTCAAACAGGAATCGTTTTAGATAATTCGGTCACAGCGTCTTCAAGTAATGAAAATGGAAATTTTAGTGTCACACTTTCAGATATGGAGCAAAAGGGCTATATGCCTTTTAATACTTATGATAGAACTTCTTTTTCAGCAGGGGGTAATTTTAAACTCCCCAATAATATTACAGTGGGAGGTTCTGTGAGTTATTCAGATACAAAACAGGTTGGAGGTTTTTTTGGGAATCAACAATTTGCTGGATCTTCTTCTTCTTTTGCTAGATCATTATGGCTTGGGCGTACTTGGGATTTATCGATTCCATTTACAAATCCCATTACAGGAGGTTCTGTAATTCCAAATACAGGTTGGGATCATCCTCTTTGGTCTTGGAAGAATGATCAAATTATAACTAATAGTAATAGAATTGTTACTAATTTAAATATAGGAGTTCCAATAAATGATCACATTTCGGCCTCTTTTAGAGTGGGTTATAATAAGTATAATTTGAGTAGATCTGAAATAAGGCACCCTTTATCGATAGCTTCGGCTTTGACAGGGGGAACACTTATAAAAGATGCTTCTATAATAGAAGATTTGGAGTCAACTTTATTATTTAATTTTGATTACAATCTTACCGATGCTATTGGTTTCTCGGCTATTACAGGATTGAATACCTACCAAAGAGATTCAAAAAGGGATGCCAATCTAGGAACTACATTTATTTCTCCAAATATTTATACGCTTGCCAATACGATAACAGTTTCAAATTTGGCAGATTCTTTTACAAGAAAACGTAATGTTGGTGTTTTTGCAGATATAACATTGTCGTATAAAGATTTTCTATTTTTAAATGGAACTGGACGAAATGATTGGTCCTCTACATTACCAATAGATAACCGCTCTTATTTCTACCCTTCTGCTAGTTTATCTTTAATCGTTACAGAAGCTCTTAAACTAGAAAGCAATGTACTTACTTTTGCAAAACTTAGAGGTGGTTGGGCATCGGTGGGTAATGATGCGAGTGCCGAGTTTTTAAATACGACGTTTGCCACAGGAATTCCTTTTGCATCAATTCCAGTTCTTGGTAATAGAATAGCATTAGGAGATCAAGAGATTACCCCAGAGTTTACAGACGAAATTGAAATTGGTGCCGATTTAGAATTCTTTAAAAGAAGAATTGCTATTGATTTTACATGGTACAAAAAAACAACGACCGATTTAATCTCTCCAGTTTCTGTTCCTCGTTCAAGTGGGTTTACATCATTTAATACCAATATTGGTGAAATGACAAATACTGGTATAGAAATAGGCTTAACCTTGGTGCCTATTCAAACTGAAAATTTTAAATGGAACCTATTTACCACTTTCACTAAGAATACCAATGAGGTTACAGAGTTGGTTGAAGGTCTTGAAAGGCTTAGGTTGGATGGTAATCAAGTTGCTTACGCTATTGTAGGACAACCATTCGGTGTGTTTTTTGGCTCTAAGCATCAAAGGGATGACGAAGGAAATTATATTATTGATCAATCCACTGGATGGATATTTGAAGACCCTACGAGTGATATTATTGGTGACCCAACACCCGATTTTAAGATGGGTATTATAAACACATTCACTTATAAGAATGTATCATTACGCGCTCAATTCGATTGGAGAGAAGGTGGTGATATACAGTCTATAAGTATAGGTTCTCTTTTAGGAAGAGGGGTTACCAAAGATACCGAAGATAGAGAACGTACGCATATTATCCCAGGTTTTTATGGTGATGTGAACGGGAATTATACCTTAGATGGTACAGGTAACCGAATTCCAAATACAACACAAATAGATACTAACGATTTATATTTCACAGGAGGAGGTCCTAGTAATACATGGGGAATCAACTCAACCGATCAGGGAACTGTTTACGATGGTACAGTATATCGTTTAAGAGAGTTGAGCCTGTCTTACGATGTCCCATCTAAATGGTTAGAAAAAACACCTTTTGGAAAGGTTTCTTTAAGTGCATTTGGTAATAACTTATGGTATTTTGCTCCAAACGTACCAAGATACACTAATTATGATCCTGAAGTAACATCATTTGGCTCAGGTAGAGTTCAAGGTATTGAGAATTCTTCTGCTCCTACGTCAAAGCGCTACGGATTTAAAATTAATCTAACTTTTTAAATAGAAAAAAATGAAAAATATAAAATTTAAAAGGCATAATATACTATCGATCTTAATCGTAGCTATTTCTTTCTTTGGATGTAATGACTATTTAGATGTAGATACAGATACAGATAACCCAACAGTGGCTCCTATTAATCAATTATTACCAAACATAGAAGTTACAGTGGGACTCATTGCAGATTGGAATAATTATAGCGGAGAAGTACTTGGTACCTATACGCATCAAACTGTTTCACGAAGTGAGCAAGATCAATATGGTACCAGGGCAGATAATATTGTTTTGAATAATGACTGGAATAATGTTTACTTAGGCTTAACAGATTTAGAAACTTTGATTTCTCAAGCAGATACTGAAGGAGCGACAGTTTATAAAGGCATAGGACAGTTGCTTAAAGCCTATATGATGTCTGTTGCCGTTGATTTATGGGGCGATGTTCCATTTACAGAAGCGACCTTGTTAACGCAAGGGACGATAGGACCTGTTTTTGATGATTCAGAAGCTGTATATCAAGCCGTTTTTGATTTAATTGATGAGGCAAAAACTAATTTGAACAGTCCTGCTGGTTTGCTGCCAGGTGCAGATGATTTCTTTTATGCAGGATCTCCAACGAAGTGGATTAAATTTGCTAATACCTTTAAATTAAAATTATATAATCAGATACGTTTATCGTCTTCATCATTATTTAGCACAACTGCTTTAAATGCTTTAGTGGCTGAAAATAATTTCTTCACATCAAATAGTGATGATTTTCAGTTTACACATACTGCAACGGTTTCACCACAAGACGAGCGTAATCAACTATTTCAAGCAGCATATGGTGGCGCACAAGTAGATCATTATATAAGTCCTTGGTTTTATGAGATTTTAATGGGTATGAATCCTAATATTCATAATGGTAATAAAGACCCCAGAATACCATATTATTGGGCAAACCAATTAGTGGCAGGCCAGTTTCCTAGAGATCAATCAGATCCAGTTTCAGGAGACCCAAGAGCCGATTATTGGGATACATCAACAGGTTTTTTTACAATCCGTTTTAGTAGTGTTGGGCCATGGCGAGATGGTGCAGTAGCTAATGATGCTACTTTTCCTGGAATATTTCCATGTGGTGGTCGCTATGATGATGGTTTAGGGTTTGCCAGAACTGTAGCAAGCGGTACAGGAGTAGCTCCAAGAAGAATATTTACTTATGATGAGTTTCTATATATTGAAGCAGAACTCATGCAGGTTGGTTTAATATCAGGTGATGCTGCTACTAAATTAACAGAAGCGATGACGGCGAGTTTTGCTAAAGTAGATCAGGTAGTAGCTGGCACAGGTACAACTCAAGCAGTGCCTGCTTTATCTGGTACAACTGCTGTTACCGATTTTATTGCCAATGTGGGTACAGAATTTGCAGCAGCAAGTGCTGATAAACAATTAGAGATTATTATGACCCAAAAATGGGTAGCAACTTTTGGTGATCAAATGGATCAATATAATGATTATAGAAGAACAGGCTATCCTGTTTTAGCAGACCCTGATGCAACAAACGAATACCAATTGGATAATGGGGATGCGTATCCATTACTTGATACAGATACCACTCTGAATAATCCATTTAATCGAACCTTCTTTTGGCCAGAAAACGAGTTAAATCTAAATAAAAATGCGCCAGCGCAAAAAGATATAGCGACGTATAGAGTGTTTTGGGATAATTAAAAAAATAATGAAATGAAAAATATAAAAATTATATTATTTACAATTGTAATTGGAGTCTTGTGCTTTTCTTGCGATAAAGATAGTGGATCTGCAGCATTGGTTTTAGAAGCTGGCGCCGTTCCAAATATGAGTAAAGTATCTGGGTCTGATGGTATCATCGACCTTGTAAGGCTTAATAGTGGTGAGGTTTTAACCATTTCTTTTAATGCTTTGGTAGCACAAGGAAATCCTGCTTCTACAGATATTATTGCCTCATTTGTTACATTAGCAGGGCCAGTTTATAACGCAACTTTAGCAAGTAATGTGAGCTTGCCGCAAGATTATTCATTAACAACTAACGATATTATTGCTGCTTTTTCAGAAATTAATAGTAAAGATGATATCAAACTAGGAGATGTTTTAAGAATTTCTGCTAGGTTTACAATGTCCGATGGTCGCGTTTTAAGTTTATTAAATGAGGATGGGACAGATAATACAGGTACTACACTTAGTAATTCTAAGTTAGTTGCCATCGCTGTTAATTACCCTGTATCATGTCCTTCAGATATAGGAGGGACCTATTTAGTGTCAAGTACAGGGGCAGGATGCTGTGGTGTTAGTCCAATTACAGATTATGAATACACGGTAACCGTTACAGATAATGGAGGTGGTTCTTATACCTTATCAGATTACTCTGGAGGCGCATTCGATGGTTTGTTCTGTGCTGCATTTAATATATGTGGAGATACGTCTAGTGGAGAGATTACAGATGTTTGTGGAACTTTAGGAGGTACTGCACCAGATTGCTGTGGGGATACTTACGACTTCCAAGGGGTTGTAAATGACGATGGTACTTGGAGTGTTGACATTTCAAGCGGGTTTATGGCAGCAACCCAGGTTTGGACTAAGCAATAATTTATAAAAATTCATCAATCAAAAAAATCGCCTAAGTATTCTTAGGCGATTTTTTTGATTAGTAAGCCTTCTTTTATAAAATTATGAAATTGTATCTTTAGTCAGATGATTTTTGTTATGAAAGCTGGAAAAATTTATTAAAGAATGATATTATTTTTTATGCTTCTGAAGGTTTCTTCTTCTTAAAATTAGCGATAGCCAAAATAATTATACCTGTGGTTACCGATAAATCGGCCATATTAAAGATACCCGTTTTAAAAACACCCCCCAAATCGATAAATAAGAAATCTGTAACCGAACCATATACAATACGATCATAAACATTAGCAAGACCACCGCCAATAATACTTGCAAAAGCGAAAAGCGATAGGCTATCTAAGTTTTTGTCTTTGAAAATATATCGTAACACATAACCTAATACCACAACTGGTAAAATAAGCAAAAATATAATTCTAAGTGTCGGGTTTAAATCACTACCCATACCTAAAAAAGCACCTGCATTTTCAACATTCATCATTAAAAAAGCATCGCCTATTAAAGAAATGCGTTCACCAGGATTAATATCTGTTCGTGCATCAATATTGATTCTAACAAGGACTTTAGAAATCTGATCAATAGCAATAGTTAAAATAATAACTAAAAGAATGTAAATAGAGCGTTTCGATAATTTCATTTAATTGTTTTCAAGAGTAGCAGAAGCTGTTTGAGCCTCTCTATTAATTTTCTTTACCAAGCCTTGTAAAACTTTACCAGGACCAACTTCGGTAAATAAAGTAGCACCGTCTGCAATCATTTGTTGTACAGATTGTGTCCAACGTACAGGAGCTGTTAATTGAGATATTAAATTCGTTTTTATAGCCGTTTCATCAATAATAGCATGAGCCGTTACGTTTTGATAAATAGGGCAGTTAGGTTTGCTAAAAGTTGTATTCTCTATAGCGGCGGCTAACTCTTCACGAGCAGGTTCCATTAATGGCGAATGGAAAGCACCACCAACAGGTAAAACTAATGCACGACGTGCTCCTGCATCTTTTAGAGATTCACAGGCTTTATTTATAGCATCAACTTCTCCGGAGATTACTAATTGCCCAGGGCAATTATAATTTGCTGCAACAACAACACCATCAGTTACCGAGCATATTTTTTCAACAACATCATCCTCTAAACCTAAAACAGCAGCCATGGTACTTGGTTGTAACTCACAAGCTTTTTGCATGGCTAAAGCACGTTGAGAGACTAACTTTAATCCATCTTCGAAATTTAAAGCACCATTTGCTACTAACGCAGAAAATTCACCAAGTGAGTGTCCTGCAACCATTTCTGGTTTAAAAGCATCACCCAAAGTTTTTGCTAAAATAACAGAGTGTAAAAAGATGGCAGGTTGTGTTACTTTAGTTTCTTTAAGAGCTTCAGCAGAGCCTTCAAACATAATGTCTGTAATGTTGAAACCAAGAAGGTTATTTGCTTGTTCAAATAATTCTTGAGCTAAAGGAGCGTTTTCATATAAGTCTAAACCCATTCCTGAAAATTGAGCACCCTGACCTGGAAATATATATGCTTTCATGTATTGATAATTATAGTTTTTCGCGCTGCAAAAATAGAAATAATTTTTTTAGAAGCTAAGACCATTTCGCTTTTAGAAGCAAGAATAAGGACTCTAAAGCTATTAATTTGAAAGAGAACTTAATTTAATGTTTAGATTCTAGTGTCTATATTCTCGATTCTTGTCTCTTTTTCGAACATTATAGACCAATAATGGCAGCTTCAGCACAACGCTCTCCGTCCATGGCAGCAGATACGATACCACCTGCGTAACCACCTCCTTCTCCGCAAGGAAATAAGTTAGAAACTTCAGGATGTTCTAATTGTTCGTTTCTGGGAATACAAACTGGTGATGAGGTTCTGGATTCTACACCAACAATATTAGCTTCTGTAGTATAATAACCTTTCATTTTTTGTCCAAAGGCTTGAAACCCTTTTCTAAGTCTACTTCCTATTAATTTTGGTAATAGTGAATGTAAAGGTGCCGATTTTAACCCTGGTTGATAAGAAGTTGAGTTCAAATTATCCGATAGCTTACCTTCAACAAAGTCGGTGAGTCTTTGTGCTGGGGCTACTTGACTTCTCCCTCCAGCTGTAAAGGCCAATTTTTCTAAATTTTTCTGGTATTCTAGGCCTTTTAAAACTCCGAATTTCTCATATTTATGCAAATCAGCATCCGCATTAATTTCAACGACAATACCAGAATTGGCATATAAATTATTTCGTTTAGAAGGCGACATACCATTTACCACGACTTCACCATTTGCTGTAGCTGCAGGAACTATAAAACCACCAGGACACATGCAAAAAGAGTATACCCCTCTGTTATTTACCTGATTTACTAAGCTGTAAGAAGCCGCTGGGAGTAATTCGTTACGTTCACCATTGCAATGGTATTGTATAGAATCTATAATATGTTGTGGATGTTCTACCCGAACCCCCATAGCGAATGATTTTGCTTCTAATGCAATTTTCTTTTGATGTAATAAATAAAAGATATCCCGAGCCGAATGTCCTGTAGCTAAAATAACTCTGTTTACAGGTATTTCTTCTCCATTTTGAAGTTGAATAGCTTGTATTTTATTCGTTTTTATAATAAAATCTACGACTCGCGTCTCAAAATGAATCTCTCCACCATAGTTTAAAATGGTTTCTCGGATATTCTGAACCACTTTCGGTAATTTATTAGTTCCAATATGTGGATGGGCATCTACCAAAATTTGATCGGTAGCCCCATGAAATACCAGGTTTTCAAAAATGCGACGCACATCGCCTCGTTTTAAACTTCGGGTATATAATTTTCCATCGCTATAAGTCCCTGCACCTCCTTCGCCAAAGCAATAATTAGAATCTTCATTTACAAAATGATCCTGATTGATAGCCTTTAAATCGCGCCGTCTGTCTTGAACATTTTTACCACGTTCTAATACAATTGGTTTATAACCTAATTCAATACAACGTAAGGCAGCGTACATCCCTGCAGGACCAAAGCCAATAATATGAATGGGTTTGGCTTTTGAAACATCTTTATAATCAAATTGATATTCTGAGGTTTTAGGTAATGCCTCTTTAATATAAACGGCTACTTTATAGTTGAAAATAATTTTTGGCTTTCGAGCATCAATAGATTTTCGAAGGACTTTGATACCAGTGATATCTTCTTTGTCAATATCTAAAGCATGTGCCGATTTTATTATTAAAATATCACTACGCTCTTCGTCTTTAAGTGAAATACGAAGCTGAATCTCTTTTACCATGATGCAAAATTACTCAAATTTAAGAGAAGATTTTGAAAAAGAGTTTTATGCTTAAAAAGAGGTTGTCTAAAAGTACTTAGATGTCCGTTCGAGCGCAGTCGAGAACTTTTAAATGTCTTGATTTTGAAGACATTTCGACTGCGCTCGATGGGACAATTTTTAGTTTTTAATATTTTTTAGACAGCTCTTTTTTATTCAAAATAATCTCAGCTTAAAATACACAATGGCTTTACTTAATATAATTAGCGGATTGATAATAAAATCAAGCTATTAAATAACGTTCATTCAAGATATTAAGATGATGTTTGGCATGCCCAATAATAGTAAATCCAATGGCTAGAGTACTAATTTTTATTTCAGAAGAAATTCCAGTACTATGAAGCATTTCTTCATTAAAACTTTCAAATAAATGGATTGTTGATTGTCTTACTGTTCTAAATTCTGTTAGTAAATCTTCAATGCTTCTATGGTTTACATGAGCGTTTTTAGCATATAAATTTTCATCAAAACCTAAAAGATCCATTGGTTCTAATCTAGATATGGATAAGGCTCTGTAAGCAAATATTCTTTCAGCATCTATAATATGTTGAAGCAATTCTTTAGGCGTCCATTTATTTAACTCGTATCTATATTCTTGATGTGAAATTAACTTTTTAGCAAGGTCTTCAAAAATAGTTTCACTACTTTTTAGACCATCTATTAAATCAATATTGTTATCGACTAGTTTTATATATCTGTCGAAGAAATTTGGAATAAATTTTAAATCAGATTTTGTCATGGTATTACATTTTATTCTTTTTATAATAGGATATTACATGCTTAGGAGTTCTCATTTGTTTTGGTAATAAGGGGTCTTTAACAGGAAGTTCTGCCACTTGTTTTATTGGTATAACACCTGCCCAGACAGGAAGGTCTAAATCACTTTTTTCATCAACAACACCTACATCTCTGATTTTAGCAGATGCGGTTTGTATTTCCATTTCTATAACGAGTGTGCTATTAAACTCTTTAAGGTTCATGGGTCTTAGTGTTTTCCACCGCCCAGGAATCATATGGTCTACAACACATTTTAAAGCAGCTTCCTTTTTTTCTTTGTCTTCAACTATAGTTGCGCTGGTGAATAGTGTCGCCGATCTGTAATTTACAGAATGATGAAAGCCTGAACGCGCTAATATCAGTGCGTCTAAATGCATAATGGTCATACTGGCTTCTTTGGCTTCCGCAAGCGCTAATAACATTCTGTTTTTTAGAGAGCCGTGTAGATATATTTTATTGTCTATTCTTCCATAAGCCATAGGTAAGCAAATAGCTTTTCCTTCATAATTATAGCTTACGTAGCCCAAGAATCCTGCGTCTAGAATATTATTAATTTGTTCTACATCGTAAGTAGCTCTTTTGGGGCCTCGTTTTACTTGATTTAATTCTGATATTGTATAAGTTGACATAACTGTTCGATTTGATTGATGCTTGTTATTTAAAACAAAATTAGTAGATTTATGGATTGTTCATTTCATCCAGAAATCATTTTTTAAATAGTCCAGTTATGATTCCTTATAAAACCATTATCAAAATAGATAGAGCTATTAAGCAGCCAGTTTATATTCAACTAACCAATCAGTTTATAGATTTAATTAAGGAGGGCACCCTTCCGCCACAGGCGAAATTACCAGGAACTAGAACCTTATCAGATTTAATAGGACTACATAGAAAAACGGTGATAGCTTGTTATGAGGAACTTACATTGCAGGGATGGATAGAGAGTATTCCGCAAAAAGGCACCTTTGTTCATAAAGACATTCCAATGTTGCAACAACAAAAATGGACTGATAAAACAGTTAGTAGAAAGGACAGTACGACGGGGTTTACTTTTAAGAGAAATACTCTTTTGGATAGGAAATTTCCGCAAGAGTATTTAAATGATTATATGTATGTGAATGACGGTGTTGCAGACGAAAGGCTAGCTCCTATTAAAGAATTAGCTGTTATTTATAGAAAAATAGCAAATAAGAAGTATACGCTTAAGTATCTGAATTACGGAACAACCTATGGTAATCTTGAATTAAGAGAGACCCTAGTAAGTTATTTGAACGAAACCAGAGGATTAAATATTACAAAAGACAACATTCTTATAACCAGAGGAAGCCAGATGGGGATGTTTTTGGCATCTCAATTATTGATTGAAAATAAGGATTATATTATAGTAGGAGAGACGAATTATAGTTCTGCAGATACAACTTTTGAATTTGCTAAAGCTAAATTATTAAGAGTGAAAGTGGACGAAAATGGATTAGATACAAAAGCTATAGAAAGCTTATGTAAAAAATATACTATTAAAGCGGTATATACAACACCGCATCACCACCATCCAACAACTGTAACACTTTCGGCACAACGTAGGATGCATCTTTTAAATTTAGCTAAAACCTATCGTTTTGCTATTCTTGAGGATGATTATGATTACGATTTTCATTATAACCATGCACCTATTTTACCTTTAGCAAGTCATGATACTTGTGGAAATGTTATTTACATAGGTTCGATTTGTAAAACAGTTGCACCAGTTTATAGAGTTGGTTATTTAATCGCATCAAAAGATTTTGTAGATGAATGTGCAAAATTGAGACGTTTTATAGACAGACAAGGTGATGCTATTTTAGAACTAACATTTTCAAATTTTATTAAAGATGGGAGTTTAGATAGGCATATTAAAAAGTTAGTTAAAATATATAAAGCCCGTCGCGATTTGTTTTGTAAACTTCTTAGGGAAGAAATGAGTGATTATTTGTCTTTTGAAATCCCAAAAGGAGGTATGGCATTATGGGTAACTTTAAATAAAAATTATTCGTGGGATACGGTTAGAGAAGCTGCTAAGCAACAAAAATTAATCATTTCAGAATGGCAGCGTTATGATGTAGCGAATATTAAACACAATGCTATAAGAATGGGGTTTTCATGTTATAATGAAATTGAAGCTAGGGAGTTTGTTGATCGATTTAAAAGAACGATGCTAATTATTAATGAGCAAGAGTCTTTTAATAATTAATGGTTAAAATTATATTCATCTTCTTATTTAAGTGGAGTTATGGAAGTTGATTTCTAAAACATTTATGCATTATTAACTACTTTTTTACCAGATAACAATTGTTTGATACTTGCTAAGTGAGCGAATAAAACTATCGGGACTATAATTGTAGGTAGCCATACAAAAGGAAAATAGGTTACCCCAATATTAGGTTGTTCAAATGCTAATATTTGAAAAGGCGTTTTAGCACTTAACACCGCAATGGTTAATACATTAATCAAGAGTCCTAAGCAAACAAAATTCCAGATGAGAAGTCCTTTGCGTTTTATTTTTTTCTTTACAAATACCAGATAATACATTATTGGCGCTGTAATTCCAGAGATAATATCATAGTTGTAACCTTTAAAAGTCATCAGGTCGGGTATGAGCCCTGCTAAAAAAGTATAATAAAGAATAATTTCTATAGGAATACGAATAATATGTAATAAGGTTAACCCTTTTAAATTGAGATTATCCACAAAGGTCTTACTCTTTTTATTAGTAAAAAGTAAAAGTATAAATAGAACAACTGGGCCAAGTAATAAAGTAAATCTTGGAGGCATTGTTCCTGTTTTTTTGTAAAACCCAAATATTCCGAGTATACCTACAATTGTTAACCAGATAATAATACCGTAGAGTACTTTTTTATTATTTGAAGCTTTAAAAAATAGCCAAAGAGATATCAGTGTTGTTAAAACAAATCCAATAGATATGAAAATTGAAATTTCTGCCATTTTGTGTTTTTTAGTGATATTCAAAATTGAGAAACAAAAAATGAATTCCACTTGACAAAAGGCAAGAAAAGATATAGTTACATGTTTTTTCTTATCCTGCTAAGTGTGCTATCTGTAATACCTAAGTATGAGGCAATATACTTTAATGGTGTGTGTTTTAATATTTTTGGTTTGGAAGTTAGTAAGTTTTGTTAACGTTGTTCAGCTGTTTGATTGATCATAGCATAGTTTCTCTTTTGGGAAGTAATAAAGCATTTAACCAAAACAGCTCTGCCAAAATCTCTAAATGCTGGTTTATTATGAAATAGCGCGTTTAATTCTTCGTAAGAAATGCGATATCCAATACAATCTGTGAGGGCTTGAATATTAACTTCAGAATGTACCCGATTAAAAAACGAAGTGATTTCAAAAACGATATTGTTTTCAGTAAAAATCTCTGTTGTGATTTCATTTCCTTCTAAATCATAAAGAAAGATTCTCATTAAGCCTTTTTGAAGATAGAAATAGTCATCACTTATTTGACCTTTTTCTAAAAGTAGACTCCCTTTTTCAATTTTTGTGAAATGAAATGTATTAGCAATTTCTTCAACATCAAATTCATTTAACGGAATGATTTGTTTTATGAAATTTATTAATAAAGATCTATCGTTATCCATATTTCAAATTGCGATTATAATAAAGTTGTAAGGGGCTTGTTTTAGTCTAAAAATAACAATTATTTTGAGGGCTACAGATACTATTTATTCTATTCTTAGATTCTTGGAACTGTATATTTATATGTGATTTATAAATACGACACGAGCATAGATGGATAAATCAGAATTAACTTTTTTATTAATAAAGCTTTAATTTACAAGTATATATTTATAATTCTTAATGCACGTTATTAATGATTTCGATAATTTTATCATTAGGTATGACATCTATCGTTAAATTAATACGGTCTGTGGTTCCTTTATTAATAACACGATGCGTATCAGACAAACGTAAATACCAGCATTCTCCAACTTTCATGGGAACTAATGTCTCATTTAAGAAAAACTCGACACCTTCATTATTATCGATAGGAATCGTAAGTCGAATCATTGATTTTTCTTTTTCTAAGGCCAAAGTAGGATCTGTATGTTCTTTTACAATAGCATTTGGTGCTAAAAATAACAACCGAACCAAATTAACCGTTGTGTATTGACTAAATGTATCGATTATGCTTTTTAAATAAGGAGCTTTTTTTAGGCTAGGGGTGTCCATCCAATTGGTCCAAGAACCGTCTGCATAATCGTCGGTTGGAGGAGGGAAGGGTAGTGATGTGTCTACTAAGTGAGCAGGAGATCGCAATGGAATAACTTTATAATATTCGTAGTGTTCTTGTTTTAATGCATGAGCTTCTAAAAGCATTTTTTCTACATCGAACTTAAAAGGTAATTGTATTCTGTCTTCAAATTGTTTTTTTGTTTCCATGTGTTATTTGCCTATTTATTTCGATTGTTCGACATCAAATTTATCCATTTCAGTTTCTACAATCTTTGAGCTTGCAGGGAATTAAGATTGTATGAAATTGTTTTAATGTTTATAATATGCTAAACAAAATTAGTGTATTTCTCTTACAATTAAAATTTTAATCTATTTTCTCTCATAAGTCAAAAATGAAAATTCATAGTTGTGATTTTCATCTTTAGAATGAAGAGTATTAGAGGTTTCTTTCCAGGTAGAAGTATCGATTTCAGGAAAGAAGGCATCCGCTTCAAAGTTTTCGTGTACGCGCGTTAATTCAATTTTATCAGCTATTAGTAATGCCTGTTTATATATTTCACCACCACCAATAATAAAAGGTTGTGGGTCACTTTTGGCAGCACTAATAGCATCTTCTAAACTGTTAACAACAATAACACCTTCGGGGGCTTTATAATCACTTTGACGTGTAATAACGATATGCGTCCTATTGGGTAACGGTTTTGGGAAACTTTCAAATGTTTTTCTTCCCATAATAATATGATGTCCGTTGGTAAGGCTTTTAAAACGTTTTAAGTCGTCGCTTAAATGCCAAATTAGTTTATTGTCTTTACCAATAGCATTATTTTCAGCAGCAGCAACAATAACAGTAAGTTCAGACGTTTTTTCTTTTTTATTTAAAGATTCGTTATAATGCTCACTTTCGGCAATGTGTGGTGCTTCTTTTTTAAGTTCATTTTTCAACTGCTCTATTCTTAGTTTCTGTTGAACCATTAGTTTATCTAATTGTTTCTGTTCCCAGACTTTTCCCATGAATTTATGGGTGACAAACACATTAAATATATGATAAATGAAAAAGAAGAGCCAAATAAGGATGGCAAATAAAAACCATTCTTTTCCGAACAGAGTGAAATTTTTTCCTATTTCCAGAACCGTATTAGCAAGAATTAAAAATAGAGAGCCAATTAAAAAAAGAACAAAATGAATGTATAAACGTTTTTTCTGTTTAATGCGTTTTTGGGCATTTTGAATCAGTTCTAATTGTTCTTTATCTATTTGAGGGCTTTCTTTCTTTTTTCCAAACATAAGTATCTAATAATAGATGTAAAGTTATAATATTTTGTTGAATTTATAGGGGTTTAAGATAAAATCGTTTATGTTTTAAAGTCGTTGAAAATCAAGGGGAAACAAAAATATGAATTTGATAATCTCATAAATGAGGCGTGTGTATTTTGTGTAGTTTAAATAATTGTAAAGTAATACTTATTAAATTGATAATTCTTTTAAGTTTGTCAGGTTTTATATAAATGAATGTTATATTGTTTTATAAATTTACTGTATAAACAACACAAAAAAACTAGAATTATGGCGATTACAAAACAATATTTAAAAAGCAAACCAGTTTGTAAGGTTACTTTTTTGGTACCTGCTAAGGAAGCCAATGAGGTAACTGTAGTTGGAACTTTTAACGAATGGAACACAAAGTCAACAGCACTTAAAAAACTAAAGAACGGTACGTTTAAAGGAACTGTAGATTTAGAAAAAGATAACTCGTATGAGTTTAGGTATGTTGTTGATGGGACTTACATTAATGATGATCAGGCAGACGCTTACGCTTGGAGTGATTATGCATCAGCAGAAAACGGTATATTAAACGTTTAGTTAAATCCAATTTAGTCTTTAAAAGCGTTTTTCCTTAATTGAAAACGCTTTTTAATGTTTTATTTCTTTTTTGAATATTTGGAGTTATCTATGTTAAAAACAATAGGTAACGAATAGGCAACAGTGACAGGTTTACCTTTATGATAACCTGGTTTTTGCATTTTTGGAATTGATTTTAACACTCGTAGCGTTTCTTTCTCCAATTTAGGATGTGGGCTTCTTATTTTAATACCTTTAATATTGCCTTTTTTATTTATCTTGAAAAATGCATTTATTCTAACTTTTCCATTGGGTAGACCTAACCCTTTGGCACTATTTGTATTGAAATTTTGTACAATATGATTTGTAATGCCTTTAGACATGCATGCTTTTAATTTAATATTGTCAAGTTTATCGTTGCAGCCTTTATAAATAGGGACTTTTTCTACTAAAATAAAAGGGATTTCATCAGAGTCTTTAGTGATTTCAAGAACTTCATGAGTCTTTTCTTGGGCGTATGTACATATGCTAAAAAAGAGTAGCACTAATAGGGAAGAATTTTTCATTATTTGTGTTTTTGTCTGGTCGAGTAGTCGATGAGACATTGCTATTTAGTTTTTAATTCATGAGATTCCTGCCCTTAACAGGGGTGTATATTCTATATCGCTACTGCTCCTTTTATATGTGGATGTGGATCGTAATCTATTAAGGTGAAATCATCAAAATTAAAGTCGAAGATATCTTTTATCTCTGGGTTAAGTAGCATTTTTGGTAATGGTCTTAATTCTCTAGATAATTGTAATTCCAATTGTTCGTAATGGTTACTGTAAATGTGAGCATCTCCAAACGTGTGGATAAATTCGCCAGCCTCATAACCACAAACTTGTGCCATCATCATTGTGAATAAAGCATAAGAAGCAATATTAAAAGGGACACCTAAAAAGATATCTGCACTTCGTTGATATAGTTGGCATGAAAGTTTTCCATTGGCTACGTAAAATTGAAAAAAAGCATGGCAAGGAGGTAATGCCGCTTTACCATTGGCTACGTTTTCGTCAAATGATTTTGAAGTGTCTGGCAGTACGGACGGGTTCCAGGCAGAAACTAGCATTCTACGACTATTAGGATTGTTTTTTAAAGTATGAATAACTTCTTTAATTTGATCAATCTCATCACTGTTCCAATTGCGCCATTGATGTCCATAAACAGGTCCTAAATCACCATTAGCATCTGCCCATTCATTCCAAATACGCACACCATTTTCTGTGAGATATTTTGTGTTAGTATCACCTTTTAAGAACCAAAGTAATTCGTAAATTATTGACTTTAAGTGGAGTTTTTTAGTGGTAACCATTGGGAAACCTTCACTCAAATCAAATCGCATTTGATGTCCGAAAACACTTTTAGTACCAGTACCAGTACGATCTCCTTTTTCATTTCCGCTTTCTAAAACGTGCTTTACTAAATCGTGATATTGCTGCATAACATTCCTCACGAAGGTGAGAACCTCTTTAAATTGAACTTAATTTTCTAGGTTTAAAAATAAAAAAAAGCATTAAGTTTTAATGCCTGATATTTTAATATATATAATAAAGTTATTAACTATAAAAAATGAGATTCCTGCCTTTTCAGAAATTAGATTAACCGATTATCATTCCAGCAATAGTTGCAGAAATTAAAGAAGCGATAGTACCCCCGATTAAAGCTTTCATACCGAACTTAGATAAGGTTTTACGCTGACCAGGAGCCAATGAACCAATACCTCCAATTTGAATACCAATAGAAGCAAAATTTGCAAAACCACAGAGCATATAAGTTGCCATGATTACAGATTTTTCATAATTAAGATGAACAGTTTTAGTGATATCTTTTAAATCTCGTAATTGTATATAACCTATAAATTCGCTAGCTGCTAATTTAATACCTAATAATTGCCCCATTAAGGCCATATCTTCTTTAGCAACACCAATAAGCCACATAAGTGGTGCAAAAACGTAACCTAAAATTAATTCAAGTGATAAACTTTTGTAGGGTGTATTATTAACAACCCATGTATTTATTGAAGAGATATCACCAACCCAACCCAATATGCCATTAAACATGGCAATAAAAGCAACAAATACAAGAAGCATGGCGCCTACATTGACTGCAAGTTTTAAGCCTTCAGTAGTGCCGTTAGCAATAGCATCTAAAAAATTAGTGCCAATTTTTTCTTGAGAGACTTTAACATCGGTATTAATATTTTCTGTTTGCGGATAAAGAATTTTTGAAATGACTATAGCTCCAGGAGCTGCCATAACAGAGGCTGCTAAAAGATGTTTTGCGTAAAATAATCTGAGTATAGGGTCATTACCTCCTAAAAAGCCAATATAAGCAGCTAAAACAGCGCCAGCAACGGTTGCCATACCTCCAATCATGACTAATAGTATTTCAGACTTATTCATTTTTTCTAAATAGGCCTTTATTAAAAGAGGTGCTTCCGTTTGACCTAAAAAAATGTTACCAGCTACACTTAAGCTTTCTGCTCCAGAAATTTTTAAAGCTTTAGAAAGTAACCAAGCCATTGCTTTTACTACTTTTTGAATGATGCCTAAATAAAATAAGACAGAGGTTAATGCTGAAAAGAATATAATGGTTGGTAGTACTTGAAAAGCAAATATAAATCCAAAAGTATCCATGTCTACTACTAAGCCTTCAAACAAAAACTTACTACCAGCCCTTGTAAACTCTAAGACTTCAACAAAAAGACCTCCAATAAATTCAAAAATACTCTTGATGAATTCAACTTTTAAAACTCCAATAGCAATTAGTAACTGAAAGGCTAAACCAATACCCACAATTTTCCAATTAATAGCTTTTCTATTACTACTAAAAAGAAAGGCTAGAAATATTAAAGATATCATGCCCAAAGCACCCCGCCATAAGCTGCTAAATGAAAAACCCTGGCTTGGAATAATAGTACTATTAGGGGTGTTGGTAATGCTCTTTGTAGATGCATTCTCGGTTTTCGAATCTGCATCATCAATATTTAAAGTATCTATGGAATTATTTGCAGGTGAAATTTGTTGAATAGTCGTTTTATTTTGAACAGAATCCAACGGTATAATTTCATTTGTTTCCTGTGCTATAATTGACGACGTTAGTAAGAAAAAAATAGCAGCAATAAACAAAGAAAACTTTTTCATATTAAGAAGTAAATGTTATTCTCGTTTTGAGATTTCATCACGAATATGAGCGGCTCTTTCATAATCTTCACTGGAAACAGCTTCGTCTAATAAGCCATGCAATTCTTCAAGTGTTTTTCCTTTAAGATTCTCACGAGGTGCATCTGCCTCTAACTCATTAGAAATTAGATCGTCTACTAAAATACTGTCCTCATTTTCATCCTCTTCCTTAGGATTGACTTTTAAGTATATCCCAGCTTTGTCAAGAATGTTTTTATAAGTAAAAATGGGTGCGTCAAACCGAAGCGCCAAAGCAATAGCATCACTAGTTCTGGCATCAATAATTTCTTCAATTTTATCACGTTCACATATTAAACTAGAGTAAAAAACACCGTCAACTAGTTTATGGATGATTACTTGTTTTACAACAATATCAAAACGATCTGCGAAATTTTTAAAAAGATCATGTGTTAATGGTCTTGGGGGTCTAATTTCTTTTTCCAAGGCTATAGCAATAGACTGTGCTTCAAAAGCACCAATAACTATTGGTAGTTTGCGGTCGCCATCTAATTCATTTAAAATCAAAGCGTAAGCGCCGTTTTGGGTTTGGCTATAGGATATGCCTTTTATATTTAATCTTACTAAACTCATATAATTTATAAAAACGCAAAGAACCGTTTAAATTAGGACTTTACCAACTGACTAAGACAGATTTAAGTATTTAGTGCTAATTTAAGCAGTTCTAAACGACTACACAATTTATAAAAAATTATTTATTGTTGCGCTTTAAAAGCTTTTAATTTTTCTATAAGCTGAGGCACAACTTCGAAAGCATCTCCAACAACACCATAGTCTGCAGCTTTAAAGAAAGGAGCTTCAGCATCTGTGTTAATTACCACTTTTACTTTAGAGGCATTAATTCCAGCTAAATGTTGAATGGCTCCAGAAATACCAATAGCTATATACAAATTTGATGCTACAGGTTTACCTGTTTGCCCGACATGTTCACTGTGAGGCCTCCATCCTAAATCTGAAACAGGCTTCGAGCATGCTGTTGCTGCTCCTAATACATCGGCCAATTCTTCTACCATACCCCAATTTTCAGGACCTTTTAATCCACGACCAGCAGATACAACAATCTCAGCATCAGCAATAGTTACTTTATCTGTCGCTTTATCAACAGATTCTACTTTAACTCCAGAATCTGAAATTGAAGGGGAGAAGTCTTCCGCGGAAGCGTTACCACTATTTTCTAACAACCCAAATGAATTATTAGAAACACCTATGATTTTTACCTCGGTATTAATTTGAGTTATTTCGAAAGCTTTATTTGTAAATGCTGTGCGTTTAACCGTAAATGGAGACGTGCTGGCTGGAGCTTCAATAACATTAGAAACATATCCAGCATTTAAACCAACTGCTAAGAGTGGTGCTAAATACTTACTATTGGCGCTAGAGCTTAAGACTACAATTTGTGCTGCTTCTTTTTCTGCCGCCTGTTTAATCGCTTCAGCGTAACTATTAGCATTAAAAGATTGTAATGGCACATTAGATATATTTAAAACTTTATCGACACCGTAGTTTCCTAATGCTGAGGCATCATCTACATTTATAGTAATAGCTGTAACGGTTGTACCTAATTGATTTGCTACTGCTTTGGCATAAGAAGCAACTTCTAAAGCTGCTTTTTTAAACGCTCCTTGCTCTGATTCTGTATATACTAAAACTGACATAAAAAATTTTGATTTTTTTCCTGAACTTGACTCAGGAACTGTTTAATTTTTACTTTTTTTTCAAAAGATTCTGAAATAAATTCAGAATTATTTAATCTGAGATTAAATAACTTTTGCTTCGTTATGAAGTAAACTTACCAATTCATCTAAATTATCTGCTGAAACTAATTTTACAGACCCTTTAGGTGTTGGTTTTTCAAATTTAATTGACGTTGTTTCTGCATTAGCTTCTGTACCTTCAATAACTGTTAAAGGCTTTTTACGCGCCATCATGATACCTCTCATATTTGGTATTCTAAGATCACTTTCTTCAACCAATCCTTTTTGTCCGCCAATAACTAATGGCAGGCCTGTAGAAACGGTTTCTTTTCCTCCATCAATTTCTCTTTCAGCTTTTGCAGAAGTGCCATCGACTTCCAAACCAATGCAATTATTTACAAAGTTAGCGTTGGTTAATCCTGCAATCATACCAGGAACCATTCCACCATTATAATCTATAGATTCGCGACCAGCTATTACTAAATCATAGGCCCCTTCTTTAACAACATTGGCTAATTGTTTAGCTACCGAAAAACCATCTGAAGCCGCCGCATTAACTCTAATAGCTGCATCGGCACCAATAGCCAGTGCTTTACGAAGCGTAGGTTCTGTTTCGGCACCGCCAACATTTACAACGGTTACATGCGCCCCTTGTTTTTCTTTAAACCACATGGCACGTGTTAATCCAAATTCATCATTTGGGTTAATAACAAATTGTACACCATTGGTGTCGAATTTTGTGTCACCTTCACTAAAATTAATTTTAGATGTCGTATCAGGAACATGACTAATGCACACTAATATTTTCATAATATTTTATATTAATTGAGTATAGTTTTTGAGGCTACGAAGGTAATTATTTTATTCCGAATATTTACTATGCGTGCATAGTAAATATTCGGAATAATTATCAAAAAACGTGTAATTATTAATATTTCTTTAAGAATTTATAAGCCTTTGATTGGTTAACTGAGGAATAAATAAAAAGAATTAGAACTAATTTAAAGTAACAAATCTTCATTATTCATATACAATTTCTGTAGAATTAATAATTTTTTTTTGAGGATAATTTTACTGTTGGTTTTTATATCAAATTATAATCTATAATTCTTATTTTTGCAATTCGAATTAAAAATAAGTTAATGAAGACAATTCAATTTAGAGAAGCTATTTGTGAAGCTATGAGCGAAGAAATGCGTAGAGATGAAAGCATTTATTTAATGGGTGAAGAAGTAGCAGAATATAATGGTGCTTACAAAGCATCGAAAGGCATGTTGGATGAATTTGGAGCTAAACGTGTTATTGATACACCTATTGCAGAACTTGGTTTTGCAGGGATTGCTATTGGTTCTACAATGACAGGAAATAGACCGATTGTTGAGTATATGACGTTTAACTTCTCTTTAGTTGGAATTGATCAAATAATTAATAATGCTGCAAAGATTAGACAAATGTCTGGTGGGCAATTTAAATGTCCAATTGTATTTCGTGGCCCTACTGCTTCTGCAGGTCAATTAGGAGCAACCCATTCGCAGGCATTTGAAAATTGGTTTGCTAATACTCCAGGTTTAAAAGTTGTAGTACCATCTAATCCGTATGATGCTAAAGGTTTATTAAAAGCTGCAATTCGTGATGATGATCCTGTTATTTTTATGGAAAGCGAGCAGATGTATGGTGATAAAGGTGAAGTGCCAGAAGGAGAATATATATTGCCTTTAGGTGTTGCAGAAATTAAGCGAGAAGGAACCGATGTCACAATTGTTTCTTTTGGAAAAATAATTAAAGAAGCTTATAAAGCAGCCGATGAATTAGCTAAGGAGGGTATTTCTTGTGAAATTATTGATTTACGTACTGTTCGACCAATGGATAGAAAAGCGATTGTAGCATCGGTTAAAAAAACCAATAGATTAGTGGTTTTAGAAGAAGCATGGCCTTTTGGAAATGTGGCTACCGAAATAACATATTTAGTTCAAAGTGAGGCATTTGATTATTTAGATGCTCCTATTGTAAAAATTAATACAGCAGATACACCTGCACCATATTCCCCTGTTTTATTAGCAGAATGGTTACCAAACAGTAGCGATGTTGTTAAAGCAGTAAAAAAAGTATTGTACAAATAAATTAATATTTTTTACGTTATATAAACTTCATTAGCACGATTGTTGATGAAGTTTTTTGTATTATGAGAATAAGATTACTTACTACATTTTTTTTCTTCGGGATTATTTCCACAATAGCACAAACCAAAGTTAGCGGTTATGTGTTTGATGAATTTAACGAACCTGTATCGTTTGCAAATGTTATTTTTAAAGGCTCCACGATTGGAACCATAACAGATGAGAATGGGAAGTTTTATTTGGAATCTGATGAAACCTGGGCTTCACTAACCGTTTCTTTTATTGGTTATGAGCTATTAAATATTCCTTTGAATAAAAAAGTAAACTATAATTTAAAGTTTACACTTAAAGAGGAACTAGGGGAGCTAGATCAAGTTGTTATAACTACAGGAAAGCAATCAAAAAAGAATAATCCAGCGATTGATTTACTTAGAAAAATATGGGAACATAAACGTAAAAATGGTTTAAACCTATATAAACAGTACGAATACGATAAATACGAAAAAGTAGAATTCGATATTAATACCATAGACAGTGCTCTTATTAAAAGTAAGTTTTTTAGAGGCATGGAGTTTGTTTTTAACGAAGTAGATACATCGCGGGTAACTGGTAAGACATATTTACCAATGTTTATAAACGAAGCAGTTTCGAGAGTTTATGGTGATAATGTTATTAATAAGAAAAAAGAAGTTTTAAAAGGAAATAAGAACTCTGGATTTAGTGATAACCAAGTGATTATTGACTTTGTTGATGATTTATATTCCGATTATAATGTATACGATAATTATTTAAAGTTTTTTGAAAAAAGTTTTGTAAGTCCTTTATCTAAAACGGGAATTAGTACTTATAACTATGTATTGTCAGATAGTGCTTTTATTGATAATAAATGGTGTTACAATATTATTTACTATCCAAGACGTAAAAATGAGCTCACTTTTAAAGGTGATTTCTGGGTAGCAGATAGTACATATGCTATTAAAGAAATAAACCTACAAGCTTCAAAAAGTGCCAATATAAACTGGGTAAAGGATATATATATAGAACAGGAATTTGAAGTATTAAACGACTCTTTATTTCTAGTAAAACGTGATTATATGATGTCCGACTTTGCTTTAAATAAAAAGGAGAAGTCGCGTGGTGTGTATGGAAAACGTACCACTTTATACGATAATTATGAGTTTGACAAAGAACTAGATAGAAAGTTCTACGATCGGGAAGTTTATAATTATGATAAAGATGTTTATGACAGAGGCGATGACTTTTGGAAAGATAACCGATTAGAAGCTTTAAATAAAGACGAAAAAGGTGTTTATAAGATGCTAGATACTTTAAAAACGGTTAAAAAGTTTAAACAGCTTTATAATTTAGGAAGTATTTTGGCGTCTGGTTATATTGAATTTAATACGTTGCCATTAGATTATGGTCCTATTTTTTCAACCTTTGGATTTAACGATGTAGAAGGTTTACGTCTACGAGTGGGCGGACGTACTTATTTTGGAAGAAATGACCTTTGGCGATTACAAGGGTATATGGCCTATGGTTTTAGAGATGATAAATTTAAATATGGCATTTCTGGTAAATGGTTGTTAGATAAAAAGAGCAGGCTTATTATTTCTGGAGGAAATCGCCGTGATGTAGAGCAGATAGGGGCGAGCTTAACAACGTCTACAGATGTTTTAGGAAGGAGTTTAGCATCTTCATCGGTTGTAGGAACAAGTACCAATGATAAATTAACCTCTATAAACTTAACCAGTTTATCCATTGAATCAGAACCGTGGCGTAATGTCATTTTTAGATTAGGAGGAAACTACCGGACTTTAGAGTCGGCATCACCCACATTTAGTTTAGATTATAATACTTCAACAGGTGTAGAATCTGAAATTAAACAGTTTGAAACCTCATTGTCTGTAAGGGTCTTTCCAAAACGAAAAATGACTGGTTTTGGTGTTGAGCGTCGTGTAGCAAATGATGGTTTTGCAAGCATATTTGCACAAGTAACCCGAGGAGATAAGAGTGTACTGGATAGTGATTTCGATTATACTAAAGTACAATTCTCTTATATACAACCATGGCAAGTTGGAGGTTTTGGTAGATTAACCACAACGATTGAAGCAGGAAAAACCTTTGGAGAAGTGCCACTTGGGCTATTAAGTGTCATACCTGGAAATCAATCTTATTTTTCTATTTATAATACCTTTTCTCAATTAGATTTTTATGAGTTTGTGTCTGATACCTATACCTCATTACATTTAGAACATAATTTTAACGGACGTTTATTTTCAAGAATTCCATTTTTAAGAAAGTTTAATCTTCGTGAAATTGTAAGCATTCGTGGTGTTTGGGGGGAGATTTCTGATGAAAATATTTTATTAAATACCACTAGTAACCCGAATACTATTCCTTTAGTAGCCCCGTCTGATAAAATGTATTACGAATACAGTTTTGGGGTTGGTAATATTTTTAAAGTGTTTAGAATAGATTTTAACTTTAGAGGTAATTATTTAGATGAAGTTCAAAATCCAGATGCCAGGAAATTTGGTATAACAGGTACTTTTGGATTTTATTTTTAATAGTACATGTTTCGTGTCTCAAATAAAAGCCGTTTTAATCTAAGACAAGTATTTATTTACAGTATTTTTTAATTTTTGAAATGATTTATGGGATTGTACCCAAGGTTCTTCTAAAATTCCCTCTACTTTTTCATCAATACTTTCAGCATCATAGTTTGAACATTCTTTTATGGTTAGAATAAAAAGACTATCCCATTCAGGGTTTTTAAGAGTATTTTCATTAGACAAAACATCTGTTAGTTCGCTAAACCAATTATATTCTTCCCATGATTGAGAAATCCAGCCTTCATCATCCATAAAAGAAACAATTTGGCCCTCATAGTAATACTCAGATACTTCTTCAAAAGTTAGAGAAATTTTAATAAGATGTTTTATTAACTCAGCCCACTCTTTTGATGGAATAAAGGTTTCGTTTTCTAGGTATGAACAGCAAACTTCTTTGGCAATACAATACTAGGTAAGTCGTATACTTTGTCTTCAACATCTAATTCCTTTAGTGCTTTTTCGAAAAACTTTTTGGGATCTACTTTCTTGCTATTTTTAGTGTCAATTTTTAGAAAACTATTTAAGGATTTAGCTGTATCGGTATTAAGGTTTATTCCTGCTTCTTCAATTAAAGAAAGCATTATTTGTAAATCTTGAACTTCTTTTTTTGATGATTTACGAGATTCGGAATCATTATTTGTGTCATTCATTACTTTAAGATGCTCTTTTGCTAATGCAATACCATATTCTATATAATTTCCCGTTATTTCAGTTTCTTGATTGTTGGTATACCATTTCACTTGTGCATTAATATCACTTCCGTGGTCAATAAGCATTTTAATTATTTTACATTTTTTGCTACTGGAATTATTGTTTAGTATAGTAAAAAGAAGCGCAGGTCCTATACGATAACAAAATTCAGAAGATTCTAAGTTTACATTAACTCCTTTTTTTAAAAGATATTCAATGGCATTTATATCTCCATCGATAACCATTTTTGCAAGCATTAGTATGCCTCTTTCTCTTTTAGTGTCAAAATTAAAGTCTGATATCAATACTTCAATTTCGTCTTCAGTTTTGTAATTCTTTATGTTTTTTAGGATATCCCAAATATCATTAAATGATTTTTCTTGCATATTAGGAAATTATAAAGCTCATAAATGATTAATAATGTTTAGATATGGTTTTGTTTTAATGAACTAAACCGATTGTTTCTCAAACAATTTCGGGTATAAGTAAACAAAATTAGTTTGTTTTTCTCATAAAATCAAGTTCAAAAAAACATAGGCTTCTAATATCAATAGTTCGTATCACTTTTACATGTAATTCCCTTTTAAAAGCGGGTATAACAAAATACTTTGATATTGCCAACAACTATAGATTAGGTGTTTGAAGCTTTTCGTATAGAGGAGACTATTGGCGATTTTAGTAATAGCTTCTTTTTATTCCTAAAATTCTAATATTTCATTTTTTAAAGGTGAATTAACAACTTTTGATAATCGAACTAATTAACAATATCCGATAAGGCTCTAAAAAGATTCAACGGGTATTCGGCAAGGCGGTTACATAGATATAAGTACCATTCTTTGCCATAAACAAAATACAATTTGGTTTTGTAGCCTTCATCTTTTAAAGCAATTAATTGTTCTGTTTGGATTCCGTAAAGACTTTCAAACTCATATAACTCATTGTTGGGCTTGTATTTCTTGATCAATTCTTTCGCTTCTTCTTGAATGATGTCATGGTGTGTAGCAATTGAACACGGATGCTTTTTAGACATGAGTTGATCTACATAACCCAAATATATTTCATTTAATTCTTTACCTCTTGGGATAGACACGTTTTTGGGCGTTTCAAAAGCGCCTTTTACAATTCTAATTCGACCTTTTTCTTTTAAAAGTTCTTTAAAATCATCTTTGCTTCTATATAAATAGGCTTGCATTGTTATTGATAGGTTATTGAATTGTTTAGAACCTTTTTTATAAGTTTCTATAACATCATCAGTTCTATCGATACCTTCTGCACTTATAATAACTTCTATGTTTTGAGCTTTTTTACAAATTTCACTTAAGTTTTCAAGACAAAGGTTATTTGATATGGCCAAACCAATATGAGAGAGGTCTAACGAAATTGTAGCATTTAAATTTTGACTTTTAATTCTTTGAGCAATTTTTATAAACTCTTCTGTAGCTTGATGTGCTTCTTCAACAGTAGAAGTATTTTCACCCATGAATTCTATAGAACATTTAAAATTATTTTTATTTTCTTTAATGACTTTGATGATTGTTTCATCAAGATTTTCTCCACCAATGTATCTGTGCGCTGCTTTTTTAAGTGTCTTGAAGAGGGCAGGGTTTGACGATAAATAATTTTTTGCTTCTTCATTCATTGCGGCTTTTCGTAAAGCTTCAGAACCCATTAATAATAAATCTTCATTCATCATATTTATACTTTTAAAATTTTACTCATATTATAAAAACCAATTATTAACCAAATAATATTTACAGAGCTAGAAGGATAGGCACCAAAATACAGTGTATTAATCATTAATGTTATACTACCAACAATATTTAAAAATTGATATGAAAACATTTGTGCATTGATTTTGTTCCGACTATTAAGCCAGTAAGCACTAACGAGTAATGCGGAGCCAATCCAACCAATAATATTTATTGTTAAATCCATTATATTTTAAGAACCATATATATGTTAATGTGCATACAAAAATTACAAGCTGGATTGTAATAGTTTAATGTAATCTTTTATCATCTTTTCATTTCGCCTGTAGTATGTCCATTTACCAATTCTTGTTGCTATAACTAAATCTGCTTTATGCATCATGGTCAAATAATGAGAAATAGTTGATTGAGACAGCCCTGATTTATCTTGAATATGACATACACAGACGCCGTTACTAAAATCTGGAACATTAATTTGTGGAGGGAAGTTAGATTGCATATCCTTTAGCCAATCCAAGATGTCTATTCTAACTTTATTTGATAAGACTTTATTTATATCAAAAATATTCATGATATAAATATATAACTAAATATCGATATATATCGATATGTTTGTTAATTCTTTCTCATTATTTTGATTGAATCCTCTTCATTTTTTTTAAAGTACTGTCATATGTAAAACAAAATGAGATTAAAAAGTTAAAATAATTTGTCATTCAGAACAAAGAGAAGAATCTTTTAAATAAAACCTAGAATATGTCAGATTAGCATATTTTGATGACGCTTAATCGGGATTATTCTCCTCTTTTTAAAAATTAAACCGCCCAATTTAATGAGCTTTAAACAAGGTAAGAAATAAATTTTTAGAACATGTTTACTTTTATTAAGAGGGAGACTCATGCATGGTATTACAACAATAATGAAGGATTAAAGATCATTTTTTAGCTCAGTTTTTCTTTTAGTTGTTATATGAAATTGAAACATCTCCACATTTTGAATGAGACATCGAAACCATTGAAACAACTTGATTATATTCAATTAGCTTATTCCAAACGCCATTTACGTTTTTGTATAGTGCTGTAAAACCACTTCCTTTACAACGTCCATTTTTAAAGACTGAAACTCTCACATATTTTCTGTCTTTTGAAAAAACAGGTCTTGAAAACTGAAAATATACTTTTTCTTCCAGATTTAGTTTTTCATCAATTTCCCAGGCTTTAATAAGTTCGTCGTAAAATTTTTTGTTGTCCCAAATCTTCTTTTTATTCCAAAGCCACTTTTTCTTTATAATTAATGTATGCGGCTTTTTGTTTTTAATCAAGTTATGGTACTTCTTTTGGTCAATATTGTAATTTACAAATTGAACATGTTTACTTGCTGGTGGTGATGTTCGGTAAATATACTCATCGTGAATATGTTCATTATAAACGTACTCTACATTTTTTAAGTTGTAATCTTTCCAGTCGGTGTTTTCTTTATCTTGTTTATAAATCAAGTCAAGAGGAAGGTCTTTATAAGACATTCTCAATTCTCTTATTCTATATTTTTGAAGAGGTTCACAAGCTTTAGGCTGTTTTAGACTTTTGGGAACTAAAAAATAATTTTCAAAATTTTCTGGAACTTCGCTGATCGCGATTTGATTAATTAAATCCTCAACTTCAGCTTTTTGTCCGTAAATACTTAGTGAGATTAAAAATAAAACTATAATTATGAATTTTTGCATTGGGTCTAATGAAATTAATACCAACGGCCCCAGTAAAAGTTATTTTAGTAAGAGCCTAAGGTGATTTTATTTTTCAAAAATAGACACAATCCCATTTTGTTATATCCCTGTTTTCAGTGAAAAATTATACCCTAAATACAGTAATAATGCGCTATTGTTTAATAGCATTTATTTTTTAATCACTTGTTTTTTGAGGTTTTATAAAGCGTATATTATCTTTATTTATTGATAACTGTTTTGCAAGTTCAGGCTCATACCTTGTTAAAGAAAGTTCGGAGAAAACAATAATATCTGTATTATTTAAGGGCTATGTTAATTATGATTTTCAATCTCTTTAGATTCAGAATTTTGTTCCTTTTTTGTTAATTCTAATTCTTTCTGTAGCACTTCATTTTCTTTTTCAAGTTAATTGTTTTTTAGTTTTTTAATTTGAATTACAACTTACTAAAAATGCCATTAAAATGGTTCCTGAAATTTTTTCATAGTTCTGTTTTTGTTTACTCGCAAAAGCCAAATTTTGTGTTTGATGACTTTGCAAATAAACACAAACCTTTCGATT
The DNA here is from genome assembly GCA_947502635.1 of uncultured Flavobacteriaceae bacterium. Lineage (GTDB taxonomy): Bacteria > Bacteroidota > Bacteroidia > Flavobacteriales > Flavobacteriaceae > Flavivirga. Next base: position 359,235 of record CANNAN010000005.1, read on the forward strand.
AAGCACTATATTCCATATTAGCTATAGTCATTGCATTTTTTATAGATGTCCATTCATTCTAACTATGTCTGTTCCAATTTCTGACTTTAATTCTATTAGGAATTCTTCTTTCAAATCGGGCCAATTCCAAAAAGTAAATCCAAGATTTGAGAATGAGATTGAATTGCCGGTTTTGTAGTCAATTAAATTCGATTCAGCTAAACAATGAGGACATTTTAGTGTTGTCTTTTCATTATTTACCCATTTGTCAAATTCAGGAAATACAGTGTTGAAGTTTTTATCTGTTCTTCGGTACAATTATCAGTAAAAAAATCTTGAGGTGTAATTCCTTCAAATCTGTTTGTTTTACAATTTGGGCATTCTAGTTTGGTTATTGTTGTAAAGGCACCAGCATTAAATACTTCTCGTTTAGATTTGACTTCAACACCACATGTTTTAAGGCGTAATATGTTTTCATTATATCCAATTGCATTCAAGTGTTTTTTTCCAGGTTTATAGCCTTTGTTTTTCAAACTCATAATACAGTCTGATTTTTCACTTTCTATAATTTCATTTAACTATAACCATTTAAGAATTTTTTCACTTAATTCTTTCTGGTTTTCAACTTCGTTTACTATGCAAATAGTTATATAATTATCACTCATTTTATAATTGAATAGCTTAGTAAACCAATACATTTAGCAACGATACTTTAGACTGTGTGGTTATTTTTTTACTAATTTTTTAATATATTTTTCAAGTTCTTTTTTATTCATTTCGGAGTATTCATCTAGAATGCTATTTCTTTGGTCTGGTTCCTTTTCTAATAGTAACTTATAATATTCTAAAACTTTAAACATTGATTTTATAGAGGAATCTTTTAAGTTGTATTTATTTCCCGTTTTAATTTTATTCGCTAATTTGTAGACTTCCCTACAGTTTATCTTCAATATTGAAACACCAAATTTTATATTTGGCGACATAGCTGATTAGCCCAAACCTTTCGAATAATCTTAACCCGCCCTATGTTTTTTAGCATCCAGTGTTACCACCTGGCAATTTTAGTTCATAGTTAGTACTTCTTCCTCCACTTTTTTCTTTTTGTAATATTTCCTTTTTGATATGTCTAGTCCTGAAATATGGCTACAGTTTAAAATTGAATTTACGCTGATAATTTATATACCATATTTGGTGTTTTA
>CANNAN010000006.1 GCA_947502635.1 uncultured Flavobacteriaceae bacterium
CCGACGAAGTTAAACGGAACTTTGGATGTTGTAGGGCTAACCAATACCAACGGTCTGTCGAACAAGGGGAACTTCCGTTCAGATGTTCTAGAAGGGCAGGTACTGAACATAACTAGTACGGCAGATCAGGACAGATTACTTGATGATGGTACGGGTTTCAGACAAACCTCCATATTAAAAGGAAATACCACGATAGGTACAGTAGAATCTGGGACTTACCCAGACAGGATCACAGTGAACGGAAATGTTGGCATCACGACCGAGGATGACCTGAATATCACAACAAACAGTCAAGTTAAGATCAATTCCACAGTCCACACGGGGGCGATCAGCTACACGGGACCTTTCGAGGATCCAGCCTCTGGCCTGCAGATAACAACCACGAACGATAACCCAGGACTGGAAAAGGAGAACTACCCGTTACTGGTCGAGGGGAGTACCCAGGGGATAGCGATCCAGGTGATAGGGAGCAGAAGGAACGGCAACAATTTCATTGGTTTTTGGGATGCTAACAATATGTGGGGGCGTATAGAAGGAGAGATTGCAGTAGAGAACAACAACAACAGTGATTATACTTTCGACATCAGGTCTATGGCCTACGATGTTTACGATGCAGAACTTCGTTTAGGTTTTGCCATAGCAAGTGAAGCTCTATCCCTTGTACAATTAGCCACAACATATGCAGATTATAGACCCTGCGTTGGCTTTGGAGCTTGTATGTTAGCGCCTGGTCCAGCAGATATTGGTTTTGCTATTTACCAGGTTGTTTCAGATGCTGTGCTCATAGGTATTGCTGCAGATGCGCTTATCAGAGCAAATGACAATGAGGATATCTATGCGACAAACAAGTCAAATACTCAGGGCGTCACATACGCATCAGGAGCAGGAGATTATGCTGAATACTTGCTAAGGGCAGATATCAATGAAAAGATGTCCTACGGTGACATTGTTGGTGTAAAAGGTGGTAAGATCTCCAAGCATACAAAAGGAGCCGAGCGCATGATGGTTGTATCGTTCAAGCCCATAGTGCTTGGTAACATGCCGCAGCCAGATCAAGAAGAAGCCTACGAAAAAGTAGCTTTTATGGGGCAGGTTCCCGTTAAGGTTTTTGGAAAGGTTAAAATAGGCGATTATATAGTGCCCACTGGTAAAAACGATGGATTGGGAATTGCAATGGATCCTTCTAAAATGACTTCGGAACGTGTAAAGGATATTGTTGGTGTGGCATGGGGTGTAAACGAGAATATTTTAGGTTTTAACATGGTAAATGTGGCAGTAGGATTAAATGAAAATGACAATGGCCCTATGGTGAAAAAACTTAAAAAACAAGTAGAACAACGTGATTTGGAGATTTATGATTTAAAAAAACAGCTAAAAGAAATTCATAATATACTTTCCAAACTAGAAGGCCATATAGACCCGCTATCAAAAAGCGTAACAGTTAAAAATGGTGATAACGAAAAGTATGACGATAGGAAGTATGAGATTATAGGAACTGAGAAAGGGGAAGTTGTTTTTTGGCAAATCACAAGAGCCGATTTTGAAGAAGGATTACAAATGGCAGAGCATCAGATGCTTTCAGAAGGTATTGATCTAGAGAATAATTTAGTATGGAAAAAGATTAAAAGTGATCCAGATTTTAAAAATAAAACATTTGAAGCGCTAAAAATGAAATTGGAGGAACAAGTCCATTTTCATCACCATTAAAAATAAAATTATTCGATGAATCAATCTCTTAATATTGCTGTATAAAAAAAGGAAAAATGAATAAGCAAGTTTTAATTTCTTTTATCGTAACGCTCTTTGTATTGCCTTTTATAAATGCGCAAACCACACCTATTCCTGATGCTAATTTTGAAAACTATCTAGAAACGCATTCTGCTAGTGGAGCTTCAGTTCCTGTAGGCGATCCTGCCAGCATGGGAGACGGTATTGAAAATAATAACCTGGTTTTAACTAGTAGAATTCAAGATGTGGTTACTTTAAGCATTAGTGATTTAAATATAGCCGATCTTACTGGCATTGCAGGTTTTGCAAATTTAGGCACACTTATTTGTAGCAATAATAAATTGACATCTCTTGATGTTGCTTCAAATCTCAATTTAAAATCGTTGTTGTGTGGTTTGAATTTATTAACCGATTTGGATATAAGATCTAACGATGCATTAGAAATTCTGGACTGTTCTGGGAATCAATTAACAGATTTAACTTTACAAGAAAGCAATGTTGCTTTTAACCCTTTGTTAGAAAGACTTACTTGCTCTAACAACCAGTTAAAAAGTTTGGATATTAGTGAAAATGTGAATTTAAAAGCTGTTATAGCAACTCAAAATCAACTTAACGGTATATTCGATGTTAGTGCTAATACAAATTTAGAATCTTTGTTTTGTGCATCAAATCAAATAACCTCACTAGATCTGAGTACAAATACGGTATTAAAAAACATTGATGTATCTAATAATTTGCTCACAACTCTAGATCTCAGCACCATAAACACATTGGCATGTCCAGTGACACAGCCAAACCCACCAGTGGTATGTCAAGGAGATGCATCTATTAATGTGTCTCGAAATAAGTTAGTGGATTTAAATATTGCTAATGGATTTAATTCATTAATTAATGCCTTTAATTCTGAAGAAAATCCAGACCTGCCCTGTATTCGAGTAGATTCTGGTTTTGCACCGCCCACCACAGGAGATTTCGCTTGGATAAAAGACGATTGGACATATTATAATACTGGTGTTTGTGACGATATATACACCTATGTTCCAGATGATAAATTTGAAGAGCGGTTAATAGCTCTAGGGCATGATTCTGGGGAACTGGATAATTTGGTGCTAACAGCAACTATTGAAATTTTATCAGATTTGGATGTTAGCGGAAGAAGTATTTCAGATTTAACAGGTATTGAGGATTTTACAAATTTAATTAACTTAAATTGTAGTAATAATGATTTAAAATCCATTGATTTATCAAATAATTTGGAATTAGAAAGTGTCGATTGTTCTAATAATATTTTGCCCGCATTGAATTTGAGCGATAATATTAAATTAGAGTCGCTAATATGTGCTTCGCAAACACCTTATGTTGATGCAGACGATGCTTCTAAAAACTATACTTTCAACAGTTTAAAAGTACATGCTAATACAGCATTAATTGTACTTGATTGTTCTAATAATGACCTAACAGAATTGGATGTAAGCCATCATGTTGATTTAGAAGATTTAGATTGTTCATTTAATAGAATAGAAGCTTTAAATGTAAGTACTAATAGTGCGTTAACACGTTTTTTATGTCATGATAATGCCTTACAAACGTTAAATTTAAAAAACACAAATAACGCTGCATTAAATCCTTTTAATGCTGATAACAATCCTAATTTATCTTGTATTGAGGTTGATAACTTACCAGTTCCTGCACTAGGATGGGATAAAGACCTAAACTCCAATTATAGTGATTTAGGATGCGGTACCTATGTGCCTGATGATGATTTTGAAACATATCTTGAGACGCATAATGCCAGTGGTGGTATGGTTCCACTTGCAGATCCAACCAGTATGGGTAATGGGGTTATGGATAATTTTGTTCCTACAAGTAAAATAAGAGTAGTAACAGGACTGGATGTATCTTCGCAAAGCATTAGCGACCTAACAGGGATTCAAGATTTTGAGGACCTATTAAATTTGAATTGTAGCGGAAATACCTTAACAAGTTTAGACCTATCTAATAATACAAGCTTAACGACCATTGATTGTTCTTCAAATCTAATTGAAAATTTAGACTTTAGCTCAAATGTTAATTTAATCTCTTTATTATGCTACGATAATAACTTGTTCACTTTGAGCATAAAAAATCTAAATAATGCTAGCTTGACTACATTTGATGCAACTATAAATAATAGTTTGTATTGTATTGAAGTAGATGATGAAACTGCTATTGGTGGAGGATGGTTAAAAGATGATTTAATAGCAGACTATAGTGAGGATTGCGAATTTGGACGATTTACAATTTTATACGATGATAATTTTGAGCAAGCGTTAATAGACTTGGGGTTAGATTCTGGTGCACTTGATGGTCGGGTTTTAACATCAAATATAGAACACCTATTAAGTCTTAATGTAAGTGATAAAAATATAGAAGACCTTAGAGGAATAAAAGATTTTTCGTCACTTGAAGCGTTAGATTGTAGCGGCAATAATTTAAATGAACTTGATGTTAGTGATATGGTTAATTTGAAATTTTTTAATTGTAACTCAAATCACTTTTTAACTAATAATGTTGCAGCGTTAAATGGGGTGTTAAATATTTCGGGTACAGATAGTCTAATTAAATTGTTTTGTGCCAGTAATAATTTAAGTAGCTTGGACATGACGCTTAGCCCGGACCTAGAAACATTAGATTGTGCAGATAATAATTTGAATACACTAACAATTTCAAATAATACACAATTAAAAGTGCTTAATTGTTCTAACAATAACTTAACAGGTATAGATATTAGTAATAACATTATTCTAGAAGAAGTAAATTGTAATAGTAATGAAATATCTAACTTAACGGGTTATAATGCCGATAATACGACCTTGCAAATAGTGAGTTGTAATAACAATGCTTTAAAAACCTTGATAGTAAATAGATTGTTGGCATTAACAACTTTAAATTGCCGTTCTAATATGCTAAGCGAGCTTATTGTAAATTCAAATACGGCATTAGAAATTTTGGATTTTAGTAATAATTCAATTGGTGATATTGTTTTAACCAGTAATCCTAGTTTAATTTCGTTGTTGGCTTCTCAAAATCAATTGACTGAGTTGAATTTGAATGGAAATACACTTCTAGAACAGTTAAATTGTGATAATAATCAGATAGACGAATTATTTGTTAATACAGCGCCTTCAATAAAATACCTTTCTTGTAATAATAATCAATTGGAGGATTTAAATTTAATGAACAATACGAATTTAATTGAAATTAGTATAAGTTCAAACATGCTATCAGATTTAACGTTGTCAAATGACCTTAGCTTATTAAAAACATTCAACTGTAGCAATAATCAATTAATGGGAGGAATAGATTTAAGCACTATGGGAACAGCAGCATGCCCACTAGCTAATCCGAAAAATTTACAAGATTTTTGCCCAGATACGATTTCAATTAACTTATCGAGTAACCAATTAGACTTTATAAATATTCAAAACGGTATAAATCCCGAAATATCGAATTTTAATGCCAGCAATAATCCAGAATTAGATTGTATTCAGGTTGATGATGTTAGCAACATAGGAGCAAGTTGGCTAAAAGATGCCGCAACGCAATACAGTTTAAATTGTCATTTTGGAGAAACTTATGTGCCCGATGATAATTTTGAACAAGCCTTGCTTGTATTTGATCCAGGGCCGTTAGATGATTACGTATTAACATCAACAATAGAAGGGGTGCAAAATTTGGATATTAGTGGGAATAACATTTCAGATTTAACAGGAATTGAAGATTTTATAGCATTACGAGATTTAAATTGTTCTAATAATGCTTTAAGTTTAATGGATTTGAGTGAAAATATAAATTTAACGGATGTTAATTGTTCAAATAATACATTTTCAGATTTAGATTTTAGTAATAATCTGGCATTAACAACTCTTGATTGTTCTAACACGACCCTAAATAATTTAGATTTAACAGCAAACGTTAATCTTACAGACCTTAATATTTCTAATAATACTTTTTCAGAATTTGATCCTAGCGTCATTCCAACACTAGAAGTTTTTAATTGTGATTCTAACCTGATTTTAGACCTTGATTTTCAGTATAATACTGCATTAACCAATTTGAGTTGTCAGTCCAATATGCTTGAGAAATTAAATGTTAGAAATGGTCAAAATGCAAACCTGATTAGTTTTAATTCTCAAAACAATACCAATTTAACCTGTATAGAGACCGATACAGGAGCTGTGCCTAATGGCGTTACATGGGCAAAAGATGCTTCTGCGGAATATGTAATAAATTGTTATTATGGACAAACTTACGTACCTGATGATAATTTTGAACAGGCCTTAATTTCATTGGGTTACGACTCTGGTGCCTTGGATGATTATGTAGATACAGCAAACATTAATAGTATTTCATTTTTAAATATAAGTCATGAGGATATTTCAGATTTAACAGGAATAGAAGCCTTTGTAAGTCTAACAGATTTAAATTTTGAGGGTAACACTGTTACTAGTGTAGATTTAAGTGGAAATGTACTTTTAGAAAATTTAAATGCTTCAAATAATACATTGAATGCTTTAGATTTATCCTTTGCAGCTAATTTAATAACTGTAGTTGTTTCTAATAATAATTTATCTCAATTAAATTTAGATTCAAATGTAAATATATTAGACTTGAATGTCTCGAGTAATGAGCTAACATCTATAAATGTAGATCGATTGGTTAACCTAGAAAAATTCGATTGCTCTTTAAATCAATTAGGGAGCTTAGATGTTACTTCAAATTCAAATTTAAAAGAACTCTATTGTCAATCTAACAATTTTATACAAGATAGATTAAATATTCAGAATGGTGCCAACCAAACTCTAGAAAATTTTAATGCAACTAACAATCCAGATTTGAGTTGCATTTTAGTTGATGATCCTCATGCTGTGATATCTAACTCTAGCGGTATTTACGATAATTGGTTTAAAGATACAAGCGCAAATTATCAGACTATTTGTGATGATGCCGATAATGATGGTGTTGCCAATGCAGACGACTTGTGTCCAGGAACATTATTTGGTGAGTCTGTCGATTTATTTGGTTGTCCAATTTTAAATTTACCTAACAATAACTTCACTATTTTAATTACAGGAGAAACATGCTTAAATAACAACAATGGTAAAATCAATATTACCACTATGGAATATTATAATTATACGGCTACTTTAACAGACGATGATTTTAATAAAGAATACCATTTTACTAATGATATTGATATCTTAAATTTGTTGGCAGGTACTTATAAAATGTGTATTACTATTGAAGAATGGCCAGATTATATAAATTGCTATGATGTTGTAATTAGCCAGCCAGAGCCATTAAGTGTTATAACTAGTAAAAGTGCTAATGGCAAAAAAGTTGCCATAAATATGTCTGGTAGTTCTAGCTATCATGTAGATTTTAATGGATTGAAATTTAGTACAACAGATGCTGCTATGGAATTAAGTTTGCAAAAAGGTGCTAATAGTATAAAAATTAGTACCGATTTGGAATGTCAGGGCGCACATGAAGAAAAGATATTTGTTTCAGATGAATTGATGGTTTATCCGAATCCTTTTGAAAATGAAGTTAATCTATACTTAGGATCTAATGAATCTGATATCGTAGTTATAAATATGTATTCTTATTTAGGACAATTGGTATATTCAAAAACATTAATAAATCCGCAAAGTAATAGCTATACTTTTGATACGGACAGATTTGCGAATGGTTTTTACTCGCTGTCTATTAAGACTAATGAATCCACATCCACATTTAAAATTGTAAAAAAATGAGACCTATACTTTATATATTTTGTTTAGTATTTTTAGTTTTTGGATGCAGCAGGAGTTCTTCCGATGATAACAATGGTGGAGAAGAAAACCCAACGGGAGAAAACCCAGGCTCAGGAACAGATTCCAGTGTAGAGTTATTCTTTCCACAAGAAAGTTCGTTATGCAATTTGGGTACCAATGTAACACCTACAGAAAGTACCGTGTTTTTTGAATGGAAAGATAATGACTCAGACAATTATAAAATAGTCGTAGAAAATTTATCGACAGGAAATATTATTGTACAAGAAACGGCAGAAGATATTATTCCAATTGTTATACAGCGCGCAGCTCCCTTTAAATGGTATGTAGAATCTACTAAAGGCTCTAAAACCGAAAAAAGTGATACATGGCAATTTTATAATGCAGGACCAGGTGTGCAATCATATGCGCCATTCCCTGCTGTAATTGTTGCTCCAGAAATGGCACAATCAATAGCAACTACCAATAGAGTGGTTTTACAATGGACGGGAAGTGATGTTGATGATGATATTGTTGGGTATGACGTTTATTTTGGAACTGAAGCTATACCAGGTGTTGTTGCTAGTGATTTAAATGCCAATGAATTAACTGTAGATGTGTCGTCAAATACCATTTATTATTGGAAAATTATTACTAAAGATTCCTTAGGGAATACTTCAGATTCTGGAATCTCTCAGTTTCGAGTACAATAAAAAGTCTTAACTTAATTTTTGGATTTCAAAAAATAGAATAGCTGTATATTTACATAATTTTTAATTATATATGCAGCAAAAGAGTATTCCTTTTCATAAAACAGGCTATTTTTCATCATTAATTTGTGATTATTTAGCAGAGAAAGAAAATTTAAGTCAGTTTTACAATCGTTTTCCAAGTATTGAAAATTTCAAACACCAAATAGAAGAGAAACGTATATCTTTTCAAGAACAGTCTAGAACTGTTTTAACTCATGCTGTTCAGCGTCAATACAATGACTTAAAAGCTTCAGAACTAACACTTCAAAATATTGAAAGTTTATCATTAGAAAATACTTTTACAATTACCACAGGGCATCAGCTTAATTTATTTACAGGGCCCTTATATTTTTTATATAAAATAGTTTCAGCTATTAATCTTTCAAAACAATTAAAAGCAACCTATCCAGAATATCATTTTGTGCCCGTTTATTGGATGGCGACAGAAGATCATGATTTTGATGAAATCAATTATTTTAATTTTAAAGGCAAAAAGGTACAGTGGAATAGAGAGTCTCAAGGCGCTGTTGGAGAATTGTCTTTAGAGGGTTTAGAAGACGTATTTAATTTATACTCACAAGAATTAGGGATTAGTAAAAATGCGGATTATTTAAGGAATTTATTCAATGATGCGTACTTAAATCATGATAATTTGGCAGATGCCACGCGTTATTTGGCTAATGAGCTATTTAAAGATTATGGTTTGGTTATTATTGATGCTAATGATATTGATTTAAAAAAACAGTTTGCTCCCTTTGTAGAAGATGAATTGCTAAATCAAAATGCTTTTAAGTCTGTTTCAGAAACAAATGAAGCACTTTCTAAGGCATATGGAATTCAGGTAAATCCGCGTGAGATCAATTTATTTTATTTAAAAGAAAATTTACGGGAACGTATTGTTTTTGAAGATGATTTATATAAAGTATTGAATACCGAAATTAGCTGGAATAAACAAGACGTGCAAACGGAGCTCTTAGAGCATCCAGAAAGATTTTCTCCAAATGTGATCATGCGTCCGTTGTATCAAGAAGTCATATTACCTAACCTTTGTTACATTGGTGGTGGCGGTGAATTAGCTTATTGGTTTCAATTAAAACAATTTTTTAATAAGGTTGATATACCATTCCCAATATTATTGTTACGAAACTCTGTTTTGATCAAGACAGAACAGCAAGCTGATAAATTAAAAAAACTAGATATATCTGATGAAGATATCTTTTTAAAGCGAGATACTTTTATCAATAAAAAAGTAAGAGAAATATCGAATATTGACATTAATTTTTCAACTCAAAAAGAGCATTTAGAAGCACAATTTAAGGCATTGTTTAAGTTAGCAGAACAAACAGATAAATCGTTTTTGGGAGCTGTAGAGGCTCAAGAAGTAAAGCAGAAAAAAGGTCTGGAAAATTTAGAAAAACGCTTGCTTAAAGCTCAAAAGAAAACGTTGGCAGATCAGGTTTCCAGAATCACCGAGTTACAAGAACAATTGTTTCCTGGTAGAAGTTTGCAAGAGCGCAATACCAATTTTTCTGAGTTTTATTTAGAGTATGGAGACCAACTCATTCCTAAACTTATAGAACATCTAGAACCTTTAAAAGGGGAGTTCATAATACTAAATCTTTAATACATGCACAAGATTGATATTGAATTGGTTGAAATGACTATGGATGTCATGAAGTATGCCATAGATAGGCTCTCGGTAACACAGAGTAAAATAGGACAGCCCATGAGCGAAGCTAAACTTAAGGAGCTGGTGGGTGAAACTATTACAGACAAAGGAGTAGGCGGCGAGTATGCTTTTAATTTGTGGAAGAAACATTTAACAAAAGCTACTGTACCAATAGACCACCCAAGGCATTTAGCTTTTGTTCCTGCATCACCTACCAGAGCGTCTATTCTATTTGATTTAGTAACATCTGCTTCCAGTATTCATGGTGCTTATTGGATGGAGGGTGCTGGTGGTATTTTCTGTGAAAATGAAGCGATGCGGTGGATCGTCTCATTAACAGGTTTACCAAAAGGCGCATTTGGTGTATTTACAAGTGGCGGTACTGCTGCAAATCTTTCGGCAATGGTAACGGCTCGGGAATATTGGAGGAATAATGATGCTTTTAAAAACGAAAAAGGACTGATTATTACATCAGTAGGAGCCCATTCTTCAATTAAAGCCATGGCTAAAGTTATTGATGTGGACGTATTGCTAGTAAATAGTGAAGATAGATTACTTGGTGGAGAGTTACAGGATACGATTGATGGTTTAACACAACAGCAACGTAAAAGATTGTTTTCTGTGGTAGCAACTGGAGGTACAACCAATGCAGGTATTATTGATGATTTAGAAGGTATTGCCAATATTTGTGAAAAAGAAAACTTATGGTTTCATGTAGATGCTGCTTACGGAGGCGGTGCTTTGGCAGCAGATTCTGTTAGACATTTGTTTCATGGCATTGAAAAAGCGGATAGTATTACAATAGATCCTCATAAATGGATGTTTTCGCCTTACGATTGTGGTGCCATTATTTATAAAAATCCAGAATTAGCAAAACAAGCACATTCTCAAGAGGGGTCGTACCTCGATATTTTTAAAGACGAAGGGGCTCATGGTTTTAATCCAACAGATTACCAAATACAATTAACGCGACGAGTAAGGGGCTTACCTTTATGGTTTTCGTTAGCAACTCACGGCACAGATCTGTATAAAAAAGCAGTAGAAAGGGGGATTGAATTAGCTCAAATAGCAGGGAGGATGATTACCGAAAACCCTAATGTAGAACTCGTTAGAGAGCCAAGTTTGTCTTGTGTGTTATATAGAAGAATAGGATGGAAACCAGAAGATTATACCAATTGGACTTATGAAAATCATAGAAAAGGGTTTGCATTAGTAACCCCAACGAAATGGAAAAAAAGGGATATTTATGAAACTGTTTCTCGATTCTGCTTTATTAATCCTGATACTACAGAAGAGGATATAAAAATGATTTTAGATTCTATGGAATAGAAAAATCGTAAAAGAGTAAGTTTGGTAGGCAGCTTCTTTATATTTAATATCAGTTTGACGTAAATGACACTCATAATAAAAACATTAATAAATTGAAATGTTTGTCATGTCGACAGAGCGAAGCATGAGTGACGAGACATCACATTATAATAGGTCTCCTGCCTGCAAGCAGATAGGCTCCTCATCAGGATGACTTTTTTTATTGTAATACTATAACGTTTTGATTATTAGTTTTTAATAAATCGAAATCATGTTGTTTTAGGAGTGTTTTTATTAGCGTGTCCTAAATCTTTAAAACCAAGTCTTGTAAAGAGTCTTCTGTAGAGATGTTTAATTTTTTTCTAAGCCTATAGCGTGCTTTTTTTATGCCTTCTGGAGAAATATTGAGGATATTAGCAATTTCTTTCGAGGATAAATTCATTTTTAATAAAGACATTAAGCGCAATTCATTTGGTGTGAGTTCGGGGAATTTTTGCTTCACGTTAGCATTAAAATCTTTATGCACTTCTTGGAAGTATCTACTAAAATTTTCCCAGTTATTATCATCTTTTAAATCAAAATTTATAGTTCTAATGAGTTGATTATAGCCTTTTAGTCCGCTTTCTGAAGATTTAAACGATTTGGCTTGTTGTTTTAAGCCTTCTAAGACTTCATTCTTTTTGGCGAGGTGCAAGGCGTGAGTCGTTAGTTCTTTCTTTTTAAAGTCTAACTCAAGATCTAATTTTTCTTTTTCAACTTTGCTGTGTTTCAATTTTTGACGTACCGCATAAAACCCAATTAGTGATAACAAAAACCCGATACCAAATAAAACTTTGTAAAGGTTATTTATTTCTCCTTTCTGTTTTAAAAGATCTATTTCATTCTTTTGAAGTGTAATTTGCTGCTCTTTTTTTTCGGTTTCATGAATAGTTCGCAACTCTTCAATTTGTTTCGATTTAGTTACATTAAAAATAGAGTCATTTATAGTTGAAAAATATTCATGATCAGACAGTGCCTTTTTTATATTATTTGAATACTTATTAGCTTTATACCTCAAATAATATGCTTCCTTTAAATTTTCTTTTGAGCCCGTTTTTGATGAAATCATAATAGATTCATCTAGGTTTTTAAAAGCTTCACTAAATCTTTTCGTTTCAATGGCAACTTGAGCAATATTGTTGAGGTCTTTGGCTATCGCATTTTTATAATCTAATTTTCTATGAATATTTAAGCCTTGATTTAAAAGATCAATAGCCTTATTGTATTGTTTTAATTTCACATATGTGTTTCCCAAATTAACAAGCGAGCTTCCTTCTATTTCTTTGTTCTTGATATCTGTAGCTAGTTTAAGAGCGGTTTCATAATATTGTTTTGCTAAATCTAATTTTTGAAGTTTGACATAAGTGTTTCCTATGTCGTTGGCTGCGTAACTCTGGTATTGTAAATCTTTGTAATCTTTATAGATAGAATAAGCGTCTGTACTATAACCTAAAGCCTTGTCGTAATTTCCTAATAAATATTCAATGTTACCAAGTTGCAATAAAGCATCCCCTGTTCTTAACTTATCTTTTTTTTGCTCGAAGAAATTTAATGCCTTTAAAGTTTCAGTTAATGCTATATGGTAGTTGCCAAGCTCTTTATGGATACCTCCAATAAGTTCATATTCCGAACCAATAAGATTAAAGAAATTATGATTTGTGCCTTCTATACTATCTCTTTTTTTATAAATATTAATATTTTCATAAGCATAGCTTAAAGCTGTATCAAAATTTCCTAAGTTTTGTTCAAATGAAGCCATAGAATGATTCACAAAGAGTATCCCTTTTGTTGAATTCATTTGTTTAAATCCGTTTAAAGATTTCGCATAATAATGTCTGGCAGAATCTAATATACCACGATCCTTGTAGTAATCTGCAAAATGCAAATAACCAGATGCAATGCCTTTTTGGTAATTTAAATTTTTTGATAATTCGTAGCTTCTTTTTGCATATTCAAAAGAAAGTTCAGAATCTTTAAACATAAGTTCTTCGTAAATCGTTCCTAGTATGGCAGCTTTAGTTTCGTTTTCTGGTAATGTTTTAGATAATTTAATTAGACTATCTATTTTCTTATCATTCTGAGATGTTAAAAGACAAGGGATAAGTACAAAGTACAGGTAAAGTGAGAGGCGCTTCATTTTTTAGGTTAGATTGTATTATTTTGATAAAAATATATATTAAATACCTGAAAGTCAAATAAATAGTTATGATCGGACTCTTTTGTTATTGAAAGAAGTCTTTTTATTACAAAACTTAAAATAAACAGATAGAATCTTTAATGTAGTTATTCACAATAATTTGTTTAAAATTTAATTCAAAAAATTATCATTCCTAATTCGTCATTCTAAAATCAATTATTACTTTTGCGCATGCAACATGATAAGGTACTAATTTTAGACTTCGGATCGCAATACACACAGCTTATTGCCCGTCGAGTTAGAGAACTCAACATATATTCCGAAATACACCCATTTAATAAAATTCCAACAGATATAGAAAGTTATAAAGCAGTTATACTTTCTGGTAGCCCTTACTCTGTAAGAGGTGAAGAAGCATTACATCCAGATTTATCTCAAATACGTGGAAAAAAACCACTTCTAGGGGTATGCTATGGCGCACAATATTTAGCGCATTTCTCAGGTGGGGAAGTAGCTCCTTCGAATACTAGAGAATATGGTCGCGCTAATTTATCATTCATAAAAACAGACGAGTCTTTTTTTGAAAACGTTAATGAAGGCAGCCAAGTTTGGATGAGTCATAGTGATACTATTAAGGAATTACCGACTGGGAGTGTTTTAATAGCAAGTACGCATGATGTTAAAAATGCAGCATATAAAATAGAAGGAGAACAAACGTATGCGATTCAATTTCATCCAGAAGTATACCATTCAACAGATGGGAAACAACTATTAGAGAATTTTTTAGTACATATCGCAGGGCTTCACCAAGATTGGACACCAGATTCTTTTGTAGAGGAAACAGTTGAAGCTATTCAGGAAAAAGTAGGAAATGATAAAGTTGTTCTTGGTCTTTCAGGAGGTGTAGATTCTACAGTAGCAGCTGTCTTGCTTAACAAAGCGATTGGTAAAAACCTGTATTGCATATTTGTAAATAACGGTTTGCTTCGTAAAAATGAATTCCAGAGTGTATTAAATCAATACAAAGGCATGGGGCTTAATGTAAAAGGTGTTGATGCCTCGCAACGTTTTCTGGACGCTTTGGCAGGTATAGAAGATCCAGAGAAAAAACGTAAAGCTATAGGAAATTCATTCATTGAAGTTTTCGATGATGAAGCTCATAAACTACAAGATGTAAAATGGTTAGCACAAGGAACTATTTATCCAGATGTTATTGAAAGTGTTTCTGCAACCGGAGGCCCTTCAGCAACTATAAAAAGTCATCATAATGTAGGTGGGTTACCAGACTTTATGAAACTTAAAATAGTAGAACCATTAAGAGCTATTTTTAAAGATGAGGTTAGACGGGTAGGTGCAACTCTAGGAATTGATCCAGAGCTTTTAGGACGTCATCCATTTCCTGGTCCAGGATTGGGGATTCGTATTTTGGGAGATATCACTGCAGAAAAAGTACGCATTCTACAAGAAGTTGATGCTATTTTTATAAATGGTTTAAAAGAGTGGAAGCTGTACGATAAAGTTTGGCAAGCTGGAGCTATGTTGCTTCCTGTTAATAGTGTAGGTGTTATGGGAGATGAGCGTACCTATGAAAAATGTGTGGCACTTAGAGCTGTAGAAAGTACAGATGGTATGACTGCCGACTGGGTGAATTTACCTTACGAGTTTTTACAAAAAACATCTAACGATATAATAAACAAAGTAAAAGGCGTTAATAGAGTAGTTTATGATATTAGCTCAAAGCCACCAGCCACTATTGAGTGGGAATAATAAATTTTAAGTTATTTTATGTCAATAGCTAGTATAGTCTATGGTAAGTAAGAATAGTATTACTAAGTTAAGCATTATAATTTTATAAACTATATTTAATTTTTGAAATCATCTTATTTATTATAAATAAGCGTATATAATAAGTAAGTTCAAGAATATGGACGGGTTAAACCTATATATCTTTTATTTTTTTGGCATACTATATGTATTATTAAGAAGGAAAGGTGTTTTACCCTGATTAGAACCGAGGGAATATCGCTTTAGCGCAATTTAAAAACAGATTACATGAATAAAATCTTTTTCGTTTTATGTTTAGTACTACTATTTAGCTTTAGTACTGCCCAAGCTCAAAATTATAGCACTCATAAAGTTAAACAAGGAGAAACCATTGAAAGTATTGCTAAAAAATACTTAGTAAAGCCCTCAGATATTTATACTTTAAATCCCGATGCCAAAAAGGAATTAAGAGTTAATTCGGTTTTAATTATTCCAAAATCTGAAGCATCAAATACCCCCCAAATAACAAAAACTAGGGAGTTGGATGGCTTTAAAAAGCATAGAACTAAAAAAAGAGAAACACTTTTTAGTTTATCACAACGATATGGTGTCACTATAGATGAGATTAAAAAGCATAATAAGTTTTTATATGCAGAACCTTTACGAAAAGGTGATAAACTTCAAATTCCTATATTTAAAGTTATTGAGGTTGAAGAAGTCAACGAACTTATTAAAACTTATACGGTACTTCCTAAAGAAGGTAAATGGCGTATTGCCTATAAATTTGGAATAACGGTTAAAGAGCTTGAAGAACTTAATCCAGAAATGGGAGCGGTTTTAAAAGAAGGCCAGATATTAAACGTACCAAATATAGGTAATGAAGAAGAAAAGCAAGTAGACGAACAGTATAGTTATTATAAGGTATTACCAAAAGAAGGGTTTTATAGACTAAAGCTTAAATTAGGTTTAGAACAAAAAGAACTAGAAGCTTTAAACCCCATTTTAAAAGAAGGTGGGCTAAAAGTAGGTATGATATTAAAAATACCTTACTCTAATTTGGCGAATGGTATCTTAGAATTAGATAATAAGGTTAATTTGGCAGACAGTATTACCGATTTTAATACAAAGCGTATTGCTATCATGTTACCATTTAGACTAAACCGTGTTGATTTTGATTCTGAATCAGACACCAAGAAAAGTATTCAAAAAGATCCCTATTTAGATGCTTCGTTAGATTTTCATTCAGGCGTTTTAATGGCGATAGATTCTTTAAAAAAATTAGGCGTTTCTCTTAAAGTAGATGTATACGATACGAAGTATGAATTGAGTGAAGTAAAGCGTATCATCAATAATAATGACTTTGAAAATATTGATGCAGTTATTGGTCCGCTAACCCCTAGTAATTTTGAAGAAGTGGCTTCAGAATTAAGAAAGTATAATACACCTGTTATATCTCCAATAGGAACCAACTTAAAGTTATACGATAATGTATTTCAATCCAGACCTTCAGATGATCTATTAAAAAAGAAAATTATAAATTTTGTTCGAGCAGATACTTTAGCTGGTAATATTATAGTTATTTCAGATACTAAAAATAAAGCCATTTCAGATGATATCAAGCGTGAGTTCAGTCGTGCAAAGCAAATTCTTTCCAGAAAGGATAAAAAAGGTGAGGATAAATATTTTGTGAGTAAAGGAGATATTCAATATGCATTGAAACCAGGAAAAAACATTGTGTTTTTGGAAACTCGGGATGCTGGATTTGTTTCGAATGTTACTAGTATTTTGGCAGCTTTAATTCAGGAAGAAAATATACATGAAAGGAAAAAAGCGATAGAAGTTGTATTAGTAACAACTAATATTAATTCTGCTTTTGAAGATGATGAAGTGAATAATACACACCTATCGGAGTTACAATTTCATTTTGCAACCATGTCCAGATCATATAATGAAAATGATAATAATGCTTTTGTAAAAAGGTATAATCGAATTTATAATGTCACACCTAATAACAGAGTTGTTAAAGGTTTTGATTTAACCATGGATGTTGTATTGCGCTTAGTGTCTTCAGAAAACTTATATATGTCTGTTAACAAAGCACCGCTTACCGAGTATGTAGAAAATAAATTTGCATACAAAAAGAAACTTTTTGGAGGCTATTATAACAATGCAGTATATTTGGTAAAGTATGATGATTTAACTATTGTGGAGGTAAAGCAATAAGATTATAATCAATAATGCATTTTATATAGATCATTGTGAAAGAGGAATGATAGTGACGATCTGTTAAATGATTGGTATAAGTAAAATTAGCAGCGAAAAATTAATTTTTACTGAATTTTGTGATTAGACTTTTCTTTATTTTATGTTGTTTTCTTTGCATTCAACAAGATGAATCAGCTATGTCTTGGAATGAGTCTTATAAACTATCTTGGAGTGATTTTAGAGATACACCAGATAGCAGTACAAGTGCAGTAGCTATTACAGCATCTGGAATTACGTTTGGTTTTTCGGTAAGAACTACAGATGATCAGGTTACAAGCTTTACTTCAGATGTGTATGCGCATTTTTATCCAGAAAAATCATGGTATAAAAAAAAGCAAGCAGATACACATGTTTTAGGTCATGAACAGTTACACTTCGACATTACTGAGCTGCATGCGCGTAAATTTAGACAGCGAATCGATCAGATTAAAGTCTCTAATAGTGTTAGAAATCAATTAAAAACACTTCATAATACCATTAATAAGGAACTTTCACAGATGCAAAACAGCTATGATTCTGAAACTAATTATTCCAGAAATGTTGAAGCTCAAACCAAGTGGAAAGTCTATATTGCTGGTGAATTAAAAAAACTTTCCAAATATAAATCGGTAGATTAAATACATGCTTCCAGATAAACAATTTCTTATAGATTTGGCACATACCAAAATGCCCTTCGGTAAATATAAAGACCGCTATTTAATTGATCTGCCAGAATATTATGTGGTATGGTATCACAATAAAGGATTTCCAAAAGGGAAACTAGGCGATATGCTTAAACAGGTCTATGAGCTTAAACTAAACGGATTAGAGGATTTAATTCGGAATATTCAGAGGCAGTATCCTAGGTAACTATACAAATAGTTAAGGTCTTAATAATATTCTTGGTGAAATACACACTTCAATCATGTAAGAAATTCATAGGAAATGAAAGCTCGTACTACATCACCTATCTTATTAATTAAATGCTTATAATATTCCGTTTATATATTCTCTAAACAATAGATATGTAGACTTACTTTTTTTAAGATATCTCTAAATTCAACAAAAAAATATTATTTGAATAAAATTTAATGGTAGGAAATTCTCATGGTAAGCTGTTATATGATTAACTAATCTTGACTTTTTATTTCTAGAGAGGTTTTTTTGTGCGTTTATAGTATTTGAAAGCATTTTCACGGAATACGGGGGTCTAAAAATAAAACTATGAATTTATATTTGTCCATGAAGACTAAAAAATGGCTTCAATTATAGAACAAATCTAATATTTTTTAAATTTTAAAATCTTAACCTACAATGAGAAAATTATACTTTTTATTATTATTGTTGTTTTCAAACTTATTAATTGCTCAAGACCACTCTGTTTATTTTGTAGGTCATAGCTTAATCGCTCATACTATTCCGAAAATGATTGATGACCTTGCTAATGATGATACAGATACAACTTACGATTTTGCCAAACAAATAATTAACGGCTCCCCATTATGGAATCAATGGGAGAACCCTGAAGATGGAGAAGGAGACTGGGATTATAGTATTGATTTGCCTACAGGTAATTATGATCGTTTGATTGTCACCGAAGCGGTGCCTTTACAAAATCACTTAACATGGTCGGATCCATATACTATGGTCAATAATTTTAATGATTTTTTTCACAATCATAGTACTAATGGCCAAATGTATATTTATGAAACTTGGCACTGTATAAATAGTGGACCAGGCTTAGAAGGGTGTTCTTACGATAATGATGGACATATCCCGTGGAGACAACGTTTAGATGACGATTTGGTGAAATGGGAAGGCATAGCAGATCATGTAAATGCACTAAGTCCAGATAAAGAAGTGTTGCTCATTCCTGGGGGACAAGCTATGGCAAGGTTGTATGACGCTATAGAGAATAATACCCTAAATGGTATTAATTCAATTGCATATTTTTATCAAGATGAAATTCACCTAAATCACATAGGTAGTTACTATATAGCCTGTGTGATGTATGCCACTATATTTAAGAAATCACCAGTAGGATTAACTGTAAATACGAGTAATGAATGGGGAACACCTCATAATTCGCCTGGAGACACATTAGGAAGACAATTACAAGAGATGGCATGGGCAACTGTTAGTGGATATGCCAGAAGTGGTGTTACTGGTGGTACGCTTAGTGTTGTTGAATCCGATTTATCAAAAATTAAGATTTATACAACTTCTTCCAATCTTGTTATTGATAATATTGAAACTTCAGGAAGTGCAACACTTTATGATATTAGCGGACGTATGATAAACAAACTTAAAGTTAATGGGGGTAATCAAGAAGCACTGTCAATTCCAATTAATGGCTTGAAAGGTCTTTATTTGGTATCTATTATGAGCCCAGATGGTTCAAAAATCAATAAAAAAATCATATTATAAATGCTTTTTAAGCTAGCAGACAAAAAAGTTACCAAGTTGGTTTTGTTTAAAACCGACTTGGTATTTTACATAAGCATTATAAGCATAATTTGCCTTATAATCGCTAATGGTTTGGTAGCATTTAATATTATTTTCTAATTTATTAGGTCAAGATTATAATTCTAGAAGTTTTTATACCAGATTTTGATTTTAGACCAAAAGATCGAAAAATCTTTACTCAATTTCTTATCTGCTAGTTGCTAGGCTGTACCCATAAAGATTGCACCTAAATGGTTTCAGAGAATTCTTTATTTCATATTCTTATTCTCTTTTTCTTATTTAAATCATTGTTGAAAACTCCCTTTAAATATCACAAAACTAATTCTGAAATAACTATTTTAATTTTGTAAATTTGCCTGCGTTTATAAGCGCAACATGACACAAACTACAAAATACATATTTGTAACTGGAGGAGTTACATCGTCTTTAGGAAAAGGCATCATAGCAGCATCGCTTGCTAAATTATTACAAGCTCAAGGTTATCGAGTAACTATCCAAAAATTAGATCCTTACATTAACGTAGATCCTGGCACATTAAACCCATATGAACATGGGGAATGTTATGTTACTGAAGATGGAGCAGAAACCGATTTAGATTTAGGACATTATGAGCGTTTTTTAAACGTACCAACAAGCCAGGCCAATAATGTAACAACAGGACGCATTTACCAAAGCGTTATTCAAAAAGAGCGTCGCGGGGAGTTTTTAGGAAAAACGGTACAGGTTGTTCCTCATATTACAGACGAAATTAAACGTCGCGTGCAACTTTTAGGAAAATCTGGTGACTACGATATTGTGATTACAGAAATAGGAGGCACAGTTGGTGATATAGAATCATTACCATATATAGAAGCAGTGCGCCAATTACGTTGGGATCTCGGAGAAAATAATGGTATTGTGATTCATTTAACTTTAGTACCTTATTTATCTGCAGCGGGCGAATTAAAAACCAAACCAACGCAACATAGTGTTAAAACACTTATGGAAAGTGGTGTACAAGCAGATATTCTTGTTTGTAGAACAGAACATGACTTGTCGAAAGAGTTACGACGTAAATTAGCTTTATTTTGTAACGTTAAAGAAGAAGCTGTTATTCAGTCTATAGATGCTTCTACTATATACGATGTACCTAATTTAATGCTAGAAGAAGGTTTAGATAGAGTGGTTCTGGAACGCTTAAATTTAAAAAGTTCTACACCTAATATTACGAGATGGAATAGTTTTGTACACCGTCATAAAAATCCAAAAACAGAAATTACTATTGGATTAATTGGAAAATACGTAGAATTACAAGATTCGTATAAATCTATTTTAGAAGCTTTCATTCATGCAGGTGCAGAGAATGAGGTTAAGGTTAAAATAGAATCTATTCATTCAGAATATTTGAATGATGATAATATAAAGCTAAAACTAGGACATTTAGATGGCGTTTTGGTAGCTCCAGGTTTTGGAGAACGCGGTATTGAAGGAAAAATTACAGCGGTAAAGTTTGTTAGAGAAAATAACATTCCGTTTTTAGGAATTTGTTTAGGGATGCAAATGGCAGTTATTGAATTTGCAAGAAACGTTCTAGATCTTGCTGATGCGAACTCGACCGAAATGAGTAATACTTCTAAGAATCCAGTAATTGATTTGATGGAAGAACAAAAAACCATTACAGATAAAGGGGGCACTATGCGTTTAGGAGCTTGGTCTTGTGAGTTGACAAAAGGAAGTATTGTTCATGATACCTATGGCAGTGACATTATAAAAGAACGTCACAGACATCGTTACGAATTTAATAGTACTTATAAGGAGCAATTGGAGGCTGCGGGAATGCATGCTACAGGTTTAAACCCAGATACAGGTTTAGTTGAGATTATTGAAATCCCAGAGCATTCTTGGTTTGTGGGAGTACAATATCACCCAGAATATAAAAGTACGGTTGCTAATCCACATCCATTATTTGTGGCTTTTGTAAGAGCTGCTTTAAATCATAAAAAAGATCAAAAAGGTGTCAGTATGGCACAAAGTTAAAATTGGATAGCTTATTGATTAGCTAATTATTGTCCATATAAGGATAACAATCAAATAGTTTTAAATATAAAAGGTAGTCTACCAACTGATAATATATTAAATGGAAGAAAAAAAATTAGACATTAATTCGGTAATAGGGTTTTTACTTATTTTCGGAATATTGATGTATATGCTTTGGCAAAATCAACCAACACCAGAAGAGTTGGAAGCTCAAGAAAAAGCAAAGCAAGAGCAAGTTGAAGCAGAGAAAAAAGCTTCAGAACAAAGTCAGACAAAAATAACAAAGGCAGAAGATTATACACCTGGAACAGCTTCAGATTCGCTTCAATTAGTTAATTTAAAGAATAAACTTGGCGTTTTAGCGTACTCAGAAACCTTGAATTCAGGGAATGATGAAACGCTTGTTGAAACCGATTTATTTGCTTTAAAGTTCAATAATAGAGGAGGGTATTTATCTGAGGTTAAACTAAAGAAGTTTGTAGATTTCAATGATGAACCCATTTATATTATAAAAGAGGATAATGCTTCTTTTAATATTAATTTTGGAACTACCGAAAGTCGTATTGTAAATACTAAGGATAGATATTTTGATCCTACTGTAACTAAAAATGGAGAGAATACTATCGTTTCAATGAAACTTAAGGTCTCTGAAAGTAAATTTTTAGAGTATCGTTATGAGTTAAAAAATGATGAATATATGATTGACTTCACGATCCGTTCTCAAGGGTTTAGTGATGTTATAAACAGTTCGCAAGCGGTTAACTTAGATTGGAACCTTAAAACGTATCGTCATGCAAAGAGTATTTCTTATGAGAATAGATATACCGAAGTAGTTTTTGAATATGAAGATGGTAAAGATGATTATTTAGGTCAGCAAGAACAAACTGATGATACTGCAGAAGATGTTAGTTATGTAGCATTTAAACAGCACTTTTTTACATCTATTTTATTAACAGATGCACCATTTAAAAAAGGAACATTCGAGTCTAAGAATTTAGTTCAGGATGAAGAAGTAGATACCATTTATACCAAAGCATTTGTTGCGAAATTACCTTTAGAGTTAGCTGGAGGCGAGATTAATAAAACAATGGATTGGTATTATGGACCAAGTGATTATAAAATATTAAATGCATACGATAGAAATTTAGATGAAATTGTGCCACTTGGCTGGGGGATTTTCGGATGGATTAATAAGTATCTTTTCATTCCTTTATTTGGTTTCTTAGGAGGCTTTTTACCTTATGGAATTGCCATTATTGTCATGACGGTATTAATCAAGTTATTGATGTCTTTTGTACAGTACAAGCAATTTTTGTCGCAAGCAAAAATGAAAATTCTAAAACCAGAATTAGATGCTATTCGCTTGAAACATAAGGATAATAAAATGAAAGCGCAACAAGAAACTATGGCATTGCAAACCAAAGCAGGGGCAAGTCCTATGGCGGGATGTCTACCAGCTTTAGTGCAATTACCTGTGTTTTACGCGTTATTCCAGTTCTTCCCTTCAGCGTTCGATTTAAGACAGAAAAGCTTCTTATGGGTAAAAGATTTATCATCTTATGATACTATCGCAGAATTACCATTCTCAATTCCTTTTTATGGTGATCACGTTAGTTTGTTTCCAATATTAGCATCTATTGCTATTTTCTTTTACATGCGTTTAACTACGGGACAGCAAATGTCTGCGCAACCAACTCAAGAAGGTATGCCGGATATGGGGAAAATGATGAAGTATATGATGTACTTTTCACCAATCATGATGTTGTTTTTCTTTAATAATTATGCGTCTGGGTTAAGTTTGTATTACTTCATTTCTAACTTAATTAGTATTGGAATCATTTTAGTTATTAAAAACTATATTCTTGACGAGGATAAGATCCATGCACAAATGCAAGAGAATAAAAAGAAGCCTAAAAAACAAAATAAATTTCAGACAAAAATGCAGGAAATGATGGAGCAGGCTGAAAAACAAAAACAAGCACAGCAAAAGAAAAAAAGATAAATATCTCTCTCTTAACTGAGGAAGATGGATTTCAATTTTTATTAAATTGAAAAACAGAAAGGTTTATATAAGAAGTTGTCATGTTATTTAAATATGGCAACTTTTTTGTTATACCAATTCAACGTAGAAATGGTATTATACAATTTGAAAATAATATTTTCGTTTATTTAGTATTGTTTTAGTAAAATCAAACTCATAAAAAGATCGTCTTAGAATGAAAAAAGTAATATTAACTCTACTTATTCTATTAGTTTATAGTCTAAGTTTCTCTCAAGGTGTTAATCAATTTGATGAAAATGGAAAACGTCATGGTATTTGGAAAAAAACATTTAAAAACACAAATGTTCTTAGATATGAAGGTGAATTTTCGCATGGTAAAGAAATAGGTGTTTTTAAGTTTTATAAGAATATAAGAAAGAAAGCAGTCTTAACAGCTACAAGGACTTTCAATGAAAAGGATGATAAAACATATGTCAAGTTTTTTTCATCTAAAGGAAAAACTATTAGCGAAGGGACAATGGATGGAAAGCTATATACAGGAATCTGGAAATATTATCAAAAAAGCTCCGATGAGTTATTGACTTTAGAGCATTATGATGATAAAGGAAATTTACATGGAGAACGTTTTGTTTATTATCCTGATGGACAAATAGCTGAAAAGCAAAATTATGTTAATGGAAAATTAAATGGTGCTTCAACTTGGTATTCTATAAAAGACGTTGTTTTAAAATCTTTTATTTATGTGGATGGTGAATTGCATGGTAATTCAAAATATTATAACCCTAAAGGCGAGTTGATAACAGAAGGGAGATATAAACAAGGTAAAAAACATGGTATTTGGAAATATTATGAAAACGGAAAGCTAACAAACGAAAAAAACTTCTCCCCAGAAGGGAAGTATAAGAAACAATAATAAAAAAAAAGCTCCTTAATTAAAAGGAGCCTTCTTTTTCATAGACAATTTTAATCCACGATTAACAATGTCTACAATCAACAAATCAAACTAATTTGTCAAATCTGGAATAGCTACTTTATTTATAACATGTATCACACCGTTTCCAGCTTGAACATCAACAGCTATTATTCCTATATCTGAAACTCCAGAACCATCAGTTAAATCTGCTATATTATTTCCAGTACCTAGTAAAGTAATTGTAAGATTATCACCTTCTAAGCTCGGAGCCATTGTATCTCCTGGGTTATTTAAATCTTCAGAAGTTACATTAAGACCACCTATAACATGGTGCAATAAAACCTGTGTTAATGTGGCTTCTTCAGGAACAGTTATCGCGGCAAAAGCATCGTTTGTCGGAGCAAATACAGTAAAAGGAGCTGGGTCAGTTCCATTTGCTGTAGAAAGTGTAGCAACAAAATCTGTAGCAGGTGTTAGTGTTGTTAAAGCATCAACAAGAGTAGAAAAAGTTGGATCGGCAGTAGCAAATGTTACAATGGTTGGTATACCTATAACGGCATCAATAGCATGAATAATTCCATTAGTACATACAACATCTGGAGTTGCTACTGAAGATACACCATTAAACTTAACACCATCGGTAGTATTAAAATAGAGGCTTAAATTATTCATCCCAGGACCAGTGGCTAGTGTGTTAGTGTAGCCAGAACCATCACCAGTTAAATTTGTAGAAGTTACTACACCGCTCACTACATGGTTTAATAAAATATTTGCTAAAGCATCGGTTGGTACATTTGCAAGAGGAGTACCATCTAAAAAGTCGGTAAAAGCATTGTTATCTGGTGCTAATACAGTAAAGGGACCCGAACCACTCAATACATCTACTAATCCGCCATCTGCAGCACTTAGAGCCGCGACTAAGCTTGAAAAACCAGAGTTAGCTAAAGCATGAGTTACAACAGTAGGCAACCCAATAACAGCATCTACAATGTGTATAATCCCATTTGTAGCATTAATATTTGGAGTATCAACATTAGAAATACCGTTTAATGTGACTCCAGAAGAAGTGTCGATAAACATGCTTAAATTTAGATTAGTATCAGCTTGAGTAGCCGATGTGCTTATATAGCCTGTAGATAAATCTGTAGAAGCAAATTCACCAACTACAACATGGTTCAAGAGTACTTGAGTTAATACATCAACAGGAACATCTTCTAAGGATGCAAAATTGTTAGCAGCTAAAAATGCTGTAAAAGCATTGTTTGTAGGTGCAAACACAGTGAATTTTTGTGTTCCGTTTAATGTGTTCACTAAATCGGCACGCTGTAAAGCAGCAACTAAATCGCTTAAGCTTGGTGTAGCTTGTGCTAATTCTGCAATAGTTTCTGGAAGAACCTCAGGGGCATTATTATCATCATCATTACTACATGAGACAATTAATAGCAGTGCAATGAATAAAAATGGTAATTTTTTTAAAGCATTTAATGGTTTCATAATTTTTATAGTTTTATTTTTGTTTAACAAAAGTATGTAATAATTAAACAAAAAACCAAATTTTGTTTAATATTTTTTAAAATAAAATAAACAAAACTGTTTTTAAAACTATTTATGAGCCAGTATTTTAGTGATCATTTTCTGCAAATATGCGTATCTTTGCAGCCTAATTTATTTAAAATGAAACGAGTCATTATTGGACTTTCAGGTGGTGTAGATTCCAGTGTTGCTGCTTACTTACTTAAGGAGCAAGGATACGAGGTTATTGGTTTATTTATGAAAAACTGGCATGATGATTCTGTGACTATATCCAATGAATGTCCTTGGTTGGATGATAGTAATGATGCTATGCTAGTTGCTGAAAAATTAGGAATACCATTTCAAACAGTTGATTTAAGTGAACAGTATAAAGAACGTATAGTAGATTATATGTTCAATGAATATGAAAAAGGAAGGACACCAAATCCAGATGTGCTTTGTAATCGGGAGATCAAGTTTGATGTTTTCATGAAAATTGCTTTAGAACTTGGCGCAGATTATGTAGCTACTGGTCATTATTGCAGAAAAGGAACTATACAAAAAGAAGGCAAAGATATATATCAGTTACTAGCAGGTGTTGATGATAATAAAGATCAGTCTTACTTTTTATGTCAGTTATCTCAAGATCAATTGGCTAAATCTTTGTTTCCTATTGGTGAGCTAACAAAACCAGAAGTACGTGAAATCGCAACTAAATTGGATTTGGTAACTGCCGAAAAGAAAGATTCTCAAGGTTTGTGCTTCATTGGTAAAGTAAAATTACCAGATTTTCTTCAACAGCAGTTAAAGCCAAAAGAAGGTGTTATTGTTGAAATACCGAAAGAGCAAGATGTTTTTGCTCATGCTGAGACTGTATTTAATTCAGAAGAAGAGAAATTAAAATATTTATCCCGTAAGATTGACTATAAAGTTGATTATGGGAAAATAGTAGGTAAACATCAAGGGGCTCATTATTTCACTAAAGGGCAACGAAAAGGATTAGCTGTAGGGGGTACAGTAGAACCTTTGTTTGTAATTGATACAGATGTAGATGAGAATGTTATTTATACAGGACAAGGTAAAGAACACCCAGGCTTATTTAAAAAAGCATTATTTGTATCAAATCAAGAATTGCATTGGATTCGTGAAGATTTGGAAATAGAGCTAGATGAGACGATGGAAGTTATGGCAAGAATTCGTTATAGACAATCATTACAAAAAGCCATACTACATAAAGTGGAAAGTGGTTTATATGTTGAATTTGAAGCTTTTCAATCTGCAATTACCGAAGGTCAGTTTGTAGCTTGGTATTTAGAGGAAGAGTTAGTAGGTTCGGGAGTAATTTCTTAAATTGCATTAGCTTAAACCGTTTAGCTATGAAAAAATGCCTACTATTTCTGATGCTATTAAGTTATCCATTCAATACGTTTGCGCAAGAAGATGCTTGGGTGTATTTAAAGGATAAACCAAATGTTGCAGTCTCAATTGCAAATCCTATTTCTATATTAACTCAAAAAGCAATTGATAGAAAAAATAGTCATAATATTTTAATTGATGAAAAAGACGTTCCTGTTAATGAGAACTATATTTCTCAACTTAAAGGCGTAACAGGTATATCGGTTATGGCAAAATCTAAATGGTTTAATGCAGTACATGTTAGAGGTAGTAAAACCGATATTGATAATTTATCTACCACATTTTCTTTTATTGATTATATAGATTTTGCAAATAAGAATTTAAATACTCTTAAATCTATCCAACAAAAAAACAATTCTAAATTAGAAAGTGCTTCTACAACATTTATATATGGTAATGCAGCTAATCAAATAGAAATGTTTAATGGAAATGAATTGCATTTAGCGGGGTATACGGGGAGTGGTATGACGGTTGCTATTATAGACGCTGGTTTTCCTAATGTAAATAATATGTCATCGTTCCAAAGATTAAGAGATGCTGGGAATATTTTGGATGATTATAATTTTGTTAATAGAGATTCTGATGTTTATACCAATGCGACTAGTACTCATGGCACTTTAGTACTAAGTACTATGGCTGGTTATATTGAAGATGAATATGTAGGTACAGCTCCAGATGCATCTTATTATTTATTTGTTACTGAAGATGCACTAAGTGAAAACCCTGTAGAAGAAAGCTATTGGGTAGAAGCTGCAGAACGTGCAGATAGTTTAGGTGTAGATGTTATAAATACCTCTTTGGGTTATACTACTTATGATAATCCAAACTATAGTTACACAACTGCTAATATGGATGGTAATACCGCTTTTATTACTAAAGGTGCCAATATTGCTTTTGAGAAAGGAATGTTGTTAGTAAATTCTGCTGGAAACTCAGGGAATGATAGTTGGGGTATTGTTGGTGCACCTGCTGATGCTGCTGGCGTTTTTAGCATTGGAGCAGTACAAGCAAATGGGACATACGCCTCGTTTAGTTCAAAAGGAAATGGTACACAGCCTGTCCAAAAACCAGATGTTTCCGCTCAAGGTCAAGCTAGTTATGTTATAACTGAAAATGATGTTATAGGAACAGCAAACGGGACATCATTTAGTTCTCCTATTATGGCAGGAGGTATAGTCTGTTTATGGCAGGCATTGCCTAGCAAAACCAATACAGAAATTATGCAGTTAGTTCGCGAATCTGCATCACAATATAGCTCACCAGATTATAACTTGGGTTATGGTATTCCTAATTTACAAACAGCTCTTAATTTAGCTTTAAGTGTTACAAATGGTAATGATGATAAAAATCAAGATTTAAAATTATTCCCCAATCCAACAAAAGGACTCATCCGTTTTAATATTCCTTTAAA
Source organism: uncultured Flavobacteriaceae bacterium (assembly GCA_947502635.1). Taxonomy (GTDB): domain Bacteria; phylum Bacteroidota; class Bacteroidia; order Flavobacteriales; family Flavobacteriaceae; genus Flavivirga. The sequence continues at coordinate 29,170 of CANNAN010000006.1, forward strand.
TCAAAGTGAATTATCCGTTACTATTTTTAATGTTTTAGGAAAAGAAATACTAGAAACGACTGTGACCAATACTAATAATCAAATAGATATAACCTCTTTTTCAAATGGACTTCATATAGCTAGAATTCAATCTAAAAACATATCTAAAACAATAAAATTTATAAAGTATTAAATGACCAATAGCATCACTCAATTATTCAACATAAAATACCCTATTATCCAAGCGGGTATGATTTGGAATAGTGGTTGGCGATTAGCATCGGCTGCAAGTAATTCAGGTATTTTAGGACTCATTGGAGCAGGATCTATGTATCCTGATGTATTAAGAGAACATATCCAAAAATGTAAAGAGGCTACTAAAAAACCTTTTGGAGTTAATGTGCCTATGTTGTATCCTAATATTCAGGAAATTATGGATATTATAGTGGCAGAAGGTGTAAAGATTGTATTTACTTCAGCTGGAAACCCTAAAACATGGACATCTTGGTTACAAGAACGTGGTATTATTGTGGTACATGTTGTTAGTAGTGTGAAGTTTGCTTTAAAAGCAGAGGGAGCTGGTGTAGATGCTATCGTAGCTGAAGGTTTTGAAGCTGGCGGTCATAACGGTAGAGATGAAACGACTACGTTAACACTCATTCCTATGGTTAAAGAGCAGATCCAGATTCCGCTTATTGCTGCGGGTGGTATTGCAACAGGGAAAGCGATGTTAGCAACTATGGTTTTGGGAGCAGATGGTGTACAGGTTGGTAGTCGATTTGTTGCTAGTATAGAAAGTTCTGCACATGAAGCTTTTAAAAAAGTGGTTGTTGATACCAAGGAAGGAGATACCCAATTAACTCTAAAAGAATTAGCACCAGTACGTCTGATTAAGAATAAATTCTATGAAGATATTCAAGAGCTTTATAAATCATCTCCATCAATAGAACAATTAAAAGTATTGCTAGGCAGAGCTCGGGCTAAACGTGGTATGTTTGAAGGCGATTTAGATGAAGGAGAACTGGAAATAGGGCAAATAGCAGGATTAATTCATGATATCAAGCCTGTATCCCAAATTGTTGATGACATCTTGCAAGAGTTTGAGGCTGCCAAAATGATGGCTTCGAGTTTATAATACCTATTTTTTAGGTAACTCACTCATCGAGACTTTATATAATCTGCTCAATCCGTTATCATATTTGTTAAACTCTTTTAATAATTCATTAATAGATAATGGTGCCTTAAAACCTATTCGAGTATTATCCAGTTTACTGGTGAAGTATAGTGTATCTGTTTTGCTATCTACAAAAGGACAATAATCCATTTTCTTTGTATTAATAGCCTCTCCTAAATTTCTAGCTTCTAACCATCCATCATCAGTACGATAACTAATATATAAATCACCACTACCATACCCCTCCTGTTTATTATAACAACCATATATTAAATAGGATTCGTCTGGTGCAATAAAAGCATTGTATTCATAACCTGCAGAGTTTATAGTATCTGGTAACATTTCTGGTTCAGAATATATCCCATTGGTAAATGTACTTTTATAAATATCATCTTTACGTTTTAAATTGGGATTATCCCTAGTAAAATAAAAATTACCATTATTAGCTATAGAAGGATAAAACTCTCCATGCTCAGTATTTATTGGACTTCCCATATTTATAGGTTGCGACCAATCATCGTTGAGGGAGCTACGCTCTGCATACCAGATATCAAAGTCTTTTGAGGTATTTAATGAAGCATTTAAAGGCCTTGTAGAAACAAAATAGATTTTTAAACCATCATTAGAGAAAAAGGGTTCTAGGTCAAAATACTGACCAGAAAATGAGGCAACTTGCGGGATACTCCATTTTTCTCCCTCCTTTTTTATAGTTATGATTGCTGATAAATTTCCCATAACACTCTGTGCAGAGAACATAATTTCATGCCCGTTGGGAGAGATGGCTATATCACGAACATTAGGAAATTGCTTCATTATTTCAGGCATAAAGGGTTTTGCTACTTGCTGAGAAAAGCCTAAAAATATATTAGAAATAAAAATTAATAAGTATAGGTACTTCATAAGAAACGTATTTATAACAAGATACTAAAGAGGAGACATAAAACTCTAAAGGAAATGTTAATCCTAATTAACAAAATTTAGAGTTAAATTTAATTTGTTATAAATGTTTTGTAAAAAAACATTTATAACAATTGTAAAAAAGACATCTATCCAGTAATATGAAATTTACAATTTCGTAACCTCTACACAATGTTTTGTTAAAGTATAAAGATATCATTTGGTCTAAAACTTGAAACCAAATAAGCTTAACTCTAAAAATATTATAAATGAAGAAATTATTTTTTATTACTGCTCTTATCATCTATGGGACTACATTTGGACAAGAATTAAATGAAAAGTTTATTATTAAAAAAGGAACTTTTAACATTGGGGGTAAGGCTTTCGTGAACTTGGAGAATCATGAAAATGAAGAAAATCTACCTGAAGATCGTTATAAACAATTTGGTATTACTCCTAATTTTGGTTACGCTATTAAAAATAATTTAATGATTGGGTTGGGGGTCGGTTATTCTTATTCTGAAAATAAAAATCACAGAATTAATAACTCAATTGCTCAGAGATATAAAAACATCAATAATAGATATAGTATGTTTTCTTATATAAAAAAATATATTCCCTTAGGAAATAAGTTAGCGATATATTTACAAGGAGAAATTAATTATTCAGAAAACAAAAACAAAAACAGTAGCAATAGTGCTGCTAGTTTAAATTTTGATAGACGTTTTTGGAGTCAATTTTTTGTAGGTGTCCGCCCTGGGATCTCTTATTTTTTAAATAAAAATGTTGCTTTCGAAGCCAATTTGGGGGCTTTAGGTTATTCAAGATTAAAGAGTAAATATCAAGATCAAAGATATTATAAGTCAGACGCATTCAATTTTAATTTAGACTCTTCAAACTTACAATTTGGAGTTTCTTATTTTTTCTAAATGAATCTTAGAAAAATATAAAGAATTAAAAAAGGAGAAATTTAAATTTCTCCTTAATTAAAAACTGAAACGTGTAAGCTTGAACTTTGAATCCCTTTAAAATAAAAAGCTAAATGTTTCTTAAAGTGCTGTATATTATTTAGTTTGCTTTTACAGCGAAACGAATGTATGAAAATACTTCAATAAAACAAGGTAAAAGTTGCACATAGTTGTCAACAGTTGTTAATATTTATTAATTTTTAATAAAAACTAAAAGAAGATTATAAAATTCATAAAAATATAAGGCTAAAGATTACTTTTGTCTAATGTATTTAAGAGATTATACCAAAGAATTTAAATATAATTGGAAATTAGCCTCTCCAGTTATGCTTGGTATGCTGGGGCATACATTTGTTAGTTTTGTTGATAATATTATGGTAGGGCAATTAGGAACTGCCGAACTTGCAGCAGTGTCTTTGGGTAATAGCTTTATGTTTATTGCTATGTCATTAGGAATTGGCTTTTCTACTGCTATAACACCTTTAATAGCAGAAACAGATGCTGCAAAAGATTTTGAAACAGGAAAATCATCCTTTAAACATGGTTTGTTTTTATGTACTATTTTAGGGGTATTACTATTTTTAATGGTCTTTTTTTCAAAACCTCTCATGTATTTAATGAAACAGCCAGAGCAGGTTGTAGAGTTAGCCATTCCTTATTTAGATTTAGTTGCTTTTTCTTTAATTCCATTGATTATTTTTCAAGGTTTCAAACAGTTTAGCGATGGACTATCCATGACTAAATATCCGATGTATTCAACATTATTAGCAAACATTATAAACGTCATTTTAAACTATTTATTAATTTTTGGAAAGTTCGGATTTCCTGAACTAGGTATTGTAGGTGCAGCTTATGGAACTTTAGTATCACGTATTATTATGGTTTGGCATTTATGGTTTTTACTTAAAGGAAAGGAGAAATCGAAAGCATTTGTAACCAATATTAAGTTTTTTGTTTTAAATAAGTTAATGCTTCATAAAATTATCAATTTAGGGACACCAAGTGCCATGCAAATGTTTTTTGAGGTAGCCATTTTTACAGCTGCTATTTGGTTAAGTGGTTTATTGGGTAAAAATCCACAAGCAGCAAATCAGATAGCACTTAATTTGTCGTCTATGACATTTATGGTAGCTATGGGATTAAGCGTCGCTTCTATGATTCGCGTTGGTAATCAAAAAGGGTTAAAAGCATATATTGAATTGCGTCGTATTGCATTTTCGTTATTTTTAATGGGGACTATGTTGGCGATTGGTTTTGCATTTTTATTCTTTTTATTTCATAATCAATTACCAAAGTTATATGTAGATTTTGATGATACCAAGAATTTACTTGATAATACAGAAGTTGTTGGTATCGCGTCTAAATTATTAATAGCAGCAGCCATATTTCAAATAAGTGATAGTATTCAAGTTTTAGTTTTAGGTGCTTTACGCGGATTACAAGATGTTAAAATACCTACTATTATTACATTTATATCTTATTGGTTAGTTGGATTCCCTGTGAGTTGGTTTTTAGGAAAAGAAGAGGCTTATGGTAGTTTTGGTATTTGGTTAGGTTTACTGGCAGGTTTATCTACAGCAGCTATTTTATTGTATATTCGATTTAATTATTTAACTAAAAAATTAATTAAACTAAGTTAGATACGCTTTAAGCATTTAATGTTTGAAGACTATATAATAATCAATAAGAGGTTTCCTTAAAAACTAGAAAAAAACAATTAAGTTTGCTATAACAAATTATAAAATTTAAGAGTACTTAAAAACATTCACAACTTAAAACTATAAAGCTTTAAAAAATGACACTCCCAAAATTTATTTTAGGTGATAATACTGAATATCCTAATGCTATTTTTGTAATTCATACCGAATTCCCGAGGTTTATTATAAACCTTGAAGATGATGAAGTAGAATGGTTTGAGGACTTTGATTCTGAAGATCAAAAGGAGTTGGAAAATGAAACTGAAAATGCCATAAAGTTGGCTACAGAGTTTTATGATAGTGAAGTAGCAAAGTATGAAGATTAGTATATAATAATGATTGAAAAACTTTTAGAATACGATACTGAACTATTTTTGTTTTTAAATAATTTAGGTTCTGAGCCTTGGGATAACTTATGGTTAATAATAACAAATAAGCTCACGTTTATTCCATTATATGCATTACTGTTGTTTTTACTTTATAGAAAATACGGACTAAAATCATTACTTGTTTTTGTAGTAGTGGTCGCTTTAATGATAACTTTTACAGACCAGATAACCAATGTGTTTAAGCGCGGATTTCAGCGTCCAAGACCATGTGGTGAAGCTAATTTAATTGATCAAATGCGATTCATCGCTGTTCGATGCGGTAAATATGGTTTTTTCTCGGGACATTCATCAAACTCAATGGCAGCTGCTGTTTTTGCAGGTTTGATGTTAAAACATTATTATAAATATCTTATTTTTATTTTACTATTTTGGAGTGTAGTAGTAGCTTATAGTAGGATTTATGTTGGCGTACATTATCCATTAGATATTGTATGTGGATTAACATTTGGAGCCATTGCAGGATTTCTATTTTATATACTAGGGAAATACCTTTTAAAACGATTTATTTCTTCTTAACTGTTAGGCTTTAATAATTGTAGTGGCTGGACTTAACTGTAAGACTTAATTATATGAGATGATAAGCTATTACAGGTTTATTCATCTCATATTCTGATAAAAAAACGAAATTATCTACGATAAGAATATCAGTTGGTTCACCATTTTATTTTGATTATTCACCAAAAAAAGTAAGTCATTCACCATATTAATTTTATATGTTTTTCATAAGAGGATATCTTTGCCCTTCAAAATAAAAAAAATGAAAAATTTATTTAAAACAAGTGTATTTTTATTAATTAGTTTATTTATTGGATGTAGTTCTGATGATAGTAAACCACCTGAAGACATTAATCCTCCAAATATTGATTTAGCAGCGGCAAGATTGAATGATTTTCGGTTATCTGAAGTAACCTATACAGATATTAATTTAACCCAGCCAGAAATTGTTGATGGGGAAGAAAAAACACCAGGTAAGATTATTGTTACTGTTCCATCAGAGACAAATGATCTTAGTTTAAGTTTGGCTTCTGTTAATTTTGATGAATCTAAATTTGAAATATCACCAGCATTAGGTTCGGTACAATCTTTTGAAGAAGGTGTTATTATTTATACTATTACATCTAGGGAAGATGTAGAGAAAAGTATCAGCTATTTAGTTTCAGTAGTAAAAGAAGCGCCAGCTGAGGAAGCATTAAAAATAAAGGGGTTCAAATTCGAACAAAGTAAAAACCAAAAATTATCTTCAGATATCGAAGCTACTAAAATAGTAACATATCCAAGTAAAAATTCGGCTATATTTATTCTTGTTCCTGTAGGAACTGAATTAAATGATTTGGTTCCAACGATAGATTTTGAAGGTGAGTCTTTAGAATATCAGCAAGGAAGTTCAGATTTCATGGTATATCCAGAAACAGATCTTCATGTTGATTTTAGAAGTGACTATGATCAGTTAAATTTTAAAGATAAAAATGAATTTACGTTATTAGTTAAGAAGGGTGAGTTTGAAAGGTATTATCGTGTTATTGTAGATGTTCAAAATCCAATTGAACTACAAGAAAATTCTGTGTCAACTGGAGATTTAACAGAAGGAGATGGAACTATAAGATATTCATTAAAATGGATTAATAAAGGAAACCACCCAATAGTAAGGGATCTTAAGGCAAGTAATTATGTAGATAATACGTCTGGTGAAATAGGAAATATATTCAATGCTTATTTAGAGGTTTCAGATGTGTTACAAGGGATATATATTAGGCCAAGTGAAGAAGGTGTTGTAATTATAAAAGTTAATACAGATGGAGCTACAATTGGAGATTATAATGTAGATATTGTATTTTCTCCAAAGTATGATTTAAATCGAGCTAGAATTAATGATATACGTGATGATTTAAATCCAATTGAAGATATTTTTGAGCCGATAAAATTGAATATTAAGTCAACAATTAAAAGCGAATGAAAAAAAATTGAAAAAGAAAAGTTAATTATAAATAAGAGGTTAAGCTTTGAATATAAGGTTTAACCTCTTTTTATTAATATGTGTTGTAGTTTTATTATGATGTGTTGTAGTATTTTGATCATATGTGGTAACGAAAGTAATTAATAAAGTTATTCTAAATTGTTAAGCCCTATTCCTTAAATTTGGTTTTACTAATCAATACAATATTAATACTTTTTTATTGTTTTCAGATTAGTTAAATCTAAAATGTATTTATGGTAATTGATAATAAAAAAGTATTAATTGTTGAAGATGAGTTTTCTATTGCATTAGATATTAAAACTAGTTTGAAAAAAGAGGGGTATAATATTGTAGGAATAGCGAATAGTTATAATGAAGCAATGATGTATGCAGAGGAAGCTATGCCAGACATTGTTATTATGGATATTAATATTTCTGGAGAAAAAAATGGCATTGTAGCAGCCAAAGATATTTATGATAGGTATAGAATTCCAATTGTTTTCTTGACCGCTTATGGTGATGATGATACATTTAAAAAAGCATTAAAATCTAGACCTTTTGCATTTTTGCTAAAACCTTTTAATACGAAGGAATTGTCTTTTACAGTACAAATAGCGTTGCAAAAACATTTTGAAAACAATAAGCAGGAAACTACAGTCCCTAATGAAAAAATATCTGAAACCATATTTGTAAAGGATAAATCACAGCTTATCAGTGTTAAGGTAAATAAAATTTTGTGGGTAGAAGCTATGGATAACTATACCCAAATTATTACTAAGGATAAAAAAATATTGGTAAATATGTTTTTAAAAGAATTCTATGAAAAAGTACCGCAAGATAAGTTTTTAAGGATTCACAGGTCTTATATGGTTGCTTTAGATAAAATAGAAAAAATAGAGAACAGGTTTGTTTTTATTAACGGACACAGAATTCCAATAAGTAAAGCCTATAGAAGCCGATTACTAGAACGATTAGATATTTTATGATATGAAGAAAATTTTACTCTTTTTAAAACATTTTTTTTATTCCTTTTTCCTATTTTTTTATGTTTCATCAATTGCACAAACCGATAGTTTAGAGCAGAAATTAGTCAATGCTCCTAAGAAAGAAAAAATTGATATATATAAACAGCTGGTTGATGCATACAGTAAAATAAACGTAGACAAAGCCATTGATTATGCAAATAGTGGGCTAGAGTTGGTAAAAGATGAGAATAGTAAGAATTTAGGTTTCTTTTATTTAAAACTTGGGTACCTCCATAATGATAAGTCTGAACACGTCAAAGCACTGTTTTATTATAAAAAAACATTGAAAGTAGCTGAAGAGATGAATTACGAATTAGGAATTGGCAAATGTTATCAAAATATTGGTGTGACTCATATAAAAATGGGTGACTATAATGAGGCACTCGGTTTTTATCTAAAAGCACTTAAAATTTTTGAAAAACATAATGAAGAAAGTCTTATTGCAGGCATAGTTGGTAACATAGGGTCTTTATATTCGTGTCGATTAAAAGATGATGATAATGGTTTATTATATTATAATAGATCGTTAGAAATTTTGAAAAGTACTGGGAACGACGAGCTAAGATCACATATTTTAGGGGCTGTTGCCGAGATGTATATGAGACAAAAAAAGTTCTCTAAGGCTAAAAATGTGTTAAAAGAAGCTCTGGATATTGCAGAAAAAGCAAACATTTCAAAAGTTATTATATCTGTTTTAAGCAATTTATCTCAAATAAATATAGACGAAAAAGATTTTAAACAAGCATTAGTGCATTCAAAAAGAGTGTTAAAAATACGTTTAGAATCAGGATATACACAAGGCAATACATCAACCTATCTAACACTTGCAAATATTTATGAGAAACTTAATAATACCAAGGCGGCTAAATTACATTATGATAAAGCGCTTTCTGTTGCTTTAAAATCGAAAGCCTTGCCTCAATTATCAAGAGTATATAAGGCATTGTATGAATATGAGGATAGAAAAAATGATTATAAGAAGAGTTACGAGTACGTATTAAAATACAATAAGGTTCAAGATTCTTTGTTCACTAAAGAAAAAGATAAACAGCTTAAGGAAGTACAAGCTAAATTTGATTTAGAAAATAAGGAGAAAGAAATCCTATTTCTAACTAAAGAAAATCAAATAAAAGCTTTGGAAAATAAGAACCAAAGTACAGCGCAAAATATATTAATAATTGGGTTGCTAGCGTTAACTATTATCCTATTGACATTACTCTTTGCCTATAAAAATAAGAAAGGAAGTAATAAAATTTTAGCAGAGAAGAATGAGATTATATCTCAAACCTTAAAAGATCGTGAAATATTATTAAAGGAAGTCCATCATAGGGTAAAAAATAATTTACAGATTGTATCGAGTTTATTAAGACTTCAGTATAAGTTTGGTAATCATAAAAGCGCATCAGAAATCTTACAGGAAATTCAGGATAAAATACAAGCCATGTCTATTATACATGAAAGGTTATATAAGTCGAGTAATTTGTCTCTGATTAATTTACAAACCTACCTCGATAATTTACTAAGCTATTTTAATACAAGTTATGCGCTTCCAGAACAAAATATAACGATTACTACAGATATAGATAATATAGACCTTGGTATGGATCGCCTAGTACCTTGTGGTTTAATTGTCAATGAAATAATAGCTAACAGTATTAAATATGCATTTCAGGACCAAACAAGCGGTCATATAAGTATAAAAGCTTCAAAAAACGAAGATAAATGCGTACTCACAATTGAAGATACAGGAGTTGGTTTTCCAGATAATTTTAAGGTAGAAAATTATGAATCTTTAGGCATGCAACTCATACAGGGGTTAACAAAACAAATAAAAGGTTCTGTAGATATAATTTCTAACCCAGGCGCATGTTATACGATTACATTTAATATGGATTCATAACTATAGTATAGAAAGCATATTAACCTTACCAGTTATTTAAGCTCTTTTACCATAAAAATAAATAGATTCACCATGTTTATTTAGAAATACTATAGAGATAGTATAAGTTTGCTTCTCAAATTAAATAAAGAATTAATGAATAGAAGTTTTAAATTACAAAGTATTGGGGTCTTATTGTTCACTGTTATTTTCATGATAGGTTGCGATTCTAGTGATGAAAGCACTAATACTTCTCAAGGGGTTAATATTGAAGAGGCCAAGCTATCGAATTTTCCATTATTTGGAATAGAAAGCATAAGTGTAGAAATTACGGATCCTGTTATTACAGAGAATAAAGAAGTTACCTACGGGGAAATAAAAATTACAGTCCCAAGTACCGTATCTTTGGATGATATCAGAGCATCAATTACATCTGAAGAGCTTAATTTGAGCAAGTTTAGTATATCGCCTGGTACTGATGTCGCATTATCTTTTGAAGACGAAAAAGTACATGTATTTACCATTAGCACAGCTACAGGTAATAAAGAAGCATTGTTGCATTATAATGTTAGTATTATCAAGGAGTTACCACCAGTTCCTGAGACTTTAAAATTAACAGGCTTTACATTTGAGAAAAGTAAAAATTCAAGCTTGCCTAATGATGTTACAATTTCTAAAAGAGCAGATATTAATATCAGTTACGAAAAAATTTATCTTTTAGTGCCTGTAGGAACCGATTTTACCAATTTAGTACCGACCATTACCTATGAAGGGGCGAATTTGTATTATAGCCAAGATACTTCTATTGCTCCTGTAGATATGAACGTGGCATTTCCAGAAGGAGATACTAGCTTTGATTTTGAATATCCTAAGGAGTTTTTATTAGCAATTAAGGACAAAAACAATGAAGAAGTGAAACTAATTGGAGTTATTGTAGATGTTGTTAATCCAGTTAGAATAGAAACGGTATCTGTTACAACTCCTGATGCAACAGAAGGGACATCTGGTAATTTTAGAGGTGTTACTAAATGGGTCAATCAAGGCAATCATAAAATCCATTTTCAAAAAGCAACAACTTATGAGGATGTTAGTCCTGTTGTTACACCAGAACCTTCAACGAAGGCAATTACTGTAAATAGAATTCTTACTAGTGGTGGACTATTACCTGGAGAAAGTGCCGATATAAACGCAACAGTGGCATCTCAATATTATCCAGAGGGAACATATAAAACCACCGCTGTTTTCTACACCAAAATATTTCAAGATAATGGTAGTGATGATTTATTTGAGCCAGCAAAAGTAACAGTGACATCAAAAATTATTAAATAGTTTAAAATTGTCTGCTAAGGTATTTTGTGTTGAGAATTAATAATAGCAAAGTTTAATCTCTTAAGTCTGGATAATGTTATCATTATTCAGGCTTTTTTTATTTAACACTAATTTTGCTAGTTTAATCCCAATAAATAATCCGCAGCAGCAAAAGGTGTCGTTTGATTGGTTTCTATAAGCTGCAATTGATTTTCTAATTCTTTTTTGATTTTTGGACGGTTAAAAAAATCAAACTTTAATTGTTCCTCGATAGTTTGAATAAGCCAGAATTTGTTTTGTTCATTCCGTTTTTCATGAAAGTAATTATTTTTAGAAGTTATGGTTACATAATCTAAAATCAATTCCCAAATGGTATCGATTCCTTCATTTTTAATAGCACTACAAATAGTTACTTTAGGCTGCCAATTGGAAGATTTTTCAGGGTAGAGGTGAAGTGCGCTGTTAAATTCTACTTTTGCCAGTTTTGCTCGTTTTAAATTGTCACCATCTGCTTTGTTAATCGCAATAGTATCGGCCATTTCTATAATACCTCGTTTTATACCTTGCAGTTCGTCGCCCGCACCAGCTAATTTTAATAATAAAAAGAAATCTACCATACTATGTACAGTCGTTTCACTTTGCCCAACACCTACGGTTTCAATAATTATAACATCAAAGCCAGCGGCTTCGCATAAAATTATAGTTTCTCTGGTTTTTCTAGCAACACCACCTAACGAATTTCCCGAAGCCGATGGACGGATAAAAGCATGATTATCTTTTACCAAATCTTCCATTCTGGTTTTATCACCTAAAATACTGCCTTTTGTAAGTGAGCTACTAGGATCTATAGCCAGTACGGCAATGCGTTTTCCTTGTGAGGTAATATGTTTGCCAAAGGTTTCTATAAAAGTGCTTTTTCCAACCCCAGGAACTCCAGTAATACCTATACGAATAGATTTATTTGCATGAGGTAAACACGCTTTTATTATTGTATTTGCTTTTTTTAAATGTGTTGGGTTTTTACTTTCAACCAAAGTAATAGCTCTACTTAAAGCAGTAATATCTTTATTTAAAATAGAGGCGACCAAAGTGTCTGCATTAATTTCAACTCTGCGCTTCTCTTTAATAGTTTTGATGGAAGATTGGCTGGTGATTTCAGAAATTGAAACACCTTTTGTTTCTTTAAGGGTCGATTTTTTTTCTTTTGCCACGAATAATCAAATGTTTGTCTAATTTACGGCTTTCATTTTTATTAGTGAAACGCTGTTTTGTAAAGTTTAAAAAGACGTATTCAAAAATAGTAAGTTGAACTAATTTTTCTTTTTCAGCAGAATCTCAGATCTAATGCCTGAAATTTGCTTCAGAGTTTTGATTAACAGGGTACTCAGTTAACTATTAAAATTAAAAACTTATTTAAGCGGTAAAGAAACTTTGACATCGTCCCACGCCATGGTTAAGAATAAATTGTCGGTAGAATTATCAAAAGCGATCGTAAATTGTTCTACTACAGATGATAATTTCTGTACAGGAACTTCAATATTTAAAACATCATAATTAGGATCCCACATCGGTTTCATATCAGAATCTACACCCCAAGGGTATTGTTTAGAATTAAATATAACGGTCCAAACAGTATCTTTTGGGACGGTCCAAAGCGTGTATTTCCCCACAGGTAAAGACATGCCCTGTACTTCAAGGGTTTGGTTGGTTTCAAAGGTGGTCGCTTCGTTGGCTCCTGTACGCCATACTTGATTGAAAGGTACTAAAGCCCCAAAAACAGCTCTGTTTTTTTTAGAAGGTCTGTTATAAAACACTTCAAGTTTTAAGTCATTAAGTTTAAATTCTACAGTATCTTTAGGACTTAGGCGTGGTGAAAAAATATTTTCAACAAAAAAGGAATATAGAAATAATCCCAATGCTACTATGGATAAAAGAACTAATATACGCTTTAAGAAGGTATTCATATAACAAATTTTAAAGGGTATAAATATACTTTAAAAAGTAATGATTATTAATAATGTTAACACAGATTTATTAAGTTTTCTTATAGAAGTGGTTTAAAGTTTTTTCATTGAAGTAAAAACAGTTAATTTTTATTCATTTTAGAACCAATTTTAAAAGCTTAAACGCGCTCTGTTAAAACCCGTATTTTGTATTAGAAGGTCTATTATAGATTGAACTACTGCAAAATCTATCACTTTGCTGTATTTTTTAATTTATAACGGTGTTATGCTGAAAATTAATAAAACACTAGTGTTTATTGTATTTTCAACCTTCATTTCGAAGTTTTAATACAGGATACGAGTAAAAAAAAGTATTTTTTTGCAACACTGCATTTTTTTTGTCGTCTTTAAAACGAACAAACCTATAACCAAAAGTAGAATTAGCATGTTTCAAGTTGACATTATTGAACAATGTAAACAAAACAATCGGAAAGCACAATTACAGTTATACAACCAGTACTGTGATGGTATGTATATTGTCGCTAAACGATTTTTAAAAAATACTGCTGAAGCTGAAGATGTCGTGCAAGAGGCTTTTTTAAAAGCTTTTACTAAGCTGGATCAATATAAGGCAGAAGTTACTTTTGGGGCCTGGTTAAAACGTATTGTTATTAATAAAAGTATTGACTTCTTAAAATCTAAAAAACAAGAACTTGTTGCGTTAGAAGAGGTGCACCTAAAAGTGGTTGATACAACTCATGATGACAAATGGTTGATAGACGATGCAATTACATTAAACGAAGTGAAAATTGCAATTAATAAATTACCTGATAAGTATCAATATGTTGTGATGCTTTATTTAATAGAAGGCTATGATCATCAGGAAATTTCAGAGATTTTAAATATTTCTGAAGTGGCATCAAGAACGCAATTATCTAGAGGTAAAAGTAAATTACAAGAACTGTTAACACTTAAAAAGAATGGCACAAGATATTAGAGAGTTGTTTAAGGATGACGAAGCAAAGCATGAAAAGATGCCAGAAAATCATCAAGAAAGATTTCTTAAAAAATTAGATAAAGAAATGCCAATAGTAAGCAAATCTAAATTCAATTGGATGCGTATTGCTGCTAGTGTTGTATTATTTATAGGTTTAGGGTTTGGTGCTTTTAAGTTTTTTCAACCACAAGTACAAGGAGATAACCCCACAGAGACAACACTAACAGAAACTGTTGAAACAAAAACTCTTGGAGATATTTCTCCTGGTCTTAAAAAAGTAGAAGATTATTATTTAGCGAGTATTAATTTAGAATTATCTAAAATGAAATATACTCCAGAAACCAAAGATCTTTTCGATGGGTATTTACTGCAATTGGATGAGCTTGATAAAGAGTATAAGCGTTTATCTGCAGAATTAACCGAGTCTGGCCCCAGTGAGTTAACAGTAAATGCGTTAATTGATAATTTAAAATTTCGTTTAAACTTATTGTACCGTCTAAGAGATCAATTAAAAACATTAAATGCTTCAGATAGTATTACGGAAGAAGTAGGATAATCAATCTAAAAATCAAAAAATGAACAAGACAATTATAAAAATCAAACTATTTGCTCTAAGCTTCCTCATTAGTGGGGGACTCATAGCACAACAAAGACTAAGTAAAGTATCACAATCTATAAAAGTAGAAAAAGATGTTACTATTGATTTAAATACGAGTCATTGCAATATTGTATTTGATACATGGAATAAAGATACCATTGAAATAGAAGCTTATATTGAAGGCGATGGTTTAAGTAAAGAAGCATTGGAAAGTGCTTTAGAAAACTGGGATGTTAATGTTGAGGCGTCAAACGAACGTGTAGAAATTACAGCGAAAGGAGCAAGGGTAAATACTTGGGCTTATCACTCAGGGCAAGGTGACGATGAAGCCGTTCATGCCATATTAGAAGAGTTAAAGTTTGAATTGGCAGACTTACCAGAAGTTCCTGAAATACCAGAACTTCCTGAGATGCCAGTGCTCCCTGAAATGCCTGTACTACCTCCATTACCTGAGTTACCTGAAGGATTAAATGAGATTCATTTCGATTATAAAGCCTATAAAAAGGATGGCGACAAGTATTTGGAAAAATACACACAAAAATTCGAATCTAAGTTTGGAAAAGAATATACTAGAAAAATGGAGGCATGGGGTGAGAAATTTGGAAAAGAATGGGAAGAGAAGTATGGCAAAGAAATGGAAGAATGGGCTGCGAAATTTGATGAAGAATGGCAAGAAAAATACGGAGAGCGTATGGAAGCATGGGGTGAGCGCTTTGCTGAAAAAATGGAAAGGAATGAGGCACAAAGAGAGAGACATATGGCACAGAGAGAGAAGCATATGGAAGAAAAGCAGAAACATATGGAGCAAAGAAATAAACATGCTGAAGAACGAAAAAAGTTAGCAATAAACAGAAAAGTTTTAATTGAAAGGTTGGTAAGTAAAGAATCTAATTCTAAAGTAAAAAAGACCATAAGAATTAAAATGCCTAAAAAGGCTAAGTTAAAGGTTAATGTTAGGCATGGCGAAATAGAGTTTGCTGCTAATGTTGATGATTTAGAAGCAAACTTATCGCATACAAAGTTTACAGCATATAGCATTAATGGAAGTTCTACTTCCGTTAATGCTTCTTATTCGCCTGTTTATGTAACTTATTGGAATCTAGGAGAATTGAATCTTCGTTATACTGAAGATGTTGAGTTAGCTTATGTAAAACAGATGGTTTTAAATTCGAATTCATCCAATACGACTATAAAGCATTTATTAGGAAGTGCTATTATTGATGGTAATATAGGTGATTTAAAAATTTTAGATATAGATGATGCTTTTTCTAACTTAAATATTATTATTCAAAATAGTAATGCAGTTATTTCGCTTCCTAAAGTAGATTGTAATTTACAATATAAAGGGAGCCGTTCGCATGTAAGTCACCCCAAAGAAAAGCTTAATAATAACATTTCTAATTTTTCTACAGGTAGTTTAGCTAGTGGAAAAAGCATTCTTGTAAATGCTAAGTACAGTCATGTGACTATGCGGTAATTTTACTTTTTAGTTAGTCTCTTCTCTTCATTATTTGGGACTGCTTATCTTCCAAAAACTAAATTTTCTACGAATAGTGAATCCAAGTTTTTTATAGAGTTGTATGGGGCCTAAGTTATTTTCGTCTACATGTAAAAAAGGGGTTTTATTTTGTTTAAATATGCCTTCTACAGTATGCGAAATAAGTTGTTTTGCATAGCCTCTACCAGTATAATCTGGGTGTGTTATCACAGCACTGATTTCAATAAAGTTATTGGTTTGCATCCGTTCTCCAGTTACAGCAACCAGTTTACCATTCTTATAAATTCCATAATAATGACCGAGCGTGTTTGTTTTTGGTTTAAAAAATTCTGGATATGTAAGTTTGACTAAGCCGATTAAGTCATCATAATGTGATGCTGTTAACTCGATAATAGTTTCCGTTATGGGATAATCTATTTTGTTATATATAATCATTTGTAAACCTACATATTTTATAGGTTCTTCAAAATTTAGGGGCATTTTAGGTTTATCGCCAACAATAAAAAAATTGTTAATTAATTTAACGTGTTTTTCTATAGCAACGCTCGTGTCTTCATTATTTATAAAAGCTCCAAAAGGACCATAATCTGGATGAAAAAATTTTACATTACCATAATCTATTGCCAGATTAGAATGACAATCGGTTAAAGAGAACCAAACAGGATTATCTAGAGAATCAATAGATACAGCCATTATTAAGAAATATTTTGATTTATATGTTTAATTATATCTTCTTTTGGTGTCATGAAATCAAACCATAAAGTTTCCTCATTCTTTTTAAACCAAGTAAGTTGACGTTTTGCAAAACGCCGTGTGTTCTTTTTTATTTCAGAAATAGCAAAATCAAGGGGCCATTCTTCGTTTAGGTAATTAAACAATTCTTTATAGCCAACAGTATTTAAGGCGTTTAAATTTTTATAAGGGACTAAGCTTTTAACTTCATCCAATAAACCTTCTTGCATCATAAGATCTACCCGTTTGTTAATGCGATTGTATATGGTTTCTCTTTCGGTAGTGAGTCCAATGGTAATCGTTTTAAATTGACGTTTTACTTTTCCTTTCTTTAAAAAAGAAGAGTAAGGTTTTCCTGTACCAATACAAATTTCTAAAGCACGAATTACGCGGTGTGGGTTATCAATGGCAATCGTATTATAAGCTACTAAATCAAGTTGTTCTAATTGTTCCTGTAAATGAGATAATCCTTTAGTTTCTAAATCATTATTAAGAGTCTCTCGTATACTTTTTTCAACTTCGGGGAAATCATCTAAGCCTTTATTAACAGCATCCACATATAATCCAGAACCGCCAACCATGATAACTGTATCATAAGTTTTAAAAAGTATGTTTAAAGTGCTTATAGCCTCTTTTTCAAAGGCACCAACGTTATAAGTGTCTTTTATAGATTTATGATGAATAAAATGATGCTTTGCCGCTGCTAGTTCTTCGGGGGTAGGAGCGGCTGTACCTATTTGCATTTCTTTAAAAAACTGCCGCGAATCTGCAGACAGTATTTCAGTACCGAAATGATTAGCTAATTTTATGCTTAAGGCTGTTTTGCCAATGGCAGTAGGGCCAACTATGGAAATAAGTGTCTTATTCATCATGTAAATTGTATCCACATTTATAGCAAAATTTAGCACCATCTTCATGTTTTTCTGCCATACAGTTTACACAAGATTGAGAGTTTAGTGGTACGTTTTTATCTTGTTCTTTATCCGCTCTATTTTGTGTAGCATACTCGGCAGATACAATTCCTGTTGGTACAGCTATGATACCATAACCTAATATCATAACAATCGATGCTATGAATTGCCCAAGTGGCGTTATGGGCGAAATATCACCATATCCAACAGTCGTAAGTGTTACAATACACCAATAAACGCTAGTTGGAATACTTGTAAAACCAGCCTGATCACCTTCAACCAAATACATAATGGTTCCTAGAATGATAGAAATTATAATAACAGTAAATAGAAAGACAGATATTTTTACGCGACTTGCCCTTAAGGCTTTTAGCAGGGTGTTAGAAGCTCCTAAATAGCGTGCTAATTTTAAAATTCTAAATACACGCAACAATCGTAAAGCTCGCAAAGCGGCTAAGGCATGAACGCCTCCAAAAATTAATGATATATATTTCGGAATAGTCGATAACAAATCGATAATACCATAAAAACTGATAACGTATTTATAAGGTTTCTTTACAGTAACCATTCGTGCTATATATTCCAAGCTAAATAGTATAGTTATGACCCATTCTGAAATATTAAGGAAATTGTGATATTGAGCATCGAAAGCTTCAACACTTTCCAGCATGACTAAAATAATACTAGCAATGATAGTAATGAGTAAAATGATATCAAATACCTTCCCTTCAGATGTATCAGCTTCATAAATAATATCATGAAGCTTTGTTTTCCAATGCTTTTTTTTTGGTTTATCCATGTACTCAAAAATAAGAAAGAAAGATTACTTTTTCTTTAAAAGTATAAGCGAATTCGTTTGAATATCGACAATTTTACTCATAAACTCTTTTAAAAAAGGATAATATTCAGCTTCATAAATAACTTTGTTAAAGATTATTTTTACCATAACAGCAATGGAGTTGCCAATGATTTTGGTAGAGGAAATGACTTTACCAGAATTATTAGGTAAAGCTATGTTTTTTCCTTCTGGGTATTCTGCAATAGTATATTTATTACTATCGAAATGAAGATTGAATAAATAAAAATAAGTGTCTTTATATCCAAAATCAATAGGATATGTTCTTTCTTGAAGCTTAAATGGGTTCTCACTAAAAAATTTAACAAAAAAGGGATTTAAATAAATATTATCACCAGTATCTTCATAATTATAGTCTATGTGATAAGACTCTTTAAAGTCTGTACTAGTTACACCATCACTCGTTACTTCAAAATCAGAAATATCTATGTAAGGAAACTTGTTTTCTAATTCTTGAATATAAGCGTCATTGTTTTTATAGTATGATTTTTTATAATTTAAGGCGTGGTATCCAGTTCGTTTTGAAGTAATATTTCCAGAAATAGTTTCATTTTCATCAAGATTTAATTCTGCTCTATAAAAAACATTTGAAGGATTACTTGGTTTTAAATCAACCCACTCACTTCCATTTTTAAAATCCATAAGCCTACCATAACCGTTCAAGCATCTAAAAGGAATCTCACCAAAAGTTAAGAAGTTGTCTGTAGCATCTAAATAATAGATAGTATCATTTATGATTACTTGAACAATCAAGTAGTTAAAATCTGAAATGACTGGAAAAATTTTTGTTGCGAAGCCATTATTTCTAGTAGATATTAATACAGGTTTTGCATCTATATTAGATGCTTTCAACAAATTATGAAGCAAAATATTTATAGACGATACATTTCCAGATTTGTTTTTAATTAGGTTTTTAACCGAAACATCTTTAAATATTTTGTAATCGCCATTCCATGTATAATTTTCTTGAACGTATCTATAAATCGAGTTTGCCTTTTTTAATAAATCACCTTCATTTATAATATTGGGAGTTAATAGATCTTCTATGTTTAAAGATTTTGTTAACTGTTTTCCAATAGCTTTATCTGTTTTAAATTCTCTATCAACAGTTTTCCATGTTTTTGCATAATTCTTTTCTATACCGCTAAAACTTTTAAATGTTTGCAATTCATATTCAATTCTTGCCAAATAATTACTTTTAGAAGTCATATAATCTTCTTCTATAAAAGCGGGGATGTCTTTCATAGCATAAATACTATTGTTGCAATCTGCTCTACCACCTCCTGAGCCTTCCAGACAATTTTTTTTCAATTCTGATGTATTTGTTATTAACCTTTTGCCTCCTACTAATTTTATATTATAGTGCCAGTTTCCAGGAATACTTGTCCTGTATTCGCTGTACAAGGTTGGTATATCACTTTGAAAATCCCATCCTTTATAGTTAAACATAAAAGGAGAGATTAGTTTATAGCTATAGGTAATTATTGAACCTTCTTTAATATTTGGCAAAGTAAATTTAACAAGGGTATGGTTTTCATCATATTTTTCTCTAAAAATATCCTTTTCAAGTAATTTAGTCTTAATAACATTGCCATCAACAAGATTATAAGTAGTTGCAACAATTTTTTCTACTTTTTCTCTTCTTTCACTATTACTATTATATAAATGAATAGAAATAGTAGCCTTATTAAACCCTTCCTTATTTAATATTTTTATTTTTTGTTTAACCTCGGTTCTTAAGTTATAATCATAGCTATCTACAAAGCTATTTCCATATTTGTAAATTATTAGAGCGTTAGCAGTAGAATCTTTTTCAAATGTATTTGTTTCGATATCTCCTAAAGTAACTCTATAGGATTCAGAATTAAAATTGGTTTGCGAAAAAGTAATTAGGTTGAAGAGTAGTAAAAATAACAGAGTAATTTGCTTCATATTTAATTGAATATAATTTGTTTTACTTTTTTATTTTTACGGAGGTAGCTTTGAATAATATGTTGTGTATCTCGATTATTATTCATGGGGGTAATAATAGATTCTAAAACCTTTATATTATTTATTTGATAATTAAGATTAAAGAAACCTAAGCCTTTAAACACTCCATTTTCAATGAGTATAGCACTTCGTTCATCGACATCCCGCCCTTTGTCAATAATAACCATGTTTTTGTTAGAATAGCTGTTTTTAGATAATAATAATTCGACTCTTTTATTATAAGATTCGTTAGGCTCTTCCTGAATACAAGCCCCTTCACAGGTTTTTATGTCATAATTAAAACAACTGGTATTGGTTTTATAAATGCCTGTTAGTTTTTGGCATAATTTGTATTCTTCTATGGCTTTAATGATAAAACTTTTACCACTTTGCTTATTACTAAAAGTGGTCACAGGTTTTTTTCGCCCGTCTGCAATATCAATTTTTAAATTAATATAATCGTTTTCGTCTTTAAAACTATATAAAGCATGCGAAAAAATCGCCCTGCGTAAAGCTCTATTAAATATAGGTTTTACACGTTTTATTTCTTCACTTTCTTTTAAAAGAGCCACCAGTTCACTACCTGTAGCTTCATAGGTTACATCTGTAACCTGAGCTTGTATTTTTTTTGACTTTTGATTTGTACTTGTAAAATGCTGGTTGATACGTTTTTTTATATTGTTACTTTTTCCAATATATATAATATCACCATTCGCCTTATGAATGTAATAAACACCAGTAATTGCAGGTAATTCTTTTATAATATCAATATGCCTTGGTTCTAATTGATGTTTCGGATTTAATCGTACAGATTCTTGAATAATACTTTTAGTACTGTCTTTGTCTAAAAGCATTTTAAACAATTTTACTGTTGCTAAAGCATCACCAGAAGCACGGTGTCTGTCTGTGACTGGAATGCCCAGAGATCGAACCAATTTTCCTAAGCTATAAGAAGGTTGATCTGGAATTAAATATTTAGAAAGCTCGACAGTACAAAGTGATTTTCTTTCAAAATCAAATCCAAGACGACTAAATTCTGTTTTTAAAATACGGTAATCAAACTGCGCGTTGTGAGCCACTAAAATACAATCGTCTGTAATTTCTACAATACGCTTGGCAACCTCGTAAAATTTTGGCGCATTACGAAGCATGTTACTATTTATACCAGTTAAGTTAACAACAAAGGGTTGTATCTCGCGTTCTGGGTTAACCAGGCTTATGAATTGATCAACTACTTGGTGGCCGTCATATTTATAGATTGCAATTTCTGTAATGCCTTCTTCGTTATACTTACCTCCTGTAGTTTCTATGTCTAATATTGCGTACAAAAAATGTTTATGCGTTTATTTGTTTTTGTTAATTGTCTCATAACATGCTTAATGGTAACTTCTTGTCCCAAATATACTACTTCCAACTCTAACCATCGTACTCCCACATTTAATAGCTAATTTATAATCACCACTCATCCCCATACTTATAGTGTTTAATTGAAAATTATGAGTCTTTATTATTTGTTTTAAATTTTCAAAAGTATCTTTTAAGTAATTAAATTCTTTTTTTACTAGATTTTCGTCGTCAGTAAATGTTGCCATTCCCATAAGTCCAACAATCTTAATATTTTTTAATTCTGAAAATGCTTCCGATTTGATAATTTCTGAAGCGTCTTCTGGTGTCATTCCAAATTTAGAATCTTCTGAAGCTATCTTGATTTGCAATAAGCAATCAATAACCCTACCATACTTCAAAGCTTGTTTATTTATTTCTTTTAAAAGTTTAAAGTTATCTACACCATGAATTAAACGCACAAAGGAAGCCATATATTTCACTTTGTTGCTTTGAACGTGCCCAATCATATGCCATTCAATATCTTTAGGCATGGTATTGTACTTGTCTACCATTTCTTGAATCTTGTTTTCTCCAAAAAAGCGTTGCCCAGCATTATAAGCTTCCATTAAATCACTTACTGGCTTCGTTTTAGAAACTGCAACAAGTGTTACATGCTCTGGTAGTATTGATTTTATATCATTAAGGTTTTTTTGTATCCCCATATCAAGCAAAATTAATCCCAAATTTGGGGTCTGTCAATAGCTTTTGTTCTTAAATAACTTAGCATTTGCCCTGTATGTACAGATTCATGATATGCTATACGATTCAGGTAATCGCCAAGAGTTTTACTCTGCCCAACTTCGGTGCGTTCAATTCTAATTTGTTCTAAATCCAGCGCATTAAGATTTTTAATCATATTAATAAAAGGTTCTCGGTAAGTTTCTGCGAACTTAAGCTCTGCATCTATACTTGTGTATGGTAGGTTTTCCCATGGGGATTTGTAGGTCCCCAAGTTACCTCTTTTTTCAATAATCATATGGAATAAATGCTCTCCTTCGAGTACATGCCTTATCATTTCTATTATTGAAAAGGCATCGTTATCAGGTTTCCAATGTAAATATTCTTTTGGAATGCCTTGCCAAAGTTTTATACTGCGTCTTCTAACCTCGGAAAAGTTTAGTAGAATAATTTCGGTTGCGTTCATTTAAAATTGTTTAATAATTAGGAAAATCAAATTTATGTTAATATATCAAAACTCATAAATGGTAAGACCACTTCGTAATTTTGGTTCGATAAAAGTACTTTTTGGAGGCATGGTTAGCCCAGCATCTGCAATGTCCTTCATTTCTTCAATAGTAATAGGAACTAAACCAAAGCCCACTTTAAATTCCCCATGATCTACTTTACTCTTTACAGTAACTAAATCATTCTTGCCATGTGAATAATCAATACGCGTATCATTACGTAGATCTGAGATGCCTAAAATAGGTTCTAGAATGGTTTTATAAAGAATGTGCGTGTCTAAAGCTTCCAGAGCGTTATTAAACTTGTAATTGCTTTTTCTTAAATATAAAGAATAGAATTCACCATCTAGATACATGCTAAAATGGTGTTTTCCTGTAGGATTATATAATTCACTGCCCTTGTTATCAATACGGTACATCATATCCAGTTGTATCAAAAAAGCTTCTTTTGTGAGTCCATTTAAATCTTTGACCAGTCTATTAAATTCATGAATTTTTAAGTCCGATTCAGGAATTAAATAGCTCATAAAATAATTATAGGGTTCGTTTCCTGTATGTGTATCGTTTTCGGCTTCTAAATCTTTAGAAAGTAAGTACGAAGAAGCAGATCGATGGTGTCCATCGGCAATATATATAGTATCTATTTTTTCAAATTCATTACGAATACTAGTAATGAATTCAGAATCATCGAGTTTCCATAAATAATGTGTGTCTCTGTAGGTCGTTGTAAACTCGAATTCAGCTCTATCTTTTTGTACTTCAGAAATAATGCTGGCAATAATACTGTTGTCTGGATATGTTAAAAGTACTGGCTCTGCATTAAAGCCAACTGTTTTTAAGTAGTCTTTAAATATATGTTCTCTATATTCTATAGTGTCTTCATGTTTTTTTATAATATCTTTTTCATAATCTTCTGAGCTTGCAGCTGCAATGATTCCTGAAAAAACATGCCCCTCTCTATTTACAATTTTATATATATAATAATTTGGGACTTCATCTTGAATGAAAATAGCGTCTTCCTTAAATTCTAAATAACGGTTTCTAACCATGGCATACCGTTCTTTTCCAGAGATATCTTTGTGGTATTTATATCCAGGATTTATAATATGCAAAAATGAAAATGGGTTGTAGCCCATTCTTGATTCACGCTCAGCTAAGGTGTATGTTTGGTATGAGCGGGCTGCCACCAGACTGACTTTGTCTCGTGTTGGTCTAACAGCTTTGAATGGAATAATTTTTGCCATGTTTTAGTATTCAGTATTCAGTGTTCAGTGTTCAGTGTTCAGTGTTCAGTGTTCAGTAAACAGTATTGGTAAACAGTATTCAGTATTCAGTGTTCAGTGTTCAGTGTTCTTTGGTCAGTAAACTGTTAGTTATTATTTACAACCAAATTTTCCAGGGTTTTGAATCATATAGTTAATTAATTTTCCAACCTCACTACTTTCAGTCATAAGATTACTGAAAGTTTCTTTTGAAATATAGTCACAATGTAAAGAAAATTCCAGCCATGTCTGTGTTTCCGAATTTTCAGCATCACTATCGGTTAGCTTGCTTATAAAATGTTTGGGATACAGTCTTTTACGATATGCTTCAGAAATATTTGCAGATACACTTCTTGAAGATCTTCTAATTTGATCTGTGAGCGAGTATGTTTCCTCTTTTGGAAAGCGTTTTGATAAATGAAAAATTTTCATGGCTAAATCAAACGATTTTCTGTAAGCTAATAAATCTTGAAATTTCATTCTTAAATATTACATTTACTGACCACTGACCACTGACCACTGACCACTGACCACTGACCACTGACCACTGACCACCAATTTTACCTCAAAACTGTTTGGAAACATTTTCCGCTTTTCTACTTTCAGAATAATCATAAAAACCTTCACCAGATTTCACCCCCAACTTACCTGCTTTAACCATATTTACTAATAATGGACAAGGAGCGTATTTAGGGTTTTTAAATCCGTCGTACATCACAAGAAGTATAGATAAACAAACATCTAAACCTATAAAATCTGCTAATTGTAATGGTCCCATAGGGTGCGCCATGCCTAATTTCATAACCGTATCAATTTCATTAACACCAGCAACACCATTGTAAAGTGTTTCTATAGATTCGTTAATCATAGGCATTAGAATACGATTTGCTACAAAGCCAGGATAGTCGTTAACTTCAACAGGTACTTTTCCCAAGGTTTTAGACATATCCATAATACTTTTAGTGACTTCGTTACTCGTATTATAACCACGAATAATTTCAACTAATTTCATAATAGGTACTGGATTCATAAAATGCATGCCTATCACCTTATCTGGTCTTGAGGTTACTGCTGCTATTTGTGTAATGGATATAGACGATGTATTTGTAGCTAAAATAGTTTCTTGAGAGCAAGTCTCGTCTAATTGTTTGAAAATCTTAAGTTTTAAATCCACATTTTCTGTGGCAGCTTCAACAACTAAGTCTGCAGAAGTAACACCCTCAGAAATACTTGTAAAAGTCGTAATATTAGATAGCGTTTCAGTTTTATCAGCTTCAGAAATTTTTTCTTTAGCTACCATTCTGTCTAAGTTTCTGGAAATGGTTGCTATACCTTTTTCTAGTGAGGCTTCACTTATGTCTATAAGTTTCACTGTAAAACCACTTTGAGCGAAAGTGTGAGCGATACCATTACCCATAGTACCTGCCCCGATAACTGCAATGTTTTTCATTTAAATATTTTTAAAAACAATTTATTATTTGAGTTGCTACTCTTAGTGCTTCTGTACCATCATGAAGCGTTACAATAGGGGAGGTATTATTATTTATAGCGTCGGCAAATGTTTCTAATTCATCAAGAATCGCGTTGTTTTCTGAGATATTCGGGTTATCAAAATAAATTTGCTTCTTTATACCTTCTGCGTTTTGAAGGATCATATCGAAATCTCCAGGCTGTTCAGGAGCATCTTTCATCTTAACGACTTCACATTTTTTCTCTAAGAAATCTACAGAGATATAAGCATCTTTTTGAAAGAAACGGGCTTTACGCATTTTCTTTAGAGATATTCTACTTGCTGTTAGGTTGGCTACACAGCCGTTTTCAAACTCTAATCTTGCATTAGCAATATCTGGTGTATCACTAATTACAGAAACACCACTTGCCGAGACATTCTTAACTTTTGAATCAACAAGGCTTAATATAATATCTATATCATGAATCATTAAATCCAATACTACAGGAACATCGGTACCTCTTGGGTTAAATTCAGCCAATCGATGTGTTTCAATAAACATAGGCGACTTAATATTGTCTTTTACGGCAATAAAGGCAGGGTTAAAGCGCTCTACATGACCTACTTGGCCTCTAAGATTGTGTTTTGCTAATAATTCTCTAATATGTTCTGCTTCTTCTACGGTGTTGGTTATTGGTTTTTCAATAAAAATATGTTTCCCTTTTGCAATGGCCTGTTTGGCACATTCGTAATGAGAGAGTGTTGGTGTCACAATATCTATCACATCAACAGCATCAATAAGCGCTTCTATGGAATTGAAAAACTTATAGCCAAACTCTGTTGCCACTTTATTACCGCTAATTTCATCGGCATCATAAAAACCTACGAGGTCATATTTTTCAGATTGATTAAGGAGTCTTAAATGAATTTTTCCTAAGTGACCAGCACCCAGCACACCAACTTTAAGCATATGTTTTACGTTTTCAACAAAAATAACATATTTACAACATGAATTTGATTATTTACAGCTAATTTTTTGCTTATTTCATGCGGTAAATAAATTTTACTTATTTTGTTTTCATCTTGAAAATGTTTGACTAATTTTAGCATTACTAAACCTCCCTAACATTGAAAGATACTTTTAAACACAAAGGATTACGCCAGAAATTGGTTAATGTTTTAAAGACCAAAGGAATAACAGATATAAATGTTTTAAATGCGATAGGAAATATTCCTAGACATTTATTTATGGATTCTGGTTTTTTAGACCATGCTTACCAAGATAAAGCCTTTCCTATTGCCGCAGACCAAACTATTTCGCAACCTTATACAGTAGCATTTCAGAGTGAATTACTACAGGTGAAAAAAGGAGATAAGGTTTTAGAAATAGGCACTGGAAGCGGGTATCAAACAGCCGTTTTATGTGAATTAGGAGCCAAAGTTTTTAGTATTGAGCGTCAGCAAGAATTATTTAAAAAAACCAGTAATTTTTTACCAAAATTGGGCTACCGTGCTAAAAAACTCATTTTTGGTGATGGTTATAAAGGTTTGGCTGATGAGGCACCGTTTGATAGTGTTATTGTTACTGCTGGTGCCCCTTTTGTGCCTAAACCATTATTGAGCCAGCTAAAAATAGGAGGTAGGTTGGTTATTCCTGTCGGGGATGATGTGCAAATTATGACTATGTTTACTAGAAAAGGACAAAAAGAATTTTCACAAGAAGAGTTTGGAGAATTCCGTTTTGTGCCTTTACTGGAGGATAAGAATTAATTGAATAGAAAAATAGGATAGTATAGGGTGTCATTCTGAATGAAATGAAAAATCTCTTGAAATCTTAGACTCTTATATTTAGGTTTATAAGAGTCTTCGCTTTGCTCTACGTGTTTTAAAAGTTATTTATAGTTTTCTAAAATTTTAGCTACTTGTGTCATATGTCTCTCGTTATGATAAATAACAACTTTAAAAGTATCTCCAAGCTTAAGTTTGATTAGCTTTGAAATACTAATGCTTGTTTTTGTTTTATTTAAACTTATGTTTCTAGCTTTATCTAAAAGTTCTAGCATTTTTTCTTGTTGTATTAAAAAACGTTCTAGGGTTGTTCTATCTAAATCACTACCATTAGGGTTTTTGTCATTGAAGGTTTTCATTTTGTTTAACTTTTCTTTTGGTAGCATGCTTTTGGCAAAATAGTTACCTAAAAGACCTGTTTTAAAATGAATTTCTGGTTTAGACTGACTTTTTATAATTCTTTGCTCTATTTCTGGTAAATAGTAGTTTCCGTATAGATTTAGGTGTTCAATACATTCTAAGACACTCCAAATCTCTTTATCTTCTTTCCAATTAAGCGCATTGATCGGTTTTTGATCCAATGCAGCCACTTGATTGATATTTAGTCTTGTTTTCTCTATTAACTCTGTAATTATTGCTTCCGATGTTACCTTCATAATTATTTTTTTACAAAGGTTTTAATTTAAACGGATATAAATCTTGATTCAAATTAAGATTTTTTAATTCTTGAAAGGGTTTCTGGAGTCATTCTTAGGTATGATGCAATATATTTATTGGGTATTTCCTGAAAAAGTTGCGGGCTCCGTTTCAAAACACGATTATACCGTTCTAAGGGAGAAGTTGTTAAAATATCGCGTTCTCTTTCCATTTGCTGTAGTGCAAAACTTTCTAGAATTTGCTGCCATATTTTAGTGTTTTTGGTGGATTCTGATACGAAATTCACGAATGTACTTTTATCCATGACTTTTAAGGTCGTATGTTTTAAAGCCTGGATGTATAAATCGGAAGGTTTTTCGCTTAAAAAGGAATCCAGTGCCGCAATTAAATTATTTTTATAGCCAAATCGGATGGTGTGTTCTTCATACTCATCTAAAACAAAAATTCTAATGGCACCATTTTCTATCAGGTATAAATTGGTGTCAATACTGCCTTTTACTTTTAGATATTCATTCCTTTTTAACTCTAATGTCTTGTTCCATAAATTTAGGCTGCTT
The DNA here is from genome assembly GCA_947502635.1 of uncultured Flavobacteriaceae bacterium. Taxonomy (GTDB): domain Bacteria; phylum Bacteroidota; class Bacteroidia; order Flavobacteriales; family Flavobacteriaceae; genus Flavivirga. The sequence goes on from CANNAN010000006.1 coordinate 58,230, forward strand.
AGTTTTTCTATTAGGGTTGAAATTGGGTTCATTTTGAAATCAGTATTTTTAGGTGTTTCGAAACTTACTAAATATATTAAGTTCCTTTCCTTTTTTTAAATTCCACAAATGCTTTTTTATACTAATTTGAGTTGTTTGCAATTGTATTAAAATCATCAAATACTTAAATATTATAAAACCAATATTTGATCAAGATTCGATTCTGTTTTTCTTTTTAGATATTTTAGAAATGTGTTACAAATAAACTCATTTTAAATCATAACAGTAATCATACCAGTTAATTATTTTAAGAGTCTATTTTAGTTACCAAAATACCTGAACCATGATCAGTTTCTTCAAAATCGAGATATACATAAAGAGGATACTTAATGTTTAAAGTAGATAAATCAAAATTATCTAAAGATTCTTTTATACAACGTTTAATCTGCATTATTTTTTTCATATTAGGCAAATCCCAAAAATCGTCTAACTCAAGATCATATTCATCGACATATTCATTGTAAAAAATATCACTAAATACATCATCTAAATCTTCAAGGTAGTAATTTGCTACATCAGTTGCAATAGCTTCTCCTTGTTGAGAATGGTCATCATTATTGACGTTTTCAAAGGCAGATAAGCGAATTGAATAATTGCCAGATTCAATGCTGCAGAAACTAAGTAATTGAATTGGGTCTTTAGGATTTTTTGAAATAAGCTCACCCATCATTTCTTCCACTCCTTCTATAAGTTCAGGATCATTGTCATTAAATAAGAGATCTATTTCACCAATAAGGTTTTGGTAATAATTTTTAACGTCAGCTTCACAATCTTTTATGAGATCAAAGCATTCTATTCTAGTTTTTAGATAACTATTAATTTCTGCTTCATTAACTAAAGGCATTATTTTTTTTAATTCATCTTCTGTAAGTGATTTTTCAGACATAATTATATAAGTTGTTAAACAAAAATATGAATATTGTATCATTTTAAACACCCTGTATTCAGTGTTTGTGTTTTAGGGTAATTCCTCTCAATATTTTTTGTGTTTGATAGCGTATCTGTTATGGAATGTTTATGTTTAGATAAATAGCGTTTTTAATCTCTTAAAGCTCCATTAAAACCATCAATACCACCAACTACAGGCAGTGTTAAACTAGTTCCATCCAAATCAACTGTCAACTCAGTACCTGCTTTAGGGTGTAATGTAAATTCTTTATCACTAGAAAAAATCATAAGGCCTATCTGTTGTCCTGCCTTAATGATTTGATCGTCTGGCATTAAATTAAAAGAAACTTCATAGAATTTTCCCGACTTTAAAGGTGTGCTTTTAGTTAACGATTTATGATTTTGAGGATCTGCCCAGCCTCGTGTAATGATGTTATCAGTGATTTGTGCACCTGCTTCATTCCATGGTAACGATACCAACCAAATAGATAGATTGGCTGCTGATTTACTACTTGCTAATTTTACGGTTACTTTAGGTGTTCCAGAAATATGAATATCGTTTGTCAATTTAGGAGTCACATAAAGTAGTCGGTATTTAGAATTTTCTGCTTTTGCAAGATCTTTACCTGAAAACGAATAATCATCAACTAAGATTTCTTTGCCTTGTTTCTTGTATTTAAAAGTGTTCAATCCACCAGCCTTCTGTCCACCTGATGTTAAATGCAATGTGATATTAGAAGCTTCTGGATTTGGATAGTCTTTATAAGCAGTCGGTTCAGATATAGCATCATCTTCACGAACAATCCAAGCTTTAGCATCGTTTTCAACACCATTTTCAACACCATGTAAATACCGAGTAAACCAACGATTCATTAGTTTAATAGGAGGAGGACCGCCGTGTCCGTTTTGATGGTAAAATATTTGAGTAGGAATACCCATTTCTTTGGTCTTCTTATATAACAGGAAGCTATGTTCAGTCATTACATTCCAGTCGTTGAAACCATGAGACATTAATAGGGCTGCCTTCATGTTTTTTGCATTATCAATATAATTACGCGTTTTCCAGAAGTCATTATAATCCCCAGTTATTCTATCCATACCGTTTTTTATTTCGGTATCCCTAATGGTTTTATTATTGTATGGACGATTCGCTTCTGCACCGCTATGAATAAAATCATAAAGCACATCAACATCTTCTCCGAGATAGCCTCCTGGCGACCTGACCAATCCATTTGATCTGTAGTAATTATAGAAAGAGGTAACAGGCGCAATGGGGATAATAGCTTCTAAGCCTTCAACACCTGTTGTGGCAGCTGCTACAGGAAGTGTGCCGTTATAGGATGTTCCAGTCATACCAACTTTTCCAGTTGACCAATAGGCTGTAACAGTTTCATTACCATCGATCGTTTTATAGCCCTTTATACGTCCACATAACCAATCAATAACTGCTTTTGGTGCTAAAGATTCGTTTTTGCCTCCAACGGTAGGTGCTCCTTGCGATAGTCCAGTACCAGGAGAAGACGAGTGCACTACAATATAACCTCGAGGCACCCATTTTCTTATATGAGAATTAGATATAATTGGGCGTTTGCCTGTTCGTGTTACCTCAGGATGAGCCCGCTCTTTAGCGGTGTCTCCAAGTTCGTGATTTACATCCCAAAAAAGCCCTTTAACATTTGGGGCAACACCAGCAAAATAAGGACTGGAAACATAAATAATGGGAAGTTTTAAGCTGTCACTCTCTGTTTGATGCGGTCTTGTAACGGCGACATGCATCCGATCTAATTTACCATCGCCATCCGTATCAAACGTGGTTTCCACCCATAAATCATGCCTGATCCATTTACTGGCATCCTCAAAAGCTTCTACGATTTGAGCTTCACCATCCTTAAAGGTCGGTGCAGCTTTTGTTATTGTTTCTTGTCCAAAACTAAAAAAAACGCTTGTTATAATAAAAACGCCTGTTAATGCTATAGATTTTAGTTTAAGAGAATGATTTATACTTTTTATCATGATTTATTGGTTTGGAAGATAGTTTTCAGGAATCGCATTTTCTTTAGTTTCCTGAGTCCAATAAATATTGATTACCCACCAACGTTTACCATCATTTAAAAGCTGAATACTATTAATGCCTCTCATAAATGGTTTTGTGTCAGATTCACTATGAAAAGACTCATAGGTACTGAATACTTGGGCGATATTACCAAAAATATCTACCTCTCTATGGATTTCTTTTTCAAAAAAGCCATTTTCAACCAGCCATTTCCCAGAACCTTTTACATAATCATCTGGAGACATATAACGTGTTTTATAAGCGCCTTCTTTGTTTTTTCCAGAAGGTATTAATTTTGCTTCAGGCTTAAATAAAAATTTAAATAACTCCCAATCTCTTTTTGCACCTTTTTCTCCCGAAATAACAGCATATAATGTCTCAATGGTGCTATCTAGCGTCTGTACTTTTTCCAAATAGTTTTTTGTTTCTTCTTGTGCTTGTATTGATAGTGTTGTAATACACAATAGTATAACTGATATCGTTTTTTTCATCTTGAAATATGATAAGTATATTTAGATTAACAAAATAAAGGTTTTGTGAGTCTTGAAACGTTAATGCTTTCTTAAATTTAAAAATATTTTATCGATAACTATATAGCAACGTTTTCACGAAGCCAGTTATTTGTGTGTAGTAGAAGTAAAAAGGGTAATTATTTGAAATTTTTCTTGATTCTATCTAAATCACGCTTATTATCACGATCCTTAATAGTTTCTCGCTTGTCGTATAGCTTTTTTCCTTTCGCTAAGGCAATGTCCATTTTGGCATAGCCCTTTTCATTAATAAATAATCGCAGAGGAATAATGGTAAGTCCTGTATTTTGAACTTCTTTTAGTAGTTTTTTTAATTCTTTTTTGTTTAATAAAAGCTTTCTCTCTGCTTTAGGACGGTGATTGTAATAATTACCAAAAGCATATTCTTCAATAGTCATATTAATAACAAAAAGCTCTCCTTGTTCATTAAATTCACAGAAACTTTCGGCTATAGATGCTCTACTGCTACGTATTGACTTAATTTCTGTTCCAGTTAGCACAATTCCAGCCGTATATTTATCCAATACTTCATATTGAAAACGTGCCTTTTTGTTCTGTATATTAATGTTTTTTTGCATGGAGGACAAAACTACATAATTTTATGAAGTTATTAATATGTGAGACTATTGAAATATTATATAAAGGCGTTAAAGAATTATTAATTGATTATACTTTTAAGTAAATACAATTACTTTAGCAGTTATAATTCAATTTAATATATGCAAAAAGCAATTTTATTCGTTTTAGTTTTATTGGTTTTAGTGTCTTGTAAAAGTATTAAAAACCATAATGAACAAATAACAAAGTTGCATGATGTAACATATTTACATGAAGATATAGACAAGGTCTATAATCAATTAAAAAAGCATCATCCAAAATTATATCAATATACTTCAAAGCAAGTGTTAGATTTTAAGTTTGATAGTTTAAAAACCACTATTAAAACCCCTATTAATTCTCGAGAATTTTACAAAAAGTTAGCACCAGTAGTCTCTCAAATTAAACAAGGTCACATCTCACTAAGCTCTGCGAATAAATGGTATACAAAGAGAGAACGTAAAGAATTACTGAAACGTAAGCTTGAATTTTACGCTTTAGATTTTGAGTATTTAGAAAATAAACTTTGGGTTAAAAGTACCAGGGCTAAAGATTCTTCAATTGTAGGAAGTGAAGTTGTAAAAATAGAAGATGACTTCATTTCCGATTTAATAGCAGTATATAAAAAACGCTTTTCTTCAGATGGTTATAATACCACATTACATGACAGGTACGTGGGGCGGCATTTTTCAAATTTTTATTATAAAGACAAAGGTTATATAGATAGTTTAAGGCTTACTTTAAAAAATAAGGACTCTTTGTTTGTAAAAACGTTTAGAAGAATAAAAAAGAAAGAAAAACCTAAAGGAAAAAAACCAGATTCTACTAAAACTAAAAAACGTGTCAAATTAACTTCGGCAGAGAAAAAAGTAAATCGCTTGGCTTTTAAAAAGAAACGTAAGTTTAAAAGAAAGCATGGTTATATAAAAAAGTATAATGAATACACACGAAACTTTTATTTTGTTGATACAGATAAAAGTACGGCCTATATGAAATTAAGGAGTTTTACCAATGGTAATTATAAAAGATTCTATAAGGAAAGCTTTGCAAGGTTAGATTCAGCAAAAACGAAAAATTTAATCTTAGATTTAAGAGATAATGGTGGAGGTAGAATTGCCGAAATAGATTATTTGTACGCTTATTTAACCGACAAACCCTATAAGTTTATTGAAGATAGTGAAGTAAATAGTCGCATACCGTTCTTAAAATTCTTAATGAGTAACACAACGCCAAATAGTATTAAAGTGTTATCGGGGATTTTCTCTCCAATAATTATTGTTCAGAATTTAATAAGAACGAGAAAGCACGATGGTAAGTTGTATTACAGGTTTAGGCAAACCAAAGTTAAAGCACCAAAACCTTTACGTTTTACGGGTAATATCTATGTACTTATTAATGGGAACTCATTTTCGGCATCTTCTTTAATATCAACACATTTAAAAGCAACTAAAAGAGCTGTTTTTGTTGGAGAAGAAACAGGAGGTGCATATAATGGGACTGTTGCAGGAATTTATAAAATATATGAATTACCAACTACTAAGTTAAAGATAAGGATGGGGATGATGCAAATAGAAGCGCCTCAAAAACAAAACCCAGATGGTTATGGTGTCATGCCAGATATTGAAATTTCACCCACAATTATTGATAGAAACCTAAAAAAAGACCCTGAGTTTGATTGGGTTTTAAAAGATATAAAAAGTAAACGATAAGACTTATGTTTTTTATTGCCTTCCCATAAAACATTCGTATTTTTACGTTCTATATTAAAAATAAAACATCAAATATATTTTATGAATTCATACGATGTAGCCGTAATAGGTTCAGGCCCTGGGGGATATGTAGCAGCAATACGTTGTGCGCAATTAGGAATGAAAACAGCCATTATAGAAAAGTATTCTACGCTAGGAGGTACTTGCTTAAATGTTGGTTGTATACCAAGTAAAGCACTTTTAGATTCTTCTCATCATTACGATGATGCTGTAAAACATTTTGAAGAACATGGTATAGAAATACCAGGCGATATAAAGGTGAATTTAGAAAAAATGATTGCTCGTAAACAAGCAGTTGTTGACCAGACTACTGGTGGTATTGATTTCCTGATGAAGAAAAATAAGATTGATGTTTACCAAGGTTTAGGAAGTTTTAAAGATGCCACTCATATTACGATTTCAGGAGAAGAAACTACTGAAATTGAAGCAAAAAACACCATTATTGCAACTGGAAGTAAACCTTCAAATTTGCCATTTATAAATATTGATAAAGAGCGAGTTATCACTTCTACAGAAGCGTTAAAACTTAAAGAAATACCGAAACATTTAATTGTTATTGGTGGTGGCGTTATTGGTTTAGAGCTTGGACAGGTTTATAAAAGGTTAGGAGCAGAAGTTTCTGTTGTTGAGTTTATGGATCGTATTATTCCAACAATGGATGCAGGTTTATCTAAAGAACTTAATAAAGTTTTAAAGAAACAGAAATTTAAAATTAATGCGTCTCATAAAGTAAAGTCTGTTGAGCGTGTTGGTGATGAAGTTATTGTGAAGGCAGATAACAAAAAAGGAGAAGAAGTAGAATTTAAAGGAGACTATTGCTTGGTTTCTGTTGGACGTCGCCCTTATACAGATGCCTTAAATGCAGAAGCAGCAGGTGTGAAATTGAATGATAGAGGACAAATTGAAGTTAATGATCATTTACAGACGAGTGCTTCTAATATTTATGCGATTGGAGATGTGATAAAAGGTGCGATGTTAGCACATAAAGCAGAAGAAGAAGGTGTATTTGTTGCTGAAACATTAGCAGGTCAAAAACCACATATCGATTATAACCTAATACCAGGTGTTGTTTATACATGGCCAGAAGTTGCTGCAGTTGGTAAAACTGAAGAGCAGCTTAAAGAAGCAGGAGTAGCATACAAATCAGGTCAATTCCCAATGCGTGCTTTAGGTAGAAGTAGAGCGAGCATGGATTTAGACGGATTTGTGAAAGTTCTTGCAGATAAAACTACTGATGAAATTTTAGGAGTACACATGGTGGGAGCTCGTGCAGCAGATATGATTGCAGAAGCTGTGGTTGCTATGGAATACAGAGCATCTGCTGAAGATGTATCGCGTATGTCTCATGCACATCCAACATTTACAGAAGCTATTAAAGAAGCGGCTTTAGCGGCTACTGAGGATAGAGCTTTGCATATATAATAACCAAAGTATTTTAAGATAATAAAAAAAGCGAACTTATTGAGTTCGCTTTTTTTATTACTATTTTTGAAATATGCAGAACATTCCTATTCATACAAATATTATTGGCTTAATCATTTTTGCAGGTATTTGTTTTGGTCTGTTTGTGTCTTATTTTTTAATTAAAAAATCGATACATAACAAATCTCCCAATTTATACATGGGGGTTTTAATTTTGGCTTTATCGCTTATTATGTTTGAAGGTTGGCTTAATTACACGAGTTATATTTTTAAAGTATTATGGCTTACTAATTTTTCGGAACCTTTAAACTTTGTAATAGCACCTCTTATTTACTTGTTTATGACGTCTCAATTGGGTCATAAAAGAAACAAAAAAGATTGGTTTCATTTTATTCCTTTTATAGTATGGTTTGGGTATTGTTTATTCTTTTTCTTTCAGGAAGATGTATTTAAATACAATGATAATATTGGTGTGATGAATTTAGATATACCATATATTCAAACGACAAAAGTATATACAGGAGATCCTTTGGGAATTCGTAACTCTGTTAACTTGGCTACTATCATTCATATTCTTATGTACATTGGTGTTGTGGCTTATCGCTTATTTCAATCGGCAAAAAAAAGAGGAGAATCGATTTTGAGAACCAATGATAAAACATTAAAATCACTTAGAAATTCATTTTATCATTTTTTAATAATCACCACTATTTTAATTTTTGTAAAAATAACCTTTGAAAGCGATGTTGGTGACTATCTAATCTTTTTATATGTCTGTTTTATGATTTTTTTGACGGCTTTTCAAATTATGAATACATCGTCGTATTATACAGAAGTATCTTCATTTTTAGAAGGCCCTGTTTTGAAATATAAAAAATCATCATTGGTAGAAGGACAAAAAGATGTTATATTAAAAAGAGTTGTGGATCAGATGAAAAACGAGAAGTTTTATGCGAGTAATTCTGCCTCTCTTTCAGATTTATCTAAACGGATAAATGAAAGCTCCCATCATGTGTCTCAGGTTATTAATGAGCGATTAAATCAATCATTTTTCGAACTGTTAGCAACTTATAGAATAGATGAAGCTAAAGCTATTCTAAAAACAGATTTAGGTAAAAAATTAACCATTGAAGAAATAGCTGAAAGAGTAGGATATAACTCTAAATCGGCATTTAATTCAGCATTTAAAAAAATAACTTCACAAACACCATCACAATTTAGAGACTTGTAACTGTTTGATTATTAGTGTTTGTTTGTGCTTCCCTATAAACCAGAACCCCTCCCTTATAGGCTGATTCGTTAAAACAGACAGGCTGTTGATACTTTTGAACCAAATCAAAAAGCGAACAGTTATGAATGGGCAACTAAAAACAACAAAACAAAGACAGTATTTTATCGATTGGCTAAGAATAGGACTCATTATAAGTGTTTTCTTTTTTCATGTGGGTATGATTTTTAGACCAGAGCAATGGCATGTTAATAGTGATAAAACATTCGAGTTTTTAGATCCTATTATGTGGTGGTTGCATTTATGGAGAATGCCATTATTATTTTTAGTATCTGGGGTTGGTACGTATTACGCCATTGGACACAGAACAAGTTGGCAATATTTAAAAGAGCGTTTTACAAGGTTGTATATTCCATTTACAGTTGGATTTTTTACACTAGTACCATTAATGGTATATGTTGAACGTATTGATGTCTACGGTTCATTTTTGGATTATATACCACATATGTTTGATGGTGGCCCTTATCCAGTTGGTAACATTTCTTGGCATCACTTATGGTTTATTCTATATTTATTTATTATTTCCTTACTTATCACTCCTTTTTTAAGTTATACTAAAAGTGGACATTATAATATGATTAGAGGAAAACTAATAGCATTAGTCTCTAAAAAAGGAGGGTTAAATTGGCTGTTGCTAATCATTATTCTATCACAATTAATTTTAAGACAATATTTTCCAAAGAGCACGCATGCCTTATATAACGACTGGGCTTATTTTACTTATTATTTATTGTTTTTTATTAGCGGATTTATGTTGTTTACTAGTGGTAAAGTGATTAAAACTTTGGCGAATAGCAGAAGACTCTACTTGTATCAAACTATTATAGCAACAATAATTTTATTCTCATTGCCTTTAATTTTCGGTCAGTCTTCTGTGGGGCAAGATTATTTTCGTGGTATTACAGAAATGATAATTTCATTATCTTGTAGCTTAACAGCAATTGGCTATTTCAAAAGGTACTTTAATAAAGATCATAAGTTTAGGAAGGTAATAAACGAAGCTATTTATCCTTTTTATTTACTGCATCAACCAGCTTTAATATTTGTAGGTTACTTTGTATTGAAATGGCAAATATCTTATTTGTCGCAAGCTGTTTTAATAATAGTTTTCTCTTTAATGTCTATTATAATTACCTATTGGTTTGTAATTAGGAAATTTAATATTCTTAGAATATCTTTTGGGTTGAAATTGAAGCGAAAAGATAAAATGTTGAAAGCAAATAATGATATGAAGTCATTAGCTTTTGATAAATAAATTTTAAAACTCTGACCATGAAATCATTTAGAAGTATTATTACAGACTTAAATTAAAGAAGCCAATATTAACAGATATTTAATTTACACTTTTGGGAAATATTATTAGTCGTGATTGGAGTTCGTTTCGCTTTTTAAGTTAATAAGTTGTAATGACAGTAGAATAAAGTAGAATTCTGAAATTAGATATTCTGAAAACATAAGGGATCAAATTACAAGTGGTAAAGTATTAATTATAGAACAAATGGTAACTCTATAGTAGAAGCCATCAATGGACTGCATCATATTTTATTTAATTATAAACGACATCATACAGTTGAATATATTCTTTTTTTCCTTCAAGCAATAATTTGTCAATTTTCATGAATGAGTAGCCATGGTCTTCGGTTATCTTATTAAACAGTTTTTCAGAAATAAGTGTTTTTGAATTATAGGTATTGCATTCTGCTTGAATTCGGGCAGCAGTATTTAAAATATCACCAGTATAAATAAGCTCTTTTTTAATGATGCCTATTTCACCAGTAGTTACCATGCCCACATGATAACCTGCTTTAAATTCGGGTACTAAACCAAATCGTTCTATATATTTATTTCTTTTTTTATCTATTTTTTCAGAAATCTTTCTAAAACAATGAATACAGTTATTTTTATAAAGCCCAGGTGTTTCTTTCCAGGTAACAACTATTTCATCCCCAACATATTGATATACTTCACCAGAGGTTTCTAAAATAGCATTTGTCATATCTGCATAATAGGTTTTTAATAGTTCAAAATATTTTTCATGACCTAATTTTTCAGCTATTGTGGTCGATGATTTCATGTCTAAAAACATAAATATGCGTGTTTCTTGTTTAGGTTTATGGTATTTTCCAAGATAATTTGACAATACATTATTACCTAAATAGTCTTTGATTTCTGAATAAAACAATGCGATATCTAAAATAATGCCTGTATATATGATAACACTCCAAAAAGAGAATTTTTTTATGAATACCAGTAAACTATTTTTAACAATGGGATCTAATATCGAAGCTTTGTATAAATAAGCGTTATTTATTAGTGTTATAACAACAAGAAAAGTAAGAACAAAAAAAAGATAAAATATACTTTTAAATAAAATCTTGATCCAAAATGATTTATTAATAAAATACCTTTTGAGCCAAAAAAGTTCAATAGTTCCCTGGGCCAATCCCATAAGAAAACTACCAGTACTTACCATAATTAAAGAATTATAGGGACTGTATTGGTTTCCTGTAGCAGGGTATAGGGTGGATTTTCCTAATATTCCGTATTCTAGCATAACATATGTAAGACCAAAGAATAACCAAATGATTCCAAAAGTAAGAATTTGTTTAAAATAGCGTTTGTATAGCGGGTGAAGTTGCATAAGGTAAATATAGATAAATCATAACTATTTTACTTTAAGAAACCGAGGTAGTATAAACAAGTTTGTTTATATTTTATGTGTTTTTTTTGTGATGCTCAATAATGAAAAAAATATTGTGTTATTTTGTTTAATTCTTAAACCTACAGAGTGTTTTTTATATTAGGAATATTTATAGCCATTTTTCTTTCGTTTCTTTTATTAATAAAAAAGAACAAATCGCGCGCAGATAAAATACTAGTATTGTGGTTGATATTAATTTCTATTAACCAAATATTTAATTATTTAAATATTACCGAAATTACTTATCAATACCCGTATTGGTTAGGTGTTGATTTTGGGATGCCTGTTATGATTGGTGTTTTTTTGTATTTCTACGTAAGGGAGATAACAGGAACTCCATTAAATAGTACTCCGAAAATACTATTACACCTGCTACCAACTCTTTTGGTATACCTTTTAGCTATTCCATTTTATTGCTTAACAGGCGTTGAAAAAATATATGTTTATAAGAATGAAGGAATAGGATACGAATGGTATGTAATAATGAATAATTTGGTTATTGCAATATCTGGATTAATATATTCTATTTGGTCTATTATTCTAATAAAAAGACATCAAATAAAAATTCAGGATCGTTTTTCCAATACAGATAAAAAAGAATTACAATGGCTTCGATTACTTTCTTTTGGGTTTGTTATAATTTGGTTGTTTTCGGCCTTTTTTGATAATCGCATTATTTTTTCGATTGTAGTCGTTTTTGTTTTGTGCATTGCTGTTTTTGGAATCAATCAATTAAATATTTTTAATTCTAATTCAGAGTCGGAGAAAGCGGTTATCAAGCTTAAAAATAATAGCAATAAAGAGCCCAATTTAAAACCGAATACAGTAGCTGAAAAATATGCTAAATCTGGTTTAAATGATGAAGCAGCTTCCGAAATTTATATTAACTTAAAAAAAATGATGAAAGATACTTCTTCTTATAAGGATGTGAACCTTACTCTGGTGGAGTTATCTAAACGATTGGAAATACATCCAAATTATTTGTCGCAAGTAATCAATGAAAAGGAAGGAAAGAATTTTTACAATTATATAAATTCGCTTCGGATTGAAGCATTTATTTCATTGGCTTCACTACCTGAGAATAAAAAATATACTATGATTTCTTTGGCATACGATTGTGGTTTTAGTACTAAATCTACATTCAATAAACACTTTAAACTACATACGGGTAAAACACCGACAGAGTATTTTAATACAGTAAACATTTAGAAGATAAATTTTCTTCTTCCCTGCATGCGTCACTTCATTTTCTTAGATGCCAAATATTGATTAAATGTGCTGTTTTTTAGGAGATTGCAGGTGTTTCCTTGTAAGCACGTACACCTATTTTTATACCCCTTGTAAACTTTGTCTTTTTATACCCTAATTCGTCGCATTTTTGTCAAGAATTTTAAAGTATACAAGACCATATAATACAAATAAATATTTCAACTCAAGCTCGAAGATGGATTTAAAAACCCAGAGATGTTTAAGTCATAAATTATTCATAAAAAAAACGATTCATGCAACCCTTTGAAATTTGAGGTGTCAATAGGTAAAGTGTGATGAAAACATTAAAAAAAAATAATAATCAAAAACGAATATCTAATTATTAGAATGATGGAGAATAATCACAAAAAGGCAATCGATAAAATTTTTAAACCCATTTTAGGGTTTGGCTTGAACACAAAAACAGCATTAAAAAGAAGGTGGTTGAGCATTAAATGCAAAACTAATGCGTTTAAAAGCGAATTGAATATTACATAACAACAAATCATATTAAGACTTTAAAACAATCATTAATCAAAAAACGAATGAAAAATCTAGTATTATTATTTATGTTATTTACAGCTGTTCTGTCAGCACAAGAAAATTATACCGTCAGTGGTATAGTTAAAGAGGCAAAAAATGGAGAAACAGCTTTTGGGGCGTCGGTATTTTTAAAAGGAACCAGTATTGGTTCTATTAGTAACGAGTATGGATTCTTTTCCATTACAGCTCCAAAAGGGACTTATACCTTGATCGTTTCTTATATGGGGTTTGAAAATATGAGAAAAGAAATAACTTTAGATCAAAACCAAAAAGTAAATTTTGAAATTAAAGAACTCTCAACCCAATTAGAAGAAGTTGTTGTGGTTGCAGAAGAAACAGAACGAGTAAGCCTTAAGAAGCCAGAAATGAGTGTTTCTAAATTGAATATAAAAACAGTAAAACAAATGCCAGTGGTACTTGGAGAGGTTGACATTATAAAATCTTTACAAATGTTACCTGGAGTTACAAAAAATGGAGAAGGAACAGGAGGTTTTCATGTAAGAGGAGGTGCTGTAGATCAAAATTTAGTATTATTAGATGAGGCGATTATTTATAATACCTCACATATGTTAGGATTCTTTTCTGTATTTAATGCAGATGCTATTAAAGATATTAAATTGTACAAGGGAGGCATTCCTGCTCGTTTTGGAGGTAGAACATCGTCTGTATTAGATGTGCGCCAAAAAGATGGGAATAGTAAAAACCTTGCTTTTACTGGAGGTGTTGGTTTAATTTCCAGTAGACTTGCTGTAGAAGGCCCTATGTTTAAAGATAAAGGATCTTTTTTAGTAGCGGGTAGAAGTTCCTATATTAACTTGTTTTTAGCTGCAGTAAATGAAGATAACAGACTTGGTTTTTATGACTTAAATCTTAAAACTAACTATAAATTAAGTGATAAAAACAAACTATATTTATCAGGGTATTTTGGTAGAGATTCTTTTAAGTTTGGAAAAAGCTTTGCCAGTAGTTATGGTAATGCTTCTGGGAATTTAAGATGGAATCATATTTTTAATGACCGATTGTTTTCTAACTTATCTTTAATTTATAGTAAGTATGATTATGATTTAGAAATTAAAGACGATGAGTTTGATTGGATTTCTTCAATTAATAATTATAATGTAAAATATGATCTAAAATATTATGCTAATGATAAGTTTAAATTAGATTTTGGAATTAGTGGTATTTATTATGATTTTGATCCAGGCCAGGTACGCCCTACTTCAGATACGTCACCTATAAACCGTTTGGCATTAGATAGAAAAAAAGCATTTGAAAGTGGCTTGTATGTTAATGCAGAACATAAGATAACAGATAAATTAACAGCGCAATACGGATTAAGATACAGTGCTTTTAGTCGATTAGGAGGACAGGCAATGGTAGACTATGCTAACAACCAACCTGTAGTATACAACAGTCTATTGGGTATTTATGAACGAGGTACTGAAGTAGGTGAAACGCCTTATAAAAAAGGAGAAACTATTAAAAGCTTTGGGAACATAGAGCCTAGAGCAGCCTTAGCATATCAATTAAACGAATTTTCTTCTATAAAAGCAGGTTATTCAAGATCTGCTCAATACATCCACCTATTATCCAATACAACTTCGATTACACCTTTAGACGTATGGACTACCAGTGGAAAGTATATTAAACCACAGTTGTCTGACCAGTATGCATTAGGGTATTTTAGAAATTTTAATGACAAAAAATACTCGCTAGAAGTTGAAGGCTATTATAAGACAACCGATAATCGAATAGATTATATTGATGGGTCATATCTAATAGGTCAAAATACTATTGAGACTGAAATTTTAAATGGCGAAGCCAGAGCTTATGGTTTGGAGTTTTTGGTACGTAAAAATGAAGGTAGATTTACAGGGTGGGTAGCCTATACTTTATCTAAAGCAGAACAGAGAACCTTGGGAGGCAATGCAGGTGGTCCAGGAATCAATAATGGTGACTGGTATAATTCTGCTTTTGATAGAACACATGATTTATCAATCACAGGCGCTTACCAGTTAAATGATAAATGGACGTTTAGTAGTAATTTTGTTTTTCAAACGGGAAGACCAGTAACATATCCTAATGGACAATATCAATATGAAGGGCAGTCTATAGCTAGTTATTCTAATAGGAATTCTGATAGGCTTCCAGCTTATCACAGGCTGGATGTTTCGGCAACTTACAAACCCAATAGAAAACCGAATAGAAGATGGAAAGGCGAATGGGTTTTTGGTATTTATAATCTATATAATCAAAAGAATGCAGCTTCAATTTCTTTTGCCCAAAATGAAAATTTAGGTGTCAATGAAGCGACTAGAACTGCCATTTTTGCAATGGTGCCTTCAGTAACATATAACTTTAAATTTTAATAAAATGAAACGCTTAATTAACGGTCGAATATTTTTGATTATGGCGTTACGTGTGATAAATAAAAAAATAATAAAAAAAGAACACATGAAAACATATTTTAAATTAGTAATACTTCTTTTAACAATATCATTAGCATCTTGTGATGATGTTATAGATGTGGATGTACAAACAGCACCTAGTAGATTGGTTATTGAGGCCTCGCTTGATTGGGAAAAAGGGACTACAGGAAACAATCAAATTATAAAATTAAGTAAGTCAACGCCTTATTTCGATACAACAACTAATACTAGTATTACAAATGCATCGGTTAGAGTTGTTAATGATGGTAATGGAACAGAATTTATTTTTGCACATCAAAGTAATGGTACATATAGAACAACTGGTTTTATTCCTGTAATAGGACAATCGTATACTTTAGAAGTCATTCATGAAGGTGAAACCTATACAGCAAACGAAACCATGACACCAGTTACTGATATAACAGAGGTTAATCAGTCTAAAGAAGAAGGAGATGAAGACGAATTAGAAGTGAATATTATTTTTACAGATCCAGAAGCAGAAGAGAATTATTATTTATTTAAGATTCAAAAACGAGGCGATTTACTACCAACATTAATAGATGCTGATGATGAGTTTGTTAATGGTAATAGAATTCCTATGTGGTATGAAGAAGAAGATGATGATGACACAGAGGATGTAAATGAATCATTCATGCCAGGAGACGTAGTAGATATTTCATTTTTTGGTATTTCTGAAGCATTTTCAAACTACATGCAAATTCTCATAGAACAATCTGAAGGTGCAGGTCTTTTTAGTGCTACCCCTGTGCCTTTACGAGGAAATTGTATTAATACAACAAACCCTGATAGTTATGCATTTGGGTATTTTCGATTAACGCAAGTTGTAAAAACAAGCTATACGTTTCAATAGTTTTTTGTTATAAAAATAAAAGAGGCTGTCTAAAAAGTATTTAAAAAAGAAATGTCACATCGAGCGCAGTCGAGATGTCTTGTACGTCCAGAACTTCAAAAGTTCCCGATTGTGCTCGAACTGACATACGCTTTACCTTTTAGACAGCCTCTTTGTATTATTAAGAATTAAAGTAACTAATTTATAGTTCAAAATCTGCATGTTGCCAACTTTCATTAAAAAGGATGTTATAACGTTCAGCATTTTCTTTATCATTTGATGCTTCATAAGCAGTTTTTATGCCATGATATGCCCAGCCATTTTTGGGTAAACGTTCAAGATCTTCAAGGTATAATTCAATAGCAAGTTTTTTTTGTCCGTTTAGTATAAGAATGCGTCCTAAATGGTGCCGAATAGAAAAAAACCAATCTGGTGGTTCATTATAATTTAATGCATCTTCCATTTTAATAGCTTCTTTTAAAAGTACAATACTCGCTTTAAAATGACCTTCATGAGCTAAAATTTCAGCTTTTAATACCTTTTCAGATATTTTAACTAAATCATAAACAGAATTAATATCCCATACGGTCACCTCACTTAGTGTTTCATCTTTTGCTAAGGTCTCAAGTTCTAATAATTCAGCTTTGGCTTTGTTTAAATCTCCTTTTCCCAAATGGGCCATCCCTTCTGCGTAATGCCTAATTGCTTTAGGGTATTTTAAATCGTAAGTTTTTAATTTCATATTTAAAATAGTATCCCATTTTTTAAATTTTACAGCCACATAATATGGAATGGTGTAGTAATGTTGTAAAGTGCCCCAGCCTGGTTGTTTCATAATTTCTGGATGCACGTGTTCAGATACTTTATTGGCACCAATCATGGCCCAGTGGCTATTACCTTCTAAAGTAGCAGTCGCAGCTAAAAAATGATGATTATGCGGATAATAGGCGAGTGGGTAAGCGCCTTGTGCATGACAGGTAGTTACATAAGTACTATCGGCTTTAACAGCTGCGATATTTGATAGCGTGCCTTTGTGATACTCGCCAGTTCTTATGTATGTATGGGAAGGCATGTGCAATAAATGCCCAGAACCAGAAACTAAGCCATCATCAAAAGCTTTAGCAGATACATTAGAGCGCTCAGGTGTATTGGAAGCTTCAACCGCATGAATATAAAAATGGTGTGCGCCTGGATGCTTCGGGTTTTGAGCAATGAGTTTTTCTAAAAGTGTTACGATTTCCACAGTCCACGGTTTTTCTGTACCATCTTTTTTATTTAAATCCCATGGATGTAAATTCATAAGTGATTCTGCATACAAAGCACTAATTTCTGTATCCTCAGGATATTGATCATATAGTGCTTTCATTGCTTCAGAATATTTAGTATCTAATGTTGTTCTATCCTCAGGAGGTTCAGGAGCATAACGTAATGCCATAGCATTGATAAATTGCGTCTCTTTTTCGGTAGCATTTTTGGATAATTCTTTGGCTTTCTGTATCGCCCCATAGGCACGTTCGTAGTTATCATCTTCCATGCCAGCATTATAATTGGGTCCTAATACATAAGCATATCCCCAAAACGCCATAGCACAATCAGGATCTAATTTTGTGGCATAATAGAAAGAACGCGCAGCCTCTGCATGATTAAAGCCATAGGCTAATGTCATACCTTGATTAAAATAGCGCTGTACCAAAGTATTTTGTGTCGAAATTGGATAGTTTACTGCATCATAACCTTTTAAAAGGGGGGCTATGTTATCTTTTTTATACCATTCGGCATCTGTAACTTGCGGGACACAATTATACTTAGATGATGTCGTGGTTTTAACTATAAGTTCTTTTGGTTGTTCGTTGGACTTTTTACAAGAAAAAAATAAATTTAGGACCATGATTAGTAATATACCTCTTTTCATTTTGTAAAGTTTTGTTTTTAGTAAATCGTTGTCTTACAAGTTACTAAACTTTTTTTAATGTGTTTGAGATGATACTTGTTTAATTTTTAAAGAAAACGTTTTTTCTAACCCACAATGCAATAATTCTTCATCATAAAATTTTAAACTATTAAATAAATAACTTTTCCGAAGCAACCTCTTGGTGTTTTAATTGTCAATAGTAACAACACAATTAATTTAAAAATCAAGATTATGAAAGCCTTCATGCTAAAACTTACCCGATTACAAGATTTAGATGATAATTGCCTTCCATTCCAAATTTCTAAAACGGAAGATCCAAAAATAAATTTTGAATATTTTTGGAGTGTTTTCAATGATTTTACTAATGAAAAAGAAAGTGGTATTGAAAGAGCGATGGAGTTGTTGAATAATTAATAAATAATTCTTTAATTTTTAGATTACCAATTATCATTTCACAGAAATAAAGATGTTTTCTGGGTATGTTAAGAAACATAATAACCTCATTCGTTGGTTGGTTAAAATGAGGCCTAAAGTGTGTCATTCTGAATAAAAGAGAAGTATCTCTTTTTACGTTTAATGTTTTGAGATTTTTTTGGCGACACTCAAAATGACAATTTCTAAACTTTTTGGCCTCATTTTTTATTTTTAGTAAATAGTTGTCTTTTATAATTACTAAACATTTTAAATGTATTTAAGGTAAAACTTACTTATTTTTGTTTTTAGTGAATGACATAAGTGTTCATTATCTTGTACTATCAATAATTAAAATAGCGAAACGCTACATTTGAAGACCCTCGAAGATATTAATAAGCTCCCTGACGAAGATCTGGTAAAAGCAATTGTTAAAGACAATAACACATTGCTTTTTGAGATTTTATATGATAGATATGCTATGTTGGTATATAATAAGTGTTTTGGTTTTGCAAAAGATGGGGCAGAAGCCCAAGATTTAACTCAAGATGTTTTCTTAAAGCTTTTTGTTAAGTTAGGAAGTTTTAAAGAGAAATCGAAATTCTCTACATGGCTATACGCCTTTACATATAATCATTGTGTGAATTATGTAACCAGAAATACAGCTAAGAAATTTGAAAAACAATCTGTAGACTATAAAGATATTGAAAACCTTTCTGAAGATGACGACGATCATAGTTTTCTTGATATGAAAGTGGATAAGCTAAAAATAGCTTTGGAACTAATTTCTCCTGACGAGAAAATGATTTTATTGCTAAAATACCAGGATTTTCTTTCTATTAAAGAAATTGAAAGTGTTTTAGGAATTGGTGAAAGTGCCGTTAAAATGAGAATTAAACGCGCTAAAGATAAGTTGGTAACAGTGTATAACGATAATCTTAAGTAATGGAAAATAATCCGTTTAAAGACATAAACAAGCCCCTTAAGGAAGTTCCAAAAGAACTGAAGTCTAAGGTTATGAGCGATATTGCGATGGCTAAGTTGCTTATGGATCTTGCTGCACTATTTTCATATAATATAGGAGAGCTAATAGAATCTGTTATCAAACAACGAAAAGACACAAAATAACCTAAAAATATATAACCTAATTTAAAAATAGTAACATGGAAAAAGTAACAGGATTAAAAGATAAAGCCATGGAATCTTTAAGTAATATGTGGCCTGAGGTAACAAAAATACTCTTTAATTTGGTAGTTGTACTTGTTGTTTTATTTATAGGATGGTTGGTTACAAAACTTGTAGTTCGCATCATAAAAAAAGCTTTAAAACTTGCTAAAGCTAATAAGTTAGATGATAAATTAAATGATATAGAAATTGTCGAAGGTAAAAAGTTGAATTTTGACACCATTAAAATTATTTCAAATTTTGTGAAATGGGTCATGTATATTATGTTAATCATTATAGTCTCAGATATAATGAATTTAACGATAATTTCTAAACAAATTAATAATCTTTTAGGCTACTTACCTCAGTTATTTGGAGCATTAGTAATATTCACTTTAGGGTTAGTTTTAGCAAATGTTATTAAGAAAGGGATAAAAGGCTTTTTTGAATCTATGGATTTATCTGGAGCAAAAATTATAAGTCAGGTCGTATTCTTTATCATATTAGTATTTGTTTCAATTACAGCATTAAATCAGGCTGGTGTTAATACCGAAATTATTACTAATAATTTAACCATGATTTTAGCTGCTTTCTTATTGGCCTTTTCATTGGCATTTGGATTTGGAGCACAAAAAGTAGTTGGAGACATTTTAAAAACTTTTTATGCAAGAAAATTATACGAAATAGGACAGGTTATCGAATTTAACAATATTAAAGGTGAGGTTGAAACAATAGATAGCATATCTATTACGTTAAAAACTGAGAAAGGAAAATTAGTTATTCCTATAAAAGATATTGTAGAGAGCCAAGTGAAAATTAAGGATTAACTTTAGTTAGGGTTAAAGTTTTGGTTGGTTACTTATCCTAATTTTTAACAGCTTTCTATAACTCCCCTTTTCATTAGTTTGAGAAGGGGCATCTTTTTTTAAAAACTTTCTAAAACCTGCAAAACCTCTTTTTTATAACTTCTGCTAATTGGCAATGATTTTTTATTAATTATTATTTCTTCATTTGTAAAAGAAACTATGTTATTTATAGATATAATGTAGGATCTGTGGATTCTAATAAAATTTTTAACAGGTAACTTCGCTTCAATAGCACTAATAGTTTCTCGGGTTATAATGGTTTTATCTGCCAAATGAATTTTAATATAATCACTATAACTTTCAACATAAATAATAGCATTGAAATCTATTTTAATCATACGTCTATCAGATCGGACAAACATAAAATCGTGGCGATTCGTATTTTCTATGACTGTATTTTTCTGCTCACTATATATTTCAAAATAATTATTAATAGCTTTTAATAAACGGTTAAAAGAAATAGGTTTCAGTAAATAATCGACTGCTTGTAATTCAAAACCTTCTACGGCATAATCCCGATAGGCTGTTGTGAATATAATTTTAATGTCCTTGTTAATTGATTTAGCAAAAGAGATTCCTGATATTTCGGGCATGTTAATGTCTAAAAAAATTAAATCAATACTATTATTTCTAATATAACTAAATGCCTCAATAGCATTACCACAGCTGGCAATTATTTTAACATTAGGTATTTTTTTTAGATGTGTTTCTATAACTTCTCTGGCTATGAGTTCATCATCAACTATAAGGCACGATATGTTTTTGTTCTTCAACAATTATTCTTTAATAAAGGTGTTTAAAATTAAATTTACTTTAAAAAGATCATCATCCTTAGTAATATTTAAAGTGTAATTCTCTTTATATAATAAATCTAATCGCTTTTGTATGTTTTCTAATCCAATGCCTTTTTTATAGGCCTCAGGCTCTGTACTTGTATTTTCAATATTAAAATTGATGTTTTTATCTTTACAAGTTAATGTTATTTTGATTGATAACAAACCATTTTTAATAGCACCATGTTTAAAACTATTTTCAATGAAGGGTAGTAACAGCATAGGAGCAACTTCAATGTTGTTAGAGATGTTTCCTGTTAAAAAAATAATATCAAGCGTATCATTAAATCGCATTTTTTCTAACTCTATATAATCTTTAATATGGTCAATATCATCAGTTAATAACACAAAAGGTTTATCAACTTTATAAAGTAAATAATCTAATAAATTAGAGAGTTTTAAAATCATTTCTGGGGCTTCATCTGCTTTTTTTAAAGCAAATCCATACATAGTATTTAATGTATTAAACAAAAAATGAGGATGAATTTGCATCTTTAAATAATTAAGCTGCTGTTCCTTAAGTTTAAGCTGTGTTTCTAAAATTTTATTTTCAAGTTTGTTCGCTTGTTCAATATGTTTTAAATTAAGTTTTAGCAATTTAAATCCACTTACTACAATAACTACTAAATATACAGCAGTAGCGACAAAAAATAAATTTCTACTAATTGGGGCCATGTTCGCATATTTAAAATGGGATAAATAGATTAGTCCATAAAACACGGAGATAACTATGAGATAAGAAGAAATTATAATAGTATATAGACTATACAAACCAAACTGGAAGTATCTCTTTTTTATAAGATAACTAGGGATGAGTTTATAAATAAAAACATAGGTGGTGGCAATCGTTATGGGCATTAGAAATAACGAAAATGATAATACATAACTAAAATCGATACTATCAAAACCAAAAAAATAGGTGTAGAACAAAAGAACACCACACCAAAATATGTTATGGAGTAATAGCTGACCTATTTTTTTTAAAAAAAAATGTTTTGTGAACATTTGCTTAAATAATATTACAATATTACCATATTTTTAAAGCTAATTTGGTTTTTGTAGATGGATAACCAATTTAGCAATAGTTTTAACATACTGCTATTTTAATTACTAAACCTGTCATCCATCGCTTTTTAATTAATCGATGATAAAAGCATTATAAGTTTGTATCATGTTTAATTAAAACCATTAGTTATGATGATTATATTATCAATTCTTTTAACAGACTTATTAATAGAAAGCATTTTGTTGTTTAAAACCTAATAATAGGGTGATTGAGGATGTAATTATGAGTTTAATACCTCTACTGTTCAAAATTTCTAAATCATATTAAAACAAACAACATCACAAATGAAAAAGTCACTATTAATACTGCTATTAGTAACAGCAATAAGTTTCGCCCAAAATAATAATTATAAACAACGGGATTCCTTTCCTGAGTTATTAAATAAAAATGATAAAGTTATAGATAGCTTGTCTATTTTACAAAAAGGAAAACCAGTTTATAATAAATCTGAGGGCTATAAGTACATCAATGAGAACGATAGTAGATTAACATCAACTGATACCATAAATAGAATTGAGTTAACAAAAAAAGAGATCAAGCAATACGAAGGGATTTATGAGTGTAAAGGCATGCCTTTCAATTTGGTATTTGAGGCAAACGGAAAAACATTAAAAGGAGGAACAGATAACAGTAGACTACTAGTATTATCTGCTACACAAAAAATAGAATTTACTACAGAGGAGGCTTCAGGAGTTGTTTTAAGCTTCGATCTAAAAAATAAAACAGTCGTATTTAAAAGTATGGGACATACACCAAAAACATTCACTAAAAAACAATAAATTTATAAATTATGAGAACATTATATATATTAGAAGGAAGAAGCTTTTTTTCAGAACTAGTTAAGAGATTTTACGAAGGCGGACCATTATTCATGTCATTAATATTGATATGTCTTTTAGTAGCCATATTCTTTTTAATTAGAGGATTTCTAAGTTTAAATAAGGATGTAGGCGTATCTAAAAAAATGTCTGCTCTGGCATCCGATGCAAGCTTATTAGGGTTGGTGTTAGGGTTTTTAGGGTCCATTATAGGTCTTATTACTGCCTTCGATATTGTAGAAGCTACAGATATAATATCTACGCACAGATTAGCAGGAGGACTAAAGGTGTCGTTTTTAACTACGGTGTTTGGTAGTGTTACTTTTGTTTTAATAAGAATAGGTATTATTATTTTAAAAATGTTTCATAAGCCTTAATGTGCTGTTTTATATCATATCAAATCCCTTTTCATTTATTTGAAAAGGGATTTTTTTGCTATTATTTCATTTATAAGAAGAACGATTTTTTAAAATTTATTATAAAATAATTTGCGTAACTAATCGGTTACATTTATATTTGTAACCGATTAGTTACATAATAATATGAGAAGAGATGTTTTTCAAGCCATAGCAGACCCCGTTAGAAGAGATATTATAGAGCTACTCTCTAACGAAACATTAACTGTAAACACCGTAGCCGAAAAATTTGAAGTAAGTCGTCCTGCAATTTCAAAGCACTTAAAAATTTTAAAAGAATGTGGGATTATAGAGATAAACAAAAGGGGGAGGGAACGATTTTGTGAAATACAACCTAGAAAACTGATTCCTGCATTTTTATGGATAGAACAATATAAAAACTTATGGGAAGATAAGTTAGATGCTTTCGAGGATTATTTAATGACATTACAAACTAAAAACAAGAAAAATGAGTAAAACAAATGATGCTAACAACCGAACTGTTACTTTAAAAAGAACTTTTAATGCGCCTATAGAATTGGTATGGGAAGCTTGGACACAACCAAACCATATAGTAGCGTGGTGGGGTCCAAAAGGCATGAATACAAAAGTGATTGAACACAATTTTAAAGTTGGAGGAAAATGGAAATATACTATGGAAATGCCAGATGGTAATGAATTTATTTCTGAGGGTATATATTCTGAAATTGTTGAGTTAGAAAAAATAATTTCATCGGCAGATTTTAAGCCTATGACCGAAGGTGTAGAAATACAGGCTTTCTTTGAGAAAAATGGCAATCAAACAAATTTTACGTTTAATATTGTACACGATACTGAAGCATATTGCAAACAACAAGAAAAAATGGGTATTCTTAATGGTTGGGGGGCTGTTTTTGATAGATTATTGGAACACCTAGAAGTGTTAGCAAATTAAAAAGTTAAATACTTTACTAAAATACAGCCCTTGTTTAAGGGCTTTTTTTTGTTTAAAACGGTTTGTGGTTTTGTAGACACTTTTTACTTAAGGTCTAAGATTAAAGAGTACCATTTTTATGCATGAATTTCAAAATAAGCCTTATTTGATTTTAAGTTTTTTGTCATTCCTGCGAAAGCAGGAATCCACTTCAAAATTCAATATATAAAATCAAACCTAGAAAAATATTTTAAAAAACATTAACAAACTGTAAACTGTTACAGAAAATGAACTATTTTCTTTTATTCCGCTTATTATAATTCTTATCGCCTCTAGTTTTAGGCTTTTTATACTTAGCAGCAATTTTAAATTTATAAGAACCTCCCAAATTTTCTTTAGAATTTTTAGCAGATTTCTCATGAAATGCAGGTCCAGGAGCGTCTTCATCTTTCCGTTTAATAGGATTGTTTCGTTCTTTTATTTGCGGACGTTCTTCTTCAATTAGTTCTGTAGAAACTTCAACAATGGTAGGGATTTCTAATAAAGGAATCTCCATGTTCATTAAAGCTTCTATACTTTCAATAGATTCTTGTTCGGCTGCAGTAGAAAAAGCAATCGATTTCCCTTCACGTTCTGCACGCCCAGTCCTACCAATACGATGCATATAGTTTTCAGCATATAATGGGGTGTCAAAATTAATAACATGAGAAACATTATCAATATCCAATCCGCGAGCCATAACATCGGTGGCAATTAAAATACGATTATCGCCATTTCTGAATTGTTCAATACTTCTTAATCTGTAATTTTGTGTTTTATTAGAATGAATTACACATAATTCATCATGAAATATCTCATCTAATTGTTCAAATAAACGATCGGCCATTCGCTTAAAAGCTACAAATATTAAAACCTTATTGAATGCTTCAGTATCATTAAGTAAATGTGTTAATAAATTGACCTTTGTATAAAAATTAGGAACATTATAGCGTGTCTGCGAAATATTTTCAAGAGGTGTACCCGAAATAGCAATAGAAACACGTTCGGGGTTTTTAAAGAAATCACTAATTAAAGCATCAACATCTTGAGTCATAGTAGCCGAAAACATGATGTTTTGTCTTCGTTCGGGTAGTATATCAAAAATATTAATTAGTTGATGTCTAAAGCCTAAATCTAACATGACATCTACTTCATCAATCACTAATTTCTGTATCGATTTAAGTTGCAAAACTCTGCTTAACGCTAAATCGTATAACCTACCAGGAGTGGCTACTAGGATATCTATACCTGCTGCGACAGCTTGTTTCTGGGTGTTGATATTAGTACCTCCATAAACCCCTAAAATACGGTTGTTAGTATATTTAGAAAGTTTTTCAATTTCATCTACAACCTGCACAACCAGTTCACGCGTTGGTACTAAAACTAAAACACGTGGATTTTCCTGAGTAGAATATTTTAAATTTTTAATAATAGGAAGCATATAGGCAAAGGTTTTTCCAGTACCTGTTTGTGCAATTCCTACCATATCTTTACCAGAACTAACTACATTGAATGCTTGTTCCTGAATAGGCGTAGGCGTTGTAAAGCCTAAATCGTCTAAAGCGTTATAAAGCGGGGTATTTAAATTTAAATCTTGAAAACTCAAAATGATGTTATTTAGCTGGCAAAGTTAAGCTTAATATTCTATCTAGACCAAATGGTGGTTGTGTATTTCGATACTGTAGGATGCTTTAAATGTTTGTTGTGGCATCAAAGTTAAAATACCTTCTTTTTCTTTTAGGTTTTGATTGGTGCTTTCATTATCGGCAATACCAAGCCAGGGTTCAATACAAACATAGTCGCCATTTGGTTTTGCCCAAATACCTAAATAAGGAAAGTCCTCGTAACTAACACTAAGAATAGCACCGTGAGATTTACTCTTTAAAGTTGTTTTTTTAGATTTTAGATCTTTAAAAATCAGTGCATCGTCATTGAATAAATCATGTCGCAATGTTAGGATATTGGAGTTGTTAAAAATAGGCTTAGTAGTATTCGAGATAAGACCATTTTCCATATTTATTAAATGTGTTTTAGAGTTTTCTAAGTGTTCAAATTCCAGGAAGTAATTTTCATAAGCCTCATTATTATAAACAGGGCATTTAAAAGCAGGATGTCCACCTAATGAAAAATACATCATACTTGTATCGTCATGATTTTTAACGGTATGCGTAACAGTAATAATGTTGTCTGTGAGTTGATAAGTAATAAGAAATTCAAATTTAAAAGGATATATTTTTAACGAGTTTTCATCATAGCACAATTTAAAAGTTAAAGCATCCTGACTTTGTTCCTTTAGCAACACCTTGTTATTGTTTCTAATAAGGCCATGTTTAGGGAGTTTGTATTTTTGATTTTCAAATAAATAACTACCGTCTTTTAGAGCACCGATTATAGGGAATAGGTTAGGGGCATAACTTCCCCAAACCTTAGGATTGGCATGCCACATAAAATCAATGTTATTTTTAACAGAAGTAATTTTACATAATTCAGCACCTGTTTTTTGAACGGCTATTTTTAATTTCTCGTTTTCTAAAGTGAACATCTCAATGAAAAGTTTAAATAATATGCAAAACTTATAATTTTTTAAGGATTCTAACTAACTTTACACATTAAATTTTATTATTGAGGACAACACAAATTCACAGTTTAGAGAATGCCGATCAATTTAAAAGTCAATTACTGATTTGGAGTCAGCAATTTGATGATGTTGTTTGGTTAGATTCTAATAACTACGAACAAAACCATTCAAACTACGAAGCCATATTAGCCGTAGATGCTTTTACAAGTATTCAAACGAATTTTGATGGTAGTTTTGAAATGCTTAAAGAATACCAAACCAATGTAAAAGATTGGATTTTTGGGTATTTAACGTATGATTTAAAAAATGATGTGGAAGATTTAAGTTCTAACAATTTTGATAGTTTAGAATTTCCAGATTTGTACTTTTTCCAACCTAAAAAAATATTTCTATTTAAAGGAAATCAGGTTGAAATTCAATATTTAAACTGTGTTGACGATACGTTTGAAGAAGATTTAAACGACATTCAAAGTCAACCTGAGTCCTTCGATTGCTCTCCTAAGGATAAACTAAGTCGAAGAATCTCAAACGACATTAAAATAAAGCTTCGTATCCATAAAGATGAATATTTTGAAAAGGTAAACAAAATGCTTGCTCATATTCATCGAGGTGATATTTATGAGGCTAATTTTTGTCAGGAGTTTTATGCTGAAAACACCAGTATTAATCCGCTAGAAACCTATTTAAAACTGAATAGTATTTCAAAACCACCTTTTGCTACTTTTTTAAAGTTTGGTGATAAATATTTGTTGTCTGCATCTCCAGAGCGTTATTTGAAAAAGGAAGGAGATACTATCGTTTCTCAGCCTATAAAAGGAACAGCCAAACGTTCGGAAAACATATCGGAAGACGAAGCTCTAAAAGAGGCCTTGTCTAAAGATATTAAAGAACGTAGCGAGAATATTATGATTGTTGATTTGGTTCGTAACGACCTGTCAAAAACTGCTATAAAAGGCAGTGTAGAAGTTGAAGAATTAACCAAAGTATATACTTTTGATCAAGTGCATCAAATGATTTCTACAGTAACTTCAAAAATTGAAGAAACAACCCATGCTGTAGACGTTATTAAAAGTACATTTCCGATGGGAAGTATGACAGGAGCTCCTAAAATTTCGGCGATGCGAATTATTGAAGCATTAGAAGAAACTAAACGCGGATTGTATTCTGGATCTGTGGGGTATTTTTCTCCCACTAGCGATTTTGATTTTAATGTAGTTATTAGAAGCATTCTTTATAACGAAAGCAAAGAATATGTGTCTTACTCCGTAGGCGGTGCTATTACTGCAAAGAGTGACCCTCTAAAAGAATATGAAGAGTGTTTGGTTAAAGCGAAGGCCATGCGAACGGTGTTGGAGAGTTAGTGTTTGAGTATAAGTGATTAGGGATAAGTGAAAAAGGAATAAGTGATTAGGGATAAGTGAAAAAGGGATTAGGCATAAGTGAAAAAGGAATAAGTGATTAGTGATAAGTGAAAAAGGGATAAGTGAAAAAAGTTAAGAAAAAGTTTAAAGTTGTAAGTTTGTAATATGAAGAGTTATCGTGATTTAATTGTTTGGCAAAAATCAATGAATATGGTAACTTTAACATATAAACTTTTAAAGCAATTCCCTGAAGATGAAAAATTTGGATTGACTTCTCAAATTAAAAGAAGTTCAGTCTCAGTTCCTTCAAACATAGCTGAAGGGTATGGACGAAATTATCGGAAAGATTATGTCAGGTTTTTAAATATTTCAAGAGGCTCTTTATATGAAATGCAAACACAATTTCAGATAAGTGTGAATCTGAGTTTTATAAATGAAAATGAATTACAAAAAATAAAAGAGCTTTCAGTTGAAGTTGAAAAAATGTTAAATTCCTTAATTAACAAACTCAAAGAATAATCCCTTATGCCTAATCCCTTTCCACTTATGCCTAATCCCTTTCCATTTATCCCTAATTATTTATAATCTAATTTTGCTAAATAACTTCCAAAAACATATAAAGAGTAAGCTTTCTTTCCTAAACGAAAATAAAATCCTCATTGCCATTTCTGGAGGGGTAGATAGTATTGTTTTAACCCATTTATGTCATCAATTAAACTTAAATATTGCTTTAGCGCATTGTAATTTTAATTTAAGAGGAAAAGAAAGTGATGCAGATGAAGAGTTTGTATTACAATTAGCAGAAGACTTAAACTTAGAAGTTTTTATTGAAAGTTTTGATACAGAAGGATATTCTGATAAGAATAAGCTATCAACACAAATGGCAGCTCGGAAGCTACGCTATGATTGGTTTGAAGAACTAGCAGAACAATTACAATTTGATTACATTTTAACAGCGCACCATGCAGACGATAATCTGGAAACTTTTTTAATTAATTTCTCGCGGGGTACAGGCTTGGATGGTTTAACAGGAATTCCCGAAGTTAATGATAATATTGTTAGACCATTGCTTCCATTCCCAAGAGAAACTATAGAAGCGTATGCAAAAGAACATGATTTTAAATGGCGAGAAGATAGTAGTAATGCATCCACTAAATATCTAAGAAATAAACTGAGACATGATGTGATTCCTATTTTAAAAACCATCAATTCACAATTATTACAAAATTTTCAGAGCACACTTAGAAATTTAAATGATGCCGCAGATATCGTCGAAGAAGGTGTAGAAGTAGCATTAAATCGTACTATCGAAACGATTGATAAACACCAAACCGTATTCAAGGTTTCAGAATTTAAAAAATTAAACAATCCAAAAGCTTATTTGTTTGAGATCTTTAAAGCATATGGGTTTACAGAATGGAATGATGTTGTTAGTTTGTTAGATGCACAATCAGGAAAACAGATCCTGTCTCCAACACATCGTTTAATAAAGGATAGAGAACATCTTTTATTAAATGAGATTGATTTTAAAACAGATGAAAAATCCATTGTAATTTTAAAAACAGATAAACAAGTTAAAACAGAGTTTGGCATATTGTTTTTTGATGAAGCCGATAGCGTTTTAGAAAAAAGTAACCAGACTATTTATTTGGATAAAGAGTTACTCGAATATCCATTAACCATTAGAAAATGGAAAGAGGGCGATCTGTTTTATCCAATAGGAATGTCTGGTAAAAAGAAATTAAGCAAGTATTTTAAAGACGAAAAATTATCATTATTAGATAAAGAGCATGTTAGACTGTTATGCTCTGGTGAAGCCATTGTTTGGGTAATAGGCAAACGCGCAGATAACCGTTTTAAGGTAGATGAAAAAACTAAAAATATTCTAAAAATCACATTAGAGCAATAGTATCATACTTACTAGACTTAGCATAGTCGAAGCGAAATCTGAAACCTACTTTTTAATAAAAAATATAATTTGAAACTACAAGGACACATAGTCGATATACAAAATAAACGCATTTTTAAAGGCGAAATCACTTTTAAGGATGGAAAAATTGTTTCTATTCAAGAAAAAGAGCATAACGTAAATCATTATATACTTCCTGGGTTTGTAGATGCCCATATTCATGTTGAAAGTTCTATGTTAGTGCCTAGTGAATTTGCAAGATTAGCGGTTACACATGGTACTGTTGCAACTGTTTCCGATCCGCATGAAATTGCCAATGTATTGGGGGTTAAAGGTGTTGAGTTTATGATAAACAATGGAAAACGTGTCCCATTTAAATTTAATTTTGGAGCACCCTCTTGTGTGCCAGCGACTACTTTTGAATCTGCAGGAGCAATTATAAATTCTGATGGGATAAAAACACTTCTTGAAAATCCAGATATCAAGTATTTGGCGGAAATGATGAATTACCCTGGTGTATTGTTTGATGATGATGAAGTGATGAAAAAAATAGCATGGGCAAAACATTACAATAAACCAATTGATGGTCATGCACCTGGTTTAAGAGGTGATGACGTTACCAAATATATTAATGCTGGAATTTATACAGACCATGAATGCTTTACTTACGAAGAAGCTTTAGAAAAGCTTGAAAAAGGGATGAAAATTCTAATTAGAGAAGGGAGTGCTGCTAAAAACTTTAACGCGTTAATAGATTTGCTTCCTGAACATTTTGAAAACATGATGTTTTGTAGTGATGATAAACATCCTGATGATCTCTTATTGCATCATATTAATGAGTTATGTGCTAGGGCAGTTGCGAAAGGAATCGATCTTTTTAAAGTATTAAAGGCGGCATGTATTAATCCTGTGAAGCATTACAATTTAGATGTTGGCTTACTCCAAGAAGGTGATTTTGCAGATTTAATTATTGTAAAAGATCTAATCAACTTTAAAACCATACAAACTTATATAAATGGCGAATTGGTTTTCGACAAAGGAACATCTTTAATAGAACCTGTTACTTTTGAAAATCTTAATAACTTCAATTGCGATAAAAAAGACGTATCGGATTTTAGATTTGAATCATCATCATCATCATCATCATCACAAATTCGTGTTATAGAAGCTTTAGAAGGGCAATTAGTAACTAACGAACTCATTGCTAACGCTTCAGTTTTAAATGGAAATTTGGTGTCAGATATTGAAAACGATATTTTAAAAATGGCAGTTGTTAATAGATATCAAAATCAAAAACCAGCCATTGCTTTTATTAAGAATTTCGGATTAAAAGAGGGAGCTATTGCATCCTCAGTCGGTCACGATTCTCATAATATTATTGTCGTTGGTGTTAGTGATGACGCTATATGTAAAGCCGTTAATTTACTTATTGAGAATAAAGGAGGTATTTGTGCCATTTCAAATTCCGAAGAGAAAGTAGTCCCACTTCCAGTAGCAGGTATTATGAGTGATCAAGACGGTGAAACCATAGGGAAACAATATGCAGAGTTAGACTCGATGGCAAAAAAAATGGGTAGTAACCTTCATGCACCATACATGACACTATCATTTATGGCGTTATTGGTGATTCCATCATTAAAATTAAGTGATAAAGGATTGTTTAATGGAACCGATTTTAAATTTACCCCATTAGAAGTTTAATTTTTGACTTCACAATTCTAAACTTTGAACACCGAACACCGAACACCGAACACCGAACACTGAATACTGAACACTGAATACTGAACACGACCAAGCATATGCCAATAATAGAATCAACCTACAAGCCAACTATCTTTTTTAAAAACGGATTCGTTTCAACCGTATATTCAGGTCTAGTTAGATATGTTAAAGGTGTAAAACAAGAACGTGAGCGTATCACATTGTTTGATGGGGATTTTATTGATTTAGATTGGAGCTTTTCAACAGTGAAAACAAAGAAGCTTGTTATTTTATTACATGGCTTAGAAGGAAACGGGCAAAGACCATATATGACAGGTTCTGCAAAACTTTTCAATAATGATCATATCGATGCTGTTTGTGTCAATTTTAGAGGCTGTAGTGGTGAAGACAATTTGAAATTTCGTAGCTACCATTCTGGAGCCACCGAAGATTTAGAAGCTATTATTACTCATATTATTTCAGAAAAAGATTATTCAGAAATTTATTTAAATGGAATCAGCTTAGGTGCCAATATGATTTTAAAATATCTAGGAGAAAGAGACACCGTACCCAATCAAATAAAAGCAGCAATAGCAGTTTCAGTACCTTGTTATTTGTATGGTTCTGCTAAAGCATTGCATACTTTTAAAAACAAACTGTATCACGATCGCTTTTTAAAGCATTTGGTAAGTCGTTTAAAAAGCAAGCAACAAAAATTTAAGGAGGCGTTAAGTATTAAAGAAATAATTTCCATTAAAACATTGTTCGATTTTGATAATCTTTATACATCCAAAGCACATGGTTTTAAAGATGCTTTAGATTATTATGAGAAATCCAGCTGTTTACAATTTCTCCCTAACATTAAGATCCCAACTTTAATTATTAATGCTTTAAACGATTCATTTTTATCACCAGAGTGTTATCCAGTAAAAGAAGCAAAGAACAATCCCAATATTTATTTAGAAATGCCACAAAACGGTGGACATGTCGGTTTTGTAGATAAAAAAAATGTTTATTATAATGAAAAGCGCGCTTTAGAGTTTGTTAAGGAACTTGTTAACATAAAAGTATAAAGCTACAAATGAATATGATTAATTAGTTTGTGGTAATTAAAATCAATTGTAGAACTAATCAACAATATTTGAAATGAAAAAGCTATTGGTAACTATAGTTGCTCTGATTTTATTCGGATGCAACGAATCAAGTAAAAACAATCCCAAATTTGAAAAGGCATCTGATTTGAAAACCAATATAGAAGTAAATCAAAAAGAATTACCTTATAAAGTTGACTTTGATTCAACGCAAGTTGTGGAATTTACTATTGAACATTCGGAATTAATTAAATCAAAAGTATTGGACAAAAAGCTGTCTGAATATAATACATCGGAACTTAAAGAATTAACCGAATTCAAAAGATTGAATCTGGGTATTGTTGTTTCTTTTGATATTAGTAAAGAGAGTTTAATAAACACAATGAAATATATTACGAATGAAAAAACCAAAGTAAATAATGACATTGACGAAATTATGATTTTCGCTTATGATGATAAAAAGGATTTATCTAATGGAAGTGGGGTTTATACGTTCGGGAAACTATTTTGGGGACCAAATGGAAAAACAGGAAATATGACACCAAAAATTGCAAAAGAAAACATACGTGATTCTTATAAATTAGAGATAGATATAAAAGATAAAGTCGGCAGAATTAAAAAATCGGACTTGCCAACAAAACGAGAATTAGATATTTACAATACTATAATGTCAGAGGAAAATATAGGAATAGAGGAGGACAAACTGAACAAAATGATAATGAGAAAATTTGGTATTAAAACTGAAAAGGAACTGAATTCAATTTGGTTAAAAGTTGCAGCTTATAAAAACTAATAATTATCCTTAACATCCTATAAAATTAATAACTCATGTCATTATATATAAAACTCCGATGAATTCTTAATATCCTTTAAAACAAATGTACTGTTTAGCACGCCAATGTTTTCAATTTTAGAAAGTTTATACTTGACAAAGTTATGATAATCCTCCAAGCCTTTTGTATTTATTTTTAAGATAAAATCTACCTGACCAGCCATATGGTAACATTCCTGAACTTCATCTAAATTTTGAATTTGTTCTTCAAATTTTTCTATAAAAGCTTCACTATGATAGCGCATAGAGACTTGACATATGGTGGTTACCGATCGTTCAATTAGTTTTTTATCAAGTATAGCAACATATTTTTTTATAAAACCTTGATTTTCTAGTCTACGGATACGCTCGTAAACAGGAGACGGTGTTAAATTTAGAGTTTTAGCAATCTCTTTAGCCGTTTTTTTAGAGTCATTTTGTAAAATTCTAAGTATCGTAATGTCAGTTTGATCTAAATTTTCCATAATTATGTTAAATAAAAATTATTGCAAAAAGTGATTATTTGATTATTTAAAAGTAAATATAACTGTTATTTTGTGATTAAAAAGTTTTAATTACTTAGTTTATTTGTATATTTTATTTTAAAAACTGCATTGTTTAAATTTGATAGTAAATAATACTTTTGAATATGAACACGGTGATTTTACTAATAGGGGCGAATGGTCAGTTAGGAAAAGTGCTTACTAATGCTTTACAAGATAAATATGGAAAAGAAAGCGTCATTGCTTCAGATTTAAAAAAGAGCGAAGATTCAGATGGTATCTTTGAGGTTATAGATGCTACAGACATAGACAGGATTATGGAAGTTGTTATACAATATAACGTGACTCAAATCTATCATTTAGCAGCAATTTTATCTGCTAAAGGCGAAGAAAACCCATTGAGAACATGGAATATTAATGTGAAAACCTGGTTAAACGTTCTTGAGATTTCTAGAATTTGTAATTTGGAAAAAGTATTTTACCCAAGTTCAATAGCTGTCTTTGGAAACGGGGCACCAAGTAACAATACACCTAATAATGCTTACTTAGATCCAACAACGGTATACGGCATTAGTAAAGTAGACGGTGAAAATTGGGCACAATATTACCATGTTAAATATGGTTTAGATGTTAGGTCTATTCGTTACCCAGGTGTTATAGGCTATCAGTCATTACCTGGTGGTGGTACAACAGATTATGCCGTGGATATTTATCACAAAGCAGTTTTAAATAAAACATTTACTTGTTTTTTAAATAAAGATACCGTTTTGCCTATGATTTTTATAGATGATGTTATTAGGGCCACGATCGAGCTTATGGAAGCACCAATTGAAGACATTAAAGTAAGAACATCTTATAATATAGCCGGAGTAAGTCTTTCTCCAAAAGAGATTACTTCAGAAATACGTGAATTATATCCTGACTTTAGAGTTGATTATAAACCAGATTTCAGGCAAGATATTGCCGAAGGTTGGCCAAGATCTATAGACGATTCTGAGGCACGAATGGATTGGGGTTGGAAGCCTCAATATAATTTATGGTCTATTACAGAGACTATGATTAGTGAACTGATTGGCCAATATGAAGTGATCCTTTAAATTTATAAAATTATAAAATTATAAAATATATAAGATTATGTACTCTAACATAAAGAACGATCTACAGAAAGAATTAGAAGCAATAAAAGCAGCAGGATTATATAAGGCTGAAAGAATTATAACGACATCGCAAGGCTCAAAAATAAGCACAACAACAGCTTCTGGAGTATTAAATTTTTGTGCTAATAATTATTTAGGGCTGTCATCCCACCCAGAGGTTATTGATGCAGGTAAAAAAGCTATTGACTCTCATGGTTATGGTTTGTCTTCGGTACGTTTTATTTGTGGTACACAGGATATTCATAAAACACTAGAGCAAAAAACAGCGGCGTTTTTGGGGATGGAAGATTGTATTTTATATGCGGCAGCTTTTGATGCAAATGGTGGGTTGTTCGAACCTATTTTAGGTGCTGAAGATGCTATTATTTCAGATGCTTTAAATCATGCTTCAATAATAGATGGTATTCGTCTGTGTAAAGCACAACGATTTAGATATACCCATAATGATATGGTAGATTTAGAAACGCAATTAATCCAAGCTGAAGGTGCTCGTAGAAAATTAATAGTTACAGATGGTTCCTTTTCTATGGATGGAACAATTGCTCAGCTTGATAAAATTTGTGATTTGGCCGATAAATATAATGCATTGGTAATGATTGATGAATGTCATTCTACAGGCTTTATTGGTAAAACAGGTCGTGGTACACATGAATATCGAAATGTTATGGGGCGTGTGGATATTATAACAGGAACCTATGGTAAAGCTTTAGGGGGGGCTTCAGGCGGATTCACAGCAGCTAGAAAAGAAATTGTAGACTTGCTAAGACAGCGCTCAAGACCTTATTTGTTTTCTAATACGGTAGCACCATCTATAGTTGGAGCTTCGATTAGCGTGTTAGATATGCTAAGTACTTCTACAGAACTCCGTGATAAATTAGAAACAAATACCCAATACTTTAGAAAAGAAATGACTGCGGCAGGGTTCGATATTGTTCCAGGAGATCACCCCATAGTACCCGTTATGTTGTACGAAGCCACATTGGCACAAACGTTTGCTTCCAAACTATTAGAAGAAGGGATTTATGTTATTGGTTTTTTCTATCCAGTAGTTCCTAAAGAGAAAGCAAGAATACGTGTGCAGTTATCAGCAGGACATGAACGTCATCATTTGGATAAAGCGATTAAAGCCTTCACTAAAATAGGTAAGGAACTTCATGTGATTTAGTTTTTCGAACTAAAAGTATATTCCAGGATTTTCTCTGTTAAACAACTATATTATAGTTTTTTAAGTTAAGATTATTATATTTAAGAAATATTTTAACTTAACCCAAGCTGTTATTATGATTATTTTTGGAACTAGAGGCGTACGTTCAACTAAAGCAACAGGAACATTTAATTGCCCGCAATGTGAGGCCGATAGAGGATATAGACACAGAAAAGTTACCCAGTTTTTTACTTTATATTTTATTCCGCTTATTCCTTTAGGAAATAAGGGTGAGTATGTAGAGTGCGACCACTGTAAAGGTACTTTTATTACTAAAGTTATAAATAATACAGCTTCTGGTGATAAAGAAGCGTTTATG
Source organism: uncultured Flavobacteriaceae bacterium (assembly GCA_947502635.1). Lineage (GTDB taxonomy): Bacteria > Bacteroidota > Bacteroidia > Flavobacteriales > Flavobacteriaceae > Flavivirga. The sequence continues at coordinate 95,638 of CANNAN010000006.1, forward strand.
GCTATGTATGAGCAAGCTATACGTCATGTTATGGTGAAAATTATGTTGGCAGATGGTGTGATTGATAATAATGAAAAGGTGATGGTTTTAAACATTATTAATAAATACGGACATAATGATATGTCTTCTTTTCAATTAGATGATTATATAAAAGAAGTACAGGCAGATTCCAGCGATATTTCAACCTATTTAAAAAATGTAGGACCATCTTTAAATGAGCATGGTAAGGAACTTTTAATAAAATGTGCTTTAGATGTTGCGTATTCCGATGGTCATTTTGACGATTCAGAAAGAAAAATGATACTAGAAATGGGTGTCATTATGGAAATGTCTTCAGCTCATATTAAAGGCATCATGGCAGAATTTGTAGAACAAATGAACTAAACTTCTTGAAACCGTAAACCAAAAATTAAAAAACCAACCAACTTAACCATCTTATGAAAAATTCTTTCAGAGAACGTTTAAATTATAAAGCAGAACGTTTTTTAAGTAAAGGAGGAGCTTCCATATTTAAAAGTCTTTTAATTTTATTTATAGTTGTATTTGTAGTACTTACTGCGTTACGATTGTTACTTATAAATCTATTTCCTGGTTTAAATTACACAGGTGATATTTTTAGAGATATTTGGGTGACTTTTTTAGAAATGACAGATCCTGGGAATATGAATCAGGATAATGAAGCGCCAACCTTTCTCAAGGTTTTAACGATACTTTCTGGTTTAACGGGTGTTATTTTGTTGTCTATGCTTATTGGTTTTATTACCACAGCTTTAGACACGATGCTTTATGATTTTAGAAAAGGCAGGGGTAAGGTTATAGAAAATAATCACACGATAATTTTAGGTTGGAATGAACGTGTTGTTGATGTTATTAGAGAACTAATTTTAGCTAATGAAAGTGAATCCAGTGCCTCTGTAGTTATCCTATCTAGAGAAGATAAAGAGGTTATGGATAATCTTATTACAAAACGCCTTCCAGATACACTAACCACCGAGATTATTACCACGCAGGGTGATTACGCTAATATCAATGAATTAAAACGTGTCAATTTAGAATCTGCACGTTCTATAATTATACTGGCCAACTGTTCAGAGAGTGCGACTACAGATAAAAAAGTGGCAAGTGATGTGCAATCGGTTAAATCTATATTAGCGATTACGGCATGTCAAGACGGTAAAAATAAACTTCCGATAATTACAGAAATTTTCACTAAAGAGAAACGAGATATTATCAGCTTTTTTGAAGACGATAATATTATTGCGATTGATAGCTGGGATATTATGGGGAAACTCCTTATTCAAACGTCTTTAACAAGTGGATTGGATACCGTTTATAAAGAAATTTTATCGTTTGATGGTTGTGAGATTTATTTTTATGAGGATGATTGGAATAACACCAATTTCTATGAGTTAAGTTATTATATGAAAGACGGGATTCCTCTAGGAATCTATTCAGAAGAAAAAGGGTTAGTGTTGCGTCCACCAAATAATACCATGCTTAAAAGTGGCGATACCATTGTTATTTTGGCTGAGGATGATTCTACAATTGCCTTCGAAAACAAACAATATTTCTTTCCAGACACCTCTAAGAAAATTATAGATAAGCGCCTGGAACAGAAAAAGAAACGTATTCTTATTTTAGGTTGGCATAAGGTTGCTGAGGTTTTTATAGAAGAGGCTACAGATTATTTATTAGAAGGTTCAGATTTTGATATTATGTTTAATGCACCTCCAAAAGAGTTGCAAGATGTTATTAATGATGTAAAAGCAGCACATGAAGGATTTAATATAAATCTCCACGATTCTAACCCATTAGATTTAGAAAAATTACAAGCTTTTAATCCAGAAAGCTATGATACCGTTGTTATTTTATCGCAGAGTATGGAAGAGCAATCAGCAGATAAAATAGATTCAGATACACTTATTATTCTTTTGTTATTAAGAAAAGTAGTGAGTAAAAATAATGGGCTACATATCATTACACAGGTTTTAAATTCTGAAAACCAAGAGATTATTACACAAACCAATGTTGATGATTTCATTATTAGTAATAAGCTAATTACTATGATTTTAGCACAGTTAAGCGAGGAAGCTTTAATGAAGAACTTCTACGATGATATTTTCTCAGAAGATGGTAGCGAAATATATGTAAAACCAGCAACCTTGTACTTTGATACGTTTCCTCAGAATATAACATTTGCAGATGCTGTTTTTTGTGCACATCAACGTGACGAAATTTGTTTAGGAATTCGAAAGGGGCACTTAAGTAAATCTTTAGAAGACAACTTTGGTATTAAGCTTAATCCAGAGAAAGATATGGCTATCGAACTTACAGAGAATGATTTTCTGATTGTTTTGAGTGAAGATGAACTTTAGTAATTTTCGGGAGCTCGATTTAAAAATATTTAATTTTGGTTAGTTGTCATTTCGATACCTACTAGTAGTTTCCTTATAATTCATTCGGAATGATATACAGTTTCGAATAAAAGTTTCAACTAGTTTATAAACTTAGATTTAACAAAATAACTTGTACGAATCTATAATTTTGTCTGATAGAGTTTAGAGTTCTTTTATTAAAACTAAAAAATAGTAGCAAACCAATGCGATATCATAGAAAGCAGCTTCGATATTTCATTAATAACAGGGATGTCAGAACTGACTCCTTTTCCAACGGAATACGCAACAAACAGAACATACAATACGAGTAATAATTTGGCATGAAGTTTCTTGATGCCATTTTTAGCAAAAACAAATATAAAGAAGACTATGATGGTTGAAATTAAAAGTAGCACACGTAATTGTCCAACATTTTCAATGGTTGCAGCACTCATTTCTATAGGACCATAAATAAGTGTAAATAGGAATAGCGGAAAACCAAGAGCAAAACAAACATCAAAAATATTACTTCCTAAAGCATTGGCAACAGCATCATCATAATTACCTTTCATGGCATCTTTATACGAGATTATAGTATCAGGTACACTAGTAGCTGCAGAAGCCAGAACTACAGAAACAAAATAAATAGGCATACCAATAGCAGTTCCAAATTGTTCACAAGCTTCAACAAGCCAAAAGCAAGCCATGCCAATAAAAAAAACAGAAAGCACTAATAAACCAATAGCTTTAGCTTTATTGATTTTAGAGTCGCCTAAAATGACAGTCGATAAATCACCTTTAAATAATGCAATAGCTCTATTGCCACCATCAGCAGTATCTTCATAGTCGTTTTCTACATCTCCAGCTCCCTGACTTATTAACATATAAGCTACATAAATGAAATATAATCCCATTAAAATAAGACCATGAATCCAGTTTAAAGATGTACCTGTAATTACAAAAATTAAAGCCAGTTCGGCAATAATTAATGATATGCCATCTCGTAATATGACCTTTCTGGAGATTTCAATTTTAGAAGAAATACCCTTTCCAATAACTACTAAAATAACAACAGCAGGAATAATCATAGCGTTAAAAACGGCGCTCCCAGCTGTCGTACCAATACCACCAGAAAATCCATCTTTATCTTTTAACACAAATAAGAAAAAAAGTGTGGTGAATAATTCAGGTAAACTACTTCCAATAGCATTGATAGTAGCTCCTTTAATACCTTCTTTCATATTTCTACCAAGATAGTTTGATGCCATTTCAAAGCCATCACAAGCTCTCCAAATTATAATACATGTAATTAAAATAAGTCCAAGGGAAGAAATTATCGCCATAAGTAGTTGTTGTATTTGACAAATCTAAAAATTTAAATGAAGAAAATAGACTCAAAAGGTGATATTATATTTGTATAAATTTTTAAAACAAAAATAATTTATTTGTATTCTGAAAAGCTATTCTGTTGATATTTAAGGGGCTTATCAATTTCTTAAAATGATATATTATAGAATATCTTAAGAGAATGTTAAAACAATAATAATAATTCATACTGGCTTTTATATTTTTGTATTTTTAGAAAAAATACATTTAGTTTAATATTAATACTTTATATATGGCAACCTTCAATTTAAAAATTAATAATAAAAAGCATACTGTTGAAGCAGATGAAGACACTCCATTGCTTTGGGTTTTAAGAGATCACATAGATTTAGTAGGAACTAAATTTGGTTGTGGAATAGGGCAGTGTGGTGCTTGTACTGTACATGTTGATGGTAATGCTATGAGAAGTTGTTTACTTCCAGTTTCGCAAGCAGAAGACATGAGTATTACTACGATTGAAGGGCTGTCGAAAGACGGGAATCATCCTGTACAACAAGCATGGAAAGAGATCGACGTTCCGCAATGTGGTTATTGCCAATCGGGACAAATTATGACAGCTTCTGCATTTTTGAATCAAAACTCAAATCCAAGTAATTCAGAAATAAGAGATGCCATGCATGGTAATATATGTCGTTGTGCATCATACAATAGTATAGAAAAGGCTGTAAAAGTAGCAGCAGATAAAATAAGTTAACCTCAATAAATAGGAACAAATGAATCTTTCAGAAAAACAAACATTTAGTAGGAGGTCATTCTTAAAAACTTCAGCATTAGCGAGTGGAGGCATGCTTATTAGTTTTAACTTGTTTACAGCTTGTAAATCGGATGTGAAACCACCTATAGATATCAGCCAGTTAAATTTTAATGATTTTAATGCCTTTATAAAGATTTCAGACGAAGGTAAAGTCACTATATTTTCACCAAACCCAGAAATTGGTCAAGGTGTAAAAACCTCAATGCCAATGCTTATAGCAGAAGAATTAGATGTGCCTTGGGAAGATGTTCATATTGAGCAAGGTGTGCTTGATACTGAAAACTACACCCGACAACTAGCTGGTGGTAGTCAATCCATAAGACTTGGTTGGGAACCTTTAAGACAAACTGGCGCTACAGCCAAACAAATGTTAGTAAATGCAGCTGCTGCAAAATGGGGGATTTCGCCTTCAGAGTGCAAGGCTTCACAAGGTGTTATTACAAACCCTAAAGGTGAAACACTTGGTTATGGTGATGTTGTAAAAGAAGCCGCTTTGTTAGAAGTACCAGAGGATGTTAAATTGAAAGATTCAAAAGACTTTACCATTATAGGTAAAAACACAAGTAATGTAGACCTTGATAAGATTGTTACAGGAAAGCCTCTGTTTGGTTTAGATTATAAGGAGGAAGGCATGGTATATGCTTCCGTTTTAAGACCTCCTGCTTTCGGACAAGCGCTTGAATCTTTTGATGATACTGCTGCTCGTGCACTTCCAGGGGTTATAGATGTGGTGGTTATTGGGGAGAAAGCGAGAGCGCATTTAGAAAGCGAAAAGAAAAACTGGACAGCACAGTTAAGTAAAAGTGATAAAGTAGTGGTAATTGCAAAAACCACATGGGATGCTATAAAAGGAAAAAAAGCCATTAAAGCTGTATGGAAAAATGATTCTGAACTTGAAAGTACAGAATCTCATGATAAAGTATTATTAGATTTATTAAATGGTGAAAAGTTTGATACAAGACGAAAAGATGGAAATGTTAAAAAAGCTTTTGCTAATGCAGATAAAATCTTAGAACGTGTTTACGAGTCACCATTTTTGCCACATAACTGTATGGAACCTATGAACTTTTTCGCAAATGTGACTCCAGAAAAAGTCCATTTAGTTGGTCCAGTTCAAACCCCAGAAGATGCGGCTAAAGTTGTTTCAGATTTGTTGGATAGAAAACTTGAAGATATTCATTTAGAAATGACAAGAATGGGCGGTGGTTTTGGTAGACGACTATACGGTGATTTTGTATATGAAGCAGCAGAAATAGCAGCCAAGATAAATAAACCTGTAAAAATGGTATCTACAAGAGAAGATGATATGACTACAGGTATTTACAGACCAGCAATTAAATATAAAATTGCAGCTTCAATTAAAGATGGAAAATTAACAGGCTATCATTTAAAAGAAGCAGCTGTTAACATTAATATGTATGGATTAATTCCGAATTTCTTCCCTGCAGCTGCCTTAGAAAATTATCAGGTAGATACCGCAAACTATCAAAGTAATATCACAACAGGAGCTTGGAGAGCACCTTATACTAATTTTTTAGCAAGTGCAGAACAAAGCTTTTTTGATGAATTGGCAGAAATTTTAGAAGTCGATCGTGTACAATTGCACTTAGATTTATTAGAAAATGTAAAAAAGAACCCTGAACCTAATATAGAGTATAGTCCAGAGCGTTTGCAGGGTGTCATAAAAATGGTAGTTGATAAATCTAATTGGGGTAAAACTGAAGCAGGTGTGTATCAAGGATTCTCCGTTTATTATTGTCATAATACTCATGTCGCAGAAGTTGCAGACATTATTATGGAAAATGGAAATCCTATAGTAAAAAAGGTTACTTGTGCTATAGATTGTGGCGTTGTTGTCAATCCACTGGGCGCATTAAACCAAGTAAAAGGAGGAATTATTGATGGTATAGGCCACTCGATGTACGCTGAATTAACTTTTAAAGACGGGGTTCCTCAATCTAATAATTTTAATAGCTATCAACTAATAAGAATGGGACAAACCCCAGAAGTCGATGTTCATTTTGTTAAAAATGATATAGCTCCAACTGGTTTAGGAGAACCAACATTGCCACCTGTTGGTGCAGCAGTAGCCAATGCTATTTATAAAGCCACAGGAAAAAGATTAACTAAGCAGCCATATATTAGTAATATGGATTTAGAAAAAGTGGTAGGATAATATTCGCCTATGACACATGAATTTAAAGACATCGTTAATCAAGCTGGAATAGCTGGTGAAAAAGGCGTTAAATCGGTTTTAGCATCTGTTGTGGCACTAGATGGGTCTTCCTATAGAAAACCAGGTGTGCGGATGCTTATTTTAGAAAATGGCAAAATGATTGGTGCTGTTAGTGGTGGTTGTGTGGAAAAAGAAATTTTGTTACAGTCTGAATCTGTTTTTAAGACAGGAACATCTAAAATAATGACCTATGATGGTCGATATCGGTTAGGTTGCGAAGGTGTTTTATATATTTTACTAGAAATATTTGAACCTAGCGGTGCTTTTAAGGAAGCTTTTTCTAATTGTTTAGAAGAAAGACACTCTTTCGAAATCAGATCTTATTTTGATAAAAAAGAGGGATTCGTTTCTGGAATAGGTTCCTGGGTTAAAATTAAAGATGCTCTTTTTCCTTTACAAAGTCATTCGCAAAATCAAAAAACAAATAGCAAGTTATCACTTTTTAAGCAAAATATGCCACCATGTTTTAAACTGGTAATTATAGGAGCAGAGCATGATGCAGTACAGTTATGCAAATATGCCGCGTTAACAGGGTGGGAGGTTGCTATTATTTCGGGACCCTCTGAATCTAAATCTATTGCAAATTTCCCAGGAGCTATTAGTTTTCAAGCTGTATCTGCAGAGCATATGGAAACCATATCTATAGACGATCAGACTGCGATTGTATTAATGACTCATAATTTTGCAAACGATTTAAGGTATTTAGTGCAGTTAAAAGATACAAACCCTGTATATATTGGTTTATTAGGACCTTCTAAGCGACGTGATGATTTATTGTCTCAATTCATAGAATACTGCCCAGAGATTGAGGATGCCTTTTTAGACACGATTCACGGGCCTGCAGGCATTAATATTGGTTCTGAAACGCCTCAGGAAATTGCAGTTTCAATCGTTTCAGAAATATTGTCTGTAGCAAGAAAGCAAGATCCGATATCGCTGAGTAAAAAAACAGGGAAGATTCATTCATAATATTTTATAGTGTCTAAGCATCCATTAAATATACCTATAGTTATTCTTGCTGCTGGTGCTTCAAAACGTATGGGGACTGCAAAACAGTTGCTCCCTTGGGGAAATAATACACTTTTAGGACATGCTATTCAAACGGCTATTCAAACGAAATCTCATGATGTTTTTGTGGTATTGGGAGCTAATTTCTCAGTAATAAATGATGAAATAAGTAAATTTCCTGTTACCGTTATTTATAACGAAAACTGGAAATTAGGTTTGGGTAAATCTATAGCCTGTGCCACAGATCATATTTTAAATTTAGGATCAGAGATAGATGCGGTGCTCATTTGTTTAGCAGATCAGCCATTCATAGATACTGATTTTCTAAATATCTTAATTCAAAATTTCACACCCAAAACCAATCAAATTATAGCTACTTCATATGCAAATGGTGCTTCTGGGGTTCCCGTGATTTTCGACAAAAAATATTTTTCAGAATTATTAAAGCTAGAAGATGATAAAGGGGCAAAAATGCTTCTTAAAAAGTATGCTTCTTTAGTAAAAATCTTTAAACCAAAATTGGAAAATATCGATTTAGACCATAAAGAAGATTATGAAAATTTTCGTAAAAATGAATTTTAAATAGCATATCCATATTATTTTCCAATATCCGTATTTAAAAATTTATTAAAACCGTTTGGAAGTAATTATCTTATAACGTATTAGAATGACTATTTTAAAAAACTTAATTTTACTAATAATAAAAATAGAACATAGCATAACTTTATGAGTGCATCTCCAATAGATAAAGCCAATACACCAGAAGAATTTAAAAATTTAAAGGTCACGAAGCCAGCCAAGAATAGCGGAGGTATTAAAGCATTGAAATCGGCGGTTAATCATGCTTCAAAGTATATGAAGCCTGCGAATGCCATTAAGATTTCAACTAAAATAAATCAAAAAGGAGGATTTGATTGTCCAGGTTGTGCTTGGCCAGATCCAGATGATGAGCGTTCTTCGTTAGGTGAATACTGTGAAAATGGTATGAAAGCGATGTCGGAAGAGATGCAAAAGAAAACCATTGATGATACATTTTTTGCAAACCATTCTGTTGAAGAACTTGCTGGGTTATCCGATTACGAAATCGGTAAATCAGGACGTCTTTCAGAGCCTATGTTCTTAGCAGAAGGCGCATCACATTATCAGTCCATATCTTGGGAAGCTGCTTTTAAAAAAGTCGGAGACCATTTAAATGCCTTAAATAACCCAGACGAAGCGGTTTTTTATACATCGGGGAGAACAACAAACGAAGCGGCTTTTTTATATCAATTGTTTGTTCGTGAATTTGGAACAGCTAATCTTCCAGACTGCTCTAATATGTGTCATGAAGCTAGCGGTAGTGCACTTTCAGAAACTTTAGGTATCGGTAAAGGCTCCGTAACTTTAGATGATTTATATAAAGCAGAATTGGTTATGGTTATTGGTCAGAACCCTGGCACAAACCACCCGAGAATGCTAACAGCCTTAGAAAAATGTAAAAATAATGGCGGAAAAATTATAGCTATAAACCCTTTACCAGAAGCTGGACTTATTAAATTTACAAACCCACAAAGTCCGATTAAACTATTGACAGGCGGTACGAAACTAACCGATGTATTTGTGCCTATTACTATTAATGGTGATGTTGCTTTTATAAAGGCCATATTGATAAAGTTATTAGAGAAAGAAGAAACAGGAGGTCATGTATTTGATAGAGAATTTATTGATGAACATACACATGGTTATGATGCTTTTGTTTCAGATTTAAAGCAATTCAATTTTGATGATTGTTTAGCCTTATCAGGCGTATCAAAATCTATTTTTGATGCTGTTTTTGATTTAGTTCTAAACAAAAAAAAGATTATTGTTTGTTGGGCCATGGGCTTAACTCAGCATGAAAACGCAGTAGATAATATTCGCGAATTAGTGAATCTGCTATTATTAAAGGGAAGTATTGGGAAAGAAGGCGCGGGCACGTGTCCAGTTCGTGGACATTCTAATGTACAGGGCGATAGAACAGTCGGAATTTGGGAAGCAGCACCACAAGCTTTTTTAGATAAAATTGAAAGTAAATATGGTTTTAAACCCACAACAAAGCATGGGTATTCGGTAATAGATGCCATTAAAGCTATGAATGAGAAAAAAGCCAAAGTGTTTTTTGGTTTGGGAGGGAATTTTATCTCTGCAGTTCCAGATACTAACTATTCTGCACAAGGTATGGCCCATTGCAATTTAACAGTACATGTAAGCACAAAGTTAAATCGGTCTCACTTAGTTACAGGGAAAGAAGCTTTAATATTGCCATGTTTAGGGCGTGCTGAAAAAGATTATCAAAAAACAGGAATTCAAACCCAAAGTGTAGAAAACTCTATGGGTATTGTATCGTCTACCAAAGGCATTTTAGAACCCTGTTCAGAGAAACTATTAAGTGAAGTTGCCGTAGTTTGTAATATAGCACATGCGACTTTAAAAGAACGTTCTAAAATCGATTGGCTACAATATAAAGATGATTATAATTTAGTCCGTGAAGATATTCAGGAAGTCGTGGAAGGATTTCAGGATTATAATAAAAGACTTAAACAGCCATCAGGTTTTTATTTGCCTAATGGGGCTAGAGTAAGAAAATTTAAAACAAAAACAGGCAAAGCAAATTTCTCTGTAAATAAATTACCAGAGTGGAAACTTAAGGATTCAGAATTGATTATGATGACAATTCGTAGTCACGATCAATTTAATACCACTATTTATGGTCTGGATGACAGATACCGAGGTGTTTTTAACGAAAGGCGTATTATTTTCATGAATCGAGAAGATATGAAAATTAGAAATCTAGAAGAACATCAGGTTGTAAATTTGACTTCAGAATTCAATGGTAAAATTAGAAAAGCCAATAAATTTAAGGTGGTAGGTTACGATATTCCTAAAAACTGTTGTGCTACTTATTTCCCCGAAACCAATGTATTAGTACCTATCGATAGCTATGCGCATACAGCCAAAACACCCGCATCTAAGAGTATTATTATTACAGTCGATGCCAATACATAAAATGTGTAATTCTAATACTGGTTTTTTGTCTTATAAATAATTATCCAGCTCTGAATTTGAGAAATCTTTAATAATTTGGAGTTGGCGTATAATTCACCTCAATTACGTGTTTAAATTAAGTATAATTACTTAGTTTTGTAATATAAATACGTAAATATGAAAAAAGTCATAGTAATCGGTAATGGTATGGTAGGCTATAAATTTTGTGAAAAATTTGTAGCACAAGAAAACTCAAAAGATTTCAAAATCACCATTTTTGGAGAAGAGCCAAGACCAGCATATGATCGCGTTCATTTAAGTGAATTCTTTGATAATCAAGATGCTAAAGCCTTAGAAATGGCGCCAAGAGCGTGGTATGAGGAGCAGGGTGTCGAATTGATTACTAATGAGCGTATTACAGATATTCACCGTTCATCTAAAAAGATTACCACAGCAAAAGATGTAAATTATAAATACGACTATTTGGTATTGGCTACAGGGTCTGTTCCTTTTGTGCCAAATATTAAAGGTATTGAGAAAAAAGGTGTTTTTGTTTATAGAACTATTGAAGACCTTGAGGATATGCTTGCTTATGCAGAAGCTATTCAAAAAGGCAAGACTGAGACTGTAAAAGCAGCTGTTCTTGGTGGTGGACTTTTAGGCTTAGAAGCTGCTAAAGCAGTTATGGATATGGGATTGGAGCCAAATGTAGTGGAATTTGCACCTAAATTAATGCCGAGGCAATTAGATAAACGATCTAGTAAAGTACTGCAAGAGAAGATTGAGTCAATAGGCATTAATGTACACTTATCTAAAGCCACAAATAAAATTTTAGGAGAAGACACCATCACAGGTATGGAGTTTGGAGAGTACGACAAGATAGATGTTGAAATGTTAGTGATCTCAGCAGGGATTAGACCTCGTGATGAATTAGGTAAATCCTGTGACCTGGAAATGGGGACTCGAGGTGGTATTGTTGTTAATAATAAAATGCAAACATCAGACCCTGAAGTATATGCCATTGGTGAAGTTGCGCTTTACAACAACATGATTTACGGTTTAGTAGCGCCTGGTTATGATATGGCAGAAGTTGCTGTAAATCAAATTTTAGGTAATAATGATGTTCTCATGCCTGCAGATATTGATATGTCAACCAAGTTAAAATTAATTGGTGTTGATGTAGCAAGTTATGGAGAACCGTTTATGCCAGTTGAAAAAGGGTATTCTATAGTTTATGAAAATAAAACAAAAAATTTATATAAGCGTATTAATGTTAGTCATGATGGTAAAGAGTTATTAGGAGGTATTCTGGTAGGTGATGCGTCTGATTATAATATGTTACACCAGATTTATTTGAATGGTTTGCCAATTCCTGAAGATGCAGAAGAATTGATTGTTGGAGCCAGAGGTGAAGGAGAAGGAGGATTTGGTAGCGTCATGGATATTCCAGATGCTGCACAAGTGTGTTCTTGTGAAAGTGTTACCAAAGGAGATATTTGCAGTTCAATTACTGAAGGAGGCTGTAATAATTTAGGAGATGTCATTGCTAAAACCAAAGCAACAACAGGTTGTGGAGGTTGTAAGCCTATGGTTGTCGATTTGGTTAATGAATCCCTAAAATCTTTAGGAAAAGAAGTTAAAGAAACTATTTGCGAGCATTTCGACTTTAACAGACAAGAGCTTTACGATTTAATAAAAATAAATAAAGTAAAAGATTATCAAGAAACCTTAGATCTATTTGGAGAAGGTCATGGTTGTGAGACTTGTAAGCCATTAATAGCTTCAATATTTGCAAGTATTACTATGGAAACTCCTAATCGTCAGGTTGCTATTCAAGATACAAACGATCGGTTTTTGGCAAACATCCAGCGTAACGGAACCTATTCTGTTGTTCCTAGAATTGCAGGTGGGGAAATTACACCAGACAAGTTAATTGTTATTGGTCAGGTCGCTAAAAAATATGATTTATATACCAAAGTAACTGGTGGGCAACGTATTGATTTATTCGGTGCAGAATTACATCAATTACCACTTATTTGGAAAGAACTTATCGATGCAGGTTTTGAAAGTGGCCATGCTTATGGGAAATCACTTCGTACTGTTAAAAGTTGTGTAGGTTCTACTTGGTGTCGTTATGGTATGCACGAAAGTGTGACGTTTGCTATAGATATTGAAAATCGTTATAGAGGATTACGATCACCACACAAATTAAAAGGTGGCGTATCGGGATGTATTAGGGAATGTGCTGAGGCAAGAGGAAAAGACTTTGGACTGATTGCTGTTGACGGTGGATGGAACTTATACGTATGTGGAAATGGTGGAGCAACCCCAAAGCATGCGGTTTTATTTGCAGAACAATTAGATGATGAAACGGTTGTTAAATACTTAGATAGATTCTTAATGTTCTATATCCGTACTGCTGGGCCCTTAGTTAGAACAGCGCCTTGGTTAGATAAACTAGATGGTGGTATTGAGTATTTAAAGCAAGTTGTTATTGAAGACTCTCTTGGAATTGCAGAAGAATTAGAATTAGAAATGCAAGGTCTGGTTAATAAGTATGAATGTGAATGGAAACAAGCAATTGAAAGTCCAGAAATGATGAAGCGTTTTAAACATTTTGTTAATTCTGATGATACTGATGATAATCTGGTATTTGTGCCAATGCGTGATCAGAAAATGCCAAAAGCTTGGAATTAATAAAGTTGAATTGAGTTGTGTTGTAAAAAGCACAGTTAAACAAATTAATAAAAAAAGCGTTTTCTGCGTTAGGGATTGAAACGGTATCCTTTTTTATGTAGGTTCGAGTGTTTTGTGAAGAATGAACAAAATGTATCGAGAACAAGTAAAAAAGATATAGAGTAAAGCCCGACCCTTAGGGTAACGCCAAAATAAAATATATTGATTTAAAATTTAAAAATATGCAAGATATACTTAGTCAATACGAAACAGTAACAGAAGCTCATGTTAAAGAATGGTTTAATGTAGGTGAAGTATCTGATTTTCCAGAAAATAGCGGTGCCTGCATTAAATATAAAACGAAGCAAATAGCGGTTTATAATTTTAGCAGAACATCCAAATGGTATGCTACACAAAATTTGTGTCCGCATAAAATGGAGATGGTGCTATCGCTAGGTATGATAGGTGATAAAGATGATATTCCTAAAGTAGCATGTCCGATGCATAAAAAGAACTTTTCTTTAGAAGATGGTTCTAACCTTGCAGGGGAAGATTTAAAAATTGCAACCTATCCTGTTAAAATTGAAGATGGAAATGTGTATATTGGCTTCGCAGATTAATGAACTAATTTTAACTTTTTGGTTTAAAAGCAAAAGTTAATGATAGTTTAAAAATAAACTAACAAGATGAAGCCGACAAGATTTGAAACAACTATAGCATTAATAGATAAAAAAAACTCAGAAGATATAAATACATACCAGGTATTTGGTTTAGATTACCCAAAGGAATTGCTGTATTCTCAGCGTATGTCCAGAAAGCTGTTACAGTTTAATCCAAATGCTTCAAGAGCCCTTCAAATAGCAGCACGTGCACAGCATATTTGCCGTTGGAAAATAGCAAGAAACGACTATCCTATGGATAGAGTTGGTTATTTAAAATGGCGAGAAACTCTAAAGAAAATGCATGCAGAGTTAACGGCAGAAATCCTTAATCATGTAGGATACGATTCCCAGTTTATTGATAGAGTATCTTTATTAATAAACAAAAAACTAATCAAAAAAAATGAAGAATCTCAAGTCTTAGAAGATACTATTTGCTTGGTTTTTTTAGATTATTATTTTGAAGAGTTTGCAGCTAAACATGACGATGAAAAACTTATAGATATTCTTAAAAAAACTTGGGTAAAAATGTCTGATAAAGGACATGAAGCAGCCTTGCAACTCAACTTTTCGGAGAAAAGTTTATCTTTAATAAAGCAGGCGATTGATTAATTCTTAATAGCATGACTAAAAACGGTAACTCTTTAGATCAACGCACGTTTGATAAGCTGAGCCGTTTGTATATTATAGCTTTAAGTGCCATTGCGCTTTCGGTTATTATTAGTCAAATCCTCATTAGAAAACATTTAAACGCGCAACAAAGCGATTCTACAGTGATCAATGTTGCTGGTAGGCAGCGTATGCTAAGTCAGAAGTTGACAAAAGAAGTTTTATTAATTTCCATAGAAAACAATCAAGAAAAGCGATTAAAACTAAAAGATAAATTTAAAAATACGCTCCAACTATGGGAGTCATCACATTATGCACTTCAAGAGGGAAGTGATAGTCTTGGTTTACCAGGGAATAATAGTAAGGTCATTTTAGATATGTTTAAGGACATTAATTTGTCTTTCAACGCCTTAAATAAAGCGTCTGCTTCTATTATAAAAAAGATTGAAAATGATTCGGTAGTTTCAGCACTAACCCATGCAGATGAATTAAAGATTATTCAACAAAACGAAGGGATCTTTTTGTTAAAAATGGATCAAATTGTAAATCAGTTTGATATAGAAGCAGAAGAAAAAGTAGGCTGGTTGCGTAATTTAGAAATGCTTCTAACAGCCATAACACTCCTGCTTTTATTAGGAGAGTTTCTCTTTATTTTCTGGCCAGCAGCTAAAACCGTAAAAAATAACCTTTCGGAGTTATTAGAAGCAGAGAAGAAAGCTAAAAAAATGGCTTTTGATGCGGATGTATTAAGTGATGCTAAGGAAAAATCCATCAAAGAATTACGGGCTTTAAGTCATGCTATGGACGAAACCTTGTTGTTTGCCCGCATTACGCCTAACGGTGTTATTATGCACATGGGAAATAAGTTTTCTCGTTTGTTTAAGTTTAGTAAATTTAATGCCAATGCGATTTTTTCTGAGGTATTATCCATTCATGAAAATGAACAAAGAGTTATAGACGATATTGTTTCTAAGCACCAAAAAACGGGATGGCAAGGAGAGGTTAAAGCGACAACAAAAGCACATGTAGAAGTATGGTTGGAAATGTCTATCATTCCTTTTAGTCCTACTGATGATAAATCGGAATTGTTAATTATAGCTTCAGAAATAACTTCAAAAAAGGCAGGTCAAATTGAAATAGAAAGATTGACTAAGGCTAGTTTTGAGGAGAAAATGAGTCAGCAAAAAACCATTTCCAGTAAGATCATCGAAAATCAGGAAAAGGAGCAAAACCGTATCGCTAAAGATGTGCATGATGGCATAGGACAAATGCTTACTGGGTTAAAGTATAATCTTGAGAGTATCGATATTAATGATATTGATAAAACGGCTATAAAAATTGAACATTTAAAAGAATTAACATCTAATATTATAAAAGGAGTTAGAACCGCAACGTTTAATTTAACGCCTCCAGAATTAACAGATTACGGTATTGTTCCTGCGATCACTAAACTCACGCAAGAGCTCTCGAAGCTTACGGGGAAACATATTGTACTTTATAATAAAACAGATTTTGTGGAGCGGTTAGATTCTCTTGCAGAAATTAACATCTACAGAATTGTACAAGAAGCCATAAATAATGCCATAAAATATGCAGATTCCACACATATTATCGTGTCATTGTCGCATAGTGAAAAAATACTGAGCATTGTTATTGATGATGACGGTAAAGGTTTCGATCCTAATAAGGTTAAAAATATAAAAACAGGAGAAGGAGGAATGGGAATGACTTTTATGAAGGAACGTATAAAATATATTAATGGGCGCTTATTTCTTAATTCTGAACTTGGAAAGGGGACAAGAGTGACCTTAAATATTCCATTATCTTAGTTTTATTTAGTACCCTCGAGCGCAGTCGAGAGGTTTTTTGTTTAACATAAATAGGTTTCAATTGCGTTTCAGACATTGCATATAAATATGAATAAAAAATTAATAAGTTCAGGTTCTTCTTTTGAAGCAAATATTGGTTATTCCAGAGCCGTTGTACAAGATAATTGGGTCTTTGTATCTGGTACTACAGGGTATAATTACGAGACTATGACTATTAGTGATGCTATCGTTGAGCAAACTGAACAATGCTTGATTAATATAAAAAACACACTGGAACAAGCAGGAGCAAGTTTAGCTGATGTTGTAAGAGTCACTTACATTTTACCCGATGCTCATGAGTTTGAACATTGCTGGCCTGTATTGAAAAAATACTTTGGGGAGATTAGACCAGCAGCAACCATGTTTTCGGCAGCACTTGCAGATGATAAAATGAAAATTGAAATTCAAGTAACTGCTTTAAAATCTGAAAAGTAAGTAGTATTACTTAAAATTGTTACTTTTGTACTTATAATTCAAGTTTAAATATTATGATCAACGTAGTTTTAGCAGATGACCATGAATTAGTAAGAGATGGTATTAAAGCGCTTTTAGAGGATCAACAGGATATAAAGGTTATAGACGAAGCCTCGAATGGTAGAGAAGCTTTAGAGATTTTAGAACGAACCAATCCAGATTTGTTAATTGTCGATATAAGAATGCCAGAACTTAACGGTATTGAAGTGGTTACTGAGGTTACTAAGAGATATAAAAATGTAAGAACTTTGGTTTTGTCAATGCATGATTCTGAAGAATATGTTGTTAAAGCGATTCAGGCAGGTGCCGATGGTTACTTACTAAAAGGGGCTAGTAAAGATGAGTTTTTAAAAGCGATAACCAAAGTGGCATCAGGAGGTAAATACTTCACAGGTGATGTGTCTGCTATCATTATGAATAATTTTGTAAGTGGAAATGCAGCTAGTACTTCAAAGCAAGAACCCGTTGCAGATCCATTTCATCTAACCAAAAGAGAAAAACAAATACTTAGTTTGGTTTTACAACTTAAAAATAATAAAGTGATAGCCGAAGAGCTTCAAATAAGTAAACGAACTGCCGAAGTACACCGTTTTAATTTAATGAAAAAATTAGATGTCAAAAATATTATGGAACTTAATAATAAGGCTAAGGAGTTTCAACTCATTTAATTTATCAGCTTTATTCTTTTAACAAGCTCACAATTTTGAGAACAAACCGTTTCTAAAGACAAAAGTTCCTTAAAAAAAAGAGCTTTTGAGTTGAATTTTGTGCTTTTAGAGTCTTGCGCAACGATTAGCAGTGTTCTAAGCAGTTTTCATTACCATCCACCAATTTTTTTTCGTTCTTTTTGTTGTTGCAATGTTGCTTCGGGTGCATCAAAATTAGATAGATATAGAGGCTTTGGGAAGCCTTCTTCTTTGCGTCGCTCAAAATCTTGTTGTCTATATTCATCAAAAGCAGAACCAGGAGGCAAGGGTCTGTTTTTGTCCATATACCAGACCATAAAACTCCAATATTCTTCGGGTTTACTACTTTCTAAATCCCATGTATAACTGTACTTTCTGTCTTTAATGCGTATTTTTTTTCCTGTAGCAGCAAAATCACCAGAGGTTGTCATGGTTGCATATACGTGCAACGAATCAAATTGTATAGTCCGCTGTTCTTTATTGCCAAACAAACGAGGATATGTTATCTTACCGTGTAAACGGTCTAATACTATTTCTTTTACTGGTACTAAAAAGAATACAATTAGATGAAATAATCCAATTAATATAAATGGTAAAGATATAGCGTAGAAAGATGTAATTTCATCTTCACTATTTTTTTGGTTAGAAGTAATCCAGATAAAAAAAAGTGCAAATATTCCAATGCCAAAATAAATATAAAAATTATTAAGCGCACTGGTTTCGTTAGTTACAAAAAACAGGTCATTTGCCTCCTGTATTTCTAGACGCTTACTAGGTTTTACTTTTTCTTTATCTATTTGATGATAGTCAATTTGATGACGTATTACCTTTTCTAAAGGTTTATTTTTCCAAAAATCACTCATTACTTAGGGTTTTGAAGTGGGTAGGCATTTAAAAAAGCTTGTTTTTTAATAATCATGGCATCAAAAGAGCGACGTATTAGAAGTCTTTCTCCATTATTTTTTCTTTTTTCGGTTTGTGTTATGCTTTTCCGTTTTAGAGAGTAATTGCTTTGAACAAAGATATATAGTTAATATTAACTATATATTTATTATATCAACGAATGTAATAAAAATTTTACGTTAATATCAATTAGGAATGTTGAAGTTCTTTTCTATTTTACTAGTTCAAACAAATCACTATTTAATTCCTTCCATCAAACGAACCGCCGAAGTACATCGTTTTGATTTAATGAAAATATTAGCTGTCGAAAACAGTGTGGAACTTAATAATGAGGCTAAGGAGTTTCAACTCATTTAATTTACTAGCTTTATTCTTTTAACAAGCTCACAATTTTGAGAACAAACCGTTTCTAAAAACAAAAGTTCCTTAAAAAAAAAAAGAGCTTTTGAGTTGAATTTTGTGCTTTTTGAACCTTGCGCAACGATTAGCAGTGTTCTAAGCAGTTTTCATTACCACCCACCAATTTTTTTTCGCTCACGTTGTTGGGCAGGTGTAGCCTCTGGAGTTTCAATTAAACTAGGATATAGAGGTTTAGGAAAGCCTTCTGCTTTTCGTCTTTCAAAGTCATTTTCTCTGTATTCATCAAAAGCAGAACCAGGAGGCAAAGGGCGATTTTTATCCATATACCACACCATAAAACTCCAATATTCATCTGGTTTACTACTTTCTAAATCCCATGTGTAATCGTATTTTCTGTCTTTAATGCGTATTTTTTTTCCTGTTGCTGCAAAGTCACCAGAGGTTGTCATCGTAGCATACACATGCAGAGAATCGAACTGTATCGTACGATGTTCTTTATTACCAAACAAACGAGGATATGTTATTTTGCCATGCAAACGGTCTAAGACTATTTCTTTTACAGGGGCCATATAATGCATAATTAAATAGATAAGACTTATACATAAAAAAGGAATCAACCCTAAATATCGAGGAAATGATATTTTTTCTTTAGACATGCCTATGGTAATCAAATAAACAAATATAACTATACCCAAACCTAAAAAAAAATACAACTTAGCTCCAGAAATATAACTTGATACATTCTCAACAAAAAATAAATCATTGGCTTCCTGTATTTCCAATCTTTTATTAGGTTTAATTTTTTCTTGTTGTATTTGGTGGTACTCAATGGGCTGGCGTATCACCTTTTCTAAAGGTTTATTTTTCCAAAAATCACTCATTACTTAGGGTTTTGAAGTGGGTAGGTATTTAAAAAAGCTTGTTTTTTAATAATCATGGCATCAAAAGAACGACGGATTAAATAACCATCACCATTACGTTGTCCTATTTGCATGGCTGTGTATAAATATCCGTGTTTATCGTCTAATGTTAAAGGGAAAATTGTTTTTGCCCTTCCATTAAATTTACATAATACGGCAATTTGCGCATCGGGTTGTACAGTTACTTTTTGAGTAGTTTTTCGGGATTGTTGTAGCATAACAGAAATATTAGCAGACTGCTTCACAGCTGCTGTAACTGTAATTTCTAACTCTTTAGGGATTTGCATCCATAATTGTAATTGTTTTGTACCATTTTCTTGTTTTACCATAAAGGATTGTAATTTTCTATCAGGAATGCGATAACTTGTGGTTTTAGAAAAAAGATCTTTTTTCTGTAAAAGGTACACTTCGTATTCAACTTGATTTTGACTTTGTAAAAAGGAAGCAAAAGAGATTTGGATATCCATAGCCGTCCATAGTCCAGAATTGGGATTAACACTATTGTTTGAACCTGATGCAGTTAGGTAATGCCCTCTGTTATTTTCTGAATATTGATTGGAACTTCCTTCTATTTTTAGTAAACCGCCAGCTAATAAATTGGTCAATCGTACAAAAAGGTGTTTATAGGTCGTATTGCTATTATCCATATATTTAGTCTCCCAACGCTTAATGAGTTTATCACGATGTTGGTACATGGCACGTGCATACAAAAATGGATTATCACTTGTAGTAGCATGTGTCATTTGGGTACTAAAAGGGTAATGTTTAAAGAATTTTTCTAAATCGCTATCGGTTAAATAATAGGCTAAACCATATACCAACATTCCAATACCCGCTACGACAATAAAAGGCCCAGTAGAAAGAACTGCAAGGCCTAATTCTACAGCTAACAAATACCCACTAATACCAGCAGCTACACTATAAGCCAATGCCGCATCGTTATCACTAGCATGTATTGCTTTAGCCATGTCTTTGGTTGCAGAATATACTGTAAAGGCAGAACCAGCAGCACTAAAACGACCTATAGTTGTTTTTCCTAATAGTTTAGGTTTGGTAGCTCCTTTGATTTCATATATAGTTTCAGCCAATTTTAAACTGGCTGCAGTAGTTTTTACTATAGCTCCTGATAAATCGGTAAATGTCTTTAAATTAAATCCTTCCTTATTCATTTTGTTAGTAGAGTTAACCAATGCCCAAATTTCAAAAATGAGTACTGCCGATTTGTACTCGGGGCTTTGCACCATTTTCTCTAGCTGCTTAGAAAACTGTAAACGGTTACGCCCTTGTACAACAATAGATGTTTCTTTTCCTAAACCTGTTCTACGTGCTATGTCTTTACTTTCTTTGAGCACTTCTTTATGTATTTTTAAAAAAGCATAGGTTTTGGTAAAATGGTTGTAACTGCTATTGCTGTACTCTTTATATTTTTCAAAACCAGCAGTTCTTAAAAAATCTTTGCGGTCAATTTTAAAAAAGGGACCTTCTTTTCCTCCTTTAGAAATGGAACTTAAGTAGTTTACTTTGGTATCTACCAATTTAATTTCGGTTGCACTTAATGCACCTACACCAATGTACGCTTTGGTCATTTTACCAAAATGGCTTAAGAATTTTTTACAAAATTTGGCTGCATAAATATTAGTATTACTATCTTGTTGTTCAACCTCATTAATAGGAATCCGAATATTTAAAAGTTCATTTATTGCTGTAAAATCACTATTACCTGTAATGGTTTTACGCACTTGTTTTATCCATTTATCTTCGTAGGGGTTGTATTCACTGGTTAGCAATAAATGCCTATCTACCATAGTAGGGTGTACTACTAGTGTTCCTAAATGATCTGCAATAATATCTTTACCACTTTCTTTCATTGGGAACGACCCTTCCTTAAAGTCATTTAACCCAATATTGTAATAGTCGCTTTTTAGAAAATTGCCTAAATCATCACGTAACTTGTTTATTAAATCACGTTGATTTTTACGTTGTGTAATACCTAATATTTTATCTAGTTTTTGGTCGTCTATGCCATGATTTAAATACCATTCACCATGTTTTCGACTAAAATCGTCTTTTAGCTCTTCGTTATCGTAAATAAACTTATAGGTGGTAAGTGCTAATGCAAAAATATAACTAATTTCTTCGGTTTCTTCAGCCGATATTTTTACAGTACTATCACTATAAACAGGTAACTTCATTAATTCATCATACATGTCATAAGCAGATTTCCCTATTTTTAAAGTATCTGTTAAAGCTTTTAACCATGCCATTTCACCGTCAATAACGGAGGACAGATCATTAGCACATTGTACGGGGTCTTCTAAAAGAATAAATAGGTCTTCAAAAGTAGTATCTTCTTCTTCTCTATTTTCAGGATATTCTAATTTTGAAATATGGTCTAATCGAGATTGTAATATTTTAGCATTGTTGTCTTCATAAACAGTATATGAGGCAGTAAATTCTTTAAATGACCTATAGCATTCTTCTTTACGTTCGGTTAAATCAGATGTTTTTTCAATTGGATTACAAACTAGAGATTGCAACCTGTCAAAACTATCAGGGTTATCTGCATACTCTTGTAATTGCTTTGTTGATAATTGTGATTGTGATAAGGTGACCCATATTTTTGCACCTTCTTTTATGATGTATGAGGTAAGCGCTTCATTACTTATTTTCTCTCTGATATCTTTATATGTTCCATCTTCATTTATGTTTTGTTCCCATAAAATAGGATGTAGAAAACCATAAATATCTATGGCAAACTCTAACCAAAAGTTTTCATTGCCATCTTCGTGAATATAAATATATCCTTCATTTATTCCTGTTACTCTATACTGTGCTGTATTTAGTTTACTTACTTTATTTGATGGAGCAGGAAATTCCCTTTCAGCCGTTATAAAAACTTCATCAAGTTCTATGGGGTCGTTGGGGTTTACAAGTTCAGGATCATTATCTACAGGCAAAGATTCGTAAGGTCTACTATCTTCTGGAGCATGTACATCAATAAAAGATGTTTTGTAATACCATCGCGGACTAAAAACACCATATCGTAAAAAATGTAAATTTATTCCTGTTTTTTTTGCTTTTAACTTAGCTCGTTCATCAGAAGTTACTCCTGCGACTTCTATAGAAAAGGTATACGTTGCAATATCTTGGTTGTAAGCTTTTTTTTGGTAGGCTTCAAGGGATTCGTTTCTTTCCATAGCTTAGCTGTTGATATTTTCGTTAAGATTAGCATCTTCTAATTCCCATTCTACGGTAATTCTTTTGTCTTTAACAGTTCCTGTAAGTTCTACAACTTGTTCTTCTTCATTTTCGTTGCTTGAAGGTTTTATTACTTTAATAGTGGCGGTCTGTCCGTCAGGAATATTCATTACATCTGCTGTTAAAGTCACTATTTTTAAAACTTTGCGATCACGTATAACAGTTTCTTCTTTACGCCATTGGTGATTATAAACTTTTGGCTCACCTTCTGTGTTTTCAGACTCATTACGTAAAGCTTCTTGATTTGCAATAGCTTCTTTTGCATTACCTAATACTCTATTGGTAAATGTGATTTTAGGAAAAGGTATTTTTTTGATAGGCATTATTCTAGTGGGTGAAGATCCTCCACTACCAATAATAATATTCGCTTCTCCCGAAACAATTGCGCCACCATGTGCTGACATATCTCCAACACAAGTTATGGCTTTTCCATTTATCAATACTGTAGGATTTCCTTGTACAATGGTATCTGGAGGTCCAACACAAGTACACATACTACCTATAGTTGCAACAGGTTTACCATTAAATAGAACGGTGGGTTCTCCTTGAGTTATTGGTCCGCCTACATGAGGTACTGTTCCGCTACACATTGGGCATATGTGATTACTTCCTACGGTTGCTGCTGGTTTTCCTGCCATTATTTTTTCTTTTTTCAGTTTGCGTTATGCTTTTCTGTTTTAGAAAGTAATTGCTTTGAACAAAGATATATAGTTAATACTAACTATATATCTATTATACCAACGAATGTAATAAAAATTTTACGTTAACATTAATCAGGAATGTTGAAGTTCTTTCCTGTTTTGCTAATTCAAACAAATCTCTATTTTAATTTCTTCCATCAAACGAATTCGCCGAAGTATACCATTTTAATTTAATAAAAAATTAGATGTCAAAAACTGTATAGAACTTAATGATAAGGTTAAGGAGTTTCAACTCATTTAATTTACCAGCTTTATTCTTATTGAAAATCTAAAAAAGAGTTTATTAAATTATTGGAAGGATATCCTTTTTATTCTGATCAATATTGTATTAATATTAACTTTTGATAACTAGGCTAGTGCTTTTGTAGACTTCCCTAAAAATAGGACAGTATAAAATTCTCTTAAAAAATGAGCATTAGTTTGAAAAGTTAATCGGTTTATAACGTGATAATGTATGGTAACTTGTTTCTTTAGTTTGTTGCGTGTTTCAGGGAAGTCTACATACGAGGATTTTTTAAAGAAAAATCAGAGTGATCAAATACCTGCTAACCTTTTGATTAAGTATTAAACTTAAGCATTATTTTTATACATTGATGACAACCGTTTTTATTAGCTCATCATTTTCATCATAAAGCTCCATAGAGAATTCGATATTAAAGTCAGTAAATATTTTAATTAAGTCATCGAAGTATTTTTCGTCAATTGCACAATTAATTATGGCTTCTCCTTCTCCAAAAAACATTTATTTCCGCCCATTTTCCCTCAATTACAAAATCTGTCCAAGAACTTTTTCTAACACTCCAGCCAATTGAGTGAAATTTTTCTGAAATTTCTAATTTTGATTTATTTCGATTTATAATTCCGTAAACATTGTTTCTATCTGGAATATCATACCTTTCATAATCTAATTCATAATCATTAGTTCCTCCAGAAGTAAATTCAGTCATCGTTCCTTTTTTCAATTAGTTAGGGGCGAATCCATAATAAAAATTATTTAATTGTCCATTTGAACTTTTAAGTCCAACTATGTCCATTATTTCTTGGAAATAGAGTAAAATTCTTTCTCTATCTTCTGAGTCAAATTCTAATTCGATTTCTGGAAATTTCAAAAGTCCGATTCTAATTGCTTCTTGATATTTTTTATCAGTTGGGTTTTCCGATTGTGATATTTCCTTAAAATTTGCAGCAACTTCATTAATTTTTTCTGTCAATATAGGTCGTAATTTTTCATCTGAGATATTTGGATAATGGTTTTCTGCATAGAATTTTTTCTTTGTAATAAATTCAGTGAACTTTTCTTTAGCATTTTTGGGAGTCTTCATTTTAGTTGCATTTAGTCCACAAGCAGATAGGGCCAAAAACAGAATTAATATATAAGAGTATTTAGTCATTTTAAAAATCGTTGTGAACATGTTTCTTCAGTTTGTAATAAATATATTTAAATAGGGAAAGAAGAGAACTATAACGTGTTTTAGAATAGCAGGTACTTTACACGTAGAAGTCCTTTTTTCCTATCATATTACCAAGAACTAAGTTCGTAAAAGAAAATGAACTAGAGAAAAATCCGTAGGATTTTCCGAGTACACAGATACCAAGTAACTTGGTATACATGTCTTAAGTTTGCGCACTGTTTTTTGTTTTTCAATCATTGATTCCCGTCCTTATTTCACTTCTTGAAAAGTTTTCTCGATCTATCGGATTGTCAGCCAATCTTTGCAGCATTGCAATTTGTCCAATGTGCGTTAAAATGTCCGAAAAAGGCCCTTGTAAAAGTCTTTTTGAGTAGTTAATATCCAGATCCTTATTGTTTAATAACTTATCGACTCTAGTCAATTCAACATTAAATCGCTCAATTTCGTTTTCAAAACTTATCTTCTCTATTTTTTCTTGAGGTAGAGACTCCTGCTCAATAAAAACTCTTGTGGAATAGATTACATCATTCATATGATGGATTATCTCTTTGGGGCTTCTGCTTCCTTTTCCTAGACTAAAATCACTGAAAGCTAACTTACGGTCATTTATTGACTTTTGAAAGCGATACTTTATTGTTGATATTATATGTCTTAATAGTTCGTTTTTCATTGATTAATGTTCGTTAAGGGACATTGTTTAAACAAGTTAAAGATTAAGGTTTACACTAAATTAATTTCTAATCTTGTGGATTGTTGTTTATTTCTAAGATGTTTTTCATCAAAGAACTCTAAAAATACATTTCTAAAAAAGACTTTCCAAATGCCATTACCAATATCTTCAATAGTATTATGTTTTTCTTTTAAAGCGGCCTATACATATACCCAATAATACGATTTCCTTCTAACCGCAGCACTCTTAGTTCCTTTAAGAATTTTTAAATCATAAGTAAGCAGCAGGTTTAGCACAAGCGGTCTTTAAATCGATATTAATTTGATTTTTGCCCCAAATTATAACTTGAAAAAGTGTAAACTATGTCCCTTTAACTTGTGTAAACTATGTGTCTTTAACGTACCCAATGTGTTACAGCGATTTGGCTAAGGTAGGGGGTGGAATTAGATAATCAAGGATTTTTGAGTTTAGCGATCTAGTAATATACACAAAACATTGAGAAAAAAACCAAGCCACATTAGCTTTAGCCGCTGCTTTAGCTAGTTATTTTATGTGCATGGGTTAAATCATTCATATTTTGTCCTTTTTTCCGAATAGCCAAAGAACAATAATTTTTCCCAGAATTAGATTGTGATTCTAAAACAACCAATTCTCCACCAATTTCCTCCATTAGAGTTCTGTCATAATTCATTAATTTATAACAGGCTTCTACATTTCCTGTTCCTCTTAGTGGACAATGAAGATGTATTTCTGTGTAAGCTGTATTATTAGATACTTTTGTTATTTTAAATAAATGCTGTCCGTCTGAAGGCATTAACTGTTTCCAAGTTTTAGCCAAATCACTAACATTATTTGCTTGATTTGGTTTATTCAATTGAATATTTAGTTTCGCGTTTTTTTTTGTCATCCAAAAAGTTAATTTATCAAATATTCTTTTTCGGGAAAAGAATGCTAAAATTCTCAATACATTGATAAAAGTTTTCTGGGAACCTAATTTTTCTCTCATTGCTCTGATATTTCGATTAAGCAAATTTAGAAATCAATAAATCGAAAATCTGTGATATATGTCAATTAATAGATGAACGTATTCTACTTAATGTTTCTCTTGTAATTCCTAAATAACTAGCTAAATATTTGTTGGGGATATGCTGAATTAAATGGGGCTCGTCTGTTATTATTTGTCTATATTTTTCTATTGCTGAATAGGTTTGAATAATAAATAATCGCTTTTCAAGCTGAATAGTATAGAGTGAATTAAAATGATTAATGATTTTTTCTACTTGTGCTGATGAAATTCTGTTTTCAAAAAAATTGATAGAACTGATTTTGTATAATACTCCATCTGTAAGCATTTCAAGACTTTCGTAACTGGGCTCTTTAGAGAAAAAACTTATATAAGAAGTTATAAAGTTATTTTTGAAACCAAACCAAGTTGTAAACTCTTTTCCCTCTTTCAAAGAAAATGAACGACAAACTCCTTCAGAAATAAAATACAAATTATTGCATAGTCTCCCTTGTTTCTGAAGCAAATGACCTTTTTTTACTTCTTCTTTTGAGAAGGATTTTTCTAAAATATCCAATGTGTTTTTATTCAAATCAGGAATAGTAGAAGAAATATATTTTATAAATTCATTCATCAAATAAAAAACTGTAAATTTTGTTATATAGTGTTATATACATTTTATATTCCTTGCCAAGCTAATCTATCATCCGATCCGATAGCGATTTTTTCTAAAATTAATTCCAATTTCATTGAAACATCCCAAAAATCGGTTTTGGTTAATTCCGCAATTTTATTTGTTATCCGTTCCTCTAATTCATTTATTCGTTTTCCTTTCCAAATTTTGTCAGATAAACATACGATAAGGTCTTCTATTTTAAGATCAGAATTCTCCCAGTTCCCGTGAGTTATGGTAAATCTTGATTCCTGATCATTATAGCCGAGTTCTTTTAGTATTTTAAATCCCTCAGATTCGTGTTTTTTACCTTTTTTGTATAGCTCGTCAGTAATTATAGCTTTTCCGATGTCGTGAGTGGATGCACCAAATAGAATTTCTTTTTCATTTAACACCAAGTTTAGCCATTCGGTTTTTAATTTTTTAACTATATAGAAAGCCGTTGAATTTACTATAGTTAGATGTTTGATAAGTATTTGGGGAGCATCAAATTGCTCAAGTAAATCTCTTATTTCTTTAGGTAATTCTACTATTTTCAAATAATTGATTTTATTGTGTATAACGCTAAATATATGAATCGGAGCAAGGCAAGCATACCTGAACCAATTGATCTATCTGCGCATTTTTATTTCTTATTTAATTTATAAAAATTTAGCGCCATTGCAAAAAAGAAATTATCTTTCGATCAAGCACTAAACTTTGCTTTGATTTTATATATGATGTTGTGCTTTCGTGACATTTTAGTTTAATATTTTATAAATCGCATTAGAAGGTTTTTCACAATCTTTATCAGTTAACCAAAGGCTAAAAGCTTGATTTATTACTTCTTTGACTATATTTCGAATTCTTTTTTGAGGTTCTTTGTTTTTTTTGAAATTAATTTCAGTATTTATGTGAAATAAGATGTCCGTAGCTTCAGTGTTATATTCATCAAGATCGGATATTTGATTTGCTTTTTCACCTAATGGATTCCACTCATCCAATATCTTCTTTATTTCTTCTATATGTTTTTCGTCCATTTTTTATCTATTTGAGACAAATTGAGCACGGGCTTTTCCGTCAATTTTTATAGCCTTTGCTAAACAATATTTTTTCAGTTCGTCCAAATCTACAATAAAATCGTTGACAATAAAGCCTTGAGAAGCTAAGTCTTTTTTAGTTTTTAAATATGCTTTATTCCACTCTTTCCAAGTATTATACATACTTTCCTTGTCGTCAATTAATTCCAAAAACCTCTTCCAATCTTTTTTTTGATAATAAGCTAAGTTTATTACTCCCGCCATTTTGTTTGCAGTTTTGTATCAAGAAGCACAACAAAAATATATAGTTAACATTAACCATATATTTATTATACCAACGAATATAATAAAACTTTTACGTTAACATTAATTAGAAATGTTGAAGTTCATTTCTATTTTACTTTAAAAATAAGGTATTCTTTCTCATTTATTCAGAATAATGTACTTTCGCTTCCCGAAAAAAAGAAACTATGGAAAGCAAGATTCAACTAGGCAAGGATCCAATAAAGCCATTGTTTTTTAAATATTATATTCCCATTCTAACAAGTCTATTGTCAATTACTATACATCAAGTAATAGACGGTGCAATTCTTGCGCAGTATGTAGGGAAAGAAGGCGTGGCGGCCGTTGGAATGTTTGGGTCTATAATTACTGTCTTCATTGCGTTTGGACTCACATTGGTTATAGGAGGAGGTATTTTAATAGGAAAAAACATTGGAGCTGGTAATTATAGCGCAGCGCAGGGGGTTTTTCAATTTACAACCACTCTTACGATATTGTTTGGTCTTATAATAATAATATTAACACCGTTTGTAGCAAGTGATATTGTTTCTTTATTAGTCGGTAATGCGGAAACTGAATTATTCGACAAAACCTTAGATTATATGTTTTGGGGATTTATGTGGACGCCCATTTTTCTCTTGAGAATGATTTTAGGAAATGCTGTTAGCCATGATGGAGCTCCAAAAGTGACTAGGAATGCCTCCATTTTTGCTGTAGTGCTAAATATCTTGTTAGACATATTGCTAATTATCGTATTCCCTTTAGGCACTGAAGGCGCTTCAATTGCTACAGGTATTTCGGTGTTGTTATCAGCATCTTATCTGGTTTATTATATTAATAAGGAGAAAGGGCATTTAAAGATTCGGCATTTTAAATTCACAGTTAAAATAAAGGAATGGAAAGAATTATTCAATTATGGGGTGCCGTCGTTTGTATCTGAAATTTCTTTTTCCATTGGGTTATTGTTGATTAATATGAGATTGGCTCAATTCGGAGCTGTAGCTGTTTCTGTTTTTGGTATAATTAATTACTTGAGTTTCATTTTCTTGAGGTTATTTACTGCGGCTATGATTTCTACCTTACCTATTATGTCTTTTAATATAGGGGCATTACAACCAAATAGGGTGCTTGGTATTTTCAAATTTTCACTTTTGTTTACCTTTGTTCTTGGTGTTGCTGTTGTTGCTTTAGGTTTTCTAATCCCAGAGTTTCTTGTGAGAATATTTTCAGGTTCTGAACCTGAGGAGTTTAAAAAAATGGCATCAGATTCATTAGGCTTATTTTTTCTTTTTTTCATAGTGGCAGGGCCTAATTATATTTTTGGGGCTTATCTTCAAAGTATTGGCAAATTGCTTCCATCAATTATCTTAAACCTACTTAAAGGGTGCGTCTTAGTAGCTATACCTCTGTTTTTATTACCCGATTATTTAGATAATGAAGAGAAATGGATATGGCTTTCTCGTACCTTTTCAGAAATTGGTGCTTTTTTGCTGGTCGGTTTCTATACACTTAATCGACGCAAGTTGTTTTTTAGTGATACAGCGATATTGAAGTAATTTTTTGGCGGCATTAAAAGGATTACAACTAATAATATGGTTTGCAATATTTTCACTCTAATGCTTTAAACTATGGTTCTATTACTAATTATTTGTTTCCGAATTAGCTTAGAATTATATGTTTTTAACTCTGTTCTTCTTAAGAAAGGATTAGAATGCCTTTTATTATCATTTTGTTAGACTTGTGCGACTGTAAATGTGTATGACTTCAGCGTTTGCTATTTCGTAAATCGAATTTGTAAGTTCAGATTAAAATATAGTTGGTCGTTCTCTTTGTAAATTTCTCCAAATCCGTGTCGAGACGAGCTTGCTGTATCTAGTTTTGTGTTATTCAGTAAATAGTCCTCAAATTCATTCTTGTTATAAATATGGTAACACAAAACATCTCCATTTTCTTTTACAATCAAATAACCACCTGTAGCATCGTATTGACCTGTCCAAACTTTCGAAGGCATCATTCCAAGTGAGACATCGGTTAAGAATCTTTTGATTTTGTATTCGTAAAACTTATGTTCGTTTTCAATATCGAAGTTCAATGGGTTTTTCTCTGCTATTGCATTTACTAAATCAGTCAAATGTGAAAACTCACTTGAATAAAAGTCAAAAACGATTTTAGACAAAATTTCAGGAAGCAAGCTATCTATTAAAACAAGATTATTGGAAAATATTTTTCGCTCGGTTTTCACAAATACAAATTCACCACCTTTGTTTTGAATTTGAAGGACTCTATCTATTATTTTACTTCTAGTATCAATTAAATTAATATCATTAATGTCGGTTTCTGTTAAGCTTGAACCGACAATTTTAAAAATGAAGTTTGTTGTTTTTCCTGCATTCAG
Organism: uncultured Flavobacteriaceae bacterium; assembly: GCA_947502635.1. Taxonomy (GTDB): domain Bacteria; phylum Bacteroidota; class Bacteroidia; order Flavobacteriales; family Flavobacteriaceae; genus Flavivirga. The sequence goes on from CANNAN010000006.1 coordinate 126,968, forward strand.
TAGAGTAGAAGGGCTTCCAAGTTGAGATTTTATGCTAAATCCAAGAGTTGGTTGCTGATTTGTTCTTTGGTCGTGAACTACAATCGTAATGTCTGTTTTTGCAGAAGAACTTGCTTTTAATGAAATGCAATTAATAGATTGCATAAATTCTTCTATTTCTGGAACCGAAAAAGTTCTTTCTTTATTGTCTTTAATTGCATCTAGTAGAAATAGTGCGTTCTTTTTAAATTCTGATATTGGAATTTTTAAGATTTCTTCACTTCCTGAAATTATAATTAACTCATCTTGGATTGCGTATTCAAAATTGCCATTATTTTCTGTGCGTAGTATCTTAATTATGGGATAAACTAAACCTTCTAATTTTTCAATGTTTTTGTTTCCAAGAAATAGTTGTTTATCGCCTAATAATTTGAATAGAGCATAAATTTCACTCCATTCCCCTTTGTTTCCTGTAATCATTTACAGTTTAATTTTTCCATTATTTTTTCTGCTGTTGCTTGAATTGCAGGGACCGCAACAGAATTACCAAATTGTTTGTATGCTTGTGCGTCTGAAACTACGATTTTAAAATGATCTGGAAAGCCTTGTAGTCTTGCCCATTCTCGTGGTGTCATTTTTCTTATTCCTTCTCGATTCACTTCTCCCGTTATACGAGTAATAGGTACAAAATTTGTTAACCTATCATCTAGTACTAAATTCCTTTCTCGACCCATTCCACCACAAACTACAGCATTAGCAGTTCCTTCATTTGGAATTATTTCATAACCAAAACCATTTCCTTTACTCTCGTGTCTTGCTCTATGGTTCTTTAAAGTTTGTACATAAGTTGTCGATAAATAATACTTTACAGAAACCTCATTTTTCTCTAAAATATCTTCTAAAATGGCTTCTTTGTTTGTTGCTTTAGGATACTGAAAATCTGTAATTCCTAAATCTTTCCTGAAACCAACGATAAAAATTCGTTCTCTATTTTGAGGAACTCCAAATTCTTTTGCGTTTAGAGTTTGAGGTTCAGGAACATAATAGTTTAAATCTTCTCGGAGCACATTTAAAATTGTAGCTAAAGTTTTTCCTTTGTCGTGGTTACGAAGCCCTTTTACATTTTCAAGAAAAATAGCTTTTGGTTGCTTCTTTTTTATAATTTCGGCAACATCAAAAAATAATGTTCCTCGTGTGTCTTCAAATCCGCCACGCCTTCCCGCTATCGAGAATGCTTGACAAGGAAAACCTGCACATAGCACATCAAAATTGTCTGGTACGTAATTCTTTGTTTCGGGTTTCGTTATATCTCCAAATGGAATTTCTCCAAAATTAGCTTTGTAAGTTTGTTTGGAATATTTATCCCATTCACTTGTAAAGACACATTTGCCTTTTAAGTTTTGAAATGCTAAGCGAAATCCACCAATTCCAGCAAAAAGGTCAATAAATTTGAATTTTGGTTTTTCAGGTGCTGGAAATGGAACCGACTTATTAAGGTCTGAAATCAAATATTGAAGCGCTTCTTCTACAATTTTATTCGTTACTTCTCCTGTTGGATATTCTTTTTCGAGAATTTCTTTTACAAACGAAAGCGCATCTTTTTTATAAAATTGAGAAACTCCGTTTTTATGATTATGTAAATAATGCGTAAATGAGGCTGGTTTAGAATTATTTGGGTCAACTATTTTTGTTTCAAATAGTTGTACGTCAATGTTTTCTATGTTAATTCTCTCTTTAAGCATAATTCTTATTTAACTGTACAAGTTAATAAAGTTTCTGAATGATGTTAGGCGGTTTTTTAAATTTTATCCACAATCTTTTCACGTTATTTTTTGATCACAAAGGTAAAAACAGCGCCTTTATTTTTCAACTTTGGTATTGAACGTTTGGGAAAAAGTAAATGTGCAGCTTACACATAATCCTTTTAGCTTGCAGGTAACAATATTATACAGTTAATATTAACTATATGTCAATTACACCAACGAAATATAACAAATCTTTTACGTTAACATCGATCAGGAATGTTGTAGTTCTTTTCTATTTTATTAATTCTAATAAATCTCCTACTAATTTCTTTCCTTTTTTACCAAATCCATAAAATCCTCGTTCCAAAATTGTCAATCTGATATTTATTCAAAATTACGTATTTAAGTATTTTTAAATTAAGTATAAATACTTAATTTTGTACGTATAAAAATACTTAATTATGAATACACCGACACAAACTAAGTCTACAAAATTAAATTTATTAAATTTTAAAAATGTATCCATTCGTACGTTTTGGATTACGTCTATATCTTTTTTTATGTGTTTCTTCTCATGGTTCGGTATTATACCTTTTATGCCAGATGTAGTTAGGGATTTAGGACTAACTCCAGACCAAAAGTGGAATTCCATTATTCTAGCCGTTTCAGGAACTGTATTTGCACGTTTACTTATTGGTAAATTATGTGATAAATACGGACCAAGAAAATGCTATACCTGGTTATTAGTTTTAGGAGCCATTCCAGTTATTTTATGTGGACTGGTACAAACACCATTTCAATTTCTAGTTTGTAGATTATTTATTGGTTTTATAGGGGCCTCATTTGTTATTACACAAGTACATACATCTTTAATGTTTGCACCTAATATTGTTGGAACTGCTAATGCAACATCTGCAGGTTGGGGTAATTTAGGAGGCGGTGCGAATCGTTTAGGGATGCCTTTAATAGCTGCCGCTGTTATAGGTTTTGGAGTTGCAGAAGCTGAAGCTTGGAGATATTCTATGGTTGTTGCAGGTGTTATTTGTTTTTTAATGGGTATCGTGTATCATTTATTTACTCAAGATACTCCAGAAGGAAATATAAGCGATTTAAAAGCGGCTGGTAAAATCATTAAAACTAAGAAGGATCAAGTGCGTTTTGCAACGGTGTTGAAAGATTATAGAATTTGGATTCTTTTCATTGTATATGCTGCTAGTTTTGGTATTGAACTTACAGTTTATGGTACTATGGATGATTACCTTCAAAATACCTTTCAGTTAGAAAGAATTACAGCAGGTAACATTGTTTTGTCATTTGCATTAATGAATATATTCGCGCGGACATTAGGTGGATTTTTTGGTGATAAATTCGGAAAATTAAAAGGATTAAGAGGTCGTGTATTATTTCTATCATTTATATTAACGCTCCAGGGCATCATGCTTATAACATTTTCATTAACAACTAGCATTATTATTGGCTTTGTGTTTCTAATTCTATTTAGCCTATCAGTTCAAATGGCTGAAGGTGCTACTTTTTCGGTAGTACCATTTATAAATAAAAAAGCCATTGGTTCGGTATCTGGTATTGTTGGTGCTGGTGGAAATGTTGGAGCGTTTTTAGCAGCAATACTACTCAAATCTAAATCTGCTGTAGCAGAAAAGGCTGCCATAGCTGCAAATCGAGGTATGGGAGAAGATATTATAAATAGTGCACAAGCTGCGGCATCATCGGCGGCAGTTTCTCAAGGCTATTTATTAATAGGAGGTATTGTTGTAATCACAGGAATTGTTGCACTTTCTATTAGATTCTCTAGAGAAGATGAAAAAATAGCAGATACAGAATTGAAACAATCACTAGGAGAATTAACACCAGTAAATAGTTAATAGTAAAAATAGCTTCTCAGGATGATTAATGTGCTGAATTGGAATTGTCATTCCTATTAAATTGAGAATCTAAAATTATCATTTTGTGAATATCAGTATTGATTTTTATGGTATTCAGAATAATTAAAACAGAAGTTGTATCGTGTTGTTTTATTTTTTTAATTAGTGTAAAATGTTATAGTAAATGGTTAAGAACGAAGTAAAAACAACATGCTCTTATTGTGGCGTGGGATGCGGTATCATTGTTAAGAAAGACATTAATAATAAGGTTTTTGTAGAAGGTGATAAAGAGCACCCAGTTAATAAAGGGATGCTTTGTTCTAAAGGTATGAATTTGCATTATGTGGTAAATGATACGTCTGATAGGATTTTGTATCCAGAAATGAGATGGAGTAGATCGCATCCACGTGAACGTGTAAGTTGGGATGATGCCTTAGATAGAGCTAGTAGTGCTTTTAAATCTATTATTAAAAAATACGGACCCGATAGTGTAGGGTTTTATGTCTCAGGACAAAGCCTTACCGAAGAATACTATATCGCCAATAAGCTTACAAAAGGGTTTTTAGGAACCAATAACATAGATACCAACTCACGTTTATGTATGAGTTCTGCTGTGGTTGGTTATAAAAAAACATTTGGAGAAGATAGTGTGCCTATTTCTTATGAAGATATAGAATTAGCAGATTGTTTTTTAATTACTGGGGCAAATCCAGCGTGGTGTCATCCCATTCTTTTCAGACGGATTGAAAAACGTAAAGAAGAAAATCCAGATGTTAAAATCATAGTCATCGATCCTCGTAAAACAGACTCTGCTAATTTTGCAGATTTACACCTTCAATTAATTCCAGGAACCGATGTTATTCTATATAATGCTATTGGAAGACGTTTGTTTGAACGTGGTTTAGTTGATGAGAAATTTATTAAACATCATACAGAAGGTTACGCTGCTTACAAAGATTTAATCTTTTCAACATCTTTAAAACAAGCGTCAAAATTTTGTGGTGTACCAGAAAAAGATATTAAAAAAGCAGCAGACATCATAGGCCTTTCCAAGGGGTTTATTAGTATGTGGGCTATGGGACTCAATCAAAGTATTGTAGGAACCGATAAAAATGTATCTCTTTTAAACCTGTCACTTATAACAGGGCAGATAGGCAAGCCTGGCTCAGGTCCTTTTTCACTTACAGGGCAACCCAATGCTATGGGAGGTCGTGAAGTAGGAGGTATGGCTAACTTATTGGCTGTACATAAAGATTTAATGAATGAAGAGCACAGGCGAGAAGTGGCTCAGTTTTGGGGGGTTGATAAAATATCTGCAAAACCAGGTTATACGGCTACCGAAATGTTTGAAGCATTGGAAAGCGGCAAATTAAAGGCTGTTTGGATTGCTTGTACTAATCCTTTGGTGAGTATGCCAAATATACATCAAATTGAACGTGCCATGAAAAAGGCCAAGTTTGTAGTAGTTCAGGATATTTCACATAAATCGGATACTGTAGACTATGCAGATTTAGTACTACCTGCTGCTGGATGGTTAGAGAAGGAAGGTACCATGACAAATTCAGAAAGGCGTATTTCATATTTACCAAAAGAAATTGATGCTCCTGGAGAAGCAAGACCAGATGTTGAAATTTTCTGCGATTTTGCAAAACGTATGGGTTTTAGAGGCTTTAATTACAATAATACCAGCGAAATTTATGATGAGTATGCATCAATGACCAAGGGCACTAATATTGATGTCTCGTTTTTAAACTATGATAGATTAAAGAGTGAGGGCACATTTCAATGGCCAGTCCCTGAACATAGGCATCAAGGAACACCAAGACTTTTTGAGGATAAAAAGTTTTATACACCTAGTCAAAAAGCACAATTTAATCTGCCAAGTACTATTAAGAATACTTCGGTACAGCCCAGCGAGGACTTTCCTTTAATATTGACTACAGGTCGTGTTCGTGATCAATGGCATACAATGACCAAAACAGGGAAAGTATCTCGGTTAAAAACACATTATCCGACGCCTGTATTAGAGATTAATCCAGTGGATGCTTATTTATGTAAGTTAAAAGATGGTAGTATAGCCGAGATTAGAAGTGAAAATGGTGTTGTTAGAGTACGCGCTAAAATTACTGATACCATTAAAAAAGGGGTCGTGTTTTTACCGATGCATTGGGGTAAACAGCTTCAAAGTGATTTGAATAGGACTAATAATTTAACCAATACACATATAGACCCAATATCAAAAGAACCAGATTTTAAGTTTACTTGTGTTTCGGTTACAAAATATAAAAAACCTGTTGAAAAAATAATCATAGTGGGTGCAGGTGCTGCAGCATTCAGATTTGTACAAAATTACCGTGAGTTTAATGAAGTTGATGAAATTCATGTGTTTTCAAAAGAACCTAATTTATTTTATAACCGAGTATTATTACCCGAATATGTTACAGAGGAGCTCACATGGGAACAGCTGCTTAAGATTAAAAAAACAGAGCTCGACAAGTTAAATATTAAGGTGCATCCAGAAACATCCATTTCCAATATAGATAAGGAAAATAAGATTGTAACAGATAGCCATAACGAAAAACATACGTTCGATAAATTGATTTTAGCAACAGGTAGTCGTGCTTTTATTCCAAAGGGGGTTCAAATAGATTTACCAGGTCGTTTTACCATGCGTAATAAAATTGATGCCGATAGATTTAAAGCTTATTTAGATGCCACAAATTTACCACCAGAAGAACAGCACGTTGTAATTGTTGGAGGCGGATTGTTAGGGTTAGAGTTAGCTGCTGCCATGAAGCATAAGAATGCTAAAATTACAATTGTTCAACGTGCTTCACGTTTAATGGAGCGTCAACTAGATAAGGTTTCTAGCAAATTATTGGCTTTAGATGTCCAAGAACGTGGCATTCAAATTTATTTTGATAATGAAGTGAGTACTGTTTTTGATGATGAAGATACAGGCGAATTAAATATCACCTTAAAAAGTGGCAAGCTTATTACAGCAAATGCCATTGTATATGCCATAGGGACGATACCTAATATAGAAATAGCAAGAGAGAATGGTATTGATTGTAGTAGGGGGGTAAAAGTTAATCAACATTTACAGTCCACGCATCCAGATATATTTGCCATTGGAGAAATTGCCGAATTTAACAATCAGTTATTCGGAATTACATCGGCAGCAGAAGAACAAGCGACCATATTAGCAAACTTCATTGCTGGAGATATTAGCTGTTCATATAATGGTTCTGTATTAATGAATATTCTTAAGTTTAATGACTTGAATCTTTGTAGTATAGGAGATATTATTGTTCCTGATAATGATGATAGTTACGAAGAGATTATTTTCACTGATATTAAAAAACGCTATTACAAAAAATGTATAGTTAAAGATGATTTATTGATTGGAGCTGTTTTAATGGGCGATAAAAATGAATTTGCCGAGTTTAAAACCATGATTGAGAGTAAAATTGAAATGGCAGATAAGCGGAATACATTGCTTCGAGGTTCATCAAATGATACGCCTGTATTAGGCAAATTAGTATGTTCTTGTAGTCAGGTAGGTGCAGGTAATTTAGAAGAAGCCATTGCAAAAGGGTGCACGGATTTTACAGAATTATGTAATAAGACAGGAGCTGGCTTAGGCTGCGGAAGTTGTAAAACAGAAGTTAGAGAAATACTTCATAACGCAAAAGTATTAGCATAATGAAAGAACCATATAGATTAAGAATTAACGGAGGTGTTGTGTCTCCTGGTGAATTAAAATATATTTGTGAGGCAGCAGAAGGCTTAGGTTTAGATGCAATTTCTTTTGGTTCTCGTCAAGACATTATATTTCCTGAAGAAATAGATAAAAGTAAGTTTGATACATTCGATAAAATTCAGTTTATCAAACCTAAAAGAGATGGTATAGAAAATATTGTATCCTCCTACGTTTCGGCAGATATACTCTCAAGTACGTCATGGCTTACTAGTGACAAGTATTTATATGTTATAGAGCAATTTAAACACAAAGTAAGCTTAAGAATAAATGTTACCGATCCAAAACAACGTTTAGTACCTTTATTTACTGGGAACGTTAATTTTATAGCTTCAAAGTACGAAGATTATTGGTATTTATATGTAAGGCTTCCTGGTTGGGAAAAGACACGTATGTACCCAGCACTTATCTATAGTTGGGATATGGATAAAGTAGAATTAGCTATTGAAAATGTGTTACAAGAAGAGCCCGAAACCATTGAAACCCTTTTTGAGTTAGTAAGCGATGCGGTAGATACTAATAATAGAACGGTGGATAAACCTTTAGAAGTCCCTTTTTACCCGTTCCCGTATTATGAGGGGATGAATCGTATTGGTCCAGATAGCTATTGGTTGGGATTATATTGGAGGAATAATAGATACGATTTAGCTTTTTTAAAAGCAATGTGCGATTTATGTGCTGAAAATAAAATTGGTAAAATTTCAATTACACCATGGAAATCTTTTATTGTTAAAGGGATTCCATCAAAATCAAAATTGCAATGGGAAAAGCTTTTAGGTAAATTTGGTATCAACGTTCGCCATTCTATGTTAGAAATGAATTGGCATGTTCCTGTAAATGATAAAGCGGCTTTAAGCTTAAAAAAATACCTTGTTACCAATTTTGACCAAAACGATATTAGTACCTATGGCTTAACTTTTGGTATTACGAGTTATGAGAGTGATACTTATAATTTCACATCCATTGTTATAGAGAAAAATAAGCAACCAGAAGTCATTGGAGATTTTACAATAAGGGATACTTATAATTTGCTATATGCTAAAAATTTCGACCCAAATACGCGTGAGTATATCATGCACGTTCAGGACGTCGATAAAGTAGAATTACCAGGTCTTTTAATGGAATTAAGTCAGTTGTATTTCGAACAATTGGGAACAGAACGTGAAGAAGAAAGGATTATTGAAGCCATTTCAGAGAAATTTGAAGAAGAAGTCTATCAATGTAAAGATTGCTTAACTATTTATAATGAAGTTTACGGTGATATGACTCAAAATATAGCACCTAAAACACCTTTTGAAAGCCTTCCTGAAACTTATGAATGTTCGCTTTGTGAAGCACCAAAGAGTCATTTTGAAAAGAAAGTATTGGTAAAGTAGTAACAACAAGTCTTCTTTTTAAAAATATAGTTGCCAATCGAATAAGATTGACAACTATAATTATATACTCAGATGGGGAGTTTTTAGTTTACTTCCGCAGATCTGGCTTTGAATATGGATATATATTGTCCTGTTGCCATTTTTCTAGAGGCCTCTTTTGCTCTATTGGCTAAAGGACCTTCAAATAAATCGTCTATCGTATTGAACCACAAGTTGAGCCAGAGTCCAAAGTGTTCTTGATCTATGGTATGATTTAAATTTTTATCAACCTTTCTGTGAGCTTCGGTTGGATTTCCTTTAAAACAAACCACTCCAAAAAGACCTGTCATCCAAAAATCGGTTAGTTTATTGATATGAGCTGGCCATTTATCATCTTCAATATGACCATTAAAAATGGGACCTAAAACGGTGTCTATTCTTATCTTACTATAAAAATCCGACACCAGTTTATAAACATCATCACGGGATTCTATATCTTTCATTTTTTTCTTTTGAAATTATAAATGGTCTCTCCAATGGTAAACCAACAGAAATAGAAAATACCTACTGAGAAAATAATATCGCCTATCATACGTAACCATTTTAAGGTTTGTATAGTAGGTGAGTATAATAACTCTGAATCTCTGGCAAATGAATAGCCTTGGGTGATGGAAGTATATGCTTGAATGATTCCAATAGGTAATAAACTAAACAAAACCATGGCTATGAGCCCAATATTTAAGAACCAAAAAGCACGTTTTAGCTTTTTGTTTTCCCAAGTTCTATTAGAATAGAAACGTAAACATATAAGTATGAATCCCATTCCTAGCATACCATAAACACCAAATAAGGCTGTATGTGCATGTACTGCTGTCGTATTTAAACCTTGTATATAGTATAATGCAATAGGCGGGTTAATAAGGAAGCCAAAGACGCCAGCACCAACAAAATTCCAAAAGGCAACCGCTATAAAGAAAAAGATAGGCCATTTGTATTTTTGCATCCATTGTTTACTTTTTAAAAGATTCCAGTTTTCTCTAATTTCGAAACCCATTAAGGTAAGCGGCACGACTTCTAAAGCACTAAATGTAGCGCCTAGAGCAATTGCTTGTATGGGCGTTCCTGAATAATACAAATGGTGTAAGGTCCCAATAATACCACCAGATAAAAAGATACTTGCAGATGCAATAGATACACGGCCAGCCGTTTTTGCTGATATTATTTTCATTCTGGAAAAAATAAAAGCAATCACGACAGTTGCAAAGACCTCAAAGAATCCTTCAACCCATAAATGCACGAGCCACCATCTCCAATAATTGATTACTGGTAAGCTACTATTTTCTCCGTACATAAGTCCAGAGAAGAAAAACATACCAATAGCCATAACCGCGACTAATAATATGATTAAGAGATGTTTTGAATCATCATTTTTTCGAATGGCATACAGTATATGTCTACTTACCATAACAACCCAAAGTACTAAACCAATGGCTAAGAATATTTGCCAAAAACGCCCCAGATCCATATACTCATAACCTTGGTGACCAAAGAAGAAATTCGTTGTTAGGTCTAAAAATTGATGTACACCAAGCCATTCTCCAAACATGGAACCCAATACAATTATTAAGAGTGCGACAAATAAAAAATTAATACCAAAAACTTGGTATTTCATTTCTTTACCAGAAATTATAGGTGCTAAGAATAAACCTGTAGCTAGCCAAGTTGCTGCGATCCAGAATACAGCTAATTGTGTGTGCCAGGTCCTAGTAATAGAATAGGGTAAGTAGTTTGCCAATTCAAATCCAAAAAAGGCTTGACCTTCAACCGTATAATGAACGGTAATAATACCCAAAACCACCTGCAAGGCAATTAATCCTGAAATGACAATAAAATACTTTAATATGGCTTTTTGAGAACGGAACAGTTTCATATTGGTTAAAGGATCGCTCTCTGGTTTTGTTAGTAATTCACCTTTTTCATGATTTATTAAATAGTAATAGGTTAAGATTCCTATAAACAAAAGCAGTAATACAATCGATAATCCTGACCAAATAATAGAGTCGTCTGTAATATCGTTGTCAATTAAAGGTTCATGTGGCCAATTAGATGTATACGTATAATCTTTGTTTGGCCTATTAGTACTTGCTGCCCAAGATGTCCAGAAAAGAAATGCATTTAATTGTTCTAACTTTTCAGGATTTACCAAAGCGCCTTCAGGAATGGCATATTCTTCTTTACCTTCAGAAAAAATGTTGGAGTAATGTGCAATATTGTTTTTTATTGCGGCGAATCGTTCTTTAGAAATTGTAATGGTCTTAGAAGCTTCATCAAAAGTATTTGTTTTAATATCTTTGATGAGTCTTGCTTTAAGTGCCGCTTTATTTTCAACATCTAAGCTATTATATTCTTTTTGGAACTCTTTTTTAGACCAGGATTCAAGCATAAAAACGGCTTCTTTGTGAATCCAATCTGCAGTCCAATCTGGTGCTACGTAACTCCCATGCCCCCAAATAGAGCCTACTTCCATACCTCCAATAGACTCCCATACATTTTGTCCGATCTGGATATCGTCTTTTGTATAAACAACATGTTGCGACCCTTGAACGATGACCTGCTCTGGTATTGGTGGTTGTGTTTGATAGACTTCAGTCCCTACCCAAATTAGTGCTGCAAACGATAAAACGATGACACTAATAAATGCACCCCATACTTTTTTCATTTTATTATGTTTTAGTAATTGATATTAAATTTATTCGTTGATTACTTTTTTAACCCTTTCAACAGTGTCTAGAACAGATACCGAAAGACGAATGATGCAATCGGTAACACATTTTAAATCATGTGGGACATTTTCATCAAGGGCTATTAAATCGCCTTTTTTTAGAATTTGTTTTTTACCATTAATTCCAAATTCTATAGTGCCTTCAAAAAGCTCTATAATGATTGGGAATGGTGCTTTATGTTCATTCATAAACTGTCCTTTTTTCATGACTATTCTAACTTCTTTTGAAGTCTTTGTTTTTAGCAAAACAGTTACGCTAGGTTTATCATCTTCTCTGTAAGTAATCTTCTCTAATAATGATGCTGTATTCATAATTTTATGTGTTTATGTTCAGTTATAATTTTGAAAGTCATATTGTTAATCTTTTCATCTAGGATTATTTGACAGGCTAATCGGCTGTTAATACCTGTATTATTTAGTTTTGAAAGGGTTTCTTTTTCATTTATATCTAATATTTCGCTTATTACATGGTCTGAAACTAATTCTACATGACAGGTGCCACACAGGCCTCTTCCCAGGCATTCTCCAATGTCATCGTATAGATTGTTTATGATTAATTCCATAAGGTTAGGATATTCAAATCGCCGATAAGACAGTTTATAAACCTCATTGTAAGCATCTATTATGTTGATATGATTCATAGCGTTTTTGAATTTTCTTTAATATCATCAATCTCTTGATGGTTCTTTTTAAATGCTATGCTTTCTCTAAATAATTTTTTACCAAATAGATTTAGACAAATAATTTTGATAATTTCTAAGATGACAAACAGGAGATGCATATAACTGTCGGGTACCTTAAAACCATTAATAATCTGGCTGGCGCGAACATTTAAATATGGTAATAACCATAAAGATTGTATTGCTAAAATGGCTAAAACCAGACTAAAACTAATAGGAGGTAAGTAGTTCTTGTTTTTATGTTTTAATAATAGCATAGTTGTAACAATAATGATGGCACATACGATTTCTATTTTATTCAATGCTGAAAAAACAAGTTGACCAATACCTAAACCTAATTTTGTATCAATACCTGGTGCTTGAAATTTTAACCAGGATTCCATAAAGCTGATGGCACATACAAATCCAATCCAAATATATAGGGCCGCAATACTTATATTTCTATATTTTTGTTTCATAATAGATATAAAGATCTTTTTATCCTTTATTATTTTAAATTTTTACCGTTTAAGCCAAACTAAACCACTATCATTCATTTCATTTACCAATATTTCTAGTGTTGTACTTTCTAACATTGTTTTTAAATCATTACGTATTTCAATAAACTTGTTGTGTAACGGGCAAGGGGAGCTAGCATCACATTGTTTTAGGCCAAGTCCACAACCGTTATAAATACTGTCACCATCAAATAAGAACACCACATTACTAATTTTAGTTTGCATCTTATCAGGTTCAATTGTAAACCCACCGTGTGGTCCTTTTACAGATTTCACAACATTATTACGTGTTAACTGTTGTAAAATTTTTGCTGTAAATGCCTGAGGAGAATTGATTGCTTCTGAAATAGTCGTTAGACTTACCTTTTTATTTAGGTTTGTTTGTTGCGCAATATAAATAATTGCTCTAAGGCCATATTCACAAGATTTTGAAAACATATTTCTTTAATTATGCTACAAATGTAATACTAAATTTTACAACGGACAAAAATATCCTTTATAAGATTCGTGTTTATTCTAAAGGAATCAAAAACCATTCGTCGACACTTAATTGCGATTCATCTACACTTGAATTGAGTTTAACGAAGTATCATCACTATTTTTCACTATAACGCTATTTTTACATATAGTTAAATTTATACAATGAAAAATAATTTAAAAGTACTCCTTATAGAAGATGATATGATTGAGGTTATGAAATTAAATAGAGTCGTTGCGTCTCTAAACCTTAAGTATAACATCGTAGAAGCTAACAATGGAGAGGAAGCTCTAAAAATTTTAGAAGAAAAAGACGAATTACCTGACATAATTTTGTTAGATTTAAACATGCCAAAAATTAATGGTATGGAATTTTTGTCTATTATAAAAAAAGAAGAACGTTTAAGACATATTCCAGCTATTATATTAACAACCTCTAATAATCAAAAAGATTTATTAGAATGTTATAAGTTAGGTATTGCTGGTTATGTTCTAAAACCATTGAAATATGAAGAATATGTGTCGAAGATTGAAAAACTATTGGCCTATTGGAGTATTAACGAATTAAAACAAATATAATATGAAAGGTATTGTTTTTACAGAGTTTTTGGATTTAGTAGAAAATAAATTCGGACTTGAAATGGTGGATAAAATCATTAGCGCTTCCCATTTAGAGTCTGAAGGCATTTACACCTCTGTAGGAACCTATAAGTTTTCAGAAATGCTTCAATTACTTCAGCATTTGAGTGTGAATACAAATATTAAAATAGACGATTTGTTACTCGTTTATGCAGAGCATTTTTTTAGTGTTTTAAAGGATAGCTATCCAGGACTTATTGCAACTTATAAAGATCCTATAGAGATGTTGGCGTCTATTGAAGACCATATTCATGTAGAGGTCAGGAAAATTTATCCAGATGCGGAATTACCAACTTTTGAAGTTCTTGAAAAAACAGACAATACTCTTGTAATGATTTATAAGTCCAGTAGAGCGATGCATCATTTTGGTTTAGGTTTAATGAATAAAACGTTTGAACATTTTAACTCTACAGCTACAATTGAGTTAGAAAAAATAAAAGAAGACGGCACAGAAGTTAAGTTTTTAATTAATAAAAATTAATGAGTCAAGATCAAATTGACATGTTAAAACGTGCGCTTGCTCGTGAAAAAGCTGCCAGAAAACAAGCAGAAAATATTCTTGAAGATAAAGCAGCCGAATTATATGAAGCAAAGCAGAAGTTAGAAAAATCTTATTCTGAGTTGGAAGCGTTACTTGATAAAACAGATTCTCAGTTACAAGGTGTTTTTGAAAATATTGTAGATGCTTATGTTATTATAGACCTTAAAGGATACATTCTTAAAATGAATGATGCTGCTGTAGATTTATTAGGGTTTGAAAATGCCAAGGTAAATTTTAACCTTTTAAAAATGGCGGCCCCTGAGGAAACTCATCGCGTTACAGAATCGTTTCAATCACTACTAAAAAATGGTTCTATTACAGACTTCTATCTAAATATAATTACCAAAAAAAATGAAGCTAAATTGGTTCATGTTAATGCCAGTGTTATCTATGATAAAGGCATTCCTGTAGCTGCTCAGGGTATCGTTAGAGATATAACCATAGCGAAGCAAAACGAAGAACAATTAATTGAGTCAGAAAACAGGTTGTCTACACTTATTCTTAATTTAGATAGTGGGGTTTTACTGGAAGATGAAAATAGGCAGATAGCACTTACTAACAAGATGTTTTGCGAATTGTTTAATATTCCAATATCTCCAGATTTAATGATAGGACAAGATTGTTCAAATGCCGTAGAGCAGAGCAAAAATCTGTTTGTAAACCCTGAAAAATTTGTATCAAAAATTAATAATATCCTAAATAGTAGAACAATTGTTTTAGGTGATGAGCTTAAAATGCAAGATGGTAAAATTTTAGAGCGTGACTACATTCCTATTTTTAAGAATAATGAATATAAAGGACATTTATGGAGTTATAGAGATGTGACTTTAAAACGAAAATATAGCCAAAGTTTAGAAGCCCAAAAACAAAAATATAGCAGCATTATTGCCAATATGAATTTAGGTTTGGTTGAAGTTGGAAATGATGATAAAATATTAATGATTAATCAGAGTTTTACCGAAATGTCTGGGTATTCAGAAAAAGAACTCATAGGAAAAAAAGGCAATGAACTATTTTTAACAAAGGAAAATGCTGAAACCATTGAAACTAAAGACTTAAAACGTCGTAAAGGAGAATCACACTCTTACGAATTAAAAGTAAAAAATAAAGAAGGGCTCGTTAGACATTGGTTAATAAGTGGTGCGCCGAATTATAATTTGAATGGGGAAGTTGTGGGCTCTATAGGGGTTCATTTAGATATTACCGATTTAAAAAGTTTACAAATACAAAAAGAAAAATTATTAAATCAATTAGAAAAAAGTAATGATGAGTTGCAAGAGTATGCGCATATAGTATCGCATGATTTAAAATCCCCATTGCGAAGTATAGATGCCTTAGTCAATTGGATTAAGGAAGATAATAAAGACAAATTAGATGCTGCAAGTATGCAGAATTTCGAATTAATAGAAACGACCTTAGAGAAGATGGAACAGCTTATTTCTGATGTTTTGTTGTATTCTAGTATGGGGTCAAAAACATTAGAAAAAGAAAATGTTGATTTAAATAGTGTTGTAGATGAATTACAAAAAATACTATTTATACCAGAGCATATTTCTATAAACATACTTAATTCATTACCGAAAATAAAAGGGGATAAGACTAAGCTTCAGCAATTGTTTCAAAATTTAATAAGTAATGCTGTAAAGTTTAATAATAAAGAGCAAGGTATCATTGAAATAGATGTATTAGATAAAAAATCGTTTTATCAATTTTCGATTAAAGACAACGGGATAGGTATTGAAAAAAAGTATCATGACAAGATTTTTAAAATATTTCATTCACTTAATAAGAGTAAGGAATCTACAGGCATAGGCTTGTCTATTGTTAAGAAAATTATTGACCTATATAAAGGTGAAATTTGGATTGATTCCGAAGCAGATAAGGGAACAACATTCCATTTTACAATCAAGAAATAGTACAATGGAACAACCTAATATATCATATATAGATCAACTTTCAGGAGGCGATAAAGCTTTTAAAGACAAGTTGATAACTATTATTAAAGCAGAGTTTCCAAGTGAAAAAAAAGTCTATTTCGAAAACATTGAAGCTAAAAACTTTAAAAAAGCTTCAGAAAATGTACACAAAATTAAGCATAAAATTAGTATTTTAGGACTTGAAAAGAGTTATGCCAAAGCTGCAGATTTTGAAAATAATTTAAAAGAAAACAGTGATGAGGGTAAAGAAATGTTTAAAAACATTCTTGAAAATATAACCAATTTTTTAAAGACTATATAACCAATTTTTTATGAATTGTATCATTATTGATGACGAAGCTACGGCCAGAGCTATTATCTCACAACTCTGTACAAATATTCCAAGTTTAAACGTTCTTGAAGAGTTCTCTAATGCAATTCAAGCCATTAAATACTTAAATCAGAATGATGTAGATCTTATTTTTCTGGATATTCATATGCCAGATTTTACAGGTTTCGATTTTATCCAGACACTAAAAAATCCGCCAAAAATAATTTTAACCACTTCGGATGCTAATTTTGCAATTGAAGCTTTTGAGTATGATTGTATTGTAGATTATTTAGTAAAACCTATTGTTTTACCACGTTTTGAAAAGGCTATACAAAAAGCAGAAGCGACCACTTCTAAAACACCAGAAAGCATAATACCAGCAAATGCAATAGAAACAACTTCAGGCAACGATTTGTATATAAATATAGACAGGCGTTTAATAAAGCTAGATATTCCCAGTATTTATCTTATTGAAGCCAAGGGGGATTATATCAATGTAAAAACTGAAGAGAAAAATTATACAGTGCATTCCACTTTAAAAAAGATTGAAGAAAAATTACCAGATTCATTATTCCTAAAAGTACATCGCTCTTACATTATCAATATTAAAAAAATCATAGATATTGAAGACAATAGTGTACTTATTAAAAAAGATGTTATACCAGTTAGCCGCTCAAACAGACCTGAGTTAATGAAGCGTTTAAATTTATTGTAAGCGTAAAAAAACACCTGGTTATTTCTGCAAAGGTTAAGTAGTTTGGCACTTGCCAGCAGGCAAGGAGCGAAGCATGGGTAACGAGAAATCGCATAATCATAGTAATAAAGCATTAAGCATTAGATGTCTCAATCGTGCCTCATTTCAATATGACAAATAGCTTAAACTTTACAAAACAACCACTCGTCTACACTAAATTCTCACCTACCGAAAATTAAAATTTAAACACTTATAGTCCTATAGCTTTGTGATATAAAATACAGATATCATGAAAAAAATACTACTATTACTCGTTCTTATATATGTAGATGTATATGCACAAGACATCCCATTTAATTGCGATTATAATGCCTACTTATTCCAATACAACGATGTGTACGCTATAGATTTAGCCTCTGGAAATTCGTATACAGTTGCAACAGATATAACAGAAGGCACTGTTAACGCAACCGCATATAACCCTGCCGATGGATTTATTTGGGGGTCGCTAAGCTATCCAGCAAAATCGATAGTTAGAATAGGTAAAGACTTCTCAACCCTTACATTTTATGTAGATGAGTTACCAACTTCTGGAAGATATGTTGGTGATATTAGCGCAGAAGGCATTTATTATTTAAAAGCGGGCGGAACACCATATTATGCAATAGACCTAAATCCAGATTCTGATAATTATGGAAATTATATAGCAACTAAGAATTTATCAAAAAGTATAAGTATTCATGACTGGGCATTTAATGCTGTAGATGGTAAATTATATGCCGTAGAAAAGAAAACCAATATATTATATCGTATAGAAGCAGAAAACGGCACCATGGAAAATTTAGGAGAAGTCCCAATCTTATCTGGCTTAAATTACACATATGGTGCCGTTTATTTTGATGCATCCGGACGTTTTTATGTGTCAGCAAATCAAACAGGAACCATTTATGTTATTAAAAATGTTCAAGATTTAGATGGAACTAATACTATGGATTCCAATTTGTTTGCTTTCGGTCCTTCAAGTTCTCAAAATGACGGTGCGCGTTGCCCAACGGCTCCTGTACCGCAAGAAGATTGTACCAATGGTATTGATGATGATGGCGATGGTTTAATAGACTGTGAAGACCCTTCGTGTTCTGGTTATGCAGCTTGTCCTGTTATAGAGGCGCCAACATCTACTGCTAATTCAGGAGGTTTAGAAAGTAACAACAGATTGTCCGAGCAGATTAATAAAAGAAACTTTGATCGTGCTAAGAACAATTACAAATTTGATAAAGTATCCGCAAAGCGATTTACAAAATCAGCTAAATATGGTAAAAAAACAGGTAAAATCGGATTACAATTATCAGATTTCGTACCGCTAGAAATTTTAAATGAAGACCATGTTATAGAGTCGTCTCCAACAGATTTGTTAAACATTACGAATGCCACAGACATTTATTCGGTAGATTATATGAAAGCAGACGAAGCTGTAGCATCAATTCTTGTACTTAAAACCGATAAAGGGGTTTACGAACACACTAAATATATTTGTGATAGGTTATTAGGTGCGGAGTTAATTTCTGTTTCAACTATAGAAATCAATGAACAAAAATTTATAAAAGCTTTAATTCGAAATATTGATGGCTCTCTGGAATTTGTATTGAGTTTATCTGCAAAACCGATAAATGATAATACTAACTTCGGAATTGAAAGTCATTGGAATTTAGATAAATATGAAAACAATGCGTCATTTTATAATTTCCAAATATGGTCTAATTCTTTAGATGATTTATTACGTCTTGGTGAAGAAGTTGTAAGATTATTAGATGTTCAAAAACCAGTGACCAATTATAACAATTCAACACCACCAACGGTTTTTGTTAGAAAAGGCAAGTATCATCATGGAAAACTCGATTTAGAAATCGTTAATACGAATAGGAGTGAAGCTGTTAAGTTTGATGGTGGATTGCGAGCCACAGAAACTAATACCGTAGAGTATGTATCGTCTACTATCGATTTATATGGTAATTACATTACGAATGTAGAAGTAGATGCTGGAAATTTGTTTGATATCGGATTTAGAATTGGTGATGGCATACAAACTCCAGATGATTTATTTATGTCTGATGGTCCTTGGGGATATGATAATGCAGCACCAACTACAGTAGTTACCGCGTATAACATAGAATCTAATGAAGAGGAATTTAGCGATGAAGAGTTTCCTATTGAACGTAATATAGCATTAGTAGCGAACACGAGCGAATATATTGCGGCCTACAGAGCTTTAACACCTAAGTTTAACCCCATAGAGCTGTCTGCTTATAATAGCTTTCAGTTTAAAGCTAAAGGCACAGGTACTTTAATTATTAGATTGGTAAAAGCAAGTGTCGCTAATTGGGAAGAACAATATCAAACTAGCATAGCTTTAACTAATACATTAAAAGACTATAGTGTACCGTTCTCTGAGTTCATGTCTATTACAGGACATGATTTTGAAACTCATGATATAACTTCTATTGTATTTACCATGTTAGCAGAAACAGGTGAGATTGAGACTAAGGAAATGACTTTACAACAATTGCGTTTTTCAACAAGTAACACACTTTCAGTAAAATCGTTGAATGATGTTGAGTTACATAAAACATTTGCGTCTCCAAACCCTATGGTGTCTGGTACAACAATACATTTTACAAGTCAGAATTCAGAACCTGTTGAGTTATTGGTTTTTAATCAATTAGGTAGTTTGGTACAAAAAATGACTTATACAGCTGTTGCTGGTAAAAATGAAATAAAACTAGAAAGAAAAGGCTTTATGGCAGGCATGTATTTCTGTAATATAAAAAGTAAAACAAAGACTTACAAAACAATTAAATTGCTTGTAGAATAATTAATAACTACTCTAACTTCATTAAAAAGGTAAAAGACATTCGTTTTTTGCCTTTTTATATTTTAAGTAATTTGTAAGCCTGCATTTTTAAAGAAAAATCTTATTATATTAGTGGCAATTAAGAAAATGATAATCAGAAAAATCATAATACATTTTATATTGCTAGCTTTATTTTTAAGTTGTAATACCTCGAAAAGTATGTTGACTGAAAAACAAGATTCAAAAAATAATTTCACAAAAGTTTCAGGTTTAATATCCAGTAATGAGTTTGAAGAGATAAAAGAATTTATACTCAAGAATGGAAATAGAATAACTTATAGAAATTTTGACAATAACAACCCTCATTATAAATTTAAGAGTTGTGATATCTTTTTGGGTGCTGACATAGGACAAAGAAATATAAATAATGACCCTGAAACTTCAGATTTTAACCAACTTATTATTGCAGATAGAGATTCAAACATTAAATATTATGAGCTTGTCACTGTTAGAAAAGGAGACCTGGCAGCTGCAAAAGCTTGGACAAAAAAAGGAATGAAAGAAAAACAGGTATACCTTGTAGATGGGTATGGTAAAGGACTGAAATTAATGCAAAGTAATTTGTCTAACTACTTAGAACAAATAAAGGAAGAAGTAACTACTATTAACAGTGGTAATAAAAAATAGTGGCGTAAGTGCTAAAATCAAAGTAAAAATATAAATAAAGGTTAGTTATGACCTGAAAAATTAAGTGCTAACCCATTAAATACGTATATATAATCATTATCCTTTATTATGAAAAACATAGTTACCCTAACAATTTTTATTCTATTGATTAATACATTTTGTTATGGGCAAAACACTTATGAGTATGCTCAACCTAAAAACCTTGAGGATGGGTGGAAAACAATAAATCTACAGTCGCAGCGTGTAGATACAACAAAAATCTATAAATTATTCAACCAATTATATCGTAAAGAAAATAAGTTACATAGTATTTTGTTGGTCAAAAATGGTAAAATCGTTATTGAAGAATATTTCAAAAACCATTCAGTAAATAGGCAACATGACCTTCGTTCTACGACAAAAAGTATACGATCAATTTTATTAGGTATTGCTATTGATAAAGGTTTTATAGATAGTATTGATGACCCAATATCAAAGTATCTCATAAGTCCAGTACCAATTAAAAATATTGATGAAAGGAAAGATAAAATTACCATTAAACACTTATTAACAATGTCAGCAGGGTTTGATTGTAATGATTGGGATAAAAAATCAAAAGGTCAAGAAGATAAAGTGCATAAAACGAAGAATTGGCTTCAATACACACTTAATCTACCTATGGTCAATGAACCAGGAGTTGTGTCAAATTATTGTTCTATGGGAACAGTTCTGATAGCAGAAATAATAAGTCAAGCTTCAGGAATGGCAATTGATGAATTTGCGAAGCAACACCTGTTTAACCCTTTGAATATTAGTAATGTAAAATGGGATCACACTTCTAATAAAAAAGTGATCCCTTCTGCCAAAAGATTGTATATGACTTCACGTGATATGGCCAAAATAGGACAATTAATACTCGATCATGGAAAGTGGAATGAAAAACAAATTGTCTCCAAAAAATGGATTGAAGAATCGACTACCCCAAAAACAAAAATCACGGAAATTGATTATGGTTATTTATGGTGGAACATTCCATTTAAGTATAAAGAGCAAATAATTGTCTCTAAAGCTGCAACTGGAAATGGTGGCCAGTATATTATAATTTTTCCCGAGCTAAATATCGTTGCAATATTTACAGGTGGTGCATACAATTCAGAAGAACAGATGTTGCCATTTGTAATAATGAATGAAATTTTCCTTCCTACATTCATGAGTGGGCAAAAGACCTAAGTTTTTTGCCTTTTATATTATAAAATATTTATAAATTCACATATTGAAGAAAAATCTTAGTAGTTTGTATAATAGAAATAAAGTTGCCTAGTAACTATATTCAAAATGTTCTAAACAATTAGCTCACTTAACCTAAAAAAGAAAATTATGGCAGGAAAACCAGCAGCAACAATAGGAAGTAATCATATTTGCCCAATGTGTAGCGGAACTGTTCCTCATATTGGAGGACCTGTTGCGCAAGGTTCGCCAAATATTTTATTTAATGGAAAACCTGCTGCTCGTATGGGGGATATGTGTACTTGTGTAGGTCCTCCCGATGTCATTGCACAAGGTAATCCAGCTGTTTTAATTAATGGGGTTCCAATAGCAACGGTTGGAGATATGACTGCGCATGGTGGTATAATTGTATCTGGAGAAGTTAATATACTTATTGGTAGTGTAACGCCAGAACCCTCTAAAGCGACAATGGCCAAAGAAATGATTCCTTTTCCAGAGATTAAGCCAATAAACAGAGTTAAATCTGCACTTTCGGGGAATGCAAAAACGTTAAAAGAAGCCGAAACAAACCAACAAAAATTAAAAGAGCAAGCCCAACAGGAATCGGAAGAAAAAAGAGAAATTACTCTCGAAACCACCTACCCTTTAGACGAGTTAAATGAATACGCAAGACAATTTGGGGCCTCCTTTTTTACCTATGCCATGCAAGCCATTTTTGGCAATTCTGTAAAGGACGAAGATTTACCGTTGCATGCGTATGACTATTTGTATAGAGATTTAAGTGACAAAAAGGTAGAAATGCCAGAAATTAAAATCCATACAAGTAAATTTCCTGAAGCCAAATACAAGTCTAGTGATAATACCATTTGGATTGCCCAGTACCTCGTTATAAAAGCAACCGAAGAAGAAGATATTGAAGCTATGGGAAAACTCTACCAAGCCATTATGGAGGAGTTTGGGCATTATATCGATTTTCAATTACGTCATCATTATACAACACTGGGTGGCGATGCTAAACTTGATGAAGGGGCTATTTTTGGCTATTGTTTAACCACCTTTAATATTTTTGAAGACACCACTATTAATTTTGGTAAAGCAACTATAGATGGCACGCCTTACGATTTACTCATAGACCTTACCGAAATACAAGAACAAATTAACGAACTCGTTACCCAAGAACGTATAAAGCGCGACGAACAAAAAGACGACGAAGAATATTTCTCGGCGGGAAAACTAACCCTAAAAGAAGCTGGAGGATTTACACATTATGGAATTGAATATGTACTTAGGGATAACGAAATATTAGATAGTGATGCAGATTTAAATTATGTTTATTTAGGGAATTTATTGAGAGATTGGTCGCAATTAATCACCCCAAGTACCGAGCGTTATACCAAAGCACAAAAACAACACATTACCAATGCACTTGGACTGCAAGAGAAGGAAAAGGAAGATTTTTTTGGGATGCAATTTCTAAACCCTATTAAGCTGTCTCGTAAATACTTATCTTTTGTTATTGAGCTTATCGCTGCTCACGAATTAGTTGGTGATGATTTTAGTGTAGATCAAATTGGAGCAGGAAAAGGCGATGATTGGGTAGGAATTAATCCTAAAAAAGCAACAGATGCTATTGAAGACAGCACAAACGATTCCTCTTCAATTAAAAAATGGATTTTAGAAAAAGGAAAAAGTTTGGGTTTAACAGCTTTAGAATTTTCATTAGAATATTATCTTTTTTCTAAAAACTTCCCTAAAATCACTTCTGATTTAATTGGAGTGTATCGCCCCGAAGAACATATCGATAATCCTATTGGGGCTTGTGTCGTAGATTTAGAAAAAGAGGAGTTTTTGTATTGGGGATCAAATTTAGATACTGACATCAACAATCATTTTGGGATGAAAAGCTACATTCGTAATTACGATACCAAAAATAATTGCGAAAAATTTGAAGTCTCACAAACAGGCGTAAAACCTAATAATACTAAACTAGCTACAGCTAGTGCTTATTTAACGGCGCAATTAGAAAAAAGTTTTACAGCTCATAAAAAAGGAGATAAAAAACTGTCATTACTCCATTTTGGTAATGCCATGCATACCATTGAAGATTATTTTGCGCATTCTAATTTTGTAGAACTTTCCTTAATAAAATTAGGTTACAGCCAAGTCATACCATGGGTAAATCGTAACGATTCTAAAGCAAAACAATTTAACAAAGCCAAACGTGATACAGATGTTTTTGATGAAAGGCTTGAAGAGGAAAACTATTTTGACAGTAAAACTAAAGTTGGTGATTTTGAAAATGCAGAACAGTTATACAAAACCTATCCAGAAGCTAAAAAACCGTTATTAAAAGAAGCGACCTATTTTATCTTCGAAAAAGGAGGGGCAACCTACCAGTTTATACATGACAAACGTGCTTTTTTAGATTTAAAAGGAGAACTACACATCTTAAGAGGGGCGTCTATTACCAAAGACACCAAACGTGAAGGGGATTATTTAAATCATTTACCCATTGTAACAGGTAAATTTGGTCCATTGGATATGATTTATTCACTTTCCGACAAACTAGAAGGGATGTTCGAGACGGATGCGTTTTCTTGGAAAGATGCCATTTCATCGGAATGGGAAGGCAAACCTGTGGTACGGATTATCGATTTAATTGTACTAACCATACTCACCGATTTAAAATATGCGCAAAAAAGTGAGGAACATAAAAGTGACACTTATCAAGGTATTGACTATGCTACTCTTATCGAGTATTACGAATACATTATTACGTTTAGAGGCGTCATATTAGGAGTACTCGAAAAAGCTAAAAAAGGAAAAGATTGGCTTGCCGTTGGGTCTTGGGTAGTAATTAATCTAATTAACAGCATCGAAAAAGCCTTAATGAATGTTGTAAAAATGGTGGTGCAATATATTATTCATGGGGTTGCCATGGGGATTAGGGAATCACAAAACGTACAAAAACTAGATACCAATCCTACTCATACACAAATTGCTAAAGATAGTATGGACCATCCATTACACTTGTTGGCGGGTAATTTAGCACGTGTTGCAGTGTCTGATATAGGAAAGCAATATACTCAAGCAAACTTGGGTAGGGTTTCGAAAGAAAATGTAATAAAACTAGCGCAAGAATATCTCTCACATCCTGCTGATGTGGATTGGATGGATGTTACCACTATGAAATGGGCAAGTACACATATAGGCAGTGTGCAAAACGCACAAAACAAAGGGTTTTTAGATAAACTCCAAAAAGAACATCACGACCATTTGGAACACGCTAATCATAGCAGGCAAGAATTTTTAGAACACATTTCTGAAGGGCTTAGAGAGCTTAAAAAATTCTATGAAAAAGCAAAAGACATGGAAAAAGATTTGGAAATTTCAGACAGCATTACTAATTCTATTGAGTATATTAAGCAAAAATTAAAATTCTAATGTCACGATTTATAGTATATATCTTATGTATTGGGCTATTAACCCAATGTAATGGACAAACAAACAAAAATAAAGCTATGGGGATAGAAACTTATAATCCCGAACCGCAAATAGAACAGTTTAACAAACAACAACACCGTTTAGAGTTCCGAGAAGAAAAATTGTTTTATAACGATACCCATGTAAAACTAGACCAAAATATGGCGTATTATGAAGCGATTTTTGGAAAGGATTATATTTTGGGTGATTCTTACGGAGATAAAATAAAATACAACAGCATTCCTATTTCTATAAACAAAGGCGCTGATGATATAATAGACAATATTCGCATTCAATTGTATTACTACAATCAAAAAATGCTTAATCATAAATCGGATAATGAAGCATGGGGGTTTCCTCCAAAAATTTTGGACAATGAGTATATTTTAATTGATGGTCTTCCTCTTAATAAAGATACCGATATCGCTGTTTTTAATGATATGCTTATTAGTTCTAAAAAAAGAACGTTTAAACAGCGGTTTAAAGGAGTTGATGCTGTGTCTAGGCAATACCTGAACTCTGATGATATTTTCTCTGAAACAATTAGTATTTCAAGAGGTGAACTTTCTAACTTGGATTATGTAGCATATAGTGACGGCTCAACAAGTTCCGATTAAATATAACATGTACTAGTATGAGGTTTTTAATTTATGTGTTATCTGCTTTTTTGTTTGCCCAATGTAATGGACAAACAAACAAAAATAAAGCTATGGGGATAGAAACTTATAATCCCGAACCGCAAATAGAACAGTTTAAGAAACAACAATACCGTTTAGAGTTTCGAGAAGAAAAATTGTTTTATAACGATACCCATGTAAAACTAGACCAAAATATGGCGTATTATGAAACCATATTTGGGAAAGATTATTCAATTGACATTGATGATATTGTTATCTATAAGAACATTCCAATATCTTTGAATAAAGGTATTGATGACCAAGTAGACAACATTCGTATTCAATTGTACTACTATAACAAAAAAATGTTAGGTCATAAGCGGCATAATGAAGCATGGGGGTTTCCTCCAAAAATTTTGGACAATGAGTATATTTTAATTGATGGTCTTCCTCTTAATAAAGATACTGATATCGCTGTTTTTAATGATATGCTTATCGATTCTCAAAAAAAAACTTTCAAACAAAAATTTAAAGGTGCAAATTCAATTGAAAGGGGCTATTTGGGCCAGAAAAATATATACATTTCTTTAGGAGAATTATCTAATTTAGATTATATAATGTATAGTGACGGAGGAACAACATCTAACTAATTAATAAAGTGATGAGATTTGTTTTTAAAATTATTTTTGTGCTGTTATTAACCCAATGTAATGGACAAACAAACAAAAATAAAGCTATGGGGATAGAAACTTATAATCCCGAACCGCAAATAGAACAGTTTAAGAAACAACAATACCGCTTGGAATTTCGAGAAGAAAAATTGTTTTATAATGATATTCATGTAAAACTAGACCAAAACATGGCGTATTATGAAGCTATTTTTGGAAAGGATTATAACATCACAGATAGAGAAAGAATTATTGAATATAAAAATTTACCGATAAGTTTAAACAAAGGTAAAGATGATCAAGTAGACAACATTCGTATTCAATTGTATTACTACAATCAAAAAATGCTTAATCATAAATCGGATAATGAAGCATGGGGGTTTCCTCCAAAAATCTTGGATAATGAGTATATTTTAATTGATGGTCTTCCTCTTAATAAAGATACCGATATCGCTGTTTTTAATGATATGCTTATCAGCTCTAAAAAAAGAACGTTTAAACAACGGTTTAAAGGTACTAGGTCCGTGGAGAGAAATTATATCTCAAAGGATTATGATTATCTAGAGAATATATACATATATATGGGAGAGTTGACAAAATTAGCGTTTATACAGTATAGTGATAGCTCAACAAGTTCCGATTAAATATAACATGTAACTATTATGAGGTTTTTAATTTATGTGTTATCTGCTTTTGTATTTGTTCAATGTAATGGACAAACAAACAAAAATAAAGCTATGGGGATAGAAACTTATAATCCCGAACCGCAAATAGAACAGTTTAACAAACAACAACACCGTTTAGAGTTTCGAGAAGAAAAATTGTTTTATAACGATACCCATGTAAAACTAGACCAAAATATGGCGTATTATGAAACCATATTTGGGAAAGATTATTCAATTGACATTGATGATATTGTTATCTATAAGAACATTCCAATATCTATGAATAAAGGTATTGATGACCAAGTAGACAACATTCGTATTCAATTGTACTACTATAACAAAAAAATGTTAGGTCATAAGCGGCATAATGAAGCATGGGGGTTTCCTCCAAAAATCTTGGATAATGAGTATATTTTAATTGATGGTCTTCCTCTTAATAAAGATACCGATATTGCTATATTTAACGATATGCTTATCAGCTCTAAAAAAAGAACGTTTAAACAGCGGTTTAAAGGTACTAGGTCCGTGGAGAGAAATTATATCTCAAAGGATTATGATTATCTAGAGAATATATACATATATATGGGAGAGTTGACAAAATTAGCGTTTATACAGTATAGTGATAGTTCAACAAGTTCCGATTAAATATAACATGTAACTATTATGAGGTTTTTAATTTATGTGTTATCTGCTTTTTTGTTTGCCCAATGTAATGGACAAATAAACAAAAATAAAGCTATGGGGATAGAAACTTATAATCCCGAACCACAAATAGCGCTGTTTAACAAACAACAACACCGTTTAGAGTTTCGAGAAGAAAAATTGTTTTATAACGATACCCATGTAAAACTAGATCAAAATATGGCGTATTATGAAGCTATTTTTGGAAAGGAATATAACATCACAGATAGAGAAAGAATTATTGAATATAAAAATTTACCGATAAGTTTAAACAAAGGTAAAGATGATCAAGTAGACAACATTCGTATTCAATTGTATTACTACAATCAAAAAATGCTTAATCATAAATCGGATAATGAAGCATGGGGGTTTCCTCCAAAAATTTTGGATAATGAGTATATTTTAATTGATGGTCTTCCTCTTAATAAAGATACCGATATCGCTGTTTTTAATGATATGCTTATCAGCTCTAAAAAAAGAACGTTTAAACAGCGGTTTAAAGGAGTTGATGCTGTGTCTAGGCAATACCTGAACTCTGATGATATTTTCTCTGAAACAATTAGTATTTCAAGAGGTGAACTTTCTAACTTGGATTATGTGACTTACAGTGATGGATCAACATCATCTGACTAAATATAACTGCTTAGAACAATGTAAGAAAACATAGGGCGTTTGTGTTGAACTGGAAGTTTTGTACATTTTAACAAATGTCCGTTAAATATAAAATTTGGCGTTTATAGGAAAAAAATAAAAGCAAAATATTTATATTTAGCTAAGTAATAAACCGAAACAATAGTGCCTATCATCCACCCTAAGTTTCTTATGCTGAACGTTAGCCAAAAACATCAAGCGTATTTTAGAATATTATTCAAATAATAATTTTTATTAATTTTAACCTATTGTTTATCAATAAAACATCAAATTATGAAAATCAAATTTCTATTGGTGGCTTTTTTGCTTACTACCTCAATTTTTGCACAAGAATGGACTCAAAAAAATGACTTTCCTATTTCTGGGATTAATCTTTCTTCTTTTGTCTTTAATAATGAGGCGTATGTTCTTGCTTCGTTCGAAGCAAAACTGTATAAGTACGATGTAAATCAAGATTCTTGGAGTAGTACCACTGTGAATTGGATGGAAAATATGGGTTATCAAGATGGTTTTGTAATGCCTATCGGAAATAAAGTGTATGTAGCAGCTGGACTACCTTCAGATCCAAACAATAATCAAAAAATATTTTATGAATTTGATCCTACTACAAATATTTGGACTCAAAAAAATGATTTACCTAATTTTATAGGTTTATCATCTTTACAATTTTCAAATTTTTCATATAACAACAAAGGTTATATTCTGTATTTAGGCAAAATATCTACTTATGATCCTATTGCAGATATGTGGGAATATAATATTTCAACATACCCAGGTAGCCCTTATAATTTCAAGTTTGCTTATTTTGTTATTGATGACAAGTTTTACGCAGGGTCTGGATATAACTCTGCTGTTGAAACATCTCCTAATTTCTTTCAATATGATCCTGCACAAAACACTTGGATAGATATAGCTCCGTACCCTGATCCATTACAACCTTCTAATATGTTAAGTTTTGTAATAGACGCAACCGCTTATACTGGGATGGGGGCTCATACTTCTGGTAGTGGTTTTAATTATAATCCACAGTATTACAGTTATTCACCTTCAAACGATAGTTGGTCCTTGATCCCAGACTGTGGCTACTCAGCAAAGGACGGTTTTTCATTTACTCTTAATGGAAAAGCCTATGTTGGAACAGGCTGGACAACAACACCTAATTTAAGTTTTTACGACAATATTTGGGAATATACGCCCTCTACTACATTAAATATAGAAGAATATAATCATTCTCTTATCGAAATAGAATTATATCCAAATCCTACTTCTGGCTTGTTACACTTCAAAACAGATAGGAATGTTTCTAAAATTCAGATTGCAAACTTATTAGGACAACAAATTAAAGAATTTCAAATTAAAGGAAATAACCAGATTGATATAAAAGAATTTCAAAATGGCATTTACATTTTATCGTTTTTCGATGAACATAGAAAACTAGAATCAAAAATGATTTTTAAAGAATAAACAGCGAGAGATGTTGAATATACAAATACTCCGCAAAGTAAGAGGAAATAAGTTTTTATGTGATAAAAAACTGGCTATAACACTTTATATGAAATCATAGCTCCCATTCGGTTGCTGCGTTTCATGTAATAACCGTTAGCCAGAAGCAAAAAATAACATCAAATATTTGTTTCTTAAAATAATATTTAAATAACTAAAATGAATTCTCTGTTTAAAGCTCTCAATGATGAAACTCGTAGAGAGATTATCGAATTACTTAAAGAAAGAGATATGAATGCAGGAGAAATTTCTGAGAAATTCAATATTTCTAAACCAAGTATTTCACATCATTTAGATATTCTAAAAATGGCTGATTCAATATTTGGTAAAAAAAAAGGGCAGTATGTAGAATACTCATTAAACACTAGCATATTAGAGGATTTGCTAAACTGGATACTAACTTTAAAAAAATAAATATGAGCTTCAAAAAAGAATTACCTATTATTTCAATTATTCTTTTGCCATTTATCTATTTGGCTTATCTATGGAATGATTTACCTAATAAATATTCATTGGAATTTTAAAGGTGAGGTAGACAAATATGGAGATAAAATAGAGTTGATAATGATACCGCTCTTATTGCCATTTTTTGTCTACCTTTTATTTGTAGTTATTCCTAAAATTGACCCAAAAAACAAGCTGAATAAAATGGGAAATAAATTTCAAAAATTAAAAATGATGTTAACCATTTTTTTGTCAGTATTGGCCTTATTCATATTACATACAGTCAAAAATCAATCTTTTACTAATCTAAATTATATAGTTTTATTAATTGGAGTATTATATATTATTCTTGGCAACTACCTTAAAACAATAAGAGCAAATTATTTTCTAGGTATTAGAACCCCTTGGACTCTTGAAAATGAAACTGTTTGGAAAGAAACCCACAAATTAGGAGGAATGATGTGGTTTATAGCTGGTATTATTGTGGTTTTATCAAGTTTAATTTTACACAAAAAATTGAATTTCCAATTATTCTTTATCATTACAGGAATAATTTCAATAACCCCAATTGCATATTCATACTATATCCATAGTAAAATCAAATCCAAAAGATGAAAACCAAAAAAACACTTTTGGGAATAATATTAGTAGCAGTTGGAATTGTCGGGATTCTATCCATGTTAACAATGGATATTCCATTACCTACTGAAGCAGAGGCCATTTTTAAGGATAAATTTACAACAGGGCAAATCAAATTACTTATATTAATCAATCCAACAATTCTGTTAGTTGTTTGTGCAATTATTGGTACAATATTATATCAAAAAGTTAATTTAAAGGTTCCGATTATCGAAAAATTGATTGGAATACGAAAAGAAAGAGTCAACATTTCAGACATTCTTAAATATGGAATTTTAGGGGGCATCTTATCTGGTATTCTATTGAGTCTTGTTAGCTTAATTTTTAATCCTATTTTACCTATTGAATTTATTAAACTAGGGAAGTCTATAAAACCGACATTATTAGCAAGGTTTTTATATGGAGGACTAACCGAGGAAATATTAATGAGATTTGGCTTAATGACATTAATTATTTGGATATGCTCAAAAATATTTAAAGGAATAAAACCATTTGTATTTTGGGCAGGTATAATAATAACAGCAATACTATTTGGTTTTGGGCATTTCCCTATTGCTTATCAAGCTATTGATAATCCTTCAACTGGATTATTAGCTTATATTCTAATTGGAAACTCAATTGGCGGGATTATTTTTGGTTGGTTATACTGGAAAAAAGGATTAGAAAGTGCTTTTATTGCTCATATTTTTACTCACGTAATTATGGTATTAACTGAACAATTTTTGAATTAAACAAGGCCAGTGGCTAACAAAGATGTATAAAAAAACATGGGGCGGGTTAAGTGTTTTGTCAATGGTCTGGGCTTTTTTGTTGGGTCGTCAAATATAAAATTTGACATTTACAGCTGAGTAGATAAATATAAAATATTTATATTTGGCTTAGTATCAAATCGAAATGCAGCGCCGATCGACAGCCCTACGTTTCTTATGCTTACTGTTAGCCATTAAACGTCTTCATAAATAATAAAGAATAGATAAGAATATTTATTTTTTTGCAATCAAATCATCCTTCAGTGCGTATTCAATATATAAACCTTAATATGGGGATTTTTAGGTCGAGAAAACTAACTGTATATTTTACTGAATGATATCCGAAGAACTAAATGAATTATTAAATAGAGCATACAGATACTCTTTATCTCTAACAAATAATAAGGATGATGCATTTGATTTAGTTCAAGATACTTATCTGAAATTATATCAAAAAAATAAGCCATTAGTTATTTCATACTTTATAACCTCACTTCGAAATAAGTTTATTGATAACAAGCGTAAAGAAAAAACAGAAAATAACTATCTAAACATCAGGTTAACAGAGTCAGAAAACCCAAGTTTCACGCCAGAACCTTATTTAGAAAGATTATTACTAGAACTAAAAAAAAGAGACGGAGAAATTATTTTTTTGTCAATTGTTGAAGAATATACAGCACAAGAAATATCTGACTTAATGAATATTCCGAGAGGAACAATTCTTTCAATTTTAGCTAGAACTAAAAAAAAACTAAAAAGAAAATTGGAAGAAAAAAAGAAAGTGATATGAAAAACCTAGATGAGCAAATTAAAAACATATACAGTTCTAAATCACTATCAATAGAACAAATAGAATTAATACAACAAAAAGCATTAAGAAATAATAGAAGTGTAAAAAAATCTATCAAGTATTTATTTAGATATGCAGCTATTTTCATTTTAATATTAAGCAGCTATTTTATGTTTATTTACCCTAAAAACCAACAAAATATTGTTGTAAATAATTTCGCGAAGGAAATTGCTTTTAAACATCAATTACAAGTGCCATCTGTATTTAAAGGCAATGATATAAAAGAAATTAATAGCCAAATGGGAAAATTAGATTTCAATCTAATTCTACCTGATAAAAACACTTCTAAATTAGAATTAATAGGTGCAAAATATTGTTCTGTAAATAATAGAATTGCTGCCAAATTAGAATTAGTAAACAAAAACAATGAAATAGTTACCTGTTATGTTTTTAAAAAAATAGAAAAGTTCAAGTTCAATAATCAAGTCAATAACGAAGATACAAAAGTAACATTTTGGGATAACGAGGATGTTGTTTTCGCTCTTGCACAAAATCAATAAAACAACACAATGAAAAATACAATATCAATACTTCTAGCTCTAATTTTTATTACTTCTTGCAAAGAAAATCCACCAAAAAGTAAAATTTCAGAAAAAAATGAATTTTATGTTCTCCAAGGAAATAATTTAAAATCTATTGAAATTACTAAGAATGCATTATATCCTGAAACAATTTTGTATCATTCCAAAAATGAAAAATTTATAGTTGGCTCATTTCGAGATGGAAGCATTTATGAAATTGATAATGATGGAAATGCGAAAATATTTATTGAAACTAATTTGCGAAGTATATTAGGAATACAAATTGATTATAAGCATAATAAGTTTTTTGCACTTAGTTCTGATATTGGCGCAAGTATAAATAGATATAATAAGGGTTTAAAAAAAGAAGCAACACTAAATACTTACAATTTAACGACTAAAGAGCTAATAAGAACAGTTAGTTTAGCTAAACTAAAACCCAATTCTGCCCATTTAGCTAACGGTTTAACAATTGATAATGATGGAAACGCTTACATAACAGATAGTTTTTCTCCTGTGATTTATAAGGTAGACGCAAACGGAAATGCATCCATATTTTTAGAAGATAATCAGTTTGTAGGTGATGGAATTAATTTAAACGGAATTGTTTATCATCCTGATGGCTATTTAATAACAGTAAAAAAGAGTGATGGTACATTATTTAAAATTCCTATTTCAGAGCCTGAAAAATTTTCTAAAATTGAATTAGACACAAAGCTCTATGGAGGAGATGGGCTTTTAATTTTAGATAAGAACAATTTAGCTATAGCATCAAATATAGCTTCTGGAGAAGCTACCGAATCCGTTTTTTTGTTACAAACGGATAATGACTGGAAATCTGCTCATATCACAGACAAAAAATATTTAGGAAATGTTTACCCAACAACAATTGTAGCTAAAAAAAATAATTTATATGTTTTACATAGCAATTTAAATGTATTGGTTAGTAGTTCTAAAGAAGCTTCTAAAGCAGAATTATTAGAAGAAAATACCAATAATAATGAAGTCTTAAAAAAGAGAGCAACTATCCAACATATTGGTATGGTAAAATAACAATGGCTAACAAGGTATCTTAAGCAAAGCCCTTTCGCTAAATCCTAGGCTATAAAAATACGATATTCTTTATTTTTTCAGTCATTTTGCTGAACCAGATATTAAATACGGTATAGAATATGATTATGATAGACCAAGGGCAGAACATAAAGTTTTGTTTTATGATGGTGACACTGCAAACTTGAAATATACACAGTTCCCTAAAAAACTTCCTCCTGTTTATCACATGGAGTGCTCAAAAATAAATTTAGAAACATATTATCAGATTCCATCAGTTTATGAAATGAATATCTACTTGAGATTTTGAAAGATTGACTGATAAAGATAAGGAACCACATTAAGATTATACCGATAAGTATGATTGGTGTCCAGAAGATTATCAAATTTTAGGGATTCCTTATGCACTTCAACATGCAATATTTGATGAGTGGGCAAGGCTTTATTTAGAGGAGGAGTTGGATGTTGATCAAAAAGAAATTTCTAGTAAATTCATCAACCTTTTGTCAATGCCATTTTTTTATGAAATTATGGATGATATTGCTTTTTTTTGGATTTTAAAAGAAGATTTATTGGCAAAAAGATTTGACAAAACAATACTTGCATTACAGGGTACATAATATAAGGAGCTTTCAAGAAACAGTAATTAATAGCGATTATTTTATTAGAAAAGAGCAAAAGGTATTAGTTTTTTACCTTTTTTTCTGTCTCAACAGGTTTCTCAAACAAATACCACTTAAATCTTAAACCAATTTCAGTAAATGTGAAACCAGCAGCAGTTGCTGAAGCAATATTACTTCGAGTACCGTAAATATTTAATAAAGTACGGTCGCTAAATTTATAGCCTAATTTTCCTTGAACACGGTAAGTACTTTGTTTTGTATTGTTTTCAATAAATTGGTAACCAGTAGCAGCTGTTAATTCATAAAACCATTCTTTAGGTTTGGTGATAATTTCATCTTTTATCAAATTGATAAAAACTTCGGTCGCATTAAATCGCTCTGGGCTAAAATAAATGGTTGGTACTTGATTTTTAAAAGCAATGTATTGGTAGTTAAAACCTGCTTTTAATGCTGGTTTATTCAATAGGTTATAATACAGTGATGTGAACAGTATATTTCTAGTATTATTGTCGTTTTGTGAGGTGTAATAATACTGCGTAAACCAACCCAGATTAAAATTAGTATTAAGGTTATAATTGGCATAAAAATGATTCATAACAATTTCACGCTCTAATAACTCGGCATTAAAATTTTGGATTTCCCGTTTATAGCCTAGATCTAAAACTTGTAATTTAAAGGGTTTGATATTAAACGATAGATCGGTTAGTAATTGGGTATAATTATCTGTATTAGCCTTCGCTGAGGTCATACCAGCAGTTCCTTTAAAGATAATATTAGGTAATAATTGATAGGCTAAACCTAAAGAAAAATTGTTTGAGGTCGCTTTATTATTTGTTACCGAGTTACTGGTCGTTCTAAACCCATAATTCGCTAACCATTTAAACTTTGTAGATGTTGGAAATTCCAAAGTTGTTTGGAATGCATAAGCTTCATTATCACCATTATCAAAGGTGTAAGATCCTTTGGTTTCTATAAACGGTGTAAAACGCGTATCCAAGTCTTTAATAAACTGAATGGCATCTTTTTGATTCTTATAAAAGCGAAGTGTATTATTCGCAGACTTATAAGCTTCTTCATATAATCCTAAAGCTTTTAATGTATTTGCTTTTCCTAAGTTACCATCAAAAGAACTGCTATTGCTTTCTAAAATCCGATTGTAATCTGTAAGGCTCTTTTTAAAATCACTTTTATAGATGTTTAATGTAGCTCGTAAGGCTAAAACCCAACTATCATCAGGTTTGATTTTAATTAATTCATCGATTAAAACTTGAGACTCTTTATACTTCTTATTCCAAATGAGGGCTTGTATATAGCGTTCCTCGGTTTGTTGTATTAATGTAGCATCTTTTAAATTAGGTTTGGTGTTATAAGCCTCTTTACTAATTTTTAAAGCAGTTTTTTCTTTACCTTTTAAGTGTTGTACTAGAGCAAGTCCGTTTAATGCGATCGTTTTATTGGTTTCATTATTACCAATGGTTTTATATATAGTTTCAGCTTTATCAAATGCTTCAATAATTAAATACAGATTGGCTAAGTTGATTAAGGTTTCTTTATCATTATCAAAAAGAGTTAGGTTTTCTTTTAAAAGGCGTTCAGCTTCCACATAGTTTTGTTGCTGCTGATTTTGGTATGCATATCCCAAATAGATATACTTTTTTGAAGTCAAGGCATTTTGGTTACCAGGAGATACTACTAAAGCTTTATTGACATACACTAAGGCTTTAGCATAGGTCTTTAAATTGGATAGGGTATTGGCATAGCCTAAAAGTGCTGGAAAACTTTGATTGTCTTCTTTTACTAAACCTTCATAAAAGCTTTTGGCTTTAGTATAGTTTTTATTCCAAAGCAAGGATTCGGCATAGTTTAATTTAATTTCAAAATCATTAGGATAGGTTTTAAGCAAGTTGGTAAATATTGAAACCGCTTCTTTAGAATTTCCATTTAAACCTACAGCGCGCCCATAACACAATATGGCTGTTTTGTTATCTGGGTGGGTATTTAAAACATTTTTAAAAAACGTTTCGGCAGCTTCATATTTACCAGTTTCCAAGTAAGTAAAGCCTTCTTGCATGTTTTGAGATATACCTATTGTACTTATAAAGAGGAGTATTACTGTTAGATGTGAATTAAAATTCATGAGCGATTTTTAGTACTTGCAAGTTAAGCAATAGATTTCAATCATTCATCTACAGCAAACTGCAACTCACCGAATCTAACCAATAAAATTAAGGATTAGAATGCATCTTTACATCAGAAATCAAAATCATATTAATTAAAAAAATAGAAATTATGGCACTTAAAATCACAGAACAAAACGGCACATTTTTAGTAGAAGGAATTATTAACGCTACTACTGCAATGAATTTTCAAAATCACTTAGAGGCTATTCTAAATACTTATGGAGCTCTTACTATTGATATTGAAAAAGTAACAGGAATTGACACGAATGGTATGAATGCTTTAAGAGCCCTTTATAGCAATGCTTTAATTTATAACAGACCCTTTTATGTGGTTGGTGCAGGATGTAAAGAAATCCATGACGATTTCACTTTTACAAATGTGGCATAATTAATACTTAGTATAAACCCAAATCTAAATATTATGAACTTCGAAATTATAAACAATAGAGGCGTTTTTGAAATACACGGTCATTTTACAAACGCATATACCAATCAAGTAGCAGATTTTTTTAATAATCTGTTAGATAGATATTATGAGATAACAATATGTCTTAAACAAGTTAAGCGTATGGATACTAAAGCTTTAAATGTGATGCAGTTTATAACTGCTAAAGCTAAAAGACGAAGTAAAGTACTATTCATTTTAGGAAAAGATAATAAGCGTATTAAGAAGCAATTTGAAGAAGCTAATCTAATAAACATATTTAGAGATGATTACAATAGCAAATAATTTAAGAAAAAGGATTTCTCCAGAGCAGTTATTTATGATAAGTGTTTTGGCTGTAAACGGTGGAAATTATTTGTATAATCTAATTCTTGGTCGTTTGCTAGGACCCGCACAGTTTGCCGATGCTGCCGTATTAATAACATTTTTATTGGTGTTGTCTTTTGTAGCGATGACGTTTCAATTAGTAACAGCTAAGTTTTCAGTACTTTTTGAAAACCAATTATTTAATAATTTCATTTCAAAAATCTATAAAAATGCTTTGATGGTTGGTATCATCATGGGAGTTTTAATAGTTTGTTTTGCTACTCAATTACAAGAACTGTTTAATACCTCATCATCTAGTATGTTTGTAATATTTGGTTGTGGGGTGCCATTATACTTTTTAATGAGTGTGAATAGAGGTGTTTTTCAAGGAAAAAAAGCGTTTAAATCATTATCTATAACATATCAATTGGAAATGTTAAGTCGTTTGTTATTCACTTTGGTTTTAATCTTTTTGTTTAACATACAATCCTCAGTAGTTATTGCGTTTGGTATTTTAATCTCTTTCGGGTTTGGTTTAATACCCTTTAAATCTCAGTTAATTAATTTTAAATCAAAATTAAAAATAGAGACTACACAGGCTAAACAAGTAAAACACTTTTTTATATTGACTGCTTTTTACGAGTTAACACAAATCATCATTAATAATAGTGACATTCTTTTGGTAAAACACTATTTTGAATCTTATGAAGCAGGTTTATATGCTTCTTTAGCTTTAATAGGACGCATTGTTTATTTTATTGCCTGGATGTTCGTAATGTTATTATTACCAACAGTAGTACAACTTAAAAAAGAAGGTAAAGAAACAGCATCAATATTGTTTAAGTACGTTGGCTATATCGCGGCCATCTCAATAACCATTGTTTTAGCATGTTTAAGTTTTCCAGAAACGATTATTAAATTATTGTTTGGAGAGCATTACATAGCTATGGCATCACTTTTATGGAAATATGCTATTGCAACAAGTATGTTTGCTATTTCTAACATATTTGCATATTACTATTTGTCTTTAGATAAGTATGTACCAGTTATTATATCTGGTGTGTTTGGAATGCTACAAATGGGCCTTGTAATTGTATACCATAATAGTTTGGAACAAGTGGTACATATGCAAATAATAGCTATGGTCTTATTATTAGCTATTCAAATAGTTTTTTTCAAAGCAGATATATTAAAAGATAAAAAATCTAGTTCATAATACTTTTCTTTCACTATTGCGTTTTGTCGTTAAAAAAAGACCTTATAAAGATTTTTGTTTTGTGTTTAGATGTATTTTCGCTTTTTTTTGTAGGTTTTTTGTCATTGTTTGTATTTTGAAATTTCTCAAAACACTAACAACATATAATATGAACAATCTACCTGAGGAATATATTTCAGAATATGTTTCGAAAAAAATCTTTGATTTTAATTTACAAGAAAACTTTTCAATTGCCTACAAGTTATCAATGGCCTCATCATTATTAACGCCTCACCTAATTATGGCTTTTGGCGATATTTTTGTGATTGAGGATAAGAATACAGAAAACCTTGAAGCTGCAAATTTTTATTATAGAGAATCATCAATTTTTCAAACCTGCTCAAAGACTAAAATCTTAGAGGCTAGTTTAAAAATATCAAAAAAACATTTACCTAAAGCACTTATTAATGATTTAAGAAATACTACGATTCCTTTTGGTAAACTATTAACGAAATATAAGATAAA
Source organism: uncultured Flavobacteriaceae bacterium (assembly GCA_947502635.1). Classification (GTDB taxonomy): domain Bacteria; phylum Bacteroidota; class Bacteroidia; order Flavobacteriales; family Flavobacteriaceae; genus Flavivirga. The sequence continues at coordinate 166,783 of CANNAN010000006.1, forward strand.
AGTAGACGTAAAAGACCACAAAATATGTATGCATAGAGATGTGGCTAATTCTAGTACACGAATAGGACGAAGCTTAAAAATATATGAAAAACAAAGTAATGTAATTATTGCTTTTGTTAGAGAATTATTTGTTCCCGAAAAAGAATTATCACGTGCTAAAATATATATAAACTCTTAAAAGAATAGGAATGTTTGATAGTATTATAATTGGTTCTGGACCTGCTGGAATCGTGGCTTTAAAAGAATTACTAGAACAAGACATTAAGAATGTAGTATGTTTAGAGAAAACCTCTAAAATTGGAGGTACTTTTTCACATTCTTACGATAATCTAAAACTAACATCATCTACCACTTTTAGTATGTTTTCAGATTTTTGGATTGGAGATAATGCAAATGATCATTTTTGGTCAAAAGAAGAAGCAGTGAATTATTGGAATAATTATTCAGAACATTTTGGTATTAAAAAGTATATTAATTACAACAGTGAAGTCACTAAAATAGTTGATAAAAAAAGACATTGGGAATTAACAACATCTACAGGTAAAGTGTTTTTAGCAAAAAATGTCATTTTAGCTTTAGGCAATAATCGAGTGACTAAATTTCCAGATTGGAAAAGTGATTTAAGTAAAATAAAATACACCCACTCATCATCTTATAAAAATGCTGATAGATTTAAAGGAAAAAGAGTTCTTATAGTTGGAGGCGGAGAATCTGGTTCGGATATCGCTTACGAAATTTCTGCTGTTGCCAGTAAAAGCTGGGTAAGTTTAAGGAATTCCACAGGATGGGTTGTTCCCAGAAAAAGAGGTGATATTGCTGCCGATAATTCTACCCATAGGGGCATATGGAATTTACCAAAGTCGCATGGCCCTAGATTAAGTAAAAGATTAAACAAGAATGAATTATCTAAAAAAGACCCTGTTTTTGATACTGTTGTCATGTTAAACAAACTGGCTCAGACAAAATACGGGTTAAGAGGCATTTATGGAACAAAAACACTTTCGCTACCTAAGGCCATTGCAGAAAATGGTTGTGAACTTGTTAAGGAAGTTGTTGAGATTGATGACATGAATAATACGATTAAAACATCGGATAACAAAATATTGGAAAATATTGATGAAATCGTCTTCTGTACTGGGTATAAAAATGAAATAAAGATGTTGCCTGAGCAATATCAAAAGGTGAATCCAAGGGAATTATATAAACATATGATTCATCCAGATTTATCAGACCGTATTTTTTGGTTAGGATTTGCAAGACCAGGGTTTGGAAGCCAATTCCCGATAATGGAAATGCAATCAAGATTAATGGCACTTATTATTTCAAAAAAGCATAGTCTTCCTTCTAAAATAGAGATGAAAAAAACAACTCTTATAGATACTTATGAAAACCTGGAACGTTTTCAGGAAAATGGATACAATATAAAAAGTCTTGTCGATTATCATAGCTATATGGACGATTTGTCTCAGGTTATTGGATGTAAACCTCCACTAAAAAAACTTTTCTTTACTAAACCTAAATTATGGTTTAAAGTGTTTTTAGGCCCTACCCAAGCCACTCAGTTTAGGTTAAAAGGTCCAGGAAAGAAAACAGAATTAGCCCAAGATATTATTTATAAACTCCCTAAAGTAAAATATAATAACATAATAAAAGAGGGAATTAAAGGGCGTATTCATTATGCTATGCCTTGGAACAACTCTAAATAAAATTAGATTATAAGTTAAGCACATTTAAAAACGACTGTCTTACTATGGCAGTGCTATTTATACCTGAACAATAATATTATTGTTCAGGTTTTTTGATTTATAGTGTTTCGGTTTTGCATCACGAATTATAAGAATCTGGTTTGTTCTCTACCAAATCAACCTCATAGGTTTACTGTTTTATTAGCTTCTATTTATTCATTATTAGATGATTATGGCTTTAATACTAATTAAAAAAGAGCTAATCTAAAGAAAATTACCATTCGTCTACAGTAAATGTTGACCTATCTACAACCACCCATTTTTAGGATTTAAAAGCTGCAATTTTATACTATAATTTAAAAACTAAACCTCATGAAACTAGCAATCGTAACAGCATATCCGCCGAGTAAAGTCACTTTAAATGAATATGCTTATCATTTAGTAAAACACTTCAGACAGAAAGAAGATATTACAGAACTTGTATTATTAACAGATACTACCGAAGGTAAAAAAGATATTAAGTTTACCGAAGCTGGTTGTAAAATAACAATTAGAGCATGTTGGACTTTTAATAGCTATAAAAATATTTTTAGTGTGACTAAAGCTATTAATGAAACGGCGCCAGATGCTGTATTATTCAATCTTCAGTTTATGAAATTTGGCGACAAAAAAATAGCTGCAGCTTTAGGGTTGATGTTGCCACTGGTTTGTAAGCTAAAAAAAATACCAAACATTGTTTTATTACATAATATATTAGAAGAAGTTGACCTGGGAAGCGCTGGGTTTACCAACAATAAAATGATGCAGAAAATCTACGGATTTATAGGAAGTATGTTAACACGATTAATTCTTCAAGCCGATGTGGTTGCTTTAACAATGCAAAAGTATGTTGATATTCTAGAAGATAAATACCATGCCAAAAATGTAAAACTCATACCACATGGAACGTTTGAAATTCTTGAAGAACCCAATTACGATATCCCTTTACAACCTTTCAAAGTGATGACTTTTGGGAAATTTGGAACCTATAAGAAAGTAGAATCATTAATTGAAGCCGTTGAAAGTATTAAAAAGCATTCAAATTTAAACTTAGAAGTAGTTATAGCAGGAACAGATAATCCTAATACACCAGGATATTTAGAGTCTGTAGAAAAGACCTATAGTCATGTAGAAGGGGTAACTTTTACAGGTTATGTTGAAGAACAGGATGTACCAAAATTGTTTAAAGAAAGTGCGCTTGTGGTGTTTCCTTATACGTCTACAACAGGAAGTTCTGGTGTTTTACATCAAGCTGGGAGTTATGGTAAGGCTGTGGTTATGCCAGACTTAGGAGATTTAGCTTTATTAGTAAAAGATGAAGGTTACAAAGGTGAATTTTTTGACCCAACGAGTGTAAACAGTTTAGCTTTAGCTATTCAAAAGATTCTTGAAAACAATGCTTATAGAGTCGAGTTGGAAAAGGCAAATTATAAAGCAGCAACAGCCTATCCAATGTCTAAAATTGCAGAGATGTACTTAAACACATTTGAGTCTATAGCTTATAAAAAGAAAGGAGTAAGCTTACAAAAAGAACAAGCTATTGCTTAGAGATATATTTATAAGCGGGTTTAGTCTCTCCCTTTTGGTTTATAAATCCGAAATACTCTTGAGTCCGCTTATGCCAAGGAAGTCGTCCAACGACTTCCTTTGGTATTTCAACAAAATCATAAAGTGTCCAAGACATGAATGATATCTCATTTTTACTAAAAATACTTTGCGCTTGTTCATGATATTCTGCCTGATCATCCTCTGAATGCCCAAAAGGATTCCAAAATCCTTTATATGACGACATTCCAAATTCAGTAATTGTTATAGGTTTATTGGGTATGTCACGTTTTAGGTTTTGATATGTTTTTTCTAAATCATCCAGATTTTCATAATAATGAAAGGATATAAAATCTAGTTTGTCTTTTAGAATTGGTGCACTTTCAGCATCAGACCAACCAATGGTGATAGGATGTTTCTGGTCAATAGATTTTACCAAAGCGATCATGTGATCTAACCATGCAATTACTAGCTGTTGACCACGGGATTCAAAATCTAAATTTGGTTCGTTTTTAATATCCCAAGCCAATAAAGCGTTGTGGTCTTTTAAAGTAGAAACGATGGTTTCTGCGTGACGTTGATTTAATGTCCAGTCCAATACCGAATAATCACCATAAAAATCAAATAATGTTACGAGGACTTTCAATTCATGTGTTTCAGCCAGATCTAATACTTGAGTAAGTTTTTTTAGTTTTTCGGTGTTGACATTCGCTTTCCCAAAATCTTCATAAGGCACAAAAATTCGAATACTATTAAGTTGCGCTTCTTTAATGAGCCTGAAATCTTTTGAGATAACCTCAGCATCAAAAGTATCACCAAACATATCCCAAGGTGTTGCTTGCGGATAGTAATTAATGCCTTTTAGTGTTGTTATTTTCCTCAAAGCAGGGGCAAGGTCTTCTTTATAATTATGTGTATCTTTTTTTATGATATGTCTAATACGCCAAAAACCATCTTCTAATAGTAAAATGATTTTATAGGTTGATTTTTCTTCAGTCTCTATAATGATATTTTCATTTTCATAAATACGTTTATATTCAATAACATTTTTATCGGTTATTACGACTAGTTGACCATCTTCACTAAAAAAATCTAGGGTAGGGTGGTGCTCTAAAGTAGTGCTTTCAATAGAGATGTTTTCCGAGGCATTGTGTACAATAATATTAAAAATATTTTTACGGGCACTTTCTGTATAATAATCGTCAACGCCTTCTGTTTTATTGGTTTTGTAGGCTATATGCTTAACATACCAAGCATCTAAATAATCATTTTCAATAGCATTTAAGGTTTGCGCATCCATAGGGCGTCCTTCATTATTTAAAGGGGACCATATTATTTTAGGGAGGTACTGATCTATTTTCTTAATTTCTGTATGTAGCATAGCACTCCTGTCTGCTCCCGTATTAAGATAACTGTATAAACTACTAATCCCAAAGACGACTAACGCAATGATAGCCACATAAGAAAGCATTAAAATGATACGTAGTATGTTCTTATTAATACGGATCATAGTTTTATATTTTGATATGTTTTTTCGATACCAGCAGTTTCTATTTTAAAAGTATAGGTGTTCTTTGGAAAACTATCAAGATTTAGTTTGAAGCTCGTATAGCCTTCAAATGAACTTTTATAAAGTGTTTTAATTTTTATATCATTTTGATAAACATGTAGTTTTACTTCTAAACCATCAGGAATCATTTGGTTCATAAAACTTTTTAAAGGCCCGATGGTTAGCGTTCGGTGATTTTCAGAAAAATCAACCTGAAAATCTAAAACAGCCTGTTTGTAAACTAATGAGATACTGTCACTTTCTGCCATGCCCTCTATAAAGGCTTTAATTTCCCAAATATCTTGATGGTCTGGATGGATCATTTTGGCTGTAGCTATGCCATTAATTGTACTCCCAGAGGTTTTAAGCACATGGTTTGAAGCATTATTAATAAAGAAATCTACATAAGTGCCATCACTAACGATGTTATCATATCGGTCTTTTATAATAGTAGTTGAAAAGTTTGTTATTTGATTACCATCTGCATACTCGTGATTACGATTATAAGTTATCATAAAATTGGTTGGAATTGCTGGTAGTACATTAACATCATATTCTTTTGAGTTTTTACCCAAACACTCTGAACTGATAAGTATTCTCCCTGTTTTGGTTTCAGAATAGATATTTTTATAACTGATACCATTTTTCATGTAAATAGTATCATGACTTTCGTTTGTCAAAAATTGATGCTTTACAGAAATTTGGGTGCTGTCTTTTAAAGGATTATCATAAGTATCTGTTGGAATAACAACTAACATCGTGTAATCTATTCCCCCAGCTTCAATACTTGGTGGACCTAAATAGCTTTCCATTGTTAATACTTCCTGTTTTGAGTATATGTTTAACTTACCAGACAATGGCATATCACTTAAAAATTTCCAGTGTATCATTCCTGTTTTATTACCAAATGATTTTGGGATTAGGTAACTTAAAAAACTTCTTTTAATAATTGGTTTTAGAATTATAGATCCATAGCTATTGCTCAAATATAAATTGGGTTTAGAATCATTATTAGCAGAAAACTTTAAAACAATATCACTTCCTGCTTCAAATTCGGTTTGAGTCGTTAGTAATTGAAATACACTATTAATTTTCACAGGTTTTATAGACGCCGTGAATGATAATGATATCATTATTAATATGAATAAATATGTAGATTTTAATCTCATTTAATTCGGGTTTCCTATGTAACTGTTTATTTCAATTTTTATAAACTTATAGTTCGGGGTGTCTATAGGTTGTAGTTTAGTATGTGTTTGGTTTTTTATTCTATTCGGCACTATTTTATTTGAAATAGCTTCATTTGGCAAACCGTTTACAAAGCAATTTGTCATATCATCACTTATCACGAATATGCTATGATCTTTTAAAATCTCATATTCAAAAGCTTGTTGTCGTTGTTGCCTGATACCTTCTTGTAAAAACAAATGATCGACCCAAATCATATTTTTATTGGTATCATAGTAGGTGAATAATAATTGTGGGATGGTTATTTCGTTTAATCCAGAATTAAATAACTTTCCGCTAATCATATTTGGAGACAAGTCTAAATCACTTAGAGTTGCTTTTTTATATAAATCTGAACCTGAAACATTACCAGCAACCTGCAAGTTAAATTTAGTAGGTTGTCCATGAAACTCAACAGGAGTAAATTCATCTGGGTTGAAGGTTTTCGGAATAGAATCTTGGGTTTTAGACCAGGCAATGCCTTCAAAATTGATTTTAAAAGAACTCACTTCTTTTGGCATTAATTTATGCTTTACATGATATTTGGCGTTGAAGCTTGCTAATTCTTCATCCTTATCATTGTACAAGGTCCCTTTTAAAACCACATCGGCTGGTACATTGTCTATATTTTGGATTTCACCTATAAGTGCATAGCTATTATGATATTTTATCAATTTGGCTGAAAGCACCTCTAAAACAGGTTGTTTTAAAACATCTTCATGATGTGTTTGTTCTGTGGTAATACGTCTGCGTCCTTGATTAAAATAGCTCGTAGTATTGTCTGAGTACAATTGATCTGGGGGTAAATCTAAATCAATAGCTTCTGGCTGAATAAACCACTTACCATTTAACTTAATCAATGATTTATAATCTGTTTTATTGATTTTCTCTAAAGGGGTTATCCAATCGGTATGCACTTTTACCGTTGCTAAATGATCTGTTTTATTGGTTATTACGGTTTCTATAGCATCTAATTTTGCATAAGAGCTTAATAAACCATCGGTTACCGAAATTTCTAACATATACTGGGCAATTGGCATATTGCTTTCTGGGTTAATCAGGCTATGCGCTTTTTCAAATTCCTTAAAATCAAGCGCATCGTAGTAAGCCATAATCGCATTTTCAGGGGAATAATGTGCATCGTTTTTAATGTAAAACTTATATATTCCAAAACATATAGCAATAGCCAGAAAAACAGACCAGATATGTGTTGTTTTAAGAAGCCCTTTTGAAAACTGAGTGTAATTATTTTTAAATTTTAAATATTCTGGAATCGGTTTAATTCTCGTTTTTAAAGCACGAATCCATAACCATTGAATGTTTAGTATAAATGCTATAATAACCGTTAAAAAGGGGACAATCCCCCAAAGGATTTTTTGCCATGTGGCAACATCATCTTTTGGCAAAATAGAAGATATGGGTGGAATGTTTAACTTTTCCCATACCAGAATGCCATTTTCTAACTGTCTTAAACGCTGCCATCCACAGAAATACAAGATAGGGTCGTAAAACTTATCATTAGAAAAAATATACTTAAGGTGATATTTTTCTGGTGTAGTTAAGAATTGTTGCAAAGAGCCAATACCTTCAATGCCTTTAAATTTAGAATTCTCTAAACGCTCAATAGGTCTTGTGGTGAGTTCTGGTAACCGCCTTGCCGAATGGTAATTACCATCTACACTCATGGCATTCGTTTGAGCAGATAACCAAGCCATTTGATCTCCAAAACCTAAAGTCATATAACGCCATTGGTCATGTTGATCCTGATTGAGAAAATTAACAATAGGCAACATCTTTATTTGCTGAGGTTGTGATGGTCTAAAATAGCCTAAACTCATGGTGAAAACAGTCATGAATATAAATAAACTGGCTAGTAATCCGCCAACAATGCGATGATAAATAGCCCCAAACCTTTCCTGAATTAAAATTTTTAAATCACCTTCAGCAAAACGATATGTAAACTCACCAAAAAGAGGTAATGACATGATGGAAGCCCAAAGCGTAAAACGGTCGAGTGTTAAAATATTAAAAGCAGTGTCTCCTAATACCAGTTTTGGAATAAATGTTGTACCACCTGTTCCTAAAATGAATAATATGGTTATAGATAAACCAAAAAATAAATAGCGCTTACTATAATATCTATAAAAAATATAGGGGAGGAGTATAAGTAAAATTCCCCAAGGAATTAAGAAGAATACCAAACCAGAAGAAGTGATTTCTAAAAAATTATCACGAGACCCATGTGGAATAGGTACTTGAGTGATGGGATTGTTTTTAGAATTTATCCAATAGGGTAGAATACATCCAACAATAATAACCAAAGAAAGCATTCCAAAACTTATAATGCGTTTAAAAAGCTTAAAAAAGTTCCTTAAAAAAACTTTAAATGTAACAGCTTTAATAGCATCAACCTGTTCTTTAGAGGCATCCATAATAACCAGACCTATTAAAGGGAAAATAAAGAACACCATACCAAATATAGGCGTTACATGATGTGATGTTACTGTAACTGCTATTAAGGATAAAGCTGTTAAGAGATAGCGATACTTACCTGTTTTTATCCATAAGTAGATTTCTGGTAGCGCATGCATTAAAATAGAAATACCTATAATACTTGGTAATTGTCCGAAGACGTGTAAGGTCTCCACAAATGATGACGATAATACAGCGAGTATAGCGGCATAACCAGCAGCAGTTTTATTTGAAGTCATTAATAAAGCGAATCGGTAAACTCCAGTTATAAATAGTATAACACTGATAATTGCTACCGTGAATAACCCAAATTTTAATCCCCCAATAAAAGAAAATGCTGCGATGGCCTGATGTACTAATGGCGGATAACTCATTACTGTAAAGCCTGTATACCATTTATAATTCCATGGTTCGAACCAGCTGTTGGCATAATGATCTGCAAAAAACAAGTGTATTAGTGCATCATAGGTCGTCTCTAAAGTAAAGAATATAGAAGTCCCGTGAAATACCAATCCAAAGAGTAAAGCAACAATTAAATATTTATTAGACTTTTCTTTCATTAAAATGTAAGCTGTTTTCTACGAATTAAAGATATGATAAAGTTTTGTATCGACGAGTGGTATTTATCGAAGTAAAATTTTCATTCGTCTACACAACGTTTACAACCAACGAATTACCCCATAAAAAGGGGCTAATCGCTACTACTTTTGACATATAAATCAAAACAAATTTATCATGAAAACAGGAATAATTATACCGTGCTACAATGAAGAAAAAAGATTGAATGTTAATGCATTTGTTGAATTTATTCAATCACATAAACAATATCATTTATGTTTTGTAAATGATGGGAGTAAAGACAACACATTAGAGGTTTTACAAGGCATTCAAACACAAGCTCAACAAGGAGTTAGTATCGTAGATGTGAAAAAGAATGCTGGTAAAGCAGCAGCAGTAAGGTCTGGTGCGCGTTATCTATTTAGTAGACAAGATGTCGATTATATTGGATTTATTGATGCAGATTTATCTACAGATTTTAACGACTTTAAAAAGTTGGTAAATACGTTACATAATAATGATAATTTATCATTGGTTTATGGTTCAAGGGGAAAAGGAGAAGGGCAAATTGAAAGAAATTTGTTTAGAAATATATTTTCAAAAATGGTTAAAATGATTGTATTCCTAATTTTAGGTTTACCAATCGAGGATACACAATGTGGTGCTAAAGTTTTTAGACGTCATATCATTCCTGTGGCTTATAATCAAACATTTTTAACAAGATGGTTATTTGATGTTGAGATCTTTTTAAGACTTAAAAAACATTTTGGATCAAAAGATATTATGAATAAAATGTACGAGCAACCTTTAGAAAGATGGGTACATGTTGATGATTCTAAATTAGGAATGAAAGATGCTTTACAGATTCCTTATATGTTAATGAGTATTTGGTTCTCATATACAATCTTATCAGTTTTTACTTCTACTCTTGAAGCTGGTAAAGTAATAGCCTTAGATAACATTAATGTAATCAACGGTTCAGACATAGAAATAGCAGCCTAAACTAACCACACATACTTTGTTTGATTTAAAAGCAGTGCTTTATTTTAAGCGCTGTTTTTTTTATCCCCCAATAGTAATCATACTTCTATTGTTATTGTGCAATTTAGGTTCTTGTAGTTTTTTTAAAGTATCCATACCACCACGAACTTTAAATTTGGCTTGTACTGCTTTTTGAATGATTGGTTCAATAGGTTTTCCTTCTCGTAGGGTAGTTAGTAAATCGGATTCTGTTGCAGAAAACAAACAGTTTTTTAATTGTCCGTTGGCAGTTAACCGTAGCCTGTTGCAAGAATCACAAAACGGATTTGTAACAGAGCTAATAATAGCAAAAGACCCTTTGTAACCTTTTATTTTATAGTTTTTGGACGTGTCGTTTGGTGCATCTTGTAAACGTTCTATATGGTCTTCGGAAAAAGAATGATTTACATAGTCCATAACTTCTTTATACGATACCATTTTACTCATATCCCACTTGTTACCATCAAACGGCATGAATTCAATAAAGCGAATAGAAATTGGTAAGTCTTTCGTGAAATTGATAAAGTCTATAATTTCATTATCATTAAAACCTTTCATTAAAACAGCATTCACTTTTACTTTAAAGCCTTCTTTAACTAGTAGTAAAATGTTGTTATAAACTTTTTCGAATTGATCACGCCTCGTAATATGCTTGAATTTTTCTTTGTCTAATGAATCCAAACTCACATTGATACTATGAACACCATTAGTTTTTAAAACGGTAATAAACTTATCGATAATGACTGCATTGGATGTGATGGATAACTCTACAGGAAGCGTTGCCAATTTTTCTAAAATAATGGGAATATCTTTTCTAATTAAGGGTTCACCACCAGTTAATCGAATCTTGGTCACGCCATGTTCTACAAAGGTTTTTGCTATCTCGTAAATTTCCTCGTAGGTCATTAAATGACTTTTGGGAGACAGTTGTACACCTTCTTCTGGCATGCAGTAAGAACACCGTAAATTACAGCGCTCTATTAAAGAGATTCGTAAATACGCATGGTCTCTACCATGTAAATCTTGTAAAATATTTTTATTCTGATTTCTATTCATTTTAAATCCTAATTATACCTGTCTTTTGAGGAGGTCGTAATTGCTATTCTGCAATTTCGGGTGGTGTTTAATCGTGTCTTGCACCTTTTAATATTCTAAAAATATGTAGTACCGATGGAAATATAGCATCCATGGATTCTTTAGCGCCATTAGTAGAACCTGGTAAAGCTAATACCAACGTGTTATCAATAGTTCCTGCAACACTTCTGGAAAGCATAGAGAAAGGTGTTCTGTCTTGTCCGTAATTGCGAATAGCCTCTTCAATTCCAGGAATTCTTCTGTCTAAAAGAGGTAAAAGCGCTTCTGGAGTGATGTCTCTAACAGAAAGTCCCGTACCTCCAGTATAAATGATCAAGTCTATACCTTGTTTTTGATAGCTTTTTGCTTTCTCCTGAATGATCTCTTTTTCGTCAGGAATAATGATGTAATCTTCAATTTTCACATCACTTTCTTCCAATTTTTTTATAATGGCTTTGCCTGCTTTATCTTCTTTATGTCCTGCTGAAATGGTATCGGAACATACAATAACTGTTGCTTTTAAATCTTTTCTAAAACGGTCTCTAAAATCGGATTTCCCGCCTTTTTTATCGAGTAATTTTATTGCATGAATTTCAATACCCTTATCGATAGGCTTTAACATATCGTACATGTTTAAAGCGACGACGCTGGCACCGTGCATGGCTTCCACTTCAACACCTGTTTTATATATGGTTTTAACTGTGAATAAAACAGTAATCTCCAATCCGTTTATTTCATATTCAACCCCAGTAAATTCGATAGGTAAAGGGTGACAATCGGGAAGAATATCTGGTGTGCGTTTTACGCCTAATAATCCTGCAGCTTTACTCATAGCAAATACATGGCCCTTAGGAACCGTATTATTCTGAATGGCTGTAATAGTTTCTGGCTTGCTCACCTTAACAATAGCCTGAGCAACTGCGGTTCTTAATGTGGTACTTTTATGTGTGATATCGACCATTTTATAATTGAATATTTTTTATTGATTATTTGTTATTAATACTTGCTGTTTTTCTTGAAGCTATAAAGATTGCTGTTAATTCGCTGGATTCTTTTAATAAAGATTCTATCTTATCTTTTTGAATAAGATTTTCGTCTAGAGCAAATTCTAACCAAAAATTAGATTCATCAACTTCCTCAATAACAATGCTTATTTTTGCAATAAAACTGGGTTTTGATTGAGCAACACATGTCGCTCTATAATTAGCAGCTACGGAAGTTGAGCATCTAATGAGTTGCATTTTAATATGATTAGCGAGGTAAATTTTTGGTAAAAACTCAGTAGCCTTAATGCAATTATGAGCAAAAATTTTAGTTCTTTTTTTTAATGCTTCCTTCATAATAATCAATAATAATTAATCAATAATCAATTGTTTACTTTCCATTGATGCGATTCGTCTTCAAAAACTTCTTTGCCAAACACAGGAACATCTGCTTTTATGGCTTCAACTATAAATTCCAAAGCTTTAAAAACCACCTTACGTCTTGGAGAGGATACAAAAACGAATAAACAGATCTCACCAGCTTTTACGGTGCCTAAACTATGATAGATGTGCATACAGGTTAATTCGAATTTTTCAAATGCAGCTTCACGGATCTCATGAAATTTTGCATTAGCCATATCCTCATAAGCTGTATACTCTATAGCTGATACGGTTTTATCATCAATAACATCAGCTCTTACTTGTCCTAAGAAAATATTATGAGCGCCGATACTTGTTTTTGCCTGGTGTTTTGCAATAGAATCTCCTATAAATTCTGAAGAAATGGCACCTTGTCTAAATACGTTTTTTATTTTTTTATCTTTCATCTGATAATACTTTATGCTGTTCTTTTAAATATGATTTTATTTCTAAAGCCCCTTCAATAATACTATAACAATTAGTGATTTCTAATGTTTTTAATATGGAGACTGCTTTTTTACTTCTAATTCCAGATTGGCAAAAAATAGCTTTTTGTTTTTCGGAATCTATTTTGTCTATAGATTGTTCTAATTCGCTTAGCGGAATAGCTGTTACCTCTAAATTTTCAATTTTTGGTGTTTCGTGAGCCTCACGAACATCTATGGTTTGAATATTTGCTTGATCGACCACTTCTTTTATTGAAATGATATGGTTGTCCACTTCACAAAATTCGTCAATATGATACGTATGAAAGTTTTTCTTTTTACTTAAAACAGTGTCAATTTTAGACTCCGACTTGTTGAATTTAAGTGTCGTAGTTTTATTGTTTAAAGCGTTGTAACAAAGTAATTCTCCTGAAAGTGCTTTACCAAGACCTAATATAATTTTTAAGACTTCGTTAGCTTGCATGCTTCCAATAATACCAGGTAATACGCCTAAAACTCCAATTTCGGAACAATTAGGAACAGTGCCTTTTTCTGGAGGGCTTGGAAATAAACACCGATAACTAGGACCATTATTATAATTGAATACAGAAACCTGCCCCTCAAACTTGTAAATAGAACCAAAAACTAATGGTTTGTTGGTTATTATTGATGCATCATTGACCAAGTAACGTGTTGCAAAATTGTCGGATCCATCAACTATAATATCATATTGATTAAATAAACCAATGGCATTTTTATGTGTTAGTTTTTCAGGGTATGCTATAATGGAAATAGCCTCATTTAAATCCTCTAAACGTTTTTTAGCTGCTTCAGCTTTATTTTTTCCTAATGATGAGGTGCCAAATAATACTTGGCGTTGTAAATTAGATATTTCTACCACATCAAAATCGACAATACCAATAGTTCCAATGCCAGCAGCAGTCAGATATTGTAAAACAGGGCATCCCAGGCCACCAGCACCAATTACAAGCACTTTAGCCTTAGAAATTTTATCTTGACCTTCTTGTCCGATTTCGGATAAAATAATGTGTCTGTTGTATCTGTTATTCATTTTTAAATTCCTGCGAAGGCAGGAATCTCACCCTACCATTTGTTATTTTCATTATTACTATATACTAATTCTACATTTTGTCATGTCGAAATGAGGTACGATTGAGACATCTCATAACAATAAATTATTTTTTATGATTATGTGATTTCTCCCTCTAGGTCGAAATGATTAGCCCCCTGCAAAAGGTGGCAAAAGCGCAATCTCATTTCCAGATACTTGTGTTTCTAATGTCACCAATTCCTGATTTTGTGCAATTTGAAAATCTTTATTCTTTAAGGGAGTATACTTTTCATAAAGCTGTTCTATGAGTTCAGAAATCAACACTCCTGAGAATTCCAAAGACTCTTCTTCCTGCTGAGTAACTTCAGCTATTTGGCCAAAGTATTTAATTTTCAATTCCATTTCTTAATTCGATTAGTTGTTCTATGGTATTTATATTTTCTACATATTGATCCATCTCAGAATCAATTGTAATTGTTTTAGTATTCAATTGTGCAACTGCTACACGTAATCGTTTCTCTCCTCTGTCTAATAAATCTTTAAAAGGGATTAAACAGTCTTTTTTATACATGGCTATTAAAGGCATAGTTTTACCTTGACTTTCTATTTGAATGATATCCGAATTTATATCAGCATGAATTATTAACATTTCTAAAACTTCCGTTTTTATCTGCGGTATGTCACAGCTTAAAATAAGATTGTATTCTGTTTTAGAATTTTTCAACCCTGTGTAAATACCTGCAACTGGTCCAGAATCTTTAATTAGGTCATTCACTCTTTTATAACCAAATTCATCATAATGACTACTGTTACTAACAATGATGATATTATTTACCAAAGGAGTTAAAGCATTAATTATATGCTCAATGAAAAGAGATTTATTTAATGTTAAAAGCCCCTTATCAGATTTCATACGAGAACTTTTTCCTCCAGCAAGGATAATACCTGTTATGTCTTTTTTGTCTATCATTTAAGTGAAAAATAATTTAAAACAAGCAATTATTAATACAAAGGCTAAAATGTATTGTAAGTTCTGATTGTTAATTTTTTTACTACCATAGTAACCACCTAAAACACCTCCAATTAGTGCGATTGCAACTAATAAAAAAGATGCTTTTTCTAAAGTGACACCAACGCTAAGTTGACCTATAAGCCCTGAAGCTGAATTCACCCAAATAAATAAAGCAGAAACGGCTGCAGCTTCTTTCATTTTACCCCAGTGCAATAACAAGATAACGGGTGTTAATATAATGCCGCCTCCAATACCGATAAGTCCAGAGAAAAAACCAATAATTCCACCAACTAATAGCCCTTGCCAAAGTTTAGGTTCTTTTATAGATTGACTTTCTTTTCCGAAAACATTTAGCATTTTCAAAATGGCAAAAATCAATAAAATGGCTAAGATTTTTTTATATATGGAAGCATCTACTTCAATCATACCACCAATAAAGGCTAATGGTATAGAAGCCATTGCAAATGATATAAATAACTTTTTGTTAAAGAAACCTTCTTTGTAATAATAGTAAAACGAAATACCAGCAACGAATAAGTTTAGTAGTAGGGCAGTGGGTTTCATACTTTCTGGGGCAAAAGAAAACAAAGCCATAAGAGCCAAATATCCACTAGCACCACCATGACCCACGCTAGAATAGAGAAACGATACTACTGGTAGTATGATTAAAAATAGGTATATGTTTTCTGTTTGCAGCATTGTTAATTATAAGTGTCTAAAGTGTTCTAAAATATTTAAAGTTATAAGTAGTTTAAAGTTTGTTTGAAATGGAAGTAAAAAGTGCTAAAAGTTCTTTTGCTTCTTTCTCAATAGGATTTAATGAATTTAACTCAGTCCATTTTAAATCATGAATAATTTCTAGCTAATATTCTGTTTCGCTTGCTTCACTTTCAGATATTTTAATTTTTTTTTAATCTTTTTTACTTCTTAACCGATTCGCTTCTCTATAATTTACTCCAATACTAGTACCTGATTTAGTAATTTGATTTCTTATGACTTTCTCTTCTATAGTATTTGGTAACGAGCTTGATAATTTGATAATTGATATTCCAAATTGCCGTGTTCTATATTCAAGTTTTTTAGCAAATTCTTTATTATCCATAATCTTGGTTTTTTAGATTTTAAGTATTTACAACTTTAGGCATTTTAAGTACTTTGTATTTTAGTCACTTTTATATTCGTTCAATTTTCTCCAATTGCTTGTCCAAAAAAGCCCAACAATTTTTGTTAATCTCATCAAACGCTTTAATTAAGGATTTTCCATAATCGGTAAGCTCGGCACCACCACCACCTTTACCGCCAATACTATTGATCGTCACAGGCTTTTTAGCCGATTTATTTACCGAATCTAAAAGTTGCCACGCCTTCTTATAGGATATATTTAAAGATCTGGCTGCTTTTGAAAGTGAACCTTCTTCTTGAATAGCCTTTAGTAAATGTACACGACCTTCTCCTAGAAGGACATTATTATCAGATTCAATCCAAATTCGACTTTTAATTTTATATCCCATAATCATAGTTTAAACTGGTAATAAAATGACTTCTATTTCGTCTTTAATATTAATGATAGAAACATCTCCAGGAATAAAAACCAATGCATTTGAAAGTGCAAATGTTTGCAACATGGATGAATTTTGTCCTTCTAATATTTCAACTTGATCGTCCTTATATATCGCTTTTAAAAACTGAGGTCTATCTCCTCTTTTCTCAAATTTAGAAATAGACTTTGCTTTAATTCGTGGTAATTCGACCGTATCATTATTCATCATTTTTTGTAATGCGATATACACATAAGCATAAAAGCAAGATAGGGCAGCTGCTGGGTTACCAGGTAAAGCAAATATGGCAGTGTCCTCTTTTTTTCCAAAAAACAAAGGTTTACCAGGCTTTTGCTTTACTTTATAGAATACTTCTTTTACTTGTAGCTCTTTAAGGGCTTTACCCACAAAATCGTAATCGCCAACCGAAATACCACCAGTTGCAATAACCAGGTCGTTGTCATTGATAACCTTTTCAAGTTTGTTTTTGGTTTGTATATAATCATCTTCTATTTTGTGAATAGTGACATCATAAAACTTAAGATTATACAAAGCATTTAAAAGCATTTTAGAGTTGCTTTCATATATCTTTCCATATGTTAGGGGCTCTCCAGCCTCAACAAGCTCGTTGCCTGTTGTAATTAAAGCTATTGAAGGCTTTTGATAAACATGAGCTTCGGTTATACCCAAGGATGTTAAATAACCTATGGCAGCAGGCGTTAATTTTGTTCCTTTTTTTAAGGCCAATTCACCTGTTTTAACTTGTTCTCCCATTGGGCGAATATTATGCCCTTCAGATAAACCACTCTCTATTGTAATTTTTGAATTATTAACCACCACTTTTTCTTGCATCATAACAGCATTGGCAGTTTCTGGAACTGGAGCTCCCGTAAATATTCTAATAGCTTCACCTGCTTTTAAAATAGGTTGATGGTGATCACCTGCTTTTACTTCATCTATTAAAGTATACGATACATCATTATGCAAAGACAAAGCATAACCATCCATCGCAGATTGCCTAAAAGGTGGCATGTTTATAGGAGAAACAATATCCTTTGAGAGGTAATAACTACCAGACCTTTCTAAAGATTTAACCGTTTCTTTAAAAAGTGGATTAACATTGTTTTTAACAGCATTTATAGCATCGTTTATAGATATCATGTATTTAAATCGTTATGTCTGTGCAAATATAACGATTTTGATTTTCATCTAAATATGATATTAGTCAGTTTTTTTATGCCTTTAGAAAGAGACCTATTTGTATTATTTAGATCAAGTTTAAATAACGGAGCTACATTATTTATATGATAATTGTCAGTTTTTATCTTTTTTAATTAGGATATTTTTATCCTGTTATAAAACAAACGTATTTCTTATGCCTATTAAAAGTTACTTAGCACATCCTCAGGAAGGAAAGAAGGAAGCCCTTATGGAGGCTTTGTCTAAGATTGATCATTGCGATGTTATTCCTGCTGAAAACAAAGAGTTACTTATAGTGGTAACAGATACAGAAAGTAAAACAGATGACGAAAAAGTAAAAGAGTCTATTGAAGCTATTAAGTATTTAAAATTACTAGCATTGGTTTCTGGCTTTAATACACCGAAAAACAATTAAATATGCAAAACTCTTTAACAAACAGAAGGAATTTTATTAAAAAAATGGCTGCAGCTGCAGCAATGACAGCAGCGGCAACTATGTTTCCTGGAATTATATTTGCTTCAGAACAAGAAGCTAATTTACCAAAAGGAGGCAATCTGGATTGGAAAAAAGGCCCTTGTCGTTTTTGCGGTGTAGGGTGTGGTATTTTAGTAGGCGTCGATCAAGGCAAAGCAGTAGCTGTAAAAGGAGATCCTAATTCTTCTGTAAACAAAGGATTGCTTTGTGTAAAAGGGTATCATCAAATTATGTGTACCCAGGCCAAAGATAGATTAACACATGCTTTGGTTAAGAAAAATGGGAAATATGTTCAAACGCCTATTAATGAAGCCTTAGATATTGTTGCTAATAAAATGAAAGAAACCATTGAGAAACATGGTAAAGACTCGGTAGCGATGTATACATCTGGTCAATCAACAATTCCTGAAGGTTATGTCGCTTCTAAATTAATGAAAGGCGCTATTGGTACTAATAATTTAGATTGTAATGCGCGTTTATGTATGGCGAGTGCGGTGGCAGGGTTTTTAACCTCTTTTGGTGCCGATGAACCTATGGGATGCTATGACGATATAGATCACGCAGATTATTTTATTACCTGGGGAAATAATATGGCAGAAATGCATCCTGTATTATTTTCAAGAATGTTAGAACAAAAAAATAGAAGAGGTGCAAAAATTATAGATTTTGCAACCAGAACAACACGTTCTAGTACAGCATCTAATAAGTCTATTTTATTTGAACCTCAAACAGATTTAGCTGTTGCCAATGCTATTTGTTATGAAATTATTAATAATGGTTGGGTCAATAAATCCTTTGTAGAGAATCATGTCAATTTTAATAAGGGACTCACAAATATGGGTTATGGCTTAGAAGATAAATTCAAGTTTAAAGACAAGCCTACCAAAATTGATTTTGAAGCTTATAAAAAATTCTTAGAAGACTATACACCAGAGAAAGTAGCAAAATACTCTAAAGTATCTGTAAAAGACATTAAATATTTAGCTGCTATTTATGGCGACCCTAATAAAAAAGTAGTGTCTTACTGGTGTATGGGCATGAACCAGCATACAAGAGGAACTTGGATGAATAACTTGGTTTATAACATTCATTTACTAACTGGTAAAATTTCGCAACCAGGAAACGGTCCCTTTTCTTTAACGGGGCAACCGTCAGCTTGCGGAACAGCAAGAGAGGTTGGGACTTTTACACATAAACTGCCAAAAGGAGTGGTTATGAATGAAAAACACCGACGTTTAGCAGCTAAAATATGGAAAGTACCTTATGAAAGAATTCCATCGAAACCGACCTATCATGCCACAGAAATGTTTAGAGCTGTAGATCGCGGTGATATTAAATTTATTTGGACTCAAGTTACAAACCCCTTAGTGTCACTGCCAAAGACAGGTCGTTACCGTCCAGCTATGGAGAAAGAATCTTGTTTTGTTGTGGTTTCTGATGTGTTTCCAACACCAACATCCGATGTCGCTGATGTCATTTTACCAGCGTCCTGGCATATAGAAAAAAGTGGCTTGTACGGAAACTCAGAGCGCAGAACGCAGCATTGGGATAAAATGGTAGAAGGTCCAGGGGAAACAACTCCAGATGCTTGGATGACTATTGAAATCGCAAAACGAATGGGATACGGTGATTTATTCCCTTATAGTGAAGAAAATCACGTCGAAGAGATTTATAACGAATACAGACAGTTTCATGAGGGGGCAAAACATGGGATGGCTCCTTTAGAAGTTCTTAAAAAAGAATCGGGTGCTATTTGGCCGTATGTAAATGGAAAATCTACACAATGGCGTTTTAATGCGAAGTACGATCCCGCATGTAGTAACGATAAAGACTTCCATTTTTATGGAAAACCAGATGGCAAAGCAGTGATTTGGCAACGTCCTTACGAGCCAGCTCCAGAAGTTCCAGATGCAGAATATCCATTTTGGTTAAATACAGGACGTGTTATAGAGCATTGGCATACAGGTTCTATGACGCGCAGAATTCCTGTGTTACATAAAGCAATGCCAGAAGCTTATGTGGAATTTCATCCAGACGACGCTAACAGTTTAGGGATTAGAAATGGTGAAAAAATAAAAGTAAGTTCACGAAGAGGTTCGTGTGTATTACCAGCATCAATAAACCAAAGAGGTCTGCCTACTAAAGGGCAAGTCTTTGTGCCTTTCTTTGATGAAAATATGCTGATTAATGATGTTACTTTAGATGCTTTTTGTCCTATTTCTAAAGAGCCAGACTATAAAAAATGTGCTGTTAAAGTTGAAAAAGCATAACAATGAAAAAGAGACTAGGTATCATATCGTTATTTGTAATTCTTTTTATAGCATTTATTACTATTTGGAATTACAGCTATCAAATAGGACTTGAAGAAGCTTATATTCCAGTTGAAGATGAACAACATATATATGTGATTCCTTCAGAATCAGGTGTTTTTAAGCGTTCTCAACATGCTTTAGATTATGAAAATATGCCCATAGATGAGCATCATCAACGGTCACTTACAACTTACTATCAAAATAGAGCATATCATGGCGCGCCACCAAGTATTCCACATCCAGTAGACGAGCATCAAAATATGGGCGGAACAAGTTGTTTAAAATGTCATGAAAATGGTGGGTTTACAGAAAAATTTCAAGCTTATGCACCTGTTACACCACATCCAGAGTTGGTAAACTGTAAACAATGTCATGTAGAACAAAACACGAATACATTGTTTAAAAGTGGTTATTATGCAAGTGTGAAGGCACCAGAAGCAGGCGTTAACAATGCTTTATTAGGAAGCCCGCCAATGATTCCGCATCAAATTCAATTAAGAGAGAATTGCTTGTCTTGTCATGCAGGGCCAAGTGCACCTAAAGAAATAAGAGTATCTCATCCAAATCGTGTGAATTGTAGACAATGTCATGTACCTAATAATAAAGAGATGGCCGAGGTAGGAACATTTAAAAGAGTAGGTAATGAAAAGTAATATAAATATGATGGGTAAAATAGTTTGTTTTTCTTTTTTCTTGCTGGCATTTTTTTCTTGTAAACATCATGAAAATGAATATCATAGTATTACCGACAAGATTGAAGCTGAAAGCAAAAATTATCATGGCACTTCTATATCTTCTGAAGCCTATATAGGGGAGATAGAAACAATTGAAATTACAGAGGGCGAACATACTTTTTTAATTCCTGAGCGAAAAAGCCAAATAAAGTCTTATGCCTGTACCGAGTGCCATTCGAAACCTTTGGAAAAAATGCAGCGTAAAGCTATTAAAAAAGCACACTGGGATATTAAAATGGATCATGCGAACGCAAATACAATGAATTGTGTGACTTGTCATAATCCAGATCATATGGATGATTTAAAAAGTCTGACAGGGAATACTATTGATTTCAATACGAGTTATAATCTGTGTAATCAATGCCACACCAAACAATTTGAAGATTGGAAAGGTGGCGCACATGGTAAACGTATTGGAGGATGGGCACCGCCCAGAGCATCTATGACCTGTGTGAATTGTCATAATCCACACAAACCTCATTTTGAATCAAGATGGCCAGCACGTTTTAACACCCAAAAAGTAAAAGAAAGAGAATAGTTAACACCATTTATAGAATTAATAATATTTAGGTATGAGTAATAATAACAAAAAATGGTTTTCATTAAATCTTGGTAGAAAGGAGAAAGCCGCTTCTGGTTCTTGTAGTTGCGGGAAAACTTCTGGAGGTTGTGGCGGCGCT
Source organism: uncultured Flavobacteriaceae bacterium (assembly GCA_947502635.1). GTDB lineage: Bacteria > Bacteroidota > Bacteroidia > Flavobacteriales > Flavobacteriaceae > Flavivirga. The sequence goes on from CANNAN010000006.1 coordinate 188,803, forward strand.
TCAAATTCCCATCATATAACCGATGAAGAGTTTGATGTAGCAGCTATAAATGCTTCTATTGGAGAAGAAAGGACTAAAGACGGATTTGAGCAAGTTTTTGATGTGAAAATGGATCGACGTACAGCTTTTAAAAAGTTAACGGCTAGTTTGTTAATTGGAGCAGGAGCAGTAAGTACATCGTGTAGCGTGATTAGTAGCGATGAAAACAAAGAAAAGTCACAAATAGACTGGGAAGAGCAATTTAAAGGGAACTATAAATTGATGACTGATGAAGAAAAAAATGGCACTGTAGACAGATTGGTACGATCGTATCAACTAAGAACAGGGAAAACCATTAGTATGTCTTCTAAAAATGCAGAAGAAGATGTCTTATTTGGTTATGCATTTAATATTTCTAAATGTAAAGGCTATATGGATTGTGTAAATGCTTGTGTTGAGGAGAATAACCAAGACAGAAATTCGCAAATGCAATACATTAGAATTCATGAAATGAAGGATGGTAAAGGTTTTAATTTTAATGAAGCTGATGATAATTACTACCATGAAGTCCCTGCTGAAGGTCATTTTTATATGGGAACACAGTGCTTTCATTGTGATAATCCGCCTTGTGTAGAAGTGTGTCCTGTACAAGCGACGTGGCGGGAAGATGATGGTTTGGTGGTAGTGGATTACGACTGGTGTGTAGGTTGTAGATATTGTATGGCTGCTTGTCCTTATGATGGTAGACGTTTTAACTGGAGCAAACCTGAAGTCCCAGAAGCAGAAATTAATCATAATCAACATTATTTAGGAAACCGTATGCGAAAGAAAGGGGTGATGGAAAAATGTACGTTCTGTGTACAGCGTTCCAGAGCTGGTAAAAACCCTGCATGTGTTGAAGCGTGTCCTACTGGAGCACGTATTTTTGGAAACTTATTAGACCCAGATAGTACGATTAGATGGGTTTTAGAAAATAAGAAAGTATTTAGATTAAAAGAAGATTTAGGGACAGAGCCTAAGTTCTGGTATTTTATGGATTAATAACGATAAGTAATTATATTTAAATGAGGCGATTAAGAGTTTTTGGAAGTTTAGTTAAAGATAGCTTAGATACTATTACACATGGTTCTAAAAGGTATCATTTATGGATGGCACTCTTAACTTTTGTCATGTTGTTTGGGATGTATTGCTATTCTATTCAATTAGAACATGGACTAAGTGTTACTGGCATGACCGATAGAGTGAGTTGGGGATTATATATATCTAATTTTACATTTTTAGTTGGTGTAGCTGCAGCAGCCGTAATGCTTGTTATGCCCACCTATGTTTTAAAGGACATAGATTTTAAACAAGCCGTACTTATTGGGGAAGGGTTGGCAGTGGCAGCTCTTATTATGTGCTTAGCTTTTGTCGTTGCAGATATGGGAGGTCCTTCGGTGTTATGGCACATGATTCCTGGAATTGGTGTGTTTAACTTTCCGAATTCGATGCTAACATGGGATGTTTTAGTGCTTAACGGTTATCTGTTTTTAAACATAACCATACCGCTTTATATTCTTTTTAGACATTATCAAGGAAAAGAAGCAAACCCAAAAGTTTATATTCCTGGAGCTATTTTATCTGTTTTTTGGGCAGTTGGCATCCATTTGGTGACAGCATTTCTATATCAAGGACTGCAAGCACGTCCGTTTTGGAATAACGCGTTGTTAGGTCCTCGATTTTTGGCATCTGCATTTGCGGCAGGCCCTGCATTAATTATTTTAGTTTTAGCAATTATTAGAAACTTTACAGAGTTCAAAATTCAGGATAAGACTATTAAAAAGATAGCTATGGTTGTTACAGTGGCAGCTCAGATAAATTTAATCATGCTCATATCTGAATTGTTTAAAGAATTTTATGCCCCTACACATCATAGTGAAAGTGCCTATTATCTTTTCTTTGGATTGGATGGTAAAGACGCATTATTACCATGGATTTGGACTGCTATTCCTTTAAATGTATTGGCCACAGTTTTGTTAACCTTTCATAAGCTTCGAAATAATTTTAAAGTCCTATTTTTTTGTTGCTTTATATTATTCATTGCCATTTGGATTGAAAAAGGATTCGGACTTATAGTACCTGGTTTTATTCCAGGACCTTACGGAAAAATAGCAGAATACACCCCCACAGGTATTGAAATAGGAGTAACCCTTGGCATATGGGCACTTGGAGCCTTTGTATTTACAATATTGGCTAAAACTGCCATTGGTATAGAATTGGGTACATTAAAATATAAAAAGAACGAAGGAATTTAGTATATTATGCCTGTGTAAGTTTAAATTTAAAATAGTATTAAATATGATATATGTCAGTTTATTTATTCTTAAATTATAAGAGATTTACACCAGTTTTAAAATGTATTTATATATTTTTATAAAATTATTTAAGGCAGTCTTTATAGAAGGAAATCTTCTTACTAGATACTTTAACCAAGATAGAAATTAAATAACGTGAATCTTAAAAAAAACATATTACCAGATAAAAAATCGAGATGGAGAACTGTTGCGGTTTTTTTAATTGCTGTTGTTACGGGATTAGGTTTTTTTATGGCAAAAGAAGCTGAGCTGGTTTCTTATATGTCAGACGATCCTCTAGCCTGTGTAAACTGCCATGTTATGACCCCAGTTTATAATAGTTGGATGCATAGTTCGCATCGAGAATGGGCAAATTGTAACGATTGTCACGTCCCTCATAATAATGTATTTAATAAATATTATTTTAAGGCAAAAGATGGTTTATTTCATGCTTCGGTATTTACGCTAAGAGCAGAGCCAGAGGTGATGTTTATGCGAGAAGAATCTCAAGAGGTTGTACAAAACAATTGTATTCGTTGTCATGTACAGCAGGTTACACAAACCAAATATGACGGTTGGATTGATGACCATGCAAAAAATAGAACAGAACGGAAATGTTGGAGCTGTCATCAAGAAGTGCCACATGGAACAGTACATGGCATATCCACTATAAAAAATAACATAGCGCCAATCCCAACAGACTCAGATGAAACAGTGATTCCAGATTGGTTAGAAAAACAAATAGCAGACAAATAATTATAACAAAATGAAAAACAAAGTATTATTTATTGTTACCGCGATAGTCGTATTTCTATTGGGGTTGTTAGCATCTAGTATTGTTAACAGAAAAAATGAGGCTAAATACAAATATGTTCCGCAAGTTGAAATTGGTGAAAACGAACCAAGAAATGAAGAATGGGGGAAAAATTACCCAGCCGAATATCAATCGTTCTTGCAAACAGCAGAAACTGATTTTGCATCACAACAAGGCGGGTCTGCTATGAGAGATGTATTGCATGAAGATTCACGTTTAGTAGTTCTTTTTGCTGGATATGGATTTTCAAAAGATTATAATCAAGGCAGAGGGCATCAATATGCTATTGAAGACTTAAAAAACTCTTTAAGAACAGGTGGTCCTAAAGGAAAAGGTGACGGACCTATGCCTGCGACATGTTGGACTTGTAAAAGCCCAGATGTACCTCGTTTAATGAATGAAAAAGGTATTGCCGAATTCTATTCAGGAAAATGGGCAGACAAAGGTGCTGAAGTTGTAAACCCAATTGGTTGTGCAGATTGTCACGATTCTAAAACGATGAAGCTGACTATTTCAAGACCAGCCTTAGTTGAGGCTTTTGATGAAATGGGGAAAGATATCAATCAGGCAACCCATCAAGAAATGCGTTCTTTAGTTTGTGCACAATGTCACGTTGAGTACTATTTTGATAAGAAAATACCTGGTAAAGAAGGAGTACCTTATTTAAAATTCCCTTGGAAAAACGGTATGTCTGTTGAAGCTATGGAAAAGTATTATGATGATATTGAATTTACGGATTGGACGCATAAATTAAGTCGCGCACCGATGCTTAAAGCACAACATCCAGGCTATGAAACATATTTAACGGGCGTACATGCAGATAGAGGCGTATCTTGTGCAGATTGCCATATGCCTTATAAGAGTGAAGGTGGACAGAAATTTACAGATCACCACATACAATCGCCTTTAAACAATGTGTCTAATGCATGTCAAGTATGTCATAGAGAAGATGCAGATAAATTAAAGCAAAACGTCTACGAACGTCAGCGTAAAGCATCAGAAAACAGATTAAAATTAGAAGACTTCATCGTTAAAGCGCATATAGAAGCTAAAAAAGCATGGGATTTAGGGGCAACAGAAGAGCAAATGAAAGATATTTTAATGGATATTCGTCACGCACAATGGCGTTGGGACTATTCAGCAGCTTCTCATGGCGCATCATTCCACTCTCCAGTTGAAACAGCTCGAGTTATGGGTAGTGGATTTACTGTTATTCAGGAAGGTCGCTTAAAATTAGCTCGTTTGTTAGCAGAATTAGGACATAATGAACCTGTTGAGATGCCAGACATTTCTACAAAAGAAAAAGCACAGGAATATATCGGTTTAGATGTTGAAAAAATGAAACAGGATAAAGAAGCCTTTAAAGAAAACCTAGTTCCTAAATGGTTAGAAGAAGCAAAAGCTCGTGAAGCTAACTATGGCACTAAAGAAGTATCAATGACTACTAACTAAATAAGGTTGTTTAAAAAAGTATTAGGAAACTAAAAAGTTGTTCCTTCGATCACAGTCGAGATGTCTTAAGAATCAAGATCAAGATACTAAAAGTTCTCGACTGTGCTCGAACAGACATCTAGCTGTTTTTTATACAGATCTTATTGTTATAATTAATTAAAAAGATAACATTTGAGCGGTAACACCACCAATGTTATCTTTCCTCTTTTAATACACATTCATGCAAAAATTATACAAATTCTTTTCATCCTCAAGTTTAGCATTATTGTTACTATTAATTTTCGCAATTGCTATGGCGACTGCTACTTTTGTAGAAAACGATTTTGGTACAGCCACTGCATGGGTCGCTATTTACGATGCCTGGTGGTTTGAAGTTGTTCTACTGGGATTAGCTATTTGTTTTGCTGCTAATATTTTTAAATATAAGCTATTACGTAAAGAGAAATGGGCAACTTTATTGTTTCATGTGGCATTTATTGTTATCATTTTGGGAGCAGCGATTACGAGATATGCTTCTTATGGAGGTATTATGAGAATTAGAGAAGGGGCTTCTTCCAATATTGTTATTTCAGATACTAATTTTTTAACGGCAACGATAACAGATGGTACGAATACCAAGACTATAAAAGAGAAGCTCACATTTTCACCTATAAATAATAATGATTTTACATTAAAAACAAGTTTTAATGATACGCCAATCGTTATTTCTTATAACAATTTTATTGCGGATGCTGTTCCTGAAGTTGTTCATGATGATACTCATGGTGAACCGCTTTTAGAAATGGTGGTAACGGTTGGAAATGGTAGAAATACAGTATATCTTAAAAAAGGGGAGATTGAAAAAATTGGTGAACACCAACATGAAATTGGGTTTAACTCTAATAAAAAAGGTATTATTAATATCTTAGAAAAAGAGGGTGCTTTTAGTATTAAAGCACCACACGATCTGGATTTTTTTATCATGTCTTCACAACAGGCAGGGAAGATTGCTAAGGATAGCTTGCAGCCTATTACATTAAGAACGTTATATAGAGATGGTGATATTTCTTTTGTGCCTTTGGTTTATCATGAAAAAGGAAAATTTCGATTAAAGAGTGTTTCAGAAAAACCTAAAGACAATGATAAAACGAAAGATGATGCTTTAATAGTAAACGTTTCTGTTGATGGAGAAGAACAAGTTGCAAATATTTTATACAGAGAAGGTTTTTTGCCAACACATCATAATTTAGAAATTAATGGAAAAAAAGTTGTTTTGTCCTATGGAGCAGCTGCTATAAAAACGCCTTTTTCAATTCAATTAGACGATTTTCAATTGGAAAGATATCCAGGGTCTTCAAGTCCATCTGCTTATGCCAGTGAAGTCACTATTTTAGATAGTGATACAAAGACTCCGTTTCGAATTTTCATGAATAATGTACTTGATTATAGAGGGTATCGTTTTTTTCAGGCTAGTTATGATACCGATGAAAAAGGAACTGTCCTTTCTGTTAATCATGATAGATTAGGAACTTTTGTGACCTATTTGGGGTATTTGTTGATGATGCTTGGTATGTTTTTTACCCTTTTTGGAAAAACATCACGTTTTAAATTCATTAATAAAAAATTAAAACAATTAAAGAAAAAATCTGTTACAACGGCATGTCTGCTTCTTTTTGGACTAACTAGTATTGTTGCACAAACACCAGCAGATTCTTTAACTATCGTTGTAGAAAAAGCTATTGGGAATCAAGAAATAGATAAAGATCATGCCGATTTTTTTGGTAGGCTTTTAGTACAGGATTTAGACGGGCGTATAAAACCTATAAATACATTAGCGTCAGAGTTTCTTAGGAAAATCTCTCGAAAATCTAAATTTACATACCCTTTAGCCGATAAGAAGATCGTGTTAGATGCCAATCAGACTTTTTTAGCCATGCATATGTTACCTCAAATATGGCAGCGTGTCCCTATTATAAAAGCAGATTTTGATAAAACAGGAAAACTCTTTGATAGTATTCCTAAAGGAAAAAACAATTTAATAGCGTTCACGAATTTATTAAATGAAAATGATGACTATCTTTTAACGAATCAAGTTGAAGAAGCTAATAAAAAGAAACCATCTGAACGTAACGAATTTGACAAAGAGGTTTTAAAAATAGATGAACGCTTTAATATTCTTTACAATGTTTTTATAGGTAATTACTTGAAGATTTTTCCAAATAAGAACGATAAAAATAATACATGGTTTAGTTATACGCATCATTTTAAAGATTTTCCAGATGAAGATGCCCAGTTTGCAAAAACCATTATATCATCTTATTTTAAAGATGTAGCTACACAAAATTATGAAGCTGCCCATGAGAAGCTCACCTATATTAAGAAATATCAGGAAGTTTTAAGTGCTAAAATCATTCCAACACCAGAGCGTATTGAAGCAGAGTTATGGTATAATAAGGCGAACATTAATTTTTGGCTGTTTCAAGTGTTTTTTACGCTTGGTTTTATCTTACTGGTTTTAGCTATTGTTAGAATGTTTTCAAAGAAAAAATGGATCGATATTTTAAATAATACGGTTATCATTTTAACATTGATTTCCTTCTTATGCTTTACAGGAAATATTCTTTTACGTTGGTATGTAGCGCAGCATGCTCCTTGGAGTAACGGCTATGAAATGTTGATTTTTGTGGCTTGGGTATTGGTATTATGCGGATTATTTACATTTAGAAAATCCGATTTTTCATTGCCTTTATCCACTTTGTTTTCTGGTGCCTTACTGTTTGTGAGTTATTTGGATTGGTTAAGCCCAGAAATCACTAATTTAATGCCTGTATTAAAATCCTATTGGCTAAAAATTCATGTTGCAACTATTGTGAGCAGTTATGCGCCTTTAGCACTTTCTGCTATTTTGGGACTTATGGCTTTGCTATTATTGATATTTAGAACATCTAAAACAAAAGATATTATAGATATAAAAATTAAAGAGCTTAGCTATATTAATGAAATAGCGATGACTATTGGCTTATTTGTATTAGCCGTAGGGACTTTTTTAGGCGGTATTTGGGCAAACGAATCCTGGGGACGCTATTGGGCATGGGATCCTAAAGAAACCTGGGCTCTAATTAGTATTATTGTGTATGCCATCGTTTTACATTTACGTTTTATTCCTAAACTGAATAATATATATGTACTTAATGTCGCTAGTATGTTTGCCTTTTGGTCTATTATAATGACTTCCTTCGGAGTTAATTACTACCTTTCTGGGTTGCATAGCTATGCAGCGGGAGATCCTTTGCCTATTCCTACATTTGTTTATGTGTTAGCCGTTTTTATGATAGTTGTTGCTGTTGTAGCTGCTATAAGGAATAAAGAGAAACAGGCTGTTTCTGAAAAATAATGAACTAATAATTGTTTCTTTTTTGTTTAAGGAATTCGATCTAAGCCATGGTTTTTGCTTTTTCAGCAATATGCTGTATTTGTTATTCCTGAGAAAGTAGGCATCCACTGTTTTACAAAATGCCCAAGTGCGAATAGTACATTAATGCTATCTTTTACTTTAACGAATAAATTAGCAAAGACTTTAGGATGGTATAACAAGTGGTTTAGAAGGGTATGTATTAAATTAAGTAATGATTACATCTCTATTGTTTAAGTAGATTCCTACTTTATCAGGGATGGCAAGGGAATGATTACCAAATAATGGGAGTGGTTACATTAGAAATGAAATCAAAATCACACTTTTTATTTTGCGAATATGGCATAAATCAATATTCAAAATTTCTATGTTGTGAATTTGAATGTCAAATTTTTGTTTTCTCTTAAAAGTATATGCGCTATTTATGAGCATAAGTATTAATACTTATATTCGTAATATCATAAACATACTTTTAAAGCATGCAAGCACCTTATAAAAATATAAGAGAGGTAAAACAAAGAACAAAATCATTGTTTGGTTTAGCTTGTACTTCATGTGATAATGTTAACTGTTTGATAAAAAGAAATTTACCTTCTTTAGAGCGTTCTAATTTTACAGGGAAAAAGAATGATATCAAATGTAAAAAGGGACAGCAGTTTATAATAGAAGGCGCTCCGGTAAACGGTCTGTTTTTCATTTTAAAAGGCACTGTAAAAGTATTCAGGACAGGCATTAATGGCCGAGAGCAAATTGTGAGATTCGCTAAAGAAGGAGAAATTATTGGTCACCGTGGTTTTGGTACTGAAGAATACTACTCTATAGGTGCTATTGCATTACAGGATACTGTTTTATGTTATTTTTCAAAGAATGACTTACAAGAAGCATTGCTTGCAGATTCTAGGTTCTCTTATGATATGATGCTCTTTTATGCTAATGAACTCAATAGGAGTGAGAGCAAAGTGAAATCTATTTCGCAAATGACAGTTCGTGAGCGTGTTATTGATACTTTATTATATATCCACCGAAAATTTGGTGATTTAAAAGGGTTTTTAAACCTCCCATTAAGTAGAAGAGAGTATGCCGATTATGCTGGTACTACAGAAGAGCAGGTTATTCGTGCGTTTTCTGCGCTTAAAAAAGAAAACCTTATTACAGCGAAAGGAAAGAAGATTGGCATAAATGATACCCAACTACTTAAAAAAGAAATTAGCGAACATAATTACTTCTTAGATACCTGATTCTTTTCCAAACATCTCTAAAATTCACTGTTAGGGTATATCCTAAAAAAAAAGCACAAAGTCTATAATAAGTTTGAGAGCTACTAATAATCAAATTAATTAATTAGATATGTTAATTATTATCAATTATTTGAATTTCAGGTTGTTAGTGTTTTATTAGAATTACAGTTTACGTCGAAACTGACGTTAATTAGTGCTGTCTATGTCTAATTTTTATTCATTATTAAACACAATATTTGAGCATTTACATTCGCCTTAAAGCCCAGTTTTTTCTCCATTTTCAAATAATTCTCTGCGTTTTGACAGTTTTTAACATGTCGTAAAAGACCATTTTCAACTGTATTATTTCATAATTAATTAAGGAGTTACTATTTATTTTTGCCTTAAATAAGTACTAATACTTAATTTTTAAAAAACAAACAAAATACATAAGATTTATGGAATCAAAAACCATCACCCTAGTTCAGGAATCATTTGAAAAAGTAAAGCCCATAGCTCCTGCAGCAGCAAAAATATTTTATGACAACCTTTTTAATTTGGATCCAAAACTAAAGCAATTATTTCCGAATAATGAAGATGCAATGAAAGTACAAGGAAACAAATTAATGAGTATGCTTGGTGCAGCTGTTGCTGGGTTAAGTAATTTGGAAACTTTAATTCCGATTTTAAAGGATTTAGGGAAAAGACATGTAGAGTATAATGTACAAGCTTTTCATTATGTTACGGTAGGAGAAGCATTGTTAGGAGCGCTTGAAGCTGGTTTAGGAGAAGATTTTACTTCAGATGTGAAGGAGGCTTGGACAGTTGCATACGGAACGATGTCAAATGTCATGATTGAGGCTGCTTATTAATAACTTAAAAACCAAAAAACATGAAAATTATTTATAAAACCATATTACTACTAACATGTATCATTTTAACTTCATGTGGAGGTGTACCAGAAGAAAAGTCTAAAACCGCAAGTGAAGAAAATGCTTTTTCTGTAGAAGATGTATTAGAAATGGTATCAAAAGAGAATGATGTAACTAGAACACTATATACAAAAGCTATAGTCGGAAAGGGTAAAGCTCAAGGGATGAAGTTTGATGAAGATTGGAGAAAGGATGACGTGGAAGCGGGACCATTACCAGCATTATTTCTAAGAGGTGTCGCTACAAGTATTCAAAAGAATCCTGTGCCTTTAGGTTTGTACCTTGGGTCTGATTTTCCAGTAAATGCTGCTAATAAATTTGAAGGAAAGCAAGCTGATTTGTTTGAACAAATAAAAAAGGATCAAAAGCCACAATTTTTCTATGATGAAGAACAAAAATTACACACTGCTATGTTTGCAGATTTAGCAAGTGCGGGTGCTTGTGTAAGTTGTCATAATGACCATCCTCAAACAACAAAATCCGATTGGAAATTGGGTGATGTTATGGGGGCAACTACATGGCAATACCCAAAAGACTCATTAACATATAAAGAAACGGTAGCAGTTTTAAACTCTTATGCCAAAGGAACTGTCGATATATATATGGAGTACTTAGATGAAATTAAAGCCTTTGAAGCAAGTGAAAAACCAGAAATTGGCAAAAAATGGCCTGCAGAAGGAAATTATTTGCCAACAGCTGAAGTTTTTCTTGATAGCGTTAAAAAGTTATCATCCTACGAAACCATGAAACACCTACTAGTAACAGCAAAATAAGTTTAATTTAGTTTTGATTATTTGCAACTTCGCTCATTGCTGAAAAGCCCCGAAAGTAATGGGCAAGTTGCTTATTGTTGTCTTAAAAAATAATTGATGAATTTATGTCAATGAATAATAAATCCACTATAGTGGGATTGGTCCTTCTGTGTGTTTTCTTTTTACAATTCTTTTTAAAATTAGAATGGCATTGGTTGTTCGAGCTTCAGCAGCAAGAAATGTATAAACGCTGGTCTGGATTAGCCCTGGCTTTATTTATAGTTTTTCAATGGATATTAACATTAACGCGTGTTATTAAAAAGTTTAGAAAACATGCAATGACTATGCAGACCATACATAAATGGTTGGGAGCAATCTGCCCATTGTTTTTTTATATACATAGTATGTCTTTAGGTTATGGTTATTTGTTATTGTTATCATACATATTCTTTACAAACACGTTACTCGGTTATTTTAATCTTGATGTTATAAAAAATAAAAGCGATTTATTATTTAAAGGCTGGATGATTGCTCACGTAGCTCTATCCATAATAGTTACAATAATGATGGTATTTCACATAACCATTGTGTTTTATTATAAATAGATACTGAATGAAACTACTAGTAAAAGATATAATTAAAGAAACCAATGATGCGGTAAGCGTGTGTTTTAAGAATGGGAATCTTTTTAAAAAATTAAAGTATAAACCAGGACAATTTTTAACCATTCACGTTCCTATTGATAAAGAGGTGCATAAACGCGCTTATTCATTTAGTAGTAATCCCTATACCGATAAAGATTTAAAAATCACTATAAAACGTGTCGATAAAGGTTTAGTATCAAACTTTGTTCATGATAACCTTCATGTAGGAGATAAGTTGATAGTTGATGATCCTGCAGGTTCTTTTTATGTAGAACCTGTTAGTAAGTTGAAAAAGCAATATGTATTATTTGCAGGAGGTAGTGGCATTACTCCTATGTTTTCTATTGTGAAATCTGTTTTAACAGAAGAAAAAGATTCAAATGTGTTACTGATTTATGCCAATCAGAGTATGGAATCTATTATTTTTCATGATGAAATACAAAGATTAGAAAATAAGTACCCAGATAACTTTTCTGTCGAGCATATTATTTCTTCAAATAAAAAATCTAATCATAATTATCATTCAGGTTTAGCAACACATAAACTGTTGAATACCATATTTTCAAAACATCAATTAGCTTATGATGATCATACTTATATGATTTGTGGCCCTTTTGGTTATATGGAAAAGATTAAAGACATTTTAAAAGATAATGGTGTTTCTAGAGAAAAAATAAAGATTGAAGTTTTTAAAAGCCCAAAGGTAAAAGTAACGGGGAAAAATTTGTTAAGTGATGTTACTTTAAAGGTAGAAGGAGCGGTGCACGAAATAAAAGTAAGAGGCGATAAATCTATATTAGAACAAGCGATGTCGGAAAGTATTGTTATTCCATATTCATGCAGGGCAGGCATGTGCTCTACCTGTAAAGCAAAATGTATTTCAGGAGAAATAAAGATGATTGAAGGCCATTTATTAACAGAAAGCGATGTCGAAAAAGGCGAAATCCTCACATGTATTAGCTATCCTGTGAGTGAAAAAGTGGTCATTGAAATATAATTTAAAATATTAGTTAGTACATGTTTAAGGTAAGTCCATTACGTAAAAGACAGTTTTTAGGAGGTATTATAGGTGTTATTCTGGGATGCTCTATGTTTTATACATTAACCCTAGATACCACTGAGGCCTATATATCAATTGGTCCTATGAATACGGGGCATCAAGACCTGTCATGTTTTTCGTGTCATGCAGATGCGAAAGGAAACTTATTAGAACAAGTACAATCCAATATTTCTCATACGTTTGGGGTTAGGGAAGAGGGCGTCGATTTTGGAACTAAAGATGTAACTGTAGATAATTGCTTGCAATGTCACGACAGACCAAACGACAGGCATCCAACATATCGATTTTCCGAACCAAGGTTCAAAGAAGCAGTAAATCAGATTGACGCGACTACTTGCATTACTTGCCATACAGAGCATCAGGAAGAACGGGTGTCTGTAGTTTCAATTAATTACTGTATGAACTGTCATCAAGATTTAGAAGTAGAAAATGACCCATTAGATATCTCTCATAAAAACTTAATAGCTAAAGAAGAATGGTTTACTTGTATTCAATGTCACGATTTTCATGGCAATCATAAATATGATGTTCCTGAAAAACTATCAGATACAATTCCCATGGAATCCATTCAGGATTATTTTAAAGGAGGAGAAGATCCTTATGGTACCACTAAAAAATACATCGCTTTATCTCAAGAAGCCTGGTTAAAGACTTTGGAAGAATAAAAGTTTAAAATAGATAAACTGGTTTAATATAGTGCTATTATGCATTGTTTTGATTTTACATTTGATGATTTCCATAAATATTTCGAAAGCTCTATTGCATTAAATTCCTCTATGGCGAGTTCTATATATTTTAATTACCTTCAAACTCTAATACTTGTTCTTTAAGGAGTTTGCCTGTTTTTCCATCTAAAGTTACCCCTAAATACTGTTCTTTTTTATAATCGTAATAACTAATTTCCCATACTTTATTTCCATCGTCATCATTTTTATAAATCTCGGTTTTAATACCACCTTGCTTTGGATAGCCTTTTTCTAGTATTATATTATTTTTATTGCAGTATTCTAATATTTTATCCCAGCCAAAATCATAGCCTACGTCTGTATTTGTCTCTTTAATGAGTTTCCCTTTTTCGTCAAATTCATACCAAATACCATATTCTGATCCATTGTTAAACTCAAGCCCTTTTATTTCTATATTACCATTTGGAAAGAAATTTTTGATAATAATAAAAATACTATTATCAATGTAACTTAATTCACTATACCCAACCTTAGCCTTGACAAATTTTTTTAACAAACCACTTTCTATTATTGAAATATTGTTACTATTTGCATCTTCAAATAAGGAGCTATTAATTTTTTCAAATTCTTTAGTTACTTCAGGTATAATTATTTTTTTGTTTTCTTGTGCTTTACAACTATAAAATCCTAAGAGTATGATTGCTATGTAAATTAGTTTTTTCATTATTAGCTATATTAATTTAGTTGCTACACTTGGTTCTCCATAGGTTTTTCGAAAGCTCTATTGCATTATCAATTCCTCTATGGCGAGTTCTATCTAATTAAATATACTTTAATTACCTTCAAACTCTAATACTTGTTCTTTAAGGAGTTTGCCTGTTTTTCCATCTAAAGTTATCCCTAAATACTGCTCTTTTTTATAATCGTAATAACTAATTTCCCATACTTTATTTCCATCGTCATCATTTTTATAAATCTCGGTTTTAATACCACCTTGTTTTGGATAGCCTTTTTCTAGTGTAATACTATTATTATCACAATACTGTATTATTTTATCCCAGCCAAAATCATAGCCTACGTCTGTATTTGTCTCTTTAATAAGTTTTCCTTTTTCATCAAACTCATACCAAATACTATATTCCGATCCATTGTTAAACCGAAGACCTTTTATTTCTATATTACCATTGGGATAATAATTTTTAATTTTAAAAAACACACTATTTTCATAGTATATTTTTTTGCTAAATCCCGATTTGATATCTGAATTTTTCTTATCACCAGTGTAAATTGTGTGTGTGTCATTTAATATTTTATCAAATCTTGATTTATTATTAATATGAAATTCCTCAATATCGAACGTTTCAAATTTTTTAGTTACTCCAGGTATAATTATTTTTTCGTTAATTTTTTGATATTCTTGTGCTTTACAACTATAAAATCCTAACAGTATGATTGCTATGTAAATTAGTTTTCTCATTATTAGTTATATTAATTTAGTTGCTACATTTGGTTCTCCATAGATTTTTCGAAACCTCTCTTGTATCATCAATTCCTCTATGGCGAGTTCTATATATTTTAATTACCTTCAAATTCTAATACTTGTTCTTTAAGGAGTTTGCCTGTTTTTCCATCTAAAGTTATCCCTAAATACTGTTCTTTTTTATAATCGTAATAACTAATTTCCCATACTTTATTTCCATCGTCATCATTTTTATAAATCTCGGTTTTAATACCACCTTGTTTTGGATAGCCTTTTTCTAGTATAATACTATTATTATCACAATACTGTATTATTTTATCCCAGCCAAAATCATAGCCTATGTCGGTATTTGTCTCTTTAATGAGTTTCCCTTTTTCATTAAACTCATACCAAACTCCTGATTTTGAACCATTATTAAAAAGTAAACCTTTACTCATAATATTAAAATTCTGATAAAATTTTCTATTCACTTTAAAACAAGAATTTATATAATATGTTCTAGAAATAAAACCATAAGATTGTTTTTCGATTTCGATATATTTATCTTCTTCAGACTTAGTATGTTTTTTTTCAATATTTTTAATTTTTAATTTTTCAATATTTTTAGTTACTTCAGGTATAATTATTTTTTTGTTTTCCTGTGCTTTACAACTATAAAACCCTAACAGTATGATTGCTATGTAAATTAGTTTTTTCATTATTAGCTATATTAATTTAGTTGCTACATTTGGTTCTCCATAGATTTTTCGAAACCTCTCTTGTATCATCAATTCCTCTATGGCGAGTTCTATCTAATTAAATATACTTTAATTACCTTCAAACTCTAATACTTGTTCTTTAAGGAGTTTGCCCGTTTTTCCATCTAAAGTTATCCCTAAATACTGTTCTTTTTTATAGTCGTAATAACTAATTTCCCATACTTTATTTCCACCGTCATCATTTTTATAAATTTCAGTTTTAATACCACCTTGTTTTGGATAGCCTTTTTCTAGTGTAATACTATTATTATCACAATACTGCATTATTTTATCCCAGCCAAAATCATAGCCTATGTCGGTATTTGTCTCTTTAATAAGTTTCCCTTTTTCATTAAACTCATACCAAATACCATATTCTGATCCATTATTAAATCGTAACCCTTTAATCTCTATTTTACCGTTCAAATAAAAATTCTTTACAATATAAAAATTACTGTTTTTAATGTAAGTTGATTTATTGTAGCCATTAGAGTAGTCAATAAATATTGTATATTTATTTTCATCATTTATAATTATTTGGCCATTAATTTTTTCCTTATTAAATTTTTCAATGTTGAATACTTCAAATTCTTTAGTTACTTCTGGTATAATTATTTTTTCATCCATCTTTTTATTGTCTTGTGCTTTACAACTATTAAAACCTAACAGTATGATTGCTATATAAATTAGTTTTTTCATTATTAATTATATTGAGTTATTTGCTTTTATCCATTGCCAATAATATAAGCTACAGCGTTTATTGTTATTAGGGTCGCTTGTAATGTTGTGTGAATAATCTAACAAGTTATCTGTCTTCTTAGCTGTATATGTATATTCGGCATTTGCTGAAGCTTTACTATTAGTAAAAGTATGAGCTAAACTAAAGGAGTGTAAAAATTCGTGTGCAGCAGTTTGATGATTAGCTGATTTAAAAACGACAACATAATCTGCTCCAGCAGCCGAATACCCACTTAAATTACCAACACCACTAGAAGGCATTCCATTTTCAGCAAAATAAAAGGCTTTAAAATAATGACTATACTTAGCATCAATAGCTAGTAATTTTTTCTCTAAATAATCTACTAATTTTTCTCTGGGGATGGCTGGTTTGGCAGGCAAAGTCGCCGTAGCGGCTTGTGCTGGTACTAGAGTGCTTATTTTTTTGACTTTCCCATTTTTTACAAATCTTGAAAAATCGGTATCAGCTGTTAAGTCCAAATCTATAATTTCAGAATCTGGATGTAGCTCAATATAAGCTTGGTTTAAATATTTGTTGATTCTGTCTTTTTCGTCTATTGCATTAGATTTTTTTGGACTAGATGTTCTTGAAATCTTAGATTTTAACTGCACAAACACCACCTTTTTCTGTTTATGTTTTGAGGCATCATTAGCCCATACATTAATTTTACCAGCTAATTTACCATCTTCAAGCCCTTCTTTATAGGCTTTTATTATAATTTCTTGGTCGGTAGTAAATTCTTTATCACATTTTATTGTAATAATATCTCTTAATTTTTTAAAGCCAGTCTTGTTTTTAATATCTATTTTGTTTGGTGTAAACGTAAAATGGTCATTATCGTCAAATTGTAAAAAATCTGCTTTTTCTGTGACGTCTATTTGTATTTTTATTTCAGCTTCTTTTCCTTTTTTTAAACTTAGCCACTCTGTGTAATGTTTATCGTTTACTTGATTACCACTAGCATCGGTTATTTTTTTCCAGGTGACCTCAAAAGGGGTGTATTTTTCTTTTAAGCTTTTTAGTAAAGTTGCATCTTTTTTAAAGCTTCCAGCACTTTTGTTTGGGTTTGTCTCTAAAGTAGTATGGGTACTATCTGTATATTGTTTGCTAATAATATCTTCAAATTTATTATCCATAAACAAAGACGTATCATCTTTTCTAATCCAATCGAAACCATATTCACCTTTCCAATTATTATTAGGCCTAAAACTCACTAATACTTTTGGAGGAGGGACAATTTGCAATGGTTTACTTTTTTTGTTTGTTCCGCTGTGGCTTACTTTAGCAACTAATTTATCAATATCGGAAGTTTTAAAAGCTTCCCATTCTTCTTTTATTTCTAAAGCAGTTAATTCAACAGTGCCATCATCGTTTATAGCTTCTTCAAAGGTAAGTTCTGTTTGTCCGTTTTCAAATGCTGTTCTGTCTTCTTTAGTAATAATTATGGTTGCTGAATTATTTTCTTGATTTTCTATATGCGCAGATAAAGCAATACTTTCTGTGTATGTGATTTCTTCTAAACTCTCTTTGGTTTCTGGATGTATCCATTTTATATTAGTAATGTTTGGTGTAGCTTGTTCTATAACGGTTGGAGCAATATTGTCTTCTTCAAATGTTTCTCTCCAATAAGAGGAATATTTAGCAGTAGAATTAGAGTCTTCAACACCAGCACACGTAATATGAAGTATTTCGGACATTGGATGGGCTCCTGTTGATGAAAAGTTATTATTCCAATTAACAAGATGGCTGTCATAAAAAAATACTTTACGTGTTTTACCCCCTAAAATAACTGGATAAATATGTAATTCTAATTGTTTGGTTTGATTAGGAGTGAAAGACCATTCGGCTAAATTTAGGTCTTTTTGTGTTTCGATAACTAGTTGAAGTCCTACAAAAACAGATTTTTGAGAAGGCCGTCCTGTTATATCTGCTCCTTGATTAAAACCAAAACGAAACAAAAGCACGTTTATTTCCTTATCATCTATTAGTAATTTTGCTTTTACACTCATTCTTTATTTTTTGTGTTGCTTCCCGTTTTGTTTTACAGCTAGAGAGAGTCAAATAGAATAGAAATTTTGGGTATGCGTCGTTTCATTAAAGAAACAAATTAAATACTGATGACTTATACTTAGCGTTAAACGAATGTCTGTAAATTTTCTCACAAAATCAAGAAGCCAATAGCCAAATGTTTGTATCAGATTAAAATAATTGAGATACTATTAGGAGCATTATGCTGATAAAACATATTCATTGTATCATATCTATAAAAAATAAGTACGCATACGTATGAATTATAGATAAGTTAAAAGTCTGTTTTATATGTATTTATGATAAACACCTGTTTTATAACAGGTTTTTTTATGGATTAAAAAGAGGTTTAAACATGAGTGGCATCATGAAATAATATTAGTACTACTTATACATTTGCATTAAATAAGTATAAATACTTAGATTAATTAAAACTTTAAAATATGAAATCTCTAATTAAAAAATCAACGTGGGTGCTACCAATAGCGGTTTTGCTTTTTTCTTGTGGTAATAAGGAAAAAAAGCAAACGATAGCTGAAAATGTAGTAATTGAAACTTCAAAAACAAAAACATTAGAAATAGAAAAGCCACAATTAACCTTTGGTTTTATCAAATTAACAGATATGGCACCTTTAGCCATTGCTAAGGAAAAAGGATTCTTTGAAGATGAAGGCTTATTTGTTTCTGTAGAAGCACAATCGAACTGGAAAAATGTTTTAGACCGTGTTATTGATGGACAATTAGACGGTTCACATATGCTAGCAGGACAGCCAATTGCTGCAGGTGCTGGATTTGGTAGACAAGCAGAACTAGTAACCCCATTTTCAATGGACTTAAATGGTAATGGTATTACAGTGTCTAATGATGTGTGGTCTAAAATGAAACCAAACGTACCAAAAGGAGCAGACGGAAAGCCAGTGCATCCCATCAAGGCAGATGCTTTGAAACCAGTAATAGAAGCTTACAAAAACTCAGGAAAAGCCTTTAAAATGGGTATGGTATTCCCTGTGTCTACGCATAATTATGAAATTAGATATTGGTTAGCAGCAGCAGGTATTCACCCAGGTATGTATACAGCCGATAATGTACAAGGACAAATAGATGCTGAAGTTTTATTATCTGTAACACCACCACCACAAATGCCAGCAACACTTGAAGCGGGTACTATTTATGGATACTGTGTGGGAGAACCATGGAATCAACAAGCAGTATTTAAAGGTATTGGTGTACCTGTAACTACAAATTATGATATCTGGAAAAACAACCCAGAAAAAGTATTTGTAATGACTAAGAAATTTGTTAATGAAAATCCGAATACGGCAATTGCAGTAACAAAAGCCTTAATTAGAGCAGGAAAATGGTTAGATGAACCAGGAAATAGAGCAGAGGCGGTAAAAATATTATCAATGTCCCAATATGTGGGTGCTGATGAAGCGGTGTTAGCGAATTCTATGACGGGAACTTTTGAATTTGAAAAAGGAGATAAACGTGAAATGCCAGATTTTAATGTATTTTATAAGTACAATGCAACGTACCCATTCTATTCTGATGGTATCTGGTTCTTAACCCAAATGAGAAGATGGGGACAAATTCCAGAATCTAAACCAGCTGAATGGTATGCAGAAACTATTAAAGATATCTACAGACCAGACATCTGGAAAAAAGCAGCAGAACTTTTAGTTAAAGAAGGTCATATTCCTGAAGCAGATGTGCCAACTACAGATGGTTTTAAGCCAGCTACAGGCGATTTCATAGACGGAACAACATATGATGCTAAGGATCCAATTTCATATATCAATAGTTTTAAGATTGGAAACAAGGATAAGGCAGTACAATAACAAATAAGAAATTAAATAAGTAGTGATGAAGCAAAGCATAACATTAGGAAAAGTAACCAAATTTATGGGGCTGGGGTTTTTAAGTACTTTAAAAGGCCTGTTTACTGGAAAGCTAGAAAGAGAGGATTTTATAAAGTTCTTACGTAAAGTAGTCGTGCCTCTTGCTTCCATTCTATTATTTATTGGCATATGGCATATGGGAGCTAAGGCTCTATACGATAGAGAGGCCAATTTTAAAATTGAAACGGCTCTTACAGGTCAAGGGCCTGCAGCAGCCGAAGCTCTACGTGAATGTATTGCATCGGGAAATATAAGTTGTCAACCTAATACTTTACCATCTCCTAGTCAGGTTTGGGATTCTTATAAATCACTGTTGCGAGATCATAACATCATTAGTGCAGATAAAGCAGCATTTAAAGAAAAAACAGCGGTTTTAAATGCCAAACGGACCGCCAATGGACAAGATGCTATTACTTATACTGGAAGACCATCTTTTATTGATCAAATCATTATGAGTTTAAAAACGGTGTTCGCTGGTTTTCTATTAGCCTTGGTTATAGCTATTCCTATAGGAATCTTTATAGGACTAAGCCCCACTTTAAAAAGTGCCTTTAATTGGTTTATTCAAATCTTCAAGCCAGTATCACCAGTAGTTTGGTATCTATTAGTATTCATGATTGTTAAAACCATTTTAATAGATTCTAATGAAGATAGTTCGTTTATCATTTCATTTATAAGTGTAGGATTGTGTTCCATGTGGGCAACTTTAGTAAATACGGCTATGGGGGTATCATCTGTAGATAAGGATTATATAAATGTAGCCAAAGTGTTAAAATTAGGGACTTTTCAAAAGATATTTAAAGTGATTTTACCATCGTCATTACCCTTAATATTTACAGGATTAAAAATCACTTTATCTGTAGCTTGGATGGTATTAATTGCTATTGAATTATTAGCACAAAGCCCAGGTCTAGGCCTCTTTGTTTGGGAGGAATTCCAAAATGGAGCCAACGATTCAAATTCTAAAATTATTGTGGCGATGTTTGTTATAGGCATCATTGGTTTTTTATTAGACCGAATCATGTTAACGATTCAAAATGCGGTATCGTTTAATAAAAATGAAGCAATTTAATTGATAAAAAGACTCTGTATTAGGGCTGCTTGCTTCAGGCAGGGATTGAAGTGGTATCCTTTTTTATGTCAATTCGAGTATTTTTGTGAAGTATGAACAGAATGTATTGAGAATAAATAAAAAAGATATAATAGAAAGTCCGACCCTTGTGGTAACGCTAAAATAAATATTAAAAAAATGGCATACTTAGAATTAAATAATATATGTAAAACTTACGGTCAAGGCGATCATGCAACCGAAGTGCTTTCGAATATCAATTTGTCGATAGAAGAAGGTGAGTTTGTAGCTATTGTTGGGTTTACTGGAAGTGGGAAAACAACCTTGGTCAATCTGATTAACGGATTGTTGGAACCTACTAAAGGCGAGGTATTGTTTAAAGGCGAACCTGTTTCTGGTACCAGTCATGAACGTGGGGTTATTTTTCAAAACTACTCATTATTACCATGGCTGACTGTTGGTCAGAATATTTATATGGCAGTTAAAGAAGCGTTTCCTAAATTAAGTAAATCGGAGTTAAACACATTAGTTGCAGAGTATGTTGAAATGGTAAGCTTAACCCCAGCAATTAACAAACGCCCAAAAGAATTGTCTGGAGGTATGCGTCAGCGTGTAGCTGTAGCAAGAGCTTTAGCTATGAAACCAGAAATGATTATTATGGATGAACCTCTGGGAGCATTAGACGCCTTAACGCGCGGTAATCTTCAAGATGAAATTTTAAATATTTGGGGTAAAGACAAGCGTACTGCTTTATTGATTACCAATGATGTAGATGAAGGTCTTTATATGGCAGACCGCATTATACCTTTAGAGCCAGGGCCAAACGCAACTTTAGGGCCCGAGTTTAAAATTGATATTGAGCGTCCTAGGAATAAAATTGAATTAAACGATAACCCGAGTTATAAGAAAACCAGAAACGCCATTATAGAATACTTAATGGGTATTGGTGATGAGAGAAAATCGCAGGCAAGTGAAGAGTTTGTACTTCCAGATTTGACTCCGAAAGACTTTGTTAATCAATTTAAATAAGGAAATTAGATGCACACTACAATAGAAAATATAAAAACGGAGCATATTACAGATAACGGTCTTTTTCCTTCATCTCAGGTGATGTTGGATTTAAAAAACTTAAAGAAAGTGTATCCAACACCAAAAGGTGATTATGTTGTTCTTGAAGATTTGAATCTTCAAATTAAAAAAGAAGAGTTTGTTACTATTATTGGACATTCGGGTTGTGGAAAAACTACTATGCTTTCCATGATAGCTGGGCTTAATGAGATTTCTGGAGGCAATATTTCGGTTTTAGGAAAACATATAAAAGGACCAGGCCCAGATAGAGGAGTGATCTTTCAATCGCCTAGTTTAATGCCATGGATGACTTCACTTCAAAATGTATTATTGGGAGTCAATCAAGTATTTCCACACGCTACCAAAGCACAGCGTAATGATATTGCTAAATACTATTTACAAAAGGTAGGGTTGGAAGATGCATTTAATAAAAAAGCATCTGAACTATCTCAAGGGATGCAACAACGTGTAGGAATTGCCAGAGCTTTTGCTATAAAGCCAAAAGTTTTGCTGTTGGATGAGCCTTTTGGGATGTTAGATTCTTTAACAAGAGGTGAACTCCAGGATATTTTAATTGAAATTTGGAATAAAGAAAAAATTACAGCAGTTATGATCACTCACGATGTGGATGAAGCTATTTTTTTAGCAGACCGTGTGGTGATGATGACAAGTGGTCCTAAAGCAAAAATAGGGGACGTTCTAAGTATTGACTTTGAAAGACCAAGAACTCGTAAAACTGTTTTAGAACACGATGATTATTATAAATATAGAAAACATTTAATAGATTTTTTAGAGCATTAATTGATTACTAGAACTCAAAAAATATAGCAATATAAAGATGAGGTTATATGAGATTTATCATAAACTGAAAGTTAAGCCAACTTTATATTTGTAAGATAAAAAATTAAGAATAAAGATTAAATCAACTCAAACATAAAAAACTTAAAACAAGAAAAAATGAAAAGACACTATGTGATTTTGGGATTACTACTAGGGTGCTTACAATTTGCACAAGCACAATTTACTTTAGATGGCGAATTTAGACCACGTACAGAATATAGAAATGGTTTTGGAAACCTTATAGCAGATGATGCGGATGCAGGTTTTGGGATATCAACAAGAGTACGTTTAAATGCAGGATATAAAACGGAAGCTTACAAAGTATTTGTAAGTTTACAGGATATCATGGTATGGGGCGAGAACAGACAGATTTTACCTTACGATCAAAATAACTCATTTGCCGTTTTTCAGGCTTGGGCCGAAATTAATTTAGGAGAAGGATGGTCGACCAAATTTGGGCGTCAGGTACTGTCTTACGACGATCAACGTATCCTTGGTGGTTTAGATTGGGCACAACAAGGACGAAATCATGACGCTGCCTTGATAAAATATAAAAAAGACAAATTTTTACTTGACGTAGCATTAGCTTTTAACCAAGATTATTCAAATCCTACAGGTTTTCAATCTGTTGGAACACCTTATAATACTACAGGTTTCTTCTCTTATAAAACCATGCAATATGCTTATTTAAAACAAGCTTGGGATAATTTTTCTGGAAGTTTGTTATTAATGAACAATGGTTTTCAGGAATTTGATACCAATAATGATCCAGATGGTGTAAGTAACCTTCAAACTTTGGGGACGCATTTAAACTATAAAGCAGGAAGCTTTGGTTTGGCTGCAAATGCCTTCATACAAACAGGTAAAAGACAAGGAGAGGTAGATGTAAAAGGAGCTTATCTTTTAGGCCTGGATCTATCTTATAAAGCATCAGATAAAGTAGGCTTAGGTGCAGGTTTAGAAATTATAAGTGGTAATGATGGAGATCCTGGTGAAACAGGTGCGTTTTTTCCACTTTACGGAACCAATCATAAATTTAACGGATTTATGGATTACTTCTATGTGGGAAATCATGCAAATTCAATAGGTTTATTTGATGTGCACGTGAGTGCAAACTTCAAATTAAATGATACATCTAGTCTTCTTGTTAAAGCCTTGAATTTTAGTGGGGAACAAGAGTTAGCTAGTGGTGAAAAATCATTAGGAACTGAAATTGACCTGGTATACAAAAAGAAATTTAAAGGTTATGCTTTGGTTGCAGGATATTCTCATATGTTCGCATCAGATGGTATGTATGAGTTAAAAGGAATTACAGAAGATGCTGCATCCGACACACAGAATTGGGCTTGGGTTATGTTAGTATTAAAGCCTAAGTTTTTAAATACAGCAAAATAATTATTATAAAAATATAATCTATTTATAGATTTTCGAGAATGACTAACTCAAAATAAAAGAGAAACCCGCTTAAAGCGGGTTTCTCTTTTATTAAACTGCCTTTAAACGAAATTACAATTTATAAATACCATTCTTGATAGCATATAATACAAGACCTATTCTGTTTTTTACATTCAATTTTTGAAAAAGCGCATCTCTATAACCATCAATTGTTTTTGGGCTTAAAAACATCTTTTCGGCTATTTCTTTATATGTCATTTCGGAGCAGGTGTGTATTATAAATTCTATTTCTCTATCTTTTAGTTTAATTTTACTTGAATTATCTTCATTTAAAGAATTGATTAATATGTTAGAAACATCTTTGGTATGATAATAACCATGTTTTATAGTTTCTATTAAAGCTAATTCTAAAACATCTTTCTCAACATCTTTCAATAAATAACCTTTAGCACCAGCTTTAAGCATTTTAATGATTGTTATGTCGTTCTCTTCTACAGAAAGTGCTATAACTTTAATTTTTGGGTATTCATTTTTTATAATCTCTGTGGTCTCTATACCATTTAAAATAGGCATATTAACATCCATAAGTATAATATCTGGAATATTACTTGGGGTTTTTAGTTTTGTAAGGAGTTCTTTTCCATTTTTACAGGTATAAAGCACATTAAAATCTTTAAAGGAATTTACCAGACTTGCAATGGCTTGGGATAATAAAATATGGTCTTCAACAATTACGATTTTATATGCTTTCATGGTTAAAGTTTGTAGGTTATAGTTAATTTTGTACCTATATTGGGTTCAGAGATAATTGTAGCATGTGCGTTTACCAATTTTGCTCTGTTTTTCATGTTAGTTAGTCCTAGTCCTGAATGCTCTTGTTCGTTTAAATCGAAACCTAAACCATTATCCTTTGCAGTTATAATTAACATGTCTGTTTGATAGTTTAAAATAATACTTAGATGTGTTGCTTTTGCATGTTTTATAGTGTTTGAAAAAAATTCTTGTAAAATTCTAAAGAATACAATTTCCGTTTTACTATCAATTTTTGTTTGTTGACCTTTAATAGTGAGTTTAGATTCTATAAAGTTAAGTCTGTTAAATCTATTAACTTCACCTGAAATGGCTTGTTCTAAGGACATGTTTTTTAGAGCGTCTGGGCTAATTAATTTAGATAAGTCCCTTAGTTCTTTAAGGCTTTTATTAAGTGTTTCTTTTACTTCATCGACCGAAGAATTGTTTTGTAACTGTATTTTTGCTAAGGTTAATAACTGACCAATATTGTCATGTAATTCCCAGCTAATATTCCTAAATGTTTCTTCTCTAATCTCAATTTGCGCTTTAGATATTTCTTGTTCAAAATGTTTTTTGGCAAACTCATTTTTTAAAAGCAGCGCATTTTTTCTTTTTTTGAAAAGAATAAAAAGTGAAATCATTGTAATTATTAAAATGAATAATACAACTGACGATATAATTAAAAATGATTGTATTTCTTTTTCGTCCATGTAAAGCCTATTATATAAGAACCATATAAAACTATATTTAAAACAAACAAAATAATCTTAAATGTACTATTACCAACCCAAACATTAAAATATTTAGATAATAATATAAATGGTATCATACCGATATTAAATAAAACTAAGGCTACAGTGATCCAAAAACTTAATTTATATTTTATTTTTAGAGTATAATCTGAATTAAATAGCTGATGTAGATGAAACCCTGCTAAAATTAATACAAAGGAGGCACCTATTACAAAACTATATCTATGGAACTCGACATTTGTACTATTAATAAAATACAAAATCATAAATATAATACTCAATACAATAATTATTTTCTTATAGAATTTTTCTACTAAAATAGTATAGTACCACCAGTAGTAAAACAAAAAGCTAGCTCCTGTATACACATAATAAACCCAGTTATTATCTAGTTCTAAATAACCAAATAAAGGACCTAGTATCGTATCTGTAAAAAAAGTTAGCCATAAAAAAAATAAAAAATAACGTTCAGACGAATTTACATACTTCTTATAATGAATCAATGCAACAATAGCAGCCATAAGCTCAAGTGCATTAATGGAATACGATAAAAAGTATGAATATGTACTATCCATTTTACATAATCTTTTATTTTAAGTCTTTTGGAGGTCTACCTGCATGACCATAATTATAAGCTGGGATTTCTTCAATGTTATCATTTATAACAACATTAGAACTTATGGGAAAGAAACTCGCTTTAGAATTTGTTTTGTTACCAGTAGGAACCAAAAATACAGTAGAGTAGCCAGGATCTGGATATTTTTCATCTCTAGGGTAGGCACCATTATAAATGCGAATACCTAAATTTTCGTAGCCTAATGGTTTAGCCTCTTGCTCTATATAAGCAATATATTTTTTTAATTCCTCTAGGTCAAACCAGAATTCACGGCGATCTTCTTCTTCTAAATTTAAATACTTATTTATAATGGCTCCTCGAGTTTTTATAAATTCATCTTCCAAACTATTCGCATATTCATAATCAATAGTTTGTCGTGGTGCTTCAATTTTTTCTTTACATGATTGAAAAAACAATGTCATGATTGCTAAGAAAAATACTAACTTTTGAATTGATTTTGTTTTCATTGAGATTTTTAATTAAACGGTTAATTCCAAAAATACATATTAATATTTGAAGTATTGCATACTACCTTGATGTTGTATAGAATGTGTGTTTGTGTTAATTTGTTGGTAATTAGTTTTTTATGTCTATTTTTTGAATGATTCAGGAGGGTTTTCTTTATTGAAAAAAAGGGAAAACCCCCCTGTTTTAAAAATAATACACCTGCTATTATTTGGAATAATCTCCCAACTGTTTTTCAGGCTTTTCTCTCTTGAGCTAGCATGGCTTTCAAGATACCTTTACCAAATATTAAAAATTAAAGTATTATGGAAACTATTAGTAGTACGTTAACAACTAGTTACACTATTGACGGTACTTGGATTAATAATGAAAAGGACACAAAAAGTGCTACTAAAATCATTATTTCTAACAGAGGTAAAAATGTTCAGGTATTAAAAAGGGGGCATTCAAAAAATTGTGATTGGGGAACAAAAATACTTACTCCTGAAACTAATAGTATAAATATGTATTGGGCGATTTTTGATAACAGTATTGCGAAATCTACATTCATATTTACCATTAATAATAATAAAATGGAAGTCAGGTATGAACAAGATTATAAATCACCATCTAAGGAAGCAAAACGTTTTGTTGAAAATTTCACGAAACTTGACCTGCCTGTGTATGAACCCATAGTAGCATCAACACCAGTTGAAGTTATGGCATCTACAGCGATTGAGTTGGAGGATCAGCTTAAACATAATGATGATAGACCTATTTTACTTTCTGATGATTCAGAGAGTAACCATGATTTTAAGCATCTATACTATGACTTGCCTAGTACCTATCATTTGCGACATAATGATAACCAAAATCATAATTCACAGAAATGGATACTAAAAGTTTCGATATATATTGGTGCCATTTTAAACAGAGTACGTAATACTGTTTCTATTCGTAGATTAATATCATTAACAGATATGACTACCTAACGCATTAATGTGGTGTTAATAAGAGTAAGCTCCCCAGCATTTAAGGTAAGGTTTACGAAGGAAACAAAAGTACTTGGTATTATTCTATTATAGAACGGTTTTAGATTTATTATGCTAAGTATTAGTTAAGACCCCGAAATATTTTTGGGGTCTTATATTTTTAATTTATCCACGAATAGACATATAAATTCGATAAAATGCTGTTTTTTATTTAATTAGTAAAAAAAATCTTTCGACTTTTGAAAAAACTTCTTTCTTTCGCTATTTTTAAAACTTAATTTGCTTGGAAATTATTTGTGCATAAAAGTTTCTAACAGAGAAACTAAAAAAACAAAGAATATCACTACAACATATGTGCAGTATTCAAGTAAGCAAATATAAATTTAACCCTAAATTTTTACTAAATGAAATCTAAATTATTGACTATTTGTATGTTGGTTCTATTGACCACATTCACAGAAGCGTTTGCACAACGCCCTTTTTTTAACAAAAACAAAGACATTTTAATCGCTCAATTTGATAGCAAACCAGACCCCGATGACATCCATGCTCAAGCAGCTTTGGGATGTATGCTAGTACACCCCGATCTTGATGGTGTGAATTATTATGCAGTTGCAGGAGCTATTGGTATTCAAGGAGGGAAATTTATTGATTCTGATGCGCTGTTTAACATGGCCTTTGGAAGTAATAAATGGACAGATGCAGACGCTAACTGGTCAGCATCAGTTACCAAAATAAAAAACAAAGTGATACCAATTCTACAAAATGGAGGAAAGGTATGGGTTCAAGAAGCTGGTCAGTCTAATATAACAGCAGATTGGATTGCTCAAGTACTCCAAACTGTTTCTGCTAATACTGTTAAAAATAACGTAATTGTTGTTCAGCATAGTAATTGGAATGAAGACAAAACAGCTTCTTCAGACCTAAGTTATGTAAAAAACAAAACGAAGTATTTTGCCATTGATGATGGTAATGCTCCTTTTGGAGCTAATTGGGGAAATCGCGGACCATGGGAAACCCCAGAATATAGAGCGAAACCTAATAAATGGATTGCACAAGCAAAATCCTCTATGAACCCAAAGGCAAAACAACTTTGGAGAGAAGCAGATAGAGTTATTGATGCTATGTGGCCAAATGGATACCCTCATGACTGGTCTCATATTCACTTTGATGGTGTCGATTATTCTGATTGTGCCGAAAACTGGTGGATTTTCAATATTGGAGATAAAGCAAATAGTACTCCTAAATTTTGGAGTAGGTATGTGACTAATATTCCAAATACACCTAGTGATGATGTAACAGGTGTAACTGTTTCTCCAGCGTCTATAACTATAACAGAGAATCAGACATCAAGCCTTACAGCAACAGTACTTCCTTCTACAGCTGGTAACAAAAATGTATCATGGAGTTCAAGTAATGAGTCTGTGGCAACAGTTAACTCTAATGGAGTCGTAACAGGTGTTTCTCAAGGATCTTCAACTATTACAGTAACTACGCAACAAGGTAGTTTTACGGCGTCCACTTCTGTAACTGTAACAGCTGGAACAGGAGGAGAAACTCAGACGTTTAGCGCTATTAACGATGCTTATTTACAAGGTACTACACGTTATAATACTGCCGACCTTAGGGTTGAGTCTGGTAACAGAATATCTTATCTCATGTTTGATCTTAGTTCAGTTTCAGGTACTATTAGTAGTGCTAAACTTAAGTTATCTACAAGTAATGATGCAGGAAATGGTACGATCAACGTAAAACTAGGTACTGGCAATAGCTGGACAGAGACAACATTGTCTAACACAAACAAACCTGATACAGGAGCTCAATTAGGTACGTTAAATTCAACTTATGCATTGAATCAATCGTATACATGGACATTGGATCCAGCTCAAATTAATGGAGGCGGGAAATTAAGTTTGATTGTAATGGCTACTGGAGGCAATGATGTGTCTTTTGCTTCTCATGAAAATACGAATGCATCTAAAAGACCTGTATTAACAATTACTACAACAGGTAATTCTTCATCAATAGAACCTCTTAGTGTAACTGTCAATCCTACTTCTTTTTCACTTCAAACTGAAGAAACAAGAACTTTAGCTGCTACTATACTTCCTAGTGATGCGACAAACAAAAATGTTACCTGGAGTTCAAGCAATACAGCCATTGCAACAGTAAGTAATAATGGAGTTGTTACAGCTGTTGCTGAAGGAAATGCAACAATTACAGCAACGACAGTTGAAGGTGCCTTCACTGGAACAAGTGCTGTTACTGTTAGTGCTACGAATACAGATTGTGATAAAATTTTTGAGGAAAAAAATGGTATGGTTGCCGTTGAAGCCGAAGATTTTGTTGGGCAAGTAAAAATCAATGAGAGAGAATGGTTTACTATTGGTGCTGGAGCCACGACACCAACACCAGATCCAGATGCTAGCCATGCAGGAACTGCCAGTGGAGGTAAATACATTGAGTTACTACCAGATACCCGAGTAACACATAGTGACCCATTAATTAATGGTGTGAATTTCTCTAATGCTCCTGGTGTTGCAGGTGTTATAAATTATAAAGTTAAATTTAATTCTCCTGGTAAGTATTTTGTATGGGTAAGAGCTTATTCTACAGGATCTGAAGATAACGGAGTTCATGTGGGTATTGATGGTACATGGCCTGAGTCTGGAAAAAAAATGCAATGGTGTAGTGGTAAAAATGCCTGGACATGGGAAAGTAAACAACGTACAAATGCAAACCATTGTGGTGTAGCACAACAAATTTTCTTAGATGTACCATCTGCAGGGATACACACTATTTCTTTTTCAATGAGAGAAGATGGTTTTGAAATGGATAAGTTTATTTTGTCAAAGGCATATACAAAGCCTTCAGGTAATGGTGCTGCTCCTGTTACTGCTATCTGTGATGGCGATGTAGAGGCTACGGTTACGCTTTCCCCTATACATGATTCTTATTTACAAGGTTCTACTAATTTTAATAACACAATTCTTAGAATAGAATCAGGGAATAGAGTAGGGTACCTTCAATATGATTTAAGTGGTGTTTCTGGAACAATAACCAAAGCAGAATTGAAAATGACTTGCAATGGTGATTCTGGAAATGGTACTATTAATATTAACCTTGGTACTTCCAATAACTGGACGGAAACAACGCTTTCCAATTCAAATAAGCCAGCTTCAGGTGTGTTATTAGGCAATCTTAATAGTACTTATAGTGTTGGAACAACTTATACTTGGTTACTTGATGAAAGTGCATTAAGTAGTGGTGGTAATCTAAGTTTAATTGCAACTTCTACAGGAGGAAACGATGTCGCATTTGCTTCAAAAGAAAATAGTGCTGCTGAACCTAAGTTGGTAATTACCTATAATGCTACTAGTTTAAGAAAGGCAGATGTTTTAGGCAAGTTTTCATCAAAGAAACCAATAGTAGAGCTTTTTCCTAATCCAATTAACAAAGGGACATTTAAAATTAATTTAAATGAGAAAAGTGGCTTCTCAAATGTGAATATATTTGATAGTAAAGGACAACTGATTTACAAAACAGTAACTAGTGAAAAACAGTTAACTCTTGATTCAAAAATTTTCACTTCAAGTGGACTTTATTTTATCAATATTATAAATAATAATGATAGCCAAACAATAAAAGCAGTGGTTAAATAAATAACAGAAATTTTTATTTAGAACTCATTTTGACTTTTGTTTTTATCCGAAAATGAATTTCAGGCAATTTTTAGGAAATAGAAAAAGTCAAAATGAGTTCTTAAAGTAAAAAGGTATGACAATATGAAAAGTAAAAAAATAATATTAATAGTGTACATGTTTTTAATTGGCTCTGTGGTATTTGCAGACCCACCACCTGCTCCTGCTGGTTATAAGTGGCAATTAACAGAACTGTATTCTGATGAATTTAACGGCAATAGCCTTGATCTCAACAAATGGAGAAAAAAACACCCTTTTTGGAATGGCAGGAAACCTGCTTGGTTTAATCCAGATGCTATTTCTGTAGGCGATGGTTATATGAAGATTACTAATGGTGTTCTGGATGATCCTTTTAATGGATATAACATTTATGGAGGAGCTGTAACATCTGTAAATGAAAATACCAAGTTTGCTTATTACGAATGTAGGTTAAAAGCGTCTTCAACTAGAATGTCAACTACATTTTGGTTAGAAAATAGAAAAGCATCCTTACCTGGAGGGTGTGGAGGAGATACTTATAGTCAGGAAATAGATATTGTAGAAACAATTGGTGATGCAACAAGCTTCCCCGTTTTTGCGACACACCAGAAATCGAATACCCATTTTAGATGGAGTAATTGTAATGGTGGTAATGAGCAATTCTTTTCTAAGGGAACAACTACAGGGCCTATAACAACTACAAATAGTTCTGGACAAGAGGTAAACCAACAAAGCGATGAAGGTTTTCATACTTACGGTGCTTGGTGGCAAGATTCCAAAAAGGTGACTTTCTATCTCGATGATAAAGCAGGTGAAACAGTGCAATTTAGAACAGATAAAACTCCAACACCATTTAATAGAGGCATGTTTATATGTATGGTTACAGAGACGTACGATTGGGAACAAAAACCTACTAATGCATCATTGACAGACCCTAGGAGAAATACTTCTTACTACGATTGGATAAGAGTTTGGACATTAGTGCCAGATGAAGGAAGTCAAGTTGGAGTAACTGGTGTTTCTGTTTCTCCAACTACAGTTTCGTTGAATATAAATGAAACAACGTCTTTAACTGCAGAAGTGTCACCTTTCAACGCAACAAATAAGACAGTAATCTGGAGTTCGAATAATACTTCTGTGGCTACTGTTAATGATAGTGGGGTTGTAACGGCGGTTGCAAATGGTAGTGCAACAATAAGAGCAACTACAGATGACGGTGGATTCATGGCAACAAGTGTCATTACAGTAAATGCATCAGATACCATTCAAACAGTTACATTATCGCCTATTCATGATGCATATACCCAAAATGGTGCAAATAAAAACAATACGCTTGTTCGTGTTGAGAACACAGGTAGAATGAGAATAGGATATCTTCAGTACGATTTGAGTGGGATTAATGGTGTGATTTCATCAGCTCAGTTAAAAATGACATGCAATGCTGATGCAGGTAATGCTGCTTTGAATATTTCGGCGGCGTTAGGGAGTCATAATAATTGGACAGAAGGAAATGTATCTAACACTAATGCACCCTCATCAAGCGAAACATTGGGTGTTAAACAAGGTCCGTTTAACCCTGGTACTAGATATACTTGGGATTTAAATGCTGATTTGTTAACTAGTGGTGGTCGTGTTAGTTTAATTATTAGTGCATCTGGTAGTAATGACGATGTGGCTTTTGCATCTAAAGAGAATAGTGCTACAGAGCCACAATTGGTAATTACTTACCAGTCACCATCTACAAGTAAAGCATCTAAAAAGCAATTGGAAACTTCTAAATTGGATTCTACATTGAAAGTTTATCCTAATCCAATTTTTGGAAGTAGTTTTATGGTTGATTTACGTGGATATGATAGTGATGTTCAAATTAGTATTTTTGACAT
This sequence comes from uncultured Flavobacteriaceae bacterium, assembly GCA_947502635.1. Taxonomy (GTDB): domain Bacteria; phylum Bacteroidota; class Bacteroidia; order Flavobacteriales; family Flavobacteriaceae; genus Flavivirga. The sequence continues at coordinate 222,476 of CANNAN010000006.1, forward strand.
TCAAGGAAGGCTTGTATATGAAAACAATGCTAGTCCAAAGGAACTAAAATTAAAATCAGATATATTTCAATCAACAGGACTTTATATGATTAATGTTAGAAACATCTCTACAGATGAAACAAAAGCATTATTAATATCAGTTCAGTAAACAAATAATTAATAATTTTTACCACCGTGCTTAGTACGGTGGTTTTTTTATGCGTTTACTTTTAGAATATTTTCCAATTAAAACCTATTGATTAGATGGAGATTAGGTCTTTTAATTGGAATGGTATTCAATGAAGCATAACGTATATGAATAATAAATTTCAATGTTTGGTTTGAATTAAATTACATGTGAGGTAAATTTTCTTACATTTAAGCAATAAATAAATTATATGCTTAAAAAAGTTTTTGGAAGTGCCGTTTTTGGTGTAGAAGCCACAACAATAACAGTAGAAGTAAATGTAGATTCAGGTATAGGGTATCACTTGGTCGGATTACCAGACAATGCTATCAAAGAAAGTAATTATCGTATAGCTGCTGCTCTTCAAAATAATGGCTATAAAATTCCAGGAAAAAAGATTACAATTAATATGGCTCCTGCTGATTTACGAAAGGAGGGAAGTGCATACGATCTTACTTTAGCTATTGGAGTTCTTACTGCGTCTAAGCAAATTCAAGCAGAAGATTTAGAACGTTATCTTATTATGGGTGAACTTTCTCTAGATGGAGGTTTGCAACCCATAAAAGGTGCATTACCTATTGCCGTTAAAGCTAGAGAAGAAGGATATAAAGGCTTTATTTTGCCTAAGCAGAATGCCAAAGAAGCTGCCATTGTAGATGGATTAGAAGTTTACGGGGTTGATAATATCAAACAAGTAATTAATTATTTTGATAAAGGAGAGCCGCTTGAGCAAACCATTATTAATACTCGTGAAGAATTTTATAAAAATTTAGAATTTCCAGAATTTGATTTTTCCGATGTCAAAGGACAAGAAGGTATAAAACGCTGTATGGAAATTGCAGCAGCGGGTGGCCATAACATTATTTTAATAGGTCCTCCAGGAGCAGGAAAAACTATGTTGGCGAAACGTTTACCAAGTATTTTACCACCTATGACACTTTATGAAGCCTTGGAAACAACCAAGATACATTCGGTAGTTGGTCGAATTAAAGAAACAGGACTTATGGCACAACGACCATTTAGAAGTCCCCATCATACTATTAGTGATGTTGCATTGGTTGGTGGTGGTGCATTTCCACAACCAGGAGAGATTTCTTTATCTCATAATGGCGTTTTGTTTTTAGATGAATTACCCGAATTTAAACGTGGTGTTTTAGAAGTACTACGTCAACCGTTGGAAGATAGAGAAGTCACGATTTCCAGAGCTAAATTTACGGTTACTTACCCATCATCGTTTATGTTAGTGGCAAGTATGAACCCAAGCCCAGGAGGCTATTTTAATGATCCTAATGCACCCGTAACTTCTAGCCCAGCTGAAATGCAGCGTTATTTAAGTAAAATATCGGGCCCGTTATTGGATAGAATTGATATTCATATTGAAGTGACTCCCGTACCTTTTGAAAAATTATCTGAAGATAGAAAAGGAGAAACTTCAGTAGACATAAGGCAACGGGTAACGAAAGCAAGAGAAATTCAAACTAATCGCTTTAAAGAATCGGATGTGGTGCATTATAATGCGCAAATGAATACTAAACAAATACGGAAATATTGTTTGTTAGATGAAGATTCAAAGCAATTGTTAAAAACGGCTATGGAACGACTCAACTTGTCTGCCCGTGCCTATGACCGTATTTTAAAAGTGTCCAGAACCATTGCAGATTTAGAGGGTGTTGTTGAGGTTAATGGTTCGCATATAAGTGAAGCGATTCAGTATAGGAGCTTGGATCGTGAGGGGTGGTTAGGGTGAAATGAAAATTACTCTTCAATTAATACAAACTTCGACAAGCGGATGCAGCTATTTGTAACACTGATAACATTATGAAGTTGTTGGGATTGGATCTGAAAATCAAGAAAATCGAGTGCCATTTTTGCCTTCTTTAAATTTTCAAGAAGATAAGGATAGTAGTATTGATAGAGCCATCGAACTACTCCAGAATTAAACAAATGTCCAGTTATAAATAAAAGGCGTATGAATAGATCATACGCCTTTTATTTATATTTTAATCTATGAAGTAATTACACTCCTTTTCATCATTTTTTCTTCAAAAATATTATCTATAAATCATAAGTATAATCGATTAGAGATCATTATTTAACGAAGTGTTTTTTGATTTAGAACTCGCTATTGAAAATGAAATTATTTATGATTAATAAGATGTATTCTTTTTCCAGTTTCGTTTTATGGCTATTCTCAAGATTCTCACAAAATATAAACAAATCATCTTTTTGTTTTTTCACGGAAAACAGGGTGCTATATTTTTTGTTTTCATAGTAGATTTGTCGGGTATTAAATATGTTTTATCTAAATAGTATTAAGAAAAGGGGAATATAAAATTATAAATATCATGAAAAAAAGATTACACAAATATTATAGTTTAGTAAAAAGTAAATTACCAATATTTATTATTTTTTTGCACGGATGTCTTAGTGCACAAGTACAATTAGGACAGGATATTACTGGGTTTGATTCGGATGTTTCTATAGGTTTAAGTTCAGATGGAAGCGTCTTAGCTATTGGATCGAAAAGAACAGGAAGTTCTGGTTTTGTCCAAATATATGAAAGAATGGGCGGGGATTGGACACAAATAGGAGCTAATATTGATGCAGAAGCTTCAAGAGATGAGTCAGGTGGATCGATAAGTCTTAGTGCTGACGGTACAATTGTAGCTATCGGTGCTCAAAAGAATAGTGGAGGAGGTATGTCTAGAGGTCATGTGCGAGTATATCAACGATTAGGAGATAGTTGGATGCAACTGGGGCAAGATATCGATGGAGAAGCAGATGGGGATGAATCAAGTAGAAATGTGAGCCTTAGTGCTGATGGGCATACAGTAGCAATAAGCGCTTCCAATAACGATGGTAATGGAGACAATGCTGGTCATGTGAGAATATTTAGGCTTGATAATACTAATAATTGGGTGCAATTGGGACAGGATTTAGAAGGAGAGAACCCTGGGGATTATTTAGGAACTGTAAGTATAAATGCTAATGGTAGTATTGTGGCCATTGGATCACAGAGTAATAGTAACAATGGTTTGTTTTCTGGACATGTAAGAATATATCAATGGAACGGAAGTAATAGTTGGATCCAATTGGGCCAGGAGATTACGGGAAAAAGCGAACGAGAGAATTTTGGAGTTAAATTAACCATGACACCAGATGGAACTAGAATCGTTGTTGGTTCAGAATTTGCAAATGACTTTAGAGGAAATGTACGAGTGTATCAATGGGATAACAATGATAGTTGGGTTCAATTAGGATCAGATATTATTGGAAGAAGTATGTATAGTAATTTTGGTCACTCCATCAGTATTAGTGATACAGGTTCTGTTTTAGCCATTGGGATACCTTCTAAAAATACGATCAATGGTGATGGTTCTGGTCAAGCAAGAATATACAAATTAAATGAAAGTACAGAAGAATGGATACAAACTGGAAATACTATTAATGGCGATGGTCAGCTTGATGGAATGGGAGAGTCTATAAGCTTAAGTGCAAATGGTGATATCGTATCTATAGCTATGAGAGACACTTCTAGTGATGAGGGCGGGAGTGTGCGTACATATGCTTTAGATATAGTATCTCCATCTGGGTATACTGCTTTATTGGATCAGGATTATATTGATGCAAGTAATGAAACTGAAGTTAGTTTTACTTTAGCAAATGCAGAAGTTGGGGCATCATATACATTTACGATTAGTAGTTCTGGGGACGGTGATATGCAAAAAATAACTGGAAGAGGTACAGTTACCAGTGTAAATCAAACTGTAACAGGAATAGATGTTAGTAGTTTGTCTGATGGAACAATTAAGATTAGTCTAAAATTAAGAGACCAAGTAGGAAATGTTGGCGAAGAGGTTATAGATTTTGCAGAAAAACGGGATGTATTAAGTGTTCAAGATTTTGATAAAGAATCGGTCAAAGTGTTTCCTAACCCAATAAAAAATACCGTTTTTATAACAAAACCAATGAAAGAAATTGTGATTTATAATGCTGTTGGTAAAAAGGTTTTTCAGAGTATTAATGTAGATACAAGTTTTGATATACCGTCTTTGGCTCCAGGAGTGTATTATGCAATATTAATATCCAAAGAAAATATAAGTGTACTAAAAAAGCTGATAAAACAATAGCTTTACACTATGAAGTTATGAATAGTATGTATAATCTAAAAAAGAAAAGCCACCGTTTCTAACGATGGCTTTTTGCTTAATAATTTGTGTTATTAATCGCAAACCACAATTTTCTTTGATTTTATAACCCCTTCAGTTGTATAATGATACACAAGGTATATGCCTGAATTTAAACGAGATAAATTTATAGTTGTTTTTTCAGAATCATGCGTAAATCTTTTCACTATGCGACCATTTAAATCACTAATGTAAAAAGACTTTTTACTTGGTGAACTATTATTAACTACCGTAAGTGTTTTATTAAAACATTCATAGCTAATTTTTGATCCTATCGATTCATTTTCATTAGCAAAAACTAATTTATTAAAAACAGATGGCTTAGGTTCAATGCCCCAGACTAATGTGCCTTCTTTGTAAAGTGTTATTTTTGGATTGAGACCAAATGATTTTTGCTCTTCTCTAAATGAATAATCATTTGATTGATCAAGAGACTGGTAGTTCACTAAATGCGAGCGTGTTTGAATAATTCCTGTTTTCGATTTTGGAAGCATAGTACCTGAAGCATCTGTAAAACTTAGTTCTAAATAACTAGTAGCTCCTGCTTCTACAAAAGTACCCTCAACGCCTGAAATTTGCGAATAATCAACATTGAATTCCATATCTTCTGATGCATCTGGAGAATACCAATATTTTATCGTAAAGTCTTTTAATTCTTCCGAACTATCGGTAGTGTTTTCTATTTGTAAAACAGGGTTCATTGATGCCCCAGAACTACTAGGGGAATTGTTATAATAATACACCTTATATTCCGAATTAGTGTTTTGGTCATAATCCTTTATAGCTGTTATTGATATTTCAGCTTCATCTCCAAATTTACTTCCAGAAGCATCTAAAAGTACTAATTTAAGTGTATGATCGTCTTCTTCTAATGTAACAGGAATTGGATCTAAAGTAGTATATTTTCCCTGAGAGACATTGTCAATAAAAAACTCTATGGCATTACCATTTTCTAATTCAAATTTTAATAGGGAAAACTCAAGATCGAAAGATGTATTAGTTAAGTCTCCATTTTTAGGATATTCGAAAATAGCACTTGGATTTTTTGGTAAAGGGTCACTAGTAACTTTTACGTTAATAGTTTCTCCAAGGTTGGTGATTGATCCATCTGTTCTTTCCATTTGTAAAGTAAGCGTATGTTCTCCATCGGGAAGACTCGTACCGTCTGTAAATTCACCTTCAGATGCTATAAACCCTCTATCATTACCATCTATTAAAAAGCGTAATCTATATGAATTAGAGGGAATATCCCATCCAAGTGTATTAAAATCTATTTCTAAAGGTAAATTTATTAAGTCTCCTTCCAAAGGTTTTTTAAAGAAGGTATCAGGTAATGGAAGTATTGGGTCGGTTTCATTACCTCCATATAAAGTCCATATAACTGCCGATTCAAAAAGTTGCCAGCCTTCATTGCTTACTAAATGCACAAATTGATCTCGTAAAGGAAAAGCTAACCGTCTAGAAAGCACTCCAGCGTCACCAGATTCGTATCCAAACATTATTGGTTTTCCATCCGATTCTGCGAAAATTAAAGCCTCTTCTTCAGGGACTCCAAAAGGTAAAGTGAGGCTAATGTTGTACATGTTAGTGTTATTTCCAAGATTAGAAGATATTGGATGATTTGGAAGGTTTAAGGTTACTTCGTTTGTTGCATTTTTAGTAAAACCATAACCTTCGTTAAAAGCGCCATCTACCATTTTTAATTTTCCATACATAAAAGGATCCCAGGTTATTAAAGGTACTCTTGAAGCTTCCAGATCATTTCCAAGTACTCCAGGATCTACTGTAGATGATATAAGTACAATATTAAATGGATTGGCAACACCTGGGCCTGTGGCATCTTCATCATTCATTAACGTTGTAGTAAAACCTATTTTTTGCTCCAAACGAGATTTTATTTGTAAGTCATCTGATGATAAATTGTTTTTGTCTCCAACAACAAATAATGCTTTAACTGTACTCTTAAACTTAAAGTTTACTTCGGGAGTTACTGAAGCTGTTTTGTTATTGTTATAAAAAGCTTTAGCTCGAATTTTATAGTCTTTCCAAATAATAGGCTGCCATACATCTTCAAAAGGAGCAGTTGTAACTTCTGAAAACAATTCATTGTCTATGAAATATTGCACCTTGGTAATTCCACTAATATTTGTTTTTACAGATAAAGGAATATCCTCATCTTTCGTTGCATGCTGATCGTTAACAGGCGAACTCATTTCTAATTCTGTTGAATTTGTAAACCCTTGTTCATTACGATCAAGTTGCAGTAAGTAAGCTTCTAATTCTGAAATTTGTGTTGTGCTTAACTCAGCTTGCGTATGTGAATTAGAAGTGTTTTTTTCTGTAAATATTTCAGCTATTGTTTTTGCCGAACCATCATGTAAATATGGCGCTGTATTCCATAAACCTTTTAAAGAAGGAACATCAATACCCATTAATTCTTTTCGTAATCTGTTTCCGCTAGTATTGATAATGGTACCCACATCGTGCATTCTACCAAGGGCACTATCTGTAAAGTCATTACCACCATGACATGACGCACATTTAAGCGTTTCAAATAAAGCTTTTCCGTTACTTGCTTCGGCAGTTAAACTTTCATTGTCACTTCTAAAAGGACTGATCTCATAATCTTCCAATGAATTAACATAAGCAGTTAATGCGTCTAAATCTTCCGATTTACCAGCTTTCTTAATACCTAAAGATAAGGCTCTGGTACTTTCATTAAAATCAGCATTGCTTAAAAAACCTTGTCCTTTAAAATGAGCTCGAATATCGTTTTCGAAATCTTGAATCTCATCAAAATTGGCAGACCAGTGTACATTTCCATGACCTGTACCTCGTCTTCCAATTAGTGTAATGGTATTTCTTAGTCCTTCTCCTCGCGCAGTAAAATCCCAAATTCTTCCATCTTGTCCTCCGTCGATATGACAAGTGGCACAACTAGTATAGCCATCGGTTCCCATTCTAAAATCTGAAGCATCATAAAAAATTTGCTTTCCTTTTAAAATTTCTGAAGTCAGTTTTTCTGAAGAAACTGTAGCTATAGTTTTTATTAAGGTAAGCGTATTGCTTCCATTGTTTATCATGTCTTCTGCATCAAACACGGAAACAGATCTATCCATGAAGTTTTTAACGAAAACATGATTGTTGGCATTTATAGCTATGCCTTGGGGAGATTTCCCTACTTGTTGTTTTTGAATTTCTATACCAGTAATAGGATCCATAATAATAAGTTCATTATTCCCTTGCATGGTTATAAAAATATAATTTCCATTTGGAGAATATAATGCAGATGAAGGTTGTGAATGGTTGTCTATATCTATTCGGTCGTTAAAAAACTCTGTATCATTGGTAATGTCTATTTTTGAAATAGCTGTTCGTACAGCATTATCAAAGGTTAACGCTTTTCCATCTCGAGTTAAACCTCTTAAAATATTATCTTTTTTAGCAACACTCCATGCCCTGTTTTCGGTTGGGTGAATGGTAATACCCGAAACATAATTTGGAATACCTCTGGCTTGATTCCCATTATCTGAAGTTGTAGTATCAAGATCTAATTTTATAGTATTGCTAAGACTCAAATCATCTACATTTACATGCCACACTTCGCCATGACTTGGAGAAGAAATAAATTTAGTAACTAAAAGTTCTTTACCGTTTGCTGTAATAGCTAAGGCTCTAGGGGTGCTTCCAACTTTTAAAGTGTTTTTAATACTTTGTGTATCTACATCTAATTCTACTATCTCATTAAAACCAAAACTAGAAATAAAAGCTTTATCTTTTTTAGGAGTAAAAACGATTCCGTAAGGTTGTGACCCTTTTTTTAAGTTAATTTTTTTGAGTACAGTACCTGCTGAAGAAATAATGGCGACTTGGTCGTCGTCTCTTAAGGTAACCCATGCATTTCCTAATTTATCTATGGCAATATTTATAGGGTCTGTACCAACAGGGATTTCTTTTTTTACATCTAAAGTTGTATTATCAATTTGAGTTACTGTGTTATTATCGGGATTAGCAACCCAAACGATATTTTGTGTTTCGTCAATGGCTATGGGTTCAGATTGTGTTGGCAAATCTGTTATCGCTTCATTTATAACGACTATGGATTTAGAAAATACAGAAAAACCTCCGTTTCCATCCGATACTTGGACTTGAATAGTGTGATTTCCAGGCTTAGAGAAAGTATGAGATGTTGTATTTGAGCTATTAAAAGGACTGTCATCACTACCATCTCCAAAACGCCAACGGTAACTTAATGGGTTTTCTTCAGGATCTGAAGCTATTGCTTTAAGCGTAACAGGGGTGTCCTTAACAATTGGGGAAGGCAAACTAATGTCTAAATTTGAAATTTCTGGAGATTTATTAGATGTATCTCCTCCAGTTGTAAAATAAAAAAGGTATTCTTTAATACCGTTACCAACAGCATCTTTAATACCGTCTTCAATAAATTTTACCTGATAAGTTGTATTAGGTAATAAAGGCTCTTTAGGTGCATAATTAATCACCTGATAAGATGTAGAAGATATATCTCCTTTAATTGGAGTGCCTCCTAGGGGGCTTACTTCTACAGTTTCATCGTTTATCGTTAAATCATTTAAAGTTTCATTAATTACAAATCCAATGGTACTAGTTATGGGTAAATTAATTTCATCAGCTTTTGGAAAATGATGACCTACATATGGAGGATTATTGTCCAATCCGTCTTGATGTGCGAAAATTGAAGTTTTATCGTCACCACTTGCTACTAAAATATGACCTATTGGCATCCATTGATTATCTATAAATTGAACTATTTCATCTGATGAAGGTGGAGAAAATTCATGTTCAACTTCCATTTTTTCAAAATTGTATTTTACACCTCTATCGAAGCGTCCTGTGAACCCAAATTCATCCTGAAAAGTCATATATCTACCTAATGTGATTTCATCAGAATGCAATGAAAAACTTTCTTTTACATTTGTGGGGTCATTAATATCAAAACCAACTAAGCTACTAGGACCATCGTTTCCAGACATAAAAACTAAATTATTTCTCCATACCTGGAATCCTGTACTATATTGTTCGTGAGGTACATCTTCTCCAAATGCCCCTAGAAATTTAATATTTTTAGGGTCTCCAAAGTCGAAAGCACTAATTTGCCCAGTTTGAGGCGCATAAAAAACGTAATTACCCATTCTTAAAACGACATCTGGGGTTGAAATATCAATAGGGATTTCTCCAACTTCTTCGCCCGATCTCATATCGAAAACTCTTTTCCCTACTATGGTATGCGGAAAGGTTTCTAGATTATCGTAATGGGCATTTCCTTCCTCAACAGTGTATAAAACATCTGATTCTGTTATTGGTTTTGGATCAAGCATATCAGATAAATCTAAATATTTATAGCCTGTTCCTTGTACTTCTGGAACGGAATATTCGCGATAGTACAAATCGTTAATTTTCCACCATCTGTGTCCATTATTGGCAGCATCTCTATCTTGAATTTTTTTAGGAGCGGTAGGGTTGGAGATATCCCAAATACCAGTTCCTGCTTGTCCGGAAATCATCATCCAATTTCTGTGGTAGGTATTTATGCGATCTCCCTCTGGGAAATTTGATAGAAAAGTACCAGCAGGCCATGTTTGAGTGGTCATTTCTGGGCCTTTTTTACCATCAAAAAATAATATATTAAATTTTACAAAAGCTGCGAATGTGAAGAAGCATAAGACTAGTGTGGTTATTATGCCTATTCTTTTTTTTAAAGATTGTTTTACCATTTTATTTAATTATAGATTTGTTCATTTAAAATAATTTACAACGTAATGTTTATCATAATTCATAATAATTTAAGAAAAGGCTTATTTTATATGTACGTAAAATATTGTTTTTTGAGATCTAGATGTAATACATAAAGTGCAGGTTTTTTGTTGTCCTTAAATTATTGTGATTTTTTTTGATTTGTAATTATTTGATAATAAGTATTGAATAGTAGAAGATGGCGTTTTATAAGTTCTGTTATTCAAGCAAAATAAATTTTTAAAAAGAGTGTTTTCTTGTTTTACTGTATCTGGAGAGAGTCTATATTTGGATTTTTTCGCTTGTATGTGAACATTACAAATAGTCATTGTACTATTTTATAATGCTGTATTAGTTGACAAGCTAGAAGCATATTTTTATTGCTTAAAGATGTGTTATTTATAGATGAATTAACGAAAAAGATTCTAGAATAATAGCCGATTTGGAAGGTGTTGAAAGCGTAAATAGTTCGCATATTAGTGAGGCTATAGATTGTGAGGGGTAGGATCGTTAATTTTACGAAAATTGATATCTCAATTAAAAATAGAACAACAGTGTTTAATAATATTAGTTAACTAAATAAAGCCTCAACAACATAAGTTGTTGAGGTTTTAATTTATAATTGTTTTCTAAAACAGGAAAAAGTTAATTCTTAATGAACTTTGCAAAAGAGCTTTCACCATTTTCTTGTTTAACAGATATAAGATAAACTCCGGTAGCTAGTGTGCTTACATCTATATTGTTTGCGTTTTTACTATTTATTATTACTTTTTGTTTTTGAACTCCCATTAAATCGTAAATAATAACTTCAGATGTATCGGTAACAATACCTTCAATTGTAATTTTATTAGAAGCTGGATTTGGATGCACAACAAAATCTAAATCGATATCCTTAGCATTATCTATATCTTTGATATTACTTTTAATCGCATTAGAAGATTTTGATGAGTTCCCACTAAATAGCCATTGCTGGTTAGCATTATTGTTACTTGAAGCCCATAAAAATAGGTTTTGAAGATTAGCACCTCCATTACCACCATCAATTGAGAATCCCGAGGCATTTCGTTTTTCTAAACGGAATTTTCCACCTCCTACATTAACTTTTTTCCAATGCTGATTTTGATTATTATTCGTGCAAGACCATAATTTTACATTTTGGCCATTTGCACCTCCATTTCCACCATCTAAGCAATGATTTGTATTCTTTTTCTTATATGAATAAAAACCATTTCCTCTATTGATTTCAACCCATTGTTGATTGACATTATTGTTATTTGAAGCCCATAAATAAACATTTTGATTATTTGCGCTTCCATTGTTACCATCTATAGAAAAACCGTTCGCATTTCCTTTTCGCATAGTTACTACATTATCGACAGCACCGCTATTATCATCCTCTAATTTCCAGGTTTTAACCCAATCAACTCTCATGGTATTGATAGAATTATTATTCAAGTCAGATTTAATAGCAAGACCACCAAGCCAAGAAGCATCATTTGTCCATAAATCCCATATTAAATTTAAATTTCTAGTAAAATCTCTAGCAGAAACGACCTTACCAGCTGGTTGTCCATTTAAATAAAATTGAATGTTTTTTGCATCTTTCCACCAAACACCTACAACTTGAAATTCCTCATTCCATTTTACGCCTTTTCCTGGAGTCCCATCAGGAAGGTTTCTATTGTCAAAGTTGTCTGCCATTCTTTTTGTATCTCCATTTACGACATGGAAATATTGAGAATTCATTGTCCATGGAAAATTGGGTTGACATCCACATGATGGTTTGGAGTTATTTTCGATAATATCAATCTCGTCTCTATTGTTAATATCTCCGTTATTCATCCAAAATGTATTATAAGCTGAAATGTGAGCCGTTTTTATTCTAGATTCGGTGTACATGGGGTATTTTATTTGAGCTTTAGATTGAACTCTGGAAGTCTTAAACCATCTAGCGCCACCAGTAAGCGTTGCTTTAATTCTTAATTCTCCGTTTGTAAATTGAGCATTTTCAGCAGCCATTTGAACAGGCTCACCATAGTTCCATAAAGGCTTAATCCATTTACCTGGTGTCCATTCTCCATTAACACCATCTGTTAATTGAGTAACCGCAACCCATTTTTTTCCAGCGGGGGGAGTTGGTTGAGCTATAACTGAAGTTAAAGTTATAACTATTAATAACAGGCTAAGTTTCATTTTTTTCATAATATTTAGTTTAAAAGGTTAAGGGGGGCAAACTAATGTCTTTACATTAGTAAGTATTATTTATATAAGTTAATCGCCAAATGTATAAAGTAAATTCTGTTTAAATTGATTTCATAACTTGACAAAAACTAGATTTCATGTAGTTTTTTCAATATAATAATTGAAAATATAATCTTACTAAATAATACAAACATCGATAAAATATGTATTTCTTGGAGTTTTTGTTAAGTAAATAACTTGTTTGGCTAAATGCCTTGGTGATTTTTAATGTTTTTTATTTTAATTGACATTTTAGTGTCTTCTAAAAAAAAAATCTGATAATAAAAAAGGAGAAATTGCTGTAAATATTAAGAAATGTGTAGCGAAAATTAAAGAGATTTCCAGCTTGTTTAAAGAATCTGATTTTATGTCTTAAAGATGAAACGCAAACCCAAATAAATGCCTAAATATTGAGCGATTTTGTGAATATAGAAGTTTTATGAAATAATTGTGAAAACAAGATTCATTCCTTAGTTCATTTCTATAATAGTCATAAAAGGTACAAACTCTGAATAATCTATTTTTTTATTATCATAAGTTATTAATCTAAATAACAGTCAATTAGTTTTTTTTATTATCTTTAACATCTCTACATCAGGTGTTTATGCATCATGTTGGTCCTTTTTAATAGCAAAGATTCATTTCTCTCACTAAATATGAATAAACTGGAATCATGTATTCTGGTTATCTAATTTGTGTTGCAGATAGTTATGTTTAACAAACTTTAATTAATAATTATGAAAAATTTAATGCTATTTATTATGATTGCGGCTATGTTTACAGCTTGTAATCAAAAACCAAAGGAAGTTGCAAGTGTTCCTAATCCAGAACCAGAAGTAAAAGTAGTAGATCCAACATGGCCAATGCCTGAAGGAGCTGCTGTTATTGAGCTTAGCAAGACAGAAGTTTCAAGAGAAGGCGAGCTAATAGAAGGAAATATAACTTTGAAAGGACTAACACTCTTAAAGGATAGTATATTTTCTGGAGATTTTAATGATGCTATTCCACTTATTATTACTGCTAAAATAACTAATAATGAGGTTGCAAAATTCCGAGACGGTCTTAGTAATTATGAGCATCATGTAAGCATTAATAACATAGGAGCAGATGGTATATATTCATTTCCTATTGAACTGATTGGCTATAAATTAGGTACAATATCTATTGCACTTTCATGGAAATGGACTGTTGCAACAGAAGGCTGCTGTTCTATAGCTTTGTTAGCTGTTTTAGCAGGGTGTAAGAATAATACTGCTTGTATTTGTGCTACATTGGCAGCTATGGCAGCACCAGGTTCCTGGTGTTGTAGTATACACCCAAAGATGTTCAGGTATTATTGGGGTTTTTATGGATGCACTGGTCCATCACCTTATTAAAGAAATGGAAAAGAACGATTTATTAGATATGATACATGTTGAGCTAGCTAAAGTTAATTATAGTTAGTTCGATATTAGAAAAGTCTGAAGTATAAAAATGCTTCAGACTTTTTTTTGAAAGAATCTACCCATTTTTTTGTTTTTGTTGTATTTAAAGAATGTAGCTTTGGAAATATTTACAATCAATGAAAGAAATCAAGGCTAACTGTACAGGTGAAGAATTAAAAATTTACACACTAATTTTTTGGCTATTTACGGTTTATTTGAATAGAAATTTTAAATAGACTATATAAAATCAAAAATATGAACAAGTAATTTTGATAAAATCCATCAAGAATTTAAAAAATATAATGATTGTGAAAATATTCTTATAATTTCGTTGTGCGTTGTATATCAATTATATATGAATATTTATATCAATTTGTTATTTAAATAGGTAAAAGCATTTTTATTAAGTGATCATAAATATGATGTTTTGAAGAAAAATCTAAATAGAGAATTGTGTCGTATTTTAAATAGTAAGTTTTACTGACTCAAAAATGAAGTTATTATCTACAAGCTATAAATATTTGTTTAGAGTTACTATTAGTATACAGAATAGAAACTGTTTTAATATAAGGTTAAAAGTATTTTTGAAGGGGCTTTCTTTAATATAAATCCTTTAAGCAGTTTCTATTCTGTATACCTGTTATTTTATAAAGAGAACCTATCATATTAAAAATGTGTTCATTGTTGTCTAATTTTAAGAATTCAATCCCTAAATTTACAGTATGCAAAAATATACCATACTATTAGCGATAGCGTTGATCTTTGGCTGTAATACTTCAAAAGAAGAACAACAAAAAGAGGAACTTGTTTTAGCCGTAAATTCAACCTCCAATGATGCTGAAATTCACGATGTCCCAAGACTCAATTTAGAAGGAGCCAATACATTGGTGAAGTTACCTTTGCACTGTATGAATACAGAGTATCCAAACAGGTTGTCTCAAACTTTAGGGGGAGACGAAGATTTAAAAACACCGAGTATATTACATCCAGCTTTCTATGGGTGTTTTGATTGGCATTCGGCTGTTCACGGACATTGGAGTTTAGTGAGTTTACTAAAGTTGTTTCCAGAAATGGATAAAGCGGAGACTATTAAAGAAAAATTACTTCAAAATATATCAAAAGAAAATATAGAAGCAGAAGTTGCTTATTTTTTAGGTAAGCATAACAAGTCTTATGAGCGGACTTATGGTTGGGCCTGGTTACTAAAACTCGTAGAAGAAGTACATACATGGGAGGCGCCGATTGCCAGAGAATTAGAAAATAATTTACAGCCTATAACCGATTTAATTGTTGAAAAGTATATAGAGTTCCTTCCTAAGTTAAATTACCCTATCCGCGTAGGAGAACACCCAAATACTGCCTTCGGGCTCAGCTTTGCATGGGATTATGCTAATGCAGTTAATAATATTGTGCTAAAAGATTTAATAGAACAACGCGCTAAAGATTTTTATTTAAAAGATGCAGGTTGTCCGATAAATTGGGAGCCAGGAGGCTACGATTTTCTATCTCCTTGCTTAGAAGAGGCTGCCTTAATGAAACGTGTGCTAACTACTGCAGAATTTAAGGTATGGTTAAGCTTGTTTTTGCCACAATTAAGAGATAAGTATTTTGGATTGGAAACTGGAGAGGTATCAGATAGAAAGGATGGAAAACTGGTGCATTTAGATGGTGTTAATTTTTCACGCGCCTGGAGTTTAAATAAGATTGCTAAGGGGTTGCCAGAATATGAACACCTTAAACAAATTGCAAATGATCATATAAATTATTCGTTACCAAGTATTGTAGACGATAGTTATGAGGGAGGGCATTGGCTAGGTAGTTTTGCTATTTATGCATTAAATTCTGTTTCTGAATAGTAGTTAGAAAGGTATATCTGTATGGTTAAAATCTAAAAGAAGATATACGGTCTAAAAACAGTACTGTTTTATTACCCCAAATAAAGTAATATATTTAGACTTCATTCTTAAATTTTTAAGTAGTCTGAAAAAGCTTTTAAAAAATATAGGACCAGGTCCTTTAGTTGCAGCTGCATTTATTGGGCCAGGGACTGTAACTGTCTGCACAATTGCAGGGGGTGGCTTTGGTTATTCGTTGCTATGGGCGATGTTATTATCTATAATAGCTACCATTGTACTTCAGGAAATGTCGGCACGACTGGGGGTTATTTCTCAAAAAGGTTTATCACAGATTATCCGAACAGAAATAAAGAATCCCGTTATAAAAGGACTTACTATTGTATTAATATTATCAGCGATAGTAATTGGGAATGCAGCTTATGAAGCAGGTAATATTACTGGTGGTATTTTAGGATTGCAAACCATTATTGGGAATCTGAATATGGAGATTGGCGGGTTTTCTATGAATATTTTGAGTGTGATTATAGGTTTAATAGCCTTTACTTTGTTGTATATAGGTAATTATAAACTACTTGAAAAAGTATTAGTTGGATTGGTAATATTAATGAGTTTGGCATTTTTAATTACGGCCATGATAACGAAACCAGATATATCAGAAATTTTCAAAGGAATTTTTATTCCAAAGATTTCAGACAATAGTTTATTAGTAATTATCGGGTTGATAGGTACTACTGTAGTGCCATATAATTTGTTTTTACATGCATCTCTAGTTAAAGAAAAGTGGCATAAAACGAGTGATTTAAAATACGCAAGAAAAGACACGATTATTGCGATCGTATTAGGCGGTTTGGTGTCTATGTGCATTATTATTTCGGCTACAGCAATTCAATCTCAGGATATAAATACTGCATCAGATCTAGCAAAAGGATTAGAACCCTTGTTTGGAAGATTTGCTAAGTACTTTTTAGCTATAGGTCTGTTTGCAGCGGGGATCACTAGTGCAATTACAGCGCCTTTAGCAGCAGCTTATGTAGCGAGTGGTTGCTTAGGGTGGAGCTCTAATTTGAAGTCTAAAAAGTTTAGGGCTGTATGGATGTTTATTTTGTTGTTAGGCGTTGTGTTTTCGTCTTTAGGAATAAAACCAATAGATATTATTAAATTTGCTCAAGTAGCTAATGGTATTCTATTGCCAGTAATTGTAGGGTTTCTAGTTTGGATTATGAACAAACAATCTGTTTTGGGAATACATAAAAACAATATAAAACAGAACATCTTTGGGATTATAATTTTGGGAATTACTATCTTGTTATCTATAGCAACACTCAGCAAAGTTTTTCAGTTAAATATTTTTTAATGATACCAAATACTATTGATATTAATGTAGATGTTGGAGAGGGGGTTGGTAATGAGTCACAACTCATGCCGTTTATTTCATCATGCAATATCGCATGTGGCGGTCATGCTGGTGATGTCGCTACGATGCGGAATGTTGTTAGATTAGCTAAAGAGTACCGTGTAATGATTGGTGCGCATCCGTCGTTTCCAGATAAAATAAATTTTGGCCGGGTTAATATGGAAATGTCCTGTGCAGCTTTATTTAAGAGCGTTAAAGGGCAGCTTGATGATTTATTACATGTGCTACATGAAGAATATGGCGTTTTGAATCATATAAAACCACATGGTGCTTTATATAATCTAGCTGCTGTAGATGAGAAAGTGGCTAATGTTATTATAGAAGTTATGAAAACCATGGTATTGCCGATAAAGCTTTATGTGCCTTATAAATCGGTTATAGAGAAGTTAGCCATATCACAAAATATTCCAATTATTTATGAGGCCTTTGCAGATAGAAATTATAATAACGATTTAACACTGGTTTCAAGAAAAAAAGCGACTGCATCCATACATAATGAGGACGATATGTTTACTCATGTTTTTAACATGATTTCAAGAAAAAAAGTTAAAACGATTACAGGTGAATTAGTTGATATTAAAGCTCAAACATTTTGTGTCCACGGTGATAATCCTAATGCTATAAATCTGATTAAGAATTTAAGGATTCGTTTAAAAAAACATGACATCCAAATAAGGTGATTTACAAGCTTACATACAAACTATTTAGTGAGCGGTCTGTGTTAATTGAATGGCCAGCAATTATTGATGAAAATATTCTTAATGATGTTATTTTATTCAAAGAAAAAATTAGAAACAATAAAATTAAAGAAATAGTTGAATTGAAGCATGCATATAACTCATTGTTAGTTATTTGTGGTGATGATTGTTTTGTCTTTGGAACCTTTAAAAAGAAACTCCAGAAATTATATACTCAAAAAGGACCGCATGTTGAATTGAGGTTAAAAAAATGGGAAATACCAGTGTGTTATGATGACGTTTTTGGTATTGATTTAGGTGAGATGGCTTTAGAAAAAAACATGTCTAAAAAATCCATTATTGAGCTTCATTCCAAAACAGTTTATACTGTTTATTTTATTGGCTTTTTACCTGGATTTATGTACTTAGGAGGGTTGAATAGAAAACTTCATACCCCACGCAAATCGACACCAAGATCAAGGATCGTAAAAGGAGCTGTGGCTATAGGAGGAAAGCAAACAGGTGTTTACCCTAATGAAAGCCCTGGTGGTTGGAATATTATTGGTAATTCTCCGATAGAATTTTTTAATCCCAAGAATGCGATACCTTGTTTTGCAAATGCAGGGGATAAAATTATTTTTAAATCTGTATCAATTAAAGAATATAAGGATATTAAGATGTTAATAGATGCAGGTGTTTATCAATTAGAAAGTGAGGTGATTGATGGTTAAGGTTTTAAAACCAGGCCTATATACTTCAATTCAAGATTTAGGGCGTTATGGATACCAGAATTATGGGGTGCCTTATTCTGGAGTTATGGATGTGTATTCGGCATCTATGGCTAATGTGTTATTAGGGAATGAAGTACATGCTGCAGTTATAGAGATGACAATGACGGGTGCAACTCTCGAATTTAACTGTGATACCAGTATTTGTATTTCAGGGGCAGATATGGCTCCTAAATTGAATAAAACACCAATAAAATTGAATAAACAAACTTCAATAAAAAAAGGAGATATAATATCTTTTGGTAAGTTGCTTTATGGGTTTAGGGCTTATTTGGCCGTTTTTGGTGGTTTTAAAAACGAAAAGGCTATGGGAAGCTATAGTATGTATCAAGGTGTCACAGAACAATCTGTATTGTTTAAAAATGATGATTTGTTAATTAATGCATCCTTGAAACCTCTTGAAAAGAAGCATGCAGCTATCAAAATAAGAAACACACATTTTAATACTAAGAAGATCGAAGTTTTTAAAGGACCAGAGTTTCATAAACTTTCAAAAGCACAACAAAGCTCGTTATTTTCACAAGATTTTACTATTTCTAAAGAAAACAGCAGAATGGCTTATCAATTAACAGGTTCTTTAAAAAATAGCTTGAAACCCATTATAACGTCACCAGTATTACCAGGAACTGTACAGTTAACACCCTCTGGAAAACTCATTATTTTAATGAGAGATTGTCAAACTACTGGGGGTTATCCAAGAATTTTGCAATTAAAAGAATCTGCTATTAATATTTTAGCACAAAAGTTTACAGGAGATATGATACGTTTTAGCCTTTAATAAACATTATGGTTTAATTAATATGCTGATAATCATTAGTATATATATGTTATAATGATAATTGGATAACCATATTCAAAGAGTAAACATTAAGATAATTTTATAATTACAGTAGTAAGTTATAGCTAGCTTTACGACTCACATAAAAAAACACATGAAATTTTTTAAACAGATAATATTATTTTGTTTTGTTGTTACGATGCTCTTAAGTTGTAGTAATAATGATGCTCAATTCATTATAAATAAGGCTATTGAGGTTTCTGGAGGTTCTTTCATAGATTCATCGAGTATCAACTTTAACTTCAGAGATAAGCATTATATTGCCAAGCGTAATAAAGGCGATTATTTATATGGACGATTGATTACAAATTCTAATGATTCCATTTTAGATATTTTAACCAACTCTGGTTTTGAACGTTTAATAAATGATGATTTTGTTGATATACCAGATAGTATGGCTGTAAAATATAGTAGTTCTGTAAACTCAGTCCATTATTTTTCGGTATTACCCTATGGTTTAAATGATTCGGCAGTGATTAAAAAATATTTAGGTGAGGTTGTTATTAAGAATAAGTCATATCATAAAATAAAAATCACCTTTAAGCAACAAGGTGGAGGCGAAGATTTTGAAGATGAGTTTGTATATTGGATTGATAATAAATCTTTTAAAGTAGATTATTTAGCATATTCTTATGCTGAAGATGATGGTGTCGGTTTACGTTTCAGAGAAGCTTATAATGAGCGTTACATAAAGGGGATACGGTTTGTGGATTATATTAATTTTAAGCCACTTGCTAAAAACGTTCGTTTATTATCTTTAGATAGTTTGTACATTGTTAAGGGCTTAAAAGAATTATCAAGAATTAATCTTGAACAGGTAAAAGTTGATTGATATTTAGAAATATAAGTGTTTCTGAAATTGGTAATATATAGTTATGTCAATTCTAATGCTATTTCTACCATCTCTTTAAAAGTTGTTTCTCGCTCTTTACTTGAAGTGCGCTCTCCAGTTACTAAAGAATCAGAAATAGTTAAAATACTCAAAGCATTTACATTATGTTTTCCTGCAATAGTATATAAGCCTGCTGTTTCCATTTCTACGCATAGTACTCCAAATTTCGACCATTTTTTATAAGATTCGAAATCATCCTCATAAAAGGTATCAGAAGTAAAAACATTTCCAGCCTTTAAAGAAATCTGTCTTTTTTTAGCTATTTCCACAGCTTTCTGAAATAAATCAAAATTAGCAGTAGGAGCGTAGTTAGCACCTCCAAATCGTAGTTCATTGATACCAGAATTTGAAGAAGCCGCCATGGCTAATACAATATCTCTGATTTTTATATGCTTTTGGTAGGATCCAGCACTACCAACACGAATTAAGTTTTTAACATTATATTCGGTAATCAGTTCATGTGCATAGATAGAAATAGAGGGCACTCCCATACCAGTTCCCATTACAGAAATACGTTTGCCTTTGTAAGTTCCAGTATAGCCATACATATTTCTTATTTTATTAAAGCAAATAGTGTCTTCGAAAAAAGTTTCTGCAATCCATTTGGCCCGTAAAGGGTCTCCTGGAAGTAAAATGGTTTCTGCTATATCACCTTTTTTTGCCTCTATATGTACACTCATTTTTAGTAGTTAGAATTTGAAGTAGTTCCTTTTACAATAGCAATTCCTGATGAAGTGCCTAAACGTTTAACACCCAAATTAATGTATTCTAATGCTGTCTTATAATCTTTTATGCCTCCAGAAGCCTTTATTTCTGTACTATTAATACAAACACTTTTCATGAGTTTTACATCATTTAATGTTGCGCCTCCAGTGCCAAACCCAGTTGATGTTTTTATAAAATCGGCACCACTTTGTATTGCCAATTCACTGGCTTTAATGATTTCTAATTCTTCAAGATAACAGGTTTCTAAAATAACTTTTAAGACGTTGTTAGGTAGGCATTTTTTAACAGCTTCTATGTCTTTCCATACACCATCGAAGTTTTTGCTTCTTAATAAGCCAATATTTATAACCATATCAATTTCATCAGCACCATCTTTTATAGCTAAGGTTGTTTCTGCTACCTTGGCTTTAGTACTCATAGTTCCTAGCGGAAACCCAATGACACTGCAAATTTTGATGTCGCTGTTTTTTAGTTGCTCCTTGGCTAAAGCAACATAACAGCTATTTACGCAAACAGAGAAAAATTGATGTTGTTTTGCTTCTTCACAAAGTTTAATAATATCCTTTGTTGTCGCTGTTGCTCTTAGAAGTGTATGATCTATGTATTTATTTATTGGTTTCATAAGTTGGTTAAAGTTAGTACTATTTTTTAAATAGAATTTGATTGGCGTAAAATGCAACTTTATTTATTTAAGAAGAATGACTTTAATCAGTTTTTAATATTATAAAAAATTTAAGTTTTTCATCCTTGTTTAAATGAAAAAAGGCTTTTAAAACATACATTTTAAAAGCCTTTTCTTATAGTTATTTAATTTTTATACTTTATACAGATTGTTTTATTTTAAAATCTGAAGAAGCTGTAATTCTACTTACACCTATATCAATAAACTTTTTAGCGGTTTCAACATCCTTAATATCACCTGAAGCACTTATCTTAAGTCCATCCTTAACAGTCTTTTTTATAATTTTAACAACGGTTAATGTAGCGCCGCTTTTAGAAAATCCACTAGATGTTTTTATGAAATCCACATTAGCATCTAAAGAAATTTCGCAGGCTTTTATAATTTCATTTTTATTCAATTCAGAAACTTCTAAGATAACTTTTAGTTTTTTTTCTCCTATAGCAAGTTTAACATCACTAATGTCTTTAAAAACAGATACATAATTTTTGCTTTTAAGAAAACCGAGGTTAATTACCATATCAATTTCATCAGCACCGTCACTAATAGCTTGCTTAGCCTCATAGACTTTTGATGCAGTTGCAGTAGAGCCAAGTGGGAATCCAATAACTGAACAAACTTTAACACCCGAGTTTTCTAATAATTGTTTTGCTAATGCCACGTATGAGCTACTAACACATACAGAATAGAAGCTATTTCTCTTTGCTACATGGCATAAATCTATAATATTACGCTCTGTTGAAGTTGGGTTTAAAAGTGTATAATCAATATACTTGGAAACATCCATCGCTATAAGTAGTTTTAAAAGTTTATTTAAGGGGGATAAACCAGAATTATTTATGTTTATGTATAGTTTAGGGCCTGACACATAATTACAAATTTACATATTTATAATGATATAAAATTTACATATTAGCATATTTTTATTAACATAATAGTGTTATTATGGTAACTTATTTATTCTCAAATAACTGTATTTAAAGTAATTTTAGGGTGTTTTGACGAGTTTAGGTTTTAACTGATTAAGACGTTCCTCAAATGTCTTAACGTTCATTGGGTTATAAATATTTTCGAAAAGTTGCATTAAATCTTCAGTATGTATATCGCGTTTTTGCTTTAATAAATCAAAATGAACAAAACCACACCAAATAATAGCCTTTAGATGACTTTTGTCTTCATTATACATCCGCATTTCTACGTGTAATTCGCTATTGGTGTAATGTATTAATTGGGACTCTAAAACAACAGTTTCCATTAAAAATGCAGGTTTTAAATAGGCAATTTGATTACTGCTTGAAACCCATCCTTTTCCTCTTAGCTTTGCTATTTTAAAAATATCGATATCGTAATGCTCCACAAGCACATCTTCACGATGGTTCATAAAATAATTGATGTAACTTCCATTGTTTAAATGATTAAATGGGTCGCAGTCTTGAAATCTAATCTTTGTTTTGCTCTGTAAAACTTTTAATAATTGGGTCATATATACATTATTTAATATACCAGCTGGTATACACAGTTAAAAAAATATTATATTTTTAGTTTTTTGAGAATGATATCATCTATTAAATCCATAGTGTCTTGTATATAAAAGTCATCATCCATAGTGTAAGTCATAAAAATGGCGCCTTGTATCATAGTATCCAATCGTTTTGCAAAATACATGGCATTAATATTAGAAGAGATTTCACCAGCTTCTATGCCATCTTCAATTATTGTAGCCACCTGATCTTGAATTTTTTCAATAACTTGTCTTACTTTTTGAAGTAAAAGAGAATTTTGATTATTTGCATCCACACCAATATTCAAAACAGGGCAACCGCCAAGTTGCTTGCTGTAATCATAGTAATTTCTATAAAAATCGGTTATAAGGAATAGTTTTTCAATAGGAGAATCGCTAGTAGATAAGTGATTTGCAATTCGTTTCATCATATTTTTAACAGTATACACAAAAGAGGCTATGGCTAGCTCTTCTTTATTTTTAAAATTGCCGTATATAGCTCCTTTGGTTAGGCCAGTAGCGTTGGTTACATCACTTAAACTAGTGGCTGCATAACCATTCTTGTTAAAAATTGGAGCAACTATTTCTAATATGTATTGCGATGTAAGCTCTGCTTTTGTAGTCATAATCTAGCAAATATATTAAAAATATACCAATCGGTATATTTTTGATATAAAAAAAGCAACAATCATCTTATTATAAAGATTCATGTTGCTTTTCAACTAACCAACCAACTACTAGACTGTTCTAACAAAGTTTTGTTACAACAATTCTATATTATTATCAAAATTCTTCATTAATTAAATCACCTTGATTTCTAAAAACTAAATTATCATCAAAAGCATCTAATAAAATAATGCTATCTGTAGTCACCTTTCCTGACAATATTTCTTTACTTAAAGCATTTAAGACTTCTTTTTGAATAACACGCTTTACAGGTCTTGCCCCATATTCTGGATGATACCCTTTTTCTGCTAAAAACACTATGGCTTCTTGTGTTGCATCAAAAGTGATACCTTGTTGTCCAATCATTTTTGTGAGCCCTTTTAATTGTAATTCAACAATGGCAGTGATATCTTCTTTGCTTAAAGGCGTAAACATGATAATATCATCAATTCTATTTAAAAATTCTGGACGAACACTTTGTTTTAATAATGCTAAAACATCAATTTTAGAGGCTTCAATAGCAGAATCAATATCCTTGGTTGCTTCAAAACGTTCTTGTATTAAATGACTTCCTATGTTTGAAGTCATGATAATGATTGTATTTTTAAAGTCAGCTATACGCCCTTTATTGTCTGTTAAATGTCCTTCATCTAAAACTTGTAATAAAATATTAAAGGTGTCTGGGTGTGCTTTTTCAATTTCATCTAAAAGGACTACAGAGTAAGGTTTGCGTCTTACGGCTTCGGTTAATTGTCCACCTTCATCATATCCAACATAACCTGGAGGTGCCCCAACCAGCCTGCTTACTGCATGACGTTCTTGGTATTCACTCATATCAATACGGGTCATGGCATTTTCATCATCAAAAAGGTATTCAGCTAAAGCTTTAGCTAATTCGGTTTTACCAACACCAGTTGTTCCTAAAAAAAGGAACGTACCAATTGGTTTTTTCGAATTTTGCAAACCAGCACGGCTTCTTCTAACAGCATCACTAACCGCAACAATAGCCTCTTCTTGCCCCACGACACGTTTGTGTAATTCATCTTCTAGTTTAAGCAATTTTTCACGTTCGCTTTGAACCATTTTTGTTACAGGAATGCCAGTCCATTTTGCAACAACTTCGGCAATATCATCATAAGTGACTTCTTCTTTAATTAATGAGTTTTCGGGTTGTGCCTGTAATTGCTTTTGGAAAGCCTCAAGTTGTTCTTGAGCATCTTTAATTTTTCCGTACCGAAGCTCGGCTACTTTTCCGTAGTCTCCATCGCGTTCTGCACGTTCGGCTTCTAGTTTATAGTTTTCAATATCTTGTTTTGTATTTTGAATATTATCAACGACTTCTTTTTCGCTTTTCCATTTCGCATTAATTTCATTTCTAGTTTCTTTTATATTGGCTAAGTCCGATCTGAGTGATTTTAATTTAGACTCATCCTTTTCACGTTTAATGGCTTCAATTTCAATCTCTAATTGCATGATCTTTCTATCTAAAACGTCCAGTTCTTCGGGTTTAGAATTAATTTCCATGCGCAATTTAGATGCAGCTTCATCCATTAAATCAATGGCTTTGTCTGGTAGAAAGCGATTTGTAATATAACGTTCAGATAATTCTACAGCTCCAATAATAGCTTCGTCTTTAATACGAACTTTATGATGTGTTTCATATTTTTCTTTAATACCTCGTAATATTGAAATTGCACTCTCTGTATCTGGTTCGTCTACCATCACTTTCTGAAAACGTCGCTCTAAAGCCTTGTCTTTTTCAAAATACTTCTGATATTCATCTAAGGTCGTTGCTCCAATAGCACGAAGTTCTCCACGTGCCAAGGCAGGTTTTAAAATATTGGCAGCATCCATAGCGCCTTGTCCGCCACCAGCCCCTACAAGTGTATGAATTTCATCTATAAATAAAACAATATCTCCTTCGCTTGTGGTAACTTCTTTAATGACGGCTTTTAAACGTTCTTCAAATTCTCCTTTATATTTAGCGCCTGCAATTAATGCGCCCATATCTAAAGCAAAAATTTGCTTGTCTTTTAGGTTTTCAGGAATGTCACCATCAATGATTCTATGTGCTAAACCTTCTGCGATGGCTGTTTTACCAGTTCCAGGTTCTCCAACGAGTATGGGATTATTTTTGGTTCTACGTGATAAGATTTGAAGTATACGTCGTATTTCTTCATCACGACCAATTACGGGGTCTAATTTCCCATCTTTAGCCAATTGATTTAAGTTTTTAGCGTATTTATTTAATGAGTTATAGGTTTCTTCTTGACTTTGTGAGGTTACATTTTCACCTTTACGCAATTCTTCAATAGCAGCTTTTAAACCCTTTTCATTAACGCCTTGGTCTTTTAGCATTTGTGCTATTTTACTGTCTGATTTGAATACAGCTAAAATAAGATGCTCTATTGAGACGAAGTCATCTTTCATTTTTTTTGCAATGATAGATGCTTCATTAAGGCTTTTTCCAGCTTCTCGTGATAACATTAATTCACTTCCAGAAACTTTTGAAAAACTCTCTAATTGTTTGTCTAGAGCTTGTTGAAGTATGGAGATGTTTACATTTAATTTTTTTAAAATAAACGGTAATACGTTTTCATCAACTTCAAAAATGCCTTTGAAAAGGTGTTCGTTTTCAATTTGTTGATGCGAGAAACCTTGTGCAATTTGTTGTGCTTGCTGAATGGCTTCTTGAGATTTTATGGTATAATTATTTAAATTCATATATAATTTTATTTTTAATTCCCTAGCAGGAGGGGATCTGTTTATTACATTTACATCTTCAATAAGTCAATAATCTTACCAATACATTTTACAAGACAAAATGTCGTTTAAAGCCATTAAAATGGTGACTTTTAGTCAGTTTGTAAGATTCTGAAATAAGAACGACTTATTAGGTGAAAAGTGATTTTACATTTTTCATAAATTACAATAAAGATTGCATTATGGGATTATTAAATAAATTATTTGGGGGAGCTAACGAAACAAAAGAAGAGAAGGTTATACCTTGGATTCCTTTAAATGAAATACCTCAATTGGATTTTATAGCAAAAAAATCTATGACTAAAACACAAGTTGTTTTCAAACATTCTACGCGTTGTGGTATTAGTAGTATGGTTATGAGACAGTTTGTTAGTGGTTACGATTTTACCGAAAAAGATTTAGATTTATATTATTTAGATTTACTAAACCACCGAGATCTTTCTAGTGAAGTAGGGTATAAGTTTCAAGTGCTGCACGAATCCCCTCAATTAATCGTTATTAAAAATGGCGTAGTGGTTGCCCATGCATCTCATGGAGCCATTAATGAGATTGATTTAAGTCGGTTTGTTTAAAATTTATAGATAGTTTTAAGAATAAAAACATTGATTTTTAAGCAAGAGAATTCTAACTTCGTTTATTAGTAACTGTAAATAATATAGTGACAAAACACGTTCTCAATTAGAGTTTAATGCTTACAAATAATATCATACTTATTCTAGCTTCTTTGGGTCTCTTCCAGGGTGCTATTCTTTCTATTTATCTCATTATGCTTAAATCTGGTAATAGAAAACTTAATATTTATTTAGCGTTTATATTGTTAGGTTTAACCATTAGAATTGGTAAATCGGTAATTGGTTATTATACTCCATTGGAAGCCTGGCAGAGAAATATTGGTCTATCAGGGATTTTCTTTGTTGGTCCTTTTTTGTGGTTCTATGGGATTTTATTATTAGAAAAAAGGAAGATTTTATCTTATTGGAATTACCTCCATTTATTACCTTTTTTACTTTTTATTTTACTATTTGCAGTTATACCAAGTGCTGGAGAGTTTGAAACTTATTGGAATTATGGTCTGGTAGTTTTGCATTTGGTCATTTATTTAATGCTTTCCTGGTTTGTTTTAATTAAAAATGCTTCGAGATCCTCTAAAAAGAAATTAAATTGGTATCGAAATATACTAATTGGAGTAACGTTCGTCTGGTTATATTATTTGGGTAATTTCTTTAGTTTCAAATTGTATTATATTTTGGGACCAGTATTTTACACATTCCTTATTTATGCCTTTTCTTATCTTTTTTTAAACCGTAACAGTTTTAATCTGGATAAATATGATAGTTCAAAATTAGATAGCAGTAGTTCGAAAACACTTTTTAAAGCCATTCAAAATCTTTTTATAGAAGAACATGTCTTTTTAGAGTCTGATATTTCTTTAAAAATAGTAGCAGAAAAACTAACCACAAGTCCAAGAGAAATTTCTCAGGCTATCAATGAAAATATACAACAAAACTTCTATGAGTTTGTTAATCAATTTCGAATAGAAAAAGCCAAGAATTTATTGGCGGATTTAAAGTATGAAAAAGAAAAAATAGCCACTGTTGCTTTCGATTCTGGTTTTGGTACCGTGACAGCATTTAATGTGGCATTTAAAAAAAAGACAGGAGTAACTCCTTCTGTATATAGAAAACAATATCTTTTAAAATGAATTTTCGTTTAAAGAAACACGTATCTTAAAGGTTTTTAAGGTTTCAATATTGATTTTTGGGGTATATAATCTAATTTCAATATTATGAACAGAAAAACATTTATTAAAAACTCACTAATAGGACTTACTTTAACAGGTGTTGCTCCTGCATATGCAATTTCTAAAACGTTACAGGAGCCTGAACCTCTTGATATAAAATTAGTCAAAGAATTTGTGATTGCAGGCCATAAAAACTTACCATTAGTAAAAGAAATGCTTGAAGAACACCCAAATTTAATTTATGCGCGTTATGATTGGGGAAATTCGGACTTTGAAGAAGCTATAGAAGGTGCTGGACATTTGGGGAATAAGGAGATTGCTAATTATCTGATTTCACAAGGAGCCAGAGTCAATTTATTTGTACTTACTATGCTGGGAAAAACTGAACTGGTAAAGCCAACGTTAGAAGCTTATCCAGAATTGGTGTTTGCCAAAGGACCTCATGGATTTACCTTATTGCACCATGCCAAAGTTGGAGAGGCTAAAGAATTATATGATTACCTTATGGAAAAAGGCTTGAAAAAGACGCATATAAAAATTAAATAAGCTGAATAATTTATAAGGACAATAAGCACACAATACATATAGATATGTTATTGTTTTATTAATGTCATTTATTTAAGTAGGTTTGTATGAATAAGATTTATAACAAAATTCTATTGTGCAAAAAAACAATCAAAATGAATTAGAGAC
This sequence comes from uncultured Flavobacteriaceae bacterium, assembly GCA_947502635.1. GTDB lineage: Bacteria > Bacteroidota > Bacteroidia > Flavobacteriales > Flavobacteriaceae > Flavivirga. The sequence goes on from CANNAN010000006.1 coordinate 251,500, forward strand.
GTATTGGTCTAAACGATATATTGAAGAGTCTATAGGATGGGATTTAGGTCAGGTTTCAGAACCAATACGTAGTTATGTCGATCAGTTAAAAGATAAAAACACTAAGATATTAGTGCCAGGTGCAGGGAATGCTTACGAAGCTGAATATTTATATAAATCTGGTTATAAGAATACGTATATTATTGATATTTCAGAACTTCCTCTAAAGAATTTTAAGGATAGAGTCTCTGATTTTCCTGATGACCAAATCTTGCATGGTGATTTTTTCAATCTAAATGATACGTTTGATTTAATTATTGAGCAAACTTTTATGTGTTCTTTTCCTCCTATAGATAATAATAGAGAAAAGTATGTTGAAAAAATGTATGAGTTGTTAAACTTTAATGGGAAGTTAGTAGGTCTTTGGTTTAATATTCCTTTTTCAGGGGATTTAGAAAAACGTCCATTTGGAGCGACAAAGTCGGAGTATTTACAATTATTTTCAACATATTTTAAAATAAAAACATTTGAAGATGCCTATAATTCGGTTTCAAGTAGAGCTGGTCAAGAGCTTTTTGGGATTCTTAGAAAAAAATAGTTAATAAGTTGTTTTTTATAAACTTCTTAGAGTTTGAAAAGGCACACCTGTATTATCTTGAACATGTATAAAAAGGGATGTCTAAAAAGTACTAGAAACTAAAAGTTCTCGACTGCGCTTGAACGGACATCTAAGTACTTTTTAGACAACCTTTTTTGTTAGCCTCTAACTTTATAGGAGCTAATAATATCTTTGAGTTTAAGTTTTAAATCTTCACCAGTATCATAAACCATTTGTTCATTACTAGGGAAGGGGACTCTCCTGTTGTTTAGTATTTTTATATCTTGAGATTCTAAAGCTCTTTTGTCACCTCGAACTCTGGCGAAAAGGTTTTCAAAAATAAACTCACTATCAATAGAGAAGGTATCTAATAACTGTTTTGTTTTTATATCCAGATAGACAACATCTGCAATAACTTGTGTCGATTTTATTTGAGTGAATTCATTATAGCGTGCTTTTACCTTAACTATTTTATCAATTTTTATATCGTTACCTAAACTATCTTTGGCAACATTACCTTTACTGTCTTTTTTGTATTCCCAACCATCAACAATTTCCTTTTCTCTTATAAATTCACGCTCTCTAATACGTTCTGGTGAAATATTGATTTGTTTTAATTGCAACTGCATAGCATAGTCGTAAGCAACATCCTTGCTAGGTTGAGCATGGTATACGGTCCAGAATTGGTTTAAACCATAGGTATCAAAATTTAGTAGATCTTCTTCTAAACGCTGTGGAATGACTTGATGCGTACGATTTTGTATCGTGACGCTTACATAGGCAGTTCCTCGTTCGTGAGCCTCTTTTATTAAATCTCTGGTCTGCTCATAATTTGGGTTAATGGATTCAATATAACTTAATACATTGTAAGCTTCTCTAATCTGTGATTTATCTTCTAATTCTAATAAATCCAATCCTTTTTCATAAAGAAAATCTGAAACATTTTCACGAGATTGTACAATATCATTACTGTAGTTGTTGAATTTAAAAGGAATGTTTTTACCATTTACTGCTAGAGGTAATAAAGGTTTGATAGCTTCCTGACGGGCATCTAAATCCAAATAGATTTCATAAATGTCTTTGTATAACTCAGGATTTTTATCCTTTTTTAAATGCTCGATAGTGCTTAAATCACGCTCAACCACTTTGTGGTAAGCATCTTGTAACATTAAAACATAATCGTATTTACGTTTTTTGTTTTTATTAGTCTTTAGCTTATTTAAAGCGGTGGTAATAGCCTGATCGTAGTTGCCAGTATTAACTGCAGCTTCTACTTGTTTTTTTCCGCCACAAGCAACAAGTATAGTTAGACTTATTGTATAAAGTAGTAGTTTTTTCATAATGTTAGGGGTTTACAGTTATGATGATTATATGCCAAATATAATGCCAAAGCTTTAAAAACAAAATTTATGGACATTTATTTTAACTTAAGCAATTAACCTGTAATCCGTTGTATTGTACTATTTTTTATACACAGGAAGTAGTTTTGTAGAAACTTCACCAAAACCAATACGGGTGCCATCTTTTTCACAAAAACCTCTCATAATAACAGTGTCATGGTCGTTAATAAACTTACGTTCCGAGCCATCTTTCATTTTAAGTGGTTTTTCGCCTTTCCAGGTTAATTCTAACATAGAACCATAGCTATCTTCTGTAGGTCCAGAAATAGTGCCACTTCCCATCATATCACCAGAATTTATAGGACAACCATTAACAGTGTGATGTGTTAATTGTTGTGCCATATTCCAGTACATATATTTGAAATTTGATTTACTGACTACAGTTTCTTTAGCACCTTTTGGTTGTATGGCGACTTCTAAATTTATATCGAAACTCTTTTTCCCTTTATATTGAAGGTATTCCAATTGTGGTTTTATAGGTTTAGGACCTTCAACGCGATAAGGTTCTAAGGCGTCAAGTGTTACAATCCAAGGCGAGATAGAAGATGCAAAGTTTTTAGCTAAAAACGGCCCTAATGGGACATATTCCCATTTTTGAATATCTCGAGCACTCCAATCGTTAAATACAACGAGTCCAAAAATGTATGCTTCAGCTTCTTCAATTGGTATAGATTCCCCTAAATCGTTAGCATCTGTTGTTATAAAAGCCATTTCTAATTCAAAATCAACTAATTTGCTCGGTCCAAAAACAGGGACTTTAGCATCTCCAGGTAATGTTTGCCCTTGAGGTCTGTGAACTGGAATTCCAGAAGGAATGATAGACGAACTTCTGCCATGGTACCCAACTGGAATGTGTAACCAGTTTGGTAATAAGGCATTATCTGGGTCTCTAAACATGGTTCCTACATTTGTAGCATGTTCTTTACTTGAATAAAAATCTGTGTAATCTCCAATATGCACAGGCAATTGCATTTCAATTTCATCTAAACGAAATAATACAATCTCTTTATGTTTTTTATTGTTTTTAAGTGTGGTATTTTCAGAATCAAAAATATCTGCGATTCTATTACGTACCAAACGCCATGTTTTTCTGCCGTCTGCAATAAAATCGTTTAAAGTATCTTGAAGAAAAATATCCTCAGTTAAAGGAATGTCCTCAAAATAACCTAATTGATGTAATGCACCAAGATCGATGGCTGTATCTCCAATACGTGTTCCTATGGTAATGATATCATCTCGAGTTAAAAAAACTCCAAAAGGAATGTTCTGAATTGGAAAATCTGAATTCTTATCTACGTGTAACCACGACGTTCTATCTGGATTGTTAGCTGATAATGGCATAACTTAAAATCTGTTTTAGTTTATTAAATTCTTATCAAACCTACACAATTTTTTTATTTTAAATGAAAAAATGAATAAAAATATAGATTTTATATAACCGTTAATAAAATGGTTAAAAACTTCATCTTAAATAAACCTTTTTTAATGCAATTGACTATTCTATTTCCTATTTTTGCCGAATATTTAACGATAATTTAATTTTATGCAACGCGACGAACAAATTTTTGAACTTATTCAAGCAGAAAAAGAACGCCAATTACATGGTATTGAGCTTATTGCATCAGAGAATTTTGTAAGCAATCAAGTTATGGAAGCTGCTGGCTCTGTATTAACAAATAAATATGCTGAAGGCTATCCTGGCAAACGATATTATGGCGGGTGTGAAGTTGTTGATGAAGTTGAGCAAATTGCTATCGATAGAGCAAAAGCATTGTTTGGTGCTGCATACGTAAATGTGCAACCGCATTCTGGAAGTCAGGCAAATACAGCTGTGTATCATGCATGTTTAAAACCAGGTGATAAGATTTTAGGTTTCGATTTATCTCACGGTGGACATTTAACACATGGATCTCCAGTAAATTTCTCTGGAAAACTTTACAATCCTGTATTTTACGGAGTAGAGCAGGAGTCAGGTGTTTTAAATTATGATAAAATTCAAGAAATAGCGACTAAAGAAAAACCAAAATTAATCATTGCTGGTGCTTCTGCTTATTCTCGCGATATCGATTTTAAACGTTTTAGAGTGATTGCAGATAGTGTTGGTGCTGTATTAATGGCAGATATTTCGCATCCTGCAGGGTTAATTGCTAAAGGTATTCTAAACGACCCAATACCACATTGTCATATTGTTACAACGACAACTCATAAGACTTTAAGAGGTCCAAGAGGTGGTATTATAATGATGGGACAAGATTTTGATAATCCATTTGGAATTACATTGAAAAACGGAAACTTACGTAAAATGTCTTCTTTGTTGGATTCTGCTGTTTTTCCTGGAAATCAAGGAGGGCCTTTAGAGCATATTATTGCTGCTAAAGCGATTGCTTTTGGAGAAGCGTTAACAGATGATTTTTTAAACTACCAATTACAAGTAAAGAGCAATGCTGCAGCTATGGCTGAAGTGTTAGTAGCTAAAGGTTATAATATTATTTCTGGAGGAACCGATAACCATTGTATGTTGATCGATTTACGTAACAAAAACCTTTCTGGTAAGGATGCAGAACAGGCTTTGGTTAAAGCGGATATTACAGTAAACAAAAATATGGTGCCATTTGATGATAAATCACCATTTGTAACCTCTGGAATTCGTTTAGGTGTTTCTGCTGTGACCACACGTGGTTTAAAAGAAGATGATATGTTAGCTATTGTAGAATTAGTTGATGAAGTTATTGCAAATTTTGAAGATGAATCAGTTTTAGAAGCTGTTAAAGATAAAGTGAATACTATGATGAAGGATAAACCTTTGTTTGTGTAGGTAATTCGAGCTAGTTATAAAATAGTAAAAAAAGACTATCTGAAAAGATGGTCTTTTTTTATTAATGACAATTTTTTAATAATAATTGATCGTTTGCATATCTATAAATCTATTTACTTTTTTTATCGTAAGCCTCTTTAGTTTCGGTATTAAAAAATATGGTTAAATGATATGAGGCTATAGTTATTAGGGTATCATTCCATATTTTGGTTGCTTCAATAAAAAAAGTACCATGGTCTTTATATGTAAATTCAATACTTTGCGGGTAATCTCCATTTTGTAAATGAGTCCCCTGAAATATTTGACTTTTAAACTTATAATTCCAATTTACTTTTACAGAGTGTAGAGGCCGTTCTAAAAATGTTGCCCATTCTTTAACATTAGAAACTTTTACAAGGTCGGCTAGTTGCCTATGTTTACGATCCCAGAAAGGTACTTCCTTAACAGTGACCCCATAAGCAACTTTCAATCCCAAATCATTACCAGGTAGAATAGAGTATACTTTACCTGTATCCAAAACAATATAAATGGCCTTGGATGCCTCATGATATTCAGAGGTACAGACAGTTGTTCCTTGATACCAGATATCGATAATAGAAGCTTTGACAAAGTTTCGTACTAACAACTGTAGATTTGTTTTTACCTGGTTTTTTTTCAATTATTCCGTTTTAGTAATCTCTTTTAAATCCTTCATAGCCTCAGAAAATACTAGCAAAGGCACATTTTTAATAGTAATTAAGCGCTCATCATCTTCTCTGTAGGGTTCTTTATTCCGCAATCCATTCACCTGTACACTCCCAAGCGGTGTAAAATAGCACTTTCCTAATACCACATCTTCATCATCAACTTCGGCATATACTGCAATGTTTTCTGTTTGAATAAAGACATCAACCCCCGCTTCTTTAAAGGCTTTAGTGTAAGATAAAATCCCACCACCATCGTCTGTACTTCCATGTCTCCAGCCTTTTTTATGTGCTCTATATTTAAAAGTACCAGCGTTTAAAGAGTTACTTTCAAATGTTCTAGAGTGTACAACTTCTAGTTCGGTAGAAGTAGGGGATATTAGTTTTCTAGATAACTGAAGTATTGCTGGTTGCATATTTTCTTTTTCTAGATACGCTTCCCAATCAGTTTTTATATGGTTTTCCAGATTCAATGGATGTGCCAATCGAATGCGATCATTATTTTTTATATTAAAAGTATTGCCTGCTTCATCTTGCAAATCGCCATTTGCTAATACTATAAATGTTGTATTTTCATTATGTTGCCAAATTAAACTTTGACTAAAAGCAAAAGCAACAGGGTGTTCTGTAAAATGCTGTTCCCAATCATTTCCTGGCCATAGGCGTTGTGTTACTAAATAGTGTTCTAAACTTAGAGCGTATTGTTTTACGATTTGTCTCAGGTCTGCATTCATCTCCTTTATTAATTTTTTAATAGGAGCAGGCATTTTTGGTATAGATTTTACTTGTTTACCCTTGTCATTGGTATATGTAAATTTTAAATCGGGAGAAATTGAAAGGGTATAACCACTTTCTAATGTCATCTTTTTGTTTACAAAATCAAAATCGGGTAGCATTTTATCTTTTAGCTCAAAATAAGTAAGTTCCAATTGTAAAGCGATAGCTTCAAAAGCTTCTTCAGCTGCTCTTCGTACATTGGGATATTTAATCTGAAAATGGTGCATGACTTGATCTAATGCAAATGCAGCATTATAAGTTCCTAACATTCCTAGAATGGCGCATACATTTGCATTTTTATTTTTAATAGCAGTCTCTTTCAATAATTCGATTAAGCGCTCATCTCCTAATGTCCCTATTAAGGCAAATGCCATTTTTGATGTTGCTTTAAAGCCTATATTTTTATGGATATATTGAAAAGTTTCAAATGCGACATCTGCTCCTTGTGTTTTATCTAATAATGTGTACATGGGAATCGCTTCTATATCTGGAGTTATGCTATTGCTAGAAGACTGGCGATAAAAAAGGAAATATTGTTCTTTTTTAGTTAATTGTGTGCCATCGTGCCAGATTAATCTTGGTAGGGTATCTAGCCATTTTACTACAGGTTTTTTAAGTTTTTCTCTTTTACTAGTATTGGCAATTCGCTCCTTCATGGTAGCTATCGTTACTTCTTTTTGCTCAAACCTTTTATAATAAGAATATATTGCTAGGTTTCTAATCTCATCTATTTTTTCACTGTCTATAATAGGCTCCAATTCTAACATGGCTTCTGTACTATCTAACTGACTTAAAATGAAAACTCCAGCTCTACGTTCTGCTTTCTTTTTAGATGATAAAAGAGATGCTGCTTTGTCATAAATATCTGTTACTGGACAGTTGGCCAATGAAATACACGCTAAATCTGCTAAATCGGTATATGTCGAACAGGCAATTCTCCAAACTTCATCATAATATGCAGAGTAATCTAAGTTTTCCAATACAGTAAATGCTTGGCGATAATGAGGTGCCAAACTATTTTTTAGTTTCTTTATTTTTAGAGCTCGAATGGCTATAGCTACGGCATCTTGTCCAAAACGCTGTACAATGATGCCTATTATGTCCATATCTAACTCTTTGGTATCTTTTACATAGGTAAATAATTCGGTTTTTAATTCTTCACCTAGATGGTTACATAGCCATTGGACAAACTCTGGCGTGCCATCTATATAATAATCTGTAGATGTATCCCAGTTAAAATTATACCCTCGTTTTTCATTTTTACGCTTGGTAATATCAATCAATACCTTTTTGGCATGTGATACTGCAGGTTTTTTATGAGTATCCCCCACATAAGTTAAGAGGATGCGATAACATTCCATAATACATCCTAAACAGTCCGAGCCTTGCATTTGCTCTAAGACTAGGCTTTCGTATGCTTTGCTATCTATTTTACATAATGCTTCAAGTTTTGTGTAGTATATGTGTTTTTGCGCTTCAGAAGTATCATAATATGGTAACAATTCATCTAAGAGTTCATTTAGGAGGTCTCGTTTTGAAGCTAATAGTGGTATTAAAGGTTTGGTATAACTTTTATTATCTAATAGTTGCATGATTTTTTTTCGGTCCTCATGCAAGTACTTTAGAATCACTTTTCCTACCGAATTCACAGAATCATCATCTCTAAGAAAGGACTCTCTGCTGGTTTCATCCAGATACCCAGCAAGGGCTGTCCATTCGTCAATATGACAGAACTTTAATTCTTCTATAAGCTTTCCAAAAGTATCTTCTCCTTGCTGTTCTTGCTTCAATTGTGGTAAAAACCAGTGTTCAATGAAGTATTTATAATATCCTTGGTAATTCACACCTCCTAATAAGTCCACGTTCTCAAATAGAAATGTATCGTTGCATATAAAGGCCAACAAGCGACGGTCTATAAAATCCCATTTATGGATGGGATTAAATACCTCTATTATGTTTTCAAAACAAAATATGTCTGATCGCTTACTGCCTGGTAAATCATTGGTTTCTCCAAAAATAAATGCTGAAATTTCTTCAAATTTTTGCTGTCTGGATTCTTTGTATAATTCTTTGCGAATATCGTAAAGAAGCCCTTTTACCTGTTCTTTTCGTTCACTTACTAACGCTTCTGAATTTTTAGGTATTGGAGCGATTTCTATAGGTAATTTAGTAGTTTCTCCTTTTTTTAAGAAACCTTTGATGGCTTCCAAACCTGTAGATAAAATATTTTCGGGAATATTGGTTATTTTATTAGAATGAAATTTTAACTTTTTTAAAGCCCTTAATTGGAGAAAGTTTGTTTCTATTTTTTTTAGAGGATTAAAACGTATGTAGAGATTAACTAAGTTGTTTAATTTGCATACACCTTCTGGAATATGCTCAAAATGATTACTATTGAGTGTTAGTTGTGTTAACTTCTGTAAGTTTTCTATATTTTGGGGAAGGGCTGTTAATTGGTTATCAGCTAGGTTCAATTCTTCCAATTGCACTAAATTTCCAATAGATTGAGGTATCTCTCTTTGGTTGCAGTCTGATATTCTTAGTTTTTTTAAATGCACTAAGTTTCCTAATGATTCTGGAATGATTAGCCCTTTTTTTTCTATATAACCACCTAGGCAATGGTCAATATGTAATACTTCTAACGATACCAGTTGCCCTAGGCTTTGAGGAATTTCATTAAGCTCTGGCAAGTGGGATAGATGTAATTCTTTTAAAGAGCGTATTTTACCTATATTGTCGGGTAACGTTATGTCTTCATAAACACTGCGCAACTCTAAGTATTCGAGGTTTTTAAGGTTAGCTATCGTATCGGGTATGGCCGCTATGGCTTCTTCACCACTTATGGTTATTTTTTTTAGGTTACTTAAACGTTCTATGTGTTTAATTAGTATTGGAGATGCTGTATTGAGTTCTTCCAAATGTAATAGGCTAAGGGTTTCTTCTATTAATGTAGGATTAGTTTTGTCGTCATACGATGTACTTAATACTTTAGTATATCCCTTTTTTATATTATGAATTTCCGTTAGCTTATCTAATGGAACCCCTTCAATGTTGACAGATAATTCTTCATAACCTCCTTTGCATTTTGATTTGATGATCTTTTCTTTTTCTTTTTCACATTTTTCTTCAGAATCAAATTTTTTTGTAGAGCTTCTTAGTGTGCTACGGACGTCACCGTATGAGGTGGTAAACGATTTTCCTTTAACTTCGATAATCCATATTTTATTTTCGTTTATATATGTTTGCTTCATAACAATATCCGTTTTTTTGTTAATTTTTGTTTGGTATTTTATTGAGATTCAATTTTAATGGAGTAATGTTACGACTGATTTTTTGTTTTCTTTACCCTGTTTTCAGTGAAAGTATTTTAGAAATCGACGTTTGGTTTTTATGAAAAAAGATTAGATTAATTATTGTCTATGTTTTCCATCAGGAATAGTATGGTATAGGGATACCAGAAGATATTTGTATTTGTTGTCTAGCATTAGATATATAAAATTCTAATGCTTTTTAATATGAAGTTGTACGTCCAATAAATAGATAGGAATACTCATCGTACATGGACGTATTAAACATTTCTGTATTAATCCTCCTCAGGAAAGGTAATATGTTGATAAGCCCCTATATCAGGAGAAGCAGTTCTATTAACATTCGAAAGGTCTAAAGGAACTTGTGTAGCAAAAACAGGAAGTCCTTGATTGATGGCTGCAGATTCTTCGCCAATAATTAGTTGATTTAAAGAAGGGTCTTTAAAATTAGGATCTTCATTAAAAATATTCCCTTCATAATGATTCGTATCATTTAAATCATAATTTGGACCAGTAAGGCTATTATTAGGGTCTTCAAAACGAATTAAACAGTTGGTAAACTTAAAATTAAATACAACTGCTGGATCTTCAATTTCTTCAAGTTGAATTTCAGGGTTATCATTTCCGTAAATAATACAATTATTAAAATTAGCTTCTGTTAAATCTGTAATCGTAGCATTATCATCTTCATCTACGACAAAATTATTAAGTAATACAGAAGGCAGTTGTCTAAACCCATTGTTCCAATAGTTTACAAGTGTACTGTGTGTAAAGTTATATCTACCTCCAAAAGTACCTGCAAAAGATACCAGTCCCGTGTTGTTAATAACTACATTTTCTCCAGTAATAGAAGTATTTCTTCCTATAATACCATAATTACTAGAATTATAAATTTGCGAATTAGTTATGGTGAGTTTATCGGAAACCCCATTAGGGTTACCATCACATAAAATACCAACAGATGCATTTTTAATGGTAGTATAATTTATTGTATTATTAATACTGCCATCTAATAACCAAATAGTACCCCATTGTCCTGGTGTATCAGCGAAATTAGGCTCTAAACGGTCGCCTTCAAAAATAACTTCGTTTTCTAAAAGATCTTGATCGTTACTAAGCGTACCGTTAACCTGTAATGAAGCATTATTGGATACTATGATTCCTGAGTTATCATGAAAATGTATTCTGGCTCCTGCATCAATAGTTAGGGTTTCTCCATTTGGTACAGTTGCAAACCCATAAATAACATAAGGTTTTTCGTTTGTAAAAGTAAGTTCAGTAGGTAATAATTCACGTCCCTGCAATTCGGTTTCAATTGATTGACCAGCAATATCAAGGGTTAATGTTTCAATAACTTTAGTGGTATTATTCCGATTGGGATAGATAAATACGGCATCTTGTACTAAAGTAACGAGCTCTACTTTTTGAAGGTTTGCTGCGGTATCAAACTCAATTTGGTCTTCATAAAGAAAATTACCATCAGGGTTTGGGAAATTATTAATATCGATAGTCGATTCAACAAAAATAAATAAGCTGTCTTTGGCTAATATCTGTATATCTTCAAAAACTTTACCAGCCATGCCGTCTACATTTAATCTATAATTGGAAGATTCTCCCAAAGCTAATCTTACTGAAGGTATAGAAATATCATCATTACTTCTATTATAAACTTTTAGGTTATAGGTACTGGAGCCAATATTTGTGAAAACGGTGTCTAAATAAACAGTGTCTTTTGAAAATTCAAGATGACCAGTACTTGGAGAAAATTCAAAATCTTTACGACAAGAACTCCAAAATATTAAAAAACCTAATGTAAGTGTGAAATATAGGTAACGTTTCATTGACATATATAAATTTAAAGCCTATTAGTAGAGGTTAAAAATATAACTTTTGAAACAATGATTTAGTATGATAAGCTTTATTTTAATCGAAAAAATAAATAATGACTACTTTTTTTTAGATTCTTCAATTATTTTCAAAAAAGTTTTGCTGTAGGAAACTAAGCTGTCTAAAAGAATCATTTCATTTTTATTTGATAAAAAATCTTTATTCAGGTTTTTGGTTCCACAATATTCGAAGAAGAGTTGTTTATAGTCTTTAGGAATTGTTAAATCATTAATGAGTAATTCTTCATTAAAAAATGTATTATTAGAAAATAACGAATCTAAGTCTTTATGTGATAAAGGAGTTATAGTAGTATTTTTTCTCTTGCCCTTTTTAAAAAGCTTACCAATTAGTGAGGCTAATCTAACGACATCAAGCCCATATTTTGATGAAGTCCCATATTTATGAGGGTTTTTCTTTATATCTTCTTGAACTTGTTTTCCAAATTCATTTTGTGCCGCTACCTGATTAAATTCTTTAGGTTCTATATTATTCTGTATTAAGATTTCATTAAGTCTGTTAATCGTTTTTCTTAATTCGATAACTATAACATTATTAAAATCAGTTTCAGTAAGTTTTATGATCTTTTTATTATGGAATATAGAATGAAATGAAAGGGTATCGCCAACAGTGGCTTTAATGGTGAAATTTCCGTAATTATCTGTATGGGTTCTGATTTGCTTACTAAGGTTAAAAACATCTATTCCTTTTACTGTCGTGTCATTATCATAGACTTTTCCTGTTATACTTTGGGAAAGCATTGAAAATGGGAAAAGAATAAAAATGAAGTATTTCATTTTTGTTTTAATGGTTATCGTTTTTCAAATTAAAGTATTCTATAACTTAAACAATCGGTGTTTAAGATATTTTAACAATCATTTTAATGAACTCTTAACGTATAATACCATTTCAGAATAGAGAAGGTATAAAATAAAAAAGCCTGATGTAAGACATCAGGCTTTAAGACACTTCGCTATTAGTTGAGAGAAAATTAAACTAAATCCCGTATCATTTTTGCTGCAATTTCTGCAGTAATATCACGTTGTGGGGATCCGAACATTTCGTAACCTACCATGAATTTTTTTACAGTGGCACTTCTTAACAATGGCGGATAAAAACTCATGTGCCAATGCCAGTGTTTATTTTCATTTCCATCTGTTGGTGCTTGATGTATTCCGCTAGAATAAGGAAATGAGGTGTTAAATAATTTATCGTATGCTTTTGTTATTACAGATATAGCTTCGGCATATTCTAAAGCTTGAGCATCATTCAATTCTAGAATATTTGATTGTTGCTTTTTTGGTACTACCATAGCTTCGAAAGGCCATACTGCCCAAAAAGGAATTAAAACAACAAACGAATCATTTTCAAAAATAATACGTTCTTGTTTTTCTAATTCTTGTGCTAAATAATCACCTAACAGGCTGCTATTTTTTTTGTTATAATAGGCTAGTTGCTGTGTGTTTTTCTTATCCACTTCATTAGGAAGTGTAGATTGGCTCCAAATTTGTCCATGAGGATGCGGATTACTACATCCCATAACAGCACCTTTATTTTCAAATATTTGGACGTAATTGATATTTGGATTTTCAGATAATTCTTTAAATTCTCTTTGCCATGCGAAAACGACTTTTTGAATATCTTTAGCGTCCATGTCTGCTAAACTTTTTGAGTGATCTGGACTGAAGCAAATCACTTTACATATTCCTGTTTCACTTTCGGCAACTAACAAACCATCTTCAACCGAAAAAGACTTGGAATCTTTTTGTAAGGCTGCAAAATCATTAGTAAAAACAAAAACATCTTGATATTTCGGATTGATTTCCCCATTAATTCGGGTATTTCCTGCACATAAATAACAGGTTTCATCGTAAGCAGGTCGCACATCATTCGATACGGCTTCATTTTGTCCTTGCCAAGGGCGTTTTGCACGATGTGGTGATACTAAAACCCATTCGCCAGTGAGTATATTTAAACGCTTATGCGAATAGTCTTGTAAATCTGTATTCTCCATTTTAAATTAATTGTAATTGATTATTTTACTAAGTGTGTGCCTTCAGATAATTTTATAAAATACACGGAACACGCTTTATTGAATTTTTTCTCATATGCTATAGATGCAGCCTCTCCAAAAGCTTTAGCTTCACTTTTTGCTACTAAATTAATAGTACAGCCACCAAATCCGCCTCCCATCATTCTTGCACCTATAACATGATCGTTAGCTTTTGCTTGATCCACCAGAAAATCTAACTCATCACAGCTCACTTTATACTGATGTTGTAACCCGTCATGCGATTGAAAAATTAAAGCGCCTAAAGTTTCTAAATCATTATCTTCAATAGCTTTTGATGCTTTTGTCGCTCTATTGTTTTCTTGAATGACATAAAGTGCTTTTTGGTAATTTTTAGGCAGGACCTTGTCTTTTATAGTTTCCAAATCGGCTTCAGTAGCATCTCTTAATGCTTTAATTCCCAACAAATCCGCAATACTTTCACAAGCAGAACGCCTGTCGTTGTATGCACTGTCAGATAAACTATGTTTTACATTTGTATTAATTAGCATAAGTTGATGGTCTTTAAAATCTATCTCATAAGGTTTAGATTCTACAGTCCTACAATCTAAAAGGAGCGCGTTGTCTTTGATGCCAAACATACTTGCATATTGATCCATAATACCACATTTTACACCCACGTAATTATGTTCTGCTTTTTGAGATATTAAAATCATTTCATGCTTAGTTAATCCTAAGTCAAACAACTCATTTAGTCCAAATACAACACTGTTTTCTAAAGCTGCAGATGAAGACATACCTGCGCCTCCTGGAATATCACCCTTAAAAACAATATTAAAATTACCTACAACTTTATTTTTATTTTGAATTTCGGCAACAACACCTAATATATAATTTTCCCAACTCCCTTCAGCTGATGGTTTTAGTTTATCTAATTCAAACTCTATGCGACTGTCCTTATCTAGTGCATAGGCTGTAGATATATTCGTGTCACTTTTTTGCATTGCTGCGGCAATACCTTTGTCTACTGCTGCAGGGAATACAAACCCGTCGTTATAATCTGTATGTTCTCCAATAATATTAATTCTACCTGGAGAAAAAACCAGAATTGGTTCGGTTTTAAATGTATTGATGAATGTTGTTTTTACATCTTTAATTAGTATTTCACTCATTTTAGTATACTTTTTATGTTGTTATTTTATTTTTAAGCTCCAGTTAATATCGTAAGTATCATTTACATCTAAAACTTCTAACCCGATATTATTATTAAAACTGTCTGAAACACCTGTAGTGGGTTCAATAGCTATGGTGTTTAATTTAGGTGGGGTATAAGCCTGAAGGTAATTGTTCTCTGCTGAAGATCCAATTATTAATTGGTACTTAGGCGTGTTGAATGTTACTTCATTTGAATCTAAAACCCAGCAATCATCCAATTGTTTGTCTTCAATATTAAAAGGCTCTTTTAATTCGAACTCTTCGACACCAGTTGTTATATTTCTTTCGCCTAAAACTATTTTTTTTGTACTATTAAAATCAAGTGAGCTATTAAATAAATGGTCGCTCAAAAAATAGGGATGCCATCCTAAAGTAAAAGGAAATGCTTTTGAGTCTGTATTTTTTACAGAAACCTTTAAATTTAAGTCATTTGAAGTGAAGGTGTATTTTAACTGAATGGTATATGTATAAGGAAATCCTATAGATAATTCAGTTTCGTTATATTCTAGTAAAATAGATGCAGAATCATGACTTGTTTCTTGATCTATTATTTGAAACGTTTTATTATAAACCAAACCATGTAAAGCATTGTTTTCTTCCTTTTGGTTTGTTTCAAATTGAAACGCTTTGCCATCAAAAGTGTAGGCACCATCTTTAATTCTGTTAGCAAAGGGAAATAAGATTGAAGATGCGTAGGTGTTAGCATAAGTTAACGGCGATAAATCTTCTATTATGGCATGTCCATTTAATGTTAATTCTTGTAAGCTTGCTCCAGAATTAAGATGAATTTTTCCGTAGAGCTTTCTTTCGGAATTTTCAATTTCTAAAATATTTAGTTCTTTGTTGTGATTAATTTGATACACTGTTTTTTGATTTTGTTTGTTATAATGAATTCCTAATAATTAACTTATTCGGATTTTCTATTTTGACTTGTTCCTTATTTAATATCATTTCCGCTAAACGTCGTCCCATCATATTAAAATCTGTAGAAATGGTTGTAATACCGCCTTCTACAATTTCCTTAAGCAAGGTATCATTGTATGAGATGACGCCAATGTCTTTTGCTAATGACAGGTTTTTACTTTTCATTTTTTTTATAATTCGAAGTAAGCTTTTATCGTCTGGCATAATATATAATTCGCCTTTTTTTAAAATTCTATTTGTTAGCGAATTTATAACCTCAAAAGGCATTTTACTTTCTTTACAAAACATATTAAAACCTTTTAACATGCCTTGAGGTTGTTTGTCTTGAGAAAAAATTAAAATTATTTTATTATATTTTTTGATGAGATGCAATGCCTTATTAAGGTTGTTAAAAATTACCTTTTCAAAATCCTGATAAATAGCAGAATACTCTAATAAGTCTTCATGTATTTGATCTAGAATATAGACTCTATCTTTTGGGAGCTTCTTTATGTCCTTATTCGTATTGGTCAAGTTAGCTGGCATAATGACGTAATAATTATAGTCACCAACATTGTCACTAATTAATTTACTAAAAAAGTTTTTATTGAAATGGTGGAAAAAAGTATCTATTTGAATATTACCTCCTAAATTTTCTAAAAAAGAATTATATAAATCCTCTTTGAAGGAATTTAATTCATCAAAAAGTAAAAATATTTTTTTAGTAACGTTTACATCCTCACTCGCTACATAATATCCTTTGCCAACTACAGATTGAATAATGCCTCTGTTTTTTAACTCGTTAAAAGCCATTAAAACAGTATCTCTTGAAAGCTTATGGGCGTCTTTAATGCTATTAATAGAAGGGATTTGATCCCCTTTTTGTAAGGCACCAGAGAGAATCGCATTTTCAATCGAATTGATGATTTGCTTGTACTTTGGAATCCCTATTTCTTTCTTAATTTGTATCATATAAATGTTACAAATGTATCATTATTTTTTACAAAAACCTACTAGACCCTACTAGTTTGTTTTTTTATCTTACAAAGCCATGTTTTTTAAAAATTTAATTTTATATTTGAATCTTATATTTATAAACTAAAATATCTATTTATTATGACAGCTGGATTTGAAATGTGGGACTATATTGTCTTTGTTGCTTATGCAATTTTAATTTTAGGAGTAGGGTTGTGGGTATCTCGAGATAAAGATGGTCATCAAAAAAATGCTGAAGATTATTTCTTAGCAAGTAAATCTTTACCGTGGTGGGCCATTGGTACATCGTTAATTGCAGCGAATATTTCAGCAGAACAATTTATTGGAATGTCTGGATCTGGATTTGCTTTAGGTTTGGCAATTGCATCTTATGAGTGGATGGCTGCTTTAACCTTAATCATTGTTGGTAAATATTTCTTGCCAATTTTTATAGAAAAAGGACTATATACAATTCCTGAATTTGTTGAAAAACGATTCTCAACGAACTTAAAAACGATACTAGCTGTATTTTGGTTAGCACTTTACATTTTTGTAAATCTGGCTTCTGTTTTATATTTAGGAGGATTAGCTATTGAAACTATTATGGGTATTGATATGATGTATGCCATTATTGGTTTAGCATTATTTGCCGCCGCTTATTCTTTATATGGAGGACTATCTGCTGTTGCATGGACAGATGTTATACAAGTTGTATTTTTAGTGTTAGGAGGTTTAGTAACTACATATTTAGCATTGAATACAGTATCTGGAGGTGAAGGTATTATAGCTGGTTTCTCTAAAGTTGTGGAAGCTGCTCCTGAAAAATTCCATATGATCCTTGAAGAAACGAACGATAACTATGTGAATTTACCTGGTATCTGGGTACTTGTAGGTGGTTTATGGGTCGCTAATTTATACTATTGGGGTTTCAATCAATACATCATACAAAGAACTTTGGCTGCTAAATCTTTAAAAGAGTCTCAAAAAGGGATTTTATTAGCTGCATTCTTAAAACTTATTATTCCTTTAATAGTTGTTATTCCTGGTATCGCAGCTTACGTTATGGTAAACGATCCTTCGATTATGGCTAATTTAGGAGAAGCAGGAATGTTAAATGTACCTACGACAGATCAAGCTGATAAAGCCTATCCTTGGTTATTACAATTTTTACCAACAGGGCTTAAAGGGATCGCCTTTGCTGCTTTAGCAGCAGCTATTGTATCTTCTTTAGCTTCGATGTTAAATTCAACATCTACCATATTTACTATGGATATATACAAACAATATATTAATAAAAATGCTGATGATAAAACAACTGTGAATGTTGGTCGTCTTTCAGCTGCTGCTGCTTTATTAATTGCAGTAATTGTAGCACCGCTTTTAGGAGGTATTGATCAAGCATTTCAATTCATTCAAGAATATACAGGTATTGTAAGCCCTGGTATATTAGCTGTATTTATTTTAGGATTATTCTGGAAGAAAACAACGAACAATGCTGCCATTTGGGGAGCTGTTTTATCGATTCCAATTGCTTTAGCGCTTAAATTCTTACCTATCGCAGTATTAGAGCCATGGATGCATCAAATGGGTATCGCGACATTATTGTCTATGCTAGTTGTAGTTATATTAAGTAACATGCAAAATAAAGGCGCAGATGATCCTAAAGCGATCCCTCTTAGTAAAGAATTATTTAAAACAACACCATTATTTAATATTGGTTCGTTTGCAATTATGATTATCCTAACAGTTTTATATAGCTTATTTTGGTAGGCATATAAATCACGGACGTATAATAACAAAAAGCCACCATTTTAATGGTGGTTTTTTGTTATATATTAATTAGAATAGGGCTCTTTTGAAAGAATGATTAAAGCTAGGTGTAAGGTTTTTAAAGTATTATGAATTATTGATGAAATTTATGAAGATTTCTTTTGGTTAGATATATAGTTAATTTTATATTTGCACACCAGAAAACGAAAATGTTTTCTTTGAGGGCTCTTAGCTCAGCTGGATAGAGCACCTCCCTTCTAAGGAGGCGGTCGAAGGTTCGAATCCTTCAGGGCTCACAAAAAGCTTCACTGTAAATAGTGAGGCTTTTTTGTTTTATAGAGCTTATTGTGTTTTATAAGTATTGAATATAGGAAAAAAGGTTAAATCTAAATTAAACTTATGTAAAAATCGTTGATAGTTTAGAATATACCAACGCTCTGGTTTAATTTTATTTAAAGTCTGTTAGCTTATTTTTTAGGCACATATAAAATGTATTTAACTAATTCGTAGTAAAACTCCATACCTGTCCAATGGTTATGCCCCCTTTACCATCCTTAGCAACGACCTTCCAGTAGTAAGTGGTCGTAGCTGTCAAAGAAGAAGCCACATAATCCTTGCTCGGGTGGTCGGAGACCACTAAGGTACTCGGGTCTGGGTCGGTGCCCAGGTAAACATCGAAGGTCAGGCTGTCGCCGTCCACATCCGTTGCCCCCCACATCAGGGATGTTGAGGTACCCTGTACGGTACCGCCCATTTCAGGCTTCAGAAGCGAAGGCGCAAAGGGCAGGTGGTTCTCTTCACCAAAACCCTCGGTATAAAGCTGGAATACCGATGAAAAGTCACTCGAGGCATTCTTGCTGTCACTCGCCTTAACTCGCCAATAATAAGCAAGGTCTCTTTCTAACAATATCGTTCTGTTGGTAGTGGTAAGATTATTGACACTATGCGTTATTTGAGTAAATTCAGTATCCAATGATACTTCAATAGTATATTTTATAGCATCATTATCTGCATCTGTTGAAGCAGACCAACTAAACTCAAGATTATTATCTATACATAATAAATTATTTGTGGGGGCTGCCAGAACGGGTATAGTAGGCACATTATTATTGTTCACAGGGTCTGAGTCTGAGTCTGAGTCTGGATTGGGAGTATCACCACCGCCGCCGCAAGCTGTTATAAAGATTGTAATTAGCGTAATAAACAAAAACTTTTTCATGGTTATTCCTTTTATGGTCTCTTTCATCATTTCTTAATTATTTTTAGAATTTTTGGTTTATTATCTCCCATCTGTACAGCTGCAAAATAAATACCTGCAGGTGTTCCGTTTATATTTAATTGTACCTGACCATTATTAACTGGGTAGATTTTTGATGAAACTAATTGTGAATACACATTGTAAATATCTATTGTGACATTTTTTAAAGGCATGTACAGGGCTATTGTAAATGCGCCTTTTGTTGGGTTGGGCGATACCGAAACGATACCATCCATGGTCTTGGTAAGTACGCCCTCACAGGGTATACTTGTTTTTACTTCTACCACATCTCCGTGGGCTGCATTTATAGAAAAAGAAGTGGAAGAGGTTTGTAACACCATTTCATTGTTTAAAAAGACATTAAAAGGAGCTGTTCCTTCAGAGATATTAACGGCTATTTTTCCTGAACCTGTGCTTGCTTTACCCGTTACCGATGTGCCAGCTTCTATTTCTAAACCATAGCACTGGGTCGTATTACTTGTTGTATTTGTAATACATAGTTCGTAAGTCTCTGGAGCTATGTTCTCTATAACCCATTCACTGGTGAAATTAATATCAGCTCCGCCGTTCAGATTGGCTACATAGCTGCCATTCGCTTTCGCTTTAATTTCTATTTGCCCATTGGCTTTATCTACGCAAGTTTCACCAGTTGCTTTTACGGTATAGCTATCATCACCTTTTTGTACAAAGGTTCCTGAACAAGGGACAGTCGATAAAACAACTTTACCTGTGTTATAAAAGTAATCTTTAAAAGTTGCTGGAGTAAAAGATTCACCTCTAATCCTCCTGTTGGCAAAGTAATTTTTTACATCTTTACGGTAAGTGGCTTTGTCTGGAACAGCACAACGATATGAATCAAGATACAATCCAATATCATTGAAAGGGATATTTGGAGCATTGGCTGGTTGTGATCCAGAATAGCTAAAATCGAGTGTAGAAAAATCGGTAAATGCGCTCATAGAAATCTGTTGATTGTTACTAACATTTGGTGCAGAATTAGTTACTATGTCACGATCTTCAGTTTCATAGAAAAAATTATCTGTAAAATCAGAGCCATAAGTTCCCATTCTTTTATGTGTATTAAATGCATCGAACATGACTGTCATAGAAGGGTATCTGTTTTCCCACCATGGATCTATTCGGCTTCTCCAATTATCTCTAGTAATGCCATTTTCCCAATTAGGAATTCCAATTTTTTGCAACATAGCTCCAAAAACATTTCGAGTCGCATTAGAATTAAGTGGGTCGTTTTCCATGCGCTCCATATAATCATTATACTGATTGGAAAAAGAAGGATCGGTAATGTCTCTTGGTGTGTCCCATATACCAGTGTTACAACTAATAAATAGATTGTTTTGGGTTTTTCCGCCACCAGCCCAGGCATTTTTTGTTCCCGCACCCATTTTGTAAAATACATTCTCAATAATTATTTCTCCAGCATCACCACCATCAGAATGAAGCCCTCCTTTAATAACAACTCCTTTTATGTGCATATTATGATGCAGGAAATTATGCCTAAAAATGCTTCCAAAACCACCTAATTCATGTGCTGTGTAAAAGAAGCCACCATCTCCTTCATCTATTTGTGCATTGAAAACCTCATTTTTTTCAATTAAATGTTCTACACCAGAATAAGTAAAGGGCTGCCCATTAATATTATGAACCAAATTGTTTCTAAATATATTTCCAGCACCAGTAATACCAATAACTTTTCCTATATAATCCTTTGAGTATAACTGTGTAAAATGGCAATTTTCCCAAGAATTATTGGCTTTTTCTATCGAATTGTTACTATAACTGCCTCCATACAGTCTTCCGCCTCCGCTAACATCAATAAAATCACAACTTTGTACAGAGTTATTTGTGCCATTAAAAATGTTTACAGCAGTTAATGGGTCGGCGATATAGCGAAACGTAACACCATTTACATTAACGTTATTACTATTATCTCTAATATTAATAGCGCCATCCCCGCCAGAGCCATTAGCTAAGTGTTGTATTTTTATACGCTCAATAGTAATGTTTTCTACACCGCTCATGGCTAATAACATTGGCCCACCCCAAACACTAATTGTATTTTCTGGTGTAAATTCTTTTAGAGGGTATATATAAAGGATATTATCAACATCATCAAAGTACCATTCTCCAGGAGCATCCATTTCATACAAAATATTAGTAAAATGGATTCGGCTAGGTGAATGATGACTATCTATACCGTATCTCGTGCCATGAATTCCTCTAATATGATCCCCGTTAAATTTGACAGTGGCTAATGGATTAATCTTTTCTCTAATCCAATCTGCAGAAATATTTCCCCAGAAATCAATTTTTCCATTGCGAATAATTTCGGCTTCCCAGGCATCATTATTAAAAGAAAAGTAATTATCCAATTTAAAACCTGCACCTTTTGGGGCACTTGGTGTTCCAGTTTCACCTTTGGTTTCACTTGCTTCTAAAGTGGTGTTTTTGTCTATGAGCGCAAGCCCTTCATTAGGAAACCTTGAAAGTCTTATCATTTCATCATCTATAGAAATGTTCATAAACCTAAGATTTAGCAAATTGGCTAAATTGTTATTTGTGATAGTAGTTGAATAAATTTTATTTACAGCCTCTGTTTTAATACGACCATCTAAATTGGTTGTTACTTTAGAGAACTTATTAGGATTAATAGTTATCCCTCCGTCAAAGATTGCTTTTTCATTTTGATAGCCGCTAATTTTTAAGCCGTTATCGGATGAATTCAAATTTACAGTTTGATCGTAATAGTAGCGACCTTCTCTAACCCATATAGTTTTAGAACCAGTCGATCTTGCTTTGTCTCTTGCAGCAATTAATGTTTTTAGGGGTTGATTAATATCTCCGCTATTTGAATCATTCCCACTAGGAGCAATATAAATGTCGGATTGCGCAGATAGCTTAAAATTTAATAATAGGAGTAACAGACTCAAGCCTATAAACTTCCATAAATATTTCTTTTTCACTTTGAATAGTTGTTAAGTTATGGTTGAAAATTATTTTAAAATAGAAGGGATATTTCGGTGTTAATTTTATGAATCTTCTATTCAGCTCAAAAATTACTACATAAATAAAAAAGACTAGAGGTTAGAATGTTCGTTTAATACCTACAAAATGTTCCATAGGGGTTTTTGATTGATTTGTGTCTTTGAAATAAGGAAATAACAATGGTTTTAAAGTAAATTCTTAAAATATTAATACTTGTGATATAATAGTTGATTTTAAATTAATATGTTAATTCATCTAATATTTAGCCCAATAGATTTTTTAATTATCGCCATTTAAATAGGTAATAAGCTAGCATTAATTGAATTGTCATTTTTTTTATAGAGATATTTTTATTAATATTGTGTACCGTATACGAAAAATATATTTCGTATACGAAATATGATTAGATGGATAAAATTTTTAATAATGAGTTAAGTGCTCAAGCTTACAATAAGGTAAGAGCTATGATTATCTCTAAAGAACTTGCACCAGGACAAAAAATAGTTCAAGATAAACTTGCAGAGAATTTAGGCATTAGTAGAACGCCATTAAGATCTGCTTTACAAATGCTGGAAGGGGAAGGTTTAATTGTGTCTATTCCTCGTAAAGGTGTTATTGTTAAAGAGTTTTCCGATATAGAGATTGTAGAAATATTCGATTGTAGGATGGCCTTAGAAGGTACAGCTGTTAGGCTGTTTACAAACCATGCCAGACCAGGAGAAATTAGCGAACTTAAAAATTTATTTACTCCTTTTTTAAATGGAAATATAGATACTGCTGCCTATCAGAAAGTCGATGCAAAATTTCATAACATGATCATGAAGGGAAGTGGAAATAGTTTTTTAAACAGAATTTTTCAACAAG
Source organism: uncultured Flavobacteriaceae bacterium (assembly GCA_947502635.1). Taxonomy (GTDB): domain Bacteria; phylum Bacteroidota; class Bacteroidia; order Flavobacteriales; family Flavobacteriaceae; genus Flavivirga. The sequence continues at coordinate 274,943 of CANNAN010000006.1, forward strand.
GAAATTTACTGGTATGCATGGATTTGATAGGATTGTTGAGATTACCAGATGAAACACTTCCTGAACATCTAGCAATTATAGAAGCTATAGAAAAAAGAGATGCAGATCTCGCTGAATCTTTAGCCAAGGAACATTTGGATAAAACAAAGCAATTAATTTTAAAAAAAATCAATGAGTAGAAAAGATCCTTTTTTTCCAGTAAGATATCGTATGGTATTCGGAACTTTTATCTTAGCTATGATCGTTCTTTTTGATCGTATTTTGATTTCTGTAGCAAAAGACCCAGTGGCAAGTGATCTTGGTTTATCAGATAAGCAAATGGGATGGGTACTCTCTATATTTGCTCTAGGTTATGCATTATTTCAAACACCATCAGGATATTTAGCGGATAAATTCGGAGCAAGAAAAGTACTTACCGCTGTAGTTAGTCTTTGGTCCATTTTTACAGCCTTAACGGGAGCTGTTTATAATTTTATAGCATTAATCATTGTTCGATTTCTTTTTGGTGTTGGAGAAGCTGGTGCCTTTCCGAGTATGGCACGTGCCGTTTTTAATTGGATTCCTGTTAAAGAAAGAGGTTTGGTACATGGCATAAATTTTTCTGGAGGCAGAATTGGTGCTGCGATAGCACTACCAATTGTGGCTTGGTTGATAGATTTTACCAGTTGGAGAATGAGTTTTGTTATTCTTGGAGCTATTGGTGTTCTATGGGCATTAATATGGTATTGGTGGTACAGAGATTTACCAGAGAATCATATTTCTGTTGGAGAAAATGAATTAAAAATAATAAAAGAAAATACACAAAATAAAAATACAGATAAGCAGCCCTTGTCATTTAAAAAGTTGTTTAAATCGAAAGCCATGTGGCTCATGATGGGGCAATACTTTAGTAGTAACTTTACTTTCTTTTTCTGTTTAACATGGTTATTTCCACATCTTAAAGCCAAATATAATCTAGATATGGTTGAGGCTGGTTTTTACTCATCAGCTCCGCTTCTTTTTGGAGCACTGGGAAATTGGGTGTCTGGTTGGTTAGTAGATACTATATATAAAAAAGGAAAATGGAACTTATCTAGAAAACTGCCAGCTATTATTGGTTTTTCATTGGCAGCTATTGGGATTATTGCTAGTATTTACATGAAAGAAGTTACTGGAGCTGTTATTTTTATATCTCTTGCTGTATTTGGGGCAGATATGACTTTAAGTCCTTCATGGTCGGCTTGTTTAGATATAGGAAAAGAACATTCAGGAACAGTAAGTGGTACGATGAACATGGCTGGTAATTTAGGATCTTTTTTTACGGCTCTAGCATTCCCATATATGATTGCATTTACTGGGTCTAATACCCCATTTTTCTTTTTAGCTGCCGTGCTGAATCTGTTAGCTATACCCATGTGGTTAGCTATAAAACCTAAGGAACCATTACAATTGACGTAATAAAATATAGATAATGATAAAATTTGACGAATTTAAAGAAGTCTGTGAAAAATCCATAGAGATGATTGAAGCTGCTGGATTATTACTCACACCAGAAGATAAAAAGAAGATAACTGCTGCCGATTTTGGTTTAAGTAACCTTAAAAAAGAAGGAATTCAAATATTAACCATGTTTCAAACCAATAGAATTGCAGGTAAAATATTAGTACTGTTGCCTTACCAGACGGAACCAGAACACTGGCATCCCACTGTTGGAGACGATGCAGGGAAAGAAGAAGTTATAAGAGCTATTAGTGGTGACTTATATTTTTACATTCCAGGAGAAGATAATATGAAGGAAGGTTTTATAATTGAAGGTAAAGAATCTTGTTATACTATGCGCAATGAAGTGGTTATGAAACCAGGAGATCAATTAGAATTGCCAGCAGGGACAAAGCATTGGTTTCAAGCAGGGGAAAGAGGAGCTGTTATGTATTCATTCTCAACAACTGTTACAGATTTAATGGATCAATTTACAGATTCTAATATTGTAAGAGATACTGTTATAGAAGAAGCTCCTGCAGATGTTTAACCTGCTTTATGCATTGAAACTTCGAGATGAAGCTTTCAGATGCAATGAAATATGACATTTTCTAAGTTTTAACATAGCACCGCTCAACGTCATTAAGATAATGAAATTTGTTCCCTTTTTGTCACATTGAGTGCAGTCGATATGCCAATGAAAATAGAACTCCAATTAGGTTTTCGACTGCACTTAGACTGACATCACAGACTTAACTTAATGATAAAACTTAAATGTAGCAAAGCGCTATATTTTGCAGTAGCTGAAAGCTGTAATATACTTTCAAATGCATAAAATGGATTTAAAATAGATTGTTAAATAGAAATTCAAAAAATAAAGATGAAACAAAGTATTATAACTGCTTTTTTAAGCAAAACACAGGATAGATTTTCCGAATATCAAAAGCCAACAGGCCTTAAAGAACGACTTGAAATAGTAAAAAAAATTAATGGAGTAACGGGTGTTGAAATTGTATTTCCATACGAAACAGAAGAACCAGCTAAAACAAAGGCGTTAATGCAAGAGATGGGCTTAGAATTTGCCGCCGTAAATGCTAATATTAAAAAGGAAACCAAATGGGTGCCTGGAGCATTATCTAGACCAGTAAAAAGTATTAGGCAAGAAGCCGTACAAATGATTAAAGATGCTAAAGACTATGCTATTGCTGTTGGAGCCCCTTTAGTTACTTGTTGTCCGTTATCAGATGGGTTCGATAATCTTTTTCAAGTAGATTACCAAAAAGCATGGAAATATATGATCGATGCTGTGGCAGAAGCTGCAGATTATAAACCAGAAATGCCCTTATTTATAGAATATAAAATTAATGAAACACGTGTAAATTGTAATTTAGATAGTTGTGCTAAAACAATCGTATTTTTAAAAGAAGTTCAGAATGCTGCAACTGGTATTACGATAGATTTTGGACATTCACTATTGGCTAAGGAAAATCCAGCTCAGGTATTAGCTATTTGTGAACAATCTAATGTAGATTATTATTTACATACAAATGATAATGATTGGCAATTTGATTGGGACTTGATAGGTGGTTCCAGAAACTTTTTACACACTGTTGAGTTTTTCTTTTATGCAAAAGAATTTGGTTATAATAAATACTTTACGGCAGATGCCTCTCCTCGAATTTTTGATATGGTAGACTTTTTTACAGAACATGCAGAAATGAACAAAGCGATTTGGAATATCGTTGAAAATTTAGACCGTGATAAATATAGACGTTTGATGCATGAAGAAAAACACATGGATTTGATGAAATTAGTACGTAAAGAAATTTATAGACTCTAAATATGCCAAAATCAGTTTTTAAAATAACGTATAGTGATGCTAAATCACTAATGAATGCAGCTGTTGAGTCTGCAAAAAGACATAAGGTTCCTGGTGCTATAGCTATCGTTGATAATGGCGGTAATCTTATTTTGTTAGAATGTTTAGATAATACAATGAGTGGTGCTTCTAAAATAGCAATAGGCAAGGCGTCTACTTCTGTAGCGTTTATGAGACCATCAATAGATATTGAAAAAGTGATATTAGGAGGTAGAACCCCTATGTTGGTTTTAGAAGGGGCCACATCTAATGGGTATGTTCCATTAAAAGGCGGCTACCCCATATGGTATCAAGATGAATTAATTGGGGGTATTGCAGTTGCTGGAACTATGGATGCAGAGATGGATGAAGTTGTGGTTTTAGAAGCTCTTGAAAATAAAGGGTGGTAAATTGTGTAAAGAAGATTATTTTTAGTTTATTGATAATGTGAATGAGTTGAACACAAAACCCCATAACTAGACGCAGTTATTGGGGTTTTGTTTTAGTGAAATTAAAAATTTGTTATCTAGGGTAACATGACCATAAAATCTAAAAATTGTAACTTAACATTGTTAAAAAGAGTTATTCTTAAATGAAAAATATATTTTACTTTTTTGTTTTCTATATACTGCTGTTACCACTATCTATTTGGTCGCAAGAGTCATATCAAGAATTTCGTTTTGTTAATATAAAAGAAGGTATTGCTAAAACAGGGGTTTCAGATATTATTCAAGACCATTATGGTTTTATATGGATTGGAACTAGTGGCACTGGATTATATAAGTTTAATGGCATAGATTATACAGTTTATAAGCATAGATTACGGGATACAACATCATTAAGTAGTAGTAGAATAGAATGCTCTTATTTAGATAGTAAAAATAGACTTTGGATAGGTACAGAAAATGGCTTAAATCTTTATGATAGAGCATTAGATCGGTTTAAGAGAGTTTCTTTAGGTTCTAAAAAACTTAAACGTGAATTTATTCTGTCGTTAGAAGAAGATTCCTCAAATAATTTATTAATTGGAACGCTTGGCTTGGGCATATTTAAACTAAACCTAAATACACTTCGTATTGAAAAGGTTCTAAACTCAACCTCCGAAAACGGTTCACAATTATATATTAAAAGTATACAGCACTCTAAACAAGGTAAAACTTTTGTAGGAACAAATTTTGGACTCAAAGAAATTGACATAGTTAACAATAAACTAATTCATACCAGACTATTTTTAGAGGATAATAAATCTATTGATACTGACATAGAGTTGTTTATAGATTCTAAGAATAATCTATGGGTAAGCTCTCAAATTAATAAAGGGCTTTTAAAATGTACTTTAAGTGATGATGTAAACAATAGTGTTATAGCGATTAAAGAATTGAAGTTTTCGACTAAAAAAATAATGGACATAGTAGAATTATCAGATAATACTTTGATAGTTGGAACCGAAAACGATGGCCTTTTTCATATTAAAGATAATGGAGAGGTTATTAAAAACTATGTTTCAAATAAAATAGAAGAGAACAGTATTTTGCATAATTCAATCTGGTCGTTATTCGTGGATAAGAATAAGCGGATTTGGATGGGGTATTTTAATAGCGGTGTGGCTGTTAGTGATAAACTCTATGATAAATTTTTGAATATTAAAAGTTTACCTACTAATGATAATTCATTAAGAATTAGCTCTGTGATGGGGATGGTTGAAGATCGTTATAAAAAAATATGGATAGCAACAGATGGTGGCGGCATTGAAGTTTATAATCCCAAAACATCAATAATTACACATATTAACAATTACGATAAATCAATCTATTCAGGATTGACTTCAAATTATATTAAAACCTTATTTATTGATTCTCAAGAAAATATTTGGGCAGGTAGTTGGGATAGTGGTGTTTTTATTTTGAAAAAAGGAGAAAGTAAATTCATTAATTATAATATAAAAAATACTTCAAACGCATTAAAATCTAATACAATAGTCAGTTTTTCAGAAGATTCTGATGGAATAATTTGGATTGGTACTTTTGCAGAAGGGCTCCATTCTTATGATCCTAAAACTAAAATATTTAAAAAATACAATTCAGACGTTTTTATAAGAAATGACCTTTCAAAAAAGGATATTAGAAAAGTTTTGGTAGATTCAGATGATGTCATCTGGTTAGGGACTACAAATGGTCTGTTTAAAGTTGAAAAATTAAGTAGCGAGTCATTTAAAGTTACAGCATTAGGTAACAAAATGACCAAAGCATATAGAAATTCTTCGGCTGCTAACCATATTCTTTCAATCTACGAAGATTCCAATAATAATATATGGGTTGGTACTAGAGGTGCAGGTATTTGTAAATATGATAAAATTAAAGACAAATTTACTTGGCATAATAAATTTACAGGGTTTAACGAAGAAAATGTATCAGCAATAATAGAAGAGAATACAGGTGATTTATGGGTAAGTGGTAACTCTGGACTCACTAAAATTGATTTAAAGGATTTTAATTCTACGAACTATACTATTAATGATGGTTTATTATCAAACGATTTTAATTTTGGTTCTGTATTAAAAAGTTCCGATGGTCTATTGTACTTTGGAAACGTTAAAGGAGTCGATTATTTTAATCCGAGGCAAATAAAAATTAATAGTAGTCCACCATCATTATATTTTATAGATTTCAAGCTTTTTAATGAAAAAGTTATTCCAAAAGTTGATAAATCACCACTAAATAAAGTTATTTCAGAAACAGATAGTATTCGTTTAACACATAAACAATCTGTTTTTACCATAGAATATTCTGGAATTAATTATACCCGACCAGAAAAGAACAGCTACGCATATTATTTAGAAGGTTATGAAACTACTTGGAATTATGTTGGCCAAAAAAGAAGTGCTACTTACACTAATTTAGATGCAGGAAATTATATATTTAAGTTAAAAGCGGCCAATAATGATGGTGTTTGGAATGAAATTCCATTAGAATTAAAAATAGAGGTATTGCCGCCCTGGTGGCGAACAAATTGGGCTATTTTTTCATACCTATTAGTATTTCTTTTCGGAATTTATTTGCTAAACCTGCTTACCCAAAGTAGAATTAAAGAAAAAGAATTAATTAGAAATGAACGTTTACAACAGATTCAAAAAGATGAATTAAACCAAAAGAAAATTCAGTTTTTTACAAATATTTCACACGAATTCAGGACACCTCTTACACTAATTCTAAATCCACTTAAGGATATACTTAACAATACAGAACTCAATTTGCCTCAAAAAGTTAAGAATAAACATGCCATTATTTATAAAAATACAGATAGACTTTATAGGTTGATAAATGAGTTAATGGATTTAAGAAAGCTCGAGTTAAGAAAAATGAACGTACGAGCAGAAAAGATAAATTTGATAGAGTTTTCAGAAAATATAGCGAGCTATTTTCAAGAAGAAGCTTTTAGAAAAAATATTTTGTTAAGTGTTCATGCAGATATGCCAGACATAACGCTATGGGCAGATACAAAAATGCTCGAAAAGATAATTTTTAATTTATTATCTAATGCTATTAAAGTTACACCAGACGGAGGTACTATTGTAATTGAACTTTTATCAACAGATCAGTTGCACATATTACCATTAATTGATAACGAAAATCCAACAAAAGTAATCGAAATAGTAATCTCAGACACAGGACCAGGGTTAGAAGAAGATCAGGTGTCCAAAATATTTGAACGTTTTTATCAAGTTGAAGGTCAGAATAAAACTTATTTTGGAGGAACAGGGATAGGATTAGAAGTCGTTCAGAGTTTTGTAAAACTACACAAAGGGGTTATAGATGTTAAAAGTCAGATTGGAGAAGGCACCACTTTTAAAATATTATTAGCATCTGATAACACACATTTTTCTAAAGATGAGATCATTTTAAGTGAATATTCATTGCACAAAAAGAAAGAAGATTTTTTAACAATTCCAACAGTCGAGATTAGTGAACAACCTCATGCCAGTATTCAGGTTCATAAAACAGATACAATACTTATTGTTGAAGATAATGTAGAATTGAGGGACTATTTGAAATTAGAACTAAGTGATCAATATAAAGTTTTATTAGCAAGTAATGGTAAAGTTGGCATTGAAATGGCTAGAAAATCGTTTCCTGATGTTATAATTACTGATGTTATTATGCCAGAAATGAATGGTTTTGAGTTTTGTAAAATCATTAAAACAGATGCATCAACAAGTCATATTCCTTTGTTGATGCTTACAGCAAAAGCAACTATTGAAAATAGAATTGAAGGTATAGAAAATGGCGCAGATGCTTACATGGTAAAACCTTTTGATCTTAAACTTTTAAAGCTTCGTTTAACTCAACTAATAAAAAGCAGACAGCTCATTTTTGATAAATATTTTAGTGCAATTAGTGGCGCAGAAGACAATGCTAATACGACTTCAATCGATAAGGAATTTATACAAAAACTGCTAAACTATATTAATGATAATATAGGCGATTCAAATTTAGGTGTTGAGGAATTAGCAGCTCATTTAAATTTAAGTAGAAGTCAACTTTATAGAAAAGTAAAAGCCTTAACAGGTCAAACTGTTAATGAATTTATAAGAAGAATAAGGCTTGAGCGGGCAAAACAAATTCTTGAAAAAGGCAGTTCCAGTATAAGTGAAGCATGTTACAGTGTTGGGTTTGCTTCTCCTTCATATTTTTCCAAATGTTTTAAAGCACATTTTGGAATTTTACCAACAGAAATTGAGGTAAAATAACAACACGAATCCAGTAATTTCTTTCCATTTACCTTTTTTAACATTAATAACGTCAGTTCGGTTTATTACAAATTGATAAGATGCCTCGTTACTCATGGTTCACTCCTTGCCAACAGAAAGGTATAGACAATGGCAAATACTTGTATTTCATGTTTCTTATGAGTACAATTTACATCTAACTGGCATTAAATATTTAAGTATTCATATAATTTACAACTTCTATTTATTTTTCGGGTTTAAAAGGTTTCTAAATACAGGTATTTACTATAATTCAAGAGCTTAAGCGTACAAATGTTGCATGAAATAATACAAATGTTGCATATGGACTTGAGTAGTGTTAAACGCAACAATTCTTTCATGATATGCATTTTATGTTACATCAATACTCTTAATGAAATGTTAAGTTTGAGTATTATCAATAGTATATGAACTGGAAAAAAGTAAACAAAAAAATAATATTTGAAATCCTGCTAATTGGATTTTTAATGTTTTTGTTAGTCATGATATTTGTCAACATTTAATTTTCAAAAGAAACTTACAAAATGCAATTAAGAATTAAAGTAGTATTTGTTAAAGTAGCCGTACTAGGACTACTCATTTTATTTGGTGCTCTTGTTGGGTGCTCAAAAAAGGTGGTGGTTTTTGAAAAATTTGAAGTTAAAAAAGGGACCAATATAGCACATTGGTTGTCTCAAAGTGACCGCAGAGACATAGAACGTAAACAATTCTTTACAGAAGCAGATGTTAAAAAAATTGCCAGTATGGGGTTCGATCACATTCGCTTACCAATTGATGAAGAACAAATGTGGGATGAAAATGGAAACCGACATGATGTCGCATTTCAATTAATGGAAAATGCTATTAATTGGTGTGCAGAAAGCAACCTTAGAGTCATTATTGATTTACATATTTTAAGATCGCACCATTTTAATGCAAAAGAAAAACCTTTATGGACAGATCCAGTAGAGCAAGAGAAATTTTTTAACCTATGGCGAGACCTTTCTAAATCGCTAAATAAATTTCCAAATAGTTTAGTTGCTTATGAATTAATGAATGAAGCAGTTGCAGAGGATCATGAATCATGGAATAGTTTAATAGCGAGAGCCTTTAGTGCTATTCGCGAATTAGAAAAAGAACGCACCATTGTAATTGGATCAAATGAATGGCAGTCTGTAGAAACGTTTGATGTATTAAAAGTCCCTGCAAATGATAAAAATATCCTTTTAAGCTTTCATTTCTATAGACCGTTTCTTTTAAGTCATTACGCTGCTATATGGACAAGCTTAAAAGAATACAAAGGCCCTGTACATTACCCAGGTATTATATTAACCCAACAAGAATTTGAAATACTTCCAGAGCATGTTAAAGCAGAAGTAGAAAAATGGGTTGGAGTAGCGTTTAATAAAGAAATATTGCTCGAGATGTGGCAGAAACCCATTCAGAAGGCCAAAAGCTTAGGATTACCATTATACTGTGGTGAGTTCGGTATTATTTCCAATGCACCAGATAAAGAAAGCTATGCATGGTATCAGGATATGATTCAGCTTTTTGATCAAACAGGTATTGGGTATGCCAATTGGAACTATAAAAGTGACAATTTTGGACTGCTATACTCTGACGGCAAAGAAAATAAAAACCTTATTAAAATTATTTCTAGCAATAACTAAAATATGAGACGTCTTTTTTTACATATTGGTGGTTTTTTTATGCTTTTTGGCTTAATAATATTTCAAAGTTGTGATTCTTTGAATTCAAGCGATTGGCAATGGGAAACTGTTGTTGCTAAAGGTCAACCTACAGCAAGACATGAAGCTGGTTTGGTTGCTTACAAGGATAAAATTATTTTGCTAGGCGGTCGACGAATTAATCCTACAGATGTATTCGATACAAAAACGCATACATGGTCAGCTAAGTCTCCAACACCTATTGAATTACATCACTTTCAACCAGTATTAGTCGACAGTGCGATATACCTTATTGGCGCGATGACGGGGAAATGGCCAAATGAAAAGCCTCTGGAACGTATTGTTATTTATTATCCAGAACAAGATAAATATGTCTTTGGTGATTCTATACCAGCACACAGAAGGCGGGGAGGAGCGGGAGCTGTTTCTTATAACAATAAGATTTATTTGATAGGGGGTATAACCAATGGTCATATGAATGGTTATAAACCATGGTTAGATGAATATGATCCAAAAACAGGAGTATGGCGTGTTTTAGATGATGCACCAGATGCGCGTGATCATTTTCAAGGAGTTGTAGCCAATAATAAACTATACGCTTTTGCTGGGAGAAGAACTTCGAAAATTACAGATCAGGATATGGCATTAACAAGTACCTATGGGAACGTCTATAATTTCGATACAGAAAAATGGGAAGCTGTAACCAGTAATCTAAAAATACCAACGCCTCGTGCTGGTAATGCAGCATTTGTATGGAATAACTCTATTATTATTGGAGGCGGAGAAAGTGTCGCACACGAAGTTGCGCATAATGAAGTCGAAGCTTATAATAGTGTGACAGAAGTATGGGATCGATGGCCATCGTTAAAACAAGGACGGCATGGTTCGGGTTTTGCAGTTGTTGACGATTATGTATATATAGCTTCTGGTTGTGGGAATAGAGGAGGAAATCCAGAATTAATCACTATAGAGCGATTAAAACTTCCGTCTAAAACAAGTAAAGATGTTGCTAATTCGGTAAATAATATACCTGTTTATAAACAATGGCATACCGTAACACTTCCTTTTGAAGGACCAGAAATTTCTGAATTAAATTTGAATAACCCTTTTTTAAATTACCGCTTAAGTGTTGAATTCAAACATGAAAAAACGAAATATACGGTTAGAGGTTTTTATGCAGCCGATGGAAATGCTTCAGAAACAGGTGTCGATCAAGGAAACGTTTGGAAAGTAAAATTTACTCCAGATCTTTTGGGAGGATGGAGTTATACAGCGGTATTACACCACCAAGATAGTATAGCGTTAGAAAAAGACCTGACAAAAGGAACACCTATAAAAATATCAAATCAACATGGTCAATTCATAGTTGCAGATTCAGATAAAGAAGCTCCAGATTTTAGAGCTAACGGTAGATTATATGCATCTAAAGGCTATTATAAGTTTCAGGATACAGAAAAATTCTGGATTAAAGGAGGCACCAATAGTCCTGAAAATTTGCTTGGTTATGTAGATTTCGATAATACCTATAGGATGCAAGCTTCTAATAGAGAAGGAGAAGCAAGTACTAATAATGAAATACACAAATATGAAGCACATTTAAAAGATTGGAAACCTGGAGATCCAAGTTGGAAAAGTGGCAAAGGAAAATCACTCATAGGTGCTATTAATTATCTCGGATCTAAAGGTGTGAACTCTGCATACTTTCTAACAATGAATATTTTAGGAGATGGTAAGGATGTATGGCCTTATGTGACTCCAGAAGACTTTTCTCGTTTTGATGTTAGTAAATTGGAACAATGGGAAATTCTTTTTCAGCATATGCAAGCCAAAGGCATATTACTACATATAGTTGTACAGGAAACAGAAAATGAAACCATGCTTGATAATGGTGACACTGGAGCCATGCGACAGTTGTATTTTAGAGAGTTGATTGCGCGTTTTGGACATCATTTAGCACTCAATTGGAATTTAGGTGAAGAAAATGGTCCAGCTTCGTGGTCTCCTGTTGGACAAAATGACCGCCAAAGAAAGGACATGTCTAAGTTTTTAAAGGAAAACGATCCTTATAATCACCCTGTACTTTTACATACACATTCTCACGATCCGTTACGAAGCAAAATTTTGGATTCCATTTTAGACTTCCAATACTTGGACGGTTTATCTCTTCAGCAAGATAAGAGAGAATTAGCTCCAGAAGTTATTAAAACATGGCGAGCAAAATCAAAAGAAAAAGGACATGAATGGTTAATAACTATGGATGAGATAGGGGTGTGGCATACAGCAGCCTTACCAGATAGCGAAGATCCCAATCACGATACTTTAAGACAATATGCGCTTTGGGGTACCTTATTATCGGGAGCTGCAGGCGTAGAGTGGTATTTTGGTGCTAAACATCCACATAATGATCTTAATTCGGAAGATTGGAGAGAAAGAGACAGACTTTGGGAATTAACAAATCACGCCACATCATTTTTTCAAAATCATTTGCCCTTTTGGGAAATGACCCCAGAACATACTTTAATTAATACCCCAGATGCATATTGCCTACGTAAAATAGGAGAAATATATGCCATTTACTTACCTCAATTAGAAAAACCTACTCTTAATCTTACCAATGTAGAAGGTAAGTTTAGTATAACATGGTATGATCCACTAAAAGGTGGCACATTACAAAAAGGTTCAAAACAAATAATACATGGAGGAAATGTGTCCGAATTAGGAATTCCAGCCTCTATAAAAGGAGCTTCTAACCAGCAAGATTGGGTGTGCTTGGTAAAAAAAATAAATAATTAATTTATAGTACAAGTAGTAAGTCAACCTTATGGATTTTGTACTAATTGAATTGAATGGATATGTTAAACAACATTTTTAAAATCAGTCCAGAACCTCAAATAGAGGCAATGTTTATAAAACACTATAGAGAATGGTGTTCGCTTTCATATAGTTATGTGGAAGATATGTCTGAAGCTGAAGATATGGTTCAAGATGTTTTTGTGAAAGTTTTGAATAGAAATAGGAATACTGAGATTCTGGATTTAAAAAGTTACATCAGTGTCGCAATTCGCAATACAAGTTTGAAAAGAATACAACGCACAAAAAAAACGGAGCAAATTAAGGATTATAATTTGGCAGCTTTATTACCTTCTCATGAAGAATTTTTAATCGATATAGAAAATAAAATAAAAATAAATGAAGCGCTGGGAATATTGCCAGAACAGAGTAAACGAGTCTTTGAATTATGTGTATTAGAAGGTGCTAAATATCAAAGTGCCGCTGATACATTAGGAATATCAATAAATACTATAAAATTTCATTTAAAGAAGGCATTTAAAATATTACGATTTAGATTACAAAATACATATTTTTAACACCAATAATTGTTTTTATCGTATTTTTTTAACGCTATTATTATTGTTTTTTCATTTTGACGCTACCCTTTTTATATTTTTTAGGGTCTTAATTATAAATAGCTTTTGTAGCGTCAGGCAATGGACATCGTTAAACTAATAATAAGAAAACTAGAATATAACTTAACTCAGGAAGAAGAAGCCTATTTTAAAAGCTGGGTAGACGAATCACAAATAAATGAATCTATGTTTTGTCGTCTTAAAGCTATAAAAAACAGAGGGAAATATTTTTCAGAAGTAAAAGGTTTAGACTCTCAATTAGCCTGGAAACAGGTGAAACAAAAACTAAAATAAATAAAACTAACACAAACTAATTAACTTAAAATCAGAAATATGCTCAAATGAAATAAAAACTACAATTTAGATTAAAAACAAAAAAATCGAGAAGTACTGTGATACTTCCCGATATTAAATAATCAACTAAATGATTAGCTAATTATTAAAACATTTCAAAGATATGAAAAACTGTAAAAGTTTTGGGCTGTTGGGGCTCAATTCACTTAAAATTAACTTAAAGGTAAAAGTAACATTACTTTTATTGGTAATTTCACTTTTTTCGATTCAGACTAATGCGCATTCAGATAACGCAAATGTTACTTTGGATCTAGAAAATGTGAAAATAGACGAGGTTTTTGAAGAAACAAAATCGCTCAATAATGATAATACTGATATTCAGACATCAGTTTCTGGAATTGTTAAAGATGTTAACGGGGCCCCTTTGCCTGGAGCAAATGTTATTGTAAAGGGGAGTTCAAATGGAAGTCAGACAGACTTTGACGGTAAATATACAATCTCTAATGTTGCTGCAGATGATGTGTTAGTAGTAAGTTATATAGGTTTTGTTTCACAAGAAGTACCTGTTAATGGTAGATCTGTAGTAAATATTAATCTTGTTGAAGACGCGCAATCCTTAAACGAGGTTGTTGTTGTAGCTTATGGCACTACTAGCAAAAAAGATTTAACAGGAGCTATATCTGTTATTGGGGCTGAAGAATTAAATACATTTCCAGCAACAACGGTCGATCAAGCATTACAAGGTAAAACTAGTGGTGTTCAGGTTACATCAAACTCAGGAGCACCAGGAGCTTCGGTATCAGTAAATATTCGTGGTGTAGGTTCTTTTGGTAGTACAACACCACTTTATATTGTTGATGGATTTCCAACACGAGACATTTCTTTTATAAATCCAAATACTATCCAATCCTTATCTGTATTAAAAGATGCATCTGCAACTGCTCTATATGGTGTACGTGCAAGTAATGGTGTCGTAATTATCCAGACAAAGCAAGGCACTAAAGGAAAAGTGCAGGTAGAGTTAAATTCCTTTTTGGGATTTCGTACACAACCTAAACGAGTTGATGTATTAGGAGTTAATCAATTCGCCAGTTTAGCAACAGAACTTAGTAGTAGTTCAGATGCTGATGTAGCCGGTGTAGCTGTCCCTTATGCTGGTTGGAGCAATCCAAGCTCATTAAGAGATATAGATTGGCAAGATGAAATATTTGATTCAGCAATTACTAAAAGTACAACATTAAGTGTAAGAGGTGGAGGTGAAAACTCTAGAATAGCTTTTACTGCTGGTATCTTTGATGAAGAAGGTACACTTCTTGGTTCTGAATATAAAAGATATGATTTAGGATTGAATGCTAGTTTTGATGTAACAGATAAAATTCGTGTAAAAACGAATGTGAAATATATAACGTCTCAAAGTTTCCAACCTCTTGGTACTGGCCGTGGGGCATTATTAAACTTATATTCTACCGTACCGCATTTAGCTCCAGTAGGAGAAGCGAATCTTAATGGAGGAACCAACCCTACAGACTTACCTGTAGATGCAAATGGTAATTATGGTGCATTTCCAGATGTCGTTGGAGAAGCGTTTCGTGATGGTAGAAACTGGGTAGCTAGAGCCCTAGAAAACGATCCAGATAATGTTAAAAATACTATTTTAGCTAACATTGACGCAGAATGGGATATTTATGGAGGTTTATCAACCCAATTAAAAGTTGGAACACGAGTTGATAATTCTGCTAGTGAATTATTTCAGCCAACTTATTATCGTAGTAATGGTAATGTGGATCTTAGGAATGATGCTATTTATACCACCAATCAATCTACAAGTAATGAATGGTTAGCAGAATACATTTTAAAGTATAATAAAACGTTTGCTGATAAGCATAAAATAGATGTACTAGCTGGTATTTCTGCACAAAGAAGGTTTAGAAAATTTACAGGAGCAAGGGGTGTTGGCTTTTTGGATAATAAAATAAGAAGTATTAGTGCTGCAGATGATATTCAAAATGCTTTTGGTAATTCAGATAGAAGAACACTTGCAAGTACATTTGCTAGACTAAACTACAGTTATGATAGTAAATATTACTTAACAGGAACTATAAGAAGGGATGGTGTTGGTAATGTATTTAGTCCAAATAATCTATGGAGTGTTTTTCCTTCTTTTGCTGCTGGATGGAATATTGATGAAGAAGATTTTATGGAGGATAGTGTATTTAACGTATTAAAATTTAGAGCTAGTTGGGGTGAAACAGGAAACTTTGATGGTATTAATCCTTTTGGATACCTTTTCTTTTATACAGGACAAGCAGGAACAAATGATACTAACTACAGTTTTGATGGTACAACAAATAGCTTATTGGGTTTAGCGCCTCTTGTATTAGCTAATTCAGACTTAGGCTGGGAAACTCAAACACAAACCAACATTGGTTTTGAAGGAGAGTTATTAGATGGTAGTCTCTATTTTACAGCAGATTATTTTAATAGAGAATCAGGTAACTTCTTGTTTCAACAAACGGTACCAGCACAAACAGGTTTCTCTATTCAACCGCAAAATGGGGGTACAGTTGTAAACAAAGGTTTTGAATTTTTATTAGGATATAAAAAGGATGATGGTGATTTTACATTTGACATTAATGCGAACCTTACTTTTATAGATAATGAAATAACACAAATTGACAACCTATCTAAAGAAGTTGTGTTTAGTAATGAATTTCTACAAAGTTTTAACGAAGATGGCTTCTGGTTTGATATTACAAGATCGCAAGAAGGTGGTGAAGTAGGATCTTTTTATGGCTTTGTTGCCGATGGAATTTTTCAGAATCAAGCTGAAATAGATGCAGCACCTACACAAAATGTTAATACATCCCCTGGAGATCGTAAGTTTAAAGATCTTAATGATGACGGTGAAATTAATGGAGAAGATAGAACAACTATTGGTAGTCCAGTTCCCGATTTCTATGGTAGTTTAAATTTAGTATTTAACTATAAAAATTTTGATATAGGATTTAATTTTTACGGTTCATTTGGTAATGAAATCATGAACTTAGTGAAAAGAGAATTAGAAAGCCCTTCAGGATATGGTAATTCGGCTTCTTTCTCTAACGTAAGTGTAGATTATTTTAACAATCGTTGGAATGGTGAAGGTTCTACTAATACCTATTCAAGAGCTCTTATAGATGATGGGAATATCCAAAATAACAGAGCATCAAGTTATTTTGTTGAAGATGGTTCATACTTCAGATTAAGAAACTTGAGTTTAGGTTATAGCTTACCATCAATTATAACTGGAAAACTAGGATTAAGTAATTTGAGAATCTATATGAGTGCTCAAAATGTATTTACTATAACCGATTATTCTGGATCTGATCCTGAGATTGGTCAGAACTCTGACGTTAACGGCAATAGTAGTGTGACCACAAGAGGTATTGATGCAGGAGCTTATCCAGTATCTAAAACATTTACTTTGGGACTTAATTTAAAATTTTAAATAATTCGTTATGAAAATAAAAATAAATATACTTAAAGGAATTGGGGTTTTAGGCACCATCGTTCTTGCCACAATGGTGAGTTGCTCCGAGAATTTTTTGATTGATACCAATAATCAAGATTTAACAAGTGAGGTTGTATTTGGTTCAGATGCAACAGCCTTAGCAGCCGTAACAGGAGTTTACGATGCATTCCAAAATGATTCTCAAGGAGATCCTGGAGTGCCTAATGAATATAATGTTAAAGGTATACATAGATGGGCTAATAGTACAACATTAGATTTTTTAAATAATGAAAACCCTACTACGAGTTCGTACTTAAATTGGAACCCAGATCCGTCTTCTAGTGATGTTTCTACTAAAATTTGGCCTAATAACTACAGACAAATAGGTAGAGCAAACATAGCG
The DNA here is from genome assembly GCA_947502635.1 of uncultured Flavobacteriaceae bacterium. Taxonomy (GTDB): domain Bacteria; phylum Bacteroidota; class Bacteroidia; order Flavobacteriales; family Flavobacteriaceae; genus Flavivirga. The sequence goes on from CANNAN010000006.1 coordinate 292,285, forward strand.
CTTGAAAATTTATTAGTTGCTGTTGAAAATGAAGCCATTAGTGCCGATTTAGGAAATCGTTTAATAGGTGAAGTACTGGTTCTTAGATGTATTTCTTATCAATATTTAGCTGAAGTTTATGGAGGTGTGCCATTAATGCTTAATTCTACTGAAGATCCTTTTAAAGCAAGAGATACTCAAGATGCCGTTTTTCAACAAATTGTAACAGATGCTACAGATGCGGTGGCTAGACTGCCTTGGACATATGATACTGAAAAAGGAAGAGTTAGTAAAGCAACAGCATATACGGTTTTAGGAAATGCGCATATGTGGTTAAAACAATATGGTGAAGCGGTAGCTGCTTATGAAGCATTAGAAGGAAGTCCTGTTCTTGACTTAGAAGAAAATTTCCTTGATATCCATGCTGTAGCCAATCCTAATGGTAAAGAATCAATATTTGAAATCCAATGGGCCGCAAATGGTGATTTAGCATGGTCTAGGAATGATGAAGTTAACATTTTACAATTATTTGCTATGCCTACCGATATTACTGGAGGTGGCGGATTTACAGGTATCCCAAGCAAAGAACTATACGATGCTTTTGAGCCTGGTGATACCAGACGAGCGGCAACAGTTATAGCACCAGGAGAAGAACACCCAGATCCATTAATTAATATCATAGATTATGATGGGGTAGATATTAATACAGCAGGTACAGTGGCTGAGCCATGGACTGGAGGATCTCCAGAAACAAGATCAGGATATTGGGCCATTAAATCATGGAGAGACCCTAGTATTGATGGTTGGGGTAGAGCTGTTATTTTTGGTGGACAAGGTCATATTTGGATGCGTTACGGTGGTGCCTTACTAAGTTTAGCAGAAGCGGCTCTAAAAGATGGGCAAACTGCTAAAGCACAAGCCGCTTTTGATAGAGTGAGAAATAGAGCTTGGGGAGGTGCTGCACCTGCAAAAACCATTACAATGGATGCATTGTTACAAGAATACAGGCTTGAATTGGCTGGAGAATTCTCTACATGGGGTGTTATTAGAAGGTCTGGAGAGGCTACTAAATTTATCAAAGATAATTATGGTATCGATGTGCCTCCTGGACGAGAAATATATCCAATACCAAGTTCTCAAATAAGTGCAAATCCTAATCTTGTACAAAACGAGTATTAATTATTGCAGAAGTTTATATTGAGTTAGTTTAATTTGAGGCTTTGAATGATGTTCAAGGCCTCTTTTTTCCTAAATTTATAAGATGAAAATTATTTATACCAGTTTCGTTTTTTTAATTCTTTTATTGTCTTGTAATAAGCATGATAAAAAGCAGTTTAGTCTTCTTTCATCAAACGAAACAGGCATCTTATTTTCAAATGATATTGTTGAAACCGATAGTTTAAACTATTTTAACTATCCTTATATGTATATGGGAGGTGGTGTATCTGCAGGCGATATTAATAATGATGGCCTCATAGATTTGTTTTTTACTGCCAATATGAAACCCAATACGCTCTATCTAAATAAAGGTGATTTTAAGTTTGAAGATATTACTGATATAGCAAATATAGCTGGAGATGACAGATGGGTTACAGGAACGACCATGGTAGATATTAATAACGATGGTTATCTGGATATTTATGTAAGCGTTTCTGGTAAAGGGGACAATAGAAATAATCTGCTCTATATTAATAATGGCGATACTACATTTACAGAAAAATCTAAAGTATTTGGCATAGATCATAATGGACATACAACGCAAAGTACATTTTTTGACTATGATAATGATGGTGATCTAGATCTGTATCTGGCAAATTATCCACCAACACCTTTTAAAAGTCCTGTACGGTTATATAAGCAAAAAGCGAATCACCCTAAAATAGAAGAATCCGATATTTTATTTAGAAATAATGGCGATGGTTCTTTCACAGATGTCACTGTTGAATCTGGCATTTTAAACTTTGGCTTGTCTTTAAGTGCAACCATTGGCGATTTTAATAATGATGGTTGGAAAGATATTTATGTTTCCAACGATTTTGATTCAGCAGATTATTTATACATTAATAATAAGAATAGTACATTCACAGAAATTGCAGGCGAATCTGTTAACCATACGGCGCAATATGGTATGGGAGCAGATGTGGCAGATTTTAATAATGACAAGCTTTTAGATATTGCACAAGTGGATATGACGCCTGAAGACAATAGGAGGTCTAAAGCAAATATGGCGAGTATGAATCCTGCAGGCTTTACAAAAATGGTAAAAGCAGGGCTAAATTATCAGTACATGCAAAACTGCCTTCAGCTTAATAGAGGTGTTGATGCTAAAGGCAACCCTGTTTTTAGTGAAGTTTCAAGATTGGCAGGTATTGCTACAACAGATTGGAGCTGGTCTATTCTTTTTGCAGATTTAGATAATGATGGCTGGAAAGATTTAACCATTTCTAATGGTACACGAAGAGATATCAATAACAGGGATTATTTTAATAAGTTGAAATCCAGAAATCATTTTGGAGGTGTAAAGCTATCTGCAGAAGAAATACAACAAATTCCATCTGAAAAGGTATCAAATTATATTTATAAAAACACCAGAGATTATACTTTTAAAAATATGGTTACAGAATGGGGCTGGGAAGAGAAAACTTTTTCTAACGGTGCTGTTTATGCCGATTTAGATAATGATGGTGATCTGGATTATGTTATAAATAACATAGATCAACAAGCTTCAGTTTATAAAAACAATAATTTAGATACTAATAACTTTCTACAAGTAACTTTAAGAGGACCTAAAGATAATAAGAATGGTATAGGAGCGAAAGTTTATATTTCCTCAGATACATTAGAACAATACAATGAGCTCACCTTATCCAGAGGATTTCAATCTTCAGTGGCACCTCAACTACATTTTGGATTAGGAAAGGCTGAGAATATTTCTATGGTCAAGGTCGTTTGGCCAAATGGCTATGTTTCTGAGATAAAAGATGTAAGAGTAAATCAAAATTTGGGAGTCAATTTTTCATCAGCAATTCAGACAAACAAGAAGGATTTCCAAAAAATGGAGACTTTTAAAACGGTAAGTTTGGATTCCCTCGAAGTAGATTTTAAACATACAGAAAATAACTATAATGATTATTATTTAGAACCACTACTTCCTCATAAAACCTCTATGTTAGGATCGGGAGTGGCTGTAGCTGATGTCAATGGAGATGGTTTAGACGATTTTTATATAGGGGGTGCGTCACAGCAAGCAGGAGCACTTTTCATTCAAAATTCAAAGGGTAAATTCGATAAAACAAATAAAGACATATGGGATAATGATAAAGAAAGAGAAGACATGGGGGCTTTGTTTTTTGATGCAGATGCAGACGGAGATCAAGATTTATATGTCGTTAGCGGCGGTAATGAAAAAAGTGCAGATATATCACATTTTCAGGATCGTCTCTATATAAACAACGGCAAAGGGATATTTACAAAAGGAGGCAATAATTTACCAGAAATAGTAACTAGTGGTTCTAGAGTAAAAGCAGGAGATTATGATGGGGATGGTGACTTAGATTTATTTGTTGGCGGCCGATTGGTTGCTGGACAATACCCATGGCCTACAAAAAGCTATATCTTAAACAATGAGAATGGTATTTTTAAAGATGTAACGGCTCATCTGTCATCTGATTTTGAAGCATTGGGAATGATTACTGATGCTAGCTGGACTGACTTTGATGCCAATGGCACCTTAGATTTAATAATAGTAGGCGAGTGGACTTCTGTTTTATTTTATAGTAACACTGGTGATGTGTTTAAAAATGTGACAGAAAGCACAGGGATGGACAATACCAATGGCTGGTGGTCTAGCATTACTCAAGATGATTTTGATAATGATGGTGATATGGATTATGTAGTTGGTAATCTTGGATTAAATTATAAATATAAGGCCACAACAGAAGAACCTTTTGAAGTATACGCTGATGATTTTGATGATAATAAAAGAAAAGATATTGTTTTAAGCTATTATAATTTTGGCAAATTGTTTCCAGTACGCGGTAAATCATGTTCATCGCAACAAATCCCGTCATTGAATAAAAAGTTTGAAAATTATAATACGTTTGCAATAGCCGATGTTACAGAAGTATATGGTAAAGAAGCATTAAGCAATGCAGAAATACATTATAAAGCACAAACTTTTGCCAGTAGTTATATTGAAAATTTAGGAGATGGAAAATTTAGATTAACCCAATTACCCAATGAAACTCAGTTTTCGTCAGTAAATAGAATCATTTCAGAAGATATAGATAATGATGGGTTTAAAGATATTTTGGTTGCAGGGAATTTGTATGCCTCAGAAATAGAAACCCCAAGAAACGACTCTAGTATAGGTACCTATCTAAAAGGAGATGGTCATGGTAATTTCTTGTCAGTTCCAAATGAAAAATGTGGTTTGTCCATTAGAGGTGATGTAAAAGATTTAGCTTCAATTAAAATTGGTAATTATAAATATATTATAGCAGTTAAAAATAACGACGCTCCTCAATTTATTAAAATAAACTAATATTTTTACATGAAAAAGCAAGCACAGAAAAAGGTAAAAAAAAGTATTGGTTTTTTTATAGTACTGCTGCTTGTATGTTTTCTAGTATTTAAATACTTTTTTAATACGTCCTCTACAGGGGGGTATACACCTATTGAAGCGATAGCAGTGCATAGTAAAGGGAATGGGTTTTCAGGATCTGCAGCTTGTGCAGCATGTCATTTAGATATCTATAACACACACATAGAAACAGCTCATTTTAAGTCATCAGCAAGTGCCAATATAAAGACCGTAAAAGGAAACTTTAATGTCCATAAAAACAGTTTTGACTTAAATGATTCTATTACATTTAGAATGCAAATTAGAAATGATTCTTTATATCAAAATGTTTTTTTTAAACCTAATAATGCGCTTATGAGTACTGAGCGTTTTGATGTTGTTATTGGATCTGGAACTAAAGGACAGTCTTATTTAAAATGGCAAGACAGCTCTCTGTACCAATTACAAATTTCTTATTTTACTCCGAATAATAGCTGGGTTAATAGTCCTGGTTACCCCTCTAATAAATTAGCTCCAAATAGGCCTATTTTTGAAAGATGTTTAGAGTGTCACTTAACCTATGCAAAAAGTACTAAGAGGTTTTATAAACGTAATAGTTATCAAAAATCCCAAATGGTGTATGGAATAGATTGCGAACGTTGTCACGGTCCTGCACTTAATCATGTGAATTTTCATAGGAAAAACCCCTTGGATACCATTGCTATGCATATAATAAAACATAGTAATTTAAGTAGGCAACAAAGTTTAGACGCTTGTGCTTTATGCCATTCAGGGTTAAGAATGCAAGGTAGCAAAAGTCCTTTTTCTTTTATTGTCGGAGATACTTTAAACCAGTTTTCTACGCCAGATTATACAGAGAAAGATCTGGAGAAATTAGATGTACATGGTAATCAATACGGATTACTTTCTGCAAGTAAGTGTTTTAAGAAAAGTGATGCCATGAATTGTACAACATGTCATAACCCACATGAAAACCAGAGAAATAATTATATGTCATTCAATAAAAAGTGTCAAAGCTGTCATAATGTAGAAACAGAATCTCATAATGTTTGCACTACATCAGTGGAAATTAAAAAGACATCTAATAATAATTGCATCCAATGCCATATGCCTTTGGTGTCTTCTAAAGTAATGAATATAGAAACGTCTGTAGATACATTAAAACCTGTAAAAGTGAGAACGCATTTTATAGGAATTTATACAAATCAATTATCAAATTAAACGTTTTTGAATAGCCCCTGTATAATAGCAGGTAAATAAGTAATCTTAGTCTAGTTATTTGATTTATTGTTTTTTAACTATTGTTATTTGTTCTAAAACTTCTTTTTTGGCTATTACAAATAGTTTTTTTCATTTTCTTGAAAGTATATTCATCTATTTAGCACTACCCGTTTTTCTTTTTTGTGGGTCTTAATAGTATTAGGAGTTTAATTGAAATAAATTTCAATTTAGTTTAGTTTTTACGTTGACTACCCCTAGGCTTGAATTAAAAGGGGTATTTCAACGTTTTAGAAGTCATAAAGATGTTAAAATTATTCATACCGTTTGTTTTTTTATTTTGCCCAGTTTTTTTGAGTTCTAATGCTCAAAATAAAACCTCAGAAATAAATACCAATATTATTGATTCATTAATGGTAAAGCATGTTTTTACATCTTCAAATGGTATGCAAATGCCTTATCGTTTGTTTAGTCCAATTAATAAAGAAAAAATTCCTTTGGTGATATTTTTACATGGAAGAGGTGATAGAGGAATTGATAATGGTATGCAAATATATCATGAAGCAGGAATAATTGTAAGCTCAAATTCATTATTGAAAGCAGAGATACAATCGAAGTACCCATGTTATATTTTGGTACCACAATGTTCTAATAAAACTGAAAATGAAGAATGGGCAAAATGGGTTGGTAATTCTCCAGAAACACCTTTTAAAGGATTAGGAGATGATGGTACTTATATCATGAGTCAATTACCTTCAGAATCAGGTGAATCGGCATTAGAATTGATCGAGCAGACTATTAGAAATAAAAATATTGATGCAGATCGAGTTTATATTATAGGTCTGTCTATGGGAGGTTTTGGAGCTTGGGAATTCATAGCAAGAAAACCACAGTTGTTTGCTGCTGCCATCCCTATGGCTGGTTATTCAGACCCGAATCAACTGGAAAAAATAAAACATGTTCCTTTCTGGATATTTCATGGAGATATAGATAAGTGGAATCCTGTTGCAGGGTCAAGGGTAATGTTTAAACTATTGTCTAACAGTAATGCTGATGTAAGATATACAGAGTATGAAAATACAGGTCATGGCGAATCATTTAAGAAAGCTTTTAATGAATCTGAATTGATTCCTTGGCTTTTTTCAAAAAAAAGAAAATCAAATTCATCTCAAAAAAAATTATGATAAAGCAATTTTATATAAAACCCCTTTTTTTAGTTTTTATAGTATTTATGAGTAGTATAGTGAATGCACAGAAAAATCAAATGATAGAAAAAAAGATAGATAGTATACTTTCTTTATTAACTCTAGAAGAAAAAGTAGCTATGTGTCATGCACAATCTAAATTTAGCACGCCAGGGGTTCCACGTCTTGGAATTCCCGAAATATGGATGTCTGATGGCCCTCATGGTGTAAGAGCAGAAATAAATTGGGACAATTGGGGGTATGCAGAGTGGAGTAATGATTCTATTACTGCTTTTCCAGCTTTAACTTGTTTGGCTTCTACGTTCAATCCAAATCTTGCAAAAGCCTATGGTATTAGTATAGGAGAAGAAGCCCGATATAGAAAAAAGGATGTGCTTTTAGGGCCAGGAGTTAATATTTACAGAACGCCACTAAATGGAAGAAACTTTGAATATATGGGAGAAGATCCTTATTTGGCTTCTAAGCTGGTTGTACCTTATGTAAAGGGCGTACAAGAAAATGGGGTAGCTGCATGTGTAAAACACTTTGCATTGAATAACCAGGAACTTTGGAGAGATCATATCAATGTTGAGGTAAGTGACAGAGCTTTATACGAGATTTACTTACCAGCTTTTAAAGCATCAGTTATCGAAGGAGGCGCTTGGGCGATGATGGGGGCTTATAATAAGTTTAGAGGACAATATTGCTGCCATAATGAATTGCTCCTAAATAAAATTTTAAAAACAGATTGGGGCTTTGATGGCGTTGTAATAAGTGATTGGGGAGGCGCTCATAGTACCCATGAGTCAGCTATGTATGGTTTGGACATGGAAATGGGAACTGGAACAGATGGATTAGGTACAACAACACTTAATCATTACGATCATTATTATTTGGCATCTCCTTTTTTAAAACTACTTAAAAAAGGAACTATTGATAAAGCTATAGTTGACGATAAAGCACGGCGTATTCTAAGGTTGATGCTTAGAACAAATATGAATTCGAATCGTCCTCTTGGGAAAATGAATAATGTTGAACATCACCATGTGGCACATAAAGTAGCAACAGAAGGTATTGTTTTGCTAAAAAACAGAGAAAATTTCTTTCCAATAGAAGACCAAGAAGGATTAACCATTGCAGTGATAGGTGAAAACGCAACACGTTCAATGACAGCAGGAGGAGGTTCATCAGAGTTGAAACCTCAATTTGAAATTTCTCCATTAGAAGGCTTAAAAAAACAATACAAGAACGCCAAGGTAATACATACAATGGGCTTTGCCTCTGGTCCATCTGCATATGATGAAATACTTCCGTCTCCATACGATGCAGATTCCCTTAAAGTTGAAGCTATTGAAATTGCTAAAAAAGCAGATTTAGTATTGTTTGTTGGAGGTTTAAGTAAAAGTCATCTTCAGGATTGTGAAGGTGCAGATAGAAAACAATTTGAACTGCCTTTTGGGCAAGATGATTTATTAAATGAGATTATATCGGTTAATAAAAATGTTGGCGTGGTGCTAATAACTGGAAATGCCGTAGAAATGCCTTGGTTAGATAAGGTTAATGGACTTATACAAGGATGGTATCTTGGTAGTATGGCAGGAGAAGCTCTTGCCGATGTTATTAGTGGTCATGTGAATCCTTCAGGAAAATTACCATTCTCATTTCCAGTAAAATTAAAAGATAATGCAGCACATTATTTTGGAGAGTTGTCTTATCCTGGCGATAGTATAAATCAATATTATAAAGAAGACATTTTAGTAGGATATCGTTGGCATGATACTAAAAAAATTAAATCATTATTTGCCTTTGGAGAAGGTCTGTCTTATACCTCATTTGAATTATCAGATTTTAAATTAAACAAAAAGATATATTCAAAAGATGAGCAAATAATTATATCAGGAATGGTTTCGAATACAGGAAAAATAGATGGGGCAGAAGTAGTACAAGTTTATGTTGGGAAATCAAAATCTAAAGTAAAGAGAGCGCTTAAAGAGTTAAAAGGGTTTAATAAAATTACTGTTAAAAAAGGTACGTTAAAATCAGTTGAAATATCAGTTAATGTGAATGATTTAGTTTTCTATGATGAGGGTATTAAAGATTGGAATTTAGAAAAAGGAAATTATATAATGTATATAGGAAATGCTTCAAATAACATTTCTAAGAAAATAAAATTTGAAATCAAATAATTTAAGAAGTAAGAAGAGTAATTGAAATGATGATACTTGAAAATCTTAAATATTTAAATACCATTTTAATGAGATATTATTTAATAATTATAGCCTCCGCTTTAATGAGTTGTTCTCAAAGTAAAGTTTCTACAAAAGAGAGTAACGTTGAAGAAAAATTTATAGACAGTGTACTAGCAACAATGTCCATAGATGATAAAATAGGGCAGACAAATTTGAGAGGAACATCTAGTAGAGCCAAAACCTTGTCCGACGAATTAAAGGAGGATGTAAGGCAAGGAAAAGTAGGAGCGCTGCTAAATGTTATGAAGGTTGAATTTGTAGATGAACTTCAAAAAATAGCTGTAGAAGAAAGCCCTAGTAAGGTTCCTTTAATTTTTGGAAGGGATGTTATTCATGGGTTTAAAACAATATTTCCAATTCCCATTGGATTAGCTGCTTCTTGGGATACAGATGTTGCAAAATCATCTTCTCGAATAGCAGCCATAGAAGCTAGTTCTGTCGGAATTCGTTGGACTTTTGCACCAATGTTAGATATTGCCAGAGATAGCCGTTGGGGCAGAATTGCAGAATCTCCTGGAGAAGATCCGTATTTGGCTTCTATTTTAGGAAAAGCCTATATTGAAGGGTTTCAAGGTGATTCTTTAAATAACCCAACAAGTATTGCGGCATGTGCTAAGCATTATATTGGATATGGAGCAGTTATAGGAGGTAGAGATTATAATACCACTATAATTCCAGAACCATTGTTACGCAATGTATATTTACCTCCTTTCCAATCTGCTTTAGATGCAGGAGTCGCAACAGTCATGACTTCTTTTAATGAAATAAACGGTATTCCGGCAACAGGGAATGAATTTTTATTAAAACAAGTTTTAAGAGATGAATTGAAATTTGATGGGTTAGTTGTAAGCGATTGGGATTCTGTTGTAGAAATGATTGCGCACGGTTATGCAAAAGATGAAAAACAAGCTGGTGAACAGGCGGCTAATGCAGGAATGGACATGGAAATGACTAGTAGAGCATACGAACACCATCTAAAAGATTTAATAAAAGAAGGAAAGGTTGCAGAACATCAACTGGATGAATTTGTAAAAAACATATTAAGAATAAAGTTGAGGTTAGGCTTGTTTGAAACGCCATATCGAGATAAAAATAATGAAGCAAATTTTTATAAAGAAACACATTTAGCAGCAGCAAAAGAGGCTGCAATTAAAAGTTCAGTATTGTTAAAAAATAGTGATATATTGCCTTTGTCAAGTGCTACAAAAGTAGCACTTATAGGACCCTTAGCGGATGCTCCTTTAGATCAAATGGGAACTTGGACGTTCGATGGTGAAAAAGAACATTCTATAACCCCTCTAAAAGCTTTTAAAGCAGCTAATATTAATTTTAAGTATATAAGAGCACTAACACATAGTAGAGATAAGTCTAAAAAGCAATTTCAAAAAGTGATCAATGACGTTAAAGGTTCAGATGTTATTGTTTTTGTTGCTGGAGAGGAGGCTATTTTATCGGGAGAAGCACATAGCAGGGCTACTATAGATTTACCAGGTGCTCAAGAAGATTTAATAAAAGTATTGAGTAAAACAGGAAAACCTATTGTTTTAGTTATTATGGCAGGTAGACCAATTACTATAACAAAGATTATAGATGATGTCGATGCGGTTTTAATGTCTTGGCATCCTGGAACTATGGGAGGTGCTGCATTACAAGAAATTATTTACGGACTAAGAGAGCCAGAAGGTAGATTACCCCTATCTTGGCCAAAAGAAGCTGGTCAATTACCATATTTTTACAATCATAAAAGTACAGGAAGACCCGCTAATAAAAAGGATTATGTAGCTATGTATGATATTCCTGTCGGTGCTTGGCAAAGCTCTTTAGGGAATGACTCTCATTATTTAGATATTGGCTACACGCCACATTTTCCTTTTGGTTTTGGTTTGGGTTATACAGATTTTGAATATGATAATTTACAAATATCAAAAGATACTATAGGTTTTAATGAAATTCTAAATGTAAAGGTTTCTGTTACAAACGTAGGAGAGAGGACTGGTAAAGAAATTGTACAGTTTTATACTCAAGATGTTGTGGGCAGTATTACACGACCAGTTAGAGAATTAAAAGGATTTCAACATGTAAATTTAAATGTTGGAGAAACTAAAGAGGTCACTTTTAAAGTATCTGCGGAGCAGTTAAAATTTACGAATCATAAAAAAATTCACGCTGCAGAAGCAGGTGATTTTAATATATGGGTAGGACCTGATGCGGAATCAGGCTTGAAAGATACGTTCTATCTTAAAAAATAATATCAATGATTATTATACTTTTAGGTGTTAGCGGCTGTGGAAAGACAACGATAGGTAAACAATTGTCTCAAAAAATGGAGATTCCCTTTTTTGATGGGGATGATTTTCATCCCAAAGCTAATATTAATAAAATGACGAAAGGTCTGTCTTTAAATGATAATGATAGATCCCCTTGGTTACTTACTTTAGCCAATAAAATTGAAAAGTGGGCAGGAGATAAAGGTGCCATTTTAGCGTGCTCTGCTTTAAAGGAAACTTATAGAACACTCCTATCTTCAAAGTTTAGTGATGTTATTTGGGTACATTTATCAGGAAGTCCAGATTTAATTAGAGACAGAATAGAAAAAAGAAGCGGACATTTTATGAATACCGATTTACTTACTTCTCAATTTAATGATTTAGAAATTCCAGAATATGGAATTCGCGTAGATATTTCGGAATCACCCGAAAAAATTATAGATAATATTATTTCAAAATTGTAAAAACATGAGCCAATCATTTTTTGGAGTTATAGGTTTGGGGGTTATGGGAAGCAGTTTAAGCTTAAACATTGCAGAAAAAGGGTATACATTGTCTGTATACAATAGAATAGCACCAGGAGAAGAACATAATGTTACAGATTTTTTGACTAAAGTAGACGATGCTATGCAGATACAAGGCTTTACAGAGCTAAAGGCATTTGTTAATTCTTTAGAACGTCCTAGAAAAATACTTATCATGATAAAGGCAGGTCATGCTATCGATGCTATAATAGAAGCATTAATACCTATTTTATCTGAAGGCGATATCTTGATTGATGGAGGTAATTCCCATTACTTAGATACAAATAAGAGAGCTGAATACTTAAAAAGCAAGCAGCTCCATTTTATAGGTTGTGGTGTTTCTGGAGGAGAAGAAGGCGCAAGAAAAGGACCATCTATAATGCCAGGGGGCGATAAGGAAAGTTATCGAATAATAGCCCCAGTTTTAGAGACCATAGCAGCTAAAGATAATAAAGGAAACTCCTGTTGTACTTATATAGGAACCGAAGGCGCTGGTCATTTTGTGAAAATGGTTCACAATGGTATTGAATATGCCGAAATGCAATTGTTAGCCGAAATTTATGCATTACTATCAATAACTAAGAATAACGAAGAAATAGCAACTATTTTGTCCGATTGGAATACTACAGATTTATCCAGTTACTTATTAGAAATAACCATTAATATTCTTAAAACAAAAGAAGCGGGTAAGTATATTTTGAACACAATTTTAGATAAAGCTGGTAACAAGGGAACAGGTTCTTGGTCTACAAAAGCCGCTTTCGATTTAGGGACCGTGAATACGATGATGTCTTCTGCTGTTTTTGCACGTTATATCTCTTCTTTTAAAGATAAAAGAGAACAATTATCAAGTCTCATTAAGAAAGGAGTTAAAACTGTCGATTCCCCAGATGTTAATAGTTTAAAGAAGGCGTATCGATTTGCTAGAGTTATCAATCACTATCAGGGATTTGAATTAATTAGACTGGCGTCTAATACATTTAATTGGTATTTAAACATATCTGAAATCGCTCGCATTTGGACGAATGGTTGTATTATTCGTTCTGAATTTATGGAGCAATCTGTTGAAGTATTTAAAAATTATGAAAGTTATTTAGATGAATCAAACTTATTAAAGCAATTAATTTCCACAGAAAAGGATATAACAAAGAGTATTACTTATAGTTTATCTCATAGAATTCCATTTGATACGTTTTGGTCGGCATACAATCATTGGATAGCTATTACAACCGAAAACTTACCAGCAAATTTAATACAGGCACAACGTGATTATTTTGGGGCGCATACCTATCAAAGAATAGATGCCTCAGAAAATCAATTTTTTCATACTAATTGGTAATAATTATGATAGATTTTTCTCTTTTAACTTCTGTATTATTAGGAGTCATAGTATTACTGATACTGATACTAAGATTTAAAATACAAGCTTTTATAGCACTATTAATAGCCAGTATTCTTGTAGGGGTTTTGTCTGGAATGGCACCTTTAACAATTATAAAAACAATGCAAGAAGGTATGGGGAGTACACTTGGTTTTGTTGCTATGGTAGTAGGGTTGGGGGCTATATTTGGTGCTATTTTAGAGCATTCTGGAGGTGCCGAATCTTTAGCTACTTATTTATTAGCTAAGTTTGGAGAAAAGCGATCCTCTTGGGCATTAATGCTCACTGGTTTTATTGTAGCTATTCCAGTATTTTTTGATGTTGCTTTTATCATTTTAGTTCCCATGATATATGCATTGCAAAGAAAAACAGGTAAATCTTTACTGCTTTATGGAATTCCTTTGTTAGCAGGATTAGCAATAACGCATTCGTTTATTCCTCCAACTCCAGGCCCTGTAGCAGTAGCCGATATTTTAAAGGCAGATTTAGGATGGGTTATCTTTTTCGGATTTTTAGCAGGAATTCCAACTGCCATAATATGTGGACCTGTTTTTGGTAGATATATAGCAAAGAGAATTCATATATCGGCACCACAATTAGATGGCGACATTGTTGCTCTTAAAAAAACGCCTCCAGTGGGTATTATAATTAGTATTATTACTATTCCCATTTTTCTAATCGTTTTAAATACGGTTATGAACAGTCCTTTTTTTGGAGCGAATAGTATTCCAAAAAACATATTAGAATGGTTAGGTATGATTGGGCATCCTTTTTCGGCTTTAATAATAGCGAACCTGTTGGCTTGGTATTTATTAGGCATTCGAAGAGGGTTTTCTAAGGAACAATTGCTAAATATTAGCACTCAGTCTATGGCACCAGCAGGAATTATAATTTTATTAACAGGTGCTGGAGGTGTTTTTAAACAAATGCTTGTAAATACGGGAACAGGAGAAATGTTAGCAAACTATTTTGCAAATGAAGGTGTGAGTATTTTGCTGTTTGCGTTTTTGTCGGCAGCAATTATTCGTATTTTACAAGGGTCGGCAACCGTTGCCATGATTACAGCAGCTGGACTTACAGCACCACTTTTGGCGGAGTCTGTTTCAGACCCTCAAAAGGCATTACTAGTCATTGTAGTAGCATCAGGAGCTAGTATCATGTCTCATGTTAATGATAGTGGGTTTTGGTTAGTCGGTAAATATTTAGGACTTTCGGAAAAACAAACTTTTAAAAGTTGGACAGTTATGACAACGCTGTTAGCAATTACTGGGTTTATTTGCGCCTCTATCTTATCCTTGTTCTTTTAGGATGATAAAAATAATGTAAACCCAATACAAATCTCAACCGACTAATAGTATTCATGTATTTTATAAATAGTGATTTATCACGTCGACTGAGCGAAACATAAGCGACGAGACATTTCAGAATGGTGATTAATAATAAATCAACCTCACTTATTTAAATACAACAATTAATTATTTCGCTTTAGTTATAGCCATTTTAACAGCAAGTCCAGTTAATACCGAAGCCATAAACCATTTCTGAATTCTTAGCCAAATAGGTTTTTTTGAGAACCAACTTGCCATTTTTGCAGCAGATATTACAATTAAAAAATTAATTGAAAAACTAATCAGTACTTGTACAATGCCGAGTTGAAAACTTTGACTCAAAATAGAACCGTACTCTGGTTTTATAAATTGAGGAAAAAAAGAAAGATAAAAGATCGCCATTTTTGGATTTAGGATATTGGTTAATAGTCCAATATTAAAAAGTTTAAGAGGTTTATCAGATTTTAAGTTTTGGTCGGCATCAAAAATTTTATTTTTAGATTTAACAGTAGTATACGCTAAATATAACAAGTAACCTACACCAAGAAATTTAACCACCACAAATGCGTAGGGGACAGCAAAAAATATAGCTGTTAACCCAAAAGAAACCATAAGAATATGAAATAGGAATCCACACATCACTCCCAAAAGCGATATGATGCCTGCTTTTTTTCCTTGAGATAACGATCTTGAGATCAGATAAATCATATTTGGTCCTGGTGAGAGTACCATAATTAATGATGCTAATGCAAATAATAATAAATCGTCGAGTGGTATCATATTTATATCTATTGTTTAGTTTATTATTGTATCAATTTATTTTAATCTCTTATTTCAACGATAGCCTCTATTTCACAAGCAAGGTTAAAAGGCAAAGAGGACATGCCTACAGCAGAGCGGGCGTGTTTACCTCGTTCTCCAAATACTTCAAAGAATAAGTCGGTATAACCATTAATAACTTTTGGATGGTCTATAAAAGAGCCATCACAATTGACCATGCCTAAAACTTTTACAACTTTTACAACCTTATTTAGGTCTCCTATTTCTTTTTTTAAGGTTGACAAATGTCTAATAGCAACTAATCTAGCTGCGTTATAACCTTGCTCTGTAGTTAAATCGGTTCCTATTTTTCCTGTAATTCGTTTACCGTTGAGAGCTACTGGTCCATTTCCTGATAAATAAATTAAATTATTGGTACGTGTAGCCATTTCTATATTAATGCCTGGAGGAAGTTTTCCAGATTTTAATTCAATTCCTAATTCAGATATTTTTTGTTCTACATCATAGTTATAAAGAGGTGTCGTGTTTTTTTGCTTTTTAACTTGTGATGTACAGTTTGATAATAGAATAAAAATTAAAATATATAAATGTTTCATAAAGATGTTTTAGATAATGATAGCTTATCTACTTTTAATCAGTGTAAAAATGTTCGTACTAAATTAGCAAAAAGAAATAAGTTTATAACTTAATATTTGGTATTATTAATTGAGAAAATAAAGTTTAACAGAACAATAAATAGATTAACAGACTTGTTTAAATCCTTATTTTAAATTTGGTATTGTTTCTTTAGCTATTGGTTTAATTGGTTATTATATTTACACGTTCTACAATTGAATAATATGAAGTTTTTCTTTTTGGTTATTTGTTTAATATTTTCAAATAACATTTTTTCACAAGAAGTTTCTATACCTACAAGGTTTCTTGAGGATGGTAGTATCTACAAAAACTTTAATGATTTCTCACAGCCTTTAGCTCAATTTAAAGAAAATGAAAAATGTATAGTTACCAGTTATTTAGGTAAGGATATCTATAAAGTAATATATAAAGAATGGGTAGGTTTTGTGGATTCTGACTTTTTATCGGTTAATGAAGACATGATGGATTTGTATTTCGCAAATGAAGAAAAAGAAAGAACTAAGGCTATTGGAGAAAAAGAAAAAAGGAGGAAAAAGATAGAAGAAATTATAAGAAAAAGGGAAGAAAGAGAAAAAAGAAAGCAAGATTCAATTTTAGAAATAAAAGAAGCCAAACGTCAGCAAGAGTTATTGATACAGGTCAAAAAGCATGAAGCTGAATTAAAAGAAAAACAAAGAGTTCAAGATTCAATCAATCGGGTAGAAGCTGCTGTAAAACGACAACAAGAGTTAATATTGCAAGCCAAAAGACGTGAAGCCGAATTAAAAGAAAAGCAAAGGATTCAGGATT
>CANNAN010000007.1 GCA_947502635.1 uncultured Flavobacteriaceae bacterium
GGAGATTATTATGGTCAGCATGTCCATAATGCGGTATTTGAAGATGTGGATTTTCTTAATATTATGGCTTACGATGGTGGATCCCCTCACTCCTCATATGGTTTTGCTCAAGAATGTACAAACTACTGGTTAAACAGAGGCTTGCCTTCAAAAAAACTAGTTCTTGGTGTGCCTTTTTATGGAAGGTCATCCAATGACTATGTATCTTATCGTGACCTGTTAAGGGATTATGGTAATAATGTTCAGAACCTGGATGTGGTTAATGGTATTGAATATAACGGTATCCCTACCATAAAAGCTAAAACACAGTATGCCAAAGACAATAACCTGGGAGGTATCATGATTTGGGAAATATCTCAGGATGTAAATGATAGCAGATCTTTATTATCAGCAATTGTAGAACAAATGCAATCTAATGGCATCACAACAAGAACAACTCAGGTATCTACATCATTGGTTGATGAGAAGCAGCAAGTTGTAGCTGTAGTTCCTAACCCTGGTGTGAATCAGATAAGAATCGTTGGACTGAATGAAACAGCACATGTTAACATAACAGATTTAGCAGGAAATACCGTAAAGAGCTTTAGTTATGATGGAACATCTGTAATTGATATATCATCATTATCAAAAGGATTATTTATTGTTAATATAAACACTTCTAAAGGTGTTAAAACACTAAAATTGGTTAAATAATAGTGCCTTAATATTTTATTTAATTAGTAAAAGCGAGTTGAGGATTTTATCTTCAGCTCGCTTTTTTTATTCTTCTTTTGGTTAAGTCGTTATCATTATCACATTAAAGAATAAAGAAGACTTTTTTAACTTACAATGTTTCTAAGGTACTGCTTCTAAAAACAAAATATTAAATGATTTAACTTATAAATCTATTATAACACGACCAATTTATCATTCAACTAATATCTTTTTATAGTGAGTCAATTGATCCGTTTCAATCTTTAATATGTACATATTATTTCCCCAAGTCTGAACATTAATCTTATGATTAAATGTAGACCTGTCGTTCATTTTTTTATTATATATAAGCCTTCCCTGAAGCGTAAACACACTTATAGAGTGAATCGCTATTTTTTCAGAAGATTGAATAGTAAATAATGATGTTGCTGGGTTTGGAAATACTTGTAATTTATTTCGTTGATCATCTTTGGTATCGTTTTTAGCTAAACCATACTTGTTTTCTGTACAATGACAGTTATAGTCCACTACTGGTCCAGCAATTGCAGATAACGAACTTTTTGAAATCCAGATATCATTGCCATTAGTATCTTTATAAACAATATTACCATCATTCTGAAGTAATAACCTGTATCCATTTCCACTAGTATTTGTTGCGCTAACTGCTTGACCATTTTTGTCGTACCCCACTATATTACCATCTCCTTGAACTGCTAATCTAGTAACCCCGTTTACATTATTGCTAAAAAAAGGCATGCCTTTTTTAGAGCCATTACCGTCGGGATCCTGATAAACCACAACATTACCATCACCCTGAATTACAAGTACTGTGCGCCCATCTACAGAGGCAACTGGTTGATTAACTCCTAATGCTGTCCCTGCATTCAATTCAGATATTAATAAAGGGCTTCCTGAGTAACTAGCTGTTCTAATATTAGAAGAAGAATCTCCACAATGACCTCCTATTATATTTGTATTCTGAGTATCGTATGGATCACAATCAAGTATATTGGTAACACCATCTTCATCACAATCTGCTTGATCACTATAAACACCTTTGCAGTTACAATCTGCATCAAACTGATCATTAATGGTGCAAGAATTACCGTCATCGCAAGAACCTCCCAAAATACATAAAACATCTCCAGTACAATCACAATTATAATCTACTATCGGTTTTGCATTTTCTGATAACGGACTTCTTGATGACCAAATATTGCTACCATCCGAATCTTTGTATACAATATTGCCATTTTCCAAAAGGTATAATTTGTTTCCTGTATTTCCATTAGTATTGGTTGCTTTAACGACTTCACCATGACTATCATAACCGACTATATTACCATCACCTTGAATAACCAACCTAGTGACTCCATTGACATTAGTGCCAAAAAACGGAATGCCTTTTTTAGTACCATTACCCTCAGGATCCTGATAAATTACAACATTACCATCTCCTTGAACAATGAGTAGAGTGCGCCCATCAAAAGAAGCTACTGGTTGATTCACTCCAAGTACTGCGCCTGCATTTAGCCTAGCTGATTGTACTGGAATGCTTCCAAAATAGGCCGTTTTTACAATAGTACGAATATTGTTAGATGCATCAATACAAGATGTAACTCGAAATTTTTCCCAATCTAATAATGGCCAGGCTTCTTTACTCCAGTTTATCAGTTGATCCATAATATGACAATCGACACCTGCTTCTTTAAACTTCGGAATCAGGTAATAAAATTTATCAGCATAATTAAAGATATCTCTTGTGGTAGAAATATCGAATACACTATTTTTATTAGCAGTATCTAATGAGTGTGATTGATTACCTATGGGTTGACGGTTCCATCTTGTTAAATCAAATTCAGGTTTTTGAACTTCTTTGAGAAATTGACGTAATTCTGCTTCTAAGACCCACAAAGAAAGTCTAGGTTTTATATCATTAAGCAGCCCGTGCCATTCACCCGCTGGCATACCAAAAAACTCGTTGCTATCAGAAATACCATAGGCAGTCCACGGTCCTTGATTTCTCATTCTAAAACCTTTAATTGAATTTGGAGAAGGGTCTCCAGTCCATGAGCGCACCTGATACATCCAATTGTATGAAGCAAAATACCTAACAGGTTCATTAATACCAGAATGTATTGAAGCTTTGATAATAAAAGGATGCTGGTAATTAAAATCGGTAGGAGATACATCTTCTACAAATCCATTGCCGCCATTAAGAACAAACTGTAAATGATACCAGTTTGTGGTTTCATATAAACCTGTGGTTGTAGGTTGTGTTTTAAACTGGCTACAGTCATTATTTACACACGCCTGAAAATGTGCAGGGATTTCGAATACAGAATATCTATTTCCTATCCATTGTCGCTCCCCAGGCTGATCTATTGGATCGACAAACCAATGTGCTTTATCTTGTAAATCAAATTCATTCATGAATTCAAAATTCTTTACTGCTAATAACCTTGCCAAACTGGTAGCAGCCCATTCTCTGGATATATCATCCGAAAGATGTTGTGCAGCCAATCCATTTTTAGTCCTCCAATGTTCATCTGTACCACCTTCAGCAAAAAAGAAACGGAAATGCCTCCACATTTCAGACATTTTTGATAAAAACTCAGACTTATTACGATTTTCAGGAGGCATTGCTTCAAGATAATTTCTAAAATCCTGTATGCCTTTAATAGGATTTCTTTGCCTTGCAGGGCTTTCAATATATCCATTTTTATTAAAAGCATCTATGGGATGAATCATAGGCAACCAATGTTTCCAATCTGGAAACTGAATAGCCAACGGAATAATGGTTCGATCATCCATTCTATCAGAATTAAACCAATCATTGACTGTTTGCTTTGTAACTCCGCTAGGAAATAAATGCGATAACATATCTTCATCTTTATTCAATACAGCATCTAATCCAGCACCAGCTGCCCATTGTTCTATAGGTTTATTGGCTATTTCGGGACCAGGCTGATATGGAGGATTCCACGGTCGGCCATAACGACCAACATTAGTGTGTTCTTCCGATAATGACCTTATATAAGAAGCGATTTGCCGACCTTCCTCTTCTGTTAGGTTGTGGTATTTAGATCGCTCAATAATAGATGCATTTGAATAACTAAAAATCTCTAAATCTCTTCCGTCTTGGGCATGACATGAAGCACATTTGGCTCGAATAGGGCGTCTTGTAGGTAGCTCTTGATTGTACCAAAATCCTTTTACACCTGGTGCGAGATAATGATTCATTAGATCTGCATTTTTCCATAAATTCTTACCAGCATCAATAGCAGCTTGACCAGCAATAGGTGGTTCCCAATTTTCGGGATTATCTTCTAGAAAAGTAGCTTCTGATATTATTTTAGACCCATTGGCATCCAATAAATTTAATTTGATTACGCGATAACCAATAGAAATACCATCCGATTTATTGAAGCGAAACCGAACGTTATTACCACCAGACACAAAATCTGTTACAGGTATGCTAAAACGTATGGTATTAAAACCACCATGTACCATGCCGCCTCTTGCTTTTTCCTGATACTGAATCTCTGTTGTCTGGTGGTTAAGAGGTAACCAATTTCCATTATTAACTTGTATAGAGGCTTTGTTTTCATAGCTAAGATTATTAACCTGTAGCCATAATCGTTTTACTTTGGCAGCCTGTTGTTGGTCTAAGTTAAAACAACGTTCTACAACTTGACCTTCCTCTCCTAGCACCTCTATAGGTAATACTATTTTTGAACTAGAACAAGGCGGGTTTATTAATGGAGTTGTTACTGGAGGCAAAAAATCGTATTTGTAAGTGTTATTTGTTCTTTCCTTACAATTAACTTCGGATGATTTTACATCGAAAATTTTTAATGAAATTGTATCCGTTTTGGCTTCGATTTTATATGTAAAAAAAAACATATAAAAGAGTATAAACCACAAAGAAAAACGATGAGATAAATAATAAGTTTTAATCATGTGAATGGGTTTAGTATTAATAAAAATATTTGGATCACCTACAAGTGGCTGTACGTTATAAAAACTAATTCCCTAATAATTGTTACATAATGATTAAACAAAGGATAGCATTTGGTCACTAGGCGTACCATTAAATCTCCCGTTTTATATGCATCATTTTAAAAAACCCAAGAACCTGAACATTCCCAAATGTAATTCAGCTTCATCAATAATTTACATTTCACTATATATCAATGCATTATCAATTTCATTTTGATTAACAACATTGTTAGCCGAAATAATCTAAAATTGTAGAAATGTTTTGAGCAATAAAAATATCATCCCCTTTTTAACTAACATTAATTAAAATTTCACCTTGCTTTTATTATTGTTAGTATTTTATATAAAAAGTCTTTCAGTAAAAAATAATTCCCTTTTATAGATTAATATTTAAATCAAAGTAATCGAATTTTCTGCAATTATAGAGGGTCATTTAAGATGGCTATTTTGGATCACATCTCTACCGATAACGCAAAGCACTGATTATTAATTAAATAAAAATATAAAAGATGTGTTTTTGTATAGATTAAACTACTAATTGATGTGTTTTTGTAGCTCTTATTCTACCATCAATTCCTTCAAATTAGTCTTATAATTGCCTCAAATTGATAATTCTAACTCAAATAGCTTGTTTTTATTATTTCAGCTATTTATAGTTAAGTAAGTAAACCAACTCTATCAAATTTTGATGATATATTTAAAACCTACAATTATGATAAAATCATCTTTAAAAAAATGTGCTATTCAGGCATTTTTATCACCACATATTCCGTCCCAATCTTTTCAATCGTGGATACTATTAATTTTAATTACATTATGCTCTACCCAAGAGAGTCAAATATATGCGCAAAGTGATGGACTTCCCAGGGGTGCCTATGAAATGCCTTATCATAGATATGAATCTGAAACTGGTAATTATGGTGGTGGCGCTATTTTTTACGAAAACCCAGAATTTAACGAAAATCTTATTGCAGCTGAAGCTTCAGATCAAAAGTATATTGGGTTGCCTTCAAATGGGGCCTATGTTCAATGGATTGTAAATCATACAGCAGAAGGTGTTACTTTACGATTTACTATGCCAGATGGTGCTAATGGAGAAGGAACACGAGGAGCATTGGATATATACATTAATGATAATTTAATTAAGACTATAGATTTAACATCTTATTGGGCGTGGCAGTATTTCCCAAATACAGAACCACAAAACAATCCAAGTGCCAGACCCAGAATGCGTTTTGATGAAGTTCATTTTTTATTGGATAATGTACTATCCCCTGGAGATGTTTTAAAAATCCAAAAAAACAATGGTGATTCTTTCGAATATGGTATTGATTTTATAGAAATTGAAAAAGTACCTGTTCCAATAGAAAAACCATCTGGCTATTTTTCAGTAACCGACTATGGGGCTATTCCAAATGATGGTATAGATGACCTATCAGCTTTCCATGCTGCACTAGAAGCAGCAGGACGAACAGGAACTGGCGTTTACATTCCTTCAGGTCAATTTACCTTAGCTCAAAAACTTGAAATAAAGCAAAACAACATTGGAGTTATAGGAGCAGGTATGTGGTATACCGAACTTTATTTTTCTACTGAAGCTATTTTTTCGGGAGGTATATTTGCACGCTGCTCTAATGTGGAGATTTCTAATTTATATCTAAACACAGTTAATGATCAACGATTTTTAAATGGACAATATGTAACGTATAAAGGTTTTATGGGAACCTACGGAACAGGTTCGAGCATTCACGACGTATGGGTTACACATTTTGAGTGTGGTGCTTGGATAGCAGGATACGATGCACCTTATCCTATTGATGTTACACAAAATTTGGAATTCTCTCATAACAGAATCAGAAATAATTATGCCGATGGAATAAATCTGTGTCAAGGGACATCTAACACGATAGTTTCTCAGAACAATTTTAGAAGTAATGGAGATGATGCTATGGCAGTTTGGCCTAATAATGCACTGTCTGCACCAATAGGAGTCCATAATATTTTTAAATACAATACGGTAGAGAACAATTATAGAGCTGGAGGAGCTGCTATTTTTGGAGGCGATAGACACGAAGTACACCATTGTATTATAAAAGATAGTCATGGTGGATCTGGTTTACGTTTAACTACTGATTTTCCTGGCTATCATTTCGAAAATACCACACAAATTAAGTTTTACGAAAATACTATTATTGCTTGTGGAACAAGTAATGATTTATGGAATACAGAGCGCGGAGCTATAGAAATTAACGCAACTAATTTTCCCATCCAAAATGTTTTATTCGAAAATATAGATATCATTAATGCTCAGCGACATGGCATACAACTGGGAAGTAATAGTGCTTTGAATGTTCATTTTGATAATGTTTCTATTAACGGCACTGGTTTAGATCTGGAAACAGAAGCTACCTATACTATTCCAACTGATGGAGCAGCTATTATGGTTTATGGAAAACAAGGAAAAGCAGTGTTTAATAACCTATCCATGGAGGCTATAGAACGAGAGCCAGCTATCCTTAAAACAAATGAAGATTTTAACCTAATAATAAACAATACTAATATTCCGCTTGAAGGGGTTTCTTTGTCAAAAGAGGCACTTACTATGGTTTCTGGAGAAGCGGCTACAATATCATTAAACTTCAATCCTTCGAATGCAAGTAATAAAACAGTAAATTGGAATAGTTCTAATTCTGATATTGCTACCTATGATGATATCAATAAAGAAATAGTTGCACATGGTATTGGAACAGCAACAATAACTGCTACATCTGAAGAAGGTAACTTTACAGATTCAATAGTTGTTAATGTTGAGGCGGTTGTTACAATTGAAGCAACAATAAATGAAGCATCAGAATCTGGTACTCCTGGGGTATTTACAATTTCGACCTCTCAAATTTCACAAAACATTACAGTGCCTTACATTGTAGAAGGAACATCAACAAACTCTGATTATAATACGACACCTTTATTATCTGGATCTGTAACATTAACTCCTGATAATTCCTCTCAAATTATTACCATTAACGCCATTGACGATAATAAATTTGAAAATAATGAGACTCTGCAATTAATATTGCAACCAGGCAGTGGCTATCAATTAAGAAATAACACGAGCGCAACGATTACTATTTTAGACAATGATACTGCTCCATGTATTGATTCGTTCATAGCTTATACAAATACAGCGCCTATAATAAATCAAACCATAGAAAACACTTGGTCTATAGCTCAAGTTATGGAAATTAAAAACGCCACTATTGGTAGTCTTCCCAATGATTATTCAGGAAATGGGAGAGTCCTCTACGATGCTAATAATTTATATGTATTAGTAGAAGTTAATGATGCTACAAAAATGAATGATTCTGGTACGGAATGGTGGAATGATGATGTTGTAGAAATATTCATTGATGGAGATAATAGCAAAGGAACTAATTATGATGGCATCAATGATTTTCAATTAGGATTCCGTTGGAATGATCCGAATATTAATATTGGTGGTCATTCGGTTAGAAATATTCAAGGAATAAACCATACGATGTATGCTACCAACTCTGGTTATACTTTAAAAGTTGCCATTCCCTGGTCTACTATAGGGGTCGTTCCAGAACAAGGAAATCAAATAGGCTTAGACATCGTTATAGATGATGATGATAATGGGGGCGATCGAGATACGCAGATAGCATCTATTGCTACTTCTAGTGATGGATGGAGAAACACAAGTGTATTTGGCTCTTTTTATCTTAAAACTTGTGAAAGCCCAACAAATCAATCGCCAATTGCTAATGCTGGAGAAGATCAACAATTACCAAGCGATGCGATAACAGCAAATTTAGCAGGTAATGGAAGCGATCCAGATGGAGACTCAATTACTTTTGAATGGTCACAAATTAGTGGCCCTACTGTTTCGTTAAGTAATAATACGGTAAGCACTCCTATTATTTCAGGGCTAACTGCTGGTAATACGTATACTTTTAAGTTGACCATAAGTGACGGAACTCTTAATAATAGTGATGAGGTAACTATTACTACGACTTCTAGTAATGGAAGTCTAGCACCTATAGGACAAACGATATGGTTAAAAGGAAATAATGGGTTATATGTATCTTCAGAAAATGGTACTGAACCTATAAATTGTAACCGAGAAGTCATACAGGGTTGGGAACAATTTATAGTCATGGACGCAGGTAATGGAAAAATAGCATTGCAAAATAATGGCTTATTTATTTCTTCAGAAAATGGAACTGAGCCTATTAATTGTAACAGAACTGAGATTGATGGTTGGGAAACTTTTGAATGGGTAACTATCCAGAATGGAAAAGTAGGATTTAAAGGTAATAATGGTTTATATATATCTTCTCAAAATGGAACAATTCCAATGACTTGTGATGCAGAACCCCTTTCTACATATGAAGCATTTGAATGGGGTATTATTGGTAATACTTCTAGAAGTATTGATGATAATGATGATCAATTCTTATTATATCCTAACCCTGCTAAAGCAGGAAGGTTTACAATAAAGGTAAAAAAACCTTCTCTTGTTCAAATACTGAATCACACAGGTAACATAATTCATAACGCACACGTAACCGATAAGTTAAATATAGCTAACCTTTCTTCTGGATTGTATTTTGTTAAAATATCCAGTGCTACAAAGCGGGTTATCAAAAAACTTATAGTTAAATAATTCAGGCTATTAAGCAATTGAAATTAAGGGCTTAAAAAACCTCTATTATTCTTAAAAAAAACAGAACCCTTTCAATAATTCAAATCCCAAACCTAACAAAATGAATACAAATCTTAAACTTATGAAATTAATTATACTAAGGTCTTCCCAAAGGAATACTCTTTTTATCAAAAGCACATTAAAAATTTTCTCGTGGCTTATTGCTTTGTCATTTTTACTACATCAGAATCTGTCAAATGCTCAGGTAAATACTGGTGGCAATGCTAACACGTCAAACCATGATAAGCAAATTATTGGTTATATAACTAATTGGGACGCTTGGAAACAAGTAACCGCAGGAGTACCTGGCCAAGGCGCATTAACTCATTTAAATATTGACTATTCTAAGTATACCATTCTTAACTATTCTTTTTTTGGAGTAGCCAACGATGGCTCTCTACACAGTGGAGATCTTCGAAATAAGCAAATCCACCAATCTGGGGCTGTACAGCAACCAGGAGACTTATTATATAGTGATATATATAGTAGTTGGGATTATCACATTCTATTTGGAGAAATAGATCCTATCCAACATATAAATGAAGCTGTAAAACTACGAGCAGAAGCTCTTGGTTATCAAGTAACTATTGGCGGAAATACTTGGAGTCACCAAGAGTGGGGTCTCCAAGGTAATTTACCATTACCGTTACCAAAAGAAGGCAGTGATGGAAAAGGGTTATTAGAATTAGCCCATCAAAATGGAGTAAAAGTAATGGCTTCTATAGGTGGCTGGAGTATGTGTAAACACTTTCCCGAAATGGCAGCAGACCCTGTCAAAAGAGAACGTTTTATACAAGATTGCAAAAAGTTAATAAGTATGGGGTTCGATGGTATTGATCTAGATTGGGAATACCCTGGGCCTTATCCTGGAATGAATTTTACTGGAACAAATGCAGACTATTCTAATTTTGAAACTCTAGTTCAAGAAATTAGAAATGCCATAGGTCCAGATAAATTGATCACTGCTGCTATGGCCGCAGACTATAAAAAACTAGAAGGATTTAACTGGACAAACCTAGCCAATATCATGGATTATTTTAACATGATGACTTACGATTTTGCAGGAGGTTTTTCTAACAAAGCAGGACATAATGCTGCTGTATATCCGTATGACGGAGCTGAAGCCCCAGATTTTAATTGGCAATCTCTATTAAACAAAATGACATCAATGGGAGTACCTTCCAATAAAATAAACTTTGGTATTCCTTTTTACGGACGTGGTGTTGTAACAAATGGTAACGCAGCACTAAATGCACCTACGGTTAAAAGAAATGTTACTGTACAACCCGACGGTCCCGTAAGTACTGCTGCTGATTATACAAATTGGCCACAAGATATTTATGATGGTACTCCTAATTATTTTTTCATTAAACAAAAAACTGGAGAAGGCAGTGGGTGGACAAGACACTGGGATGATCAGGCTAAAGTACCTTATATGACCAAAGGAAATTTCTTTTTGAGTTATGACGATGAGGAGTCTATTGGTATAAAAGCACAATATATTAAAGATAATAACCTCGCTGGAACCATAGTATGGACTGTTTATGGCGATTTAGAAATAAGTGGATCTGTTCAATCTTTTGGAACCAAACTAAAAAGATGGTCAAATGTAAAATCACCATTAATAAATAAGGTTAATGAGGTTTTTGCAAATGGTGTCATTACCAATGCAAACCCCACTGTTTCTATTACCTCCCCAGAGTCTTCGGAAGTATTTACCGAAAACTCAAATATCGCTATAACTGCAGATGCAAATGATAGTGATGGGACAGTGACCAAAGTAGAGTTTTATAACGGAGCTATTAAAATAGGAGAAGACACCTCATCCCCATATACTTATAACTGGAAAACTGTTTCTGCTGGTAATTATATTATTAAAGCAAAAGCAACAGATAATGAAGGGGATACCGCCATTTCTTCTGTATCAATAACAGTTACAGGAAGTGGAGACAACGAATTACCTATAGTATCTATTACATCTCCTCAGGCAGAAGACACATTTACAGCAGGTACTAATATTAACATTTCTGCCAGTGCCAGTGATAATGACGGTACCATTGCTAAAGTAGCATTCTATAACGGCTCTACACTTTTAGGAGAAAAAATAACGGTACCATATACCTATAACTGGAATAGTGTTCCTGAAGGAACCTACACAATTACAGTTAAAGCTTTTGATGATAAAAATGGAGAAGGCTCTTCTTCTGTTTCCATTATCGTAAATAGTAGTACTGGAGGTTCATGTACATCTCCTGCATATGTGCCTGGACAGGTATATACAGGAGGCGATATGGTTTCTTATCAAGGTAATGAGTATAAAGCTAAATGGTGGACGCAAAACAATGACCCTGTTACAAACAATGAAAATGTTTGGGAATTAACAGGACCTTGTAGTGGAGGCGGAAGTGGTAGTGCTCCTCAGGTATCAATAACATCTCCAACCTCTGGAACTAACATTACAACTGGTAGCAGTATTATCATTAACGCTAGTGCATCAGATAGCGATGGATCTGTTTCTAAAGTAGAATTTTATAACGGAACCATAAAATTAGGAGAAGATGTAACCAGTCCATACAGTTATACATGGAATAATGCAGCTAATGGAAGTTATTCTTTAACTGCAGTGGCAACAGATAATGATGCAACAACTAATACTTCTACAGCAGTAAATATTACTGTAAGCACAAATACGGGAGGTGATTGTGATGCGACTGCATACGCAGACGGATCTGCATATAATACAGGTGATATTGTACAAAATTTTGGTAAAAAATATGAATGTATCGTTGGCGGATGGTGTAGCGCAGGAGGTCCTTACGCTCCTGGTGACCCAGATGGTTGGGCTTGGCCTAATGCTTGGAAAGAAATTGGAGACTGCTCAGGTGGTAGTGGAACATTTACTGTATCTATAACACAACCAACTACTGGTTCAAGTTTTACTGTTGGACAATCTGTAAATATAGCAGTTAATGCGAACGACACAAATGGCTCTATAAGCAAAGTAGTATTTTATGTAGATGGTAATATGATTGGGGAAGACCTTTCTACACCATATAGTGCAAATTGGATCGCAACGTCGGGAAGCCATACGCTCACAGCACAGGCAATCAACGATGCTAATACAACTGTCGATTCAACGCCAGTTAACGTCACTGTAGGATCAATAAATCCACCTTCAGGAGGCGATCTTCCTAAACGAATATTAGTAGGATACTGGCATAATTTTAATAATCCGGCAGGCACAATGAAGCTTAGTGAGATTTCAGATAAATGGGATGTCATTAATATTTCTTTTGCAGTTCCTACAGTTTCTATAGGATCTACAATGACATTCACACCAGACCCTGGAATTTATGCTAGTAAACAGGAATTTAAAAACGATGTTGCAGCATTACAAAGTAAAGGTAAAAAAGTATTGATCTCGATGGGAGGCGAAACTGGAGTCGTTGGTGTTAATACCCCTGCAGATGCTCAAGCTTTTAGTAATTCCATGATTAATATTATTAGAGAATATGGTTTTGATGGAATGGATATCGATTTTGAAGGGCAATCCATTTCTCTTGCAGCAGGAGATACAGATTTAAAAAATCCTACATCTCCAAAAGTTGTTAACCTTATTAGTGCTTTTAGAACAATTATATCACAATTTAATTCTGATTTCATATTATCAATGGCACCTGAGACCTTATATGTTCAAGGAGGTTTCAGCTCTTACGGAGGTCCAGCAGGAGCTTATCTTCCTTTAATTTATGCATTACGTAACGATATGGATTATATCCATGTACAACACTATAACACAGGATGTATGCTTGGATTAGATGGATTATGTTACAGTTCGGCTAATGCAGATTTCCACGTAGCAATGGCAGATATGTTATTACAAGGATTCCCAGTAGCTGGAGGACAACAATTTCCAGCGCTAAGACAAGAGCAGGTAGCTATCGGCTTACCTGCTACTACTTCTGCAGCTGGAAGTGGATATACAACACCTGCAGAGGTACACAAAGCCTTAGATTATATTATCAAAGGACAATCTTTTGGAGGACGTTACACATTAAGAAACCCATCTGGGTATAGTGATTTTAGAGGATTAATGACCTGGTCTATTAATTGGGATAAAGCAAGTGGTTTTGGGTTCTCTAACCCTCATAGAACCTACTTAGATGCTTCGAACAATGTAAGAATTGGTCATATTGAAACTATTGATAATGTAAATGTGCATCCTAACCCAGTTGTTGGAGACTTGATGAATGTAACTATAAACGCATCTATAGCAAATTCAGATTTTAATTTACAGATATTCAATACCAGTGGGATTAAAGTTTTAGATAATAATAGCTCACTTAGACAAAAAGGAAATAATCAAAAATCCTTTAATGTAAGTAGACTTCAGGAAGGCTTATACTTTTATATTATCTCTTTACCAAACGAAGAAGTACGTGGTAAGGTTATGATAAAACGCTAACCTCTATTTTGAACCATTCGGTGCTATGCTAAAAAATAGCATCGAATGGTTTTTATTATACATTCTAATACTATAGAACATATTGAGATACAATTCTACTTTCTTAAAATTAATTTATGAAAAAACAATCGCATAAATAATAGCGATAGACGGAAAATAAAACATAATCAAGATAATAAAAGAACAGCTTTTGCTAGCTATAATTCTACCTTAAAATCATAACTAAAATGTTTAAAAGCAAACTCTAAGTACTGCATTTATAATAGATAAAACATAGAATTTGTCTGTATAAATGGATGTATTGAGTGATGCATTTAGATATTTGAAAATCGAAAAATCATGAATAAAATATCACTTCTTCTATCATTACTTTTTATAAGTATGATAGGAAACTGGAGTATGTTTAGTCAAACATACAATGGAAAATCTACTTGGTATAATTATGAAGGTGTAGGAGGAACATGCAGTATTCCTTATCCTTCAAATACTCTTACGGCAGCCCTTAATCAGGAACAATATGGACTAGCCGATTTTTGTGGAGCTTGTGCTGAGGTCACTAATAAAAGTAATAACAAAAAAGTCATTGTTAGAATAGACGATAAATGTCCTGGATGTCCTTACGGAGGATTGGATTTAGAGAAAAAAGCTTTTGAACAAATTTCTTCTCTAGAAACTGGAGTTATAGATGTGGAATGGAAATTAATTTCATGTCCTATTAATAATAAAATTGGAATTTTCTTTAAAGATGGTTCTACTCGTTATTGGGCATACATGCAGATAAGAAATCATAAAAACAAAGTAAAAAAAGTAAGCTATCGTTTAACAGGAGATGCCTTATTTCTTGATATGGAAAGAACCAATGATAATTATTTTAAAAAACTCGGAGTAGGTTCTATGTTGGGAGCTGGGCCTTTTGATTTTAGAATTACAGATGACTATAATAATACAGTAACCATATTAAATATTCCTTTGCAAGGCGGACAAGTTGCAAATACAAATGAACAGTTCCCAGAGATTGATGGTGGTGGAGATTCATCTGGTAATCAGTCTCCCTACGGAGGTACTCCACAAAATATCCCTGGTAAGATTGAAGCCGAGAATTATGATCTTGGAGGAGCAAACGTAGCATTTAATGATTCCTCTACCGATAACGAAGGGGGCGTATATCGAGATGATGCTGTAGGCATTGAAGTTTGTTCTGAAGGAGGACACAATATTGGTTGGACAAAAACAGGAGAATGGCTTGAATATACTGTAAATGTAAGTGCTTCTAAAACATATACATTAGAATCTAGAGTAGCTACAACCCTTTCTGAAAAAAAATTCCATATAGAAGTTGATGGTCAAGACATTAGTGGTCAAATTAATGTCCCTAATACTGGTGGATGGCAAAATTGGCAAACGGTAACAACTTCTGTGACTTTAAATGCTGGTTTACAAATATTACGAATTGTGATGGATAGTGATGATTTTAATTTGAATAACTTGATCTTTAAAAATACAGAAACCCCTACCAATCAACCTCCAACTATTGAGATTACATCTCCTCAAAAAGATACTTCCTATTCCGAAGGACTAACGCTAAACATAACAGCTAATGCCAATGATACCGATGGAAGTGTTTCCAAAGTAGAGTTTTTTGTAGATAATACTAAAATTTCTGAAGATACATCTGCCCCATATACTGCTAATTGGACTACTATAGTAGGAAATCATAGTATAAAAGCTGTTGCAATAGATAACGATACTGCTACAACTTCTTCAATAGTAGATATTACTGTACAAAGCGATCCTCAATCTCCCTACGGAGGTACTCCACAAAATATCCCTGGTAAGATTGAAGCCGAGAATTATGATCTTGGAGGAGCAAACGTAGCATTTAATGATTCCTCTACCGATAACGAAGGGGGCGTATATCGAGATGATGCTGTAGGTATTGAAGTTTGTTCTGAAGGAGGACACAATATTGGCTGGACAAAAACAGGAGAATGGCTTGAATATACTGTAAATGTAAGTGCTTCTAAAACATATACATTAGAATCTAGAGTAGCTACAACCCTTTCTGAAAAAAAATTCCATATAGAAGTTGATGGTCAAGACATTAGTGGTCAAATTAATGTCCCTAATACTGGTGGATGGCAAAATTGGCAAACGGTAACAACTTCTGTGACTTTAAATGCTGGTTTACAAGTATTACGAATTGTGATGGATAGTGATGATTTTAATTTGAATAACTTGATCTTTAAAAATACAGAAACCCCTACCAATCAACCTCCAACTATTGAGATTACATCTCCTCAAAAAGATACTTCCTATTCCGAAGGACTAACGCTAAACATAACAGCTAATGCCAATGATACTGATGGAAGTGTTACCAAAGTAGAGTTTTTTGTAGATAATACTAAAATTTCTGAAGATACATCTGCCCCATATACTGCTAATTGGACTACTATAATAGGAAATCATAGTATAAAAGCTATTGCAATAGATAACGATAATGCTACAACTTCTTCGATAATAGATATTACTGTACAAACAGGAGATACTATACTCTCTGAAGCACAATACAATGAATTCTTTCCATATAGATTCGGAACCGATTTAACAACATACGAACTTGATCCTGATAAAGATTTCTATACATATCAAGCATTTACAGAAGCAATTGCTAGAATGAATAATATCGAAATAACCTTCGAAAGACGAGAAGGAACCAATCTGTATCGCTTAACAAGGAAAGATAAACAAACAAATCAATTAGCAGTAATCCGTACCGATCAGGATTTTAATGCTAGTTGGAATCAATCCAAACCTATAACAACTCAGGTCATAGATTATGGATCTTTTGCTAATGAAGGTGGCGAAACAGTTCGTAAGCGGGAATTGGCTGCGTTCCTTGCCAATATTGCTCAAGAAACTACAGGAGGATGGGATACTGCTCCAGGAGGAAGATATTCTTGGGGGTTGTATTTTAGAGAAGAACAAGGATATGAAGGAACAGATCTAATAGGGTATAGAGATGAAAGTAACACTAGCTACCCGCCTGCTCCTGGTAAATCATATCATGGACGGGGTCCTATTCAACTTAGTTATAACTACAATTATGGACAGGTAAGCGAATTTCTGTTTGGAGATAAAAATGTGCTTATTAATAATCCAGAGCAAATAGTACAAGATGGTGCATTGGCTTTTCAAACAGCGATATGGTTCTGGATGACACCACAATTTCCTAAACCTTCTGCTCATGATGTTATGGTAGGTAACTGGACTCCTACCCCTTACGATCAAGAACGTAATAGAAAATCAGGTTTTGGAATGACAATTAATATCATTAATGGTGGTGTAGAATGTGGCTCAGGAACAGAAATTAATAAAGTCATTCACAGAATTGGTCACTACAACCGATTTGCTGGAATTGTTGGAGTTAATAACGACCTAGATACTACTAATGACTGTTCTGAGTGTGGTTGTGCACAAATGACACCTTTTAATGGTATAGAACCAGAATCACGAACTATAATATCTACTCAAACATTAACACCTGTCGTGGTAAATGTTTATCCAAATCCATTTTCCAATACCGTCTCCTTTAGTTTTGAATTACATAAAAAAGACAACGTTTCTATCCATATTTCTAATTTTAATGGAGAATCATTGGGAAAAGAATTAAAAAATGAACCTCTAGAAAATGGGACATATACTTTTTCCTGGGACACTTCAAATTTCCCTAAAGGCATGTACTTCTATACAGTGACCATAGGTGAAAATACCAAAACATTTAAGATGATGAAATTTTAAAAATAGACGCTAAAATATAGACCATTAAAATAACCTTATGAAAAATTTAAATAACATTCCTACTCAACATAGGATTAGAGATCATCCTATTAGTTGTGTTTTTTTACTTGGAGTATTTCAACATATGTCTGCTCTGGATCACCTATCTAATAATAACACATAGTCATTGACTATTTAAATTTAGCACAAATCACCAAATATTAACTTACAAATAATTTTAAAATGAAAACAATCAACACTTTATTTTTTTTAACTTTTTTTATGATTGCAGCTCCTGCAATAGATGCTCAAAACTGGGAATTGGTCTGGCAAGACGAATTTAATAATGGAATAAGTCCAGATTGGATTTTTGAAACTGGAAGAGGTTCTGGTGGATGGGGAAATAACGAGTTACAATACTATCGCCGTGAGAATGCTACAGTTGAAAATGGCCAGTTGATCATTACAGCTAAAAAAGAGTATTTTGGAGGCGCTAATTACACGTCTGCAAGAATGAAAACTCAAGGTAGAAAATCATTTAAATATGGCAAAATAGAAGCAAGAATAGCAGCTCCTACTGGTCAAGGTCTATGGCCAGCATTCTGGATGTTAGGAAACAATATTTCTTCTGTAGGCTGGCCCGCATGTGGAGAAATAGATATTCTGGAACATGTTAATAATTCCCCTAATATTCATGGAACGATACATTGGCAAGATGCTAGTGGTAGTTATGCACATTATGGAGGCCAAACTGCTGTTAATATTAATAATTATCATCTGTATACTGTAGAATGGAATGAAAACAATATTAAGTGGTTTGTTGACGGTAATCAATATCATGAAGTTGACATAACTAATGGTGTTAACGGAACAAGTGAGTTCCATAATGAGTATTTTTTACTACTTAATATGGCTGTAGGTGGTAACTGGCCTGGTTTTAATGTTGATGATAACAGAATACCTGCTCGTATGGCTGTAGATTATGTACGTGTATATGAATACAATGCTAATGGAGGAGGAACACCAGACCAGGTAATTGAAGCAGAAAATCATACGTCTATGTCTGGAGTTGAAAATGAAAATTGCTCGGAAGGTGGGCAAAATGTTGGATATATAGATACTGGTGATTGGATGGCTTATGCTAATATTAATTTCCCTACTTCGGGTAATTATCGTATTGAATATCGTGTTGCTAGTCTAGTTGGTGGCGGTGTGTTATCTGCTGATATAAATGCTGGTACAACTGTTCTCGGACAAGTCAATATTCCAAATACTGGTGGATGGCAAAATTGGACTACAGTATCTCATACTGTTAATGTTAATGCAGGGACACATGATTTTGGTATGTTTGCTACATCTGGTGGATGGAATATCAATTGGATAAAAATAACAAGGGTATCCAGTTTAAAATCTGTCAAAACTATTTTAGCTAAAGACACGAAAATTAGTAAAAAAGTAAGTGAAACGAAATTATATCCAAATCCTTTTAAAAATTCACTACAATTTAATTTTGAAGAAAAAAACGCAAAGATTACTGTTCTTAATACGCTTGGACAAATCATGCTATCATCAAAAACGGTAGAATCAGGAAAGCCTGTTGACCTTTCCAATCTTAGTAAAGGATTATACTTAATCAGTATAGAAAAAAATGGGATTACAGAGACCGTTCGTGTAATCAAAAAATAATAAAATTATTAATCTTTAGCCCTTTCTATATTTTTATTAAACCTCATTAGAGATTGCATTCTCTAATGAGGTTTTTATATGGGTTATTATTTTTTGAAGTTTTTAATTTCTCCTACAATTTCTTCAGTTGTGAATACATGACTCGCAATCATTTGAAAATTAACCACTGCTGCTTCATAAGCATTCAACCCTGGTAAAATAGCACCTGCTGTAGCATCTTTTACAACAGCCACTCTAAATCCAGACTCAACTAAATCTCTCATATGAGATTCTGTACAAAGATTTGCAGACATCCCAGCTAGAATTACATTCTCATAACCATGTTTACGCAATTGTAACGCAAGATCATTAGATTCTGGCCCATATACTTTATGTGGACTCGTTACTATAACATTATCTTCGTCAATATATTTTTTATACTGTTCTAACCAATCTGCTCCTGAACCTTCAAAACCATCCGTTTTAAGTGTATGACTTCTGTCAAACATCTTAATTTTGTGCATTAAAGCTTCTAAAGATCCTTCAATTTCCCAACTGTGATCATGTTTGTAATAATAGTGTGGAGACACAAAAACTGTGATATCATTCTCTTTGGCTACTTTAAAAAGTTCTTCTAAGTTTGCAACTGTATTATTTGCAGTTACACTCTCTCCCACAACACCCCATGTCACACCATCTGGGCTTAAAAAATCGTTTTGAGGATCTGTAATTACTATCGCGGTGCGAGAATCTACTTTAAATCCTGGATCTGGTAATTGAGCATATACGCTACTTATACCCGATAATAAAATCACTAATGCTTTTAATAAATTTTTCATTGTCTTTATATTTTTAATGTTATACTTAATTTAACACTGCAAATATGAGATAGAAAAAAGAGTGATGGGTAGGGAATAATTCCTTAAGAATTAGCAATTATTCCCTTAGAGTACTTTTTTTAAATTCTGAAGGAGAAACACCCTCTTGGTTTTTGAAAAAACGACTAAAAGTTTGTATGTCATCAAAACCCAGTTCAAAAGCAATTTCTTTTATATGAAGTTTAGAGTAATGCAAAAGGCGTTTGGCTTCAAGCATCTTTCGATCCTGAATGTATTGAAGTGGTGTTTTTTTAGAACCAATTTTCGAAAAGATATTAGATAATGTTTTAGGTGATTTAAATAACAGTTCAGCATATTCGGTTACTGTGTTTTTTGTTTTAAAATGTTGTTCTACTAAAAAATTAAACGCTCTAATAAGATCTACATCTTGTTTTTGTTTCGGATAGTTTTCCTGAGACTTATATATTCTAGCACAAAGTATCAAATATCTTTTAAGCATCATTTGCAACATTTCAATCTGCAAACTATCGTTAGATTCCATTTCAATAACAAACATTTTCCACAACGTTTCAAATTTATCAAATTCAAATTCTGGAATATCAACAATTGGTAATTGGGACGCTCCGAAAAATAAGATTCCTTTACAACCAACTTCGGTATCATGATCAAGCACACAATAAAAAGGTCTATTAAACCTCAAGAATCTTACCTTACCAATGTTTATGGCAGA
Organism: uncultured Flavobacteriaceae bacterium; assembly: GCA_947502635.1. Taxonomy (GTDB): domain Bacteria; phylum Bacteroidota; class Bacteroidia; order Flavobacteriales; family Flavobacteriaceae; genus Flavivirga. The sequence continues at coordinate 20,895 of CANNAN010000007.1, forward strand.
TACATGATGGAACTCTGTTAGAAAAACAATTTGATTACGTTTGAAGAAGTATTTCTTATCATCAATAATAAATTCATTAGAATCTTCTTCAAACCATAAAACAGTTAAACTACTATCAATACTTTCATTGAAAGCAGCATTCTTAATACTGTCAATTGTTTCTAATTGAAGGAACTCTTTTATACTTCCTAAAAATTTCATTTAGTGAATAATTAATTTATAATTCATTTTAATATAAATTAATTCTATTAAAATGAATTATAAATTAAGGGTTTTTATGAAACGTTCAAATAGCTTATCCCAAATAACCGTATAAAACCCAAAATTGCTATTTGCATGTTGATGGTGTGCTTTATAAAAAATATGGTTACCAAAAAGGAAAGGTTGCTTTGTTGCATATAAAAGCTAGAAAACTGTATATATTAAGTTTAATAAAAAAAGGGAATCAACATTGTTTGAATGAAGATTCCCTTTTGGTGGGCGCAGAGGGATTCGAACCCCCGACCCCTTGGGTGTAAACCAAGTGCTCTGAACCAACTGAGCTATGCGCCCTCTAAATTGGACTGCAAATATAACGGAGTTTTTAATATTGCAAAAACTTTTTGAATAAAATTTTAAATTATTTCTGCGACTACAAATGTACTGCCTCCAATAAAGATAAAATCATTTAAATCAGAATTTGTTAAAGCAGTTTTATACGCCTCATAAACAGAATCATAAACCTCTCCTTTTAATCTATGCTTAGCAAAAATGCGTTTTAATACATTAGCATTCAAACCGCGTGGTATATTAGGTTTACAAAAATAATATGTAGCCTTTTTAGGAAATAAATCAATAATAGAGCTTAAATCTTTATCATTAACAACGCCTAAAACAATATGTAGCTCCTTATAATTCTCATAATGTATCTGGTTCATAACATAAATTAGCCCCTCTCTATTATGTCCTGTATCACAAACCGCCTTAGGCGCTTCATTAATTACTTGCCACCTCCCTAACAAACCAGTATTATTAACTGTTTTGAGCAAACCTTCCTTTAGGTGTTGTCTGGAGACTACAAACCCCTTAACTTTTAACTCTTTAATAGCCTGAACAACCGTTTTAATATTTTTAGATTGATAGGTTCCTAATAGGTCCGATTCATACATTTTATTAACCTCTTGATCTGCAAATACGATCTTTGAATTGTTCTTATGCGCTAAATCTTTAAAAACCGAAACTGTTTCTTCTTGGGTTTCCCCTATTACAACGGGTATATTTCGCTTTATAATACCTCCTTTTTCAAACGCAATAGCTTCAAGTGTATCTCCTAAAAACTGCGTATGGTCTAGCCCTATATTTGTTATGACTGAAACCTCTGGGATAATAATATTTGTTGAATCTAAACGCCCCCCCAAACCAACTTCTATAACAGCGATATCAACTTTTTCTCTTGAAAAATATTCAAAAGCCATACCTACAGTCATTTCAAAAAACGATAAAGAATTAACTTCTAAGAATACTTTATTTCGTTTTATAAAGCCTGTTACAAATTGTTTACTTATAACGTTACCGTTTACTCTAATACGTTCTCTAAAATCTTTTAAATGTGGTGACGTATACAATCCAACCTTATATCCTGCTTCTTGTAAAACAGACGCCAGCATATGGCTCGTGGAACCTTTCCCATTCGTTCCTGCAACATGTATGGACTTAAAGTTTCGTTCTGGATTATTTAAATAGTCTGCTAATATTAAGGTATTAGATAAATCTTTCTTGAATGCTACTTTACCCTGTCGTTGATACATTGGTAGTTGAGAAAACATCCAATTGAGTGTATCTTGATATGTCATTTGCTACTGCCCTAGTTTGAAGTTTACTTTTACAAAACCAATCTGTTTTGTAGGTGCTTTAGAGTCAGCTCGCCACTTATGAGATAATGCTATTTTTTTTGCTGGCTCTAATAAACATTGTGCCGTATTAGTAGTCCCCTTAACCCCTGGAACTGCTTCAATAACATTGCCACTTCTGTTTACAACAATCTTAACAATAACGAGTCCAGATTCATTACAATCTTGATTAATTTTTTTATAGGATGCTCTACCCCGTCCATTCAATCCATAACCAACACCACCACTTCCAGTTCCTTTCCCTCCAAAATAACTTGGCGCATAAGGATTACCATCTAATTGTCCTTTATCTCCTGCTTTATTGTCATTACCTTCACTACCTGTCTCACTTCCTTCAGATTTACTAACACCTCCTATTAGGGCATCTAATTTTTTCTTTTTCTCTTCCTGTTCCCGTTTCTCTTTAGCAACTCTATCGGCTTCTGCCTTTGCTTTGGCATCTGCAACAGCTTTCGCTTTTGCTTCCGCTTCTTTCTGTTTTTTTATAGCGATTGACTCTGCATTATCTTGCGTCAACACTTCTTCTTTTGTTTCTGAAGCTTTTGTAGGTTCTGTTTTAGAAACATCTGGTTGAGGCGGTTCTTCTATTTCTCGGGGTTCTGACTTTACAGGTTTTAAAGGCTGTACTTTTCCTTTTCCAAAATCTGTATTTCCAAAATTCACAGCAACTCCATACTCTTCTGGTGGATCCATATAAGGTGTTCCTACCACAAACAATAATAGCAGCAAAATAATAGCAATCAATGCTGTTAATTTAGCTGAATTTTTTTCATGTTTGGTTTTTAAGTATTTCCTCATTAAATAAGCTTTTTATTTAGGCTTTACCGCTAATATGACTTTAAACTTATTTCTATTAGCTATATCCATAATCTTAACCACATTCTCCACAGGAACCGACTTCTCTGCTCTTAAAACAATAGTTGGCTTTTCTTGTGAAGATAAAGCTGCTAGTAATTCATTTTCTAAAACACTTTCGCCAACACGTTTCTGATCTATATAATAGGTTAAATCTTTTTTTATACTTACTGCTACCGATTTCTTATTTTCGGTTTTCCCACTTGCTTTTGGCAATACAATATCAATAGCATTGGTTGTTACCAGTGTTGATGCAATCATAAAAAATATAAGAAGCAAGAATACAATATCTGTCATTGAAGACATATTGAATTCTGGTGTTACTTTATTTCTTCCTCTAAAATTCATACTATGTAGGTTCGTTTAAGTGATCTAAGAATTCTAAAGAATTAGCCTCCATTTGATAGACAACTTTATCTGTCTTTACGACTAAATGATTGTACGCAATATAAGCAACAATACCTACAATTAATCCTGCAACAGTGGTTGTCATAGCGGTATAAAGACCACTAGCTAAAACATCCATCTGTATCGTTCCTCCAGCATTAGCAAGTTCAAATATTGCTAATATCATCCCAATAACCGTTCCAAGAAATCCAATCATTGGACCTGCTCCAGAAATGGTTGCTAAAACACTCACATTCTTCTCCAAACCATAAATCTCTAAACGCCCAGCATTTTCAATAGCTGTATTAATATCAGCAAGCGGTTTTCCTATTCTTGAAATCCCTTTACCAATTAATCTGGAAACTGGAGAATTTACTTGAGCACATAACATTTGAGCTGAATCAATTTTCCCATTACTTACATGGTCTTTAATTTGATTCATAAAATTTGAATCTACTTTTGAAGCTGCCTTAATAGCAAAAATACGTTCAAAATAAATATAAATGGCTCCAACAAGTAATATAAAAAGAACAGCTATAATAACTTGTCCTGCAGCACCTCCACTACTTATTAATTCTATAATTGAAAGCGTTTTTTCAACTGATTCTTCATCGGTAACTAATTCCGCTCCTTCTTGTGTGTTTATTAATAGTGTATTAAGCATATAATTTTAAATTTATTGCAAATGTATAACGTTTCTTTTTTTGTTAAAGTATATTAAAACATAGTTCTAGTTACCATAAATGCCGCAGAACCTACAAGAAAACCAATTAAGGCTAACCAAGAAATCTTTTTTATGTACCAGAAAAAATCTATTTTTTCCATACCCATAGCGACTACACCAGCTGCAGAACCTATTATTAACATACTACCACCAGTTCCTGCAGAAAAGGCTATAAAATGCCATAACTCATGATCTAATGGTTCTGAGAACATACCTAAACTAGCAGCTACTAATGGTACGTTATCTATAACTGCAGAACCTACTCCTAATAAAAGCACAACTAAATCTGAAACGCCTCCAGAATGTATTTCGGTTCCTAATTGGGGCATGGAGTCTTGTAATGATGTTGCAAACCCAAACAAAATCCCTAAAGATTCTAAAGCAGCTACGGCCATCAATATACCTAAAAAGAATAAGATACTTGGTAATTCTATTTTGGATAATGAATAATGTACTGGACTATGGTGTGCATGTGCATCACTTTCTTCTGAATCAAACTCAGTCATACTAAATTTAGAACTACTATAAATTTCGGCAAAAATTGCTACAACACCTAATGAAAGCATCATTCCAACATAAGGAGGTAAATGTGTTATCATTTTAAATATTGGTACAAACACTATAGCTCCCAGTCCTAAATAAAGCATGGTACTACTAAACCTTGATTTCTTTTTTTCTTTGGTTTCTTCCATATCCAAATCTCCTTTGAATGCTGGTAAAAATGAAGCTATTAATGATGGTACTGCCATACATAATAAAGAAGGTATAAATAAATATCCTATTAAATGACCCGTTGTTACTTTTTTGCCTATCCATAACATGGTAGTTGTTACATCTCCAATAGGAGACCAAGCACCTCCGGCATTGGCAGCAATAATAATTAAACCTGCAAACCAAATACGTACACTTCTATCTTTTACAATTTTCTGAAGTATTGAAATAAGAACAATAGTAGCTGTAAGATTATCTATTATAGCCGAAAGAATAAATGCTAAAATGGAGAAAATCCATAAAATTTTAGTTTTCTTTTTAGTCTTTATAAAATCTTTAATCGTAGAGAATCCATCAAAATAATCAATGATTTCAACAATAGTCATGGCTCCCAAAAGAAACACTAGTATTTCTGATGTTTTACCTAAATGATGCAGCAACGTTTCTTCCATAAGGTGCATCTTTTCGTCTGAGGTAAATGTTCCAAAACCTTCTAACAAAGCATGCTTTGATGAGTCAAACCATTGCGGGAAACTTTCTAAACCTAATGCTATTAATGCCCAACAAATAGCCATCATGACTAATGCTGGAATAAGTTTATCAATTTTAATACTATGTTCTAAAGTAATAGCTAAATAACCCATTACGAATACTAAAATAATTGCTGCTTCCATAAATTAAATATTATATTAATTGACTCAGTGCTATTTCAAATGCTGTTGCACTGATTCCTGTTTTTGATTTATTTTTGTTATACACTTTCTCGAGTGCTTCTTTTATTATATTTGATGTATCATTAAATATCGCCTCATCTGTCATCTGTACTTTACGTTCCATAAAATAAGCAAATACACGAGCCATTCCACAATTAGAAATAAAATCTGGAATTAAACTTACTTTGTAGTCCGTATGCTCCATGATAGGGCCAAAGAAAATTTCTTTATCTGCAAAAGGCACATTAGCGCCACATGAAATAACTTCTAAACCACTATCTATCATTTCATCTATCTGATGGATAGTAATTAATCGTGATGCTGCACAAGGGGCAAAGATTTCTGTTTCGATTGACCAAATCTTTTCATTAGCTTCTGTAAAAGGAATTAAATTATCACTAGCCAATGTGTTCTCTTTTTTTCTTAGGAATAAGTTAGTAATCTCTTCAAAAGTAAAGCCTTCTTCTTTAATTAAACCGCCAGCAATATCAATAATTCCAACAACCTTAGCGCCCATTTTCGACAAATAAAAAGCTGCTGCTGCGCCTACATTTCCAAACCCTTGGATAACAGCTCGTTTTCCTGTAACAGAACCACCATAAATATTATAATACTGTTTAACGGCTTCGGCAACACCAAACCCAGTAATCATATCTGCTACGGTATATTTTCTTGAAATATCGGGAGAATAATCAGAGTTTTCTATAACTTTAATAACACCATGTCTTAACTGTCCTATTCTATTTATCTTATCCGCTTCAGTTGGTTTAAAATGTCCATTAAAAACACCTTCTTGTGGATGCCATACACCACTTTCTTCTGTAATTGGAATAACCTCATGTATTTCATCTACATTTAAATCACCTCCAGTACCATAATAACTCTTTAACAGAGGTGATACAGCAGCATACCAACGTTCCAGAACCTCTTTTTTTCTAGGATCTTTAGGGTCGAAGTTTATTCCTGATTTTGCACCTCCAATGGCTGGTCCAGAAACTGTAAATTTAATCTCCATGGTTTTTGCCAAAGATAAAACTTCATTCATATCTAATCCATTTCTCATACGCGTACCACCTCCAGCGGCTCCTCCTCGTAATGAATTTATAACAGTCCAGCCTTCGGCATATGTTTCTGGATCTTTCCAATTAAAAACAATTTCGGGTTCTTTATTTTCGTATTTTTTTAATAATTTTTTCATTTCTATTTTTAGTCTGATTCAAAATATAGCTTACATCTAATTTTATGTGGAGTTTATATTTAGCGTAGCTAAAGCTGATTCATCAAGAAAATGATTTAAATTATTATTGTAACAAATATAAAAAACTAAAAGTCCTTTAAGATTATTTTTTTGATATTTTTAAGGTAGATAAATTTCACCTGAGCTGTGATCCTTTGTAGCGCCCGTAACACTTTTCAGACAATTAATTTCATTTCTTAGTTTAAGAACACCTAAAAGCCCGAAGATCAGCGCCTCCTTAAATTCTACTACCGTATTTGAAGGTATTATAATTTTATGTTGTGAATACTCTTTAAGCTTTTCTATTAAAAAATTATTATAGACACCTCCCCCAGTAATGAGAACAGAACTGTGTTTTTTTCTATTTATTTCCTTAGTTATTTGGATAGCAATATGCTCAATAAAAGTATTTAGAATATCTTTTGTCTCTAATTGAAAGGTATCAATTAAAGGGAAAATATTTTTTTTGACCCATTCTAAACCTAAAGATTTAGGATAATCTTCTTTGTAAAAGGAGAAGCTATTTAATTTATCAAGAAGTTTATTATGCATGCTTCCTGTTGCTGCTATTTTTCCTCCATCGTCATAATCAAGTCCTATTAATTTAGTATAATGATTTAAGACTATGTTTACTGGGCAGACATCATAAGCAATTCGGTGATTATTAAATTCAGTAGAAATATTAGCAAATCCGCCTAAATTCAGACAAAAATCATATTCAGAAAACAATAACTTATCACCTATTGGTACTAAAGGTGCGCCTTGCCCTCCTAGTTTGACGTCTTGGACTCTAAAATCACAAACAACCGTTTCTCCCAATAATTTAGCAAGTATTGGCTTATTCCCTATTTGATAGGTCCTGTTTTTTTCTGGTTGATGTAAAGCGGTATGTCCATGCGAACAAACAGCATCAATATCTTTTATATTATTTCTATTAATGAAGTCTTTAATAATATCAGATAAGTAGTTCGTATAATCTTTATCTATTTGTTGCAATTCTCCAGTATTGTATGAAACTAAATTGCGAAGTGTTTTTTCCCAATCTAAATTGTAACTAACTGTTTCAGAATATATAATTTCAAAATGCCATACGTCATCTAATTCAAATTGTATGTAAACAACATCTATTCCATCTAATGATGTTCCTGACATAACACCAACAATACTATATCTTTTTTTTGTCATATTGTGTAAAAATAATAATACTCATTAAAAATATATCATTAAAAAGCTATATTTGTACATATTTTTTATCAAATCAACAGTAAATCGAAGAATTATGGATTTTAGTCTTTCAGAAGAACATATTATGATACGCGACGCTGCTCGTGATTTCGCACAAACCGAATTACTTCCTGGTGTTATTGAACGCGATAATAAACAAGAGTTTCCAAATGAGCTCGTTAGAAAAATGGGAGCATTAGGATTTATGGGGGTTATGGTAGATCCTAAATATGGTGGGAGCGGTATGGATGCTATTTCTTATGTTCTTATTATGGAAGAACTATCAAAAATTGATGCGTCAGCATCGGTAATGGTTTCTGTAAATAATTCGTTGGTTTGTTATGGATTAGAAGCTTATGGTTCTGAAGAACAAAAACAAAAATATTTAACAAAATTAGCAACAGGAGAGTTTCTTGGAGCTTTTTGTTTAAGTGAACCAGAAGCAGGTAGTGATGCGACTTCACAAAGAACGACAGCTATTGCCAAAGGAGATCATTATTTAATTAATGGTACAAAAAACTGGATTACCAATGGTGGACGAGCAGATGTATATTTAGTCATAGCGCAAACCGATAGAGATAAAGGGTCTCATGGCATTAATGCTTTTATTGTTGAAAAAGGAACAGAAGGTTTTCATGTTGGACCAAAAGAAGATAAGTTAGGTATTCGCGGAAGCGATACACATACATTACAATTTAACGATTTAAAGGTTCCTAAAAAAAACAGAATAGGACCTAATGGTTCTGGATTTAGATTCGCTATGAAAACCTTATCTGGAGGTCGCATTGGTATTGCGTCTCAAGCTTTAGGAATTGCATCTGGTGCTTATGAGTTAGCCTTAAAGTACTCGAAAGAACGAAAAGCTTTTGGCACTGAAATTTGCAACCATCAAGCAATTGCCTTCAAATTAGCCGATATGTATACCGAAATTGAAGCAGCTCGTTACTTGGTAATGAAAGCTGCCTGGGACAAGGATCAAGGCAACAACTATGACAAATCAAGTGCTATGGCAAAACTTTACGCCTCTAAAGTCGCTATGGAACATACTGTTGAAGCCGTACAAATACATGGCGGTAATGGTTTTGTAAAAGAATATCACGTAGAACGTCTTATGCGTGATGCAAAAATCACACAGATTTATGAAGGAACTTCTGAAATTCAAAAAATTGTCATTTCAAGAAGTCTTATAAGAGATTAAAGCCTTTTTGCTTTAAAAAGCCTATTTATTAATAGCTTTTATTGTTTTTTTACACTCAATAATAAATAAAAATTATATTGTTCAACTATCGTTTTAATAAAAATTAATAGTTGAACTTTTTTTTGTTAAGTATTTTTATATTTTTCGACATAACTTCAATAGATTTTTATCTTTAGTAAAAATTAAATTTTATGCAAAAAACATATTACGATCCAGCAGATCTTAAAAAGTTTGGAAAAATAAGTGAATGGAATCAAGAACTTGGTGATAAATTTTTTGAGTACTACGGTAAGGTTTTCGAAGAAGGCGCACTTACAGCTCGTGAAAAATCTTTAATCGCCCTAGCAGTTTCACATACCGAGCAATGCCCTTACTGTATAGATGCTTATACAAAAGATGGCTTACAGCGCGGCATTACTAAAGAAGAAATGATGGAAGCACTTCATGTTGGAGCCGCAATAAAAAGTGGCGCAACATTAGTTCATGGGGTGCAGATGATGAATAAAGTGAATAAATTAGAAATGTAAGCAGTTAATCAATTTTGATTTTCAAAATTGAGTGAATCGCTCACCTCGATTTTATATCGGATTCTATTTAAAGCAAAGAGAAAAAGAGCGAAGTCGAAGGATCTCAAAGACAAAAGTATGAGATCTTCACTAAACTAACTAGAAAATTAATGGCAACAAAATCCCTACATAAACGCGAAAGTGATTTAGCTAATAGCAATCGACAACTAGAAATTTTATCGAACGGTATCTTTCAAAATGGCGAGTTACCAACCTTTAAAAGTAAAATCTCTGAAACGAATCAATTTCCTTTAAAAGCCAAAAAATTAGAAATTCTTCAAATAAATGTTGGCTATATGTGTAACCAAGTCTGTGAGCATTGCCATGTAGACGCTGGTCCAGATCGTAAAGAAATTATGACCAGAGAAACGATGCTACAATGTTTGGATGTGATTAAAAATACTGGTGCACATACCTTAGATTTAACTGGAGGCGCTCCCGAAATGAATCCTGATTTTAGATGGTTTGTAGAAGAAGCTGCCAAAGCAGGGATTAAAGATTTTATTGTACGCTCAAACCTGACAATAATTAGGGCTAATAAAAAATACTACGATTTACCAGAATTCTTTAAAAAACATAATGTACATGTTGTATCATCGATGCCACACTGGACACGCGGAAAAACAGATAAACAACGTGGTGATGGTGTTTTTGATAAGTCTATAAAAGCATTACAAGAATTAAATGCAATAGGGTATGGCATGCCAGATAGCAGCCTCCGATTGGATTTGGTTTACAATCCATCAGGTGCATTTTTACCAGGCGATCAAGCATCGATGGAAAAGGATTTCAAAAAAGCACTGAAAGATGATTTTGATATTCAGTTTCATAATTTATTTGCTATCACAAATTTGCCTATTAGCAGATTCTTAGATTATTTAATTGCTTCCGAAAATTATGAAGACTATATGTATTCTTTGGTGGAGGCATACAATCCAACTGCTGTCGCTAATGTTATGTGCACCAATACGCTTTCTATTAGTTGGGATGGATATTTATTTGATTGTGATTTTAATCAAATGTTAGAATTACCAGTAAACAGCAAAGTAAAACATATTTCAGAATACAATGAATCTCTACTTGAAGGTCGCAATATTGTTATCTCCCAACACTGTTATGGCTGTACTGCAGGAGCAGGAAGTAGTTGCCAGGGCGTAGTAGCTTAACTTATGAATAGAACATTTTTTTACATATTTGTATGTTTTACTATTTCAGGTTTTTCTCAAAACAACCTGAAGTCATTATTAAAAAAACATAATAAAGAGAGCATTCCTTATATTTATGTAAAACAATTAGAAAAACAAACCATACGCCCCATACTTTTAGACGCCAGAGAATTACCTGAATATAAAATAAGTCATCTAAAAAATGCCATTCATGTTGGGTATGATAAATTTAAAATAGAAAGTATTCAGAAAAAAATTCCTGATACAAACACCAAAATAGTTGTTTACTGCTCCTTAGGAATTCGCTCTGAAACTATCGCTGATAGTCTCAAAAAAGTAGGTTATAATAATGTAGAAAATCTATATGGCGGTATTTTTGAATGGAAAAATAATAATTTACCTATTTATAACTCAACAGAAAAAGTAACAGATAGTATTCATGCCTTTTCTAAAGCATGGAGCAAATGGGTGAAAAAAGGCGTAAAAGTATATGACTAAAGATCTTATCATCGTTTTTGTTAAAAATATAAAATTAGGCAAGGTAAAAACAAGACTTGCAAAAACCATTGGTAATCAAGGTGCTTTTGAAGTCTATAGTGAATTAGTTAAAATCACTGAATTCGCTACCGAAAGCATAAAAACAGACAAGCGCATCTATTTTTCCAATACTGTAATTGATACCAAATGGAAAAACGATTACAAAACCGTTCAAGAAGGTAAAAACTTAGGCGAGCGTATGAAAAATGCTTTCTTAAAAGGATTTGAAGACGGTTACGAACGCATCGTTCTAATAGGCTCTGATTTACCAGATATTGACTCCAAGCATATTGAAAAAGGACTTGAAAATTTAAAACACAACAAGGTTGTTTTTGGACCTGCTATTGATGGCGGTTATTATCTAGTCGGTATGACAAAAATGTATCATTCCATATTTGATGACAAACCATGGAGTGAATCTCATTTATTAGAAGCAACGCTAAAAGAATTAGATCATGAAAACATATCTTATGCTTTATTAGAAACATTGAATGATATTGACACTTTTGAAGATTTAGTAGCTTCAGAATTTTATAAATCCAACTTAGTACTTCAAGAAAAAATCAAACGGTTAAGTCTTTAATTCATAATTATTTAAGCTTTCGTGAAATTATTTTAAATTGATAACGACTTAGTAATGAATTCCATTCATTACTGTTTAACGTTAAAAAAATAGATCATGAAAAAATTTTTACTCTTTCTCCCTCTTTTATTAAGCTATCAAACAAGTATTTCTCAATGTGCAAGAGCTGCAAATAGTTTTGGAAATAATACTATGAATTCATCCTATAATATATCTGGAGATGTTACAGTAACCTTAAATGCAAACGATACGGTTACATTAGATTTAGAATCTACTTTCAGTACGGCCTCTGGCCCAGATGTAAGAGCTTATTTAATTGACTCTAAAGGAGCTTCAGATGAGGTAATAAGAAATTCATCTGTAGTAGACTATCCTGCAACCGACATTATAGAATTTGGTCTGATAACAACATTTAATGGGGCTAGTTCTTTTACTGTGAGTGTTCCTGGATCTGTTGACATTCTCCAATTTGATAAAGTGTATTTCAATTGTTTTGCGAATGATGTTTTATGGGACTTTGGTTCTTACACGCCATTTACATCTGGCACTTGCACCTTAAGCCTTGAAGACGATACCTTTAATAAAATATCTATTTACCCAAATCCTACAGATAATTTGATTCGAATTGCAAGCCCAACAAACGAAATAGTCCAAATACGTATTTTTAATACTTTAGGGAAAGTCATTTACCAAAAAGAAAAGCGATTAAACCAGGATATAGACGTATCAAACCTTAAATCTGGAATCTATATTTTATCCGCAACTTCAGATAGAAAAAATATTTCTAAAAAGCTGGTAATTAAATAAGGGTGTTTATATAAAAATCTTATATTTTTGATAGTATAAAGCTTATAGGACTCAATTATTAATTCCAAAAATATAAAATGATTAAATACATAAACGAAACCACTAAATACTTACAAGACAAAGGTTTTGAAAATCCTGAAATCGGTATTATTCTAGGAACAGGGTTAGGACAACTCATTAGCGAAATAGACATCATAAAAGAGGTTAGTTATAATCACATCCCTAACTTCCCAACCGCAACGGTTGAGTTTCATAAAGGAAAACTAATTTATGGTGAACTTGCTGGTAAAAAGATAGTGGTTATGCAAGGGCGCTTTCATTTGTATGAAGGCTACACATTACAAGATGTGACCTATCCTGTTCGTATTATGGAAAAATTAGGCATTAAAACATTATTAGTTTCTAATGCTGCTGGAGCCATTAATTTAAGCTTTAAAAAAGGTGAATTGATGCTTATTGAAGATCATATTAATTTACAAGGCAGCTCTCCTTTAGCATTTAAAGGTGTTGAAAAATTAGGAGAACGCTTTACAGATATGAGTGCGCCTTACGATGCTGAAATCAATTCAAAATTTGAAAGCATCGCTAAAGCGAATCATATCAAATTACACAAAGGTGTTTATACGAGTGTTGTAGGACCACAATTAGAAACAAAAGCTGAGTATCGCATGTTAAAAATTATCGGATCTGATGCTGTTGGGATGAGTACAGTACCTGAAATCATTGTAGCTAATCATTTAAAATTAAAAGTAGCTGCTGTGTCAGTTTTAACAGATGAATGCGACCCAGATAACTTAGAACCTGTTAACATTTCGGATATCATTGAAAATGCAGCAAAAGCTGAGCCAGATATGATCACCTTATTTAAAGAACTTATTAAGACCTTATAATTATGAGTAATTATTTAGAAACCACTCACGATGTATACAAAGAAGCCGCGTTAACACCAGATGTTGGGCTATGCTGTACGACAAATCCAATTTGGGAATTACCAGGATTAAAAATCCCAAAAATCATGCAAGAAATGAACTATGGCTGTGGAAGCACTGTGCATGCAAGAGATTTGACCAATAATCCTAAAATGCTATATGTTGGTGTTGGTGGTGGTATGGAATTATTACAATTCGCATATTTTAACCGTCAAAAAGGAGGCGTAGTGGGTATTGATGTCGTTGATGAAATGCTAGAAGCTTCGCGCAAAAATTTTATTGAGGCTGAAGCTCAAAATGATTGGTTTAAAAGTGACTTTGTAGATCTTAAAAAAGGAGATGCTATGAATCTTCCTGTGGAAGATAATAGTATTGATGTGGCAGCTCAAAACTGTTTATTTAATATTTTCAAAGCAGACGATCTTAAAAAAGCCATCGCAGAAATGTATCGCGTTTTAAAACCTCATGGCAGATTGGTTATGAGTGACCCAACATGCGAACAACCTATGAATGACACTTTGCGTAATGATGAAAGACTACGTGCTTTATGCTTAAGCGGTAGTTTACCAATTGCAGAATACGTAAAAGCATTAACAGATGCTGGTTTTGGCACGATTGAGATTCGTGCAAGAAAGCCATATAGAATACTCGATCCTAAGAATTACCCAACAGAAGAGTTAATTTATATAGAATCTATTGAGGTTGCAGCCATAAAAGACCCTATGCCAGCAGATGGGCCTTGTATATTTACAGGTAAAGCTGCTATTTATTATGGAGATGAAGATTATTTTGATGACAAATTAGGACACGTATTACTAAAAAATCAACCTTTAGCCATTTGTGATAAAACAGCAGCAACATTGCAATCTTTAAATAGAGACGATATTTATTTTTCAGAATCCACTTATCATTATGATGGTGGAGGATGTTGCTAATTTTTTCAAAGAATAAAATTTATTATAATCCTGTGAAATCTCACAGGATTTTTTATTTTCAGTCCTCAATTCAATCTTAGCATGAAAATCAAATTATTTCTTTTTTTAACAATTATCATTTCGTTAAACATTTTTTCACAAAATATTTCCATTGCCAAAGGAGGAATCATCAAAGACCGTCAATTTTTAATTGATAAAAATGAAATTACTACATGTGATATAAATGGCAATTTCGTATCAATTAGACCTCATAGAATAAACGGCACATTGCGTAATTATTATATCGAATTTTTTAATGGGTTAAATTTTTTAGAACGACAAGAAATTAAGACAGAAAAATCAACAAAGATTCTTAAGGTTTACATTAAGAACAACAAAGTTCATATTTTAATAAAGGAAGAAGACAAAAAAAATATTTCATTGAGGTTTGATTTATTTAATTTAGATAAAAAAAAACTTATTCAAAAAAAATTAATTCTTATCAATAAGGATAATGATAAAGATCTCTATAAGTCTTTAAAAAATGACATCCCTATTTCTGAAAACCATGATGAAAATTATTTAGTAAGTTTTCCTGTTATCGATACTGAAACAGCGTACACTTATTTAGAATATTTTGATTCAGATTTAAATTCTATTTCATCACATAAAGTTTACCCTAATAAAAATATTCACAGAAAGAATACATCATTTTTAAACGTTAGCCTTTATAATAACAAAGTTTACATATTATATAGCTTAACAGACGAAGAAGATAGCAATTACTATCAATTAACAGAGTTTAAAAATGGAGAAACCCGAGACATAATCTTACCAATACAAAATAACATTTATCAATTGATAAACGCTAAGGTATTTGAAAATAGTTATATAATAAGCGGGTTATTCTCTAAACAAAAAAAGGGAGCTTTTGAGGGGTTTTTATATTATAATATCAATCTTGACACCTTCGAAGTAGCATATCAACAACTTTCAAATTTCTTAACTGAAAACGCTAGAAAATATTTTATTGGTTTTTTTAAAAACAATAGAAGTATTGACATTAAAGACATCTTTATTGATGAAGAAAAAAACACTTATTTAATAGGACAATTTTACACTATTAGAAAACAATACGTTCCTATTGGAATAACTTTTATTACTTCTGTCTCAACTTTTATAACGTACAACCCATTTAGTATAAGCTATAAAGTTTATGACGACATACTGATTTCAAAAATCAATTCTAATGGTGAACTAATCTGGGATAATATATTTGAACTTAAACAAACTGAAAAAATACAATCTAAATCTAATAAAAAAGACTCTTCTTATTATGCTTTTTTACAAAACAATCAATTAAACATATTAATGAATGGGTTCATTAATATGGAAAAAGATAAACTCATAATGAAGCAAGATAAGAGAAATTCAAAGACAAATTTTTATAATATTATTGTAAATCCTGACGGAACTATAATACCAAAAATTATTTTCCCCAATGCAGATTCTGACATTTTATTTAGGGCTGAAGGAACAATAAAATTTAACAATACTATCTTTAATTTGGGACAAGGAAATATGAGAAAACAATTGATGAAATTATCCTTAGAATATTAACTTCAATTTATTTTAAGTTTTAATCATCTACATCTTTACATAAGAGCATCCCTAAATTAATACTACCTTTTAAACATTTAAATTTCTAAATTATAGTAAGAATTCCCATTTAATAGCGTCAAAAGTATCATATGATTTTAATTCTTTTATTTCTTTCAGCATGCTTTTTAGCTTATAGCAATGGTGCCAATGACAATTTTAAAGGTGTTGCAACCTTGTTTGGTAGCGGCACTACTAACTACAAAAAAGCGATTAATTGGGCCACAATAACCACGTTTTTTGGATCTGTAGCCGCTATTTTTTTAGCTAATGAACTTGTTAAAAATTTTTCAGGAAAAGGTTTAGTTCCCAATGAATTAATAACGATGCCCATATTTGCAATTTCAATTGCTTCTGGAGCCGCTTTAACCGTTTTTATTGCTACAAAAATAGGCATGCCTATTTCTACAACGCATAGTTTAGTTGGCGCACTATTTGGGGCAGGGGTTATGGCAGTTGGTTCTCAATTTAATTTCGAAAAATTGGGTAGTACTTTTTTAATGCCTTTAATTGTTAGTCCATTAATGGCAGCTATTACTAGCTTTATAGCGTATCTTATTTTCAGATTCTTTAGAAAACTGCTTGGAGTTACTAAAAAAACAAGTCTAAATATTTATAAAAAACAAACTGCAGCGATAAGTTCATTAAATATGGACCATGCAACTTTAAAAAGCCAAACAATCGTTGAGGCTACTGTTAACAATAAAGCAGACATTTACGAAGGTAAAATTTTAGGATTAAATTCTCAAAAGGCTTTAGATGCATTACATTATTTAAGTGCTGGTGTCGTCAGTTTTGCTCGCGGATTAAACGACACACCTAAAATTATAGGTTTGCTACTAATAATTAATGCTATAGATATTAGATTAAGCATGATTATTGTGGCTATTATTATGGCCATTGGCGGATTAATAAATGCAAAAAAAGTTGGCATAACAATGAGCAGAAAAATCACTCCGATGAATTCAGGTCAAGGTTTTACTGCCAATTTAATTACTGGGTTATTGGTAACAACTGCAAGCGTTCATGGATTGCCAGTTTCTACAACACATGTGTCTGTAGGTTCTATTTTCGGAATTGGAACCGTAACCAAAAAAGCAGATTATAAAATGATAGGTAAAATACTATTGTCTTGGCTGCTCACACTACCAATAGCGGCTATTGTGAGTGCCCTAATATTTAAACTATTAGAAACTTTTTCATAATATTAAGTATTCAAAAAACATTACAAATGAAGTATATTATCCTTTTATTAATCATTATCACTCTAGTATCTTGTTCTGGCACAAAACGTATTACAGAAAACACTTCAAAAGATATTAAGCAGATTGAACCAGTAAAGGTTGATGAAGAAGTTGTTAATCAAGAAAGAGATACCGTGATTCCAGAGAAAAATAATGTTGTTAAAGAGATAAAAGAAGCGTCAGAAAAAATAAAACCAATAAAAACTTTTAATCATTCATCATGGAATAATTTACTTCAAAAACACGTTTCAGACGAAGGGCACGTTAACTACAAAAACTTTAAATCCGATCGAAAAGAATTGACAAACTATATTACTTATTTAGGAGCGCATACGCCACAGGGTTCTTGGACAAAAGAAGACAAGCTAGCCTATTGGATCAATGCTTATAATGCAATGACAATCGATTTAATTTTACGCCACTACCCTATTAATAGTATTAAAGATATTAATAAACCATGGGAGCAACGTTTTTGGAAGCTTGATGAAAAATGGTATAATTTGAACGAGATTGAGCATCAAATTTTACGAAAAATGAAGGAACCACGAATTCATTTTGCTATTGTTTGTGCCTCGTTTTCTTGTCCTAAATTACAAAACAAAGCCTTTATTCCATCAAATATAGATGATCAGCTAACCAATGCTACAGAAGAATTTCTAGCAGATAAAAAAAGAAATTACATATCACAAAACAGCCTAAACTTATCAAAAATATTTCAGTGGTTTGCTAAAGATTTTAAGCAAACGGGATCGTTAATTGATTTTCTGAATCAATACTCAGAAATCACAATTTCTAATAAAGCAAAAAAGAATTTTAAAGACTATAATTGGAGTTTAAATGAATAAGATATCAATAATTATTCCTATGCTAAACGAAGCAGATAATATTGACAATCTGCTTACTCATCTTTTGGAAAATTCTTCGAAAGAAAACATCTCAGAAATAATCATTGCAGATGGAGGAAGTACAGACAAATCAAAAGAAATAGTTCACAATTACATCTCGTCCCGACCTAAAAAAAACCTATCCACAGCGCGAAAAGAAACCGTAATAAAATGTATTGATGCATTAAAAGGGCGTGCTAAACAAATGAATATGGGAGCTAAATATGCTACAGGTAATATTCTTTATTTTTTACATGCCGATTCGTTTCCTCCTAAAAATTTTGACGTTCTTATTATAAACGAAGTCCAAAAAGGTAACGAAGCTGGGTGTTTTAGAATGAAATTTAACAACAATCACTTATGGCTTAAACTTGCTGGACAACTCACGCGATTGCCTTGGAAAATTTGTCGAGGTGGAGACCAAAGTCAATTTGTAACAACCACACTTTTTAATGACATTGGTGGCTTTAATGAGGATTTTACCATTTATGAAGATAACGATTTCATTGCAAAATTATACGATCGTAAGCAATTCGTTGTTATTCAAAAATGGTTAACAACCTCAGCAAGGTGCTACTGTTCCAATGGTGTTTGGAGACTACAATATTATTATTGGAGAATTCACCTAAAAAAGTGGCTGGGTGCCGATGCCAATGAGTTAAATCGTTATTATAAAAAGTATATTTGTTAATAACCTAATTTCATATAATTGTAAATTAATTAGACAGAACTTTTCAGCACCACTTAAGGCAACAAGCATTAATGTTAGTGGATTAAATACTTATTTTTAAACCGAAATCAAGTTAATCCTTATTTCTTCCTTTTTCATCAGGATATAAAGCAGGTAAATTATCACTTTGAAAAACAGCTTTTGAATTTAAATTCATTGCAGACAACTTACCTTTAAAGGCAGCTCCTGTATCAACATTCCAAACATTAGCAGCATGCATGGGCATATCGGAATTAAAGTTGGTGGTTGGCGTATGTCCTATATAAATTTCCTTATAATGCTTTAAACGTTTAGGGTATAAAACTGAGTCTTCGTTTATATCACTACTCTTAGTTAAAACCATCTCCCAAAGCGTTCTATCAAAATAAAATGTTTCTTTAAACACTTCCTTTTCCACACCATGCATCGATGTAAAACCTGCGTGAATAAATAAGCGATTTTCATTATCAATGTGATACAATGGCATGTTTTCAAAAAAGTCTAAATGATTCTTTTTTTCATCTGAGGAGAAAGAAACATAACTTTCAATGGTTTCCTTTCCTCCATGTATATACCATGTAGGGTTAACATCATTAGATTTTAGCCAGTTCTCGCACCAAACATCATGGTTTCCTTTTATAAAAACACAATTTATTTTTTGAGATAATTCTATTAAAAACTGAATTACTTGAGCCGACTCACTCCAACCATCTACATAATCTCCCACAAAAATAAGCGTATCCTCATCTTTGACTTCTATTTTATTTAATACTTGGATTAACGCTTTTAAACCGCCATGAATGTCTCCTATTGCAAATGTTCTCATTGAGTATTTTTTTGGGCAAAAGTAATTTTTTTTAAAGGTTTATAAAATTAATCACTTAAAAAATCCACACCAAACTACAATTACATAATCAACAAATAAAATATCTTAAATTTAACAATATCGTAATAAGACCCTCAATTATTCGTAGTAATTTATTAAGTTTATAATCTTTTGTAACTGTAATTATTTAATAAATGAAAATTAAAAAAGTCTTAGTTGCTAATCGTGGCGAAATTGCCATAAGAATTTTTAGAGCATGTGCAGAAATTGGTGTTAAAACTATTGGTATTTACACTTATGAAGATAGGTATTCCCTCCACAGGCATAAATCTGACGAATCCTATCAAATAGGTGAAGATAATGCCCCCCTAAAACCATACTTAAACATCAATATTATTATAAAAATTGCATTAGAAAGTGGCGCAGATGCTATTCATCCTGGCTATGGCTTTCTTTCTGAAAATGCAGACTTTGCACAAGCCTGTAAGGATAATAATATTATTTTCATTGGACCAAAGATTAGTGTTTTAAAATCCTTAGGCGATAAAATTACAGCTAAAAAAGTTGCGACAGATAACAATATTCCTATTATTCAAAGCAATACTAGCCCTTTAATCAATATAAAAATAGCACTAAGCGAAGCAAAAAAAATTGGATACCCAGTCATGCTAAAAGCAGCCTCTGGCGGTGGTGGTAGAGGCATGCGTGTTATAAGAGAAGAAGAAGAGTTAAAAAGTGCTTTTAATGAAAGTAAACGTGAAGCACTAAATGCTTTTGGAGATGATACCGTATTTTTAGAAAAATTCGTTGAAAACCCAAAGCACATTGAAATTCAAATTGTTGCAGATAACTATGGTAACACAGTACATTTATATGAAAGAGATTGTTCTGTACAGCGTCGCTACCAAAAAGTAATAGAATTTGCACCTTCCTATGGCTTAAAAGAAGAAACAAAAACAGCCTTATATGATTATGCCACTAGAATTTGTAAAGCTGTCGATTATAATAACATTGGTACTGTAGAGTTTTTGGTAGATGATGATGATTCGATTTATTTTATTGAAGTCAACCCACGAATTCAAGTAGAGCATACTGTAACCGAAGTAATCACTAATATCGACTTAGTTAAAACCCAATTATTTGTAGCTGGTGGTTATAAATTATCTGATCAGCAAATAAAAATAACAAATCAAGAATCCATAAAAATAACAGGCTATGCTTTACAGTGCAGAATAACAACTGAAGATCCTCAAAACGATTTCAAACCTGACTATGGAACTATTTCTGCATATAGAAGTGCTTCTGGCTTTGGTATTCGTTTAGATGCAGGAAGCATTTACCAGGGTGTTACCATTTCTCCTTTCTTTGACTCTATGTTAGTAAAAGTTACTGCCAACAGTAGAACTTTAGATGGAGCCAGTAGAAAAGTAAGACGCGCTTTAGCCGAATTTAGAATTCGTGGTGTAAAAACCAACATCCCTTTTTTAATTAATATTTTAAAACATGACACCTTTAAAAAAGGTAAGGTAACCGTAAACTTTATTAAGTCTAACCCCAGCTTATTCAATTTTAAGGAATCCAGAAATAGAGCTACAAAACTTATCACTTATTTAGGAGATGTTATTATAAATGGAAATGAAGATGTAAAAAAACTAGATCCATTAAAAACATTTGTAAAGCCTAAAATTCCAAAGTTCGATATAACTGCCAATTACACCGAAGGCACTAAAGATTTATTAACACAATTAGGTCCAGAAAAATTTTCGGAATGGTTAAAAAATGAGAAAAAGGTTCATTTTACAGACACTACGATGCGTGATGCGCATCAAAGCTTATTAGCAACTCGCATGCGTACTTACGACATGATAAAAGTGGCTGAAGGTTTTGCGAAGAATCATCCAGAAATATTTAGCATGGAAGTTTGGGGCGGCGCTACTTTTGATGTTTGCCTGCGTTTTTTACAGGAAAACCCTTGGGAACGTTTACAAATACTTCGCAAAGCGATGCCAAATATATTATTACAAATGTTAATTAGAGGTTCAAATGGCGTAGGTTACAAAGCTTATTCAGACAATTTAATAGAAAAATTTGTAGAACAATCCTGGGAACATGGCGTTGATGTTTTTAGAATTTTCGATTCACTTAACTGGATGAAA
This sequence comes from uncultured Flavobacteriaceae bacterium, assembly GCA_947502635.1. GTDB lineage: Bacteria > Bacteroidota > Bacteroidia > Flavobacteriales > Flavobacteriaceae > Flavivirga. The sequence goes on from CANNAN010000007.1 coordinate 42,813, forward strand.
TCCATTGCACCTTGTATAGAACATGTGAGGAAAAAAACTAAAGGCTTAGCAGAAGGTTCTATCTGTTACACTAATGACATTTTGAATCCGACAAATACAAAGTACAACCTAAAATATTATACCAACCTCGCTAAAGATATTGAAAACGCTGGCGCGCACATTTTAGCGATTAAAGATATGGCTGGATTATTAAAACCTTATGCAGCTTTCGAACTAATTTCAGCATTAAAACAAGAAGTAAACATTCCTATTCATTTACATACACATGACACCTCTTCCATTCAATCTGCGACCTATTTAAAAGCTATTGAAGCTGGTGTAGATGTTGTTGATGTAGCACTAGGCGGTTTATCTGGTTTAACGTCACAACCAAATTTCAATGCCATTGTGGAAATGTTAAGGTTTAACGAAAGAGAACCTTCTATTAATATAGATTCCTTAAATAACTATTCTAATTATTGGGGAACGGTAAGGGAATTTTATTACCCTTTCGAATCTGGCTTAAAGGCAGGTTCTGGAGAAGTATTTAAACATGAAATTCCTGGTGGTCAATATTCTAATTTAAAGCCTCAGGCCCAAGCTTTAGGCCTAGAGGGTCGTTTTCATGAAATAACAAAAATGTATGGTGAGGTCAATCAACTTTTTGGTGACATCATAAAAGTGACTCCCAGCTCAAAAGTCGTTGGAGACATGGCCCAATATTTAGTTAGTAATCATTTAACGATTGAAGATGTCTTAGAGCGTGGCGAAACCATTTCATTTCCACAATCTGTTGTAAGTTTCTTTAAAGGAGACTTAGGCCAACCCGTTGGAGGGTTTCCTAAAAAACTTCAAAAATTAATTTTAAAAGATCAAAAACCATACTCAGATAGACCAAATGCTCATATTCCTCCAATAGACTTGGAAGAAGATTATAAATCCTTCAAAAAAATATTTGAAAAAGGTTTGGGAAGACCTATTGACATCACTGATTTTCTATCTTACAACCTTTATCCTAAAGTATTTACAGATGCTTACAATAAACACTTAAAATATGGCAATTTGATGCATTTGCCTACTAAAAATTTCTTTTATGGCATGGATATAGGAGAAGATATTATAGTACCATTAGACAAAGGAAAAGCATTACTCATTACTTTGGAATCTGTAGGAGAGCCTAACGTTGATGGTATGGTCACTGTATATTTCAAGGTAAATGGACAAGGACGTAGTGTAGAAATTAAAAATACATCTATCAAGGTAGATAAGGTTGAACATGTTAAAGTTGATAAAGCCAATGAAAAACAAATAGGCGCCCCTTTACAAGGCATGCTATCTACTATTTTGGTAAAAAAAGGAGAGCAAATTGTAAAAAACCAACCATTGTTTATTATTGAAGCCATGAAAATGGAAACTACCATTACTGCGGTTGATGATGCTACTATAAAGCAAATTGTTTTAAAAGCTAATACTATGGTAAACTCGGAAGATTTAGTATTAGTATTAGATTAAAAATATTGTCCAATTCCAAATACTAAACCTTTGGTAGCATTTTTAGTAATGCCATGACCATAATCAATTCTAAAAATGGCATTGTATATTTTTTTATGAATAAAGCGGAGTCCTAAACCTGGATATACTTTAACGTTATCCATTTTACCAAAGTCTCCAAAATCTCCTCCTGGATTCCGCCATGTACCACTATCTATAAAAGCATTCCCTTGCAAAACAAACCAATCTTTTTCATATAAGGTGTGACGGTATTCGGTATTAAGTACTATAACACCAGTACCTCTATCAATCGTATTACCAACACCTCTAACATTTAAATTATTATCTACTGAGAAAGGCGCAAATGGCGTTTCATCATTAGTCGACAGCCCCATTCTTAACCTAGAAGCCCAATTACCTTTTGTTCCTACACGTTTAAAACAAAAGAAATCATTCCAACCAATAAAAAAATCAGGTAACATATCATCAGTAGATGTCACATATTGAAAATTAAACTGACTTCTAAACCCAGATATATATTGATAATAATAGTCTAAATTGTTATACTCATAAATTCCTTTTACCAACCATTTATGTACGTTCAATTCTGGCCTATTATTAATGTTTTCACCTTTAAATTGATAGTCTTCTACAAAATAATTTAACCCCAGTTCAAATCTGTTTTTAAAGTTAAATTCGTATAAACCTAAAACCTCAAACGACTTATTTCTATATTTATAATTAACTGTCTCCCCTTCAAAAAAAACGGGTTCTTGAGTAGTGAGATCTTGATGATTTATAGCCAATCCTAATTTCTTTGAAAACAGGTAGGGAGCTCTAAAATTTATAGCATAAGAACTGTAAATATCTTTTTGATAAAAACCACCGAATATGATATTCCTACCTAATAGATTGAATTCGTAAAGCCCTAATCTGTATGCAAATTCATCATCATCTGTGGTGTAAACATTTAATGATGGTATTAAAGTAAAATTCTCTTCAATGTTATAAAACACATTATACTGATTACCTTCAGAAGGAAATACTTGATAATAAGCATGAGACACCGATGGCAATCGCTTTAAACGTAAAATATCTTGTTCTATAACTAAGGAATCTAACCTACTACCCGATTTAACTGCGGATATTTTTTTTATGAATGATGCTTTTAATTTTTTATTACCTTGAATTTTAAGATCATGTACAATAGGTTCCTGTGAGTATAAACTTGATACTATAAGCGTAAAAAAGAGGAGGGCTACTTTTTTCATTCAATTTTAAACGTTTTTAAAACTACCCAATTTACCCAATTATCTTCACTTACATCCATTAATGTAAAATTATATTCATTATTCAAAATCAATGCTGGAGGTGTTTGAGTTGTCACATTTAAAACAACATTATCCGTATTGTAATATTGAAAATGATTCTCGTAGGTATAGGTGCCCGATAATAAATTATTTTGAATATCTGAAACTACTTGAAAATATATAGCATTATCTCCATAAGGATTATCTTCCCATAAAAAACCTGGCATTCCTGTTTGCGATAGATTTAGAGAAACCACATCATTCCAAACAGTTGGTTTAGAAATTTGTCTTGAGCGTATTGGGTTGGATATTTTCACCTCTCCATCTAGTTCAAAAGTGATTATAATCCATTTTTCAGTAGAAGCAGCTTGTGTAAATTTACCTAAATAACCATTAAAAAAGGGAGCGCTTTTCAATAAGATTTGTGTGTAATTTGAATAAATACTGTTATCAACTTGTGCATTTATCGTTTCATAATATCTAATATTTGTAGCGCCTTCTTCGGGGTAAAAAAACGTTAGAATGTCTTTAGTTTCATTATCACTTGCTGCACAAGCTATAACAGCTCCTGTTTCAAAAATCCTACCTTCTAAATAAGATGCTAAACTAAGGGATTCATTATCATGGTCGCTAGAACACGAAAACATGATCAGAATAACGAGTACAGTTACTATTTTATTTATATGAGCCATAATGTGCTTTTATCAAAGCTTCCACTGGTTTATTTTGAGGCGTAAATCTTGAATTTTTTCCTCCGCCAACATCATCATGATTATGATACCACTTCCAGATAAATCCTCCAGAGAACCAGTCTTCTTTCCAAAACGTTTCAAACAATGCTCTTGTTGTATTGGTTTGTGCTTCAAGATTCACATGAATCATACTTCGATCACTCTTCCAGGGTTCTTTTCCAGAATAATCCACACTTCTATATCCAAATTCTGTAAACATAATAGGCCTATTATATTTTTCAGATAATTTACTAATTACTTTTTTATGTTGTACCCAACTAGCTAAACATTCTTCAACAGTTGGTGTTTTACTCTCACTAACTGGAAAATATGCATCCACTCCAATAAAATCTAACAGATTCCAAAAAGGTGTTCGTTTAAACTCATCCCAATTAGCAGCATACGTTAATTTTCCTTTATAAATCTGTTTTACTTCGCCAATAAGTTTAAACCAATAATCAGGCCTATTATCAATAAACCTTTCTAACTCGGTTCCAATACAAAAAATCTCAGCTTTTACATCTTGAGCTAATGCAGCGTACTCTAAAATAAACTTCGAGTATGATGCCTCTAGAGTTTTCCAGTCTGTTTCATTTTTCATTTCAATATATCCTGTAAACTCACCACGCCAAACCCAAATTTGAGGCTTTAACATGATTTTAATTTTCTTTTTTCGAAGCTCTTCAATATATTGTTTTGCACCTTCTTTGGTTTCTCCATACCATTGGCGATTCGTATTAAATATAACTTCTGGGTTGGATAAATCTCTAATAAATCCGAAAGGCATTACTGCCGCATAATTTGCATTTACATCAACAACAGGGTTAATATGATGATGATTAACCGCTTCATTGGCTGCAACAAAACTAACACCATTCACTTTTTTGGTTTGAGAAGTGCAAGATTGAAGAAATAAAACCGAGAATAATACAATTAGGAGTTTGAATCTTTTCATATATGATAGAATGACTTTCAAAACTCCTAATTTACTATTAATGATTAAAACAGAGCTCTTAAACCTAAACTAAATGTTTGTCCCAATCCTTGAAAGTTATTACCTGTTACTATTTTTCCAAACGAAGCTTCCACATTCAAAGTCTGTGTTAATTGATATTTCCCTCCAAAACCTAATTGTGTATAACGTTGAGAGAAATCGTTACCTAAATCAATTAAAAAAGCCTGTTGAGCATTTATAAATAATGTTGATTTATTTGAAGGGAAATAGCTTAAAAAAGCACTTACTGGTAAAAACAGACTGTTGTTTGCAAAACGTTCGCTCACATTTTCTGTTGCAGGATCTGCTTCAGAAGATTTTTCTCCAAAGTTAAATCCAAAATCTGCTTCAGTAAAAATTTGCCAATCACCACCTCCAAAGGTTTTATCAAAAAAGAATTTTGTTTCCCAAAACGTACTTTTTTTATCTAAATATGCAGCATTTGGCTCATCTCCAAATATGGCAAAATATATAGAACTTGTAAATGAAAAGTTAGGAACACTGGCAAAAGGCTGTACTCTTATAGATGGTGCTATCGTTGTAAAACCACTTCTGGAATCCACTTTATTATTATCAAAATCAAAAACACTAAAAGCACCTTGCCCTCCATAAGTATTAGATCTAACTTGAAAAACTAAACCTATATTCACCCTTGCATTATCGCTAATACCTGTATAGATTTCAGTGGTATTAGTGAAAAAGTTTTGTCTTGCTATTTTTTGAGATTTACTTCCTGCATCCGTTTGTTCTGTTTGCGTATACAGACTATTAAAAAACTTTATATCCCATTGCCCTTTCTTTAATAGTTTTGAAGGGGTATATGTTTGAATATTACTCTTTCCCTGATCTTCGTCTTCTTCTTGTGAAAAGCCAGAAAACGATATGGCTGTGATTACTAAAAGTGTTATTATTTTTTTCATTTTATTTAATTTTCGATTTATTATTAGTCTTATTGTTTATTTACACTCCAATCGTATGGGAAGTAACTAAGTTTAAAATTATTAGGTATTTTTTCTGTTCTATATGTATTGATAAAATCTATTTCCGTTTTACCTTTCATCGTAAAATCTTTTTTATACCATTCCATGATTTGTGATGCTTGCACGCGTTTCTTTTTAGTATTCACCTTTAAAAAACTACCGTTTAATGCCTGCTTTGTTTGTGTATCCATTTGCGCATCTAATGTGCTCGGCAAGTAGGCTTTATTAATCAATGGGGGACATCCTAAAGCGCCACATACTAATACGAAATGAAAACGGGCATCATTAAATTGCGCTCTTAATAATTTGTGTTCTATATCATTTAACGTGATTTTCTTTCCACCTAAATTATAGGTCGTTTTATCAAAAAAGCCTGCATGGTCTAAGGGCGATTTTGTTGGATAGTTATCTATAATACCTTTTATTACTGACAGGTTATAGGCATTAATCCAGAAGGCTTGATAATTTTTAGCATCATTCTTTGATACCGAAATTGTCTCTGCCAATTTTAAAATATCATTAAATGCCTCTTTATTAGAGTTGATTTTTGAATATGCCACTTTTCCATTAGAAACGTGCTCTTTAAAAAATGTATCTGCTTTATTAAAAAATAAATTCATGTCTTGAGAAAATCCCTTTAAAGCAAACAAAACTATTATTATTACTAAATATTTTTTCATTGTTTTTTGTTTTATTTATTACAAAGTAACAACACCTATGTCGTACAAAATGTTAGCTAACTTACATTGTTAAAAAAAGATTTTCAACGTCTTACAGAAGTCGCAAACCTTACACTTGCTTTTCAATTTAAATCAATTCTAAATTAATAAGCTCAAGATAAGTTATTATCTTTAACTTCGACCTAATACCAAATAACCAGCAAAATATGGAACACATTGTTATTATAGGAAATGGAATATCTGGCGTTACTGCTGCCAGACATATCCGTAAATTATCCGACAAAAAAATCACTATTGTTTCTGCAGAAACCGATTATTTCTTTTCACGTACGGCACTTATGTATGTATACATGGGTCATCTAACATTCCAACATACACAACCTTACGAAAATTGGTTTTGGGAAAAGAATAAAATCGATCTTAAAAAAGGATATGTTAAAAACATTGAAACTAAAAGCAAAACATTACAGTTTGCCGATGGTGATTCTTTACCATATGACAAACTTATTATCGCAACGGGAAGCAAACCAAATAAATTTGGATGGCCTGGTCAGGATTTAGACGGTGTTATGGGGATGTACCATAAACAAGACTTAGACAATTTAGAGACCTATGCTCCTAACAACAAGGTGTGTAAACGAGCAGTAATTGTTGGCGGTGGATTGATAGGTATCGAACTTGCCGAAATGCTCAACAGTCGTAATATACCTGTTACCTTTTTGGTTAGAGAAGATAGTTTTTGGAATGGTGTTTTGCCAGAAGGAGAATCTACCATGATTAACAGACACATAAAAAACCACCATATAGATTTAAGGCTAGGAAACAATTTGAAAGAGATTATTTCTGATGAAAACGGCAAAGTTAAATCTATCATTATTCAAGAAACAGGCGAAGAAATTGCTTGTGATGTTGTTGGCCTTACTGCTGGTGTTTCTCCTAATATTGACTTTATAAAGGAGTCGGACATTGAAACGGGGCGTGGTGTTAAAGTAAACAGGTTTTTAGAAACCAATATTCAAGACATATATGCTATTGGTGATTGTGCAGAACAACATGAAGGCATTAATGGGCGCCGTCCTATTGAAGCTGTATGGTATACAGGGCGTATGATGGGTGAAACAGTCGCACAAACCATTTGTGGCAACCGCATGCAATACAATCCTGGACATTGGTTTAATTCTGCTAAATTTTTAGATATTGAATATCAAACCTACGGATGGGTATTCGCCAACCCTAGAGAACATGAAGCTCATTTTCATTGGAAACATGCCGATGACACTAAATGTATAACAGTGTGTTACAACACAAATACAAATGCTTTTTTAGGCATCAACACTTTCGGTATTAGAATGAGACACGACATATTTGATAGATGGCTTACAGAAAAAAGAGATGTCCATTATATTATAGAACATTTATCTGAGGCTAATTTTGATCCAGAGTTCTATAAGACTTATGAATCTGATATTTATTCTGCATTTAAAAATGAATTACAAACCGTATAAAAATATATCATGAGCAATAAAATAAATCATAGCATGTCTTTAGCAAAACCAGATGCTGCAGACATTTCGAACAAACAAAAAGTAGCATTAGCGATTGGTATTTTAGGGTTATTTATATTGGCTCTGGCTTTATTTAACACCAATTTCCCTAACAAGGGGTTATTCTTAACCTTATCATTAGGGTTTATTGCTATTGGCACAATAATCTATTCAAGGGATGCTTATTTAACCAAATTGGAAGGCATAAAAAATGATGGTGTTTGGTTTAAATCTATATCATCTCGTGGTATTTGGGGTTGGATTCTGGGAGTTGTTTTAACAGCTTTTTATATCGTGTTATACTTTTATCCGCAATATTTAGGATTAGGCAAAGATGGTGCAGAAAACACTGGTCTAATTTCATTTTTTGATCCCCTAAGTAATTTATTAAGTGGAAGAAACGCCAGTCAATGGTTTGTTTACGGAACATTATACACAGTAGCTATTTTAGCATTTGGATATAAATTCATGCTTAAATATAGACATAATAGATATCAACAATTGCGAACGGCTTCTGTCATGTTTTTTCAATTAGGTTTTGCTTTTTTGATTCCAGAATTCATGTATGTCATGAATTCTGATCTTCCATATTACGATCTAAAAAGCGTATGGCCTCTTAACTATTATATTTTTGATGAATGGTCTGTAAAAGCGTTTCTAGCAAATGGGAATATTGGATTAGGATTCTTATTATTTGGTATCATTTCTATTTTTCTTATTACTCCCATATTGACCTATAAATATGGAAAACGTTGGTATTGTTCTTGGGTTTGTGGCTGTGGCGGTTTGGCAGAAACGGCAGGCGATTCCTTTAGACAACTATCATCTAAAAAAATGTCTGCTTGGAAATTAGAACGTTGGTTAATTCATACCGTACTTGTATTTTCTGTAGTTATGACAGTGGCAATGGTATACACTTATTTAGGTTATGACCACAATACTTTCTGGCTTACCAAAGGTTTATTTATAGTTTTAGTTATTGGATTCTTAACTATAGTTTTTGCTGGTGTTATGTATTTTAAACGCCATGAACTTGGTAAAGATGCAAAATATGGAGCCATCGGTTATTTTGTAGTCATTGCGTTATTGGTAACTATGCACTTTACAGGCACAAGCGAAAATGTATTTTTTCTAAAAGGGAGTGACCTACGTTCTGCCTATGGTATCTATATCGGATCTATTTTCTCAGGCGTTATTGGTACAGGGTTCTACCCTATTTTAGGAAGCAGATCCTGGTGTCGTTTTGGTTGTCCTATGGCTGCTATTTTAGGATTTCAACAACGATTATTTTCTAAATTTAGAATTACTACCAACGGCGGACAATGTATTTCATGTGGTAATTGTTCTAACAGTTGCGAAATGGGAATTGATGTTCGTGCTTATGCTCAAAAAGGAGAAAACATAGTACGTTCTAGTTGTGTAGGTTGCGGTATTTGCAGTGCGGTGTGTCCAAGAGGTGTTTTAAAATTAGAAAATGACACCATGAAAGGTCGTATCAACCCAACAGAAATACTACTAGGAAACGATGTTGATTTAATGGATTTAGTTAATAAAAAATAAAAATATTTTGCAATATTCGGTAGCAGTTAGCTGTTTATTATTATTCATTACCTTGAATATTAATGCCCAAAAATCGTATAAAAAAACATATTACGACAACGGGAACATTAAATCTCAAGGATGGATACTTAATAATCAAAAAATAAAATATTGGACATTCTATTACCCGAATGGTCGTATTGAAAAAGAAGGTCATTTTCAGCAAGATAAACCTATAAAATATTGGTATTTTTACGTCGAAAATGGTAATAAAAAATCGGAAGGCCATTTTATTAATGGTAAAAAAAATAATTGGTGGCTGTTTTATGATGATAAGGAAAAAATAAATCATAAATGCCAATTAAAAGACAATCAAAAAAATGGTTATTGTTTGATGTACAAAAATTCAAAATTGGTTTCAGCTGGAAAATATATTGCCGGCAAAAAAATTAAAGAGTGGACAGATTTTAAGTCCTTTAGGAAAGAAAACAAACTATCTGATCTTCAATGACTCATATAAAAGTAATCATCCCTGCTTATAACGAAGCAGAATCAATTACCAATGTTATTAATGATATTCCAGCGAATGTTGATGAAATTATCGTGGTAAGTAATAACTCTACCGATAACACAGAGGTTAATGCAAAAAAAGCAGGTGCTACCGTTTTAACCGAAACCAATAAAGGTTATGGCTATGCCTGTTTAAAAGGTATGGATTATATTGAACAACAAGAAAAGAAACCAGATATCGTTGTTTTTTTAGATGGCGATTATAGCGATTACCCAGAAGAGTTAACAAAAATTGTAGCCCCCATTATAAATGATGATATTGATTTTGTAATTGGCGCACGTGTTAAACGACTTAGAGAACAAGGTTCCATGACGGTGCCCCAAATTTTTGGTAATTGGCTAGCTACTACTTTAATGACATTATTTTTTCGTGCAAAATTCACAGATTTAGGTCCTTTCAGAGCCATAAAATACAATAAATTGCTAGCACTAAACATGGAAGACAAGACTTATGGTTGGACAGTAGAAATGCAATTAAAAGCATTAAAACAAAAATTAAAATATACCGAAATATCAGTTAATTATAGAAACAGAATAGGTGTCTCAAAAGTTTCTGGCACGGTAAAAGGTGCTATATTTGCAGGCATAAAAATTTTAGGTTGGATTTTTAAATACAGTATTAAAAAATGATTTTCCATACTATCGTTATCATAATATATACCATTGCACTTTTGCTTATATTTTTATATGCATTAGCGCAATTAAATCTACTTTTCAACTACCTAAGTGCTCAGAAGAAATGTGATACTTGTTCAAAATTTGATCTTTCAAATCCAAACGAAATCCCATATGTAACCATACAACTCCCCGTTTATAATGAGATGTATGTTATGGAACGTCTGTTGGATAATATCGCAGAAATAGATTACCCTAAAAGCAAATTAGAAATACAGGTTTTAGATGATTCTACCGACGAAACTATAGATACTACACACCAACAAATAGAGCGCTTAAAAGCTACTGGATTAGATATTAAACACATTACCAGAACGGACCGCAGTGGTTTTAAAGCTGGCGCACTTAAAGAAGGTTTAGAAGTTGCTAAAGGCGAATTTATTGCCATTTTCGATTCCGACTTCCTTCCTAAAAAAGATTGGATAAAACGTACTGTTCCTTATTTTAAGGACGAAAATATAGGTGTTGTACAAACCCGCTGGGGGCATATTAACCGTAATTATTCTATTCTTACTAAAATTCAAGCCTTTGCTTTAGATGCACATTTTACTTTAGAACAGGTTGGCAGAAATAGCAAAGGGCATTTCATTAACTTTAACGGTACAGCTGGTGTATGGCGTAAAGCATGTATTATTGATGCTGGTAATTGGGAGGGTGACACCCTAACCGAAGATCTCGATTTAAGCTACCGCGCCCAATTAAAAAACTGGAAGTTCAAATACCTCGAAGATGTAGAAACACCTGCCGAACTTCCTGTCGTTATTAGTGCTGCACGTTCGCAACAATTTAGATGGAATAAAGGCGGTGCAGAGAACTTTAGAAAAATGATGTGGAAGGTTCTAAAAAACCAAAACATCTCTGCTAAAACAAAAGTACACGGACTATTACATTTACTTAACAGCACCATGTTTTTAAACATCTTGATAGTGGCTGTTCTAAGTATTCCTATGTTATACATAAAAAATGAATATGCTCATTTAAAGCCCTATTTTTATGTAATGAGTTTCTTTGTGTTAAGTACTATCATATTTTTTGTTTGTTACTGGATCATGTATAAAAAGATTTATGGCAGTGGTATAAAAAACTTTATAAGCTATATAGGAATGTTCTTTGTGTTTTTCTCAATAGCTATGGGCTTCTCATTACATAATTCCATAGCCGTTTTAGAAGGGCATTTAGGTAAAAAAAGCGAATTTATACGAACACCTAAATTCAATATCAATACGTTAAAAGACAGTTGGAAAAATAACAAATACATTAAAAAAACAGTATCAGTACATGTCATTTTCGAAGGACTCCTTATGGCTTATTTCGGTTTTGGTATGTATAGTGCCTTTATTGTGGGCGATCAAGGCGGTGATTTTGGACTCTTCCCTTTTCACCTCATGCTATTTTTAGGTTTTGGTTATGTATTTATTAAATCGTTGACTTCTAAAATTTAAAAAGGGTTTATTGCATCAAAGTTTACAAAGAATTAGATTTGGATTTATCTTAAGCGAAACTGGAGGGTTAATAATCACTAAGATAGAAAAATCATGTCTTTCAGCATTTTGTATACCCTTGTTTCTTCCAGTATATGAAATAGTCGCTTAAATTCTATTTATAGATTTTTAGTGATTTAGCTTTTATGGTCAGCATTTTATTCATCAAACATTCAATCATCTACTCCTAAATTTGAAAACTCTCATATAACCTATGGCTAATTCTGTAAAATCTGCTTGTCCAAGATTTGAGTTTATAAAAGCACCTATGTAAAAATTGTTAACAGGTTTTTTAGCAGTTCCTATAAGGTAGTATTTCAATCCTAATCGAGCAGATATGGTACGCTTAATCTTGTAGTAAGACTCTTCTATATTGCCAAGCCTATAATAACCACCGCTTTCAGGAATAATTCTTGGCACGTCTCCCCAGCCTTGATTAATACGCCAATCAATTTTATAAGCAGGTTTATAAATATTTATACCGACCTGCAAGTCTATTCCGAAATGATTTAATAACAATTCGCTATTCGCTGTTATTCCAACATTTAAAGCATTAGCAAATGCATTAGACCTCAAGTCTGAAAATTCTCTGTTATTTTGTACAAGAGATTCATTATTTGAAATATAATTATAATACATTTCATAAAACCTGAAATAGGCCCCTAAACCAAGTTTTAATGTATTGTTGTATATCCTTCCATATTCTCCTGAGATGGTATATACACCTTCCTTCTCATCAAAAGCTTGAGAAAGTACATTTAAACCATAACCAGAACGTATTGAGGCATAATCAGAAATAGTCCTTTCAGGAATTTTTGCAAACGTAGAATTTTTAAATGATTTTTTAGAAGTGTTTATTTCTGCTCCAATACTCATTAGAAAAGAGTTATAACCTTGGTTTGGCAATTTTGTATGTCCGTTAGAATTATGGGTATACCCTGCTCCAATTCGCCAATTAACCTGTTTAGATCTTATCAGGTTATAATACATAAACAACCTAAATGACCAAGTGAAATCTGTAGATACCGCTTTATTAAATTCGTTAGTGATTGGGTGGTATTTTTTAGTAAAATAAGAAATCCCTGTACCCAAATGGAGGTTTATATTTTTATGTTTAAAAGCATTAAATTCCAAGAAAGGTTGTACGGTAAAGATCTCACCTAATTGAGTTTTATTACCCATATCTGTGTACCCTATACTTATACCTGTTTTTAAGATTTTTAAGTATGAAGCCCATTCTTGAGTGTGCTTAGTGTGATGCCAACCTAAGCTTACAAAGGCTTGTTTTTGGAGACCTCTATCTGGGAAATGCGTATTTGGTTCTCCTGTAATACCTACAATAATTTCTGGAGTAATACTAAATAAATTAGAATCATTTCCTTGTCCTTTTGATATTAAAACACTCAAGAACAATAGGAAGGTTAGTTTGTTTATCATAAATAAAAAAATATAAGAGAAGACGGTTTTTAGGATGGAATTTTGACATATATTTAGTTATCATTTGTAAAGAATTAATTTAAGACTTCTGAGTATCTGTTCCGCATTAATTCTAGACTTCTGAATAATTGTCATAAAAAATTAGTTATTATTTGATAATTTTAAATTCAGTCTTACGTGGTCTTATTCAAGAAGGGGCAAGATGAACAAAAACGCTAAACATATGGTATTTAAGACAGAGGACAAGCGATTATTTTCGGTTGAATCATAAGCCAAATATATTGATAAAATGATTATCTTTATTTATGTAAGGCAAGAAAGATTACCAAGCGAAATTATTCGTTCAATTCCAACTCAGTGATCACATACCAAAGAACAATTTTATTCAACGTATAGAAACTGTATTGAATTTGGATTTTTTGTGTCCATTAACCGAAAACTATTATGGAGCAAGCGGATGAAAAAGTATAGATCCTGTTGTATTTTCTTATTGTGCTTGGTGGATCATTTAGAGAATATTATAAGTGATAGGCAAATACTGTTTGTTATTTTTAAAACCTAAAACAGCTTACATTTTTTTCTTTTTTGTTAAGCTGTTTGAGTGTGTTTTTATGTTTTGTAACAATAATGATATCGTTATAGTTATATTTCTGCTAATTGAAAAATTTTCTCATTTTGTTTTCTGTTGATAAACGATGGTGTCAATCTTATCATTTGATTGCGTAATGCTATTAACACTGGATTTGAGAGGTGTGCCATTTTTCCAATAAGCCAACTTGCCTTTACGACTTGGTGTGCTTTAAGTAATCTTAATTTTTGAAATTCTTCAAAAGCCTTATTTGTTTCATATGTGTCTAAACACTCGGAAAGCACAAAAGCATCCTCTATAGCTTGACAAGCACCTTGTCCCATATTTGGAGTTGTTGCATGGGCAGAATCTCCAATTAAGCAAACATGCTCTTTATGCCAAATATTGGTTAGCTCTAAATCTGAAATTTCTGATGTGTTTATGTTTTCTTTTTTAGTAGAGCTTATAATATTCTGAATAACTGAATCATATTTATCGAAGTAATTTTCTATATTATTAACAGAAAGTTCTTTTTTATCTTTTTTGAAAGATTTTAAAGCATACCAATACACTTTGTTTTCGGCAATTTGAACAAATCCAAATCGATCGGATTTCCCCCAAGCTTCATTTAATTCGTTTCTATATTTTAATGGCAAACTATAATCTATAACACCCCTCCAACATATTTGATTGGCATTTCGAATATTACTATTTGGAAATAAACTTTGCCTCACTTTAGATCTCAGTCCATCGGCTCCTATAAGTATCGAAGATCTAATATTTTCTCCGTTTTCAAATTTTAAGGAATATTTATTTGTGTTTTCGACTACGTTAATAAGCTTATGATTTAGATTAATTTTAGTAGACTTTAAATTATCGATTAAAATTTGCTGTAATGTCCCTCTGTGAATGGCGATGTTCTTTACATGATGTTTTCGCTCAAAATAGGACAAATCAATTTTAGAAAATGGTTTTAAGTTTGCTTTTGTTATGTTCATTGAAGTGATTGGGTTTCCGTGTTCTTCAATCACTTTTCTTAATCCCAATTTTTCATAAACCTGCATAGCATTATTAGCCAAAATAATACCTGCTCCAACTGGTTTAATTTTTTCAGCT
Source organism: uncultured Flavobacteriaceae bacterium (assembly GCA_947502635.1). GTDB lineage: Bacteria > Bacteroidota > Bacteroidia > Flavobacteriales > Flavobacteriaceae > Flavivirga. The sequence continues at coordinate 57,908 of CANNAN010000007.1, forward strand.
TGTTCAAAAATTCTTATTTGAAATCCTTTTTGCTCAAGTGCAATTGCAGTCGTTAAACCTCCTATGCCTGCGCCTATAATATCAATTTCCATAGTTGTTTGCAATTGGGACATATTCTTAAGATATGAATCTGTTTTTAATACTAAAATCCGTTAAGCACAGGTTAATTCACCATAATACCGCTTCTTCGACACAAAGTCTATGTATAGTGAAGTTAAAAGGCGCTTTGTAGGAAACGAAGTTAACTAATTTTCTCATCAACGCCATGTAGACATTTAAATAAAAACAAGTGAAATTAAAACAATTAATTACCCAAAGTAATCGTTCCTAATTCAATAACTTCAAAGTTATCTAAGGTAACTTGTTTTAACTTTTTAAGGTCATCATTATCCCATTTTTCATGAGGAGCACCAGTTATAAACATATCAGATCCAACATCGGCAAGCATGAGTCCGTATGTTTTCATAGCGGTAAGAATAATTTGATTGGTTTCAGAAAAACCACTAATATCATAATCGGATTTTAATCGTAATCTTCCTCCAAAAGGTAATAATTCATTGCTTGTATTTCCTGAAACAAGATGTCTTGCTGGGTGTACATAACCTTCATATATTTTACTTCTGCTTATAGTAAAACGAATTGGATGGTCTATAACGCCTTTTTCTATTTCTGGGTATCTTACTAATAACGGAAATATAGGCAAGCCCGCTGCATCTGCAGAAGTCCAACCATCTGGTCTAAATTCTATAGTATTTAAATTGTATACAGCTGCCGAAGACGCTTCAAAACCTGCACCAACCTGCGAAGCATTATACAATTCGTATAAAATTCCATTTTCCACATCAATAGAGATAACATGGCTATCACCTAGACCATTTCCTTCTATAGGTGCATTTAAAGGAATAGGAAATGGACCCTGATCACTCTCTGCTCCATAATTTCCATCATAACCATTAGCTCTAAACGTTATGGGGACTTTGGGCTGACTTCCATCAACGCTCATATAAGGAATTCCAATTGGAGCACCTTGCCACTCACCACTACCAAAATCTGGAAAAAGCCCTTTATTTTCACCAATATTATTGATTATTAAATCTGAATTTGCATCAACAGAGCTATTAGAAATATCCATATTCAAGGGATGGGCAGCTGGGAAAATCTGAATATTTTCAACAGTATCTATATTACCTGTAGGATCTGGATCATCAATTTTATTATTAGAATCATCAGATGCGCATGAAACCATAAAATTTAAGGCAAGACAAAGCATCGTCAATTTAAATATAAAAGTTTTCATAAGTAGGTGGTTTTATTTATTAAATAACGTTTTGCCTCTTTAAATATTTTATAATACTCCAAAGTAAGCAAACCCATTTTAAAACCGACCAACAAATAATATTTATATTTGATCCATGCTTGTAAACTCTGCTTTTTTCAAAATGTATAAGATGCCTTTATTACTAGTGGTATCATGTTTGTTATTTTATATAACCTTTGCTTACAATTTAACCAGAACAGACTATACAAAGCTTATTATGTTATATGCTGCTTTGTTTTTTATATTTTACAAATTGGTTCAAATACTAAAGCATAATATATCGCTTTTAACATGGATTGCTTTTATATTTCGAGCTGTTTTTATTTTAGCGATCCCCAATTTATCACAAGATTTTTACCGTTTTATCTGGGATGGTCGTATGATTTTAGAGGGTCTAAATCCTTACTTATATACTGTAGAATCCTTTATAAACAAAGACGAATTCCCTGTGTTTCAAGCTCAGGAATTATATGCGGGCATGGGACAATTAAATGCGAGTCATTTCACTAATTACCCGCCTATTAATCAACTTTGTTTCGTCATAGCGGGTTTATTTACTAGTAAAAGTATTTTGGGTTCTGCCATCATGATGCGTTTACTCATTATTGCAGCCGATTTTGGCACTCTTTATTTCGGCAAGAAACTACTCGAAAAACTCCGTATTCCTGCTCATAATATCTTTTGGTATATTTTAAATCCGTTTATAATTATTGAACTTACTGGAAACTTACACTTTGAAGGTGTTATGATCTTTTTCCTTATTTGGAGCTTGTATTTGTTATACTCTGGCAAATGGCAATGGGCTGCGGTTGTTTTAGCTTTGTCTATTTCTGTTAAATTAATTCCATTGATCTTTTTGCCTTTATTTTTCCAGTGGTTTATGAAACGAAATGTCATTTCTAATGAGCTAAGCAACAAGATTCCGAATCATTCTTCAGCCACTCTGAGTACTAATGGCCAGAATGACAAAAAAGATTTTCCTCTATGGATTAGAATGACAAAATTGATTTCATTTTACGCAATTGTTGTAATTACAATTCTATTATTATTTGCTCCTTTTTACTCATCAGAATTTATAAATAACTACACCCAAACGGTTGCCTTATGGTTTCAAAATTTTGAGTTTAATGCTAGTATGTATTATATAGCCAGAGAAATTGGCTACTTATTTAGAGGTTATAACGAAATTGCTATTATTGGTAAGATAACCCCCATTATAGTCGTGTTGTTTGTTTTAATCGTAACGTTTTTCAGGAAAAACAAAACAACTATTGAACTTATAAGCGCCATGCTATTAGTGTTATCCTTTTATTATTTCACAACGACTACGGTACATCCCTGGTATGTTGCAACCCTTTTAATACTATCAATTTTCACCAAATATAAATTTCCTTTGGTTTGGAGTTTTGTTATTATACTAAGCTATCTAGCCTACATAAATCTTAACAAAGCAGATAAATCCGAAAACTTGTGGGTTATTGGATTAGAATATAGTATCGTTTATGGAGTCTTTTTTTGGGAAGTCTTTATAAAAAAAGAAAGCTCTCAAACTAGTTTCAAACGTTCTATCCTATAAAGTGCCTGATCTCTGTCATCAAACACTTCTATAAACGATAATTTAAAAGATTTACCAATATAAGAATTATCATTTTTTAAATCGTAATGATAAAGTGCTTTGGGATGAATTTCCTCAAAATCTAACTGCACACCATCATCAAACAAAAACGTGTAATAACCGTCTTCATATTGTTGAAAAATCGCTATTTCCATTTACAAATAATTTAATAAACACATATTATTCATCTTCATCAAAATTTGCATCTGGTACTGGCGGACCTCCATTAGGGGCTTCTTCTTCATCCCCAAAATCCGCCATAGCTTTTGCCAAACGCGTCCCTACTTTAACTAGGTAGATAGTATCCTCTGTTTTTACTTCAACGGCTTCAATTAAATCATTGTGCGCATTTCTAAATGAAATAATATGGTCATCATCATATCCATCAGGGAATTTTTCAACCAAAAGATTTAAAATATCTTTATTAAGTTTTTGATAATCTACAATAATTCGTTTCATTTCTTTAAAATCGGTTAAGTTTTAACATAAATATTGGTAGTGTTAATATACAAATAAATTTTAAAAATAAATAAATTTTACTTAGGAATTTTCTTTCAAAATTAAACAAAGCAAGTCTATATCTATATGGAATAGATATTGAGGAATAAACGGAAGTTAGCTCTAAAATTCGGTGGCTCATGCAGTAAGCTGCTTTTGAATTTGACTTCCACATTTTCAAAAGCCCGAACGTATAAACATATTTCATGATGCTCAGCTAAATGCTATTACAAATGAAATATAAAAAAATCAATTTAAAGTTTTTTTAATATTATTTTTTAAAAAAAAATAAGAATAATAAGGAAAGAGAAAGAAATATATTTTGGATGGATTCATAAAAAGAAGCTGTCTAAAAAGCTTCGAAATATTCATTCGGAATAACACTTTTTTAGACAGCTTCTAAAGTATATACTTTTATTACTGTTTACAGCTCTTCTAAATTGGTAATTGTATTAACATCTGTTTCTACATCATTACCATCTGCGTCTTTGGTGATTGCAGCTTCAGATGTATAAGTCACCTTAAAACTTTTACCAACTAAAGCTTGAGTACTTAAATCGAAACTACCTAAAACCGAATCATCAATTTTCTGAAAGGCTAATTTGTACGCTTCTCCACCACTTTGGGTTGTAAAAATGTACGCACTTCCGTCATGACCTTCATAAACGGCATCTACCTCCTTAGAATCTTGAATAATCAATTTCACTTCATTTAAAGGGGCTTCTGTTTTAAAACTTGATAATGTAAAAAACAGCATCATAAAACTACATAACATAAATAAAAACTTTGTTCTCATTTTAATAAAAATTTAAAAATTAAAAAAAATAATGCGCAGGAATTAACCTGCTGGTTAAGTTCATAATACAATACCTCAATAGCTTTACGTCTAAAGCCTTGAGCCATTATTATATTATAAGTTACGCTCCAGTATTTTTTTTAGATTTCTACAAAATGGTTTTTAACTAAAGATTAACAAAAGATCGCTTAGATACTTTAAAAAGTAAATTTTGCTTTGTTTAATCACCGTGATTTCAACTTGTTTTTTGAACAAGTTGAAATCACAATTGTAAGAAAAAATGAAGTAATAATTTATAGATTCACTTAGTATTGCTATAACAAAAAGTGACTAAAGCATTTTCAAGGTATTCAATTCCAATTCTGTAAGATGCTTCCATGAGCCGCGAGGTATATCCTTTTTAGTAAGATGACCTATAGCTACACAATCTAAATTTTCAATCTCATACTTTAAATAATCGAATATAGCACGTATAATAGTGTTTCCTGTGTTTTTAACCTTAAGACCTATTTCTTTTTTTGAAGCACCATCTATATAACTAATTTCTTCAACAGTAATTAATTTTCCTTCTATTTTAAAACCTTCTTGAATCTTTTTTAAATCTTCCAGCTTTAAGTTTTTATTTAATTCTATATGAAATAAACGAGGCACACCATTTTTAGAGTTTGTAAATTTATCTACAATAGTATCATCATTAGTAAAAAGCAATAAGCCTTTAGAGTTTCTGCCTAAACGACCAATAGGTTTTATTCTGGAAGTTGTCGCATTGGCAACTAAGTCCATAACTGTTCTACCTTTCCCTTCGCTCGTTGTTGTAGCAAAACCTTTAGGTTTATTAAGCAATACATAAGCTTTTTTCTCTGGGTTAATACGAGCGCCGTCATAACGAACGACATCGTCCATTTTAACTTTATAGCCCATTTCAACAACCACTTTTCCATTCACTGAAACTAAACCTGTAGCAATATGTACATCGGCTTCTCTACGAGAACATATTCCAGAATTAGCGACATACTTGTTTAACCTAATCTCGTTCGGGTTTGATGGTTTTTTATTTTGCTGAGTATCGTTCTTTTTAAAAGGTGCTTTTCCTTTTTCAAAACTTTTTTTGAAGTCTTTTTTAGAACCTCCAACCGAAGTCTTTCCTTTTCTTTGTCCACCTTGTTGCTTACTCATCACTTTTAATTTTTTGCAAAGATACAGAAAGACTAACAGCTTTCAATCACCAAAACAACAAATAGACTTTCAATTATTTAAATCATACACAAAGCACTGTCAACATCAATAAAAATGGTAACCGTATTAATATGGTTACCATTTTTTCAATATACTAATACTTTAAACCTTACTAACTTATAACCATCCACAAACCAGAGAACGCATAATTAGCCCCCATTGCATCACCTGTATGAACTGGTGCCCAAAGATTATTTAAGCTACCGTCTGCAGGATCATAAAATTGACCATCACTACCTTGAGCTACCCAATGTAACCCTCCTCCATTCACCTGTACACAAACGACATGAGTTTCATTAGCTCCAGGAGCAACGTAAGCTGCTGCTGCCACATTTACATTACCAGCGCCTACAACACCAGTACACCTAGGTGTTTCCCCTGGGTATAAAGTATTTAATAGCACATATCCTGCTGCTTGTACGTTTATCTGAGGTGCAACTCTTCCTAAATTTATTGTAATTTGTGCCATAGCTGCTGGAGAATTATACACATTCCCTGTTGCAAGTAATTCTGGTACTACCGCACCTGGTGGTACTGGAATATTATTATTCAAAATACCTGTAATGTTATAAGCCGCTGCACTTAATTGATGATAATTATCTACTAAGGCTGTCACTGATGCATTATTAACTACTTGAGGTCCTGCATTCGCATAAGCAAGATTTACTACTAGTGGAAATACTCCAAATGCGCCTACAGCACCTATGATAGCATAAGCCCCACAGGCATTAGGATTGTTTTGAGTCATTGCAGCTTGGTTTACTCCTGGTATTCCTGCTAAATTGGCTAAACTAATGTTTGGCATAATATATTTATTTTATTGTTTAAACGACCTACTCTATTCAGTTTTCGGCATACCTGTATTGAAAAAATTAGTGTATTATTATATTTTAAGCCCATTTCATAGTATATAATTCCGAAATGTTTTTACCTCTGGTCTCTGCTCCTCCTATTTTTTCTGTTTTAGATGTAAGGGCTTTATTTATGCTTGCAAGTGCTGCAGCTGTTCCTGCTGGTATTTGTCCACTGAGGTCAAATAGTAATCCATGTGTATGCTCTTTAAACTCATCTTCTTCTACCGTACCTACATTATCTCCTGTTACGATTCCTTCTCCTAGCGCTGTCCTAGTTGCTGCATCAGGATCTGTTTTTGCTCCATTATCCCACGCTCTACTAAAATAACCTCGCATATCTGGGAGTAGCGAATTACCATTTTGCCCCACACCAAATTTTCCATTCAGAAAAGAATTTAGTCTTTTATAGGAATTTGATAATTCAATGCTTGTTGTACATAGTGATAGTTCTACTGCGGGTGGAATATCTGTAGACATGTATTGTTTACGTTCTCCTATAGTTCCTTCCACAATACAAGGCAAACCTTCTAGAGCAACATTACCAACATTAGCATAAACCTTATGTACATATAATACAATTTCGCTAGTGCTGCTTTCTATTATTACTTCTAAATTGTTAGCCTTTTCGCTTACATTGAGACTAATATTAATTTCTTTCGTTTCACCTCCATCAAAAAAAACAGAGTTATTATTAACGTTTTTTCCGTCTGATAATGAAAAGGTAACTTCACAACTCGAAGTCCCTGGAACTTCTATAACTATAGTAGCGCTAACTGTTTTCCCTTGAAGTAAATCCTGCCAACGAGGAAATTCACTAATTGCCTGAGAAAAAGTCATTAAACCATTGCCACTACTCTTTTTTAGTATACAAGAATTCGTTGTTGGATCAAAACTAATAAGACCATCTGTTCCTGCATCTTGGTAAACCCATCCATCGGGATGACCATAGGTAACAACTGTGTCTATAGTTTTGTTACTATAATTTAAAAAGTTATAGTTATAAACTAAATTTCTTTGTTGCATAGCAAACAAAAGATCATCGTTATTCAAAATTTCATTAAAATTCATTTATTTATATTTTTTAGAGTCCCATTCAACAAAGTAAAATCATGTAATAGTCCATAAGTTGTCTTCTTCAAAATAAGCTGTTAGACTATATTTATTTAAAGGAAATGAAAACATTGCTGTATTAGAAATTTTGGTTTGACCAAGTGTTTCTGTTACTTCTTTTTGAGATGTCGCCGCTGCTACCCAAAAGGTAGTATTGGAATCAAACTCTTGCGCTGTATTAGCATTAGCTTGCTTTATATAAGTTGAAAAGTTAGACATTCCTATACCTGTAGAAAAAGTGAAATTGGGTATATTATTCCCTCCTTTCATTAAAAACTCATCAGGTGGCGTGCCAGAAACTGGAATCGAAAGCTGCGGTGTATTATTTTCAATGTTAAAAGTCGTACTATTATTAGAGGTTAAGCTTGCAGATACAGTGCCTCCTGACTTTGGAATCACTTCTTCTTGTAAATTCCCAGTATTAAACCACCAAAAAGAATCATTCAAAGACCATGTAAATATTATAAAAGACTGTAAACCGATCTTGTAAGGGCTTGCCATCCATACCAATGAATAAATATCATTATCTGATTGGTTAGACATTCTTTGATAAATATAAAAACACCAACTACTCTTTGAGTTATTGACACATTTTAAAGAATATTGGATTGTATTTTCATTTGAAAAATCTAAAGTAGGCATAATCTATTTTTGTATAAATAAGGCGAGTTTTGAAAACTCGCCTTATTTGTAATTATTTTAAAATATAGAACAACTTATTAATCTGCAAACACTCCATTTAAAGTAGGTTGATTTTGACTAACTGTCCATGTTTGGTCTTCATTCAATGTCGCATACATAGTATAGATAGCATTAGGAAATTGTACTTCTGCAGTTTCAGAAATGTTTTGAGCCAAGACTACTCCCATTTGCATTTCAGTGGCAGCCGCGATCCAATACTTTGGCTCTGGTGTATATACTTGAGTTGCATTTGTCAATGCTTGTTGTACAAAAGAACCTTGTCCAGACATTCCTATTCCCGTAGAAAAAGTGCTGTTAGGTACATTTGAAGCTTCGTTAATAGTCAAACTTCCCGCTTGTCCCCCAATAACAGGATCACTAAGTTGTGGGGCATTGTCATCTGTACTAAATGTTGTCATATTTGGACCAGTAAGACTACATGGTTTAATACCTCCAGCTTGATAATTAACTCCAGGAGTCACGGTACCTGTATTTCCCCAAACAAAAGAATAATCAATACTCCAATCAAATGTTATTGAAGAGCCTGGAGATAATTTATATGGAGAAGCAAACCAAGATAAAGAAAAAACATCCGATGGTTGTGAAGGCAAAGTTTGGTATACATAAAATACCCATGGCACTGTTGAATTATTTTTACATACTAATCTATAATTTGTTGACTCAGTTGCTTCATTAGCAAAACTCATTCTTAAATGACTCATAATAAATTATTTTAAAGTTCTTACTCATAAGGCTTTTCAGATTACGCCCCTACAATTTAAATCCTTGCAGGAAGATTCGTTTATTTAAGTGGGTTCTGCTCCACTTTTTAAAGTACGGTTTCTACTAATAAATGTCAACAACCAACAATTTATAATTCACATAAGTAGGTATTGAAAAATTAATTAGAAACCAGGTTTGAAAATAAATTCTGCTAGCTTTCTTTTTTCCATTCTAAAATTACAATAGGATTAAGCTTTAAAATAAAAAAAAGATATAAGATGAAGATTCTTACGTATAAGAGCCGTAAAAAATGGTATAAGCTTATTTTATGTAAATAAAAATAGAAGGAATAAATGTTATTATAAACAGCGTGAGCCAGATCCAATATTTTATATTTTTAACTGATTTTTAAACATTTAAAACTATTAAAGCAAATGCTGTTGAGACCTATTGAAACTTAAGATTATTAAAAAACTTTTCAACTGTAACACTAATACACACTGCTTATATGTTAAACAAGTATATATTGTTATTTGTAAAAATTAAATACAATATTATTCTTAATTGAAAATTTCAACTATTAAACAATACAGTGTCATAAAGGAGCAGGAGGTTCCTTAAAGTTTATATCAAAATACTTTAGTTATTATTTATACAACAATGATCAATCCATCTCAAAATGGTTTGAACAAAAACTATTTTAAAACTCGAATCTTTTTAATAAGATCTTTGTATTTATCACTGAGTATTATTTTATGATTTCCCGTCAATATAATGAGATTATCTGCGGGTATTATTTCAACTATTTTTTCAATATTTATAATATGGTTCCTATGCGTTCTACAAAATTTTCTAGCATCTAGGGTTTTTAAAATTTTTGTTAACGATATTAAGATTACAAATTTTTCCTTTTCGGTAATTATGTTACAATAGCGCTCTTCGACTTCTATGTAAACAATATCATCGACAAGTACTTTCTTTAAAGCTTTTCCTTTTTTAACAAATAAATACTCATTGGTTATTACAGTATCTTGTTCTTCACTTAGAAAAACATCTGTTTGATTATTAAATTTTTCAACAGCCATCTCTATAGCGTATAAAACCTCTAATTCATTAAAAGGTTTTAATAAAAAGCTAAAAGGTTTTGTGAGTTTAGCTCTTTCAAATATTTGACGATCATGTGAATTGGTTAAAAACACAAATGGTTTTGACTTATTTGGGACAATACTAATAGTTTCTGCAAAAGTGATTCCTTCTGCCTTGCCGTTTAAAAAAACATCAATAATAACAATGTCTACTTTATTTTTATAAAATAAAGACAAAGCTTCTACATAAGTGCTTGCAACTCCAACCAAATTATATTCATTTATTAAAAGTAATTCTGCCAATGCATCACTATCTACAGGGGTATCTTCTATAAGCATTACATTTATATTATCCATTATTTTGGTTTTTATGCAGTGATACAATTATTTTTGTTCCTTTACCTTCCTCACTATCAATCATGAACTTACCGCCATTTTTTTTGATCATTGATTTACATAACTGAAGCCCCAATCCAGTACCAATTATACTTTCATTTTTTTTCTTGGAAAGTAAGGTGGTTTCTTTAAGGAGTTCTTGCCGTGTAGTATCATTCATGCCCAATCCAGTATCTTCAATTATTAAATTATAATAAATATCTTCTTTATTAAATCCATATAATACTATCAAGCCTCCTTGGTTAGAAAATTTAATGGCATTGTCTAACAAGTTTCTAAGAATTATTTTTAAGGATTCTTGATCTACATAAACCCAATCACTTTTTGACACCTTATTTTCAAAACGAATATTTTTATCAATCATGAACGATTTGTAATTATATACTATTTGTTCTACAATAAAAAACAAGCGAATTAATTCTTTATTAAAATAAGATTGTTTGGTTTGCAATAAAGCCCAATGTAGTAAGTTGTCTAATAAATTATAAGTCCCATTTGCTATAACACTATTCTTTTTTAAGAGTTTGTCTAATTTTTCTATATTTTTAGTTTCTAAATTTTCCGATAATTTCGTATTGCTTTTTTTTAATGCCTGTACAGCCGACCTTAAATCATGACTCACCACAGAAAACAACTTATCTTTTGTTGCATTTAATTTGTTCAATTCTGTTTTTTGCATCAAAATAATTTTATTGCTCTTTATTTTTTGATTGTAAAAATAAATACCTACTCCCAATAATAAGAGTAACAAAATACAAGAATAAAAAAGTCTATTTCTCTCATCTGCTTTATGCCTATTTTCTATTTCAAGTAAGGTAATCTCTTTTTGCTTTTGATTGACTGCATATTTCTTTTCTAATTGAGCAATTTCCCATACTTTATTTTGATCATTTATAGAATCTTTCCACTGTTCGAATTCTTTCCTATAAACCAATGCTAATGGAAATCTTTGTCTGTTTTCTTCTACCACAGCCATATTTAGAGCTGCTTTTCTTTTTAGTTCAAAATCGTTTATTGTTTTTGACAAATGATACGCTTTTTCAAAATAGGGAATAGCTAGACTATCTTTATATTGTGTATAATACAAATTTGCTATACCTGTATAAGAGCCTATTAGGGCTATTGAGTCTTTATCTAATAATTGTAATTTAGAACTTTTAAGTAAATACTTTTCTGCTTTATCAAATTCACTAAGGTGCAAATAACTAACTCCTAAATTATGAAAAACAACACTTCGTTTAAAACCAAAATCAACATTCTTAGGTAATTTTTCTATTTCTAAAAAGTAACTAATTGCTTTTTTAAATTCATTTTGCTCTAAGAATATTTCTCCTAAAGACAGCCTTACTTTATAATAAAATAAAAAGTCATTAGAAATTTTGTTAAGCTCATTTTTTGCTTCATTTAAAAGCTTTTTTTGCTTAAAGCTAAATCCTCTAAAGTAGTGACAATAATCAACAAGATCCTTAGTGTTTCCATTACTCAACTGTTTCATTGCGTATACTAAAGTTGAATCCCAGTTTTTTTTTATAAAATATAAAGATGCTTTACGGAAGTTAATTTCAGATTTAAACTCTTTAATTTTTTTTTCTATCTCAATATTCAATAAATTTTCACGGGGTTGTTTTTCAGACAAAAGTGTAGGCATAAAATACAAAAGCAGTAGAGAAATTATAAATAATTTAATTTCTGTCATTACAATTTCACCAATAGGAAGTTAACCATCTCAAACACATATAAAATCATATAAATTATTATATATATTTACATTCTTTAAACTCTTTTTGAAATTACTTTCAATTTTATTAATTGGATTGCACTATAGTTTCTGTTCCTCTTGATGTAACAGGATCTACATTCCAAGAAAACGCTTCAATGGTTTTTATATCAGTCAATCTTATTCCTGCAGGAATACCTTTATGTATAGCTTTGAAGGTTAATTGATAAGCATTAAAATCATTGGCGTATGTTTCTTTTAAATCATAATCTATATAGAACTGTAGTTTAGAATCTCCCGAATGACCAATACAATAAAGTTGGTAAACATTAAAATTAGGTGTTGGAAATGAAGAATCTATAAAAACAATAACGTCAATTTGAATTTTGTTGTTTTTAATTATAAACGATTCAACTAAAGGAGGCAATGGCGTCTTTGAATTTTTGTTAGAAAAGGATATCTTACCATTTAATGAAGTAGAATTAATCTTTACTAATTTTCCTGGCGGGCTATTCAATACATTTTTTGAAATTGTTACACTCATAATTAAATATTTTTAGATTAAAATTTATTTTAAATATTTCTTTTGTTATTTATAAGAAAACACATTTGATAATTACTTCGTAATATAAAACCTATATGCACGCAACGACTTTTTAGTTTTTGCAAAATAATCTATTTCACATACTAAAAACATCTACAAAAGACACTATACTCGTTACTGCAATGTAATCAATAACCTACACTACGTACGAATATAACTAATTATTGTTTTGTAACAAAAAAATGTAAACTTTAAAACCAAAAAGAATTAGCGTTTTAATTAAGAGGCAGTATTTTTATTCCTGCTCAGGGAAGTCTTTAAATACAACTGTTGATTGTCGTTCTCTATTAATAGTCAATTTCGTTACATCTGGTCTAGAATAATGTCCTACAGGGTCAAAATTTTGACGCTCTTCTAACACTCGGTTAAAATCGATAGTTTGTATAATTAAACCTTCTTTATGTAAAACTGGTTCAACAATCCATTCGCCATCTGGTCCAGCAATGCAACTGCCTCCATTTGCCAGAACATCTGGAGCTTTTTCTAATATTTGATCCAAATGTGGTGTATGCTTTGGAAAATCACTTTTAGCCATTAAACTAGATACCGATATAACAAACGAACGTGACTCCCGTGCTATAAAACGGGTAATATCTTTTGTATTATGATCACTCCCAGGCCATACAGCAATATGTAAATCTTCACCTAAACCATACAAAGCAGCTCTTGGTAATGGCATCCAATTTTCCCAACAATTCAATCCACCAACTGTAAATTGTTTTAAGGGATGTACTTGTAAACCATGGCCATCTCCAGGAGACCATGTTAAACGCTCATCATAAGTTGGTTGTAACTTCCTATGCACCGATTGAATACTTCCTTCTGAATTGATGTATACCAAAGAAGCATATACACTATGTCCGCCACGATCTAACGGACGCTCTATAACACCTAAATAAATAGCCATTTTATGCTCTTTTGACAACTTACAAATAGCTTCTAAATCGCCTTTTTCAATACAAATTGCATTAGACACATAATGGGCATGTAATTCTTTATTAACTGCCTTATCCCATTCTGCACCACCAGTTAATGCTAACCAAAAGGGGTAACCAGGAACTAAGCCTTCTCCGAAAACAATCAGTTCTACGTTTTCTTTAGATGCATCTATAATCGATTGTTCTACTTTTTTTAGAGTCGCTGTTTTATTCAACCAAACTGGTGAAATTTGGGCTAGTGCGACTTTAAGTATGTTATCTTCCATTAAATTCTATTTAAAACGATTGTAATATCAATTAGCAAAATACTAAAAACGCCTAATACAATGATGAATTTTAATGTATTATGAAGAATAAGATAGTGTGCTTTTGTTTTAGATCTCCAAAGTAATGCCAGAAACCCGAGCAATAGTAAGCTACTTAAATAAAAATATAAGTACATATGTCCTATTTCAAACTTAAATAATAATAAATATGTAGGGATTAGGGTTAAAACGGACAAAAGGCTCAGCATCAACTTAGAAGCTTTTTCACCATAAGTGATTGGAATGGTTTTATAATTCTGAACCAAATCGCCTTTTATGTTTTCTAAGTCTTTTGTAAGCTCTCGCATAGAAATAATTAAAAACAAAAACATAGCGTGTACAAAAATGACTGTTTCGAAATTTTTGTAGTACATAAAAATGGCGAAAAATGGTGTAATTGTTAAAATAGCAGACGTTAGATTACCAATAAATGGGAGCCTTTTTAATTTATGAGAATAAAACCAAATACCAAAGATGTAAATAGAAAAGAACAGAACAGCCTTAAAAGAAACATAGCTGGCCATAACAACTGCTAAAAAATTTAAAACAAAATAGAAAGAGAGTTTTGTATTTTGACTCACTAACCTGTCCAATCTGGATTTAATAGGTCTATTGATTAAATCCTTCTCCGAATCATAAAAATTATTTATGATATACCCTCCTGCGATCGTTGCTGCAGACGCTAAAACAATCATAAATAAATTAAGGTCAAAAACGACTTGTTTTAATGTTTTGTTATGGGCTAAAATATAGATAGATGTTAAATATTGTGCTATAACAATAATTAAAATATTATAACCTCTTACAACAGAAAATAAACTAAAAAACTTGAGTAAAATGTGTTTTTGCCTTCTGCTTAACATAAAAAATATATTATTTAAAATTCTGAAACATATTCAGAACGATAAGCGAAGTTTAGAAATTGTAAACGACTTCTAATTTATAGTCACTGAGTGATTGTTTTGCTCTATCTATATCCTCAGTAAAACCAAGAATGTAACCTCCACCACCAGAACCGCAAAGTTTTAGATAATATTCGTTTGTTTCAATACCTTTTTTCCAAAGCTCATGAAACTGTTGTGGAATCATGGGCTTAAAGTGGCTTAAAACCACTTTTGATAAACTCTTAGTATTTTTAAATAACGATTTAATATTTCCATTTAAAAAATCATCAACACAAGCATCCGTATGTTTTATAAATTGATCTTTAAGCATACTACGGAAACCTTCCTGCTTCATATTCTCCATAAAAATACTCACCATAGGAGCTGTTTCTCCTATGATACCACTATCTAATAAAAACACCGCATTTTTACCTTCGTTCTTTTGCGAGGGTATACCCGTTGCTTCAATATTATCTTTAGAATTGATAAGAATTGGAATACTTAAATAACTATTTAATGGATCTAAACCAGAAGATTTTCCATGAAAAAAAGATTCCATTGCCGAAAAAACAGCTTTTAATTTCAACAGCTTCTCACGGGTTAAGTTTTCCAAAACCGTAATTTTGTTTTGAGCGTATTTATCGTAAATAGCAGCAACCAAAGCACCACTGCTACCAACACCATAACCTTGCGGGATAGAAGAATCGAAATACATACCAACATTGACATGCTGCTTCAATAATGCTATATCAAAAGTTACTAACTCTGAATCTATGTCTTCTAAGTAGCTAACAAAATTCTTTAAACTTTCGTTTGATTCAATAGCAGTCTCTGAAGGGTTTTCATCTGTTTTTAAAGCTCCATTGTAAAAATTATAAGGAATAGACAACCCTTTGGAATCTTTAATAATTCCATATTCTCCAAAGAGTAAAATTTTCGAGTAAAATAAAGGTCCTTTCATAATTTCTAATGAAAAATTAATAATGCAAAGTTAATAATTATTATTTTGATGATTTCACTATGCTAACTAACAATTTCAACATTTCCTGAGATTTAGGTTTAAATCGATCAAATTCTTCTTTATTTATATATTCGGCAGCATGGAGTAAATCTAACCAATAATCTGTTTCATTAGCTTCTTTAAGACTTATTGACATTTTACTAGAAAATCTGCTCTGCTTTGTGCAAACCCAGCTTCCCTAAAATTTGCCCCCAATAGATGTACCAGATTTCAACAACTGCCTTGACATGACATATTCTTTTTAATTATTGGCTAAATCCTTGTATAAATCAACAATGGCAACTGCAAAATCAAAACTTTTAATTTTAATAATATTTTGTTTCATTAATGAATGTTAAAATTGATGATTCAATGTAGTCAATTTAATTCTTCATTATTACCTTTAATTATTAATTAATTTCGCTCCAAATCCAATTTTATCGTTAATATACTGACCTTTTTGACAAAATGCAACTAATTCATTCTTAATGAATTCATAAACTTGCTCACATTCACTCTCAGGATACAATACATGCACATTAGCTCCTGCATCTAAGGTAAAACAGACTTTTGAGTTTGTTGCTTGTCTAAATGCCCAAATCTTATTTATTATTTCTAAAGTATTCGGTTTCATTAAAATAAAATAAGGCATACTGGTCATCATCATGGCATGGAGCGTCAATGCTTCACTCTCAACAATGTCTATAAATGTGTCTAAATCACCTCCTTTTAATACGCTTATTAGGCTTGATAAGTTTTTATGAGCTTGTTTAAAGCGTTCTTGAGCAAATGGGTGACCATGCATTAAATTATGACCAACTGTACTACTGACTTGCTTTTCACCTTTATCAACCAATAAAATGGTGTCTTGGTAATTTTTAAAATTTTTATGAACTTCGAACGGGAACTTCACACCAAATAAATCGGTACTACCATCAATCTCTCCATGTTTTCCCCAAACTACCAAATCACCTTCTAAACTTCTACATGCACTACCAGAACCTAAACGTGCTAAAAAAGACGCTTTTTGAATAAAGAATTCTTCATCATTTAACATCTCGATTGCGCTCAATGCGACATTAGAATGTAATTCTTTTTCAAGACTCATTAAACATAAAGCTAAAGCACTCATACCGCTTGCAGATGAAGCTATACCTGAACTATGAGGAAAGGTATTCGTCGTTTCTATTTTAAAATGATAGCCTCTTAAAAATGGCAAATACGCCTCAATGCGCTTGAAAAAGGTCTCGATCTTTGGTTTAAAATCATCTTTTTTATCACCATCTAAAAAAACATCGAAAGAGAAATCATCCCGATTTTCTTTTTTAGAAAAACTTAAGATCGTAGTTGTTTTACAGCTATTGAGTGTAAAACTAATTGATGGATTTTCTGGAATTTGATGTTCTTTTTTACCCCAGTATTTAACCAAAGCAATATTACTTGGTGATGACCATGTAAAACTTCCATTTTCAACTGAACTTGTATAGGCTTTAGGAATAAATCGTTTTTCTAGCATTCTAATTTAAATCTACCGACAAAACCATAATAAATAGCCTTTTTATAATATCGATAATTAATATTTGGCAAAAATAGGAAATATCCAATTGGTCACCTATTTGCTAATTACAATTTGACGCAACCAAATAAATACTTTTGTATCTACTAATAAACCAAAAAAAATATTATGAAAAAAATCGTACTACTTTTTGCTTTAATTGGATTTATTTCGTCATGCTCAAATGATGACGATAACACAAATCAAGAAGATACTTTAAATGGTAATTGGCACTTAATAGATGTTACCTGTGAATGCGAGCCTGTCGATTTTCAAAAAGGAGAACACATTTGGAGTTTTGACTTATCAAACAATAAACTAAGTGTTGTTAACAATCCTGACGAAACTCTACAAATACTAAACACTGGAAATTATACTTTTTCATTGAAAGAAAAGAAAATAACTATTTTAACCGTTGAATATGACTACTATTTTAAAAATGGAAATCTGTTCTTATCTGACCATCCAGAAATTGATGGTCCTTTAATGGAATTCACAAGAAATTAAGCTTCACTTGAAGATAATTCTAGAAGTTTTACCATCGTTTTATAGTTCCTTGCTGTTGCGGTCGTTTTGAGTTTACGTTCAAAAAAATTATTGTTGTATTTCGCCTTTCCATAACCCGTAGAGCTGTAGAAATAAATGCAATCATTAATAATAACAAATTCTTCGTTTGGATATGATATTTTTGAGGCATCAACAATTAAGTCTTTATCTGGAATTGCATATAATAGTGTAAAATAGCTGTTCACTTTCTTTTCTTCAGGAAATGGGCAATCATCAAAAACCTTTTGTAACTCTTTTGGTGTTTTTACAAGAATGGGGACTTCAAAGCCAAAATGTGTTTTGATAGCTTCATGTATTTTTAACTCTAGTTTTTGAATCTCTTTTTCTGATGAACTAAAAATCACATTCCCACTTTGAATGTAGGTTTGCACTGCTTCTAAGCCTATGTTAGAAAGCAATTCTCGTAATTCTGCCATGGGGATTTTCTTTTGTCCGCTAACGTTAATACCTCTTAAAAGTGCTATGTATGCTTTCACTTTAAAAATTTTGTTTTTGATTAAGTATGTGATAGATTAAAATGTCACCATCCTCTTTAGCTCTGTAATGAATTGAGTAATTGAATTTATTAAATTCAAGGATTCTAACACTTCTATACCTAATTTGAAATGCAGTAGGCATAGAAGAAATAAGTCTTGATTGACTCATTAGATCATCCATAAACACATCATCTTTGTGCATCAACTTAAAATAGCACAACGCTCCATGAAGTTCTAGCTTGGCTTCATCCGAAAATCTATAATTTTCTTCCATATTTTGCTAAAACCTTAGCAACTGATGTTGTTTTCAAATCTCCTTCTTCATCTCGTTTTATAATATCACTTTATATGCTTCCGAAGGTTCACTAAATCGTACCGCAGCATCCTCTAATGTAAATTCTATATAGTTTTTTAAAGACCGCTTTTGAAGTTTTGCTTGTTTTTCAAGAATTTCGATAGCTTTATCATCTAACTCTATAAGTTTTTTTGTTTTCCCCATGATGATATATATAAATGTTATATATCAAACATATACATTATATATCAATAATTAAACTTTTTTTCAGACAATTAAATGAGATAATCTGATAAGGTTTTTGAAATATTTTAAATCTTTAGCCTCTCTAATTAACAATCGATTTTGCAGCAATAAAAGCACCTGTCCAAGCATTCTGAAAGTTAAATCCACCTGTAATAGCATCTACATTTAAAATCTCTCCTGCAAAATATAGGTCTTTATGAAGCTTACTTTCAAAAGTTTTAAAGTTTACTTCTTTTAAATCTATCCCTCCTGCAGTAACAAATTCATCTTTAAAGGTACTTTTACCTGTCACTTTAAATACTGCTTCTGTTAATTGTAATGCTAAAGCTTCCAATTGCTGTTTATTTGTATCTGCCCAGGTTGTTGTCATTGACATATTGGATGCCAGCACTAATTGTTGCCATAACCTTTTAGGCAAGTCATATTGAGTAAACTTAAATACGGTTTTTTTTGCTAAATCTTGTTTGAATGCTTTTAAATCGCTTAAACAGTCTTCAAAAGGGTGTCTTATAAAATTGACTTTAATTTGAAATTTATAATCACGTTTTGCTAACTCCAAAGCACCAAATGCCGATAGTTTTAAAATTGCAGGCGCACTCATACCTACATGCGTAATGAGTAATGGTCCGTCTGATTCTAAGTGACTATCAATAACTTTAATTTCTACATTTTGAGCCACTACACCAGGGATATCTTTAATTCGCGTATCATTTATATCGAAAGTAAAAAGTGAAGGTACTGGCTGCGAAATAGCATGACCCAAACTCTCTAGTAAGTTCCAAATCTTCGGATTACTCCCTGTTGCTATTAGTATTTTCTTTGAAGTAAAATCACCTTCGGTTGTTTCTAATTTCCATAAATCATTTTCCTTTTGAATAACTTTTACAGAATGATTATATAATACCTCAACGTCATTATTTCTTGCTTCATTTAAAAAGCAATCAATAATGGTTTGAGATGAATTTGATTCGGGAAACATGCGTCCATCGGCTTCAATTTTTAATGGAACGCCACGTTTTTCAAACCACTCCATCGTATCACCTGTCATAAACTGGTGGAAAGGACCTAATAATTCTTTTTCACCTCTTGGATAATTCTGCACTAATTCTGAAGGTATAAATTCTGCATGTGTTACATTACAACGTCCGCCCCCAGATATTTTTACTTTTTGAAGTCCTTCTTTGCCACGTTCTAAAATAGCGACTTTCAAGTTCGGGTTCTGCTCAGCAATATTAATGGCTGCGAAAAACCCTGCAGCACCTCCACCAACAATTATAACATCTTTCTCTATCATATTCTATCTGGGAAATCAGAGATTATACCATCTACTTTGTATTTTTTCATGCGAGACATTGTGTTTTTGTCATTAATAGTATAAGTAAACACCTTAAATCCTGAGTTTTTAATTTTAAGGACTTGTGCTTTGGTCAGCATCGTATAATCTGGATGAATAGCAACAGCATTCACGGTCTCTCCAAAAACAATAGCTTGATCTAAATCTGTATCTGTAAGCACTCCTAAAGGTACTTTTTTATTGATTTTATAAACCGAAGCCAGTAAATCTTGCTGAAAGCTAGACACTATAAAATCTTGGTATTTCCAACCTTTTTTTTCTATATAAAAATCAATCAATTTACATGTTTCTTCAGTTGTGTTTTTGCCTTTTAATTCAATGTTTAAAAGGCACTTTTTATCAATTAGATTTAAAACGTCTTCTAAAGTTGGAATGCTATATTGATCTTTTACTTTCAAATCTTTTAATTCCGAAAGCGTATGTTTTGAGATTTCACCACTACCATTAGTAACTCTATCCAAAGTAAAATCATGAAACACAACCAATTCGCCTGAAGCACATTTATGGACATCAATTTCAATACCATCGACATTAAAATCTAAAGCACATTGAATAGATTCCATCGTGTTTTCGGCAACATATCCCTTTGCACCTCTATGTCCTATTTTTAAATATGCTTTATTCATTAATAAGTTTTTATACCGAAAATATCTCTGTAAATTTAGCATTATAAATGATGATCGCCTAAATGAATAAATTTCTTTTATCAGCAATACTATTAACAGCTTCATGCAACCCAGAAAGCAAAAACGTAATTGCAGATTTACCTAAAGCATTACATGAAGTTTCTGGAACAGAAACAGCACCTAATTCGGATTTAATCTGGATGCTAAATGATGGCGGAAACGCTTCCAAAATTTATGGATTAAATAGAAAAGGAACGATTAAAAAAGAATTAAAGATTGATGCAAAAAATCATGATTGGGAAGATTTAACAGCAGATAAAACTGGTAATCTTTATATTGGTGATTTTGGAAATAACGCCAACAAGCGTAAAAATTTAACCATTCTTAAAGTGCATGCAAATACTTTAAAAAGCTCAGATAAAATTAAGATCGAACGCATTTCTTTTAAGTATTCAAACCAGAAAAAATTTCCTCCCAAAAAGAAAAAATTATATTTTGATTGTGAAGCGTTCTTCCATTATAATGATAGTCTTTATTTGTTTACTAAAAGTCGTGTGAAAAATAATTTTGGAAAAACGCATTTATATAAAATCCCTGCTATAAAGGGCAATCATATAGCCCAGTTAGTTAGTACGTTTAGTTCTTGTGACGATTTACATTGTTGGGTAACCTCTGCCGATATAAGTAATGATGGCAAGCAAATGGCATTATTAACCCAAAAATCATTTTTGGTTTTTAGTAATTTCACTTCAGATGATTTTTTCAATGGCACTTTTAAACAGTATGACTTTAAAAATGAATCGCAAAAAGAAAGTATCTGTTTTAAAGATAAAAACACGGTTTATATTACTGATGAAAAAGCCCATGGCGAGGGCGGGAATTTGTATGAGTTTAAGCTGGAATAGCTTAGTAATTTAGAGCTCCATAGAATATAAGAATTCAGTGCAATAAGTAGTTAAATTAATTCCCTTTAAGATAATTATTTAATTTTTGTAACTACTTCTTTTCTGAGGCGTACACTTAGTGGTAATATGTGTTCTTTTATAAAAACCTTATTACCTGAGATTTTGTCAATTTTGTGCAGCGCTACTAAAAATGATTTATGTGTTTTTATAAAATCTTTTTCTGGCAACAAAAACTGAATACCTTTGAGAGTGCTATGCATAACATGGGTTTCAGTAGTCGTTATAATCTTAACATAATTTTGTTCTGCTTTTACATATAGAATAGTACTCAACTTTACTTTTTTAATTACCTTATTTTGTTTAACAAACAAATGACTTTCTGGAGCTTTGTTACACATAAGATCACATGCTTTGTCTACTGCTTGTTTGAAGCGTTTAAGCGAAATAGGCTTTACCAGATAATCAATCACATTAAAGTTATAACTTTCTAATGCGTGTTCTGAGTATGCTGTTGTCATAATAACCGGAGGCAAACTTTTTTGGGTTTTAAGCCATTCTATCCCTGTAATTATTGGCATTTGAATATCAAGAAATAAAATGTCTACGTGGTTTTCTTGTAAAAATGCTTGAGCCTGTCTGACGTTTTTACAAACCCCAATAACCTCTAAAGATGTAATTTCGTAACAATATCCTTTCAAAGCTTCTCTAGCTAAGGGTTCATCATCTACAATAAGACATTTCAATATGATCATTTGAAATATATTTTTAGAGATACTTTATAGACATTTCCATCTTTAAAATTCTGTAAGCTATGGTGACCTGGATACAAAAGAGCTAATCTTCGTTTAACATTTTTTAATCCGATACCTCCAATTTTTTCTGCGTTTTCTAACAAGTTAAAAGTGTTTTCTATTTCACAAATTAGCGTTTTATCGACCTCTTTTATTAAGATATTTACTATATTCTCCTTAAAATCATCTTCATCACTTAAATGTTTGAAGGCGTTTTCGATAAATGGTATAAGAAGCAATGGAGCAATTTGTTGTTTTTCATTTTCATTAGAAATATTATATTTTAATGTAATATCATCTCCTTTCCTTATTTTTTCTATTTCTATATATTGAGAAATATAATCTAATTCTTTTTTAATAGCTATCTTTTGAGTTCCACTTTCGTATAATTGATAACGTAATAAGTTAGAAAATTGAAGCAAGGTGTTTTTTGCGAGCGTGTTATTCTTTCCTATTAGATGATAAATACTATTGATACCGTTAAATAAGAAATGAGGATTGAGTTGGGCTTTCAAATATTTGAGCTCACTGTTGTGTGTTTCTCTTAAAAGTTCTTGTTTCTTTTTTTCAGATTTGAAATACTCTAAAGGAAATCGAAATAAAAACCCTAAAAAAGTATAAAAAACATTAAAAACAAAGTCTGGAAACAACCAAATAATAAAGAAATCAAAGAAAGTAAATGCTTCATCTAAAACATTGTTAGCTACAGTATAATGGTAGTTCAAATATCCTTCGACACTACTAATGAAAATAAAAAAAAGCAACGTTGACAATAGGAATTTTGAAATTTCTTTTTTTATGAAAAAACATGGAACTGTAAAAAAGTATTGCCAATAAAACAATAACATGTTACTTAAAATTCCATAGGCAAAAGCGATGTACAATAAATTATTTTCGGTAGAAAAACCGTTCCAAGAAAGATTTTTAAAACCTAGAAATGCAAGACTCCAATGTGCACTCCAAAAAATCAAGTGTGCAATAAAAATCCAACTTTGAAATGTTTTCTTTATCATAAGTTTAAAATCACTTGTTTCATAAATGCTTCTAATCAAAAAAAACTTTAACGAATTTAATAGTTTTTAAATTCTTTGTTCTTGATTCATTTAATTGATAAGATTAAGAATTTCAAAACACAAAGTATCTATAGATTGACTTTTCGGATGGAAAGCAGAGATATTAGTAAGCATAATGACACTTTTTTTTGTTTTTTTATTGATAAGAATACAAGAAGTATATCCGCCTGTTCCTCCATTATGAAAAAGGATTTTCTGATCTCCTTGACTAATAATGTGCCAACCCAGCCCTAGAGAAACTTGCTTATTTTCTATATGTGTAACATTTTGTGTTAAATTATAATCGCTAGAATTCCCCATGTGCTTTTTTACAAATTTTTCCAAATCAATTATATTTGATTTTATTGCACCAGCACCTTCAAGAACATCAAAATTCCAATTGGATACTACCTGACCTTGTGGATCAAGTCCTTTAACTAATTTAATTACTGGAACTTGTTTTAAAACCGTAGTGGAATTATTCATTCCTAAAGGCTTGAATATTTTTTCTTGTAATAGCTCTTCATAGCTCTTTTTAGTTTTTAAAGTTAATAAATGACCTAATAAACCTGTACCCAGATTAGAGTAAGCACTTTTTTTACCTACTTTAAATTCTGTTTTAAAATCTGTTTTTAAATACTCATACAATTCATCAGAAGTATAAGAACGATAGGGATCACTCTCATTAAGTGCTATCAAAGGCATTATATTTTGCGGAAGTCTTGGTAAACCTGAAGTATGATTGGCTAGCATTTTTAATGTTATATTTTGTTGATTCTCAGATAGCCTTTCTAGCTTAAAAGGAAGTAAATTTATAACACGATCATCTAATGATAATTCTTTCTCAATAACCAATTCTGCTAAAAGCGTAGATGTAAATACTTTTGTTATAGAACCTATTTCAAAAATAGCATTTTGGTTGGTTTTGATTTGTAGGCTATCATTTTTTCGAATAACTCCAAAAAACTCACTTTGTTTGTTATCTATCAAAGCAAATGAGATTTCTGTCTGATTGGGAAAAAAAGCAAGTTTTTCTTCCAAAAGACTAGCGATTTTGTCATTTTTTATTCTTTCACGAAGGTTTTCTTGTGCTCTTGAAACATTAGTACATCTTAGGGCTAAAAAAATAGTAAGCAATATAATTTTAAATGAGATAGAGGTCATAATTTTATTTTGTTTCTCCGAAAATAGGTAACACCTATAGAAGTTTTAATCTATTTTGATTAACGTCGCTATTTTTTTGATTAACGCAGAAAAAAAGTAAGATGTACTTTTCGGTTTTCTTTAATTTTTTTTAAAAACATTAAAGAAATAACATCTTTGTATTTAAAATTACCTTCATCGTTTCTAGTATTTCTGAAGGTCCGTATATAACCATCTGTAATTCTGTTATTACACATAACAACAAAAATTATCCAGTCTTATTTTTTTTAGACGAACCAGGCTGAACGGTTATCATGTGAAGGTGCGTTATACTTATGAACCTTTAAATGCACTTAAAAAAACTCTTTTACGGAGTTCTGGATAACAAATTAAAACCCAAATCCTAATCTAAAAGCTAAACGTAAACCATCATCACTATTAAATGCTGATAGGTTAAGTGTTATAATATCTGCCACATTTGCAAAAATACCACCACCAATGGAGGTATTCCAAGCGTTTGAATTAAAGTCTGAATTATTATTTAATATCAAGTCATTTTCGACCCAAATACGGCCATAATCAAACCCTCCGTAAACCCCAATATTTAATGGCAATAGTCCTGTTTTAACCTTGCGGAGATTTAAACGCAAATCTGTACTTTGATAAAATGAATTTTCACCAGAAAACCTTTGATTTCTATACCCACGAAGTCCATCATCTCCACCAATACTTGCGGCCTGATAAAACTCAAAATCATCTCCAAAAATAAAATGTGCTTTTGCTTTAGTGGCTAAAACAAGTTGACCACTAGAAATCAATTTATAATCAAAACCAAGTTCTGGAATAAAATAGGCAAACCCAACCGAATCATCAATATTTGATTTGTAACCAAATTGTAGACTCGTTTGCATTCCTAAAGTTGGAAAAGCCTCATTATCTTTGTTTTCAAAAGCATAAGTAGCTTCTGCACCAACAAAATTTTTGTGATTATCTTGACCATTTGCTACATAGAAGCTGTTTATAAAGCGATCATTCGTTTCTTCAACTTCAATGGACTCATAACTTAAGCCTAACTTAAAATGCGCTCCTAAATCACCCCTCCAGTTTAACGAGGGCGCTAATTTTAGAGCACTTAATTTTACACGGTTATAATCCATATCAAAATTATCTTCATCATCTACATTTAAATTGGGTGTACTATTTCCAAATCCAAAGAAATTAATGGCATAATTAGGACTGGTATATTTTGCATTTAAAGCCAAATTCCAAGAACCAACTACATTGGCAAATTCCCCATTATATTCAAAATCGAATCCACTAGTTGCAAAATAGTATGCGCCAGAAAAGGTGTGCTGTGAACTAAAAGGGTTCCGTTCAAACCCATAATTAGTTAATGTGTTCACAAAGCCTATTTTAAACCCATCATCTGGATTAGCTCCTAATACAGGTACAAACTGATTGGTGTTGTTTTTTGGTTTTGTGTAATCATACACATTGGTTTCATAATCATCAGTTAGATTTTTATTCCCCTTATTAGTTGTAAAGCTATTTTCTTTAGACTTAAAATCGTAAAGGACTACTTTTTTACCATTTTCAATAGCGAACGTGTCATTATTTTGTCCGCCAATAAGTCGAAGTTTTATCAGATTGTCACCTGCTCCTGTAACCTTAAACACATCTTCATCATCTAAACCATAAATCCAAATTTCTTTGGTACTCTCTTTATTATATGTTTTCTCAAAAAACACAGTTCCTTTTTTACCATTTTTGATACGATAGGCTGTTAATTTTGTATTACCATTGGCCATTCTTTCTATCTCAAACAAGTCATCTTTATCTGTTCCTTTTATTATCACAAATTTGTTTAACACATGGTAATAATCATCTGCTATTGTTGATAGATTTTTAATCCTCGCTAACAACACGGTTTTTATTTTAGTAATCGTTTCACTTTGCACCTCTTTAGGAAATGCTTTAAAAGCTTCATCAATAACTTCTTCTGTTAAATTGTTTTGAATGTATGTTACTTGTTCATTCCATTGTTCTTTTTTTGTTTTATTAAGCAACATCATATCTAATGAAAACGGACTAAAATTAAAGCCTTTTACATTCCTAATATCTTCCATAAAACCTTCCATTAACTTTAATGGTGGTATAATTCTGGTCCCTAATTTCATTAAAGCACCATCACCCATAATGGAAAATGCTTGATCTCTGTCTCTTGGAATGGGTTTATAGATTACTTTCCCAGAGTTTTTATCTTTAAATTCTGCCCAACGCCATTGGTCTACGTGTCTATCCCAATCTCCAATAGCCATATCAAATAAGCGTGCACGCAAATACATGGTGTCATCAACCATATATTTTTCGTCTTTACGAAGCTTTTTCATTAAATCATCGGTACTCTCAATAACATGAGCATTTCCAAAACTTTCAAGGTTTCCATGTCCGTCTGAGACATGTTCTTCAATCATATATAATTCATCTCCAAAATCTGTATTAAAATCGGCTAAAACATTTTGTTTTGGCACATAATACAATACGGGATTGGTGTGAAACAAATTAATAGCATCAGACAATCTTCCTGTTACAAATGGTGCGTATGGGTGAGAACCTGTATAAAAATCTTGTAATAAACTTTCGGTAGCTGTACCTTCAAACTGACCTTCAATATATTGATCTTTAAAAGCCATGGCTTGTAAATATACCGTTGCGCTTTTTCGTATGGCACGCATCACATACCGTTTCCCTTCTTTATTTATTAGTTGAAGGGATTTAGATTGATGACCTCCTCCTTTTCTAAGCGGTGATAACCCTCCAAATAAAGTATCTAATTTCACTGTTGGCACAAGTAATTTTGTTCCATAATATTTACGGTAACGTACTCCCCAAAAAGATTTATAAAATTTGCTTTTAGTTATTTCTTCTTCCGTATAAACAGATGCTGTTTTTTCTTTTGGGAATGAGGTCTCATAATTAGAATCTATGTCTTTTTTATCGGCAGGAATCACTTCTCTTTGAAAAATTATTTTATCATCCTTTGCCGAATAAAAACGGACATATGATGAACCGTCTTTAAAAACATCTAATCTTGCAAAACCAGCATCACTGGATGAAAACTGATCTGAAACATTTCGAGTTGCAGTTGCTTTAGACCCTGCCCCACTAATTATTTGTGGTAAATTATCTTTTACCAAATACTGCAAACTATGTTCATGCCCCGATACAAAAATGGATTTTTCATTTTCTTGAGCTAAGGTTACAACACGTTTTTTAAAGGTATTGTATTTTTTATTTTGAAGATCTGCTGGAGACACCCCACTGGTTTTTCTAATAATATTTTTTAAAGTTCCTAAAACAGGAATAGGTTTCATATGCGACGCAAAATCATATTGCCCTCCGTGAGGTCCATTGCTAAACATAGGATGATGCATCGCTATAATAGTAGTTTTTCCTCGTGCTTTTTTTAATAAACTTTCTAATTCTTCAAAAAACTTGACTCTTGTTTTAATCTGGCAATCGTCATTTATAGTTGGATGTTTATCCCAATTAGTTAAATACCATTCAGAATCAATGATAATCATTACTACATGATCATTAATATTAACTTTTTCAATGGGACACCCGTTTTCAGGTAAAAATGTATTCTTTCCTAAAGCTTTTTCAATATACTTTTCTTGTCGTTTTAAGCCTTTTAATCCATCGCTATACCAATCGTGATTTCCAGGAATAAAAACAGCATCTCCTTTAAAATCTTTAACGGCATCTATTTGCACATTCATTTGGTGTTCTGCAAATGCCCTACCTGCTTCCTCTTTTTTAGGCATCCCTTTTGGATAAATATTATCTCCCAAAAACAATGCGGTACTGTATTTTGATGCTTTATTTAATTCAGATTTAAAATCTTGTAATGCTTCAGTTTCTAATCCTAAAGGAGAATTTCCTGCATCTCCAATCAAATAAAAAGAATGAATGATCTCTTTATCTGGAAAAGAATGGTTGGTCTCTAGATTATTATATTGTGGTTTATAGGTAGCGCAAGCGCTTAATATAAACATGATAACTAAAGTTAGGATGATTCTATATTTAGTATCCATATGAGGGTTTTGTGAATGATTAAAGATAATAATTAAATTGCTATTTAATCATTTATAATGGTTGTATTAAAAATGACTTCGCTTGCAATAGTCTTATGTACTGGACATTTTGATGCTATTTCTTTTAAGCGTTCTTTTTGTGTTTCGTCCAAATTACCAACAAACTTCAGTTTCTTACTAATATGATCTAAATAAGTTGGTTTTTCTATATCTAAACCTAAATCGTCACTATGTTTTCTGGAATGCGTAACATACACAAATACTTCTTGCAAATCCCATTGTTTACGTTCTGCGTACATTTTTAAGGTCATGGCAGTACAAGCTACCAGACCAGCATTGAGATATTCGTAAGGCGAAGGTCCAAAATCATCACCTCCAACAGCACTGGGCTCATCTGCTACCATAGTATGGTTTTTAGTTTGGATTGAGGTTGTAAAATTGTCCTCTATTAAATTTAAATGCCCTACTAATTGTTCGCCTTTAGTTTCCAGCATTATATTTTCTTTGGGTTCGAAATAACGCTGCACCCAAGTTCCTATTATATTTCCTGCATATTGACTATCGTTTGGATTGGATAATAAATGATCGGCATTATCTAGTGTCACAAAACTTTTTGGATGGTGTGCATGATGGTATAACTGTTCTGCATTTTTAATTCCTACAACAGTATCTGTGGGTGCATGCAAAATCAATAAAGGTTTCCGTAATTCCTTTACAATGGAAGGTAAATCGGTTTTTCCAAAATCTTCAACAAAGTCTTTATTAATTTTAAAAGGCCGTCCTCCAATATTGACTTCTACTTCACCCTTTTCTTTAACTTCTTCGATACCATGAGAAAATAAATGTGTTACATGACTTACTGTCGCTGGAGCTCCAATAGTGGCGACCGCTTTAATATGTTCTAGCTGGGATGCCGCCGACAATACTGCAGCACCACCTAATGAATGACCAACTAACAAAGAAGGTGCTTCATAATTAGAATCCATATAATTACTTACAGCTACTAAATCATCTACATTGGCAGAAAAATGACTCTCAGCAAACTCCCCTTCACTTCTACCTAAACCTGTAAAATCGAATCTTACCACACCAAAACCATAGTTCGTTAAAGCACGGCTGATATTTTTTACGGCACTTAATGAACTTGTGCATGTAAAACAGTGTGCGAAAATGGCGAAGTAATTTGGTTTTTGATTTGCTGGCAATTCTAAATAAGCCTGAAGTTTTAAACCTTTTTTATTTTGAATATTTAATTTTGAACGTTTCATTTAAAAAATCTTTATACGGTAGCTCTAGTGATAGATGCTACTTTA
Organism: uncultured Flavobacteriaceae bacterium; assembly: GCA_947502635.1. Classification (GTDB taxonomy): domain Bacteria; phylum Bacteroidota; class Bacteroidia; order Flavobacteriales; family Flavobacteriaceae; genus Flavivirga. The sequence continues at coordinate 88,088 of CANNAN010000007.1, forward strand.
GTTTTGTTAACTTGATGCGAGAATTTTTGTAATAAGTACTTTAGTTTGGGATTTATAAATGTTTTACAAAAGGGCTTATTTGGATTTTTTTGATAATAATTTTGAATGGCTTCTCTTGAAGCTTTAAAAAATTGAAAAGGAAAGACTTTTGTAATTATTTTATATTCAAAGTCTTTTTGAAAATTTTCAATATTGTATTCCGACTCCTTTTTTTGTGCTTCCGAAAAGGCATAAACAGCTGATCTGTATTTACTTCGCATGGAATGATTACTTGTACTTTTATGTGTATGCAAATGAATTTCAATAAGTATTTTTAATGAAATCTCATCCCTATTAAAATGTACAATGATAGCTTCTGAAAAATTACTATTTTCTTCTACTGAAGCCACATAACCTTGCTCTACTTTCACAACACCTTTTAACGATTGAAATATAGCTTCTGTACACCAATGACAACCACCTCCCAGAGCTATTTTATCTAGTTTACTGTCCATATAAATTTGCAATATGTTTATTCAATTCCTTATCAGACGGGTTTCTTAATTTCTTATCTCCAACTGTTATCGTTGGAAAATTAAGTTTTCCATTTTCATATAAACTTCTTAATTCATCTGCAAAAGCATCATTGGTTTCCACATCAAGAAACATGTAATCTAAATGACGTGTTTCAAAAAATGCCTTATAATATTGTGTTTTGTGACATCTATCTGCACCATAAAGTTTAATAATTTCTTTCATTTAACCAATCGTTTTTAAAAAACTGATTGCTGCATCTGGATTTAAATGAAAATCTGAGAATACCACATGGTCATGTTTATCAATAAAAATAAACCAAGGCGTCCCTCCTGTTTGATAATTAGTCATTATGTTTGATCGTGACTTACCATCATCTCCAGCATCGTGCCCAAACGGTATTTTTAAATCATACTTTTTTTGCGTTTCCACCATCTTTAGATACGTATTAGCATCGTGACCTTCGAAAACGGTTTGTATGGCCAAAAATGTAATATTTGAATGCGCTTTTAAGGCATCTACCATTTTTTTTAAATCTGGTAAACCTTTGCTATGACATCCTGGGCACCAGCTTTGAAAACAGTACACTATTTTAAATTTACCTTTAAAATCGGAAAGCTTTATAGCGCCTGTTTTATTTCCATTAGCGTCAATCCAATCATTGACGTGAAACTCTGGAGCATGAAACACTTGTTTTTGCTCTGAATGATTTGACATTAGAATAGGTCCTTTCTTTTTTATTATTTTAATTTATCTGCGTGAAGTTTACGCAGTTTTGCTAATTTAGGAGTAATGACAAAGCTACAATAGCCTTGTTCCTGATTATTCCTATAGTAGTTTTGATGATCGTCTTCTGCTTTATAAAACACATCTAAAGGACTTATTTCAGTAACCACAGGGTTTTCATAATAAGGAGCTACTTCTTTTAAAACAAGTTCAGCTATTTCTTTTTGCCTACCATCGTGATAATAAATTACCGATCGGTATTGTGTTCCTTTATCTGCACCTTGCCGATTCAAGGTTGTGGGATCGTGAGTCGTCATAAAAATGACTAAAATGTCTTCATAAGAAATTACGTTGGCATCAAACGTAACCTGTACGACTTCTGCATGCCCTGTTAATCCTGAACAAATTTCACGATAAGTTGGATGACCAGGAACATTTCCTCCAGAATATCCAGATACTACTTTGACAACACCTTTAACTTCTAAAAAAACGGCTTCTGTACACCAAAAACAACCACCACCAAATGTGGCTAACTGTAAATTTTTATTTGTCATTGATTGCCTCCTTTTCCAATTGCATAGATTCAGAATTGATACAATAGCGCAATCCACTAGGTTCTGGACCATCTGGAAATACATGTCCTAAATGTGCATCGCAGGTATTACACATTACTTCCACGCGTACCATCCCAAATGCTGTATCTCTTTCATACTTAATGGCATTTTCTTTAATGGGCTGTGTAAAACTAGGCCACCCTGTTCCTGAACTAAATTTAATCGTAGAATCAAACAAAGGTGTGTCACAACATATGCAATTATATTTACCTGCATCGTGTGTACTACAAAGTGCACCGCTATGTGGACGTTCTGTTCCTTTTTGTCTGGTAATTCTAAATTGTTCTGGTGTTAATTGAACACCCCATTCTTCATTTGTTTTTTCGACACGTCTGTCTGGAGTCGGATTTCCTTTTACAGAAAAATTGATTACTTCTTTCCAAGTTAGCATAGTAATGTTTCCTTTCTTTTTTAATTAATATTAATATGCTTTCACCTTAATACTAGTCAAAATTAAGTTTAATTCCTTACAGTGCCATTCGTCTAAACACTTATGTAAAGTTATACTGAAATATACGACAAATTATAGCGTTTACTTTACATTAATTAAAGTTTAGTATTTTTACTAAAAATGATTTCTTTTCTATGAACAATCTTATTGCTGTAGCGGAAAAATATGTTATTCAATATTTAAATGAAAATCTTGATAACAAGTTTATTTATCATAATTTATCGCATACACAAGATGTGGTTAAAAGGACTAATGAACTAATAGAACTTAGTAATTTAAATGATACAGACAAATCACTTTTATTATTAAGCGCTTGGTTTCACGATACTGGTTACACTCAAAGCATTGACAACCATGAAGCAGAAAGTGTAAAAATTGCACATGTTTTTCTAAAAGAACATAACGTATCTGAAGATGACATAAAACGTATATCTGATTTGATTTTAGCTACTAAAATGGGCTATGAACCAAAAAATGGGTTAGAAAAAATAATTAGAGATGCCGACTGTGCCCATATTGGAAGTAAAAAATTTGACAGCATTACCGAATTGCTTAGAAAAGAATGGGAGCTTGCATGTGACAAAAAACTTAATGAAGAAGAATGGTTAAATATGAATATTGATTTTTTATCTAAGGATCATAGATTTTATACGAATGAAGCTTCTGCTAAATGGGATAAAACGAAAAGTAAAAACCTCGCTCAATTATTAAAAACTCAAAACAAATTAAATCAAGACAATACCAAACTAAAATATAAAAAAGAAGAATTAAGCCTTAAAAAAAACAAGGTAGCATTACCAGAGCGTGGGATTGAAACCATGTTTAGAGTGACTCTTAAAAATCATATTACGCTAAGTAATATTGCAGATACAAAAGCTAATATTTTATTATCTGTTAATGCCATAATTGTATCCTTGGTGCTTTCTAATTTGGTTTCAAAATTAGATAATCCTTCAAACCATTATTTAATTGTTCCTACTATCATTTTTGTATTGTTTACAGTCATCTCAATAGTACTATCTATTTTAGCCACACGCCCAAATGTGACGAGTGGCAAGTTTACCAAAGAAGATGTTGCTAATAAAAAAGTTAACTTATTGTTTTTTGGGAACTTTCATAAAATGAGCCTTAAAGATTTTGAATGGGCTATGGGAGAAATGATGCAGGATAGAGATTATCTTTACTCTTCCATGAAAAAAGATTTATATTTTCTTGGATTGGTTTTAGATAAAAAGTATAAAATACTTCGGATTACATACAGTGTATTTATGCTAGGCATTATAGTGAGTGTTCTTTCTTTTGCTATTGCATTTCAGTTTTTCTCTGGAGTGACTCCTACTGTATAACAAAATTTTAAAATACATTGATTGAAAATAAAAATTTTGAAGGCTTAGACTATTCTGAAAACCCTTTAAAAAAAGGGGAGTATGAAAACTGTAGATTCACTAACTGCCGTTTTGTAAATGCAGATTTATCGAACATATCTTTTACAGACTGCCAGTTTAGCGATTGTCATTTTAGTTTAACAAAAATAAAACATACGGTTCTTAATGATGTTTATTTTTCTAATTGCAAATTGTTAGGTATACATTTTAATGACTGTGATGATTTATTTTTATCTATTTCCTTTGATAGTTGTAATTTAGAACTTTCTGTATTTTATAACTTAACCTTGAAAAAAACCCTATTTAAAGATTGTAATTTGACAGCAGTTGATTTCACTGAAACTAATTTAACAAAGGCAACGTTTCAGAACTGTGATTTAAAAAATGCTCTTTTTCAAGACACCACACTAGAAGGTGTTAACTTTAAATCAGCTTACAATATATCACTAGATCCTGAAAATAATAAAATGAAGCATGCTAAATTCTCAAAGGAAAATATAGCAGGATTACTTGGTAAGTACCAAATTAATATAACGTGATATGGATATGAGTAATATTTGCTTTTTTAGTAATACGTAGAATTTGCCATTCCTGCGAAAGCAGGAAAGTTTATAAACATACATTTCAATCAATAAACCTGTAGAGTATTCTACGTTAAAATAGCCATATTTTTAACGACTTATATTAAAATAAGAACAAAGCTGTAATTAATCTTACTAACATTCAAGTAGATTCCTGCTTTCGCAGGAATGACAAATAGTTAAGCTCTAATCTCCTTCATTAAATCATCATAGGTATAAAATGCTTTATCATTTTCATCTTTATGATACAGTACACTTACCCGAATCGCTTTAAGGCCAGTAACAGCTTGTAAATCCTGAAGTTCTACTATTTCAACATCGGTATCTAAATAGTGCCTGGATTGCAAAAACTTAATATATCTTAAGTACTCCCTCTCGTCTTGTTTTTGAGAATATACAATACTAATTTTTCCTTTTTGAGTCACACGCTCTTTAGTGCCTTTTATATAAGCTTTATCAACTCGTTTTTTCACAATTTCATAACGTGCATTGTAAGTTCCATCGACATCAAACTGTTTTTCATCCATTCTAAAACTTATAGATAATGGTTGATTAAAAACTAATATCATGGATGCAACATCTAATGATACAGGGAAATCTGATTGCATTTGATAATATGAATTTTCCATCTCACACATCACCTGTAATTGCCACAAACGTAAATTATATAAATAGATAAGGTTAAAGCTATCTTCTCTGGTAATGGATTCGCCAACATACATATTATGCTCAACACCATCTGTTTTAAAACGCTCAAAATAATGCGGATACATTTGCTGTGCCTCTACTTGTTTTGTATCTAAAAGGGACGCCATTTCTTTGTTAATCAATGCTATGGTATCATCATAGTCTTTTCTATGTCTATAAAGCATTTTAACCTTATCATCGATACTATCAAAATAAGCATTAATTTGTTCCTTTAATTCATCTATGGTATATAAATGCTTAAGAACAGGCTCTATATCTTGTTTAAAGAATTCGGAAATTTGCTGCTCGCTATCTACTTGAAAATGGGCTCCTAAAACATTTAGATAATTATTAGTTTGATATATCAATTGCTCATAAATTGGCAACCTTTCTATTGCCGAAGCACTTTCAAATATGTTTTTAACAGCTGTTAATTGAAGAGATAAATCTTGCTGTGTTGCTTTATTTCGAGCTTCCGATGATCCTTTAATATCAATTTGTCCGTAAAGTGGGTAAATGTTTTCAAAAGCTATCTTTTTAAAAATAGCTTGCTCACCATTCATTTCAGATTTGATAAAATTCTTCGCTTCTTTTTCAAATCGCCAATGCACACTTGGATGAATAGAAGTGCACTCCTTTTGAATAATGGCTTCTATTAAATTCTCTTCTTCGCTTTTTGAGCGTTCTACTGCCGATACAATAAACGGCATAACATCTATTAATTTATTGGCATTTATACTATTAAGCACTTGTGGTTTATTAGAGACTATTTCTAATATCCCCATTAAACCTTTATCATTAGCTATAGGCGCAAAAATGGCACTTTTAATACCTTGCTCATGTAATGAAGCAATATGTGGTGCTTTTCCTTTAGACAATTCATACGTTTTGTCTACATCAGAAATGGAGAAGTATTTATTTTCATTTAACAACCTCTCATAAGACCAACCACACAAAGCATCTTCACAACAAACTCGTTCTAAATTATTCAGCAAAAAGCTATTCATGCCAACCCCATAAACGCGTTCAAATATTTGTTCTTCATTATTATAAATTGAAAAACCAACTTTCAGATCATTTATTCCTAAAAGGGATCTGAAAACTTCTTGAAAATCCTCCATGAAACCTTCATCATTTCGCTTATCCTCACCTATAAGGTTTGACTTAATATTGGATATGGATTGGTCATCTGTAACATCAAAAATATTTGATATAACAAACCCTTTGAATATATAGCTATTGGGTGGAAATTTCTTTTTCCAAAGCGCTATGTTTTCAAAATTATCTAGTAGCTCATCATAATCTTCCTGAGTAATTTTCTTAGCAGCCTCTGTTGGAACGATTTCACAAAAATCTGCATTATATAATATTTTATAATAATGAAGTATCCCATTAGCGTCAGGTATCTCGTAATAAAATGGCCTTTTGAAATTTAAATTATAGCCGTAGCAAAAGTTTAAAATGATCGTACATGCAATAATGTATGTATCATCCTCTGGCATATTTTTTATTTGAAGCTCAAAATTATCACCAGCAGTTTCAATAATACTATTAAATCGTTCTGACGAATTAAAAATTAAATTGTGAAAAGGAACCGATGCCGTTTTTATTTCATTTTTAGTTAGAATGGGGCTAAATGAATCTTCAAGAATTATAGCTATTTCTTTTTTTCTTTCTTTTAATATTGAAAAATCACTAAAACCTGCTTCTAATTCTGGATAAGCATGTGCTGTATCTAAAATGCGCTTCGCTCTGCCTGCAACAAATTCATCATCGCTTTTAGACAAAGCCTCATAATGCTTAAGTAGCAAATTAAAACTCACCTTTAAATTTAAAGGCGATTCTATATTATCATTAATATCCATATTATGAGTTCTCTTAGAATACAAATTTACAAATTATTGATTTAGTCGGTATATAGTAGACTTGATAACACCAAAAATGTTACAAATTTCGATGTTTAAATGATAATATTATTTTCTATGCTTAAAAACTATTATTTTTTCTTTTATCTTATTGGAATATATAACTTGTTCGAACCACCTGGGCTAATCTAAAGTAACCATGAGCATAGTTCTCTTCGTTATCTATATTTACACAATTTCCCTTTGCACCAACTGGAACGACCCCAAATGACCCTCTGGATAGCGTAAGAAGTATATCCATATAATTAAAATAATTTTCAGAGATACCAAAAAGAGTAACATCTACAATATCTCCAGGAATAAATGTATCAACATCATCTTTTTCATAAATAAGCTTGATTCTTTTACCATCACGAAACACATCCTCGATATTTAAAAAAACAGGTAATAACGTTCCTTCTTCTTTTAATTTTAAAAGATAATAATTATCCTCGTTAATAGGATCATCAAATAAAACATTTATCTCTAAAAGACTATCATCAAACCCTTTATCATAAGATTGGGTGATTTCAGCTATCTCTACAACAGGCATCAATGTTTCTGTTGCGGTATAGGTTTCTTCATTATATACAATTTCCAAAGTATAAGATTGATTAAGTACTGGAACAAAATTGGATGTTGTATACGTACCATTATTTTGATCTTCAAAAACAAATTCGACAAGACTGTTATTATTGATTACTTTAACAGAAGCACCACTAACACTGGCATCTGATGTTGTATCAAAATATGGTGTAGATGTTCTTAACTTTATGGTTTGTTCATTTCCTGTGCTACCTTTTTCCCAATCTAAAGAAGCTTCTATGGTTAGTCTTGGAGCCACTGTTGGTAAATCTACATTTATAACATCATCGTCACACGAAACAAAGGTTTCGGTAAATATGTTAAACGCCTACTCCCTCCCTTTCAATTCACTTAACTCCATTTAGAATTTTTCATTATTTCAATGCAGAAATGATATAAAGACTAATGCAAATAAAAAGCGTCTCAAAAAAAAAAATTTTGAGACGCTTTTTATTATTTAGAAGTAGTTAAAAAAAACTTATTGATTTCCTTTTTTATAATCTTCTAAAAATTTAGCTAAACCACTATCCGTTAATGGATGCTTAAGTAGTCCTTTAATTGAAGACAATGGTCCTGTCATAACATCAGATCCTAATTTTGCACAATCTATGACGTGCATAGTATGACGTACTGAAGCTGCTAAAATTTGAGTTTCGAAAGCATAGTTATCATAAATCTGTCTGATTTCAGCAATTAAATTCAAACCATCTGTAGAAATATCATCTAATCTACCAATAAACGGAGACACATAAGTTGCTCCAGCTTTTGCCGCTAGTAATGCTTGTCCTGCAGAAAAAACCAAGGTTACATTAGTTCTTATTCCTTTATCCGAAAAATATTTACAGGCTTTAATCCCATCTGCTATTAATGGTAATTTCACAACTATTTGTGGGTGTAAAGCTGCTAATTTCTCTCCTTCTGATACCATCCCTTCAAAATCGGTAGATATTACTTCTGCACTAACATCTCCTTCAACTAAATCACAAATTTTTTGGTAATGTGCTAAAATATTTTCAGCACCTGTAATACCTTCTTTTGCCATTAATGATGGATTTGTTGTAACGCCATCTAAAACACCTAAAGCTTGTGCTTCTGCAATATCATTTAGGTTAGCTGTATCTATAAAAAATTTCATCTACTTGTATTTTTTTGTTTTATTTATATCTATTTTCTTTGAAAGGTCTGGGTATTACCTCCATTTAATCATTTATTTATATGATTAAATTTTAGCTAAAGACACTTCATTTAAATATTCAATTACATTTTGGCATACTTTTTCTCCTGTAAAACCAAACTTGTCATCTAAAACACCTGCAGGTGCCGAATAACCAAAATGATCTACTCCGAAAACTTTACCTTTCTCGCCTACAAGTCCTTCCAAGTTTACTGGCAAACCAGCCGTTAAACCATATAAAGGTTTGTTTTTTGGGATAACACTTTCTTGATAATCTTTAGACTGAAGTCTAAACACACCTTCAGAAATTATTGAAGCAATATTCACTTTAATATTTTCTCTTTCTTCAAGTAATTTTGCTGCTTCAATCAACGTTGAAACTTCAGATCCATTAGCAATTAACACAGCATCTGGGTTTTCAACTTCTTTAACTAAATACCCTCCTTTTTCTGCTGCCAGAGCTTCTTGGTATCTAGATGATCCATTAGCTGGAATATCTTTAATACCTTGTCTGGATAATATTAAACCTGATGGTGTATTTTTGTTTTCTAAAGCCATTTTCCAAGAAACAGCTGTTTCAGCTGAATCCGCAGGACGTAATGCTAAGAAACTATTTTTACCACTATGGTTTTTAAGTTTTTCTAATAATCTTATTTGTGCTTCTTGCTCTATTGGTTGGTGTGTAGGACCATCTTCTCCAACACGGAATGCATCATGCGTCCAAACATACTTTACACCTAATTCTTGAATACCACTTAAACGAATGGCTGGTTTCATATAATCTGAAAACACAAAGAATGTTGCTACTACTGGAATAATACCACCGTGTAGCGCGATACCATTTGCAATACATGCCATGGTTAACTCTGCAACACCTGCCTGTAAAAATGAACCGCTAAAGTCTCCTTTTTGCAAGGCTTGTGTTTTCTTTAAGAAACCATCTGTTTTATCACTATTAGATAAATCTGCTGAAGATACAATCATGTTCTCAACATGCTCTGCTAAATAGGCAAGCACATTAGAAGATGCTGCTCTTGTCGCTAATCCTGCTTTATGCTCAATAGACTCAAAATCTAAATCTGGAAGTTCTCCAGATAAAAAGTAATCTAATTTATCTGAAAGTGCTTTATTCTCTTGTTTCCAAGTTTCAATAACTGCTTTTTTCTCTGCTGCTTTAGCCGTTTTCTCTTTTAACAATGTTTCATAAAATGCACTTACGTCATCATACTTATCAAAAGGAGCTTCTGGATTAGCACCTAAGTTTACTAAAGTTTTTGTGTAATCTGCTCCTGTATGACCAATAGGTTGTCCGTGTAATTCACAGTACCCTTCAAACATACTTCCATCTGCCGCTACACAACCTTTACCCATAATAGTTTTACCTATTATTAAAGTTGGTCTTTCGGTCTCATTATTAGCATCTGTTAATGCTTTTCTTATGGCTTCATGGTCATGTCCATCAATGGTAACAACTTTCCAACCCCATGCTTCATACTTCATGGCTGTATCTTCGGTAGTTACCTCATCTGTTGATGTTGATAACTGGATATCGTTAGAATCGAAAAACATAATAAAGTTACTCAATCCTAAATGACCAGCAATTCTACCAGCTCCTTGAGAGATTTCCTCTTGAATACCACCATCTGAGATAAAACCATATATTTTATGATTTAACCAATCTCCAAATCTGGCTTCTAAAAACTTAGCTGCAATGGCTGCACCAACACCCATAGTATGTCCTTGACCTAATGGCCCTGATGTATTTTCTATACCTCTGGCGACATCAACTTCTGGATGACCAGGTGTTATAGAACCCCATTGTCTGAAGTTTTCAATATCTTTTTTCTCATAATTCCCTAAAAGGTAGTACTGTGCATACATCAACGTAGATAAATGCCCAGCATCCATAAAAAATCGATCTCTAAACGGCCATGCCATATCTGATGGATCGTAATTGAAGAACTCAGAATACAAGATATGCATAAAGTCTGCTCCTCCCATAGGTCCACCTGGGTGTCCTGAATTCGCTTTTTCTACCATGGCTACAGCTAATGCTCTAATATTATCTGCCGCTTGCTGATCAATTTTTTTATTCATTTTAAAATTAGGGTTTACGTTTAATACCTTATTAATGTTTAGTTTAATAGATTTTTATCTGAAAAATCCATTAAACAGAGTGTAAAAATATTTTTTTTGCAAATATATAACCTTTAACCTGTTAGGTATTACTAAAATTGAATAATTTAATAACAACTATTAACATATTTGTTAAACATAGCTTTTCTCTAATTCTATATGTTTCACAAAAACAATATTTGTTAAAAAAATTAATCGTGATTGGAATTATATTATTATGACGATTAGTAGTCACGACTAATTAATACGCTCTATTTTTAGAACAATAAATATTAGAAGATAAAGGCTTTTTAGTACTTCCATTTATTTTTCCATTTCAGTATAAAATTTATTCATTCTTCTTTTAACACTACTACAGATTAAACAGCAAAATCTCATACCGTTATTACCACGTTTCCTTTTTTATGACCTTTATCTACGTATTGGTGTGCTTCTACTATTTGGTCTAGGTTATAACTTTTATCAATAACCGCTTGGATAAGTCCAGCTTCAATTATTTTATTAAGTTGTATAAGGTAATCGGGATGTATTTTTAGAAACCCATCATCAACAGATACATATTTTCCATTTTGATTCAATGCTTTTTACATTGTACTTTTATTTTTGAGGTTTTATTTTTTCCAACAGCACCCAATATAAAATCATACTGCTCTAATTGGTTTTTGGTCACTTCTTTGGTATAGTCAATGACTTTATCTGCTCCTAAAGATTTCACTAATTCTATATTTGATGAACCGCATACTCTAGTAACTTCTGCCTCAAAATATTTAGCAAGTCGTATAACCATGGTTCCTATGGCTACAGAAGTCCCATAAATTAGTACTTTTGTTTTTGTTTTATGTTAGCATCCTTCATAAAGTGAGACGCTAATACGCCTCCATAGACTATAGCTGCAGCTTCTTCATGATTTACATTATTAGGTTTTATAGCTAACTCCCTTTGAGCAATTTCTTTATCAGATACAATTTTATACTCCGCATAAGCACCACGACAAGGCCTGTAAACCCATATACTAGACGCCATGCTTAAATGACTTAACATCTTTTCCTGCCGATTCTATTTCTCCCGAAAACACCAAACTTATAATTGGATTTCTTGGTCTGGAGAAACCTAAAAATAGTTTCATAGCAAACCACATGATTTGTTTTTTTAGGAAATTTGGGGTTTCTAGGTACTTTTAAACCTCTAATAATACAATCACTTGCTGTTACAGCTGTAGTGTGTATTTTTACTAATACTTCATCGTTTTTGGGAACTGGTTTTTTTACTTCACTTAGCTTAAGAACCTCTGGTCCTCCATATTTTGTGCAAAGAACTGCTTTCATTTTACTAATTTTATAATAAAGTTAAACCAATCCAAACTAAAAATATTTTCTGTATCTGTTAATTTTAATCTGATTAGATGCATTAATAGAAAATAATCGATTAAAGAACAAACTGCTTTTTATTTCAAAAAAGAAATGGTTCTTCATTCTTGTATTTGTTCTAATATTAATTTTTTGTTTCCTTTATTTTTTCTTTTTTCTTTTTTCTAATTTCTAATTTCTTTTTTCGTTGTTTTTTGGCATCTGAAACTTCGCCCGTTTCAGCAAAACATTTTAAATCGTTAAAAAATTGAGGCATCCCTTTATTAATAGATCTTTTAATTATTCCTTTAAGAGAAAAACCTGCAAACCCTTTAAGATGCATTTCAATATCCATTTTTAATGCCGATTGATTTGGACCTAATTGAATTATAGTCCAATGATTTTTTCCATATAAAAGAAAACCTGGACCTCCTTCTGTCGATTCGTAAGCAAGCTCTCTTAATTCATCACTAAAAAGGATCATTTTTTCATGCACGGTTCCATAACCTTTAGCATTTTCACATATACGACTGTTACAAGTAGCTCCATGAAATTCTGGTTCGCCATGTAGTGTAATTTTATCGATAGCTGCAGACCAAGTCGCCACATCATCAAATTGTCGAATGATATTCCAAAGTGAATCTCCCGATACATTTATCGCTTCACTTGTTTTTTGTGTTTTAATTATTTTGTATTTTTTTTCTTTTTTAACCATAACCTTAGAGTTTACTGTATTAATGCTGAACTTAATAGTAAAAACGATTCAAAATTTGTTATCTCAATTTACACGCCTATTTTATAGATGAAGAAAACAATATGAGTCAGAATGAATCTACTAGTTACTAATTAGATTCGATTAAATATTTAATCTGAATTCTTGATGCCGTTACTATTTATTTTTGTTTTCAAGTTTCTCAAGCTGTTCTTTTTTAGCTTCAGAAATTTCGCCAGTCTCTGCATACGTTTTCAATTCGTTTAAAAAAATCGTAACCTGTTTTGTCATCTCTTTTGTAATGAGACCTCCTAAAAAGAAACCCATAAATCTGGAAAGGTGCATCGTGACATCCATTTGTACTTGAGATTGGTTTGCGCCTATTTTAGAAACAATCCAGCGGTTTTTTGAATATTTAACAAAACCTGGAGCACCTTCAGTCAGCTTATAAGCAAGTTCCTGTCTTTCATCACTAAACATAATGAGTTCTTCAACAACTTTGTTATTATCCTTTGTCTCGCAAATTCTTTTGTTACAAGTTGTTCCTTCAAATTTTGCTTCACCACCACCTTTCGAATGATTCAACACAGAAGTCCATGCTGCAACTTTATCAAATTCTCTAAGAATTGCCCATAGCGAATCTGCAGATACATTAATAACTTCACTTTTCAGTGTTTTATTAATTACCTTAACTTTTTTCTCATTTTGCGCCATAATGATAGAGCTAAATGCTGTTAATGTTAATAGAATTAGTAAGACTGCTTTTAGCTTTTTTTTCTTCATCTTTAAACTTTCAATTATTTGTAGATAAGACAAAAATATGTCTAGAAAAAAAGAAAGGTTTAACTGAGAAGTTTTATCGTTTGTCCGAAAAGTTTAGTCTGTATTCCGTCGGTGAAACACCATATTTGGCCTTAAATACCCTAGACATATGAGCGAGCGTTTTAAACTCACAACTGTAGGCTATATTACTTATTGTATCGTTTGATGTTGGTAATAATTCTGCTACTTTTTCAATCCTTTGGCCTATAATATAATTACTGGGAGTATCGTTATATATGCGCTTAAATTCTTTTTTGAATGACGAAAGGCTGTGGTTTGTGAGCTGCGCCAACTCATTTATGTTTACAGATGAACATATATGTGCTTTTATAACTTCTTTAAATTCGAACGTTTTCCTCTCAAAAAGATTGTTCATTATTTCAAGAACTTTAGGGGCATTTTCTGTTTGTAATAACAAAACTATAAGCTCTTTAAGTTTAAGAACAAGCAGTTCTTCTGTTAGCAATTCCTTATTATCAAAATAATAGATAAGGCTTTTTGCAAATTGAGATATTAGTTCATTAGCTTCAATTAATACACTATTGACTCTTAATGGTCTTTCCGATTTTTTAAAAAATGGAGAAGGACTATCATTGTATAATTTTTCTAATACGTCTTTATGAAAACGTACAGATATGGCACTGTATTCTGGACTCTCTCCATAGATAAGGGTTCTAAACGTGCTATTTCCACATTTGGCCAGAACGGCTTGATTGGTGGCTATGTTTAACTCATCTGTCTCAGAATAACTCACACAACTCCCCTTTAGAATGTAAACAAATCCAGCTTCATTTTCTGGCATGGGAGTATGCATCTGAACAAGTTGTTCAATGGTTACCCAACTAAAAAGTGTTTTACCAAATAAGTCTATTGATTTTATGTTCATATTTTTCCTATAAAAGAATCAATTTTATTGCACAACTATTTACATGAGAAGTTTTCTTGTTTGTCTAAAAAGTTTTTGTTTTCAATTTGTTCCTTTTTCTCGCCATATCGTTTTTACTAGCCGAGAACTAAACAGGCTTAAAAAAATTAGTAGAAACAATAGATATACCCTCAGTATTTAAAAAACGAAAATCAAATAAAAAACGAAAATTTTCAGTAGAATAATCGTCTTCTATTTTATCAACATAAATTATCATTTTCTTTTTCATGTAAAATTTCATCCTCACATTTGTGTGTTCGATGGGTAAATTTAGATTAAATTCAAAATCTGAGTCTCGGTAGTTTAAAGTAATATATATTTTAGTCTTAAATTTTGTTGTTACTTTATTCTTGTGAAATTTATTTTTAACCGAGAAATAATTTGCTCCTCCATAAAAGGAAGAGCTATTGGGGTCTAACTCATTATCGTAAACATCTACAGGGATATTTTCTTGCCAATGAAAACCATCAATTTTTATAGAATCTAATTGAATTTCAAATCTATCTAGTGTATTTAAATAATCATTTCGTTTTTTTATATTATTACTTACTTTTATTTTTAAAGAGAAGTAAATAATAGAAAAAACTAAAAATATAATTGCGCTAAATATTACCATATTAAAAATCCTTTAAAGGCTTATAGATTTCCTTTTCTGGATATTGTTTATTGTATTTATTATGCTGACTACCAAAAAATATGGGTACGTGTTCGGCTGGCGTGGTATCGTAATCATTAATAATCGTAGTACCCAATGTTGAAAGGCGTTTCAAATTAGGCATGTCTTTCACAAATTTGATGCTCTCAAGGTTTTTGCAGTCCAACATTTCCAATTCTTTCAGTGCTTTTAATTCTCCTATAGAGCTAAAATCTTTGAGTTTCCAGCAAATATCAAACTCCAACCTTTCGAGTTTTTGCAATGCTGTGATATACGAAACATTGGTAAGACTGCGTACTGCACCAAAGGAAATACGCTCCAAATTGGTAAGCGTTTCTATTCCTTTTAAAGAACGCGTTACCCTCAATCCTTTTAATTTTGTTAATGCGCTTAATTTTGTGAGGTCTCTTTCGTCAAAATCGCTAACATATAAAACTTCTAAATCCGTATCGTTAAGAGCTTCAATGTTAATAATATGCTTTTTTGACCAAACGCTTAAATTTAAGGAATATATACTTTTTGGTAGCTTTGAACAATCAAGTACAAAGTCTCTATCGTGAAAAAGAGAAATAACCAAACCTTCTAATTTGGGAAAGCGATAAATAAAAGAAATATCAGCATCACCTAAATAGTTTCCAACATCTAAATATTTAATGTCTTTAAAAATTGAAACAAATTTATCTATGAAATCTTGGCTATAATCAGACCAAGTCAATCTAACAGCATATTTGTTTTGTAAAAACTCAGGTTTAACATTATCTAAATCTGAATCAGCCTTAACCATTAAATAAGGATCATTTGGCACTCCTCTTTGTAAATACATACCAATTCAATATTGCAGGTTCTAATTCTTTTGTCAGGTCAAATTTTTCAGCAATTTCTAGTGCTTTTTCTCTTGATTTCAATCTCCCTTCTGTGGATTTTAAATTAAATCTACCGCCTACAGGGCTTCCTTGTTTTGCCTCCCACAATTCTTGGGTAAATATTTAGTTCCAGCTGTTTTGTTTCATTAACAGCAATAGCCCAATCAGCAAGATTCAAGTCTTTTCGGGTTTCTATCACTAAATTTAAACCATTAAACACAGGTTTTGTTGAGGCACGCCCATTAATATCCGATTGTTAAAGAAACCCTAAACGAAAGCTTAGTACATTCACTTCCATATCATCTATAAGCATTTTTGCTTGCACACTCATATATTTTGTAGATTTTGGTCTTCAAATTTAAAGAAAAATATGACAGATTAAATGTTAAATAACTGCATTCTTTTGTAAATTCAGAATGTAAGATATGTATAATGTGCTCATCACATAGATCCTTTAGGGTATTCTAAATTTGATTTTCTGCATGGTACAGCGAAGCTATAATATTATCTGTTGCTTGTTTATCTATTTTATATTCATTTTAAAACTAAATTGGTATAAAGCTTATTCTTTAATAAATTTCTCAGTTGAAATACCCGTTGCAAATGTTAACTTTATAATATAAAGCCCTTTATTTAAAGAAGACACGTTTAATTCATCTTTAACATGTTTTACCGACAATACCGTTTTTCCTAATAAATCAATTATTTCAACCTTTTCTATAGCTCCTTTAGTATTTATATTTAGTATATCTTTTACAGGGTTTGGATAAATTTTCAGCTTATTATCTCCAATTTCTGGTACAGAGAGCACATCTTCAGCAGAAAAACGAACCTCTGCAAAACCAACAGCTCCTATAGAAGTTCCAGACGCCTGACTTTTAAATATGTTAAATTTAACCAACCTAACGTTAGATTCTTTAATTTTATAATTTTGTGCATAACTGCCACTTCTAAAAACGACAATAGAATCGGCTATAGTAAAATTTGCTGTGGAATAATCTCTATCTGACGACACTAAGACCTCAATTTTTTTAACACCATAACGAAGTGATGGCGTTGCATCACTCCAATTCCAAAGGTGAATTTCTGATAAGTTTTGACGCCTTCCCAAATCAAAAGCTATTTCCGCAGTAACTCCCGCATTAGATTTCCACATATCAGATTCTTCATTGCTATGGTTTGTTTTTTGAACGGCAGGATTATTCGAAAAGCCTTTTCCGTTTATGACATTTATTGCTGGAGATGTGCCAGTTTCTGCTGTCGAATAAACTACAGATGTAGGTTTAATTAAGTTTGTTTTTTCACCTGCAATAAAGTGCTCATACAATTCAGGCACTTCTACTGTATTTGCAGGAACTCCTGTTAGCATACCATGCTTAATTAAAAACTTTTCTAAACGATAAGCAATAGGGTCAAAAAAATCTGCTTCATCTGCAAATCCATGTCTGCCTTCTTTTCCTACCCAAAACTCCGATTCTATGTCATGAGGAACTGAAAGCTGCCTTGACATATGTGCAAAATTACTTCGCTCATCTTCTGTTCCACAGAAATAAATGGTAGGAGGTGTATTTTGGTCAATTCCATTAATATAAAACTGTGCTCCATTTGCTACTGTTTGTCCCCATCTTGTTACTAAATCATTCATCTGAGGCTTACTTAAGTTTATAGCAGGATCCCAAAATACTAACATAGCTGGTTTTGTTGAAATAGAAAGATCATCGTTTAGATCATTCATGCCATTTATAGAATACAAACTGCCTGCAAGGTGTGCTCCTGCCGACGACCCGCCTGCTATAACCTTATTAGGGTTTATACCTAGCGTAGATGCATTTGCTTTTACCCATCTCATAGCACTTCGTGTATCAATAACACAGCTAGAAACAGTTCCATAAGTATATGAGGCTGAAATAGCTACTATACCTCGTTCAGCAAAATACTTAGCCCATTTATACATCTGAAATCTGTTACCCGTAACCCAGCTACCACCGTGAAATAATAACATTACTGGACGACTATCACTTGCCTGCCAACTACCTGGGTAATGGACTCTTAAACTAACATCAACATTATTCGTTCTTTTATAAACAATGTCTTTGAATGAAATATTATTATTCGCTGCTGTAACTGTAAGATTACTGGTAGCAACAAAGTTCCCATCAATTGTATTTGCCGCAATCATAGCTGTCCCAACTGATACTGCTGTAACCAAACCACTATTATTAACTGTAGCTACTGAAGGATTATTAGAAGACCATGTAACAGATTTATTTGTTGCATTGTTTGGTGAGATAATAGGAAGTAACTCAAAAGATTCTTGTGACGCTATAGTTACATTGGTTTGATGTACATTAAATTCAATCCCAGTTACAGGGATTTGAGCAGAAACTGAAAATGTTAGTACAAATAATAAAAATATCGTTAGGTAATTATTAGTGAAAAATTTATTCATAATTCAAGTATAAGGGGTATAATTTATTTAACTATGAGTTTACTATTAAAAACTTTAGCAGCAGATGTAGTTACTGAAACAATATAAAAACCTGGTTTTAGTATCTTATTTACATTAATAGCTAGATCATTGGTTTTAGATTTTTCAGAGTATACAATGGCTCCTTTTAAATCTATAATACGTATGATACTATTAGCTATGTTAGCTGAAGAAATTGTAAGAACTTCATCAATTGAAACTGGGTTAGGATACATTTTCGGTTTATTACTTTCAATTTCTGGAATTGGATCTGAACTTAGAGTGCCTACACCATAACCCTCACGGATATAATTATTGATAGCCAACGAAGTAAACGTTTTACGCCAATATCCTTTTCTTTGTTTACGTGCTTCAGTAATAAAGGCATCAAAACTACTATTAAAACCTAATGATGCAGCATACTTTGCTGAAGTTCTTCCTGGGTCTGGAAAAGTAACCTGCTCCACTTTTGAATCTGAATCTCCTGTAGCACTTGACCATTGACTAAAACTCATGAATGTTCCATTCTGTTTGAAAAGTTTGTTTGCTACTGTTCCAGAATAATATTTATTTCCAGAAAATATCATATTTGTATGATTTCCACTAGAAATTTCCTCCATGACTGTGTTATCAAATCCAGGATTTTGAATAATATTGTTCTTTACCGTTATATCTCCAGCACTATCAGGTAGGAAAAACAACCCTCTTCTGTGGTTATATACTACATTATCTTCTATAGTTAAGTTAAAAGCGTAAGAAGGCCAATCAACCTTATAATCTGTTTCTGGTTGCCCCATAGTTGCAGCAGAATAATCGGATATCTTTATAGCAAATGAATTATATTCACCACTCATATCACTTGATATGATATTCCTTTTACATTCATGGTTATAATCAGGATGCAAATCAAAAAGTTCTAAAGCCAATCCTCGAGGAGTCTCTCCATTTGACCCAGCAATATCAACATTTTCCTGATATACATTATCATTATTAATACAAGGAAAAAAATCGCCCCTATTAAAAGAATGTAGTGGGTTACGCGCAAAGTAGTTTCCATTCATAGTGCCCCCGCAACGCAATTGTACCCCATGGCTAGATCCTCTTGTGAGGATATTATTCCGTACAATAAAAGTTCCTGGTCCATTTTGATATTGTGCATAAATATTATGCCCAAGTTGTCTTTCGTGTAGCGTATGAGACATACCTTCTCGCCAACCATTGTAATCAATCACATTTTCTTCAATTAAAACATGCTCACTATCATTTATAAATATACCTTGCCTGTGAGCTCCTTCCATATAGGCATCGGTTATCACGCAGCGACGAATGGTCAGGTTTTTTATTGCTAATTCATTTGTGGCCCAAGATGCTTGAAATGTCAGATTAGTTGAATAAAAATCAAATTTCATATCTTCAAATAAAATACTATTGGATCTACGTACCCAATTACAGCCAAAAGATCCCGTATTTTTCGATCCTGTATATTCTGGGTCGTCAGGATTTCTCTCATGTGCATAACCATGTAAGCTTACAAAAGCCACGAAATTCGAGAAATTGTTGCCAGATGATGATTGACTAGTAGAAGCCGTAGTAAGGAAGCTAGCTTCTCCTGTTTTAAATATAGGTCGATCAAGACTTAAATCACCATAGGCTCCAAACAACATGGGTTTATCTGCCGACCTTCCTGAGTGCTTAAAATTTGTTATCAGTTGTTCGTACCAAACATTGCCTCGTTTAAACAATATCCAATCAGGATGGTTGTCTCGCAGCTGCTTTCTGGCCTCTGCTACTGTTTTATAAGGCTTTATGCTTCCAGTAGGGTTAAAAGGGTCACTTACTTGAGCTGCCGTATAGGTTACCGCTGTAGCGTTGTTACCATCTGTACTGCTTACATAGATAATACGACTATCTGCACTGGGGGTAAAAACAGTCCAGCCTTGAGCATCAAGTGGTAGGTTTTGTGATGAAACTGCACATGTTAATACTAATAATAAAAACACCAGTAGGTGTTTGGTAAAAAAATTATTCATAATTTAGGTTAAGAGGTTAAGAGGTTAAGAGGTTAAGAGGTTAAGAGGTTAAGAGGTTAAACTTTATTTGATTTTCTTGCTATACTATGTCTTACTCAACATTTTTTATTTCTTCGACAATAAATACTACGCGTTATTACTGTCCTTTCTTTATTTCAATTAAGGTAAAACTTACTTGATGATATGTATATACGTTCGTTATCGAATAAAAGTTTTTAAGCTAAGCTTCAAATAAAAGATGATACTTCGAATAATTAAACAGATAGAATATCTGATATGTTTTTTCACCTTTTTTGGTGATTCGTTTTTGATATAGAAAAATGATATGTGAATTCCATTTTTCTTATTTCGTGAGAGCAATTCAGATCTATTCAAGTTTGATCAATTATTTTTATACATCTTTTCTTACTTATGTAAGTGGTAAATATTTATGTTTTAAGCCATCCATAATCAGATAATATTTCCATTTTACTGAATTTAATTCTGTTATGTTACTTTCTATTTCAATTTTGAGTAAAAACCTACTTTCAGATGAATAATCATGATGAGTTAGTTATTATGACTTTATCCATAAAATGATTCAACCCTTAATCTATTTACACAAATTAATTTAATAAAATCCCCCTTGCCATTTATTGATCTCACTATCAAACATTTAAATATTTCATCAAAAAAACACATAGAAAAACATTCTATTTATAATCATTCTTAATAAATTTGCAGCAAGCATACTATTTTTATTTATTCTAAATAAAAATAGTATGCTTTGTTTAAATAACCAAATAACATAAAATGAAAACTATTTTTGCTGTGGTTACAGCTTGCCTACTACTTTCTTTTTCTTATGCCCAAATGGGAAGCGTAAAAGGTGTTGTTACAAACAACATACAACAACCATTATCTGGGGTTAATCTTTTAGTTAAAAATTCTAAACAGGGTGTATTATCAAATGCACAGGGTGCTTTTGAAATCACGAATATGGTAGATGGGAACTATACCCTTATTGTTTCCTATATAGGTTTCAAAACAAGGGAAATCAACTTTACAATATCAAATAACACATCAAAATTACTAGAAACCATCGTACTTTATGAAGGAAATGAGCTTCTTTCTGAAGTTGTGGTTATGGGTAACCGAAAGAATAAATTTTCACGTAAAAAAACAGCCTACGTATCAAAACTGCCTCTTCGTGATTTAGAAAATTCTCAAATGTATAGTACAGTTACTTCAGAATTATTAGAGTCGCAAGTTGTTACAAATTTTGATGATGCTATAAAAAATGCAACTGGCGTAAGTAAACTCTGGGAAGGTACAGGTCGTGGTGGTGATGGTACGGGATACTATACTTTACGTGGTTTTTCTGTACAACCTAACCTTATTGATGGTATTCAAGGTTCTGTTTTTAGTGCTGTTGACCCTTCTTATATTGAACGCATAGAAGTACTCAAAGGCCCTTCTGCTACATTATTTGGTAGTACAGATAATTCACTTGGTGGTTTAATAAATATTGTTACAAAAAAGCCATACGAAGGTTTTGGAGGTAGTATATCTTATACTGGGGGCTCCTTTGATTTTCATAGAGTATCTGTTGATATAAATACACCTTTAGCTAAAAATGGCCCCTATTTTAGAATTAATAGTTCCTACCTTAATCAAGGAAGTTTTCAGGATGCAGGTTTTAGAAAAACTTTCTTTGTTGCACCTTCTTTATCGTACAGGGTAAACAACAAATTAAATTTGTCTTTTGGTATAGAATATTCAAAAACCAAACAAACCAATCCTGCCATGATTTTTTTGCGCAGAGCTTACCCTTTGGTTAGTAATAACCCTAGTGAGTTTGGTATTAACCCAGAGACTTCCTTTACAAATAATAATGTATACTTAGAAAATCCTGTTTTTAACACACGTTTCATTGCAGATTATAAAATAACAAACCAATGGACTTCTCAAACTATATTTTCTAGTAGCAATTATAAAAGTGAAGGCTACTACTCTTATCTGTTAGAAGGTGCTAGCAGATACTTTTTGCGTTCTTTACCAGACCCTAGCGACCCTAGTTTTCCTGCTGTATCTGCCTCCAATCAATTT
The DNA here is from genome assembly GCA_947502635.1 of uncultured Flavobacteriaceae bacterium. Taxonomy (GTDB): domain Bacteria; phylum Bacteroidota; class Bacteroidia; order Flavobacteriales; family Flavobacteriaceae; genus Flavivirga. Next base: position 110,752 of record CANNAN010000007.1, read on the forward strand.
TTTCAAGGATTATTGGAACAGGATGTAATTTCCCGATTAATTATTCAGCAAAACAGCGAGCAAACGCAGTATAATGTACAACAAAATTTCATTGGTGATTTTAAAATTGGAAACGTGAGAAACAGAATGGTGATTGGTTTCGATTATGTGAATTTTAAATCTATAGATAAAAATAAAGACGGCGATCCAAATACTGGTTTTCCTTATATCAATGGTTTTTTCTTACCTAATGGCACACCTATTGACAACCCTCTTACTCCTGCAGAGGTGGAAATAACTTATGCGCATCAACCTAATTTATTTGATCCTATTTTTGAAAATTACCCTGCTAACAATATTAGATTAAAATCACAAACTGCTGCTGCTTACGTTTCTAATGTTATTAATTTTTCTCCTGCTCTATCGGCGATGATTGGTTTTCGCTTAGATTATTTTAATCAAGATGGCGCTGAGTTAAATACAAACGATGACTATACTAAAACTTCATTTTCTCCAAAGTTTGGCATTGTTTATCAACCTATTACAAATAAAATTTCATTGTTTACAAATTACCAAACTGGATTTATTAATAATGATCCCAGAATATCTGTCGATTTAAATTCTGGTGAAACTATTGTTGAAACTTTAGCTCCAACTAAAGTATCTCAATTTGAAATGGGTATAAAAACTAATTTACTAAATGGTAAACTAAATGTTGGTGTTAGTTATTATGACATTAAGGTAGAAGATAAAAGAGCAACTAACCCAGAAATGGATAGATCTAGTGTTAATATTGATGGACAAAAAAACAAGGGGGTTGAAATTGAAGTTAATACAAATCCAATTCCTGGACTTAACCTAAGAGCTAGTTATGCCTATAATGACAGTAAAATTGTAAAAACTGTTTCTAAAGCTTTATTGAATAGAAGACCCATAGAATCGGGTCCCGAAACCATTTATAATTTTTGGGCAGACTATAAATTTTTAAAGGACAGTTTTTTAAAGAATTTTGGCATTGGTGCTGGGTTTAATGGAGAATCAGAATATTTCACGTCCAATAATAGTGTTTCAGGTCAATTTGAATTTCCTGCATATACCATATTTAATACTTCTATTTATTATGATACCAATAAATTCAGAATAGGGGTGAAAGCAAATAATATTTCAGATGAAACTTATTATAAAGGATGGAGTACAATAGTAGCTCAACAACCCAGAGCATTTTTAGGAAATGTAATTTACAAGTTTTGAATTAGTTAGTAATAATTAGTTTAGTTAGCAGCATCTCTAGGACACATAAACCTAGAGGTGCTTAGTTTATAAAAACATAAGATGATAACAAGTAGTATTTTATTTATTTTTTTAGGAAGTTTTATGATGTACAACACATCTCGAACAGCACTATTAAGCACAAATTTGAGTATTGAAAAATGGGTACAAAACAATCACTTAATATCAAAAACTATAGGGCTAAGCTTTTTTATCATGGCGAGTATAATGATTATTATAGCGTTTGGTTTAACTTCTGGTATTTTATTTTGGTTTGTGTCACTCATTCTTATTTTAGGGCTTTTGGTTATAGTATCTCCTTTAAAAATAATAACCTACAAACATATTATCGTTTTATTCTCAGCCTTATTTATTCTGGAACTTTTATTTTAAAACATGCCTGCAAACCCAAAACATCTAACCAAATCACCAGGACACCAATTCGCTAAAATTTCGGCAGGTTTCATTGGTGGTTATATTATTACATCATTACTACACATGTCTTTAGCCCTATGGCTTCCAAATCATAAAGAAGTATTAATCACATCAATATTTACTTCCTTCATTTTATGGGGCGTACTTCTTATAGTTCCTTTTTTATATAAAAATGGTTGGAAGGCATGGTTATTATACATTGTAATAATTTTAGTCTTGTTTGGAATATATTACTTAGGCAATCAAAACAATCCATTTATATAATGAGCAAAAGAAACTACAATGTCTTTTTTAACACACATACCGTTAGTGGTATAGTTATTAGTGTTGCTATATATATTATTTTTTTCGCAGGTGCATTTGCATTAATAAAGGAAGAGATACAAGCTTGGGAAGAAGGAGATCAAATTTCGAATACAGAAAGACATGCTATTGATTATGACAATATTTTAAAAAAATTGGATACCAAATACGAGTTAAATGGTAGAGATCTGCGAATTAACATGGAAGGGAAAGGTGACCATGTATATATTCTTATGCAGGGCAGCAAAGACACTTTGGCTTCAGAAAAAGGAAAACAAAATAATTATTTATATGTAGATGTAAATTCTGCCGAGTCTCGTACCTATTCCGAACAATACAGCTTAGGAGAATTTTTATATCGGTTACACTTTTTTGCCCAATTACCTACCATTGGTATGTACTTATCTGGATTTGTAGCTCTATTTTTTTTGTTTGCAATAGTTACTGGTGTTATAGTACACTGGAAAAAGATCATTCCTAATTTTTTTGCCTTTAATCCTAAACTTACTTTAAAACGAGTATGGACAGACGCGCATACGGTATTAGGAGTTATAGGGCTACCTTTTCAGTTTATTTTTGCAGTAACAGGCTCCTATTTTTGCTTGGCCATTTTGGTATTGATTCCTGCCAATTTGTTATACAACAACGATCAAGCGAAGTTAATAGAAGATTTACGTCCTGACCAAAAATCGTATGAATGGATAGCCAAAGCAGAACGTAAGCTTCCCCATTTTAATGACTTTGTAAAAGAGGCCACTTCAACTTGGGATGATTTTCATTTAAACAAAGGCTTTATAAAGAATTACGGCGGTACCAATATGAAATATATTCTAACTGGTGAGCTTAAAGACCATGTTCGTTTTTTAGGTATAGGATATATCATTTTTGATGCTTTCACAGGGAAAATTGAAACTATTAGAAGTCCATACAAAAGCGTATACACTGAAGATGTGCAACGTGTTATTGGGCGCTTACACTTTGCTGATTATGGAGGTTTACCATTGAAAACAGTCTACTTTATTTTATCCTTTATAACCTGCTTTGTTATTATTACAGGAGTATTAATTTGGGTTGAAGCCAGAAATAAAAAAAGTATGACCATGCGCCAAAGACTCTATACTGCCAAAGTCGGCCATATTTACCTAGCCATTTGCTTATCCATGCTTCCCGTAACCGCATTGGCTTTTATTTTTGTAAAAATCACCAATGGGTATTTTACAGATAAACAATCCGCTATATACTACTTCTATTTCATAACATGGTTAATTGCCATTCTGTTCTTTAGGTTTAAAAGGGACAATTATTTTACTAATAAGTATAGCTTGCTACTTGGTGCCATTTTAGGCTTTCTTATCCCGATAACCAATGGAGTTGTTTCGAAAAACTGGATATGGTCTGCAATACAACAGCATCAATACGACATTTTATTGGTTGATATTTTGTGGATTACCGTAGCATCAGTATCCTTAATGTTCTACCTTAAAATCAAACCTCAAATAAAAGCGCAAAGTACTTTTAACAAAAACCCATTAGTTATGAAACCATTGCATCTGAAAAAGGCTAAATCATTGTAATAATATAGCTATCAAACAAAAAAGCTTCTCGTTTCCAAGACACTTTTCTTTATGAAGTATAAGCGAAGAGACTCAAACTTTCACACCTCGCAGCACTAGATTCATGTCGTACTTAATGAGCATAGCATAATGCTATAATTGTTCCTCGGTCAAACGTACAATAAATGTATGCTTAAAAGTTAAACATCGGCAATACTCGGAAAGGGATAGCCCAGCCTTTTTAATCTTTATCTTTAGCCGTTTCTCCTTGAAGACACTACTCCAGAACTGCATTTAGATCTATTGACTTTATATCATTTGAAGAAACTTTTTTAGAACGGGGTTTTCATTTTTTTTGTTCCAAACAGCGAATAGTTCAGTCTTTTGAGCTATAGTTTTTAATTCAATATAACGTACGTTATAGTTGTGGTCATCACGTAAAGAGTTGGGTACTATCGAAATTCCCATTTTATTTTCTACCAATTTAAAAATCGTAGGCCCGTGTATAGCTTGATGGGGAACATATGGCGTAAATCCAGAATCTTCACACATGTTTAGTATCTGTCTGTAATATAGCTCGCTGGCACTATTTGGGAAAAGTATAAAAGACTCATTGGCGAGTTGCCCTAGGTGCTGAAAATTCTTTTCAGTAATGTCATGATCTGCTGGTAACACCAATGTAAATGATTCTCGATGAACTGGTTTAATAGTGATTTGATCTGTGATTTGATTTGATCTTCCAAAACCTATATCAATGGTCTCTTCTTTTAAAGCTTTTAACTGCTGTAAATTATTCATCTGCATAAATTGAAGTTCTACCTTTGGCATGGTCTCGGCTAATTTTTTTATTTTTTTTGGCAGGTATTCATGCATTGCAGAACTCACAAAACCAATTTTTAATTGTCCTATAGAACCATTTATTAATAGGTTCCAGTTTTCTAGAGAATTTTTATACTGATGTAATATTGATTTTGCTTCTTTAAGTAAGTTCATACCAGCCCAGCTAAGTGTCACATTACGGTTTGTTCGTGTAAATAACGAAACACCTAAAATAGCTTCTATTTGTTTTATTTGCTGGCTTAAAGCGGATTGAGATACTGCTAAGTTTTCAGCAGCTTTACCAAAATGAAGCGTAGCTGCTAGTTCTACAAACATAAATAGTTGTCGAATTTCTAATTGATTAGTATTACTTATCATTTGTTGCTTATTAAAAATTGTTACTTATCAAATATACTTCTATTTTTGCTTAAAATTAATGGACATGCATACTTCTAAAACCTCATTAGATATTATATTAAATGCTTTGTTTGAACCTTATAGAGCTAGAGTCCCTATGGTTTCATATATTAACGAAGCTATGATAAAAGAAGGCTTGATTTCTGAAGAGTCTGAAATAATAAACGATCATATTGCTTTCAGAACGCTAGGCGTATCGAATTTAGGAATAGCTTCTTTTGAAAAGATTTTTTTACATTATGGATATGAAAAGCGTGATGCCTACGTATTTGAAGGTAAAAAATTGAATGCCTATTGGTATGCACCTCCTAATATAAAATACCCAAGAATTTTCTTGAGCGAACTTAGGGTAAAAGACTTATCGTTAAAATGCCAAGAGATTATTCATAAGTACACTGAAAATATAACTTCAGATCCAGTTGATTCATTGGATTTAGACAACTCCGCAGAAATCGGTGAATTCTTTCATAAACCCTTATGGCATTTGCCAACAAAAGAGGACTATCTAAACCTGCTAAAAGAAAGTGAGTATGCGGCTTGGGTTATTTACAATAGATACTATCTTAATCACTATACGATAAGCATCCATAACTTGGCGCAAGGGTCATATAATTTGGAAAAATTCAACAGTTTTCTAGAGCATTTGGGAGTTACCTTAAATTCTGCTGGCGGAAAGATTAAGACAAGCAAAGATGGTCTTTTAAAACAAAGTAGTACTGTAGCTGAAATGATAAAGGCTGTATTTGCTGGTGGTGAAGCGTTGGAAATTGCAGGTAGTTATGTTGAATTTGCAGAACGTTTGCCGCTACCAGAATTTCAACATCTTCAATCTAAAGATATTAATAGAACCCAGAGACGAGAGGGTTTTGAATCTGCTAACGCAGACAAAATTTTTGAAAGTACTTTTACTAGTCAAACCAAGCAAAGGTTAAAATAGAAGAAGTAAAAACTTTGTAAGTATAGTATTCATTGCAAGGCAGATTAACTTAATACAGAGCACAAGAATTTTATTTTAAAAAGGTCAGGACAAAGCTTACAATGTCCCGACCTTTTATGACTAATTTAAAATAATTGCCCTCAACTTTATTGCCATTTTTATGGAATATTATTTATAGTTTCTCAATAATGATCTCAGGTCTTGATAAGCTTGCGACTTTAAGGTTTTAACCGTTTGTAGTTTTATACCAAGTTGCTCAGCTATTTGCTGGTTTCTATAACCTTTTAAGGTTAGTTTTATCACTTCTTTTCTCCTTTCTGTTAGTTGCTCTATAGATATATATAAATACCGTGCCGTTTCATTTTGGTTTATACAGGAATGATTGAATTTTTCTTCCGATAGTTTTGAAATGAACTCTTTAGCATGAATATCCTTTACTTTTTGATGCTTTAATCTGTTTAAACAGTTATTTCTAACACTTGTATACAAGAATGCTCGTAAAGCACTATCAGAACTAAAAATTATTTTTTTTTCCCAGAGTCTGATAAAGGTTTCTTGTGCTATATCCTTTCCTACATCCAAAGAATCTATATAATTCATCGCATAGTTGACCATAGCTTTGAAATAAGTTTCAAAAACTACTTTTAGTTTTGCTTGATCATCGATTTTGATTTCATATTTCACTTCAATACTGGGAGTTGCCTTTAGTTAGGTTCTACGGTAACGAACCCCTCTATAGGCGGATCACCTGACCCATCTGTCCAAGAGTATTCAATTTCGATAATGCCTGTCGTTTCATCATAGGTACCTGTTCCTTCAAATTGAATATCAAAACCTTCAATGCAATCGTAATCTTGCATTTCTGCCGTTACGGTTCCAGATGTTTCACCTGGTGCAGTTGGTTCAAAAGTAAACAGTACCTCTGGTATCTTTTCACATCCTATAATTAATAAATCTGCATTTATGGTTAAATTGTCGCAACCAGATACACCAACTCCTTCTGCTGTATCACCAAAAATGTCTTGAAGATCAAGATCACCATTCCAAATATCGGTATTAACCAAGGCGTTAGGGTCATTACAACCCGAAGGCCCAGGATCTGGGTTTTGAGATTCTATGATAACTGTAACATTTGAAATTTCGGATTCTCCTTCTTTATTAATCGATACTTCTAATACTATTTCTGGATTAATTTCCGCATCAACATTGGTCAAATTTTTAAGAATTAAATCACCTGTAGTGGTACTTACACTAAATACATCATTTACAGATTGAGAAACTAGGACGAAGCCTACACTTCCTCTATTAGATGTGCCAGGCACTATGCCTAGAGTATCACCAACAACCGCATCATTAGGTAATTCAAATGAAATATCACTAGTTGTAATTACCAATGGTTTTTCTACATCATTTTCACAAGAAGCCATTACAACAAACAAAATGCTTATTAGAAATGACTGTATGGTTAGTTTGTAATTCATAATCGTTTTATTTTTATTTAATCTCGTGGATTTTGTTCTATTTCAGGATTTTGTTGAATGTATTTCTGCGCTATTGGAAAAACCCAGTTTAAACTATTAGGCAGTATTGTAGCTTCGGTCCCTTCTATAGAATGAGTCACCGAAATATCATCATTGTCAAAAAGATTATATCGCTTAATGTCAAATAGACGCTGAAATGTATGTACCATTTCTCTTCTTCTTTCTTCTTTGATAAAAGTTAGTAGTTCATTTGCGTCTGCTATAGAAATGGGGCTATAGGTACCCAATGCATAACGTGTTTCTCTAAGCGTATTGAGTGCATCATTAGCTGGTGTAATATTACCCAACCTGGCATTAGCTTCGGCTTGGGTTAGTATTACATCAGCAACAGAAATACCTACATTTAAACGTTCCGCTCCGTTGGCTGTTTGGTGTACAAACCCTTCGATATCTTCCCCAAAAGCATCTAAAAAAGAAGCATACCATTGACTTCTTAAATCATTAGTATCGTAGGAGCTAACCAATTCGTCTGATACAAAGAGTGGTAATTTACTATTGTCTAATTTAAACCAGACCGTTTCTGGATCTGCTACGATTTCTGGATTCAATCGCACGCCATTATCATCAATAACTTCAGTATTAAAATCACGTAACGAGTTTTTTAACAACAAAGCATTATTGGCATTTTCTACAGCATTTTCATAATTACCTTGGTATAAATACACTTTTGCCAACAGACCGTATGCTCCTGCTTTAGAAGGTCTAAAGGTGACATTATTGCTTTGAACATCTATTAGATGATCTACAGAACTAAGAATGTTTTCTAAAATATAATCATAGACCTCTTCAATAGTATTTCTAGTAAAATCTAAGCCTTCAAGTTCTATGCCTTCCCTAATAGGAACCCCCAGGTCTGTGGCTGCAGAAGAGGCGTTATAGTGAACAGCATATATATTCACTAAATTAAAATAAGCCCAAGCTCTATGTAGTTTTGCTTCTGCCTTTAACTGTGCTATTTCTTGAAGTGTACCTCCTTCAACCTTTTCTAAGCCATCTAAAACAACATTTGCTACATAGATTTGGTTGTAATAACTGGCCCAATCTGGATCTTCTTGTAACGAAGTATAAAAATTCTCCCTGTAGATATAGGCATTAACGGCGCTACGTCCTAATCCGAAAGAAGTTATCAGCTTATCATTGATCTGTTGGTTATCCGTTAGGAAGACGCTTAAACCATGTATTGGCCCAAAACCTTTGGACAATTGTGGTTCAAAAAACTCATTTTCATCTTCACTTACTTGATCCAAAATTAATCGAAAATCGTCAATACTACTGGGTATTACAACACCCCTAGGTTGAAAATCTAAATAATTATCTCTAGTACAAGAAGCTATGGTCAACCCACATAAGATTACTATATAAAATATTTTTTTCATGATATTCTTTTTTAAAAAGAGGCGTTAATGTTTATGTTGAATCTAGGTTTTAAAGGAATTAACTGATTCACAGGGTCTACATCCCATTTATTGAAATTCCAGACAAATAGGTTGTTGACCTGTGCAGAAATTTGAAAACTCGAAAACCCAATGGACTTTAAAGTTTTTTCACCAAATTCGTATCCCAATATGATTTCTTGAAGGCGAATAGTACTGGCATCATCAACAAATTCATCTGATTCTTGATAGAGAGTATACCCCAACGCAAAAGTGTTAGTAAAATCACCTACTAGTGCAGGAACATTTGTTGTGTTCTCGTCACCAGGGTTTTGCCATCTTTCCTCAAAGCCATTGTAAGCAACTAAAGAAAAGAAGGTAGGGTTGTATTTATTATCCAATTTAAATACATGTCCTGCTTCCGCCAGCATTAATGTTCTCAAAGACCAGCTTTTAAAGTTAATTTGGTTGGTCCAAGAACCAACGTATTTTGGAATTAATGTTCCATTTTTCACTAAGGCACTTACGTCTGAAATATCAGTGTTAAAATCTACAATTTCACCTGTAGTATCTATAAATTGAGGCCTTCCGTTGCGATCTAAACCTGCGTAGTTAAAACTATAGATGGTGCGTAGGGCATCACCTTTTCTAGGTGCATTTCCGAAAAGAAAACTAAAGGCATCAAAATCTTGCACATCAACAGAAGTAATTTTATTGTCATTTACACTAAAATTACCTCTGGTCATAAACTTAAAATCCTTGTTATCAACCAATTTAAGTATTAGCGAAGCATCAATACCTTTGTTCGTTAATTCGCCCGAATTAAGTAACGATGTTGATACCCCAGAAGTAGCGTTTAAAGATCTATTTACAAGAAGGTCTTCACTGTCTTTTTTATAGAGATCTAATGTCAATGAAACCCTTTCGTCGAAAAGTCCCAAATCTAAGCCTAAATTAACGGTACGGGTTTTCTCTAAGCGAAGTTGCGGGTTAGGAACAGAAGAGATAGTGCTCGTCTGGTTAAAAAACAAGTTGTTGTCATTAAAAATTCTAGCCTGCAAAAATGGACTTGTACTTCTATCTACATTCCCATTAGTACCATAAGTTGCTCTTAGATTAAAAAGGGATACCGTTTCAGAGGCTTCTAAAAAACCTTCCTCTTTAACATTCCATTTCAAACCCAATGAATACAGTGGTACGTTTCTAAATTCTTTTGATGAACCGAAAAGATTAGTGTCATCCATACGCGTACTCGCAGATAAGGTATACTTATGATTAAAAGTATAGGCTAGATTACCATAGTAAGATAAAAATCGGTTTTCGTCAAACCTAATATTCGATGGATCAGGAATGGCTTTTCCTCCATCGATATTTATAAATTGTGGAAAAGCAATATTGTATTGGGGATTAAAAAAAGTTAATGATTGATTGTCGTACCCATAGCGTCTTGTCTGTCTCAGTTCATTGATTGTTTTTCGTACTTCATATCCAGCCAATGCTGTCAATTGATGCTCTCCTACATTAAAAAAATCATCATAGTTCAGTTGTATTCTAAACACTTGAGCCCGAAGATCAGATTCCGTAAAATCCGCAATACTTCCATCTGGAATTGGAAAATTAATTGGATTATTATTGGCATCAAATTGTGTAAAATTATTCATGAGGTATCGAGTTTCAAATCGGTTGGTATTTAATATATTGGATCTACTTCCTATGTTTTGTTCATATTGATACCTGACCTCAGCTGTCAGGCTATGTGCTATGCTGTATTTTAAAGCAGACTGTAATCTAACTTCAGTGGCTTTAGCCGTATGGTCATTATTATCAAATTCTTCTTTAAGGTTTAGTGTCCAAGGGTGAAGTAAACCTGCATCTAAACCAGCTTGAGAAAAACGTGCATTTGAACCGTAACGCATTGGCAGATAATTACCATTGTTATCCACTATACGCTCGTTTATATAAAACTGAGATAAATAAGTAGAAGGTTCTAAATTTCCTTCGAAAAAATCAAACTCTGGAAAGGTAGGGTTTAGTTTTTCTCGGGTAAATGAACTGTTAATATTAGTAGTAAGTTCCAAACGGTCATTAAATTTAAAACTATTGGTAAGGTTGGCAATAAACTGATTAGATGATGAGGTTATTAATTCTCCTTCATTTCTATTGTATGTAATTGAAGCCCTGTATGAATTCTCTGCTCCGCCCCCAGATATTGCAATATTATATTGATTCCACATCTCGGGACGCATAAAAAGTCTGCTGTAATCATCTCTACCATCCGTGTTTCTAAGGCTGTTTAAACGAGATGCAGCTTCTTGTGATGATAGCTCACCATTCTCTTGTAATAAAAGAACTTCAATGGCGGGGTTTAATAATTGATAGTTACCAAGGCCAAAGTTATCGTTAGGCAATTGCTCAACACCAAATATATTGCCAGAATTATAGAACCCGATAGCATTATCTACCTGACTCCCTGGGGACAAAATGAGATTATTTTTTAAACTACGTTTCGTTCTGTATGATGTATTTATTGTGGCATTTATAGAAAGGTTCGTGTGAGTATTCCCTTTTTTAGTTACTATTACAATAACACCATTAGTGGCTCGTATTCCATAAATAGAAGCTGCAGCAGCATCTTTTAAAACGGTTACGCTTTCAATATCTATGGGGTTAAGGTTGTTGATACTCCCCTCTATAGGGAAACCATCTACAACGATTAAAGGAGAGGTATTGGCATTGATAGAACTGAGTCCTCGTATAATAATTTCCTCACTTCCTCCTTCTGGACTTAAAAAGACACCCGAAATCTCTCCATTCAATTTACTAAGTATATTCTGACTGGTTTTTTGGTTTAGCGTTTTCTCTTTGACATTGCTAAAAGAACCCGTAGCCCTTTCTTTTGATATCTCCTGATACCCCGTATAAACTAACTCTACCCCTTCTAATGCAAACGTAAATTCTATTAATTCTACATCAATCGTATATATATTATCAACTAAAATTTCGGTTTCTATGTAACCGATGTAATTATATACCAATGTATCGCCTTTAGAAGCCATAAGTTCATAGTACCCATCAAAATTTGTTACTACTCCTTGGTTCGTACCTTTAATAATCACACTCACATCAGACAAAGGAATACCTTCTTTATCGTATACCTTCCCTGAAACCAATTGTTGGGGCATTGTTTCTTCTGGTGTATCTATTTTTTCAAGGATATTACTGTGTCCCTGCTTTCTTTTAATAGCTCTTAAAATAATTTGCTTGTCAATTATATTATAAGAAATTTCAGAATTCTTTAGGATTTGATTAAGTACTTTTTTTATCGTTGCTTTATTAACATTGATAGAGACTTTTTTAGATAATACGACATTTGAGGTGTTATAAAAGAACTTGTAGTCGGTAGTTTCCTCGATTTTCTCTATAATGGTCTCAATTGATGTGTTTTTTAATATAAGACTGATTTTTTCATTTTGCGAAAAAACGTTCGCATGTACATGAAAGAGCGAAATCAGAATTAGAAGACCAGTAATTTTCATTTTAAAGCTTAATTTGGTAATATCGATGTATACCCGTTGCCGCGTAAGATGATTTTTCATACTTTTATGGTTCTGTTAAAGTGGTTAATTATTTAGCTACTTAATTTAAACTGGACAATGCTGTAACATTGTCCAGTTATTTTTTTATTTAGTTTATAGTTATTATGTTATTGCTTAAGGTGTATTCAATACCTTGATCTGTCTTAAAAATATCCATTACTTGAAATATTGTTTCAGTATCAAACCGAGCATTGAATTTTTGATTTTTTAGAGCTTCGTTGTTACAGATAAGTTGTACCCCGTAAAAACGTTCTAATTTTTTTGCTATTTCTGTAAATGGTGCATCCTTAAATACCAGAACACCATCTACCCAATTAGTGAATTGATTTGTATTTACTGTTCTTTTAAGGAATCTTTTTTCATTTCTTACAACTACAACTTGTTCATTTGGGGCCAAAATGGTCGAAATATTTTGTTCAGATGTAAGACGCACACTAACACTACCTTCTATAAGAGTCGTGGTTGTTTGATGGTCATCACTATATGCAGACACGTTAAAAATTGTACCTAGTACTTGAATGTCCTGAAGAGTAGTAGCTACAGTAAAAGGTCTTTCAACGTCTTTAGCAACTTCTAAAAACGCTTCCCCAGTCAATTGAATTTTACGCTGATTTTTCTCAAAAGGTATTGGGTATGTTAACTGGCTTCCTGAATTAAGGTGTACTAAAGTACCATCTGAAAGAATGACCTTGAACCTTCTTCCATAAGGTACCTTTATCGTGTTAAAATGAACTTTTACATCCTTCTCAGCTACTGAATAATCTAAAGTCCCATTGTTTAAAAGTCCTACTATGCCATTTCCTCTTTGCACTGTGTCGTTTTCGATCATTGATAATTTTTTGGTAGATCCATCTTCGAGTTCCAAGGTTATATGCTGTAGTACGACATCTTCATTTGTTGCCATTTTTTCGCCCAATTGATGGCGAATCAGAAAAACACTGGTGATTAGAACGACAAGTACTGCCGCATACTTTAAAAAATACCTTGAAAAATGAACTTTTCGAAGCTTGGGCTGTAAACTTCTTTTGATTTCCTCAAACGAAGTTTTCTCGTTAAAAGTGGTTCCTTCTGTGGCCAGCAAATAACTGTCCGATATCATTTTTTTGAAACTAGAAAGATGACTAGGATCTTGGAGTAAAAATTCCAATTCTTCCTGCTCAGATTCCGATAAATTATGTAATAAAAACTTTTCGGTTAACAGAAGTAATTTTTGATTTTGCATTTGTATACTTTTCCTTATTGACGAACAAAATTTAAAAAACCCTTACTCAACTCCCTTTTTTTTTTCGTTATTTGCTATATAAATGTTAAAATACCAATGTTCTTTTGAAAAATTCGGAATTTGATAAGGAAGTGATTATGCACCGTTTGCAAAGCGGTGATACTAAATTTTATGAGCAGTTGTATCTAGTTTACTATGATAAATTAGGCAAGTATATTTTTTATTTGTCGCAACAGAAGCAACTGGCAGAAGATATAGCACAGGATACCCTTATCGAATTTTGGCAAAAAAGACACACAATTACAATTACAACCAATTTGAACGGGTATTTGTATAAGTCTGCATATCATAGATTCATCGACCAAAACCGAAAAAAAGCAAAGGCAAGTTCGATACTTGAAGATTTAAGGCGTGAGGTTGTTATAAAAACAGAAAACCTTCCTACAGAGGTCAAAGAAGAACGGTTAAAGGCCATGTATAAAGTTATTGATGCATTACCCGAAAAGCGCCGCGAAATTTTTGTTTTGAGCAAATTAAAAAATTACAAATACAAAGAAATTGCCGAAAAACTCCAAATTTCTGAGCGCACCGTAGAAAGTCAAATACGAAAGGCTCTAATTACCTTGAGAGAACATTTACTTACCTTAATTACTTATGCAATTTCTTTTTTTATTCAGTAGTTGATATAAAAAAATTTATTATCCAATAGTACCTTTTTCTTTTTCAGTTGTTTTAAGAGAAACTATACGTTGATGAACATTCGTTTTTCTATAGCAATTTTAACTCTTAAAAAGTGGTTCAAGGTACTTTCTTCCGAAAGCGCTTCAGAATTACGCGACTATGAAGATAGTTATGGAAGTGTAAGTCAAAAAGAAGTCACTAAAGCTTTTGATGTCTTTGATGCTATTGATTTAGATTGTGAATGGACAAAACTCCAAAATACTATTGATGTTCCTACTAAGGCTAAAAAACCGAAGGTTATTGCTCTCTTAAAACCATTTTTAAAATACGCTGCTGTTTTAGCGGGAATTCTTCTAGTAGGCTATTACGTTTCTTTCCACAAAGAGGCTGATGTGAATCGAACTCCCGTTATTTCCAAAAACTTATCGGAGGAATTAAGACTAGTTGTTGGCAATAAAGTTCAGTATTTAACAGATGAGGGAGTAATCATTACTGATGTTAATGGTGGTGCCTTGGCAAAGTTTGAAAATGGTGAGTTAACCTATGTAAGCAATGCGCCATATAGTACGCAGGAACTTTATATTCCCTATGGTAAAACGTTAAGAGTTCGTTTGAGCGACGGAACAAAAATTCATTGTGATTCAGGTACTTTGTTGACATATAACTCACAATTTGGAAGCGTAAATACCAGAGAAGTTTTTGTCAAAGGGCAAGCCTTTTTTGATGTTTCAAAACGTGAAGCCCAAAAATTTATTGTGCATGCCAAAGAACTGGACATTACCGTTTTGGGAACGCAATTCAACGTTTCATCTTACCTCGATGACATAGTAACAAGTACAGTACTTTTAGAGGGAAGTATTGCACTTACTGCCAATGATAACCAAAAACCAGCACTGTTGGTACCTGGACAGCGGGCAGTTTATAATAAGAACAAAAAGAAAATAACAGTAAATAACAATGTAAACACTTACGACCATACTGCTTGGATATCAGATAAAATGGTGTTTAAACGTGCAACGTTTGAAGAGATATTGAAAACCATATCCCGAAGAAATAATGTGACAATTATAAATCAAAACAAAACACTGGCTAAGCAAACATTTACGGCCACTTTCGATGTAGAAAGTACAGAACAAATTTTGGCAATATTTCAAGAGTACACCCCCTTTACTTATACAAAAACCAAACAGGGTATTATTATTAACGAACAGTAGTTTTTGAAGAATTATTTAATAAATCTAAACATATGAAAACAGTATTGACAGTATTGACAATGATATTAGTAACCGTAGTTTACGCACAGGAAAAATATATCATTGAAGGAACTATAGAAGGAAATGATCAATCGATGATTAAAGTAATTGATGATTATTATAATCCAGGTGGCAAAACTCTTAGTGAAGCAAATATTAAAAATGGTAGTTTTAAATTAGAAGGCATTTATTACGGTAAGCCTGAAGTCAAATACTTGAAATTTGGCAGTAAAAGTATTGTACCTATCTTTTTAGAAAAAGGTACTATTAAAATAAAGATTGTTAAAGATCGTATTCTACAAGACGACGAGTATGCAACTGTATACCAACCTTTTGTTTCTGGAACGAAAAATAATGACATATTAGCTGAATTTATAACACAAAAACTTGCTATTGAAAATTCCGAAAAATTCAAGACCTATACAAGTACAGCCAAAGCATTAGATGAGGCCTACAAAAAAAATGCTTCCCCTGATGAGATAGAAAAACTTTCAAAAGTGGTTCAAGAAGAATACCCCAAATTTGATGAAGCGATTCTAGAGTTAAAAAAAGAATTCGCTCTAAAATATAAAGAAGAAATAGCTGCAATATACCTGTTTGCTATAGAAGGAGAAGGTATTACAAGTACAAGTTATACCAAAAAAGAAAGAGAGACATTTAAAGATTTGTTTAAGAAGTATAATAGTGACCACACATATTACCAGCAACTTGAAAACAAACTACGTATTTTTGAGAATGTAGGCATTGGGGCAACACCACCAGATTTCACACTTCTAAATGAGAAAGATGAACCTATCAAGTTATCTGATTATAGAGGTAAATACGTTTTTCTTGATTTTTGGGCCTACTGGTGTGTCCCTTGCGTAGAAACTTTTCCACATTTAAAAAAATTACAAAATAAATATAAAGATAAAGGATTTCAGATTTTAGGAATATCATCTGATCCAACAAGAAGTGCTTGGCTAAAGGCGTTGAAAAAATATCAAAATCCTTGGCCTCAGATTATTGAAACCGCAGAGATGAACTCTCCTCAACAGATATCGACACAATATGGTGTGGAATATTTGCCTACAACTTACTTACTGGATCCAGATGGTAAAGTAATAGCAACAAACCTTACAGAAGATCAGCTCGATAAAAAGCTTCAAGAAATTTATGGAAATAAGTAGTCTTTTATAAAGTAAAATCTCCTTTTTTGTGAAAAACACATCGCTATACTATGTTATATTCATACTCCTTTTTTTCGGACTTAACTGTTCAAAAAAAGAGGAATACCATATTAATGGAAATATAAAGGGCTTAGAAAGCGAGGTTGTTATGTTGGCTACTTATAATGGCTACGGTGATGAAATAGTACTGGATAGTGCGATACTTGATGGTGGTTCTTTTAAAATGAGCGTGGAAATTTTACATCCTCAAAGTGCTTTTTTTTTAATCGACACTTCATATATGATTCCTTTTTTTCTTGAAGAGGGCGAGATTGAATTAAAAGCCGACATTCATAAATCTAGAGATTATATGGGACACGCAATGCTTGCACCTGAAATCTTAGGAGGCGTAAACAATAGTATTTACCAAGACTATCTCAAAAGTTACCACGAAATCACCAATTCAACAGAAGCAAAGGCATTGGATAGTTTGTACAGAAATTATATAAGTATTTTACAAACAAATGACATAGATAACCTCATACATCTTGAGGACAAAATTGACGAATTGCAACATTCTATTTCAAAGAAATGTAATGCGCTTCGTTTTGAAATTGCAATGAACAACCCTGATAAGGTTGTATCGTCACACATTTTGTTAAATGAAAGTTTGGGCTTCACCAATGAGGCTTTCTCGTTGAGTCAGATGAAAACAGTCGTTCAAAAAATGAAGCCTTATTTAGGTTTTAATGAGGACTTTATAATGTGTAACAAAAAGATAGAAACCATTGAAAACCTATCTATAGGCAAAATAGCTCCCGAATTTTCTTTAGAGAATGAAGTCGGTGAAAACATTGCTTTAAGTGACTATCGCGAAAAGTTGGTGCTGTTAAATTTTTGGGCGTATTGGTGCGGACCATGTATTGACCAGTTTCCAGGATATAAATCCCTTTATAAAAAATACAATGACAGGGGTTTTGAAATTATAAATGTCTCCGAAGACCCTGACAAAATTCCTTGGAAAAGAGCACTAATTGAGCATCAATTACCATGGTCCCAAGCTATTGTTGAAAAAAATGTAGCCTTTGAAATATCGGAAACATACAATGTAGAGCTATTGCCCACAAATTATCTAATTGACCAAGAAGGAATTATTTTAGGTAATAACCTAACACTTGAAGAACTAGAAGTACAGCTTAAAAAACTTTTAAATTAATTGCTAAATAATGTTAGACACTATTAAAAAGAACATCACTATTATTTTAGTATTGCTGATTGGTAGCCAAGTGATAGGACAAATACACAACCCTGTAAAATGGTCAACTACATATGAAAAAGTATCAGAGACGGAATACGATTTGGTCGCTAAAGCTGTAATTGCACCGAAATGGCATTTGTATTCACAAACTGTTCCAGAAGATGGTCCTTTACCTACTGTATTTGTTTATGAATCTCACGACGCTTTTTCTTTAATAGATAAAACCATTGAGGGCACGGGTAAAACAGTGTTCGACCCTGTTTTTAAAATGCAAATCAAGTATTTTGAACGTGAAGCTATTTTTAAACAGCGAGTTCGAGTGAATTCAACCGAAAATCTCATTATCAAAGGCGAGGTGGAGTATATGGCATGCGACGACAAACGTTGTCTTCCACCAAAATTTGTTGATTTGGTTTTTAAGCTACCTACATCAAAACCAATTGAAAAGGTTTTAGTCAATACCCCAGAGAAAATAACAAAAGTACCAACCACCAATAAGTCTCAGACCAGTAGCAAAAAGGAAGCCATTCTTCTAGAAAATAAGAAGGTGGAAAATACAACTTTATTACCAAAAGTTGTAGATACTATTATTCACAAGGCAGCCGAAGTAAATGATGGGGTTGCAGATAACGTAACCCCCATAAAATACCCTAAAGAGTATAAAGCCAATAATAACACAGACCATTTAGAAGTCGAAAACTCAAGCGACAGAAGTATTTTTACACTTTTTCTACTTGCTTTTATTTCGGGTTTCGCAGCTTTACTAACACCCTGTGTATTTCCAATGATACCGATGACGGTCAGCTTTTTTACAAAACAAAGTAAAACCAAGGCCGTAGGTATTAGAAATGCCATTATTTATGGTGTTTCCATTATTGTTATTTATGTTCTTTTAGGTTCAGTAATTACAGTAATTTTTGGAGCTGGTTCAATGAATGCATTGGCTACCAGTGTTACCTTCAATATTGTTTTCTTTTTTTTATTACTGGTATTTGCCATTTCTTTTTTAGGCGGGTTTGAAATAATGCTTCCAAACTCATGGCTTAGTAAAGTAGACGCACAAGCAAATAAAGGAGGACTGTTGGGTATCTTTTTTATGGCGCTGGCGTTGGCTGTTGTTTCCTTTTCATGTACAGGTCCTATTGTTGGGACTATTCTTGTAGAAGCATCCTCTAAAGGAGGTATTGCGCCAATTATGGGTATGTTTGGCTTTGCAATGGCCATTGCATTGCCATTTACTTTGTTCGCCGCGTTTCCAGGATGGTTGAACGCCTTGCCAAAATCTGGAGGATGGCTCAATACAATGAAAGTTGTACTTGGTTTCTTAGAATTGGCATTGGCATTTAAATTTCTCTCACAGGCAGACTTGGTATTACAATTACATTGGTTTGAACGTGAAGTATTCCTGGCAGTTTGGATTGCCATATTTGCGGCACTAACGCTATACCTTTTAGGAAAAATCTATTTGCCTCATGATACTGAACTCAAACATATCTCGGTCGGTCGCCTTCTGGTCGGATTGGTAACCTTTTCTTTTACCGTATACCTTATTCCTGGGCTTTGGGGTGCACCGCTAAATTTGGTAAGTGCTTTTCCACCACCATTAGAGTATAGCGAATCTCCCTATGGAGTGGGTTATAAAAAAACAGGAACAAGCAATAGTAGTACACATGTCAATTTACCAGATGGGGCTCATTTATCGGCACCTCATGATATCATTTCCTTTAATGATTACGATCAAGGACTTTCCTATGCAAAAAAAGTAAACAAACCAGTACTTATTGATTTCACAGGTTGGGCATGCGTAAATTGTCGTAAAATGGAGCAAAATGTATGGCCCAAACCAAAGATTTTGAACATCTTAAAGGATGAAGTGGTGCTCATCTCCCTTTATGTTGACGATAAACGTCTCTTGGCTACAAACGAGGTTACGGATTCTAAGTTACGACCAGGAAAAAAATTAAAATACATCGGACAAAAATGGAGTGAATTACAAGAGCTAAAGTACAAAGCAAACGCACAACCTTTCTATGTATTGATGGATTTTAAAGAAAATAATTTAATACCTCCGATTGGTTACACTTCTAATGTCAACAATTTTCACAATTGGCTAACCAAAGGCATAGCAGCTTTTAAATAGCATTATATAAAAACAAGTTAACATTTATAAATAATAGAAATGAAGAATATAATAAAAATGAAAAATACACCATTAATTGCATTATTCCTTTTCACGTTTGGAATAATTAACGCTCAGGTGAGCACGCCTATTCCCTTACCAAGTGGTATAGTATCTGGCAAGTTAGAAAACGGAATGAGCTATTTTATTTACCATAACCAAGAACCGAAAGACCGCGTAAGTTTCTACTTTGCCCAAAATGTAGGTGCTGTGTTGGAAGAAGATAGTGAAAATGGCTTAGCCCATTTTTTAGAGCATATGGCCTTCAATGGTTCTAAAAACTTCCCAGGTAACAGTGTTGATGATTTTATAGAGAAAAAAGGGCTGCTATTCGGTAGAGATTTAAATGCCTATACCAGTTTTGATGAAACGGTTTATAACATTGACAATATTATCACTACAGACGAAGAAGCGATAGATAAAGCGCTATTGATACTCAACGATTGGTCAGGATCTTTGCTTTTGGAAGGTGAAGATATTGATAAAGAAAGAGGGGTCATTAATGAAGAATGGCGACAACTTAGAGATCCTAATGGTCGTGTGCAGGAAAAGATGATGCCGATAATATTCAGAAACTCCAAATATGCAAAAAGAGATGTCATTGGTAAACCTGAATTCATACAATCCTTTGATCATAAAGAATTACGGGCCTATTATAAAAAATGGTACCGCCCAGATTTACAAGCGGTAATTATCGTTGGCGATATAGATGT
This sequence comes from uncultured Flavobacteriaceae bacterium, assembly GCA_947502635.1. Classification (GTDB taxonomy): domain Bacteria; phylum Bacteroidota; class Bacteroidia; order Flavobacteriales; family Flavobacteriaceae; genus Flavivirga. Next base: position 131,428 of record CANNAN010000007.1, read on the forward strand.
AAACAAGATGGAGAAAAAAATAAAACAATTATTCTCTAAAATACCTATGCCAAAGAACGTACCAAAGCGTCCTTATTACAAAGTTCCCAATGATACGGAGTTTTCATATACCGCTATCAAAGAAGAAGGTCTACCAGCTGTAAATTTGCAACTATTGTACAAAAGTGATATCGCCGCCGATCGTGGCGAAGCTTATTTAAGAGAAAAAATAGTCGGTAACATTTTTTCATCTATTCTAAACAGTAGATTGCAAGAAGTTACCGAAAATCCAGCATCTTCTGCTAATGAGATGCAACATTATGAATATCCTATGACCTTAGACAAAAAGTTAAATAGTATCTATGTTGATGTAAAGCAGGGAGGAATTTTAGCAGCTTTTGAAGAATTAATAACCGAGCTAACGCGTATAAAGACTTTCGGCATTACCGATTCTGAGTTAAAGCGTGAAAAAGAAGCCATTAAGAGAAACTTTGAAGATATGGTCTCTCAAGAAAAAAATAAAACCAATAGTGAATGGGCCGTATCTTTGGGTAATTATTATTTACAAGCAAATCCTTTGATTAAAGCTGATAAAAACTTAGAACTCCTTTTAAAATGGCTACCAACAATTACAAAAGATGAGGTAAGCGCAATGGTTCATGATTTTCTTAATCGAGATAAATCGAATATCATTGTGACTGGTCCAAATAACGAATCAGTGTCCTATCCTACAAAAGAAGAAGTACTGGCAGTACTCGATAAGGTCTCCGAGATTGAAATTACAGGTTATGTAGACGAAGGTTCTGCAACACCACTTATCTCTAAGGAACTAGACGTAAAACCAATTGCGAATACCTTTAGTGTAGAAAGTATAGCGAAAGCTAAAGGTTATACATTAGCAAACGGAGCAAAAATTATATTATACCCATCTGAGGAAAAAGAAGATGAGATAAACATTAATGCGGTTAGCTTGGGCGGATTCTCTCTTGTAGCAACAGAAGATTTGCCATCAGCCGAAAAAGTGGATCAATTGGTTCAGTTGTCTGGCGTAGGTGAATTTTCTACTTCACAGTTAAACAAAAAGTTGTCTGGTAAAAATGTGCAGGTATATCCGTACATAGAAGAGTACAATGAAGGTTTATTGGCTTCAGGTTCCGTAAATGACCTAGAAACCATGTTTCAGCTTATGTATCTCTACTTTGAACAACCGCGTTTTGACAAAGCACTCTTTGAAGCAAAAAGACCTAACTGGATTGAGGAATTTGAGAATTCCAAAAATGATGAACAGCTTGTTTTTAGTAAGAAAGCGGGACTCGCTATGAGCAACAACCACCCAAGGTCACAACCAAATAGTATAGAACGTATTTCTAAGATATCTTTTGAAAAAGCTGTGGAAATTTACAAGAAACGGTTCGCAAACGTTGCAGATTTCACTTTTGTGATTACAGGTAATTTTGTAGAAGAAGAAATCCTTTTGTTATTGCAAAAATATATTGGTAATATCAAAAGCAATTCAGAAAGTGAAAAATGGATAGATCATGAAATAACACCAAAAAAAGGAAATACCGCTACTATTTTTGAGCAGCCTATGGCCAATCCACAAACCACCATTTTGTATTTTATGTCTGGTAATATGGATTATTCTATAGAGAATAGTATTTTTTTAAAGGCATTGAGTGCTGCTTTGGGGAAAAGATATTTAAAGACCATTAGAGAAGAAGAAGGCGGAAGTTATGGAGTATACGTACATTCAGAAGTAGAAATTCATGAAGATAGATTTAGCTTGATGGTTTACTTCAATTGTAATCCAGATTTACAAGCTAAACTTTTAAAAATCGTTAAAGAAGAAATAGCCATATTATTAGAGAAAGGACCGAACCCAGATGCCATAGAAAAAGCCAAAAACAATCTTTTAAAGGATAGAAAAGAAAGTATCCAGAAAGATGAGTTTTGGTTATCACAATTGGTATCTACTCAATTAATGGGAGAACCATATGTTGATTATGCTTCTTATGAGAAGATGATAAAAAAAATAACCCCTGAACACATACGAGCATTTGCCAAAAAAGTTTTGACAAATGCAGACCAGGTTGAAGTGGTAATGAACCCTAAAAAGTAATTATGGGAAGATAATTTTCAATTCCACGTTAAATTTCTTTAACGTGGAATTACTGAAATAGCCCCTATTGGCATGTATATTAAATTATTAAAAGTCAAATCAATACACCTGATTTATTCGTTCTGCTTCGACTGGAAGTTAGCTTATATTGTACCAAAGAGACACAAATAAATTCTTTTTCAATCACTTATGTGTTTTCGCCATTTTATGGATCAAGTCAAACAAAATTAATTGAAATCAACATTTATTATACCTATGTTGTACCTGAACAAAAAGAGCCTCTCAATATTGAGAAGCTCTTACATACCTTTTTCGTTGTGCGGGCGGGGAGACTCGAACTCCCACACCTCGCGGCACTAGATCCTAAGTCTAGCGTGTCTACCAATTCCACCACGCCCGCTAAAGGATTGCAAATATAAACAAGATTTTTAAATTGCAAACCCGATACACAAATTTAATTACAAATAAATTGGTAAATCATTTTATAATCAAATTGATATAAACCATTAAAAACATTCTTTTTTTATATTTTTGAACGAACTATACTATCACTTCATGAATAATATTCAATCTTATATAAAAGAAAATAAAGACCGATTTATAAACGAATTAATAGAACTGCTTAAAATACCATCTATAAGTGCCGATTCTGCTTATAAAAATGATGTTTTAAAAACAGCAGAAGCTATTAAAGTTGGTTTAGGAAAAGCTGGATGCGATATGGTTGAAATCTGCAAAACAGATGGATACCCTATTGTTTATGGTGAAAAAATTATTGATAAAAGTCTACCAACCGTATTAGTTTATGGCCATTATGATGTACAGCCACCAGACCCTTTAGACCTTTGGGATTCGGCACCTTTCGAACCAGTAATTAAAAAGACCGCATTACATCCTGAAGGAGCTATTTTTGCCCGTGGTGCTTGCGATGATAAAGGGCAAATGTACATGCATGTAAAAGCTATGGAGTTTATGACATCCACTAACCAGCTACCATGTAATGTAAAGTTTATGATTGAAGGTGAAGAAGAAGTAGGAAGCTCTAACCTTGCCATTTTTGTAAAAAACAACCGAGAAAAACTAAAGAATGATGTCATTCTTATCTCAGATACGGGCATGATAGCTCAAGATGTACCGTCTATTACCACAGGCCTACGTGGGTTAAGCTACGTTGAAGTTGAAGTTACAGGGCCTAATCGCGATTTACACTCTGGATTGTATGGAGGCGCTGTAGCGAACCCTATAAATATTTTAACAAAAATGATTGCATCGCTTCATGACGAGAACAACCATATAACGATTCCAGGATTTTATAATAAAGTAGAAGAACTCTCTAAAGAAGAACGCGCAGAAATGGCCAAAGCACCATTTAGTTTAGATGCCTATAAAAAAGCTCTGGACATTAGCGATGTTTATGGAGAAACCGGCTACTCCACGAACGAACGTAATTCCATCCGTCCTACTCTAGACGTTAATGGTATTTGGGGTGGTTATACTGGTGAAGGCGCCAAAACTGTTATTGCCAGTAAAGCTTGTGCAAAAATCTCTATGCGATTGGTACCACACCAAGATTGGGAAGAAATCACGCAATTATTTAAAATGCATTTCGAAAATATTGCACCCAAAGGTGTTACCATAAAAGTAAAACCACATCATGGTGGCCAAGGCTATGTCACACCAATAAACAGTATAGGCTATCAAGCTGCAAGTAAAGCATATCAAGATACTTTTGGCAAAACACCTATCCCACAACGTAGTGGTGGCAGCATTCCTATTGTTTCTCTTTTTGAACAAGAATTAAAAAGTAAAACCATACTTATGGGCTTTGGTTTAGACAGTGATGCTATTCACTCGCCTAACGAACATTTTGGGGTTTTTAATTATTTAAAAGGGATCGAAACCATTCCATTATTTTATAAATATTTTACCGAACTATCAAAATAATATGGGTGTTACCACAAGGGTCGCGCTTTACGTTACTAGTTTAGGCTCGATGCTCGCCTCGCCAAAAGCTAACCACTACAATCGCTAACACAAGCCAGAACAATCTATGAAAAATCAGCATGCAAAAAACCTATTAGAACTTAGTCTGGCAACTCTTCTTATAAGTTCTGCTGCTGTATTAGGAAAACATATAGACATGCCCGCAGCAGTCATTATCTGGTGGCGTTCTGCATTAGCATTAATTATTATTTATATCTTTTGTAGAGTTAAAAAAGTAAATTTAAAACTTTACACAAACAGAGATAAACTTACGTTCTTCTTTAGTGCTATATTTCTAGGTATACATTGGATTACTTATTTCTATTCCGTTAAAATCTCTAATGTATCCATTGGTATGCTCTCTATGTTTACATTTCCAGCCATTACTACTATTTTAGAACCCATACTTACAAAAACCAAGTTTAATAAAATCCATTTGCTTTTAGCTGTATTAGTTTTAATTGGCATATATGTACTTGCTCCAGAGTTTAACATACAGAATTCAGATTTTGAAGGTATCGTTTGGGGTATTATTTCAGCATTATTTTTCTCGCTACGTAATATTATTCTAAAAAGAGGGGCATTAAAATATGACGGAACGATGGTTATGATGTATCAACTTTTAGTAATAACTATTGTATTTTCGCCCATACTCTATTTTATGGATACTTCAAACATCGCTACAGAATACCCTTATATCATATTGCTAGCCCTTCTAGCTACCGCTATTGGTCATACATTATTTATTAAAAGCCTCAAACGTTTTTCGGCAAGTACTGCAAGTATTATTTTGAGCACACAACCCATCTATGGTATCATTCTGGCTTATTTTTTCTTGAATGAAATTCCTTCTTTCAATACTTATATTGGTGGCGCTTTAATCCTATCAACAGTTATTATTGAGAGTATTCGGTCTAAAAAAGGCTAGACATGAATCTTTTACCTAAAAACATGTAACAAATTGATAGGCTTATCGTTCTAATAGTCAATCAATCAAATCAAACGAATTATGTTAAAGCAATTTTTTATTATCTGCTCAGGATCAGATACCGATATTTTAGAACAATGTTCTAAAGGTGAACAAAACAAATATGCAGGTATTGGTGCCACTGTTTTTTTTACCGCGATCATGGCTTTTATAGCTGCTAGTTATGCCCTTTATACTGTCTTCGATAATCCGTTTATTGCCATTGCTTTTGGTTTTATTTGGGGATTACTCATCTTTAATTTAGACAGGTATATAGTTTCTACTATCAAAAAAACAGGAAATTTCGCAGACGAACTCTTACAGGCTTCCCCCAGAATAATACTGGCTATCATTATTGCCATCGTTATTTCTAAACCTCTAGAATTAAAGATTTTTGAAAAAGAAATCAATCAGGTATTATTAGAACAAAAAAATGCTTTAACCTTAGCAAATAAAGATCAAATTGCAGAACAATTCACGCCTAATATTATGGCACTTCAAAGTGACATAACTCATTTACAAAATGAAATAAATAATAAAGAAGCCGAAGTAAATCAGTTATATGACACATATATTGCAGAAGCAGAAGGTACTTCTGGCACTAAATTGTTGGGTAAAGGTCCTGTTTATAAAGAAAAACGAGAAAAGCATGATGCTTTGTTAGCCGAATTACAACTATTAAAAACGGAGAACAAAGCTAAAATCACCTCTAAAGAAACACAAATAGCTGCTCTTAAAGGTGATTACGAAACCCAAATTGTAACTTCGCAACCCATTATCAATAATTTCGATGGTTTAATGGCTCGCGTAAATGCATTAGGCAAGTTGCCTTGGTTACCCTCCTTTTTTATATTCTTGTTGTTTCTAGCAATTGAAACGTCCCCTATCATTGCAAAACTATTATCTCCTAAAAGTGCGTACGACTTTAGATTAGAAGATCAGGAAACTGCCATTAAAACGAATGTGCTCCAAAATAAAAACCAAAGAGAAGCTTTATTAAGAACAGATCATGCTATTAACGACCGTATTTATGGTGACATAGAAACAGAAGACGAATTGTATACCTATAAGCGCAAAAAAGTGAGAGAGCTTATGCAGCTTCAAGCCGATGCCTTTTTTAAACATCAAAAAAACGCCTTCTAAAATTCTATGCAGCGTTTTCCGCTTTAAAATGATTATATAAATCTTTGCACCCTAAACCTACTATAGATAAGTTTTTATTTTTTTCAATAGCCTCGTTATGAAGTGCTGCTAAAGCGTTAACGCCGTAACGATCCATACTTTCAATATCTTGAATACTAATGGTAAGTGTATTTACTTTTTCAAAAATGTTATTGAATTCATTTCGAAATACTTCTAAATTACTTTTATTTAGAATGCCTTTAATCTTAAAAAAATTGTTACAGTTTGAAATTCTTAAATCCATAATTATAAATGTTTTAAATTGTTAAACGATAGATCTGAGGGAGACTAACCAATTGATAACGAAGCAAAAGTATAGAAGTTATAAATTTATACATTATTTTTTCGATCAATCGGTTTCAACTTAAGATGAAAAAACATTCTGTGTCAATTTCATCGACAAGTAACCTTAATTAATATCAATATTTCGTTACTTTTACCTCAACAAAATGTTTTAATTAATCAATAATGAAAAAATTAGTATTATTAATTTGCTTAGTCTCTGTTTTTAATGGCTATTCTCAAGCTTCTGAAGAAAGTGATAAAAAAGCGATTCTTAAAGTATTGAAAAAACAACGCATTGCTTGGTCTGATAATAATATTGAAGAGTTTATGGAAAGTTACTGGAAGAGTGATTCGCTTAAATTTTATGGAAGCAATGGCATTACTCATGGTTGGGACAATACTTTAGACAGGTACAAAAGAGCTTATCCTACTGAAGATCATACAGGAAAATTAAACTTTAAAATAAATGCCATTACTAAAATAGCTGAAGGTGCCTATTATGTTATGGGCGAGTATCATTTAAAACGCGAAGTTGGAAATGCCGATGGTATTTTTATGGTTATTTTTAAAAAATTGGATGGAAAGTGGAAGATTATTGCCGATACTTCTAGTTAAGCTATGTCTCTAATTATTAGAAAAGCAACATTAAATGATTTACCTGTTTTATTAGAATTTGAACAGGGTGTTATTACTGCAGAACGTCCTTTCGATCCTACAATAAAAGAAGGGACTATTCATTATTATGACATAAATGAATTAATAACAAGTCCACATTCAGCAGTATTTGTTGCTGAGTCTAATGGCAACATTGTTGCTTCTGGGTATGCCAAAATTAAAACCGACAGACATTATCTAAAACATGCCTATCAGGGGTATTTAGGTTTTATGTTTGTTTCTGAACCATATAGAGGTAAACGTCTCAATAAAATGATTATTGACGCTTTATTAAAATGGTGCAAAACACAAAATATCTTTGAAATTAGATTAGATGTTTACGATGATAATATCCCAGCTATTAAAGCTTATGAAAAAGTAGGATTTAAAAAGCATATGATTAATATGCGTTTGGATATTGAAAATTTGGACTTAGATTAAAGTATTCTGTTGAACAACTACTGAGTTTCTATCTGATTTAATTATTTAACCTCTCAAATATTATAATTTCTTTACATATTTGGTAATGATTACTATTTGTTGCGCGCCAACTTTACCTTCAATGAATTCAGCATTCTCACGATCTAAACGAATATTTCTAACAGCCGTACCTTGTTTTGCCACCATACTAGATCCTTTTACCTTTAAATCTTTTACTAAAACTACAGAATCTCCAGATTCTAAAATAACACCATTAACATCTCTATGAATAACCTTGTTAGTGGCATCTTCATGCTCGCCCGTTGCTCGTGCCAGAGCTAAAGCTTCATCATCCAAATACATCATGTCTAACAAATCTTGCGGCCATCCTTCTTTACGCAACCTTTGAAGCATTCTCCAAGCCATAATCTGTACAGCTATATGCTCACTCCACATGCTATCGTTTAAACATCTCCAGTGATTAACATCCATAGCGACATCTTCTTCAACTTGGTCTAAACAGGTTTTACAAATCAATACATCGTTAGCCACATTTTCGTTTAATGATGGTGGAATGGTATATTGCTTTAAACCTTCTGTAGAAGTACATAATTCGCAGGCATTGCCGCTTCTTTCCTGTAATGTTTGTAACACGCTCATGCTTTGCTTTTAGTTTTTGCAATAATACGTTTTAATAAAGGGTTCTACAAGTTTGGAATTATTGATACATAAAAAAGGTATCCAAAAGCTAAATCCCATGTCACTGCAAGGTTTTATTAAAGTTGTGGTAATCTGCTCTTTAACCTTAGATTCAACCCAAAGGATCACCACGTCTATTCTTACCTATTAATGACCAGCTTTTAAATACCTTAATTTAAATATTACTTTAAAATACTATTTGGAAAGACTGTGTATCCATGTATACAAATAGTCTCCATGTACACCTGTAAAATAATTACCCCATGCTTTACCTTTAGCTTTTCTGGCTTCTTCATCTGGAAATGCTTCTTTCATAAGTTCAGAATTTCTATCATACATTTTATCCAGGTCTGCCATAGAATCTAAGAAAAAGGCTTCTAAATATTCTGTTCTATCAGAGCCCCAGGCATGAACATGCGGATAGTAAGCTTTTATATGTTCATTTTTATTAATAATGGCATCAAACCCTTCTTTCTTTAATGCCATAAATTCTTTTTGAGTACCATCTTCTGGAAATGAAAAATGATTTTTTCTAACATAAGTCACCATATCCTTCGTAGGCTTTTCAGTCATGAACTTAACACCAGGCATGGTCGCATAAATTTCATCGGAATGTTCATTTGCATAATATGCCATACGTTTTTTCATAAAATCTTTTCTGGCTGTTTCATCAGGCCAAGCTTCTTTGATCAATTCGGCATTTCTATCACCAAATTTTCCCATATCATCCCATGAGGCAAATGTTTGTACATAAATGAGTTCTGTGTTATCTGCTGTAAATAGATGTAGATAAGTAGATGCACCCATAATAAATTCATTCTTCATGGTTACCTTGTCTAAAAATTCTTTTTCAATGCTTTTCCATGTTTCCATATCAAAGTCTTCTATATCCATATTCCAATGCATCGTGGTTACTGCAATAAACTCAGGACCTTTTGGAGCTTCTTCTTGTGCAAAAAAGATCGTTGGAATTAACAATAATAACATTGCTAAAATAGTTGCAAAAAATTGGTTGGTTGTTTTCATAATCTGTAAAAATTTAAAGTTAATATATTTGAATTAGTCAATACAACTTTGAGATTATGGGGCAATAAAAAGACTTAGGACAACCTATTTATGTACTTTTAATAAATTAAAATGGAAGATTGAGAGTATCTAAATATACAACAAAAAAACATGCCGTTAACATTTAACAGCTCCTTTGCCCAATTAAAGTTAAAATGAATGCTGTTATTCTAATTTCCAGGTACGAACCCATTCGTATTTAGTTGTTCTTTCTTCTAAGGTTCCACTTTCAACAAGACCTCCGTCTTTGGGAATTGGATTCCAGTTATAGGTTTCTATAGCCATATGTATAAAAGCAGGTGTATCCCACGCTACAGTAGGATTTAATTTATACATAAACTTACCATCTAAATAGCAAAGAATTTCTGTTGGAGATTTCCACCAAGCTCCGTAAACATAATACCTCTCATGATTTTCTTCATCTAGTTTCACAAAATCTTCATCACGTACACTTTTTGGCAGGCAATCTGTTTTTCTATGAATGGCATTAGAGTGAAAAATTCGATTCCAATCTTTTGCCCATTCTTTTGTTAATTCAGAGGTTCTACCTACACATTCTTGAATATCTAACTCTTCTTTTTTCTCACAATTGTACTTAGACATTAACCAAAAAGTAGAGGACATAACAGTCTTATTAGCTTTCATTTTACACTCAAAATACCAACCAACATGTCCTGGTTTTAAAGCTCTTACAATACCACCTTGATGCGTGAATTTTTTATGATCTATTTCAACAACAGCATCTAATTTACCAACCGTTACCGTTACCTTCAACTTCCCATCGTCTACTTTAACATTACTAGCCTTAAAAAGGCCTGGCGGTCTTCCAATCCAACCCCAATCGTTTCCAACAGGCTCCTTTTGCCATTTCGACATATCTAATTCACTTCCATTAAACTCATCGCATAAATAATCGACTTTTACCCATTTCTTACCTTTTGGTCTTGGGTCTTGGTTTTCTTGAAATGTCGGTGCCTCATCTTTGTGAGATATAAAAGACAGAAAGGTAATTACCAATATAATTTGGAGGAGTTTTTTCATTTGATTATTATTCTTAACTATTAGCTCAATTTTTCTCTTAGTTTTTTTGTCATCCCTTTAACAACCATATCATAAGAATGATCTATAAGATGGAATATAAGCTTGGGCTGCAATTCGCCTTCATGAATATACAATGTATTCCAATGCTTTTTACTCATATGAAACCCTGGACGGATGCTATTATATTCTGCTCGAAGTTCTTCAGAATACTCTGGATCTGCTTTTAAATTTATAGCTGCTTCACCAGACTCCCATCGTTTTAAAGAAACTAATGCAAACATTTTACCAAGTACTTTAAAAACTAATGTTTCTTCATCAAAAGGAAAGTCTTCTATGGTGCCTTTTTTGCTTAAACAGTATTCACGGAGTTGATCTATATGCATTTTTTTACTTTTTATCTATAAAATCTCAATCATTATTGAAGCTTTTTAACAGGCTTTTCTTCTATTTTTAATGCTGAATAATCTAATTTCCAACCTATGGTGCCTACGATAGTTTCCATGAGTAAAATAGTTTCTAAAGCTTCTTTTTGAGCCACTTGTATAAGGCCACTTTCTGGAATTTTATCTTGAATATGTTGTTTAGCTTCATAATGCAAATCGGTTAAATCGGTTGCTTCAAATTTATTAAACAAACCATCAGACTTATCATAATAATTTAAATTGGTTTCAATCGACAACACTTCTGGTTGCGGAAAGTGTTGTAGCAAGATTTTCTTCTTCTCATTATCTGCCTCTAATTCAATTTTAGATAGATCGTATCCAACATACGCCTTAGCATTTATAACAACTAAAGCTTTCTTTTTACTTGAAATTAATTTCAAAAAACGCTCTTTAACATCTTCATAATGATATATTTCTGCAAAATCACCTTCAACTGTTATAAACTTACAAACTGTTTTTATTTTATCTAAAAGTAATACAGATTGAGATTTAACTAATTGTTTTTTCTTAAATGACTTAAAATAAGTTACAATACCCAAAGTAACTAAAACGCCTATTATAATTCCTAAAAATGCTTCCATAAATATTATTTACCTATTGGTCCTAAGTGTGTATTTTTAAAATTATCGAAATATTTTAATCCATAACCAAAAACTCTGTCGAAACAAGCATGAGAAAACAGAATAATTCCTATTAATTTTATAATATCATTCCCAATAATAACCCCTATAAAATAGACACTTATTGCTATGGCCTTATGGTGAAAAAGATTGTATATAATAGCACCTGTTTTAGTATCCAACAAATACCCTAACATTCCAATATCTGGAGTTAAAATCAATGCCACAAACCACCACCAGTTAAAGTCTAATCCTGAGAAAAGATATATTCCGAAAATAAACATAAGTAATTCTTCAATCTTTAATGATGTCTTCATCTATTTATTTTTTTACAGTAAAATTATACATTAACTCATAACTTTATATAAAACAGGCTTACTAGGTGATGCATCATTTTCAAACGGTGCTATTTGAAGGTTTAAAAAATACACACCATCTTCCACTGTATTAGGCACATAAATAAATTCTGTTATCGTTGCATCTAATCGTAATTCACCTTTGGTATTCCAAAAGGCATTATGTGCTAATAGTTTACATTCATCCTTCTCTTTATCTACGCTAGGTAAATCAATTAGCAAATGTTTCACACCTTTTTCTCGCAAATAAATGGCTGCGTCTTCTAATAAATATGGTGGATTTGTATGCGCGTATTGTGCCGTTAATTTCTCTTGAGTATTAGGAATTGTTCTTATAGCTATGGCCTCTCTTTTTTTATTTCCAATAGCAAATTGTAATTGCTTTTTAGAAATCACAAAATCGCCATTTAATTTTTCTGGCGCTACCGTTACTACTTCTGCTAAAAAGAAAAATTGTTTTAAATTCTGATTTACAGAATGTACCTTTTTAGTAATATGCCCCACACATTCGGTATGCGTACCATGAGCATGAGGGTTAAAAAAAATAGTATTAAAATTCACACATGCTCCATCTGCTACACTAACAATCTTATCGCCGTCTTTTACTGGCTCTATTTTAGGCGCATCTACATACCATGCATTAACATTGCTTTTTGATGCTCTAAGTGGTATTGAAATATCAATGGGTAGTGATAAATCTATTTGAAGTTTTTTTGACCCATATTGAATAGTTGCTAGCATATATGCCGAATTATTTCAGCATCTTTTAATTAAGATACTATTCCAAATATAAGTTTTTTAATTCTGGATTTCATCATTTAATCAATATTCTGAAACTAGTTCAGGATAAATAACTCAGAAGCAATTCCATCTACCAAGAACTTCCCTTTTTGTGTTGTTTTTAATATCTCAGTACGGTATTTATTCTCATTAAAATCATTAGAAATAACAAGCAAACCGTCTTTTATAAATTTTTCTGATGATACTTTTAATTGCTCAAGAAAAGAACCTCCAAATTCTTTTTCTATTCTATTTAAAGACACCCCCCAAATAGTTCGTAATCCTGTCATAACATATTCATTATACTGATCTTTCTCAGAAAGTATTTCTATAGTATTTGGTAGTTCATTACTTTGAATGGATTCTATATACTTTGAATTATTTGAAACATTCCAACTGCGTTGACGACCTTTAAATGAATGCGCAGAAGGCCCAATACCTATATAAGGCTTCCCATGCCAATAGCTTGTATTATGTTTTGAAAAATAATGTGGTTTTCCAAAGTTTGAGATTTCATAATGCACAAAACCCGCTTCATTGGTTTTATCAATTAAATGATTAAAATGTTCTAACGCCAACGCTTCATCTATTGATGGGTAGTTTCCTTTTTTTATAAAAGTATCAAGTGCCGTTTTGGGTTCAACGGTAAGCGCATAACTAGATATATGATTCACGCCATAACTAAAAGCTATTTCAAGGTTTTCATTCCATTTTTTCAAACTCATATTAGGAATACCATAAATAAGATCAATAGTTATATTATCAAAATATTGTGCCGCAAACTGTAAACATGCTTTAGCTTCTTCAGAATTATGCGCGCGATTCATACTTTTTAAATCATCTTCAAAAAAAGACTGAATACCAATACTTAAACGGTTTATTGGACTTTTAGATAATTGGATTATTAAATTATTAGATAAATCGTCTGGATTGGCTTCTAAGGTAATTTCTGGATTATCAATTACCGCATAGTTTTTGTAAACCGAATCTATTAATAATTGTAATTCGTCGTTCGTTAATAAACTTGGGGTCCCTCCTCCAAAATATATGGTTTCGATGGTTTCACTTTCTAACTCCCCTTTTCTGAGTTCTAATTCTTTTACAAGTGATTGAACAAGTTCATCTTTCTTTTTTAATGAGGTTGAAAAATGAAAATCGCAATAAAAACATGCTTGTTTACAGAATGGTATATGGATGTAAATTCCTGACATTATTTAGTATTCGGTGTTCTGTTTGTAATATTCAATGTTCAGTGCTCAGTATTTAGTGTTCAGTTTTCAGTGCTCAGTATTCAGTTTTTAGTTTTCAGTGGTATTGATTAAACTAAAAGATTTCGAGTTATTATAACATTTTATAAAAACTATAATTCTCAGCACTGAACACTTAATACTGCTAACTGATTACTACTAGCCTATTTTTTTAGGGTTTTGTTTCACAAAGGCATCCCATCCTGTATAACTTTTACCAATACTCACTTTTCCTGAGTTATAAAAATGACAAACTGCTGCTGCCAAACCATCGGTAGCATCTAAGTTTTTTGGTAAGGTTTTTAAGCCCAGCATACTTTGCAACATTCGAGCCACTTGCTCTTTACTGGCATTTCCATTACCTGTTATTGCCATCTTTATCTTTTTAGGAAGGTATTCGGTAATAGGGATTTCCCTACTCAAACCTGCAGCCATGGCAACACCTTGAGCCCTGCCTAGTTTTAGCATACTTTGTACGTTTTTTCCAAAAAAAGGTGCTTCTATAGCAATTTCATCTGGATTGTGGGTATCTATAAGCTCAATAGTCCGTTCAAAAATGAGCTTTAGCTTTAAGTAATGATCATCGTACTTTTTTAAATCGAGTTCATTAAGCTGTAAAAACTGCATGGTTTTTCCAACCACCTTTATAAGTCCAAACCCCATAATAGTAGTACCAGGATCGATACCTAAAATAATTCTTTCTTTAGTCATTTTATTCACAATAATAGCATCCACTAAGTGATATGGAAGCCCCTACTGTTAGTGTTAAAAGGTTACCGTTAAATGCTCCAAATCCGTCTGATATGGGAACAAAATCTTTTGCAAACCCGTATATATATGAAACATCTGTATAAATAGAAAGCTTATCTGAAACTCCAAAATGCAACTCAGCACCCACCATAGTATTAAGAAATGATGTTTTGTTTTGAGTAAAATTCCCTAAAGGTTTCACCGTAGATAGCCCTGGTCCAGCATGAACAAACACGCCTTTGTTTTGAGGTAAGTTAAAAATTCTACTGGCATTATAAACAGCCTGTATATTAATACGAGAATAATTAAGCTTAAATGCCTGTGCTTCTTTTTGATTGGACATTCTACTAAAACTATAATCTAATTTTGCACCAAGAATTGGTTTAAACATATATTGAAAGCCTAAATTTACTGTTGGAAAATTAACTGTTTTCCCTTCAAAACCAGCCACGAATCCATTTTTTGATGGACTGTTTAACCCTAACGCAATTTGAGCTTTAAAAGTGCTCGTATCACCTTGAGAAGACGATACAAAACTACTCATTACAAAAGCTATCGTATAAAAAGCGGTTTTATATATTTTAAAATTTGAAGTCATAATGTAATAATGATTTAATTTGCATTTATAATCGGTATATCACTTACATGCTACGATACAAAACTAAACAATTCTTTTTTGGACTTATTAAATTAAGTATAGTTATTGGAGCTTTTTACTTTATATACCGAAAACTAATTAATAATCCAGAACTAGATTTTCACACTTTTATTACTTTTTTATTAAAAAAAGATGTTTTTTCACTCAAAAACATGTTTTTATTACTCTCTTTAACGTCTTTCAACTGGTTATTTGAAATTTTAAAATGGCAAACACTGGTGTCTCCTATAAAAAAAATAAGCTTTAAAAATGCCTTCGAACAAAGTTTAGGTGCTTTAACAGCATCTTTATTTACACCTAATAGAATTGGCGAATATGGAGCTAAAGCAATTTATTATACTTCAAATTACAGGAAGCGTATCCTTCTAATTAATTTATTAGGAAATATAATGCAAATGTCTGTCACTACTATATTTGGAATTAGTGGTCTTTCCTTTTTTATCATTAAATACCAAGTTACTGTTGATTATTACAAATTCACTGCATTTCTTTTATTAAGCTTTCTTGTTGTTATTTTAATAGCCTTTGTAATACAGAAAACAAAATTCACTATTAAAGGGTTTTCTTTAAAAAAAATTAAACGTTTTATTTCAGGGTTTCCCAAAAAAGCACGTGTTATTGCTATGTTTTTATCTGTACTACGTTACCTTGTTTTTTCATTTCAATTTTATCTTTTATTACAGCTTTTTGAAATCGACATATCTTATTTTAATGCCATGACCGTGATTACTTCTATGTACCTATTAGCCTCGATAATTCCTTCCATTTTTATATTTGATGTTATTATAAAAGGCAGTGTCGCTATTTATTTGTTTGGTATATTAGGCATTAACGAAATCACTGTTTTAAGTACTATTACCACAATGTGGGTGTTAAATTTTGTTTTACCAAGTATTTTAGGGAGTTACTCTGTCATTAATTTTAATTTACCTAAAAACAGGAACTAGTTATGGTTTTAATAAGCATCATTATTACAATAAGTTATCTATTTTTAATAGGCTGCTTCGTTTTTGGCTTTGATAAAATTAAACTGTTTAAATTAGAAGACATTCCTTCAAAAACAACATTCTCAGTTATCATTCCTTTTAGAAATGAAGTCGAAAATTTACCGCGTTTATTAGAGTCAATAAATGCATTAGCATACCCAAATCATTTATTTGAAATTATTTTTGTTGATGATGCATCCGATGATAATTCAGCAGACTTGATTATGGGATTTCTTACTGACACTCGAAATGACATAAAAATCATCAAAAACAAAAGAAGTACGCATGCACCTAAAAAGGATGCGATTACAACAGCAATTAATCACTCAAAGAACAAATGGATTGTAACCACAGATGCCGATTGTATCCTACCAAAATATTGGCTTGATAGTTTTGACGAATGGATTCAAAAAACAAATGCAAAATGTATTGCTGCACCAGTAACCTACAAACATACTTCTAATTTTTTAAATCAATTTCAATTACTGGATATTTTAAGTTTACAAGGAGCCACTGTTGGTGGTTTTGGTATTAATAAACCCTTCCTCTGTAATGGTGCTAATTTTGGATACGAAAAGGTATTATTTCAAGAATTAAACGGTTTTGACGGTAATACAGATATTGCAAGTGGTGATGATATTTTTCTATTGGAAAAAGTAACAAAAACCTATCCCGAACAACTTCATTATTTAAAATGTGAAAAAACCGTAGTAAAAACACAATCACAACCTTCATGGAACCATTTAATAGCACAGCGTATTCGTTGGACAGCAAAAACAAGTGCTTACAATAATTGGTTTGGAAAATTTACGGGAGGCATTGTTTTACTTATGAATGGCATCATTATTTCAACCTTACTACTTGCTATCATTGGTGTTTTTAATTTCAAGATCTGGCTTTATATTTTAATAATAAAATTTAATATCGATTTCTTCTTAATCTATAAGTCAGCATCTTTTTTTAATCAGAAAGCTGTTTTAAGAACGTTTATTTTTGGGTTTATTACATATCCTTTTTTTAGTTTCTACGTCGCTTTTTCATCGCTTTTTAGAACTTATAAATGGAAAGGAAGGACATTCAAAAAATAAAATTAGTTAACACCAATAATTATTGGGAGTTTAAACTCTGTAGTGACTTGCTGTCCATGTTTTATTGCTGAAAAAACCTCAGGCAAGCTATCTAAACTACTTGCCAATAAATCATTAATATTAGGTATTTCCTGTAAGGTGAGACTATCTACTTTGGTTTCCAATAAAACGATTGCTCCTTCTTTAGACACTTGAAATTTCAAGTCTATTGTATCATTAACATCTTTAGTTACAATAATAATTTCGCTCTGTAGATATTTAAAGATGTGATCTGTTAAAACATCAGTAAAGCACTGTTTTTTTTCTTGTTTTGTAGACAATGAATCACATGAAGAAAATGTCGGGTATTCATCAACATCGTTCCAATTGAAAGTTTGCAATTCTTCATTTAAAATAGCTTCAGAAGATGTTTTTTTCACATTAAAATACTCACAGGAAGTAAGCAATGTAACTACTAGAAAAACACAAATCTGCCTCATAGATTAAAACTGAAACCGAAATGTACAATTTTATTCTAAAAGTTTAATATTTATAAAGTAGCAATTTGTAACAATCACATCAGTACTACGTCTTATAATTGTAAAACCTAAATACTTTTATGGATCTTATTTTAATTATTATTGCTGCTTTATTTATGATTCTAGGCATTATAGGCAGTTTTTTACCCGTGTTACCTGGCCCTCTTACAAGTTGGATCGGACTTTTAACACTTTACTTCGCAGACACAATACTAATGAGTAAATCATTTTTAATTATTACATTAATAGCTGCCATACTTATTTGGGTGTTAGATTATATTATCCCTGCCATTGGCACAAAACGATTTGGTGGCACAAAATATGGTATGATTGGTACTACTGTAGGGCTCATAATAGGCCTTTTAAGCCCTATTCCTGGCGGTATTATTATTGGGCCTTTTGTTGGTGCATTAATAGGCGAGCTTTTAAACAAGAACGATGCTAAAGTTGCCACAAAAGCAGCATTTGGATCTTTTATTGGCTTTATAACTTCTACATTTATAAAGTTTGTTACTGCTATTATTTATATGGGTTTTTACATAGGATTCCTTTTAGATTGATTGTAACATGATAAAAATAATTTACACTCCTACAAACTAAATATTATAAACACTTAAGGAATTATTCGTATATCTAAAGACGGGGAATAGCGACTAAGTGATCTGTTTTCATTTATAAAAATCTTTGCATTCTTTTTTTGCTATTTCTGGCTGATGCTTAGCAAAATACTTTCGGTCATTAATATAATCCATATAGTTTTTAGTTTTTGCTTGGGTTATTTTTAAGCAGCATACTTTGATGAAATCTATATTTCTTATACGGCTTAATCAATAACCCGCTTTATGGATGGAATGGTATCTTCATCAGGGAAATATTTATAGTATTTAAGATGATGTTTCTTTAATAATTTTAACCCGTAATAATCGTGCATTTTAAATTCTCGGTTGTAGTCATTCATATTCCAATACGCCAACAGCCGATAAACAAATTTTGAATCTTTATAAGGGTCTTCTTTCTTAAATTTTTTTTGACATTTATATAAATATTCTACAACGTGACCTGCAACATATGCGCTTTCCGAAAGAGAGAGACCTTTGCCTATTTTTCTTTTTTTACTTGTCAAAAAAACATTATACCCCTCTAGCAAATCAAAATAAACATCTTCACTAGATTCGCAATTTCTATGTATTTGTTTGAAGTGCTTTTTATTAAGTATTATGCTGTTATCCATATTTCTAGACCATAAGAATTCTCCGAAAGCGTCTAGTTTTTCAGGATAAGAATCTCTTTTTAATGAAACACCTTCTAAAAAAGGTTTTTGCGAATTGCAAGAAACACTTATCAATAAGGTGACTAATAAGCATGCTTTATATGGTATATATTGATTACTCACAGTATCAGCGTTTAATTATAAAAATCTTTGCACTCTTTTTTTGCTAATTCTACTTGGTGTTTAGCAAAGTACGTTCTATCGTTAATATAATCCATATAGTTTTTAGTTTTTGCTTGGGTTATTTTTAAGCCATATACTTGTTTAATATCTATTTTTCTTAATCTGTCTTTTTGCTTATCAATAGATTTTTGTGTGCTTGCAATGGATTCTTCTCGTTCTTTTATTTTACTTTTATCGTCTTCTGAAAGTGTACTTTGAGCTTTAAGTTCCTTTATAGCTTCCTGGTCCTCTTTAATATAATTCTCAGCGTGCGCAATATTGGCATTAATTTCTTTTTTCCCATCAGCTACACTCTGACTCCGTGTGAGTTTGTCTAGTTTAGTGTTTGTATCAGTAGTCTCTTTAGTATCCTTAAAAAAAGTATGCTCTAATCCTAGCATGTGCGCTATTTCATGAGCAAAAACCGAAACATCACTTAACCCTCTGTTAAAGATAACAGTGCCTTGACTTCGTATAGGGTTTACCTGCGAAAACCCTAGATAAAGGGGATCTATATAATTTTTATCAGTCACAAAAATAAGTGCGCCTTTATGCGTTTTACCATATTTTGCAAAATACATATCTTCTAGTTTATCTAGTAAAAATCTCGGACTTAAGTCTCTGCTATTATATCGAGTTTCATCATCTTCATCTATCGATACTGCAGGCTTTATAGTCGTCTCTTGATATTTCCAGTCTTGAAATACACCGTTTTTGCTTTTATAAAACTGCGCCCAATTGTCTTTAGTAAGATCTATAACAATACATTCTGGTGACGGTTTTATAGGCTCAATAGTGCAGTGAATACCAGCTTGAGAAAATGCTTTTTTATTTAGGCTATCTATTAATTTTGTGCCATTTGTCGCATTTTTATAGAGTGCTTGTGCATCTGTTGTTTCAGTAGCTGGGGTCGATTTAAAAACGACTGGAATAATTTTAATAGCAAGATTTTCTATAGCATTGGGACACATTTCTATTTTTCCCACTTCATCACCATTATAATCTTGTATTATAATATATTCTGTCTGTGCAAAGGTGTTTAATGCCTTAATTTCTATATCTGAACCTTTGCTTTTTAACTTTTCTAATTTAATGGGTGGGTTGCTACTGGCATCTGTGGTTTTGTCATACACTATCTCAAAATTGGGATTTTTTACAATCGTTAAAAAATCCGTTTTTTCATCCTTTCCACTTATCAAAGGTGTTTTAATATTTACAGATGCTACCTTACCTTTAGGAAGATTAATCCAAGTAAGGGGGTAATCTTTGCCGTAGTACTGTACAATTTTATACATTTTTTTTAAGAGTGCCTGTTTTTGGGAATCAGTACCTCCTTTTATAAACTGGCTACTGGGTTCATCCAATATATGACTAATATCGGAAGTAGGTGTATTTTGAAATTTTACAATTTTTGAAAAATTAGCATCCATCTCGCACCAGTCTATCCTATATTCTCCAGTAAATTTTGTAGGATCTATAGAGGAAGGGGTTACGGTGGCTATATATTTTGCGGCTAGTATTGGCTGTAAGTATCGAACCAGTGTTTCTCCATCGTCAAACGTGATTCTTAAGCCCGTTTTTTTTAATTCTGCCATTAATTATTATTTTTTTGGGTGATTACCTTTAATTCAACTTGTTCTAAATCAGAGCCAATTATAGTGCTAAAAGTATTATTAGGTAATATGCTGCCGCTATGTTCAAAATCAAACTCTGCATCATCTAAACTAAAAGTAATGTTGTCGCCTATACGATTTTCTGTTTCTATATTAACTATAATAATGTCGTCTTTTTTATAATTATCAATATGATCACCGTCTGTATTGGTTAAATAATACTTGGTGACTTTCTTCTCATCATCAGTAATGGTAGTTGCTGCGACATCATTCGATGGATACGTGACTCTCCAATACGCAGAATATTCAGTAGCGAATTGAGAATCTGCTAGACCTGCACAACTAATATGAAGTGTTTCAGTCATGGGCTGCGTGCCTAATGCTGTAAAATCATTTTTTCAATAGAGCAAATGACAATCATTAAAATAAAGCTTTCTGGTTTTACCGCCCATAATTCTTGGGTAAATATAGAGTTCCAGTTGTTTTGTTTCATTAGTCGCCGTAGCCCATTCTGCAAGATTTAAGTCTTTGCGTGTTTCTATCTTCAAATTTAGACCTTTAAAGACAGTCTTTGTTGAGGGACGTCCACTTATACCAGATTGTTTATGAAATCCTAGATGAAAGCGAAGTACATTCACTTCTAGATCATCTATAAGCAGTTTTGCTTGTATGCTCATGTATTCTGTAGATTTTGGTTTTCAAATTTAAAGAAAATTACGACAGCTAAAAGATTAAATTTCGATAAATCATAGAGTTATGAGAAGTAAAAAATGCAAAAACTTGTTTAACGCGCTCTATCCAACCTCTTTTCCTTTAGAGTGACTAAGAATTGTATCTCAGATAGCTCTCAAACAAACAAACAAACAAACAAACACCTATGCTACTAAGATGAACCAAGTTAGGTCACCATATAAAACGAAGAAACCCTATGGGTCTCTCACCTCCATAGGGCTTGTAAATTGCTATTATCAACAAAAAAAATTGAGGGATTAATTAATTTTTCGAAGTGTTGATACTGTAAATATAGCTATAAGTATTGTCTTTCAACTGCGGGAAACCCGTAACACCTTTACGGGTTAATGGTACTATTCAAGTATATCAATGGTTCTCAGAACAAAAAAAACTGGTATTTTTTACAAAAAAGTAATAAAACACTCACATTAATGCTAAACAAAGCCTTTTTTCCTCGCTTCATTCAATAAAGTTTCATCCTGTCCGTCGCTTACTTCAAAAATTTCTCTAAGTTGTTTTTTCCTTTTCTCAACAGCACTTAATGAAATATCCAGATGCGATGCTAAGTTTTTAGTTTTCACGCCTTGAGACAATAAATGAAGTATTTTTCGGCTTTTATCATCAATAACAATATCACTTGTAATGCTTTTTCTAATATGGCTATTCACAGTACCACTATAAAATGGTGGGTTGTTAAGTACAGCTTGAAATGCACTGGCAAGTTCACTAGATGTTAAATCACTTTTAATTAAGAATCCTTCAGGATCTATTGTTTTAATAATATTATGAATTCTAAAAGATTCATTAAACATCGTTAATATAATAATCTTACTCCTTGGCAAAATCCGACGTGCATATTCTGCTAAGTCTTCTCCAGAGTTCATGAGTCCATCTGTAGAGGGTGGTAAACTAATGTCTACAAATAGCACATCATAAGGAGCTTCATCTTGTATTGATTGATCCATGTAGGCAATGGCTTCATCACAATTATTCGCAATATCAATGTCGAGCTCCTGACTTTCCTTTTTAGTAAAAAGCAAGGTGTTTTGATACCCTTCAATAATCATCGGGTGATCATCAATCATTAATATTTTTATTTTCTCAATCATAATAAACTTTATTTTAGGTAATTGGGACTTTAATACTTACTGTAGTTCCTACATCTTTTTCTGAAGCTATTTCAATACTTCCATTTATCTCATTTATTCTGGAATTCATATTCTTTAACCCGATACCCGACTTTGCTTTATTAACATCGAATCCAGCCCCATTATCAACCATTTTTAAGCAAATTACATTATTTTTTAAATTAAAACTAATATTCACCTGTGTGGCATTGGCGTGTTTATGTATATTATGAAGAGATTCCTGAATAATTCTATAAGTGTGAATCTTATTTTTATTAGAGACCTCATCCCAGTGAATAGTATCGTCATGTTTTAATTTATACGTAAGATTATAAGCATCGGTTTGTGTTTCTAAAAATGTTTTTATAATATCTATAAACCCAGAACCAGAAACAAAATCGGTATTTAACTCATGCGAGACTTTCCGTATATCCTGTTCTATGGTTTTAAGTTCTTCTATATATTGTTCTCTGGTTTTTATGGCATCAGCACTATTACTCATGTTTAAACTGTCTAAACTTAAGCGTGTACCAAACAAACGCCCTAAAACCCCATCATGCAATTCTTCAGAAATACGTTTTTTCTCTAAGGTTCTTGCTTCTTCAATACTTTCATTTTGAGACAGCATGAGATTGTAAATCTCTTCGTTTGTTTCCTGTTGTTTCTGTATAAATTTTAATTCTTTATTTTTATTTCTTTGGCTAATAACGAGGTATAATAAAAAAGAAGAGATTATTAATACCGCTGAAATTATTAAAAGCCACAACCGTTCTTTAGCAATTCGAACATTTTCTTGTTCTATCTGCTGAGTTTCAAAACGAATTCTGGCAAACTTATTTCTTATAGCACGTTCATTCTTTTGTAAACTGTCATTTAGCGTTACATATTCTTTTAAATGTTTAGCAGATATATCACCTTCTTCTATCTCAGAAAGTAATAAGAGAGATTTTAACAAATCGTCGTTATGATATTGTTCGGAGATCTCTTTTGCTTTATAAGCGTAATACTTCGCAGAGTCTTTATTCTTTTTGTCATTATAGTACTCTGCTAAATGCTGGTTAATAATAATTGAGTTATACCCCCCTGGATTAACACTATCTGTAACCTTTAAGGCTTTAAAATACAGATTAGGGAGTTGCCTATGATCTTTAGACAGATACAAGGTATGTGTATAATTATCTAAAACTAAAGCGTAAAAATCTGGCCTTTCATTGATTAAATTTTTATTCGATAATATTTCATTATAATATTTTAGAGCTTTACCATACTCCTCTATGCCTTTAAATACAAAACCTAAATTGTTTAATGAATTATCAATCTTAGACTTATTAATACCTTTTAAACCTCTTTTAATATCTAATGATTTTTTATGGTACCTTATAGATTCTTCAAATTGACCCAACTCATTAAAAACTATTCCAAGAGTATTGTACAAAAATGATTTTCTTTCTTTTACTTTATATGTTTGCTCTAACTGTTCTAGTAAAGAAATTGCTTCAATTGAATTAACCTCACTTGCTATATAATCTTTCTGATTTCTTTGTATTTCAGCTATACCGTAAAGCGTGGCCGCAACCCCATAATTATTCTTTAAAGATTTAAAAAATTTTTCGGCTTTATAATAATGATAATAAGCACTATCTGTCAAAGGTGTCCCTTTCCTATATAGCTCTCCTATTTTATAATGAGCATTAGCCATTTGCAATGAATCAACAACTTTACTATTTATAACATGTTGCCTAATTGAATCAATTTTAAACTTAGGAAGATTTCCTTGAGCAAATAAACAACCTAAGTTGACTAAACAGACTATATATATGAATACATATTTCAAAAAAGAAGAAATCAATTTCTTCAAATGTATTTATAATTTTTCATTTATATAAATAAAAAAAACCCTAAACAATGTTTTGCTAAGGGCTTCTATAATTATTTTTGACTTAAATTAGTCTCCTTGTTGTCCTCCAGTAATTGGTGCTACAGGTATCTGAGTTGTTGTATCACCTGCTCTTAAAACGTCATCTTCATTTAAATCTTGTTTAGTACATGATGCTAATGTTGCGAAAAGTATTGCTACGAATAAAGTAATTTTTAGGGCTTTCATAATTTTTGATTTTAAGGTTATTATTATTGCTATTTTTCTCAATTATTTAAAATAAAAATGATTAGACTAAGGCATTAAAAAAAATGACTTAGACGAGGGAAAAATGGATAATTAACTTAAAATCGAATGCACAAAAACACAGCGATTCTTTAAAATATTTTTTTGAGGGAATAAAAAATGAATTAATGCGTCTTTGAAGAACTTAGGGATATTTGGGGTCGCTCTGTAAGACGCGGTAAAATTGGTTAAACTACATTTGTTAAAGAAATAAAATCGATGAAATGTATTATTTTATCGACATAATACAAATTGAGTCATTTTTGTTGTTGATAACCTGTTAAAAACTATTTTAGAGTAGACTTGCTTTTAATAAGACTTGTTTTCACAATCTTGGTTTTTACATCTTCATTTAAGTGCATGTTTTCTAACCTATTAATTAACAATTGAGCTGCATTGGCTCCAATAATTTTTGCATGTTGCCTGATAGTTGTTAATTTTGGAAGTGTATGATTAGAATCTGCTTTACTAGCAAAACCAATAACAGAAATGTCTTTCGGGACTTTTAAACCCAAATTAACAGCTGTATTAAGGGCTATAATGCCAGAAGAACTATCTGCAGCAATGACCGCATCAACGGTTTTATTCTTTTTAAAGAAAGATTTTATTTTTTTCTGATGGTCGTCTTTCTTTTTTATTTTTAAAACCAAAGGCACTTGGTTGTTATCTTCTAAGATGGCTTTATTATAACCTCTTTCCCGTAATTTACCAACACTTAAATCATTAATATTACTAATAAAAACAATGTTTTTACGGTTTTCAAGAAGCAAGTCTTTTGTGGCATTATAGGTGGCATCAAAATCATCTACAATAACTTTATCGCATAACACATCATGCGCCACTCTATCAAACATAACAATAGGCAAACCTTGATTGATGGTTTTCTTAAAATGGTCTATTTCGTTCTTAATTTGAGTCTCTTCTGCAACCGACAATATAAATCCATCTACACTACCATTTGCCAGTAACTTTAAACTTTCTTTTTCCTTTTCTAAAGATTCGTTAGATATGCATGTAATAATATTATAGCCCAAATTAGTCGCTTCTCTTTCAATACCAAACAACACTTTAGCCAAAAAATGATTAAGTATATTAGGGATTATTACACCAATGGTTTTTGTTTTATTTTGCTTTAGACTTAAGGCTACCTTGTTTGGCGTGTAATTATATAACTCAGCAAGCTCTTTAACACGTTTAACCGTATCTTCCCCAATTTCTTCACTATTATTTAACGCTTTTGAAACCGTAGAAATAGAAACGTTTAACTCTTTTGCCAACTGTTTTAAAGTAACCATACTATTTTACATATAAATTATAAGTACTGCAATTTACAAAATTACTCTTTGTAAATAGTTTAATTAAGACGATTGGGTGTTTTTAGGTTCTATATAGTAGAATTGCAAGAATATAGGAAAGTTAAAAGTTATCTTTTTTAAGAAAAGAACAGAAAACAGAGGTGTATAATAAGATATTTCAAATAAAAACGTGCTTATATTTAGACTAACCAGCTTGATAATTATAGGCAAATATGAGCTAAAATTTTATTCAATTAGTAACGTTGATAAAAACAAGAAGCTTTACAGCTATTAATATTTAAGATTTCCCAAGTATTCTAAACATACCTGTACCACAAGTTGGGCAACTACCTTTCATAGCTTTTCTTCCATTTTTCATAGTCACTTCGTTGGCATCTTTAATTTCTTTTTTGTCTTTACACTTTACACAATATCCCTCCATGATTTTATATTTTATTTTAATTAAAATTTTAACTCTATAAATGTAAATCTTATTCTTGATGTTGGCAAATAAAAAGTAGTACGAATACTACTTTTTTGTAAAAAAATTAAATTTATTATTTTGATTACTAGGTGTTTACAAACAAAACACAGGAGATGTAATAAATCTTTCTCACAGAATGCTTTGGTTAGGTGATTATCTAATAATATATTTATGCGATTGAAGAAATTACATGAAGAGATGTACAAAGTATTATTAAATCATTAACAACAACCAATAACTATGTCTGGCACTAATCAATTATCAGCACCAAAGAATAGCACATTAATTCCAATAATGATTATAGCTGGCCTATTTTTTATTTTTGGATTTGTAACATGGATCAATGGTGCTCTAATTCCATTTATGAAAACCATTAATGAATTAACCGATGCGCAATCTTATTTAGTTGCTTCTGCATCCTACATTTCTTTTGTTTTCATGGCGCTGCCAGCCTCATATATAATCAATAAAATTGGCTATAAAAAAGGGATGTCTCTGGGCTTAATTATTATGGGTTTAGGGGCCTTGGTTTTTATTCCAGCAGCAGAAGCAAGAACTTATTGGATGTTTTTAACAGGTATATTTATTCAAGGTGCTGGCATGACACTTTTACAAACAGCATCAAACCCTTATATCACCATTTTAGGGCCTATAGAAAGTGCTGCAAAGCGAATTTCTATTATGGGAATCGCTAACAAGGTAGCTGGCGGATTAGGCTCTTTAATTTTTGGTGCTATTTTATTATCAGGAATTGATGATATAAAAGACAAATTAAGCACGGTCTCAAATACTGAAAAAGCAGAATTATTAAATGTTATGGCAGATAGCGTCGTAACACCTTATATTGTAATGGCTGTTGTACTATTCGTCTTAGGTGTTTTAATTAGAAAAGCACCTTTACCTCATGTTGAAGCAGAACCTATTGAAGTCTCTAAGGAAGGAGAAACTGCAAAAACCAGTATTTTTCAATTCCCTCATTTATGGCTGGGTGTTTTAGCTTTATTTGTTTATGTAGGCGTAGAAGTTGTTGCAGGCGACACCATAATAGCCTACGGTATTTCTTTAAACCTACCTGTTAGTCAAGCAAAATTTTTCACCTTATTCACATTACTAGCCATGGTTGCAACTTATGCCTTAGGCGTTGTTTTAATTCCTAAATATATGAGCCAATCATTTGCATTAAAAGCCAGTGCGACCTTAGGTATTATACTATCATTTTGCATTGTATTTACAACTGGGTTTACTTCGGTTCTTTTTGTAGCTGCTTTAGGGATTGCAAATGCTTTAGTTTGGCCAGCTATATGGCCTCTTACTCTAAAAGGATTGGGAAAATTTACTAAAACGGCATCTGCACTACTTATTATGGCTATTTCTGGCGGGGCCATTATTCCACCTTTATATGGCGCTATTGTCGATGCAAAAAAAGAACAATTACTTGCCAATGGCATAGAAGAAGTTACTGCCATAGCAGAATCGGCCTCTAGTGGGTATTGGATTTTACTCCCTTGTTATATCATTATTCTATATTATGCCTTTTGGGGACATAAAGTAGGGCTGAAAAAAGCATAAATAAACTTATATTCTACCAACAAATACAAACCAACCAACAATGAAAAACATTACATTGCTGTTTATTCTTTTTTTTAGTATAAACTCAATTTCAGCCCAAGATGCTAATACCTCAACAATCCCTGAACCTAATTATCGCTTAGCTTCACAATTTTCCCCAACGAATCTTGCGAAATTAGTGCACTCAACCACAGTGAAACCACATTGGCTAAAAAAAGGAAATCGTTTTTGGTATCAATACAAAACTACAGAGGGTTCTAATTACTATTTAGTGAATGCCGATACGAAGTCAAAAGTGAAGTTATTTGACAATGAAAAAATGGCAAAGTGGTTGACAGAAATCACAAAAGACCCTTATGACGCACAGCATTTGCCACGTTTCAATTTTAAATTCGTGAAAAATGAAACGGCTATTCGCTTTAGAGTAACTTCTACAGAAGAAGTTGAAGTTTTAGAAGACGATAAAACGATTGAAAATGATTCTTCGGCCACAAAAAAAGAAAAAAAGAAGACCCCAAAAATGGAAAAAAAGGTGTACCATCTTGAATATAAACTAGGCGGTAATTCCTTGACAATAATTAATAATAAAAAGAAAGAAAAAGAACCCTGGAAAAAATGGGCCACAATCTCACCTGATAGTACGATTGTATTATTCTCAAAAAATTATAATTTATTTTGGATGGATAAAGCTAATTTCCAGAAAGCTGTTAAAGATGAAAAAGATTCCACAATTGTAGAAAATCAATGGACTACCGATGGTGTAGAATATTATGGATATGGAGGTTCTGGCCATGGAGAAAATAACGAAACCAAAGAAGAAAAGAAAGACGATAGAAAAAGAATTCATGGTATTTGGTCTCATGATTCTAAGAAATTTGTATTTACAAAATCTGATTCTAGGCATATTAAAGATTTATGGGTGATTAATTCTGTTGCCAAAAAACGTCCCACTTTAGAGACCTACAAATACCATATGCCAGGAGAAAAGGAATTTTACAAACAAGAATTATTGGTTTTTGATATCCCTTCTAAAGAGGTTATAAGCGTTAAATTAGACACTACAAAACAACAAGGCCTCTCTGTACATAGAGCGCCTAAAAAACAATCGAACAGAGATGATGAATTTCAACCATCATTATTACTTTCAAAAAAAGGAAAAATTTATTTTAATACCATAAGCCGAGACAGGAAAAAACTGGATATCTGTGTGGCCGATATTAATTCTGGAGATGTCACTGTTTTAATTGAAGAACGATTTAATACTTATATTGAATCAAGATCTTTGGTTTTATTTAATAATGAACAAGAGATTCTTCATTGGTCTGAACGCGACGGTTGGGCTCATTTTTATTTATATGATGCTGGCGGCAATTTGAAACGCCAGGTGACTTCAGGTTCTTACCATGTAAACCGATTTACCAATTTAGATGAGAAAGCACGGGTTCTTTATTTTACAGCCAATGGCGTTTCTAAAAATCAAGATCCTTACTACGAACATTTGTATCGCATAAATCTGGATGGTACTGGTTTAAGAAATATCAATTCTGGAGATTATAATACGGCTACAAGCATGGCCGATTCTAACAAATATTTTGTGAGTAACTATTCTAGAGTAAATACAACACCAAAATCTGAATTACGAAATAGTAATGGTACTGTTATTATGTCCTTAGAAGAAGCTGATCTATCTCAACTTTTTGCAACAGGATATAAATTCCCTGAACCATTTAAAGCAAAGGCAGATGATGGCATTACAGATATTTATGGCGTGATGTACAAACCTTTTAATTTTGATGATACCAAAAGCTACCCTTTACTAGAATATGTATATCCAGGACCACAAACTGAAGCGGTTAATAAATCTTTTTCGATTAGAATGGACCGATTAGATCGTATGGCACAAGTTGGGTTTGTTGTTATTACATTGGGTAATAGAGGCGGACACCCTAACCGCTCAAAATGGTATCATAACTATGGTTACGGAAATCTTAGAGATTACGGTTTAGCAGATAAAAAATATGTAGCCGAACAATTAGCAAAAACACATCCTTACATTAATATTGATAAAGTTGGTATTTATGGCCATTCTGGAGGTGGTTTTATGTCTACTGCTGCCATACTTGTGTATCCAGATTTTTTTAAAGCAGCTGTTTCTTCTGCTGGCAACCACGATAATTCTATGTATAATAGCTGGTGGAGCGAAACCCATCATGGAGTTAAAGAGAAAAAGGATGCTGATAATAATATTTCTTACGAATATACTATTGATAAAAATCAGTCTTTAGCACCCAACTTAAAAGGCAATCTTATGCTAATTACTGGCGATATAGATAATAATGTACATCCAGGAGGTACAATTAGAATGGCAAACGCATTAATTAAAGCTAATAAGCGATTCGACTTTATGATTATGCCAGGGCAGCGTCATGGTTTTGGGAACATGTCGGAGTATTCCTTTTGGCTTAGAGCAGACCATTTTAGCAAACATTTACTAGATAAGGAAGCTACAAAAATTGATATTATAGAAATGAATAGAGATAAGCCTAGGAAATAGGATATCCTTCAGATAATAAAAAAAGCCATGTTAATAAATATAACATGGCTTTTAGTTAATGTATAATTGAGAATAGTTTAGTTAGCATGTTTTAATTTTTCGGTAACAACCGCAGCGTTTTCGTAAGCTATAGTAGCATCACTTTCAACAATAACTTCCTGCTGAGTTTCTTTTATTTGAATAGCATCAACAGCAACGTCTTTTTCTATCGTTTGATAAGCTACAACTTCGGTCGCTGCTTTTTCTTCGACATAAGCGGTAACGCTTTCTGATGTTAAAGCAATACTTGGCGCAATAACCAAGGCTACAACCGACATTAATTTTAATAAGATATTTAAAGAAGGCCCTGAGGTATCTTTAAAAGGATCGCCAACAGTATCGCCAACTACAGCCGCTTTATGAGCATCTGTTCCTTTTTTACCTTGCTCTTCGATAGTTTTTTTCGCATTATCCCATGCACCACCTGCATTAGATTGAAAAATAGCCATAAGCACACCACAAGTTGTAACACCTGCAAGCAAACCTCCTAGCATTTCGGCACCTCCAATAAAACCAACTGCTACTGGTACTGCAATAGCTAAAAGCCCTGGGAATACCATTTCTTTAATGGACGCTTTTGTAGAAATATCTACACATTTATCGTATTCTGCATACCCATCGGCAGCATCAAATATTTTTCTATCCGCTTCTGAAGCTTTCGACATATCTGAATCGTATTTACGCATCACTTCAAGCGCCGCTTTTAATTGAGGTATATCTCTAAACTGGCGTCTTACTTCTTCAATCATAGCCATCGCTGCACGACCAACAGCATTCATAGACAATGCCGAAAACACAAACGGCAACATACCTCCTACTAATAACCCAGCCATAATTTGAGGCTGCGAAACATCAATAGCTGTAACATGTGCTGTTTTCATAAAAGCTGCAAATAAAGCCAACGCTGTTAATGCTGCAGAAGCGATTGCAAACCCTTTACCAATGGCAGCAGTTGTATTACCTACTGCATCTAATTTATCGGTACGCTCTCTAACTTCGCTTGGCAGCTCCGCCATTTCAGCGATTCCTCCCGCGTTATCAGAGATAGGACCGTAAGCATCTACAGCTAATTGAATACCCGTATTTGCTAACATCCCGACTGCGGCAATGGCAATACCATATAAGCCAGCGAAATGATGCGATACTAAAATAGCCGCAGCAATTAATATAATTGGAATGGCTGTAGACATCATACCAATACCTAAACCTGCAATAATATTTGTAGCCGCACCAGTCTCCGATTGTCTTACAATAGAATTTACGGGGCCTTTACCTGTTGCTGTATAGTATTCTGTTACTTTACCAACAGCTAAACCTGCTACTAAACCTGCAATAGTAGCCCAAAATACTCCCATAGCTCCAAAAGGTAGTTCAGCATGAGATTCTGGAATTAATGCATTAATAATAAAATATGAAGCAACAACCATTAATCCTGCCGAACCAAATTCACCAATATTTAAAGCTGTTTGTGGATTACCACCATCTTTTACTCTTACAAAAAACGTTCCTATAATAGACATCACAATACCAACAGCAGCTAATACCAAGGGTAAGTACACAGCACCCAAGCCATTAAAATCTGGTGTTAAAATAAAAGCACCCAATACCATCGTACCAATAATAGACCCCACATAAGATTCAAATAAATCGGCACCCATACCAGCTACATCACCTACATTATCTCCCACATTATCTGCAATAGTTGCAGGGTTTAAAGGATGGTCTTCAGGAATACCTGCTTCTACTTTACCAACTAGATCGGCTCCAACATCGGCAGCTTTGGTATAAATACCACCACCAACACGAGCAAATAAAGCAATGGAAGATGCTCCCAATGAAAACCCAGATAACACATTAAGGACCTCATTGATTCCCCAACCTTGTCCACTATATATCATAAATAAACCACTCAATCCTAAAACGCCTAAACCAACAACACCTAATCCCATAACAGCACCACCAGCAAAAGCGACTTCTAAAGCCTTCCCTAAAGATGTTCTCGCTGCACTTGTTGTTCTTACATTTGCTTTGGTTGCGACCTTCATTCCTATAAATCCAGCTAAAGCTGAACAAATAGCTCCCACAATAAATGATACGGCGACCATACCATTAGATCCTTCTTCGGCATTTCCTTTGAAATATAATAAGATTGCTACCGCTACTACAAAAATTGATAAAATTTTGTATTCAGCCTTTAAAAAAGACATAGCGCCATCGGCAATGTTTTTGGCAATTCTAATCATTTTTTCGTCACCTTGATCTTGCTTGGTAACCCATGCACTTTTAATAAATACAAATGCTAATGCTAATACACCAAAAAGCGGTAAAAATTTTACTATTAATTCCATATTGAGTCAGTCAGTTTTAATTAATATTTTTTTAACGAAGCTAAAAATAGTAAAATATAAGTGATAAAAAAAACCACCTTTAATTAAAGATGGTTCATTTTTTTGGCGATATTTTATTAATCCTTTAAATTAGATCGTAAAAGTTCGTTTTTTCTTGTGTTCGCTATTTTCATATCGCAGTACACATTCGTGATAAATTTTAACCGCTTCTTCTGCATTTCCCCATCCTCCAGTATCAACTTTTTTCTTTTCTAAATCTTTATATACTTGGAAAA
This sequence comes from uncultured Flavobacteriaceae bacterium, assembly GCA_947502635.1. Lineage (GTDB taxonomy): Bacteria > Bacteroidota > Bacteroidia > Flavobacteriales > Flavobacteriaceae > Flavivirga. Next base: position 164,897 of record CANNAN010000007.1, read on the forward strand.
AATGCTCTATTTCTTTTAATCTATGAGGATTCAAATCTGCTATATCTTTATTGTTACTCCAAATTGGATCAGAAACAGGCACACAAATGATTTTTTCATCAGGTCCCTTTTCGTCCGTCATATGGAATACACCAATAGGTCTTACCTCCATAACCACCATAGGATATGTTGGTTCTGTTCCCATAACCAATACATCTAACGGATCTTGATCTAAAGCCAACGTTTCTGGAATAAATCCATAATCTCCTGGATACATCATTGAAGAAAATAACATACGGTCGAAACGAATTTTGTTTAATGTAAAATCGTATTCATACTTATTTCTGCTCCCTTTGGGTATTTCTATTAACACATCAAATGTCAAATCTTTTTTCTTACTCATATTTCATAAATAATTTAGGGCTGTAAAAGTACTGAACCCTTAGACTTTAAGCAACAAAAATCCGTTTGTTTTATATTAATATTCCATATCTTGTACCCGACTAATTCAAATAATATAACCAAAGACTATGAAATCTTTACTTTTTTCATTTTTAATGCTATTCTCTGTATCATCTATTAAAGGCCAAACACAACCCTGGCAAGGCAAATTTGAGCCTATTGATAATATGATAAAACCACCAAACACTTACAGAACTGCTAGTGGCGCCCCTGGAAGAGATTATTGGCAACAACGTGCTGATTATAAAATAAAAGCAACTCTTAACGAAAGCAACAATACCATTTCTGGAGAAGAAACCATTACTTATTATAATAATTCTCCCGATGATTTAAGTTATCTATGGATACAGCTTGAACAAAATGTCAATAAAAAAGGAAATGAAGATTTTGGAAGCATAAACAATAGTATAAAAGAAGGTATGACTAGCAGGCAAATGCAGTTTCTTACCAGAGCTATAGATTTTCCTGCTGGCTATTCTATTAAATATGTAAAAGATTCTGAAGGCAACAACATAAAAACCATGGTAAACAACACCATGATGAAAGTAAAATTGAATACGCACCTTAAATCGGGGGAATCTACAAGTTTTTCAATAGCCTGGTCTTATCCAATTACAGACAGGAGTATGTACTTATTATCTCGTGAAGGTTATGAGTATTTTCCAGCTGACGATAATACGGTTTACTTGATTGCCCATTGGTTTCCTAGAATGGCCGTATATAATGACACAGAAGGCTGGCAAAATCAACAGTTTCAAAAACTTGGGGAATTTGCATTGGAGTTTGGCGATTACGACGTTGAAATTACCGTGCCAGAAGACCATATTATTGCTGCTACTGGCTTACTTCAAAATAGTGAATCTGTGTTAACCAAAACACAGCGCAAGCGCATGGACGAAGCTAGAAAATCTTTTGACAAGCCAGTAATGATTATTACGCAAGAGGAAGCTAAAGCCAATGAAAAGCAGAAATCTAAAAAACAAAAAACATGGAAGTTTAAGGCTAAAAATGTTCGTGATTTTGCCTTTGCCTCTTCTCGTAAATTTATGTGGGATGCCCAAGCCGTAAAATTGCCAACCAACACCGTTATGGCTATGTCTTTTTACCCTAAAGAAGGTTTACCTGTGTGGCAAGAAGCCTCTACAAAAGCAGTGATGCATGCTTTAGAAGTCTACTCTGAAGCTACTTTCGATTATCCTTATCCTGTTGCGATTTCTGTAAACACTTCTAATATTGGTATGGAATTCCCAATGATTAGCTTTAATGGCGGACGTCCAAAAAACGGTAAAATAAGCAACGCTGCTAAACAAGGAATGATAGGAACTATTATTCATGAAGTAGGTCACAACTGGTTCCCTATGATTGTGAGTTCAGACGAACGTAAATGGATGTGGATGGACGAAGGTTTAAATACATTTTTACACCAAAGAACCGTAGCAGAACGTTACCCAGATTTTAATAGTGTTACGCCTAAAAGTATTGTACCGTTTATGAGTGGTGATAAAAATATTTTACGCCCTATTATGACGACTTCAGACAGTGAGCTTATGTCTCAATTTGGAGCTAATTTTTATTTAAAGCCGACTGTTGGATTACAAATGCTTCGCAACTCTATTATTGGAAAAGAATTATTCGATGAAGCTTTTAAAGAATATGCCAACCGATGGAAATACAAACACCCGAATCCTGGCGATTTATTTAGAACACTTGAAGACGCTACAGCAACCGATTTAGATTGGTTTTATAGAGGGTGGTTTTTCACTACCGATCATGTAGACATGGAATTAAGCAATGTAAAATGGTTTAAGGTATATGAAAAAAACTCGAATATTGAAGATCAAAGTAACAGTTCTAAAATAAAAATAGAGACTTCGGGTAAAAGTATCCAATCGCAAGGACAATCTGAAGGATTTTCCAATGGCCCAGAAACCATTACTGTGAGTACAACACCTGATGCTGCTTATGGCCAATTTTTATCAAGGATTGACGAACCCCAATTGCGTAAGCAACTTTCTGGTAAAAATATTTACGAAATCACTATTAAAAATGTTGGAGGTCTTGTTATGCCTATTACCGTTGAATGGGTATTTGTTGACGGCTCTAAAGAAATTAATACCATTCCTGCTGAAGTTTGGCGCAGAAATGAATATGAAATTCAAAAAACTTTTATAAAAGAAAAAGAAGTAAAAGAAGTAAATTTGGATCCTAATTTTGAGTTTGCAGATACAAATCAGGAAAACAATTCTTTTCCAAAAGTAAAACAACAGTCAGATTTTGATTCATTTAAGGAAAAAAAAGGCAATAATTAAAACAAAAATGAGCTATAAAGCCTTATGCTCTATTTATAAAAATATTTTTTTAGTAGTACTATTTATATTGATTGGCTGTAACTCTGTTGATAAAAAAACGGTAGCAGTTATCAAAATAGACCAAAGGATTAATGCCCTTCCTTTGAAGGTTAAATCACCTCGAAATAATCCTGCTTCTGTAGAAAAAACGAATTTAGGACGTTTACTTTTTTTCGACCCTATTTTATCGGGTAATAAAGATGTGGCTTGTGCTACTTGTCATCATCCTTCTAACGGTTTTGCTGAGTTCAGAGACTTATCTATTGGAGTAAATGGTAAAGGATTTGGTCACAAACGCGTTTTTAAAATGCCCAATAAAATTCCTTTTGTTAAACGAAACGCACATACTGTTTTAAATACAGCCTTTAATGGTATCGATTCTTTAAATTATTATGACCCCGAAAAATCACCTATGTTTTGGGATAACCGTGTTAATAGTTTAGAAACTCAAGCTATAGAACCCATAAAGGCTATGGAAGAAATGCGGGGTTTAAATTATTCTGAAACTGAAATTCTGACTGAGGTGGTATCTCGATTAGAAGCTATTCCAGAATATAAAAAGCTATTCAAAGACGTCTTTAAGGAAGAAAACACTATAACTATTGAAAACATAGGTAAAGCGATTGCTGCCTACGAAAGGACTTTAGTTACCAATAATTCACGTTTTGACAAATACATGCGAGGCAATACTGATGCCATTTCATTATCTGAAAAAGAAGGCTTAAAAGTCTTTAAAAAAGTAGGTTGTATTAATTGCCATAACGGCCCTATGTTTTCCGATTATAAGATTCATGTTTTAAGTGTTCCTGAAAACGATAAACTAACTAAGGTTGATGACGGTTTCGAACAACAATTTGGATTTCGAACACCAACGCTTCGTAACTTACGTTTTACAAACCCATACATGCATAATGGCACCTTGCCAACTCTGGAAAAAGTTTTAGAATTTTATGAAGATTTAAAATTCAAAAAAACCAGAAACCCTCAAGTCAATATACATCAGATAGATACACTTGCTCAAAATTTAACTATTTCTATGAAAGATTTTGGACAAATCATCTCTTTTTTAAACACTTTAAATGATGATAATTTTGACAAAACAGTACCCGAAGCTGTTCCTAGCGGTTTGATGGTTGGTGGAGATATTGAGTAAACATGTTTTAAATTTTTAATTTTGCTAAAGCAAGTGGTAATGATGAAAATCTGATCGCATAGGTTTACTGTCAAAATAGTTTTTCGATATTCTACTCTTTAGCATGATAACGCACACCAGAACCAGTAGTTAATACCAAACCTTCTTGAACCAAGTATTGCAAGTCTTTTTTAAGTATATTTCTTGAGTAGTTAGACAAACCTTCTTCTAGGTCTTTTATCTGAATGGTTTTATTTTTATCAATATAATCCAATACTTGTTTCTGTCTGTCGTTAGTACTGGCTTTTAAACTATTATAAGTTTCATATTTGGTTTTTAATTTCTCAGTTAGATCAATTAAACAATCCAAAAAGAATATAAGCCATCGATCTAATATTTCATCATCTAAGCCTCTGTGTTTTTGCGTTTCCATAAACACTCTATAATAGATGTACGTAGTCAATAACCTTGATAGCCTGCCATTACCATCCTAATAGGGGTGTATCGACATAAATTCATACACAAAAACAGATGTTATTAGTACTGGATGCAGTTTCTTTTCTTCCAATTGCTTATTAGTCCACACAATTAAATTGTGTATTTCATTTGCTGTTAGATGTGACTCGGTAGTTCTAAATATTACTTTTTGTTCACCATCGGGATAGTTAGCAACCACTCGATTGGATAGGTTTTTATATTGTCCTTTATAACGTTGATCTTTACTGCTATACTTTAAAAGAATAGAATGTAATTGGTGTAAATAACGCTCTGAAAGGTCTATATCTTCATAATGTTCCAATATAAGCTCTAAAGCCTCATAATAACCAACCACCTCTTGTTCTTCACGTTTATCTAGTTATTTATTTGTACCGACTTAAGCAATTTCCTTACTTCTTTATCAGTTAAGGTAGCGCCTTCTATTCTAGTTGACGAACCTATACTTTGTATAGTAGCAATATCACGCAATTCTCTTAAATAGCGCTTTTCTTTGTTTTCAATAAGGTTACAACCGCCTTTAAAAGTATCTATAAGGCCTAATTTTTGTATAATGTCCTGAAAAATTGAAGGCTGAAAGGCTATTTTTTTAGATATATCCATTTTGTATCCAATTTTATCCAATTAATAAAAATATAAAATCAGAGATACTATAAGCCCATTAAACGAAATACATAAGCAGCAAGTACTTTTATTTGAACTTGGGTTGTATTTTATAGCAATCCATTGAGCCCGATAACATGGATTTATATACTCTCTAAGTTTTTTCTATTAAAAAATACACAATAACATTTAAACACTTTTCAGACCTTTTATATTTTAATCCATATCGAACCTAACACCTATTGAAATATTGTTCTGTTCAACAATCTGATCTTTAAAAATAGGCGATAAATCGTATTTAACATAGAGAGCTATATCATCAAAAGCAATATAACCACTTAATCCATAGACTAAATCACTAGTATTAAAACCACGCTTTTGCTTGTCTTTTATACGCTCACCATTCATCATGTACTTAAGCTTTTGACGGGTACCAATGTTAAAGCCCCCATAACCCCCTAAGCCTATTTTGAATTGATTCCTCGTAGAATATCTAAAATAAGTATCTTTATCAATCTTTTTTGAAGGTCCGAACTCAAAGTGAACTGGAAATACCAAATTGGTAATTGATAGCTTAGATTTCTTAAGGTTTTCTGGAAATTCTTGCAATACGGTTTGATTACCTTGTTGAATAAAATACTTATTATCATCGGGCTTTAAGCCATTTATCTGAAAAGAGTATCCGTATTTAAAACGTAAAAAATTAGAGTTTTTGAATACCCGCGTTTTCCATGCCCAACCTAATTCTAAAAACCGAGATCCTCCAAACTTATAAGGGGAATTATCAAACTTTTCACCTTTAATAATAGCATTATTAAAACCAAAAGCCAATACAAAATCACTAGAAGTACGTCGGTCATATTTCTTTGGTTTATTTTTGTTTTTAATTTTAACACCTGCAAAACTGCCATCATCACCACCAAGACTAAAACCTATTTTTGATAAATCTTCACTGTTATCTGTTTTATATCCCTCTTCATTTCGTTCTAAAAGAGCAATTTTATTATTTATAATTGTAATACGGTTTTCAATATTTAAAGCTCTTTTCTGAGCCACTTCTTTTTTTAATATGTTAGCTTCTTCATTGGAGAGCTCCCCTTTTTCTAAACGTAGATTAATAGCTTCTACTTCTGTCTTTAAAAAATCGCGTTCTTCACTTTTAATACGTTCCTTAATTTCTTTTAAAGTTTCAATTTTTTCTTTATTATTTACATTTTGAATTGTGTCTTGTGCATTGATTAATTGCACACTTACACATAGCACGGCTAGTGCTAAATACTTAGTAATAGTTTGCATAACTGTTCGTTTTTTAATACTGAGAACATCATCCTAAATACAGTTAGATGGATATTTCAGCTTTTATTGATAATTGATTTGATGTTTACTTATGATTATCATTTATGAAGTTTCCAGCTTCTCTTCGACTAGCTTTATACCACACACAGAAATAACAATTAATCGTTACGCTGGGCAACCGCTGTTTTTACTGTACCGTAACTGGCTTTTATGACTTCAAAAACTTTACTCCTAAAGGATTGATCTAATTCTGTTTCAACGTCTTGAAGTAATAAATTAGCATCAACTACTCCTGTAGCTTCATTATATAATTTGTTTAACATGATTTCTTTTTGAGCCTCTAATAACAAAGCATCAATGGCATCGTCTGTTACAGTGTTATTATCTTTTAATGTTTGTATTCGATTGGCAACTGCTTGTATTTTTTCTTGTTCAAAAGTTAAAGATTCTTCTCTGACTTCTAGAGGCTCATCAACCTTTTCCTTTAATTTTTCTATATCATTCTCTTGAACTATAGTTGTTTGTTTTTTATTAAGTTCTTGCGTGGCTAAAACTGATTTTTTTATTTCTTCTTTAGTGATTTCCTTTCGGTTTTTCTGGATATTCCCTGAAGCCTTTTCAATATCAACAAGAGCTTCAATTGCTATTGCTTTATTCGTATTCGGTTTCACAACCTCTGGAATAACTACCGTTTTAGGAACATTGTCTATACTAGTTTTAGTATTAAAGAATTGAGTAACTACTAACAAAACCCCAACAATACTTGCTGCTACACCTAACCACAAAATGGGTTTGTTATGTTTCTTTTTTTCTTGATTATCTAAACGCTCAGAAAGTTTATCCCAGGCATTATTAGATGGTTGCAATGTTCTTTTATCAAGCTTATCCTTTATGTTATTTTCAAATTTAATTGGTGCCATAGCTTGTTGTTTTGTTTAATTTTTTAATACTTTCCTGAAGCAATTTTCGTGCTTTAAATAATTGCGATTTTGATGTGCCTTCTGTTATGTTTAACATCTCTGCTATTTCACTATGCTTATACCCTTCAATAGCATACATAACGAATACCATTTTATAACCTTCGGGAAGCCCATCTATGAGTTGCTGTATTTCGGCAACTTCTATATTGGTATTAATATTATTTGTATAATCGCTACTATACTCAAAATTTTCAATAGAAAACGTTATCTGTTTTTTTTGTCTTAAAAATGAAATAGATTCCCTTACCATAATCCGTCGAATCCAACCTTCAAAACTGCCTTCACTTTTAAAACTTTTTAAATTAGAGAACACTTTAAAAAAACCATTAAGCATTGCTTCTTCGGCCTGTTGTAAATCTTTTATATAATATCTACAAACACTTAACATTTTTGGAGCATGTATTTCAAATAATACATGTTGTGCCTCTCGATTGTTTTTAATCGCTTTTTTTATAAGTGTCGCTTCGTTTTTATGCAGTTGGATTACTTTCAAAAATAATTTCATTTAGCCTTCTATTTTTAAAGACGCAAATTTTATGCTAATGGTTGCCTAAGCATTAAAATATTTTTATAAATGTACTTTAAAAAGAGGTAAAGTATTAAAATTGAATCACTTGATTTTTTTTTTGTAAATTTTAAAAAAATAAAACCTATCAGTTAATAAATCATGCTTATTTAGCAGAAAGAGGAAAACAATTATTAGAAAACCGATACACTAAAGACAGACTACTTCTTCCTATCAATCACATAATTCACCATAAGTTCTAGTGAATTTTTATAATCTGATTCTGGATACGTTTGAAGTATCTGCAAGGCTTCTTCCTGAAATGCTTTCATTTTTTTTATAGCATAATCTAATCCGCCATTATTTTTCACAAAAGCAATAACCTCTTTAACACGCTTAGTATCTTTATTGTGATTTTTTATAGAATTAATGAGCCAGTTTTTTTCTTTTTTTGAAGATTGATTAAGCACATAAATTAAAGGTAGAGTCATTTTCTGTTCTTTAATATCAATACCTGTAGGCTTCCCTATCTGGGTATCACCATAATCGAACAAATCATCTTTTATCTGAAACGCCATCCCTATAAGTTCACCAAATTTCCGCATAGACTCTACATGCTGCGATTCTGGCTTTACAGATGCCGCACCCAAACTACAACAAGCAGCAATTAAAGTTGCTGTTTTTTGACGGATAATTTCATAGTAAATCGTTTCTGTGATATCAAGTTTTCTAGCCTTTTCAATTTGAAGTAACTCACCTTCACTCATTTCACGAACCGCAACAGAAATAATCTTAAGTAAATCGAAGTCACTATTATCTATACTTAAAAGCAAACCTTTAGACAGTAAATAATCGCCAATTAAAACGGCAATCTTATTTTTCCAAAGTGCATTTACAGAGAAAAAACCACGGCGGCGGTTACTATCATCGACCACATCATCGTGTACTAAAGTTGCAGTATGTATCAGCTCAATTACCGAAGCCCCTCTGTAAGTTCGTTCATTAACCTCACCATTAGATACCATTTTAGAAACCAAAAACACGAACATAGGTCGCATTTGTTTCCCTTTCCTATTCACTATATAGTGTGTAATCCTATTAAGTAACGCAACCTTACTAGACATAGAGAGCTGAAACTTTTGCTCGAAAAGATCCATCTCATAAGCTATTGGTTGCTTTATTTGCTCTACTATTTTCAATATTAAAACTTAATCTCAGCGAAATTACTAATAAAGTTAAGATATTACTACTATAGATTCTCGAAAATTCTTTTTCTATAGCTTTACTATTAATCTCTTAAAAAAACGCTTGATCGATAAAATGTTGGTTCATAAAAAATATTATGTAACTTAAATACATAATAACCAATCAATTAAATATGAAAAAAATTACTTTATTAATCATATTTCTGATTTCAACAATTTCTTTCAATGCTCAAACAGTAGCATGGTCATCAGATTTAGAAGATTTAACTGGATGGAGTGTAGGCAATGGAACCGCAGACATAAATGATGACACTTGGGGTTTTTACTCAGGTGGAGGAGAATCACTAGGTTTTACTGGAGCTCTAGGTTTCTCAAAATCTTGGGATCCAGAACCAGCAGCGACTGGAGGGACACCTATAACACCTGACAACTTATTATTCACCCCTACATTTGCAATTCCAGTAAATGCGCTTTCAATTTCTTTTAAAATGAAAGTTGGGTCTAATGACTCCAATTTCTTTGCAGAAAATTTCGCCATTATAGTTTATGATGATGCCGATTTTAATGGGACACTAACAGAAATTTATGAAGAAACTTTAACCGCTGGCGGAGATAATAGTGCAAAAGATATTACAGCAGACATACCTGCATTATTTGCTGGAAAAACCATCGGGATAATTGTAAGACATTATGACTGTACTGATCAAAATCAATTATTAGTTGATGATTTTGAAGTCTCTTTTTCGACATCTTTATCTATTGAAGACGATACATTAAAAATAGTTCGTGCTTACCCTAACCCAGTCAAAGACATCTTGAAAATTGATACCAAGTCATCTATTGACTCCGCAACAATAATTAATCAATTAGGACAACGAATAATCGATATTAAATCTGATAACATTGTAAACAATTCTATTGATTTATCTACACTCAATAAAGGCCTGTATTTTATTACTGTTAAATCTGAAGAAAGATCAGCTACTCTTAAAATAATTAAAAAATAACTCCACTCTAACTAACTAACTAACTAACTAACTAACTAACCAATGCCAAAAAGAGCTTCAATTTGAAGCTCTTTTTATTTTTTATTTGCTAATTGTCCGCAGGCCGCATCAATATCTTTTCCTCTACTGCGACGTACATTTACAACGATTCTATTTTTTTCTAAGGTATTTATATAATTTTCCAAAGCTTCATTTGTAGCTTGTTGAAATTCTCCATCGTCAATAGGATTATATTCAATTATATTTACTTTACAAGGTACATACTTACAAAACTTCACGAAAGCATCAATATCTTTTTGCGTATCGTTTATACCTTTCCAAACCACATATTCATAACTAATTTTACGCTCGGTTTTTGCATACCAATATTCCAATGCTTCTTTTAAATCTATTAAAGGAAAGGTTTCATTAAAGGGCATTATTGCCGTTCGAACTTCATCAATAGCTGAATGCAAAGATACCGCCAAATTGAACTTCACTTCATCATCTGCCATTTTTTTTATCATTTTCGGCACACCCGATGTCGATACAGTAATTCGCTTTGCAGACATCCCTAGCCCATCCGAGGAGGTAATTTTATCAATAGCCTTAATAACATTATTATAATTCATGAGGGGCTCTCCCATGCCCATAAAAACGATGTTACTTAACGGCCGATTATGATACAAACGACTTTCTTTATCGATAGCGACTACCTGATCGTAAATTTCATCTGGGTTTAAGTTACGCATGCGCTTTAAACGTGCTGTTGCACAAAATTTACAATCTAAACTACAACCTACTTGACTAGATACACAGGCCGTTGTTCTTGTTGCCGTTGGTATTAAAACCGACTCCACTATTAAGCCGTCATGCAATCGAACCGCATTTTTCACTGTACCATCTTTACTACGTTGCATGGTATCAACTTCGATATGATTGATAACAAAATTGTCTTCTAGCATTTGACGTGTTTCCTTTGAAACATTGGTCATATCCTCGAAAGTATGTGCCGATTTTTGCCAAAGCCACTCATAAACCTGATTCCCACGAAAGGCTTTATCTCCCTGCTTTACAAAGAATGCCCTTAGATCGTCTTTGGTTAATGCTCGAATGTCTTTTTTACCTGCTGCCATAAGTGTTGCTAAAATAGTGAAAGGTTTTTCGAATTTAGATATTTGATTTGGGAATTATGAATTTGGGCGTCGTTAAAACTCATTACAGAAAACAACTATGACAGCGTTTTCTTTACATTTAAAATAAGTCCATTACAATAAAGAGCCTCTTTTTAGAGGCCCTTTATTATTTTTTATATTGAATTAATTCAATTTATATGATTAACATAGCGTCACCATAGCTATAAAATTTATACTTTTCTTTTACAGCTTCCTCGTATGCTTTTTTTATAAAATCATGTCCTGCAAATGCCGAAACCATCATCAATAATGTTGATTTTGGAGTATGAAAATTAGTAATCATGCAATTAGCGATACTAAAATCGTAAGGAGGGAAAATAAATTTATTTGTCCATCCATCTACTTCATTTAATCTACCATTAGACGACACAGAACTTTCTATCGCTCGCATAGCAGTAGTACCTACAGCACAGATACGCCTTTTATTTTCAATACCATTATTTACAATATCAACAGCTTTCTCATCAATCTTCAGCTCTTCGCTATCCATTTTGTGTTTAGACAAATCTTCAACCTCAACTGGGTTAAAAGTACCTAATCCTACATGTAAAGTTACTTCTGCAAAATCGACACCTTTAATTTCTAATCTTTTTAGTAAGTGTTTAGAAAAATGAAGACCAGCAGTTGGAGCTGCTACAGCACCTTCGTTTTTTGCATATATCGTCTGGTAACGCTCTTCATCATCTGGCTCTACATCTCTTTTTATATACTTTGGAAGTGGTGTTTCTCCAAGTTCATTCAACTTTCTACGGAACTCTGTATAAGATCCATCATATAAAAAACGTAATGTACGTCCTCTAGATGTCGTATTATCTATAACCTCTGCTACTAATGTATCATCATCACCGAAATACAATTTGTTCCCAATTCTTATTTTACGAGCAGGATCCACCAAAACATCCCAAAGACGTTGTTCTTCGTTTAATTCTCTTAATAAGAACACTTCTATTCTAGCCCCTGTTTTTTCTTTATTACCGTATAATCTTGCAGGAAACACTTTCGTATTATTAAGGATTAATACATCTTTTTCGTCAAAATAATTTATTAAGTCCTTAAACATTTTATGTTCAATGGTTTGTTCTTTTCTATTTAAAACCATTAAACGTGACTCGTCTCTGTTTTCTGCAGGGTACTCTGCTAATAATTCATCTGGGAGATTGAAACCAAAGTGTGATAATTTCATTTGTTAGTTTTTTGTTTTTAGTGTCTTAAATAATATTTTCAATAATATAAATCTTAGGTTAAAAAAATAACCTATTCTATTGAAAGATTTATTTAAGAAGTTGTATTAGTTTTTTTGAAAGCTGCAAATATACAATCTGCGAATAGGGGTTGTCAAGTAAATGAGTGATTATTATTTAGTTATTTTAAATCCAATAGATTTTAAATCGTCCCAAAAGGTCGGATATGATTTTGAAACAACCATGGCATCTTCAATAATTATAGCCTTTTTAAGAGCTAAAGGCGCAAATGCCATTGCCATTCTATGATCGTGATAGGTGGCTATAGATACCAGCTCGTTGATCGTATTAGAAACTGATAAATGCAAAGACTTATCTGTGATTTCAACGTTTCCTCCTAGTTTTTCAATTTCATTCTTTAAAGCAACCAATCTGTCAGTTTCTTTAATTTTAAGTGTATGAAGCCCCGTTAAATCACAAGACATCCCTAAAGCAAAACAGGTTACAGTAATTGTTTGAGCAATATCTGGAGCATTTTTTAAATTTAAAGTCAATGGCTCTAAATTTGAAAACTCTTTTTTTAAAGTAACGCTGCTATTATCATTAAAAACAGCACTTACTCCAAAATGTTTGTAAATATCTACTAAAACAGAATCGCCTTGTAAAGAATTTTCTTTGTATGAAGATAATGTAATCGTTGTTCCAACTTCACTCATGGCTACAATACTAAAAAAATAGGATGCTGATGACCAATCTGACTCTACAGTTAATGTTTTTGGTTGTTGGTTGCTACTTACTGGCTTTACTGTTATAACATTGCCTTTAAATGAGGATTCTACTCCAATCTCATCCAACAAACTAAGTGTCATTTTTATGTATGGAACCGATGTTATTTCTCCTTCCAGAGTTAACTCCAATCCGTTTTCAAGTTTAGAAGCGATAAGCAATAAAGCAGAAATATATTGGCTACTTACATTAGCTTTTAATGATACTTTATGTTTTGTTAACTTTTTTCCTTTTAATTTTATTGGAGGAAAACCTTCATTTTCAACATAACTAATATCTGCACCAAGTTCTCGAAGAGCTTCTACTAACACTTCAATAGGGCGTTCCTTCATTCTTTTAGAACCTGTAAGCGTTACTTCTCTGCCTTCTTGAATTGAAAAATAAGCAGTTAAAAAGCGCATTGCTGTTCCTGCATGATTTATATCTACTAAATCTGAATCTGTACTTAAAGCATGAGTCATTAAGTTACTATCATCAGAATTTGATACATTATCAAGACTTATTTCGGGATACAGTGCTTTTAAAAGTAATAATCTGTTGGATTCACTTTTAGATCCTGTTATTTGAATTGAAGATTGCTTAGAAATTGTCGATTTTTGAAGTGTAATATGCATGCCTATTAATTCTCTTTTAAACAAGCTGCAAATTTACTTTAATTTTTCGTTATTATGGTGCCTATCATGATCTCGTTTTGCTTTCTTATCCATTCTTTTGTCAAATGCTTTTTGCAAATCGACCCCAGTTTGGTTGGCTAAACATAATACCACAAATAAAACATCTGCCAATTCTTCTCCAAGATCTTTACCTTTGTCACTCTCTTTTTCACTTTGTTCGCCATAACGTCTTGCTATAATGCGAGCTACTTCACCTACTTCCTCAGTAAGCTGTGCCATATTGGTAAGTTCATTAAAATAGCGCACGCCATGCGCATTGATCCAATCGTCAACTATTTTTTGTGCATTTTTTATATCCATACTATATTTTAGTTAAAACTATTTGTTCATTTTCTTTTTCTATCATTTGCTTAAAATACTCTTTCAAAGCATCATAATATATAGGAGAAATGATTGGTTGATTAATTTCTGAATTTACTACTAACTGAAGAGTATTATCTTTTTGTGTTATATCATACTTAAATACACCTAATCCCTCTGGCATAGCAAATGCTACTTTTTCTGGAAGTGATTCTACCTTATAGCCTTCAGGCAATTTAATAAATAATCTATATTTTTCTGTAATCGGATATCCAAAATCTATAGGAAATTCTCGATTCTCTAATTTAAAAGGGTTTTCTGAAGTCTTTAAAAAGAACATTGGTGAAAAATATAATTTATCGCCTATAATATCTGCTTGACTTTCTTTAATAAACTTATAAGATTCTGTTACTGGTTTAGATAAATTGTTTTTGTCTTTAACTTGAAAATCAGAAATTTCTAAACCATCATATTTATTTTCTAGTTTTTCTAAAAAATCTTCCTCATTCGCCTTGTTATATTTTTGTCTATATGATAATGCCGTATGATTGGTTTTTACACTTCTATAACTTCCATCAATATTCCCTTCTTCATCTAAATTGATCATCATGGAAATACTATTTTTTGATTTTTGCTTAGGATATAAATCTACCAATGTAGACCCTCCTTTTTCTGCAATGACCCGTCCTTGCCAATTTAATGTTCTAAATGGCAAAACATTGGGTGTACTGTATTTACTTGTAGCATCTAATAGTATAATTCCTTCTGGAGATTTAACATAACTAACAACATAATCATAACCTTCTCTTGTAGGGAACAATGGAACCCCATTTTTCCTTGTACTTACCAAAACAGGATACGCATTTAAACCTGCATACTTTAACATGGCTGTTAACATTAAATTTATCTCCGCAACATTTCCTACATGACCTTTAAACGCTTTTTTAACACCATCGTTAGTATATTTACCATAATAACCATTCCATTTCACCTTAGATTTAACAAAATCAAAAATTAAAGAGATACGCTTCATCGGGTCTGATATCGAATTAATCATCGCATCTATTTCCTCCTTGAAATAGCTTATTTTATTTAATTCGTCTCCAAAAGATGAATTTTTATAAATAGTTTTTACAACATCCTCCCAGGTTGTCGAATAATACTTAATTGTAGATTGCGGAAATTTTGTATATGACAATTCATACTGTACGGCCGACCTGAAATTATTTATACTATTCACATAAGGCTCATCTTTTAAAGCAGGCACATCGGTAAGGTTATAAGATGATACTTTTTTAGTAAAATCTACATCTGAAGAATGGAATGATGTACTACTCACATAACCGTCAGAAGATCGGGTTTTACTATTAAAAGTAATCTTATCTCTTTCATTGTCTGTTTTAGGAATGACTGACAAAAAACCTTTTGTATTCACTTTAAAAACAAAATACTCTGGAGCTTCAAATGTTGCTTCTAATTTTTTTACAGGAATGTCATACTGAAAATTAAAATCATCGACATTCCAATAAAAAGGAGATAAAATCTGATACTTTAGCTCAACCACACACCCTTCTTTAATATTTGGCATGGTGAATTTTGTTTCATTAAGATATTTAGACTTTTCTGTTTTAAAAACACCCACTTTTGTCAGCTTACTTTTCTCAATTTTCTCTTCCAATAAATTATAAGTATAAGCTTTTATATTATATATCTCTTCTTTATCAGTTTTACTTTTATATAAACTAATTTGTTTAGTCGCATAATCAAAGCCTTCTTTATTATATATTTTTATGCGCTCATGCACGTCTGTTACCAAACGAAAACCTTCACCTTGTATATATTCAAAAAAAGTCTTTCTATACTTATACAAATACGTAGCACTTGCAGATGAATCTAATGGGTTAAATTTTTCTTGCAGCTCCTCTTTAGAAATTTTTCCGAATTTATAGTCTTGAGTAAATACTGTTAAAGTAAAGCATAAGCTAAATAAAATAACTGTGATCTTCATTTTATTATTTTTCAATTTATTGTTTTTTAATTAGAGCCACTTTTGCATTGTCTTGTTTATTCACGTCTTTATAAAAGTTTCTAAATGCATCGTAATCTTCTTTAGGAAACTCGCCATCTTTAACTACAAATTCTCTTTTATATATAAGTGTATTTTCATCTTTTTCGATTACCTCTGCTTTATACCTTCCAAATTTGTTTTCAATATTTTTACTATTAGGTTTAGATTCTACCTTATAACCTTGTGGTAATGTAATTTCAACCTCATCGATATCTGTAAAACCTCTTTTAATTTTTAGAGGAAGTTTTCTATTCCTGTAACGATCTGGTATATCGGTATTTCTATTTAAAGCATTTAATGTCAATAACATTCTATTACCTATCTTTTTAGAATAATTAGTTGCCTGAAAACTAACATCTTCAATAAACTCAACAGCTTCTTTATCATTTGTAATATGCATGCTATTAATCTTAATAGTATTGATATATTTCAAACGTTTTTTATAGTGTTTATCAAGATCTCTTTCTGTTTCGGTTTCTAACCAATATTTATCATCATACTGTATACCCTTAGAATTAACATTCACACTAGCATTAATGGTACCTTCATTCGAAATTGTATAATGTCCTTTAATTCGTTGAATGTTCTCTCCAGTTTTGTATTTTTTTGTATGTTGAATTTTCCCGCCTTCTGGAGTTATAACTAAGACATCTCTATCATCTGTAAAATCTCCAATAAAACCAAAGGGTAACTTCTGGCTTGTACACTCCAACCAGATGTCCTCTTTATCTTCTTGTGGGATATTAAGAATGACATGATTGGTTTGACCAATGAAAGAAGTAAAATCTTTCTCCACCCCAATTTGACTATCCGGAGAGGCATATAATCTTGTATAATTAGAAGGAACACCAACAACATCCAGTAAAGCTTTTGTATAATTTGTTAATCCTTTACAATCTCCATATTTCACTTTATCTACATCTAAAGCTGAAATAGGCTGCATACCTCCAACCCCAACTTGAACACTTATATACCTAGTATTATCTTGCACAAATCCATATACAATTTTAGCTTTTTCGATAGGGTCATCAATACCTATAACTAGTTTTTTGATTTGAGCCTCAGTAGCTTCAGTAAGACTTGACCTTCCAACAAGTAGATTATCATTAAACCATTTCCCTAAACTGACCCAGTCCTCAGCAGAACCATAAAATCCTCCATAATGAAAGTGTTTTGCTGACACCAATAACCTAGGTCCAAGATTTCTAAATTCAGGACTCATTTGTTCTGGTTTTAAGGCCTCAATATTTTTAGCTTCATAATTCAAAATACCATTTTCGCAATTATCTATAATATTATATCCAGAAAAGTTTTTCTCTTTTTTATTTATCCCAACAGAAGCATCATAAATGATTTTAAATGAGCTATACTGCGTGCTTATAAAATATCCTTCCAATGGCCTCCAAAAAGGAACCCAAGCAGTATTAGAAGTTTCTTTTATGTATTCGAATTCAACTGTATAAGGATATTCTGTAGGAGTATATTCTAAGTATTTTACTCTATTGTCTTCATATAAAGAAAAACTACTAACTGCAGCAACATCTTTAAAATCATTTTTTTTAAACTTTTTGATTTCTTGACCAAACTTATTATAAACAAAAGCATTTAACTTTTTAATATTAATTTCATCATCATAATGCACAAATGCTTTTAAATAGCTATCTCCTTTTTTATTCAATATTGTTACTACTCGTTTATATTTATGAGTTAGATTTTTTAATGACGAAATTTCTATTTGAGTATCGTCTACTCTAAGAACTGCATTTGCATTTTTTGTTAGGTTTTCTGGGAGGATTAAACTCTGATATAAATTTTCTTGTGAAGTAACAGTTAAAGTCATGAGCAAGATAAACACGCCCACAATTTTTTTAATAATCATATATTAAGGATTTTAAATATTCAAGGTACTTGTATAATAATGATTATTATATGAGGAAAATCAGTTTTTACTATAAAATATCTTTAAAGCGACAAATTAAAAATCTTACAGCCAATATAAGTAAAGATGGGATAAAAACATATTTAAATTCGCTGAATAACACTCGCATTCCCCATTCTGAAAAAAATGCTTCTACTCCAATTGGTGATACTTGAATATCTCGAAATGGGAAGAAAAAACGGCTATTATCAAATGGAATCAAAAACCCAACCCCTTCTCCTCCTGATGTCATAGCATCTAAAAGGCCATGTGAGAGTGTGGATAAAAAAATAACTAGAAACCAGACACTTTTATTTTTTCTACCTAGGGTAATCATTAAAACAAAAGCCCATATAACCGAAAACAATATAGAATGTGAAAATCCTCGATGCCCCATAGGATGCTCATAAGGAATACCAAACTTAAAACCTATAACATCAAAATCTGGAAGTATTGTTGAGAATATAGCAAATATTATTAACCATTTAGCATGGTGCTTATCAATGACTTTTGCTAATGTAAAACCAACGATACTGTGTCCAAATACAGATGCCATTACATTTTGTTTTTTGAATCGATTATTATAGTTACTGGTCCGTCATTAATTAATGCGACCTTCATATCGGCTCCAAATTGTCCAGTCTGTACTTTTTTACCTAAACAAACTTCTAATTGTTTTACAAAACTTTCGTAAAGCGGTATGGCGACATCTGGTTTTGCCGCTTTAATATAACTTGGCCTATTTCCTTTCTTTGTAGAAGCATGCAAGGTAAATTGACTTACTACAATAGCATCACCATTAACATCTAGTAGAGAGTTATTCATTATATTATTTTCATCACCAAAAACACGAAGGTTTGCAATTTTATTAATTAACCATTTAATATCTTCTAAGGTATCTTCACTAACAATACCTAAAAGAATTAAAAGCCCTTGTGAAATGGATGCTACTTCCTCTCCTTCAATAGTTACACTTGCTTTAGATACTCTTTGAATTACTGCTTTCATCCTCCTAAATCCCCAAAGGGGACTTTTTATCATTGATTAAAACTAATTATTATACTGCTACGCAAACTGATTACTGATTGTCCCAATTATCCGTTCTATAATGCTCGTCTTCTCCTTCAATAATTTGCAAATAACTTCGGTAGCGCGAAAATGTTATCTCATCATTATCTAGTGCTTTTTTAACGGCACATTTAGGTTCCTTAACATGTAAGCAATTATTAAATTTACAATCCTGTTTCAATTTAAATATTTCTGGAAAATAATCACCAACCTCTTCCTTATCCATATCTACCACTCCAAACCCTTTTATACCAGGTGTATCAATAATTTTTGCATCAAAACTCAAATCAAACATTTCAGCAAAGGTTGTTGTATGCTGTCCCTGCATGTGCTGTGTTGAAATTTCTTTTGTCTTAATATTTAAAGCTGGCTCTATAGCATTTACGAGTGTTGATTTTCCAACTCCAGAATGCCCTGAAAACATACTAACCTTATTCCGCATCAATGTTTTTACCTTATCTACATTTTTACCCGTTTTAGCAGAAACACCTATACACTCATACCCTATTTTTCTATAAATATGAGCAAGGTACTTAACCTCTAAAAGGGTTTCCTCATCGTAGACATCTATTTTATTAAACAGCAATACCGTTTTAATAGAATAAGCATTAGCTGTTACTAAAAACCGATCGATAAAGCTAGTTAATGTTGGTGGGTTATTAATAGTAATCATTAAAAAAACCTGATCTAGATTGGCTGCAATAATGTGTGTTTGTTTAGATAAGTTAACCGATTTTCTAACTATGTAATTTGTTCTATCGTGAATCTTATGTATAATGCCAGACTCCTGATTATTATTGGTTTCAAGCTCAAAATCTACTAGGTCGCCAACGGCAATAGGGTTTGTACTTTTAATACCTTTAATACGGAACTTCCCTTTTATACGGCATTCATAAACATGGCCTAAATCGGTTTTAACCGTATACCAACTTCCTGTAGATTTATAAACGAGTCCTGTCATATTTTTTCAAAAGTAAAGCTAAAAAATATTTTTTTTGGCATAGATATTGTTTAAACTTGTCATTATTAATTTTAAAACAATCAACAACATGAAAAAATTACTTATTATTTTTACTATTGCTTTATTTTCTTTTATTGATGCTGGCGCTCAAGTACAGTACAAAGTTATTACTAGTGTAGAGTCTATTGTTCCTAATGGCTTAGGACGTTCTAGAATTATTAGCGCTAACGAAGAAAAAGATTATAAAGAATATACTAGTACACAAACCGAAGAAGACAAAACGCGTAACAAATCTAAACGTGGAGAAATAAGAGTTAAAGGTTTTGATGAAACAAAATTATTGAACTTTTATAATATTGGTGGTATTCGTTTTCAAAACATTGCTGCCAATGATGCAATAATCACTTCAAAAATCAACACGATGATAGAAGAAGGTTGGGAATTAGCTTTTGTGACCAGCGCTGTAGAAAGTAAAGGCGGTAAAGATGATAAGCAAGGTATTTTTATTACCCGTTATATTTTTAAAAGAAATAAATAATAATTTTAATTTCTTTCTCAAAATAACAAAGCCTCGCAATTGCGAGGCTTTTATATTATAACTAATTATAAATTGCTTTTAACCATTAATAATCTTTTCTTGGTGATTAATAGATTCTTGGTGAATCGCTTTAAACATTCTCAAGATAAACTCTTCACTTAATCCGTGTGCTTCACCTTCTAATACCATTTTCCCTAAAATTTCATTCCAACGTTTAGATTGTAAAACAGCAACATTCTTTTGCTTTTTAAGTGCCCCAATACCATCGGCAGCCTTCATACGACTTCCTAATAAATCAATAATTTGGTTATCTACTATATCTATTTGTGCTCTTAAATTATCTAATGCACTGTTATATTCTGCTTCAGCATTAGTCTCTTTTCTAATTTTAAGATCCTTCATAATTTGCACTAAAGTACTAGGCGTTACTTGTTGTGCAGCATCACTCCATGCGTTTTCAGGATCGTAATGTGTTTCAATCATTAATCCGTCAAAATTTAAATCTAAAGCCGTTTGAGATACATCAAAAATCATATCTCGTTTACCAGTAATATGCGATGGATCGTTAATTAAAGGAATATCTGGAAATTTATTTTGAAACTCAATAGCTAATTGCCATTCTGGAATGTTTCTATATTTGGTTTTTTGGTAAGTTGAAAAACCTCTATGAATAGCTCCAATATTTTTAACACCCGATTTATATATTCTTTCGATACCACCTAACCATAAAGATAAATCTGGATTTACTGGATTTTTTATCAATACAGGCTTATCTGTTCCTTGTAAAGCATCTGCAATTTCTTGCATGATGAATGGGCTTACTGTAGAACGTGCTCCAATCCATAATAAATCTACATCATGCTCTAAAGCTAATTTTACATGAGCTGCATTTGCTACTTCTGTACAGATTTTCATTCCTGTTTCTGCTTTTACTTTTTGTAACCATTTTAAACCCAATGCGCCAACACCTTCAAACATTCCTGGTCTTGTTCTTGGTTTCCAAATACCAGCTCTAAAATAGCTAACATCTGTATCTTTTAGCTCATGAGCTATCTTTAATACTTGTTCTTCTGTTTCAGCACTGCAAGGTCCTGCAATAACCAAAGGATGATCTAAATTTAGTGCATCCAACCAGTTTCTCATTTCTTTTTTATTTTCCATATTACTTAATATTTAGCTGACTAAGCTATTCCGTTTAAAATTTGTTTTATATGATTCGTATTTTTCATTTCGTTATAAACTGCTTCAAAATCATCTTTTTCCATGAGTTTTTTAAACTGATTCAGGTTATCGATGTATTCTTTTAAAGTTTCAATGACATTCTCTTTATTTTGTTTAAATATAGGTGTCCACATTTCTGGTGAGCTTTTTGCCAAACGAACTGTAGAAGCAAACCCACTACCCGCCATATCAAAAATATCTCGTTCATTTTTTTCTTTTTCTATCACCGTTTTCCCCAACATAAATGAACTTATATGTGATAAATGCGACATGTACGCAATGTGCTTATCATGAGCCTCTGGATTCATATAACGAATACGCATCCCTATATCCACAAAAAGTTTCAATGCTTTTTCTTGAAGTTTAAATGTTGTTTTTTCAACTTCACAAACAATATTTGTTTTACCTTTAAACAAACCAGAAATAGCAGCACTAGGCCCCGAGTGTTCGGTTCCAGCAATGGGGTGCATTGCTAAAAAATTTCTACGCTTAGGATGATTTTCGACAATTTTACAGATATCTACTTTGGTAGATCCAGCATCTACAACCAATCCCGAATCTGAGATCTTATCTAAAATAGTTGGTAACAACTTTACGGTAGCATCTACTGGAATGGATATGATAACTAAATCGGCATTACCTATATCATCTAAAGTTGCTTTTTTATCAATTAAATTAAGAGATAAAGCTTCATCTAGTGTACTTTGCTTTCTGCTAATACCATGAATAACCACTTCTGGGTCATTTTGCTTTATATCTATAGCAAGACTACCACCTATTAATCCAACGCCTATAATGTATATATTTTTCATTCCATCTGTCTCTTTGAGACATCTTCCCTAAGGGAAGAATTATTAATTACTATTTATATTTCACGGTCTATAATTACTATTTGCTGCTAACTAACTGCAAACAGAATATTTATTTTACTCTTGTTATGGCTTCCTCTAAAACATCATTCGATGCACATAAAGAAAATCGGATATAGCCTTCACCCTTACTCCCAAAAATAGTTCCTGGGGTAATGAATATATGATTGTTTTTAAGTACTAAATCTATAAATGCTTCAGCTTTTTCAGAGGCAGGCAATTTAGCCCAAACAAAAAGTCCTGTCGCATTTTTATCGTAAGTACAATTTAAAGCGTCTGCTAATTTCCAAACTAAATCGCGACGTTGTTTATAAACACTATTTAAAGTAACAAACCACATACTTGAACACCTTAAAGCTTCAATAGCACCCTTTTGAATGCCATAAAACATTCCAGAATCCATGTTACTCTTCACCTTTAAAATATTGTTTATATGCTCACTATTACCAACAACCATTCCTACGCGCCACCCAGACATATTAAAAGTCTTACTCAGCGAATTAAGTTCTAAACAAACATCTTTGGCTCCTGCAACACTTAATATGCTTTTTGGCGCATCATTTAATATAAAACTATATGGATTATCGTTAACGATCAAAATATTATGACGTTTAGCAAATGCCACTAATTCTTCAAACAAATGAGTGTTTGACTGTGCGCCTGTTGGCATATGTGGATAGTTTACCCACATCAATTTCACCCGACTCAAATCTAATCGCTCTAAAGCTTCAAAATCTGGCAGCCAATTATTTGCAGCATCTAATTCATAAAAAACAGGTTTTGCGCCTACCAATTTTGTAACAGATTGATAGGTTGGATAGCCTGGATTTGGAATTAACACTCCATCACCTTCATTTAAATAGGCCATCGAAATATGCATAATACCTTCTTTACTTCCCATAAGTGGTAAAACTTCTGTGGAAGCACTTAGCGAAACTGAAAAATGTGCTTTATAAAATTCTGTGATAGCTTCTCTCAATTCAGGTAATCCCTGGTAACTTTGATATTTGTGCGCATTAGGGTCTAACAATCCTTCCTTTATAGCATCAATAACTCGCTGTGGTGGCTGCAAATCTGGACTACCAATTCCCAAATTGATGATGGGTTTTCCACTGGCTATAAGAAAGTTTACTTCTCTTAATTTTTTTGAAAAGTAATATTCTTCTACCGTTTGTAATCTGTTAGCTGCTTCAATCATAATTTAGCATTTTTATATTCACCCAACACTTTAAAACCTTCTCCCATAATATCAATTATAGATTTTGATTTTTTAAAATTCACATATTTTTCAAAAGTAACATCAACAAAAAAAGCATACTTCCAAGGTGTTTCAATGATTGGTAAGGATTGTATTTTGGTTAAATTCAATTTACAATCGCTCATCACATTAAGAATTGCAGCTAAACTCCCTCGTTTATGGTCGCTTTCAAATTTAACAGATGCTTTGTTAATCTCGTTTTCAGACACTTCAGAATTTGTTCGTTTTACAATAACAAAACGCGTTTCATTGTGTTTTATAGTCTGAATACTCGTTGCCAAAACATCTAACTCAAATATATCTGCGGCCATAGTACTCGCAATAGCACCAACACCCTTAAGTTTTTTTTCATGTATTCGTTGAGCAACCTCTGCTGTATCTTTATCTTCTACCAGTTTAATATGTGGGTACTGCTTAAAAAACTCTTTACACTGCAGCAATGCCATCGGGTGCGAATATACTTCTTCTATATCCTCTATACGCTGACCTGGTAGCGCCATTAAATTATGCTGAATATCTAAATAATGTTCACCAACAATATGTAAATCATACTTATCAATTAAAGCATAGTTAGGGATAATCGATCCTACTATAGAGTTTTCTAAAGCCATGATAGCCGCATCACATTCTTTAGTAATTAAAGAGTCTACAACCCTATCGAATGTCAAACATTCAATAACATCAACAGGTTTCTCAAAAAATTGCTGTGACACAATATGATGAAAAGATCCTTTTACTCCTTGTATGGCTACTGTTTTAATCAAAATTCAGTTTTATTTTATTAAGACCTCAATCTTCATTAAGGTTATTCAATTAAACGTTGAACAAAAAAAAGTCCCGATTTTCATCGAGACTCATGTTTTAAATTTATATTTATAAATTATACATACAACGTCTCGTTCCTCTTGCTAAAAAAGAAATAAAACCAGTTGTTAAAATATGTATAATATACTGTTGTTGTCATAATTACGCAGCTAAAGTAAATAATATTTTAAGAAATCAAAATTGTGCTATCAGTTTTTTTTTAATTTTTTAAAAATTTTAAAGATTATACAACAAAACTTCCATAGCATTATATAATTATTATTTTTGAATAAATAATTTTAATTATGTCTATTGAAGTAATAGGAATTTCTAAACACTATGGTCAACAAAAAGCTTTAAATAATATTTCGTTTAAGGTTAACAAACCAGAAGTCGTTGGTTTTTTAGGTCCGAATGGTGCTGGAAAATCTACTATGATGAAAATATTAACCACTTATATTAATCCTAGTGAGGGTGCCGCCATGGTAAATGGACATGATATAAAAGAGCAAACACAGCGTGTTCAACAAAGTGTTGGGTATTTACCAGAACATAACCCACTATATTTAGACATGTTTGTTAAAGAATATTTAAACTTTAACGCTAAAATCTACAAGGTGTCTAAACAACGTATTCATGATGTTATTGAACTTACTGGCTTAACACCCGAAGTTCATAAAAAAATAGGGCAACTTTCCAAAGGATATCGTCAGCGTGTTGGTTTAGCTAATGCTTTATTGCATGACCCCGATGTTTTGATATTAGATGAACCAACTACTGGTTTAGATCCCAACCAATTAGTTGACATTAGAAACCTTATTAAAACAATTGGGGAAACCAAAACGGTATTTCTATCTACACATATTATGCAAGAAGTTGAAGCTATGTGTGATCGTGTGATTATAATTAATAAAGGAGAAATTGTTGCTGATAAAAAACTAAGCGAATTGCGTGAAGAAGAAGAACAAATCGTTATTGTAGAATTTGATTATCGCGTTGAAGATGCTTTTTTACTAAAACTTCCAAAAGTAAAAAACGTATCAAATACACACGGTTTTGTTTATGAAATTACTTTTAAAACCTCAGAAGATATGCGATCTCATGTATTTGATTTTGCGCATGACAATCAATTAAAAATTTTACAGCTTAATCAAAAAAATGCCAGTTTGGAATCTCTTTTTAGAGATTTAACATCAAAATAGCCTCTCTTTTTATATTGATACGTTTTAAATGAAAAGTATGACAAATATCATCCTTATGATAATAAGTAGGTGGTAATTTTGCGGTAGAATATTTATAAATAAGTATAATTGTCTAGCTTAGAAGTAAGCTGTCTTATAATATATAGAACACTATGAGTAAAGGAATTTATGTAGCTACCATTGAGCCTAATAGCGGAAAATCTGTTGTTGTTCTTGGTTTAATGCGTATGCTTTTAGGAAAAACTGCCAAGGTTGGCTATTTTAGACCAATCATTGAAGATCTTGAAGCAGGAGAAATGGATAATCATATCAATACAGTGATGTCTCATTTTGAGTTAGATATTAATTATAAGAAAACATTTGCATATACAAGAAACCAAGTTCTGGACTTATACAACCAAGGGAAATCTGGTGAAGTTTTAGATGAAATTATTAAAAAATATAAAAATCTCGAAGAACTTTTTGATTTTGTTTTAGTAGAAGGCACCGACTTCTCTCATGAAAACTCAAGTTTAGAATTAGACATAAATATCTTAATATCTAAAAATCTTGGGCTTCCAGTTATTATAGTTTCTCAAGGCGACAAAAAAGAACTTAAAGAGATTGTAGATAGTGTTCAATTAGCACATGACACCTTTAAACAAGACGTTGATGTGCTTTCAATAATAACAAACAAAGCAAACCCCGATGATCTTTCTACGCTTAAAGCACAATTAAAAGCACGTATAAGTAATGGTACAGATATTACGGTCATACCAAAAATTACTAACCTAAGTAGTCCTACTGTAAAAGAAATTTCGAAAGCTTTGGGTGGAGAGGTTCTTTTTGGACAAGACATGCTAAATAATCTAACCGAGCATTTTAGTGTTGGCGCTATGCAATTACGTAATTATTTAATCCACCTAAAGGAAAATGCATTGGTTATCGCTCCTGGTGATAGAGCCGATATTATTTTAGGCGCTTTACAAGCTAACATTTCTAAAAATTATCCTAAAATTGCTGGGATTATTTTAACAGGTGGCCTTATTCCTGAAGAACCTATTTTAAAACTTATCGAAGGGCTTTCTAGTATTGTCCCTCTTATTAGTGTTAAAGGTGGCACCTATCATGTAACCAGTAGCATTGGTAATATTAAGTCTAGAATATATGCTGAAAACACTGAAAAAATAACAACATCTATAGCTACTTTCGAAAAACATGTCGATACAGATAAGCTTGCTGAAAGACTCATTACTTTTGAATCTGATGTATTTACACCTAGAATGTTTCAGTACAATTTATTACAACGCGCTTTAAATAACAAAAAGCATATTGTTTTACCTGAAGGTTATGACGAACGTGTTTTGCGCGCTGCTGCAAAGTTAATTAATGCACATGTTGTAGAATTAACATTATTGGGTGAGGAAGATAAAATTAAAGAACTTATTGAAAAATTAGATATTCCTTTAAATACGGATGAGATAAACATCGTATCTCCTACAAAATCACCTCACTTTGAAGATTACGTAAATACATTTTACGAACTTAGAAAACACAAAAATGTGACTTTACAAATGGCAAAAGACACGATGTCTGATGTTTCTTATTTTGGCACCATGATGATTTACAAAGGTCATGCAGATGGCATGGTTTCAGGAGCCGTACATACAACTCAACATACATTACGACCTGCATTACAATTTATAAAAACAAAACCTGGGGTGAATTTGGTATCATCTATTTTCTTTATGTGTTTAGAAGACCGAATTTCTGTGTTTGGAGATTGTGCTATCAATCCAAATCCTAATGCACAACAATTGGCTGAAATAGCTATCTCTTCGGCTAAGACTGCGAAAGAATTTGGTATAGAGCCTAAAATCGCCATGCTTTCTTATTCATCTGGCGCTTCTGGAAAAGGAGCCGATGTAGAAAAAGTTAGAGAAGCTACCGATATTGTAAAAACACAAACTTCAGATTTAAAAATCGAAGGTCCTATTCAATATGATGCTGCTGTAGATATGCGTATAGGAAAAACCAAACTACCAGATTCTGAAGTAGCGGGACACGCTAGTGTTTTAATTTTCCCAGATTTAAACACGGGCAATAACACCTATAAAGCCGTACAGCGTGAAACAGGAGCATTAGCTATAGGTCCTGTTTTACAAGGGTTAAACAAACCAGTAAACGATCTTAGTAGAGGTTGTACTGTCGACGATATTTATAGCACTGTTATAATCACAGCTATTCAAGCCCAAAACCAATAAACATGCAAGTATTAGTTTTAAACTCTGGGAGTTCCTCAATAAAATTTCAATTATTTTCTATGCCTAAAGAGCATATTTTATGTTCAGGGCAAATTGAACGCATTGGTTTTGATGATGCTATTTTTAAATTCAAAACTCAAAATAACACTATAGAATTTGAAAGTGCTATTTTAAACCATAAAGATGGATTAAAGTTATTATCAAAACAGCTTTTAGACGAAAACACTGGAATTATAAAATCACCTGAAGATATTTCGATTGTTGGTCATAGAGTAGTTCATGGTGGTATTCATTTTAATGAAACTACCGAGATCACAGATGTTGTAAAAGAAAAAATTAAAGAATTATCATCATTAGCACCATTACACAACCCAGCTAATCTTGAAGGTATTGAAGTGGCAGAAGATATATTTTCAAATGCAAAGCAGGTCGCCGTTTTTGATACAGCTTTTCATCAATCAATACCTGAACATGCTTATAAATATGCTATTCCTAATAACTTTTTAGAGGACCATCATATTCGTTTATATGGTTTTCATGGCACGAGTCATAAATATGTTTCAGAAAAAACTATCGACTATTTAGATAAAAAAGATTCTAAAATCATCACCATTCATTTGGGAAATGGGTGTAGTATGACCGCTATTAAAAATGGTAAAAGCATGGATCATTCCTTAGGGTTTTCTCCTGTAAGCGGCTTAATAATGGGAACCCGTAGTGGAGACATCGATCCTGCTATCATTTTTCATTTAGCAAACAAATTAGATTTCAGTCTAAACGAAATAAACATGCTCTTACAAAAAAAGAGTGGTATGCTAGGACTTACGGGATTTAGTGATTTTAGAGACATTCAAGAACAAGCAGCTCAAGGGAATAAAGCATGTCAATTGGCTTTAGAAATGAATGTGTATCGTATAAAAAAATATATTGGTAGTTACGCTGCTATTTTAAACGGATTAGATGCCATAGTGTTCACTGCTGGTATTGGAGAAAACTCACAATTGATGCGGGCTCTTGTTTCTAAAGATTTAGAGTTTTTGGGTATTCATTTAGATATTGAAAAAAACAAAATCAGATCTAAAGGAATACATGCTATTAATACAGATGATTCTAAAGTGAAAATTTTAGTAATTCCAACGAATGAAGAATTGGAAATAGCCAAACAAGCCGTTCTGTTATTCGAAAATTAAACGGCCTCTATACAATTCGCTAACCTCAATTATTGGTGGACGATTTACAGAAATCACATGACCCGTTCCTGAAATAGTTCCTTTTATTTCTTGTTGCGGGTTTACAATCATATCGTTTGATGCTCTGTTCCATAATTGTACCTTTTGAGCGATTAGATTTCTACCTTCAAAACGCGAGATTCCTGCTGCAAAAGTAAGGCTCAAATTTTCTGTTTTGCCCGAAATAAAACAATTAGATAAACCATTAAAGACTAATCGAAAAGTATTATTATCTATCTGCAATCTAAAATTGGCTGTTATAAAAGTATCTGGATCACCAAAATCTTCTGAGAGAATCGTTAAATTCGGATAAGTTAAAACCCCATCAGAACTTATATCATACTGTGTCGAGCTTCTTATTTCTGTAATATTTGGAGAGGTCACATATATCTTGGTAATACCATAATCACGCACATAATTACAATGATTACTATCGGTCAATATTAACTTGTTATCTAAAACAACAGCTTCCACGTCATTCATTAAGTTTTCGCCAGTTTCAACAACAACTTTTTGCTCTATGCCTTCTTTAATAATGAGTTCTATATTACGGTTCACCAATATTTTATCAAAAGGATCAAGAGCTATTTCCTGTTTAATTATATCGCCTGATTTTTGAAAACAATCGCCTGTATGCTCACTATCGCAAGCCATTATTAAAAACAAAACAAATATATAAGATATTCTTTTCATATGATTCTATTCCTGCTTTTCGTCTTCATTCAAGATAAACTACGACAGAAATCTATTTTAAGTTTTAACTCTTAAGATTCGCACCTTCTCGGAAACGACAATTTGATTATAATCTGACACCAATCCCAAATTCTACCGCTTCTGCTTTCGCACCATGCGATTTTAGTGTTAACGCTCCAAACCATTTATCACTAAAATAACGTTTTAAACCTATTCTGAAATACGTACGCCCTTCAAAATCAAATGGGTAATAAACATAATACCCTAACTGCGTCACAAGTGATGTTTTATTAATGAATAACTCATGCCCAGCAAAAACACCTACTCTTTTATAATCTTCATTTCCAGAAACGTTTTCTTCAGGAAACGAAACACTTTGATAATAAATAAGTTCTTTTAAAAATTTTGAAAAGAAAACATCAGTTCCAAACTGCAAGGCACTTTTTACATTAATACGCTTATCTGCATAGGCAGAAAAAATGTAAAAAGGAAATTGCCCGCTACCAACAACATCACTTTCATTAATACCACTTCTAAAAGCAATATTATATTTTATGGGTTCTGTAAACTTTTCTTTCTCAGCATTCTCAAGTGTTGTTATATATTCTGGCTCTACGTCATCTAAATTATAAGTCACCCCTACATTTAATACCATAGCATTTATACTTGTATTAGGCGCTTTTACATTAGCATTAGAATAATGAATAAATGACAACCCTGCTTGTAAACCAAACCTCTCTATAATACGCTCCTTTTTATAATTAAACATTAAATAAGTACTACTCATTATTTTAGAACCAAAGGCAACGTTTCTAAAGTTTTTTTCTTTATCAAAAGGATTGGTTGTTAAGCTTAAACCTTGTCCTATTCGCAACATCAAGCTACGCCTTAAAAAATAGAAATTGTAATGCGCATATAACGAATAATTATTTCCTAAAATATCATTTTTTAGATTTTGATAGGCAAATGATACTCCGTAATCGGGATAATTATAACGTTGTTCCCAATCCTTAAATCCATAAGTCTTTTTATTCCAACTTAAAATAACACCTTCGGGATGCCCTTTAATTAAATGCAGAATATCATTATTGTGTAACGCTATATTACCTTTAAAATAATTAACATCAACATAGGATGTATGTTCCTTTTCTTGTGAGAAAGAAAAGCCGAAAACTGCACAAAAAATACAGACTAGAAATAATTTCATTAATAGATTTGCTTGAAAGGCAAAAATAACAGAATTATCAAAACATTTGCGATGCAATGGCTTTTATATTATCACTTTTACCCATAGAGTAATAATGAAGCACGGGAACCCCTGCTTTTTTGAGTTCTTGAGATTGCTTTATAGCCCATTCAATCCCCACTTGTCTCACCTGCTTATTATCTTTGCATTTCTCTACTTCATTAACTAAAGTTTCTGGCAAATCTATTTTAAACACCTGTGGCAGCACCTGTAAATGACGCTTTACAGCTATAGGTTTTATTCCAGGAATAATAGGAACATGAATCCCTGCTTCTTTAGCTTTAGCTACAAATTCGAAGTACTTTTCATTATCAAAAAACATTTGTGTAACTACGTAGTCTGCTCCAGCTTCTACTTTTTCTTTAAGACGCCTTAAATCCGCTTGCAAAGAAGGGGCTTCCATATGTTTTTCTGGATAACCAGCTACACCAATACAAAAATCAGATTTGTGGTCTGAGTCTATAACCTCATGTAAATACTTTCCACAATTTATATTTTGAATTTGAGCCACTAAATCTGTTGCATAGTGATTCCCTCCTTTTGAAGGTTCAAAGTATTTTTGATGACTCATAGCATCA
The DNA here is from genome assembly GCA_947502635.1 of uncultured Flavobacteriaceae bacterium. Lineage (GTDB taxonomy): Bacteria > Bacteroidota > Bacteroidia > Flavobacteriales > Flavobacteriaceae > Flavivirga. Next base: position 196,921 of record CANNAN010000007.1, read on the forward strand.
CCTCGTAGTGCCATGACATTATCGATACCCAAATAATGACAGTCTACCAATAAGTATTCGGTCTCTTCTTTTGTAAATCCACCACATAAAACATGCGGAACCGTATCCACATTATATTTATGCTTTATAGCTGCACAAATACCAACAGTACCAGGACGCATACGCGTTATTTTTCTATCTAATAAACCATCACCTTTATCAATGTATATATACTGTTCCCTAGAGGTGGTTACATCAATAAATGGCGGATTAAATTCCATTAACGGATCTATATTGCTATATAATTCCTGAATACTTCTCCCTTTTTGTGGCGGAATAATTTCAAACGAAAACAATGTTTTTCCGTTAGCTTTTTTTATGTGGTCTGTTACTTTCATATGCCTCCCCAACCCCTCAAAATATAGGCTTTAAATGGGTGTATTTAATTTGTTTCAGTATCAATTTGCTTTTTTAACGCTATCGCAAACTTAACACTCTAATTCGAATGCTACTGTTGAATATTCATATTTATTCATCAATAATTTTACATCTTTCAGCAATTCAATCGAAGCTTCAATTTCGGCTTTTCTTATTGAAACGCTTTCTATATTAAATCCAATAGGGATTTTTTTATCTTCACAATAATCCAATAACTCTACAGCTATATCTTTACAAACTTCTACAGACTTTGATAATATATCTTTCGAGTTTTTTAAATCGTTTTTCAACCATTTCGGAATATCAATCCCTAACCACTCCATAAATTCCATTGTTTTTATAGAACCACAAGGCGTTAATGTAAATATAATTGGAAGTAATTCTCTATGGTTCTCAACTGAACTATAGTAATAATCCGAAAGGAAATTTTTTGTATTATTTATATTATATACGCATTGCGAAATAAAAAAACGGCACCCTTTATCTACCTTTTTAAAAAGACGGGTGTGTTCATCATTTTTTTTATGGTGACGCTCTGGAATGGTAACACCTCCTAATTGAATTGAAGTATCTGAATTCTGATTTATTCGATATGCATCATTTAAAGAAAGCATGGTTTTTTGCTTATTTGACGGGGTACCAACAAAAACGGAATAATCTATATGCTTTGAATTTTGATTAATCCACGTACTTAGTTCATCAACCGAATACTTACCAACACTCTTATAGATGATTTTTGGTAGATTTAAGTCTTTTAAATAAACCTCATTGTAAACATCTGGGCTTAGAGTTTCCATAAAAGGAAATGGTCTAACCGAATCATTTCTAGAAGACTCATCTTGAATATCATACAAGACTAAACCATCAATTTCCAATTCACTAATACGTGCTATTTGTTTATTGGCAATCGCTTCTATTTTACTCGCATCTGTATGCAATTTGGGTGGCGTTATTCCATAAAGTAAAACACCAGATTTTTTATTATTAATCTTATCTTCTAACATTTTACTACACTAAAATTTTCTTTAAGTCTTCAAAACCTTCTTGATACTCCCAATAGATCCATCTGCCATCCAAATAATCTGTTAATACATATTTTTCACTAACTGATTTAATTCGAGATATGGCTACTATTTTTTTAGAAAAATCATTCACAGTTACATTTTCTAATATTTCCTTGTTATTAGTATCATACCCATGAGATATCATATGACTTCCTAATGTTAATTCTATAAATTTCATATTTATTGATCGGCAAGATTAGGATGCAACCACTTTCGGGCTTTATCTTTTTCAATACCTTTTCTGGTAGCATAATCAGTTACCTGATCATCCGTAATTTTACCTAAACCAAAATACTTCGCTTCTGGGTTTCCAAAATAATATCCAGAAACTGCAGCTGCTGGCCACATGGCTAAACTTTCAGTAAGGGTAACACCTATTAACTTTTCTACATCTAACAATCCCCAAATCGTTTCTTTTTCTAAATGATCTGGACATGCTGGATATCCTGGTGCTGGACGAATGCCTTTATACGTTTCTTTTATCAATTCTTGATTAGATAGATCTTCATTTGCAGCATACCCCCAATGCTTTGTTCTTACTTGCTTATGTAAATATTCTGCAAACGCTTCTGCAAATCTATCTGCAATGGCTTGTGCCATTATCGAGTTATAATCGTCTTCTTTTTCCTTGTAAAAAGTAGCTAATTCTTGTGCTCCAAAAATAGCGACGCAAAAGGCTCCCATGTAATCCGTTTTACCTGTTTCCTTAGGCGCAACAAAATCTGACAAAGCAATATTTGGAATACCCTCTCTTTTCTTTAATTGTTGACGCAAAGTTCTAAATACCGCAATCTCATTTCCTTTCTTTTGAATAGAAATATCATCTTCATTAATTGTATTGGCTTCAAATAAACCAAAGACCGCTTTTGGTTTCAACAACTGTTTTGCAACAATTTGCTTGATCATAGCTTGGGCATCCTCATACAGTTGTGTTGCTTGCTCTCCTACAACTTCATCTGTTAGTATCTCTGGAAATTTACCATGTAAATCCCACGAAATAAAGAAAGGTTTCCAATCTATATAAGGTAATAATTCTTTTAAACTTAGTTGTTTTAATATTTGGACTCCTAATTCATTAGGTTTTACAATTTCAGATGTTTCCCAATTTATAGAGTATTTTTTACGACGTGCTTCTGCAATCGAAATATATGATTTCTCTTTGCCGCGTTTTAAAAATTTCTCGCGAAATTCATCGTAATCCTTTTTAAGTTTTGCCACATACGCATTAGACGTTTTCTTATTTAATAAATCTCCAACAACTGTTACTGCTCTGGAAGCATCATTTACATGCACTACAGCATTTTTATACTGAGGATCTATCTTCACGGCCGTATGCGCTTTCGATGTTGTGGCTCCACCAATAAGTAAGGGTACAGTAAAATTTTGACGTTCCATTTCTTTGGCTAAATACACCATTTCGTCTAAAGACGGCGTAATTAAACCTGATAACCCAATGGCATCTACATTATGTTCCTTAGCTTCAGAAATAATTTTTTCTGGAGGTACCATAACTCCCAAGTCCACTATTTCATAATTATTACAGGCCAATACCACACTCACAATATTTTTACCAATATCATGCACATCTCCTTTTACAGTTGCCATTAAAACTTTACCTACTGCCTGTTGGAATTCACCTTTTTCGGCCTCAATAAACGGATTTAAATAACCCACGGCCTTTTTCATGACCCTTGCCGATTTAACCACTTGAGGTAAAAACATTTTTCCCGCACCAAACAAATCACCTACCACGTTCATTCCAATCATTAAATGACCTTCTATAACATCTATTGGTTTTTTTGCTTCTTGCCTTGCTTGTTCAACATCTTCAATAATAAATGCATCAATTCCTTTTACTAAAGCATGTGTAATACGCTCTTGGACAGGATTTTCTCGCCATGACAAATCCAACCCTTTTTCAACTTTGGAACCTTTTACGGTTTCAGCAAAATCCAATAAACGCTCGGTTGCATCGTCTCTTCTATCTAAAATAACATCTTCAACATGTTCTAATAAATCTGTAGGAATATCATCATACACCTCTAAAAGTGCAGGATTTACAATTCCCATATTCATACCTGCTTGAATGGCATAGTATAGAAATACTGAATGCATCGCTTCACGTACTCCGTCATTTCCTCTAAATGAAAACGACACATTACTCACACCACCACTAACGCTTGCATTTGGTAAGTTTTCACGTACCCAACGTGTGGCTTCAATAAAATCGATCGCATTTCTACGATGTTCTTCCATTCCTGTTGCCACAGGAAATATATTTAAATCGAAAATTATATCTTCTGATGGAAATCCTACTTTATTTACCAATACATCATAAGAACGTTTTGATATTTCAATACGCCTTTCGTAATTATCGGCTTGTCCAACCTCATCGAAAGCCATGACAATAACAGCTGCTCCATAACGTTTAATCTGTTTGGCTTCCCAAATAAATTTCTCTTCACCTTCTTTTAAAGAAATGGAGTTTACAACACATTTTCCTTGTACAACTTGAAGTCCTGCTTCAATAATTTCCCATTTAGAACTATCTATCATGATAGGCACACGGCAAATATCTGGTTCTGCAGCAATTAAATTTAAAAAACGAACCATCGATTCTTTTCCATCAATAAGACCATCGTCCATATTAATGTCTATAATTTGTGCGCCTCCATCCACCTGATGACGAGCAATATCTAACGCCTCATCAAACTTCTCTTCTTTTATTAATCTTAAAAACTTACGCGACCCAGCTACATTAGTACGTTCACCAACATTAATAAAGTTACTGTTCTCATTAAGGATTAGTGGTTCTAATCCTGAAAGTTTCATATATTTCCTTTGAATCTTGCTCATTACTTATAATGTTCTACTGTTGGAAATGGTTCATAAAAATGGTGCAATAATGTTTTCCATTTTTGATATTCATCCGATTTCCTAAATCCAATTTCATGATCTTCAATCGTTTCCCAATTCACTAATAATATATATTTATTATCTTGCTCTACACATTTCTTCATTTCATGAGAAATATAGCCTTTCATTAACGAAATTATGTTTTTAGCTTCGTGAAAAGCTTTTTCAAATTCTTCGGAAAGTCCTTTCTTAATATTTAATACCGCTACTTCTAGTATCATAATAGTGCTATTTAAGTGTCCCTTCAACAGTACTCAAGGCATCAGCTTGTCTTGGTTTATATTTAGCAGCTATATCTGCAATCACTTTAATATGCTCTGGACTTGTACCACAGCAGCCTCCAATAATATTTATCAAATTCTTTTTTAAGTATTCTTCTATTTGATCCCCCATTTCTTCGGGTGTTTCATCATATTCACCAAAAGCATTTGGTAACCCAGCATTAGGATGTGCAGAAATTGCAAAATCTGTTTTAGAAGCAATGGCCTCTAAATGTGGTTGTAATAAATTAGCCCCCAAAGCACAATTAAAACCAACAGATAATAGCGGAATATGTGATACAGAAATTAAAAACGCTTCTGCAGTTTGACCAGAAAGTGTTCTTCCTGATGCATCCGTAATGGTACCGCTAAGCATAACGGAAATATCTATATCGCGTTCGTCTTTAACTTCCTCTATAGCAAATAAAGCTGCTTTAGCATTTAACGTATCGAAAACAGTTTCTACCAATAATAAATCGGCACCACCATCAATTAAAGCTTCTACTTGCTGTTTGTAAGCTACACGCAACTCATCAAAAGTAACAGCTCTATAACCTGGATCATTAACATCTGGAGACATACTAGCTGTACGATTTGTAGGCCCGATAGATCCTGCTACGAAACGCGGTTTGTGTGGTTCTTTTGCTGTAAAGGCATCGGCAACTTCCTTAGCGATCTTTGCAGACTCGTAATTAAGTTCATATACCAAATCTTCCATTTGATAATCTGCCATGGCAATCGTAGTTCCAGAAAATGTATTAGTTTCTACGATATCTGCACCTACTTCAAAATATTTAGCATGTATCTCTTTAATTGCTTCTGGCTGTGTAATAGAAAGTAAATCATTATTACCTTGTAACGGCGTTGGATAATCCTTAAAACGATCCCCTCTAAAATCTTCTTCGGTGAATTTATAAGCCTGTAACATAGTACCCATAGCACCGTCCAGCACTAGAATACGTTCTTGTAAAGCTTGTTGTATGTTCGACATTTTGATGTTTTTTTATCTATATGTCATCAAGAAAAGTAAAAGAAACACTTTTCGTTATCTTTCTAATATTTTTAGGTATTAGTAGAATTTAGCACCTTCTTTAAAGTTAAAGGGTTGCCAAGGCTTCAACGGGTCTATTCCCTCTACCTTTCTTGATAACACATTAGTACGATTATGAACTGAGGACAAAAATAACAACTATATTTTTCTTATCCTTATAATTTATTAAAAAATGCATTATTCGAATAAGGGTGATGATAAATATCTATCGCCTCTATCACAAATAATAGCAACTATAACGCCTTTTTCAATAGTTTTTGCTATTTCTAGAGCACAATATACGGCTCCTCCACTACTCATGCCTGCAAAAACACCCTCTTCTTTTGCTAAACGCTGAGTTGTTTCTTTAGCATCTTCTTCATTTACATCTACTACGATATCTACTTTAGAGCGATCAAAAAACTTAGGAATATAATCTGGTGACCATTTTCTAATACCAGGTATTCTAGCACCATCTGCTGGTTGCGCTCCTACAATAGTTATATTTTTATTTTTTTCTTTTAGAAAAGTCGACGTTCCCATAATGGTTCCAGTTGTTCCCATCGCAGATACAAAATGTGTAACTTCTCCTTCTGTATCACGCCAAATTTCTGGACCTGTTGTTTTATAATGTGCTTTCCAATTATCGTTATTTTCAAACTGATTTAAAAGCGTATATCCTTTTTCGTCTCTCAATTTAAAAGCCAAATCTCTAGAACCTTCAATACCTACATCTGCAGGCGTTAAAATAACCTCAGCACCATAAGCTCGCATTGTTTTAACACGTTCTTCGGTAGAATTCTCTGGCATTATTAACACCATATTCAACCCTAATAACTGAGCAATAAAGGCTAAAGCTATACCTGTATTCCCGCTAGTAGCTTCAACCAAGGTTCCTCCCTTTTCAATATCACCTCGTTTTAATGCTTCATTAATCATATTAAAAGCAGCACGATCTTTTACACTTCCTCCAGGATTATTCCCTTCAAGTTTAAAAAACAATCGAACATTTTTATTTTCAATAATATGACTTGCTTCTACAATTGGTGTATTTCCAATTTGATCAAGGATGCTTTTACCGTATGCCATTCTTTTTGGGTCTGATTTTAATTTCGGTTTGGTAGGTTACCAACGAGTTTTCTGGCACCGACTGGGTAATCCAAACGTTAGCGCCTATAATACTATTTGCTCCTATAATAATGTCACCTCCTAAAATGGTCGCATTAGCATAAATAGTTACATTTTCATCTATTGTAGGATGCCTTTTAACTTGGGCTAAGTCTTTTCTAACTTGTATACCTCCTAAAGTAACACCTTGATAAATTTTAACGTTCTTTCTTATTATTGCTGTTTCTCCTATTACAATTCCTGTTCCGTGATCTATATAAAACGATTCACTTATTGTGGCTCCTGGATGAATATCGATCCCAGTAATACCATGAATGTATTCACTCATCATTCTAGGTAAGATATATACGCCTAAGTTATACAGTGCATGACTTAATCTATAAATAGAAATTGCATGAAACCCAGGGTAAGCCAAATATATTTCGTCCAAACAATGTGAAGCTGGATCATTACGTTCAAAGGCAATAGCATCTAGATCTAATGTTTTTCTAATTTCAGGAAGTTCAGATTTAAAGCTTTCCCATAGCTTTTCGCCATTTCCTATCTCTAATGACGACAGTATTTTAAGGAATGTCTTCTCTAAATAATCGCCATGAGCTTCTTCTTGTTCGCAATCAAACAGTGAATAAAACAATCTTTTTGTGAATGTTTTTACTGTATCTTTTAAGCAAACGTTATAGCTTTTCATGTCTTATATCTATTTTTAACTGTAACATGCAACATCCTCATAATTATCACGTATTGTGATTCTCATTTTAGTCATGGAGGTTTTTCATGTAATAAATCTAAATTTTTACTTAAAGGTTAAACGCCTTCAACAATTATCATTCTTGTTTTGGCTGCCTTATTTCTATATATACTTACTTCTTTATACATTTCTAAATCATACCAAGCTTTTGCTGTACAAATGATGGAAATTGTATAATTATCAATCTTTCTGGGTTCCAATTGCCTTCTAAAGCTATTTTTTGTCCTCCACGAACAATTAGTTTTCCATTAAAAGCTTTAATGATATCTGGAGCTAGTTTTTTATATTCCTCAAGAATTTTTTGATTAAAAACTTCGAGTTCTATAATTACAAATCCAAATATAAGAAGCTTTAATTAATGGCTTGAACAACTGCTTTAGGTGCTTCTTTACGAGTCCCATCAAAACCATCAATACCACTAACAGTTGTATATTTTAACACATACTTTTTACCTGGATTAATAATTCTATAAGCAGCTTGACACATTAAAGTCGCTTCATGGAAACCACAAAGAATTAATTTTAATTTTTCTGGATATGTATTAACGTCGCCTATAGCAAAAATACCAGGAATATTCGTTTGATAATTTAGAGAATTATCAACTTTTATAGCATTCTTTTCTATATCTAACCCCCAATTTCCAATAGGTCCTAATTTAGGAGACAAACCAAATAAAGGAATAAAGTGATCGGTTTCAATTTTAGTAGTTTCCCCATCTTTTAATACGGAAACTGCTTCTATTTTATCATCACCATGAAGTTCTTTAACCTCAGCAGGTGTTATTAATTTTATTTTATTTAAAAGGGTTAACTCTCTAACTTTTTCAACAGAATCTAAAGCACCTCTAAATTCGTTTCTTCGGTGAATTAAAGTGACTTCTGAAGCAACATCTGTTAAAAAGATACTCCAATCTAAAGCAGAGTCTCCTCCACCAGAAATAACTACTTTTTTATCTCTATAAAATTCAGGATCTTTAATGATGTATTCTACACCTTTATCTTCGTAATCGGCAATCCCTTCAATAGCTGGTTTTCTAGGTTCAAAAGACCCTAAACCACCTGCAATGGCTACTATAGGCGCATGGTGCTGTGTTCCTTTATTAGTCGTAACAACAAAAGAACCATCTTCTTGTTTTTCTATAGTTTCTGCACGTTCCCCTAGTGTAAATCCAGGCTCGAATTGCTTTCCTTGTTCTAAAAGGTTTTTAGTTAAATCACCTGCTAAAATTTCTGGAAATCCAGGAATATCATATATAGGTTTTTTAGGGTAAATTTCCGAACATTGTCCTCCTGCTTGCGGTAATGCATCAATTAAATGACACTTAAGTTTTAATAAACCTGCTTCAAAAACCGTAAATAATCCAGTTGGCCCTGCACCTATTATAAGTATATCTGTTTTAATCATCTTATGATTCTTTTTTTTCAATTAATCCTTTGGTAAATTCATTAAGCGTTTCTACTTTTTGCTCGAAATTACCTTTTATTGTTTTTCTATATTCATTTAAATTCTTAACCAAATCGTCTACATTTTCTGGAATGACATCCTCAAAAAACTGACGTAATCTTTTGGCTGTTGTTGGCGATTTTCCATTTGTAGAAATCGCTACTTTTACATGGCCTTTTGTTACGATACCTCCCATATAAAAATCACAATATGGTGGGTTATCAGCAACGTTAACTAATTTAGCCTCTGCTCTACAATCTTTCCAAACCTCTACATTCACTTCAGGAACATCAGTCGTAGCTACAACAATATGCTTTCCTTTTAAATAACTTTTATTATATGTATCCTCAACCAATGCAACATCCCCTTTCTTTGCAAGCATTATAGTGCCTTCTCTAAACATAGGCGACACCATAGTAACCTTTGCATCTGGGCTCGATTTAAGTAAGAAAGTTAATTTTTCTTCAGCAACAAAACCACCACCTACAATGAGTATGTTTAAGTTTTTAGCTTTTAAAAAAATAGGGTATAAATTATTCCTTTCCATACCTAATCAATTATATTGTATTAACCTCTTTACAAATAGATGTCAATACAGCACGTTCTTCAACGACATCCCCAATAACAATAATGGCAGGATTTGCTAACTCTTTTTCTGTTACAATGTCTACAATTGTCTCTATAGTTCCAATACCTACATTTTCATCTTCTCTAGTACCATTTTGGATAATCGCTATAGGTGTGTCTTGTTTATTTTCTTCTGAAAAAATACGAACAATTTCACTCAACTTACTCATTCCCATCAAAATCACCACTGTTGCTGTTGATTTAGCTGCCAAAATTACATCTGATGATAACTGATGCTTTTTGGTTGTACCAGTAATCACCCAAAAGCTTTCCGAAGCATTTCGTTTGGTTAATGGAATACCTTGATATGCTGGTACAGCAAGAGCCGATGATATTCCAGGTACTACAAAGGTTTCTAAACCAAATTGTCTTACATAATCAATCTCTTCTGCGCCTCTTCCAAATATAAATGGATCCCCTCCTTTTAAACGTACTACATGACCAGAACTTTTTGCTTTACTAACTATGAGTTCATTGATTTGTTCTTGCTGAAACGCATAACATCCCTTACGTTTACCCACAAAAATAAGTTCTGCTTCGCTTGATGCGTATTTAAGCAAATCCTCGTTTATAAGAGCATCATATAGAATAACGTCTGCAGATTCAATAGCTTTAATCGCTTTTAGCGTTATTAAATCTACATCGCCTGGTCCAGCTCCTACGACAGTTAATTTTGGGGGTTTTAAACTCATTAATTAATTTTTAAACAGCTTTTTTCTCAAGTTTGTTCGTTTGAGCTTCTCTGAATGTTCTTACTTTTTCTAAAAATAAATTGGCATTGTTAATATACTTTGATGCAAATTCTTTAGTTGGAGCAAATTTATTAATTTGATATATTAATTCTGAGAAAGATGTCCCTAAATCTATATGTCCGCTTGTAATAAATAATTCGTCAAACTGACTTACTATGCCTGCGTGAGTATTTGTTTTCTTATTTTCAGCTAATAATAGCGCTTTTGCGGAATTAACTAAAGAACTGTAAGCATGATAAATGGCACTTGAATATACTTTATCATCAAAAGATTTTTTAGCATTTTCAATCTTTTCTTCGCTTTCTAAAAACAACGTAGCGATTAAATCGATAACAACACCTGCACATTCTCCAATACCAATTTCTTTAACATATTTCTCTTCCTCACCCCAATCGATAAAATCTTCTTGTGTTAAATTAGTAACATCTTGGAGGTCGTTTAAGAAATCGTAGAAATACTTTTCTCCTTTTTCTTTGTAATATTCTACAAATTGTTTTCCATTAGCATTTGCTTCAAAATCATTTAAAATTCTTCGCAATGCCTCTGGCCCTCTTTTACTTGGCACTTTAACTACCTTATCTGCAAACGCACCATTGCCATCTCCTAAATTACCGCCACCTAATAGCACTTGTAATGCTGGTGCTACTAATTTATCTGGCGTACGAACAGACATTCCTTGGAAACCAATATTTGCCATATTGTGTTGTCCACAGGCATTCATACAACCACTAATTTTAATAACTAAATCTTCATTACTTAGATACTGTGGGTATTCCGATTTAATAACACGCTCTAATTCATCTGCAATTCCTGTACTACTTGCAATTCCTAAATTACAAGTATCTGTTCCTGGACATGCTGTAATATCTACCGCTTTGTTATAACCCGCTTCTACAAATCCTAGTTTTTCTAATTCGTTATAGAAAAATGGTACTAATTCTTCTTTTACAAAAGGAATTAGTATGTTTTGACGAAGCGTTAACCTCACTTCACCAGCTGCATATTTTTCAACTAAATCAGCTAATAATCTTGCTTTATCTGTATAGAAATCTCCTAATAGTACTTTAATACCAATAGCAGTATATCCACCTTGTTTTTGAGGAATGAGGTTCGTTGATTTCCAAATTTCAAAAGCTTTTTGATCTTTTATTTCAACTTGTGGAATCTCATTTATTTCCACTGGTGTTGAAATTTTATATGCATCTGCATCAATAGCAACCGATTTAAACTCAATCGCGTTTTGTTCTTCTTCAACCAAAGCCTTAAAAGCTTCTAAACCGATGTCCTTTATTAAAAATTTCATACGTGCTTTGGCGCGACTTTTACGCTCACCATGACGATCAAAAATTCTTAAAACACCTTCTGTTAAAGGAATAATTTTATCTGTTTCTAAAAAATCATATAATACATCTGCATGACGTGGTTGTGATCCTAAACCACCACCAAGCAACACTTTAAATCCACGTACACCATTTTCGATCTTTGCGATGAAACCGATATCATGCATGTATGATAAACCTGTATCTTCATCTGAAGAAGAAAAAGAAATCTTAAACTTACGTCCCATTTCCTGAGAAATAGGGTTTCTTAAACAAAAACGAAACAAAGCATCTGCATAAGGAGATACATCAAATGGTTCGTTAACATCAATTCCAGCAGTTTCTGAAGCAGTTACATTTCTAACCGTGTTACCACAGGCTTCTCTAAGGGTTACATCATCACGTTCTAATTCGGCCCAAAGCTCTGGTGTTCTGTTTAAATCAACATAGTGAATTTGAATATCCTGACGTGTTGTAATGTGTAAACGTCCACGAGAATACTCATCAGACACTTCCGAAATTCTTCGTAATTGATTGCTCTTTACTTTTCCGTAAGGCAATTTAATACGAATCATTTGCACGCCTTCTTGACGTTGTCCGTAAACACCACGTGCTAAACGAAGGCTTCTAAATTTTTCTTCGTCTATTTTACCGTTATGAAAAAGCTCAATTTTATTAGCTAATTCTATAATGTCATTCTCGACAATTGGATTTTCTATTTCTGTTCTAAAACTTTGCATTTTTCTTTTTTTTATTGAATGAAACCAGCTCCAACGGTATTATTATTTTGTGTATCAATTAAGATAAACGACCCATTAGTTCTATGATTTCTAAATTGATCATAGAAAATTGGCTTATTTAATTTGAAAGTTACTGAAGCAATATCATTAACATTTAAACCTGTAACATTCTCTTCTATTCCAGAATAATCTGGATTAATTTTATGATTAATTCTATCAACCTTAGCTAAGACTTTATTCACACCATGTTGTACCACATATTTACCTCCCAGTGTTAATTGGTTTGAATCCATCCAACATACATTGGCAGTAAATTGCTTATCGATAGTTGGTAAATCATTTTCTTTCACAATCATATCGCCTCGACTCACATTAATATCATTCTCTAAGGTGATCGTTACTGATGAACGCCTTGAAGCCGTTTCATACTTTTCATCATAGAAATAAATATCTTTTATTTTAGATTTTGTTTGCGATGGTAACACAACAATATTATCTCCAACACTTAAATTACCTCCATATACTTTACCTGCATAACCTCTAAAATCATGAAAATCTTCTGTTTTTGGACGTACTACATATTGTACTGGAAATCTTGGAGTCCCGACATTAAAAATATCCGATTTGTCTATTTCTTCTAAATGCTCTAATAAAGACTGACCTTTGTACCAAGACATCTTATCCGTTTTATTTACAACATTATCTCCTTTTAAAGCACTTACAGGAATAAATGTTATTTTTTGATCCTGATAATCTCTTTTACTCATCAATTCTGAAAAATCTGCTTTAATTTTATCGTAGATTTCTTCTGAATAGTCAACCAAATCCATTTTGTTAATAGCAACAACAATATCTTTAACTCTCAATAAATTATTGATAAAAAAGTGACGATTTGTTTGCTCGATAACTCCTTTTCTAGCATCAATTAAAATGATGGAAGCCTGAGATGTTGAAGCCCCTGTTACCATGTTACGTGTATATTCCACGTGGCCAGGTGTATCTGCTATAATGTAACTTTTCTTAGCTGTTGAAAAGTAAATATGAGCCACATCTATTGTGATTCCCTGCTCTCTTTCGGCAACCAAACCATCTGTTGCTAAAGAAAAATCTAAATAATCGTAACCACGTTGTTTACTTGTTTTTTCAATAGCTTCTAACTTATCTGTAGTTAATGATTTTGTATCATATAGAATACGTCCTATCAATGTACTTTTCCCATCATCTACACTTCCTGCTGTTGCAATTTTTAATACTTCCATTTTTCCCCTCCTAACCTCCCCAAAAGGGAGGAATGTTTACGGAGCCATTTTATTTTATTAATACTTCAAATATTTTATTTTTCATACCTATCTAAGTTTTTAAAACCTAGCAGGATTATATTAGCAATCTTGCTAATTCCCCTTTTGGGGTTAGAGCTCTAAAAATACCCTTGTTGTTTACGTTTCTCCATAGCTGCCTCAGAACGTTTATCATCAATACGTGCGCCACGCTCTGAAATAGTACTTTCTCTAATTTCTTGCACTACTTTAGAAATAGAGACTGCATCAGACAATACAGCTGCTGTACAACTCATATCTCCAACAGTTCTAAAACGCACAAGTTCTTCTATAACTTCTTCGTTTTCATCTCTATAAACAACACCATCTTCTGCAGACCATATCATACCATCTCTTAAGAACACTTTACGTTTGTGTGCAAAATAAATTGAAGGAATCTCAATATTTTCTCTTTCTATGTAAGACCATACATCTAATTCTGTCCAGTTTGAAATTGGGAATACACGAACGTTTTGTCCATGCTCAATATCTCCATTCAACATATCAAATAATTCTGGACGCTGGTTTTTTTCATCCCATTGTCCAAAATCATCACGTACAGAAAAGATACGTTCTTTAGCTCTTGCTTTTTCTTCATCACGACGTGCTCCTCCAATACAAGCATCAAATTTAAATTCTTCAATAGCATCTAAAAGCGTGGTTGTTTGCAACATATTTCTACTTGCATAACGCCCAGATTCTTCTTTCACTTTTCCTTGATCGATAGAATCTTGTACATTTCTTACTATGAGTTCTAATCCTAATTCTTTAACCAATCGGTCTCTAAATTCAATTGTTTCAGGAAAATTATGACCTGTATCAATATGCATTAAAGGAAACGGAACTTTAGCTGGATAAAACGCTTTTACAGCAAGCCTTACCAAAGTGATAGAATCTTTTCCTCCTGAAAACAACAACACTGGTTTTTCAAATTGCGCTGCTACTTCTCTCATGATATATATCGCTTCGTTTTCTAAAGAATTGATATGTGATGTATCTTTATTCATAATTTTATATTGCTATTTATACTAATGCACAAATATTTTTTATTTAATTCTAATAACTGTTTACTGCAACCGTCAATTACATACTGTTCTAGGCGTGTAAACCACACTCTCTATTTTCTAATGCTTTGGTGGGATCGAAATATTTAAATTCGTTTGGTAAATTATTTTCCTCTAAATAAGCATCTAAATCTTCATCAGACCAATAATAAAAAGGACTTACTTTTAAAACACCATCTTTACTCAAACTAAAAATACCAATGCTATCTCTAAATGCTGTTTGTCCTTGACGTAAATTAGTAAACCATACTTTTGGTTTATGCTCCTCCATTGCTCTTTTAAAAGGCTCTAATTTCACTTGCTCTGTAAACAAAGCATGTTCTGGAGCATCCACACTCGGAATCCCCATAACAACATCTCTATGAGACGATGTTTGTTTTGGCACATACAAAAACACATTCAAATCTAAATCTTTGATAACCTGTTCTGCATGTTTATATGTTTGCGGTGTGTTATAACCTGTATCACACCAAACTACTGGAATATTTGACTCAACCGAATTTACAGCATGCAAAATAGTTGCTTCGTAAGGTCTAAAATTGGTTGTCACTACCGCTTTATTATTAAGCTCAAAAGCCTTTTGAATAATCTCAACGGGCTTCGCTTCTTTTAAAAGTGTATTTAATTCGTTTATTTGATCTTGTGTTATCATTTTCTTTAATCTCTTAACTATAAATATTATTTACCCCATTTAATGGTATTCCATATACGTTCATGAAAAAAGTATAACACCATTTTTGTAATTAACTCAATACCTCCTATTGAAAACGCTAAGTCTAGTTTCCCTGTTATTAGCCATGAAATCAATATAGTATCTAAAGTACCTATCGTTCTCCAACTCAAAGATTTCACCACACTCCTAATAGGCTTTTCTTTAACACTATCGGCCTTATATGTAGACTTTTCTTTATCTTTTAATAACATTTGTCCAATCATTTTACTGGTATTACATTAATCCTATCGATTTAATAGGGATTACAAAAATAATACTTTTTGGAACATGACAAAAATTATTAACAACTTATTTAGAATAATGGAATAATTTGAGGTTAAACAACCTAAATTAAAGAGAAAAACGATTTATTTTATGAAATTTTCATCATTTAAGATCCAGACAGATCTTCTAAAGTGTTATTTCTTAGTACTTTTAAGGTATTATCACGTACTTGAATCATAAGTTTATGAACACTACACTCATGCTCATCTGGACAGTCGTCACATTTCTCATAAAAATTTAAACTAACACAAGGCACCATAGCAATAGGTCCTTCTAAAACACGCATAACATCCGCCATTTTTATCTGGGCTGGTTCTTTTATAAGATAATACCCCCCATGCTTTCCTTTTTTAGAACCTAAGAATCCAGATTTTCTAAGCGTAAGCATAATGCTTTCCAAAAACTTCTGCGGAATATTTTCGCTCTTTGAAATCTCACTTATTTGCACAGGATTATCCCCTTCACTTTTGGCTATATAGGTTAGTGCCTTTAAGCCATATTTTGTCTTTTTAGATAGCATGCTGCTAATATACTTAATTTAGAACTTGTTGTCAATGTTGGATAAAAAAGCATCCAAAAAATAATTAAAATAGAAAAACGCATTATAAAAATGCGTTTTTCATGAATCCCAACAATTTTAATTTGGCGACTAACTCAAATAATTAAATGATTGTGGACTGTCCCAGATGTATGTTTGTAAAATTCAAATTAGTTTCTTCTGGATTGTTTATAAAATCTTCTATAAAATCACCAACTTTAGTAGTCGTTATGTGATTGTATTTTGTATTTAAATCTGGTGTTGTGATATGAAGCTTTAACGATTTATCGACACCTTCTCTTATAAGGTCTGCTTCTTCATGCAATTCAAAATGATCTAATAGCATAGCCGCAGATAAAATAGATGCAATTGGATTTGCAATACCTTTATTCGCTATTTCGGTGTAAGCACCATGTATGGGTTCGAACATAGCATGTTTGTCGCCTAAAGACGCTGATGCTAACAATCCTATGGAACCTACTATAACACTCGCTTCTTCAGATAGAATATCACCGAACATGTTTTCGGTTAAAATAACATCAAACTGCCTTGGATTAATGATAAGTTCCATTGCAGCATTATCTATGTATAGAAAATCCAGTTTTACATCAGAATACTGTGATGCTAGTTCCTGAACTACTTTACGCCATAAACGAGAACTTGCTAAAACATTAGCTTTATCTACCAATGTTAATTTGCATTTCCTAGATTGAGCTGCTTTAAACGCTAAATGCGCAATACGTTCTATTTCAAAACGCGTGTATTCACAAACATCGGATGCGGTATTCCCATCTTCACTTAGGCTTTTTTCACCAAAATAAATACCACCTGTAAGCTCGCGATAAATAAGAATATCGGTATCCTTAATTTGTTTTTGCTTCAATGACGATTTGTTTAATAAATCTTCATAAGCTATAACAGGTCTTATATTAGTATATAAATCCAGTACCTTGCGAAGCCCTAAAAGACCTTGTTCTGGTCGTATTGTAGCACTAGGATCGATATCATATTTCGTGTCACCAATAGCTCCAAATAAAATAGCATCAGCATTTTCGCAAATGCTTATGGTTTCTTCTGGCAAAGGATCTCCTGTTTTGTCTATGGATGCAGCACCCACTAATCCTGTTTCGAAAGTAAATATATGGTTAAACTCCATAGCGATAGCTTTCAAAACCTTGACGGCTTGCTCTATAACTTCTGGACCTATACCATCGCCTGGTAAAACGGCAATATTTAGTTTCATTTTTTTATTTTTAGTTTCCCGCTTTCACGAAAATGACAATTTCAATAGAAAGCCCGAGGCAATGCCTTTCGGAATTCTTTTTAATTAAGCTGAAATAATTTCGTTATATACTTTACTATTTTCTATAATTTGATGGATATCACTATCATTAACCTCTTTCTTTTTGTCGGCAAAATTCAAAAAGTTTACATAAATTTCGTCTAATTGAAGCTTGGTTAATTCGTATCCAATATTTTTCGCTCTATATGCTAAGGCTGCTCTTCCACTTCTAGCCGTTAATACAATAGCAGATTCTGTCACACCAACATCTTTAGGATCTATAATTTCGTAAGTTTCACGGTTTTTAATAACACCATCTTGATGGATTCCAGAACTATGCGCAAAGGCATTTGCTCCAACTATCGCTTTGTTTGGTTGCGTGTAAATACCCATACTATCTGAAACCAATTGACTAATACCATAAAGCATTTCAGTTTGTATTCTGGTATCTAGATCCAAATATGGATGCTGTTTTAAAATCATAACAACTTCCTCTAAAGCAGTATTTCCAGCACGCTCTCCAATACCATTAATAGTACATTCAATTTGCCTTGCTCCGTTAATAACCCCTTCAATAGAATTAGCAGTTGCTAAACCAAGGTCGTTATGACAATGACAAGACAAAATAGCTTTATCAATACCTTTTACATTCTCTTTTAAGTATTTAATTTTAGCACCATACTCATGAGGCAAACAGTACCCTGTAGTATCTGGAATGTTTAAAACCGTTGCGCCTGCTTTTATAACAGCTTCACAAACACGTGCTAAATATTCGTTATCTGTCCTACCCGCATCTTCAGCATAAAATTCTACATCTTCAACAAAAGATTTTGAATAACTAACCGCTTTAACAGCACGCTCTATAATAGCTTCCTGTGTTGATTTAAACTTGAATTTTATATGAGAATCAGAAGTTCCAATACCCGTATGAATTCTTGGCATCTTAGCATGCTTTAATGCCTCGGCAGCTACTTTTATATCATTTTCAACAGATCGTGTTAAACCACAAACAGTCGCATTTTTTACAATTTTAGAAATAGCCTCAACCGATTTAAAATCGCCAGGACTTGATACAGGAAAACCAGCTTCAATAATATCAACTCCTAAATTGTCTAACTGTTCAGCAATAATTAATTTTTGTTCAGTATTTAATTTACAACCTGGGACCTGCTCTCCATCTCGAAGCGTAGTATCAAAAATTTGGACGTTATTATTAGACATTTCTTTAAATATATTTTCTTATTGTATTACGAATTTATATTTTGGTTTGCTAAAAGGAGTGTTAAAGCTTTCGTTTTTACGATGTTTAACTCACGCATATCCTAATCAAATAACTGATAATCAATATGTTGATATTGATTTTACAACTATGACAAGAGAGCAAAAAGATAATTTGTTTGTATTAATAAAGTCACTGTCTAAATCTGAAAAAAGACAATTCAAGCTTTATGTAGGACGTTTAGGTGTAAATGAAGACTCTAAATTTTTGACGCTTTTTAATATTCTTGATAAGCTTTCTGTTTACGATGAAGCTGTTATTCTTAAAAGAGGCATTGTAAAAAAGCAACAACTTTCCAATTTAAAGGCACATTTATATAAGCAGATTTTAATTAGTTTAAGATTAAATCCTTCACATCAAAATGTTAGAATTCAAATTCGTGAGCAATTAGATTTTGCAACCATTTTATATCATAAAGGACTTTATAAGCAAAGTTTAAAAATACTAGACAAAGCCAAAAGTTTGGCTATTGCCAACGAAGAAAAGAATATCGCTTATGAAATTGTAGAGTTAGAAAAAATAATTGAATCTCAATACATTACAAGAAGTCTTAACAATAGAGCAGATGAGCTATCTGTTCAAGCAAAAGAACTAAGCCAGCAAAACGTTATAGCTAGTAAATTATCTAATTTATCACTTCAGCTATACGGTTTATTTTTAAAGACTGGTTATATAAAAAACGATAAAGAAAATCAGAGAGTCACTAATTACTTTAATGACAGGTTACCTAAATACGATATAAACAAATTAGGCTTTAGAGAAAAACTCTGGCTATATAAAGCTTATTTATGGTACAGCTTTTTAACTTCAGATTTTTTGGCAAGCTATAAATATGCTTCTAAATGGGTAGGATTATTTAATAACAATAAAGATCAGATTATCTTGAATCCTGTCTTTTTTTTAAAAGGAAATCATTATTTACTTGAAGCATTATTTTACTTAAGACAATATGATAAATTTAAAGAAACACTCTTTAGTTTAGAAGCTGTAACTAAAGAAAAATGGTTCCCAATAGATGATAATGTAGATGGATTGGCTTTTTTATATATTTATAATAATAAGTTTAATCTGCATTTTATTAATGGTAGTTTTAAAGAAGGCCTGCCTTTAATTGAAGAAGTATTAGAACGCTTAAAAAATTATAAAGATCGTATTGATGAGCACCACATTATGGTATTCTACTATAAGATCGCGAGCATGTATTTTGGTGCAGGAGAGAATAAAAAGTGTATCTACTTTTTGGAAAAAATAATAAGTAACAAGTCTTTACAAATGCGTGAAGATTTATTATGCTTTTCAAGAATTTTAAACCTAGTCGCTCATTATGAAGCTGGTCTGGATTACAACCTGGATGTCTTAATTAAAAGTACTTATAAGTTTTTAATTAAAATGGAAGACTTGTATGAAGTGCAAAAAGATTTTATTAAATTCTTAAGAGGTTTAGGAGATATTTACCCAAATGAAGTAAAAAGAGAGTTTATTAAACTTCATAAGAAGTTAAAACAATATGAAGACGACCCTTACCAAAGTCGTGCTTTCTTGTATTTGGATATTATTTCGTGGCTAGAATCTAAAATTCAAAATAAGCCGATTGACTTGGTTATTAGAGATAAGTTTCATGAAACAAAACGAGGCGTCTAACTTTATAAATCATTTAATAAAAGGGCCTATTATCGCACTATTATTTATTTATAAAAAAAGTTTTTATAAAATTTTATAAAAAAAATTAGGATATTAAACTTTTCTGAACGAATATTTGCATTCACAAAGTTCAATCACTTATTGAAATGTTATCAAGAAAGGCAGAGGGATTAGACCCATTGAAGCCTTAGCAACCCTTTATTCGTAAAGAAGGTGCTAAATTCTACCCCGTCCTGGACATATTTTCAGGATTCACGGATAGATAACCAAACGAAATTACTTTCGGTAATTTTAAATTTTCTTTTTAACATTTTTCTATATAAGTACGCTATTCGTAGCATATTTGGCTTAATTTATTAATTCAAAAAATTAGAAAAATGAGTACACAAAAATTAGCAACAAACGCATTACATGCTGGTCACGATGTAACAACAAATGGAGGTACGAGAGCTGTGCCTATTTATCAAACGACATCGTATGTCTTTAATAATTCAGATCATGCAGCAAACCTATTTTCATTAAAAGAATTAGGATTTATATATACCAGACTTAATAACCCAACCAATCAAATTCTTCAAGAGCGTTTAGCTGCTGTAGAAGGGGGTATTGGAGCCGTTGTATTTGCTTCGGGAACTGCAGCTATTTCAACAGGGCTATTAACGATTTTAAAAGCAGGTGATCATATTGTAGCTTCTAGTAGTTTATATGGGGGAACTTATAACTTATTAAACGTAACCCTGCCTAGATTAGGTATAACAACAACATTTGTAGACGCTTCAAACCCCGATAATTTTAAGACTGCTGTAAAGGATAATACAAAAGCATTTTTTGTAGAATCTTTAGGAAACCCCAAATTAGATGTTTTAGATTTAGAAGCTATTGCTGTACATTCTAAAGCGGCAGGTGTACCGTTTATTGTTGATAATACGGTAGCAACACCAGCATTATTGAATCCATTAAAACATGGAGCTAATATTGTAATTCACTCGCTTACTAAATACATTGGCGGACAAGGAACCTCTTTGGGTGGTGCTATTGTTGATGGAGGCACTTTTGATTGGGCTAATGGAAAATTTCCTGAATTTACAGAGCCTTCTGCTGGCTACCATGGTTTAGTTTATAGCGAAGCTTTAGGTGCTGCTGCTTATACTTTTAAATTAATTTTAGAAGGACTAAGAGATTTTGGTGGTGCTTTAAGTCCAACAAATGCATTCAATATTATTCAAGGCTTAGAAACACTAACAGTAAGAATAAAGCAACATAGTAAAAATGCTTTAGAGCTTGCAAAATGGTTAGAAGAACAAGACGAGGTTGCTTGGGTAAATTATCCAGGTTTAGAAAGTAGTAAATACAAAGCTTTAGCAGATAAATATTTACCTAAAGGGCAAAGTGGTATAGTTACTTTTGGAGCAAAAGGAGGGTATGATGCTGCTAAAACGGTAGCAGACAAAACAAAACTATTTTCATTATTAGCAAATATAGGAGACACCAAATCACTAATTATTCATCCAGCAAGTACAACACATCAACAATTAAGTGATGAAGAACAAATATCAGCAGGCGCTACCAAAGATTTAATTAGATTATCTGTTGGTATCGAAGATATAGAAGATTTAAAAGCCGATTTAAAAGCTGCTTTTAGCGAAATTTAAATAATTACGAATGAAAGACACGTTGTCATATATTACTATTCCAAACTACACGACCGAAAGTGGTGTTTTAGTCTCAGAGATCAAACTGAGTTATCAGCTTTTTGGTAAAACTTTGGGGACAGCCCCAATTATTTTGGTAAATCATGCTTTAACTGGTAATAGTGATGTTGCTGGAGATGATGGTTGGTGGAAAGATTTAGTTGGCAACGACAAAGTAATAGACACTAATTTATATACTGTTTTAGCTTTTAATATTCCTGGAAATAGTTTTGATGGTTTTATAATCGATAACTATAAAGATTTTATTGCCAGAGATGTTGCTAGGTTGTTTTTAACAGGACTTAAAGAATTGAATATCGATAGGCTTTTTGCTATGATAGGAGGTTCTTTAGGTGGTGGTATTGCTTGGGAAATGGCTGCTATAAAACCAGATGTTACCGAACATTTAATACCCGTAGCAACCGATTGGAAATCGACCGATTGGTTAATTGCTAATTGCCAAATACAAGAACAGTTTCTGTTAAACTCAAGAAACCCAGTACACGATGCCAGAATGCATGCTATGTTATGTTATCGTACTCCCGAATCATTCAAAGAACGTTTTCATCGCTCTAAAAATGAAGATCTAGAGATTTTTAATGTAGAAAGTTGGCTACTACATCACGGCAAAAAATTGCAGGAACGTTTTCAATTGTCAGCTTATAAATTAATGAATCAATTATTAAAAACAATTGATGTTACTAAAAACAGAGCCAACGATTTTAATGTTTTAGAGCGCATAGATGCCAATATTCATATTGTAGGTGTAGATTCTGATTTGTTTTTCACGGCAGAAGAAAACAGGCAAACCCACAAACAATTAGCATTAACCCACCCGAATGTGACTTACAATGAGATCCATTCCGTTCATGGACACGATGCTTTTTTAATGGAATATGAACAGTTAGAAAAAATTATTGAAGGCATTTTTGTGCCAGATTCTAAAAAAAGAAGAATGAAAGTATTAAAGTTTGGAGGTAAATCTTTAGCAAACGGTGATGGCTTAAATAAAGTCATTTCCATTATTGAAAATAAAGTTAATAATGGTGAGCGAATTACTGCTGTTGTTTCGGCTAGAGGCCATGCTACAGACGAATTAGAACGTATTTTAAACAAAGCTTTAAAAGGAGATGCTTTTCATGACGAATTAGATGCTTTTAAAGCCTACCAAAAAGAACCATTAAAAACGATAGATTTTTCTGAGCAGTTTTTAATTCTTGGTAAACTTTTTGAAGGTGTTAGCTTATTACGCGATTGTAGTCAAAAAACGAAAGACGAAATTTTAGCCCAAGGGGAATTATTATCTGTTAAATTGGTTTCAGAATTACTGAATCTGCGAAGTATCAAAGCAAAAGCAACCGATGCCAGACAACTAATTAAAACAGATGATGCCTTTGGTAATGCGCAGCCTATTTCGCAATTAACTAAAGATAATGTTAGAAATTATTTTAAACAAAATAATGGCGATACGGTTAATATTGTGACAGGATTTATAGCCTCTAATTCGAAAAATGAAACGACTACCTTAGGTAGAAATGGAAGTAATTATACAGCCGCTTTATTAGCCAACTATTTAGATGCTGAAGAATTGCAAAACTACACGCATGTCAATGGTATTTATACGGCAAATCCAGACCTCGTAGCAGATGCACAAAAAATCAGGGAATTATCGTTTAGCGAAGCAAACGAACTCGCTAATTTTGGAACAAATGTTTTACATGCCAAAACCATTATTCCTTTAGTAGAAAAGAATATTAATCTTCGTATTTTAAACACTTTTAATGCCGATGATGAAGGGACTTTAATTACAGCAAAGCCAAGTTCTAAAGAAGTTACAT
The DNA here is from genome assembly GCA_947502635.1 of uncultured Flavobacteriaceae bacterium. GTDB lineage: Bacteria > Bacteroidota > Bacteroidia > Flavobacteriales > Flavobacteriaceae > Flavivirga. The sequence continues at coordinate 221,011 of CANNAN010000007.1, forward strand.
CCTTATCGGTTTTAGATGATGTCGCTCTGTTAAATTTAGAAGGACGTGGTTTATTAGGTAAAATTGGAGTGGATGCCAGAATTTTTAAAGCATTAAGCATTCATAATATTAGTGTGAGTATTATTTCTCAGGGTTCTTCAGAAAGAGGGATTGGGTTAATTATAAATGCAGAACAAGCCACTCAGGCAGTTATTGCATTAGAGCGTGAATTTGAAAATGATTTTTACTCACAAGACGTTAATAAAATTGAAATCGTTGATGATGTCTCTGTAATCTCAATTATAGGTATTGAATTAAGCTCTTTCCACAAACCATTTAATGCCTTGATTAAAAATCAGATTACGCCTTTATTGTTCAATAATACAGTTACAGGTAGAAATGTAAGTTTGGTGGTTAAAAAAGAGCAATTGCATAAAGCCATGAATGTAATTCACGGTGAGGTTTTCGGAATTTCAAAAAAGATAAACATTGCCATTTTCGGACATGGTTTAGTTGGAGCTGCTTTAATTAACCAGATTTTAAAGTCTAAAGGTGATATTGAAAAAAGAAAAGGTGTTAATCTTAATGTATTTGCGATTGCTAATTCTAAAAAACTTCTTTTAAATAAAAATGGAGTTGAAAGTAATTGGCAAAAAGCTATAAAATCGACATCGCAAGAAAGCGCCATTCAAGATATTATTGCTTTTGCTAAAACCCATCATTTAGAGAATTTAATTGCGGTAGATAATACATCGAGTTCAGATTTCCACACGAACTATATCCCGTTGGTTGAAGCTGGTTTCGATTTGGTCTCATCAAACAAAATAGCCAATACTATTTCACATAAGTTTTATACCGAATTGCGTTCGCAATTAGAAGAACATAACAAGCAATATTTATACGAAACTACAGTTGGCGCAGGTTTACCATTAATTGACACGATTAAGCTACTACATGAATCTGGAGAGAATATTACCAGAATACGGGGTGTTTTCTCAGGAACTTTAAGCTATTTATTTAATAACTTTTCGGTTCAAGATAAGCCGTTTAGTGTGATCGTTCAAGAAACTATCGATAAAGGTTTTACAGAACCCGATCCAAGAGAAGATTTTTCTGGAAATGATGTGGCCAGAAAGCTATTGATTTTAGCAAGAGAGTTAGATTTACATAATGAATTTGAAGATGTGGCCGTTCAAAATTTAATTCCTGAAGCCTATCAGAATATTTCTGTTCAGGAATTTTTACAACAGTTGGATGTTTTAGATGAAGCTTTCCAAAAGATAAAAGACGAGCAAAAAGAAGGGCATGTATTGAGATATATTGGTGATTTATCAGGAGATTTGTCTCAAGACAAAGGGAATCTTGATGTGAAATTGGTTTCAATTCCAGAAGATAGCACTTTGGGTCATATAAAAGGATCGGACGCTATTTTTGAAATTTTCACCGAATCTTATGGAGAACAGCCTATCGTTATTCAAGGAGCTGGAGCTGGTGCAGAGGTAACAGCAAGAGGTGTTTTTGGAGATATTTTAAGATTGTCTAAACATATAAATTAAAAAAATTGGAATTAAGAATCTAGACTATTAAAAATGCATGAAGTTGGTTCGAAATAAGTCTTAGTTCTAGAAACATAGCAGTCTAGCATCTTGATGCTATATTTAAGGAATATAAAAAACATGAGTAAAGAGAAACAAAAATTTGAAACAGAAGCTATTCGTACACAATTAGAACGTACCGAATTTTTAGAGCATACAAGTCCGTTATACTTAACATCAAGTTTTGTATTTGAAGATGCCGAAGATATGCGTGCCTCGTTCACAGAAGAAAAAGAACGTAATATATACAGTCGTTTTACAAACCCTAACACCTCAGAGTTTGTAGAGAAAGTATGCAAAATGGAAGGCGCAGAAGCAGGTTATGCTTTTGCTACAGGAATGGCCGCAATATTTTCAACCTTTGCTGCATTGTTAGATAGCGGTGACCATATTGTATCTGCACGTTCTGTTTTTGGTTCCACACATACCTTGTTTACAAAATATCTACCCAAATGGCAGATTGAAACAACGTATTTCGATATCAACAAACCTGAGACTATTGAAAGCTGCATCACACCAAAAACGAAAATTCTATATGCAGAGTCACCAACAAACCCAGCCATTGATATTATTGATTTGGAGCTATTAGGTGATATTGCTAAAAAACACAACCTTATTTTAATTATTGATAACTGTTTTGCTACGCCTTACATTCAACAACCCATAAAATATGGCGCCCATTTGGTTGTTCATTCGGCAACAAAATTAATGGACGGTCAAGGACGTGTTTTAGGAGGTGTAACTGTTGGTGATGCCGATTTAATTAGAGAGATTTATTTATTTGCAAGAAATACAGGACCTGCCTTATCACCTTTCAATGCATGGACATTATCAAAAAGTTTAGAAACCCTTTCAGTAAGAGTAGATAAGCATTGTGAAAATGCCTTAAAAGTAGCAGAGTTTTTAGAAGACCATGACCAAGTTAATTGGGTGAGATATCCGTTTTTAAAATCACATCCGCAATACGAGGTGGCTAAAAAACAAATGAAGCTAGGTGGGAATATTGTCGCTTTTGAAGTTAAAGGTGGCATTGAAGGAGGCCGTAAATTTTTAAATACTATAAAAATGTGTTCATTGTCTGCCAATTTAGGAGACACCAGAACGATTGTAACGCATCCAGCATCAACAACACATAGTAAATTAGCCGAAGCGGATAGACTCGAAGTAAGTATTACCGATGGTTTGGTAAGAGTGTCTGTTGGTTTAGAGCATGTAGATGATATTATTGGAGACTTGAAGCAGGCTTTGAGTTAATTGTTTTTATGAAGTACACATTCAATAATAATTATAAAAAAGGCCGTCTCTAGAGACGGCCTTTCATAATTAATATGAAACTATTATTTATTGTTTGATAAATCTTTTGGTGGTAGCCAACCTTTTAGAAACAAATCGGACAAAATACATACCTGACATAAATTGGGACACATCAATGGTATGAGTCCCTTTACTAGGACTTACCTTTTTAACGATCGCTCCCGTGGATGCTAATATTGTAATTTCATCAAAATCACCCTCCAAAATATCAATGGTTAACCTTGAATTTGTTGGAGAAGGATATATGTTGATGTTTTTGTTTGATGCTTCTGTGAATGCCCTCAATGCTTTTACATTCGCATTAACAGAACTCCCACTTCCAAGGTTAATAGTATAGTCTTCCACTTCACCATAAGTGAAAGCTTCACAAGAGGTTGGGATTCCATTATACTTCAATGAAACTCTCATTCTAACCGAAGTTTTCGCAGTTCCATCAGGGACTGTAAAAGATCCACTATTTGAAGTATCAGTTGAAGCAGCTTTAGACCAAACTAATTCACCTATATCATCAAAATCCCCATTATTATTGTAGTCTATCCAAACCGCGTAACCTTCAGAATATGTCGTCCCTGTCCAGGTTGGGACAACCGTGACAGTATATGTTTCACCTTCGTTTAAATCTGTAGAGATTGATGTAAAATCTGAATAAAATTGTGCGTTAGAACTATTGTTGATTGTATTTAACTCAACATTGCTAATAAATTCGTCATTTACATTTGAACTCGCTGATTCACAGTAATTAATATCGTTAGCAATAGTAGTAAACGAAACCGTTATATTTCCTGAAACATTTCCCGCAGCATCTTGAGCGGTTACAGAAGCAACATATGTGGTTAAAGAAGAAAGCCCTGTAACGTTAAAAGTAGTCGTTGTAGAAGTTCCAACAGCATTACCGTCTATAGAAATATTATAGATGGCTATACCTACATTATCTGTGGATGCGGTCCAGCCAACTGTTGATCCACTAGATGTAATACTACTGGCAACCAAATTAGTTGGACTTGTGGGTGCTTCAGTATCCGGAGTGCCAGCTTCAATTTGAAATTTGCCCACAACACCTTTTCTACTACCATTAATATATTCGGTAATAAACCAAAACGAAGAATCATCTGATGGATCTACATCAATCTTACTATAATCCCCATATCGATTACCACTAATATTTCCACTTCCATTTGCGATAAGTTGTTCTGCACTTGTCATTGTTCCTAATGGGTCAGAACTCAATCTACCAGTAAAATAGGAACTAACTCTAACCGTCGTTGAAGTTGTAGGTCCAGACATAGAGGTATATCCCATACCTATATTGCCCTGTCCATCCATGGCCAGACTCGCATTCCAGGCATGCTTTCCATCTGGTGAGGTATACGTTCCTTCTTGATGTAAAGACCAAGGCTGATTATCTCCACTCTGCCGAAACTCATACCAACGTATTCCTGCCAGTTCACCTGAACTGGCATCTGTGTCAACCACAAAATTAAATAGCGCTGAATTATATGTTGCAAATTTTCTAAATTGAGCTTGATTCATAATAGTTGCCTGCAATGCATCAATAGAAGTGCCTCCTCCAGGTTGACTTAAATTAGAAAAACTTCCACTATCAAAAACACTAATAAAAGGTGTTGTATTAATTTCTAAAGGGTTTGAAACTGTTGAACTTCCTGGACTACTCCAATCCATGTTAGCCGTCCAAACTTTAATATGATCCTGAGATACCCCGTTCCAAGCATCGTCCTGTAAATAAACTATGGTAGCACCTCCTGGAGCTGGTAAATTACCATCAGTCACATTTAATACTTGTGGACTAAAAAAGCCACTGGTTACAATACCTGGCAAGTTAAATCCAAGAATTTGAGCCCCAGAACCTCCTGTCAGCATAACATCTCTTTCTAATACCCAGAGTTTATTAGAACTTCCAGTATTATCGGTAATATAATACCCATCACTCCAGATAGATAATTTTTGGTAATCGTCTATGGCTGCGATATTGTATACATACCATCCCGCCGTAAGTGGGTCGGGGCCATCTGAAACTGCTATCTGAGCTCCAGCTCCCAGAAACGAAAGAACCCATCTGTCTGCTGCATTATCATAGGACGCTGTAAGATCGCAACATCCTCCCGAAGGGAAAATAGCTGGATTAGGAGATGTCTCACCTAACAATTGATTCCCAGATTTATCATAAATCATAAACCCTGTATTATAAACCACCATTACATGATTAGGGCCTATGGCTAAAGACGGATCTGTAGGGCTAGAATTTGATGTGTAAGTGTCAAAAACAAGGCTGGCAGGAGCCCTTTGTATACTTTGTTCACTTTCATGCTTATTTCTTATGTAATAATCATTTTCCGTTTGAGGATCTTTACCTGAAACAACTTGATTTCCTAATGATCTTTTATCTTTTGCCTCTCTAACTGAATTGTCTGGAGGGATAAGATCATTAGGTCTTAACGCCATAGAAGAAACATGTTCTACAGATGATATTTTTCCATGATAAAAAGCTTTGTTTTGATTTTCTTGTGTGTACGCCATAAAAGAAATGACGAATAATAACGGTAATAGTAGGTGTTTTTGTTTCATTTTTTGGTTGTTTTAATTTTTAATAAATGGCAGGCCATATTTTTCAATATGCGCAAACCTTTTCCTTACCAATTTCTTAAAAGAAATGGCATTCAGCTCCCACAGTGTTAGTGTACATGCTTTTTACATAATCAATCTTTTTTGGATCATCGAAGAGCAGATAATCATGATTGATTAGCATCTTTAAAATTAAACCAATTTCATTTTTGTCTCTTAACCAGTAGAACGGCTATAACACTTTATTATAAGCCTGGTTAACCTAAGTTTGGTTAGTTGTTTAGGTATAATTTAGCAGTAAAAAGGTAGATCTTTAATAAATTTAAATCCTAATGATCTATTATTATTAATCTAATTTAAAATTACAAAAATATTTTGTATTATTTGCGTTTTTTTGTAAAAAAATATATACAAAATCAAATTAGGTTAATATATTGAATGAATTATTATTTTAAGAAATATAGACACTATTTTAGAATAACATATGGGCTTTATGAAGTTTTATCCGTCATATATAAAAGCACAAAAGCCGCATTATAGAAACATAATGCGGCTTTTGTGCTTTAAGTTGAAAACTGACCTAAACTAAGGAATACCTTGGATTTGGTCCATGTTTACAAGAAGAATTTTATTTTTTAGAACTAGTTAGATACTTTATTATAAGTAAACTTAACTTTACTATTAATAATTTTTCCTTTTACATCTGTAAAGCTGAAATTATCTTCAATAAAAAATGACGTAGTTTCTGTATTAATTTCAATATTAATAATTCTCATATTACAGAAACCTACTAAAGTCAAGGTGTTTCCATCTAATTTCCAGGTACCTACAGAGGTTTGTTTATTCTTACAATCTGATGAGACTTGTCCTTGCTTAAAGGCATACTTTCTATCATTTTTAAACTCATAACTAGCATCTCTTTCACATTCCGAGTATTGATTATACAAATCAGTGCTAGGGTTATCTTCGTTGTCGTCAGTTAAATCCATTTCCTTTTCTGAAACGATTTCTGCCAAAACCCATGTATGCGAAAATGACGTTTCTTCACTACTCAGTTCTCCTGTAATGTCTTCAATACAATTAGAACTATCATCATTATTACAGCCAACGGTTAAGAGCACAACCAACATTAAAATACTCATTAGGGCATTCATTTTTTTCATATTTAATAAATTTAAGGTTTAATATAATAGATGCAAAATCTTAGAATAGTTGCGTGAAACCTCAGGTATTTTTGAAAAAAAAATTTAAACATGAGCCTTTAAGCCTGAGTAGAAAAAAAGGTTTAAAAACGTCATTCTGAATACTATGAAGAATCTCTTAAAAATAGGATGCATTTATTTATAAAACATAAGATTCTTCGCTCTGATCCGAATAACAAAATATATTACTTTTTAAACCTATCTCTGTTTTGGTTTACCTCGTAAAAACATTAATTATCACATAAAAACGTACCTCTTAAAAGCTTCCATAGCCTCATAATCTGCCATACCTAAGCGTCTATATTTTAAAGCGGTTTCCTTATTCCGTTCTTCGGCTCTAACCCAAAATTCGCGTGAGTCATCACCTTGAAACATCACACCATCTTTTTGAGATTGATGAAAAAATATCGCTTTTCTTTTTCTTAAAACTTGATCTGGGCTCATAGGAATGGCCATATCTATTTCATGAATTCCCCATTCATGCCATGCACCTCTGTAAAGCCAAACCCAACAATCTTTCATAAATGGTTGATTTTTGATCTTTTGAATCGCTGTAAGAATACTATCCAAAGCCACTTTATGTGTGCCATGAGGATCTGCAAGATCACCAGCAGCATATATTTGGTGGGGCTTAATTGAAAGAATTAACTTTTCTACAATGTTTATATCTTCTTCCCCAAGCGATTTTTTTTTGATACTTCCTGTTTCATAAAACGGTAAATTCAAAAAATGAACCTGTGTATCATCTATCCCAATATACCTTGCTGCACCTAATGCTTCTTTCTGACGAATAAAACCTTTAACCTTTAATAGTTCGGGTGTATTAAATTCGTCTTCTGGCTTTGCCTTAACTTGCTCAATAATTTTTTTAAAAATGGTGTTTTCTGGGTTCATTTCTAAACCTACTTCTGCAAATTTTAAGGCTTCATGATTTGATACCGCTATGTTTCCTGATGTTTGAAAGACAACATGCACCTTATGACCTTGATTAACTAATCTATCAAAAGTACCTCCCATAGAAATAACATCGTCATCGGGGTGTGGGCTGAAAATAACAATGCGTTTTTTTTCTGGAACAGCTCTTTCGGGTCTATTAGTATCATCTGAATTAGGTTTACCACCTGGCCACCCTGTAATAGTATGTTGAAGGATATTAAACATTTTAATGTTTAAGTCGTAAGCACTGCCTTCTTCTGCTAAAAGGCTCTCCATACCATGATCATTATAGTCCTTATCTGTTAATTTTAAAATGGATTTTGAAGTTAAATGGCACAACCAAATAGTAGCTCTTCTAATTAAACTTTCTGTCCATTCGCAATTACCAACCAACCAAGGGGTATGGTATTGTGTGAGCATGGATGCCGAGCCTTCATCCAATATAAAGGTTGTGTTTTTATGGTCTTGAAGATACGTTGCTGGAACTTGAGATGTAATGGTGCTTTCTATCGTTTCTTTTACTATAGATGCTTTATTATCTCCCCATGCTAATAATACAATTCTTTTAGCTTCTTTAACGGTTCCTATTCCCATAGTAATAGCACGCTTGGGAACCTTTTCCAATCCTAAGAAATCTGATGCAGCATCTGTTCGCGTTAAGTAATCTAGTGTTATTAAACGCGTACGAGAATTGTTATGAGATCCAGGTTCATTGAATCCGATATGACCCGTTCTACCAATGCCTAATAATTGAAAATCTAATCCGCCATATCCTTTTATCTTTTTCTCATAATCAATACAAAAATCTAAAATCTCATCAGGTTTTAAATCGCCTCTTGGAATATGAATATTTTCTGGTAAAATATCTATATGATTAAATAAATGATGATGCATAAAGTGATGGTAGCTCTGTTCGTTTTCCTTTTCCATAGGATAGTATTCATCCAAATTAAAAGTAATAACGTTTTTAAAACTTAAATACGCTTCTTTATGCAACCGTACTAACTCCTCATAGACTCGAATAGGAGAAGAACCTGTAGCTAAACCTAATATGCAGTTTTCATTTTTGGATTGTTTATCCTTGATTAAATCTGCTATTTCTCGAGCAACTATTTTTGAAGCTTCATTAGAGTCATTAAAAATGATATTGTGAATTTTTTCAAAGCGCGTATTCTCAAATATTCCTGCTTCTCTGTAACTTATGTCATTTAAATTTCTGAAGCGTACTTCTGCTACCATAATAATAAAACCTTTTGAATGAGCTATAAAATTAAAGTTGCATAACCTAACTTAATAAGTATTTCGACAAACAACGCATTTGCGCAAATAAAAAAACCTATGGAAGAACATTCGTGAATTAATATCACTAAAAAAAGAAGAACTAAATTATTATTCTAGTTCTCCCTTTAAACTAATTACTCTAAAGACATCTTTTTCAAGATGAATTAAAAAACTAAACTAAACTCAATTTTAAATAACCAATTCAAAATCATCTTAAAAATAAACGCATGTATAAATAATAAGTAATTATTTCGACCAGCAACAGCTACAAGAAGCTAAAGGAAAGATTATTAAAAACTTATTCGTTACATTAAATTATAATATCGAATAAGGGGTACAACTTTAACTTCTATAAGAAGTCTAATAAAATTCAACTATAATTTTTTTAGTCTCACTATTGTTTATTTTGAGTAAATATAAGCCACTTGAAAGCCTATTTGATAATTTCAACCTTGTAGATTTCTTATTATCATTAAATTGCACATTTTCAATTTCCATTTGACTTCCTTTAAGATCAAATAAACTAAAAGTGTCTGTGTTTTTAGTGTTTAACACGTAAACAATACCAGAAGGATTTGGGTTTGGATAAATCATATTATCCGTATTTATGTCTTGATATTGATTGTTTTCAAAATAAGAAGAAGCGAAATTAAATGCGTCTATTCCTATTTGTTCTCCAATTAGTCTTCCTGGTATATCATCTGCAGGTGGGTGAATACCTCCCCATAAACGAGATAAACTGCATTGATCTGATGCATCTCTATAAGTAGCCCATTGCAATTTAACATCTACAGAAGGGCCGTCTTCAAATACTAAAAACTCATTTCTTTTAGCTACAAACTCTCCCATACCATCTGGAAAATAAGCACTCCCAGTCAATAGTGTCATGACTTCGGCAGCAGCACGTGAATAAGTTGAATGTCCTGATATATATCCCGCAAAGGGAGGTGTTACAAAACTTGGCCGTTGATAAGGCCACCAATCTTCTGCAAGGATCCAACCAACACCTGCCGAATCACTCTCGGTATCGTTAATATATCTGTGCCCTTTCCATGCATACAGTTTTATCTTACCTACATTTTCATTTTCTCTTCCTGCTAAAGGGTCTTCTTCATCTACGATTTCAATATAACCTTCAATCAATGGAATTCCAACTTCACTATAATTGGCTAAGTTAGAACTTGTACTTTGTCCATTGTCAGCCATATACCTAATAGCCGAAATTGGTCTTATATAGTCATACCATCCTTTAATACTCCAAGCAGAGATAGCGGCATCATGCATGGCACCTCCCAATACATAATACGATTTTATATCCCACTCTAGTGGGGCTAATATGGAACCTTTTCCATTATAGCGTTTTTCTAAGGAAGGATGGTCACTTACATAGTTTAAAATAGTAAACCAATGTCCTGGAGGTGTTTCAGAATCTGGTCCATCTGCCCAAAACTCTGCTAAAACCCTTGTATAATCACCTCTTGGAACCATTTGAGTTTGATAACTACTCCCTGTTATTGGATTGACCGTATAACCCTCTCCAATATCTCCACCATCCAAAAGTTTATAAAAACTTGGATAATCGTTATAATGTATTGGAAAATTTTCAATTTCTATATTGCCTATCTTCTTTGGAGATATGTCCCACATAACGCCATCATTAGGATCTAAATGTGAACTCCAGATAGAAACTAGTGAAAATCCCCATTTATATGCTTCGGTTGATTCTGGGTTGCCAGCACCTAAATACGGAGGTGGTGTTGGGTCTTTATATACTTTATAATCATTACCATCGCGGTTATAAGTTGTTACAGAGGTATCATTCATAGCAAAAGGACTCACATGCCCCCACTCAGGACTAAGAAAATCAATAGACGAACCCTCAATTAGGTTTCCACTTTGGTCTATGTAAGTATCTAGACTTAAAGATTGCCAACGATTGGGATCGGTTATGTTTGGGTTTCCAGGTAGCACAGGTGCCAAAGGGTTATTTACTGGATGATAATAAGTATTCTGATAGCTTGTTTGTTCGCGAGAACCATCCATAAACCCATATTGAATATAGGTTTCGGCAATAAAATTACCTAAAGCTACAGGATCACCATTTTGGTAATTTGTACTAACAATACTTGTATCAAACCCCAATTGATTCATCAATAAATCAAATTTTTTCAAGGTTTCATCCTTGTTTGGTGAATTTTTGAAACGATGCGATAAAATTCGATAAGCTGCATAACTGATAGCTTTTCTTAAATCATCATCGAAATTTTCCTGATTTACTGTAAATCCTGAAAATTGACTACTAAACCCATTTATTTCGTTACCAATCAGGTATGGTTTAACAGTATGATATACGGCCCAAACATCATACATTAAAGCACTTACATGAAATAAGTTACGTGCATGAACTGTAGGTCTTGCATAATCGCCTCGAATGGCTTCTAATAAAGCTTCATTCCAAATTCTAGCAATGGATTTATCTGTGGGTACTTCGTTGACACTTAAATTTACAATAAAATTGATTTCTTTAGAAGCACAAAGAGTATTTCTGACTACAGCAGATAATTTCCCTGTACTTTCAAACCCCCATTTTACCGTTATAGTCTCTGAATTTTGACCCGAAAGTATTTCTCCACCTTCAATTTTCCAGGTAACCGTTTGACTAGGTTGTAGTATCAAAGAATAAGTTTCAATCTTAAAATTCCCTGTATTATTAGTGCCTTCAATAACATTTGAAAAAGAAAGATACTCGCACGAGCCATCATCTACGAGCGCATTTTGGTTGTAATTACAAGAATTAGGATCTGTACAACCGTAAATTCTTGTTGAAGGCTGGTTATCTAATAACTCAAGTTTTTCATTTTCAGTGATTTTGACATGGGTATTTGGATTAATATTCATGTGTTCTTCCTCAATCCCTGAGGGCCACAAAACTTTTAAAGAGTTTATTATTTCTCCCTCTTTCAATCCAAAATGTATGGGTTTTAGACTCTGCCCCAAAAACCCTATTCCTGTATAATATCTTTTAAGTTTGTTTCCGTTGGTAGTAAGTTCGAGTATAGCACCAATAGCATCTCTATTAGAAACTGTTCCTTGTAAAGAGACTTTTAACCATTGAAGATTAGAATCTTCATTATCAATAGTTTTGTTTTCATACAACCGCGAGCCTTTATCTGAATTTGTAACAAGTAAATCCAAATCGCCATCATTGTCATAATCAAAATCAACAGTTCCAACACTAATAGCAAAATCTTCGAGACCAGATGATTCTTGAAGCGCAAATTCATTCTGCCCATTAGCGTACCGATTTTCATAGTAAACATTGGTATCGGCTCCCCATGTTCCAAATTCATAGCCATTAGTTATAAATAAATCTTCATCTCCATCAAGATCAAAATCGGCAAATGTAGTTCCCCAAGCCCAACCTGTTTGAAGAACACCATGTTCGAATGCTTTATCTGTAAACGTGTTGTCTCCGTTATTTGTTAGTAAAACATTCTGTTGTATTGCTGTAATAAATATGTCAAAATGCCCATCATTATTATAATCTGAAATAGCAATACCCATATCATCCACCTTAGTATCAACACCATAAGATGCGGCATCTTCTTCGAATGCATCGCCCGCTTTATTAATAAAAAGTTGATTGGCTTTTCTTAAATCATTCGCGAGGTATAAATCCAGATATCCATCATTATTAAAATCAAATGGATAAGGATTAAAACCTGGAAGGTTATTATTAGCTCCTATGTTGATAAGTTCTGAAGTATTGGTAAAAGTACCGTCGCCATTATTTTTGTACAAAAAATTAAAACTACAGCTTTTCCATGTTGGAATAAAAATATCTAAGAAACCATCATTATTATAATCAAACCATATTGCAGAAGTGTTTTCACATTCGTTTTCAGATTGTAAACCTAATTGATTGGTTTCCTCAACGAATGACCCATCACCTTGGTTACGAAATAATTGAAATTTTTTTCTGTGCGTAAATAAAATATCTGGATGCCCATCATTATCATAATCACCCCAGAAAGCACCGTATTTAAAACCCTCAAGGGCTCTAAACTCATCTAACTCTTCTATAGTCCCATCTGAAGGCAATAAGTTAATTAACCCAGATTCGTTAGTCACATCCGTGAAAGTTCCATCATTATTGTTTCGATATAACCTACTATAGGTTAAAGGATCATTTTCCACATCTTTATCAACGGCAACAACAAAAAAATCAAGGTAGCCATCTCCATTATAATCAGCAACTGAAACACCATTGTTTTTTGAAAAATATGATAATCCAGCTATACTCTCAACAGCTTTAAATATTTGTGTATAAGCACAATTAAAGGTTAAAAATAAACTTGCCAATAATATGCCTCTAAAATTCTTCATCATAATAAATTATAAAATTCAGAAGTGCTTTTTGTATTTACTAGTTGTTATACTGATTTATGTATACCTATTAATACAACAACACTATAATACTAATAGAAAAAAGCAAGTATATCCAATTGTTCTTATTTACATATGAATAAAGATAATATACTTGCCGCAACCATATTATACCAAATATAATTCAAATTTATAATCCGTTATTTTGAAATTCATTTGGTATTATTAAATCCAAAACTCACAAGCTGTGTAAATCTTTTAAATAAGAAAAAAGGCGGAAAATTTCCGCCTTTAATATTAATAAGACACTTAAGTTTAAAATATTAATCTTTATTCCAAAATACGCCTCCTTTAAGAGTACCAGTATAGACTCCTGTTTCATCCAAAACTTGAATACCAGCCACACGGTCTAGGGGGAAATACATTCTCAAACCTGTTTCTGTTCCTGCAATATCTGCATCTAACTCACCAACACTTCTAACAGTATCCCAATAACGAATATCTTTAACAGACCCAAGCAAATCTCCACCTCTAAAGAAATCAATTTCTGGTGCCGCCCATCCACTTGGTAATCCAAAGCCTGATTGTTGTGCAACCATTACTTTATTTACATATACTGTAGCAACATCTGCTGTGGCATCATAAACCAAAGCAATGTGATACCAATCTTGTGAAGGCACAACAGCCACTGGATCTGAATTAGCAGATTGCCAGCCAAGGGTATCGCCTGCATAAGATTGAGCCTTTAGTTGTCCTGACATAAAGAAACTATCTTCAGAGCTTGGGTCTTCGACACCAGTGACAAGCATTTTATAATGATTGTTATTGTATATCTCGGTCTCACCAAACCCGAGGAACGATCCAAACTGCATTTCAAACTCGATTGTATAATCACCTGATGGTGTATAAGCTGGTGTTATTCTGAAAAAATCTTCTTCAGGAGTATCTTCAGGTTTTGTTACACCGTTTGTGTCAGCTACCAAGTTATTATTTAAATAATCAATAGTACTTAGCAAATTTGCAGCTGTATCATCTATCGTAGCTTGTGAAGGGTCAGAACTAAGTAGTTCTTCGGCCTCTGTTAATAGATTATTAATGAAATCTAAAGTTCCAACTGGATGGTCCCCATCTTGTGTTCCTTCTGAAACAACATTGTCTCTGTAGTCTTTCATTGAAGCAATTGCTTCCTCCAAAGCTGTATATACTTTCACAATTATTGGAGGTTCTGTAACCCAATCAATCTTACCTTGTAATGTAGCAGTATAATCTCCTGTTACATCACTAAAACTAGACCCTAAATCTGATCCAAATGGAAAATAACACTCTAAGCCAGGTTCTGTACCTTCAAAGGTAGTGCCTATATTTGATTGAATTGTTGCTTGATCTAAGACACTATTCCAAACTTTGAATTCTTTAACAACAGCACTACATACTCTATCTGTCCATGTAGGGCTATTACCAATAACAAATGAAACGTCTGCAGCCAATAAATGGTTATGTTGTTGTTCCACCACTAAATCACCATTAATGTATAATTTTTGTTCAGAGCCAGTATTGGTAAATGCAATATCAACCCATTCACCACCTTTTATTGCTCCTGCGCCAGCAGATGTGTCTTTCCAGCCACTTCCATCCCCAACAACAACTTGTATGTTCCCATCTCCAAAATAACGAACCCCAAAACCACTATCAGGTCCAGGTTGTTCTGCTGAAAATAAGTTATTTGAATACCCTTTTTGGTTTAATTCAACGGCGTATACTTGTGTTTCAATTGTAAAAGCGCCATTTAATATTGGTTTAATATTATCAGATAACATGATGTATGTATCATTCTCTTGTTGAATCCAAGGGTTAGCAACAGCAACAATACTAGCTAAAAAAGCATCTATTCCTGCGTTTAACTTAACAACGGCATCATCTATATTTGCTTGAGATTTGGAAGTATCTATACGCTTATATATCCAATTTACAATGGCTTGTAAAGCATCTTTTGATCCTGGCTGATAATCGCCCGCACTTATTCCTTCTACAGCTGTTGCAATTAAATTTTCAGCTTCTACTATTCTTGCTTCTAATTGAGCAATATCAAAATTCCCTCCTGTAGCGTCATCGTCATTACCACATGAAACTATAAAAAGCATCAACACTAGTGGTAGCAATGTAACTACAGCTAATTTTTTTATGTTATTAATTGTTTTCATATATATATTTTAAAAATTGCTATTCATTAAACCACCAGATTTAGCTTTAGAATCAGTAGTATCAAACCATAATTTAATATCCATTCTATCTGTTTCTATAGTGTTTTGAGATGCAGGCATAAAGCTAGAGTCGAATATATGAGCATTATCTGGGTATCTAATACGCTTAACCCAAGTACCTGAAGCCACAGAAGAATTACTACTTACCCCATCTACTGGCAATGTAATATCTGGGTAATCTGTACGTCTAAAATCCGCCCATGCTTCTACCCCGTTAGGGAAGTTTGCTATATATTTTTGAGTAATCAATTGCTTTAATTGCGCTTCATTAGACCCTGAAAGTGCGGTTAAGCCATTAATATAATCTGTTGCTGCTGTTGCATCTACACCTACAAAATTCATAGAAGCTTCTATACCTTCCATATATAAGGCATTCGCATCTCCTGCTGCCCATCCTCTTAAAGCAGCTTCTGCTCTTAAAAATAATACTTCACTATAGAACATAATAGGTAAATAATGAGAAGTATCTCCTCCATTGCCAACAAAACCAACATAACCTCCATCTAAATTGATAGTTGCAAAATCGTTTGTATCTGCTGGTAACACATCATATCCATTTACGACTCCAACTAGATCTGAATTTCCAGCTAATGGAGAGCTTGGTTTATATGCGAGCCATCTGTGGGCTCTTGGGTCTTCTCCTATTGAAGATTGATTGTATAATAAATCTGTAAAGGTTTTTGAGGCTCTTACATTATCCCAAGCAAAAGCCATTTGGTGTAAATAATCATACCAACCGCTTGACCATAATGGAATTTGGGCAACATCTGCATTACTTAACATAGCTCCATCTGAAATTGCTGCAGCTGCCTCAGTTTGTGCTTTAGTTGGATCTACATTAGATAAGCGCATTGCTAAACGTAAACGCATTGAATTTCCAAAACGCTTCCATTTTTCTAAATCTCCTTTAAATATAAGGTCTTGATCAACATCAAAAGCATATTGGGATGAATCGCTTGCGTCTATAGCATTCGTTGCTGCTGCTAACCTAACAAATAAATCGTAATAAATTTCTTGTTGCGCATTATAAGGAACACTATCTCCCATACCAGCTCCAAAATATGGCATATCTCCATAATTTTGTAGCATACGTGCCCATTCAGTACATATCCAAATTTCTAATTGAGCCATCGAATTTCGGTATACAGGATCCTCACCATACCAAGTTAATAACTGGTTTGCTTCGGCCAATGTTTGTGTAAAAAATTCATTCCATTGATTTCCAATCCATCCATCAACATACTCATATCTTGGCGACTCAAAGCCAGACACTGTATTTGCCCAATATTGTGAAAACAAGTCTGGATATAAGTTTATATTACGTTGATAATTTCTTGTAGGGTTTTGTAAAAGTGGGTTGAACATAATTCCTGGTTCAACTTGAACAACAGCATCCTTTTGTGTATTAATTTCTTCAAAATCATCTGTACAACCAACTGTAAAAGCTAATAGTACAATTCCTAAAAATAAAATTCTTTTTTTCATGTCTTTTTAACTTTTAAAAATTAAGGTTAAGCGAAAATCCATACGATCTCGTTACGGGCACAGGAGAAAAATCAAAAGCTTGAGCTCCAAACGACGTATTATAAACACCAGAATCGGGTACTGTTCCAGGCGTATTTCTATAAAGGTAAAACAGGTTCCTACCAATTAAGGACAATCTAGCATTGCTAATAACTCCATTTCCTAATTTGCTTAATATATTTTTTGGAATGGTATATCCAATTGATAATTCGGTTAACTTCATAAAAGAAGCATCATACATAAACTCTTCTGAAATTCCTGATACTCTACCCCAATATGCTTGTGGTGACACTATCGTAACATTAGCACTTCCATCAGCCTGATTACCTTCAACAAAAAATGGCTCTCTACCAAAGCTCAATGTTTTTGCAGCGTTACCACTTGCTGTAGCACCAGCTTCAGTTAATGAGTAAATGTCTCCACCTTGTTGCATACCAAATAAGGCATTTAGGGATACATTTTTATAATTAATGTTCAAACCAATTGATCCTGTAAAATCTGCTTGAATATTACCTAGTTTCTCCTTCTCTTCAGTTCTTAAAGGCAAACCATCTGCTCCAATAACAAAGTCTCCATTCGCATCTCTTTGATAGGCAAAACCATAAATATCGCCCAACTTCTCACCTTCAATAGCTCTTACTTCTTGTGATATTGTGTTGCTATTAAAGAAAAAATAAGGAGGTACTTCACCGTTTTCCAATCTATAAAATTCTTCTAATACACCTTCATTTTTCGCAAAATTAAGTGTTACACCCAAATCAAAATCTTCAGTTTTTACGGGTATGGCATTAACAATAATTTCTATTCCCTTATTACTAACCAACCCTAAATTAGTTACTCTACTTGGGAATCCTGTACTTCTGGAGATATCAATAGGTACTATTTGATTTTCAGTTTGTTCGTTATAGTAAGTAAAATCAATACCTAATCTGTTTTTAAATGCCCTTAACTCTAAACCAAATTCTGTACTAGATGATATTTCTGGTTTTAGATCTCTATTTACTAACCTATCAGGAACACTACTTGTTAATAAATTAAAATTCCACGTTGAGAATTCAAAAACAGGATTAGTTTGATACGGCGTTGTATCCTTTCCTAATTGAGCCCATGATCCTCTTATTTTAAAATAATTAATCCAATCTGGCATTTGTGTCATTTCAGAAATTAGAACACTTAGACCTACAGATGGGTAGAAATAAGAATTATTGGCTACTGGCAAAGCTGAAGACCAATCATTTCTAGCTGTAGCTGTTAAAAAAAGATAATCTTTGTAGGATACATCAAGTAAACCATAAACCGATTGTATTTCTCTTTCTGAAA
Source organism: uncultured Flavobacteriaceae bacterium (assembly GCA_947502635.1). Lineage (GTDB taxonomy): Bacteria > Bacteroidota > Bacteroidia > Flavobacteriales > Flavobacteriaceae > Flavivirga. Next base: position 239,389 of record CANNAN010000007.1, read on the forward strand.
AAGTTTCTTTTGTTGATAAAGCTGTACCTGCATTAAGGAAAAAATCTCTTTCTGATGCTAATTTTCCTGAAGTACTTCTTAACGTTTCAGATTGTCTATTCATTTTATTACCTCCAATACTCAAACCAAAGTCAATATCTTCATTTATTTCCTTATTATAACTCAATAAAAACTCCATATTCTCTTCAGTAAAAAACTTCTCAGAGGTATTGTAATTTGGCCTTTGGTCACTTGCATTATCAGGAAACCTATAACCATCTATTGATTCATATCTATACGTATCAAGACCATACTTAAGTCTAAGTTTTAAATCGCTTGTAAACTTTATTGTAGTTGCTAAATACCCAAAAAACCTATTACGTTCATCACTATTAACTATTGATCTTTGAATAAAGTACGGATTTCTTGCATTTGCATTAGGATTTTCTGTCAATACCGAATTAGCCCCATATAAGTATTCTCTTGTTTCTCCGTTTAAGGTTACAAACCCTGGTGCTAAATCTTGCGATCGAATGTTAGCTGGCATTGAATTGAAAAAAGAAACATAACTATAATTTCCTACTTCTGGTCTTTGCTGACCTTCATTTTTAATATATGATATTTTTGAATCAACATTTAACCAAGAGTTTATATCGAAAGCCCCTTTAAAATCGACATTAAGCTTATCAATTTGGTTATTATCAAAAACGCCCTCAGCTTTATCTTTAGCAATAGAAACACGATAATTCCCTTCATCTGTTGCCTTAGAAAAGGCTAACGAATGTCTTACATTTATAGCTGTACGTGTAAAATCTTCTAGTTGATTTGAAGCAACTTCGTATGGCAGTTGCACTCCCGTCCACGATAATCTTTCAACGCCATCAAAACGTGGACCCCAAGAAGCTCCAGAAGTTTCATCATAAACGCCTCCAATTCCTTGTCCGTATTCTTTTTGAAGATCTAAAAAGTAAGCCGCTTCAGAAAACACGGTAGAACCAGAGTAACTTATACCAAGACCATCAGACTTTTTACCACTTTTAGTAGTTATAAGAACAACCCCATTTGCACCACGAGACCCATATAAAGCAGCTGCTTGACCACCTTTTAAAACGGAAACACTTTCTATGTCATCAGGATTAATATCTAAAAGTCCTCCACCATTTGAAATACCTCCAAATAAATCCTCAGGATCACTTGTATCATCGGCTGCAAATGGCACCCCATCAATTACCCACAATACTTTATCATCGCCAATTAAAGAACTTGTTCCACGTAAATCAAGTCTGGCATTTCCTCCTATTCCTCCAGTGGTTGTTATATTTACACCTGCCACCTTGCCTTGTAAAGCAGTATTAATGTTTCCATTAGCAGCAACGGTTAAATCTTCAGCATCAACTTCTTGAACGGCATATCCTAATGCTTTTTTCTCTCTTTTAATACCTAAAGCGGTTACTACAATTTCATCTAACGCCTCTAAACTTGACAATAATATTACATTAATAGTTTTTTGTCCTATAGATGAAATTTTCTGATTTTGAAAACCCAACATAGAGAAAACCAAGGTTCCATCATTTGATAAATCAATAGTATATTTCCCATCAAAATCTGAAGAAACACCTATGTTAGTGCCTTCTAAAATCACGCTAGCCCCTGGTAATGGCACACCACTTTCGTCTGTTATAGTTCCAGAAACCGTTTTGCTTTGCGCCAATATTGTTCCTCCGGACAATAAAAAGACAAAGACTAAAAAATTTAGTAATTTTTTACACATACGTTATTGTTTAAGTTAATTTAAGTTGAATTAAGTTTTGAGTTAAAAACTTATAGTAAATGTTATAATAATGTTAAGTTTTTTGAAAGTTTTTCGACCAATGACAATGCTGAAAAGCTAAAAGACTCGATTATTAAAGTGTATTTCTATACTACTGAATAATACTTATTTAAGTATTATTGTTAATCTACTTGCTTTTGTTAGTTTGTCATGGCTTATAAAATAACCTGAAGTCTCTTTTTTTCCTATAATAATTGAATCAATTATAGTATCCTCCTTATTTCCATATGAATGACATAAAATTTCCAATTTAGAATTAGAATAATAAGTTTCATTTAAATGAATGGTAACTTTATCAAACCTAGGTTTGGTAATAGTGTATATAGGTTCTGCTGGTGTTACTGGGTATATACCCATCATAGAAAAAACGGCCCATGCAGACATGGTGCCTGTATCATCATTCCCAGGTAAACCATCTGGTTTGTTTTTAAAGTAGGTATCTAGCAATTCATCAACCATTTTTTGAGTCCGCCATTCTTCACTCTTTACATAGTTAAACAAATATGGATATGTTATATCTGGCTCGTTTGCCATATCAAACTGTTTATTATCAAAAACTTTTTGCAACTGATTTATAAATGTTTTATTTCCACCCATTAAATCAATAAGCCCTTTTATATCATGACTAACCATAAAAGTATATTGCCATGCATTGCCTTCTATGAAACCCAGATTTTTTTGAAAGTTAGTCCCAAGCTCAGGGTTATAAGGTGTTAACCAGCTCCCATTATCATTTTTTGGTCGCAATAAATTGAATTTTTTATCAAATAAATTCCGATAAGAAATGGAACGCTTCAAGAATGTTTTGTAATCTTCTTGCTTTCCTAATGTTTTAGCTAATTGCGCTATTGCAAAATCAGAGATATTATATTCTTGGGTGGTAGATACAGATCCGCTGTTAGTCGTTTTTGTGGTTAAATAGCCTTTACTTAAATAATCTTTAATGCCTGGCCTAAGTGGGTTATTTTCTAATTGATTGGCGCTTTTAAGCATGGCTTTATATGCTTTTTCAATATCAAAATCTGTGATACCTTTTAAATACGTATCGGCAATGATAATTCCTGCTGGATCACCAACCATAGTTGTTGTCTCTGTGGCATTAAGTTCCCATTTGGGCAACCAACCAGATTCATCATAAATTTGCAGCATACTCTTTACCATGTCAGATTGCTGTTCAGGATATACTAAACTCATCAATTGATGTAAGTTTCTATAGGTATCCCAAAGAGAAAATGTTGTGTATCGTGTTCCTGTTGTATGAAGTGTTTCTCTTGTTTTCATTTTAGGATACTCCCCATTAAAATCATTTAAAGTATTTGGATGAATTAATGTATGATACAATGCTGTATAGAAAATCGTTTTATCTTCTTCTGTTCCTCCTTCAACTTCAATTCTAGATAAATGGCTATTCCATTCTTTTTTCGAAGCTTCTAAAATTTGATTAAATGTTTTATCTGATGTTTCCTTTTCTAGATTGTCTCGCGCATTTTCAATACTCACATAAGAAACACCAATCTTCATTTCTATTTCTGTTGGTTTTTCAAAATTATATTGCATAAAAGCACCTATACTATCACCTACAACTTCTTTTGTATACCCTTTTTTTATTCTCGTTTTTCCATTTTTTAAAAACCATTCGGCTTCTACACCTGTATATTTTCTAGGTTTTTTCCAAACGCCAAACTCATAAGCTGGTTTTGAAAAACGAGCTACAAAATATACGGGATATGCTTCTTCTGGCTTGTAATAACAAAAAGAACCTACCGAACGTACACCTTCAATTTCGGTAGGAGAGACCATTTTCACCATAGCCCCTTCTTCATTTGTAAGCCCTAATCCTAAATTTAAAAGAATGTTAGCTTTCCCTGCGGGGAAGTGGTATTTACTAATGCCAACTCTTGTTGTTGCAGTCGCTTCAACTTTTACATCATATTTATCAATTTTATTGGTATAATAGCCAACAGTTGCTTTCTCTTCTGAGTATGTTGAACCATATTTTAAATGATTGGTTTCCAATTCCCCTGTGGTAGGCATAGCGAGAATAACACCGAGTTCAGGACAACCTACACCACTTAAGTTGACATGACTAAATCCTGTTAAAAATGTATTCTCTTGAACATAGGGGGTTGATAACCAACGACTGTCTTTTTCTAAAGGACCGTTTTGAGATCCTGCCACATTAAAAGGCGATATACTTACCATACCCCGAACAGCAATAGGTCCTGGATTTGTTGTTCCAAAATTAGAGGTTCCTATAAATGGATTTACGTAATCTACGGGTTGGCTTTGAGATAAAACAACCGAGGTTGTCAAAAAAAATAATAGTGCTAGCTTATTTTGCATTTGATTATTTTTCAAGTATTTTTTTAGCTTCAAAGATACTTCAATTTACATATTTTACTATTCCTTATAAGTTATATATGCCGATACCAGCCAATGATTATACTGCTCTTTCTTATTTGCAGTTCCTGGAATTTCAACTTGGAGTTTATGATTTCCTTCTTTTATATCTCCTAAACCAACATGATACGGAGCAACTTTAGAACCAGGACACCAATTAGATCTCGACATATCGGATGAGGCCAAACGCTCTTCTATTTCTTTAAATTCTTTTTTAAAGTTTTCATTATACGCATAAGCCGAATCCTTTTTTGTCCATACACCAGAAGATGGGTTAAACCTTCTGAAGGAGGCACAATCATCGCGCCAAGGAATTTCGTTAATAACTAATTTTGAATCAAAAAACACTTCATTTCTTAATTTAATAAATTCATCTCCGCCACTATGGCCTCCGTGACCTGTTGTTGTATAATATAATTGAACGTCTTTTAAATTTTTATCTACTGAAAAATCCAAACCTAAGGCTGTTTGTGAAAACAAATCTGGTATTTTCTGCCCCTCCACATAATAAACCGTATTCATTAACGGCATAACTTTTAATTTGGGTCTTTGCCTTCCTGAATATTGCAAAGAAACATCTACAACATAACCTTCGGGTGTCCAGGTATCAATCCAAATACCAATATAAAATTCTCCAGTTACTAAAGATTCTAGTTCGGAAATATCGCTTTCCCATACCACTTCTTTTTCCCATTTAGGGACATAGACAGGTCTGTAATATTTCATTTTTGGATACTTTTCTTCATCACTATAATGCCCGACTCCAAAAGGAGACATAAATCGCATCAATTCTATTGCTGGGGTATAATTTTCAGTTTTCAAAATGCCTTGAAAATCACCAAGTACATTCGAGCTTTTTGGAAACTTTTCTTTTCCTAAAGCAACGTCGATAATATCTATTTGCTCCCTATTGGGAACTACAAAACACGATCCCGATTTGTCCCATTTATCTCCATTAGATCTTAGTGTGACTTTAATGGAGACATCTGTTCCTTTTTTATAAACAGGTGCCACTACTTTTTTAAATACGACCCGTCCGTTTTGAAGCCTCTTTACAGTTGTGGTATCTCCTGCTTCACCTCCAAAGTTTATAAGGCGATTTTTAAAAACCTCTATTTTTAAGGGTTCATTATTATTTTGGCTATTAATCTGAGACCAAAACATAGCAACAAAAAGGTAACTGGTATATTTTATATAAAAAGATAGCTTCATAATCCTTCTTTATTTTTTATTACTCAATGAATAAGGCGCAGCTTCTTTTGAAATTCCCCAGTTCATATTTGGTTGCTCTCCCATATTTAATTTTAAACGCCCTCCATTTTGAATGGTTTGTGCGGTAATCCAGGTTTGATTAAAGTCCTTACCATTCAAATTAGCACTTTGAACAAAATGGTGGTTCTTTTTATTGCCTTTGGCTGAAATTGTGAATGTATTTCCGTTTTGCAAATGCAATTTTACCTCATCAAAAAGAGGACTTCCCATAACATATTGATTGGTTGCTGGTGCAACAGGGTAAAACCCTAAAGCACTAAAAACATACCAGGCAGATGTTTGCCCGTTATCTTCATCACCACAATATCCATCTGGAGTGGGCAGATATAATTTATTCATAATATCGCGAACCTTAGCTTGTGTTTTCCATGGTTGTTTAGCGTAATTATACAAATACACCATATGTTGTATGGGTTGGTTCCCATGTGCATAGTTACCCATATTTACGATCTGCATTTCACGAATTTCATGAATTGTAAATCCATAATAAGACGCATCAAAATCTGGAGGCATGTTAAAAACATGATCTAAAGCATTTACAAACTTTTCGTCTCCTCCCATTAAGTTAATCAACCCCTGCACATCATGAAAAACACTCCACGTATAGTGCAAGCTATTGCCTTCTGTAAATGCGTCTCCCCATTTTAGTGGGTTAAATGGTGATTGAAAACTCCCATCTTTATTTTTTCCACGCATTAAATTATTTGATGGATCAAAAAGATTTTTATAATTCAATGATTTCGTATAATATTTTTCAGCTATACCGTTTTTACCAAGCGACTTTGCCATTTGGGCAATTGTAAAATCTGCATAAGCATATTCCAAAGTTCTAGCAGCATTCTCATTAATACCAACATCGTACGGCACATACCCTAGCTCATTATAATAATCAATCCCCACACGCCCCACACTGTTTACGGGACGACCATCGCCTACAGTTGCATTTTTTATGATGGCTTCCAATAATAATTCTTTATCAAAACCTTCAACACCTGTTAAATGAGCATCTGCAATGATTGGTGCCGAATTTGAACCAATCATACAATCTCTATGGCCAGGACTCGCCCATTCGGGGAGCCAACCCGATTCCTTATAAGTGTTTGCTAAACCTTCCATGATTTGACCATTAAGTTCTGGGTACATCATATTAAAAAATGGAAATACGGCTCTAAACGTATCCCAAAATCCATTATCTGTAAACATATAACCTGATAATGTCTTTCCGTTATAAGGGCTATAATGTACAACTTCATTATTCGCATTAAATTCATAGAATTTTCTGGGAAATAGAAGCACTCTATACAGGCAGGAATAGAATGTTTTTAACTGTTCTTTATTTGAAGAGAGCACTTCAATTCTTCCTAGTTCTTTTTCCCAAACCTTCGTGGCTTCTGCTTTTACTTGATTAAACGTTTTATCGCCTATTTCTCTGTCCAGATTCAGTTGCGCTTGCTCTGGACTAATAAAAGAAGATGCTACTTTTACATGAACTTGTTCACCTCGTTTGGTTTTAAAACCAATGATTGCGCCAACATGCTCGCCTTCACTACTTGTACTGTTTTCTATTAATTTCCAATCATCACCCCAGGTATGATTTAACTCAAAGTCCTTATCAAATTCTGCTACAAAATAATTATGAAAATTATCGGGAACACCACCAGTGTTATTTCTACAATACCCAATAATTTTTCGTTCTTCAGGGATAATTTTCACCATGGAACCCTTAAAAAAGGCATCCAGTATAATATAGGCGTTATCGGTCTCAGGAAATGTAAATTGGAATTGAGCAGCACGTTCTGTTGGAGTGACCTCAGCAACCACATCATAATCTGCTAAATACACACTATAATAATCTGGGCGAACAGTTTCTGCTTTATGAGAAAAATAGGATGCTCGCTCATCTTCTTGAAACTTTAAATCGCCTGTAATAGCCATAAGAGAAAAGGCCGCATAATCATTTATCCATGGACTGGGCTGATGTGTTTGCTTGATCCCTCTTATTTTTTTATCTCGGTATTTATAGGTCCATCCATCACCCATTTTAGATGTCATGGGGGTCCAAAAATTCATTCCCCAAGGTGTCGCTATTGCAGGATATGTATTTCCGTTAGAAAGACTAAAATCAGAATCGGTTCCCATAAGCGGATTCACATAATCTATTACATCGACCTGAGTTAACGCTTCATTTGGTTTTTTAATGTCATTACATGAAAGCATAAAAAAACAAGTTATTATAACCCCTATATATATTTTCATTCGTTTGTTCTTATTGTATTTTAAAATCAGCATTGATCAATTTATTTTTAACTGTATTGGTTTGAACGGCATAGTTAAAACCAGGACGTAAACAATAAGATCCGTATTCTCCTTGTTTATTTAATGCTATAAAACCCACTTGTAACCATTCTAAATCTGGATCACCTTTATAAATCTTATAAATACGTTCTACAACTTCTTTACATGCTTCGTAAGGTGATTTTCCATGACGCATTAATTCAACCACCATAGCACTACCAGCTGTTTTCATCATGGCTTCTCCCATTCCTGTAGCAGCAGCGGCTCCAACTTCATTATCCAAAAATAATCCTGCCCCGATAATAGGTGAATCTCCAACACGTCCATGCATTTTCCATGAAGCACCACTTGTTGTACAGGCGCCAGAAAGATTACCTTCTTCATCTAAAGCCAGCATGCTTATAGTATCATGGTTTTCTATATTTATTACAGGTTTGTAGTCTGATTTCTCCAACCACGATTCGTAAGCTTGCTTTGATTTTTCAGTTAGTAAATTTTCCTTCTGAAATCCTTGTGTTAATGCAAATTTCAAAGCGCCTTCTCCTACTAGCATCACATGTGGCGTTTCTTCCATCACTTTTCTTGCTACAGAGATAGGGTGTTTTATATGTTGTAAAAATGCTACCGAACCACAATTGTTATAGTGATCCATAATACAGGCATCTAATGTGACATGACCTTCTCTATCAGGAAAACCGCCTAATCCAACAGTTTGAACATCTGGATTTGCTTCGGCTGTTCTTACGCCTTGCTCAACAGCATCCAACGCATCTCCTCCTTTCACTAAGATTTTCCAAGCTTCATCATTAGCTGCTAGCCCATGATTCCAGGTAGAAATCACAATAGGTTTAATAATTTGCTTTTTAGTTAAATCAGCAGATTTCTTTTGGTCATTGCAACCAATTAAAAGCATCGCTATCAATGTTATTAGGCTTGCTAGTATTTTTTTCATTAATGATATACTTTATTGGGTTTAGGCATTTCTACTTCCTTCAAATAGTTTTCATTGGCAGTGTTTGTCATAACAAATTCTAAAACGCCTCCGTTAACAATTTCTTTATGGGTAATATAAATTCTTTGAAGCGGTTTACCGTTTAATAAAACCTGCTTAACATGGTTGTTTTCTTTAGAGAAATTTGAAGCGTTTATCTTAAAAATATTTCCATTTAATACTTGAATTGTAGCTTCTTCAAACAAAGGTATTCCAATATGATAAATACCTTGAGCAGGGTTTACTGGATAAAATCCTAATGAACTGAATATATACCAAGAAGACATTTGCCCACAATCTTCATTACCACAATGTCCGTTAGGTTCATTTTTATATTGGTTTTCTAAGATTTGACGTATCATTTTTTGTGCTTTTGAAGGACGATTTAAATAATTATATAGGTATGCTACATGATGACTTGGTTCATTTCCATGTGCATATTGTCCTATCATACCTGTACTAAAAAGAGGGAGTTTATCTTCTGGCTTGGGGAAATAACTGAACATAGAATCCAGTTTTTGCTCAAAACGTTCTTTACCTCCTGTTTTGCTAATCAACGCATCAATATTATGAGGAACAAACCAATAATATTGCCAGGCATTACTTTCACAGAAATAGGACGTATATTCTTTAGGAATAAAAGGTTTTATAAATGCGCCTTTAGCGTCTTTGGGTTGAATCCATGATGTTTTTTCGTTGTATAGATTCGTCCAATTTTCAGACCGTTTTAAAAAATAGTCGTAGTCATCAAGTTTACCTAAATCTTTAGCAAAGACAGCAATACACCAATCATCGAAAGCATATTCCATCGTTTTAGAAACAGACCAATTTTCATGTTGATCATCTACTGGAATGTAACCTTTCTCCATGTAGACATTAATTTGCCTGTCTTGAACCATGGCACTCTCTTTACAGGCCTTGTACGCTAGTTCTGAATCGAAATCGAATCCCTTAAAATAAGCATCTACAATAACAGGAACTGCATGGTACCCAATCATCATATTGGTTTCACTTGCATGTAAAGACCAAACTGGAAGCTCGTCGGTTTCCTTATAATGAGCTAAAAGCGATTTTATCATATCTGGTACCCGCTCTGGTTGTGTAATGGTGTACAGAGGATGTGCTGCTCTAAAGGTATCCCATAACGAAAAAGTGTCATATCTATTAAATCCACTGGCAATAGCCAGCGTGTCTTTGCCTGTTTTATATAAACCATGCTCATCATTAGCCGCTTTATAACGACCATCTGTATCACTCAATAATGTTGGTGCTAACATAGATTGATATAACATGGTATAAAAGACACTTTTCTTGTCTTTATTTGTAGACGTAATTTTAATTTTTTGAAGTTCTTTTTCCCAAACTAACATGGCTTTTTCTCGATAAAAATCAAAATCAAATCCTGAAGTTTCTATTTTTATAGCTTGCGCTGCAGCTTGACAACTTGTGCTGGACAAACCTGTTTTCAATACTATTTGTTCATCACCTTCGGTACTATAATTTAATATAATTTTAGAGTTAATGCCGTTAAATGGTAAACCATCTCTTTTTTTATCATCAATAATCTTATAAGACTTAAATGGCTTCGAAAACTGCATCTGAAAATACACTTTTTGGTTCCTAGCCCAACCTGTTGACATACGATACCCTTGAATGATGGAATCATTCACCTTCTCGATATAGGTACTGGTTGGTTTATCCCAATTTAGTGAGTACCCTAAATCGACATGTATTTCGGTATTTTCATCTTTTGGAAATGTATAGCGATGTATCCCCACTCTTTCTGTTGCGGTTAATTCGGCTTTTATTCCATAATCTAATAAATCGACTGTGTAATAACCTGGTGATGCCTTTTCCTGTTCGTGATTGAAGGATGAAAATGGTTTGAAATTATTTTCTTTAATTCTTTTATTTGATCGACTATTGATGGGCATGACTAAAATGTCATACAAATCGCCTGCGCCTGTTCCTGTAAGGTGTGTATGTGAAAACCCTGTAATAATTGAATCTTGATAATAATAACCTGCTATTCTATCCCAACCAGGAATCCCTATATCGGGACTTAATTGTACCATCCCAAAAGGCACTGTAGCTCCAGGGTATGTATTCCCAGGGCCATCGGTGCCAATAAATGGGTTTACATAATCTACTAACATATTTGTGTTAGCTGCCTGCGGCTCATTATATCTGTGTGGCTTTTCTTTTCTACAAGCACATAAGGAAACTATAATAAAGAAATAAACACACAGATTCTTCATACTCAATTTATTTTTTCGATGCTTTTATGGCTTCAAAGTGATGTTCTTTAATATCGAAAAGTGCAACGCCCGATGCGCCACTTTCTTTTACGATGTTAATGGCATTAGTAACTTCTTCAGCAGTCATTTCTGGAATGTATAAACCTGTATGTAATGTGGTGTTTTTGCCTTTTAAATCTTCTATGCCTTGTTGCGAAGCAAACTTAACCCAATCTAAACCTTCATTATAAAAATTATTATAAATCATGGGCAAAACGTGATCGACCTTCCATTTGTCCCAACGTTGTCGAACCATATGATCTGCCATTTCTGGATAAGGAAAAACAGCAGCTGTTAGTTTTTTTCCATGTTTATGGGCTATTTCATAAGCACCATCCACAACAGCTTTTATCTCATTTAATCTAAATTGTTTCCATTCAATGTCTATAGCAGGGACTTCTGCTTTTCTGATGTCTTTTCCATATAATTTCTTGAATTTTTCTACCGCAGCATCCGAATAGTCAAAATCGAAATCGGGAAGTTCTTCATTTTGAACTAAATTGTATTTAGGTAATAATCCTATTGGCAAGTAAACATCGGGATACCTTATATAATCTAAATGTACGCTTGTAATGCCTTCTATTTTAGCCATGCTTTCAACTAAGTTCCATACATGTTGGCGTGCCTCTGGGTGACTTGGGGATAGCCATTGGTAATAATCGACATAAGGACGATCATCGAAACAAGACTTTCCGCTTCTGCTTACCATGTACCAGTCTGGATGTTGTAATGCGATAGTATCTCCTGGACGATTTAGAGTAAACATCCAAGCATGAACTTCCAAACCCGCTTCCAAGGCCAATGGCGCTACTTTTTCTAGCCTTTTTGAATCTGCCTGCGTGTCTATTAATACCGCATCGATACCGTTTTGAGCTAATTTTTTAAACCAGGCTTTATGCTCTTCATCTGTTTTTTCTATACCTGCTCCATACCATGACCAATATTTAAAAACGGGTTTTGTGTTTTCGATCTCTTTAGACATAGTGGCTTCTTTTTTATTTGGCGAAGTACATCCAATCGTTAAAATTGTAACAATAAAAAACAGGATTTTAAATAGCTTCATAATTACTTTATTATAATTTTTCCTTCTTCGGTAATTAATAGTTTTTTTCCTGAAAAAGGACTTTCAATCCAAATATTATAACCAGATTCATGTGTTTGATATTTGGGGGTTATTTTTTTATCTAAAATAGTAGTTGGGGCTTCAATAAGGTTCATGTCTTTGTTTTTATTCTTTATCAGGTTATGTAATTTATATAGATGCCATTTTATATACTCATCTTTAGGAATATTAAACGTGATTTTGTCATTTGCTTCATTTGCAGAGAAATATATATAGCCCCAAGTTTCTGGTTGGTGCATTGCTACAACACCTTGCGGACTCCATACCCAATTCTTTTCATGCAGAAGTTTTCCTTTGGTGTTAGCTTTACGTTGGTATTTTCCGTTTTCTATTTGAAACTCCCAATGAACTCTAGAAAAATTCATACGCCAAAAATTATCTTTAAGTGCTATTTTTTCAAAATAAGATGTTTTAAAAACATCTAAAGGAATAGCTATTTCTATACACCACTTCGTGTCTATATCTGTTGAATTATTCAATGTCCCATCTACATATACGGCAGATTTTAACCCTTTCGCATTCCAATCATTTAAAACGACATTGTCTTCTCTATATGGCTTCGTGAGAAATAAATCCCATACCGTATTTAGGGCATTAAATTCAAACTCATAATAATTATGAGAATCGCCATCTGGATCAATAAAAATTTCAAAATCGTTATTATGAAAAATAATAGTGTCTCTTTTTTTTAGGGTTGCCCAGATATGTGGTTCTTCTAATTCGGCTAAAAAATAGATATAGTTTTCATCCCAAAGCATTTTAAACTTTGTAGAATAGGTTGGTTTTTTAACACCTTCTATATCAATAAACAGATCTGAATATTCAGCTTTTTGCCATGAAGATTCATTACCTAAACCGTCAATCGTTATCGTTTCTTTTGTATGGTTAGCTATATATGTTTTAGGAATATTTTCATGTGTTTTATTTTGAGCATCTATATCATTATTAGATAAAACAGATATTATTAAAACTAAAAGAAAGTTTATAGTTTTAATCCAAATATATTTAGTTTTTAATGGCTTCATTAGCTATAACGAATTTTGTTTGGTAAATTCCAAAATCTCACTAATATAACCAAATGCTAAAGCAACAACTGTATCTGCAGCACCATAATAAATAGCTACTTTATCTGCTTTTACATCTTGTAATGTGGCACATGGAAAAATAACATTCGGGACATCTCCAACTTGTTCATATAACTTTGAAGGCGTTAAGAGATAAGGTTGTGTTCTATATTTTACAATATTGGGGTTTTCTTTATCTAAAATAGCTGACCCCATGGCATACCTAAAACCGCTGCAGGTGTTAATTACACCATGGTAAAACATCAGCCAGCCTTCATCTGTTAAAAAAGGAACAGATCCTGCTCCTATTTTTGTGCATTGCCATGCGCTATCTTTAAAAGGTGCTGGTGACATCATATGTCTATGTTCCCCCCAATATTTCATATCTGGGCTATAACTTAAATAAATATCTCCAAAAGGAGTGTGTCCATTATCGCTAGGCCTACTCATCATGGCATATTTCCCATGAATCTTTTCTGGAAATAACACTCCATTTCTGTTAAAAGGCAAAAAAGCATTTTCACATTGGAAAAACGTTATAAAATCAAACGTATAGCCAACTCCAATTGTAGGGCCATTATATCCTTCACACCAGGTAATCCAATAACGATCTTCTATAAAAACAACTCTTGGGTCGTATTTGTAGTCCCCATGAACTTTGTCTATATTGTCAGCTTTAAATTCAATAGGCTGATGATTGATATCCCAATGGATACCATCTTCACTAAAGCCAGCAAAAATATTCATTTGCACGGCTTTATTATCACATCTAAAAACACCAGCGTATCCATCTTTAAAAGGCACCACTGCACTATTAAAAACACTATTTGATGTAGGGATTGCGTCTCTTTTTATTATTGGATTTTCACTGTACCTCCATACAACATCATGACACTCTTTTGGTCTCTCTTTCCAAGGTAGTTTCATTACTTTTTATTTCTTTAAATGTATTAATATTTACTTGTTTTAAATGTAACCTATCGTACCAGGTCTTTTTTAAGATCAACGAGGTTGTTACCATGATTCCTATAACAATATACAAACTATTATATTCTTTAAGGATTAAATACATGGGAGATAAAACAAAGGTCATTTGCCAAATAATTCCTACTATACAATTGAAAATATCTAGTTTAAATGATTTGTTTGGAATAAAAGTTGGGTCTTCATTTTGAATTTCTTTTATTATAGGTTTCCAAAATCCCCAAGGCTTTGTTGTTTTATAAAAATGTTTAAGCACCTCTTTATTGTCTGATTTAAATAAATAAATACCAATAAAACAACCTATAAAGGAAATAACTAATACATAAGGGAATAAATAGATTGATGATATCTCTGAAAATAATTCAGGTAAAACAGTAGAAGCTATAAGTCCTGCCAGCATACCTCCAAAATAACCGTATGAGTTAAATCGCCACCAGGTCCATTTCAGTACATTTGCCGCCGCATAGCCTCCATACAAACCAAAAGTTAACCACATAGTTAATGCATTAATCGATGAGGCAAAAAAACCGCCAATAACACCAACAACAACTAATAAAACAGAAGACAAATAGCTGTATCTAATATAAGTCTTATTAGAAGCATTTGGGTTGATATACTTTTTATAAATATCGTTAACAATATATGCTGGCGCAGCATTTACAAATGCTGCAAATGTTCCCATAAATGCGGCTAATAATCCTGCCAACAACAAACCTTTAACACCTATAGGGACAAAACGTTGTATCGCTTCAGGTAGTATCGTTTCAAAATCAAATCCCGATCCCATGGCTTGTAATTCTGGCCCCATATAAACAAGGCATAACACAGCGAAACCTGTAATCATTAGGTATCTGGGAATGGATAGTACTACAATAGTTAAAGCACTCATTTTAGAAGCTTCTACTTCGTTTTTTGTTGACAAAACACGCTGCATATCATAACTTGGAACAGGTCCCGCTAGACTTGCAAATATGCCTTTAAAAATCATCATCATAAATAAGAAACCAAATAAAGAAAAGCCATCTTTTTCTATTTTTTGATTCACGCTATCAATATACCCTGTCCAATCTATATCTAGGTTCATTCCAAAGGATAAATCCTTCCAATTATTTGGGACAGCTGCTTCTATTTGTTCATGACTTATTGCATTGAAAGCGATGTACCCAATAACCAAGCAAGAAATAGTCATAATTATAAATTGCAACACTTCTGTTGCTACAACACTGTACATGCCTCCCTTAAGGGTATATAATGTTGTAATACCAATTATAATTAAAGCATAAGATTGCTCAGATAAAATCAAAAGACTTCCTATATGAAAAGATAGATCCCAAGGAAAAAAGATCACAACAAACTTTCCTATACCTTCAAAAAAATAAGCCATGAATCCTAAGGTACTTATAATAGCAAATATGGTAACAATAATGTGAGACAGTTTTGCCCCAAAACCGTCACCAAAACGATAGGTTATCCATTGTGCACCCGTCATCACATTAGATCTTCTTAACCATGCTGCAAGAAAAACAAACATAAAGACTTGATTCCATACAGGCCAGGACCAAGGCAACCAGGCACTTTTTAAACCATAAACGAACATAATGGTTACAGCCCACATGGTTCCAGAAATATCAAACATTCCTGAGGCATTGGATAACCCTAAATAATACCATGGGATTTCGTTACTTCCAAGAAAATAAGATTTTAAATTTTTTGAAGCTTTTTTTGATACATATAACCCAAATAAAACAGTTATTAATATATATCCTAAAATAATAACAATGTCTATTGTTGCTAAATTCATTCACTCTTATTTAAAAACATTTAAAATGCTTACTCACTACAATCATTATTAAAAAAACACAAACAACCAAACACGATTTAACACACTGATTTAAAGCAACATATTATTTGCGAAAAGAAAAAACAAGAGATAATAGAGTAATTTTTTTTATATTTGTTCTACTTATATTTGTTATCAATACACTTTAAAAAAATCACATTCCTACCTAATAATTTTTAGTGTATTTATTATTTAGTATTAAATATTTATAATTTTACTTACTGTACGAATATTTTTAGACCAACAACAATCGTAGAAAGCTAAACGTCATAAAAACTAAATAGCATTATGTTTCAAAAAATCAAGGATATTATTAGTATAAATGACACCAATAATTTTAATATTACAATAAAGCATCATATTATATTTTGGTTCGTTTACTTTTTATTTACCACATTTAGATGGGGAAGCTATTTTAATGACTATGAGTATGCTTTTAAAACAACACTTTTAGGTTTTTCTATTCATATGACATTATGTTATTTTAATATTTACTACTTAATGCCTAAGTTTATTTATACGCGCAAGTATATTATCTATAGTATTGCTCTGATGGCTTCTCTATTTTTTATGTTGATTTTAAAATTCAACTTAACATACTTTTTGGTTAATAGTAATGTATGGCCAGAAGGTCCTGAAGTAACCTCAACATTAACTTTAAATTATGCTATCGAAATGATGTTAGGTGAGCTGTATGTTGTTGCTTTTGTAGCAGCAATAAAAGTAACATTAGACTGGATTAGAGAGCATAAAAGGCTTGTTGATATGGAAAAACTGCAATTAGAAACAGAATTACGATTACTAAGGACTCAAGTTTCTCCACATTTTTTCTTTAATACTTTGAATAATATTTATTCCTTAACGATTGAAAAATCTGATAAAGCTCCGAAAATCATTCTTAAATTATCAGAGTTAATGCGCTATCTTTTGTACGATACAAAACAAAAAAGACAGAGCTTAACTAAAGAAATAATCTGTCTTCAAAACTATCTGGATTTAGAGCGAATACGATATGGTGATCAACTAAAAATTAATATGGATATTTCTGGAGAAATAGAGGATAAAGAAATCGCTCCTATGCTATTATTATCTTTTATAGAAAACGCTTTTAAACATGGTGCAAATAAAAATGTAGGAGAAGTGAATATTAATATTGATTTTAATGTTATTGGAGATTTTCTTCATTTTGGGGTTTCGAATCCAATTGCGACTGTAGAAGATAATAACGCCATAAAAACCCCGCAAGGTGGCATTGGCATTGGGAATGTTAAAAAAAGATTAGAATTAGGTTATAATGAAGACGAATATTATCTTGATATCAATAATGATGACAAGGAATATGTTGTGAATCTTAAAATTAAAGTGTGATGAGTTTGAAATGTGTTATAGTAGACGATGAGCCATTGGCTATTAACGTTATTAAAAGTTATATAGGAGAAACTAAAGGATTAGAGTTGATGAATTCTTTTAACAATGCTGTAGAAAGTATTGATTATATAAGAAATAATACTGTAGATCTCCTTTTTTTAGATATTAATATGCCTTTATTGGATGGTTTAAATCTTTTAAAAAGTTTAGATAAAAAACCACTTACAATTATAACAACAGCTCATGAAGAATTTGCCGTAGAAAGTTATGAATTAGAGGTTTTAGACTATTTAGTTAAGCCCATACCTTTTCATAGGTTTATTATGGCCATTAATAAAGCTTTTAAAGTGAATAATCAGACTAAGGACTTCGCTACTACACACAATGAGAGAGCTTCTATTTTTGTTAAGGTTGATAAAAAGAAAATGGCTAAAGTTTATTTGGATGAGATCTTATCTGTTGAAAGCTTAAAAGATTATATAAAAATAAATACACACACAAATAGATATATTGTACATCAAACCTTAGGTAGTTTTACTGATGAATTACCTTCTGATAAGTTTATAAGGATACATCGTTCTTATACAATTCCTATTGAAAAGGTTGAAACGGTTGAAGGTAATAGTGTTGAAATAGCTGGTATAAGATATACCATAGGGAGAAGCTATTTAAACGAAGTAAAAAGCATTATATTAAAGAATAATGCTTCAAATGAATAAACTTCAAAACGATTACCATCTTGATTTTTCATTTAAGTGAAAAGCTAAATCGTATTTTATACTAACCATTAATTAGTGACTGTTTTACTGGCTTTTTTACCATATAATGCTATAAATAAAAAGCATATTAATGGTAAAACAAAAGAGAAATTAACTTCAGATACGCCCAATATAGTTGTGTCATTTACTTTTTCGCCACCTATATCCATAATCATAGCTTGCCACTGCGGCATTAAAGCGCCACCAACAATTGCCATAACTAAACCAGCAGCTCCAATTTTAGATGCTTCTTCTCCTAACCCATCTAAGGCAATACCATAAATTGTTGGGAACATTAAAGACATGAAAAACGAAATAGCAACAAGACAATATAGTCCCATCATACCTTCAATAAAGATAGTACCTACAGTACATAAAAGTGCCAGAATACAAAATAGCATCAATAATTTACCTGAATTAATATATCGTAATAACGCTGTACCAATCCATCTTCCAACTAAAAATAAAATAAAGGCTATAAGCTGATAGTTTGCAGCGGTCTCACTATCTATACCAATTGCTTCAGCATACTGATAAATATAGGTCCAGCACATAATTTGGGCTCCTACATATAGCGCTTGTGATAAAACCCCATATACATAATTACTGTTTTTAAATAGGTTTGAAAACGTTTTTCCCAGACTAGGTATTCCACCTTCATCTTTAAATTTTGGCATCTTTATAATCGCCATCAGTATTAAAAAAACTAAGATAACCAACCCCAGAGTCACATAGGGGTTACGTATAACCAACAAATCTGAAGTTCTAATAAGTGCCTTTTTAGTGGTATCTAATAGTGTGAAATTTTCAACGTCGTCAGACTGAAGATTCTTTAATACAAAATGTTGCGCGACCAATAAGCCAGCAAGTAGACCAACAGGGTTAAATGCTTGCGCCAAATTAAGTCTTTGCGTTGCTGTTTTTTTAGGTCCCATGGCCAATATGTATGGATTCGCTGCTGTTTCTAAAAATGCCAGACCAAATGTTAGAATGTATAATGCAACACAGAACACCCAAAATTCTTCATTAGTTGCCGCAGGAAAAAATAATAAGGCACCTCCAGAATATAAAACGAGTCCTATTAAAATCGCTGTTTTATATGAATATTTTCTAATGAATAACGCAGCTGGTAAAGCCATGCAAAAATAACCGCCATAAAATGCCATTTGTACCCATGAAGCTTGAGAGTTCGTTAATTCTAAAACCTTTTTAAAAGCAGTTACCATAGGATCTGTAACGGCATTAGCAAATCCCCATAATGCAAATAGCGAGGTTACTAAAATAAACGGAATAATTACTTTTTTAGGAACAATAACTTTTTCGTTGGTCATTATGTTTATAGTTTAGTTAGTTCTTGGCTTTCAAATTTTAATACACCATAATTTCATCCACAAATAGCCAAACTTTTTTGCCTACAGCGCCATGCCATTCGGGTGCTATACCAAAAGGATATATTTTTATTTTTAAATATTTATAAGCTCCTTTTTTTAATGGTATAAGATGTCGATTTACTTCTTTTGGATAACTATCAGTTTTAGGGACACTTATTTCTCCAATGATTTTTATAGTTTCTTTTGAAGTGCCTCCATAAACTTGAATGGATTTTGCAGGAAATATCCAGGAACCAATATCGGTTAAAACACCTACCGAAACATGTTCAATTATTTCTTTTTGTCCTAAATCAATTTCGACATCAAAACCTGTTTTTAAACCAGTCCATTTTGCATCTCCATAGCTTTTAGAACCAGTGATTTCATCAAACAACATAGTACCATCTAATTTTCCGTAATTGGGTTCCGACCAATTATTCATTTTATACTTAGGATAACCATCTTTTAGCGATGGAAAAATACTTCTAAATAAAGGCTTTTCATATACTTTGCTTACGTTCAACCCTTTCTTTATGGCTACTGCTTTTAAAATACAGTTCTCTTTTATTTCCAGTGGAAATTCATATTTATTAGAAGTTGAAGTTGGTGTAGAACCATCTATTGTATAATAAATATCGGCTTCACTATCATTACTTTTTAATGTTGCTATATGCCTGTCTGAAAAGAAGAATGAGTGATTTATATCGTAGGGTGAAGCAGTTGCTTTTACAAATATTTCTGGTTTTTCTTTAGAAACTTTTCCTATCGATGTACTTTCATCCAAACTTCCCCATTCTTTATTAGGTGATGCTCCCATAGTAAATTCTAATACACCTCCAGCCATGATATCTTGATAATGTACATAAGTTTTATTATATGCTTCTCCGTTAAGTTTAACAGATTGCACATAAAAATCATCCTCAGATAGGTTAATGGCTTTTACTGTAAATGTATTCCCATTTTCTAAATTTATAGCTGCATTTTCATGGTACGGAGCTCCTAATTGGTAATTAAGACTGGCTGGTGCTACAGGGTAAAATCCCAATGTACTAAAAATATACCAGGCAGACATTTGCCCCAAGTCTTCATTATTAATTAATCCATCTGGCTTATCCGAATACATGGTAGCTACCACTTCATTAATATATTTTTGCCCTTTCCATGGTTGTCCTACATAATTATATAAATATGGCATTTGATGTCCTGGCTCATCACCATGACCATATTTACCAATGAAACCAGAGATGTCAACATGCTGAGCACCTCCTATTGATAATGTATCTGAAAAAACCTTATCTAACCAGGCATCATATTTTTCTTTACCTCCATGTAATTGAATAGCTCCATTCATATCGTGTGGCGTGTATGCTGAATACGCCCAAATATTTCCCGAAACATAATTAGGAATGAGGTTATCCCATGTTGTTAAGTCTAATTTACGCATAGTACCAGTACTATAAACGGGATACAAATACCCATCATCTGTATTAAATAAAGCTCTATACCCTAAACTTCTTTTATGAAATTCTTCGACCTCTTTAGTTTTTCCCAATTTTTCGGCAACCTTTGCGATCACATAATCATGGTAATTATATTCTGTTGTTTTTGATACGGAGCTTCCTGTTTCTGCAGTGACATAGCCATAATTAATATAATCTTCCAACCCACTAACGTCGTACACAGCACTATGTTTTGTTAGATTAAAAGCAGATTTATGCATAGAATTAAATGCCGCTTCATAATTAATTCCTTTAATATCTTTTAATACCGCATCTCCAATGACCGATGACGTTGTGTAACCAATCATACAGGCATTATCGAAACCTATAAGCTCCCAAACGGGTTGTCCAACACCAGCTTGCGTATCTCTAGAAATTAAACTATTAACCATTTTTGAGGTTTCTTCTTGTTCTATAATAGTAAGTAAAGGATGTAATGCTCTGTACGTATCCCAGGTTGAATAATTGCTATACTGTGCAATTTCAGATTGATATTGTTTGCCTTCTACAGCGTAACGACCATCTACATCCGAAATAATATTAGGCGATATGTATGCATGATACATAGCCGTGTAGAATGTTCGTTTTTTAGCATCTGAACTCGTTTCACTGATGACTATTTTATTTAAAACCCTGTTCCATGCTTTCGTAGACTCCTTTAAAACATCACCAAAAGATTTTCCTTTGGCTTCAGCTATGAAATTTTTTTCAACCCCAGCATAATCTATTGATGATAATGTCACTGAAACTTCTATTTGTTCGCCTTTTTCAACATTAAAAGAAACATAGCTTTTGGCTTTAAGTGCTGTTAAACTAACTGTTGTTACTTCTTCATCATTATTGGTAACTGTTGCTTTTTCGAAAGGTTTTGAAAATTTTGCACTAAAATAGGTATAGCGGTTTTTACCACTACCTGCATCCACGCGTTTAAAACCTCTTATTTCGGTATTGGAAACCACTTGAATCCCTGTTTCTGCAGCCCTTTCCATGATAGCATGTGTGGGGTCTATAACAACATCTGCTATTCCTGCATTATTAAAAGTGTATTTATGAAAACCCGTTCGGGGTGTTGCGGTTAGTGCAACATCTATATTATAATCGTCTAACCTAACGGTATAATACCCAGCTCTGGCATGTTCTGTTTTATGTGAAAAACGAGAGCGGTAACTAGCGTCTACCAATGCATCAGATCCAGATTTTGTTGTCTTTTTACCCATGGTTGGCATTAATAAAATATCGCCCAATCCAGATAAACCCGCACCACTAATATGATTATGTGCAAAACCTTTAATAATGGAATCGGAATAATGGTATCCCGAACACCAATCCCAAGCTTTAAAATCATTTGATGGACTTAATTGCACCATACCAAATGGTGTTGCAGCTCCTGGAAAGGTATGACCATGTGCTGAAGTCCCAATCATAGGGTCTACATAATCCGTTAGATTTATTAATGTTTTCTTTTGACAAGAAAAAAGAACTAATAACACCCATAATACAGCAATGCTTTTTCTCATAATTAACTTAACTCTCTTACAATTTTGTTTACAATGATACCTTTTAGCATAGACATATTGATTTAGGTTTCGTAAAACAAATATTTAAATTAATACCAAAACCAACTCTATTAGTTCCTAATTCTTGAACATTTATTGTTAGACAAAGAACTTTAACATAACCTTTTAATGATGGCTGTGTTAAATTTACCCACAATTAATAAATGTATCACAAATCTAAATTAGACTATTAAAGTTATCGACCAACAACAACTTTGAAAAGACCAATAAAAATTGATTATAAACTTATATTTATAAAAATAAAAATTTATAAAAACTAATATTATGAGAGATTCAAGACCTTAATTTCCATAATAGAACCAAATAAAAAACCACATTCTATCTCTAAAATGTGGCTTCTCTTTTA
The DNA here is from genome assembly GCA_947502635.1 of uncultured Flavobacteriaceae bacterium. Taxonomy (GTDB): domain Bacteria; phylum Bacteroidota; class Bacteroidia; order Flavobacteriales; family Flavobacteriaceae; genus Flavivirga. The sequence continues at coordinate 262,383 of CANNAN010000007.1, forward strand.
ATTCTTACTCTTATGGAAGTCCGAGTTACAAACTCGAACTAGCACATACTATGACCCAGCGGCGCTATTATATAAAAAGGCCTATTATTGTAAAGCAATAAATAGGACTAACAATAAGTTGTAAAGCTATTTTAGGATTAATGTAAAATATGTAATCTTTTTTTATGACGAGACAGAGTGGAGGCTTACTCATACTCGCCACTAGTTTTTAAAACTAGCGGTAGCCATACTGGGGAACAGCGGAGAAAACGATAATGCAGATTTATTTAAAGACCCTAAAATGTTGCAGAGATTTCAGGATATTTCTAACCTTGAAGATAAAGACAAAGAATGTCTTTTAACTACAGTTGACCATTTTATTAAGGCTTCAAAGATTAGTGCTATGTAAAATAATAAAACCACCTCGTTAAAGGTGGTTTTATTATTTTTGTTATATAAACTTATGTCGATTGATCAAGTATCTCGACCATATACCAGCAGTCGTCTATTAATTTAAATTTGTGTGTAATATTTATTCCATTATCATATCCTTTTAATCGATAATTCATTATACTATCTAAATCTTCAATATCAATTTCATATTTATCATATTCATTATTCATTGCATCTTTATCTTTTGTAAAATCAATATAATTGTATTTATTATTACTTATAATATCAACAATTATTTTACTAGATTCATTATCTTCTAAAGAAGACCATTTTAAAGGATATTTGACTCTGCTTTTTTGGAAAAGGCTATCTTTAGAGAAACGTTCAAGAAACTTTTTAAAAGTCTCATTACAATTTTTAAAAGATTGTGTCTTCGTATAATCTTCTATTTTATTTTTTGTTTTTTCAAGATTAACAGATTCTGTAGAGGGTTTTTTTTGAGGATTTGCATCCGCAACTTTGTTCTTACAACTTAAGAAAATTATTAAACTTGATATTATAATTATTTTTACTTTCTTCATCTTATTTTTTAATTAAAACCCATTTCCACTATCTGGTCTAGGTCTTGGGATTATTATTGGCGGTGGTGGATTCGGTGTAACTGACCCAGAACCACCTGGAGCAACAGGATTTATAGTACCTCCAGATGGTCCTGGCGTAGGGATAACAACAATACCACCTGGAGTTACAGTATTTACTGGACTAAGAGCTGTTCTTGACTCACTGCTAGTAGATGTTGGGTCTGCTCCTTTATTTGAGCCTTCTGCAAGCGTATCCGTAACACCCGCCCAGAAAGAAGACCACTCCGCTTCTATTCCTGAAAGTAAAGAAGGCATTGGATTTACCCATAATTGAGGATCTATAGGTTGTTGATTACCATTTAAAGGATTAGAAGAACTATAAGATCCGTTAGAATCTCTTTTATGAATTTCATAATGTAAATGTACAGCTTGCCCACGTTCTTTTCCAAAACCAGAACCACCTATTAAGCCAATTGTTTGGCCTTCACTAATTTCGTCTTCTTCTTGAACAGTAACAGAGCTAAGATGCATATATTTAGTTTGAAAACTCCCACTAGGGGACTCAATAACAATAATTCTTCCTCCTGCATCATTAGCACTAAGAGGTATTATTCTAGCAACTCTACCTGAATGCGTTGCAACGACAGGGGCGCCATAATCAGTGTCACCTCCACCTGTAAAATTAATATCTAAACCAGCATGAAGTTTTGTTTTACCCCGTCGAGTTCTCATTCCATATTTACTATCAATTCTTCTAAACCAGTTTTTAAACATTTCAGGAACAGGCCAAGGAATCGTTCCTGCATAATCACTAAAATAAATTGGATTATTAAATCCAAAGTTATAAGGCGATTGGTTTCTCATAAATTCTGCAAATGGGTCAATGTTGAACCAACGACCTAAATATGGGTCATAGTTTCTAGCTCCAAAATCATAACTGTTAATCCCTAAGCTTTCGTCGTATTCATTACCTCCAAACTTATATGGATGTTCCGTTCCATTTATCACATTATTGTATCCTTTGTGAAGACCACCAAAGGGATAGTAGTTGTTCTCCTCTAATATCTCAGTAGAAGCAGTAATACTTCCATTGCCATCAGCATCCCTATAGCTCAACCTGATATTTCCCAAATGATCTTTGTATTGGTAAATATAGTTAAAATTATTACCGTCCAGTTCTACATACCCTTCAGGGTGGTTAAAGAATTGTAAAACAGGTTGCCCAAAGGTTTTTTGATATACATAACTGCCTGCATATTCTGTACCAACATAATAAGAAGGGAAAGGTGCTCCTTCTTGGTAATAAATAGCAACAGCTTTTTCGAGCTTTGTACCTAAGGCATCATATTTATAGTCAATAGCTGACGAGTAGGTTGAGGGATCATCAAAAATTATTCTGGTTGGCAAGTTTAAATGATTATATTCTATACTTGATATTTTTTTATTCGCATCCGATAGCATATTCCCATTGGAGTCATAGGTGTATTCGGTAGCAGTATCAGCACCGTCATTAAACCCGTAGGTATCGTTGCCATTGTCCGATACTTTTATAAGCTTGTTGCTATTGTTGAGGTAGGTGTATGCCAGATCGTCCATGGTACCAAAGGTCGTTGCAGTACTATTGGTATGCCCGCCTCTTGTTAAACCTGTAATGTTCCCATTCTTGTCATAAGCTAAACCTGATAAATTGTAACGGTTAATGTTATCTGTAGCCGAAGTAATCCTGTTAAGCGCATCATACTGATAGTTGTATGTTTTTAAACTGTTGTCCGTATTAGC
>CANNAN010000008.1 GCA_947502635.1 uncultured Flavobacteriaceae bacterium
GCTTACTGCTTACTGCTTACTGCTTACTGCTTACTGCTTACTGCTTACTGCTTACTGCTTACTGCTTACTGCTTACTGCTTACTTCATAGGTTTTTTCTTAATCATACCACCTTTTAAATCTTTAACAATTCCCATAATAATAAACGCATTTCTATCAATTTTATCAATTTCGGTTTGTAATTTGGCCAGTTCTAAACGTGTTACCACAGTATAAATAATGTCTTTGTCATAACTTTTTCCTTGTGATCCAAAACCACCTTTTCCAGCATAAATTGTGCAAGCTCGAAGTAGTTTCTCTGTTATCATGATTCTTAAATCTTCGTGCTTGTTTGATATTATTGTAACCCCAACATATTCTTCTACACCATCAACTACAAAATCTACCGTTTTTGCTGCTACCAAATAGGTGAGAATTGCATAGAGGGCTATTTCTATAGAGAGTATATAAGCTCCCACAGAAAATATTATGATATTAATTAATAATAAAACATCACCAATGGTTAGCGATAATTTTCTACTTAAAAATATGGCTAAAACCTCGGTACCATCAATAACGCTTCCGCCACGCATAGACATACCTATTCCTAGTCCTAAAAAGAAACCACCAAAAACAGCAATTAATAATTTATCTTCTGTAATGGTAGGGTAGTCTACAAAGTGAACAACAACAGCTAAAAGTGCAATGGCAGCGATACTTTTTAGTGCAAATTTTGGACTAATAGTTTTGGATGCAAGAATTAAAAAGGGAAGGTTAACTAAAAGCAATAATAATCCCAGTTTTAATGAGGTCACATTTTCTAATAATAAAGAAATCCCAGTGGCGCCTCCATCAATAAACTTATTTGGTAGTAAAAAACCTTTTAAGCCAAATCCAGCAGAAAAAACACCAATTATTATAAAAATATATTCTTTAATAGCATGCGATAATTCAACTTGAAACTTTCTTACTAAAGGAACTATTTGTTTTTTGCTTACAGGCTTGTTTACTTGTTTTTTTTCAAGTCTTTTGCGAGCTAGATCTATTAATAGTTTCGATAAGAATGGATTCATTTATTTGTTTGCTAATGCATATACCAGTTTAAGAAAAAGTATTTAATTTTAGAATTATCGGGAATATGCGTTGATTCTATTTTTATATTCATATTGAATCTAAGATTGGCAGGGAGTTCTTCTTTATCTATAACAAAGCTTGCGTTTAATTCATTAATAATTATATGAACGGAGTTTATAAGATTATTTATTTTTGAAATTTTGTAAGTGCTTGAAATATCTTTAAAAGTGCTTAGGGTAGTAATGCCTTTATCGGTTTTATAGCGAGGGTCTATAATTTGAATACTTTCAATAGTAGATGTCGAATCTAAAACCTGTTTAGGTGTTAGAACTAAAAGTTTTTTACCACCTTTTTCAAATATTTCTATGTTGTTTTTATTTCCTGAAAACTCATCACCACTAATAAATTTCACTAAAGAATCATTGGCAAAAATCTTTTTAAGGTCTTTAACCATTGTCGAGTCTGTTAATAGTCCAATATGTTGCTTCTCAATTTCAAAGGGGTTTTGTTTTTTTTCGCAGCTAGAAAATAAAAAACTAAGAATAATAAGGCTTAAAAATAATTTATACATTATTTAAAGATGATTTACGGGTTGGTTAATATTTATATTGTTGATTTATTTTTTTAACACTTTGGTTAAAATACCAAAAACGCTTCTTATAAACGTCGCGCTTGTAAGTACTTTTACAATAGGGTTCATTCTAGTACTTTTTCTTCTGGAACTTGTTGTTGTACGTTTTCTAGATTCAGCTTTTTTAAGAGCCTCTCTTTCTTGCTTTGCTTTTTCTTTTGCTTCTTCAGCTTCAGCTAATTCTATTTTTTCATTAAGCATTTCATAAGCACTTTCTCGATCAATATCCTTATTGTATTTTTTTACCAATTTTGATTTTGAAAGTAATGTGCTTAATTCGATTTCGGTTAAAACGTCCATTCTACTCATTGGTGCGCGCATCATAGTAGCTGCTAATGGAGTCGGTCTTCCTTTTTCATCTAAAGCAGATACTAAAGCTTCACCAATACCTAGTGATGTTAAGACTTCTGTTGTATCGTAATAGTCGGAATCTGGATAATTTTGTGCCGTAAGTTTTATGGCTTTTCTATCTTTAGCTGTAAAGGCTCTAAGTGCATGTTGTACTTTTAAACCTAGTTGGCCCAAAACGGCTTCTGGAACATCTGTTGGGTTTTGAGTTACAAAATACAAGCCTACACCTTTACTTCTTATTAGTTTTACAATGCTCTCAATTTGATTTAATAGGGCTTTCGATGCCTCATTAAAAATTAAGTGAGCTTCATCAATAAATAGAATTAATTCAGGTCTGTCACTATCACCTTGCTCAGGGAATGTTGAATAAATTTCCGCTAATAGACTCAACATGAAAGTTGAGAATAATTTAGGTCTATCTTGAATATCGGTTAGCCTAATAATATTGATATAACCACGTCCATTCTCATCAATTCTTAATAGATCTTGAGTATCAAAAGAGGTTTCACCAAAAAACAAATCGGCACCTTGTTGTTCCAATTGGACAACTTTACGCAAAATAGCACCAGTTGAGGCTGTAGAAATTCTGCCATAAGCTTCTGTGAATTCTGCTTTTCCTTCTTGAGTAGCGTATTGTAATATTTTTTTAAAATCTTTTATATCTAGGATCGGTAGCTTATTGTCATCACAATATTGAAATATTACAGACACAACTCCAGATTGTGTTTCAGATAAATCTAAAACTCTTGAGAGTAATACGGGGCCAAATTCAGTAACAGTAGCTCTTAAGCGTACGCCGTCTTGTTCAGATAGTGTTAATATTTCAACGGGGAAATTTTTGGCTTCAAAAGGAAGACCTATTTTTTCATGGCGCTCATCAATTTTTGGATGCCCAGGACTTGGTTGTGCCAATCCACTTAAGTCCCCTTTAATATCCATAAGTAAAACAGGAATGCCTTTATCACTTAAGTTTTCAGCAAGTACTTGTAAAGATTTTGTTTTTCCAGTACCAGTTGCACCAGCTATTAAACCATGACGATTCATGGTTTTTAAAGGTATTTTTACATGCGCACCAGTAATTGTTTCACCATCTAACATGGCAGCACCTATAGGAATAAAATCACCCTTTGTAGTATTGCCTTCGGTTATGTGTTTAAAAAAAGTTTCCTTGCTCCCCATTTGCTATAATTTTGCATAAAAATACAGGAAAAATGAAGAAGAAAAAAATAAGGTTTTGTTATGAAAATAGGACAGTAAAGCTATAAATGTTTAAACTATTCTATTTACGCCATTTAACCCAAATAACTCCTACAGGGTCATCAACATCATTAGTTCCGTTGTTTCTTACTCTTAATTGGATGTGATCTCCAGCATTAAAATCGATATTATAGGAAGTATATGAAAAAGTTCCACTAGAAAGATTAACGCGTCCGTCTAATGTTGGATCTGCATTATTTCCTACATTTGAACCATTAATACTAATGTCGAAGGATTTGTTAGCTTGTCCGCCTGAAGAATTTAGAGTCATATACACAATAGTTCCATCAAAGGGCATAAGTGGACCTATGTCTTCTACACCACCACCGCCATACCATAATGTCTCATTTGAAGCTGGACCAAAAATAGAGAATTGTAAAGCATGACTTTCTGTGCTAAGCCATTTTGACCTTGTAGCGTCGTACATATATAACATGTCTCCTATAACGGCCAATTGGCCAGTAACAGTACCTGTTGGAGCTGACTGCGGATTTAATTCTAATGCAGGGATTCCTGTATTAGTGGTTTCAATTTCTAATTCTGAGGTTGGAGATGTTGTCCCAATACCTACTTGTGCAAAACTGTAATAATGCATGCAAAAAAGCAGCATTAAAAAATAAGTTGTTTTTTTCATTTTAGAGAGAGGTTAAAAGCAATTTACTTATTCGTTAATTTGTAATGAGATTCTAAAATCACAACCAAATCTAAGAGTGTGATTTATTTAAACTCGTTAAAACCATCCTGAATTATTATTATTATACCATATAGTATTAGTTTAGTTTAGTGATACCAATGTTGGCGAATTGTGCTTCTAAAGGTGTGCCACCATTGTTTATAACATATCTTATTTTTACTATATCATTTGCAGTAATAGGGTACATAATATTTCCACTAGTACCCCAAAAATCTGTGCCTGTTAAGGTTGCAAATCCTCTACTAAGATAACCTACCAGCGTACCATTTATAGTTATAGCAATAATGTATTTTGTACTACCTGATGGCATATTTCTTACAGATAGAGAAGCACTGAACATATAATTTCCAGACTCTAGTATCATTATAGTTCCATTAGAGGTTATGCTGTATACTTGTGAGTTTGTAACTAAAGCATGACTTGCTCCAATAGGGAAATCATAGTATGTATTTGTGTTGGTTGATATGATTGAATTTCCACTAGCACCAACCCTATTCATTACTAAAGTTGAATTAGAAAGGCTAGACCAAGAACTATTTTCGTATATAAAATAAGAATTTTTAGTAGTATTAAATACTAAAGCACCATCTAGAGGCGTTGTTATAGATAACATTTGAGTATTAGTCATCCTAGGAGGTACAAAAGCTCCTGTAGTACTATCTATTTGCAAAGCAGAACCGTCATCTGGGGTGGTCGTGCCTATGCCTACTTGGGCAAAGCCATAATAATGCACACAGAAAAGCAGCATTAATGAATAAACTATTTTTTTCATTTTAGAGAGAGATTGTAAGCAATTTACCTTACTAATATATAAATAAAAATACTTATTTATACTATTCTATTGTTTTAATTCACTTGTTTATTCAACAAAAATAAAAATGCAAGTTTGTACCTAATATAAATTCCACAAAACCATTCCCAGCATTTTTGTAAGATCGAAATTTCGTTTTGTGTTTCGCATGTGTTAATGTAGTACGATCACTGGTTGTTTTTAACTGAGAAGTACTTACAGGTTTTCTGTATTGTAACTCATGCCGATTAGTATCGTCAAAAGAAGTTTCAATAATATCGCTGTCGTTTTCTAAACTTAAGAGATACACTTCGGTTTCAGCACCAATGTTAGGTTCATAGTTAGAAAATTTAACGTTTTCGCTTGTTAAATAATTCTGATTCAGTGAGTTAGCGGTATTAGTACCAGCTAAGGAGAAAGAGTAATAGCTACTTAAGAGTAGTACTACTAGGTGTGTAGTTTTTTTCATATAAGATAGATTTTTGAGGGGCGTTCAAAATTAATCGATCACTTGCAAATCTATAAAAACAGATTTGAAAATCAAAATATAATAATAAAAGTAATAGAATTATGTATCTTTGCAGACTATGAAAAAAGAGGTTCAATTGCAGGTTGAAAAGGGTGATATGTTACCTTTAATGGAAGAGTTTTATACTATACAAGGTGAAGGATATCATAAAGGTACAGCGGCTTATTTTATCCGTATTGGAGGATGTGATGTAGGATGTCATTGGTGTGATGTTAAAGAAAGTTGGAATGCCGATTTACACCCTCCTACCGAAACTGTTAAGATTGTTGAAAATGCTAAAAAATACAGTGATACTATTGTTGTAACTGGAGGAGAGCCTTTAATGTGGGATATGACTATTTTAACAGCCCAGTTAAAAGAAAAAGGACTTCAAATACATATAGAAACATCTGGTGCTTATAAATTAACAGGTAATTGGGATTGGATTTGTTTATCACCAAAAAAAATGAAATTGCCAACTCAAGAAGTTTATGATAATGCAGATGAACTTAAGGTAATTGTATATAATAAAGATGATTTTCGCTTTGCAGAAGAACAAGCTGCTAAGGTTAATAAAGATTGTATTTTGTATTTACAACCAGAATGGAGTAAGCGTGATAAAGTGGTGCCAGAAATTGTAGATTATGTGATGGCTAACCCTAAATGGAAAGTGTCACTTCAAACGCATAAATATTTGAATATACCTTAAGCAGAATATTCCTAAATTAGTTTATTGTTCAATAAAGAGGCTAACAAATGTTTATAGGCTTAGTCTAAATAATGGTTTTATTTTGTAGTTAAAGATTAACTTCTTAATTATGTAATAGCGCTTTGAAATCATAAGAAATAAAAGAATTAAATATAATACAAACCAAATCAAATCAAGAAATAACCTATGAAACACTTTTTCCTTTTTTTAATAGCCTCTCTTTTAAGTTTTAATTTTTATTCTCAAGTAACTTTTGAACCAGGATATTTTATTGACAATTCAGGTAAGAAAGTTGATTGTATCATTAAAAATATTGATTGGGCGAATACTCCAATCTCCTTTAATTATAAACTTTTGGAAGATGATGAGCTACTTAGTGCTTCAATTTCTACTACAAAAGAATTTAGTATTATAAACAAAATAAAATTCATCAGAGAAGTCGTTGATATAGATAAATCTACAAGCGATATTAATAAATTGAATAATGACAGAAACCCTGATTTTGTTTCAAAAAAGGTGTTTTTAAAAGTTTTAGTTGAAGGTAAATCTAGTTTGTATTCATATAAAAAAGGAAACTTAATAAGATTCTTTTACAGGATTGATAATTCTGATATTAAACCATTGATTTACAAACTTTTTTTAGTTGATGGAAACCAGATATCCAGTAATAATGCTTATCAACAGGAGCTTTGGAATAATTTGAAATGTGCTGATATAACTTCTAACTCTGTGAAAAATACGCCATATCAGGAAAATAGGTTAGTTAGTTTATTCAAGAGATACAATGATTGTGTGGGAGGAGAACCTTATAGTTTTAACGAAAAAGAAAAAAGAGATTTATTCAATTTGTCTATAAGAATAGGTCTAAGAAACAACACTTTTCGTATGGAAAGACCAAATTTGGATAGAGAGCTTGACTATGGTAGTATGCTGTCTTTTAGAGTTGGATTAGAAGCGGAATTCATTCTTCCTTTTAATAATAATAAATGGAGTATCGTTGCAGAACCTATAATTCAAAGCTTTAAATCTTCAACTGAAACTACTAATATTGTAGCGACGAACAATTTTTCTACAAACGAGGCAACATTAGATTATAACTCAATTGAGTTGCCTATTGGAATAAGACATTATTTCCATATCAATAGTAATTTTAAAATATTTGCTAATGCACTTTATAGTTTAAATCTTAAGAACACATCAAAAATAGATTTTGATATAATAGGAGATTTAGAACTGTCTAAAGTTAGTTTTGGGACTGTAGGAGTAGGTTTCGTACTTAAAGAAAAAATAAATTTAGAAATCAGACATGGTTTTAAAAGGGATAATTTATGGAATAGTCAAAGATTTGAATCAGATTATTCTCACACATCATTAATTATAGGGTATAATATTTTTTGATAGTTATACCTATGCAATAATAAAAAACGCCTTGAAATTTCAAGGCGTTTTTGTTTAGTATGGAGAGAAATAAATTTAGATTACTTTGTAAAAGGAACTGCAACTCTGGTAGTCCCCCATCCTAAATGCATATTAATAGTTCCATTAGCTTCTTCAAAAGCAATAGAAAATGCTTCTAAAGATTTCCCGCCAGATGTTACAGGTACAGATAAACGAGCTACATCATTGGTTTCTTTGTAGAAATAAGAGCCCCAAACGTTTAAGTCTTTACTAATAATAGCAGTCCATTCTTTGTCTCCTGGAATAGCATAAAATGTATAAGTTCCAGCTTTTACAGATGTATTTCCTAATTTCATGTCTTTGTAAAGTGTTAACTCAGCAGCTTCATTAGCTCCAAGTCTCCAAACTTCACCATTTGGTGCTAATTTGCTAAGTTTTCTGTCTTTAAGCTGAGGTCTGCTATAAACTATTTTAATTAATTTATTGGTGTCCTTGTAGCTTGTTGGAAACGCTGCCGCATCCATAGGGCTTTTATCCAGTTTAGAGAATTCTTGAGCATTTACATTGGGAGTTAATAACAAGACAAATACACAAGTAATAATTGAAAATACGGTTGTTTTTTTCATGATGAAAGATTTAAATTATTAATTAAAGTTAATATGCAAGAGTCTAATTTTTTTTGTATAACTTACCAATAAGAATGTTAAATTTTACTTAAAAAGCTTCAGCGTATACTGAAGCTTTTTAAGTAAAATGAAGAATAATTTTTTATTTATTTCGAATTATTTTAACGTTCATTTCCTCTACTTTTTTATCAGACAAGGGAGAGGGAGAACCGAATAATAAATCTTCACTGGTTCCTGTTTTAGGGAAAGCCATAACCTCTCTAATAGATGCTTTTTTCTCTAAGATCATCATCAGTCTATCAACACCCCAAGCAATACCACCGTGCGGGGGTGCTCCGTAATGGAATGCTTCATACATAGTACCAACGCTTTTGAGCATCTCTTCTTTATTGTAGCCCATATTCTTATAGGTTGCTTCAAGAATTTCTGGTTTATGAGCACGTACAGAGCCTCCTCCAATTTCGTAACCGTTTAAAATTAAATCGTATTGTTGTGCTATAATAGTTCCTATTTCGTCTTCTTTACCATCCATATGTTTATTAATATCATAGGTAGCAGGCATTGAAAAGGGATTGTGAGTAAATGTCCAACGACCTTCATCTGTTTTTTCAAACATTGGGAAATCTACAACCCATGCAGGTCTTAGCTCCTTAGGGTTAATAAGTCGTAACATAGCTCCTAATTCTTGTCTTACAGCATCTAAAGCTTTATTCGCAGTTTCGTAATCTGCAGCAGAAAAGAATACAATATCTCCAACTTGAGCATGTGTAGTTTCAATAATTCCTGCAGCGATTTCTTCTCCTAAAAATTTAATAATTGGAGATTGTAAATCGGTTTCATTAACAATAATATAGGCTAAACCACCTAAGCCATGTTGTTGAGCTGTTGCGGTAAGCTTTTCAATCTGTCCTTTGGATAAACGTTTTTTACCCTGTTCTTCTTTAGATACTTTAATGCATTTTACAATACCGCCATCATCAATAGGTTTACTAAATACTTGGAATGTCGTTTCTTTTACAATTTCGGTAATATCTTGCATTTGTAATCCAAAACGTAAATCAGGTCTGTCGCAACCATATTTATCCATGGCATTTTTATAAGTAATCACTTCAAACGGATGCAAAATCCATTTTTTACCATAAACTTTAGAAACAATCTCATTGAACATTTTGGTGTTCAGATCTATAATTTGTTGCATACTTGCGTATGCCATTTCAATGTCTAATTGTGTAAATTCTGGTTGACGATCGCCACGAGAATCTTCATCTCTAAAACAACGCGCTATTTGGAAATATTTCTCATAACCACTAACCATCAAAATTTGTTTGAATTGTTGAGGTGCTTGTGGTAACGTATAAAAAGAACCTGCTTTTTTTCTGGTAGGGACAATAAATTCTCTAGCACCTTCGTCTGTACCAGCAGTTAAAATAGGAGTCTCTACTTCTATAAATTCTTGTTCATCTAAAATATCACGCATCAATTTAATCACTTTATGGCGATTAATCATAGCTTTACGAACAGCTTCATTTCTATGATCTAAATATTTGTATTGAAAACGCACAGATTCGTTTGTTTTTGTAGCTCTTTTGATTTCGAAAGGCAAGGTTTTAGATAGGTTTAATATATCTAAATCGGATGTTTCTAATTCTATAGTTCCTACTCTAAGAGATGCATTATAATCATCTTCTTTACGTTGCACAACAGTTCCTGTAACTGTGATTACCGATTCTGGTTTTAACTTAATAAGATCGTCTAGGTTCGCAAAAGATTCTCTACTTAAACGTACTTGAAAAATTTCGTTACTCGAATCGCGTAAATCGATAAACATTAATTCACCATGGTCACGCACACTAGATACCCAACCCGCAAGTGTTACTTTTTCTGAAATAGAGCTTTCAGATAAATCAGATATTTTATGCGTTCTGTATTCTTCTTTAATAATTAACGGAACTTCTGGAAGTATTTCTTCTTCGGTAGTTTTTAGCTCTTGGTTATTAGCTTTTTGTGTAGAAGCTTCGTTTGTATTGGATTTTTCATTTCCTACGCCTTCATTATTCGCAACAGCATCCAAAATACCCTGACGGATTACTTTTCCTGAAGCACCTTTACCTATAATGGCAATTACTTTACCAACAAGAATACCTGCTTTTCCTTGATTGCCGCCTCTAATATCACTGGCAACTGCTTCATTTTCGGAAATTACTTTTTGAATAGCATCTTCAATCTGAGATTCGGAGATAGTATTGTCTTCAAAATACTTATTATAATTAAAACTTCTATCTTTTAAATATGAAGTAATAGCATTTTGAACTAGTACCGATGTTATTTTTTCATCTTTAAAAAGTTGGAATATTTCAATAAGATGTTCTATCCTATGTATATCGGCATAATCATCAGCTCCAATATTATTTACTAATGTTTTAGCAACAAAAGACGGATCTTTAATTTTGTTATTAATAGCAACAAAAGTCTCCGAACGTAAAGAATCTGCTGTAAAGAATTTTGCATCTTGTGGTAATACACCACCTTTAATTAAAATCGATTCAACGGCATAAGGAAGTGTGCTTAAATCGACATCGATAGCTTCAACAACTTCTTTAATATTTACAAAAGGTAAATCAGGCTCAGAGATAAATCTATAGTCAGCTTCAAACTCTTTTTTACGCATGGTTTTGGTTTGCTTCAATTCAGCATCCCATAACACCGTGGTTTGGTCTGGTCGAAACTCTTTGTGCTCTAAAAAGTAGTTTAATTGTTTTTCAATTTCCTCTTTTAAAGCATCCACCATGAACTTGAACGAGTTTAAGTTTTTTATTTCGGTACGCGGATTTAAATTGTAATCGTGTTTTTTACGAAGTGATACTGAGACATCCGATTTAAACTCACCTTTTTCAAGATTAGCCTCCGATATTTTTAAATTTTGAACAATACGTTGAATGTATTGTGCATAGGTAGAAGCATCTTCGATATGACGAATACAAGGTTCTGTAACAATTTCAATAAGTGGTACGCCTGCTTTATTAAAATCGACTAAAGAGGTTTTCTTTTCGTGCATCAATTTAGCAGCATCCTCTTCTATATGAACTTGCGTTAAGTTTACAGTAAACTGTGATCCATCATTACGGTAGCATGATACTTGTCCGTCGGGAATCACAGGATTATGAAACTGTGTAATTTGTATATTTTTTGGATTATCTGGATATTCGTAGTGCTTGCGGTCCCAAGAAATCACATCATTTTCAAAAGTTGATTTTACAGCTTTACCAAAGTAAATAGCTTTGTTAATGGCTTCTTTATTAATAGCTGGTAAAACGCCCATTTGTCCCGTACAAACCGAACATATATTTTCGTTTGGGGTATCTATCTCTTGATTAGGGCAAGAACAAAATAACTTGGTTTTAGTATTTAACCGAACATGAGTTTCTAGTCCAATTACCAATTCTAATTCGTGCGCTTTTAAAGCTTCATTTAATTGTTCTAATTCCATTATATAGCGTCTTTTAAGAAGTTAGCAAACTTCAAAACAAGTTCGTCATTATTTTTTGCGGCACTAATTTGTAAGCCTGTTGTTGTTCCTTGTGGTATGGTAAGCGTAGGTAATTGTCCTAAACTAAAACCAACGGTATAAGCGTCAGATAAATACATGGCCAGAGGGTCTTTTAAGCTATCTCCAATTTTTGGAGGTGTGCTTGGAGTAACGGGTGAAAGGATAATATCAACCTCATTGAAATCATTTTCGAAATTCTCAGAAATTTGGTCTCTTAAAGCCAATCCTTTTAGATAAATTTCATCTGAAAATCCTTGGGATAATACTTGGTTTCCTCCAACAATTCTACGTTTAGTTTCTTCAGAGAAATTTTCAGAACGTGTAACAGAATACGTTTCTTTTAAACTTCCAGACTCAATACGTTCACCATAATTAGTACCGTCTAAACGAGATAGGTTAGAGGCTGTCTCTGCCATAGCCAAAGTATAGTATGTAGAAACTAGAGTGTCAGATTTAAAGAAATCGAGTGCTTTTACTTCAATTCCTTTTGCTTTTATTTTTTCAAGTGTAGCTAAAAAATCAGATTTTACTTGAGCATCAATAGCTTCACTTTCAATGAAATTTTTAAAGTAACCAACTGTTTTTACATCTTCATAATTTAAAACAGAAGCTTCATCAATGGCATTCGAAATATAAGTTGTTTGATCTTTAGCATCTTTACCACTCATAGTATTCAGTACGATTCTAATATCTTCGATAGATTTAGCTAAAGGGCCAACACAATCGGTAGACGATGCGTAAGCCATTAATCCGTAGCGTGAAATACGCCCGTAAGTTGGTTTTAAACCATAAATATTATTATAACCTGCTGGTTGACGTACAGAACCCCCTGTATCGCCCCCAATAGAAAATACGGTATAATCTTTAGCAACATTTACTGCAGAACCACCACTAGAACCTCCTCCAACTAAATCTGGATTTATAGCGTTTTTAACCGCTCCAAATATGGTGTTTTCACTAGAAGATCCATGACCAAAGCTGTCACAGTTTTCTTTTGCTAAAGGTATCGCTCCGGCATCTAATAATTTTTGAATGGCTGTTGCAGTGTATGCCGATTTATAATTTTTAAGTAAGTCGGAACTCGCTGTTGCATAAGTACCCTGAAGCATATATACATCTTTAATTCCAAAAGGAATACCTTCCAGTAAACCAATAGTTTCTCCATGAGCTATTTTAGCATCTACTTTTGCTGCTAATTCTAATGCTAATGTATCTAAAAGCGAATTGACTGTATTGTGAGTATTCTTCTTTAATAAATCTAATTTTTCTTGTATTAAAGCTGTACAAGTGATCTGTTTATTCACCAATTGCTGGTGTATTTGTTTTATTTGAGAATCCATAATTACTCTTCTATGACTTTAGAAACTACTAAAAATCCGTTTTTTTCGTTCGGGAAGTTTTCTTTGATGATTTGTTTTTCAATTGCAGAGCTTTCAACAATGACATCATCTCTTAAATCATTTAAAGACACGGCATTATTATTAGCATTATTAAAAGAATTGTTATTTGTTGGATGTGCATTTTTAATGACATCAAATAATTTACTAACCGCCTCAGAGGGTTCTGCTCCTTTAATACTCGACAATATGTCGACTGTCATAATTTTACTCATGTCTTAGATTTTTTGATTAAAAAAAGCCTTCCAAATTTGGAAGGCTTTTTTATATTTTTAAACAATAACCTTCCTATCCTAACAATTAGGATTATTGAAATTATTATTGTTGTTATTTATCATGTTTTTTTTATCTGTTCAAAGATATATAGAATAAATAGACTAGACACTATTTTTTTGTTACAACCTATTCTATATTATCAAATTAATAAAAAACTCAATATTAATCTGATAGTTTTATAACATATTTATAGAAATTGCTTTTTTTATTGTTGAAGGAGATAATAAAAAATCCATAAATTAATGCTGAAGACATTTATAGGTTTAAAGGGCTTAAATAATTTTAATCATTTTATTTATGTTCTATAGTTGGACTATGTACTATATATCGATTGAAGAATTAATTCGTATTGAAGTCGATTTTATTGTACTAAGATTGAGTAGTCTTATACTAGATAGGGCATTTTCTGTGTTATTTTTTCACAAATGAAACATCAAAGTATCGTTTTTAAGAGGTTTTTAGTTTTTTTGATTTTCAAATGAAACAAAAATGAGTCAAAATTTGATTTAAAGTGGTTTTTAGGCGATTTAAGGCGTTTTTAAGTAATTAACAATTGTTGATAATTATTGTATAAAGTCTCTAAAGTGCTTTTTAAAGGGGTGATGATTTTGTATATTTGTTAATATCCATAGAATGATGCATTAGCGTCATTTTTTTATGAAATAAAATCAAGTTTTAACTTATAGATAAATAATAATATGAGTCAAGAAAAAGAAGAGTTTAATAAGCATAATTATTCAGCAGATAGTATTCAAGCGTTGGAAGGTATGGAGCATGTACGCATGCGTCCATCTATGTATATTGGAGATGTGGGTACAAGAGGGTTGCACCATTTAGTGTATGAGGTTG
Source organism: uncultured Flavobacteriaceae bacterium (assembly GCA_947502635.1). Taxonomy (GTDB): domain Bacteria; phylum Bacteroidota; class Bacteroidia; order Flavobacteriales; family Flavobacteriaceae; genus Flavivirga. The sequence continues at coordinate 14,086 of CANNAN010000008.1, forward strand.
TAGATAACTCTATTGATGAAGCGTTGGCAGGTCATTGTAATAATATTACGGTGATTATTAATGAAGACAATTCTATTACTACAGAGGATGATGGTCGTGGTATTCCTGTAGATTTACATAAAAAAGAAGGGGTTTCTGCACTTGAGGTTGTAATGACTAAAATTGGGGCAGGAGGTAAGTTTGATAAAGATTCTTATAAGGTATCTGGTGGTTTGCACGGTGTTGGTGTAAGTTGTGTGAATGCCTTATCAGAAAATTTAAAAGCAACTGTATTTAGAGAAGGTAAAGTTTACGAACAAGAATATGAGCGCGGTAAAGCGATGTATCCTGTAAAGCAGATTGGAGAAACAGATAAAAGGGGAACAACTGTAACCTTTAAACCAGACTCTACAATTTTTACACAGACTTTAGAGTATAGTTATGATACCCTTGCAAGTCGTTTGCGTGAATTAGCGTATTTAAATAAAGGAATTACGGTTCATCTTGTTGATAAACGAAACACTAAAGAAGATGGTTCTTTTGAAGGTGAAACATTTCATTCTGAGGAAGGGTTAAAGGAGTTTATAAAATATTTAGACGCGACTCGTGAACCTTTAATGAAAGATGTTATTGCTTTTGAAGGTGAGAAAAATGGCGTTCCTGTTGAGGTTGCTATGATTTATAATACTTCTTATGCTGAGAATTTACACTCTTACGTTAATAATATTAATACCCATGAAGGAGGTACGCATCTTTCTGGTTTCCGTAGAGGGTTAACACATACTTTGAAGAAATATGCAGATGAGTCTGGAATGCTGGACAAATTAAAGTTTGATATTGCTGGTGACGATTTCCGTGAAGGATTAACAGCGATCATTTCTGTAAAAGTTCAAGAGCCACAATTTGAAGGTCAAACAAAAACTAAATTAGGAAACAGAGAAGTATCGGCTTCCGTAAGTCAGGCAGTTTCTGAAATGCTAACCGATTATTTGGAAGAACATCCAGATGATGCAAAAACTATTGTTCAAAAAGTAATACTTGCAGCACAAGCGCGCCATGCAGCACAGAAAGCGCGAGAAATGGTACAACGTAAGACAGTTATGTCTATTGGTGGATTGCCTGGAAAATTAAGTGATTGTTCCGAACAAGACCCTGCAAAATGTGAAGTATTTCTTGTAGAGGGAGATTCGGCAGGTGGAACAGCTAAACAAGGTCGTGATAGAGCATTTCAAGCCATTTTACCATTAAGAGGTAAGATTTTGAATGTTGAAAAAGCGATGGTTCACAAAGTATTCGAAAACGAAGAGATTAAAAATATCTTTACGGCACTTGGTGTTACTATAGGAACAGAAGAGGACAGTAAAGCGTTAAATCTTTCAAAATTACGTTACCATAAAGTCGTAATTATGTGTGATGCCGATATTGATGGTAGTCATATTGCTACGTTAATTTTAACGTTCTTTTTTAGATATATGAAGGAGTTAATTGAAAACGGACATATATATATAGCAACACCACCATTATACTTAGTTAAAAGAGGCGCTAAAAAACAATATGCATGGTCTGATAAAGAACGCGATGAGATTGTAGAGCAGTTTGGAGACGGATCAAAAATTCAACGTTATAAAGGTCTTGGAGAGATGAACGCAGAGCAACTTTGGGATACCACTATGAATCCAGAATTCAGAACGATGCGTTTAGTACAAATTGATAATGGAACTGAAGCTGATAGAATTTTCTCTATGTTAATGGGGGATGAAGTGCCACCTCGTAGAGATTTTATTGAAAAGAATGCTATTTATGCGAATATTGATGCGTAAATAGCATAAAATAAAAATGACTTTAAAACCCTGATATTATTAATGTCAGGGTTTCTTTTTTAGTAAAAACATCGTTGAAATGCATTTTTTTTCGATAAAAAGTTGTTTGTGGTCATTTTTTTTATATTTTTGTTATAATCAAATTTATAAAAGAATGAAAAAATTAACCTTATTTATGTTGCTATGTACGGTAGCAACCATATCAAAAGCTCAGAGTGATATAGATGCACTTCTGGCAGCTGGTGTTGAAGATGCTGAACATTTTGCTAATGATTATTTAGCTTCAGGAACAAATGGTCTAATGCATAGCATGAATGCCAACTGGTTTAATACAGCTGATGCAAAACCTTTAGGAGGTTTTGAAATTTCTGTGATTGTTAATGCAGCATCTATAAAAAATGATAATAAGGTGTTTAACTTAAACACGGCTGATTATAACAATATTGAATTTGCACAAGGGCCGAGTTCACAAATGGTATCTTCTGTTTTAGGAGAAAATAATCCTGCCGTTTTTGTTGAAGTATCATATGATGATCCTATTTTTGGAAATCAAACGCAACAAATAGAATTACCAGATGGTATTGGTTCTGGAAGTGGTAGTTTGTTACCAACAGCTTTCATTCAAGGGGCTGTAGGGCTTATTAAAGGGTTTGAAATTAAAGCGCGTTTTATTCCAAAAATTGATGCAGATGATGTGTCTATGAGTATGTATGGAGCTGGTTTACAAATGGAGTTTACTAAATGGTTGCCAGCTGATAAATTAATGCCTGTGGCTATATCTGGTTTAGTTGCTTATACACATTTAGATGGTTCATATGATTTAACAGATTCATCTGGTATCCAGGGGCAAAATCAACGTATTGAAAATAGTACAAATACATGGTTACTTCAATTAATCACATCAACAAAATTACCAGTAATTAACTTTTATGGAGGTATTGGGTTAATAAGTGGAAAATCAGAATCAGATTTATTAGGAACTTATGTTGTAACAAATGGCCCTATATCATCAAACCCTATAGTTGATCCATTTTCAGTATCTAGTAAAGTCTCATCAGTAAGAGGGACTATAGGTACGAAATTAAAATTAGGATTCTTTAGACTTAATGCAGAATATCATTTATCAGATTTTAATGCCTTTTCTGTAGGTATGCATTTTGGTTTTAGATAAAAATTAAAAAATAAAGTCATTTAGTTAAGTTAGTTTATATTTCATTAATTAGTTTTAAAAGTACAAGATTTAATCTTGTACTTTTTTTATTTAGAGTATATTAATTTGTAATTTTGCATGACTAAAATCATATAATTTAGGCTTTTAAATTATGAGATTTGTGTTAATGAAATTTCATTAAAGAGAAATAGTCAAAGAGTTACAAATAACAATAAAAATTAATAATACATGAAAGTAACAGTTGTAGGAGCAGGTGCAGTAGGTGCAAGTTGTGCAGAGTATATTGCAATTAAAGATTTTGCTTCAGAAGTCGTTTTATTAGACATTAAAGAAGGTTATGCAGAAGGAAAAGCCATGGATTTAATGCAAACAGCATCATTAAATGGTTTTGATACTAAAATAACAGGTATTACAAACGATTATAGTAAAACTTCAAATAGCGATATTTGTGTGATTACTTCTGGGATTCCTCGTAAACCAGGAATGACACGTGAAGAGTTAATAGGAATTAATGCAGGTATTGTAAAAGCAGTATCGTCAAGTTTAATAGAGCATTCTCCAAATACAATTCTTATAGTTGTTAGTAATCCAATGGATACGATGACCTATTTAGCGCATAAATCAACGAACTTACCTAAGAATAGAATTATAGGTATGGGTGGAGCTTTAGATTCTGCTCGATTTAAATACAGATTAGCAGAAGCATTAGGAGCGCCTATTAGTGATGTTGACGGTATGGTAATTGGTGGACACAGTGATACTGGTATGGTGCCATTAACAAGTCAGGCAACGAGAAATAGTATTAAAGTATCTGAGTTTTTAAGTGAAGACAGATTAAATCAAGTAAAAGAAGATACTAAAGTTGGAGGCGCTACGCTTACTAAGTTGTTAGGAACTTCTGCTTGGTACGCACCTGGTGCAGCAGTTAGTGCTTTAGTACAAGCTATAGCTTGCGATCAGAAAAAGATGTTCCCTTGTTCTACATTTTTAGAAGGGGAGTATGGTTTAAATGATATTTGTATCGGTGTACCAGTTATATTAGGTAGAAACGGTATTGAAAGTATTGTAGATATTGAGCTAAGCGATGCCGAAAAAGCACATATGCAAGCAAGTGCAGAAGGTGTTAGAAAAACGAATGGTTTATTAGAATTATAGTATTCAATACTTTAAAATATATATTTATATAAAGACTGTAGAAATACAGTCTTTATTTTTTATATTTGAAACCTAAAACATCCAAAACAAGATCTTCATAATCAAGGAAAAAAGTTTGGATGTTATATATAACGACTCAAAACAATAGATGAACGCGAAATGGTACTTTAGTACTTTAGTTATTGCCCTCACCTTATTAGGTGTATGTCAGGAGCAATTTTCTGTACCAAATCAAGAAATTGTTATGGAGTTTATCTATGAAGAGGTTTCTTCAGACGAAGTTCAAGATGCTATTGCAGTTGTAAAGAAGCAATTGCAAACTTTAGGAATAGATAACATCCAAGTAGGAAAGAAAGAAGATGGAAGATTAAAAATCACATATTACAGTGATGTTAATGTCGCTAGTATAAAAAGAATACTTTCTAAAGAGAAAAACCTGGAACTTGATTACACGCCGTATAATCAAGATGAAAAACACACGGGGTTTCCTTCTGATGAAAATAAAAACGGTTATAATCTAGATGTATATGAAATCCAAAAAGGAACAGATGGCGAATCTGGTTTAAATGGCACATACGTCGCAGAATTAAAACACGAGTATGATCGGTTTTCTAACCCCAATCTCTATATAGGTAAAATAGATAGTAGTGATAGGGATCAGGTTGTTAAAGTCGCCTATAAAGTACGTAAACATGTTGTCATTACAATAGATGATATGTCTCATCATGTTCCTGATGTTAGAGCAGGACCAACTTCATAAAGGGAATTCTTAACCTTAATTAAATAGTGCTTTTACTTTTCATATAGTGCATAAATAAAAATGCTTCTAGAAAAGAAATAGAAATTTAAAAAGCATTTCCCAAAAAAATAAAAATATAATAAGGCTGATTTTATCATTTATTTGAAAACGATGGGATGTCTTATTTGAATCACAAAAAAAAATGTCAAAATTAGAGTAAGTTATACATTTTACTCATTTTAAAAATTTGACCAAAAAAATATATAAAATGCAAAATAAAGGATTAGTAAAACTATTTGCAATTTTGTTCGGATTGGTAAGTATCTATCAATTATCGTTCACATTTAAAGCAAATCGAATAGAAAGTAATGCCGAGGAAATCGCAATTAATAAAATTCCAGAAACGGAAGCTGATTATCGTGCAAAAAGAAGCCAGGAAGAAGTTAGTTATTTAGAGTCTATTGCGACCGATACTGTTTTCAACATTGGTATTTCTAAGTTCACTTATAATCAGGTTAAAGAAAAAGCCATGCCTTTAGGTTTAGATCTTAAAGGAGGGGTTAGTGTGACTTTACAAATATCTGTTAGAGATATTTTAGAAGGACTAGCTAATAAAAGTAAAGACCCAGCATTTAATAAAGCTTTAGATGATGCACAAGAGATTCAAAAAGATGCTCAAGAGTCTTATTTAGAATCTTTTTTCAAAGCTTTTGATGCTGTTAAAGGAGATACAAAGTTGGCTTCACCAGATATTTTTTACACAAAAGATTTGGATGGTGAAATAAATGGTAATATGTCTGATGATGAGGTTAAACAAGTCATTGAGCAAAAAGTAGATGAGTCCATAGTTTCAGCTTTTGAAGTATTACGTAAGCGTATTGATGAATTTGGAGTAACACAACCTACTATTCAGCGTCTTGGTAATTCTGGTCGTATTTTAGTTGAATTACCAGGTGTTAAAGATAAAGAACGTGCTATAAGATTACTGCAAAATACAGCACAACTAGAATTTTGGGATGCTTATAAAGGCGAACAATTTTTTAGCTTTTTAGCACAAGCTAACGAAGTTTTAAAAGAATCTGTTAAACCTGAAGCAACTAAAGAAGAGCAAGAACCTCAAGATGGAGAAAGCACGGAAGATGATACTATTGATGATCTTTTAGGAGATGCAACAACAGATTCTACTGCTGTTAAAACTGAAAACAATCCTATTTTTGACTTATTTAGAGGACAAGGTTATCAGGGAGGTCCTGTTATTGGGAGATTTGAACTTAAAGATAAAGCAATACTTCTAGATTATTTAAACAGACCTGAAGTAAGAGCACTACTTCCAGCTGAACAACGTTATGCTAAATTTGTTTTTGGGAAACCAGAAGAAGATAGCGAAATAGTAGACTTATATGCTTTAATAGGAAATAGAGATAATACACCTCCGTTAAGTGGAGCCGTTATTGTTGATGCCCGTAATCAATTTGACGCTGCAAATAGATCTGAAGTTTCTATGCAAATGAATGCAAAAGGTGCTAAAATCTGGGAAGAAATGACTGGTAAAGCATACAATCAACAAAGTCAAATAGCGATTGTTTTAGACGATATTGTGTATTCTGCACCAGGCGTAACAACAGGACCTATTGCTGGAGGTAATTCTTCAATTTCTGGAAATTTCACATTAAATGAAGCGGTCGATTTAGCAAACGTATTACGTGCAGGTAAATTACCTGCATCTGCAGATATTATTCAAAGTGAAGTTGTTGGTCCATCACTTGGTCAAGAAGCTATTGATAGTGGTAGTACATCATTCTTAATAGCATTAGCGCTAGTCTTAATATGGATGGTGTTTTATTATGGTAAAGCAGGTGGTTTTGCAGATGTTGCCATGTTGTTAAATATATTATTAATCTTTGGTATTTTATCAGGATTAGGGGCTGTTTTAACCTTGCCAGGTATTGCAGGTATTGTGTTAACAATTGGTATGTCGGTAGATGCGAACGTACTTATATTTGAGCGTATTCGAGAAGAATTAACTAAAGGAAAAGGGCAAAAAGAAGCTATTAAAGATGGATTTAGTAATGCCTTGTCTTCAATTTTAGATGCGAACATTACGACTGGTTTAACAGCATTAATTTTATTTATATTTGGTTCTGGACCCATTAAAGGATTTGCGACTACGTTATTAATAGGTATAGGTACTTCTTTATTTACAGCTATATTTATTACTAGATTATTAATTGATTGGTATGCGAATAAAGGTGGTCAATTAGATTTCTCTACGGCTGTTACAAAAAAACTATTCAGAAATATAAATATCGAATTCTTACAGAAACGTAAAATAGCTTATATCATTTCTGGTGCTTTTATTGTGTTAAGTTTAGGATCTTTGTTTACTAATAGTTTAGATCAAGGTGTAGACTTTGTTGGAGGACGAACTTATCAAGTACGTTTTGCTCAAGATGTTAGCGCCACAGAAATTACAGATGTATTATCAAAGCCAGAAGTTTTTGGTAGTGCTGATGCTAAGACTTTTGGTGACGCCAATCAGTTAAAAATTACGACAAAGTATCAAGTAAATGAGACAGGAGCCGAGGTAGATGAAGCTATTAGAAGGTCATTATTTGACGCATTACAATCGCATTTAGAAGGTCTGTCTTATGAGGATTTTATTAGCGACTCTGACACTAAAACTGTTGGTTTAATGAAATATTATAAGGTAAGCCCAACTATTGCAGATGATATTAAGAAAGCATCTTTCTGGGCCATTTTAGGATCTTTAATCGTTGTTTTCCTTTATATTTTGATTCGTTTTAAAAGATGGCAATTCTCTTTAGGAGCAGTTGCAGCAGTATTCCATGATGTGTTAATCGTATTAGGAATATTCTCTTTAACTTATAAGTTTATGCCATTTAATATGGAAATAGACCAAGCATTTATTGCAGCTATATTAACGGTTATTGGTTATTCATTAAATGATACCGTGGTTGTGTTTGATAGAATTCGTGAATTCTTTAATGACCATGCTAATTGGGAGTTTAATCGCGTTGTAAATGTATCACTTAGTAGTACATTAAGTAGAACATTGAATACCTCTTTAACTACTTTAGTTGTGTTATTAGCTATCTTTATTTTTGGTGGAGACTCGATTAGAGGTTTTATGTTTGCCTTAATAGTAGGTGTTATAGTAGGAACGTATTCATCTTTATTTATTGCAACACCAATAATGTATGATACGGTAAAAAAACTAGAAGATAAGAAGAAGGAATAAAAACTAACTTAAATTATTTTTCTTCATAATGAAAGCCCGTCAACATTCGTTGATGGGTTTTTTATTTCTATTTCGTGTTTGTTTCAAGACAAACATTACAGAAATTCATGAAATTGAAGTGCTTAGACTGCTCAGCTTATACAGAAGTGATAATGTATTTGGGTTACATAATTAATAAACAATAAGGTTTGTTTATATCGAACTGATATTTATTAAGTAGAAATAATGTTTCTTTATTGTCCAGATAGAAAGTAACTATTCACCAAGTCTATGTACAGGCGTTTAGCTTCATCTTCGCTTATGTTTTTAGCTTGAAATAGCGCGTTGGTTTTAAAAGCATTGATTATAGGTTTTTTACTTTTGGGTCTACCATAGTCGTTGGTAGCTTTTTTATAGTATGCGTAAAGTTTTAAAAGTGTATCAGCAGGAAAAGGTTTCGTATGCGCGTTTACCCTACTAACAGCATTTTGAAATTCTATATCTAAATCTTTACTGGTCATTAAACTTCTGCAATAACACTTTCACCACCTCGAACTTTTTGGTTAAGTTCAACTTTAATATTTGTATCTAAAGGCAAATATAAATCGACTCTAGAGCCAAATTTTATAAAACCAGAGTCTTCACCTTGTGTAGCCTTATCATTTAGTTTAGCATAGTTTACTATACGTTTTGCCAAGGCACCTGCAATTTGCCTGTACAATACTTTGCCATAAGTCTCATTTTCAACAACAACTGTAGTGCGTTCATTTTCTTCACTAGCTTTTGGATGCCATGCGACTAGGTATTTGCCTGGATGGTATTTGCTAAAAATAACACTGCCACCAATTGGATAACGAGTAACATGTACATTTATTGGAGACATAAAGACGCTTACTTGTAAACGTTTTTCTTTAAAATATTCTTTTTCAAAAACTTCCTCAATTACGACAACTTTGCCATCAACAGGAGAAACTACTTGTTTGTTATTAGCTATAGTATTTCGTTTTGGATTTCTAAAAAACTGAAGTATAAGTACTAAAAACACAAGTAAAACGATCAGAATGAGAGTTCTTAACCATTGAATTTCAATAAAATTGTCAACCAATAGAAAAGATGTAATAATAATTACAAAAGTTATAAATATAATTTTATGGCCTTCTTTATGAAACATATTGTATAATTCTTAAAAATAAATATATAAATGGAGCTGCAAAAATAATGCTGTCTAATCGATCTAATAATCCACCATGGCCAGGCATAATTACTCCACTGTCTTTTACGTTAGCTTGTCTTTTAAATTTAGATTCTATCAAGTCTCCTAAAGTTCCAAATACACTAATAATAATGCTTAAAATAAGCCAGCTTGTAAATCCTAATAGCCCTGTAAAGGTAGCAATAAAATAACTTGCCACGCATGAAAAAAATAAACCACCAAGAAAACCTTCTACTGTTTTTTTAGGAGAGATTTTTTCAAAAAGCTTTTGTTTTCCAAAATTTTTACCAACTAAATAGGCAAATGAATCATTCACCCAAACTAAAATGAAAGACCCTAATAATATGTTTGGATTATATTTTTCATGATAATTAGCTATTAAAATTAAAAATACAAAGGCACTTGATAAATAAAATGTTGTGAGAATAAAGCGTTTGGAAGCAAAGAGAGGAATTGTTTTTTCTGAAAACAAATCTTTTATTAAAAACAACTCAACAAAAATAGTAAGTACCATAAATATTTGAGTAACTTCATCTAACCCTGTATCGGTATTTAAAACTAATTGCCAATACCCAAATACAACGTAGAGCGTAATAAAGATAAGGTAAGGGATATAGCTCTTAAGTTGAATGAGTTTTTTAAATTCTCCCAAACAAATCAACCCAAAAATAAAAAAAAGTGCGATCAATAGCTGTTCGTAATTCAAGCATAGAATTAATAACAAGACGTAAAGTAGCCCAGAAAGTGATCGAATAAGAATTTCTTTCATTCTATAAATCTTCTAAAAGTAGTAAGTAAAGATTTTTTGCACTACTGCCATAACTTAGAAAATCTTTTTCATCATTGGATTTAAAATGTTTTATGGTTGTAATATTAGTTGGGATTTTTTTTCTGTTTTTAGATTTTATACCACGTAAACCTTCTCCAATATTTTCAACAATTTGACTTGTTGTAGCAAAGACAATAAAGTTTACAGGTAATTCAGGGAGTTTCTTTTCGAAAATTTGTTTTGAAGAGATAAGTAGCGACCCATCATTTGCAATAAGATTTTCGCAGGTTGTTAACAAGAAAGTTGATTCATTTATCTTATTCGTATCTTTTAAATTAGAGTTTTTAAATTTGTTTTTCAAATTCTTGTCAAGAAGTAAAGCTTTTTTCTCTTTCCAATCATTTTCCTCAAGGATGTACTCTAAGTTATGGAATATTTCGTTTAAATTCTCACAATATAAGAACTTGCCACCATTAGCTTTGAAGTTTATAGTAAACCTTTCATCTATTGGTAGTTTTATCTCAGGCATATATTTGCCTCTATCGTCAGATTTCAATTCTTCCCCTGAACGTTCAGACTTGGAACCAAAAATTTTTCTAAAAAGACTCATTTAAGTGGGTTGCTATTAACAGAATTCTTTTTGAGGTTTATCAAATATAAAAAATCTTAAATTAACCGTACGATTAATTTAAGATTTTTACTAAAAGCGTCATAAAATATGTACTTATGAAGCTATTTGTCCAAGTTTTCACGTAGTTCTTTTTCAAAAAGACGTTTCCCAAATATTTTTTCAAGATTATCTTTGAAGATGACCTCTTTTTCAAGAAGTACTTCAGCAAGTTCAGTTAGCTTATCTTTGTTGTCTTCTAGCAATTTGATTGCTCGCTGATATTGTTTTTCAATAATGTCTGAAATTTCTCTATCAATCAATTCTGCTGTTTGCTCACTATAAGGTTTTGTGAAACCATATTCGCTTTGTCCTGAATCATAATACGTTAAATTTCCAATTTTATCACTTAGCCCGTAAATGGTAACCATAGCTCTAGCTTGCTTAGTCACTTTTTCTAAATCACTAAGTGCACCTGTAGATATTTTATCAAAAATTACTTTCTCTGCAGCACGACCACCAAGAGCGGCACACATTTCATCTAGCATTTGTTCAGGTCGAACAATTAAGCGTTCTTCTGGTAAATACCATGCAGCACCTAATGAGCGCCCACGAGGGACAATAGTTACTTTTACCAATGGAGCCGCATGTTCAAGCATCCAACTTACAGTGGCATGACCAGCTTCGTGAAAGGCAACAGCTTTTTTCTCGCTAGGTGTTATTATTTTATTTTTCTTTTCTAATCCGCCAATAATTCTATCCACAGCATCAAGAAAATCTTGTTTATCAACTGCTTTTTTACCATTTCTAGCAGCAATTAAAGCAGCTTCATTACAAACATTTGCAATATCTGCCCCAGAGAACCCAGGTGTTTGTTTTGAAAGGAAATCGGTATCTAAATCCTTGGCCTTTTTTAAAGGTCTTAAATGCACTTCAAAAATTTCTTTACGTTCACGGATGTCTGGTAAGTCAACAAAAATTTGTCTATCAAAACGTCCAGCACGCATTAATGCTTTATCTAAGATATCTGCTCTATTGGTAGCGGCTATTACAATAACATTAGTATTTGTACCAAAGCCATCCATTTCTGTTAACAATTGATTCAATGTATTTTCACGCTCATCATTACTCCCCGACATAGCATTCTTTCCTCTAGCACGACCTATGGCATCTATTTCATCTATGAAAATTATAGATGGTGATTTTTCTTTGGCTTGTTTAAACAAATCTCGAACACGTGAAGCTCCAACTCCAACAAACATTTCGACAAAATCTGAACCAGATAAAGAAAAGAAAGGAACTTTTGCTTCTCCTGCAACAGCTCTGGCTAATAAGGTCTTTCCTGTTCCTGGAGGACCTACAAGTAAAGCACCTTTTGGAATTTTACCACCTAAGGTTGTGTATTTTTCTGGAAATTTAAGGAAGTCTACAATTTCCTGAACTTCTTCTTTTGCTCCTTCTAAACCAGCAACATCTTTAAATGTTGTTTTCACTTCTGTGTTTTGATCAAACAGTTTTGCTTTAGATTTTCCAATATTAAAAATCTGTCCACCAGCACCGCCACCAGCACCACCAGACATACGTCGCATAATGAAAATCCAAACTGCAATAAGTAAAATAAAAGGAAGGATTCCCATTAAAAGGTTACCCCAATCATTAGTTTCTGTATCAAAAGTAACAACAGGCTTAACCGTTAAATCTTTTGTAAATTCATTTAAGCGATTTTCAAAGTTTTGAAGATCACCAAATTCAAATTTATAGTTTGGTAGTTTTGTTGCAGATGGAATAAGAGTTGTAGGCTTAGAGTTCTTGTGAACTTCTTTGGCTTCAGCATCTTTAGTTAAATAAACCTTGGCTACACGTGTGTTTTTTACAATGTCAACTTTCTCAATATCGCCATCTTCTAAAAACCTAAAAAAGTCTGAAGGTGTAGTCATGTTTCCATCTTGGTAGCTTCCATTACTAAATAATTGAAAGCCTAAGAAAACAGCTATTAATATACCGTAAATCCAGTATGGACTAAATTTTGGTTTTTTATCTTTTGTATTTTTTTTGTCGTTTGCCATCTGATTTTTTAGTAACTATTTTCTATAACTGTTGTTTTTGCATCTCCCCAAAGACTTTCAATATCATAATACTCTCTTATGTGTTTCTGGAACACATGTACTACAACATTAACGTAGTCTATTAATACCCATTCAGCGTTATCCACTCCTTCGGTATGCCAAGGATTATCTTTAAGTTCTTTACTTACTTTTTTTTGTATTGAATTAACTATGGCGTTTACTTGTGTGTTTGAAGTTCCTTCACAAATTATAAAGTAATCACAAACCGTATTTTCAATTTCTCTTAAATCTAGAATATTTACTTTTTTGCCTTTAACATCTTCAATGCCATTTATTATTACAGATATTAGTTGGTCTGCGCTTATATTTTCTTTCGCCATTAATTTTATTTAATTTATGCAAAGTTATTATTTTTTTAGTTCTTTATACTTTAAAATAGTTATAAGATTTCATAGTGTCACAATAACTCTAATATGTTTATAGTCAAACTTAATGCCATTGATTCTACAAATAGCTATTTGCGAAAGCTTAGTGCTGAAGAAATAGTACAAGATTATATGACTGTTATCGCAAAAGAACAAACGAATGGGCGTGGACAAATGGGGACTGTCTGGAGTTCTCAATCAGCTAAAAATCTCACATTTAGCGTATTTAAGGATGTGTCTCAGTTTGATTTAGAACATCCTTTTTATATTAGTATTGTTACTTCTTTGGCTTTACTAAAAACACTTCAATTTTTTTCAATTTCCCGATTAAGCATAAAATGGCCAAACGACATTTTGTCAGAAGACAAGAAAATTTGTGGCATTTTAATAGAAAATGTCATAAAACAAAATAATATTAATGCCTCTATTATTGGAGTTGGTTTAAATGTAAATCAAACTGAGTTTAAAAATTTACCAAAAGCTTCGTCGTTAAAAATTATATCAGGAAAGGTTTTTGATTTAGATGAAATAGTTCATGTTATTTTAAAAAACCTAAAGCATTATTTCCTCCTTTTGAAAAAAGGACATTATGATATTTTAAAAAATGATTATGAAACGTACTTATTCAGAAAAAATAAACCTTCAACATTTAAAGATGAAGAAGGCGTTGTCTTTTCTGGCTTTATAAAAGGAATTTCCATGTCTGGAAACCTACAGGTTTTGTTAGAAGATGCTATTATAAAAGAGTTTGATTTAAAAGAAATACAGCTTTTATACTAAATAGCATTTGGGATACTGGTAGCAAGGGTTTCAATAAATTTACTAATAGGGCCTTTTATCATCATTGCCATCATAGGATTAAAGTCTCCCGTAAATTCTAATTGAACTTCGCTCAAAGTTTCATTAACTTCAACAATATTTGCAACAAGTGAAAAATCTAATTTTCCACCAGCTGCACCTAAAATTATTTTATTTGGAGCTATAGCTTCTTTCTTTTTAAGAATAATCTCAGGCATACCTTTTAAGGCAAATAAGAATTTGTCATTTTCTAAAACTTCAAACTTACTAATGTTTTCAGGCATTAAAGATTCAAAATTTTTAACATCAGATAAAAAGTCAAAGACCTCTTGAGGCGATTTGCTAACATTAATTTTTGGAGATTCTAAATTCATTAATTTTTGTTTTAGTAATAGTATATCAATTAGCGTTCCATTCTGCGGGATTGCTGTTCCATTCAGACAATGTCTTTAACTCTTTTTCGGAAATGTAATTAGTATCTAAAGCTTGTTCTAATAAACTTTCGTAGTTACTAAGTGTTAGTAGTTCGATACGCTCTTTATTAAAATTTTCGGAAGCAACTTCAAAACCATAAGTAAAAATGGCAATCATACCTTTTACGTTTATGTGAGCTTCTTTTAAGGCTTTTACAGCATTTAAACTACTTTTTCCTGTACTAATTAAGTCTTCAACTACTACTACATTTTGTCCGCCTTCAATAAAACCTTCTATTTGGTTTTTTCTTCCATGTCCTTTAGCATCTGGTCTAACATAAATAAAAGGCAATCCTAAATAATCAGCAACGAGCATACCTATACCTATAGCACCTGTTGCTACACCAGCAATGGCATCAGGTTTGCCGTATTGTTTTTCAATTTGCTTACCCATTGTTTCACTAATGTAATTTCGAATTAGTGGAAATGATAATATGATCCGATTGTCACAATAAATTGGTGATTTCCATCCAGATGCCCATGTAAAAGGATCAGTTGGATTAAGCTTTATAGCATTAACTTGTAATAAAACTTCGGCTGTTTTTTTTGCGGTTTCTTTGTTAAAAATCATGAGAACAAAATTACATATAAATTTAGTTTTACCTAAAGGTTGTCTTACGAATAAAAAATATTTTTTTCAACAATGAGTAGATTATTACTAAAAATGATATTTTTACCGTATTGTAATTGTTAGTTATAAAGCATGTTTAAAGTTTTTGTTGGGGATAAACCTATTATATTAACAACTAAAGTTGAGAAAGAAGCCAACTTTAAAAATTATTTACTGGATACTGTTAATATTGGAAAAGTTATAAAGGAACTAAGCACAACTTCTTTAAAAGAAGTACGTCTTATTCATAAAAAAGAAGACAAACTTCTTAAAAAATTCTTAAAGAAGTTACCTAATGTTATAGCTGGTGGAGGTAAAGTATATAATGAGAATAAAGATATTTTATTTATTTACAGAAATGATAAATGGGACTTACCAAAAGGAAAGGTAGAGGGAAATGAAACTATAGAGAAAACAGCAATCCGCGAAGTGTCTGAAGAAACAGGGGTTGGTGGACTGGAAATTATTAAGCCTTTAGAAACGACCTATCATATTTTTAAACGTAGTGGGCGGCATAAAATAAAAATCACTTATTGGTTTGAAATGAAAACGAACTTCAACGGTGATTTGTTTGCCCAAGAAGAAGAAGGAATAACCAAAGTTGAATGGCTAAATAAAAACCAAGCTAAGGATGCTCTAGGGAACTCTTATGCTAATATTAAATTATTGGTATAAATAATATTCTTAATCTAAAAAATCCTCCTTTCAGTTATCAAACTTTTAAAGGCTTAGAATTAGCCTATGAGCAGGTAGGCTAGTATTGTTCATGTTAAACTATTTGTATAATATTTTTTAAGTATATCTAGTCCTTGATTTATATTTATTAATACTTGTGTGCGCTATAATAATCTGTAAAACAGGACGCTTGGCTTTAGGTCATTCATTATTGATCTAGGAGATACTGTCATTTTATTCTTTTTCATTCTTTGCTTCTTAAGAAATTATTTACATTCTTTAACTTTTATTGTTTTTTTCTCGATGTATGGTATGTTTTTTTGTTTAAAGATTTTTTTAAATAGTTAAACATTATATTTTTTGTTTAACTTTGTTTAAAATAAATTAAACAAAAGTATTATGAAAGCAAAATTATCCTGCCAAATCCCCAAATTTCGATATCTACTTTTTTTATTTGTTCTTTTAGCATCATTTCAATCTTTCGCAGATGTTACATGCGGACATATAGAAGGATTTGAATTTACTAATGGACACGAATCTGTGTCTATTTCTGATGGAAATACATACGTTTTAGGAGAATTACCAGCTAATTTTTATATTAACATGCATGTTAATGGTTATTCACAAAGTGTAGTCTATAAGGTTAAAAATTTAGACACTGGAGAAACTTCTAAGATTGTTGAAAACTTGGTGCCATATACTTTTCCTGCAGGAAATAAACCATGGCATTTAGGCAATGGTACTTTTAAAGTAAAAGCGACTTTATATAAATATGATTTAGGAATTGGAAAGTGTGATTATAAAGAATTTACATTTACTATTAGAGAAAGCTGTAGTGCCGATGCAGGAACCCTAACAGCTACATCAGCAACTGTTGTTCTAGCAAATGGAGAGGCAATGTTAAGTGCGACTGCCAACGGAGATATTAATATACCAGAAGGTTACAGCAGTTTATATGTGCTTACTTCGGGTGCCAATTTGGTTATCGAGCAAGTAGGATCAAATCCAGAATTCACGGTAAACGAATCAGGTTTATACACCATCCATACATTGGTGTACGATGGCAATGTAGATAGTGCAAACTATCTGGATTTAAGTATTGTAGAACTGGGAGTAACCACAGGTGTGGATGTCTTAACAGTGGTAGGAAACGCAGGGATCTGTGCTTCATTGGATGCCGTGGGCGCACCAATTATGGTAGAAAGCTGTAGTGCCGATGCAGGAACCCTAACAGCTACATCAGCAACGGTTGTCCTAGCAAATGGAGAAGCAATGTTAAGTGCGACTGCTAACGGAGATATTAATATACCCGAAGGCTACAGCAGTTTATATGTGCTTACTTCGGGTGCCAATTTGGTTATCGAGCAAGTAGGATCAAATCCAGAATTCACGGTAAAAGAATCAGGTCTATACACCATCCATACATTGGTGTACGATGGCAATGTGGATAGTGCAAACTACCTAGATTTAAGTATTGTAGAACTGGGAGTAACCACAGGGGTGGACGTCTTAACAGTGGTAGGAAACGCAGGAATCTGTGCCTCATTGGATGCTGTGGGCGCACCAATTATGGTAGAAAGCTGTAGTGCCGATGCAGGAACCCTAGCAGCTACATCAGCAACCGTTGTTCTAGCAAATGGAGAAGCAATGTTAAGTGCGACTGCCAACGGAGATATTAATATACCCGAAGGCTACAGCAGTTTATATGTGCTTACCTCGGGTGCCAATTTGGTTATCGAGCAAGTAGGATCAAATCCAGAATTCACAGTAAACGAATCAGGTCTATACACCATCCATACATTGGTGTACGATGGCAATGTGGATAGTGCAAACTATCTGGATTTAAGTATTGTAGAACTGGGAGTAACCACAGGGGTGGATGTCTTAACAGTGGTAGGCAATGCAGGAATCTGTGCTTCATTGGATGCTGTGGGCGCACCAATTATGGTAGAAAGCTGTAGTGCCGATGCAGGAACCCTAGCAGCTAGATCAGCAACCGTTGTCCTAGCAAATGGAGAAGCAATGTTAAGTGCGACTGCCAATGGAGATATTAATATACCCGAAGGCTACAGCAGTTTATATGTGCTTACTTCGGGTGCCAATTTGGTTATCGAGCAAGTAGGATCAAATCCAGAATTCACGGTAAACGAATCTGGTTTATACACCATCCATACATTGGTGTACGATGGCAATGTAGATAGTGCAAACTACCTAGATTTGAGTATTGTAGAACTTGGTGTAACCACAGGTGTGGATGTCTTAACAGTGGTAGGCAATGCAGGGATCTGTGCTTCATTGGATGCCGTGGGCGCACCAATTATGGTAGAAAGCTGTAGTGCCGATGCAGGAACCCTAACAGCTACATCAGCAACTGTTGTTCTAGCAAATGGAGAGGCAATGTTAAGTGCGACAGCCAACGGAGATATTAATATACCCGAAGGCTACAGCAGTTTATATGTGCTTACCTCGGGTGCCAATTTGGTTATCGAGCAAGTAGGATCAAATCCAGAATTCACAGTAAACGAATCTGGTCTATACACCATCCATACATTGGTGTACGATGGCAATGTGGATAGTGCAAACTACCTAGATTTAAGTATTGTAGAACTTGGTGTAACCACAGGGGTGGACGTCTTAACAGTGGTAGGCAATGCAGGAATCTGTGCTTCATTGGATGCCGTGGGCGCACCGATACTGGTAGAAAGCTGTAGTGCCGATGCAGGAACCCTAACAGCTACATCAGCAACGGTTGTCCTAGCAAATGGAGAAGCAATGTTAAGTGCGACTGCTAACGGAGATATTAATATACCCGAAGGCTACAGCAGTTTATATGTGCTTACCTCGGGTGACAATTTGGTTATCGAGCAAGTAGGATCAAATCCAGAATTCACAGTAAACGAATCTGGTCTATACACCATCCATACATTGGTATATGATGGCAATGTAGATAGTGAAAACTATCTGGATTTGAGTATTGTAGAACTTGGTGTAACCACAGGGGTGGATGTCTTAACAGTGGTAGGTAATGCAGGAATCTGTGCTTCATTGGATGCTGTGGGCGCACCAATTATGGTAGAAGAGGATGCCACATGTAATGCTTTTTCTGGGACTTTATATTCTAAAAATCCTATCAATTGTTTAAGTGGAGGTAAGACTATCATTTATGCTGAAGTAAATCAAAAACCGATAGTCCCATCAGGTTATCAGCAGCTATATGTTTTAACAGAGGCATTTTCATTAACTATTTTAAATGTGTCGCCAACTCCTGAATTTGAAGTTAATAACAGAGGCTTTTATAGAATTCATAGTTTGGTTTACAATCCCAACACATTAGATTTAAGTGTTGTTGTTCCTGGAAAAACTACTGGCTTTGATGTTGTAAACTTAATTAATGATAATAATATTTGCGCTTCTTTAGATGTTCATGGAGCTATAAATTTAGTAATAGGTTCAAGATGGTTCTGTTATTTCTTTAATAAATATTTTAATGGAAATACCAGTGGTAAAAGTAGTCTTTCAAATAAAGGAGGTAGCTCTCCTAATTTAGATGCTTTAGTTACAAGTTATGGTAGCTATGAAGCATTTAAAAACGATTTTATTTCTACAAATGGAGAAGTTAAGTTTTATCCTAATCCAGTAATCAACAATCTAAATGTTGATATAGCATTATTTGATGATGAAGAGATGAGTTATAGTATTGTTGATGTTAGTGGACGTCAGATAGTGTCAGGATTAGCGAAAGATTTAGAATCTGGTAAGCAAACGATAGATGCAAGCATATTAAATGCGGGCATGTATTTAGTGCGATTTGTGTCTAATTACCGAACAATAACAAAAAAAATAGTGGTAAAAGAATAAGAAGAATGTCTTTAGCTTGAAGAGTCGTTGTTTAATAGCAGCGACTTTTTATAGTTCTATGTATTTTAGTTATTAGGTGAAAATATATGATATAGTTTTTTAAATTCTAAGATAGAATAAATAGCAGGCTTATTTCACTCTATAAATAGGATATTGCATATGGGCAGTTTCATAAAATTCACTTTGCTTGTGTATCCAATCTAATTGTGCATACCAATTGTTATTGAATTGGGCTGTATTTTTTTTATGAAGTTCAAATGCTTCCTTTAGTTTGGGATTCTTTCTTAATAACTCTAAAGCTTTGTCTTCCCAAACATAGGGTGAGAACCCCTCTTTTTGTTGTAAGATAGTATCAAAGAAATTCCAATTAAAAAAAGAGTCTGGTGCTTGTGGTTCTAAAGTTTCTAATAAATATCTAAAGGCATCCTGATTTGTAGAAATAATATAATCACCTTTTATAAAGTTGACATCCTTTTCGGTTTTTATAGTCTTGGTGTTGTAGTGTTGATAATGACCTTCGTATGGTGTTTTTCGCGTGTCGTAATTACTGATTCTATAAGATTCTACCTTGATTATTGAATCTTTTTTTAGCGGAGTCATCTCAACTTGATTCAATTTTAATAGCTCTATGATGTTATGCCAACCTTGAGGGATTATATAGGCATTAGGAATTTTAACTTCTATACTGGGTTTAAAAAAGTTTTGATAATTAATTTCTTTGGTAAATGGTTTGGCTCTATCATATTTTAAACGGTTGGTTCCTGTTATTTCACTGGTAATTAATTCGCCTTCATAACCTTTAAAATTTAAAACAGAGCTTTTTGTAGTATCAACTTCCCAGTCAAGCGGATAGCTTTTTGTATAATCATGAAGGTTTTCTTTTGAATGAATTCGTTTTTGTTGAATTACAATACGATCTTCTTCAATAATTTCAATCATACTTTTCATAAGCTCATAGGTGCCTTCAACACGTTGTTTATAAGGTTTTAGCATATGAGTTTCTACCATCATGCCTAGTGTATTAAATAAGGAAGTATAACCTGTTGAATATCTTGGAGAATCCATAAATTGAGAAAATCCTTTTTCTGGAACTTCATTAAAAATATTTACGTAAGGTGTAATGTCCCAATTTTTTAAAGCTAGTTTTTGCTCTAATTTTGGCATCATACTATTATGGATATATTCGCCTAAATCACCGCCTAACTTATTGTGTTGGGTAAATAAATGTGTAAGGGTGTATTGGTAATCTGCGCCATTGCTTACGTGATTATCGATAAAAACATCTGGTTTTACCAAATGAAAGATTTGAGCAAAGGTTCTTGCATTTTTAGTATCGCACTTAATAAAATCCCTGTTTAAATCGTAGTTTCTTGCATTGCCTCTAAAACCATAATTTTTTGGCCCATTTTGATTTGTTCGTGTGGTAGAATTTCTATTATAGCTGCCTCCAACATTGTAAATAGGAATAGTAACTAAAACGGTTTCTTTTAGCGTTTTAAATTTACCTTGAACAATATCTCTAAAAAGCATCATTGTGGCATCAATGCCATCGCTTTCTCCAGGGTGAATACCATTGTTTATTAGTAATATCCCTTTTTTGTTTTTGCGAATTTTAGAAAAATCGAATTCGCTATTTAGGTTAAGGGTTACTATATGTAAAGGAGAGCCAGAATCTGTTTCTCCTATAGCTTGTATAGAAATTTCTGAATAAACTTTGGCTAAATCTTTATAAAACTGAATGGTTTGCTGATAGGTTGCTGTCTCTAATCCTTTCGATTTTTCAAAATGAGTTTCAAAATCATATCCTATTTTTTTATCTGAATTTGTACAAGAAATGTATAGGATTAGCAGTATAAGAGTTCGTCTCATATATTATGAATCTGAAATTATTTTGTGATGAAATGCTTAAAAATAGAAAAAAATAACTAAATTAGACTTGTAAGTAATATCTTCCATAATTGCTATGGGATGTTTTTTTGGAGTTTTTATTATTTTATGAACCCCTCAAAAAAGTTTTTATATGAAAACTTATAGATTATCGTTTGGTATAATTAATATAATTAACAACGAACTAGCCGAAGTTGTAGTTGATGAGGGAATTAAAATGGATAAGGTTAAAGTTGAAGAATATCATGCTTTTTTGTTCGATAATTTAGAGGCTCCATTTTCTTTACTGATAAATAAAAAGCACTCCTATACTTATACTTTCGAAGCTCAAAAAACAATAGCACATTTAGAAGAAATAAAATCGATTGCTGTAGTTGCTAATACCAGCGGAAGGGTGATGTCTACAGAGACTTTAATTAATATTAATGGCAATGCACATCTTAATATTAAATTATTTCAAGAAAGAGCAGATGCAATAGTATGGTTAAATAAAGAGTAATTATTTGGTTTTTAAAATGTTAATCAATCGTTTTAGTATGGTTCTTTATCAAAATAAAGATTACTTGTTGTTTCTCTGTATTTTAAGTGTAAATTTACAGCTTCAAAAATAAACAATGACAGAATTTATTAGAAAACGGGCAGCCAATGCCAAAAATGATGTTTTAAGTGGAATAACGGTGGCTTTAGCTTTAGTGCCTGAAGCTGTTGCATTTGCATTTGTTGCAGGCGTAGACCCTTTGGTAGGTTTGTATGCGGCTTTTATGATTGGATTAATTACAGCTGTTTTTGGAGGTAGACCAGGTATGATTAGTGGTGCGACAGGTGCTTTGGCAGTTGTTATGGTGAGTTTAGTTGCAGAAGGAAATGCGTTTGGGGCAGAAGGAGAAAATCTTGGCCTTTATTATTTGTTTGCGACTGTTATCTTAATGGGCGTTATACAAATTCTTGCAGGTGTTTTAAAATTAGGAAAATTTGTAAGGTTGATCCCGCACCCAGTTATGATGGGGTTTGTAAACGGATTAGCTATTGTGATCTTTTTGGCACAGTTAAAAATGTTTAAGGATGTTAATGGTGATTGGTTTAGTGGATCTCAAATGTGGACTATGTTAGGTCTTGTAGCCTTAACGATGGGAATAATGTTTGGTTTACCCAAACTAACAAAGAAATTACCAGAGGCTTTAATTGCTATTTTAGTTGTTTCTGCTATTGCTATTTTTGGTGATTTGGATGTAGCAACGGTTAAATCTTTTATTATAGACGGTAGTGGTGGAGAATCTCAAGGTATAAAAGGAGGCCTGCCTCAATTTCAAACAGATATATTTAGTAAAGTCCCATTTAACTGGCAAACTTTAAAATTTATTGGTCCTTATGCTTTAATATTAGCGGCGATTGGTTTAATTGAATCTTTAATGACATTAAATCTTATTGACGAACTAACAGATACCAGAGGAAACACCAACAGAGAGTGTATGGCACAGGGAGGTGCTAATATTATTACAGGATTATTTGGTGGTATGGGAGGTTGTGCTATGATTGGACAATCAATTATTAATATTAAGGGAGGCGGACGTGGCAGATTGTCTGGAGTCGTTGCAGCATTAATGTTGTTGATTTTTATTGTATTTGCCTCAGGACTTATTGAACAAGTACCTATTGCTGCCCTGGTAGGCGTTATGTTTATGGTTGTTGTAGGGACATTTGCCTGGAGTAGTTTCAGAATTTTGAATAAAATTCCAATAACAGATGTTATTGTTTTAGTAGCAGTATCTGCATTAACTGTTGTTTTTGATTTAGCAGTTGCGGTGATAGCTGGTGTTATTATTAGTGCACTAGTTTTTTCCTGGGAAAATGCAAAACGTATCAGAGCTAGAAAACGTATGCGCGAAGATGGTACGAAAGTATACGAAATCTGGGGGCCTTTATTTTTTGGATCTATAATCGCTTTCAATGAAAAATTTGATATTAAAAACGATCCGCGACATGTAGAGGTTGACTTCGTGGAATCACGAATAAGTGATCATTCTGCTATAGAGGCTATTTTTAATTTAGTTAATAAGTATGAAGCTGAAGGAAAAGCAATAAGGCTGAAACATTTAAGTGAAGATTGTAAAATTTTATTATATAAATCTAGTCCGAAATTCAGAGAAGTTATTATTGAAGATATAGATGATCCACGTTATCATTTAGCCGAAAACCCTGAGGCGTTTACCAAAGGGCTTGCAGAGTATAAATTGTAGTTTTTTGTAGAAGTTGTTGGAAGCGGTTTTATTGTTATGCTAAGAACTATCTCATAGGTCTTTTTAGTTGTTCTTTTACACGATCAAAAGATTTTTTGCTAGCGCGTTCCCATCTATAAATTCTATACTTCTTGTCTTTGTTAGCTTCAAATTTGGCCTTTTTTTCACGCTTATTTTTTAGCCAATTAAACCTCTTTTTTATAATAATAGCTCCTAATTCATCATCATAACCAATCATTTCAAGAGCGTTCAAAGCTGCAATAGATACATTATGTACTTTGTCGTTTATAGTTTTAAAAAGTATTGGGATTGACGATTTGTAACCTGTTTCACCCAGAGCTTCAGCTGCTAATTTTCTGGTTTTATAATTACCATGCTCTAAAACATATTCTATTCTTCTAACCTGTTCTGATAACATCCATATCTTGATATCTCTTTCAGAAGGTTGAATAAGTTTTAACTTAACGAGTATGTATTTTATCCCTTGAAGCATAAACTGTTAGAAGTCATTGTTTACTTATTAGTATATAATAAGTGAAATATGTTACAAATTAACAGTTATTTTAATCCTAGTTTAGCTTTCTGGATTGGCCATTTAAGAATTTCCAGCCATCTTCACGTTTAATTAATGTTCCAGATTCTATTATTCTAAAGGTTTTGGAGTTATGATTGGTGTCAACTTGTACACATTTTACAATGCCCGAATAGTTAGCTATTTCATTTGTTAAGGGAATTATTTTTATGCTTTCCCAAGAAAACTCAATAAAATTGACAGTTTTTGAATTTCTAGTTAATATACTTTTTACTGTATTATAGTCTAATGTTTTCTTATAACCTGGTGGTACCCAAAAAAAGTCTGAAGAGGTATCCAAATATTTAAACTCACTCATTAAACCATTTTTTGTAATGTCTTTATGGAAGCTGTCAAACATTTGTTTAATCTCAAGAGAGATGGTTTCCTTATACTCTTTGCTCAAGGTTTCTTGTCCATAACTATTAAAAACGGCTACAGAAAGTAAAATAGTCCAGATTGGTTTCATTTAATTCTCACGCTTTTAGGTACAAGTTTTGTGTAATCACCGTTGTTTCTTATAACATCTCTTACAATAGAGGATGCTATATAAGATGTGTCTGCCGAGGTTAAAAGGAATACCGTTTCAATGGGAGCTAAGTCACGATTAGTATGAGCTATCGCTTTTTCAAATTCAAAATCTGCAGGATTTCTAAGCCCACGTAATATAAATTCTACTCCTATTTCTTTACAAAAATGAACTGTTAACCCTTTATAAGTAACAACCTTTATTTTAGGTTCGTCAGCAAAAGTTTGTTCAATAAATTTTTTACGTTCTTCCAAAGAGAACATGTATTTTTTGTCAGCATTTACACCTATAGCCACAATTACTTCATCAAAAAGCGTAACACCACGTTTTATAATATCATAATGACCCAATGTAATAGGATCGAAAGATCCTGGGAATATGGCTTGTTTCATGTTCTTAAAGTTACAAATTATATTTAATTTTTAAAACTTATTATTTTTCTTACTGGATGTAATGTAAATTGCTGATTTATTGTTGTTTAAAAGCTTCCTCAATCGCATTATCAAATAAGTCTATTAATGAAATACCAGCAGCAGCAGCTTGCTGTGGTAAAATACTTTCTTTTGTTAGTCCAGGAACTGTATTCATTTCTAGTAGATGTGGTTCTCCATTTTTAAAAATAAATTCAGTACGCGAGAAACCTTTCATTTTTAAAACTTCATATATTTTTTGGGCAAGAGTATTCACTTTATCTTCTTGTTCTTTACTTAATCGGGCAGGTGTTATTTCTTGAGATTTTCCTAAATATTTAGCTTCGTAGTCAAAAAAATCATTTTCGCTTACAATTTCAGTGATAGGTAACACTTTGGTTTTTCCTTTATAAGTAATGACTCCAACAGAAACTTCGGTGCCATCTAAAAAGGACTCAATAATAATTTCGTCATCTTCTTTAAAAGCAATAGCAATGGCATTTTGTAAATCTTCCTTTTTATGCACTTTAGTTACTCCAAAACTACTTCCAGCTTTATTTGCTTTAACAAAACAAGGTAAACCCACTTTATCTATGATTTTATCTTCATTAACAGCGTCTCCTAAATTTACATAAAAAGAGACTGCTGTTTTAATATCATAAGGTTTTAAAACACTAAGGCAGTCACGCTTATTAAATGTTAAAGAAGCTTGATACATGCCGCAACTTGTATGTGGTATATTTAGTAACTCAAAATAACCTTGCATAAACCCATCCTCACCAGGAGATCCATGAATAGCATTGAATACACAATCGAAAGTAATAACACGATTGGCAACTCGCACAGAAAAATTATCTTTATTAATAGGGAATTCAGCATTATTAGCATCTACATACACCCATTTGTCTTTAAATATGTGAATACGATACGCATTATATTTTGTCGAATCGAGTGTTTCATAAACAACATTTCCACTTTTTAAAGAGATTTTATATTCACTTGAAAAACCTCCCATAATAATAGCAATATTTTTTTTTGTAAGCATATTTTTTTATTTCAATAAAAACAGAAATTTTTTTAATTATAGTTTGTATCAGTCTAAAAATATATAATAAAACGTATCTATTATAAGTTTTATATAAGATGAGCTAAAATATCATATATATTGCAAAAGAAAAAACAGTTCTGTTTTTATATATTTGCCTTATCGAAAAATTTATAAATGAATCTATTTAAATTTCTTACCAGCAAAACGTTTTTAAAACAAATTTTATTAGCATTGGTTGCTGTATTTGTATTATGTTTTATTATGCTTAAATGGTTAAAGTCTTCAACAAATCATGGTGATTTTGAAACGGTTCCAAATTTAACAGGTAAATCCATAAGTGTTGCGGATATAGAATTGAAAGAGAATAATTTGGTAATGCAAATTCAGGATTCTGCAAATTTTAATCCAGACTATCCTAAGTTTTCTGTTATAGAGCAAGAACCGCCTGCAGGCTCAAAAGTTAAAGAGAACAGAAAAATATATTTAACGTTAAATCCATCTGGGTATAGAAAAATACAAGTTCCGAACTTAAAAGAACGTACCTTTAGGCAAGCAAAACCAATGTTAGAAGCTTTAGGATTTCAAGTAGGTAAAGTAACTTACGAAAATAATATTGGTAAAGACCTCGTGCTAAAGATGCGCTATAAAGGAAAAGCCATTAAAAAGGGGGATAAGCTAGCAAAAACTTCAAAAATAGATTTAGTTTTGGGTAATGGTAGAAGACCATAAAGTTAAGCAGTTTATATTAATATCTAATTTTACTGTAAATGGACGACTATACACCACAATTACCTGATGAAGATAATCTTTATGAGCATCATTCATTTACTGTTGATAAAGGGCAAGCTCCTTTACGCATAGATAAATATTTAATGAATTTTGTTGAGAATGCGACTAGAAATAAAATTCAAGCGGCGGCAAAAAATGGCAGTATTTTTGTTAATGACGTAATCGTAAAATCAAGCTATAAAGTAAAACCATTTGATAATATTCGTGTCCTATTTTCGCACCCGCCATTCGAAAATTTATTGGTAGGAGAAGACATTCCTATTGATGTGATTTATGAAGATGATGAACTTTTGGTCGTTAACAAACCAGCAGGGATGGTAGTACATCCAGGGCACGGCAATTATTCAGGGACACTTATAAATGCTTTAATTCACAGATTTGATAATTTACCCAATAATTCGAGTGACCGTCCAGGGTTGGTTCACAGAATAGATAAAGATACCAGCGGGCTTTTAGTGGTTGCAAAAACCGAAAAGGCGATGACACATTTGTCATTGCAGTTTGCTAAAAAAACGAGTGAGCGTGAGTATGTTGCTATTGTTTGGGGACATATAGAAGAAGATGAAGGCACGATTGAAGGTAATATAGGTCGTCATCCAAAAAACAGATTACAAAATACTGTTTTCTTTGGTGATGAAGCCGATAAAGGCAAACCAGCTGTAACCCATTACAAAGTTTTGGAGCGGTTAGGTTATGTTACTCTGGTGTCTTGCAAACTAGAAACTGGGCGTACACACCAAATACGTGTGCATATGAAATACATTGGGCATACCCTATTTAATGATGAACGTTATGGCGGTGAAAGGATTTTAAAAGGAACCACTTTTACAAAGTATAAACAGTTTGTAGAGAATTGTTTTAAAGTATTACCTCGACAAGCACTACATGCCAAAACATTAGGCTTTGTACATCCCAAAACAGGTGAATTTATGCGATTTGATACACCCGTTCCAGATGATATGAAGCAGTGTATTGAAAAATGGAAATCTTATACTAAGAATCAGGAATTGGAGTAGGTTTTGAGTTTTTGTTAATCCAAAATAGATAATTCAATAGTCAATTTTTATGTAAATCAATGGTTTGATGTTTTGGACTGATATTTTCATTCCGACATTTTATATAATACAACCATCTTTGAGCTAATGTGTCAAAAAATTTAATGTATCCAGTTTGACCTGCCTCCATAAATACATCAATAAAAATTTCTATAGAATTAGATAATCTGGATTTAATTGAAGCGATAAATTCATAAGTTCTGCTATCATCCCGAATGCTAGAAACCGTTACACAAATATTCTTATTACTTTTTAATTTTCTATGATTTAATTTGGATAAAACGTCCTCACTATTACTATGATTATGGGAAATAAAAGCATGAATATTATCCATATCGGTACTATTCATATTCTCCAATAATTCTTCAAAATCGCGAACACTATGGAATCTATGAATTTCGAAATTATATTCTAGATGTCGTAGGTGAGCCTTCATAATGGTGCAAGATGCTCTATCCCAATAAGGCGTTCCACAAATAATGATATTCATAGGAGTTTTTTTTAAGGTATCAATTGTGTTTATAGATGAGATGTCTACCTTATTAAACATAATGATCAATTTTATCATTTACGCGCGAATCAATTCTTTCAAATAGATTATTTAACGCGTCTTTTGCAATCTGACGTAAATCTTGGTGCTCTTTGTTTAGTTCTTCTAAAATATTTAGTAGAGAGGTTTTCTTTTCTTTATTTTTTGTTTTTAGAAATTCTATCGTAATTTCTGTACTTTCAATTATTAAGTTTTTTAAATAGTGGGTTTTTTTCTGAGTGTTTTCTGAAATACTTAATTGTGATTTTGAATATAAATCAATAATGGTTTGTTGACGTTCTAACAGGGTCTTTTTTGTAGTATTAACAGAATATTCTTTAGGGTATTTAATAACGTCTCTCAGATATTCTTTCTGTAGTTGTAGTTCTTGTAAATAACTTTTTAAAAAAGTTAGTTCATCTTGAAAATTATCAAAAAACGAATCGGCATAAGCTTTAATAAGTTCTTCACTATATATTTTCGAAATATCTAACTTACTCTTTAAAGTTTCAATTTTAATAGCATTTTTTCGAGTAATTATTAATTGCACTATGGCAGTGGTAAGAGCAAAAACAGCTGTTATAATGGCTATATAAAACTTGTCTTCCATAATTTAATAAATTTAGTCACTTTATATATTATAAGTATCACTTATAAAGCAGATGAATCCGTTTTAATAATGAGATAAATTCAGAAAAGATAATTTAATCCGAAAATACAAAATAAATCTACACAAAAATTCTTTCAAACTTAAGAATTTTACATATGAAATTATTTATTTAGGATGCCATTAAAAATATAAAATTTTAATTTAATGATTTTATAATGAGTAAAGTAACTTTTAATTACGAAACCATTTGTTTATCTAATATTTCAAATTTATGTAAATAGGAAGTTAGATGTGCTTCCTTGTAATTTATTATGAAGTTAGAAGTCTATTAGGAATTTTACATAATAAAAAGCCCCCTCTGTTTAGAGGGGGCTTTTTCAATGATTATTGTTATTGAAAGATTATAAAATATCTTGTGTAGAGTCTTCTGTCAGGACATTTTATTGTAAATTAATTAATTTGTAGTGACATAAACAGTAGCCTTAATATTTATTGTTATAGGATCATGCACCATGAAGTTTAGATATTCTATACCTCCTCCAAGAATATTACTCACATTTGGAGTCGCATAAGAATTAAGCATTGTATTGAAAGTAGCAGTTACGTGGTAACCTCCAAGACCAAAACCATTATCAGTTCCTATAAAAGGACTAGGGAAGTTAACTACAATATCTAACTTTCCTCTTTCACCAGTATTGATAATATTGTTATCGTCGTCAGGATTATTTTCTTTTAAGCGAACATAATAATTGGAATAATAATTTACAGGATCCTCAGCTGGCGTTTTGGTGACTTCTATAGCTGGATTAGACAAGTGAGATTTTATAGGATAATTACCTTTATATGTGAAACCAATAACATTGTCATAATTGGTCTCAAAATTATTTATCGGATTACCATTATTTAAGACAATATTTTCATCATCAAAGTCTATTATTTTTTTAAAATCTACAAGGATACGATATTCGCGATACCTTGTTTCATCACTATTGTATAGTCTAAAAGCTACAATGTTTGGGAATTTAAAATCTACTTTAGTACCCTCAGTGTAATCTGTGAAATCAGCATGGTTTCCGTAATGTTCTGTAGTAAATTTAATAGATCGTCCATCATAATCTAATGTTGGTATTAAATTAGAAAGATTAGTTTCGTTTGGTACAATAACCATGACAGTTCCATTATAGCTTTGCCCAGTATGTTCTCTCACTTCAATGCTTGTAATATCTTGACTGAGATCTGGATTATTGGTCTTCAAAAAATTAAGGCCATTAAGCTTGAGTTTTTGCAGTGCAGGATGAACATCTTTTATAATTACCAGTACTTCATATTCCAAAGAAATACTTGTTTCTTTCGTTGAAGTTATTGTATAGGTTATTGTTTCTCCAGGAATAATACTTTTTTCACCAACAGCTGGTGAAATGGTGAAGTCGGAAGTATTAAAATCAACTTGTTTTAAGCTAAATTTCTTTATATCGTTGTTCTCTAATTCTATGGTTATTTTTCCTTTCTCTTGAGGAGTTCCATTTTTCAGTTCAGGCTGATGAATAGTAATTTTATCGGCTTTTAATTCAATATCAATTTCAGATAAAGGGAATGTTTTGAGAAGTGCTTTTTCATAGTCTATAGAGTTAGGAGCTGTATCAGGATCTATAATGGAGTCATCTTTAGTATCACAACTCAAATTAATTAAAAATACTGTAATTAATAGTAAGGCTGTGTAGAGGCTTGTTTTCATTTAAAATTATAATTTAAGGTTTAATAAACTTGAACGCAAAACTATGTGTTTTCGTATTTCACACCTAGCTTTATTCTTACCATTTTTGTGCATGCAAAAAACAATCAAAAAATGCTTGTTTTTAATGATTTTATAATGAGTGAGTTGTGTTCTATGGGGACGTTTTTTGTTTTTACTTTAAATATCTATTAAAATAAAAACATTTTATTCTCTTATAAATTTTATCATTTTAAATCATAAAAACAATAAGGTTATCTAACTTATATTTGAAGTATGAAGATTAAAGAGATTATCCTTTTTACAAACAATATTCAGAAACAAAAACAATTTTATCAAAATGTTTTAGAGTTTGAATTGGTTGTAGATACTGAAGAAAAAATATCATTTAAAACAGGGATAAGTATTTTATCATTTAAGTATAGTGAAACAGTCGTTAAGTCGTCGCATTTTGCATTCAACATACCTTTAAATCAAGATAAAAACGCTTTATTGTGGTTGCAAAGACGTGTGGAAATATTACCAGATGGTGATGATCTTATATCAGATTTTAAAAATTGGAATGCTAAGGCCATTTATTTTTATGATGCAGATAAAAATATTGTAGAATTTATTGCGCGGAAAAATTTAAATATTGAAAGTCATACACCGTTTTCGTCTAAAAGTATTTTATCAATAAGCGAAATGGGTATTGTCGCGACTAATATTGAAACTATTTATAATTCAATAAACAGCATTAAAAACATACCTGTTTTTAGTGGTGACCTTAAACGATTTTGTGCTTTGGGAAATGATGAAGGCCTGTTTATCTTAATAAATGGGACTATAAAAAATTGGCACCCTACCCAAGAGAAGGCATTTACTTCAAATTTTATTATTAAAGGTGATTATAACTTTAGTTTTGAAAATGGAGAAATAAAAGAATTATTGTAATTTAGTTATCTAAAAAAACAGCTTTAATGAAATTAGTCCTGTCACCCGCAAAATCTCTCAATTTTGAAAGTCAATTACCAATAGCCAGTAATACAGAGGCACAGTTTTTAAAACAATCTGAGCGGTTAAATAAGTTACTTAAAAAGAAATCGGCCAAAAGTTTATCGAAACTCATGAGTATTTCAGATGCTTTAGGTCAGCTAAACTATCAGCGTAATCAAGATTGGCAATTACCTTTTACAGCAGATAATGCACGACCTGCTATTTATGCGTTTAGTGGTGATGTTTATAGAGGGTTGGATGCATATACTATTTCAGAAGAAAAAATAAATACATTGCAAAATACCGTTCGTATTATATCTGGTTTATACGGGTTATTAAAACCAACAGATTTAATTCAGCCATACCGTTTGGAAATGGGAACTAAATTTCCTGTTGGAAAAAATAAAAACCTCTACGAGTTTTGGAAAAAGCAAATAACTAAGGCTTTGAATGAAGAATTAGAAGCAGATGAATTGTTTTTAAACCTTGCTAGTAATGAATATTTTAAAGCTATCGATACAAAAGCATTAAAAGTGCCTGTGATTACTGCAAATTTTAAAGACTTTAAAAATGGCGAGTATAAAATGATCATGACATTTGCTAAACAAGCTCGAGGTTTTATGGCACGTTATATTATTGATACCAATGCAGAAACTATTGACGATATTAAAGCTTTTAATTATGAAGGGTATAATTTTAGTGAACCCATGTCTACAGAAACCGATTTAGTTTTTATCAGATAGTATGGCGTTTTACTTAATTATTGCACTCCAAGCCTTTTGTTTATATCACCTTTATAAAAACAGAAATCCCTACTATTGGGCCTTTTTAATATTTTTTATTCCAGTTATAGGCTGTATTATTTATTTAATAACTCAGGTTTATAACAAGCGGGATGCAGAAAAAATCACAAATGAAATCACACATATTATTAATCCGACTAAAAAAGTAAGGGATTTAGAAAAACAACTTCAATTTTCAGAATCGTATCAAAATAGAGTGAATCTAGCCGATGCTTATTTAGAAATAAAGGATTATAATAGTGCAATTTCTCATTATTTGGAAGCCTTAGGCGATAGCTCACAAAGCGACTTTTATGTTATTAAACAATTAACAGAAGCGTATTTTAATATTGAAGATTGCGAACATGTTATTTCGTATGTAGAAAGAATAAAAAACCATTCAGAATTTAAAAAATCTAGAACACAATTTTTATACGGGTTGGCTTTAGAAAGGATTGGTAAATTAGAAGAAGCTGAAGAAAATTTAAAGCAGATAGATATTCGATATTCCTTTTATGATGAGCGTTTAATTTATGCGAAGTTTTTGTTAAGTAGGGATAAAAAAGAAGAAGCTAAAGAAGTACTGGAAGATGTATATACTGAGTCTCAGCATATGACAAAACCTAACAAACGCATATATAGAGTAACCATATTAGAGGTTGAAAAGCTATTGGCAGACTTCTGAATGTTTTTCTGTGCTTTTACCTATTTACTATTCAGAGTTTTAGCTGCATCTAATTATTGGAAGGCACAATATTGGAGGCAACCCTCCTAATATTGATATTCCATCGTTTTGGGATTTAAGAGAAAAATATAAAATATTATTTTCTATTTTTTTTGGCAATTCATCAGACATAGCCATTAGATAAATTATAACCTTGTCTAAGGTGCCATTAAAAAAAACAATTAAACTAGTGCCTCTTGGCGATGGCATTTCTCCAATTCCAATAACTTTAAAATTTATGATTACATGGTAAGACTTTTGTTTATTCAAATCATCTAATTTTCTTAAGTAAGTGATTTTAGATTTTGAATGTTCTTCGATTAATGTTTGTTTTTTATTGATTTTTTTATCAGAAACAAATTGTTTGTAAAATTGTAATTCAGCTAAACCTAAAGCATACTTTCTAATAATTCTCCATTCATATCTTCATTAAAAACCAAAGTATCTAATCCTACATTTTGTTCAGTTCTTAGTCTCATGTTAAAACAGGTTTCTTTTGGTATACTTGTCTATTAATTCGTTATATAGTATAAAATTTAATAGGGTTATTTCAGGATGAGTTATTGTTTGTCAATAAGGAATTTGTCAAATTTTTGTTTGGAATTTAAGAATTTCAATTTGCTCCTAAACGTATACATTTTATCAGGGTATGGTGCAAAATCATAAAGGTATTTAATTATTTCTAACCTATCTTTATCAAAGCTAAATATGGTTACAATTTCCTGAAGCTGCTCCATTGAAAAACATTTTCTTTCTATGTTTTTTTTAGCCATTACTTTTTGTTTATCCGAAAAAAGTTGATCCTTGATCGATATAAGAGTTTGCGAGAATTCTTCATCATTAATATAACAGTTATTAATTGGATAATCAGTAGTAGGAGGGCTTACAGATATTAAATAATCTTCAATGTATGCTTCTAGATCATCTTTATAATAGCTATGATTTATAAGCTGTGAAGTGCTAATGAAATTTTCTAAATCAAAACATTTATTTAGTGCAAATTTTAGAAAAGTTAGGCGATTTTTTTCTAATTGTAATTCCAGACCTAGTTTCATTATTTGAGCGGTCGAAAAGCAATGTGTTGTAACTTGTTGTTTTAAAAATTCTAATTGTTCATTATCATTGCTACCGAACAATAAACCATCAAAAAAATAGTTAAAGTCATTTTGAGACATAGGTAAGTTACAATTAATGCCCGTAAGACCTATATAACCATCTGAATTTGGAAAATTAATAGAAGAATAATCCCTATCTGGTGTGTTTTCAGATTCTAAACTCCCGTCCTTGGCTTGAGTCCCATGATACAGTTTGATGGCATAAGAAAGTGTAGAAAATAAATCATAAATATTAAAAAAATTATTTTTGTCAATAACTTTAGGGTATGCGGCCAAGCAAAGCTGATATCTCATTTGATCATTGGGCATATAGTAAGACACATCTTGTAACTGGAAAGTAGTATGCCATTCGTTTATAAAGTATTGCATGGCATTATTATAACGAACGTCTCTATTGGTATTTGACTTTAAAGAAACAATGAATTTCTTATGTGCTACGTCTGAGTTTGCATTTTTATTTTGTGCAGATACATGTTTAGGTATTGATAAAATTAATACCAATATTAGTAAGGTGATTGAGGTTCTTTTCATTTTTTTTATAATTTGAAGTAAACTTTTTTCAAAACCAATTCTATTATTTAAGCTATAGATTGGCGGTATCATATTATGTTACGTGTAATTTTTATCTAATTTATTGATAAAAGATGATTGAATATCATTTAAAATTTATGACTTTGAAAATATTCATTATTGGGAAATTAACTAATATTTATATTAAGCCGTTCTACGATTATTTTTAAAGGAAAACTAATTCCAACTTCTCGTTTATTGATTGTGTTCCTAATTTTTGATTCCGAAATTCCTTACTTACAATTACCTTGCCAATCTTAGAGGTGTTAGAATCCGTGCTCCCTCAAATCGAGTCTAATATTTGATTCTATGGTTTGCATTAATATAGGAATTCAAAAGGTATTATATTATGTTAAAAAGGCAGAAATATTATTCCTGAAATTTTCTCCAATTGGGATTTCAATTGAGCCAATTTCAATATCATTTTTTGTGTAAGCAGTAATTTTATCCTTGTTAATAATATAGGAACGATGCACTCTTATAAACCGATTGTCTAGCTTTTCTTCGAAAGACGAAATACTATGCTTAGTCATGCGATTTTCTCCCTCCAGATGAATTTTAATATAATCTTTTAAGCTTTCAATATATAGAATGGACTTTAACTGTACTTTTACCTGTTTTCTGTCTTTTCTAATGTAAATAAAAGCATCTGTACTTACAGAATCGGTAACTGTAGGAACCGATACAGAACCTCCTTGCAAAGCTCTAAACTTTTCAATAGCGTTAAAAAAACGTTGAAACGTGATGGGTTTTAGAATATAATCCACAGCATTAAATAGAAAGGTTCAATTTGGTAGTTACTATAGTGGGTACAGAAATCGCTTAAGTGCTTATCTACAATAGTAGATTAATGCCTTTAGCACGTTTGTGGTTGAGATACGAGCGTAATGGTATCGATTTAAAGGAATTAGGAAGTGATACATTTCATTTGGCAAGGTTTACTGGGGAGATTTTCTTTTCTAACCGATTAAACTGGACGACCTATGTACAGTATAATACACAGTTCGATAATTTTAATATAAATAGTCGCCTACAATGGGAGTATAAACCTTTGCCCTATATCTATTTGGTCGTTTCAGATGATTATAATCAGGACATTGTCCATAAAAATTGGGGAATAGCCTTTAAAATGAATTATAGATTTGATTTATAAGGATTGATATTTGAGACCTAAAAATACTAGATCGGTTTGTAAATAAATTTCTATTCGCTATTTCTTTAGCTTTAACTATTTTTTTGTCCTTCCAGAGGTTTTGGTCAACCTATTTCAAGGAAGCACAAATTCCAAATGTTGGATAACAGTTTGAATTACCACTGTAGCCTAGCAACTACATCCAAACGCTCATAAACTTATAAATTAAACAACTACAATAGTTAAAATGCCTAGCAGCTATTGTTTTTATTTTGTGTTGGGCACAGTTAATTATGATTAAAAGATTGCTAAAAGTTATATTATTTATTCCTGCTTGCTTAATAGCTGCACCTTACTTGCCGATTGCAATAATAAAATGGATAATAACGGGGGATTTTCCAAATGCACCCATATATTATTTAATTAAGTGGTAATTGTGTCTAGTAATGGTATATATATACTGGGCACATATATCTATTATAGACATCCAAATACTTAACTGTTAAAGTTAGAAGTTTCAAGCACCTCATAGTTTTTCATTATTAAGCTCCTTGAATCTGTCATACCCGCAAATTTCATAGCGTTCTTGTCTTGCATAAATGTTTTCTGAACTCGCTCAACATCTTCTTTACTTTTCCAAATAAAAATATCCATATAACCATCATCTGTTTTTAAAAATTGTCTACTAACTAGACCTTTACATTTAGAGCAATATTCTTTGTTAAATGCTTTTGAAGCCAATAAAAGTTCTTCGTGAGTTACATTTTTTGCTGCTTTGTAAGTGGTGATTTCTACTATCATTTTTGAATTATTTGTTTTAGTTGTACATGAACTAATAAATGCAAAAAAGATTATTGCGATAATAAATTTAGAGATATCCATTTTTGCCATTTATTCAGAATTATTAGTGGCAAATCTACTTATGCATTTTTAGGTAGAACAATAAGATAGTTTAAGAAAATTGTCTTTCAATGGTTGTTTTTTTCGAATTGCGCTTAAAAATTTAGGAGTGACACTAATATATGAAGCAATTTGTACACTTGAAATGCGGCTTGATATACTTGGATGTTTTTTTAGAAAATAAAAGTGTCTTTCATGTGCCGTTAAACTTCTCTGTTAGAGAACTCTTTTTTGTTGTTCAATAAACGTAGTTAGACATTATTGTGCAACGTATTTTTATTTCGTTTGTCAATTTCTATAGCTCTTTTATAAAAGTCTCTAAATTCATTTTCATTATATTTTGCTCTCATTGCAGAAAGAACATCAGATAACCCCAAACTACACCAATCCCATAGCATTGTGTCAAAATTGTATTTATACATCTGTTTTTCGACTTCTCTTCTTAATTTTTCAATTTCTGTTTTTTCAATTCCGTTCTCATTTAATCTTTCTGAAATACGTTGTTCATTTTCTTTACTGAATTCAGTGTCGAGATATGGTTCCAAAATCCAATCCCAGTTCCAGCTATGTTCTGTCAATTTAATTTTATTGTTTTCAGCAAACTTTTTTAATTCTTCTTTTTTTTCTGCTGAAACAAAAACAATATCGTTAGTTAAATAAATTTTACAAACTCCAAAATTAACACTCATTGAATTAATTTCGTATGCTTTGATTAGCTTATTGGGATAAGCAATAGAAGGCTCAAAAGGATAGTCTGTTATTAATATTTCATTTTCTTTAATTTCAGACTTTCCAATTCCACAAAGTAAGTTTTTCATTTCATATTTACTCGAATTAAAGAAAGCTCCTTTGGACTTTTCTTTTTTCTTTGATTTAAATATGTTTTTAATAAAGTTCATAGTTTTCGCAGTTACCTATAAGCTGTTACTTGTAATGTAAAGAGTCGTTTTGCTCTTGTGAGAATTTGTCATATAGAAGATCCCATAGTTCAGAATATCCGTTATCATAGCCTAAAGCCCAAATACCGACACCTCCTATTTTTTTATCTTTTATCCAATCATATTTAACGGATAATGATTTTGAGTCTTCAAAAAACAATTGTCTATAGGTATTGTTACTACTGTCTTTCATAATCAAATAACTAGAAGAACTCTTAGGGTCAAATTGAACAGGTATCTTTAAAGAATCAATATCAATTTTTCTTATTGATTTGTAACTTGGATGGGACCTAAATTTTGTAACATTAGCACCTGTTTTAGGACTTTTTGTGTACCATTCAGCTCCATAATAAGGCAATCCAGTAATTAATTTTTTAAGACGCACCCCTTTGTTTTCATAGTATCGAACCGATGCCTGAAGTCCATTTCCAAATTGCTTACTATTTGCAAGAGGGCTTACTGGTCCAGTAGTTTTGCTAAAACTACCATAATAATCATACCCCATCAAAGTATAAAATTCGATGTATTGATCAATCTTCTTTATATCGAAAATGTTGTTCCAATCAATGGCATAGAGGCATAAGGAAACCATATAATCAGGGTTAGCTTGTTTCAATTTAGTAGATATCAAAATAATGAATTTTGTGAAATCCTCTTTGTTTTCTTTAGAAACACCTTCAAAATCAATGTTGATACCATCTGCACTCCTGTATGCTAACAAATTAGAAAGACTATCTATTAAAGTGTTTTGTGCTTTTGGGTTTTTTAAAAATAGAGCATTGTTTTTACTGCCAAAATTAGAAACAGAAAGAAATATTTTACAACCATTAACCTTTGCACTATCAATTAATGCTGTAGTTTTCCATTGATGTATACTTTTATAATTACCTGTTTCTGGTTTTACAGAATAAGAAAAATAGGAAATCCCCCAAAGCATAGGGAAATTATAATTTATATATGAAGAACCATTGGAATACAAATGCCAACCAAATGTTCGATAATCACTGCTAACTTTTCCTTTTTTATATTGTATTTGTTTATAAGAAATATTATTTAAACTATCCCATTGCTTCTCAGAAGTAAAATTTAAATCGCCAAAATTTTTCTCATGTAAATTTCGTTGACTAGTAAAATTGCTTTTGGAAACTGTTGGAAGGTTTTCATTTTTCTTGTCGCCATGACATCCATAGAATAAAATTAATGGCACTATTATAATTAATAATATTCTCATTAAGATTTTGTGTAACTGTTTATGTAAGTACTTTATTTCGGATGGGGTATTGCTAAACATAAATATTATACTTTTATTTTTCTCATAATCGCCAAAGTTTTCGAATAGTCTTAAACCGATCTAATTATTTCATACATTTTTTGTTGCATATTATTTTTGTTTATTTTTTTAAGAAATCTCCATCTATAATTAATAGTTTTACTCCATTTTTAGCAATTGAGCGATGACAACTCAGTTCATCAGAAACAATATATGTCATTCCTTTTGTAAGCTCAAATTTTTCATCATTTTTTAATTCACTTATAAATATAGCTATATTCTTACTGTAGTTGATTTGGTATTGTATCAATTTTATTATTTTTAAGAAATAATTTAACTGAGGACTTTGTAAATATTAAATATTTGAAGGCTAATGTATTTAATACTGTATATTCATGTCGAGGTATGATGTGAAACTCATTATAAATTGGGTAAGAATTGAAAGATTGCAACTGTGGTATGCCTTGAGTCTTTCAACTGTCAAGATAGGCTATAATGAAAAGAGGAATGAAAATATGTTTAAACACAACCACCCATACAAACCATTTATACAAAACGATACAACAAAACTAATAGTTGGAACATTACCACCACCACGATTTACAACTGGAGAACTTTTAGAAAAGGATGTTAATTTTTGTTACGGAAGTTATTACAATTCGTTGTGGTTGTTTATTGATAAGATTCATGGATTAAATTTACGTTATGATAACTCTCAGGAAGCTATAGAACAACGCAAACAGTTTTTAATTAAAAATAAAATTGGTGTTTGTGATATTGTTGAAAGTGCCGAACGTGAAAAAATTGATGCTTCCGATTTAGGGATGCAAAACATAAAACTACGGGATGTTATTGATTATTTAAAACAGTATCCAAATATAGATACCTTATTATTTACGGGAGGCAACAGTAAAAATGGCCCAGAATATTTCTTTAGAAAGCATATAAAAGATTATAATATAAAATTAGAATTAGTTTCAAACGAAATTCCACGAATTCATCAATTTGTCATTCCTAACAAGGCGCGGGAATTTGTTCAAGAGAAACGTACTATTAAAACGGTGTCTTTAACCTCTGGGTCTGGAGCAGCTAATATTTCAATAAGTAGAATTCCTTTGTATAAACAGTTAAAAGCTAAAAACCCTAAATTCAATACGTTTGATTTTAGGGTGATGCAGTATAGTGCGTTTTTCTAAGGTTTTTAATCAGAAATTAGCAAACGAACAACTAAAATGGGTTAAGTAAAAAGCAGCAATTTCTCACTGCACCCGAAATGACAATTATTTAAAGAGTAGTTTGTTAATCTTTGTTGAAAGCCAATAAATCATCAATGGTATTGGCCGTAACCGAATGATAATTTGATCTTGCTTTATTATAAATAGCTAAAGCAGCATCCGTTTTATTATTCCTTTTAAAGGCTTTATAAATGGTAGAAACATACCAGCGTCTACCTACTTTAATTAGAAAATCTTCAATTTTAGCATCAATATTATTTCCGTGATAATCGTGATTAATAGCTTGTTCATACCAAACCATAGCAATGTATGAATTGTTAGAGTTGGTTAAATTGAAAGCAGCATCAATCATGGTTAAATGCTCCGTTTTAATATCGCTAGGAAAATTTCGAACAAAATGTACCCATTCTTGAGTCGTCCAACCTTTAGTAAGTGCTTCATCAACCATATTGGTCTTAACAAACTGCTGAATTGTTTTTTCGACCGTTTCGAATTTATCTGAAGAAATTATAGCTTGATTATCAGGAATACCTGCGTTATAAATCCATTCATCTGTATTAAATGTAATGCTATATTTTTCTAATAAGTTTTTATTTAAAAACGCAACGAATTTTTCGGTATTGATTGTTGAGAATGCATGTTTTTTAAAATAGCTTTTTAAGAACGTATCAAATTTTTCACGACCTACGGTTTCTTCTAATGTTCTTAAAAAGAGATAGCCCTTATCGTATGCAATGCTATTCATCCCATCATCAGGGTTGCGTCCCTTTAAATTAAGTTTTAGTTTCGTGTCTTCTGGAGATTCTTTAAAACCTGCTATTTCTTCTTCTAAATCTTGTCTTCCAATGCGAGCCAGCATATTGGCTCTGTCTTTACCGTAAAGCGCTTCCATAATACGCATTTCAAAGTATACAGTAAACCCTTCATTAAGCCAAAAATCATCCCAAGTGGCATTGGTTACTAAATTTCCAGACCAGGAGTGTGCTAATTCATGAGCAATAAGCGACGTTAAACTTTTATCACCTGCAATAACTGTAGGTGTGGCAAAGGTTAATCGCGGATTTTCCATACCTCCAAAAGGGAAACTAGGCGGTAACACAATAACATCAAATTGTTCCCAGGCATAGGTTCCGTACAAAGCTTCGGCAGAAGCGACCATGTTTTCCATATCTGAAAACTCATAATGTGCCTTTTCTACCATAGATTTTTCGGCATAAATACCTGTTCGGTTACTAATAGCTTTATATTCAATATCTCCAACGGCAAGTGCTATTAAATAAGGAGAAATAGGCTGTGTCATTTTAAAAGTATAATGACCGTCTGATGTTTTTGTTTTTGGGTTTTCGGCACTCATAACCGCCATTAATTGTGATGGTACGTGTACTTTGGCGTTGTAAGTAATTCTAATTTGCGGACTGTCTTGAATAGGAATCCAGGTTCGTGTTAAAATAGCTTGTCCTTGTGTGAATAAAAAAGGATGTACTTTATCTGCGGTTTGTTGAGGTTTTAACCATTGTAAAGCCTCTGTTTTATGGGTGGTTTTATAAAAAACAGTGATTTGTTTGGTGCTTTTGTTGATATCAATTTTTAATGGATTACCTAACTGTTCATCAAAATTACCTAAAGAAAAAGTGGTGTCTTTTCCATCAGCTTGAACATTTTCAATGGTTAAAAATTTTGAATCAAGAATAATTTGAGAAGCTTCGTTATTTTCGATTAAGTATGAGGCTTTACCTTGTATAATTTCGTTGTCAAAATTAACATTGATATCCAAATCCATGTGAGTAATAACAGCTTCGTTTGGTTGAGAAAAAGAATGTGGTTCTTCAATATAACTTGGAATAGGTTTATGTTGCTTTTTTGAACAGCTTGAAATTAAAAGGATTAAACACCCTAATACTAATGCAATTTTTTTCATATTGAAATTTAATAGTTTTAAGCGAAGAACGAAGTTAGTTGTTTTTCTTTTAAAATAAATAATAAAAGGTCGTGGAGAAAATTAGCTGTACATTTGCGGCTTAATTAAAAGAGGTGATGTTTAATTTATAAGTTGTCATCTCATATACCTAAAAAAAGGGATTACCAAACAATTTATATGTCATTTAACTCATTAGGCCTATCTCAAGCCTTACTAAAAGCGATTAGTAAAAAAGGATACACAACGCCATCACCTATACAACAAAAAGCAATTCCACCTATTTTAGAAGGGAAAGATGTTTTGGCTTCTGCGCAGACAGGAACAGGAAAAACAGCTGGTTTTACATTACCACTTTTACATATTCTTTCTGAAAATCCTAAGGAAAAATATAGACCCATACGTGCTTTGATTTTAACTCCAACAAGAGAATTAGCAGCACAAGTGTATGCTAATGTTAAAGAGTATAGCGAATTTTTAAATCTACGAAGTGCTGTGATTTTTGGTGGTGTAAACCAGAAACCTCAGGTAGCAACAATTCGTCAAGGAATTGATGTTTTAGTGGCTACACCAGGGCGTTTATTAGATTTAGAAAGTCAGGGTTTATTAT
The DNA here is from genome assembly GCA_947502635.1 of uncultured Flavobacteriaceae bacterium. Lineage (GTDB taxonomy): Bacteria > Bacteroidota > Bacteroidia > Flavobacteriales > Flavobacteriaceae > Flavivirga. The sequence goes on from CANNAN010000008.1 coordinate 57,245, forward strand.
CACTAAAAAGAGTTGAAATTTTTGTTTTAGATGAAGCAGATCGCATGTTGGACATGGGGTTTTTGCGTGATATAGAACGTGTTATAAAAATGATACCGCCTAGAAGACAAAATTTGATGTTTTCAGCAACGTTTTCAAAGGATATAAAAAAATTAGCACATGGTATTTTGAGTCATCCAGTGCAAGTAGAAGCGGAACCAGAGAATACAACTGTTGATGCTATTAGTCAGAAAGTGTACCGTGTTGCTAAAGGTTTAAAAACAGGATTAATTATTAAATTAATTTCTGATGGTAATTGGAAGCAAGTACTCGTTTTTACGCGTACTAAGCATGGAGCAAACAAGCTTTGTAAAAAAATGGTGAGTTCTAATATTAGCGCAGCAGCCATTCATGGTAATAAAAGTCAGGGTGCTAGAACAAAAGCATTAGCTGGATTTAAAAATGGAAGTATTCGTGTTTTGGTAGCAACAGATATTGCGGCTCGAGGATTAGATATTCCACTATTACCACACGTTATCAATTTTGAGTTGCCTAATATTTCTGAAGATTATGTACATAGAATTGGTAGAACAGGTAGAGCAGGAGCTAAGGGAGAAGCCTTGTCGTTAGTTAGTGCCGATGAAATAACGTATTTACGTGGTATTGAAAAGTTGATAGATATAAAACTTCCTGTAGAAATTATTGAAGGTTTTGAGCCAGACCCCAACGCTTCAACTGTTCCTGAAAAAAGGCAACAGCGTGGTGGCGGAAATAATAAACCTAGAAATCATTCTGGTTCTAGGAATTCAAATGCTGATGGACAAAAAAGTAATAATTCTAGACGTCCCAAGAGAAGTAACGACAGACGTAATAGTGATAGAAGACGTTAGATGGCATGCAGAAAATTCTAAGAGATAAAATTATTGAGGTTTGTAATAAAAAAATAAAAGAGAAAGGCTCCAACGTCGGTTTGTCTTTCTATGCTTTTTTTGCAAATAAAAATGATAATCCTGAGTTACTTATGGAAGCTGCAACTTGGTGGATTATGGAACACAAGCTCGATCATTTTGAAAAAGCTGTAAAGATTAAAAGTTTAGTAGAATAATTTAAAGACACAAGTCTTGATTGCACTCGACTCAATATAAAAAATGGAACAACCTAATAATCCATTACATGGTGTAAAGCTAGAACAAATCATTAACGATTTGGTAGCCCATTATGGTTGGGAATATATGGGGTACACTATAAAAATTAAATGCTTTACAGACAACCCTTCAGTAAAATCGAGTTTAAAGTTTTTGAGACGTACACCTTGGGCACGGACTAAAGTGGAAGCGATGTATTTGCATATGCTGAAGCAAAAAAAGCTGTGATTTATTTAAGTTCGTTATGATCATTGAATTTTTATGAATGGTTAGCTTTTGTTTTCTTTAGTAGATAATACTGTGACACCATATTATGGATTTGTCCATTAAATTCAATTGGTGCTTCGCTCAGGGATTTTTTTTCTACAATTTTAAAATTTGCTTTATGAATTATAGACTCTACTTCTTCAGTTTTATATTCTGTAAATCCGTATTCAGAAAAATTAAGTGATTGTCCTTCAATATAAGGTCTAAAAGAAATGATGAATAGTCCATCTTTTCTTAGTATTCTGTAAACTTCTTTTAACGCTTTGGTTGGGTTTTTCCAGAAATAGATGGTGTTAATTGTACATATTTTGTTAAATGATTCTTTTAAAAAAGGCATTTTTTCTATGTCTGCAAGAATTAAATTCACAAATCCAGCTTTAATGAATTTATCATTCAATTTCTTAGCTTCTGTTATCATTGTATGGGAAATATCAATACCTGTATAGCAAATATTATTTCCATAGTTAAGGATGTTTTTTATGAATTTCCCGTTTCCTAGTCCAATTTCTAATACCTTATCAGAATCGTTTATTTGCAACAAATCATAAGTATTTTTGTTTATAAACTGGTTTAGATGATTCATTCCTAATGCTACTTCAACTCCAAATGCACCTGTAGGGTGTGCTAGTTGTTTTGCTACTTTTTCAAAATCCATCGGGCTATTCATCTGATGTTTCCGAAAACGTTAAAATAAAACCGTTGATATCTATTATTGCAAACTCATTGGTACCATAAAAAGTTGTATTCATTGGTTTGATGATGGTCACTTTATCTTCTATTTTTTTATATAGTTTTTTAATATTTTGGGTACGAATATAAAAGGTTAATGCACCTCCAATATTTAATGTCTTCAATTCTTGATATTCATTTTTTAATGATTTTTCTTCTTGAAACATAATTCCAACATCATCTAACATTACAAAACCCCATTCAAATTCTCCAGATTCAGGATTTGTGTCAATGATGTTAAAGCCAAGTATTTTTGTGTAATAATCTAGAGTTTCGTTAACATTTTTCACCATTATGTTTGGTGTAAGTGATTCTAATTTCATAGGTGTTGTATCTTTTTTTGTTTGAGAAATAGTAACAGAAGAAATAGCGATAAATATTAAAGGTAAAGCAAATTTTCTCATCCGTTTATTTTTTGTTTTCACAAAAGTAGTTTCGGAGCAGGCTTTTTCTTTTGTAAAAAAACGACAATGTTAAATTTGGGATGGATTTATACCAGCCATCTTGTAAATATCTTTTGTTAGATGTGCATGATCAAAATAACCGTTGTCAAATGCCGTAAGTAATAAACTTTTTTTTGGATTTTGAGAGATGCTCTCAATTGTTTTGCAGAACCTCACTATGGAGTGATATTCTTTCATAGTAACTCCAACAGCGACTTTAAAACGTCTTTCTAACTGCCTTAAGCTTATATGATGTTGCTTAGCTATATGTACCATGTTAATTGTTTGAAAAGAAGTATTTATAGAGGCACAGACGGATGCTATTAAATTGTTTGTATTTGACCAACTCAGTTGATTTATTAAAAACCTTTCAATAACTTGAATTTTATCAGATTGACTTTTTTTATCAATTAATTCCTCTAGTAAAGCACAATTGAAATTTGGCAGTATTTCTGAAGCATTTATTGCCTTGTTTTTTATTTCTGAGATGGGAAAACATGATATTGCATTAAACTGTCCTGCTTTAAAACGAATACCAAAAGTCTCTGAATTTTGTTTGGATATTACATTTCTGAATTTTGTCATCATCCCCGAAATTCGAATACTATCATCCGAATAATTATTTGACTCTTCATTTATATCAAAAACAATATCAATGTAGCCATCAGGAAGAATTTTGGATTCTGTTAGATCATTATCGTTTTTTGATACCCAGTATTTATCAATATAGTGTCCTAGTTTAGGAGAAGGAATGTATTCTTGATATGGCATCTTAATTACTGATAATGTTTTGGTGTCTGAATTCCGTTTTAACACTGAAATATACTTTGTCTATGCTTCGTAGATGAGTTCGATTCAATTTATATAAAACGTTAAACGAATTTAGTTAATTTCTTTTTACAAAATCAAGCTAATTAATTCATGGATTTTAAACCTTCATAAACTACAATGCTTACTGCATTTGCTATGTTTAAACTTCTAACATGATCACTATATAATGGAATTTTATATAATTTATTAGCATATTTTTCAATAATGGGTTTTGCTAATCCAACTGATTCTTTACCAAAAACTAAAAATAGATTATCTTCAAAAGGAATGTCCCAATGATTTTTTGTACCGTGGCTAGAAAGAAAAACCATTTTTTTGTCTTTATTTTTTAGAAAAAAATCATCGACATTATCATAGTAGGTAACCGATAAATGTTGCCAATAGTCTAAGCCAGCACGTTTTAGTCGGGTGTCATCAATCTTAAAACCAAAAGGTTTTACCAAGTGCAAATGAGAACCAGATGCTAAGGCTAAACGTCCTATATTACCTGTGTTATTAGGGATTTCGGGTTCTATTAATACAATGTTTAAAGGCATATTTTAGTTGTCTAATAATGGTTTTCCAATATCATCGATTTCGTCAAAATTTGGAGTTTTAGGATCAGGACCAAATTTGTTTGGTCCTCTATCTCCTTCAGTAGTTAATAAAATTAAGAGCCAGATACCTCCAATAAACGGAATAAAATAAACAAGAAAATAGGTGCCACTTTTTCCAGTGTCGTGTAGCCTTCGAGAAATAACCCCAAGTGTTGGTAAAATGATTCCAAGAAAATGAATAAGAATGACGAAGGTCAAAACCTCATTTCCGCCTATTAAATTATCAATAAAGTCTATTAAAAAAGTTAAAGAGACTAGGATTATAAGGTTAAATAATGTGAACATCCAGAACTCTTTGCGCCTTGCTCTGCCACTAAATGTTGCATAATTATTTATTAAAACCTTTAAATACCACTTCATGAAATCTAATTTAATATAGATTTTACAAATTTATCAATACTATTAATTCCTTCGTTTGTCACATGTTTTACAAAAGCACTGCCAATAATAGCGCCCTTAGCGTATTCTGTGGCTTGAGTAAAGGTTTGGTTGTTGCTAATCCCAAATCCAACAATTTGAGAATTCTTAAGATTCATATTGCCTATGCGTTCAAAATACTGGGTTTGTTCTTTTTCAAAACCAACTTTGGCACCAGTTGTACTGGCACTACTAACCATATAAATAAAACCATTTGAAATAGAGTCTATATAACGAATGCGTTCATCACTAGTCTGTGGTGTTATTAAAAACACATTAATTAAACCATACTTCTCAAAAATGGTTTGGTATTTTTCATGATATACGTCTACGGGTAAATCGGGAATTATTAAGCCATCTATACCAATTTCCTGGCATTTTTTACAAAAAGCTTCTACACCATATTGAAACATCGGATTGAAATACCCCATAATGATTAAAGGAATATTAACAGATTGTCTAATATCCTTTAATTGCTCAAAAAGCACTTCGGTAGTCATGCCATTTTTTAAAGCTTGTGTCGAACTTGCTTGGATGGTTGGTCCATCGGCTAGAGGATCACTAAATGGCAAGCCTATTTCAATCATATCAACCCCGTTTTTTTCTAAATCTTCAATGATTGTAGCTGTATCATTAATACTTGGGTAACCTGCTGTGAAGTATATGGAAAGTAACTTCTTATCTTCTTGTAATTTTTGATTTATTCTGTTCATTTCAAATGAATAGTTTTTTCATTTCCGCGAAGGCGGAAATCTGTTTGTCGTTTATTTTTAAATATATTCTGAAAGATCTTTCCAATCTGGATTTAAACTGTTTATTAGATTGATTTTCCATTCTCGATTCCACTTTTTTAGTTGTCTTTCTCGTTTTATAGAATTATTTAGATATTTGGTTGTCTCAAAATATACTAACTTGTTTACATTGTATTTTCCAGTAAATTTTTTTAAACTATTATTTTTATGCTGTACTAAACGTTGTTTTAATCTACCGATGTATAATGTCGTATGATTTTTATTAGTTAATATGTAAACATAGTGAATATCCATAGGTTGATTGATGAGATTTCCGTTTTCACGGAAATACAAAAAATTATATCTTAAAATACTCGATATAATTCTCCAAATCCTTATCACCCCGGCCAGATAAACTCACTACAACTACATCGTCGGATTTAAAACTTTTTTGTTCGAAAATGGCAAGTGCATGAGAACTTTCTATAGCAGGAATAATACCTTCTAATTTGCATAATTCTAATCCAGCTTTCATAGCTTCATCATCTGTGATTGCCATAAATTCTGCACGTCCTGTTTTACATAAATGAGCATGCATAGGACCAACTCCAGGATAATCTAAGCCTGCCGAAATAGAGTAAGGCTCGGTTATTTGTCCATCGTTTGTTTGCATCAATAAGGTTTTACAACCATGTATAATACCTTCTTTTCCTAAAACAGATGTTGCAGCACTTTCGCCAGAATCAACTCCTAAACCAGCAGCCTCAACAGCTATAATATTGACGTCGTTTTCATGTAAAAAATGATAATAGGTTCCTGCAGCATTACTACCACCACCGATACACGCAACTAAGTAATCAGGGTTTTCTCTTCCTTCATGTTCTTTTAGCTGCCATTTAATTTCTTCAGATATAATAGATTGAAATTTAGTTACCATATCTGGGTAAGGATGTGGACCTATTGCAGAACCGATAATATAATGGGTGTCTACGGGGTTATTAATCCAATCTCGAATGGCTTCATTGGTAGCATCCTTTAGAGTACGACTTCCAGAAAGTGCAGGGATAACAGTAGCTCCTAACATTTTCATTCTGGCCACATTTGGTGCTTGTCTTTTAATATCGATTTCACCCATATAGACAATACACTCTAATCCCATTAAAGCACAAACAGTAGCGGTGGCAACACCATGTTGACCAGCTCCAGTTTCAGCAATAATACGATGTTTACCCAAACGTTTAGCCATGAGTATCTGACCAATCGTATTATTTATTTTATGGGCTCCTGTATGGTTGAGGTCTTCACGTTTTAAATAAATTTTGGTGTTATATTTTTCTGAGAGACGTTTTGCAAAGTAGAGTGGAGAAGGGCGCCCCACATAATCTTTTAAAAGTTGATTAAACTCTTTTTGAAACTCAGGTTCTGCCATCACTTTTAGATAGTTTTGACGTAACTCTTCTACATTAGGATACAGCATTTCTGGAATATATGCCCCTCCAAACTCGCCGTAATATCCTTTTTCGTTTACATTGTAATTCATGTTATTTTCTTTGTTGCCATTCACTGCAAAATTTTTGAAAAAACTTTTGAGGTAATCTGTTTTTTAGAGATTACTTCAGTCGTTCCTCTTTCGTAATGACATTATTTTTAAATACTTTTAATTTTTCAATATTCTTTAATCCAGGTTCTATTTCAAATTTGCTATTGACATCTAAAGCATAACAATATTTTGAAGCTTCACTTTGTTTGAATCTTTTAATAGCATCAACTTGGTCTAATCCAATACCTCCACTTAGAAAGAAAAGCTTCGTAGATGGGTAGTTATTCAATACACTCCAATCGAAAGTATAACCATTGCCTCCAGGTAATTTGCCTTTTGTATCGAACAAAAAGTAATCGCAAACATCTTCATAAGGTTTTAGAACCTCAAAATTGAATTCATTTTTTATTGAAAATACTTTGATGATCTCAACCTGAACTTTTTTTAGGTTCTTTTCGTGAGATATTGAAATACGTTCAGCATCACGTAAAGCACTACAATATTCTGGAGATTCTTTCCCGTGTAATTGAACTGCTTGAAGTTGATGTGTGTTTATTAGTTCGATCACATTTTCTATACTTTCATCTACAAAAACACCTGTTTTTTTAATAGAATCGGGTAACTCCGAAATACTAGTGTTAAAATGTCTTGCGGATTTTTTATAAAATATAAATCCAAGATAATCAGGTTGCAAATTTGCAATTTGACTTATATTATCCTCATATTTCATTCCACAAACTTTCAGTTTCATGATTGTAAGTCTTTTATAAATTGTTTGGCACTTTCACCTGCATTATCTGTTTTCATAAAATTTTCTCCTATTAAAAAACCTTGGTAGCCATAGGGTTTTAATTCTTTGATAGCCTCAATATTACTAATGCCACTTTCTGAAACTTTTACAAAATCATTTGGAATAAGTGTACTTAATGTTTTGCTTGTTTCTAAGCTAACGTCAAAGGTTTTTAAATTTCTATTATTCACACCTAACATATCTAATGATGGCATGACAGATTTATGGAGTTCTGCTTCGTTATGAACTTCTAATAAAACATCTAAATTCAAACTTTTTGCAAATTCTGAAAATTGCTTTATTTCATCTCTGGTTAAAATAGCTGCAATCAATAAAATAACATCTGCACCATGTGCTTTGGCTTCTAATAATTGATATTCATCTATAATAAATTCTTTTCGGAGTAATGGTAAATTACAACTTGCTCTAGCAATTAATAAATCGTCTAAGGAGCCTCCAAAATATTTTCCGTCTGTTAAAACCGACATACCGCAAACACCAGCATCTTCATAACCTCTTGCTACCTCTTGAACATTTAAATCTTGGTTTATTACCGATTTTGAAGGAGACCGTCTTTTATGTTCTGCAATAATCCCTGAGTCACTTTTACGTAAGTTATTTGCGAGAGAAATGGTTTCTCTTTCAAACAAAACAGATTGCTCTAATTGCGTTATTGGAATTAAACCTTTACGAAGCGCTACTTCTTCACGTTTATCTTTAACTATTTTATCTAATATGGTCATTTTTTAGTGATCGGTGTTAGGTTATAAAAATGCTGATTTCAAACTATTTTTTACTCATTTCTATTAACGTATCTAAACTCGCTTTTGCTTTTCCTGAAAGCAACGATTCTTTTGCTTGTTCAAACCCTTCTTTATGACTAATTTGTTTTGTTGTTGCTATAGCTAAACCTGCATTGGCACAAACCACATTATTCTGAGGTTCGGTTCCTTTGCCTTCGATAACATTTATAAATATTTTAGCAGCATCTTCTACAGTGTTTCCTCCAAAAATAGATTCCTGAGTGATTATTGAAATTCCTAAATCTTCTGGTGAAAACATGGTTTCAGAATTATTAGAAATGACTTTAGTATTACCAGTTAAGGAAATTTCATCATAACCATCTAATGCATGAACTATACTGTAATTTTTATCTGTATTCTGATATAAATAACCATATAAGCGTAATAACTCTAAATTGAAAACCCCTACCATTTGGTTTTTAGGAAACGATGGATTTACCATAGGACCTAACATATTAAAAAATGTTTTTACACCCAGTTCGCGACGAATAGGTGCTACATTTTTCATAGCAGGGTGAAATAATGGTGCGTGTAAAACACATATGCCAGCCTTATCTATGGTTCGTTTTAAAAAATCTTCATCATTAGAAAATTTAATACCTAAATATTCCATAACGTTCGAAGACCCACAAGCAGAAGATACACCGTAGTTACCATGTTTTGCTACTTTAATACCAGCCCCAGCAGATACAAATGATGATAGGGTTGAGATATTAAAAGTATCTTTTCCATCACCTCCCGTTCCGCACAAATCAATAGCATTAAAGTCTTTTAAATCTATAGCAACACATAATTCTAAAAGGGCATCTCTAAAACCACGTAACTCTTCTAGGGTAATACTTCGCATCATAAAAACGGTAAGGAAAGATGCTATCTGGCTTTGGTTGTACATCCCATTAGATATGTTTACCAATACTTGTTTTGCCTCCTCACTAGAGATGCTTTCGTGGTTTATAAGTCTGTTTAATAAGTTTTTCATTTTTTGTCATTCCTGTTTTTCGTCCTTTATTCAAGATAAACTAAAACAGGATTCTTTTAGGTTTTACTTTCTGTTTTTGTTTTAGTTCATTTTGCATTGATACAAAACGAACCAAACCTGCCTGCCAGCAGGAAATCGTACCAAAATCAGGAAATTGTTAACCCATCATTCACTTTCGGAATTATGTGCTTGAAGCTGTGCTTCGCATTTCCATTCTTTTGTTCTTTATTTCTGAATTTTGATGATTCCGACTGTGTCAGAAATTCAAATTCAATTTTTAATTATATTTTTTTCAGCTGAGTAAGCACTGCTTATTACCACTGATTGTTGTGACTGAATACCGTTAGCTATTCAACCAGTTTTCTAATATTTTTTTTCCGTTTGGTGTTAATACCGATTCTGGATGGTACTGAACGCCTTTGACATCGTAAACTTTATGACGTAGCGACATCACTTGTCCGTTTTCATCAAACGAAGTGGCTTCCAAACTATCTGGTAAATCGGGATTAACCACCCATGAGTGGTATCTGCCAACTTCTATATTTTTCTCTAACCCTTTAAAGATAGGTTCGTCATCAACACTAATAGTTACATTTGTTGAAACACCATGGTATACTTCGTCCAGATTAATTAATGATCCGCCAAATACTTCGCCAATGGCTTGCTGACCTAAACAAACTCCTAAAATGCTTTTAGTAGGTGCAAATCTTTCTATAATGGGCTTTAATAAACCAGCTTCGTCTGGAATACCAGGACCTGGGGATAATACAATTTTATCAAATGGTTCTACATCATCTAAAACTAACTTATCATTTCTAACAACAGTGACATCACAATTTAAATCTTCTAGGTAATGAACTAGATTGTATGTAAAACTATCGTAATTGTCTATAACTAATACTTTTGTCATTTTTTTGTTATTCCTAACCTTTCGTCTATACTTAAGATAAACTGCAGTTGGAATCTGTTTTAAATTAAACTTTTATCCTTGTTCATTTTGTCTTGATACGAAATGAACCAAACCTGCCTGTCGACAGGAAATCATATCAAAATCAGGAAATTACTGAAGCACCATTCGCTTTCGGAATTACGTGCTTAAAGTTTTGCTTTGCACTTCTATCCCTTCACTCATTATTTCTTAATTTTGACTTTTCCGACTGTGTCGGAATTTCAAGATTGATTTATATTTTAAGTGTCTTTTTATACATTTATTCTTTAATTAACGCCTCTTATATTTCTTCGGCTAGTTTAATAGCCTTTGTTAATGCGCCTAATTTATTATATACTTCTTGTAATTCGTTTTCTGAATTAGATTTTGATACTAAGCCTGCACCTGCTTGCCAATGTAGTTTATGATTTTTACTTAAAAAAGTTCTAATCATGATCGCGTGATTAAAATTGCCTTCAAAGTCCATAAAACCAATAGCGCCACCGTAAAAAGAACGGCTTGTTTTTTCGTATTCTTCAATAAGTTGCATCGCTCTGTGTTTTGGAGCACCACTTAAGGTTCCTGCAGGAAATGTATCTGCAACCACTTGCATTGTGGATGTGCTTTTGTGTTTTTGACCTGTAACTTTACTTACTAAATGTATAACATGAGAGAAAAACTGAACTTCTCTATAAGTATCAACATTAACATGACTTCCGTTTCGACTTAAGTCATTTCTTGCTAAATCAACGAGCATTACATGTTCTGCGTTTTCTTTATCATCTTTTATTAATAGTTTTGCTAATTCGGCATCTTGAGAATCATTTCCTGTGCGCTTAAATGTTCCTGCTATAGGATGAATTTCAGCTTTGCCATCGCTTACAATAAGTTGTGCTTCTGGCGAACTACCAAAAATCTTAAAGTTTCCGTAATCAAAGTAAAATAAATAAGGCGACGGGTTTATACTGCGTAAAGCACGGTATACATTAAATTCATCACCTTTAAATTCTTGTGCAAAGCTTTTTGATAAAACCAATTGAAATACATCGCCTCTCGCACAGTGTTTTTTTGCTAATTCTACATGTGTTTTATATTCATCATCTGTTAAATTAGAAGTAATGTCTCCTTGTGAAGAAAAGTTATAAGATGCAAAATTTTTGACTTTGATAAGATGGTCTATCTCATCAATATTACTTTCAGTATCATGGCAGTGTGCAAAAATATAGGCTTCGTTTTTATGATGATTTATAGCAATGATGTTTTGATAAACAGCATAATAGACATCAGGGATATGAATGGAATCATCTTTTTTCGAAATGTCAACATCTTCGAAATAACGAACAGCATCATAGGCTATATAACCAAAGATCCCATTGTTTATAAATTTAAATTCAGTATCTGAATTGACATCAAATCGCTTTGTGAATTGATGTATTTCTTCAGAAACATCCATAGTATCTGTTATTGCTTTTTCTAATGAACTTCCGTCAGGAAACGTCTGACTAATCATTTCATTTTCAACCTTAATGGAAGCTATTGGATTAAAACAGATATAGGAAAAACTATTATCATTTGCATGATAGTCACTACTCTCAAGTAAAATACTATTTGGGTATTTGTCTCTAATTTTCAGGTAGATACTCACAGGCGTAATGGTATCTGCTAGAATTTTTTTGTAATGTGTGTATAAATTATATTTTGTCATTATGCTGAATTTATTTCAGTAATTTTTTAATTAAAAAAAGGCTTGTCGTGAATGACAAGCCTTTTTTGATATTTTAAGTTTTAAATATACTAGGTTTCCTTCACGAATGTAAGTTTCTGAAGCTCCACCACCAAGTATTATTTAAAATTGTGTTCATTTTTAATTTTTGTTGGTTCAAATATAGAAATGAAAATATAAATACACAATAGTTTAAAACATTTTTTATATAAAAGTTTGTTAAACTATAATAAATACACTGAAGTATTGATTAATTTTAAGGCTATGAAATTAAAATTGTTAATTGTTGCGATATTAATAATAACAAGTTGCAAGCAAGAGCATAAAAGTGCTGCTGAAAGTATAGATATTGCTAAGAAGGAAGTTGATACCATTAACTCGAACAATGTTGTATTAGAAGTTTACGATTATAATGGCTTTGAAAAATTCTTAAATAAGAAAGATGATAAAACATACGTTATTAATTTTTGGGCTACTTGGTGTGCGCCTTGTGTAAAGGAGTTACCATATTTTGAAAAATTAAATTCGCAATACCTTGATAAAAATGTTGAAGTTATTTTGGTGAGTTTAGACTTTCCTCATTTATATGAATCTAAATTGAAACCATTTATAAAAAAAAGAAAATTAAAGTCTAAAGTAATTGCTTTAGATGATGTTGATATGAATTCATGGATACCAAAAGTAAATCAAAATTGGTCAGGATCCATACCAGCAACAATTATATATAAAAATGATAATGCTAAATTTTTTGAGCAATCATTTACTTATCAAGAATTAGAAATAGAAGTCAAACATTTTTTTAATTGAACATTATGAAAAAAGCAGTTCAAATAATTTCGGTAATAACCCTTGTCATTTTTATAAGTGCATTTACCATGTATGAAGCACCCCTTGTTGATAATGGGTATAAAATAGGAGACGTCGCTGAAGATTTCTCATTAAAAAATATAGATGGTAATATGGTTTCGTTATCAGATTATAAAGATGCTAAAGGTTTTATTGTAACATTTACATGTAATACATGTCCTTATGCTGTTATGTATGAAGATAGAATTAATGATTTAAACAAAAAATATGCTTCAAAAGGCTTTCCTGTAATTGCTATCATGCCAAATAATACGGATGTAAAACCAGGAGATAATATGGAAGCTATGAAAGTTCGGGCAAAAAAGAAAGGGTTTACTTTTCCATATTTAATAGATGAAGGGCAGAAAGTATATCCTAAATATGGTGCGACTAAAACCCCACATGTATTTTTATTGCACAAAACGGATAACGGGAATGTTGTAAAGTACATTGGAGCTATAGATGATAATTATAAAGATGCTTCAGCAGTAAAGGCAAAATATGTAGAGAATGCTATTGATGCTCTTTTGTCAGGAAAGGAAGTTGAACAAACAGAAACTAAAGCTATAGGTTGTTCTATTAAAGTATAGAAAAGGCCATTGTTATTAGAGAATGATGCTTCTATTGAAATTGTTTTTCCTGCGAAATCATAGATTAACAATATAGCTTTATTAAGATTTAAAGCTTTGAGTAAAATAGACATTTAAACATGGCTAAATATTTATAAGAATCTGAAGTGTAATATTTCGGATTTTTTTTCGTCTATAATTTTAGATGTATTAATTTTGTATACACATATTTATATTAAAAAAATGGAAGATTTAACACAAGAAGAATGGGCATCACAATTAGCTGGTGATAATAACGCTGTAATATTAGATGTAAGAACTGATGCTGAAGTTGCAGATGGGATTATACCTAATGCTATACACATAGATATATATAAAGGACAGGAGTTTATTTCAGAAATCGAAGATTTAGATAAAAGTAAAAACTATTATGTTTATTGTCGTTCAGGTAATAGAAGTGGTCAAGCATGCGCTATTATGGAAGAGTTAGGTTTTGAAAACTCTTATAATCTTGAAGGTGGTATTTTAGAGTGGGGAGGCGATTTAGTTGATTTTAACTAGGAATACTAAATGAAGCGTTTCGTATTGTTTTTATGCTCCTTGTTTGGTCTCGTTGTATCTAGTTGTAAGGAGTCTTCATCTAAAGGCATTATAAAAGTGGTTTCTTCAGAAGAGGTGCAAACACTTTTAATGGACGATTTTATGCAATTTGTTGATGTTAGAACCTCAAAAGAATTCCATGCAGGCTATATAGAAGGGGCAAAAAATATAGATTACTTGTCGAACACTTTTGATTCAGAGATTCAAAAATTAGATAAAACGAAGCCTATTATTTTGTATTGTAGATCGGGAAAGCGTAGTGCAAAAAGCAGTAAAAAATTATTGAAAGCTGGTTTTACTGAAATATACGATTTAGAAGGAGGCATAATGAAGTGGACAAAGCAGGGTTTTAAATTAAATTTAAGTAAACGCCATTGAATTTGTGAGCGTACTGTTATTAATTTGAGAACTATCTATCCATCACATTTTTAATTTTAAGTTTAGCATTACCTAAAATAGAATCTAATTGATCTCTATTTTGGTCAACCCCAAAAGCAGAGATTTGTTCTGAAGAAACGCCAATAAAATTAAAGTTTTGTTTTAAGGTAGGTGAGGCATATTCTTTTATATCACCAGAATTCTTGTAGTCAAACCCACTAACAATAATTGATACTGCTTTTTTATCATTACAGAGTCCTTCAAAACCAGTTTCTGAGTTAAAAGAAAAGGTTTTATTACTAACACAATAGCATCTATCCAAGCTTTTATGGTTGCTGGTATGGTAAAATTATATATTGGAAAAACCAAGACGATATTATCTGTTTTATGAATTTGCAGAACAAGCTTATGATGATTAGATAAAACAGACCGTTCTAATTCCGAAAAATCTCTTTTACCTTTATTCCATTCCATCACCAAATTTAGATTTTCAGACAATAATAAATCTGGCGTGTTTCGCATAAATCCAGATGAGTAATTTCCGTTTTTCCTTTTGCTAATTTTATGAATTCATCAAGTAAGACTTTTGTGTATGATCCCTTTCTAGGCGTATATTTTACTATTAATGTTTTTGACATAATTTATTTTTTTTCAAAAGTAAATACAATTGATTAATAATTTTAAAATCAATTTGTTCAAAGAGAAAATGGATTAGGTTGTTAAACAACTTATAGATTAAAGGAAGCGTATGTCGTATTTAAACCAAATCAATATAAAATGATACGATACAAAAATAAGATAAGTACCACTATACTCATTGTGGGGTTTTAATTAGAATTACATGTATCTGTTTTTAGCTTATTAGCTCTTTCAACTATTTTTTAAGTACTTTACCTTTTTTATTTTTAAGAGAGGAACTATTTTTTCATCTTTATATAAAAGTTAGCTATTTTTTGTTAAATAGTTTCTTTTTAGGGTTTTAATTTACTATTATTTAAAAAAAGATGGAAAACGGTTACATTATATTAAGCATAATTGCATTATTATTTTTAAGTATGTATGGTTACTCGTACATGACGGTGGCTATCGAAAAATTTAGACTTAACAAACAAAAGAAAAGAGATATTCATAAAGATGAATTAAGACGTCAACAGCGTATTAAAAATCAAGAGATCAGGGACGAAAAATTTCGAAAGTTTAATAAACGAAAAGAAGAAATTCAGCATGAACTTATGTTGTTAGAAAAAATGAAGGAAAAGCAAAAAGTAAGTTAATTAAAAATTACTATAACCAATCCCTTTGAAGAGAAAACCCTTTTGAATACATGTATTCAAAAGGGTTTTTTTATTGAAATACTTTTTTAATAAATATACAGTTGATTAAAAAGTATTTGGATTCAATTAAATCACCTGTATTAAAGGTATACTTATAAGTCACCTGAGCTAGCATTACTGAAATAGAAAAAGGCATTAAAACTTATATTAAAATGGGATTTCGACTAGGCTCAACCTGACATTAAAATATAAGTTTTAGACCTTTAGTTTTTTATATTTATCTTATAGCGAACACGCGTAAATTATCACCCTGTAAAGTAACTAAGAACACCAATTACTAATAGAACAAGAATTACTGACAGCACGACATCTATTCGGTCATAACTATTTTTATTAGATGCTTTTTGCTCATCAGTAAGCGTACCAAATGCAAGTCCTTTAATAAGGCTGTAGTCTGGCGCTGTAGTAGCTAAACTCACTGAAATACACAATATCACAGAAAAAACAAACATGAATATGGCCATGTGGGCAAAATTAATAGTTGCAAAACTATAAATAAAGCCATCTATACTTTCTCCTGCTGCTATTTGGGGTTGGTAGTAGATCTCAGAACTTAGGCGTATAACTAATAGTCCTAAACCAGCTAATAATGTTGTAATTGCCGCACTAGAGTTTACACGCTTCCATATAATACCAAGTAAGAAGACTGCGGTAACTGGAGGAGCAATATAAGATTGTACGTTTTGAAGATATTGATACATAACACCACCTCCAATTTTTTCCATAATAGGAATCCAAATAATACCTAGTACTACAATAAATCCTGTTGCAATCTTACCAGTATTAAGCAAAGATTTTTCAGATTTATGGGGTTTTAGTTTTTTATAAATATCAATAGTAAATATGGTAGAACATGAGTTAAATACAGATGCTAAAGAACTCATTAATGCAGCCATTAAACCACCAGCCACTAGTCCTTTTAAACCTACAGGCAATAATGTTTTTACAAGCATAGGAAAAGCTCTATCTGCTTTTTCTACAGAAAAAACTTCTGGATTTTGTATGGATAAAGCAAAAGCGATAATTCCAGGCACTAAAAAGATTAAAATAGGTAATAATTTTAAATAGGCACCAAAAATAGCACCTCTTCGTCCTATTTTAATATTATTAGCAGCTAATGTTCTTTGAACAATGTATTGATCTGTACACCAATACCAAATACCCACAATAGTACCACCTATTAATAACCCTGTCCAAGGGAAATCAGGATCGTTCATAGGCCGCCACATATTAAAATGATCTGGACTTACTGCCGTGACTGTTTCTCTAAGCTGAGACCACCCTCCAACTTCTTGCAATCCTAAATAGGTGATAATTATAGAACCTAAAATTAAGATAACAGTTTGTAACGTTTCTGTATATATCACTGCTTTCATACCTCCAACAACGGTGTAAATTCCAGTAAAAATTACAATACCTATAGCGCCATACCAAAAAGGGATTCCTAGTAATTCGGAAACAACAATACCTCCAGCGTATATCGTTACAGATACCTTTGTAAGTACATAAGCAACTAATGAGAATAATGATAAAAACCATCTAGACCGTGAATCGAAACGTTTTTCTAAGAATTCTGGCATTGTAAAGGCGCCACTTCTAATATAAAATGGCAAAAACAGCCACCCTAATAATAATACAATCCAGGCATGAAGTTCGTAATGTGCCATGGGTGTTCCAGATTCGAAACCAGTTCCAGCAAGACCTACCACATGTTCAGATCCAATATTAGAAGCAAAAATAGAAGCCCCAATAACAAACCATCCTACATTTCGTCCTGCTAAAAAATAATCCTCGGTATTCTTGTTTTTTTGAAGCACGACCCATACAGCCACTGCAACAAGAGCGAGGAAATAAATCCCTAGGACTACCCAGTCTAAATTTTCCAGTACTGATTGTGCAGCTAAAAAATTATTCTTCATAGTTTATAATTTTGTTGATTAGATATATTGATTTATAATGTTTTCAAACAATTCTTGTTTTCCACTTTTTAGAGATAATTCACCATTTTCTTGAGCTATTTTGTACAAATCTTCTAAATTCAGGTTCCCTTTTTCAAATTCCAATCCTTTTCCTGCATCGAAAGAGCTATAACGTGCTGTTCTTAATTTTTCATAAGGAGAAGATGTTATGATTTTATCGGCAATTAAAAGGGCTCTGGCAAAAGTATCTGCACCACCAATGTGGGCATGAAAAACATCTTCTAAATCTGTTGAGTTTCTTCTTATTTTGGCATCAAAATTAACACCGCCACCTTGTAATCCACCAGCTTTTAAGAAGACTAACATAGCTTCGGTAGTTTCTTGGATGTTGTTTGGAAATTGGTCTGTATCCCATCCGTTTTGATAATCTCCGCGATTGGCATCTAAGCTTCCTAACATGCCTGCTTTTGCAGCAACTTCCAATTCATGTTGGAAAGTGTGTTGTGCTAAAGTAGCGTGGTTCACTTCGATATTGATTTTAAAATCTTTATCTAATCCATATTCTTTTAAGAACCCTATAGCTGTAGCAGAATCAAAGTCATATTGATGCTTAGAAGGCTCCATTGGTTTAGGCTCTATAAAGAAGTTTCCTTTAAATCCTTGTGCACGGGCATAATCTTTACACATGTTTAAGAAGCGTCCCATATGATCTAATTCACGTCCCATATCTGTATTCAATAAAGACATATAACCTTCGCGACCACCCCAGAACACATAGTTTTCTCCACCTAAAGCGATGGTAGCGTCTAAAGCTAACTTAATTTGCCCACCAGCTCTGGCTACTACATCAAAATCGGGGTTTGTAGCGGCTCCGTTCATATAACGGGGATTGGAAAAACAATTTGCAGTACCCCAAAGTAATTTAGCGCCTGAAGCTGTTTGTTTGTCTTTTAGATAATCTGTAATCGTTAATAATCTTTTTTCAGACTCAGCAAAAGTTGCCCCTTCCTGAATTAAATCATAATCATGGAAGCAATAGTATCCGAATCCCATTTTAGTAATGAATTCAAAAGCAGCATCTGCTTTGTCTTTTGCAGCTTGTATTGGGTCTGTAGCTTGATCCCATTCAAAATTTTGTGTTCCAGGACCAAAAGGATCCGACCCTTGTCCGCAGAATGTATGCCAATAAGCTACAGAAAATTTAAAATGCTCTCGCATAGTTTTGCCTGCAACAACTTGATCTGGGTTGTAGTATTTGAATGCTAAAGGGTTGTCGGATTCTTTTCCTTCAAACTTAATTTCGCCTATACCTTTGTAGTATTCTTTATTGCCTATAGTTGCCATGTTATTTTAAAATATTTTATTTATTGTTTAATATTATTTCTAATTCTTTTTTCCAATTTTGATAAGCCTTTATGTAAGGCTCATTATTCTTTATAGGTACAAAAGTCATTACATGATCATTTTTAGTAATATTTGCACCAAATTTCTCAAAATCACCATCGGTTAAACCAGCTGCTCTTGCAGCTCCTACAGAACCTGTAGTATTGTAAATTTCTATCTCATGTCCTATTAAGGTTGCTACTGTATTCGAAAAGATCTCTGAACGAAACAAGTTGTCATTTCCAGCTCTAATCACATTAATAGTGGCATTGTCGTTTTTCAAAATATCCATACCATAAACAAAAGAAAAAGCGATGCCTTCAAGTGCTGCACGATATAAATGCCCGTCATTATGCTTGTTGAAATTTAAGTTGCAATAATGTGACCCAACATTTTTATTGTTTAGCATTCTTTCTGCTCCATTTCCAAAAGGAATAACGCAAACACCATCAGAACCTACAGGAACTTCATTGGCTTTATTATTCATTTCTTCGTATGTATTACATGCTAGGTTATCTTTTAGCCAGCGGTATTGGATGCCTGCACCATTAATACACAATAATTTCCCCAGAGTAGGTTTTTCTTTTGTGTAGTTAACATGTGCAAAATGATTAATTCTTGAAGCTTCTTTTGATTTCAATGTATTTGTAACCGCATAAACAACTCCAGAAGTACCGCCAGTAGCTGCAACTTCACCATGGTTAAATACGTTTAAGGAAAGTGCATTATTAGGCTGGTCACCAGCTCTATAGTTTACAGAGATCCCTATTGGTAGTCCAGTTTCGGAAGCTCCTTTTTCATTAACAGTTCCTTGATTTGTAAAGTTCTCTACAATATCTGGCGTTAATGAAGGATCGATTCCGTAATGCTCTAGTAAGAAACTTGCTAATGAATCCTCCTCATAATCCCAAAGAATCCCTTCAGACAAACCATTTTTTGTGGTGTTTATAGCCCCTGTTAATTTGAAGGCTATAAAATCGCCAGGCAACATATATTTGTAGATTTTCGAATATAATTCAGGTTCATTATCTAGAACCCATTTTAATTTCGAAGCTGTAAAGTTTCCAGGTGAGTTTAATAGTTTAGTAGTACAAACATCATGTTCTAATGTATTGAATGCCTCATTTCCAATGTCAATGGCTCTACTGTCACACCATATAATAGAATGACGTAAAGGTTCTCCTTGTTTGTCAACAACAACCAATCCGTGCATTTGGTAAGAAATTCCAATCCCAGAAATTAGGGAAGCATCAATATTGGCTTCTTTAATAGCTCTTTTGGTTGCAGTACAAACATATTGCCACCATAAGTTTGGGTCTTGTTCTGCCCAATCTGACTCAATGGCAATAATTTCCATTTCATTTTGTGGTTCGTGCAGTGCTGATAATTTTTCTCCTGTTTTTGCATTTACAATAGCAACTTTTACAGAAGAACTTCCTAAATCATATCCTATATAATACATAGTTTATAACGATTCTCTTAATATTAGGTTAGTAGGTATAAATACCTGAATGGGTTCATCTTTATAAATGAATTCTGCTGCTTTCTGACCTAAAGCTTTGAAATTGGTTGAAATAACAGAGATTCCTTTATATATAAATTTTTTCATGGGTGTTTCATTGTATGACAAAAAACCAACATCGACACCAGGTTCTAAATCGTTACTTCGGCATTGTTCCAAAAATGTTCCTAAAAAACGATCGCTAACACTTATGTAGGCCACATTTTTTTCAATATTGAAGTTTTTTACATCGGTGATTACATTATGTTTGAATTTGAAATCAGTGCAAAATTTCTCGAAATAAGAGATTGCTTCTGCTGGATGATAAGTGAATTTTGGATAAACAAAATTAATTTCTTTGTATTTTTTGAATGATTCACGAGCATCTTTTAGTGCATTAAAAAAGGAATCACCAAAATCCTGGCAAACGAAATTGTTATCTGCTTTTGAGTGTATGTTCCAATCTATTAAAAGTAATTTTTCATTTCTAAATCCTTCTAAAACAGAAGGGACAGCGGCATTATCGAACCCCATAACAACATATTTATAATATTTTCCTTTACTATTATTTAATATGGTTTTGAAATTTTCGATATCATAATGATGAAATTGCACATCTGTTATAATATTTTCTGGAAGATTGTTTATAAAAGAATGGTACAAAACTTCTTTATATGCCTTAAATGTATCTAATACTAAAAGGACTTTTCTAGTGACATTCGCAATGTAATACCCTTTATTTGGAACAGAATCTATTACCTTTTGTTCTTTTAAGATGGTATATGATTTAAAAACAGTGTCTCTTGATAGTTTATATTCTTTACAAATGCTATTTACAGAAGGAAGCATGTCTCCAACGGCCATTGTATTATTAGCTAAAGCATCATTAATAGCATTAACCAATTGTTGGTATTTTGGAATATCACTATGAAGGTTAATATTGAAAATAAATTTATTTTTCATTTCAAATCTGTCCTGTTCTGTTCTGGTTTGTAAATATATAAAAAAAACGAATTTCAATTTGACATATTTAAGGGATATTTTTCTTAGTAGGCTGATAAATAAAAAATAGAGCTAATATAAAAAGCTCTATTTTATCATCAACCATTTTAAAAATTGATTAGCTATTAATCATTTTTAAGTAAAGTTCTCGATTTTTTCGGTATTTGCTAGTACTTAAAATGTTCTAAATGGGTCGGTATAATGTTCAAAACAGTAATATTGATTGAATTGACTTGCTAAAAATGATGTATTTGCAGTTTTTATTTATAAAGCGTATGATTGGTAGGCATCTTTTTGAATTATAATAAAAAAAAGAGCTACTAAATAAATAGTAGCTCTAGTTTAATCATCAACTTAATAAATTGATTAACTATTAATTATTTCTCTAGTTTGAATACTTTCTCTAAAGCAATCCACTTTTCTCCATCTTTAGCCCAAGGTAATTCTTGTTGGTAATCCCACATAAGGTTTTCCCACTCTTGTACTTTAGGATTGCTGGCGTCCATTTCAGCTTTTTTTACAGGATCAAAAGTGTCATCAACCTCCATGATCATAAACATTCTATTTCCTGTTAAATAAATTTCCATATCAACAATACCAGCATCTTTAATGCTTTTTGTTATCTCTGGCCACGCATTACCTGCTGCATGGTATGCTTTATACTCAGCGATTAGTTTAGAATCATCTTTTAAATCGCATGAAAAGCAGTGTCTTTTTGTATTCATATTTTGATTATTTTAAGCAGTCACTTTTTTGGTTGCTTTGTACGCGTAAACTCCGTATAGTGCTACGAATACAAGGCATATCATTGGTAGGATAAATGAAAAGTGAATTTCTGTAATCCCACCAGTTATAACATCTCCAAAAACTTCTTCATTATTTACGGTATCTCCAAAGTCCATTATTGCAGCTTGTATTTTAGGTAAAAAAGCACCTCCCACAATAGCCATTATTAATCCAGACGAGGCTAATTTTACTTCCTCTCCCATATCTTTAAGTGCCAGTCCATAAATTGTTGGGAACATAATTGACATGAAAACAGAAACAAGTACTAAACAAACTAAACTTGTTATACCAGTCGTCATTATAACGCCAACACATAACGCAGCAGCTGCAGCAGCAAAGATTGTTAGCATTCTTGCTGGACTTATTTTTTTCATTAAAGCCGTTCCAATAAACCTAGTTGAAACAAATAATATCATAGCGGCAATGTTCCAAAAAGTACCATCAACTTTGTCTGCACCACTTAGATCTTCATTGATATATTCAACTAATTGAAAAATGGCTGTCCAACACATGATTTGTGCACCGACATAAAACATTTGAGCAATAACACCGAATAAATAGGTTTTATTCTTAAAGATTCTGTTAACAGAGTCTTTAATAGATAAATGTTCTCCCATTGACATTGAAGGTATTTTAGTTTTCATAATAATAAAGAAAACGACTGCAACAAATAAACCTACAGCAATATATGGTGTACTAATAATATCCAAATCATGTGCTTTTATTTCGGCAGCCTTTTCGGTACCAAGGGCAACAATTTCAGAACTATCATCATAATCTGCAGATAAAATTCTGTCAAGTACAACAAACTTTGCAATCATCATGCCTGTTAAAGAACCTATCGGATTAAACGATTGTGCAAGATTTAATCGTTGTGTTGCGGTTGATGGATCTCCCATTGATAGTATTAATGGATTAGATGTTGTCTCAAGAAATCCAAGCCCACATGTAATAACAAATAGTGAAATTAAAAAATAGGAGTAGCTGCCTTCAAGAGCAGCTGGGTAAAACAGGACGGCACCAATAGCGTATAATGCAAGACCAAGTAAAATACCTGATTTATAACTAAACCTTCTAATAAAAAGGGCTGCAGGAATAGCCATGACACCATAACCAAAATAAAATGCAAATTGTACATTATAAGCTTCTTTGTTAGAAAGAATCATAACCTTTTTAAAAGCCGCTACCATTGGATTGGTTAAATCGTTTGCAAAACCCCACAATGCAAAAATTGATGTTGCTGCAATAAACGGCACCAATAAATTCTTTGGAACGACAGGTATATTTTTTAGTTTGCTCATAATGTAATGTGTTTTTATTTAGTTGATAAATGTATTCTTTAGTTTAATAAAAAGTTGGTTGTTTTGTTCAAAAGAAGAGAACAAATGATTTATTATTCGGTTAACAAGGATCTATCTAAATGCACATAACCGCCATCGCAGAATATAAACTGCCCAGTTGTATGTGAGGATTTCTCTGATATGGTAAAAAGAGAAGTATCTGCAATTTCTTCTGGAGTCGTCATTCTATTTTCTAAAGGAATTTTCTTTACAATAGATTTTAGTTTTTCCTCTCCATCGTCAAGTGTTTTTATCCAATTATTATAAGCAGGTGTCCAGCTTTCTGCAATAATAATGGCATTAACTCTAATTTGATCTTTAATTAAATCTACGGCCCATTCACGCGTTAATCCGAGCACACCACCTTTTGATGCAGCGTAGCCAGAAGTCCCTCCTTGGCCAGTTAAACCTACTTTAGAACCTATGTTAAGAATATTTCCTTTTGATTTTTTTAATAGAGGCAGTGCATGTTTTACGACTAAAAAATAACTGACCATGTTTAGTTTCAATGAGTTCATGAAATCTTCATAAGAAGCATCTAACCCAACGCCATCATTTACCCCAACATTATTAATGATAGCATCTATTCTACCATATTTCTCTGAAATAGTAGCAATAGCACTTTTTATTTGATCAGGATTTGTAACATCTGTTTGACAAAATATGGCGTCAATACCTCTTTTTTGTAATTTTTCAACATAACCAAAACCTCTGGCGTTTCTGTCTATAACAGCTGGTGTAGCGCCCTCATCTGCCAGTTTTTGTAAAATGGTTTCTCCTATGCTGCCTTCAATTCCTGCAGCCCCCGTAATAACAACTACTTTTCCTTTTAATCCTAAATCCATTCTTAAATATTTTTTTATTTTAAATTGTAAAATTTAATAGCATTACCGCCCATTATGGCGGCCTGTTCTGTGGTACTCATTTTTGCTATAAATTCTGTTACTAACCCTTTTACTTTTCTATAATTACCTGCGACCAAACAAACTGGCCAATCCGACCCAAATAGGGTTCTTTCTGCTCCAAAAACTTCCAGAATTAAACTCATGTATGGATGTATTTGTGATGGTGTCCATGTGTTAAAATTGGCTTCTGTAATCATCCCTGATAGTTTACAGCACACATTTTCGTGCTTTCCAATTTCTTTCATCAAAAGCGCCCATCCTTCATAAAAACCATCTTTTATGTATGGCTTTGCTATATGGTCAATAACAAATTTCTGATTTGGAAACTGTTTTACGAATTCTAAAACGGCTCCTAATTGATGTGGAAACACCAAAATATCATATGCATAATGGTGTTTTTCTAAAATTGAAATCCCTTTCATGAAATTAGGTCGTAACAAAAAATTAGAATCTTCTTCACCTTGTACAACATGGCGAAAGCCTTTTAGTTTTTCGTATGCTTTATAAGCTTCTAAAACCGTCTCAAGATTATTAGCTCTTAAATCGACCCAACCAACAACACCCTTAATGAAATCATTTTTAGAAGCTAAATCTAATAAGAAATCTGTCTCAAGGATTGTTTGATCTGCTTGCACAGCTACACAACCATCAATACCATTCTCATTGTATACTTTTTTTAAATCATCAGGTAAAAAATCGTTGCGAATAGCAGACATGCTTTCGTCTATCCACTTGTGTTTTACAGGTTCGTAATTCCAAAAATGCTGATGAGAATCTATGGTCATTTTATGCAGATGTTTCTATTTTGATTACTGTGGCCATTTCGTCTACTATTTCAGAGGGAAGCTTAATTTTTAAACCTGCTTTATCATCGATAGACCATTCTATTTTTTCGTCAGATCCTAGTATAGAAATAGACTCTATTCTTACTTTATCCTTTATATTCTTCTTTGCAAAGGATGTTAATAATATTTCTTTATTTGGGACTGTTGCTCCCATAATAATGCCATAGATATTATAGTCTTTCGTTGTGTAACGAATATCTTTGTTGCTGTATTTTATTTTATGGAAGGCTTTATGATTTCCAAAATGTCCTTCAGGTTCTTTTGTAGGCCCTTCACCAAACGTATACCAAGCTTCAGTTCCATAAATTGCCTCGCCGTATTTTTCTAGCCAAGCGCCCATTTTTAGTAAGCATTTCTCCTGATTTTCTGGAATGATTCCATTTGCCATAGGAGAAACATTAAGAAGTAAAACCCCATTCTTACTAACAATATCAATTAACATGTGTAAAACATCTGTTGAAGATTTTACGCCTAGATCGTTTTTATAAGACCAACTTCCATTACTAATAGTTGCATCAGTCATCCAAGTTTTTGTTCCAATAACATTTTTACGGGACTGCTCTAAATCCATAACACTCATAGATAAAGGCAGATCGTTTTGTTTTCTAACAATTACAACTTCTTTGTCTAATTTCTCAGCTTCGTTTAAATAATAAGCCGCAAACTCTTTTCTGTAGTTTTCAGGAATAGCATCCAACATGAAATCAAACCAAATAATATCTGGCTGGTAATTATCAATAACTTCTTTTAATTTTCCAAACCAAACTTCTTTATTCCATTTTTCAGCAGGTATGTTTCCATATAAATAAGCCAATGTCGAATCTTTAGAAGTAGGAGGCATGCCTTCCATATATGGATAATGACTTCTCCAATCTGCTTCATTTAACTTGGTATTTCTCTGTAAATTTCTTGCATGATGAAAGGCGGTAATAAACTTCATGCCTTTTGACGAAATGGCTTTTTTTAATTCGCCAGTCACATCACGTTTAGGTCCTTTATCCATAGCATTCCAAGGTGTTATTTCGCTATCCCACATGGCAAACCCATCATGGTGCTCTGCTACTGGTCCTGCAAATTTAGCACCTGCTTTTTTGAATAATGTGGCCCATTTCTCTGGATCAAATTTTTCTGCTTTGAACATGGGGACAAAGTCATGGTATCCAAATTTTGACGGATGCCCATATTTTTCAACATGATGTTTGTAAACGTTATGTTTTTCTAAATGCATGTATCGAGGATACCATTCATCATGAAACGCAGGAACAGAATAGATGCCCCAATGAAAATAAATGCCCAATTTGGCTTCTTTAAACCAGTCTGGTGATTCGTTATGTTTTCCTAAAGAGGCCCATTCTTTTGTATAGGGATCTTTTGTTTCTTCTTTTGCTGTGATAACTTCATTTTTCTCTTCTTTAAGGGCACAACTCCCCAAAGAAATGATAAAAATAAAAACTAAAATTTTTAAATAAGAAACTTTCATACCTTTTGATTTATAAAGCGTTTAATGCTTGTTTCATTCCATTTGAAACGATATTTTCTAAATAATTGGTTACGGTATCTAAAAGCCCATCAAATTCTGTTAAATCAATTCCCCAGAAATCTGTATTAGATAACGTTGCTTTTGCTATTCCAGCAATATCTCCTGTTGCCCATTGCGTAGCAAAGAAGTCCAGTGCAGACGGATCGTCTTTTAAAGTAATAGCTTCGCCATCTCTATGTCCCCTATAAAAGGCAATTAAAGACGCTAGAGAAAACAATAATCTATTTGGTAATTCATTTTTTCTTTTGATGTATTCTAATACCGATGGTAATACTCTTGTTTTGTATTTTGAAGTTGAATTCAATGAAATACTAATCAAAGCATGTTCTAGATAAGGGTTTCTAAAACGATCTAACACATCATTAGAAAACTGGTCTAATTCTTCTTTAGAAAGGTCTAAAGTTGGACAAATTTCATTAAAAATAGCATCTTTCAAGAAACCACCTACAACATCATCTTCTAAAGATTCACGTACTTTGTCTATCCCGTACAAATAGCCTACAGGGACTAAAGTGGTGTGCGCACCATTTAAAATCCTTACTTTACGTGTTCTATAAGGCTCCATATTATCGGTAAATACAATATTCAATCCGCAAGCTTCAGCAGGAATTTCTTCTTTTACAGAAGCAGGGCCTTCTATAACCCATAAGTGGAATTGCTCACCTTCAACAACTAGGTTGTCTTTGTATCCTAATTCTTTAGTAATGGAATCCATCTTATCTCTTGGGTAACCTGGAACAATTCTATCTACTAAAGTATTACAAAAAATATTATCTTCATGAATCCATTCAACAAATCCTTCATCTAAATTCCATTTATCAGCATATTGTAAAACGATTCTTTTTAAATTGTCACCATTCTTATCAATTAACTCACAGGGAATTATAATCATACCTTTATCTGAAGCACCTCCAAAAATTTGATACCTCTTGTATAGCAAAGCAGTTAATTTCCCTGGGAAGCTGGATTGCGGTGTGTCTTCTAGTTTATCATCAGGGTTATAGGCGATTCCAGCTTCTGTGGTATTGGAAATGACAAAACGTAAGTCTGGGTTTTCGGCATTTGCTAAATAATCTGCATAATTTTCATAAGGATTGATACCTCTTTGAATACAATCGATAATTTCATGTTCACTAATGGCCTTTCCGTTTTTAATGCCATTTAAATACAAGGTGTACAAACCGTCTTGGTCGTTTAACATTTTAATTAAACCTTGATCTATTGGTTGTACAGCTACAACTCCCGCATCAAAAGCTGCTTTTTTATTCATTTCATGAATCATCCAATTCGCAAAGGCTCTCAAAAAGTTACCTTCTCCAAATTGGATGATACGCTCTGTATACATTTTAGCCTCAGCTGTATTTCTATTTAATTCTTGCATTAATTTTTTGTTTTTTTAATTCACGGTAAAAATATTCTATCATGGCTATTATAACTATACTCCAAATGACTCTATACACCCATACATTTATTTCAAAAGAGAATAGAGTCGTTTCTTTTTCAGGATAGATAAAACTTGTTATAACTTTATATAAACCAGCAATTCCACATAATAAATAAAATATATGTTTCATATCTATAATGAAACACCTCGTTTCCAAGGAATAAAATCATTGTTTCCGTGTAATACTGCTTTTGAAGCAACTTCACCGCTTGCTACTTTTATAATATGATCTAATATTTTTTCACCCATAGATTCAATGGTATCTTCACCACTAATTACAGTTCCTGCGTTTATATCAATAATGTCATTCATTCTTTCATATAAATGAGTATTACTAGACATTTTTAAAACAGGAGCCACAGGATTTCCAGTTGGAGTTCCTAAACCTGTTGTAAATACGACAACATTACATCCAGATCCTACTAAACCTGTGGTAGACTCTACATCGTTTCCTGGTGTGCATAATAAATTTAAACCTGGTTTTGTTACTTGCTCTGTATAATCTAAAACCTGAGTTACAGGTGATGTGCCACCTTTTTTAGCGGCTCCAGCAGATTTCATTGCATCTGTAATTAAACCATCTTTTATATTGCCTGGAGAAGGATTGTTTTCAAATCCAGATCCCACTGCTACTGCGGCTGCAGAATAGGCGCGCATTAAATCGTAAAATTTCTTTGAATCTTCTTCTGTTTCGCAGCGGTTGATAATTTCTTGTTCTACACCGTTCAATTCTGGGAATTCTGATAGTACAGGGCTTCCACCAAGTGCTACTAATAAATCAGATGCATAACCTAAAGCTGGATTTGCAGAAATTCCCGAAAACCCATCAGAACCACCACACTCTAAACCTAATACTAATTTACTTAAAGGAGCAGGTTGTCTGGTTATTTTATTGGCTTCAATTAAGCCTAAAAATGTATGTTTAACAGCTTCTTCAATCAACTGTCGTTCACTTTCACTTTGTTGTTGTTCTAAATAGTGAACAGGCTTGTCTAAATTCGGATTGATGGCATCTAATGCATTTTGCAGCATTTCTATTTGTGCATTCTGGCAACCTAAACTAAAAATAGTAGCGCCAGCAACGTTCGGGTTTGTAATATAACCTGCTAATAATTTGCAAAGCGTTTCAGAGTCTTGACGTATACCTCCACAACCGCCATCATGTTTTAAGAACTTAATACCATCAACATTAGGGAAGGTTCGATTTTTAGTCATTTCTTCCTTAGTTGTAATGATGGGCGTATTTAAAATAGCCTCTTTGGATGCGCCTGCTTTATATTGATTGATTAAAGCATCTGTATCTACTGCAAAATCTTTTTTGGTTTCATATCCTAGTTTTTCAGAAAGAGCACCTTCTAAAACATCAACATTTCTATTTTCACAAAAAGTCAATGGAATGACTAACCAATAGTTTCCTGTGCCTACTTTTCCGTCTTTTCTGTGATAACCATTAAATGTTCTATTTTCAAATTTGGAGGCATCGGGTGCGCTCCAGGTAAACTTTTCTTTTGAATCTTGAAATTCGGCAGAGGCATGTTTTACATTATCAATAGTGATAGCACATCCTGCTTGAATAGGCTCTATGGCTTTGCCAATTAAGACACCATACATGAAAATTTCATCACCTACAGCAAAATCATTTAAAGCAAACTTATGTTTTTGTTTTATATTTTCTTTCAGGATAATATCGACACCTTGAATTGTCGTTATTGTCCCTTTTTCAAGTGACGTAATAGCAACAATAATATTGTCTTTTGGATCTATTTGAACGTAATTCTTAGACATTTATATTTTTAATTAAAATTTACAGTCGCTTTAATAACGCCAGTTTCTGGATTTAACCAACTATCAAAATTTTCTATCATTTCAGTAAAAGGAACATTGTGGGTGATGAAAGAATCTGTTGGAAATTGACCTAAAACACTTATAACATGTTCAAAATCTTCTGTGGTAGCATTTCTACTGCACATTAATGTCATTTCCTTAGAATGGATTGCTGGATGGTTATAGGTTAATTCGCCTTTTGATAAGCCTACTAAAATAAATCTGCCTCCATGCGACATATAGTTTGGACCTGTTTCTAAAGCACCTTTATGTCCAGACGCATCAAATACGGCAGTAGCCAAATCACCATTAGTGATTTCTGAGATTTGTTTTACAGGATCATTACCAACATTTACAGTGTAATCAACACCTATTTTATCTTTTGCATATTTTAAACGATCCTCATTTAAGTCTAAAGCAATAACTTTAGCTCCTGCAATTTGTGCTAATTTCATAATACCTATTCCAATAGGACCACAGCCTATAACGACTACGAATTCACCTTTTTTAATACCGGCTCTTCTAACAGCATGTGCTCCAATTGCCAAAGGCTCTACGATAGCCATCTCATCATTAGAGAGGTTATTAGCGGGTAGTAAAATATTTGTAGGTACCGTTATTTGTTCTTGCATACCACCATCTCCATGTACTCCAAGTACAGAAATGTTAGTACAACAATTTGTTTTACCATTTCTACATGCGATACATTTACCACAGCTAACATAAGGCATGACAACTACTTTATCGCCAGCTTTTATTCCTTGTGGATTTTCTCCTATTTCTAAAACTTCTGAAGCCAATTCATGTCCTAAAATTCTAGGATATGTAAAAAAAGCTTGATTTCCAGAGTAGGCATGTAGGTCTGTCCCACATATACCAACTTTATTTATTTGTAATAAAGCTTCATTTTCTTTTCTAATTGGAGCCTCTTTTTCCTTTAAAAGAAATTCTCCTGGCTTTTCGCAAACAATGTATTTCATAAAAAAATAATATTAAGAACACAAAATTAGACCGATTATTAAGTTAAATCTACCTCATAAAAGACATTTTTCGATACTTTGATTGCATTAAAAAAAATATTTAGGCTATTATTGCATTATAAGATCAATAATAAAGTAGGTATATGAAGCTTCATTTTATAGATAGAAGTGATTTAAATAACAATACTTTTACTGTTACACATCACAATTATCCATATTTTTTAAAAATTTGGCACCATCATAGAGAGCTGGAATTGGTGTTGTCCATAAAAAGTAAAGGCACTCGGTTTGTTGGTGATAGCATTCTTAAATTTGATGAAGGTGATTTAGTGCTTATTGGTAAAGATTTACCGCATATGTGGTTAAATGATGATGAGTATTTTGAAGCATCATCTAACTTAAAAGCGGAAGCTATAGCTATACATTTTAAGCAGGATTTTCTTGGAGATGTTTTTTTTAAAATTAATGAAATGAAACCAATTTCAGATCTAATAGACAGAGCCAAGTATGGGATTAAATTCTTGAATATTAGCACGGAATTAACCCATAAAATAAAAACGATTTCAAGTCTTAATGGATTTAATAGAATTATGAGTTTTATTGATGTTTTAAACGATCTGGCTCATTGTGAAACCTATGAACTAATAGCAAGTAAAGGGTTTATTAATTCTTTTAATAAAGGGAGTCATAGAAATTTAGATAAAGCTTACGAGTATATATTTAATAATTTTAAAGAGCAAATATCACTTATTGATGTTGCTAAAATAGCTTGTATGAACCCATCATCGTTTAGCAGGCTTTTCAAAAAAGTAAATGGAAAATCCTTTTCAGAATATTTGAATGAAGTAAGAGTTGGGTATGCTTGCAAACTTTTAATGGAAAGAAATAAAAATATTTCTAAAGTATGTTATGAATCTGGTTTTAATAATATTTCTAATTTCAATAGAAGGTTTAAGGCACTTATGTTAATGTCTCCTAAAGTTTACATTCAGCATTATAACAAAGTGAAGTATATGTAAGGTTTTCTTAATTGGCTTTAAGTAGAATAATTTGAAAGGGTGCAATGAAAATCATTCTAGTCTGAATTTATTAAAGGTAGAAATAAAAGATAATATTATTTAAATTAAAAAGAGTGCATTTTAATGCACTCTTTAACTAAACAAACAAAAAAAACTAAATTGAGGTATAATTACATAGTGATTTCTAGCACAAATGCATGATCACAAGGTTTTTTTGTAGGCATTTCTACAGTTAAACCACTAGCATCTTGAGACCATTTTATTTCTGCATCGCTTCCAAGCATTTTAACTTTGGTAACAAGGTCTTCGGTCTTTTTAACTGATTTGATATTAACTTTATTATTTTCAGGCCATGCCATCATAATGGCATATAGTTTTCCGTCTTTTTGAGTGAAACGAATATCCTGCCCCGTAAATTCTTTATTATCTCCTTCAGAATGATGTCCTTTACTTACTTCTGTTGGTCCTTCACCGAATACTTTCCAATATTTTGTATCATATATAGCGGCTCCATTAATCGATAACCAATCACCTATTTCTAGTAAAATATCTTTTTGATCATCTGGTATGGTACCGTCTGCTTTAGGACCAATATTTAATAAAAGATTTCCATTTTTTGATACGATATCTACTAAGTCGTCAATTAATTGATTTGCAGTTTTAGATTCCCAGTTTGATACATGACTCCAAGAATTTTTACCAATAGAGGTATCTGTTTGCCAAGGTAGTTTTCTAATACCAGGCAATTTGCCTCTTTCTAAATCGTAAATAACGGTGCCTTCAGGAAAAGCATCATGATCGAAATTCTTGTCTTGAAGCACAACTTCTTTGCCCCATTCAATACCTTTATTATAATAATAAGCAGCAATCTTTGGACGCATATCCTTATAGTCTGGAATATCTAAATAAAAATCGAACCAAAGAATGTCTGGTTGATAATTATCAATTAAATCTACCGTTCTATCCCACCACTTTTTCTTAAACTCTTCAGAAACAGGTTCTGTTAAATCTTTTCCTTTTGGAGAGTATAAATCTGCATATTCAGGATCTGTAGTATCAAAATGATCTTTTTTATTATAAAAAGACCAATTAAAAGCATAATGAGAAGAAGCGCCCATAATTAAACCTTTACTTCTACCTTCTTTAAAAAGCTCTCCTAAAATATCCCTTTTTGGACCCATGTCTACAGAATTCCAACGCGTAGTATTCGATTTGTACATAGCAAATCCGTCATGATGATCTGCTACAGGAACAACATATCTGGCTCCAGATTTTTTAAATAAATCAATCCATTCTGCTGCGTTAAATTTTTCGCCTTTAAACATAGGTACAAAATCTTTATAACCAAACGTTTTTTGATCTCCCCATGTTTTTTTATGATGAGTATAGGCATCATTAGGACCTGCTTTTTGTGGATTTAATTGAGCCGTAAATGTTGCAGTATCCATATACATACGTCTTGGATACCATTCCGATCCAAAAGCAGGAACAGAATAGACGCCCCAATGTATAAATATTCCAAATTTTTGGTTGTTAAACCACGCAGGATCTTTGTAATGCTTTTTAATAGATTCCCAGTTTGGCTGGTAAACTTGAACGGAATCCTTTGCAACCACTTCAGCGATTTTTTTGTCATTTTTTGAACCACAAGAAGCTAAAAAAATAAGAAGAAGTATTAATAATAAATGATTTTGCTTAAAGGTCATAAGGTATTTTATTTAAATGATTTTGGTTAGATGTTATTATAAATGCACCCAATATTTCAGCTGCTAAATTCTAATTTTATTAGTTTTTATAAAGTGTCGAATGTTGAAAACTATATAACAAATGGGTTTTTATTCTTTCTATACTGTTAAAATATGTTAGTTATTGTGCTGTCTTACAGTGTTTTTCATTTTAATAGTAATTAATTAATTGTTTTTGTGTGTTAAAAATATTACAAACTAAATTGTGAAATAAAATAATTTTAAATTTTTTTGATATTAATTAGTTATTATTTTGTTTTTTATTAATTGAGTTAATGCTTTTGCTATTATTGCATGTTCTTCAACTTTTGGGTGCCCTTCAGAATTTTTATACGGAACAAAGCAGGTATGAATTTTTTTATCATTTAATGCATCTACTGCTTTTTGAACATATTCTGGCCATAAAGAACCTTTTTTAGTGATGTCCATATTTCCTAGAACACACACAATGCTGGCTGTTGGATTTTTTTCTCGAAGCGTTTTTATAAAGGATCTATAGGCTTTTATTGTTTGTTCTTGAGAAGGTTTTTGATCTTTAAATCTGCGTTTAAATTCAACATGGTCTGGTTGATTTACAATCCAGGAATCATTTTGAAATAAGTTAACAACCATGATATCTGCTTGTTTTTTAGAAAAATCCCATTTACTATTTGTATCATTTGGATTTAACCTATCATACATTTCTGGTATTACCATGTTAAACCAACTTACCATAATCCCTATACCTCCTCTTGCAATACAAGAATACTCTGCATTTATATTGCGAGCAGTCATTGCTGCATAAGTATTATAATTATTAGTAACGTTACCCTCTGGTTTGTCGTTTCCAGAATAGTCTTCATTGCCATGACCAGTTGTTATGGAATCTCCATAAAACTCAATAAATATAGGTTTCCTTTTATCTGCGTCTAAAACTTTAGACCCCAAAATTTCAAAACCATAAAAACGCGTTGTTCCATAAGTCCATTCATTTCTTTTAATCAATTCGATTGAATGTTTTCCAAAAGGCAAATTCTCAATAAGAGTGTAGGTTTTTTCTTCTCGACTTAACCTCAACGTTTTAAACTTAGTGCCATCAATAATAACGTTGAAATAATTCTTTCCAGTTTCGTCTTCTAAAATTGCTTTAATTGCAGTGCCTTCAAAATTTATTTTAATGGATGATCCAGACCAATATATTTCTGAAGCGGTATTGTCTTCATTTTTGCCTATTCTTCCTTCGTATACAATGCTTTTATCAATATGATTTATTGAAATCAGATGGATACTGGTCTGAAGATTTTTACAATTTGTAAAAAGGAAAAGTATAATTAAATAAGCAAAAATATTTTTCATTATAACTATTTCAACTAATAACTAAAGTTATTTAATTTTTCTGAAAGCGCATAGGTGCTGTTGTTTTTTTATGTATATCAAATGATTTTACAAAAAGCCAGATACATGGCATTTAAAAGCCCATTTTGTACAGGCCGTTTTCTCCCCAAATTATAATTATTAAGATTAAAAAAGTGTTTAGGTTGATCGTTAAGAAATGTCTATTAGGCAAATTCTATTCTTTGTAAGAATAAAACTCAAGTTTTGGGACTCAGGAACATTATGTTGGATGGTATTGTGTCGAGACATTGAAATTTAGGGCTTTGTTTTTATTGCGCCTAAGTAAGAGAAGAAATTCTTATTCAAGGAATGTCCTTTTTTTGTTACTCTTCTTTGAACGCACAAAGAAAAGTAAATAATAAAATATAAATCTTCTCTAAAAGGTATGGGACATCGTAGCTGAGAGTTAGTATGAATAGTTGGCTTTCAAGGAATTCTTTATTATCTATTAAATGTTATAATACATAGTTTTATTTTTTTATATTCATCGCTCAATACTTACAAAAACAAAGTATGTTTAAAAAGAACTTAATTTTAATGCTACTGCTTTCACTTATTCTGTCCTGTAAATCTCATAAGCATGACGATTCTAAACCTCAAAAAATATGGCATCAGGTTATTGCATCAGATGATTCAACACCAATAGCAAGACATGAGGCTGCTTTTGTAAATGTAGGAGACAAGTTTTATTTATTAGGAGGAAGGAAGATAAGAGCCGTTAGTATTTTTGATACCAAAACTCGAAAATGGACCTTAGGTAAAAAACCGCCTATTGAGTTTCATCATTTTCAACCCATCGTATTTGAAGACCATATATATATAATAGGTGCACTAACAGGAAAATACCCCAGAGAAACTCCAGTTGAACATGTTTATATGTATAACACAACAGCCGATACCTGGATAAAAGGAGATCCTATTCCTAAAGACAGGCTAAGAGGTTCTACAGGTAATGTTATAAAAGACGAAGTAGTTTATATATCATGTGGTATTAGTAATGGGCATATGAGTGGACATAAAAAATGGCTAGATAGTTATAATCTTAAAACGGGGTTATGGAAAGTTCTTCCAGATGCGCCTAGGGAAAGAGATCATTTTCAGGCTGTAGAAAATGATAATAAAATTTATGTGTTGGCTGGACGATTATCAAAAGCACCAGATGCAACGTTTCAAGAAACCATTGCAGAGGTTGATGTATATGATATTGAAAAGAACGAATGGATAACGTTAGAAAAAGAGATTCCTACGCAACGGGCTGGTAATATAGCAATACTATATAAAGATGATGTTTTAGTTATTGGAGGTGAGTCTGTTAATCAAACAACAGCGCATAATGAGGTAGAGGCCTTAAATACCAGAGATTATACATGGCGTACTTATCCTTCTTTATTGGAGGGCAGGCATGGCACAGGAGCCCTATTATTCGATAATCACATTTATATTGCTTCAGGTTGCGGTAATAGAGGCGGTTCTCCAGAATTAAGCACTATGGAAAAATATTAACATAAAGCATACTTTAATGAAAAGGTCCATTAAAATAGTTACCATTCTCATCGTTTTTGTTTTTATAAGTTGTAAAACAAAAAATGAAGAAGTAACAAAGAAAACTAAAAAGCCTAATGTAATTTTAGTCATTACAGACGATCAAGGTTATGGAGACATTGGAGTACACGGAAACCAAATTATTAAAACGCCAAATATTGATGCGTTTTATAATGAAAGTTACCATTTAACAGATTTTCATGTTAACCCTACATGTGCGCCAACGCGTTCGGCTTTAATGACGGGAAGGTTTGCTAATAGTACGGGAGTCTGGCATACAGTTGGAGGTAGGTCTCTATTAAGAGAAGATGAGAAAACGCTTGCAGATATGTTTACAGAAAATGGTTATGTAACTGGTGCTTTTGGTAAATGGCATATGGGAGATAATTATCCGTTTAGAGCGCATGATCGTGGCTTTCAGGAAACAGTGATGCACTACGGTGGCGGTGCACAACAAACTCCAGATTATTGGGATAATGATTATTTTGATGATACGTATTTTAAAAATGGAAAACCTGTTAAGTATAATGGCTATTGTACAGATGTGTTTTTTGATGAAGCTATCAAGTTTATTGAATCGAATAAAGAAGCTCCGTTTTTTTGTTACATATCAACAAATGCACCTCATGGACCTTATAATGTTCCTGTAAACTATTATAATATTTATAAAGATTTAAGCGATACTATTTTAGCTGATACTCAAAAGCGTTTTTATGGAATGATTACTAATGTTGATGATAATTTTGGAAAATTAAGAAGTACCTTGAAGACATTAAATATAGCTGATAATACCATTCTAATTTTCATGACAGATAATGGAACATCTTCTGGGTATTATAACAAAAATGGTAAAATTACAGGGTATAATGCAGAAATGAGAGGGATTAAAGGAAGTGAATATGAAGGGGGGCACAGAGTCCCGTTTTTTATTCATTGGAAGGATGGAAATATTAGTGTATCAAAAGATATCAATGAGCTAACAGCTCAAATCGATATATTACCAACGTTAGCGGAGTTGTGTGACTTAAAATTGCCTAATGAGCATTTGGAAATTCATGGAGAAAGTTTAGTTTCAATGTTTTCGGACTCCGAAAGCATGAATAATAGAATGTTAGTTACAGATTCTCAACGGCTGGAAGTACCCAAAAAATGGAAAAACTCATCAGTAATGCAAAATAAGTGGCGATTGATTAATGGGGCTGAGCTTTACAACTTAAAGAATGATAAGGGCCAAGCAAACAATATAGCTTCTCAATATCCAGAAAGAGTAGAAGCTATGCGAAGTTTCTATGAAAAATGGTGGACACGTATATCTGGTAAATTTGATGAACAAATCTTCTTTAAAATTGGCATAGAAGAAGAAAATCCTGTGACTTTAACAGCTCATGATGTCCATTCTGCTAAAGAAGACTATCCTTGGAATCAAATTCAAATTAGAAAAGGGAAAGTAGGATCAGGTTATTGGAGTATTGATGTAAAGCATGAAGGTGATTATGAGATTTCTTTGAGAAGGTATCCTGAAGAATCAGACTTATTAATAAACACATCCATACCTAAAGTGACAATAGAAGAACTTCCTGGGTTAGAATTTGATATTCCCGAAGGTGTAAACTTAAATTTCACGAAGGCATCTATAATGATAGGGGACCAAATAAATGAAACTAAACAGGTCGCAAACACCGATAAATCAGCAGATTTCAAAGTGCATTTAATACCTGGGAAAACTAAATTTACGGCTCATTTTACAAATTCAAAAGGAGAAAAAAATATCGCTTATTATGCTTATGTTAAAAAAATATAAGCTAATAAAATGATGCTAAATTATTAGACGAATCAATTTCAATACCAGCATAAGTTAGCATCTTAATAAATTTATAGATAAACCAGAAGAAACCAGAAGCATAAAAAGAGTTCATCGAAATAAACCTCCAAAGTTTGCCTTAGAGCTGTTTATCTTAAGAAATTTTTTATTTTTCGCCAGAGCTATTCTCTTCCTGATAGGTCCTAATGTTTTTGGCAAAATCAACTTCTTTTTTTACAGCTTCTAATTGAAGTTCCCAATCAAAGGTTCTTAAACGGGCAAAGTTTTGTCGTTTATACCTAGGAACATTAATATTTGTATATTTCTCCCAGCTTGTGACCGCATTTTTTAAGTGTTCAACAGCTTTTTCTTTATAAGAAGCTTCTCCATTGTTTTTGTAAAACTCCAATGCTACTGCTGCATTAATTTTATGAGCATAGTATTCACCTAAAAAACTCATGGATTTAATATCTAATAAGGTTTGTTTTAATGCTTCAGAAGTTTCCCCAGCTAATAACTTATCGGCGTTTTTAATTGAATTACTAGAATAAGCTGTCAGGTTACTTACAACTTCAAGAGGTGTTATTAATTTAATGTCTTCGCCATTTAAAATAGCCTTAACATAATCTGAAGCATTTAAAATACCACTACCTTCCATAGTAGGATTGGTTCTAAATTTATCAACCGATTTTAAATCATTCCATATTTCCATACAAGCTTCTGGCTGCCAATGAAAATCCCAATCTCCCCAAACAAATCTTGTAACTTGGGGTATTATTTTAGAAGCTTCTGCCCAAGTGTTTATTAATAATTCAGCATCAGTTTCTGGGTATTTTGAAGCTATGATTTGTTGAAATCTATTTTTTGGAATATCGGGATTGTATCCTAGCCTTCCCCAAAGCATAAAATTGTACCAATGTTTGTCAATCTCTAATTGTCTAGGCGCTTCAGGTTGTTTGCTAATAAATTCTCTGCCCCAAACATAACCGTCTGATCCCATATGGTAACCAGCCGTTTGATCATAAGGTAAATTTTTAATAAAATCACTAGCAAATTTGGGGTCTCCCCAACGATGAATAAAAATATCATCATTTCTAAGATTCCACCAAGATTTTAAGTTTTCACCTTGCATCCATTCAACAAAAGGTTTGTGAAAAGGCGGATCTACAGCAGCATACATATGGGCCTTGGCATATTTAAAACTCATATCAAAAGGATCAGGATAATTGCCCCAATATTTGTTTACTATTTTCATGTCTGTCCACCAAAACCGATGAATAAAATTCACAGTTCTATTTGGTTGTATTTCTTTAGTATCTAAAATACCTAAACCATAAGTTTCCCAGAGCCATTTTTCTTTATCATCGTCATTCATTGGAGTACGCATGTTTTCACCAGCGGTAACTCCAATACCTGTAACATCTGGATAATTTATCAGAAACTGTTTTACAGATTTTCGTAAATAATCTTTACTAATGTCGTTTTTATAATCGTTTGTAATACCATATTTTCCAATCTGACCTTCATTTTCCCGATTGGGCCCTGGAGGTGATGCACCGTTTAAACAAATATTCCAGGTAATGAAATAGATGTTAATACCTCTGTTTTTTGCATGTTTCATGACCTTTTGCCAAAACACAATTTTTTCGTCAATGGTCATTTTTTTAAGAACTTTTAAATTGGCAATAATTTTACTGCTAGGCATTTCGGGGACATTCCAATAATTACCATTTTCTTGAGGTTTGATCGTTGTCCCACAAACATCCTGTAGTGCGACATCAGGATAATCGTCTAGCTTAACCATAGAAGAGAAAGGATGCGCATTCCAGTAAGAAATCGTATTGTAACGGTGTCGTGCCATATTATCAAAAAACTGTTCCCAGAATTCCAGATTCCACATGTCAACAATATTATTTTGGGCTGCGTCTCCAGAATCATCAAAGCTTGAAGTTCTTACATCTAAGGGAATATTAAATTTAATTCCTCGCTTCTCTATATAAGGCTTATCTTCTACTTTAGTAATTGAATTTATATTTTTTCCAATATTAATTAATTCGGTAAGCTCTAAGCCACCATACATTAAACCATTTGCGTCACTGGATTTTATAAGGATTTCGGAATCTGAGTTTTTTTCAATTTTAAAACCCTGTGGGACGCTACTATTTGCTTCTAGTATAAATTTAATGGTAAAGTCAGCATCGTTATTTACTTCGTAAGATTTTGATTTTAGCGCGTTTGTTAAATCTGTTACAGCGAAACCAATTTGAGGTATAGAAGTATCGTATTCTATTTTAATTGTTTTTTCATTGGAGCATGAAATTAATGTAAGTAAGCAGACAATTAGTTTTGTAATGTATTTCATTTATGGAAGTAATGATTGATAGTTGATAAATTTAATTAATTATAAGACACCATGTGAGTTAAGTTCTGTTTATTGAGTATTTTTTGTAGGAAATAGAGTGTGCTTTGTTTTTAACTAAGTAGATGCCCTAATTCGGATGGT
Source organism: uncultured Flavobacteriaceae bacterium (assembly GCA_947502635.1). GTDB lineage: Bacteria > Bacteroidota > Bacteroidia > Flavobacteriales > Flavobacteriaceae > Flavivirga. The sequence goes on from CANNAN010000008.1 coordinate 98,326, forward strand.
ATGATAGAAGAAGAAACTTTACACGTTTAAGCCAAAAAATAAAATCACTCTATTTGGTTGAGATTAAAGTTTAAAAGCATTTCAGAAATATGGTTTAATTCATTAAAACTTCCAGAGAAATGATAGACTCTATGAAAATGTTCTATCGTTTCATTTGGCAATAGCTCTTTCATTGCCGAAGTCGATTCTAATTCAAAAAAGCTAATCTCATTTGTAGTAGAATAATCCATAGTCCCATTGTTGTAAATAGGAATAGCTTCTCCTTTATAAGGGGTTTTTTGAACAGAAACATCCGAATTAAAATAAAGACTGTCATTTGTTTTTCGATATTGAATAATAGTTAACCGTTGTTGATCTTTAGAGTAGCAGCCATAAATTTCTGGAGCAAATTTATGCGGAACCCCAATTTTACTTCTGTACTTACCATTCGTTTTATAAAGCAATGTTTTGTCTTTGGTATATAGCCTTTTGGTATCTAAAGGTCCCATGTATTTATATATGTCGACTATCGAACCGTTGTTTTTTAAAGGAATAATAACCGTAGTGTTATCGCCGCCTTTAAACATACCAGCGCTCCAAATAGACGCTAAACCTGTTTCTTTTTTCCAGCTAACAGAATCTATATTTTTAAGAATATGAGAACTATCGTAAGCAACAAAATCAATAGCAGAGTTTAATTTAAACTTTAAGTTTTCTTCAATACTGTTTTTGTCTAAAATGGAAATATCACGTTTAATATTTAAGCTTAGGGACGTGCCTGAAAAGTTGGTCAATCGCAAGGTGTTTTCTAATGATACATGTACATTGGTTTTGGACAGTTCATTAAAGACCATGTTTTCTAAAGTAGTGGGGACTTGCCAGTTTTTTTCATCCAAAGGTTTAATTTGTTGATAGTAAAAGGAAAATTGCCCACCTAACGGGCCAATCCAGATTCTATCTTCACCTCCAAGACCATTTCCATTTGGGTTTTGCTTGTTTATAGCCGCTCGGTTTAGCCATCCATTGCTTTTTCCATCGATACCATTGTAGGTACTAGTAATAATTTTTCCCTGATATTTTGGACAAATTATAAGTCTGGACTTGCCTTTATTTGTTGTGAGTTCGATAAAATCGGTGTGTCTTTTTATTAATTCTAAATCATCTTTATAACTACCCGTGTTGTCTTTATTGCAGCTCATAACCACGCACATAATTATGAGTAGTTTTACAATGTTAAAACACATAGTGAATAAAGATTTTTGCATATAACTTATTGTTTTTGTTTCCAGGCTCTAAAATATTTGACATGATATTCACCATCTAAACGATTATCATCAGGAAGCGCACCGAACCACTTGTTAGATTCGCAATTAAAATTCACTTCCAAAGGTTGATGCCAATGGGTGTTTTTGGCCTCTCTAAATAAGATACCATCAATATAAAAACGAATAAACTCAGGAGTCCATTCTAAGCCCCAAACATGATAATCTGCTTGTAATTCTTTAGGAAAATAATATTTTTTTGTTCTGGAAAAATGCTTTTTAATGTTTCCTTTGTTTTTTGGAGTCCTAAAAACATGAATGTTAGAATTTAAATCATGTCTATTATAATGTAAGCCAGGCGCGTTTTCACAAATATCAATTTCGGTCCACCAATCTTTACTCACATTAGTCATCCAAAAACCAGAAACCCACGGTGCATCCATTAGTTTTGCCTCAGCTTCAAAATAACCATATAAAAATTGTTGTTTGCTTTTAATAAAACCAGTTGTATGTGTGAAATTAGCTGGTAATTTTTCATTACCGTGTTTGTTGACTCTAATAACCAATTCACCATTTTCTAAGCTTACATTAGATCCGTGAAAATAAGTAGGGGGTCTGCCTTTCCATTTTGGGTTATTAGGATACCATCTTTTTTCATTTAGCTTCTCATCATCAAATTCATCGGAGTACTTTTTTAATAATTCCCATTGTTTGGAATTCTTTTGATCCGATAAAGGAAAATCATTATTACTCCTAATAATAGCTTTTTCTATATTGACAGAATCCACATAATTTTTAGGAGGAATTGTTAGGTCTTGAGAATAGGTTAAAAATGTAGTTAATAAGGTGTAAGCAAATATTAATTTGGATTTCATGATAATGAATTAAAATTTTAATAAAACTAATTCATTGAAATTCTTACAAATGCTACTAGTGTCTTTATTTAGGATACAGATGTTTTTTTATAAAAAAATAAGACTTATATAAATTATAGATTCATTTTTAAATAAGATTTTTTGAATACGAGTGGTGAGCAGTTCATGAATTTTTGAAATTGTTTGTAAAAGAAAGGCAGACTTTCATAGCCACATTCGTATGCAATTTGGTTGACTTGTTTGTTTGTTTCGGAAAGTAATTTACACGCTAAGTTGACTCTGTATTCATTTATAAATGTAAAAAAAGATTTGTTGAATGATTTTTTAAAGAAACGACAAAAAGCTTCATCACTCATAGAAACCAAGCTTGATACATCATTCAGTTTTATTTTCTTATCATAATTGTGTCTTACAAAATGATAAACTGTTTCAATTCTATTGGTTGCTTTTCTGTTTAAAATAGGAGTGAAATCGGGAGAACATAGAAGTTCATAGGCTTCAACATGACTTAGTTCTTCCAGAAATTCTAAAAAACTAATCATTTTTTTAAAAGGAGGCTGTTCTAATATGTCTTTTAATCTTTCTGAATATTTTTTAGCAGTTTTTAAGTGAAACTTTATGCCTTTTGAGGCTTTCTGTAGGAGTTTTTTAATTTCGGAAAATTCAGATTTTAAAATCCAATCATTCCCCAAAAGGTTCTCATCCCATTGAAAAATAATAGATTTTACAAGCCCTTCATTCGTTTCTGTGTTTTTCCAACAATGCGGTAGGTTAGATCCGATTAAAACAAAATCACCTGCTTCAAATTTTTGAATATTATTGCCAACATAGCGAATGCCTTTTCCTTTTTCAATATAAGTAAGCTCAAACTCGGGATGAAAATGCCAGGGCGCATCAAATTTTTTACCTTCATAAATAAAAGATTTAAAGGAATTTTCTAAAGGTGCTGCTATTTTTTCAAACTGTGCTTTCACAATGTTTTATAATTATAATATTCAATTCTAACTTAAATTTTAAATAAAAATATAAAAATAGTCAAAATACATTACTATTTGGTTAGGATACATACTTTTTTAAAAATAGTTAATCTCTAATTTTGTAAATTGTTAGTTTAAAAAGACAAAAAGGTATGAGTCTATTATGTAAAGCGGCTATCTCTCATGGAGACGGCACATTTTCTATTGATACGATTGAAGTTCAAAACCCAAAAAGTGATGAGGTTTTAGTTGCAGTAAAAGCAGCTGGCTTATGTCACACAGACCATGATTCTTTAAATTGGGGAAAGCCTATAATTATGGGGCACGAAGGTGCTGGTGTTGTTAAGGCTATCGGTTCAAATGTAACAAGTGTCAAAATAGGAGATGCTGTTATTTTAAATTGGGCGACACCTTGTGGAGTTTGTTTTCAATGTGAGAATGAGAATGAACACATCTGCGAAAATAATTCACCTGTGGTAGCGGGGGCGAATGGTTATACAGATGGGCATGCTCATATAGAAGGCGCTACCTTAAATGGCACACCTATAGAACGTTCCTTTAATATAGGAACGCTTTCAGAATATACTTTAGTAAAAGAATCTGCAGTGGTTAAAAACCCTATTCAAGATATGTCCTTTAGTGCGGCAAGTATTGTGAGTTGTGGTGTTATGACGGGTTTTGGTTCGGCAGTAAATACAGCTCAGGTAACTGAAAATGCTTCAGCGGTTGTCTTAGGAACTGGTGGCGTAGGCTTAAATGTGATTCAAGGGATTAAAGTGTCTAAAGCATCTAAAATTATTGCTGTAGATATCAACCAAACACGGTTAGATATGGCTATAGAGTTTGGAGCCACGCACACAATTTTAGCTGATAAAGATGATAAAGGTTTACTAAAAGCTGCAGAAAAAGTAAAAGAAATGACTGATGGAAGAGGGGCAGACTATGCTTTTGAATGTACCGCAATTCCAGCTTTGGGAGCAGCGCCATTGGCAATGGTTAGAAATGCAGGTACGGCAGTTCAGGTAAGTGGTATTGAGGAAGAAGTGTTAATTGATATGGCACTGTTTGAATGGGATAAAAAATACATCAATCCATTATATGGTAAGTGCAATCCTCAAAAAGATTTCCCGAAAATAATCGAACACTATAGAAATGGAGACATCAAATTAGATGAAATGATTACCAGAACCTATGCATTGGATAATTTGCAACAAGCCTTTGATGATATGTTGTCTGGAAAAAATGCTAAAGGCGTTATTGTATTTGAATAAGAAATGAAAGCTCATGTCAAAATTTAAAACCACAGAAATATCAGACCCTCGTTTTGAAGCAAATCATTTGCGGCATATTACAGTAAAAAGTAACCATTTAAAAAACCGAGGAGATATCACTGTTTTTGTTCCGCCAGGAGACCATTTAACCGATTTGCCCATTGTCATTTTATTACATGGTGTATACGGAAGTCACTGGGTTTGGTCTCAAAAAACAGGGATTCATTTAAAAATGAAGACGTGGATAGAAAATGGAGATATAGTTCCTATGATTATAGCCATGCCGTCAGATGGTTTATGGGGTGATGGTAGTGGTTATCTGCCTCATGAAAATTCAGATTTTGAGAAATGGATTGTTGATGATGTGCCTAATGCGGTTTCTGAATTAATTCCTCAAGCAAGCAACAATTCTAAATTATTTATTGCGGGTTTGTCTATGGGAGGCTTTGGTGCTTTACGAATGGGAATTAAATACCATGATAAATTTTCGGGAGTATCAGGGTTGTCTTCTATTACGGTTATTGAAGAAATGGCTTTGTTTGTTGAAGAAGCACTTGATGCATACAATCAGACGGAAACAGAAAATGAATCGGTTTATCAAACCATAGTAAAACATAAAAATAACTTACCGCCTTTTAGGTTCGATTGTGGTAAAGAAGACGAACTTATTGAAGGAAATAGAAAATTGCATCAACAATTAAACGATTTAAATATTTCTCATACTTACAAAGAAAATTCAGGGAAGCATGAGTGGATTTATTGGGAAACACATATTAAGGAAACCATGGCGTTTTTTGATGAGATTTTAAAATAATAAATAGATACAGATGAAAAAAAGTGCCCTTCCAGATCCATTTGAAGAAGCTAGAGTTAATAAAGGTTATGGCGAAATGGATGATCAAAACGATCCTGTTACCATGATTTTAGGTCTAAAAGACCTACGTAAATGTGCGCATAATTGGAAAACATTTCAATCTGGTGCAGAACCAGGACGTATTGTCATACCTTCAGAAGTAAATATTCGTGACACGCGGCAGATTCCATTTGAGGTAGACCCTCCAGAACATAAAGATTTTCGAGCCTTAGTTGAACCTTGGTTTAAGCGCCCTTTAGAAGCAGATTACAAAGCAGCTTTAACTCAGCAAATTAATGATATTGTTGATGAAGTACTTACTAAAGACTCTGTTGAAGTGGTAGGAGAGTTCTCATTACGTTTACAATCACGTGCACTCACATTATTGTTGAATATACCTTACGAAGAATCTGAAACTTGGATTTCCTGGGGAACGCACGTATTTAGAAGTGAAGGAGAAGCATTAGATGGTGATAAGGCTAATATTCTTTATGATTATATTGATGAAAGAATAAGTAAAGCGATTGAAAATCCTGGTTCCGATTTATATTCCATGCTTTTAGCAGCAACGGTAAATGGTAAAAAGTTAACACGAGAAGAAGTTAAGGGGGTGATGATTTTAACCTTTGCAGGTGGTCGGGATACGGTTATTAATGCCGTTACGAATTCTATAGCTTACTTTGCCGAACACCCAGAATCGTTAGATAAGTTATTAGGCGATCCAGATATTACAGGCAAAGCGGTTGAAGAATTAATTCGTTACTTTTCACCACTAACGCAGATGGGACGTGTTGCAACTGAAGATACTCAAGTATGTGAATACGCTATAAAAGAAGATACACGTATTTCATTATGTTGGGCATCAGCAAACCGAGATGCTAAAGTATTTGAAAACCCAAATGATGTTGTTTTAGATCGGAAAATCAATCCGCATGTTGCTTTTGGTTTTAGTCACCATAACTGTTTGGGTGCAACTCATGCACGTCAAATCATGAATATCCTATTAACAACGTTGGCTAAAAAAGTAAAGTCAATTGATATTATTGATTACAAAGAAAATATTGAAGAATTAGGTGAATTTAAGCGTAAGGTTGGTTATGACAATCTTACGGTGAAGTTCCATACAAGGTAAGCCGTTCCAAAACCTTGATTTTATATAACTCATTTACAATTTAAAATAAAAATTATGGCAAAAATAACTTTTATAACAACGGATAATAAAACAATAAACTTAGAAGGAACTTCGGGTTCTGTCATGCAACTAGCAGTAGATAATGGTGTTCCTGGTATTGATGGTGATTGTGGAGGAGTATGTTCCTGTGCAACATGCCATGTTCATGTAGCTCCAGAGCATGTTGGAAAAACAGGTGAGGCTAGTGAGATAGAAGAAGACATGCTGGATTTAAACGATTATTCAAATGAACGTAGTCGTTTATGCTGTCAACTTGAAATTAGTGATGCACTTAATGGCTTGGTGCTTCAAGTAGCAGAATCAGATTAATTGAAGTAGCTCTAAAAAGAATTTTTAAGGAGAACGCTTTAAAATATATTTTTCATAAAAGTAAATTTAATGTCAGATAGCCATACTAAAGAACGCATTTGTGTCGTTATTGGAGCCAGTCATGCAGGCGTAAATTTTGCATTTTCATTACGTAAAGAAGGTTGGGAAGGTACTATTGTTCTTTTTGATAAAGACCCTGTACTTCCTTATCATCGTCCACCACTTTCAAAGGCATATTTGACTAGTGAAGATGGTATTGAAAAAAACTTATTGAAATCTGCCGAGAGTTACGAAAAAGAGGATATCAGTTTGAATTTGGGTGTTTTGGTGCATTCCATAAACCGTGAAGGCAAAACTGTTCAATTAAGTGATGGTCGTGTTCAGGCCTACGATAAATTAGTCTTGGCTACAGGTGCACGTCCTATTATACCGTCCATTCCAGGAATCGATACAGCAACGAATGTATATCCTTTACGTACCGCTGAAGATGTTGAAAATATTCGTAACGCATTTCATGCAAGTTCCAACAAACGTGCTATAATTATTGGAGGTGGTTACATTGGTTTAGAAACAGCTGCGTCTTTAAAAAAACTAGGAGGTATAGTTACTGTTTTAGAACGAGAAGAACGCATTTTAGCACGCGTTACAGCACCAGAAATGTCAAATTTCTTTATGCAACTGCATGCTCAAAATGGAGTAGATGTGCTAACTAGCAAAAATGTTGTTGCCATAAATAATGCTGATGGTGTCAATACAGTTACTTGCGAAGATGGTTCTCATTTTGAAGCAGATATTATTGTAGTAGGTGTAGGTATTCGAGTTAATTTAGAATTAGCTAAAGATGCAGGCTTGCATATAGAAAACGGTATTGCTGTAGATGAGACAGCTTGTACAAATGATAAAGATATTTACGCTATAGGCGATTGTACCTACCATTATAATCCGCATTATAGACGCCACGTACGATTAGAATCTGTACAAAATGCCGTAGATCAAGCTAAAGTGGCAGCCGCAGCAATTTGCGAAAAGAATCCAATTTATAATAGCATTCCTTGGTTTTGGTCAGATCAATATGATATTAAGCTACAAATGGTAGGCTTGTCTGATGGTTATAATAACATCTTAATTAGAGAAGAAGAAAGTGAAGGGACTAAGCTTTCTATGTGGTATTTTAAAGATGATGTTTTGTTGGCAGTAGATGCTATTAATAATGCGAAAGCTTATGTGTTGGGGACAAAGTTTATAAAAGGCAATAATAAAGTAGATAAATTAAAATTGGCAGATGCTTCAATATCTCTTAAACCATTAAATCTATTAGTGGAATAATATAATATACAGTAACATTGGAGTTGTTTTGTGTCATTCATTAAAATGAAAAATATGAGAATTTTTGGCCTTTTTGTTTCCTTATTAATAATACTTGTTTCGTGCAATGAACCAGTTGATTCAGTTCGGGAGATTGAAGATTTTAATTATGATTGGAAGTTCCAATTAGCAGATGATGATACAGCGTCTAAACTGAGTTTTGATGATTCTGATTGGAAAAAAATTAATGTGCCTCACGATTGGAGTATTGAGGTGGGGTATCAAAAAGAAAATGGCGCAGCAAGTACTGGTTTTGCTGTTGGAGGTGTTGGTTGGTACCGTAAAGCTTTTACGCTTCCAAAAGGAGATGAAACAAAAGAGATTCGTGTTGTTTTTGATGGTGTTTATAATAACTCAAGCGTTTGGATAAATGGCCATTTTTTAGGAAAAAGACCTTATGGATACAGTACGTTTTCTTATAATTTATCTGAACATTTAAAATTTGATGGATCAGAAAATGTGATCGCTGTAAAAGTTGATAGAACAGCCTATATTGATTCTCGTTGGTACACGGGTTCTGGAATTTATAGAAAAGTACAGTTGATAAAAACCAACCCTTTACATATTAAGCAATGGGGGATACAGATTACAACACCAAAGGTGTCTTCAAGAATAGCAGAGGTTCATGTTACGGCAAGAGTAGAAAACACAAATACGGAATCAATTGAAAACGGATCGGTAAAGTATACTATTTTAGATGCTAAAGGTAAGCTTGTGTTAGAAAAGATTGTCTCTATAAATATAGAAGCCTCTAATAAAGCGGTATTAACCATTGAAAATCCAAAACTGTGGGATTTAGAGACTCCAAATTTGTATACTTTAAAAACTCAGTTATTTATTGAAAAAGAACTAATAGATGATGTTTCTGAGGTGTTTGGAATTCGCACTTTTAATTTTGATGCTAATAAAGGCTTCTCTTTAAACGGTAAAAATTTTAAAATAAAAGGGGTGAATTTGCATCATGATGCAGGAGCTGTTGGAGCTGCTGTTCCTAAAGCTATTTGGGAGTATCGTATAGATCAGCTAAAATCCATTGGTGTAAATGCAGTACGCATGGCTCACAATCCTCATGCCATTGAATTGTTGGAGGTTTGTGATGAAAAAGGTCTGTTAGTAATGAATGAAGCTTTCGATGAGTGGAGTCGTCCAAAAGGAAAAAGCTTAGTCTATTTGGGAGATAATGCAGCACCTGAAGAAGTTTCGAAGGCATATCCAGAACAGTTTGAAGTCTGGGCAGAAAGAGATTTAAAAGATTTGATTTTACGTGATTTTAACCATCCTTCAGTAATCATGTGGAGTATTGGAAATGAAATAGAATGGACCTTTCCTCATTATTCTAAAACGTTTAATGATGTTAATATAGAGCCTAGTGCAGATGGCTATAATTTTGTTCCAAATTATAATTCTATAGCCATAAAAGAAGCTTTTGATAAAAATATAGAAGGACCAGATCCATTAGCTACAACAGCAAAACAATTAGTAGATTGGGTTAAAGAAATTGATAAGACCCGTCCAACGATTTGTGGTAGTGTACTGCCTTCGGTTACCATGGTAAGTGGTTATGGAACAGCTGTCGATGTTTTAGGTTTTAATTATAGATTAGCAGATTATGATGCTGCACATAAACAATATCCTGATTTGAAAATTTTAGGATCAGAAAATTGGGGGGCTTATAAAGAATGGAAGGCATGTGTAGATCGAGATTTTGTTGCGGGTATTTTTGCATGGACAGGTTTTGCATATATGGGTGAAGCAGGACCTTGGCCTAGAAAAGGTTTAGAGATTTCGTTTTTTGATTATGCTGGTTTTAAAACACCAAGAGGTCACTTTTTTGAATGTTTATGGAAAGAAGACCCCAAAGTATATATGGTTACAACACCAGCAGCTGAGTCTGAATTTTCATTTACAGATAAAGATGGTTGGAAATTCGACATTCAATTAACACCACCACCAGTATGGAGTAAGTTGCGTCTATGGGAATGGTATAAAGTGAATCCGAAATGGCATTATTCAGAAGACGAATCTGTTGTTGTTCAGGTTTATACGAATTGTGAAGAAGCCGAATTGTTTTTAAATGGGGCATCGTTAGGGAAACAAAAACGCTCAGATTTTGAAGATGATAATATTATTAAATGGTTGGTTCCGTATAAAACAGGAGCGCTTAAAGTTGTGGGTTATAATAAAGGAAAGCAGGTAGGCACATACACTTTGAATACCCAAGGAATGTTTTCAAAAATAAGCCTGTCGTCTAATAAACAAATCGTTAAGGCTGATGATTATGATGTGGCAGTCGTTACTGTTGAATTATTAGATGAAAATGGTGAATTAATAACAGATGCAGAAGAGGACATTACGTTTAGTATTGAAGGTGCTGCCAAAAACATCGGAGTAGATAACGGGTGGGAAAAAAATGTATCATCTCATAAAAGAAATACAGTAACAACACATCTTGGAAAAGCTGTGATTTTTGTTCAATCAACTAAGAAAAAAGGTGATGTGATAATAAACGCATCAAGTAATAATGGCGTGTCTGGAAATCTTATTTTAAAAATGAATTAGCCTTTTTATTGGTTAAGCTTTAACGATAAAAAGAGGGCGTCTAAAAAAGATTTTCGCTTTGCTCTAAATGCTGTTTTTTAGACACCTTCTTTCTCGTTTTATTAATAGAAGTTTTAAGGTTTTTGCTCTGTAAGTTTAAAAGAATCTATAGCGTGAAAATCTGATCTTGCTGCAATTTCAACAGTATATTTTTTTGCCTCGTTAAAAGTGGCATAGATTTGATGCGCATTATTATCTGAGGTACTACTAACCATGGACCATTTGTCAACATTATTCATGTATACTTTAAAAAACCCATTTCCATTTTCGCCTGCTGGATTTGGTGATTTTCCAGATCCCTTAGGGTAAATAGTGTTTTCATCTCTTTTTGCAAAAAAATTATCTGCATCAGGAAATTTAAGCCAAGTATCATTATGTTCTGCCCATGGGTCTTTGTCTGCCTTTTTTGCGATATAAGATCGCCATTGAAAAAGATAGGTCCCTGCTCTAGGAACATCAATAGTATACGTTAATTTTCCAACTTCTCCGATGGTGCCTTTCCAGGTTTGGCCAGGACCTTCCCAAACGATATACCCTTCTCCTGTATAACCTGCAATATCGGTTCGCTTTTTCCAATCCTCAGCTAAGGTTACAACGGATGCATCGACCTCAATGACAGAAGCTATAAATTCTTCACATTCGCAAGTATCCACATTTAAAATAAAATTACCATCACAGGTCTTGGTACAGACCTCTTCTTCGCATTCGCAAGTATCCGTGTTCAGTAAAAAGCCCGTAGAACAGGTTTTTGTGCATTCTTCGGATTTTGGTTCAGATTCAGAGTCACTGCCTGAGCAGGACAAGAACATGAAAAGACCTGATAAAATAATTGCTGATGATAGTACTTTTAGTGTTTTCATTTTTGAATTTCTATTTGAGGTTTGATAAATATTTTTTAGTAATTAAATACGTACAATATTCAAAGATAACGAAGAGTTAACATTATGCAAATAACATTTGTTTTAAATCAAGGAGTATATGGTTTTAAAAAATATTGAAACCGTAATTAACTTCCAATCAATTGATTTATTTTGAGTTGTGTTTTTTTTAGAGCATCAATTATGGTGTCGATGCTCGTATCCTCTTCTAAACTGGAAGAAAAAATAGAAATAGCTAAAACAGCATTTATATTAGAATTCTTAGAGCCTAATGGGACAGCAATATCAGTAACGCCACCAGTGAGCTTGCTTTTAGAGCATCTATAACCATCTTTTTCTATATTTTCAATAGTCGATAAAAGCGCTTCTTTTTGTTTTTTGTCCCATGTTTTAAAATGTTTATCTCTAGATAAAATAGACAGTCTCTTTTCTTTCGAAAACATGGATAATAATGCGCTGCCAGAAGTTGTCATAGATAATGGGAAATGTGTGCCTTCTTCAATGGATAATGATACAGGGCTGGGACTTCTCATTTGATAAATTACCAATAGCTGATCATTATTCATGATGCTTAAATGACAAGACTGTCGGGTAGTTTCAGATAAGTGCTGCATGGGGTATCGAGCGACACGTTTTAGCTCATCAAATGGTGTATGTGTATGAGATAAATTGTACATTTTTAATGATAATCTATATTTGCCAGCATTAGTTCCTCTTATTAAATAGCCGCGTTCCTCTAGGCATATTAGCATTCTATATATTTCGCTAGGTGTCCTGTCTATGCCTTGAGCAATTTCAACCTGAGTTAAAGGAATACCTTCTTGAGATAAATATTCAATGATATCAAGACCCTTGTCTAATGCAGGAGCGTTATATTTTGTAGAATTAATTTTAGCCATTAAGTAACTATATATAATGCAATATTAATAAAAACTATTTGGTTCTTGTATTATTCATATATAAAATATATTTTTGTATATGAAATTTTAAAATTAATTTATAGCTAAATAATTATGGCAAATCCATTAATAGGTACCTTAATTCATGCCATTGGAGGCGTAGCTGCTTCTACATGCTATGTTCCTTTTCAAAAAGTTAAAAAGTGGTCTTGGGATTCTTATTGGATCGTTCAAGCTTCTTTTGCGTGGTTTATTTTTCCATTTTTAATAGGGTTCTTAACAGTGCCTAATCTCATGAGTGTTTTTACAGATGCATCATCTGAGGTTTTGATAAACGCGACATTATTAGGAGCTGTTTATGGTTTTGGAGGGATGTGTTTTGGGTTTGCAATTAAACATATAGGATATTCCTTAACCTATACTATATCTATCGGTATCTCTGCGATTTTAGGAACGATTGTCCCCTTAGTAATGCATGGCGAATTGTTGCAAAAGTTTAACGCTCCAGGAGGTTATACAATCTTTTTCGGAATGGGTTTAGCACTTGTTGGTATTATAATATGTGGTATTGCTGGTTATAGAAAAGAAAAGGATTTAAAGAATAATAATGTTAATAAAGGAGAGGCTTTAACTTTTAATATGAAAAAAGGGTTGACACTTACTTTAATTGCAGGTGTCTTGTCTGCTGTTTTTGGAATTTCGTTAGAAGTAGGAGCGCCTGTTGCCGAAATTGCAGGAAACTATGGAGCAGGAAATTTTGAAGGTAATGCTAACTTGATATTATCAACTGGAGGTGCTTTTATTATTAACTTTATTTGGTTTATCGTTGTAGGTATAAAAAATAATACCCTAAAGGAAATTATTGATGTTAAGGGCGTAGGTAAAAAGAGCTTGGTGTTAAATTTTGGAATGTCAATTCTTAGTGGCGCCTTATGGTATGGTCAATTCTTTTTTTACGGAATAGGGCATGTGCAAATGGGAGCCTACAAGTTTGCAAGTTGGGTGTTACACATGTCGATGCTCATATTTTTTAGCTATATCGTTGGTATTGTTATGAAAGAATGGAAACAGGTAACAAAACGGACTTATTTTACTTTAGTACTAGCACTTATAGTTTTAGTTATTTCTTTTGTAATTATGGCTTATGGAAGTAAGTTAGGGACAGAAATAATAACAGGTCATTAGATAAAAATTATTATACCATATATTAGAATGAGTACAAAAAGAATACAATTAAAAGGAATTACATGGAATCATAGTAGAGGTTTTACTTCCATGGTAGCCACTGCACAACGTTTTTCAGAATTACATCCAAACGTTGATATTACATGGGAAAAAAGATCGTTACAAGCATTTGCAGATGAACCAATAAACGAATTAGCAAAAAGATATGATTTGCTAATTATTGATCATCCATGGGCAGGGTTTGCTGGTAAAAATAATGTAATTCTACCTTTGGATACCTATTTGCCTAAAGCATTTATGGATGATTTAGCAGAAAATACCGTAGGACGTTCTCATGAAAGCTACTCGTCAAATAATCACCAATGGGCTTTAGCGGTTGATGCTGCCACACCAGTGGCTGCAAGTAGACCAGATATTCTTACTGAAAAGGGATATAAACTTCCAGAAACATATGATGATTTATTAACTTTAGCTAAAGAAGGATTAGTCATCATGCCAGGAATACCACAAGACACATTAATGAATTTTTATATGATGTGTTGCACTTTAGGAGAAGATGTCTGTGTTTCACAAGATCATGTTGTGAGCGAAGAAATAGGTGTTAAAGCATTACAATTATTGCGAGCATTGGCTGTTGAAATGGACCCTCAAATTTTCGATTGGAATCCAATTCGGGTATACGAAGCGATGACACTTACAGATAAATATGCTTATTGCCCATGGGCATATGGCTATACAAACTATAGCAGAAAAGGTTATGCACGTAAGTTATTGCATTTTCATGACATGGTAGATATTAAAGGTTTTGGAAAAGCAATTACGACTCTGGGAGGAACGGGATTAGCTGTTTCTGCAGAAGCAAAAGAGATAGAGACTATTATGAAATATGTGGAGTATGTAGGCTCTGAAGCTTGTCAAAAAACAGTGTTTTTTGATGGAGGTGGGCAGCCTGGCCATAGAAAAGCATGGACAGATGCATATACTAATAGTATAACTTCAAATTTCTTTAAAAATACATTGCCTAGTTTAGATCGTGCATTTTTACGCCCACGTTATAACGGACATATGTACTTTCAAGACAGAGCTGGAGCGCCTATTAGAGATTATTTGATGCATGGAGGTGATGAAAAAGCATTACTTACTCAGATGAATATTTTATATAAAGAATCACTAGACATTTAAAAGTATTTCATAGCTCATTATACTCGCTTGTTGACAAGGCATGTCTAATCGAATTAATAAAATAAATATAAACAGATGAAACCATTAGAAGGTATTTTAGTTCTTGAATTTGCACAGTTTATGGCGGGGCCGTCTGCTGGATTAAAATTGGCAGATTTAGGAGCAAGGGTTATAAAAATAGAAAGACCAAATCATGGTGAGGCAGGAAGACAAATAGCCTTAAAAAATTTATTTTTAGATGGAAGCAGTTTAGTTTTTCATACAGTAAATAGAAATAAAGATTCTTATGCAGCGAATTTAAAAGATGCAGATGATTTAGATCGCGTTAAAAAGCTAATTAGTCAAGCAGATGTTATGACCCATAATTTCCGACCTGGCGTTATGGAAAAAATTGGCTTAGATTATCAAACAGTTCAGAAAATTAATCCTCAATTAGTTTATGCAACTGTTACTGGGTATGGAACAGAAGGTCCGTGGGCTAAAAAGCCAGGGCAAGATTTATTGATTCAGTCCATGTCTGGGTTTGCAAATTTAACAGGAAATAAAAATGATGATCCTGTTCCTGTTGGGGCAGCTGTTTCTGATATCATCACGGGTACACATTTGGCTCATGGTATTTTAGCAAGCTTTTTAAAAAGGATAAAAACAAATAATGGATCGTTGGTAGAGGTTAGTTTGTTGGAATCTACTTTAGATTTTCAGTTTGAAGTTATTACAACTTATTTGAACGATGGTAATAAAAAACCTGTAAGAGCAAAACAGGGCGCGGCACATGCTTACCTAGGAGCGCCTTATGGTGTTTATAAAACAAAAGATGGCTATATGGCAATTGCTATGGGGTCGCTATTGAAATTAGGGGAAGTTATAGGTTGTAAAGCGTTAGATGTCTTTACAAATACAGATTCTTGGTTTACTCAAAGAGATGAAATCATGGCTATTTTAGGCGATTTCTTAATTCATAAAAATACGGATGATTGGTTAGATATACTAGAACCCGCAGGTGTTTGGTGCTCTGATGTTTTTGATTATAAGACCTTATTGAGGCATGAAGCCTATAAAGTATTAAAAATGGATCAAAAATTACCATTGCTTTCAGGCGAAGAAGTCCATACAATACGCTGTCCGATACGATTGAATGATGAACGATTATTTGCTTCTAAGCCAGCTCCAAGAGTTGGTCAACATACAGAGGATCTCATTAAAGAATTTAATCTGTAAATCTAAAAATTAGTAAAATGAAACCATTAGAAGATATATTAGTTATAGATTTAAGTCAGTTTTTATCAGCACCTTCTGCAACTTTGCGTTTGGCAGATTTAGGAGCAAGAGTCATTAAAGTTGAAAGACCAATAACAGGAGATATTTGTCGTCAATTATACGTTTCAAATGTGAATATAAATGGGGAGTCTTCCATTTTTAGAGCGATTAATAGAAATAAAGAAAGTTTTCAAGCAGATTTAAAGCATGCTATTGATAAACAACGTGTTTTAAAATTAGTAGAAAAAGCAGATGTTTTAGTTCATAATTTCAGACCTGGTGTCATTGAACGATTGGGATTTGATTACGATACAATTAAAAAAATAAATCCAGGTATTGTTTATGGTGATATTTCAGGGTACGGATCAGAAGGACCATGGAGAAATAAGCCAGGACAAGATTTATTGGTACAATCTTTATCTGGTTTAACTTGGTTGAACGGCATTGAAGGAAGTGGGCCAACGCCAGTTGGCTTAGCTATTGTAGATATTTTATCTGGAGCTCATTTAGTGCAAGGAATTTTAGCGGCTTTGATTAAAAAAGCTAAAACGGGCAACGGCACCAAAGTTTCAGTAAGCATGTTGGAGTCTATTATAGATTTTCAATTTGAATCCATTACAACTTTTTATCAAGATGGCGGGCAGCCTACTGTGCGTCCAGCAAGTAATAGTGCTCATGCTTATTTAGGAGCTCCCTACGGTGTTTATAAAACTCAAAATGGTTATTTAGCTTTAGCAATGGGAGCCATTCCTTTTATTGGTGAATTGTTAGGGTGTGAAGCGCTTTTGAGGTATAAAGACGTGGCAAGTTGGTTTGATGATAGGGATGCGATTAAAAAAATATTGGCAGATCATTTGAGTACGGGCACTACCGAAAAATGGCTATCCTTATTGGAGCCTGCAGATATTTGGTGCGCTAATATAATGGATTGGGAAACACTATTTGCTACCGATGGGTTTAAGGTGTTAGATATGATTCAAAAGGTACAAATGAGTGATGGTTTTGAATACGAAACAACACGCTGTCCTATTAAAATTGATGGTGAATATTTAACGTCGCCCATAGGATGTCCTGCATTGGGAGAGCACACAAATTCAATAGTGAATGAGCTAATTGAAGACTGATGAAATCAAATAAATTTAGAATTGCTGTTCGTAAATTTGATGCGTTTGAATCAGCAATAAATAAAATATGGAAGTCTTTTTGTGATGAAACGGGCTGTCATTTAGAGTTGGAGGCGGTTCCTTTAGATTTGCACCCATTATACCATACTATTCTAAAAGAAAAGGGGTTGGCAAATGGTACTTGGGATGTGTCTTTAATGAACACAGATTGGATTACAGAAGCTTATACTACTAATGCTATTGAAGATTTAACACCATATATTAATAAAAATGCGCCTAGTAATTTTCCTGACGGATGGTCGAGGTCCTTACTTTATAAACAAGAATTTGAAAATAAAATAGTAGGGCTACCATTTCATGACGGACCAGAATGCTTAATCTATAGAAAAGACCTGTTCGAATCTGCTAAAGAAGGTACAGATTTCTACAAAAAATATGGAAAACCATTAGAAATTCCAGAAACATGGGATGATTTAATAGAAGTTGCTGAATTTTTCAATAGACCAGAAGATCATTTGTACGGAACTACTTTTGCAGCGTATCCAGATGGTCATAATACAGTGTTTGATTTCTGCTTGCAATTATGGACCCGTGGTGGAGAATTATTTGATGATAATAAAAAAATAAAATTAAATTCAGGACAGGTCATTAAAGGCATGGAGTTTTACAGAAAGGCACTTCAAAATTCAAATGCAATTCATCCAGAATCGAGAGATTTTGATTCTGTAAAATCAGGCATGGCGTTCGCTAATGGTCATTTAGCGATGATGGTAAACTGGTTTGGATTTGCCTCAATGTGTGAGTTTTTGGAAAATTCGAAAGTTAAAGGAAAAGTCGATATTGCCAACGTGCCAGCAGGGCCAGATGGTGAAGGGGCCTCTTTAAATGCCTATTGGATGTATGTTATTGGAAGCGGCAGTAAACATAAAGATTTAGCATACGAATTTATTAAATATGCAGTGAACGAAGAAAATGATAAACTACTAACCTTAGAAGGCGCTATAGGTTGTCGTAAATCTACCTGGCATGATGCCGATGTAAATAATAAAATTCCTTATTATCACAAATTAGAAGCCTTGCATAAAAACACACGATCACTCCCTAGAAAAAGTAATTGGTCTGAAATAGCAGATGTCATTGATCAATTGGTTTTAGATGTCATTAATACTTCAAAAGATATCAAGTCTATTATAGATTCTGCACAAAAGGAAATTGATCGCATAGAAAATATTTAGTTATGGAATTAATTTATAAACCAGAATTACCAAAAGAAAAACGTCCAATATATATCATTGGGGCAGGAGGTATAGTTCGTGATGCACATTTGCCAGCATATAGAAATGCAGGTTTTGTCGTTGAAGGTATTACTAACAGAACCAAACAAAGAGCTATAGATTTAGCTGAAATGTTTAAGATTCCTAATGTTTACAATAATGTAGAAGAGATGGTAGCTGTAGCTCCAGAAAATGCTGTTTTTGATTTAACACTAATGCCAAACCAATTTGTGGCTACCTTAGAATTATTACCAAACGAATCTGCGGTATTGATTCAAAAACCAATGGGTGATAATTATGGACAGACTTTAGAGATTTTAGAGGTTTGTAGAAGAAAAAAACTAAAGGCTGCTATTAATTGTCAAATGCGTTTTGCTCCATATGTTATGGCTGCTAAATATCTAATAGAACAAGGTCTCATAGGTGAATTGTACGATTTTGAAGTCCGCTTAACAACCTATACACCATGGGAGTATTTTCCAAACGTGGTGAATCATCCGCGTTTAGAAATTCAACAACATAGTATTCATTACATCGATTTGATTCGTTCATTTTTAGGAAATCCAAAGAAAGTGTATTCTAAAACATTGAAGAATCCAGGAAAACCAATGTCCTCTACACGTACCACGACCATTATGGATTATAATGATGCGATGCGTGCGATTATCAATACCAATCACGATCATAATTTTGGAGAGAAAAATCAGGAAAGTTTTGTGAAATGGGAGGGGACTAAAGGCGCTATTAAGGCAAGAATAGGCTTGTTGTTGGATTATCCTAATGGAAAACCAGATTTATTCCAATATTGTATTGTTAAAGATGGGGAAGACCCTAAATGGGTTGAGGTGCCATTGGAAGGATCATGGTTTCCAGATGCTTTTGTGGGAACGATGGCATCTTTAATGCGTTATGTTGAAGGTTCTACTGAAGAGCTTCCAACAAGTGTTGAAGATGTTGTGCATTCAATGGCCATAGTAGAATCTGCTTATCAATCTAATAATCATGGAGGTGTTACTCCAAACTATAATTTATGAGAAGAAGTTTCTAATCTAATAAAAAAAGGAAATCAATTAAATTGGAGGTAGCAATGTTTTGAAAATTTTTGAAAGCAAATTTTCACTGGATTCGGGGTAATGTAAAAAGATAGTTGCGCTTATTTTTACGTATTCTTTATTATATTTTATTTAAAAAACAAGATTGAATATCGTTTGGGAGTGAATAAGCTATAAAAATAAAATGAAAGAACTGCAAAAAATTTTTGAAGACCTACCGAGTAGATATAAAAAATACTTGTCAAACGTGGAGAAAGAGAAAGCAATGTATTTATACAGTGCTTATGATTTTTTTAGTTTAGAGCCATTTCATTGTGAAAGGACTAATATGCCGTTGGATAAATTAAAATTTGAAACGTCTCTTGAAGCGCTAGAAGAACAAGACCAGTATCTGTGTATGCTCAAAGATCGAAAATTAATTTTTTCTCGATTGTTTTGTGGAGGAGAAACTTACTATGACAGCTTTTATAAAACAGAAGAAAACCTTTCGTGGCGCTATGAGATATATAGCAATCCAAATATTAAGAAGGCTGTGCATGTAGAATATTTAGAAAAATTAGATTCAGGTGCTCCAAAATGTTTTAAAAAATTCGGGATGTATGGCGGGGAGCAACATGATTTTGTTTATGTGTCGGAGGTAGAAATACATATTACTATTCATTATTTTGATTCAAAATGTAACGCTTCGTATTCTGAGCAGCGTAAAGTATACTTAAAAGCAGATCAATCTGGAGTGGATAAAATTGTTTCTGTTGTAGAAGGAGTTGATGTTGAGGTTTTTGATGCAAATTTGGCTCAAGAATCAATTGATTCCTTGTTGGAGAAGTGTAAGCAATCCATTTTTGAAGTTATTAAAGAAGGTATTATATCCAATCCTCCAAAAGAAAAAGATATTTGTTTGTCTTTAATGGAATATAATATGCAATTCCCTTTTCCGCCAACTTTCGCTATGGCAACAGTTCAGGAAAAAGAATCTATATTGGAAGAGTATGATGGTGGATCTTTAAGTTGGATTAATGCTCCAGATCTTCGTTTGTTTAGTGAAGATGGTGTTTTTTCGATTGATTTTAATAAAGATGATGCATTGTATTCTAGAACGAATGCCTTAATCGAAGACCTCCCTTTCGAAGAAGTAGAACCTAAAGTTATAGATGTTTATGTTGAAATATCCAAAGCTCTAAAAAATGATGAAATGTTTAATGAAAGCATTAATCAGACCAAAGATTATTTTGTTTTAGCAAGGGATTATAACGCTTGTAATGAAGAAATGTTTATGGAAAAAACACTTCCCAGAAAAGTCTGGGCTGAGTGGGAAAAAGAAATAAATGAAAGAGAACAAAAAGAACAAAGTGCGTTTGATCAAGATGAAGAAATTATTGAAGTAAAACGAATTATTCAAGAACAACTAGATCGTTACCCTCATATTTTAGAACAAAATCAAAAACGAGAAGGAAAAAATTTTTATAGTATATCTCAAGAGTATTATAGTGAGCCTTTTTATAAGGAATTAACAAAACATAAACCTTCTTATGGTTGGATGGAAAGATTGCAGACAGATGTTCCAGATGCTAAATCCTATTTTCATTATAAAATAAAAGACAGGAAACCTTATATGATTAAAGAATTTTATGATGGAAGTTTATTGAGAATTGATTTTTTAGAACATCATAAAAATACATTATATCACCATAATTTTCATGTTAAGGAAAAACCTAGTCTGGAAGAGTATAGTATAATCCAATATCGCAATGGTTTACCTGTTGAGTGTCTAAAATACTCAGATTTAAGATTTGAATCCATAAACTATCTGGTTGAAGAAGATAAAATAGTAAGAGCTAATGTTTCTCATACTATGTATTTTTCACGATATAAAGACGAAACTAAGCATGATTATGAGTATATGTATAAGGATGAGAATCTGTATCGAATTGACATGATAAATATGGGTAATAGATCGGTGAGATTTTGTGTAGATGATTCTTATATGTATGAAGTAATAGATAATATGGTTGCTCTTTTAAGTAAACTGATCGTACCTGTTATTGGAAAGGAAAATTTAGCATCACTCAAAGGAATAGTTTTAGAGTATGAAGACCGAATGACTTTTCCGCCAAAAGTGTACTTGGTGCAACAAGATGATTTTACAGAAGTTGATATTCCTAATATTTGGAATAGTGATGTTGATGATGTAATGACCAATTTTAAAGTATACACTTTTATTGGTCATACGAGTGAAGGGCTTAGATTTGAGCCAGAGTCATGTCTACAATTTGTCAATTTAGCGTATAAGAAACTTTGCAAGGCAATTAATAGTCTTCTAAAAGAAGAGAATGCGATTGATATTAAGGTGGTATATAAGGAGCAATATCAGCCAACGGAAGAGGTCTTAAAGGAACTGAGCTAAAGATTAAGTGTTTTAGCTAATTTGAAAATAAAATTCTCATCTACCATTTGTAATCATAAAAAAGGGGGTAACGAATGTTTCCTATAATTACTAACAGCTTGTCATGCCCCAAGAGATAACAATTTTCACTGAAAACAGGGTATTATAACTAGTCTGAACTGGGTATTTTTGCTTTTATTAATTAGTAACAATATCCCATGATCAACAAGAAAGAACATTTAAACATACTTAAAAACAAATTTGATAAAATCAAATGGGAAAACCCCAATACCATAAAGAAGTCTTATTTTGATTTTATCGAATCAGAAACTATTCCAGCTATAAAAATTGAAGGAGTAGTTTCAAAAAAAATAACCTTAGGAATGTCAAAAATAGGAGGTACGCCTCATTTAGCACCTAACATGAAATGGCCAGAGTATGAAGGTGCTCCTATGGTGTTTTTTGCACAATTGAATTTTTCTGAAATAGCATCGAATCACGTTCAAGATTATTTACCTAAAAGTGGCATTTTATATTTCTTTGCGCACTATGAAGAACCAATAAATGAATATGGAGCAGAATTTGAATTTATAGAGCCTAAAGAAAAATACCAGGTGCTTTTTTATGACGGAGATGATATGGCTCAATTAAAGAATGTGCCTTTTCCAAAAACACTGCCCCTTGGTTATCAATTTAAAGAATCGGCAATAAGCTTTGAACCTTTTTTTGAGGTTCCAAACGATATTTATAGCTATACAGAATTTGAGGAAAATCTTTCTAACAATGATTATAATCATATCATCGAATTTCACGAAGCAATATCAAAAGATTCAGATGCAAGTCAAATATTAGGAGTACCTCCAGCGATTCAGGATGATGTGGCTTACGATTGGGTGTATGCATATATGGAAGAAGAGGAATGTGATGTAGATGAAGATGAATTGGCGGAAGAATTTGTTAACATACTATCTATGCCTATTTTTAGCAATATTGGTGATGCACAAGGGTATTTTGGAATTCGAAAAGACGATTTAGCCGACAAAAATTTTGAGGCATGTGTTTTTGTTATGCAGGGCACGTAGAAGTATTTGTCAATTGGTTGATAAAAAATAACATATAAAAGCTTTGACTAAATGCTTGATTAAGAGTTTGTAGCTTTTAGTTTCAGTACTAGTCTTAGCTCAATTTTATTAGGTTTAAAGGAGGTTTTTATTACGTTAAACGCAGTTGAAATTAAAAAACCTAAGAAAGGTGAAAACAAAATTCCAAAATATTTCTATACTAAAAATAAGTATTTTTTTATTTGTTATTCTTTTTTCAAACTTTCTAACATACGCCCAAATTAAACCTGAAAAACAAAAAATGTTAAATCAAAATTTTCAGTATGGAGTAATTGTTGAGTTAAAGATTAATGAAAAATTGCATTTTGAGGATTCTCTGTCTATCTCATTAACTGAATTTAGTCACAAACGACCATATATTGGAGGTCCAACAAAAGCAACGGCATATCTTTCTCTTTTCAAAGGAGATATCCATGAAGAAATAATGCTTTCTATTCATGGAATAGAGGGAGAATCGAAATCTAGTGATGGACTTTCTGATTCAGAGCGCTACGATTCCTTAGTTTGGATGGAATATGAGTTTCAGCTTAAGAATTTCGATTATGATAAATCTGTTAAAATTATTATTTCCAAAAAATAGTGAACCAAATTTTTGAATTTAGTTTTTTTAATAAAAAAATAAAAAGACATGGAAAATAATTCATGAATCTTTCATATTCAAAAATTATAATCAATTAAAACCTTCTATCAATATTGTATAAGAGCAATTATCCTATAACTAAAATTATAAGCTAAAACGAAGTCTTTTAAACTAAAATTTGTTCAATAGTTCTTAGCATATAATTTTCTGCTTTTTACGATTGCAAACACTTTTAATAAATACATTGAATTTCTTTTAAAAACATTAAAAAGATCTGAATATTTCTAATTAGAGGAACTCGTGAAAGCTTATTCTTGCTCTCTCCAATTTGAGCGGTTATATTATCTGTTAAATGACTCATGTTTCTAAAAAAAAATCAAATTTAAACTGTTTAAAAGAAAGGGTTTAGCATATGACCTAAAAAAGGTGGTATTTGAACTTTTTGGCGGTGAAGAAAGTATCATTTGAGAACAAAATTCTAAGGAACTTTATTTAACTTCGCCACCGGATAAATTGTTAGTTTAACAAAGGGAAAAATAATAAATAAAATTATATAATGAGTATTTTGAACAAATTTAGTTTAGAAGGAAAAACAGCTTTAATAACAGGGTGTAAAAGAGGTATTGGAAAAGCTATGGCAATTGGTCTGGCAGAAGCAGGTGCTAATATTATTGGTGTGTCAGCTTCATTGGAATTGGAAGGTAGCGATGTTGAAAAAGAAGTACAGGCTGTAGGTAAAAGTTTTAAAGCTTATCAATGTGATTTTTCAGATAGAAAGGCATTGTATACTTTTATAGCAGAAGCTAAAAAAGACAATCCGACCATAGATATTTTAGTAAACAACGCAGGAACTATTTTAAGAGCTCCAGCTGTTGAGCATTCAGATGATCTGTGGGATAAAGTAATTGAAGTAAACCAGAATGCACAGTTTATTTTAACGAGAGAGTTCGGTAAAGATATGGTGTCAAGAGGTTCTGGTAAAGTAATATTTACAGCGTCGTTATTAACATTTCAGGGAGGAATCACCGTTCCTGGGTATGCTGCAAGTAAAGGAGCTATAGGACAATTAACAATGGCTTTTGCTAACGAATGGGCAGGGAAAGGTGTTAATGTAAATGCGATAGCACCTGGCTATATTTCAACAGATAATACAGAAGCTTTACGAAATGATAAGACTAGAGCTGAATCTATTTTATCTCGTATTCCTGCTGGTAGATGGGGTGAAGCTGAAGATTTTGCTGGTCCAACAGTATTTTTAGCTTCAGAAGCTGCTGCTTACATGAATGGTACTACTGTTCTTGTTGACGGAGGCTGGATGGGTAGATAGTTTCATCACAAAAATATTAAGACATGCACATTGTATCAAGATTTTATGAAGATTACGAATTAGGTAGTAAAAGGGAGACTTTAGGAAGAACGATTACTGAAACAGATTTTGTTGTTCATGCTGGGCATACAGGGGATTATTTTCCACATCATATGGATGCCGAATGGTGTAAAAAACAGCCCTTTAAACAACGAATAGCCCATGGAACACTTACATTTAGTGTTGGTATTGGTATGACTGCTACAGAGATTAATCCAGAGGCCTTTTCTAAAGGGTATGACCGATTGCGTTTTATAAAGCCAGTATATATTGGAGATACAATTCGAGTTGTAGTAACGATTAGTGAAAAGAAAGAATCCAAGCGTCCCGAATTGGGACATGTTAATGAGCATGTTGAAATATTTAATCAACGAGATGAGTTGGTTTTAGTTTGTGATCATATTTTGCTAGCTAAGAAAAAAGAATTTGAAGCCTAAAATTTTATAAATACCTCTTTTTAAATAACCAAAAAGAATGAAAAATATAAAGACATTAAAATTTTCTGTAATCTTAGGATTATTATTTTGTGGATTGGTATTTATTTCTTGTGGGCAAACTGAGAAAAAGGCAGCTAAAAAACCAAATATCATCTATATTATGACAGATGATCATGCAGCTGGAGCAACAGGTATGTATGGAGGGCGTTTAGCAAGTTTAAATCCAACGCCAAATTTGGATAGGTTAGGAAGTGAAGGGATGGTTTTTGATAATTGTTTTGTTACGAATTCTATCTGTACTCCAAGTAGAGCGTCTATTATGACAGGGCAATACAGTCAGGCAAATGGTGTTTTAGATTTGTGGCATGAATTAGATACAGAAAAGCAATATCTTCCACAAGAAATGAAAAAGTTGGGGTATAAAACGGCCATGATTGGAAAATGGCATTTACATTCGGAACCTGAAGCTTTTGATTATTATAAAGTACTGCCAAAACAAGGAAAGTATTTCGATCCAGTTTTTAGAGTACGTGGAGAAAAAGAATGGCCAAATAATACTGTTGAATACAAAGGACATTGTACAGATGTTATTACAGATCAAGTATTAGATTGGTTTGAAAATACAAAGGGTAATGATGAAACGCCTTTTTTCTTAATGTATCATTTAAAAGCACCGCATGATATGTTTGAATTCAACCCTAAATATGCCGATTATTTAGAAAATGAATTTATTCCTGAACCAGAAAGTTTGTACAATCAACCACTTTGGGGGTCTGAAGCAACTCGTGGTAAAAATGACAGTTTAGTAAATATGATAGGATCTTCTATTTCTAAAAGACATCCAAATCGTAGTTATGTTAATGTTTATAAAACAGGTGATAAGCCTACAGAAAAAGAAGCAACTAGTGCTGCCTACCAAGAATATTTAAAAAGATATTTAAGATGCGTAAAAGGTGTAGATGATAACTTAGGACGTTTTTTTGATTATTTAAAAAAGAAAGGTCTGTGGGAAAACACGATTATAGTATATACTTCAGACCAAGGAATGATGTTAGGAGAACATGATTTTGAAGATAAGAGATGGATGTATGAGGAATCAATTCACATGCCTTTAATTGTTCGTTATCCAGAAAAGGTAGAGAAAGGCTCCAGAACAGATTTGATGGTAAATAATACCGATTTTGCGCCTACTTTAATAGAATTGGCTGGCGGTAAAAAACCAGAGTACATGCAAGGAGAAAGTGCACTGGAAATTTTAAAAGGAAACACACCTGAAGGCTGGAGAACAAGCACCTATTATCGCTATTGGATGCAAATGATCCATCATGATATTCCAGCTCATTTTGGAATAAGGAGCAAGGAACATAAATTAATTTTCTTTTACGGAAGACATTATGATTTAGAAAAAGAAGGCTCGCTTACTATGTATTGGAATGATGAAACGCATTCTAACAAAGTAGGAGTGACCCCAGCTGCTTGGGAGTTTTATGATATAAAGAATGATCCAGGAGAATTAGTGAATCAATACAGTAATCCAGAATATAAAGACATTATTGAAAAGATGAAGGCTGAATTGAAAGAAACAAGAAAAAAGCTAAATGAAGAAGATCATGATTATCCACATTTAAAAGAAATCATTGACGAACATTGGAATGATTAATATTCTTGGTTAAATAACATATATTTTTTAATAAAAAAACCTGTGCCAAATACTGCGCAGGTTTTGTTTTTTATAGGTTATATATATAAGAAAGTTAACTTTTGTAGTCAGTGAATTTCTTAATTTAACGTGAGTTTGATATGTTGTAAATTGGTGATAAGGGAAGCTATGTTGTTCTAAATGAGGGATGAGTAGGGGCTTGCCTTTTTAAGGTGTCTAGTTATTCAATCAACATGACAAAATTTATAATTTAGATTATTAGTTCCTTTCTAACTTTACAATTAAAGGGGTGTTGATTTTTAATGAAAATTGATTCAAATAGTTTTCCCATTCTTTTTTGCTTTCAAATTGCCCACTTTTTTTCCAACCAAATCCAGCATAATATGTCACTTTATTATTTAAAATATTCAAGTTAGCAAAAGCATTACTCAAATCTTTTTTATCAGTGTTATACTTTTCAGAATCAATAAAATATTCTTTTGTAGAAACGATAGCAGTTCCAAGTTCAGAATCGTCATGTGGTTGCCAGTAGCTTATCCAATAATTATCATTATTACTTACAACGTCTCCATCTTTTTCATGTAAGGTTAAACCAGCCAGAATAGAATGAGATCCATCTAAAGATATTTCGAATTTCGATAAATTGCTTCCCAAATCTAAACTAATAATTCTAGATTCTTTTATAGTACTGCCATTAGCATCCCAATCTTCATATTTTAAATAGAAACTAGTTCTAATAGGTCCCGTTGTAATAGTTCTCCAATTTGTGAAATTTTTAGATAAATAAAAGGAATCCTGATGTTTTATAGTAATTCCCCCAACACCTCTGCTTATTCCCACATGGAAATTATCCAGACCTTCTCCAGTATCTTCATGATAAGATTCGCCATCTGTATTCTTTTTGTACCATTTGTTTATAATAGGGTAGTTAACTCTTTTAAGCCATGCATCAACACCACTGGATAATGTGCCTCCTGGTATGCCGTCTTCAATCATTTTTTGAGCTGTTGGTCCAAAAACTCGAAATGCTACTTTATCATTTTCCCAGGCATAATCATCTGTTCGTTCTGGAACAAAACGAGAAAAGCAAATGTCTTCTGGTTCTGGTTTTAATTTTTTGGGAGCTAATACGATTTCATATTTTTTTTCTGAATTGGCAGACACTTCAGGTTGAAATAATAAAACATCATATATACCATCCTCATTATTGTCAACAAGTTGAGAGATCATTAATTCACTTGAGTTTATATCTTTTATAACTAGATTAGTCAAGGAGTCAACTTTTAAAAATTCTTTTGTTAACTCAACAGTTTCAAATATTCTTTCAATATTTAATGTGTTTTTAATAGTAACTATTTTACGCTCTTGTCTAGTACAAGAAGCGAAAATTAGCATGTAAAAACAAAGAATAAATAGTTTTTTAAAGACCATAATCTGAGGTTTAATATTATCTTAATTCGTTTATTTTACAAGTGTCCATATCACTGTAGTCTAAATTTTCGCCAGCCATTCCCCAAATAAATGTATAACTACTAGTTCCTGAACCTGAGTGAATTGACCATGGTGGAGAAATTACAGCTTGATTATTGGCCATCCAAATATGTCTGGTTTCGTTAGGTTGTCCCATAAAATGGCAAACGGCCTGATTTTCTGGCACTTCAATATAAAAATAAACCTCCATTCTTCTGTCATGTACATGGGCAGGCATGGTATTCCAAACGCTTCCTTGTTTTAAGGTCGTCATTCCCATTTGTAATTGACAAACATCAACAACACTGTTTACAATATATTTTCTTAAAGTACGTGCGTTTGCTGTTTCTGGAGCACCTAATTCAACAACTTCAACATCATTTATCCCAATTTTTTTATTTGGGAAAGCTTTATGAGCAGGTGTAGAGTTTAAATAAAATTGTGCTGGGTTATTATATGACTTACTTGAAAAAATAACTTTTTTATTCCCTTGTCCAAGATATAGTGCTTCCTTGTGTTCAAGTGTGTATTTCGTTCCATCTACAGTTACTGTGCCAGTAGCTCCAATGTTTATAATACCAAGTTCTCTTCTGTCTAAAAAAAAATCAGATTTTAAAGGGTCAACAGATTCAAGTTCAACAGATTTAGTAGCAGGAATGACGCCACTAATCATGTATCTATCATAATGAGAATAAATCCATTTTAAGGCATCTGTAGTCATTACATTTTCTACTAAAAATTCATTACGCAATGCATTAGTGTCATATTGTTTTACAGCTTGAGGACTTGAAGCATATCTCACTTCATAATTGTTGTTCATTTTTATTTTTATTTAAAAATTCATTATTTGACTTAAGTTTTGCTAAATAATGCAAAAACAATTTAATAGATTGGTTAAATGGAGGTGATCTATTGTCAATGAACTATATGTACATGTATTTTGAACTATGAGTAATACCTCGCGGCTATTCTCAAGTTAAGATTAGCCTGTTTAATCGATGATGTTATTATGAATTAACATGTTTGATGAAAAATGGATATAAGATAAATTATGCATCGGTTTTATTGAAATCAACTCCGTTTGTCTCTAAGAATTAAAGCGGGTGGTTTTTTTTATATAACATATGTGTTTTTTGAAAAGATTTTCTCTATTATTTTTTATTAAAGTATGGGTATAAATTATATTTACTATAAATGTGTTTATATAGTTAAAAAATAGCAGATATATGAAAAATTTCAAATGGATTTATCCCATAATTTTATTAGTAGTGACCATTTCTTTTTTTTCTTGTGATGTTCCTGAAAAAACAAGATCAATAGGAGATCAGAATTTTAATAAAGATTGGCTCTTTTCAAAAGGAGCTTTTGAAGAAGGAGCATCCATTAATTTTGATGATTCGGATTGGAGAAAATTAAATTTACCTCACGATTGGGCTATAGAAGGCCCTTTTGATAGCATATATAATGCTAGAACAGGAGGTCTTCCAGTTTACGGTGAAGGCTGGTATAGAAAACATTTTTTTGTGTCTAAAGAAAATAAAAAGAAGCATATATCTATTGAGTTTGATGGTGCCATGAACGAGGCTAAAGTTTGGCTTAATGGAATCTATATTGGCGAACGTCCTTACGGTTATATTGGTTTTGAATTAGATTTAACTAAGTATATTAAATTCAACGAAGATAACGTGATTGCGGTACAGTTAACACCAAAAGATTTAGCTGCACGGTGGTATTCTGGAGCTGGGATTTATAGAAACGTTCGATTAAAAATCAATGAAGCTATTCATATTCCGCAGTACGGAACTTATGTGACAACTCCAGAGGTTTCAAAAGAAAAAGCATTAGTAAATATCGAAACTAAAATTGCCAATTTTAATGGTTCAGCTTCTGAAGTATTTTTAAAAACAGAGCTTAAAAACAGAAATGGAGATATAGTAGCCGAAGTTAACTCGACGATCAAAGTAGATAAAGAATCGACTGAGAATATTAAGTTAACTGTAAACAATCCAGAATTATGGGATATTACAAATCCTGTGCTTTACGAGGCTATAAGTACTGTAACTGTAGATGGCAATATTGTTGATCAATACACAACTAATTTTGGAATTAGAACCATAGAATTTGATAAAGAAAAGGGGTTTTTACTCAATGGAAAACCCGTTGAGTTGAATGGTGTTTGTATGCATCACGATCAAGGTCCTTTAGGTGCTGCAATTAATTTTAGAGCCAAACAACGTCAAATGCAAATTATGCAAAGCATGGGGGTAAATGCATTACGAACAAGTCATAACCCGCCTTCTCCTGAAATATTAAAAGTTTGTGATGAATTGGGAATAGTTGTTATCGTTGAAGCTTTTGATGAATGGAAAATAGGTAAAATAAAAAACGGCTATAATAAATATTTTGATGAATGGCATGAAACAGATTTGCGAGATATGATTAAACGAGATCGAAATCATCCATCTGTGATCATGTGGAGTATAGGTAACGAGATTTTAGAACAAGCTAGAGAAGATGGCTGGAAATTGACAAAACATTTAAATGATATTTGTCATGATGAAGATGATACCAGACCAACTACTATAGGGTTTAATCATTTTCCTGCTCCTTTTACAAATAAATTGGCAGAACAGGTAGACATCGTTGGTATGAATTATTGGCCAGAACAGTATAAAGAAATACTGAAAAATAATCCAGATATGATTATTTATGGTTCAGAAACTGCATCTTTAACAAGTAGTCGAGGGGTTTATCATTTACCTATTGAATTTACTGAAAAGCACGAAACTAATCATGTAAGTAGTTATGATGTTATTGTTGGGCCTCCATGGGCTTATGCACCAGACATAGAGTTTGATGCTCAGGCTAAAGAACCAAGATCTTTGGGGGAGTTTATCTGGACAGGCTTTGATTATTTAGGAGAGCCTACACCTTATGGGGGTAGAGATAATTCAACGAATGGCTATTGGAATGCAGATTGGCCATCTCGTTCATCATATTTTGCCCCAGTTGATTTATGCGGTTTCCCAAAGGATAGGTATTATCTTTATCAAAGTCAATGGACTACAGAGCCAATGGTGCATGTTTTACCGCATTGGAATTGGGAAGGTAAAGAAGGAGAAGAAATTCCTGTATTTGCTTATACCAATGCAGAAGCAGTGGAACTGTTTGTAAATGGTAAATCTTACGGCAAAAAAATTAAAGGAAAAGACATGACCGAAATTCCATCAGAATACCATGATTTTAAAAAAGGCATGTATAAATCTAAATACCGCCTTTCATGGAAGGTGCCTTATCAATCGGGTGTGCTTAAAGTAGTCGCATATAATGCAGGAAAAGAAGTTGCTACTAAAGAAATAAAAACAGCAGGAGTACCAGCAAAAGTGAAATTAATAGCAGATAGAACCGAAATTGATGCAGATGGTAATGACTTATCTTTTATAACCGTTAGGATCGAAGATGTTGCTGGAGTTATTTGTCCTCTTGCAGACAATTTGGTGGATTTTAATATTGAAGGCGAAGGTACATTAGCAGCCGTAGGAAACGGAGACCAAACATCATTGGCTTCCTTTCAAGCTAATAATAGAAAAGCATTCAATGGACTGTGTATGCTTGTTGTAAAATCTACAGAAACAGTTGGGGAAATTAGTATTACCGCTTCTTCTGATAAATTAAAACCTGAATCTATTACAGTTCAAACAAAATAGTTTTTTTAATGAACTATCAATCAAAAACAATATTATTCGCTTTTCTATGCATTTCAATGCTTAATCAATTGTATGCTCAAGAGGAACCTAATATAATCCTTATTCTAACTGATGATCAAGGGTGGGCTGATGTAGGTTTTAATGGAAGTACCGATATTCCAACGCCTAGTCTTGATAAATTGGCTTCAGAAGGTGTTGTTTTTTCAAATGGCTATGTGTCTCATCCTTACTGTAGCCCATCTAGAGCAGGGTTATTGACAGGTAGGTATCAGGCACGTTTTGGGCATGATTGTAATATGCCATATGAAGGTGAAAATGATGTATCCATAGGAACGCCGTTATCAGAAAAAATGATTTCTGAAGCTCTGAAAGAACAAGGTTATAGAACTAGTGCAATTGGAAAGTGGCATGTAGGAGATCATCCAGGTTTGCATCCTCCTGCTCAAGGATTTGACCATTGGTTTGGATTTCCTGGTGGTAATATGAATTATTGGGGGTATCCTGCTAATCCATTACAAACCATATATCGTAACGGAGAAGAAGTTTCCCAAAGTGAATTATCATATTTAACAGATGATTTTACCGACGAAGCGATTAGCTTTATCACAAAAAAAGAGGATAAGCCTTTCTTTATCTATTTAGCATATAATGCCCCCCATTCACCAGATCATACGACTAAAAAGCACCTTGAAAAAACAAAACATATCGAATACAGTGGTAGAAATATTTATGCATCCATGGTCAATGCAGTTGATACTGGAATAGGAAAAATTGACTCTACATTAGTCGCAAATAATATAAAAGACAATACCATTATTGTATTTTTAAGTGATAACGGAGGAAGAATAGAACATGCCGATAATAGACCATACCGCGGACATAAGGGCATGTTGTTCGAAGGAGGTATTAAAGTACCATTCTTTATAAATTGGCCTAAAAAAATTATAGGAAATCAAGTATATGATAAGCCTGTTATTTCCTTAGATCTATACCCAACCTTTTTACAAGCTGCAAATATTGATACTACAAAGAAGTCGAATTTAGACGGTAAAAGCTTATTGCCTTATATCTCTAACAAAAATAAAGGGACCCCACATGATATTTTATTTTGGCGCTCTGTAGGCGGATTTGAATATGCAGTAAGAAAAGGGGATTATAAATTGTATAAAAGTGCTTATAAGAATAAAACCTTGTTGTTTAATTTAAAAAATGATAGTTATGAGCGTTATGATATCTCAGATAAAAACCCTGAAATCATTGTAAAACTTGAAGTAGCTTATAAAGAATGGGATTCAAAAAATATAGCACCTGGTTGGGTAGATCCACATCCGAAAAATGTCATTCTTGAAGAAAAAAGATTACAAGAAACCCTTAAAAAATCAACAAAAGGTAAGTAATGTGAAAGACATTCAGTGGTTTAAGAATGATTATTATAAAATTTTAAAATGAAATATAATATTCTAGTACTAACATTTTTCTGTTACTTTATAATAAATGGATTAGCAGTTCAAGAACGTCCTAATATCATTTTCATTTTAACAGACGATCAATCTTATGGATTATTAGGTTGTACAGGTAATGAGATTGTAAAAACGCCACAGATAGATAAACTGGCAGACCAAGGAATTTTGTTTACAAATGCTCATATAACAAGTGCTATATGTACGCCGAGTAGAATTTCTATTTTATTGAGTCAATTTGAGCGGAAACATGGTGTGAATTTCAATTCTGGAACGAGTGTCTCTGCTGAAGCTTGGGAACAATCCTATCCTGTTTTGATGCGAAAAACAGGTTATTATACAGGTTGGATTGGTAAAAACCATGCGCCAATTGGTGAAGGAGGTTATCAAAGTGGTCTTATGGATAAGAGTTTTGATTATTGGTATGCTGGTCATGGGCATTTAGGTTTTTATCCAAAAGACAGACATAAAATATTTAATGATGCCATGGCTCATACACAGCCAGAAATCATTGCCGAAGGGGTTAATTCTTTTTTGGATAATAATGAACGAAGGCTGAAAGGTGCCATCGAATTTTTAGAAAAACGTCCTGAAAACAAACCTTTTTTGCTATCGATAAGCTTTAATTTACCGCATGGAGCAGGTACGAGTAGTATGCAATTAAAACCAGAAGATGATGCTATTTACAAAACGCTTTATCGCGATATGGAAATTCCTCTTCCTGATAATTATGTTGCAAAAGCAAATATCAAAAACCCTAAACTACCTAAGGATTTACTTCGTACTGATGACAGGCAAACGGGCTATAATTATGTAGATAATCCTGAAACTACAAAAGAGAGATATATACGTCAACTACAAGCTATGAGTGGTGTTGATCGTATGATTGGAGATTTAATAAGAAAGCTTAAAGCATTAAAATTAAATAAAAACACTATTATCGTTTTTACATCAGATCATGGTCTGTTTATGGGAGAACAAGGCTTAGGAGGTAAGGCATTTTGCTATGAAAAAACGACTCATGTTCCTCTAATTATTATGGATCCAAGGGTAAAAAAGAAAAATAGAGGAATTAAAAGTGATGCCTTAGTTCAGAGCATCGATATAGCACCAACGATTCTTACTTTTGGGAAAACGGCTATCCCATTAGAATTTCAAGGAAAAGATATTTCTGGACTTATTAGCGGAGACATACGAGAACCTCGTGATTATGTGTTTACCGAAAACTTGTGGTCCACACAATTTGGAAACCCGCGTTGTGAAGCCGTTCAAAATAAAGAATGGAAATACATTAGATATTATAAAAACAATACTTTTTCAGCTAGTAAAAAAATGGCTGTTGCTAAGCAATTAGGGATCAATGAAAACAAAATGTTATATGCAGTCCATGATACAGATATTGCTATTTACAGAGACTATATTGAATCTTCTATAAAAGGAGAACTACCCGTTTATGAGGAATTATATAATTTAAGAAACGATCCATCAGAGCTGAATAATCTTATACATAAAACAGCATATAAAGGTGTTTTAAAAACATTACAATCTGTTTGGAAAGAGAAAATTGAATTTGCTCGTGGAGATGGTAATCCAAAAGTTAATAGATATACAATAGATAGCCAATTAGAATCAAACAAAAAAGTACACTTAGAATGAAAAAAGCTTTATACACATTGCTATTCAGTTTAACTGTTTGTGCTATTAATGCACAAAATAATCTTAACATCGTATTTATAGAGTCTGACGACCAAAGTAACCAAGCTGTTGGCGCTTATGGCAACCCTTCTATGGTAACTCCAAATATGGACAAGCTTGTAGAAGCGGGTGTTTCGTTTACATCAGCTTATAATATGGGGTGCTGGTCTCCTGCAGTATGTATACCAAGTAGAACCATGCTTTTTTATGGGCAATACTTATGGGATTCGCAAAAAATCAACAAACAAAATGCACCAATATCTTTACCCGAAATATTAAAAGAGCAAGGGTATAATACTTATATGACAGGGAAATGGCATGCTATGGGAAATAAGCCTAAAGGTATTTTTGACCAAACAGGCTCTATACTTGCAGGGCAACTTAAAACCTATTACACAGATGAAGGGCATGCTACCGATATTGTTGGTAACGAAGCTGCCCAATATATAAAAACATATAATAGTGATAAACCTTTCTTTGTTTATGCTGCTTTTAATGCACCACATGTACCTAGACAAACAGAGCAAAAATATTATGATCTGTATCCTACCAATAAGATCGAACTCCCTCCAAGTGTTATCGATAACAGTCCTTTAAACCCGAATATAAAATACAATTATACCAAAGCCCCATTAAAAGCTGAAACTATGAAATCCAGAGTGCAGCAAAATAATGCAATGGTTACTCATATGGATGAACGCATTGGTGATATAATAAATGCTTTAAAAGAAAAGGGTGTTTATGATAATACCATTATTGTTTTTATGTCCGATCATGGCATTAGTTTTGGAGAGAATGGTGTTGCTGGTAAAGTATGCTTGTATGAGCCAAGTGTTACAGCACCACTCATTATAAAAGCGCCAAGCATTGCCGCAAATAAAAAGATAAAAGAACGCGTCTACCTTCAAGACGTACTCCCAACACTATTGGAATTGGCAGATGTTAAAACTAAAGTTAATTTTGACTTTCAAAGTTTAAACCCACTTATCAATAAAACAGATAAAGCCAGAGAATCTATTTATTTAGCTATGTTTGATGATCAAAGAGGCATTATTTCTAATAATCAGAAGTTAATTATTTATCCAAAATCTGGAGACGTTGAGTTATATGATTTAGAAAAAGATCCTTGGGAAACGACAAATCTTAAAGGGACTAAACAAGGAAAAAAAGAATTTAAAAAACTTCATAAAAAACTAATGATCTGGCAAGAAAAGGTTGGCGATACGGTAAACCTAAAGTCTATAAAACTCTAAAAAATTATTATGAAAAAATGTTTTTTGTTTTTACTTATTACTACATCTATTTACGCTAAAGATTTTGATGTAAGGGATTTTGGAGCGAAAGCAGATGGTGTTAGTCTGGATACTAAAGCTGTTCAGGCTGCGATAGATGCATGTACTAAAAATGGAGGAGGAAAGGTTATTATTCCTTCTGGAAAAATAGTTCTTATTGGTACGATCTATTTAAAAGATTATGTAACACTACATGTTGAAAATGGAGCAACTTTATTAGGCAGTGCAAGTATTGAAGATTATACTACAGATACGCATAAAAACATGTATAAAAACGAGCCTCATATGGATCGTTGTTTAATTTTTGCTAAAGGAGCAACTTCTTTTGCAATTGAGGGTTACGGGACTATAGATGGTAATGGCTATTTTAAAAATTTTACTAGAGAAACAGGGAGGCCTATGCTTATGCGGTTTATGAATAGCAACCATATTCATTTAAAGGAAGTAACCATTAAAAACCCGGCTGCTTGGACTTCAGCATGGTTATATTGTAATGACATTGTTGTAAGTGGTATAAAAATACACAGTAGAGCAAATAACAATGGCGATGGATTGGATTTTGATGGCTGTACAAATGTTCGTGTATCGGATAGCTCTTTTGATACTAGTGATGATTCAATATGTATTCAAGCTTCATTAAAAGATAAGCCCAGTAAAAATATTGTTATTACCAATTGCACTTTTACAAGTAAATGGGCTGGTATGCGCATCGGGTTGCTTTCAAGAGGCAATATAGAATCTGTTACGGTTAGCAACTGTACGTTTAATGATATTGATGATTCAGGTTTAAAAATTCAGTTAAACGAAGGTGGGGAAATGAAGAATATGACTTTTTCTAATCTGGTAATGAAAAATGTGCCACGACCTGTTTTTATGACTTTTGCAGAACAAAAAGCATGTGTAGATGCTCCCGAAGAGATGTATCCTATGAAAGCGATGCATCATTTTATATTTGATGGAATTATAGCAGATAATAGTGACCTTGATAAGAATTCAGCTATTTTTATTACAGGCATGCCTAATCATTATATTACAGATATTCAATTAAATAATATTCAAATGACTGTTTCTGGTGGAGGCACTCAAGAAGATGCCAGAAAAACAGTATTTAAAGAATATACTTTAGATGTTTTAAATGGATGGTGGCCAGAGTTTCATTTAGTGGGAACCCTTCCTGCTTATGGTGTATTTGCTCGCCATGTTAAGGGGATCTCCATTAATAATGTTCAAGTTAATACCGTAAAAGAAGACTATAGGTCGCCTATCGTTTTTGATGATGTTATAAATGGTAATATTCAAAATACAAAAGCTAATAATTCTTCAGTAAATAAAGCAAAATATATAAATCAATGACATACTTTAAATCCTTTATAGTAGGACTATCAATTTTTATACTTGCTGCCTGTAATCATAAAACAACAACATATAATATTATAGATTACGGAGCAAAAGGAGATAGCCTCACTATAAATACAGGCTTCATTCAAAAAGCAATTGACGTCTGTTTCAAAGAAGGGGGAGGTACCGTTTTTATTGAAAACGGAATTTACATAAGTGGCACCATTCTTCTAAAAGATAATGTAACTCTTCATGTTTCAGAAGGTGCTAAATTGGTAGGAAGTTCTAATCCTCAAGATTATCAAAGTATTGATACCTTTGTAGATGCTACGGGTCAAGAACGTGGAAATTGTTTAATTGGAGCTACAGATGCCTCTAATATTGGCATTACAGGAAAAGGAATCATTGATGGTAACGGAAAAGCTTTTTTACATAAAAATATCCAGCAAAAAATAAAAAAATTAAATATTGATAAAAAAGAACAGAAAAAGTTTGGAACAAACCGTCCTTTTCTACTTCGCTTTGTGCGTTCAAGTGCTATAAGCTTGAAAAATGTAAACTTAAGGCAGCCAGCAGCATGGACCTGCCATTTCTATCAATCTAAAAATATTAAAGTTGATAGCATTAGTATATACAGCCATGCGCACCATAACAATGATGGTATAGATTTGGATTCAAGTCATGATGTGATAATAACTAATAGTCATATTGATACAGGTGACGATGCTATTTGTATAAAAGCAACTTCTCCATTGCCAACTCATCATGTAAAAGTGAGCGATTGCAAGCTAAAAAGTGATTGGGGTGCTCTTAAATTTGGAACAGAATCTATGGGTGACTTTTATGCTATTTCAATTAAAGATTGTGAAATTTATGATACTAAAGGAGGCGGTATAAAACTTTTAAGTGTTGATGGTGCTAACATTTATGACATAGAAATCGACAATATTAAAATGAATAAAGTTGATATGCCGATTTTTATTCGATTAGGTGAACGCTTGCGCACTTATAGAAATGCAAAAAAACAACCAGTAGGTTCTATTAAAAATGTCCATATAAAAAATATTACAGCAACAACTCAAGATATAGAAAACTCGCGGGTATCTTCACCTTCAGGCATTTTTATTACAGGCACTCCTAATCATAAAATTGGGTCTGTTTTTTTGGAAAACATCTCAATGACACTTCCAGGGAGTGAAGAAAATTTAGAGCTAACAGACGTTGAAGAACAAGAAACTGCTTATCCAGAATTTAGCTTCTTTAAAACGTTGCCAGCCTATGGAATGTATGGCAGGCATATAGATACGCTTCGATTTTCAAAAATAAATTTTGAACTAAAAGCAGCAGACATTAGAGAAAAAGCAGTTTTTGAAGATGTAAATGTCTTATTAGGAGTTGATAAGTAAATAAATTAAAATTATTAGAAATGAAATTATTAAAGTTAGTTTTTGCATTCATGATTTGTTTAATGGGATTGCAAACTACTGCTCAAAAGAAAAAAAATAAAAAGCCTAACGTTTTGGTTATTTATACTGATGATCATCGTTTTTCAGGGATACATGCCCTGGGAGGAATGGAAGTAAAAACTCCTAATATAGATCGATTGGTAGATGACGGTGTTGCCTTTACAAATACGTATTTAATGGGTGCTTTTTCAGGAGCGACTTGTATTCCAAGCAGAGCCATGTTGCTTTCTGGACGTCATCTTTTTAAACTGGAAGGACATGGTCGGGTTATTCCTGATGCACACGAAACTATAGGAGAAACTTTTAAAAAAGCAGGCTATAACACACATATCGTTGGGAAATGGCACAACGATAATAAGTCTTTAGTGCGTTCGTTCGATTCTGGTGATAAAATTATGGGACGGGGCGTGTATTTAGTAGATCATTTTAGAATGCCATTTTGGGATTGGGATAAATCTGGAGCATTTAAAAAGGAGGATGCCTACCTGTTGACTTATGATGATAACGGAAAAGAAATTCAAAGAGCATTAACAAAAGACGACAAAAG
This sequence comes from uncultured Flavobacteriaceae bacterium, assembly GCA_947502635.1. Classification (GTDB taxonomy): domain Bacteria; phylum Bacteroidota; class Bacteroidia; order Flavobacteriales; family Flavobacteriaceae; genus Flavivirga. The sequence goes on from CANNAN010000008.1 coordinate 138,380, forward strand.
AGGTCCTATTAGAACAGAATTGGATGGACCTCATACTTCGGAGGTTTTTGCGAGACATGCAGTTCAGTATATAAAAAAGAAAAAAGGGAAAAAACCTTTTTTTATGTATGTTGCATTTCATGCGCCACACGACCCGAGACAAGCCCCTAAAAAGTTTAGAGAGATGTATAGCCCAGAAGCTATCAATTTACCACCTTCTTATATGCCTCAGCATCCTTTTGATAATGGTCATATGTTTTTAAGAGATGAAGAATTAGCGCCTTGGCCACGGACTGAAGAGGTTGCTAAACAGCATTTAGCCGATTATTATGCAATAATTTCACATTTAGATCATCAAATTGGTAAAATAATTGCTGCTTTAAAAGAAAGTGGTGCTTATGAAAATACATTAATCGTTTTTGCGGGAGATAGTGGTTTGGCGGTTGGAAATCACGGATTAATTGGTAAACAAAATGTTTATGATGAAGACGGCATTCATGTGCCTTTTGTGCTCTCAGGAAGCCTGATTAAAGATAAAGGCAGGAAAATAGATGCTCTTAGTTATATTCATGATATTTTTCCAACAGTTTGTGATATGACTAATATTACTATACCTGGTTCGGTTAATGGGAAAAGTTTAGTGCCTGTTATTGATAATAAAAAAGAAACAGTAAGAAATGAAACATATCATGCATATAAACAATTCCAAAGAGCTTATCGAAAAGGTGATTACAAGTTAATTGAGTATGTTAGAGCAAACGATTTACATTGGAAATATGGAGAACAAATTAGAGGTTCTAGGGTTACTCAACTTTTCAACATAAAAAAAGATCCCTGGGAAACTCAAGACCTTTCTTTTTTTCCAGAAAGTAAAGATGTACTTCTTAAAATGCAACAGGAAATGAAAGAAAAAGCGATAGAGTTAGGAGATAAAAAAGAAAATATCCAAGGTGAAAAATATGATTTTTGGAACTTTTATTATTAAAGTGCTCCTTATTCATTAAACTTAATAAAGCGTAGTAAATGCTCATAACGAGAACATATACTGCGCTTTATAGTTTTTTTACGATTTGGAAATAAATGTTATCCTTTAGAAAGTGTCATAATTTGTTGTCCCATTTCGTCACCAAAAGAAAAGACGAGCTTTTTTTGATCTAAACTTATAATTGTTAAATCAATTTTTTCTTTTCCTGTTGTATGGATCGTTTTGCTATCCGATGATATAGCCCAGGTTCCTTTATCTATTTTTTCTTTCATGCCCATCATGCCTGGCATATAGACTGTAGAAGTTTTGTCGGCTTTAAACTCATAATAAACTTTTCCAATAAGCTCTTTTTTTATAGCATCAAACATCTCTTTCATGCCTTTAGCCTCTTCGTTAGATTTAACTTCCATATCCTGTAAAACCCATTTGCCTAACAACGTTTTTTCAGGTAACACTTCTTCTTGTGATGTTTCTGTGTGAGATTCTTCTTTATTAGTAACATCTTTACAAGAAGTGAAAGCTATACTAACGGTAAGAATTAAAATTACTGATAACAAAAAATTAGTTTTCTTCATAATTAAAGTATTCAAGTTGTTTTAAATTTGGAGTGAAATGATTTCAATTTATAATGTAGTGTGTTTCAATTAATTTTATTTAAATTAAACCTTTATTTAATAGACAGAAAAACACTTATTTTTAAGTACGTTTTTTCTGTAAAATTGAAGCAAAAATAATCGTTTTTTATTTACAGCCAAATATTTAAATAAAAATATTTGTTGAGTGCGAATTAATTTACCGCAGTAGTAACACAGACAGCAGAAGTAATATCATAGCTGCGATGTTGTTCTAATAATTCACCACTTGATGTTATTTTATATACAATAACTTCATCAGAGTCTTGTAAGCAGGCTACCAACCATTTGCCATTTGAAATAATATTAAATTCTCTTAAAGTTTTTCCTTTTGTAGGTTGAAATGATTGTAATTCTAAGTCATCATCATGAATTTTGAAAATAGTAATTGCATCTAAAGTTCTGTTTCCAGCATATAAATAGTTGCCGTTTGGATGTATTCTAATAGCAGAACCACTCGGTATTCCTTTAAAAGACAGAGGTAGAGATTTAACAGATTTTACAAAAGTAAACTTATCTTCTTTTTGTTTTAAAATCGATATATCTCCAGTTAATTCATTCATTAAATAGCCTAAGTCACCTTTTTTATTAAAAACCATATGCCTGGGTCCACCACCTTTTTCAACGGCAATATCCTTGTTTTTTACAGGGCTCAAAGTAGTATCGTTTAATTTGTAAGCCTTTATTAAATCAATGCCTAAGTCTGGTACAAAAGCATCTTTTTTGTTAGGATGAATAACTGTTTGATGGGCATGAGGAGCTTCTTGTCTTACCAGATTCATACTGTTTCCTTTGTGTTGAAAGTTTTGAGTACTTGGTAATACTCCTCCCGTATCTTTTGTGGGAAATAAAAGAATATTGCCAGAACCGTAGCAAGCAATTAACAAGCAGCCATTAGCATAGGTAATATGGCATGGTAAATCGCCATCAATAACTTGCTCATTGACTAATTGCAATGAATAATCTTTTCGTATTTTAAATGCTTTTACTTTTGGATTGTCATTAATGGAAACTTCTGTTAAGGCATATAAATATTGGTTGTCATCACTCAATGCTAAATATGCTGGATTTGTCATTGGACATCTATGTAACACCGTAATTTTTCCATTACTATTATTTATTTCAATAGTATATATGCCATCACCTTTACCTCCAAAATCTTTGGAGAGCATTTGCGTATAACATCCTATGTATAAAATTGAATTCATTGTCATTTAAGCTTCTCAATTTGGTTTTTTTATCCTATAGCTTTTTGGTTGTATTGTACAAATAAAATGATTAATTATTGAATATCTGCAAATCTATAAATATTATGGTTATACAAATATTTTAGTGCCGTTTTGTTAGTTTTAGAGGTGTTTTTGAATTTATAGAAGTAGTAAATTGCCTCATTTTTTGTTTCTTTGAACATTAGTTATATCGATTAATTCATTTGTTATAATAAATGCCATTTAATTAGATGATATTTGATTTCGTATTATTAAAAAATTAAAAGAATGATTAAGTTTTATACCATTGCCTTAGTATTTTTGTTTTGCTCATGCAACACTAAAAAAGAGGAAACCAAAATAGCAAAACCTGATAAAGCTAAGCCTAACATTGTTTTTATTTTTACCGATGATCAAACTTATACTTCTGTAAGTGCCTTAGGTAATAATGAAATTATAACACCTTCTCTGGATAAGTTAGTCCATGAAGGCACAACATTTACACATGCTTACAATATGGGATCATGGAGTGGTGCTGTTTGTGCAGCATCCAGAGCTATGATGGTTTCAGGTAGGTTTGTGTGGCGAGCAAATGAATTTAGACAAAACTGGGTGGGCAATGATTCAAGTAGCTTTCAAAAGAGCTGGCCTAAATTATTAGAATCTCAAGGTTATAAAACATACATGACAGGTAAATGGCATGTAGATGCCCCAGCAAATAAGTTATTTAATAATACGGTACATATCCGACCAGGTATGCCTGGCGATGCTTGGGACCATGCTGAGATGGTTGCAAAGTTTGATTCTTTATCAAAAATAAAGCAAGCAAATACAGATGTCATTATGCCGAATGGTTACAATCGCCCACAGAGTGTGAACGATACATCATGGTCACCTACAGATATCTCTAAAGGTGGTTTTTGGAAAGGCGGAAAACATTGGAGTGAAGTTGTAAAAGATGATGCTATAAACTTTATTGAGGATGCAAAAAATAACGAGAATCCATTTTTTATGTATTTAGCATTTAATGCACCTCATGATCCTAGGCAAGCTCCCAAAGAATTTGTGGATATGTATCCATTAGAAAATATTTCAATTCCTGAAAGTTTTTTACCAGAATACCCATTTAGAAATGATATCGCAAATGGTAATGATTTAAGAGACGAAGCTTTGGCGCCATTTCCTAGAACAGAATATGCAATAAAAGTTCATAAACAAGAATATTATGCCAGTATTACGCACTTAGATAAGCAAATAGGTCTGATTATAGATGCTTTAAAGAAATCTGGCAAAGCAGATAATACATATATCTTTTTGACTTCAGATCATGGATTAGCAATGGGTAGGCATGGTTTATTAGGAAAGCAGAGTTTGTTTGATCATAGTATTCGCCCGCCACTTGTTATAATTGGTCCAGATATTCCTAAAGATAAAAAAGTAGATTCAGATGTTTATTTACAGGATGTTATGGCGACTTCTCTTGAAATAGCAGGTGTTAAAAAACCAAATTATGTCGAGTTTAATAGTTTTTTAGATATTGCAAAAGGGAACACAACTAAAAGCAATTATAAATCAATATATGGTGCCTATCTAAATGTACAGAGAATGATAAGAAAAGATAACTTTAAGTTATTAGTGTATCCTGAAATTGAAAAAACGCTTTTATTTGATTTAACTAAAGATCCAGAAGAGATGAACGATATTGCCAGTGTTCCTGCTAATAAAGAAAAAGTAAAGTCATTGTTTAAAGAATTAATGCAATTACAAAAGGATATGAATGATCCAGTTGATTTAAACAATATTTACAAGCTATTATAAGTTTTAACAGATTTATATTTATATAAGTTCTTCAATAAAGATATATTTTATGACCATAAAGAAGCATGCATTTTTCGTATTATTATTCACATCAATTAGTTTGGTATATGCGCAGCAGAATGATTGGGAGAATCCTTTTGTAAATCAAATTAATAAGTTGCCAGCAAGAGCAACATTTTATTCTTACGAAAGCGCAGAATTAGCAAAGTTGAACATTCGTGAACATTCAAAATTATTTAAATCTCTAAACGGTGATTGGAAGTTTAACTGGGTTGCAAAGCCAGCAGATGCTTCAAAGAATTTTCAAGATAATAATTTTGATGCTTCAAAATGGAAAACCATAGACGTACCTTCAAATTGGGAAATGAGAGGTTATGGGACGCCCATTTATACAAATTCAACCTATCCTTTTTTTAGTAACTTTCCTTATATAAACCATCATGATAATCCTGTCGGGCACTATATAAAAACATTTCATGTAGATGAATCTTGGGATAAAAAAGATATCATACTTCATTTTGGAGGCGTTTCTTCTGCTTTTTATGTTTGGATTAACGGAGCTTTTGTTGGGTACAGTGAAGATACACGCTTACCGTCTGAATTTGATATTACTAAACATATTAAAAAAGGAGAGAATAAAATTGCTGTTCAGGTTTATAGATGGTCGGATGGCAGTTATTTAGAAGCCCAGGACCATTGGAGAATGAGTGGTATAGAACGTGATGTTTATTTACAGGCCGTACCAAAAGTTAGGTTGTCAGATTTTGCCATTCGTACAGAACTAGATGAGAATTATGAAAACGCATCGCTTCAAATAAGACCAGAGTTTATAGCTAATATTGCAGATAAGTATGTTGAAAAAGTTGGTCACTTTGGGGAATCACCTTTGCATACTACTGTAGATGATTGGGCCTTGTCTACTCAACTAATCGATGACGAAGGAAATCAAGTTGGTAATACACATGTTATGTCACTTAAAAAGTATTTTGGTGAAGTATACCCTCAAAGGAATAATGTGACTTTTGGTTTAATAGAAACCGAGGTTAAATCACCTAGAAAATGGTCTTCAGATGCCCCCTATTTATATACATTATTATTTACGCTTAAGGATGCTAAGGGAAATTCAATTCAGTATATAGGTACTAAAGTTGGATTTAGAGAAATTAAAATAGATGAAAAAGGGCAGTTCTTGGTAAACGGTAATCCAGTTAAGATGATTGGAGTAAATCGTCATGACCATCATATGAGTAATGGTAAAACGGTTTCTCGGGCAGATATGGAAAAAGATGTACAGTTATTAAAACAATTTAATTTTAATGCCGTACGTACCTCTCACTATCCTAACGATCCCCATTTTTACGATTTGTGTGATACATATGGATTATATGTCATGGATGAAGCTAACTTAGAAACCCATGGTGTTAGAGGAGAAATAACAAACGCTCCAGAGTGGGGTAGTGCTTATTTAGAAAGAGCGATTAGAATGGTTGAGAGAGATAAAAACCATCCAAGTATTGTCATGTGGTCTTTAGGTAACGAATCTGGTACGGGGCCAAATCATGCTGCAATGGCAGGGTGGATTAAAGACTTCGACCCAACACGGTATATCCATTATGAAGGTGGTCAGGGAAATCCAAACGATAAGAGACATAAAACCTATTACAATCCTGATGCGCATAGCCAGATTGACCGTTCTTGGGTAGATGTAATAAGTAGAATGTATCCGCAACCTGATGAATTGCAGAACTTAATCGATAGGAGTGAGAAAGATGGAAGGCCAGTTATTTTGTGCGAGTATGCGCATTCTATGGGGAATTCAACAGGAAACATGAAAACATATTGGGATGTTATCTATAAGAATGACAGAGCTATTGGAGGTTATATTTGGGATTGGATTGATCAGGGTATTTTACAAAAAGACAGTAATGGGAAGGAATTTTATGCCTATGGAGGCGATTTTGGAGATAAACCAAACTCTGGAAGCTTTTGTTTAAATGGTGTCATAGCATCAGATAGAACACCAAAGCCCGAAACTTATGAATGTAAAAAGGTTAATCAGCCAGTAGTAATCTCTGCAACCGATGCCTTAAAAGGGGCCTTTAAAATACGTAATAGACACCATGCTATTGATTTGTCGAAATACGATTTAGAATGGATGCTTTCTGAAAATGGAATCGTTATTCAAAAAGGTGTGATACCAACATTATATACAAAACCTTATGAAACAGACGCGATAAACATTAGTTTTAAAAAGCCAAAATTAAAAGCTGGGAACGAATACTTTATCAATATACAAGGAAAGTTAAAAGAAAATACGCTTTGGGAAAAGAAAGGTTATGTTGTTTTTGAAGATCAATTTAAATTGAATTATAGCACTCCAGAGGTAAAAACGATTAGCAGTAATGCATCACTAATAGTTGATAAAAATGATACCGTTATGACTATTAAAAACAAGTCAGTTACAGTTCAAATAGATAAATCTACAGGGTATATAAGCTCATATAAATCGAAAGGAATTAATGTAGTTAATGCTCCTTTAAAGCTGAACTTTTGGAGAGCCGAAACCGAGAATGATGAAGCATATAGAAATGCTAAGAAATTAACAAAAGAGCTTGTTTGGATGAAAGCAGGAGATTTAATTGCTGTTGAAGATATTGCGATAAATTCCAATGAAAAAGGAAAAGTTATTGTGAATATAAAAGGGCAAATAGAAACTCCAAAAACAGAGGTTAATCTTGTTTATACGGTTCTTGGAAGTGGAGAAATTAAGGTTGATTATCAAGTAACTATTGATGAGAGTGCTCCAAATGTACCAAGAATAGGTATGACGTTCGATATTTCCAATAAATATAGTAAGGTTACCTATTTTGGTAAAGGACCGCAACCAAACTATCAAGATAGAAATTACGGTGCAGAGGTTGGTCTGTTTTCTGGAGATGTGCGAACAATGAGTTATGATTATGCTTACCCACAAGAATATGGTAATCATACAGGGACACGCTGGTTTAAAATAGAAAATACATCAGGTAATGGGGTTTTGGTAAAAGGTGAAAATACATTAAACTTTAGTGTGGTTCCACATAGCATCGAAAACCTTCAAGCAGCTAACCATGTAAACGAATTAATTGATAGAGATGTTTTAACGGTTCACGTAGATTTAAAGCAAATGGGTGTTGGAGGTGATGATACTTGGAGTAGGAGAGCCCAAGCACATGAAGCCTATAGAATAAAACCAGATACTTATAAGTATTCTTTTTATTTAGTGCCATTCACTTCAAAAATAAAAGCAGAAAAAATTAGATTTTAATATTTAAAATAAGAAGCCTTTATACTTTTTATTGCGTTATAACTAAAGCTTCATGCACAAAAATAGTCGGGCTTTATTGCAAATTTGTAATAAAGCTCGACTATAAAAAGTTTAAAAGAATTAAATAGTATATACTAAAAAGCTTAGAAAATGTCCTCAATCTCTTCTAAAGTTTTATTCTTTGTTTCGGGTATTTTAAATTTCACGAACAAGAAGCATATGACACAAACAACACCATACGACCAAAAAGTTCCATAAGCTCCTAGTGCACTATTTAAAATTGGAAAGCTATAGGTAAGAATGAAACAAGCAATCCACAATGCCGTTACGGTTAATGACATAGCGGCTCCTCGAATTCTATTTGGAAAGATTTCTGAGGCTAATACCCAAAATACAGGAGCTAAAGTCAATGCGTAAATTGCGATTGCGATGACTACTAAAACAACCAAAGCAAAACCTTTAAGTCCGAAGAAATAAAACAAGCCTATAAGTAGGTAAGACAGCCCTAATCCTACAGATCCAAGCATCCACAGTTTTTTTCTACCCCAACGGTCAATGACCTGCATAGCAATAACAGTAAAGACCAGGTTGACCACACCTGTTAGTATAATATTAAATAAGGCATCACTAACACCATAACCCGCACTGGTAAATACTTCTTCGGCATAGTTAAAAACGACATTTATACCACACCATTGTTGTAAAAAAGCAAGCACGATTCCTGTGAAAATTAATTTTTTGTTTTTACCATTAAAAAGCTCCTTTACTTTAACAACTTCTTCATTAGCGCCCTTAAGTGTTTCTTTAATTTGCTCTTGGATTTCATTCGCATAATCTTTTCCTCCAATGCTATTTAAAACTTTTAAAGATTCATTCCATCTTTTATTTTTAGACAACCACCTCGGACTTTCAGGAATGATAAATATCAATACAAAAAATAAAGTAGCAGGTACCAATTCCGCCCAAAACATCCATCTCCAACCCGTTTGTCCGTTCCAGGAATTCATAATTTCTAAATCCGTCAGATTTTCAGGAACAGGATCTGCAATAACATAATTAAAAATTTGAGCAGCAAGAATACCTATCACTATAGCTAATTGATTTAAAGAAACCAATCTTCCTCTATAAATAGACGGTGAAACTTCGGCAATGTACATTGGAGAAATCGTAGATGCTAATCCTATACCCAGGCCTCCTAAAATTCTAAATACAATAAAGACATTAAAGTCATTAAAACCTCCAGTACCCGCAGCAGAAATCACAAATAATAAAGCAGCCAGACCTAAAGGTTTTTTACGACCAAAACGTTCTGTTACTTTTCCTGCTATTGCAGCTCCAACGATACATCCAATTAATGCGCTTCCCATAGCCCAGCCTTGTAGCATTGGAACATTTGTAATTTCAAAAAAACGTTCGTAAAAAGGCTTAGCTCCACCTATAACTACCCAATCATAACCAAAAAGAAGTCCGCCAAGGGCAGAAATCATGGAAATTGAAAGAATGTATTTGAAATTTAGTTGGTTTGATTTTGACATATTTTTATAAAAATGTTAATGTTCTACTTTGTTGTTATTAAAAAATAAAATCGGACTCTGATAAAAAGGTGTAAAATTGATATTAAAAAAATACTTGAAATATTATTTGTTTTTCAATGACTAAAAAAACAAAGCTATTGTATATATGTATAGAGACGTAGTATTATTAGTTTTATTAGGTGGTGAGAATGTTCAATATATCATATTAATAGCGAGGTTAGTTTGTAATAGCTTTCTAAGAAACGATTGCCTTTTTCAAAAATAAAGCTGGAATTAAATAATTACTGATCTGTATGTTTGGAGTCAGTAATTTTTTAATTGATACCCATATGGTGTGAAAATATAATTTGTTTTCTATGACTAAAATCGTAATATTGTATTTTGTATACAAAATACAATATTACGATTTTATGATTGAACATACGAGTATTAGTGAGCCTATTTACCTAAGACTGAAGGAGATGATCCTAAATGGAGAGCTTAAACAAGGAGAGAAAATAGTTCAAGAAAAGATTGCTGAATTATTGGGTGTCAGTAGAACACCATTAATGAAGGCTTTATTGGCATTAGAAAATGAATATTTAGTAGAGAGTATTCCCAGAAGAGGTATGTATATACGGTCGTGGGATAAGAAAGAAATTATCGATATCTATATATGTAGAGAAGCTATTGAAGGTATGGCTGCGCGTTTACTTGCACAATCAGGTGATGAAAACATTATAAACCAGCTTAAAGATTGTTTTAGCCCTTTTTTAAATAGTAAAGACATTAATCTTAATGCTTATACAGAGGCAGATGAAGCATTTCATTCATTATTAATTAAGCTAACAGGAAATGCCCCTTTAGATAAGATATATTTCTTTGGAAATATTCATGAAAAAGTAATTGGCCATGGATTAATTAGACCTCCAGAAGAAACTTTAAATGAACATTTTAAAATTATTAATGCGATAGAAAAAGGAGATGCCGACGCGGCAGAAAAATTTGCCAGAGAACATATTAAAAAATCGAGAGACTTATTATTTGATCAATAAAAATTATAAAAAGTGAAAAATTACAATATTGCAGTAGTACCAGGAGATGGTATAGGAAATGAGATCGTACCAGAAGGGTATAAAGTTTTAGAAGCAGTAGCTAAGAAACATGGTTTTAGCATGACTTCAAAAACATTTGATTGGGGAGCAGGTTATTATTTGAAAAACGGAAGGTTTTTACCAGAAGATGGGTTAGAGACACTTAAAAACTACGATGCTGTTTATTTTGGATCGGTTGGACTTCCAGAGGTTGACGATACCTTGCCAGCCAAAGATTATACTTTTAAAGTGCGAACAAATTTTGACCAGTATGTTAATTACAGACCAGTAAGGACCTATCCTGGTGTACAACGTCCTTTAAGAACAGAAAAACATATAGATTTTGTAATCGTTAGAGAAAATACAGAAGGTGAATTTGTGCAAGTGGGGAGTCAATACCTTCCAGATTCAGAAAATGGTATGGGGATAGACACAAGTATCTTTACTAGAAAAGGTATTGAACGTATCGCACATTATGCGTTTAAATTAGCTAGAAAAAGAAGAAATAAAGTGACACATATTACAAAATCGAATACTCTAATTAATAGTCTGTCTTACTGGGACCGTGTTATTACAGAAGTCGCATCTCAATATCCAGATGTAGCACATGACCAAATGTACATTGATAATTCTACAGCAAGTTTTGTTTTAAAACCAGAGATATTTGATGTGGTATTAACGACCAATCTTTTTGGCGATATTTTAAGTGATTTAGGTGGAGCCGTTATGGGAAGTTTAGGTCTTGGAGGTAGTGGTAATATTAACCCAGAAAAAGACTTTCCATCTATGTTTGAACCTATTCATGGCTCGGCTCCCGATATTGCTGGTCAAAATATAGCAAATCCTTATGGGCAAATATGGTCTGCAGCCATAATGTTGGAGCATTTGGGAGAAGTTGATGCAGCAAATAATATTATGGAAGCTATAGATAAAAGTACTTTAGAAGGTGTGCTTACTAAAGATTTAGGTGGAAATGCTAGTACTTCTGATGTAGCTAATGCAGTAATAAAAAATTTATAATATATAATGAGCGGCATTGTCGATCTTACATTAACATATACAAATAATGTTACTGGTTTTTCAAAAGAAACTAGTAAAACACTCGATGTAGATGGATGGAATGCAAGTACCTTAACATTTTACTCGCATTGTGGTACTCATATGGATGCTCCTATTCATTTCAATGTAAGTAAACAGACTATAGATGAAATTCCAGTATCCAACTTTGTTGGTCGTGCTTGGGTTGTAGATGTGCGTCATATAGGTGCTAAAGGGCTTATAAATCCAGAGCATATCCATCAGGATATTAAAGAAGAGTTCGTGGCTGGCGATAGTCTTATTTTTTGGACGGGTTGGTCGGAATATATGAGTATGCCTAAATATAGAGACGAACTACCAAGAATAAGCGAAGCACTTGCTTTATGGTGTATTGATGAAAAAGTAAAAATGATAGGTGTTGAGCCTCCTTCGGTTGCAGATGTGAATAATTTGGATGAGGTTACTAAAATTCATCAAATCCTGTTACAAGGGGTCGTTATTATTGAAGGACTCACTAATATAAATACTTTGCAAACTAATTGTGTTGAATTGATTGCACTGCCTTTGAAAGTAGGATCTGGTGATGGGGCTCCAGCAAGGGTGATAGCTATTGAAAAATATTCATGAGTATTTTATTATCAGACATATCAAAACAATTACCATTAGAAGACACTTCTAATTACAGACGTTTGAATAAAATACTTTTTAAAGGTTTAAATAGAACGTGTATTGTTGTTGATGATGATCCAACAGGAAATCAAACGGTGTACGATATACCACTTTTAACAGCATGGGATTTAGAAACCTTAATTAATGAATTTAAAAATGAAACGCCTGTATTCTTTTTACTAACAAATTCTAGAAGTTTATCACAAGAAAAATCATCAGAGGTTTATCAGGAAATTGCAAGAAACATTTTAAAAGCATCAGAAGTTACTAACAGGGAATTTACCATTATTAGCAGAAGTGATTCTACATTAAGAGGTCATTTTTCAGAAGTCAATGTTTTGAAAAATACTCTGAATTTTGATAATGCAATTACTGTTTTTCTTCCTGTTATGTTTGAAGGGAATCGTGTTACAGTAAATGATGTACATTATATTTCTGACGGCGATTATTTAGTTCCAGTTAATGAAACACCGTTTTCTCAAGACCATACTTTTTCATATTCCAAAGCAAATTTAAAAGAATGGATTCAGGAAAAAACGAATGGAGAAGTCAATGCTTCAGCTGTTTTTTCATTATCAATTGAAGCTATTAGAAATGAAAGTAAGGAATGGCTATGCGAGCAGATTATGACTTTGAAAGCTGGCACTTTTTGTGTTTTTAATGCAATAAACTATAATGATTTAGATAAAGTATCTCAAGCTTTGTTATTAGCTGAGAAATTAGGTAAACGTATGGTGTATAGAACCTCAAGTTCGTTTGTGCCTTCTTATATTGGATTAGAGTCAAAACCATTATTAACTTCAGAAGAAATAATTAATTCTGAGAACCAAATGGGTGGTTTAACGGTAGTAGGCTCTTATGTTCCTAAATCTTCACAACAGCTCAATTATGCCTTGAAATATTATGATGAAAATGAGATTATAGAAGTCAATGTCGATACGATATTAAAAGAGGCAGCAGATTTATATTTAGCATCAATCATTTCTAAAATAGATGAAAATATAGCTAGTGGTCATGATGTTATTGTTTATACAAGTAGAAAATTAATTACGGGAGTAAATGCCAATTCCAATATAGATATTGCATCTAAAGTCTCTAAGGCTTTAGTAGCTTTGGTTAAAGGGTTAAAGATACGCCCAAAGTATGTATTAGCTAAAGGAGGTATTACCTCACATGATCTTGCTACAAAAGGTTTGGGGATGAAGCGTTCAAAGGTTATAGGGCAAATAGAAGCTGGTGTTCCCGTTTGGGAAATGGGAAAAGAAACAAAATTTCCAAAATTACTATATATCGTTTTTCCTGGTAATGTAGGTAACGAAAAATCACTTTCAACAATAACTCAAAAACTATCTTAATATGAGTAAATCAATACCATCCAAACGATATGGATTCTTTTTAGGCTCTTTTTTAATTACATTATTATTGTATGTAGATCGTGTATGTATTTCATCGGCTAAAGATTCTATCAGTGGAGATTTAAACCTTACCGATATTCAAATGGGCTGGGTTTTAAGTGCTTTTGCATTAGGTTATGCTTTGTTTCAAGTGCCTAGTGGTGCTTTAGGCGATAAATATGGTGTGCGTAAAGTTATGACTTCTATTATGATATTATGGTCTGTTTTTACAGCGTTAACAGGGATGGCTTGGAATTACATATCGATGCTGGCATGTCGATTTATTTTTGGAGCTGGAGAAGCAGGCGCGTTTCCGAACATTTCGAGAGCTGCCTTTTCGTGGGTCCCATTAAAAGAGCGTGGTATTTTTCAAGGCATAAATTTTTCAGGATCAAGACTGGGAGCAGCTTTTGCCTTGCCTTTAGTTGCTTATTTGATTGATGCTTGGGGTTGGCGTGCCATTTTTTATTTTTTTGGAGCTGTAGGAATTTTATGTTCTGTGTTGTTTTATTCTTTATTTAGAAATAAGCCTGAGGATCATAATGGTATATCAGATGATGAGAAAGCATACATTATAAAAAACCGTCAACAAGAAGAAGAAAGCACAAAAAGGGTTTTACCTCTAAGTCGTATTCTCGGATCTAAGAATGTGATTTTAGCGATGATTCAATATGTAGGGAGTAACTTTATTTTCTTTTTTATGTTAACCTGGTTATTTCCATATATCAAAGCAAAGTATAGCTTGAACCTAGTTACTACAGGATTTTATGCCATGTTACCTTTACTTGCAGGAGCCTTAGGTAATTGGGTGTCTGGTTATACTGTTGATGCCATTTATAAAAAAGGAAAATGGAAATTGTCCAGACAAGTACCAGCGATTATTGGTTTTTGTTTAGTGGTTATAGGTATTATCGCAAGCTTGTATATGGAGACCGCTTTAGGCGCTGTTTTGTGCTTGTCGGTTGCTATTTTTGGAGCAGATATGACTTTGAGTCCTTCTTGGGCATTTTGTATGGATATTGGAAAAGAGAATTCGGGAAAAGTGTCTGGAATGATGAATATGGCAGGAAACTTAGGAGCTTTTACTACGGCACTCGCTTTTCCTTATTTAATGGCTTGGACAGGTTCTAACGAACCTTTCTTTTTTATTGCTGCATTTTTAGGTGTTGTTGCTATTGTTTGTTGGTTATTTATGGATTCTGCTAAAGAGATACAAAATGAAGACTAGATTAAAAGGAGTTGCTATAGGTGCAGGTTACTTTAGTAAGTTTCAATATGAAGCATGGAATCGCATTCCAGAAGTAGAAATAACAGCGCTTTGCAATTCTAATGTAAAAAGAGCTGTGGGTATTATGGATGCTTATGGTGTGAAAAATCATTATTCCGATTATAGGGAGATGATTATAAAAGAAAAACCAGATTTTGTAGATATTATTACACCTCCAGAAACACATTTGGAAATGTGTAAGTTCGCTGCAGATCATGGTGTACATATAATTTGTCAAAAACCGCTTGCCCCAACCTATGCAGAGTCTAAGGAAATAGTAGATTATGCCTCAAAAAAAGGCGTGCATTTTGTCGTTCATGAAAATTTTAGATTTCAGCCCTGGCATAGAGAAATAAAAAAGATTATTGATCAAGGAGAAGTCGGAGATTTATTTAGTTTGAACTTTAGATCCCGTATGGGAGATGGTTGGGGAGATGATGCTTATTTGTCAAGGCAACCTTATTTCAGAGATTATGAGAAATTAATTATTTATGAAACAGGCGTGCATTATATAGATACATTTCGTTACCATGTTGGCGAGATTGAAAGTGTTTACTCGATACTTAAAAGGTTAAATCCAGTTATTAAAGGAGAAGATCTAGGACTAATGATTCTTAATTTTAAAAATAAAGCCCATGCCATTTGGGATGCGAACAGGTATAATGAGAGCAATTTTAAAAATGCGAGATATACATTTGGCGAATATTTAATAGATGGTTCTAAAGGGAGTATTAGGTTGTATTCAGATGGACGCATCACTATTCAAAAGTTGGGGGAGACTGAAAAAAATCATTCGTATGTCCATAACGATATTGGTTTTGCAGGAGACTGCTGTTATATTTTTCAACGCGATTTTATAGATAATTTCATTTTTACAGGTGTATTTGAAACCAGTGGTGTCAATTATATGGAAACATTAAAAGCACAAGAAGCGGTTTATGAATCGGCTAATATAAATAAGCCTGTATTTATATAAAGCGACATATTTTAAATAACAAACATGCAATTAAGCATACATTAAATTCATTATAAAATGAAAAGAATATTTATTTTAATAGGTTTATCCTTTTTATTCCTTAAACCTGTTTACTCTCAAGAATCAAAAGTGTCCATTGAAGGCGAATTAAAAAAATGGCACAAGGTAACGCTTAGTTTTACAGGAGAAGCGCTGGCTGAAAATGGTACTGAAAACCCGTTTTTGGATTACCGATTAAATGTAACATTTAAGAATAATAATAAGTCTTATGTGGTGCCTGGGTTTTATGCAGCAGATGGTAATGCTAGTGAAACGAGTGCAGATAGTGGTAATGTCTGGAAAGTAAGATTCACACCTGATGCTATTGGAGAATGGACTTATTATGTGTCTTTTAGGAAAGGGAAAGCTATAGCTGTAAATGATGACCCTAATCAAGGCGAAGCAGTTCAGTTTGATGGATTGAATGGTAGTTTTTCAATTGAGAAGTCAGATAAAACAGGTCGTGATTTTAGGGGGAAAGGCCGCTTAAGTTATACAGATAAAGGATATCTTCAATTTCAGGAAACCAAAGATTATTTTCTTAAAGGAGGCGCAGATAGCCCTGAAAGTTTTTTAGGTTATTACGAATTTGATCAAACACCACCGTCACATAAATACGAACCTCATGCAAAAGATTGGAAAACAGGAGATCCAACATGGAAGGGTGGAAAAGGTAAAAATATAATTGGAGCCTTGAATTATTTGAGTTCAAAAGAAATGAATGTTGTTTACTTTCTTACTATGAATGTTCAGGGAGATGGTAAAGATGTCTGGCCATGGAACGATGTTAATGAGCGTTACAGGTTTGATTGTAGTAAACTAGATCAATGGGAGATTGTTTTCGATCATATGGATGCATTAGGCTTAATGCTACATATAGTAACTCAGGAAACAGAAAATGAATTGTTATTAGATATTGGGCAATTAAAAGTACAGAGAAAGTTATATTATAGAGAGCTTATTGCACGTTTTTCGCACCATTTAGGGATAACCTGGAATTTAGGAGAAGAGAACGGCCCGTTGCATTGGACACCTAAAGGACAAGATGATAAAGACAGAAAGGCCATGGCGAAATATATAAAAACCCATGATCCTTATAAGAATTTGGTGGTTTTACATACCCATGCTGGAAGTAAATCGCAAGAAGTATTTCTTGACCCTTTATTAGGGTTTGAATATTTGGATGGGCCTTCTATGCAAACAAGTAAACCTAAAAATGTACATGATAGAATTGTTAGATTTGTAGATGTTTCCAAAAAATCAGGAAAACGGTGGGTTGTTTGTCAAGATGAAATAGGACCAGCAGATACTGGAGCGAAGCCTGATGCTGATGACCCAGAACATAACGATATAAGAGCTCAAGTTCTATGGGGTAATTTAATGGCTGGAGGTGCTGGAGTTGAATGGTATTTTGGATATAAATATGCACATAATGATTTAAAATGTGAAGACTGGCGTTCCAGAGATCTATTATGGGATCAAACGAAGCATGCTTTAGACTTTTTTCAAAAGTATGTGCCATATACAAAAATGCAATCGGCCGATGGTCTGACAGATAATCCTGATGATTACGTGTTTGCAGAAAATGGTAGTACTTATGTGGTTTATCTACCAAAAGTTGTTGAAACTAAAATCAATTTATATGGTTCTAATTCTAAATTTACTGTAAAATGGTACAATCCAAGAACAGGTGGGAGTTTAGTAAAAGGTAGCATAAAAACAATAAAAGGAGGGCATACTGTTTCCATAGGTTTGCCTCCAAATAATGATAAGGATTGGGTTGCATTACTTACTGCTACAAAAAAAATAGCGGGTGTTAAAAAAAATGATGATAATAGCATTATAACTTTAAAAGCCTTATCAGATTTTGAAATCAATAAAGCGAGTAAGGCTATTTATTATGTCGATCAGAGCAATGGTGTATTGTCAATAGATGCATCAAATAAGGGGCAACGAGATAAGTTTGCTAGTGCAGCAACACTATTTAAAGGAGAAACAGGTTTGTATAAAGCTGTATTAACTACTATGGCTGAAAATGATGGAGAGTCTGTTTACAAAATAAAAATAAATGGAAAAGAAATAAGTAGATTGGTAAATCCTCCAACAAAATCTTCCTTTTTTGCGACCAGACATCATTTAGATCTTTTCCTTCATGAAAATGATATTATAGAGGTACTCTCTAAGGCTGTGACCAATGGTGAAATCCCCGAAAATGATGAAACGGCATGGTCTAGAGGACGATGGAGTGCT
The DNA here is from genome assembly GCA_947502635.1 of uncultured Flavobacteriaceae bacterium. GTDB lineage: Bacteria > Bacteroidota > Bacteroidia > Flavobacteriales > Flavobacteriaceae > Flavivirga. The sequence goes on from CANNAN010000008.1 coordinate 156,550, forward strand.
TTAACTTTAACTCCAGATGCTTATTTACAAGTAGCTAAAGCGCTCAAAGAAGCAGAGCCTTTTGAAGAAAAGCACGGTGTTTTAGAGGTAGAGGCTGAAAACTTTCATAATAAAACTAATAATGGTGTAAAACGCGACTGGTATGTTCGATCTAACAGCGATGAAATTCCTTTTTCGGGAGATACCATAGAGAATCATTCTGCTACAGCTAGTAAAGGAGCTTATATTGAAGCTTTGCCAGATACTAGGGTGACTCATGATGATAAGTTAATAGCAGGAGAAAATTTCTTTCCAGTTTCAGGTACTGGAGGTATTGTATCTTACAAAGTTAAAATTACCAATCCAGGAACGTATTATGTTTGGGCTCTGGCTTATTCTACTGGTAGTGAAGATAACGGTTTGCACGTTGGTGTTAATGGAGATTGGCCAGAAAGTGGAGCACGTATACAGTGGTGCAAAGGAAAAGATAGATGGACATGGTCTTCGGCACAGCGAGTTCCAGAAAATCATTGTGGTGTTCCGCAAACCATAACACTTAATTTTAAAGAAGCAGGAGAGTATGTTGTTTCTTTCTCGATGCGAGAAGATGGATTTGAATTTGATAAATGGGTCTTGGCAAAAGATAAAAACTTTATACCAGAATAATTAAGGTATTCTATTTACTAGTGTTAATGTGGAAGGGCAGCATTCTTTTAAGGTGTTGCTCTTTTTATATTGATTAGTTTCTCTTCTGCTTTCTATTCTTTTTCAATCACATTAAATCCTTTTATTCCAGATGAATAGGTACAAAGGAGTTTTTCAGAATTATCAAAATGAATTCGTAAAAGTTGTTCATTCTTTTCAATAACACTACCAGACTTTACATTTCGCTTCAATAAATAAACCAATGAAAACCCAATAACATCTTCAGGTTTAGAACGTTTGAATTTGTAAGTTAAATTAACCTCATCGGGATAAGTCATTAACTGAATCACCTGATTTTTAGTCATATTCTTCTCAAGCTTGTTCATATTATCAAGTATGACAGCTTTTCTTTTTTCAGATGCTATATAAGGGTCATTTATATGTTCCTGAAAAAGTTTAATAGCTTCAAGATTCATTGTATTATTTTCTTGTCTACAACTTAGTAATGCTATTAAGGGAAGCATCATTATTAAAGTCGTTAGTTGTTTAACCATTGTTTTGTTATATGAGTAGCTAAATTAGTAAATCTTTTATCAAGATTATGAATGCAAATTCCAATTGACTGCCTTATCGCGTAGAAATACGATACTGAGAAGGAGATTTACCAATCACGTTTTTAAATAATCTGGAAAAATAAAAAGCATCTTCATAGCCAACATTATTAGCAATGGTATTTATTTTTAAAGAGGTAAACTCTAATAACGAACAGGCTTTTTGCATGCGCATAAAAATAAGGTACTCAACAGGAGAATAGGAAGTTTTCTTTTTAAATAATAGACATAAGTGAGATACAGAAACGTTGCTGTAATTGGCAATTTCAGATAGACTAAGTTTTCTATGTAAGTTGCTTTTTATAAAAACAATGGCTTTAGAAATGACATCCTGTTGTTGGATTTCTTTAATTTTTCGAAATTGAGACAGGTATTTAAAAGAGCCTAAAAGGTGCATGAGTAAAATACTACTATACTCCATGTTTTGATCGGAATACCCTGCATCAAGATTAAAATAAATTTCTTCAAACAACTCAATTCTATCTTTAAATCTGGAAACATTTGTTTCTTTTAATTCTCTGGGATAATTCAAAGGGTATACGAAAGAGTCGGCTTTATCTCCTAAAAAGTGAGTCCAATAGATTGTCCAGGGATTATTTTGATCTGCTGCATAAGTGTGAGGCGTTTCCTTTGGAATAATAGAGTACATGTTCTTTGAAAGGAATTGTTTTGTACCATCAATTTCAATCCATCCTTTTCCGTCTACACAATAAATAAGAATATGCTCCTGAGAACCTTTTCTTCTTGCTCTATAGTGGTGTTTTCCATTCGGAAAGTATCCAATATCTGTTATGTAGAGGTAATTAGTTAAGTTATTACTTCTTAATTTTTTTTTAACCTTTTTTGGAAGTACTAATAGTTTTCCTCCAATAAATGTGTCCTTTTTTCGCATTCTTATTTTTATTAAAAATAAGAATATAGTCCATTAATTACAATAAATAATCTATTTCTTTTTCTAAGATACTGTTATATGTTTGCTTAATGTCAATATGAGGTTGATAGATTAAAAATGAGGAACCTTAGATATTGTAAATAATTAAAATACTATTTATAAAAGATGCGTGTAAAAGTTTGGTCAGAGAAAGTCAGTATTCCAACCTATGAAATTGGAGAACCAGAAAAGAACCCTATGTTTCTGGAGAAAAGAGTATATCAAGGAAGTAGTGGCAAAGTATATCCTTTTCCAGTTATAGAGAAAATAAGTGATGAGAAAATAGATAAGGAATGGTTGGCATGTTATCTTGAGAATGATTTTATTAAAATAATGATATTGCCCGAGCTAGGTGGTCGTGTGCAAATGGCTTACGATAAGATGAAAAAAAGGCATTTTGTATATTATAACGAAGTTATTAAGCCAGCTTTAGTGGGACTTGCTGGACCTTGGATTTCTGGAGGCATAGAATTTAATTGGCCACAACATCATAGACCGAGTACTTATGATCCTGTTGATTTTTCTATAGAAGAGCATGAGGATGGCGGAAAAACCGTCTGGTGTAGTGAAATGGAACGAATGACAGGAACTAAAGGCATGACTGGTTTTAAAATTTATCCAGACAAGGCTTACTTGGAAATCAATGCAAAGTTATATAATAGAACTTCTAGGCCTCAAAGTTTTTTATGGTGGGCAAATCCAGCAGTCGCTGTAAATGATGATTATCAATCTGTTTTTCCGCCCGATGTTAATGCGGTATTCGATCACGGTAAGCGAGACGTTTCAGAGTTTCCTATAGCAAAAGGAACATATTATAAATTTGATTACTCACCTGGAACCGATATTTCTCGCTATAAAAACATTCCTGTGCCTACATCTTATATGGCTATAAAGTCCGATTATAATTTTGTAGGAGGATTCGAAAATGATACACAAGGCGGATTGTTACATGTAGCCAACCACCATGTATCTCCTGGTAAAAAACAATGGACATGGGGACATGGAGACTTTGGAAGCGCCTGGGATAGAAACCTTACAGATCAAAATGGGCCATACATTGAATTAATGTGTGGTGTTTATACAGATAACCAGCCTGATTTTTCCTGGTTAATGCCTTATGAAGAAAAGGAATTTACTCAGTATTTCATGCCATATCAAGATATTGGTGTTGTTAAAAACGCATCAAAAAATGCGATGCTAAATTTAGAATTCAAAAACAATAAAGCAATCGTTAAAATATATGCGACTGGAGTATTTCCAAACGCTGTTGTGAAACTAGAGCATGGGGGCAATGCTATATATACTGAGCATTTTAATTTTAAGCCAGGAACCTCGTATTTTAAAGAAATTGTTCTGCCAGAAGAATTTTCTAAGGAAGGATACTGTCTTTCTGTAGAATCGGGAGATGGAAGCGTTTTAATTGACTGGAAACTTGATGAAGGAAAAAAAGATGACATTCCAGATGCAGCAAAGCCTGCAAAGCTACCAGCAGATATAGAAACAAATGAAGAATTGTATTTAAATGGTCTGCATTTAGAACAATATAGACATGCTACGTTCAATCCTCAGGATTATTATGAAGAGGCACTACGAAGAGATCCAAACGATATTCGTTGTAATAATGCCATGGGGCTTTTATTACTCCGTAAGGGCAAATTTGAAGTTTCAGAAACATATTTCTCTAAGGCATATCAAAGACAAATAAATCGGAATCCAAACCCTTATGATGGTGAGCCGCTTTTTAATTTAGGACTCTCTTTGTATCACCAAGGCAAGTATGATGAAGCTTATGAGGCATTTTATAAATCTGTTTGGAATGCGGCGTGGATGGACTCAGGTTATTTTCATATAGCACAGATAGATGCCATAAAAGGTGATTGGGAATCTGCCTTAGATACAGTTCACAGGTCTTTGGTGCGAAATTGGAATAACCATAAAGCAAGACATTTAAAAGCTGCTGTTCTTCGTAAAAAAGGGGACAGTAAGCAAGCTTTGACTTTAATTGAAGCATCTTTAGAATTGGATCATTTTAATTTTGGAATGTATTTTGAAAAATATTTATTGGGAGATAATGATGCGAAGTTTCAGATGAAAGAATTAATGCGGGATAGTGCTCATAATTACATTGAAATTGCTTTAGATTATGCTGGAGCTGGTATGTATAATGAGGCTATTCAGTTATTAAACTTAAATATAAATCAAGTGGATCAAGTGTATCCCATGACTTATTATTTTAAAGGGTGTTTTTTGTCAAAGACGGGAGAGGAAAAGGAGGCCTTAAAAGCTTTCAAGCAAGCAGAAACATGTAGTTCAGATTATTGTTTTCCGCATCGAATTGAAGCAGTAGAGGCATTGGAATTAGCAATGAAAATAAATCCAGAAGGCGCTAGGGCGCCCTATTATTTAGGAAATTTTTGGTACAATGCTAAAATGCATCAAGAAGCGGTTGTTTGCTGGGAAAAGTCAATAAATAATGATGATACCTTCCCTACTGTCTTTAGAAATTTAGCTTTGGCGTATTTCAATAAAATGGGATTAGAAGAAAAAGCTTTAGGAGCTATGGAAAAGGCATTTGCCCTAAATGAAAAAGATTCTAGAGTGTTTTTGGAGCGTGATCAGTTATATAAACGATTGAATAAATCGGTTGCGTTTCGATTTGCTAAATTTGAAGCACATATAGACTTAGTAAAAGACCGTGATGATTTATATATCGAATGGGTGTATCTATATATTTTGAATAAGGATTATGCAAAAGCGTATGATTTGATTATGCAAAGGAAGTTTCACCCTTGGGAAGGAGGAGAAGGAAAAGTGACTACAGCTTATGTTGCTAGTTTAACTGGTTTGGCTAAGGAGTCTATTAGGCATTCAGATTTTAAAGAAGCGCTTTCGCTTCTAGAAAAAACCAAAACATACCCTCATAATCTTGGAGAAGGAAAGTTAGAAGGAGCCCAAGAGAATGAAGTTAATTATTGGTTAGGAAATGTGTTTGAAGGACTGGGTGATTTGGAAAAAGCTAATGATTACTGGAGTAGAGCATCTATGGGGGTTAGTGAGCCTTCTATAGCGTGGTTTTATAATGACCAGCAGCCTGACACCATCTTTTATCAAGGTTTAGCATTGTTAAAATTAAAAGAAGCGGATCAAGCCGTTACCAGATTTGATACACTAGTAGATTATGGTACTGCTCATTTACAGGACGAAATAGTCATAGATTATTTTGCAGTTTCACTACCAGATTTAACAATTTGGGACGAGGATCTGAATTTACGGAATAGAAGTCATTGTCATTACCTCATGGCATTAGGATATAAAGGGAAAAATAATAACGAAGCATTTGCAACATGTATTGAAAAAGTTAAAGCTTATGATCAAGCTTATCTGGGAGCAACTTTAAACGAATCTCTTGAGTTTGTAGATAGATGAATTTTGAATGTCGAATAATCAAATTAATATAATTAAATCAATTGTTTTTATGAAACATAACTATGTTCTTATATTTTGGGCATGCCTTATTTTGTGTGCTTGCAAATCATCTGAAAAGCTAACAGCGCAAACGTCTAAGCAAGGAATTGAGACTGTTACTAGTGTTACAAATAATGGTGCTTGGTGCTGGTTTTCAGATCCTAGAGCTATATACACACATGATGAGCAACCTGGAATTTTAACAGGATGGGTTACAGCAAAGGGGAGTATAGTTACTGCCAAAATATTTCCTAATGGAGACATTAAGGAGCAGGTTTTATCCCGAAAATTAGATAAAGACGATCATGCGAATCCTTCGTTTGTGGAATTTGCTAATGGCGACAACATGGTTTTTTTTACAAAGCACTTTGATAATTATGTGCGATACCACTTCAGTGTAGATAGCAAAGATGATCTGTTTGGAGCACCAGTTCTTTTTGATCCTTTTGATGCTGAAGAGCTTAAAAAATTTCCTTTAAAAAGGACCACCTATGCCAATCCCTATGTTTTAGAAGAAGAAGCAGGAAAACTTTTTTGCTTTGGACGGTGGACAGGTTTTAAACCTAATTTTATGACGTCTACTGATAATGGTAAGACTTTTTCAAAATCGAAAGTATTAATAACTAATTACCCCTTTGATGAAGGGAACAGGCCATATGTAAAATATTATTCTGATGGAAAGTCTAAAATACACATTCTTTTTACTGATGGACATCCAAGAAATGAGCCTACCAATTCGGTATATTATGCTTATTATGAAAAGGGCGCATTTTGGAGAGTTGATGGTTCGAAAATCTGTACAGTAGAAGCATTGCCTTTTGAACCAAAAGATGCTTCTGTGGTATATCAGGCAGATAAAGAAAATGGGAAAAGTTGGATATATGATATAGCGTCTGATAAAAAAGGGTATCCTGTAATACTTTATACTCGATATCCCGATGACGAACATCATATCTATCACTATACAAGATATGATGGAGATAAATGGATAGACACCAGAATATGTGATTCAGGAAAATGGTTTCCTCAAACTTTAAAAAACAAAATAGAAGAGGAGCCTAACTATTCAGGAGGCATGACAATTAATCCTCTAAATACTAATATTATTTACACTTCAGAAAAAATAAATGATGTCTTTGAAATTGTGAAATATAGCTTGGATGTAAAAGGAAATATTATAGAAAGAAAACCAATTACTGTAAATTCTAAGAGGGATAATATACGTCCGTTTATTCCAAGAAATATGAAAAAAGGTGATGACGAAGTTGTTTTATGGATGGAAAACAAAAAATATATTCATTATACAGATTATAAAACAGTTATTAAAATGTATAAGGAGTAGTTTCGTTATATAAGACTATTTTAATATCCTCTCATAAAAAGACTCTAGTAAAAAAATACTTTGAGTCTTTTTATTTATAAGAGTTTGAAAAAATGGATTAATTAATTCAAATAATAAGTTTAATTAATTCAGGTTTGTTTAAATTTTAAACAGCCTTTACTATTTTTTCTAAATAATAGGAACTAGATCTGATTTGTTTTCTAGATGCATATACGTTATAAATACCCTTTATAGATTATGGAAAATCAGGAAATAATTTTGTGTTGAGAAAAAATATTTTTAAATGATTTTATGGTTCTCAATATCAAAGACTTAATTGAGTGGTTTTTATTTTCTTAGTTTAAGATATATTCAATATTATTTATGAGTATAACTTTTCTTGTCTCTAACAATCCTTCTTACTGCACTAATAGATTTATGAGCTTCTGTAAGGGAAAAAACACCTCCATCTGTGGCTTCCTTTAAAACACCTTCAGTTAATGTAACTGGAAGTCTGGTACCTCCTTTTGTTGTGAGAACAAACTTTTGCGTATTATCGTATTGAATTATTTTTCCTGTGTCGACAACTGATTTTAGGACAGGTATTTTTTTAATGATTTTATCCTTCCAATCATTATCTACTAAAGAACCAGACTCTGTAATAGTTTCAAAAGAAACGATATCATTATAAAAGTATTCAAAAGTACCCTCATTAAGAGCATTATTTGTAGTAGGATCAAACATACATTGATAAGCGATAAGTGAATGATCTGTGAAGTTATATATAGTAATGCCAAGAGGAATGAATCTCAGTAAATTATCTTTACCTTTTTTTATTTTAAATTCTAAGCCATTAAGTCTTTTAAAGTTAGGAGGTCCCATTATCATTACAGATTCAGATATGCAATCATCCCGATGTAGATCAACCATTTTTAATGATATGTCGAATAAACATTGTAAAGACTCTCTAATAATAGCATCATATTCTTCGTCTTTTATTCTTGTTTTAAGAACAGATTTTGAATAGTAGTTAAGGATTTTTTTGCCGTTTGGTGTTAGATTTTTCATGTTAGTGTTTTTTCTATTTCTTTATAGGGTATTCCTGTACATATTTCTAAAAATTGTAACCATTCTAATTGAGGAGGTCGTTTTACTAACTGTGTTTTGTGATATGAGTAGCCAATTCTTTGATGAAAATCTTGATGTATCAAATATAGTAGTTCAGAATAGGTTGTGTTTTCTGGATTTAAATGAATTGATTTGTTAAGATGATTTATAATATTATCAATTATTATTTTTTTATGTCTATATGGCCTTTTACCTTCTAAAAGAGACAAGGATTTAAAAAAATAAAACCTTGAATTGAGAGATTCTAACTCAGAACATCTATTAAATAGAGTTGCCGCCTTTTTAAAATGGCTTTTAAATAAAAGGCAAACCCCTACATTAAAAAGAGCTTCAACATAATCATTGTCTTGTTTAATAATTTTTTCTCCATGAGCTATAATATGGTCGATTTCGGGAGTTTTCGAATAAATAAGCGAAAAAATATCATCCGATCTATAAAATGAATCAGTGAATTTTGCAGTGACTTTATCAGTTCGCTTTTTAGCAAAATGATACCAGCTATTTTGGTCAGTATATTTACAGAGAATATCCAATTTTCCCTCAGTTATACTGAAAGGGTATTTCCAATTATTAGGGTCGCACATGTACTTGTAATCTCTAATTGTAGTAGCAGCTATTGGATAAGGATCCTTGTCTCCTAAATTAAAATACACTTTAATTTTATTAGCTAAAGATCTTTGTTCATCACCTTTAAACTTATTAAAAGGTTTTTGAATGCCACTTTTTTGAATGACAAGTTGAATTAATTCTAAAAAAACTTCAAGGTTAGCTTCTCCAGTAATGTTCATTATTGATTAATTAAAAAAATTTCAACTAAAATAGATCAATATTTTAAAAATGAAGTAAAGTAGTACGTGAAAACGTTTTTTAAGGTCGTGAACATCACCTTTTTATGCTTTACCGTAAACTTTTGTTAGATATTAATTAAATCTTTGGTTATCGGTATTTAAAATAATAAAGGCCTCTCTAAATATCATTCAAACCTTGAACTAACCAAAAATAAGTAGTATTTGTAAAAATGTTTTTATATCAAAATCCCTTATTAATAGGCGTTTAAAGAGCTTTTATATGCTTTTAAAATGCGTCGGTGGAAATCGTTGGGCGGTCGACAGAGACCGACAGTCTTTCCATTTTACTTTTGGCTTAGATAAACAAATATAACCTGATCAATCATATCTGTTTATTCGAAGTGTTTTAAAAATTAAAGATACATAAAATGCAAAAAATGGAATTTATTAAAGAGGGAAAAATGCAGAATTTAAATGCTGATCCAACATTATTAAGGCCATGTATAGCCTATACCATATTTGACATATTTCCTATCGGTGATAATAAAAAACTTCTTTACATAAATAATTGGTGGCATATGCCACATTTAACCAGTATTCGCTGCCGGTTTTCCAATTCATTGAAAGTGCACAATAGTTTAATGATGCGGACGGTATACCAGACTGTAATGCAATACATGAAAATTTATTTTTATGAAAAATATTGTAATTTATTGTTTTGTTTTATTAGGTATTGCTTTTTTTACAAGTTGTACTGTAGTTGACGATTTAGACGAGTCGATAATTCAAACTTCCGATTCTTTACCTACTAATGGTAATAATCAAGAAGATGACTGTAAAGGGAATTGTGACTAAGTTTTATTAATTGAAAGATGCTTCGAAAGAAGCATCTTTTTTTAGATTATAAATGAATAATTGTATAATGAATATGTTAAGTGTTTGTTTTTTAATAGATTAGTTCCCTGTTATATTAAGAGATCCATTTTTATGATAAAATTAAACTTAAAAGCATTTAATTATGCGATGCTTTTTATTGCGATTTTTAGCTGTATTCGGTGTAGTCATCAAGATAGATTAAAAACGGATACGACACATTCGGATTCTTTTTATGGAGATAATCTATACAATCTGGGAGATTCTTGCTATTACAAGGAGAAATTTAATTACGCGATTCATTTTTATAAACTAGCTGCTAATGCTTTTACTATAGCCTCGGATACCTTAGGCATTACGAAATCTTTTAATGATGTTGGCTTATCGTATAGAAAAATTGGAAAGCTCGATTCTGCCAGAATTTATTATAAAAAAGCTTTTTTTTTAGACAGTATTAGAAAAGACACGTTCCTTTTAATAGGCAGATTAAGAAATATTGGAATTACTTATAATTATGAGGGGAACCATGTACAAAGTATTGAATATTATACCAGATCTTTAGAACTCGCACAAAATACAAAATCTAAAGAAACCATAGCGGCGATACATAATTCTCTTGGAAATTTATATAACGATCAGGAAAGGTATGCGTTGGCTCTTGACCATTACAAGGAAAGTTTAACCTTGTACTTACAAATAAGTAAACCTGTTAAATTAGCACTAGTATATAATAATATCGGTAATGTAAATACGGCAATGGGTAATTATGATAAAGCGCTATTTTATCATAAATCATCTTTAGAAATTAAAAAGAATTTGAAGAACCAAGAAGCCATTGCTTATAGTCTACATAATATTGGGGTTGTTTACAGATTTCAGAAAAACTATTTACTTTCAGAACAGAGTTTACAAGAAGCTTATAAAATAAGGACTAAGATTAAAGATATTAGAAATAGTGCCGTAACTGCTAATACTATAGCAAGATTATACCTTGATATGGATAGAGAGCAGGAAGCTTTACCATATTTAAATATAGCAAAAGAATTTTTTCAGCAAAATAATGATAAAACTATCGAGCTTAATAATTTGAAAAACTGGGCAGATTATTATTTTAAAATGTCAACATATAAATTAGCTTATAATAAATTAGAAAACTGGGCAGTATTGAACGATAGTTTGTTTAATACGCAGAAAGTAAATGTTTTAGAAACGTGGAATCAATTTGAATTAAATCAAAAAGAAAATGATAATATAAAACAGAAAGAGCGAGCAGACCATCAGGAAAAATTAGCAAAAAACTGGTTAAGAATGATATGGTTGTTATTGAGCTTTTTTATAGTGGTTTCCATTTTATCAATACTCTTGTATGTACAACGAAAAAAGATTCTCAAGCTAAATGAAGACCTCGATTTATTTAACACAGATATCAGGCATGGCAAGCATAATGATTATGCACGGGTGATTAGAGAGTTACAAAAATTGGAGTTTGATGGTGTTGACTCTATAGAAAATATGCTTTATGCGTCGATTGCTGTTGATGATGTATTATACCATCAGCCAGGGCAAAAAGTAAATATAAAAAGCCATTTGAGTAAAATACTCAAAGAAAAATATCAAGCATTGAATATGGATGAGTATGATGTGATACTAGAAAAAAGACTTGAGGAAGTCGTCTTAAATGGAGAAATTGCATCTAAGCTTACCTTTATTATTTGTGAATTAATGACAAATTCTATGAAACATGCTATTAAAATTGATAGAACTTTAAAGGTAAAAGTAGAAGTAAAAGCAAATGATTCTAATACACTAGCTGTAGTTTATAGTGATAATGGAAATAAGTTTTCTAAGGAACAATTAGAGTCCTCAAATGGGTTGGGATGGCAAATTATAAAGCGGTTTATAAAAAAACTAGAAAGTTGTATCGATATTAAAAGAGAAACAGATTATAATGTCTTTCAGTTTTTTATTAAACTATAACCACATTGTAATTTTTACACAACACAAAATTTTCTAAAAATGAAAGTACTAATAGTTGAAGATGATTTAGATCAGGCTAAAAACATCATAAATCATATATATAATACATTTGGAAAACAGACGCAAATAATAGGCCCTAATGCCTATTATAAGGAAGCTATTGGAAATGTGAAAAAAGAAACCTTTGATGTGGCTATACTCGATATTCAATTACAAGAAGATCGTTATGCTGGGGTACATATTGGGGAAACCATCGAATTATTACATAACATTCCTATTTTATATGTATCGGGAATATCTGATGATAAAATAATTGAACAAACAAAGGACATTCAAAACTGTAATTATATAAGCAAACCATTTGATGATGCAGCAATAGAAAGAGCATTGCTTAAGATAAAAGACCAAATAAATTTTAAAGAATTAGAAAGTTTTAGTGATAAAATATCTTATAAACCAAGACGTCGTGATACTTATTGGATTAAAGAAGGAACGTCAAATTACACAGGGATTACAATTAAAGATATAGTATTTGTTGAGGCAAAAGATAAAATCTGTGAGTTTAATATGATTGATGGTGAAATTTTAAAAAAAAGAGCAACTCTTGAAAAACAGATTTTTGATGAAACACTAAGCTACTATCCTAATTTTTATAAATTGAGTAGAAGTTTTATTGTTAATTTAGATCATATAAACAATATTGACGGGAGGCGTATTATTTATCCTGAACTCAACAAAAAAATTTACATCAAAATACCTGAAGATCAACTAAAAACTTTATTCGCACTTATTGGTCTTTAGAACTAGAAAGCATAAAAACTCATAGTGTAATTACTTCAAATTGGTTGCCAGCCAAAAATGCTTCACGTACTTAATTGATCTTTTCACGAATCTATTTGTCTTTTTGACGGATTAATTTTGCGTAGCTGTTTTTTATAAGTCAAATTTAGGTCGTAAAGGCGAATTTTCACACTAGGATACACGTTTTATGACTACAAAATTATTTGTTTCTAATCGAGACTCAATAGGCTATTTTAATTTTATCAATTGGGTTTTTAGTTTTTTTATAAAATTAAACATTTCTGATAAACCTTATCAAGAATATCATTCACATAAAATTTGGATTTCAGTTAAAAGAGGTGTTTTCGAAAGCTTAGAATTCGAAGATATCATACACATACAAGCAGCCGATCATTATCTAAAAATTCATTTATGTGAAAAAAGGCTGTATGTAATTAAATCGTCACTCAAAGATTTTTACAAGCAATATTTATCAAAATATGATATGTTTTATCGCCTTAGTAGGTCTTATATAGTAAACCTTAATATGGCTCATAAGATAGAAAACAATCAATTGTTTTTGAAAGAACAAACCGTTTTACCAATTCCAAAAAGTAAACGAGAAGAGATATTAAAAATTGTGGGAGTCAAATTATAAAGCTTAGAGTTAAATAGTATGAAAGCATTGGTGACATTTTTTTCAATTCTATTGGTTTTAATGCATAACGACCAAAATATATCTGGTTGTTATGATACACTAAATCCAATTGAAATACTTGATTTAAACAGGTCTTTGTCTAAAGAGCCTGGTATGCTATTAGGCGCTAATAGTATGATTAAAAATCAAGTTGAAAAAAGCGATGTAGATTCTTTAGCAACCAAAAACAATATACGGAGACACTATCTAATAGCAATAGATATCTCTGGTGCTTTTGTTTCAAAATCAAAATCAATATTAGAATCTAAAGAAGCATTAATAACATTATTTCAAAATAAAATCCCTCATTCCATAGTTAATGAAAATTCTAAAAACCTGATTTCAGAAATACAAAATGGGATACATTTTTTTGATCCTGAGCATGATGAGATATCATATTATCAATTCGGAATTACAGAGGAAGAAATAGAATTACTTAGACCAGATAAATATTCTAATAATAAAGATTTAATCATTAGTAATTTTAATGAAAAGTTTATAGAAGATGAACAGTTTAAATGGACGACTGCACATGGTATAAAGGCTAATGTTAAACAATATTTTAACACCTTATTTTATAAGGTGCCTAAGCAAGGGTTTGGAGAAGGCGTCACGCTTTCTAATTATGTATACCCATTGATTTTGGATAACATAAACAGCCCATATTATGCCACCGAGTACATATTGATTATAGTTAGTGATTTTCTTACGGGGTCTCAATTTGGTAATAAGAATGACTTTTTAAGACTTAAGGATATATACCGTTATTCTTATGATAATGCGCTTTCCCAGAAAACGGCTCCTAATATTATAAAGGAATATATTAATGATTTGTCGGGTGCTTTTTATCCTATAGATTATTTTGAATACGCTTTTGGAACCAAGAAGAATAATGTTGGTTTAATAGCTTATAAGATAAAACCCAAAGCAGGGAAAGAGCGTCCAGAAGATGTTAGCATGTTTATAGATGGGAATGTAGAATTAGAGCAGATAAGCTATAAGGGAGGTGAATTTAATTTATCTAAATCACAGCTTCGTTTTATACATAATGATAAAATACATATTGATGAATTATCACTTTCTGTTAAAACAAATATAGATTCTATAGAGCCATTAGATTTTGATTTTCATGTAGGTTCGGTAAATACAAATTATGAATGGGAATCGGCTTATACTAGAAATAATGCACTCATGAATTTGGATAGTAGCTCTATGAGTTATGCTATACCTGTACTTAAGAAAATACCACTAAAAAAAGAAAAGCTTGGAAAAGTAGCATTAACCTATATGGCCAATGTGGGATATAAGCCATTAAAAACTTCAAAAGAGGTTAATTATACATTTCAAACTACACGGAATTTGACGCTAGAAGACGTACAATATAAATCTAAATTATCGATCATTATGATCACTTATCTCTTACCAATAGCTTTAGTACTACTCATATTAATCATTTTAATAATTGTAGGAAAACCGAAGAAGTTGACTTTAAAAATGGGTACCGCTCTAAACGATTCTTTTGAAGAAATTAATTATAAGAATAGGGTAGAAGGTACTAATTGGGGGCGACAGTTAATACCATATCTAAGGTGGGGGACTAATAAGAAAAGTCAGGTTTTTGTACTACAAGGAGATGTGAGTTTAGGAAACTCAATTTTAAAAGGTTTATGGAGAAATCAAGTATATATTAAAATTATACAAGAAAAAAGCGCTCCAGGGTATGAAATTCGTTTAAGAAGTGATGGCGACAGTATTTCTGGAAGTAACGATGCTTTGAAAGTGAGGTACTCAAAACATGGCGATTTTGAGTTCAATCTTGATATTGAAAAAGTAGATGCATTATTAAAAGTAGATAAGCGTATTAAATTTGAATTTGTGTTGGAAGCCTTTTACGAAAAAACTTTTTTGTTTTTCTCTAAATCGTTAAGAAGCGATTTCTTAAAGTATAGCTTTTTTATTGGCCCAGAAATAGGAAATACATGGGTTGGCATAGATCCAGGGACATCTGGTTCTTGTATAGCTGCTGGTGCAGATGGACACCCAGAGGTATTTATTCCTAAAACAGATACAGGAGAAGACCTTATTATACCCTCAATGATCACCTTTCTTAAAGGTGCAGATAATAACGAATTACGAAATGCATTACCATACAAGGATAAAAAATATTTTTATGGAACACTCGCTAAAATCAATAGTAGTAGAGAACAATATGTTCCAGCGACCTTTAGATCTATTAAAAAATTACTTGGGTTCGCAGATAAAATTAAACTTGATTTTACAAAGAACCCGATAGTTTCATATGAACTTGATGGAAAAAAACTTTGTTCACTACTAGTAAAAGGGATTTATAAGGAGCTAGAAACCAATGTAATTAAAGAAAACAGAAAAGAATTATTAATAAGTGGTGAGTTTGAACCTAAAAGAGCGATAGTAGCCATTCCAAATAATTTTACAGCACAAAAAACGCAGGATATTATAGATAGTGTTAATGAGCTAAAACAGTTTGATGAAATTCGATGTATTTATGAAGCCGAAGCAAACTTAATGTATTATTTATTTGGAGTAAAAAAGATCACTAAAAATACAACTGTTTTGCTTTTCGATATGGGAGGAGCCACTATAAATGCGACCATAGCATCCATAAAGGGAGAGAACATAGGAGATGGTATTTTTTATAAGATTGATATCATAGGTAAGTTGGGTTATGGTATTGGGGGCGATACTATAGATTATGTGATCATTAATTTCTTGGGCAAATATCTTAACAGCCTGGGCGTGTATGTTGATCCATTTGATTTTGATAACGATGCTCAATTAAAAGAAAGATTAGTAGATCTGGCTTTTAGTGTTAAGTGTGAAATCATCGATAATTATGAAGAAGACAATGACGTATTGATAGACAATATAAAACTGGGAAGCTTTATCAATAAAGCTTTTGGAACTACAGTTTCGATTAGTGGAGAAGATGGGATTATGCTAGCTTTTGCACGCCAGGAAGATGGGTCTTATCCATTCTTTAAAGATGATGAGGTTCAGGATTTATTATTTAATAATGTACAAACTGTAGTTAAAGATATTATGAGTTTGTGTCCTGAAGGAATACATCAAGTAATTTTTTCTGGTCGGAGTGTTGTTTTTCCAGAAATTCAAAGAACAGTACTTAAAGCCTTGGGGCAAACTAGTACACCAGAAGTGCATAGCTTGTCTATCGACGAGTTAAAAAGTGCAGTTGCAAAAGGCGCTTGTTTATATGGGATGAATAGGAGTCGAGTCGAGTTGAATTCTATAAAAGTAAATAGCTGGTTTGGGGTTAAGCATAGTTTAAGTGCTCATGATTTTGATCTTATTAAATTAATTCCATTAGGAGCTTCATTTACAGAAAATGGCGAAGGTTTAAAAAGAATAAAGAAAAGAGCTAAAGTAGAAAGTAACTTCGGACTAGATGGTGGGATGGTAAATTTTTACCAGATAATGGGAACAAATCCTATGGCTTCTTTTAGAAAAGGAGAAAAACACAAATATAATTTACTAAAACAAGTTCGAATTGATTCAAAGACGGAAGGGGTTGGTCTGGAATTATGGGAGAACGATGATATTGTTTGTGAGGTAAAAGAAAAAGGAGCAAAAAAGGAAAAAAAGTTTTCTACACTCGTAGAAGATCATGAGGTTGGAGATGCTAATGATAAACATTATACGTGGATTGTTAAGTAATAAATGTTTTTTGGATATTTTTTTTTGAAAAACTACTGTGCAATGCATGTTTGAAAACATTTTTTCAGCCTAGAACTGTTATAGGAGTCATAATAATATAATGTATAAAGAAATATACTGATGAAAAGCATAATATATAATATAATCATTATTCTTTTACTTCCATGTTACATTAATGCACAGGGAGTAGAAAAAAAATACGTTCGAGCTAAAGTAGATACTTTAAAAATGCTTGATGATAAACCCAAGACATTTAAATTATTTAGAGGAGAAATATTAACTCGAGGAAAAGGCGGTTTAAGTATGCTGCCTAATGGTAGCAAACTCAATTTAGGGTATAGTAATAAGGATATGGAGTCTTATAGTGGCCCAAAAATTCTCCCTGAAATTATACTTCCAAAATTAATTGTCAAACATAAAGTTTTCCTTAATGATGGCAAACTTCATGAAGGATACCTATTTAATTTAAATCATAAGGAACTTATTATAGAGGAAGAGAAAGAAATCATTATTGCAAACTATTCAGGAAAAGTGTTTTCGTTAAAGAAAAATGGTGACGGCGCCATAAGTAGCTATCCTTATGATCCTTCTGGATTGGTTTTTTTCTTTAAATCATTGCAAAAGTTTTCAGATCCTTATATACGTATTATTATACCAGGCTATGTTACGGCCTTTATAGATAAAAAGACTATTAAAGAAGAATCAATAGCATATGATCATAAAATATTTGAAGAATATGTAATAACTGTTGATGAGTTTTCAAAGTTTGTTTTGCTTAATAATAAGACTCAAGAGTTATGCACACTGGATAAATCTACATTTCAAAATGTGAGTAAATTATCAGATGGAATATACCCTATAGCATCTTCAAAAGAAGGTGTAAAGCTTCAATTTAATATCATAGGTGGCGTTGCTAATAAAGAAACGGTTAAGCAAGAGGCTGAATCTTTTGTAGGTTTATTAACCCCCTGGCATATAACCGCTATAGTAGGGTTTGGTGTATTGCTAGCACTATTAATATGGTTTGGAAGACCACTCCTTGATAAACTTCTGGGAAAACGGAAATCGAAAAATGATAAATCTGATTCAGATTCTTCTTGGGCTGACGGGGCAGAATCAGAAAATGAAACCGATTTCAATACGATTAAAGAAACAACAGGTCGTATTAATGAAATACCTTCAAAATCCCTTAAAAAAATTACCGAAAGAATAACCAAAAAAGTAGAAGAAAGCCAAAGAAAAATTGAAAGTGAAATAAAAAGTCTTAGAAGGGAGATAAATTCTAAAGGAAATAGTGAAACGGAGTCTTTAAGGGGAGAACAACAACAATTGGAATCAAAAAATCAAAGACTCTTAACAGAAAAAGAAGGGTTAAGTCAGCAAGTTTTAGATCTCACTAAAGCAAATGAAAAAAAACAGGCTAGTCTTAATCTATTGATTCCAAAAATAGAGCGTTTTGAAAAACAAGGTTTCTTTATAGAGAACTACCATGCTCAGATCGATAAGTTAGCAACCTTTTTTAACGATATAAAAAATATTGAAAATCAAATTATAGAAGCCATAAGTTCAGAGACAAACCATACTGTAAAAAAATTCCAGTCTATAGTCTTAACGAAATACCTTAAAAATAATAAAGAAAGTAAGTTTAACGAATGGGATAGCATCTTAACTACCGTTAAGAATAATGATGGGCTCATTGTAGATAAAAACCTGATTCATAAGATAGAGAATAAAGCATCAGATGATGATAAGCTAAAAGGCATTGAATGGCTTATTGTTAATGACGTTATTATTTTAAAAATAAATGCGCTTTTAATTATTCTGGAAGAGCTCAGCAATACATCAAAAATCACAGAATCAGGAAGCGATTTTTCTACGAATACAGTAGTAAAACATAAAGCAGATTTGATAAGTAAAATGAAACAGCTATTTGGTATTCAGATAGATAATGTGACACTGTTCTCTAATTTTCAAATGTATTCGAATATAAAATCTATGCAAGGAAAAGTGTCTTATGATCTTAACTCGGTAGTATTACAGATGGGTGATATTAAGGAGATTATAACCTATGGAATGAAGCTAAAAGAAAAAGCGATAGAAACACTAGTTATTGAAAAATGATATGGAAGAGTACTTAATTTTATTATTTGATGCTTTTGGCAGGTATGCAGGTGCCATAACCAAATCCCAACAATGGTGGCTTATCCCTACAGTGCTAATTGGTATATGGTTATTAAGTATAATAGTGACCAAATTTATTAAGGAAAGTATTATAGTAACCCGAGAGTTTAAACTACTGTCAAATATAATTATTTATAGTATTGGCGTGGAGTTTTTGTTGATAATCTGGTTTATATATAATTGGTTAAAAACAGATATATATCAAAGTGATACAGAAAAACTGGTACACTTACTTAGTATTGTTGTTTGCATTATTTTTCAAATAATTAGCTATAGAATATTAGCAAATGGTTTTACAAGAGAAAGCATTTTACAAAATATAAATTGTCCAGTGACAAGACAAGATTTAAAGAGTAAAAACAAAATTGCTGTAAAAAGATTCAAAAAAATAAAGTTATGGTCGCTTATTCCCGTTTTAGGATTTCTATTCATATTTCTACCTATTAAAACAGATAAAAACTTAGTGTCCTTTTTATTGGATACAAGTTCTAGTATGGATGTACATATTGGTAACGGAAAGGAGATTTTAAGGAAATCTTTTCAGAATATAAATAATGATACCGATATCATTCTAAGTTGGTTTACTGAAAATAATCCTAGTGGAGATTTTAACGACATTATAAAGACTAGTAATAGTCAGCAGCTAGATGGTGTACATCAATATTTTACAAACAAACAGTCTGCAATCAATGCGTTGAACAGTATCGAGTTTACCGAAGGAACACCATTAATCGAAACAATTTGGTCTAATTTCCTCTTCACGGTAGAACATGTGCAAAATAAACGCTATGCGAACAATATTTTTGTATTAGTAACAGATGGAGAGGATAGTTATTTTGAAGACGAAATAAGTACTTTCTTATGTGAAATTCCTCAATTCAATAGTTTTTATCAGGATAACATTAATATTATTAATCTTCAAGGCGCCAATAACGCTTTTTTCGATAAAGCAAATGAATGTAGTTATGCTGTTTATGAAGGCATGGATATAGATAGTTATGCCGCTGCAGTTCAAGAAATATTAACAGGAATAACAAAAGATTATTACTTCCCTGTTTGGCTTTCTATTTTTTGCGTATCGGGAATGTTTATTGTGCTATTAATTAAACCTAAAAAATATTAGATATGAGAACATTGTATTTAAGTATTGGCATTATTATTTTATGTCTTTCCAACATGTACAGTCAGAGTAAAACACAAAGTGTTTTTGTGATGGTAGACTTATCAAAAAATGTACAAGGAGATAGTTCCCCTATCACACTTTCACAACGACAAGACGCCATAGATTTTACAAAATCTATAATTACAGCATCTTATACATCTAATAAATTTCCGAACTGGAAAAAAACAGGTGTTTTTACAAGCTCCGAAATAGAGGCTATTATAAAAGGTAAAGGAAAACCTTTAATTGGAGTAGATGATTTTTTAATGGTCATGCCTTTTGGAGAAATTAGTAGCACGAACAAATTTCAAATTAACCTAATTAGCAATTACCCTTCAGGTTTCAATAAATACTATCGATTCCCTTTTGTATACAATGATAGTGATACATGGGGTGATTATGCCGAAGCGAAAGTCTGTAACATTGCCTATAACAACCAAATATTGGAGTATTACATCATCAGGATTCAGGGTATGGCCGATGATCCTAATTCAATGCTATTGGATAAAGAAGATTTAAGTATGGTCGATGAATACGAAACGGGTTCGGTAGGAGAAGTCGTTGCCAGATTTAAACATACTACAGCTAGTAGGTTTACTGTTACAATAAAAAAGATAGATATAAGTAAGATAGATATTTTTAAAAATGGTAAGAAAGTTTTTGTAAAACCAACAAATACAGATAAGAAATCGTTACGCATAATCTCTCCCAAGGGTAATAGGAAAACGCCTTTTACAATGACTTCATCAAGCATACGTGTTTCATGGACATGTATTGCATGCGATAGTCTGCCAAAATATACATTAAGAGTAAACAATCTTAAAACCAAAAAAACAAAAACCTACAGTATAAAGAGCAAAACATTTCAATCTTTAAAACTAGAACCAGCAACCTATAAAATTAATGTATCTACAAAAGGAGCCAACTCAAAAGCACAATACATTACAATAGAAGGAGAGGATGAGGAAGGCGGTTTTGGAGTCATTTTATTGCTACTTATACTCGGATTAGGCGGATATTTTGGATACAAATATTTAATAGCTGGAAGGAAAGAGAATACTAATGTTGAAAGGAGCGATTGGGCAGAACAAGAAAAAAAATCGTCTCCATCAAATACAGATAATACAACTAATACAGAACAGGGAGAAGACTGGTAAAAACAAAAGATAAACGTATGGAACAATTTAAATCATTATTAGAAACAGGTGTAGATAATTGGACAAGTTTTCTAATTAAGTCTATAATGCTTATTGGCATAACGGCATTTATATTATGGCTGCTCTTTTTTGCTCTGGTAAAATTTACAGAGAAGCGTACTAAATTACACAAAGACATATTTATACGTCTTCAATTTTTATGGGCACTTTTTCTCCTATTTATTCTTTTCAACGTATACTGGTTTTACTTTATAAAAGTAAATGGAATCCATGAGTTTACCTGGGGACTATTATCATTTTATGCAGACATAAGCGTGCAGCTACTTATATACTTC
This sequence comes from uncultured Flavobacteriaceae bacterium, assembly GCA_947502635.1. GTDB lineage: Bacteria > Bacteroidota > Bacteroidia > Flavobacteriales > Flavobacteriaceae > Flavivirga. The sequence goes on from CANNAN010000008.1 coordinate 178,291, forward strand.
TTTATAGTTATAACTTTTATATACAGTTATTCAAAATATTATTCACTTTTAAAAAAATAAGACATGGCAAAACCAACATTATTAATAGGTATAGGAACAAGCGGATTGCGTGTTTTAGAAGAGACCCAAAAATTTTATTTTGAGCATACAGGTAAAAATAAGCCTGGGAATGTAGAATATTTATATTTAGAAACTGATGAAAGCAGTTTTCCTTCTACAACAGTTCTTAAGAATGAAATTAAGCGTGTTTATTTAGATTTAAGTGATAAAGAAACCAAAATCAATAATCTGAAAGATCAGTTGCCAGAGTCAGAAAGCCATTGGATACCCGATCCAAACTATATTAAAGATGCTGGAAAAGGAGCAGGAGGCATGCCTGCTTTTGGAAGAGTTGCTTTATGGAGTTATCCTAATTTTAATACAGTAAAAGAAGCAATAAATAGTGCTTTCAATAAAATCAATAATCACACACAAGCAGATAGTGATAATACGAGGCCAGCAGTATTTATAACAGGTTCTTTAACAGGTGGTACAGGGTCTGGAATCTTTATTGACATTGCTTACATGATTAAGAAGCATATTCAAGGATTAGAGGATGTTTATGGTTTGTTTTTAACACCAGGTAGGGATTATATGGGTAAGGATAACATTTTGTATTGTAATACATTGTCTTCTTTATGTTCATTAGAAAAATTTAATCAGCCCGAGCAAGAATATAATATGAGTTGGCCAGACTCGACTACTACAAAAATTAATGATCTTCCTTTCGAAATTTCTCATTTCATATCGCAAGACAGGAATGATGGTATAGCACAAGTAAAAAGTTTAAGTGGGTTGTACAAAATTGCTGGTTTATGGATGTTTTTAAACATTTTTGGATTAAGGGAAAAAAGAGACCGAAGATTAGTAGATAGTAAGGGGAGCGCCTTTATAGATAAGTATGGTTCCTTTGGTATTGCCGCAGTTCAATACCCAAAAAGACAATTAGAAGAATTGTTGGGGGTGGATCTAAGTATTAATCTCCTCAACAGATGGATAGATCCTGTAGCTTATTATAATAAAAGTAATAAAAATCAAATAAAAGCTGTAAGGCAACGCATTGTTAGTGATACCATAACTCATTTTGAAAGAACACTAAAAAATGCATTCGATACTTTAGATGCAACTATCGTTGATGGTGAGAATAGAGTGCTTTCAGATTTAAAAATAAAGGCCGAACAGATTAATAGAAAAGAGTATACAGAGCAATCTGCATATCATTTTATTAAGCGGTGGTTCAGTTCTTATGGAGACAATAATTATTACACAGCTGTTAAAAATAATTTACAGCTTGCCGAGGATGAATTGATACAAAGGATACACGAATTAATAAGTACAACAATTGATCGTACCGAGAATCTACAAATATCAAAAATTCAATTAACAGCTATTAGTGATGCTATTAATGATAATAGAGATTATTGGAAAACTTTAGGCATTGATCCTAAGCCAGAAAAATGGGAAAACCTATTAGAGAAACAAATAAAATGGATACTTAAATCAAGATATAAAATAATTGGCGAACAGAATGCTGTGGTACGTGATCGTTTAAAAACGACATTCGATTTAATGAAAATTCATTTAATGGCAGAAAGAGTGTGGCGACTGAAAAAAAATATCACAGACACAACAGATCCGTTAAAAACATTTGATGGAAATATAACACTTCCTAAAATACCTAAGATTGATCAATTGATTAAGAATATCAGTCATGTTATAGACTCACAAGAAAGAAGTAATAATTCTAATAAGAAAAACAAAACATTACAATCTAGGTACAATGATATAGAATCTGAATTAAAAGATACGACAATACCTATACTTAGAGTGTATAAAGATGGTAGTTCGCCAGAAGCATTTCAAAGAACATATAACTCCGCAAAAACGCGTTATTTTACACAAACAGGAAAGAATATAACATCCAAGAAAACGATTATAGAAGAAGCTTCTTTATGGGATTATATAAATACATCTGTAGATAAACTCCATACCACTTTATTTAGAGACTGTATTACAAAATTTGAATCGGATGTTATCAGACTTACATGTTTTGAAGATATGGACATTGCCGAGTATATCAATAATAACCCTAAGGAAAGTGGAAAAATGGCACTTATAGCAAAAACACCGCTAATTATGGTTAATAATGATAACAAAACAGATTTTGTTGAAGGGAAAGGCATACCGAGATTAGTGATAGGCAAAGATAAAAGCCAAATAGATAAAGTATTTAACGCTTTGCAAAATGACACCGAAATTTCTTATTTAAACTCGTATGTAGAAGATGAAGATGGTATTTGGTTAAACGAGGAAATTAGCAATATTGTAATATTCTATGTTGAGCAAGGCTATATGTCTAATGGCGATTCTTTTAATCCACTAAAGCATATTAAAAATATAGGAGACATAAAGCATGTATATGAATTAGAAAAAGAACGCTATTCTAAAACTAAAGGTATAGGACATGAAACTTGGAATGTTTTAAGAAACCCTTATATGAGTGAAGAAGAGTTTATGAAATTTATAGATGTTAATCAAAAACAAAAATAAGATGATACTTCTTGGAAATACAGAAAATGAAAAAAATGAAAATAAAAAGAAGCTTAATAAAAAAGGCAAGCTAGTAAGTACCTTTTTTATATTAATAAGTTTTTTACCAATATTAGTATATCTAATCTTTCATTTTGGATTAATTCAAAGTCAATCAAAATTTAACCAAGGGTTAGAAAAATCTGTAGCATTAGTTAATACAGGAACAGGAACGGGGACTGCTTTTTTAATAAGTCCTTCTAAATTGCTGACAGCAAAACATGTTGTGAAAAATAAGAATGTAGGAGATACGGTCGATTTAATATTTGAAAAATCAGAACCACAGTTTTCGGCAACAGCTAAAATTATTTGGATCGATTCATCCAATGATCCTGAACCAGAATTTTACCTAAAAGACGTGGCTGTTTTAGAGTTGTTAAGCCCATCTTCAGTGCCTGAGGATTATCCGTATTTAACTATTGGGGAATCTGCAGGAGTTACAACACGTTCTGAAGTTATTCTAATTGGTTACCCTGGTGGGTTATTGTCAACAACATCAGGTGCTATTAGTAATGATAACATTAAAGGTGTCGAATTATTTCAACTTGATGTCGAATCTTGGCCTGGTAATAGTGGCGGACCACTAGTATTAGAAGAAACAGAGGAAGTCATTGGCATGTTAGTGGCTGGCCTTAATGAGGAATATCAAGGTATTAATTTTGCCAATAAGATTGATAATATTACCTCTTTATTGGAAGATAATGGGATTGATATTTATGAATGAGTCACTATTTGTTGAAATTAAGGTAAGGGCCTTTGGAATTCAATAAAAGTAAATACTTAGGAAGTAGAATATGAGCGCTCTTTTCAACACCGACAGTTAAAGCTACCTTCATGATTTTTTAATGACTAAATAATAATCACAGGTAAGTGTATTCAAAATTATTTTATATATTTAAACTTACTTTTTTATGGTGTAATTACTCTCTTTTGGGTTTAGTTAGCCTTATGTTAATATGAATGAATATTTTTCTGTAAACATGTAATATAAGTATCAATCATTAAATACCTAATAACTGGTATTGTTATGATAAATAGCCATATGTACTTTTAATTTTTTAACTAAACCGCTAAACCAATCCAAATATGAACACCAAAACATTTTTTCTTTTTACAGTCTTAATGCTGTCTCACGTATCATTATTTGCACAAAAACCTAAAACAGCTAAAATATTGGATCAAACCTATAGCTTAAACTATGATAAAGCGAGTCATTTATTTACCATGTGTGAGAAGATTACACCGTTAAACAAAGATTGTGTGCAAAAAACAATAGCAGACGATAATGTTTTCATTTTTCAGGAAAAACTAAAAGAAGCATTAGAAAAACAAGTTGATGCTTACAAATTTAAAATTTTTGGAAAAGATTTAACCCTTGCTAATTTTAATACGATTGATTATAATAGTGTAACCTTTACCTTAGATCCATCTCGATTGGCAAATGGCGTTGATGAGATCATTATTGAACTTGATAATGCACCAAAAGATTTTCCGAAGTTTAAAATTAAAAAGACAGCAGCTGGGCCATATGGGTTATCTAATAAAGACTTTATCAAGACTCCTATACTTATAGATAGCATACCTGAAAATGCTATTGTAGCTGATACACTTACTTTTATTAAAAGGGTAAAGTTTAAGTTAGATAAAAATAAAGATAGTATAGCAAAATTTTATAAACCTAAAGTGAAGGATGAGTTTTCTAAATTACTTCAAGAATTGTACAATACCACAATTACTAAGGGTGCAGATTATCTGTTTTTGGCTACGGAGTTACTAAATAGAGCTTCTGTACCTGTAGACTCTCTTGCAAAAAAAACTTTTAATTTTTATATGTTATTAGAAGATAGTACATTTCATATCAAAGTTTGTAAAGGAGCTGATGAATCTGACTGCAAAAAATTCATAGATTTTAATGTGAATGTATCAGAGCCTGAGTTTATAAATACCATGACTTCTACACACGAATTGTTTAAGAAAAATGATGCTTTAAATAAAGCAGCTCTAGGTAAAATTTATCTTTTAATAAAAAGTAAGATAAGTTCGAAAGCGGTTGCCAAAGATAAAAAAGCTTTCGAAGATGATTTTAAGGGTAAAATTGCAGAGTTAGAAAATGGAGCTAAAACTTATAGCGGACAGTTTGTATTAAAGAATAAGGTTAACCTTTATGAAGTTGGAATGGTTAATAAAGTTGATAAAAAAGGCAATGCAAAAACCAAAAGAGGAAACGTACTAAATGAATCTGTATACTTATTAATAGATTCTTTAAATATTCGCATTTTCAATAATAGAGCAGATAACCTAACAATAGTTGGAAGGCTTAGTGATGATAAAGAAAATACTTTGATACTTACAAACTCTCAATATAGCCTTCCCCTTAGAGAATTTGGATATATAACACAAACTAATTCTCTTATTGATAAAAATGGAAAAACTTATTATTATAGATATGACGATGTATTAGATTACCTGCCCTACGATAGATACAATTATGCAGTAAGAAATGGTAATATTAAGGTTAAAACTAAAGATACTGTCAAAGTAGCCGAACGTAAAATAGGGGATTACTTTACAGGGATTTTCTTTTCAGATATCTTAGGTCTAAATAGTAACAGTGGTAATAGTCTTATTACAGCCGAAGGTAGAATTCGCATTCCTTGGCATTTTAGAAACTATGGTAGGTCTACCTTTGTAGATAATATTACGGCTTATGCTTCTGTAAATTTAGTTAGTGGTTTGGAAGATAGTTCAAGACAAATAACGCTGGATGATACCATCGATCCTGATGAAACTTCAGTGGCAAATTCGGCACTTTTTAATTCCAATAATTTTAATTTGTTGGTGAATAATAATATTGATGCAGGAATTAGTATAACACCTTATACATTTGAATGGAAAGGCGCTTCCACCTTTATCCATTTAAGGTATGGTTTACGCTTTTTAAGAACAGGTGTAGAATATAACTTAAAAGAGCAGGTTAATACTGTTGTTAATGACGTACCAATTGTACAAGAAAATATTCTAGAACAACGTAGTTTTCAAGTCTATTCTATAGGACAAGAAGCCGAAATTAATTTTGAAATTCGACCACAATCAAGTGTTGGTGCAGATGTTACTTTTGGTTTAAATTGGTTTAGAGCAACAGGGACTAATAAAAATGATGTTAACTTTTCTACAATGAACAACACACCTAACTTAAAACTTATGACCAATATTTATGCGTTTACAGATAGCGAAGATAGTAACTCGGGTATCTATGTGAGACTTGGTGGGCATTATAATCTTGGTAATTCTAAAGTCTTCCCACAGTTAATGGTTGGTTATGCAACTAACTTGAGTTCGTTTGTAAACAAGTTTGCAAAAAAGTAATATCACAAACCAATCATTGATTATTTGTAATGTAGGATGATACTACATTAAAAGCCGAAACAATGTCCAAGACTTTAAAAATTTGTTTAGCAATGGGTGGAGGTGTTTCCCTAGGATCTTTTTCTGGTTCTGCACTCACTGAAGCCTTGAAATTATTAATACTTTATGGTCAGGATGCCAATGGAGATAAGTATGATGATATTGTTGTTGATGGCATGAGCGGTGCTAGCGCAGGAGCCATTGCGTTAACAGTTATGCTTAAAACGCTTATTGATTACAAGTCCATGATGACTAGGTTGGAAAATGTTACGGAAGAAAGCATTCTGGAAGAGTTAATTGACATGTATTTTGAAGATGAAGACGAAGCTAAAAATCATCCAAAAATAGAAGAACTAAAAGCCTTACAGGTTGCACAAAAGTTACAGGAAGAACTTTGGGTGAATAGGCTTAATGCTGTTAAACTCTTTGGTAAAGAAAAAATTAAAGATTTTAAACCTAATATAAGTGAATCTTTTGCATTATTAGATCGCGGATTACTTGAAGATTTAGCAAAGGAGTTTATTATCGATTCAGATTTTACCAGCTTAGAGAACATTAAAGTACTGGATAAAAAACGAGTTCCTTTTGCTTGCTCTTTAACAAATCTATTGCCTATAGAAATAAAGAAAGATGAAAGTCGTTTAACCCAGTTAGAAAAAAATGTTATTCAATCTACGGGGTCTCAAAACCATACAGAGGTTCGTGTCATGGATTTTGTTTTTAAAGAAGATAGTGATAAACCAACAGATAAAAAGTGGTTAAAGTTCTCAATTGATGAAGATGAACCTAAACGTCAATTCGATTTAAATAGCAAAAAGGCTTGGTCGATAGTTTGTGCTTCAGCTTTAGCTTGTGGCGCGTTTCCTTTTGCATTTGAGCCAGTAATATTAAAGCGATATAGAGAAGAGTTTGATGGAGAAGGCGATAATCCAAATGGTCAGTGGCCCGTTCAGTTTAATGAGCTTAATAAAACGTTCAAGACTTTAAGTGTTAATAAACAAACAAGCGTTTTTAATGAAAAAGATAGCAATGTCATTTCATATAACAGTTTTAATTTTCCTTATGTAGATGGCGGGACTTTTAATAATGAACCTATAAAAGAAGCTTACAGAATTGGAGCCTTTCAAGACTTTAATAATAAAGATGGAGACTCAGATCGACTTGTTTTGTTTGTCGATCCAATTGTAAGAACCGATAAATATCAGTCCTTTTTACAATCTTCACTATTTCCTGTTCATATGGATAAGGCTAAGGTTAAACTTAATGGAGAATTCAAAAAACTATTTGGCGTAACTTCAAGTCTCATCGGGGCATTAAAAAATCAGGGAGAAATAAAAGAAGAGCATAAAATTTCTGATGTTTCTCAAAATCTACACTTACGAAAAACAGTATTTAATTATTTAAACCAAACCCCAAATATAGGAGAGAATCTTTATGTTGAAATATTAGTTACGGCATATGATAAAGTTAAAACCAATCTTAATGAAGATATTATTCCAGCTGGAACTCGTAATGCTATAACTTACTTTAAATATGAACTTCGGAAAACCTGCATTTCCAATAACAAACCGAATAGTGAATGCTTATTTATAACAGATGAGGTTTTTGAATTGTTTATAGATAAAATTACAAATGAGAAGGATAAATCAAAAAGGTTATACCCTGAATATTATGATATACTAGGCCTGAATTTACCAGAAAGCCAAGATTTATTTGCAAGAACAGTCTTTAAAATCATATTCGATTTCTCATTAAATACCGATGGAAAGAATGAACAGGTAGAGCGTGTGGCAATCTTACCTTTAAATAGCATTGATGAAGTCACTCGCTTACCAGGTGAAGAAATTAGTGCATTTGGAGGCTTTGCATCTAAGAAAGCAAGGGAATATGCCTTTCATTATGGAAGACTTAGTACGCTGAATTCATTGTCTAAGAAACCAAAAAGCGAAGATGATAAAGATGATTATGGTTTCAGGAAAAAAGTTGGCAAGGATGGGCATAAGCACCCTTTTATACATATTAAGAATAAAAATGCATTAGAAAAAGGTTTAGTAAATAACATAAATGATATTAAATTTTTTGACTCTCTTGTAGACTATGAAAATGATATACGTTTAAAGTTAGTAAAGCTAGGATTAAAAAGAATTGCAGTATTAGGTAGAGGGTTAGTAAGTCGAGCAGGCCTTTTTAAGACGGCTTTTTATATATTATTTACTCTCCTCTGTCGTATTTTATTTGTTAAGCGAAATTGGTTTCTTCAGTTCATAGCTTATATTTTAAATTGGTTATATGGAAAAAAAATAGAAGTTACTTATCGTAACTTAGATCCAGTAACAATCTCTATAATTAGTGATGAGAAGATCAATTCTAAAATAAAGATTACGACTATAAATGGAGATACTATTCGAATAAAAAAAATTAGAAATGAATTTTTAAATTATTCAGGAAGAAAAGTCTACCAGTATTTATTTCATCTTTATAAAGCGGACTGTACAGAGAAAATGATGTTAGAATTCCAAAATTCGCAAGTAGATTCTAACGTGGAATATTTTAATAACTTAAAGACTATCATGGGGTTAGATAAAATAAATAAAGCGATTCTAACTTTTGAAGACAAGGTTAGATTGCCTATAGGAATTGATCGAAATATAGAAACAGACGTGTATGATGAAACCATTGAATCAAGCTACAAAAAAATAATTGCTACGATAAAAGTTGGTAAACATGTATTGCCTTCTGTAAATGAAGCTTTGACTGATGATAGTGAGATGCTGTTTCACTCATTTAAAAATGTTAATTACCACCTCAATCCACTTATTGAGTTTGATTTAAACAACTCTAAAAAAGGATGGTATTTTAAAGAAAATACAGAAGCTTTATATAAGAAATTTTTAAGACCGAATTCTATGAAAAGTGAGTGAATATATTATGAAAAATACCTCAATTTTTTTTTAAAGATTAGGTTGAGGTGTTTAAGTGGAGTCGACAGTATATGTAATTTTTGATTAAAGTTTAGATTTCTCTAACGAGAATTTTACTTTTTCTACACCTATAGACGTCATATATTTTCCTTGTAACACAAAGCCAAATTTCTCGTATAAAGCAATTGCAGGTTTGTTTGCAAATCCAGTTTCAACAACAACGGACTCTGTATGATGTAATTTTACAGCAAAATCTAAAAGTTTTTTAGCAATACCTTGTCTAAAATATAAAGGATCAACAATAAGGCTACAGATATCTGTTACATTATTAATTTTATCAATTTCAATAACAGCTGCTAATTCTGATGCTCTAAAAAAACCATAAAAACTTGTGGTTTTGTCTTGAAAACTATTTGCTGTTCTTTTTAAAGGCGGAAAATTCTGAAAGGATATTTGAAGTAATTCTGCTTCTACTTGATATGATGCTTGAAAAATACGGTATATCTCTTTAGATATTTCTTCTTTTTCGTGATTGAGTTTTGTTATCATCTAAGCTTTAACCTTATTTCTATAAGTACAAGGTGTTACATTTGTCATGAATCTTAAAATATTTAAGGTCAATAACAAATGTATATATAATTAATTAAAATGATTACGAACTTTTGGCTATTGCTTACTACATATATAGATTCCAGTCTAATTTTTGAATTAAAGCTAATAGAAAGAAAAGAAGCGGGGTTACCTTTTAGGTTAATCCATAAATTATAAAGATTAAGATTGGATTTTCTTTGTATAAATTATTAAATAATATTATTCCGTTCTAAATTCAAATATTTGAGATTTAGAAGTATTTTCAGCCTCATCTTTAGTGATAACCATCCAATAGTAAGCAGTATCTGCTGTTAAAGAAATATCACTGATTGTAATATTTGTGACATCTGCTTGTTGTAATTGAGTTGGAGGATTTGTTGTATCTAAATAGACGTCATAAGATGTTATATCATTATCTATATCCATACCTTCCCATTCTAGTGTTACGGTTGTGCCAGTAGTTTGACTGTTACGTGGATTTATCGCTTCTGCGGGGAAAGGAGCATAATTTGTTATGCCTTCACCAGCGTTGTAAAAATGCCATTTTTCACTAGTTGCAGTTTCAGATGTGCTGTTTGATTTGGAAACCACATACCATGAATAAGGAGTATTTCTCAAGAGTATTATCGTTGTATTCGTATTGCTGGTAACACTCTCTTGGGTAGTATTACTAATTAAATTTTCTAATACTACGGTATAACTTGTTGCATTATTAGCATTAGACCATTCAAAAGTCACTCTGCTTTCAGTTTCAGAAACAACATTCCCTTGATTACACTCTTCATTTTTTAGAGGAGATGCTAAACTCGCAACTTCAGGAGGAAGCACTTCTTTACTTTCAGAAGAATCACTACCACCGCAATTAAACAGGGTAAACGTGGCTACAAATAAAATGCTTTTATATAAATAATCTCTTAACATACTTTTTATTTTTTATTTTGAAATTTTTATTGCTTTTATATTTTTCGATGCGGTTTTGGTTTCCACAGAAATGATGTATATGCCTTCTTTTAAGAAGCTTGTATTTAAATTAGTTTTATGATCTGTTGTATTATAAGTTTTATCATAAACTAAAACACCTAAAGCATTATATATTCTTAGGGTTGCAGATTCTTCTAAACCTAAATCTACGGTTAAATCACTTGTAAACGGATTTGGATAAGTAACTATTTCATTAAAGAAAAGCTTGTCTTCGAATTTACCTTGACATTCTTTTTCACCTTTTATTTTAATGCTATTATTTCCTGTTTTTAAATAGAGTTCTATAGATGAATCCGAGGTTGTAAATTGTTCACCATTAAAATCAATACGATAACTACTACTACCTGTTAAGTTATATGTTACCGATTTTTTTTCATTATTGACCTTACCACTTACTGATAAAGGTTCAACCTGAGGAATATTTATATTAAAACATTGCTCGTAATTCTGCTTTGATGGAATGGTAATACATAATTCATAGTCTCCAGGAACTAAGTTTTCAAAATTTGTGGTTTGTGTAAAATCTTTTGAAGGGTTAATGCCAGTTAAAGTTGCAACGTAATCCAGATTTTTCAAAGCAGTTATGGAAACTTTTCCATTATCCATATTCTGACAACTTTCTCCATGAGTTTGAATTGTAAAGTTATCTTGAGTAATACTAAATTTTTCTTCGCTACGTGTAATCATTTTGCTAAAGCCCTGTACTTGTAATGCCATACTACTTACACGACCTCCTGAATCTGGATATGTTAATGTAATCGTATTATTGGCTTGTAATAAATCGTAAGGAACTTCAATTTCTAAAACACCAAAGAAAATATCTCTTCCCCCTTGGTCATTTCCTCTCCAATTCTCAGGTACTTCTACATTAGATCCATTAATTGACAATATAGGTTTTAAAGATTTATTATGATCTCTTCCCATACCCAAACGTAATATAGCTTCTCCAAAAGGACTGCTTACATCGACACTATTAATATTAAAACTAATAGCTTGATTAGCATTGATAGGTTTATTGTATGTGGTCGCGAAGTATTTTTTTTCTTCTGAAGCTTCAGAAAAACTTAAAGATTTATCAAATGTATATTCTAGAATTATAGTGGCCTGTTTTCCAATATCTATTTTATCTAACGGAGTCGTAACTGTTGTTTCGTCTAAAGCTGGAACACCAGCATTTTCTGCATGGAGATGTTTGATTAATATAGACTCAATGTTGGCATCACCCAATCCTTTAACAGTTAAATCTAATGTTCGAGGTTCATGGTGCAGATTATTAATAACAATATAAGCTTTGTTTCCATCGACATAACTATCAACTTGAGTATCTAAATTACTTGATTTAGTATCGACTCTTTTACCGTTGACCTTAGCCCAAAGTTGATAAAACTTAACCAATTCTGTATATACGAATTCATCACCTGTTTCTCCTTCAAGTTCTTTCTTCTGTCTGAACAAACGATGCGCATATTTGGCATCGGGATGTTGTCCCTGACTTGTGTTGGGACTCCACCAATTAGCTTGTAGGATCATAAATGGTAACGCTTGATCAATAATGTCTGGGCGCTCTAAAAACTGCATTATCATTGAATTAAAAGAACGTAGGTTGGCCCAGTCACGCTCTTTAGTGTATAATTCGCCATCTGTATTTAAACAGCCATATTCAGATAAACAAAAAGGTTTTCGATTTCCTAACTTAATAACTTGATAATGTTCTACCATATCTAAAATGGCTTCTACATTACTTCCCGCTCTATATTGCCCCTCATCTTTTTGAATGTTGTCGTAAAGGTGTATTGAGAAAAAGTCCATGTCTTCACCAGCAATATCTATAAATTGTTTCCAGTTTTGATCCCAATGTGCAAAATCATTAGCTTCGTATGCAGGATGTGCTGCACTATATCCACCTATTTTTGCATTGGGGTTAAGCTCTTTAATGCGCTTTGCAACGACTTTATGCATTTCACTTAAATTAGTTTTTGTTGTGCCTAAGCTATTAGCTTTAACAAAAGGTTCATTCATGACTTCAATATACGTTGGGAGAGGTTGTCCAGTAGCACCACCATTTCCAAAGAAATTTTTAAAATAGTGCGCATAAAATTCGGCAAGGGGTTTATAATCGTCTTTAATCATGGTCCATTTTTTTCCATTTGGTCCAATTTCTCTACTGCTGTTAGGATACATGACTTCTTGACCTCCCATCATATATCGGGCAATTCTATTTTCATACTTATGTTCGGAAGTATTATTTATATAATTATTTTTTACGCGTAAGCCCTCTTGTTCTATATGACTAACACTAGGCCAACCAGATTTGTTTGGATCTTCCTCTGTTTGAGAAAGAAACCAAGGAAGAGATCCGTTATTTCTTCCTAAGTATGCATCATTTTCTGTTAAAAATTGTTCTTTAAATTGTTCATTCGGCCATTCGCTATCGTCAACTCCAGCATGAAGTATCATATATTTAGCGCGATCAAATTGAGAGACACCATTAACTGTGTGCTCAATATCAAAATTAATATCTAATGCATCTTGTGATAATGCATTGTTTATCATGATAATGGAGAATAAAAAAAGTAATTTAAATTTTAAGTTATTTTTCATTTTTTTTAAAAATAAGTTCTTGTAAATCTTTTTAACATCTAAAATATTTCTAGTCTCTCCTTGCTATTTTCTATAAAGCAGGAAGAATACCATTATTTTTAAGATGTTTGGGGTAAATACCAGTTTTTGTGTTTTTCAGACATAATGTAGTTATAGTTTAGTTTATAATGAACTAATGCTAAATTATTGAAACAATAGAATAAAAAGATGTACATATGGTTTTTTTAAGACAATTTTTGTGTATTTCATGGTCTAATAAAATAGATAGATTCAAGTATTAATTAGCGTTAATTCTTAGAAAAAAACTACTCACATTATGAATGATTTGTAGTTAAATGAAAATTTAATAGTGTGAATTGTATTAGACTCTACTTGCAGATCTATAATTCAGTACATAATAAAATTAAGAAGCAGTCAAAATAATAATAAATGTAAAACTCGGTTTTGTATGTGATGTTCTTTGTGTTAAACAGTTATTCTAATTTTAGAGAAAATACTCAGACTAAAATATACGAGTAGTATTTGTTTTGTTGTGAGTAAGTTATGTTAAAAATAAAAAACAACAACTAATAGAAAAATCCAAATCGAGTTAAAACTTGCTAATATTTTTTAAATTGTTAATGGCAGATACCTGTTAGGTAATAATAAATGAGAATGGAAATGTAAAGTAATTTAGGTTTAAGTCGTGAAAAGTAGAATATTTAATAATTCAGAGGACTGAACTTTGCATTTAAAAAAAAGGAACGATTAGCCCCCTCTTTTTTCATTAATATTCCCCCAAAGCAACCAGAATCGAGATGTAAATTTACTATTTAATGAACAAACTAAACTTACAATGATGAAAAAAATAACGACTTCAATGATGGTGTTTATGACCATTATTTTATTCTCAATGACGAGCTTTGGACAGGATGCTCAAATATGGAAAAAGTACATAGGCACGATTTCTGATCCTAATATACCAGTACTCCCAAATTACGGTTATGCAGGTTATAAACAAGGGCAAGAAGCGATCCCAGATACGCACAATCTTACGACCTTTAACGTTGCTAATTATGGAGCAGTCGCTAACGACAGTAGTTCAGATCAGGCCGCTATCCAAGCCGCTATTGATGCCGCTGAAGCCAATGGTGGTGGAATTGTGTTTTTTCCGCCAGGAGAGTTTCTAATAAATACAAACGCTAGCAGTACGAACAGTATCACGATCACCAAATCTAATATTATTCTTAAAGGTAGTGGGTCAACTCCTGGAGGTACAGTGATTAATATGGTGAATCACATGTTGCAACCATCTGGGGCCAACCCTTGGGATACCCCACAGATGATACGGTTCATTGGAGGATCTAGCAATACTGGTAGCACCAACATAACCCAAGATCAAAACCGAGGAGGCTTCATAATTAAAGTGCAGAATGCGAGTATCTTCCAAAATAAGAAATATCTCAAATTGAAAATGGATAACAATACCGTTGCAAATACCTACTTCCTTGAGGGCAAGATACCACGAAGCATCTGGACGAAGGTTATTAATGACGGTGTTGAAGTATCTGAATTTCATGAAATCGTATCTGTCAATACTTCAAATAATACCATTACCTTAAAGGATCCCATTCTCGACGACATCGAATCCTCTTGGGGATGGAAAGCTCACACGGTAAATTTAATTGAAAACTGCGGATTTGAAGACATACATTTCAAGGGCAATTTCAATGATCCTTTTCAACATCATAAGAATTACATCCACGACTATGCTTGGCATGCTGTACTTATGAGGTTTGTAGCCAATTCTTGGATTCGACGCTCCAAGTTTTCCAACATTTCGATGGCCGCAAAGTTTAATGCCGTTTATGCATCAAATATTATGACCATATTAGTCGAAGGGAATGCAGGCCATGGAGTATCTGCTGTAGATGGTGGTTCAACAGGTGTACTTCAAGGTTTAATATGGGACAATACAAATAATGGGCAATGGCACGGGCCAGATATGTCAGGACGTACTTGTGGATCAGTCGTTTGGAGAGTTGATACAGCAGGAAGAGGATGGGATCTCCATTCGGCCCAACCCCGTACCAACCTAATAGATATGTATTTAAGTAGCGGTATATCTGGGTCTGGAGGACATTATTCAAATAATCCAAACCATCTATCTGGCTTGACTATCTGGAATCAAGAACGTACAGGGAGAAATGAAACGAATTATAATTTTTGGAACACCAATTGTGGCAGTAATTACTGTGGTACGACAGTGATCAATCCTATTATAGTTGGTTATCATGGAAGCGCTACGACTACCTTCAATCAATCCAATATTAAATATGAAGAAAGCAATGGGACAAAAGTGAACCCAGTATCTTTATATGAAGCACAAGTGGAGCACAGACTTGGGACAAAACCTGCTTGGATAGATGCAGCTATTTCCGAATATGAATCGTTAAAAACAGATTGGTATGATGAGCAAGGCGGAGAAAATGGTGGAGGCAATGAAACGTTCACGAATATGAGCTTGTCAGGTTGGGGAAGTGAAACATATACAGGAGATAATGGAATTAGTTGGACTGTTAATGGTAAGGGAGTTGACGGATATATCAATGCATCCAAAGGCGTATATTTTCAAAAGAATACTACTGGTATTCAGTCAGGTACAATTTCTGGAGGAATAGGCTCATTTTCTGTTAGTTGTAAGGATTTGTGGGATAATGGAGTAGAGCGTACCTTGGAATTGTTAATTAATGGTAATGTGGTAGATACATTTACCCATACAGGTGCTACCGCATATACCTTTGCGGTGGACAACATCAATATTTCTGGAGATATAATTATAGCGATCAGGAATGCTTCCATTACAGGAGGAGATCGAACGGTTGCATTTGATGATATTACTTGGACTGGGTATAATAATTTGTTGGTAATAGATTTCGAAAACAATGTTTTAGAGGAAGAAGTTATTTTATATCCAAACCCAGTTTCGAAAGGATATTTTACTATAAACCTTCCGGAATCTGAGCATAATGTTTCAATTAACATTTTTGATACAATGGGTAGGTTGGTTTATAAAACACAAATAGATGAAAATACTTTGAGAATTAATTCTGATATATTTACAAGTAAAGGACTCTATTTTTTGAATATACGAAGTGAAAACAAAGATCGAAAATTGAAACTAGTAATTAAGTAGTCTTTAGTTTTTTAATGTGGCGTTGAAGACAACACCCAGAAATTGACTTTTTAAATGTTTATAAGCCTTCCAAAAGAGGCGATTTTTAGGAGTCACCGAACTGGTCTCGATTTAACAAACTTTAGTCTTTGGGTTTTTATTTTGAAGTTAAAATACATCAAATCGATATAGGTTTAGCCGCCGAAATAGAAAACCACAACTGTTTTTTATTAAAGGTATTGGCTCAATTTCAAAAGGTAGAATCACTGAGATTAATATCGAATTTTTTAAAAGAAGATATAAACCTAACTCTGAAAAGCAAAAAGGTTAAGATTATTTCTCTATTAGATAATCATTAATAACCAAAACATCCAATCCTGTAGTATAAAACAAACCAATAGCATCTTCAACACTATGTGCCATAGGTTTTCCCATAATATTAAAACTTGTATTTAAAATTATAGGAACTCCTGTGAGTTTGTGAAACTCGTTAATAAGTTGATAATAAGATTTATTATACTCCTTTTTTACGGTTTGTAATCTCCCTGTTTTATTGGCATGAACAACAGCAGGAACGACATCCCATTTGTCTTCCTTAAACTTAAGAGTTCTTTCCATATATGGTGTTTCCTGATAGTGCTCAAAATAATCTTCTGCATGTTCGTGTAAAATTGAAGGAGCAAAAGGTCTAAACTCTTCACGAAATTTAATGTTAAGGTTAATCTTATCTTTCATGTTTGCTGGTCTTGGATCTGCTATAATCGATCTGTTTCCAAGTGCTCTTGGTCCAAATTCAGCCCTTCCTTGACACCAACCAATCAATTTTCCTTCAGCTAAAAGAGCAGCCGTTTCTTTGTGAATGGTTAAAGGAATATGTCTTATATTTTTAATGCCTCCTAATTTATATAATCGTTTAAGAGTTTTGTCTGAGAAAGTAGAACCAAGATATGGTGATACAAATGGTTTTTTGCCTATAGTGATATGCGGTCGTTCTTCTTTTAAAGCTAACATAGCAGAACCAATAGCATTCCCATCATCTCCTGGTGCAGATGGCACATGCAAGTTTTTATATGGTAATCTGTCTACTACAGTACCGTTATAGGAAGAGTTTAAAGCACAACCTCCACCTAAAACAAGATTATCATTATTTGTTGAAAAATGATTTATTACTTGATCCATTCTTTTTGAAAAGAATGCTTGCCCGCTAGCAGCAATATGACTTGCCTCCCAAGGATCCCCTCCTTTAGGGCGCTTAAATTTCATAAGTTTTGGAAAAATTTCTTCAATCTTTGATATATTGGGGTATTTTAACTTGCCATTTTCAAATTCACATAAATCATTTAAAAGAGCGTCAACTTCTTCAATAACTTTTCCATAAGGAGCAAGTCCCATAACTTTCCATTCTTCACCTTTAAACCAATCAAAACCACATAAAATAGTAATTAATTCGTAAAGAAAACCAAGGCTTTCTCTTCCTTTTTGAATTTTTTGTAGCTCGACTTTATCATTTTCATAAGAAAAGAAACTTAAGGCTCCAGATTCTCCAAAACCATCAGTTATAAAGCAATCTGCTTTAGCAAAAGGACTGGAATAACAAGCATAAGCGGCATGAGCTAAGTGATGTTCGTAAGATTTATGTATCACTTCTTGAATACCAAATGCTTCATTAATGGCTAGCTGTATTCCTCTTCCAGTATTTTTTAAAAAATTATAGTGTACGCCCATCATGTTATAAATAGAAGTTCTTGTAAAAATGAACTTTGATGGTGTATCTAGATTTGGATCGGATAATGTAGAAGGGCTAAAAAAGCCAAATCCCTCAAGTCGATCCATTAATTTTTTATGATCAGTACTCCAGCTATCAGCAATTGTAAAAGTAGCACCAGGCTCGCAATACTCTTTTAAAATACTACTAATCCCGATATGATCTGGAGGGATATTAAAACCTCTTTTAAATTGCATTCTTCGCTCTGTACTTTCTGCAAATAGGATTTTTCCATTTTCGTCAAGTATAGCTAATGAGGTATCGTGGAATGTGTTTCCTAGTCCAATGTAATAATGAGCCATGTGATATGGGTTAAATGTTGTAGTTTTGGTTGATTAATTTTTCTATTTCTGAATTTGATAAGGTCTCAATTTCTTTAATTAATAAAGGATCATCGTATAATTCATTTTTTTGATTAGTACGCTCTTGTTCTTTATAATCTTCTATTGATATTCTATCTATTATAAAATCTGCAAGATTATTTATTGAATTGTGCTTGAAAAGAATAGATACAGCAACAATTTCACTGCCTAAAAACTGATTTAAGCGGTTTCTATATTGATTCAAACTTAAAGAGTTAAAACCTATCTCAAAGTATGATTTTGTGTTAGATAAAGGTGTGTTTTGATCAAATTTTAATAGGTCTTTACCAATAGCATTCATTTCATCAAGAAGATGTTCCTTTATCTCTTTTTTTGTAAGCCCTTCGGTGCTAAATCCTTTTTGTTTTTTTTCTGACTTAACATTTAAATTCTCAATAGGCGCAAAACAATCTTTCATAAAGTCTGTTGTAGCTACATCGGTTAAAATATCTAAGGCTAATAATTCACTATGTTTCGAGATAAGTGCCTGTTCCAATGTTTTAAGACCTTGCTCCATAGAAAATGGACGAATCCCTAGATGTGAAAAAGCACTAATTAAATCTACAGCCATACCACCCTCATTCCAAGGGCCCCAAGCAATTGATTTTATAGGAAGACCTTGCTCTTTTCTCAATTGAACAAGGTTGCTTAAATAGGAATTGGCAATAGCATATGAGGTTTGACCAGGATTAGCAAAGAAAGCAGATGCAGACGAAAATAAAACAAAGTTTTCGGGTTTTAAATCTAAACTAAATTTATGAATCCAATAACTTCCATGTGCTTTAGGATAAAGTACTTTTTCAAAACTTTTTTCAGTTAGCTTCCCACAAAGTTCATCGTGTAAACTTCCTGCTAAATGGTATATGCCTTTTATTGTATCATGTTTAGCCTTAATCTGGTTGAAAAACTTTTTCACATCATCTAATAGTCCAATATCACATTTTATCGCATAGATGTTTCCTTCAAAATTAGTATTGGTTTCTTCAATCCATTTTTTACGATCATCATTAAGATTATTTCTTAATGGAATATAAATATGTGTGGCTCCTTTACCTAAAAGATGATGACAAAGTGCACTTCCAATTGCTCCAAAACCACCTGTAACCACGTTTATTCCTTCATTCTTAGTATTCCTTATATGCTGTTCTTTCCTTTTGTTCGTTTTTTTCCAAATAGGCAGGTAATTTTCTTTAGAGGATTTAGTCTTTTTAGGATTCCAAAAAATTAAGTCAATATGATCGCATTCTTTAGAAAGATTGCGATACATGGCAATAAATGGTAATTCTAAATAGTTATGATTTTTAATATCAATGCTTTCTGAAAAATTGTTGAGGTTAGCCATGAGATAAATGGTAACCTTATTTTCCTGAGAAGCTAGATAATTGAGAAGTGATAATTGCTTTTTCAAAAGCATTTCCAATGGTTCAGGTTCTGGATTAGAAATATGCGGGATTTGAATGCATAACTGAATTTCAGAATTAAAATCTACCCAATCATTAACTTTAGATATGTCTAAGTTTTTTAGTGAAAAATCAGATAGTAAATTGGAAGTTTCTTTTTCTAGAGTTGTAATTACGTAAAGTAGTTTTTGCTCATCTGGCTCTAGAATCTCTTCTCTTTCATTTCTCCTTGAATCTAAATAATAAAAAGAGTCAACAATATTATGAGGTTTATCTTCAATATTATGCAATATTCGATTTGGGAGTGCTGGTTGTATCCAGTAAGATTTTTCAATCCAAATACGATTAGGAAGTGTTATGAATTCTCCTCCATAAATAGTTTTTTCTATATTCCAATTAACATCAAATCCAAGTTCAAATAATTTCCCAAGCATATCCTGGAATGATTTAAAACTGGATTTCTCTTTCTTTAATGCAGAAAGAGAAGCGCCATTAAAGTTGTCTTTTCCTTGGGAAATGGCAACAAGTGTGTTAGATGGTCCTAATTCAATAAAAGTGGTAATACCATCATCAATCATAGTATCAATACAAGCATTAAAATTGACAGTTTCTCTAATATGATTAGCCCAAGATTGTGAATTCTTTAGGGCGTTATTTGAAGCAATTAAACCAGTCTTATTACTGTAAATAGGTATTTTTGCGTTATGAAGTGTTTTTAGTTTTATAAAATCGTTAAATTCATCTAAGATGGGATCCATTACTTTGGAATGAAAAGCATGTGATACTCTTAATTGAATATTAAAAATATCATGATCATCAAAAACTTTTATTGCTTTTTTGATTTCGTTATTAAGACCTGCAAATACTGTTTGTGAATCACTATTAACCACAGCAACATCCAAATCTACTTGATACTCTTTTAAAAGAGTTTCAGATTTATACCTGTTGGTCATTACCGATACCATACCTGTTTCTTTAGGTAATGTTTGCATTAATTTCCCTCTTCGTGTTACAATTTGCAACATGTCTTCGAGATTCATGACACCAGATATACAAGCAGCTACATATTCTCCAATGCTGTGACCACAAACTACATTTGCTTTTATTCCATATGCTAATAGTAGTTGATATAGTGAATAGCTTAAACTACATATGACAACTTGAGTATATTGTGTTTGATCTAATAATTGTTGGTGTTCTGGATTAAAAATAAGTTCAGTTAACTTTATTGGTAATTCACTTTCTAAAATAGTTTCACATTTTAATAAATTGAATTTAAAGATAGGAGAGAGGTCGAATAATTCTTTCCCCATGCCACTATATTGTGACCCTTGACCGCTAAAAAGAATTGCTAATTTTTTATCTGATTTCTGAAGAATATCAGTGCTTTTAAAGTTTAATAATTGTTCATGAAGCTCATCGGTATTTTCAAAACTAAAAGACTTTCTAAATTCAAATAAAGATCTTTTTGTATTCCACGAGTAGCATAGATCTAAAGGATCTGGTTTATATGATAAACTATATTCAAGAAGTTGTTCAATTTCTTGAATTAATGCATCTTTTCGATGAGATGATAAACAAATTACATGATAGCGTTTACCTTGTTTTTGTTGTGCTGGAGCGTTCTTTTTATTGAAAGCTTCTACAATTACATGCGCATTAGTACCACTAAAACCAAAAGCGCTTATTCCTGCTATGATCGGCTTGTTTTTATTGTAATCGATGGTTTGATTAGCTACTTTGACATTAAGTTGATCCCAAGGAATTAAAGGGTTTGGGTTTTTAAAATGTAAGTTAGGCGGTATTTTACCGTGTTTAAATGAAGCTAATACTTTTAGAAAACCAGCTATTCCTGCAGCTGATTCGGTATGACCAATATTACTTTTAATAGAACCAAGAATTAAAGGTTCAGTTAGGTTTCTGTTCAGATTGTATGCTTTGTCTAAAGCTTGAATCTCAATGGGATCGCCAAGTGGAGTCCCCGTACCATGTGTTTCTATATATGAAACTTGATTAGGATCAATATGACCTTTGCGTAAAGCTTTTAGGATAAGGTTTTGTTGCGCTAAACCATTAGGAGCTGTTAATCCATTACTTCTTCCATCTTGATTGATGGCAGAACTTTTTATGACACCAAGAATTTTGTCATTATTTTCAATAGCATCATCTAGACTTTTTAAGAATACCATGCCTACCCCTTCAGACCTTCCATATCCGTCTGCCTTCTCATCAAAGGTTTTACACTTACCATCTTTAGATAATGCTTTAACTTGACTTAAGGCAATACTTCCTTCTGGTCCAAAAATTAAGTTAACGCCACCAGCTAATGCTTGTGTACATTCACCTTGTTGAATAGCTTTACATGCTAAATGCAAACTAACTAAAGACGATGAACAAGCAGTGTCGCTAGTAATAGCTGGGCCATTTAAATTAAGAAAATAACTAATTCTTCCAGCTGCTGTACTATGCAATATACTAGTTAAAGAATAGTGGTCAATTTTTTTTGTGTCACCAGACCTAATATGAGCCTGTGTATAATCAATGTTACTTAGTCCAATGTAAACACCTGTTTCACTTCCAGAAATTTCTTTTTTAGTTATTCCTGCATCTTCAAGAGCATTCCATGTTGATTTTAATAATAGTCGCTGTTGTGGGTCTAAAGATGTTGCTTCATCTTCAGACAATCCAAAAAATGAAGGATCAAACATGTCAGAATCATCAATAAAATACCCTTTATCGGTATACATTTTTCCTTTTTCAGGAGCTCCAGGAGAATAGAATTCATCTTTTGGCCACCTATCGAAAGGAATACTACCAACAACATCTTTTTCATTTAATAAAAGATCCCATAAGTTGTCTAGGTTTTTTACACCACCAGGGAATATACACGAAGCACCTATTACTGCAATAGGTTGAAAAGGAATAACCTGTTTATTTATATTGTTATGATGGGCTGAATTAGCGGTATTCTTTTTAGTAATATATTCAATGAGTTCATTAGGGGTGCTATACTCAAATAGATCTATTGCCGAAATAGATCTATTAAAAAAATGGCTAAGTTTTTCTGCCAGTAATGCAATCTGCATAGAAGAACACCCTTGATCCATTAAGGACTTATCAAAATCAAATACCTTTTTTCCAAAGCAACTTGATAGTGCTAACCTGAACGTCTTATTCGCATCCGTTTCATCTTCTGAAGAAGATTCGGTTGAAATGGTTTTTAGATACTCAGTAACCAGAACATGCCGTTTAATTTTACCACTAGTTGTTTTCGGAATTGATTTGATGTAAACAAATTTAGAAACATGAAGCCCAGAAGAATCAGATAAGATATGTTTTATATTATTCTCTAATTCTGGATTATTGGATTCTTTTTTTCGTTGTTTTATAAAAACAACAAGTTGCTCCGTTTGTTCTATTAAGTGTGACGTGATTATAACGTTTCCAACTAATGTTTCAATATGATTTTCAATTAATTGTTCGAGATCATGAGGAAAATAATTTTGCCCGTTAATAATGATCATCTCTTTTTGTCTGCCTAGAATAAGTAATCCAATGGAAGATATAGCACCTATGTCTCCAGTTTTTAACCAACCATCTTCGGTAAATATATTTTTTGTAGCTTCTGGATTGTTGTAATAACCTGAAGTAACATTTTTGCCTTTTATTTGAATATGACCAACATAGTCATTTGGAAGTACGGTGTCTTCAGCGTCACAAATTCTTGTTTTTTGATGTGGTATAACAGTACCTAAAGCCATAAACTGACTTTTTGATCGTGTCTCATCTAAAACTATTTTATGCCCTTCTTTAATTAGATTTCTATCTAAGCATAGGTATTTTATTGAATCGCCTGGATTGGGAATACTAACAACTAAGCCAGCTTCTGCCATTCCGTATCCACAATACATGGTATTTCCTTTTAAACCATAAGGCTCTAATTCTTTTAGAAATTTTTTAGTTAAAGAAACATCAATGGGCTCTGCTCCATTAAATATTAAGCGCACAGCATTCAGGTTATGAAGACTATCTCTTTCTGGTTTGAAATTTTGTAAAAAGTATCGATATCCGAAATTAGGTGAAAATAAAACACTTGCTTTTATCTTAGCAGCGTATTGAATCCAAAAAACAGGATATCGAACAAAAAAGCTTGGGGGCATTAAATGCTGTTCACAAGAAATTCCTAAGGGAAGTAAATGAGTTCCTAAAAGACCCATATCATGACTCATGGGTAACCAACTTAGAAAAATGTCTGAATTAGACATTTTAGCTTTTTTCTTAATACCATCAATATTGTATAGCACATTTTGATGCTTCATGATAATCCCTTTTGGATTCGATGTAGAGCCAGAAGAATATTGTAAATAAGCAATATTGTCTTTACATACATTACTATCAATCTTGCCGATAAAATTGGTGTCGAATTGCTCAAAAGAAATTATTTTTTCTTTCGATAATTCAATACTGTTAAAAGCGCCTGATTTTTGAATTAGAGAATTAGAGAATTTTTCATTGCTTATAATGAATGGATTCTTTAATTCTTGTATGATATGTTTTAACTTTTTTGCTCCAGATTCATTATTAGTGATACTTAGCGGGACAGCAATAAAGTTTCCGAATATGCATGCCCAGAACATGGGGATAAAGTCACAGGGTTCTGGCAAAACAATGATAACAGGATTGCCGTTTGGGACATTTTTTGATTGTAAAAAGCCTAATTTTTTTAATGCCTGTTCTTTTAATTCTAAATATGTTAAAGATGTTATATCATCTTGAGATTTTATAAAAGTTATTGTTTTTTTAGGATCTGCTGCATTAAAAAGACCATGCAGTGTTTGTGGTTGGTTGGTCAGGGACGTATTCATTTTTTATTTTGTAGGAACTTAATTTGTTTTAATACAACCATTATCCATTTCTATGATTTGATCTGCAGTATCAAAATACTTATCATCATGAGAAACTAATATTATTGTTTTTCCTTTATTTTTAAGTTCTTGTAGGAAATCATTATAGAAATAATGTCTGAATTCAGGATCTTGATCAGCAGCAACTTCATCATAGATATAAATCAATTTATCTTCTAAGATACTAACGATAAGACCGAGTCTTTTCTTTTGACCCGTAGAAAGATCTATGTTAGTGAATTTACCATCTTCATAATCTGTTTTGTTATCGAGACCGAATTTTTTGATGAGATCTTTAACTTTTTGATCATCAACTTCTTTTAATCCATATAATCTGTCAAAAAGATGAAAGTCAGTAAAGATTATAGTAAATAATTCTCTAAAAGAAGAATAATCCTTTTTTTGAATTTTTTCATTATCAATTTCAATACGTCCACTATCTGCTTTGTATAGCCCGGTCATTAATTTTAATAAAGAAGATTTACCACTTCCATTTCCTCCTTTAATAAGATATATTTTATTTCGTTTTATTTCAAGATTAATAGGACCGACTGTAAAAGTTGACTCTTGGTCTCTATCTTTATAATCAAATTTTAAATCTATAAGTTTTATAGAATTAAAATTCTCGTAAGCACTAACTGTAGGCTTTTTGTTATCACTTTTAACTTGTTCTTTGATTCGGTCTTTTAATCTATTTATATTTCCAATGGCGATATTGGCTTTAAAAAATATAGGGATAGTACTTACAATGTTTTCTAATGGTCCAATAATAAATAGTATAGCAGCAGTTAACTTGGTTAAAGTACTTACGTTTACATCTGTGTATTGAGGTATAATAAATACTATAGCGCCTATTAACATATAGAATACCGTTTCAGAAAACATATATCCAACAGCAAATCTTAAACCAGTTACAATCTTTAAATTTTTTCCTTCTTCAGCTATTTTTTTAAAATGATCCATAATGTCATCATTTTTTTTATGGTTCATTTTAAGCTCTTTGAATCCATCTAAAAAATGGCCTAGATTATCAAACAATTCAGTTTCTTTATCAGTTGCATTTCTAATTTCTGCATTGATTTCCTTTTGTCGAGATAAAAAGATTAATGATGCACAACCAATGGCAAAGACTGTTATAAAGAAAGCTGGAACAGATAAGTATAAGATGTAAATTAGTGTAAAGAATACTAAGATGGCAGATTGGCCTGCATTAACAATTACAGCAGAAGTTTGAGAAATAAAATTTGTATCATGTGTAATACGAGTAAATATGCTGGATTTTCCAATTTCTTCAAGCGTTTTTAATTCGGCTTTTCTAAGAGAATCTATAACATCAAGCCTAATTTTAAAAATGCTTTTTTCTGTCATTTCTGTGGCATGTCTAAGTATGAACCGCTTAGAAATATAAAAGATGATCATGCATACTGAAAAGAGACCTAGAAGCTTTAAGCTTATCTCATGTTCTTGAGCATTATCAGATGCTAAATTTAATATAGATATTATTACAGAATTTGCTATAGCTGAAATAAGAGCATAAATACCTAGTGACGTTGTATCCTTTCTTGAATTACTTCCTAAAATTTTTAAATAATTCCTGAATTTTGATGTAATCTTGTTTTCTTTAATGATTGACACTGAAGTTTGGAATTTGGGATTAATTTTTTGTTTTTGAAGAGTCAGTGTTTAGTATAATAGGTAAACTCTTACTATCGTTACCAACTACAACTACTTTTGCATTATTCGATTTAGAAAGCTCTACAGTAGCTTCAATACCTTTCCAAGTCACTATTGAAATGCCTGAAGAATCGTTAAATTTTTTGATACCTCGGGCTTCAATTAGTTTTCTATCCGCTTCTTTCTCTTCTTTTAGCAAAATGTATTCATATTCTAAATTTTTCTGTTCTTGCTCTAATTTAGATTCTATGGCATTAGCTATTAATGTTGGGAGTTCGATGTTTTTTATCATAATATCATCGACTATAATGTCTTCTTTTCCAAACTCAATCTTACTGTCTTGAGTAATTTCATTTTCAATTTCTGCTCTATTATGTGTATATAATTCTTCTGGTTCATAGGCACTAATAATTTTTCTGGTAGCAGATTCAATTTCTGGTTTTAAAATGACATTTATATAGTCCATACCAAGGTGTTTATGGATAATCCCAATAGAGTCACGAACGGGCTGGAACCTGGTGACTACACTTATATTAATTTTTAGTCCATCCTCTGTAAGTACATCCATTTCTTGTTCTACAATTTGCTTACGTACATCATAGATGTTCATGGTATGGACTGGCCAAATTATAGAGAGTCCTTCAGCGTAAACCTTATCAGTTATGGTTCCTTTTGTTAAATGGTAAAGTACGCCTACATGTCCAGCTGGGATTTGAATTATTATTTTGTTAGACAATAGAATGACAAAGAATAATAGAAGTAAAATGAAAATTGAGATGTTTCTATAGTAGCTGTTGAGTGCCTTTTTTCTCATTAATTTGCGTTTAGGTAATGTTGATCATGGATTGCTTTATCCAAAAATAAGTAATTTCAACAACAATGTATTATTTTATTTACAATAGTTGTAAAGGAATAATATTATTAGAATAATTTTATTGGTCTAAACTATAGTTAAAAGGATGTGTTTTAATAGATTTCGCTTTCAGTTTTAAGATTTTTTTATTTGATAAGTTATAGCGAGTTTAAGTAAAGATCAAATAATCACCATTGTAAGGTGAAATAATAAATGTACGAAATTTAGGTGGTAAAAAAGTTGCTTATTCATATGTTTAGTGGTTGGGTATGTGAAAATAATGAGGTATTGATCAAGTTAAAACAGATGGGAAATTCAAATAGCATCAATGTCATGTCAGAATTATTCTACTTTATTCAAAATCACGTTAAGCCTACAACAAAAATGAAGCTACTAAAAATTTTTGTAAAACTAAAAGATTAGAACCCACTTGGAGTGGCGATTATTTAAGTAAAATTCTTTTTTAATATATAGGATTTTTCTTCATTATAGTGTAGGTTTATTTTTGATATAAAATTTTAAATGCTATATTTGTGATAACGAGTTGAATTAACACCTCCAAAAATTATGAGTACAGCAACAGAAACAAAATCAAAAGCAAAAGCAAAAGTTCAAACTGAGAATCCGAATTCTCAAATTGTTAGAAACCATGTTTTAATGTCTATGGGGGTAGGGGCTATACCTATTCCAATTTTAGATATTGCGGGAATTACGGCTATAAACCTTGGTATGATTAAGAAAATCTCCAAAAACCATGAGGATCAATTTAATAAGCAAATAGCAACAAATGTTATTTCTTCTTTATTAGCAGGTATGGGTGCTAAAAGTGCTGCTACAGGTGCTTTTGGGAGCTTGATTAAATTTATACCTGTTGTTGGTACACTTGCAGGTACAGTAACATACCCAGCTATTGCCGGAGCAACAACATATGCTCTTGGTCAAGTGTTTATTAGACACTATGAGGCAGGAGGTACACTGTTGACATTAAATACAGATTCTGTAAAAGGGTTCTTTAATGAACAATACGAAAAAGGTAAGACAAGAGTTAAAGATATTAAAGATGCTGCTCTAGGTAAAAGTGAAAAATAATTTACCTTACATTAAAGAATTATGTGGAAAATAATATTAAATCCAGTCTTTATTGCGGGCTGGATTATTTTTAGCTTAATAGCGGGTCTTATGGGGTCTAGTAAGCGGATGGGTTTTTGGGGAACATTTTTAAGTTCCTTATTAATTAGTCCTCTTGTTACAATTCTTTTTTTACTTATTTTTCAGCCTAAAAAAGGATAAAAAATAGATGAAAATTTATTTTTTGCCTTATGCTGGAGGCAGTGAAATGTCCTATAATAAATTAACGGCTGAATTTCCTGAAAACAATGTTACTTCTATTCAATGTAGTTTACCAGGTAGAGGTCGGAGAGTGGGGGAAGCGTTTTTGGATGATGTTTCAGCAATGGCCGAGGATATTTTAAGCCAAATTAAAACATCACTTCAGGGAGATGTTTATATGATTTTCGGACATAGTATGGGTGCACTTTTAGCTGTTCATGTACTGTCATTATTAAAATCTTCTAAATTACCATTACCATTACATCTATTTTTGTCAGGAAGAACAGGAGTTATTAAAAAACCTGCGCCTCCATTAAAATGCGAGATGAATTCAAATCAATTAAAAAACGCACTTAATAATTTAGGAGGGGTTTCTGAAGAGGTCTTGAGAGATGAAGATGTTATGTCTTTTTTTGAACCCATAATCAGAAATGATTTTAAGGCAATTGAATATTACTTACCGATAACATTTCATGATTCGAATTTAAAAACAACAGTTTATTTTGGTGATAAGGATGAATTTTCTTTTGAGGAAGCAGCTATGTGGCAAAGAATTGCTGATAAAAAGATTGATGTTAAGTGTTTTTCAGGAGGCCATTTTTTTATTTTTGATCATGCTGAGGAAATTGTAAAAGATATGATTTCTAAATTTGAATAGCTGTTAAAAAATTAATTCAAATAGTATACATATAAAGGTTGCTTCAATTGGAATTGTTTCTGAAGTTAATTTTGATGACTACCTGGAAATAGTACCAAATTTTTGGCATGCAGATATTTTAAAATACCAAAAATTCGATGATAAAAGGCGTTCATTATTAGCGCGTTTATTATTATTGGATTTTTTAAAAGAAATAAACTACACCTATCAGGTAGATTTGGTTTATAATAAATGGGGTAAGCCTACATTGAAGCATGCTCCTTATTTCAATTGGTCGCATTCAGCAGGTTATGTTGTATTTGTCTGGTCTCACGTTGTTGACGTAGGGGTTGATGTTGAGAAAAAAAATACCATAGAATGGAATGAGTTTGGTACAACGTTTAATAAAGACCAATGGGTAGCGATTACTACCAGTAAAGCTCCAAATGATAAATTCTATTATTATTGGGTAATTAACGAGGCTATAATTAAAGCTATGGGAATGGGTCTGTCTTTTGATGTGAAAGAAATTGGCTTAATCCATGAAAATTGCATTGCTGTTAATAATGAGAAATTCAGGTTAAAAGAAATAAATGTTCATCCCGAATATCTGTGTTACTTAGCTTTTCGGGGTGATCAAATAGATTTTAATTTTGAGTTTCAAGTGTCTTTTGGCCTTAAATACTAAGATTAACACCTATGCTTAAAACTTGTTTTAATTGAATATTAGAGTTCGATTTGGAGATCGTGTCGGGAATACCATTATTGTTTGAGTCTATTAATTTTGGTCTCCCAATGTCATCATCATAAAGTATAAACATTGAGCTGTTGATACTAAATATTTTCGAAATTTTATAATCTAATAGATATTTAAATAAGAAATCAACCTTACCAAAATCATTATAAGGGATAAATGCGATTAAATCTGTATCTAAAGATAACGCACCTTTAATTAATTTAAAATTTCCATTTGCGTTAAGATATGTGCCTACTTCATTTCTAACTTTTCCAGAAGAAAGACCATAGATACTGGAGTCAATACTGGGATCTATAACTATGGTTTGTTTCATACCTATTGGGGCTAGACCGATTTCATAAAATTTGTCAATCAGATTAATTCCAATGGCTTCGTTTGCAAGGCCAGGAGAAAGAAACGATGAGAATTTTGTTTTAATTTCTGCGTCAGTATCCGTTTCAGTATATATGTACCCTGGGGAAAATTGAGTGGTTAAATGTGTTAAAAAAGATAAGTGAAGCTTATCGCCTAAGTTGTAATTAAATTCGTTTTCCAGTTGGATTAAATCAGTTTCTTTCGCTAAAAGATCTCCATGACCTGTGGCTAATCCATAAATTATATCTAATTCATTAGTAAAACCTATTTTATTCTTTTTGTAGTCTGCGTTTATTTTAGCTATGCTTTGTATAGATAAATTACTTTCGCCCCCAGCAGTCCAGTTGAAAAGAAGTGATCCATTGACACCAAAATTCAAAAACAGTTTGGTTTTCCAATGTTTAGTGGAATCGTTCGTTTTTTCGTTTCTGTTTTTAGACTTGTCTACCTGGCTAAATACAGTTTGTACATTAATTAGAAGGAGTGTCATTAATAGTAATTGTAGTGTTTTCATTTGTTGGTTTTAATTAATTATTACAGAAATTAGGTCATGGCATATGATATTATTGGATATTAATATAAGACTTTTTATCTAATCAATGTAAGAAAAAGATTTAATATAAGCCTATTGTGAATAATTGGTAGCGAGAGTTAATATTTATAACAAATGTCGTTTTTGTTTACTTTAATTGTAAGATATTTTCTATTTTTAATGTTTTAATACCAACCGAAAAAATAATAAAATTGAAATCGAAGGAATTAAATAGTCTCCAAAAAGCTTACTATATTATTCGTAAGCAACAGGAGGAAATTGAAAGTTTAAAAAAAATATCATATGATGAGCCAATAGTAGTCGTAGGACTTGCATGTCGCTTCCCTGGTAATGTAAATAATGAAAGTGATTTTTGGAAATTGCTTGTTACAGGAAAAGATGTTATTAAAGAAGTGCCTTCAGATCGTTGGAACGCATCAGAGTTATATGATGAGGATGTTTTGAAATCAGGAAAAACGAATAGTAAGTGGGGTGGTTTTGTAGATGATTTTGCCCATTTTGATCCTGATTTTTTTAATATTTCCAGAGCAGAATTGCTCGAAATGGATCCCCAACAAAGATTATTATTATTAACATCTTATGAAGCTCTGGAAAATTCGGGATTTCTTCAGCCTGATCACAAAAATAAACACAAAAACGGCGGTGTTTTTGTAGGTATAGGAGGGATGGATCATGGGTTTTATCTAAATAATCACACGGATAGTCATGATGTAGGACCTTATTTAGGTTCAGGGAATGCTTATAGTGTCGCTTCTGGGCGTTTGTCTAACTGGTTTGGCTGGAATGGCCCATCGGTAAGTTACGATACAGCTTGTTCTTCATCACTGGTATCTGTTCACTATGCTTGTATGCATTTGTTACAAAATGACTGTGATGTAGCATTGGCGGGTGGTGTTAATGTGTTGATGTCTGAGAATGTGCAAATTTCTTTATCTAAAGCAGGTATGCTATCGCCAGATGGAAAATGTAAAACATTCGATAATAATGCAAATGGATATGTGAGAGGAGAAGGGTGTGGTATGCTTGTGTTAAAAAGATTAAGTGATGCTATAAAAGATGGAGATACTATAAGAGGGGTAATTTCGGGTTCAGCCATTGCGCAAGATGGAGATAGTGGTGGACTTACTGTTCCTAATAGATCTTCTCAGGAACGCGTTATAAAAAAAGCAATTCACAAAGCGGGTATCGCTCCTAATGATATACAATATGTTGAAGCACACGGTACAGGAACGTCTTTGGGTGATCCTATTGAAATTGATGCGCTAAGTCAAGTCCTTTCTGAAGGTAAAAAAGACAACGCACAAAAAATACCAATTGGGTCGGTTAAAACGAATATAGGTCATTTAGAAGCTGCAGCAGGAATAGCTGGCATCATAAAAGTAATTTTATCGATAGAAAATGGTATTATTCCTAAGCATTTAAATTGTGATGAACCAAGTCATTTAATTAATTGGGATAAAATTGCATTAGAAGTATGTCAATCTGAAAGAAATTGGAATGACGAGAAAACAAAATATGCTGGAGTAAGTTCTTTTGGTTTTGCAGGGACAATTGGTCACATGATACTAAGTGAAGCACCAAAATTGGATGTATTAGAGGCAGCCAAATCATATGAAGTAACTTATGACTTAATTATAAGTGCAAAATCTGAATTAGCACTAGCCGATTTTCAACAAGCCTATGTTCCCTTTTTGAAACAAACCAATTTGTTATGGAAGGACATTTGTTATACTGCTGGGAATTATAGACCGCATTACGATTATTATATCCTAATAAATGCAAATGATAAAGAAGCCGCCATCCAGACTCTTTCAAAGAAATTAGAAGTTTTTCAAAATAAAAAACCATCAGAACTGAAATTACCAACATCTGGTAAAAAAGTCATATTACCGAATTATCCATTCCAAAATACTCCTTTTTTAATGCCAAAGAAAAAAGATGATTTGATAAAAACTGTTTATCAAACGCAATGGATAGATGTTACTAATGATAAAACAGAAATAGAACAAGTTAATTATCTTATTCTTTCCGATGTTCAGAAAGAAAGTTCAAAGGACTTATTGTATCATGCTATTGGTGTTCACGCTAAAAAGATTAAGAAACAGGCTTTAAATGATGTTTTTTTAGAAGAAGCGTTTGATCCTTTTGAAGGAGAAACATATAGTGTCGTTTGTTTTATTAATTCAGAAGAAACGAGTTATAATAATATTCTTGTAGCTAGTGATGGTATGATTCGTTTAATTAACAAATTGGCAGCATCTCAAAATAATTTATTCAAGTGTCTTTACTTGTTTGGGAATGATTCACTGCCTATGCAAACGCTAGGTGGGGTTTTAAAAACTGGTACGCTTGAGTATAAAAATTTCAACTATAAACAGTTTACCCTTGACTTGGACG
The DNA here is from genome assembly GCA_947502635.1 of uncultured Flavobacteriaceae bacterium. GTDB lineage: Bacteria > Bacteroidota > Bacteroidia > Flavobacteriales > Flavobacteriaceae > Flavivirga. The sequence goes on from CANNAN010000008.1 coordinate 211,557, forward strand.
ACGATTTTCAAGTGAATTCATGTTTACCTTATATAAACTCTAAAACATTATATAGAAATATGATGTTTACCGAAAAGCCTCGTTTCGAGCAAATTTCTAAAATTCATTCTATCCAAAAGCAAGGACAACTTATTTTAAATAAAGATGATGTTTATGTTATAAGTGGAGGGTTAGGATCGTTAGGAAGAGCGTTAGCAGTTTTTCTGATAAGTAAGGGCGCCGAAAAAATTTGGCTATTATCACGTCATCATATTGAAGATGAAAAACGACCTGAAAGAAAAGATTGGTTCAGCGAATGGAAAAATAAAATAGAAGGAATAGAAGTTATAAAATGTGATTGTAGTGATGATATTCATATGAAAAAACTTCACGATAAAATCATACTAGAAAAGCATAAAGTAGGTGGGATATTCCATGTAGCTGGAATGAATAAACAGCAGCCACTTCAAGAGATCACGTTAGAAGATTGTGATTTCGTTATGAAAGCAAAAGTGAAGGGTGCGTTACTTTTCGATACCTATAGTAGATTATGGAATCCACAACATTTTGTATTATTCTCTAGTATAGCAGCCGTTTGGGGATCAAGTCATTTGGGACATTATGCTGCAGCAAATTCATTTTTAAATGGATTAGTTAACAAAAGGAAGAAAGAAGGATTGCCTACGTTAAGTGTGAATTGGAGTGCATGGAAAGGAAGCTATATGTTAGATATGAATGAAGAAGGCATGCATGTGTTAAAAGAATCTGGTGTTGGCTTTATGGAGCCAAAAGAATCCTTAGAAATTTTAGAGACCATCATGATTTCAGACCACGATCAGGTCATTGTTTGTGAAAATGATTGGGATAAATTTATTCCATTGGTTGAAATTAATGGAGAAAATCCATTTTGGAGCCCGTTGAGAGCTGATTCGGATAAAGAAACGAAACCAAAAAAGACCGATTTCAATCTTAAAGGAACTACAGAAATAGAACAGTTTGATTATTTGTTGAATGTGCTTAGGAACGTGTTGAAATTACTACTTCAATATCCAGAAGAAAAAAGTATCGATACGTTTAAATCTTTTAGTGATTTGGGTGTAGATTCCATACTAGCTGTTCGTTTTGTGAAAAAGATTAATCAGTTAATAAATCTTGATCTATCTACAAACATCGTGTTTAATTACCCAACACTTAATGATATTACTAAACATGTTTTGTCAGAAATTCCAAATAAAATAACATCAAATATAGAAGGAAATACGCCAAAGGATTTGATAGAAGAAATAGTTGATGAATCAAATAATGATTGGTTGGATCACATAGATAAGCACTTAGAGAAATACAATTTGTAATGAGAACAGAACAAGATTACATAAAAACGATAAAGAAATTACATACTGCTTTAGAAATATCTGAAGAAAAATTGAATACATTTTCAGAAGACATTGCAATTGTTGGAATGGCTTGCCGTTTTCCAGGAGTTAATTCACTTGATGAATATCATGAGTTAATGAAAAATGGTTCAGATTCTTGGTCGTCTATGCCAGAAAATAGGTGGGATCAAAAAAAAAATAATGCGATTACAACCAAAGGAGGCTTTTTTCTTGATGAAATAGAACAATTTGATAATGCCTTTTTTAAAATTAGTACTGCTGAAGCTAAAATGATGTCGCCTCAACAGCGTATATTATTAGAAACCTCGTGGCATGCTTTAGAAAATTCCAATATACTTCCAGAGGAATTGAGAGGATCTAAAACGGGCGTTTATATGGGGGTGGGACCAGATAATTTTGGTTTGCTTTCTGATAAAGACATGACCGACAACCGAAAAAATCATTTTGTAAGTGGCGATGCTTTATCAACGGCTTCAGGACGATTATCATATTACTATGGTTTAGAAGGTCCCAATATTACATTAAATACTGCCTGTTCATCTTCTCTAGTAGCCGTAGATCAGGCAGTTCAGTCTATTAGAAACGGTAAATGCGATACCGCACTAGTAGGAGGTGTTAATGTTATTTTGTTTTCAGAGAGTTTTAATGCGTTAGAAAGTATGCAGGCACTTTCGCCAGATGGCAAATGTAAAGGGTTTGATGCTAAGGCAGATGGATATGGTAGAGGAGAAGGTTGTGGTGTCGTTATTTTAAAGAAACTTTCAGATGCGATAAAAGACAATCATAAGATTTTGGCTGTGATTAAAGGAAGTGCCGTTAATCAGGATGGTGCCAGTAACGGCCTTACGGCCCCTAACGGATTAGCACAGCAAAAACTTTTTAAAGCGGCATTGGAAAACGCAAATATAGACGCCACATCTATTTCGTATGTTGAGGCCCATGGAACAGGAACACCTCTTGGAGATCCAATTGAAATAGAAGCGATTGATAAATTCTATAATCAGAATAGAACCCAAGAAGCTCCAATATATGTTTCGTCTGTAAAGTCAAACTTAGGACATCTTGAAAATGCTGCTGGTATTGCAGCTTTAATAAAAGCGACACTTAGCATTCAAAAAGAAACTATTTACCCCCAAGCTAATTTTGAATCGTTAAATTCAAAAATTAAGTATGATACAAATTCATTAATTATACCCGAAAAGAATTTTGAATGGCCAACAGGAAAGATTAAAAGAGCAGGCATTAGTTCCTTTGGTTTTAGTGGAACCAATGCACATATTATTCTGGAAGAATATTTTAATGAAAAATCAGAGAAAAAAGAACATTTTCAAGCTAATTTGCTGTTTTGTCTTTCGGCAAAAAGCAAACTAGGGTTAGATAAATTGAAATCTAATTACATAGACTTTATTAAGAAAACCAAACCCAACCTTGAAGACTTGTGCTTTACTGTGGCTTCTAAAAGAACACATTTTAAATTTAGAGAAGCATGGTTTGTTAATGATTTAGTTGAATTAGAATCAAAACTTCTATTAGAAAAAGGAACGCTTGAAAATAAAGACATATCCCCTGAAAAAAAGGCACTTCTAGATCAGTTTCTTTCAGGAAATATAATGAATTGGGAAAAAGTTTATGGTACATATAACTTTATAACATTACCAAACTATGTTTTTGATAGTAATAAATTCACGATAAATTTTGGAGCAATAGATATAGAACTAAGAGAGCGAAGCTATCTTAAAGAAAGCAATTTAGAAATAGAGCATGATGAACAGGTTGATGTGCTTTCATTTATGACTAATTTAATTAGTGCTGTAACCGAAATAGAAAGGGAAAAATTAGATGTTGATACAGATATTTTTGATTATGGAGTAGATTCTCTTATGATCATGAGAATGCAAAAGGAAATAAAATTGGCATTTCAAGTAGAGATTAGTTTAGCGATGGTTTATGACACGTTAAATACAATAACCAATATTACCCAATATATAGAAGAGCAAAGAGTTGTAGCGAATAAGACTGAAAACAAAACGATTACAACAAATGGAAAAGTAACTGTTGCATTAGGAAAAAATGAGAAAAAATATATTCCTTATGTGTCTACCCAAAAAAAGAAAACTGCTCGATTTAAAGGGGTTAACCCTGAAGTATTAGAAACATTAATTTATAATCATAATAAATCCAGTTTATTTTCTAAAGAGTGGACACAACAGTTTAGACAGTATTTCGCAAACAATAGAAACATAGCTAATTTTAGACCGCCCATTAAAGAAATGACTTATCAGGTTGTTGCAGAAAAAGCGGAAGGTGCTTATATCTACGATGCCAAAGGAGTCCAGTATTTAGATATGTCGATGGGATTTGGAGTTAATTTGTTTGGTCATAATCCATTATTTTTAAAAAATGCGATAACAAATCAGTTAGAAAAAAGTATGGCTTTAGGACCCATGTCTCCTATGGCAGGAGAATTGGCTAAAAATATTTGTGAGTTTACAAATAATGAAAGAACCGCTTTTTATAATAGCGGAACGGAAGCTGTTATGGTGGCCTTAAGACTGGCAAGAGCAGTTAGTAAAAAACAAAAAGTTGTTATTTTCTCAGGATCTTATCATGGAACTTTTGATGGGGTATTGGGCGTGTCGGAAGATGGAGAAACAACCTTACCCATGGCGCCTGGAATATCTCCGAATTTAATAGCCGATTTGATTGTTTTACAATATGACGATCCAAAATCGTTGGCAATAATTGAAGCACGATCTCAAGAATTAGCGGCAGTCTTGGTAGAACCAATTCAATCAAGATACCCAGAAATTCAACCTAAAGAATTCCTTCAAGAATTAAGAGAACTTACTTCAAAAAATGATGTTGCTCTTTTATTCGATGAAGTTATAACAGGGTTTAGGCTCTCTAATGGCGGAGCAAAAGAATATTATGGAGTAAGCGCAGATATTTGTATTTATGGAAAAGTAATAGGAGGTGGACTACCTATAGGTGTTGTTTCAGGAAATAAAAAATACATGGACACTATTGATGGTGGCTATTGGTCTTATGGTGATAAAAGTTTTCCTAAAGTCGAAAATACTTTTGTCGCAGGCACATTCTGTCATCATCCTTTAGCCATGGCCACAGGATTAGCAGTAATAAACCATTTAAAGGAATCACCTGATTTAATTGAAAACCTGAATGCTAGGAATAAAACAATGTGTGACACATTAAATAACTGGTTTAATGATATGAACATTCCTGCAACTATAGTGTACATGGGATCGCTTTTTAGATTTAAAATACAAGCTGGTTTAGATCTAATCTATTATTATTTATTGTCTCAAGGAATTTATATATGGGAAGGAAGAAACTGTTTTATTTCAACCGCACATACCGATAGCGATATTGAATTTTTTATAAAAACAGTTAAAGATGCCTTTTTACATCTGCAGATAACTATTAAAAGCGACCTAGATACATTAGAAGAAGAGATAAAACCGACACCAGGTCAACTGGAAATATGGATGGCAACTCAAAATGGAACGCCAGAATTTGTATACCATCTTACAGAGAGTTTCGAATTACATGGAGAAATTAATGATATGGAATTTAAAGAAGCCTTCGATGAAATGGTTGGTTCTAATGATGCTTTAAATCTTGTTTTTAAGGAAACAAACAATGGTCCAGGTTTTATTAAAAATGAGAAACCTTATACAGATGGACTTAAAATAGAAGCAGTAGGGAGTCATGTTAACATTCATGAATATGCCCAGAAGCAACATAAAGAAACGTTTAATTTGGATCAAGGGCCGTTGTGGAAAGCAAAACTTTTGAAGCATTCTGAAAAGACCGTTTTTATTTTTACAGTACATCATTTAATATGTGATGGAGGTTCGCTTGAAATTGTTTTTAAAGAATTACTGCAGAATTACATTATAAAAAAATCTCATAATGCTAACAATAGAATTATTGAGAAACCGAGTTTTGAAACCTATATAAGTAACTATAATGCTAATCTAGCTAATGGTAAATGGGATTCTCAAAAAGAATATTGGGAAAAGATATTAGATGGTATGCCTCCTATAACAACAGCACTTCCTTTTATCGAATCGAAAGCAGGTAAAGAAATAGTTGCTTCAAGAACGCTGGATACGTCTCAATTATCTGATTTTCTTTCATTACAAAGAACATTAAAAGTAACCCCTTTTGCATTAGCTACAGCTATAGTACATCTTGTATGTCGAATTGGTTTAAATATGAAGGACGTATATACTGTTTCACCAGTTAATGGCAGGTTTGATAATGCTTTTGATGGTACTGTAGGTCATTTGCTGAATATGATTTCATTGCATTCAAATCAATTTGAATTTGGAACATTCAATGAATTTGCAGACCAACTTAATGCTAAGGTAGAACAAGCCTATCAAAACATGGAATATCCTTATACTTTTATTGAAGAGGCATGGATAAAAAAATATGGTAAAAATAATATCTTAAGCTTTATAGAAGTAGCCTTTGAAAATTTTGGATTAAGAGATTCATCCAATAAATTAGAAGGAACAGACTTGCTTATTAATAGGGTTGAAGCAGCTTGTTTCGACTTACGTAAATATCCCTTAGAGTTTAGGTTTTATCAGTTTAATGATCGCTTGGAATGCAAATTAATTTCAGATCCAGACATCATAGATCTTGATAAGGCTAATGAATTAATAGACCTGTGGCTATCAATACTTGAAAATATTATTGAGGATTGTAGTTTAGGAATGAATGTTATTGAGAGTAAAGCACATCGTTGGAAGAAAGCGGAAGAAGATAAACACCATGTTTCCCTGAAAAATAAAGAATTAGCCCTGTTGATGAACCAAAAGGGCTAGTTTATTCAATGCATAAAAAACCAATCTTAAAAATATCTAAATGAAAAATAATAGTTTAGAATCGTTATTGTCTTTTAAGCCTAAAGAGATTAACCCTAATGAAGAACTAGTCTCATGGGAAAACTTTCCAGGATTAGAGTATCCAGAAGTCGTTAAAGTGGCTTTAAGAGGTGCAAATTTGTCAAATTGGATTGAAGGAAATCGAAATAAAGTAATGGAAACCCTCAAAACTAATGGTGCAGTATTGTTTAGAGGATTTGAAATTTTTAACGATCAAAAATTTCGTGAATGTTTCAAAGTTATAAGTAATGAATTTATAGACTATACAGATCGTTCGTCACCCAGATCGGAAATTGGAGATCAAGTATATACTTCAACAGATCATCCAAAAGATCAGGTCATTAATATGCATAATGAGTTATCATATTCGCAAAAATGGCCCAGATGGATCGCGTTTTATTGTCATACGCCAGCAGAAACTGGAGGAGAAACACCCATAGCGGATGTGAGAAAGGTTCTTGAGTATTTGTCTCCAGAAACACAACAGGCTTTTAGGAACAAAGGAATCATGTACAGAAGATTGTTACAAAAAGGTATTGGACTAGGTTGGCAACAGGTTTTTCAAACAGAAGATAAAAAGGTGATGGAAGCAGACTGTATTAACCGTGGTATTGATTTCGAATGGCTGGGTGAAGATAAGGTGGTGATTCGTTGGAAAAAGGAAGCTATAATAAACCACCCCGAAACAAACGAAGCAGTTTGGTTTAATCACGGCTATTTTTTCAATGAGTATACTTTAAATGAAGATGTTAGACTTGCATTTGAATCTTCAGAAGAACTGCCATTTAATACTTTTTTTGGTGATGGTTCTTTAATTCCAAAAGAGATGCTTCAGGAAATCGAATACGCTTTTAATAAAGCCAGATTGAAATTTTTATGGAAAAAAGGAGATGTTTTAGTGTTAGATAATATGCTTATGGCGCATGGGAGAGAATCGTTTGAAGGAGAGAGAAGTATTCGTGTTTTGATGGCAGAAGCAATAAGTGAATAAAAAATAGAAACCGTGTATTTACTAAGCAATAAGCAACAGGAAATCATAGCAATTTATAAAAACGATTTACCTGTACTCACCTACCAGTTTACAAGTTATTGTAACTTTAATGAAGACGAATTGACTGAATGTATTGAAAATTATTTCAGGACAATTGAAATTAGTTTTATGCACATGCATCAAGAGTCCGGAGTACATGGCTTTGTTAAAGGTGATGGCATGAACGTTAAAATTCAATATATCGATCAAGACTTTTTAGCGGAGACATCAAAACAAAAACCAGTTGGAATACATATTCTTGCTAAAAGGGAGAATAAAGATAAACTTCATATTACAATTAAGGCTTCTGCATTGTACTTCGATTCATGGAGTTTATTGCGTTGTGGCGAACAAATTAATAATATCCTTTCGGGAGAAACAGATGTTCAGGAAGAAGAAATCGCTTATACCCAATTCTTGGGATGGAAAGCTAGTCTTCATGCCGAGCCAGAAGAAAAATCTATTTCCTATTGGAAAGAGGTGTTAAATATTATAAAAGATCAATCCTATAATTGGTCCATTCCTTGCCCAAAGGATGAAAGAAGTATTATATACAGTAAACCTCATACAATTAATAAATCACAGTTATTAGAAGCTGTTGATACTAAAGTTTCTGTAAAAGATATTCTTCGGTATTTATGGGTTAATTTACTTTTAGGCTATACTAATAGTCCTAAATTAATATTGATGGAACATGTTTCTTCAAGAGTATTTCCGCAATTGGAGAAAACACTTGGAGCACTGGATGTATTTTGTCCAGTTCAATTTCAATTTACTCACGATAGTTTAGCTGTTGAAGAAATAAAAGGAATGCGTTCTACTATTGAGAAAGTGAACGCCCATATTAATTATTTTAACTTAAAACTAGAGGGCTTTTTACCAGATAGAACTGCAGCTTTTGAATTCTGTCACTCAAATTTAAATAATGATGCTGAATTTGAGTTAGCGTTTTGTGAACAAAGTGCCATGTCACTTCAGGTCGTTGAATTTGAAGATGCATTACAATGGAAAATAGTATATAATAAGGCCAGTTTTAATCATGATTGGATTCATGAAATAGAAAAAACATTACAAAGAAGTATTGAAAAATTTAACCTTGATAGTGCTTTAACGAATCAAGAACTCATCAGTATTAAGCCACAGCGTTCTAAGCTTATTCATGAGAGTAAAGAACACCTGTGGTTACATATAGAAAAGCATATAAAGAACAGGGCAAAAGAGATTGCCATACACACTTCAGAAAAAAAAATCACTTATGAAGAATTAGGTGGTTTAGTGAATAAAGTAGCAAGTAACCTGTATCAAAAAGGTATCGACAAGGATAAAAAAGTAGTCATAGATGTCACCCGATCTGCGGAAACGATTATACTTATTTTATCCTTATTTAGAAACGGTGCTACTTTTATTCCAATTGATTTAACACAGGGAGAGAGTCGAATAAAATTGATTTTAGATGACCTTAATCCTTTTGCCATCATTTCCCAATCTAAATTAACATGGCGTGATGAAAGACTCCTAAATATAGATGTGATTTTTGATGTTGAACCAGAAGTATCAATGCCATCAATTACGCTAGGAAATCAAATCGCCTATATTTTATACACTTCGGGGAGTACAGGGGTTCCAAAAGGATGTCCCATAAAGATGTCTAATTTTATGAACTATCTTAATTGGTCCTCTAAAAGCTATTTTTCAGAACCTAAAGATGGGCATTTTGCATGGTTTACACCACTTACTTTTGATTTAACGTTAACAAGTATTTTTCTCCCCTTATTAAGAGGTCATTCGCTGTATATCTATGAAAATAATTTAGATACAACCCAATGCTTAACACATTATCTTGAGCATAATTCAGACTATGATTCTATAAAACTAACACCCGCACATATTACATTAATTGAAAATCTTAATTTAAAAACTAGTAAAATTAAGACTGTAATAATAGGAGGAGATATTTTACGCTCCAGTCATGTTAATACCTTACAAAATAATTTTATTGGAGGGAAATACTACAATGAATATGGTCCAACCGAAGCAACAATAGGATGTGTTGTTAAAGACATTGTAGATAAAAATGATATATCTGTTGGCCAATCCATTGATAATATGTCTGCAAAGGTTTTTGGTGAAAAAGAACATGAATTATCAGCTGGAATTGTAGGAGAGGTTTGCTTAAAAGGAGCTGGATTAATGGATGGTTATTGGAATAGAAATGACCTTAATTTAAAAGTTTTTTTTAAAGACATACATGATGAAATCTGGTATAGAACAGGAGACTTGGGATATAAAAATCTACAAGACGACTTATATATAATCGGGAGAAAAGATTCACAGATTAAAATTAGAGGTTATAGAGTAGAACTTAATGAGATCATTTCATTTATAGAAAAAGAAGAAAAAGTAGCAGCATGCGAATTGCTCATTATTGGGAAAAATGAAGATGTGAAAATAGTGGCTTGTATTCAATCGGAATACAGTCAGGTTATTAATGAATTAAAAACAAAGATTAATTCCCATTTTCCAGATTACATGATTCCATCAGATTATGTAATACATACCTTGTTTCCTATTAATAAAAACGGTAAAACAGATAAAAAAGAGCTCTTAACGCATTATGAGAAATCTAGAAAAAAACATATAGTACATCCAGAATCAGAGCAAGAAGAACAAATACTTAAATTATGGGAGGCTCTTTTTAATAGAAAAGATATCAGTGTCACATCTAACTTTTTTGAAGAAGGAGGACATAGTTTAAGCGCTACTAAGTTGGTTGCTTCTATAAGAAGAACAACCAAGGTGTCTTTTAGTTTAAAAGATATTTATAAGGCAAATACAATAAGAGCGCAAGTCGCTTTAATTAAAATTCGTAAGCAAGGAGCGTCTTTAGAAAAAGCCCCAGAAAGTGCATTATTTCCTTTATCCTCAACACAAAAGTTATTCTGGATTTCAGAAAATAAAGCCATAGCATCTGTTCAATATACAATGCCTGGGAGCTTTAAAATAAAAGGAAAACTTGATATTAATATTTTACGAGACTCTTTTAATTATATCATGCAGAAGCATGAAGTATTTAGAACGATTGTGGTTGTAAAAGACGAAATACCGTATTTAAAAATTCTTGGGGAGATAAAATTGCCTTGGGAATATTCAGACGATATATTTTCAGATCAGGAAATAACCAATCAAATATCCAAATTCAAAGAAATTAAATTTGATTTGAATAAAGGGCCATTATTCAGAATTAAAGTTATAAAAAACAATGAAAATGAGCATTATCTTATGTTTAATTTTCACCACATTATTTTTGATGGCTGGTCAGAAAAAGTACTTTTTGATGAACTCAATTACTTTTATACTTCTTTACTAAATAAAGAAGTTCTTAAAGAGACGGCATTGGAATGGCAAGCAAGAGATTTTTCATGTTGGATGAATAAAAAGGTGGACGAAAATGAACTTAATAAACAACTTAAATTTTGGAAAGAGAATCTTGCGAACTATCATACAGAAACATCTTTTCCTCCATATCAAGAACTTAATTCACAGGTTTCAAATGAAGGAACAGCTATATCCTTTTCAATAAAAGATAAAGCACTTATTGAAGGTTTAGAGGGCATAGGTAAAGCGAGTGGTACAACCTCATTTTCTATATGGTTAGCATTATTTAAAATACTATTATACAAATATACTGGTGAACAAAACTGGAGTGTCGGAGTTCCGTTTGCAAATAGAGAACTTCCAGAGTTAAAAGACCAAATAGGGTGTTATTTGAAGATTCTACCCGTAGCTTCTAAAATTAGAGAAGATGACACATTATTAGATCAAAGTAAAGAAGAGCAAAATAAGTTTAGACAGGTTATAGAAAATAGCGATTGTCCTTACGAAGACATCTTAGAATTGCACAGTACCATTGCATCAAATGAGAAACCATTATATGATGTTATGTTAACCTGGTTAGAAGAAGACCTTGAAACAAAAGATTGGCAAGGGCTAGAAATTGAAAGAATAGCTAACGAACGTATTCAAAGCAAACTAGGATTTGTAATGAGCGTTCGAAAGAGTACGAATGAACTACAAGTAGAATATGATTTTAAGAATGATCTGTTTTCTATAGATTTTGTAAAAGAATTCCAAAACCGATTCGTAAGAGCGTTGCGGTTTTTTACCGAAAACTCGGAACGTAAGATAAGTTCATTTGAGTTTATGACTCAGAAAGAATTGTTAGATTTAAGAAAATATGAAACAAATTTATCTAACGATACCAGCAAAGAAACACTAGTTGATTGTTGGAATAGAATAGTTAAGCAACACCCCGAGAAACCTTGTGTTATTGAAAATGAGGTGCATACGTATCAGCAGGTAGACTTTTTGGCAAATCAATTTGCGAATTGTTTAGCAGCAGTAAATAAGGAAATAGTAGGGGGAATAATAGCCGTAGAAGGGTATTCAGGTACTCATTTAATAGCTTCTATACTGGCGATTTTAAAAATAGGCGCTATTTATTTACCCATAGATACCTTGTGGCCAGATGAAAGAAAAAAGTATGTTTTAGAAAAAAGCCAATGTGGATATATTATAACAAATCAATTATGGGAACTGCCTAAAACAGTAACTTTATTGAATTTAGAATCGACCTTCGCACATTATACTGGTGAAGAAATTCATCATGTAAATGTTGCACCAGAAGATCCAGCTTATATTATTTTTACTTCTGGTTCTACAGGGAAACCTAAAGGTGTACAGATAAAACATGAAGCTTTTGTTAACATGATAAAAGCACAGATAGCTGAATTTGATATGGGAATTCAGGATGTCGTGATGCCAATGGCATCAGTTGCCTTTGATGCATCCATGTCTGAATATTTCATGGCATTATTTTCGGGAGGCGGGTTGTGTTTTCCTTCAGAAGAAGATAAACAAAATCCGAAGCTTTTAAAACAGAAAATAGAACATAATAAGGTAACAACGATTACATTAACACCTTCCGTGCTTAGAGTTTTTAAAAATGCAGTAGCATCATTAAATAAACTAATATGTGCTGGAGAAGCATTATCGAAAGACGATCTTAAAGATATCCCAGAAACGCTAAGAGTCTTTAATGCTTATGGGCCTACAGAGTGTGCGGTTTGCACAAGTATGTACGAATTAACAGGACGTGAAGACGCATTGGCAATTCCTATAGGTAAACCCGTTGCTAATTTAATAGTAGCGATTATGCTGCCAAATAGAGAAAGAGCAGCCCATGGAATTAAAGGCGAATTATGTGTAGGTGGATGGCCAGTAAGTTCAACATATATTGGTGAAGAAGCACAGCAAAAGAATGTTTATTTTACCAAACAAGAAAACGGTATAACAGTACGATATTATGCTACTGGAGATTTAGTTAAAAGAGATGCTCATGGCGATCTTATTTATGAAGGGCGATTAGATCATCAAGTACAAATAGGAGGTAGAAGAGTGGAGCTTTTAGAAATAAAAAAGCAGTTGCTTTCCATTGAAACAATAGAGGACGCCTTAGTACATTATTCAAGGGATCAAGGAGGGGTTTTAATAGCCTGGATACTTACAAACGAACAACATACTAATAAGTTAGACATTACATTAGAATTAGAAGCGAAGTTACCAGCGTATATGGTGCCAACAGCGCTGATTATTAAAGATCATTTCCCTTTGACATCTAGTGGGAAAACTGATGTTAATTTGTTACTTAAAGCATTTTTTGCTAAAAAACATACACTAGATTTAGGTAAGACGCATGTGCATACACAAATGATAGCTGTTTGGTCAGAAATACTTTCAAACACAGCGGTGCATGATGAAACAAATTTCTTTAAAGAAGGCGGTAATAGTTTGTCTGCAATACAACTAATTTCCAGAATACAAAAAAAGTTCAATATCTCCATAAATATTAAGAAGATATATCTGTATCCTGTTTTAAAAGATTTAGCGTCTAATTTGTTATCCGATAATGATAATAATGAGGCTGCAGAAGTATTAAAAAGTATTTCAGGGTTGTATATAGCGAATTCTGCACAAAAGAGATTGTGGGCAGTTCACCTTATGAATACGAATCCAAAATTATTAAATATGCCTTTGATGTTTGTTTTGAATGGCAAGATTAATAAGGAGGTATTTCAACAAAGTATAAATCAAGTTTTATCAAAACATTCGATATTTAGGTCAGTGTTTGAGTTTAAAGACGGTGAGCTATTTATAAGATTTGATGGACCACAACCTAAAAGCAATGCGCTCCCCGATTCGAATACAGCGCTTACAGAAGCGTCACTTCTTAAACTTGTAGTTGATCATGAATTTGATCTTGAATATGGAAATTTGATTAAAATATTTTTTGATCAAATTGATATTGACACGTATTTCTTTGGACTAAATGTGAACCATCTTATTGCTGATAATTGGACTATTTATCTTTTTCTAAATGAAGTTTTCGATACGTATAATGGGGACAATAATGATTTAAAGGTTCCAGAAGAGGTACCAAAATTTGAATACGCCCATTATTTGGAAAGCAATTGGGCAGAAAGACCCTCTGAAAAATTCCAAAAAGCAGCAATATATTGGGAGCGTTTATTAGCAAATACTAAGAACGGAAATATGCTTGCCCTTCAGGAAAAGAATGACGTTTATCAAGAAGCGACCAATAATAAGGAAATAAGATTGTTATTGGAGAATAAAACTTTTGGTTTAGAAGATTTTATAACGAAAGGCTATACAACATACCAATATTGGTTAGCACTAATAAACATCACACACTTCGCAATAAACAATCAGAAACAACTGGCGGTAGTAAGCCCAGTTGCAGCAAGAACAAATGCAAAATATTCAGAGGTATTAGGGTTGTTCATGAATATGAATCCTGTAATAAGCGAACTAGATGAAGCTATGAGTTTAACTCATTATTTTAATCAATTAAAAGCCAACTTAATTAAGTCGAAAGAATTTGAAGATTATCCATATGTAGATATGCTAAAAACAAAATCTATTAAAGAGGATACCTCATTAAGTGAGTTTATTCAGGTAGAATTACAAGTTAATGAAATTGATGAATTCAACAATAAAATAAAACTTCCTAAAGGTATAACAGTAGAGACAAAAGGGAATGATTTTATGAGTAGAAAATATGATTTAGAATTCCATTTTAATAAAACTGGAGACCACTGGGAGTTTTGTAGTTTATGGAATGATAAAAAATATAACGAGAAAAAAATCAGAGCATATCTCGAAAACTTAACTGTTATGGGAGATTGTTTAAAAAATATTGATTTTGAACAATCTGTAGGTGATGTCATGGTACTTTTTAAAGAGAGAATGACCGCACTACAAGCAGAAAAGCAAAGTAAGCAACAAAAGAAACAAGCAAATAGTTTTATTAATACAAGAATTTAAAATGTCTGAAACAAAAACGTACGAACTTTCAAGAGTTCAGGATATAACTTGGGATCAATATAAAAATAACACGCCATGGTTAGGTATTTCGTTTATATGTGAAAACATATTAAATGAAGCGTTAATTAATACCATTTGGGAAAGGTTAACGTATCAACATCAAATCTTTAAAACGAAATTTGAAACATGGAATGGAAGTGAAAGACCATTTCAAACCATAACAGAGCATGCTTGTGTCCACATTGCTGAAGTAAAGAATATAACCAAACCAGAGGCACTAAGTTCCTATTTGAAGAATACTAAGGATCAGGTGGTATCGAAATCGGGCAATTGGGTTATTTTATACCAACATGATAAGGATCAAACCAGAGTAACCTTAAGCGCTTCTCAACTGTCTACAGACAAAACATCTTTAATGCAGTTAGCATCCGCTTTTATGAACGCTACAGAAGAAGCAGGTAATGAAACGTTGCCTTATGTACAGTTCTCCGAATGGCTGAAAAACTCGCATGATGACCAAAATAATCAAGTTCAAAGATTTTGGGAGGAACGAGCCTTTAAGATCAATCCTGTAGCTATAGCAGAAGACATAATAGAAGGAGGTATAGGAACATTTAAAAAATCAATGCCATTAGTTTCTTCTCAAGATGTTAATATGGAAGCCCTTTGTTTTGCTATGGCAACTACTGTCCTGCTTAAACATTCAGGAAAAGAAACATTGTATGTAAATTGGATTTATAACGGACGATTTTTTGAAGAGTTGAATAATATTCAAGGACCCTTTTCTGTTCGTTGTCCTTTACGTGTTACAGATGCTCATCTAAATACTATTAATAAAGCAATTTCTGAAATAGATGAAGAATTGGAAGCGCAACAAAGTATGCTAACAAGTGCTTTTCCTCAAATAGATGCTATTTCTTCCAAAATAACTTTGGAATACCTTAACGAGAAAGAGGTCATTCCTTCAAAATGGAAGTTTGTAGAAACTAATATTTCGGATAAACTGAAATTTGAGTTTATAAAGAAAAATAATGCATTAGGATTGACTATAAACTATCAATTGAACAAATACGATTCAAAGTATATTGAAAGTCTTTCCGAACAAATAATTCATGGGATATCAACATATCTCAGTTCAGGAAATAAGACCTATGCATTAATTTCAGAAGATGAATTTTCTAGAATAGAAAGGGTTTCAAGTGGCGTTTCGGTTCCAATAGATCCTAATATGTTATTTGATAGATTGAGCGGTTTAAAACCAGATATGCCAGCTATTAAAACAAAAGATAGTGTTATTAGTTATGAGGCACTTTTAGCTAGCGTTAATAATTTATCAATAAACTTTAAGAATAGAGGAATTGTTAAAGGAGCCAAAGTAGGTCTTTATACTGGGGCTACTTCAAACTACATAATATCGTTATTGAGTTTATGGAAACTGGGTGCTGTGGCGGTGCCAATAAGTAAAACAGCTCCAGTTAATAGATTAATATCTTGCCTTAAACAATCTAAAGCGAGTCATGTAATAAGTGAAGTAGAGTTGTCTTTAGAAATAGAAAATACAGAAATAATAGATTTAGAAGATGTATTAAAGCCTGTAGAAAGTGATTTAGCAATAGACGATGCAGTAGTGCAAAGCAAAGATGATTTAGCTTATATATTATTTACTTCTGGATCAACAGGAGAACCAAAAGGCTGTATGCTAACCCATGGGAATTTAAGTAATTATTTAACCTGGGCTAGTGATTATTATATAGATGAGCGTGTACAAAATGCTAGTTTTCCTTTTTTCACTTCAATAGGATTTGATTTTACATTTACCTCAATCTTATTGCCATTAATAAATGGAGGCTGTGTTTGGGTGCAAAATTTAGAAGAAACTATTGACGAGCAGTTAATACGTATTGCAGCAAATGATGAATTATCATTAGTTAAACTAACGCCTTCGCATATTCGAATATTGAAAAGTTTAGAGCTAAAAGAATTTAAGCCAACAAAAGTTATTGTTGGTGGAGAAGCTTTGGATAGTTATCTCATAGCGTATATGGAACAGTTGAATCCAGATATTCAATTATTTAATGAATATGGACCAACAGAAGCCACCGTTGGATGTGTTGTAGCACCAGTAACAACAGACCATGAAAAAGTTCCAATAGGAAGCCCCATTTATAATACGTACATAGATATTTTAGATAAAACAGGTGAAATTGTATCAGATTATACTATTGGTGAACTCATAATTTCAGGCGCATCATTAGCTTCAGGATACATAAACAATAATAAAAACACCGCATTTAAAGAAGTAGATACTACTATTAAAAAAAGACAGTATCATACAGGTGATTTAGGATATAGAGATCACATAGGTGAACTTTATTTTTTAGGTAGAAAAGATGATCAGGTTAAAATAAGAGGGAATAGAATAGAGCCTTCAGAAATAAAAATAATAGCCGAATCATATGATGATGTTCAACAAGTGGCGGTCGATATTGAAGTAGCCAAAGAGAAAATTTCTTTATTTATAACAGCCCTAAATAAAATAGATGAAGAAAAGATGCAAGTCTGGTTGAAAAACTATTTAATGCCTTATGCGTTACCAAATAGAATTGTTCAGATTAATAACATGCCTTTAAATGAGAATGGAAAAGTTGATATTACAGCGTTAAGAAAACAAGCCGATAACGAACTTTCTGATGAAGTTGCAGAAGAAATTACTAATCTTAAATCTTTTAAAGATTTAACTGGACTTTGGAAAGAAATTTTACGATTAGATAGCGTACAACCTAACGATCACTTTATTAGGTTAGGAGGCGATTCTATTAAGGCTATTCAACTTGTAAATAAGTTAAAAGGATTAGGTTATGATATAAACATTCGTGAGATATTGGAGCAGCCCAAGTTAATAGACCTTAGTCTTTATTTAGAGCAAAAAAAACCTACGGAAGCACTATCAGTTTTTGTTCCAGATGCGGGGCATATTGCATTAAGTCCAAATCAAATTAAATTTTTAAATGGAGCAAATGGTATTGTTAATGGCTATTGCCAAACCATATGTTTTGAAATGACCGAATCTCTTGATAAAGAAAGTTTGGAGAAAGCCATACGCTATCTTTTAAAAAAGCATCCTATGTTACATGCTAGATTTAAGAAAGTAGATAATGAGTATACGCAATATTTAGATGAAAATCATGAAGATTCATTATCCCTTAATTGGATGACAGCGCATGAATTTCTAGAAGAACGTAATAACGTTCCAATTTATGAATTAATTGATATTGAAAAAGGACCATTAAGCCTAGTGTATGTTGTTTCAAATTCAGGGAAAAGTAGCATCCATATTTATACGCATCATTTAGTTGTTGACGCCATTTCATGGCGAATTATAGTAGAAGATATTAATACAGCTTACCATACTTATTTAAAAAATGGAGCAGCCATTTTAGAGGATAAGCATCATTCATACCATAACGCTAGAGTTAATTATATTAAGGAACATTATAAAGAAGACGACCTTTTTTGGAATAAAGAATTAATGTCATTACCAGAAAATCCATCTTGGATTAAAGGCCCTTTCTTTTTTAAAAATGTTAAACAGAAAGAATTTTATGTTAATAGTGTTATAGCAGACGAGTTAAAGGGCATTGCCAATAACCGTTTTGATACGCAACCAATAGAACTGTTGTTAACAGGAATAGCTAGAACGTTTAAGAAATTAAATAAGGAGGAATTTGTTTGTTTAATGGAAAACCATGGAAGACAATCCATACAGGGCGCTCCAGATGTTGAAGGAACGGTAGGATGGTTTACCTCTGTATATCCATTAAGAGTACCAGTATCTGGAACAAATAATATAGAAGATGATATAAGAAACGTTAAATCGATGTATCGAAGTGTACCAGATAATGGTATCTATTTTTCATATCAACATCAGGAAAGTACTGTAGAGTTACCCGTAATACAAGTTAATTATTTGGGGGTTTATGAAGAATCTGGCGATGCGAATTATAAAATGATTTCAGATGCATTTGGGGTACAAACAATTCACCCAGAATTAGATATTAAAGTCGGGTTTAATTTATCGATCGTTTTTGGTCAAGATGGCTTACATGTCGTGTTGTCTTATGACGGTGTTAAAATAGATGAATCGTGGGTATTAAATTTTAGTACTTCACTAAAAGAAGAGCTTATCATGATAGCATCATTGTGTACAAATCAAGTTGAATTGGCAGGTCAATTAGATTATAGAGAGTTAGATAATAGTGATTTAGATGATATTTTAGGCGATTTATAATGAAGAATCAGAATATTGATAATATATACCCTTTAACACCTTTGCAAGAAGGGATGTTATTTCATGCATTGCATTCAGAAGATCATTTTGTCTATATGGAGCAAATGAGCATTGCTTTAAATGCTAAAATGGATGTAACACTCTTAAAGAAAAGTTTTGAAATACTTTCACAAAAATATGATGTCTTAAGAGCTGCAATTGTTTACGAAAAAATCCCAAGGCCGCTTCATGTAATCAAAAATAAAATGGAAATTTCTTTTACCATTCATGATTTAACTCACCTTCCTGAAAATGAATTAAAAGTAGCGATATATAAAATTAAGAAAGCAGATAGTGATAAAGGTTTTGTATTGAAAAAAGGGCCTTTGTTTCGGTTAAATTATATTAAAATTAATGCACAAAAGAGTATCCTGATTTTTACTTTCCATCACATTATATTAGATGGATGGAGTGTCGCGATAGTCATTAAAGAATTCTATCAAAATTATCTTAAGCTAAGTAAAAATGAACAGATTGAAGTATCAAAGTATAAAAACTTTAATGAATATATAAAAAGAATAGAAGAAATAAATAAGGATCAATCATTAAACTATTGGAAAGATTATTTAAAGGGTTTTGAATCGTTATCCTCTTTTTCAAATAAGGTAGAACCAACGGCAGCATTTAATTATGACATTCATAAATTCACATTGCGACCAGAAGCTCAAAAAGGAATAACATGGTTAATGGACGCGTTTGGAATTACTTTTTCAATTGCAATGCAATTTGTCTGGGGAGTCATGCTAGCAAGATTGTCTTTAAATAAAGATGTCGTTTTTGGAACTATTGTTTCAGGTAGAAATATTGATTTAGATCAAATAGAATCAATCGTAGGAATGTTAATAAATACCATTCCAGTAAGAATCAAATTTGATAATGATAAATTAGAAAAAAAATTAGAAGCGTTTAAAAGCGAATCTTTTAATAGTTTAAATTATCAAAATTGTTCTTTAAGTGCTATTCAAAAGCAAACAGATTTACCAGAACTATTCGACCAACTTTTAGTTTTTGAAAATTACCCGTATGAAGAATTAGAAACCGAACAAGACATAAAAATAGAAGGGGTTGAGGTCTTAGAAAAAACAAATTACAGATTTCTGGTAAATATAACCTATAGTAGTAATATCCTTATTAAAATAAGTTTTGATAACAAGGCCTATTCAGAAGACATGGTGCTTCAAATAGAAAAAATTATAAATCATTTAGCCGAAACATTACCAGCAACACTTAAAACAAGCACCTTAGATGATATAGATGTTATTTCGGAAGAACTAAACCAAACCATGGACGGTTTCAATGATACAGATTTGGAGTTGCCCCAAGAAACACTGGTAAGTTTATTTGCAAAAGGCGTTAAAGAGTTTCCCAATAATGTTGCCGTTAAAGATTCAAATAGTCAGTGGACCTGGTCACAATTAGATCAATATAGTGATGTTATTGCACAAGAAATTTTGAAGTTGGATATTAATGAAGAAGCATCTGTATGCTTGTTGTTAAAAAGATCCAATTACATGATGGCTGCTTTACTTGGAGTTTTAAAAAGTGGTAATGCGTATGTTCCATTAGATCCTTCAATACCAGAATCCAGACAAGCATTTATTATTGAAAATTCAGGAGCTCGATATGTTATTAAAGACACAGGAGCTAATTTTAAAGCTTCTTGGGTAAGTCAGGTTAGTATCATTGAAATAGAGAAACTAGATTTCACAAAGAAAGCAACTATCAAATTACCCATAGTTAAAGCAAATAATTTAGCATATATAATATATACTTCTGGTTCTACAGGAAAACCAAAAGGTGTTATGATTGAACATGGTTCCATCAATAACAGACTACATTGGATGCAAAGAGAATATCCAATTGTAGGTGAAGATTGTATCTTACAAAAAACGAATTATGCTTTCGATGTTTCAGTTTGGGAGTTGTTTGGTTGGATGTTCGAAGGCGCCTCATTATGTTTTTTGAAACCAGATGAAGAAAAAGATCCAGGCTTAATATTTAATAAGCTCGTAACTCAAAAGATTACAAGAGTGCATTTTGTACCTTCTATGCTTTCAGTTTTTATGGAGTATATAAGCGTATTTGAAGATGTTGGTGAATTAAAAAATATTGATTATTTTTTCTCTAGTGGAGAACGTCTTAGTAAAGCATCCATACAAAAATTTAATGCGCTTATTTACCCTGGTACCAAAGCACGCTTGTTAAATATGTATGGTCCTACAGAAACAACTGTAGAAGTGTCTTCACATCTTTGTCCATTGGGAGCCATTGAAAAAGAAATGCCCATAGGAAAACCATTCTACAATTCTAAAATATATGTTCTGGATGATTATTTAAATATAATGCCCATAGGGTTTTCTGGTGAAATTTATATTGAAGGCATTCAGGTAGCAAGAGGCTACCTAGGAAACGAAGAACTTACTAATCAAATGTTTTTTGAGTCCCCTTTTAATAAAGGAAGACGTATGTACAAATCGGGAGACATAGGACGATGGAATGCCAAAGGAGAGGTAGAATTTTTAGACAGATTAGATGGTCAGGTTAAACTAAGAGGTTATAGAATAGAATTAAATGAAATAGCCCTAACATTAAAATCAATACCAAAAATTACCCAAGCAGTAGTATTAGTACATGAAGAAAACCTCATAGCTTTTTATACAGGGCAAGACATAAGTGAAGGTGTTTTGAGTAAGAATATGTTAGAAACCCTACCAGAATATATGATTCCTAATCAATTTATTTTTGTAGCGCAGTGGCCAATGACAACTAATGGGAAAACCGACGTTAAATTCTTGAAAAATTCTCTAAAGGAGCAACATAATATAAATCTAGAGGAAATAAAAAATGAAGAAGGCGAGCTAGCAGAAATATGGAAAAATATATTAAAAATTACTAAGGTAACTTCTCAAGATGACTTTTTTAATTCAGGAGGGCATAGTTTATTAGCTATTAGGTTTGTAGCTCAAATTCAAAAGAAACTTTCGGTGAAGCTTAATCTCAAAGAGGTCTTTTTTAACCCTCAGTTTTCACAAATAAAGGCATTAATTAAAACCAAAACTATTGAAACCTATTCAGAAATTAAAATATACGAAGGAGAAGATATTCCTTTAACTGGAGTACAGCAAAGGATTTATGTCTTGTATCATTTGTTAGATAAAGATGCAACGTATCATATACCCAGTATATGGAAATTAAAGATGTTAGTTGACCTTAACAAACTTGAAAATGCATTAAAAAAAGTGATACAAAGACATGCGATTTTAAGAACCTCTTTTCTTTTTGAAGAAGAAACAGGTGTTTTTAAACAAATCATAACAGACCATGTCGACATAAAAATTGAACATACTAGAGTTGAGTTGCCAAAAGATTTTGATTCCTATTCAGATAGAGAATTACAAGCTTTTATAAAACCTTTTTCATTGGATTTAGCGCCTTTGTTAAGAATGAAATTGGTTTCTTTTAATGATGAAAATCATCTACTCTTTTTTGACGTACACCATATTATTTTCGATGGACCTTCTTTCCAGTTATTTTTTAAAGAATTATTAGATTTTTATTTTGGAAGAAAATTAGAACCATTAAAAATTCAGTTTAAAGATTTTGCGTATAATCAAAACCAACAATTAAAAGGGGCAAGGTTAGATCAGCAAAAAAAATATTGGCTAAAACAATTTGAAAGCGGCATTCCATTATTAAATTTTACAGAAGCAAACCAACGTGTGGACATCCAAAGTCGTTTTGGGAAGGTTAAGAATATAAAAATTAATGAAGCACAAAAAAGTGAATTACAAAAATTAGCAATTACAAATAACCTTACATTAAATCAACTATTGTTTGGAGCTTATGTTTTGTTACTCATGAAGAAAAGTAAACAGAAAGACTTGGTAGTTGGTACTGTTGTTAACACAAGAAGTACAGAAGAAACCCAAACTCTTATTGGAATGTTTGCAAATACAGTTGCCATACCATTTTACAATGTTGTCTCATGGGATTTAAAAACCTTTTTCAACTACATAAAAACACAACTGGTTCATGCGATTGATAATAAAGAATACCCTTTTGACCAATTGGTTAATGAGTTAAATGTAGAACGCGATGTAACCAGAACACCATTATTTGATGTTTTATATAGTATGGAGACAGGATTAACTTCAAATAAGTTAGATAATGAAGCATTGTATCCTGTTCAATTAAAAGAGAAACCTGTCTCTTACGATTTAAGCTTTTATGTAAACGAATATGAAGATCATTTAATGTTCTATCTTGAGTATGATTCGTATTTGTTTACAGAAGATTGGAGTCAAAATATATTAGAAGAATGGCAAGGGATTATAAATACACTGTCCGATAAAATGGAACATAGTATATCACAGTTTTGTGAATTTCCTGAAGGATTTCAAGAACCCATTACGACTCTAATTAACGATGAGTTAATAGCAGAAACTAGTAGTGATTACTTGATGGTTCATGCCAATAATGATTTGGTTGTTAAGTTAACAAAAGTGTGGGAGGAATTACTAAATAAAGAAGTTATAACAGGTAAAGAGAATTTTTTTAATGAAGGAGGCCACTCGATATTAGCAATAAGATTATCCTTGTTATTATATAAAGAAATAGGGATAAAAATACCATTTATTCAAATTTTTAAAGCACCTGTATTTGAAAAAATAGTGTCATATTTAGAAGCATCTGTAGATACCGTTGTAGAAACAATTGATGCAATTCCTAAAGCGCCTTATTACGAACTTTCCCAAGCTCAAAAAAGGATGTGGGTGACACATGAATTGAGCAGTCAGAAGCATGCATATAACATTACAACGTCATATGTACTCACAGGAGATATAGATATTTCGAAGTTAAAATCTTCTTTTAGAAAAATTATTGAAACGCAAGACATCTTGAGGTCATACTATAAAATGGTTGATGGTGAGCCTAAGATGTTTATAAACGATGTGCTGGAAATAAATTGGAATGAAGAAGATTTGACAAACAAAGCAGATCCAGATCAAACAGCGTATGCTATATGTGAAAAAGCTTTTGGCGCTGATTTAGATTTGAAACAGGCACCATTATTTAAAATCTATCTGTTAAAAACAGCCGAAAATAAATACTGGTTTAGCCTAGTAATACATCACATGATTATAGATGGGTGGTCCATGAGGCTATTAATGGAAAATCTGATTAAAAATTATAATGAAAAAACAGGCCAGATTCAAGAGTCACCTAAGGTGCAATATAAAGATTTTGCTTATTGGCAAAATAATAAATTGCAAGGCGATTTTGGAGCGCAATTAAATGCATATTGGACAAGGCGTTTTGAAAAACCTTTACAAATAAATACAGGAAATAAGAACCTATCTAATTACGAGAAGACACTAATAGGGGAAACAAAGCTTAGTTATATTGATTCTAACGACTTCCAAATAATTAAAAAACTAACATCTAAAAACCAGTGGAGTCATTACCAATTATTGCTAGGCAGTTTAGGAGCCATACTTTGCAAAAGAAGTAAAGCACAGGATCAATTAATTTTAGTGTCCGATTCTGGTAGAAGCCACTCAGAATTAAACGAAGTTATCGGCTTTTTTATTAATACATTACCTTTTAGGTATCGTTTCAAAGAAGATGAAACAGGCATAGAGATGATAGATAGAGTAAAGGACAATTTATTGGAAGATCTTAACCACGCACAACTTCCTCTCGATACCATATTAAAGAAAATAAAGACCCAAAATTTAGTCGCAGCTAAAGCGCTAATGACGATACGTTTGGTCTATAATGACTTTGATTATGGTGATTCGCTTAAGATGTCAGGAATTGAAGCCGAAGAAAAAAGAATTCAATCTGATGCTGGTAAATTTGATCTCAGTATAACTATTAGTCCATTCAACGATAAACTTTCAGTACAAATGGAATATAATAAACATGTTTATAAAGATGCAGAATTGGATAAGATATTGAATAACTGGATGACGTTAATTCAGCAAATAAGCGAACACCCAGATCAAAATGTATATGATTTGTTAGCCAATATAGAAAAAAAGCGCATGCTAACTTCCATTAAAAACTTAAATCAACTTGCCAACATGAAGATTGAACCGATACAAATAGAAGACAATGCATAATAAATCATTACTTAATCAATTAAAGTCTACGGATATATTAGAAGAATCCATGCCTACTAAAAAAGAGGGAAAAGCACAATTAGCGATCGATGAAGCAAAATGGCATACAGCTCAGGTTTTAGCAGAAAAAAAAGCGAATCGATCAGCAAATGTGATGAAATATCTATTAGCTGTGACATATCGTATTATGGCTATGGAAGGGTTAGACGAAGGAATTAGCGGGCATATCTCTTTGAGAGTTCCTGGAGAACCTGATGCCTTTTGGGTAAACCCATTTGGGATGTTATTTGAAGAAGTGACACCAGAAAATATTATTAAAGTAAATGAAGAAGGGAAGGTTTTAGAAGGAGATCACCCTGTTAATGTTGCTGGATTTTGTATTCACGCAGCAATTCATCAAGCAAGAAAAGATGTACATGCAGTAGTACACACGCACTCACCTCTTGGGGTGGTTTTTAGTGCTACAGGAAAACGATTAGTATCCATTGATCAAAACAGTTGTATGTTTTTTGAAGATCATGGCGTTTATAATGAGTATAACGGGCCTGTTACAGAAGAAGAAGACGCTTCTAAAATGATTACAGCTCTAAGCGATAATCATACTTTAATTCTTAAAAATCACGGTACAATTACTGCGGCAGAAGAAATTGAAACGGCTGCGATGTTAATGATAGCTGCAGAAAGAGCTTACCACGTTAACCTTCAGGCATCAGGACAAAATAAAATGATAGAAGTAAGACCAGAAGTAGCACGCAAAACAAAATCATGGATTGCGAACCCTATCGGGTTAAGTATTGAGTTCGAAGCTTACATGAGAAAAGCAGAAAGGGTCTATCCAGATTTATTAAACTACAAACCTTCCGAATTATAAAATGGCTATTAAAACAGGATACAAAACAGCACCACAACAACACTATAGAATTAAAAGGAATACAAGAGCCACAATGGTCGTTGAGATTTCTTTAGAAAATGAGATTGTTGATGCAGTTATAGTACAGTGTAAATCAAAACTAAATTCAGAATTACAGTTTAAGTCAATATTTTATGTTGATTCCGATAATGGATTGGTTTTACAGCAGTATGGTGATGAATCACGGATTCTTTTTTCCGAAGAAATTATGGATAGAAGTGAATCATTGAGTTTATTACGATTAAAAGAAGAAAGTAGAATACTTAATCTTGAAGATGGTGCCTTAGCACATGTAACTTTTTATACAAGTTCTAAAGAAATTATAGTAATCCTATCAACTTTTTCTTGTGTTTTAGATGAACAAAGTTGTTATCTTTTGGCAAAAGACTTGCTGTTTAATACTTCTGAAGTAGTTTCAGAAGCATCCAATATTTCGTATTTACAGTATGCAAATTGGCAGTGTCAATTAGTAGAAGAAGCAGCCGAATTTGAGGAAGAAATTCCAGTCGCTAACAATGGGTTTCATGGTTCAAATTGGTTGTATCCAGTCACATTAAATACAGAGCAAAAGTATTCCAAAAAAAGCAAGTTATTTTCTGATGATTCAAGAGGAAAACTTGAACAATTATCAATAGAAACGGGATGTTCTGTTAACGCTATTTTCCTTTCTGTTTTCTCAGTACTTTGTTACCGATTAAACTTAGCCAATAATGCCATACTTGGAGTCCAAATAAATGGACGCTATTTTGATGAGATTAAATCTCTTAAAGGTGTTATGTCTAAAACATTACCTTTTTACCAAGATATTAAAGAAGAAGAAACAATTTACGACTTAATAAAAATAAGTCAAAAAAAGTTAGATGCTTTATCAGAAAGACACCCGCATTACAACGAGAACTTTGAAATGGCATCTGCCATACAATTTGCTTATAATAAAATAGAAGATCCAACTAAGCAGTTATTGGATTGTGATTGGGTATCACCTTCCGAAACATTTGGAATGCGTTATGAGATAAATCATGACGAAGCCTATATAGAACATAAAATTAGATATAATCCAAACACCTTAGAGTTAAGCTTTGTAGAAAATGTTTTAGATACAATTAATGCGTTTTTTGAGAGTCTGTTTAATAACCCTGAATTGGATGTAAAGACACTTAAACTCAATTTTAATCAAGAATTTATTATACGCCCAGAGGCTACATATAATGTTGTGAAGGATGCAACGCTCCATGCTGTTTTTAATCAGGTGTTTAGTGAAATGACTCAAGATATTGCATTGAAATCTTCTGATACAGAATTGACTTTTGGAATGCTTCAATCTATGGCAAGTCAGGTCGCTCATTTTATAGCGCCATTTACCCAAAAGGAAGGAGAAGGTATTGCGGTTATTTTAGATCAAGAAATAGATTTTCCTGCTATATTAATAGGAATTTGGATGCGAGGCGCTTATTATATTCCTATAGAACCCGATTGTCCAGAAGAAAGAATAGCAGAAATAATAAGAGATAGCGGTGCGAAAGTATTATTATCAAATAAGCAAAGGAATATACAAGGTTTAAAGATACCGATGCTTAATTGGTCTATGGCTTTGTGGAATAAAGATTGGAAACCGGAACCAACTTGGGCACCTAGAAAACCAGAATCTATTGCTTACATGATTTATACTTCTGGCACATCTGGAAAGCCAAAAGGTGTTTTGATTCCAGATAGTGCCTTAATCAATTATACCAATTGGATCGATCAAAGATTTCATATAGGAAAAGGAGATGTAACCAGTATTTTGTCTTCATATGCCTTCGATTTAGTATATACTGCATTATGGGGGGGCTTATGTAACGGTGCTCAAATAAATATACCAGCAACAGATATTTTGCAAAGTGCAGAAGCATTAGTTGACCACATAGTAAATCAAAAACTAACTTTTGCTAAATTAACGCCATCCCACTTAAAAATAATCAAAGAAGCTACAAATATTAATAATTTAGAAAATGCCGCTTTAAAGTATTTATTTTTAGGAGGGGAACCCATTCAAATAGAAGACGTAAAAGAATTTAAAAAAAGAGCAAAACAATGTCGAGTGATTAATCATTATGGGCCTACAGAAACCACTATTGGAGTTATTTTTACAGAATTACCAGATGATATTCGTACTTATAGTAATAAACCTTGGATAGGTAAACCCATTGCAAATACAATCGCTTTTCTTTTAGATTTGGAAGACAATCCTATTGGTTTAGGAGGAATTGGTGAGTTAGCAATTTCAGGTCATTGCCTTTCTTCTGGTTATTATAACAGACCAGAATTGAATGAAGAGAAATTTATCCAAATATCTTTAAAAGAAGCGACCTTTACCGTATACAAAACAGGAGATCTGGCCTATAGAGATTATAATGGTAATATTGTTTTAATGGGCAGATCTGATGATCAAATTAAAATTAATGGACATCGCATAGAGCCTAAGGAAATTAAAGAGTCTATTAAAGATATTAATGGTGTTAATGACTGCCATATACAAGTTATTAACCAAAATAATAGCCAACGTTTATTAGCTTTTGTAAAGGGGCCCGAAAGTATACGTGAGAATGTATTACATACTTTAAAACGACAATTGCCAGATTATATGATTCCAGAATGTGTATTTAAAGATGAATTTCTATATACAGGTAATGGAAAGATAGATGGTTCTTTAATGACAGAGGTATATTTAGAAGGGAATAGTCAAAAAATAGTGATAGAACCAACAACGCCATTAGAAGCAGCATTTTCTGTTTTATGGAAGGAGGTTTTGGGAATTGATACTATTTCAACTGAAGACAATTTTTTTGAGATTGGTGGCGATTCAATAAGAGCTATACAGTTAGTTTCCAGAATGATTAAAAAAGGATATAAAGTTGAGGTGAGACATCTTTTCGAATATCCAGAAGTTAAATTGTTAGCTCAGTTTTTAGAACCAGAAAAAAAAGTAATAACAACAAAAAAAGAAATACAAAATAAACAAGAACCCTTTGCCTTATCTCCTTTGCAGGAAGGCATGTATTATTTGTCATTAATTACAGAAAAGCAAACCCATATTATTCAAAGGCAATTTCAGTTTACAGGTAAACTTGATGTAGAAAGACTTTCTAAAATAATAAAAGAAACCTCAAATGAATTCCCCGTTTTAAATTCTAGGTTTTTTATGTCAGAATTACAAATTCCAATGCAGGAATTTGATGTAGACAGAACGATTCCTGTAAACTTATATCAGTTAGAAGATAAAAGTAAGGAAGCTCAATTTTTTGAATTAGAACAGGCTAAAAAAGATCAACTTAAAGAAGGTCTTGATTTATCAAAAGATCCGTTGTTTAAAGTCGATTTATGGCAAACAGGTGTTGAAGAACATCAACTATTATTAACATACCATCATATTATTTTAGACGGTTGGTGTTTTCAAATACTTGCTAAGAAAATTATTGAAGCTTATTATTCTAATACGCCAATATCGAATGATGGGGCTCCACCATATTCAGCGTTTATAAATTGGATTCAAAATAGGGCATCAAAAGATGATCTACAGTTTTGGAAAACGTACTTAAAAGACTATAGTGGTACAACAATGCTTAAAGATTATGCGTTTTCTGCAAACGAAAGCAAGGCATATCAATATGCGGTGAGTGAAGGTACCGTTAATGAAGACGTGTTTTCTGCTTTGCAGGCATATTGTAGAACAAGTCAGGTAACATTAGGTTATATATTACAACAGATATGGGGATTATTATTATCTAAATATACTGGTCGAGAAGATGTGGTGTTTGCGACCACAGTTTCTGGAAGACCTCCAGAATTAGTCGATTCAGAAAATACGGTTGGTTTATTTATTAATACCATGCCTTATCGCGTACAATTCGAAAGCGAATCATCATATAATTCTTGGCTAAAAACGGCGTCAAATGTTTATCCAGAATGGTTGAGCAATCAATTTGTAAAACTAACAGATATTCAATCACTCACTACAAGTAAAGAAAACTTATTAAAGCATCTATTTGTACTAGAAAATTATCCTTTAAGATCTTCTGAAATGCATGATGAAGCATCAAGTTTAAGTATTGAACAAAAAGGAAGCGCTATTCATTTGAATTATGAATTGTCATTAATCTTATATCCTGAAGACGATTTAAAAATTCAATGGATTTATAATGGGAAAACCTACAGTGAAAAGTTTATAAGGCAACTTAATAATCACTATGAATTATTAATAAAACAACTTGTAGACACGCCAGAGATAAAATTAAAAAAATTAGTTTTATGTGAACAAGATACGTTAATCTCAAATGCCATAGAAATACCCCAATCAAATAAAAGTAACTTTTTAAATAAGATTGAAACTAACTTAAAATTATTTAAAAATAACATTGCAATAAAAACAGATCAAGCGCGTATCACCTACCAAGAATTAGATGAACAATCGGAAAATCTAAAATTAAAGCTATTAAATAAATTCCCAAATGGAGGTGTTATTGGTATCTATTCTAATCAAGGCATAGAAACCATCGTTAGTTTACTAGGAGCCTTAAGAGCTGGGATGCCTTATGTCCCTTTAGACCCTAAGCAAGCGCGGTTACGGTTGCAAAATATAGTAGAAGATGCTGATGTAAATGGTATCTTAGTTGATGGTGCATTAGTTGAAAAATCTAAAGAACTTTTTGTAAATAGTAATTGCTTCACAAGTGGAGAACTCCTTTTAAATGAGCAAAATATTGAGAAACCGAACATTGTTAACCCAGAAACAGAAGCTTACCGAATATTTACGTCTGGCTCTACAGGCAGGCCAAAAGGATGCTGTATTAAACACAAACATTTATATAATCTTTTTACTGGAACGAAACGGTCTTTTGACTTAAATTCTGAAGATAATTGGTTGATGTTACACTCTTTTGGATTCGATTTTTCTGTATGGGAAATTTATGGAGCACTATGGTCTGGTGCCAGTTTGTTTATCCCTGAAGCAAATTTAGGAGCAAATCCGCAAAGGCTAAAAGAGGTTTTGAAATCAAATAAGATTACCATATTTAATACAACACCAGGCGTTTTTTATTCCTTAATTGATACAGAGACCGATTATAAAGAACATTGGGAATCGACTATCCGCTATACTGTTTTTGGTGGAGATAAACTGGAACCTTATAGATTAAAAAACTGGTGGGTTAATAAAGATTCATCGATGATGAAATTAATTAACATGTATGGCATTACCGAAACAACAGTTCATGTTACATACAGAGAAATTACAGAGCATGATATACGGTCTGAAAATAGAATAAGTCCTATTGGAAATCCTTTTGATGGTGTGCAATTATATTGTCTGGATTCTTATATGAATGCGCTTCCAGATGGAATAATAGGAGAGTTATATGTTGGAGGAGGCGGTGTTTGTGAGGGCTATTATAAAGATTTAGAATTGAACAAGAAATCTTTTTTCAAACATCAATATAATAACAAGCTCAGGATTTATAAAAGTGGTGATATGGCTTTTAAAGCTCATAATGAATTTAATTATGTAGGTAGAGCAGATAAACAAGTCCAAATACGAGGTTTTAGAATTGAACTCGAAGAAATTAAAAAAGCGCTATTGGAGCATGAATTAATTCAAGATGTTGGTGTTATTAAAAAAGAAGGGGCTGTAATTGAAGAAGATAGAATAGAGGTGTTTTTAAAACTTAAAGACAATAATAAAATGCTTGCTTCAAATGAGCTTAGGGGTTTTTTAAGTAACAGCCTATCTTGGTATATGGTACCGTCTAAATATAATCAAGTAAGCGATATACCATTATCGGCTAATGGTAAATTAGATTTAACAATTATTGATCGTTTTTTAATTAACGAAGAAAAAATAGATAAACAAGAGAATCTAAGTTACATACAATATGTGATTTTACGAATGTGGCAGGATTTGCTAGGCGTAAAAAATATAGGTCTAAACGATGATTTTTTTGATTTAGGAGGGAACAGCCTTTTAGCTATTCGCTTAATAACAGAAATTAATAAAAAATTAAAGACAAAAATTGATATAGGTGAAATTTTTAGCCAACGCACCATAGGATTGTTATCTAAGTGTATAGATAAAGGAAGTTTTTCTCAATTAACAGCACCCTATCAGGTGTTTAATTCAGTAAAGCCTAAAAAAGTTTTCTTTTTCCCACCTGCGTTTGCTTATGGATTTGTTTTTGCAAGATTAGCATTACATTTAAAAGATGTTGAGGTAATAACATTTAATTATATAGAACATCAAGATGCTATAGGACAATATGTTAAGTTTATGATCGATTTACAAGATACTGGTGATTTTGTAGTTGCTGGGTTTTCAGCTGGTGGTAGCTTAGCTTTTGAAGTAACTAAAGCTTTAGAAGCGAAAGGAAGGTGTGTTTCTGATATTATTTTATTAGATTCTAAAATGAATAAAACAGCAGAAAACTTTAGTGACTCCCAGTGCGAAGAGATTGCAGATCATTTTTTGAGTGATCCGAGGGCAGAAGAGTATGTTTCAGGAGAAGAACAAAAGAAAATGATGTGGAACACAATAAAAAAATGTGTAAAATTTATCCATTCACTTGAAAACAATGGAAAGATTGATTCCAATATTCATTTAATTACTTCAGATGATAATCATGGTAATTTAGAGAGAATAAATACTTGGAGAGAAGCTGTAAATGGCAGTTTATATACCTATGAAGGAAAAGGAAAACATTCAGAAATGTTAGATACTATAAATTTTGAAGAGAATAAAGATCACTTTCATGCTATAATTAATGACTTACTCAAATAAATACGGGACTATATCTTCGATTTTATATTATAGGTTTTGTACATGACGAAAAATGAATGATAATTGGTATTAGACCAGGCAGTTTTTTTAAACCTGCCTGATCTTGACTTTACAATCAAGCGGATATAATTAAGCAAAAGCAGCTGCCACTTTTCTTTTTCCTGAATTAGGAGTCCAGTTGTTTGTAGCATGAGTCCATGTTTGGTTGTTTTGAATAATGAGGTCACCTTTCTGTAATTTCCGAGTCACTTTACAATTAAAGAGCTCTGCATATTGTACTCCAGAGTTCCAGACTCTTCTATTTGAAGCATTATCAAATTGTTCAAGCGTCATTAAGTTGCTTTCAGAATTTTTAAGTAATTCGGCTTTTTTTAATAAACTATAAAATTCTGAAGCAGAGTCAAAATCTGAGCTTGCTACACTGTCCCAATATGAGAATAATTGGGTATTTAGAATTACGGAATGATTTTTCTCTAATGTTTGTAAAACTTCTACCAGTTGTACGCCTTCTAGTTCCGTATCATGCACTTTTAGAATACGATCTTCGTCTTTAACAATATCTTCTGGTATATTGATATGAAACATCATTTTGGCCATAGAAATTTGTTCAGGCGTTAATTCAATATTTCCAAGTTTAACCTTTAACTTAACCTCTTTTAGAGTTTCCCAGGCCTTACTATTTTGGTTCACATTCATTAAAATAGATTCTCCTCCATCTGTTGTATTTTCATAACAATAAAAAGAAGCTAATTGTGTGTTACCAGATTGAGAGCCCTCAGAATGTGGAGGTATAAACTCAAAATTACTTCTTGAGTTTACACTCATAAAATAATGACCAATATTTTCGCGATGCCCTTGAATTGAGGCAAATCCAGCCTGAGTTTCTAAACTGGTTTTAAGATTAAAAACCGTTGCCGTTTTTTCTAAAATAGTATCGGCCTCATTGGAACTTACATTTTGTATCAGTATAATTTGATCATCTATTAAAGCCTCTTTTATTAAATTTGTTAAATCTGTATTATTCTTGCCTAATACAGTTATTTTATTTTGTTTTTCAGGAATTATAGACATGTCTTGTTGGGTTGTCGTTGTGATTTATACATAGTTTTTAAAAATAAATTATAGGTATTATATTAAGTTAATGAATTGTGTTGGTAAAATGCCATTCCAATTCATAATAACCAGATGCTACTGTCATGTAATTGGCGCCCAGCGTAATGAGATAAGTTTTGTTTTTTTGAACTTCTAAGGTTATAGATGTGTTTTTTGTAATAAAATCCCATTGTGCTGGTTCTAAGAGTTGCAAGTTTTTTAATGTGGTTCCTGTGTAAATTGCCATATCATAAATATGTCTATGACTTTTTTGAGTGGAGATTTTAAGGTATCCATCATTATTTGCTTCATATGTAAACCAGACACTTCGGTCTATGTTTCTTGGACTAAAACGAGGTTCGTAAGCCTCTATACCAGCCCGAGATAAATTTCCATTTAACATACCACTTGAATTTTCTAATAAAAGCCGTTTTTCGAAAAGATTATTTTCTGGAATAGAAGGAAAGTCTGTTTTTAATTCAGGGATCCTTTGATTCAAATCAGGTAATTTTCTGTGTTGTGTTTCTTTTTCAAAATCATGAGCAAAAGCCAAGAGTATATCTTCAGAAAAAGGTCGGCCTAAAAAAGAGATTCCTATAGGTAGCCCATTAGAATAATAACCTGCTGGAATAGTGATTTCTGGAAGACCACTAAAACTGGCAATTTCTGGTTTGCCTTTGTTTTCGATAAAATGAGAGTCTTGATGACTTTCCAATACGAGTTTATCAGGAATAATAGTCGTTGTAGGAAAAGCGATAAAGTCCAAACCATTGTCATCCATTATTGTGATAATTCCTTCTCGCTGTTCAGACATAAAACGATGATGAGCTTCTTGTACATAACTATTAGATACTGAATGATTTTCTACAGAAAATTGCTCGATCCCATTTGCAGTTCTCGTCTTAAAGTGTGGTAATAAAGTTGGAACGATTGAGAACCAAGCTGCATGCGCTAGTTGATTAATTGATTTTATTGGCGAATCAGCAGATAGGTTTTTTAGATAATGATCCAATGCCCAAACTCGTGAAGCATTTAATAGCTTTTGGTCTTCTTTTCTTCCTCCTGTATATGGTTTCTGTTCAAGGATTAAATGGTCAATGATACGTGCCCCTTTTTTCTTTAAAAAAGAAATATTTTCTTCTATAATGCGATCAACTTCAGTGTTAAAACCAAAAAAACCTGCTCTTGATATCCCAATGCTTGCCTCACTAATTTTTTTGGAATTAATAGCATTTAAACAGTTATTAATTGGGCGGTCTTTTAATTGTGTATAGATATCTTGAGGATCTTCTGAGGCTAAGATATCAATTACGATAGCAGCATCTTCAGCAAATCGCGTTATGGGGCCAACAGTATCAATATGTATATCTCCTGGAATAATTCCTGATCTACTTATAAGCCCAAAAGTAGGTTTTAATCCAAACAAAGAAGTTGCCGAAACAGGGAATCTTATAGAAGAAATAGTGTCTGTCCCTATTGAAAAAACAGCAAAATCTGAAGCTATAGCCGCTGCAGGACCACTAGAAGATCCACCAGCAAAATAGTCAAGTTTATAGGGGTTTCTAACGCCACCACCTCGGCCACTAATAATACCATTACAACAAGACATTTCATCCATGTTTCCTTTGCCCAATATTATGGCTCCAGCTTTCCTTAATCGACTAATTATAGTGGCGTCCTCTTTAGGTTTTGCATCCATTAGTAAATAAGAACCGTTCGTTGTTCTCATTTTATCTGCTGTCGCTATATTGTCTTTAACAATAATTGGAATACCATGAATATGACTTCTTATTTTACCATTTTTTCGTTCTAAATCTAAAGAATGTGCTATAACTATAGCATCTGGGTTAACTTCTAAGATGCTATTTATAGTTGGTCCCGATTTATCGTAAGTATATATTCTGTCTAAATAAAATTGAGTGAGGTTTTCTGCAGTCATTTTTTCGGTTATCATCAATTGTTGAAGTTGAAGAATCGTTTTTCCTAAAATCATTTCTGCATTGATTTTTTTCATAAAGTTGGGTTATTGAAATGTCTAATCGATTATTTATTAGTTGTTTATAAGTGGGTTTTATGAAATCGAATTTTTGTTAAAACAAACCTAAAACAATCACTTAATTAACCTTTAATCAAAATAGTGATTCACTAAATATTGTAAGATAATTCTTTTTAAATAAATAAGCAAAAACAACTAATAAAATAAGTAAAATCTTAAAAAAATAGAGCTATTATTTAGGAGGATTTATTTTTAAGAAGTATATTTGAGAAGCTTGGAAGCTAATAAAGTGTTTTTTTAGAGACTAAAAAGCATGCAAATTAATCCCAAATCAAAAGCGTTCGAATGGCGTAAACGTAATTTAGAATTCACTAATTCACCAATAAACCATAAATCAACGATGAAACAAAAAATAGGAAAAGTAAGCTTAAAAAATTCAGGATTATTTCTTGCTAAAATACAGTTTAAATATACAGATGGACAAGGTGTAGAAAAACTTTCTGAAAAATCTGAAAATATTGTCACAAGCCAAACCAATGTTGTAGATCCAGGAGAACTGGGGGTGCCAGATGGAGCAAGTATAACATTAAAAGTAGATGTTGTATTAGGAAATGATAATACAGCTTCAAACAGTTTTTTATATGAGAAAAGCAATACGCTTTATGCTAATTACGAAATAGAAGGAACTATATTTAGTAACACATTAACTTTTCTAAATGTGGCTGAACCAGTTTGGGAAAATTGGAGTAAAAATCTTGTTTATCAGGCTTCTGGGAGCGATCAATCGTACTTTTATCCTGTAAACAAATCTGAACTCCAAACTATTCTTGGTAAAACAAGCACTTTAGGTATCGCTTCTGTTCGTGTTTCTGGTCAGCGACATTCGCAACCTCCATTGGTAGCAGATGATAATCGTGAAAACAATGTAGATACACCATTAACTTGGATAATTGACTTATCATGTTATAAAGACCTAGGTGAACATGGTGATGAAAAAATGGTATTCAATGATTCTGGAACAACTGTAACTGTAAATACAGGTGTACGTGAGGATGAACTAGGAGAATTTTTAACAGCAAATAATAAAATGTTTCCAACGGTAAGCGCAGGCGGATTCTTTAGTATAGGAGGCATGATCGCAGTTGATGTTAACGGGGCGACAGTAGATTCGCCAATTTTTGCTGAAACGGCTTGTGCATTCACTATCATGGGACAAGATGGAAATGAAACGACAATTGATATAGATACTACAGCTGGTGGTGATTTTAAGGCCATTCAATTTGCCCGCGTATCCTTAGGAGCTCTTGGGATTGTAACTTCGGTTACGCTTAATATTTTAGATAGACCATATGCTAATACATTGAATGCAAGTAAAGAATCTTTTGTATTATCGACAGAGGAAGAATTTGTTAATAAGTTCAAAACTTTATTAACGACACATGATAGAGTTGAGACATTTTTTAACCCATATTCTGGCAAATATATGTCATTGATTTGGGATATAGATAATTCGCCATCACCAACAGTAGCTAATAACGCATCATCAGTACCAACGGCATGTGAGCTGGCAGACGAAGGTGAATATGGAGCTCCAAATGAAGGTCCTATTGCAGAACCATTGGCAGAAGCAGTGGCACTTAAAATTCAAAAATCAGGAAGTAAATTATTGGCTTCTGGTTTATTAGATTTAGCCTATTTGGCAATTGAAGGTATGTTTAAAACGGCACAGGAAAATTATTCAGATATGTGGTTAACTAAAGCGGCAAGAGTGATCTTTATGTCTTATTTTGTCGAGCTACCAGGAGGCATTACAGATGAAGGTTTGAGTCAGGCATGGAAGGGATTGAATGCAGTAACGGAAAGATTAAATGCTTCAGATTCTTTCATGATTGCTGGTCCTATGGAATTTCGTTTTATGAAAGGAGGCGATGCAGTAATGGCTGGAACTTACAATGAAAACAGTGATACTACCTATATTAACCTTGATTTAATTGGCTTTACTGATGGAAATGTGGAACCTGCAGATTATTCTCCAGAATTGTTGCAATTCTTTGCTGATATTGAACGCGAATGGGTTGACCTTGGAGGATTACCACATAATGGAAAAATGTATGGGTTTTACGACCCTTCAGCTGCTATAGGCACACATACAGCTCCGTTTAACCAAGCATTTCTAAAGAGTCTTACTCAAAGCAGAATTGAAAGAGTTACTGCTTTTGATAATTATCGTAAACAACTTGATCCAAATAATGTGTTTAGTAACAAATACGTAAAAACATTATTGAGCATAACGTAGAATACATTAAAGACCGTTGCAAGGAGTTGTATATTTTTTTAGGTCTCGCCAGAGGTAGGTTCATACATATGATATGAAATAGTATTTTATAAAAATAAAACCCTGTAAATTATTTTATTACAGGGTTTTTAGTGAGTTTTAATACTCAATAAGTGGAGTCGGAGACAACGACCAAATATTGAACTTTTCAGTGTTTATAAGGCATTCAAAAGGTGTTGTTTTTAATGGTCACCGAATTGGTCTCGATTTAACATACTTTAACATTTGGGTTTTAATCTTGAAGTTAAAATAGAAGAAACCGATACAAATTTAATTGGCAATTTGTAAAATAGGTAAAATGTAATATTCGGTTTTGTCTCATTTGATTTATTGGCTTGTGCAACGATTACCCTTGTTGGGTGTAGTTTTTTATTCAGATATTCTGTTTTTCAAATCCATTCTTTCGTGCAAAATTCTCACGACTTCAATTCTCTCATTTGATATTACTTGGTAAAATATTATATGTTTTCCAGATTTAAGTCCGAGTAGATTTCTACTTACTCCGTCATATTCTTTTCCTATATTAGTGTTTTCTCCAATTCCATTACAAGTCATTTTAATTGTCGCATAATATTTGTCGGCTTGTTTTTCAGACCATTTCTCGAAAGTATAATCCCAAATATTATTTAAGTCATCAATGGCTTTTTGTCTAAGTATAACTTTAGCCATTCTTTCTTTTTTCAACTTTTAGTTTTTTAAGGTTTTCATCAAAGTCAAAATCTTCAACTAATGGACTATTAAGTCCTTCTTGTATTGCACTTCTCAGAGCAATTAACTTGCTTTCTTCATTCTCCAACATTCTAAGTCCAGCTCTGATTACTTCACTAACATTTTTATAACGTCCAGCTGAAACTTGACTGCTTACAAATTGGTCAAAATAATTTCCGAGAGATATTGATGTATTTTTCATTTTTTATGATTTGTTCAAATTTACCAAATTTTGGTAATTATTCCAAATTTATCAATTTTATCGAATTACACCCAACGGTAAGTATAACCGAAGTTACGAGTTAAATTAGCGATTATTTTCGGATTAAGCACAGGTTTTAGCAATTCCGCGTGGATTCGGACGAAGTCGAATCTGCCGTAATTGCGGTTATACATTGTGGCTGTTGCACAACACAAGTTAAAATACAGAAAACTCGTATCTTGTTATATGCAAGACAAAATTTTAGGCTATGATATAGATGAGGAATTACCCTGGCATTCCACTATTAGCCGAATCCGTGGATTATATCCAGAGTCGGTATTTGAAGATGTGTTTACCAAGGGGCTAAGTATGTGTGTAGATAAAGGCATGGTAAGCGGTCATACCCAAGCTATAGATTCCGCACCTGTAAAAGCGAATGCTTCTATGGATACTTTAGAACTGAAAGTACCCAAGGAAGATTTAGAGATGCACTTACATCGTCTCCGCCATATTAGTACTATGGATAAAGAATCAGCTCCAATACGACAATCAAAATTGAATAAAGCTTCTAAATCACAACAAGCAATAAGTGCTAGGGCAAGTGAGTTACAAGCCATAAAAAGCAGAAACAAAAAATGGCGTAAAGACCAAGATCAGCGACCAGGAGCAGGTAACAAAGGCTCTAAATATACATCAAACAAAACCCATTATAGTCCAACCGATCCCGATGCTCGTATTAGTGTAAAACCAGGCAAGGCAAGAAAGCTTAATTATATGAGTCAATTAAGTGTAGATACAGGGCATCATGTCATTACGGATATCAAGGCGTATCATGCAGATGGTAAGGACAGCCTTTATTTACCCGATATCTGTAACCGCTTAGAAAAACGCTTGCATAAACAGGGCTTATTATGGCATAATTGTATTGCAGATACGGGCTATAGCAGCGGCGAGAACTATGCTTTTTTAGAAGAAAAGGGCTTACGTAGTTATATTCCGCCCCATGGCACTTACAAAGGAGGCACAGAGGGATTTAAGTATATTAAAGAATTGGATCATTATCTATGTCCTCAGGGAAAGATCATCCCCTTTAAAAAGGTTTTTTATGAAGGAGCAAATAACAATAAAAAGAAAGAATACCGAGCCTCAAAGAAAATTTGTACCGACTGTCCCTTAAGGAGTAGCTGTTTAAAAAAGAGCCAAGAAAAGCGTATTACTATTACCTATTATGTAGAAGAGTACGAACGTAACAATGCCCGAGTAAACAGCCCGAGAGGCAGCTACATGAAAGGTAAACGACAAAGTACGGTAGAACCAGTATTTGGAACGCTTACCCAGTTTTTAGGGCTTCGAAAAATAAATACCATAGGCATTGAGCAAGCAAATAAAGTAATGCACTTATCAGCCATAGCTTATAACCTGAAAAAGTATCTGAAATTCACCCAAAAACGAGTGAAAAGTGGAGCAGGAATGCTTGCTTTATTATTTTTAGTAAAAAAGACTGTGTATAAGCTCGAAAAGTTGTTTTTAAGGAACCTTAAAATAGCTGATTATAAAGCAATCTAAAAAAAGAAAGTGCCTTAAAAGGCAGTTATAAAAGTCTGTTTTTTGTGATTTATTGGCTTGTGCAACGATTACCACTGTTATAAGCTTTTATTTTTTCGATTTAAGTAGCAATTTTTCTATTTTAGATAATCGGTCAGATAAAGTTTTTAATTTCTGATTCTCTTTTTCAAGTTCTTTTATTTTCTTTTCTTGTTGAATGGTGTAAAGAGTCAACTCCTCAATCTTTTGAAGTAATTTTGAGTCTATTTGCCCTAAATTGACACCATTTTTAGCAACTTCTTTGGCACTGGGTATATCTTTTAAATGACCTTTCTCTTTTAT
This sequence comes from uncultured Flavobacteriaceae bacterium, assembly GCA_947502635.1. Taxonomy (GTDB): domain Bacteria; phylum Bacteroidota; class Bacteroidia; order Flavobacteriales; family Flavobacteriaceae; genus Flavivirga. The sequence goes on from CANNAN010000008.1 coordinate 252,664, forward strand.
ATAATTTTCAACTTCTTCAAGAGTAGCCAGCTTATAATCTTTATTAAAAACAAAATCAGCCCAAGGTGGAGAGACAGCTATATATGTGGTTGCGCTAATGGTACCATTTTGATAAATCTGTATTCTATTTGAGCTTCCCCCTTTTGGTCTAAACTCCAAATAATCGTTATCTCCGTATTGTCCAATATCCCAAAAGTTTGAGCCACTGCCTTTTATTTTTAAATATGCCCAATTTGTGCTACTGGTGTTGTCAATATACAGAGCAGCCCTAGAATCTCGTATATGCAAATCGGCATCTGAGTTTGGTAATGTTTTAATGCCCAAATTTCCATTTTGCTTTAAAAATATTCTATTTGAGCTTCCCCCTTTTGGTCTAAATTCCAAATAATCATTATCTCCGTATTGTCCAATATCCCAAAAATTTGAGCCACTGCCTTTTATTTTTAAATATGCCCAATTTGTGCTACTGGTGTTGTCAATATACAGAGAAGTTCCAGAATCTCGTATATGGACATCAGCGTCAATACTTGGATTATCTGTTTTAATTCCAACGTTATCCCCTGGCATGATTTGAACTTTAATTTCAGGAGCATAGATTTGAGAAAAAAGTTGATTTGAAATCAGAAAAGTGATTATCAGTGCAAAATGTGTGTTTTTCATTTTTTTAATATTTAGGGTAATGTCTAGTCCTGAAATATGGCTACAGTTTAAAATTGAATTTACGCTGATAATTTATATACCATATTTGGTGTTTTATAGTCTAAAGATAAGTGTAATCTTATTTCATTATATAAATTAATTGCATTTTTTGCAGCTCTCTTAGCATGTTGCACGTTAGTAAAGGTCTGGTCGAGATAAAATTCATCTTTTAGTATTCCATTTACACGTTCTGCCATTGCGTTTTCGTAGCAATGGTTTTCTTCAGTCATACTAATATCTATCTTTTTTCTTTTCAATATTTGAGAGTATACATTGCTGCAATACTGTATGCCTCTGTCTGAGTGATGTATGAGTTCTTTAATGTTTTTAGCTTGATAGATAGCTTTATTAAGAGCTCTGACACACCCTTTTAATTCTAAGCTATCACTGAGGTCATAACCAACTATCTTCCTAGAATACATATCCGTAATTAAAGCTAAATAACAAAATCCTTTTACGGTTCTTAAGTATGTAATATCTGAAGCCCAAACTTGATTAGGTCTTGTGATTTCTATATCCTTTAT
>CANNAN010000009.1 GCA_947502635.1 uncultured Flavobacteriaceae bacterium
TACGTGACCGTTACACCTTACAATACCGTGGGGGACGCCACGGGATGCACACAGGAATCCTTCACCACGGAGACCCTTCCAACTGTACCTGGGTGTACTATCTTAGCTGGTCCCTTAAATATGTCTAATAATGTAGCGGTAGACACTGATCTTAGTTGGAATTCTGTCGCCAATGCCACAGGCTACAGAATCAATGTGGGAACCTCATCTGGCATCTCAGATATTTTAAATAATGAGGATATCGGTGATACCACGACCATAGATCTGCTATCGGATCTACCTGAAAATACAACAATATATGTAACCATAACACCTTACAACGCCGAAGGGGATGCTACGGGCTGCACCGAGGAATCATTTACTACCGAAGAAATCATAGAGCCTTTAGTAGAATCAAAATATGGTTTTTCACCTAATGGCGACGGAATTAATGATTTTTGGGAGATAAGAAGTATAGAAAATAGTCCACAGAATACCGTAGACATCTATAACAGGTGGGGAGATTTAGTTTTTTCAATCTCAAATTACAATAATACTTCTAATGTATTTAGAGGTGAGGCAAACAACCTTAACAATATGGGAGCAAATACATTACCTAACGGAACCTATTTCTTTGATATCAAAATATCAGGAACCCATAACCTGAAAAAATTAAAAGGATTTTTAGTAATAAAGCGCTAATCTAATGACTAGAAAAAATAACTTTTCCGCTTATGCGGGAATCATCATACTACTTTTTATTTTAAAAACCAGCATTAGTGCTGGTCAGCAAACACCAACATTTTCTGAATACAATTATAATCCATTTATTATAAATTCGGCATATGCTGGTCTGAGCCCGAGTGCCGAAATGTCTATAAGTAATTCTGGTCATTTTAATCAGTTTGAAGGCAGTCCAAAAACCTTCTCTCTTAGTGGCCACACTCCTTTAAATAGAGGAAAAATGGGTGTTGGCGCTGGCATTATTAGAGATGAAATTGGTGTAACAACCTCCACTAATTTTTTTGGAGCTTACTCTTATAAAATATTCTTCGATTTAGAAAATAATCGACCTTACTGGCAACATTATTACCCAGGCGTACTCTCATTTGGAATCACCGCTGGTTTGCAGCAGTATCAAGATAATTTATTAGAATTAGGAATCACAAATGATCCCAGTTTTACCGAAAACATTAATGCGACCATCCCGACATTAGGTTTTAGTTTCTTGTTTAATCATGCATCATTTTATGCTGGTTTTTCAACTCCAAACATTTTGGGAGCATCTTTAGCTTCTGATGATAATTTAAACCTTACAAACCCTTATTATGGTTATTTTGGATATCGCTTTTTTAATAGTCGCTATCAAGAAGTGATGATAAAACCAAATGTACTATTAAAATATGAAGAGGGCGCCCCATTACAAGCCGATCTAAATTTAGCCGTAAGTTTTAAAAATAAATTTGAAATAGGAACAGGCTATAGAACTAAATCCTCTTTAAATTTTCTAGCTGGAATTTACTTATTTAATAATATCCGCTTTATTTATAACTACAATGCGACAAATAACAATTCTCCTTTAGGCAATACACATGGTTTTGTTTTAAATTATCAATTTGGAGATGGATTTAGAATCGATTAAAAAACAGATAAAGAATGAAAATGAAAAAGGTGAACGAATGTTCACCTTTTTGCCCCAAATCTACCATGAACTTAACCTACTTATGTTATGGTGGATCAAATATATGCTGTTTCTAAAGATTGGTAAAATATTTTAGTTAAACTACTTATATATTGGCTTAAACGATTTTTTGGAACTTATTGTAAAATAAAAAGGGATAAAAATAATTTTTAAAAAGAGACTAAGAAAAGAAACTAAGTTGTATAAAAAAAGGTGAACAGATGTTCACCTTTTTTTGCCCCAAATCTACCATGAACTTAACCTACTTATGTTATGGTGAGACCAAGGTATATGTATTTTAGATATTCTGATTATTTTTTAGATAAACAGCACATTTTCTGGATTAAGTGTATTTTATTCTGGATTAAGTGGAAAAATTTGATGATTTAATAATTAATATGCGCGTTCATTATTCCCTTCATAGAAGTTAATAAACGCTCTGTTTACAACTCTATTCCCTCCTACAGTAGGATAGTCTCCTGTAAAATACCAATCGCCTAAATGATCAGGACATGCTTTATGTAAATTTTCTACAGATTGGAAGATAATTTTAACTTCGGCATTAATACTTTCATTACTTAATAGTTCCGAAATTTTATCTGATATTTCCTCATCTGTAAAAGGATCATAAATCTCTTTTACAAAATTCTGCACATGTTTATCGTCTAAATCTGTTTGACTAATACACTTCTTATATACGTCTTCTACAATATGATATTTATTAGCGTCCTTTAATAAATCTAAAGCAGCTCTAAAAGCAACTAAGCTTTCAAGATTAGCCATATCAATACCATAGCAATCTGGGTATCGAATTTGTGGCGCAGAAGAAACCACAATAATTTTTTTAGGGTTTAATCGATCAAGCATTTTTAAGATACTCATTTTCAATGTCGTCCCCCTAACAATACTGTCATCAATAATAACAAGATTATCTTCTGGTTTTATAACCCCATAAGTAACATCATAAACGTGAGCTACTAAATCGTCACGGCTACTATCTTCTGTAATAAATGTTCTAAGCTTAACATCCTTAATTGCTATTTTTTCAATTCGCGCACGCTCGGATAATATTTCTGTTACTTTTTCGGCAGACAATGAACGTTGCCCACTTAAAATAGTACTGGTCTTCTTTTTATTTATATATGCTTCAGCAGTTTCAATCATTCCAAAAAACGAAGTTTCTGCTGTATTAGGGATGTACGAGAAAACCGTATTCTTAGTGTCATTGTTAATAGCATCAAGAACTTTTGGCATTAATAATTTACCAAGCATTTTACGTTCTTGATAGATCTCAGCATCACTTCCTCTGGAAAAATAAATACGTTCAAAGGAACAAGATTTTCTTTCTAAAGGCTCTAATATTTGTTTAAAACGTACCTCACCAGATTTTTTAATAATGATGGCTTGTCCTGGGTCTAATTCTTTTACGTCTTCAAAGTTTACATTAAACACGGTTTGAATAACAGGACGTTCTGATGCCACAACGACTATTTCATCGTCTTTATAATAATATGCTGGACGAATACCTGCGGGATCTCTTAAAACAAAAGAATCTCCATGACCAATAAGCCCAGCCATAGCGTAACCACCGTCCCAATTTTTTGCAGCACGCCTTAATATTTTACCAACCTTTAGTCGCTCTGCAATAAGAGGAGATGCATTTCTTTTATTATAGCCTTCCTTTTTTAAATCTTTATAAATCTTACTTACAGCATCGTCCAAAAAATGACCAATTTTCTCCATAATAGTTATGGTATCGGTATATTCTTTTGGGTGTTGACCTAACTGAATAAGATTAGCAAAAAGCTCTTTAACATTTGTCATGTTAAAGTTTCCTGCCATTATTAAATTTCTATGCATCCAATTATTTTGTCTTAAAAATGGATGTACACTTTCTACACTATTTTTACCAAAAGTACCATAGCGAACATGTCCTAATAAAACTTCTCCTATATAAGGAATGTTCTGTTTTTGCAAAGCAACATCATTAGCATATTCAGGATGTGCCGTTAATTCATTGTTTATTCTTTCGTTTATCTGACCAAAAATATCCTGAATGGGCTGCTGTGCTACAGAACGTACTCTACTTATATAACGTTCACCTGGTTTTGTATCTAATTTAATACTTGCAAAACCAGCACCATCTTGCCCGCGATTGTGCTGCTTCTCCATCATAAGATACATTTTGTTTACACCATAAAATGCACTTCCGTATTTTTCTTTATAATATTCTAGTGGTTTTAAAAGTCTTATAACTGCTATCCCACATTCATGTTTTAAGGCATCACTCATATATAAATTTTTTCGCTTTCGCGGAAATGGTAACTATATAATATATTCCCGTGCTTACGGGAATGTTACTTTTTAATTAAAAACGCGCTCTATTTTAGAGCGCGTTCGTATTATGTTAATTCTATTTCAAATTGCGTTAGTTGCTTAAACTGCAATAATCGCTGATGAACTTCTTCACTTGATAAATCTTCCATACGTTCTGTTCCAAATTTCTCTACACAAAATGATGCTAGATTAGAACCGTATATAACCGCATTCTTCATGTTTTCAAAAGAAGTATCACCTGTTTTTGCAATGTATCCAGCAAAACCTCCAGCAAAAGTATCTCCTGCTCCTGTTGGATCAAAAACTTCTTCTAAAGGTAAAGCAGGAGCATAAAACACACTTTCATTATGAAATAATAAAGCGCCATGTTCTCCTTTTTTAATAACGACATACTTAGGGCCCATATCATGAATCTTTCTAGCCGCAACAACCAAAGAATATTCTCCTGTTAACTGTCTGGCTTCTTCATCATTGATGGTAATAACATCTACATTTTTAATAACATTGTGTAAATCCTCCAAAGCACAATCCATCCAAAAATTCATAGTATCTAAAACTACTAACTTAGGTTTGGTTGTCATTTGATCTAAAACACTTTGTTGTACTAAAGGATGTAAATTACCCAACATAACAATTTCAGCATCACGATAATTTTCTGGAACTACAGGGTTAAAATCTGCAAGTGTATTTAATTCTGTAACTAAGGTATCACGAGAATTCATGTCGTTATGGTAACGCCCACTCCAAAAAAATGTTTTTCCTTCTTTAACTATTTCTATTCCTGAGATATCTATATTTTTATTCGATAATAAATCTAAATGATCTTGAGGAAAATCTCCACCAACAATAGATACTATTGCAGAGTCTACGTTAAATAGTGAAGCCGATAAACCAATATAAGCAGCGGCACCACCAAGAATTTTATCGGTTTTACCGAAAGGCGTTTCAATAGCATCAAATGCGACTGAACCTACTATTACTAATTTACTCATAAAAGAGACCTGATAATTTTCTGCAAAGATAAGTCTTTTAAGCACTAATTCAAGAATATTTTTTTTGAATATGTTAAGACAAATTTATTATGAGATAATGATTAAACAGGAGTTATTTTCTTCCAAAATCAGCAGGAATTTCACCCCATGCTTTAGTTTCCCATTTTACAATAACGGTTTTATAAGTATTGTTTTTTAACCAGTCTACTGCCCTGTCAATTAATTCAAAAAGCGCTTTATTTTTATTTTTGCGCTCTAATTTAGTATTGCAGTTTTTCTTTTTTACCCAGCTCATAGCTGTTTTAGAATCGGTATATAAAATACGTTCGCTATTATTTTTTTTGAGTAAGGCCAAACCATGGACAATGGCTAAAAATTCACCTATATTATTTGTCCCTTCTTCAAAAGGACCTTGTATAAAGAGTTGTTTTTTTGTTTTAGTGTCAACACCTCGATATTCCATCTTTCCTGGGTTTCCACTTGAAGCAGCATCAACTGAAATAGAAGTATAATTGGGCTGTCCTATTTTTTTTAGTTGTTCTTTTGAAAGTTCACTTTTAAATTTTGAAGTATTTCCAATATAATCTTTATAATTTCCTTTTAAAGCTTTTTTGGCAGCTTCAAATGTCAAAAATGACTTATACTGCGCGCCTTGAAAATCTTTTATTTGTGCTTTACAATCATTCCAAGATTCAAAAACACCAACACGATGTCCTTTCCAGACGGTATAATATTTCTTTTTCTTTTTAGACATTTAAAAGTTTTTCAACGACTTTAGGAAAATGTTCCATTTCTAATTCATGAATTTTAGCAGCAACGTCTTCGGCTGTATCTAACGTATTAACATCACATTTTGCTTGAAAAATGATCGCGCCTTCATCATAATGTTCATTTACATAATGAATTGTAATACCCGTTTCAACTTCATTATTAGCAACAACAGCTTCATGCACATGCATACCATACATACCTTTACCTCCATATTTTGGTAATAGAGCAGGATGTACATTAATCACTTTATTAGGAAAAGCATTCAAAATAGGCTCAGGAAATTTCCATAAAAACCCAGCTAAAATAATTAAATCTGGTTGAGATGCTTTTAAAATATTTAATACATCGTCTGTTTTTGTAAACGCTATTCTATTAAAAGAGAGTGCACTTACTTTAAGATTTTTAGCACGGTCTAAAACTTTGGCATGGGGATTGTTACTAAGAACCTGAATAACAGACGCATTATCGCTGTTGTGAAAAAACTTAATTAAATTTTCAGCATTAGTACCACTTCCAGACGCAAAAATTACAATACGCTTCATCTGTTGGTTTTTATTTTAAAATTAATCTCAGGTGCAATTCGTAAATCGAATTTACAACAATGTTCAGCAAAATTCTCAAGCTCATTTCATTTTACAGGTTATAATGTTAAAATTATTCGGACAAAAAAAAGAATAATTATTAACAATTTGAAGGTAAAACATAAATACTTAAAACTAATTTTAGTAAATTACAAACACATTTTTATACTAAAGATGTGTTTTAAAAATAAAGTTTTTTATTTTTGCCAACTAATTAAAATTTAAAATTAAAATATTATGTCAGACATTGCATCAAGAGTAAAAGCGATTATCGTAGACAAATTGGGAGTTGATGAGAACGAAGTTGTAACAGAAGCAAGCTTCACAAACGATTTAGGAGCGGACTCATTAGATACTGTTGAATTAATAATGGAATTCGAAAAAGAATTCGATATCCAAATACCAGACGATCAAGCTGAAAACATTGCGACAGTTGGTCAAGCTATTTCTTATATAGAAGAAGCAAAATAAGCATTACACTTTATTATGGAGCTAAAGCGAGTTGTAGTCACAGGATTAGGGGCTTTAACACCTATAGGAAATACCAAAGATGAATTTTGGGAAGGACTTATTAGTGGTAAGAGCGGTGCTGCGCCTATAACATATTATGATACCGAGAAGTTTAAAACCAAATTCGCTTGCGAATTAAAAGGTTTTAACGCAACCGATTTTCTAGATAGAAAAGAAGCTCGTAAGATGGATAAATTTGCGCAGTATGCGATGGTAGCTTCAGATGAAGCTATTTTAGATGCTAAATTAAATCTAGACGAGGTAAATAAGTTGCGTGTAGGTGTTATATGGGGCGCAGGAATTGGAGGTTTAGAAACCTTTCAGCAAGAGGTTTTGAATTTTGCTGAAGGTGATGGCACACCAAGATTTAATCCATTCTTTATTCCGAAAATGATCGCAGATATTGCACCAGCAAATATTTCCATAAAACATGGATTTATGGGACCAAATTATACAACGGTTTCTGCCTGTGCTTCTTCTGCGAATGCTATGTTCGATGCTTTAAACTCGATACGTTTAGGGTATTGTGACGTAGTTGTTACTGGAGGTAGTGAAGCAGCTGTTACCATTGCTGGAATGGGTGGTTTTAATGCCATGCATGCATTATCTACTAGAAACGAAAGCCCAGAAACAGCTTCGAGACCATTTGACGGTACCAGAGATGGTTTCGTTTTAGGTGAAGGAGCAGGTGCTTTAATATTAGAAGAGTATGAGCATGCAAAAGCAAGAGGAGCAAAAATATATGCTGAAGTTGCAGGTGGAGGATTATCTTCCGATGCACATCATATGACGGCTCCACATCCAGAAGGTATCGGTGTTATTGAAGTTATGAAGAACTGTTTAGAAAATGCCAACCTAAAACCAGAAGAGGTAGATCATATTAACACACATGGAACCTCTACACCTTTAGGAGATGTGGCTGAACTTAAAGCTATTTCTAAAGTTTTTGGAAATCATGCAAAGCATATAAATATCAATTCAACAAAATCAATGACAGGGCACTTATTGGGTGCTGCTGGAGCTATTGAAGCTATTTCGGTTATATTGGCTATGGAACACGGTGTTGTTCCTCCTACAATTAACCACACTACAGTAGACGAAAACATTGATCCTGGATTAAATTTAACCTTAAACAAGGCTCAAAAACGTGATGTTAAAGTAGCTATGAGTAATACATTTGGATTTGGCGGACATAACGCTTGTGTAGTATTCAAGAAAATAGATTAAATTCCGAATGGAATAAACCATAACAATAAATTAAATTTTACAGTAAAATGAAACATGGTTTATTATATCTGACATTAAAATAAAGTCATTAATTATCAGATGAGAAACATTCGAAACATATTAAATTCCCGTTCTAAACGCAACGGGAATTTTTTTGTACAATTAACTAAAGTACTTGAATTTAAGCCTAAACATCTTAAATTCTACAAAACAGCATTCACCCACCGATCTATGAATTTAAAGGATAGCAAGGGAAATGCTATTAATTATGAACGGTTAGAATTTTTGGGAGATGCGACATTAAGTGCTGTAATTGCATCACATTTATATCTAGAAGTACCAAGTGGTGACGAAGGTTATTTAACTAAAATGCGCTCCAAAATTGTAAGTAGAGAACATTTAAACGAGCTAGGGAAAGACTTAAATTTAATAGACTTAGTAGAAAGTAAAATTCCTCCAGGACAGTTTGGAGACAATATTCATGGCAATATTTTTGAAGCCTTAATTGGCGCTATTTTTCTTGATAAAGGGTATAAATTTTGTGAAAAATTCATATATAAACGCGTTATTATTCCTTACGTAGATATTGAAACTTTAGAAGGGAAAGTTATTAGTTATAAAAGCTTACTTATTGAATGGTGTCAAAAAGAAAAGAAAACATTTGGTTATAATGTATATGAAGATACGGGCAACGACGATGTTCGTCATTTTTCAGTAAAATTATCTATAGACAAAAAAATTGTAGCTAAGGCGCGTGCTACATCGAAGAAAAAAGCAGAAGAAAAAGCTTCAAAACGTGCTTTCTTTGCATTTCAAAGCAAGATGTCTAAAATGCTTTAAAACATTTTAATAAATAGGGAATTAACTACAACGTTTTCGTTTGTTTTGTTATTAAGATTCGGGTAAACGTGTCCCGATTGAATGTTTTAAATACTATATTTACGGCGATTAATATAAGTTATGGCTGTACACAAACTTATTCTAGATGATGTTTTTGAAGAAGATTTATATACCTTAATAGCAATTCACTGTACACTCGATGATTATCGCTTAGCATATCTTTTGAATAAATATTTAGGAATAAGTCTTATTAGAAAACCATTAGATTTAGATTATCAAAACGGAAAATCAACCTACTCAATTTTTGAATGGGAAGATAACAAACAACAAACAATTTGGAGTTTAGTATCTAATGTATGCAGAACAGAAGGTTATAGACAAAGAAACAACGAATCATTATTTGATTCTGAAGAAAAAATAACAAGGACAGCATATTTAATACCAGAATATAAAACGGTTAATTATTTTTTAAAAATAGATAATGAAATCAACCTTAGTAAAGAGAAATATATTCTGAGTAATGTATTAAAAGTGCCTCAAATTGCTACAGCTTACAGTATTGATAGCGATCAATTAAAATCTAAAGACAATTTAATTTTCAACTAATGTCAACAACGAAAAAAACCAAAATAGTAGCAACACTAGGTCCTGCTACAAGTACAAAAGAAGTTTTAAAAGGAATGCTTGAAGAAGGCGCTAATGTGTTTAGAATAAACTTTTCTCATGCTGATTACAGCGATGTTACTGAGCGCATTAAAATGATACGAGAGTTGAATGAAGAGTTTGGTTTTACCGCTGCTATTTTAGCAGACTTACAAGGCCCTAAACTTCGTGTTGGTGTTATGAAAGAAGAAGTCGTGGTACATCCCGATGATGAAATCGTATTTGCTACTGGCGAGCGTTTTGAAGGAACCAAGGAACGTGTTTACATGACATATGAAAGGTTTCCACAAGATGCAAAACCAGGAGAACGTATTCTTTTAGACGACGGAAAATTAATTTTTGAAGTCGTTTCAACAGACAAAAAAAGTGAAGTAGTTGCTCGCGTTATTCAAGGCGGTCCTCTTAAATCTAAAAAGGGAGTAAACCTTCCTAATACAGATATTTCACAACCTGCATTAACCGAAAAAGATATTGAAGATGCTATTTTTGCTATTAGCCAAAATGTAGATTGGATTGCTTTATCATTTGTGCGTCATGCCGAAGATTTAATGCAACTGCGCGATTTAATAAATAAACACAGCGAACACAAAATACCAATTATAGCTAAAATTGAAAAGCCAGAAGCTGTAGAGAATATCGATAAAATTGTAACGCATTGTGATGGTATTATGGTAGCTCGTGGCGATCTAGGAGTCGAGGTTCCTGCCGAAGAAGTGCCACTTATTCAAAAACAATTGGTATTACGTGCTAAAAAAGCAAGAATTCCAGTAATTATAGCCACCCAAATGATGGAGACTATGATTTCTAGCTTAACACCTACACGTGCAGAGGTAAATGATGTTGCAAACTCGGTTATGGATGGTGCAGATGCTGTTATGTTATCTGGTGAGACATCGGTTGGTAGTTATCCTATACAAGTTATTAAGCAAATGTCTGACATACTTAAAAGTGTAGAAAACTCAAACCTAATTAAGGTTCCACAATTACCCCCACATATTCGTACAAATCGCTATATAACAAAATCTATTTGTTATCATGCTGCTAATATGGCAAATGAAATTAGCGCAAAAGCTATTTCAACATTAACAAATAGTGGGTATACGGCATTTCAAATTTCAGCATGGAGACCTTCATGCCATATTTTAGTTTTTACGTCAAACAAGCGCATATTAACGCGTCTTAGTTTGCTTTGGGGTGTTCGTGCTTTCTACTATGATAAATTTGTAAGTACAGACGAAACTATTGAGGATGTAAACGCTATTGCATGTAAAATGGGATACTTAGAAGAAGGAGATATGCTTATTAGCTTAGCTGCTATGCCTATTAAAGACAGAGGTATGGTAAATACACTTCGTGTTACTGAAATAGAAACTTGTAATTTTTAATAAATTCGGGGTTTAAAATATTTAAACGTTATCCTTTTATAAGGGTAACGTTTTTTTTATTATTATCTTTTTAAAACACTAAGCTTACCCGAAGCAAAATTCCACACCTCATTGCTAACGCTATTAAAACTTAAACTTCAACTGGACACTCACTATTTTTTGTTCTGGCTTTTTCTTGGTTTCGGTATTTAAATTTGACATCGAAATCCCCAGCAAACGCACCGAATTACTTAGCTTTTCTTGATACAACAAATCCTTAGCTGTTTCTAAAATAATACTCTTGTCGCTTATAAAATATTGCAGCGTTTTACTTCTGGTTTGTAATGTGAAATCACTATATTTTATTTTTAACGTGACTGTTTTTCCTGCTACTTTACTTTTGTTTAAACGTCGTGAAACCTCATCAGCAATGTGTTCCAGTTTTTCAAGCATGAATATTTCACTCGATAAATTTTCTCTAAAAGTACGCTCGGCAGCTAACGATTTCCTTATACGGTTAGGTTTTACTTCACTATTATGAATACCTCTAACCACATTGTAATAATAACGCCCAGATTTTCCGAAGTTTTTATCAAGAAACTCAAGCGATTTTCCTTTTAAATCCAATCCTGTAAAAATGCCTTTTTGATACATTTTTTCTGCAGTAACCTTGCCTACACCATAAAATTTCCTAATATCTAATTCTTCTAAAAAAGCAATGACTTCTTCTGGGTTTACTGTTTTTTGTCCGTTAGGTTTATTATAATCACTTGCTACTTTTGCTATAAATTTATTAATAGAAATACCCGCCGAAGCTGTTAAACCGACTTCTTTAAAAATACGATCGCGAATTTCTTCTGCAATTAAAGAAGCACTAGGGTTTCCTTTTTTGTTTTCGGTAACATCTAAATATGCTTCATCAAGAGAAAGCGGCTCTACTAAATCCGTGTAATCATAAAAAATCTGCTTCACTTTTTTAGAAATTTCACTATATCTATCAAAACGCGGCCTTACAAAAATTAAGTCTGGGCACAATTTAGAAGCCAAATTACCTGCCATAGCACTTTTCACACCAAATTTTCTAGCCTCATAACTAGCAGCACTAACAACTCCTCGCTTGCCTCCACCACCAACAGCAATAGCCTTCCCTTTGAGATCGGGATTATCCATTTGCTCAACAGAAGCGTAAAACGCATCCATATCGACGTGTATAATTTTTCGTATTGGTAAATCGCTAGACATGCTGTAAATTTATGAATTCCTAAGAAGGCAGGAATCCCAATTCATAAGATTTGAATAAAATTAATAAGATCCCTACTTTCGTGGTCATTATTATGATAGAAATAGAACGTAAATTTTTGATAACATCAAATGCTTATAAAGAGCAAGCATTCAAGAGTACTAGAATTATTCAAGGTTTTTTAAACACTCATAAAAAACGTACGGTTCGTGTTAGATTGAAAGGAGATATTGGTTATATAACTGTTAAAGGACAATCATCACAAGATGGACTCTCTCGGTTTGAATGGGAAAAAGAAATCTCTAAAACCGAAGCTGAAGCACTCTTAAATATGTGTGAATCAGGAGTTATTGATAAAATTCGTTATGAAGTAAAGATTAAAAATCATATTTTTGAAGTAGATGACTTTTTTGGTGACAATGAAGGTTTAACAATAGCAGAAGTTGAATTAGGAAACAAAAATGAAACTTTTGAAAAACCTTTCTGGTTAGGCGAAGAGGTTACTGGAAATATAAAATATTATAATTCACAATTAAGTAAACAGCCATATAAAACTTGGCACTAATTTAAAAAATTGTAATGATGAAAAACTTAATGATTCCCCTTTTTTTAGCATGCATTCTTTTTTCATGTAAAGAAGGAGCAAAAGCATCTATTTCCGATATAAAAGAAAATACTTCAGAAGTTATAGAAGAAAAAGCAGATTCAATAGTCGAAGTTATACAAGAGCCTATTAAAAAAACCGCTAAACAGATTAAAGAAGAGCTCATAACTAAAGGTTTTAAGGTTTTTGATTATGTTGATGAAAAAACACAAGACACTATTTTAATGCAGCAATATTTTATGGCGTTTTTAAAAACAGGACCTATTCGAGGGCAAAATGAAGAAGAAACTGCTTTATTACAAAAAGAACATTTAGCACATTTAACCAAAATGTACGAGTTGGGATATGCAGATATTTCTGGACCTTTTGACGATGACGGCGCTATTCGTGGAATTACTATTTATAATGTCCCGACATTAAAAATGGCAGATAGTTTAGCAAACTCAGATCCTATGGTAAAAGCAGGACGTTTAGAAATTGAAATACACCCTTGGTGGGCTGGAAAAGGGTTTGCTTTGCGATAGATGTTAAAATTTTTTAAGTGCCTACTTAGCATCATTAACGTTACAATAATTATAACGTTATTGAGCATTCATTTTGTAATAAAAGAAAGTAGTTACCAAGCTTCTTTATACTTTTACACCTTTCCTTTGCCTATAATTATCCTCATAATTTTAGTGCTTTCTATTTTTAAGAAAAAAAGAAGGTATCATCTACTATTAGCAGGTGTTTTATTGCTCGTTTGGCTTGGTAGAAGTTTCAGAATTCATATCACAGAGGACATTAAAGAAACAGACATAGAAGTTGTTTTTTGGAATGCGACCCACGAAAGAAATTTTGAAGATGCATTTAATACGAATAAAGGCATTCCTGATGTTCTTGCTTTAGTTGAGCATGGTAAATTTCAGGTAACAGAATTTCAGAAAAAATATCCTGATTACAATTTTTACAGATCGATTCGGGGGATTAGTATTTTTTCGAAAACCGCGTTAAAAATTATAAATGAAACGACATCAAAATACAAATCCAATTTTATAAACTTCGAAACTCAAGGTCTAAATTTTTATGTTTTTGATGTATCGGCAAGTATGGACGTCCCCCGGAAATGGGAACTGAAATTTGTAAACACTTTAATTCAAGAAACAAATAACACAGTGATTCTTGGAGATTTCAATGTCCCATATGAATCTATGTATTTAGATACTATTAAAACGAATTTTAATCACGCTTTCACTGAAAAAGGAAACGGTTTTAGAGAAACTTGGTTTTGGAATATTCCTTTACTCTCTATAGATCATATCTGGGTATCTAAAGACTTAGAAATCCTTAAAACAGAAAAGATAGCTACTTTTAAATCAGATCATAGTATGATGAAAACGTTTGTGAGGAAGTAAATCACCTAATTAATTTATATACAGCCCTTCGGTTTTTATTCTAAGGTGATTATTCATTTCAACAATCGAGTCTATAAAAAACTTATTACTGTCTATTAATTCAGATGAATGTTTCTTGCTAACTTTTAATAATGTTTTTTTTTCATTTAAAAGATAAGTGACATTATTTGCATCCGTTAAAGCTGTTTTTCTATTTAT
Source organism: uncultured Flavobacteriaceae bacterium (assembly GCA_947502635.1). Classification (GTDB taxonomy): domain Bacteria; phylum Bacteroidota; class Bacteroidia; order Flavobacteriales; family Flavobacteriaceae; genus Flavivirga. The sequence continues at coordinate 14,382 of CANNAN010000009.1, forward strand.
TATTACCATCACTAGAACAGAAATGATTCCTACATAAAAAATAGGTTTTATAACTCGTTTGTAATTAGTCAAAAAATTAAAATCAATAGAATATATATTTTGTTTTGAGAATTTTTGATTAAACGCTTTTGACAATACTTTATGTGGAGTATCATTTATATTTAATCTTTCAAAATCATTTTCAAAAGATGTTTTAGAAGTAATTAGAAACAATTGAAAGTCATTATATTCCTTTTCTGTTATTAATGATAGAGCAAATTCTTTTTCTTCAAATGACAAATCAGAAAAACGTTTTTTTAATAATAACTCTTCAATAGTTAAATCCATAATTTTTAAAATTTAATAGCATTGAATTGTTTCAACTTTATTGATAGCTTTTTTGTAGCATAAAATAATCTTGATTTTACTGTTCCTTCAGAACATCCTATTATTTCACTTATTTCTTTAATAGACATATTATCTTGATGTCTTAAAGTAAATGTTACACTATGCTTGTCATCTAATTTTTCAAGCTCGTTATTTAAATTCTTTTTGAACAACAAAAAATCATCTTCATTGTTGATTACGATAGACGATGTTGTATCATTTTTAAATTCTTCAATATTTAATTCTAATGTCTTCTCTTTTTTTCTAGCATTGTTTCTATATTCATTTTTACACATATTATAAGCAATGCTATATATCCATGATGAAAAGTTTTTTGTATGGTCAAAAAGTTCTGCCTTCTCTATTATTTTTAAAAACAAATCTTGCAAAAAGTCTTCAGCTCTGTTGTTATCTTGATATAATTTTTGATAAAAGAAAAGAAATAGCTTTCTTGAATATCTTAAATAAATTTCATTGAATGCTTTTTCTTTTCCTTTATTTATAAAAACCATTAATTCTTCATCAGACTTACTTTTATAATTAATTCTAAATTGAAATCCCAATATGAATCTATTATATTAAAAAGATTGTTCGAAGTCTACATTGGTAGGTTCTGTAAGTTTTATCGAACCTTGATGTCCAGTATTTTTCTTTCCATCACTCACTATTTCAAATTTAAAATCATCAATTAAAATTTCCCCAGTACCAGATGCTAAAACTCCATACGATATCTTTACAGCTTCTTTAGGGACTTTAAGAACAATCTCATATTTAGTCCAGTTTGTTGTTCCTTTTATAGGCCTATTTTGCATATTATCAAAGCCTAATGTTTTTCCATTTACTCCGTCAATTCTCATCCACATGCCAGCCCATTTTTTTATATCGGTAGATTTTACATAAGATGTAAGTTTCACTTTTTTACCTAAATAGCTTTTGGGTTCAAAACTTTGCATTATAGTACCAAACCCTTTTATACTAGATTCAACCGACTTTAAGTAAGCAACATTACTATTTCTTTCTTTGTTTTTCTCTAATCCTATCTCATAAGAATCTGGACTACTTCCAGCTAAAAACCATCCTTTAATTGTTTGCTTTTTAATTACAGAAAAAGACAATAAAGATAGACCAAATACAATAATTGTAAACCTAAATAATTTTGATTTTATTTTTTTCATTTTAAAAATTTTAAATGTTTATTTAATATAGTATACACGCTATTTTGAAAAGGTTCAAAAAAACGTACTTTATTTTAAATTAATTTTATTTTAAAATCTCAAAATGCCGCTTTGCTTCATTTCCAAATTCATCTACCACAGTAATCGTGTGATCTCCTTGTTTAGGAACAGTTGCCATATCATGAATATCTTTAGTGCTTCCTATAAAAGTATTATCAATATACCAAAATAAGGTGCTTTCGGGTTTAGAGTGTGCTATTCTCAAAACAAGATCATTGGTGTTACCATCAAAATCTTTTGGCAAAAAAATGGTATTATTTTCTTTAGGGTAAATAAATTCCATCGAAACGTTTTCTGCCCCTAAGCAATCACTTCTAAATTTAGGAAGCGATTTGTAAAACGGATTTTTAGTTTTGTAATAGTATGCCATTAAAGGAGGTAGAACAAACCAGGATTTGTGGGTAATGCTACTTAAATCTTCGCAAGATGCATTCACTCGAAATGATTCGTTACGATCCACATGGATTAATACGTGATATGGACACGGTTTTGTTTTTATACCACTTACTTGGATGAATTTTTGTTCAACAGTATCACAATTCGGGGAAGCTCTATGCCCACTTTGTTTACAAATATCTATTTCTTGCATCTCATCAAAGGGTTTAGAAAACCAGTCACTATTTGGTAATAAATCGAATACATCAAACAAAATAGGCGCAGCCGTTTGCACACCAACCAATCCTGGGCGTCCTTCACCATCTGCATTACCAACCCATACCCCAACAACATAATCTTTAGTTGTTCCAATAGCCCAGGCATCGCGAAATCCAAAACTGGTACCCGTTTTCCATGCCACCTGTTTAGAACCATCAAAAAACTCCCAGCTTTCATCACTTTCGGGTCTGTTTACTTCTTTTAAACTTTCATAAGTTAAATAAACAGATGCTGCATCAAAAAGTGTTTTGTCACTAGTTTTAGTACCAAAGTCAATTTTATCTGAAGCTAAAAATGTAGGTTCGCAAAATTCATTTGAAAAGTATGTACTCGAATTTTCCGAAAAATGATTTAACGTTGAAGAGAGTGCCGCATAGCTTTTGCATAAATCCCAAAGGTTGCTTTCAGCTCCTCCTAAAATGAGTGACAATCCATAATGGTTTGCACTATATTTTAAATCTTTTAACTGCAATGCTTTTAAATAATGATGAAACCGATCTAAACCAAATTCTTGAAGCATTCTTACCGCAGGAACATTTAACGAGCGAGATAAAGCTCTACTTGCAGGAACTGCACCATCGTAAGTTTTGTTATAATTTTCTGGGTTATAACTCCCAAATTGAGTGGGCACATCGGCCACCAGTGTATTAGGTAACAAATCTCCAGCATCTAACATAGCAGCGTATAAAAAAGGCTTTAAAATACTACCTGTGCTTCTTGGCTTATCAATAATATCAACATCTTTTTGATGGGCTTTATCTGTTGGTGTATTGCCCACATAGGCTAAAACTTTTCGGGTTTTTACATCTAAAACCAATACGGCTGCATTATAAATTTTATTCTGACTTAATTGATTATAATGACTTTTAACAATATAGCTAACACGTTGCTGAAGTTTAGTATCTATAGTTGTTTTTATGCGTTTTCCATAATTATTTTTGGATACTTTTTGCAATAAATGAGGTGCTATTTGTGGCAACGGGTATGGTTTTTGGGGCAATCTTTCTGCTATTGATAATTGATAGGTTAAAGAGTCAATGATGGTACTTTCTAAGAGTTTTTTTAAAAGACGATCTCGTTTTTTAAGTAATCGGCTCTGGTTTTTCCCAGGATAGATTAAACTTGGAGCATTTGGTAAGACAGCAAGTGTGGCGCTTTCTGCCCAAGATAATTGGTCGGCGTTTCTATTAAAATAACGCCACGAAGCAGCATCCAACCCGACAACGTTTCCTCCAAAAGGAGCATGACTACTATAATAAGATAATATCCTACTTTTTGATTCTCGAAACTCTAATCGGGTTGCCAAAATAATTTCTTTTAGCTTTTCGAAATAGGTTCTAGATTGCCCTTTTCTAGACAATCGGATTACTTGTTGTGTAATAGTACTTCCGCCTCGTTTTACCGCACCAGATTTTAGATTGTCTCGTAATGCTTTAAATATAGATATGGGGTTAAAACCAGGGTGTTTATAAAAATATTCGTCTTCAAATTGAACAATACAAGTTTTAAATTTTTCTGGAACACTATCATTTTGTGGAAATCGCCATTGGCCATCTTTAGCAATTTGAGCGCCTAATAGTTCCTTATTTCCACTTGTAATAACAGTTGCTGTCGGGTCTTTAAAAAGTTGTTTTGGCAAACAAAAGTAATAAGCAATCAATAATACAGCAAGTATCGCCGATTTAATTTTATGACGTTTTATGTAGGCTATTATTTTGTTCATTTATTTACTCTTCAAGGTATTTATGATTGTGAATTTTTGTTGCTCATATATCATAATTTTCTTTTATCCCAAGTTAATACTTGAACACCACTGGAATAATGTATTTTATCTGGTTGATTATTTATTAAATGGTTAAACCTTGGATAGTTTAAATTTAGTTTGCTAACTTTAATAGACTGCATTGGCCACTCTATATGATGTACATCGTATTCAATGATATGTTTTTTATAATCTTGAAAAACGGCGTAACGTTCGGTAAGCCATAAATCGGTTTTGTCTTTTTCAACGACTCTATTTTCCATACTATATTCAATATGAAATGAGTCATTAAATATTTTATTCTTTGATGTATAGATTGTCTGATCTCTACTCATTTTTGAATATCGATAAGGAAATTTAGACATCATTTTTAAAATCTTGCATGAAGATCGTTTACTGCCTTCCATACTTAAAAAATAGACACTTGGTTTGTTATTATAAATAACATAAATACGAATATTGATTTCTTGAAAATCTGAAATGTATGGAATTTTGGGCAAGTTTTTTATCCCTATATTATTCATGTCAAATGCTACTATACTCAACCATGTTTTCCCATTAATAACATCTAATTTAATACCATTTGGTAGATAAGACTCTACTAGTTTAGGATTGATTTCCCAATGCAAAAAAACGGCATTATTCCACTCTTGGTAATATTTCCATTTTCGATTTGGGGATTTAAAAGGCCTATGTTTTTCTTGTTTTAAAATTTCTTTCGTGTGCATAGGAATTAAGTATAAATCTCTTTTTGTACAGTTATTATGTAGTTCGTTTATATTGGTTTGAGGCTAATATTAAGATAAAAAACACTAATATAGTTATTTGAAAATTATATTTTTTTGAATTCAAAATTTAAGTATAAAATATTATTAGCATTAATAGCCGTTGTAGTTACAAAGGAATCTTATGCCCAATTAGGAGGTTGCTCTGGGAATTCTGGCGACCCAATATTTATAGAAGATTTTGGTACTGCACCAAGTTCAGCTACTCAACATGTCTCTTTACCAATACCTGGATCTACTACTTATGCTTTTTTAGGCAACCCTCCAACAGTATTTGCAGATAGTTTATATACGGTATCTAATATGAACTATCAACAATGGAATTGGTTTAATGAAGAAGACCATACAGAAGGAGATTCAAATGGTAGAATGTTAGTCGTTAATGCAAGCTTTACTCCAGGAGAATTTTACAGGCTGCCCGTTTCTGGACTATGTGAAAATACGACCTACACATTTTCTTCCTGGGTTAAGAATTTAACCCCTAGAAATTTATTAGTTGGAGGTAGCACCCCAAACCCGTGTAATGTTAGATTTGAAATTTGGAATAGTGCTGACACAACTATACTTCGCTCTGAAAGTACAGGCGATTTTTTTGGAGCATTAAGTTCGGAAAATGGTGAATGGCTTGAATTTGCTTTTTCCTTTCAAACAGGTGTTGGCGAGAATTCAGTAATATTAAAAATGGTAAATAATGGTATTGGCGGTTATGGTAATGATATAGCTATAGACGATATCGTTTTTCAAAGTTGTGGTGATCGTATTACTGTAGAAGATACTTCAAATAATAATAGTGTCAATGTATGCAGTAGTCAGACTCCCTACACAACTGTTTTAACTGCTATTCCAGACAATACAGTTTTTAGCTCACATTTTTACCAATGGCAAGAAAGCACCGATGGCACTGTTTGGACCGATCTCTCTGCACAAACGAATCCAACCTTATCAGTAACAGGAATTAGCACGACAACTTATTATAGATCGAAAGTTGCCGAATCTGCTATTAATGTAAATAACGCATCGTGCAATACTGTTTCAGATGTTTTTGAAATTAATATTACTCAGGCTCCTGTACAACCTTTTACTGAATGCTGGGAAACTGCAACGTTTAGTGATACAACTTGTTCATGGAGTATTACTGGAACACAACCTCCTCAACCATCTTTAGAGTGTTGGCAAACGACAACATTTAACACAAGTACTTGCGTTTGGGATACTACAGGAACTCAAGACCCAATGCCAACTGGATTAGAATGCTGGGAAACCGCAACATTTAATAATACGACTTGTATTTGGAGTGTTACAGGAACACAACCTCCTCAACCATCTTTAGAGTGTTGGCAAACGACAACATTTAACACAAGTACTTGCGTTTGGGATATTACAGGAACTCAAGACCCAATGCCAACTGGATTAGAGTGTTGGGAAGCCGCAACATTTAATAATACGACTTGTATTTGGAGTGTTACAGGAACTCAAGATCCAATGCCAACTGGATTAGAATGTTGGGAAACCGCAACGTTTAGTGAAGTAACTTGTTTATGGAGTATTACTGGAAACAGACCTGGACAGGTATTTAATGAAGAAATTACTTTTTGCAGTGGAGATACACCACCGCCTTTAAGAGCTAATACTAATATTCCAGACCCTATATATCTATGGAATACAGGAGCTGTATCTGATGTTATAACTATACCAATTTCAGGGAGGTACTCGGTTGAAATAAGCAGCTCAACTAGCTGTATTTTTGAAACAAGGAACTTTAATGTCATAGAAATAGAAGCCCCTGTTATAGAAAGTGTTATTTCTGATGGAAATAATATTATAATTACCACAACAAACTCTGGTGACTTTTTATATTCTTTAGATGGAAATATATTTCAATCAAGTAATGTATTTAAAGGTATTCCTGGAGGTCAATATAGAATAGCAGTTAGAGGAAGGAATTGTGATGATACAGTATTTACAACTCATTTACATTTTTATATTCCTAAATTTTTCACACCTAATAATGATGGCTATCACGACACATTTCATTTAGGAGGAATAGAATACTTTAACAGCTCCCAAGTTTCTATTTTTGATAGATACGGTAAATTATTGAAAAGCACTGTAAACTCCTCTTTTTCATGGGATGGTACATTTAACAATCAACGACTTCCAACAGCAGATTATTGGTATGTTATTATTGTAGACAACCAAAAATTTACAGGACATTTTACTTTGAAAAGATAATAATTATTCGTTTCGATTACACATCATGCATCTTATAGAAACTTATAAAAAAACCACCATCAAAGACGGTGGTTTTCACTAAAAACTAAAAACGAATTACTTTACTCATTCAAACGGACCTATTCATTTTAAGGTGTAATTAAAATATTTTTTAAATTACTGATGATCAATTATATATTGTTGAAATTCAGAAGAATTATACATACCATTAGCATCATGCCCTACATTATTAACAATGATTTTTTCGTGATTGTTTGTTCCTCCATAAAAAGTTTGCATATACAGAAATAAATTTTCACCTCGTTTTACTCGGTTTGAACCCAATAACGTTGCCTGACAATCTGATGTGTTCAATGAACCTGTAGTAGATGTATCATTGCTGCCTAAAAAATAGGTCGTACTTCTGGTTATTTGCTGCTCTGTAATTATAGACTGTTCTATTCCATCTAGATATGGTACTGAAAGTTGATATCCATAAGGCCAAAAATCATATCCAGAACAACCAGAAGGTGTTATAAATTGTTGTGTATTTTCATCATACCTAACGCCATCAGGATAATAGAAATATTGATTATTAGCAATGCCATACTCAAAATTAACATTAGTATGTATGTTTTCGACTTTATTAGCTAAAGCATAATGTTGTACGAATGCTCCTCCAGAAGAGTGTCCTGTAACAAATATGGTCGATAAATTCGGGAAATTACCCGAACTAACAACCTTTTCAATAATGGCATCTATAACTGTAAAGGAACTTATAGAAGCATTCGTATTACCTGAATCTGCACCTTCTCTCCAGCGGCTATCCCAATATAGGTCGTCTGCACTTGCGTTTTGGGTATCTTTAAAATAAGGAGAAATAAGTAAGGAGCTTCCTTCCATGTTTATACTTTGCAATAAAGTAGTCATATATGAAAAATAGTCGTTTGCATTTCTTTGTAAACCATGAACAACAATAACTAATTGATTTATTGAATTGTATGTAAATTCTGTGTCATCAATAAAATCATAATTACTATACATATCGAAATTGAATTGAGCCCCAGAATCATTAGGCATCTGTAAAGTTTGTATGCAAGCATTTGTAGCGCTTAGGCAAGGTGTTTTTCCAAAATTAGTGACATATGATAATGATATCCCATCATTGAAAGACTCTCCTTTTGGGCCTAAATCCCCTACCGATATTGATAAATTATATGTTTCATTAGCCTCCATTTGAGCAAGAACTATAGTTGCTTTTGAAGAAACATTTGAATACGACACCGTATAGGCAAACTCTGAAGATCCTGCTGTTATTGAAAGTAAGTTTTCAAATTTAGAGGGCACAATTTCTGACGAAAATGCAACTTCAATAACGGAACTTACAGGAATATTTGATGCTCCATCCTCTAAAGGAGAACCGTTTGCTGTGATAGATAAGATTGATACTGATAATAAATCATTGTCATTATCATTACAGCCAACCAAGAAGGCTAAACACAAAATCATTGAAAACACACTAATCTTTTTTGAAATTTTTCTAGTTGTATTCATAAAACATTTTATTTTAAAATGTAACTATACGTTACAAATATTACTTAATTATATTAATTACAAGCAGGGTAGGTACATGACGAACTTTGTGTACTGGTTGACCCAGCTGCACAATCTAGACCACCTGTTACCCAATTGCCATTTAGTTTGTAAGCCCAGGAGCCCGCATATTCCCAACTTTCCCCAGTACCATCAACATTTACATCTCCATAGGTTTCAATAACCCCATTGCCCTCAAAAAGCTCTATAGCATCATCACCATTTTGATTCATTGAACTTGTTTCAATGATATGTTCGAAGCTACTGATACACGATCCAAAATAACTAGCTATTGTTGCCTGCTCTCGTGCTATAAGGATGTCATCTCCTTCAGAAACTGACATTACAGGAAAAGTGAATTCTATACCATCTGTTCCGCCTCCATTATTTGCAACACCTAACCCATAAATACTTAAATCTGCTATATCCTTTTGTGCTTTTAAATGCACTGCTTTACCACCATTATTCCCGCTACCATCCCATAGTATGGCCATAACGCCTTGAAGCGTTAATGCTTGTGCACAAATTGGATAAACACAACTAGAACTTTGAGTGGTTGTTGACCCTATTGAACAGTCTACACCTCCATAGGTCCAAACGCCATCAAATTTATATGCCCAAGAACCTTTATATTCCCATACTTCTCCCGTTCCATCAACATCTGCATCACCATAAGTTTCAATAACAGTAGTTCCACTAAATAATTCAATAGCATCATCTCCATTTTGACTAATAGATGTGTTTGCCTGCAATACATGTTCAATTTCGCTAGTACAACCTCCAAAATAGGTTGAAATTAATCCAGGTTCTCTAGCTACAAGAATATCATCGCCTTCAGAAACCGACATTACTGGAAATGTGTATTCTAAACCATCGGTTCCGCCTCCATTATTTGCAACACCTAACCCATAAATACTTAAATCTGCTATATCTTGGTTTGCTATTAAATGAATTGCTTTACCATCATTACTTCCTGAACCATCCCAAGTTAAAGCTAATACCCCCTTCAAAGATATTTTAGGTAATTGCTCATTAATTGTAATTATAAGCTCTTGTGATTCATGCGTAGCATTAACAACATTGCTTAAAGACAGGACTATTGTTTCATCGCCTTCATTTTCACCATCCAATATTGAGGTTAAAGAAATAGACGTTGATGTACTTCCTGCAGGTATCGTTATATTTAAATTTCCTGTAACACTGTAATCTAAAGTTTCAGAAGCCGTTCCACCTAATACTATGGTAGCAGTTATATCGCTTTCAGATATTTTATCCAGATTAGCGGTTATTGTTGCTGTGCCGTTATCCTCTTCTAATTCTGAAGCATCACTAGATAAGCTAAATACAGGTGGCACAAAAGGGGCCGTTGTAAAACTAAGTGATATTGGCTCTTCTAAAGATTTTCCTTCTAAACCATAATCTCCAGCTGGTAATGTCAATGTATATAGAGTTTCATATTCTAATGACGTAGTTGGAGTTAAAGTAATTGTTGAGTTCGTATTTGAAAAACTTATAGAATAATCTACTGTTCCCGACACTGAACTAAACACTAATGAAGATGAAAACAAGTCTGTATTTAAGGTGTGTGAAAAAATAATTTCTACTGTAGCATTCACATTAACATTTTCTATACCACTATTAAAGTCTAAACCATTAATCGTTTTTACCATTGCTATTAATGTATTATCAACAATAGCAGTATCATCATCGTCTTCACATCCTACAAATAATAAAGCAGAAAGAAATCCCAACGAGATAATAAAGTACATTGTAATTTTTTTAATATTTTTCATGATATGTTTAGTTTTTACGTTTTATTAAATATTTTTTTCTGTTAGTTTAAGGCTTTTCTAATTTTATAAATTCGGAAAAATCACTAGAATTAAAGCCCCAAATTATTGGCAACATATAATACACCATTATAGTTAAAAATATAATTGACACAATATTCATCCATATACCACTTTTAATCATGTCAGGTATTCTAAGGTATCCAGACCCAAAGACTACGGCATTTGGAGGTGTTGCAACTGGCATCATAAAAGCACAAGATGCTGATACAGTACAAGCTATCATAAGAATATAAGGGTTAATATTTAGTGAAATAGCAATAGGGGCCAATATTGGCAGTAACATGGCTGTTGTTGCTAAATTTGAAGTAAATTCTGTAAAAAAATTGACTAACCCTACTATAATCAACACTAGAAAAACTAACGAAAACCCCTGAAGCATAGACATTTGAGATCCCAACCATGATGCCAGCCCTGTAATTTGAAATCCTGCTGCAAGTGCCATACCTCCACCAAATAAAAGAATAATGCCCCAAGGTAATTTCACGGCATCTTCCCAAGTAATTATACGTTTTTTAATATCGCTAGTTGGAATAACAAATAGTAATACACCTGCTGTCATGGCTATTATAGTATCATCAATAAATGGGAAAAATTTCTGTAGAATAAATGAACGCGTAATCCAACAAAAAGCAGTTAAAACAAAAATTAATGAAACTATTTTTTCTTCTCTTTTCATAGGCCCAATATTCGCTACTAACCTATCTATCTCTTGTTTCCCTCCAGGAAATTCTTTCTGTTTAAATTTAAATGCAAATTTCGTTAAGTATAACCACGCTATACCTAATAGCGGAATGGCTATAGGCAACCCAAACTTTAGCCATTGCAGAAAGGTAATTTCTATATCGTAAACTTCTTCTACATAACCAGCAAACACCAAATTAGGTGGTGTCCCTATAAGTGTTGCCATTCCTCCAATAGAAGCGCTATAAGCAATACTCAACATAAGTGCTTTTCCAAAAAGCAAATTTTCATCTTCTTCAGTTTCTGGATTGTCTTGTAATTGTGCTACAATAGACATACCAATAGGAAGCATCATTACAGCAGTAGCAGTATTTGATATCCACATGGAAAGAAATGCCGTTGCTACCATAAAACCTAAAATGATTTTGGAAACATTAGTACCTATTATTTTAATAATATTTAATGCAATACGTTTATGCAAATTCCACTTTTCTATAGCAATAGCAAGCATGAAGCCACCCATATATAAAAAAATGTATTTATGCCCAAAAGAGGCCGTTGTGGTTTGCAAATCAACAGCTCCTGTCATTGGAAATAATATAATCGGTAAAAGCGCAGTTACAGCAATGGGTACTGCTTCTGTAACCCACCATAATGCCATCCACAATGTAATTGAAAGCAAATCGTATGCTTTATCTGGCATACCTGAAGGTGGATCTATATACTGTAAAATAATAAACAGTAGAGGGCCAGATATTAGAAATATACTTTTTTGAAAAGACTTCATTCTTTTTCTTTATTAAAAGATTCAAAATTAGTTTCCTTTACTAGCTGTTTAAAAAATGATGCCGTTTCGGGCAATACAAAAGACAGATATAGTTTTTCACCATCCTTATCAAGCGTAGTTACTCTATTTGGAATTTTAGAGATTGATTTCCCTGTAAGGGCCTTATAAACAATTAATGCAATTAAATAACTGCCATCTGAGGATGGATGTTTATCATCGAAATAGAGGTTTAAATCTGGCCTTAAATTTCGAGCCTTCATCCAAATAGGACCAACAGGAATTACTTTAGCATTCACTTTATGAGCTAACTCTAAATAAGCTTTTGTAATTGTAGGCTGCATTAAAGGGTTAGATTTATAAGCCCAAGTAACATAAAATATGGGTTCAGCACCTACCGAACGTATTAGTTCAGAGAACTTTTTACCATATTCTTCAAAGCGCTCAGGGGTATTTATAGTACTTAAACTATGATCACCAAGAATTACATAATCCCACTTACCCTCTTTAATGAGCTTTCGAGTTACTGTCCGTTTTCCTCCCTCCCAATGTTGTTTGAGGTTACTACCTCCAACTGTCGATTGATGAATCGACAAAGGAACACCTCGGTTTTCCCCCATAGCTTTTACCAATTGAGGCATGTTCCAAAAATAAGTAAAGCTATTACCAACAAATAAGACATTAACGGGCTCCTCTTCTTGTGAAAAGAGGCTGAAAGGCAATAGAAAAACTAAAGCAAACCCCAAAAGAAAAGTTTTTTTTATGTTTTTTACTTGTATCATGATTTTTAGCAACATATTATTGATTTACAGGTGTTTTGCTGAAGAAATCTGGAATAGGGTTAGGAATATTACTATTTCTATCAATTTCTGATTGCGGGTAAATAAAACGTTGTGGTAAAAGATTACCATTATTGGGCACAATTGGAACTCTAACAATCGATTCGCTTTCAGTTCTCCTAGTATCGTTAAAAGATTCTATCTGCCCAAATAGGGTTATATAACGTTCTTGTAATATCTCCCTTAACAGTGCATTATCGGCGCTAATACCATCAAGGTTTTCAATACCTCCAGAGGCAAAATCGGCAGTATTATACGCGTCATATAAAATATCTGAAACATTTACATTTGTTAAATACCCCCCAGTAGCCATAAATGCTCTAAAGTTATTTAAATGTGACAGGCCATTATCAAACCCATTAACTCTAAAACCTGCTTCTGCTAAGATTAGAAGGTTTTCTTGGTAAGTAACTAAGGCTGCCAGTGCAGATGGCGCTGCATATCCGTTAGTTATATTTGGTTGAACGCCTAAAGAGTTTGTTGTAAAATAGAAACTATTTCTACCACTTTCATTAGTTTTAGTATTCCCTCTATAAGTTGGACTGGTTGGATCCATTAAACCAGCCATAAAACTTGAAACTATAAGATCACTTTGTCTAACTTCTACAGCAAAAAATTGATAATTTAAATTGAAATCTTCAGCAGCTGTACCGTGCGTGCCATTCATACTATTATTTGAAGAGCTAATCCCGTTTTGTGCTGCAATATATGCCTTTGGATAATCTTTAATATGCATGTAAAATCTTGCTTTTAAAGTATAAGCGCTTTCAATCCAAGCTTGAGGATTTCCATCAAAATAAATGTCAGCGCCAGTGGCTGGTCTTCCTGAGTCTTGTTGTAAATTTGAAATAGCTTTATCTAATAACGTTTGTACTTTAGAGTAAATATCTACCTGATTATCAAACATTGGGTCTGAGAATTCCTCATTTACGGCCTCATCAAATGGAATATCTCCATACAATGATGTTAGTGTACCAAAGGATTGAGCTTGTAATACTTGAGTAATACCAATTGTTACGGCTCCAGTATTTTCGCTTAATGCTGTTTGTTCTGTTATTATAGCATTTCTTAATGCATCTACATAACCATCGTTCCATAGAGCATCAAAATCACTAGTAGTTACTGAGTATTGATCAAATCCTAGATGCTGTCTATCTATTCCTGTATATTGACCTGAAAAAATACAAGCTCTTCTTGCATTTTCTCCAGTTTGAAATAATATATTTCCAACTTCAGCTCCTGTTAAAATAGTTTGATAAGCACTTTTAGTTTGGTTGTTCGGGTCATTATTTAGATCTTCAACTAAATCGCTACAAGATTGAGTGAGAATAACTATAAGAAATAATAAAACATATGATTTCATAATAAAATATTTTTTATGTGTGTAGTTATTTGAAGTTGTCTTATCTCCATTGGTGTTTACTAAAGAAAGTTGTGTTGACAATTTCATAATATTAATTTCTAGATTATAAAGTTAATGTTGCGCTAAAAAGAAAAGACTTTGTACCAGGGTTATTAAAGTAATCTATCCCTCTTGCTGCACTAACTCCTGATAAATTTGTGTCGGGATCATTGCCTTCAAACTTAGTCCATAAAAACAAATTTCTTCCTGTAACTGAAAATTCTACAGATTTTAATGACGTAGATTTTTTTAACCAATCTGATTTCCATAAATAGGACAAAGTAAGTTCTCTTAATCTAGTCCAAGACCCATCTTCAATATATAACTCATCATTTCCGCCACCAAAAAATCCACCATCTCCATTATACCAAGTCTCTGTTAAAGCCACAGGTCCTGCTCCAAAATCTGCTACATTACCACGAAACGTTTCACCAATATTTATAATATTACCATTAGATTGGAAGTAATTTCTAGTGGCTGTTACTTCATTACCCGTATCGTACCACGTTCCTAAATCTCTCATTACCGATTTGGTTCCCGCATATATATCGGCACCTTGATAGGTTTCAAATAAAACGGACAATCTGAAATTTTTATATTTAAATGCACTAGCAATACCTCCTTGCCAATCTGGGTTTGGATCACCTATAACGCCTTCTAATTGATCTTGTTCAGGAAAGCCAAAAGCATCATAAACTATGGAACCATCATCGTTTCGGAGTGTTCTAGATCCCCATAACACACCTAAAGGGTGACCTTCAACAGCTCTTGAACTGACTGCTGCCAAGCCTCCTAAGTTCAATGATTCTGCTCCTGCTAAATCAGTAACCTTATTCTTAACTTTTGTAAAGTTTGCATTAATAGACCAAGAAATATCATTCGTATTTAATATTTTATATCCTAAATCAAGTTCTAAGCCTTTGTTTTCTATTTCAGCTCCATTTGTATAAATAGAAGAGTAGCCTGTTGAATTTGCTACAGGAAACTCCAAAAGAACATCTTCCGTAACATTTTCAAAGTATGTAAAACCAACGGAGAGTTTATTCTTAAAAAACCTTAAATCTGTTCCAATTTCAAATTCTTTTTTTCGTTCTGGTTTAAGTGATGCATTGCCTCTATTAGTGCTTGGTACAAATGCGCCGTTACCAAATAACCCAGCGTTTAAACCACCTCCTAATGCATCGTTATAGGTAGGCGAAATAAAAATATTAGAGGTATTATAACGGGCTGGTTGTACTCCTACCTCGGCATAGGAAGCTCTAAGTTTACCAAATGATAAAAAATTATTGTCTTTAAAAATGTCTAATTCCGAGAATTGCCATGCTAAAGAGGTTGAAGGAAATAGGAATGGTTTATCTGAATTTTCTCCAAATGCGGATGCATTTTCAATTCTAATAGTGCTATCAATATAAAACATATCAAAAACCGAAAAAGATAAAGAGGAATATAACCCTGCTGTTCGCTCTTGTCCAAATGTGCTATTTACTACAGTGTTTTCAATAAGCGTATTGTCTATATCACGTATCTCACTTGCTACGTCTATAAACTGAATAAAACCACTTCCTTCAACCCCATTTACTTTTCTTGATTTAGTATTATAGTTAAATCCTAATAAAAAACTACCATCAATAATATCATCTAAATTAAATGTGCTTTTGGCTATAAAATCTGTATTAAAAATGGTATTTGTTGCAGTAGATTGGTCTATAAACCCTGCTGTAAACACTCCAGAAGCAGAACCAGGTGTCATAAATTCAGATTTAGTTTCACTATAATGATCTACACCAGCTCTTGCTATTAAAGTCAACCAGCTTTTTGGAGAGGTCATAAATTCAAAATTTGTAATAAAGCGATCCACTTTTGCTTTATTTTCTTGTTCATTAATAGTCCAAAGCGGGTTGTTATAAGTAGCTGTTCCATCTGCCCCAAGAGGCTCTCTATAAGACCGATGTCTATTAGGTATTGGAGAACTATCACTAGATGCGTAATAGTCTCCTCGGTAACCAGAAATATCAAAATCTGCTGGGTTTCTAAGCAAGCCTAAATAGAGTCCAGAAGAGTTAGCTCCTAATCTAATACGGTTTGATGATGTTCTTGTATAAGAAGAGCTTAATTTTAAACTAGTAACATCGGTAAAATTTTGTTTGCCATTGAATCTAATAGTCGATCTCCTATAATCTGAATTATTTTTCACAATTCCTTTTTGGTTGAGATCACTTAAACTAAAAAACATGGTGCTTTTTGCTGTTCCCCCACTCAAACTTAAATTGTTTTCTAAAAAATGACCATTACCAAAAACTTGGTCAAAATTAGAATCATTATATGTCGCTTGTGAATTTTTATTTAAGATAGGGTAATATATTCTTCCATCTTGATCTAAATAAAACCCTCCTGTGGTATCAAATTCATCATTTCCGCCAGAACGATCTGATATTAAATCCCCCCAAGAATCTCTTGCTCTTTGATTATAGATTCCGTTATCTCCTTGTCCATATTTTGTTTGTACATCATATCTTTGATTTATTTTATCTAAAGAATAAGTAGACTTCAAGCTTACAGATAATTTGCTGTTATATTTCCCGCTTTTTGTTGTAATGTTAATAACACCTCCTAAGGCTTGTGTTCCCCATAATGCAGCAGCAGCAGCTCCTTTTAATACTGTCATAGATTCTATGTCATTTGGGTTGATATCGTTAAGTCGTGACTCTTGGCTAACGCCACCTCTATCACTATTACCACGAACATCGTTACTTATAGGAATTCCATCTACAATAATTAAAGGTTGACTATTTCTAGTTATAGAAGAAACTCCTCTAATTTGAATATACGATCCTGCCCCAGGATCACCCGAAGTTCTTGTTATTCGTACACCTGATGATTTACCTGACAGTGCATTTAAAACATTCGCTTCTCCCGATTTGGCAACCGCTTCTCCCTTTACAGTAGAACTAGCATACCCTAAATTATCTTTTTTCTTTGTAAAGCCTAATGCGTTTACAATAACAGCATCTAAATTTTCAATATCTTCTACCATTACAATATCGATAATACTTTTTGAGCCAACTTCAACTGTTACCGTTTTAAAACCTATAAATCTAAAGCTTAAGCTAGGGTTTTCTGTTTCTAATGATATCGTATATATACCGTCAAAATCTGTTACAGCTCCATTAGCCACATTGTCTTCAATAATACTTACACCTACTAATGGTAAACCTTGTTCATCTGTAACAGTACCTTTAACAGTTTCCTGAGACATTATTATTTGAAATGAAAAGAGGAATAGAAAGAATAGTGTTTTTGTTATAAATTTCATCTTAAAATTGGTTTTAAAAGTTTAGTTTTACTATTTTAAGTACGCTTTTGTCATTTATTGCGACATGATAAAATCGCATTTTTAATGGGTAATATTTATCAATTATAAAAAATATTATGATAATTATTGTTGTTTTATCAAATTTTATTAAATTTTAATGAATTTTAATAAACATGCGGTATTTGACATTTGTAATTTTGTAGCATTTAATATTTGTTTTTAAATGGATAATCAAAGAAACACGGAAGTTTTACATAAAAGTTTTATTTCTAAACTTATTAAGCGATATGGCACGTTTAATAACGTAAGGAATAAATTTGAATCTACAAGTAATTCTATAATAGCAAGAGATTTGTTTTATAGTGATTCTCAGTTTTCAAGGTTAATTAATAATTCTGCATCTGAAGGGGAATTTAAAAGGGCTTTAGGTAATATTGAGCGATTACTTGATTTGGATCAACTAAAGAAGAAAACTCCAAGTAATGTAAATAATGCTAAAAATAATATTGTCTTAAATCGTAAGTTTTTATTTCTAGCTGTAGGCATTCTTTTTTCATTAATTATTATATCATTCTTTTATTTCAAAAGATATGATTCTACCAAAATAGGTGAAGTTTTAAGTGATGATTCGAGATATGAAATGTTAAAATGGGGCTTTGAAAATAAATTTATCCAGCCTTACGTAAAATTAAAAGAATTACCCGATGATTGTTATTACCCTTGTTATAAGTATCAAGGCAAATGGAAACTAAAACAAGAATATAAGATTCCGTTTTATAGAGAAAGAAACGGTTTCCATTATGTAGCTAAAGAGGCTATTATGTATGCTAGGTGTATGGATGAAAGAGATGATAAGGGTGAGTTTTTTGAAGGTTATGAGTATCAAAAACATGAACTTTGGTATGACAAAAGAGAGTTTCCAATAGATTCATTCCTGACTAATGGTTCTAACACACAAATAAGAGATTTATATAATAATTCAAATTTAGAAGAAGATAGCAACTTCGTAAAAATAGCATATGTTCATACCTTTTTTAGAACAGAATTTCAAATAGATAGTTCTTTAATATATCGCACAGGAAAAGCAATTGGTCGCGATATTGAATTTGTTTCTGATGAAATTTTAGATAGCCAATTAAATGATCGCGTTTCCTTAATTGGACTTAAAGATGAAATCAAAGCTATCTCTGTTAATCGTTTAGAAGATTATTCTAAACCAATTTCATGCAACCCAACAATAGCTCCTAACATAAATTTTAATCTCATAGAAGAGGGAGATGAGATGAGTTTTAATTGTCATTTTAGTATTGACCGTTTTATTATTGATTATAATAAAACTTATATTTTTGATGATCAGTACATTAATAATTACTGTAGATAAAATTGATGACTTAAACTTATAATATATTCTGCAAACTTTGCTACTACACCCCTCAAACCTGAGTTTCTATATTAAAAACCGGATAAAAAAGCATTGTGGTGCTATTTATAAACTTCAACAATATATATATATATATAATAATTAACTACTTATCATTTCGACACCTGCCTGCCAGCAGGCTCCCCATTCTTCAATCGGAATGACATACAAATTACTAAATATTACTTTTAGTTAACTGGTAATCATTTTTTTTTAATAAATTACATTGTGTCGAACTCACCTTTAAATTAAAACATTACTTTTCAAAGAGATCATCTTTTAAAAAAATCATTTCTTAACAGTTACCCATTTCCCTTTGGTTCTTACTAAATACTCATTATCATACATCGCTTCTGCTTGAACACCTGGCAAATAATAAGTACCTAAATACGATGCGTTTAGCATGACATTAAATGTTTTGGTGCTCTGTCTTCCTTTACGTTGTAAATCGAAATAGAAATTAACACGATCATCTCTAATGTCTGTAAACCTAGCTTGACTGGTCGTTGTATTTCCAAAATCTGTAAAACGGGTGTTTACAATTTCCCAACCTGAAGGAAATATTTGCGTTAATGCCACATCATTAACAGCTTCGTTTTTAAGATTACTAACTTTTACAGTAGCTACAAAATCCTGTCCTTGTGTTAATTCGGGGACATTAATAGTATTTCCTCTTAAATCTTTATATTGTATTGAAACACTCAATCCGCGTTGTTCTGCTAGTTCTTGACCTAATGGTAGTTTTCCAGAATTTAAAACACGGACATAAACAATATTATCTTTGTTATTAGTAAAAGATAATGCATTTTCTCCTTCGGCAATCTTTAATTCGCGTTGCGCAATCGCACTTTTAGAATTTATGGTTTCTGTTTTTCCATTTACGGTATAGTTTACATTAAGCGCTTTTCCGCCATTAGCGTTTACCATTTTTGCAATAGCCAATAAACTATAAGCTGTTGTTTGGGTACTCATCCAGCGGTTACTCGATAAGTCTTTAGCAATATATTGAGATAATTCACGCCTTTTCGAATCTTTAGTAAGCACCATAGTTTCTAATGCCATAGCACGATTTCTATCTACCGAACCATAAGTATAATAATTGTATCGAATGGGTTTAAAATTAATATTTGCTGATTTAGAAATAGATTCACTGGCCTCTTTTTGACCCGCTAATGCATACGCTGCTGCTAATCGCCATTTCGCTTCGTTCGATATTTCGCTAAATTCACGCAATCTATTCATGGCTGCTAAATCTGCTTGCCCTGCTAAAGCTAAGGTATACAATCTATAAGCCTGTGCTAAGTCGGAATTATACGACCTATAACTTGGTCTCCAATCTCTTGCTGCTTGTTGTTGGTATTTAATCCAATTGTTCTTAAATGTAAGAGGTAAAACAAAACCTTTCTTTTCGGCTTCTAGCATAAAATGACCCGCATAACTAGTACCCCAATCGTTGGCGTTATTTTCACCCATCCAATAGCTTAAACCACCATTTGGTCTTTGAAAATGGCCTAAACGTTTGATGCCGTTCTCAATATTATTCTTAATATTTTGCTTTTTATCGTGTGTTAAATCGAAAATATCATTTAAAAACAACTGCGGAAATACACTTGAGGTTGTTTGCTCTACACATCCATGTGGGTACTGAATTAAGTATTGCAATCTACGTGAAAAATCCATTGGAGGCATAGTAGAAAATTCCAAAGTAGCTGAATTTGTTCCATAAACTCCAAATGTTGAAAATGCTATAGACTCTGATGCATTTGCTTCTAAGATCTGATCTATTGGTTTCGATGTAATAGGGTTTGGGTTTATAACATCCAATTCTACTTTATAAGTTGATTTTTCACCATTCCCAGAGGCAATCACCTCGACAGTATTAAATCCTTTTGCTTTACTAACATCCAGTTCGAAATATGTCATTCGTTCATCTGGATTCGCAAAGGTGAGTGTTTTTGATGTATCACCAACTATGGAAATCCCATTGCTAAGTTTCAAGCTAATGTTTACGTGCTTCACTTTGGGTTCCATAGCAAAAACAGTTACTGGAAGTGTTACTTTTTCTCCTGGGCTTAATTTCCGCGGAAGCGATGCTAACACCATTAAAGGCTTTTTAACTTCAACCGATTTGCTTGTACTTCCATAGGCTTCTGTCGTATTATTTCCTGCAACGACCATCGTTCTTACCGCGCCAATATAATTTGGTAGTTTTATTTTATGTGTTTTACGACCACCAGCTTCTATAGTAAAAGGGCCTAGATAAGTAACTACGGGCTTAAAACGATTTGCTTTTTTATTTTTTCCACCAGCACCGTCTGCACTTCCATCACCACCTATAGCAAATACTTGATCTATACTGCCTGAATATGCACCAATAACATCATCAAAAACATCCCAGGTTTTTACACCTAAAGCTTCACGTGCGTAAAAAGAACTCCATGCATTTGGGGTTTTAAAACGTGTTAGATTTAACAAGCCCTCTTCTACCATAGCAATAGTGTAAGTCATCGCTTTTTTGTTTTTTTCTGAAACGGTGACTTCAAATTCTTGCTCGGGACGCAAGGTATTAGGCATTTTTAATTCGGGTTCTAATTTCGTATTTGGGTCTTCAACTAACATAGGGATGACTCCAAATAAGCGAATTGGTAAATCGTTAGCAGAAATAGCATGTGGTTGCAATAGTGAAATATTGATAAATACATTAGGTGCCATTTCGGAGGTAACAGGAATATCAACTACGGTTTCTCCTGGTTTTGTTTTTACCCATTTATAATCTAATACTTCTGTGCCGTTTTCAATACTGACTAATGCACGACCTTCGCTACCCGATTGAAAAGTTACTTTAGCAGTTTCTCCTACGTTATATTTTTCCTTGTCTGCCGAGAAAACAAGCATTTTCGCAGCTCCTTTATCACTGGAAGATGAGTTTTGCCACCAATTTTTATAAAAATAAGCTGTTCTTCCTGTAGCATGACCACTTACAGGGTCTGTAATTCTTATAAGGTAACGACCGCGTTCCCCATCTGGAATTTTTAAGTTTAGTGTTGCTTTTCCATTAGCATCGGTATTTATTTTAGAGTTTAAATAAGGCCTGTGATAGCTACTGGAAACATAACTAGATAAATTATCGTAAGACGAATTCCACCACCAACGCCATTCAATTTTATAGACTTTAACCTCTAAGTTATTTCGTTTTATAGGGTTTCCTTTTGGATCTACTACAACCACATCAAAGCTTTGGTTTTCATCTGTAAAATAAGACCCATAAGCATTTCCTTTTGGTGAACGTAAACCAACAAAAGACTCGTAAGGCGCATATTGTTTTGTGAAGGCATCTAAGGAGAAATCACCTCCGTTTTCAAACGCACGTACTAAAAATTGAACCTTTAACATACCAGGTGCATTTTTACCAATAGCAATTTTATTAGTGATTTTAGCAATTCCTTCTTCGTTTACCTTCCCTTCAAAAACATTAATTTCTTCGGTATTAAATTGGCGTGCAGGATCGTTAAATGTATATTTTTTATAATTCTTAAAACCAGAGTATGAGGTACTAAATTTTGCTTTCACTTCAGTTTTTAAGTTTTTCCCTGGAGCACCATGAAGCCACTTTATTTCTAAATCTCCTTTTAAAGGTTCTGTCCCTGTAAGAATATCATTTTCAAAATCAACTTTAATTTTTAATCGGTTTGGTTTTACAGTTTCAATTTTTAAACCTTTATGAAATGTCGCGCCACCAACAGAAACTTTGGCATTGTAATTTCCTGTTTTATCTTCTGTAGCTGTTGGAACTGTGAATTTGAAAAAATTATTAATATTATCTCTACTCACTTTTTTATAAACTAATTTTCCATTAGGATCTGTAACCTCTAGTTTTACAGGATGCTGCTTAGGAAGACTATTCGCTATGTCATTTAACATAAATGTTAAGTGTAACGTATCTCCTGGCCGCCAAACACCTCGTTCTCCATAAATATATCCTTTAAGTCCTCGTTGTAATTTATTCCCAGAAACATCAAACTTACTTAGTGATAATGAATTACCATCATGAAGTTTCACATAACTCACATTGTTCCCTTTAGAAATAATAGCAAAAGAGGCATGCTTTTCGGCATCAATAATAGCTAAACCTTCTTTATCCGTCGTTGTTTCTTCTAATTTTTGTTGTTGAAAGTTATAAAGTGATACTGTTGCATTAGCCTCAGGATTGGTGTTTAAAATATTAGTAACTGCAAAATAATAGGAGTTATTAGCACCTTGTTTTGCAATCACCCCCAAGTTTGAAGCAATTAAATTTTGAGACGCTATACGCTCTTCATTATAATAGGCTTCATGGCAAGGATTTTCTTGTTCGCGCCAGTTATATGAATAGTTTCGGTATCTGTAATTTAAATTATTCCAATAAGCTTCTTCTCTTATCTCTTCATCTTCAATGTCATTATCATTGTACTCCTCTTCATAGTATTCATCTTCGTAATAATCCCCTTCATCATCTTCAATATTATCTACCTTAACCACAGCATCACAATCATACAATGAATAACTTTTGTTAAAGCTAACTTCTACACGATAAATAGCACCTGGATCTGCTTTAAAAAACTTTGACAAATCAATACTGTATGCTTTCCATTTTCCTGTGTTTTCAGCCTCAGATACTAAAGGAATTGTTTGTTTTGCAATACGCCGTCCTACTTTCTTAATTTCATAACTGTTATTACTATTTATGTTATTATCTTGTAAAAACTGAAGAATATTATCTTCAAAAATTTTAATAACTCTAACATCTACAGCACTCAGGTTTACGGCTTCGAAATTGAATTTTAATTGCTCCGAATTTGGCAAAATAGTACCATTCCCAATTAAACGTACTTGTGGTTTTAGTTCTTCAAAAGCAATAATTTCAGAAAAAGGTCTTTTTAATTTTATACCATCAGTGTTTTTAATACCCTGAAATACATCAACTTGAATATTACCTACCAATTTAGTATCTGGGTACACTTTTAATACGTTACCATCGACTATATATTTTGGTTTTTTTACATTTTGAAGTGTTACTAAACCTTCAAAATTTTGTTGTTTTTTTAAGGGATCTGAAAAATTGATTAATAAATGTTGTTCGGGCGATTGAATAACACCAGTTTTTGTAATTGTAAAATTATTTATTCCTGGAATAATCACTTTGTTTTCTCCTTCATTCTCAGCATTGATGGATTTCCCGTTCCATGAAACAAGAATATCACTATCGTCTGTTAAACGATTAATACTGTCTATTTTAAAATCAAAAAACTTACTTTTCTCATTAGCTTCATTAAATACAATATTTAAGTTGTTTCCATTTTGAGAAGCTTTAACTAATTGTTTAGCATTATCTAAAGAAATAATGTCTGCCGATTTAATAACACCTTCTAAATACTGCCATTTCTTACTATAAGATTGAAGATTATTAGTGACAATATTAAAACTAGGAGTAATGGTTTTAAATTGAAAAGTATAGGCATCAAAATCTTTAGGAATATCTTTATAAATCTTATCAAGTTTAACTGTAACAGAATATTCGGTGTCTGGCTGAAGTGGCTCATCTGGAGTAAACAATAAGGCATGTTTATTTGCTACCATTAATTTACCTTGCACATGTGGACTTATAGAAATTATAGGATCTGTAATTTCCTGGCCCATTTCCCAACCTTCAACATCTTCGGTTAAATTTATTTCGATTGGACTCATTACTGAGGTTAAACCAGATGATGTGTAACTTATATAATCTTTGAATTTAAAAAGGTTATCTGTTTCAACAACTTTCTTTTTACAGGATACCGCTAATGCGATAAGCACTGCAATAGCAAATAGTTTTTTTGATAGCATAAGATGATAATTTTAAATGAAAATAAACTTAAAAAAAGAAGTGTAGGCAGTTTCTTGTTAAACTAATTACGTTCAAATTTTATTCTTTAGATTATAGGTTATTGTTAAATTGTTCTTAAAAGGTTTCGTCTTTATAAATACTTATTGATAATTCTCCTTTGTCATTCATAGCGGCTCTGTACATCCCTGCCGTGTTAAATTCTGCAACCATATTGCCGTTTTTATCAACTGCGACAACCCCCCCAGTTCCTCCTAGATTTGACAGCTTATTTTGTATGACTTCTTTAGCCGCTTCTTGGAGCGATAAATTTTTATATGCCATAAGGGCCGAAATATCGTAAGCTACCATAGCACGAATAAAATACTCGCCCCAACCTGTACTGGATATGGCACAGGTATTATTATTGGCATACGTACCAGCTCCAATAATGGGAGAATCTCCAATACGCCCCCAGCGCTTATTGCTCATACCTCCTGTAGAAGTACCCGCAGCTAAATCTCCATTTCTGTCAAGGGCTGCACATCCTACAGTTCCGAATTTAGAGTTTTTAATGGTTTCATCATAGAAGTTGGCGGTTTTATCGTCGTGATCTAATTCAAGTTTTTCAGATTCTTTTATTTTTTCGAGTGATTTATGTCGACTTTCAGTATAAAAATAATCAGGTTCTACAATTTGTAAACCTTGTTCTTTTGCAAATGTATTTGCGCCATTTCCAGATAACATGACATGGGGCGAATTGTCCATGATTGTTCTGGCAAGATTTATGGGGTTTCTCACAATAGTGGTTCCTGCTGATGCTCCTGCATTTAATGTTTTTCCGTCCATAATAGAAGCATCATGTTCGTTGGTCCCTGCGTTTGTAAAAACAGCTCCTTTTCCTGCATTAAATAAAGGAGAATCTTCCATAACATTAATTGTTCTTTGTACAGCATCTAAGCTGGATCCACCACTTTTTAAAATGTTGTATCCAATTTTAATAGCTTCTTCTAATTTGGCTCTATAAGCGGCCTCCTTTTCAGGAGACATATTCTCTCTTAAAATTGTTCCTGCCCCTCCATGGATTATTATTGAAAATTCTTGCTTTGCCTGACTTTGTTTTACATTATCTATTGCTAGCTTAGATTCCTTTTTACAGGAGCTAAATATTAATAAAACGACAGTTAAATAAATACATTTTTTCATGATTTAGGACTAATGTTATTAAGAGCAATAAAGTTAATTGTTTTATTATGAACTTAATCTTAACTTTTTACGATTTATTGAAAAATTATCATTTTATTCTCATATTTTTATTAGATGTGATCACCTATTTGATTCATCATATGGTCTTCTAAGTATTTTGAACAATAAAGATAGTCTTTTCAAACTCTTTATTTTTCAAATCTTCTTTGTGTATACACAGGTAGAGATGTGCTCCGTTGTCACTAAAACCATATCCTTTACGGTTTTTCATTTCAAAAGAGAAGAGGTTAACATAG
Organism: uncultured Flavobacteriaceae bacterium; assembly: GCA_947502635.1. Taxonomy (GTDB): domain Bacteria; phylum Bacteroidota; class Bacteroidia; order Flavobacteriales; family Flavobacteriaceae; genus Flavivirga. The sequence continues at coordinate 40,621 of CANNAN010000009.1, forward strand.
CTTTTCGATTCTTTATAATTATCTCCACAATACATTTCACTCCACGTTTCCGCAACAGTGTGCTGTACGGAAAATGGGACGCCCAGCATTAAATTATGACTGAACAAAGTGTGAAAATCATCTTTAGAAGCTGGGGGCGTAAAGCCAACACTTTTAGCCATTTCTATTCGCATTGTGGCGCTATAGGCTTCATCAAACATAGTGTTTGCAACTTCATCGATACCATCTGCATCGTCTTCCGATAGTTCGTCAGATATGTAATTAAATGGGTAACGCGGAAGCTGAAAACTACTCTTGTAAGTTATGTCTCTAGGCGCCAATTGCTGTTCTGAAGGAACACCTTCTGGGATGTCTGCGAAAGAGAGGCTATCTGTATCAGGAAAATAATACACCTTAAAAGCATCTGGTATCTCATGTTCCCACATAATATCATTGGTTACCGAGGCAAAACATAAGAGTATGCCACGATCTGGTAACACATTATCAACATCGAAGGGTTTTATCTGTTCAAAATTAAGTTGAAAGAAAAACGCCAGAGGTGCGTTTTCCGATCTGGATTGTAAAGGCCAACTAAAGTTCTCAGGTACTGCTGGCACCCCTCCAAACCTTGAACCCAACAGATCTGGTTTAGATTCGTTTTCGTCTACCGAAAAAAGGATGTTTGGGATAATCGATTTTATCACGTCTTCCACATTATCCCATTCATACTTTTTGATTTCTTCAATAATTCTCTTTTTGCTATCCATTATATTTCTAAATAAAGTTTACATTAAAACGAATTTATTAATCTATACTATGATTTTATTTATCTCGTTTTTCAATTTTAGTAAACAAAAATAAATACATCGTTTTATTTTTATACCCCTGTATTCAGTGAAATATACCCTTCATAACGACACCTTAATGTACCCAAAAGACTTCGTACAGAAATATTCTTAAACAAATTACAATGCAATAGCTAATATAATAATGCCATTGGTTTTAGTACAGACGAAGCTCTTTAGAAAGTGTTTTAGATATTGAAAAAGAAGAACAGATATCCACTTTAGATTTTTGTTATATGTTAAATGCGTCATAACATTTAAAGTAGTATATAAACCATAAAGTTAAATAGAACGTATATTTGAATACCCCAAATCATATTATTCATGAAAAGCTTTTTATTAAAAACAGGACTTACATTAACATTTTTAATCATACTAACCTGCAATACAGGATGTTCAAAAGACGATTCGGCTGTCGATCCCGAAAAAGAAATAACTATTGATATAGCTGATGATATACTAAGACTAGTAAATGAACACAGATCTAGTATTGGAAAACAAATTTTAGAGACTAGTACTTTAGCTGAAAACTTAGCTGAAGAGCACAATATTTTCATGATTAGTCAAGGAGGCATTGGACATGAGAACTTTGATTCTCGAGCAAAACGACTATTTGATGAAGAGAATGCTAGAAGCGTAGGTGAAAATGTAGCATTTAAACAAGTTTCAGCTCAGCAAGTTATGACAGCTTGGTTAAATAGTAGTGACCATCGTGAAAATATTGAAGGAAACTTTTCGCACATTGGTGTTAGTATTGTTAAAAGTGAATCAGGAATTTATTATTTCACCCAACTTTTCTTTAAGAAATAAACAGCTATACCATATAAATTTATGCCCCTTTTTTTCTTTACATTACTTACTACACAGTTAAGTTTTATTAAAAAAGAAAAAATGAGGGCTTTTTTATTTCTATAACTTCATAAAAAAAGCATCATTTTCTTCTACGGTAAACTCAAATAACGAACTCATTTTTGCTTTAATCTAAAAAGTTCAAATGATGATTTCAATAGCCATTGTTATTTTACAATACCTATATATTTTAGGGTTTTATCTAATTTTAACTATTCTTGAAATTTTTATAATAAAAATTGAGTTTTATACTAAACTTTATAAGTATCTTGCAAAAAATTAAATAATTCGCAAAAAATCAATATATATGAGTGTAATTTCTGCTGATTTCGGAATAAATGATGCTTTAACACAGTTAGATGTCAAAGATTTAAATGAAGGAAGTTCAACAGGCTCCAATAATTTTTCTCATGGAGATATTATTGAAAGCTATTCACCTGTCGATGGACAATTAATTGGTAGTGTAAAAACAACTACAAGGGAAGATTATGAAAAGGTGATGGAAAGTGCAACAAGTGCTTTTAAAACATGGAGAACGATGCCTGCCCCACAAAGAGGTGAAATTGTACGTCAGTTTGGTGAAAAATTAAGAGAAAAGAAAGAAGCTTTAGGGAAATTGGTTTCTTATGAAATGGGCAAATCTTACCAAGAAGGGCTGGGTGAAGTCCAAGAAATGATTGACATCTGCGATTTTGCAGTTGGACTATCACGTCAGCTTCATGGTTTAACCATGCATTCGGAACGTCCAGGACACAGAATGTATGAGCAATATCACCCATTAGGTGTTGTTGGTATTATTTCGGCATTTAATTTTCCTGTTGCTGTTTGGGCATGGAATACAGCTTTGGCTTGGATTTGTGGTGATGTTTGTGTCTGGAAGCCTTCTGAAAAGACACCTATGTGTGGTGTCGCTTGCCAGAATATTGCTGCCGAAGTTTTTAAAGAAAATAACTTACCCGAAGGTATCTGTAATTTAATTAACGGTGATTATAAAGTCGGTGAGTTTATGACGAAGGACTCCCGAATTCCGTTAATTTCTGCAACAGGCTCTACCAGAATGGGTAAAATTGTAGCGCAAGAAGTGGCTGCACGCTTAGGAAAAAGCTTATTAGAACTAGGTGGTAATAATGCTATTATTGTAACACCAGATGCCGATATTAAAATGACTGTTATCGGTGCTGTATTTGGTGCTGTAGGTACCGCAGGACAACGTTGCACTTCAACACGTCGTTTAATTATTCATGATAGTATTTACGATCAAGTTAAGCATGCCGTTGTTGATGCCTATAAGCAATTACGTATAGGAAATCCGTTGGACGAAAACAATCATGTAGGTCCATTAATTGATACAGATGCTGTTAAAATGTATGAAAATGCATTAGCTAAAGTTGTGGAAGAAGGTGGAAATATGGTTGTTGAAGGCGCTGTGCTTTCTGGTGAAGGTTACGAAAGTGAATGTTATGTAAAACCTGCGATTGCTGAGGCAAAACCTCATTTTAAAATTGTACAACACGAGACTTTTGCTCCTGTTTTATATTTACTAAAATACTCTGGAGCTGTCGAAAATGCTATTCAGATTCAGAATGAAGTAGCACAGGGATTAAGTTCTGCTATTATGACTAATAACCTAAGAGAGGCAGAACGTTTCTTATCTGTTGCTGGTTCCGACTGCGGTATCGCTAATGTGAATATAGGAACTTCGGGCGCTGAAATTGGTGGTGCCTTTGGTGGTGAAAAAGAAACTGGCGGTGGTCGTGAATCTGGTTCTGACGCTTGGAAAATCTACATGAGACGTCAAACCAATACTATTAATTACACCACTGAATTACCTTTAGCACAAGGAATTAAATTTGATTTATAAATCAAGATAAAATATAAAATGTTTAAAAGCCGTTTCGAATTGAAACGGCTTTTTTTGTATCTTAATTTTTTAAAATTTAAACCTTCTTAATTAATTCAAGTCAAAACAATTATACATCACTTGTAATACTTTAAATCGAGTTATATGAAAATTAAACATATTCAACATTTATATTGGCGCGTTGGTTTTGGAATTTTACCAACCAAACTCGAAAAACTTTCTAAAAAAAGCAAGAAAACTGTGGTTAACAACCTTTTTAACGCTTCAAAAAAAGTAACACCTTTAAAGTTAGACACTTTTGAGCTTGATGACTTATTGAGCGGTTCTTATGAAAAAAACAGGACGAATATTAAGAAATTTCAAATGATAAGTCGACAAAAAACCAAAGAGCTGAATGTGGCTTGGATTGATAGACTTACAAACACCAAAGAATTATTACGAGAAAAAATGACCCTGTTTTGGGCAAATCATTTTGTCTGTAAAGACAATAATTATGTATACAGTCAACAGTTTCATAATACGTTGCGGACCCATGCTTTAGGAAATTTCAAAGACTTTGTCATGGCTATTTCTAAAGAAGCTGCTATGACCAAATACTTAAATAACAAGCAAAACCGCAAACGAAAACCTAACGAGAATTTTGCACGAGAGCTTATGGAGCTATTCACTTTAGGTGTTGGAAATTATACTGAAGAGGATATAAAAGAAAGTGCCAGAGCATTTACAGGTTATAGCCATAATTTACAAGGAGAATTTGTTTTTAAACAACATCAGCATGATGACGGGGTCAAAACATTTTTTGGCAAATCGGGAAATTTCAATGGTGATGATATTATTAACATGATCTTGGAAAATAGGCAATGTGCAAAGTTTATCTGCGAAAAAATATACCGCTATTTTGTTAATGATGTTATAGATAAAAATCATGTAAATGCCATGACAGATGTATTTTATACTGATTATGATATAGAAGACGTTATGCGTTTTATGATGCTTTCAGATTGGTTTTATGATGAAAAAAATATAGGTACTAAAATAAAATCACCTATCGAATTTTTAGTAGGTATAAAATACGTAGTTCCTGTAGATTTTAAAAAACCGAAACAACTACTACACATTCAAAAAGTATTAGGTCAAATATTGCTGAACCCTCCAAATGTAGCAGGTTGGAAAGGCGGCAGAAACTGGATTGATAGCAATACTATTGTTATGCGCCTAAAACTACCATCGCTTATTTTGAATAACGCTTATATTTCTAAAACTAAAAAAGGAGCCTCTGATGTTGCTATGGAAACTAAAAAGCAGGTCTTTAAAAAGAATTTTGGAAAATACTTTAAAACAGAAAGTAATTGGAATCATTTTAATAATCAGTTTAAAAACGTGAATATAAATGATTTAGAAAACCACATCCTTGCTTGTAACATGAACAAAGCGGCAGATGTATATTTAGAATCGTTAAGCAAAGTATCAAAACAGGAACATTGCGTGCAACTGATGTCATTACCAGAATATCAAATGTGTTAATTATGGATAGAAGAAAATTTTTAAAACAGTCATCTTTAGCGAGTAGTTTGTTTTTAGTTCCAAGTTTTGTAAAAGCTTTTGAGCAAGTAACAAGCAGTAACTTAGGTTATAAAAGATTAGTGATTATACAGTTATCTGGTGGAAACGATGGTTTAAATACGGTGATTCCATTTAGAAATGATCTGTATTATAAAGAACGGCCAACCTTGGCAATTCCAAAAAATGATATTATTAAACTTAATGATGACGTAGGATTACATACCAATCTAACCCCTTTAAAACGTTTGTATGATAATGGTCATTTATCTATCATTAATAATGTTGGGTATCCAAATCCTGTTAGGTCGCATTTTAGATCCATGGATATTTGGCAAACAGCGACAGATTCAGATAAATATTTACAAAGTGGATGGTTAGGACGCTATTTAGATAACTACAGCAAACACCCATATAGTGCTATTGAAATTGATGATAGCTTATCATTAGCCATGAAAGGAGATACCATAAATGCTATTGCAACGCAAAACCCCAAAGCTTTTTATAACTTATCAAAAGACCCTTATTTTAAGAATATCCATAATCATCAAAATGATATACACTTAAGTGAACATAATTTAGGCTATTTATACAAGTCTATGATTGCCGCCGAATCTTCTGCTAAATACATTTATGAAACCAGTAAAACGGTTTCAACTAGTAAAGAATATCCAAACAATTCTTTTGGAAAACAGTTAAAAACAACGGCTCAGTTTATCAATTCTGGCATGGAAACTAAAGTGTTTTATGGGTCATTAAATGGTTTTGACACGCATGTAAACCAGTTAAATACTCAAAAACGACTACTAAAAACCTATGCAGATAGCATGGAAACTTTTGTTCAAGATTTAAAAGATAATGGAACATTTAAAGACACTTTAATTTTAACCTTTTCGGAATTTGGACGTCGTGTAAAACAAAATGCTAGCGTAGGCACCGATCATGGTACCGCAAATAATGTATTCGTTATAGGGGAAAATTTGAAGAAACAAGGTCTTTATAACGATATGCCCAGTTTAAGTGATTTGGATGATAATGGCGATTTAAAATTTGAAGTAGACTTTAGAGCAATCTATGCCACTGTTTTAAACAAATGGCTAGAAGTTAATGATGAAAAAATATTGAATAAATCGTTTAAACAACTAGACTTTATTTAATACCAAAGAAAAAACCTTGCCTCAAGACCGAAATATTCGGGAGAAACAAGGTTATATCTAAAAAGATTAATAGCGCTGCAAAATTAATGATTTTTATCGCATATCAAAATTTGTACGTTAATTTAAGGTGAATTTATTAACAAATGTTAATTAACTGTATTTTACCTTTCTTAAAATACGTAATGATTCTTTGTGAAGATTATAGATCTCTTTACTATAAGTTTTTAAATACGGCTTTGCTTCATTAAGTTTATTTAAGGCTTCCTGAAATGAATTAAGGAAACAGATCAGGTAGTTTCCAGGCAGGTTTTTTAAATCTGCTTCTTCCCTTTTTGTAAGCGTAAGTCCTTTTTTAAGTTTTTCTAAAATAGCATTATTAGCATTATAAATATGGTGCAATACTTTTTTGTCAAACTGAGGCGGTTCGAATAATAATTTTGTCTCTATAGTATAACCTGCATTATTTTCGAAATGAATGGTTGTTTCTTCTAATTGATAATATTTATTAGAGTTTTGAAGCCCTAAATCTACATATTCAATAATTTTAAAGCTTTTATCATCAAATGTAATAGAGACCTCATCTAAGGCAGAAAAAAATAACCGTACCTGCTCATTGATCAGTTCAATATCCACTCTGGAAAAGAAAACTTCATCCTTCACAATCTTTTTTTGACCTGCCCAACAGACCACAAAATACTCTTTAAAAACCTTGTACTGTGCATTATAGTCTTTACGGGTATTCATAAAATCGAAAACGCCATTAAGGGTATGTTCTATATTGTTTTGTGCATTATTCTCAATGGCTTCGACAATTTTAGAGTTCACATCTTTTATTTCAATATCAAATACTTTAGGCATGCTCATACTGCCATCTCTAAAAAACACAGAGCCTCCATAATACTTCCATATATTTTTTCGAAGAGATGTAATTTTACCAATAGGCCTGATAGTTACCAAACCAACCACTTTATGATCGGGAAGGTGTGGAAATGGGATGTTTTCATATTGCACTATTGGAGGATGACTTAAATAGGCATTGATAAGGTTCTGTATTTTACTGTCATCAAAAAAATCGACACCAATAATATGATTGTCTTCATCTTCAACACCAATAACGATATAAGAATTATTTTTGGGGTTGCTGTTAGAGAGTGCACAAACATGCTTTAAAAACTTAGCCTTTCCTTCTTTATGACTAATATCTATTTTTCGTTTTTTATCATAAAAACTATTCTCATCATTATGAGCCAGAAGGTGTTTTATAAGGAGCCGTTTGTTAATCATGGGTTTATTTCTAGGAAGACAGGAACCTCTTTATAATGTTTCTAATTCTTTGGTTAAGTTTTCTCTAGCTTTAATTTCAAGTTCTGTTTGATACTTTTCTGTAAAATATAACGTTTTTCGCTCTAGGAAATGCTGCAAAACCTGCTTTCTCCCTTTTTTGTATATAAAACTTGGATAGATTGCATATTCCTTTCTTATGTTTTTAATATATGTTTTATAACGATCCCAAGGTGTTCCTAAAATAGATAAATCTATATCTAATAAATAGGAGTTATCGTTATTTTCGGTTAAAATAATATGATGCTTTTTTGTAGAAATGATTAATTTTTCGATTATATCTAACAATTTCTTATCAATTTTCAATGCTTTCAACCTATTTATAGCAAAAACAGCACTTTTCTCTTCGTTGTCCTTTTTTGTCGGTTTGTATACGATATCATGATACCAAATAGCAAATAAAAAAGCATCATAATTAATTATAAGAGGTTTTATTTTTCTAGCTTGAAGTAGCATATTATGAATATGAGTCAGCCCATGATAATATCGAATTTTTTGGGTGTATTGTTTTTCAATTTCATCCCAAAACGAATTAATAATAGATTGATCGCTAGTGAATTTTGATACTAAATTTTGAAATTCAATTTTTAAACTTTCAATCATAAGTTCTTTTTCACAATCGTACTACTCGCCTGTGCCGTTGGAAACACCAATAAATCTGCAATATTTACATGTGCAGGTCTTGAAATCGCAAAGTAAATAATCTCTGCGATGTCTTTAGCCTCTAAAGCTTTAAAGCCTTTGTAAACAGAGTCTGCAATTTTATCACCTTTAAAACGCACTTGAGAAAATTCGGTTTCCACCAGACCAGGGTTTATAGACCCTACTTTTATTCCAAATGGATTTAAATCTATACGCATACCTTCTGTTATAGCTAAAACCGCATGTTTACTAGCACAATACACATTTCCTTTGGGATAAACCTCCTTACCTGCCGATGAACCTATATTAATAATATGTCCTGATTGGCGTGCTGTCATTTTTGGAATAACCGCTTTGCTTACATAAAGCAATCCTTTTACATTAATATCCATCATAGCATCCCAATCATCAATACTTCCTTCATTTATAGGATCTAATCCATGTGCGTTACCAGCATTGTTTATTAAAATATCAATATTTTTAAAACCATCTGGAAGAGATTCAACAGCTTGTAATGTTTTTACTTTATCGCGTATATCAAAATTTAAAATGTGCACATTAGTTAATCGCTCTAATGCTTTTTGGATTGTATTTAAACGTTCTAAGCGCCTTCCACATAACACTAAATTAATGCCATGCTTTGCAAATTCGTAAGCAGTTGCTTCACCAATACCACTAGTTGCTCCTGTAATTAGGGCTGTTTTTGTCATTTTTATAATTTAATTTAAAGGCTATTTTCTCATACATTTTACAAGTTATATGCCTTTTTTAGCAATTCATGTATAAAAATACTTAAAACAGGTTTAATATCGTATTATTGTTTTCAAATTATAATCATTCCCTAACCACAAGTTCACTACAAGTAATTTAGAATAGTCATTTTTTAGTTGCATTTAAATTCATAGTGATAAGCTATAGCTTAAAACATAAAATATTATTATGAGAATTATAAATAATCTAAAATCGGCCCTGCTTTCCCTGGTATTTGTGTCTTTTTTTGGGTGTCATAATTCGGAATCAAATAATACAAGTTTACAAGCACCAACCATTACTATTAAACTGGTGGATAAGTCTGGAGACTTTGAAGCTGTAAATATTGAAGTTGTCGATGTTATGATTAAAATGGACAATGCTAGTGAATGGATATCACTTAATTCTAATCAAAAAGTGATAAACTTACTGGACCTCACTGGTGGTGTTCATGAAGTTTTAGTAGACAAATTTCCTATTCCTATTGGAACCTTAAAACAAATAAGATTAGTATTGGGAAATCATAACACCATAGTTCTTAAAAACAATTTGGATGTCGGTGAGACACATGATTTAAAAACACCAAGCGCACAACAGTCTGGTTTAAAATTAAAAGTAGATGCTGCAATAGAAGAAGGCTTTACATATGATTTTGTTATAGATTTTGATGTTGACAAATCTGTTATAATTGCTGGTAAATCGGGTAATATAAATTTAAAACCAGTCATGAGAGTGACTACAGCAGTGAGTTCTGGAATTATAGAAGGTTCTGTATTACCACTTGATGAACCAACTGTAGCATCTGTTATAGACACTAAAGGAACATCAGAAATTAAAGATGACGAAATTATATCTGCTTATACTAATTATAAAGGAGACTTTGCGCTTTGGGGAGTACCCACTGGAACATATAACGTTGTATTAACGCCCGTAGATTCAAATTCTAAGTATAAAGTAACAACAGTTTCTAATGTAGAAGTCATTAATGGAGACATTACAATTATTAAGCCTGCTATAAAATTAGCTTTAAAAGAAGGAACTATAACAGGCAAAATACTTAATGAAAATATCACGGTGACAGCCTCAATAATGGTAGATGGTGTTGAAGTGAAAACAAATACAAATCAAGAAGGCGTATTTCTTCTTGCAGATATTCCAATAGGTGTGTATAAAATCACGTTAACCCCTTCAGACGAATCTGGACTTGCTGTAACAACATTAAATAATGAAGAAGTGAAAGAAGATGAAACTAACAATTTAGGAGATATTACACTATCAGATGCGTAAATAAATTTACTTTTAAATAAATAAAAGAGCAGTTTCTTTTGAAACTGCTCTTTTATTTTACTCCACATTATACACTGGAACTCCGAAATAAAAGATTGAAAATACAATAAAACCTAATGGTTTCTTAATTTCGGTGTAGCCCTGTTATGGCTAAATTAAAAACACCGTAAAGCGACAGATTTCTTAGTAGTTTCAGTCTGAAATAGGTTTTATAATGCATAATGCGGGTTTAACCGATTATTAACTGGTCTAAGGGAATATTTTAACCTATTCTTAACAGGATTAGAAGAAAAATTTTAACAATTTGCAATGCTCAAATAAGCTTATTATATTCGGGCTTTAAAAAAAATAAAGAAGATGCAAGAAACAGGTACAATTGATATTAAGACCATTAACGAAAAAATAGAAAAGGAAAGTGCTTTTGTTGATTTACTGATGCTAGAAATGAATAAAGTAATTGTAGGCCAAAAACATATGGTTGAACGATTACTCATTGGACTATTAGGCCGCGGTCATATTCTACTTGAAGGTGTTCCAGGGCTAGCAAAAACCTTAGCGATAAATACTTTGGCACAGGCAGTAGACGGAAGCTTTAGTAGAATACAGTTTACACCAGATTTATTACCTGCCGATGTAACAGGAACATTGATCTACAACATGAAACTTAATGATTTCTCAATAAAGAAAGGACCTATATTTGCTAATTTTGTGTTAGCAGATGAAATTAACAGAGCCCCTGCTAAAGTACAATCAGCTTTGCTTGAAGCCATGCAAGAAAAACAAGTCACTATTGGTGATGAAACATTTGTATTAGACAAGCCTTTTTTAGTTATGGCTACTCAAAACCCTGTAGAACAAGAAGGAACCTATCCGTTACCAGAAGCTCAGGTTGACCGTTTTATGCTAAAAACGGTTATTGACTATCCAAAAATTGATGAAGAACAAATGATTATGAGAGCCAACTTAAAAGGCGCTTGGGATAAAGTAAACCCTGTGGTTTCTGTATCTCAAATATTAAAAGCGCAAGAGGTGGTTCGTGAAGTGTACATGGATGAGAAAATTGAAAAATACATTTTGGATATCATATTCGCAACTCGTTATCCAGAGAAATATAAACTTTCAGATTTAAAACCTCTTATTTCTTTTGGGGCATCGCCACGTGGAAGTATCAATTTAGCAACTGCAGCTAAATGTTATGCTTTTATTAAACGTCGTGGATATGTTATTCCAGAAGATGTTCGTGCTGTTGTTTATGATGTATTAAGACATAGAATAGGCATTACTTATGAAGCTGAAGCCGAAAATGTAACTTCAGAAGACATTATCACCAAAATTGTAAACGAAATAGAAGTACCATAAATCCCATCCTAAATCCTTCCCTTTAGGAAGGACTAGATTTCGATGGAGCTTAAAATTAAAAAAGCCCTCTTTCCTTTGGAGAGAGGGTTGGGAGAGAGGAAAGATGGATACTAAAGAATTACTAAAAAAAGTACGAAAAATTGAGATCAAGACACGCCGTTTGTCTGATCATATATTTGGAGGTGAATATCATTCCACCTTTAAAGGGCGTGGTATGACTTTTAGTGAGGTACGTCAATATCAATTTGGTGACGATGTTCGGAATATCGATTGGAATGTAACGGCTCGCTATAGTGAACCTTATATAAAAGTTTTTGAAGAAGAACGTGAGCTTACCATGATGCTTATGGTAGACATCTCTGGTTCTGAACTGTTCGGAACCGAACAACAGTTTAAAAACGAAGTCGTTACAGAAATAGCAGCCACATTGGCGTTTTCAGCAACCCAAAATAATGATAAAATAGGACTCATCTTATTTTCTGATAATGTAGAACTTTATATTCCACCTAAAAAAGGACGTTCGCATGTGCTTCGTATTATTCGTGAACTCATAGAATTTAAACCTGAAAGTAAACAAACAAATTTGGCAGAAGCGTTGAAGTTTATGCAAAACGTGATGAAGAAAAAAGCCATTGTATTTGTATTGTCTGATTTTGTTGCAGACGATTATGCTCAAACCATGAAAATTGTTTCTGGCAAACATGACGTTACAGGAATACGTGTTTACGATAAGCATGAAGAAAGCATACCAAACTTAGGCATGGTACAAATGGAAGATGAAGAAACAGGAGAATTCATGTTAGTGAATACAGCATCAAAAAAAGTAAGACTTAACTATAGTAAATTCTATAATGAAAAAGTAGCCTATTATAAAGAGAGCTTTACAAAATCTGGCGCTGGAGCAATTGATTGTCGCGTTGATGAAAGCTATGTAAAGAAGCTGCTAGGATATTTTAAAAGAAGAGGATAAATAATTGTAATGTCTGGTTGAGCACAGTCGAAACCTACTTTAAAATGAAGAAAAGTTATTTAAATATTAAAGAATCAATGAGCAATAATCAAGGAGCAAGACGATCTTCTCTTTTTGGTAAGCTTTCCCTATCCTGTATCTTCGTTCTTGTATCTTGGTTCTCTTCGGCCCAAGTTACCTCTGCCATCGATTCCACATCTATAAAAATAGGTGAGCAAATTACATATCATATTCAAGTTGAAACAGACACCACCAGTTTGGTTGTTTTTCCAGAAGGGCAAACATTTTCGCCTTTAGAAATGATTGAATCTTATGAAGTTGATACTCTAAAAAAGAATGATAAGTATAATCTTGTTAAAAAATATGGTTTAACACAGTTTGATTCTGGTTCCTATACCATTCCGAGGCAAAAAATAATTATTGGTGATAAAACTTTTTTCACCGATTCTCTAAAAGTGGAGGTTAATAATATAGTTGTAGACACGACAAAGCAAGGTTTATATGATATTAAACCTATTATTGAAGTTAAAAAACCTTCGAGCAATTGGTGGAAATATTTATTACTAACGCTTTTAATTATAGGTATTATCGCGTTTTTATTGTTTTGGTTTATTTGGAGAAAAAAGCCATTAACTGAAGAAGAAGAAATTGCATTACTTCCACCATACGACAGAGCGAAATTAGCTCTTAAAAAGTTAGACGAAAGTCACTATTTAGAACATTCTGAAATAAAAGAATATTATTCAGAATTAACAGGAATCATAAGGAAATATTTAGACGAGAAGGTATACGATCATTCTTTAGAAAGCACCACCGATGAACTAGTTAGCAGACTCCGATTGCTTAAAGAGGGTAACCAAATTGATTTAAGCAAGGAAACCATTAAAAACATTGAAAGTATTTTAAAACGAGCCGATTTAGTAAAATTCGCAAAGTCTGCACCAGATGTAGCATTGGCTGAATTAGATCGAAATACTATTGACAACGAAATTGATCATGTAAAAGAAGTGTTGCCAGAGCCAACAGAAGAAGAAAAGCTTTTAGATGAAAAGTATAGAGAAGATTTAGAGCGTAAAAAGACCCGAAAGAAAATTATCTTAACCGTAGTTATAAGTGTGTGTGTGTTAATAGCTACTATCGCAGGCTTTTCAATGAAATATGGTTTTAATTATGTAAAAGACACCATTATTGGTCACGAAAGCATTGAACTTCTAGAAGGCGATTGGACAACTAGCGAGTACGGGGTTCCTCCTATAACCATTTCTACGCCAAAAGTATTAAAAAGAATGGATGCTGGCTTACCAGATGAACTAGCACAACAAATGGATGTTACCATGTTTGGCTATGGTAGTTTAATTGATAGGTTTAATATAGTTGTTGCTACTTCCAAGTATAAAAATTTAGGCGAAAATAAAATAGACCTAAAACAGTCTATAGAAGGGAATTTTAAAATGCTAGAGTCGGCTGGCGCTAAAAATATTATAACTAAAAATGAAGAGTTTGTGACCCCTAATGGTGCCGAAGGACTAAAAGTCCATGGCTCTTTGGATATGCCAGTACCAAATTCGGATAAAGTTGAAAACGGAAAGTATGTTATTTTAGCGTTTACATCAGAAAATGTCGTACAGCAAGTGCTCCTTTTTTGGAAAGAATATGATGTTTATGCACAACAGATTGTTGAGCGAATTTTAAATTCAATAGAACTTAAAAAAGCAGAAGAATAATGTTTGAGGGAATCGATTTTTTAAATAAAGAATTTTTCTGGTTGCTATTAGTACTTCCATTAGCAATTCTATGGTATATTTTTAAGCACAGAAAACAAACAGCCGAGCTTAAAATATCAAGTTTAAAAGGTTTTAAAATTACTAATTCCTGGTTACCGCAATTTAAGCACGTATTATTTGCTTTTCGCTTAATCGCATTGGCCATATTAATTACAGCTTTAGCAAGACCTCAAACAGTCGATGTTTCAACAAAAACAAAAACCACTCGAGGAATTGATATTGTTATGGCTATAGATGTCTCTGCTAGTATGTTGGCTAAAGATTTATCTCCAAACAGGTTAGAAGCCTTAAAAAAAGTAGCAGCAGAATTTATTAAAGGCAGACCAAATGACAGAATTGGCTTGGTAGAATATGCTGGAGAAAGTTATACAAAAACACCTATAACAAGTGATAAAGCCATCGTAATACGCTCTTTAAAAAGCATAAAGTACAATAATATTATTGAAGGAGGAACAGCTATAGGTATGGGCTTAGCGACAGCAGTAAACCGATTAAAAGATAGTAAAGCAACAAGTAAAGTCATTATTTTATTGACTGATGGTGTTAACAACTCAGGATTTATAGATCCAAAAATTGCCAGTGAGTTAGCAGTAGAATACGATATAAAAACTTATACCATTGGCTTAGGTACTAACGGTATGGCATTATCGCCAGTTGGTATTTTGCCTAATGGCACATTTCAATATGGACGTATTCAAGTAGAAATTGATGAAAAATTACTAAAAGAAATCGCTGATGTTACAGGTGGTAAATATTTTAGAGCAACCAATAACAGAAAGTTAGAAGAGATTTATGATGAAATAAATAAACTGGAAAAAACAGAAATAGAGGAATTTAAATTTTACAATTACGAGGAGAAGTATCGCTCGTTAGTATTATTTGCTGGATTATTGCTCCTTATAGAATTACTGTTACGTTTCACAGTTTTTAGAAGTTTTGTTTAGTTTAAAATATAGAGCCAAAATAAAAGACACTGCGTTTTTAGTATTTGGAATTTATTTAAATGTTGGAATTTAGAAAAAAATGTATCAATTAGAAGAGAAAATATGGTTTTGGGTATTAGGTGTTATTCCAGTAATAATCCTATTCTTTTTGATGCTTCAGTTTTGGAAATATAAAGCACAAAGCAAGTTTGCGGATAAAAAATCACTCAAAAAGTTAAGCCCTAACACATCTTTATTTAAATCAATATTAAAAATAGGTATTTTGAGCTTAGCCTTTGCATGTCTAGCAATAGCTTTGGTGAATCCTAAAATAGGCACAAAATTAGAAACCGTTAAACGAGAAGGTGTCGATATTGTTTTTGCTGTCGATGTTTCTAAAAGTATGTTAGCAGAAGATATTGCCCCCAATAGATTAGAAAAATCGAAACAACTGGTTACACAAATTATCAATAATTTGGCAAGTGACCGTATTGGTATTATAGCTTACGCTGGAAAAGCATTTCCACAATTACCTATAACAACAGATTATGCCTCGGCTAAAATGTTTTTACAAAGCATGAATACCGATATGCTATCTTCACAAGGAACGGCTATTAATGAAGCTATTAAACTAGCCAAAACATATTTTGATGATGAAGAACAAACCAATCGTGTCCTTGTTATTATCTCAGATGGTGAAGATCATAGTGAAGAAGCTGCTGCCATAGCAGAAGAAGCTAATGAAGAAGGCATTCGAATATTCACTATTGGTGTAGGTGATATAAAAGGAGGTCCTATTCCAGAGAAACGAAATGGTATTGTCTTAAACTATAAAAAAAACAGCCAAGGTGAAACCGTTATTACACGTTTAAATGAAGAAACCCTTAAAGCTATTGCAGAAGAAGCTAATGGGGCTTATATAAATGGGAAAAACACAAATGATGTTGTAGAAAATATTCGTGAAATTTTAAATAGCATGGATAAAACAGAATTTGAAGCCAAACAATTTGCCGATTTTAAAGATCAATTTCAATGGTTTTTAGGTTTTGGTATTTTCTTTTTGCTTTTAGATGTTTTCCTATTGGAAAGAAAAACAGCATGGTTAAAGAAATTGAATTTATTTAATGAAAATCTTTAGTTTTTGTTTTTACACTGAGCGTAATCGGAATATCTAAGTAAAAACAAAAATTAAACGATTTGATTTAAAACTTTTATAAAATTTTTAACGCACAAAAATATAAGGTTTTATATCTTAGAAATAAAAAATGAAACATATAATATTAATTCTATTAACATGTATGGTCTCCATATCTTTTGCCCAGAAAGATGAAGATAGAGAGCAACAATTAGCGCTTAAAAAAGCCAATGGCTATGTTTATGAAGGAAATGGTTTAATAAACGAAGATAACTTTGTTTCTGGAGAAATGGCATACAGACAAGCTATTTCTAATCAACCAAATACCATAGCTGGGATTTATAATTTAGGAAATGCCTATTATAAAAAAGGCAACTTTGAAGAAGCGCTTTATCGTCACGAACAAGCTGCAAAAGCAACAACTTCAAAATCAGAAAAACATAAAGCCTATCATAACATTGGCAATATTTTAATGCAGAACAAAAAATGTAAAGAAGCCGTTGAAGCTTTTAAAAATGCTTTGAGAAACGATCCTACAGATGATGAAACTCGTTACAATTTAGGCTTGGCAAAGGTTTGTGCAGAAGAACAAAAAGATCAGCAAGACGAAAACAAAGACGACGAAAACAAGGACGAGAATAAAGACGATCAAGATAAGAAGGAGAACGAAGACAAAAAAGATAAAGAAGGCGACGAGAACGAAGACAAAAAGGATAAAGGTGATGAGGAGGATAAAAAGGAAGGTGAAGATGAAAAGGATGACAAAGGAAAGCCTAAAGATGAAAAAGAAGACAAAGACAAAGGTGAAGACGATAAGAAAAAAGAACAACAAAAGCCTAAACCTCAGCCTGGTCAAATGTCGCCACAACAAATAAAGAATTTACTGGAAGCCATGAATAATCAGGAACAAAAAGTTCAGGAAAAAATGAATGCAGTAAAAGAAAAAGGCGTAAAAATAAAAACTGAAAAAGACTGGTAGGCCAAGGAAATCTGATTAAAGATTAACGAGTTTTGAATTAAAAAAGAAGTATTAATGAAAACGAAAGACCTAGAAGAAAGAATAATTGATTTCACAGTTTTTATAATTAATATGATAGAAGATGTAAAAAATAATTATGCTGGAAATTATTATGGAAATCAATTAATACGCTCATCAGGTTCTCCTGCTCTTAATTATGGAGAAGCCAGGAGTGCTGAATCACATAAAAATTTTGTTCATAAAATGGGAATATGCCTAAAAGAACTTAGAGAATCATATAATTGTTTAAGAATAATAAATAAGGCTAACCTCTTTAGTGGAAACCAAGTTAAAATGGATAAAGCTTTAGATGAAACCAATCAATTAATATCCATTTTTGTTACTAGTATTAAAACATCGAAAAGCAATAATTTAAACATCAAAAATCGCTAATCGTTGTTCGTTAATCATTATGAAACTCATTAAACACGTATACATATTATTATTAATACTTACAACAAGTATTGTTTCAGCACAGGTAAAATTTGAAGCGAAAGCGAGCAAACAAAAACTAGGTATTAACGAACGTTTGCGTATTGACTTTCAAATGAACAAAGATGGGGATAACTTCAATCCTCCAAGCTTTTCAAATTTCACAGTAGTAGGAGGTCCAAATCAATCTGTAAGCAACTCTTGGATTAATGGTGTGAGAACTTATAAAAAGACTTATAGTTACTTTTTAGCACCAAAAAAACGTGGCAATTTCACTATTAAACAAGCAGCCATCACCATTGATGGTGAAACCTATAAAACATTACCCTTAAAAATTCAAGTTACTGGTGCTGTAGATAAGCCAAAAGACCCCAATGATGCTAGTTCTATCGCTTCAGAGAATATTCATTTAGTTGCAGAAGTTTCAAAAGCCAACCCTTACTTAAACGAGGCCATTACAGTTGTTTACAAACTATATGTATCTCCTGCTATAGCGGTCGATAATTGGAATGAGATTGATAGCCCAAGATATAATGACTTTTGGAGCCAAAATATAAATACACAAGGACAAAAAGTTCAAAATGGCACCTACAATGGTAAAGACTATCGTTTTTTAATTTTACGAAAAGCGGTACTGTATCCTCAAAAAACAGGAAAGCTAAATATAGAACCATTAAGCTTAGATATTGCTTTACGAGTCCCATCCAACAGACGTGATATTTTTGGAAGTCTTTTAATGACACGTGTTAATAAAACAGTGTCTGCAGGAAACAAAACTATTCATGTTAAGCCGTTACCAGAAGCAGGTAAACCAGTCGATTTTGCAGGTGCCGTTGGCGATTTTAAACTAGATGTCATAACCTCCAAAAGAGTATTAGATGCTTCTGAGTCATTTCAAATAAAAGTAGGTGTTAGTGGGAATGGGAATTTGAAACTTTTTAAATTGCCTAAGATATCATTACCGAGTTCTTTAGAGGTTTATGAACCTGAACATAAAGAACAAGTAAAAACAAACCTATCGGGAATGAGAGGAAGTATTTCAGATAGCTATACCGTGGTGCCACAATACAAAGGTAAATATCCAATACCTAGTATTTCTTTTTCGTATTTCGATTTAAAAACAGAAAGTTATAAACGCTTATCATCCGACGAAATTGTCATTGATGTTTTAAACGGCCCTACAAATAATGCCGATGAAGCTTCAGATGGGAACACTACAAATAATACGAAACAACGTGTTGTTTTAAATAACGATCAATTTGCTTTCATTAAAACTAAGACAGATTTTATTAGCACAAAGCCCACTTATTTCTTCAAAACAAATCTGTTCTGGAGTCTGTTATTATTGCCTTTTTTAGCCATTCCTTTAGCCATCATCGTTCGCAACAAAAAAGCGAGTAGAGATGCCGATATATATGGAAATAGAGTTAGAAAAGCAGATAAACTAGCAAAGAAATATTTGAGCCATGCTAAAAAATCTCTTGGTAAAAAAGAAGCATTTTACATCGCTTTAGAAAAAGCATTACATAATTACTTAAAAGCAAGATTACACATTCAAACTAACGATTTAAGTAAAGATAAAATTAATAGCCTATTAAAGGAAAAGCAAGTGGACGATGTGGCTATAAAAGATTTTATTGCTATCGTAGAGAACTGTGAATTAGCAAGATATACCCCTATAGATATTGTTACCATGCAAGAAGATTACAAGAAAGCTGCAGAAACAATTTCTTTAATAGATAAACAAGCTCGTTAAGATGAAAAAAGTTTTTTACATAATATCGTTTTTGTTAAGCCTGACCGCTTTTTCCCAAAACCAAGCATCATTTGAAAAAGCCAATGCATTATATAATGAAGGAAAATATGCCGAAGCAATAGATACTTATAATACCATTTTAGATACTAAGAATCATTCAGCCGATTTGTATTTTAATTTAGCAAATGCACACTATAAACTAAACAACATTGCGCCAAGTATTTATTTTTATGAAAAGGCGCTACAATTAGCTCCCAATGATAATGACATTAAAAACAATTTGTCTTTTGCTCAAAATATGACCATTGATGCTATTGATGTTATTCCTGACGCAGGATTTTCTAAACTCTTAAAAAGTATTACTAATGCTATAAGTTTTGATAATTGGGCGAGAATAGCTGTTGGTTTAGTATTTTGTTTTGTTGTTTTATTTCTCGTTTATTATTTCGCGTATTTAACAGTATACAAGCGTTTAACTTTTATGGGAAGTGTCTTATCATTAATTTTATTATGCATATCGCTTACCTTCGCATTTCATAAATACAATATAGATAAAAAAGATAATCCAGCTATTATTTTTGCACAAGAAAGCAAGGTAAGAAGTGACCCGAACTCCAAGAGTGAAGAATCCTTTAGATTACACGAAGGCACCAAAATACAAGTATTAGAATCTTATAACAATTGGAAAAAAATCAAACTCTCCGATGGTAAAATGGGTTGGGTAAAATCAGAAGATATTAAATTGTTGAATAATATTTAATCTTTCTTTAACAAAAAATAATATATATTTGTTTCTCAAAATTTTCAACAGAATGTCTAGAAATATTATTTCTATTTGCTTTTCAATAATTTTTGTAGTGTTTTTAACAGCACCAACAATTATTCTTATTGTAGACGATTCTGTTGATATCTCTTTCTTTTTTGATTCATCTGAAGAAGAGGAAAAAGGCAGCAAAAAAGACAAAGATGTTGAACTTTTGTTTTTTGACCTTACTATAAGCGAAATGGATTTTGCTTCAAACGAAACAGAAAACAACTTAGAGTATTACTTTAAAAATTACCCTAAGCCTCATTTAAACCTTATCTCTCCCCCTCCAGAATTGCACTTACAGTAATTCTAAATATTATTAGGCTTTTTAGCCATTATTTTAACTTAACCGCTCTTTAATTTTCATTAAGGGGTAAAACTTTATTATTTTATGTTTAAAACTATTAAGAATGACTTGCCAGCGAGCATAGTCGTATTTTTTGTTGCACTACCATTATGTTTAGGTATTGCTTTAGCAAGTGGAGCACCTCTTTTCTCAGGATTAATTTCAGGTATTATTGGAGGTGTTGTTGTAGGTATATTAAGTGGGTCACAGATTGGGGTAAGTGGCCCAGCTGCTGGATTAGCAGCCATTGTTTTAACTTCAATTGGAACTCTTGGCGGCTTTGAAAACTTTTTAGTAGCTGTTGTATTAGGAGGCGTTATTCAAATAATGTTTGGTGTGCTAAAAGCTGGAGTTATTGGTTATTACTTCCCGTCTTCTGTAATTAAAGGGATGTTAACTGGTATTGGTATTATAATTATCCTTAAACAAATTCCTTACTTTTTGGGGTACGTTTCAGAAAAAGGAGAAGGTACTTTTGAGCAAATTTTTAATTCTTTATCTAATATTAATTTAGGTAGTACTATAATAGCTGTAGTTGGTTTAGGTATATTAATTCTTTGGAATAATGTCCTTTCTAAAAAAGGCAAAATTTTTCAGCTAATACAAGGACCTTTAGTAGCTGTTGTTCTAGGTATTATTTTTTATTCGCTTTTTGGTACTTCAGATAATTTATCAATTAATCAAGAAAGTTTAGTACGTGTACCAATTCCATCAGATATCTCTTCTTTCCTTGGTCAGTTCACATTCCCTAACTTTGGAGTGATTTTAGAAGGAGATGTCTGGATTACAGCATTCACAATTGCCTTAGTAGCAAGTTTAGAAACCTTATTATGTGTGGAGGCTACAGACAAAATAGACCCTCTTAAAAGGGTAACGCCAACAAACAGAGAGTTATTAGCACAAGGAACAGGAAATATTCTTTCTGGCTTAATAGGTGGTTTACCTATAACCCAAGTAATTGTAAGAAGTTCTGCAAATATTCAATCTGGGGGAAAATCGAAACTTTCAGCAATTATTCATGGCTTCTTTTTAATTATTTCAGTAATCGCTATACCAAAGTTACTTAACCTTATCCCATTGTCTGTACTAGCTGCTATTTTATTAATAGTTGGTTACAAGCTAGCCAAACCATCATTGTTTAAAAAGATGTATAAGTTGGGGTGGAAACAATTTATTCCTTTTACAGTAACAGTTTTAGGTATTGTTTTTATTGATTTATTATATGGAATAGGATTAGGGTTAGCTGTCGGGATTATTGTTATTTTATTGAAAAGCTATCAAAACTCTCACTTCCTTCATATTGAAGATAAAAGTAATGGTAAGCACAAAATAAAAATGTCGTTAGCAGAAGAAGTAACATTCTTTAATAAAGGAGCTATTTTAAAGGAGCTTGATAATTTACCAAGAGATACATATTTAGAGTTGGACCTTATTCAAACCAGATTTTTAGATAATGATATTATTGAAATAATAGAAGATTTTGCATTTAAAGCAAAAGAGCGAAATATTGATATAAAATTAATTTCTAAAAGAGGAACTGTTGAAAACCCTGATAGTTTTATCGAATTCTTTAAGACAAGACCAAAGTCTAAATTAAGTTTAAGTTAAAATGAAAGGCATATGAAAAGTAATAAATATAAAATATTAGTGCTTTCAGATTTAAAAGATAGCTCTGATACTATTATACAAACCACAGCTAATTTAGCAAAATTCACTGGCGGAGACATTGACCTTTTATACGTAAAAAGACCAGTTGACATTGTAGAAAGTGACAACCAGTTATCATCTATGCGTACTATTAATAGAGATTATCTTACAAGTAAAAATAAAATTGAAAATACTATAAAATCTATAGGTAATGAGTTAAGTATTAATTACAATGTTATTTATGGTAATGTGAAGCAAACAATAAAAGAACACATAGAAACTACCAACCCAGATATTATAGTTATGGGAAAAAAAAGATTTAATGCTTTAAACCTATCTGGAGACCGAGTTACTAAGTTTGTTCTTAAAAAATACAATGGAGTCGTTCTTATAGCTTCAAATGAAAATGTTTTAGAACCTAGTGCAGACTTATCTTTGGGTATTTTTAATCATGCATCTAATGAAGATTTATTAAAAAAATTAATGGCGTATACTCAAAAACCTATAAAATCATTTAAAATTCAAAAATCTTCTAATGCATTGGAACAAGATAAAAGTGATGATGCTACATTAAAGGATGCCGTTGAATACATTTTTGAACCTAATGATAATGCCATTAATAACCTATCCAATTATGTGTTAAAAAACAACATTGATTTGTTATGTATTAATAGAGACAATAACGATTCTAATAATACATCTGTATCTGGTAATTTAGATATTAACAAGATGATTAATAAGCTTAATGTTTCGTTGTTGCTAACAAAGTAATATCAGTTTAGTTCTCAGGTACAAACTATCTTTTGTAAAAAGATAGGATAAAGACTTATAGAAATTATTTCAACATGAAAAAGAATCTATTTAAAATTCATATGGTAGCATTAACAATTATGTTAATGCTACCAGCATATGTTCAAAGTCAAGATAGTAGTTTTGGTAACTGGCTAATCTATATTGGGAGTAAAAAACTTAATAAAAAGTGGAATATCCATAATGAAGTTCAATACAGAAATTATGATGCTATTGGAGATTTGGAACAATTGCTTTTAAGAACGGGCCTGGGTTATACCTTTAATGAGGGCAAGAATAATGCTTTGTTGGGCTATGGTTATATTCTTTCTGAAAATTATGTAGGCAATTCAGATGAAAAAGTATCTGTTAATGAGCACAGAATTTTTCAGCAATTTATTTCTAAACAAAATATTGGAAGTGTCGGTTTAAGTCATCGTTATAGATTTGAACAACGTTTTGTTGAAGATGATTTTAAAATGAGATTTCGTTATTTTTTAGCTTTTAAGATACCTTTTAAGACTAAAGAGAAAGAAAACAGTAAATTTTATTTATCAGCATACAATGAAATATTCTTAAATACCAAAAGTTCTATTTTTGATAGAAACAGGGTGTACGGTGGTTTAGGTTATACCATAAATAAAAATATAAGAATTGAAGCTGGTTATATGAACCAGTTTTTCGAAACAAAAAGCAGAGATCAATTTAATATAATAACGTTTGTTAATTTTTAAATGTTTTAAAAACCTAATAAATTATTTATTATCTTATTAGTTTCTTTTCAAAGTTAAACAGTAAATAATAAATTATCATGAAAAACTTTTTTTCAAATATAAAAGGAGATGCTTTCGGTGGCATTACTGCGGGTATTGTTGCATTGCCCTTAGCTTTAGCTTTTGGAGTATCTTCTGGCTTAGGTCCTAGTGCAGGACTTTATGGAGCTATTTTTATTAGTTTTTTTGCGGCTCTCTTTGGAGGAACAAACACTCAGATTTCTGGGCCGACGGCACCAATGACAGCTGTTAGTATGGTAATTATTGCTGGTATAATAGCGGCTAATGATGGAGACATTAATAAGGCATTACCTGCTATTCTTATTGTTTTTTTATTAGCAGGTTTCATGCAAATTGGTCTTGGTATATTAGGCCTAGGAAAGTATATCAGGTACATTCCTTACCCTGTAGTTTCTGGGTTTATGACAGCCATTGGCGTTATTATTTTAATTACACAAATATTACCTTCAATTGGATATTACCCAAAAGAAGATGTAGAATTTGTGAATGAATTTAGAGCACAGGCCGAAGAAGTTATGTTAGAGAATATTCTAAAGGATGAGGCTGGTGAAGGTATATTGGTTTTGGAAAATTTCAAAGAAACCATTACTAGAGCTGAAAAAATTTCACCTGAGGATATTTTAAAAGAATCTCAAACTTTGGCTGCTAAAGATGCTTCTGGAACAGTCGGGGCTATTAAAATACTACCAAGGGCTTTGAATAGTATTAATTGGCTCGAGTTGATACTTGCCTTAGGAACTATTTTTATCATTTATGGCTTTAAACGAATTACTAAAGTTGTTCCCAGTACATTGGTAGCATTAATTGTTATGTCTGGGATAGCTGTTGGGTTTGGTTTAGACTACAGGCCTATTGAAAGAATACCCGATGGTTTGCCTCAACTTCGATTAGATATTTTTACTGGATTTAAATTAGGTTCTGTTACACCTTATTTCTTTACAGCACTTACACTGGCACTCTTAGGAGCCATAGATTCCTTGCTAACCAGTGTGGTGGCAGATAACATGACCAAAACCAAACACAAACCAAATAAAGAACTGGTTGGACAAGGTATAGGTAATAGTATTGCTGCCTTATTTGGAGGAATTCCAGGAGCTGGGGCCACCATTCGTACGGTTGTTAATATTAACTCGGGAGGCAAAACAAAATTGTCTGGTATGATAGCAGGAATTCTATTATTAATAATATTATTAGGGCTTAGCGGTGTTGCTTCTCAAATTCCAGCAGCTGTATTAGCAGGTATTCTAATAACTGTTGGTATAGGTGTTATGGATTACAAAGGATTAAAGGCCATACCAAGTATGCCAAGAGACATTAAATTTGGCCCCTTAAAATTAAGTTCTGAGGTTTTAATTATGTTAACAGTTTTAATATTGTCAACATTTTGGGACTTGATTTTTGCTGTTGGTATAGGCTTAGTAATAGCTTCATTAATGTTTATGAAGAAAATAGGTGATTTAACCGCAGAGCGATCCGATGTAAAACCACTAAAAGAAGAGGCCTGGGCAGATGAGGTTGATTTTCCCGACAATCTAAAAGAAGAAGTATTTATAAAACATATTAAAGGACCTTTATTTTTTGGTTCTACGAGCGATTTTCAGCAATTGGCAGCACAAATACCTAAAACTGCCAAAACCGTAGTATTACGTTTGGGACGTATGCAGTATATGGATCAATCTGGACTGTATGCTCTGGAAGATGTATTATTAGACTTAAGAAAAAATGATGTCGATTTCTTATTTGTTGGTTTATTACCTCAGCCACGGTACATGATGGAACGTATTGATATCATACCAGACTTTATACCAGAAGCGCATATATTCGAAACATTTAAAGAATGTATGAATTGGATAAAAGAAAATATAGAAGACATAAGTGTTAATTAAAATTTAATCAGTAAGATAATTATGAAAAACGAAGCAATTACAAAAGCAGTTCAAGACACATTAACACCTGCTAGTATTTTACAAGATTTACTAGATGGAAATAGAAGATTTGTTGAAAATAACATGCAAGCTATAGATCATTCTGCATTGGTACAACAAACAATAGGTGGTCAATTTCCTAAAGCAGTTGTATTGTCCTGTATAGATTCTCGTGTACCAGTAGAAACCGTATTAGACCAAGCTATTGGCGATATTTTTGTGGCTCGAGTTGCTGGGAATTTTGAAAATATAGATATTTTAGGAAGTTTAGAATATTCTTGTAAAGTAGCAGGAAGTAAGTTAATCTTAGTGCTTGGTCATGAAAGTTGTGGCGCTGTAAAAGCTGCTTGCGATGGCGTAGAACTTGGTAATATTACAGCTTTATTAGCAAATATTGAGCCAGCTGTAAAACAATCTTCTGATGAGGTTGAAGGCGAAGCTAATTCTTCAAATCCAGAATTTGTTGCAAAAACAGTAGAAAATAATGTAACCCTTACAATTGAAAGAATTAAAGAACGAAGTCCTATTTTAAAAGAAATGGAAGCTACAGGTGAGATTCAAATTGTTGGTGGGG
The DNA here is from genome assembly GCA_947502635.1 of uncultured Flavobacteriaceae bacterium. GTDB lineage: Bacteria > Bacteroidota > Bacteroidia > Flavobacteriales > Flavobacteriaceae > Flavivirga. Next base: position 67,152 of record CANNAN010000009.1, read on the forward strand.
TATATATGCTTTCAACAGGGAAAATAGAAATGCTTTAATAAGCATAGCAATAAAAAGTGACTGTCTAAAAGCAAGCGCAATGTCACATTGAGCGCGTCGAAATGTTTTTAACTAATAACTGTTAATTCAACATAGGTTTTGAAAAATCTGTGCTGAAACGTAGCCGAAGTACTCAACGAGACAAATCAAATTCTAAAGGCTTTTAGACAGTCTTTTTTATGCTTCATTGTTCGTTTCTTCTGTAGATTCCTCATCATTCCCCATAATACTAGGTAAAATAGTTGGCACTAACGATTTTACAGGTTTGTAAAGTATAGACGTATCTAAAGTTTCTTCTTCGGTAAATGGTATCGTACTATTCATTTTATCAAAAATGATTAAAACCACGCTTAAAATCAATGCAATTTTCAGACCGCCAAAAAGACCTCCAAGTAACTTATTTATAATACCAAGCGCAGCAAAATTTGCCAATTTAGTTAATGCCTTTCCAGCAAAAGCAATTGTTAAAACAATGATGACAAAAGTTATTGCAAAAGCAGCAATATTAATCGTTTTCTCGTTCCAATCTACTTTACTTTCTAAAAAATCACTTGCAAAATTGCTAAAATGTATGGCGCCATAAACCCCTGCTATTAATGCAACAAGAGAGGCAACCTCAACAAAAAGCCCTTTCATAAAACCACGAACAAGGCCAAATAAAATTAAAGCACCTAAAACAATGTCTATAATACCCATACTTAATTAGAATTTAAACAAAGATAAAATAATAGTCACACTTAGGTTTATTAACTTTGCAACTTTCAATTTATTATGTCTAGAGACGAACAATTAAAAGAACGCTGGCAATTAGTAGTTAAAAAACTATCTGATCAATTTGCGGATGGAGACATTTTAGATCTCGATGCTATTATTTATTTAATAGGCATACAAGAGCTAGGACAGTTAGATAAAAGCTTTAAGAAAGACCAAAAGCTGGACCTTATGCATATTGCTATCTGCAAATTATTAACGCCTTATGGGTACTACGAACTCGATTTTGTAGATAATGAAGGCTGGCCACATTATAAAACACTTGAAGCACTTCCTCATTTAAAAGCAGGTGAACAAAGTGTATTAATGAAAGAAGCTATCGTTAACTATTTTTTAGAAACCGAATATATTAACTAGTTATTGGCCGTTACCCTTTGGGTCGCGCTTTTCATTTCAATCTTTATTATTTTGTATTTCTTCCCTTTGACAGGAATCCATAATAAAAAGGATTTCCATTTCAATCGCTAACGCAGTTATCGTAAAAAACAGTAAATTTGCCATCATTTTAGATGCTGAAATAAATTCAGCACAATGTTGAATATCATGATAGATAAGATAAAAGAACACATTGCAGAAGCAGAAGCCTTTAAAACACAATCTAAAGAAGAGGTAGAAGCATTTCGTATAAAATATTTAGGTAAAAAAGGATTATTGAATGACTTTTTTGCTGAGTTTAAAAATGTAGCGAAAGACCAGAAAAAAGAATTTGGTCAAACTATTAATAAACTTAAAAAAACAGCCGAAGATAAAGTAAACGCTTTAAAAGAAGAGTTAGAAAGTAAAGAAGAAGTAAAAGGTATTTATGGCGATTTATCACGTCCTGGAGAACCCATCCAAATTGGTGCACGTCACCCTATTTCTATTGTAAAAAATCAAATTATTGATATCTTTTCACGTATAGGCTTTAATGTTAGCGAAGGCCCAGAAATAGAAGACGATTGGCATAATTTTACAGCCTTAAATTTACCAGAATATCATCCAGCACGCGATATGCAGGACACGTTCTTTATTCAAACAAATCCTGATATCTTATTGCGTACACATACAAGTTCTGTACAAGTGCGTTATATGGAAAATAACACACCTCCTATTCGTACTATTTCGCCAGGTAGGGTATATAGAAACGAAGCCATATCTGCCCGATCACATTGTTTCTTCCATCAATTGGAAGGTTTATATATAGATAAAGACGTGAGTTTTGCAGATTTAAAACAAACACTTCAGCACTTTACTACCGAGATGTTTGGAAAATCTAAAATACGTCTACGTCCGTCGTACTTTCCTTTTACAGAGCCAAGTGCTGAAATAGATGTGTATTGGGGTTTAGAAACGGAAACTGATTATAAAATTACTAAAGGCACAGGCTGGTTAGAAATTGGAGGCTGTGGTATGGTAGATCCTAATGTTTTAGAAAACTGTAAAATAGATCCAACAGAGTATTCAGGCTTTGCTTTTGGTGTTGGTATAGACCGTATAGCGATGTTACTACATCAAATAGGTGATATTCGCTTGCTGAGTGAAAATGATGTTAGGTTTTTAGAGCAGTTTAAGAGTGCCCTATAACTGTTATACACCATATGTTTTTTTGGCACTTGCTATCTGATCTTCCTCAGTAGTTTCAGGATAAAGAATATATTTAGGGGCAATTATTTTCTTAACATCATCAATAGAAATCTTGATAATATTAGAAAATGGGAACATGCCCTTGGTCATTTTTAGTATAATGGCTTCCATAGGAGCGTACGCTGCATCTTTTTTAGATACAATTTTTGCTTTTCCTTTAATTTGAAACCCTTTTTGCACAAAAATATCTATAAAACTTACGCATACTTTATTATTTTCCTTAATATTTTTAACCGATTGAGGAGATGCTATGTTTGCTATAATAATAGTATTTTCTGGATAGAAAGCAAATACTTCCTTAGGGGATACATTGGGTATATTCTCTGATGAAGATGTCGCCAACCAGCACAATACACTTCTATCAATATATGTTTTTAAATCATTCATGGGTTCGTTTACAAAAGTAAATCTAAAATAAATTTTTTAAATCATATTCTTTAAAAAAACAAGTATTTTTGTGCCTTTAAACAAATATCTAAGTGAAAAAAGACATCCAAATTCCAAAAGTTGAAGACGTTTATATTGCTGTTGTAAACGAATACAATGATATTTATAAGACTCATGACTGGAATGCCTATATAATAAACGATAAAGAGGTCGATTTAGACATGGTTCTTATTGTTACCAGTGGCTATTCTGAAAATAAACAAACATCTGTATTTAGAAAAAAGTTAGATAAACTTCCCAAAAAGAGCTATGCAAAAATTGAATTGATGCAAGAGGAGTTATTTGCTCTCAATAATACTTTTAAAGTTTCATTTTTCGAGGGCAATACGATGTTCGATAAAACCTATCTGTTTAGAAAGAATACCATTAATCTAAAAGCATTACAGCCACTTCCACTAATGGATGCTAAAGGAGTTTTGGTGAAATAAACCGATGATGCCCCTAATCCAATTTATCAGTTAATTTTCTAAACACCTTTTTAGGGTTTTTACCGTCATATAAAATCTGGTAAACGGCATTAATAATTGGAAGCTGCGTTTTTTTAGCGTTTTTCTGATTAAGTAAATGGGCACTTTTTGTAGCATAATAGCCCTCTGCGACCATGTTCATTTCCATTTGAGCCGATTTCACAGTATATCCTTTACCAATCATATTACCAAACATACGATTTCTCGAAAAGACCGAATATCCCGTTACTAATAAATCTCCCAGGTAAGCAGAATTATTAATATTACGTTTCATTTTATGCATTTTTTTAATAAAACGTTTCATTTCCCTAATTGAGTTACTCATTAGTACGCTTTGAAAATTATCCCCATAACCCAAACCATGTGCTATTCCCGCAGCAATAGCATAAATATTTTTAAGCATTACCGCATACTCTACTCCTATAATATCATCACTAGTTTTAGTTTTTATATAATCGCTAGATAATTTATTAGAGATCGCTTTTGCTTTTTCGGCATCCGAACATGAAATAGTTAGGTACGATAAACGTTCTAAGGCCACTTCTTCTGCGTGACAAGGTCCTGCTATAACGGCAATATTATCATAAGGGATTTTGTGAAACTCATGAAAATGTTCACCAACTAAAAGTCCAGATTCTGGAATAATACCTTTTACAGCTGAAACAATTATTTTATTCGAAATATCAATATTAAGTTTTTCTAATTCGCTGTGTATAAAAGCTGAAGGAATTACAAAAATTAAAACATCAGAATAAGTCGCTATTTCGTTAATATCGTTGCTAATTTTTAGCTGTTCTAAATGAAACTCAACCGAACTTAAATAATTAGGGTTATGTTGCTCTTTTAATAAATGCTCTTTGGTATAAATACTTCGCATATACCAACCAACTTCATCTAAATTTTCACAAAGCATTTTCACAATAGCAGTTGCCCAACTTCCTGCTCCAAAAACCGCATATTTTAAAGGTTTTTCCATAAATAACAAATCATTTCTGTTTCAAAAATACGCAAAATAATAATCATTGCTAGAGTAAGAAAAGGTTAAGAAATTGTTTTTGGCACGTGTTTTGAAAACACTAAAGTATAAAACTTAAAAAATGCTTGATTATGAGGACTGTAAAATTACTTCTAGGCTTTGCTTTAACCGCGACATTGTTTACATCATGTTATACTGAAGTAAATATTGATGATAATGAGCCAACAATATCTATAAATCAATTATTAAACTCGCATGAGTTATGGTATGTTGATATTAACAGTATTAAAGGGCCTGGTGAAACTCCTTTTTTACAAAAAGCGTTTACAATCTCTTTTAGAAACGGTGTAATCTATGCAAATAACAATATAGTTGGGTTAGGCGATAATGGTGGTGGTTTTGGTATTGATATAGGACAATATGATGCATACGATATGGTTTTAGACGTGACTCATGATATTGATGGGTTTGAAACTTTTGATATTTTTCAAATAAATAATAATACTATAGAACTTTACAATCCTAACAATGATACTTCTTATTTTTTAGAAGGCTACCAACGTAGTAATTTTGATTATGATTTTGTTTTCTATGATAACATTCATTATTTCTTACAAGAATATGACGCTTGGGAAAAGACTTATACTAGTGAATTTGGGGCTATAAACGAATTTGACAATGAAAATTATTTACAGTTTTTAGCAGGAGGAAACGATTCAACGTTTCAAAGTTCGCAAGACGAAAATGGTATTGGCCCAAATAATCTCGAATGGCATTATACAGGAATATATGGTGTTGGAGATGTTAGTGGAGACATGTATTTAAAAACTTTAACATTAGATTATGATTTCTTCAACAATGAACACTTCGAATTGAGCGTTATAGATGACGGAAAGATAGAGTTGTTTCACCCAGCATCTGAAACAGTTTATGAGTTTGAAGGCAGAGGGTACATACAATACCTAAAAAATGGAAATACAAAAGGAAAAGCAAAAACTGCGGTTGAGAAAAAGCGTAAGTTTAAAAAAGATAGAGTAGATAACCCAAGAGAGAATACTAGGGTTAAATAAAAATTTTGGTTGGTTATTTTTAGTTTAGAAACCGCTTAAAGAATTATTCTTTAGGCGGTTTCTTTTTTTACTCGATTTAAAAAAATCATAAATTATGTGACTTTATAATTTTTTAGGTGTCTAAAAAACAGTAACCCTCAAAAAATTATAAAACTTATGGGATTATTCTCGTTTATTAAAAATGCTGGTGCTAAGATATTTGGGATTGGCACAACAAATCCCGATGATGCAGCTAAAGCTGCTGTTGAAGAACTTATCTTAGAAAAGGTAGCTGTAAAAAAACTTACGAAAACGATTCAAGATTTACAATTACAAGTAGAAGATTTAAATATTTTTATTGATGGAGACATTGCTATTGTTACAGGATTGGCTTACGACCAAGCTACTAAAGAAAAGGTGGTTTTAGTTATTGGAAATTCTAAAGGAATAGCTCTAGTTGATGATCGAATGGAAGTAGAACATACAGAACCTGAAGCACATTTCCATACAGTGATAAGTGGTGATACTTTAGGAAAAATAGCAAAAGAGTTTTATGGTGACGCTAAGAAATACCCTATTATTTTCGAAGCTAATAAGCCAATGCTTATAGATCCAGATAAAATTTACCCAGGACAATTAATACGAATCCCTATCCCTAACTAAATTCTATTTAATAGCAATTAGTTTGTGAAGCCAACTTATTTTTAAGTTGGCTTCTTTTATGAATATCATCTAACAACTTCCTCTTTTAAACACAAAAACGGTTTGAGTTAATGTCTAAACCGTTTTCATGTTTATCAATGTTAGTCAACTGATTTCTATTCAATTTCCGTCATTTCATTTAATGTAAATGATTCCACAGCACCATCAGTCGCTTTCATATATTCGGCTAAATGTGCATTATTCATATGTACTTGCCATAATTCTCGACTTTCCCAGTTTTCGAAGAACAAGAACAAGTTTTCATTTTCATTATCTTGATGTAAGTCATAATTGATACATCCTTTTTCTGCTCTTGTAATATCAATAAGTTTTAGCAACTCCTTTTTTACTAATTCTCTTTTTTCAGCTTTCGCTAAAATTTTTGCAACGATTGTTAATTTTTCTGTTGTCATAAATTTTATTTTTAAATTTTAAAATATAATAAAGGGATACTATTCATCATTGTTTCCTATGAAAGCTGATGTTTTATGAAGCTGATTTACAATTATATAAATGCTTTCATTATTGACCAAAGTTACATTGTTCTGTTCAATTATTTTTTTGCCTCTTATCATAGGGATTCAACTCACCAGAATTCGTTAAAATTTCTAAATTGTTTCTATTACTTTATTAATATCCCTTCTTGTTTTTGGACTTTTATCTGGTTGATTAAAATCATCTTCATCTCTATGACCAATTGCCACAGCCATAAGGGCAGCGTAGTCTTTTTGATTTAAGACACTGTTGTACTTCTCTGGTTCAATACCTTCCATTGGTGTCGCATCAATATTCATTTCTGCACAAGCACTTAAAAAAACACCTAAGGCTAAATATACTTGTCGGTCAAACCAGGCTTTGATTTGCTCCTCTGTTTGAGGCTTTATAAATTCTTTATAATAATCAACAGCTCCCTTTGGAAGCCCTTCTTCAATCTGTTCTTCAAATAAGGGTATACTATTTATCCTGCTAAATACGACCACTGTGTCACAATCAAAAACCTTATTGGCATTTAACCACGATACTTCAGAAAGTTCTTGTTTGATTTCTCCATTTGACACAAAAGTAAATTTCCAAGGTTGACTGTTTATTGAAGAGGGACTTAAACATAAAATTTCTTTTAATTCCTCAATTTTTTGTTTTTCAATTTTTTTAGAATTGTCATACTTTTTCGTCGTATAACGATTCTTCATAGATTCTATAAAGCTCATATCTTATTTTTTACTATACTTATTATAGTTGCAAAAATAAGTATAGTTATCTACCTTTGCAATAACGGTCAAAAATGATAGTTTAAATTTTTTTATAAATTAATAGTTTGTTTATGCATAAGTTCAATGGAAAAGAATACCCTTGTTGTGCAAGCCTTACTATGGGTATTATAGGTGGAAAATGGAAGACAGTCATTCTATTTCATTTAATGCAAGGAACTCTACGATATAATGAGTTAAGAAAAGAAATACCTTCTGTTACAGAGCGAACTTTAAGTTTGCAATTAAAGACTTTAGAAGAAGATGGGGTCATTCAAAGAAAAGTGTATACCGCAAAACCTCCTTTAAAAGTTGAATACTCATTAACCGAATTTGGCAAAACTTTAATTCCACTTATACAATCTATTGCGGATTGGGGGGATTTTGTGGCAGAAAAACATTCTGAAGTTTAATTTTTTAGATTTCAAGTTCAGCTTCTTGGCTCTTATTTTATACAACTGGATTTAAGAAAGCTGGAATAATTTCCTTTTTTTTAATCTAATTAATCTTTCAGCTTAAAAAGCGCTTAATTAAATTGTGTTCTAATTGATTAACATTAAGCTTTTACCCATCTATATTAAATGAAGAGAAAGGTTACCTTCTCAAGTTTGTTCTTAAGATTATGGGGCATTTATTTTCCCACAGACGATATCCCACCCAATAGTTAAGCCTGCTCTATTTTATTAAATTATTAATTCTTTTTGTGTATATAATCTCTGTTTTTTTGAATGCAAAAGAGGATTTTTTTATGGTTTGATTGGCAATTTCCAGAGAAAAGGATAAAGAAAGATATGCTCCTATAAAAAGATCATTTTAAAACAGATAGAGTCTCATTTATAAAAATTCATCTCATCTAAATATTCCCAAACAAATTCTGGAAGCATCGGTTTTACATTTTTACCTGCTTTAATGGCATTACGTATTAATGTAGAAGATAACTCCATAATAGGCGCATCGATATGATGTATTTTTTTATGACCATCAAATTGCGTTTCAATCTTGTTTTCAGAAATGCGTGGGTACACATAAATATGATGACTTTCGAGAATTAACTCATAGTTTTTCCATTTATGAAACCCTTTTAAGTTGTCTTCACCCATAATTAAAGAAAACGCATAATCTGGGTATTTTTCTTGTAAATAAACAAGTGTATTTATGGTATAATTAGGTTGTGGTAAACTAAATTCAATATCACTGGGTTTAAGCTTGGTATAATCTTTAGTAGCACGATAGACCATTTCTAAACGTTGGTAATTATCTAGTAAGCTCTGTTTCTTTTTAAATGGATTGTGTGGGGTTACTACAAACCAAACCTGATCTAAATCGCTATGTTCTGCTAAATGATTGGCAATGACTAAATGTCCAATATGAATAGGATTAAAAGAACCAAAATATAACCCAATTTTCATTTTAATGCTTTTAAGAGTTTATAAAATCACCAACTAGTTTATGCGCATTTTCAAGTGCTTTATCTAAATCATCGTTTACAACAATAACATCAAATAAAGGCGCCGTTGCTAGTTCTGCCGAAGCTTTAGCAACACGCATATTTATTTTATCTTCACTTTCTGTTTTACGTTTTTTTAATCTAATTTTTAATGCGTCAATACTTGGTGGCTTTACAAAAATAGCCAAAGTTTGCTCTGGAAATTTCCTTTTTATACGCAAACCTCCAGATACATCGATATCAAAAATAACGTGCTTACCCATGGCCCAAATGCGCTCCACTTCGGTTTTTAAAGTACCGTAAAAATTATCGCGATAGACTTCTTCCCACTCTAAGAACTCATCATTTTTAATTTTCGCCTTAAAATCTTTAGCCGATAAAAAATAATAATCTTTGGCATCTATTTCTTCTCCTCTTTTTTCTCGAGAGGTAGCCGATATAGAAAATTCTAAGTTCAAATCTTCAATACCTAATAGATGTCTTACAATAGTTGTTTTTCCAGAACCAGAAGGTGCAGAAAATACGATGAGTTTGCCTTTATTTATAGTGTTGTTTTGAGTAATCAATAGTAGAATTATTTATAATTGAGATTTGATTGCACTTCGACTTTAGTTTATCTTGAGCACAGTCGAAAGGCTCTGTGTGACATGTTCGAGCAAATACTAATTTAAAGCACGTTTAATAATTGTTCCTTAATTTTTTCCAGTTCATCTTTCATTTGAACCACTAATTGTTGCATTGGCGCATAATTACTTTTAGATCCAATAGTATTAATTTCTCTTCCCATTTCTTGGCCTATAAATCCGAGTTTTTTTCCGTTAGAATCTTTAGATTTAATACATTCTGTAAAGTAATCTAAGTGATTTTTTAAACGTACTTTTTCTTCGGTAATATCAAATTTTTCTATGTAATAGACCAGCTCTTGTTCAAAACGATTTTCATCATATTTCTCTTTTAAGTCCTCAACGCCTTTAAGTAAACGTTCGCGAACGCCTTCAACACGCTCAGGATCCATAGCAATTACTTGCTCAAGTATATTCTCAATGGCGATAACCCGTTTGTTAAAATCCTGCTCAAGAACTTTTCCTTCATCCAATCTATGATTGATCAAGTCATCTATAGCTGCATTTATTTGCGCCTCAATAGTTTTCCATTCGTCATCATCAATTTCCTCACGCACTGTATTTAAAGCATCTGGAAAACGAACCGCCATTTTAAGAAGTTCTATAGCATCACCATCTACAACATTTTTTAACTGTTCTATATATTGCTTAACAACTGGTGTGTTTATTTGTGTAGAGGTGTCTTCTGCGGTAGCTTCAACATAAATAGAGAAATCAACTTTCCCTCGTTCTAATTTTGCGGCAAGAAGCTTACGAATGAATAATTCTTTTTCTCTATAAATTGAGGGCATCCTCGCATTTAAATCTAAATTTTTACTATTAAGAGATTTAAGCTCTATTGTTATTTTTTTTGTGGGTAATTGCAATACAGATTTTCCATAACCTGTCATTGAATATATCATAATGCTTGTATTAAGTTTTGCAAAGGTAATTAAAACCTTAAGGATAGAAAATAGATTAATTTCTATATACTTTCTAATAATTTCAGTGAACAAATAATTTACATGTAGGTATTAGCCTTTTAACTTCAATCTATTTTAATTATCTTAATAGCAAAAAGTTCTAATCCTAAAATTATTGCATAATTGTATTCAAAAATTCTTACATTTTTAGCTATAACTGCTACTTTTTTTACATCTGAAGTTTTATATTCTCAATCCTTTGAAAGAATAGAATCTCTAGTTGGTTTGGGTAGCTTAGAACAAAATAATGGTGTTGCTGTGGCAGATTATGATGGTGATAACGACTTAGATATTTTTGTAGTTGCTAAATTAAGGGACTCAGAATTTCAATTATTTTCTAAAAGCAAGTTGTACAGAAATAATAGTAATGGAACATTTACTGATGTTACTGAAGAATCGGGACTAGTAAACCTACTATTAGAAGATGAAACCAATTTAATAGGTTTAGATTCTGACGGATTTAAAAATGGAGTATCTTGGGGTGATTATGATAATGATGGCTTTCCAGATATATTTTTCACGCACAGAACAAAAGTCCAATTATTCCATAACAACGGAGATGCTACATTTACTAATGTAACAGATGCCGCTAATATTACTGGTATAAATAATTGTAACAATACCAGTGCTACTTGGTTTGATGCTAATAATGATGGCTTTTTAGATATCTATGTATCAGATTGGATTGCTTGTGAAAACAATAACTTTTACATTAATAATGGGGACGGTACCTTTACTAATACTCTAAATAATTATTTTGAATCAGCTAGAAAGTACTCATATACAAGCATACCTTTTGATTTTAATAATGATGGCTGGATGGATTTATTCTTAACCCAAGACTTTAGTGATCATAATGATGTATTTATTAATCAAAATGGAACTGGTTTTATTGAACAATCGGAATCTTATGGACTAGATTATGTGGGTAATGATATGGGTATTGCAATAGGTGATTATAATAATGATGGCTTCTTTGATTTATTTACAACTGGAATTAATGCAAACCCTTTATTCACAAATAATGGAGACAATATATTTACAAATGATGCTGCAATAAATAATGTAGATAATGCAGGTTGGGCATGGGGAACCATATTTGCAGATTTTGATTTAGATGGAGATGAAGATTTATTTGTTGCTAATGGATTTAAAGAAAATGTTCCTATTCAAGAACGGAATTTTTATTTTGAAAACTTACATGCTCAAGGTGAAAACTCATTTAGAGATATAACAGTACCTATAGGGTTTATAGACGAAGCTACTAGTGTTACCCCAGTAGCTTTTGATTATGATAATGATGGTGATTTAGATCTTTATATCACCAATAGTGATAAAGCGTCTCATTTCTATGAAAATAAATTAATTAACGTTGAAGAACAAAACTCATTAAATTGGTTTAAAGTAGCATTACGTGGTACAATCTCCAATAGAGACGCTATTGGAACAATAGTCTCTGTAACTACTAATTCGGGAACTATTCATCGTTATAACGCAGCAATAACACATTTTTCTCAAAGCTTAAAACCACTACATTTTGGACTTGCTGATGCTACAGAAATAACTCAAATAAATATAAAATGGCCATCTGGAATACAAGAATCATATAACAATTTTAGTTCAAATCAATCTATTCTTTTTATTGAAGGCAATGGATTCGAAACATATAATATTCCAGAAGTTATAAAAATTACTGGCTGTACAGATCCTAAATCTTGTAACTACAACCCCATAGCAACCATACCAGATGATTCTTGTACTTATTTAGATACAAGTGAGATAAGTGGTAATGCTAGCCCTAACTTTTTAAGCACAGAAACATACACTTATTCCTCAAATAACTTAAACAGTAGTTTCTCTTGGAGTGTTGAAGGCGGAGAGGCCATTAATGGATATGACTCTAATACTATAACCGTAAAATGGGGTGTAACAGAAAAAGGTTTCTTAACTGTTGAAGAGTCTAGCAACCTCTGTAGTAGCGAAAAAATTGAACTAGAAGTTAATTTAAGCACTAATAATGTTTCTGAAAATCATTCTGTAGCTAGATTATGGAACGAAGCTCTTTTAAATGCAATTAGGGGAGATTTTGCAAGACCAACTGTTCATGCCAGAAACCTGTTCCATACTAGTGTAGCAATGTACGATTCTTGGTCAATTTACGATGATGAAGCAAGAACATATCTTATAGGAAACACAGTTGATGATTATAAAAGCACTTTCAATGGTTTTACATCAAGTGAAGACATTGATATATCTAGATCAAAAACAATAAGTTATGCCGCATACAGGCTATTAACACATAGATTTCAAAACTCACCAAGCTCAGTAACTACATTAAATCTGTTTGATCATTTAATGGAACAACTTGGATATGACACAAGTTTTATTTCTTTAGATTATTCCGAAGGAAATGCAGCTGCACTAGGTAACTACATTGCGCAAACAATTATTAACTATGGAAATCAAGATGGTTCTAGAGAACAATTTGAATATAATAATGCGCATTATATCCCAACAAACCTTCCATTATTCCCAGAAAACTCAGGAAATTCAACACTTACAGATCCTAACCGTTGGCAGCCATTAAGTCTTAATGAATTTATAGACCAAAGTGGCAACCTTGTTTCTAATAATACTCCAGAGTTTCTAAGTCCTGAATGGGGAGAAGTTTCATCCTTTGCGTTAAATGATGAATTCAAATCTTCCTTTTCAAGAGCTAATAATGACTATTTTGTTTATCATGATCCAGGTGCGCCCCCTTATTTAAATTTAAACTCTAATGATTCTCAAAGTGAAGCCTATAAATGGGGCTTTTCTATGGTGTCTGTTTGGGGGGCTCATCTCGATCCTTCAGACAATGTTTTATGGGATATCTCTCCAAAATCTATAGGTAATGCCAATATTTCAAATTTCCCAACAAACTATTCAGATTACCCCAATTTTTATAAGTATTTAGAAGGTGGTGATATTGGTGAAGGACATGCTATAAATCCTTTTACTAATGCTCCATATGAAACCCAAATGGTTCCAAGAGGGGATTATGCTAGGGTTCTTGCAGAGTTTTGGGCAGATGGCCCAGATTCTGAAACACCTCCAGGGCATTGGTTTACATTATTAAATTATGTAAGTGATCATTCTGAATTAGAAAAAAAACTAAATGGTACAGACGAAGTTCTTCCGTCTTTAGAATGGGATGTAAAATCCTATTTCCTTATGGGAGGCACCATGCATGATGCAGCCATTTCTGCTTGGAGCATAAAAGGTTGGTATGATTATATTAGACCTATATCTGCCATTCGTTATATGGCTGCTTTAGGTCAAAGTACAGATGCCTCAAAAGGCAACTACAATATAGCTGGTATACCTTTACAAGAAGGTTACATTGAAACCGTAGAAATAGGTGATCCTCTAACTGGCAGGCAAGATGAGCATGTTGGAAAAATAAAATTATATACATGGAGAGGACATGATTATATTGGTGATACCGAAACAGATTTAGCTGAAGTTGGGTGGATTTTAGCAGAAAACTGGTGGCCTTACCAAAGACCTAGTTTTGTTACACCTCCTTTTGCAGGTTTTGTTTCAGGACACTCTACATATTCTAGGGCAGCTGCAGAATTAATGACACTTTTAACAGGTAGTGAATATTTCCCTGGAGGATATGGAGAATTTATTGCTAGAAAAAATGAATTTTTAGTGTTTGAAGAAGGTCCTAGTGTAGATGTAAAATTACAATGGGCTACTTATAGAGATGCTTCAGATCAATGCAGTTTATCAAGAATTTGGGGAGGTATACATCCTCCTGCCGATGACATACCAGGAAGGTTGATAGGAGAAAAGATAGGAATAGATGCATTTGATTTTGGTGTAAAATATTTCAGCGGAAAAAGCACAAACGATCCAACGCAGGATAATCTAATTTATCCTAATCCTGTAAATGATGACTTAACAATATTTGTAACAAATACTCGAAATACAGATGAGTTTCAACTTTCAGATTTAAAAGGAAGTGTTATTTCTACTAATCTAACTAAATCTTTTACTGACTTTAACGGTGTTACCGAAGTACGGTTACCAAAAAATTTGGTATCTGGAATCTATATTTTAAAAATAAATGATAGAGCAAAACGTATTGTTAAGCCTTGATTAATTCACAAAAATAAAAAGGTATAACATATTTTTATACGCTTTTACTCCAAAAAAATTAACTACATATAAATTACTCTTTCACTAACTTTAAACTAGTTATTCCAGATTCAGTAAATACCTTTGCAAAGTATATCCTTATCTAAAACTACCGTGTTCACAAAATAACCTCTCGACCAAAAGTGATTGCCCCAATACTGTTTTTGTCTTAAACTTGGATAAGTCTTGAACAGTTTAATTGCCACCTTCCCTTTTAAAGCGCCCATGAACTCGGATATGGAAACTTTCGGTGGAATTGAACAAACTAAATGAATGTGACCTTTTCACACATTAATTATTGAAGACCATCAACTTATCACTGATGGTTATAAAAAGGCTCTTACACTCCTGTAAAAGCTTTTGTCTCTTTTTTATCTTTTTATTAGTACGCCACTAAACGCAGTTTATCGGGAGCTTAAATAAACTGTTACAATGTATTCTATTCATTTATTTTTTTGATCATATTCAATGTAAACGCCATTTCTAAATCTTTACCAGTTAGTTTATCTATAATGGATGGTCTGACATAATAGTCGGGAATCACACCATGATTAGTCCTTTCATGGCTCACATTCAATTTAAATAATTCCATTGGGATGCGTGCTCTAACTTTAGAATTTGGGAGTGTAAGCATTACAGTAGTACCACTAACGTTTTGGTTTGTATTACCTCCTACCTCTTCGCCAATAAACATTGCCCGATCTGCATTTTTAAGAAATGACGTAAATTCTCCTGTTGCAGAAAAAGAAAGGCCATTGGTTACAACATATACTTTTTCTTTATAAACCGACTTAGAAGGCCCAACTTCTTTCATTCCTGGTATTCCTTTAACTCTATAAACATTCCCGTTTTTTTTTAGTTTTAATAGTGGGTACCAAAAATTCATTGCAAATTTACTTTGGTCATATAGCTCTGCATCTGGTATCTTGTTGGTAATCGTATACATATCTTTATAAAATGTAAACGGTTTATCTAGTAAATGCGAAAGTAATTCGATCGTGGGCATTTCATCACCGCCTCCGTTATACCTAAGATCAATGATAAGGTGCTTAATGTTTTCTTCTTCAATTTTCTTAAATGCCTTGTCAAAGAATTTTTTAAATTTCTGATTAACTCTACGTGCATAATAAATGGAAAACGTTTTAATTTCCATTATGGCAACGTCATTATCTATTTTCAGCTTTAGAACGGGGGCGTTTGTTTCTCCCCACCATTTACCATTATCCTGATATCTGTTTAATTTATTTACACCAATCTCTTTCAACGTTAGCCCCTTAACAGTAATATCTATTCGTTCTCCATTGGGAGCAATAAACGCCACTTGGTAAGTAGGATATACTCCTTTTAATTTGCAATATAGTTTATTGAATTGCAATGTGGCAACCATTTCTGGAAACGTATTATTGTCTCCATCTCGAGAGGATTTCATTACTAATTCTTTAAAAATACTTGATGCATCTTCGCCATTGATAGATTTAATGACACTTCCTTCTTTTATAATATTATTGGCAGAATTGTTTTTGAGTACATAAAGGGAGTCCTTGTCAAAATAGACATCAAACGGAAATAAAGTGAAAGAATTATTTATGGTTTCTTCATAGGCTAAATGGGGCATGATATTCGTATGTCCATTTTTTATATACTGCAAAAGAGGAATGAGTTTTCGGTAAAACTCAATGGATGAAATAGGCTGATTTATTGATGCTTCAATTTCATCAAAAACCTCATCCATTTTTGCTTTACTTGTATACGTATATAATCCCGCTTGGACTGTTTCTAAATGACGTTTTAAAATTTGAAGGTCTTCCTTTATTTCATTTACTGTATGGGTTTTTAAAAAAACACTTTCTGTCTGTTGCGTTTGAGAAAATGAATTTTCAGCTAATACTAATAACAAGCAAAAAATACTTAGCATATTTTTCATGATTTATAAAAATAAATGGTTAATCTGAGGTCATGCACTATTAAGATTTAATAAATCCCTCTATAAAAATCTAAAACTTTAACGCGTAACAAATATTCGTATCTCGCTCTACTTAAATTAAGTCTGGCATCATCCATATTGTTTTTACTAACAATATAGTTTACTATATTAGAGACTCCATTGTTAAACCGTACTTCGTTAATACGGTACGACTCTTCAAATACAGACAATTGGTCTAGCAAAACATGATATTTATTAAAAGCGGCTTCCATATTGTTATGTGCTTGCTGTATGGATTGTTTAAAAAGTAATTTTGTGTTTTTAAGCTCTAATTCGGTTTCTTCCAATTGGATTTTTTGGAGTTTTACATTGTTCCTAGCTCGAAATCCATTAAATAATGGCATTTGAACGGACACCCCAACAACCGTATTTAGGTTATTATCAAACTGATCCATATAATTTATTTTATGGCCTTCAAATTCTGCTTTATTTTGAAGTACTGGATAATCTTGATTATTAATACTAACAAAATCTCCTGTTTCTATAATACTAGAGCCTGTTTCTGTAAACGTCTCTGCTAAACTCGAATAATTTGTATTTAACTGTCCGAAAATGGACACCTCAGGCAAATAATTTGCTCTGGCTACTTTTATACCCTTATTAGCGGCATCAATTCTTAATTGCCTTGATTTGAAAGTTGCTAAGTTTTGTAGTGCATCATGATAGACATCGTTTGCAGAAAGTTGATATTTTTCAGAATTTATTAAGCCAGATATATTATTAAACTGTTTTTCCGATTGATCTTCTAAGTTTAATAATCTTGTAAAATCCAATACGGCCGATTTAAAATTATTCTCAGCATCAATAATAGCTATTTGGTCTAGAGCATACTGCCCTTTCATATCTGTATAGTCGGCAGGATTCCCGACACCCTCATTGTAATTTGTTTCCAACCGCTTCAATTGAGCTTCTGTCGTTTTTAATCTAACTTTTAAAAGTGCTACCCTATCTCGACTATTTAATATCAGTATATACCCAATCGTTACATCTAAAATTAAGTTTTGTTTGGCTTCTTCCTCTTCCATTTCAGCAGCCTTCATATTAAACTTGCTTTGTTTAATACTATTTAAAACTCTAAAACCATTAAAAACAGTAAATCGCAAGTCCATCCCAAAGTTAGAAAACGTTA
Organism: uncultured Flavobacteriaceae bacterium; assembly: GCA_947502635.1. Lineage (GTDB taxonomy): Bacteria > Bacteroidota > Bacteroidia > Flavobacteriales > Flavobacteriaceae > Flavivirga. The sequence goes on from CANNAN010000009.1 coordinate 84,803, forward strand.
ACTCTCTATTAATATAACTATTGGTAAAAGGGTCTATGCTACGCCCATCATTAACGCCCAAATTGTAATTCGCATTTAGGTTAGGGAGCAATTCGTTTACGGATTGTTTATAGTTTATTTTGGACGATTTCTTTCTTAATTCGGCACTTTTTAAATCTAAATTATTCTCAATAGCTAAGGTGATGCATGCTTCTAGAGTAAGACTTGACTCTTGACTAAACCCTAAACTTGTGCATAAGCCCCAAATACTTAATACTATTATTCTTTTAATCATAAGTATATTTCAAAATCAATTATTGACTATCAACCCATCTTTTAGATGTATGGTTCGCGAACCGTAAGTTGCATTAGTTTCAGAATGTGTTACTTGAATAATAGTAACGCCTTCATCATTTAGCTTTTTAAATAATTGCATAATTTCTTCGCCTTGTGTTGAATTTAGATTGCCTGTTGGCTCATCTGCTAATATGAGTTTTGGGCTTGAAACTAACGCTCTTGCTATCCCTACCAATTGTTGTTGTCCGCCACTTAACTGCGATGGAAATAAATCTTTTTTGCCTACTATATTAAAACGATCTAACATATCGGCTACCATTGCTTTTCGCTCAGAGGAACTATGTTTTTTATATAATAAAGGGGTTTCTATATTTTCATAAACCGTTAATTCATCAATTAAGTGATACGCTTGAAATACAAAACCTATATACTCTTTATATAATCTTGCTCTATGCTTTTCTTTTAAAGTATGAACAGGTTCATCTAGAAAAGTGTATTCACCCTCATTAAAATCATCCAACATCCCAATGACATTAAGCAATGTTGTTTTACCCGAACCTGAAGGCCCCATAATTGAAATAAACTCCCCTTCATTTACAGTAAAATCTATATCGTTTAATAAGAAAACCCTATTCCCTCCAGAATTCACCCATTTAAAAATATTTTTAAGTTGTAGTATCATCATTTATATATTTTAGTAAAAATATGTTAATATCGTGCCATTATTTAAACCGCTAAAAAAGAGCCATTTAACTCAAAACAAACCTAACAATGTGTTCGAAATTGATACAATACTGTTCTATAATAGAACACTTTATATACTAGATCTTATTCCGTTCTTAAACTTTTTATAGGATTAGTAGCAGCCACCTTTATAGCTTGAAAGCTTACTGTTAACAATGTAATTCCTAATGCTCCTATACCTGCTATTACAAAAATCCACCACGATACTTCGGTTTGATACGTATAATTATTTAGCCATTTTGTAACTCCATAATATGCTAAAGGTGTAGCCACAATAATTGCAAGTACTGCCAACTTCACAAAGTCTTTGGAAAGTAATTGCCATAAGTTAAATACTGAAGCCCCTACTACTTTTCTAACACCTATTTCTTTGGTTCGCAGTTCTGCCATAAAAGATGCTAAACCAAACAACCCAAGGCAACTTATAAAAATGGCAAAAAACGCAAAAATGGTAGATAGTTTTCCAATACGTTCAATAGCTTCAAATTTCTCAGCAAAAGTATCATCTACAAACTCATATTTAAAAGGAACATGAGGTGCGTGTTTTGATAAAACTGCTTTTACGCCCGCTAAAGACACTCCTGCACTTTTTTCTGGGTTGAGTTTTAATTCAATCCAATTAGTATTAGCATACTTAATGGTATAAACTGTTGGTAGCACAGGTTCAAAAGGCGACACCGCTATGATATCTTTAACCACTCCAATAACCTGATGCTCCTGATTATTCCAACGAATTATTTTACCAACAGGATTTTCTAATCCCATATATTTAATTGCCGTTTCATTAAAAACAAACGCCGTAGAATCGGTAGCAAAAGTTCTCGAAAAATCACGCCCATCTACAACATCCCATCCCACCGTTTTTCCATAATCATGTGATATTGAAATCGTAGCTATATTTGTAATAAAATCTGGAGATTTCCCTTCCCATTCAAACCCACCTGTAGTACTCCAAACATCTGTTAAAGGACTTGATGATTCAGCCATTTCTAAAACTGCTCCGCTATTTATAAGTTCGTTGCGGAGCATATTATACTTGCCATCATAATCTTGAGTTGTCTTTTGAACCATTATTAAACTATTCATATCATAACCAATAGGCCTGTTTTTCGAATAGTCAATTTGCTTTTCAACAGCAATAGTTCCTATAACCAATATTACCGAAACCGTAAATTGAACAACGACCAATGCCTTACGAAATGATGTTGTAGACTGACCTGTTTTAAAAGTACCTTTTAGCACTTTTACTGGTCTGAAAGAAGACAAATACAAGGCTGGATAACTACCTGCCAAAAGGCTTGTAATAATTATAAAGACTACGCTGATAATCCAAAAAGTAACACTATTAAAAGGAAACACAATTTGTTTATCAGACAATTGATTAAACAATGGCATAACTAAAAAAACCAGACCAATAGCTAATATGAAAGCTGCGAGAACCACTAAAAATGATTCGCTTAAAAACTGATTAATTAATTGATATCTAGATGAGCCTACTGTTTTTCTAATACCCACTTCTTTAGCTCGTTTCTCTGACTGTGCCGTACTTAAGTTCATGAAATTAATACAAGCCAAGAGTAAAACAAATAATCCTACCACACCAAATAACCAGACATACTGAATAAACCCGCCAACATTGACTCCATCTTTCCAATCCGACCGTAAATGCCAGTTTTTCATTGGGTGCAATACTAATTCGGGCTTATCTCTTTTACCATATTCTGGTATATTATTGAATATCACTTTTTTGATGTTATTGCTCACAGAAATCATGTTTTTTCCTTCTGCTATTTGCACAAACAATTGATAGGAGTTATTATCCCATTGATTTGTATCACGAGCTGCTTTCACCCATGGATAAGACATGGCATATAACTCCCAAGGCACAATGAAATCTAACTGATTTAAAGTAGCATTGTGCGCAATATCTTTATACACCCCAGTAACTGAAACATTGAGCTTATTGTTAATCTTCATGGTTTTCCCTAATGGATTATCGGCTCCAAAAAAGGAATTAGCAGTAGATTGGGATAGTACAATAGAATTTGGATCATTTAATGCATCCCAATCTCCATAGATCATATCAAGTGAAAACAAACTAAGGGCTCCTGATTCCATAAAACCGCCATGTCTAGAAAGTTTTTTATCATCCATAGATATCACATTATCTCCATGAAATGAGCTCATCACAACATGCTTAAAGTTTTCACCATAATTTGCTCTTAACTCGCTACCTAAAGGATAAGGCAGAGAATACCGAATAACGTTTTTTCCATTTCGTGTTTTTCTAGACATAACTTGGGCAATGCCATCATAATTGTCATGACTTTTATCAAAAGTAAGCTCATCGTAAACCCACAAACTTATAAGAAGTACTAAAGCCATTCCTAAAGCTAGCCCGCCTATATTTATTAAAGCATACCCTTTATTTTTTAGAAGGTTTCTTAATGCTATTTTAAAATAATTTTTAATCATAATGTTTTGAGATTACGTTATTCCTCTCGGATAATAACAGCAGGATTTAACCTTAAAACTTTTAACACATAATACATAATGTTACATACCGCTACCATAAGTATTAATAAAACAGCGCTTAGAAAAACGACACCTTGAATCTCTATTCTGTAGGCAAAATTGTTTAGCCAGTTCATCAAGAAATACCAGGTTAGTGGAATGGCAATGGCTGCAGCTATTACTATGAGCAAAATGTAGCCTTTAGACATTAACATAAAAACAGCCTTGTTATTTGCTCCTAAAACCCTGCGTACGGCAATGGCTTTTAAGTTCTCAACTGTTGTTAAAGACACCATAGCAAGAAGCCCAAGGTTAGCTATTAAAATGGCTAATATGGTCAACGCATTAAAGATGTTGCCAAATTGTTTGCATTGGTTATACTGTTCATTAAAAAAACTATCGGAAAAATGTGCTAAAAAAGGGTCATCTGGATACATGGCATGCCATTTAGATTCTATAAAATCCATTTGGGCTTTAAGATTGTTCGGGCTTAATTTCACCAAATAGTGTCCAAATGCAAAAGGGTGCCTGTTTGTATAAAAAGCTGGCAATATAGACTCTGTTAATGATTTCATATGAAAATCTGCCACAATGGCTCTTATTTTCCAAAGAAGCCCATCTAACATCACTTCTTGTCCTAAAGCATCTTCTGGACTTTCAAACCCAAGTAGCTCCAAAGCCTTTTCGTTAATAATAGTTTCCATTTTTTGCTGTGTAGGGTCTATTTCAAAATTGTTTCCTGCTAGAATTTCTGCCCCATAAAGAGGAAGGAAATTTTCATCAATAAGGCGCTCTTCAACTTCAGTTTGTATAGCTTCTCCCTTTCCTTTAAGCTTAATATTATGCCGTAAAAGTTCGGCTTCTTCTCCTGGAATGCTATAACACGATGCGACTTCTTTTAATGATGAATTCTGTAAAAGTTGTTGCCTGAATACATTGTATTTTCCATTTTTTATGGCTATTTCGTCATATGAATGCCAACCACCTGCATTTAAACTTGTAGGAGCTTGCAAAACAATAACTTGATTGGTGTTAATTCCTAAATCGTAGTTTTGCATAAATTGCACTTGTTGATAGACCACATAAGCTGCTATGGTAAGAAATATGGATGCACAAAATTGTACTACCAAAAGTCCTTGCTTTATATAGGCATGACTCGTTCTTCCTTTTATTATTTTTCCTTTTATTGCCGTATTTACATCTATAGAAGTTAAAACAAAAGCAGGATAAAAACTAACAGCTAATACGCATACACCAAAAATTAGAATCCCTAAAAACCAGAACAATGGTTTGGTAAACACATTAAAACTTAGTGAAATATTAAAATAGCTTTCTATAAATGAAGTACTAACTAACACAATAATTGCAGCAATTATTAATGCAGTCACATTTAGTAAAAAGGCTTCAATAAAATATTGAATTCTTAATTGTAAGGCTGATGCTCCTAAGGTTTTTCTAACACCTGTATCTTTGGATCTTCGTAGAGAAAGTGTTGTACTTAAATTAATAAAATTGATAAAAACAATGATTAATATAGCAATACCAACCCCCATAATGATGTAAACTTGACTGAGGTTTCCATTAGCTTCTAGCTCATCATTATAATTAGACGTTAAGTGAATATCTTCAATAGGCTGTAAGCCAAATTCTATCTTTTTCCCTTCACTTTTTTCAGGGTTTACATGTAATAAGCTTAAATTATTTAATGCCCTTTGAATGTTATCTTTTGAACCTTGATTGGATACCGAAATGTAATTCTGGCCGAAATTCCAATGCCAATTCCCTTCTTTTTGTATCCATCCATAATGCACCCAAGTGTCGAGCGTAGCTAAATATTCGTATTTAAAATGGGTATTTAATGGTGGATCTTTCACAACGCCTGTTACCTGAAAAGGCATGCCTTCATTTACCTTTACTTCTTTTCCTATTGGGTCTTCATTACCAAAAAGGGCATAGGCTCTAGATGCTGTAAGTACCATTTTTAAAGGCGCATCTAAGGCTGTATCTGGATTTCCTGAAATAAGTAACCCCTTAAACACTTTAAGAAAATCTTTATCTACCCAATATACTTTTTGTTTCGCATATTTTTTATCATCAGTTCTAACCAGACAAGGTTCAAAATAAGTTCGTGTAGCATGCTCTATATTTGGTATTTCTACAGGAGCAATTTGTTCTAATATAGATGGTCCCTTAGTACCTTCAAACACCTTTTTACCATGTACATATCTAGCTGTGGCAACCCTATATACGTTTGCCTTATTATCAATATGATCTTCATAAGAAAACTCAAAGGTTACATACCCCAGAATAAGAATACACACTGCAAACCCTAGAGCTAAACCACCAATATTAATAGCTGTAAAAAACTTTTCACGACTAAAGACTCTTAATGCAAACTTTAAATTATTCTTAAACATATTATTCTTATTCCTTAAAATTCGGATACACAAATTTCACACCATCATAAACCGTTTTTAATAAAATGGTAATGTGTGTTTCATTTTTATAAGCTACACTTTTCCAATAGAGATTATTAGGTGAATTCTCTTTTAAAACATCACCTACAGCTTCAATTCCCATACCTCTATATGGCATACCTTCACGACCACTTATAAACAGTTTTACATCTAAATCTAACAGATTAGGCAATGTCTCTTTTGCCAGTTTAATCACATATTTTCCATCCCACCATAATGATGGGTCTGCTGCTATATAAGCGCTAAATAGATTAGGAGCTTTTAACATGCTGTAAATAGCGAATGTGCCACCGTGAGAATGTCCAAAAAGTGTATTGTATTTTGATGTAGCATAGGTTTTATTAATATGAGGCATTAACTCCTCTTTAATAAATTTGATATAATTATCGGCGCCTCCTGATAAGGGTGAACGCTTATCATGAGTAGGTAATAAGTCCCTATCACGCATCACTACACCATCTACAAATTTATTATCTATTCCAACAATAATACATCTTGGTATTGCCTGCCAATCTGATGCAATTCGGTGTGTTGGAGACACTACATTTACTACGGTTTCTCCATCTAACACATAAATAACATCATGTTTTTTATCCGAATTCAAATCATAGCTATAGTCTGCTGGTAAAACAACACGGTAATTTCTATATTCATTCAATGTTTTGGAAAAAAGGGAATCTTGAATTACAGTATTATTTTGTTGTGCTTTTACGGTATTAGATACACATAAAAATGCTATGGCTATAAAAAATAAAAGTTTGTTGTGGTTTTTCATGTTTGTTGTTGTTTTTAGATATGTTTCTTGATTGATACATTTTGATTTTTTATTCTGAACGCAAAATTTTTGCTGGATTTATTAATGCAGATTTTACTGCATGATAACTTATAGTTACTAAAGCTATAGTCATTGCTATAATACCTGCAACGGCAAAAACAGACCAAGACATATCTATTCTATATTCATAATCTTGCAACCACGTTTGCATTAAATAGTAAGCTATTGGAATTGCAACAGATAGTGCAATTATAATAAGTGCTAAAAAGTTTTTTGTAAGTAATTTAAAAATAGTCTGTACTGAAGCTCCAAGTACTTTACGGATACTCATTTCTTTGTTACGCTGTTCTACCATGTAAGCTGAAAGCGCTAGTAAACCTAAACAAGCCACCAATATGGCTAAAATGGCAAATGCTGTAAATATGGATTTTATTCTGTTTACGTTATCATACATTTTAGAAAAAGACGCATCCATAAATTCGTATCTAAATGCCATATTAGGAACAAACGCCTTCCATTTTGCTTCCATTGATGATAATACTGCTGAGACATTTGATGTATTTATTTTTACGGAAGTTATGGAGGGACTTATTCCGCTAAAAAAACAAAGTGGTCTCACCGATGTTTTCATCGTATCAAAATTAAAATCTTCTACAACGCCTATAACTTCATAAAGCTCGCCATATCTAGAGATTCGTTTACCAATGGGTTCTATTAGATTTAATTCTTTTGCCATGGCTTGATTTATTATCACCGCTTGCTCATCAGAAGCTCTACTTGCAATAAAATTGCGCCCATCAACTAAGCTCATTCCCATTGTTTCAATATAGTCTTCATCTATTACCCAGGCCTGCCCAGGTATATTTTCGTCAATACCATCTTTACCTTCGTTTACAAAACTATTTCCATTTCTTTTGGTGCCTTCAATTGGTAAATAATCGCTAACAGAAACACTGCTAACACCTGGTAATTTTTCAAGTTCTTCTTTAAAGGTTTCAACGCGTTCATTTAAAATATTAGTACTGTAAATTTGAACAACTTGGTCTTTTTCAAACCCTACCTTAGAATTCAAAATAAAATTCATTTGTTGGTTTACAATTAATGTTCCTACAATTAAAATGATTGAAATTGTAAATTGGAAAACTACTAGGCTACTTCTCAATCCAGATGATTTGCTCCCTGAACTTAATTTACCTTTAAGCACATTAATAGGGTTAAAGTTTGAGAGGTAAAACGACGGATATAGACCAGCCAGAATACCTACAAAAATTGATGCCATTAAAATAATTGGAATAAACCCAAAACTAGACCAAGGCATTATTAAATCAATACCAGACATACTCCTAAAAAGAGGCATTAATAAAGCAGATAAGGCTATTCCAACAATAAAAGCAATAAGTGAAATAAGAATGGATTCTGCCAAAAACTGACCAATAAGTTGTGAACGTGTAGAGCCTACCACTTTTCTAAGACCTACTTCCTTTGCACGGTTAGCGGATTTTGCTGTTGACAAATTAACAAAATTGATGCTTGCAATAATTAGAATAAACAAGGCGACAATACCAAAAATCCATATGATTTTAATATCATTTCTAGAACTAGATTCAAAACTTATATGCGCAGAATGCAAATTAATGTCTGTAAGAGGTTGTAAGTACATTTTAATCCGCTCATGCATTTGTTCCCAACCTGCAAACCCTGCAGACTGGAAAGCTGGTTTTATATACTTTTCTATTAAAGTAGTGCCCATCTTTTTTTCAAAAGCGGCAACATTAGTACCCGATTTTAAAACTATATAAGTGAAATAGTTATTTTGAATCCATCTTGTTTGTTCGCCCTCACCAAACTCTACATCTTTTAATGTGATTAAAAAATCATAGTCTAAATGAGAATTACTAGCAAAATCTTCCATCACTCCAGTAATTTCAAATGGATCTTCATTATTACCATTTAGGTACATAATACGCCCTACAGGATTTTCACTCTTAAAATATTTTGTGGCAATACGTTGTGAAATCACCATTGTTTTTGGTTTAGTGAGTGCTGTTGTTACATCCCCATAAACCATATTAACACCCATAATATCAATCATGGATTGATCAGCATACGTAAAGCCTTCTTCATGGTGTTGCATATCTTCTCCATCAAAACGTATCTCATTGCTACCAGCTCTATAAAAAAGCTGATTAGCCATTAATCTACCTGAATTTTCCACTTCTTCAAAGTCTTTTAAAACAGTGCTAGCTGTATTTGCTGAAAAGTGAATACCATTGTTAACACGACTATCCTCAATATATTGACCTGTCATTCTATATACATTCTCAGAATTTGGAACACCACTGTCATAGCTGCTCTCATGAAGTATATAAATGGTTATTAAAATACAAGCAGCTACTCCTATGCTCAATCCAAAAATGTTGATAAACGAGAAGCTTTTATTCTTCAATAGGTTTCTCCATGCAATTTTAAAATAGTTACGTATCATGATTGTTCGTTTTTTGATGATATTATTCTGTTCTTAAACTTTTAATGGGGTTTACTATAGCTGCTTTTATACTTTGAAAACTTATGGTTAAAATTGAAACTAATAATGCCAAAACTACAGCCAAAATAAACACACCCCATCCTATAGTTATGCTATACTCAAAGTCTTCTAACCACTTATTCATAGCATACCAAGCCAATGGCAATGCTATTAAAATGGAGATACCAACTAGTTTTAAAAAGTCTATAGAAAGCTTATAGGTTATTTGTCCAACGCTAGCTCCTAAAACTTTACGAACCCCTATTTCCTTGGCACGTTTTTCGGCGCTAAATGCAGCCAACCCAAATAATCCGAGGCAAGCAATAAAAATGGATAGAATTGTAAAAGTTATAAAAATGCGTCCTAAACGTTGTTCTGCATTGTAGGTATTATTAAAAGAATCTTCCATGAAATAATGATTGAATAATTGCCCAGATGCCATAGTTTTCCATATACTTTCAATATTAGATACAGTGGTGACATAATCACTTCCACTAATTTTCACTACTAAATCGTTGGCATAACCACCAATATGCATACTCAATGCCGCTATATCATTTCGTAATGTCTCAAAATGAAAGTCTTTAACAACACCTACAACTGTAAAAAATCTGGGGTTTTCTTCACCTAACTCATAAGTAAATCGTTTATTTATAGCTTCTTCTGGTGTAATATCTAATACTTTTACAGCCGCTTCATTTATTATGATACTAAGAGAATCGCTACCAAATTTTTTATTAAAATCTCTGCCAGCAATCAGTTCTAAATTCAGTGTTGACAAATAATCCATATCAACATCCCAACTTTGCATTTGTAATGCATTCTCCTGACTTATTGCTCCTTCTTCATAAAAACCTCTATCTCTTCTATAAGAAGGAATCGGCAAATAACTACTTAAACTAGCCTGTTTTACACTTGCTAATTGTTTTATTTGTTGCTTAAATGCCTGTTGTTGGTTACCTAAAGTCCCCACATCTTGAATGACCAAAACCTGATCTTTTGCATACCCGACGTCCTTATTTTGAATGTATTGTAATTGTTGAAAAACTACCAGTGTACTAATAATTAAAAACACCGATATAGCGAATTGAAACACTACTAACGAACTTCTAATACCACCTGCTTTACGGCTATCATTAGCACCTCCTTTAAGCACCTTAACAGGAATAAAACGTGACATGAAAAACGCAGGATATATTCCCGATAAAAGACCAAGTACCAATGTGCATATAACTAAAACCAACCAAAATAATGGCTTCCCATAAGGGATTTCCATGGTCTTATCTGCAAGTGCATTAAAAAAAGGAAGTGCCAAAGCTGCAACTCCTATAGCCACCAATAATGCTATAAATGTTATTAAGCCTGACTCTGCTAAAAACTGACTTACTAAAGCAGATTTACCAGACCCCAATGTTTTTCTAATACCTACTTCTTTTGCACGTTTAAGAGAATGTGCTGTAGACAAATTCATAAAGTTGACACTTGCCAGTATGATAAGAAATAGGCCTATAAAGGATAAAATATAAATATTTTGAATACTTCCGTTAGCACTCATTTCTGGAAACCTGTTAGAATGCAAATGAATATCCTGTAGATTAATGGTACTGAAATTATAATAATTTCCTGATGCTAAAAACTGCTCTTCTGTGATACCAGGCATATAAGGCTGAGCATATGGAATAAAATATTTTTTAAAAAAGCCATCCAAGGCAGTTTGAACATCTTGAATGTTAGCAGTTGGTAAAAGTTTTATAAAGGTTGGAAAATTGTTACTTCCCCAATTGTTCTCTTTTTCTTCTTGGTTGCCTGCCATAGCTAAAAATACACTATGGTCTCTTAAAAGTGAGTTTTTTGGTAAATCTTCTATAACCCCTGTTACAACATAAGTATCACCATTATTTAAAATAAGGCTTTTCCCAACAGCTTCTTCTATGTTAAAATGTTTTTCTGCAGCTGTTTTAGTTAAAACTAATGTATTGGGTTCATTCAATGCAGATGCACTATCACCAAATAATACATCAATCCCAAACATTTCAAAAAAGCTTGGGTCAACATAACTAACCTGTAGTTCCTTTACATTGATATCGGTTTCATGTTTCTTTATTAGCATATTACCGCTGTTACGAAAACGTGTAATTAACTCAATTTGAGGCACGTCGTTTTCCAACACTTCAGCCACTGGACTGGAAATCTCAGCAAAATTGCTTACATCTCCGCCAAACTTAACATCCAAATTAATACGATGTATGCGGTCAGCATCAGGAAACATATTGTCATAGTTCAATTCATCATAAACATATAATGCAATTAATAGACTACCTGCCATTCCAATAGTTAACCCAAAGATGTTTAGAAATGTAAAAAAGGGTTGTTTTTTAAGGTTTCGCCACGCGATTTTGAAATAATTACGAATCATGATTGTTTTTTTGATTGATGAACTATTCTTGTTTAAGTGATTTTACTGGGTTTACTAAAGCAGCATTAATTGTTTTTACACTAATTGAAATAAGAACAAATAACATAACCAGCAATACCGGTACTGTAAATAACCATACCTTTAAGTGTATTCTGGCTGTAAAGTTTTCTAGCCAATTATTAGCTAAAAGGTATGCTATAGGCGTACCAATAAGTATAGACAACAACACTGTTTTTACAAAGTTTTTTGATAATAACACTAAAATATTTGTGACACTTGCTCCTATCACTTTACGGATTCCTATTTCTTTTTTTCGTTTTAAAACCGTGAATGAAGCTAAACCAAATAAGCCAAGACATGCTATGAGTATGGCAAACCCTGTAAGCACATTAAATACGTCTTGAAAACGTCTGTCTGCTTTAAATTGTTTATCAAATTCGGTATCCATAAAAAAATATGAAAATGGTGCCTCTGGAAATACCGATTTATAAACTGATTCTAATTGAGCTAGTTGTTCTTTTGGGTTATCATTGTGAAACTTAACACTAGCTAAACCTTCAAAAGAATTTGAAAATCTGTGAATAATGGGTACAAATGGTACTTTGGCAGACTCTTGATGGTAATCTTTAAGCACGCCCTTTATTGTCCATTCATCTCCCCACATCTTTATTTTTTTGCCAATAACCAGTTCGTAATCACGAGCCCCCCAAAGACTAAGCGCTCTTTCGTTTACTATAACTTCTTTCTTTTCTGGCACACTGGTTTCGTCAAAATTTGCTCCTGCCAATAACTCCATATTCATTAGCGGAATAAAGTTTTCATCTATGGTTGTGATGTAAAAATTATGGTTGTGTTTTTCTGAAGATTCTGAGAGGTTAATTCCAGTAGTTGTACTCATTTCATTAGCCAGTTCACCTGGAACAGCTTCAGATAGTGACACATTTTTAATATTAGAATTCGCCAAAAGTTTTTGTTTAAACACTCCATATCTTTCTTCAGAACCATTCTGAATGGGAGCTTCTACAATTATAGTATTATCTGTCTCAACACCCAATTCCATATTTCTTAAGAAACTCAACTGTTCTGTAATAGTAAACACTAATATTAACAGTACTATGGTGACGCTAAACTGAAATACCACTAAAGATTTTCGGAGTAAAGCACCTTTAAACGAATGAGAAAAGTTCCCTTTTAAAATAAGTGATGGTTTGAAAGACGATAATACCAATGCTGGATATACTCCAGAAAACAAAACCCCTAATATCAAAAATGTTCCAAGAATTCCCCAGAAAAATACATCTGCAAAAACACTAAAACTTGATGGCAAACCTGCTATTTCAATAAAACGTTCTTTAACAAAGAAAATAATTACCAAAGCGCAGAGTCCTGCTAGCAAGTTCATGAGTAAAGATTCAATTAAAAACTGAACTCTTAATTGATTTTTAGTAGAGCCAACTACTTTTCTAACACCTACTTCTTTGGCTCTATCTAAGGCTTTAGATGTTGCCAAATTAACGTAATTTACAAATGCACTGATAATAACTAAAAAAGCGACACCTAACAAGAAAAAAACAGCCGTAGCGTTTCCATTTGGTTCTGGCTCAAAAGGCTTGTTAGAGTATAAATGAATATCTTCAATTTTCTGACCAATTACACGGTCGGTCAGTATTTTTCCTTCACTTTTTAGTTGTTTGTTAAATCCGACTAAATTATCTGTGAAACTTTCGTAAGCTGCATTTTTGTTAAGTAAAGCATAAGTAAACGTATTATTCCCATTCCAATTATCTTCTGTTTCTCCATAAAGTGCTTGCATTACAGGGTCTGTTAACATGGTTGCATAAGACATTAACATATCAAACTTCAAATGTGTATTTGCAGGACTATCTGATACAACCCCTACGATATCCAACAATACTTCTGTTCCTGCTGCAGGCAAAGCAATGGTTTCCCCAATAACATCGGTACGGTTAAAATATTTTAATGCGTTTGATGCTGTTAAAACGGTTTGGTTTGGCTCTGTAAAAATCCCATCTTGTTTCCCATGCAATAAAGGATATGTAAACAAGTTAAAGAACGAAGGATCTGCCGCATACACCTTTTCTACTATAAACTGTTTGTTATCTACTTCTATGGTTACGCTAGGCTCTCCTATGTGATAAGCTCTAGTAACATCTTCTACTTCTGCCATTTCAGATTTTAATTTGGCTCCTAATGGCGGATTGGTTTCACAGTCTTGTGAACTTACTGTTTCACCATCCATAATATCATAAGTCAACCTTACTACTCTATCGGCTTTTTCATGCGTGTTTTCATAGCTCAATTCAAACCTTACATATTGAATAATTAATAAAGCTATGGCAAATCCTGTTGCTAGCCCTAATAAGTTAATCGTTGTAAAACTTTTATCTTTTATAAAACTCCGCCATGCGATTTTAAAATAGTTGCGTATCATAATAGTTTTTTTATTCTGTTCTTAACACTTTAGCGGGATCTATTAAAGCAGATTTCATGGCGTGATAGCTAATGGTAAGCAAAGCAATAGCTAAGGCAATAATGCCTGCAATAGCAAATACAGACCAAGACATATCAATTTTGTATTCGTAATCTTGCAACCATGTTTGCATGAGATAATAAGCAGCAGGAATAGCTACAGCAAGTGCAATGATAACGAGTACCAGAAAGTTCTTTGTTAGTAATTTAAATATGGTTTGTACAGAAGCCCCTAAGACCTTACGAATACTCATTTCTTTATTACGTTGCTCCACCATATATGCTGAAAGTGCTAACAACCCTAAACATGCAACCAATATGGCTAAAACGGCAAATGTTGTAAATACTGCTTTTATTCTACTTACGTTATTGTATGTTTGGGCAAAGGATGCATCCATAAATTTATAACGAAATGCCATATTAGGCACAAAAGCTTTCCATTTACCTTCAATAGCAGCAAGCGTACCAGACACATCTGTGGTATTTAATTTTACAGACATAATACTATTGCTAGTACTCTTTATAAAACAAAGGGGTCTTATTGTCTCCTTCATACTGTCATAATTAAAATCTTCTACCACACCTACTATTTTTAGAGGAATTCCTCCTTCTCTTGAAATGCTTTCCCCGATAGGATTTTCTAAGTGTAATGCTTTTGCCAGAGCTTGATTTATAATTACGGTTTCTCTATCTGTTTTACTCTCTTCGAAAAAGTTACGTCCTTCAAGTAATTTTATACCTAGTGTTTCAATATAGTTCTCATCAATACTCCAAAATTGCCCATATATACTTTCATCAATACCATCCATTTCTGTTTTTACAAAGTACGCTCCATTTCTTTTGGCTCCATTTAGAGGTAAAAAATCGCCAACACTCACATTTGCGACTCCAGGTATCGTTTTTAACTCATCTCTAAATGAAATGGTTTTAGACTTTAACAAGTTAGTACTGTATAATTGGACTATCTGGTCTTTTTCAAATCCTATTTTAGAATTTAAAATAAATTGTAACTGTTTATTAACTATAAGTGTTGCTACAATTAAAACTATAGAAATGGTAAATTGAAATACCACCAAGCTACTTCTTAATCCACTTGATGTACTTCCAGAACTCAATTTACCTTTAAGTACATTAATAGGGTTAAAATTAGAAAGATAAAAAGAAGGATATAATCCTGCCAATATACCAACTACAAGTGATGTTAATAGTAAAGTAGATATAAATTTAAAACTTGACCAAGGCATCATTAAATCTATTCCACACAGGGTTCTAAATAGCGGCATAAATAATGCTGACAATACTACACCTATACTAAAAGCAATACATGAAATTAATATAGATTCTGCCAAAAACTGACCTATCAATTGCTTACGGGTTGAACCTACTACTTTTCTTAATCCGACTTCCTTAGCTCTATTCGCTGATTTTGCGGTAGATAAGTTTACAAAATTAATACTAGCGATTATAAGAATAAACAACGCCACTATACCAAAAATCCAAATAGTTTTTATGTCGTTGCTGAAATTTAATTCACCATAAATATGCGAAGAATATAAGTTAATGTCTGCTAGTGGTTGCAGCACAAATTTCATGCGTTCTTCTAAATTCACCCAACTAGGAAATCCTGCAGACTTATATGCAGGTTTCAAATACCTCCCTATTAAGGTCGTACTTACCTTTTGCTCAAAAGTTTTTATATCAATATCAGGTTTAAGTGACACATAGGTAAAATATTTTTCTCCAACCCAACTAGTTTGTTCACCTCTTTCAAACTCTACATCTTTTAACGTAATTAAAAACTCATAATCCAAATGTGAGTTAGTAGCAAAGTCCTTCATAACACCATTAATCTTAAACGGGTCTTGATTATTACCATTTAAAAATATAGTACGACCAATGGGGTTTTTATTTTTAAAGTATTTATTTGCAATTTTTTCTGAAATAACAATGGTTTTAGGTTTATCTAAAGCGGTTTTAGCATCTCCATATACCATTTGAATATCCATAATATCAATAATGGATTGATCTGCATAGGTAAAGCCTTCTTCGTAATATTGTGTAGATTCATCATCAAACCGTATGTCATTACTTCCCGCACCATCAAACCCTTGGACAGCCATAAGCCTTCCCGTATTTTCTACTTCTTCAAAGTCGTTAAGTATTGTTGGTGCTGTATTGGCAGAAAAAAAGATTCCAGTACCATTTAAACCACGAACCTTAGAATAATCAGTAGTCATCCTGTAAATATTCTCAAAGTTTGATACATGTTTATCATAACTACTTTCATGCAAAATGTAAATACTAATCAAAATACAAGCTGCTACACCAACACTTAAACCGAAAATATTTATAAATGAAAAACCTTTATTCTTTAATAAGTTTCGCCATGCGATTTTAAAATAGTTACGTATCATGATTATTCGGTCCTTAAACTTTTAATAGGATTAGCAATAGCTGCTTTTATACTTTGAAAACTTATGGTTAAAACGGCCACTACCAATACGATTAGTACTGTAAAAGCAAATATTTGCCAACTTATGTCTATACGGTATGAAAAATCTTGAAGCCACACATTCATAGCATACCAGCTAATTGGTAATGAAATTAAAATGGCAATACTTACAAGTTTTAAAAAGGTAAAAACGAGTTTTAACGTAATTTGATTTACTGTAGCTCCTAAAACCTTTCTTATACCAATTTCTTTAAAATGTTTTTGAGCGTTAAATGCCGCTAAACCAAACAAACCTAGACAAGCTATAAAAATAGATAGTATGGTAAATGTCATAAAAATCACTCCTAATTTTTGCTCTTCCTTGTATACCGTATTAAAAGAATCTTCCATAAAATTATAGGCAAAAGGCTCTCCTGGAGCTATTTCATTCCATATACTTTCTATTTTTGAAATAGTATTTGAAAAATCACCTGCTGCTAATAATACCGCCATTGAGTTATTTGAATTACCTATTGTAAGTCCCAAAGCCCCAACTTTATCTTTTAGGGATTCAAAGTGGAAATTTTTAACAACCCCTATTATTTTAACCTTTTCAGAAAGGTTCATTCCAATGGCTTCTTCTGGTGTTACGCCCAACAATTCAATAGCCGATTCATTTAAAACAATAGATTGTAAATCTGTGGTAAACTGTTTGTCAAACCCTCTACCTGCAATTATTTCCATACCCATTGTAGATATGTAATCATAGTCCACTTCCCAAGATTGCATGTTTACTGGGTTTTCTTGGTCTGTATTCCTTGATCTTCGATAAGTTCGGTCTCTTCTTAGTGATGGTGTTGGCAGATAGCCACTTACCGATGCGCTTTTAACGTTAGATAGTTTTTGCACCTCAGCTTTAAATGTTTGTACTCTATCTCCAGCACCATGAACATCATCTATAATTAAAACCTGATCTTTAGTATAGCCTAAATCTTTGTTTTGAATAAAATTTAATTGTTGGTACACGACTATTGTAGCTACAATTAAAACTACCGAAATAGAAAATTGAAATACTATTAATGTGTTTCTAAGACCTCCTCCTTTGGTATTGCTATTGGTACTTCCTTTAAGTACATGAACGGGTATAAACCGAGACATAAAAAATGCAGGATACATTCCTGAAAAACTACCCAATAGTACTGTGCATGCAATCAAAACCAACCAAAAAATAGGATTACCAAAAGGTATCTCTATGGTCTTATCTGCCAATGTATTAAAAAACGGAAGGGTCAATGCGGTTACACCTATAGCTACTAAAAGTGCTATAAATGAAATTAAACCAGACTCTGTAAGAAATTGTTTGATAAGGCTAAGTCTATTTGAACCCAATGTTTTGCGTATACCTACTTCTTTGGCTCTTTTTAAAGAAGATGCTGTAGATAAGTTAATGAAATTAACGCTAGCCAGCACAATTAAAAATAGACCAATACATGAAAGGATATACACATTCTGCATGGCGCTATTAGGGCTCAGTTCTTCTTCCTTATTTCCTGATAAATGAATATCTGTTAACGGTATGATCTCGTAGTATAAATAATTACCAGAAGCAAAAAAGCTTTCTTCCGTCATCCCTGGGAAAAAAGTTTGCATCCAAGGGACAAGATATTTACCTACAAACCCTTTAAGAACGGTTTCCAAATTATCGATGTTTGCATTAGGTAATAGCTTGACGAAGGTGTAAAAATTAAAATTCCCCCATTGGTTTTCCTGTGCTAAACTATAACCTGATGTTGATACCAGTACAGTATGATTTCTGAGAAATGAATTTTTTGGAAAATCATTTACAATGCCAGTAACTGTATATAGCTCATCATTGTTTATAATAAGTTGCTTACCTATAGCGCTATGTATGGTTTCAAAATGTTTAAGAGCGGCAGTTTTTGTAAGTACTAAAGTATTTTGTTCTTTTAATGCATGTGTCTGACCAGCCAGTAAATCAACACCAAACATTTCAAAAAAATTAGCGTCAACATACGTTGCATGCTTTTCTTTTATATTGTTTTGAGAATTCTTTTTCTTAATGAGTGCTCCAGCTTCATCTCTAATTCTAGTCACCATTTCTACTTGCGGACAATCGTTTAACATAGTCTGAGCCATTGGCGAAGGTACTTTAGCCATATCATGAGTGACACCTCCAAATTTAACATCTGCATTAATTCTATGAATTCTGTCGGAATCTGCAAACATTTTGTCAAAGCTTAACTCATCGTATAGGTAAAGACCGATTAATAAGCTTCCTGCTATACCAATAGTAAGTCCAAAAATATTTAGAAATGTAAAAAACGGCTGCCTTTTCAAGCTTCGCCAAGCTATTTTGAAATAGTTACGTATCATATTATTCTGTTCTTAAGCTTTTAATAGGGTTGGTAATTGCAACTTTTATTGTCTGATAACTTATAGTTACGAGGGTAATCAACATTACAGAAAGAATAGCAATAGCAAAGTACCACCAGTGTATTTTAGTTCTATATACATACTCTTGTAACCATTGTTCTGTTAAATACCAAGCAATTGGTGTAGCTATGACTCCTGCTATTAAGATAAGTACAAGGAAATCTACAGAGAATAAACTCAATATATGACTTACGCTACTACCTAAAACTTTTCGGACACCTACTTCTTTGATGCGCTGATTAACAAAAAATAGTATTAACCCATAGATCCCCAAACAACCTATTAAAATAGCCAATCCTGAAAATACTTTTGAAAGGAAAAGATAACGCTGCTCTGCTCTATACTGTCGGTTAATTCTATCATCTAAAAATCTATAATCAAAAATATGATTTGGAAACGTTTGAGACCACTCTCTTTCAACATTAGCCAAAGTACTTTTAGTATCTAAAGGACTTATTTTTAACGATATTTCACTATACCATTCAGCATTAGGAGTAATAACTATGGCACTTATACCACTGGTAAATTTTTCATTATGAAAATCTTTAATTACCCCAATTACTTTTCCATTCATACCATTCACACTTAACTTTTTACCTAAGATTGCATCGGGAGTCTCTCCTATTTTTTTAACAAATTGCTCATTCACAATCATTTCATCTGAGTGTTCTTTTTTGAAAAAGTTTCTGCCAGCAACAAAAGAGACGTCATATAATTTCAAATAATCTTCATCTCCAGGTTTTAATGAAATCTGAAACTTTTCTGCTTCTGGTCTATTGTCATACACAACAGTAGAATACCAACTGCTAGTTGATGCCCCTGGGCTACTTAAACACATAGAGACATCTTTAACCCCTGAAATATTTTTTAAACGCTGTTTTAAACTTTTCTGTTTGACACCATCAATAGTTTTAGGAAGGCTTAACATGACAACCTCATCTTTATCAAATCCTAAATCACTATTAACAGCATAATCAATTTGTTTAGAAATGACTATAGTAGCTACAATAAGAATAATTGATATTGAAAACTGTGTTACTACTAAAACTTTCCGTGTAGATATGCCTTTTGTTTGCTTTTGAAAAAATTTTCCTTTTAAAGCTAATACTGGTAAAATACGAGACATTAGAATGCCAGGGTAAGAACCCGACATAAATGTAACCACTCCTAGAAGTAGTAGTATCATACTTAAAAACTGAACATTTAACAGTGTTTTTAAAGATAATTCAAGGTCAAATAAAGAGTTAAATGCTGGAAGAAAAATGGCAGCAATCAACAATCCTAATAAAACGGCCATTAAAGTGATTAAAAAAGTCTCAACAATAAATTGCCAGAACAAATGTTGCTTAATGCTGCCTAATACTTTGCGTATACCTATTTCTTTTGAACGATAAGTAGATAGGGCTGTTGATATATTGATGAAATTAATAGCCGCTATTCCTATTAAAAACAATCCTATAATTCCAAATAGAATAAGAAACGTAGCATCTATCCCTCCATAATCTACTATAAAGTGAATATCTTTTAAGGCATGTAATTTGTATACATGCTTGGTTGTAATATCGTTAGACCTGTATTTTTCTGGTAATTTTAAAAGAGCTGTTTCTAAGGTTGCTTTTTTTACATCTGGTTTTAGAAGCGCGAAACACTTAAGACCTCCAGATATTCCATACCAACTTTCACCAGCTTCAAAGGAATTAATACTAGTAAGGTTTTCAAAAGCGATAAAAATTTCGGTCTTTAAAAAAGTAGATTTTGGAAAATCTTTTAAAACCCCTACTATTTCTATTGTCTTATCATTATCAAGCACAAAAACCTCTCCTACAACATCTCGTTTCCCAAACATTGTTAGTGCTTGTTTTTCGGTTATTACCGCTGTATTTGGTTGGGAAAGAATAGGTTTACCCCCTCTTATTGTTGGTAAGCTAAAAATATCAAAAAAGCCGTCTTCAACAAATGCCACTTCTTCTTTATATTTATCCTTGTTAGCATTTTTAGTAATACTTACTACTAAATTTTCTTTCCAAACAATTTTGGCAACCTTTTCTGTATAATCATAATCCTCTCTTAATGTACTTGCAAGACCAGGAGGTACACTTGCTATATGATTTACGGTTCCTCTTGTTTCTTCTGTATCTATTCTATAAATTCTATCTGCATTCGCATGAAAATTTTCAAAAGAAAAATGATAGTTTAAAAACAGATAAATTATAATACTACTACCAAAACCTATGGCAAGCCCTAGGATATTAATAGCTGAAAACACTTTTCTTCTTGTTAAGTTTCGCCACGCGATTTTAAAATAGTTACGTATCATATTATTCTGTTCTTAAACTTTTTATTGGATTGGCTAATGCAGATTTAATTGATTGAAAACCTACTGTTAAAAAGGTGATTGTTAAGGCAAAACCGCCTGCTAATAAAAATGTCCACCATTGAATATCTATTCTAAATTGAAAACCGTCTAACCATTGTTGCATTAAATAGTAAGCTATTGGGGTAGCAATTATAAAAGCTACAATAACCAATACTATGTAATCTTTGGTCATTAATTTTATTACGGTTTGAACGCTTGCACCCAATACTTTTCTAATACCTATTTCTTTTTTCTTTTGTTCGGCTATAAAAGAAACCAAACCAAAAAGCCCTAGGCAGCTTATAAGAATGGCCAGAAAGGTAAATAATGAGGATATTTTACTTAAACGTTGTTCTTCTTTAAACAGTTTTGCTACTTCACTATCTACAAAGTTGTATACGAAAGGTGTATTGGGGTTTACAGTTTTCCAAGTGTCTTCTAATTGTGCTAGTAAAGATTTTAAATTAGCCGAATTCGTTTTAGCAACTAACCAGTCTGGAGTATTATCATAAGTTATAACCATAGGGCTAATAGCTTCTTTTAATGAGGCAAAGAGATAATTTTCTATAACACCTACAATTTCAAATTCACTAGAGTGTCCGTTATTAATTCCAATAATTTTTGAACTAACTGCTCTTTCTAAAGGAATATTAAACGCATTTAATGTAGCTTCATTAACAATAACTTTGGCCTGTATATCATCTCCAGTACGAAAATCTCTACCACTAAGTATTTTTGTTCCTACGGTGTTAAAATAATTATCTTTTGCACCATTCATGTAAACCAACGTTTGATTACTTGGGTCCTGACCTGGAAGATGAAAACCCATATCATCCCTAATAGTTAGAGAAGGGTAGTGATTACTGCCAGAAACATCAGATACACTTGGAACGGTTGATAGTTTAGTTCTTAATGGCTCAAAATTTTTAATCGCTTCATCTGTTCCTAAATTTATAGCTATGAGATTCTCTTTATCAAATCCCATATCGATGTTTTGAGCATATTTTAATTGTTGGGTAATAATAGTAACAGCAATAACTAGTGTTATTGAAACCACAAACTGGAACACGACCAACCCTTTACGAAGATTACCATTATTTGGTTGCAGATTAAAAACACCTTTAAGTACTTTTATTGGCTTTACAGCTGATAAAATAATGGCAGGATAAACCCCTGCTAATAACCCTGTGGTGATACCTAAAATGATAAAGAACAATAAGATTCTAAAGTTAAAAAGATGTGATAAAGTTAAATCACCTTGTGTGATATCATTTATATAAGGCAATAATAATATTACTATAGGAATACTTATAATAACAGCAAAAAGAGATAAAAGTAACGATTCACCTAAAAACTGTCCTACCAAGGACCTCTTACTAGCGCCTACTACTTTGCGAACTCCTATTTCTTTAGAACGTTTACTCGCTCTAGCAGTGCTTAGGTTAATAAAATTAACACAAGCCACCAATAGAATAATACCGCATAAAATAAGCATTGCATAAAGGTTTTCTATGTTCGACACTGTCTCTATTTGATTACCAATATCTTTAGAGTGTAAATGAATGTCTTTTAGGGGTTGTAACAACAATGTTTTTTCAAAACCCATAGCAGCAATATGTTTAGAACCTCTGACATTTAAAAAGTTTGGTAATTTTTTTTCTAAACTAGCTGCATCTGCGCCCTTTTTTAACTTGATATAACTGTATACAAAATTATGTGTCGCAAAATTTTGAGCTTGAACTACAAAATGACCTACACCTTGTGATTGCATACAAATTATGTAATTAGGGTTTAAATGTGTTTTTCCATAATCTTCATTAAAAACCCCTGTAACTGTATATTTTGCTTCAAAGTCCCTATTACCTATAACCACTGTTTTATTTAAAACATCTTCCTTTTTAAAAAGCTTCTTAGCTAGTCTAGAAGATAATACAATGGTGTTAGGCGCATTTAAAGCGTCTTTAGTGCCTTCTATTAATGGATAATCAAATAGTTTGAAAAATGTAGAATCTGCCACATAACCCCTAGGCTCATAATACCCTTGACTACTTCCTTCTACTTTTAAAAGCGAGGTTCTATCTTCTCCAAAATAAACGATACGGCATACTTCAGATACTTCTGGGAAGTCTTCTTTCATAGCGGGAGCTATGGGCGGACTTGCACATGCCCAATCCTCATTAATACTATTATTTTTTATAGTTTTGATTTTAGTTCTAAGCCTGTAAATAGACTCCGCATCTGTATAATGCGTATCATATCCAAACTGAGCTACAACATAAACTAGTATAGCCAAACAGCTTACCATACCTATGGTAAGCCCAAGTATGTTTATACTTGTTTGAAGCTTATCTTTTATGAGGTTCCGCCATGCGATTTTTAAATAGTTTCGTATCATGATTACATTAATTCGTTATTTACTATCCTTAACTATTTCTAAATTTTTAAATCTTCCAAAAGCATTGTTTCCTGTCCATAGCCCTATTTTATCCGATCCCGATACTGCTAATCTTTTCACAACCAAATCGGGTTTTTCTTTTTCCCCGTCTACAAATACTTTAACCGTTTTTTCACTTATTACAATTTTTACATGAAACCAATCATTTGGTTTTGGTGGCTGTATGAGTTCATTTTCAAATATGCCTCCTCTTTCTTTCCTTAGTTTGTGCCAAGTATATTTGGGGTGACTTATATACTGTACCATATGGTCTTTTTTTATTTGTTGCTCTGCTATAAAATTGAACGGACGAAAATAAACAGCTTCATAGGTCGAATCGTTTTTTATATTAAATGCAATCCCTACAAAGCTTCTCCCAAGCAGGTTTTTTCCAGCAATGTCTATTTCAATAGAACCTTTTGTGAATGATATATTTTTAAATATTCCCAAACCGTCTCCCTTTTTAGTATTCATAAATAATGCATTAGAATCTGTAGAGTCAATCGAGATCTGTCTGTTTACTGCTTTTATTTCGTTATCTACAAAAGCATTTATAAGGACACTTTTTTGCGCGTAAGAAAACCCTTGTATTGATAGAAAAAATAGAAGCGTTTTTAAAATAAGATGTGTTTTCATAATTAATTAATTTTCTTAATCTTAGCCTCACCTAATATAATGCCCTTACTTACCTCTGGGTTTCCTTTATAGTTAATAACAGCTTCTCCATATGCAGTTACTTTAAGGTAATCTGAAACGTTTAAATAATACTTCCCTTCACCAAATGCCGTAATTTTCGAGTCTTCATTATTAACAGCACCAATATTTATTTCGCATTCACCATAACACTTCATCTTGTGTTTAATAACACTACCCTTTTTTATTTCTAAATAGCTTTCACCATATATGGTCGTATTTAAATTTACTAAGTCTAGATGATTGAAATATGTTTTAGATTCACCATAAATTTTTAATCTTAACATAGCGCTATCTATATGGTCTTTAAAAACAAAAGTTTCATCGCCTCTTAGCGAAAGTTCATTAATAGTTTTATAGGTAACAGTTGCTGTAACAATGGTACCTTGATATATGGAACACTTTCTTTTCCAATTCTCATCTTCATATTTTTCTGACTTTGAAGCTATTCTTGCATCATCTAGATAAATATGAAGCGTATTACCTTTTACTTTAATATTTAATTTGTCATTAGAAACCTTATTGGATTCAACAGTTACAGATTCTTTATCACCTTCTACAAAAGTTACTTGTATATGCGGACTGATAATTACTTTTTCAAAGTGGTCTACGCTAATAGCTGTTGATTGCCCTAATGCATTCATGCCTATTAAGACTAAACATGTAAACATCATGCTTTTTAGACTTCTAACTATTGGTTTTTTTAATAATCTTGTTAATTTCATTTTTTTTGATTTTGATTGATGATTTACTTTCTAATTTATTCTGTTCTTAAACTTTTAATAGCCTTTGTTTTTTAAAAGATTCCGCCACGCGATTTTAAAATAGCTGCGTATCATAACTATACGTTTTTATGCTGAAATACCTTCAGCGCAGATTGATGAATTATTCTTCTTTCAATGCTTCAACAGGATTATTTGTTGCTGCTTTAAAACTTTGCCAACTCACACTAGCAAGTGCAATACCTATGGCAAGTAGTCCTGCAAAACCATAGACCCACCAAGTAATATTTGTTCTATAGGCAAAGTCTTCTAACCACCTATTCATGGTGTACCAAGAAACTGGTATCGCAATGACATAAGCAACAACAACCCACTTTAAAAAATCTATATTTAGCATCACCATAATTTGGCTTACGGTAGCGCCACTTACCTTTCTAATGCCTATTTCTTTAACCCGCTTTTTAATATTAAACAATGCCATACCAAGTAACCCTAAACAAGAAATTAAAAGAGCAAGACACGCTGAATAGGTCAAAATTTGATTAAACTTTTGGTCTCTTGCATATTGAGCTGCAAAAGAAGTATCTGAAAAATTATAAATAAACGCCTCTTTAGGATATAAGCTATTCCATATTTGTGTAATATGAGACATGGTTTTATCAATGTCTTTAGAATTTAGTTGAAATGAATAATACCCAACACTATGATCCCAATTTAAATTTTGAGTAAAAATGCTTGGTTCTATTGAGGTGTGTAACGACGTATGATGGTAATCTTCAATAACACCTACTATTTTACAGTTATTATTTCCAACAGTTATTACTTTACCCAAAGCATCTATTGCATCTGTTATCCCCATAGCTTGTAAGGCTGTTTCATTAATTAAAATATCATTAGAGACCCAATCATTTTGAATGCTCAAATTTTTTCCTGCTTTTAAATGAATACCATAGGTTTTTATATAATTATCATCGATACTAATTTCACTAAACGAAGCTGGAAACGGTTCTGCAACACCTACTGGTCTAATCTGATTATTTAAACGGTTCGCCTTTTTCCCAGGGATACTAGAACTTACCGAAAAAGAGTTTACACCATTTAAAGCGACTAATTCGTTTCTAAAAGTTCTTAGCTTATTTGGTATATCTGGATGTTGATTCATGGTCATTGGAGAGAAACTATACAATGTTTGGTGGCCATCAAACCCAAGATCGGACGCAACCATAAATTGCATTTGTTTGTAAATACCAACGGTACAAACAATTAATATGATGGTTATTGAAAACTGCATGGTCACCAAAACCTTTTGGCTTTTCCATTTTTGACTTATCTTTTGTGTACCTATTTTTAATCCCGAAGAAAAACGGTTTTTTACTACAGATAAAAAAGGAATAAGAGCTGCAACGACAGACACCAATAAAACAATAGCGATTACAGATAGAAATATGTAGGGTGCAACTTTTGTGGAAGGAAGTTCTTTAACAATTAAAACATAGGCCAAAGGCAATGATAAAAGTAAGGCAAGACCATTAAAAATAAAGCTTTCTACCAATATCATTTGAAAAATCTGCCCGTAAGTAGAGCCATTAAATATGCGAATGGAATAATTTTTTAGCTGCTCTATATTCGAAATTGTATTTAGATTTATAAAATTGATCAAACACACAAATAACACGACAGCTATAATGATATAAAGAAAAATAATTTGCTTTGTATTGCCATTTACAGACTGCTCATGACTTAAGTTGGACTTTAAATGAATATCGCGAATAGGTTGAAACTTAAATTTCAAATTGCCATTTTTTAATCTATAAGGCAATGGCACTTTACCTAGCAAACCAGCAACCTTAGACTCAACAGTTTTTATCCCAATATTTTTTTTAAGTTTTATGTAAGAATAAGGTCTGTATTGTACAGGTGTACTCCAACGTCTTTGGCTATAAGGATCTGGTTTATGATATTCATAATTAGGATTCTCTACTAAAACCTGTTTCGTATTATCAAAATTCTGCATGTAGTAGAAAAGTGATTTATAAGCTGCCACGACATCTATTTTCATATGGCTGTTACTTGGAATATCTTCAAAAACAGCATCTACAACAAATTTCCAGCCTTCATTAACTGTGAGTTCTTTATTAATAGGATCTTCATTTCCAAATAACTTTTTGGCGAACGACTGAGAAATCACAACACCATGAATATTTTCAAGCAGTTTTGTACTTTCAGATTTTATAATCTTTCTATTAAACACTTCAAAAAAGGTAGGATCTGTATACACAAAATCTACATCTTGTATTTTTTGTTTTGAGTCATTAAAAATGGTTACAACATCTTTCCCAAAATTACAGTGGCTTATTACTTCTGGTAATTCTAAATCTAATAATTCTGATGCGCCACCAAAGTTTTTTGCAGATAGCACTTCTTCACCATTATTATATTTAACATCTAAGGCTACTCTGTAAACAGATTCTGAATCTGTCCAAAATTGATCATAACTATTCTCATACTGAATTTTTGCTGTTAAAAAGATAAAAACAGTAAACCCCACGACAAGGCCTAAAATCTTTGCTACAGACAAAAATTTCTTTTTTAGAATACTTCTTATAATTGATTTTAGAAAGTGGGATTTCATCTCTCTTTTTATTATGTTTCTTTTATTTCGTCTAATAATAAGTCTACTAATAACTTTAAATATGTTAACTCGTTATTATCCAGAATTAGTGATTGATTTTTGATACTTAAACGTAATTTTAAATCTGCATTTTCTTTTTCTAATTTCTTGATCTTTATGTTATCTAAATCTGGGGTCATTTTTTATAATCAGATTATTCTGGTTTAATATGTTTTTATGCCGTTTCGAAATAATTAAGTCTCTCGATAAATAAATTACATTAAACTATTTTCAGCCACTTTCTGCCCATCCAACATACGAATAATACGATGCGTAAATTTTGCATCATGCTCACTATGCGTTACCATAACTATAGTGGTTCCTTGAGAATTTAATTCAGTTAACAAATCCATAACTTCATTACCATTACTACTATCAAGGTTTCCTGTTGGCTCATCAGCAAGTATTAACTTGGGGTTATTAACTACAGCTCTTGCTACAGCTACACGTTGTTGCTGACCACCCGATAATTGCTGTGGGAAGTGTTTACGTCTGTGCATAATCTGCATTTTTTCTAAGACTTCTTCCACACGTTTTTTACGTTCTGCTTTTTTTACGCCTGTGTATATTAAGGGGAGTTCTACATTTTCGAAAACAGAAAGTTGATCTATCAAATTAAAACTTTGAAATACAAAACCGATATTATGTTTTCTAATGTTTGCACGTTTACGTTCATTATAATTTATCACTTCTTCACCATTAAAAATGAAACTGCCTCCATCTGAATCATCCAGCATTCCTAAAATATTAAGCAACGTTGATTTCCCACACCCGGAAGGCCCCATAATGGCAACAAACTCTCCTTCTTTAACCTCAAAGGATAGTTTATTAAGTGCTATGGTTTGTAACTCTTCTGTTTTATAATATTTTTCTAAATCTGTTATTTTTATCATCTTTTACTTTTTATTGTCTGGTCGAGCGCAGTCGAGACCTTATTATATTTCTTATAGCTCACAAACCTCTCGACTGCGCTCGAGGGGACAACTATATTTTATTTTAATACTAATTCCTGTTTATCTCCAAAATTATCATAGCTAGAAGTGATCACCTTATCTCCAGGCGACAAGCCTTCTAAAACCTCATAATATTGTGTATTTTTTGTTCCCAATTGAATATCTACTTTATAAGCCAATGTACCATCTTCATTTAATTTAAAAATCCAGTTTCCTCCTGTTTTTTGAAAAAATCCACCTTTAGGCACTAAAACGGCTTGTTTTTCCTGACTTAAAGCCAATCGAATTTGTAATGATTGTCCGCGTCTAATACCCTCAACTTTTTTATCAAATAACATATCCACCTGGAATCGGCCATTAGTAACTTGAGTAAATACCTTTTTAATGGTCAACACATAGGTTTCTCCATTGAATTCAAAAGTACCTTGTTGCCCAGAATAAATTCTGGAAATATAGTGTTCGTCTATATCTGCACGTACTTTAAATCCGCTTAAAACATCAATTTGCCCCAAACGTTGCCCTTTAGTTTTAGACTGACCAATCTCGGCATCTAAAGAGGTTAATTGTCCATCTACTGGTGCTCTAACCACTAAATCTCCTACTTTTTTACGCATTAATTTTAAAGCACTTTGTGTTCTTGCAAAAGAACTTTTTACTTGATTCGCTTCTTGTTTTACTGCTATAGAATCTTCCTTAAGAATTTGTTCTGCAAGCTCCATTTGCTGTTTTTGGTTATTGTAATTGTTTTCAGATTCTTTAAACTCCTGACCACCAATGGCTCTTTGCGTATACAATTTTTTATTTAGCTCGTATATACGCTCTGCTTCTATTAAGGTGTTTTTTACATCTGTCATTCTTGTTAACTTGTTAATCGTATTTTGTCTTGCAGCATTTTGCGAGATCTGCATTTGTGTTAATAGATTATAAACAGATGTTTCTTGATTCACTAAACTTAACTCTAAATCTGTATTAGAAAGACGCAGAATAGGTTCCCCTTGTTTCATAATAGCGCCGTCTTCAACAAATTTCTCATCCACACGCCCCCCTTCAAGGGCATCTAAATAAATTGTGGTAATGGGCATAACAACTCCTGTAACAGGAATATTCTCTTGAAATACACCTTCTTTAATTTCGCTAATAGAAATACGCTCCGTATCAACATTTAACTTTGACTTTCCTCCTGTTGAAACAACTACAAAAATTATTAATGATATTAAAAGCAATATTCCAACAGCTATGCTAATTCTCTTTTTACTAAAACGTTTCTTTTCTAATGGGATATCCATGTATGCTATTATATTTATACAGAATCTATAGTCATTACTATGCCAGTTTTTAAACACTTAACTATCAATACATTAAAAAATTAAAAAAAATTTAAAGTGTTCGAAAATGATACACTCACGTTCGATAACAACACACTTTTTATCAATTCTATTTTTGTCGTTTAATAATTTTTAATGAGACTATTATTATTGTAATATTGTAATAATGTTATTAAAAAATGCAAATATATTAGTTGTAGATGATGATGTCGATGTACTGACTGCCATGAGGTTACTACTAAAATCTAAAACAAATCATGTTGTTACAGAAAAAAATCCCAACAACATTGTTTCCTTAATTCAGCAAAATAAATTTGATATTATTATTCTAGATATGAATTTTAATGGTCTTATAAATACTGGCAATGAGGGTATTTTTTGGCTTAATAAAATTAAAAGCATCAATGAAGAGGCTTCTGTTATTTTAATAACGGCCTATGGAGATTTAGATTTGGCTATTAAATCATTAAAACAAGGCGCTTCAGATTTTTTAGTAAAACCTTGGGAAAACAATAAACTTATTGAAGCTATTGGTGAAATTTTAGATAAAAAAAAGTCTAAAACATCTAAAAAGCAAAACACTTTAATTACCAGAACAGAAATACTTGGAGAAAGTCATGTCATGAAAGATGTATTCTTCAAAATTAAAAAAATAGCACCTACAGATGCCAATATTTTAATTTTGGGTGAAAACGGAACAGGTAAAGACCTCATTGCAAAAGCTATACATGATAATTCATTGCGAAAGGACAAACCTTTTGTTAAAGTTGATGTTGGCGCTTTAACATCTACACTATTTGAAAGTGAATTATTTGGTTATAAAAAAGGTGCTTTTACCGATGCAAAGACAGATAGACAAGGGCGATTTGAAGCTGCTGAAGGAGGCACGCTATTTCTAGATGAAATAGGTAATATTAACTTACAACAACAAGCACGATTACTTACTGTTATTCAAAACAGACAG
Source organism: uncultured Flavobacteriaceae bacterium (assembly GCA_947502635.1). Classification (GTDB taxonomy): domain Bacteria; phylum Bacteroidota; class Bacteroidia; order Flavobacteriales; family Flavobacteriaceae; genus Flavivirga. The sequence goes on from CANNAN010000009.1 coordinate 116,022, forward strand.
GTAACGCCTCTGGGTTCTAATAAAGCCATTCCTATCAACATCCGGCTTATTTGTGCAACCAATCTTGATATTGAATTACTAGCAGATGAGGCTAATTTTAGAAAAGATCTTATTTACAGAATCAATACCGTTGAAATTATCATGCCTCCGCTGAGAGATCGCGAGAAAGATATTGTTTTACTAGCAAAGTATTTTGTTGAATTGTATGCTGAAAAATATTTAAAGTCTAGTTTTCAACTGGATGATAGTTTTATTGAAAAACTAAAAAGTTATTACTTCCCAGGGAATGTTCGTGAGCTTCAATATGCCATAGAACGTGCTGTAATTATGGCAGAAAACACTGTTTTATATGATAAGGATCTTGTTTTTTCTCCTATAGAAAAACAAGTCAACAAAATCGACCAAAATGATTTAAAACTAGAAACTATTGAGAAAAATGCCATTCTAAAAGTACTTGAAAAGCATGGTGGTAATGTATCGAGATCTGCTAAAGAATTAGGAATAACAAGAACCGCCTTATACAGAAGGTTAAATAAATATGGCTTATAAAAAATATAAATTGGCTCTAATAATTAGAGTCCTTATTTTATTTTTTTCGCTTACTGGATTAGCGATATTTATTGGTATGCTTGATTTTAAATCGAATATATCTTATAAAATTATCATAATCATTCCTTTTATTCTTCTAGCAATTTTTAGCTTTATTAATCTTTTTAAATTTATCTCTAGTCGATTTCGAGAAATGGATGATTTTTTCGAATCGGTAAAGTATCGCGATTTTTCTCGTTGGTACAATGAAAAGTCGGGGGCAGAAGATGTTAAAGAATTACATAAAGGCTTTAATGAAGTAAACAGGACAGTACTGGAAATAAATAAAGAAAAAGAAACCCAACACCTGTACTTAAAAAAAATTTTAGAACTCATTCAAACAGGAATTGTGGCTTACAATGTAAAGTCTAGTAACATTTTATGGGTTAATGATGCTTTTAAAAAACAGCTAAATATTCCATCTTTAAAAAACATTCGGTTTATTGAAAATAGGAAGCCTAAACTTTACGAAACCATTTTTCTGAAAAACCATACGACTAATGATACGATTAACATTGAAATTAATAATGAAAAAACACAGTTCTTAATTGCAAGTTCAATTTTTGAAATAGAGGATGAAACCTTCAAACTAATTATTCTACAAAATATTGAAGATACGCTGAACAAAAATGAATCTGAAGCCTGGAAAAAATTATTGAGTGTTATGACTCATGAAATCATGAACTCTATTGCCCCTATTTCTTCATTAGCAGAAACGCTACAATCTAAAGTAGAGTTATCTATTCAAGATTCGAATGAACACCCTCTTGATATGAACGATTTAGATATTGGTATTGAGAGTATAAAAAAGAGAAGTGAAGGCCTTTTAAAATTTGCAAAGACGTATCGCAGTTTGAATAAAATCACCAAACTTAATTTAAGCACTATTCAAGTAAAAGCCTTGTTTAGTAATATAAAAACCTTAATGCTACCTTCTCTTAATGGAAAAAACATCTCACTTATTTTTGAAAATGAAAATCCGTCTTTAGAAATTGAAATTGACACATACCTCATCGAACAGGTGCTTATTAATTTAATCCTTAATGCTGTTGAAGCTTGTAAGGATATTGAAAATCCTAAAATAATTTTAAAAGCTCAAAAGACAATTGAAGGACAACCTGTATTGAAAATAATAGACAACGGAAAAGGAATTCCTGATGAAATTATTGAAAATATTTTTGTGCCTTTTTTTACAACTAAAAAAACAGGGAGTGGTATTGGCTTAAGCTTATGTAAACAAATTATGATGCTTCACAAAGGCAAAATATTAATTAAAAGTATTGAAGATAAAGGCACCTCTGTGAGTCTCGTTTTTTAATTTTTTAAAAAATATCTCATCGAATGCCAACCTCTATACAATGACATTTAGTTAAAAAATAAATGTCCGTTTGAGCGCAGTCGAAGATCATATTGAACTTCAGATTTCAATAGCATTTCGACTGCGCTCAATGTGACAAAACAGAGCAATTTTCCTTAACTAAAGACATCGAACTCACACTTGCCAGATGTGCAAGCAAACACTCCAAACAAACATTAAAGTACTTTTTAGACCCTTTTTATTTTCCTAAGAAATGAATCTATTTTAATTCAATCTTTTGAGTTTTCTCATTATAACCTTTACCTCTAATAGCTTCAAATTTTGTTATCATCTCCTGAAGTTTTTCTTTATTAGTTTTGGCCAAGTTATGATGTTGAGAAACATCTTCTTTTAAATTATACAACTGAAAATCTTTAGAATTTCCTATTTCAATTTGTACATCTTTTAAAACAGGTGGTCCTTCGTAAGGTGGTATCATTACCCAATCTCCTTCCTTATAAGCGGTTCTTGAAGTCGCTTCAATAATTAAACTTTCTCGTCCTTTTTGAGATTTTCCTAAGAAAACATCTAATAATTCTTGACTATCGTCTACCCTTATATCACTTTCTACTAACTTAGAAATAGATGATAATAAATCTAACTGACACACTAAAGCATCTGAAACAGCTGGTTGAATCGTTCCTTTCCAGTAAGTAAAAAACGGCATACGGGTTCCTGCTTCAAATAGGCTATATTTTCCACCTCTTAATTTTCCTGCGGGTGTATGTTTTCCAATTTTAGTATCAGCATCATCAAAGTAGCCATCATTTAGAACAGGGCCATTATCACTTGTAAATACGATAAGGGTATTCTCTAATAAACCTTCTGTTTCGAGTGTTTTAATAAATTCACCAATACACCAGTCTGCTTCAACAATAACATCGCCTCTTGCCCCTAAGCCAGATGTTCCAACAAATCTAGGGTGTGGCGTTCTTGGTACGTGTGGTTGTTGCATAGCATAGTATAGAAAAAATGGTTCATCTTTATGTTTTTTAACATAATCCTGGGCCCCTTTTAAGAAGTGGTCTGCCATATCCTCGTCTTTCCATTTTGCTTTTTCTCCACCTTTCATATAGCCAATGCGCGGTATACCATTTACTATCGTGTTATTGTGGCCATGATGCCATTTCATTTTAGTCAACTCAGGATTACCTTTTCCTGTTGGCTGTCCTTCAAAATTTTCTTTATAGCTAATTTCAATAGGGTCATTTGGATCTAGGCCAACAACATCGCCATTTTCAATATAAACAGTAGGCACTCTGTCTTGAGTTGCAGCCATGATATATGAATAATCAAATCCAACTTCGTTTGGCCCTGGACTAACATGCTCATTCCAGTTTACATCTCCAGTTCCTAATCCAAGATGCCATTTTCCAACAATTCCTGTATGATATCCCTTTGTCTTTAGCATTTTAGGAATAGTCATCTGATCTGTAGAAATAATTAAAGGTGCTGTTCCTGGCAAAATTTTAGCATTTTTTTCTCTCCAAGGATATACGCCTGTTAGCAAAGCATATCTACTAGGCGTACATGTAGCAGAAGAAGCAAAACCGTTAGTAAAACGAACACCACTATTTGCAAGTTTATCTAAATTAGGCGTTTTAATTTCTGTAGCGCCATTAAAACCGACATCTCCATAGCCCAAATCGTCTACATATATAACGACAATATTGGGTGGTGTTTTTTCAATGTTTTCGACCTTCTTGGCTTCAGGTTTTGCTTGTTTTTCTTTACAGTTAATACTAATAAGCAGTACTAATGCCAGTAAAACAAAATGCTTTATTCTTTTCATGTTTTAATTGTTTAATCTTTAATAAGCCTAACAGCTTTGTTTTTATTGTGCCTAAAGTTAGGGGTTTTCATATTAAGACTCAAAAGACTATAGAAATGACTCTATTCTAATTCTCAAAAAAACTGAACCATGCAGCTAAAACACTTTCTAGCGCTCCTTTTGAATACTATTATTTAAAAAGAAGGTCGACTCAATGAGTCGACCTTTATAAATTATTTTTTAATTAACTTAAAAGTTTTAGCTTCTTTTTGTTGCCCTGTTAGTTTAAGCAAATAAAGACCAGGGGCTAAATTTAAATTTTTAAACGATAACAAATAATCTTTTTTCATCGTATTTAAAGTCGAAGAAAAAAGAAGTTTTCTGCCCGTTATGTTATATAAGTCTGCGGAATTATAACCATGCTCGGCTTCTAATAATAGAGTTATATTAGAAGTAAAGGGGTTAGGGTAAACAGAAGCATCATTTGTTTTTAATTTCTCCTGTAATATTTTATCTACTGATGCCTTCAATGATCTAGAAACTCCTATAGAGGTAAACTTCCATTGTTGATTTTGATTCGATGTATTAGATCTCCATAATTTAGTGCTTTGATTATTTGATCCACCATTGCCTCCATCAATTGAATAGTTGGAAGCATTTCGTTTTTGTAATCTGAAATGCCCAGATCCTGCGCTGATTTTTTTCCAGTGTTGATTTTGATTGCTGCTGCTACATGTCCATAATTTAAGGTTTTGTCCATTTGAACCACCACTGCCTCCATCTAAACAAAAGTTAGTATTTCTTTTTTTATAAGAATAATATCCGTTTCCTCGGCTTATTTCCTCCCAATGTTGATTTTGGTTGTTGGTATTAGAACTCCATAATTTTATGTTTTGATTGTTTGCACCTCCAGAACCTCCATCGAGTGCATACCCTGAAGCATTTCTTTTTTTCATATGTACAAAAGCTCCATTGCTATTACCATTAGGGACATATATCTTAAAATCATCTATTCGCACATACGCATCGCCATCGGCTACATCTGAACCACCATTGTAATAATTAAACCAATAGGCATACACTTTTAGTTTATCTACTCTACGAAAATTAATATTGGTAAAATTACATACTTGCACACCATTTACCCAAGCTCTGAGTATCCCATTATTTTGACCTACATCATTCATTTTAACATATTGTTTAACGTGGTACCATTTATTGAAATCCATATCACTGGCATCTCTTTCTTTCCAAGAACCCCAATTTAATGCTGATGCAAAAGTTTTTTTACTTGCAAATGGCTGAGCTCCAGGATTACTTACTCTATAGGCCCTAGGGTTGTATTGCCTGTAGTTAGTACTGCCTGTTCTTACAGGAGCATCATAGTTTGTATAAGTATGATACAAATAGTACCTGTTTTGAACGTAGTTTTGATTATCGCAATTAATGGTGCCACGGGCAGACCACCCTTCTACACCATAACCAGGCCTATTACCCCATCCAGCTTCATCATAAGTTCCAGAAAACCCTGGGGCCTTGCCACCATACCCTGCACTTTGGTTCCCCATAGAAACATCGTAGCGAACACGATATTCAGCATATACTTCTTCTGGTTCAAACCCCCATTGTTGCTTAAGTAAATAGCGCATCGAACCTCCATAATGTTGGCCTTTGTTAATTTTAATTTCAACACAAGGACTGTTGTTATACCCACCTGATGTTAAGCGTTTAAAGTTTTGCTCTGCAGTAAAATCATAATTGTTTTTAAAATTTGGGGAACTAAAATCGTCTTCCCACATTTGTCCATAAGTAAAATTTGATATTAACGCTATTAAAAAGTAGCTAAGTAATAATAATTGTTTTGTTTTCATAATTTTTAGATTTGGGGTTTATATTACTCCATTGTAACATTGTCATAATATTAATACAATAAATGTAAGAAATAGGGCGTAAAATGATTTAAAAAGAGGGTCAATTAGTTCTCTTGACTTTGATTCTTCTGTATTAAATCATTTTATCAACATGAAGAACGAATACTTCTGCGGAAGTATTCACAGTAATGTTTTAAGGAAAAAACTATGAAAAAGACTTTACCTACCTTACTTTAAACAAGAAAATATTTTTCTCTACGATATTATCAAAGGAATGATTAGTGGAAATGTAGAACACAGATAAGTATCATTTTATAAATAAATATTACGAGTATAGTCGTAAATAAATTGGGATAGATATACATCTAAATACAAAAATCCTGATTAAATTAATAATCAGGATTTCATCTGTACTCAAGGTGGAACTAGTTCAAACTTGAAATTATCGCGTTTTAAAGGGGTTTTCAGAGGTTGAAAATTCTACTGACACCGAATTAGCTCCTTTTTATGAAAATTTTAACATTTTCAGCATGATTTACCTCCATTTGTAATTATTTAAATGGAAATCACTGTATTTGATTTGTTTTAACTATTCCTTACTCGCACTAATTACATTTGCCTGAAAGGTTTCCTTCCCTTTTTTGCCAATTTTGTTCCAGCTTAATAAACCATACTCGAATACATAGTATAGGTCATTTACGTTCCTTTTTTAGGCTAATACGGCAATTAAACACTCTTTTTGACGTAAATATTACGGCGTATATTTTGTGATACAGCAAATACATGTTATATTCGCAGTATATAATACGTCATTTAAAACAATAACAATGTATTTACACCATAGCAAAGACTGGCCAAACTTTAAATGGGATAACGATATACTACTTCCTTACGTGAGCAAGGTGCGTGATCTACAAGGTAGGTTAATAGGTAGAATGGAAAGCATGGGGTTTGCGTTAAGAGAAGAAGCGGTGCTTGAGACATTAACCGAAGATATTGTTAAGTCAAGTGAAATTGAAGGAGAGTTATTGAACCCGAAAGAAGTAAGATCCTCAGTGGCTCGAAGGTTAGGGATGGAAATATCAGGATTGCCTAATGCAAGTCGTGAAGTAGAGGGCGTTGTAGAAATGATGTTGGATGCTACTCAGAAATATAAAGACCCTGTGACTAAAGATCGAATGTGTGGATGGCATGCTGCTCTATTTCCAACAGGAAGAAGTGGGATGTATAAGATCACAGTAGGTGAATGGCGGGGGGATGAACAAGGTCCAATGCATATAGTATCAGGTCCAATGGGGAGAGAAAAGGTCCATTACACCGCTCCTGAAGCTTCTCGGTTAGAAGAGGAAATGAATCGGTTTATAAAGTGGTTCAATACAGATAAAAGCATAGAGCCTGTGGTTAAATCGGCTATAGCCCATTTATGGTTTGTAAGTATCCACCCGTTCGATGATGGGAATGGAAGAATTGCCAGAGCTATTGCAGATACTCAATTAGCCAGAGCAGACAGAACCAACCAAAGATTCTATAGTATGTCGGCTCAAATATTGAAATCCAAACAGGGATACTATGATGTATTGGAGTCTACGCAAAAGGGAAGTATGGATGTAAGCCAATGGCTCGTATGGTTTTTTGAACGCTTAACTGAAGCACTTGTAGTGACCGATGAAACATTATCAAAAATATTAATAACGGCCAAGTTCTGGGAATTGCATAAAACCACCCAATTCAATGAGAGACAAGTCGAAATGATCAATAAACTTCAAGGGGATTTTGTTGGTAAGTTGCATTCGTCTAAATGGGCAAAGATGACAAAAGTACACAGGGACACCGCTCGTAGAGATATTCAAGATTTAATCGAAAAAGGAGTCTTATTGGATTCTGGTGAAGGAGGAAGAAGTACAAACTACATATTAAATCTTCCAAATCTTTAGCTATCTTTTTGTTGCCAACAACAGGTCATGAGTCATGAGTCTTGATCTGCGAAATCTGTGACTTCGCAGAGCAAGGGAAGTTTGGTTCGAATCAATTTACAAAACGTCATAATAAAAAACTTATATTGGTTATAAAAAACAAGAAAAAAGGATTCTTTTAAAAGAAGTAGTTACAATTGCTGGTATAGTTAAAATTTAACCACAGATATAGCCAGAAAAATATTTGAAAGCACTGTATTATTATACAACGATGTACCTATAAAGATTGTTAGTGAACTATTGAGGGCATTCTAGTATGAAAATTACACAAGGCAGTTATGGCAAGGTTTTGCGGAAGAGAATAAGTTTAGGAAAGACTAAAAGGGAGATGCATCACTAAATCAAAAGATTTAAGAAAGTATCATATAAAATATGGATTATTATTTTAATTAATAACTGTGATGATATGATGAGAAAAATATTATTTTTTTAACACTGAATATGGTATTTTTGTTCAAGTTATTCACAATTTAATTTTTTGCAATTGAGTGTAGCTTTCATTACTTTAAATTTTACTCTTATGAAGAATTATTGTTTAGCATTTATTATCTTTTTTACGTTTTTTACATGTTTAAACGCACAAACACAATTAGGCGCTGATATTTATGGAGATGCTTCAGGTGATAGTTTTGGAAAATATGTTAGCATATCAAATAGTGGAGATGTAATTGCGATAAGTGGGATGTACAATGATAATAATGGTAATAATTCAGGGCATGTCAAAATTTATAAAAATATTTCTGGGACATGGACACAAATTGGAGATGATATTGAAGGGGTAAATACAAGTGACCAATCAGGAGCGAGTATTAGTTTATCAAATGATGGAAATATTGTTGCCATTAGTGCTCCTTGGTATAATGGTATAAGAACTGATACTGGACATGTAAGAATTTTTGAAAATATATCTGGTACATGGACTCAAATTGGTAGTGATATAGAAGGTTCTCAGTTATATGAAAAAATAGGTACTTGTGTTCGCCTGTCTGGTGATGGCTCAATAATAGCAATTGGTGTTACAGGTAATTCACAGAATAATTCAGGTCATGTTAGTATTTATAAAAATATATCTGGTACGTGGACACAAATTGGCAATGATATAGAAGGTGAAAATATAGGTGATTATTTTGGAGCTAGTGTAAGTTTATCTGATGCTGGTAATATAGTAGCAATTGGTTCAACCTATAATTCAGATAATGGAACTCGTTTTGGGCATGTAAGGATTTATGAAAACATATCTAATGTATGGACTCAAGTTGGGAATGACATTAATGGAATAAGTAACATTTCTTTTAGCAAAAGTATTAGTTTATCTATTGATGGTAATATTGTGGCAATTGGAGCTACAGGTTATGATAATAGAAAAGGTTTAGTACAAATATATCAGAATGTAGCAGGAAATTGGACACAGGTTGGTGGTAATATTATTGGTAAATCAACATATTCATCCTCAGGCGATAGTGTAAGTCTATCTGATGATGGAACGGTTGTTGCAATTGGAGCTCCTGAAAGTAGCTCTGATAGAGGTTATGCAAGGCTTTATAAGAATATGTCTGGTTCTTGGGTTCAATTTGGTAATGACATTACTGGACTAATAAGTTATGACAGATTAGGAACGAGTGTAGGTTTATCTGGTGCAGGGAATATTGTTGCTATTGGAGCTGATCAAATATTTAGTGGTGATTCTAAAGGGTTTTGTAGTGTATATGATTTTAGTTCTGAATTAGCTTTGCTTGAGGTTAAAGATGATATACAAGGTAATGTCAATGGGGTTAATGTGACAGCTGCACAACTAAATAGTATTATTGGTGTATCTGGAGCAATAGAAGATGTGAATTATTCTCTAGCTTTAGCAGATGCAACCTTTGCAAACCCGAACAACCCTACCGCAATTGAAGTTCAAGCAGTAGTTGATTCAGTAAACAGTACTCTAAGTATAGAAGAAAATAAAGGAAATTATTTTAAGGTCTATCCTAATCCTGTAAAAGACATTTTAAACATTGAACTTAATAATGGTTTGGTTTTAAAAGAAGTTAATATTTACAATAGTTTAGGTCAATTTATGACTGTTTCTAGCAAATTGAAAATCATTACCAGTAAGTTTTCAAAGGGGATCTATTTCTTGGAAGTAGAAACAAATGAAGGGAGCTCAACCAAAACTATTGTTGTGGAGTAAGTACTTTTTGCTTTAAAATTGTTCTTTCAGCATAGAAAATTTTCATTGACTAAAATTATGAAAGATGAATTTGGCGAAAGTGAAGAAGCTAAGGGCATTGATGAGAAATGCACTAAAGAATCCTTCAGGTTTAAATAAATGAGACAAATTCTAAGAGCCACTATACGTCCTATTTTTATTGGAATTCTATTTTACCTTTTTGTGTTATTAGCAAATAATTCAGGGGTTATCGCCGAAGATTTAATTCGTACATGGACTACTTTAATAGCGGGAGTTCTTTTTTTATATTTAATCGCATTTGCAGCTATTGGATTTAGTGTAGCACATCTTATATTCAGTATTGGGATGCCAGTTTTTATGATTATAAATGAGGTATTTTTTGTTGACCACTCTAAAAAGCCTCCACGATCATTATTAGAAAAAGAAAATATTCAAATTATAATAGATTTTAAAGAATGTCACAAAATAAAATACTGAATATTTATATTGGCATTTGATACTATAGTACGTTATTCTGAAAACAATAAAGATTACGAAATCGTTAAAACCTTTGAGTCTCAAATTACCAATAGAATAAAATGGTTAGACAGTTGCTCTTACGTACGATTAGATGATAGTAACGGTTTAACATCAGAATATATCAGACTAGGGAATTTTAAAGAAGGAATACATGATTTCTATTCTAAACCGACAAGCTTACATAAGTTATCTGATGAAAAAATTGAAATGGCTCGTGAGCTTAAAAATTAATATTTGTTATCTATTGTAATCGCAATGAATCCTTTTGTAATCTTCATTTTTATTATTTGCGGAATTTCAGTCCTATTTTGTTTGTATATAATGTTTAAACCCAGAACAAAGGAGGAAAAAGAATATGACAGAAAGCTTAAAGCAAGTTTAAAAGATGAATATATAATTGACCCAGAAACTGGAGCTAAATTAACTTTAGAACAGGCGGAATCTGGGCATTGGATAGCTCATGATAATGAGTTTAATACTATTACAGAGGCGGAGTTAGATAAATTGCCTTCCGAAGGAGCAAAACAAGCAGAATTGGCTTTGAATTATTTAAGAGAAAGTAAGAACTACAGAAAAACCAAATTCTCTGAAGAACAACTCAATATTTTAGAAGAAATAAAAACTTTAAGTAATCATGATGATTGGTCATATTCATATTTATATAAATTTGATGATGGCATTGTTTTCCTCCCTTCTGTTGAATTAAATTTAGCGGGTCATTATAGAGAGTCTCATTTAATGTTTTGGGTAAAAATAGATTCAATAAATGGGCATTACTATTTTACAGAGAAATCATCTTTAGAAAAAATATTTGACCTCATAAGAAATGATGACGAAATCAAATCAGATCATTATGAGTGCTTTACTTTGAAAAAGAGTTTTAACATTATACAGATTAATCGAATTCTAGAGATGTTTGAAAAAGAAAAAGGGTTGGAAGTTGAAATTGAAAATGACAATCTATTTATAAAAACACTTAAACTTGTCTCTTTAGAAGATATTATTAGAGTTGAACTAATAGTGAATAAAATTATTAAGCTTTAAATGGAAATGTTTAAAGAATTCTATGAAAACTAAAAATTACAATTATGTTTCGATTATAATTATAGGTCTTGTAATAGCATTAATAGGGTTTGTAGTTTCAAAATTCACTTATAGTCCAGACGCCGAATTTTGGACTCAAATTGGTCTAACAATAAGTGAGTTTGCTGGATTTCTTATGTTAATTCGCAATGGCACTTTTATTAGAACTAAATATTTCAGAATATTCAAGGGGGTGTTTGCTATTATTATCATTGGTGCATTAGCTAAAATATTACATTGGCAGTACAATAATATAATTATGATTATTGGTTTTGCATTAGCTGTATTAACTTATTTCTTTAGTTTTCTTAATAAACCGATTAGAAAAAGACTTGATTATTTAAAACTAGTTTGGGTTATTGTTGCTTATACAGGCACTATACTTAAAATTTTACATATTACCAGTATTGACTCTCAAATATTATCAAGTGCAATTATGTGGCTTGCCATAATTGACTACATGAAAATAGAAAGGGAAAAGCGAAGGTTGTTTGATTGAATTAGTTTGTTAATAAGTCACTAAATACCTCTTCCAACTTCTCAAATTTAAGCTTACTAAAATTAGGATTAGGTAGCCAAATACCATCATCTTCAGTATATAAAATAGAAAAATCATCGCTATTCAAATATTTTTTAAGAATTGAATTAGCTCGACTTCTATTGATTTTTAGTGTCTTCTTATATTCTTCAAAGTATTTTTTATTATTCTCTTGGTCTAATGGAACAGCGGTTATTGTAAGCTCACTTATATCAGTTTGAGCAAATGTCTGAAAGGCAACATAAATTATGTCTCCTTTTACAGTTTCTTTTTTATTCTTTTCTAAATCATTTTGAAAGACAGGCTTAGAAACTTGAATATGTAAATTATTACTAGCTTCTGAAATAAATTTAAGAGAGCCGTTCTCTTCGTAAAAGTCACTAGCATATGATAACATCTCTTTTATTGTTTCATATTGTGGCAAGTTTTTTTGCAGCAGGTTTTTTAGTCTCTGATTTACAGCTCATTAAAATTGTAAGTGAGGTTAAAATAATTATTACTTTTCTATTGATCTTCATGGGTGATTTTTTATTCATTGTATACGATTTTGTTTGTAAGCAAACATAAATAAAACAACCGTTCGGTTGTTAATAAAATCGTTTTTTGACCTCAAATTGTTATCATGAAAAATGATAGCAAGGAAAAGCTTCTTTTAGAGTTGGCAAAAAGAGTAAAGGAATTGAGAAAAATTAAAAGAGTGACTCAAGAAGACGCCTTAAATGATACAGGTATTCAGTTTTCAAGAATAGAGCAAGGCAAAAGAGATATTCAATTATCTACTTTGAATAAGCTTTGTGAATATTTCGATATCTCTTTAAAAGAGTTTTTTGATGAAAATTTTGACTAACTACTTCACATCTATTTTTTTTATAGACTATAAGTATTCCAAGTTCATCAATTTGAATGGCGATGTCCCTGTACATTTTCCCTGCTTTGTTTTTTAATATTTCATGTTCTTCTTTTGGAGTATTTTGTAGCAATGCCTCCTCCTAATCTAATCCAAACTCAGCATTATAATAGCCTCCTTTTGTTCGATAGTTTTGATACATTTTTATTAGGTTTAAAACTGCATTTTTATGAATATGGTTATATCTTGCTTCTAATCTAAAGTCAGTTGTTGATAAATCATTTTTATTTCCCAATTGTTGAATTTCAATAATGGGTCTCTCGCCTATAACTAAAGGGTAGGGGTTAACAAAAAACTTATATAAATCATCAAAAGATTCATAATATGGATTTACATGTGTAGATATGCAGAAATCTTTATCTCGTTTTTCGGTTGCATTGCAAGATCTACAACTAGGTATTAAATTGTAAAATGAAAGAGCAAAAAAAGGCATTCTAGATTTAGGATAAAAATGGTCGAGTTCTAGATAAGCTCTTAAAAGTTCACCTTCAACATCTTCATCCGATACAAGGGTTGTCATTACAGTAAGGCAAAATACATTTTCAAAACCTGCTTCATGAAGTAATTCTCTACAAAAGGGAGTCTTTCTATAATTATTATAATTAAAAAGGCTACTTATTAATTTCTCACTAAAAGGAGTCTGATTAACAGTATGACCATTGATAGTAAATAAATCATCAATATTAATTAATCCAAATATCTCATTTCTTATTACTAATAAGTCATATGGTTTATTAATAACACAAGCCCTCAACTTGGCGTAATCATTATTTTTAAGATAATTCAAAGCATCTTTTTGTCTTTGCAATAGATTATTATCTTCTAAGCTAATATCTTCAAAAAAAGTTTGAGTATTCGTTTCTAATAATAGGTTGTCTAGTTTCTTAATTAATGAGTTAGCACGATATTCGTTATCTGCTCTTTTTTGGTTCAAAAAATCCCACATTTTAATCGCTAAAGAATCAAGATAACTATCTGCATCTGCATTTATGTATGGCGATAATCCTGTTGTTGCTTTAACAGGTCGGTACGACAGAGTAGATAATTTTTGGTTTACATTGGCACACGAAATTTCTAACGTATATGCTCACATATCTATTAGCAAGGGAGAAGATAAAATATACATTGATGATACCTCAAAAGGACGGGATAAAACATCTAAAAAAGAAAGAGAAGCAAATGAGATGGCTGAAAAGTTAATGTTAAAAGAAGTGATTTTTGAATATTTTGATGATGATTTTGATTATATAACTGAAGAGAAGGTTCGTAATTTTTCTAAAGCTTATAAATTGCATCCATCGATAGTAGTTGGAATTTTAGCATTCAATAATAGGGTGTCTTACTCTACTCTTCATCGTTTTAAGGAACCTATTAGGGATAAAATACCTAATAAGTACAAGGCTGAATAGGGCTTAGAGATAAAGCATAGAATTGATGCTTCTACTGAAATCATTTTGTGTTACCATACATAAATCGTACAAATAATAAAAGTAAAAATCCGTAAACAATTAATCATCAATTGTATTACGGATTTTACATGTACTCAAGGTGGGAGTACCTTTATTTTTAATCATACTTAAATCGTTTTAAATCCTTAAATACTAATATATATAGTATATGATAAATTAATTAAAATCTAATTAAATCAATTTTTATTCAAAAAAGTTGCCCTTTTTGTTGCCCTATTTAGTATATTTATTTCAAATTAAACACTAATGCAGGTTTCATTTCATTTAAGGAAAGACAAAATCGGTAAAGCTGGGCTTGCACCTGTTAGAATGGTCATTGCTACCAATGGATTTAAAATCTTTAAAGCGGTTAAAGGAGTAAAATGTTCTGAAAGCAATTGGGATACCAGAAAAGAAAGAATCAAGACACAAAAAAGAAAAGAAGAGTATAATAACCATATAGAATATAATAAAATTATCGATGAACTTGAAGCCAATATTAAAAAGCTTGGTAGATATATCCTTCTTAACAACATTACTCCCACTAAAGCATACATCATAGAAAAACTTGCTTCTGGTATCGAGAAGGTTGAACTTGCACATTTTTTCTTTCCTTCTTTCGAAGAATTTATAGAAACAAGCAAATCAGTAAAAGTTCCCAGAACAATTAAATCTTACGTTACTACTCGTAATTTTTTACAGGATTTTGAAATATCCACTGGTTTTAAGTTAAGCTTTGAATCTATCGATAATAATTTCTTTGAAAAAATACAGGATTACACCTTTCTAGATCGAAAAAACAAGAATAGTTACCTGGCTTTTATTATAAAAGTCTTGAATACTTTTATGAGATGGTCATATGACAAAGAATATCACAACAATCTTAAATTCAAAAAATTCAAAGTTAGAATCGATGAAACAGAAATCATCTACTTAACGATGGATGAGTTAATGACACTATACAACTATGAATTTGAATCCAAGAGATTAAGCCAAGTTAGAGACGTATATTGTTTCAATTGCTTTACAGGATTACGAATAAGTGATACTAGCTCCCTTAAACCTTCAAATATTAGTAATGATGCGATTACCCTAACCATTCAAAAAACTAGGGCTAATAATACTCGAATTCCTTTAAATCGGTTTTCTAGAGCTATTCTTGAAAACTATAAGAACACAATTTATGAACCCCTGCCTATTATTTCGCAACAAAAATTCAACAAATACATTAAAGAATGTTGTGAAGAAGCTGAAATTAATACACCCATTACAATTACAAGATATATTGGTCAAAAACGAATTGACAAAACAGTTCCTAAGCACAATCTAATAACGAGTCATACGGCTCGTAAGACTTTTGTCACTAATAGTCTTGTGCTAGGAATGAAGGAAATAGTAGTACGCAATATTACAGGGCATAAAAAAGAGGAAAGTTTCCGTAGATATGTTAAGATAGCAGAGGATCTGAAACGTCAGGAAATGGATAATACTTGGGATAAACTATAAGATTATGAAAATAATTGATGAACTCAATCCTTACAACTCAAATGTTAATTATTTAATATTCGCTTTTTTATATGGTAAATATAATGAAATCTCATACAGCGAATTAAGATCGAGAATTGGACAATTACACTATTTTCAATTTTTCCACTTATTAGCAAAAGCATGTAATTTCATTAAATGGAATAAGAAAACTGTTTCTTTATTTTTTGACTTCGATCTAGATGACTTATCAACTTTTAAAGCTAATTGTTTAGACACAGGAATAGAAAAATTCCTTAAGCCATATATTACTACATATGACCTTGTAGAAAAATTCTATTTTTATTCACACCAACATAAATTGATTAGAGACATTTTTTACAAAATGTGGGATAATGAACTTGAATTAGTACTTAAATCAATTAAGCAAAGTGAATTTGGAAAAAGTATCTTAATTAATCATGGAGTTAATGAAAAACTAAGTAAAGAAAAACAAATAACACTTAACGAATTTATTAGAAGAGAAATAGATTGGGAATTTACTTATAAAGAGTCTGAAATATCTTCTTTGCATTATCCCCAAGCTGAATTAAGTACAACTACTAGCTCGGAAATTGAAGAATTTAGAAATTACATAATATTAGTTGTAACTAATCATCAAGTAATAGGATTAAAGAATCTTTCTTTAATGCCTTGTTTTTTCAATATAAATAACTATGCTATAATAGTTACATATATTCTTAAAAATTCCAATACGGAAAATGAGTTTCAATTACATAAAGCACATTTCTTAAATGCATTAAAATATTATAAACGCTTTGAATCACAATATTCTAATGGTGTATTTTATGATAGAATAAAAAGAGTTTATAAAATCCATGATTTAGAATTACAAGATAACGGCACTCCTAGAGATTTTTTTGAAGTAGAACATCTAATAGATTGGATCGAGACAACTTTTGTTTCGAAAAATAATATTCATTTAAATTCAAAACTTTATTATGAAACTAATTTTCGTCAATTGCTCAAATCTAACAAAAAAATGAATGATGAAGACATGAACCATTTTTTTAAATTTCATGAAATTTATAACCATAAAATTGTAATAGATAAACACCAAGATAAAGATAAAATTAAACTACTTGCTAGTCCCAACGATTTCTTTAAAATATTACTATTGTTTTTTGAAAAAAACCTTAATGTGACTGATGGTAACTCTAGGGGTATGATAAGAAAATTTATTAAAAACATCGCTCTCTACGACAATAATAAATATAGATTTTTCAAAAATGACCCTAAAAGCCCTTCGATTAATTTCTTTACCTCTAAAAGCTTTAGGAATTTCTCCTGTTTGTTATTTTTTTTAGAAAAAAATAATGTTTTGGAACTTCCTGGCCCAACTCATCTTACTAGACTATTTCAAAATGAACTTGAATATCTTAATATAGGAAATTCTAGAAGAGAGACATTTAGTAAGTTGAAAAAGAAAACAGCTAATGAATTACTCAAGATTTCTAACCTATCATGGAGTTTATTAGGTGTGTATATATTTAAAACAGACAAATAGTATTAGTTCGTTAAATAAAAATAATACTTATATATCTGAACTTCATTTATTTAAAATAAGTTAAACCCTGCAAAATAAGAATGTGGGTTTAATTTCTAATACATTGTATTCAAATTTGAACTGTTGAAATCAAAGTTAAATTCAAAACAGTTTAAATATGAGTTTCCAATTAATTACCCACACAAAAAAAGATCTCGAAAAAGTAGTAGAAGTAGTAATAGATCGACTACGAAAAACAGAACTTATTCAGCAGACACCAATAAATCCAGAAGAAGATCGTCTATCCCAAAAAGAAGCTGCAAAATTTCTAGGAATATCCGTTACAAGTTTAATCTCTTGGAAAAAGCAAGGAAAAGTACCGTACTATCAAATAGGCAGATCTATTTTCTTTTCTAAAGCTGAACTCTTAAAGTTAGCTCGTAAAAATACTGGGTTAATAAAATCTAGCCGTTCGTAATACTTTGAGAGACAAGAATAGAATAATACAGCCAAATCATATATCTACAGCTAGATTTTCTTTATCTGTACTTGAAAAGAATATCATCTATACTGTAATCGATGAGCTTCAAAAAAATATGAGTAAAGATTTGAATGAGGTATTTGAGGAACAAGAGATTACAGTTGAATTGAAGAAGATTGAGAAAAACAACAACTATTCAAGAATTAGAAGCACCATGAAGTCGTTAGCTGCCAAACAAGTTGAGTTTGAGTTAAGAATTCCTGGAACAGGAAAAAGCGAAAGAATTCAGGAGAATATAACGTCATTAATTAGCGGTCTTAAATATGAAAGACAATCTCAGTTTATATCCTTTATGGTTCCATCATCTGCTTGTAGGTTCTTCTGTTATATTGGAGGTGGATTTACTTCATTTCAAAAAACCATTGCAATTAGTTTGAGTTCTACACATTCTAAATCATTGTACGAGTTGTGTTGTAGATGGGCAGATAGAGGAGGTTATACTTGTTCGATTGAAGATTTGAAAGTTTATTTATCTATTACAGGAAAGTATGATCAAATATCTCATTTAAGACACAAGGTTTTGGATACTTCAGTAAAGGAACTAAAGAAAAAAGCAGATTTATTTTTTACTTATTCACTAAAAAAAGTAGGGCGTAAATATGCTAATATTTCCATCAAAATACATAAGAATACTATTGACAAAGAGGAGTATTATGGAGTTCGTGAAGAACATTATTCTTATGTATACTCATTTTTAAGCAGATTCTTTCCAAACTACATCAACAATAAGGCATTAGCTTACTCAGAACTTCTAGTTGCTAAAGGTAATATGGATAAAGCTTATTACAGGTTTATAAGACTAGATGATGAATTCTCAACAGGGCGTAAAGATAAGCGTGATATTTTAAATCTTTTAATCAAAAAAATTCTACCTGAATTTGGAGTAAAGACATCTGTTAAAAATCAAAATAACACTCAATTAAAATTAAGTGTGGGTTAGATAAAATATTTAGTCATTTGGTGTGATTTGTTTAGTCATTTAGTGTGAATAAGAGAAAAAAGATTAGTCAATTAGTGTGATTTATATTAAGAAAACCCAATAATAACAGCAATTTAGAGAGGTATACAATAGGTTAACCTACAATTTTAATTACAAGTAATAAAAACTTTAAAAACTAATGAAAGAAAAAATATTAACGTGCGAAAATGCCCGAAAGATTTCAGGTTTATCAGTGATGGCATCTTTCGGAAAATTTCCCACGAAGAAAACGGAAAGAGAAGCTTGGTTTTTATGCTTCTGGAGATCAGAAAACAAAGCATCTCTTAAGTTTGATTTGAGGATCAACCGTTGGTATGATCACGGTGAAGGTGTTGGTGGAAATGTTATAGACTTAGTAATAAAAATAAAAAACTGTTCAGTAAAAGAAGCTCTAATTTATCTTGGAAAGATAACACCTTCTTTTTCTTTTCAGCAGCAGCCAGATATTAAAAACAAGGACGAGAAAAGTTATCAAATAAGGAAGATTAAAAAGCTTGAAAATGGGGCTTTGATTGAATACCTAAAATCCAGAATGATTGATATAGACATAGCAAAGAAATACTGCAAGGAGATCTATTACACCCAGAACGGGAAAAGCTATTTTTCTATAGCCTTTAAAAATGATCTGGATGGATATGAACTCAGAAATAAATATTTCAAAGGATGCATTGGAAAGAAGGCAATTACTTTCATTAAAAACAATAATGATAGTGTATGCATTTTTGAGGGGTTTATTGATTTTTTATCCTATAAAACAATGTATAAGTCTTATCCACTAAATGAAGATTATTTAATCTGTAATTCGACTGCATTAGTGAAAAGCATTTTACCAAAAATAAAAGATTACCATAGCGTTTATGCATGTTTGGACAATGATAACTCTGGGAGAACTGCGACTCAATTTCTTAGGCAAAACCATAGTGGCGTTTTTGATGCAAGTATAGCCTATATAAAACACAAAGACATTAACGAGTACCTCATGAGTAAGGTCTCTAAAAAAAGAGAGCAAGTCGGACAGGGGCTTCTCCCCCTATCCGACTTGCCCTGCGGGGCTGAAAGCAGATAAAATCTGCTTTTACAGTATTGTATAAATATACTGTATTATAAAATTATTATAAACAAACATCTAATCAACTCATTAACAGTGTTAAAAACTATAAAATGGCTAAGAAAAGCATACTTATTAATCAAAAGTATCACAAGGATTTAAAGACACTATCCGATGGACTTAATGAGCCTATGAGCACCCTTATTGAACAGATGATTTTGTATTTCAAAAGAACAGGAATAGACCCAAAAAATGCAGTCAATAATAATCCTTCAATTATGGTAAAAGCCTTAGACAAAAGGATTGTTTCTTTTTTAAAAGTTCAGGAGCGAGACATCTTAAAACCAATGAGAAATGAAGTCTATACATATTCGAAAGAACAGCAGGAAAAAACAGATCATTTAAAAGCTGCTTTAAAGGAATTACTTGACAAAATGAATAAAGCCGATAAGGATAGAACACTTATGGTAAAAAGTGAACTGAACAAACAACAAAATGCAATCTTGGCTATTGCTGAAAATATTGACCCTAAAAACAGGACTGGATTGACAAACCAAATCAAAGACTTTTTTAAATGATGCCAATAAGCAAACCACATAGTAGTTATGGAGGAAACAACTCTGGAAGTTGCGGAAATTTAGTCGAATATCTGGATAAGGAAAATCAAGAACTCGATCAATTAGCAGAAAATACCCAATCCAAAGGTAAATCTTTGGAAATTCAAGAACGTAAACAAGATTTCTTCTCTCATAGAAGCGATAATGTATCCCAAATCGAGGTAAGAGAATCCATTGATTCTAATAAAAGAAAGCTCGGGAAAGAAGATGCAAAATTCTTTGCTCCCACTATCAATTTTAGTCAAACCGAATTAAAGCATCTTGCCTTAAAAGCCACCAAAGGGCGCGAGGTAAAATCGGTTTGGGATATGAAAACATCAGAATTCAAAGCATACAATAAATCCTTACAAGATTATGGTAGAAAAGCCATGAATAATTATGCTCAAAACTTTAATCGACAAGAAAAAGGCTTAAAAAGCGGAGATGATTTGGTGTATTATGGAAAGATAGAACATAATCGAAAATATAAAGGCACAGATCCCGAGGTACTAAAAGGTAATGCAAAATCTGGACAAAACAAACCTGGTCTGCAATCACACATCCATATTATCGTAAGCAGAAAAGATAAATCTCAACGCTTAAAATTAAGTCCAACGGCAAATGAAAAGAATACAAAACGAACCATTGGAAAAAATAAATATACGGTTGGTTTTGATCGCAAAGAATGGATCAATAAAAATGAGAAATCATTCGATCAGATGTTTCAACACCAACGCAAAGAAGTGGAAAAATTTGAAGTACAAAACATTTTAAAAAATGGATCTCCTACGGAAAAAGATAAACTACTACAGGAGATAGAAAAACATAAAGAAATGAATAACACTAAATCCCTAGAACTATGATTTCAATTATTCTAAAATTAATAAAATATTTTATAGGCTTTTTCCTGGCTATGTTCCCTATAGCTTGGATGGTAGTAGGTCAATTACCAACTTTTATACCAATAGAAGTTGATTTCCCCTGGCTATATAGAATTTCCTTTTCTATACATCCTATTCTAATTTCTATAATTATATGGCCTTATGAAAAATGGATCAAAAATCTGATTTTTACTTCCATAGCCTTATTTGCTATATCAATGGGATTATCCTTGTTAGGCAATGCTATTGATCCAGATGATCCAAAACTACAAAAAGATATTTTGACAGGACTAAATGTAATCCTTATTGCATTTATAACTATCAGGCAGTTTTACAAAAGAGATAGAAAACAAGTCAAAGTAGAAAAAGAAAAAACTACTGATAACCCGTCAAGATTGATCTTTGATGCAAAACCTCAAAAAATATTTTTGGATAATCCCTATCGTGGAATATACATTCAAGGTGGGGCAGGATCTGGTAAATCTGAAAGTATCTTTAAGCCCATTATCAAAAAAGCAGCAGAGCTATCTTTATCGGGAGTTCTTTATGATTTTAAAAGTGGGGGTCTAACAAAGTACTTGTTTCATCATATATCAAAATCGCAAAGTAATATCACTCCATACTTTATTGATTTTAAGAACCCTTTACGAAGTCATCGAGTAAATGCCTTGAATCCTAAATATCTTAGAAAATCCGCCTATGCGTTCGAATATTCAGAAGTCATTATAAATAACCTTTTACCAGAGACAATCAAAGAAAGGAAGTTCTGGGATCGTGACGCTCAAAGTATTTTAACTGGTATCATTTGGTATATTAAGAAGCATCACCCTCAATTTTGCAGCCTTCCGCATATCATTGCTCTAATTTTAGAGACCGATACCAAAACTTTATTGGATAAGGTAAGTTCTGATCCTGAAACTGCAGGAATGGTAGTAAGTCTTCGTCAAGCAATGGAACGTGGAGCAGAAAAGCAAGTTGCAGGTGTTGTCTCTACATTGCAAACAGCATTATCAAGACTAAATACGCCAGATATATTTTGGTTACTATCAGGTGATGATTTGGATTTGGATATCAATGCTATTGAAGACCCAAAATTCTTATGCATTGGCAATGACAGTACTTTGCCTACTGCTTATGCACCCGTGATATCCTTAATCATTTCCGTTTGCACAAGGTTAATGAATCAACCAAGTAAGCATCCTAGTACTTTGATAATAGATGAAGCTCCAACCTTATACTTGCCAAATTTTGAACAAATACCAGCCACAGGACGAGAAAATAAGATAGCAACTGTTTTTGGTGTTCAGGATTACAGTCAGATAGCAGAAAAGTATGGTCAAGATAAAGCACAAGTAATTCTTTCCAATCTCGGAAATCAATTTTACGGAAGAACTTCTAATGCTAAAACAGCTGAAATGATCAAAAGCTTATTTAGCAAGGAAGATAAAGTGTACTGGGCTAAAAGTAAAAATTCAGGTTCTTCTGGAACAATGGTACACTTTAACACCAATGATGGAAAGGGTAAAAGTGAGAGTATACAAGAAAGAGATCGTGTAAAAATTAGTGAAATACTAAAAGCAGAAACAGGTCAATTCTATGGTCTTATTGCAGAAGGGAAACCTCGAGAATTCATTAATTACAAGTTTAGCTATGATCAAGAGCAAATTGATCTTTCAGTAATTGAGGTGCCAAATGCAGATGAATATCACATGAACTTTAACTACTCCAAAATTATCGAGGAAGCTAAAAGTATTTTATCCAGCAATGAAGTTCGACCAGGGTTAATAGATCTATAATAATCATATAAATCAATAAAATCGTTCATATGAAAAATACACTCTTATGGGGGCTACTCCTATTAAACACCATTAGTCTATTTTCACAAAATACAGAAGGTCAAACATTAGTACTTCTTGAAAATTTGAAAGAACAAAAAGAAAAATTGCTTGTCAGTCTTAACGATTTGAAAGAAAGCATACTTGAAATAGGGCAAAAAAAGCAAGCGTTTTCTGTTCTTACAGGTTACTCAGAAAATGGCTTTTCAGTATTAGGAAGTTACAGCTATTACAATAGCAATTCTGAAAAAAGAAAGAATAACTTTCTCGAACTAAGTTTTTTAGCATCATTCATAAAGGAAAATGAATCTAATTATGATATTCCAGTAGATCAGTACACCTTAAATGCAGGATATTTTATAAAGATACCAATGCTAAGCGCATCCAATAAACAAATAGTAATAGCTGTTGGAGCGGGTGGTACTTTAGGTTATGAGCACATTAACAAGGGAAAATCTATGCTATCAAATGGAGCTATAATAACTGATGAAAGTAAGGTTATTTATGGTGCATTTGGTGGTTTTGACGCGGACATACAACTTTCTAAAAAATTATCTCTAGCCACAAAAATCAATATATACTACCACGCAAATAGTGATCTAGCCAAAACAAAATTCTTTGTAGGTCTAGGCCTAAAATATTCAATTCTTAAAAATCAAGCACAATGAAAAAATCAATCTTAATTTTGTTCGCACTATCCTTTATAACAGGTTGTGAACCAATCGAAGTAAATGTAAAAGATTCATTTGATTTTCAAATCAAAAGTGAATATGTATCCTCAAATAAAATCGACACAGAAATATTAACTTTTATTAGTGTTATTCCTGACCACATAGTCGAAGAAACTAATTACTCTTTTGAATATGAAATACAGGAAGGTGAAGGGTTTTATAAATTAGAAAACAATATTCTTCCACCAGGACAACAGTATGAATTTAACAATTTAGAGATTGTTCCAAAGTATGTTGCTAAAACAGAAGGAGAACATCAAATTAATACCTTTTTAGAAAATAATAAAGGGTTACGAAAAGAATATAAGCTAGCCTATCAGATTACTGAACCAGACTTTGATTTTACTGTTACTTTTGATAAAAATGAGAACTACATAAATGAATACACAAATCTTATTTTTCGCTTAAATACAACAAAAAATAAGGAAGCTACTTATAAAGTATATTTCAAAAATATAGTTGGTGAACTAGAAATATTAGATAGCGAAGAAACCATAGATCAAAACGAATTTTTAGATTTAAGTAGTGGGGTTACAAAAGGAAGGTTCCGGTCGTTTGAAGTTGGGAATAAAGAAATTGAATTTGTTATTGAATCATCAAACGGAATAGCCAAATCTCAAAAAGTAGAATACTCATCATTACAAACAGATTTTGAAGTGAAAATTACTCCTACTCCGCTAGTAGATAACTACACAAATCTTATTCAATTTCGCATGTTAATCTTACCTCCAGACAATCTAGAGCAAAGAATCAACTATTCAATGTATTACACTTCTATAGGATTAGATTATTTGCGTTTGAAAATATTTAACGGAGGACCAGAGACATTAATTATTCCTGGTTATGAATATGGTCTAAATACAGAATTTAATAATATTGTAACCTGCAACTTGTATCTAAATTTTCACGTGACACAAACAGGCTCCATTACACTCTTTTTTAAAGATTCAAATGGCGCTCGATTTCAAACCACACTCGATGTCGAGTTTTTATGACAATTAACCAAAAGTGTTTTCCAAATCAACTTATCTTGTTCAGCTTCGCAAAATTTGTGTTAAGACCTGTTCAGGAACTTACCATAAATCTTTGTTCGCTTCTCTGCACTAAATTGATTTGAAAAAACACCTTACGGAATAAAAGTACACTTTAAGAAAAAATCACTTTCAAAATTTAAAATACAACAATATGAAAACTATTATAGTAACATTATTTGCACTAAGCATAAACCTAATTACAACTGGTCAAGAATTAAAACACCAAGAGATTAAATCAAAATTGTATACGGCAGTAGAAGCAAATTTACCTGTTCGTTTTAATTCAATAAAATCGCTTCGCCAACTCTTTTATACAAAGTGTGATAGGTTTCCTAAATACTGCGATAAATTAAAGTTGGATAAAATAACAGATTTTAGAATTATTGAGGTCATAGTGGAAGATTATATAGAAGAAATCAATGAAATAGAAGCTATCCCTTCAAAATATTACAGAATAAATGCATCACTCGATTTTATCTATAGTGGTGAAAATATAAGCCATCAAGCTACTGCAGTTTTAGAATGTGCAATCAAGAAAATTATAGATGGGTATGAGATTGATTATATCAAAATACTAGGTCGAAAAAGCATATATGAGTACTATGAACCCATAGGAGATCCTGAATATTACATTTTGAATTATTTGCACTTTACTAATTAAGCGAAAGGATATGTATAGCATATTCTTTATTGCGGATCATCATTTAGATCGCAAAGGTGTTTAAACACTCTAAAAGACCTT
This sequence comes from uncultured Flavobacteriaceae bacterium, assembly GCA_947502635.1. Taxonomy (GTDB): domain Bacteria; phylum Bacteroidota; class Bacteroidia; order Flavobacteriales; family Flavobacteriaceae; genus Flavivirga. The sequence continues at coordinate 141,671 of CANNAN010000009.1, forward strand.
TTCAAGTTATTGAAGAGCTGTATTTTAATTTAAAGAGGCAACTTAAACACTGCGTTATCTGCTAATTTCTTTAGAATAATTATCTTCAAAGAACAAGTAATTAGAAATAATCCCGTTAAGAATGTCTTTGATCTCATGAGGAAGTACGAAATAAATTAAACTTAAATCCATTAGTATGAATACTGCAGGAGAATCTACAGAACTCTTTAGAAAAGCAATGATTAAATACAAGCTTTTAATAGAGAAGTATCCTTTAGAAATATACGAGATAACCAATATCATTAATAATTCTGATAATTTTGAACAGGCAGAAGTTCAGCAGGCGTTCAAAAAATTACATTTAATTTTAGATGATGTGAAAAATTACATAAATACTTAATTATGAATTCTTATGAAGCAACCATTGATGCTTTATTGGATATTTTAGAGCGTAAGTACTCTATTAACGAAGAACTTCTGGAGCACAGGAGATTATTGGAATATGTTACTAGTCCAAAAAACACTGAAAGTATTAAGAAGTTTATTGTTAGGGTAGGCCGAAAAAAGGAAGATTTTAATAATAAACAGCATACTACTAGTTATACGCTTAAGCTTTTAGAGGGCATGATGAAACATAGTAATTAAATCAAACATAGGACAAATAGTCGGCATTCCAGCAAAAAATCTAACACCGTTCATTTCATAGTATTAGTTTTGATAGATTTGGGGGCTGCGCGCTGCGCTTGCTAAAAAAGAATAATAAGAGAATCAATTTCACTAAATTTGATTTTTGTAAAACGAAAATATGTTACTTGTTAAAATTTTAAAAGGCTCGATGTTTTAAGTATTCACTTAAAAACATTGGACTAATGAAAAATTATAAGAAATTAAAAAAAGCTTTTGGCCTCAATCAATTTGAATTAATTGATTTTCCTAAGAAGTTTTCTAATATAAAAATTTCACGTATTCAGAATTCAGATAAAAGAGGAGGTTGCAGTTGGTGTTTTCCTCACGGGATTGACACCACTAATTCTAAAGAATCAAAATTTACCAGAAATTGGAAGGCATACAGACTTAAGCAATGGAGAAGTTGATTATTAATAAGCAACCAAGTTTATCTCATTCAACTGCGCAAAATTTTCACTAAGTCTTTTGTCCTATCCTATCTCAAATCTTGGCTTGTTTCATTTCGCTAAGTTGGTTTTTTAACGGGAACAAAAAGTGCAGTTTAATAAAAAGTAAGGACAAATAGTCGGCGCAATTTTATCTCTCATTTAATAGTTATTAGTTTTGATAGATTTTAGGGCTGATAGCTGTACCTGTTAAAAAGGTAAATTATATAGTCAAAAATATAATACTTAACGATTCAACAACGATGATTATTACGTTAGATTGAAGTAAAAAACTCATGAACGAATTTTTAAAATAAATGATCGTGAAAAAGATGGAAATATTACCTAAGGATATTTGGAACGATAAAAAACTCTATAACGTAAATGACTTTATCAAGAAGCATTCCGACAATCAATCCAAAGAAAGAAAAATTAGAAATAAACTTCTTTCCATCCAATATAAATTGGAAGATTATATAGAAAAGAGGATATCAAGGTAATTAAAGAGGTTAAAACTAATACTAAAAGAATAAAGCACTAATTGTTGAAGAAATCTAAGCTCTTTATAAAGCTAACGCACTTGGTTTATTTCATTTCAAAAGAGAATTAAAACAAGTTTAAAGCTCTTTTGAAACGGTTTTTTTAATACAAGTACGTGCATTCATTGCTCTAGGTCAATAAAACCAAGCTTATCTCATTCAACTGCGCAAAATTCTCACTAAGTTGCTGCGCTGCCTTATCTCAAATCTTTGCTTGTTTCATTTCGCTAACTTGGTTTTTTCACGGGAACAAAAGTGCCGTTTAATAAAAAGGAAGGACAAATAATCGGCGTAATTTTATCTCTCGTTTAATAGCTATTAGTTTTGATAGATTTGGGGCTTTATGCTTCGTTAGCCTAAAAAGTACGTGTATTTTAATGCGCTTGACAATTCAAGCACAAATATTAGAAGTTTATGACTAAGAAATTCAGGTTACCAAGAAAAGTAAAGAAAAAACTTAAGAAAGGTTTTTGGCTATACCATCCAGACGAAAAAGGAGATTCACTAGGTGCTAGCCCTGCAAAAAATCAACAAGATTATATTGCATACAAAAAAGGTGATTTAAGAAACCTTGTTGATAGAAAGAACTCTAGAAAAAGAAGAAAAGAATTTAACTCAAAACTTGATAAAGAAGTTTCTATATCTGACCAAGTACTACAAGAATATGTTAATGATATCTTCGCTGAAGAATTTAGGGATTCTTCATATAGAACTTTATTAGAAGCAAAGAATAGTCGAAAAGGGATTAAAGCTTATCATAATTTCATTAATGCATATGAATTACAAGCTAATGGGGAGGAGTCTTTTGGTAATATTTCTTGTATGTCGGTAGATTACGCTAGGGATTTATTACGTGAAGAAAAACTACTTAAAAAGAAGAAGAAAGCTAGAAAAAAGCGTAGATAAATTGAGACCTACAAAAATTTAGAAGACATTGTCTGTTAGATTTACTTGGATATGTAAATAAAAAATATTGTTAAAAAATAACAAAGAAAGAAATAAAAACAGTATCTTTGCAGTAACAGTACACACCACGCTACCCATTAGAACAGCGTCCCAGGGTGTGTCTTTTGCTTTATAGACCTTTCCGATTCATCTCAATATGTTTAAAAAAGATCCTACGACAATAGAAGAACAGATACAAAAACTTAAGGATAGGGGGCTAAATATCACTCCCGAAGATAATGCAGAACACTATCTTTCACATATAAGTTATTATCGATTAGGTGAGTATTGGCATTCAATGCAATACGATAAAGAAAAACATCTTTTTAAAGAAAACAGTCGTTTTTCAGATGTTATTGCACTTTATAGTTTTGATAGAGAACTACGCATTTTACTTTTTGATGTCATTGAAAAAATAGAAATAAGCTTAAGGACTAAACTAATTTATCATCTATCGCACGAAGTAGACCCTTGGTGGTTTCAAAACTTTGATTTGTTTACAGATAGCATGGCGTTAGTGAAAACGTTATCCAACTTGGAGGAAGAATTGTCTCGCTCGAAAGACCCTACAATTAAGAATCACAGGAAAAAACACAAAGACGATTTACGTTTCCCTCCTGCATGGAAATCTTTAGAACAGACCAGTTTTGGAGCATTGTCAAAATTATATGGAAACCTTAAGAATACTGTTAATGCCAAGGATAAAATTGCAGAAGAATATGGTGTTGTAAATCATACGTTTTTACCTAGTTGGTTGCAATCTATAGCGCAGATACGTAACTATTGTGCACATCATTCCAGGCTTTGGAACAGGAATTTACCTGGAGCTCCAAAATTATTGCCAAAACCACCCAATCCTTGGATACTTGAAAAAGAAAACGTACCAAGACAATTTAACAAACTATACGTGCATCTATGTTTGATGAAATATTTGTTAAACACAGTACAACCTGGTAATACCTTTGCATCAAAATTAGGTGCTTTGATAAAAAAATACCCCAATGTAGACCCAGATGCCTTAGGCATGAAACCTGACTGGCAAAATGAGCCTTTATGGAAGTAAATCTACTTCAATGTTGCCCCATTCGTTGCCCTAAAAAATAACAAAACCCCTAAAATCAATGGATTATAGAGGTTTTTAGTACTCAAGGTGGGAATCGAACCCACACAACCGAAGTTACTGGATTTTGAATCCAGCGCGTCTACCAATTCCGCCACTTGAGCATTAATAAACTAAATAAGACAATTCAAAATTACGAATTATCTCTAATTAAACGGAGTTTTTTTTCTTTTCCAACTCCCGATTTCCAATATTTTTCTCTTTTTCTAGCATCAATTCTAATATCTAATGATTCAGAATATAATAACTTAAAAGGACGATATGCTCTCGTTGTTTTCTCACGACCTTGATTATGTCTTTCCAACCTATCAGGAATATTAATTGTCATTCCTACATAAATATAATTTCTTGACAAGCTTGAAATAGCATAAACATAATACACTATATAAATTTAAGCGCGCCTGCCTGTCGGCAGACAGGTCTACCAATTCCGCCACTTGAGCATTTCGGACAGCAAAAATATAGATTTTTTCGATATTAATCATAAAAATACCCACCAATATCCTTTTTAGGTTAAAATAAATGTATAAATTTGCACCTCGTTTAAAATAAGGTACTGTTTAGTACTGCAAAACAACTAGTTATCTATGCCAACTATAAATACTGAAGCAAAAATTTTTGCATGTACACAAAGTAAAGTTCTTGGTGAAAAAATAGCAAAAGCATTTGGTGCAGATTTAGGAAATGTAATAACCTCTACCTATAGTGATGGTGAATTTCAACCATCTTATGAAGAGTCTATTCGTGGAACTAGAATTTTTATTATTGGTTCTACCAATCCAGGTCCAGAAAACTTAATGGAAATGTTATTAATGATAGACGCAGCAAAGCGTGCTTCAGCAAGACATATTACAGCAGTGTTACCCTATTTTGGATGGGCAAGACAAGATAGAAAAGATAAACCTCGTGTGCCTATTGCTGCCAAATTGGTTGCTAAAATGTTAGAAGCTGCAGGAGCTACACGTATTATTACTATGGATTTGCATGCCGATCAAATACAAGGTTTTTTTGAAAGACCCGTTGATCATTTATTTGCATCCACCATTTTTCTACCTTATTTAAAGAGTTTAAACTTAGATAATTTAACAATTGCATCTCCTGATATGGGAGGTTCTAAAAGAGCTTATGCCTATTCTAAAGCATTAGGAAGTGATGTGGTAATTTGCTACAAGCAACGTGCCAAGGCCAATATAATTTCACATATGGAATTAATTGGTGACGTTACTGGTAAAAATGTTGTATTGGTCGACGATATGGTTGACACGGCAGGCACTTTAACGAAAGCAGCAGATTTAATGATAGAACGAGGTGCATTAAGTGTTAGAGCTATTTGTACACACCCTATTTTATCTGGAAAAGCTTATACGAATTTAGAAAATTCAAAATTAGAAGAACTTATAGTAACAGACTCTATACCATTATCGCAAAAGAGTGATAAAATTAGAGTTTTAAGTTGTTCCGACTTGTTTGCTGAAGTTATGGACAAAGTTCACAACAATCAGTCTATTAGTTCAAAATTTGTAATGTAAACCCTCCCAACCTCAAAGGAAAGGAGCGTTAGATAAGAATAATTATTAATTAACATAAATAGAAAATGAAATCAATTACAATCAACGGATCTCAAAGAGAAAGCGTGGGCAAAAAAGCGACAAAAGCCTTACGTAATGCTGGTCAGGTTCCTTGCGTATTATACGGAGGAGATAAGCCAGTTCATTTCGCAGCAGCAGAATTAGCATTCTCTAAACTTGTATACACACCAAATGCGCATACTGTTGTGATTAATTTGGAAAATGGAGAAACTCTTAATGCAGTACTCCAGGATATTCAATTTCATCCAGTTACCGATAAAATTTTACACGTAGATTTTTATCAGTTATTTGAAGACAAAGAAATTGCGTTAAATATTCCTGTTCAGCTTGTTGGAAACTCAAAAGGTGTTAAAAACGGTGGTGTTTTAAGAAGAAACAACAGAAAACTTCGTATCAAGGCATTACCTGCTAATTTACCAGATTTTATAGAGATAGATATTACACCTCTAAAAATTGGTGATAAAGTTGCTGTGGGCGATTTACCAAGTGATAAGTATAGTTTTTTACATTCAGACAACACTGTTGTATGTCAGATCAAAACTTCAAGAACAGCTGTTGAAGACGAAGATGAAGATGAAGAGGCAGCAGAAGGAGCTGAAGCACCAGCAGCAGAAGGAGCAGAAGCACCAGCAGCTCAAGAATAGATATTATATTCTTAACTTAAATATTAGAAGCATCCTGTATTATTCAGGATGCTTTTTTATTTTTACAGAAACATAAAATGTTATGTATCGGTTTTTATTAAAATTATTTAAGAGAGACAAGAAAATAGAAGGACAAAATATAATGAAGAAGTATTTAATAGTTGGTTTAGGGAATATAGGAGAGAAGTATGAAAATACCCGCCATAATATTGGATTTAAAATATTAGATTATTTTGCAAATAAAGAATCCTTAACCTTTGAAACTCAAAAACTAGGAGACATTACCACCTATAAATTAAAAGGGAGAACCTTTATTTTTTTAAAACCTAATACCTATATGAATTTAAGCGGAAAAGCAATACTGTATTGGTTAACAAAAGAAAAAATTCCTTTAGAAAACTTATTAGTTATTACAGATGATTTAAATCTCCCCTTTGGAAGTATTCGATTGAAAGCAAAAGGTAGTGATGGCGGACATAACGGATTAAAGGATACCCAAGATAAGTTAAACACCACTAAATATAATCGTTTTAGATTTGGAATTAGTGACGCCTTCGGAAAAGGCAGACAGATTGATTATGTTTTAGGAGAATGGACTCAAGAGGAATCCGATCAACTTAAAGAACGCTTAGATAAATCAGCCGAGCTTATAAAATCTTTTGCTTTAGCAGGAATGAATATTACAATGAATACCTTTAACGGTAAATAGAAAGCATTATAACATCCTAAAAAGTACCAACAGATCTCGGACGGAGCGGACATTTTTTATACACCCACTTTTATTTATTTAACAATGATCTTTTTAGCGGTTTTACGAACGCCATCACTCACTTTTAAAACATACATACCAGATTGTATATTATTTAAATTTACAGGCTCGTTTAAATCACCAGTACCCTCAAATACATTTTTATAAATAAATTCACCTCTTACATTAAAAACTTCTATCGTAATATCTCTGGACAAAGCCCCATTTAGCTTAATATTAAATTTTCCATTGTTATGGTTTGGATACACAATTAGGTTAGCAAAACCAGACGTCTCGATAGCTTTGGTTGGCACTATTGTAAGTGTGTAATCTTCAACTTCACCTTCAAAACCATTTGCAGAAGGAATTGGTTCCTGATTACCAGAAGCTCCAATATATTTGGTAGCAATTCTCATAATCGTATTTCCTAAAACGGCATCAACAGGAATAGTAATAGAAAGTGGAGAATTAGTTGTTGCTTCATCTGAAACATTAGTAGTATCACCTAAATCATAGGCTTCACCAGGATCATCAAAACTGGAATTTTGATCCCAATCTACCCACACCCTAGTTGCGGTAGTAAAATCTCCTTCCGTATTAACATTTACAGTTAAATCATATGCATCATCCCTGTTAACTTCTGTACTAACAGATGTGAAATCAGAATAATCAGAAGGTTTTCCAGAAACCTGATTAATCGTATTGAATTGCACTGAAGTTATTGAACTATCGTATTCAAAATCTGATGACAATATACTGATCGTATAATCTTCAACCTCTCCATCAAAACCATTTTCACAAGAAGTTGGCAATCCATCATCCTTATATTTTGTAGAAACCCTCATGATGGTATTTCCAGAAATAGCACCCATAGGAACAGTAATTGAAAAGGGCGAATTGGTTGTTACCCCATTAGCAACATTGGTAGCATCACCCAAATTATATATTTCACCAACATCATCAAAACTGCAATTTTGATTCCAATCTATCCAAACTCTGGTAGCGGTAGTAAAATCACCGTCCGTATTAACATTTACAGTTAAATTGTAAGAACTCCCCCTGCTTAAAGCTGTAGTTATTGAAGTATAATCTGAATAACCTGAAGGCTTGGCAGAGGCATTATCAATCGTATTAAATTGAACACGCGTTGTACTTGTATTATACGACATGTTTGCAATAGAAGTACATAACCCATTGAAAAAAGGAAATGCAACATTCTTATTTTTTGTAATTGATGTTGAAGTCCCCGTTACTATTAAATTATAGGCTGCTGACGCAACACCATCTAGATCACTAATAGTCATGGTAACACTTCCTGATGCATCTAAACTTGCAGGAGAGAAAGTTACAGTAGAACTTCCTGGGTTTCCAGAAGCACTAAAAACAGTGTTCTCTGAGAAGCCATTCGCTGTAACATAATCAAAATGAAATGTTGCCGTAGTCTCCGCACAACCAACTGGATCTAAAGTTTCCTCAACCATAAAAAAGTCTGGAGTAGTAGAAATAGAAAAGTCAAAGTTAGAAACATCATAAAAAATATTATCAGCAGCCTCAATTAATAAGCGTGCTGTAGAGGTATCTGACATTGCTGGAACCGTATAACTAAAAGAACCATCATTAGGAGTATTAGACACTATGGTTGTTGGAAACGTTAAACCTCCATCTATTGATAATTTTATATTTACATCCTGGCAATTTATAGTCCCATTGGTTGTTTCCCCTACTTCCCATTCAATAACTTGTGTAGATCCCTGTGACCAAAAAACAGGGTTAGTCATAGTAAAAGGCGTTACATCTTCAACTATAACTTGCATGGTATCATAACTACTTTGTCCTCCTATAAAAGATGCAGGAGACCTGTCTCTAACAGTTAAAGCCCAATTTAAAGACCTTGCTACAGTTGAAACTGTTTCCCAATCACTACCCAATGTAGGATTAGTTTGCACAGTATTACCTGCAATAACACTACTGAGTTTAGGAATATATCTATTGGGAGAATTAGAAGGAGGTAACGATCTATTGATAGAGCCAGAAGCCAATTCTGGACCAAAATTTAAATAATTAGTAATCCCACTGTCAATTTGTTCCCAACAATAAGTTAGGTTATCTCCGCCATCCGAATCTGTAGCAGCTCCTCTTAAAACATAAGCGGTTCCTTTGGGTATATTATAATTATTTCCTGCATTGGCACTTGGTGGATTATTTGAGATAACCTCTGTTGTTTGGCAACTTTTAGTACTCAGGTTGTCTAAAATCTGTTTAATACTATGGTAGTGAAAATAGTCATCACCATTTAACTCTACGTTATCAGCATCTTGAATACCAGCATAGGCCATTACAGTTGTACCGCTTCCTGGTTCAGAATTAACACCTGTTCCCTCACTATCAAAAGCCCATGTATGATTAGCGCCCATTTGATGACCAATTTCATGAGCTACAAAATCTATATCGAAAGTATCTGTTTCAGGAATACCATTCGATGGCGATGTATAACCACTCCCCTTACCATGAGATGACCCGCTAGTAGGATTTTCGCAAACACATCCAATACAACCTGCATTTCCACCACCGCCAGTAGCTCCAAAAAGATGACCTATATCATAAGCAGCATTCCCAATAACACTCGTTAGGTTATTTTGAAGTTGTAAACTCCAGCCATTCGTATTATTAAAGTTATCACTATCGGTACCAACACTTGCATCAGAATACGGATCTGTAGCGGCATCAGTATATATCAATTGAGTGGCATCTATAAGCTCAAAAGTCACAGCCATATCTGTCTCAAAAATTTCATTAACCCTATTTAATGTTGTATTTATTGCCGCAAGTGCATCTGCAACAGCATCACCATTTCCTGTATTATTATCATCATGATAAGCCGTATATTCTGATGTCGTAGAAACGGCTATTCTAAATTTCTGTAAGGTTTGATCATTTGCTCCACCCTCATTAACTTTTGCTGTCTGGCTAGTTTTGTTAAATGATTTATTTAATTTATCTAAAGTTTTACACTCAAGTTTGTCAACTAAACCACTTTTAGACTCCTTATTATATACAACATATTTACTAGAACCTTTTGTTAAAGGCTGCATAAACACTGTCGATTTATCGCTATAGGAAATCATAGTTTGTACTCCTTGAGGAGACATACTCATGCGCAAACGTGTTCCAGAATTATCGGTACTAATACCTACGTACGATTTAATATTAGGATATTTAGAAGCAAGTTCTGGTGAAAAAACTGGGGCTTCATAAACTTTAAAGGTTTCCATTCGACCATTAATTCCAGGGACAGAAATAATAGAATTTCCTATTTTGCCTTTAACATTTCTTAAACTTATTGAAACTGTGTGCTTTTTAAACGAATCCATATCAAGTTCAAACAGGTGAACTTTATTTTTGTTTAAATGAAATTTAGATAAATTATCAGAATTTTTTAAATTTTCAACCTGTTTCCATGAAGAATTTTGTGCAATAGCTGAAAATACAAACAAAAGCATTGTTATTGATAAAACATAATGTAGTTTTGTTTTCATAAAAAATATTTAGGGCGTTTTTAATTAGGCAATCTATAAACAAATCTAACTTTTTTAGGCGGAATTAGCAATTTAACTTGTTAAATGAGTAAGGTAAAAGACATCGAAACTTATAAATCTTTAGAAGACACAGTAGTTACAATTGGTACTTTTGATGGCGTTCATATTGGGCATCAAAAAATAGTTAAGCGTTTAATTTCTACTGGAAAAACAGATGGTTTAAAATCTGTAATTCTAACTTTTTTTCCACATCCGCGGATGGTTTTACAGAAAGACTTCAATATAAAGTTAATAAATACTATTGACGAACGACGCGATATTTTATATGGCCTTGGTTTAGATTACTTGCTTATCAAAGAATTTACTAAAGAATTTTCACGGCTTACAGCTGAAGATTTTGTAAAACAAATTCTAGTTGATAAACTCAATGCGAAAAAGGTTATTATTGGTTACGACCATAGATTTGGAAGAAACAGAAATGCCAATATCGATGATTTAAAAAAGTTTGGAGAAACTTACGGGTTTGAAGTTGAAGAAATATCGGCACAAGATATAGATGACGTAGCAGTAAGTTCTACTAAAATTAGAAAGGCCTTAAAAGAAGGCGATATTACAAAAACTAATGCTTTTTTAGGCTATAACTTCGCCATAACAGGAACAGTAACCAAAGGAAAAGAATTAGGAAGGCAATTAAATTTTCCAACAGCCAATATTAAAGTAGAAGAAACTTATAAATTAATACCAAAACACGGATCTTATATTGTAAAAGCCATCATTAATAAAACATTGGTTTATGGTATGATGAATATAGGTTTAAATCCAACTGTTAATGGCAAAAAGGAAACGATCGAGGTTCATTTTTTCAATTTTGATAGTGATATTTATGGTGAGCACATTCAAATTGAATTGTTAAATCGTATTCGTGATGAAGAAAAGTTTGAATCTGTTGAAGCCTTAAAAATTCAATTAAAAAAAGACAAACAAACGGCACTTACATACATAGCAATGCATCATGCTTAATAAATGGTTATTTAAAAATATTGATAATTCCGCTTTAATAGTCTTCCGAATTATTTTTGGACTCCTTTGTTTTTTAGAATCGATTGGTGCTATTTTTACAGGCTGGGTAAAGAAAACACTTGTAGAACCCCAATTTACCTTTTCTTTTATTGGCTTTGAATGGCTACAACCACTTCCAGGTAATGGCATGTATTATTACTATGTTATTATGGGCATATTTGCATTACTTATCATGGTAGGTTATAAATACAGGTTAGGTGTTATATGTTTTGCAATTATGTGGACTGCTACTTATTTAATGCAGAAATCGTCTTATAATAACCATTATTATTTATTAATGCTTTTAAGTAGTATCATGGTGTTTCTTCCAGCACATAAATACGCTTCTATTGATGTTAAATTAAATCCTAAACTAAAAAGTTTTTCTATGCCTCGTTGGTGTCGTTTGGTTATTATATTACAGCTTTTTATTGTCTACACCTATGCATCAATAGCAAAGCTATATCCCGATTGGTTAGATACCAGTGTTATAGAAATACTTATGAAAGGCAAGGCGCGTTATATTTTAGTGGGTGACGTGCTTCAGCAAAAATGGCTACACTATATTTTAGCTTATGGAGGTATTATATTCGACGGCTTAATTGTTCCATTATTATTATTCAAACCAACAAGAAAATATGCTTTTATAGCATCTATTTTCTTTCACTTATTCAACTCATTCATTTTTCAAATAGGCATTTTTCCATATTTATCATTAGCATTTACTCTATTCTTTTTTGAACCTAAAACTATTCAAAAGTTATTTTTAAAAAAGAAGCCTTTTTATAATTCAGATGAGCTTGTAATTCCAAAGCTTAAAACACCGTTATTGGCGCTGTTTTCTATTTATTTTTTAGTGCAAATAGGATTACCACTAAGACATCATTTTTTTGAAGATAATGTGCTTTGGACAGAAGAAGGTCATAGACTTTCGTGGCGTATGATGCTTAGATCTAAAAGTGGCATAACAAGCTATAGAATAGAAAATAAAGATTCGGGGAAAAGTATGGTTATTAATTTGGACGACTATTTAACCTCTAAGCAAAAACGTACTGCAAGCACAAAACCAGATATTATTTGGCAGTTTTCGCAGCATTTAAAAGAAAAGTTTCAAAATGAAGGTCAGAACATAGCAGTTTATGTTGATAGTAAAATAAGTATCAATGGAAAATCTTATAAAACATTAATAAACCCAGAAGTAGATTTGGCAAATGTTACATGGAGCTCCTTCAAACATAGCAATTGGATTTTACCCTTAAAAGAGGATTGAATTTCTTCGCAATTCCCTAAATTTGTCGCTTAAATTTTCAAGATATGTTACAAGTCCCGTTTATTAGAGAAAATAAAGAGTTAGTCATTGAACGCTTAGCAAAAAGAAATATAGATGCTACTCAAATGATCAATGATGTTATCTCCTTTGATGAAGATAGAAGACGTATTCAAACAGAACTAGATAACACTTTAGCAGAATCTAATTCATTATCTAAAGAAATAGGGAACTTGTTCAAATCTGGAGAAGCTCAAAAGGCCAATCTTTTAAAAGAAAGAACAGTCCAGTTAAAAGAAACTTCAAAAGAACTTGCAGAAGCTCTTAATAATAAGTCTAATGAGTTAAACGAACTCCTTTATAAAATTCCAAACGTACCCAATAAGCTTGTGCCTTCTGGTAATTCTGATTTGGATAACGAAGAGATATTTAAAGAAGGAGAGATTCCTGTTTTACATGAAAATGCTTTACCACATTGGGAACTGGCTAAGAAGTATGATATCATCGATTTTGAACTTGGAAATAAAATCACAGGAGCAGGGTTCCCTGTTTACAAGGGAAAAGGTGCACGATTACAACGTGCATTGATCGCCTATTTTTTAGATAAAAATACAGCCGCAGGTTATACAGAATACCAATTACCACTCTTAGTAAACGAAGCCTCAGGTTTTGGTACAGGGCAGCTACCAGATAAAGAAGGACAAATGTACCACGTTACTGAAGATAATTTATATTTAATACCAACAGCAGAAGTTCCTGGAACCAATATTTTTAGAGATGTGGTTTTAAATGAAAGCGAACTCCCTATTGGTATTACTGGTTACACACCTTGCTTTCGTCGTGAAGCTGGAAGCTACGGTGCACATGTAAGAGGCTTAAATAGATTACATCAATTTGATAAAGTTGAAATATTGCGCGTGGAACATCCAAGTAAATCATACGAGGCTTTGGATGGCATGGTCAATCACGTAAAGACCATTCTTAAAGAATTAGAATTACCATACAGAATTTTAAGACTGTGCGGTGGGGATTTAGGATTTACCTCAGCGTTAACCTACGATTTCGAATTGTTTTCTACAGCACAAGATAGATGGTTAGAAATTTCTTCAGTATCTAATTTTGAGACCTTTCAGGCCAACCGACTAAAACTACGTTTTAAAAATAGTGATGGTAAAAATGAATTAGCGCACACGTTAAACGGAAGTTCGTTAGCATTACCTAGAGTACTTGCTGGAATTCTAGAAAATTATCAAACTAAAGACGGTATTGTAATACCAAAAGCACTTCAAGCTTACACTGGATTTAATATTATTGATTAGGCCGCACAGGAAAAGGAAATAAAAACCTACAATATCGTAAGTTTTTTGTTTCTAAAATCGACAAAATACACGTTTCACATGCTGTTTAACGATTATGCATAAATTCTTTTTGTGGTAAGGTATATATTTTAGATGTTAGCTAGACCAAAACCTAACCTAACCATAGCTAACCATGAAAAATTTAAAACGCATTGTAATATTAATTACATTAATCTTTTTCGCGAGCAAAGTTTTATTTTCAGATTTCGAAATTTCAAAATCTGAGAATAAAGTTTCAGCAGTCGTGAATAAATAGAAATTTTATTTCATTTATAAAAACTGTCCCCAATCATATATTACATCGTTTTAATATTAACGGTAGTTAATGGAACATTTTTTTTGGTTGGTTAGTGCCCGAATTTTTATTCGGGCATTTTTTTATAAAAATATTTACAATATCTACATATTACATTGCTTATATTTACGATATGAGAGGCCTTCATATTTTATTCATATTAATAAGTGTAACCGTGTTTTCCCAAAACGATATTCTTGCGAAAGAATATTTTAAAAAGGGAGACTTTCAAAAGGCATTGCATGAATACAAAAAGTTATATGCCAATTCACCTTCTAATATTAATTACATCAATCAAATTGTAAGTACCCATCAACAATTAGAACAATATGATGAGGTTGAAGCATTTCTATTAAAATTAATGGAAAGAATTAATTATCCAGCATTTTTAGTAGAGTTAGGTTATAATTATCAACTTAAAAACGATTTAGAAAATGCTACAAACAACTACAATAAAGCCATTGCAAGCATAGATGTTAAAGCCAGCAATGTATTTGCTGTTGCCAGAAGTTTTCAGGGTCACACGCTTTTAAACGAAGCTGTTATATCTTATGAAAAGGCTATGGTTCTAAATCCAGATTTTAATTTTAACCTACAATTAGCTAAAATATATGGTGAGCAGGGAAACATAGAAAAAATGTTTACTAGTTATATTGAATTTGCAGAATTTAACCCACCTAGTTTAAACAACATTAAAAGAGCAATTAGTGAATTTATAAGCGAGGATAGTGCTAACGAAAACAATATAATTTTTCGTAAAATTTTACTCAAAAAAAATCAAGAAGAACCTAACTTACTTTGGAATGACATGTTAAGTTGGCTATTCATACAACAAAAAGATTTTAATAAAGCATTCACTCAAGAAAAAGCAATTTTTAATAGACAACCAGATAATTTAAGTAAGATTGAAGCGCTAGCATTAATAGCTACGAATGAGAATAGAAATGATGTTGCTAAAAATATTTTCGCATACTTAATTGAAACCGCTCAAGACTCAGATACCAAACTAAAGGCACATTATAATTTACTCCGATTAGAGACGAAAGAAAGCTTAAAAGAACATTACACTGTTATTAATGCTAAATATTTAGAGTTATTTAAAGAATTTGGAACATTTTCTCAAACCTTAAAATTACAAATAGCCTACGCTCATTTTTTAGCATTTTACATGAATGAAACTAATAAAGCAACAGCCTTTTTAGAAGAGACATTAAAATTACCATTAAATAAATTCCAAAAAGCAGAGGTAAAATTAGAGTTAGGAGACATTCTTATACTACAAGAAAAGTTTAACAAAGCCTTAATTTATTATACACAGATTCAGCGTAATTTAAAAAACAGCACGATTTCGCAAGAAGCACGTTACAAAGTAGCAAAAGCAAGTTATTATAAAGGTGATTTTAAGTGGGCAGAATCGCAGCTTAAAATTTTAAAAGCTTCCACTTCTCAGCTTATTGCCAATGATGCTCTTTATTTAAAATTACTTATTTCTGATAATAAATATGAAGACTCTCTGCAAACTGCTTTAAAGCTTTATGCAAAAGCAGACCTCCTTGCTTTTCAAAATAGAAATCAAGAATCTATACTATTATTAAATAAGATTTTAGATGAACATAAAACCGAGCCTATAATGGCTCAGGCATTATATAAACAAGCCCAATTGTTTGAAGTTAAAAAACAGTATGAAAAAGCGGAGGCCAATTACGAGGCCATCATTGCTAATTATAGAGATGGTATTTTAATAGACGATGCTTATTTTAAGCTGGCCAAGATATACGAAAAACAATTAAACTTACCCGAAAAAGCAAAGGCTCTATACGAGCAAATTATCTTTAACCATGCCGATAGTATTTATTTTGTAGATGCCAGAAAACGCTATAGAGCGTTGCGTGGTGACGCTATTAATTAAATTTATGATTGCTGAAACTGATCGGCTTTTAGTTGAAAAATTCACTTTAAAAGACGCCTCTTTTTTTAAAGAATTAGTAAATACACCACATTGGTTAAAATATATTGGTGATAGAGATATTAAAACAATTAACGATGCTAAAGCGTATATAAAAAAGACGCATTTAAAAAGTTATGAAACCACTGGGTTTGGATTTTATAAACTTTTGCTAAAAGAAGAAAACAATAAACCCATAGGTTCATGTGGATTGGTAAAAAGAGAAGGCTTAGATGATGTAGACATCGGGTTTGCCTTTCTTCCAGAATATGAAGGTAAGGGTTTAGCATACGAGTCTTCTTCAGCTATTTTAGAAATTGCTAAAGAAGAATTTGGATTAGAAAGAATCGTTGCTATTACATTACCAACAAATTCAAATTCTATCAAATTATTAGAAAAATTGGGCTTTGCTTATGAAAAAAGAGTAAAACCTTTTGAAGATGGCGAAGAACTCCTGTTATTTGCAAAAACGCTTTAAAATGATAATTTACAACGTAACAGCAAACATAGAAGAAAGTATTCATGATGAATGGTTAACATGGATAAAAGAACATATTCCGCAAGTACTTGCAACAGGCAAATTTGAAAAAGCCACATTAACTAAAGTTTTAATAGAAGAAGATATGGGTGGCGTGACCTATTCTATTCAATATCGATCCTATTCGCGTGAAGCCTTAGATGCCTATTATAAAGAAGATGCCGAAAAATTAAGAGCAGATGGCATGAAAAAATTTGCAGATAAGATGTTAGCCTTCAGAACAGAATTACAAATTATAGACGAGTACTCCGTAGAATTTAAATAACTTTTGTCATTCCTGCGAAGTCAGGAATCCATTTATATAACTTACTTTTGTATTCAAAACATTCGTGAATTCGTGGCTCATAATCCAAATCAACATCAAGTAAAAGCAAAGAAGTATTTAGGTCAGCATTTTTTAAATGATGAATCTGTTGCTCAAAAAATTGCCGATACACTTACTTTAAAAGATTATAAAAATGTTTTAGAGATTGGTCCAGGAATGGGTGTCTTAACGAAATATTTACTAAAAAAAGACATCACAACTTATGTGATAGAAATTGATAGCGAGTCGGTAGAATATTTACAAGCCAACTACTTAAATCTAGCCCCAAGAATCATAGAAAAAGATTTTTTAAAGTACGATTTAAACAGTGTTTTTAATCAAGAACCATTCGCTATTATAGGTAACTTTCCTTATAATATTTCAACGCAAATAGTTTTTAAAACTTTAGAAATGCGCAACCAAATTCCTGAGTTTTCTGGGATGTTTCAAAAAGAAGTTGCACAACGCATTTGCTCTAAAGAAGGCAGTAAAGTTTATGGCATTCTATCCGTTTTAGCTCAAGCATATTATGATGCTGAATATTTATTTACAGTACCTCCTAATGTTTTTAATCCGCCACCAAAAGTAGAATCGGGAGTATTACGACTTATCAGAAAAAAAGATTACACATTACCCTGCGAAGATGCCTTGTTTTTTAAAGTCGTAAAAACAGCATTCCAACAGCGTAGAAAAACACTTCGTAACAGTTTAAAAACATTCAATTTATCTGATAATTTAAAAGCAAATGTTATATTTGGCAAACGTCCAGAACAATTAAGTGTTCAAGAATTTATTGAACTCACCCAATTGATTGAAAAAGACGTATAGAATCTTTTAAATTTTCCCTTTTTGTTAGAAGAAAAAGAGAACATACAATTTCAGCTTACTGATGAGCTCATTGAGCAAGTAGAATTATTAGTCGAAGAACAAAAAGACAAAGAACTACAAGCGCTTTTAAATGAGTTTCACTACGCAGATATTGCCGAAATTTTAGATGAGTTAAATTTCGAAGAGGCTTTATATGTTATAAAACTTTTAGATTCCGAAACGACTTCAGATGTATTAACAGAACTTGATGAGGACAATCGGGAAAAAGTATTAAAAAACTTATCTGCCAAAGAAATTGCTGAAGAAATTGAAGCATTAGACACCGATGATGCAGCTGATATTATTTCAGAATTACCCGAAGAACGCCAACAAGAAGTCATCTCGAAAATTGAAGATGAAGAACATAAGGCAGAAATTACAGAACTTCTAAGGTATGATGAAGATACAGCAGGTGGACTTATGGCAAAAGAGCTTGTAAAAGTCTATGAAACATGGACGGTTGCAGGTTGCTTAAGGCGTATTAGAGGTCAAGCTAAAGAAGTAACCAGAGTACACTCCATTTATGTAGTTGACAAGCAAGATAAACTCATAGGACGTCTTTCTTTAAAGGATCTTATTGTTGCCAAAAACGAAAAAAAAATCGCAGATATTTACATATCAAATGTAGATTATGTTGGAGTAAATGAAGATGTTGAAGATGTTGCTAAAATAATGGCTAAGTACGATTTAGAAGCGATCCCAGTCGTTGATAAAAATCAAACTTTATTAGGAAGAATAACCATTGATGATATTGTAGATGTTTTAAAAGAAGAAGCTGATAAAGATTATCAATTAGCAGCAGGTATTACTCAAGATGTAGAAGCCGATGATAGTATTTTAGAGCTTACAAGAGCACGATTGCCTTGGTTGGTTTTAGGATTAGTAGGGGGCGTAGGCGCTTTTTTAATTATGGAAGGGTTTCAAGAATCGTTTAAAGAAAAAGCAATCCTTTTCTTTTTTACACCTTTAATTGCTGCCATGGCAGGTAATGTTGGTGTACAGTCCAGCGCTATCATTGTACAAGGACTTGCTAACGACGATGTTAGAGGTAGTGTAAATAGTCGGCTAATAAAAGAAATGCTTTTAGCTGCTCTAAATGGTATTATACTTGCCATTTTCTTATTTCTATTTGTTTGGTTCTACAAAGGGGAATTAGATAAGGCTGTTGCAATATCAGTTTCACTAGTCGTTGTAATTATTGTTGCAGGTTTAATAGGAACTTTTGTG
Source organism: uncultured Flavobacteriaceae bacterium (assembly GCA_947502635.1). GTDB lineage: Bacteria > Bacteroidota > Bacteroidia > Flavobacteriales > Flavobacteriaceae > Flavivirga. Next base: position 160,743 of record CANNAN010000009.1, read on the forward strand.
CCTTTATTTTTAAACAAACGTGGCATCGACCCAGCTATTGCAACTGGTCCGTTTATAACAACCAGCAACGATATTTTAGGGATTCTTCTTTATTTCTGGATAGCCGAAATGATAATAGGTTTTTACAGTTAAGATATTCCTTATTCCTGAAACAAGTTCAGGATCCATACCTAGTGCTTTTCATTATAATCTTTTGTAAAAGCAAAAATATTTCCACTACAACTACTAATACAAAACTTCGTAATTTTACAATATGCAAGCAATAAACATTAAAGACAAATTTTCAAAATTTTACAAAAACTGGCATCCACATCAAATTGCTGTGGTTGACAATATGCAAGTTATTTTAGCAAAACTAAAAGGCGAATTTGTATGGCATAGTCACGATGATGAAGATGAGTTATTTCAAGTAGTGAAAGGCACATTATACATGCAATTTCGTGATAGAACAGAAATAGTTAAGGAAGGTGAAATTATAGTAGTGCCAAAAGGTACTGAACACAACCCGTGTACAAAAAATGGAGAAGAAGTACATGTGTTACTTTTCGAAAAACTATCAACAGCACATACAGGAAATGTAAAACACGAAAAAACACAAGCTCATTATCCGAAAATTTAACTTTTAACATGCTAAATTTGTTTCAGCAGCTCATACCTTACTTTCGAATGATAATTAAATAAACACTTAATTTTTATAGGGCATTACATGAAAATACTTCACTTAGATACCAATCATAAATTACTAATCGATCAACTTAACGATTTAGGTTTTACAAATCACGAAGACTACACAGCATCAAAAGAATCTATTGAGGCAAAAATTGAATCGTATCAAGGCATCGTTTTGCGAAGTCGTTTTTCCATCGATAAGCAATTTTTAGATGCAGCAACAAATCTTAAATTTATTGGTCGAGTAGGCGCAGGATTAGAAAATATAGATTGCGATTACGCCGAAAAAAAAGGAATCACCTTAATTGCTGCACCCGAAGGCAATAGAAATGCTGTAGGAGAACATGCATTAGGTATGCTTTTATCATTATTTAATAAACTTAATAAAGCAGACCTTGAAATTAGACAAGGCAAATGGCTACGTGAAGATAACCGAGGGATAGAACTCGATGGAAAAACAGTGGGAATTATTGGTTATGGAAATATGGGAAAGGCTTTTTCCAAAAAACTACGCGGGTTTGATGTTGAGGTACTTTGTTATGACATTAAAGAGCATGTAGGAGACCCCAATGCAAGGCAAGTGTCATTAAATGAGTTTCAGGAAAAAGTAGATATAGTAAGTTTACACACACCGCAAACACCTTTAACTTTAAATATGGTAGATGAAGTGTTTATCAATCAATTTAAAAAACCATTTTGGTTTATAAATACCGCACGTGGCAAAAGTGCTGTAACAAAAGATTTAGTTTCAGCTTTACAATCTGAAAAAGTATTAGGCGCTGGACTCGATGTTTTAGAATACGAAAAAGCATCGTTCGAAAACTTATTTAAAAAAGATGTCGTGTCTGGTACAGCGCAGCTGCCAGAAGCTTTTAAATATTTAATTAATTCGCAAAACGTTATTTTATCACCACACGTTGCTGGTTGGACTATTGAAAGTAAAGAGAAATTAGCACAAACCATTGTAGATAAAATTAAAGTGGAATTTTGCTAAATTTAGCATATGAAAAAAACTATTTTAGTTTTTACCCTTTTAATTGTTGCACTCTATACCATTTTTAGGATTAGCAAATATGCTCTGTTTGTGGGAAATACTTCAATAGAGTTAATGATTGCAATTATTGCCATTGTGTTTTTTATTGTTGGCATCTATATTAATAAAAAGAGTCTTCACAAACCACAACATATTTCTAAGGAAATCAATCATCAAAAAATTAAAGAACTCGAAATCACCTCACGTGAATATGAAGTGCTTCAAGCTATTTCGGCAGGTTTATCCAACAAAGAAATTGCTGAAAAATTATTCTTATCAGAAAGCACAATCAAAACCCACGTTTCTAATCTATTAGTAAAACTCAATGCAAAAAGACGCACACAAGCTGTTCAAATTGCAAAAACCAATAAGATTTTATAGTTTTAGAACTTAAGTATTAGGCATTTGGTACTTTAGTATGAAAGCTATTTTAGTAATTACGAGTAGTTTTATGCTTATAATAATTTTTTAAAATAAGTTGTATGACATTAGGAGCATTTTCAATTAGTTTAAACGTTAAAGACATTAACGCATCAAAAGTATTTTATGAAAACCTAGGATTTCAGGTTTTCGCAGGCGATTTAGAAAGGAATTACCTCATTATGAAAAACGAGAATGCCTTAATAGGATTATTTCAAGGCATGTTTGATAATAATATTTTAACCTTCAATCCTGGCTGGAATGAAAACGCAAATACATTAGATACTTTTACAGATATACGAGACATTCAAAAGCATTTAAAAAGTAAAGAAATCAAATTAGAAAATGAAGCAGACGAACATACTACAGGGCCAGCAAGCTTTGTTTTAAAGGATCCCGATGGCAATACCATTCTTATAGATCAACACGTTTAATCGAATACGAAAGTTATGCAAAACACAATTAAAAAGTTTGGTGGTTATGCCGCTTTGGTTGGCGGACTTATATTTATTGGTGGACACTTTTTTGATTGGAATATTGATTTTTCAATCTTAGAAGTTCTTGGTTACGCATCCATTTTTGCTTCGCTCGCTTTTGTGTTTTTCGGAATAAAACATTTTAGAGACCAAAAAAATAATGGCGTTATTTCATTTAAAAAGGCATTACTTATTGGCTTAGCAATTTCGGCAATTTCAGGTATTGCTATTGGTCTTCTCGATGTTATTTATGTAACTATGATAAACCCAGATTTTGTTGTTGAATATAAAGAATATGCTTTAGAAGGTATGAAAACCACCTTATCAGCAAATGAATTTGAGTTAGAAAAAGCAACATTAGAAGAACAAATGAAGTTATTTGAAAACCCTGTCTTTACTGGTGCAATCATGTTTACAACAGTATTCGCAATTGGAATAATTGTATCTTTATTATCATCTTTAATTTTACAACGTAAAAACTAATACCATGCAATCTAAAGCAACATCACCACAGCAGTACTTGAACGAATTGCCAGAAGATAGAAAAAAATCAATTAATAAATTAAGACAACAAATTCTAGATAATCTGCCTAAAGGGATGGAAGAACAAATGAATTATGGTATGTTAGGCTATGTTATCCCGCATTCTGTCTATCCAGATGGATACCACTGCAATCCTAAACTACCATTACCATTTATGAATCTGGCTTCGCAAAAGAATTTTATAGCTGTTTATAGTATGGCGTTATATTCAAAAAAAGAGCTCATGGATTGGTTTACTTCAGAATATGCTAAGCAATGTAAATATAAATTAGATATGGGGAAAAGTTGCATTCGTTTTAAAAGAATAGATGATATTCCTTTCGAATTAATAGGAGAATTAACTGCTAAAGTGACTACGAAAGAATGGATAAACATTTACGAATCAGCAATTAAAAAATAAAGTTTAATCAAACAAATTCCCTCTCCTTTAGAGAGGGTTAGGAAGAGAAATGAAAAAACGCGTCACAGGAATAGGTGGATTATTCTTTAAAACAAAGAATCCTAAGGCAACTAAAGATTGGTATAAAAAACATTTAGGATTTAATACAGATGATTATGGTTGTACCTTTTGGTGGAAAGACAAGGATGGGAATGATTGTTCCACACAATGGAGCCCGTTTTCTCAAGACACTAAATATTACGAGCCATCTAAAAAAGATTTTATGTTTAATTATCGTGTTGAAAATTTACATGAATTGCTTAAAGTTTTAAAAGAAGAAGGCATTACCATTGTTGGAGAAGTAGAAGAATACGAATATGGGAAATTTGGTTGGATTATAGATAATGAAGGTAATAAAATAGAACTTTGGGAACCTATAGACAGTGCTTTTTTGTAAATTCGCTTGATTAAATCAACCCATTAATTCTATTGACTTATTTAGAAATACTAGCATCGTATAACTTAACTGCACTACAATGGACCGCTATTTGTTTTGCGGTTTTTTTATTAGGCTTATCCAAGTCTGGAATTAAAGGAATAGGGATTTTAATTGTCGTTATACTGGCCTTTGTTTTTGGTGAAAAAGCTTCAACAGGTGTTTTGCTTCCCATGCTCATAGTAGCAGATATTTTTGCGGTAATATATTATAACAGACATGCGCAATGGGGGTATATAAAAAAGCTAATGCCATGGATGATTATAGGTGTTTTAGTAGGCGTATGGGCAGGTAATGATATTTCTGAAATACTGTTTAAAAGAATCATGGCCGTTATAATAATAGTTTCTGTACTAATTATGTTTTATACAGAAAATAGAACGTCTAAAAATATTCCGAAAAACAAATTATTTTCTACAGGTGCTGGGTTTTTAGCAGGATTTACAACCATGGTTGGCAATTTAGCAGGCCCTATTTCTAATATTTATTTTTTGGCTATGCGTTTACCAAAAAATGAATTCATAGGAACAGCTGCCTGGCTGTTTTTTATCATTAATGTATTTAAATTGCCCTTCCATTTTTTTGTTTGGAAAACAGTTAGCCTAGAAACTCTAGCTTTAAATGTTGTTTTAATTCCAGCAATAATCATTGGTTTTTTTGTTGGAGTTGCTATTGTAAAATTAATTTCGAATGTAAATTACAGACGGTTTATATTAATTGTCACTGCCTTGGGAGGTCTTGTTATGCTATTTAGATAAGCTTATTTGTAACATTGTTAAACGTTTATAGACCTATAGAGTGTATTAAAAGTGAATAATTATGTCTAAAGAATCCGAAAATAATCAATCTAAAGAAAAAGTTTATAAAGCTGAGGTTATAAAAGACGATTCATATCATGACAAAAACCATATAAATGATAAAACTGAAAAGTTAAAAGCAGAAGCTAAAGAAATCTTTTATAAAACAAAAGAAAAAGCTAATGAGTTTTTGGAAGAAGCGAGCGAAAAACTAGAAAACTTGACAGAAATAGCAAAAGAAAAAGGTGCTAAACTCTCGATTGAAGCCAAAGAAAAGTATGTAGAAGTAAAGGGTAAAACAAAAGAGCTTGCAGAAGAAGCAGGAGAAAAGTTAGAGGTTGTTGCTGAAAAAACAACTGTATTTGTAGACGAAACAAGTGAGAAATTAGAAGGGTTTGCAGAAGAAACAAAAGAAACTCTATCTGAAGTATCAACTAAAACAAAAAGGTATTTAAAAAGACTTTTTGATAAAAATTAAATGATTAACAGTCTATTAATGAAACATATTTATAAATAAATTTAATTTTTTCTTACCTTTATTTTTTAACCAAAATTTACAAAACATTATGTCAGATGAAAAGAATTTAAGTGACGATCTAAACGATATGCTAGGTGATGCCAAAGATGGTGCAAAAAAGGCAGCTGATAAAGCAGGAGAATTTGCTGAGGATGCCAAAGAAAAAACAAAAGAAACCTTTGAAGAAGTAAAAGAATCTGCTTCAGATTTTGCCGACGGCGCCAAAGAAACGTTTAATAACGTAGCTGGAGGTGATAATAAAAAAGTGTTAGCAGGTATTTTAGCTATCTTATTAGGCCCTTTTGGAATACATAAATTTATTTTAGGATATAACAAAGAAGGCATTATTATGCTAGTGGTAACTCTTATTCTTGGATTTATAACTTGTGGTTTAGGAGTGGGATTAACTGGTATTATAGGTTTAGTAGAAGGCATTATATACCTTACTAAATCTGATGAAGAATTTTATAACACTTATCAGGCAGGTCAAAAACCTTGGTTTTAATAGACTGCCATTTTTAGATATAATAAAGCCAGAAATCCCATTTCTGGCTTTATTTTTGATACAACTAAACTCATTTCGTTATGAAAAAATTAATAATTAGCCTTTTAATAATTGCAGCAATTATAATAAGTTGTAAAAAAGAAAATGAAGCGAAAAAAACTATTATTGTGAATTACCCTGAAACCAAAACCGTAGATACTCTAGACACATATTTTGGTATTGAAATAAAAGACCCCTATCGTTGGCTAGAAGATGATAGAAGTCTAGAAACAGAAGCCTGGGTAGAAACTCAAAATAAATTAACCTATAGTTATTTAGACCACATTCCATTTAGAAAAGAGCTTAAAGAACGTCTTTCAAGCTTATGGAATTACGAAAAAGTAAGTGCCCCTTTTGTAGAAGGTGACCATACTTATTTTTATAAAAATGATGGTTTACAAAATCAATATGTTATTCATAGAAAAAAAGATAATGGTAAATCTGAAGTCTTTTTAGATCCCAATACCTTTTCTAAAGATGGCACGATATCTTTAGACGATGCCAGTTTTTCAAAAGACGGTAGCATTTTAGCATATTCTATTTCTGAAGGCGGTAGTGATTGGAGAAAAATTCTTGTCATGAATACCGAAACTAAAGAAATAATAGAGGACAGTCTCGTAGATGTAAAATTCACTCAAATATCATGGTATAAAAATGAAGGCTTCTATTATTCCAGCTATGATAAACCAGAAGGCAGTGCCCTTTCTGCAAAAACAGATCAACACAAAGTATATTATCATAAACTAGGAACTCCACAAAAAGAAGATGTTTTAATTTTTGGAGGCACCCCAAAAGAAAAACACCGATACATATATGCTAATGTAACCGAAGACAACAACTATTTAGTAATTACACCTCGTGTCTCTACTTCTGGGAACAAATTGTACATAAAAGATCTTTCTATTCCTAACAGTAAATTAATCACTGTTTTAGATCATACAGATAGTGATACTTATATTATTGAAAATAAAGGCAGCAAGCTATTTCTTGTTACAAATCTTGATGCTCCAAATAAAAAAATAGTGACCGTTGATGCCTCCAGCCCCACGTCAGAAAATTGGGTGGATCTTATTCCAGAAACGAAGGATGTTCTATATCCGTCAACAGGTGGAGGGTACTTTTTTACCGAATATATGGTTGATGCCATCTCTAAAGTAATGCAGTATGACTATAACGGCAACTTAGTTAGAGATATAAAACTGCCTGGTGTTGGAAACGTGAACGGTTTTGGAGGAAAAAAAGAAGCCAAAATAGATTATTATTCTTTCACAAATTACAATACGCCACCTAGTATTTATAAATTTAATATTGAAACGGGTGAATCTGAATTATACTGGAAGCCTTCTATAGATTTTAATACTGCCGATTATGAAAGTAATCAGGTGTTCTACACATCAAAGGATGGCACTAAAGTTCCAATGATAATTACCTATAAAAAAGGTGTGGAATTAAATGGTAAAAACCCAACCATATTATACGGTTATGGCGGATTCAACATTAGCTTAAATCCATCATTTAGTATTACTAATGCTGTTTGGATGGAACAAGGGGGCATTTTAGCCGTTCCAAACCTTCGTGGTGGTGGCGAATATGGTAAAGCATGGCATGATGCTGGGACTAAACTGCAAAAACAAAATGTATTTGACGATTTTATAGCCGCGGGTGAATATCTCATCGAGAATAAGTATACATCTTCAGATTTTTTAGCCATAAGAGGTGGCTCTAATGGTGGATTATTAGTGGGAGCAACCATGACACAGCGTCCAGATTTAGCCAAAGTAGCATTACCAGCAGTTGGCGTACTAGACATGCTACGGTACCATACCTTTACCGCTGGAGCTGGTTGGGCTTACGACTATGGAACTGCAGAACAAAGCAAAGAAATATTCGAATACCTAAAAGGGTATTCACCAGTACATAATGTAAAAACAGGTGTGCAATACCCTGCAACACTAATTACTACTGGAGATCATGATGACCGTGTTGTACCCGCACATAGTTTTAAATTTGCTGCCGAACTGCAAAGCAAACAAACAGGTAATAATCCAACATTAATACGTATTGAAACTGATGCTGGACATGGTGCTGGAACCCCTGTTAGTAAAATCATTGAGCAATATGCTGACATTTTTGGCTTTACATTATACAATATGGGTTTTGAAGTGCTACCAACTAAAACCAATGAGAAAATAAAAGGATAATATCTTATAACACTTCATTTAAAAAAGAAAGGCATCTAAAAGCATTAAAAATGTCACATCGAGCGCAGTCGAGGTGTCTTAAAAATTAAGATATTATACAGTTCTTGACTTTAGTTTATACTCAAGATAAACTAAAGTCGAAGTGCCCGAACAGACGTTCCAAGCACGCTTAGAACATCTTTTTTATTATGCTATTTTTGCACTTCCATAAAGAAAATTATGCTTCAAGTAAAAAAAATATCGTTTCGTTATAAAAGAAAAACTGTTTTAAATAACATTAGTTTTATTGTTAAAGCAGGTGAACACCTTTCAATTATAGGCGAAAGTGGCTCAGGAAAAAGCACACTTTTAAAGTTACTTTATGGTACTTACGATTTAGACAAAGGACATATTTTCTGGAAGGATGAAGACATTTTAGGTCCAAAACATAACCTCATTATTGGCCCAGAGTTCATGAAGTATGTGGCTCAGGAATTCGACTTAATGCCTTTTACCACTGTTGCTGAAAATATTGGCACTTTCCTATCTAACTTTTACCCTGAAGAAAAACAAGAACGCATTAACGAACTTTTAGAAGTTGTAGAATTAGTCGCTTATAAAGACGTTAAAGTAAAGGAACTAAGCGGTGGACAAAAACAGCGGGTAGCTTTAGCTAAAGCTATAGCAAGACAACCTGAAATAATTTTACTAGATGAGCCTTTTAGTCACATTGACAACTTTAAAAAGCAATCTTTACGCAGAAGCTTATTCAAGTACTTAAAAGAAAAGAACATTAGCTGTATTGTTGCTACTCACGACAAAGACGATGTCTTGTCTTTTTCGGATAATATGATTGTATTGCACAACACTAAAATTATAGCTAATAATACACCTAAACATTTATACAACAATCCAGAAAACAAACTGATAGCTTCTTTCTTTGGTGAATTTAATGAGATAAACAGCAAATTTGTTTATGCTAATCAATTAAAAGTGGTAGACCATTCCAATTTAAAAGCCATAGTAAAACAATCTTACTATAAAGGACATTACTATTTAATTGAAGCCAGTTTAAATGGAAAAACTATATTTTTTGAACATGATATCCAACTTAAAAAAGGAAATAATGCCTTTTTAAACCATGTTTCATAATTTATATATCTTTGCATGTGTTCATTGAGAAGTTCTTTTGATAAATTTTGAAAGCTATGTAAGGCAATAATGTCTTACATAACATTTAAAATTAAATATTATGAATTGGAAAATTCAAAAACTACAAAATGGTGAAACCATTATTTCAAAAGAACCTGGTAATTCTATGTTACCGCTACTAAAGTCTAAACAACCTGTAAAATTGAAGCCCATTACATGGGAAGACTGTGAAACAGGAGATATTGTTTATTGTAAGGTTAGAGGCAATTGCTTTACACACCTTGTAAAAGGAAAAAACAGCAAACGCGGCTTATTAATTGGCAATAATCATGGTAGAATTAACGGATGGACTAAAAATGTTTATGGTAAAGTAATAGAGATATTACCTATGTCATAGACATTATCTAATAAATAAAATAAAACACTTACAATACTTCTTTTTCGGCATACTGCAATCCGTTTGGTAATTCAATTGAAGAAAATTCTAAATGCAGAACACGTCGTCTTTTCTGAACGGTCGTTTCAGATGAAGCATGCAACAATAAAGGCTTTATTAATTGAACACCTCCAGATCCTACCTCACTAACAAAAGGAATTGAATTGGTTGTGATTAATTTGATTTCCGCATCATTTAAACCTTTGTTGTGCGAACCTGGAATCACTTTAAGAGCACCATTTTTTAACGTCGTATCATCCAAATGAATGCGTATAGAAAATGTGTTTTTTGAGATTTCCTCAGGTGGGCGAACACCAATCACCCCCTTCTTATTAGTCCACGAAGTGAACCCATTAGTTTCTATTTTCTTTGCAACATTAATTGGAATATCCTGATGCCAAGTCACATACCAATTATCTTTAGGTGATTTATCAAAATAAATAGCCTTGGTTAAAAACACATCCTTATCAATCGATTTGATAAGCTTTTTAAAATTTTTATTAAATAAGATATCTTTTAATTCAGGCATTTTTAAAAGCACTTCGCGCATACCAAAAGCTTGTTCGCTGTTTTGTTTAATATAAGTATCAAATTTTGCTTTCAGTTTCCTAATATCTCGTTTCGAATATACATGGTTTAATATACCAAAGCCTTTATACTCCAATCGTTTTGCTATTGTTCGTAAGTTCTTATCATTAATTTCGGTCTCATAAGCATCTACAGCATCATACAATCGTTCTTTAATGTTCCGCTTCAATCGCTCGGGAGCAATCACTTTCACACCTTCACCCAAACCAAGAATTTCTTTTTCTAATTCAAAATTTAGTTGAACTTCAAAAGCAATAGTCACGCCATAATTATCTCGACTTACCTCTTTTTGAGAATGATGAAATGGTTTCGTAAGCACATAAGGTGCATGTTTATGATTCACATAAAGCATAACCGTTTCAGGTTCTAAATTTGGGCTTACAGAAACACCAATAACATTTTTATAATAGATTTCAGAATCAAAACCAGCGTTAAAAATAAATGGTTTATCGCTTCGTTCAATCGAAATAATTCGATCCAAAGCCAAATTCATTAAGCCTTCATTTTTTTTGCGTTGACCAATTACAAACCAACGATTTCTAAATTCTTTTAGTAAATAAGGATAATATGTAAATGTGCTTTCCTGCCGTGCCTTGAACGACTGATATGTAATTTCTATAGCTTGCTTTTTTAGTATGAATTGATAGAGCTCATCTAAAAACTCTAAGCCTTTTAAGTTTTCATTTTTTTCAAAATCAATCAAAGATTTCTCCTGTGTTTTCTGTGTATAAACATGATCTTCCAACTTTTGGACCATACTTCCTAATTCAGCAAAATGAGAAAAGCCTTGAAACTGTTTTAAAAACGACACAGCTTCAGATAATTTTGTTAAATCCTGATTAGAAATGGGGCTATTTGTAATGCTATAATTTTCATCTTCATACTTATAAAACTTTCGGTTATAAACCACAATTGGGGCGTTGTATCCCAATTTATCACTACGCATCATTTGCAAATCTAATTGTACGGTGCGTTTACTCACATCAACATCTTTTCCTTCATACTCGTAAAGCGCATCAGAAACCGATTCAATCAAATCATTAAGCGTCCATTGTTTGTAGTTATTTTGAAGACATTGATCTATCGTTTTGTAACGAATTAATGCATTTTTATTGGCAGCCATAATATTAGTTGTTACAAGTCTTACAATATAAATTTTTCACACCCTCGTATCTCAAGTTTTGAAAATCCTTATCAATCCATTCGCACCATCTTTTCTGATTAAATTTTATAGCTAGTTTATGAACATCTAGCAATTCTTCCAATCCAGATTCGGAATTTTCAAGCACATACGTTTTTGCTAAAAGAAAAGAAGTTTCTTCATTTAAAGTTTTGTCATTAAATCGATACATTAACAATTCAACCGTTAAATAATAGGTGCTCCACTTATTAAAAAATAGGCATAAATCCATATCATCTTGTATTGTTGATGATACTTCCCTAAAATAATCTGTAATGAATTCAAATGACTCATGAATCTTTGGACTGAAATTAATTTGTCCATAATATTCTATGCTTGCCATATGAAAATTTAAAAATAGAGGGTTCACCGTTTCCTCAGATTTATACTTTTCAAATAATAATTCTACCTTTTTTGGGTGCATTACTTTGGAAAAATCTTCTAAACTACTATCCCAAGACCAAAGTAACTGCCTACTTGTTATTGCATATAAATTTAAGAGGTTTTGCTGTGCCTCTAAAGAAAGTTGTTCTGGTTGTGACAACCAGTTTCTAACAAATAACACAACATTGTCTAAGTTATAGTTATTTACTTCCTTTAATAATAAAGCTGAAACATTCTGAACCAATTCCTTTTTATCAAACAGTTTATCAATTATAAATTCTTCATTAAAAAAGATGTCATTCCCTTCTTTATTATACATTTCAAATAGTACTCTATTTGCTAAATCGTAGTTTTTTGTAAGCAAAGCATCTGTTAAATTATAAAAAAGAAAATTAGGATCAGTTTCAAGCCATTCCCCATATTCATATAAAATTGCTTTTGATTTTCTTTGCAGATTTAATGCATTCTGCCAAAAAGGATCAAGATTGTTTTTAATATATTGTTTTATCTCTTCTTTATCATCTCCCAAAGCCTCTTCCAAACCCAGGAGTTCAATTTGATATTGACACAACTCCCAGTTTTCCTTTGCTTGAATATTAAAAGAAACTTCATTAGTGGTCTTATTTTTTATTAAACTTTTTATGAATTGCGCTCTCTCAGTATGTAATACAGAATTAGTGTTAGTATTTCCATCAACAGATGTAAAACTTTTTATATCTATTCCAAATAATTTCTTCGAATCGAAATTTATTTCAGGGATCATTACAGGTTTTTTTTGTCCTGTTTTAAAATCAAAAACAATTTCCCTGATACCATTAATCCCTTTTAATTTCAGGACAACCTCAGGTTTTTTAATAAGTGGTTCAATCTGTCTTAAGTCATATCTTTTGCTTGGGATTGACGCTGGAACATTATAACTACATTTCTTTCCATCTTTTATCAAGATAAGGTTCGGACTTATATCTTTACCTCTCATATGTTCAGGAATCACACCTAAAAAGGTTACAAATCTTTTTTTATTATCAGCAAGGTTATGAGAAAATAAACTGTCTCTATAAACAGGCTTTAACATCACACCATCGTAAATAGGAGAGACATCTAATTTGTTATCTCCATGGCAAACTAACTGTTCTCGTTCTACTAAATCTATAGCAATCCCGTCATTAGGGTTTTCTATTATCTCTTCAACAGTTTCTTTGCTATAGTGTCTTATAATTGAATCGATATAGCATTACCCATATTGATCATAGAATTTCCTTTATCAGCCAAAAAATATCTACATGAATTATCACCTTTCTTTATACCAAATGCATTTTCAGATAATTGCCCTGAAATCAAAACACCCTTTTTACCAAACACTTGTGTCGCAAAAATGCGTTTGGATTTTGGATTATATGTGAATCCGAAATCACCATATCTATAATCGTCTAAGATCATGTTAGCATAATGACCTGGTGAATTTTTCCAGGAACGAAACATATCAAAAGCTAATTTTTCTAAGGCTTTAAAATTTAATGACAACCTCACTGGTTTAGTGTATAATATATTTTCACCAACTGTTGAAAATTGTCTGCTAAAATGAGAAACACGATCTTTTACTTTTATAAATTTTGTCCCCACTTGAACATGTGTTAAAGAATTTATTTCTGCATTATAATCCGATTGAAGTTTTGCTGCTTTAGCTAAATCAACATCTCTCTTTAATGGTAATTTTCCCAAACTCACCCTTAATTCATTTACACGTGCTGCTAATAAATCGGATAATTTTTCATGATCAAAATTTGAATTTTGCGCATTCAAAAAAGAAAAAAACAAAACAAATGTTAGTAGACAAAATGATTTTTGTTTCTTCATAAAAACGTTTTAAAATTAAAGATAAAAATTATTACGCAAAAAGACTGCGCACTGGTAAAAAACATTTGTATAAAAAAAGAAAATGAAAGCGCTAAAACATAAAATATTCAATGTCCTAATTGAAAAAATAACTGTTTCAGAATTTGAAAATTGGTTGTATAACTCAGAAGAAATTATAGAAAACTTAGACAGCAATCCATACTATTTTGATCTAATTTCAATTAATTATAAAAATGATAAATGGCAAAATGAATTTAAAAATTTGGTTAAAAAAAACTACGGTACAGATTTATTAATACTAAGTAGGCTTGAAGTGATATGCTCCAAAATCATACATTCAAAAAATATTAATGATTGTCATTGGTTAATTTCTGAAATAATAAAGGACTATAATTACGAAACAGAAAACATAGTTTTATTTGATTTCTATAGTCTTTATAGTCAGTTCGACTTAATTAATTTGGGATATATGAACGATTCTAATTATAGTTCTGAAGCTAAATATATTTCATCTTTATTTTTAAATAAAGTTGAAAATTTTAATTCTTTAGATGAAAAAGTTAACGCTTTGAAATCTTCATTAGAAAAAAATTTTTTTTTAGACAGGAAAAATAATAAGATAAAACCTATTTCGAATTATCAAAATTCAACTCTAAAACAAAAAATACTTGCTTTTTTCAAAAAAAGTTAATACTTCGTATTAAGGGGTCCTTTTTTTTAGAAAATGAAAAAATAAATTTTGAAAATTGAAAAATAAATCTAAATATTTGCATCGCAATAGAGCAATAAAAACAAGTTTAACTAACATCGAAGCTATGAGTTTATTTATATCATATCAAGACAATCCGAAGGGCATAAAGCCTTTTGTGATGCTTCGTGATTATCGTTAGATAAATTTTTCAAATTATAAATGAAAATCCGAAGCAATCTTAAAATTGTTTCGGATTTTTTGTTTTCAGTCGTTAGCAATTCCGCTAAACAATTTCCAAAAACAGTTTTAAATTAAATATGGAACGTCTCGATTCTTGAAAATGAATCTTAAAAAGGCTTTCCAAAAAACGAATTATTAAAATAAAAAACAATGGACACACATTTGTTAAATAATTATGTGCTGAAAGCTATAGATGCCTATCCATATGATTTAGAAGAAACAGTAGAAAATTTAAACTACGCTTTATCATACGAATCCAATAATGCTTATGCGCTTTTCTTAATGGGGAAATTACAAGCAGAAAAAATTGGAGATTACGAAACGGCTAAGTTGTATTTCGCTGAAGCTTTGGCATCAAAAATGGATTTTCAAAAGGTATATCCCAAATATATTCAAACTTTGTTATGGAATGATGATTTAGATGAAGCTCAAAAATTAATAGACTTTGCATTAACCATAAAAGGTATAGACAAAGGTGCTATCTGGGATAAACAAGGACAGCTTTTTGAAATAAAACAAGCATATAAGAAAGCAATAAAAGCATATAAAACAGCAAAAGTATTTGGTTACAACGATTCATTTATAAACTACACCGATGATGAGATTAGTAGAATAAAAAGTAAGTTAAAACCAAAGAAAAAGAAAAGTGCTTCTAAAAAAAAGAAGAAAAAAAAGTAAAATAAAACTTACTACGCAGAAACATTGCGCAATAGTATAAAATATTTGCAGAGTAATCATAAAGAAATCTATTTAAGCAAGATTTCAAAGTAGCACTCCACCAGACGCGGATGCTGGTGGGGTTTAATAAAAACGTTCTTTAAAATTATAAAAAAACAGTTCGGTAGCTCAGTGGTTAGAGCAACAGAAATTACTTTGCGCAAATAAGCATACAAAGTTCCTAAAAAACTTTAATCTGTGTGGCGCAGGTTCGAATCCTGCCCGAACTACCATTATAAATCACTGACATAGAAAGTTCCTATAAACAATCATTTAAAGAAATTACTTTCCGTTAGTAAAAAGACAAAAAGAGTTCCTATATCTGGTTCGATTCCAGAGCTCGAAAGAGCTTGCAGTTAATTTATACTCTTCGTCTTTTAAAATAGGTAAAAGGAGTTCCTATATACACCTCCAAAAATGAATACTCCTCACTTATTTAAAATATTAAAAATGAAAACATTAAAATTATTTAACGCGATAGTAGCAAAAACATCAAACGAAAAACCATACATCTCAGAAGATGGATTCATAATTGAATCAAATGCACTTTGGGCAAAAGACAAGATTATCGCCTTTTTTAAAAATGAAAAATTAAACGGTAACGGTTTAAATAAGACATTTCATAAATCTTGGTCTAAGATCAAAGAAAGTACACAGCATGAATTATTCTTAGATCAAATTTCTCATTACATATCTACTTATGCAAGTGATTTTCAGGATGAAGTTTACATCCCTAAAGAAGTCTTGAATATTCCAGAAATAAAGCTAGTTTATAAGATAATTAAAGCATATTCTATTGATGAAATGAAGCAAAAGTGTTTGTTTATGCTTCAATCTGGTATGGCATTGAAAGAAGATACGGTAAACGATCTTATTTTAGTATTAGTTGATGAGTTAGGCTATACATTTACAGGAAAAGAGGGCATTAAGAATAAAGAAGCTATTGTAAAATTAGCCGAATACTATAATATATACCCAGAAAGTGCAGTTGAATTTTTTAGATACATTATTTATAAAACAACAGATACTACATTATTAATAAAAAATGAAAAGTTAATTGAATTGATTAAAAACAGTTCATATAACCCAACACAAGCCTTTGGCAGTTTTGGTCTAGAAAAACTTGCTAAAATCTTTAATAGATTCAAGCCTTTGTTCTTGGCTTTCAAAAATAGAGCACCAAAAACGATTAATAAAATAAGTAAACTTTCTAAAACACACCACAAGCCATTGGTTTCAAATCCGTTAAACGATGTGACTAATACAATAATAACAGACAAAGATGTACATTGGTTAGATAACGCAACACCATTTGCTTTGTTTAAGGCTTTATCTGCTTGTTACAATAGAAAACAAGGGCAAGACGCCTTTTTGTATAAAATTAGAAATGGTAAGTCTTGGGTGAAATCTAGCGAAACCACAATTATAGACAACAAGAATAATCAATTTTTAAGCTTTATAAAGCAGAAAGCTAATCCATCTAAAAAAGAAATCAATGTTTTAGAAAATACAATTTACACAAAAAATTATATGTTTTTGTTAAACTATATAAAGCAACGATTTGATTTATCTGGCAAAACGATCTTTCTTCCAAAGAACATCAAGTATGCATTACCAACCTCGGAAAAAATGTATATAGGAAACATTCCTGTAGGAACACGTTTTTATGGTAAAAAATTAGCTATTGGCGTTTATTGGGAAAATGCTTGGGGAGCTCATGATTTGGATTTATCTGGTTTAAATATTGCTGGTAAAATAGGTTGGAATGCGACTTATAATCAACAAAAAGGTAATTTGATGTATTCTGGAGATATTACATCAGCGCCTGAAGGAGCTGTAGAATATTTGTATGCAAACAAAGGACTTAATGCGCCAACGTTGATTCAAAACAATGTCTATTCAGGAAATGCAAATAGCGGCTACAAAATCATCATTGGTCAAGGAGATTCGGTTTCTAACGATTTCATGATGAATCCAAACAATTTGTTTGCAGATATCAAATGTGAATCTGTACAAAAACAAACTATTTTAGGCCTGTTAATCCCGAAAAAGGAGGGAAAGCAATGCTTTGTGCTATTAAATTTTGGTGCGGGTCACGCTAGAGTTTCTGGTAATTCTGAAGTATCAAATTTAGCAACAAAAGCACTTTACCAGCAATGGAATAAGCCATTATCGTTTGGTAAATTTATAAAGTCCTTGGGAGCAGAACTTGTTAATGATAGAACAGAAGCAGATTATGATTTTTCCTTAGAAACTTTAGAAAAAGATAGTTTTTTGGAGCCTTTTAGATAAAAAAATCTAAATAAAAAAATTACGCAGAAAGACTGCGCAATATGCTATAATATTTGTAGCGTAATTAAATAAAATAATGAAAACACATAAAAAAGTAACAGGAAACGATTTAATCCAATTAGGATACAGACAAGGAAAATGGATGAAAGAGGCCATAGAATATATTAATACAAACAATTTAAGCGAAACAGATATGGCTGTTTATTTAGAACAATTTAAATCGCCCGATCCAATAAACTTACATAAAACACCTATGGTGTTTTCAATAAACATTAAAGCCGAAAACGAATTGGAAGAAGACAATGTCTCTAAAGTCATTAATTCGATGCAAACCTTAATGAAAACACCAACGCTTGTTGATGGCGCCATTATGCCTGATGCATGTCCTGCTGGTCCAGATGGGACTATCCCAGTTGGAGGTATTGCTGTTGCAAAAAATGCGATTCATCCAGGCATGCATAGTGCAGATATCTGTTGCTCGGTAATGCTTACCGATTTTGGCAAAGCAAACCCTAAAAACATCTTAGATGCTGCTCATGCCAACACACATTTTGGCCCTGGAGGAAGAGACAGAGATTCGCAATTTAGGTTTCCAAAAGAATTATTAGATGCTTTTGAATCCAATTATTTCTTAAATGATGGAAATATGATTCAAATAGCGCGTTCTCACCTGGGAACACAAGGTGATGGGAATCATTTCTTATTTGTTGGAACATCTAAGAAAACAGGAAACACAATGTTAGTCACACATCATGGATCTAGAGGTCCGGGAGCACGATTATATACTAAAGGAATGAAAATCGCTGAACGTTTTAGAAAAGAATTATCGCCAGATACTAAAAAACAAAATGCATGGATTCCTTTTGAAACTGAAGAAGGACAAGCTTATTGGAATGCTTTGCAAATTATTAGAGATTGGACCAAGGTAAACCACGAAGTGATTCATAATTCGGTTGCCGACACTTTAGAAATCGAGATTAAAAACAGGTACTGGAACGAACATAACTTTGTTTTTAAAGATGGTGATTTGTTTTACCACGCTAAAGGCGCAACACCTCTGGACGCTAAGTTTATGCCAGATATTACTGGCCCGAGGTTGATCCCTTTAAACATGTCTGAACCCGTGCTAATTGTTGAAGGCACTACGACCAATACTAATTTAGGTTTTGCGCCTCATGGAGCTGGTAGAAATATAAGTAGAACGCAACATAGAAAAAGTAAAACAGGAACCATTATGCAAATTTTTAAAGAAGAAACGAAAGGTTTAGACGTTCGGTTTTTCTCCAAAGAAATTGATATTACCGAACTACCTAGCGCTTACAAAAATGCCAGAGCTGTTAGAGATCAAATGGATGAATATGGTTTGGGAACTGTTATTGATGAAGTGATGCCCTACGGTTGTATTATGGCGGGTGACTGGCAAAAAAATGCCCCTTGGAAAATTAAAAGAAGACAAAATAAAAAATGAATACTCCAGGATTACGTGCTGTAATTCAGCAATTAAAAGAAACCAATTTAAAAGAAAATGCCTATTTAGGTTTTTTTTGTAATGATGATGGTTCTGAAACTTGTTACATGAAAGCCAATAAAGAAGGATTGGAGCTTTATGCTACCAAAATTCTTGAAGCAAGTTTAGAAATGGACCGTAGAATGTTTAGTGATAAGAAAAAAGAAGTTTTTAATTTACCTGTCAAGTGGTTTGTTAATGATTCCGATTTTCAATTCTCCTTTATTGAACTTCTTCAAAAAACAAAAACAGAAATAATAGACCCTATTAAAGAAGAACATAATCAAACTTGGAAAGATAAACTTAAAGGCTATGTGATTTTAGGTTGTTTCATCTTCGCTTTAATTTCAATGCTTACTGGTTTCGTAGTCATTATAACTTGGTTTTTTAAAGCATAATCAAACCAGATAGAACAAGAAGTCTTATCATTTCAAAATGTTCACAAGAAAAAAAGCCCCCGAGTACTTTTAGCACTCGGGGTCTTTTATTTAGAACTAGACAAGTGAACACCTTCTCCTTTAAAACGGTATAACCAACTAGTAAAAAAGCACCTTTTTAACGAAAGACTCACCTCTTAAAAGACCTTTTATTACATAAATACCTTTCAAATTTTTTGTTGTTTTCCATTCAATTTTTGAAGTTCCTTCAATTATTTTAGAAGGCATTGTTTCGATTAACCTGCCCGACAAATCATATAATCTAGCTTCTAGAACACCTTTATTATTTGTTTTATTATTAAAGGTTATTTTACCTTCTAGAGTTAAATTATTAATTGATACATTTTCATCATCGCCAACTGCAATCGTTTTTTCTTCGCTTCTTTTCGATGAATTTTTTTTGGTTACGTTAACATTTACAACAAACGTTTTACTATTATTTCCCTTGTAATCACCAACCTTTATAAATTTAGGAGAAAATGTGTAATTAGCATGTTCAAAAAATATAGCACGATTATCATTAGCTCTTGCAGGAAAAGAATAGAATAGATGCCATTCTGCCCTTATACCTTGATATTCGACGTTTTTAACTTTTACCCAAGAACCATTTTTAAATTCAGCAAGGTAAGCTTTTACGTCTCTTACATGATTTCTAGGATCCTTAACGTCTATAAACTGCCCTCTAACTTCATTTATTCTATTTAAATCATTTATTTGGGCCAATGCCTTATTACCATTAGACAGATTATAATAATCTACTACTATAGAAGGGCGATGCCCAAATTGGTACCATGCATTTACCGCTTTTACCCACACTCCTTTATTTGCTTCTTTAGATTTATTAATATCACCATTGTACGTTGGGGCATCTCCTGCAAAATGATTAATCGTTAAAATAGTTTTATGATCTACTCCTCTTTCTACACGAAATTTATTTGCTTCTGCAAGCTCACTTACCTGACCTGCTCGAAACGGGTTTTGAGCAGTATGCCCAAATTCATATCGATACAAATCACTATTGTAATTTGTTTCAGTGAAAATAACCAACTGCTTGTCTTTATTCAACATTTCCTGAATAGTAGGATAGACATCAGATCCTGCTCCTCTTGGTTTACTAGCACTTTCAAAAGTTTTGTGATTATAGATAAATCGGGACATGTTTTTATAACCACCCCTCCGTCCAAAAAAAATATCATCTAAACCAGCTTTACCTAAATTAGGACCGCTTTGTATATGGAGCGTAATAACATCTAATGGATGATTTTCCAACCAATTTGCAATAATATTATTAAAATCCTTAGCATCCATCATACATGTATTTGGACTACCATGCTTTAATCTAAGTTCACCGTTTACACGAAATATATCCACAGCTAAACTCCGAATACCGTCTTGTAATTGTTTTTGAATTCCCACATTTTGGTTTCCACCCCCAAGACAGCCAAAAAATCCACCAGGACCATCCGTTCTGTTATTATTAGCATTGTGTGTAATTAACCATGAAACTTCATCATATCTCCGTTGAGAATTTATGCTACTAGCTCCCTGAGCAAAGTTTTCAGCAATAAATATAAAATTCATAACTAAAAGCACTATTAATTTAATCTTGTTTACTTTTTTCATTTTTATAATTTTTAAATAGGTTATAATTGGGGTTTTACTGTACTTTCATACAGCTATAAGACAATAAAATCGTAGTACGGCTATGACACTTATTTGCCGATTTAACAATAACAAAACATGGTTAACACCTAGGAAACAAAATGAGTTGTTCTAAGAAATGTTAAGCACTCTTTTTTACAAAACAATAAAGGCAGGTTTTAAGAATAACTATCGCCCTTTTCCTTTTCAAAACAGAAAGAAAAAACACTTTACCTGACTAAATCTTAATCTAAATGCGATAACAATTATTTAATAATTAGCATAAGCCTTAATGCTATTTATTTAATTTTTTTGAAGAAAATTGTTTATGATTAAATTGCCAGAAGACATTGAATTATTTAAAAAGCTACAGGAAGAAGACAATACAGAATTCTTAAATATTATTTTTTTTAAATACCATGATTTACTATTAACTTTTGCTATATTTTTTTTAAATAAGGTCGATGCAGAAGAAATCGTATCAGATATTTTTTTTCAATTATGGCAAAAAAGAAAACAAATACATATAAAAACAACACTTAAAGGCTACTTGTTATCAACGACACGCAATAAGTGTATCAACACCTTAAAAAAACAACATGTTTTATTAGAACGTATTGCAAAATTAGATTATAGCACAATTGCTTATATCCCTATTAGCCCTGACAAATCCATAGAATATGAAGAAATTAAAAAATCAATAGACTTTTTTATTGAAAAACTCCCTTCAAAATGTAAACTAATTTTCAAATTAAGCAGAGAGAACAATCTTAGTTATAAAGAAATAAGTAATGAATTAGACATCTCTATAAATACAGTAAACACACAAATGTACAGGGCTTTAAAATTTCTTAAAGAAAAAATTATTTTAGATAATATCTATTGATTTAATTCATGGTAAAACGTTAGCTATTATGATATTTCGAAGTGTTATAACATGCGTTCAATACAACAGAAAACTAATTATTTAAAAACCAAAAACTTATACGCCCTTTTAGGATGAGCACAGTCTGAATCTATAGGTTATACATGATTCTTTTGTATAGCTTTACTTTGCTACTTTCAATGAAAAAATATTTTCATTTTAGTAATGCTCAAGGAGACAAATACCAATTTTATTAACCTTTGCTTAAAAACAAACTCGCTTTTACGTCGAACTCACGCTCATAGTAAAGTTTTAATGTCTAAAATAAATTTATAGTATTTGTATAATCTGAAATCTTTGTTCTCTAAAAACAATAATATCATCAGTTTTTTTCCCAATCAATAACTGCCCAACAGGTGTACTTGGAGAAATCGCATAAAATTTAACCCCATCAATAATTAATTCTCCAGCACTAATCGCAATAAAGTAATTAGCTTGAGATGTGAAGACAACACTTCCCAAACCTACTATTTTTAATGTTTGAGAGGCATCTATTTTAAATAGAACTTCTTTAATTTTTTGAATTTCAGCTAACTGATTTCCTGCTTTTTCACGTTCTAACTGTAGCATAGCACGTCCTGTTTCATGTTTATCACCTGCACTACTTTTGGTTTCTGAAGTTAATGAAATCTGGATTTCATTTATCGTATTCTGTACAGTTTGATATCTATAATTTATAGCACCCAAACATTGTGAATAAAGGGCTTCTTTAATTTTTAACAGGTTTTCCATCATTCTTGGCATAATCTAGTTTTCCAAAATAATTCATTTGTTTTACAATCCAAGTCTTTCTTCCTTGAATATAGCTTGATGCTGGATTTGCTTTATACACCCTCGGGTTTGGTAAAATGGCTGCTATAGCGGCTGCTTCTAGTTGCGACAACTTACTTGCCGATTTTCTAAACCAATATTGAGATGCCGCTTCAGCGCCATAAATTCCATGACCCATTTCGATGCTGTTTAAATAAACTTCGATAATACGTTCTTTAGTCCATATCGACTCTATTAAAAAAGTAAAATAAACCTCTAACCCTTTACGAAACCAACTGCGTTGAGGCCATAAAAAAACATTCTTTGCCGTTTGCTGACTTATGGTACTCGCGCCCTTTAAATTTTTACCTTTTTTATTATTCTTATAGGCTTTTTCAATAGCCTTTATATCGAATCCATTATGAATTAAAAAATTTTGATCTTCGCTACAAATAACAGCTAATTGTAAGTTCTTGGAAATAGCATCAATTGAAACCCAATCATGTTTCCAAAATGTTTCTTTTTTAACATCCGATTTTTCAAAATATCTTATCACCATAAGTGGTGTTCCAGGAACAGGCACCCATTTATATAGAAAAACAAGCGCTATAGACACTATAATAAACCACAGTACAATTTTAAATATGAATTTGAAAAAACGCTTTATCAACTTGAATATTTTACTTTTTAAGATTCCTTTTTACTCAGAAATTAAATCTGCTAATTCCTTTCCAACCAAACTTCCAATAGCAACACCCATACCACCTAAACGAACACCACAAAACACATGATTTGATACTTGTTTTACAACTGCTTTTTTCTGACTACCTAACCCCATGATGCCACTCCATCTGTGATCTATATCGAAACTAGTTTCTGGCAAAATAGTAGTTTTCAAAAGCGTTTCCAATTTTTCTTGGATTAAACGCGTTTGATTAAACTCCATAGTCTCTTCGCCTTTAAAATCAAGATGTCGACCACCACCAAGCAAGATTCTATCATCAATATTTCTAAAATAATAATAGCCTTTATCCAAATGAAATGTACCTTTTATATGTAGGTTTTTAATAGGCTTAGTGATTAATACCTGAGCACGTGCTGGTTTTACATTTCCATCTAATAATTGTGATGCAAAACCATTGGTGGCAATTAATAATTTAGATGTTGTAAATTCAAATTGATTGGTTTTTATTTTCACCGCATTAGCATCTTCTGAAAAATTTTTGACATTTATATTATTAAGAATTTTTATGTCCTTTTTTAATACTAATTGTGTCAGTGACACCATCATTTTCCCTGTATCAACTTGCCCTTCGTATTGATTGAAAATATATTTATCCTCTACGTTCTGAAATTTAAAACGATTCGGTTTTACACTAAACACAGAGTCTTCAAATATAGATTGAAGTAACGTGTTAATATATTCTTTTTTTGAAAGACATTCTTCTAATAAATCATCTTCTTTTGTAAACAATTCATACCCTCCTAGTCCTTGATAATCGATTATTTTATCCCCTAAAGTTCGGCGCAATAATTGCAAACCCATCACACGTTTTTTTACAAGCTCTAGGACGTCTGCTTCTGTATGCGACTTTAAATCATCAAGCATTTCGCTAAGACTCCCAAAACAAGCAAATCCAGCATTTTTAGTACTTGCACCCTGAGGCAAAACACCTTTTTCCAGTATTACGATATTAGCTTTAGGAAAACGCTCCTTCAAACTTAAAGCACAGTTCAAACCAACAATACCACTGCCTACAATAGTAAAATCGATGTTAGTTAACCAGCTTTTAATTTCCCAATAGGATAAGTCCATTTTACGAAGTTACTGCTTTCGTGTTAAGAATAGAAACCTTCCACTTACAACAGTATAAAAAAGATATAGTGTGGCGTGTTTTGTCTTCTTCTGGTTATTTTATTTATCGAACATATCTACATCTATTATCTCCAAATGGAAATGATCACCGCAAGAACAATCTAAATTCTCATAATTTTTCATCTAAAGGTATTTCAATAGTAACTATTGTACCTCTGTTAAGAGCGCTATCTATAACAAGCTCCCCTTTAAGTTGTCCCATTCTATTTTTAATATTGGAAAGCCCAATACCGTCTTGTACTTGTTTTACATTAAAGCCAACTCCATCATCTTCAAATAATAACTGAAATGTTTTTTCGTAAATAGTAAGATGCAAATCAATGTTTTTTGCATTGGCATGCTTTATAGCATTTGTAAATAGTTCTTGAATAATCTGGTAAATTTGTATTTTTATAACTTCAGATAAATCGTCTATTTCACCTTCAGGATGCGTTAAAAAAGTAATTGAAAAATCTACATTTTGTTGTATCCTTTGAATATATTCACGAATAAGTGTCGCAAAAGCATTTTCATTAAACTTCCTAGGGATAAGATCATGAGAAATACTACGGACCAACTCATACGTTTCATCCACTTGAAGTATAATTTCCTCATCCTCTTTATTTAAACTATCCATGTTAGACATTCGCAATTTGATTCCTGCTAAATTACCTCCAATGCTATCATGTAATTGTTGAGCTATTCTGGTCCTTTCCTCTTGTTGCGCGCCTAGAGAGGTTTTGGCTAATTTTAGTTCCTGTTCGCCTAAAAGAGATGCTATTTTACGATTATTTAATTCTTTTTGTTTTGTATTCAGTTGATTTTGTGTCTGTAGTTTTTGATAGTAAACATATAGTAAAGCCAAAATAGGAATTAAAAGCGCCAAGAATCCATATAAAAATGCTTGCTTAATCGTTTTTTGACGATTTATTTCTTTCTCTTTCTGCAAAGTTTGGTATTTGTATTCCAAATCTTTAATAACTATGTTATTCTGTTGTTGTAAAACCTTATTAGAAACACTCAAATATTGAGTCAATAGATTATACGCATTTTTATAATCACCTCTTGCATAAAAAACACGTCTCAAACCATTTATTATCTTTTTTTGAAGCTCAAAACGGTTCCATTGTACGGCATTAGTATAGGCCATAGAAAGTATTATTTGAGCATCTTCATACTTGCCAAGCTCTGTGTATATTTCACCAAAATTTAGCACTGCATCGATATAAAGGTCATAATAGTCATATTCCAAACTACGATCCATAATATTCTTAAAAATATCTAAGGCATTATTTCGTTTTTCGTTTTTCCAAGCTATAATTCCCTTATATAATTCTATTTTTAGAATTAATTTTAAAGATTTTTCTGAGTTAACTAAGGCTTCGTCAAAAAACGCAATAGCTTCATCTATATTGCTTTGTGTATACCTCAAAACACCTAAGCAATAATTTGCCTGAGCAGTTAGCTCACTATCTTTATTGAATTTGGAACATTCTTGAAATAGCTCTTCTGCTTTTTTATAATCGTTTTTTTGAAAGTATACTTTTCCCAAGCCCAATTTTAACCATCCTATCTCTGGATAATTCAAAGGTTTTTTAACTATGGAAATACCTTCTATATAAGCTTTAAGAGCATTTTCATAAAGCCCATTCATATACATTCCGTCACCTAGAAGCCTTTTGGACTTAATTTGATATGAATTATAATGACTTATTTTTCGCTCTGCATAGGAAATAATTGAGTCTATTTTTTTAGCGTAGAACACTATGGAATCTGTTGTTCCTGCATGAACATGTGTTATTCCAATATCATATATCAAATTTAGTTTTTTATTTATATCCGTTTCGTGTTTTAGTTGAAGATAAACGGAGTCTGGAATAATATTAGGCATATATCCAAAGGATTTAAAGTTAACCTTTTCTTGGCTAACAATTGTATTGGATACTATGAGTAGTAATATTAAGAAGCTTATAAAATGACCTTTATATTCTCGAAAAAGAAAAGGGTTCCTTCTATGGTGACTCAATATGGTATTGGTTTTAAATTTCAAGTAATTAGAATTGAAATCTGATTAAAAAACTATCGATATAGATTATAAATAAAAACTCCGAAATTGCTTTCGGAGTTTTTATTTATTCTTCTATTTCTTTTTCTATTACGAAGTCTTCCATAAACTTAGTCGTATAATTTCCAGCTAAATAATCGGGATGATCCATAAGCTGTCTGTGGAACGGAATAGTTGTTTTAATACCTTCTATTACAAACTCATCTAAAGCACGTTTCATTTTATTGATAGCTTCCTCTCGGGTTTGTGCCGTTGTAATTAACTTAGCTATCATAGAATCATAATTTGGCGGTATCGCATAACCAGCATAAACATGTGTATCTAAACGCACACCGTGTCCTCCTGGAGCATGTAATGTAGTAATAACACCTGGTGATGGACGGAACCCGTTAAAGGGGTCTTCTGCATTGATACGACATTCTATAGAGTGTAATTTAGGGGTGTAGTTTTTTCCTGAAATTGGCACCCCAGCAGCTACCAAAATTTGCTCACGAATTAAATCAAAATCTATGACTTGTTCTGTAATAGGATGCTCTACCTGAATACGCGTATTCATTTCCATGAAATAGAAATTACGATGCTTATCTACAAGAAACTCTACAGTTCCTGCACCTTCGTATTTAATATATTCTGCTGCTCTAACTGCTGCCATTCCCATATCATCACGAAGTTTCTTTGTCATGAAGGGTGATGGTGTTTCTTCAGTTAATTTTTGATGACGGCGTTGTACAGAACAGTCTCTTTCTGACAAGTGACATGCTTTACCTCTAGAATCTCCAACGATTTGAATTTCGATATGCCTAGGCTCTTCAATAAGCTTCTCCATATACATATCATCATTTCCAAATGCGGCTTTACTTTCTTGTCTTGCTGAATCCCACGCATCTTTTAAATCTTCAGGTTTCCATACAG
Source organism: uncultured Flavobacteriaceae bacterium (assembly GCA_947502635.1). Classification (GTDB taxonomy): domain Bacteria; phylum Bacteroidota; class Bacteroidia; order Flavobacteriales; family Flavobacteriaceae; genus Flavivirga. Next base: position 188,423 of record CANNAN010000009.1, read on the forward strand.
CACGCATCCCTTTACCTCCACCGCCTGCAGACGCTTTTAGCATAACAGGGTAACCTGTTTCTTTTGCTACTTTTTCACAGTCTTCAAACGTTTCTATAATGCCTTCGCTTCCAGGAACACATGGTACCCCTGCTGCTTTCATGGTTGCCTTAGCATTCGCTTTATCACCCATTCTGTCAATCATCTCTGGTGAAGCTCCGATAAACTTTATACCGTGCTCATCACAGATTTTCGAAAACTTAGCGTTTTCAGATAAAAAACCATATCCTGGATGAATAGCATCTGCATTCGTAATTTCTGCTGCTGCTATAACATTAGACATTTTCAGATAGGACTCACTACTTGATGGCGGACCTATACAAACGGCTTCATCTGCAAATTTAACGTGTAAACTTTCTTCATCAGCAGTTGAATAAACAGCGACTGTTTTTATACCCATCTCCTTACAGGTTCTTATAACACGTAGTGCTATTTCACCTCTATTGGCTATTAATATTTTTTTGAACATAACTTGTTGAATTAAAAATTACAAATTCCAATCGCCAAATTCCAAACATTGGATTCTGAGATTTGTATATTGGAATTTTTAATAGGTTATGATGGGTCTACTAAAAATAATGGTTGATCAAATTCAACAGGCGAAGAATCGTCAACTAATACTTTAACTATCTTTCCTGAAACTTCAGATTCAATTTCATTGAAAAGCTTCATTGCTTCAATAACACAAAGCACATCTCCTTCAGCAATGGTTTGTCCTACCTCAACAAATAAAGGTTTATCTGGTGCTGGTTTTCTATAAAAAGTCCCAATGATAGGAGACTTGATTGTAATGTATTTTGAATCTTCTGCTGCTGCTGGTTCGTTAGCTTGAGTTGCCGCAGCTTCTGTTATAACTGGTTGCGCAGCAACTGGAGCTGCCTGAGGTATATGAGTAGCAGGAACTTGATGTACAATAGTTGTATCTGATTCCGATCCTGTTTTAATGGTGATTTTAATATCATCCATTTCTAATTTAACCTCACTTGCACCAGATTTGGCAACAAACTTGATTAAGTTCTGAATCTCTTTTATATCCATGATTTTGCTATTAGTTAATGGTTAGTTTATTGAATTATAAGCCCATTTTAAATAAATAGACCCCCAATTAAATCCGCCACCAAAAGCGGCAAATATTATATTATCTCCTTTTTTAAGTTTCGATTCATAATCGTTTAAAAGCAAAGGCAATGTTGCAGAGGTCGTATTGCCATACTTCTCTATATTCATCATCACTTTTTCTTTGTCTAATTCTATACGTTGTGCAGTCGCATCAATAATTCGCTTATTTGCTTGATGTGCTGCCAACCAAGAAACGGTATCTTTTGTTAAATTATTACGTTCTAATATTTTAACAGTAGCATCTGCCATATTGAATACCGCATTTTTAAACACAGTCCTTCCTTCTTGAAAAGCATATTGCCCACCTTCTTCCATGGCTTCTTGTGTTAGCGGAAATGATGATCCACCATAAGTGGCTTGTAGAAATTCTCTACCAGTTCCATCACTTCTTAAATATTCATCTTGAAGTCCTAAACTTTCTTCATTAGGTTCAAATAAAACAGCACCAGCTCCATCTCCAAAAATGATACAAGTAGCTCTATCTTTATAATTAATAATAGAAGACATTTTATCTGCTCCTATTAATAATACATTTTTATACCTACTAGATTCTATGTAACTCGCAGCTACAGACATTCCAAACAAAAAACTAGAGCATGCAGCATCCATATCAAATGAAAATGCATTCACAGCTCCAATGCCAGAAGCCGTAAAAGATGCCGTAGAAGCCGCTTTCATATCTGGCGTTGCGGTTGCAACAATAATAAGTTCTATATCTTTGGGATCAATACCTTTTTTATTAATAAGGTCTTGGGCTGCTTTAATAGCTAAATAAGAAGTTCCTTTTCCCTCGTCTTTGAGGATCCTGCGTTCTTTAATCCCCGTACGCGAGGTAATCCATTCATCATTTGTATCAACCATTGTTTCAAGAATTTGATTGGTTAATACATATTCTGGCACATAGGCGCCTACAGCTGTAATCGCTGCTGAAATTTTACTCATAACTTTATAGTTAATTCGACCAAAAAATCATTAAAAGTGGACATAAATGTTCAAAATTTGGTGAAAACTACTAAATTTTAGTTTAATAACACACAAATTAATTGCTTTTGTCCTTAGAAAAAACACATCATAAAAAAAAACGCTCACATGTGAGCGTTTTATTATATGCATGCATACTATTTATGCTACGTTTTCTACTTCCGAGTTGTCAATTAAAACTTGACCCCTGTAATACAATTTTCCTTCAAACCAATGTGCTCTATGGTATAAATGAGCTTCGCCAGTTGTTGGACATGTAGCAATCTGTGGCGCAGTTGCTTTGTAATGAGTTCTTCTCTTATCTCTTCTTGTTTTTGAGATTTTTCTCTTAGGATGTGCCATTTTTTATATTTTTTTATCCGTTAATAGTTTCTTTAATGTATTCCAACGAGGATCAATATCCTCTTTTTCTTTATCTTCTTTAAGCCTTGGGCTTAATTCTTCTAGTTTTTTAAGTATGTCTGAATTTAAAGTTCCATCTTCTACACCTGGGTGTACTCTTTTAGTTGGGACTGCTAACACAATCAATTCGTAAATATATTGCTGTATATTAATTTCATATGTTCCGTGAGGAACAATAAGAATATCAATATGCTCATCATTATATTCATCACCAAAATTCACTACTAAATCAAACGCATTCTCTATAGTTTGATTGTATGGTTCGTTTGTTAAATCGCAATTAACATTAACCCACCCTGAAACTTTAAAATGTAATTCAAGTAACGTTGCCTTTTTTTCTAGTTCAACACTTACATCGATGTCTACATTATTAAACTCCTCATACTCAAAATGTTCAAAGAACGCTTGTTCTATTTTATATTCAAAAAGATGCTTCCCTATTTTTAAACCTACAAAAGGAATTATAAACGCTTTCAATGGCTTCATTCTCTCATCTATTTTGAGCCTGCAAATATATGAATTTTTATTTATGCAACATTACTTATAAACATTTTTTTGTTTATATCTATTTAACCGCTTTTTTTAGTGGATTTGAGGTAAGCTCCTCATAATCAAATCTGTTCTTAAATATCTGTATAGCAGTAAAAACAGCTTCTTTAAATGAACTTGGATCTGCCTCACCTTTTCCTGCTATTTCGTAAGCTGTACCATGATCTGGAGAGGTTCTTACTTTATTCAACCCTGCCGTAAAATTAACACCTTGACCAAAAGATAGTGTTTTAAAAGGTATTAAGCCTTGATCGTGATATGTTGCAATTATAGCATCAAAATTTTTATAATTATTGGATCCAAAAAAGCTATCTGCAGCATAAGGACCATAAACTAACTTTCCTTCTTCTTTAATTTTCTTAAGTGTAGGCCTCAAAACATCATCATCTTCACTACCAATCACGCCATTATCTCCTGTATGTGGATTAATTCCTAAAACGGCTATTTTAGGCTTCACTATTTTAAAATCCCTTTTAAGAGAATCATAAACCGTATTTATTTTTTTCACGATTAAATCCTCAGAAATATGTTCAACAATATCTTTTACAGGTACATGATCTGTTAACAAACCAACTCTTAATGATTCGGTTACCATAAACATGAGGCTTTCCCCTTCCAGTTCTTGTGCCAAATAATCGGTATGCCCTGGGAATTTAAAGTCTTCTGACTGAATATTATGCTTATTAATTGGTGCCGTGACTAAAACATGAATATCATTATTTTTTAATGCTTTTGTCGCTGCTTCTAAAGACTTTATAGCATACGTACCTATTTTAAGGTCTTCTTTTCCAAATTCAATTTTAACTGGGTTATTCCAACAATTAAATACGTTAACTTTCCCTATAGCTATTTGATCTATATTATTAATATTATGAAAATTAATACTAGATTTAAAATGAGTTTTAAAAAAACTCATGGTTTTTGCCGAAGCAAAAATTACTGGCGTGCAAAAATCTAAAATTCTTGCATCTTCAAATGTTTTTAAAACAATTTCTCCGCCAATACCATTTAAATCTCCTATTGATATTCCTACTACTATATTTTCACTTTTCATCATTAATATAACAACTTTTGTTTGTAATTTTGAATTTCATTTGGCATGGCAAATTTAACCAAATAAACAGAGAATAACATGTTTACAGGAATTATTGAAGATATAGGCGTTGTTTCTAATTTAAAGGAAGAAAAAGATAACCTTCACATATCTATTAAAAGCAATATAACAACTCAATTAAAAATTGATCAAAGTGTCGCTCATAATGGTGTATGTTTAACAGTTGTACATATTAATGATGACGAATATACGGTTACAGCGATAAAAGAAACACTAGATAAAACAAGCCTTAGTACTTTAAAAATAAACGATAAAGTAAACTTGGAGCGTGCTATGAAACTAGGAGATAGACTTGATGGCCATATCGTTCAAGGCCATGTAGATCAAACAGCAACTTGTATTGCTGTTGAAGAAGCTAACGGTAGTTGGATATTTAGCTTTGCTTACGATGCTTCACTTAATAATATAACTATAGAAAAAGGATCTATAACTATTAATGGTACAAGTTTAACGGTTGTAAATTCAAAAAAAGATACTTTTAGCGTTGCCATTATACCTTATACATACAATCACACAAACTTTAATACGTTTAAAACAGGCACTATTGTAAACTTAGAATTTGATGTTTTAGGAAAATATGTTGCTAAACTGGTCGCGTTAAACAAGTAATAATTATTGATCTTTATTCTTAATCAATAATTTCTTTACTCCATAAAATAAAGCGAAAGCCATACCAAATAATACTCCCCCATCTATAGGAAATCCGAAAGGCGGCGGTGGCCCTGGAGGTGGTGGATCTTGAGCCACACATACAAAGCTTATTAATACAAATAAGATTGAGGCCAGTATTCTTTTCTTTTGTATTCTCATGGGGTCACAAATGTATTAAAAAAAGTGAGTTCTCAAAAAAAACACACTATAATTCATAAAAAATAATCCATAAAGTGATAAAAATCATCGACAAAATACATCTTTTTTAACTTATCACTTAATTTCATCCTTTTTTCTACAAAAAATATAATTATAAATAAAATCTTACATTTTTTAATGTGCAAAACAAATATATATAAATTTTTTATAAAATAAATTAAAATTTAAACATTTTAATTTTGAAGAATTCATCTAATGAAACCATTTAAACAATCTCTATTTATTACCCCATTACACTACTTAGTTTAAACATTGGCAAATACATAGCTATTAAAATGACACCAACCAAGACCCCTACAATTAAAATAATAAAAGGCTCCATAATGGTTGACAACATTTTTGATTGTTGTTCTACTTGTGTATTATATTGCTTGTTTAATCGATCAAAAATATACTCCGTTTGATTCGTTTCTTCTGCCACTTTTACCAGTGCTATCATTTTATCATCAAATAATGTATGGTTACTTAAACTTTTACTCAAGGATTCTCCTTTTAAAATGTGCTGTTCTACAGTTTCTAAAGCATATTGTAACGGATAAAAATTTATCATTTGTTTTACAAGTTGTATACTATTAACTACAGGCACCTTAGAGGCTGTAAGTAATGAAACTGCCTGAGTAAATTGAGACAAATAGACCGTTTTAACAAAATTGCCAATAAAGGGCATTTTTAAAATCGCCTTATCTTTTATCTGTTTTATCCGTTTCTTTTTGTTTAAATAAGGTTGTGAAAATATAATACCTAAAAGCACTATAAGAATTATCCAACCATAGCTACTTAAAAACTCAGAAACTTTAATAATAAATTTCGTTATTCCTGGCAGATCTACACCTTGTTGTTTAAAAATATCCTGAAACATAGGCACTACGTATTGCAGCATAAATACCACAACCAGCACAGCTGTACTTAAAATAATAATGGGGTAGGTTAAAGCACTAATAAGATTTCTACGTTGCTCATTTTTTCTAGCAAAAAAGCTTCCCAATTGCTCACTTACTTGAGCTAAAGTCCCTGTTTCTTCTCCTATTTTTATGGAGTAATATTCATAGCTGGAAAACTGTTTATCTACCCTTAAAGCATCAGAAAGGGTTTCGCCAGAAACAATACTTTGTAATATTTTATTTATAATGTCTTTATTTTGACTTTTCTTTTGTGAGTTTTGAATTAGTTCTAGCCCATCTTTTAATGAGACCCCAGCTTTTAACAAAACACCCATCTCGGTATAAAAGTCTTCCTTTATTTTGTTTGAAAAAGAACTTTTAAAAAGCGTTATTTCCTTTTTTAGAAAAGAAAGATTATCTGTTGATTCTTTTTTTCCTGAAACGTGTTTCGATTTGTCTTCTAACTGAAATGCCATTAATTCATGTATTGAGCTGCATCATTTTTTTTGAATATAAAAAGTTGCTGGTTTTGAAGCGCTTTAGAAGCCTCTAATTTTATGGCATCTATACGCCCATTCTGCTTTTTATCTCCGTTAAAAAAGACTGATTTATTTTGAAATAAGAGGTTGAAAGTATCGACATCTTTAATGATATATTCCTTAGTAAACTTATAGGTAACTGAATCTATTTCTGAAGCACAAACCAATTCATCATTCATACTATTATAACTTATTTTAGAGTACCTGTTAAAATCAATCCACAATGACTGCTCAAATCTATTCAGCGTGCTATTTTGGTTAAAATTATTCTGAATACTGCTCATATGTTTTTGCACTAAAGATAACACCGAAAACGCCATACCAACCACAATACTTGTAATAATAATAACGATAATCATTTCACTTAAAGTAAAGGCTTGTATTTTATGCTTAGTGTTCAATAATGCTTTTGTTAATGGTTTTATCCGTTTTAGTATTTACGGCTTCAAATAGAATAATGTCTTGCCCTCTATTCTTTTGTAATTCTATAGTCACTTCCCAAGCCTTAAAATCATCATTATAAGGCAAAGTTAATTTATCATTTTCATACAAATACTGCAACTCATTTAAATGGGCATCTAGGTCTCTGGTGTTATTCTTAATACTATTTGAAAATAAATTATTTAAAATCATACTGGCTATCATAAATACCACTATGATAAGTACTGTGGCTACCAAAGTTTCCATTAAAGTGGATGCTTTTATTTTTTTTAATACAACCATTTGGCAATCCCCTTTTTAGCATTTGTAAATGTGAGACCTACATACTCCTCAGGCAACTCATCAACGATTATAGCGCCATTATATATATGATTTTGATATACCGACCCTGATTGATTGGCAACAAAACCAGACGTATAGACACTTCCATGTACAGCTCCTAAAAGCTCTAAATTTCGATTGCAATACACTTCTCCTGTAATGATTGTGTTATCATCAATAAAAACTTGCGATTTATAATTTTTAGTATTTCCAAAATAGGCAATGATTCCTTTTATTTTTGACCCCTTATTCACTTTGATAAAAGGCGTTTCTTTTGCATTGGCCGTCGCTTCTATAGTTCCTTTTTTTTCTTTTAAAATTAACGCACTGGGGTAATTTAATTTACAATGGTTCCCTACAGTGATTTCTTTAGTAGCAAAAGCCTGAAATGCACCTTCTACATTGTTTCTCAATTCTATTTTTGGAGCAATTAATACGACATCTTTTAATTTTGAAGAAGCATCTACAATAATTTTAGTTTCAGATTGCACAAGGATATGTCCCGTTAGCGTTACTTCTGAAAGGTTAATACTATAAGGATCGTAGATGACTTGTAATGGTTTGTAAAATGAATTTTTATGTATTCTACTTTTGCTTAGGTCTAAAAAATATTCTGAACTTAGATTTTTATATGTAGCTGTTATACTCTCTATATGTTTATGGGTTTCCGATTGAAGTTTTGGTAATTTAGTGCTTGTTTTTTCTTTACCGTAAATAAGGCGTTCTCCATAATAGGAATGTCCAGATATATTACCTGTACGTATCCCTTGTTTTGGTAAATAAGCAACCCCTTTTATTTTGGTATCTCCAACAACGACTAATGGCCTGTTATTATCTTCTACATACAAGGCAGTTCTATTAATTTCAGGTTGAGAGGCACCTGCTAAAGCTATTTTTTTAAAGGTTTTGGTTTTTATTTTTGAAATAGCTGTTACTTTTTCAAAAAGCCCCCAATAATCATAATGTAATTGTAATGTTTTATACTCTTCATCTTTTAAATTAACCACAATGGTATCATTCAATTGAAAATTATTATGCAAAGCGTGATGTATGCCTTTATTGGAATTATTAACGGTTTCTATAACAAAAGCGGTTTGAACTTTAAAGGTTTTATGGGTGTGTATTAAAATAATAAAAGCAGCCAGTAACAAAGCTATAACCACCACCACAAACATAGTAAACTGTAAAGCGCCTGCTTTTAATTTAAAAAACATCATGTTTTTTGAATCGTTTTTCTTGCGCCTTTGTAGGTTACGGTAATGTTATTATTGTTTGCTTTAATCAACTTAACATCATTAATAATTTGTCCGATTCTCATAAGGTTTTGTTGACCGCTAATAGAAACAATAAACACTTTTGTTTTTGTATTTTGTTTAGAAATAGTACCATGATATAAAACAGGCAGCCAAACTACTTTTGGTTGTGCCTGTTTTTTAACGGATTTAACAGGTTTCTTTTTCACTAATAAGGTTCCTAAAAAAGGATCTCTATTTGCAACTTGTATTGAAAATGTATCTACTTCCGTATTTGTTTTAGGATTAAATGATACTTCAAAATTTTGCTGAACCATGTCTGGACCAGAAGGGTTTATAGTTGAAACTATTCTGTAGCCTATTGCTCCCCAAACACCTAAAACCAGCGTTAATAGTATATATGTCTTTGTTTTATTCTTCACTTGTTTTTCCTAACAGTTTTTCAACTAGCAAAATAAGTTTTTCATTTTTAGATTCTAAACTTTTAATACGTTTTTCTTGATTGATAGTGTACAAAGTTAACTCTTCAATTTTTTGTAACAATTTAGCATCCATTTCTCCTAAAAAAACACCGTTTTTAGCCACTTCTTTTGCAGAGGGGATGTCTTTAAGATGTCCTTTTTCTTTTATGTGCTGTTCTACTTCTTTGAGTGTTGGTAGGTTGTAGTTATTTTCAAAAACGAAATCACTCCAGCCTATTAAATCTACTTTTACCTCTTTTGTATGGATGTTACCATTAACGGATAATTTAGAATCTGGGTCAACTTCGCCAATGCCAACTAAACCATTATTACTTATAGTTATTCCATTTATAGGGTTATCTCCTTTACTCAAATGAAAGGTTTTTTTCTGATTATCAATCCAAATCCTAGAAGTTGTCTCCCCAGAATGCGTCCATAAATTTATTCCTTGACCAGCTCCATTTCCGTTAATATGTAGTTTACCATGTTCAGGATTTGATATCCCAATTCCAACGACTCCATTATTTTTTATATTAAAATGTTCCGTTCCAGAAGAAATACCTGCTTGCGAATTAGATCGAAAAGATAGCCTATCATCTATTTTCACTATAGCAAAGCTATTATTAAGTTCTCCTAAATTTTCAAAAAACAACCGCCCACTATTTCTATTATTAGATGAGGTCCCTTGAGAAATCACGATTCCTGTCGGAGTATTATCATCAGTAGTATGAACATCTAAAACACTTGTAGGTTTTGCTGTCCCTACACCTACATTCCCATTCGCCCTTACAGTAAATAAATCTGTTCCACTAGTTATATTAGTATTAAAATTAATAGTCCTTACTCTAAAGGCATTTCGTTCGTTAGCATACATCCAAATCATAGGAGAAACAATATTGTTCCCATCTGCAATACCGAATCCTGCATGTTGATTTGTAAACCCTAATAAATTATATGCTGTTGCACTATAACCTGTGTCCAACCAATTTGAAAATACGCCATCAGATTTAGTTCCTACAAAAGCATGATCTCCAGCGGCACTAGCTGTAGATGTTACTCCTGGGTGCGAAATTTGCGAAAACCCTAAATGACTTATAATTAAACTTAAAATGATTGTTACTTTTCTCATGGTTTTTATTTTTTAGATTCCAAATTTTCAAGTCTTTCTTGTAATTCCTGAAGCTTAGAGTTAATAGTTTTTAACGCTTCATTTTCCTTTTCTAATTTATTCATCCTTTTCTCTTGGGAGATGGTATAAAGTGTTAACTCTTCAATTTTTTGTAACAATTTAGCATCCATTTCTCCTAAAAAAACACCGTTTTTAGCCACTTCTTTTGCAGAGGGGATATCTTTAAGATGTCCTTTTTCTTTTATGTGCTGTTCTACTTCTTTGAGTGTTGGTAGGTTGTAGTTATTTTCAAAAACGAAATCGGCCCAGCTAGCATGGACAGCTACTTTTATTTCTTCGGCTGCTATTTTTCCTTGAACGCCTAATTTAAAACCTTTGGTGTCTGTAGTACCAATACCTACGTTGCCTGTTTCAACATAGACATCGTTTTCAAAACTTGTTTTAAGTTTGTTTATCAAGCCATAACCTAAACCTTTTTTGTAATTACCAAAACCCCCAATTACTATAGTTGAATTTTGATATGGCATGCTCATATAATTAGTAGGAGTAGTATCACCTGCGTATATTTGCGAACTAAGTCTTATGGCATCATTGACTCCTTCATCATTTCTCATCTCTCTAATTGCTAATGCATTATGATTGTTATCTGGTTGAGACTCCATAAAAACTCCTCGAAATTGATTATCAGCTCTATAAACACCAACAAAACCACCACCATGAAAATTACCATCCAAATCAATCGTCTTTTTATTAGTTGGTGCATATATTTTATGGTTCGTACTGGTATTAATTTCCGTCCTTGCTCCTAAAGGGTCTCCAATTAACAAATTACTTGAAAACCTTCCTGTACCGTTTACATCTAATTTGTAAGCTGGAGTGGCATTACTTATTCCAACGTTAGTTCCTGTATCTGTTATTATTTGTGAAAACCCTAAATGACTTAAAACTAAACTTAAAATGATTACTATTTTTTTCATGGTTTTATAAATATTATTGAATTGTAAAATTTTGTACGGTATATCCTGTTTCATAGCCTGCGTTTTTGGCTTTTACGCGCCATTGGTAGTTCCCTACTGTCATATTACTTTTAGAAAAACTGGTTTCTGTTATAATTTCGTCTTCTATAACCTCTGTTGGGTTATCAAAATCGGGAGTTGCTATTTGAAATACATAATTATCTGCATCCTCTAGAGTTTCCCATGAAAAATTTATGATATCTGTAGTCGAAAACGTGGCATTGTCTGCTGGTGCTGTTATTATAATAATTTCATTAGAAATATCTTTAGGCGGCGACTCCGAAAGTATAAACTCATAAGATGAATAGGCTGTTACATATCCTGAGTTTTCTGCACGTACACGCCATTCATAATTGCCAGAACTCAATGTTTTAGTAAACGAGGTCACTGCCATGGTAGAGTCGGTTACTATTTGTACCGCATTGGCAAAATTTGGCGTGGCTATTTGCAGTTTATAGTTTTCTGCATCTTCTACAGCATTCCATGTAAAAACAACGTCTTTGTCGGTAACAATGGTGTTACTTTTTGGGGCCAGTCCTGTTATTGTTTTATCTGAAATGTCTTCTACCTCGGTGATATGTTCGCATCCTGTAAAACACCAGGCAAAAGCCAGAATAGGCATTATGTTTTTTATCAACTTCATAATTTTAAAATAATTTTGTTTCTTTTTTAGCCCGTTCTGAGTTTCGATACGTTTTATTAGGGCAACTATTAAATTCGCTTACCAGGTCGACAATATCTATTTGGTGTCTATTATTTTCCTGCCAACAACAATTTGAGGCTTTATAGGCAAACACAATGCCTTTATTAAACTGAATCCGATCTGTTTTTTTTCCTTCTTTATATAGTTGCAAGGCATAGTTTTTAATCCCACTTTCAACTAGAAACACAGCATCGGCTTGTTGTATTAACTCCACATGTTGTTTATTAAAAGCCATGGAGATACTAGACACTACATTCGCTGTTTTATTATGACTTAAATAATTTCTAACTCCTTTATTAGTTGCACTATTTAGCGCCTCAATTAATGCTACTTTGTCCGCTATTTTAAATTGAATAAACTTTGGCTTTACCTCCAATGAGTCTATATAATTAACACGAACGTTGGCCGATTGAGAGACTTTTGCCTTTAAAAAAGATTTATGAATTTGTTTTGTGAATGGTTTTATAAAAACCGACAGTTTAATAGGGGCTTCATACTTGGGTATCGCCGAATTATTAAAACCTCGTTGCAGAATAAAATCCTTTTCTAAACCAACACTCCCTAAAGGCACTTGCTGCACAGTATTGGTTTGAGATTCTTGAAATATTGACGACGTTTTGCAACCTGTAATAGTTACTGTAAACAAGACTATTATTAAAAAATATCTGGACATTTTATTTATTAAAAAAATTAATTAATAAAGATATTTCTATTTGTTGAATAAAAAGTAAGGTTTAACCTTACTTTTAGTAAGGTTTTTAAAAAAAATCTGTTTTTTTGGGTTTTTGGGCTTTTAAAATTCAGGATGAATGTAAAACATGTAACTTTTAGAATGAGGTAACTTAGGTGGTATGGAAAATATTTAAGCGCTATCTGATGCTGTTGGATATCAAAAATTTACTTATTATTAAATAAAAATGTAATTATAAGTAAACTCATGAGTGCTATAGTCAAAAGCATTGTTTTGCGAAGTTTAAAAATATGATCTTCAGGGTTTGAAACTATCTTGTCAAACTTTATAGTGTTGATTTCGTTTTATATGATGACATGCTTTTTTGAAATAATCAAGCATCCATTCTCCCTCCTGCTAAACTTCGTTTAGTGGCGAAAAACTAACTAAACTTAACCAATATCACTTATTCTCAATTCAACCCTATAAAACCAACCGAATCTATCTCCAAAACCGCATTATCTTCTTGGAAATTTCTTACACTTGAATATTTCCAATCTATTGGGTTCGTTACGAACCCACTTTCTACTGGATTTTTATGTATGTAATCTATTTTTTGTTTTATAACTTTTTCACTCCATAATTCTATTGGTTTATTATGATGTTGCCAAAATTGATATTTACTACTTGTTGCATTCTTTTTCCCTGCTCGCTCAAACATCCATAGCAACCACTCTTTTCTACTCTCTTGAGAGTTATTTTCTATAGTTTCTATTAATTTCCTTGCTGTATGTTTTTTAAAATCTCGTATCAGTCCTGACGGATCTTCATGTGCCGACCTAAATATCAAATGTATATGACTCGACATAAAACAATAAGCATATAGTTCCATACCCTTCTCCTTTCTGCAATAATCTATACTTTTTGCTAATACATTAAAATAAGTTTCTCTGGTAAATACATCTATCCAATTTACTGTGGCAAAACTCACAAAGTACAAGCCCGATTTATTATGAAATTTATAATTTCTACTCATAATTCTAAAATACAAAAAGCGCTTATATTTCTTATTAAAGCTTTTGTAATATATTTATTGTTTCTTGCTTACTTATTACGCCACTAAAGGCAGTTTAGCGAAGTTTGCCGCTTAAATTAATTTGTTTTTATCATAGAATACGGGGGTACTCAAGGCTGACCTTGCACAAAAACTGGCACAATAAAAAAGCCTTTACATCTCTGTAAAAGCTTTTGTAAAATATTTTATTGTTTTTCGCTCACTGCCAACGCCACTAAGCACAGTTTAGCGGGATTGGGGCGGTAATCCTCTTCTCTGTTAAAATTAGTCATTGCAATTTAATAGATAAGATTCTCTTACATAATCACCAGTAAACAACATTGCATAGCCACTTATAAAAAAGTAAAGTACAATTAAAAAATAAGTAAAATATTGGTTTTTAAAGAATAATGTACTTTCCATGTTTTCTAATTTATTATTGTGCACATATCTTATGTAGTTCAATACTAGTATTATAGAAATTCCAATTATCAAAATAATTTTAGGCATTTGAAAACAGAAATATTTAACTAACAAAAAATCTATTATTATAAAAAATAAGTTAATACTCTGAACTGCAGTTATTAAGAAAATTGTTTGAATTTTTGCATCTTCTTTACTTTTAGAAAGATTAATACTATGAAAAAAAGTGGAAGACACTTTGTAACAATTAAAAGCTATTATATCAAAAAATCTAATCATTTTATTTATTTTCTCTACCTGAAGGAACATTCATTATTTCAAGCATATTAACTATAACCTTATGCGTAATCGCCTCTTCGTTTATTATTTGATTAGTGATTTCAGCATGATACTTTGTACCTAAATAATCTCCAGCAGCTATTCCTAGAGAAGCCTGAGGAGGAACAATAAGTCCCCAGGCATTTAAATAATGTCCATATCTTCTTTGTTTATTTGAAATGCTATTATCTACTCTATAATCATATTCAATACTAGCTGAAGTATATAGAGCTATTCCATAACCTAAACCTCTTAGACCCATTTTTACTTTAGGAGTTGCTTTCTTGTCTAAAGAAAACAAAGTTCTATTAGTATTTAAAGGATTAGAGAATAAATCTCTTTTTAGACTGAATTGCTTAGTTTGAATATTCATATAATCAAGAGCACTTGAAGAACTAAAAGCCGCAGCTGAAAAAAATAGTCCTTCTCTACTTGGGTTTGATGCTGTAGCATTAATAACAACCGCATCTAATTGTTGAACATTCCCCAAAAAAGAAGTGTCTGTATTTCCTTGACCTATCCATGCACTATTATCTTGACTCCATGCCCAAGTACCATCTTGATCACTCCAAATATGACCATCTCCAAATCCATGCTCAGTCGGAGGCTCTTCTGTACTTCCGCCTGTCGGATCTATTCTAGAAATTGGATTATTACCCATTCCAAGATATGGTGAAGCAAACTCACCCATCGGGTCAGTAGTCAACCACCTACCAATACGACTATCCCATAAACGTAATTGAAAAGCTTCCTTCCCAGTCTCAATATCTTTTTCCTGTCCTTGGTACTTATAACGGTAGCTATTAGGCCCATTATCACGCCCTGGCATCGGCATCCCAAAAGGATAGTAATCTGTTGCTACTAATGCTGTAGCACTATTAGTACCATCATCTCGTTTAACCACTGCTCTTACATTCCCTAAATGGTCTGTAAGTTGGTACACACTATGACCGCCCGTTGGATAGTATACACCTAAACGACTTGCACCGTAAATAGTGTGCTCCTTTAAAACTGGTTGATGCCCATTAAAAATTTCACTTCTATAAATAGCTAAGGCAGTACCTGCTGCATCTCGTACATAATGAGTTTTCACAAATAATATATTTTGTCCATTTGGATTTGAATAACTCTCCTTTCTTATACGGTGCCCCTTATCATTATAAAAGAACTTAACCCGTGTCTCATTATCCTTTTTAACTTCGGTAACCAAACCACTGGCATTGTAAATATACTCAATATTTTCTTCATCATTTTTTACCAGTTGTCCTATCTTATTATATTCGTAGTTATTTTCATCTTGGTCTCCAATATCTTTACCTGCTAAAACCTCTCCTGCGGCATCATCTACCCGTAATAACTGGTTGGGCTTTTGGGGATCATAATTATAACTTAATTGATCCATAGCATTGTTACTAGCTCCGTCCTTATTTCGATTTAGGGTTCTTATATTGCCATTGGCATCATAGGTAATATCGAATACATTATATTCTCTTGATTGAAAATCTGTGGCTGTTCCTGTTACTATTTTTGCTGTAACTTCTTCTCCCGCAACTGGTTTTGCATAAAACCCTGGGGTAAAAGTGATACTATTTGTGGCTTTAAAGTTTTTGGTCGTATTCTCATAGATTTCGCTATCTATAATATTGATGGTACTACCATCTCCTGATGTGTTTGCATACTGCCCATAAACAGCGTCTGTTAACCAGTTATTTTTATTGTAATAATAACTGTAGGTTTGTTGTGTATTTGCAAAACTCTCATTATTCCAGCGTATCCCTTTTATATTGCCATTAAATTGGTCTTTTCCATAACTCTGGGTATTTATATTACTCCGTTCAGAACGGCTGTAATCCTTATTATGGTAATCTATTTGCATCCCAAATAAATCGTTGCTATCGCCTCCTGGGTCACTAGACTGAGTTAAACTAGGGTGGTTGATACTTTTTAATTGTCCGTTTAAATTATACACGTAATCGATACCCTGTAATGGTGCCCCTGTATTGTTTAAAGGAGCTATTTCTAATCGTTTTAAAGTGCCTGTTTCATTGTATTTATAATTAGCATGGGTTGTGAAGCTAGAACCATTTGTTGATGTTTCTACTTTTATTAAGCTGTCGTCTACAGAATCGTAAGTATAACGGTGCACAAAACGTTCACTTGATACATTCTTTTGGTAATCGACTTCGGTTACGGCACCTGTAATCTGATCGTATTTATAATCTATGGTTTTAATATTTTGTGCCCCTGTACCCAAACCAGGGATGTTTTGCACGATCCATTTTACACGTCCATACACATCGTAACTATAATAGGTTGTGGTATGATCGTTTTCTGTTTTTGCTACATTTCCTGCTAAAAAAGAAGGTTTCCCATAACTGTTATGTACACCATTTAAAACGGCAAGATCTGCACTACTTAGAGCATCATAAGTTGTGAATTGTTGTTCGCTACAACTTGCATCTGGCAAGCCATCTTCATCATTTGAGGTAGCAGGGTTATCTACATTATCTACAATGTTGTCGGCATTAGCAAAAGTAATGGATCCTTCATTAAACACTCCACTTTCTATTGGTCTACCTAACGCATCGTAATTCGTATAAGAGAACTCCGTATTTTCCAATTGCTTAGAGTTTTGCGAAAATCGTATTTGGCCATCCTTACGGTATTTAAAATTTGCGGTTCCTTCATCAGGACTCGTGGTACTTAATAATTGCCCCAATGCATTGTAACTATAAGTAGTCACTGGTTTTTGCCCTTTGGTATTGCCTATGGGTTGGTAGGTCGCCGTTAAGCGTCCTACCTCATCATATTCGTTTAAACTGTAGTCATAATAGTTTTCTTTGCCTCTAATAACAATTGGTGTTGATGTACCACTATAAACATCCATATTGGTTACAGATACTCTATAAAAACCACTGGGTAATGTATGTACATCTGCAGTAACCACCTCTTCTGTAACTAAATCGTAAACCTCTGTATGAATACCAAATTGCCCATTATTGATAAAACCTGTAGTACCACTAGGCACATGTACATCTACAAAGCCTTGTTCTCCTATAGTTATATAGGTATCACGAACTTCTGCACCTCCTACTCGTGCCACTGCTAAGGTCTTGCCATCTGTATCTGTAAATGCTACCACTTCGTCTCCATGTACATCTCTACTTATGGTTTTTATAATTTTTCTATCTGAGGTTACTTTATAACTTGGATCGTTAAAGGCACCTTCTCTGGTAAGCTCATCGCCTGCTGGCATAGAAAAGGTATGACCTTGTATCCAAGTATCGGGTGTGCTATTATTATTATCGGCATCTACTTTATTGCCCCCTATAGTTTTTATAGCTGCTCCTGGATTAAGCTCGCTATATATCGTTCTCGAAAACGGATAGTCTGTAGCATCCTGATAACTGTCTCCTTTTGGTCTTGGATCATTAGGATTACTGGTATCTGTTTCGTTATATTCACTATAATAATAGCCCAATGTATTTGCTCCTTTTCCTATTGGTGTTGGGTTTTCTGGGTTTGTTTCAAAATCGTTTGCATTGTATGGACTGTCGTTTTCGTTTTGTACAAATCCTGAGGCATATTCAAACCCTCCAGAGTCTCTTACTGGTGCACTTAAAGTGTTTAATGCAGGCCTACCTTGGGTGTCGTACATGGTTTGGGTCGCCCATGTTCTACCTGTTTTTACATCTAGGGTTTGTGATTGTATTGGTTTCCCTAATTCATCAAAATAGGCTTTTGAACTGGCTTTTAGGTTCCCATTAATATCATACCCCTTACTGGATATCCAATTTCGGTTTTCTGGTACAACGCCTACTGGACAGCCATTGTTTGATGCAGGTCCTGATTCAAAAGAGCAATAGTCATCTGTTGTACTGGTTACCCAATTCCCTGAGGGCTGCGACGCACTTATTTGTGATGTTATTGGTTGATTTCTAAGCCCATCACCGTCTGAATCTAGATACCATAAAGTTTGTGTTGAAGTTAGTTGCGTTACTACAAAACTCCCTATACCACTTCCTGTTGATCCATCATAAACCACAAATGGAGGAAATGTAGAACGCGATGCTCCTGTGATATTTGCTGGTGCTGACACAGTAATTGTATTATCATTCAATGACATGGTTGCTGTCAACCAACTATGAGAATCATTTGGTCCTGGTGGGGGTGGTGCTAAGAAAAGCGGACAATTGGTACCTGTAGTAGTAGTAAAGCCAAGAACTACAGTGCCTCCATCGGCTGGTATTTCAATACCTGTTGAATTCTGATTATTGTTATTAAAAGTAATGGTGCATTGTGCTAATCCTTTTAAGCTACTAATCATTACTATGAAAAGTAACACCATTTTGTATGTAATTGCTTTGTTTTTTTTCATGATTAGTTGTTGTAATTAAATTTATAATTGTATTGATTTTCGCTTACAGCTTTAAAGCCTCCTGTACCTACACCATTAAAATCCTCTACTTCTGTATAGGTTTTTATAAGCCTACCTGCTGCATCATATTCAAACTTACTCGCTAAACCGTTGTCCCCTATAATATACCATAGCTCATCCCATTCATTATACACATAACTGGTCATGAAGGAACTTACTGGATACAGACGGAAGTCATCAAAACGTATTTTGCCTGATGCTGAAGTAACATATACTGTTTCAGGCCCTGTACTAAGTTCTTCGTAATGATTCAATTGTACCCATTCACCAGCGAATACTTTTTCTCCATTAAAAGGTCTTGAAACGCCATTTATGTGAACTCTTGCATTACCATAATTATCAGTTCTTACCCAAACAGATACTTTAAATTTGGCCTTTGATTCTATTCGATCATTATTACTTGGAAGATTTACTTCAAACCCCTTTAAATTAGTATTAATAATAATTGAGTAAAAACCAGTATGGGCATATAAATCACTTTGAGTAGATGCTCTCACTTGACCATCAAAATAAGTTTCACTATCATCTGCATAATATTCTGCGCCGCTATAATACATATCTGTATATGCTGCATTACTAACAGTTAATACTTTACTTTCATCATCACAAGTTTTTGTAGAGACATAATTTTCGTTGATATCTTCTATTTCTAAAATTCGAGAAAAGTCATCATACATAGTAATTTCTGATAGTTTTTGCCAACCCTCTGCTTGCGTGACATTCTCTCCATTCCAATTAAATGATGTAAAGTTCTGGTAGCTTCCATCATCATTTAAATTGCCTTTCCAAGCAAAGCTCTTATATTTACGCCAAATATCTGAACCCCAATCTTTCCATGTCTCTATTTCAGCATTATATAATTTCCAATCCCCTATAGAAGATGTTCTAAAATAAGATAATGTTTCGGCCTCTTGACTTAACATATTTTTATTCTCTATATTATCAGCTTTACTACCCATTTCTGCGTATTTTCTAAAAGCAGGTTCACCAATAACCTTGAGTTCAGAACCGTTACTTGAAAAAGAATAGACTTCTTTTGCTTGTCCTGAAACTGGATCGAAATTATCAAAACGCGTTGTGTAACTATAGCCGTTTTTATATTCTGTACTTGATTTTAATAAAGAGGGATATTTTATTCGAGTTGAACTATTTACATAAGATTTATATATATTCCAAGTAAGCCACGCAGGTCTTATATAACCAACTTGTTTATAAGATTGATATGACTCTTGTACTTTACCCAGATTATTTGGTAATTCTTCTGGTTGATAATACTCATTGATTAACTTACTTGATAACTGATTTTTAGAATTAAAATTACTAACGGACAATAATTGACCTATACTATTTAAGTTGTCCTTAATCTCAAAAGCAGCAATAGAAATAAATCCTTCAGGAGTTCTATTTTCAATTGTTAATTCATCCTTTCTATTAACATTTAATTCATAAAACTCTCCATATTTAATCTTATCAGTAGAGCTTTGATTCATTACATTAAACTTATATAGAGTACTTCCTGTTATTTCTCCTTCATTATCAAGAGATTCGTGTTTAACATATTCATACATTGGTTTGGGTGCTGGTAATTCAAAACTATGAGGTATTTCTTTTCCAGATTCTGGAGCAAAAGGAATATAAGACACCCATCCAATTCCATCTTGATTTTCGCCATACTTATACTCAGATGTATAAATATTGATATCATCTGTAGTTGCAATGCTTTTTACACGCACGCCAGCCCCAGTATAGAATTCACTACTTAGATTTGAAGTATTAAATTTCAATTCCACACAATTTCCTTCATTATAACTTTCAGTTATACCACAACCTAATGGTACAACACAATTAGAATAAACATATTTAGTTTCAGTAACGATACTTGATGTGGGGTCCGCTTTTATTGTATATGTATCACTGTTCGAAGGTCTGCTAATTTCCCTAATTACTGCTTGCCCTTCATATTTATCAAATTTATATGTATGACGTTTCCTTAACCTGCTTCCAGAACCGACATCAGAATCATAGGCTATATCATAACTATATGATATATTTAAATCGATTATATCATTAACTTGTAGGTTTAATATGCTCTTACTAGGGAAATTTATATGACCATTAGCATCTCTTGCTCCAATGGTTTTATCTTTATTACGTAAAACCACTTCATGAGATGTTAAGGACCTATATTCATTAGGTTCATAATCTACTAAAACTTTTCCTCCAGTAGGTGTTACTATTTCATTTAATGACCAAATCTCTGGTTTTAAAAAATTATAGCCCCAATCATCTTTATTATTATCATTATAAATATATTCTGTATCATCAATGTCATTGATATAACTGAATTTATATGGCGGCATAACTCTTGTTCCTTGCTTACCATCAAAGTACACGCCAGTAAGTGTTAACCTACCTTCAGTTGACACACCTGTATATGGAGTACCTTTAACTAAAACATTATCACCAGTATTAGTATGCTCAAAACAAATTACTTTAATTGCATTATCTTTTACCTCTTGCCAATTATCTGTCCAATCAAATACATTACTTTTTAAACTATAGTTTGCTATCCTTGTAGATGAAGAAATTGGATCAACTAAGTCCCTGTCCCATGGAAAATTAATTTCTACATTATCAGAGCCTTCATTTCCTCCTATACTTTTATTAGCTACATCATGTTCATTTTTAACTAAAATTATTTTATCTAATCGTAGAGTCTTATGTTGCGGAATTGTGAATCTTTCAACATAATCATTTCCTGTTTGTTTTTCTTCATGCTTATGATCTACAGACCAATATTGCCAATAAGGAGAGCGCGCATCTTCTCTTTCATTTTTAAGAAACAAAGCTGTATGTGTTCTCGTTTTTACACGATCTAAAAAATATTGTTGTTTTACTCCTCTAATCCAGGTTTTAATATCAGGGTCATTTTCATCAATATGGTATTCTTTACCATAAGGTCTTTGCCATACGAAGGCATCATCCCATAATCCATATTCAAAACCTACCCAATACCCTAAATCTCCTTCATCAGCAACCCCATTTCCATTATCAATAAAATCTGGACCAGTTATTGCTGTTAAAAACCAATGTGTTGCATAAGGTTCTAATTCACGCTTTTCTAAATAAGCCTTATATTCTGGTTCTCCTTTATGAATACTGGACATACCATAAGTTCTAGACACTTTTTCATAATTGTAAACGGGTAAACTATAATGATATGTTTTACCATCAGCTGCTGTAATTTTATATGCTCCTATACCATATAACGGATATTTTGATCTATCAAAACCCGTGGCTCCAGATAATAAGAGACCTTCGTTTGTTATTCTTGAACTATTTAAGATTTCATCATTTGTATAATACTCAATATGTTTTGAGCGTTTTAAATGTTCTATGTTTTGATCATTAACACCATGTGAATATGTCTTTAATGGATTAAATAATTCAGTATAACTAATGTCATTTATATCATGAAAAGTAGCTTTACTAGTTGAGAAGTATGAGCTAATTTCGTTATCAAAATAAAACTGAGGTTTGTTTGTAAATTCTAAATATTCATCATAATCCCCTCTTAAATTATATATTGTATTAATTACATATCTTTTAGTATAACTAGAACCCTCAACAATCCCATTTTGTTTATTTACTCCTTTCAAACTTCCATTATCGGTCAATTTAGCATGAATAGTTCCTGATAGCCCTTGCGATTGCACATTAAACTTATCATAATTAGGGAATACTGGATTATTGTGAGTAACATTATATTCGCTATTGAGCAGGTTACTTTGTTCTAATGGAATTTCATAAATGTCCATATACTCTCTTCTAGTAGTTAAAGTAGGCCCGGCTATATTATTAGGTGCTTTATCAAAATGTAATGGACCAACTATCCTATCGATAGTTTTTTCAGCAGCATAATAATCAATTTCGCGCTTACCAAAAGATAAGCTAAAAACACCTATAGGAGTGGGAACAAATAACGGAACGGTATATCCACTTTGATTAGAAGTGTATGCCCCTTGGGAAATTGTACTACTATAACTTGAGTTAGGCCCTAAGCCTACTCCACCAGATGCCCAACCTTTATTATTAGAAGTACTGAAAGAAAGGGATAAACCTACTCCTTCAGAAGATAAGTTAAATCCTAGTGAGCCAGCAGATCCACTTGTACTTCCAGAAGAAAATACTATGGAAGTAGACCCATCTGATGAAGCCCCTATTCTAAATCCAGCTTCATTACTAACGATCCCTACACTAGTACTTATTGTTCCATTAGTAGAGGCCGATATTCCTAAAGAAAGACCTGACTGACTTGTATACCCAGCCCCAAGACTGCCTCCATTAGTTCCAACTGAAGCATTTATTCCTAAGCCACCACCAAACCCAAGTCCAATACTTACACTTCCTCCTAAGCTTTGATGGCTTCCCCAAGAAAAATTCAGCCCCATACTTGGCCCACCAAAGCTTGAATAACTTACACCAATTTCTGACATCGTTCGTGTTTCGCCTTCATCATAAAAGTATTCATCTATACGTGCATAGTTATAATCGTCTGGATAACCATTTACACTTCTATTAATAGCCCCTGTATTAATATTCCAACCCAAACCTACCCAAGACGCTTCCTGATCCATGGCAATACCTGCATGATAAGACAATGCAATTGGATACCCCCCCTCTGGTGATGGTACGTTTAATAGTGGTAACACATAGGTAAAATCTCCTGTTAAAAGATTCACCATATCGGTAGCATCTACAGGCTCAAAACTTGCAGCTTCGGGAGCGTTGGGTCCTTGAGCTTTTGTTGTAATAGTAAATAAACTAAACATCAGTATTGTTAAAACAATAAGGACTCGTTTTGAAATTTTTTTGTTTATCATAATGGTTCTTTCTGTTTAAATAAACCCTTCGACTGCGCTCAGGGTGACAAAAGGTTATAATTGTATTCGGGTTCGCTATGTAATATTTTTATTAGTACTTGACTATGGCTATGGTCTGCAACCAAACTTTTTTATCCTAAATATCTAGTATGGGTTCATTTATAATGTTCTTTTTCAAAATCTTAAATTTCACTTCTCCTGTATACAGTCCTAAATCTTCTATGGTGAAATTTATATACTCCTCTTTTAATGCTTTTTTATCTCTAGGATATACAAACATGATTGTAGTAGCTCTACTCATACCATACATACGTGGGTAAATAAAATCTGCCATTTCCAGTGTGTCTTTGCTAGGAGTGTATACATGTACTTTTTCATTCATACCAAAAGCCAATTGGTTCACCATCGCTCCAAATTCGTTTCTATTTTTTGGCGCAGTACTTAATAGCTCTTGATTGTTTATACTCATACTTAAGTTAAAGTATAAGTAGTTTTTATATTTGTTCCTTAATGTTTTTATTTCTCCCTTATTTTCCAGATCGCCCAGCTCTTGCTTTACCAATAGGTCTGTGGGGCGATATGTTAAAGTATAATCAACTCCGTTAACCGTTTTATGCTGGGTATAACCATTGGTTTCGTCTTTTATGTATTCCAATAGTGCTGTTTCGTTATCAAAGGTTTTTTGGTTGCAGCTAAAGAGGAAGAGCACCATTATTATTAATGACAAACTTCCTTGCTGTTTCATTTTTTGCACTATCGGAAAGACGTTTAATATGTTACTTATCGGGTTTTTCAATTGTTACTTTGTGATTAATTTATGTGGTTTTTGTGCATATTCAATATAAAATAGTGACGCTCTAACTGACATCATGAGGTTCCCGCTCGCAGGAATGGCAAAACTTATTTTTTGCCATCAAACTCTGCATTGAGTCCGTTTAATACATCTTGTGTTAAATCTGAGGCTTCGTCGGCATACATAATATTACCACCACCACTGGCTCCAAAAATGATTTTATGGTTGTTCTTTTTACCATATTCTTTTACATAGTCATTAATATCATTAATAACTGTTTGGGTCGATTTTTTATCTTCTTCCTGTATCTGCTTTTGTATGGCTTGTTGGTAATTATTTATTTGTTGTTGTTTATTGCTTAATAACTGCTGTTTTAGCTCTAATTCTTTTTTACTCATCTTGGAACGTTCCTTTTCATATGTTTTTAATTCCTTTTGCCAGTCGGTCATTAAGCTATCTACATTGGCATTAAGTGTTTTTGCTTTGGCTTCAAATTCTGCTTTTACAATTTTTGTGCGATTGTAACCATCTAATAGTTTATTAACATCTACATAGACTTGTTCTGAAGAAGTTTGTAATTGAAAAAACATAAAAATACTTGCTGCTAGGGCAATTAAGGATATTGGTAATGCTAGTTTGTTCATTAATTTCGTTATTGGTTTGGTCTTTATAGTTTAATTATCTTTTAACAACAAGGCTTCCAATTTTTGAAGACGTTGTTTTAACTCTTGATACTCTGTTGCTTGATTTTTTAATTGCTTTTCTTGTTGGATGGTGTATAAAGTGAGCTCTTCTATTTTTTCAAGAAGTTTCAAATTCATTTCTTTAAGACGAACACCATTGGTTTCCATCTCTTTGGCCGAAGGGATATTTGGTAAATGTCCTTTTTTCACAATATAGTTTTCTAACTCGGTTAATGTTTTTAGGTCATAATCTTTATAGAAAACATAATCTGGTGCTACGGCACCTAATAGATCCACTTTTACTTCATTGGCATGGATGTCTCCTTTTACAGCGAGTTTGGCGTCTGGGGTTATGGTGCCTATGCCGACGTTGCCCGTTTCTACATAGACATCATTTTCGAAGCTTGTTTTAAATTTATTAATTAAACCATAGCCTAAACCTTTTTTATATGCTCCCCACTCACCAATAACTATTGTAGAATTTTGATAAGGCATGTGCATAAAGTTGGTCGGTTCGGTATCGCCAGACAATATTGTAGAGCTTAGTTTTATTGATTCTCTATCTATATTATCGAGTCTTAATTGCCGAATTGATAAGCTATTATTATAATGTCCAGAATCAGGCTTACATTCAATAGAAACACCTTTTTTACCATTATCAGCTCGATAAACACCTACAAACCCACCTCCTTGAAAATTACCATCCAAATCAATGGTTTTCTTATTGGTTGGAGCATATATTTTATGGTTTGTATTAGTATTAATCTCTGTTCTTGCTCCGTTGGGGTCTCCTATTAGTAAATCACTTGAAAACCGGCCAGTTCCTACTACATCCAGTTTATAGGAAGGTGTTGTTGTTCCTACACCTACATTAGTACCAGTATCAGTAACTTGTGCAATCATTGAGCTACAAACCAAAAAGCTTACTAAAAATATTTTCTTCATAATTTTATTTCTTTATTTTTTACTGAATCTCTTTTTTATTTTTTGCTGAATCTCTTTAATAATTTCTGTTTGTTCTTCTTCTATAAGCTTCTGTTTATCTCTCTCACAAAGCATTGACTCTTTAATTTCCTGAAACAGTTTAGCATTCTTATCGTCAGATAGAATGCATACTTTCCTAATCCTTCTCCTTCTGTACAGGAAATATCTTAAACAGGTTTTTTAAGAACATTAATCACAGTTTTTAATTTGCCTGTAAATCTAAAGAAGTCCAATGAATTAATAGTAAGGTTTTACCTTACTTTTAGTAAGGTTGGAAATATTTTAATTTTTTTATTATTAACGTCAGCAAAATCAATCTGTTTGTGCTATTTTTAGACAAATTTGTTAAAAAAACGAAACCTTACTAAAAGTAAGGTAAAACCTTACTTTTTATTGGTTTTATATAAATAGATTTGTTTTTTGTATAAAACTTAAGAAGTAGCGCAACCAATTTTTTATTTCTTTTTTTGAGTACAAAAGCCTATACTATGATTAAATCTTTTCACACGCTAATTATTGAAGATCATCAACTCATTATTGATGGTTATAAAAGAGCTTTAAAATATGTAGCCTCTAAAAACAATGTTGTTTTTACAACACATGTAGCAAAAAATTGTGATGAAGCAGATGAAGAAATAAAACATGCTCTGGATACCAGAATTATTGATTTGGTGTTTTTGGATATCAGTTTACCACCTTCATCAAATGGGAAACTACTTTCTGGAGATGATTTAGGTATAAAATTAAGAAATTTATTTCCTAGGGTTAAAATCATTGTATCAACACACCTAAGTAATAATTATAGACTCGTTAATATTTTAAAAAACATAAAACCTGATAGTTTACTTCTTAAAAGTGAATTAGATTTTCAAAATTTAACCGACGGAATTTTAAACGTTGTTAATGGCATTCCTTTTTATAGTAAACCTGTTTTAAAATTGGTTAGACAACATGTGTCTAACGATTTTAATTTAGACAATATTGACAGGCAAATGTTATATCATTTATCTCAAGGCACTAAGACTAAAGAATTACCTGAAGTAATTCATTTATCTATTGCAGGCATAGAACGTAGAAAACGGAGACTTAATCAAATTTTTAATAATGAAAAAAAAACGGACAAAGCATTGATAACACTAGCCAAAGAAAAAGGGTTTTTATAACATGTTTTATTAATCTTAGTAAATAAATTACAAATGAAAAAATATAAAAAATTACCAGCCTATAATTTACAGGAAGTTTTAATTGTTCTTGTAATCATTGGAATACTACTATTACTAGCCCTCCCTAATTTGATGCCATTAATTAGCAAAACCAAAAGTGTAGAGGCCCAAACACAATTAAAGTTTATTTATAATTCGCAGACTACTTACAGATATATGTACTCGAAATACAGTCTTGATTTAAATGAAATAGATTTTGAAGCGCCTAAAACAGTTAACGAAAATGGAACCAGCAACTATAGCTATGAAATATTAAATGCTACAAACAGTAGTTTTAAAGCAAAGGCAACTGCTATAACAGATTTTGACGGTGATGGTATTTTTAACGTTTGGGAAATAGACGAAAACGGTACACCAAAACAAATAATAAAAGACTAAATGATATTTATAAAAATCATATTAGCTGTTTCTTTTCTTTTTGTCTTTCTTCAGGACTATAAAGAACGGCTGGTATATTGGTTTTTATTTCCAATTGTTGGATTGTCATGTGCCTTGTTATTTTATAACAATACACTCCCAGAATTATTTTATAATGCTTTAAAAATGAATCTTGCTTTTACCTTTATATTCATTTCAATTATTTCATTATATGCTAAGCTTAAGCTTAAAACCTCTATTTTAAAAACGATTGGCTTGGGTGATTTATTACTATTTTTTGCTGTATCATTGACATTCTCTACAGTTTCTTTTATTATCATTTTTATTTGTGCCCTTATTTTTTCACTGGTCTTACATTTGGTATTATCTAAAAATAAAAAAGCCATTACAGTACCTTTAGCTGGTTATATGAGCCTATTTTTTTTAGCGATATACTTAGTCCAATGGACTAGTAATCTAAACATTGTTTATACGATATAATGCTATGAATAACACGTACACTATTCCTACCGATTTATTACAACTCTTAAGTAGTGAACAGGCCTATCATTATAAAATTATTCCTGTTAAGGCTCATAACGGAACACTTGTATTTAAAACGGATACACTTACTGAAAGTCTAAAAAGAGAATTACGCGTTGTTTTTGGAAAGGACATTGAATTACTTCCCGAAACGTCTGAAAACATTGATTTGTATTTATCCAATAACTTCAGAAAAAAAGATTTTAATAAAGCTGAAGATTTACATTATACCAATGATTTTCTTGAAAAGTTACTGCTCTCTGCAAAAGACATTGGTAGTAGTGATATTCATTTTGAACCCTATGAACATAAATGCCGAGTTCGTTTTCGCTTAGACGGAAAGTTAAAAGAGCATTTTATTATTGCTTTATCTGAATATCCCGTTATAGTCAATAAACTTAAAATTAAAGCAGGTCTCGATATTTCAGAAAAAAGACTGCCTCAAGATGGACGTATTACAGTTAAAACGCAAACAGATGAGTTTGATATTCGTGTGTCTAGTTTACCGACTCTACATGGTGAAAAAATAGTATTACGTATATTAAGTAAAGACGCCAATCATATAGATATTAATGATTTAGGATTTACAGATAAAGAAATAAAAACATACTCGGAAGCCATTAAAAACCCTAATGGTATTGTACTTATTTCTGGACCAACGGGTTCTGGTAAAACAACCACTTTATACGCTACTTTAAAACTGCTTAATGATGATAAAACCAATATTGTAACGATAGAAGATCCTATAGAATATACCCTTGAAGGCATTAATCAAGTGCAATTAAAAGAAAATATAGGTTTAGATTTCACCAGCGCCTTACGTACATTTTTACGTCAGGATCCAGATATTATTATGGTGGGTGAGATTCGTGATGTAAAGACTGCCAATATGGCTATTAGAGCAGCTTTAACTGGGCATCTCGTACTTTCTACGATTCACACCAATTCGGCATGGGCGACCATATCTAGATTAATCGACATGGGGATTCCTGCTTTTTTAATAGCCAGTACTTTAAACGTTAGTATTGCACAACGATTGGTTAGAAAATTATGCAATCACTGTAAACAAAACACTCCTGTAACAAAAGACTTGTTTCCTGAGAATTTTAGTGTTCCAAAAGATTTAACAAACCATTTTAAGGCTGTTGGTTGCCCAAAATGTTATCATACAGGTTATACAGGAAGGAAAGCCATCTACGAAATTATACCTATTACAAAAACCTTAATACCGCATATTAAAAATAATGATCTGGAAATTGATGCTTATTTGGAAGAGCATCATATTACAACCTTAAAACAAAATGCTACCGAACTTATAAAACAAGGTGTTACTTCTGTCGAGGAAGTTTATGCTTTATTAATTGATTAAAATCTGAAAAACATGAAAAAACTATTATTCCTTTTTAGCCTAAGCTTATTTACAGCGATACCATTAGACGCTCAAACCACAACATTTGATAATTTAAATGCAAATCCATTAACAAATAAAGCCATTACTTGGACTTCATCCAATTATGGTTCTGGTTTTGGACATAGAATAATTAATGCTGACCCAGGAGGAAAAACATTATTAAACTTCCAAACAAGACATAACACATCTGTTTGGTCAGATTTGTTAACCTTAACATCTGAAGGTAGAGTTAGTATCGGTAACGCTTCTCCCCTATATAAATTAGATGTTATTTCTTCTGATTTTGTTGTATCTAGATTTAGTAGGTCAGGAAGTGGAGGGGCTAGCATGCAAATTGATAATGCTTCTGGAAATGGTAGTTGGAGGTTAGGTGTTGGGTCGAATAATCATTTTGGAATCTATAAAAGTAGTGAAACTTCATTTGGACAACAGTTAATAATTCAAGACAATGGTAATATTGGAATTGGCACTAATTCACCAGATTCCAAACTTACCGTAGCAGGCAATATACATGCCCAAGAGGTAAAAGTAACTGTAAATGCAGGTGCCGATTTTGTATTTAATGAAGATTATAAGCTGCCTTCACTAGAAAGTCTTCATCAATTCATTAAAACAAACAAGCATTTACCAGAAATAGCTTCCGAAAGAGAGATGCAAGAAAATGGATTGTATTTAGCTGAAATGAATATAAAACTGCTCCAAAAAATAGAAGAGTTGACACTTTATACCATTAATCAGGAAAAGCGCATTAAGCTTCTTGAACAAGAAAATAACACCCTTAAAACACAAGAAGAACGCATTGATTTATTAGAAGCTCAAATCAATCTACTTTTAAAAAGTAAAGAATAAATATATTAATCCTATGCACTATGAAAATTAGTGTATAAACATCTATTGAATGAAAAAAATACTGTTCACACTGCTCTGTTTTTTACCTTGTTTTCTATTCTCCCAAACAGAAAACCGTATTGAAACTATTAAAAACCAGCTGGAATTACTTTCGGTCGAAAATTCTGGGTTGGCAGAACAAGCAAAAACCGAAATAAGTGTAAACAATATCACATTAGCTAATTTTATTTTAGCAATATCTAACACACATAGCGTTAACATAAATATTTCACCAGACCTTAATCAGATAAGTATTGCTAACAATAATTTCTCTAATGTCACGGTATCAGACTTATTA
The DNA here is from genome assembly GCA_947502635.1 of uncultured Flavobacteriaceae bacterium. Taxonomy (GTDB): domain Bacteria; phylum Bacteroidota; class Bacteroidia; order Flavobacteriales; family Flavobacteriaceae; genus Flavivirga. The sequence continues at coordinate 219,207 of CANNAN010000009.1, forward strand.
GTTTTTCTATGTAAAGAATATGATTTAACCATTGATTTTACTGGGAGTATTTTATCTATCAAAAAATACGTTCCTCCAACAGAAGTTCCTGAAAAGCGGGTAATACCTGTAGAATATAATCCCGAAAGGAACAGTATTACTATTGATGCTAAAAGTGATAAGCTTTACGATGTTTTTAAACGCATTATGGATGAAAGTGCTAAAAATTTGGTTTTTACGCCTGGTTTAGAAAATAAAGTATTAACCTCCTACATTAAAGATGTCCCTTTTGATGCTGCTATGGACAAACTGGCATTGGCGAATAATTTATACACAGAAAAAACAAAAGATAATTTTTATGTATTTGAAGATAATAGCACATCTGTTAGCGAAGGACAATCAAATTCACGATTAAAAAGAGGTGAAAATCTAATTTTCAAGGTTATAGACATCGAAAACAAATTACTAGAAGTCAATTTTAATAATACGTCTATAAAAGATATTATTAATAATATTGGTAACGAACTTAACATTGATGTATTTACAGCAACGCCATTAGATCAAGCTGGAAACGTTACATTTAAAGCGTCTTCAATTTCCTTTGATAATCTTTTATTTAAAATATTTGAGTCCAATTCAAATATAAGCCCACAAGCAATTCAAACGCCAGCTTCTAATACCAATAATCGCCCAAATTCTAATACAACAGCTTCTAATTCTAATGGTGGGGTTTTTACCTTCAAAAAAGAAAAAAATATTTACTATTTTGGAACCGAAAACCAATTGAGCGTTCGTAAAGTAGAAGTTATTCATTTAATGCATCGTTCTGTAGAATTATTTTCCGATCCGTCTGGTGGAAGCGGAAGAAGCAGAACCGTTGGGCGAAGTAATTATAATGGAAATAACTATAACCAGTATGGCTCTAACTATAACCAAAATTACGGTCAAAACCTCAATAATTCTGCTAATAATACTTCAGGTATAAATCGAAACAGAAATGTATCGAATACCAGAAACTACAATAACACATCTAATAATACATCTAATAATATCTCTAAAACTATTGATGAAATTATTCCCGAGGAAATAGCACAAGGTTTAGATATTAAAATAGATCATGAACTTAACAGTTTATATGTAACAGGACCTAGTGCTAAAATAGAGCGTCTTAAAGATTTTATTGTATATATAGATAAAACGGTTCCTGTGGTATTGATAGAAGCTATGTTTGTTGAGGTAAGCAAAAACAATACGATAGAAACAGGTGTAACTTGGGGAATTGGTGACGAACCTTCTGAAACCAAAGGAGATATTTTTCCTAAAACCGATTTCACGTTAGGAGCAAAAACCATTAATAAGGTGATTAATGGGTTTAGTGGATTTGATAGATTAAATCTAGGGAAAGTGGTGCCTAACTTTTTTGCTACAGTTAAAGCGATGGAGAGTAATGGCAATCTTAAAATAAAATCGACGCCCAAACTTTCAACATTAAATGGCCATAGAGCTACTTTCTCTAATGGAGAAACTTCTTATTATACAGTGACTCAGCGTAACATTTATGGAACCGATAACCCACAAACATCAGAAATAACTAATTATGAGCCTATTGATGCTGAACTTGGCCTAACTATAAAACCATTGGTATCTGGTGACGGTCAGGTAACTCTTGACATCTTTGTTATTCAGTCCAGTTTTGGTAGTCGTATTGATGAGAATGCACCGCCAGATATTAGCTCACGAGAATTTAGCTCTATTATTAGAGTTCAAGACCAGGATATTGTGGTTCTTGGTGGATTAGAAGAACAGACCAAAAAAGATTCAGGAACTGGCGTCCCTTTTTTAGCTCGAATACCTGTTATTAAATGGTTATTTAGCTCCAGAAAGCGTGAGGCTTCTAAAGCCAAATTAACTGTTTTTATAAAACCAACGATCATCTATTAATGTTTGAGTATTTAAAGTCATATCTTTTATATGGAAATCAATTTTGTGGGGTTGAGCATACCACCAATAATGATGAACCTATTATATACGCCTCTGTTTTAAAAAAAACAAAGAAAGCTGTCGATATTAGTGAAGTTTTCACTCTACCATCTATTAAAGACCTTACAGAAAGGCTTTCCAAAAAACAACATGTTTTCTTAATAGTTAATAATGACCACGTATTAACTAAAACTATAAAAAGTGAGCAAACAGACGATTTAAAACTTGTAAACAAAGCCTTTCCTAATATTAATGCTTCCGATTTTTATTATGAAATTTTAAAGCAAGATACCAACTACTTTGTTTCTATTTGCAGACAATCTTATGTGGATGGCCTTATTGAATCGTACACAGAAAACGGCTTATATATTCTGAACTTTTCCTTAGGAAACTCCATCTTAACCAATATTATTAAATATATAGATGACCCTATTATTTTTACTTCGAATACCGCTATAGCCAATAATAATGGTTTTATTACTTCTATTGATTTTAATTCGACCATTCAAAAAGAACAATATAATATTAATGGGTTAACCACCCTCAATAGCCATGTCTTATCATTATCTGGAGCCTTAAGTCCTATTTTAAACAGTTACCAATCGGTTGTAAATTATAAAAACCAACGAAATAACCTTGCTAGCACCTATAAACAAATTCGGTTTTTTAATCAGTTTTTTAAAATCAGTTTAATTTTTATTTTAGGCGTTTTACTAGTAAACTTTCTGTTTTTCAATTTTTATTTTGAAAAAGTAGAAGCATTGAATGAAACCTCACAAATAAATCAGGCAGCAAAAGAAAAGATCGTAAAACTTAATGAAACTGTTAGTAAATTGCAAAAAACAACAGACGACATGCTTAAAAGCAGCTCGTCTAAAAGTTCGTTTTATATCAATACCATAGTTAACAGTCTTCCCGAATCTATATTACTTTCTGAAATAAACTACCAACCTCTGGAAAAGAAAATAAAAAAAGATAAAACAATATTATTACGAAAAAATACGATTATTGTATCTGGCGATTCTAATAGCAGTCTGCTTTATTCTGAATGGATCTCTACTTTAGAAAATATGGATTGGGTGAACAATATAGAAGTATTAGATTATAGTGATGTAAAAACAACTGTTTCTCATTTTAGTATAAAAATAAACATGACCGATGACTAATAAATCTAAAAATATCTTATTAATTGTTGGTTTTCTGCTGGTGCTATTCCTAAGCTTTAAATTGGCCATCTCTAAAACCATAAATCTTAAAAAAGAGTATCATACTTTAAAGCATGAAGAGTTGTTACTTAAAAATACCCCAAAGCAATTGTCGCTTTTAAAGCAAAAGCAGAAATATTATGATTCTATTTTAAATAAGTATCAAATTAAAGGAAGCTCAATTCAAAACAACCTTTTAAAAGCAATAAACGCTTTAGCAAATAGTAATGAATTAAAAGTAGTCCATTTTTTGGAGCCCCATATAACCAAAAATAACGATCTGTCCATTAAAACATATCAATTTACTATTGAAGGCGATTATAATAATATATTAAAGCTAATTTATCATCTTGAGCAACAAACCAAATTTGGTGAAGTAATCAATCTATCTTTTGAAAAGAAAAAGAACTTTAGAACGAGGAAATATTACTTACAAGCACATATTCTTTTAAAGAGTTTTGGATGACTTTTATTCTCAGTAGTTTTTATATTACTTGTATAGGCTTAAATATTACAGATCCAAATTCAATTATTTAGCACTTCTACTTTTGTTTTAACGCGGCTTAGGATATTACTAAAATGTCAGCGTTTTAAATATTAAAGCAAAGAAGCTATATCATTCCGTATTCTATGACACTACCAAATAAAAATATAGTTATTTAAGCCGCAAATTTTAAAGTATTTACATAAGGT
>CANNAN010000010.1 GCA_947502635.1 uncultured Flavobacteriaceae bacterium
CAAATCTACTAGCACTTACTGCGTTAGTATCTAGAGATATCTTTTAAAAAAGCAGCAAACTCTGATGTCATACGAGTGCCCTGTGCTACTAAATCCCAATCTCTTTTTATGATTTGATTACTCTCCACAAGCGTCCAACGACGCCGTTTGATATGAAGTAAAACCGTTTTCCCTCGCAAAGGGAAATCTTCTACTGTAATCTCAGGCATAAACCCCTTAGATTTAGAAGTGAACCGCTCATATTCAACAGGTAAGATGTTTTTCTCTTCCAAGTATAAGTGAATTTTATCTGATTCAGATTTACTGGAAACTATATCAAAATATTCTAAAATGCCTTCAGGTAATAGATATTGCGCTAAATTTAAATTCAAAAGTCTTTTTTGGTTGTAAATTTAAAATATTTATCAACTTGTCCCCAAGTTTTATTCTTGATCGCATTTAAGGATTGATTTAATCATGGAGAATAAGTAACGGAACAGGACTGTTAAACGTTTGTTTTAGTGTAACACTATCGTTTAATATCCGATCAAAAAAACTTTTCTTACTTCGAACTAAGCATAACAATCTAACATCATTTTTTGTAAGATAATTGTTTAGATCCTTATTAATGTTACCAGTTCCGAATGCATAAACTACTGAAGGGTTAAGATCTTCAATATGTCTTAAGTTTTTTTGTATATCCAGTGTTTCTTTTTCAGCAACATGTAGAACCTTTATTTTACTTTGGTGTATTGTAGCAATTTTACGTAAAGGGTCAGCTATGGTTGAATCAGATAGAATATTATCACTAATAGCAAAAACAATTTCATCTATTGGACGGTAATAGTAATATCTGGGAACAACAATTACTGGAGCTTTAGTTTTAGAAATGACTCCACCTGCTACACTTCCAATGAAAACCTCTTTTAGTCCACTAACACCTTTGGTACCCATGACGATAAAATCGTATTTACTGCTATTTCCCAGAGATGTAATTATAGGAACAGTATCATTTAAAGCTATTTTAGTTTTTAAAACAATTTCAGGCTTTTTTTTCTGTATTTTTTTTATTAATTCGTCCATATTGCGTTTTGCATCTTCCTCTAGCATACTATCTATGGATTTCATTAGGAGTGCGGTTGACTTTATCCCATATACATGCAAGATTGTTATTTCTAAAGATGAAGATTCAAATAGATCAATAGCATAAAATAGAGCATTCAAAGATGTGTCAGAAAAATCGATAGGAATCAGAATTTTATTCATTTTTCAAAATATTTAATGTGAGTAAATTTTTTTAAATGAAGTTTTATCTACGCGTTTAAGATTAGTTTTAATATCTGGGTACATCCAAACATTTTATATCCAAAAAACGATTTACTCCACCTCATTAATTACAAACCTATAAACAAAATCTTAAGACAAACTTTAGAGAATAAAAAAGAATTAGCTATAGGTTATAGAATGTGACTACCTATCACACAGGATAATATTTTAGTCTACACAATACCCTTAATTAATTGACTATTTAATGAATATATGTGAACCGTATATTTATTTTTTTAAGCATCAACTTCTTAAGCTTTTCTAAAGAATCGCATGATAGTTTTGTAAAAATTAGCAAGGGATGTTTTTTTGAAATCGTTAATAACAAAATACACTTTTTTACCAAGTATTTTGACGAGTTTGTCTAGTGCCTCGATTATACTCGACACAGACTAAAGTCGAAAGGCTCAATATAAATTAAAGTCAAAGTTTGATATTTAAAAAGTAATAACTAGAATATATGAAACTATTAGAAAATATTTTATTAGCAGATGATTTTAGCGAATCCTCTGAAAATGTTGTAGAAACTGCAATTGAACTTGCAAAGGTATTGCGAGCTAAGATCATTCCGATTCATGTACTTCCTGATGATATTGTAAACGAAAAAGTAAAATCGCTTCTTCATGAAACGGCAGTTGCAAAGCTGAATGAAACAGTAAATAAGATAGAAAAATCCAGTGTGCAAGTAGGAAAGCCAATCCTTGAATTCGGGTCGATAAATGATAATATTATTCGAGCAGCAGTAAAGATAAAAACCAATCTAATTCTAATCGGTTCTGGCGAAAGTAAAAAAGAAGACAGATTTCGATTAGGGACGACGGCCGAAAGGATTATTCAAAAAAGTGAAAAACCTGTTTTTGTAGTAAAAGAAGGCATGCCACTTAATATTCAAAATATACTTTGTCCAGTTGATTTTTCCGAAGCATCAAAACGAGCTCTTAGAGATGCGATCACTATGGCTCACAAATTCAAGGCTGAATTAACTATTCTGAGTGTTTGTGAAGTACAAGATTCCACTTGGCTTATATCAGAAGAAAATAAAGATGAAGAAAATTACATAAGGAGTGCTCAACATAAAGCAAAGTTTAATGATTTTCTTCAAGAGTTCAATCTAGCAGGCTTGAATTGGGTTAAAGAAAGCCCTAAAGGTAATCCAGCTAAAGAAATACTCAGTACAATTTCTAGAAAAATGGTAGACTTATTAGTTATGGGAACTGCAGGGAGAGCAGGTTTGAACCGTCTTATTATTGGTAGTGTAACGGAAAAGGTAGTACGAGAAGTGCCTTGTTCTTTTCTAACGCTAAAAGCTGAGAATGTTATTAATCTACAATTGGAAACAAATATTCGTGACATAAAAAATCTATACAACTCAGCGGTTAAATTGGTAGAAGATGGTTTTTATGAAGATGCTATAGACCAATTAAAAGCTTGTCTGAAAATTAATAATATGCATATACCAGCATATTTAGGTATAGCCAAGATTTATGAAAAATTAGATGAACCTGAAAAAGCTAAAAAATTCAGAAACAGTGGAAAAGAAATAAAGGAAAAAATCTGGTACACAAAAATAGAAGAAGAAGTGCGTAAACTACGAGGTAGTTAAGAAATATTCAAAAAACATGAAAAAAGCAAAAGGAAAAGTGGTAAGTGTTAACGAGTCGCTAGTTGGCGTTAAAATTATTGAAGGCGCCGTGATAAATGGTGAAGTGGCTTATATTGTTATAGAGAATGATAAACGCCTCAAATCGGAAGTTATTGATGTAAAACCAGAGAAAATGGTTTATTTGCAGGTTTTTGAAGATACTGGATGGATGAAAGTAGGCGACCTTGTAGAATTTACGGGCTTGCCTTTAGCAGTAAAACTTGGACCTGGTATATTGGGTTCAGTAACAGATGGTCTTCAAAATCCCTTATACGAACTAGCAAAAAAAGAATGGTTTCTCGAAAGGGGACAAGAAGTAGAGCCATTAGATAATACAGTGAAATGGCACTTCACACCTTCGGTAAAAAAAGGAGCGATTGTTACCAGAGGAGATATACTGGGGGCTGTACCTGAAAAGTTATTTCAACATAAGATTTTTGTGCCTTTTTCATTGCAAGGTGATTACACCGTTAAGCATATTGTAACAGAAGGCAATTACACCATTGATGAAGATATAGCTGTCGTTGAGGATGCTAATGGAACTACTATTAAATTAAAAATGGCATTTGATTGGCCAGTGAAAAAGCCTATGCCTTTCCATGAACGTTCCGTTCCAGTTGAACCTATGCCAACTGGTATTAGGATACTTGATGCGCTCTTTCCTATAGCTTATGGTGGAACAGCATGTAATCCAGGACCTTTTGGAGCTGGTAAGACTGTATTACAACATAGTTTAGCCAGACATTCACAAGCGGATGTAGTTATTATAGCAGCTTGCGGCGAACGCGCTGGAGAAGCTGTAGAAGTCTTCAAGGATTTTCCAGAATTGATCGACCCTCGAACGGGAAAATCTCTAATGGATCGTACATTCATCGTAGGTAATACATCTTCTATGCCTGTCGCTGCACGAGAAGCATCCGTGTATATGGCCACAACAGTAGGAGAGTATTATCGTAAACAAGGTTTAGATGTTCTTATTTTGGCAGACTCTACATCACGATGGGCACAGGCACTTAGAGAGACTTCAGGTAGAAAAGAAGAAATTCCAGGCCCTGAAGCATTTCCAATGTACATTTCTACGTTAATTTCAGCATTTTATGACCGAGCTGGTGTCGATATTCTGGAGGATGGAAACATAGGGTCGCTTAGCATTATAGGGACTGTATCTCCCGCAGGAGGAAACTTTGATGAACCAGTCACACAAGCCACTCTGTTGAGTACAGGTGCTTTTTGGGGGTTGTCAAGAGCGCTGTCTGATGCTCGTAAATACCCTGCCATCGACCGTATCGATAGTAAATCCAAATACCCTTCACTTCTTAGAGAGGAAGAAGTATCCTTTTTAATAGAACTGTTGCGTGATGGCAAGACTATAGCATCAAACATTATTCTAATGGGAGAAAAAGGGATCACAGACGAAGCCTATATTCTATATCAAAAAGCCGAATTACTTGATGCCGTGTTTCTACAGCAAAACAGTTTTAATGATGTCGATGGTGTGACATCACCTGATAGATTGCGTTTAATGTTCGATGTCGTCAGGGAGATTATTGAGACTCCTTTAGCCATTAAGGGAAAAGAAGCTATTCGGTCGCATTTTAATTTTGCCCGACAGGCCTATATTGATTGGAATTCAATGTCGATTGATGATTCAGAATTCGAAAAACAAAAGTTTCAAATATTGAACTTAGTTAAAAAAAGAGCTTATGCTAAAGAAAACGTATGAGAATATAGATAGTATCGGAAGAGCCATTCTAAGTATTAAAGCAGAAGACGTACATAATAAAGAATTGGCTGAAGTTATATACCCGAGTGGGGATAAAGCATTTGCGCAGGTTATTGCACTTGATGGAGATCAAGTGACCCTACAATTGTTTAGTGGAGGTTTTGGAGTTTCAACGGACTGCAAAGTCCGTTTCCTCGGAAAACCTGTGCAGGTTGGATTTTCTGATGATATGATGGGAAGAGTATATTCTGGTAATGGCCAACCCATTGATAATGGTCCAAAACTGTTGTCAGACATGGTTAGGGTAGCTGGTCCTTCCATCAATCCAGTAAAAAGATTGATACCTAAAGATATGATTCGTACAGGTGTACCTATGATTGATATATTTAATACCCTAGTACGGTCTCAAAAGATACCCATTTTTGCAAAGGCAGGAGAACCTTATAACCGTTTGTTGGCCAATATCGCTACACAAACGGATGCAGATGTCATCATTATTGGTGGTGTAGGGCTAAAATATGATGAATACCATTATTTCAAACAACGTATTGAAGAGGCTGGAAGCAAGAGTAAAACAATTATGTTTATACACACGCATAGAGACTCCATTGTTGAGGGGCTTATGGTGCCAGATTTAGCTCTTGCCGTTGGAGAACGTTTCGCGCTTCAAGGAAAAAATGTATTCGTGTTGTTATCAGATATGACACAATGGTCTGATTATCTCCGACAAGTTGCTAACGCACAAGACCAAATACCAGCCAACCAAGGCTATCCAGGAGATTTATATTCTCAATTAGCAAGCAGATACGAAAAAGCTGCAGATATTGACGGAGCTGGTAGTTTGACCATCCTCGGGGTAACAACCATGGATGATGTTACCCATCCTGTACCAGATAACACAGGGTATATTACAGAAGGTCAGTTTTACATGAAGGATGGTTATTTGGAACTGTTCGGTTCATTAAGCCGTCTTAAACAACAGGTGAATGATAGAACACGAGACGATCATAGAAGTATTATGAATGCTATGGCGAGACTATTATCCGAATCCGAAGAAAGAGTTAAAGCACAAAAATTTGGATCGGTTAAAGATGACTATTCGCTTAGGTTATTGGATTATCGTAGAACATTTCAAAAAGAATTGATGGATCCATTCCGTTTTCTTGAATTGGAAGATGCTCTTGATCTATGCTGGGATATTTTGGCGAAGCACTTTAAAAAAGAAGAAGTTGGACTGTCATCTAAACTCATAGAAGCTTATTGGCCAGAAAAAGGGACATTTAAAATATTAAAGCATAAAACTGATGAGTGACAAAACGTTAGATAAATTAATTGCCACGCTAAAATATGAAGCTATTGAAGCTGCTGAAAAATCAGTACAAATAATGATGGAAGAGGCGCATTCTCAGACTCAAAAAATTGTAGAAGAGGCAGAAGAAAAAAAGAAGCAAATTCTTAAGGGAGCTAGAGAAGAAGCAGAATTGACCCTTAACAAAGGAGTAAGTGCGCTTCAACAAGCTGCCAGAGACCTTAACATCAGGGTACAGAATGATTTGATTAAGCTTTTTAATGAGGTATTGAAAAAAGAAGTCCGAGAGGCTTTTACTCCCGATCTCATGAAATCTGCAGTTTTAAAAGTTATCGAGAATGTTGGTAATGGAGCAGAATTAAAACTCCCAGATGATTTCGAACAAAAATTGATAGACTATGTCCACCTACGTATACAAATATCAGATAACCTCATGTCCTTGACTCAAGATGACAGTATACGAGGTGGCTTGTCAATCTCTAAAATGGATGAAGGGTGGAGTTACCATATTACACCAGAAGAAGTTGCAGAACTACTAAATGATCATCTTAACACTAAGTGGTCGCATATTTTACAAAACGCTAATAAGGAATGATCACTGGAAATCTGGAATATTTAATAAGCAGTTTACCATACCTGTCTTTTCAAGATACAGAAGAAGTGCGTTCAAGAATTTCTTCCACGCTTAGAAAATATGCCAGACCTGTGGAAGAAAAAACATGCTTAATAACTATTTTAGATGATGAAGCAGCAAAATTTTTAACACCAGTTACAAGCCATCTTCTATCTCAAATTAAACTAAGTACCATTCATAATACCATATTTCAGCAAAGTAAAAACAAGGTGTTGGCTGCTTTTTCAGAATATGTTTTTGTCTTGAAAGAAGACATCAAACAATTGCGAATATCACGTAGAAACGATTCCAGCCAAACAGCATCAAAAAAACAATCTTCACTAATAACAAATGCAGATCCATTGAATGAAGAGATGCAACTACTTAAATTGAAATGGGATAAACTGGAAGCGCTTTCCATTGGACATTACACAGATTTTGGAGCTTTGGTTATTTATAAGCTAAAATTACTGCTATTGCTTAGGTGGTGGGGTTTTGATACGGATAAAGGTTTTGAGGTTTATCTACAAACTATAAAGAAAAACTGATTATGATAGATAAGATTTTAATGAATAAGAATGCCTTGGCTGCCTTAAAAATAGAATTAAGGGAGTACAACACTGCTCTACCAGTTTTCGAAATGAAAGAACAGCAGTTAAAGGACGTTGTTCAGTCTATTGAGCATAGCATAAATCGTTTGAAAAAAGCCATTGAACAAACTAATGAGGAAGTGAAAGTATGGGTCGCTGTAATAGCAGAAGATACGGTCAATTTATCCGATTTAGTAAAGGTAGACCATGTTAATACTGAGAAACGGGAAATCGCAGGGGTAACTATTGAAGTTTTTATCGACGTGGCTTTTGAAAATATAGAAGTAGATCCTGTAAATACACCATTATGGGTAGATCCTGCCATTAATGTTGTAAAGGATCAGAAAACCAATCACATCATATGGGATATTGAAAAGAAAAATATAGAACTGTTACTAGAAGAGTTAGCAGAAGCCCGTAGGATGAAAAATGCCCTTAAGGAAGTATTTATACCAGAAGCTATCGAGAATAAAAGGAAGATTGAAATTTACTTGGGAGACGTAGAGCGCTTGGCTATAGGATGTGCCAAATTAGTGAAAAAGAAAAAACAGGATAAAATGGCTGCATTATGATTGTTAGAATGAAGGAAATATTACTTTTTACCACATCAGGTTCTCTATATGATACGCTAGAGAAACTAGGCGAAATGGGAGTTGTTGATATAAAAGAAATCAACCGACCTGAAAGCGAATTGATGGAAAGACGTGCAAAAGAAGTTAGCCGTACCGAGAGTACTATAGCCATTCTAAAAAACTATAAAAACAAGAAAAATGATGATAGTGCCAGATTACAATATCAGATAAAAGATCCCAAACGAATTATAAGTCGTGTATTGCGAACAGTCCACATTGAGCAAAAATGTAAAGACAAACTTGATACTCTCAATCAGCAATTAGCATGGTATCAAACTTGGGGGGAGGATATTAAAATAAAAGACTTTAAGTACCTACAAGAGAAAGGTATATATATCCATTTGCACTTAGCAGACAAACCGCTTGTAAAATCATTGGTCAAGAGTCATTGTATAGAGGTTTTTTCACAACAGAACGGTAAAATACCTATCGCTTTTTTTTCTAGAGATTCATCTGAAAAATTGAATTTAAAAGCCATTTTATTACCAGAATTGCCACTAAAAGTCATCAAGCAACAAATCAAAAGAAAAGAAAGGCAACTTGGAGAAATAGAGTTGTTTTTAGAAGATCAGACTAATAAAGAAGCGGCTTTAGATGATTATCTCATTTTTTTAAAGAACCAATTGGGAGTTGAAGAAATTTTACAAGGTATGGGAGATATAGAAAGCAAACTTAAATATTTAAGAGGATACATGCCACAGCATACTGTTAATACGTTTAAATCTGTTGCACAACAACATAACTGGGGCTATAACATATCGAATCCCAATAATCCAGAAGATGTTCCGGTTTATATTAAGAATCCGAAATGGATCAGTATTATCAATCCGGTTATGAAGTTTATAGACATTGTGCCTGGTTACAAGGAAGTAGATGTGTCCATTTATTTTTTAGTTGCCTTTGCGTTGTTTTTTGCCATGCTTGTAGGTGATGCAGGCTATGGTGCTATTTTTTTGTTGGTAACCATTTTGTTTCGTAAAAAAATGGATTCCCAAATGTGTTTTCTTATGTATGTACTCAGTGGCACAACAATAATTTGGGGTGTACTCAGTGGTACTTACTTTGGATCTGAACAAATAGCGGCCATACCATTTTTTAACGGCTTAATAATCGAAGACATATCAAGTTTTGGAGTAGATAATATTTCGTTTATGATGCACCTTTCATTCCTCATAGGTACTATACATCTCACGATTGCCCATGGCGTTCGTTTTTTTCAATTTATAAACTCCATAAAAGCACTCAGTGAACTGGGGTGGATCTGTTTAGTTTGGGGATTGTTTTTTCTAACAGAACAATTGGTACTGTCTAAAGCTTCACCAGATTGGAGTCATTGGTTGTTCATAGTAGGAGCATTATTGGTCGCTTTATTTTCTGTGGAGAGCAAAAACTTTTTTAAAAGCATGGGTGTTTCCGTGGCCAATTTACCGTTGAGTCTTATTAGTGGTTTTTCCGATATTGTTTCTTATGTCAGGCTTTTTGCAGTTGGTATGGCAACAGCAGCAGTCGCTTCTAGTTTTAACAATATGGTGTTGCCGAATGGGATTTCAGATATGGGAATTTTAAATTTAGTTATGGCAGCAATAGCCTTGTTGTTAGGTCACGGATTAAATATTGCTTTAGCATTAATGGCTGTAATGGTGCATGGTATACGTTTAAATATGTTAGAATTTGCAGGGCACCTTGGTGTCCAATTTTCGGGCGAAGCTTATAAACCATTCAAATTAATGGCGCCTTCACGTACGTTTGGGTCTCAGAAAACCAAGCCGTTAACAACAGAATAACATATAATAAAATTATAAAAATTAGATCATGACAAGTATAGCATTAATAGAAACTACAGTAAAAGGATTGGGCGATATGGGAATGTCTTTAAGCATTGCCGCAATAGGATCGGCCATAGGAACAGGAATAGCGGGTATGGCAGCTATTGGAGCCTGGAAAAAAATGATAACCAATGGAGAAAAAGCGGCGACTGCTTTACTCATTTTTGTTGGCGCGCCACTTTCTCAGGTTATTTATGGAATGATTCTAAAAAATGCTATTGCGGATGCCAACTTGGCTCCCGATTCATACTTCTGGCAAATACTCATCGGGCTTTTTGCAGGAGCAGCCATGGCGGGATCAGCCATATTTCAAGGTAAAGCAGGTGCAAGAGCCTGTGATGCTATTGCCGCTGGTGCAAACGATACCGCAAAATATATTATGATTATTGGTGTCGTGGAAACAGTAGCTCTGTTCGTCATGATATTTACTATGACAGGATTACCAACTGTTTAATAATAAGTAAATAAAAATTTAGGTTGACAAAAATCATAGTTTACTGTCTGTTTTCTGTAGAACTTAGTAAAAACTAAATATTATTATTATGAAAATACTTGTTATTGAAGATAATATAGAACTTCTAAAAGATATCAAGAATTTTCTGGAAGAACAAGGCAATGTTTGTGAGATTGCCACCGATTATAAGTCGGCATTTATGAAAGCGGTTATTTTTCCTTATGATATTTTGATTGTAGACATTACACTGCCAGATGGTACTGGACTTGATATAATAAAAGAGGTTAAGAAAGAAAATATAGATGTAGGCATTATCATTATTTCTGCTAAAAATGCAGTAGGCGATAAGGTTAATGGTTTGGAAATAGGGGCAGACGATTATTTAACCAAACCTTTTTATCTGGCAGAGCTTAATGCAAGAATTAAAGCGCTTTACAGAAGGAAAGCCTATAAAGGGAGTAAAGAAGTAATTTTTAATGAAATTAAAATAAGTCCCGATAATCATGAAGTTTTTATAAATGATCGTTTAATGACTCTAACCAAAAAGGAATTTGATATTATCCATTTTTTTGTAGCTAATAGAAACAGGCTGTTGACTAAAGAAGCTATAGCCGAACACCTTTGGGGTGATCATATAGAAATGGCAGATTCTTTTAACTTCATTTATACGCATCTGGCTAATTTGAGAAAAAAAATTACCAAATTTGGAGGAAAAGATTATATAAAATCTATCTACAGTGTTGGATATAAATTTAGCGAATAGAGATGAATTTAGTAACCAAAACCAATAAGTACTACCTCATATTTTTTGTATTCCTTTTTCCGCTGATGGTTGGGGCAGACTATTTTCTTATCCAATATGTTGTTAACAAAGAGGTTGACGATGTATTAAAACATGAAAGTGAGCGAATAAATTTTAATCTTAAGGAAAATCAAGTATTTCCATCTTCCAATTACATATTAAATAGCATACCTGTAAATGAATATTTTTCCGTTTCAGATAAATACAGAGATACATTGATTTATGAAGCCTATGCAGATAGGTTAATTCCATATCGTATGTATGAGTTTAAGGCGTTGATAGATTCCCAAAAAATGAAGATTACGCTCAAACATGTTCTTTTAGATATGAATGAATTAATCGTATGGCTTTTTGTAACCACGACACTAGTTATATTGCTGTTGGTAACAGGACTATTCTTTATCAATCAAGGTATATATAGATGGGCATGGAAACCCTTTTTTGAAAACTTATCAAAACTTACGAATTACGATATCACTAAAAAGAATCTGGTAAATCTTGAACCTTCCAATATTAGTGAATTTGAAGAACTCAATAGAATCGTCACAGCTTTAATGAATCAAGTGAAGACAGATTTTCAAAATCTTAAAGAATTCAACGAAAATATTTCTCACGAAATACAAACACCTCTAGCCATTATTCGCAACAAGATGGTGTTACTTTTAGAAAGCCAAGACCTTAAAGAAAAAGAACTTCTCTGGGTACAAGCTGTTTACCAAGAAGCTAATAAACTATCAAAAATAAGCAAGTCTTTGACCTTAATTTCTAGAATAGAAAATCAGGAGTTTACAAGACTTGATAGTGTGGATATTAGTGTTGTAATTGATAATATTATCGGGAATATGGAAGAGATGATTCAATTTAAAAATCTTGAAATAGTTGTCAAATTGAATCCTATTAAGGTAAAATGTGATCAGGTTTTAGCAAATATTCTCTTTACTAATTTGATTAAGAATGCCGTACAACATAATTTTAAAGGTGGACATATTGAGATATTCCTAAATAAAGAGAAATTTGAAATTGTAAATACAGGAGAGGTGTCGGAAATAGAAACAACCCAATTATTCAAACGCTTTCAAAGAGGAAACAAGGAAACAGAATCATTAGGTTTGGGACTTGCCATTAACCAAAAAATATGTGAGATGTATGGTTTTCAACTTGATTATGATCACTATGAAGGTCGGCATAGACTTTCTTTATATTTTAATAGCTGAGGTTTCGAAGAACGACATTAACTATAATTTATAAATTAGTTACTTTAAATATTGAAGTAAAGAACAATTATATAAAATAAAATGTTGTAAGAATACAATTCATGAAAAATTAAATTAATTTTTAAATACCTCGAATTTTTCTAATTTTATTTAATATTTGGTTCGACATTTTTTCTGTACATACTAATAGTAAAGACAAGATTTTTAGGGAATTGAAGCCTTTTTTTGTGGAGTAGGTATCACATTTCACTTTATTTCTTGGATCAAGGCTAATTGTGTTTTGATATTTAAAATGCAACTAAGTTGCATTAGTACGTATTAATGAATTATATTTGCAACTTAGTTGTATTAATAAAATTTAAATGATACTGATAAAACAAAAACCTGATACTTTTGGAACGCTCGCGAGTTCATTATGTCTTATTCATTGCGTTGCCACTCCATTTCTTTTTATAGCTCAGACCTGTTCGACAACTTGTTGTGAAACAGCACCCATATGGTGGCAATCTATTGATTATATTTTCTTAGTTATTTCTTTTTTTGCAATTTATTGGTCTACTCAAACAACCTCTATTAATTGGATTAAACCTTTACTATGGTTAAGTTGGATTTCATTATTAATGGTGATTGTGAATGAAAAATTAAAATGGTTTCCATTAGTTGAAGCTATTATTTATATTCCTGCATTTGTTTTAATGATACTACACCTTTATAATAAAAAATACTGTAAATGCAGTACAGATACATGTTGTACAAATGAAAAATAAAGAATACATTGAAATAACTGGAGATAATCATTTTTCAACAAGCATAAAAACACCATTACGTGCAGATGCATTCGAAAAATCAGATGATGAAAAAATAAAAAATATAGCGCATCATTTTGAAATGATTATGCAAGAAATGGGACTCGATTTAAAAGACGACAGCCTATCTGGTACGCCTTATCGAGTTGCAAAAATGTATATAAAAGAATTATTCTATGGGCTAAATCCAATCAATAAACCAAAACTTTCAACATTTGAAAATAAGTATGGTTATAGAAAAATGCTTATTGAGCAGAATATCACAATTGATTCTGCTTGTGAGCATCATTTTTTACCCATAATTGGACATGCTCATGTGGCATACATTCCTAAAGATAAGGTGATTGGGTTGTCAAAGATTAACCGTTTGGTCGATTATTACGCGCGTCGTCCACAAGTTCAAGAAAGACTAGTTCTTCAAATTCTTAATGATTTGCAAGATGTATTGGAAACAAAAGATGTTATTGTCTCGGTAACAGCAAAACACCTTTGTGTTTCATCAAGAGGAATAAAAGACCAAAGTAGCTTTACTACAACTTTAGAATATGGAGGCTGTTTCACAGAAAGTGCAACTCGCAATGAATTCCTGAAAGTTATTGCACTAGAAACACTATAAAAATGAGACTAAAAAAGTGTCAGATTTAAATTATTTGATATAAACATTATGGAGTATAGTCGAAGAAAATTTATTTCTTTTATTGGAAAAGCTGGTTTAGGATCAATCATTTTACCTCAGTTCTTAATAAGTTGTGGCAGTACGGCATCACCAACAACTAGTTTTTATATAATTTCTAAAGAAAGGCTTAATGCCTTAAAACAACTAGTTTTAAAGGGTTTGGTCCCTTCTGATAAAGATGAATTGCTATTAGCCAATGGATTGGATTATCATACCATCATAAAATGGGGAGATAAAATTAGTGATACAGATACCTTTGGGTACAATAATGATTTTACGTGTTTTATTCCTTTTGATAATAACAATCCAAAAGACGGTTTGTTATGGGTAAACCATGAATATGTAAACCCGCTTTTTGTTTCTGATTTTGATTTTAGAAAATATGAAAAGCCCTTTAAGCATCGAACCATAGAACAGGTAGATAAAGAAATGTACAACGTTGGTGGAAGTATCGTAAGAATTAAAGAGGAAGACGGACGTTGGAAAGTTGTTAAGAATGATCCACATAATAGGCGCATAACTGCTAAAACTCCAATTAAATTAAACTGGGATACTCCAATTAAAGGAAAAACTACCGTAATAGGAACACATAGTAATTGCTCTGGTGGCATTACTCCGTGGAAAACGTTTCTTACTTGTGAAGAAAACTATGATAGTTTTTTCGGAGAAACCGAATACGATAAAAATAATGTAGCCAGCCATAGGGCAAGTAGTCAAGGTTGGGAAAACTTTTATAAATATCCACCAGAACATTATGGTTGGGTTGTCGAGGTAAATCCAAAAGATGGAACGGCTCAAAAACATATAGCTTTAGGTAGATTTGCCCACGAATGTTGTACCCTGTATGAGCTAGATGACAAGCGGGTGGTTGCATATACAGGAGATGATAAAAATAATGAACATTTGTATAAATTTATTTCATCGAAGCCACATTCTTTAAAAGAAGGAAGACTGTATGTTGCAGATACAATTAATGGAAAGTGGCTTGCTCTAGACTGGGAAAACCAACCTGTTTTAAGAAATAAGTTTAAAGACCAAACAGAGGTGTTAATTAGAGCAAGAGAAGCGGCAAAACTATTAGGTGCTACAGCATTAAATCGTCCTGAAGATATTGAAATTGACCCTGTAACAGGAAACATATTTGTTTCACTAACCAATAACATGGAAAAAAATGATTTTCATGGTTCCATACTGAAAATTGAAGAAACGAATAAGGCGTTTGATGCTATTACCTTTAAAACCTCGACCTATAAAGCTGGTGGTGAAGAAAATGGATTCTCTTGCCCTGATAATTTAGCATTTGATTTATCAGGAAATCTTTGGATGACTTCAGATATATCTGGAAGCGTTATGAATAAAAAAGATGGGCCTTATATGTCTTTTAAAAACAATAGTTTATTTGTAATTCCTAGATATGGAAAAGATGCAGGAAAAGTAATTCGGGTTGCCTCAGCTCCAAGAGATGCAGAACTCACAGGTCCTTGGTTTTCGCCAAATGGTAAAACTTTATTTTTAAGTGTTCAGCACCCAGGAGAGCAAACAAAAGACAAGAGTAACCCCACAAGTAAATGGCCTTTTGATAAAGACAATATTCCTAAGCCAGCAGTTGTTGCAATTACAGGAGATTTAATTGAAAAAATGAATATGCTGAATCAAATTGAAAATTAGGTATAATGAATAATAATAAAATCAATAACTTAAAAATATGAAAAAAGATCACCTTAACAGCATTGGTTATATATTCATTAATATCTTGTAAAATACATATAGAAAGCAAAAATCATACTTATATAGGTAATAACGATAATCTTAAGCAGTTGTAAAATATGTCAGTAGTAATAAAAATAGGAATTATAACAGTAAGTGATAGGTCTTATGCTGGCGTTTATGAAGACATAAGTGGAAAAGAAGTTATAAATACACTAAACGATTATTTAGTATCTGAATGGGAAGATGTTTATAAAATAGTCCCTGATGAACAAGAGGTTATTAAAAAAACAATTATCGATATGGTCGATAATGAAAAATGTTGCTTGGTGGTTACCACAGGAGGAACTGGTCCAGCCAAAAGAGATGTTACACCAGAAGCCACTGAAGCAGTATGTGATCGTATGATGCCTGGTTTTGGAGAATTGATGAGAGCTGAATCTTTGAAGTTTGTACCCACTGCTATTCTATCAAGGCAAACTGCTGGACTTAGAAGAAATAGTTTAATTATTAATCTGCCAGGAAAACCAAAGTCAATTAGAGAATGTTTAGATGCCGTTTTTCCAGCTGTACCTTATTGCATAGATATTATAAATGGCCCATATTTGGTATGTAATAAAGAGGTTATTAAACCATTTAGACCAAAATAAGAAGTAAATGTAAATTCAGTCTGTAGGATGTAAAGTATAGCACAACAAAGATATTAAAGGAAAACATGGAAGCTATTATTACTATTGTTGGTTTTTTAGGAGCAGGAAAAACAACACTTTTAAGACATTTAATGAACAGCTATATAGATAAAGGTTGGAATCCTTTTATTATTCTAAATGATTATGAGAATGCAAACCTTGATGCGATCCAATTTACCGATAAGATTGATTCAAAATGGATTAAAGCGCTTACTGGTAGTTGCATTTGTTGCAGCGGTATAAATGAGTTGAGAGATTATGTAAATCGAGTACCTCAACGAAAAAATGGAATCACTCTAATTGAATCTAATGGTACTTCAGATGCCTGTACGCTTATGGAGTTTCTTGGCGTTGGATTAAATGATAGATTTTTACCGCCCATACAAATATCTGTTGTAGATGTTAAAAACTGGCAAAAACGTGGAGAACACAATGAACTGGAATCAAATCAGATTCAGGTATCGTCACTAATTATCCTTACACATATTAAAAAAATACCAGAGAGCAGGCAGTTATTAGTTGTTAAAGATCTAAAGGAACGCAATCCTTTCGCAAAAATATTAACTATGGATGCTATCGATATTGCCTTGCTTCCTGAGCTCTTACCATCTAAAAACACATCTAAAAAACTAGAACACCAAAAAGCACATTGGTCTTCGTGTTCTACCGATTTACCTACTTTACCTGACACAAAGTGCATTTACAATATTTGCGCTATGCTTCCCAAAAGCATTCTTCGGGTAAAAGGCTGTACTAAAATCGGTCAGGAAAAAAAGTATACTTATTTTGAACGGAACCCTGATGGTAAAGTGTTTCTTAGGCCGTTTAATGGAGAACCAATAACTGGTGCAAAACTTCTAACTATTGGCCCTGGTAGTGAACCTTCTACTCTGGAAAAAGCTATTAAAGAAAGTTTTGTAACAGTAAATTTACGTCTACCATTAAAAACGAATAATTAGTCATTTATCCTTCCAAAAAATAAACTGAATTTATATTTGTATTGTAATTAATACTAAACGAAGCACTCCTCACAACTTCCTTGTAACAAGACTTGAGATACATCTACTTTTCGGTTAGGTATTTGCGGAATATTGAAATTGGTATCTAAACAGTCTACTTTACCACAATGTAAACATTGAAAATGCGCATGAGCATCATGATGTTCAGACGAAGAGCAATCATTACATTTTGCATACCATTTATGTCCATTTTTTCCTAAAAAAGAATGTAAAAACCCATCATCTTCTAGCTTATCTAAGATACGATAAACTGTAGTCTTATTCATTTGTGAACTAAGGCGTTCTATTAAAGAAACAACAGAAATAGCACTTGAATGTTTGTCGAATTCATCAAGTAAAATTTTAACTGATTTTGTTTTTCTTATAATACCCATGATACAAAAATAATAGAACTAAGTTGCAAAAAAAAGTTTACCTTCTATATTTCCAATTTTAAGATATATTAAGACCTTTTTTAGAGCTACTTTAATTAATCAACAATGCTTGGCATTCTTTTAGAATATAATTAAAATGTTCTATATCATCTGCATTAAGATTCAATATTCCAGTAACCGTTATTATGGTATCTGTTTTAAAGGTTTTCTTAGATCTAAATTGTAATTCTATGGCGGTTTCTGGACCGCCAATTCCACAGAAAAAACAAGATGACATAGGGCCTTTAGATAGTATTAGTAATTTTCCTTGAGGGTCTATATTTAAGAAATAACCTTTAATAGTCACTCGTTTTCCTTCTAATGACTTTACGGAATCTGAAAACTTTGGGTATAAAAAAATTTCTCCATAAGAAGGAAAAAATTTTTCTGTAAATTCCACTTTTGCTAAATCTTCCCAAGTTATATTTTTCTGACTAAAACTGGCGTAGGAAGATAGAAGAATTAGCATGATTATAATTTTATTTTTCATTGCTTAACGTCGTTGATATATTCATTTTCATGATGGGATATATGGCCAATAAAATAGAAAAGGTAACCATTACCACTACTAATAGCACTATTTGTAAAAATTCTTGTAATGGTAGTTTTTGGAGTGTGTTTTGTTGATATTCAGTCTCCATTATTCTAAGCATAAAGTATAGCCCTGCTTTCGATAATAATAGCCCTAAAAGAAATGCTAGTAATCCAATTATTAACCCTTCATAAGCAATCATTCGTGTTAATTGAAAATTACTAGCCCCATAAGTTCGTAACAGTGCTAAATCAAAAGCGCGTTCTTTTACCATTTTATAGAGGCTAACAAAAATAGTGATGCAAGAAATAATAAGTATCATATATGCTATCCAAGAAATTGTTTTAAAACCAACACCAGTATATCGGTATAATTTTTCCAACTCATACTTTGGTAATACAGCTTGCATGTTAGTGTCTTTATTAATTTTTCTTGGAAGTGTTAAAAAGGCAGAAGGACTTCTAAAAGAAACTAATAAAGAAGTTATTTCTTTTCCTTTCTCATGGTTTTCATGATGTCCCAAATGATTTTCGTCTTTTTCATGTTCTGCTTCTTCATGAACATCCCATATACTCTCTAAGCTGGTAACAATCAAACGGTCTATTGTTTTATTGGTAGGCTGGTATATGCCAACTATAGTTAAATGTTCGGAATGTATATCTATATCATTTTCTAATAGCCCATGAGAGCTTAGAAAAGTGTCTCCTATTTTGAGTTGTAATTGTTCTGCTACAGTAGAGCCTAGTATTACTTCCATCGGTTTCTTTATAGCACTTCCTTTCTCTAATTTAGCATCGTAAAGCGTTGCAAAATTGGCTGTCGAGCCCACAATTTTATAGCCTTTATAATTATCTCCGTACGAAATAGGGACGGCAGTTTTTATAAAGGGGCTCTTACCTATTTTTTTTGCATCTTCATATAAAATGTTTCCTGTTGGGTTGTCCATATGCAATACAGAAGCCAAAACTAACTGTAAAGGGCTTCCTTTAGCGCCAATAACCAAATCAATCTTTCCCAGGTTATTTTGCATTTGATATTTAAAAGAAGTTTCCAATTGCCTGATTCCTAAAAGAAGGGCAATACTTAAGGCTAGTATGAAAATACTTGAAAAAGTATATAAAGGTTTAGATTTTATATTTTTTAAGCTGATTTTCCAAATATTCATAGCGTAATTGAATTTGAAAATAATGACTTAATTCTATGGTCATGAGTAATAACAATTAAATTGGCATTGGTAAGTTTAGCTTGTTTTATTAGTAGCTCAATGACAATCGTACAGCTCTCATCGTCTAAGCTAGAGGTAGGCTCATCGGCCAAAATAACTTGTGGATTATGTATAACAGCCATAACAATACCTAAACGCTGTAATTGCCCTTCACTAAGAGTATTTAATTTACTGTTTTTACAGTCACTTATATCTAATTGCTCCAATAAAAAATCTATCTTAGTATTGCTAATAGATTTTTTGCTAAGAAAAAGACGGGCTTGTAAATTCTCTACAACATTTAAAGATTGAATTGCATGTTTTTTTTGGAATACAAGCCCAATATTTTGCCCTCTAAATTTATCTAATTCTGAATGAGAAATAGAATGAATATCAACTCCTCCAATAACTATTTTTCCACTAATCGGTGTTAAAAGACCTGCTAAGAGATGTAAGAAGGTTGTTTTTCCTATCCCAGATTTACCTATGATGAGTAAATTCTCTCTCTCTTTTAAATCTATATTTGGAAAACTAAAAAGATGTTTCTCCTTTTTATATTGGAATGTGAGACGATCTATTTGTACCATTTTAAGTTTATATTCTTTATTTACATAATAGTAGCAACTGTCTATATTCTCTAATACCCTGAAAAATAATCAAAACAGTTACTGATAGCTTTTATTCAATAATTTTTATATCTATTGATGTTCTAGCTTGCCAACCTGTTTGATCTGTTACAGAATAAGCACTGTGATAATCTCCAGCATCTATATCTCTAGGTATTGTTATAGGGATATTAATTTCATAGCTCGTCAAATTATCTTCTATAGAATAATTTTCTATAAAAATTAATGGGTTTATTGCTTGTTTGATATCTTCTAAATCACATTCGGTTACTTGGTCATCATGAGTATGGTGGTCAAAGTTATTGTGAATGTCTATACTATAAGAAGCTAATGCCATATTATCGGTAACCTTAGCTCTAAAATTATAGGTTTCTCCTTTTGCAAGTAGCACACAGCCTTGAGGAAATCCTCCGTTATAATTGACACTAATGGTCGGTTTTTCTTCATCTTTATCATCACTTGAACATGAGCTAATTAGTAGTCCTATAAATAGGAAATAAAAAAAATTTAATAGTAGCTTCATTTTTTTAATTTTAAACCGCAAAGCATTAATTGCTTTGCGGTATGATTTATTATTTTGTTTATATATTTATGTCTTACTGCTCTTGCATACTATCTTTAATACATAAAATTTAGTATACTTATTCCGCAATACGAAATGGAATGGATAATTTTACAGCCTCGTTTTCTCCCGATTCTTTTACATATATATTTAGCCAATAATTTCCAAGAGGGGAATCAGGATTAATTTCTAAAGGAAAATTAATATTTGGAATACTCTGATTTTCGTAGAGATTTGTTGGCAATACTACTATTGTGTTATCCCATTTACCGACTGCTACATTTTGTCCTTCTCTCCATTCTTCGAACCATAGTTCATATTTTACTTCGCTAACAGTATTGTTCCCTGCATCATATTTAAATTTAATGTCTAGTGCATTACTTCCTAATTTCATTTCATTGTTAGTACCAATTTCTACTTCTGAGAATTTTTTAACAATTTCAAATTGTTTTGTTATGTAACTTTCAGAATTATCTTCTTCGACTATTGTAATTTTTAAACTATAAATTCCTTTCGCAGGTCTTACTTTAGGAAGGTATTTATTTATAGGGTCAAAAAACACATGATAATGTATATGTGGATTTAGTTTACCTTCATAATAATCTTTTGGAACTAAATGGTTGGAGACTTTCCATTTTGCTTCTCCAGTATTTGGTTCTTCTACATTTATTGGACTAATATCATAAGTAATTTTTGTTACCTTACTATTTCCCGTATAATCAAATTCAGTGTGCAAGTCTGGGTTAAATTGTGGAACTTTAAAATCGGTATTTCCTATTTCAATATTTTCAAACCTTTCCGAATTCTTATCTGCGTTAGGATCGATAGTATCATCATCACTACTACAAGAGTATAAAAAGAGCCCTAGAGAAACGATAATAGCTAGAAATTTTAAATTTGTTTTCATAATGTTTGTTTTCATGTGTTTAATTATTAATGTTTACTATTTATTAAAGGGTATTGTTAAAGAGATTGATAAATTTCTTCCAGCTTCAGGAACATCTATTAGTCTGTAGAAACTGGTATGATTATAATATTTGGTGTTAAATACATTGTTCAGTTTTACTCGCATTTCAACTAATTGATTATTCTTAAAAATGTCCATTTCTGTTACCAAAGACATGTTGAGTATTTGATAACCTTCCGTTTTTTCTTCTGGAGGTACAATTTCATTTTGTGCTGCGGTTATTCTGAAATCGGCAATTAATTGAGGCTTAGTCAAAAAAAGAAAATTTTTAAATTGATAATTAGCTGAGAATAATCCTGATAGTGGTGGTGAAAATGGGATAGTAAAATCTTTTTTAGCCCCATTGGCCTGTCTAGAATACACATACTCTGCAGAGGCCTCTAATTGTAGGTTTTTTAAAACTGTAGTACTTGCATTAATTTCACCACCAACTCTAAAGACTTTACTTTGAGTGTATTCGTAAATTTGTAAGGTTTCGTAATAATTTGATGTTGGGTTCAAATAAATATAATTATCAAAAAGATTAAAAAAAGGACTAATACCTACAGAGAACTGTTTTGACGTATGATTTATATCAATATCTAGTTGATATGATTCTTCAGAATCTAGATTCAGATTTCCTTTTTCATAGCGGTACATATGATAATTTACCCCATCTGAAGCCAATTCATTGGCTAATGGCATTCTAAAACTTTTACCAATATTTAGTTTATAAGTTGTTTTTTTTCGAATGTAACTAAGCCCAGTGGAAGCACTGATATTTCCAAAATTTAAAGTTTTGTTTTGAGCCCTTTGCAAATTTACATGTGATGTAGAGCCATCACGATTATTTATAGTGGATGGAAACCAATCGTAATACGATTTGGTATCTACTAAGCCGTAGTCATAACGTATACCTGCCAAAAAATGTAAATTAGAACCAATCTCAAATTGGTCATAAATAAACACTCCAATAGTAAAACGATTATATTCTGGAATCAAAAACCCCCATCCACCGATATTATTATTTTGAAATTCTACATTTATACCCGCAACAAAGTCATGTTGCGTATTAGGTTTAAATTTATCTTTCACGTTTAACGAATAGGTGTTTTTATTAAATTCCCGCTCTTTACTGTTTGATGGTTTTGGCATATAGCCATGAGGCACAGGTTCTGAATGTTCTTCTCTATAATTATTTTGAAAACCCAAATCAAAATGCAAAGTATGTTTGCCCGTAGTTACCGAAGTATTGTTGGTGATTTTAAAATGATTTACTCTATGAAAAGGAAGGTCAATATCTCTATTAGAACTATCGTAATCGATGCTGGAGGTTCTAACTTCTAAACCGTGAGCATTAGCAAAAAAACCGTTTTTAGCATGTACATTACTAAAAAAGGTTTCCGATTTTATATGATTAAAAACATATCCTAGGCTAAAGCTTGCGTTCGTTTCTTTTCCTGCTGTATTCCTTAAATTATTGTCATGCAATTCAAAAATGTAATTCTCATAATTAATTCTTTCTGTAGGCACTTTGTAATCCCCATAATCTCTATAAGTAAGGCGTCCTCGATAAAACCATTTTACTTTTCTGGCCTCAATAGCCGCAGAAATACCTAATAGATTATTATTAGTTTCTCCAAGAATGTTTACTTCTCCTAAGAGAGAATTATAGAACGGTATTTTATTAGGCTGAATATCTACAACACCAGCAATAGCATCTGAACCATAAACTAATGATGCTGGACCTTTTATAATTTTTATATTTTCAATACCATATTGGTCTATTTCCAGCCCATGGTCATTACCCCATTGTTGCGCTTCGTGTTTTATACCATTTTGTACAACAGAAACCCTATTAAACCCCAGGCCCCTAATGACTGGTTTAGATTGCCCCGAACCAATATTGATTGTGCTTACCCCAGGAATTTTGCTCAGGGTCTGCATTAGGCTATTTTCTCTGTTTTTATCAAGAAACTCTTTAGAAATTGTATGTGAAACTATTGGCGTTTCCTTTACTGCGCTTCGCTTTAATTTGCCAAATATTTCAACTTCTTCAAGAGTAGTGGAAGATTCATTTAAGTACACCAATAGGGTCTCTATTTTTTGTTTCTTGATGACTGTAACTGTTTTGGACGCATAGCCTAAATGGGATATGATAAAAGTGCAAGAATCTTTAACCACATTGTTTATGGTAAATGCACCTGTTGCTGATGAAATTGAAAATATACCTTTGCCAATAATATTGGCGCCTTCTATTGGTTGTGAGGTTCTGATATTCATCACAGACCCTTTTATTTGAAAAGAATCTTGTGGAAATGCTATAGCACATAGGCTAAAAAATAGCCATATACTTAGTGTTTTATGAAACATAATGAGAGATACTGTAAAATGTGAACAATTGTTCCAAAAAAAGGACTGCGATAAAACCTATACGTGACTTAAAATGAATCAATCCCTCTGTATTAATTTTAGGCTAACGGGCGACTGTATCAAGTTGACTAATGAACATAATTAAAGAGTTGTATCAATTCTTTTGGGTGTTCTTAGATGACAAATAAATAACTTAACAATATAAGTGTTAAGTTAATTGCTAATCGAAAAATGTATAGGGGCGTTATAGTAAAAAAGGA
The DNA here is from genome assembly GCA_947502635.1 of uncultured Flavobacteriaceae bacterium. GTDB lineage: Bacteria > Bacteroidota > Bacteroidia > Flavobacteriales > Flavobacteriaceae > Flavivirga. The sequence goes on from CANNAN010000010.1 coordinate 23,924, forward strand.
GGGGGACGGGAAAAGAGCTCATTTTTAGCAATAGTACTTACGGCAATAAAACTGTAGTTTTTAGTAACCTCTCGCTGAACAATAAATTCTGTATTTTCAATTGTAAAACCCTGTAAATCAGCATTTAATATTAGGGTTAAATTATACGTCATGGTATAATCACAAATAACACAATCTAAGTCATGGTCACTATCGTCTGTATGGACCAGAACATGAAGTCCTGCCATTTTCATCGTAAGGAAAAGAGCAAGAAAAAAAAAGGTTATGCTATTTTTAAAATGACTTATTTTCATTATGGTATATAAAACTCTAAAAAGAGGTACTCAGTATTTATGATGTTCTAGCTTAGAATGATTGTTATTGCAACTTTATTGCATTAACAATATTTTACAAATATATTGTTATTTTATATTATTGCAACTTAATTGCATTAATTTATTTGTAAATAAATCACACTAAAGCAAAGAAATGCCTCTAAAAAGAAACTGTTAATATTTAAATTAAAAACATTCATTGTACCTTTATGGTACTCGTGAGGCAAAACAATACACCCACGAATAGAGATTTTAATTTATATTTGAGAAGTATAATTGCTCTTATGCTGAAAGAACTATTCGTAACCTTTTTAGTGTCATTTGGAAAACATCACCTGCGGATATGGGTTATAGGTGTACTACCAATATTTTTAAGGGGTTGTGTGCCCAAAAGCCAAGATATTCCAATTATTGAAAATGCAACTATAAATCTTTCAGGTTGGGAGTATAGTCAACAGCCCAAGATTTCTGTAGAAGGAGAAGTTTGTTTTATTCGCAGCAATGTCCTCTTGATGCAGATGGAGCCTATCGTTTTTTGTTAAAAAGAAAAGTCTTGAATAAAACTTCAACTTATTAGTACTTTTATAATCATATTTTAAATTTTACAGTATCTCAATGTGTAAGTTACTTTTTCCATTTATAATCTTTCTTGTAGGAATCACGACAGGGGTTTCTCAAGAAAAGGATGCTACAATAATTAGATTAGAGCAACAATTAAAAGAAGTAATAAAGTGACTCTTTGAAGGTAGAGACGTTATTATTATTATTATTATTATTGGGGCGATATCATTTTAAAAGAGATTTTAATCGTATTAAAGACTTTACTTCTAAAGCTCAGGAAATAATTGATGCATCTAATTATGATTCAGCAGTTCATCAAGCAAAAATTTCTGTTCAAAAAGGTGTGTTTAATACCAGACAATCAAACTATGGAAAAGCTTTAAAGCATTATTATAAAGCTAAAATATTTTTCGAAAAACAGAATGATTCATTTCAACTTGCCCCTTTATATTTTCACATTGCCAATTTATATAGGTTTCAAAAAAATTATCAAGAAGCTTTGACTAACTTCAAAAAAGCTACTGCCATTAGTGATAGATTTGGTTTGGACATGAATATGGCTATAAATTATAGATTTACATCTATTTTGTTTTCTGAAATGAAGCAAAAAGATTCTGCTTTGTTTTATCTGGAAAAGGCGCAAAAAAAGTATGAAGTAATGAATCACAAACCTGGTCTTTTCGAAGTTTTATCTATCAAGTCGGGAATATTAATAAGTGAAGGAAAATATGACGAAGCATTAGCTATAGAGAAAAAAAACCTCGCCTTTTTTAAAGGAGATAACAAATGGATATTGACAATGATTTGGCATCAGGGGTATACTTTGCACACATCTTTACAGATAAAGGCAATGATGTTTTAAGAATTGTAAAACAATAAGCTACAATCCTTAACACGAGCCTTCTCAATTATTGGTTTTTCTTGAGAAGGCTCTTATGACGCATTATACATTAATTCCAGATGCTAACTTTGAGATTGCTTTGTCAGCTTATGATAATATTTATGGAGATGAGCAGGTGTCTTTTGCTAATTTTCGTATACATATATCAACGCTCTAACCATATCCTCTAAAAGAAGCGGGCAATATATTCTTTGATAATTAAAGGATTAGTCTAAATTTTCCTAATTCTTCAATTAAAATTTGGTTCGACATTTTTTCTGTACGCTCTACTAGAGAAATCAAGCCTTTCAAGAAATTGAAGGGCTTTTTTATTTGTTATCTAAAAGATATCTAAAACAAATTGCCCAACTGATGAAAAATGCTATATTTATGTTTGTAATTTACCAAAGTAATAAATACGATTAATAAGATGAGTGAAGAAAATTTAAAGAAGATTAATGACGTGATCAGCTATTATTTTGATACAAATGCATCTGTTGATTGGATTCCAGTAAAGGCTATTATGCCGGCTCTGATTGAAGCAGGTCTATTTACAAAAGACATAAAAAAGGGATTGCCAATACGTAAAGTGCTTCGAAAGTTAGATGCAGCATCTACTTTAGCCAAAATACCAAGGGTACACGCAGAAAGAAGGTCTGATAGTGTTTATTGGTATTTTGTAAGAGCAGGGAAGCGCTATACTCCAAAAGAGGTTATAAGTTCTATTTCAAAAAAGGAACAGAATATCCTTAATGTTCAAAATAGTGATGAGTTTTATTTGGTGAATTTATGTGACGAATTATTAGAGCAAAAAGCCTCTCGTAAACATACATTTGATACCTTAGTAGGTAATCTACACAAACGAGGGAAAGGAAGAACTAAACTTCCTTTGGATGCCTATTATGGAGACTTGAAATTGGTTATTGAGTTTTCTAGAGAAGATGAGGTTTTTGAAGAATTAGACAGTAAACAACAAGCTCGTATGATTCAAATACAGCGTTATAACCAACTTAAAAAGAAGGCTATTCTAAATAAAGAATTGCGATTAATGGAAATTAAATATGCTTCTTTTGAATGTGATGAAACAAATAAATTGATTCGAAATGCGGAGAATGACAAATTGGTATTAAGAGATATGTTAAAAGACTTTTTAAAGAACTAAGAATCTCGCATTTCAATTGTCTGTTTTTTTTGATATCGTATTTTTTTTAGATAAAGAAAAGATCGTAAAACCATATCTGTTATTTTTACTTGGAATATGAGCCTGCCCCTCTGGTGGAGATATGATGAAAATTATGAATGAAGCCTATAACGTTCTTAAAGATTCTGAAGGTTAAACTAAAGAGCAACAAACTGATTATGGAGATACATTGAATGATGCACTAAACAGTATCATAAGCCTTTCAATACAATGTTTTGGAATATCCGTGTATCATTATAATTTAAAAGCTTATAGAATTCACTAGGGTTTTTAGCGATTTTCAATAATTTTTAATGCCCTTCTTTATCTCTGGAAACCCACAAACCTACTTCCTATATAAAAATGAGATACGCTATAAAAAGGAAGTAATCCCAAAGTTCAAAATGTGTCGTTATATTTACTATTGTTTCGATCTTTAACTATTCTTTTAGAAGTTCAAATGTTTCATGAAGGGTTGTTCTGGAATCACCTCCAATAAAGACATTAAAATCTCCAGGTTCTGCTTCCCATTTTTTGTTTGCGGTATAAAATTGAAGCAGTTCTGTATTTATAGAAAAACTAACTTTTTTGGTTTCACCTGGTTTTAAAGAAACCATTTTAAACCCTTTTAATTCTTTTATAGGCCTTGTACGACTTGCTACCAAATCTCTAATATAAAGTTGAACAACTTCTTTACCAATACGCTTTCCAGTATTTGTGATTTCTACAGATGCGAATAAGGGTTCGTTATTTTTAATCGCCTTTTTGTTTAATTGTAAATTAGTGTAATCGAAAGAGGTGTAGCTTAATCCATATCCAAAAGGATATAAAGCATTGTTAGGAGTGTCTGAGTGATGCGAATACGTAACATGTTGACTGCTATAAGGCCTCCCTGTATTTTTCTTATTGTAATATAATGGTTCTTGCCCAACGGATCTTGGGAAAGATACGGGTAATTTACCAGATGGGTTATAGTCTCCAAACAACACATCAGCAATAGCGTTACCAGATTGAGACCCAAGTTGCCAAACTTCTAAAATTCCTGGGATATTTTTGTCTGCCCAGTTTATTTCCATAGGACGGCCGTTCATTAGCACCAAAACAATATTTTTATTGACTTTATAAATAGTTTGTAGTAATTCTTGCTGAACACCTGCCAGACCAACATTGGCTTGACTACGACCTTCTCCAGACTGAAAGGCATCTTCTCCTAAAACCAGGACAACAACATCTGCTGTTTTTGCTACTTTAACAGCTTTTGTAAATCCTGATTTATCTGTTTTATTAATTTTTAAGGGAACCAGAAATGAACGTTCTCCTACACCTAAATCAGCTCCTTTTTCATAATCTATCTTTGTGGTTTTTGATACGGCATTTTGAATCCCTTCGTACACGGAAACTGCAGAGTTTGAAACTCCCTGAGCCCTCCAGTTACCTATTGGTGTGTCTTTATCATCAGCTAAAGATCCTATAACGGCAATACGTTTTGTGTTTTTATCAAGGGGTAAGATATTGTTCTGATTCTTTAATAATACAATTGATTTTTTTGCAACATCCCTCGAGATATTTTGATTCTCAATAGTAAAAACTTCGTTCTTTTCTCTTTCAGAATTGCAATATTTATAAGGGTCGTCGAAAAGACCTAATCTGAATTTTAATCTTAAAACACGCCTAACGGATTCATCAATTACGCTTATATCTATTTTGTTTTCTTTTATAAGTTCTTCTAAAGCTACCTCATAGGCACGTCCTTCCATATCCATATCGCAACCAGCTATTACAGCAATTTGTGCTGCTTGCTTTTTATTTTTAGCATAACCATGTGTAATCATTTCTGGTATGGATCCCCAGTCTGAAACCATAAAACCATCCCAATTCCAATCACCTTTTAGTATATCCTGCTGTAAATTTCTATTCCCTGTAGATGGTACACCATCTATTTCATTAAATGCATTCATAAAGGTTGCAACACCAGCATTGGCAGCAGCTTTAAATGGCGGTAAAATAACATTGTGTAATTCTGATTCTCCTATGTTTACTGTATTGTAATCTTTTCCCGCTTCTGCAAAACCATAACCAGCAAAGTGCTTGGCACAGGCTGCAATTGTGTGTTCTTTAGATAAATCATCGCCCTGAAATCCTTTTACTCTTGCTTCTGCAATTCTACTTCCTAAAAAGGGGTCTTCACCAGCGCCTTCCATGATTCGACCCCAACGTGCATCTCTGGAGACATCAATCATAGGGGCAAATGTCCAGTGTTGTCCTGATGCTGAAGCTTCTTGTGCCGCTATTTTAGCACTTTTTTTAATGGCTTCTAAATCCCAGCTAGCACTTTCTCCTAGGGGAACTGGAAATATGGTTTTATAGCCATGAATGACATCATAACCAAAGATCAATGGAATTTTTAAGCGTGAGTTTTCCATGACAATACGTTGTGCTTCTCTGGTTGCTTCAACAGTTAAAACATTTAGCATGGATCCTACTTCTCCATTTTTTAGCTTTTCCAGTTTTGTTTTATTATCAATGTCTGAAGGCGTACCAGTAATTTCCCAACTTCCAGCGTATTGATTCATTTGTCCAATTTTTTCTTTAATATTCATTAAAGCCAATACGGAATCTACTTTGAACTCAATAATGTCTTTTTTTGTAGGTTTATGTAATTTCTTATCACAAGACGTTATGTTTACAGAAAGCGAAATGATTACTAAAGTAATAATCGCATTTAAACGATTTTTCATAGGATGTTTTTTTAATTGTATTAAATTATATGGTCCTTTAGCTTGTATTTACTGATAAACACGTACGTAATCTATCTCCATTATCGATGTATCGAAATCTGGGCTTATCTCTCCACCCAAAGCACCTCCCATAGCAACATTAAGAATAATAAACTGATCTCTGTAATAAGGCCAGGTTGCATCATTTTTTATTTCTGGATTGTATGTATAATATTCCTGTTCATCTAACATGAAAACAATACTATCTGCTGTCCAAATCATCGAGTACAGATGAAACTCTGTTGTTTCATTTTGAATAGAAATCCCTTTATGATTTACGGTATTCCCAGAACTAGATGTGGTGTGTAAAGCACTTTGTATTCTGCCAGGTGTATTTCCTGTGTATTCCATAATATCAATTTCTCCACATGCTGGCCATCCAACAGATCCAATATTGGCACCAAGTAGCCATATGGCAGGCCATACACCACCTCCAGCTGGTAATTTAGCTCTAACATCTATTCTGCCATATGTAAAGTCAAACTTATTTGCAGTAAGCATTCTTGCTGAGGTGTAACCAAACCCCGAGAAATCTTCTTTTTTGGTAATGATTTTTAAGAGACCGTTTTCTACTATTACATTTTCGGGTCTGTCTGTATAGTATTGAGACTCACCATTACCCCAACCATTGTCGCCATTACCAATATTGTAACCCCATTTAGAAGGGTCTGGAGTGCCATTTTGGTCAAATTCGTCTTGCCATATCAGCTCTAATCCATTATTAACATATACCTTTATATTGTAGGTTGTACTAATAAATCCATTGGAATTATAAGCAGACACTATAATTTGATACTCATTCGTCCCATTTTTAGTGAATGTATAGCTGAAAACATTTTTCGTTAAATCGAGGACTTCATTATTAATAAGCACTTTATATGATGTTGCATTTGTAGCTGTAATATTAAAATCTACGACACCATTCCCATCACCATTTGGGTTGTTGATATCCGTTCCTATAATTTCGCCAGTTATAGAAAGGTTTGAAGGTTTTGAATTATCTATTTCGCTACTCTCATCACTATTACTACATGCTATAAATGTTAGTAATAACATTATTAAAAATTTAAAGCTAATCTTATTCAAAATATTAAGTATTTAATTATTATTAATCAGTTCAAGATAGTTTAGAACAAAGCCCCCTTTATTAAAAACTACTTTTATTTTATTCTCTCCTTTATCCAGTTTAAACTTTGATATTGTCATTGTTTTATAATTAATAGTATCTGTATGAGTTATAGGGAGTATAATTTCTTCTGATATATGACCTTTTCCATTTTCTAAATGAAGGTTTCCTGCTAATTCATTGCTGGAATACCGAATTAACACATCGTAAAAACCTTCATTTTTGGCTGTTAAAGTGTATTGTAACCACTCGTTATCTTTAATATCGAAGACCTCATAGCCATTTGTTTTTTCATCAGAACAAACTTGTATATCAACACCATCATTACGCATTACTTTTCCTTTATTCCATTCACCATGAATTCCTGTGTCAATTCTGTAGTTAACAAAATCTTTATCGGCATATGCATAGCCATTGCTTCCTAAATCATATTCAGATGCGTAGATAAGCCCAGGAACAATATGTTTTTTATAGGCTTTCGTCTCATTGGTGTTTACTTGCCTGAACATGGCATCAATAACATCAGGTTTTACTGTTACATGTTCCATTTTGTAATTTTCTGCCAGTTGCATCAAAGCTGATTTTGCAAAATTTTCGGTTGGTTTTTCTCCGCCATCTTTCCAATATTGTCGTATCGTTTCAAATCCAGGATTTTTAGTAACTGAGGAAACACCTGCGATATTCTCTATCTTTTTCATAGGCCAAAATGCCCAACCAATGTTATTTGATTCCATTAATGTCAATGCATCTTTAAACCACACATTTGAGTTTTCGCCACTTTCACCAAGCCAGATAGGAATATTATATTGTTTACGGTAGTCTAATACTTTTTGTATAGATTCGGTTGTGTTATAATTCCAATACTTATGAAAACTTAATACCATGTTGTTATCCCAAACTGGCAAAATACCTTCATAGTTATTACCCCAGCAATTACCTTCTATCATAATAATATGATTTTTGTCTATGGCTCTAATAGCTTTAGTAACATCGACCATTAGCTTGCGTAATGGTGCATTAGAGGTTTCATCACATCCATTTTTATTAGTTCCAGTAAAGTTCCAATTTGGTTCGTTTATAATATCGTATCCTCCAATCCAGGGATGATCTTTATATCGTGCTGCTAATTTTTTCCATAAAGCAACCATCTTTTTTCGATTTTCTTCACTTTCCCAAAGAGAAGGTTTAATGTCATCATAGTCAGAAATATTGGCATCTTTCCCTTGGCCTCCAGGGGCAGCATGTAAATCTAAAATGAGATACATTTCATTTTCAGAACACCATTTTAACAAGTCATCTGTCATTTTAAAACCTGTTTCTAACCATGTAATTTCATCATCTTTTTCATTTTGTATAGCAGGTGTGTATAAATTATAGTGCATAGGTAATCTTACGGAATTAAAACCCCAAGATTTAAGAGAATCTATATCTCGTTTAGTAATTCCATTAGCCCGATATGCCTTATAAAAAGCTTCTGTATTTTCAGATCCAATTAAGTCTTTTATTTTTTGCTTGATAACATATTGTGGACCTGCAAATTCTCCTGTTTGCATCATATAGCCTTCTTGTACCATCCATCCACCTAAACCTAACCCTCTAAGTAGCACATTTTGGCCATTTTTATCAACAATTTTTTGTCCTTCTGTGTGTAAAAAACCTTCATTTTCAGCACATGAAAATAGCATTAAAAGTGAGAGCAATATAATGCTATTCATCCATTTAAATTTATCCATAATTACTCCCATATATAGGTTCCTACAGCACCAGCTTCTAAAGAGGATACAACCCATTTGTCTTTATATTTAATATTAAATATTTCATTTGAATCACCATCGTTTTCAACAACTAAAACTTTTTTGCCCTGGGGTGTTTTAAAAGCTACATTATGCAAATTTCCAATGGTGTTACTGTTTAATCTTATTGATCCTTGGGGCACAAATTTAGAAGCGTGTGCTACTATGTAATAACCAACATTTCGTTCAAAACTTTCACTTGAGTTAACTGTTATTGCTCCTTTACAAACGGTGCAGCCACCGTTAGTATGTGGGCCAAAAGAACCATTGTTAGCAAGATTCCACTCTAAGGCTATTTTACTCCAGTTTCTCATGGAGCCTATAATTACATTTTTTAAATGCCATTTTAGGTCACCGCCAAAATCACCGTTTGAAGGCGTGTATTGTTCGGTAAAATAAATGTCTTTGTCTGGGAAAGCATTGTGTACTGTAGATAACGCACTTATATCGCCTGCATATAGGTGAAATGCAGATCCTGTCACAAAAGGATTTGCGGCTACATCATTTAATACCGCAATTGGATATTGTGGTTTATCGCAATTATGATCATAAATAATAATTTTAGTCGTGATATTTGCTGTTTGAAATGCTGGTCCTAAATGGTTTTTTATGAAATCTGCCTGCTCTAGGGCTGTCATATGCATACTAGGATTATTGCCATCATGTAAAGGTTCATTTTGTGGTGTTATGGCATCAATCATAATACCTTCATTTTCCATTCCTTGAATATATTTAACAAAATAATTGGCATAAGCTGCATAGTATTGTGTTTGTAAACTACCACCAATAAAGCTATCGTTATCTTTCATCCACACAGGAGCAGACCATGGAGATCCCATTATTTTTATGTTGGGATTAATGGCTAATATTTCCTTTAAAAGAGCAATGACACCATCTTTATCGGGGTCTAGACTAAAATTAGTTACATCTAAATCTGTTTCACCAGGAGCTAAATCATTATAAGTAAAAGGCGTTGCATTTAAATCGGATGCCCCAACGCTAATTCTTAAATAGCTTATACCGATAGCATTTTCTGAAGTACCGAATAACTCTTGTAATAATGCTTGTTTTTTTGAATTATTTAATTGGTTTATAACCTCAGCACTTCCTCCTGTTAAAGTAAACCCAAAACCATCAATGGTTTGATACGTTTGAGACTCGGACACATCTATATTTGGAAATGTATTGGGTTTAGTTCCAAAACCTAATACTGTGGTTTGTTTCTTTAAAAGTATGCTCTGGTCTCCTTTAGTTAGCCAGAAATCGACATCATTAGTTATTTCAACTGGAGGCTCTGTCTTATCTGGCATTTCTTCTTCTTTATCATTTGGAGAAGAGCAGTTTATAAATAGCATCGCTAAAAAAAATGGTAAAACTTGCATGGGGTTCTTTTTATAAAAAAAATTCATTAAAAAAGGTTTTTAAAAATTAATACACCAAGCTTTGAATGGCATGGGCTGGAATTTCAACGATTGTTTTTTGAGTTCCTATAAACATGTTATAGGTTATTTTTTCATCACTTTTATTCATTACAACTGTAACCATTTTTCCAGTTGTATTCAAAAATGATGTACTTAAAAGTGTACTTCTGCTAACTGCTGTACTGACTCTTTTAGCTTCTGGGCGGATAAATTTTGAGAAATGGCCTATATAATAATACGACGGTGTGTAAATTAATTCGTTTACATTGGTATCTGCATGAATTGGTGCAAAACAAAAATTGCCTACATGGTTTGGACCTCCTAGTTGGTTTAATAAAATATTCCAATCGGTCCATCCAACAGTTCCGTTATTAAAGTCATTGATCATAGAGTTTCCATACCGTTCTGCATTCGGCCAATACTGGTATTTTTCTGCATCAAATCTTTCGTTACAACCTTCTGTGAATAATAATTTTTTATCAGGGTAGGCTTCATTAACTTTTCCAATATTTTCAAACATAGGATCGCCTCCTGCCCAAGTTTCGTACCAATGAAATCCCATGCCCCAAACGTATTTTGCAGCTTCAGGGTCTGAATAAATAACATTTGCTCGTTCATTCATTAAATCACGATTATGATCCCAAATCACAATATTTTTATCTCCTAAGCCTTCTTTTTCTAGTGTGGGACCTAAATAATTTTTTAAAAAGTCTCTTTCAGCTTCTGCTGTATAAATACAAGACTCCCATGTTTGAGTTGCCATCGGTTCATTTTGAATAGTTAGCCCCCAAATAGGCATTCCTTCTTGTTCGTAAGCTTTTATGAATTTGGCATAATAATTAGCCCAAGCTTGAAAATATTTGGGTAATAATGTACCTCCTTTTAGCATACTTTTATTGCTTTTCATAAAGGCTGGTGGACTCCAGGGAGACACATAAAAAGGAGTATCCTTACCTGCTATAGCCAATGCTCTTTTTATCATGGGAATACGATATTGTCTGTCGTGGTCGATATTAAATGTTTTTAATTCTGCATCGCCTTCTTCAATATATGTATGGCTACCACTTCCAAAATCTGAACTATGAATTGAAGTTCTTAATAATGAATAACCAATACCTGTTTGAGAATCAAAGTAGGCCGATAATAATTCTTGTTGTTTGTCTGTATCTAATTTGGCAAATGTTTCGGCACTGGCATCGGTAATGGCACCACCTATACCCATAAAAGTTTGAAATGTTTTTTTAGGTTCAATAAAAATTGATATTTCTGTTTCTAAAGGTTGTTTGGCTTTAGAAAATGTTAAAATATTTGTAACAGTAAGCCTTAAATCTGTTTTACTTGCTGTAGTGTAAACGGTAATTTTTTTATTTGCTGTGGTGAATTCTGGACTAGTAATAGATTCAGACTCCAGGTTAGAAGGTATTTCTGAATTGCTTTTTTCTTCTTTTGATGAATTACATGCTACTGCAATTAAAAGCAAACAGGTAAGAAATAAATATTTTATATGCATCTTTTAATAATTATTCTATTTTAAAATTTAGAGTGATTTGATAATGAAAAATGATGATTTTAAGGCTGTTCTATCAACGATGTTAAGTAGGGTTAAAAGATAATAGCCCATAAACTTTATGTTACAGGCTATTAACCATTTCAAACTAAACAAACTAAACAAATTGCTATTAACTTTTTCCTCGCATTTCAATGTTAGTAACCATAATTCCTGCTGGGTCATAGCTTTGACCTCCACTTCTTATTACTAAATATATGGTGCCCGATTCGGTAAATGTTACTGTATTATTTACCGAATCTGTATTAGCATTTTTAACACAACCGATAGTCGACAGACTTCCAGAAAAAGCTTCTGTAGCACAACCATCCCAGGTACTTAGCCCCATTATCTTATTATCTGAATATTCCTGACCTTGAACAGGAGGTGTCGTGCCAGCATATACTTCAAACCATGTGTTAGAAAAACCTGCGCCTCCAGAAACTAACATGTCTATAGTGTATTCCTTGTCTTTAACAACTTCAATGGCTTGATAAATTCCTTGTTGCGCCCATTCTTGAGTGCTAAAAATAGTTGCGCTTCCTTCATTAAACACTAATTCTGCACCAGATGCACTAATACTAAGAGCAGTCCATTTTGCATGATCTGTAGCATTTTCAAGTTTGCCTCCCTCAATAATATTTCCAGCAATCGGGTCTGATTGGGGCACAATAAGTTCAAGGTTAGATGTATTGGTTTCTCCGCCTCGTCCAATTACTGTATGCATAATGTTATAAGTTCCCGCATCTGGTAAAAAGATTTCTTCTTTTGTACTTCCAGAGTAGCTTCCTGTACCGATGTCCCATTTAGAGGCAATAACATTATCGCCCTGAGATTCTAATAAATATCTATTGGTAATACCTTCTATTGGTGTTATGGTAAAAGAGGCATCTACGTTAGGATCTGCTGGCCCATTTCCGTCAATAGAATCATTAGGGTGGCAGCTTATCATTGCACCTAAACTAAATACTAAGAGTACTAAGTAGATACATTGATTGCGTCTTATTTTTGTGACCATATTTTTTGTCTTCATTTTTTAGTTTTATTATTAATAATTAGGATTCTGATCGATTAGAGTGTTCTCCAATTCTTTTAAAGGAATTGGCAAAATTTCATTTTTACCCGCAGTAAACCCTTTACTTGCTAGGACTGTTGCTGCTCTTCCTGTTCTTACAAGATCAAACCAGCGGTGACCTTCTCCTGCTAGTTCAAGTCTTCGTTCTGCTATAATTGCATCCATAGAAACAGGAATAGAAGCTAATCCAACTCTCGCTCTTACGGCATCTAATAATGCTTGAGCTCTTGCTCCTGTACCTCCTAATGCTTCCGCTTCCATTAAATAGGTATCGGCCAACCTGATGGCATAAACATGTTGTTTGTAATTCAAAACAGTTGCTCCACCACCTGTTGAGACATCTGATGTTAATGGCATGAATTTTTTAAGAAAATAACCTGTATCTAAATAGCCTTGTTCATAGCTTACTTGCCCTGCTGTTTGTAATGCTAATAGATCTGCAATAGTGGCATCAAAACGAGGGTCTCCATTAAGTGCATCATATAAACTTTGAGTAATAATACTGAAACTCCAACCTGAGGCATAATCTGGTGCGGTTGAACCTCCAGGTCTGGAAAAACCTCTGGGACCTACCATAACATTTAAAGAGTTTCCTTCGTCTGCTCCATCGCCCCAATTTCCCCAATCGGCATTACTTTGATCTGTATAGGCTATTTCTATTATAGCTTCAGAATTATAGGTATTACTAATAACCCATAAATCTTCAAAGTTGTCTAATAACTTATATCCATACATACTTGTGCTTCCAGGCGTACCATTTACATCTTCAAATTCTGTAGCTGCCAATGCATTTTTTCCTTGATATAGATATACTTTGCCTAATAATGCTTGTGCAGCCCCTTTTGAGAAACGTCCTGCTTCAGTTCCAAGATCAACAGTAGGTGGCAAGCTAGGTATCGCATCTGTTAGATCTTTTTCGATTTGTTCGTAAACCTTTTCAGGTGCTTCCTGAACTACATTGTATATTTCGCTCGCAGGAATAGGTTCTATTATTAGTGGAATGTTTTTGAACATACGTACTAATTCAAAATAGTAATAAGCCCTTAATGTTTTAGTTTCTGCTGTAAATCTTGCTTTTTTAGCATCATCCATAGGAACGTCTGGTAGTTTTGATAATAAAACATTTGCTCTAAAAACGCCTTGATAAAAATCATTCCAATAACTAGGTGGAATAGTTGATTGACTTAATGAATAATCTGAAAAAGACTGTATTCCTGCACCATCTGTAGCACCGCCACCACCAGCATAATGATCGTCTGACCCTGCATTAAACCATGCGATCATATTATCAAATCCATTCGATTGCTTTCTTAGCACATCGTAAGTAGCTACTAAACCAGAATAGGCTTCACTTTCATTTTTATAATAGTTATCTTCTAAGGCAGTCCCTAAAGGTTCTACCTCTAAATAAGACTCAGAACAAGACATTAAAGTCATGAAAAGTGCCAAACCAAATAATGAAATTTTAATAGTTTTTAGTTTCATAATAATCGTTTTTAAAATTGTAAATTAACGCCTAACAAACCTGTTTTTGCTTGAGGATAATACCCTCTGTCTATTCCAAATATTCCGCCACCAATTTCTGGATCATAACCAGAATATTTAGTGAAAGTGAATAGATTTTCTCCTGTTAAATAGATCCTTATTTTTTCAATTCCTATTTTATCAGTCACTTGTTTAGGTATAGAATATCCAACTTGTATTGTTTTAAATCTTAAATAATCACCATCTTCTAAATAAAAATCTGACGGGTTATTAAAGTTCTTATTGGTGTCGTTTGTAGTTAGCCTTGGAAATGTATTAGAAGTACCTTCACCAGTCCATCTTCCTAATGCGGTTGTTTGATAGTTGGCATTTCCAATATCTAAACGTCTAAGTCCTTGAAAAATCTTATTACCAGTAGCCCCTTGAGCAAATACCATTAAATCGAAATTTTTATAATCTAAATTAATAGTAAATCCAAAAGTTAATTTAGGTATTGAACTTCCAAGAAAGTCTCTGTCATCGTCAGTAATAACACCATCACCATCAATGTCTTGCCATTTAAAATCACCTGGTTTGGCATCTGGCTGAATAAGTCCGCCCGATGTGTTTGTATAGGCATTAATCTCTTCCTGGTTTTGGAAAATTCCATCAGTCTTAAATCCATAGAATGAATTATATGATTGTCCAACTTGAGTTCTGGTTATTGGAAAAGTACTGGATTGAATGGTTGCTCCTCCTGATAAAAAGTCTATTCCATTTCCTAAAAATGTCACTTCATTTTTCAAAAAGGATACATTTCCATTTAGAGATACATTCAATTCATTAAAATTCTTATTATAACCTAGCTCTACATCAATTCCTTTATTTTCCATATCGGCAACATTACCAACAGGAAGTCCTGTAGAACCAACATACCCTGGAATTGGAACATCTCGTAAAATTCCGATGGTTGTTTTATTATACCAATCGAAAGACACTCTTAAGTTTTGAAATAATTTGGCATCAAAACCAATATTTGTTTGACTGGTTTCTTCCCATTTTAAATCTGGATTTGATGGGGCATTAGGACTATTACCAATAGTTACAGCACCAGTATTACCAATTGTGTAGTTTCTTCCATCTCCAATTGTTGATAGGTATCTAAAATCTCCAATGGCATCATTTCCTGTAACACCATAACCTCCTCTTAATTTTAACTGGTTTATAACATTGTTTTCTGGCCAAAAACCTTCTTTAGAGGGTACCCATCCTGCTGAGAAGGAAGGGAAAATACCATATTTATTATTTGAACCGAAACGAGAAGAACCATCTCGTCGTATAATACCCGTTAATAGATATTTTTCTTTATAATCGTAAGTTAATCTTGAAAACAATGATGTTACTTTATGCTCCGCTCCTTTGTAAGCAGATGCATTAATCTGATCGACAGGGACACTAAAGTTGAAAGATGCATCTTGATAACTATCTGCTGGAATACCAAAATAGGTAACACTTTCTCCACTTGTAATATTATCTACATATACCCCTTGTCCTAACAGCACACTAAAATTGTGGTTTTTAATCTTTTTATTATAAGAAATGGTGTTTTCTACATTCCAGCCAAAGCCTTTATTTGTATTTCTTGAAATATTGTTTTGAGTTACAACAGATGCAGCATTTAAATAAGATTCTGGAGTAAAACTTTCATCACCCCAATAAGCCAATTTACCACCAAGAGTTGTTCTTACTTTAAGTCCTTCTATAAGTTCTATCTCAACATAGGCATTGCCTACAAAATTCTCAGACCAACCATAGTTTCCTAATCTTGTTTGCTGATACGCTAATGGGTTTGTGATTTCTTGTCCGACTTGTGACGAAATTCCATAAGGATTGCCATTAATATCTCTAAAAACACCATTGTTAGTATACGGTGCTTGATTCGCAAGTACAGGATCTGTCTCAACAGCAGGAGTTAAAGGGTCTAAATTTATTGCAGAAGCAAGTGGGCCTCCAAATTCGTTATTTGTATTGCCTATACCAATATTTTTCTCTCTGGAATAGCCTACTGTTTGGCCTAATTTTATATAATCGTTTATTTTATGAGTTGAATTTAAACGAATGTTTTTTCTGTTGTATCGAGATATGTCAGACATTACAATACCCTCCTGATCTAACAATCCAAAAGAGGCATAAAACGTTGATTTATCATTACCTCCACTTAAACTTAGCTCATGGCTTTGTCGTTGCGCATTATCATTAAATATTTGTGATTGCCAGTCAGTACCTTTACCAAAAGATTCTGGGTTAGAAAACCTAATTGGATTTCCTCCTGCCACAGAAGCCTCATTCATTAAAGTGGCATACTCTGTAGCATTTAATAGGTTTAATTTTCTTGCAGTAGTAGAAACACCTGTATACCCATTGTAGTTAACACTAAGTTTACCAGATTTTCCTTTTTTAGTTGTTATAAGAATAACTCCTGTTGCTGCTCTTGCTCCATAAATTGCCTGAGATGCAGCATCTTTTAAAACTTCCATAGATGCTATGTCTGCTTGATTAAGATATCCTATACCACCAGCATCTACTACAACACCATCTACAACCCAAAGCGGTTCGTTGTTACCAAATGTTGTTATTCCCCTTACTCTAATAGTAGATGAGGAGCCTGGTTGTCCAGAATTAGCTGCAATTGTTAAACCAGAAACACGACCTTGTAAAGATTGTTCTACCCTGGTTATTGGTAAATCTTCCAGATCACTTTGTTTAACACCAGAAATAGCTCCTGTTACAACACTTTTTTTCTGTGTGCCATAGCCTATTACAACTACTTCATCCAATAACTTAGTATCTTCTTTTAAAGTAATTGTTATTTGTTCTCTTCCATTAACAGGTACTTCTATAGTTGTATACCCTATAAAACTAATTACCAATACACTATTTGATGGTGCTTGCAGGCTAAACTTGCCATCATAATCGGAGGTAGTTCCTTGAGCAGTATCTTTAAGTAGGATAGAAGCTCCTGGAATGGGTAAGCCATCATTATCATTAACAATTCCATTTACAACCAAGTCCTGCGCTTGTATATACAGTGTAAATAGAAAAGAAAAGAAACATAAAGCATGTAATTTTTTTAATTTCATTATTGTTAGTTTTTGAGTTAATAATTTGTTAATATGATCGAAATATAAACTCGATTTTATCAATTTGATATAATTTATATTTTACAAAAACACATCAATCATCAATTTTGAGTACTACAAAAACACATCATTTTATTTATAAATAATTGATTTATAGTGTTTTAAAATAGTCTTTTATTTTCTTTCACTTTTTCAAACAAATAAACGAACACTACATTTATGTATCTTGAGCTATATTAATTGTAGACAAATTAAAAAGCCTATATCTAGATTAAAATCACATACATTAAATCATGAAACTTATAGTTATCTATTTTTCATTAATTATCTTTTTTCTTCCTGCGTCCTGTTTGTTTTGTCAAGAAAAAAACATAGGCACACCTAATATTACTAATTATAAGAAAAGTGACTATCGAAGCGGTACGCAAAACTGGAATATAGACCAAGACAAAAATGGCAATATGTACTTTGCTAATAACAAGGGGCTTTTACAGTTTGATGGTACTACTTGGCGCAATTACAGAATACCGAACTCTCTTGCCGTTAGAAGTTTAAAAGTTGATAATGAAACTGGACGAATTTATGTTGGTGGGTATAATGAGTTTGGCTATTTTGAATCTGATTTAAATGGAAATTTAATTTATGTTTCTTTAATGGACCTCATTGAGAATGTAAATTTTATTAAATCTGATTTTACATGGAAAATTCATATTCTTAACGATGAGGTCGTTTTTCAATCTTTCAATGTAGCTTATGTTTACTTGAATGATAAAATAAAATTATTGGAAGCCCCTAACCGTTTTCAGTTTTCATATAAAATAGATAATAGTATCTATTTTCAAGACCCATCAACAGGTATTCTAGAATATAAAAATGGAAGCTTAAATTTGTTAGAAGGTACTGGCTTTTTTAATAATTCTGAAATATGGGGAATCATACCTATACCAAGCAACAAGCTATTAATAGCGACTCTAGAAAAAGGGTTGTTTGTTTATGATAATAAAAAAATAACATCATGGAATACAGAGTCTAATGATTTTATTAGCAAGAATAGTTCTTTAGGAGGTGTCTCTATAAATAATGAATTGATTGTATTGAATTCTGTGTTAAATGGCATTATTATCTGCAATCTTAAAGGAGATATAATCCAACATTTAAATATTGAACGTGGACTTCAAAATAATACTATTTTGAGTTCATTTATAGATCGTAAAAACAACCTCTGGCTAGGTTTAGATAATGGTATTTCTTTTGTGAATATAAATTCACCATTTACTTACTTCACTACAAGTGACAACTTAGGGACTGTTTACGGTTCTGTACTACACAAAGGTTATTTATACGCAGCTACTAATCAAGGTGTTTTTTGTCATTTATTAAAGGGGTCTTTTTTAGATAATTCATTTACATTAGTAGAAGGGACCACTGCACAATCATGGAACATACAAGTTATAGGCAACGAGCTAGTTTGTGCTAATAATAGAGGTGCATTAGTTATTGAAGGTAAAAAAACCATCAAAGTTTTAGATAATATTGGTTATTATACTTTTAAAAGAATACCCAATAACCCCAACTTTGTTATAGGATCAAATTATACAGGCTTTGCTTTGTTTGAAATAACAAGTGAAGGGTTAGTCTACAAAAACAAAATTAATGGTTTTGATAAATCGTCTACCTTATTTGAATTAGATGATTCTTTTTTATGGTTAAACAAAGAGAATCTTCTATATCAAATGGAAATTTCTGAAGATTTGAAAAAATTCAAATCAATAAGAACAATAACAATGTTAACCCCAGAACTTCAGGGGACTAGGAGTCTACAAAAAATAAATGGACATGTGTATTTTCAAACTAACAATCAATTTTATTCTTATTCAAAAAGACAAAACATATTTATTGAAGAAAAAGAGTTAAGTAAATTATTTAAAAATATACCTGAAATTAATGCATTGATAGAAGACTCGCATAAAAACTTATGGTACACCTTTAATGAATCTTTAGGTGTATTAATGAAAGGTGTAACGGGTAGTTATAAAAAACATCAGGCAACATTTTCTAATTTAACAGGAAATCTAGTTAACAACTATTTATCAATAAATACCATTAACCCTAAAAATATTTTGATTGGTTCTACAAATGGATTGGTAAATTTCGATTCACAATTTTCAAATAAAACTAGTACTAAACCTAGAATATTTGTTAGAAGTTTTTCTTTTGCAGATAACACCATTATGCAAGGAAATCCGCAACAAAAGACTCAGGAGCTTAAGATTCCATACAAAGCTAATCATGTTAAATTTACATTTTCCTCTCCTGAATTTGAAAACACTAACAACGCTATATATACTTATCAATTAGAACCATTTGATAATAAATGGAGTCAATGGACCCAAACAGCCATAAAAGAATATACCAATTTAAGAGAGGGGAATTATACCATGAAGGTTAAGACAAAAAACAGTTATGGTATTGAGTCTAATGAGGAATATTTCACTTTTAGTGTCTCTCCTCCTTGGTATAGACATTATCTGGCTTACATGGCTTATCTAATATTTTTAGGGCTTTCTATTTATTTTGCATACATAATTATAACGGCGAGATATAGAAAAAGAGAGTATTATAAAACTGTTGAACAAAGGAAAATTTACTTAGAAAAAGAATCAAAAATTAGACAAGAGCAATACTTAATGGAAAAGGAAATTGAAAAGCTGAACAGAGACAAACTTAAAACAAGAATTCTTTCGAAAGACAAAGAACTCGTAAGTAACTCATTACAGGTTGCTAAAAAAAATAAAATATTGAATGATATTATCCAGAAACTAAAAGATATGGACAAATTGTCTATGAATGAGGAAACAAAATTTCAATTTAATAAATTAAAAAAGAGTATTATTAAAGAGGTAAACACCGATAAAAGCTGGAAAAATTTAGAAAAACATATAAGGAATGTTCATTTTGATTTTTTAAAACGATTAAAAGAGAAACATCCAGCCATATCCCCTCGAGAGCTTGATTTATCTACATGTTTATTAATTAACATGTCTACCAAAGAAATAGTAGAAGTTATGAATATTTCAATTAAAGGTGTTGAACTTGCCAGATATCGATTACGTAAAAAACTCGGCTTAAAAAGAAAACAAAGCTTAACAGGCTATTTAATGGGTATTTGATTTGGAATAACTTTACTGTAATTGTATAGGTTGTGTAGTGTTTGAATCTTTAAAATAACTTGATTTTGATATCTAAAGTAATTATGATGATTTATTATATGTAATCAAGTTTATCCAATTCTGAAATTAATAATAGGTTAGACATTTTTCCTGTACGCTCTACTAGTAAAACCCTCAATATTTTAGTATTGAGATTTTTTTGTTTTTAATGTTCATCTTATTTTTTACCATAGCGGACTAAATTCCTATTAAATAGCCTTGTATTTAATCAGTGAATTTTTAATTTAAATTCTTTTACTTTAATAAACAAAAACGAAATTATTAGTCAACTCATTGACTTACAGTTGATAAGTTCTTTGAGTAGCGTTTGAATTTTGAGATTTTTTATTGCTGATTTTTTTTGTTCTAGCTGTGAACTAATAATGATATAAATCACTTTACATGTTAAGAGAATATATGATTATTTATATATAAGCTGTGAAATTTTGTTCAAAATTTGTAACTTGTGTGAATTAATGGTCTGATTATAAGATTGATACATAGCTCTGTCATACTAGTGAAAAAGAAAAGTTATTGTTTTTATATAATTTTTAAAAATAGTAATCATGATAGGAAACGAAAAAGCTGATTTGCTTAAAGGTCTCATCGCCTTATCCATTTTAATCCCATCTAGCCTACATTTATCATATACACCAATACGGTTACTCGCTGTTCTATTTTGGGTATCGACCCTTGCACTTTTTGTCTTTATTTTATTGGAAGCTTATTATTGGTTTTTTAATAAAGAAGATGAAGGTGAAACCAGGGTTAACAAACTGTTGACAACAGGACATCTGGCAAGTAAAATTAGTACGGGATTGAGTTTAATCCTTATTGGTTTCTTATTTGTTATTCATTTTTTGTTGGGGATTTTTATCCAAAGATATGATGTAAATTATAAGTTGTTATTGCCTTTCATCCTGTTAACCATAATTGGAGGGCTATTTTTGAATGACCCCGAGTCAAGACTCTGGTTAGAGCTTAAAATTAAGTGGTTAACCCCATTTATTAAATCTTATACGACCAAATCGATTGCTTTTGCCGAAAAATCTAAATTATGGATTTCCAAAAGAAAACCTATGGTAGTAGTTGTTCTTTTTATGCTTTTATTAGTGTTTATAATCCCTATTATTTTAAGACCGCCTGAGATTATTCCTAAAAATTTGAATCTGATCATGGAATCTGATTCTTTGATGGTAAATAGAGATTTTAATCAACGTTTATTGGTTAGGGTATCCAATAGTGCTTTTGAAATGAGCCAGGTTTATTTGGAAGCAGAACCTCAAGAAGGTGCAGATTCATTACTCATGGGGTTTGTTGGTTCTGGTAGTCGATATGAAAAAATTCAAACGGCAACAATTACAGCCAATAGTACTCGAGATTTTCAGCTCATTGTACATGCTGCCAGTGCTCAGGATAGTCTTTATCCTGTAAAAATAAAACTCTATCAATTTCATAAAAATAGCTCAGGCGATTCTATTAAAATTATCGATACCAAAAATATTAATATTAAAGTAGAAAGTGGACTTGTAAATGTTAAGTACAAATTACTAAAAGAGCATGTAAACAGTCTTGCAAAAACATTCTTGATTTCTAACAAAGGTCAAACTATTTCTGATTTTTCATTTATTCCAGATAGTAGCTTAATAGGAAAAATTAGAGTGATTCCAGAGGTTAAAAGCTACCGTTTTAAGAAAAATGAAGATATTAGAATAACTGTAGAACCCGTACTTACTTTAGGTTTTTCAGAATTGGAAGGCACATTAATTGGTAAGGGAGGAGGTGCACTGTCTCCTATGGAAATACCTTTGGACTTTAAGGCTCCTAAAGGCAAAAAAGTATATATGGCTGTGGCGAATTGTGGTTCTAAACATCATACACTGGCTCATAGATGTATAAATAATCCAAAATTTGATGTCGATGTTCCCACACCTCCTATATTTACTGGACAGCACGTTGATAATGAAGGTCCAAAAGTAGCCAAGCTTGAGATTGATATACCGATTGATGATACCTCCCCTACAGAAGAAGAAGAAGACCCCGAGGAAGACGACGAGGTTTACGTTCATGAACAAGTGGATTATCTTGAGATTGATCAAGAAACAACTCCAGAACAAATTGAAACACTGAAAAGAAAATGGATAAACATCCTTGAAGAATTACAGGAAGAATTTGATGAACCAGAGGTGAAAAATAGGATTTCTAAGGTTATTGATGACTTAAATAGGATCTCTGGATTGATTTCTCGAGATGAATCTCAATCTGAAAGAAAGGTAGATGAAATCAACTACTTGCTAAATCAAGGTTTCGATATTTACGACCAGCTTACCAGTGAAGAGGTTTTGGGAGAAGGACGTAAGGAATATCTTAATCGTATGGCTTTTAAATGGCAAGGTAAAAGTAATCTGAGAATGAATAATGCTTGGTTACCCCTTAATAATAGTGAGGCTCCAAATATGTTTTTCTCATCAAATACTGTACACTTTGCATGGCACAGAACTCACATTAGCAAAAAACCAGTACAATCAGTTCATTATAGTGCACACAATAGAGCAGGAGACCTTATTAATGCTCCTGTAGCACTTAATCCTGTTAATGAAAATGGAAGGTGGCCATTTATAATTTCGGGTGATAATGGTAAGGTATATTATGTCTGGCAGGGAAACACTTTAGGAAATCAACCAGATATTAAGCTTAGAGTGAGTACGGATAATGGTAAAAATTGGGGAGAAATTATACAAATTACCTCTCATGGTAAAGGCGCTTATTCCCCGCGTTTAGCCTATAGGAATAATAGGTTGTATGTTTTATGGACCGACTTTAGAAATAACAATTCTGAGCTCATGCTATCATATAGTAATGATTATGGAGCTAATTTTTCAAATCCGTTGATTGTCACATCAAATTTAGAATCCGAAAGTACGCCTAAATTTGATGTGAGTGATAACTATATACATTGTGTTTATGAAAAACCAGCTTTAGAGAATACCCAAATTTTTTATAATAGAATTCCAATAGATCAATTGGATAGTGAAACGTACCCCTTCGAGCAATATATTTCCACAGGCCGTCAACCAGTTATTGCTGTAGGTTCTGACGCTAAAGCGCACGTGTCTTATGTTCAAGGTGCTGGTAATGAAAGCGAGATCTATTATCTGTCAAATCTCGGTAACACAATGACTTGGAGTAAACCTTTTAAGATTACTTCAGATAGTGCTTATTCCATTTCCCCATCTATCAGTATGGATGGAGAAAGCATACAATTGCTTTATCATAGTAATAAAGGTGCCATTGCAAAAAATATAGACCATCATTACTATACCAAGAGGGACGCTGTTTCTGGTAACTGGACAGAAGCCCTAAGGTTGCCTGGGCTTTCGGCCAATGGAAAACACCTTTTTCTATCCATTAAATTTTTACTCCCTTGGGATCGCCTTAATTATGAAAATCACAACGTAAAAATTTCTTTTAATGGAAAATTAGTGGGTAAAATAGATGATAATATTCCAGAAGGGAACGTCCTATTACCCATCGAACCACGGCTTTTGAATTATGTCAATTCAGGAAAAGGAAATAATAAAATTACTTTGGAAATGGAAAACTTCAATTCGGCTCATTATTTAGCAGCTTATGACTTTAAGCTTATCACCGACTTGAGTTATATGGAACAAATGGTATTTGCTGAAAGTCAGGATGCTGCAGATACTTATTTGGCCAATAAATCCATGTACAATCATGTTATGCCCGATATGGGGCTTTACATCACGGAGGAGACTAAAATCCCAATCCGACCAAAGAATGGTCAGGAAGTTACTGTTAAATTAAGATTGTGGAATCTGGGGCAAGGGACTTGTTCTAATACGATCATTGATATTTTTGGAGGACCTGCGAATCTTTCGGAAGATTCTTTTGAAGATCGTTATTTATTAGGACAGGAGCGAAGAGGTGCTATCAAACCAATGGACTATGAGGAACTAGAGTTGAAGTTTACTTACTGGTCTGGTCTTGAAAAAATTATATTTAGAGCGCGAACCAAAGAAGAGGATTTTGACATGAGTAATAATGTTCATGTTTCTACTTTTACAAGTCTTGAAAATTCTCCTGAAAGAGAAGGGTATGGAATTGAAGGAAAGCAGGGAGTTTTGCGGGTGGCATTGTTTAATGAACCAGGAGAATTATCGGATACATCAAATATTCAACTTTACAGACCAGGAAAACAGAAAGCTGTAGAAAAGTCTGATAAGAATCCGCAAATATGGGTGCTTTCTCCTGGAAAGTATGATGTTCACATTAAAAAAGGAAAATCTAATGATATTGAACAATGGATTAGAGGGGTGACCATTTTCCCATTAAACAGTTGGGAAACTGGAAGTAGTAGTTATAATAATACAGTAAGTCTTGATGTGTTAATTCAAAAAGTAGAAACAACCATGAGTGCTCTTGGAGCCGTAGAGAATGATAATAAAATTACTTTCGAACTCCCTAGTGCTATTATGTTTCATTCCGACAGTTATGAGATTAACTCTTATGCTGCAGATTTTCTCAAAAAAATCAAAACATTACTCAATGCTTATCCTGAGAGTATGCTTACTATAGAAGGACATACAGATGATGTAGGAGATGAGGTTAGCAATCAGATTCTTTCTGAGAAAAGAGCTGATGCAGTTAAGTTGTGGCTCGTTCAAATTGAAGGCGCTTCTGAAGAACGTCTTAAAACTATTGGTTATGGAGAAAAATCCCCGCTGGTAGATAATATTACAGAGGCTGGTAAAATTCGCAATCGTCGAGTTAGTTTTATTTTAGAAAGAAGTAATTAGAAAATTATAATTATGAGTCATTATATCCAACTTACTAGTTTATTTTTCAGATCAATCATACATTATTTATATCTCAGTTTTTTATGTTTTACAATTTCCACAATACACGCACAAGACCCACCAGATATTTCAGGAGAGTGGGAATTAAGGAGTATTGGAGAAGGAACCTCAGGTTTTGTAGTCATTGATCAAGAGGGTGTGGATATAAAACTAACCTTTGATCAGGGAAGAAATACAAATCTTTATGAGGGAACTATTAGAAACAATCAATTAATTTTGGAAAGCCCAGTTAGTGGAAGGCTTAGAACCAGTGATGCTAGACGCTGTCATCAACAGGTAGTGAATAACCCTAAGGAATACCCTAATTATAAAAACAAAATGAGCTTAAGCCTTGAAGAAAACTTAATTCAAGGGCAATGGATACTACCAAGTATTGAATGTAGTGATGGTAATGCTAAAGGCATTGTGTTATCTACAAAAGATATTATGTTAGTAAGACTTGGAATCACAATGCTGGATCAATTTGATGACGAAATAGCACTAAGCGCTAATTTTAGTCACCCTTATCCTGTGGTGGTTCTTGACGACTTTCAAGTGAAAGGAATACAGGACAATAAGGCTATTGTTGAGGTTACTGGAACAGTAACTTGTGCTATTGCAGATATTGTAGAAAGTGAAGTGGCAGATATCAAAGAAGTTACAGTAGAATTCCTCGCAGCTGATATGGGTAATGACAATCCTATAAAAATAAGTATACCTGTGACAAAAAATGAAGGATTAGCTACTCGTTTAAAACCCTTTCCTTTTTCTGGAACATTCAATAGGCAAATAGAGGTTCCTATCTGGCCTGGGCAGGTTTTTGTTTCGGTAGAGGCCTCAAATTTGATTAATAATTTAGGCTATGATTCGTTTGTCATTAATGTGGATGATTATAAGTTTGTAGAAACCCAAAATAATGGCTCTCTTGACTTTAAATTAGCACCTTTTGAATCTAACTATATGCCCCAAATAATTCATTATGATCATACAGATGAAGGCTTGGTAAACCCTATAGTTTTCCAAATTACAGACCCTTCTATTAGTGCTGAATCTTTTGGAGAGATAAATCTAAAGTTAGAAGATAAAGATGTTGAATTAAAACTAGGGAATGCAGGTAAGGTTATTGCAGATAGGCCCCTTATGGGGGTGGCAGGAGAAGTCCCTTCAGAGATTTCTAACCTTTTTAATATTAATGATTTAGGTGAGATTAACATAAAGTACAAGAATAAAAAAGAGAAGTTAAGTTTTAATTATACTGCACATAGCCCTCCAAATTATTATAAATACGCAGCAGGAACTAAAGTTAAGCATCGCATAGTAGATAATGTTGCCTTTAGCGAATGGGATGTTATAGCTGCCGAAGCCCAATATAAAGGAGGTTTGGGATGGAGAAAAGACACCTATGTTACTGCTAATCAAAATATGGTTTTAGAACAGTTGGGGGGGAGAAAACACGCTTTGTCTATAGAATTAGTACTAGATAGAAGAGCTGATGTTTTTCCAAAAAAACGTATTTTATTAACTCTTAAAAAAGGAAAAAGAGAGCTTAAAATTGGGATGGGCGCTTTTGAAGTAACCAAACTCAAAACGATGATGATTACTGTAGATGGTTTTGCTTATAGTTCTGCTGTGAGTATATTAGATGATGGTAATTCTGCTAATGCCCCCACTTTTAAACGTATTTTTAATAATGCTTTTAATCAGTATAGTCCAGCATTATCTGCATTACCAACCATAACCTGGACTAATTGGACAGGAATATTCAGTACGATGCCGCCAAAAGATCACGGAGTAACTGGGAATTCCTTTTTTGAACGTGAAAGAGGCACGGCCAAGCCAACTAACTCTGCCAGCTCTAATTATGATAAATTGGATGGTATTAAAGTAGCTTCAGGGTATTTGAATCGACTTGCAAAAACAAGCTCAGGGAGTTTATACGATGATTTAGACACTTATGGTATCTGGAAATCTGTTTCTGTACACCAATGGTATTCCAGAGCTGCTAATACCTCTGTATCCAATCATTATTTCCCCAAATCTCCTGTCTATACTTTTCATAGTGAATATGGTGCAAAGGTATTGGACAGAAGATCGGCAAAAGTGGCTTCCAAAGTTTTTAAAACTAGACCACAAATTCATGCGATGGCTATTTATTTCCCCGGACCCGATAATATAGCCCATGCTGTTGGAAATAAGACAGGAAAAGATAAGCATAAAGATGGTAAACCTCAGGGATTCTTTTCGTTGGGACCTGCTTTGCCAGATGTAAGCACCCCTTTAAGTGCAATAGGCGAACAATTTATTAAAGAAACCGATAAACAATTTAAACGTGTTGTTGACGAAATTGAAAAACGGGGATACCTCAATGCGACATTATTTGCTATAGTAGCAGATCATGGTCTTCATGCTTATCACAATACCCCACCTTTTAACCTGACACTCAAAGGAGGAATGGAAAATATTTTCAAGGCATTAAGTTGGAAGATCTGGCGTGGTCGTAATCATGATGCAAATCTTGTTTATGCCCCTAATGGGGGGATGGCTCAGATTTATTTGAGAAATAAGTTTTGGTCTATTGCTCCTAAAACTTCAGATATAGAACAATTAGCAAGGGTCTTATTTATTGAATCTACAGGAGGTAAAGCTACGCATCCTGACACTGGTGTTACAGCGAATTTAAGTACTCTAAAATCATATCCGTCATTAAACCCAAAACCCAATCCAGCCTTGAATTACGGTATGGATTATGGAGCTTATGGGAGTCCTCCAGCTATTTTTGTTCGTACAAACCCCGAGGGGAGTAATTTTATGGCCGATTATCGTTGGGTGAAATTTGCACCCATGGATTTCAGTGACGGTATTATTGAATATGGAACCATTAATGAGTTTATTTACGAAAGGCAAACCAATGGAAAATACCCTAATTTCGACTGGCCAGAATTTGAAGAGCGTATCAAAGAGTTCAATGATAAAAACCTTAATGGTAGTCGTTCTGGTGATATCATTGTTTTTACAGATGGTAGACATGGGTATATGAGTATTTTGGATGGTGATGAATTAAATGGTTGGCATGGTGGTGCTACGGTTTCAGAGTCCTATGTTCCTTTAATGTTTAATATTGCAGGCGATGTTGTTGTAGACAAAACGTTTATTCTTGATGCCCTTAATACAGTAAAAGCTAGTAATGGCCCAAATAAAAAGCTAAGAAATTGGCAATTGGCAGCTATTCTAAAGGAGATTTATAGAATATTATACGCTGAGGATTAATTTAGTTTTTAAAGCGGTTAAATTTTTCTAGTTCAATGATTACGTCATTTATGTTGACAAAATAGATTTAAAGTTAGCTAGTTATTCTTAGTGTTTGTTATAAAGGAAGAAAATTTTATGGCGAAGATGGGAAGTTGTTTGAGCTTCAGTAAACATTTTTAACTCTATCAGAAATCATCAAAAAACGCTTTACCAGTTTTTAAATCTCGTATTCTTATAAAATCTAACATGCCAGTACCTTTAAAAATATTCTCTATTCCAACAATTTTCCCATTAGATGCGATATAATCAAAATGATGAATCAATTTATCATTAATAGTTATTTCTACATGTTTATTTTCTACTATCAGCTGTAATGTATTCCAGCTTTCTATATTAAAAGTAAAAGACGCTAAATTTTCATAGGCTCCTTCAATAATTTTATCTCCCATTTTTACGCCTGAGAATTGTGAGCATCCAGCTTCCATTAATTTCAAATAGTTAGATTTTTTTTCACATATAAGTTGCAGTATAAAGTCATAACATGTAATACCTCCTAAGTTCTTTGTGTTTTTAAATCGAGTTGTTAATTCAAAGTTATCACCATCAATTTCAAAATCTTTATATAGTCTATTGGTAACATAAAATACGGCATTAATATCAAAATCATTAGTGTTTAGAAGTTTGGGTGAAAAATATAAATAACCTGTAGTGTCTTTTTTATTAATTTGATTATCGATCCAATAGCTATCTCTATTGGTTTCATAAGTAACATAACTATCCCATCCATTAGATTTAGCCAATATTTTTTTTGATGATAAAATTTGTTCTTCATCCAATAAATTAATGGAGTAATATCCAGGAATTTGATAAGTGAAGTTATGCGTAAACCTGCTCTTACCTATATTTACTATTTGCTTTCCTCTAACAGGATGGCTAAAATCAAAATCTATATTTAAACTGTCTGATTTGAAATCGGATAAGTTATATTTAGCCGATACTGTAAAAGGCACATTGCCAACCGAATTTATAACATCAAAAATATCTTCCGATATTTTTAAATTATTTTGGTTGCTTTGAGATTGTAATACAGCAGCGACTAAGACAAATAATAATATGATGCCAACCGTTATATTAAATCGACTAAAAAGGCTCTTTTTAATTTTATCATCTTTCTCGATGGAACTAATAACATTTTTTTCGCTTTTAATTTTTGAAACAAAGCTTTGCCAATCGTTATAATCCAAAAATTTGACTAATGCATCCTTAGTAGCCAGTTGTGGATTATAATATTCTTTATATTTTATTTTACCAAAAAGACGCTTAAGCGTATGTGGACTTATTGAAATATTTGATTGCTCTGAAATAATTTGCGAGAGCTTTATAAAATCTGATTCTTTCCACAAATTAGAGGGCTTCCACTGTAATTTTTTTTCAATTTTTTTAAGACAATATGTTAAGTATTCCTGCTCTATCATAAATTATATGCAAACTTTGTACAGACTTTGCATAGCAATTTAAATGTATTATTTATGAAATACAATATAATTTAGAAAACAGTAGAAATCTGAAATATTTAATTTCTGTTCCACATTGTTTATTTTTAATGGTATTACACACCAACAATCAACTAACTCTAAAAAAAATGAATGACTTAAAATCACAGCTATTTTTAACTATACTCACATTTTGTACATTTTTTATTTCTATAAATATGAGTGCTCAGGTAAAAATATATGAAGGAAGAGAAACTATTGCTACTTACAAGCCAGAAAAGAATGAGATAAGCCCATTATTTTATACAGGTAGAGGTGTACAAGGCGCTGAGGGTCGAATATACCCTTATCCTTCACAAACCAACTTAGGAGAAACACTCTCGGATGAAACTTATGAAATGGTGTATTTAGAAAACGAATTTATTAAGGTTAAAGTGCTTCCTGCTTTTGGGGGGCGTTTATTTTCTGCCATCGACAAAACAAACGGACATGAAATGTTTCATACTAACAGTGTTATAAAACCAGACTTAATAGGAACTCTTGGTGCGTGGGTATCTGGTGGTATAGAGTGGTGTTTTCCGCATCACCATAGAACCACAACGATGTTGCCAAGTGATTATAGATTGGTGAAAAACGAAGATGGAAGTGCGACTATCTGGATTGGAGAAACCGAAAAGACGATTCGTGCCAGAGGCATAGTTGGTATAACTTTACATCCAAACAAGTCTTATATTGAAGTGGATTATCGTTTAAATAATACAAGTACGAAAACTAAAGCTTTTCTGTTTTGGGCAAATGTGGCAATTACGGCAAATAATGACTTTAGAACTTTTTGGCCGCCAAGTCAAGAAATTGGTGTTTTTCATAATAACAGAAATTTTATTCAATGGCCACTTTCTAATAAAACAGATAACTATGGAAGAACCAGTTATGAAAAAGATGTGGATTTAACTTGGTGGAGAAACCATCCAGATCCAGTTTCATTCTTTATGTGGGACATTAAAGAAGGTTTTATTGGAGGATATGATTATGGTGTAAATGCAGGTACAGTTCATGTTGGAGATCCTTATGAGAATAATGCCTCAAAACTGTGGCAGTTTGGTCCTGGTCTTCAGGGGAAAAATGCCCGACGAAAATTAACAGATGATGGCAAAGCTTATGTTGAACTTATGACTGGAACATTCTCTAATAATCAACCTGATTATAGTTGGATTCTTCCGCACTCTGTAAAAGATGCTAAAAACTATTGGTATCCTATTCGGGATTTAGAAATTGTAAAAAACGCTAATACTAATGCTTCTGTTACACTTCAGATGCGAAACTCAAAAACAGTGTTTTATGGATTCAATACGACACAAAATTTTAATGATACTAAATACATCCTAAAATATGATGATGAAATCATAGCAGAAGGAATTATCAATATTGGGCCAGCGAAACCATTTACCTCTACATATAAAGGCAAAAAAGCGATAGATGAATTTAATCTAAGCATTCAGCTTTTTGATAAAAATGACAAAGAATTGGTTTCATATAAACCATACAAGCCCAAACGACCAGAATTACCAAAGCCTCAAGAATATATTAAGACTGCAGAAGATATTAATTCTGTTGAAGATTTATACCTTACAGGAAGATTTGTAGACCAATTTAATCGTCCGGGAAAAAATCCAGATGATTATTATTTAAAAGCACTTGAAATTTCACCAAATGACTACCGAACAAATATCGCTTTAGGGATTAGAAGGGTAAATCAAACCAAGTATAAAGAGGCATTAATTTACTTTCAAACAGCATCCGATAAGCTAAAAATAAAATATTACCAACCTAAAGAAGGTGAATTATATTATTATTTAGGACTGGCGTACAGAGGGCTTGGAAACATGGAGAAGGCTTATAAAAATTTTGCCAGAGCAACTTGGTATTACCAATGGTTTTCTTCAGGGAATTATCAGTTGGCTCAAATGGAGAGCTTAAATGGGAATTATGAAAAAGCACTTGATTATATTTCAGAAGCATATACTAGTAATAATAGAGATGGAAGAATAGTTGTGCTTTATAGTGCACTTCTTAGAAAATTAGGAAATATTGAAAAAGCGACAATACTAATAAACCAATTGATAGCTTATGATCCTTTAAATTTTTCTGCACTTTACGAGAAAGAATTACTAAGTGGTAAAAATTCGATGCAGTTATGGCATAAAAATATGCAAGAAATAGATAATAATTACTTGGAAATTGCTGTTAACTATATGAATGCAGGCTTGTACAAAGATGGTATTGACTTACTATCTTCTATAAATGAAATTAAAAACCCATTAATTCATTATTATTTATCGTACTTCTATACGCAATCTGGAGACAGAAGTAAAGCGTTGTCTGCTTTAAATGCCGTTGAAAATTTATCATTAGATTATTGTTTTCCTTATAGAGAAGAGTCGGAATATGTACTAAAAAATGCTATCAGGTTAGATATCCAAAAAGCGACATCTTTTTATTTATTGGGTAATTTATTATATGACAATAGAAAAGAAGATGCTATTAACGCATGGAAAAAAGCCAGTGAATTTAATGATGCAATTCCTATGGTATGGAGAAATTTAGCTTTTAGTTCTTATCATAATAATAAGGATACGGAACAAGCTGTTAATTATATGTCCAAAGCAATAGCATTGCGAAATAATATACCACTTTGGTACTCAGAATTATCTAAATATTATGATGGATCTGATGCCGATTATAAAGAATGTTTAGTCATATTAGAGAATAATATAGATATGGTAAAACAAGACGTACAAGCTCCTAAAACACTTGTAGAGCTATATAATTTAGATGGTTCTTATGATAAAGCCATAGATTTTTTATCCAATCATCATTTTAGAACTTGGGAAGGTGGAAGAAAAACGTATTGGCATTATGTAGATGCCAATACGTTAAAAGCGTTAGAATTGGCTAATGCAAAAAAATATGAGGCGGCCATACAATATTTAGATGCCGCTATGATATATCCTGAAAATTTAGAGGTTGGCAAACCAACTCATGATGAAAAGAATGCTTTAATTCATTACTTAAAAGCCGAAGTTTATTCTAAAATGCAGAATAGTAAAAAAGCAAAGACTAGCTATCAAAGTAGTGTGAATTCTAATAATGGAAGAGGTATGTATGATCTGCTATACTTTCAAGCTGAATCTTATAAGAAATTAGGTAATAGAGAAAAAGCCAATACGTTATTCGAATCACTAATAGAAAGAGGTAAAGCATACAGAGAAAGAGGAAGTAGTAAAACGTTGGTTGCTGTTGAAGAAGCTTCAGCTACAAATAGTAAAGCAATCTCATATTCATATTATCTGGAAGCCTTAGGAAATAAAGGTTTGGGCAAATCAAATGAAGCAGAACAATTGTTTAAAAAAGCTCTGGATATTTATAAAAACAATTTGTGGGCAAAAATTATGAGGGATTATAATTAAAAGGTGGTTTGGGGTTATTATCCAAAAATGTTTTTTGGAATGTAATTATTAATTTTTCAATAGTTTAGAGATGAATTTTTCCTGTTTACTGGTCATGCTACCTAGAAATAAACATGGGTCAATTTCATAACCATCTGAAAGTGTTTTTTTACAGTTTGCTTTTTTTAGTTTGATATTTTTTGAAAACGAACTAATATCTATCTCTTGAATTAATTTATTGTTTTCAAAAAAAGCAATATTAATATCATAATCAGAATCAAGAACATGTTTGTTTTCTACCTTTTTAATATGTTTAAAAAGTTTACATATTTCTTTTTCTGAAAGCTTCTTTTCTTTTTTTATTTTTTTCACCTCTGTTGTGTTTTCTTCCAAATTAAAAGAAGGCGCGCTAGATGTTTTACTTTTTATTGAAAATACTGTGAGTTTAACGTTATCAAAATCTAAATTTTTGAAAAAATTAATATCTGTAGATTGTTGACCAAATAGTATAGTTGATTTTAAGAAAATTACAAAATAAATAAATTTCATAGTTTATAGCTTTTCAAATTTTTCTATTGTTTTTTTGTCATACAGCCCATAATTACCAGAGTCAGTTTTTATTCCCATATGTTGCGTATAAAACTCCACATTACTACTTGTTTTGCTACTAATAATAAAAGTAGGAACTATTTCTGCATATGTTGCTGGTAATGCTGCATAAACATTTATATCACCATACTTAGCTAAATAACCTGCGAAAACTAATCTATATTGTATAGCAGCAATCTTTTTTATTTCTTTGAAAGTCAATTGGATTTTATCTGATAATTTAAATGTTTTGCTAAGGCTGTCATTGATAATGTCTATACATTCGGTTTTTACAAAGTGATTGCTTTTGTAACTGAAAATTTCAGAATCTTTGATGGGTTTTGAGGATGAATAGCTTGGGTTTTTTCTAATTCTTGAAAAGAAATAATTTAAATCTCGGGGAAAACTGCATCCCCATATTTTTACAAATCCATTAACATCCATACTATTATTGAAATATGTTCCTTGAACTAAAACATCCTCTCGTCTCATATCTATATCAATTGGATCGGATTCTGATGTATTTGCAAGAATAGGGCCATTCCAGTAAGCATGTGAAAAAACATGGACTTCTTTTAATGAATTAGGGTCCTTTATGCTTATCTCTTCTATAATTTTATAGATAACATCTTTTGTTATGTAATTTGTCTTTCCAAGTGAATCAAAACTATGCCCTATAGCATAATTTTTTTTAGTTATTTCATCATAATCAATAACCTTTTTAGTTTTTTTATCTTCTGTTATGGTTATCTTTCCTGACAAAATATCAATGTTATAAATAACTAGTGTTTCCTTGCTATTAATATTTGATAATATTCTGGTTTTTTCTTTATCAGCATATTTTTTAAAAGACCAAATGTCATGATAATCAAGACCAGATACGAGGATGTAATTTTTAATTACTTTACTTTTTACTTTTGGAACTTTTATAGGTGTCTTAGTGTTAGAATACCCTTTAATTACTATTGATCCTGCCATTTTAATTTTCTTGTAATATCGCTTTTAAAGGAATATTTACAACATCCCTATCAATTTGAATTTCGAGTTTGTCGTCATCAAGTTTCGACCCATTATATTCATAATCTAATTTGCTATCATCCAAATCTAACTCATAGACTTCTCCAACAGCATTAAGACTTTCAACTACTAAAATAATTTCATCGTCAACTTCGATTTCTTCTTTATCAATGATATGGCCGTTTAAATCTTCAATATGGTATCCTATTATTGTGGGTTCCTCTTCACTAATCACTGTCTCCTCAATTTCAACAAATGGATTGTTGGGATTCCAAGTTTCTTGATGAATGGTCTCCCGTATTTTCATAATACCCCATCCAATAGAAATATTCATGCAAAGGGGCATTTCTCCCACAGCAGTAAACTCTTCAGAAAGTGAAAGTATTTGCGCATTAGCAAATTCCATTTTAAATAAGGTACTTAGTCCATCTCTTTTATAAAATACAATTTCACCTTGACATTTCGCTGTTGGAGAGATTACAGACTCATAAAAAAAACTATCATCTCTGGTAGATTCTATAATAAAGTTTAGTCTACCTCCAATAGGTTTACCTGTAGGTCGACCATTAACATCAGAAAATCGAGAAAACACTTGGCTAGCATTAAGAATGTGACGTTTTTCATCGTTTATAAATAATTTGGCTAGAAAACTCATGAGTTATTATTTAATCTAAAAGGAAACTTCTTCTTCTTTTTACTTCGTCATTTTTTTCTACAACCTCTTCTTTTACAAAAATATTAGAGTCAGATTTTTTTCCAATATAATCCAGCTCATTTAATTTTTTAAACAAGGACAGCATAAGTCTGGTAAAAGATGATATTTTATATAGTGAAGCATTAATATCTGTATGAACATACTCTAAGTCTATCATATCTATAAGTACATTTTCAAAAGCCCCTTGATTTAAATCACACCAATCTGTAAGATAATTTAGTAAATCTTCTTTTCCTGTACCTATATAAATATCTAAACTGCTTTTTATAGTTCTGGCTAAACTGACTTGTTTTGAGATCATAGATATTGGAGGCTCGTACTTATCTTCTAGTCTAGACTCCGATATGTTATTATTTAAATACTGTAACGTTCTTTCGGCTAAATGTAATACCATATGCGCCAATTCGTTGGTTTGCTTTTTTTGATGTACTTTTTGAATAATATGCATCGAATAAGCTTCCATTTGATTTAAAAAGGCATTAAGCTCTGTGAATGTGAATTTTAAATCGGGATGGCTTTGTATAGAACTACATGGCGGTATAAAATCTTCATATAAAGTAGGCGTATTGTCTACTAAAATAACTTTACCAATGGTTAAATGGTATAAGCCTAGTTCTTTTTTAGATATTTGAGATTTAGGTAAAACATCTAGTGTGTATTCTGGTAATGTGTAAGGGTGCCTAGGAGGTTCTTCCTCTGGGTCTGCATTACCTATAGGAATGTTTTTAAAAGGATTTACTTTAAGAACAACGTACCATTCTGTTTCTTCCTGATTAATTGTATAACTATGCTTTAATATGTACCCCGATTGTTCTAATAACTCTTTGGTCTCTTTGGTAATATGTATTTGATGGCCTCCTAATGTAACTGCTATACATTTATTTAGTACAATGGCTATTGAGTCTTGTCCATCTAAAGATATTGAGACATCTATTGAGCTTTCCGAGTCGTTAAAACCTGGTAGAAGCCCAAAATTAATAGGCGTGATATTTTTTTTAATCGCATTATTTAAAGAGGATAAAAGGGCGTTTTCAGATTCAATAAAATGACCTTTATTGATTTTCATCCCATCTATCCAGTTTACTCTATAATTAGTGTTAGAATCCATATTAATCGCTGCTTATTTATAAAATGCCAAATCTACTATGCTTAATGCCCACAGACTTAATGCAATTAGAACCTTCTTCTCTGTAAATGGTTAATTGTTTGATTTTTAATCGTTTTCCTCTGATTTTTTCGCAGAATAAAAGAAAAGATACTTCTTTACCATTCACTATAACCGTTTTGTTAATATTGCCGCAAAAATATTCTGAAAAAGTATTAGCAGTAAGCTTGTTTTGTGATATTAACATTAACTTATTTTTAAATTGAGATTCATTAATAAGAGGCACCGCAATTAAATTGCCATCGGAGTCTGATTCGCCCGTTGGATTCGCTTTTATATTATCTCTAATATTTCTATTCGTTCCAGTAATGGGGGTGATGTCATCATCTTCTTCCTCTAAAGCTAATACCATGATTCGCTTTTCTGCAATATGATTTACATCGCCATTTATTATCAATGAAATAGTTTTTAAGCCCGCTTCTTTATAAGCATATTCTGCTATCCTGTTTGTATCGTTTACTTCGGCAGTTTCTCCAAATCGCCACTCCCAGGTAGAGGCATTGTTTGTTTCGTCTTCAACAATTAATATTTCTCCAACTTTAATGGTGCGTGGAATTTTAAATATTGGAAGTTTCGTAGAGTCTATAACAAATAGTTTCTCTTTAATTGTAATGGTTTTTGTTGTTTCACAAATATTATTAACTATTAATTTTACAGTATACTCTCCTGGGTTTTTATAAAAGTGCAATGCTTCTTTATTTGTAGAAATTTCGGAGTCGTCTCCAAAATCCCAAGCCCAAGAATTAGCATTTTCTGTATTATCTTTAAATTTTATAAGCTCATCTTGTCTAAATTCTCTAGCATTTATGCTTAATACAACATCTTGGCAAGGTGCATATTTAGTATATCTATAAGCGAGTACAGATGCAGAAATTAAAAAAGCTATTAAAAATAAGTAGATAACGTTCTTGTCTAAATGTTTTGATTTTTGCTTGTTCATTAATTTGTAGATAAAAACTTCCTTAGCTAAGGAATAGTATTATAATGTAAATTTAAATATTTTAATAGTTTTTCGATTCATTTTAGCAAAAAAAAGGATGCTTAATTTTTAAACAGTTCGTTTTTTTACGATGAAAAGCCCTTAGCCTGAAAATTCTTGGACTCTCGGGCAGGGATTTCCTAGTCATTTAATTTGAAAACCACTAGAACTGTTAAAAAGGGCAGTTCTGGACGAGGTTATATACAGAACACAGGTTTTGACCCAAAAGGTCAAAACCTGTGTTCTGCTTGATTGCGAATTAATGAATGCTTCGAATAAATTATTTTGATAGTAGTGTTACTTTGTAAGGGAAAACACTTACCGAATGTTTTTCTAGATATAGCAATAAATTATTGTTTAAAGAATGCCATTCGTGCTGTTCTGTGAGTGCTTCATTATTGGGGGTTAGTTCAATATTTATGCATTGAACAAGCCCTTTTTTCAAGTCAATATCTGTAGTATATCCTTTACTAATATCTACATTAGTAACTTTGTCATTATACATTTCGTAGCATAGTGCTTTTACATCTTCCTTGGTAACAATTCTATCTCTAGAAAGTAATGCTCTTCTATAGCTATTAAGGCGCTCGTTCATGCTTAGATCATTTTTTCCTGCATAAGTAGAGGTGATGAAAAAACTGCTTTTTTGTTTAATTCCAACACCATTATATACTTTTAATGAACTGCCAGATTTAATATTATTCGCTTCGTCTCCATTTGTAGTCCAATATTCAATTAACAGAGTTTCTTTTTTTCTAAAAGGTTTTAAAGAGACATAGCAAGTTTCTGTAACTTCATTCGTTATTTCAGATACTTTATTTTCCAATAATGAAATAAGTTGGTTTAAACTCTTAAGGTTTTTGTGTAAAAAATCATTGTTAAAAAATGAGAAAGAAGCACTTTCATCTTTTAGTAATTCTATTAAATGTGCAATGTATTCCTTTGCCTTTCTATGGTAAAGTTTTCCAGTATTATCTGTTCTAATGGTAAAGATGCCTTTTTCTGCACCAGAAGTATTTTTACTTTGCGATTTGTATACACCCCCATTGGTATTTGTAATAGATTTTATGTCTAAAAACAAGTTTTCTGTTTTAATAGGGAGAATATTTATATACTCTTTCATTTGGTAAGAAAAACTATTTAATTCTCTATTTATTACAGGAAAAGCATTCAAAGAGCAATATACGTTTTCCAATAAGCTATTATTTACAACTCTTGGAAATACAACCTTTAACCAAATAATGTCATTTTCTATTTTAAGTCTATGATCCGATATTATTTGATCTAATTCTGGAAAAGCAGTTGCTTTACAACTTGTTTCTTTAGATTTAACGGTGATGTAATGCCTTGAATAATTGTTTCTTATTTGCTCAACAATATTATTTGTTTTATTAGATGATTCATTAAAAATGGAATCTAAATCTAATTCAGTTGCTTTTTTACTGTTAAAAAAACCTTCACAGACATTAATTTTTTTATCACCAATAAACCACTCTGCGTTTTTTAAATGGTGATAAAAAATGGCATTATCTTCTACATCTTGTAGTTCAAAATAAAAAGAAATGTCTTTTAAAGAGATGCTTTTTAAACTACTGGATATACCCAAATAAAGAGAGGATTCCTGAAGTCCAGGTGTTTTATTTGCTTTGAAAATATTTTCAAATTGTTTTTTGTTACCAACCTCAGATATAGAGCTACCAGTCGCCATATATTTAATAAAGCCATTAGTAAGGTTAAATTCTTGTAGTGGCGAGAAATAAATGTCTTTGAAATTAACAGATGTATTTTTAAATGATGTTTTCTTTTTAAATGAAAACATATAATCTGAATTTAAACTTAAAAGAGGGTCTATGGGTTCAGAATATAGAATGGCGTGAGCGGGTTTGGGACCAAAAATGGTACTGGGAGTCATTAATTGTATAATTTTCTCAGTAATTCTTGTTTGAGATTCATCTATTTCTCCCGATATTTTTTCAATTTCGGCAGCACAAGCAGTTAACAAAAGTGAAATTACGGGGTCGAAAGACATTTCAATTTCATTAGCAGGCACACCCCAAAGTGTTGCTGCTTTTTTTAGCATTCTGTTTTTTATTTGCTCTTTACTATTTTCTTTCATGTTATTTGTTTTCATTACCTGTAATTAGTAAGATAGCGGTCCTATATAGAAAAACTCCTTGTATAAGAAATCTTCATCTGTTTTTTTTATTTTACCAATTACTTTAATAGAAACCTTTTTTTTGATAATATTAGATGTTTTAGTATCATTTATTTCTTCTTGCTTAATAACGATGTTTACATCTACTTTTGTTAATCGCTTTTCATGTTTCTTTAACGAATCAAATAAGGAGTTTGTTATTAATGTTTTAATTTTATTCGTACTGGTTAAATTATCAAAATCCACTTCCCAGATAGAGCACCCAAAAGTTTCATCAAAAGTGCATTCACCAAAATATGTGGTCGTTATTAAATGAATAAAATGAGCGATAGACTCCTTTATATCGCATTTATTGTGCTCTTTATTGGTGATAATATGTTGCGCATTGAATGGGAGTGTGAAAAAATGAGAATTCATTGTTAAATATAATAGTTAATCAAAAATATATAAATATATGTAGTTAAATGTTACCGTTTATGTGTTATTTTTTTACAGTTCGTCTATTTTAAGAGAAAAACTTTAAGCTTTTCTATAATAGAAAGAGATATTTCTTTTAATTTGTAGCCTTAAATCTACGTAACTATGAGAATATTCTTTTTTTTTATTTTAACAATTTGTTCAAATATTATTTCAGCACAAAATCTAAACTTCGAAAGTGTTGTTATAGAAAAAAGCACAGCTAAGCCTGTAGAAAATGCTATTGTAGCAATAGAAGGCACTACTTTAGCAGCTAAAACTGACGAACAAGGTGTTTTTAAATTTAAAGAAACTATTCCTTATGGAGAATATGTGGTTACTATTACTAAAGAGAATTATATTACAGAGTATTTTTTAATAAAATCTGAAGAAGCTAAGCAAATTGTAGTAAACAAAATTAAAATAGGAGTTACTAAAAAAGAAGCGTCGAGGAGAAGAAAAATAGAAAAACAAATAGCTAAAAATAAGGCTGAAAAAATAAAAGCAGTTAAAAAAAATAAACAAGCACTAGCTAAGAAAAAAGAAGAATTAAAAGTAAAAAATACGGTTCATGTTATTTATGATTCTGTACCCCCCAAACCAGAAGTAACATTTACAAAAACACAATATAAGTACTCCAAAATTATGGAAGTTCCTGTAGATAGTTTAACAAACAATGAACTTTATGAGTTTATAGACGAATGGATGGGGGTTACTTACTTAATGGGTGGAGAAACGAAAGAAGGTATCGATTGTTCGTCGTTTACACAACGTGTATATACTAAAGTATACGATTTATATATAGAGCGTACCGCAGAAAAACAATACAACTCAAAATATACAGATAAGTTTACAGTAAAAGAAAATTTACGAGAAGGTGACTTAATGTTTTTTGAGGGTGTAGGTACTAGAAGTAATGCTATTACACATGTTGGAATATACCTTGGTAATAATAAGTTTGTTCATTCCACAAGTGTTAGAAACGGTGCTGAAAAAGGTGTTAAAGTGAGTGATATAACGCACAGTTTTTGGAGTAGGCGATTTGTTTGTGGAGGACGTCGAATTTATACAGAATAAACAATTTCCTTAATTTGAAAGAAGAAGAATTAATAACCGTTTTTGAAGAATTAGCTTTAGTATACGAAAACTTGAAAGCAGAAGTTATAGTATCTGAGGTTCAGGAAAATTCAAAATCAGAAATTGATTTTTTAATTAGAAACAACAGTACTTTTTCAAGATCTTATAGGAGGGATGTTTTAAATATAGAAAAGTTAGAAGAAGAAAACACATTATTATTAAATCTTTCCAGAAATGGAATTTATGATAGTTTACCAGAGGGCGTATTTCACTCAAAAAGAGAAAACGAAAAAGGGCGTTCTTATACAGCAAAAAGGAAAAAATACAAAGAAGAAGAGAAGAGTGCCAGAACTTTTTTTAGTCCGATAGAGAATGAGTTTTTTTTTCAGCGATTAAAAATTGAAAAAAAGGAAAGAGATTTATTAGAGAATTTTTACAGCTTAAAAGATGATTTATTAACAGACTTTTGGAAAATAAACAAAGCGATTCCCAAAGCTTATATTTTAAAACTGGTAAAATTATTACCCTACAGTTACAAAATAGCGGGAAATTTAGAATTAACACGATTAAGTTTAGAGAAGATTTTAAATGTAGATGTGCAGTTTAATAAAAAATTGGAAAGTGAAGTTTCATTAAAAAATCAGGAAAGAAATCAATTAGGCGTGGATTTTGTTACACAATCAAAAAGCAGTACCATCTTTCAGCCATTTTTAGAAGTCATTATAGGGCCAATTAAAGAGAAACAAATAGACGAATACATAAAAAAAGATGGCATTTTAAAGTTTGTTAATGTTTTTTATGATTACTTCATTCCATTAGAATTAGATGTAATCACAAAATTTTTAGTAGATAAAAAAGAAGGATTTGTTTTAAGTAAAGAACAAGGTCCTACAATGGGAATTTCAACAATAATATAATACCAACCATGGGTTCAATAAATAGTATAGTTCAAGGAGATGCTTTTAAGCTTAGTTTAGGGCTTTTTATAATAGGTTCGTTAATGATGATATTAATGAGCAAGTTGCGAAAGGTATTTACAAAAAATAAAAAGAAGGCCATTATTTATGCGCTTCTCATATTAGTAGCTTTTGCACTTACAGGTTTGTTAAGTTCGGGAAAGGTTTTAAATGATACGCCATTAAATAGTTATATTGGATTTCAGGTGGTTTTTCTAATTTTAGGAGGCGTACATATATATGTCTTGAGAAATTATTTTGAAGGCCTATCGGAGGATAACAAGTCGTTTTTTACAGAGTTATTATTTACAATCGTTATTATTTGTATTGGCTTGATCGCTTTTTTTAACATTATAAATAGATTCAAAGAGCCATTTAAATTTATTTATTTAGCATCTACTTTTGCTTTTTTAATTCCCTTTTTATTTTACAGATTGTATGAGTTTGCATTGGTTATCCCAGTGCCAGTATATAAAGAGTGGTTGTATCCATTAGGAGATAATATTAAAGACCCCACAGCAAAAGAGCTAAAAGATCCTTTGGTAATAAGTTTCGAGTTCCAAAAAAAACAAGACAATAACGACATTACTAATTTTAGGGTGAAAGCACCAGAAGCCATGGAGTTTGGTAAATTATTTTACTTTTTCATTAACGATTATAATGAAAGACATCCAGAAAGTAAAATAGAATTTTTAAATAATAGTAAAGAAGCATTAGGTTGGATTTTCTATTTTAAACCAAATTGGTGGAGCGGACTTCAGCATATCAATTTCTCAAAAACGGTGTCGGGAAATAATATAAAAGAAGATCACGTTATTGTTTGTAAAAGAGTCGATAATAATTAGCAGATTGCAGTTGGTCGATGCATTTTCTTTCATAAACAATATTTTTGTCTAAAATTTACTATTTTGTTTGTTTGAATTTTCATAAATATATATATTAGCTTCATGCCATTAATGGCTTTTATATATTTATTAATTATTTAAATTTTTATTATTATGTCTTTTAAAGCAAAATTAAAAGTAGCAGGGAAAGAGTACAATGTTTTAAATTGTTCTTACGAACTGCACCAAGAAACAGATGCAACAGGAAGACCGTCTTCTATTACAAGAGGTGGGAAAATTAGATTAACTGTTGAATCTACTGCAGATACTAGTCTTTCAGACTGGATGTTTAACAACTTCGAGCGTAGAGATGGCGCTATTGTATTCTTAAAAAGAGATACAGAAGCTACTGCAAAAGAACTTAATTTCTCAGAAGGTTACATGGTTAAATATCATGAAAATTTCGAATCTACAGGTAAAAATCCTATGGTAGAATCTTTCGTAAT
Organism: uncultured Flavobacteriaceae bacterium; assembly: GCA_947502635.1. Taxonomy (GTDB): domain Bacteria; phylum Bacteroidota; class Bacteroidia; order Flavobacteriales; family Flavobacteriaceae; genus Flavivirga. Next base: position 67,892 of record CANNAN010000010.1, read on the forward strand.
TTCTGCTAGAGAAATTAGTGTTGGTAATGGCGTACACATAAATGAATGGGCATCATAAATAATGGCCTTTTATTTATTGAAATAATTTTACAAAGGAAGTGTTCTCAACACTTCCTTTGTTGTTTAATGCATACTAAATACTAACACGAAATACAATGTCGTTTTTATCACAATTAACTATAGATGATGATACTATGAATGTATTAAAATGTTCTTTTTCTTTTGAACAAGGAGCAGATTATACAGGTAGACCATCACAAAAACCAAGAGGCGGACAAGTAAAAATTCTTATAGAATCTACTAATAAAACAGATTTTTTAGAATGGATGATTTCTTCTAATATGGCAAAAGATGGAGAAGTTGTTTTTTATAAAAGAGATAATATGTCTAGTCTTAAAACACTTGAGTTTAAAGAAGCATATTGTTTAAGTTACCACGAAGATTTTGATGCTGTAAGTGACGAACCACTAAAAACAGAAATAGTAATATCTGCAAAAGAAATTAGTATTAAAGGAACTACGTTTACGAATCATTGGCCTGATAAAGTCTAAAGCTTTAAGATAATATATGGATAAGCCAAAAAAATCCAAATCCAAGCTACAAAGAAAAGCAGAGTTAGCTAAAGAATATAATGTACATGTTAGTGCTTATGGGGGATATGCTAATGACGAAAAGGAGCAGCCTATTGTTGATATTATTGAAAAAACAGCAGCAAGAGTAGGCCTTGCCCCTTCCTATTTGTTTACTATTGCTGTAGGTGAAGGTCTTGGTCATTTATATCTGGATCTTGATTTGAACTACAAGAAGAATAAACTCATAACGAATAAAGAAATAAATGGATTTCAAACTTTAGGTTTAGATTTTTTTAGTTCTCCAAAAGAGTATCCAAGGTTTAAAAAGTATTTGCCAAAAGACTATAATATTCATGATGAGTATAAGCCTTATATGGTAGAACGAAATGAACGGTATGGAAAAGAGATTGTGCCTAGTGCGAAATTTAAAGACTTAGAAAGTGCTATAGACGCTATAGACGCTATTGGCGCAGTTTTGGCGCATCGAAGAGATTTATTTGTAAAGTATCGAAAAGATTTTGCTCTTAAAAACCCTACAGAAGATGAAACCGCCTATTGGACCTATTATTTTTATCAAGCCGAAACAGATGCTAGGCGTCTTTTAAGAGATAATAAAAGCTTAGATATTTTTCATAGCAAGTCAATATCTAGAAAGTCTATACATATTAAAGCTTTAGAAAGAGTAGCTTCTTGGCGTTACATTTTGCATTATAATATTTTTTCAAGTTAAAAAGATGAGACTGTTATTACTTATAAGTGTTTTAATTTGTTTTTCATGTAAAAAAGAAAAACAAACCGATAATAACCTTGAAAATAAGGTCACTAAAGAAGAGGTTAAAATAGATACAATATATTGTGATCATCAAAAAAGCAATGATATAAAAAGAAAAGAGATATCCTTATATAATAAATCATACCAAACTGTTATAAAAACCTATAGCTTGTTGGATGAGAAAATAACCGATGTCTCAGAAAATCAAGTTACTATATGTTATCACAAAGCATGTAATATCGTGTTGTTACAAGCACAAGATTCAATCTTTAATATAACTATAGATGCTCCTTTTGTAGATAAGGAATATAAAGCATTCTATGAGCGTTATGTTAAGAGTGAACAAACAAGTGTTTCAATTGTAAAACCAATAAAACACATGAGCTTAGATTCTGTTAGCTTAAATGGTGCAAGAAGCAGTTTTGTATATTTTACATCTTATCTAAAAGATTATAAAAATGATGAAAAATATAAAATGGATATTGGAGTTGGTTATCTTAATGGGAAAGAAGGAACGTATCTCATCAATCAACTAGAGAGAATAAAGTAAAAAGACCTTTATATCATGTTAAATATTCATAAATACATTTTACCATGGCATTACAAAGTAACACGAGTACATGTAACAGGTAACAAAGTCGTAACCTTTAAGCGGTTTATGCAAATGAATAATTTATTTGATTAGCGATGAGATTTTTGAAACCTTTTTTTGTTTTAATATGTATTACACTGCAATTTAATTGTATTTCTCAAAACGCTTCAGATCTAAAAAATAAGGATCTGCAATTATTAGAAATTTATAAAAAATTCTACGATAACAGACATGATTACGCAGGAAAAAAAGGAGAAGCAAGAGATACCATTTTAAACCGATTTAAAAACACCTTGATTAAAACTTTAAAAGATGAATCTTTTTTAGCGTTTCCTTTCGATTCGTTATCAACCAGAGTAAAGATTGTAACAAGTAAAGATAAAAAGTTAAGAGTTTTTTCATGGAACGAATTAAATGGCGGTACCTGGCATATATATAATTCTGCATTTCAATATAAAACAAAACAGGGACTGTATTCAGGACTATTATCATTCAATGAAAAACAAGAAAAAATAGGCGAACATGGTACCGATATTACCCATTATGAAATTAATAATATAGACGATGGTAAATATTTAATAAAAGGTTATGGTACACACGGCTCTGGGAAAGAGTTTTTCGTATATAGATTATTAAGTTTCAAGAGTGGAAACTTAATAGATTGTTCTGGATGTTTCGATGGGAAAGACCGATTTGTTTATGAGGTTACCCGCGGCGATGATCTAGAACCCGCATTCAATAAAGATAAAAAAGAAATTACGTATTATGAACTTAAAGAATCTTATGTGCAAGGTGATAAAAATGCACCCTCTGGATTTATGGATTCTACAGGCAAGATTTTAAAATTAAAATACAAAAACGGATTGTTTACAAATACCAAATAAATTGTTAGTGTTATTTATAGTTTATAAGGGATAGGGTAAACCACTAAAATACATTTTACCATGGCATTACAAAGTAGTACAAGTATATTTATAAGCGGTAACGAAGTAGCAACCTTTAAGAGGTTTGTATTGCATCAGCAACTAGATGCGCATCATATGCTAGAACTCGTATGTCGTATGGATGTTCTGGAAGATCTGTCTACAGACTTGGGAGAATCCAGTAAGAATTTTTTGGGAGAAACACTCACCGTAGAAGTGAGTTCTTTAGATGGTTTCGAAGGTTACCAGTCCTTAGAATTTAAAGGCATAGTTACCCAAATAAAAACAATAAAAGGACACGATGCTGGTTCGGGAGACGAAGTGGTTATAAAAGTACAAAGTCCTACCTTTTTGGCAGACGACGGACCGCATTACGCATCTCATAACGATGTGTCTTTATCCGAGATATTAGACAAAACATTTAGAGACTACGATAGCTCTAAACTCGAACTATTAATACAGCCTAATAACGATAATCCGTTGCATTATACAGTGCAGCATAATGAGAGTGCTTACGATTATGCAAGCCGTTTAGCAGCACAGTACGGAGAATGGTTTTACTATAATGGTGCTCAATTAGTTTTTGGAGCTCCAGAGACCCAGGAGTTAGAATTAACCTATGGTGTAGATCTTAAAGAATACCATTTAAGTCTGATTCCAGAATCACATAATTACAAGTATTATACAAACGATTATTTGTTGGATGAAGTTCACGAAAAAGATGCGAAAGATATCACCTCAGGTGCCAATGGCTATAACGGTTTCGTTGCTAATAAAGCAAATACAATATTTAATAAAGAAACCAAAGTATGGCATAATCTTTATAACGATCCACAAGCAAAACAACGTTTAGATACTAGTATCGAAATTCAAAAAAAGGCGATCGAAATAAAGCAGGTAAAACTTAATGGCGTCAGTGATAATCCAGGTGTAAAATTAGGAAGCATTGTAAAAATTGAAGGCGGTAGCTATCGTGTTACAGATATAACACATACCAATAGTGAAAATGGCGATTATAAAAATCGTTTTGAAGCCATAACAGCCGAGTTTGATGCGTATCCAAACACCAATATACATGCCTTCCCTAGAAGTGAGACCCAAACAGCAGTGGTCATGGAAAATGCAGACCCAGAAGGATTAGGCCGTATTAAAGTACAATTTCCGTGGCAACAAGTAGAAGACGAAGTAACTCCTTGGATTCGTATTGTAACGCCACATGCAGGAGGCGATAAAGGCTTTCATTTTATTCCAGAAGTAAGTGAAGAAGTTCTGGTAGGTTTTGAAGGTGGTAATGCAGAACACCCCTACATGATGGGAAGTCTATACAATGGTAACGGAAAAGCAGAAGAATTTCAAAGCGATGCTAACGATGTGAAATCCATAAGGACAAGAAGTGGACATACTATAGAGCTTAATGATAAAGAAGGCGAAGAAAAAATAAATATTTACGATAATGAAGGTAGTATCATCACTTTTGATACCCAAGCCAAATCGTTATTTATAACCGCAACAGAAAATATAGAATTTACAGCCAAGAATATTAAAATAGTAGCTGAAGAAAATATTGATATTCAGGCACAAGGCGAAATAAAAACAGCCTCAGAAGGCGATACGTCTGTATTGTCTCAAGGTGCTACCAATTTACAGGCCGAGGGAGATACCTTAATAAACAGTAGCGGAAATGTAACAGTAGAAGCCACAGGTAATGCCGAATTAAAAGGACAAAGTGTTACAGTAGAAGGTCAAACAGCGGCCGAATTAAAAGGACAGCAAACCACAGTACAAGGTCAAATGACGGCTGTACAAGGTGCTAGTGGGAAAATAGATGTCATGTAAAAAAAGAAAATTATGCCAGGACCAATAGCCACCATAGGAAGTATGCATGTGTGCCCGATGTGTTCGGGTACGGTGCCACACGTAGGAGGTCCAGTTTCTGGACCAGGAGCCCCCAACGTGCTTATAAACAATAAACCTGCTGCACTCATAGGAGATATGTGTGTATGTGTAGGACCGCCAGATGTTATTGCACAGGGGACTGCAAATGTTCTTTTTAATGGAAAACCTGTTGCTTGTATAGGAGACATGACAGCACACGGAGGAGTAATTACAGTAGGGGAACCTAATGTAATAATCAGTACATCTGCTCCTACACCATCGGTAACCATGCCTAAGCATAAAATCCCTTTTCCAAAAATTAGCTTAACTAACCGAATTCTTGGTAATGCTAAGGAAGCTATAGCTAATCAAGCAGCACTTGCAGCATTGGCTCCTATAGTCGAAATTCCAGAAGATAGTACAACGGTAACATTTACCACGACATTTGCACAAGACCAATTACATTTAATTGCAAAAAAAGCGAGTCTTGCTCTTTTTATGCGTGTCTTTATTAAAATATTTGGTTTAGATATCCCTGCAAAAGCATTTGATGAATTGCATCAAGATGCTAAAAGCAAAGCAGCCATACTTACAGATCCACCACTTAAAGTTAAGAAAACCCTACCGTATGGAGGACGATTTGCGGCATTTTATAGTGATAGCGAAATTCACGAGATTTGGGTTGCAGAGCAAGCGATTAGAGATGCAGAAACAGATAATGACGTACGAGGCAAACTCATGACGGCGCTTATAGAGGAATATGGACATTATTTAGACTATTTGTTACGTCATCACTATGCGAAAACTGAAAATAAAGATGCTCAGGGCGATGATGGGGCAAAATTTGCTTACAGATTGTATAACATAAATCCTATTGAGCAAGCCAGTCAACATTTTGCAGATGCTGGTATCGATGGTAAAACACCTGTAAAACTTGTGTGGGAGTTTAAAGAGTTGCATAACGATTTGAAAAAATATGTTAATAAACAACGCCAAGAGCAAGAAGATAAAAAAGGAAATTATGAGTTCTATAAAGCAGGATATCTAAAACCGCATGGAGAACACCACACCGCTGGTGAGGGTAATTATGGACATGGGGATATAGAAAAAGAGGCTTTGGAAAAACTGATTTTAGAACAAGTAAAGTTTAGAAATATATCTAAGGATGAGGTCCAAAAAACCTTAGATCTTATTTATATGGGAAACTGGCTCAGAGATTTTTCTCAGGCGGTAGATCCTATGATTGTACGTCCTATGTCTAATGCGGCAGATGGTTTGGGTAAGGGGTCTAAAGAGTATTTTAATAATAAAGATGTTACAATTAGCGAAGCTGTAAGTAATAATATCGATAAAGAAACTCTTAATACCCAAACACTTTCTGAAAAACATATAACGGATATAACTTTGCCTTCTGGAGTAGATTGGGGGTTATTACCACCTAAATTTAAGTTTAAACTTACTTCTAGCAAATTTTACCCCGTAAAGTTATCTGTAAATGCCTTAACAAGCGTAGTAAAACTAGCAGCCGTAAAAGAGTTTATCCATGCGCCCAAAGAGAATGATCTTAATAAGGACGAAATAGAAGATTATCAAGGGCACATAAAAATTTTGGAAGATGAGTATATAGATATTACACCAGACTCATTGGGTGTGTATCGTCCCGAAGAGCATATAGATAATCCAAAAGGAGTAGGGCAAGACGATATAAAAGGGGATAGATGTGATAAGCAATTATATAACAAGTTTGTAGGTTATGTAGATGATGAAAATGCAATACATAAGGTGAATGTTGATTTTGGAATGAAAAACTACATTCGTAGCTTAGAAGATACTTATCAAGTAGACGGAGCTCCTTATTTAACATCGTATGCCTATATTAAAAAGATGCTCGGAAAAGCGGCCGAAGGTAAAATTAGTGACCCCAAAAGCCTAATAAATTTCGGAGCTGCCCTGCATACCTTGGAAGATTATTTTGCACATAGTAATTATAGTGAAGTGGCTTTAATTAAATCTGTAGAACCCTTAGTATTTCCATGGGTAGATGGCAACCATAAAGGATTTATATATAACTATACTGATTTAAGAAATAAAAAAACGTATGGGGCAAAATATAGTATTATAGACTCTAAAAAGATACGTTCAAATTGTGGGCAGATTAATGAGCTAGCCTCTTATATTCCTATTGTTACCGGGACCTTTGGTTTAGTAGATACAGCAGCCAGTATCATGCCTATTTTAAACGAACATTTTTTTAATATAGAATATAAACCCTGGGAAGAGACTAAGCATAATACACGTACTTTTGGTGATATGATGCTTTTAGAATGGATGGGAGCTTTTGATGAAGCACAGGCTGAAGATGGTTCTGGTACTAATGATAATACATATTTAAATACTTTTGAAAACTTACTAACGGTAAGAGATTATTTAAAATACTCAGAATATTTAGTTCCTGATGCTATAGAAAAAAAGTTTCACTGGCTAACAGAGCATATTAGTAGTATGTTCAAATTCACACAACATTTCGTATTACATAGTAGTGCATCGACATTAAATGATGCACAGGTTCTTATCGACAAAGATCTAAAAGTGATGAGTACAGGATCTTTTGCAATTGGTACAGATCCATCTCACACTCAGGTTGCCAAAGATGACCCTGAGCATCCGCTTCACAACTTATCCGCTCAATTGGCTGTAGAAGCTGTTCGGCAAGTGGGAGAGAAAATGATTGAAGTCTGGACAGGTGGTGCCAATGTTGAAGAGGTGATTTCTGTAGTTGATGAGCTTATGAGGCATCCTGTAGAGTCTGTTTGGCAAGAAAATATTGTTACAACTTGGGCAAAACAACATCCAGATAAGGTATGCGATGCCTGTTCTCCAAGTATAGTGGTGGATCGTACCCTGCATGCCATAGAGGAAGTAGATGAGGCTTTGAAGGGATTGCGGGTTAATATCCTAGAAACAGATATTACGGAAAAAATAGCAGCTTATGTAGAACAAAAAGAAGGCGGAAAAATTGATGAAAAAGGAATTAAAGATTTTATAGAACATTCTATTACGATAAGCGAATTACAAACCGAAAAAATAGTTGGCAATAAAGAAAAAGGAATAGTTGGTATAAAAGAAATTTGGGATAAAAAGTTTCCTAAACCTGCACATTGCCGCATAAAAAAAACTTTATACAATTATACCATTAAAAGAGATGATACTTTAGGGGCAATCGCCGAAAAAGGAAACACTACTGTGGAGGATATTTTAGAATTAAATCCTGCTTTAGATAGAGATTTAATCTTTTCTGGTAGAATAATAAAAGTGCCCAATCCTATTATAGAATTTAATCGTCCTTTATTGGATTAATAAGATAAAACCCTATAGATATAAAACTATTAGTTTATATGAAAATTTATATACTTATACTCATAGCATTACTATTAAGTGCGTGTAACGGTAATACACAAGTTATTAAAAGCAAAGCTAAAGATACACCAGAGGTTCGTGCTATGCTCGAGGCCTTTAATAAGCAAGAGCATCGTATTGAAATTAATGAATGTGAACTAAGATACAATGGAAATACTTTCTTTCTTGGTTCTACTTTAGAAGACCTTAAGAAAATTTTTGGAGAACCAGATTATAATGTAGGATATGCTTATGGTTGGAAAAAAATAAAAATTGAAGTACTAAAAGAAAAAGAAACTGATAGTATTGATAATATTTATGTATATATATATGAAGGATATAAAGATATAATTAAACCCAATAATGATTATTTATTAGTAAATAGTATGCCTTTAAATAGAGAAATGGTTTTTGCAGATTTCATCAATAACTCGACTTATGAGTTTGATGATTTTTTAATTACTAAGCATAGTTATGATATGATTAAGAATTCTTGTAATAACAATAAGGATAAAATCAAATATTCTTTCGATTCTTCTGTACCTTACGACTATTCAGGAGGAGGGCATTTGCAAGTAAGAGGTGATTTCAGACCAGATCTTACCCATCCAGTAGAAAGAATTAGTATTTATAAGACTAGAAAATAAAAGCTTTTATTCCGAAAAATTTAAAATGAAAACTTGATACTTTATCAAAAAGATGCAAAGATGCTCCAGATCATCCGCTTCACAACTTGTCTGCTCAATCGGCTTATAGTTTTTATATGAAAATTTATATACTCATAACATTACTATTAAGTGCCTGTAACGGTAATACACAAGTTATTAAAAGCAAAGCTAAAGATACACCAGAGGTTGGTGCTATGCTCGAGGCCTTTAATAAACAAGAGCATCGTATTGAATTAGATGGGTGCGAAATGGTATATAATGGTAAGTCTTTCCATCTCGGAATGACTATTGAAGAATTAATCAAGTTTTTTGGTGAATACGATAGTTCAGATAGAGGTAAAAAAGTTTCCGATACTTTTGACTTTTGCCAAGCGCCTTACAGGATTAAGTGTTATAGGAGGAGGTATAACAGCAGGGTGGTGTTTTTATGATAGTTTTGCAGCTATGGATAAGGGAGATATGGATGCTGGCTTTGCATTAGTTGGAGCTGGTGTGGCCTTTGGAGTTTCCGCTGCTGCATCTATAGGTACCATTGCCGTTTTAGGAGGTCCTGTTGGTTGGATTGCTGCTGCGGTTGGGGTAGGATTTCTTATTGTTGCATCATTGTTAACAGATAGTGAGTTGGAAACCTATTTTAAAAACTTTTTATTAAGTGATACTGAAAAATTTCCTAAACCTGCAAACATGTCTCCTATGGAGTATTCGCTAAAAATATTAGAAAAAAAGGATGAGTTAACTGATGATGATTTTTTGGATACTCTTATGAATCCTCTAGATGCCCAAGCGAAGTTATTTGATTATATAGTATGTAAACAAATTGTTTTTAACCCAAATAACTCTAAAAAAGAAACCTTTTCTAACTCTAGTTTTGAACCTGGTATGGGAACAATAACTACGTCTTTGGAAACTGCTTCGTCTTTTAGTGCTAAAATGGTATTTAGTCGCTTTTTTAACCATCCTGATCAAGTAGAAGCCTATGCATTCTTCTATCCTAAGGGTGTTGAAAATCAAGGAACTATTGCCATGAATATGGGGGCGATAAATAAGATATACGATAGTGAAAATGGAGAAGCCTTAGAGATCAAGTTTTGGATTCCTAAAGAGCACGAATCTAAAATCACTTTGCGGTCAGACATCGTATTTGCTTTGCGCCTTAAAGTAGACGAAAGTCAAGGCTTGCATTTCCCTTATCCATTAGCAGGTAAAGAACGTTTTTTAGGAGCAAAAATAAGGGCACGCTCCTTAAGTGCTGGTTTATATGTTAGTGACTTAAACCAAAGTGAGGCGGTAACTATAGCTCCATTAGATGAATTGAAAACTAAAAAACCATGGTAAAAGATTGTACTCGGAAAATAACCCATGAAGATTATCGAAATCCAGACAAGCTTAAAAAGTATTACCATAGAGTTGAAAAAAAAATTCATGTTAAATACAAAAAGTATAAAGAAACAAAGTATTCTAAAGCTGAATACCTTTTGAGAGATGATAATTTTATATGGAAAAAACATGATCGATTAGGCACACCCTTAATTGGTGGGGGAGTATCGTTTGCTTTTTTGTTAGTTTTTTTGTGGCCATCGGAAGAATCTTTAAGTAGTGCCGATTATTTTTTTATGATTTTATGTTTGATACTCACCATATTCTTTGTTCTCTATGGTTTTACCATGCCCAAAAAAGAAAAAATTTTAAATCGAAGGGATGGCTTGCTTACCATGACAGGCTTTTTATGGCAGCCAAATATAACCATGGATTTTGATAAGGTAGAATTTGCTTATAGTACAGGAGGCGAAAATGTTGTAGGGGGATTTATGTTACAAGTTATTAGGCCCAACAAGTGGCAAACATTTGATCTTTTTACAATATTTGGAGGCGATTGTTATGAAGACATGTCCTTTATTGTTTGGTACATGGACAAAAACCGTCCATTACCACCTAATGAAGAGTTTGATGAATTTAGAGAAGCAGATTACCAAAGGCGCAAGGCAGAAGGTTTTCCAAAGCCATTATACCCAAGTAATATATCTACTCCTGAGACTACTAAAGAACAGCGGGCAGAACGTAAACGTATTGGAGGGTGGTAAAAAAAAACTCTTTAATAGGTGTAATTAGGAAAGAATAATGAGCTATGTTTAAAAACTTTAAAACACAAATAAAGAATTTTTTTGATGCGAAACTTCCGTTTGAAATTTTAGAGGAATTCAAATTCTTTGATAAGAAGTATATAGATGATAAAGGGAGTAGTTTTAAAATTAGTGAAAATCACCTAGTAATTGATATAAAAACTAAGTCATTAGGACTTACTTTCGCTTTTTTTGCTTTTTTTGTTTTAATTTTTTTTTATTTGACTGGTAATAACGAAGAGATCTTTAATTCTCCAGATATATATGTATATATAGTTGTGTTAATATGGTTATTATTATCCTTGTCCTATGCTTTTTTTACCCCAAAAAAGCTGATAATTTTAGATCGAGAAAAAGGAATATTTACTTTTCCTCACCGTATTATAGGTAAACCTTATATAGTTCCTTTCAATAAAGCTATTGTTTTTTGGATAGGGACAGGAGGTGTTACAGGAAATTTAGGAATGCAATTGGTAGCCCAACATCCTGATAAAAAAATAGGAGGTGCCAATTTAGAGTCGCATGAAACTAATTACAGAAAAACATGGTCTTTTTACGTATGGTACATGGATAAAAATAGGCCATTGCCGCCAGGTACGGCTTTTGATCCTTACCGTCAACAAGATTTTGAGCGTAGAAAAGCCGCAGGTTTTCCAAAACCTTTGTATAGAAGTCATATCCCGACACCAGAAGCTACGGCAGAACAGCAAGCAGAACGCGATACATATTGGAAAGACGAAATAGAAGCTTTTACACGCGAGGCAGATTCGGTTATGTACAATCCAGAAATTCATAAAGATTGGATTCGTGTGCGTTTTATGAAATCTAAAGAAACCCCGATAGCCCATACTCATTATAAATTTGAGTTTGAAGATGGTCGAATTGTGTATATAAAAACAGATAAAGACGGTCGCGGATTTGAGCCTCCAAAAACAGAAAAATTTAAGGGTATAAAAATTGAATTAACGGAATCTTGGTTTTAATATTAATTTTAAGAAATCTTAGTGAAACCTCCTATTAAAATAGAAGAAAGGAATAAAAAGAATCAATTATTGTCAGGTACTGCTTGGAAAGAATAATGAGCTATGTTTTGTTGGCATAAAAGAAATTTGGGATAAAAAAAATCCTAAACGTGCACATTGCGGCATAAAAAAACTTTATATAATTATACCATTAATAGAGATGATATTTTAGGAGCAATTGCCGAAAAAGGAAACACTACTGTGGAGGATATTATAGAATTTAATTGTCCTTTATTGGATTAATACGATAAAACCCTATAGATGTAAAACTATTAGTTTATATGAAAATTTATATACTTATACTCATAACATTATTATTAAGTGCCTGTAATGGTAATACTCAAGTTATGAAAAGCAAAGCTAAAGATACACCAGAGGTTCGTGCTATGCTCGAAGCCTTTAATAAGCAAGAGCATCGTATAGAAATTAATAAGTGTGAACTAAGATATAATGGAAATACTTTCTTTCTTGGTTCTACTTTAGAAGACCTTAAGAAAATTTTTGGAGAACCAGATTATAATGGCCATTATGCATATGCATGGAAAAGTATTGGTGTTGTTGTTACAAAAAATAAAAATAATGATAACTTGAGAAGTATATATTTATATATATATGAAGGTTATGATAATGTCATTAAACCCAACGATAAGTATATTTTAATAGAAGGTATTCCTCTAAATCGAAACTTAGTTTTTGCAGATTTCATCAATAACTCGACTTATGAGTTTGATGATTTTTTAATTACTAAGGATAGTTATGATATGATTAAGAATTCTTGTAATAACAATAAGGATAAAATCAAATATTCTTTCGATTCTTCTGTGCCTTACGACTATTCAGGAGGAGGGCATTTGCAAGTAAGAGGTGGTTTCAGACCAGATCTTACCCATCCAGTAGAAAGAATTAGTATTTATAAGACTAGAAAATAAAAGCTTTTATTCCGAAAAATTTAAAATGAAAACTTGATACTTTATCAAAAAGGTGTAAAGATAATAGTTGAAACTTTAGAAGAAATCAAAAAAACTGGTAAGATGGCAGGAAAACCAATAGCAACGATAGGAAGTATGCATATGTGTCTTTATATTGAGTCATTAGATGTATTGGAAGGACATAAAGTAAACGCTATATTTAGCATAAAGTATAAAAAATAATGAAACAAAAACTAGATATTATTACAAAACAACTCAGTATACTAAGCATGCTTTTATGCTTAATATCCTGCAATTTTTTGTCTAAAGAAACAAGAGCACAAGAGATGGAAGAACAAGAAAAACAATTAGAGCAGGAAACTGTAGACGATTATACAGATAATTACACGATTACACCAAATTATGAGCATCCAAAATTTAAAGAATTAAGTGACGCCTTTGCAAAACAAGCACACCGTTTCGAAATTGATGCTTGCGAATTTAAATACAATGGAAAGTCTTTTTTTATAGGAGATTCGATGGAGAAGATTGTTGAGGTTTTTGGTGAGCCAGATAGAAAAATAGAAACATTGGATAAATCTTCTTTGGTTTGTAAATATAAATTATTCAAGCTTTCAATATCTTTTTCCACAAGAGAAAAAAATATTGAAAGCTTTTCAATAAGAATGAGTGATTACAGAGGTAATGAAGATACAGTATATAGAATTATTGTGTTTAGGGGGGTTCCGTATCAACTTGATATGACTTTAAACCAATTTATGGAATTGTCTGATTTAAATCATGATAAATTAAGACATAATGTTGCAGCATTCTATATTAGACAAAAAGAATGTGCACCAAGTAAGGAAGAAAGAATTTATACTTCGATTGATTCTACTCCTGCTTATGATTCTGTTGGGGGGGGGCACTTAACGCTTAGAGGCGACTTTGATCCTAATGTAACAGGAGTGATAAAAAGTTTTTACGTTGGAAAGGAAACTTTAGAAGAAATCAAAAAAAACTGGTAAGATGGCAGGAAAACCAATAGCAACGATAGGCAGTATGCATATGTGTCCAATGTGTAGTGGTTCAGTACCGCATGTAGGTGGTCCCATAACAGGCCCAGGCGCGCCTAATGTATTAATTAATAGTAAACCTGTAGCCCTTATTGGGGATATGTGTACTTGTATTGGGCCGCCAGATGTCGTAGCTCAAGGACATCCTCTTGTAAAGGTTAATGGGGTATCTGTAGTCTGTCAAGGCGATTTAACAGCACATGGGGGTATGATTACTTCAGGAGAACCAACGGTTATGATAAGTACTGCGGTGCCTTCGCCATCGCAAACCATGCCCAAAGAAAAGATTCCGTTCCCAAAAATCACATTTGTAAACCGAGCTATAGCGGCTTTTACTGGGAACTCATTAAGTGAGGCAGAAGCGAATCAAGACGCATTAGCAAATCAAGCAGAGGAAACACCTGTGTCTGAAGATAGTGAAGAGGTAGCCTTAACAACAACCTACCCACAAGAACAGTTACAGCACTTAGCAGCCAACACAACATTACACCAATTTTTATACAATTTTATAGCTATTTTTGGTAAAGATATCCCTTCAAAAGCTTACGAGGAGTTATTTAAGGATGCCAAAGAAAATGCGAGTATACTTACCCCTACATTAGTTGTAAAGAAGACTGTTCCTTATGGCGGGAAAGCCTTGTTTTATAATAATAAACGAGAAGATATCCAAGAAATTTGGGTAGGTGAAGCCTTTGTTCGTGAGGCAGCGGAGAATAACGATACTCGTGGCGAATTAATGGTGGCTTTGGTAGAAGAATTTGGGCATTGGTTGGATTATTTATTGCGAAATAAATATGCCGAAACCGAGCGAAATGATGCCATGCGAGATGAGGGGGCTTATTTCTCTTACCGCTTATTACAACTTAATAGCATCGATAAAAAAGATCAATATTATGCAGATGCCACTATAGCTGGAGCAGCACATCAATTAACCTGGGATTACGAATCCTACCATAAAGGCTTAAAAGCTTATGTTGGTGAAGAACGCTGGAATAAAGACGACCATTTTGGACCTTTTGAGTTTTATAAAGCAGGCTTTTTAAAAGAAGACGAAGGTGAGTATTCACATGGGAATATTGAATTAATTGGATTGTCTCAAAGTTTATTAGATAGTGAGCTTTCTGATAAATTAGGACATAAAGGAGATCCTTTAAAAATAAAGGAATACCTTATAAATATCTACTTCGGAAACTGGAAACGCGATTTTTCACAGGGTTTAGATCCACTGGTAATTCGTTTATTAGCCAATGCTTTAAAGGCCTTTGCAGATCAAAGTGATTTACCCGAAGAATCTACATACGATGATTCTTTGAAGCGTTTTAGTTTTAACAGGTTAAAAACAGATACTGTAACAGAAAATGAAGAGGTTACATACAAATTTGGTTTACTGGGCTTAAATTTTGTAGAAAAGACTTTTAAACCTGTAGAGGTGTCTGTAAAAATGATAAGCACCATGCTAGAAATGCTTGCCGCAAAGGAGTTTATATACACACCAATGGTAGAAGCAGGGTATAATGGTAATATTAATTACAACCAGTATTTATTAAAGCTTAAAGAAGAGTTTTCTGCTATAAATAAAGACGAGATGGGTGTTTATATTCCAGCAGAGCATATTGATAATCCTAAAGGGGTAGGTACTAAATTAGAGATTACAGAAGCCGATGGCAGTGTAACCAAAAAGGATAATGATGATAAAGCTATTATGCCAGAATTTATAGGTATTGATGCCCAGAAAAAATCATTACACAAAATCAATACGGCGTTTGGGATGAAAAACTACATCCGTAATGAAAACACAGGAGCAGGCAAACGAGCTTTTAAAAATTCAGAACTTCCTAATAGGTACCTATATTCCCATACCTATATTTTAGACAAACTAAAAGAAGCCTCGAAAAACGGCGGGTATAAAAATAAAGCATGTAAAGATAGCCTGGGAGCAGCATTACATACTCTAGAGGATTATTTTGCCCATAGTAATTATGCCGAACTTGCTTTAATAAAAGAAGGTGCTTATGGGGTATTTCCTTGGGTAACTCAGGTTGAATTTAATGAAATAGATAAGTCTGCAAAAAAGAAAAAAGGAGTCGATTACCTTAAATATATTAAGGACCATTCATACAGAGTAAAAGTAAATAATGCCCCCAGTACTTATGATGTTGTAGAGAATGCCATTGGGATTAATAGAAATAACCAATTAGTTACTAAAATACCTTTGGTTACAGGAACTTTTGGTCTTTTAGATACAGTTGCAAGTTTATTGCCAATAGTGGCACATGCATTCGATTATGATGTGAAAACGTCTAAAAGAGACCTTGAAAAACAGCGAGAAGCAGCTAAAAAAGAAGAACATGGGCATTTTTATTATACAGATAATATCAATTCAAGAGCTTTTCCAGAGGTTTTAGGATTAGAGCTATTAAGAGATATAGCTAATGATACAGAAGGAGAAGATCATATTGTAGTAAAAGGTTTTTTAAAAGCTTTAGCTGCCAGAGATGGTATATATAAAGGATTGGATGAAATGAGTGAAAAAGCACATTCAATTTACGATGAATATGTGCCAGATGATACAAAACGGTGGATAGAAGAAGAAGCGGCGCCAAAGGCTAAAAAAGTTACTGATAAAATAAGTAAGAAAAAAACGGACATTGTAGATGGTATTATGGCGCCTATTTATAAAGTTCTGTATAGCTTTATTACCATGATTGCTGCTAATATTAATGATATTCAAGTATTACAACAAGCAGATATAAAAAAGCTTTTAGAAGAATCTAAGAAAGGAATATGGGATTTGGGTATAGGTATGAATCCTTCGCATACTCAGGTAGCTAAAGATGATCCGCATCATCCTATGCATGGGCTTTCGGCAGTGTTAGCTATAGAAGCAGTGCAACGTATAGGAACTAAAGTTTTTAATACATGGCAAGGCAAAGGAACGTTTATAGATGTAGAAAAAGAATTGAATGCTATTATGAAACACCCTGCTCAAACCAATTGGCAATCTGGTATTGTTAAAAAATGGATGCGAGGCACTTCTAAACATAAAGAGGGTGGAAAAGTTTCGGAAATAAGTAATAGAAGTTTGATTTGTGAAGCCAGTTCTCCATCTGTAGCTATAGGGCGTTTATTGCATGTTAATGTAGAAATAAAAGAGATTTTGGAAGATTTAGAGCATGTGGCAAATCAACCTCGATTTAAAAATATCAATGAGGTAATTGAAAAAATGTACACAGATTCTAAGGATGAAAATAAAGAGGTGTTTGAAACTTTTGAATCTACCTTAGAAACGATAAAATCAAGAATAAAGTCACAAGATGAGGCTCTTACAGAATTACAGAATGAATGGGATAAACAATTTCCAGAGTCCTTATATTGTCGTATGGACCACCCAGCAATTTTATACCAAGTGCAAACAGGTGATACATTGGGTGAAATAGCTATAAAAGGAAGTACAACTATTGAAGATTTATTAGAATTAAACCCTTTTATAGATCCAGATTCTATGATTATTTATGCAGGAACAGATATTAAAGTACCAAATCCTATTTTTAATAGCCCCAGTAGTACTATTTTAGATTAGAAGTAGTTTCTAGTCTTGCAAAAATAGTATTGAGTTTGAAAATGTCGATGGAAAAGAGACGAATATTTTGTATCGGTAAGTGAATTACAAACTAGAAAGTGCTTGAAAATAAAGAAATAGTGAGATAGTAAATTTTCTGAACTCGAACTATGTTTGTATGAAAAATCTTCTGAAAGTCATATTGCATGGAATAATTAATTGCTAGATTTTTAGATATATCTGTAACAGGATTAGTGTTTTCCGTCTATCAATATAATCAAACAAACTAAGTATGATTTTACCTTCCTTTAAATCATTTATTATATTTATATTTACTTACAAAATTTAAACAATTTCAAAAATATATGAAACCAAAGAATGTTAAAGAAAGGCGTAATAGTTTTTTAAAATTTTTATTACTTTTTTTAGTAACAGTAGGTACCATTGTTACTGCTGTGTATTTTAATTTTAAAGTGCCTAATAAAGAAAATGAATTACTAAAAAATCAAGCTAAGTCTATAGAGAAAGAAATAGATTTTCAAAGTGATTTTTCTGAGCAAATGGGAAATATAAAGCACATGATAGATTCTTTGGATACACCAGGAGTAAACATCCCTTTTCAGAATAATTTAATAAGTAAAAAGTTAGTTAATTTACAAGAGAAAATACCTGTAAAAGATTCTACATATCGATATGATATGTATGCCAATATTGTAAGCTTATATGCCGAATTACAAGAGACGAAAGCTAAACTAAGAGATTTAAAAGATGCAGAAGCTACTATTAAAGAATATAAAGAGGCTTTAGATAACTGCAAGCAAGATTATAAGGAAGTACAGCGTGATTTAGATATAGCCAGACGGTCTTCTAACTAACTTTTGTACCCTTATAGTATTGGATGGTGCAGTGGAGCGACGTCGAAGTTTTGGGCTTGGTTCTTATCGAGCTTAAGCAAGAGAAGAAACTTCTACTGAAGGAGTGTCTTTTCTTTGGTCGGACAAAGAAAAGTAATTAATAAAATATAAACCTTCTTTAAAAATGTGGATATACTGTAGTTGCAGATAAACAAGGAAAGTCCGTTTTAAGCATTTTTTAATTTGAAGATCTACCAAAATAAAAAAAGGATTTAACAATTATTAAATCCTTTTTTTATACGTCGTTTTATGACTGTTTATTTTTGTTGCTCATATTCAGCATCCCATTCATTACCGTCATCTCCTTTTTGTCCATCCATTTTAATTAAAAAGTTTTTGGCAGGGAAATAAGGTTTCATATGTACATCTAAATACACACGGTCTTTATGGTTAGGGTCTTGTTCAAACCTTTTTATCGAAAAGTCTTCAATTAACTTATCTGGACCAGTAACTTCATCAAGGAATTTAACAATCTGACCCATTAATTCTTTTCTTGTTTTGGCATTAAAGTTTTCGAAAGCACGACGGTTTAAGAAATCCATTAATACTTTTGTAACATAATCAAATACACGTACTACAGAATAGGTTTGAAGTCCTAAATTATCGCCATTAAATAAAGTTTTTGCAGAAAAAGCCATAACCTTACCATATTCATTAACCATAGGAACCAGACCGAGCTTTTCTAGTTGTGCAATTTCACTTTTTCTAAGATCAAATCGAACACCATCAATTTCATTAATACCACCGTGCTTTTTACCAGCAGTTACCTGAGACATTAAAGTATTGTATATTTTACCAGCTAAAGCTCCAGAAGGGGGTACGAATAAATCATCATCTTCTCCAACTTCGTCATGCTTACCACGACCAACAAGCCAATTACAAGCCATAATAACGTTAGATCGGTATTTATCTCCTCCTGTAAGGTTTGCTGCTTCAAACATTTCCATAACATCGTCTGGCTCATCTAAATGCTCAAAATCTGTAACCAGCATGGCTTTATTTTCATAAGCAATTTTAGCCCATTTTTCTACGACTTTATTAGACCCTAAATATCCAGGAATAACAAGTAATCCGTAATTCTCTCTTAAATCTAAACGATCATAAGTGGATTTTAATTCATCAGCAATAGCATCTATAAAACGGGTATTGTCCAAATCCTTAACCTGATCTAATTCTGCATTTACTATAGATATATTTTTTAATTTATCAGATTCCGTATTTTTATAGAATAATGCAACAGAACGATATGAACGTTCCAGTTCTCTCGAAGCTTCTACGGCACCTCCTAAATTTTTCTTTAACATTTGTTGAGATATTTCAGAATGCTTTTCAGATTCATCAATCATATCAGTAATGTTCTCAGACTGAGATAATACATCAGACCAAATTTCTAAGGTCTTCTTCAAGGTTTCCCGATCTTCTTTTTTGGTGCTTTCTGTTAAAAATATCTTTTTCCTGGCTTTACGTTCAGGGTTCATATTTTGAACCCCTTCTATACAGGCTTCTAATAAATCAAAACCGCCATATTTGGCTAATTTTTCATTGTTTTCTTTTAAATGTTGTGCAGGATTCTCTACTGGAGAAACTTGTTGCGGGGCTTGTTTAGATTCTGCCATGTCTTATTTTTTTTCTTCTATTTCAGTTATTAATGCACGAATAGACTCCATTAAAGCGGCTTTAGCATCTGGATCTGTTAAGGCTGCTTTTAAAATTTTATTCGTTTTTAACTGTTTTATAATCTTAACGTATTGCTCTTTTTCGGTATTTAAATTTTTTAAAAACTTGCTTTGTCTTGTAATGCCTTTCGCTCCAAAATCACCCAGGTTACTAAAGTTTAAAGTTTCTTTTTTTGTGACGCCATTTGCGTCTTCAAAATCAATATCAACTTCAGGTTTAAAATGTTCAAAAACTTCTTCTACTGTTTTTAAACCTTTTATAACCTCTGGTTTTATAGGTTGATTATCTGTAAGTTTTTCTACTAATAAAGTTCTGTTTTGTGGAATTTCCTGGATTGCTTCATTAGCATCACTTTGTATTTCGGTTCCACCTAATCCGTACGTATCACTCATAACTATGCTTAGTTTTTAAATGTAATTTTCATAAATATATAAACTTTTTTTATGAAAAAATTATTATTGTTAATATTTCCATTGTAGGTTATTATTTTCATCAATATTGAGAATAATATGCGCTCCTTTTTCAATTTTACCAGATATAATAAGTTTAGATAACGGAGATCTGAGGTCATTTCTTATAACCCCACGCAATGGTCTGGCACCATATTTAGGCGTAAATCCCTTTTTTGCCAAATGTGTAATGGCTTTATCTGATAGTTCTAAATGAATCCCTTGTTTTTCTAATGCTTTAAATAGATCTTTAAGCTGGATTTTAAAGATTTTAGCAACATTATCTTCTGTAATAGGAGAAAAAGGAATAATCTCAGTCAATCGTCCTAAAAATTCTGGTCTAAAATGGTTGCCCATCATTTCTAGTAAATCACTGGATTTTGGAATGATTCCTTTGCTAAAAGATTCAACAATATGATTACTTCCAATATTAGAAGTAAATAAGATGACTGCATTTGAAAAATCACCTTCTTTTCCTAATCTATCATGCAGTTTTCCTTCATCTAAAATTTGGAGAAAAATATCAAAAACCGAAGGATGTGCTTTTTCAATTTCATCAAAAAGAACAATAGAATATGGTTTTTGTCTAATTTTATTAACAAGCAATCCACCTTCTTCATAGCCTACATACCCTGGAGGTGCTCCATATAGAAGAGCAGCAGAGTGTTCTTCTTTAAACTCAGACATGTCAAACCTTATAATTGAGGTTTCTGTTTGAAATAAAAATTCGGCCAATGCTTTAGCCAATTCTGTCTTACCAGTCCCTGTTGGTCCAGAGAAAAAGAAGGATCCCGTTGGTAATCCAGGTTTACTTAATCCAGAACGTGATTCTAAAACAGCTTCTGTAATTACTTTAACAGCATGATCTTGTCCAATAACGCGTTTTTGTAATTCGGCTTCCATATTAAGCAAACGTTCTTTCTCATCACTTTGAAGTTTTCCTGTTGGAATCCCTGTTTTATTTGCTATGGTAGAAGCAATGTCTGCTTTGGTAATATTTGTTTTTTTCTGACTT
This sequence comes from uncultured Flavobacteriaceae bacterium, assembly GCA_947502635.1. Classification (GTDB taxonomy): domain Bacteria; phylum Bacteroidota; class Bacteroidia; order Flavobacteriales; family Flavobacteriaceae; genus Flavivirga. Next base: position 89,430 of record CANNAN010000010.1, read on the forward strand.
GCCGTTTCATTAAGTTGATCAAGTAGTTTCTCAAGTAAAGTAAAACCTGTTTTAGGTTCTTCTATATTTTGATAAAGTAATTCTTCAGGAATATCACTAAATAATAAATAGCTTAGTTTATTCTTCATTTGAAGATTTAACCAGGCTTGTTCTGTAAGTAATTCTTCCGTTTTTAAACCACTGTTTTTTAGCGTTTCTAACTGAATCTTTAAAGCCGCTATTTCGGGTTGGGATGTCTGAATCATGAACTTTGTAGCAGACATGGTTCTGTCTATTAAATCGATAGCAGAATCTGGTAAACTACGTTCTTTATTATAACGCTTTGCTAAGCGTATGGCTTCTTTAATCCCTCCTTTGTCTATATCTAGTTGGTGATGATTCGTATAATACGATATCGTATTCGCAATCATTCTTAACGCTTCATCTTCATTGGGCTCATCTAAACGTATTATTTCAAATTGTCTCGATAGACCTTCATCGGTTTCAATATGTTTTCTAAATGAATCGTTTGTTGCTGTTCCTATAATTGTTAAATCTCCTTTAACCAATTCTGCTTTTAAAATATTAGCTAAACCCTGATTTCCAGAATTTTTATCAGTTAAATTATTTAATTCATCAATTAAAAGAATAGGCTTGTCAAAATGCTTTACCGCCTCAATTACTTTTTTTAATCGATCTTCAATCTCTCCTTTATAACCTGCACCAGAAACTAAATGAATAAAATCTAGTTCAAAAACTCTGGCATTTTTTAAATGTTCTGGAATAGACTCATTAAGCGTTGCATAGGTTAACCCATTTAGAAGTACTGTTTTCCCTACGCCAGGATCTCCCAATACTAAAACATTTGGTTTAGAACGTCTCCCAAGAATTTCTGTTATCATTTTAATTTCTGAGTCCCGACCAGAAATTTTTTCAAGAGACTCATTTTTAGCGTAAGCAGTTTTGTCTATACAATAGGTTTCTAAAATAGCATTGGAAGCTGTATTTTTATTTGCCGTAGAATTGTTAGAAATAATATCTTTAACCTCTGTTGGTTGATGCCCGTTTGCAGTTAAGTTATTAATGACCTCTGCAGGCGTAAGTGGCATTGTTTTGAGTTGTTCAAATGTGAAACCGACACCAGGTGTGCATAGGGCTATTAAAACACAAAATTCATTAACGTCTTCGACTCCAATTTTAAATTTAGCACTTTCGGCTTCATAAAAAACAGCTTCAATAGAGTTATCACTACTAGGATTCTCTGGGACTTTAGTTGTTCTTGGTAAGGCTTCTAATCTTACTTCTGCCCACTCTTCAACATAATAGGCATCTTGACCAATACTTTCAATGTATTTCAGCATCCCGACATTTTTGTGTAAAAGCGCCTTTAACAAGTGAGCTGATGAATATTCTGCGTGCGAATATTCTCTCGCTATAGCCTGTGAGATATGTATAGTTTCTATTAATTTATGGGGCATTTTATCTATCATCTAAATAATTGAAGATTATTATAAACGTTAAATCTACTAAAAAAGTTTGTTTTTGAAGAATTTTATTATAAAAGAGGTGAGAAAAAAAATAATATGAGTAAGTGTGAATCTGTCAAAATAAGTTTTTTTTTCTTAATATTTGCTTGATTTGTAAAGCTTTATGTATGGTTTTAGGGGGTTTTTAGGAAGCGTATTAACCAATTAATATTGGTCTAAACCTTGAAGGGGATTAGAGGTTTTTTTTGTCTAATTGAAATTTTTAAATCAAAAAAAGGATACTGTTTTAGAATAAAACGGATTTAATTTATAAAGTTACGATTTATTTTTAGCTCAATTAGAAGGAAATGATTTCACTATATATTAATAATTAAAAATAGCATTGACCTTTTAATCAGAAAGTCACAGGTTCGAGAATAGTCTCTGCTATTAATAAATAAAACTTCTCATAAATGTGAAGTTTTGTTTACTTCAATATCTCTAAACACAAATTTCTTCAGTAAATCATAATATTTAATTTAAATTAGCATTATTTAGTTATTAGTCCTGATTAATGTTAAAAACGATTCAAATAATTGCCTTGTTACAAGGTTTATTTCTACTCTTTATTCTTTTTAAACATAAAGAGAATTATAAGAAACCCAACTTCTGGTTATTATTGGGGTCTGTAATCTCTGTATTATTTTATGCCATTGGAGATGATGATTATAATCTTTTTGTTGAAGATGCTAATTGGTTTCTTTTTCACGAGACCTTAATTATTACATTTTTCTTCTTGTTTGTGAGATATTATAAATCTGAAAAAGAGACTTTTAACTCTAAAGATTTTCTCTTTTTTATTCCATATGTGGTAAATGTGCTTTTACATATAGGAGCGGCAATAGGGTTATTAGAACCCCATACTTTTTTTACGGTTCTAATAAGACTTATAGAACTTACTTTTGCAGTCTATTTGTTGTATTCAATTTATGATGTTTTTAAAGCTGAAAAAGAAAAATGGTTGCTCTTTTTTATTATACCACTTACGCTTATTTTTATTATAGATGAATTGTCTTTTGTGATAACCAATTCTAACGAATCACCATATTTTTTAGATAGTTACGGAATTATACTTATTGCTGTTTTTCTGTTTTATTTTGTGTTATACAAGTTAATTATTACTCCAAAAGATGTACTGCCAACATCACAAGATTCTAAATATAAGACATCTACTTTAACAGACACATCTATTGAGCATTTAAAAAATGAATTGAAACGGTTAGTGGTAGGAGAGAAATGGTTTAAAAACCAAAAACTAACTGTTGATGATGTAGCAAAAGAATTAAAAGTACCGAGGCAACAACTGTCTGAAGTTTTAAACATACATATGCAGATGGGGTTTCAAGATTTTTTGAATCATTATCGTGTTGAAGAATTTATACAATATTTACAAAATGACACCTATAAAAACTATACGCTTTTAGGTATTGCCAATGAGGTAGGGTTTAATTCAAAATCGTCTTTTAATACTGTCTTTAAAAAATTAAAAGGAATGACTCCCAGTCAATACAAAAAGATGTTATCTGATGATGAGTACGCTTGAAATAAATACCTATATTTAAAATAGTTTTGATTTTCTCAAGATCATCAGAAAAAGAAACACTCCTAAATGAAACGTTCAGAAAACGTATTTTGAACGTTTTTTGTTTTTTAAATAAACGTATGTAAATAGTTTTTAATGAGTATGTTGTGTTTTGTTTTGATTTAAAAGAGTGTAATAAGCGTATTCTGAACCTGCTTTATTTTCATAAGCCTAAAAGCTCCCATACTTTTGATTTGAATCTCATTTAAATCATATTAAAATAGAAAAAATCAAGACATATATAACACCAAGAAATCTATTGATTTTCAATTTGATTTTGATACTTCTTTTTTTCCTTTTTGGTTGTTCAATAGATGATGATACGCATCTTTTCAATACAGTTGTACCTAAAGAGAGAATCATTTCACTCTTACCAAATATATACTCCAAGTACAATAGTCATGACATTAAAATTATAAACTTAAGATGAATACAAATTTTGAATTAGCAATTGTAATCCCATGTTATAATGAAGCTTCGAGACTTAAAATAAAACATTATAAACGGTTTCTTAATAGTTATCAAGTATTATTGTGCTTTGTAAATGATGGTTCTTCAGATAATACAATGGAAGAACTTACGCGTATAAAAAAACAGTGCCCATCACAAGTGTATTTAATAGACCAATCACAAAATTTAGGAAAAGCCGAAGCGGTTAGAATAGGTGTTTTAAAATGTGCTAAAGAATACGATCTTGAGAAGATAGCTTATTTAGATGCAGACTTATCAACTTCTTTAGAAGAATGTGTATCCATAAGTGAAGAAATTTCAGTAATCACTCATTTTGCTTTTGGGTCTCGTATTGCAAAATTAGATACTACTATAAATAGAAAACAGTACCGGTTTTTAATAGGTAGAACCATTGCTACACTTATTTCAAAACAGTTGAAACTAAAAATATATGATACCCAATGTGGCTGTAAAGTATTTAGCAGGTCATTGGCTGAGGTTCTATTTCAAGATGAATTTATTTCTCGTTGGCTGTTTGATGTTGAGCTATTCCATCGTTTAATTTTACTATACGGTAAAAATCAATTGAAATATGTTGTAAAAGAAATTCCGATTCAATTTTGGAATGACACCGAAGATTCCAAAGTACCATTAAGTTATTTCTTTAAGCTTTGGATTGATTTACGAAGTATTGGAAAAGCCTATAAAAATCCTATTGAAATTTTAGAAGTTAAAAATGAAGCGATACTCGAATAATATTTCCTTTTTTACTTATGCAGTTATAGGGTTGTTCGTTTTAAGAGGAATCTTAAATGCAGCAATTCCTTTAATGGATAAAACCGAAGCGCGGTATGCCGAAATAGCCAGAATCATGGCGGAAACTAATAATTGGGTAACACCTCAAATAGATTATGGCATACCATTCTGGGCAAAACCACCTTTGTCGACGTGGTTATCGGCTTTGAGTTTTGACGTATTTGGAGTCAATGAATTTGCCGCTAGATTTCCCTATCTTTTATTAGGGTTTGCATTGGTGTTTTTAATTGGTAAATATGCTAAAAGAGAACGGCTACCATTTTTCTTACCAGGTTTTATACTATTAACTATACCAGAATTTTTATTGCATGGAGGTGTCGTTTCAACAGATACAGCCTTGGCATTTTGTGTTGCATTAACCATGCTTAGTTTTTGGGAAGCCATGCAAGAACATGCCAAAAAATATTGGAAATATCTCATTTTTGTAGGTATAGGTCTTGGCTTGCTGGCAAAAGGCCCTATCATTGGAATTCTTACCATGCCACCAATTATAGTATGGATTATTCTTTTTAAAAAAACAAAAAACGTTGTAAAAATGATCCCTTTCATAATAGGAGGGATGCTTACAATAGGTATCGCTGTTCCATGGTATTTGTTGGCAGAAAAAGCAACACCTGGATTTATTGATTATTTTGTAGTAGGTGAACATTTTAAACGCTTTTTCGATTCAAGTTGGAACGGTGACAAATATGGTTTCCCAAAGTCTCAACCGTTAGGTATTATTTGGGCATTTCTGTTGTTGTTTGCCCTACCTTGGATTCCTGTAGTTCTTTATAAACTTTGGAAACAAAGACATAAACTATTTAAAAATGAATGGTTGGCTTTCTTAGTCTTGTGGTTATTGTGGACGCCTTTATTTTTTACTTTTTCAAAAAGCCTCATACATCCATATATAATGCCTGTTATGGTGCCCGTAGCTCTTTTAATGTCTCATTGGTTTCCTGCATTTAAAAATAAAAAAGGTTTGTCGAAAATAGCATTAACCATACCTGTGCTTTTATTGCTGGTGGTAATAGTTAGTAATACTTCTGGTTATACTAAAAATATTGCTCCTACAGATAAGTATTTAATTCAGGATCAAGTAATTGAAGGAAGTGGGCTCTATCATTTAAACTCAAAATCATATTCAAGTCAATTTTACTCAAAAGGACATATTGAAAATATAACAGGTGATAATTTAGAGAAGAAAATTAAATCTAATAAAGAGTCTTTTATGGTTATTATTAGTAACAAAGCGTTTGAGGAAATAGCTGTAGCGTATCAAGAAAAATTAAAACCTCTTGATAAAAATCGTAAAAAAGGGATTTATATGTACTCAAAAGAATAGAATGGTAAAAGAATTATTCTTTGGGACCCTTTTTTATTTTTCAACAACACTAAGGCACGATAAATTAATCCTTCGAGAAAACAATAAATAGTATTGTATTTTCGTCATAGTTATTTTCTTTCTTAAGTTTATAAAAAACAAATCTAGAGGCGTGGAGCAGAAAGGTATTAATAATCGATATCAAGTTAACTAATATAACTAGATGCCCCAACGCATACCTAATGAGGCCCTGCTGCGGTCTTTAAATTGTCCAAAAAGATAGTTTTTATTTCCATAAAACAAACTGCTGCCTAGAATCAACTGGGTATTTGTGTTGACCCAATAACTCATTTGCGGTTTTATATAACCATCTCCATGATTTGTATTTTGAACCCAAAGAATCTCTGCACTAAAAGTATCGTTCAGCATTTCTCTGGAAAGCTTTAAAGACATATTAGTTTCAAACAAATTTCTATTATAAGGCGAAATATTATCGGTAATGATATCGCTAAATAATTGTGCGCTAATAATATTTTCTCCTTTTATATAATCTATTCCAATAGCAGATTTAAATATATTTCCAAATTCAATGTTATGTATGGCTGTTGGATTTGTAGAAGAGAAATTTTGATTAAAAATATAAGCAATTTCACCTCTAAAGGTTGATGATCCAAATACCTTATTGAATGTTCCGCCAATTAAATGCTGCCGTTCAAATTTTGGACTAATGACTATATACGGAGTATTGGTTTCTGTAATTTGTAGTGTGTTATAAAAAACGGGTAAATCGTCATAGTAATAAAAATAATTTAATGAGACGTCCCAACCTTTGGTGAAGGCACTTAATTTAAAACCAATATCAGAATCGGCTATAAAACGCTTGGGTTTTTTCGTTTCATTTATAACTGTTGAAATGTCTTCAGGAGGTAATTGAAACAGGTTTTTGGTAAAGAACGGCGCATCGAACTCTTGAGTAATATGATAGGTGTTGTCTGGAATCCAAATTAATTGTACACCCACATTCTTTATATCGAATTCCGCTTTTAAGGACCAAAGCGGAATTCGACTGTCTTCAAAATCATCCAAAATAAACTCCCTGAAGTTTTGGGGGTTCACTACATCCAATAGTTTTAAACCATCAGTCTCTCCCCAAACAATTTGTTGTTTACCAATAGTTAAACGTAATTTGTTTTTAATATTTGTATAAAAAAAGAATTCACGCAATTCTAAATTAGTACGGTCACCTATAAACAAGCGTTTACTAAAATCTGAGACCGTATTTTCTTCTGGAAAACCGTTTTCAAGATTGTCATTTAGTTCTGTATAAAGCTGTCCTTTTAGTACAAATTTTGAATTTCTATTGAGTTTGTATAAAAATTCTGGTTTTAGAATTATTTCAGATTTTTGAAGTCCCTCTTTTTTAAATTCATACGAAAAATCAGAGGTAACAATAAGACTGGCTCTTAAAGCATCTTTAAATTTATTTTGCTTTTTTTGGGCTTGGGATTGAGCTCCTGCACAGAAAAGTAGCAATACGATTATATATTTATACAACATGATCTTTCGTTTTAAAGGTTATAAAAAATTGTTATAAACCATTTACAAGGGCTTCTTTTGTGAATGCATCATCATTAATTTCATTTTGATAATCGATATCATGAATACGGAAAATAGTTTCATGACTGGTTTTGTGATTTTTCACATCTATCTGATGGTACGTCCAAATACCTTGCACTTTTTTAATGTCTTTGATTTCAATAGTTTTTAAATGGTTACCTGCAACATCCCAACTATCTGCTTTTCTTAGCATCCATATCGTGGCATCTACCCACAATTTTGCCTTGCTATATCCAAGTTCTTTGGCGATCTCATTATTTTTTGGAATGCCTTCAATAACAAAGCATTCTTGTCCATCGATTGTTTCTTTACCAATGGTTTTATAATTATAATCATCACGACTAATTCTGGTTTCAAGTTTAATATCTTCATACGTTAGGTCGGTGCCTAAAAAATAATCACCTCGATTAGCAGCAGAGATACGGCGTGTTTTTCGTAGGGCGGGCATGTATAACCATTGGTCATCATCTAAAGAAGCATCTGGATAATCATACGTTAAAAAGGCAGTCCCCATGACACTCTTTGGTGTGAGGTAAAAAATAGCCAGACGTTTTTCATCTCCAAAATATTTACGGAGCGATGTTGTTTCTCTAACTCTAACTTTTCCTCTTTTATCTTTGAGTTCCATAGTGAGTTTTCTGCTCATAGAAATGCCTTCATTTCTAGCATGTGTTTTATCAGCAATACTTTGTCCAGATGGTAATGTTTGTCCAATACTATTTATTGGAAATAGTAATCCTATTGCCAAAAGGCCTATTATAAATTTTGTTTTCATGTTTACTGTTTTTATTATTAATATTATTTATTTCTATTTTTTAGTGAGAGTTAAAAATTTTGGTTTTGCTAGGTAAATTATAGCAGGGAGCAACGTTAGACTACCAATAAAACTAACAGTCACAGCTACAGCAACTAAAAATCCAAATTGACTTAATGGAGGTACAGAACTTGTCATTAAAACACTAAATCCTAAGGCTAATGCCAGAAAATTGAATAATAATGCCCGACCAGCAGATTTGTAAAATTCGTTATAAGCCTCCTTAATAGGCAGCCCCTTTTCGTTTAAAAGAAATTTAAGACGATCTACAGTATGTACCGCGAAGTCAACACCAATACCAATGGCAATGGCGGCAAACATAGAGGTACCAATAGCAAGCCATATATCTAAAATCCCCATAACAGTATAAATGAATAACACAGATATTGAAACTGGGATAATCGTTAATATCCCTGCCCAAAGAGATCTAAAACTTAAGGCAGCAAATAGTAAAACGACCAGTAAGGCCAGTCCAGCACCTAAAAAATGATTAAACCCTAATCGGTTTATCCAATAAGCATCTACGGTTACTTTACCAGTTGTTGTCGCTTTAACAGTATCGTTATTAAAATGTTGAGATAAATAAGTATTAACAGCATCAACCACGGGTTTTTCGAAGGCGTACTCACTAGTATCCATTTTTAATCTGATATTCGCTAAGCGGTAATCATAGTCCACATAGTTATCGAAGTCTGTAGGGTCTCCACTTGCCGAATACAGTAAAAAATATTGTGCAATTAATTCTCGGTTGTCGGGTATTGTATAAAACTCTGTATTGTTTTCGTTTAATGATTGGTTCATCTTCTTAAGAAAATCAACAATCGAAATACTTCCTTTTACGTGTGGCAATGTTTCCACATAAGTTTGTAGCGCTTCCATTTTATAAAGATTTTCAGGGTCGAAGATGTCCTCAACTTCTGGTGTCTCAACAAGAATGTCTAAATATGAAGTACCATCCGTTTTTTTATTAATTAAGGCATCCGCCTTTACAATAGGTTCGTCTGCTTGAAAGTTCTTTATTCTATCTTCATTAATAACAAGTTTTGATGCACCGTTTATACCAAAACCAATAATGATGAAGGCTATAGCAATTATAGCTTTCGGGTATTTTACAACAAGCTTGCCAATAAATGCCATCATTTTTCCAAAACGATCTATTTTTTGATTGGGTTTATAAGCTTTACTTAATTGTGGTTTCACAAACATCATTGCAGAAGGAATCATGAATACGGCATATACAAGTGCTGCGAATACACCAAGTGCGCCAAATAATCCAAAATAAGTCATGGGAGGCATATAAGAAGATGCAGCTATCGCTAAGAATCCTGCAACCGTTGTTACAGAAGTAATTGTAATAGGCCTCCACATGTGTATCATGGTTTCCACTACTAATTCTTTTTGAGTGAATTCTGGATGTTTTGCAGCCGTTTCATAATACTCCCCGAGTATATGAATACCGTCAGCAACTGCTATAGCGATAAGAACAACAGGCAAACCGTTGGTAATAACAAAAAAGTCTACCCCAAAAGCAGCCATGGCTCCGAGAGCGATTCCAACAGAAGCCAGTACCATTATATTTGGTAAAACAACGCCTCGAAGTCTTCTGTAAGCAAAAATGAGTATGATGGATATAACTACCGCTGCAAACGGGTTTGTTTTCATAGCATCTTCATCAATATATCGAATAAGGTAACCGCTTACAGCACCTTCGCCTGCTAGGTAAAATTGTTCATCATGAGATTTATATGTATCGAGTAGCGCCATGAGGCTTTTATAAACTTCGTGTTGTTTTTTATCATAACTATCTAGCATTTCAGCAACAACCAGGGTTGTGGTATGATCATTAGAAACAAGGTTGCCTTGATACAATTCAAAATCATTTATAGCAGCCTTTACTTCGAGCGCTTTTTTATCTGTTAGTTCGTCAATTTCGAAAAATGGATCTACCTCCAGTCCAGCATCTGTACCAACAATATTATTTTCGGTCGATAAACTTGTAATTTCATCGGGATCTATTCCTGGTATTGTTTTTAAACGATCACTTAATTCATGAACTAATTGAAGGGTTTTTTTGTTAAAAATCCCCTGTTCATTTACTATAGCAATAACCATTGGGTCTTTTAAACCAAAGGTTTCTTTAGTTTGATTTCTAAAAACCAATATGGGATCATCCTTTGGTAAAAAGGCATCATAACTAGTATCTTTAGTCATCTTTGGAATAAATAATGAGACAGCTAGCATAATAACAATGCTTAATGTCAATATGATTTTATAGTGAGAAGTCACTTTATTAAAGAATTTAGTGGCTGTGAGTTGTTGATTTTTCATTGTTTTATTTTTAGTTGTATATACAACATATGGATTAAATTTTTTAATTATTAAAATTTCATGCAAGTTTTAATTGCATAGATTTATTATGTTTAAGTCTGTTATTCTGGTTGAATCGGACTGAATTATAAAGAGTTCGAATCGTTCGGGCTTTAAATTTTTAGTTTGAATTACTTTGTTTTTCATGATTATAGATGATTTAGTTGTATATACAACATTTACGATAAATTTTTTTTAATACAGTTTGTTTTCTAATGATTTGATATTTTCAATGCCTTCCTTTCCTAATTTATCTATAAAAGTATGCATCAATGATTCCCAAATGGGTAGAATCGATTGAACTAGGTCAAACCCTTTTTGAGTTAACTCTATTTCAGGACGATAATTTGACGATTTTGTTAAAACACCTCTTTTTTCAAGTAACTTGATATTTCTACTAACTGTTGATCGTTCTAAGAATAGAGATTCTCCTATTTTTCCTTGATCAACTTTTCCTAATTTTGTTAATGCAAATAGAATACTTAATTGACTCTCTGTAATATCGAATTCTTTAAGGCTTGCCCTAAAATCTCTATCTACAACACGAGATAGACATCTTAGTCTATTTCCAATACATTGTTCTACTTGATATTTCATTTTTATTAATTTAACGTGATTTCTAGATAAGGATGAATATGCCTCACTAAAAATTACACACTTATATTTTCTGCCAGATTGGTGCAGTCGAACCCAAATTTCAATAAAAAAATAATTCCATTTTAATCATGTTTAAGACAGTAACAACCAACATCAAGGGCTTTTATTTCTAAAGGATGCTTATTGACCTATTTTTAGGCTTGACAAAATTACAAAAAAATGTTGTATATGCAACATTTTTAAAAAACTTTTAAAACTTTAATATTTTGACGGATTGCAATTTAATATAAAAAAATGGCGAATACAATAAGGGAAAAAGGTCTGTTTTTAGGACTTATGGAAAACAAAAAGCTTGAATTTTCTATGGATTCTTTGTGATTTTTTTAATCAATTTTAAAAAACGGGAAGTTTTTAATCGTAATTGTAAGAAATTACGTTATTTTTGAATCAAAAAAACAAGCTAATTATTTAAATTTTAGCATGGAAATCCTCTTTTTGGAGAAAAATTAACTAGATGGAAAAAGCATACTAAAAAATGATACCATTTATAGTATTGAATTTATAAGGCATGTAATATAACGTCATTTCTTAATTATTATAAATTGTTGTTTATAAATGAGTTCAATTAAAATTAGATTTTTTTTTCTAATTAAATAGATGTTATTTTTTTATTAAAATAATTAAATTTTCCAGTGACGGGATTCTTACGTTTTGTGTCGATTTTTTTATTGAATTAACGAATATTTGCATATATTTTTAAAGAATTAATAATAAATACTTAGTTTTAGCGAATCTTATTTTATATAAAGCCAATGCGGGGAGGCGAAAATAAATTGACACTTAAAAGTTTCAAGAAACTTTTTGAGAGCTTATATCCACAATTGTGTGTATTTGCATACAAGTATCTTAACGATTTAGAACTCTCAAAAGATTTCGTACAAGAGGTTTTTTTAAAGGTTTGGGAAGATAAAATTACTTTTCAAAACGATAATCATGCGACAGGTTTTTTTTATAAAGCCGTAAAGAATAAATGCCTAAATCATTTAAAAAGTAAAAAGTATAAAGTAACAGAACGTTATGACCTTGCAAATATAGAAACGTATGAAACGGAAGAATTTTATATGTCTGAAGCCGTTACGATAGAAACCACAGCTGTCATAGAAAAAGCGATCAACAAACTTCCAGAAAAAGCGGCACAGGTTATTAGATTAAGTATTGAAGATTATACAAATAATGAGATCGCAAATGAATTATCTATATCTGTCAATACCGTTAAAGACCATAAAAAAGTAGCGTATCGTAAATTAAGAGACTTTCTTAATTTTTTAACAGTTAAATAATTTTTTATACATTATACCACCCGTTTTCTCTTTTTTTTGTATTAATCATATAGCCTAAAATATTGCAATGGATAATTCCAATAAAATAAAACCACTTTCAGAAAAATTAGCAGCCTCACTAATTAAAAATGAAAGCCCTAGCGATTTAAAAAAATCGGAGATTTTCGATGCTGAAATTGAATCGCAAATACTTTCAAATATTAAAGAAAGTACATACTCAGAACTTTTAAATGACATTGATGCAAAAGAAGATTGGAAGCCTTTAAAAAGAAAAATAAAGAAGCGTTCTAAAAAAGCACTTAGATTTTGGTCTTATGGCGTTGCAGCCTCTTTGGTATTGTTAATCTCTTTAGCCTTTGTTTTTAACAAGACAGATCAAGACATTGAATTTGGTACGCCTGTTATAGTAAATAATAACATAGAGACAGGAACAGATAAAGCTACTTTAACCTTAGAGGATGGTTCTGAAGTGGCTTTAGAAAAAGGGACCCCATATCAAACAGCCAATGTAACTAGTAATGGCGAAGAGATTGTTTACAATAAGGCAGACAAAAGCAAACCAAACCACTATATTGCTTATAATGTATTAACCATTCCTAGAGGAGGCCAATTCTATATCTTATTATCAGATGGCACTAAAGTATGGTTGAATTCTGAATCTCAATTAAAATATCCTGTGGCATTTAGTACTGGTGAAACCCGTCAGGTTGAACTCATTTATGGTGAAGCTTATTTTGATGTCTCACCAAGTACAGAGCATGAAGGCGCAAAGTTCAAGGTGTTTCATCAATCTCAGGAAGTTGAGGTTTTAGGTACCGAATTCAATATCAAAGCCTATAAAGACGAAACTACTATTAGTACCACTTTAGTAGAAGGTAAGGTAGCTGTGAGTACGGCTCATACCAATGAAGTATTAGAGCCTAATCAGCAATCAAACCTTGATCTCAAAACTAACAACATAAGTATGGCTAAAGTGACAGATGTTTATAATATTATTGCCTGGAAAGATGGTGTTTTTAGTTTTGAGAATAAGCCTTTAAAGGAGATTTTGAAAGTATTATCACGTTGGTATGATATGGATGTGACTATTGAAAATACCGTAGAGGAAGAGGAACGGTTTATTGGTACATTTAACAAGAGCAATAGTTTAGAAGATATTCTAATAGCTATTACAAGTACAGGTTTTATTAATACTTATGAAATAAAGGATAAATCATTAACTATAAAATAGTGGGCAGAATGTCGAATATTAATGGCTCAAAAAGAGTCATTTTAGAGAAGGAATTAGCTCGTGTTGATTGTAATAAAAGTTTAAATAACTCCATTTAAAAGAAAACAACTAAACTAAATAATTAAACGAACTAACAAATAATCTTAGATTATGAAAAAACGACATTCCTAAATTATTAACTGGTAAAATCAATTTAATTTTATCCATTGAACCTAGTATATTAAGACTAATAGCTGCTTTTTTATAGAAAAATAATCATATATCTCTCGTCGCATCAAGTTGACGACTCATATTTTAAATAAGTGGTGTTAACTTTTATCAATCACTTTGATATTTATTCTTTAAAGGAGATATAAGTGCCTATAGGTATTTCAATTAATTTAAAAGATTTTTCAAGCCTTAGTTTTAGGGCTTCCCATTTCCTTTTCTTTAGGAGAGGTCAGAACTGCTTTTTTTTGCAGTTTTGGAGATAAAAAATATAACTAAAATAAAAGATGCAATGTCAAAAAGGGAATAAGAATGGTTTTAAGATTAATTAGGTTAGAGTAGTTAAAGACTAAAGACGATCTATTCCCTTTTAGCATGACAGCGCCTAAAAAGCCTGTGTGAAAAAATAAGCATGAAAAGTCATTGTGATTTGCCATGTTCAGGTTGAGCTTGTTAAAAATGTAGTCGTTGTAAGCAATATATCTAGGTCATACTTCTCAGCTTGTTTATTGATGAGAAAGCAGGTGTCAGTTGCTGTAAAAAAGTCTTAGAAAAAATATGAAAACCGACATATATAAATGGTACTAAATAATAAGTTCAGAATAGAAATAAAAAACATAGAAAGGGTATACATATTAAATAGTCCCAAATATTTTTACAATCATAGTTGTTTTTTGAATTAGTCACTCTAGAAACAACGTTTTGAGATAGAACATGGGCAACCGTTATCATAGTTCGGTTGTCTGTGTTTTTAATTAAATATTATTCCTTGAAGATTAATCTCAGAATTTCCGTAGAAATCAGTACTCCCGTAAAAAATAAAATTCATATAAAATAACTAGAAAATGCAAAATATACTATCTGTAATTTCATTTTTATTGATTGTAAATGTGCTGTTATTAATGTTTTCAGTGAATAGTAATGCACAATCTTTAAGTCTAAACGATTCGCTTCAGGTAGGTCAAAAGATTAAAAAAGGAAATGATACCCTAGTGCCTTATGAGGGTGCCTTTATGGGGAGAACTCTTACGTCTGGTGTGACTCTAAATGAGGGTAGCATCGTATCAGAAGGCATGTTACAATTTACAGGCTCGACGACCTTCACGTTAAGTAATGACATCAAAGTACATTACAAGTATACAGATAAAAACAAGAATGCTATACAGTTTAAAGCCTTAAGTTATGGCGGGTTTTCATTGGTAAAAGACGATGATCTACCCGCTGCGCAATCATTAGGGAATATGATAGCACTATCAGGGTTAGGTGATTATTCGGCTACCAATTTGTCAAAAATGCTAGAGGGCAAAACGGCTAATACACGGATCGACCTTTCCGATCTAACGGAAAGTATCAAAGGGGATTCAACAACAAAGGATGTGGAAATCTTATTGCAAATGATTCATTTACATTTTGTAAATCCGCGGTTTGATAGCGATGCATATGAATTACTGATAGCAAATCTAAACAAGGATATCATTAGGAGAAGTCATACCATTAATGAGCAGATACGTGATAGTGTTACAACGACGCTTTATGGAAACAACCATCCTAAACAACGTTTGTTAAATAATGATTTTGTAAAGGATGTGTCTTTAGAAAGGATGAAAAAACTATACAAGGAACGTTTTAATAATGCAGCCGATTTTGAATTCTTTATCGTAGGAGATATTCAAAAGAACGTATTAAGGCCATTATTAGAAAAATATATAGCCAGTATCCCAACAAACAATACTAGAGAAGAATGGCAAGACAATTCGGTACCCTGGTTACAAAATGTTATTAATAAGGATATTCCTTTACTTCTGGAGGCTCCCAAAAGCGTGGTCAGGATTGCCTATAATAACACAATGCGTTATAGTTTAAAGCATGCACTAATTGCTAGAGCTTTGGGGGATATATTACAATTGCGATTTACAAAAATCATGAAAGAAAAAACAATAGATGCTTATACTGCGAGTGTAAAAGCAAATATATTAAAACGGCCTATCGAACAGGCGTCCTTACATATAACTCTAGAGTGTAATCCCGATAAAATAGAACAACTTATAACCCAGGTACATGAAGAAATTAAGAAGATAGAAAAGGGAGTTGCTTTACAAGCGGATTTGGATAAAATAAAGGCAAATTATTTAAAAGAAAGAAAAGAGCAAAAAAGGCATAATAGCTACGATATGCGTGTATTAATAAATTATTTTCGTGAGGGTTATAATATGAATAATCCTAAAAAATTTGAAGACCTGGTAAATACAATCACTATCAAAGATCTGGAGGTGTTTACAAAAGCATTAATAAATGACTCAAGATCTTATAAAATTGTGTTTAATCAAGACCGAGCCAGTCAGTCAGTTTATGAAGTCAAAGGTATGAAAGATAGGTGATTTATTTGGTACTCTGCTATTTATAATAGAATAGTAAAAATACATAATCCAAAAGGGAATAAGGATCGTTCTTATTAAGGTTTTATAATTAGTTAAAAGTAAAAATCATTCTGTTCCCTTTTTAGTAAATAGATTTCAGAGAAACCTCAAAGGTGCCACTTTTGACACGTAATGATTAAATAAGAACTCTAGCCCTATCGAAATGGGACACGATTGAGATATCCCATCACTTTGCTGTTAGAATATGATATTTCTTTCTAATGTTTATCTTGAACGAAGCTTTCACTAATTTAAGAAGGGATGAAAGGCCAAAAAGGTAAGTCATTGTTAGCTTTTATACTTTTTATTCTCTAAAAAGAAGGTGTCTTATCAGTATGCGGTTTCTCACTGCGTTCGAAATGACACGAAATAGCTACATAAAAATTCCTAGCCCTATCGAAATGAGGCACGATTGAGATATCCCATTATCTTGATGTTAGAATCTGATATTTTTTTCTAAACTTATCTTGAGCGAAATTTACATTAGTTTAAGAAGGGATGAAAGGCCGAAAAGGTAAGTCATTGTTTGCTTCATGCTTTTTATTCTTCAAAAAGAAGGTATCTCATCAATATGCAATTTCTCACTGTGTTCGAAATAACCGAAATAGTTAAATAAAAACTCTCTTTTAGCAGGATGTTCCACTAAAAAGATAATCATAGGGTTTTAAAAAAGACTCAAGACGATCGTTAAGAAAAGACCATCAGGCTGCCCAACCTTTATAAAAGATGAGCACATACCATATAAGCTTGAAAAGTCATTGAAAAGAAGAAACAAAGCAATCTATATATGTGAATTTTAACATGAATAGCTGACTGTATTTTTTGGATCAAACTCAGATTAAATACAATGTATCTAAATCCCAACCATAAACGAATAAAATTTATGCTGAAATGATCGAAATATAACAATCAGTATATTGTATGTATCAAACAAAAAACAACCTAAACAATTAATTTAATGATTGTTTAACTTGATATTAATCATCTAGTTACATGTTTTTTTGAAATTATATTAAGTGTTATACCACCCACTTTTATTTCTTTATTGTATTAACTATATCCAAACTCATCTTGCATTTTTTTTATTAATGTAAAAATAATGCTGCCTACCTTAAAAAAAGAAAACCTTTTATAATTATCTCATAGTGATTGCTATAACTATGAAGTAACGGGTAAATCTGGGGATTGCAACTGGCAAGTATAATTGTTTTGAACCATGAAAAGTCAAGATGAGTTTATAAATCTAACTAATAACATTAATGAGTAACTCCAATAAAATAAAATCACTCTCAAAAAAATTAGCAGCCTCGCTAATCAAAAATGAAACCTCTGGTGATTTGGAGCGATCTGAGATCTTTGATGTTAAAACAAGAGAAAAAATACTTAAGGATGTTAAAGAGGGAAACCGCTTAGAGCTTTTAAAACGAATTGATACAGAAACAGGATGGAAGGCTTTAAAAAGAGAAATAGAGCAGCGTTTTGGGAAATTAGTTAGATTCTGGTCTTATGGTATTGCGGCTTCGATGGTGGTGTTAATTTCAATAACTTTTATTTTTAATAAAATTAATGAAGATCAAGATTTTGATTCTCAAGAACCAATAATTGTAAATAACAATATAGAAATAGGAACCGATAAAGCTACTTTGACATTAGAAGATGGTTCTGAAGTTGCTTTAGAAAAAGGAATGGCTTATCAATCGGCTCATTTAACCAGTAATGGGGAAGAGATAGTATATGATAAAGCAACAAGCAAAGGCATTATTTATAACACACTAACCATCCCGAGAGGTGGTCAATTTTATATCGCATTATCCGATGGTACCAAAGTCTGGTTGAATTCCGAATCTCAACTAAAATATCCTGTGGCATTCAATGAGGGGGTTACTCGGCAAATAGAACTTGTGTATGGCGAAGCCTATTTTGATGTTTCGCCTAGTAGAGATCACAAAGGAGCGAAGTTTAGGGTGTTTCATCAATCTCAGGAGGTTGAGGTATTGGGAACAGAATTTAACATCAAAGCTTACAAGGATGAGGCTTATATCTATACTACTCTAGTGGAAGGAAAAGTGGCTGTGCGTATGTCTGGTGCTAGTCGCACATTGGTGCCTGATCAACAGCTATATCTTAATATTGAAACTAACAGTATAGCTGTTTCCAAAGTTGATGTCTATAATGAAATCTCTTGGAAAGATGGTGTTTTTAGTTTTAAAAATATGTCTTTAAAGGATATTATGAAAGTACTATCCCGTTGGTATGATATGGAAGTCACTATTGAGAATGACGTACAAAAGGAAGAAAAGTTTATTGGAGCCTTCAATAAGGGTAATAGTATTGAGGATATACTGATGGCTATTAAAGGGACTAATTTCATTAATGATTATGAAATACATGATAAAAGGTTAATTGTGAAATAGATTATTGAATCTTAAAAAAATAGCCATTAGAAACTATTTTAATGAATGGAACCATTTGTCAATTCTAGGATATTAAATATTAAGACTACTAAAACAAAATAAATATTAACAACTAAATGTTTTTTATTATGAAAAAAAATACGATTTTATTAACAGTACTTGTATTAACTATGAGTGTTTTGGTTAGTGGGCAAACTAACTTTGGATGGGAAACAGCCGTAGCTAGTGGCGACACTACTACCGAAACTATTGATGGAATAACTGTTACAACTACTAATGGTAATAATGGAGCAGGTATTAGTATTCCAACAAATTGGGGAGGTTGGCAAGGTTCAACGGATAACGTTGTAAGAGCAGGAACAACTACTATGGTTACTTTTACATTTGATCAATCGGTAGATGTAAATTCTATTTTGCCTATGGACGGTTCTGGTTCTGATGTAAATTTTACTTTTACTCGGGTGGACGGTAGTGGAATTTCACCAGTTAATGTATCATTAACTGGAGGAGGTGCTCCAGGGTTAGCTTCGATTGATTTAAATTGGACTGGAGTGACGTCCTTTACGGTAATGGCTTCATCTAGTTCTTTAATGGCATTTGATAATTTATCAGTTAGTGCTATCACTCCACCTCCAGTAACTCTTTTTGGATGGGAAACAGCTGTAGCTAGTGGCGACACTACTACCGAAACTATTGATGGAGTAACTGTTACAACTACTAATGGTAATAATGGAGCAGGTATTAGTATTCCAACAAATTGGGGAGGTTGGCAAGGTTCAACAGATAACGTTGTAAGAGCAGGAACAACTACTATGGTTACTTTTACATTTGATCAATCGGTAGATGTAAATTCTATTTTGCCTATGGACGGTTCTGGTTCTGATGTAAATTTTACTTTTACTCGGGTGGACGGTAGTGGAATTTCACCAGTTAATGTATCATTAACTGGAGGAGGTGCTCCAGGGTTAGCTTCGATTGATTTAAATTGGACTGGAGTGACGTCCTTTACAGTAATGGCTTCATCTAGTTCTTTAATGGCATTTGATAATTTATCAATTAATGGAGGGAGGTTATCTGTTGAAAGAGCTTCTAGTAAATTTCAAAACGTACAAGTATTTCCAAATCCAGTAGAAAACACACTTTATGTTAAAAATATTTCAGATTTAAAATATATTAAAGTCTATAATAATTTAGGACAATTAGTATTGATGAGTAAAAAAGACACAATTGATGCGAGCCATTTATCTATAGGGATGTATTTTTTACAAATACATGATAGTCAGGGAGTAGAGGTTAAGAGGGTTATTAAAAAATAATAGTAATATAAAAAATAGAAGTCCTGTGTGTTGCGGGATTAATCTTATTAAAAAGGAGGAAAACAGTTCATGCCGTGAGAAGTACAAACAGTATTTCCTCCCTAAATTCTGATTAATAAAAAACTAATCAATGATTCGTAAATTTAAGGAAATTAAATTAACAAATGAGTTATGTCTGAAAACTTCACAAGCATATCCGTTTAGATGCATTCAAAAACACTACAAGGCTAAAAATCAGTGTGTTTTTATGAATCCTGAGCTAAGCTTTTTTACTTTGTACAAGGTAAACTATGTAGAAACGTTCAATATAGGAAATGGATTAAAACATTGCTTTTCAGAACATCTCCTTTTAAAGATCATGATGAAAACTATTATATTCTTGTTTTGTACCACCCTTTTTAGTTTGACTCCAAAACATGCGTTATCTCAAAATAATAAGATTATTATTGATAGAGATAGAGAAGTTACAGTCGATGAGGTATTTAATATAGTAAAAAAACAAACAGATTATATGTTTGTGTATCATCGTGATTTATTTAAAAACTTTCCAAAAATAAAACTCAAAAGAGGAGCAACTCGACTTAATGAATTATTAGATATTAGTGTTTCAAGTAGTGATATTAGTGTCATTTTTACAGCTAACAATATTATTTTAATAAAAGAGAAAACTAGTAATGTAAGGCAGAAACAACTCCAGGTTTCGGGTATTATTACAGACGAATCTGGCTTCCCATTACCTGGTGTTACTGTTTTAATTAAAGGTACAAATAAAGGTGTGTCTTCCAATTTAGATGGTAAGTATGTAATTACTGTATCTGACCCTGCAAATGTATTGGTTTTTTCATCTTTGGGTTTTGAAACACAAGAAAAAATGGTTGGTAATCAGGTTATTATTAATGTGAGTCTCAAAGATGCTATAAGTCTATTGCAAGAAGTAACTATCAATGCAGGGTATTACAATACGTCTGAAAGGGAACGTACAGGGAGTATTAGTAAAATAGATGCAAAGATAATCGAAAAACAACCTGTTAATAATCCTTTAGCTGCCATGCAGGGACATTTACCAGGTGTGCATATTGTTCAAAAAACTGGAGTTTCTGGAGGTGGTTATCGCATTCGAATTCGTGGGTCAAATTTTTTAGGTATCAATAATGGATTTATAGACCCAAATACAGAACAAAATGATCCGTTATATATCATTGACGGAGTGCCTTATGATACTAATACATTGGCTATAGGAGATATTGCTAATAATATCCTCGGAGGTGCAAGAGTGAGTCCCCTAAATACCATAAACCCTGCGGATATTAAAAGTATTGAAGTACTCAAAGATGCTGATGCTACAGCCATCTATGGATCTCGTGGAGCGAATGGAGTAGTGCTTATTACCACCAAAAAAGGAAGGGTTGGAAAAACAGAGATAAAAGTGAATGTAAGTAATACAATAAGTGAGGTAACCCGTTTTGCAAATTTAATGAATACTGAACAATATCTTGAAATGAGAATAGAAGCTCTAGAAAATGACGGTTATACTTTAGAAACGGTACCTCCTTGGTTTAAAGATCGCGCTCATGATTTATATATTTGGGATCAAAATCGATATACTGACTGGCAAAAAGTACTAATTGGCAATACAGCTTTTAGACAGAGTGCGCAATTATCATTTTCAGGGGGCAGTGAAAATACTCAGTTTTTATTAAGCGGTAGTTACTCAAGTACTGGTAATGTGTTTCCTGGTGATTTTAAATATAAGAATTCATCAGTACATTTTAATATCAATCATCAATCAAAAGATAACCATTTTAAATTAAATGTTTCTGGAACTTATGGAGCTGATGACAATAATTTGCCTTCTAACGATTTGACGGTTTTAGCAAGTACTTTGGCGCCTAATGCTCCGACTATTTATGATACTAATGGCGATTTAAATTGGGAAAATTCCACTTGGAAGAATCCTTTAGCACGTTTAGAAAGTAAATATAACTCAAAAACTTATAGCCTTATTGCAAATACGTCATTATCTTATCATCCAATAGAATCATTAGGGATCAAGGCTAATCTGGGTTATACCAAGAATAATTTAGAGGCTTATGTTACTAACCCAAAAGCAAGTAAAGATCCAAATACTAATGAAGGTCAAGACAGTAGTTTTTCATCTATTTCAAAGAATAATGGAAGCAGTTTATCATGGATAGTTGAACCACAAATTAATTGGGTATACCATTGGAAAGGTATAAGTTTAGATATGCTTTTAGGAGCTACTTTTCAGCAGAGTGAGAGACAGCAATTGCAATTGGGAGCGAGAAATTTTCCCAGTGATGCCTTGCTCCATACCTTGACTGCTGCCGAAACAAGAACTATTGTACAAGATACAGAATCCGAATATAAGTATCATGCCGTTTTTGGGAGGATTAACTTTAATTGGAAAAAATATATATTAAATTTAACTGGACGTCGAGATGGTTCATCTCGCTTCGGGCCTGGGAAGCAATTTGGTTATTTTGGAGCAGTTGGTATGGCTTGGTTATTTTCGAAGGAAGATTTCTTTCAAAATAATACGTTTTTAAGTTTTGGTAAATTGCGTGGTAGTTACGGTATTACAGGTAGTGATAGTTCTCCTGATTATTCTTTTTACGATTCCTATTCGGTTTCACAAGAAGTCTATAACGGGTCAGGTTTAAGGCCAACGCGTCTTTTTAACCCCAATCTTGCCTGGGAATCAAACAAAAAACTGGAGGTTGGTTTAGAGCTTGGATTATTCAACGATCGTGTTTTTGTAACATCATCATGGTATCGCAACCGCTCTTCAAATCAACTTATAGATGTTCCATTGCCAAGAACGACAGGTTTTTCTTCTATTAATTCTAATTTTAACGCTATTATAGAAAATAGTGGTATTGAGATTGATTTGCGTACCATAAATATTCAGAAAAATAATATTAAATGGCGTACTACATTTAACATTTCTGCAAATAGAAACAAATTGGTTGCTTTTCCAAATTTGGAGAATACGACCTTTAATAATTCTCTAGTAGTAGGAGAACCTATCAATATTAAGCAATATTACAATGTTTTAGGAGTGGATCCAGACACTGGTCTGTGGCAATATAAAGATTATAACAATGATGGGGTTATTAATGGAAATGATAATTTATGGTTGGCAGATTTCACACCGAAGTATACAGGAGGTCTGGGAAACACTATAAACTATAAAAATTTACAATTAGATATATTCTTTCAGTTCACAAAACAAAAAGGAAGAGCCTATTTTCAGTCTGGTATTTTGAACCTTGGAAGTCTTGTTCAAAATATGCAAGCAAATATATTGGATCGCTGGCAGCAATCTGGAGATCAGAACCCAATTCAACGTTATTATGTCCTTAACCCAGATGCAACTGCTGCTGCGAATAGGTATCAACAAAGTTCTGCCGCGATAAGAGATGCCTCTTTTATTCGTTTACGCAATGTATCTCTAAGCTACAGGATTTCTAAAGAGGCAACAAATGGGCTAGGAGTAAATATCTATCTTCAAGGGCAAAACTTGTTTTTGATAACAAGATACGTGGGTGCTGACCCAGAAATACCAGGTTCTAGAACTCTACCTCCGTTACGGCAGTTTACTTTAGGGATGAATTTAACATTTTAAGATTATTTTAAAGGTTATTAAGTATAAAAAATTAGCATAAGAGTAATGGAAGGAATTATTATTTGGTAATGAGCTTTTAATGGAATGGACAAAAAAATAACCAGTAGACTATTTTGGTAGGACTGAGTATCTAGAAAAATGATTCGGTGAATTGTTCTAACGAAGTAGTTAGCCAGTAATCAATTAAGCTATAGATTAAGCAGTGGTAAATAAATATAAAAAAATATAATGCATAGATGAATTGCCTATGAATGGAAATTTAATGCTTAATAATAAAGGTAATATAGATGTAACATCTGATCATTAATATGCAATAAAATATTATATATGAAAAATAAATTTAATAAGGAACCCTTAACAAAATATTTAAAAGGCAGAAGAATTTTTCTAAAAGGATTACCTCTATTTTTAATTTTGGTTATTGCGACAGGGTGTGACGATTTCGTACATGTAGAGTTGCCAAAAGATCAATTAATTAATAAAACAGTCTTCCAAGATGTTGATACTGCCACATCAGCCTTAAGACATTTATATTCTGGTATGCGAGCATTAAGTTTTAATCACCTAGGATTATATGCTGACGAATTGGATATAAATAACCCAAATTCATTCTATGATCATACCATTACATTGTTAGATGGTACGGTGTCTAATTTATGGAGTAGTTATTATAATTTAATTTATTCGTCTAATGCTATTATAGAAGGAGTAGAAAGTTCTGCAACTTTAAGTCTCGAAGATAAAGATCAATTAAAGGGAGAGGCTTTATTTATTAGAGCTTATATACATTGGTTGTTAGTAGAACTTTTTGGATCTGTTCCATACATCACTACTACAGATTATATAAGAAATACAAACGTATCGCGTATGCCAATAGGTGAAGTTTACGACCATATTATATTAGATTTAGAGCAAGCATTAAATTTATTAGGAGAAGATATTTCAGAATTTCCAGAAGAACGGATACGTGTTTATGATGCAGTAGCAAAAGCCTTGCTTGCCAGAGTGTATTTGTTTACAGGAGAATGGGAACTTGCAGAAGAAATGTCATCCAATGTGATAAGTAGATTTATATTCGAACCAGATTTAAATAAGGTATTTTTAAAGAATTCATCAGAATCGATATGGCAATTTAAACCTTCAGTAGAAGGGGAAAATACTGAACAAGGCAAACGATTTATTTTTGCAGTTAGTCCTAGTTTTACTCAGCCTGTATTAAGTGCTTCGATAGTTAATGCTTTTGAAACTAGTGATTTACGAAAGTCTAATTGGATTGGCAGTGTTACTAGTGCAACTAATACATATTACTATGCTTTTAAATATAAGGAAGCAGGAGCCACGACTCCTACATCAATAGAATACCCAATTGTCTTTCGATTAGCAGAGCAATATTTAATTCGATCAGAAGCTAGAGTTCAGCTTGGAAATATATTAGGAGCACAATCAGATTTAAATGTCATCAGAAACCGAGCTGGTCTTGAAAATACTATGGCATCTACAACCAATGAATTATTGGATGCTATTTTACAGGAGCGTTTCGTAGAATTATTTACAGAAGGAGGCCATCGTTGGTTTGATTTAAAAAGAATGGAGAAAGCAGCTGAAGTATTGGCACCTATAAAACCTGCTTGGAGGGATACAGACATTTTATTTCCTATTCCTGAATCTGAAATTTTGTTAAATCCAAATTTACTACCACAGAACGATGGGTATAATTAGGAATTATTGAGTTGTTAATCCTATGTATACAGGAACCTTTAAAGTTCCTAAAATTAGATAGTGAAAAACTAATTATTACATCATTTAATTTCAATAATAGGAAAAGTAATAGGGGGGACTCCAGCTATCTATAGTCAAATGGCTTAAGATATACTACTATCGAAATCCAATAGTAATGACAAAAAATATAAAAATGAATATAATGAAAAATCAAGGAAAAGTAAGAATACTAAAATCAGGCATCATGCTAATTTTCCTGCTTAGTTGGATGGCTACCACCATGCAGGCTCAAGAAACAATTATAAATACTCATATGATTGACAGGCAAGCTGATAAGGATTGGAGGGGATTAGGAGATGCGATGCGCAGTTTAGGTGTTGGGTATCAAAAAGCTGTTGATTCAGGTTATTTAGAAATGCGAAGATATGAGGACAAAATATATAAAAACCGTTCAAAATTGGCAAAGGCATTTTGGAATAGTTATCCAGAAGATCCCCGTTGCGATAACGCCTTATATTTGTTTTTCAATGCTTACGCAGAGCCTCATTTTTTACCAGATACTATCTCGGACAGCCTTATGAAACTTATGGAGAACATTTCAAGTCGAGATATGCGTATTACCCGTTTAAAGCCTGTAGATCATATCGCTATGAAAGCATGGCGACAAGCAGGAGATTCAATGGTTGCAAGTGTGCTTAACTCAAATGCAAGTATAGAGCGTAAAGAGGCGGCTGAACTTCAATTAATTGCACGGGAATTTCGACAGGCTATCAAGTTAGGTAATGCTTTACCAAAAGAAAAATCGGAGTCTGAGTATTGGAATCGTTTAGAGATACAATATTATCAGCATATCCGTTTATTGCTAGAAGATCACGTTAACAAATATGCATCTTTAGAGATAGTTGCTGCTCGTGTTAAAATAATATTGAATTTACTTAAAAACTTTTCCAGTGTTGCATCGGATGCTTATTGGTACTATTTCTATAAAATGACAGGAAGTGATAATTTACAGGCAAACCAGCCTGGTATAAAAGCTTTACATAAATTAGCGGGCAAAAATGTAGCCGAAATAGAAGCGTTAAACGAAGTGGATTTTACAAAACCTCTGAAAATGGCATTTATTGCGATGAATGGTACTAAAGTGGATATTTCTGAACTGCGCGGTAAGGTAGTATTAATAGATTTTTGGGCAACCTATTGTGGACCCTGCATAAAAGAGATGCCTCATGTAAGAGCTTTGTATGATAAGTATAGAAATCAGGGGCTTGAGGTGATCGGGATAGCAGCTGATGGTGATGATGCAAAAGAGAGGGTAATAGACATTCTTGAAAAAAAGGGAGCCACCTGGCCCCAACGTTTAGACGAGGGGTTAGATGCTTCAGTAAGCTATCATGCTTTGTATAAAATTACAGCATTGCCCACCGTCTGGCTATTAAATAAAGATGGTGTTATTGTAGATAGGAACGCACGAAGCGAAAGATTAGAACCGCTCATTCGTAAGTATCTGGGGTTGGAAAAATGATTATTATTTAGTTTTAACATTATATCGTTTTTTTCTAGATATCGAAGCTAATATTTAATAATAGGAAGGGTGTTCCAAAAGAGCACCCTTCCTAAATTTTATTAAAGATTAAATATTATCTTTATATAAAACAATAGTAGGTTGATTACTTCCATCTAAATAATAAACTTGCTCTTGAGATGGACCATCTTGTACAGTACAAACTGGGTTTTGAGTAAGTATTGCGTTACATGGAAGTGTTGCAGGTAATTCTACTGCTTTAACACCATTAGAAAAATACACGTCTTCATTTGTTATATCTTCCGCAGGAGTAAAAGCAAGAGAAGCAGTGATTGCTAACATTAAAGCAAAAGCTGGTAAAACGATTTTAAAAAAATTAGATTTCATAATATAGATATTTAAAAATTAACGACCTACTCTATTTTACAGGTTTTCGGTCTTAGCCCTGACTGCAGTATGTTTAACCGGGTACTCCGGTGTTGTTTTTAGGTTTTGAGATTTGGAATATGAGATTTGAGTTTTGAACAGTTACAGTAGGAGTCTGTAATTCTTTAAAACGATTCCCTAGCTGATATATAACCATATGATTACCGATTAATCCAATAAATTTATCATTCATCACATAAAATGTTTTTAGTTTGTTTTTTCCAATATTCTCTACATAAAAGCTAAACTCATAACGGTTATTCACTATGTCATACACGTCAATAACTGAAGATTTCTCCCATAAAATTAATGACTCTGTCTTTCCCAGTATTTGAGAGTTTACAAAAAGATAGTTCCCAGAGGTTGAACTTGATTTGTTCACCATAAGAGCTGGTGTTGACATTTTTTTCTGATTTTTAGAGACTATGGTTCCTACTTGTATTTGAGTTTGACTAATGGTATCTATAGTTTTTCCAAGCAATTGTGTTTGTAAGTTATCATTGGCAACAATATATTGGTTGCGATAGCGGTAGGTATATACCAATTGTTGTTGTTGGCGATTATATTGGAGAGTTCCATCGACATCAAAAATTCCATCCACCTGTTTTTTTAAAAGCTTATGAGAGAGGGTCAAGGTTGTCGAGTCTGAAAACCGTATGGTACCTAGAGCAAACTTCTTGGTTTTACTACTTATGGTCCGTATAGCTAAGGTCACAGAATCGATAGGTTGGGCTTGGTTAAAATAAAACGGATTTTCTAGCATAGAGTACCCTTTCCAATCTTCAGTACGTCCTCTAAGGATATAGGGAATGGTACCATCCATTAAAAAGAAGTAAGGTGGAATTATTCGAAGTTGAGGAGAACGAAGTGGCAGACTATCTTGATCGATAGCTAAACGAATTTCTTGTTTATGGTCAAGTGTTGTGTCCACTGTTATGAGATATAAAGGAGACTGTGAATTACCTAAATAAATCTTATTATTATATGCTCCAGCAATATAATACCCATTATATTCAAGGTCTAATTCATGGATCTTTTTTGGGGCATCATGCAGGAAACCACGCTTAAAACTCATGTCCCGTTCTGGCCCTTTATTAGTGAAAGCAAACAAAAGGGAGATAAACCCAATACTACCAATGGTACAGATAAATAACAATATATAAAGTTTCTTCTGTGTCATGAGATGGCGTATTTTGGAGTGATGATATAACCATTATTATTTTGTCCATTTTTGATAAGAATACCTACAGTCGCTAGAATAACAAAAGCAATATTAAACATCAAATGCTCTGTCCATCCCAATTTTTCAATAACACCACCGCAGGAGCAAGGAACATCATTACTAAAATTTAAAATGACAAAAATATAAGTGGTGAACATAACCATAAGATTAAAGGCAGCAAATAAACCTAAAAGTTTAAATCGAGGAATAATTAAAAGTAAGGCAATCAAAATTTCAAGAAACGGGATCACCCAAGCAACAACATCAGCAAAAGGGGTGAGCATGGCAGATTGCCCAATTTGAATCTTAAACTCATCAAAAACCAGTAATTTACTTAATGCTGCATAGACAAATAAAAGGATATACAAGAAGCAAATAAATTCTAATAAGATATTTTTATATTTACTATTAATTTTCATAACTATTTTATGACTAATTGCTTATTAACAATACAAAGGTGCGTGATAAAATTTATTTCTAATGGATAAATACTTGTCTCAGAGGGATTTGTGTAGTTTGGTTTTAGAAGTCTATAAGATGCTCTTTAAATTGTAAGTTGAACTAATCTTAATTTGTTTCAGTATTTCATTCTCTAAGTAGTGCTTAGTCCTACCTGTCTAGAACTTTCTGAATTACTGAAATAAGAATATGGGCTATAGTTTAATGAAACAAATTATCATGTTAAACTCTGGTGCTCCTTAGAATGAATAAAATAGTTAAATAGTAATTTCCTAGTCATATTGAAATAAAGTACGATTGAGATATCGTGTATCAACATGGTATTTGAAAATATCCTATTATATCTCCTAAAGTTTATCTTGAGGAAAAGCCTGCAGTGATTTTAAGAAGAAGTAAATGATAAATCGTTTTTTTTTTAATAACTCCCACCCACTTACACGTTTTTGTTGTGTTTAATATTGATAGAACTTGTATTGTGTTGTTTTTATTTGTTTTTATTAAAGTAAAAATGATATCTCAAACTGAATTTTTCCTTTTATTTTCTCGTACAGTTTCAAAAAAGATAAAATTTAGTGAGACTATAAACAAGAAGGTAGGATTGTTTTAAACCATGAAAAAGAAGGATAAATTATAATCTGATACTAGCCTAAATAGGTTATTCTAATAAAATAAACTCACTTTCAAAAAAGTTAGCAGTTTGCCTAATTTGTTGAAAACTATATTAAACTTAAACTAAACTTATTCAAAAGATGTACAAAATACCGCCCCTTTAATCAAAAAAAAATACTCCGTGATGTAATCTTGAGTCTGTCTGCAGACAGACAAGGGTTTCGTTGAAGTTTCTTGAATATTTACCTGTCTATATTATAGAGACAGGAATCTCATCTCGATAGTTCTAATGGCTATGAATTTAAGGGAAGTACTAGGTTTACTGAAAAGGAAAAATATTGTTTTACACCTTGATAAGTAATGAATTGCAGATTCCTCTAAAATGGCTTAATCAATAAGAACCCCTCGAAGTTTTGTCTCAGGTCTGCCTGTTAGCAGACTGGAATGTGAATCAAATTAAAAATAGATGGACTTATGTCCTATAAATCTAAGAAATTAATTAACATGCTTTTCTATCTAAGAAAAGAACTTATCAAGTTCATGATAAGAAACGTTATATTCTTGTTTTGTATCAATCTGTTTGGTTTAACGATAGAGCATACAGCACCTCAAAAGAACAAAACCATTTTTATACAAGAGAATGGTGTACAACAACAACAACAACAACAACAAAGCGAAGTTTTAGGTACGGTTAAAGATGAATCGGGGCTTCCAGTAGCTGGTGCAACCGTCTATATAAAGGATATAAATAGAGGTCAAATTACCAATTTAGGTGGACAATATACTATTAAAGTACAGGATTCTTCTCATGTATTAGTGTTTTCGTCGATAGGTTTTGAAACACAAGAAATAATGGTTGGTAATAGAGCTACAATTGATGTCACCCTTAAAGAGAGTATAAATCAATTAGATGAAATAACTATTGAAGCAGGTTATTATAAAACCTCTCAAAGATTGGCTACAGGGAGCATTAGCAAAATAGAGGCAAAAACGATAGAAATACAACCCGTTAACAATCCTTTGGCTGCTATTCAAGGACATATTTCTGGTGTAAATATTACTCAGAATACTGGGGTTCCTGGAGGGAGTTATCGTATTCAAATTCGAGGACAAAATTTTATAGACCCAGAAAGACCTTCAGGGGATGTTAACGATCCACTGTATGTAATAGATGGTGTGCCTTACCATTCTGAATCATTGGAATTGAGTTCACTAACGAGTCAAATCATACCTGGTGGAAAAGTAAGCCCATTAAATACTATAAACCCTGCAGATATTAAAAGCATTGAAGTGCTTAAAGATGCTGATGCGACTGCTATTTATGGATCTCGCGGAGCCAATGGTGTGGTATTGATCACTACCAAGAAAGGCATGGTAGGAAAAACACAAATTAAGCTCAATGTCAGTAGCAGCTTAAGCGAAGTTACTGGTTTTGTAGATGTATTGAATACACAGCAGTATTTAGAAATGAGACTGGAGGCTGTTGAAAATGAAGGATATACATTTGAGACACTGCCACTTCTATCTCAACAAGCCTTTCCCGATTTATACATATGGGATCAAAAGCGTGATACAGATTGGCAAGAAGTGCTTATTGGGGGTGTTGCTTATAGAAAGGATGCTCAACTATCTTTTTCGGGAGGGGGTATTCAAACCCAATTTTTGTTAAGTGGAGGTTATTCTAGTGAAACCACTGTATTTCCTGGGGATTCAAAATATTATAAAGTATCTGCACGTGTTAATGTAAACCACCAATCGGAAGATAATCGTTTTAAACTAAGTTTTTCTGGAAATTATGGATCAGACACTAATAATTTACCTCCTCAAGATTTAACGAAACCAGCAGTCATATTACCGCCAAATGCTCCAACACTTTACGATGCTATTGGTGATTTAAACTGGGAAAACTCAACTTGGATGAACCCTTTGTCTGTATTAGAGCAGGACTACCATGTCAATACACGTAGCCTTATTACGAATACGTTACTATCCTATCATCCAATTCCAGAACTGGAATTTAAAACCAGTCTGGGTTATACCGAATACCATTTGACGTCTTATGCCGCATTCCCACATACCAGTTATGATCCAAATGAACTCTTAGGTCAAGATAGCAGTGGGCCTAGTATTAGTACAAATAATGGTACCCGCCAGTCTTGGATAGTAGAACCTCAGGTTAATTGGCAACACCATTGGGGAGATGCTAGTCTAAGACTATTGGTAGGAACCACTTTTCAGCAGGATAAAAATCAGCAATTGGGTCTGGCTGCATCAAATTTTCCCAGCAATGCCCTATTGCTTAATCTAGCCGCAGCAAAAAATAAAATGATTGTTCTTGATAGAGACTCCGAATATAAATATCAGGCTTTTTTTGGCAGGATCAATTTTAATTGGCAAGACACCTATATTTTAAATCTAACTGGACGTCGAGATGGTTCCTCTCGGTTTGGGCCTGGTAAACAATTTGGCTATTTTGGAGCCATTGGTGCGGCATGGCTATTTTCAGAAGAAAAATACTTTCATACCAATGGGCTTTTAAGTTTTGGTAAATTGCGTGCTAGTTATGGTATTACAGGAAGTGATAAACCACCAGATTATGCCTTTTTAGATACTTATGAAGTTTTAGGGAATTACAACGGTTCAGGTTTAGCACCCACACGCCTGTTTAATCCTAATCGTGCTTGGGAAGAAAATAAAAAACTGGAAACAGCTTTAGAATTAGGTTTTTTAAAAGATCGTATTTTTCTATTGGCAGCCTGGTATCGTAACCGTTCTTCCAACCAACTGCTTCCTACTCCTTTGCCTAGTACTACAGGGTTTTCCAGTATAAATACCAACTTGGATGCCATAATAGAAAACACGGGAATTGAGATTGATTTACGTACAGTGAACATACAAGGTGATTTCTTTACATGGCGTACAGTCTTTAATATTTCAGCAAATAGAAATAAATTGGTAGCATTTCCAGGACTGGAAAACTCTACTTTTGCTAGTCAGTATTTGGTAGGGAAATCTTTAAATATTAGGCAGCTCTACCATGTTTTAGAGGTGAATCCAGAGACAGGTATATGGGAGTTTGAAGATTATAATAATGATGGCGTTATAAATAGAGATGACAAGAGGTGGATGGCCGATTTAGCACCTAAGTATCATGGAGGTTTAGGAAATACCCTAACTTACAAAAACATGCAATTGGATGTATTCTTCCAGTTTATAAAACAAAAAGGAAGAAGTTATTTTCAATCTGGTATTTTTAATCTTGGAGGTGCTGTTCAAAACATGCCTGTATCTATATTGGATCGTTGGCAGCAAGTAGGTGATGAGAATGCAATCCAACGTTATTTTTTATTTAATAATAAAGAAGCATCAACAGCATCAAACAAATATCAAGAGAGTAATGCTTCTGTGACGGACGCTTCTTTTGTTAGATTGCGAAATGTATCGTTAAGCTATACGATGCCTAAAGCCTTAACGAAGAGTATGGGGATAAACATTTATTTGCAAGGTCAAAATTTGTTTGTCATCACTAGATACCATGGGGCAGACCCAGAAGTGCAAAATTCATTTACTCTACCGCCATTACGCCAATTTACTTTAGGATTAAATATCACATTTTAAAGAAAGACTTATGCCTTTTTAAGGTTAAATTGGTACAGACACTAAAAAAGAGCGCATTTGAAAGAACAAATACCCTCTTTATTAGTTAAATTAAGATAATTCCAGTTTAATTATAAAATGGATAGGAGCCCTAAAATGGGCACTTTTCTTAATTTTCACAAAACGATTATAAGCCCTTATATAAAAGAACATTACATGGCGATATACTGTTTTGTTTCTGATATACTTGATGAATACCATCAAATAATATAACAGTACACACTGGATTAAATGAAGAAGTACAATCACAGTCAATTGGAGATACTAATTTACAGTTAATCTGGTTAGGATTTTGGTAATATCCACTAGTAACTACAATGTCATCTGCTGTATTATTGGCAGGAGTAAAAGCAAGTGAAGCAGTGATAGCCAACATCAATGCAAAAGCAGGTAAAACGATTTTAAAACTTTTTGTTTTCATAATAACATGTTTAAAAATTAATGACCTACTCTCTTTTACAGGTTTTCGGTCTTAGCCCTGACTGCAGAATTTTTTATTCAGGATCTTCACTCTGAATTATTTTTAATAGTGCCATTCTAAAAGGATGGCAATCTTTAGTTTTATATCTCAAAAAATAGAATCTATACATCGTCAAAAATCAATGATTTGTTCAACTTTACACAAGCAAATACTAAGATAAAATAAAGAAAAACCAATAAAACGTTATTACGATGATTATAGACTTTATGATTTTTATAAATTCATGATGCCATTTCAAGTTAATAGTAAACAAGTCTCTATTCTTGGTTCTAACAGCAAAGAGATCTTAATTCTTCAACACCATGTCATCTTTAAAAGAAAAACCAGAACTCACTCATTTTTTGAAAAGGATTCTAAAAAAATAAATAGATATTGTTCTGGTTTTTGGGGTCTGTTTATAGTAAGCCCTTAATACTGTTATAAAGTAATAAGAGGTAGATGGTCTAATTTAGATAAGGATTCACTCGATTTTATCTGCTTAATAAGATCTGCTCTATCTATGCCAAAAGCACTGGACAAGTAATGAAGTTGTGTTTCTCTGTCCTTTGAATTATTAAAGGTTGTGAAAAAGCAATGCCAATGCTCTTCACAATCAATAATTCTAACAACTGATTTAAAATCTTTCTTGGAAAATTCAGATATATATTGACTCAATGTATATCCAAATTCATGATAAGCAGTAAAAATAAAAGATGTTAAAGTTTCCAAAGGAAGAAAGAACCCGTCAAGTAATTTTTCTTGATCCTTTTTCTTATCAGTTTTTAAAAGTTGCATTAAATTGTCTGGAATTTTTATTTTTTGAAAGTCACTTTTTAATTTTAACCAATGCAAATGTGCGTTTTTAAATATTTCACTGCTTGTAGCGGTCAATTCCTTTTCACCTGTCATCTCTGCTTTGGGAACTCCATTTAAAATCATATGTTTGGCAATAATATCACTTCCATATTGTTTAATAGGATTTTCTTTTTCAAATTCACTATCATTAAAATCTATGAACTCCTTGTTGGTCTTTTTATGTGTAAATATGCGGTGTAACATTATTTTTTAAAGATTGTAGGTGACTTTGTACAAAAGTCGAAAATAAAACTTATCTATAAAGGATAATAAATTGCCTGAAAGGGATTCTTTATTAAATATCTTGATATTTAGCTAATTAAAAACTGGGTAGGTTCATTTTAAAAGTAATTTTTGGACAACCACGAATTAGTACTACCCAGCTTTAGGGGGTGATTATATGTAAATATAAATCGAGTACAAATGTAGATGAAGGGAATTAACTTTCAAGGAATAAAAATTGTCTGAGAGGGATTAAGTCTTCTTGAAATCTAAAAAAAAACTGATATATACGTTGTTTGCTCAATCAAGTTGGTATAGGTTTATTTAATTTGTGCTTGTATTTCGGTAAGCTAAGTAAAACAGAGTCGTTTTAAATTGTCTTTTTAGTTTTAATATTAATTTCAGCTACGCTCAATCTCCAAAATCCCTATAAAATGGTGGTTGGGCGCAACTGAAATTTAATATCAGACTACGCGAATATCGATGATAAGATTTAACTAAAAAGGATTAAAACTTATCTGAAAGGGATGTTTTATGATCTGTTAATGAGGGTGTTATTGTTTGAAAAAGGTTTTGTTTACAGTTGAACTCAACTTAGCATAACATTTTTTGTTTCGGCTACGCTCAATCTGCAGAATCCAATTAGATGGTGATTGGGCGCAACCGAAGTCAAAAAGACAAAAAATTACTAACCGAAACAAAGATCGAGGATCAGACTTAGTTTAAATGGATTAAAACTTGTCTGAAAAGGATTTTACAGTATTCTATTTGATATGTTCTTAGAAATTATTAAACTTCCAATTGAAACTTAGCATAAAGTATTGATTAAGAACTTTGCTTTGAGAATCTTGGATGTAGTTTTTTGTGGCAACACGCCTCACATTTGTGTTTTGATTTAATAAATCGTAAACCTTTAAAGATAGAGTTCCATGGTCTTTAAGCATCGTATAGGCCAAGGTTGTGTCCCAAAACCAGGCACTTTTTTGAAATCCTTCAGCAACGTTTGGATTATAGTTAAAGCTAATATCATGCCGCCATTCTAGTTTTTTAGGAACAAATGTTGTTATTTTTAACCCCGCTGAATGATTAATAAACTCCTGATCTTTAAAGTTGTCCAAGTCAAATGTAGTTTTGTTAAACGATAATCTGTAATTTGGTACAACCATCATAAGATTATCCCATGTAAATGTGATACCAAGATGAGGTGTTAAGCCTGTGTTGTTTGAAACATATTGCACATCATTGTTGAAGTTAACAGTTCTATTAATATTGGAAGACAGCCCTATATTATATTTAAATGTTTTTAAGGAATCAATCTTTACCGTCTTATTATAACTACCACCTGCATTCAAACTATAACCTCCGTTTACATTAGCATAGCTTGTGTTTCTTACAAAATTAGCATCAATAGTTGTTTTAGTAACGACCTGATTGTTATCTAAATTAGCATATATATGACCAAAGAACCCACTACGTTTTTGAAAATTGAATGCATTATATCCAAAATAAAAATGGTGCATATTTGTGGGTTTTAAATTAGGGTTGCCAGTGACCGTATTTAAAGGATTAGAGACGTCTTTAAAGGATTGTAATTGAGATAAATGAGGCGGAGTGTTATCTAAGCCATAACTAGCATAGATATATGATTTTGGGTTAAATTGATATTGAAAATTTGATCGCAATTCTACAGTTTCAAAATGACGAGTTAAATTTAAATAAGGTCTTAAAAAATCGCTGTTTTCTAAGGACCTAAATACATACCCTATTTCAGAATTAACAGACCATTTTTCTTTTTTATATGTTAGCCTTAAAGCTGGCGTGCTCCGTATGTTTATATATTCAAAATCTGTACTCAGTTCTTCATTAAATAAAGTGAAACCTTGTGTGTCTGTATCAAAAGCATAAGTGCTTTTTATATTTTCTTTTTTGTCATGTCTGTAACTAAACTTAAGATCTAAAAACAAGTTTTTTGTTATTAGTGGCCATCTAAAAGTCGTAGTAGTATAAAAGCCTTTTGATTTTTGGTTGCTATCTGTAAATAAGTCTCTATTGACTTCTTCTGGGGCATCCCCAAAAATACTAGTTTTAGAGTTTAAATAATTATCGGTTTCGGTGGTTTCGTACTTGTTTGACATATTGAATTTAAAATAGGAACCATTTTTACCAAATCGTTTCGTGACATCCAAATGGTTGTTAAAGTTTTTATTTGTTGTTTCAGCGAATGAAGATAAATTGGATTGATTTGTTATGATATTTTCTTCATTTCTAGAAATTTCACTTCCAACGGTTTCTATTTTGTTTTTAGAGGCATTTAATGATGGAGTGATATTGATTAAAAGTGTAGAATCAACGTTGATATTAAACCCTAAATGGGTGCCATGGTTTTTACCTTCACTATACGATTTTGTATTGGAATTGCTAGTATATTTTGAATCTGGAAGTATATTGACTTGTTGTGTTATATGTTCATTTTCTGAACGTGTACCTGAAAAAAAATAGTTGGCAGAAATGTCATGCCTTTTTCTCAATTTATCAACATAATTGGCTCCGTAATTTTGAGATATGGTGATGCCTTCTCCACTAGTAAGACCGCCTCGAAAACTAAATCCAGGCGAATTTATATTGTTCCCTCCAGCAAGAAGACTTATCCGTTGATCGTTATCAAAAAGATTAAGCATACCAGCAAATTCATAACGTTTTTGAGTTCCTGTACCAGCTGCTATTTGCCCAAAAACACCATCGTTATTTTCCTCTTTTATAACAAGGTTGACTGTTTTTTTTTCTTTATCACCTTCATCTCCAGCGAACGCTTCTGCTTTAGTTTTTGTATCTGTGATTTGAACGTTATCAATAATTTCTTTACTTAAATGCCTTGTTGTTATGGTAGGGTCATTACTAAAAAATGGTTTTCCATTTACTAGAATATTATCTACAGCTTTTCCATTTATAGTTATTTGTCCTGTATCATCAACTTCTACTCCAGGTAATTGCTTTAATAAATCTTCGACATTTGCATCTTTTTTAGTTTTAAAAGAAGTGGCATTAAACTTTAAAGTGTCTTTTTTTATAACAACAGGAGGGCTTACTTTTATAAGGACTTCCTCTAAAGCATTAAGGTCTGTCTTTAAATTAATAGTACTTAAATCAATGATTTTTGTGTTTAAATGAATAGTTTGATAGTAGGTTTTATATCCCACATACGAAATGTAAAGGTTTAAGCGATTATCTGCCGTTTTACCTTCTAAAGAAAACTGGCCATTTTTATCTGAAATAGTATAAGTAACTAAAGTGCTATCTTTAACATGTTCTAGATGTATAGTTGCTGCCTCCAAAGCAATTTTATCGTCTTCAGTTATTAACGTTCCAAAGATTTTAAAAGGTTTCGTTTGTGCGAAAGATACCGTTACGCAGAGTGATATATATACAAAAAAACAGTATTTCACATGTTTAAATTTTTAGTTACATGGGGATAATCAGTTTTAAAATATAGAATCTATGTACACATGTCTTTTTGTTCAAAGACAACGGTATAGTTATCGTTGGGTACTATGAATTTATTATTAGGTCTTTGAGGTTTTGTTCTTTTCAAATCCAGCTACGCTCAATCTCTAAAATCCCAATAAAGACCATTGAGTGCAACCGAAGTTGAAAAGACAACTAATTAACTAACAACTGAATAACAAATATCGAGGATAAAACTTAACTCAAATGGATTAAAACTTGTCTGTAAAGGATGTAATATTGAATATAATAGGACGTAAGTACTTAGATTTAGAGCTAAGAGTTTAGTATTTGGTGCTTGTTAATAGGTCTTTAGTCTCAGAATTTAATTACTAAACACTTAGGAGGGCTTTAATATGTGTCTTTAATATCTGGGTTTTCATTGGATTGTTTTCTTAAATCTCTTGGCGTATATCCATACTTTTCCTTGAAAGCTTTAGAGAAATGAGGAGCGCTTATAAACCCAGTGACATGTGCCACTTCTTTTATCGACGTATCTGTATGTTGAATTAAAACACTCGCTTTTCTCAATCGTTCATTTATTAAAAAGCGAAAGACGGTTTGGCCATATAATTGTTTGAACCCATACTTTAATTTATATTCATTAGTTCCAAAAGAATGTGCTAACTCAATTAATGGAGCAAGGGGCTTATCTAAATTATTTATAATATGATCATGTACTTCTCGGATTTTCCTAATATCAATAAAACTTAAGTTTAGCGGTTTACTTTTATTACTGGCATGAGATGGCTTAGCCATTTTATCTTTTCCAGAAGTCACTAATTTTCGTAATTCATTTTCTCTTTCTGAACTATTTTTAATAATTTCTATAGATGTAATCACGATTCTTTCCGATGATTGATTAATTCGATCGACAAATTTGCTTACCAGACAACTTGTTGTTAAAATTAACTGTTGTTTGGTTTTAAAAGATAGTGCAATAAACTCCTCATGAGTATCTAGATTAGCACTCATTAATTTTGATTTTAAACCACTCCAGGCTAATTTTGAATCTTGGGTTAGGAATGTAGAAAAATCTTTGTCATGCAATTCATTATCATCAAAAAGTAGCATTTGTTTAATACGCGTATTAAAAGCTATAATAGTATCTTTTGTATCCAGTACAAAGAACATTTGAACCAGATGTTTGTATGTTTCATTTAGGTTTGCATAGCCTTGATGTAGAAAAGAAGATTTAATTTCTTCAAAGGTCATATTAACTAGTGCGGTTAGTGCTTCAATGTCATCGTCCAAATCAGATCGTTCAATTTTGTACGCAAAGTTCCCACTGGCAAATTCCATAAGCATGGTATGAATTTGCTTTATTCTTTGTTTGTTTTTAGTCGCTTTATCACCCATGTATACTCGTTTTAGGTTTATTTAATGTTCAAAAGGGGGTTATACTGATTTTAAACAGAGAAATAAAAGTTTATTTTATTTGAAAAGCAGAGCGAAGAATATGTCATAAGCTTATCACTAATTATTTGGAAATATGGTTATTTAGAAAATTTAAAGCTCCATATTCTTCAGTAAATATCTGAGTTGTAATTGCTGGATTACTGGTTTTAACATAAAAACCAGATATCGTATTCGTTAATGGATTGTTGACTAATAAAGCAACCGCTTTAATTAGGGTAGAACCTTCTATTGCTAAGTAGTTTCTAGCACTTTTACTTACGCTTTTAACACCTCTCATATCACAAAGAATTAAAAACTCTTGACCTTTTTGTAATAAAAGCCTGTCTTCAACAACTCTCATGGCAACAGATTGATCTATAGAGATTCCATTTTTGTAAACAAAATAAAGAATATCTTTTTCAATCCAGAACTTAGCGTACTCGTTTTCTATATGATTTATCAAATCATTATACGATTTAGGGGTTAAAAATTTTCATCTTATTTAAATAAACATACATTAATTTATCTAAGAGAGAAAAATGTTTTTTTGTAAAAAAATGGCATACAAATCAAAACAAAAGAAACTAGATTAAAACAAATATAAATACAATTATTTTAACTTAGTTGAGGAAAAACCGTACTTTTAACATTTTAGAGATAATTTTAACACTAATTGTATTTCGTCTTTTTATTTCCTACTAAAAAAGTGACTTTATTCATTTCATTTAACTTCAACTAATTGTATTTAAGTGTTTTAGTGGTTTTTGTGTTTATCTTATAACGCTGAAATATATTTTTTTATTCAAGTAAAACTTGTCTTAAAAGGATAAAAACTTACCTGTAAGGGATTTTTTATAATGTCCTTACATCGATACATGAAATTAGTCCGTAAATCTTTATAGTTTTACATAGTTCCATGATTTGGTTGTGGAGTATACTTACCTTTCTATAAGCATATTAATAGTCTAAATACACTTTAAAATGGCAAAAATTAAACACAATAATTTTCTGGATACTGTTAATGAAGTGTTTACAGATGCGAAAGAACAAGGCGTATTGCACTTATACGCAGAGGGAGATAATTTTACGGGAAGAAAAATAAGGGTGAAACAAAAAGATCTTTTTCATTTCGGAACAACTGGTTATTTAGGTTTAGAACAGGATAAGCGCTTAAAAGCAGCAGCGGTGGATGCTATTTCTAGATATGGAACACAGTTTCCACTTTCTAAAAGTTATATTTCAAATCCGCTATATCGCGAACTAGAAGAGAAGGTTACTCAGTTGTATGATGCACCTATTATTATTACTAAAAACAGTACCTTGGGACATCTAGGAGTTATCCCTAGTGCTGTTAATGATGGCGATGCTATTATTTTAGATCATCAGGTTCACTGGAGTGTACAAAGTGCAGCAAATGTGCTTAAAACCCGTAGTGTGCCTATTGAAATGATTAGACATAGCCACCTTGATATGTTGGAAGATAAAATCAAAAAACTATCCTCTAAATATAAAAAGATCTGGTATATGGCCGATGGCGTTTATTCCATGTATGGCGATGTAGCTCCCATTGACGAGCTCATGCAGTTGTGTAATAAATATCCGCAGTTACATTTGTATTTGGATGATGTTCATGGTATGAGTTGGGCAGGTAAACATGGTACAGGTTATGTGCTTAGTAAACTAAAGGAATTGCCCGATAATATATTGTTGTTTGGAACCTTAAGCAAAACGTTTGGAGCCAGTGGTGCTGTGGCTGTATGCACGCATAAGAAAAGATACCATAAAATTAAAACTTTTGGAGGACCTTTAACTTTTTCAGCACAATTAGAGCCAGCTTCTGTTGCTGCAGCAATTGCATCTGCCAGTATTCACCTTTCTCCCGAGATTTATATGCTCCAAAATGAGCTGTTAGAGCGAATAACATTGTTTAACACATTATTAGCTGAAACAGATTTACCTTTGGTTGAACAAAATAACTCTCCAGTATTCTATATTGGCACAGGGATGCCAGTTACTGGATATAATTTTGTAAATAGATTGATGAAAGAAGGCTTTTTTGTGAATTTAGGAATTTTCCCCGCTGTGCCTGTTAAGAATACAGGTGTGAGGATAACTATCTCTAGGCATAATCAAGCTGAAGAAATAAAAAGTCTGGTAGATGCTATGGTTTACCACTACCCGAAAGCTTTAGAGGATACACATACCACACCAGATAAAGTAAGGCACGCTTTTAAATTACCCGTTTTGAACGTAGTGCCCAAAAATAAAATTGTTGAGGGGTTTCGTATTGAATATGAAACGACTATTCAAAATATTGATAAAGATGAATGGAATAGACTTATGGGGAAGCAAGGTGTATTCGATTGGGATGGTCTACTTTTTCTTGAAAATGTCTTTACACAAAATGAGCTTTCTGAAAATAATTGGGATTTTCATTATATCCTTATCAAGGATGAGGCGAATACTCCGATAATAGCTACATTTTTTACATATGCCTTATGGAAAGAAGATATGCTTGCACCAATTTCTGTTTCCATTAAATTAGAGGAAATACGAAAAAAGGATCCTTATTATTTAACCTCTCATGTGTTGGGTATGGGGTCTCCATTTACTGAAGGAGAACATCTCTATTTGGATAAATCGCATTCTCATTGGAAATTAGCAATGAAACAGATGTTAAATAAAATTGAAGATCTGGAACAGCAATTTAATTCAAATTGGGTGGTGTTGAGAGATTTTGAACACAATGATCAACTGAGCCAATTATTGCATCAACAGGGTTTTATTAAGACTGTGATGCCCGATTCGTGTCAAGTACTTGATCTTTCTTGGGAAACTATGGATGATTATCCAGAATCATTGTCTACGCGTTCCAGAAAACACTTTAAAAAAGATATTAAGCCTTATGAAGATCGTTTTAAAATAGTATTTAATGAAGCACCAAACCAAAAACAAGTAGATCAATTTTATGAGTTATACAGTAATGTAAATAAACATAATCTTGCTTTGAACATGTTCCCTCTGCCAAAAAAACTATTTACCATGATGTCCCAACATTCTAATTGGGAGTTTTTAACACTTTATTTAAAAGAGACCTTTAATAAAGGAAAATCACATCTACCAGTGGGTGTTATGTTTTGTTACAAAAATTTGGGAGCAACATATACGCCAGCTTTTATTGGTATGGATTATGATTTTACCGATGAGCATCAGATTTATAGACAGTTATTATACCAAACAATAAAACGAGCTACAGCACATGGGTTTAAAAAGATAGATTTTGGTATGACAGCATCTTTTGAAAAGAAAAAAGTGGGAGCGACTATTATTCCTAAATCAGCTTATATACAAGCGAAGGATAATTTTTCTTTAGAGTTAATGGGGGTTATGGAAAGTAATTAGTTTGTCTATTTAATCCGTAAATAAAGGTCATATCTAAACTGTAAAAAACAGAATGTCAAGTCGAACCTTCAACTTTAAGTTGAAGGTTTTTTTATGTCTTAACCTAAGTAAA
This sequence comes from uncultured Flavobacteriaceae bacterium, assembly GCA_947502635.1. GTDB lineage: Bacteria > Bacteroidota > Bacteroidia > Flavobacteriales > Flavobacteriaceae > Flavivirga. Next base: position 132,619 of record CANNAN010000010.1, read on the forward strand.
GATTTTATTGGATTGGTTTTCCTCATTTGTTCTGTAAAATAGCTTTAGATACAATTTTATAAGAAATTGATACAACATTATAAGTGATAAGGTATAGTCTATAATACTTTCGCTTAAAATATGTTGGGCTTTATTTATAAGGTACTTGTCTGTGTTTAAATGGCAAAAGTGACAGAAAGGAAGAGGTATTTGGACAATATGGATACCATAGCTTGGAATGTTACAGATTATTTTTACTCTAAAGAATATTTACCAATATATAAATGAAACATAATAAAATCAATAACAAATATGAATAAAAAAATAGTCATTCTATCAAGTATATGTGCTTTTATATTCGCTTGCCAAACTTCAGGAAAAAAAGAAATAGCATTAGAAAGTACTAAAGAAATAAAGAAAATGAATGTAGAAAATCTTCGTCCTTTATTGACTGGTATTACTTCTAAATATGATGAATTTAGACCTAAAGTTATTCAACCAGCAGAAGGATATTTAAAATACCCTTATCTTATTCCAGCAGGTTTTTATAAACAAATGTGGGATTGGGATGGTTTTTTTATGGGTAACCATTTTGTAAGTATAGGGAAACCAGAATATCTAAAGTATTGGGCGCTCAATTTGATAGAAGGAATTGATGAAGAAGGGTATGCTTCTGGTTGTGCAACAACAAAAGGGCCTCGATTACTTTTTGGTAAATTCGCAATGAAACCGTTTTTATCTCAAGGGGTGCATTTTGCTTCAAAAGGACTGCAAGATTATAAATGGGTAGTACCTTATTACGACGCTCTTAAAAAAGTACTTGAATATAGAGAAAAGACTCAGCAAGATGAAAAAACTGGTTTGTTTTTCTGGGAGAATGGTATGCAAAGTGGTGCAGATAATAATGTAGCAATGAATTATTTTACAGATGATAAGCGATCATTTTTAGCACCAGACGCAAGCGCCTTTCAGTATAAAGAATACCTTGCCCAAGCACAAATAGCTCAGAATTTAGGAAAATTAGAAGAGGCAAGTCAATATAAAATAAAAGCAGATAATTTAAAAAAGGCGATTAATAAATACCTTTGGTCTGAAGAAGATAATATTTACTATACAGTAGATAGAGAGACTGGCGATTTTTATAAAAGAGTTAGTTACTCTTCTTTTGTGCCATTGATGCATAATATTGCACCTCAGGAAAAGGGAAAATTAATGGTATCTGAGTATTTAATAAATCCAGATCATATGAAAGCTAAATATGGCTTCAGAACTTTATCATTACAAGATCCAGATTATAATAATAAGAATATCATTGTACCTTTTTCTAATTGGCAAGGTCCAGTTTGGCCTATCGCAAATTATATTTATTCTATTGGATTGAAAAATTATGGTTTTAATGAAGCTCTTTATTGGCAAGCAGAGACTTTAGGAACATTATTACTCAACGACATTGAAAAATATAATACGATGCATGAAAACTACCATGCAGATACAGGAGAACCATTGGCTCCCAGCCATGACCATGTAGATAAAGATGGGAACATTGTTGGATTCATTAGTTGGAATCTTTGTATTCAAAACCTTTTAGAAGGCGTTGTTGACGATAAATGGATGTTGCTAGAAATTGAATAAAATATGAGCTGTTTTATGTGGATTATATTCGTATTCTGAATCTATTAGATCGATATCTTTTGATTTAATATATTTGAAAGCAGTGAAAAATAGTAGTGAAGCATTTATGATTTTAATTTGCTAGATTAAACCACTCGAAATCGATAGTGACTATCAATAAATTTAAATATTTTGAAAAAGCTTGTGTTAAGTGCCGTTGAAATACTCAATATGGCATTGAACTTACTTTTTTAAACAACCTATTCATTAAAATTATATATGCGTTATGAATAAAAGAATAGTGACTTTATTATTGTTTTTACTTGTTCAATTTTCCTTATTTGCCCAAGATACTAGTAATGAACCTAGAAATCATTGGCGTATTTCTGGCGATGCAGAGATTACTTTCAATATAGATAATCAAGATAATTTGCCTTATACCGATAATATTGAAATGGCGGGTAAACGTGTTGCAGGTATTATTGAATATAGTATAGATGATAAAGGAAAACTGTCTTTAAATAGAAAAATATTTTTTCCACAATTACATGAATTTAAAACATCAGAAGATACATGGTTTCATGATTATAGAGCTTATTTAGAAGGGGAGTATACCGACGCATTGCTGCCAAAGCTTTATATAAAAAATGAGCAATTTGTTCCAGGAATTATAAAAACGGTTTCCATAAATGGGATACTCAATTTTGTACACCATCCGTCTAAAAATGGATTACTATTATCCCGATCACTTTTCCCATCCATGGACGAACGGCTTTTTACAGAAATGTGGACCATAAAAAATACTACAGATTCCGTTATGAAGATTCAAGCTGGTAATACATCTCTTGAATTTAATGATTATGGTTCTAAAGGAAAATATAGCAGGCGTATTCAGACCAATGCACCTGAAAGTATCGTGTTAAAGCCTGAAGAAGAAATGTCATTTTCGTTGACAATAGCTGCTAAGACTTCTGAGGAAAAGTACCCAGAAGAAGCAGTTAGTAAAACTTTATCAAAGCGAAAAGCATTTATAGACTTAATGGCAGGAGCATTACAACTTGATACACCAAATCCTGCATTAAATACCCTATTTGAATTTTCTAAAATAAGAGCATCAGAAAGTATTTTTGAGTCCGAATTAGGTTTAATTCATTCCCCTGGAGGTGGTCGTTACTATGTAGGTATATGGGCAAATGATCAAGCAGAATATATCAATCCGTTTTTTCCATATTTAGGCTATGCTATCGGTAATGAATCTGCAATGAATACATTTAGGGCATTTGCGAAAGAAACTAATTCTGAATATAAAAAAATTAGATACGCGTTCGAAATTGAAGGTTTGGTAAAACCTTTCTTAAAGGACCGAGGAGATGCAGCAATGATTGCATACGGAGCAGCACATTATGCTATGGCACTTGGCGATACCCGTATTGCTAATGAGTTGTGGCCACTTATAGAATGGTGCCTGGAATATTGTAACAGACAACTTAACGAGGAAGGTGTTGTCTTGTCTGAGACTGATGAAATGGAAGGAAGAATAGAAACTGGGAACGCAAATTTATCGACATCGTCATTATATTATGGTGCACTAAATCATGCCAAAGACTTAGCAAAATCTCTTCATAAATCGAAAATATTACAAAATAAATATGGAGAACAAGCAAGTAAACTTCGCGTAGCCATAGAAAACTATTTTGGAGCTACCGTAGAAGGTTTAGATACGTATAAATATTATAAAGAACACAAATATTTACGTCATTGGATTTGTCTTCCTTTAGTAGTTGGTCTTAATAAAAGAAAAGACGCTACCGTTGAGGCGCTGTTTAATCGTCTTTGGACAAATAATGGTGTTCATGTCGAAAAAAATAGTGATGATGAAGCCATTACTAAGATCTTTTGGGATCGTGGCACCTTATACGCCTTGCGTGGTACCTTTGCTTCTGGCGAGACAAAGAAATCTTTAGAAAAACTAGAGCAATTTTCAGAAAAAAGATTGTTAGGAAATAGAGTACCTTATGTCGTTGAAGCATTCCCAGAAGGTAATATGGCACATTTATCTGCAGAAAGCGCTTTGTATTGTAGAGTTTTTACCGAAGGTGTTTTTGGTATCACGCCTAGAGGGCTTAATAGTTTTACTTGCACACCCAGACTACCTGAAAACTGGGACTATATGAATTTAAACAATATCAAGGCATTTGGAGAAGATTTCAGCATACAAGTAAATAGAGCAGGAAAACAAATAAAAGTAAAAGTGTTTAAAAGTAATGGTAAAGTAATACTCAACAAGAAAATTACTAAAGGAAACTCAGTAAACGTAACATTTAGATAGAAAAGGTCAAGATGGGTTCAGAATTAAGAGTTTTTAATATTTGAAGAATCTCTAATAATTAATTCGGCGTCCAATATTATTTTATTCAATTGTTGCTTAATAATCGTTTTTTTAGCGTGTTGTAAAAATGTTTTAGCTGCTTGTTTTCCGATTTCAATACTATGTTGGTTGATACTTGTAATGGTAGGTGTTACCATGCCAGTAAAAGGTTCGTTGCCAAATCCAACTAAAGCAATATCTTCAGGAATTCTAATGCCTCGTTCATTTAATACTTGTAGAGCTCCTAAAGCAGCATAATCACCAGCCACGTAAACAGCGTCAGGCTTATCTTTTAAAGCTAATAGTTGAATCATTTTCTCTCTCCCGTCTTCAGTAGTAAGACTGCTCTCAATTAACAGTTCGTCCTCTAAAGGAAGTTGGTGTTTTTTTAGGGCATCAATATAACCTCTAATTCTATTATTAAAAATCCGCGTATGCTTATAGCCTCCAATATGAGCAATTCGTTTGCAGCCTTCTTGTACTAAATGATCAACAATTAAATGACTACTATCATAATCATTAATTCCAATATAATCGACGTTTAAATCGTTTTCTCCACGATCAAATAAAATTAAAGGAATTCCTTTAGATTTAATTTTTTCGTAATATTCTAAATTAATAGTTTCATTAGCCATAGAAGCTATAATACCATCTACTTGTGTGAATAATAGTGTATCAATATTACGGCACTCCTTTTTATAAGATTCGTTAGATTGGGTAATAATAATATTATAACCCTCTTTATTTAATTCTTCCTCTATATTCTGAATCACAGAAGAAAAAAAGTTGCTATTCGTTCTAGGAACAATAACACCTACTAAATGACTTTTTCCTTTACGTAAGGCACTGGCTAGATGGTTTGGTTGATAATTTAGGTTTTTAGCAACCTGCTTTACAGCTTTTTTAGTTTTTTCACTTATACGAGAGTCATCATGTAAAGCTTTAGAAACTGCGGCAGGAGAGATGTTTAAAACGTTCGCAATATCTTTTATGGTGGTTTTCTTTTTGATATTCAAATTTTTTATATATTTGCTTAAACGTTTAAGCAAATATACTGCGTTAGTTTTTATAATCAAAATCGCAATAATTTTATGGTTTTGATTATATTTTAGTATAACTGCTTAAACGTTTAAGCAATAAACAAATTAAACTAAAATAATAATTTAAACAATGGGTAAAGTAGTAACATTTGGAGAAATCATGTTAAGATTAGCTCCTCAAGGATTTTTAAGATTTTCACAAGCAAATAATTTTGATGTTATTTATGGTGGAGGTGAATCAAACGTAGCAGTATCGTTAGCTAATTATGGTGTTTCAGTAGATTTTGTAACACGTATACCAAAAAATGATATTGGTGAGTGTGCTATGATGGAGATGCGTAAAAGAGGTGTTGGTGTCGATAAGATTGTTTATGGAGGAGATCGTTTAGGTATATACTTTTTAGAAACAGGAGCTGTTTCAAGAGGAAGTAAAGTCGTTTACGATAGAGCACATTCTGCTATGGCAGAAATTGAATCAGGAATGATTGATTGGGATGCTGTTTTTGAAGGTGTAGAATGGTTTCATTGGACTGGTATTACTCCTGCAATTTCTCAGGGGTCTGCAGATGTTTGTCTGGAAGCTGTAAAAGCTGCAAGTGCAAAAGGAATTACTATTTCTACCGATTTAAATTACCGTGCAAAATTATGGAATTACTGTGATGATGCTCATAGAGAAGCGGTCATGACAGAATTAACATCGTACTGTGATATCGTATTAGGAAACGAAGAAGATGCAGAAATGCACTTTGGTATCAAACCAGAAGGTATTTCAGTTCAAACGCAAGGGCATGATGTAAAAGCTGAAGCGTTCTTATCTGTTTGTCAACAAATGATGGAAAAATTTCCAAGAGCTAAGAAAGTAATTACAACATTAAGAGGTTCTATTTCTGCATCTCACAATACATGGGCTGGTGTTTTATATGATGGTAAGAAAATGTACGAGACACGTCAATACCAAATTACAGATATCGTTGATAGAGTAGGTGGTGGTGATAGTTTTATGGGTGGTTTAATCTACGGATTGTTAAAGTACCCTGAAGATGACCAAAATGCTTTAGATTTTGCTGTAGCTGCATCTTGTTTAAAACACACTATAAAAGGTGATGCAAACTTAGCGACTGTTAGTGAAGTAGAAAAATTAATGGGTGGTGACGCTTCAGGTCGCGTAGCTAGATAAATTATTAAATGTTTAGATGTTTAATCGTTGATTTGTGTAATCGATTCAACAGTTAAACAAATAAACGCATAAACATTAAAAGATGGCACAATTTACAAGAATAGAAGTAGCAGAAGTTATGAAAAGCACAGGATTAGTTCCTTTGTTTTATAATAGCGATATAGAAGCAAGTAAAAAAGTATTAAAAGCTTGTTACGATGGTGGTGCTAGGTTACTTGAGTTTACAGCTCGAGGTGACTTTGCTCATGAGGTTTTTGGCGAATTAGTAAAATATGCGATTAAAGAGTTACCAGGTATGGTAATGGGTGTTGGTTCTGTAACCGATGCTGCTGCTGCCTCAAGGTATATGGCCTTAGGCGCTAACTTTATTGTAACACCAGTTTTAAGAGAAGATATAGCCATTGCTTGTAACAGAAGAAAGGTTTTATGGTCTCCTGGCTGTGGTACTTTAACAGAAATAACAAGAGCAGAAGAGTTAGGTTGTGAGATCGTTAAGTTATTTCCTGGAGATATTTACGGACCGCAATTTGTAAAAGGCATTAAAGGCCCGCAACCTTGGACAAACATTATGCCAACCGGCGGTGTATCTCCAACAAAAGAAAACTTGGAAGCTTGGTTTAATGCAGGTGTTACTTGTGTTGGAATGGGTTCTAAATTAATGGCTAAAGATGCTAACGGCCAGTTTGATTATGCTAAAATAGAAGAGAAAGTAAGGTTTTCTATTGAGTTAATTAAAGAGGTTAGAAGTTAATTTAAAGCATATTTAGTATTTATACATACTTTTAAAGGCCTTCCCTGAATTATAAGGGAAGGTTTTTCTTTTTTTTATGCGTGTAAATTTGTTACTTTTGGCATCAATTGAAAAATAATTACTAAATAAAATGAAACGTTTATAATCGAAATCATAAACATTTCATACTAATAACTAAAAAATAAAAGTAAAAAAGATGAAAGCAGTAAAAATTTTAAGCATAGCAATGATTGCGTTACTTATAGTTTCTTGTAATAAGAATGGTGTTACAAATTTACCGTTAAAAACACAAATAGACTCAGTGAGTTATGCTATTGGATTAAGTAATGGATACCAAGTAAGAGCAGGTTTTGAAGAGGTTAATATAGACCTTTTTATTCAAGGGCTTAAAAATGGAGCTGACTCAACAAATATTTTAATAGAGCAAGATAAAATTAATGCTACTATTCAAACTTATTTCCAGAAAAAGCAGCAAGAAGAGGCGAAGAAGAAACAAGAAGAAGCGCTTAAAAATGCTGAAGAAAAATATGGAAAAAACAAAGCTGAAGGTGAAAAGTTTTTAGCTGATAATATATCAAAAGAAGGTGTTGAAACAACAGAAAGTGGTTTACAATACATTGTTTTAAAAGAGGGGAGTGGTGATAAGCCAACAGCGGCTTCAACAGTAAAAGTGCACTATCATGGAACTAGAACAGATGGAGCTGTATTTGATAGTTCTGTTGATAAAGGGAAGCCAGCAACGTTTGGAGTTAGTCGAGTGATTGCTGGATGGACAGAAGGACTTCAACTTATGACTGTTGGTTCTAAATACAAATTCTTTATTCCACAAGATTTAGCATATGGAGCTTTTCCTCAACCAGGAAGTGTTATCAAACCTTTTGATGTTTTAGTTTTTGAAGTAGAGCTATTAGAAATAGTTAAGTAATTTTAATTATTTAACCTTTTTATTAAAAAAACAGGAAGCATATTATGCTTCCTGTTTTTTTGTTTTATAAGCATTCATACGTATTGTAAAGTACAAACATCGTAACTTTGCATCGAATCCATCTTGACTTTTTATTTTAATCCTTTTTAGGAAATAGAAAAATTAAGATGCGTTCTTTAATAAAAAGAATTAATATATGAGCCACAAAGCAGGTTTTGTAAATATTATTGGTAATCCTAATGTAGGTAAGTCTACATTAATGAATGCCTTTGTGGGTGAGAAGTTATCTATTATAACATCAAAAGCACAGACCACGCGCCATAGAATTTTAGGAATTGTAAATGGAGACGATTTTCAAGTGTTATTTAGCGATACACCAGGAATTATAAAGCCAGCTTATGAGTTACAAGAATCCATGATGGGCTTTGTGAAATCTGCTTTTGAAGATGCCGATGTATTACTTTATATGGTTGAAATTGGTGAGCAAACATTAAAAGATGAAGCATTCTTTAAAAAAATTACAAGCTCAAAAATTCCTGTATTATTACTTCTAAATAAAATAGATACGTCGAATCAAGAACAATTAGAAACTCAAGTACCTTTTTGGGCAGAAAAAGTACCTAATGCCGAAATTATTCCTATTTCAGCATTAGAAGGCTTTCAAGTCAAAGAAGTTTTTAATAGAATTATAGAATTGCTTCCAGAATCTCCACCATTTTATCCAAAAGATCAATTAACAGATAAACCCGAACGCTTTTTTATAAATGAAAGTATCAGGGAAAAAATTCTACTTCACTATAAAAAAGAAATTCCTTATGCTGTTGAAATTGACACAGAAGAATTTTTTGAGGAAGAAAAGATTATTAGAATTCGTTCTGTTATTATGGTAGAACGCGAGACTCAAAAAGGTATTATTATTGGACATAAAGGAAGTGCTTTAAAGCGTGTGGGAGTTGAGGCTAGAAAAGATTTAGAGAAGTTCTTTGGTAAGCAAATTCATCTGGAACTTTATGTTAAAGTAAATAAAAATTGGAGAAGTAATCAAAATCAACTGAAACGTTTTGGTTACAATCAATAGTAAATGCTAATATTTTCTTCTTAATAGGGTAACCTTAATTTTAAATGCGAGTATGATATTTGGGGCTTTAATAGTAACCAAATATGATATATTGTAGTCAGCTATTTTTAGTGTTTTGTATAACGTCATTTTTTAATTGTAAAAAAGAGGCTAACAAAATTCTACACACAATTGCTAATACCACAATAAATTTTCAATATAGAATAACAATCGATAGAGGGAGCAACGAAACCTTTAGAGAGCGATTAGTAGTTTCTAACAAAGAACAGGGTATGTTAGTAGCTGCGAAAATATTCAATAATGTTTAGTTAGTTTAGTTTATTGAATTTTAGTTAGTTGTCCAGGCACTTTAATCTTTAAGATTAAGGTGCTTTTACATTTTTAATAACACCATTCATAAAATCATTTAGTGCTCGCATTTCGGTTATACTAGACGCTTTTCCAATACTGCCCGCAAAGTATAAAGCAATCCAAATAACGACCATTAAAAGCATGATGCCTGCTTGTATTGCAAAGTCCTGTTTTAAAGACCAATTAGAATAAGCCCATATTCCAAAAGCTATAAATATACTTGCAACTATAAAATGAAAAAACATAAACATAGTCCAAACCGTTGGATTGGGACCAAATAATCCATGAAGTAAACTGGAATTATCATCAATGGTATCAATTTCTAGATTTAGTTGCGGTGACCAAAAATGCTGTTTTTCTTTAGGGAACTTAATAAAGACATGATTGTCTAGCCGTGTTACAATAAAATCAGATTGGCTGGCTTTTAAAGCTTCAAAATCTTTTAAAACAGATTGGTTATCTATATCAAGTTTAATCTTAAAACGCGGTCTTAAAACAATATCGTTAGTAGTTGACATATTATTATGTGTTTTGAGTACAGTAAATTACTATTTTTTTCTATTATAGATAAATAGTTTAATCTTTATAAAAAATAACCTTGAGTAGACTATATTTCCTATTTTTGCAAAATATTTCCAATGAGGAGTATAAATAAATCAGCTTGAGGCTGTTGTATACCATTTTATAGATTATGAGCAATATAGTAGCTATAGTAGGAAGACCAAATGTAGGGAAATCAACTTTTTTCAATCGTTTAATACAACGAAGAGAAGCCATCGTTGATGCTGTAAGTGGCGTTACAAGAGACCGTCATTACGGTAAAAGTGATTGGAATGGAAAAGAGTTTTCCTTAATAGATACTGGTGGCTATGTGTTAGGTAGCGATGATGTTTTTGAAGCCGAAATTGATAAACAGGTTGAATTAGCTATTGATGAAGCAGATGCTATTATTTTTATGGTAGATGTTGAAAATGGTGTCACAGGTATGGATGAAGATGTTGCCAACTTGCTTCGAAAAGTAAGCAAACCTGTATTTTTGGTCGTTAATAAAGTTGATAATGCAAAACGCTCTAAAGATGCTGTTGAGTTTTATTCGTTAGGTTTAGGAGAATATTATAACATTGCAAGTATCAATGGAAGTGGTACAGGAGAATTATTGGATGATTTAGTTGAAGCATTGCCAGAAAAGGAAGAAGTAGAAGAAGAAGAGTTACCGCGCTTTGCTGTAGTTGGTCGCCCTAATGCAGGAAAATCATCATTCATCAATGCTTTAATAGGAGAAGAACGATATATAGTAACCGATATAGCAGGTACCACAAGAGATTCTATTGATACTAAATATAATCGTTTTGGTTTTGAGTTTAATTTAGTTGATACAGCAGGAATACGTAGAAAAGCTAAGGTAAAAGAAGATTTAGAGTTTTATTCTGTCATGCGTAGTGTTCGAGCTATTGAGCATAGTGATGTGTGCCTTTTAGTTTTAGATGCCAATCGAGGTTTCGATGGTCAGGTTCAAAATATATTTTGGCTGGCAGAACGTAATAGAAAAGGTATTGTTATTTTGGTTAACAAATGGGATTTAGTAGAGAAAGACCATAAATCAATGAAAGAATACGAAAAGGCTATTAGACAACAAATAGAACCTTTTACAGATGTTCCTGTAATATTTATTTCAGCTTTATCCAAGCAGCGTATTTTTAAAGCGATAGAAACGGCTGTTGAGATTTATAAAAACCGTTCTAAAAAAATAAAAACGAGTAAGCTTAATGATGTCTTACTTCCTATTATAGAAAATTATCCACCACCAGCTTACAAGGCAAAATTTGTAAAGATTAAATACATTATGCAGTTGCCTACACCGCAACCACAGTTTGCTTTTTTCTGCAATTTACCGCAATATGTAAAAGATCCATATAAACGTTTCTTAGAAAATAAACTTCGTGAACACTTTGATTTTAAGGGTGTTCCTATTAGTGTTTATATGCGTAAGAAGTAGTTTTAGTTATCATTATATAAACGTTCCACACAGTTTTTCTTATTAAATTAGGTTGTTTTTTTGACATTAAGAACTGTTGAGGTGGACAGATATTTTATAACATTAAACAAATTGTTCAAATATTAAGTTTTTCATATTTAATTAGTATTAAGCTTGTTTTTTTTTATGTAATTAGTGTTTTTAATTCGAATTAAGTTTTAATGAAATTAAAACAAGATAAGTTAAATGCTGATTGTATTACCATGAAAAAAAGCCTTATTGCCTGCCTTTTAGGACTAGTATGTACTAATTTATTTGCCCAAAGAATTATTGAAAACCCTTCTTTTGAAGTCACGAAAAGTGGGATAAGGCATGTTTCTAAAATTGAAATAGACAAAGACGAAACTAGAATTCATATTCATGACAAATTTATGCCTAATTGGTGGGATATGTTTAAAACGGATGTGTTTATTCAGTACAATAATGAGGAAGATAAAGTTTATTTAAAGTCTATAGTAGGGCATGATTTAGGGAAGAAAATTTTCATGCCAAAATCTGGAGAAAAAACAATTGTTCTAGTGTTTCCTCCGATAAACAATAATGTTAAAAAAATAGATTTTAACAATCAAATTTTTGGAATCTCATTAGTTGAAAATGATAAAAAGTTAAACAAAACTAAAGAAGTCCCTAAAAGTGTATCTAAATGGATAGATAATGAGTTAGTCAGAGTTACTACACTGCCAATTAAAGATTTTAATACTTCCCAGTTTTTTAACAAGTCTGCAGCAAGACTAATAGGTTATATAAAAGGTTATGATTCCCGTTTAGGCTTTGAAACAGGTATCATGTATATGGGGAGCGATATAACCGGAGAGGATTATCCAATTGTTGTTCAAATTTATCCTGATGGTCGTTTTGAGGCAGAACTTCCTCTTACAAACCCAATGTATACCTATGTGCGTTTTGATAAAATAATTGTTGAGCTATATTTAGAACCAGAGCAAACTTTAGCCATGATTTTAGATTGGGAAGAGTTTTTGCTTGCAGATAGATTTAGAAACAAACGCCATAAGTTTAAAAACACAATATTTAAAGGACTCTTGGCTAAAATAAATGAAGATTTGTTGGGATTTGATTTAAAAGCATTCAATTATAAATCTTTTAAAAAGAAACTAAAAAAACAATCTCCAGATACATTTAAAAAAGGAGAAACACTTTCTTATCAAGAAAATCTAGATGATTTATTATTATACTTGAAAAATAATACCGTGACAGACAAAGCAAAAGTTTTATTGAAGAATAAAGTCTATTTAGAACATGCAACGCATATGTTTGATTTTGTAAGTAGGCGAACCTATGAAGCTAAGCAAGATACTATTAATGAAGTTTTAAAAATACCAGTAAAAAATGAGTATTATGACTTTTTAAAAGATATGTCTTTAAATGATCAAAGCCTTCTGGCACTTGATGAATTCTCAACTTTCGTTAATCGTTTTGAATTTTGTAAGCCTTTATCGATTTACCCTAAAAGAAGTAAAATAAGTATTAACCCAGAAAAAACTTTGTTAGAATATTTTGAGGAAGCGGAGATAGCCATAACAAAAAAGGATAAAGAGTTAATGGCGCTTCAAAAAAATAAAAGTTATAAATCGTATAAAGAATATCAAGAACAACTTAAACTATTTAGTGAAGCATATAGAGATGGATTAAAAGCTTATAATAAAAAATACATCCAACCGCTTGTTAATGCTCAATCCAAACCACAAAAAAAATCAATGGAAAAATGGCGATTAAGAGATTCTGTGATAAATAATGTTTTTAATTTGAAAAGGAATTTAGTTTATGACATGACAAAAATAAGATCGCTTAAATTTGATATAGAAAGATGTAATAGTGATGATGCACATGAATATTGGAACATCTTAAAAAAAGAAATAGTACATCCATTTTTAAAAGAAGAAGGGGAAAGATTGGTAAACAAAAAGTTTCCGATAGTACCTTTAAGCGAGAATGGCTTAGATAGCAACGCAAGTACTGTAGGCAATATTCAAGTTAAAACCACTAAATTACCAGAAGGAAAAGCAACAGATATCTTTAGAAGAATTATTGATCCATTTAAGGGTAAAATACTATTTGTGGATTTTTGGGCTACTTCGTGCGGTCCCTGTGTTGGTAGTATAAAAAGAATGAAAGACACCAGAAAGAAATACGAAGGCAATAAAGATTTTGATTTTATTTTTATTACAGACGAGCGGGGATCCCCTAAAAGTAAATATGACAAATTTGTAGAAGAGCAAGAGCTTAAAAATATATATAGACTATCATTAGATGACTATAATTATTTACGTCAATTGTTCAAGTTTAATGGGATTCCAAGATATGTTGTGATTGATAAAAATGGTGATGTGATTGATGATCATTTTTCCATGTATAATTTCGATCACTTGTTGGATGGTATTCTTGAAAAGTATAAATAGAATCAGATAACTTGATGGAGTATACAAGTCTCAATATTAAGGTTGAGACTTTTTTATTGACATAAGTGAGCCTACCACCCACCAGAAGCACCACCACCTCCAAAACCGCCACCACCAAAGCCACCGCCAAAGCCGCCACCGCCACCAAAACTTCCACCTCCTGAGCTTCCGCCCCAACCGCTAGAAGAGCCTTTACTGTAATTACCACGTCCCATGTTACTAAGTATGATAGCTTCTAAAATACTGGTACCACTAGACCTGTTGCCTCTATTACTGCCTCCGCCGCCACGTCTATTCTTAGATATAGAGATGAGAATGATGATAAATATAAAAATGAATATAATTACAAATCCAACTGGGAATCCATTATTTGATGATTTTCGAGTTCCTTTATATTCACCATTTAAAACTTCAAAGATGGCATCAGTTCCTCTGTTTAAGCCGCCATGGTAATCATTTTGCTTAAAATAAGGGATAATATCTTGTTCTATAATACGCTTGGATAGTGCGTCTGTTAAAAGATGTTCTATGCCATACCCCGTATTTATGGCTATTCTTCTATCGTTTTTAGCAAGTAAAACTAAAATACCATTGTCTTCTTTCTTTTGACCAATACCCCATTTTTGACCCCATCTTGCACCTAAAAAGTTAATGTTTTCACCTTTAGTAGAATTAATAATGGCTACTACAATTTGAGTAGAAGTGGTGTCAGAGTATTTAATAAGTTTTTGTTCTAAAGCATTTTTTTGAGATGCAGAAAGTAAATTAACATAATCGTAAACACTTGTTTGTGATTTAGGTTTTTCGGGAATCTCAAATTGAGCATGAGAACTAACAAAAGAAAAAAGTGTTATTACTAAAGCAATGATAAGTCTTTTTGCTTTGAGAAATGATTGAATACTAAATAACGAATATTGCATACTTAAAACTTAGCCTTTAGAAATTTCATTTGACAATTCGTTAGTATCCAAATCTGAATAAGGAAAATAGTGTTTTAGTTGTTCACCAGATTTTAAAATCCCATCAATCAATCCCTGTTTAAAACGACCTAATTTAAAATGAGACTGTATAACATCTTTAGTGCTGTCCCAAAAATCATTAGCAACCACTTTGTTGATCCCTACATCTCCATAAATAACAAAAGATTTATCTTCAACAGCTACATAAATTAATACCCCATTTTGAAGCTTGGTGTTATCCATTTTTAGAGTATGAAAAAGCTCTAAAGCGCGGTTTGTGGCATCACCATTTGATGTTTTTTCAATATGAACTCTTATTTCTCCAGAAGTGCTTAATTCGGCTAATCTTATGGCTTCAACAATTTCTTGTTCTTCTTCAGTAGAAAGAAAATCTTCAATTTTTGACATTAAAATTCAACTTTAGGAGCATTTTTACTGTCAGCATCAGCTTTAAATAAAGGCATTCCTTTAAAGCCAGCTATACTTGCAATAAATTTTGTGGGGATTTTTTGGATGATGATATTATATTCTCCAGCTATTTCATTAAACCTATTCCGTTCAACATTAATTCTGTTTTCCGTACCTTCTAATTGTGATTGTAGTTCTGAAAAACTTTTATCTGCTTTCAAATCTGGATAACGTTCAACCGTCACTAATAATTTAGATAGCGCACCACTTAAACCTTGTTGTGCTTGTTGAAACTGTGCTATTTTTTCTGGAGTTAAATCATCAACATTAATGGTGGTTTTGGTTGCTTCAGATCGAGCTTTTATAACCCCTTCTAAGGTTTCCTTTTCATGGGCGGCATAACCTTTTACGGTAGCCACTATATTCGGTATTAAATCTGCTCTTCGCTGATATGAGCTTTCAACATTAGCCCATTGAACTTTTGCTAAGCCTTCTTTTTCAATAAGCATATTATTAACTCCTATTCCCCATTTAACTAATAGTAGAATAAATGCAATTATAATTATTAACGGTAGCCATTTCTTCATAATAATATTATTTTAAAGGTGTTGTTTCAATAGTTATTAGTAAGATACATAATTTTTAAAAACGTTACATTATTAAACACATTTTATGCCCTAGCGTTTTATGGTTAAAGATGTTGTTTTATTTTAATGAGTTGATTTTTAACGTCTTCAAGTTTGCTAATAATTTCAAAATTAGAAAGTGTATCCTTTTTGCCTTCTTTTAAGTGAATTTTGGCTCCTTCGAGAGTAAAACCGCGTTCTTTAACAAGGTGATAAATAAGCTTAAGGTTTTTTATGTCTTCAGGAGTAAATTTTCGATTTCCTTTAGCGTTCTTTTTAGGTTTTAGTGCATCAAATTCTTTTTCCCAAAAACGAATTAAAGAGGTGTTAACATGAAATGCTTTGGCTACTTCACCAATCCCGTAATATCGTTTTTCAGGTAAATCTATATGCATTAATCCAGAGATTGATTTTCTAAAGAAGCATGCTCCAATAGCTTGTTAAACTCTTCAGCTGTTAAACTTCCATAGTAGAAGTTTATAGGGTTAATGCGTTCGCCATCTTTAAAAATTTCATAGTGTAAGTGAGGTGCTTCGGAGCGTCCTGTACTACCAACAAAACCAATAATGTCGCCGCGTTTAACTTTTTGATTTTTTCTCACATTATATTTATACATATGTGCATATAAACTAATATATCCAAAACCATGATCAATTCTTATATGTTTACCGTATCCGCTAGAGCCTGAATCTGCACGAACAACTTTTCCATCGCCACTGGCATAAATAGGTGTGCCTCTTGGAGCTGTGAAATCCATGCCCCAGTGCATTTTTCGGGCTTTTGTAAAAGGGTCTGATCGCATGCCATAACCAGAAGCCATTCTGGTTAAATCTTCATTGCTTACAGGTTGAATTGCAGGAATGGCAGCCAAAATCTTTTCTTTTTCTTCTGCTAATACAGCAATTTCATCAAGTGATTTGGACTGTACTACAATTTGCTTTTGTAATATGTCTATACGTTTATTACTTTCTATTATTAATTTAGAATTATCGAAACCTTCCAAATCTTTATATCTATTTATCCCGCCAAATCCAGCTTTACGTTGCGCTTCAGGTATGGGGTTCGCTTCAAAATAAACACGATAAATATTATTGTCTCTGTCTTCAATGTTTTCTAAAACAGTTTCAGCTTCAGTCATTTTTTTGTTAAGTAATTCAAACTGAAGTTGCATATTGTGTAACTCTCTTTTTATAGCTTTTTCTTTCGGAGATTCAACATATTGACTCGCTATAAAAACAAAGATAAAAGCAAAAAAAGCACAGCCTAAAATAAAGAAAGAGGCATACTTGAAAGTCGTCCTTTTTTTTCGCTCTATTTTTCGATAAGAAAGCGATTCAGAATCGTAATAATATTTTACCTTACTCATTTCTTAAATTATACTATTTTTGCAACTAAATTGGGTAATACAATTGCTGCATTTAATATGTAAACGGACAAACCTACAAAAAAATTATTATAATCTATTTACGATTATATTTCATAGTATGTTTATGGTATCCTAAATTTAAAATAAAATTAGATAGTAAATATAAAGATTGTTTTTTATTAAAAATAATTTAAATAGAAACAAGATTTTTTAAAAAGAATACATGAAATCACAAGATATACGATCAAAGTTTTTAAGTTTTTTTGAAGAAAAAAAACATAGTATAGTTCCATCTGCTCCTATGGTTTTAAAAGATGATCCGACCTTAATGTTTGTGAATTCTGGGATGGCACCTTTTAAGGAGTATTTTTTAGGTAATGCACAACCAAAGAATAATCGTATTTCCGATTCTCAAAAATGTTTACGTGTTTCAGGGAAGCATAACGATTTAGAGGAAGTAGGGTATGATACTTACCACCATACACTTTTTGAAATGCTTGGTAATTGGAGTTTTGGTGATTATTTTAAAAAAGAAGCTATTGCGTGGGCTTGGGAGCTGCTAGTGGAAGTTTATGGTATAGATAAAGATATTTTATATGTTACTGTTTTTGAAGGGAGTGACGATGCGGATAATCTTTCAATGGATACTGAGGCTTATGATTTCTGGAAGCAATACATTTCTGAAGATCGTATTTTAAAAGGGGATAAAAAGGATAACTTCTGGGAAATGGGAGAGCAGGGACCGTGTGGCCCTTGTAGTGAGATCCATGTCGATATTCGGTCTGCAGAAGAAAAAGCAAAAGTTTCTGGGAAAGATTTAGTAAATCAAGACCATCCGGAAGTTGTGGAAATTTGGAATTTGGTTTTCATGCAATACAATCGGAAAGCAAATGGTAGTTTAGAGAATCTTCCCGATAAACATATTGACACAGGTATGGGCTTTGAACGCTTGTGTATGGTGTTACAAGGTGTTCAATCTAATTACGATACAGATGTTTTTACCCCAATAATTAGAGAAATAGAAACGATTACTAAAAAGAAATACGGTAAACTTGACGATGTCGATATAGCCATTCGTGTTATATCAGACCATGTTAGAGCGGTAGCATTCTCTATAGCAGATGGACAGTTACCTAGTAATACGGGGGCAGGTTATGTAATTCGTAGAATTTTGCGACGTGCTGTACGTTACGGTTTTACATTTCTGGGAAAAAAAGAAGCATTCATTTATAGATTAGTTGATGTTCTAAGTAAGAAAATGGGAGCCGCTTTTCCCGAATTGAAAGCTCAAAAGCAACTTATTGAAAACGTTATAAAAGAAGAAGAACAATCCTTTTTAAGAACATTAGATCAGGGATTGGTTTTATTAAATAGAATTGTTGAAGAAACAAAAGGCGATACTGTGTCAGGCGAAAAAGCTTTTGAATTATATGATACTTATGGTTTTCCTATAGATTTAACGGCCCTTATTTTAAGTGAAAAAGGATTAAAACTAGACGAAAAAGGTTTTGATGATGAACTGCAAAAACAAAAAAATCGTTCGCGTGCGGCTAGTGAAATGTCAACAGACGATTGGACAGTCTTATTTGATGATGCCGAAGAAGAATTTATAGGGTATGACACTCTTGAAGCTCATGTTAAATTAACCCGATACCGAAAAGTTGTTTCTAAAAAAGATGGTGAAATGTATCAGTTGGTATTTAATATCACACCATTCTACCCTGAAGGAGGTGGTCAGGTAGGCGATAAAGGGTACTTGGAAGATACTCATGGTGACGTTATTTATATTCTAGATACAAAAAAAGAAAACAATGTAATTATTCATTTTGCTAAAAATTTACCGAAGCATATTGAAGAAACATTTAAAGCGGTTGTAGATTCAAAACAACGTTACAGAACGGAATGTAACCATACTGCAACACACCTATTGCATCAGGCTTTAAGAGAAGTTCTAGGCACACATGTAGAGCAAAAAGGAAGTGCGGTACACTCAAAGTATTTGCGTTTCGATTTTTCACATTTTTCTAAACTGACTCTTGAAGAGTTACGTGATGTAGAGAATTTTGTAAATGCCAGAATAGAAGGAAAATTACCTTTAATAGAGAAACGTAATATTCCTAAAGAAGAAGCGATAGCAGATGGAGCTATGAGTTTGTTTGGTGAGAAGTATGGCGATACGGTTCGTGCTATTCGTTTTGGCCAGTCTGTTGAGCTTTGCGGAGGCACACATGTAAAAAATACAGCCGATATCTGGCATTTTAAAATCGTATCTGAAGGCGCTGTAGCTGCTGGAATTCGTCGTATAGAAGCGATTACCAATGATGCTGTTAAAGATTTCTATTTTGAAAATAATCGTGCTTATTTTGAAATGAAAGATTTACTAAACAATGCGAAAGAGCCTGTAAAAGCATTACAGAGTTTACAAGAAGATAATGTGAATCTTAAAAAACAAATAGAATCACTATTAAAAGATAAAGCTAAAAATATAAAAAGTGAACTTAAAAGTGAGTTACAGGAAATTAATGGGATTCAATTTTTATCAAAAAAAATAGATTTAGATGCAGGAGGTATAAAAGATGTTGCGTTTGAGTTGGGGAGTCAGTTTGATAATTTATTCCTGCTATTTGGAGCTGAACAAAAGGGTAAAGCTTTATTATCTTGTTATATTTCAAAAGAATTAGTAGCAAGTAAAGGATTAAATGCGGGACAAGTTGTTAGAGAACTTGGAAAATATATTCAAGGCGGCGGCGGCGGACAACCATTTTTTGCAACAGCAGGCGGTAAGAATCCATCAGGGATTGATGAAGCTTTAGAGAGGGCGAAGGATTACTTGAAGTCGTAATTGTATTTTTATTATTATGTGATTTCTCCTATTGTAGAAATGACGCGGGCTTATAAAAAATAGACTTACTTGTCATGTCGAAATGAGGTACGATTGAGACATCTCATAGCTAATTAATAAAGACACTTTTATATAAGTTTATAAAATGAAACTTCAAACAAAAATACCATTAGAAAAGCAGTCTGAAAATCTAATAGACTATCATTCTAATATGCTATTAATTGGCTCCTGTTTTGTAGAAAATATAGGAAAGAAGTTCGATTATTTTAAATTTCAGAATACTCAAAATCCATTAGGTATTTTATTTCACCCTAAGGCCATTGAAAATTTGGTGTCTCATGCAATAAATGAAAAGGTATATTCAGAAGACGATATTTTTTTTCATAATGAGCAATGGCATTGCTTTAATGCACATTCAAAATTAAGTAATACCTCTAAAAAAGCATTGTTAAATAGTTTAAACAACGGTGTCAAATTAACGAATCAACACATTCAGAAATCAACACATATAGTTATTACATTAGGAACTGCTTGGGTATACCGCTCTATTAATACCGACGAAATTGTAGCGAATTGTCATAAGATGCCTCAAAAACAATTTAAAAAACAATTGCTTTCGGTTGATGAAATTTTCAAATCAATAGAAACACTGGTTGACTTAATTAGGAGTGTGAACTCTAAAGCATCAATCATTTTTACGGTATCTCCTGTGCGACATATAAAAGATGGTTTTATAGAAAATACACAAAGTAAAGCAAATTTAATAACTGGAATACACAAGTTCCTAAATCAAAAATTATCCATTGTAAATCATCAATCATTTTATTTCCCTTCTTATGAAATTATGATGGACGAACTCCGCGATTATCGTTTTTATGCAGAGGATATGATTCATCCAAACAAACTCGCTGTTAATTATATCTGGCAGGGGTTTCAAGAGGTCTGGGTGTCTTTAACGGCAGAAAAAACAATGGAGACAGTTGATGTTATTCAAAAAGGATTACAACACAAACCTTTCAACCCGAACTCTGAAGCACATCAAAAATTTCTTCAAAATCTAGAAGCTAAAAAAACTCAAATTAAAACTCAATTTTCACATATTCTATTTTAAACGCATATAATTTCTTGTAGATATTTTATTCATGGATGACTGTTTTATGTAAGATCATTTTTAAATGAAAGAAGGGATTTTGGTAAAAGGTTGCATGAGTTCATAATTTTAAGAAGCAAACTATGTCGTTAAGATTTGTTGATTAGGAATTGTAAAAAATATTATTACGGTTCATCTTTTTTAATAACGTTTTATCGAAAAATTACGAATACTAAAACTAATAATTGTAGATTTAAAATGCTATTAATCAGTTCATATCAAAAACATCAATTGTAAAATCAGTAAAATGATTTGCGTTTGGTGTTTTTTTTGCGAGGTCTCTTATCTTAAATGCTGGTCTCTAAAATTTCAGATGTATTTAATAAAGAATGGCATTATTATTTAATATAACTTTAGCTTAACTTTCATTTAATATCATTTAGAGAGAAGTTCGTTAGTTTTGTCTTGTTAATTTAGATTACTTAATTACATTGGTTTGGACTTCTTATGTCGAAGGAAACTAATGTTTTTTTGTTTTATAAAAGAAGTGTAAGAGATACTATAGAATTATTTTTAAATTAGTGCATGCGAAAAATTCTATTTGGTGTTATAATTACTTTAATAATTCTGTTCTCCTTTAAATACTGCGGAGAAAAGCAGAAAGACAAAATAGTGCTTCAGGAAAGTTCCGAACTCATTCAGGAACAAATAAAAAATGTTGGAAAGTTAGTTGTTACCGAAGGGCATTTTAGCGAGGTCTTTAATTATAAAAACTCTAAAGATATTTTTGGAGATTATTTTACTTCAGAGAAAAAAGCGTTGATTGTAGTTAATGCAGAGGTGACTATAGCTTACGATTTAAGCAAGATTGAATTTGAAGTAGATGATGTCAATAAAACACTAACTATTTTAAGTATTCCAAAGGAAGAAATAAAAATCAGTCCAGATTTGGAGTATTACGATATACAATCAGACTTTTTCAATCCTTTTGAAGCTAAAGATTATAACGAAATAAAGAAGATAGTGAAGGTATCGTTAGATAAGAAATTAGAAGCTTCCGATTTAAAGACAAATGCTAAAAACAGACTTGTAAGTGAACTCTCAAAATTTTACATCCTAACAAATTCTTTAGGATGGACTTTAAAATATAATGAAAACCCAGTATCTACAATAGATGCTTTTCAAGGCTTAAAATTATAGTTGCCACCATGGATAAATTTACTTTACAAAAAGTTCATAGCCTTATAAAACCTTATATACATAGAACTCCTGTTTTAACATCACAATTATTAAATGGAATATGTGAAGCTGAAATTTTTTTTAAATGTGAAAACTTTCAAAAAATGGGCGCATTTAAGATGCGAGGTGCTACACACGCTATTTTAAGTTTAACAGAAGAACAAAAAAGTAAGGGTGTTGTCACGCATTCTTCAGGAAATTTTGCTCAGGCATTGTCATTAGCAGCTAAAAACCTGGATGTAAAAGCCTATATCGTTATGCCTGAAAATGCACCAGAAGTTAAAAAAGATGCAGTAAGAACTTATGGAGGTTTTATTGTTGAATGTGATTCTAATGTAAATGCTAGAGAACAAGAGGCCGCACGGATTCAAAAAGAAAAAGGGGCGACTTTTATACACCCCTCAAATGATGATAATGTTATTTATGGGCAAGCAACCGCAGCCATAGAATTGTTAGAAGATTATAATAATTTAGATTATATATTTACACCTGTTGGGGGAGGTGGTTTGCTGGCAGGTACTATTTTAGCAGCCAATCATTTTACTAACACCTGTAAGGTTATTGCTGGTGAGCCTATGGAAGTTGATGATGCCTATAGGTCATTGATTTCTGGAAAGATTGAAAAAAATGAAACGACTAATACCGTAGCAGATGGATTGCGAACTTACTTAGGAGATAGAAATTTTCCAATTATAAAGGCACATGTTGAAGAAATAATACGTGTTGAGGAAAACGAAATTATTGAAGCTATGAAACTTATTTGGGAACGCATGAAAATTGTAGTAGAACCATCTAGTGCTGTTGCCTTTGCCGCTGTTTTAAAAGATAAAAAAAGAATAAAGAATAAAAAAATAGGAGTTATCATATCGGGGGGGAATGTCGATATATCTAAGCTTCCTTTTTAATTAAATATTGTAATTTGCAAACATGATAGAATCATACGTTAAGTTAACCATTAGTAGTGAAATAGGATATGTTGAATTCTTTCACCCTAACCGAAATTCTATGCCTAGCGATGTGTTGTCGCAGTTGGCAGAAACCATTCAGGAAGCTGGAAATAATCATGCTATTAAAGTTATTGTTTTAAAAAGTGGTGGCGATAGAACCTTTTGTGCAGGTGCTAGTTTTAATGAATTAATCGCTATTGAAGATGTTAAAACAGGAAAGGCTTTTTTCTCGGGTTTTGCAAATGTTGTTAATGCCATGCGTAAATGTCCGAAGCTTATCATTGGTCGTATTCAAGGGAAATCTGTTGGAGGGGGCTTAGGTTTGGCAGCAGCAACCGATTATTGTATGGCGACTAAATATGCCTCCATAAAATTAAGTGAGTTAAGTATTGGTATAGGGCCTTTTGTCATAGAACCAGTCGTTACTAGAAAAATAGGATTACCAGCTATGTCTCAAATGACGATAGATGCTGAAACTTTTTTTTCTGCGGAATTTGCTAAAGAAAAAGGACTGTATGCCGATGTTTTTGAAACAGCCGAAGAATTGGATGAAGCTATAGAAAGTTTAGCCACCAAATTAGCATCGTATAACCCTGAAGCTTTGACAGAAATGAAAACTGTTTTTTGGAAAGGCACAGACCATTGGGACACGTTATTAACAGATCGAGCAGCAATAAGTGGGAAACTGGTACTGAGTGCATTCACCAAGAAGACTTTAAAGCGATTTCGGTAATTCTGTGTTAAACACGTGCAGTTTGCCTAACAATCTCCAGCCCATCATCAATTAAATGGCCAACTTCTGGTCTGTTTTGTTTTATGGTTTCCAGATGATTTAAAATACTTTTACAAAGGTTAGATTCGTTAGCCTTAGCTGCTAATTCATAGAGCTCTACAGATAATAACCAATCGTTAGGATGTTTTTCAATCAATTGCTCTAGTACTTTTGTTCTGGAAATCGTTTTATTTTTATGGTCTCTGTAATCTCGAACTTGTTGGTAAAGAGTTTCTAATTGTATGCGTTTGTCAGATTTTTTTACTTGAATCGTTTTGGTAGATGGGACATGGGTTATTAAATCAAAACTATTAAGATCGGCAATCCCAGAGAAAGCAGAAACAATTTCTTTGCCTACAGCCATATCATAAATACCCCATTCTGGTTGAAACAATATCTTGTCATTATGCGTAACCGTACAATTTTTAAAACTAATCAGTATTATTTTTCCTTGAAGGTTACGCTTGCCAGTAATAATTTCACCAGAAACTTTTATACCGTCTTCAAACTCTAAAATGATACTTTGTTCTTCATAAATAGCATAAGCACTTAAGTCGCGTGGACTCATGTCTTCAATGGCCAAATTGATGCCTTTAAGTCTTCCAATAGGAGATCCAAAACCTTTGTGATGCGTATTCGTGCCATGTCCAACCAGTTCTTTCTCTCTGTAGGCTAAAGCAGTCGCTCCTGTCGTTTGAATGTAAATAGGATGACCGTTGCTTTCAAGAACATTGGTAAACATACCAGAAATTTGTAATCCTGTACTCAGTTCTACAGTTCCTAAAGCTTTAGAATCAATTAATTTGTTAACTCCAGAAAGTCCGCCTTTACGTAATGCCATAGTATTGGCAAATTCTTCTAAAATAAGACTTAGGTGTGAGAAATCTGGTGTAACAAAAAGCTGAGGTTGTGGTTTGGTAATATCGAAATCTTTATAAGTGGCGCTAATATCATAGGGTTGCTTTTTAACTTGGTCAGTCATACACCAGGCACTCTCACCAATAGAAGAAAGTAAACCAGCACCATATATTTTTGGGTTTTCCAAAGTTCCGATTAAACCATACTCAACCGTCCACCAATGTAGGTTTCTAATAAGAGCCATTTCACTTGGAGCTCCCATGTTTTTTTGTAAGTCCTCTACTTTTTTTTCCGCAGCAGCGATATCACTTTTATTAGAATTTGGTGCTTCTTTTATAATAGATAAATGCCTCACAGCTTCGTATAATTCGTAATCTTTAGCAGATGAAATAGCTTTACAACCAATCTCCCCAAAGCGTCTTAAATATTCAGCATATTCAGGATTTGCAATAATAGGAGCGTGCCCAGCACCTTCATGTATAATATCGGGAGCTGGGGTGTATTCTATGTGTTCTAATTGCCTAATGTCACTGGCAATAACTAGTACATTGTATGCTTGAAATTCCATAAATGCATTTGGGGGAATAAACCCATCAACAGCAACAGCAGCCCACCCAATATCCTTTAAAATCCTATTCATTCCATACATATTAGGAATGCTATCAATGGAAATACCTGTTTGTTTTAAACCTTCCAAGTAAGATTTATGAGCAACAGTGCTTAAAAAGTCAACATTTTTACGCATGACATAACGCCAAACAGCTTGATCTATAGCAGAATATTCGGAGTAATTTTGAGGTTTTATAAACTGCATTAAATGCTTGGGTAAGCGATTTAATATGTCATTAGATTCAATAGTATTAGACATAATTAACTTAGAATAAGGTTTTATTGAGTAAAAATACGAAATATTCAAATAATTACTGTTTTTTTTGTGTTTTTAATAATGTTGGTTACGCAGCTTATTTTAGTATTTTTATACTTTTTAAATCTTAAATTATGTACACAAGACGTATATTTCCTATAGCAGGAGTTCTAAAATGGACTCGAAGACATATTTTCTTATTTATATTTCTAGCTTTAATCCCTGTTTTTTTATTTGATGTGCTAGGCTTAAAATGGTTGCATGTGCCGTGGTTACCTCTTGGTGTGTTAGGTACTGCTGTAGCATTTATTGTGAGTTTTAAGAATAATGCTTCTTATGATAGGCTTTGGGAAGCCCGAAAAATATGGGGTGGTATCGTTAATGCATCACGCTCTTGGACAATCATGGTGAAAGATTTTATAGATAATACTCATGCAAAAGAAGCAAGGACGGATCTTGAATTGAAAACTATAAAACGTGAGTTGGTACATAGGCATGTCGCCTGGTTAACAGCATTACGTTATCAATTAAGGGAAGATAAACCATGGGAAATGCATTTGAAGTCTAAACGGTCCAATCAAGAATTTAGAGCTTCGAACTATCGGGTTTGTGAAGATGTGGAAGATATGGAGGGTTCTATAAGGCCTTATCTTTCAGAAGCAGAATACAAAGAGGTTTTTGCAAAAGGAAATCAAGCTTCTCAACTGTTAGGAATTCAATCTCGGCGTTTAAAAGAACTAATGAGCCAAGGTCTGATTGAAGATTTTAGACATATGGAAATGACCAATATGCTTGTTGAGTTTTATTCGCTTCAAGGTAAAAGTGAACGTATTAAAAACTTTCCATATCCAAGGCAATTTGCTACGCTTAATTATTTATTCGTTTGGATTTTTATTTTATTAATACCTTATGGAATCATGGAAGAATTTGAGACTTTTGGTGAGAAAATTTTAGTGCAGTTAGGTAAACATGAAGTACGTTCATCTTTAATGCATGTAGCACAAGAAGCCATAGCAAAACATTTTGTTTGGTTTTCTGTACCATTTAGTGCGTTAATTTCATGGGTATTCCATACCATGGAAGCTATTGGTGAAAATACAGAGAATCCTTTTGAAGGCGGTCCAAACGATGTGCCTATTACAGATTTAAGTAGAGGTATAGAAATAGATATCAGGCAACTTATTGATGATACCGATATTCCAGAGGCTTATATTTGGCCAAATGATATTGTTATGTAATAAAAAAGGGCAGTCTAAAAAGTATTAGAAACTATAGGCTATCTCATCGAGCGCAGTCGAGATGTCTTAAAAATCAAGACATTTAAAATTTCTCGATTGCACTCGAGACATCCATGTATTTTTTAGAGAATCACTTTTTTACTTTTTATTGTTGAGCTCCTGGAGGATATTTTGTCATGATTTCTGTGACAAACTCTTTAATACGCGCTTCTTTTTTCTCCATATTTCTACTTAAGTAGCCCGTTCCCATACCTTGCCAAACAAGTTCTTTTTTATTGGAGTCGATAAGATCTATATATAAAACACCTTGAGTGCTAGTAGATACGCTTGGTTGATTCCAACCCCAGCCCCAACCAGGACCCATACCCCAGCCAGGTCCCCATCCTGCCCAGCCCCATCCACCATAACCCCAAGAGTTATTGTAAACATCTACACGTTGCTGAGATTTTGTAAAAAGACTCACTAATAAATCGGGTTTTTCAGATTTTGTCAAGCCTTTAGCCAGTAATTCTGCTTCAATAGCACGAAGGATTCTTCGCTTATCCAGATCGCTAATTTCTGCTTTATCTATACCTGTTTTAAAAAATGCAAAGGTTTTGTATTCTCCAAAATTGGCATTCTTATCATAATCTGCAGCAACACGCACAGAAGTACATGAGCTAACCACTACAAGCAACGCTATAAGTGATAGGGTTTTTAATAGTTTTTTCATAGCCTTTTATTTTAGTTCAACATTACATGATTAGCCTTAAAATCATTGATTTTAGATGCTTTTCAATTTAATAATAGTATCAATAATCATACCAAGCCTTTGATAAATAGGTTTGTAACGACGTTTGTTAATGTGCTTTGGGACTATTTATTTCTATCGTATCCGTAAGGACAATGCCTGCATCCGCTTTCACAACAATAGCCTCTTCTTAAATGGTATTGTTCTGTAAAACAGCGATAACCTTCTGGTGTTAAGTAGTAATCACCTTCTTCAATGGGGATTATTTTTTTCATCTAAAACAAAGGTACTATAATTTGGATTGATTTTTGAATGTAATAAAATATGATCTTAATTTCAAAATATTTAGTTCCCAGAGGATATACAGGCTTAACGGTTTTTCCTTTTGTGTTTTTGAAATCGAAATGTTTAAAAAATAATGTGGTTTTAATGAATCATGAAAAAATTCATTTAAGACAGCAATTAGAAATGTTGGTAGTACCTTTTTATTTAATGTATGCTATTGAATTTTTAGTAAGGCTATTTCAATATAAAACATGGGATTTGGCTTATCGGAATATTTCTTTTGAGCGCGAGGCTTATGCTAATGAGTTTCATTCAGACTATTTAAGGCGGCGTCCGTTTTGGGCATTTTTAAAGTATCTTTTTGTTGATGGTCGTTAAGTTTTGAATAAACTAAAAGTTATAATGTTTCATACTTTATCCAAAAAAAGATAAAAAAAACTGTCCTAAAATGTTTTAAGACAGTTTTTATCTTTTATATAAGATTTTATTACATTAATTTAATGTTCTAAGAAATTCTGATGTTTTTTTATGCTGTTCGTCTTTCATCAAATCAATCTCTTCTTTACTTTTTCCTTCACTTGATTGAATATAAGCATCAAATATATGGCTTAAGTATATTGGAGACGTATTGCCTGCAAAACTTATTGGATTGTGACAAGTAAAACAATTTTGGAGATTTGTTACATTAATATCCGAAATATTCTCTTGAGAAGTTTGTGTAAATGTTTCCATAGTAACGTTTGCACAATTTAAAGACCCTCGGGCACTAGACCCTGGTATCGCTGCACCTATAGAGCCTCCTAAGCTTACAATTTTTTTAGCTTGTTGAATTGGTGTTAAACTGTCTGTGTCTATCCATATAGAGCCATTATAAAAATAGTTTTTCCAAACATCTTTAAGATTTTTTGCAACACTTGCGTTTATTTCTTTAATATGATTAAAGTTTTCAGGTTCTTTTTGGCTTGTATCCATATAACCAGCTGCGGTTACAGGGACGCCGTATTGAAATAAATCGTAAGCTTTACTTGCTAATACAGGTTTGTCATCTTTAATAAATGTAATACCATCTAAACCAGTTGTACTGCCTTTGGCAAATAATAACTTTTCACTCGCTGAACTTGCAGAGTTTGCTTTCCAATCATAATTTGGTGCCATATCATTATGTTCGAAGGTAGCCCAGATAAATTCTGGATGGTTTTCTACAACACCTACAACATGCATTCCTAATAAAGCAACTTTCGTATTTGTATATGTTTTACCATCTTTATTAATTACAGCTGCTGTCGTTGTATAATAATTTTTTAATATATTGTCTGGTATCGCTTTAGCGTCTACCCAAGAAACTTTTAATTCTAAAGATCCAACAGGGAAAGTCTGCAAATTGTCTGCTGGTAATTTTCCTGATGCTAAAGCTGCTTTAAAAGTCTCAGCAGATTTTTGCATAATTAAGCTCGTGTGTATAGAATAGTGTACTGTAATTGCTTTATCTGTCGCGCTATTATATGCTGGATTTGTTTTTAACACACCATGTTCAAAGCCTGCCTGTATCGTATCTGTTAATACAACATGAGCGCCTGCTTGTTGCGTAACAGGTTCCATAGCATCTGTAACTTGTATAATTTCTTTTTGGTTAAGAAATAATGGTAAGTTTTCTTCTGGTTTTGTAACCCATAGAAACTTTTGCCATGACCATTGATGAAAAATACAGTTTGTTGTTGAACTGACATCAAATGGACTCCCTTTTCCTTCTGCTGGAGGAGGTGTTTGGCTATGAGGAAACCAACTTGCTTCCGATAAACATAAAGTATCTCCCTTTTTTTCATTGTAAGTTGTTGAGACTTCTGTTTCAACAGTTTTTGCTTTTTTTTCATTTTTGCAAGACAAAAAGCATATCGCTAAAATAGTAGCTAATAATGTAGCGTTTAATGCAATAATTGGTTTTTTCATTTTTGGAATCGTTTTTATTTAGGTTATTTTAGTAAATACTAATTTAATAAAATATCACGAACGTAGGTTGTTTTTTACATTAATATTGTTTTTTCTTTCGTTTAATTAATTGAGATCTAGATATAAAGACATTTTTTTGACCGATATGCATTTAAAATAGTATTCGTTTTGGTGATTTTTAAAGTATCTTCGTGCTAATGAATTTTAAGCTTGAACACAGTATTAATCAACAGGTTTCTTTAGGAAAAGAAAAGGATGTAGAGCTGTTTATAAAGCGTGAAGATAGAATTCATCCGTTTATTTCTGGAAATAAGTATAGAAAGCTAAAATACAATTTACTTGAAGCAAAAACCTTAGGATATAAAACCTTGCTTACTTTTGGAGGGGCCTTTTCTAATCATATAGCAGCAGTCGCTTCCGCAGGAAATTTATTGGGTTTTAAAACGATTGGTGTTATTAGAGGGGAGGAGTTGGAAGATAAAATTGTTGAAAATGATACCTTAAGTTTTGCGAAACAAAATGGTATGCAATTTAAATTTGTTTCTAGAGAAGATTATAGAAATAAAGCATCCCATGTCTTTTTATCTAAATTAAAAGAAACATTTAATGATTTTTATCTCATTCCTGAAGGTGGTACAAATACTTTAGCGATTAAGGGCTGTGAAGAAATATTAACCGAAACAGATAAGGCTTTTGATTATATATGCTGTGCTGTCGGAACAGGAGGCACCATCTCTGGACTCATAAATTGTTCAAAACTTAGTCAACAAGTTTTAGGTTTTCCTGCCTTAAAAGGTGATTTTTTACAGCAAGATATTAGTAAATTTGTAACCAATACCAATTGGGATTTAATGACCGATTACCATTTTGGAGGGTACGCAAAAATAAATGAGGAACTGGTGACGTTTATTAATCAGTTTAAAAAGTTAAATGCTATTCCATTGGATCCCGTATATACTGGTAAAATGATGTTTGGAATTTTTGATTTAATTAGTAAAGATTATTTTAAAAAAGGTTCAAAAATTTTGGCAATTCATACTGGGGGTTTACAAGGTATTAAAGGAATGAATTTAGTGTTAAAAAATAAAAATTTATCAATAATTGAATAGGAAAATAAGTAGAATAGCGTTAGTAATATTTTTAGGATGTTTTCTTTTTAGTTGTCGTTCTAAGAAAACAATAGTTACCAAAAAACCTAATAAGCCTACGGTGGTAATAGGTGATGATCGTAAAGAAGAAATCAAAAAACCTTCAGGAACTTCGACTAAAACCTATGCGAGTGCTACGGAGAAATACATTGATGTTTATAAAGATATAGCTCAGCAAGAAATGGATTTATACGGCATCCCAGCAAGTATCACTTTAGCTCAAGGGATTCTCGAGTCTGGTTCTGGTAAAGGACGTCTTTCTGTAAAGGCCAATAATCATTTTGGTATTAAATGTCACGGTTGGAAAGGGGGCAAAATTTATCATGATGATGACAGAGCACAAGAATGTTTCAGAAAATATAAAGATGCCAAGTACTCATTTAGAGATCATTCCCTTTTCTTAAAAGATAGAAAACGCTATGCAAAGCTTTTTAAATTAAAAAAAGGAGATTATAAAGGTTGGGCCAGAGAGTTAAGGCTGGCAGGATATGCTACCGATAAAAAATACCCTCAAAAATTAATTAGTATTATTGAGCGCTATGAATTGTATAAGTTAGATAAAGAAGTAAAGGGCAATTCGAAGGTAGAATTTGAGATGCCAACAGCCGAAGAGCAAATTAAACACACAGTTTTAAAAGGAGATACGTTGTATTCTATTTCAAGAAGGTATGGTATCACAGTAGAAGAACTTCAAAAATTAAATGGATTAAACGATACGGCCTTAAATATTGGGCAAGTATTAGTTGTAAAACCATAAGAAATCAATTATAAATATTATGAACTATAAAAGAAGTAGCTCACTGTTTGCAGAAGCAGAAAAGGTTATTCCTGGAGGTGTTAATTCACCAGTAAGAGCATTTAAAGCCGTAGGAGGCACGCCTATTTTTGTAAAAGAAGCAAAGGGAGCTTATTTGTATGATGAAGATAATAATCGGTTAGTCGATTATATTAATTCTTGGGGACCAATGATTTTAGGGCATGCCTACGAACCAGTTGTTAACGCTGTAGTAGAAAAAGCAAAAAAAGGAACATCGTTTGGGATGCCAACAGAGATTGAAACTAAAATTGCAGAGTTAGCGGTCTCAATGGTGCCTAATATTGATAAAATACGATTTGTAAATTCAGGTACCGAAGCATGTATGAGTGCGGTGCGTTTAGCACGTGGTTTTACTGGGAAAGACAAAATTATAAAATTTGCGGGTTGCTATCACGGACATAGTGATTCGTTTTTAATACAAGCAGGTAGTGGCGCTATTACTTTTGGAACACCTAACAGCCCAGGAGTCACAGAAGGAACTGCTAAAGATACTTTATTGGCTCGTTATAATGATATAGAAAACGTAGCGCAATTAGTTGAAGCAAATAAAGGAGAAATTGCTTGTGTTATTATAGAACCAGTTGCTGGAAATATGGGGTGCATTCCTCCTAAAGAAGGCTTTTTAAAAGCGCTGAGGGTTTTGTGTGATACTCATAATATTTTGCTGATTTTTGATGAGGTGATGACGGGGTTTCGTTTAGCAAAAGGAGGCGCCCAAGAGTTGTTTGGTGTAGACGCAGATATTATTTGCTTCGGAAAAGTTATTGGAGGCGGCTTACCTGTTGGAGCATTTGCTGCTAGAAATGAAATTATGAATCATTTAGCGCCATTAGGTCCAGTGTATCAAGCAGGTACTTTAAGTGGAAATCCATTAGCTATGGCTGCAGGTTTAGCGATGTTAAATGAATTGAATAACGATGTTGAAGTTTTTAACCGTTTAGCTGAAAAAACAGAGTACTTACATAAAGGCATTGTTAAAGTCTTAAATGATAACAATATAGTTCATACCATAAACAGGATTGGTTCTATGATTTCGGTTCATTTTGATGGTTCTGAAGTTGTAGATTTTGAAACATCTGCAAAAGGAAATAACGATAGGTTTAAAAAGTTCTTTCATGGTATGTTAAATGAAGGTGTTTATATAGCTCCAAGTGCTTTTGAAACATGGTTTATTACAGATGCTTTAACGTATGAAGATTTAGATTTTACTATTGCTGCTGTAAATACGGTTGCAAAAACATTGTAAAAATAAAGAAGGCTGTCTAAAATATTTTAGATAGCCTTCTTTCAATCAAAATCAATCAACAAATAAAATTTATTTTTTTCTACTCATACCTTTCTTTTTGTCTTTTCTCTTAGCAGCCATTTTTAATTGTGCCTTTTCCCATTTAGCATACTGCTCTGGGTCTAATATCTTTTTCATTTTAGCTTTCATGGCAATTTTGTGATCCAATCGTGCATTTTCCATTTTAAGACGTTCTTCTTTAGTAGGTCTTTGAGCGGCAGCAGCTGCTCTTCTAGCCTTACGCTCTTCCATCTTCTTTTTACGTAGAGTAGTATTTTCAAGATTTATTTTTTGAACCTCAATTTGTTGTGATTCATTTAAATCTAAAAATAAAGTCATTTTTTTTGTTTTCAAAGTGGCCATTTCTTCAGCAGAAAGGTTATCCATTTTTTGAGCGCTTTCTGGTCGGTCTCTTCTTTCTTTTTGGGCTATAGCCTGAATAGATATCAATGCTATAGCAATTACTATTAGTTTTCTCATTTTAATGCCTTTTAAGTTATTTGAAAGTAGGACTTTGGTTTTTTTAAAAGGTTTAAATAGCTTTTTTATTTTAACCAAATATTAACAATATCAAGTGCTTATTGTTATCCTTATGAAAGCTGGAGCGACTAATATGGGGAATGAATGATTATATAAACCTTTTTATTTAGATAAAGGGATTTTTAAAGAGACGCCTGTTTGGAAATCTGGAGCATTGTTAACTAAAAAGTCTTCCTTGAAATATAAAGATAGTTTGAAATTAGAGTGTCCATAGGTGTATACAAATGACCAATTAGATTGGGCCTTATATAATGTTGTAATACCGTGTTGCCAACCCCCTTTTATTTCTTGCCAATTGCCTGAAAGCGTATAGTAATCGGCTTCTTTTATTTTATTATAACGAGTTTGAATCTGGTAGTTTAAGCTAAAAGCATTATAGTTGCCTTTTCTTGTGTGTCTGGCTATTTCAATACTACTATCAAAAGTCATTAAGAATGGATTATTACCCAAATCAATAACCTCTTTAAAATCTATAAGGTTTTTGTGTAAAACATTTATCCCGACTGCTGCATTGAGCTCGTAGTTGTTTTTTAGTTCGATTTTCTTAATAATGTTTGCAGAAAGGCCTATGTCTATTGAAGGGTTGAATTTAGAGGTGTTAATGCCTAGATGGCTTCCAAAATTCAGAAATATGTTGTTGGTTTTATTTATTGAGAGTGTTGGGTAATAAAAGTGATTTAATTCGATGCCTCCTATAAAAAAATCATTTGCATTTAACTCAAGTGTATTTCCATTTCTATCAAAATACTTAAAATTTACTTGATTTAAGCCATAAAAACGTCTTCCAAAAGGGTCTTCTCCTCCATGTATGTTGCTGTGAAACCATTCAATAGTCTCATCTCCGGTGAACAATGAAAACGGGTGTTTTCCTTTGGTTATTAAATAAGATCGGAGTGTGATCTTTAATTCATGTTTTTTATTTAGTGGAATATTTATACTTCCTCTAAACTCTTTTATAACGGCATCAATAATAATGTTTGAATAGTCAGCTGGAGTTGTTTCTTGATCTATAAAATTAAATGGACGATTATGCCAGATTATATTACTTAATTCCTCTCTTACTAGTGGGTCTTTTGGATAATAGGCTTCAACAAAAGGATGAAAGTTATTTCCACTGATGGAACTTATGGTGAGTATGGGCTTTTTTGGAGGCTTAAGTTTGAAATTCTGATTAATTCTAGAACTAAAAATACCAAAATGATGTGTGGTTAAAAGACTTGGATTATCAATACCGTTTTTTGTCGATAAACTATCTTTCTGTTGAGCAATAACAAAAAGATTGCAGATAGAAAAAACAATAAAAAGCTTTTTTTTTAGCATCAAATAAAAATAGTTAAAGTATAAATAATGAAGTATTATTTATTTGTTAATTTTTTCTGTGACTGTCTTATTAAATTTAAAGTGGTTGAATATAGGTCTTGATTATTCATCTTACCTTTCAGCCAGCTGTAAAAACTTATTACAAAAAGGTCTTCTGTGTGTATGTCAATCCAATCGAAAGATTGTGATACAGTCTTTTTAAATTCATTTGAAGTTACTAGCTCTGGCGTTTTATAATAAGATTCTACAAAGCCTAAATAAGTAATAACGAGCTGTTGATCAATATTTTTCAAATAGTTGTAATAATTTCTTTTAAAACTAAGCAACCGAGACTCAACCAAATCAATGTTTTTAAGTTCAATATGAAGTAAAATTTCTATTAAATTCTTTTTTATGACCCATTCTTTTCCTGCTTTTTCAGTATACCATTGGTCTGTATGATAAAATTTAGAAAATAACGTATGTGTTTTTTTAAAATTGCCTTTTTGAAAATAAAACATGATAAGGCTTAAATGAATATCTAGTATTGATTCTATGTCTGGATGTTTATTGTTTATTAGAGGAGCTAGTATTTCTATAGCTGTTTTTTGTTTGTTCGAATAATTGTAGTTGAGTGCGAGAAGTAAATTATATTTTAATTTATAAGTGTTGTAATATTTTTTTTGCTTTAAAAGCATGTGTTCATGCATAAGCTCCAAATAGTGAAAAGACTCATTAAATTTCTTATTTCTAAATAGTGTGTTAGCTATTAAATATATAATTTGAATATGGTAGAAAAGTTGTTTTTCTTTGTTTTTGTGAGTGATTATTGTATTATAGGTATTAATTAAAAAGGGTTCTATTTGTAAATAACCTTTTGATACAAAAGCCGAAATCCTAACAATAGTTGCAAATTGGTATAAGGACTTAAAAGACATAGATTCATTAATGCTAATATGATGTTCTTGCAAGGT
The DNA here is from genome assembly GCA_947502635.1 of uncultured Flavobacteriaceae bacterium. GTDB lineage: Bacteria > Bacteroidota > Bacteroidia > Flavobacteriales > Flavobacteriaceae > Flavivirga. Next base: position 168,586 of record CANNAN010000010.1, read on the forward strand.
TTGATTCAGTACGGTTTGAAAGTCGACAACATCACCTTTATAAGTAATACTATTTAAGGTGTGTTTCATTTTTGCATAGACAATATTGAGCTGATCTTTTAATTGAAGGTTTTTTTGATTTGTCTCAAATTTCGAGACTAGCTCGTCAATTGAAATAGATGGGGTAGTATAGGCATACTGAATTTTAGTATGATAGATCTCATTTAGCAATGCAAATAGATAATGTTCTAAAGCTAATATTTCGGCTTTGTCCAAAATTTTGTAGGCTACTTTATATTGTTTATGTTGCAGGAATGATCTTGAAGCTAGTATGTATTTGATGATTTGCATATCTATTGAATTTTCTTCCTGTATGCTATTGTTTGCAATGAAATCAACGATGGATTGGTATAAGCGTTTTCTTAAAGCGTGGTAAGCATCTTTTTTTAGACTTCCGTAAAGTTTGAGGCAGATCTCGTTAGAATTCAACGTATCATTTAATAGATAATTAAATAACTGCACATTTTTTGCATCGTTGCGTTTGTTCTTTTTTTCTAAATATGTTATAAATCGATGCTGATCTTCAGAAGAAAAAGTAGAAATTATGTCATTCAAATTAGTCATTAAATCGTCAGTTTTTAAGAATTAAACTTATTTAAATATAGTTATTTAAAATGATTTTAATATAATTATATCGTCAGTTTTGTTAAAATATTGTATTCCATATACTTCGTAAGTGTTGCTATTTTGTTCTGTATTCAAATCATTAAAACAATAATTATGAATTATCAAACATCGGTTTCGGTTGAAGAAAAATCAAAAGAAATGAAAGCTAAAAAAGAAAAAAAGGTTTACGATCAAAAACCAACATCAGCTTTTATTGGGGCGTCTTGGGCTGCATTATTTATAGGGGTCATATCATATTGTATTGGGTTATGGAATGCAGAAATGTTATTAAATGAGAAAGGGTATTACTTTACAATCCTTCTTTTTGGTTTGTTCTCAGTAATATCCGTTCAAAAATCAGTACGAGATAAATTAGAGAATATTCCTGTTACCGATATTTATTATAGTATTAGTTGGTTTACAACGGTTACTTCTATTGTACTATTGGTTATTGGACTATGGAATGCTGATTTACTTTTAAGTGAAAAAGGATTTTATGGGATGTCGTTTCTATTAAGTTTATTTTCTGCTATTGCAGTGCAGAAGAATACCAGAGATGTGCAGTTTATTAATAGAAGTGCTGAAGATGAAAAACAATTGTAAAATGTATGTTCATATAACAAATTAAAAACCTTTTCTTTTTTCTTGTGCATATGAATTTGTGTTAAACGATAATGCGCCCATACTTTAGGAACTCCATCTTCCGCAGAATAATATCTATATAAGTTTGTGGGTAATGTTCTCCTTTTTGTAATTCGATATTATACCCTGCAGCTACTTTGTTTATTTGATAGTACATGGCATTCTGTTGGAGTTTTTATGGGCAGTGTTTATAGTTTCAATTGCTTTTTCTGGTGCTTCTTCGTTTTCATATAAAGTGGTTAATTTATTATAACAGGTTGAGGAACTAGAGGCGAATTTATTTGGTTATTTTGAAGTTCGTTTGGTATTGTCGTATCTTAGTGTACTAATGTTTCTTAATATGCCTTATTGGTTGTACATCGCTATCATTGTTTTAATTGTTTATGTGGCAATAAGTATCGCTTTGTATTATCTACAAGATTATATGTTGTTTAAACCTGAAAAACTTCCTAAAGATTTTCAGTTTAATTATGAAAATCAAGAATTCAAAGAGTATAATTTAGAAACAAGAGATGGTGCTATTATTAATGGCATTCGATTTTTTCCAAAAGAAGAAAGTAAAGGCGTTGTATTGTATCTAAAAGGAAACTCTAAAAGTATTAAGGGTTGGGGGAAATTTGCTGTTGATTTTACGAGACATGGCTATAATGTTTTAATGGTTGACTACCGCGGTTTTGGTAAAAGTACTGGGAGACGCTCACAGAAAGCTATTAAAAGAGACTTGCAAGAGGTTTATAATAAGATAAAAGAACTCACAACTGAAGATAGAATTATACTATATGGGCGATCTTTAGGTTCTGGATTTGCTGCCAAATTAGCCTCAATGAACCATCCCAAAATGCTTATTCTTGATGCGCCTTACTATAGTTTAACTAAGGTAACAGCTCGCTATGCGCCTTTTATGCCTTTATCTGTTTTGCTAAGATACCCGTTGCCTACTTATAAATGGTTAAAGTATGTGCAATGTCCAATACATATTATACATGGTACAAACGATAAACTTATTCCGTATAAGACAAGTGTTAAATTATCTCTGGTAAACCCCAAGCTTACTAAATTGCATTCGGTAATTGGTGGCGGACATAAAAACTTAAATAATTTTGAATCGTATCATAAAATGATTCATGAAATTTTAAATACAAACCCGCATGAAATAGATTTATCAACCACAAGTATCCATGTTAAGCATACATCAAAGAAAAGTAAAACAAAGGCTTAGAAAAGTAAGTGTTGTTTTAATAAGCCTCTATATTATGATTGGTACATTACTGTATTTTTTGCAAGAAAAAATGTTATTTCACCCTACGGTTTTGTCACAAGATTTTAAGTTTGAATTTTCTCATCCTTTTGAAGAATTGTATTTTAATACAGATAATAATGCTGTTATAAACGCGCTTCATTTTAAAGCAGAAAATCCGAAAGGCGTTATATTATATTTTCATGGAAATGCTGGTGATCTGTCTAGGTGGGGGATTATTACTGAGTTTTTTGTAAAAAAGCAATATGATGTTTTGGTGATGGATTATAGAACCTTTGGTAAAAGTACAGGTAAATTATCTGAAGCAGCTTTATATAATGATTCGGAATATTGTTATAATTATTTAAAAGAATACTATTCGGAAAATGATATAACAATTTATGGAAGATCTCTGGGGACAGGAATAGCAACTTATATCGCTTCTAAAAATAAGCCGAAACAATTAATCTTAGAAACACCATATCATAGTATAACAGATGTGGCAAAATCTAAATTTCCCATTTTTCCTGTAAAATATATTGTAAAATACAAACTGCCAAGCTATCAGTTTATAACTCAAGTAGAGTGTCCAATATTTATATTTCATGGAACTAACGATGAGGTTATTCCTTATAAGTCTGCACAAAACCTATTTAATATAGCTCCAATGTCTCAAACGACTTTTACAACAATAGAAGGCGGTCATCATGGTGATTTAGTAAGTTTTGAAACATACCATGAACAAATAAAAAATATATTAAAATAAATTTACCAAGTAATGATTTACTCTACTTCAAAAGTAGATAGATGATGTATTGGGATGCCAGTATTTGTAATACCTTCAATTTTAATAGCATATTTGCTGCTTCTATCACTTGTAAAGAATGATATTTCTGCTTTGGTATTGTCTTTATTAATTATAATTTTAGGTTCCCAATGTAATGTTGTTCTAACATCTTGTTTTGTTACTTCTTCAATATTATCTATATGTTTTGGAGCATAAAATTCACGGGCTGTATAAAAACCAATGGCTGTAAAATCTATAATTCCTGGTTTACGTTTTAAATTTATGTTTCTGGAGTAATTTCCAGTTCTGGAATATAAAGCAATGACACCATTCCCACTATTGGAAAAAAAAGAAGCATCAATACCTTTTAAAACATCAACAAAATCTATATCGTTACCAGACATAAAAGAAATTTCTTCAAATTCAACAGGGATACCATCTAAAAGAATCTTTGGGGTACCCTGATTTCTTATTGAAATGGAGCTGTTGTTTGCAGAGACCCCTGGAAGCATATTAAGTAAATCTAAAACAGATAGATGTCTTTGATTTTCATAATCGTTCATATCAATTCTATGACTTGCGGAACCGTAAATAGTTCTTTCGTTTAGTTCTTTTTTTCTTTCATCATCGGCAGTTTTTTTCTTGGCAGTTATAACAATTTCATCAAGTAATGTTCTTGCCTTAGAAAATTCAGTATTAATATCAGAAATACGTTTCGCTTGCTTAATAAAGTTAGTTATTTGAGTATGACTATCACTTGTAGTGGGGTTTAAAATGGTGTTTCTAACTATTTTTGGGCTGTCATTAAAGTTTTCATCCAAAAATATAGATACAAATCTGTTTTTTCTTTCTTCATCAGATTTAAAATCTTTAACGCGTGCTTCGATAAGGGTCGGTAAGGAGTCTTTAAAAACAAAGGGCCCATATTTAAATGCTCCATTGGGCTCCGTTCGTTTTTTTTCTTGATAAGGTAACTTGCTCATAAAAGTAAGCCTTGAGGCAGCAGATAATCTTTGTTTATCTCCTTTTAAAGCGGCGGTGTAACCAGAAATATAGACTCCCTTTTCGGGTTTAAAATGATTTTTTATTTTCGTATTGTCATATAAAACAGTATTCCATGTAAAACGCCTCCAGCCATGTGTTAACATGGTTAAATCTAATAAATAGCGTCTTTTTTTGTCATTTTCTTTTTCGAAAAAATACCCAGGATTTTTAATATGCCCTCTTAAATCTGAGTTTAATAAAAGGTACGTTTTAATGTTTTCATTTTTATTATTATGACTAATGGCATCAATGTCTGTTATTGACATCGATAAGTTTCCTAAAGCAGTGGCGCCAGCGTTATCTTTTAAATCTATTTGGATTGAGATTTTCTCTCTGGTTTTTGGTGTTTCATTGTCTACTTTAAGATTAACCGCAATAGTGTTGTTTGGGTTTTCAATATAAACAAGCCGTTCGCATACAGGCTTCCCATTATTGTCAAACAACGTAAAATTTGCTATGCCATTAAATAACGAAGAGGTGCTTGATTTAATTAGGTAAGAGTTTATGGTTTCTGTTTCTAGTTTTTCATAAATAACGCGTCCTCTTTGATGTGCTACTAAAAAGGTGTTTTTTAGTCCTATAGGGAGATTAGAGGATGCCTTTATAGTAAGCTGATGTCCTTGGTTTTCTATGTTTAAACTATAACCATTAGCTAATGCTTTGGGTAGTGGGTATTTAAATTCTTTATCATTAATAATGACACTTGCATAATAGTTTAGGTCTGCTTTAGGTTGCAAAGAAAAAACACTTAAGCCGAATTTATAAGTTTTAAATAAGCAAATCGTGTCATTGTTAGAGTCTTTAATAGTGCCTTCTAAGGTAATATTTCTACCCAGCTTATCTTTTACTTTAACAGCAACTTTAGAGGTTATATTGTTAACCAAATAGCCACTTTCTGGATAAAAATTAATATCAGGACGTTCCATTAGAACTTCTTCCTTTATGTGTTCTTTACTTAGATTCTTAACAATATTGCTTAAGCTATCTTTTTTACTTATGTTCCAAACAGGAATCTGTTTTTGAAAGAAATAATCAGGATGATTATTTCGCATATAATTAGTATATGCTCTAAGCATATAGTTTCCAGACTGCCATTCTTTTTCTATTTTAAAATCGCCAGCAACACTTACATCGTTAGTATAAAGTTGTTTCTTTGAAAGAATACTGTCTCTTTCGTTAATTAATTCTACATAAATAATGCGACTCTTCTCAGATCTTTTATGATTAACTCCATTTATTAAATAAGCTGTGTACCAGATGTCTTCACCTGTAGTATAATATGGTTTGTCTGTTTGGACATAAACTTTTTCGGGATAATTTGTAACATAAGCTTCGAGTTTATTTAGAACTAATTCTCTGAAATTATCAACCAATACAAAAGATAGAAGCGTAACAACGGTAATATATGTGATAAGTTTTTTAATCATATTTATAATAATTACACCTGCTTTCTAAACGATAATTATAGTTGCAAAATGAATAATATGACAATAAAGATAATATATTAAAATATTACATTGAAAGTCATTTATTTTACTCAATTGAATATTTAAAGATTAATAGCGTCTTAAAAAATTAACATCTCTCCCTTAGTTTCTTAAATAAAACATAAAAGAATAATTCACAATGTTAAAAGTTTCTAAACCCATGTAACTAATTCCATAAAAACGCGTCAATTTTGTAGTATCAATTTGGTAATTATGATAAAGTTAGTCTTTTTTAGTTAGTGTAAGATTCAATAACTATTTCTAATGAAAATCATAGTATGGTCTTTTGCGAAATTGAAGAAGCCGCAGGCTTATTTTTGATAGAAAAAACTCTTCCAGCAATGGGATGCGTTAAAACATATAAGTTTAGTTAAGTTAGTTAGTAAAAAAAAGCCAGTAATGTAAAAATTACTGGCTTTTTTTATGCTTAATTTAGATTTGTTTGTTAAGTCATTTCAACAAACAAACCATCATCGGTTTTTTCAACTTTAGCTAAACTGTTTTTAGTTAGCTCTTTAATAGTTTTATCCCACTTTTTATTCGATAAACCAGACTGTTGTTTAAGGTCGTTAAGTGCTAAGCGCTCTGCTTTTTTTAGTAAATCAAAAAGAACTTTACCTTCTTCACTAATAGCTGGTGCTTTTTTCTCGGGTCTCATTTGCGGGAAGAATAAAACTTCTTGTATGGATTGGTTATTGGTTAAAAACATAATCAATCGATCCATACCAATACCCATTCCAGAAGTTGGAGGCATACCATACTCTAATGCACGTAAAAAATCATGATCAATAAATTCGGTAGCTTCATCATCTCCTTTGGCGGCCAATTTAAGTTGGTGTTCAAAACGTTCACGTTGGTCAATAGGATCATTAAGTTCAGAATAGGCATTGGCAATTTCTTTACCACAAACCATAAGCTCAAAACGCTCTGTTAATTCAGGGTTCTCTCTATGTTCTTTACATAATGGACTCATTTCCTTCGGGTAGTCTGTTATATAGGTTGGCTGTATATAGTTACCTTCACATTTTTCACCAAAAATTTCATCAATAAGCTTCCCTTTTCCCATGGTATCATCTACTTCAATACCCATGTCTTTAGCAGCTTGCCTAATGGCGTCTTCCGTTTTTCCAGTAATATCAAACCCTGTAAAGTGTTTAATAGAATCTGCCATGGTAACACGCGCATATGGTGCTTTGAAATCTATTTCGTGGTCACCAAAAGTAGCTTTCGTAGTTCCGTTTACTGCTATAGCACAATGCTCTAATAAACGCTCACAGAAATCCATCATCCAATTATAATCTTTATAAGCTACATAAATTTCCATAGCCGTAAATTCAGGATTATGTGTTCTGTCCATGCCCTCGTTTCTAAAGTTTTTAGAAAACTCGTACACCCCATCAAAACCACCAACAATCAATCGCTTTAAATATAACTCATTAGCAATTCGCATATATAATGGAATATCTAAGGCGTTATGGTGTGTTATAAAAGGACGTGCTGCGGCACCACCAGGTATTGGTTGTAATACAGGTGTTTCAACTTCAAAATAGCCAGAGTCATTAAAAAACTGACGCATGGCATTAAATAATTTGGTGCGTTTTACAAAAACATCTTTTACTTGCGGGTTTACTACCAAGTCGGCATAACGTTGTCTGTAACGTTGTTCAGGATCTGTGAACGCATCATACACAACACCATCTTTTTCCTTTGGCAGAGGTAATGGCTTTAAAGCTTTACTTAACAAGGTAAAGTCTTTAACTTTAACTGTTTTTTCACCTACTTGCGTTGTGAATAATTCACCTTCAATACCAACAAAATCTCCAAAATCTATTAGTTTTTTAAAAACCTCGTTATATTTTTCTTTGTCTTCTCCTAGGCAAATTTCATCACGATTAAAATATACTTGTATTTTACCTTCAGCATCTTGTAATTGTGCAAAACTAGCTTTTCCTTGCACTTTTATCATCATTAATCTGCCAGCAATAACAACCTGTTTACCTACTTCAAACTGGTCTTTAACCTGTTTTGAGGTATGGTTTACTGGATATAAATCTGCGGGGTATGGATTAATACCTAATGCACGTAGTTTTGTTAGTTTTTCTCTTCTTACAAGCTCTTGCTCTGATAATTGCGACATATTCTAAATACTGTATGAATTTTAAAGGCACAAAGATAATCATTTGATTTACGATTTACGATTATTGATTTACGATTTTTAGAGGTTCTAACTATAGAAAGGGTATTTGTTAAAATCTTTTCATGAGGTATTTGCGGAATAGGTTTTATTTATAATGTTTAACATAAATTGTAACAAAATAGGAATTATGACGTCAAATAATTAATCATCAATCTGTGCTGATTTGTTTCAGCATTAAAATAAATCAAAGTATGAGTTTCTGGAGAGTTTTACTGTCTATTATTTGTCCACCCTTAGCCGTTATCGACAAAGGTTGTGGATCCATTTTTATTGTCTTTTTATTATGGCTTTGTGGTTGGGTACCAGGCGTTATTGCTGCACTTGTTATTATTAATAACCCTAATAGATAAAAGCGTATATTTGTTTGTTAAATGAAAAACCCAAAATTTAATCACATGAACAGATTTTATACCCTTATCGTATTTGTTATTTCTATTAGTCTTACTAGTTGTCAATTTTCTGAAAATATTTATATAAATGATGATGGTTCTGGTAAAATGGAATTTTCTTTTGATGGAAGCCAACTTATGCAAATGGGTGGAGATAAAATAAGTGAAACTCAAGAAGAAGCTATAGATTCTACTTTTAGTTTCAAAGAATTATTCGATGCTAAGCGCGATAGTATTTCTCAATTATCGGAAGAAGATCAATTAAAATTAAAGAATTTAGAGCCATTTAGTATGCATATGGTTATGAACCCAAAAACTTCAGAAATGAAGTTTGATATGTTTACAGATTTTAAAGAAGTAAACGAACTTCAGGATATGTTTAAAGCTATGAATAGTTTTGGAGACTTGGAGAAAGGGAAAAAAAGTGCACAAACACCAAATAGTCCAGCTAACCCGTTTTCTGCTCTAGGACAACAAGGGGCTACAGAGTTGGATTATAATTATGATGGAAAAACATTTAAACGTGTTGCCAAAATAATCGATAAAGAAGCTTATAAAAAAGTAACAGATAGTTTGGGAGAGATGGCAGTTATGTTTGGTTCGTCTTTGTATAAGTTAAATTATCATTTTCCTAAACCAATCAAATCTGTATCAAACGAAAAAGCTATGTTTAGTAGTGATAGAAAAAGTTTTACTGTAGAGTTTGGTTTTATGGAATACATATCGAACCCTGAAGCTTTAAATTTAGAGGTCGTATTAGAGGATTAGAGTTTTGAATAAGCAAATTGCACTACAAGATTTAGGTTTTAAAGATTATAAGCAAACTTGGGATTATCAGGAAGCGTTGTTTAAAGCTATTGTAGATACCAAAATTAAAAACAGGCGAGAAGACGCAGGTTTACAAACTAAGAACCACTTTTTGTTTGTAGAACATCCACATGTATATACTTTGGGTAAAAGCGGTGATTTGTCTAATCTACTTTTAAACAAAGAGCAGCTCACCGAAAAAGGAGCAACTTTTTATAAAATTAACCGTGGCGGAGATATCACTTACCACGGTCCAGGACAAGTTGTAGGGTATCCTATTTTAGATTTGGAAAACTTTTTTACAGACATACATAAATACCTTCGTTTTTTAGAGGAAATGATTATTCTAACCCTTGCAGAATATGGTTTAAAAGCAGAGCGCAGTAAAGGAGAGACTGGTGTTTGGCTAGATGTAGACACGCCATTTGCTCGTAAAATTTGTGCTATGGGTGTTCGGGCAAGCCGTTGGGTAACCATGCATGGTTTTGCACTCAATGTGAATGCCGATTTAGGGTATTTTGATAATATTGTTCCCTGTGGTATTCGTGGTAAAGCGGTGACGTCTTTAAATGTAGAGCTAGGTAAAAAAGAAGTGTCAATGGAGGCGGTTAAAGAAAAACTTCTAAAACATTTTAGCAATCTTTTTGAAGCGGAGTTTTTATAATTTCGCCTAACGTACGGAATAAAGCCGTATTTAGGTCTTTTATCTATTGTATAGGTAGCAAGTCTCTTCTCGGGCTACCTTGATTAAAGAGATCGCACATTCTTCGTTTTTGACCTATGGTAAACATATGCATAGATTGATCATTAAGATAACCTCGTATACTATAGATGTGTGATAAATTTTTTTATTTTGAGTGTTTTATAATATTGTGCTTTGAAGTATTATATTGTGAGTAGCGGTGTCTTTTAACCTTTTTATGACTCCATTATCATTTTTTTTATCAAAGAAATTTGACCTAAATGATAGTAACAGTGTTCAATCATTCCTTCAATGTTTCTTTGATAGCTTCCATATTTTTTATCTACAAATGTGTCTTTTAATTTTTCTTCTGGCATGAGTTCGATATGATTTGCAAACCTTTCTGCATTGCGCCACATATTATTTAATAGCTGATTCCAATCTTCTTCCGATTTAACCTGAGGAAAGTCAAAACTATGTTTATCTCGAATTTCAAGTAAACCACCTTCAAAAACGTTTAAAATTCCTTCTATATAATAATTAATATGACAGGTTAGGATGGCAATAGTATTTAGAGATCCAATTTTATTCGTTGCCTGTTTCCAGGTTATGTTTGATAATAAATCTTTGTAATTCGTATTTGCAACCCATTTACCATTTAAAAGAACTTCTTTAAAACGTATTGCAATTAGTTTCGAGTTTTCCATTTAGTTGGATGAATTTAATTTTCATAGGAGTCGTTATACGAAGTTAGCCAGTTTTTAGTAAAAAGTCAATTTAATCCTCCGCATTAAAAAATACTTTATAATAATGCATTTTTTTCTCGTCATCATAACCACGTTCTAAATATTCTGCAGAAGCATCTGGCGCATCGATATCTAGTTTTATCTGTATGTTAGTATCTAATTTAATATCGGTTTTAATTTTTTTCTTTTCTTTAGTAACCACGCGTTCTGCAACATCAAATTGGTTTCTAATAACTAGGTTTTGCTCACCTTCATATTCCTTTTTATAATCTTCAAACTGCCTTATCTGTTTTTCGCCTTCAAAAATATCTTCTTTAAAGCGTTCTACATTTACAATCTCATTTTCTTTAAAGAAATCAATAGTTTTAGCTAAAAAAGTATTCTGTTCTTGTGCACCATAACTCGTTTTTAAAACCTCAGTAGAGAACTCTTTACAAAGCTCAATATATTGTTGGGTATGGTTATTGGCATCATCAGCATATTTAATATTTAAAAACTGGTTGATCCAGTACTGGGCATCATAACTATTATTATCGACACTTAGTATAATATTACCTTCGGTGTCACTTTGGTTCAGAATTAAACAACCTTTATCTACTTTTTTAGAACTAATTCCTTTTTGTACCAATACATCATAACTTTTATTCTCTAAATAGGTTTGAAAGAAATTAACTTTACTTTCTATTTTAAAAATACCAATGGCATTGGTAGTCATATCTTGATATTCAATACCTTCAAACATCACTATTAAAACATCTCCTGTTTTTATATTAGCCGAAGTAGATTGCTCAAATAAATGAGTAACAATATGCTTTGAAATATCTATAAAAGCATCCTCATCATTAAATAGTTGCGTGCAATAGCTATTAATCTCGTTTAAGGAAATATTGGCATGGTGGTTAAATCGATAGCTTTGTACTACGCTACCAAAAGGGCGTAGTAAAAAAGGGAGCATTAAATCGTAACTGGCTTCATCAAAATCCACTGTGTTATCAGAAAAAGCATTTTTAGTATCGTTAAATTTATTTCCTACTTTATGAATAATGAAATTTGAAATTGAGGCATTTTTTCTTGAAATCATGTATTGTTTATTAAGTATGCAATACTATTAAAATAATTATAATTATACCATGTATCATTTAAAATTACTATAAAATAAAATGATGTTTTTGTTTTGTACAAAAATAGGGTTAAGTGCAAAAAAGAACGCCAAAGCTAATGCTTTGACGTTCAAGACTCAGGGACTTCAGATTTGGTTATCGTTATATTTTTAAATTTATCTAATAGAGTATGTCTATTGATAAAGTTTTTATCACCAATACATTCTTATTTTAAGAAAAAGCATAAAATATTATGAAATTTTTATTGTAAATAATTGATTAATAGCAGCCTTAAAGATAAAAATTAGTTTTTCATATACAAAGAAATTGGTAGATTTATATGTATATATCTACTTATAAGTGAATGTGTTAGGAATTTAGCTACAGATTAATTTATTTGATATAAAATGATAGAATTGTTTTCTCCTTTACTAACAAATTCAAGATTTCTATCTTTATCAATATTGTCTAGTGTTATAGGCGAGTTTCCATATACTGGAAAATTGGGAAGTAGCCTTGTTTGACTATCGTAAAGGTAAATTTTATGAGCTTGCATATCTGTAATTGCTACATAAATTTTATCGTTAATATAGAATAAATGTGGCGTTGTATAATCACCATAATCAATTTCTGAAGTTTTGTTTTTAATAGATAGTTTATTTTCATCTAACACCACAAGCGTTTTGCTTGAAGTTTCTAAATAATGTTTTTTCGATAAGTTTAGATTTTTAATAGAAGCATTTCCTCTATTATCGATGGAAATTAAATTTCCATCAGATGTTGTGGTGGTAAAATTGTTATTATATAAGAAGATGGGTTGGTTAGAGTAGGAGCTAGATTTTTTTGGTGTGATTCTGGTTTTCCCCGTTCTGTCTAAGATGTAAAGTTTATTTTGTGTTTTAAATGTGATATAATCTTTACTACCAATTCTAAAATGCTTTGGTTGACATATTATAGTATTATTTGCAGATTTAAAAGTGAAACCGTTTACAGTTTGTGCTTTAACATCGTACATCAAAATATTTTTACCTTGTGTAATTAATAATCTGTAATTTTTGTTTTTATCATAATCAAAAACAGCAAGAGGTTGGGTGATTTCGGAGTTGAATTGAGCTGGGAAAGGTCCAACATCATTACCATTTCTGTCAATAACATAAACGTTGTTCGAAGTAGCAAAAGCTAGTTGTAATCTGCCATTTTTGTAAATGTCAATTTGTTCAATAGTACCTAATATAGCGCCTTGTATTTGCTTTTTCCAAAGAATTTTTCCCTTGTTAGAAATTAAATATAAGTTGTTGTTTATGTCTTGAACAACAATTTCTTTTTCTTTGGTAATGTGGTTTTTTACAAAATGAGGATTGGTTAATAAATCGGTATCTAATTTAATATTTAGTTCTTCAGAAACAGAATTTAACAGTGTTTTGGATTTACTTTTGTTTATAATACCATTAACATGCGCGAAATTAGTCTCATAAATAAATTGTAATGCAGATGTATTGTAACTATCCAGTTTATAGTTTGAGTTTCCTTTAAGGTTTTTGTTTAAAATAGTTTTTAAAGAAGTAGGGGTTACAACATGCATTAATGATGACGCATCGCTTAAATGGTTTTTTATATCTTGAAAATAGATTTTCTCATTTAATGTTGTTTTATTTTGGTAATTGGCTATAATGTTTTGAAGCATATCAATATTAGCAGCAAATACAAAAAAATCATCTAGAATACAGTAAGTCTTAGCATTATTAAATGATATTAGAGGGGCGAATGTTTTAGAAAATAATTGCGGACGGCTAAAACTAAAAATATTAATACCTCTATAAGCACCCAAACTATTTTGTTCGCTTAAAAGAGCATCTTTGGTAGCAATAATATCCGTAGAGTTTAGTGCAATCGCATGGTTTTTATCTTGATAGATAATCCCGACTTCAATAATGTCATTAAAAAGTATCGTAGAACTTGCTATAGAATCTTTATTATTAAACTTAGCTAAATTGGTTTCGAATGTTTTATAATCATTAAAAGTAAAACTCATGTAGCCATCACTATTAGAAGGTGTGATATTATGAGTTTGATTTTCTTGAGGAATGGTATTTTTAAAAATGTTAATTAAGCTTTTCGATGAATCTATGGCTTTTGTGATACCATTAAAAAGAATTTTATCTTGATTAATACTAATATCTGTACCTATATAATTAGTGAATGTTTTGGAAGAAATAGAATCTTCGATAAAAAATGATTCCAAAAATATATTATCAGGCGTTAGAATAGCCGAGAATGCTTTGTCATTGCTGGTTATTTTATATGTTCTTTCTAATTCTGGATCTTTTGCGTTATTATTAAAAATAGCATCAACGACACTTTTTGAAGAAGAAGCAAAAAAGATGCTATCTATAGTGGTGCTATAAAATGTGTCCTTATTTAATGTAGATTTTATGATTTTTTTATTTTTATATGAAAGGGTTTCTTCTACGTAGTTTGGTAAAGAATCAGTTATAAACAATTGCTGATGGTATTTTGTTATGATGGAATATTGTAAACTATCTTTCGAATCTTTCGAAAAGCAAATTAAGATCTCATTGATAGGTTTTAAATAAGATAAGTTACCTAATGTGCTTTCTAAGTTTTTATAGGAATCAGTTTTAGATATTTTTTGTAAAAAGTCACTATTATTAATACTACTTTTTAAGCTCTCAAGATTTGAGGTTTTTAAAATTACAGATGTGTTTTTTGGTACAAAATCGATAAGTTCTGAGCGACTTGTCTTGGTGTTTGAGCAGTTAAAAACTAATATAAGAAGAAGGGAAAAACAAAAGGCTCTCATAAAATAAATTAATTTTTACAAACCTACATATTTTTCATAGAAATAATCTTGACTTTTTGTAGCAAATCATAAAAAGTCAAAAAGTGTTCATTATATAGCGCATATAAAAACAAAGAGAGTATGCTTGCTAAATATCTAATTTTAATTGTTCGGGAAGAAGTCTAAACGATTTTCTGTGATACTCTGTGATGCCATATTTTTTTATAGCAGCTCTATGTTCTTTAGTAGGATATCCCTTGTTTTGTTTCCAATTATACATGGGATATTCTTCATGAATAGTATTCATATAAATGTCGCGATGTGTTTTTGCTAAAATGGAAGCGGCGGCAATACTTAAATACTTTCCATCACCTTTAACGATAGTTTCAAAAGGGATGTCGTTATATGGCTTAAATTTATTGCCATCAACTATTATAAATTGTGGCTTTTCAACTAATAAGTCTATAGATTTATGCATTGCCAAAATGGAGGCATTCAAAATATTAATGCGATCAATCTCTTCTTGAAATATATGGGCTACACCAAAAGTTAAAGCTTCTGCCTCAATAATTGGTTTTAAAAGATCTCTTTTCTTTTCACTAAGTTGCTTCGAATCGTTTAGTATTGAATTTTTAAATTTCTTAGGTAAGATAACTGCAGCAGCTGTAACTGGACCCGCTAAACAGCCACGTCCAGCCTCATCTGTACCGCATTCTAAAGAATAGTTGGAATGATTTATTAATAGCATTTCAATAAGAATATTGTCAAATTTATAATTTTGCCGACTAATTATTATGCATGCTTAGTAAATTTATTCATTTTAATGTAAATCTGATAGCTAGTATTATTAAAATATTCAATTTATGGCTTTAATTCTAAAAATAATTCAATTTATCCTTAGCTATTTTTAGAATTTGACAATTTCAAAAAGCGAATTAATGGCAATTAGATGCTTTTTTTGTGAGTTTTTTTGTTTTTTCAATATAATATTAAGATGTTTGCAACCGACTAACTCAAAATAAATATTTTAAGTTCATCTTTAAACAGATAACTAACTATATTTAAAGGAAAGCCAGCAGTTATTGCTGGCTTTCTTTATTTTAAATATTTTTTACTAAATTGTTTAAAGTTGGGTATTAAAATCTTCAGCTAAAATAGCTTAGTTATATTAATTAGATTTGTAAATATTTTTTACCCATTTTAGTGAATGAAAAGGAGAAGGTTTTGTTAACAAATATGTGGGCTAGACTAATCTAAGATGTGTCCATTTATTATAATTAATGAGTATTATAAAAAAAACAATACAAGAAGAATCTGAAAGAGTTTGGATTAAATTTGTAAATGGAGATAAAGGCGCCTTTACAACTATTTATAATTCAAATGCAGATTCGCTGTTTTCATATGGTATGAAATTAAATTCAAACAAGAATTTCGTAAAAGATTGTATTCAGGATGTTTTTTTAGATATATACGAACATAGAAAACAAATTGCAACACCTAGAAATATTAAGTTCTATTTATTCAAAGCACTTAAACGTAATATGTTTAGAGAGTTGAAGAAAGAGCGAAAGAAAAGTAGTTTGCCAGAACAAGAAAATCTTCCATTTTTTACAGAATACAATATAGAAACTAAAACGATCAATAAAGAAGTTGAAAAATATCAAAAAAACCTTGTTGCGAGAATAATTAAAGAATTAACACCCAAGCAGCAGGAAATTCTATATTTAAGATTCACGAAAGGCTTTAATTATAACGAGATTTCAGAAATCATAGATATTAATCATAATTCTGTACGCAAACAGGTTTATAGAGCTATAAAAAAAATGCGAAAAGATCTAATTCTAAATAATATTACAAATTCAGGTGTGTATTCTCTATTAGTGATGTTTAATTGATTTAAGAAGCACTCTAGATTTAAAATGGCATTCGTAATCTTTCTCAATAACCTGTATTAAAACGAAGTCGAAAAGTTCATGGATAATTTCGATAGGTATTTAATACATTCATTATTATAAATTACCAACATAAAAAACCTTCAGATTTAATAGATAGCTAGTATTTATCCAAGTTTTCCGTTAATTGAAAACCCTTATGGCTACTACTCTGTTAAGTGATTGTTAAATTTTATTTAAAAAATCTCTAAAAAAGTGTCCACAAAAACGAGATTCGATACCCTATAAAAAATAAAAGTAAGATATGCAGCTTTATTCTAAATATATTGAAAATGATTCTTTTCTAAGTTGGATTTATAACCCTACAACAGAAACGACTAAATTCTGGGAGGATTATGTACTTAAAAACCCTGAAGAAAAAGAGTTAATTGAAACCTTAAAAGAAATTTTAAGAGGATTAAAGCCTGAAGATCTTAAGCTTTCAGAAAAAGAAAAGGAAGAAATATTTAATAAACTGTTAAATAAAATTGATAGTAAAAAGAAGTCAAACAAATTATTCTATTTGATTAAAAGCACATACAAGTATGCAGCAATATTAATTTTGGTATTAATAGTTGCTAATGTATTTGTTAATAATAACTCTAAAAAGACTGATGCTATTTTTTTTAATGATATAAGTGAAACACCAATTGACTCTTTTGGGAAGACAAATACACAATTAATTTTTGGATCGGGAGAACCCTTATTAATAGATGAAAAAAAGTCTCTGATTGAATATACTAAACAGGGTTTTGTTGTTTTAAATGAAAAAGATACAATAAGTACAGACATAAAAAAAGAGGGAAAAATATTACTTTTTAATAAATTAATTGTACCTTTTGGGAAGCGAAGTAAAATAATATTATCAGACGGTTCCGTGGTACATCTTAATGCTGGCACAAAGTTTATATTTCCTAAAAGATTCACCTCTAATGAGAGAACGGTTTTTCTTTCTGGAGAAGCATTTTTTGAAGTTACATCAAATAAAGAAAAGCCATTTATTGTAAAAACTATTGATGATAAAGTTTCAGTAGAAGTACTAGGTACAAAATTTAATGTATCTGCTTACCCAATAGACTCAGATATTTTAACGGTTTTAACAGAAGGAAAAGTCGTCGTCACAGAGAATAATATATTCAAAACACAAAGGGCTATTTTGAAACCAGGACAATTGGCTTCTTGGAATAAAAATACAGAAAAAGTTAATATTAAAGAAGTTAACACAGATAACTATACATTATGGACTTCAGGGCTTTTACACTTTGAAAGTGAGTCAATAATCAACATTGTTAGAAAAATAGAACGTTTCTATAATGTGGAAATCATATTTGAGAACATATCTGATGTAAAAAAAATAAATGTAAGTGGAAAACTAGATTTAAATGATAAAATAGAGCAAACACTTGAAAATTTAACAACTACAACAGAATTTAAATTCGAAATAATAAACGATAAAAAATATGTATTGAAGTAAAAAAAATCAGAGAATGCGCTAACATTCTCTGACTAAAATAAACTGCTATAAGAGAGCAGCTAATGTTTAATTAAAAACTAATTCAAATTTATGAAAAATAACCAAATTTTCTATGATTCCCTTCTGGATTTTAGAAACAAAACTCTATTTGTAATGAAGAGTCTTACAGTCTTTTTAGTCCTGTTTTCATTGTATTCTTTTACTAACTCATACTCTCAAAGTAAAAAACTAAAAATTGAAATTAAGGAAGCCACATTAATGAGTATGATTGAGTCCATTGAAAATCAGAGCGAGTTTGTGTTTATTTACAATGATGAGGTATTGCCCGAATTGAAAAAAATTCTAGGTAATATTCAGATTAAAAACAAATCCATTTATAAAATTTTAGATAGGGTTATCAATAAAGAAAAACTTATCTACTCAATAAATGAGCGCCAAGTCATTTTAAATAAAAAAGAGCACATTCTCAAGTCTAATATACAGCAGCGAATCTCAGGAACAGTTACAGATGCAATAGATGGTTTACCATTGCCAGGGGTTAATATAATTGTTGAAGGGACTTCAAGAGGAGCTCAGACAGACTTTAACGGGATTTATTCCATCAATGCAAGTGCAGGAGAGATTCTTAAGGTTAGTTTCATTGGCATGCAAACACAATTCATAACAATTGGTGGTAATAGTACAATCGATATCATTATGGAGCAAGATTTAGAAGATCTGGATGCGGTAGTAATAACTGGTTACCAAAACGTAAAAAGAGAATTATTTACAGGAGCATCACAAACCATTAAAGCCAAAGACATTAAACTTGATGGTGTGGCAGATATTTCTAGAGCTTTAGAAGGTAGGGCAGCAGGAGTAAGCGTTCAAAATGTAACAGGTACTTTTGGTGCATCACCTAGAATTACTATTCGGGGGTCATCTTCTATTCTAGGAGATACAAAGCCTATTTGGATTATTGATGGTGTTATACAAGAAGAAATTGTAAATCTTTCTGTTTCAGACCTGGTATCTGGAGATCCAAATACATTATTAAGTTCGGCAGTTGCTGGTTTGAACGCTTCAGATATTGAGAGTTTTGAGATTCTTAAAGATGCATCTGCGACAGCACTTTATGGAGCTAGGGCACTAAATGGTGTTGTTGTTATTACAACAAAATCTGGTAAAAGAGATCAAAAACCTGCATTTAATTACTCAGCAGAATTCGCAGTTAGAGATATTCCAAGATACGGTAACTATGATCAATTAAATTCTCAGGAAACAGTTTCAATATATAGAGAAATGGAATCTAAAGGGTTTTTAGATCTACCAACGTCATTTCAAGGAAGGTTTGGAGGTATCTATAATATTATGTATAGAGCGATAAATAATTTTGACGAGAATACGGAGCAGTTTCAACTCGAAAACACACCAGAAGCCAGAGCTCGATTTTTACAACAATATGAGTTAGCTAATACGGATTGGTTTAAAACACTTTTTAATCAAACTCCTACTCAAACACATACCTTAAGTTTTTCCAGTGGTGGAGAAAATTCCACATCTTATGCATCATTAGGATATTATACAGATGGAGGCTGGAGTATCGCAGACAGAGTTAGAAGAATTACGGGTAATTTAAGAAATACTTATTACTTGAATGACGATAAACTTAAAATTACAACACAATTACAAGCGTCTATTAGGAACCAACATGCTCCAGGAACTTTGGTTAGAGAAGAGGATAATGTTAGTGGGGCTTTTACCAGAGATTTCGATATCAATCCATTTAGTTACGCTATTAATACAAGTAGAGCTTTACGCCCCAGAGATAATGATGGGAATTTAGAATACTCACGTTATAATTGGGCACCATTTAATATTATAAATGAAATTCAAAATAATAGATTAGAATTGAATGTTTCAGATATAAAGTTTCAAGGTCAAGCAGAATATAAGCTTAATGAGAATTTAACTTATAACTTTTTAGGTTCAGCAAGATATGTCACTTCAAACAGCGAGCAATCTGCAACAGAGAATTCAAATGTAGCTGGTGCTTACAGGTCGGCTGAAACTACTATTGTACAGGATCAAAATACGTTTTTATTTACAGATCCTGATGAACCTAATTCTAGGCCTAGAGTTGTACTGCCAGTAGGCGGTATTCTAACAACATCAAAAAACACACTTACCTCTTATACGTTTAGAAATACGTTGGATTTTACAAAACGATTTAAAGATGATATTCATGGTTTAAGAATTTATGGTGGGCAAGAATATAGATATGCCGATAGGAGCCGAAGTTCTAACACAGGATATGGTTATCAATTTGACAGAGGAGGCACTGTATTTACTGATCCAGGTATTTTAAAGAAAGCCATTTTAGAAGGTAATGAATATTTTTCGGCATCAGAAACAAGACAGCGAGAAGTTTCCTTCTTTGCAAATGTTACTTACGATTTTGATAAAAAGTATGTTTTAAATGTAACAGGTAATTATGAAGGTTCTAATAGAGCTGGAAAATCATCAGATACAAGATGGTTGCCTACTTACACAATAGGAGGTAAATGGAATGTTGATAAAGAAAACTTTATTAAAAATTCGAATGTAATATCTAGTATGGCTATTAGGCCAAGTTATGGTCTTGTGGCACTTTTAGCAGATAATGCAACCAATAATTTAGCAATATTTAGAAATCAAATAACCGATAGATTAAATAATAATGATCGTGAAAACTTTATTGATATAGAAGATTTACAAAATAGTGAATTGACTTGGGAGAAAACATTGGAAGTAAACTTAGGTCTAGATATAGGGTTTTTCAATAACAGAATCATGATGAATTTTGATGCTTATTTCAGAAAAGGAAAAGACTTAATAGATTTAATTAGAACTACTGGTATTGGAGGAGAATCTATTAAACTTGGTAATAACTCTGAAATGACAACAAACGGGATTGAATTTCAATTAAATACAGTTAATGTTGATACTGATGATTTTACGTGGAAATCAGGATTTAATATTTCACATTTCAACCAAGAAGTAACTTCATTAAAACAAGAAGCTAACGTATTTGATTTAGTTACAGGTACGGGGAGAGGCAATGCGGTTGGTTTTCCTAAAGGGACATTGTTCTCTTTCAAATTTGAAGGATTAAATGAGTTTGGACTCCCTAAGTTTTTTACAGAAGATCCAGATTTTGATCCAAATGATCCTTATGCTTTAATTGATTTTCAAGAAACCGAAGATGTACTCGATTATTTGGTATATGAAGGTGCTACAGAGCCAAATTTAACAGGGGGATTATCAAATACCTTCAAATATAAAAATTGGGATTTCAGTTTCTTTGTGTCATTTTCGGCTGGTAATAAGATAAGATTAAACCCTTCTTATGCATCAGTATATACTGATTTAGATGTTTTTCCAAGAGAATTTGTAAACCGTTGGATAGTTCCTGGAGATGAAAATGTAACAGATATTCCTGTTATTGTATCTAAATCACTATTACAATCTTATGGTGATAACAATTTAGAAAGAGTTTATAATGCCTATAATTATTCAACAGAAAGAGTTGCAGATGGAGATTTTATAAGAATGAAAAACATTTCATTAGGCTATAGTTTTGATAAGCAAACAATTGATAGATTAGGACTATCCTTATTTAGATTGAGTTTACAAAGTACAAATCCATTTTTAATCTATTCCGATTCCAAGCTTGGCGGTCAGGATCCAGAATTCTTTAGATCGGGCGGTGTTGCTTATCCGATATCTCGGTTATTTACATTTTCATTAAATGTTGGATTTTAATAATATATACTATGAAAAACATGAAATTTAATATAATAAAAGTTACTATTGTTTTTTTGTTTCTATCATCTTGTAATGATATTTTAGATGAAACACCAGATAATAGAACCACTATAAATACACCAGAAAAGATTGCAGAACTATTGGTGGCTGCATATCCTGAAGCTGGCTATGTATCTTTTTTAGAACCTATGTCTGATAATGCTGGAGATAAAGGTACTAGCGCTACGACAGAGTTTAGACTAAATGAGGAAATGTATTTTTGGAGAGATTTTAATGAGACCACTAGAGATAGTCCTAGTTTCTATTGGAATCAAGCTTATGAAGCTATTTCTCAAGCAAATCAAGCATTAGCTTCAATAGAAGAGTTGGGTGGAGGTAAAGAATTAGACCCTCTTAAAGGCGAAGCACTACTATGTAGAGCTTATGGACATTTCATGCTGGTTAGTATATTCTCTAAAGCCTATAATCCAGCAACTGCAGATACAGATTTAGGAATTACTTATATAACAGAACCAGAAACAGTATTGTTAGGTAATTATGAAAGAGGTAACATAGCCAATGTCTATAATAATATTCAAAAAGATATTGAAGAAGGTTTACCGTTAATTACAGATAATTATGAAGTTCCTACTTTTCATTTTAATAAAAAAGCGGCTAATGCTTTTGCATCAAGATTTTACCTAACTATTGGTGAATGGCAAAAAGTGATTAATGCTAGTAATTTAGCTTTAGGTGTTGGTAATGAAGTTAACGTATTGAGAAATATGGCAGTCGCTACGACTTTAACCTTTCAGGATCAAGTAGCTTTATATACATCATCAACCTTCCAGCCTGCAAACTTATTATTAGTTTCAGGAAATTCAATATATAATAGAATAGAAGGTGTTGCTAGATATCAGCTAAGCCCTAGTTTATCAAGTCAACTATTTGATGGAAATATTACAGGTAAAGGTTGGAATTATGATATATTCTCAAGAGGCGGTAGCAGTAATAGATTAACACCTAAATACCAAGAATATTTTAGGTTTACTAACCAAGCAGCAGGAATTGGTGTCCCGTTTGTAACTTTTGTACTTCTATCTACAGATGAAGCATTGCTTAACAGGGCAGAAGCCTACGCTATGTTAGGGCAGTTAGATAATGCCGTGAATGATATTAATTTATCGTTATCTGTTAAAACAAGTGGTTACGATCAAGCAACAGATGTACTAACCGTAGCAGATATTACTGCTTTTTATGATGGTCAAGATCCAACTTTATACACACCTTTTTATACCATTTCAAATGAAGCAATTCCTTTAGTAAGTGCTATTTTAGATATAAAAAGAAGTATTTTTTATAATGAAGGCTTAAGATGGTTTGATATTAAAAGACACAATATTGCTATTGAACATTTAGATTTCTTCGGTAATAGTTCTCTTTTACCAAAAGATGATAACAGAAGAGCTGTACAAATACCTGAGTCAGCTCAATCATTCGGTGTAGAACAAAACCCAAGATAGAAATAATGATTATTATAAATTTTAATACTATGAAAAAATATTTTATTATAACACTGTTTTTTATAACTACAATATATTTCATGTCTTGTAGTGATAGTTCAAATAGTGTAGGAGAAAGTCAAATTGATACAACTCCACCAATGCAAAATGATTTGGATGTTTGGTTAAGAAATAGTTTTGTATCTCCGTACAATATAGAAATACTATATAAATGGGATATAAATGATACAGATATTGACAGATTTATACATCCACCGTTCGAATCCAGTGTAAAGCCTATGGCAGAAGCATTGCAAAAGGCATGGATAGAGCCATATTCAGCTGTTGGAGGTGAAGATTTTATAAAAAAAATTGCACCTCGACAATTTACTTTTGCGGGAGGTTTTAATTTTGATCCCGACACGCCAACAAGAATACTTGGTATTGCAGAAGCTGGGTCTAAAATCACACTGTTTGATCTTGATTTTTTAGATTTTACAGATATCAATAGTATCAAGCAACCACTAAAAACCGTTCAGCATGAATATGCGCATATTTTAAATCAAAATATTCCTTTTGACATAATATATGGTCAAATAAATCCTGAAGATTATAATGCTAATTGGTTTAATAGAAGTGACGCGCAAGCTAGAGAATTAGGTTACATTACAGCTTATGCATCAAGTCAATCTGGAGAAGATTTTGTGGAGATGGTTTCGGAGATGCTTACCAACTCTAAAGTAGATTTCGATGCTATTGTAGACGGTATTGCTAACCCAGAGGCTAGAGCAATAATAAGACAAAAAGAAGCAATTGTCGTAGGGTATTATCAAACTAATTTTGGGATTGATATTTATGAATTACAGGCCTTAACAGATGCAGCAACACAAGAACTAGTAAATTAAAAAAAAATGAAAAAGATATATATAAATTATTGGTTTATTTGTTTAGTGTTTTTAAGTTTTTTATCATGTAACAATGATGATGGCGAAACGCTATTTTCAGAAACTCCAGCCGAAAGAATAGCGCAAAGAAATAGTGAATTACAGAATTTACTCCTGTCTCAAGAACAAGGGTATAAAGGTGTCTATTTTACTAAAAATGACGAATTTGGAGGCTTTACATTCTATATGAAGTTTAATGCAGATGGTACTGTACAAATGACTTCAGATTTTGATTCTGAAACAGATATTATTTCGTCTTCGTATGAAGTTCGTTTAGGTACAACAACAGAATTGGTTTTTACAACTAGAAACCATATTCAAAAAGTAAGTGAAACGTCTGCTAGTAATACTGATGGGTTTAGAGGGACATCTGTTTTTCAATATTTTAGTAATGATAATGGTGTTATTACCTTCAGAGATATTAGAAATAGAGATACTGCGTCCTTAGTTTTAGAGCCAACTGGGTTTTCCAATTTCATAAGCGAAAGTGTAGTTAAGTCTGAAGCCTCCTTGGTGCAACGTCAAAATTTATTGCCAACTCCTACGTCTTCAGTTTTCCAATTATTGCGAATAGAAAATGGAAATGGGATATCTAATTTTAACCTTAATTATAATACTGAGGATCTTTTTGCTTCACCTAGAATAACCTTAGATGATGGTTCTGTAACAGAATTTAATTTTGGGATAGCGTTTACTGAAGAAGGTTTAGTTATTAGCCCAGCTTTGGATTTTGAAGGAGAGACTTATACAAGTTTTATTTATGATGCAGTAACATCTAGTTATGTTTCAACTGTAAATGGCACTACAGCTACAATATTATTCGATAATGAACCCGCATTTATAAGCAGAGATATAGAGAGTTTGGCACAATTAGGACCAACAGGTTTTTTGTATAGACCTAGGTTAGGTAGTAATTCGTTAACAAGTGTAGGACATGACGCCATGTTACAAGAAATAAGTGATAATTTTGCAGCAGCTGGCTTAGGCGCTTGGTCTGTAAATGAATACCAATTATCTATTGATTTTGAAAGTGATAATTGTGATACCTTTGTCTTTATTCAATTACTGCGTGAGGCAGATAACGCAGCATTTAACTCCTTCTTTTGTTTTGAAAAAGGCGTTATTACAGACAGAAAATTATTTTTAAATTATACAGGACCAACGCCAGGTAACTCGACTTTTTTCGAGCCTTTAGTGATGCCTTTGTTAGACTTTTTCAATAGCAGTCAAGGTCTCATTTATACCAGTGAAGGTGGTTTTTCATCTACCTTATTTAATTTTACCAACAGTGCAGGTACATTTACTAGTGTAGAAAACCCAGCTATAAGAGTATATGGTTTATGGTTTGGCTAGTCTAATTTAAAACGAATCAGCAAAAAACCTAAAATAGTCTAACTATTTTAGGTTTTTTTTGTTTTTTATTTAAAAAATGGCATCAATTAAATAATTTCTCCATTTTATAGCGTTATCATATTTTGTATTTACATTTGCACTGTTTATATATAATTATGAAGAAAATATTTTTGGCCCTATTTTTAATATGTTTTTTTAATCAATTAAACGCCCAAACCTTACCTAGTAAAAAGGAAAAAGCAGACGATGAGAGAACTTTAGAACCACAAGATACTATTGGAAAGGTTCAACAAAACGATAAAAGTTCTAAAAAGGCTAAAGATTCCAAAACACCAAAGGCTAAAATTCAAGACTACCTAATAATCTCTCATGCAAATGATACTACTTATGTAGATACGACATTAACCATTCAAAAGGAATATAAATTTAATTACCTAAGAAGAGATAATTTTGGTTTAATCCCATTTTCAAATTTAGGGCAAACATATAATAGCTTAACTCATAATTTTCAAAATACGAGTTTAATGCCAAGTTTTGGTGCGCGTGCAAGACACTTCAATTACATGGAGATTGAAGATATTAATTATTATCGTGTGCCAACACCACTTACAGAATTGTTTTTTAAAACTGCTTTTGAGCAAGGGCAATTAGCAGACTCATTTTTTACAGTAAACACATCACCACAATTAAATTTTTCAATAGCCTATAAAGGATTACGTTCATTAGGTAAATACCAGAATATATTAACAAGTACAGGTAATTTTAGGTTTACCACTAACTACAGAACTAAGAATAATCGTTATAATGTTAGAGCGCATATAGTAACACAAGATTTGCTTAACAATGAAAATGGCGGGTTAAAAGACGAACCAAGTATAGAGAATTTTGAAACAGGATTAAAGGAGTTTTTAGATCGCTCCATTTTAGAAGTGAATTTTGAAAATGCCGAAAGTATATTAAAAGGAAAACGGGTTCATATCGAACACACTTATAAAATTATTAAGAAAAAAGATTCCTTGTCAAAAAACAAACTTAGTTTGGGGCATGTTATATCTTTTGAAGATAAATACTATGAATATACACAGTCTGCAGCAACGTTCTTTGGGGATTCATTTAAGAATGCAATTAAAGATCGGGCAACATTAGAAAATTTGTATAATCAAGTGCAATTAAACTATAGTAATAATATTATAGGTGATTTACAATTTAATATAACCAATAACAATTATAACTATGGTTACGATAAGTTAGTAGTGCTAAACGGAAATACAATAATCAATAGATTAAAAGGAGATATATTTTCAGCAGGAGGTAAGTACCACAAACAATATAAAGGTTTCGATTTGGAAGGAGCGTTAGGTCTAAATGTATCGGGCGATTTCGATGGTAATTTCTTAAAAGGAAAAGCAACCTTCAAACTCAATGATGACTTGTCAGCGATAGCATCAATAAATCATAATTCAAAAGCGCCAAATTATAATGCCTTATTATATCAAAGTGATTATATAGATTATAATTGGAGTAATAATTTAAACAATACAAAGACAGAGCAATTAGCATTTCAATTAAAATCTAAGAAAATAGCAAATATATCGGCCGATTATTCTACAATTAGTGACTACGTATATTTTAAAGAAGACGAAACAAGCAATCAAGTACGAGCATTTCAGAATAATAATACGATAAACTATTTAAGAGTTAAATTAGATAAAGAAATTAAAGTAGGTAAGTTTGCTTTAAATAATACCTTATTATATCAAAATGTAAAAGACAAAGACAGCACGTTAAATGTGCCAGAATTTACAATACGTAATACTTTGTATTTTTCCAGTCATTTATTTAAAAAAGCAATGTTTTTGCAAACAGGGGTAACCTTAAATTATTTTACAAAGTATTATATGAATGCTTACAACCCTTTGTTAGCAGAATTTTATGTGCAAACAGAAAGAGAATATGGGGAATTCCCACGTTTAGATTTCTTTATAAATGCAAAAATTCGTCAAACTAGAATCTATTTAAAGGCCGAACACTTTAATTCGTCCTTAACAGGCTATGATTTTTATTCCGCACCAAACAATCCATATAGAGATTTTACAGTGCGATTTGGTGTTGTTTGGAACTTCTTTTTGTAAACTTCTTATAAATATTAGCGTCATTCCCTTTCCTTTAATAAATGGAGTAAACTTTTTTCATAGTAATTTTAGTGGGATTTAATAAATACTTTTATCTCCATGGGGCTCCTATTGGATAAATTAAACAGTTATAGAATCCCAGTTTATATGTTAGACTAAGTAATATGATAAGTTAAAAAAGGGGGGTATAGGCTTAATATAAATATAACAGGTTGAGTTCTCTAAAAAGTTAGGTATAATAATAAGGACAAGAAAAA
>CANNAN010000011.1 GCA_947502635.1 uncultured Flavobacteriaceae bacterium
GTTTCTTGAAACGATTATCCATTTATAAAGGATGCAAACAAGCATTTTTATCTAAACTTGATTTAGAAATGTCTTTTTGTTTTATGTATTAAAATTCTAATTAAAAAAGTGATTAGTCTGCTCTAAACACTGTTTAGATATTAATTAAAACATTTAGAGTCTATAGCTTTTTTGTGATATATAAATAAGGTAAATACTTACAAAAAATACTTCAGAATGACAGTTTAATTAATAAGATTTTGTATTATTTTAGATGTTTTTTTTGTTTTAGTTAACTCATGAATATTTCTATAAAGAGAGCGAAAAGGGCTGTAAATACTGAATTAAATTATATTATGGATGTAAAATTACTTTAGCCTATAAGAGATTAATCACTGGAGAAATTCCTATATAGAATAGCATTTAAAAGAGTGTTGTAATTAATTGATGTTTTTTTTATATTTTAGAGAAATTTATCAATTCTAATGTATAAGAAGAAAAGTGACGATATAGAATTATTGGAAGAAATGGTTTTGGATAATGTTTTGGCTTTTGAAGAAATTTATAACCGATATTCTAAAAATATGTTTTTTTATGCTCTAAACATTTTAAATAAAAAAGAGGTTTGTGAGGATATTATTCAAAATGTATTTATTGACTTCTGGTCTAAACGTAAAGACACTAAAATTACTAACCTTAAATCATACCTCTTTCAATCAGTTAAATATCAAGTGTTTAATTATTTGAGAAACAAGAAAATTTCAAATGAAGATTTAACTAGACTTAATATTGTAGATATTTCTATGAATATTTCCCAAAAAATGGAATTTCAAGAATTAGAAGAACTCATTAATTTACAAGTGACAAAACTTCCTTCTAGGTGTCAACAGATTTTTATTTTAAGTAGATATAATCATAAATCCAATAAGGAAATTGCTTTAGAATTAGGAATATCGATTCAGGCTGTTAAGAATCAAATATCTAAAGCTATTGGATATATAAGACAAAATTTAGTTTCAGAAGAAGCTATCTATTATTTTATTTTGCTTAGTAGTCAATTCTAAACTAAGTATAAGTATTGGATTATTCTTTTTTTTAAGTATTCCCTATTTTTTAATTATTAAAGTAACTTAAGAAAAATAAAGTGATCTCTTTTACAATTATTTTTTTTGAAAATATTGGGGTTATAACTAAATAGTTAATATGTTATTAATTCTTTATCTATTAGTGTTTTGAATAGTCGATTTCGTAAAAATTTCATGAAAAATATATAAAATTATAAAAAAAAGGACTTTTGGACGTGTACCAAATAGGAAATTATGTTACTTATCTATGTGCTCCCATTTTATGGGTAATAATTATTTAATTTTTTTATATGAATAAGAAACAAGCAAAAAGCCTTTTCGATAAATATGTTAAGGATGAATGTTCTGAACAAGAGAAAGAGTTGTTGGGTAATTATCTTGATTCTTTTCAAGATAAAAATAAATTATGGTCGGAATTAGAATATGATGAAGAGATTAAAGATGAAATTTGGCAAAAAATACAGCTTAATTTTGATAGAATATATGATAAAAAACCTTTTTCTTTTAGACCTTACCTTAAATATGCAGCAGTTTTTATAGGACTGATATCTTGCTTTATCTATTATCAACTAAAAAATAATACATATATAAATACAGATGAACTAGTTATAGATTCTGCTATTACACTAAAAACTTCAGATAATAAAGTTACTAAAATTAGTACTGATAAAGAACAGTATTTTTTAGATGATAAAGGGAAAGTATTGGGAGTTCAGAAAGGAAATCAAATTAATTATCATGGAAATAGTGAAACTAAAGAACTTATTTATAATGAGATTTTCGTGCCAAATGGTAAGAAATTTCAGTTAATTCTTTCTGATGGTACTATGGTACATATCAATTCAGGAACATCACTTAAATATCCTGTAAATTTTATTTCGGGTAAAAAAAGGGAAGTGTTTTTGGAAGGTGAGGCTTACTTTGAAGTCGCTAAAGATGAAGAAAATCCTTTTTTAGTTACTACTAGTGATGTGGGGATAGAGGTGTTAGGAACTCATTTTAATGTTAGTTCTTTTGAAGGCGCAGAAACTTTTACAGTGTTAGCAGAAGGAAGTGTTGCGGTTTATGATAATAATTTAAAAGAAGAAAATGTATCAACAATTATAAAACCAGGCGAAAAAGCAACTTTGATAGATGATAAATTTGAAGTGAACACTGTAAATATAGAAGATTATTTAAGTTGGAGAAAAGGTAAATTAAGTTTTAACAATGAACCTTTTAATGAGATTATTAAAAAAATAGAGAGACGGTTTGGTGTCGCAATATTTAACAAGTATACAGCTTTAGACTCTGTAAGGTTTAATGGAACTTTTAGTGATGAGACTATTATAGACTTATTAGATACCTTTAAAGAGAGTGCTCAGTTTAATTATCAAATTGAAAATAACTTAATAATTATAAAATATGAAG
Source organism: uncultured Flavobacteriaceae bacterium (assembly GCA_947502635.1). Taxonomy (GTDB): domain Bacteria; phylum Bacteroidota; class Bacteroidia; order Flavobacteriales; family Flavobacteriaceae; genus Flavivirga. The sequence continues at coordinate 2,475 of CANNAN010000011.1, forward strand.
AAATGAAAACAGAATAAAAAAATCGAGAAACGCTGCAACGTTTCTCGACATAGTAGATTTTAATCGTAAAAACCAATTTAACTAATCAAAATCATTCAAAATTATGAAAAAAAAACGATGGTTATTCACTTTTGTGAAAAACGTTCTTAACAAAAATAGAACTATGAAGCTTTCGATTTTATTACTTGTACTAGCAATGTTTAATGTACAAGCTAATAATACGTACTCCCAAAATAAAAAACTTTCGCTAGATATTGAAAATCAATCTATTGAAAATGTTTTGAGAAAAATAGAATCCCAAAGTCGCTTTAACTTTTTCTACAAAACAGAAGAGGTCGATGTTAAAAGGAAGGTGTCTTTTAAAGTTTCAAATACTACTATTAAGGATATCTTGGGTATTATTTTTAAAAACAAAAATGTTACTTATAAAGTTTTAAAGAAACAAATTGTTTTAAAAAGAAATATTAATTCTCTAAAATCATCTATCAATAAGGTAAATAATCAAGGTGAACTAATTATTCAAAACGCAGTTTCTGGAATAATTGCAGATGCTAGAGGAGTCCCTTTGCCAGGAGCCAATGTCGTAGAGAAAGGAACATCTAATGGTACGCAAACCAATTTTGATGGGAAGTTTTCATTAAACTTAGCCAGTAAAGATGCTATCCTAGTTATTAGTTATTTGGGGTTTTTAACTAAAGAATTTGAGGTTAAAGGACAAACCGATGTAACCATATCTTTAGTAGAAGATGCTGAGAGTTTAGGGGAAATTGTAGTTGTAGGGTATGGAGTTAAATCTAAAGCAACTCTTACTGGAGCAGTATCTACTGTAAAAGGAGAAGAATTAGCAAAAAACCCTGTTGCAAATGTTTCTAATTCCTTTGCAGGAAGGCTTTCAGGTGTTGTAGCAAATAATAGATCTGGTGAACCAGGTGAAGATGGGTCTACCATTAGGATTAGAGGTATTAGTACAGATGGTAATAATAGTGCACTGGTTGTTATTGATGGCGTTGCTAATAGGTTAGGAGGTTTAGAACGTTTAAATCCAAACGACATAGAAAGTGTTACGGTATTAAAGGATGCGACAGCTGCAATTTATGGTGCACAAGCTGCTAATGGTGTTATACTAATTACTACCAAAAGAGGGAAAAAAGGAAAAATGCAGGTAAGTATGTCCCATAATTCGGGTTTTACGAGACCTACCAATTTGCCAGACATGGCAGATTCTCCAACTTATGCTCGTATTTCAAATGAAATAAGATATTATACAAATCCAAGTGGGGGTTTTAATCAGGCTTTTTCTGATGCAGAATTATTATTGTTCGAAAATGGTTCTAACCCAGACCAGTATGGGAATACCGATTGGCTTGATGCCGCTCTTAAAGATTTTGGTACTCAAGATAGTCAAAATATATCTGTAAGAGGCGGCGGTGAAAACATGACTTATTTCGCTTCCTTGGGAAGAGTAAGTCAAGGAGGTATTTTTAAAAATGGCATTAATAAATATGACCAAATAAATTTAAGAACAAATTTAGATATTAATATAAATAAAAATTTAAAAGTAGGAATAGATGTTTCGGTAAGAAGAGAAAAGCGCTTTTCTCCTGTTAAAAACATTACAAACGGAGAAGTGGTTCGAAACAATTTTGCTGGTGATATTTTTAGAGCATTGTATAGAACATATCCTGGAATACCAGCATATTATACTAATGGAGAACCTTCTGCAGGTGTAGAGCAAGGATTGAATCCTGTTATTTTGCCAACAGCGGCAAGAGGAACTACAGAGGAACCAACAACAACAATAAATTCTACTTTAACTTTTGATTACAATCTTCCTTTTATTACAGAAGGCTTGTCTTTAAGAGGTTTTTATTCTGAAGATAAAAGTTTTAACTCTGTTAAATCATTTAGAACACCATTCACGGTAAGTCAAGTACAGCCAGACGGAACTTTTAATCCTATTACTTATAATCCTGGCAGTGGCGGACCAGAACTTTATCAATCGCAGGCAAATACGTCGCTTAAAACAGCTAACATACGTTTTAATTACGATCGTTTTTTTAATGAACATCATATTAGTGGTTTTGTTGCTTATGAGCAACAAGAATCAGATTTTACAAAATTTAGTGCTTTTAGAAGTGGGTTTCTTTCGACACAAATACCAGAATTTAATTTTGGAGGCTCATTACCATCAGATAGCGATAATAATGGTTTTTCAACAAAAAGAACCAGAAGGAATTATTTTGGTAGACTTTCTTATGATTATGCTCAGAAATATTTATTGGAATTTCAAGCAAGAGTTGATGGATCTTCTACCTTTGGAGATGGTAACAGGTATGGGTTTTTTCCAAGTATTTCTGCAGGATGGCGTGTTTCTGAAGAAGACTGGTTTGGAATTGAAGCAATTGATAATCTAAAATTAAAAGCAACTTTTGGCTCATTGGGTAATGATAGGGTTGCACCATTTCAATATTTAGATTCTTACAGATTACAACCAGCAGATTTTGTTGATATAAATCAAAACCCAGTTCCAATATTTATTATAGCCCAATTGGCAAATCCTAATATTACTTGGGAAAAAGCTAAGAAATTGGATGTTGGAATTGATATCGGTCTTTTTAACAATTTTGATTTAGAAATAAATTATTTCAAAGAAACCAGAACCGATCTTTTAACAGCTAGAAGTACGACTATTCCAGGAGTTTCAGGAATCGTTAACGAATTCGATTTGCCTTCTATAATACCTCAAGAAAATATTGGAGAAGTTGAAAACAAAGGTTTTGAAGCTATTCTTAACTATGAAAATAAATTTGGAGATTTTGATTTTTATGCGTCTGGTAATTTTACCTACAATAGAAATAAAGTCATTTTTTTAGATGATGTAGCAGGGATTCCAGAATGGCAAATAAAAGCTGGGAAGTCATTAAATAATAATAGTAATGCGCTTTTATATGATGCCATTGGCATTTTTAGAACCCAAGCAGATTTAGATAATAATGTGACTTTACCAGGGCAACAATTAGGAGATTTAATTTATCGTGATGTAGATAATGATGGAGATATTGATGCAGATGATAGAATAAGAGAAGATTTAACCAATGTACCTCGAATTGTATATGGATTAACTTTGGGAGGTGCTTTTAAAAATTGGGATTTTAGTGTTTTACTGCAAGGACAAGCGCAAGTACAACAATATCAATCATCAGAATCTGGCTCAATAGGTAACTTTTTTAATAGTTGGGCAAATAATAGATGGAGTCCTACAAACCCTAATGGATCCTACCCCAGAGTAGATACTAGAACTTCAACCAGTATAAATGAAGGCTCCAGACCAAATGATTTTTGGTTAGTGAATACCGCTTTTTTACGTATTAAAACAATTGAGCTTGGGTATAACTTACCAGAAAATGTTTTGTCAAGTTTAGGTCTAGATTCTGCAAGACTATACTTAAGTGGCTTTAACCTGGCCACCTTTACAAAGTCTAAAGACTTAGACCCTGAAGGCGATATAGCTACAGGGCAGTTTTATCCTCAAATGCAGGTTTATAATATAGGTGTTAACATTAATTTTTAAGTTATGAAAAATAAAATACTAATTCTTTTATGTGCCGTTGTCACATCCTTTATATTATCATGTGAAAAAGATTTTTTAGATGTTCCTTCGGAAAATCTTACTGCACAATCTGTTTGGGCAAACCCCACATTGGCAGAATCATTCATAGTAGGACTTTATACAAGTATTAAGGCGTCAAATAGAGAAGAAGAACACGCAGATGGTACGGGAGATCAAGCGCCTGCTGGATTTGGCAGAGGGTTTTCAGCTCAATTATGGAGCTCGCTTACCGATGAATCATTTTATATATTTGATGCTACCACACATAGTATTCAAAAAGGATTATTGTCTCCTAGTGGAGATGATTTTATAAAGTCTGCATGGTTTAGAAACTATAGAGCTATTAGAGAATGTAATTTAGCTATAGAGAATGTTAATGCAGAAGGCTCTGTGTTTGATACTGATAAGGCCAGAGAGTTAACGGCAGAAATTCGTTTTATAAGAGCGTATAGATATTTTGAACTTTTCAAAAATTTTGGTAGAGTGCCTCTTGTTGGTGATAAGGTATATACTTTATCAGATGATTTCACACCTCTTTACGATCAAAAAGAAATTCCCGAGGTTGTAGCTTACATAATAAGTGAATTAGATGCAGCAATTAGTGGTGGATTAAAAGTTGATAATGGAGAAAGAGGAAATATCGATGCTGCAATGGCACTTAAATCCAGAACCCTTTTATATGCAGCAAGTCCACTTTTTACAGCAGAGGTTAACGATCCAGTAAAATGGGCAGCTGCAGCTGCAGCATCAAAAGATATTATGGATTTAGGTAGATATTCTTTAGTGAGGAGTTTAGATACAGATCCTACAGAGAATTATAGAAAGCTATTTATCACTCAAACAAAAACTTCAGAAGATATTTTTACTAGATATTGGCAAAAAGTAAGTCCTGGAAATGGAAAAGGAGAAGCCATGGAAAGGCGAAATGGTCCAAACGGTGATGGTGGATGGGGAGGAAATTGCCCTATGCAGAATTTTGTTGATGATTTTGAAATGAGTAACGGGCTTCCTATTACAGATCCTGCATCTGGTTATGATCCACAAGATCCATATACAGACCGTGATCCAAGATTTAATGCTATCATAACACATCATGGAAGTGAAGTTCTTAATGGAAGACTCTATGACCCTTCGTTACCAGGAGGAGCAGATAGTCCAGAAGGCAATGAAGGCTGGAATGCCTCTCAAACAGGATATTTACTTCGTAAGTTCATGAATTTAGATATAGCAATGGCTGATATAAATAAACAAGGAGCATCGCCTTGGAGATATTTTCGATATGCAGAAATCCTTTTAAATTATGCAGAAGCTCAAAATGAAGCAATAGGCCCAGACCAATCGGTACATGATGCTATTAATGATGTAAGAGATAGAGCAGGCATGCCAAATTTATCAGCAAGCTTATCGCAATCAGAAATGAGAACAGCGATTCAAAACGAAAGAAGGATAGAATTATCATTCGAAGAACATCGTTATTTTGATGAGCGTAGATGGAAAATAGCAATGGTTACTTCAAATGAACCTCTTATGGGAATGGGAATAACAAATAACGGAGATGGCACCTATACATATACTCCTCGAGAAATTTTTGTAGGTAGGGCATTTACAGAAAAATTATATTGGTCACCAATTCCAGCATCAGAAATAGATGCCTCGGGCGGTTTGTTAGATCAAAGCCCTGGTTATTGATATTATTAAAGTTATTGAGTTTAGTTTAGTTTAGTTTAGTTTAGTTTAGTTAATTGAAAAGAGCAGAGGGAATTTTTCTCCTTTGCTCTTTATTCAAATATAATGATCGCATATAGAAAATTATATTACATTGGTATTATGAATAAATTGTATTTTTTTTTAGCAATTTTAGTTTTTGGATGTGGTGATTCCCGAGATAAAAAAAACGATAATAAAATTTCAGATATTAACAATACGAGTCTGCCTCTTTTCAGCTTAAGAAGTGTTGATGATACAGGAATCAATTTTAAAAATTTACTTACCGAAAGCAGAAACCTAAATGGGATATTATATGAATATTTGTATAATGGTGGAGGTGTAGCTGTTGCCGATTTTAATAGTGACAAGTTTTTGGATGTTTATTTCGTTTCTAACCTAGGGTCAAATAAGCTTTATCTCAATAAAAAAGGTTTAAAATTTATAGATATCACCGAAGAAGCACAAGTTACGGGGGTATCATTGGAAGGTAATGTAACAGTAAAAGAAGGATTTCCGACTGGTGTAACGGTTGTTGATATCAATTCAGATGGAAAAATAGATATTTATGTTTGTAAATCGGGAAAACATAAGCCAGATAACAGAAGAAATGAGTTATACATTAATTTAGGAAATAATACACAAGGGCATCCAGTATTTAAAGAAGAAGCAAAAAAATATGGATTGGATCTTCCCCATTTTTCTACACAAGCAACTTTTTTTGATTATGATAAGGATGGAGATTTAGATATGTTTCTACTAAATCATGGAACCAAACCGTATCAAGATAAGGAGATATTAAAATTAATTTCAACTAAGGCACCATTACAAAGTTCAAGATTATTTAAGAATGATAATGGATTCTATACCGATATTTCAGAGCAAAGCGGTATTATTAATAATGCCATAAGTTTTGGTTTAGGGATAGCTGTTGGGGATTTAAATAATGATACTTGGCCAGATATAATAGTAGGTAATGATTTTTCTGAAAAAGATTATTTATATCTTAATCAGAAAAATGGAACGTTTAAAGAAGTTATAAAGGAAGCGACAAATCATATTTCCTATTTTTCTATGGGGAATGATATTTCCGATTTAAATAATGATGGCTGGTTAGATTTCATGTCTGTAGATATGATGTCCGAACATAACTATGATATTAAAACGTCTATGAGTGGCATGAACCCCGAACGGTTTTATAAGTTAACCGAAATAGGCCTTCATAGTCAATACATGTACAATACGGTACAATTGAATAATGGTATAATGAATAAACAAGACCAGATTCCTGTTTTTTCTGATGTCGCTCAAATGAATGGAGTGGCAAATACAGATTGGAGTTGGTCTCCCTTGTTATTTGATATGGATAATGATGGGTGGAAAGATATTTTTGTGTCTAATGGCATAAAACGAGATTTCAGAAATAACGATTTTATAAATTATAAAAAATCAAAATTTGACGATTTTTTTAGCTCATATGGAGTTAGTACTCCCGAGAATAAACAAAAAGCAAGAGATTTAATAATTGATTTGATAAAGGAAATGCCAATTCGAAATAAAGCCAATTACTTTTATCAGAATCAAAAAGGAGCAGGGTTTTCCAAAAAGAATAATATCTGGATAGAAGATTATGCTACTAGTTCAAACGGAGCAGCATATGCAGATTTAGATAATGATGGAGATTTAGATATCATCACAAATAATACAGATGATTATGCTATTATTTATGAAAACAATTCGATGCAACTTAATAAAGGAAATTATATAAAAGTAAAATTGAATGGTTCTAAAAATAATATCAATGCTATTGGAGCTAGAGTCATTCTTGAACAAAATAAAGAGACTCAAACACTTGAAAATTATGCTTCAAGAGGATTTCAGTCTGCAACTAGTGGAGATTTACATTTTGGGGTTGGAGCAGAAACAAAAATTGAAAAAATCACAGTGATTTGGCCTGATGGAAAAACAGCTGTTTATAATAATATTGATGCAAATCAGGTAATAACATTTGACTATAAAGATTCAGATGAAAAATACATTGAAAAAGAGGCTCTAAAAGTTATGTTTACAGATATCACAGAGATAACTAATTTAAAACATAAGCATAAAGAGAATGATTTTAATGATTTTGACCGAGAGAGTTTGTTGCCACATAAAATGTCTCAATTAGGACCAGCATTAGCAGTATATGATTTGAATAATGATGGACTAGATGATATATATAATGGAGGCGCACATGGTGAAAGCGGAAAATTATATTTTCAATTAAAAGATGGAACTTTTCAAGAGAAAAAAGAGACGCCTTTTTATCTTGATAAAGAATATGAAGATGTAAGTGCGTTATTTTTTGATGCAGATGGAGATTTGGATGCAGATCTTTACATTGTGAGCGGTGGTAATGAATTTGATGAAGGGGCAAAAAAATTAGAAGATCGATTCTATGAAAATATAGGAAACGGAAATTTTAAGCGTGTTGAAGTGTTGCCTTTTATGAGGGTAAGCGGTTCTATAGTAAAGGCAGCAGATTATGATAAAGATGGCGATTTAGACTTGTTTGTAGGAGGCAGGCAGAAACCAGGACGTTATCCAGAACCTACGAATAGTTTTTTATTACAAAACAACAGTAAAGATGGGCAAATAAAGTTTTCAAATGTGACAACTAAGGTAGCAAACGCTTTACATAATATAGGTATGGTAACGGATGCTGTTTGGTTGGATATCGATCAAGATAACTGGATGGATTTATTAGTAGTAGGAGAGTGGATGTCACCAGTAGTATTGAGGAATAACAATGGTATATTTGAAGATATTACATTAAATTCGGGGTTAGCAGAACAAACGGGCTGGTGGTTTAGTTTAGCAACTGGTGATTTTGATGGAGACGGCGACGAAGATATATTAGCGGGTAATTTGGGGCTTAATTATAAATATAAAGCGACTCCAAAAGAACCTTTCAAAGTATATCAAAAAGACTTTGATAAAAATGGAACATTAGATATTGCTTTGGGGTATTATGATTTAGGAAACCTTTATCCGCTTAGAGGTAGGCAATGTTCTTCTAATCAAATGCCTGGTATTAAGAAAAAATTTGAAAATTATCATGCATTTGCTCAAGCGACCTTAACAGATGTTTATGGTAAAGAGAATTTAGAAGAAGCACTTCATTATGAAATTAAAAATTTTGCAAGTAGTTATTTTGAAAACAAAGGAGATGGTACTTTTGAAGTAAAACAAATGAGTTTAAGGACTCAAACATCTTCAATAAATGCTATCAATGTCGGCGATTTTAATAAAGATAGTAATCTAGATATCATTATTTCTGGTAATTGGTATGTTTCTGAAGTCGAAACCCCAAGAAATGATGCAAGTTATGGGATGTTTCTAGCAGGAGATGGTAAAGGTAACTTTAAAGAGGTTTCTGCTATTAAAAGTGGGTTATATGTAAAAGGAGATGTACGAAATGCCAAAATAATTAATATGTCTGAAAAGAAAAAGGCCCTAGTGGTCGCAAAAAACAATGATTTTGTACAAGTCTATAAAATAAATGATTAACCACAAGGAGAGATACCAATTATGATTGATTATATTCTAAAATAGAATTGCTTTTACGTCAAACACACCTTAAATAAAAAATTAAACGCGAAACATTATGAAATCTATTTTTTTTAAGCACTTAAAAGCGCTTCCCTCTCAAGGTGTTTTTTTAGTTCTCTTGCTTGCCTTTTGCAACATAAGTTTTGGGCAGCATATTCCTTACCTTAAAAAAGAGAAGAATAAGACACAGCTAATTGTAGACGGAAAACCATTTTTGATGTTAGCTGGAGAATTATCTAACTCTATCAGCGGAAGCATAGAACTTATGTCTCCAGGAGATAAGTATATTCCAAGAAAAAAATACGCGATGGTTAATGGGAGCCTTGGGAACGATACAGCCTATGATATGGATTATAAAGGTTCCGTTTGGCAACAAATGGTTGATCTCAATGTAAATACTGTTCTAGTAGCTATTTCTTGGCAAATGGTAGAACCAGAGGAAGGTAAGTTCGATTTTTCTGTGGTAGATGCTATGATTCAAGGAGCAAGAGAGAAAAACCTTAAGCTAGTTCCTCTTTGGTTTGGGTCATGGAAAAACGGCATGTCTGGTTATGCACCTCTTTGGCTTAAGCAGGATTACAAACGATTTCCCAGAACAAAAATAAAGAAAGAAGGTCGTATTGAAGTTATCTCAACTTTTAGTGAAGAAGCCCTAAAAGCAGATGCGAAAGCCTTTAAAGCGCTTATGAAGCATATCAAAAAAGTTGATAATAAGCATAGAACGGTTATTATGGTTCAGGTAGAAAACGAAGTAGGTATTCTTGGAGATTCCAGAGATCGATCGGAAATTGCAGAAAAAGCGTTCAATAGTCCAGTTCCACAAAAATTAATGGATTACCTTCTTAAGAATAAAAACACTCTTATACCTGATTTAAATACTTTATGGGCATCAACGGGATATAAAAAATCAGGAAGCTGGACAGAAGTTTTTGGATCAGGAGTATGGACAGACCTTCTATTTATGTCTTGGCAGTATTCAACATACATGAATTACGTTACTAAACAGGGGAAAGAAGCATATAACTTACCCATGTTTGTTAATGCTTGGTTAGAATATACAGATAGACCTAACCCAGGAGGGTTTCCTAGTGGTGGACCACTACCACGTGTTATGGATATTTGGAAAGCAGGTGCACCCGATATTGATTTTATGAGTCCAGATATTTATGCAAGTAATTTTGTGGAATGGTGTGACCAATACACAGCACAAGGAGACCCTTTATTTATTCCTGAAACATGGTGGAACAAACCAGAATATGTAGCTTATATGCTTTATGCTATTGGAAATTACAATACTCTGGGAGTAGCTCCTTTTGGGATTGATAGATTGGATCCCGAAAAAAAACAAAATCTAAGAGAGATGTATAGAGCAGTAGAATATTTGGCTCCCGAAATTTTGAAAAACCAAGGAGATAAGAATAAAATGCGAGCATTTTTAATAGATATAAAGAAGCCATTTGTAGAATTTGAAATGGATAATTATTATGTGAAAGCTAGACTTTATTCTCGGAGGGGGAAAATAAAAGTTGATGAGGCACATGGTATAATCTTAAAAACAGGAGAAAATAAATTTATCATTTTAGGTAGCCGTGCCGTTGTAAGTTTCCGACCAAAGACATTAGAAAATGAAAAGGCTGGGCTAGGGATAGTAAATGAATATGTTTATAGAGATGGTAAATGGCAAAAGGGAAGAATGCTTGGAGGCGATGAAACCAATAGTGGACGAGGAGTCTTTCTTCCTGTAGAAGGCTATGGCATACAGGAAGCGGATATTTATAAGTATAAATAATTGCAATAAGTTATTTTATTTTTATAAAAACATGCTTTTGAAAATAAACATTTAATTATATTTACCTACTAAGAATTCTATAGTTGAAAGTACTACAACAAAAAGCATTATATTTTACAGAAGGGAAGTCAGATAAGGTCTATGAGGTCGATTTATGTGAATCGGGTTCGGATTTATGATATGGCTGGGACGAAGTACTAATTTAAGAGAGGGTACCAAAACGGTATTTCCAGTAGCGTATGAAGAGGCTATCAAAATCTTTAAAAGCTGCCATTTCAGGTACATATTCTAGAGATTGGAAAGTCTCTCGCGTAATTTTGAGAGCTGCGAATTTAAACATAACGGATGTAACTCCACTAATAACACATTTTATAGATTCTGACGATGAATTTGAAGGCTGCGCTTCAATTTATGCTTTGTCTAAATTTAAAGATGTTTCTCATATTGATTCTATTTATAATGTTTTTAAAAATGTTGGTTTTGAAAGTAAGGTTGGTCGTATTGTGGCATCTTATATTTTGAAATTTGGAAAGAGACTTATAAAGAGGAATTAAATTCTGCTTTAATTAATGCCTTACGAAATTATTTATTGACTTTATTATAAAATAGATATAAGGCTTCTTATAAAATAGGGCTACTATGTTTATTAAATTTTCTTATAACAATCGTTCTGTTGTACCGCAGAGCCTTATAGAGAAATTGGAATTTGGTAAATACTCAATTAAGATATGAGTCCCCCCTTTAATAAACCCTTTGAGTTGTTCTTTTTTTTGTTCAAATATTTTTTATCTATTAGATAAAATTAATTTTTTCAAAGCTTAAATTTTTTTTTTGATGTGATCAAAATTTCACTGAAAACAGTGGATTTTAAAAAAATGATTTAACCTAATTTTGAACCTTCACATAATTATCATTCCAGTTTCTATTTATATAAAAACAGATAATTGGAGGAGTCGTTAATAATAGGTATCAGAGAAAAATGTTGATTGAATATTTTATAACTGACAAGTTTTATAGAAAACATTTGAAATGTCTTTTGTTATTGATATTAGTAATAATATCTAGTAATGTTACAGCTCAAGATCTGGGACAAATAGGAAAGTCAAAACTTTTTAGGTTAACTGGAGGCGTGTCAGCAAACTCTGTTTTTTACCAAGGAGATACCAATAGAGAACCCTTTACTTATTTTTTGAATGGAAACATTAACTTAAATATCAGTAATGTGTATAATATACCGTTTTCATTTTCCTATTCTAATCAAAAGTTTAACAGTAGCAACCCATTTTCGTTTAATAGGTTAAGTGCCCATCCTTCATACAAGTGGGTTACTGTTCATCTTGGGGATGTGAACATGACATTTTCACCATATACATTGAACGGACATCAATTCACAGGTGTTGGTTTTGATTTAACACCTACTGGAAAGTGGAAGTTCAGTGCTATGTATGGAAGGTTATTAAAGCAATCTGAATATAATATAGAAGATCCAAAGTCTGTACCAGCTTATAAACGGATGGGGTTTGGTTTTAAGGCAGGTTATGATAATCAAAAAGCAAGAATAGCCCTTATTTTGTTTAAGTCTAAAGATGATGAAAACTCTATTAAAGAACCGGTTCCAGTAGAGCTAGAATTGCAGGCAAAAGAAAATGTGGTACTAAGCATTGATGGGGGAATTAAGATTTTCGATGAAGGAGAGATTAATATTGAAGCAGCATCATCTTCTATCACAGAAAACCTGAATGGAACAGAGGAAGGAGCTAATAGCGGATTATTTTCTTTATTAATGGATAAAAATGTCACAACTTCAACCTACAAAGCTTATAATGTATCGTTTAGCTATCCAGTAGGGAAAGGTAGTATTGGTGTGGGGTATGAATATATCGATCCAGAATATCGAACTTTTGGGGCTTATTTTTTTAATAATGATTTAGAAAATTTTACAGTAAATGCCTACCAAAACATCTTTAATAATAAAGTAAGTATAAGCTTTAACGGAGGTTTACAAAGAGATGACCTTAATAATGCCAAAAATTCTCAATTACAAAGAGTAGTAACTGCAGTAAATGTAAACTATAACGCTTCAGAGAAACTTACGATAGCTACAGCATATTCTAATTTTCAGTCGTATACCAATATCAAAAACCAATTTGATTACATCAATGAAGTATCACAATTTGATAATCTGGATACGCTGAATTTCCAACAAATATCCCAAAATGCGACCATAAATGTTAATTACCTACTTAAAAATTCAGAAACCAATAATCAAAATATATCCTTTAACGGATCCATAAACAATGCAGTAAATAAACAAGGAGGCAATGTTGTAGAAAATGGGACGTCAAACTTTTATAACGGTAATGTTGCATATTCCTTAGGATATCCAGCATCACAGTTTTCTCTATCTGGTTCAGTAAACTTAAACTATAGTAAAGTAGGAGAGTCTACAAGCACTACATATGGCCCGATACTTTCTACTAGTAAGTCTTTTTTGGATAAATCACTCAGGACCTCAGGTTCTTTAAGCTATAACCTCAGTCATGTAAACGGTGAAAAGCAGTCTGAAGTAGCTAACCTTAGGTTAGGAGGGAATTATAGCTTAAAGAAAAAGCACAATTTTAGCCTCAATTTATTAACTCAGTATAGAAAAAATAATAACGATCCCCATGTCGAATTTACAGCCATTTTTGGCTATAACTACATACTCGATAAAATTAAGATGCCAAAGATAAAATTGCCGAGGAGGAAGGAAAAAGAGAAAAAGAACATCTCTAAAAAAGAGAAAGGACAGAGGATAAGTTTTAGATACAGGGATTCTTTATATGAAGGAACATTGCCCCAGGTCAATAACCAATTGTACAGAATGCAAAGTTATCCTCGATTTAATTTTATGCCACGCTACAAAAAAGAAGAGTTGAAAATGCTTCGTCTAATTGCCGCGCAAGAAAGGAACACTAAAGAATATAAGCCCAAAGCCCTTGATTTTTTAAAAGAGTTATATCGTTATGAAGATTTTTTAGCTCAATATCAGGAGTTGATTTACAACACGCTTTTAGAATTGAAAGTAGATATGTACCGATTGGATGAAGCCTTTGAAGGAGAATTTGTAAAGACAAAAATTGCAGTAGACAATCATGAGCTGTTTAAATTTTCCGAGCAAAAAAGAAAAATTAAACCTATGGAATTACAGAAAGAATTTAACGATTTAAAATATGATGAGGAAACAGCTCTAGATAAGCTAGTAGCTCATAGATGGATGTTAAAATACATAGATAAGTATAAAGTAATTGAAGATATACAGACCCCAGACGAATTCCTTGCAGAAGTAATGGAGGTAGAAAAAGACAATATTTTCCAAATGTGGGATAGGGAAGAGCCTCAACCAAAAGTTCAGTTATACATCATCACCAAAATAATAGAACACTATGATATAAAGTCCAGAAAATATACAGATAAAGATAAGTTCGAATTAAAATATATAAACAAAAGATAATTATGAGAAAGTTATTCATTGCTTTTTGTTACTTATTTGTTGGCTGCTTTCTAAGCTCGGCACAACAATTCCCTATTCAGATTATTCCTCAAATTAACCCACCATCTCCCGTAAATTTTTATAGCTATGCAGATGCTACTACGATTAACAGCCCAATAAACTTACAACTCATTCTTAATGATATTTCAATAGTTAATAGGCAAATAAGGTTAAAGCTTTATTTTGAAGGAAAAGGAATCAATTTTCAGAGCAAAAATTTTATTGTAGGAGCAGAGTCATTATTTATAAGTGGGGGGGAGCCATTAAGACTTAATAATACCCAATTGGCACCTTATTTCGAATTTCAAAACATTCAAGGCATTAACCCTAATATTTATAGGAGGGGCATACCTGAGGGCAGTTATCAATTTTGTTTTGAAGTATTCGATTTTAATACAGGAAACCGTTTATCGTCCAAAACTTGTGCGTCTACGTTTATTTTTAGCAATGAACCGCCTCTATTGAACCTTCCTCTAAACAAAAAAAATATCACTCCTGGAGCAGTAGAGAATATCGTTTTTCAGTGGACTCCCAGACATATTAATGTTAGTAACGTAGAATATGAATTGAGTATCGTTGAAGTTTGGGATGAATATGTAGACCCACAAACTGCTTTTCAAAGCTTACCTCCGGTATTTCAGACTACAACTAGGGCCACAACATTTATTTATGGGCCAGCTCAACCATTGTTACTTGGCAATAAAAAATATGTTTGGAGGGTGAAGGCAAAAGCCCTTCAGGGAGCCGAAGAAATTGGATTGTTCCGTAATGACGGATATAGTGAGATTTTTTGGTTTACGAGAACAGAATCTTGTAGCGCTCCAAATACTGTGACGGCACAACCACAGGGGACTTCTAAAATTAATGTGTATTGGGAAGAGAATCCTGCCCTGTATACAGAATATATCATTCGCTATCGTGAAGCAAATAAACCAGGAGCAGCATGGTTTACTATGAAAACCAATAGCTCTTGGGCAACGGTTTGGCATTTAAAACCTGGTAAGACTTACGAATACCAGGTGGCTGCAAAATGTCAATTCGAGGAAAGTGATTTTACAGAAATTCAAGAAATTACAACAGCTAAAGAAGAAGATAAAACCTCGGACTACAATTGCGGAATTGTCCCAGATGAAGTGGCTATCACGAATCGCAATCCGCATCCACAATTGAGAACAGGAAACCGTATTACGGCTGGTGACTTTATTATTACACTTACAGACATAACGAGTCAGTCCAATGGCATTATTTCTGGAAAAGGTTTTGTACAGATACCTTATTTAAAATACGCAAGATTTGCCGTAGTCTATGATAATGTTTTAGTGAATTCAGATAGCCAGTTGGCACAAGGAGAAATTGTTACGGTTAACGATAGTCAATTTGGAAAAGGTGAAGAAATTATAGTAGATGTAGAAATTGATCCCAAAGAAACCATTCATGGAGACCAGGGTGATATTAAGACAACAGAAGTCGATTATGAAATTAAAGAGGTAAGAGTTAATGAAAATGGGGGTATAGAGGTTATAGGAACCAATGGAGAAGTTGGGAACTTGCCAGGGGGAAAAGATACGGTCATTACCGATAGTAACGGAGACGTGAATACAGTCTCTGAAGATGGAAATATAACCCAGGGAGAAATGGCTCCTGGAGGCCCTGTGGTTGCGGATAACGGTGGTTCTGGCAATTCATCTGCTGGAGAAGTAGAAGATATGAGTGTACGGGTAGATTTTATCAGATCGGGAGTCTATTCTTATGATGATATGCCTGGAATTGAAAGCGATAACCTTATCGCAGAATATCCTACCATAAAATTAGGTAACGATACTCATACAATTCCTTTTAAGGCCATTTCAAAACTACATGGAGATGATATTATAAAGGCCGTAGCCCATATTACCAGTAATGATTATAAAACCGATGATATTATTTTCAAAACAAAAGAAGGAATCCAAATCCCTGCAACTTGGCAAGATGATGAGGCAACCTTAAACCTTAAACAAACCTTTGATTATGCAGTACAGGAAATTTTTGCTACAGTACCATCTAAAGACGATAATGCTAAACATAAAGTCGTTGGAACTTTTAATTTGGTTCATCTAAATTCTGCATTGTCAAATATAGAACTGGTTCTTATACCAATTAATAATGCTCAGATATCCAACGGAGTAGTTGGGCAGGTTAATGATATTTATAACAAGTCTGGCGTAAACTTTAACATTAAAGTGGCTCCTCCCTTACAATTACCAGATAAGCTGTGGAATGCTAATGGCCTTCTGGATATAGGAGATAGCGGGCATTTATCGTATTACACAAGTGAGGAACGAAACATTATTGATGCCTACAAAGCAGAAAACCATGTGAACTCCAGTACCTACTACCTTTTTGTTAGTGATCTTCCTGTTAGTAATGCCGAGGTAAATGGATTTATGCCTTTAAAGAGTCAGTTTGGTTTTGTGTTTGGTTCTTCAAATCAGGCACGAATTGCAGCACACGAATTAGGACATGGTGTCTTTGGACTAGAGCATATATTCGAGACCTATAGTACCCCAGAAGGTGCGACAAATTTTTTAATGGATTATGGCACAGGAACACGACTTGCCCATATGGATTGGAAAAAAATGTATGCTCCTGGGTTTAAACTGTATTGGTTTCAGGGGGATGAAGCAGGTGAAAGTAACAGTGACAAGAATGAAATAGTCACTTCAAAAATCCACAAATTACTTACGTATATTAAAGGACAATACAATGCGCAGGATGAAACATTACCCTGGAGATCGTTGTTAATAAACACCAAGAGAAATAATAGGAATAGAAGGTTTTATGTGTCTTTAGAAAAAACATTTAAAGTTGATTTTGAAAATCAAACCCTAGCCTTTAAAGTAAAATCTCACCCCGGCAAAGATTCAGAAAACCTTAAGATAATTCCTGGTCGTGAAAAATTACGAATTGAAACTAACATACTTAGGACTGATGTAGCTTATGAATTAGAGTTACATACAGAAACAGAGAAAATTGTTTTCGAATTTGATCATCATGACGAACTTGAAACGTTCTGTAACGTGTTAAAGATAGGAAGGGAGCGCGTACATACTGTCCCCAATGAAAGTAAGTTTTCTAAGGAGGTCGTGGCGTATCTACAAGATAATTTCTTACCAGAGCAAATTCTTCCGGCATTTTGCGAAACTTTAGATTTATATCTGGCAGAAGCACCTTCAGACTTAATAAAACAGACTTCGGAGGAGGTGCTTTGGAAATATATGAAAGCACTGTTATATTGTACAGTGGATGATAAAGGCGTTTCAGAAGAAGCCATTTTGATAAACCTTTTAGAAGCTTTACAAAGTAAGGGGGCAGATGCTTTACTCGAAGGTTTGATTTCCAGAAAAGCGTTTAGTGGAGATTCCATGTTTAAGGCCTTGTATAAAAAAATAGATAACTGGAATGGAGAAGAAAATTTCACAAAGTTTATAAATACCTTATATGGTATTTGGGCGAGTTCTTCCAAAAGTTCGGCCATTGCAGTCGATGACCTTCCTTATAAATCAAAAAAACAATGGGGGTTCTATTCTAGTCAATTTGACGTTTCACTGAATCAGGAATATACTCAGGTTACTCTAAAAACAACAAAAGGAAGAAGACATAAGATAAAACATTTTACTTATGGACCTTATCACATTTTTGATCCCATTTCACTCACAGAATATGACAAAGTTAAAGATGTTGCAGGGAACCTTCAGGTACCTTCTGTTAAAGTGCCGTCATTTATTATTGCCAGTATTGCTCAAAATCAGAATACACATAACACCAGCCG
This sequence comes from uncultured Flavobacteriaceae bacterium, assembly GCA_947502635.1. Classification (GTDB taxonomy): domain Bacteria; phylum Bacteroidota; class Bacteroidia; order Flavobacteriales; family Flavobacteriaceae; genus Flavivirga. The sequence continues at coordinate 20,512 of CANNAN010000011.1, forward strand.
AACAGCGAACCTGACGCTTGATGCAGCGCTTACTTTTTCGGGTATTGGTAACGTGTCTAAGCTTAGGTATCTAAGGCAACTTGGTAAGCTTAAGGCAAAAGAATCCATGGAGCTTGTAAGTGGAATCTCGACGTCTATGGCTGTTGTTAATTTTATGCTGGAGTATTCAGGTAAGTGTAATGATAAAACAGCCTATTGTACAAAATTAAAGGAGTATTTATCGCTTGTAGAGGCGTCACTTAGTCTAGGTACAAACTATGCGTTTTTGTTAAACCGTAAGGCAAAAGAAGTTTTAGAGGAGATAGAAAAGGGAAATCATAATATAGATAATGCAGCAGAGCTGGAAGCTATCAAAAAAGAGTTGAAAGCTCTCGCCAGCCAGCCAGCCAGCACTATTTTAAAAGAATTACACCTTTTGAACGATGCCAGTAAATTAGCATCTATTCCAATAAAAGTTGCCGATGTCACACTTACCCTGTCTACAGTTTCCTTCTTGCTTAAGTATACAGACTGCCAGGAAGCATGGTGCAAAGAGACATTGCAATATTTAGGATATGTACAAAAAGCCATTGCAACAAAAGGCGTAGCAGATAAGGCCATCGCTAAGGCTGCCGAAATTCTTAATAAAAAAATACAAAAGGATGAAGGTGCCTTTGGAGATAAAAATAACAGGGAAAAAGTTCTAAAGGAATTACAAGGCGTCATTAAAACAATGTCATCTTCCAGATTAAATAAGCTTAAGACCAAGCTTAAAAAATTAAGGCCCCATTGTAAATAATAATATGGTAAATATAAACGAAGCATAGATATGATAATATCCAAAATAAGAATCTTATTGTTTTTGATCCTTTCTTTAATAATAGGGATTCAGAATGTTAGGTCACAAGAAGACGATTGCCTGGTAGATATACTGGTATCCGAATTGCAAAAAACAAATTCAAACAAATTGTATGATTATTTTGAAATAAATACAGAAAAAAAGTTTGAAGCTTGGAAAGTTCTATTGAAAACAGATTCAGAGATAAATCGGTTGGATTTAAAACAGCTCAAAGATGTAGAAGAATATCTGGATTTTAAAAGATTAAGTGCTGAAGACCTTATTACAAAGGTCAAGGCTTCAGGAGTAAACTATTCCAGTTGGAGGAAGCAAAGCAAGGAAAATAGTCTGACTAAAATGCTTCAAAACGAGTATTTTAAAGAAATATATGAGAATTTTAAAAATAAATTAGTTCATAGGAGATTTAATGACCTGAAATTAGAAGAAGAAGCTATTCTTCATTTTTACACAAGAAAAACATACTACAAATTCAACAATGCTTTAAGTAACAATTCAAAACGTGAAGACATCCTAGAGCTGGAACAATTGTTAAACAAAACGCTACATAAAATTTCGTCTTCACCAGCTACCTATAATAGAGGTATTGGATATAAAGAAATAGAATACTTATTAAGTGTAGGTAAAGGTGGAACGGTTGTTTATAAGAATTTTTTATCAACCAGTTCTTCTCGAGAACTTGCTATGGAGTTTGTAGTGAAAAATAAAGAAAAAACAGGAAAGGGAGCTTTGGTTAAAGTCATCTCAAAGCATGGAAAATCCATAATAAAGTATTCGCAGGCTGATGAATCCGAGTTTCTTCACAAAAGTAAAACCGAATTTATAGTTAAAGATATTGAAGTTGCAAAAGAAAGCTACAGCACAAATGAAGGTGTTGTGCCTAAGGGATATTACGTTTTTACCATTGAGGAAAAGTAAATACCCTACCTATAGCCATTAAAAAACCCTGTTTTCGGTGTATTAAGAAAAATCTTATCTGTGTAATATTGTACTACGATAACTTATATGTCTTGTGTATAGGGGAAGAGTTAAAGAAATTTCAAACCATGAATAAGAGTAAAGTTTTGATAATTAATAAAGTAAGAGTGTTTCTGGTCATAGCTCTAATGGTCGGTTCATTTGGCCAACTAATAGCAGAAACCAAAAAAGGTTTCGAAGGGCGTGCTATAAAAGTTAGTAGCAAGACTAAGGATTATAAAAATTCTAAAAAGGTTAAAAAAACAGCGTCGTCTGTAAAAACGTCCCGGAAATTTAAATCTCTAGAGCAATACGATACGCCTGTTCCTATAAAAGCGGTAAAACCTGTAAAAAAGAAAACAAAAGGCTTTCATTTTGATAGTGCTAGTGCTACCGAAAACCAAAAATGGTTGGAATTGGCACAAAATACTTTTGCCAAAATAGAAGAGGCTCAAAACTATATTGATCTACTTACTAGTGACAATTTATCACAACTTCCTGTAGCAATTACTCCTAAAACTGTAAGCAATACCAAGTACACTGTAGGTATAGCCAAAGCCAGTTTTAAACCGTCCTATGCAGAGTTAACAGTGTTTTTAAAAGTAGAGACGGCAAGGGGAACATTAATTTTAGGAGCACAGGATATTAAATTATCTCATGATGGTGGTATTGTAGGAGATGCAAAATTAAATCTAATATCTAAGTTCTCTATCAACATTAATAAAGAAAAAATATTACTGACCCTGAATGGTGATTTTACCGACCCGAAAACCTATGCTACTATGGATTGTAATGGTTTTAAGGAGTTGTTTATCGATGCCAATGTCTCTTTTCATAACGATTTGATATTTCCAGTTAATGAAGATGGAAAGAAAATTGAGGCCAAGAGAGTAGAAGGTTCTTTTAAAACCCAAGTGGCCGATTGGAATGACTGGGTCGTTAATATTTCATTGCCAGAATTTGGAGTAAAAGGATTGGAAGGCACTACTTTTAAATTAAATACAGCGGTATTGGATTTTAGTGACCTTAGAAATGATGAAGCTGTACCAGCAAATTATATTAACACCTATTACCCCAATACCCCTAATTTATGGCGTGGCGTATATGTTGAAAGCCTAAAAATATTACTGCCAAAAGCTTTTAAAAAGAATAACGGCAATCATAGACTAGCTTTTACGGGTACAAAGATGATTATTGATGATGCGGGAGTTACTGGCACATTTGAAGGAGAAAATATCTTGTCTATTGAAGAAGGTTCTGCCTCAAAATGGCAGTTCTCATTAGATTATTTTAAAGTCGGATTGCAAAGAAATACTATTATAGAAGGGGAGTTTAATGGAGAAATGATTTTACCAGTGTCTAAAGTAGGTCGCTTAAAATATAATGCTTTTATCCAGCCAAATGAGTATACATTTCAAGTTTCCAATACAGAAGATCTAGACTTCGATGTTTGGAACGCTAAGGTTAACCTTACCCCAGATTCCTTTGTAGAAATGACAATTAAAGAAGATAAGTTTAGGCCCAAAGCACATTTAAATGGATCGGTAGGTATTGCCTCTGGGCTCAAAAAAGGATCGTCCTCTTCGGGGGATAAAACAGTTAATTTTAAAGGCATCGTTTTTGAAAAAATGGTCATCCAGACCGAATCTCCCAAGTTTGCCGTTGAATATTTTGGATATAGGGGGAAACAAAAACTAGCCAATTTTCCAGTAAGTTTAAATGAGGTAGGCCTCAGGTTAAAAGGAGAGCAGGCTGAGTTGGTCATAGATTTTAGTGTTAACCTAACCTCTGAAAAAGACGGCGGAAACGGTGGCGGATGTAAATTGGCTATAAAAGCAAAATTAGAAGATGATCAAGGTCGCGAACGATGGACATACGATGGGATTGATATAGAACGGCTCAACGTTCAGATGGAAGTCGCAGGTCTGGAACTCAAGGGGGCTATTTTTATATTTGAAGATGATCCTGTATATGGGAAAGGTTTTGCAGGGGCAGTTGGAGCAAAGTTTTCAATGGGGATGCAGCTTGAAGTAGAAGCCAAGGCCCTTTTTGGTCGTACAGATACGTTTCGTTATTGGTATGCCGATGCTGGGGTCACCTTACCTATGCCAGTTCCCATTTTTACTGGATTTGCTATCAATTACTTTGGAGGAGGATTTCATAATCGAATGAAAATGGCTGGAATGGATAGGAACCCAAATGGAGCTTACGAAAATATTGGGACTTCAATTTCTGGAGTCATTTACGAGCCCAATGAAGACAACAGTTTTGGGATGAAAGCAAGTGTCGGGGTCATCACCCAAAATTCTGAAGAGTTATTTAATGCTACTTTAGAGTTTGGAATGTCTTTCCGCAGATCGGGTGGATTAGAAGACATTTACTTTAAAGGAGAAGGGAACCTCATTTCCAGTATTCCAAATAACTTTTATCAAAGATTAACTGATAAACTAGGAGCTATTTCTGAAGGGGTGGATACGGTATTGGCATCATATCAACCCGAAGGACGTATTGCTGCCAATGTTTTTATAAAGCATGATTTTACGAATAGCGTCTTCCATGCAACTTCAGAACTGTATATTAATTTAGGTTTTCTAAAAGGTATTGGTCCTAATGGTAGAGCTGGTTGGCTTGATTTTTATGTTGCTCCAGATACTTGGCACCTCCTTATAGGAACCCCAGAAGATCCTATTGGAACAAAAATGAATATCGGAATCCTGAAAGAAGAAACCCGAGCGTATTTTATGACGGGGCAAGATTTACCTGGGAGCCCGCCGCCACCAGCTATGGTAGCAAAAATACTTGGGGTAGATGCTGCAAAATTAGATTATACCAGAGATCTTAACAAACTGGACTCTGGTAGAGGAATGGCTATGGGCATGCATTGGGCCATGTCTACAGGAGATTTACGATTCTTGATTTTCTATGCCCGTTTTGATGCTGGATTCGGTTTTGATATCATGTTAAAAGATTATGGAGAGGCACATTGCAAAGGCGCTTCAGGGCCTATTGGTATGGATGGCTGGTATGCCAATGGCCAGGCATATGCCTATTTACAAGGGCACGTGGGACTCAAAATCAAAATTTTCGGAAGAGGGAAGAAGGTCAATGTATTTTCGGGAAGTGGTGCTGTACTCGTACAGGCCAGGCTCCCTAACCCCACCTGGTTAAGAGGGTACCTTAAAGGAAAGTACAAACTTTTAGGAGGAATGGTTAAAGGAAGCTTTAGGTTTAAAATTGAGGTTGGTGATAAATGTGAGGTTGTAGGAGAAAAAGTGTTGGACGGAATTGTGGTTATTGGTGATATACAGCCCAAAAAAGACGCCAAAGATGTCGATGTATTTGCTGCACCCCAGGTGTCGTTTAACCTTCCTGTTAATAAGGTGTTTGAATTACCTGATGATGAAGGTGATCATCGTTACAAAATCATATTAGATAAGCTTGAGATTAGTAAAAACGGCCAACCTATTAAAGGTGATATTGAGTGGAGTACGGGCAACGATTTAGCGACGTTCTACTCCCATGAAATCTTACCGCCTAATAGTAAACTTAATGGATTTGTTCAGGTGCATTTTGAAGAAATGATTAATGGTAGATGGCAGGTTATTAAAGATAAAGGAGCGTCTGCTACCGAATCTAAAGAATTAGCATTCCAAACGGGAGAGGCCCCAGATAATATTCCACTTTCTAATATTACTTATATGTACCCGGTGATTAATCAACAAAACTTTTATAGAGATCAATATCGAAATGGGTATGTAAACTTAAAACGTGGGCAATCCTACCTTTTTGAACCCATTCCTAATTGGAGTAAGACCGTGACTATAAAACCAGAATTTGGAAATGAAACCAGAGTCGACTTTTCATATAATGCAGCTAGGAAACAGTTAGCTTTCGAGTTACCTAAACATATGGAATTGAATAGCCATTATAGTTTGATGCTATCTGTGGTACCACCCGAATCACAAAATGAAAACAGCACGGCTGAAAGCTATGCAACAACCCAACTTGATGATAATAAAGAAGAAGGAAATATAGTCTCCATTCGAACCAATGTTATTAGTCAATTAAAGGTGCGGGGAGACGAAAGGGAACTCCTTAATTATGGGTTTAAAAGTAGTGCATACAAAACCTTCCAGAAGAAAATGGATGACATGAGAAGGCACGATGATTCCTACGAATTTACAAGTATACCCTATGGTTTAACACTATCAAATAAAATACATCCTTTAGAACCATTTGATATTCAGGAATTGGTAGGAACAAGGTTTACGGGAGGAAAACCATTAATTCAGGCCCGTGCGTTGTTAAATAATACCTATTACAATAATAAGATATATCCATTAATTTACAAAAACTACCCGTTAGCTGGAAAAATAACAGTAGATCGGAATACAGATAAAGTGGGCATACCTCCCATAGAAGGAGTGGAACCAATGACCTGGTATTTAACCTATCTCGAAAATGAGGTACTAGTAGATCTAAAACAAAACAATCCCTACAGATACAACCTCACTTATTATTTCCATGAGGATTATGAAGATTTAGTTGTTAAACTGGTTAATTCAGATATTGAAGGATCGCAGTTGGGGCTTTATTTGGATCTGCTAAAAGGGCCATTCCCAATGATGGAATATGGCAATTATGACACCGAATTTAAATATTTCCTTCCTGGAAGTATGGAAAATGGAAGAAAACGTAAAGTCAAATATTTTAACAAACAATATGGCCCCGATGAAAACTAAGATTATACTATATCTTTTCCTGGCTGGGTTTTTTTTAAACTCGGGTTATGCACAGCAATCCATAGGTGATGATGATCCTGCGATTATGGTTAGGGCGCGGGTTATTAACAATACCGTTAAGTTGAGATGGGCTCCTAATACCCCAACACTATGGAAATACACCAATCAATATGGCTATTACATTGAAAGACATACCATTTTACGTGGTGATGTCATACTGGAACCAAGAGTGATAAAACGTCTTAATAATACGCCTATTAAACCCAGACCGATGATGGAATGGGAGTCCTTCACAGAGCAAAATGATATGGCAGCCATAGCGGCGCAAGCACTCTATGGAGAAGATTTCGAGGTCGATATGCAAGAAGGAGGCAACCCAATGATGCAGATTCTTAATCAAGCACAGATATTGGAACAACGGTTTGCCTTTGCATTATATGCTGCGGATCTGGATTATGACGTTGCAGCGTTTTCTGGACTTGCATTCGAAGATGCTTCACTGATATCAAACGAAAAATACCTGTATAAAATTATTCCTGCGATTCCTGCAGAGAAATTAGATGTAAAATCGGGCGCCGCGTATATAGGGCTGTCTGATGTAAAGAGTTTACCGAAACCACAAGAATTTGTAGGTGTTTTTAAAGACCATAATGTTTTACTGACTTGGAACTATAAAATCTTAGAATCGCAATATAATAGCTACATTTTAGAGCGCTCTTCAGATTTTGGGAGTACTTTTCAAAAAGTTTCCAACGAACCACTAACACCTTTAAGTGATCCCGAAATTCAAAATACAGGACGCATGGTCTACATGGATAGTCTTCCACAAAATAATAAGGAATATCAATATCGTATTAAAGGCATTTCACCATTTGGAGAAATAGGTCCTGCTTCAGTATTGGTAAAAGGCATGGGTAAAAAAGGACAATATCACAACCCAGCTATTGTTAATACGTCTTTATCTGAAAATCAAACAAGTGCTGTGATTTCCTGGGAATTTCTTGAAGAAGGTATGGAAGGTTTGTCTCATTTTGAAGTGGTAAGGGCAGATGAGGTAAAAGGTCATTTTGTGACTGTGGTTTCTAAGATTGACAAAAATTTACGCTCAGTCACGATTTCCAATATACAGTCTATTAATTATTATAGCGTGGCTGCTGTGGGGCTGGATGGTTCTAAACGACATTCTTTCCCCGCTATGGTACAGCCAGATGATGCCATACCGCCATCGGACCCTAGAGGATTGACTGGTAAGATCGATTCTACAGGGGTGGTCACTTTACAATGGACTAAGAATTTAGAGTCCGATCTATTAGGGTACCGGGTTTTTAGAGCCAATCTTAATGGTGAAGAGTTTACACAGATTACATTCAAGCCCATTTCCCAAAGCACAATTACAGATACCATTCCCATAAAAACATTGGTGAAAAAGGTGTATTATAAGGTACAGGCATTTGATACGCACTACAACCCCTCAGGTTTTTCAGAAATACTTGAACTTAAGCGTCCAGATATTATACCGCCTACACCACCTGTATTTACCAAATTTAAAACCGAAGATGGAAAGGTGCTTCTCAATTGGATATCCAGCAGCAGTGAAGATGCTTTAAAAACTTTAGTCTACCGAAAAGAAAGGGGTATGGCAGAAGATTGGCAATTAATAGCAGATAAGGATATTTCGATTAAATCACACACAGATACTTCTGTAAAAGAAAGTACCGACTATTTGTATACCTTATTAACAATGGATGCATCTGGTCTGGAATCGGAACCTATAACCCCCGTAAGCATTTCAATACCTGCCAGTAAAGTTAAACCAGAAATTAACCGTTTTACGGCAATAGCAAACAGAGAACTACAGCATATTCTTCTAAGTTGGAGTTATAGAGAAAAAGGGGTTACTGAGATGCAGCTTTTTAAAGCAAAAGAAGGAGAACAACCTACTTTGTACAGGGTTTTCGAAAACAATGAAAAACAATATCAAGACAACGATTTATTAATAAACACCAGCTATATGTATTTGTTACAGGCTGTTTTCGATAATGGTAGTCGATCAAAAATCATCAAAAAAGAAATTAAATATTAAAGTATTAAGTATGAAAAATTTTACTCTAATGTTCTTGGTACTATTTTGTTTAGTGGACTATGGTTTTTCACAACAACATGGCAACGATAGAGAATACGTTTTATATGTTAATGGTAAAATAGGTGCAGGAAGTGACACTTGTAGTACTCACGGGCTTCAGGATATTATAATAACTCTGGCATCTGGTAGAACAGAAACTATATTTGGGTTTGATTCTACTAATCAGCGATACTCTAATAGAACGTTCATTTGTGCTCCATTCACGTTTTCATATAGCAATAGACCAGTTTCAATTAGATTTCATTCCAAAGCAAGAAGAAGTAATTGGAATGGATGTCGTAGGTTATTGAGAAAAGACGAAGGTTTAACGACTTATAGAATAAATAATTATGATTGTTATTTTAGGAGAATTGTAAATTCAGACGGAGGAGGTGTTCGGGCAAATACTTTGTTTCCAGGGCATGGGAATGACGATCAAAACTGGGTTGAGATTAGAATAGTTCCAAAACCATCCATTGGTTTTGCAGATGGGACTTCAAGTAATGCGATACAAAATGTCTGTTCTTCAGATAGTTTTGAAATTCAGGCTGGTCGCGGGTATTCTAACCCTTCAAGTGCATATAATTGGGAATTTTTGGACCATATTAACACTGTAACTGAACGACATCCTGATCTCCTAAATTTGGAAAGGAGGGTTTCAGATGTAGTAGGTGAGCTTAATACTTGTCAGAATTCATATACCGGAAGAAATTGCTATGGACTTCATCTTGCCTTGCGTCAAGCTCAGCAAGATACCAGCAATTATTCAGGACCTCGATTCACACAAGTACCTGTTTGGCGACGAATTACAAGTAAGGACGGCCAATCCAATATTAGATTAAGCTCAACCGATTTGTATTCCAATGCTAATGATCGTAATGAGTTGGTAGGGCAGACTGTACAGGTAAGAATCAATCCAACCTGCTATGATCGTGTCCCGGAATCCAATGTTTTAAGTTTTAGATTCCTCCCCGATGCTCCTTCAGTTTCAGGGCCACCAGTTGTAACACCGCCTTCCTGTTCTTATGGTGAGTTTAACCGTATTGGTATTCCATTTGCAGGAGGTATAGCTTCTAATCAAAAAATTTCCATATCGCTAAGGCGATTGGCAGTTGGTCAATCTCCTTACTCAAATAGCAATTCTGCTCAAAGTCTAGGTATTACAAATCAGGACTTTAATAGTAGCGTCAACCAAAGATATCCCAATGAGTATAAAAACGTAGTTAATATAAGAAATTCAAACCTTACATCGGGCTCGTACAACTGGAATTTAAATGCCTCTAGTGATCCAGACCAATTTATAGAGGGGGATTATGCCCTCATTGTTACGTCTTACGAAACTAGTGATACTGGTAATAATAACCCTTCATGTCTGCCTAGATACTACTTTTTTCAAGTAACTGCACCTCCAGCTTTAGATTGGACCGTTACCAATATTACCCACCAAAGGTGTTATGGTGTGAGCGATGGAAGCTTTCAAATACGAGTAAATGGGGGTCGAGCGCCTTATCGTTATCGTATTAATGGAGGACGTTGGGTTAATTTCCCAGGAAGGAGTAATAGGGTTACAGTAAACGGTTTAGCCCCCAGGTCGGGGTCGAGTGCTCATCGGGTAGAGGTGGTTGATGCTAATGGTTGTGGACAACGTACGAACCCCAGAGCCTCTAATAGAACCGTTAATGTTCGTATAAACAGAATCTCTAGTCCAATGACTCATAATGTTCCTCCTGACAGAATACAACACCCTGTAAGAGCGGGCTCCGATACTGGCGTTATAGAAGTGGCCTCTATAAATGGAGGAACGCCGTCTGGAAGTTTTGGGTATAGATATACGGTTTATCGCAATGGTATTAGTTATTCTCGTTATCGAAACCAGACCTCTAGAGGGAATATCATTTTACGAGATTTAATGGCTGGTACATATACTATAAGATATAGTGATGCTAACGGTTGCGTAAGAACTTTGCCTCTTGCAGTACTTAGGGATCCGCGCCCCATAAGTTTCGATATAGAAACGACATCGGCGTCTTGCAATCGAATCGATAATGGTAGTATAAGAGTGACTAATATAAGAGGTACTGCTGGTCCTTATACCTTTACCTGGTATCAAAACGGCTCTGTACTTGCCAGAGAGACAACAAGTTCCTTAACAAGGGGAACGGGAACAGGATTTTCGGTAGAAGTCACTTCTGCATCTGGGTATGGAAGAAGGAATAATTTGTCTATTGGGGTATTACCAGCGATCCAGATCGCAAACGTTAATGTGTCCACCTTGCTATGCTATAATAGCACCGCTACAGCAACGATCACCGCTAGAGGAGGTTCGGGTAATTATGAATATGGGATCTGGAACGGGAATGCCACCGTTTGGCAGGGATCTAATCGAATATCGGTCTCTTATTCATCTACGGGATACCGCTTTGCCGTTAGGGATGTTGCAGCTAGAGCTTGTGTTTCAGAACCCAGTGCCGTCTATAATTTGGATCGCCCCGATGAACTTTACATACGTTCTAACAATGTAACAAACAATACGGTGTTTGGAGGTAATACAGGTCGTATAAACATAGAGGTCGCAGGAGGTACTGGAAGTTACCGTTACCAATGGACTAAAGAAAACAATGTAGCATTTAATTCCACGAACCAGAATATTTCCAATCTAGAAGCAGGTCAGTATACCGTAAGGGTTTTTGACGACAATAACTGTTCTATTGAAGAACGTTTTGAAGTAACAGAACCAGAAAGGTTAGGGGCTACAATCAATATCACTACGGCTATTCCCTGTTCTGGTCGAACTGGTGCGCTTAGTGCAGTGGCTCGTGGTGGTTTATTGGATTTAAATGGTCAATATCGCTACCAATGGTTTGTGATGGAAAATGGTGTGTTTCGCCCAATAGATGGAGAAACAGCAGCAACTATAGGAAATTTACCATTGGGAACGTACCAAGTACAAGTTTGGGATGATTATACTAATACGGTCATTGCGCAAACCCTTACCGAACCAGATTTGTTAGCCTTATCGTTGTCTAAGACAGGTATTAGCTGTTTTAGTGGTGATGATGGTACAATTGCATTATCGCCACGAGGCGGTACCGCACCTTATTTTTATTCACTGGATGGTAACAGCTTTTCTCCTATCGCAGGTTTGATCAATAATACGATTACAGGATTGACAAGACAAACATATAATGTTTGGCTTAGAGACGATAATGGTTGTGAGATAGCTAATCCAGTAGGTATTGCATTAGAACAACCAGAAGCTATTAGTGTAGAATTGGTCAACAACCAACCAGCAACTACCGTTGGGGGTACTAATGGAGCCTTGGACATATCGGTATCTCTAGGTGTATCGCCTTATACATATTCTTGGAGTTTGGTAGGAAACTCTTCCTTTACTGCTACAACAGAAGACATCTCAGGATTATCGACAGGAATTTATACGGTTACTGTTACAGACAGTAATAATTGTAGTGTACAGTCTAATTTTGAGGTTTTAGAACCTGGACCCCTTGAAATCAATTTCGAAAATTATTTACCCATTCTTTGCTATGGTGATGAGGATATTGAGTTAACAGTTGAGGTGGAAGGAGGTTATCCAATTAATGCTACTCTAGAAGATTTTGAGTTTAGGTGGTATAGGATAGAAGGCAGCACAGCACATTTAATGGCCAGTGGTAATGGCTTGGTAAAGATGCCTGATCTTGGTGCTGGTTTATATAGGGTAGAAATAGAAGATATTGAAGGCACAACGGCTGAAACATCCATTGAACTTAAACAGCCAGATGAATTGATAGTTACTTTAGATGGTGATCCCACACAGGTGTTATGCCATGGAGAATCTACTGGTGCTGTTAACATAATGGTTACTGGAGGGCCAGTAGACCCTGATACAGGAGAGCTTTTACCGTATACCTATAGGTGGTCCAAAGTAGAAGATTCAGAATATGTGGCCATCACAGAAGACCTGCGAGATATTAGTACAGGAACTTATGAAGTGGTAGTGGTTGATGATAATCTGTGTACGGCCTCTCTGCCAGAAGTTGTGGTCATTACTGAGCCAGTGGCTTCTTTGGAAATTATTAATGTGCAGGCCACTAACCTTTCAGGATATCAAACCGCTAATGGAAGTATATCGTTAGAAGTGACTGGCGGAACAGAGCCTTATACATATTCATGGATTAATAGAAATGATGTAGTTTATTCGTCAGATATAGAGGATATTAATGATCTAAGTATTGGTGTTTATGAGCTTTTAGTAACCGATGCAAATGGCTGTACGGAATCTCTGGTTCAGACAATTACAGAACCTGAAGAACTATTAATAAATATAGCCCCATTAACTGATGCTGAGGGGATTCAATGCTATGATGAGGAAACGGTAATGCCTTTAACTACTAATGGCAGAGGAGGCGTAGGATTATATACTTACCAGTGGTTTGAGGAAAATAATCTGGCTGTTATTATTTCTACTGAAAGTGATTCAGGATTGGTAGGGGAAGGAGTCTATATTGTGGTAGTTACCGATGAGAATGGTAATTTGGCTAGTGATATGTATGAAGTGACTCAGCCTGATAAACTATCTCTTTTAGAAGATGTTACCCATTTGCTATGCTATAATGGTACTGATGGTAGAATCGATATTACTGTTTTGGGAGGAGTGCCCCCATACGAATATAGTTGGAGTAATGGTGAGCAAACAGAAGATATCAGTGATCTTAGGACAGGAACATATGCCATAGTCGTTACCGATGCTAATTTTTGCGAGGTAAGAGCCGAAATTGAGGTAGAACAGCCAACCAGATTGTTTGTAGACATTGATCGTCAATATCCTTCTTCTAGTACTATTAGAGACGGAAGGGTTATTGCTGAAGTAAGAGGTGGTGTTAGCCCATATCAATATCAGTGGTATGATGGAGCAGGAATTTTATTGCCATTTACTACAGACAGGCTGAATAATATAGGGCCAGAGAAGTATGCATTGACCATTACCGATGCCAATGGTTGTCAAGTGATTATAACGGATATCGATTTATTCGAGCCACCTGCTTTAGAAGTGGTAATTGAACGGCAAAGTGTCATTTCTTGTCAGGGAAATACCGAAACTGGTAGTATTGTAGCTATTGTAGAAGGTGGTGTACCATTTAGCTCAAGACTTGAATATGAATACCGTTGGTATAATGCTACCAATAACCAACCATTGGGAACAAACAGCCCAGTTTTATCTAGGGTTGGAGCAGGGATATACTATGTGTCGATTATCGATGCTATTGGATCTACAGTTCAAAGTGAACTTTTCGAATTAGAAGAACCAGATAGGTTAGTTGTTCGTTTTGAAACGGACTATGTTAATTGTGGAGATGAGGAAGATTGGACGATTAGTGCTTTGGTTGATGGGGGGACACCTCCTTACCGATACCAATGGAATACAGGTGTTGGTAGCCCTCAGTTGGAAGGGATATTTGCAGGCACTTATAGTGTTTCTATAACAGATTCCAGAGGCTGTATTACAGAAGGCGAGGTAACAGTGACTGTCCCTGAGCAGTTAAGTTTAACCTACAGCACCACTATACCCGTTTGTTATGGAGGATGCAGCGGGGGCATTGTCCTAGATGTTATAGGAGGAGTGCCACCTTACAACTATGTGTGGAACACAGGTATGACTGAAAAAGATTTAAGCAATATTTGTGCTGGAGATTATGAGGTAATCATAACAGATTCAAAAGGGTGTCAGATTACCCAGCAAATCACAATAAATAACCCTGAGCAGTTAATTGTAAACTTAGGAGAAGATATTACACTTTGTGTAGATCAGACCACAGTTTTAGACGCAAGTATTAGAGATGCAGGAGCTACCTATCAATGGAGTGCCACTAACGGCTTTACTAGCAATAGCCCAATAATAGACGTTTCTGATCCAGGTATTTATGATGTATTGGTAATCAGTTCGGAAGGTTGTGAAGCTACTGGGAGTATTTTTATAGAAAGTAGCAATGATGTCATTGAGGCAGAGTTTGTTGCTTCGACCCAAGTGTTTGTTGGAGAGAAATTTGTAGTAGTAAATATAAGTGACCCAATTGCAGATCAGGTAGAATGGATTTTCCCAGAACAGGCACAGGTTTCTTTTGAGGATAATAACTATGCAGAGTTTACTATTGATACTCCTGGAGAATATGAAATCTCGATGTTTATAGAAAGGGGGCTATGTACGGACATACGTACCAAAAGTGTTGTCGTTGTGGAAAGGGAGTATGATGAGGAAGTAGAAACAGGCAAAGGGCAGGGGGTCGTGTCCAAATTTGAATTTAGACTTTACCCTAATCCTACATCTGATGGTAGGTTCAGTGTGGATGTTACATTAAAGGAAGTACTTCCTATAAGCATCAAAGTTTTTGATATGGTGAACAATCATCAGGTAGTTTATGACAGTCAGCAGGGCAGTGACCATTACGTAAGGGAATATGATCTGTCTGGGTTACCCACAGGAATGTATTTTGTTCTTTTAGAGACTCAGGGACAAAGTCAGGTTAGAAAATTAGTGAAAGAATAACCATTTTATATAGAAATATAATAAATGTGTAATGAACAAAACTTAAACAACAGTAAAACATGATTGTATGTCAGATTAAGTTTTGTTTATTACACACCTTTTCGGCAATCTCCTATTTTAATATAACCTTAAAAAACACTTAAAATTCATCACTAAAACTATGATCATCTGGTTTTATAGTTAAAATGAAACGAGGGAAACTTGTACCGAACGTAATCGAAGTATATTCTATGGTTTTGTCTCGAAGATAGTTCGTTTCAAGAAATTCTTTTATTTCCGAAAAATAAGCCCTTTTAATACTATTTGAAATCGAGTTTGGTTATTTTTAAATTTATGTAAGGATATAATACTTCTAAGACTAATTGATAATCATTTATTAAATTCAATTTATTTAGTTATTTTAGTATCCATGGATATAATTATTGAATCTACCCTTCATACATTAAAAAAATCTCAGTATTTATTAGATAATTTAGATGATGATATACTAAGCAATACCTCGGTATCTCCATATAATTCAAGTATTGGCTCTCATTTAAGGCATATTTTGGATTTTTATGATTGTATTTTGAATGTAAAGGATGCTTGTATTGATTTAACAGCTAGAAGAAGAGACCATAAAATTGAAACTTGCTGTGATTCAGCTAAAGATTATTTATTAAGTTTAATGGAGAAGCTGAGTTGTTTAGATGGGGATCTTGATAAAACAGTTCAGGTAACTGATGATTTAGGCCTAGGAAAAATAGAAATACTATATACTTTAGCGGCTTTACTTGCTCAAGCTAATAGCCATACTATACACCATTACGCCATAATAAATTATATATTAGATAGTCTGGGTATTATAATGGATGATAATGATTTTGGTTATAATCCAACAACTCCAAAAGAGACGACGTATTAATATTATTTTTTAAACATACTGTCTAATATCGTGTTTAGACCTTTAAAAGCTAAATATATAGCTAAGCCACAAACAAAAATTGCTACAATTAGGATAGGAATGTAGAGAGGCTTTTCCTGATTACTAAAAGCAATATGAATAAGAAGGGGACCTAAAAACATAGCTCCTAAAGAATATCCCATCATTTTTAATCCTTTTACAAGAACTTCTTTATTGGTTTTTTTAGTTTCCATCATTATGGTTTTTAATCGCTAAACGTACATTACCGTATTTTGTTAATAATTGTTGAGCTTCTTTTTCTGGAATGTTTAATTCACTCATAATCATTTTAGTTCCTCTACCTACTAATTTGTTATTACTTAGCTGCATATCAACCATTTTATTACCTTTTATATGTCCAAGTTGTATCATTGTAGAGGTTGTTATCATATTAAGAACTAATTTTTGAGCAGTCCCAGCTTTCATTCTTGAACTACCTGTAACAAATTCTGGACCTACTATAGCTTCTATAGGGAATTGTGCTGTTTGAGATAACGGACTGTTATGATTGCAGGTAATGCACCCAGTTATTATCTCATTTTCGTTACATGCTTTTAAAGCTGCTATAACATATGGTGTTGTACCAGAAGCAGCAATACCTACCACAACATCATTTGAATTTACATGATATGCTTGAAGATCTTCCCAACCTTGAGTAAGAGAATCTTCAGCAAATTCTACTGCTTTTCTAATAGCGATATCACCACCAGCTATAAGACCAATGACTAAGTCATGAGAAACTCCAAATGTAGGTGGACATTCTGATGCATCTAAAATACCTAGGCGACCACTTGTACCTGCTCCCATATAAAATAACCGTCCACCTAATTTAAGTTTTTCGACTATTTGTTCTATTAACTTTTCTATTTGGGGAATAGCCTTTTCTACAGCTAAAGGGACAGATTTATCTTCGTTATTTATGCTTTTCAATAATTCACTAATCGACATCTTTTCCAGATGATCGTAATGGGAATCCTGTTCTGTTGTTTTAGTAAAACTCATAATTCAAAAATATGAATTAATCCCCAGTTTTAATCATAAAGAATATCTTCAACCTCAATTTTTTTATCATTTATAAAATCATAAAGTGTTAGTTGTCTTAATATATAATAATCCCGCCAAAATTTTTCAAGAGAATTTAAGTATTGAAGTATCGCCTTGTCTCTTTCTTGTAAAGCGATATTTAAATCTGTGATGGTAATTTTTCCGAGCATATATCTTTTTTGCGAAATATCATACCTTTTAGTAGCAACTTCCTTGGCTTTTTCTGAAGTTAATAAAAAGTCTCTTTGGTTGGACCAGTTTAAAACATGTAAAAAAATCTCTTGTTCAAATTCTTGTTTGTCTTGATTGATATTATTGTTAGTTAAATCCAAATTAGCTTCAGCCATTTTGCGTTTTGACTTGGATACACCCCAATCGAATATAGGGATACCAACAGAAACTGAAACATTTTGTTGTTTATTGAAGTTGTTAAAGAGGTTATTAAAATCGTCACCATTTTGCGAAACTCCAAAATTTGCTTGTATACCTAATTTTAATCTATTATTTCCTTTTTGAAAAGCGACCTCTTTTTCTGCTTGTAACCGTTTCCTCCTAAATTCTATAACAGCCTTTCTATTTGCTTGTGCTTCTTTTAATGCTTTGTCTATATCAACATCAAATAGAGGTAATTCTTTGGGAATATCTAATTCTAAATCTTCGGTATCCAGCTCTAGATAGCGTGCCAAATTTTGAGAAGTTCTCTTTAAATCAACCGTATTAGTCGTGACTCTATTTTTAGAATTTAACAGCGCTAATTCCATTTGTAACAGCTCATTCTCTGCAATTTTACCCATTCTAAATCTACCTTTTGCTATATCGTATAAGGTATCTTGATTTGATAAATTTAGTTTTGCTATTTCCAATTGCATTTGCGCTTTTAGTAGCCCAAAATAGCGTCGGGACGTATTAACAGATATTTGCTCCATATTTTCTACAAACTCTCTTTTAGACTCCTCATAAATTAATGGTTCTATTCTTTTATCCCATTTAAAAGGATTATATAAAATTGAATTTTGAAAGTAATTAACAGAAAATGGAATAACGGAATAACCAATATTATCATCAAGTCCAAAAAGCTCAACACGCTCAAGATTTGTATTTATAGATAAGGTACCACCTGTATAAGGAACACTTTGAGAGATTGATAAACCACCTTCGACGAGTAATTGATTTTGATTTACGAAGACATCTTGTCCAGAATCATTAGTTATTCTACGTACTGAATTTCTATACTCAGGTAAGGTTGCATTAAGTCTAAGTTCAGGAAGAAAACTAGCTTTATAGTTTCTAAAACGCCAATAATTAGATTGATTTCTGTTTAAATTAACTTTATAATCTGGAGATTTTTTTTGTGCAATTTCGATGGCTTCATTAAGTGTAATTTTTTTTGATTGTGAAAAATTTAATAAAGGAAAGACAATGATGAATAGGATGAGTATTTTTTTCATATTATATTGGTCTCAAATGTATTTAAAACTGTGTACTTCGCTTTTAGTTTCTAAAAACTTTTGATACGAATTTCGCGAATTCACACTAATTTAGTTTTACAATGTTTATTATTTTATATTTCTGTATTTCGTCTGCCAAAGGGAACCTTTAGATTCCCGCCCATAGTGGTTTATTATTCAGACCTTAAAGCTTCTATAGGTTTTTTATTTGCGGCTGCTTTTGCTGGAAATATTCCAAAAATTAGTCCAACAATTACAGCAATAAAGAATGAGAGTGCAATGGAGTTTATTGATAAAACGGTTTCTATACCAGAAACGATTTCAATAACATAAGCTCCAATAACTCCAACAATAATTCCAATAACACCACCACCAACACTAATAAGGACAGATTCTGATAAAAATTGTAAAATAACATCTTCTTCGGTAGCGCCAATCGCACGGATTATTCCTATTTCTTTTGTTCTTTCTAATACAGAAGCTAACATGATATTCATGATGCCAATACCGCCTATTAGTAATGATATACCAGCAATAATAATTAATACGATATTGAAGATTTGTTTTGTTTTTTGTTGCTGTTTTAAAAGTTGAATAGGAATGGTTATCTCAAAATCTAATACATCATTATGTCTGCGTTTAAGCATTTTACTTAAAACTTCTGCTGTAGCTTTTAATTCGTTTGAATTTGAAACTTGAACAGTTAATTTATCTATTTGATGGTAGTTCCCTCTTGGGATTCTCTTTTTCGGACCATTTTGATTTCTGTTTCGGCGGTTGCCTCCTTTATCACTTATTACTTTACGATCTTTATAGCGGACTAAAAATGTTTTAATAGGAATGTAAACATCTTCATTTAAGTCTCTGATACCTAAATTTTCTTGAGCTTTATCTGATATTAATTTTTCTTCAATAACACCAATCACTTGTAACCAAACATTTTTAACTTTAATCTGTTTACCTAGTGCACTTTCACCAGTGAATAATTTTTTTTCAAGTTTTTTACCTACAATACAAACAGGCAAAGCATTCTTAATTTGATAGTCGGAAAAACTTTTACCATTTTCTAAACTAATATTTGAAGATTCAAAAAAAGCAGGGGAAATACCAATGAGTTTAACAGCGTTTTGTTTGCCATTATTTATAACATACGTGTTTAAAATTATTTCGGGGCTAACAAGTTTTATACTAGGAATGTTTTTTTGAACACTCGTTGCATCTAATATATCAAGGCCTTTAGAAAATCGTTTTGATTCTGATTTGTTCTCATTTTCATCATCTCCTTCAGCGTTTTCATTTTCTTCATCTAGAATTGGAGTCACCACAATATTATTTACACCTACTAATTCTAATTGTGCTAATATTTCTTTTTCTGCTCCATTTCCTATGGCCAGCATAGTAATTACTGAAGCCACACCAAAAATAATTCCCAAAGCGGTTAAAAATGTTCTAACCTTATTGGTTTTAATAAACCAAAATGCTTCATTAAAATTAGATTTTAGCTTTTCTAAAAGTATCTTGTCTACCATTTTTATTTTAATAGCGTTATACTTTTTTCTTCTAGTCCTTCAGGTTTATTTAAATAAACAACATCATTTTCTTCTAAGCCTTTTTTAATAACAACAACTTCATTATTAGCTGCTCCGAGTTCTACTTGCTTTTTATTGATTGATAACCCCGACTTTACATATGCAAAGCTAATAGAGTCATTTGCAAAAATGGCTTCTAGAGGAATCATTAAAACATCGTCTTGTTGACTTATTAATATCTTGTTTGATGTGGTCATTCCAGGTCTGATATTCTTATTTGTTTCATTTAGTTTTATTAAAACCTGAAAAAGTTTAATATCCGATCCAGCTTTGGTCTCACCCACATTCGCGACATTTGTGACAATACCATCAAGTTCTATATCAGGAAAAGCATCAAAACCTATTTTTGCAGTCAAGCCTTTTTTTATCTTTCTAATATCAACTTCATTACTATAGGTTTTCGATTCCATTTTTGTTAAATCTGGCAAACTGGCAATCGCTGGCTGCCATGGTGTTACAGTAGATCCAACTTTCTTTTTCGTACCGTTCCATTCTTTTACATAAGTAACCATACCATCATCATCAGAATAGATCGTGAATTCCTTTTGTAATTTTAATAAGTCTTCTATTCTTTTTTTTATTTTTGAAACTTCCGTACCAACGATGATCATTTTAGCATTTGCTTGCCTCTTTTTTATCGAATAATCTGCTTTTTTTTCTTTTAAATCACGTTCAATTTTTTGAATCTTAATTTCTAAGGATCTAATCGTGGCTGGAGATTCATATGCAGAACGTTCTAATTCCAATTTGTCTTCTTCAATATTAAATAGCAAATCTTTTATGGTATTACGTTCTTGTTTTAGTGTAAGTGTCGTATCTAGTTTTTGTTGTGTATACTTGGATTCTGCTTTTTCAAGATTCAATTGCGCATCATTAAGCTTTCCGTTAACCTCTGAAGCATCAAGTTTGCCTATATAATCGCCTTTTTTTACA
This sequence comes from uncultured Flavobacteriaceae bacterium, assembly GCA_947502635.1. GTDB lineage: Bacteria > Bacteroidota > Bacteroidia > Flavobacteriales > Flavobacteriaceae > Flavivirga. The sequence goes on from CANNAN010000011.1 coordinate 41,669, forward strand.
ACAGTACCTTCTGCTACTAAATCTTGTATTTTTATTTGATAAATATTAAACCTTCTTGCATTACTTGGACCATTAATTTCTTTTGAACTTGTTGATTGTGCTTCGCCAGAAATAAAAACTTCATTTAAAAAGGTGCCTTTTACTACTTTTGCGGTAAGAGAAACATCGCTATCACTACTAGAATTAAAATATGAATAAGCAATAATTAGTAAAATGATTGTACCTACTATGTAGGCTATCTTTTTTTTATTCATTTGGTTGGTTAATTTGATTGATGATGGTCAAAAATATATAAAAATTTGACTTACAGTATTTTAATTTTGTTAATATCATCATAAATTATACCAAAATGCTTATGTTTTGTATATAATATATATAGGAACAATAGGAAATGAGTAATTTACTTAATTGTATAGGAAAAAACAGTTGTTTCTGAGACTCGAAAATACCCTAGCGGAAAGTTACTTGGGTTTGTTTGGTTAATACAATTTCCTCTTACGGTTGCGGGTTGAATTTCGAATGGATCCCCAGATTGATTATCATTTTGTTGGAGTAAGATGTTTAAATATTCGAAAGCACGTTCTGAAAGTCCAGAATTTCTTATTATCATTTTATCACCAGGGGCTAGGTTTTCATTTGAATAGAATCCGAAAATCTGATTTCCGTCCGTGAATTCATCATCGTAGACCTCAAGATTAAGAGCGTTATTATTAATACTGATGAATTCGAATAAATAATAGTTTTTAATATTTGCAGGATCCGTATAATAGGCCTTTATTTCGGTTTCATTACCAGAAAACCCGCCATTATTTTTTTGCTCTACAAAATCAATGGGAACTACAGGTATTAATGTTTCTGTTGCTGCATAGGTTTCTTCATTATATACTATTGTAAGATTGTAAGTATTATTAATTACAGGGATGAATGCATCATTTCTATAAATTCCTGTATTTCCTACTTCTTCAAGAAAATTAAAGGTATTATTATTTAGGTCTGTGACTGTAACTGTTGCTCCCGAAGCGGGTGGGAAATTATTATCATAATATGGTGCAGTAAGACTTAATTTAATAAATTGTATTTCTCCATTAGTGGTATCAATCCAGTTTAATGAAGCGTCTATGACTAGCCTGGGTTCTGCAGTTTCTAAATTTAAATTTATAACATCTTCACAAGATGTACTAAGTAAACTTACAAGTAGTATATATATTATTTTTTTCATCAGCTTATAGTTTAAAATTATAAGATATAGATGGCACGATTCCAAATATAGCTAATCGAGTCGCTTGATTTGATTTGGTCGTCGTATTTTGATCAAAAGTAATGGATGCTGCATTTTTACGGTTATATATGTTATAAATCCCGAAGACCCAATGACTCTGCCACCCACGATTCTTATTAGGCTTAGGTGTAAACGTGAAAGAGACATCCAATCGATTATAGGATGGTAGTCTGTTTGAGTTCCTGCTATTGTAATTAGGAATTGTTATGCCATTGAATAAATAGCGTCCATTTGGAAATGTTGCAGGTTGCCCCGTTTGAAATAAAAAATTTGCATTCATTCTCCATTTACTATTCCAATCATAACTTCCAGTAAGTGAAATATCATGCGTTTTATCGTAAGGTGTTCTATACCAATCACCATTATTTATTCCTAATTCAGCGGGTGTTCTTCCTTTAGTTTGTTGCTCGGATTTTGATAGGGTATAGGCTAGCCAGCCTTTAAATTTGCCATCGTTTTTTCTTAAAAGCACCTCTAAGCCGTACGCTCTGGATTTGCCATTTAAGATGACTTGTTCAATAGCATTATTTGCAACCAAATTGGCGCCATCAATATAATCGATTCTGTTTTTTACAGTTTTATAGAAACTTTCTAATTCTAAAGAGTAACTATTATCTTTAAAATTTTTAAAATAGCCAATGGCAAATTGATCTAATATTTGAGGTTTTACATATTTACCACTTGGTGTCCAAATATCTAATGGGGTAGGTGAGCTGGTATTTGAAAGCAGATGCAAATATTGACTCATTCTGTTATAGCTCATTTTTATTGAATTATTTGAGCTCATTTGATAAGCTAAGGAAGCTCTGGGTTCTAGGTTGAAAAACTTAGAAATAACATGACTTCGTTTAAAGTTTTCTATACTAATTGGAACTGCTTTTTCATAAATTTGAAAATCTTCATTAAACAAAACAGCTTGATCGTTTTCATAAACATTCAATTCGTCTTGTCCTAAGCGATGAAAAGCACTTAAACGAAGCCCGTAGGATAGTGCCAGTTTGTTAGAAACTTTTTGCTCAGCATCTAAATAAATAGCACTTTCAAAGGCATATTTATCAATAAGTTTAAAAGGGTTAATACCAGAAGTCTCTACGGTGGGATTTATTTCTCCAGGATTAAATTTGTAATAGATGCTGTTTAATCCGTATTGGAGTTTTATTTTATCATTTAAATAATGTTTAAAATCGTATTTTAAATTAAAATTCTGAATGCCAGAAACCCAATCAAACTCAACAAAGTTTAATTTCAAATCATAGTAATAGTCAGAATAAATTAATGATAGATTCGAGAAGAGTTTATCTGAAAACAAATGATTCCATCTAAAATTTAAAACGGAATTTCCATAAATGTTTTCAAAACTGTCTTCAATTCTAAAGACATCGCGTCCAAAATAACCAGATAAGAAAATGTTATTTCTACTATTTATTTTATAACTCAATTTGGTGTTTAAATCGTAGAAATAAGCAATATTATCAATATCAAAAAGGGGTAAAAATAAATGGGCATAACTAGATCTGCCACCAAAAAGAAAAGATCCTTTTTCTTTTTTTATAGGACCTTCGGCTAGTAATCTACTAGAAACAATGCCAATTCCCCCATTCATGTGAAATTCTTTGCTATTACCTTCTTTTTGATAAATATCTAATACAGATGAAACCCTTCCTCCATAACGAGCTGGAATCCCTCCTTTATAAAGTCGGAGATCTTTGATGGCATCTGGGTTGAAAACAGAAAAGAAACCAAACAGATGTGATGAATTATAAATGGTGGCCTCGTCTAAAAGGATTAGATTTTGATCTGCCGCACCTCCTCGAACATTAAACCCTGAAGATGCTTCACCAGCATTTGTAACACCAGGAAGTAGTGTGATAGCTTTTATAATATCAGCTTCTCCAAGTACAACAGGGATGTCTTTTATGGTGCTAGATGTTAACTTATTAACACTCATTTGAGGCGCTTTTATATTGAGCTTTTCGATATTTTCGACAATAACTACTTCATCTAGGTTTTCTAAGGAATCGGTTAGGCTGAAATTTTTAGTAATATCTTCTGAGAGTATAATAGTTTCTGACTTTACAGTAAAGCCTAGGTAGCTTATTATAATATTATAAGTGCCTTCTGGTAATGTTATGGAATAAAAACCATATTCATTTGTTGTGGTTCCTGCTTGAATCTCAGGAAAAATAATATTAACACCAATAAGGGTTTCGTTACTTTTTTTTTCTAAAATAGTACCGCTCAATGTAAATTTTTGCTGAGCTTCTATGGATAGAATATTAAAACATAACGCAAAGAGAAACCATAAAAAAAGGTTTTTCATGTCATAGCTTTTTTTATAAAAGTATAAAAAAAGCTCCTAACAGGAGCTTTTAAATATTCTTTAAAGTAATTCAACTATTGTAAAATACTATTAAACGTTTTGCTTGGTCGCATAACTTGGTTGATAAGTGCCTCGTTAGGCTCATAATATCCACCTATATCTGTAGGTTTACCTTGTACCTCATTTAACTCTTTTACAATGGCAGTTTCGTTAGCTTCTAATTGTTTCGCAATAGATGTGAATTCTGCTTTTAAAGCTTCATCTTCTGTTTGATTGGCTAATTCTTGTGCCCAATACATGGCTAAATAAAAGTGACTTCCTCTATTATCTAATTCGCCAGCTTTTCTGGAAGGACCTTTTCTGTTTTCTAATAATTTTTCGGTAGCATCATCTAAAGTTTGTCCTAAAATTTTTGCTTTAGCATTATTATTAACATCACTAAAATGCTCTAAAGACACTGCTAAGGCTAAAAATTCACCTAAAGAATCCCAACGTAAATGATTTTCTTCTAATAACTGTTGTACATGTTTTGGTGCAGAACCACCAGCACCAGTTTCAAATAAGCCACCACCATTCATTAATGGAACTATTGATAACATTTTGGCACTTGTACCAACTTCTAATATTGGAAATAAATCTGTTAAATAATCACGTAATACATTACCAGATACAGATATAGTATCTTTTCCTTCTATAATCCTTTCACAAGTATAGATAGTAGCATCAATAGGAGACAAGATTTTTAAATCTAACCCATTGGTATCATGATCTTTTAAGTAAGTATTTACTTTTTTAATTAATTGAGCATCATGAGCTCTGTTTTCATTTAACCAAAAAACAGCTGGTATTTGTGAAGCTCTTGCTCGAGTTACCGCTAATTTTACCCAATCTTGAATTGGCGCATCTTTAACTTGGCACATTCTCCAGATATCACCTTCTTCTACAGTATGTTCTAATAATGTATTTCCTGAAGCATCAATAACTCGAACGGTACCATGAGATACTATTTCAAAAGTTTTATCATGAGATCCATATTCTTCAGCTTTTTGTGCCATAAGCCCAACATTAGGAACTGTTCCCATCGTAGTTGGATCAAAAGCGCCATGCTTTTTACAAAAATCTATAGTTGCAGCATAAATCCCCGCATAACTACTATCAGGAATAACAGCCTTAGTATCTTGAGGTTTACCATCGGCATTCCACATTTGACCAGATGTACGAATCATTGCTGGCATCGAGGCGTCAATAATAACATCACTTGGTACATGCAGATTTGTAATGCCTTTGTCACTATTTACCATAGCTAATGCAGGACCATTTTCGTAAACAGCAGCAATATCAGCTTTAATTTCTTCGCGTTTAGCATCAGGAAGTTCTTCAATTCTACTTAAAAGATTGCTAACTCCAGAATTTACATTAACACCTAGTTCTTTTATGATTTCTCCGTGTTTTTCAAACACATCTTTATAGTATGCTTTTACAGCATGGCCAAATATAATAGGATCACTAACCTTCATCATAGTGCCTTTCATATGTAAAGAGAAAAGCAAATCGTTCTTTTTGGCATCTGCCACTTGTTCATCTAAAAATGTAACAAGTGCATTTTTACTCATCACTGTAGCATCAATTATTTCACCTTTTAATAGAGAGAAACTATCTTTTAAAACAGTCTTAGTTCCATTATTATCTGTGTGTTCTATTGTTATGTTTGTAGCTTCAGATAAGGTTACCGATTTTTCATTATGAGCAAAATCTCCAGATTGCATAGTTGCTACATGTGTTTTAGAATCGCTAGTCCATGCTCCCATAGTATGTGGGTTCTTTTTAGCATAATTCTTTACAGCTTTAGGAGCACGTCTGTCTGAATTTCCTTCACGAAGTACAGGGTTTACAGCACTACCTTTAATTTTATCGTAACGTGATTTAATGTCTTTTTCAGAATCGTCTTTTGGATTATCTGGATAATTAGGAATACCAAAACCTTGTGATTGCAATTCTTTTATAGCGGCTTTTAATTGCGGAATAGAAGCACTAATATTAGGTAGTTTTATAATATTAGCTTCTGGCTTTTTAGCCAAATCACCAAGAAATGCTAAGTCGTCTGAAACTTGTTGGTCTTCATTTAAAAAATCAGGGAAAATGGCTAAAATTCTAGCAGCCAAAGAAATGTCTTTGGTTTCGATATTAATTCCTGAAGATTTAATAAAAGCTTTAACAATAGGTAAAAATGAACGTGTTGCTAAAGCTGGAGCTTCATCTGTTTTTGTATAAATAATTTTTGACATTGGTGTCTTTTTTTTGAATTATTGTAAAGCTAAAAACATGCATTTATGTAGATTCGTTTTTAGCCCTGCGAATATACAAAAATGAGTTGTTAAAAATGTTTAAATATTGTATGAAAAACAATTAAAAAAGAATAGTTTTAATAGAATAATAAAAAAAATAAGGAAGAGTAAGGATTTAATAAAAAAGAAGTGTTGAAGTTATAAATAACAAAAGCCATATCACGAAAGAATTTAATCTTCTTTGATATGGCTTTCTTTGAAATAACATAACGTGATCTAATTAGTATTGCTACTAAATCAGTTTAAACTTACATTTAAACCTTTTCAATTCAAGTGCTATTATTTCAACGAAATAGATTAGTAATTTTCAATATGTATTGACCTACTACTAAAATATTTCTGTTAATTGTTTTTCTTGATACTATTAATCGCATTTTTCGTTTTCACGTTAAATTTGATTAAAGCATTGCTTTTATTACAACACACACTTTCATATCTGTTGCTTTTATCGCTTTCAATTACACTAGTAGCTAACTGCTTACGCATTTAGGACTTTTTGTAATATCATGGTTTTTTGCTCTCACACGCATACACGTTGCACAACAAAACCTCAAAAAACAATTATAATAAAGAACGTTACTTTATTCAGAATATAATATAAATCTATGTTACCATAAAACCAACCAAGGTTGTTATTATTTCTTTTGCTAATATAGAACCAGAAATCAAAAAAACAAATTTTTCAAGTTATTAGATATCAACTATTTATAAACCATACTTATTAACTTTTGTTAATAAAAAAAGCCTTGACATAAATCAAGGCTTTTAAATAATTGCTTTTGCAATAATACGTTACTAACGTCTGCGTTCTCTAATTCTGGCTTTTTTACCAGTAAGACCTCTAAAGTAGTAGATTCTTGCTCTACGTACTTGACCACGTTTGTTAACTTCTATTTTTTGTAATGCAGGTAAGTTAATTGGGAAAATACGTTCAACCCCAATAGACCCAGACATTTTTCTAATGGTAAAAGTTTCTGATGTTCCAGATCCTCTTCTTTGTATTACTACACCTCTAAAAAACTGAGTTCTTGTTTTACTTCCCTCTTTAATTTCGTAATAAACAGTAATTGTATCACCAGCTGAAAATTCTGGCAAATCTTTTCTTGTTACAAATTCGTCTTGTACAAATTTTACTAAAGATTCCATATCTTTAAATTTAATTATAATTAATTCAGAACAACATTCGCGATTCTCGCCAGAGGTTAACCTGAAATTGGCTGCAAAGATAATTAAAAAGTTATAAGTTAAAAGTAATAAGTTAAAAGTTTTTTGTTTAGAGGGGCTTTTCCATTAAAATTAAAGGTTATGTATTTTGTTTTATCATTTGTGTTGAATACAATACGAATCCAATAGCAAAGATTAGTAATGACATGCCTGTTAAAATAGAAATAATGCCTTGTATGTTTAACATGCTTTCTGGTTCTTTAGTTAGGAAAGGAAATACAATACCTACCACGGCCATTATTATTTTTAAAATAGCACCAAATAAAATAAGATAAGTAGCTGTTTTTTTTACTTTATTTATTAATATAATACTAGCAATAAGTACTATTAATTGTGCGATACTATTTAATATTGTGCCAATTGTAAAACTAATCATATAATCATTAACAATAGTAAATTCTTCCATATACTTGCAGTTTTAGTTATCCAATAAATCGGGTCTTCGTTCTTTAGTACGTTGGTAGGCTTGTTCTTCACGCCATTTTTCAATCTCAGGGAAGTTCCCTCCAAATAATAATTCTGGGACTTTCCAACCTTTATAATCACGAGGTTTTGTATAAATAGGAGGTGCTAACAAATTATCTTGAAACGAATCGGTTAAAGCAGATGTTTCATTTCCTAGTACACCAGGAATTAATCGTATAACGGCATCGCATAGTACGGCAGCTCCCAATTCGCCCCCAGACAATACGTAATCTCCAATAGAAATTTCCCGTGTTATAAAATGATCACGCACGCGTTGATCAACCCCTTTATAATGTCCGCATAAAATAATAATATTTTCTTTTAGAGATATCTGGTTGGCAATACCTTGCTTTAGGGTCTCTCCATCTGGCGTCATATAAATGACTTCATCATAATCTCTTTCTGCTTTTAAAGCAGAAATACATTTATCAATGGGTTCCACCATCATAACCATACCAGCACCACCACCAAATTGGGTGTCGTCGATAGATTTATAATTATCGGTTGTATAATCACGTAAATTATGAAAGTGTACTTCTACAAGACCAGCTTCGATTGCTCGTTTTAAAATAGAGGCATCAAAAGGGCTTTTAAGTAATTCTGGTAAAACAGTAATAATATCTATACGCATTGGGTTGTTTTAAGAATTGCAAAGATAATTTAATTGTTTGTTATTTTGAATCGTAATTTTGAGAGTCGTTTGTTAATTGATTTAAAAATAATAGTAAAGAGAATTATTTGATGCCGACAGTATAGACACCTTCCATTTTAAATATTTCTCCATCAAAATCTAATTCAGGCTCTTTAATAGTTTCAGTAACGATTTGGTTAAAACCAGATTTGGTTAATAAATTTTCAACATCTACTATTTCGTATTTTGTAAATCCGTGTTTTGAAAGTTCTATCTGATCCATAAAATCTTTAGAACGATAGGCTATTAATAATTTACCTCCTGGCTTTAAAACTCTCAGTAATTCTTTAGCGTTATTTTGCGGTTGTGGCCAAAAGTAGAGTGTATTGGTGGTTGTAATGCTATCGAAAGTATTATCATTAAAAGGTAGTTTTTCAATAGATGCTTGTTCAAAACGTACTTTTCCAGATTTAATGAATTCTTTATTTATAAAATTGGCTTCATCGACCATAATAGGAGAGAAGTCTACGCCCACATAATTCAAGTCATCTGCCATTTCTAATAAATCTTTCACAAAAAAGCCATTACCCATACCAATTTCTAGAATATGGTTTTTGTTTTTTGGATTAAGTACTTTGTATGAATTTAAGCAAATGTGTTTATTGCCTTTATTCATTTGTAATCCAACTTCTTTACCTGTTTCGCCTTCTGGTTGTCTAAGATGTTTAGCCAGTTCTTGAGTGGTGAGTTTATTGTCTAGGTTAAGTCTTTCTGCCATAATTATATTTGTACATTCTTTAAAAAAAAATGTTAAGTATTTGTTTTTTTAATAAGTTAAGTGTTTGTTGTGTAAATATTGTTTGGATTTTGTATTTGTACTATAGTTATAGTCAAAAAAAAATCTGTAATGGTTATTACAGATTTTTTTAATTTATATTCAGATTTACTTATAATCCTTTTTGTTTGTTTATCTCGTCTTGTAATTGGCGTCTAACTTTTTGTTCACGCTCTAAAGCTACTTTTCTGTGTTCGTCAAATTCTTCTTCAATTTCTGCAAGTGCGTGTTTGGCTTCTTTGGTAATTGAATTGCTATTTTTAAACTTATAGATAAATAGAATAAGTAACGCTAATAAGCCACCTATAATAGCCCACATAAGTACATTGTAACTTGTTTTACTCATTTGCATGCCAAACAATGCCATGTTATCCTTTTCGGAGTTGGTCTTGTCTAAATCATTTTGCGTGTTATTAAGATTCGATTTTAAATCTGAAATTTCTTTGTCTTGTTTTTTAACAATTAACTGGGTGTCAGCAAGATCTTTACGCACTGCATTTAATGAATCCAGTGTGTGGGCTTTAAGTGTATATAACCAATTGTTTTTTACTACTTTATAGTCTTGGTATTTGTTAGAACGTCTTATTATAAACTCAAACTGGCTGTCTATCGTACCACTGTTTAGAGAAAGATTGTCTTTTTCTTTTTTTGTTTGAGAGAAAGAAGATAATGAGAAAATAAAGAGTAAAATTATGAGAGGGAGTTGTTTTGCAGAATTCATTTATGATTGGTTTAAATAGTTTGACGAATTTATAAAATATTGTTTACTATAGAGCTATAAATAAATTAAAAGCCTCATAAAATGAGGCTAATTTATATACGATTAAAATATTAAATTTGGATGTCTCATATTAATAATAAGTATAACGTCTTACTTTAGCAATATATTTTGCAAGTCTTATTACTTGGTGGCTATAACCATATTCATTATCATACCATATATACATAACAACATTTTTACCATCTTTGCGTACAATAGTCGCTTTGCTATCATAAATAGAAGGGGCCGAACTTCCAACAATATCACTAGATACTAACTCATCGCTTAGTTCAAATTTAATTTGTTCAACTAAATCACCCTCTAATGCATATTTCTTTAAAATAGTATTTATACCATTTAAAGAGGTCTTTGTCTTTAATTCCAAATTTAAAATAGCTAGAGATCCATTAGGAACAGGAACACGAATGGCGTTTGATGTTAGTTTGCCTTCTAAACTAGGTAGAGCTTTGGCAACAGCACTGCCTGCTCCAGTTTCAGTAATAACCATATTTAAACCAGCAGCACGACCGCGACGGTATTTGTTATGGAAATTATCAACTAGATTCTGATCGTTTGTATAAGCATGTATCGTTTCTAAATGACCAGATTTAACACCAAAAGAATCTTCAATAGCCTTTAGTACTGGTGTAATAGCGTTGGTAGTACAGGATGCCGCTGAGAAAATATTAACCTTATCTGGATTGTTTTCTGAATGGTTAACACCATAAACTATATTAGGTATTTCTTTACCAGGAGCTGTTAATAGAACTTTATCGACTCCTTTAGATTTTAAGTGTCTGCTTAAAGCTTTCTTATCTCTAAAAGCACCTGTGTTGTCAATTATTAAAGCCTTTTTTATTTTGTATTTAGTATAATCAATATCTTCTGGAGCATTTGCAGAAATAACATTAACAGTAGTGCCGTTTATAATTAATGCACTGTTTTTTACATCGATAGAAACAGTTCCAGAAAAATCACCATGAACCGAGTCATTACGTAATAAAGAGGCACGTTTTTCGAGTATCTTTTCATCAATATCTCCACGGGTTACAATAGCTCTTAAGCGCAGTTGACTTCCTTTACCAGTCCGTGTCATGAGTTCGCGAGCGACTAAACGACCAATTCTTCCAAAACCATAGAGGACCACATCTTTTGGAAGGATATCACCATTTTTACTGGCATCTTTTAATTTTCTGGCAACAAAAGCAGTGGCATTACTGTGCTTGTTATCTTCTAAGTGAAATTCGTAGGTAAGTTTGCCTATATCCAATTTTGCAGGAGGCACATCTAGTGTTTTAATAGCTTGAGCAATTTCAACCGAATCAAAAATAGAAATAGGCTTTTGAACAAATTTACCAGCATATTCATGTAGGTTTAAAATTTGACTTACATTTCTATCGATTAGTTGATTTCTGAAAATGACTAATTCAATGGACTTGTCGTACCAGAGGTCACTAATAATTTTAATAAATTCTACGGTAGCTCTTCGACGATCTGCTTGAAAGGCTAACTCATTTTCATAAGCTTTGTTAAAAGACATAGTAAAATAATTTAGTTTAGTTAAATTTCCGACAAAAATATCATATTTCAAACGTTTTCGTAGCGTATTTTAACAAAAAAATAACCCTTCAAAAAAACATAGGTTTTTGAAGGGTTTGTAACTTATAAAGTATGTTTGTTATCTAAAGTTATAACGTTCCTTTTCTCCTTTAATATTAATAAGTTCTATTCTTAAGGATTCAGATTTATTTCTTAATACACTTTGTACATCATCAACAGATTTTACTTTTACATCATTAATAGATGTAATAATACAACCTTCTTCAATACCATTATTTTTCCAGTATTCAGAATATTCATCATTTAACTTAATTATTTTCACACCATGTGGTGCTTTATATTTTTTCAAATCTGAAGGATTAGTATTTTTAATTCTACCAACTAAAGGGAGTGTGAACGTTTCATTTTTTTCTAAAGTTACTGAGATTGTTTTTATATCTCCGTCTCTAGATAGTTTTAAATTTACTATGTCATTGGGGCGTTTAGCACTAATATGACCTTTTAAATCAGAGAATTTGGATACTTTAATATTATCAATCTCTTTAATTATATCACCTTTTTTGATGCCAGCTTTATCGGCACCAGAATTTTCAATTACACTATCTATGTAGACACCTTCTGTATCATCTACTCCTATTTTTTCTGCAATGCTGCTATTTAAAGCACCACCTTGAATGCCTAATATACCATTTTGAACATTACCATATTCCATAATGTCTTCAATAACCTTTCTAGCAATATTACTAGGTACAGCAAATGAATAGCCTATGTAAGATCCTGTTTGGGATGAAATAGCAGTATTTATACCTACCAGTTCACCATTTGTATTAACTAGTGCACCTCCTGAATTACCAGGGTTTACAGCAGCATCTGTTTGAATAAATGATTGCGCACTTGTACCAGATAAATCTCTAGCCTTTGCACTAATAATACCAGCAGTTACAGTTGATGTTAAATTAAAAGGATTACCAACAGCTAAAACCCATTCGCCTATTTTGGCGTTATCAGAATCAGCAAAAGTAACGTAAGGCAGCGCTTCGTCTGCATCAATTTTTAAAAGAGCGATATCTGTTTTAGGATCCGTACCAACTAATTCAGCATTATAAGTTTTATTATTATTTAAAGTCACCGATAGTTCATGAGCATTCTTTATTACATGATTATTGGTAATAATGTATCCGTCGGCATTGATAATAACCCCAGAACCTGTTCCTAATTGAGCACGTTGGGAACGTCTTCCAAAAAATAAATCTTCAAAAGTCATTTGACCAGAACTAAGTGTCACATTTTTTACATGGACTACAGCATTAACGGTGTTTTCGGCTGCCAAAGTAAAATTAGGAGCTTCGTTTGTACTATTAAATAAGGTATTTACGTTATTTGTAGGTAAAAAAGTAGGGGTTGTTTGAGTTGATTCGACAACAACTTTATCTTCTTTTTCCAAAAAGAGTTTATAAGCACTAAGAGTAATAACACCACCTAATGCCGAAACAAGTACTAATGATAAAATCTTCTTCATAAATTTTCAGCTTTGATTACAATTTAATAACGATTAAAATTAAATATTTATTGAATGGCTAGTCCATTTTTAACGATTTTTAACGTCAATTTTAACGACTATTTAACAATCAAAAATACAGTATAATATTTATATCTTTGTGCTTTGAATTATGCAACAGACTTTTTATAAATACCAGGGAACAGGAAACGATTTTGTGATGATTGATAATCGTCAGCAAACTTTCGACAAAAATAATACTGAACATGTCGCTTTTTTATGTGACAGACGTTTCGGAGTAGGAGCAGATGGACTTATTCTATTGGAAAATCATGATAATTTAGATTTTAAAATGGTCTATTATAATGCTGATGGAAACGAAAGTTCTATGTGTGGTAATGGTGGACGTTGTTTGGTAGCTTTTGCAAAGCAATTAGGTGTTATAAAAGATAAGGCCATCTTTGAAGCTATAGACGGATTACATCATGCTTCTATTAGTGGTGATATTGTGAAACTTCAAATGGTGGATGTTGATACCATTGAAAAACATGAAAAACATGTCTTTTTAGATACAGGATCGCCACACCATGTGCAATTTGAAAATGAGATCGAAGTATTCGATATAAAAACAAAAGGCTCGAAAATTCGATATGGAGCCCCATATAATGAGGCAGGCAGTAATGTGAATTTTGTAAAAAAAGTGAGCGATCAAATTTTTACAGTCAGAACTTATGAGCGAGGGGTAGAAGATGAAACATTATCATGTGGTACAGGCGCTACTGCTGTGGCTTTAGCAATGCATGCTATTAATGAAACAACCGATAAACTTATAACACTTCAAGTTCCAGGAGGTGAGTTGAAAGTGTCTTTTGAAGAGGAAAACGGACTTTACAAAAATGTGTGGTTAATTGGAGCTGCTAAACTTGTTTTTAAAGGCTCTTTATGATTACTTTAAAAGGCGAAAATATATACTTACGTGCTTTAGAACCTGAGGATTTAGAGTTTATTCATGCTATTGAAAATGATGAAACTATATGGGAAATTAGTAACACTATAACACCATATTCAAAATATTTAATAAAGCAATATTTAGAACAAGCTCATAAAGATATTTTCGAAGTTAAACAATTAAGGTTGGTTATTTCGAGTTATAAAGATGAATCATTGGGAATGATTGATTTGTTTGATTTCGATTTCAAAAATGGTAGGGCAGGTGTTGGTATATTACTTAAAGAGGATGGTCATAGAGGAAAAGGTTATGGGCAAGAGGCTCTTGAGTTATTAACAAACTATAGTTTTACACATTTAGGTTTACATCAGTTGTATTGCAATGTCTCTGAAGAAAACGTAGCAAGTATAAAACTTTTTACAAAACAGGGGTTTGAAAAAATTGGACTAAAAAAAGATTGGATTCGTAGTAATGGTTCCTATAAAAATGAATATTTATTTCAGCTTATAAATAATTAAAATGTATATTAAAAAGATACTTATTACAATTGTAATTATTGGATTGGTAGTTGCTGCTTTTTTTGCAAATTTTGTATATAAAGCGATGCTTAAACCAAATACAAAGTTTAATAATGAAACCGCTTATATTTTTGTTCCTTCTAATGCGACTTATGAAGATGTTAGAAATCAGTTAATACCTTTATTAGATGATATAGACTCTTTTGATGATTTAGCCGAACAAAAAAAGTACACAACTCATATCAAAGCAGGGAAGTATGCTATAAAAAAAGGGATGAGTAATAATGATATTATTAATTCCATTCGAAGTAAGAATATACCGATTAAAGTCTCTTTCAATAATCAGGAGTCTTTGGAAAAGTTAGCGGGGCGTATAGCAGTACAAATTGAGGCAGATAGTATTTCTTTGTTAAAAGCCATGAAAGAGGCCTCGTTTTTAGTTGAAAACAATTTTAAAGAAGCAACTGCATTAGGTATGTATTTACCGAATAGTTATGAACTCTTTTGGAATACTTCTGGAGAAACGTTCAGAAATCGTATGCTTAAGGAGTATAATCGTTTTTGGAATGATTCTCGAAAAAATAAAGCAAAAGCGATAAATTTGTCTCAAGAAGAAATTATAACACTAGCTTCAATCGTGTATGAAGAATCTAAACAAGCTACCGAACAGCCAAGAATTGCTGGAGTATATATCAATAGATTAAAAAGAGGGATTCCATTACAAGCAGACCCTACACTTAAATTTGCAGCTTACAAATTACCTAAATATAAGAATACTGTTATTAAACGTGTTTTAAATATCCATAAAGAGATTGAATCTCCTTATAATACATATAAAAATGCAGGACTACCTCCTGGTTTAATAGCTATGCCCGATATTTCGGCAATTGATGCTGTTTTAAATCATGAGAAACACGAGTATATCTATTTTGCTGCAGATGCAAAACGTTTGGGTTTCCATAAGTTTGCTAAAACTTTGTCACAACATAATGTAAATGCCAGAGAATATCATCGCTATTTATCATCTCAAGGTATTAATAAATAGTGAAGAATCTTGCTATAAAATATATTCTTTTTTTCACGCTATTGTCTTCGCTTTCTTATTCGCAATCCAGATTAGATGGATTTTTAACACCTAGTGATACACTTAATAAACCCAGAAGGGATGCAATAGCTATTGCTGAGGTGTCTTTGGTTGGTATTTCGTTAATAGGTTTAAATCAACTTTGGTATGCCGATTTCGATCGTTCAAAGTTTCATACGGTTAATGATAATAACGACTGGCTTCAAATGGATAAAATAGGTCATGCGTTTACATCTTACCAAATGGGGAAACATGGCGCACAGCTATTAAATTGGAGCGGTGTAGGGAAAAAAGATCAATTAATATATGGTGCAACTTTAGGATTTGGGTTTTTAACAGCTGTTGAAGTATTAGACGGGTATTCAAAAGAATGGGGTTTTTCGTGGGGAGATATTGCTGCCAATGCTGCAGGAACAGGTCTGTATATTGGGCAAGAATTACTATGGAAGGAGCAGAGAATTGCTTTGAAGTATTCTTTTCATCAAACCAGGTATGCAAATTTAAACCCAGATAAACTTGGTGAGAACTTTTTAGAGCAAGTCTTAAAAGATTATAATGGACAAACGTATTGGTTAAGTGCCAACCTAAATTCATTTTTTAAAGAAAGTAAAATTCCAAAATGGTTAAATATCGCTGTCGGTTATGGTGCAGATGGTATGCTCTCTGGATCGAATGTTATTGACAATCAGATGTTAACAACTAATCAAAGGCTGCGTCAATACTATTTGAGTTTTGATGTAAATTTGAATGCTATTAGGACAGATTCAAAGTTTTTGAGGTCGATTTTTGACATTTTTAATATGGTAAAAATACCATTCCCTACATTAGAAATCAATAAAAATAAGTGTGTATTTCATCTATTCTACAACTAAAAAATGCACATAATCGATTAATTTTGAAATAATTAAAAAAAAGCCTAATTTTGCACGCTGAAATTTCAAGGGGTATTTTGTTAAAAAAATACGCTGAAAAAGTTTAAAATTATGGTAAAGAATATTGCAAGTTATACGACCCTCGCACTTACAATATGTTTTATATTAAGTGTGTCGCTTTCATCTGAAGAGACTATTGATTTAAGTAAATATTCTACAAAAGGATTGGACTTAAATTATACAGTACGTGTTGATGTAAGCTCAGATGTTAATTTATTGGCATCTAACGAATCATTCTCTCCTTACTTAGGTAAGTCGTTTGTTGGGTTTAAGGAAGCATTAGCTTTTAAAGAATCTGGAGGTAATTACTTTTCTGTGAATACATTTGGCTATTTAGGTAAGTATCAATTTGGAAAAGAAACTTTAAAAATGATTGGCATTAAAAATGCTACTAAGTTTTTGAAGAACCCAAGACTTCAAGAACGTGCTTTTATTGCAAATGCAGAACGTAATAAATGGATTTTGAGACGTGATATCAAGAATTTTGTTGGAAAACGCGTTAACGGAATAATTGTAACGGAGTCTGGTATTTTAGCTGCCGCACATTTGGCAGGTCCAGGTAATGTAAAAAAATACTTAAGAAGTTACGGTTTAGATAATTTCGCTGATGGATATGGTACTACCGTTCATGATTATATGAAACGTTTTTCGGGATACGATACATCATTTGTAAAGCCAAATAAAAGAGCTAAAGCGATATAAGTTGTAAATAAATCCTGAAATGTTTAACATTGAAGGTTGCAACTAGAATTGTTATATTTCTTAAACAAGAATTTAGCTTTTATGAATAATAAATATTGTAGGTCTCTTATGTAGGTCTACAATATTTTTTTTCCATTCATTTGCTGTTTGTGTTTTTATAAATTCTGTATTTAAGGTGATATCACATGCTATAGATATGTCAGTGTTTTTTTCTAGCGTATGACATAAATCTTCTAGCATTTTATTATTTCTATAAGGAGTTTCTATAAATAATTGTGATTGATTATGTTCAAAAGATAATCGTTCCAGTCTTTTAATTTCACTTTTTCGATCTCCTTTATCTATAGGTAAATATCCATTGAAAGCAAAGCTTTGGCCGTTCATTCCAGAACTCATCATGGCCATTAAAATCGATGAAGGTCCTACTAAAGGCGCTACTTTAATATTTTTTTGATGGGCTAATTTTACAATATCAGCGCCAGGATCTGCGACTCCAGGGCATCCTGCTTCAGATAAAAGCCCGACATTAGTGCCATTTAAACAAGGAGATAAGAAGCTAGGTAATTCGCTTGAGTCTGTAAACTTGTTTAGGAGAAAAATATTTAAGGCTGGTTGTGATTTATTGGGTGTTATTTTTTTTATAAAACGTCTGGCTGTTTTTTCATTTTCAACTATAAAAAAGTCTGTTTGTTCAATGATTTGTTTTACTGATAAAGGTAAGACCTCCATAGGGTCGTTTTCACCTAAAGTTGTTGGGATTAAGTATAGCTTGCCCTTAACTGTGTCCATAGGTGTTTTTTTTAAGTTAATTTTTTTGCAATAATATCGCAAGCTTCATCTAGCATTTTGTAAACGTTTTCAAAACCTTCGTCACCTCCATAATATGGATCTGGAACATTATAATTTTGATCTGGATACACTTCGTTTAAAATGAATTTTACTTTTGCGATATCCTCATCGTTTCTGGCTAGTGAAATAACATTTCTAAAGTTGGATTCATCCATCACATAAATTAAATCGAACACATCAAAATCGAAAGATTTAAATTGTCTTCCTTTTAAATTAGAAATATTCAACCCATATTTTCTGGCTACATCTATAGAGCGTTTATCTGGTGGATTTCCTGTATGATAATTTGCAGTACCAGCAGAATCTACTTGAAATAAATCACTTGAAAGTTTAGATTTTAAAATGCCTTCGGCAAGTGGAGAACGACAAATGTTACCCAAACATACCATCAGAATTTTAGTCATTTTTAGTGAATTTTAAATAGAAAGCTTTTTGGTGATATCCTCAACATATTTTCTGAATTGTTTATCTGTTGAAGATAAATTGTCAACTGTCTTACAAGCATGTAAAACAGTAGCATGATCGCGTTTCCCTATTTGAGAACCAATACTTGCTAATGATGCTTTAGTGAATTTTTTTGCAAAAAACATGGCTAATTGACGCGCCTGAACAATATGACGTTTTCTTGTTTTAGATTGTAGAGTATCTATATCCATTTGGAAATAATCTGATACTACTTTTTGTATATAATCTATAGAAACTTCACGTTTTGTGTTTTTAACAAATTTCTCAACTATAATTCTAGCTAAGTCAATAGTGATTTCTTTTTTATTGAATGAAGATTGCGCTATTAATGAAATAATGGCACCTTCTAATTCTCTAACATTGGTTTTAATGTTTTTAGCTACGTATTCAATAATATCTTCAGGCATTTCAACACCATCACGATATAATTTATTCTTAAGTATAGAAACTCTGGTTTCAAAATCTGGTGTTTGCAGTTCTGCAGAAAGCCCCCATTTAAAACGAGATAGTAGACGTTGTTCTATATCTTGCATATCAACAGGTGCTTTATCACTAGTTAAAATAACTTGCTTGCCATTTTGATGCAAATGATTAAAAATATGGAAGAAAACATCTTGTGTTCCTGTTTTTCCAGAAAAGAATTGAACGTCATCAATTATTAATACGTCAATGATTTGGTAAAAATGAATAAAGTCATTTCTATTATTTTTCTTAACAGCATCGATATATTGCTGAGTAAATTTCTCTGCAGAAATATATAAAACCGTTTTTTCTGGGTATTTATCCTTTATATCAACTCCAATAGCATGTGCTAAATGTGTTTTTCCTAAACCAACCCCTCCAAAAATTAAAAGCGGGTTAAACGATGTGCCTCCAGGTTTAGCCGAAACGGCTAATCCAGCACTTCGAGCTAAACGATTTGAATCTCCTTCTAAAAAGTTTTCAAAACTGTAATTAGGATTTAATTGGGATTCTATCTTTACATTTCTTATGCCAGGAATAACAAAAGGATTTCTTAATTCTGGACTTTTATTCTTTAAAGGAATATCAACATCTTGCGATTTTACTGGAGTTCTATTTGAGCTTGGAATTTTTTCAGTAAAAGGTTGTTTGTTACCATATGTGTTTTCCATTTTTATAATGTAAACAAGTTTGGCAGTCTCACCTAATTCCTTTGTAAGAGATACTTTTAAGATTTTTACATAATGCTCTTCAAGCCATTCGTAAAAAAATTTACTAGGAACTTGAACGCTAAGAGCGTTGTCTGTAAGTTTAACTGCTATAATAGGTTCAAACCAAGTTTTATATGCTTGCGGCTGAATGTTATCCTTTATGAATTCAAGACAATTATCCCATACCGATTGCGCAGTTATACTCATTAGCTTTGTTTAGTAGTTTTGTTAGTTAGTTTTAATCAGAGAAAGATTGAATTCCCCCATTCCCATTTTACTCGTGGCAAATATGTGAACAAAATTCTTAAAAAAAAAATGATTTACTATTGAATTTTTAGAATTTTTTCCCCATGTTTAAGCTCATGCCGAAACTACGAAAAAATATTTAATAATCCCTATGAAAATCGACGAAATACAAATAAGAGTGAGATATGGTGAAACTGACCAGATGGGTGTCGTTTATCATGGTAACTACGCATTATACCTTGAAATGGGGAGAATAGAATGGTTGAGGAAATTAGGAATTTCTTATAAAACCATGGAAGAGAATGGTATCATGTTGCCTGTAGTTTCTTTGAGTATAAACTATAAAAAATCAGTAGGTTATGATGATGTAATTAATGTAAAAACTCAACTAAAAAAAAGACCTACAGCAAAGATCGAATTTGAGTATGAAATCACAAATGAAAAAGAAGAAGTTTTAACAACAGCGAGTACGACTTTAGTATTTATTGATATGAAAACGCACAGACCTACAAAAGCACCACAATATCTTTTGGACCTTATAACTAGTTAGGTTCTTTTATATCGATTTCGAAGAGATGATTGAAAATTTCAAAAATAGATGCTGCTTCTTTTTTTCTCACAGAAATAGTTATTTTACAATCTATTTCTAATATTTGATTAATAATTTTTAAGTTTCTCTCTTTAATAATACGCATTACTTTATTCATATTTTTATAATCAAATGAAATAAGGTAATCAATATTTATGGTTTTTTCTACTATATTAGAATGCTCTAACACTATTTGTGCAGTAGTCTTATAAGCATTGATTAAGCCTCCAACCCCTAATTTTACACCACCGAAGTATCGTACCACAACAATTAAAATATTGGTAACTTCAAAAGATTGAATTTGCCCATAAATAGGCATGCCAGCGGTGTTGTTGGGTTCTCCATCATCATTCGCCCGATAAGAAATGTTTTCTGTTCCTAATTGATAAGCATAACACCAATGTCTTGCGGCATGATGTTCTTTTTTTAATATTTCAATATAGGCTTTTACATCACTTTCTTTTAAAACTGGAAATGCATAACCATAAAATTTACTGTTTTTATCCTTGTAAAGTTTTTCTTCTGAAGCTTTCAGAATCGTTTTATAAGTATCTTTTATAGAATTCATTTTTGTAATAATAAGTATAATTTTTGTATTCTCATAAATGTTTATTTCTAATGTTTTATAAGAGGTTAATCGTTAAAAAGACATTTTACAAATTTTATTTTAATGATGCGTAGGGGGTGTTTGTTGTTTTTGGATATAACCTAATGAACACTAGTTTTTAATACTCTAACAAAAAAATATTAAAATGTTTAAACCGTCATTTCTAAAAGTCCTTTTTTTATTGCTCATAAGTTGTTTAAGCGTAAGTGCGCAAAATAACACAAATTCCGAGAAGAAAAATATTCAGCAAGAGTTTTTAATTATTGAATCACTTCCTGAGAATTTGCCATCTAGTTTTTCAGTACAAATTTCTTATTTGGGAGAGTTAATGACTCTAGAACTTGAGAAAAGTTTTGTTTTTGGAAGAAATACCAGGTTTTTAATTGATGATGGAGCTGGTAAGATGATAGAAACAGAAAAACTTAAGGAATGTACCTATACAGGTAGTGTTAAAGAGCATTCAGAGTTTTATGTAAATGCCGTTATTTCTGAAAAAGGGTTGATAGCGACTATAGTTAAACCGAATAAAGAGACGATAGAAATAAGACCCTCGTTAAAAGATAAAAAGACCCATGAAATTTTTGTTGCTAAAAAAGAGCATTCACATTTAGAAAAGGGATGTTCGTTAGATATCGAGAAAAAAGGTCATAATCATTCCATATCAAAAAAAGAAGTTACAAGTGAGGTGATAAAATTGCCTAGCAATACTTCTAAAAGTTCAAAGAAGCAATTATTACAAAAAGAAAATAGTCTTCTGTCTGCAAGTTTACCACCTACAACAGTAATGGATGTTCTTGAATATGAAATTGGTGTGGAAATTGGTTCGAGATCTTTTTTTGGTTCTGCTTACAATGGAAATTTGGCTACCGCTCAAGCTTCGGCACAATCCATAATTGGAAACCTTAATAGTCGATTTCTTCGTGGTTCTGGGGTTCGATTTAGACTTGGTACAGTAATAATTAGAACAAACGCTAGCACAGATCCATTAAGAGATCTGGTGACTGCTACTGGCGCTGCTGCTAATGCTAGTTCTAGCCTTGCGGCGTTTAAAGATTATTGGAATAATAATCCAGGCGAAGTAGGTACTACACACGATTTGGCTGTTTATCATGTAAAAGCATCACCATCTGGTTTGGCTTATGTTAATAAAATAGCAACATCGTTTAAATATGCTACTATTGGAGGGAATGGTGCGACTAGTTGGGCAAATGGAACGGCA
This sequence comes from uncultured Flavobacteriaceae bacterium, assembly GCA_947502635.1. GTDB lineage: Bacteria > Bacteroidota > Bacteroidia > Flavobacteriales > Flavobacteriaceae > Flavivirga. The sequence continues at coordinate 63,918 of CANNAN010000011.1, forward strand.
GTGCATGAAGTGGGACATCTTTGGAATTTAAGACATACTAACAGTTCTGGAATATTTTATGAAAATAGACCAAGAAATAACTCAGGATCTACAACATCTGGTGGTAATGATTATTATATTAGTGTTATGCATGGGTCAGGGAATCATAATATTGGTAGGTTTTCTTCAACTGAAGCTAAAATTATAAGGGATGTGCTTAATCAAAAACGCTCAGCAGGAACTCCAGTTTCTAATCCAGGTCAAGTAAATCCTTTTGGAGTTTATGATGAATATGAAGTACAATCTGATGATCCCGTTACAATAGATGTAATTTCAAATGATTATGATGTTAATAATGATGTATTGGATGTTAGGATTTTAGATCAGGTAAGTTTTCTGGGTGGGACAATTAGTCTTTCCAATGGTACGGGGCCAGGAGGGAGAAATGAGCTTGTGTATACACCACCAATATCAGGACTAAATGGTAGAGATTTTTTCCATTATACTGTTTTTGATACGTCTGGACGTACGGATTTTGGTGCTGTATATGTTTTTAAAGAGACTTCGCTTTTTAATGAAAATAGTGATCAATTTAGATTTGATTTAGGGACTAGAACATCTGCAGTTTGGCCTGATTATGATCGGGTACATGGAGATACATCTAATAGTTTGTATGGTTGGACAGATATTACTAGCGTTGGCGATAGAGATCGTGGAAGCGCATCTGGAACTAATGATCTTAATAGGGATTTGTGTCAGTCTTCTCAACCAGCAACTTTTGAAACGAAATTACGAAATGGTACGTGGAGAGTACTTATTACTTTTGGAGACCGTTCTTACCCTCATGATAATATATTTGTTAAAGCAGAAGGTGTTGATAGGTTAGAAAATATAAATACAACTCCTGGAGAGTACTTTAACGAAATATTTGAAGTGGATGTAAATGACGGAAAATTGTCCTTAGAGTTTTCAGATAGAGGTGGAAGTGATTCTAATTGGGTTGCTACTAGGATAATTTTAACGCATATACAAACTTTAGCTTTAAATGTCGAGGACAATAATCTTGAAAATGTTTTTTCTATATACCCTAATCCTTCAAGCTCCATTTTAAATGTTAAAATAAAAGATAATATGAATGGATCTCTATCTATAGTAGATGTTCTAGGAAATATAATATATTCAGAAGAAGAATTAAAAGTTGGAGGAGATCTGGCTATTAATGTTAGTAACTGGTCTAAAGGCATTTATTTTGTGACGTTTAAAAGAGATAACAATAAAATTATTAAAAAGATTATCGTTGACTAATAAATGTGAAAAGACAAGGTATTAAGTTTTAGGATTCATTAAAATAATTCTTTTTCGTTGAGAATAGGTTTATGATGTCGTCGGTTTTAGGATCGATATTCCAAACCTTAATGCCTAATTTTTCTGCAGTGTTAACATTATCTGTATTGTCATCAATAAAAAGGCATTCGTTTGCATTTATTTTATGCTGGTTTAGTACAAATTCGAAAATATCTTGATTGGGCTTTCTTAGCTGAATTTCATGAGATAAATAGAAAGCATGAAAATAGCTTTTGAAAGTTTCATAAAAAGGAATCTGCTTTTTTATCCAATTAATATGAAGTTCATTTGTATTGCTTAATAGTATTAGGTTGTATTTTGAATCTAATTTTAGCTGTTTTAAGAATTCTAAACGATGTGGAGGGAAATCTTTTAGCATAAAATTCCAAATATCAATTAATTCCTTATTAGAAAGCTTTGGGAAGTTTTCAGTATAAAATTCAAGAAATTCGTTAGTTGAAATAAGTCCTTGTTCATAAAAACTATTAAAAGCACTCATTTCTTCAGAAAAAGCTTCAATTTCATAAGCTTTAAGAGCATTTTGTATATGCGCTTCGATGTCTAAATTGATAAATACATTTCCGAAATCGAAAATAATAGTTTTAATCATTTTTATAAATTTTAAGAATATCGGACAAGATTTTTTCTTTAGAAATTAATTTTCCTTTAAACACAGGGGCTTTTACACCTTCTTTAAATTCAGTATCCCCAGTGAAAACTCTTGCTTCATCCCATATATTTTCATCTATAAAGGTCTGTAGTGTTTTTTGTCCACCTTCAATAATTACAGACGTTATATCATTTTTATATAAAACGTTGCAGATTTGTTGAGCGATATTTTGCTTCAAATCCCAATTAATAAATTCCAAATTCCAATGATTCTGTTTTAATTTTTGGTCTTTGGTTTTTTCATTAATAATAATAGTTTTTGCTTCATTGTTGAAGACAGAAGTTTCTTTAGGAAGTTTTAGGGTTCTGTCTATAACAAATCTAATTGGATTGTTTCCTGTCCAATCTCTAGCTGTCAGGCTGGGATTGTCTTGAAAAACAGTATTTGTACCAACCAAAATAGCCTGCTCTTCAGTACGCCATTTATGAACCAATTGTCTTGAATATTTATTAGTGATCCAAACAGGTTTTAGTTTTTTTTTGCTTTTTGGTGCTATAAAACGATTATTCGTTTCTGCCCACTTTAAAATAATATAAGGACGTTTTTTATTATGAAATGTAAAAAAACGTTTATGGTGTTCCTTGCATGCTTTTTCTAAAACTCCCACAGTAACATTGCAATTGGCATCTATAAGTTTTTTAATGCCTTGACCTGCTACTTTTGGATTATCATCTATACAACCAATAACTATGTTTGGAATTTTATGTTTAATAATAAGATCGCTGCAAGGTGGTGTTTTTCCATAATGGGAGCAAGGTTCTAGCGTTACATATATAGTAGCTTCCTTTAGCAGTGTCTTGTCTTCTACTGTATTTATAGCATTAACTTCAGCGTGGTTGCCTCCGTAAGGGCTTGTGTAGCCTTCACCTATAATTTTATTATTATAAACAATCACAGAGCCAACCATTGGGTTGGGGTTAACAGAACCTAAACCATTTTTAGCAATTTCTATACAACGTTTTATGTATGTTTCGTGATTGGTCAATGTATTTATAGTTTAATCTTAACATCTTCAGTTTTGTCAATGTTATAAGTAAATGAAACTCCTAAGGCTTTGTATGTAATGTCCCCTTTGTATTGTACTTTGATTTTTTTACTGAATAAGCTTCCCAGCAATCCGCCCAAGTTTTTATTGCTAAAAATACTATCTGTTGGAATGTTCGCTTTTAATGGAATTGAAAATTCTTTTTTTGCAGGCACATCAAAGTTTTTAGTTGATACAGTAGCCATTTCATTGTCATTAACAAAAACTTTTATTTCGTCAGTTTTTAATTCACCGCCAATATCATTAGGGTTTTTAAAAAAGGCATCAGCAGTTAAAGTTATATGTTTAGAGGTTGATTCTAGAACTTTAATATTCTCAACATATAAAAACTCTGGTTTTTCATTAACAGAACAGTTTGAGAAAGCAAATAATATTGTTGATAAAATAATAATATTCCTCATTTTATTTTTTTTAGATTTAAGTATCTTCACTTGCGTAAAATCATTCTTTTAAAAGTGAGTAAAGATACTATAGTTATTCGAGAAATTCAGACTGGAGATAATGAACAAATAGAACAAGTTATTAGAGATTGTTTTCATGAGTTTGAAATACCTTTAGAGGGTACAGCGTATACAGATGAAGAAACTCCAAGAATGTTTGAATCTTATCAGGGCAGTGATGATATTTACTATGTTATTGATAATAAAGGAACGGTTATGGGAGGTGGAGGAATTAAGCCTTTAAAAGATTTTGAAACTGATGTCTGTGAAATTCAGAAGATGTATTTCTCTCCCAAAATAAGAGGAAAAGGTTATGGTAAATTGTTGTTCGAAAAATGCTTACAAGCTGCTAAAGAGTTAGGGTATAAAAAGTGTTATTTAGAATCTGCATCTCAGTTAAAAGCCGCTATTCATATTTATGAAAGTTATGGTTTTAAACATATAAAGGAAGCTTTAGGAAGTACAGGACATTATTCTTGTAGCGTATGGATGGAAAAGGACTTATGAAGATAAAAGATATTCAAAGTTTGTTTCATAAAGAATTAGATGTTATTTATGGAAAAGAAGAAACAGATAGCTTCTTTTTTATATTAATTGATGCTTATTATGAAATAACCAGAATGCAATTGGCTTTGAAACCCGATTATAAGGTTGATAATGCCGATGCTGTTTTAAGTGCGTTACCGCTATTGAAGGATGAACAGCCTATACAGTATATATTGGGGCATACGGAGTTTTATGGCTCGCCTTTTAAGGTGAATAAACATGTGTTAATTCCAAGGCCAGAAACGGAAGAACTTGTTGACTGGGTTTTAAAACAAACAACGGACAAACAATTAACAGCAAGTAGCTATACTATGTTAGATATAGGTACAGGCAGTGGATGTATAGCTATTTCTTTAGCAAAACGTTTCCCAAATGCGAAAATTTATGCTTTAGATGTTAGTAAAGAAGCGTTAAAAGTAGCAAAACACAATGCTAAATTAAATAAGGTTTCAATTGAATTTATTGAAGCAAATATTTTAAACATAAAGACTTCTATCCAAGGCTTCAAAAACTTGAAATTCGATGTTATTGTATCAAACCCACCTTATGTTCGAGAGAAGGAAAAAGAATTTATGAAGCCTAATGTTGTAGATAATGAACCGCATTTGGCATTATTTGTAAAAGATGAAAACCCATTGCAATTTTATGAGGCTATTACCCAATTTGCTATTGGTAATTTAAATGAAGCAGGATTATTGTATTTCGAAATAAATGAGTATTTAAGTAAAGATATGATTCAACTACTTAAAAAGAATAACTTTAATAAAATAGAATTAAAACAAGATATCTTTAAAAAAGATAGAATGATAAAAGGAGAAAAAACGAATGAGTAGTATTCAAAATAAAATAAACGAACTAAGAATAGAGCTTCGAGAGCATAATCATAATTATTATGTTTTAGATAACGCTACGATATCAGATTATGATTTTGATATAAAACTTAAGGAACTTCAAGAACTTGAAGCGAAACATCCTGAGTTTTTTGATGCCAATTCCCCAACCGAACGTGTTGGAGGGGCTGTAACTAAGAATTTTGAAACGATTGTACATGGGCATCGTATGTATTCTTTAGACAATTCTTATTCGAAAGAAGATTTACAAGATTGGGAAACGCGTATTAAAAAATTAGTAGACGGAGATATTCATTATACTTGCGAATTAAAGTATGACGGTGCTTCTATTAGTTTGACTTATGAAAATGGTAAGTTGACTAAAGCAGTTACAAGAGGAGATGGATTTCAAGGTGATAATGTCACAGCAAATATTAAAACGATTAAATCGATACCATTGCAGTTAAAAGGCGATAACTATCCTGTTAAGTTTGATATAAGAGGGGAAATTGTATTGCCTTTTGAAGGTTTTAAGAAAATGAATGAGGAGCGTATTGAGATAGGAGAAGAGCCCTATAGGAACCCTAGAAATACAGCTTCGGGAAGTTTAAAACTTCAAGATAGTGCTGAGGTTGCAAAGCGTCCATTAGAATGTTTTCTTTATAATATAACAGGTACAAATTTAAATATTCAAACACAATTAGAAAGTTTAGAAAAAGCAAGAGCATGGGGATTTAAGGTGCCAGATGCTGCTAAGCTTGTAAATTCTATTGATGAAGTATTAGAGTTTGTAGATTATTGGAATGAGCATCGTCATGATTTACCTTATGAAACAGATGGCGTCGTTGTTAAAGTAAATAATTTACAGCAACAAGAAGAATTGGGGTATACCGCAAAAGCCCCAAGATGGGCCATGGCTTATAAGTTTAAAGCAGAGCAAGTTTCTACAAAACTAAACAGCATTACTTATCAGGTAGGGCGTACTGGAGCTATCACACCTGTAGCTAATTTAGAGCCCGTAGAATTAGCGGGAACTACTGTGAAACGTGCATCATTGCATAACGCAGATCAAATAGAAAAATTAGATATTCGAGTGGGGGATGAGGTTTATGTTGAAAAAGGAGGGGAGATTATTCCAAAAATTCTTGGTGTAGATTTGAGTAAACGAGATAATTCCTTAGAACCCACACTATATATAACGCATTGTCCAGAATGTAATACAGAGCTTACTAGGCAAGAAGGAGAAGCACAGCATTACTGTCCTAATTATAATGGTTGTAATCCTCAGATAATAGGAAGGATTCAACATTTTATATCAAGAAAAGCTATGGATATTGAAGGGCTTGGAGGTGAAACCGTTGCGCTTTTAGTAAATGAAGGTTTGATTTCTAACTACTCAGATTTATATGAATTAACTAAAGAAAAAGTAGTTCCTTTGGAGCGTATGGCAGAAAAAAGTGCCGATAATTTGATTCAAGGCGTAGCACTTTCTAAAAATATTCCTTTTGAGCGTGTTCTGTTTGCTTTAGGAATTCGATATGTGGGCGAAACCGTTGCTAAAAAATTGGCAAAGCATTATAAAAGTATCGATGCCATTGCAAATGCTACGCAAGAGGATTTGGTAAACGTTGATGAGATAGGGGTTAAGATTGCTGAAAGTGTAAGTCTGTTTTTTAGTTCAGAAATAAACTTAGGTATTATTAATAGGTTGAAACAATTTGGGTTACAATTAGAGTTGTCTGCAGAACAATTAATAGGTCAAACAAATATACTGGAAGGCGATATCATTGTGGTGTCTGGTGTTTTTGAAAGTGTATCCCGAAATGAGCTTAAAAAGTTGATTGAAGATAATGGTGGTAAATTGAGTAGTTCTATTTCTTCTAAAACAAGTTATATCGTTGCGGGCAATAATATGGGGCCTAGTAAAATGGAAAAAGCGAATAAACTTGGAGTAATTATGATAAACGAGTATGAATTCTTACAAAAAATACAATAAACAATCAAAAACATCGATGAAATACGTTTTTTAGCCGATAAAAAGTAAATTTTAACTCTTTAATTATTAAAATTTATCTATATTTGCGCAATAACCAAAATCGCTATTATGTACAAGTCGAAAGTCTTGGTAGGTTTAGTTTTATTAGTGTATGCATTATTCGCTGTTTTCGAATTTAATGGCAATGAATCTGTTGCATTTAATTTAGATTACCTAATAAGTCCATTAATAGCGCTAATTTATATGTTTTTTGTCAAAAGAAAAAATATATTCTTTTTGTTATTTATGTTATGTTATTCTGGCTCAGATTTGATGGGAATAATAATTAAATATATACCTCAGAAGAATGAGAGTGATTTTTTTGATATTGACTATTTTGTTGGTAATATATTGTTTATTCTAGCCTATTTATTTTTGGTTATAAAAATTAGTAAATCACTCAATTTACTCTATGTCTTTAAAAATTTTAAAATTCATTTAATTGTTTTAACAATTTTGAATATATACATAGTATATGTTTTACAAATTATATTGAAACCTACAGTGGGAGAGGGGATAGAAAGTGAATATTATCTGGAGTTGGTATATAATATTGTAATGCTTCTATTGTTATCCGTCGCTTTATTAAATTATTTTTATAGAGACAATAAGAAATCTTTGTATTTGTTTATTGGGTCATTATGTATTGTATTTTCAGAAGTTGTGCAAGTGGCCTACTTTTATATAGCAGAAAGAAGTCTGCTTAATTTTATTTCAACGACACTAACACTTGTTGCTTTTTACTTTTTCTATCAGCAATCAAAATTATTAAATGTATTGAATGAGGAAGAGAATTACATGGTAATGGAATAAAATTCTAAGGCCTTTTTTTTATAAAAGGAATCTCATTTTTGTAAATGTAAAGTATTATTGCAGAAAGAATAAATATAAACGCAGCGGTAATAAATAAAACACCACCATCGTTATTTACTTCAATTCCAAGTTGTGTTAAATGCATGAAAATTGCTCCACTAATAACTCCTAAAGTAAGTGTAGCACCCATCCATATTGTTTTCGGAATGAGTAATAGGATACCTGCTATAAGCTCTAAAATTCCAATACCTATTCGGCCGTATGGCTCTAAACCAACTTGACTAAAAATATAAACGCTATCTGGGTGCGCAGTAAATTTAAAGCGTAGTGTTTGTATTAAAATAAGGGCTACAATGATTCTTAAGGTTAGTGTTATATTTTTTTTCATTTTGTGCGAAATTTATAAACTTAAAATTTAGACGCAACTTTTGTGATTACTTATCATTTGTGAATTAAATTTTATAGATAAACGGTGTATTTTTAATGAAAAATCGATAAAAAGCATCTTTTTATCGTTGAAATAAAATTATATTTTTATATTTGGAATAACCTACTAACCATAAAATCATGAAAAATTGGCTTAACCTAACTTTCAATAAAGTGTTTTTTTATGCTTTATTAGGATTAATAGCAATAAGTTTTTTTGCTGCTTTTTCCCAAAATTCACTAATGCTAAAGTCAACAATGGCTTTATTTATCCCCGTTTTATTAATATTTTATCTTGTTAAGTATAAATCTTTAGGAGTTATTTTTATTTCTTTTTTATTTTTTTCATTCCTTGGAGATATTTCTTCATCATTTTTTGCAAACGAAACTTTTATTAAGGTTTCCAGTATTCTATACTTTTTAAGTTACTTGTACTTAATAGCGATTGTTGTTCCTAAATTTAAATTATTGAAAGTTGATAAATTAATAGGAATATATTTACTAGGTGTTTTTGTTATTAATTTATTCTTCTTATATACTTTGTATAGTATATTAACAGTTATTATTCCAGACAATACCGAGGTGCTTTTATTTGGTTTAAAAAGCCTATCTCTAATAGTGTTAGCTTTTATATCCTTTGGTGTTTATTTAAATACACAATCAAGGCAATCCATATTGTTTCTAGTTGCAGTAGTTTTTATAGTTTTTTCTACTATTTTAAACTACGTTAATCTTTATTATTTATACCATTGGAGTTTTGAAATGCTCCATAGGGTTTTATATGGTATTGGGCTCTATTTTATTTTTAGATATGTCATAGCAGATAATAAATACAAAAAAGCTATTTATGAGCTAAGGAGAAGTTTTACTTCAGATAATATTTGGGCTTAAACGATTATAGAGGTGCCATTTGCAGAAACGTTTTTATCGGAATCGAAATAAAAATCAATCTTGCCAAGATTAATACCGTAACAGCCAACTTGGTTTACCAACATATTTTTTTCGTCAATATTTTTTACAATGGTAGGCTTGGGTAAAAAAGTGTGGGTATGTCCGCCAATAATTAAATCGATATCTTTTGTAGCAGCAGCTAATTTTAAATCACTTATTTTGTTTGGATTGTTTCTGTAATCATACCCTAAATGAGATAAGCAAATTATTAAGTCGCAGCGTGCTTCTGTTTTTAGAACTCTAGATATGTCTTGTGCTATTTCAATGGGATCAAGATATTTAGTTTCTTTATACATGGATGGATCAACTAAGCCGTTTAACTCGATTCCAAGTCCAAAAACACCTATTTTGATTCCATCCTTTTTAAATATTTTATATGGTTTGGTATGCGTATCCATTATTGTGTTAGAGAAATCGTAATTAGCAGAAATAAATTGAAATTCAGCATGCTCTAGTTGTTTATACAAACCATCAATACCATTGTCAAAATCATGATTACCTATAGTGGCCGCATCATATTTTAATTTACTCATTAATTTAAATTCTAATTCGCCACCATAATAATTAAAATATGGCGTGCCTTGAAAGATGTCACCAGCATCTAGTAAAAGTGTATTCGAATTTTCATTCCTTATGGATTCAATTAAACTGGCTCTTCTGGCAACCCCTCCTTTATTTGCATTTCTACCATCTTCAGGTCCAAAAGCATCAATATGGCTATGTACATCGTTAGTGTGTAGAATTGTTATTTTTTTTATTGTAGCTGAAGTTGCGAAAGATTGCAAGCTTAAACCACCAAGTGCTGCTAAAGCAGTTCCAGCTGAGGTCTGTTGTATAAAATCTCTACGTTTCATTTGCTTTTATTTTAATTGAGTAAATCTGTCGTCAATTGTGGGGTTAATAGTGTCTGTCTTTTTAAAATTATCAATTAAAGCATTTCTAATTTTGTAATTTAAAACATAGAGGCTGTCATTTGGTTTAAAAAAAGTCATGGAGTCACCACCGTTATATAAATAATCATTTGTGGCAACAAAATATACTTTACCAGGTTCAATGTCTTTGCCTTTTATTTTGACTTCAACTATTTTGTTATTTTCATTTATTGTTAATTTGAGTTTAGATATAGGATGCGCTCTTTTTTTCTTAATTAGATAATCCACCAAACTATCTATTTGATTTCCTTTTAGAGCGACCACAACGATACTATTTTCAAAAGGCATTAACTGATAAGCAGTTCTCTTTGTTATATTTCCTTTTGATAAAATTGACCGAATACCTCCATGATTAAGTAATACCATATCAATGCTTTTTCCTGTTCTATTTTTAAAAATAGGATTGGCTTCATCGTAAACGGCATCAGCCATAAAATTTCCAATTGCTGTATTAAGTTCGCCCTCAGATTTAGAATAGGTATTAACAGAATAAGCTAAAACGCCATCTAAATCTTTTTGAATATTATCTCTAAAAGGCTTTATGTAAGCTTCAATTTCAGGATCAATAAGTTGATTTTCTGTGATTTGTATTTGCTTGCCTTCAATTTTTTTTAATTCTAATTTAGACAGTTTACAACTATATAAATTAAAAAAATATAACAAAAAAATAAAATGTGTTAACCTCATGTATAAACGGATATTTTGAATGTACTTTTGCTACCTTTGCGTAAAGTATAAAGATAAATGATTTTAAAGGGGTTTAAAGAAAATTCTAATAAAAAGCACTTGAACAAATTGTTATCAGAACGACAAGTAAATGTTACTGATAAAAAGATTGAAAGCTTAGGTGTTATCTTAAATATTGATGAAATTGATGATTTTGAGTTGTTTAGTGGATTGTCAGGATTGGCAAGTTCTTTAAAAATTCACGATAATAAATTCACGATCGTATCTTTTTCTGAAAACGATAAGGATACCTTAACGACATGGGATGTTTGTTTTAACCCAAAAGATTTTGGTTGGAAAGGTGTTATAAAAAATGTAGAATTACAGACGTTTTTAGATACTAAATATGATGCTTTAATTAGTTACTACACTAAAGATGCTTTAGAATTAAAGATAATGACTGCAAAGTCTAAAGCACAATTAAAAATTGGCATTGCGCAAAATGATGAGCGTATAAATGATTTAATTATTAAAACTAAGTTAAAAGAGTTTAAAATATTTAAAGAAGAGACTATTAAATATCTAACTATATTAAATAAAATTAAGAATGAATAGTAAGTTTTTAGGAACTGGAGTTGCCTTGGTTACACCTTTTAAATCAGATTTGAGTGTAGACCATAATGCCTTAGCAAATATTGTTAATTTCAATATTGATAATGGCACCGATTATCTTGTGATTTGTGGTACAACAGCAGAAAGTGTAACACTTACTGAACAAGAGAAAAAGGAGGTAATAAAAACCATTTCCAATACTAATAACGGGCGCTTACCAATGGTTTTGGGAATAGGTGGCAGTAATACAGCTAACGTTATCGAGGAAATAAAAACGACAGATTTAAGTAATATAGATGCTATTTTATCAGTATCACCGTATTACAGTAAACCAACTCAAGAAGGGATTTATCAGCATTTTAAAGCTATTTCTGAAGCATCTCCTGTAGATATTATTTTGTATAATGTACCAGGGAGAACTTCAAAAAATGTTGAGACAGAAACTACGATACGTCTAGCTAAAGATTTTCAAAATATTATAGCTGTAAAAGAAGCAGGAAACAATGTATCTCAATATTTAGAGTTATTAAAGAATAAACCAGAAGATTTTTTAATTATTTCGGGTGATGATGATTTGGCTTTGGGAATTGTTTTAGCAGGTGGGGCAGGTGTGATTTCTGTTATAGGACAAGCGTTCCCTAAAGAGTTTTCAGAAATGATACGTTTAGGTTTAAAAGGGGACGTTAAAGCCGCATATAAATACCATTTTAAATTAATGGATGTTATTGGCTATATTTTTGAAGAGAATAATCCCTCAGGAATAAAAGCTGTTTTTGAAACATTAAATTTATGTCAGGATCGTGTGAGATTACCACTAGTTCCAGCATCTAATCCGTTAAAAGAAAAGATAAGCGCTTTTGTAAATGAGTTTTAGGACTGTTAAATAATACTTAAACCTTATGATTACTGACTTTAAGCAATTATTTTAGCCGTAAAATAATATTTTTAAAATCCATATTAATAACTTAATTTTGCATTCTGTTTAAAAACCTATGAAATAAGCATATCCAAAAATATCAATATTATTTGAGATATTTATAATGCCAAATTACATATAGCCTTTTTAATCAGTGAAGACTAACAAATGAAAAAGCTTTTTTACATATTAATAATTTTTGCTGTTTTTAACAGTTGTAGCGAATATCAAAAGACATTAAAATCTGAGAGTATAGCTGATAAGTTCAAAATGGGGGAAGCGCTTTATAATGAAGGTAAGTTTTCTAAGGCCAATAGACTTTTCACTCAAATTGTACCAAAATATAGAGGGAAACCTCAAGCTGAAAAACTAATGTATTTGTATTCAAATTCATTTTACAAAATGAAAGATTACTATGTTTCAGGTTATCAATTTGAGCGTTTTGTAACAAGTTACCCAAAAAGTGAGAAGCTGGAAGAAGCTTCATTTTTGAGTGCGAAGAGCTACTATATGTTATCTCCTATTTATAGTAAAGATCAAAAAGAAACAAAAGAAGCTATAGAAAAACTTCAGGAATTTATAAATTTATTTCCAGAGTCTGAATATCTTGTTGAAGCAAATAAATTAGTTAAAGAATTAGATTTTAAACTAGAAAAGAAAGCATATAGTATTGCTAAACAATACAATCGAATATCAGATTTTCCAGCATCAATAAAATCTTTCGATAATTTTGTTTTCGATTTCCCAGGATCTGAATTACGAGAAGACGCTTTGTTTTATAGATTAGATTCTGCTTTCAAATTGGCTATTAACAGTAGAGAATATAAAAAGACGGTTGATGGTATAGTACCCTTAAAAAAGAATCGTCTTGAAACAGCAAAAGAATATTATATTTCATTCAAGAAATTATATACCAATTCTAAGCATATAGAAGATGCAGATGTTATGGCAACAAGCTTAGAGGAAGAATTAAAAAAATATAGCACTAAAAGTTAAATAATAATGACAATGGATTTAAAAAAAACCAATGCTCCAGTTAATACTGTAACGTACGACAGAAACCAAATTGACGAGCCAACAGAAAATATCTACGAGTCAATTTCTATAATCGCAAGACGTGCAGAGCAAATTAACACTGAGATTAAAAAAGAACTTATCGATAAGTTAGATGAATTTGCTACTTACAATGATAGTCTTGAAGAAATCTTTGAAAATAAAGAGCAAATTGAGGTTTCTAAATTTTACGAAAAACTGCCTAAACCTCATGCTTTAGCTGTTCAAGAGTGGTTAACAGATAAAATTTATTTTAGAAATACTGAGGAAGATTCTCAAGATTAATTTTTAAAATATCTATGACTCCATAACAAATAGCTTTCAGGAGAATTTAGCGCATTTGTTTTTACTTTTATCAAGGCACAAATTTTCAAGCATAGCAGCTCGTTACGGTTGTGAGTTTTACAAAAGTAAAAAGAAAAGATAAAAATTCTGAAAGCTATTTTTTATGAGCATACTAAGCAGCAAAAATATACTATTAGGCATCAGTGCTGGTATTGCTGCTTATAAAACGGCTTCACTAGTAAGGTTGTTTATAAAAGCAGGGGCTAACGTAAAAGTAGTTATGACGCCCGCTTCTAAAGATTTTATTACACCTTTAACCTTATCAACACTTTCAAAACATCCCGTACATTCGTCTTTTACAAATGAGGAAGATGATAATGCTGTGTGGAATAACCATGTAGATTTAGGTCTTTGGGCCGATATTTTCGTTATAGCACCAGCAACCGCAAATACGCTTTCTAAAATGGTAAATGGAGCCAGTGACAATTTGTTGTTAGCAACATATTTATCGGCAAAATGTACTGTATATTTTGCACCAGCCATGGATTTGGATATGTATAAACATCCAAGTACAATTCATTCTTTTCATACTTTAATGGATTATGGAAACATTATGATTCCAGCGACAAGCGGGGAATTAGCAAGTGGTTTGGTTGGAGAAGGCAGAATGGCTGAACCTGAAGATATTGTCACTTTTATTGAAAACGATATTTTAGATAAACTCCCCTTAAAAGGAAAAAAAGTACTCATAACAGCAGGGCCAACTTATGAAGCTATTGACCCAGTTCGCTTTATAGGAAATCATTCTAGTGGTAAAATGGGGTTTGAAATAGCTAAAGCAGCAGCAAATTTAGGAGCAGAGGTTATTTTAGTTACAGGCCCAACGCATCAAAAAGTATTACACACTTTAATCCAGGTTATTCCTGTTATTAGTGCACAAGACATGTACGAATCTGTACATGCATATTTTCAAAATGTAGATATAGCGATACTTTCTGCAGCTGTAGCAGATTTTAAACCAAAAGAAGTCGCTTCTCAAAAAATAAAAAAGAAAGATCCAACGTTAACCTTAGAGTTAGAAAAGACAAAAGATATTTTAGCATCTTTGGGAGAGATTAAAAATAATCAATATTTGGTTGGGTTTGCATTGGAGACAAATGATGAACTTGAAAACGCAAAAGGAAAATTAAAAAGAAAGAATTTAAATTTAATTGTTTTAAATTCGTTAAACGATAAAGGTGCTGGTTTTAAAAGTGATACTAATAAGGTTACATTTATTGATGATAAAGAAATTATCACAGAGTTTCAATTAAAATCTAAAACAGAGGTCGCTAAAGATTTATTAAATAAAATTATAGAACAAACACATGCGTAATATTTTAGTTGTTTTAATATTTTGCCTAGGAATTAAAGGGTTTTCACAAGAACTAAATTGTGAAGTTGTTGTAAATGCGCAGCAAACAGGTAACGAAAATTTTCCAATTTTTAAAACCTTAGAAAAGCAACTTACTGAGTTTATTAATAATACTAAATGGACAAATAAAACATTTAAAACGCAAGAACGCATAGGTTGTAGCATGGTTATAAATGTCACAGATTATAGTGGTGAGGCGTTTCAAGCATCTATCCAAGTACAATCATCACGTCCTATTTTTGGTTCATCATTTAGCACGCCAATTTATAATTTTAATGATAAAGATTTTAATTTTAGATATTTAGAATTTCAAAATTTAATTTTCAATCCCAATCAATTTGAATCTAATTTAATATCGGTATTAGCATACCATATTTACATGATTTTAGCATTAGATGCTGATTCTTTTTCTAGAAAGGGAGGTGATGAATATTATAAGCAAGCACAGATTATTACAAATTATTCGCAGCAGGGTAATTTTAAAGGATGGAAAGTAGAAGATGGCCTGCAAAGTAGATTTGCACTTATAGATAATGTACTGTCTCCAACTTTTAAAGAATTTAGAGAAGTTTTGTATACTTATCATAGAGAAGGCTTAGATGTTATGAGTGAAAAAACAAAAGAAGGTAAAGAAAAAGTTGCGGCTTCTTTAGAATTATTTCAGGCTATGAATAGGCGTAGACCGAACTCTTTTATACTGCGTACCTTTTTTGATGCCAAGGCAGATGAAATTGCACTAATTTTTAGTGATGGCCCTAATGTAAATATAGCAAGTGTTAAAGAAACACTTCAAAAAATAGCGCCTATGCATAGTACTAAATGGCAAAAGATTAAGTTTTAAGTTGCTCTATATTTAAAACGCTTTCATTATATTTATTTCCGAAAATTTAAATACTAAAAACAGCATTGTTAACATCACTTTCAATAAAAAATTACGCTTTAATAGATACATTACATGTCGATTTTAATGATGGCTTATCCATAATTACAGGAGAAACTGGAGCAGGTAAATCGATACTTCTTGGAGGCTTGTCTTTAATTTTAGGAAAACGTGCTGATTTAAATAGCTTAAAAGATACTACTCAAAAATGCATTATTGAAGCCGTTTTTGATATTTCAGACTATCATTTAAAATCACTTTTTAAAACAGAAGATTTCGACTACGAATCGCAGACTATCATTCGTAGAGAGATATTACCTTCTGGAAAATCAAGGGCATTTGTGAACGATTCACCAGTAAACTTAAGCAGTTTACAATTGTTAGGAGAGCGTTTAATTGATATTCATTCACAGCATCAAACACTAGAACTTACAAGTAATGAATTTCAATTTCAAGTAATTGATGCCATAGCAAAACACGATGCCGTTATACAGAATTATAAAGAAGAACTAAAAACTTATAAAATACTTCAAAAAGAATTAAAAGAACTTTTGGCTTTTCAGGCTGAAGCGATTAAAGAGCATGATTATAATTCGTTTTTGTTAAACGAATTAGTAGAAGCCAAATTAATTGCTGGTGAATTTGAAATTTTAGAAGAAGAATATGAAACTCTTAATAACATTGAGGGAATTAAAGATAAGCTGGATGAAGCTCATCATCTTTTAAGCGAAGAAGAAGTGGGTGTTTTGTCTACATTAACGACATTAAAAAATACATTTCAAAAACTGTCTGGGTTTTCATCTAAATATGAAGATCTATTTAATAGAATTAATAGCAGTTTAATAGATATGGATGATGTGTTTAATGAAGTTAGCGCTATGCAAGATAATTTAGAAGTAGATCCTAATAGATTAGAAACCGTTGATTCTAAACTTAAAATGCTTCATAATTTGATGCAAAAACATGTAGCTGCAGATGTTTCAGAATTAATTAGAATAAAAGAAGCGTTAGAAGAAAAAGTATCAGTAACAGAAAATTTAGATGATACTATTCAGAAAAAACAATTGGAAATTGACTCTAAAACCACTCAATTAAATACTCTTTCTAAAACCATTCATAAAAAAAGAATAGAAGTTATTCCAAAGTTAAAAGAACAATTAGAAAGTATTTTATTTAGTTTGGGGATGCCGAATGCTCAATTTAAAATAGAAGCGATTTATAGCGATACTTTTTTTGCTAATGGAAAGGATGAATTATCATTCCTATTCTCTGCAAATAAAGGCGGAAATTTTAACGAGCTTAAAAAAGCGGCTTCAGGGGGTGAATTGTCGAGAATTATGCTGGCTATAAAATCAGTTTTATCGAAATATATAAAGTTACCTACCATCATGTTTGATGAAATAGATACGGGTGTTTCTGGGGAAATATCAAATAAAATGGGAGATATTATGTTGCAGATGAGTAAAACAATGCAAGTATTTTCTATTACGCATTTACCTCAAGTTGCAGCGAAAGGACATTCACATTTTAAAGTTTATAAAGAAGATGTAAATAATGTCACCCAAACGAATCTTGTAAAATTGAATCATGATGAGCGAATCGTGGAAATTGCTCAAATGTTGGGAGGTGTAGAGATGTCTTCTTCTGCTATTGCACATGCTAAAGAATTGCTTAATTAATTAGTATCTTTGTGCGCTGATTAAAAAAATCTAACAATCAAACATATAAATCAATAAGTATGTCATATAATTTATTAAAAGGAAAAAAAGGAATCATTTTTGGAGCATTAGATTCTAATTCAATTGCTTGGAAAACTGCAGAACGTGTGCATGAAGAAGGCGGAACATTTGTACTAACAAATGCACCAGTTGCGATGCGTATGGGGCAAATAAATGAGTTAGCTGAAAAAACGGGTTCTCAAATTATTCCTGCCGATGCCACTTCTGAAGAGGATTTACAAAATTTGGTTGAAAAATCAATGGAGATTCTTGGTGGTAAAATAGATTTTGTACTACATTCAATAGGAATGTCCATAAATGTTAGAAAAGGAAAACACTATACAGACCAGAATTATGCTTGGACACAAAAAGGAACCGATGTTTCTGCAATGTCTTTCCATAAAGTAATGCAAACACTTTACAAAGCAGATGCTATGAATGAATGGGGAAGTATCGTGGCTTTAACTTATATGGCAGCACAACGTGTGTTTCCAGATTATAACGATATGGCCGATAATAAAGCTTATTTAGAAAGTATTGCCCGTAGTTTTGGGTATTTCTTTGGACGTGATAAAAATGTACGTGTCAATACAATATCTCAATCACCTACACCAACAACAGCAGGGAGTGGAGTTAAAGGTTTTGATGGCTTTATAGCTTATGCAGATAAAATGTCACCACTAGGTAATGCTACAGCATTAGATTGTGCTAATTACACGGTTTCTTTGTTTAGTGATTTAACTAAGCGTGTTACACTTCAAAATCTATACAATGATGGCGGGTTTAGTAATATGGGAGTTAGTGATGCTGTCATGGATACTTTTGTAAAAGAAGACTAATAATATTTTAAATATTGAAAACAAGCCACCCATAAAACGGTGGCTTTTTTGTTACATTTGTTTTATGCAATTACAGTTTTCTTTTATCATTCCTGTTTACAATCGTCCTGACGAAATACAAGAACTATTACAGAGTTTTGAACTCTTACAAGGAAAGACGCCCTTTGAAATTGTTATCGTAGAAGATGGCTCGACAATAGTGTCTGAAAAGATCATCAATACTTATAGGGGAAAGCTTGATATATCCTATTTTTTTAAAGAAAATTCAGGGCCTGGTGATTCAAGAAATTTTGGTATGCAAAATGCAAAAGGAAATTATTTTATCATTTTAGATTCCGATTGTATTTTACCAAAAAATTATTTAGTAGAAGTTGAAAAAAGTTTAGATAAGAGTTACGTGGATTGTTTTGGGGGACCTGACGCAGCACATGACTCATTTACAAACCTGCAAAAAGCTATTAATTTCTCAATGACATCGTTTATTACTACTGGTGGTATAAGAGGGAATAAAAACAGTGTTGATACCTTTCAGCCGAGAAGTTTTAATATGGGGCTTTCAAAAGAAGCTTTCATAGCTTCAAAAGGATTTGGAAGCATTCATCCTGGAGAAGATCCCGATTTGTCTATAAGACTATGGAATTTAGGTTATAAAACTAAATTAATAGCTGAAGCTTTTGTTTATCATAAGCGCCGCATTTCTTGGAGTAAGTTTTATCAACAAGTCAACAAATTTGGGTTGGTACGTCCTATTCTAAATAAATGGCACCCATCTACAAAAAAAATTACTTATTGGTTTCCTACAGTCTTTTGTATGGGATTAGTAATTTCGATACTACTCACTTTTTTTAATTTTAAGTGGGGTTTAGTAGGGTATATGTTGTATTTTGTATTAGCATTCATGCTAGCTTTAATAACTACAAAAAGTGTAGTAGTTTCTATACTTTCTTTGGTAGCTATAGTTATTCAGTTTTTTGGATATGGATATGGTTTCTTTAAGTCTACGATAGTTGTTTCAATACTTAATAAAAAGCCAGAAATGTATTTCCCTAAATTATTTTTTAAATCGAAATGATAAAAAAGTTAAAATCTGAAATACTAACATCAATAAAGAGCAAAAAAATAAATGTGTTTGTTTTATTTTTATTGTTCTCATTTGTAATTTTAATATTTACCAAGTTATCTAAGGACTATACAAATACTATAGCTTTTGGTATTGAAAAGATAAATGTACCTGAAGAAAATGTGATTTTAAATGATTCTGTAATGCTAAATATCACTTTAAAAACACATGGTTTTAAATGGCTTAGGTATTATATTTCCAAACCAAAGATAAAGATCGATTTTAGTGAGGATGTTGATAAAAAAGAAGCAGTCTTTTTGTGGAATAAATCCAAATCATATTTAGATAATACGCAGTTTGATGAGCAAGTAGAATTGCTTAATATTTCTCCAGAGAGATTAACGTTTAGATATGGTGTTAACTTGGTAAAAAAAGTCCCTGTAAAATTAAACACCACGATTAATTTTAAACCAGGTTATGATGTCTCTGACGAATTAGTTTCAGATCCCGATTCTATTACCGTTATAGGTCCAGATGTATTGGTGTCTAAAATTGACCTTTTAGAAACTGAAGAAACTATTTTTAATGATGTAAAATCTAATCTGGAAGAAACAACTAAACTAAAGTTGCTTGAAAATACATCTGATTTAAAATTTTCTGATAATAGTGTTGTCATAAAAGCCAATGTAGAAAAGTTTACAGAAGGCACATTAAAAATACCAGTAAATGTTATTAATATTCCAAAAGGTGTGACATTAAAATACTTTCCAAAAGAAGTAAATGTTTCTTATTACATTAGTTTAAGTCGTTTTAATTCGGTCACAAATAAAGATTTTAAAGTTGTTTGCGATTACACAAAAACGATAGGCAACCAATCTCTTTTAGTGCCAGAATTAGTGAAATTTCCAAAGACAGCTAAAAATATTAAAATGAATCAGCAGCGTATAGAATTTATAATTACAAAATGATTATAGTAGGACTTACAGGTGGTATAGGAAGTGGAAAGACAACTGTAGCAAAACAGTTTGAGGCACTGGGAATACCTGTTTATATAGCAGATGTTGAAGCTAAAAAACTCATGCATAAGTCTAAAGTTATTAAAAGAAAACTGATTCAATTATTTGGAAAAAAAGCTTATATTAATGATGTATTAAACAAGCATTTTATAGCCGATATTATCTTTAATGATAAGACTTATTTGCAAAAAATGAATGCCATTATTCACCCCAGAGTAGCTAGGCATTTTGAAAAATGGATATTAAAACAAGATGCATTTTATATCATAAAAGAAGTCGCTATTTTGTTTGAAAATGATGGTCATACTGCATGCGATTATATTATTACTGTTACTGCTCCAAAAGATTTACGAATAAAGCGTCTTTTAATGCGTGAGAATACGACAGAAAATAAGATTCTAGCCATTATGAAAAACCAGTGGAGTGATGAAGAAAAAATAAAACATTCGCATTATGTTATTGATAATATAGACATTGTATCAACTAAAAATCAGGTTGTTATGATTCATGAAGACATTCTTGAAAAAGTCTGAAAAAGAGGCTGTTTTAACATTTTTGTTAATGTAAGGTTAAAAGGAGAGTGTCATAAATGTTAAAATGTTAATTTTGAATGGTGAACAAAAGAATATTCATCCTATTAATAATACTAATGAGTTTATCGCTTATTGGCATTATATCTATTCAAGCTTATTATATTAATAATTCTGTCAAAAACGAAAAAGATCGTTTTAAATTTAATGTGGTTAAAACACTTAATTATGTTTCTAATACCATTCAAGACAATGAATCAGAAAAATATTTTTCAAAATATTTAAGCTTAGATAAAGATAAAAAGGCTGATGAAGAAGCTGTTTCTCAGTTGTTAATTTACCAAAAAAATAACAACACAAAAGAAATGTATATTTATAGTGCTAATATTCTTGAAGAAAATTATAAATTATCATCATCGCTCCTTGACATTGGTTTAGATATAGATAGTATTGGTATTAAGAATATAATAGGTAACTCTAGTACTGAGATTTATAATAATTTTGATTTGTCTGAGAAAGATATTTTACAAAGCCCTATTTCAAAAATTATTAGAAGTGGAAGTCTGGATGATGCACAGCGGTTAAGTTTTGATAAGAGTTTTAGGGAAATTTCAAAAAGAACTCCAGTACATCAAAGAGTCTCCGAAGAAGAAATTCGAGAGTTGTTATCTGATAAGCTTAGAAAAGATGATATTGATATAGATTTTGAATTTGCTATTTATGATAATGATTTAGCAACTAAAGTTCGTAGTGATGGTTTTGAAAATGATGAAGAATCTACATATAAAGTGCCTATTTTTTATGATGAAAATAATCAAAGCCTTTATAAACTTTTGGTTAATTTTCCTGACGATAGAAAGTTTATTTTATCATCGATTATAGGAATGATATTATTGTCAGTTATTTTTACATCTATTATAATAATAGCGTATTCAAGTGCCTTATATCAACTTTTAAAACAGCGAAAAATATCTGAAATAAAGACAGATTTTATTAATAATATGACGCATGAGTTTAAAACACCTATAGCAACTATTAATTTAGCTTTAGATGCCATTAAAAACCCGAAAGTTATAGATGATAAAGATAGAGTTATACGATATCTTACTATGATAAAGGAGGAAAACAAACGTATGCATGCTCAGGTTGAAAATGTATTGAGAATATCTAAATTAGAAAAAAACGAACTCAATATTAGTAAAGATAGAGTTAAGTTACATGATTTAGTCGACGACGCTATCACGCATGTAGAGCTTTTAGTTGAAGACAGACAAGGCTATATTAAGACATTTTTTGAAGCAGAAAAATCTTCTGTTTTGGCTAATGAAACTCACTTTACCAATGTTATTGTTAATATTCTGGATAATGCTATAAAGTATTCTCCAGATGCTCCAAAGATTGAAGTATATACTGAAAATGTAGGAACAAATATTTTATTAAAAGTAAAAGATTATGGTAGTGGTATGAGTAAGGCTGCTGCTAAAAAAGTGTTCGAAAAATTTTATAGAGAGCATACAGGAAATATTCATAACGTTAAGGGACACGGTTTAGGTTTAGCTTATGTTAAACGTATTGTAGATGACCATCAAGGTTATGTTTCTGTAGAAAGTGAAAAAGAAAAAGGAAGCACATTCACTATAAAGCTTCCGCTAATATCATAAATTATGGAAGATCAAAAAAAGAGAATTTTGTTAGTAGAAGACGATCCTAACTTTGGAACCGTCCTTAAAGATTATTTAATGATGAATGATTATGAGGTAACACATGCTAAAAACGGGATGGAAGGATTTGAAAAATTCAAAAAAGATGATTTCGATTTATGTATTCTAGATGTCATGATGCCTTATAAAGATGGGTTTACTTTAGCTAAAGAAATAAGAGAAAAGAATACCGATGTTCCAATTGTTTTCTTAACAGCTAAGACCATGAAAGAAGATGTTTTAAGAGGTTATAAAGTCGGAGCAGATGATTATTTAAATAAACCTTTCGATAGTGAGGTATTATTGATGAAAATTAAAGCGATAATTCAACGTAAAGCAACAGAAACTATTTCTGATAGTAAACAATTTGAATTTAAAATAGGAGGTTTTGATTTGAATTCTAAATTACGTTTCTTACGTTTTGAAGGCGGAGAACCTGTTAAATTATCTCCTAAAGAAAATGAATTACTACGTTTATTGGCATTACATGAAAACGATTTAATGCCACGTGAATTGGCTCTTACCAAGATATGGCGTGATGATAATTATTTTACGTCTCGGAGTATGGATGTGTATATAGCAAAGTTGCGTAAATATTTAAAACTAGATGAAAAAGTAGAAATACTAAATATTCATGGAGAAGGTTTTAGATTAGTAATTAATACATAGTAGTATATTTATTGATCGTAACCGTGATATTGAATCCAGCATTAAGCTGGATTTTTTTATAGATGTTAGTTTAGCTTTACTTAGTGAGTAAGTTAGATCTATAATTTAAAATCCAAGTAGGAAAATATTTTCTTCCATTAACAAGAACAGCAAGATTTTATTTGACCCATCAATATGGAATCTACGATGTATTTACAAACCCTATTATTTGTATAATTAAGGGCAATTAAAATGGTGCTATTGGAAATTCTGTAATTCTAAGTAGAGTAGACCCCATTGGTTCAAGCGTCAATATCTGTTGTGGCTCATCTTTTAGTAAAACTTCATGAGGGATTTTTGATGCAGAAGTATTGTATTTTAACTTCCAATTAGAAACAGAGCGTGCTTTAACTTGTAGTTTAATAGGTGAATTCCCTTCGTCCCAGGGATAGCCTCCTTGATTATTTTTTATAATTTTTATGTCGTCACTTGTAATATATGAAGAGAGCGCAAAGGCCCAGTTAAGATGTTCTTTGGGAAATAGTTGATAAGCAGGAAACTCAGGACTGCATTTTTGACCCTCATCATTTGTGGTTATTCTTTTTCTAGCCTCTATGGGGTATGAAAAAACTAATGGACCATAACTTATAGCAATACCCCCTCGTTTTTCAATTTTTGGCTTTGTGTTAAATCTAATTTCAATTTTATCTCCCTTTTTGAATTTTCTGGAAATAGTTTCGAAAAAACTATTTCTATTTCCTTTTTTGAACTCCCTACCGTTTAAAATTATTACATAACTATCAGACCATCCTGGTATTCTAAGTCCAAAATCTATACTTTTATTTGGAGCTGCATTAATGTTTAAAGATACTGAATGTTCAAATGGATAATTGGTGACTTGCGTGATAGATAAAGAGTCTTTACCTAATGGAATTGTGAAAGTTCCAGGTAAATAAAAAACTATTTTAACCTCTTTCTTCCCAACCAAGCAAGATCTATTTAAAAAAGTAGGAAACATACGATGGATATTTCCTGTGCAGCATTCTGTATCATGACCAGGGCGATAACAAAGACGTCCTTTTCCAGCAAATCCCCAATGAGTATTATCGTTATAAAAACTGGATACATCAGAAGAAATAGGCATGTTAGGTGCACTGTAATATTGATGTGCTTTGAAATCGCTTGTTACACTGCTAAATCCTGCATTATAGATTACTTTTTCCATTTTATCAGCAAAATAGACATCTTCTGTTGCTAATAAAGCCCAGCCGCTTGTCCAGTTATAATCGGTAACATTACAAACCTCATGTGCCATATCGGTATTCTTACCATGTAATTCTTCAACCCCACTCGATAGACCATCTACAAGTTCATGTTGGTCTTCAAGTTGCTGGTAGGCTTTGTATATGGCTTCTTTATATTTTTCATCTTTTGTATGATAGTATAAAATAGCTGGAAGCTTTAGGAATTCATGATACGTTACAGCATGACCATCTGGTTTTAGTCCTTTTGCCATACCTGTTGCTGTTAACATAGCAGCATTATTAGATGATTCTAAAAAAATTGTTTCAAATTTGTGATACAGCTTTTTGGCTACCTGAAAATACCATTCATCACCCGTTATTTGATACAAAGAAGTCAAATGTTCCAAGTGCAACATAGAACGAATTTCAAAACCACCGCTTTTTGGAATATTATAACTTTCTTCTTTTTTGTAGGTTGCTTGATAGTGATTTTCCAAAGCCTTTAATAATTCAGGATCTTGGGTATTTTCATACTGTTCAAATAACATGCGCATAAAAACGACTAATGGCCACCAATCATCATCAATTTTCCCAGCATGAAGCATACCTTCTTTATCTACATTTGCTAATACGTAATCAATATTGTCCAGCGCTTTTTGTTTAAGTGTTTTTGACTGATTCATATAAGCACATCGTAGGGCCCCATCAAGATAATAGCCTGTTTGTTCATAAGGCCACCATCCACTACCTCCCTTAAACTCTCTGTCCTTATAATTCATGTTTTCAGTCCACATCCCAGTATTAAAAGGAAATCCACTTTGTTCGGGGTTTCCTGTTAATCCGCTTTCCTGACGTTTTAAAAACTCTTTAGTCCAACCATGGGGGTCAATATTATTACTAGGTAAGTCTTTTAATTTTGAATGCTGAGAATAGCCATTCATAGTACTCATAAAAATGAGTATACAGAATCTTAAAAAATATATTTTCATTAATAAATTATTATTCGTTTAATTCCTTAGAAACCTTTTTATCCATCTTTTGTAGAATACCTAATTAGCACTAATTTTTCTTTTTAATAAAAGGTTTGGATGGAAGAGTCGAAGGTGTTGGAAAAAATGTAGGGTCAAACTTGTTTAGTATTTCTACTTTTAATGTATTTATATTTATTTCTAAACGGTATTGTTTATAAAGTCCGTTATAATGTTTAGAATTTATAAGTTCATGATCCATTCTTCTTATGGTCATTTCGTATAAATCTTTATTCTCCTTATCGACAGTTAATACAATAAGATAATTTTTAATTAATTCTTTTATACCTTTAGAAGTGAAATCCTTAATCTCTTCCAAGTTACTTGTAATTAGTACGTCATTTATTTTATTTAATATAAAATCATGATCTTTTAGAAGTGTACCGTATGTATAAGAATTTTGTAAACGATACAGACTCATTTTAAGGTCCTCAGGTTTTATTTTATGACCAACTTCAAATTCAATACCACCATCTGGTGTTCTAGTAATAGAAGGATCTTCCCATTCTATACCTATGTTCTCAATTCCCAAATTAAATTCGTTCTGCTTATATACTCCAGGATTAATAAAGAATGTAATTTCATTGTACAAATAATAATCTTTGTCATTGAGGATTCTTTTTTTTAGATGCACTCTAGTTAATTGGTTTATAGGGAAACCATTATTTTCTAGTTTTTTAGCAACTTTTATAATAAGTTTTTGCTCTAGGTCCGTAAATTCTACAATGGCAGGTTTAAGTCCTCTAATTATGGTCATAGATGATTGATTTTGGTATTTTCTCCCACTAAAGAAGAGGATAAAAATAGAAAACATAATGGTTGAACTAAATACATATTTCATAAAATGTTTTAATTATTTTGATTGTCTGTAGTAAATCATAAAACCGTCGCCATACTTAAACAGGTTCAGCATGACATGTAAATATACGATATAACACAAAACGAATGTTCAAATAATTATTTTCTCTATCACTTTTTTAGTTGAAATTCCTTTTGATAGATCATTATATCTTCACAATAAGCAAATGAATTATTATTTAAAAGTATATCATGAAGAAATCCAGCTTTTATAGGTTTTTTATTTAATATTTTTCAAAATCATCCATTGTGAAGGCATTATTGTAAGATACTTCATCAATAGACTCATTTTCAGTAGAGTCGTAGTCAACTAATATCTTCCAAAGATTTTCTTCTTTTCTTAGAATAACATGGAATTGACCGTAATATGATTTTTGGTTTTCGCTGTCTGGGTTTATAGTAAATTTATAAAAGCCACGTTCAGATGCCATGCCATCTTTAGAAATGCGTTCTAAAAACTTAAAAGAGATGGTTTGTTTTAAAGAACTATTTTCCCAACGATTTTTATAATTTCCTAAATAGGCGTCTTTATTTCTAATTGACTTGTAGTCGCCTCCATTAACTCTAATTAAATCATTGCTATGTAGACTTTCAAATAATTGATAATCTAAGGTTTCAAAAGATTTAGTGAAGTTGTTCCAGATTTGAGAGTTAATATCGTTTAAGTCATTAACATTTTGAGAAATAGCCTTGTTACTCGAAAGGAGAATCAAGCATATAAAGCAAGTTAATAATCGGTTCATTTTTGTCTTTTTAAAGACTTAAAAGGTACGAAATATATTATATATTGCCTATTAGCCAATTTTTAAACTCATAAAAATTTTGAGGAGCGACACCATGTCCAACAGGAAATTCAGAATATTGGTGCTTTATATTAAGGCTGTTTAAAAACGGCACTGTTTGTCGTGCCCAATCAACAGGAATGACTTGATCGACACTACCATGCGAACAATAAAAATTTAGATATGAGTAATCTTTTGTTTCGTCTTGTGGTAATATGTCTTTATAAACATAGCCACTCAAAGCTATAATGTTTTTAACTTTTTCTGGGTAAGTTAAAGCAACGGCATAGCTTAAAATACTCCCTTGACTAAACCCTAGAAGTGATACATTGCTTTTATTTACTGGGTATACTTCTATGGCTTCATCTATAAACTTCGAAATTAAATCACGAGACTCTTCGGCTTGTTCTTTGTCATTCCATTTACCTTTATCGGTATCAAAGTTAATAGCATACCAAGCATTTCCATAAGGTTGCATAGGGTAAGGAGCTCTTACAGAAATAATAAAAAGTTCTTCGGGTAATTCGCTGGCAAACGAAAACAAATCGTTTTCGTCGCTACCATAGCCATGCAACATAATTAATAATGGTGCATTTTCTGTTAATGTAGATTCACGAATTATGTGATGTAATGAGAGTGTATTATTTATCATTTATTTACCAAGATTTGCAAATATTTTTTGATATAAGTTGCCAACAAGGGGGACTGCTTGTGTTTTTCGTCCTAAAGCATTCGTAAAACCATATATAAATAGTACTGCGAAAAACAGATAAAACCCTAAGGAAATAGCCCAACTATCAAAGCTGCCTATAATATATCCAAGGGCAAAAAAAGTAAGCCATAAGCCTAAAGACTGTCTAATATGAAAACTAGCAAAAGCACTTTTTTTGTCTTTTTCATTATTTAAATAATAAGCAATTATAACTCCAAAAAGTGTGATATAACTTATTATGGCATTTTTACGGCCTCTTTCAACATCTTGCTCTGTCATTATTTATTGATTTAATGAAATTTTGTTATTTGAGATAATCCCATAAACGTTTCCTTTTAAAGATTCACCTTCAAAAATGGTGTTTTTTGATTTTGAAACAATGTTCTTTTTAGAAAAAGAATATTTGGTGTCTGGATTAAAAAGTGTCATATTCGGTTTGTTACCAATGTCGATAGGTATTTGCTCTAAAGCAAATCGTGCCTTGCCTTTGGTTAAAATATCTATGGTCTTCTTAGTTGTAAAAATAGTTTGTAGGGCTCCAAAGGCTGTTTCCAGTCCTATGGTTCCATATTCGGCATGATCAAACTCTATCTTTTTTTGTTCAATATCAATAGGGGTGTGGTCGCTTGTCACCATATCTATTGTACCGTCTTTAACACCTTGTATTAATGCATCAACATCATGTTGAGTACGCAATGGTGGTAATACTTTTAAGTTGGTATTAAAATCTGTTATTGCTGCATCAGTAAAGTATAAATTATGTATAGTTACGCTGCAAGTAACATCTAGTTTTTTCTTTTTGGCTTCTCTTATTAGGGCCACCGAAGTCGCCGTAGAAATAGTTGGGATATGTAATTTACCTCCTGTATATTCTAATAAAAATAAATCACGTGCTACTTGTAGTTCTTCTGCTAAAGCAGGATTCCCTTTTAACCCAAGTGTTGTGCTTGTTATATTTTCGTTCATAACACCATTTCCAGAAATTTTACTTTCTTGTGGAAATGAACAGACCAATCCGTCAAAATTACTCGCATATTGCAAAGCAATTTTCATAAGGTTAGGATTGGAAATGGGTTTCTTATAGTCGTAAAATGCAACCGCTCCTGCGGAGTTCATATCGTAAAGTTCTGCCAAATCTACACCTTTACTACCCGTTGTAAGTGCGCCTATGGGCAATAATGTAACAGCATTATCATGAGATTTTGCATTAACAAAAATAATATCAGAATTAGAATCTATAACAGGATTCGTATTGGCATTTAAGGCTACAGCTGTAAAACCAGCAGCAGCAGCAGTTTTTAATCCATTTTTTATGGTTTCACGCTCTTCAAACCCAGGTTCTCCAAAACAGACGCTACTATCAAACCAACCTTGAGAAATGTGTAGGTTCTCTAACCTAATTTCTTGATAATTGTCCTCGTTTTTAATCCTATTAGCAATCTTTGAAATCGTACCATTTTCAATTAATACATCTTGAGTTGTGTTGTGAAACTCGCTTTTAGGATCTATTATGGTGGCAGATTTTATAAGTATGTTCATTTAAGGTATTTTAAGATGCCCATTTCAATAATCAATAACGCTAGTGCAAAAATAACAAACCATTTCCATAAGGCATTAACTTTTGTATCACTTTTTAGAGTGTCAAAAATTTCGGTAATTGAGTTACTAACCGTTATGTTTTTTGAAGGTAGGAGCTTTCTATAAGTTAAATCACTTTCGTTTCTATTATAGTTATAGCTTATATTTTTAATATGTTCATTTTTATTCTTTATTGTATAGATATTAGCTATCGACGGATTTCTGGAGGTATTTATAACCACTTTGTTATTAAAATATTGCTGCCTGGGAATGATATTAATATCATTATTAACTAAAGATAAAATATCATCTTGTTTCAATTGTGTATCAACATCAAAAGTATTTTCTTCTCCAATAGTATAATATAGATTTGGTGTTTTAAGGCTCTGTTTTCCTATATTATAAAGTGTTGGAACGATTAATGGAGAGTTTATAAAATTTGAATTATCACTGTTTAAAGCAGTTGTAAATATAAAGGCATTATTTTTTTGATATAAAAATGGTTTGCTATCTTCAAACTGTAAAACGTTAGGGCCGTTTGAAGAAATCCTATAAAAGCTTTTTACTTTTGGATATTGGAAATTACTGACTTGCTTTTCAAATACACCATTATTATACAAGGGATGTGCATAATTAATAGTTGTAATTCGTTTTTCTGTTAAAAGTAAGTTTTTAAAATTAGAACCGTAATTGGCTAATAACAGGTTGTAAGACTGTATATTGATGTTTTTTGAAGGGATTACAATTAATACGCCACCTTGTTTGGTGAATTGTTTTAATGATGCCACCAAAGCATTAGGAATGGCATCTAACTCATTTAAAATTATAAGATGCTGTTGGTCTATGATATTGTAATCTAATTGATTTTCTAATGTGGCTGTGTAGTTGAATTCGTTATCGGTATAAATACGCCTTAAAAAAGAGTCATTTGCTGCATTTATAGAAAGCACATGAGCCTTCGATCCATTATTAATATTGAAATATAAGCTATTGTCAAATTGTAAATTCACATCATTAATTGTAATCTTTCCGTTTATGACTTCATTTACTGGAAGTGAAAATATGGTTTCTGCATGATCTTTAATAGCTACCGATGTTTTAGCAATTAAGTTATCATTACTGAATAGAGAAACGGGAAGGTTTTCAAGAGCATTTCCGCTATTTTTTATAAGTACTTTTAGCTCTATACTAGATGCTGTTCTTTTAGAAACGTAAACACTATCAATAGTAACGTTACTAGTATTTATGGGTTGTAACTTTACTAAATGAAGATTTGTAAGTGAATCCGTTTTAGGATTAAAATTTGAGGTATCTTGTTGAAAGTCAGAAATAAAAACTAAGTTTCTTAAAGTGTTTTTTTGTTTACTAAACAGGGTGTTGCTTTTTAATAAAGCAGCCTCTAATGTTAGTTTGTTTGATGAATAATCTAATTGCAGTAAATCATTTTTTATGGCTTTTATTGTTGTGTTTTTATAAGTATTATCATTAGTCATTAGTGAAATGTTCTCGCCTTCAGATACGTTGCTAATAATATTTTGAACAGCACGCTTTAAAAGTTCTCCTTGATTTCCTTTTGCTTGTAGACTAAATGAATTATCTAAATAAATGACTGTTTCTTTTTTAGTTTTAAAGACCTCAGATTTTGAGGTGAATGGCTGTGCAAATGCTAAAACAATAGCAGTAAGAAGTAACAATCTTATGCAAAGAATGAGCCATTTTTTTATTTGAGAACTTTTACGGGTTTGTAGTGTCGCTTCTTTTAAAAATGCCACATTAGTGAATGCTACTTTTTGAAACTTACGTAACTGAAATAAATGAACAATTATAGGAATTAGTAGTAAAAATAAAGCGTAAAGAAGTTCTGGGTGTTTAAACTGCATTCATTTTTAGATTTGTCAAACCTACATAATTTTTTTCATTTTTTAATAAAAGATTAAAGTGAAATCTTTAAGATTTATCTATTTTATGAGTTTAATGATGTTTGGGAAAAACCTTTTCGTTTTGCCGTTATTTATTCTTATGGAAAAAGTATTGGCAAAATAATATTTACTGTATTAAAAATTAACCAGTAGTAAATTAGTACATTAAACGAAGTAAATCCTTCCAAATTAATATACGTAATTTTAAAATTACTTATGAAATCTACTTTTTGATAACGGTATATTTGCGACATTTTTACGACTATTTTGTCTATTGGTTTATTTTATGAGTCTTAACAAAAGAAAACATAATCGTAAATGTTTTTCATGTTTAATGTCTTCATATAGTCTTTAATCTCTATTTGAGCTACTTTATTAGCAACGGTAATAATACTTTGGGGATTTTTTATGCTTTCTAAAGCACTAAAAGGCTTTAATATTTTACCGTAAATATCTCTTCCTATTTTATTTGGATTGTCACAAATCCATTCAAAAGGAATGGCTTTTTTAATTAACGTTTTTGCTACTGTTTTGCCTTTGTTTCCAGCGCCCCAAATAACAAGCGATTTATTAGGATTATAATCTAATTCTAAAAAGTAATGTAATTTTATATCAATAAAATGATTTTCAGCATAATGCTCATGATTTCTTGACGTTCGAGAGCTATAGTCTCTCCAATCATGAATAATATCATGACAAGGAATACATTTATATTGGTGTTTATAAAACCGAAATGCTAAATCGTAATCTTCTGGGTATCTATTAGGGTTAAAGGCATCACATGCTATTAAATCGTTTCTATGAATCATCCAGCAGGGGGAAGGAATCACACACTCCTTATAAATTTCAGAATAATTAGTTCCAGTTTGGGTTAAGTTATTCAGCCAAATTTCATAATTTTTATACCCTTCTTTAATTCCTTCTTCAGAAAAATAGTTCACTAAACCTATTGCTACATGCTGTTTTCCATATTTCGATAAACTATTTACTAATACTTCTAATTTATTAGCTTGCATGATATCATCACTATCCATTCTTGTGATAAGCGTGCCTTTACTATGCTTAAAAGCTAATTGTAGTGCATCAATAATACCAGTTCCTTGATTTTTTAAAAGCACTATTCTGTCATCATTTTTGGCAAATTCATCAACGATGTAAGAGCTAGAATCCGTAGAAGAATCGTCAACTATAAGCAACTCCCAATTAGTATATGTTTGATTTAATATAGAAGCCAGACAGGCTTTTATATAAGCTTCCGTATTTTTAAAAGGAATGAGTATACTAACTAAAGGATCTTGCATTGGGCGAATATAATTTATCTTTTTAACATAACCTTAAGAATAGAGCCCGTAACATATTGGTATTTTGTGCGTCAATTAAAAAAAACTAAACGTTAATTAGATGAATACTAAAATATTTCCTGCATTATTAGCGGGCATTTTACTAGCCAGTTGTAACTCTACAAAGAACACAAAAAATGATTTAGCAACCAGTTTACCAATAACAACATCAATAAATTTAACAGGTATTAATAACGATAAAGCACCAGTAACTATTGATCCTGGACGTTTTACGGTAGAAACTGTTACCTATCGTCTACCAAAAGTAATACAAGGGACTTATTCGGTAAGTGACTTCGGTAAGTATGTTGATGACTTTAAAGCTATTGATTATCAAGGAAACGACTTGCAAGTAAATAAAATAGATACGAATACCTGGTCTATTAGTAATGCAAAGCAATTGGACAAGATTACTTATTTAGTTAATGATACTTATGATATAGAGGTAAATGGTGGTATAGGAAAAGATACGCCTTTTTCACCTTCAGGTACTAATATAGAAGCGAATAACTATGTTCTGAATTTGCATGGTTTTATAGGGTATTTTGACTCATTAAAAAATAATCAATACAAATTGGATGTTACGGCTTCTGCAGATTTTGTACGTACTTCTGCACTACAAAATGTTGGATCTAAGACTAGCGAGGATGGTAAAAATATAACAACTAGTTATTTTGCCACAAGGTATTTTGATATTACCGATAATCCCATGATGTATGGTAATTTGGATGTTGAAGAATTTGAAGTAGGAGATATTAAAATTGTATTAAGCGTGTATTCTCCTAATAAAGTGCATTCTGCTAAATCTTTAAAAGAGACCGTGTTTAAGATGATGCAGGCTCAAAAAACATATTTAGGAGATATCAATGCAACCCCGCGTTATGACATTTATTTGTATTTATCTGAAGGGAAAGATGATTCTCCAAAAGGTTTTGGTGCCTTAGAGCATCATACATCTACTGTGGTTGTATTGCCTGAATCAATGGACAAGGAAGCACTGGCAGAAAGTATGATAGATGTTGTGTCTCATGAGTTCTTTCATATTGTAACGCCTTTAAGTGTGCATTCTGAAGATGTACATTATTTTGATTATAATAATCCGACATTCTCAAAACATTTATGGATGTATGAAGGAGTTACCGAGTATTTTGCAACGTTGTTTCAAATTGACCAAGGACTTGTGGAAGAAGCGGAGTTTTATAATAAAGTTATGAGTAAAATTGAACGCTCTAAGCAATTGAATGATGCTATGAGTTTTACTATAATGAGTGAGAATGTTTTAAAAGCTCCTTATAAGGATCAATATGTAAATGTATATCAAAAAGGAGCATTAATTGGGATGTGTATCGATATTATAATACGTGAAGAAAGCAAAGGTCTTAGAGGTATTTTATCTTTAATGAAAGAGTTATCTAATAAATATGGAAAAAATAAACCATTTGAAGATGATAAACTTATAGATGAAATTGTAGCTATGACTTACCCTTCAATACGAGCATTTTTCGATGCGCACGTTATAGGAGATATACCAATAAACTATGGTGAGTTTTTCGAAAAGGTTGGTTTAGAAGTAGGTGAAGCTCAGGTCGAAGCTAATTATATCTTAATGGATGGGGTACCTATAGTGAGTGCTGACCCTCAAAAAGGCACTATATTTTTCACAGATATGGCATTAAAAAATAGTTTCTGGGCAGAGCAAGGGGTGCAGGCAAATGATGTTATTAAATCTATTGGAGGAGAGGCTTTAACGATGCAAAATGCTAATCAGGTTTTACAAAACGTTTTTATGTGGAAACCAGGCAAAGATATCGAAGTGAAATTAGATAGAAGCGGAGAAGAGATTGTTATAAAAACGACAACAACACAAGGATATACTACAGGTAAAGCCATTGTAGAAAAGGCGAATGTTACTGATGCACAAAAGGTATTACGTGAAGCTTGGTTAAAGGGTTAAACGTTATTCTAATAATATTTTATACTAACGATTGATAAACAGTAATGTTTGTCAATCGTTTTTTTTGACATTAATTAAGCTTTGTCCCGTTTTAAAAACCTTCAAAAACACCCAACCCGAAGAGAGCAAAATCATATTTAACAGGGTCATTTATATCTAATGTTCTTAAAGCAGTATCTAATTCAAATAAAGCTTTAGCATCATTTTGTTTACGCTTTAGTAAACCTAGTTTTCTGGCAACATTGCCAGAATGCACGTCTAAAGGACAAGATAATTTAGAAGGGGAGAGGCTTTTCCATATACCAAAGTCAACACCAGTATTATCATCGCGAACCATCCAGCGTAAAAACATGTTAATACGTTTTGCAGCAGAATTCTTTAACGGATCACTTACATGTTTTTGTGTTCTTTGTAAGTGTTCTATTTCAAAGAATGTAGATTTGAATTTTGAGATAGCTACCTGTAGAGATTCAGTGTCTGAATACTTAGAAAAAATAGATTCCAGTCCATTATGATTTTTATAAATATGATTCAGCGATTTTATAAACTGGATACTATCATTACCATTGAAAGTTCGATGAACAAAAGGCATTAGTTTTTCTAAATCAGTTTCCGAATGATTTAAAACAAAGTCATAAGGAGCATTGTCCAGTAAGTTCATCAAACGTTTTGCATTATTAATAATACTTTTTCTATTTCCCCAGGCAATGGTAGCCGTTAAAAAACCAGAAATTTCAATGTCTTCCTTTTTATTGAATTCATGTGGGATTTGAATAGGGTCGCTTTCAATAAACTTGGGGTTATTGTATTGTATGACTTTAGCGTCTAGAAAGTCTTTGAGGTCTTTTTTGTTCAAAAATCAAGTTTTTTTCAAAAGTAAGTATTCTTATTGAGTACTAATTTGTTTAGTATTTAATTTATTATCAATATTTATACGCAACCATATAGAAATAGACTCATCTAATTAATAAACTTATAAATAATGAATAATTTTAAAATGGGTATCGCAGCGCTCTTCTTAATTTCTTTAATTAGATGCAGCAGTAATAGTGAACAAAAGCTAAATGATAGTAGCGATATTCATGGTAAATGGAAATTAGTTGAAGAATATCTAAGTGCTGGTGGACCTCAATATAAAGTTGATGTAGAAAATGGAGCTGAATATGTTTTTTTGGATAATAGCACTTTTGTATCGAGTGACTTTTTAGGTTGTAAAACAGGTAAATTCGAATTAGACTCTAATACAAATACATTGAATTTAATGTATGATTGTGATCAAGTTCAAGACTATGATGGTATTATCTCTTATAGAGCAAGTTTAGAATCGGGCTTTTTGATTTTAGTTCCCAAAACTATAATATGTACTGATGGTTGTAGATCTATATTCAAAAAAATATAATTATGGAAGCATCTATTTATTGGATGTAATATTAGTTTTAAACTAAGATCCTTCCATCGACCATAGTTAATTTTCTATCGGCCAGATCGGCTAATTCTTTATTGTGAGTTACAATTACAAAGGTTTGTCCGAATTCATCACGCAATTTAAAAAAGAGACTGTGTAACATCTCTGCAGATTCACTATCTAAATTACCAGAAGGCTCGTCGGCAAAAATCAAATCAGGATTATTTATTAATGCTCTAGCAACTGCAACACGTTGTTGTTCGCCGCCAGATAATTCATTTGGTTTATGATCATACCGATGTGATAAACCTAAGAAATCTAAAAGTTCCTTAGCTCGTTTTTCAGCATCTGCCTTTTTGGTACCTTTTATAAAAGCAGGCAAGCATACATTTTCTACAGCTGTAAATTCTGGTAGCAATTGATGAAACTGAAATATAAATCCAATATGCTCATTTCTAAACTTAGCCAGCTTTTTATCATTAAGCGCATTGATATTTGTATCATTTATACTCAGTTCAAAC
Organism: uncultured Flavobacteriaceae bacterium; assembly: GCA_947502635.1. Lineage (GTDB taxonomy): Bacteria > Bacteroidota > Bacteroidia > Flavobacteriales > Flavobacteriaceae > Flavivirga. Next base: position 100,607 of record CANNAN010000011.1, read on the forward strand.
TTATCCTTTGGAGAAGCAGAATCTAAAGTACCCAAAATTTGTAATAAGGTTGTTTTACCAGCTCCAGAAGCTCCAACAATAGAAACGACTTCTTTTTTCTTGATGTTAATGTCTACACCTTTTAATACGTGTAAATCATTGTAGTATTTATGAATATTTTTTGCTTGAATCATTTTGAATAATTGGAACGCTGAAAATACTACTTTAAAGATTTATTAGCAACGATTTAGTAATTACTTTTATCTTTTAAAGTATTTTTTAAGGTATTTGAGTCTATAAAATGGATAAAATGAAGTGAAGATGTCAGTTTTTCATGATAAATTCTACCATATATGCTCTCATACTCTCTATGAGTTTCAAATATTAAAAATTATCTATATCATGTAATTGCCAAGGTGGATATATCTGTTATTAGCAAGTTTGATTGCTACGAGATAAAGAACATAAAGTATTATTATTGCTAGACTTTCGTTTAGTAAAATTAAAATTTGCTTAACTTTATAAATTAAGAAAAAGCTATTTACATAAACTAAGAAATATATATAACTAATATGCCCTATAAAAAGTTTGAAGAGTATAACATACAAGTAACAGATGATGTTAAGACTAGATATGAAAATATTATTAAAGATTTAGGAGAAGATACAAAACGTGATGGACTATTAAAAACGCCAGAACGTGCAGCAAAAGCGATGCAGTTTTTAACGCAGGGGTATGATCAAGACCCTGTTGATATCCTGAAAGGTGCTATGTTTAAGGAGTCTTATAACGAAATGGTTATTGTAAAAGATATTGAGTTGTATTCTCTTTGCGAACACCATATTTTACCTTTTTTCGGAAAAGCACACATTGCATATATACCTAATGGACATATTGTTGGATTAAGCAAATTACCGAGAATTGTGGATGTTTTTGCCAGACGCTTACAAGTGCAAGAACGTTTAACAGAACAAGTTTTAGATTGTATAAATGACACTTTAAAGCCACAAGGTGTTGCTGTAGTTATAGAAGCGTCTCATATGTGCATGATGATGCGTGGGGTACAAAAACAAAACTCTATTACAACAACATCAGGTTTTAGAGGTCAGTTTGAAAAAATTGAAACTCGTAATGAGTTTTTAAAACTTATAGGAAAATAATTTTGGTATGTTTCTTGCGTATCATATGTTATTAATACGACTTAATGAATAAATACAAAAAATTAATATTGGGCATTGTTTTAGATGCTCTTGGATATGTGTCTTTTTTAATTCCTGGAATTGGTGAGTTTTCAGATATTATTTGGGCTCCTTTAGCAGGTTATTTAATGACTAAATTATACAAAGGAAAACCTGGTAAAATTGCAGGTATTATCACTTTTGCAGAGGAAGCATTGCCTGGTTTAGATGTGATACCAACATTTACACTTATGTGGTTGTATACCTATATTTTTAAAAAGGAAGACGATATTATAGAGATTTAAAGAGCGGTATTTTTATAGTTAAGGTTGTGCCTTCTTTAATTTTAGAATTAACTTTAAATGTCCCTTTAAGCTTCGATGTTCTGGATGCGATATTCAATAAACCAATACCATTACCTTTTTGATTTGTATTGAAACCTATACCATTATCTATAACGTCTACATGCAAAACATTTGAATTTAAATCGAAGTTGATAGTGATTTTATTTGCTTTAGCATGTTTAATAACATTTTGAATGGCTTCTTGGATAATTCTGTATAGATTAACTTTTAGATAATCATTAATGTCTTCCCAAAAGATTTTGCAATTTTGGTTAATGGTATATTGAAAAGTATGGAGATTACTTTGCTTACCAGCATATCCTTCCAAAATAGTAATGAAATCTTTATCGGGATCTAATTGTGTGTTTTTTAATTCATGGGAAAGGTCTCTTATTTCTCTTTCAATAGATCGAATTTCATTGATATAGAAACTGTAACTCTCTTTACTTTGATCTTTTTCGTCGATGGATAAAAACTCCAAACCTAAACGAGAGCCTAAAAGTCTGTTTAAAATGCCATCATGTAATTCTTCAGAAATATGATGACGTTCCAAAAGGCGACCTTCTTCAACTTTGGCCTGCTGCCTTAACATGAGGGTGTAAATCTCTTCATTGGCTTTCTGTTGTTCACTTTCAAAGCTTAAAATTTTGTTTTTGGTAATTTGGATTCTAATAATAAGAATGAGTATAAAAATTAAAACAACGATGAGTCCAATAACAATAATTAAAATGTTTTGGGTTGTTAAACGTTTGGTTTCATCAATATAGGTGTCTGTTTCGTATTGGATTCTGGCGAATTTGTTTCTGGAAGCACGTTCCACATCGAGAAGACTGTCATTAAGTTTTATATGCGCGTATAAATACTGTTTTCCAGCTTCTCCTTTTTCGAGTTTAGAAAGCATTAATAAAGCTCTGGAAACTTCAGAGTAGTTTTTAATATCCTTACCAATTTCATAAGATCTTTTAGAAAGGATAAGAGCGGAATCTTTTTTATTAATAGCATGGTAAAACTCAGCCATATCATTCCCTATAGCTGTTATTTCATATGAAGCGTTTAAACTATCACTAATTTTATAAGCTTGGCTAAAAAGAGATTTAATATATTTTGTATTACTATTTTTATCTAGAAATAGAGTGTGTGCCTTATTGTTAACTATAGCAGCATATGATAATGAATCTTTTATAAATAAATCTTTGTATTTTAATAATTCTTCGTGAACTATTAAAGCTTTTTTGTAATTTCCTTTTTCTTTATACGCTTCTGCTAAATTAATTTTAACGTATAAATAATTTTTATTTTTGTTAGTAAATCCATTCCTTTCATAATCATCAGATAATTTATTATTAATTAATATAGCTTTTTCATAATATTCGATGGCTTTATTATATGATTTTTGATGTTTTGAGTTAAGACCAATAATATTGTAAAGGCTAAATAAAATAACATATTTTTCGTTATTTTGAGGAAGCCATTTCGATAGCTTAATAGCTTTAATTGAAGTTATTTCACTAGCTACATAGTCTCTCTCGTCATTTTGAATACTAGATATATTGTTTAGCATCCAAACGGCATTTTCTATTTCATTTAATTTTTTATATAGGTCAAATGATTTATAATAGTAATAATAAGCACTATCATTTTCTCTCCCTAAAAAAGAATGGCAGTATGCTAGTTGAGAATTTATATGAGCCTCAGTTAACGAATCATTTATTTTATGAGCAAGTTTTAAATTTTTATGATTTAGCTTTATAGAACCCCCATAATTATTTTTCAATAAGTTAATATATGCTATCCTTTCATTAGATAAAAGAATAATAGAATCCATTTTAGTTTTATAAGATAATTCACTTGCCAGTTTAGCATGGCTAAGTCTTGTATCTAAATCTAAGCTTTCATTTTTGGATAATTTTCTTAACCTTTGAATACTATCTAGTATAATATCAAAATCATCGTTTTGAGCATTTATATTGAAAAAACTTAAAAAGCATATTATGTAGAGGCAGTATTTGTTCAATATGGTATTTAGCTAAGAGGGATTATAAGTATTAATGTAGTACCTTTTTTTATTTCAGAGGTGATTTTATATTTTCCTTTAAGTTTAGAAACTCTTGATTTTATATTCAATAAACCAATACCATTACCTTTTTGATTTATATTGAAGCCTATGCCATTATCTCTAATGTCTACATATAAATTATTAGAATTTAAAGCGAAGTTAATAGTAATTTTATTTGCTTTAGCATGTTTAATAACATTTTGAATGGCTTCTTGGATAATTCTATATAGATTAACTTTTAGATAATCATTAATATCTTCCCAAAAGATTTTAGATTTTTGGCTAATGCTATATTGAAAAGAATGAAGGTTATTTTGCTTACCAACATACCCATCCAGAATGGTAATGAAATCTTTATCGGGATCTAATTGTGTGTTTTTTAATTCATGGGAAAGGTCTCTTATTTCTCTTTCAATAGACTGAATTTCATTGATATAAAAACTATAATTTTCTTTAGTTTGATCTTTTTCATCCATAGATAAAAACTCTAAACCTAAACGAGAGCCTAAAAGTCTGTTTAAAATGCCATCATGTAATTCTTCAGAAATATGATGACGTTCCAAAAGACGACCTTCTTCAACTTTGGCCTGCTGCCTTAACATGAGGGTGTAAATCTCTTCATTGGCTTTCTGTTGTTCACTTTCAAAGCTTAAAATTTTGTTTTTGGTAATTTGGATTCTAATAATAAGAATGAGTATAAAAATTAAAACAACGATGAGTCCAATAACAATAATTAAAATGTTTTGAGTTGTTAAACGTTTGGTTTCTTCAATATAGGTGTCTGTTTCGTATTGGATTCTGGCGAATTTGTTTCTGGAAGCACGTTCCAGATCAAGAAGACTGTCATTAAGTTTTATATGTTCGTATAAATATCGTTTTCCAGCTTCTCCTTCTACAATTTTTGAAAGCATTAATAAAGCTCTGGAAACTTCAAAATAGTTTTTAATATCCTTACCAATTTCATAAGATCTTTTAGAAAGTATAAGAGCGGAATCTTTTTTGTTAATAGCCTGATAAAACTCAGCCATATCATTCCCGATAGCAGTTATTTCATATGAGGCATTTAAACTATCACTTATTTTATAAGCTTTATTAAAAAGGGAATTAATGTATTTTGTATTGCCATTTTTAGACAAGAATAAATTATATGATTTGTTATTAATTATTGCAGCATATGATAACGGATCCTTTTTTAATATTTCTTTATTTTCAAGAAGCTTCTTGTATATAGATAAAGCTTTTTGGTAATCTTTTTTTTCTTTATAGACCCCTGCTAAGTTAATTTTAGCATATAAATAATTTTTAAATTTATCCATATTATTATCCCCTTCAATACTGTAATCTTCAGATAGTTTATCATTAAATGTTAAAGCTTTTTTATAGTATTCAATAGATTTATCATATAGTTTTAAATATTTTGTATTGAGTCCAATAGTATTATAATAACTAAATAAAAGACTAAGATTTTCATTGTTTTCTGGTAATACTTGTAGAAAGCTAATTGCTTTTATTAGATTTTCTTCGCTGTGAATAAAATCCCGTTCACGGGTTTGCATGTCAGCAATATAACTAAGTGCAAAGCTTTGACCTTTTAAATTTTTTAACTTGCTGTAAAGCTTCAAAGCTCTATTGCTATAATAATAACCGCTGTCATTATGTATTTCCTTAAGAATATAATACCACGCTAAGTCGAGATTTGAATGAGCTATTTCTATTGAATCATTTAACTTATGAGCCAATTTTAGATTCTTGTAAGCCATATCTTTTAACATTACGTGATTGTTCATGTTTAGATAAATATTTCTGAGTTTATTATTTGATATTAAAATAGTAGAATCAATACCTGTTTCATAGGATAATTTACTAGCTCGCTTCGCATATAATAAACGAACATTAATATCTAAGTCTTTCTCCTTGGATAACTTTCTTAATCTTTGGATGCTATCTAACATGACATCAAAATCATCGTTTTGAGCATTTATATTAAAAATAATAAGAAGACATGCTATAAAAAAAAAGTATTTATTCAAAAGAAATGAATTTTATTTAATAGCATCCAAAGATAAGATTTTTTCTACATTATGGAGTAAGTAAGTCCCAAACTAATATTTCTACCCATATTAAAGGTACCTTAGTTGAAAAGGTTTTGCCAAGATTTGATATAACTTCCACATTTGCCTTAAGGTATTTATATACCAATTATGTTAGCACATTGGGGATAATAATAAACGCCTCGATTTTATTAAAATCGAGGCGTTTATTATTACTTAACATTTATTATTTACTTAATAGTAACAGGGAAGGTAGCTTGTACATCTGTTTCTCCTCCAGCATTTGCTATATCACCATCGCTAACGCCGCTGGCACTTTTATTAGGTTCATGACGTAGTGTAATAATAATCGCTCCCGAACTAGGAGTTGCCGAAGTTGTTAGTGTAAATTCTAACCCTAACGGGTTGCTATCACTATCAAAATCAACATAAGTAAATGTTGCTAGACTATTTGTTGCCTGAAAGAAAAATTGATGCTCTTCGTCTAATGTTTTAATTTCCTCTGTAACATCCTCAGCTGGAGATTCGGTTTCGTTTAATATCTCCATACTTCCATTATATGTAGTATCTGCAAGTAAATCTCCTGATACTGTAATCACAGGAGGATTAGGTCCGTCTTTACCATCTAAATCTAAGCTCTTAAAAGTTATAGTAGTTCCTCCTCCAACAGGAACTAAGGTTGCTGTTAAAGTTGTTATGACCTCTTCCTGAATGATAACTGCAGGATTATCATCTTTTGAACACCCAGTAAGTATAAAAGTTGATAATAAGATTAAAAATGTACTTTTTAAATTATTTTTTAATGTCTTCATGATTTTTTTTTTAATAATTAAACTTTACTTGTAACATAATATTTCTTCCTAAATCATCGGCAAAAAATCTTAATCGGTTAAGATATTCTCTGTAAGAAGTATTAAAAATGTTAGTAATATTTAAACCTATATTCAGGTTTGTTTGTTTTGATAAATTTAGAGTTATATCACTTTGAAAATGCAATAAATGATAGGTTGGTGGCGGCGAACTAATATCCAATAAGACCTCACTATCTATTGTGGGTATATAAACATTAAAGTTGTTATCTGGAAACTCATTTTGTCTAAAAACTAATTCACTTTGTAATTCAGTATTAAGCTGTAACCATTTTTTATTTGAATAACCTAAAATATTAACTGTTTTGAATGATGGCATATCAATCAAAGCTTGTTTTTTTGTTAAATCTCTTCCTTTAATAAAGGATGATTTATTATTAAGCGACCAGTGTTCGTTGAATTTATAATTAGCAGTAACATCCAAACCTAATAATGAGGCATTGGTTTGATTATAACTCCAAACAGGAAATGCCCCACGAATGGTTAACTCGGTTCCCGTTGGTTCTATAAAAATATAATCGTTAATAAGATTGTAAAATGCTTCAAGGTTTATTGATAATGCATTTCTATTATATTTATATGTCCCAGAAATCCTGTTTGATGTTTCTTGTTTCATACGTAGATCACCCAATTCAATCCTAGCGGCAGAATGATGTAAGCCATCACTAAATAACTCAGAAGGATTTGGCGCTCTGTTGGATAACCCATAGTTAAACATAAATGAATCATTATCATTAATTTTATAAGCTATTCCAGCTGAAGCTGATATGTTATGATAATCGAACACAGGATTGGTAAGCAATTGGGATCCTAAATCATCAATAACAATATTACTAAAATCTACATCATAATTTCGTTCTTCCCAGCGACTTGTCAGGTAGAATTTTTTAGCTTCTATGCGACTAAAATCATAACGAAGCCCAAAATTTAAATTGGTTTTGTCGCTTAATCTAAAATCTGAAATAGCAAATGCACCAGCATCATATTTATCGTAATCAGGAATCAAGCGCCTAATACCAGTCTCAGGATTTGCAAAATTGTTTTGATATCCTACATTTAGTCCAAATTTATAAATCCTATCGCTTTTAGAATCAACTTTTAAATTTGTTCTAATGGTATGTGTTTTTAAGGTCAAGTCAATTGCGGGCTTATCTTTATCATCTCCAACCCGAATATCATACTCAAAACGTTGATTATTTTGAAAATCATATTGTATTTGTAAACGTCCAAACTTTTTAAACCGTTTATAAAAATCGGCTTTAATAATTTGATGTGTAACATCTTGTCGCGGTGCTTCGATATTATAGCTAAAATCTTCAACCACCAATGGTTGTTGACTATTAATTGCATTTACCAAATCTTCAATATTCCCAATATGTGATGATTTTAATATTGCTATTTCATTATTCAAATAACTGTAATAGAAATTGAAACCTCGTTCAAAGGTTTTATAACCAGATTTAATTGAAAACCCTTTTGCGTTTAATCCAGTATTAGTAAGGTTATAATCTGGCGTTTCAAAATCACCAAAACGTTTCATAGTTGCCTGTGCACCTAGATACCAACCTTTTTTGTAGGTTTTTGTTAATGAGGAGTTTAAGCTAAAGCCTCTGCCATTAGTATGACCACTAATAATTGTTTTTCCGTAAAGCGAATCTTTTAAACTAACATTAGAGGGTTGCAAAATAATAACACCACCAATAGCATCTCCACCGTAAGCCAGAGCATCTGCTCCTTTAATTACATTAACACTTCCTACAGTGTTTAAATCAATATTTGGAGCATGTTCAATACCCCATTCTTGATCTTGCAAGCGAACACCATTTGTCATTACTATTATCCTACTACTGTGCAAACCATTAATAACAGGTTTTACAATTAAATTGCCTGTATTTATAGAAGATACACCACTAATTTGTTTTAATGCATCACCTAAGCTAAAAGCACTGAAACGTTCAATTGCATCTGTTTTTAACAGTGTTTCTTGTGATGTTTTAGTTAATTTAGTAATTGTCTTCCCCTCAACTTTAACTTCGTTGAGCTCTTCTATATGATGTTCTAAATTTATAACATAAAAGGAATCACCACTAATTTGAATTTCTAATCGTTTTGTTTCACAACCCAAATGCGATACTGAGACGATTAATTCTCCATCACAGAGGTTTGCAATAGAAAATTTCCCATCGATATCTGTAGTAGTGTATTTATCTAGTGTTTCAATGTAAATGGTGGCTGCTATAATAGGCGAACCATCATGAAAATCATGAACTTCTCCATAAAATCTAGAGTCACAGTTTTGACTATGGACTATGTTGATGAAACAACAAGCCACAATCAATATATAATATTTCATTATTATAAATATATTTAGTTTAAAGAAATGTATACTTTAAACTAAAACAGGTGGACCTCGAAGAGAAAAAGATAATTGCCGATGATTATCAAGAAATTTGTATGTTGATATTGGAATTTTAAAATAGGATGAAACGTTTATAATATCATCATATTTAAATAAATATAAATATTGGTTACTTAGTTTAAATTTATAAAACTCACAATCTAAATCTATTTCGTGTAAGTGTGTCTTTGCTTCCCCTAAACAAACGTCATGTTCATGGTGGGAGAAAATATGCGCAAATTTAACAACAGTAGGCACTAGAAGAGTAACAACCAACAGAAGGGTTATTATTTTAAATACCGTATGTTGTTTTATTTGATTCACTAATCTACAAAACGTTTTAAACCAATTCTACGTAGCATTTTCTTTTCAAAGTTCCAAAAGAATTTGTGTTGTCCAAAAACCCATCCGAAGAAAACGAGCATAAATTGGTACATGATAAACAATAAAAGAATTCGGATAGTCCAATACCCAAAATTCCCAAATACTTCAGTTGTAATATTTAAATAGTTTAAAATGGGCTTACCTATATAGGAAGCTGTAGACCCAGTGATGGCAAATACACACAAAATGATTATAATTTGCCAGTTATGTTCTATTCCCCAACGTTCTTTTAACTTCTTCACAAATGCAATTTAGATGCAAAAATAAATAAAAGACTTTAAATTCTAGGAACAAATCCACCTAATCGTTGTTTATATGTTAATTGGAAGAAGATAAAGTAATTAAAAAGCTTATAATTAACATCGTATCCATAATCTATACCAGGTTGGTAATCAATTTGTAATTCGTATAAATTGGGATCAAAACGTTGGGGTTGACGTACTCTTTGATTCCATTCTGTTACATAGACATTATTTCTGCTTTCCAGATATTGTTGTGAATAAAAGCCTTCAGGTTTGGCTATGCTCAATAACCAGGTATTAAAGCGAGGTTCTATAATGATAATTTCGTATTCTAAATCTTCATTAGCAATAACAACCGTATCATTGCCAATTTGTGCGAGCCCCTTTTCGGATTTGTTACTGATAGATGTTATTGGCTTTGAGGTATTACAATTAAAAATAAATACACACAGTAATAATATATAAATAACTTTTTTCATAGCTTTAATGGATTTCTAATTATTCTTCAAAAGTATTATGCAGTCTTGTGTTAAAAAAATGAGAATGAGTTAATACTCATTTACATTGAGTGAACTGCCATTTAGATGTATATATTTAAGTTTAAAATTAATTTTTATTTAAATGCTAAAAAGTTTGCAGTTAGTTTTTTTATTAATAGCTCTCTTTTTGTCGTTTTATGGTTATAGTTATACTTTATGACTAATGTCGAATCTGATGTTGCTTGCCATGTAGTATTGTAGTCCTTATTATATATTTTATAATTACCACATCGTTTTGCAGAAAAATGTTGAATAGTTACTTTTCCATTAGTTTTGAATTCATAACCTGTTTCTTCTAATGTTAGTTTATTAACTTTTACAAATAATTTTACAGTCTTATTATATTTCCAACACCCAATTAATTTATCTGTTAGTTTATCTGTCGGTTCATTGTTAAAGGATAAAAAAAGGAAAATGATTCCAAAAAATAATACTCTTAAAAAAATATTCATCCTTAATTTGAATTACAGGTTTTTAATTAAATTCTCTAAACTAAATTTACAAAAATCATACCTTAAATAACTGTTTTTGAGTAATTTTAACAAAAAAACGCCAAACAATAATGTTTGACGCTTTTTATTTTATATGATTTTACGACTTATTTTCCTCCAAAAAGCCCACCAAGTAACCCGCCTAGGCCACCTTTCTTTTTATTACCACCTAATACCATTCCTGCTACATCATCAATAACACTTCCATCACCGTCGGCATCAAGAATAGATTCTATAAAGCTTTGTTCTTGTTTCTGGGAATTACCACCAAGTAAACCACCTAATAAGCCTTCTAGCCCACTTGAACTGTTTACGTTTTGTTGTTTGCTTTGCTTACCTAAAACACCCATTAATATAGGAGCAGCGACTTTTAATATTTGAGCTACAGATCCAGCATCCACACCAGATTTCTGACTTAAAGCATTTTCAACATGTTGTTGTTTACCCCCTAAGACATGACCCAGTATTTTTCCTCCATCATCTAATACATTAGAATCGACACCACCGCCAAATAAGCCACCTAAGTTATCTAAAATGCTTCCATCGTGTTTCCCATTTAGAGCACTCATTAAGCCTTCTGCTCCTTGAGGAGTCGCTGTATTGCGTTTCATAGCCTGCATTAATACAGGTAAAGCCATCGTGAGAACACTTCCTGTTTTGTTTTCGTCCTGTCCTGTTTGACCTGCTACACCACTAATAATTGTTTTTCCTAGGTCGCTGTTTAATAAGTCTAAAATTCCTGCCATACTTTTTATTATTTAATTTAATTGAAAGATTAGTTAGAGAACTAATGATTGCTCAATGTACAAAAAAAGTCCTAACTTATATGTTAGGACTCAATTATAACGTTTTGGTCACATAGTAACCTATATTATTATTTTAATATACTAATAATTTGTTCTGCTAATTCAGTACCAATTCTATCTTGAGCTTCATTTGTTGCAGCACCAGTATGTGGTGTTAACGATAAAGCAGGGTTCATTAATAATTGCATTTCTGGTTTTGGCTCTTTTTCAAAAACATCTAAAGCAGCTCTTGCAATTTTTCCACTGGAAAGTGCTTCAACAAGGGCAACCTCATCAACCACACCACCACGAGCAGCATTAACAAGAATAGCACCATCTTTCATGATTTCTAGTTCAGGTTTTCCAATAACGTAACCGTCTTGAGCAGGAACATGAAGTGTTAAGAAATCGGCTTGTTTTAAAACATCTTCTTTAGAAATTGTTTTGATGTTAAAATTCAATTTCTGACCATCAAAAAAGTCTAATTCTAAATTTGCTTCATCCATAAATGGATCAAAAGCAATGACTTTCATACCAGCACCGATAGCAACTTTTGCAGTAGCTTGACCAATACGACCAAAACCTAAAACACCTAAAGTTTTTCCTTTTAACTCAGTACCTTTTGCATAAGCTTTCTTTAAACCTTTAAAGTTAGAATCACCTTCTAGAGGCATCTCTCTATTTGAGTTATGTAAAAAACGAGCCAATCCAAATAGGTGACCAAATACTAATTCTGCAACCGAGTGTGAAGATGCAGCAGGTGTATTAATAACGCTACGTCCTTGTTCTCTGGCATATTCAACATCAATATTATCCATACCAACGCCACCTCGACCAATAATTTTTAAGCCAGGACAAGCATCAATTAAGTCTTTACGTACTGTAGTAGCACTACGTACTAATAAAACAGTAATGTCTTTTTCATTAATGTAGTTAATAAGTTGCTCTTGAGCTACTGTAGTTGTGATGACTTCAAAACCACCTTTTTCTAGAGCATCAATTCCGCTTTGTGAAATACCGTCGTTTGCTAATACTTTCATTTAATATAACTTTTTTCATTTCCGTGAAGACGGAAATCTTTTTAATAATTTATTTTATTTTTAGCACTCTAGTAAAAGACTAAATCTCATTACTATAAACTGCTAACTATTTATAAGTTTGAGTAAGCTATAAATAGCCCACCGCAAACTGTTTTAAGCTTTACTCTCTAATTCACTCATAACCTCAACCAATGCTTTTACACTATCTAAAGGTAAGGCATTGTACATAGATGCTCTATAACCACCAACACTTCTATGACCATTAACACCACTAATACCAGCTTCTTTAAGCATGGTTTCAAAAGTATCTTTTAAATTATCATTTACTAAATTAAAAGTGGCATTCATCTCAGAACGGTCTTCTTTCATTGCAAATCCTTTAAATAATGGATTTAAATCAATTTCAGAATACATTAATCGTGCTTTCTTTTCGTTTTCAATTTCAATTCCAGCAATACCACCAAGGTCTTTTAACCATTCTAATGTTAACATAGATGTATAAACAGCAAATACAGGAGGTGTATTAAACATACTGCCTTGTTTGATATGGATTTTATAGTCCATAATTGAAGGAATTTTGCGAGAGACTTTTCCAAGAATATCCTCTTTTACAACAACTAAAGTCGTTCCAGCAGGGCCCATGTTTTTTTGTGCTCCAGCATAGATTATATCGAATTGAGAGTAATCTAACTGACGTGAGAAAATGTCACTACTCATATCACATACCATTGGGATATCACATTTTGGGAATGCTTTTATTTGCGTTCCGAAAATGGTATTGTTAGAAGTACAGTGAAAATAATCATAATCTGAAGGGATATCATAACCTTTTGGAATATAATTAAAGTTAGCTTCTGCAGAAGATGCTACTTCATATATATCATCTAAAATTTTGGCTTCTTTTATTGATTTTTGACTCCAGGCTCCTGTATTTAAATAACCAGCTCTTTTTTCTAAAAGATTCATCGCAACCATTAAAAATTGCGTGCTGGCTCCTCCTTGTAAAAATAATGCTTTATAACCTTTACCTTCTAAACCTAGTAGTTCTAAAGCTAAGGCTCTAGCTTTTTCCATAATATCAACAAAAGCTTTACTTCTGTGTGAAATCTCTATTAATGATAAACCACTATTATCAAAATCGATAATGGCTTCTGAAGCTTTTAATAAAACTTCTTGTGGTAAAATACTCGGGCCTGCACTAAAGTTATGTTTTTTCATTTTTCCTATCCCTAACCCTTTCCAAAGAAAAGGGGATTTATCGGTTGAATTTTAGTTAATATTAATGTTTTAACCCAAACTTCATTCCCTGAGGTAATGATTGAGGATGGGATTAAATTTAAAGATGCAAAGTTGCTAATTAATTGGGTATTTTATGTTATAAAATCAATAATTTTTTCGTCAAATTGCTAATAAAAATTCAATAGAATCAACACTATCCGCATAATCCCAAAGTTGAGGTTTTTGAGTCGCTCCAAATGCGATTTCATTTTCTGTAAATCCATTAGAAACAATACATTGGATTTGTTGTGTTTCTAGATTTAATTTTTCTTTTAATTGTTTAGTTGAATCATAATATTCATAAAAAACAGTAGCAATAGGGGAAGCATGACTCTTATCTTCCTTTATCATTAAAAAACCATTTTCCAGCATATCAAACTCACTCATTAAATACACAGCTTTGTTATAGTCGTAATTATTAGCATACTTTGCTTTGTTAATAATAGGATGCCAATGATACATAGCTTCAAAAAAGGCATCAAAATTGTAATTTTTTGGAACAAATAATTTAGATACATTTCTACAGCCTAAACCATAATATCTAAAAATATCTTCAGAAAGTGCTTTTAGTTCTTCTTTAGACTCTTTGCCGTTTAAAACTGCGATCGAATTTCTATTATTTCTTATAATAGATGGTTTATTTTTAAAATAGTATTCAAAATAGCGTGCTGTATTGTTACTACCAGTTGCAATTACGGCATCAAAACCTTCTATTTTCCCTTCAGTGAACGTTATGGCACCTTTAAGTTCTGGTTCAACAAATTCTAAATATTTTGCTAAATATTGTAATAGGTGCTTATCGTTTGATGATTGTTTTACCAATACATGGTGCCCTGAAACGAGTACCGATAAAAAATCATGAAACCCTACCAATGGTATATTTCCAGCCAAAATAATAGCAACTTGCTTAGACTTAGTCGTGTTAATTTGATAAGGCGCTAACCATTTGTTTAGGTTTTCTTCAGTTAAAGATTCTACCCAACCTTCAAGTGAAAACCGAATATTCTCTTCTGTAAACCAGCCATTATTTTCTTTAGTTAGTTTTAATTGATGCATAAAACCATCAAAGAATAAATCATTATGTTCAATATTATCCTTTTTTAGAATAACTTCGTTAGAAAATTGACTTAAAAAATCTCCTAATTTTACAAAAGCGTTAATTCTTTGTTGTAAATTCATTCTGTATTTGGTTATGAATGGTTTTGGCGTTATTTTTGCATCTGCAAATTTAAGCAAACTCAAGAGAAAAAAAAGCTATGGCTATTATAATAACAGACGAATGTATAAATTGTGGTGCTTGTGAACCTGAGTGCCCTAATACCGCAATATATGAAGGTGCCGATGATTGGCGTTATAAAGATGGTACCAGTTTAGAAGGTACTGTTGTGTTAACTAATGGAAATGAAGTAGATGCGGATGAGGCGCAAGAGCCTGTAAGTGATGAGGTTTATTACATCGTTCCAGATAAGTGTACAGAATGTAAAGGTTTTCATGACGAACCACAATGTGCTGCTGTTTGTCCTGTAGATTGTTGTGTTCCTGATGAAGATGTGGTTGAAACAGAAGAAGAATTGCTAGCTAAACAACGATTTATGCATCCTGAAGGATAGGTCGAAAAATTTTTACGCTAATTTATAAAATAGAATCCTGAGCTTTAAGCTTGGGATTTTTTGTTGAAATAATAAAAAGTTATTTTAACTTTAAAAACTAGAAAATGTAATATTATCTTGAAAGAAACGGCATTTATAATAGATCATGATTTAGCGCCCTTTGTTAATTGTATATATACGGACGAGAATTTTGATGCTAATGGTCATACTAATATTCCTTTGTATGCAGATGGCTATCCTGGAATTATGTTTCAGCAAGCAGAAAATGGTTTCTTTCTTCTTCCAAAAAATAAAAAACTATCCGAGCTTTTCCTTTTTGGGCAAACACTAGCACCCGTTTCTTTAGATATTAAAGGGGTTTATAAGTTTGTAATTATTCAGTTGTATCCTTTTGCTTCTAAATATTTATTAGGTGTAGACCCTAAAGTTTTAAATGATGATTGTTATGATTTATTAGAAATAAACTATATAGATGTTGAAAAATACAGGCAGTCATTAATGCAAACGAATAGCCTGGATACGCAAGTGAGAATTATTTCAGATTTAATGAGAGCATTAATAAAAACTCATAAAATTTCTGAAAACGATAAAATAGAAAAAGCTATTTCTATAATAATTAAGAATAATGGACAAATAAAAATAAAGGAATTATTGAACAAAATTTATATGACGGAACGTACGTTTGAGCGTAATTTTATGGCATATATAGGTTTAACACCTAAACAGTTTTCTAAAATAATTCAGTTTCAAAGTTCAATAAGCAAATTAACACAATCTACTTATAATTCTCTGTTAGATATTGGATATGATAGTGGTTTTTCTGATCAATCTCATTTTATAAGAACCTTTAAAAGCTATACAGGACAAACACCATCTTATTATCTTAATCATTTATCTAATAAATGATTTTGTCGGTTTTATTCAATTTTTAGATACGCCTATCAAATACTTTTGCCTCATAATATTAAAATTTAAAAATTATGAAAGTAGTCGTATTTGGTTCTACAGGAACTATAGGTAAGCATCTTATTCAACAATCTTTAGAAAAAGGACATCAGGTATTAGCTTTTTGCAGAAATGCAGAAAAACTTAACGGATTCTCAGATCCAAATTTAAAAATAAAGGAAGGTGATGTCTTTAATCCTGATGATGTTTCTTCAGCAATAAAAGATCAAGAAGTCGTTATTATTGCTCTTGGATCGGGAAGTAAAAAAAGTATTGTTAGGTCTCAAGGCACAAAAAATATCATTACTGCCATGAATAATAATGGTGTGAATCGATTAATTTGTCAAAGTACTTTAGGTACTTATGAAAGTAATGAAAATCTTAATTTCTTTTGGAAGTATATTATGTTCGGGTGGTTTTTAAAACAGGTTTTTATAGATCATGAACTGCAAGAACATTATGTAAAGAATAGTCATCTAGATTGGACTATTGTAAGACCAGGAGCTTTTACCGATGGAGAAAAAACAGAGAAATATAAACATGGATTTAGTGCTAAAACAAAATCATTAAAACTTAAAATTTCAAGAGCAGATGTTGCCGATTTTATTTTAAAACAAGTTACAGACCCTTATTACCTTCATAAAACACCAGGATTGTCTTATTGAAGCATTGACTTAATTTGAACGATGTCTTTGGCGTTAGTATTTATAAGATTCATATAGCTTTAACCATATTGAAATAAGTACTATATAATTGATTGATCGTAGAATCCTGAGTTTATTACTTGGGATTTTTATTTTCTTTTTTTAAGATATATCTGCTACATTTACATGGTAACTAAGCTAATAAGACAGATGAAAAATTATTTACTTTCTATGATGTGTTTTTTTGTTCTTCTACTTTTCTTACAGTTTTCAGTATTTGCGCAACAAAAACCTAACATTGTATTTATTCTTTCAGATGATGCGGGTTATGCAGATTTTGGGTTTCAAGGGAGTCAGGTAATAAAAACACCTCATTTAGATAAATTGGAGTCTCAGGGTGTGAGATTTAATCAAGCTTATGTCTCTGCTGCAGTTTGTGGACCATCGCGAGCTGGGATTCTAACAGGTAAATATCAACAACGTTTTGGCTTTGAAGAAAATAATGTGCCAGGTTACATGAGTAAATCTGGAACAGTTGGAGATGATATGGGCTTGCCTTTAGATCAAAAAACCATTGGAGATCATCTGAAATCGTTAGGATATAAAACAGCCATTATTGGTAAATGGCACCAGGGTAATGCAGATAGGTTTCATCCTTTGAAAAGAGGGTTTGATGAATTTTATGGTTTTAGGGGAGGTGCCAGAAGTTATTATGAATTTAAAGAAGGCAATTCAAATACTAAGCAAGAAGATTGGTTAGAGCATGGGTTTGCAAATTATTATGAAACCGAAACGTATTTAACAGACGCGTTTGCAGATAAAACGGTAGCCTTTATTGAAGAGAATAAAGACCACCCATTTTTTGTTTTTTTATCTTTCAATGCGGTACACACACCCATGGAGCCTGATGAAAAAGATTTGGAAACATTTCCTAATCTAACAGAGAAACGCCAAAAATTAGCAGCGATGACTTTGTCTATGGACCGTGCTTGTGGGCGTGTTTTACAAAAACTAAAAGATTTGGGTTTAGACGAAAATACTATTGTGGTTTTTACTAATGATAATGGCGGACCTTCAGACTCTAATGCTTCAATAAACAGTCCTTTGAGTGGTACAAAGGCAAATCATTTAGAAGGAGGAATTCGTGTACCATTTATAATGAGGTGGACGGGTGTTATTCCAGAAAATATTGAATATAATTATCCCATAAGTACTCTTGATTTATTACCTACATTTTTTAAAGCAGCTGGAGGCGCTATGAATAAGTTATCTGGGATAGATGGTGTAAATCTCTTACCGTACGTTTTAGGGGAAAATAAAAACAGACCTCATGAAACTCTGTATTGGAAAAAAGAGAGCCGAGGAGCTATTCGAAATAATGACTGGAAATTACTTCGTTTTCCAGACCGTCCAGCAGAACTTTATAACATTGCTGAAGACCTCTCTGAAACTAATAATTTAGCAACTAAATATCCAGATAGAGTAAAAACAATGTATAAAAAACTATTCGAATGGGAATTGACTTTAGAACGTCCTAAGTGGCAATTACTAAGGAAATATGAAGGCAAAGCCATGAAAAGAATGGATGCTTATAAAAAATAAGATTATTATATTAGGTATCTTAAATTTTATCCTAATTATTAACACATGACTTTTTTAGAGTTTTTCAATACAATATTAAATACTTCTTTCGCGTCGTACGAGGCACTTCCTTTTTCTGTAAAAAAAGTGCATTTTAAAAAAGGAGAGATTATTACTGAATATGGGCAGGTAGAAGATACTTTATATTTTATGAATAATGGTATTGTTGAAATGACCATTAAAAGTTATATGACTGAAAAAATAATTGACTTTTTTTTTAATAAGGAACTGTTTTGTGGTTATACATCCTTTCTAGATGAGCAGCCTACAGATGTGCAGATTAAAGCATTAATGGATTGTGATATGGAAATGATTAAACGTAAAAGTTTGATAGAAGCCTATGATTTTTCATTAGAGGTAAATAAGTTTGGAAGAATTATGACTGAATATGGTTATATTAGAAAGTCTAATAGAGAAAAATCCCTCTTAACAAAAACAGCAGAAGAAAGATATGCCGAAATGTTTCAATTCAATGCTGAATATATTTCCAATATTCCAGTAAATAAAATAGCCAAATATCTAGGTATACACCCAGAAAGCTTAAGCAGAATTAGAAAAAAAATAAATTCCTAACATAGATCAAGTGTGATTTTTAGTTTCTTTTTTTAGTAGTATATAGTTTCGCTAAAAACTTTAAAACTATGAATTTAGACACTATCATTTCGCAATTACCAACTCCTATTGAGGTTTTAATTGACCCCGTTTCACTAATCGTTTATGCTATTTTTGGAGGCTTATTTATATGGGAATCTTTTTTCCCAGCAAGGGAGTTACCCAAAATAAAATTTTGGAAACTAAGAGGGCTACTTTTCTTTATAGCTTTTATGCTTCTTACAACATATATTCCTTTGTTATGGGATGGTTTTTTTGCTACATTTCAATTAATTGATTTAAGCTATCTAAGTTTAACGATGCAAATTATGCTAGGCGTATTTTTATTTGAACTTGTACAATATGGCTGGCATATTAGTATGCATAAATCAAATTTCCTGTTTAGAATATCCCATCAAATTCATCACAGTTCAGAACGTTTAGATGTGCCTAGTACATTCATTTTTAGCATCAATGATATGATTGGATTATCGTTGGTTGGTTCAGTCAGTTTTGCTTTTATTATGGGGTTAGCTCCAGAAGCAATTACTGCAGTTATTCTATCAACTACTTTTTTAGGCGTATTTCAACATGCTAATATTAATACCCCAAGATGGATAGGATATATCATTCAAAGACCAGAAAGCCATACGGTACATCATGCAAAAGGCATTCATAAGTATAATTATACAGATTTGCCAATTATAGATATGCTGTTTGGTACGTTTAAAAACCCAAAGGGACATGAATATGAAACGGGGTATTATTTAGGAGCCTCTAATCGAGTCTTAGATATGTTACTGTTTAAAGATGCTACTAAGGAGAAACAATAATGACTGGTAATTATTATCAAGTCATGTTTTAAATCCTATATATATTATGGATCATAAATTTCAAAATAATGCCATACGAGGGCCAATAAATGCATTCCTTTTTAAATTACTTTCTGGATATATGGACATGCTTTTGGGAAATTCAAAAAGAAAACTTTTTAATAATCACCCAAAGACTGTTGTTGAAATTGGACCAGGAGCAGGTGCCAATATGAGGTATCTGAAAAAAGGAACGAACCTTGTTGCTATCGAACCCAATATTTATATGCATGCTAACCTCAAAAAAAGCGCTGATAAGTACGGTATCAATTTAGAAATAAAGTCACTTGTTGGTGAAGCCATTGATTTACCTGATGCGTCTTATGATTTTGTAATCAGTACCTTGGTTTTATGCACAGTTGATGATCCCTTGGAATGTTTGCAACAAATTAAACGCATTTTAAGGCCTTCTGGGGTTTTTGTATTCATAGAGCATGTAAAGGCTAGAGAGCATTCTGTGTTGGCATCTATTCAAAATATAATTCACAAACCCTGGCATTGGTTTTTTGAAGGATGCCATACCAATCGTGACACTAAACAACTACTGGAATCTGTAGGGTTTGGTCATTTAGAATTAGAAACCTATAATTTATACTCACCTTTTATTCCTATAATTCCTCAAATTCGGGGATGTGCCATTAAATGATTGGTATGGTGGGTTTATTGAATTTTTAGCTTTTATTTTGTACAAGCAAATTTAATATGTATTGATTTTCTTGCTTTAAAATTATAACTTTACTTTAAAATATGAAACGATTTTGTTTCAAGTCGTTTAAACCATTTGATTTACTCGAACGGCTTTATAAAACGAAAGAGAAATACAAAAGATGATATTAATGATGACGCTTTAAAGCTTAAACCAGGTAGTGTGCCTTATTTGGTGATGAGTTCTCACGGTCTTAGCCATATCGCTTTATTTGATGATTGTAAACACAATGTAAGAGATGCTCTTATTAGTTCTTTTTCTTCAGCAAGTAATCCTGGTCATTAGAATAAAAAATTATCATGTGAAAAAAATACAATATACACCTATTTTAATCTGTAATTTTTAAGAATAATGAATACAAAAATTAAAATTTTACTTTGGATTCTTTCTATACTCTTTTTAAATATTTTTGGAAGATATCTTTACATTGTTTTTTCAACAGGAGGATATAGTTGGATTAAACATTTTTATATAGTAATAGCGGGAGCCATTGCTGCACTAATAGCAATAATTATCTTTTTTATAGCTAACTATTTTATAAATAAAAAAAGAAAAGAGCTAAAGTTGTTTTCATTTACTAAAACGCGTTTATTGATTATGTTTTCATCTATAATCTTAGCTTATATAGGAGAAGAAATTTACTTATTTCTTTCAGATTATTTTCTGTTTAATTAGCTTTTAAAGTTTACATATATGAAGGTCGGTCAATGAAAAGGAAGGATGCTTACAGAGAATAAAACTCTTGAATTTTTATTTAACCCTCATATTTTCTATTTAAACGAAATAGAACTAAACAAAAAGCAATAATTACTAATATTAATAAAAATATATAACTCATAATTAAATGACTCCAGCTAGAAATAATACCCAATAAAACGGGGCCAATAAGAAAACCTATAAAACCTATTCCAGAGACAATTGAAATGGCAACAGAGGTATGAAGCCCCTTTGTTTGACCTGCTAATCTGAAGATTTCAGGAATTATAACAGAAAGACCAAGACCTAAAACTCCAAAACCCAAAACACTAATGTATAAATGAGAGACTAATATTAGTAAGTAAGAAACGATCGCTATAATACAACCATAACTTATAGTTCTAATCGCACCAATTTTTTTACTGATACCATCTCCAAAAAATCGCCCTAAAGTCATGGTAAAAGAAAAAATTACAAACCCAAACCCTGCTTGGCTTTCAGAAACATGAACGGTGTCAAATAGAAACAGATTGCTCCAATGTTCTACGGCTCCTTCATTAAACATAATAATAAAAGCAACTATAGATAATCCTAACATAGGTTTTATACTTTTAAATATGTTGGTGCTTTCTTTGTGTTTTTCTTGTGTTGATTCATCGATATTATCATAATTTTTAGACAGTAATATTGTTGTTAAAATTATAAATGAAGACATTAGCAACATATGATAACTTGGATTTGAAAACTTAGAAATCAAAAAACTTCCTATTCCAGCACCAATAAATCCTCCTAAACTAAAAAAACCATGTGCAGCAGACATAAAGTTTTGGTTATCTTTTTTTTCGATATTGGAAACCAATGCATTCATAGAGACATCTGTAAATCCAGAAAAAACTCCCGTTACAAATAAGCTAAGGCATAATAACGAATAACTAGGAGCAATTAATGGTAAATTAAATAATATAGCAAAAACAATAATACCTATTTTGGTAGAACGACCAATCCCAATTTTTTTATTTACATAAGGCACAAAAGGAATAGAAATTAGTAAGCCCAAAGCTGTAAAAAATAAAGCTAGACCTATTTGTGAATCGTTTAATTCAAATTTCATTTTAATATGAGGTAAATAAAGAACCCAGGTTCCTATTAAAATATTAATTGAAGAAAAAACCCATGAAGGGGCAAAGTATCTTAAATTAGAAAGAATAAGTAGTAGAGATCTCATTTGTCTGGTTTTTTACAAATAAACAACAGGTTTCAAATAATAAGTACAAGGATTTAGTCTTAGATTGATACATTTTATTCATTTAAAATAATTAATTGATATATTTTGGTAACTTTGTGTTATTGAAGGCTTTGTATAAACATATTTCTTATTCTTTTGAAAATTCCTTTCAGGTAGAAAAGTTTGATCAAAAAAAATTATGTGCTCATGATGGTTTGCATTTTCATGATAGTTATGAAATTGTTTTTGTGAAAAATGGAAACGGAAAAATAATTGTTGAAGGAAATGAAATAAATTATAATAATGGTGTATTAATTTTCCTTGGACCGTGCATACCTCATTTTAGTTTTTCAAATACTAACTTTGAAGATAATTATGAAGTTGTTATCCATTTTGGTAATGAGTTTGTTGAGCAACGTTTAAGATTATTTCCAGAGTTTCGAGATTTACTACCGTTAATCCACAAATCAAAGCAGTTTTTAGTTTTTAACTCTGAAGTAAAAAAAGAGTTAACCCCACAATTTGAACAAATAACTAATCTAAACCCGATGAAGCAGTTAATTTCTATATTTAATTTGCTTTATGAATTATCGAAATCTACATCGCCTAAAAAAATAATTAAAGAAGAAGTAAGTAATCGTTATGCGAAAAACAAGCAATTAGATAAAATATTTAAATTTTTAAATCAAAATTACCATCACCAAATAAGTACTAGAGATATGGCATTACATGTTGGTCTTACTACAAATTCATTTTGTAGAATGTTTAAAGCATTAACCCAAAAATCATTTATAAGTTATCTAAATGAATATAGAATAAACAGAGCCATGAAACTGTTAGAGGAAACAGATGATAATATATCTGAAATTGCCTATCAATGTGGTTTTGAAAACCTTTCATATTTTTCTAAAAAATTCTCAAAATTAAAAGGGAAGAAACCTATTGAGTATAGAAAAAATTATCGTTAAGAATATATACTATTAATATAGCAAATAGAGCAGACTTGTACTTTTTTACAAAGACAGCGAATCTTTTTAATTTGACTTTTAAAATGGAAAATATAAAAATAAGATCTGTGATAAACTAAAAATGTAGTGTCTTTTTTGCATATTAAACTTCATATATAAAGCAGGTTAATCTTAACCCAATCATTCTCCGCTCTTAAACTGTTTCATTTCTTCCAAGGGTTCTAAAGTTTCTTCATTTTGCCACGTCGTTTTTTCAAAAGCTTTTAGCATGGTATATGGAGCTACTTTTTCTTGTTTAATTAAGGTAAAGTCTTCTAAAGTAATATCGTTAACATCCGTAAAAAGTAATTCTTGTTTATTACGGTCATTACCTTCAATTTTAAAGCTAAAACCAACCTTATTTTTCTCTTGGCTATTTTCAATAAGTTTTAAATCCCTATTTATATAAAAATAAGAGCCTTCTATTTTTTTTATATATTTTGGTTGGTATTTGTTTTTACTGTTTTTTTCATAGAGATAGGTACCTTCACTAACATTTTGTATAAACTTGATTCCTAAAATTAGTTTTAAATTGACTTTTTCACCGTGTCGTGATCCGTAATACTTATAATCTACTTTGGTAACAGCATAATTGTCATCCGAGATAAATAGTTTGCCTGTATACTTAGCTTTTCCTTTTCTTGGCTTATAGCTTACCGTATAGATAAGGTCATCATTATTATAGCCAACATTTTCAAGTGTGTAGTCATATAATTTAGGGTCTAAAATAGTTTTTAATAACGTATTATCTACAAACATAGATTTACGTAATAACGAAGCTGTTGTACCTTTTAAATGAGACACCTCATATTCATTTTTTTTATTGTCATTTAGGTCTTCACCTTTTAAAGACAACGAATCTTCAACTTTAAACAATCCTGTTTTTACTTTGTAGGTTTTTGTAGTATCTAGATATTTTAAAACCAGTGTTTTCGCTTTTTCTTCAACAGCATCAATAGAGAAATCATTCTTATCATCAATAAGTTTCGTGGCTTTATTAACAACCAGTTTACTACTATCTTTATCTAGGCTTAATAATTCGCCTTTAAAATCTGAAAAATGGATAATCTTACTGGATACAATGTATTTTGAAAAGGAATCTAAGCTCTTATTGGCTTTTTTTAAGTTTTTAGATTTTACATGCGATGCTTTTTCAATTTCAAAGTCTAAGCTTTTAAAATTAGCATACTCTGTACCTCTATAAAATATATTGTATTTGTTAAGATTAATATCGTAATTTTCATTAAGTTTTACCTTTACTTTAGCAATGATGGAATCTGCATTAGGTTTTTTATTACTACTAATATAAACCTCACTAAGTTGATTAACAGCAGCTTCTAGTGGAATTGTGAAATTCATAGTTTTAATGGTGTCTACACGAAGTGTTTTACTTTGGTAACCCATACAAGAAATAGTAATGGTTTTAGTTTGAATATCTTCTAAATTCAAACTAAAATAACCTTCTTCATTGGAAATAACGCCGCTAAATTTCCCCGTTTTTATTGTTGCATACGGTATTGGGGTTCCATTATTTTTATCTGTTAGTTTGGCTGTGATGTTTTGAGAATTAATATATGTGCCAATGAATAGGAATACAGTAAGTAAGATTAATTTTTTCAAGTCTAATTTTTTTATAATTGATGATGTATCAGATTGACGAATAAATTAAAGTAATGTTACAGAGAGATGTATTGTTTTCTGTTATATGAATTCAAAAAGGAATAAAAAAACCGAACACAAAGTTCGGTTTTTTAATCAAATAATGTGTTTTTTATAAACTAAAATTAAGCCTTCCAAAAACATAAGTCCCATCAGAGCCCATTTGAACAGAGTCAGCTAACCCGCCTTGATCGGTCCACCCATCAAATTGTGGTGTCGGATACTTATTAAATAAATTATTGGCTCCTAAGCTAAATTTAACTTTTTCGGTTAATTGATACCCTAAACTAAGATCAACAACCAAAGCAGCTTCATACACATCTGTTGCAACAGGATATAGTGCATCTGCCTCAGCTTGATTTGTAGCAGGTGTATCTACCCATTGAAAATCCTGAAGGGTCACCTCACTAAATTGTGTTAACGATACATTGGCATCAAACTTTTTACATGAGTATCCAAGATTAAGCCCAAATTTATAATCAGGAGCAGCAGCTTCAAGATAAGCTTGCGAAAATGGCCCAAAGAAAGTAAACTCGTTTAAATTGCCATTATTGATATTTTTAATTTCTAAATCATTAATATTACCAATCACCCCAATTTTAACATTGCTATTTTCACCAACATTGGTTTCATACCCTAAAACGATATCAATCCCAGTGGTTCTGGTATCTACACCATTAGCGAAAAATTGAGCGGCATCCACATTTAAAGGTCCTAAAATAGTTTGGTCTGTAAAGTTATCGGTTAAAATAATTCTATCATCTACAGTAATAGAATAAGCATCAACAGTAGCTGTAAATCCACCTTTCTTATAAGTAAAACCAATACTGGCATTAAAGGCCTTTTCTTCATTTAATTGTCCGATGCCAAAAGCTTTTGTAACCGTGCTGTTATTTGCAGATAGCAAAGAAGGTACCGATGTGCCAGCTACAATATTATTAAATATTAAGTTATAATATAATTGTGCTAGGGAAGGTGCTCTAAATCCTGTAGAGATAGATCCTCTTATTGAAAGATCTTCGTTAATTTTTAATCTACTGGCAAGCTTTCCGTTAAAGGTGGTTCCAAAATCACTGTAATTTTCAAATCTAACAGCACCAGCTAGCATAAATGCATCACTAACATTAAGTTCTGTGTCGAAATAAATACTGTAATTAGTTCTGCTTCTGTCTACTTCATTATCTGGACTATATCCAGGAAAGCCTTGAGATCCTCCAGGTAAATCATTTCCTAATGGGGATGTAGCAATATTTTGGGTAGCAGGGTTGGTAATTACGATACCATTTTCATCATAAAGACCATAAGAAGGCACTTCACCTGCAAAAATTCCAAAATTCTCTGTTCTATACTCCATACCAAAAGCAATGTTCATTCCAGAAGCTATATCTTCAAAATATTTGCTAAAGTCTATTCCAGTCGTATTTTGTGATAAGTAATGACCACCAGCATCAAAATCGGTAGGAGATGCCTCTTGCATAGATGCATTATTACTTCCTTTGATATAATAATGAAAGTTGTTTTTTCCAAAAGTATTATTGAAATCTAAATTCCAACCATTTTCCATTTCATGTCTCACACCAACCGATACTGAAACATCAGTAATATTCGAAGTAATTCTTGGAGTAAAACCGTTTGGATATAAGCTTGGAACAGTACGGAGTTCGCCATCTGGGGCGTCATCAAATGCACTACGAGAAAATGCATACGCATTAGTATCTCTAAAATTTCTACCACCAAAAGCATAAACTTCAGTATGATCGTTTACTGGTAAAGCAGCATTAATCATAAAGTTAAAACCATCAACCCCAGCACTACCATAACCCTGTCTCCATGAAAAGCCAGGTCTTAAGGTGTTTTGCTTTGATAAGAATTCTGTGGTGAAATTTATAAAGCCACCTTGATCATTCAATGAGACACCATAATTAGCATCTATTTTAATTGTTTCTCCATCCCAACTTTTATCATCGCCGTCCAATCGGTTTTTACCTTCAACGTTACTAAGCGTTTCTCCAGTAGCATCTTCCCAGCCATCACCAATAGCAGTGCTATAAGCACCATAAGTAATACCACCAGAAAAACCATCGGTATTATCTTTTAAAACGATATTGATAACACCAGCAATAGCATCCGAGCCATATTGTGCAGAAGCCCCATCTCTTAAAACTTCTATTCTTTTAATAGCATTTGCTGGAATGGCATTAAGGTCTGTTCCAGAATTTCCGCGACCTCTCGTTCCAAAAATGTTTACCAATGAGGATTGATGTCTTCTTTTTCCATTTATTAAGACAAGAGTCTGGTCAGGTCCTAGTCCACGTAAAGAAGCAGGTACAATATGATCTGCACCATCTGAACCAGATTGTTTACTGGCATTAAATGAAGGTGCTGCATATTGTAGTATTTCATTGACTTCAACCTTACCTGTAGTTGATGCAATGTTTGCAACGTCTAAGACATCTACGGGAACAGGGGTATCTGTCGCAGTTCGTCTGGGACTTCTAGATCCAACTAAAATAACTTCGTCAAGGCTGACACCATCTTCTAGGGCAACATTTATTATTGACTGATTATTGACGGGAACCTCTTGGGAATCATAACCGACATAGCTAAAAACTAAGGTTGAATTTCCATTGACAGAAATGATAAATTTTCCATCGAAATTTGAAATTACACCATTGGTTGTTCCTTTTTCTATGACATTTACACCTGCAACTGGTGATCCTGAGGAGTCAGTAATAACTCCTGAAACATTTAATTGGGCAAATGAGAAAAAGACGCTAAATAAACTTAGCATACATGTAAAAATGTTTTTCATAATTTATTATTTATTTGAATTAGTTGTAGTAAATATAATATAATAACTGTTCTTATAAATGATAAGATGTGAAAAGGCTAGTAGAACGTGTACTTATGCTCTTTATAAATGTTGTGAATACCGAATGCTATAAAAATTATAAAATACTATTAATATAGTATATCTTTGCACTCGCTAAAATAGGTTCTCGTCTTTACGGGAATAAAAATAAATTTTCAATGAAAGCAGGAATTGTAGGATTACCAAACGTAGGAAAATCGACTTTATTTAATTGTTTATCGAATGCCAAAGCGCAAAGTGCAAACTTTCCATTTTGTACAATAGAGCCTAATATTGGCGTGGTTAATGTACCAGATCCAAGATTAGAAAAATTAGAAGAGTTAGTAAATCCAGAACGTGTACAACCTGCAACTGTTGAGATTGTAGATATTGCAGGCTTAGTTAAAGGAGCAAGTAAGGGAGAAGGTTTAGGAAATCAGTTTTTAGCAAATATTAGAGAAACAGATGCGATTCTGCATGTATTACGTTGTTTTGATAATGATAATATTGTGCATGTCGATGGCAATGTAAATCCAATAAGAGATAAGGAAACTATCGATATGGAATTACAACTTAAAGATTTAGAGACTGTCGATAAAAAACTTGATAAAGTAAAGCGTGCTGCAAAAACAGGAAATAAAGAAGCCCAAAAAGAAGAAGCTATATTATTGGCTATAAAAGAAGGTTTAGAGGCAGGGAAATCAGTTCGTGCTTTAGAATTTAGTGAAGACGATTATGTCGATTTTGTAAAACCATCTCAGTTTATTACAGATAAGCCAGTTATGTATGTTTGCAATGTAGATGAAAGCGCTGCAGTTTCAGGGAATGCCTATGTTGAGGAAGTTAAAGAAGCAGTAAAAGATGAAAATGCTGAGGTTTTGGTTTTAGCAGTTGGAACAGAAGCTGATATTAATGAATTGGACGATTATGAGGAACGTCAAATGTTTTTACAGGATATTGGGTTAGAAGAGCCAGGTTCTGCTAAATTAATACGTGCTGCTTACAAGTTATTAAATCAACAAACTTATTTTACAGCTGGAGTCAAAGAAGTACGTGCTTGGACTATTGATATTGGAGCTAATGGACCACAGGCAGCAGGAGTGATACATACCGATTTTGAAAAAGGCTTTATTCGTGCAGAAGTTATTGGTTACGATGATTATGTGACATACGGTAGCGAATCTAAAGTTAAAGAAGCAGGTAAAATGCGTGTTGAAGGTAAAAATTATATTGTTAAAGATGGCGATGTGATGCATTTCTTGTTTAATGTGTAGTTTTTTGGTTCTTAGTTTTTAGGTATTAGAGGGTGTTTTTGATTAAAGACCAAAGACTATAGAGGATAGAATATAGACCAAAAGCAATAATCGTTATTTACTTATTGTTAAATATTGGATATAACTGTTTACTGAACACTGCTAACTGCTCACTGCTCACTGAACACTGCAACTGATTACTGAACACTGAACACTGAACACAGCTAACTGAACACAGCTAACTGAACACTGAATACTGAAACTACTCACTGAACATCGTAATTCTTCGATTTCCAAAAGAACCATTCCAAAACACTAGCCTACTTTCGTTTCATGCAAACAACAAGAACCTTTGTTTACGGTGTGTTTTTAGGAATTATAGGTATTGTACTATTCTCATCAAAAGCAGTTATGGTAAAACTAGCATATCAATACGAAGTTGATGCTATTAGTATCTTACTAATAAGAATGCTCTTTTCTTTTCCCTTTTATATTATTATAGCCTATTTATATAGGAATCA
Organism: uncultured Flavobacteriaceae bacterium; assembly: GCA_947502635.1. Classification (GTDB taxonomy): domain Bacteria; phylum Bacteroidota; class Bacteroidia; order Flavobacteriales; family Flavobacteriaceae; genus Flavivirga. The sequence goes on from CANNAN010000011.1 coordinate 130,462, forward strand.
AAATAACGAGGTTGTAATAAAGAATAAAGATTATGTCTGGGTTATTTTCTTTGGGTTTATTGGTTATTACCTGGCCAGTTATTTCGATTTTGTTGGTCTTACCTATATAAAAGCAAGCTTAGAACGCATTATTTTATTTTTGTACCCAACCATCGTACTTCTTTTAAATAGATTATTTTTAAAGCAACCTATAACCAAATTACAAACAGGAGCTATTGCTTTAACCTATTTGGGGATCGTTATTGCTTTTTGGGATGAAGTTGCTATTTCTGGAACAGACACTTATCTTGGAGGTTTTTTTATTTTGCTTAGTGCCATAACATATGCTTCCTATTTGGTTGGCAGTGGTTGGTTAATTCCAAAATTTGGTGTTATAAAATTTACGGCATATGCCATGATTATTTCATGTATATGTGTGTTTATTCATTATAGTATTATAAGTGAGGTAGACTTGTTCAGTTTTTCATGGCAAGTTTATTTTCTAGGATTTTTAATTGCTGTTTTTGCAACTGTAATTCCATCGTTTTTGGTATCGGCTTCTATAAAAATAATTAGCTCATCAAATTTTGCAATTGTAGCTGGTATTGGACCAATTTCTACCATTATTTTGGCTGCTATTTTCTTACATGAAACGCTTACATTATTACAACTTTTTGGTGCTCTGGTAGTTATAATAGGTATTTTATTAGTGTCTTTATACAAGAGAAAAAAAGAAGCATAAGGTTCTCAACAAAAACAATGTTATATTGTTAATTACTTTGTGTATCGGAGGTTTTATTTTTTGGAGCGTTGTCTTATATTAGCATTCTATCATAAAATCCAGCTCAATTCTATGGCCGATCAATCCAATTATACCGAAGATAATATACGCTCACTCGACTGGAAAGAACATATTCGTATGCGTCCTGGGATGTATATTGGTAAACTAGGAGATGGATCATCTCCAGATGATGGAATTTATATTTTATTAAAAGAGGTTTTAGATAACTCTATTGATGAATATGTCATGGGAGCAGGAAAAACCATTGAAATATCTATTCAAGGAACCAAAGTAACAGTACGTGATTACGGACGTGGAATTCCTTTAGGTAAAGTGGTTGATGTTGTTTCTAAAATGAATACTGGTGGGAAATACGATTCTAAAGCGTTTAAAAAATCTGTAGGATTAAATGGTGTTGGTACCAAAGCAGTAAACGCATTATCATCATTTTTTAGAGTGGAATCTACACGTGATAGTAAATCTGCTTCCGCGGAATTTGAACAAGGTAACTTGATTAATCAAGATCTGTTAGAAGATACTTCGAGAAGAAAAGGAACCAAAGTGTCTTTTGTTCCAGATGATATTATTTTCAAAAACTATAAATATAGAAATGAATACATCGTAAAGATGTTGAAAAACTATGTGTATTTAAACCCAGGGTTAACCATTGTTTTTAATGGCGAAAAATACTATAGTGAAAATGGATTAAAAGATTTATTAAGTGAAAACATTAACGAATCGGATAGGTTATATTCTATTATTCACTTAAAAGGGGATGACATAGAAGTAGCCCTAACACATAGTAAAACGCAATACAGTGAAGAATATCATTCGTTTGTAAACGGGCAAAATACGACTCAGGGAGGGACACACTTAAATGCCTTTAGAGAAGCATTAGTAAAAACCATACGTGAGTTTTATGGTAAAAACTATGATGCTTCAGATGTTAGAAAATCGGTGGTAAGTGCTATAGCTATTAAGGTTATGGAACCCGTTTTTGAAAGTCAGACGAAAACAAAATTGGGATCTACAGATATGGGAGGTGATTTGCCAACCGTGAGAACCTATATAAATGATTTTGTAAAAACACACTTAGATAATTTTCTACATAAAAATCAGGACATAGCAGAAAGTGTTCAACGTAAAATATTACAAGCAGAAAGAGAGCGTAAAGAGCTTTCAGGGATCAGGAAACTAGCAAAAGATCGTGCTAAAAAAGCAAGTCTTCATAATAAAAAATTACGCGATTGTCGTGTGCATTTTGGTGATACCAAAAACGCACGTAATTTAGAAACAACCCTTTTTATTACAGAGGGAGATTCGGCATCAGGTAGTATTACAAAATCTCGTGATGTAAATACCCAAGCTGTTTTTAGTTTGAAAGGAAAGCCCTTAAACTGTTATGGACTAAGTAAGAAAATTGTTTACGAAAATGAAGAGTTTAATCTGTTACAAGCCGCTTTAAATATAGAAGAATCCTTAGAAGATCTACGTTATAATAATGTCGTAATCGCAACTGATGCCGATGTCGATGGGATGCATATACGTTTGCTTTTAATTACATTTTTTCTTCAGTTTTTTCCAGAAGTTATCAAAGAGGGGCATCTGTACATATTACAAACGCCTTTGTTTCGAGTAAGAAATAAAAAAGAAACCATTTATTGCTATTCAGAAGATGAACGTCGCCATGCTATTGAAAAATTAAAACCAAAACCAGAAATAACTCGATTTAAAGGATTGGGTGAAATATCGCCAGATGAATTTAAACATTTTATAGGCGATGATATTCGATTAGACCCCATTATGTTAGATGATAATATGTCTATTGAAGAATTATTATCTTTCTATATGGGTAAAAATACACCAACACGCCAAGAGTTTATTATTGATAATCTTAAAGTAGAGTTGGATTTAATAGAAGAAACAAATTAATTATGAAGAATGCACGACTGGGAATTACTATAATATCTGTTATTTTATTAGTCGCATGGCTTTTTAAAATTGATTATAGTGATTTAAGTTATAAAAATAATAGTACTGCTTATTTAGGGATTTTGATAATGGTATTATTAATCATTTTTGGTATCAAACAACTAAAGAAAAATAAGAAATAAGATTCTCCTACTCAGAACTAATATAAAACATGACCGAAGACCAAAACGATGATTTAACTAACGAACAAGACGAGTCTCAAGAAACCATTACCCGGATTACGGGTATGTATAAAGACTGGTTTTTAGATTATGCATCTTATGTTATTTTAGAACGTGCTGTACCAGCCATAGAAGATGGTTTTAAACCCGTACAACGTCGTATCATGCATTCGATGAAAGATTTAGACGATGGACGTTATAATAAAGTAGCAAACATTGTTGGGCACACGATGCAATATCATCCGCATGGAGATGCAAGTATTGCCGATGCGATGGTACAAATTGGTCAGAAAGATTTATTAATAGATACACAGGGAAACTGGGGAAATATATTAACAGGAGACCGAGCTGCTGCATCCCGTTATATAGAAGCGCGTATATCTAAATTTGGGTTAGATGTTGTATTTAATCCGAAAATTACAGAATGGCAAGCTAGTTATGATGGTCGACGAAAAGAACCTGTAAATTTACCAGTAATGTTCCCTTTATTGTTGGCACAGGGAGGAGAAGGTATAGCCGTTGGATTGTCAACAAAAATATTACCACATAATTTTATTGAGCTTATAGATGCTTCCATTAAGCATTTACAAGGGAAACGATTTACAATATTACCAGACTTCCCAACAGCGGGAATCGCCGATTTTTCTAATTATAATGATGGGTTACGAGGTGGTAAGGCACGAGTGCGTGCTAAAATTTCACAGTTAGATAAAAACACGCTTGTTATCTCAGAAATTCCATATGGCACCACCACATCATCCCTTATAGATTCTATTTTAAAGGCGAATGATAAAGGAAAAATAAAGGTTAAAAAGATAGAAGACAATACCGCAGCAGAAGTTGAAATTTTAGTGCATTTACCTTCAGGATTATCGCCAGATAAAACCATTGACGCCTTATATGCATTTACCAGTTGCGAATCATCTATTTCGCCATTAGGCTGTGTTATTGAGGACAACAAACCGCTTTTTGTTGGTGTTTCCGAAATGTTACGTCGCTCTACAGATAATACAGTACAGCTTCTTAAAAGTGAACTTGAAATTAAATTAAGTGAGTTTGAAGAACAGTGGCACTTTGCAAGTTTAGAACGTATTTTTATTGAAAATAGAATTTATCGCGATATTGAAGAAGAAGAAACCTGGGAAGGTGTTATAAGTGCTATTGATAAAGGGCTAAAACCGCATACAAAACATTTAAAACGCGCTGTTACCGAAGAAGATATTGTTAGATTAACAGAAATCCGAATTAAACGTATATCAAAATTTGATATTGATAAAGCGCAACAAAAAATAGATGCTTTAGAAGATCAAATTGCTGAGATAAAGCATCACTTAGAACATCTTATAGATTATGCGATTGCTTATTTTACAAGATTGAAGAAAGATTATGGAGAAGGAAGAGAGCGTAAAACAGAAATTCGAGCGTTTGATGATGTAGATGCAACTAAAGTAGTTATAAGAAACACGAAGCTTTATGTAAATAGGGAAGAAGGTTTTATAGGAACATCACTTCGCCGCGATGAATATGTAGGTGATTGTAGTGATATAGATGATATTATTGTATTTACCAAAGAAGGGAAGATGATGATTACCAAGGTCGGTACAAAAACGTTTATAGGTAAAGATATTATACATGTAGCAGTCTTTAAAAAGAAAGACAAGCGTACTATATACAATTTGATTTATCGTGATGGTAAAAATGGACCTTCATATATTAAAAGGTTTGCTGTTACTGGAGTAACAAGAGATAAGGAGTATGATTTAACAAATGGAAATAAGAGTTCTACAGCACTTTACTTTTCTGCTAATCCGAATGGAGAAGCTGAAGTTATTACGATATTATTACGACAAGCTGGGAGTATTAAGAAATTAAAATGGGATATTGATTTTGCAGATATTCTTATAAAAGGTCGGGTTTCCAAAGGGAACTTAGTGACTAAATACTCTATAAAACGCATTGAATTAAAAGAAAAAGGTGTTTCTACATTAAAACCACGTAAAATATGGTTTGATGATGCTGTGCGACGTTTGAATGTTGACGGTAGAGGAGATTTAATAGGCGAATTTAGAGCCGAGGATAAATTACTTATTATCAATCAATCTGGAATAATTAAAACGGTTACCCCAGAAGTTACCATGCATTTTGATGACGATATGATCGTTATGGAAAAATGGATTCCTAAAAAACCCATATCTGCTATTTATTATAATGGAGAAAAAGAGATCTATTACGTAAAAAGGTTTTTAATAGAAAACGAAGGGCGAGAAGAATCATTTATATCCGAACATCCTAATTCGCAATTAGAAATTGTATCTACAGATTGGAAACCGCTGGCAGAAATTGTTTTTGCTAAAGAGCGTGGTAAAGAAAGAAAAGACAGCTTAGAAATAAACCTTGAAGAATTTATTTCGATAAAAGGGATCTCTGCTTTAGGAAACCAATTAACAAGAGATAAAGTAAATCAAGTTAATTTATTGGATCCATTGCCTTATGAAGCTCCAGAAGAAGTACACGCTGAAGATTTGGAGGTTGTTGATGAAACAGAAGTTACTGGGGATAGCTCTGAAAGTGATGCAGACATAAAGTTACCTAAGAGTAATGATTCTAATGATGAAGGACAAAAAAGTTTGTTTTAACAATAAAAAATAACATACTAATCGGTTTTTATTTCGACTGAGAGAAGGGGAATAGACCAGGAATCTTATAATTTGGGATTTTTCCTCGTGTAAACCTTGCTCTATATTTCCAAAGAAAAAGTAGTTTGTAGGATTATTGAGTCGTATCTCTTTCTGCATGTCATTCAGAGAAAATGAACCTGCCTGTCGCAGGCAGGGAATCTCTACTACTATATAAGCTTTAAACAGTCTATTCTATAGTAGAATCCGTTACCGTAACAGGTGTATCCCCATGCATAGAAATACTAGGGTAAACAGGATACCAGGATCCTCCAATGTTATTTTGAATTATAGAATTATCTATAATAATATTTCCAGAATGGTCATTACTAACAAACATAATTGAAGAACCAAAGGCGTTCACTTCGTTTTCTTCAATGCGCGTACCAAGTATGGTTAAAGTCATGGTATTACCATCATTATAAATAGCACCTCCGCTACCACCTCCAGGAGTGCCTGCTTCTGCGGGGTTTCCACCATTACCAATTGCTCTATTATGAGAAAAAAGGCTGTTTATAATGGTCCAGGATACGCCAATACTGCTTATACCACCACCATTAGATCCTACATTGCCATAACCATCAGCACCTCCAAAGGTCGTATTTACAACATAGACAGGTTGATCATTAAATTGACTAAAAACTCGAATAGCAGCGCCTCCTACATCAGGACCAGTACTTTCACATACATTATTAAAAAAACGTGAATTTATAACCTTAAAACGCCCTCCACGAACCCATATAGCACCTCCACCTGTATATTCGGTTTCAGAAGTCGAATTACCATCTGAAAACGTGATATTTTGTACTGTAAGTTTCGGGTGGTCTTGGTTCTGGCAATGATCTGTTGTCCATACCTGATCTTGGTCACAAGTATTCATATATAAAATACGTGTATTTCCACCGCCGCTTAAGGTAATTAAACCACCGCCATCAATAACAACATCGGGGTTGGCATTATTAACAACCTTGGCTGGCTTATCCATAATAATGGTGTGTGGATTTGGACCACAGTTAAATACTATTTTTCCGCCTTGAGCTACAGCATCTACAACGGCTTCACAAGTACAACTTTCTGGCGTACCGTCACCAACAACGACATCAGGATTAGAAACATTTTCTAAATCTGCTTCAGCAGGAATAGAGGCGTTACCTTCAGGATTTCCAGCGGCAGGGCCATTTTCTGGATTTTCTAGTGGATTGTGAATAGAGGGTATTGTATTATCGTTCTCTTTAGAACAGTTCGTAAAAGAGAAGACAAGAGTTACAATTAACAGGCTCTTGATGATGGCGTAGGTTAAGTTTTTCATCTAGTATATATTAAACACATATATACGCTAATAATGATACTTTTGGATTATATTTTCTCTCTTTAAAGGAGAAATGTAAAGGCTTAAGGAAAGAGGCTGTTTAAAAACATTTAGGCAGTCTTTTTTAATTTGAGTTTTTATTAAAAAAGTTTAGAGATTAAGAGTTATAAAGTTACTAGTCCAATAAGGTTTGCTTATACCATTTTGGTAAACTTATTAAGGTTATGTGCCATTGCAATAAGTCTTATTTCTGTGTTTACTTTATCCATAAAGCACGATAATGTCTTTTTTAGGCATATCTATTTTTAAATAGTTTGCTTTTACATTATCGATCATAGATATTCTTGGGTTCTTCGTCTGAAGCATGTCATCATTCTCCAACCAAATTTTTTTATCAATTTTTTTTTGGCAAGAAGAGAATAAACTACAAAATACTAAAAATTGCTAAATTATTCTTCATTAATGTTTAGTTATTTGATGGGACTGTTACTCCAGATGCATTTATATAAACTAAGTCTCCATTATTTAGAGCCGTTAAAACAGCACTAGAAATAAATCTCTTTTCTGTTTTTTTTATAACTATTAAAAAGGTTTATTTCAGACTAAACGTTACTTCGCTGATATTTTGCTCATGCCTTAAAAAAGCTTTTATTTCAAAAGTTTCTTTCTTCCAAATTATATATAAAGGTTTTTCTTCGAAACGACCCTCTCTTAAACCGAAAGTGCTCTTTCTTAGCGTTTTAATAACCTGACCGTCATCATTTTTTATAACAGATTCACTTTCAACTTGTCTACTTTCGATTATTTGAATGTTATCTGGTTTACCATATTTTTCAATAAACGCACCATAGAATTGATGGTCGATCACTTTACGAAAATGGATAGAAATTGACTTTGTTTTATCATTTTTTTTACTGGTCAATAGCGTGATTTGATTACATGCCATACCGAAAAAATCAATACTAAAGTACTCATTATTGCTATATAAGTCACTTTCTAAATCAGCATTATTCGCAATCTGAACTTTTCTAAACTCGCTATCAATCACTTTCCCAATACTTGATAGATTCTTCCCTAATAATTTTTCAAATTCAATATAATCCATAACATAATTATTTTGGTTAAGGGATAAAACTAATAATAAATAAATAAAGCTCTTCATTAGTTACAATTAAAGGGATCACTTATCCCCAAAACGCTTGTAATATATGGTGCTGGACTAGGTATAGGAAAAGGTGCTCCTGAACTAAATCTACCTCCAACTATAGCTAATTCAGCTTTAAGTGTGTCATTAAAAACATCTGCTAATTTAAACTTTGTAACATCAGGGTTTGCAAAAAAATATAAATCGGCGGCCTTTATTGCAGCCGTAACTGCCGCTGCAGTAATATTAGCTGCGTTGCCATTAGCCATCCAAGTTGGCATAGTAAAATAAATAATGGGGGTATTTATATCTATCTCACCATAATAAGGACTACCGTTAGACCTCATACCAGTAGTATAAAACCTATGATTAAAGTTTTTTACCGCACATCCCCTCTGTAATGCTCCAGGCGGTTGTGCATATTCAAAACTTCTACAATCTGCTCCTAAAAAAGGGTTAGCGTCGGGGTTAGCCATTAAAATTTTTATAGCATATTCATCAAATTCTTTAGCTCCATCAGAAGCATCATTTTCGAGAAAATCATAAATTTGCATAGCTGTTTCATGATTTTCTAATTCATACAGCCAAGCGAATTCCCATCTTCTAAGATCTAATAACCTGTCTAAGGCATCATATTTTGCCATATCTATCGCATCATAAGGAGAAAGAATAGGGCTTGTTGAGCCTGGTCTACCACTTCCCCCCATGACTTGGGTCTCCTCCTGTGTCATCAGGAGAAGTATAATTGCCTGAGATAAGAACTTCATCTGGCAGTTCAGAGCACTCTATTACAATTGTAACCGATAGAGAGCTTGATGAACAACCAGCTTCCTCTAGACTGGTATGATGCCCTGCTAATCCACAATCAGGACGTACATATAGCCTACAGTTACCCCTAGCTGTTAAGCTGGTATCTATAAAATCCAATCCAAAGGAGGTTTCCGTTAGAGGGTAATGTTCTATTTTACCTGAAAGACCATAATATTCATAATCTACTTCTTTATATTTACCTCCGTAGGTATACCTTAAAATATAGGCTTCATAATCACCTTCATCATCTAATAATTTTATAACCAAATTGTCAAAGTAATACCCAGTATCTTCATTTGATTGAGTAGAGGATTTTATCATACTAAAAGTGTAAGTGACTTGACCTAATGTATCGGTAAGTTTTTTTATTTTAGAAAAATCTACAGTACCAAATGTTGTTTCATTTGTTTTAGAAGTGACTCCTTTATTGGTAGTAGATTTTGCTCCTATAGAATTTCCATTTAATAATTTTTTAATTTGCGGTATTTCATTGATGGATGATATATCTTCAATTTCAACAAGTTTTTCCTGTGTTTCTTCTTCAATAATTTGTTCTTTCTTTGTAATTGCTTCCTTTTCACAGTTTGTTAAAAATAAAGCGAGAGTAAATAGTACAACAACAAGTTTACTTTAAGATTAATAAATTAAATAGTTATATGTTGTTAAACTATTGATGGGAAATTTTTAAGGAACAAATGTAATTTTTTTATTCAAAATCTTACTTTGTTTATAAGAAAAACCATAAAAATTTCTCTTTTGATTAACACAATTTTGGGGAATGACTCCTTTTCTTCCTATTTGTTGTATAGGAAAACAAAAGAGGTTGTCTAAAAACATTTAGGCAGTCGAGTTTTTGCCTGACCTTTTTGTCTGCTTGTTTTCCTTCCAGAGATTTATTGATCTTATCGATGGTTTTAGCTACTTCTTCAGGGGCTATGGCATCAAAATTATCAAGCTCGTTAAGACGTTGCTCTTCATCTGCATACGCGGTCTCTATATAACGCCAAAGTTCTTTGAGCTGTTTTTTTGATGCGCTCGCGAGAATTAGATAGCTTTTGCCCCATACAAAAGTATAGCGGTTAGTATTAGCTTCTATCTTTGTACCATATATAGATGTCCTTGATGTTCAAAATACCCTGGTCGGCTAGTAAAAGCACAACCTGATTAAAAACCTTCTTGAATTTCCCTTTAAGCTTACCGCTGCGAAAGTTGGAAATGGTATTGTGGTCTGTCTCGATACTTCCTGAGAACCACATAAAATGGATATTCTCTCCTAAAGCCTGCTCTATTTTACGAAAAGAATGAAGATTGCGCAAATATGCATAAACCAAAACCTTTAACAGAACATGCCGATGGTAACTGGAAGTGCCCCCTCCCTTGTAACTCTTCTCTAGAGAACTAACATCTATTTGGTTTAAAATCGTATTGACAATAGCTACAGGATGGTTTTTAGGAGCTAGATCGTCATAACTTGGATGAAGTAAACTTAATTGAGATTGATGGTTCGGCTTCCAGACTTGCCTGAATTTCGTACCTCTAAAAATACTAAACAGCAAACTTTTGACCTAAAAAAGAGACTGCCTTTTTAGATAGCCTCTTTTAATCATCAATCTATGTGTAGTAGCTAAAAAGAAAAACTAATAAATATTATACTTTGTTTGCTCTATTTTCTTCAGCTTTTTTTAATTGTTTTTGTATTTTCTTTATAGCAGATTCTATCGATTTTTCTGGCTCTATAATATTGTATAAACCCCAAAATTTAGGATCGGCAAAACCAGAGGTAGCGTCAGCTAAAATAGTTGTTGGACGCATCATTTTATTTCTAGGCTTTTCAATATCAGCATCTTTAATTCGCCAATCGGTAATAGCCATTTCACTATTTAAAGTGTAAACATTATTAAACAATTTTCTTTTCCAATTAACTTTAAAGGTTAATGAAATATTACTGTAAGCATAATGCCATTTACCATTTTGGGTTCTGTAATTCACTCTATAATTGGCTTCGGTTGGATAAACAGTAGCAGATCCAGGTTTTTTACGCACATACATTTCACTGGTTAGCCTTTTGTTCTCAACATTTAAACTATAAACAGCATTAGTAAGTGCTAAAGTTTTAGAGTCAATATAAAGCTTACCATAGTATAGAGGTGTTAAAACGTTTGGTTTTTGCTTGAAATTAATAACATAAACTAAATTTTCATTTATTCGAGTTGAGGCATCAAAACTAAAATCATAAAGATCAATATCTTCGTTTGTAAAAATATACTCTGGGTACTTTATAATATCAGTATATAAGTTACTAAAAGGCCCTCCTTGTAATTTTACAGCAAGGGTGTCAAGTCGTGTGTAATCTGTTTTTTTTCTTGACTTAACAAGTTCAATAGCGTCTTTTTTAAAGCTGTTATAAGGGCGTTTATGTATTTGCACAACGGCTTCAGACAGTGACGCATTACGTCTTCTCTTCTTGATAGTTTCTCTATAAAAAGCCGTCATGAGAGTGCTACTATTGTTGTACAATTCGCTTTTCTTCTTAAGTGTAGCTTCTAAAAGTGTTTTCGCATCTTTAAAAGTACCAATTTCAATAGTAGTTAATTCGGTAATGGCTGGACTTAGCGCTATTTTTATTTTGTTTTCTAAGGTTGAAATTTTAATTTCTTTTTTTTCATAACCCAAGTGAGAAATAACTAAAATACCATCTAATAAATCTTGTGGTATTTTTAAAAGAAATTCACCGTCGGTGTTAGTCACAGTACTAATATTTGAATTAGCAATGGCGATGTCTGAAAAAACTAAAACATCTTTAGTTTGTTGGTTAATAACTTTACCTTTAATCTCTTTTGCAAATTGCTTGTCTTGTGCGGTTACGTTAGAAAAGCTAAAAATTAAAAGAATAATAAGCGCTCTTAATGTTAGGGGTGTAATACTTTTCATAATATTATAGGTTTAATGGAATTAATATACAAAAAAAAAGTATAAAAAACTGATAATGAGATGATTTTTAACATTTTAGTTTTGTATTATGCTAACATAATATTTAATTGTTATTATAATAAAAAGGGCCGTTTTACTGTTTAATTTTGAGAGAGTTATAAGTGTGTTAATTCATTTCAGGTACGTCATTATCCGTGAGCGTTTTCATAAAAGAAATAATGGCTTGTATCTCTTCATCAGTAAGATCTAAATCATCAAAAGGTAAGGTTTGATGTGGTAAGTTAAAACCAAGTCCAACGCCGCCGCCTTTATTATAAAATTCCATGACTTGTTCCAGAGATTTGTATACACCATTGTGCATGTATGGTGCTGTTAATTCTATGTTTCTTATAGTAGGCGTTTTAAAGGTTCCTTTTCTTTCAGGAGTATTAAATAAGTAATATCTTCCTAAATCATTATCTAAGGTTTTGTTTTCTTTTGTTTCTGGTACGCCTATGATTTCAAGCTCAGATTCACTAAAGTTAGGGGGTACTGTACCATTGAATAATGGTGGGAAATGACAGGTAGCACATGCTGCTTTACCCATGAAAAGATTAAATCCTTTTTTCTCTATTTTATTGATATTATTTTCTTTACCGTTGATATTATTATCAAACTTAGAATTGAAATTGTTTAGAGACCTGACATAAGATGCAATGGAATGCCTTATATTCATATCGGTCGCACCTCTTTTATATAAAGAGTCAAAACCTTTAGAATAGTTTATATCTTTTTTAACAACATTGACAATGTGCTGCAAATCAGAATTAAATTCGTCATGATTAGTTACAACCCCAACAATTTGTCCTTCAAGACTACCAGATCTATTATCAAAAAAGAAAGATTTTTGTAACCCAGCATATGTTAGGGTAGGCGTATTTCTTTTTAAGTTTTTGTTAAAAGTTATTTTTCCATCGGTAAAAGCTTTTTCTTTTATGTGACAAGTCGCACAAGACATATCATTTTTTATAGAAAGCCTTTTGTCGTTAAACAATTGTTTGCCCAGCTCTATTTTTGTGCTTAAGTGAGTTGTATCACTTTTATAGTCAGAGAAATAATCTAGATTAAATGTATTATCACTAAATAAACGAGTTATGTTATTTTTTAAAGCCAATTCAAAAGGAAATTCTATACCCCAATCATCTTGTGTGGTTTTTATGAGTTCTAATTGCTTGTTCGTATGATTTTTTATAAATCCATATCTATCAAATTCCTCAAAACCTGTATCCAAAGCTTTTATTGAGTTATTTAACTCTGTTTCCCATGTTTCGAGTAATGCTTTGTTTTTGAAGTTTTTTTGATAAATGTTAAGTATATCCTTTAAAGTACTAGATACATAAATAGATTCTTTTAGAGACGCCCCCAGTATAGGCGAATCGAAATTAGACAACCCTGTTGTAGCTGTTCTTATTACAGCATCTCTTATAAGCCATAGTACGTGGTAATCTTTAAAACTTAAATCTTTATTATGTTCAATTAATTTTAACCTCCCACTTGTTACTTTTAAAGCTCTGGACAATGCTAAAGAATCCATAGAGTCTGAAAATAAATTCTCTTCAATGACTTGGTACCCTATAGGTTGATTTATTTTAATATCTGTCGGGTCTTCTTCTTGAATTCGCAATAAGTTTGGAGAATTTAAAGACTTATAATTTTCTTTTTCAATATAGGAGAGTATAGGCTCGCTTTTTTTAAAATGTTTTCTTGAATTTATATAGTACTTCTTGTTGGTATCATCATTATTTTTAATATTGATACTATCTAAATATTGATAGGCCATCACAAGATGGTTACCATATAAATTTTCAAGCTTATGTGTTTTTGTGTTTAGCTCCTTTATCTCGGTTTTTTTATTATTTACACAAGATGTGCTTAAAAGCAAAAGACATACACTTAAAGTATATGTCTTAGCTTTGAATATAAAATTCAAATATATATTCATGGGATTTTATCTATCTAAACCTTTAATTATATACAACATAGATCCTTCTTTTCTATTTGCCAAGTCTGGATTCGCTTTTGGGTCTGTAAATGAAGTGCCGTCCGCAGGTTCCCAGCCGTGATTTTGGGTTATTAGTAAAAAGGTGTTATCTCCATTATTGACAATATCTGTAACATCTATCATACCAGTAATTTCCCAGTTTTTATCAATAGTACCATAACCTAAACCAGCAGCTCTGTTTTGGTCACATTCTAAAACAGTTTTTATAACGCCTGTACTTAAGTTGTATTGATACAATTTAGCAAAACCATTAACAGCAGTATCTAAATATCCATTAGGGTCTTCTTGTATATATGCATAATTTTCGGTTACTAAAATATTATCAGGAGAATGGAATCCTTCCGCTTTACCACCAATTTTATCACCATCTAATACACAAGTAATTTTACAAACTCCAGTTGGGTCTGCGTCATTTAATATTACTTTATAAACTCTACCTAAAATTGCTCCTTTTCCAATTAAACCTGGTTTGTCTCTACCAGTTACAGCAAAGTAAACTTCTCTTTGATTTGTAGCAGAACCTCTTCTCCAGTCGATATCTTCTAACCTAGAGAACCCCATAACACCTTTAGTTTTCGCTTCTGCATCTAAAGCAGCTATTTCTCTTTCGGTTAGTTCAACAAATTCGGCATCATATTCAGTACCTTCAACCATGTCTACCTCAAAATCGATTCCAGAAGTAGTAATTTTTAGTCCATATAATTTACCACCTTCAAGATCACCTCTATCACCAACGTACATGCCTAATTGACCAGAGGGCACACTATTATCGGAATGATCATCTCCAATAAATGCAACGGTTTTATCGGTATAAGCATCTTTACCAATAACCACAGCATTTTCAGTAGACCACTGTCCGAAAGCATTTAATATTTTTCCAGTACCAGCATCAGCAGTATCTTTTGCTGGATCTGTTAAAAAGACACCTTTAGAAGCACCTCCCCATTCTCCTCCAGATAAGTACAAAGGACCAAACCCATGTTCCTCGGGGCTAATTAATGATCCAGAACATTGTGCAGTTTCTGCCGTTGCAGCAGCATTTAGGATATATTCTCCATGGTAAGGTCTTAAATTTTTGTTTAACATAATACGAGCAATAGAATAATCTGCTTCTATATTGTTAATTAGAGTAAAAGTATCATCGCCATTGTTAATTAATCCAGCTCCGTCTGCCATAGAACCATAAACAAAGTCAGGAGTATTTGGAATGACATCTTCTGAAGATAAAATTGGTGTGATTTTTAAATTTACAAAATCGCTAGTTACTTTTAATAAGCTTGGAGATTTCGATGCTGTTAAATAAACAGATGCATCACTACCATTCGCACCATTTTCACCATCCTGTCCATCAACGCCGTTAACACCATCTTTTCCATCTTTCCCATCTTCAACATCACAACTTGTAACAGAGATACTAGTTGCGGTTAGGATAACAAACAATAAAAGAAATTTGAGTAATTTTTTCATAATCTAAGTAAAATATTTTGGGTTAATTAATTTTATGGCAAATTTATAACCCGACTATTCCAAACCTGTTAAGCTATTAATGTTGTTGTGTCAATTTAGAGTTATTGTTATGTTAATAAAGTTACCCGTTTATTAAAATTATTACCGCAATGTTAAGAGGTGCTATAATGTGTTTTTTATTCTTACTAAATAGTAAGAAATTAAAGATATACTGTTTTTATGGTGGACAAAAGAGGGACATTATCGGATTTTTTTTTTTTATAAGATCGATACCGATACTTTCGTTTTAACCAACTTACATTATTATGCTAATTAACTTTTTTATTACTTTAATAATATTTATACCATTTGCTATAAAGTATTATGTTCAAACTACACGAAGACCTAGAATGGTTTTTTTGAATTGTAAAGCAGTCAAGCATCCTTTATTTCATATAATTTAAGAAAACAAATTCCAAGTATTTTAATAAAGTATTTTTTATATGAAGAAAAAACTACTAAGCCTTCTTGTTGTTTTAATCAGTTTATCAGGATACAGTCAGCAACTATATATGGAATATGGTTCTACAATTTCTTCTTTTGATTACGAAAATTCGAGGGGGCAGCCATTGGACAATCTTTTGTCAAAATCTAAATCATATTTTGGAATGGGTTACAGACATACCCTTAATGATGCCAAAACATTGTTTTTAAGAGCAGGTGCGACTTATAATAGTTATGGAGCCATAGGAAGCGAACCCAGTGTCGATAATTATTTTGCCTGGGATGTTAGTTATCTGGGCATAAAGGCAGGTGTTGATGTTAAATTACTTCAATTAAGAGATCTTACTTTTCTCTTAAATGGATCTGTAGCTTCAGAGTTTTTAGTACGAGGCAATCAAACCATAAATAATGATGTGTTTAATCTGGTAGGTGAAGAAGAATTTAATAATAACATTCTTTTTTTTAGAGCAGGGGTTAGTATGCAATACCCTATTTCTAATAATACAGCAATTTATGCAGGTTATTCCTATGGGAAATCTGTATTGATTAATAGTGGTGAAAGCGAGGAAAAATTGAAATTAAATGCACACCAGTTTGGTATTGGGTTTATTATTAATCTACCAACATGTTATTGTGATTATTAGATAGACGTGCATTTTGTAATATGGACAAATGGTGGACATCCTATTTTAGTATTGGTATTTATTATAGTTTAGATAAAAAAGAAATCTGGAGAATTAAAATATGAATATAAAACGAACCAAAAAACATGTCTTTTTTCTATTAGCAATTTGTTTTGTGTATTCAATTAAAGCACAGCAAAAAGCAGATAGCAATTCATATAGAATCATAAGATCCAATTTAGGGGCAGGAGGTACATCAAAAACAATATCTACTTCAAAAGGGCAATATATAGTGAGTCAAAGTATAGGACAATCTAGCGTGATTGGTACTTATTCTAAGAATGGCTATTATTTAAGACAAGGTTATCAACAACCACATGGTAAAATAAAAGTTGTAAAACAATCTGATACTAATAATTTATTAGCAACAGTGCATCCAAATCCTTTTGCACAAGGAGTTACCATATCCTTTACAGAAAGTGTGACCAAAATGATTTCTGTTTTAGTTTATGATATAAGTGGCAAGCTTATATATTCCAGAGATTTTCCACCATCAAAAAATATTGATTTAGATCTAAAACATATTTCCAATGGTTCCTATCTTTTAAAAGCAATTTCCAATGGAAAATTGTTTAATGCAAAACTCATAAAAATATAATTATACATAAAAATATTACGCATCAAAACCAACCTAATCATGAAACGTATTTTTACCCTATTCTTATTTCTTTTTTTAGTCATAGAAGTATCTGGACAGACGGACGGCATTACCTA
>CANNAN010000012.1 GCA_947502635.1 uncultured Flavobacteriaceae bacterium
CGGAATACCGTCTGATCACTTTGTCATTTTTGTACATAATTGTTTAGGATTATGTAGCCTTTATTCAGGACGGGTCATAATTATGTACAACGGTCTTGTATATGAATAGTTGCGATTTCGTGAGTAGGATTTTCGATAGAAAATCAGCCCAACAAAGCGGAACTATTCTTTTGTTTTAAAGATTAAATGTAGCAATTATTTATATACGGTGTTGGCATTTCGTTTTTCATTTTTTTATTCCAAATATTTTGATCCATTTCGGCTTATTTCGGCTAAAGAATACTCCACCAAGTATCATTATTATTCCTGTTGCAATCCCAACCATTCCAAAAAAAGTTGTTTCAGGTATTCTTGTTAAAACTTCTGATGCAAATGCAGCATATAGTCCTATTACTGACCAATACATAAAACTAAAATGCCTAAATCCCCATGTGTTTGTTGGTTTTTTAGTCCAAATTGGTATCATTCCGAGGACAGTTGTCACAAGACTTGCGATGGTTGCATAATGAAAAATTCCCCAACCGTTGAATAACCGATAAATCATAAAAGATGTAGTTAATAAAATTGCCATACTTACCACATAGGCATATCCAATTTGTCTATGCCTTTTAGTTCCTTTTTTCATTATCAAGACGATTGCACCGAATATCAAAGCAAATAATGACGATATAAGGTGAATCAATCCTATTGTATCTCCAACTAAGTTTTCCATTTAATTAATGATTTGTGTTTGATATTATAATTCAAAAATCGAACTATTCTTTTGGTTTAGAAATTTTTTAATTCTGAAATGTAGATTATTAAGGATGAAGTGTTTTTTAATGAATGCCAACGATCAGTATAAGAAACGTAGGGTAGGTGATAAGCGATACATTTCGGATTAGTATTAAGCCAAATATAAATATTTTGCTTTTACCTTTTTTCTCATAAACGCTAAATTTTATAGTTGGCGACTTAGTAAAAAAGCACAGACCCTTCGATTAAGCCTGAAAGGCCTATGTTTTCTTATACATTGTTAGCAAAAGTTGTTTATCCGTTCAAATATTCGTTTCGTTTAAAATCAATTCCTTTTCTAATTAAATATGCATGATAAGCACTTGGAATATCGTGCGTCCATTTTGGTAATATCAGGGTTATTAATATTCTGTCAATATGAGATATTAGTCCCATAATTATTGCTAATGCGAACGGAACTCCAGCGTGATTAAATCCGATTAAAGATGTGAAAGCAATTAATAAAGTAATTCCCCAAAGTTTAGAAAGAAAAGCGTGAGTACAAGTTTCTTTTTTAAATTTTAGAAGACTTATCACATAACAAGCTATTTCCATTCCAAGAATCGTCCAAATGACAATAGAATTGTCAGAAATTAGTTTCGGATATAAAATCCAAGTCGAAAAACCAATTGATAACCAAAATATCATATCTGTTTGGCTGTCCATTCGTCTTAATTTGGCTGAGGATATATTTTGTTTTCTCGCAATTATACCATCCAATATATCAGATATTAATCCTAAATACATTAAAACCACAATTGTTATTTTAGCATTCTCTCCAATAAAATAAGCTAAGCTCAAAATTATAGGAGCTAATAACAATCGGAATAATATTAATGTAATCGGTATGTTCATTTTTAATTTTTGCTAACATGAATATATAGTTACCATGGTAACTATATATTTCTTATATGCTCACTAAGATAATAAATCTTCGATGTCTGTAAAGGTATTAGTAGTAAGATGTGTGTATATTTCTGTAGTTTTAGTTGAATTTATGGACTAACAACAACTAAATGTAACGAATATTAGTACCACTTTCCAATAAAAACGTTGCAAAACTATGTCTTAACATGTGTTATAGAATAGAATCTATTTGGCATCCCTAAAACCATTTCATAATAAAATTTTATAGTATTATAACCATATTAATAACAGTGTATTTTGGTTGTCTAAAGTCTTTATATTTAAATAGATATTAAAGAAAATTGTCTATTTAGATACTTAAAAAATTTTAAATTTTAGTATATTAGAAAAATTAAAGACGAAATATAAACTTTGGCTTTGTGTACCATTAATATCCAATATTTTTACCCACATTATATAGTCAAATGTTAGAGACAAGCATAAGAATTTATAAAATCTACTAATTCCTCTAAAAATATGCTATAATTATGAATAAGTCTATTAGCATTTTAACAGTCATTCTTTCAATAGTATTATATAGCGGATGTGAATCATCCAAAAACCAGTTTTTTATTCAAGATTTAAAAGGGAATCAGGCTATTGATACCAGTCAAATTTGGTTAACACACGAACATGTATTAGTCGATTTTATAGGAGCCGATAGTATACGTCCAGATAGTTGGAATCATGATTCTATTATGAAAGAGGTGTTGCCGTTTTTTAATAAATTATCAGAGTTTAATGTCGATTACTTTGTTGATGCGACTCCTGCTTATCTTGGAAGAGATGTATTTCTTCTTGAAAAAATTGCAGACACGTCTGGGATTAAAATAATGACAAACACAGGGTTTTATGGAGCAAGAAATAATAAATATATTCCAAAATTTGTTGAAGAAATGGCTGCAGAAGAAATAGCAGAAATCTGGATTAACGAATTTATATATGGTATAGATGATACCCACATAAAACCTGGTTTTATTAAAATAGGCGTAGACAATACAGATCGTCTTAAGTTAATGCATCAAAAATTAATAGAAGCCGCTGCATTTACGCATCTAAAAACAGGATTAACAATTGCATCCCATACAGGAAAAGCAAAAGGGATGTGGCCTCAAATAAAAATCCTTAAACGAATGGGGGTTTCGCCCGAAGCATTTATTTGGGTACATGCTCAACAAGAAAGTGATGTTAAAAATTATCTTAAAGCGGCAGAGATTGGATGCTGGATAAGTCTTGATGGATTGGGTTGGGAAATAGAGGGACATATTGAAAAATTAATATTCGCAAAGGAGCATGGAATATTGAATCGTATTTTAATATCGCATGATGCAGGATGGTATGATCCTCAAAAAAATGTTCAGACCATTAAACCGTTTACTAATATTTTTGAGAAGCTCATTCCAAAGTTAAAAGGGCACGGATTTACAGATAAAGAGATCAACTTATTAATTAAAGTGAACCCTGTAAAAGCATTTTCATTAGGCATTAAATCCTATAACTTAGAAAGTGAAAATAACTCCAGAGAATAATCTGGCATTGTTAAAACAGTTATAAACTTCAAACATTAGCCATAACATTTATACAAAACTTAAAATAACTTATTTCAACCTTTAATAGAAATACTATTAACTCTAGTAATGGATATTTAAAGGTATAAGAACAGATCTTATTCAGGGCCTGGAAATTTGTTATTTTAAGTAGTAAAAAAATCTATTAAAAACATAAAATCCAATCATTTTATGTGAATTGAAACATATGTGTTAATATTTGAAGCGTAAGGTCTAATAATTGACTTGAATTTTAAATACTTTTGAGTCCAACATAATATACAAACTAGGTTTACATGGTTTCACTCTCAATCTTTTTGTCATAAATTTTATTTAATTAATAGATTTAGAACTATTGTAATAGGTCTATAAACATATTTTTAATTAAATGCTAAAAAGGAAAGATTAATGAAGAAATTAAAGGATAACTATATACATTTAAATAGATAAAACAAATTACAAATGAACAAAACAAAAAAACTTTTCCTTTTAGGGGTCTTAATTTTAGGAGTTTTTGGAAATAGTAAAGTATGGGCTCAGGATATTAATTTTAATGATGCTTGGAAGTTTTATAATGCTAAAGCAGAAGGTGCAGAAAAAGCAGTATTCAACGATGCTAAATGGAGGCCTTTAAACCTCCCTCATGATTGGGCTATTGAAGGCCCTTTTGATGTGAAGTAT
This sequence comes from uncultured Flavobacteriaceae bacterium, assembly GCA_947502635.1. Taxonomy (GTDB): domain Bacteria; phylum Bacteroidota; class Bacteroidia; order Flavobacteriales; family Flavobacteriaceae; genus Flavivirga. The sequence continues at coordinate 3,909 of CANNAN010000012.1, forward strand.
AATGCCCGTGCAGGAGGGCTTCCGTTTCATGGAACAGGTTGGTATCGTAAACATTTTAAAATGGATGCAGATGCTAAAGGAAAAGTAATAAGAATTGAGTTTGAAGGTGCTATGTATGATGCACATGTATGGGTAAATGGTCAATTTATTGGAAATCGTCCTTTTGGCTATATCGGTTTTGAGTTTGACATTAGTAACTATTTGAAGTATGATGGATCCGATAATGTGATTGCCGTACGCTTACAACCTGAAGATTTATCATCACGCTGGTATCCGGGTGCAGGTTTATATCGTTCGGTATGGCTTAAAATTGATAATCCAGTACATGTTGCACAATGGGGAACTTATATTACAACACCTACTGTCACAAAAGCGCTGGCAGTAGTTCAAAATGAAACCGTAGTGGTAAACAAAGGTAATAATGATGCTAAAGTAAAGGTAAAACAGGAATACTTCTCGCCAGAAGGTAAATTGGTAGCATCTGCAGACGAAACGATTTCAATCCCTGCTAACGCTTCCAATACCTCTGCATTATTTTGTAACATTGAAAACCCACAACGTTGGGATACAGAAACCCCAAATTTATATGATGTGGTAACAACGGTTACACAAAATGGAACTGTAGTAGATACTTATAAAAGTAGAATAGGATTAAGATCTATAAGCTATACCAAAGATGGTTTTTTCTTAAATGATAAACAAGTTCGTTTTAATGGTGTGTGTTTGCATCATGATAATGGGGCTTTAGGGTCTGCTGTATATCGAAGAGCAGAGGAAAGAAAGTTACAAATTATGAAAAGCATGGGAGTTAATGCGATTCGTACGAGTCATAACCCGCCTTCAAGAGAACTTTTAGAGCTTTGTGATGAATTGGGACTCATGGTGCAGGACGAAGCATTTGATGTATGGAAAATGCAAAAAGTACCTAATGGATACAATACGTTTTTTGATGAGTGGGGGGAGCGAGATTTGAAAGATATGATTAAGAGAGACCGTAATCATCCATCGATTGTTATGTGGAGTATTGGTAATGAAATTATTGAACAAAAGGATGCAGAAAATGGTTGGAAAGTTGCGAAGCGACTAAATGAATACTGCAAAGAAACAGACCCTACGAGACCAACTTCAGCTGGGTTTAATCATTACTCAGGACCATATGATAATAATATGGCGCAGCAAGTAGATATAGCTGGAGTAAATTACAAACCAACACGATACAGTGATATTCGTAATAAATATCCAGAATTACCTATAGTTGGTACTGAAACTTCCAGTTGTACTAGTAGTCGCGGGGTGTACCACTTGCCAATTGAAAAGTATAAAACACACGAGTCAAAACATGTAACAAGTTATGATTTAATAGGTCCTGTTTGGGCATATCCCCCAGATATAGAATTTCACTTTCAGGAACAAAACCCGCATGTTATGGGTGAGTTTGTTTGGACTGGATTCGATTATTTAGGAGAACCCACCCCATACGGAGGAAGGGACAATTCTACAAATGGCTATTGGAACGATGATTGGCCATCCCACAGTTCTTATTTTGGAGCTGTAGATTTATGCGGATTTCCTAAAGATAGATTTTATTTATACCAAAGTCAGTGGACTACAGAACCAATGATTCATCTATTGCCACATTGGAATTGGAAAGGGATGGAAGGAAAAAATATCCCTGTGTATTGTTACACTAATTGTGATAGTGCAGAGCTTTTTGTTAATGGAAAATCAATGGGTAAAAGAGAGAAAGGGAAAGATTTAACAGAAATAAAAGTTGATTTCTTGAGATACGAACCAAAAACCTTTAAATCTAAATATAGGCTTTCTTGGAATGTGCCTTATGAAGCTGGAAATATAAAAGTTGTAGGGTATAAAGATGGTAAGCCCGTTAAGGAAAAGCAAATTTTTACAGCAGGTAAACCTGCCAAGGTGAGCTTATCGGTAGATAGAAGTGTTATTAACTCAGATGGAGAAGATTTGGCTTATGTCACAGTAAGAATAGAAGACAAAGCAGGGAACCTATGTCCAGCAGCGGATAATCTAGTAAATTTCTCTGTTAAGGGAGCTGGTGAATTACTTGCTGTCGATAACGGAAATCAAATAAGTTTAGAATCATTTCAAGGCAGTAGTAGAAAGGCTTTTAATGGTATGTGCTTAGCTATTTTAAAATCATCTAAAAAGCGTGGTAAAATAGAATTATTTGCTAAATTTAAAGGCTCAAAATCTAGCCGTATAATCATTCAAACAAAATGATTTTTAAGACTAGATCAAATTAATAGTCGAAATATATATAATTTATAATCCGTAAAAAATCACATGAAAATTTACAAGTTAATCCTACTAGCTTTTTTGTTTATAGCTGCTTCTACTAATGGTCAGACATCCAACCAAAAATGGTTCGATACCTCACTAAGTCACGAAGCAAGAATAGACCATTTAATCAAATCAATGACCTTAGAGGAAAAAACATCTCAGTTATTGGATGTTTGTCCTGCGATTGAACGCTTAAATATCCCAGAATACAATTGGTGGAATGAAGCATTGCATGGTGTGGCAAGAAATGGACGGGCAACAGTGTTTCCTCAAGCTATTGCGTTTGGTGCTACTTTCGATGAAGGTTTAATTTATCGTGTAGGAACTGCTATTTCTGATGAAGCCAGAGCAAAATATAACGAGGCTATCAAAATAGATAACAGAGGTAGGTATGCAGGTTTAACGTTTTGGTCTCCAAATATCAATATTTTTAGAGATGCCCGTTGGGGACGAGGTCAAGAAACCTATGGAGAAGATCCTTTTTTAACGAGTAGAATAGGTGTGAATTTTGTTAAAGGGCTACAAGGTGATAATCCCGATTATATGAAAGCTGCTGCTTGTGCTAAACATTACGCAGTGCATTCGGGGCCAGAAGAATTAAGGCATGAGTTTAATGCTGTGGTTAATAAAAAAGACTTGTTTGAAACGTATTTACCAGCTTTTAAAGCTTTGGTGCAGGAAGCAAAAGTAGAAGGCGTTATGGGAGCTTATAACCGCACGTTGGGAGAACCAAGTACGGGAAGCCCTTATTTATTACAGGATATTTTGAGAAAGCAATGGGGGTTTAAAGGGTACATTGTTTCAGATTGTGGTGCCATAAGTGATTTTCATAAGTTTCATAAAGTGACACAAACGCCAGAAGAGTCTGCTGCTTTAGCGCTAATTAACGGAACGACAATTAACTGCGGAAATGTATATAAGGTTTTAAAATCTGCTCTGGAGCAAAAATTAATCACCGAAGATTTAATTGATAAACGATTAAAGGAAAGTTTTCAAACACGTTTCAAACTAGGTATGTTCGATCCTATAGGTACAAATCCTTATGACCAAATAACTTCAGAGGTTGTTAATTCTAAAAAACATCGCGCTTTAGCAAGAGAAGTTGCCGAAAAATCGATAGTACTTCTAAAGAATAAAAACAATATTCTTCCTTTAAAGAAAGATACCAGAACAGTTTATGTTGTAGGTCCCAATGCCTCTAGTGAAGAAGTTTTATTAGGAAACTACTATGGCTTAACAAGTAGTTCGCAAACTATTTTAGATGGTATTGTTAGCTCGGTAAGTGCAGGTACGAGTATTAATTATAAATACGGTGTTTTGCCTTTTAGAGATAACTTAAACCCTATAGATTGGACAACAGGTGGTGCAGCTAAAGCAGATGTGACTATCGCTGTAATGGGAATTTCTGGTTTATTTGAAGGAGAAGAAGGTGAAGCATTGGCATCAACCTTTAAAGGAGATAAAAACAATTTAAAACTTCCTGAAAATCAAATAAATTTCATTAAAAAAATTAGACAAAAATCTAAAAAACCATTGGTTTTGATTTTAACAGGAGGAAGTCCAATCGCGATTCCAGAACTTCACGATCTAGTTGATGCCGTTGTGTTTGCATGGTATCCAGGAGAAGAGGGGGGAAGTGCGGTAGCAGATATTCTGTTTGGTGATATTTCACCTTCAGGAAAATTGCCTGTAACATTTCCAAAATCTATTGACCAATTACCTGCCTATGATGATTATAATATGACAGGCAGAACTTATAAATATATGACGAAAGAACCTCTATATCCATTTGGATTTGGATTGTCATACACAACCTTCACATATAATAATTTAACGGTAGATCGTAAGTATAAAGCATCAGTAGAGATTACCAATACAGGTGATTATGATGCTCAAGAAGTAGTACAACTATACATTAGTTCGCCCCTGGCAGGAAAAGAAGACCCCATTTATGATTTGAAAGCATTTAAAAGAGTGCAACTAAAACCTGGAGAAACAAAAACAGTGTCTATTAATTTATCTAAAGAAACGTTTAACCAGTTTAATCAGGATGGGAAGGAAATTTTAAGAAAAGGAAACTACACTGTTTCTGTGGGTGGTTCGTTGCCTTCACAGCGTAGTTTGGATTTGGGAGCACCTAAGCCAGCCTCAACAACGGTTAAGGTCAAGTAAATTAACAACCTGGTTTTATTAAGCTTAAAAAAAACAGCTATTTACTTTTGTATTTAAAAACGAAAGTAAATAGCTGTTTTAGTATCGTATCTTATTAATCTTATAACTTCTTCGACGATTTTCCTTTAACTTTATCCTTAACCAAAGAAGCATTTATTAAATTAGGATTTGTATCTCCAGAACCTTTAAAAACATCTTCAGCCCACTTATTGTGAAGTTTTTCTAACTTTTGAACAATCTTTGGGTGTTTCTTAGCATAATTAATTTCTTCTGGATTTTTATCATCCAAATTAGCTAAATAATATTCGGGCATTTCAAATTCTTTTTCAGGATGATTGGAATATTTACCTGTAGTATCATACCCTTTATAAATAAGTTTCCATGGTCCATCTTTTACAGCCCACATATGCTGCCACATCCAGTGAAGTTCTTTGTGTTCTGTAGGTGCATCTTTATAAAGAATAATAGGCAAGGCACTTTTGCCATCAAGTTTATTTTTTGGAGTAGGAATATCCAGAATATCGCAAATGGTCGGTAGGATATCTAAATTAACAATAGTTTGATCTCTAACTTCTCCTTTAGGAAATTTTTTAGGATAGCTTATTATAGCAGGAACTCTTATACCTCCTTCAAAAAAACTACCCTTAGCACCACGCCATTTACCAGTATAACCGCCACCACCGTTGCCGCCATAGCTTACATCCCAATTATAATAATCTTCGGTAGAATGCCCATTGTCGCTCATATAAATAACTATGGTATTATCCTTCAGCCCAGTTGTCTCAATTTTATGTAAAACTTCTCCAATTTTTTTATCCATGGTAGAAATCATAGGAGCATAAGAGCTTCTTGGCCATTTTAAATGCTTGTATTGCTCTTTAAAGGCTGCATCTGCTTGTTCTGGATAATGTGGTAAATTAAAAGGTAAATATAAAAAGAATGGCGTATTGGCATTTTTTTCTATGAACTTTTTGGCTTCAGTCACTTGAAGGTCTGGAAAATATTCACCATCTCTATGAATTTCTTTTTTGCCATCGTATAGATCATGAAATTGAGGACGTTGCCACTTCGCATGAAGAAAACGATGGGAGTAATAATCAATAAAGCCCCCTCTAAAACCAAAAAAAGTGTCGAAACCTTGGTCTAATGGACCATGATCCATCAAGGCACCCAAATGCCACTTGCCAATAATACCTGTTTTATAACCGTAGTTTTTTAGATGTTCTGCAATAGTAATTTCCTTTAAATTCATAACCCGGCCAACCTTATCGTTAGGGGAGCATGATGTCCAGTTGTTAACACCGCTTCGTTGTGGCGCCCTTCCAGTAAGCAATGAAGCTCGCGAAGGACAACAAACAGTATGGGCATAGGCATGTGTGAATTTTACTCCTTCTTGAGCCAAACCATCTAAAACAGGCGTTTTTATATCTGTCGCACCATAAGTGCCTAAATCTAAAGTACCCTGGTCGTCAACATAGATCAATACAATGTTTGGGTATTTATCTGATGCTTTATTTTTATGATTTTCAATGTTATTTCTTGTTTGGGAATAACTCGATGTAATGGTGACTAAAAATAAAATGATAATTTTTTTCATGAGATAATTTATAATGGCTTTTGTTTGAGCAAATTTCTTACATAGACCATTATTTTGTTATCACAATTCTTGCGAATAATAACATTTTTATCCCAAGCTTAATACTTATGGTTTCAATTTTTAGTTTTTCTAATTGTTTTTTTAAAGGCTAATACGATTAAGTTAAACAGATACGGTATTAAACCTTGTCATTATAAATGTGATAGCCATTAATACAAATATTACATTGATTGGTCTTTAAATCTTAGACTATTAATATGATGGTTTTTGAATAAATTAATGTTTTATATTGTTGATTTTTAGTTATTTGCGTTGTTTTTTTTGTTGGCGACATATTCTGGTTTCTAATAGATTAACACAATTCTTGCAAGTACATTTTACTTTCTTATCTATTTGATTATTAGGGAATACCTAAAATTTAAGTGCTAAAATTTTTAATTTTTGAAATATTCGTGTCAATAAATAAGGTTTGTTGAAAATACTTTTGCCTTTAGAATAAACTAAATTAATGACCATATGAAACAAACTAAAAACAAATTACTTTTCAAACCATTACAATTAGTGCTTTTCTGCTTTTTGTCTATTGCATTTTGCAATATTTCTAATGCACAAAGTATAAATGTAAAAGGGACAATAACAGATAACGAGGGGGTGCCACTAACTGGCGCATCAATAATTATTAAGGGAACATCGAAAGGGGCCACAGCCGATTTTGATGGTAGTTATACGCTAACCGATGTGGATACTAATAGTACGATTATTATATCTTACGTAGGATATAAGACAAAAGAAGTACCTGTAAATGGTAAGACCACTATAAGTGCAAAGTTAGAAGAAGATTTAGCAGCTTTAGATCAAGTAGTCGTAGTTGGTTATGGATCTCAAAAACGTTCTCAAATTACGGGGGCTGTTGAGTCAATTGACACCGAAGCACTAACAAGAACCAATACAGCCTCAATTGATAATGCCCTACAAGGTTTAGCAGCAGGGGTGTCTGTAACATCTAACAATGCAACACCAGGAGGTGGTGTATCTGTTCGTATTAGAGGTGCAGGTGGTGTAAATGGAAGTGAGCCTTTATATGTTATTGATGGGTTTCCTATTTCGGTAGGCGGTAATGAAAACAGTAGTCCATTAACATCTATCAACCCTCAAGATATCAAATCTATAACTGTTTTAAAGGATGCAGCCTCGGCAGCGATCTATGGAACAAGAGCAGCTAATGGAGTTATTTTGATTACAACAAAAAGAGGACGCACTAGTCAAAAAGGTGTTGTAAGTATTAATACAAGAACAGGTTTTCAAAGAGTTGCAAATACACTTGACTTAATGGATGCGCAAACTTTTGTAAGAACAACAAATTTGGCTTACCAAAATGCAGGGAGAAGTATTCCTCCAGGTTTTGATAACCCAGAATCTTTTGGAGTTGTTACCAATTGGATCGACACAATTACACAAACAGCTCAAATGTCTGATATTCAGGCATCATTTTCAGGAGGGTCAGAGACAAGTAACTTCTTTTTATCCTTAGGTCGTTTTAAACAAGAAGGTACTGTTAAAGGATCTTCTTTCGAAAGAATTTCAACACGTTTAAACGCAGATAAAAGAATTTCGGATAAGTTAAAAGTAGGCGCTAGTATTGGCTTTACAAGATCAAAACAAGAAGGTTTAGGAGCTTCTAGAGGCACTAACACCATACTATCTTTAGCCACTCTGTTTTATCCAACAATCCCAGTTTACGATGAGAATGGAAATTATGCACCAACACCTGCTAATGGTTTTTATAAACCACAAGTAAATCCATTGTTTACAGCAGAAGGACCTACAACACCACCAGTTAGAAATAATTTTCAGGGGAATATTTACGCACAATATAAAATTTTGCCAAGATTAGAGTTTAAAACGTCTGGGTTTTATACTTTCAATAATACAGTTTCTGAAAATTACGGGCGCATATTCGATTTAGGCGCTGCTGCTTCAACAGAGCAGTCTATAGCAAAGTCTCAAGTAACAAACAGTACTTTTTTGATTGAAAATACCTTAAATTATAATTTTAATATTAAGAGTCATTCCATAGGAGTTTTAGTTGGGCAAAGTTTACAGCGTAGTAGATTTCAAAGTTTAAGAGTTTCGGGAGAAAATGCTAACGAAGGAGAACCATTGGTTGTTACAAATTTGACTCAAAATTTACAGATCAATGATTTTATCTCGGAAGAGAGTTTATTATCTTATTTTGGAAAAGTGAATTATAGCTTTAATGGCAAATATTTAATGACTGCTATTGTAAGACGAGATGCTTCATCAAAATTTGGACAAAATAATAGATGGGGTACCTTTCCTTCATTATCATTAGGATGGAGAATTTCAGATGAAAATTTCATGCCTAAAGAAACAGCGTTGTCAAGTTTAAAATTAAGAGCAGGCTGGGGTCAGGTTGGAGCTGATAATATTCAGAATTACTTATATTCTCCAGTTGTTGTACAAGGTTTTAACTATCCGTTTGGGAATCAAGATGGCGTTGTGCTTTCAGGTTCAGCCACTCAAGGCATTGCAAATCCAGATTTAAAATGGGAGACTGTAACACAATATAGTGTTGGGGTTGATGCAGATTTTTTTGATAATAGATTAAATATTGTTGCAGAGTATTATAACAAAACACAAGAAGATGTATTGGTAGGCGTACCGCAATCTGCAGTAACTGGTATTTCAAATGGAAAAAATCAAGGAAGTCAAAGGCAAAACATTGGCGAATTAGTAAATAAAGGTTTTGAATTTTCGGCAAATTATACTGGGAAAATTGGTGAGCTGGAATTTGGTTTAGGAGCCAATTTAACAACTATTCAAAATGAAATACTTAATGTGCCTGCAGCCATAAACAACTATAATTTTAGAGGAGGAAACTTAACACGTACCGAAAATGGAAGGAGTTTAGGTGAATTTTATGGTCTGGTAGCTGACGGTATTTTTCAAACGCAAGCAGATGTAACAGCGCATGCTACTCAAAATGTAGATAATGCCCCAGGAGATATTAGATATAAAGATCTATCTGGACCAGACGGAACTCCAGATGGTATTATTGATGATAACGATAGAGCGTTTATAGGAACTCCGATACCAGATTTTATCTATGGCTTTAATTTGAACTTACAATATAAAAATTTCGATTTTGCTTTGCAGGGCACAGGGATGTCAGGAAATGATGTATACAACATTTCAAAGGTCTTACTAACAGATTATACTAGAAGTGAGAATAAATTGAATATCACACCATGGTCTGCAAGTAACCCAAACGCTTCTTACCCAAGAGCCATATCACAGGATGTAGGAAATAGTCAAAATTCTAGTTTTTATGTAGAAGATGGGTCTTTTACAAGAATAAAAGTAATTGAATTAGGATATTCCTTGCCTGCAAGCTTATTAGATAAACTTGGTATATCGCAAGTAAGAATATATGGTAACGTGCTAAACCCATTTACATTTACCAATTATTCAGGAACAGATCCTGAAGTAGGAAATGCTAATGGAAGTAACCTGGCGGCAGGTATAGATAATTTTGTTTATCCTATCGCCAGAGTGTTTTCAATAGGCTTAAATGCTAACTTTTAATTGTTAAAAAAAGATTATGAAAAAAATAAAATATATATTCATTTTAATGTTTGTCACTTTTTTGTCTTGTAACGAAGACATTTTAGAATTAACAGACAAAAACGGTTTGAATTCTGATAACTTTATGCAGACGGAGAGCCAAGCCATTGAAGCCACTACAGCCGCATACGATCCTTTGAATCATTTGGGCCTGTACAAATTGACATTTTTAACATTAGGAGAAATACCTACTGATAATATTATTAATGAAAATGGAGATGGGAATTTTGGACCTGATATGGTTAAATTATATAACTATAATTGGGATTCTAATAATTTATATTTTAATGTAAGATGGAATGCTGGTTATAAAGGTATTGCACGTACTAATTTTGTACTTGGGAATTTAGATAAAGTAACTAATTTCACTAGTGGTAAAAGAGATGAAGTAGAAGGGCAGGCCTTATTTTTGAGAGCATTATACTATTACAATCTAGTGGCTGGTTTTGGAGATATTCCTTTAGTTACAAGTTTATTGACTCCATCGGAGTTGAATACTATTGAGAAATCACCAGAAGCCGATGTTTGGGCGCAAATGGATGCGGACCTTACGAGAGCTGCACAGCTATTGCCAGCATCTTACCCTAGCGATCAGCTAGGAAGAGCTACTAAAGGAGCTGCTTATGGACTCTTATCTAGAGTGAGGTTATGGACACAAGATTATCAAGGTGCAGAAAATGCAGCATCTGAAGTGGAAAGTTTAGGTTACGAATTAGTGCCAGCTGAAGATTTTGTTAAATTATTTGATGGGAGATTGGAAAATAGCACGGAATCTGTTTTTGAAATACAATTAATACCTGGAAGAGGTAATTTCTGGAACGATGAAAAAGCTGAAACTTCTTTAATCATGCATATATTTCCAAGAATTTCTTGGGCTGTATATATGATACCAAGACAAACTGCGACTTATGATGTGGTTACTGAAGCTTTTGAAGCTAATGATATAAGAAGAGAAGCTTCTGTTCTTATTTCTGGTCAGGACGAAATTTATTATGCTTCGGTTGATAGAACGAGCACCTTCCCAGACTTGTCAATACATAGCGACTTTAGACTGGATTTACAGGTAGATGGGGCTTACCAAATGCGTAAATTTTTGCCTTACGATACAACAAACTGGCAAAGAGGCGGTGCCTTTTTTAATGAAGGTACTTCTATAAATATTCCTGTTATTCGTTATTCTGAAGTGATACTTAATAAAGCAGAAGCTTTAGTGTTACAAGGGAAAACAGCCGAAGCATGGAATGAACTTGAAAAAATTAGACTAAGAGCAGGGTTAACTATGACAGGAATTAGTAATAGTGACCAAGCGGCATTGCTTGAACAGATAAAAAAGGATAGAAGATCTGAGTTGATGTTTGAAGGTCACAGATGGTTTGATTTAAAACGTTGGGGTGACCTAGGGGATTTAACAGCAGCTGGATTGAATTACAGCGGACAGACCAATTGGTTTATACCACAACCAGAAAAAGATGTAAACCCCAATTTATAGCAGGAGTTTAAGTTTAGTTTTTATTAGTTGAGAGAGCGGGAGAAATCCCGCTTTTTCTTTGTACTATAATGATCTTTTTTCTTTTAAATAGGCAGAAGGAGATGTGTTATAAACCTTTTTAAAGCATTTTGTAAAATAAGATAAGTTGTTAAATCCAACGTCGAAAGCAATCTGAGATATATTTAAGTCCTTTTCAACCATATATTGTGCTGCTTTCTTAATACGATATTCACGAATAAATTCGTTTGCAGACATACCACTTATTGATTTTAACTTCCTGTAAAGTTGCATTCTGCTAAAGTTTAAACTATTTCCCAATTCTTCAACACCAAATTGAGGGTTTTGTAAATTCTCTGAAATGATCTCTTCGATTTTTATTAAAAATTCATGTTCAAATTTGCTAACCTGAGAGTTGGGCTCTTTATTTTGTATGGTAGAAACCGAGAATTTTTCTTTTAAAAGGCGTCGTTGTTCTAATAGATTATTTAGAGTAACCATTAAATGTTTGACATGAAATGGTTTTGGGATATAAGCGTCTGCACCCACTTCCAAGCCTTCTATTTTATGTTCTATAGATGCTCTGGCAGTTAATAAAACAAATGGTATATGATTCGTTATATGATTTCTTTTAATATCATCGCAAAATTGAATACCGTCCTTAATAGGCATCATAACGTCGCTTAAAATAATATCTGGTACATGATCCAATGCCTTTTTTAAGCCTTCATCACCATCATACGCTTGTAATATTTTGAAATCGTTTCCTAAGGATTCTTTTATGAAAGTTTGTAGTTCTAAATTATCTTCAACAACCAGTAAAACAGGAGTGTTTTCTGTTTTAGTTTTTTCTTGGGTTATGTTTTTTTCTATAATTGGTAATGGTTCATATTCCGACTCAGGAATATTTATAAAATCACTTTTTGATGAACTTTGGACTAATGACTTAGAATGGCTTTTAATTAGAGGAAGCGTCACTATAAATTCACTTCCAACATGCTCCTTACTTTGTACATGTATGCTACCATTATGAAGTTCTACTAAAGCTTTTGTGTAAGCTAAGCCTATGCCAGATCCCATAGAACTTGAACGATTAGAGCTATCAATTTGATAAAATCTATTAAAAATAAAGGCTATCTGATTTTTTGGAATTCCAATTCCAGTATCTTTGACCATAATTTTGATAGCGTTCAGGCCTTCTTTGTTCACAGTTTCAACTTGAAGGTTGACATCTACATTGCCTCCTTCTGGTGTATATTTAATACAATTTGATATCAAATTATTAATAATCTTTTCTAGCTTATCCCAATCAAAAAATGACTCAAGAGCAGATTCACTACTATTAAATGTTAATTTAATGTTCTGGTTTTCTGCCAAAAAATAAAAAGAATTTACAAGTTCCTTTATAAAGCTTACTAAGTCACCTTTAGTTGCATTTATTTTGACTTCATTTGTGTCAATTTTTCTAAACTCAAGAACTTGATTAATAAGGTTGTATAGGTTGTTGGCATTGCGTTCTATAGATACTAACATGTTCTTGACTTTATCATCAACGCGCTTTGATGAAATTAAATGTTGCAGAGGGCCTAAAATTAGGGTGAGGGGTGTTTTAAATTCATGAGAAATATTAGTAAAGAACTCTAATTTAACCGTGTTGATTCTTTTTATGTTTTCCTGTTCTAACTTTTCAATTTTTAGTTTGTTTTGATAATCATTATTAATAACTATAAAATGTCTAAAAAGCAGCATAAGACCAACGGCGACAAGTCCGTATATAGCATAAGCCCACCAGGTTTTCCACCAGAGAGGAAGTATTTTTATTTTTAACTCTTTGATTGTTTCATTCCAAATATTATCATTATTTGATGCTTTTACTTTGAAAATATAGTTTCCAGGGTCTAAATTGGAGTATGCAGCATAACGCCTTTTTGAATCTGTTTTATTCCAGGTTTTATCAAATCCATCTAACATGTATTGGTATTTGTTTTGGTCTGGCGAAGCATAATGTAATCCAGAGAACTCAAAAGAAAAGGCATTAAGTTTGTAGTTTAAAACAAGCTCTTCGGTTTCAGAAATGGATTTATTAAGAACAGAATGTCCTTCAATCTCTTCTCCAACATTTACAGATTCGTTAAATATTTTAAAATCTACAATTTCTACTTTAGGGAGAAATTTATTAGGACTAAAACTACTTGGGTCGAAAGCATTAAAGCCATTTATACCCCCAAAGTACATGAGACCATCTTGTCCTTTACAAAAAGCAAACTTTCTATAATTAAAGGCTTGAAGTCCATCATAAGTATTATAATTTGTGAAGTTTTCCTTTTCGGTATTAAACCTATAAATACCATTGTTTGAACTAATCCATAAATCTCCTTTCTCGTCATCTAAAATCCCGTAGAGTTCATCATTTGTCAACCCATGGTCTTTGTTGAACCTAACTATTTTCGGATTGTCATGCCTTAGCTCTTCGCTTGGAATCTTGTTTAACCCGCCTCCAAAAGTAGCCACCCAAATATTTCCTTTTAAATCCTCATGTATTGAAAATACATTGTTATTGCTAAGGCTGTTAATGTCTTTAGGTTTATTTTTTATGGTTATATATTTTTCAGGATAATTATTTGAATTTCTAATAACTTTTATTAGCCCGCCACCATAGGTGCCCACCCATAAGTTATCTTTACTATCTTCATATAAATACGAAATATTATTAGAACTTAGTCCTTGGTTACTAGTTGGGTTATTTTCAAAATGGTCTATTCTTGGAAGTTCAGCTCCAAACTCCTTTGGCGTAAACCTCATAAGACCATCTCCATCAAAAGACCCCATCCAGATATCACCAATTCTGTCTTTTAGCATAATAGAGATATTATTTGTAGGTAAATCACTTATCTCACTAGAATAACTAATAACCTCTATTAGCTCTGAATTTTTTTGATGCTTAATTTGGTTTAGGCCATTGCTTTCTGTTCCTACCCATAAATTACCATGATTATCTTCACATATGGAAAAAACATTATCACTATTAATGCTGTTTTTATTATTGCTGTCATGTTTGTATCTAACAAATGAGGCATGCCCATCTTTAAGTACTAGCTTATTTAAACCACCATTATGAGTTCCAATCCAAATGGAGCCAAAATGGTCTTCAAAAATATTGTTGATAATATTATCGCTTAAACTCTTATCATTTGCAGCGTTAAATTTAAAATGAGCGATGTTTTTTTTCTTTAGTATAACTTTATTGAGAGCCCCAGAGATAGCACCAATCCATAGTGTACCAGAATGATCTTCAAAAATACTAGATACTTCATTGCTGCTTAAACTATTTTCATCGCGTAAGTTCTTTTTATAATTGGTGAAAATGTTTTCCGATTCATTAAACTTACTTAAACCCCCATATTTTGTGCCAATCCAGAGGTTGCCATTATAGTCTTCAGATATAGCAGTAATATGATTGTCTGGCAAACTGTTTTGATCATTTTCTTTATAAAAGTATTTTGTGAATTTTGAGGTATTCGTTTCACCAATAGCAAGCTTGTTTAAACCATTTTTGGTTCCTATCCATATATTGTCATTACTGTCTGTAAACAATTTAGTTACAAAATTATTGCTTAGAGAATTGGTTTCATTGCTGTTGTTTTTGTAATGCTTAAACTGCAATTTTCCCTGTCTGTTTATCGATACTTTATTTAATCCATTTTTAGTTGCTATCCAGAGATTATTATTTTTGTCTTCGGTTATAGCCTTAACAAAATTATGCGACAGACTTCCTTTTTTATCATTATTCTTATAGTGCGAAAGCTTATAGCCTTTACCATTTTTAATTAGTTGGTATAACCCTATGTCGGTGCCAACCCACAATGTTTTATAACTATCTTCGTAAATACAATTTGGGACATTACTTATAGAAAAAAAATCGGAGGGATCTGTTGAAGGTATGTTAGTAAAGAAATCATTTGTATTTCTGTCATACCAGCACAGTCCATTTTTTGTGCCGATCCAAATTTTGCCATCATGATCTTCATGTACGCTTAAAATATCGTTACCAATTAATGAAGTATCATTATCGATATTTTTTTTATATAACTGAAAGTGATATCCATCATATTTATAAAGACCATTAAAAGAGCCAAACCACATATAACCCTTAGCATCTTGAAAAATTGTTGTTACGGAGTTATGAAAAAGGCCTTCTTCTGGTTTTAATTTTTCAAACTTTAATGTGTTATTTTCTAATATAGGAAATTGGCTTTGGGCACTAGGTTTAAAAGAAAATAGAAAAAAAAAGACGGAAATTATTACAAACCTTATTCTCATTAAATATGTGAAGTTTAGAGGGGAAAAGTTACGATTTTATTGTGACTAAATAAAAACCTTAAGCCTATATTTAATAGGGTAACTCAATAACTCTAAATCAAAAATAGAGGCATCTCAAAATATATAAAGACTACCTGTATAATAAGTTTCAATTTTAAAATAACTTAGATGTTATTATTTAGAAATGGTTAGGTTATAATAAGGTTATTTGCAGGTTTGATAAATCAACTTTAAATAAAGCTGATTTTCAAACCTACAAATTGAAACATAAGAGAGACATTTGAATTTAAGGGGTAATAATCACTTCGAACAAATTTGCTGATTTAAATGATTCCAGATCTTTTTCTAGAATATTTGTCTGCCATGCATAAACCTTTTTTAGGTTTTCCATTTTAGAAAAGTATTCTAAACTCTTTTTTGTTATGGTTGTTTTATAAAGATTGATACTGTTAAGACTTTTAAGGTTTTTAATTTCTGAAATACCTACATCTGTTATATGATTTTTGCTAACAATCAGTTTTTGTAAATTTTGAAACTCATTTATTATCTTCATATGAGAATCATTTAATTGATTGTCTTCTAAATATAACCACAGGATATGATCTTTAATTTTTGATAATTTTTGAAGTTTCGCATCAAGCTGATTAGCATTAGATTCTGCAATAGTGTTTGGAGGTAGTGTTACTTCATATAAATTAGATTCGAATACTAATTCTCGAAGATTAAAACCTTCAGATAAAATATCGTTTAAAACAGCAGTGTCAATAACTCCAATAGTTGGTAAATCGACTTCCCCTTTTTTATTAGCGCTAAGACCTAGCATATTTGATGCGATTTCTAAAATCGGTTCGGGAGTTTCAATAGTACCAATTTTACTACTAAAATCGGCATTGGCATTATCAATCCAATAGGTCAAGATGGCAATCTCTTCTTCAGTTAATGGCGTTTTTCCTTCTGGAGGCATAAAATCGTCATGATGAGGATTCAATAAGACACGGTGAATAAGTTCTGACTTTGAAGCGTTTCCTGCTACGATAACATCCCCATTTTTACCGCCTTTTAATATTGAGATACTATCATGCAACATCAAACTACCTTTCCTTTTATCTGTATTATGACAACTTGTGCATTTATTTTCTAATATAGGATTTACTAAATAGCTATAAACATTGGCGTCTTCAACTTTTGTTAAGGGTGCTAGCGCTTGTTTTTTTTCTTTACCAAAAGGCGCATATTTTGTTAAATAATCACTGCCATGGGTAAGGTTTCCTCCATAATGTCCTGTAATACTAAGTAAAATAACAATTAGAGCAAGTAAAGAAATATTTGGTTTTATACTGTTTAATTTAGGTAGCTTTAATTTTTCAACACGAATTAGCCAAGCCAAAAAAGTAATAATGGTGGTGGCTATACCAAACCAGAAATGTGTGTCTAATGTGTCTTCAGAATAATCACCACCTAGTGAGAGCATGTATCCTAAAATACACGCTAATGCAGCACTAATTGCTCCACTTAACAATGCTAAAGGAATCGCAGATGTTAAGGCTGGGCTATTTTTCCATTTGCTATAAAGTTCTAATAAGAAAGCAAAAAATAAAAAACCAATGGGTAAGTGAACTATAAGAGGGTGAAATCTTCCTAAAAATAATGCAAAGTCTGTTGCTTCGTTCATAAAGTAAATGGTAAAAATTTTATACGCGTTCTAATTTTATCGGCGCTGTTTTATTGGCATTCCACTGGCAGATGTATAAGTTTTTATCCTCATCTACACATACATCATGACCATGTAAAATAGGTTTGTTAGGCAGCTGATACGATTTTTGAAGTTCACCATTTTTATATTCAGGATTTGTGCCTCCTGGATTTGAAACTACTTTATCACCATCTAAAATGGTTACAAAACCAGTATGTTCTTTCCAAGTCGTTTTACCATCTTTTGGTTGCGACCAGCACACACCTGCATATAAGTTATTGTCATCAAAAACAGGGCGACATACTTGTAAATTAGGAAGGTGCAGTGTTTTTACATATTTACCATCAAGCGTATACCATTTAAAAGATTGCTGATTTCGAGATGTACAAACAACTAAAGGATTGTTTTTGTTTCGATAATCTATGGCAACTCCATGGGCATTAGATAATTTATAATTTTCATCAGGGTTATCTTTTCCTCCCCAATGTCTTATATATTGTCCTTTCGAATCGTATTGAATGATATAATCCATACCATATCCATCTGCAACATATATATCACCATTTGGACCTACAGCAGTTTCGGTAGGACAGAAATGATCTCCAGGTTTATAAACACCAATAGTTTGTGGATGACCTATATCAAAAACAACACGACCATCGGTTGTAGTTTTAGAGATCCTACCATTATGTTTAATCCATTTTCCTGCTTTATTTAAGTACCATCCAGAATCTGCTAGAAATAAATAATCTTCACCACCTTCGTTTGATATAGTTAAACCATGTCCACCAGGATATGCAGTACCCCAATAATCTAATAATTTCCCAGATTTATCAAAAATTAACACGTTGTTTTGAGGGTGGTCTCCAATCATTATTAATCGTCCTTTACTATCCATTTGCATTTCATGGCAGTTTAATAAAGGGGTTCTAACAGAACTTAATTTTGCCCAATCGTTTACAACTTTATATTTATAGTCGCCATGGCCTAATATGACGTCTTCGGCGGGTTTACTTTTTTTCATGATATTAATAGCAAATGAAGGAGTAGAGGCAAGAGCAGCACCAGCTAATCCTGTTTTTTTTATAAAATTTCTTCTTGATGACATGGTTTAAAGGATTGGTTATGTTAATAAATCTTTTACAACGTTACCATGAACGTCTGTTAGTCGGTAACGGCGTCCTTGGTGTTTAAAAGTAAGTCTTTCGTGGTCTATTCCAAAAAGGTGTAACAAGGTTGCATGAAAATCATGTACATGCAGCGGATCTTTTGTGACATTATAACTAAAGTCGTCTGTTTCACCATAAGAAAAACCAGGTTTTACACCAGCACCTGCCATCCACATAGTGAATGCTTTTGGGTGATGATCTCTACCATAGTTCTTTTCCGTTAGTTGTCCTTGAGAATATACGGTTCTTCCAAATTCGCCACCCCAAATAACTAGTGTATCATCTAACATACCGCGTTGTTTTAAATCTTTAATTAAAGCAGCGGTACCTTGATCGGTTTTTTGGCACTGGTTTTTTAAGCCACCTGGGCAGAAAAGATGCTGATCCCAACCTTGATGATATAATTGCACGAATTTAACGCCTTTTTCTAAAAGTTTTCTAGCCATTAAACAATTCGCAGCATAGGTTCCGGCATCTCTACTATCTTTACCGTACATTTCAAATATATGGTCAGGTTCGTCCGATGTATCAGTAACTTCAGGTACAGAAGTTTGCATTTTATATGCCATTTCATACTGTGCCATTCTTGCTTGAATTTCTGGATCACCATAAGCATCATGTTGAATCGTGTTTAGTTTGTCTAAATAATTCAACATTTTTTTACGGTCGTTACCATCGTAATTATCAGGGTTGTTCAAATATAAAACAGGGTCTTTTCCAGATCTGAATTGTACCCCTTGATGTTCGGTTGGCAAAAAGCCATTACCCCATAAACTAGCTTTTAGAGGTTGACCTTTTCCATTTTTTGAAACCAAAGTAATAAAAGTAGGGAGGTTTTCATTATCTGAACCTAAACCATAACTTAACCAAGATCCTATAGAAGGTCTACCAGGTAATTGGTGTCCTGTTTGAAAAAAGGTAATCGCAGGTGTATGGTTTATTTGATCGGTTTGCATGCCTTTCATAAAGCATAAATCATCTACAACTTCAGACAGATGCGGCATAAGCTCACTTACCCAAGCTCTAGATTCACCATATTGTTTAAAGTTGAATACCGAAGGTGCAATAGGAAGGGTAGATTGACTACCACTCATACCTGTTAGCCTTTGTCCTCCAATAACTGACTTTGGTAAGTCTTGACCAAACATATCTACCAATTTAGGTTTATAATCAAATAAATCCATCTGCGAAGGACCTCCACTTTGAAATAAATAGATAATGCGCTTTGCTTTTGGTAAATGATGGGGTAACCCTAAACGGTTTTTATTGTAATTAGCTAAAATAGCTTCCGTACTATCTGGTGTACCAATAGAACTCCAGGCTTTTTCGGTATTTAATAAACTTCCCAATGCCAATGCGCCTAAACCTAAAGATGTTTTCTTTAAAAAATGTCTTCGGTCAAGTTGCTTTTCAACACTTTGTAAATCTTTGTTGTTAGATTTTAATATATCATGATGATCACACATGGTTCAATGTTTTTTATTAAATATTATCGTTTTGTTATAAAAGCATCAGAGTTTATAATTGTTGATGCTATAACCGCATTTGCAGCAATCAAAGCTTTATCATCATTTTGGACAAGTTGGTGTTCGCCAAGACTGATCCATCCTAATGCTTTTGCTTCATTTTTTCTGAATTTTTCCAATTCAGAATTGTGTAAATTCTTTAGAACTTCAAGTTCGTTCGTATTTATAGCACGTCCTGTAAGCTTTCTAAATGCTTTAGAGATGCTTTCATTTAAATCTTTATACGTAGTCATTTTTTTGCCTAAAACTCTGGACGCTTCAATAAACGTAGGATCATTTAATAACACCAATGCTTGTAGCGGTGTATTGGTTTCTTGTCTTCTGGTAGTACACAAATCTCTCGTGGGCGCATCAAAAGTTGCAATGGTTGGATGTGGCACTGTACGTTTCCATATAGTATACATACTTCTTCTGTATAATTCTTCACCTGCTCCTACATGGTATGTGTCTCCATTTACTTTCCATAAACCTGGTGGTTGATATGGACTTACACTTTTTCCACCAATTTTTTTGCTTAATAGCCCTGATGCAAATAATGCATTATCGCGAAGCATTTCTCCCGATAGACGTTTAGAAGGGCCTCGAGCTAACAGTTTATTTTCTTTATCAATACTTAATAATGCTTCACTGGCAATACTATTTTGTTGATAGGTATTGGACATCATAATTAACTTATGTAGTTTTTTTATATCCCATCCAGATTCTATAAATTCAATAGCTAACCAATCTAATAATTTTGGGTGACTAGGAAGCTCTCCTTGGTTTCCAAAATCTTCAGACGTTTTTACAATACCTCTACCAAAAATGTTTTGCCAATAACGGTTTACTGTAACTCTTGCTGTAAGCGGATTGTCTGGATGCATTATCCATTTAGATAACCCAATTCTATTTTTAGGTAAGCTATCTGGAAATGCAAAAATACGTTCAGGAGTATCTGGGAAAACCGAATCGGTAGGCGAGTCGTATTGTCCTCTATCTAAAACGTAAGCCTGTCTTGGTTTTTCCATTTCTTTCATCACCATAATTTCTTTGATAGGCTCTATACTGTCTACATACTGTTTTCTACTTTTTTGTAATGCCTTTAGAGATGCTTTATAGTTTGAAGATTTTGTTTCTATAAAGAATTCTTTAAGAAGTAGCTTTTCAGAATCAGAAAGGTTACCGCTAGATTTTGAAGTTAATTGTTTTAAATGGTCTTTATTAGTAATTTGAAGTACTTCAAGTGTCGTTAATTCACGATTAAAAACTAATAAATCGTCTACAACACCATTTCTTAGGCCTTTACCTCTCCAAATAGCTCCAATTCTTAAGCCAGGTTCTGTTTTCCCATTATAGAGTCCTATAGACTGATTTCTAAATACAATATCTTTATAAAGATTATCTACTAAAGTTTCGGTTTTTAACTTTTTCCCATCAAGATAAATACTAACACCACTTGCTTTACTAGATCCGTCGTAAGTCATTGTTAATTGAATCCATTTTTCTTTAGGAACATCAATTAAAGATTGTGTAACGATAGCATTATCTGGCCATACATGAGCTAAAAGCGCTTCAATTTTATTGTCTTTAATATTTAAGTGATAACCACGGTAACTATGCAGTTCGGGACCTTGCATTTTATGGAAAATCACCCCGTTTTCAAGGTCTTCTGGTATAAATACACGAATACCTATACTAAAAGATTCATTTCTTTTGTAGATGCCAATTTCGTCTAACTCCATCCAGGTATCGCCATCCATACTAAGCCCATATCCAGAAGCACCTTCTTTAAAAACCTGCTTTTGATTATCAGCAAATTGTTGGCGCATTCTAATGTTTTTATTTGATGTATTTGGAATTTTATTTCTTAAGTTTTTTTGATTAAAGTCAAAGTTTGCAACTAAACCAGAAGGTTTTCTATTTGTATTAATGTTTTTATAGCCTTCTTTTGAAATCCAATTCGCAGCCTTTTCAGATTCTGAAACAATCACTTTTTTAATCTCTCTTTCTTTATCATCAACCAATGTTTCTAAGTAAGCTACAAGTTTTTCTTCTTCTTCGGTTGGTAGTAACATGGTAGGGACTGGCGTTGCCAAATCCCAAGGTATAAGCCCCGTTTCATTCACATTATTGAAGAAACTATACATTTCAAAATGATCCTTTTGTGAAATTGGGTCATATTTATGGTCATGACATTTGGCACAAGCAATGGTTAAACCCAAAAATGCTTGTCCCACGGTAGCTGTTCTATCCGAAACATATTCAGAACGAAACTCCTCATCTATAATACCGCCTTCTAGGTTTTGAGGGTGTAATCTGTTAAAAGTAGTAGCCAGTTTTTGCTCTCTGGTAGCATTAGGAAACATATCACCAGCTAATTGCCATGAAACGAATTTATCGTATGGCATGTTTTCATTAAAAGATTTAATAACCCAATCCCTCCATGGAGAAACATCTCTAAACCAATCGACACTATAACCATGGGTGTCTGCATAACGAGCTAAGTCCATCCAATCTAGCGTTCGTTGTTCTCCATAAGCGGTAGATGCTAAAAGCCTGTCGATTTGTTTTTCATAAGCATCGTTAGAGGTATCGTTTAAAAAAGCATCCAATTCTTCAAGTGTAGGAGGTAAGCCTGTTAAATCTAGAGAAGCTCTTCGTAATAATAATTCTTTATCTGCTTTTTGAGACAACTTTAAATCCATTTGCTCCAATTGCTCTAAAACAAAATTATCTATGGGATTAGCGACCTGTTTTTCATTTTTAACTTTTGGAATTTCATAATTTTCAGGTTTTATAAAAGCCCAATGGTCTTTGTACTCTGCACCATCTTCAATCCATTTTACAAATACCGCTTTTTCATAATCGGTTAATGATAAATGTGAACTAGGTTCTGGCATCACAAGTTTTGGATCATCAGTCATAATACGATGATAAAACTCACTCTTATTTAAATTTTTAGGTTTTATAGCAAACTTACCAGGACTTTCAGAAAGTTCAGCATAAGCTAAATCTGAAGTATGTAATTGCAAACCACCTTTAATATTGCCCTTATCGGGACCATGACATAAAAAACACTTATCCGACAGGATGGGTTTAACATGTTGATTAAAATCTATTTTTTTAGGGAGTTTTTCATATTCTACATATACGCTTTCTGGTAAATCTGGTCCACCACAAGCATAGAAAAGTACCATCCCAATTAAAAGGAAACAATATCTCATACCTTATTTTAACGATGTTTAGTTGTTATCTCTACAAAATTACTGGTAATCTACATAAACAGACCTATTGAAATCAGACTAAAAAATGTACATTTCCGATATTTTATGTTTCGTATTAATATTTAAAAGTCTAAATTTATAGCGATCAATGTAAAGTTTTAAAAATAATGACACTTGGATGAATGAATTATTACAGTTTCTAAAACTAAGTATATTACACGCTGGATATGCAAAACTTGATAATACGTGGAGCTATGATAATGTGATAAGCCCTTTTGTAAGATTATTTCTTATAACAAAAGGGGAAGCGAAAGCATATTATACAAATCAGTCTTTTGATTTAAAAAAAGATCACATGTATTTAATTCCCAGTTTTACTTATAATAATTACAGTTGTGATGTCTATCATGAACAATATTATACTGGCTTTTTTGAGGAAATAAAGCTGGGAATGTCGATTTTTAATATAAAAAAATTTAAATACGAAGTTAAGGCAAGTGCTGCTGATTTTGATTTATTTAAGCGGTTAATAGAAATAAATCCAAATAAATCTGTTTTAGAAACCAACCCTAAAGCACATATAAATAATGCGTTGTCTGATTATAACAATCCTGAATCGACCGTTTTAAATAATGATATAGAAACACAAGGAATATTGTCAATATTATTATCTAGATTTATTGAATCTTCTGATGTTTTTGCTAATAAAGGAAGTTTCAAAGGGGATTTAAATAAAGTGTTGATATATATTGCTAAGCACCTAGATAAGGAGATTACTGTGGCAAGTCTGGCAAAGTCTTGTAATTTAAGTGCAGATCATTTTACCAGAAGTTTCTGTGCTAAGTTCAATATAACACCTAGTAAATATATACAATTAAAGCGTATTGAGCGTGCTCAATTTTTATTGCTTTCAACGAATGATTCTTTAAAACAGATAGCAGAAAAGGTTGGGTTAAATAATTTATCTTATTTCTCAAGGAAATTCACAGAAATAGCAGGCGTAAGTCCAGCGAAATTTAGAAAACAACAGCTTAGTTTATAGCGTAATGGTAAATCAATTTCAATCTTTAAAATTAAAACTAATAAATGTTGGTCATAACAAGCTTGACCATAATTGGAATTTTGATAATGTAATTAGCCCTTTTACTAGATTGTATTTAATAACTAGTGGAGATGCATTTGTTTACCATAATAAAAGAAAATTTCATTTGCGTCCTAATAATATGTATCTAATTCCTAGTTACACATACAGTAGTTATAAATGTAATTTAAAGCATGAGCAATATTATATAAGTTTTTTTGAAGAACTAGGTAGCGGATTATCTATTTATAATTTTGTGAATTTTAAATATGAAATTAAAGCGTCTAAGCTTGATGAAGCATGTTTTGAAAGATTACTGTCTATAAACCCCAATAGGCATTTGATTAATTATGACCCCGAACATTATGATAACTATCCTGTATTATTAGGATTTGAAAAAAAGAATACAGAATTGTCTGCTAGCAATTATGTGGAGACACATGGTATTATTAAATTACTAATGGCAAAGTTTATTGATGCTAATAAATCGTTTGATAAAGCAAATAACACTAATTTAGATCGCGTACTAAATTTTATTTCAGAGAATCTACATGAAACATTAACCTTATCGGTTTTAGCAGATCATTGTAATATGAGTAAAGATCATTTTTCTAGAAGCTTTAAAAAATATTATGGGCTAAGACCAACCAAATACATTCAAGATAGACGTTTAGAAAGATTTCTACTTTTATTGATAACTACAGATTATTCGGTTAGAGAGATTGCACTTAAAATAGGGTTTGAAAACTACACTTATTTTTTAAGGTATTTTAAAGAACGAATTGGAAAGACTCCCGTTGAATTTAGGAAAGAACATATTATCGTTTAATCAAAGAAAATTAAAAAAACGAACCTTCATTGTTTTTATTTAAAAAAATTAAAACAATAGTAGTGTATCACCTCGTATGCAAAGCTTCAAATACCTCAAAAAAACATTTAATATTATAAAAATGTACGATTAAGAGTACTTTTATTCGTTGAAAAGTATTAGATTTATGGAGATTTACAGCATAGAAACAAACAAAAATTAGTTTAAAATATTAAGAATTAGGTTCTTAAATTGTGGAAACTAACCCTGTGATAATAATCTCTAGAATATCTAAAGATAAGACTATGAATAATCATGTTGTCTCAAGATGTGTCAAATTTTGAGAGTATTACATATTGTTATGCTTTGGATTTGAGTCAATTATAGCGAAGTCTGTACAGCCAGGTTGACTCTAGAGCGGACTCATAACATCCATATTGTAAATTATATAGTAACAAAAGATAATATGGATAGTCTTTATGCGAAGTAAATTAATACAAAAAATATAATTTTTGTAAAATTATTTATACAGGTATGTAATTAAAGATAAAAAGGTGAAAAATTAAAAATATCCCCAATATGACCGCTAAATCAATTTTTAATCAAGTAAATCAAGTGTTAATTCTTAAATATTCAACCTATGACTGCTACTCGCAAAACTAATGTTATGGAAAGTAAAGTTTTTGTCAAGTTGCATTTAAGCATTTCAAACATCAAATCTTCTAATTTTACTCTGTTAGAATATCTAATTCGCAAATTATAGCTACGTGTTTTGTGATATTGATATTTGAACAAACTAAACTTTATATAATTTTAAACTAAACTTTTTTATGAAAAAAATGAAAAACTCTTGGTGGAAAATGTTAACACTCTCGTTAATTTTTTTTAGCCTTTGTTTGTCAGAAACACATGCACAAAATGGCAATGTTAGTGGTCTGGTCAAGGACAACCTTGGAATGCCCTTACCTGGTGTGACCGTAATTTTAGAAGGCACTAAAACGGGAGCAACAACTAATTTTGATGGGAATTTTACTGTTAAAGCATCTCCAGGCGATGTTTTGGTATTTTCCTATATAGGTTTTAAGACCGTTAAAAAGACAATAGCTTCAACGTCTGGAGTATTGTCAATTGTATTACAAGAAGATACAGAACAACTAGATGAAGTAGTAGTTGTTGGGTATGGTACTTTAGAGAAAAAAGAACTTACAGGATCTCAGGTATCTTTAAAATCGGATGATATTAATAAGATACAAGCTGTTTCCTTTGAGGAAGCCTTACAGGGTAAAGCTGCTGGGGTGTTGATTACAAGTACTCAAGGTGGACCAGGAGATGCGTCTACAGTACAAATTAGAGGGGCTACATCTATTAATGCAAGTAGTGCACCTTTATATGTTATTGATGGTGTTGAAATAGATGGTGATGCCATTGGAACAGGTGGAGCAGAAGAAACAGGATCGGTTGCCACATCGAGTCCGTTATCTTTAATAGATCCGAACAACATCGAATCTATAGACATTTTGAAAGATGCTAACGCCACATCGATCTACGGTTCTCGTGGTGCTAACGGTGTCGTTATCATTAATACCAAAAGTGGAAAAGGAAAAGAGGGGAAAATTACGCTCGATTTAGATATTTCAACAGGGGTTCAGACTGTAAACAATCAAATAGATATTTTAGGAGCTCAAGAATATGTCGATTTTATGAGAGATGCTTTCCCTTGGGATCCAGCAAGTCCAACGACTCGTTTTTCACAATTGGCATTTAGAGATAATAATGGTAATGATTTACCTCTAAATGGTGTAACAGCAGATGGAAACCCTCGTTTTCCTATTAGAGATTTTAGAGATGAGATTTTTAGGTCGGCTATTATCAATAAATATAGTTTAGGACTTAGATCGGGAAGTGAAAATTCTTGGTTTAGTGGAAATATGAGTTATACGAATCAAGAAGGCGTTGTAACCAACACAGATTATGAAAGAATACAGGCTTCTGTAAATGTAGGAGGGAATGTCTCTTCGCGTCTGCAAGTAGGTGTTCAAGCAAGTGGAGGTCGAAGTGATCGTTCTGGTATTGTATCTGCGGCTCCAGATGCTGGAGGTAGAGGTGGTTTTGGTGTGATTACTAATTTGGCTTTAGCACCGCCTGTACAAGGTCGTATAGATTCAGGAAGAAATGGTCTTGCGGGTAATAATATAGTAAGAGATGCCTCTGGTTTTATTACTGAGGTTGATGGTAGATTTATTATAAATCCCGTCACTCAGGTTAATGAAACAGTAAGTACTAGTAGTGAACTTTTTGGATTTATCTCTGCTTTCCTTGAGTATAAATTAACAGATGATCTTAAATTTAGAAGCTCAGTTTCATTTAATTCTTATGGCAACACTGGCCAAGTATATCTTCCTAGCACATTTGGTTTTGGTAGAATACAAGAAGGTATTGCATCATTAAGTTCTTTTAGTACAGCGAGATGGCAAACGAATAATACATTAACATTTGATAAATTATTTGCTGATAAGCATAAATTAAATGTTGTAGTAGGAACCAGTTTATTGTCTAACGAAACTAGAACACAGGTAACACGTGCTACTGGATTTCAAAGTGATTTAGTAAATCTTGATGACATAGGTTCAGGAACCAATATAGATATAGCCTCAGGACGTCAAGAAAATGGATTATTGGGTGTTTTTGGTCGTATCAATTATTCATTTGATAGCAGATATGTTTTAAATGTAACTGCCAGAACAGATAAATCCTCAAGGTTTTTCCCTGGTTCTACTCAATGGGGTTTCTTCCCTTCTGTAGGTGTCACATGGAATGCAAGTGAAGAAGCATTTCTTAAAGATTCGAATGTTTTAAGCAATCTTAGATTTAAAGGAAGTGTAGGACAAACTGGAAATGATAAAATTGGGGTTTTTCAATCTCAACTTGCATTTAATAGTTCTAGATTTATTGACTATAGAAACAATGGAAGTACTTTAAGTGCTGCAAGTGTTAGAGGGGGGGCAAGAAATAACGGTTTCTTTTTGTCAAGAGTATCTAATCCTGATTTAACTTGGGAGACAACCACTCAGTATGATGTTGGAATGGAGATCGGACTTTTTAAAAATAGAATAAATATAGCAGCAGATTATTTTAATAAAGTTACCGATGATTTATTATTGGAAAGACCTATTGCTAGTCAAGCTGGTTTCCCTTTTGTCTTAGAAAATACAGGTAAAGTTGAAAATAAAGGATTTGAGCTTGCTTTTAGAAGTGTTAATATCAATAAAGGAGACTTTACTTGGACTACAGATTTCAATATCAGTTTCATAGAAAACAAGGTCGTTTCTTTAGGAGGTGTTCAGGAAGAGTTTACTGTAACTGCATCAGCTGGTTCCAGTGTTTCTAACGATTTTATTATAAGAGAAGGATTTCCTATAGGCTCTATATATGGTTTTGTTAGTGATGGAACATATCAATTTTCAGACTTTGAAGAATTTGATGGGCTTAGCAACGCTGAAGCTCTTGAATTATATAGAGTAAATCCAAATACTGGTAGATTAAGAGCCAGAGGAGGAGATGATGCATCAAATGTATTTACTTTAAAAGAAGGTGTTGCAGGTACTGGTGCGGCAGGTAACAGACCTGGGCAACAAAAATTGACTGATTTAAATGGTGATGGTACAGTTGATACAGCAGACTTGACCATTATTGGAAACCCAAATCCAGATCATTTTGGAGGGATAACAAATTCATTTAAATATAAAGCTTGGGACTTAGCTGTTTCTTTAAACTGGAAATATGGTGGAGATGTATACAATAAGAATAATTTCCCAGGTTTTAATGTTACTAACTTCGCCAATAAATATGGTGTAGCAAGGGATCGTTGGACACCGAACAATCAGGATACTAGTGTTCATAGTCTTTATGGACGTGTTTTGGAGACTGGTTTTGCCAATGTTTCCGATTTTATTGAAGATGGATCATTTCTGCGTTTACAAAACATAAGTCTTGGGTACAATTTCCCATCTGATGTAACTCAAAGGTTGGGATTAGCGCAGTTACGTTTGTACGGAGCTGCAGATAATGTTTATGTTTGGACAAACTATTCAGGTTATGATCCAGATGTCAGTGTTGCTGGTGGTGCAAATGCTGGATTGACTCCTGGAGTCGATTTTGATGCCTACCCAAAAGCAATTACAGTTAGATTCGGAGTAAAAGCAACTTTTTAAAAAAAAAATTATGAAAATATTAAATAAACCCTTATTGTTTTTGATGCTATTTGGTTTGAGTTTCATCATGACCAATTGTGAAAGGGAAACTACTGAAAATAATACGACTACTGCCTCCTTTAATAGTTTTGATGAATTAGTTCAAGGACGTTTGTCTAGTATCTATGCTACGTTGCGTTCCAACGCAGTTTACAGACAAGGCGGCATACTAGGAACTTGGAGTGATGTTGGAATTGATACCCACAGTGGTACGCTTTTTCCAGTAGAATACAATCCTTTATATGCTTATACATACAGTTCAGGTTCCTTACTTATAGGCCAGACTTGGACAGAATATTATATTGCAATAAAACAGATCAATACTTTTTTAGGGCAGGTAAGCACTTTTGAAGACACGTCGACTCTAGAAGAAAGAAACCCTGTAATTGCAGAGGCTAGATTTTTAAGAGCGCTCTTTTATTTTGATTTGGTTAAAATATGGGGCAATGTTCCGTTGGTTGTTAACGAAGGTATTACTTTAGATGTTGTTAAAGAAGATGCCAATTTACCAAATTCAACTGCAGCCGAAGTGTATTTGCAAATTATTGAAGACCTTGAATTTGCTAAGGCGAATGGCGCATCAAGAGTTGGTTCAAGAGCGGATATAGCTTCAAGGGAGGCGGCCCAGGCGCTTTTAGGTAAAGTATACTTACAAATGACAACTACAGAAGAATTTGGTGGAGTAGCAGGAGGCATTGATGCAAGTGGAGGTTCAGTAAGTATTGCAGAGCGTTTTACGATGGCAGAAAGAGAGTTGAGTGCCATTATAACATCGGGTGCTTTTGCTTTAGAACCAAATTATGCAGATGTCTTTGCAAACGAAGATAATAACGAAGTGATATTCTCAGTAGGTTATGATGGTCCTAATAACCAAGTAGGTGGTGATTTTGGAGATTTTTTAGGTGAAGGTAATATAAGGGACGGAGGTTCTTTTGCGGCATATAGAGCAAACATCGATTTTGCATTGGAGTTTTTACGACCAGATGGTCTTGTTGATCCAGATGATGATGGATCGACAATATCGCCCTCTAACCTTTTACCTGCTGTAAACTCAGAATTTATTGATGTTGCTACGCAAAATTTTAAAGCAGAAGTGTTGTTGTTAGGGCCCGACCATTTTGTTGCTGATGAACGGTGGTCTCAAAATATAGCACGTTTTGACCCTTCTGCTTTAGCTAACATACTTAGAGGTAATACCGATGATACAGAGTTAAATAGATATAACTTGAATCTTGATTGGACTAGATGGAGTCCATACAAATATATAAAGCCTATACCAAACCCGAATAGCCCAGGTGATGGTACTATAGATTTTCCATATTTGAGATATGCAGATATACTACTCATGGAAGCTGAAGCATTAAATGCTTTAGGAAGAACTGATGATGCAAAAACATATGTAAATATGGTTATAAGAAGATCTATTAAAGACCAAATTCTTACCAGTATACCAGAATTTGAAGATCCCAATGCGACCCCTCCAGTTGCGGTGGAATATATTGTTCCAACTCAAAATACATCAGGTACACTAGCAAGTACTCTTAATACCGCTATAAACAATAATTTGGTTCCTACCGACATAAATAACTATTTATTGGAAGATGGATTATCTCAAGATGAAATGTTGGATGCTATAGTTTTAGAGCGAAATAAAGAATTATGTTATGAGGGTAAACGTAAAGATGACTTAATTAGAACAGGGAAGTTAGATGATATAATAAATGCTTTACATGTTAATTCTGTGAATATAGGATCAGGAAACCAAATTCCAATAAAACAGGCGTTTGAATTGGCTAAGCATGTGCACTGGCCTATACCTCAAGAAGAAATCATATTGAATCCTAATTTACAACAGAATTGCGAATACGGAAGTTCTCCTGCAGGCTGTTTTTAATAAAAATATAATATCATGAAAAAAAGTTTAATTTATATAAAGAGTTTTATTGTACTGACCGTACTTTTGGTGAGCTGTGATGAAACATTAGATAGAAATTTAACCCCAGCTGATCAAATTTCAGCAATTGTTGTTGAGCTTCAAGATGCGCAAAGTATTAATCCAAATGATAATTCAGGTTTGGCATCTGCTTATTCAACATTTGTAGGGAACTTAGTGACGTTTTCATCAAGTACACCCGATGAGAATGTGGCGGAAAGAGTTTGGAGTATTCCAGAGCTCCTTAGTGCATCTTCACTAGATTTTGAAGACATAGTTGAAATGGGATCTGTGAGTAGAAGTTTTAGTAGGGCCAATAAAACGGATAATGTCGGAGAGCGATTTGGTATTCCAATTGTGTTGACAGAAACCCTTATTAACGGAGATGTCAATAGATATGAAACTCAAATTCAGGTTAGGGATCAGGTCTCTGCTGATTTTACAGCCGCACAATTGGCGACTCTTAATGAATCTACGCCTATACAAGCTTTAGATGCTGCTTCAATGGGGCTTTCTGCAACAGATTTAAATGGAGGCGGACAAGTCGTTTTGGAATGGGACTTTGGGAGTGGTTATATAGAGACTCCTGCTGGACGTACTAGTACTGCCATCAGTTCTAAGGTCGATGAAAATTTTGATGTGATTTTCGAAAACGTTACACCAGTTGGTAGTGATGGTGAATTGGTAACTCTAACTGTGACCAGAAATTATCCGTTGGCTTCTACATCAACGATATCAAAGCATATTGTTGTTGTTGATGGTTTAACACCTAGTAGAGGTATTGGAAAAGATCCTGTTAAGCTATCTGCAGATGGTACTTCAATAATAGTAGGTTACGAACAAGCAATAGCTAACGTTTCTGCAATTAGTGCAGCTGATTTTGAAATCTTAATTGATGCAACAGAAATTGTGGATCCAGTAGTTAATGCTTCTATAGCTAATATTACTGTAACAAATGTAGAGATTGATCCTAATAATGGGAATAATTTACTTTTAACGCTGTCATCATCTGTACCTTCCATTTTGATGGATAATGCTGTTTTATCTTTTAGTTCAAGAGATTTAAAGTCTCAACTAGGTGAAGATATTGTTCCGTTTATAGAAAGAACAGTTTTTCAAACAGGAGAAAACTTACTTGGGGTCGCAGCTTATTTTGAAGATCAAAATACTTGGTCAAATGGTGGATACTTTTTTCCAATTCCAGAAAATACTCCTGAGTTAGAATTTAGTACGGAAGTAAGCCTTGATGGAACAACAAGTATGTTATTCAATTCCATGGGAGCACTCCTTAGTACATTCCCAAATAATTTTGATATTGGGGCAAACATTATTGATAATGGATTAGGTACACTTCCAGATACTTCAATACCAGGAGATTATATTTTGTCTTTTTGGGTATATGTTGAAAGTGCTGCTCCAGGAACTTTTGTTACTTTCTTTCTTTTAGATTTTACAGATTATTCATCAGGAGCTCAAGCAGACCTTCTGCCTACAGGAGAATGGGTGAAAATCAGTGCTGTAAGGAATATACAAGCAGGTGTAGATATAAGAGCACTTATCAGAGTTGTAGCTGGACCTATTACAGGTAATGGTAGAATCTTTGTAGATCAAGCAGAACTCCGTGCTGTTGATGATGGAAGATAATTTAAAATAGTAAAAGGATAATTAATTATAAGAGGAACTGTCATTTGATAGTTCCTTTTTTTTAATAAAAATTCTGTGATTTGCTATAAAAACAACCTGAAAAAGGAGTCTATAACTTATAAAGAGATAGTGACACAAATAGAAATTACAAATACTTAATATTTTCTTTTGTTAATAGCTTAATAGGTAAGTAACAATTTTTTTCAGGAACAACATCATTTATAATAAAATTAAATAAGGTTTTCATGCCTTCATAACCTTGGAAAAAAGCATTCTGGTCAATTAGAAAATCAATAGTTTCATTCTCAATAAAGACAGCATTTTCGTCACTTAAGTCATAACCAATCAATTTTAAGTGTTTTAATTTATTTTCTTTTATGTAACTGGCAATTTGAGTCACTTTACTAGATGGTACAAAGAGCCCTTTAATGTGATGATTTGTTAATTGTTCAGAAATTAATCTATCAACAGTTGGTAAATCTTTGATATTAGGAAGTATAATTTCATGTATCTTAATAGGAGGCGCCTGGGTTTTGAAATACGATTTGAAGCCAGAAGCTCGGTCTTCAATGGCAGAATGCTGATTGCTATCTTTCCTAACTTTTATTATTAGAATGTCTTCACCATTACCTATTAATAATGACATGATTTTTGCAGCAAGTATTCCGCTATCATAAGAGTGTTGTCCAACATAAGAAATATTGTTTGCTCCTTGAAATTCAACATTAAAAAATACATAAGGAATCTTTTTTTGATCTAACTGAATAAGGTGCTCCTTGGTTTCTTTTAAAAAAATAGGTGCTATTAATGCCGCATCAAAAGAATTTTGCAATAATTTATCAAATGCTTCTTTAAAAGAATTAAAATCTGATGGATCAAAGTAAAAATAGCTTACAGAGGTACGATGAATTTCAATTTCTTCGGACGCCTTTTCAATCCCTTTTTTAGGAAGAAACCAAAAATCTGATGAAGATTCAATAGTAGGAATTAAAACAGCGATGTCGTATTTTTTATTTAGGGCAAGCGTTCTAGCGGTCTTGTTTATTTGAAAGTTATGTTCTCGAATTATTTTTTCAATAAGTTCCTTTGTCTTTTTAGAAACCCCAGGTCTATTATGAATAACACGATCTACAGTTCCTATAGAAACGTTTGCTAAAGCTGCAATATCTTTAATTGTCTTCAATGTGTGTTTTTAAATAAACTTTTATATAGAATTAGGAACAAATTCCTTAATCTGGGCTTGCAAAGGCAATAATAGACGAAAATATAAAATACTAAGCTATTTTACTTTAATATTTTTTTTGTTTTTTCAAAAGAAATCAAATAAAACATTTAAATTTGCGTGTACGCACACGTAATGTGGATATATGATTTTCTTAACAAAAACAAGGGCTACTAATATTATATTAGGAAGCTAATGAACAAGATGAATTTATTTAATATAAAGAATAAAGTAGTACTGGTAACTGGAGGTTGCGGAGTGCTTGGTGGTGGTATCACCGAATATTTACTAGGAGAGGGCGCTACTGTCATTTTATTACACTATAAGGAAGCCCCTTTAGCAGAAGCAGTAGCAAAGTTTAAAAATATTAGCGAAAATGTAGATGGGTTTTTCTGTAACGTAACAGAAAAAGAAAGTTTACAAAAAGTTTCTGATGCTATTATTGAAAAATACGAGCGTATTGATGTCTTAATAAATGCAGCAGGCGGTAATATGCCAGGTGCCACCATTGGACCATCACAAACTATTTTTGATGTGAATATGGATCACTTTAAAAAAGTTGTAGATCTCAATTTGTTTGGAAGCATTTTACCATCTATTGTTTTTGGTAAAGAAATGGCAAAAAATAAAAAAGGTATCATTTTGAATGTGTCTTCTATGGCAGCAGAAAGAGCCATAACAAGAGTCGTAGGCTATTCTGCTTCAAAAGCGGCTATAGATAATTTTACAAAATGGTTATCTGTTGAACTGGCTTTGAAATATGGTGATGGCTTACGCGTAAATGCTATAGCTCCAGGCTTCTTTATTGGAAATCAAAATAGAGATTTGTTGATTGATAAAGAAACAGGAAACTATACAGATAGAGGTCATACCATTATACAAAACACGCCAATGAAAAGATTTGGTGACGCTGATGAATTGAATGGCGCAGTACATTATTTATGTTCTGATGCTTCGAAATTTGTAACAGGAATCGTGGTTCCTATTGATGGTGGATTTAGTGCTTTTAGTGGTGTTTAATAATTAAGAAAAGAGAATATGAAACAAACATGGCGTTGGTATGGCCCTGATGATCCCGTACAATTATTAGATATCAAACAAGCAGGTGCTACAGGGATTGTTTCGGCATTACACCAAATACCGAATGGTGAAGTTTGGACTGTTGAAGCTATTAATGAAAGGAAACAAATTATAGAAACTGCTGGTTTAGAATGGTCTGTGGTAGAAAGTATTCCAGTGCATGAGACTATTAAAACACGATCAGGAGGTTTTAAAGTATATATTGATAATTATAAGGAAAGTATAGAGAATTTAGTAACCTGTGGTATCAATATCGTTTGTTATAATTTTATGCCTGTTTTAGATTGGACAAGAACATCTTTGGATTATGAAGTAGCAGATGGTTCTAAAGCCTTGCGTTTTGATGTGATTGCCTTTGCAGCTTTCGAATTGTATTTATTAAAAAGACCAGGAGCCGAAACGGTGTATTCTGATGCAGAAAAGGCAGAAGCAAAAGCACATGTAGATGGATTATCTGAAGACGAAAAGAAAACATTGATAAATAATATTATAGCAGGTTTACCAGGGGCAGAGGAAGGGTATACTTTGGAGCAATTTCAAACGATCTTAGATACTTATAAAAATATTGATGCACAGAAATTAAAGGAAAATTTGGTAGCATTTTTAAAGGAGATTATACCTGTAGCGGCTCAAAATGAAGTATTGATGTGTATACATCCAGATGATCCGCCTTATCCCATTTTAGGTTTGCCAAGAGTTGTAAGTACCGAAGCAGATTATGCATACCTATTTGAACAAGTACCTCATATTTCTAACGGAATGACGTTTTGTACAGGATCTTTAGGAGTAAGAGCAGATAATGATTTGGTGCAAATTTTTAAACGTTTTGCAGATCGCACACACTTTTTGCATTTAAGAAGCACTAAAAGAGACGACAAAGGAAACTTTTATGAAGCCAATCATTTGGAAGGTGATGTCGATATGTTTAGTATTGTAAAAGAAGTTGTAGAAGAAGAAGTGAAAAGAAAAGCAGCAGGAAGAAGAGGCGCATCGATTCCTGTACGTCCAGATCATGGGCATCAAATGTTGGACGACTTGAGTAAAAAAACCAATCCAGGGTATTCAGGAATTGGACGTTTACGTGGGTTGGCTGAGTTGAGAGGTCTGGAATTAGGAATTTCTAAAAGTTTAAAATTATGAACCTAACAAGTCCAAAACCATTTATAACAGATAATTTTTTGTTGCAATCTAAAGAAGCAGAAGTTCTGTTTCACGATTATGCGAAAAATATGCCAATCGTTGATTATCATAATCATTTGTCTGCCAAACAAATAGCAGAAAATAAGCCTGTTGAAAATATAACTAAAGCCTGGTTAAGTGAAGATCATTACAAATGGCGAGGTATGCGCGCTCATGGTATTGATGAAATGTATATTACGGGTGATGCTTCCTTAGAAGAGAAATTTACAAAATGGGCAGCAACAGTACCTTATACGTTGAGAAACCCATTATTCCACTGGACACAATTAGAGCTGAAACGCTATTTTGATATTGATACGATCCTACAACCTAGTACGGCAGATATCATTTATAACGAGGCGAATGCCGTTTTAGCACAGAAGACACCCGCTGAGTTGTTAGAACAAATGAAAGTAGAAATTGTTTGTACAACAGACGACCCTACAGATTCATTGGAATATCATAAACAAATAAAGGCAGGTGATTTTTATACTACGGTATTACCTACATTTAGATCGGATGCTTTATTCTTTATTGAAAATACATCCGAATTTACCAGCTATATGAATAAGCTGTCTACATGTGTTAATTTTTCTATTGATAGCCTTGAAAGTTTATTTAAAGCCGTTGATATAAGAATTGATTTTTTTCATGAACAAGGGTGCAAATTGTCCGATTTTGGTATTACAGGTCCTTTATACGTTGTAGATTATACAGAGGATGAAGTTGCTGAAATTTTTAGAAAATTTTTAAATAAAATTGCTTTAACAGAAGATGAAGTAGCAAAATACAGAACAGCTGTTTTATTTTATTTATCTCGTAAATATCATGAAAAAGGTTGGGCGCAACAATTTCATTTAGGCCCCATTAGAAATAATAACAAAAGATTGGTAGAATTGTGTGGAGCAGATGCAGGTTGTGATTCTATAGGAGATTTTTCGTTTGCAGAATCCATGTCAAAATTATTCGGACAGTTAGATTACGAGAATAAATTAGCAAAAACAATTTGTTATAATTTAAATCCATCACACAATGAGGTATTTGCAAGTATGATGGGGAATTTCAACACAGGGGAGTTACCAGGAAAAATGCAATGGGGATCTGGTTGGTGGTATTTAGATCAAAAAGATGGTATCGAGAAACAGCTAAATGGGTTGTCAAATATAGGCTTGCTAAGCCATTTTGTTGGCATGCTAACAGATAGCCGCAGTTTTTTATCATTTCCAAGACATGAATATTTTAGACGAATCTTATGCGATTTAATTGCAGAGGATGTGAACAAAGGATTCATCCCTAATGATTTAGAATTCCTAGGTAAGATGATACAAGATATTTGTTATAACAACGCAGTAAATTATTTTGAATTTAAATAATAAATTATGAAGCACCATGTATTCTTATTACTAATTCTATGCTTTGGATTCATTTCTTGTAAAAAAGAATCTGACAATAAGGTACTTTACTTGGCACATACTCTACCTCAAACACATCCAGTTCATAAAGGAATTTTAGCATTTCAAGAAGCTCTAGAAAAAAAATCTGAAGGCAGTTTAAAAATTAAGATATTTCCAGATGGACAGTTAGGTTCCGAAAGGGAAGTTTTAGAATTATTACAAATAGGAAGTGTTGCTGTTACTAAGGTAAGCGCAGCTACGATGTCTAATTTTGTTCCTGAGTATCATGTGTTAGGTATTCCTTATTTGTTTAAAAGTAAAGCGCATCAGTTTGAGGTTTTAGAAGGTGAGGTTGGTAAATCTATATTGGAAAAAGGAAGTAAGTTTTGGTTACGTGGACTCTGTTATTATGATGCTGGGAGCCGAAGTTTTTATACAAG
Organism: uncultured Flavobacteriaceae bacterium; assembly: GCA_947502635.1. Lineage (GTDB taxonomy): Bacteria > Bacteroidota > Bacteroidia > Flavobacteriales > Flavobacteriaceae > Flavivirga. Next base: position 42,061 of record CANNAN010000012.1, read on the forward strand.
TTCAAAAGCTATTAGAACACCAGATGATTTAAAGGGACTCAAAATACGCGTTATGAATAATCAAATGGCAATAAATATGGTAAATGCCATGGGCGGTTCTGCCACGCCAATGGCTTATGGAGAATTGTATACTGCGATTCAGCAAGGCGTTGTAGATGGTGCAGAAAATAATCCGCCGTCATTTGTGTCTTCTAATCATTACGAGGTTAGTAAATATTATACTTTGGATCAGCACTCATCTATACCCGATGTTTTGCTTATTGGTACCAAATTTTGGGAAAAGCTATCAGACCAAGAGCGTGTGTGGGTTCAGGAAGCAGCAGATGAGTCTTCTAAAGCAGAGATGGTCTTTTGGAATGAGTCTGTGGAAGCTTCTATGAAAATAGCGAAAGAAGCAGGTGTAGAAATCATTATTCCTGAAAAATCATTATTTGCAGAAAAATCAAAATCAGTTTTAGAGGAGTTTCTGAAAGAACACCCAGAAATGACAGAGCTAGTAAATAAAATTAAAGCAGATTAATTATGAAGTTATCTGATATCATTTTCAAAAAAGTGATCCGTTTTATGGAAATCTTTTTAGTATTCATTTTTGCACTTTTAGTGTTGGATGTTCTTTGGCAAGTTTTTTCAAGATATATTCTAAATACATCTTTTTCATGGACAGAAGAACTAGCTCGATTCTCTTTAATTTGGTTGTCTATTTTAGGAGCAGCTTATCTAAATGCAAGGCGGGAGCATTTGTCAATGGACTTTCTGTATCGAAAATTCTCTGATAGTACAAAGAAAAAAGTATCTATACTTATAGAGGTGTTAATTTTTCTATTCGCTTTAATAGTGATGGTTATAGGCGGATCAAATTTAGTTTATACAACACTGCATTTAGAACAACTTTCAGGAACCTTAAGAATTCCATTAGGATATATTTACGCTATTTTACCGTTTAGTGGTGTCCTTATTATGTGCTTTTCTGTATATCATATTCCTAAAATTTATAACAATCAAATAACTGACTAATTATGAGTATTGAAGTTTTAAGTATCCTAGTATTATTTGTTAGTTTTTTCGCTTTACTTATGTTAAAAGTACCTGTAGCATATTCTATAGGTATTTCAACCACACTTAGTTTACTATTAAATATAGATAGGCTTCCTGGTTTAACAACCATAGCGCAGCGTATGACTACTGGTATTGATAGTTTTGCTCTATTAGCGATCCCGTTTTTTGTATTGGCTGGGGAAATTATGAAACGAGGAGGTATTGCAAATCGACTTATAAATTTTGCTAAATCTCTGGTGGCTAGTCTTCCTGGAGGCTTGGCTTATGTAAACGTTTTAGCTTCTATGCTTTTCGGAGCTATTTCAGGTTCTGCCATCGCGGCAACATCTGCCATAGGAAGTATTATGACCGATAGAATGGAAGAGGAGGGGTACCCAAGAGAATTTAGTGCTTCAGTAAATATTACATCATCTACTACAGGATTGTTAATTCCACCGAGTAATATTTTAATTGTTTATGCTTTAGCTAGTGGAGGAACAGCATCTGTAGCAGCATTGTTTATTGCAGGTTATTTGCCTGGAATTTTATTAGGCGTTGCCTTAATGGGGTATATTGCTTATGTCGCAATTAAAAGAAAGTTTAAAAAAGGGGAAAGAGCCCCTTTATCTCAAATATGGTCGCATTTTAGAAAAGCATTTTTTAGTTTATTATTATTGTTTATCGTAGTGGGAGGTATTGTAGCAGGGATATTTACAGCTACTGAAGCATCTGCCATCGCCGTATTATATGCGGCAATATTGGCTTTGATATATGGAGATATGAAAGCTAAGGATTTTCCAGATATATTGTTAACCAGTGCCAGAACTACAGCAGTTGTTATGTTTTTAATATGTACCTCTATGGCCATGTCTTGGTTGTTTTCTTTTGAAAGCATCCCTGAGCTTATGAGTGGGTTTTTGTTGGAACAGTTTAGTAATAAATTTGTGATTTTTTTAGTCATTAATATAACGTTGCTAATTATAGGAACCTTTATGGATATGACACCAGCAGTTTTAATTTTTACACCTATTTTCTTGCCAGTAGTAGTAGCATTGGGAATGGATCCTGTACACTTTGGAATTGTACTTGTTTTAAACCTTTGTATCGGTTTATGTACACCTCCAGTTGGTACTATTCTGTTTGTAGGTAGTGGGATTGCTAAAGTTTCGGTCACGCAAGTTATAAAACCCTTATTACCTTTCCTGGCTATTATGATAAGCGTTTTAATGCTTATAAGTTATATTCCAGAAATTTCAATGTTTTTACCAAGATTGTTTGGGCTTTAATTTTATGATATAAGATGGAATGTCCGAAGTCGTTGTAGTCTATTATTAAAAGATTGATGTAGAATTAAGTTTTCTTTGCCATTTTTTATTTATAGAAACGCTATATATCTAACCATATTTTAGATTAAGTAAAGGAGGTAATATTGAAAAACAATAAATAAAGCATATTATAAACCAGATTCATAAAGAGTAGTATTTAGAATGAACTCATAAGTCCTCCTTTCAGGGAAAAAAGCTCATTTTTTAAACCCGTATTTTGAAGAATTTGAACAGCCGATTTGCTACGCATTCCAGATTTACAATAGACCAAAAGGTTTTTTGATTGTGGTACTTCTTCTAATCGAAGGCTCAATTCGTTTAAAGGAATATGTAATCCTCCAATATTAAATTCATGATGTTCTGCTTGTGTTCTAACATCAAGTAGGTTGAAGTTTGCTTGTTGGTTTTTATAATCGAGAAAGACTAATTCCTTAACAGGAATACTATATTCACAGGAAAAGCCATCATTGTTGTCTAATGAATTTATAGAAATAGATGTGTTTTTTTCAAAAGATAAAAGTGTTTGCTTTAAACTTAAAGCATTAAATGCTAATAATTTTCCAGAAAGCACGTCTCCAATACCACAGATTATTTTGAGTGCTTCGTTAGCTTGTAAAGTTCCTATAATTCCAGGTAAAACACCTAAAACACCAATTTCTGAGCAATTTGGTACTTGGTTTGATTTAGGAGAATTAGGAAACAAACATCTATAGGTAGGCCCCTTTTTGTAATTAAAAACAGAGACCTGTCCTTCAAATTTGAAAATAGATCCAAATACTAAAGGTTTATTCGTAATAACACAGGCATCATTTACCAAATAACGGGTTGGAAAATTATCACTTCCATCAATAACAATATCGAATTTTGAAAATAATTCAAGTGCATTTTCTTTGCTTAGTAGTTCTGTATAGACTTTAAAATCTAAAAAAGGGTTTAATAAAGAAAGTCTATTCGCAGCGACGATTGCTTTATAATTCCCTATGTCGTTATGGGTATATAAAATTTGACGTTGCAAGTTACTCTGGTCTATTTTGTCATGATCAATAATCCCAATGGTTCCAACACCAGCTGCTGCGATATACTGTAATACAGGGCACCCCAAACCACCAGCTCCTACGACTAGAACTTTTGCTTTTTTGAGTTTAAGTTGACCTATGCCACCAATATCTTCCAGAATGAGATGTCTGCTGTATTGTTTTTGTTCTTGAGAAGATAAAGTCATGTTACTATTCTTTTAGAAGTTAATCAACAGCAACATAAGATTTTGACCAATCCTTCCAAACCACTTCATAACCTTGAGATTGAATCATCTGCTTAATTTCGTTGGTAGTGCGTTCGTCCGAAATTTCAAATTGTTCAAGAGATTCAGGCTCGACGCTATAACCTCCTGGGTTGGTTTTAGACTCTGCACTGATTGAAGTGATACCTAAATGAATACAGTGGTTTCTAAAAGTTTCATTTTCACGGGTAGATAATGATAATTCAACATCTTCATCTAATAGTCTATATGCACAAATTAACTGTACCAAATCGGTATCAGTCATTTCTACCTTAGGGTCTAATCCGCCTTGATGCGGTCTAAGCCTTGGGAAGGAGATAGAATATTTTGTCTTCCAATATGTTTTTTGCAAATATTTTAAATGCAAAGCGGTATAAAAGCTATCCACACGCCAATCTTCCAGACCAAAAAGGGCACCCAGACCAATTTTGTGAATACCAGCTTTGCCCAATCGATCGGGGGTATCTAATCGGTAATCAAAATTTGATTTTTTACCTTTCGGATGGTGAACTTTGTAAGTGGCTTTATGATAGGTTTCCTGATACACTAAAACAGCATACAGTCCTGAGCTAATTAAGGTTTCGTATGCGTCTTGATCTAAAGGTTGTACTTCAATACTGATATTTGAAAATTGCGACCGAATCAGGTTTATAGCATGTTTTATATAGGGTACGCCAACCGTTTTGTTTGCTTCTCCTGTTACCAGAAGAATATGATCGTATCCTAATTTTTTAATATGAGCAACTTCCTTTAATATTTCGGTATCACTCAAGGTTTTTCTTCTTATACCATTATCCATACTAAACCCACAGTACGTACAAATATTTTGACATTCATTGGATAAATACATAGGGATATACATTTGAATAGTATTCCCAAAACGTTTTTTTGTAATGGCATTACTTCGTTGTGCCATTTGCTCTATATAGGGCTTGGCAGCTGGAGAAATTAGTGTTTTGAAATCTTCTAACTCAATTTTGTCTTTGAGGAGTACTTTTTCAACTTCCAGACTGGTCACTTCATAAATCTCTTTTTCTAAAGAATCCCAATCGTATTTTTCAAATGTATTTTTAAAAGACATGGTTTGTGCTAATTTAAGTCGTTTAGAAAAGAAGTGAGTGGACTACTTGCCTCCGCTTGGTTTTTAATTGGAGCTAGTTTCGCATTATATGCCATGCGTCCTGCTTCAACAGCCATTTTAAAAGCAATACCCATATCAATAGGGTTTTGAGATACTGCAATAGCAGTATTAACTAAAACAGCATCAGCTCCTAATTCCATAGCAAAAGCTGCATGAGACGGTGCTCCAATACCAGCATCAACAATTACAGGAACATTGCTTTGTTCAATAATGATTTCTAAGAACTCGAGCGTTTTTATTCCTTTATTACTTCCAATAGGAGCGCCTAAAGGCATAACGCATTGTGTTCCCACATCTTCTAGACGTTTACACAAAACGGGGTCGGCATGAATATAAGGCATCACTACAAAACCAAGTTTTACCAATGTCTCAGCTGCTTTTAAAGTTTCAATAGGATCGGGGAGTAGGTATCTGGGATCTGGATGTATTTCTAGTTTCACCCAATTGGTTTGAAGTGCTTCTCTAGCTAATTCGGCAGCAAATATAGCTTCTTTCGCAGTTCTAACACCTGATGTGTTTGGGAGTAAATTAATTTGATTTCCCTTTAAATGAAGGAGCATATCGTCCGATTCATTTTCTAAATCAACACGTTTCAATGCGACTGTAACCAACTCACTTTCTGAAGCTATGATGGCTTCACGCATTTTATCAGCACTACTAAATTTACCTGTTCCTGTAAATAACCTTGACTTAAAAGTTTTGTCAGCTATTTTAAGTATATCTGTTGTCATTTTATATTTTTTGATTTGGATTCCAAACCTGTTCCAGTGAAGAAGGGCTGTTTAAAAGTTTATTGAATCGACTAATATTATTAAAATCTTTGGTAATCTCTCCTGAAGCTGCAATACCATAAACACCAGTTTTTAAAATTTCAGGAACATCATCTAAAGTAATGCCCCCAATAGCAATAATCGGGAGGTCTGTTTGCAATGCTTCGAGAATGGCTGAGTAACCATTTATACCTAAAATCGGACTTAAATTGTTTTTGGTTGTGGTAAAACGAAAAGGTCCCAAACCTATATAATCTACCTTTTTTTTAATTAATACTTCACAGTCTTCAAGCGTGTTGGCAGTTCCTCCAATAATTTGCCAAGTTTCTAGATGTTTTCTTGCTATTGTTGGGCATGTATCATTTTTTCCTAAATGCACACCGTCTGCTTTTATTTTTTTTGCAATTTTATAGTAATCATTAATAATTAAACGTGTTTGAAAACGCCCAGTGATTTCTCTGGCTTCCTCAGCAATTTTTAAAATCTTTTTTTCAGAGACGTTCTTTAAACGTAGTTGCACCAATTCTGCTCCAGAAGTACATGCTTTTTGAATGTTTTCAAGATGTTCCTTGCCAGTATTCCCTTGTGATATATAATGTAGTTTAGAAATCATATTTCTGTTATTAACTATTTATGTTTGTACCTTGATTTTGTTGAAATGTGTTGTGTTTTCCTAATAAACTATCATCAGAATTTAAAAACCGTTCAGTATACTGTTTTGCATTTTTAGCAGCGTCTTCTAATTCTATTTCCAAAGCGAAATTACTTGCTAGGGAAGCAGATAACACACAACCACTTCCGTGCTTTTCATAAACCTTATTGGTATTTGGAGGTATGTTTACCATCACAATTCTGCTGTGATATAAAGCATCCCAACCTATTTTATCGGTTCTATGTCCGCCTTTTAAATAGATATTGGTAAATTTAGAAATATGCGCAATGGTATTTTCAATATTTAGTTGAGGATACAGGCTTTGAATTTCATCATAATTAGGAGTGATAATAAAACACTGTTTCCATATGTTATCCAGTAGACTTTGGTTTTCGGTTTCGTGAAAATCAAAACCAGCACTTGCTTTAAAGATAGGGTCTAAAACTATTTTAATATTAGTATTTAGCAGGTGTAATTTGTTTAAAATACGATCTAATACTTCCCAGGATTCTATAATTCCAATTTTTACAATTTGGATATCAAAACGTTGAAAAAGAGTTTCAATTTGAGCAATAATCACATCAACTTCTGTCCAAACACATTGCTTAAAATCAATATCATTTTGAACAGTAATGGCAGTACAGACAGATAAACCATACAGATCATGTGCTTCAAACGTTTTGATGTCTGATGTTAATCCTGCACCTCCCGAAGGATCATGACCAGCTATGGTTAATATGTATTTGTGGTCGTTCATTTATAGCTCAAAGTAATTTTTTATCTTTTTAAAAACGTCTACAGGATTATTACTATTCCAAATGCCACCTAAAACACCAACACCTATAAAACCGAGTTTAGTAAATTCAGAGAGATTATCTGTTGTAACGCCTCCCATTCCAATAATTCGTTTATCAATATGATTCACATTAAACCCGCGTCCTTCATAGCCTTGTTTCGAAATTGATGAAAAGACAGGACTTAATAAATGATAATCAAACTCAAAGTGACAGTTATTTATATCATCAGGCTCATGAAATGAACTACTAATGGTTTTTCCAAACATACTTAATTCTTTGAAATAGTGTCCTGGATTATCTATATGGTCTCTCCTTTTTTGTTCCTGAAAATGAATGCCTTTTAAGTTATAGACATTAATTAACTCATGAAAATAGTGTACCACAATTCGATTGTGATATTTAAGATCAATCTGATTTAAATAATCACAATGTTCCTGATAATTTTTCTTAGGTTTTCTTAAGTGATAGTATTCTAAACCAGCTTCAAAAAGCTGATTTAGAATTAAAATTTCATTATGAAGATCTTCTTCAGGAGCAATTAATACGATCATAGTTTATAGATAGACTTCACTTCCTTTATCTTTGAATTCTTTCGACTTTTCTTCCATGCCTTTTTGAACGACTTCATTATCGATGATATCATTTTGAGCAGCAAAATCACGAACTTCCTGAGAAATTTTCATGGAACAAAACTTGGGACCACACATCGAACAGAAATGGGCGATTTTGGCACCATCAGCGGGCAAGGTTTCATCGTGGTATTCTCTCGCTAATTCTGGATCAAGTCCTAGGTTAAATTGATCTTCCCAACGAAATTCGAAACGTGCTTTACTTAATGCATTATCTCTGTGTTGCGATCCTGGATGCCCTTTTGCTAAGTCGGCAGCATGTGCGGCTAATTTATAAGTCACAACGCCTGTTCTAACATCTTCTTTGTTTGGTAATCCGAGATGTTCTTTGGGGGTTACATAACAAAGCATGGCACATCCATACCATCCAATCATGGCAGCGCCAATTCCAGAAGTAATATGGTCATAGCCAGGCGCGATATCTGTTGTTAATGGCCCTAATGTGTAAAACGGAGCTTCATCACAGACATCAATTTGTTTCTCCATATTTTCCTTGATCATATGCATGGGCACATGGCCAGGGCCTTCTATAAAGCATTGTACTTCTTGTTTGCGTGCAATTTTAGTTAATTCACCTAATGTTTCCAATTCGGCAAACTGTGCTTCATCATTCGCATCAGCAACAGAACCAGGGCGTAAACCATCACCTAAAGAAAAGGCGACATCATATTGTTTTAAAATGGTGCAAATATCTTCGAAGTGGGTGTAAAGGAAGTTTTCTTTGTGATGTGCCAGACACCATTTAGCCATGATAGAACCACCGCGAGAGACGATTCCTGTGACGCGTTTAGCCGTCATGGGAACATATCTCAATAATACACCAGCATGAATGGTGAAATAATCAACACCTTGTTCAGCTTGTTCAATCAGAGTATCTCTGAAAATTTCCCAGGTTAAATCTTCAGCGACTCCATTTACTTTTTCTAAAGCCTGATAAATTGGAACGGTTCCTACAGGAACAGGTGAGTTTCTAATAATCCATTCTCTGGTTTCATGTATGTTTTCTCCTGTAGATAAATCCATGATATTATCTGCGCCCCATCTGCAAGCCCAAACGGCTTTTTCAACCTCTTCTTCAATAGAAGATGTTACAGCAGAATTACCAATATTGGCATTGATTTTAATCAGAAAGTTTCTCCCCAAAATCATGGGTTCTGCTTCTGGATGGTTGATATTCGAAGGAATAACTGCGCGTCCTCTTGCAACTTCTGAACGAACAAATTCCGCAGTGATCTTAGAAGGAATGGAAGCGCCAAAATGCTCACCTTTGTGCTGCTTTCTAATTTCGGTCATTTCATCAATTCTTTGATTTTCCCGAATCGCTATATATTCCATTTCAGGCGTTATAATACCCTGTTTTGCATAATGCAATTGGGTTACATTTTTTCCTGTTTTAGCACGTAATGGTTTTTTGAGCAACGAAAAGCGCATATGGTCCAACGAAGCGTCATTTAAGCGTTCGTTACAATATTTAGAAGTAAAATAATCTAATTGTTCTGTATCATTACGATCTAAAATCCACTGTTTACGAATGGGGTCAATACCCTTATGGACATCAATATCTTTATTCGGATCTGTGTAGGGCCCAGAAGTGTCGTATACGGTTACCGATTCGTTAGGTGTTAATTTTCCTGTCATCGAATCTTTAGTGTCGCTAAGAGTAATTTCCCTCATGGCCACTTTTATGTTTGGGTGTATCACACCTTGTACATAGATTTTTTTAGAATTAGGAAACGGATTTCTTGAAATTTTTCCTTCTTTTGGAGCTGTGTCTTTTGTTTTCATTTCATAAATACTTTTAGTACTGGAATAGCATTAACCACCCTGAGTTGCTTGAATAATTAAAACCTGATCATTTAAATTGAAGTTATGGGAGTCCCATTGCTCTTTTGCTATAATTTTATTATTAATAGCAAAAGCGATGCCTTCTGAGGGTGACTTGATTTTAGTAAGTAGTTTAGAAATTGTTATTGTGTCTTCAACTTCTAATTCGGTCTCATTTACCGATATTTTAATCATAAATAATACATTTTAATGATTTTTATAACTAAAAGGGTTGAGACAGAATACTTTGAAATGAAAATACAGCCATTATAAAATAATGAGTACTTAAATAAGAAGCATGTAATGCATAAGATGCATTTTTAACTTTTTCCTTCGTTGGTACTAACCATATCAGGTTCAAAGGGACTCTCTCAGTTCCAAATAGGAACACCCCTAAAGTTTTATAATACAAACTTATTTAAAAATATGGATTTTGACTACCTTTTTTTAATAAACATTAATTAATAAGTTGAAGTTTTAGACTAAAAGGGTGTTTATTGTTTTATTGTTAGATATTTTAAAAGGAAATGTCATACTGTTTAGTTTTAATCTAGGTGGTTTATTTCGTTCTTTTAAAAATACTGCGATATTTGTTTTTAAATAGCTAGTTATAAGTGAATTATGTTTTGTTCTTTTTATGTGCTTTCTTCTTCATAACATGTCTTTTGCTCAGGTATGTGTAAAATGTCAACCTGAATGTGAAGCATTCTGTAGAACATTTTTCTGAATTTGATAGGGCGAAATTTATAATAATCTATGTTAATCAAGGATCAAAGGAGAGAGCTAAACTCTTGATAATCTTATTCATAAAGAAACTAACAATTTCTAGGTAACATTATGCTGAAATTGTGTAAAGTTTTTGTCTAGTCTATTTTGAGTACAAGGCATGCAAATTGATCTATATTTAGCTAGTATAAGCCAATGATTGATTAGCGTTTGGGGATATCGCTTGGTTTATCACTATGAAATCAAATAAGGTTTGGTTTGGCTAATAGTTTTGATGCTATTTAGTGAAATGTAAATAAAACATTATGACTCTCTAGATGTGGTTCCTAAATAGGGATAGTTAAAGCCCAAAAAATTATCTAAAAAGTATAATTATAACTTAAAAAACCATGTCTGAAAAACAGATATATACGATTAGAATTGTTGCTATAGTTGCATTAGGTGGTTTTTTGTTAGGATTTGATGCTTCTGTAATTTCTGGAGTGGTAAAATTTATAGAGCCTGAATTTAATCTTACAAAAATGCAATTAGGTTGGACGGTAAGTTCTATTACACTTACTGCTGCTTTAGGGATGATTTTCGCTGGACCTATGAGCGATAAATATGGTAGATGTAAATTATTAAAACATGCAGCGATCTTATTTACAATTTCTGCGGTTGGCTCGGCATTAGCCACCACATTTTATTGGTTAATTATTTTTAGAATGATTGGTGGATTAGCTGTTGGTACGACCTTAATTGTTGCTCCTATATATATTGCAGAGGTAGCACCTCCCGATAAGCGTGGTCGGTTAGTATCGTTTAATCAATTAAATATTGTTATAGGTATATCCCTAGCTTTTTTTACAAACTATTTAATTCTTCAATGGGGAGATTCTAATGCTTATTGGACGCGGTTGTTAGGTTTTGAAAAATGGAATTGGAGATGGATGTTAGGTATTGAGGTTATACCTGCTATCTTATATTATTTAGGCTTGCATATTGTGCCTAGAAGTCCCCGATGGTTAATGACTAAAAAGAAAAAAGAAGAGGCTTTAAATGTTATGAGGAAAGTCGCAACTGAAGAAGATGCTCAAAGCCAGATTAGTGAAGTTGAGAGGAGTATTTTAGAAAGTAAAAGCAAAAAAAAATTAAGACTAGGATACTTGTTTAAAAAAACAATGAGAAAAGTGATTGTTATTGGATTAGTGGTAGGTGTTTTTCAGCAAATAGTTGGAATAAATGCTGTTTTATACTATGCACCAATGATTTTTGAACAAACAGGTATTGGTACAGATGCCGCATTTGTTCAGGCAATATTAGTGGGCGTTACAAATATAGTTTTTACAGTAGTTGCTATATTAACTATAGATAAATTTGGGAGAAAACCATTATTAATTATGGGTATGGCAGGTATCGCTTTATGCCTATTTATACTTACCTATGGGTTTAGTTCTGCCACATATTCATTAGATGCCGATGCCATAGTAAATCTTCCTGAGGGTATCGATAAAGAACAGATTTTTGTGTTAAAAGATCAGGTTTTTAATGACGATTTGGCCTTTAAATCTGCTTTAGTAAACACGCTAGGAAAAAAAACAGCAAAGGCTAATGAAGCGGTAATTGTAATTGCAGGAGCAAAAATGAACACCCTTTTTGTTTTAATTGGAATATTAGGATTTGTAGGGGCTTTTGCAGTATCAATCGGACCTGTTATGTGGGTATTATTTTCAGAATTATTTCCAAACAAGATACGTGGTGTTGCTATATCGTTTGTTGGTCTCATAAATTTGGCAGTGGCTTTCTTAGTCCAATTGCTTTTTCCATGGGAACTTTCAAAATTAGGTAATTCAAACACGTTCTTAATCTATGGAGTTTTTGCAGTGATTGGATTAATATTTATATGGTTTAAAGTCCCTGAAACTAAAGGGAAATCTTTAGAAGAGTTAGAAAAATTATTAATAAATAAGAGGAGTACATGAAAAATTTTAATAGTAGAAATTCATTAATAAAAATGTCAGGTTTTTTTAAACGACTAATATGCATATTAATCGTAACATGTTTTGTAGGATGTAAAGAGCAAACAAAAAGTGAAGATATAATTATTAAAAAAGATGTTTTGGTTTTATTCGATTTTGAAGATTCTGATACATCTTTGATCAAAGCACAGGATGCCACTTTTAAATTGGTTGATACAGAAGCGAATAAATATATTGAAGTGAATAGTGGTTTTACTATAAGTGGACCTGGAATAAAATTATCTAGTTCAAGAGAAGCACCATGGAATTTGGAAGATTATCATCAAATAAAAGCTGATATTACAAATGTTGGAGATGAATTTATTCAAGTAGAATTGTTTGTTGGTAATGATCCAGATGGACTTGTACGTTGGTATTGTTCTGATTATGTTGATCTAAATCCTGGAGAAAGTAAAATCATTTCTGTTGATTTAGCATGGACACCTTATGTTTTTGACCCGCAAATAGAAATCAATGGACTTCGTGGAGTTCCAGGGAAAATAAAAACAGATATAAGTAAAATTGATCAATTGGTATTTAATTCTCGTTATGCGACGCAAGAGAATCAATTTACTATTGATAATGTAAGAGCTGTTGGTAAGTTGGAAAAGAGAAGCCCTGATAATTTTTTCCCTTTTATTGATGAATATGGACAATACATACATAGTGATTGGAAAAATAAAATGCATTCTGAGGAAGCATTGAAAAAAGCAGCAAAAAATGAGTTGGATTATCTAAACAAGAGTAAAGGTCCAGAAAATATAGGGAAATATGGAGGTTGGACAGCAGGCCCAAAATTAAAAGCGACAGGTTTCTTCAGAACAGAAAAAAGGGATGATAAATGGTGGATCATAGATCCAGAAGGTTATTTGTTTTGGTCTGCGGGTTTAAATTGTGTCTCTTCAAATTCAATATTTACAGGCATTACACACAGAGAAAAATATTTTAGAAACCTTCCTCCAAAAGATAGTATATCATCATCTTTTTATGGTAAAGGAACTTTTGCAAGCCATGGATTTTATAAAGACAAGCAATCGTACGATACGTACAATTTTTATCAAAGCAATTTATATAGAAAATATGGTGACGATTGGTTAAAAACCTTTCAGGATATGTCACATAAACGGATCAAAGATTGGGGAATGAATACACTCGGATTTGTATCAGATTTAGGAGCTATACGTCAGGAGAAAACACCATATGTTGGGTCGATTTGGATTAAAGGAACTCCAAAAATAGAGGGTTCAGAAGGGTTTTGGGGTAAATTTCATGATGTGTTCGATCCAAATTTTAGAGTCGCTGTAAAGAATTCGGTTAAACTTCAGAAAGAAGGAGCAAACAATCCATGGTGTATAGGTTATTTTGTAGATAATGAACTGTCTTGGGGGTTGCTAGGGTCTCTTTCGGAGGGAACATTAAAAAGTCCTGAAACACAACCTGCGAAAATTGCGTTTATAAATGATCTAAAATCAAAATATAGCCAAATAGAAGGTCTTAATGGGGTATGGGGTACAAATCACGAATCTTGGGAATCGTTATTGATTTCAACAAAACTACCAGATCCAGAAAAAGCAAAGACAGACCTTGTTGATTTTTATAAAAGAATTGCTGATACTTACTTTAAAATCATTAATGAAGAATTAAAACACGTAGCTCCTAATCAAAATTATTTGGGATGCCGATTTGCTTGGGCAAATAATGATGTTGTACTTACTACTGCCAGTAAATATTTAGATATTATGAGTTTCAATAAGTATGAATACAGTGTAGAAAACTTTTCACTTCCGAAAGGGGTTGATAAGCCTATTATGATTGGTGAATTTCATTTTGGAGCTTTAGATAGAGGAAGTTTTCATGTAGGTATAAAAAAAGCGGCAGACCAAACTGAACGAGGACAACACTATCAAGATTATGTTCATGGGGCTTTACGCAATCCAAATATTGTAGGAGCGCACTGGTTTCAGTATATAGACGAACCAAACACGGGGCGTTTTGATGGTGAAAACTATAATGTTGGGTTTGTTGATATTTGTGATAATCCTTATGAAGAGCTCATAGAAAAAGTAAAAGAAACAACATATAATATGTATGAATTTCGCATAGCACCATAAAAAAGTATAGTATATTATTTAAAAAGTATGAAAACATTAGTGAAGAAACGAGCTGTCTATCTATAAGCGATTATATGCTATTGGTTGTAAATAAAGTAAAAGATAAACAAGTCCGAAATAAAAACCATAGGTTTTTAAACGTACTATTAAGCATAAAAGTTGTTATTTTAATGACTTCTCCTGGATTAAATCTAGGAGAAGGTCTTAAGGAGTAGATGAAGAAATATTTACGGCTATAAGTTTTTAATTAAATAATAATAATAGAGAAGCCCTTTATGGAAATTTAATTTCCATAAAGGGCTTCTTATTTTGGGCGTTAATATGTTATTTATCTACTGGTTTAAATACCCTTATCCAATCTAATTTAAGCGTATTATTACTTAAATTTTCAAGCTCTTCATCTGTTGGAGATAAACCAGAATTGGCTCGCCAAGTCTGATCTTCTACACTAACGAGTATATCCATTTCTTTGCTTAGACCTGTGCCGTTTGTATAGTCAAGTGGATCAATTTCTGATACGCCAGATCTTGTTCTTACAAGTTTTCCATCAATATAGTATTCTAAATTCCATGGATCTTTCCAATAAACACCATATCGGTGGAAATCTTCTCTCCAGATTGTTGAACCATCAGTATAGAAACTACCTTCATCACTTGGTTGCCAATCTTGAAAAGGATCTCTAATAAATACATGGTGGCTTACATGCACACGGTCTGGAGCAAACCAAGCATTTGTCCATATGTCACTACCATAGGCTTCAACAATATCAATTTCTTGTGTGTCATCTGGGCTTAGCAGCCAAAAGCCATTGGCTAATTTTGAATTCATTATTTTTACACTAGCCTCAATATAAACTGGATATACAACCCTTTTTTTGGAACTAATAACGCCTGCATTAGTCGTTGTAGTCCCATCTGGCCTACTAGCAATCATCTGTAATTGATTATCAACAACAGAAGAATGATCTCTTCTCCATACTGTTGGTTCAGGGCCAGTCCATGCATTATGATACCAGTCATCCCATTTAGTTAAAAATGTATCTCCTTTATTATCTGCAGGTGCTTCGTACTCGAAGTTGTCTGAGATATCACTTTGAAACTCCCATTCTTTATCATCTCCAAGAGTTACTGGTACAGGAATAGTTATCCATGTTAGCTCTTCTTCTTCTTCTTCTTCTTCTTCTTCTTCCACTGGAGGTGGATCTTGTTCTGTTTCATCCTTTTCACTCGCTGGTTCTGGGGCAGGTGATTTTGAACAGCCAATCATAATTAATGTAAAAAAGAGTAATGCAATATTCAATGTTTTCATAGCAATTTATTTTATGGAATAAAATTAGTCAAAATTGTAAAGTCGTTATGATTAATAAACTTGACAATAACTTAACGCACTATAACAGTTGTTCTAATCTAAAACACATATGGTTAATATTTTTATCTATAAAAGGAAAAGGTCTTATGTATAAAAAACCTTAACCATTTGGAGCATTTAAAGGATTAATCCTCAATATGCATAAAATAACGCACAATAAATATACCAAAATATTTACTGGTTTTAAAATAAGCTATTCTATTCTTTATTCGTAGCTCATATAAATGGTTCGTTTCTGTAAGTAATGCTCAAGACCGTAAATACCATCTTCTCCAGCAATACCACTTCGCTTATGTCCAGAATGGTAGCCTTGAATATAACCTACAATCTGCTTGTTAATGAAAATGGTACCGATTTGAAATTCACGTATAGAACGCATAATCAATTTATGATTTTGAGTATATAAGTAGGCCGATAAACTATCATCTCTTTTGTTTAATAATTCCTTTGCTTCCTCGTAACCATTAATTTTAACGATCGGTAAAACAGGACCGAACATTTCTTCCTGGATAGAGGCTTGATTAGGAGTTACATTAGTCAATATTGTAGGTTCATACCAATTTCCTTTTTCAAAAGAAGTACCTTCAGGGCGTTTTCCGCCTAGGACCAACTCAGCACCTTGAGCTATATTTTCTTTTACAATGCCATCAATACGTTCTAAACCTTTAGAACTTAAATTTGGCCCCATATCTACATCGGTCATCGGGTCTCCAACTCTAATTTGTCTAACTCTTTTAATTAATTTTTCAGTAAACTCATCTGCTATTTTCTCGTCTACAAATACCATTTCGTTACAAATACATACTTGTCCACAGTTTGCATAACGCGAAATTGCAGCAGCTTCAACAGCTTTGTCTATTTCTGCATCATCAAGTACAATAAAAGGTGCTTTACCTCCTAATTCTAACACCAAACCAGCTACATTGTCTGCCGCTCCTTTATAAATTGCTTGTCCCGCTCGTGTACTTCCAGTCATAGAAACCAACCTTGTTAGCGGATTTGAAACTAAATGAGACCCAACGTCATGTCCATAGCCAACAACCATACTTATAACACCTTTTGGCAACCCGACTTCTTCAAGGATCTTACAAAATTCGGAAGCGGTAACTGGTGTTAATTCTGATGGTTTAATGACCATGGTATTCCCAGTAATCAAAGCAGGCCCTATTTTACGTCCAATTAAAGCTAATGGATAATTAAAGGCCATTAACCCTACAGTTACACCATAAGGTACTTTATGAATAGACAATTGTTCATTTGGTTGATCTGAAGGAAAGATGGCGCCTTGAATTCGACTACCAGCTTCAGCAGAATAGGATATATACTTTATGGTATCATCTACTTCATACCGAGCTTCTACTAAAGTTTTGCCTTGCTCCATTACCAAAAGTTTTGCAAAATGTTCTTTGCGTTCTTTTAATTTTTCACAAATAGCATACAAATAGTTTGCACGTTGTTGTGCTGGTAACATTTGCCATGCGAATTGTGCTTTTTCTGCAGATTCTAAAGCATGTTGCACTTCGTCTAAACTGCTGCAATAAATTTCGGCAAAAAGGTCGCCATTTGCAGGGTTCTCTACTTCTATTTTTTCGCCAGAGGATTTTTTTATCCACTCACCGTTAATGTAACAATTATATACTTTTGGTTTCACGTTATATATTATTTAAAATTTGGATTTCTTTTTTCTATAAAAGCTTTCAAACCTTCTTTAGAATCCTCTGTATTATACAATGAGTTAGCTAAATTAGTTTCTAATAACAAACCTTCTTCCAAAGATAATTCAATTCCTTGATTAACGGCTTGTTTTATTGCTTTCATGGCTGGTACAGATCCTGAAGCTAAATTTTCTAAATATGAAGCGGTTAATGCTTCAAATTCTGATTCTGGGTATAATTGATTTACTAGACCTATATCAAAGGCTTGATCTGGAGTAATAGAATTGCCTTTTACTAAAAGTTCTAAAGCTCTACTTAAATTTATGAGTCTAATTAATCGTTGAGTACCTCCATTACCAGGCATTAAGCCAAGATTTACTTCAGACATACCAATTTTAAAATTGGCATCGCTTGCTAAACGAATGTCACATGCTAAAGCTAATTCAAGACCACCTCCTAGGGTATGTCCATTTAACAAAGCCACAGTTATTTTAGGAGTTTGGTTAAGTCTTTTAGCAACTAGGTTCGCATAGGTTACCATTTCTTTATTTTCTGCCACTGTATTTTTTTCAAATACATTTACATCAGCTCCAGCGCAGAAAAATCTTGGTAAAGTACTTTTTATGGCAATAATTTTTACTTCATTATTATGTTCGGCTTCTTCGATTGCTGTTGCCAATAACTTCATTAAATGAATATCATATCCATTCGCTTTTGGTTTGTTAATAATGATGTAACCTATTCTTTTCTTTATTTTTAGACTAATTACTTGTGCCATAGTTGTTTATTTGATGGAACCTTAATTGGTTAATTTTAATTTTCTATGATGTTTGTTGTTTGGGCATGCTTAAAGAATTTATTTTCTATTTCCTTCTTAAATTTGTTGCCATTTTCGATTTGTATCATTAGAGTTTATTTCTTTAGCAGTTTTTAATTATAAGTGGATGGGGGATGTTTATTGCTCTTACTGACCGTTAAAAAATTAAAGGTTCAATCTTCAATAAAAGAATTTGGTTTTGATTGAAAAACTTGGTAATAAAGTAACAAATTAAATATGTTAAAAAGTTGGTTTCTTACTGGATAAAAACTATACATTTAAACTATTGTAACTAGTATTTATCTTGATTTAAAAGGCGTTACAGTATTTGTGGTTTTTAATTTGTTGTACATACCGTTGTAATTGTGTGTTTGTTATTAAGTTTTAGCTTTTGTAATCACATGTAAAATATTAAAATTTTTTTAATGAAATTTGATTTTGTGTTGATTAGACTTTCTAATGATTTGTTATATATTTATATTATTTTTTATTTATTACAATGCCTTGTGCATTAGTAGGATGTATGATTTTTCTTAGTTAAATTAAGGGTTTTTATGATATAGACGAAAATAAAAATGTATGATTCTTGCCTATTTACAAAATAATGTTTTTATTTTTACATTTCATGCTTCAACGAAACAAATAAATGAATTCTACCTATAAAAGTCACGCATATATGTTTAATTTTTTAGTTAAAAGAAATTTTCATTTGTGGTTTTTATTAATCATTTTATGTTCTAGTTTTTGTTTCTCACAAGAAAACAATATAGATTCATTAAAAATAATAGCAGATAAAGCTTTAAAAAAAGCAAATGAAATAAAGCATCAAGAGCCTAAAAAAGCCATTGATTTATTGCAAATTAGTATAAATAATTATACAAAAGCAAATGATACCATAAATGCAATAAATGCGACTCTTGAAAAAGCGCTTGTTTTTGAGACAAATGCTGAATATCCTAAGTCATATGATTTATTATGGCAATCATTATTATTATGTGATCAAATAGATAATGATGGTTTATTGTCGGTTATCTATTTTAGATTAGGTAGAATTTATAGTTATTATAAAAGAGAAAATAAATCGATAGAATATTTAATTAAGGCTTTATCAATTCAAAAGAAAATTGAAAAGTCAGGTTATAATTTTAAAGCGGACTTGGTTCCTTATTATTATTCAATAGCTTCTACTTACAGGGAATTAAATATTCCAAGACTGGCTAAAAAATATTTGGATACTTGTTTTTTGTATTATGCTGAATCTAAGGTGACTGTTCCCATGCCTTATTTAGAGTTTGAAAAATCAAATTTATTATATAAAAATGGCGAAGAAGAAGAAGCCTTAAAAATTATGGAAGAAGTTTATCCATGGTTTAAAGAAAATGAACCTTCTTATTTAGTGCATTTTTACAAAAGCTGGGGTGATATTTATTTGGAATTACTCGATTTAACTAAAAGTGAAGCGTATTACAAAAAAGCATTGAGCATATCGAAAGAGTTTAAAAGTCACATTGATTTTACTCCTTTAGTTTATGAAAAATTAACGAAGCTATATTTAAAGAAAAACGATTTTCAAAATGCGTATGCTAATTTAAAAATTGCTAAAGATTTAGATGCTAAGTTTTTTGATAGCAGAAGCATAAGTAACCAACCATTATTAGAGATTAAGGATGAATATAGAATTGCAAAAGAAGAGCAAGAAAAGCGTCTACGGGAACAGTATTTAAAACAACTTGAGCAAGAGGATAAGATTAATAAACTTCAAACGGTTATTCTTTCTGGATCTATTCTTTTCCTTCTTTTATTTGGCTACTTATATGTTAAGCATATGCGGACAAGACATAAGGCAGAAAAGGAATTGATTAGCAAGACAAAAGAAATTGAAATTCAAAAAACGAGAGAATTACTTGAATTAAAGAATAAAGAGCTAGCTGCTTCAGCTTTACAATTAATTGAAAAAGATGAGTTTTTAAAGGATTTAAAGTCAAAAATTAGAGTTGGTGCAGATAAATTAAAAATCCCTGAATTAAATAAGGTTCTTCGTTCTATTTCGGTTAATAATAATAAAAATTGGGATGAATTTAAACTTAGATTTATAGAAATAAATAAAGGTTTTTATGATAAAATCTTCGAAAAATATCCTAATTTAAGTCAAGGAGACCAAAAAGTATGTGCCTTAATAAAGTTGAATTTTTCAAGTAAAGAAATGGCCAGGTTACTTGGGATTTCAGTTGAATCTGTGCATACTTCTAGACATAGAATTAGAAAAAAAATGGAATTGCCAAGAAATATAAACTTAGAAGACTATATAAGTTCATTATAGAATATCCTTACCAAGAACAAACAATATCATTATTTACAGTAAAGATCTGTACAACTATTAAATTGACTTTTTCTTTGAAATAGGATTCTTAGTTCAAAACTATTAATGGGTTTAGTGAAAATTCTTCGAATTGTAAATTGGTAATGTAATTACAAGTATGAGGTTTCAAACGGTAGAGTAAAATCTGATTTAGATAAGGTAATTTTTGTTCTTTTATGGTATTTATTAATACTTGCAGAATTTCTTTTGTAATTTGCGTTGGAAGGTAAGTTCATAGTACATATTTTGTTGATTAAACAATTGAATTTGACGAATTAAAAGTGGCATAAATAATTAGAAATTATTTATGCTTAAACTAGGAAGTTTAGTCTTTTTCAGGCTAATTTGACGCGTTGTAGAGTTTTAGTCTAGTCATTTTATTCTTAACTTACTTTAGTTTTATTCTAATTTAGCTAATCTTAAAAAAGTATAACTTTTTTAAGATTAGCTAATGCCTTTTATACATAAAAAACAATTAAATATTAAAATTAAATATAAAAACAAAATGTTAGCAACACAATACGAAGGCAATCAAACCTTCACTGTATTTAAAAAAGAAGTTGAAGCACCTGCTGCTGGAGAAGTAAGAATAAAAGTAGCATATGTAGGTGTTTGTGGAACCGATGTACACATTTATCACGGAATGATGGATAAACGTGTAAATATTCCAGAAACAATAGGTCATGAAATGTCCGGTACAATTGATGCTTTAGGCGAAGGAGTTACTGATTATAATGTGGGGGACAAAGTAGTTGTTCGTCCGTTAGATGATAGATTGGCACAACCTTCTGATAAAGGCTTTAATCACGTCTGTGAAAAATTAAAATTTATTGGAATTGATAGTCCTGGAGCTATGCAAGAATATTGGAATGTTCCTGCATTTACTTTACACAAATTAAAAGCCGAAACCGATTTAAAATTAGCAGCTTTAATAGAGCCATTATCTGTGGCTACTCATGATGTTAGGTTGAGTGGTTTAAAAGCAGGTGAAACTGCAGTCGTTTTGGGCGGTGGCCCAATTGGATTGTTAGTAGCAATGGTCGCTAAAGAAGTTGGAGCACATGTCATTGTTTCTGAAGTAAATGAAACAAGAATCGCTAAAGCAAAAGAACTAGGTATGGATGCTGTTAACCCTATGGAGGTTAATTTAGTTGACTATGTACGCAGCAAAACTGATAATAGATTAGCTGATGTTGTTTTTGAAGTAGCAGGTGTACAACCAGCATTGGACATAATGACTGAAGTAGCTGGAATTAGAGGGCGTATAGTCATGGTCGCTATTCATGGAGACAAAAAGCCTGTAGATTTATTTAAATTTTTCTGGAAAGAATTAAAATTAATTGGTGCTCGTGTTTATGAAAAAGAAGATTATGAAAAATCTATAGCACTAATTACCGCGAATGAGCTGCCTTTTGAAAAAATGATTACTGATGTTCAACCATTAAGTAATATCCAACAAGTATTTGGAAATATTGATAACAATCCTGATGGGATGAAAGTATTAATGGACTGCCAACAATAAAATTATAAAGAATATAAAATGAAAGAATTATTTGAATTAACAGGAAAAGTGTCATTAGTTACAGGAGGAACTCATGGTATAGGAATGGCAATTGCAAGAACTTTAGCAAAAGCTGGGTCTAAAGTATGTATTAATGATATTGATCAAGAAAAACTTGAGAACTGTAAAAAAGAATTTAAGTCTGAAGGAATTGATGTTTACACATTATTATTTGATGTTACTGATGAGGACGCTGTAGATAAAGGTATTTCTCAAATTGAAAAAGAGGTTGGAGATATTGATATTTTGGTGAACAATGCAGGAATTATAAAACGTATTCCTATTTTAGATATGCCAGTTTCTGATTTTAAACAAGTTATTGATATTGATTTGGTCGCTCCTCTAATTATGGCAAAAAGAATTGCTCCTAAAATGCTAGAAAAAAGAGAAGGTAAGATTATCAATATTTGCTCTATGATGAGTATTTATGGAAGAAATTCTGTTTCAGCTTATGCAGCAGCTAAAGGTGGTTTAAAACTCTTGACACAAAATATGACTTGTGAATGGGCAAAATATAATGTTCAAATAAATGGTATAGGTCCTGGTTATATTGCTACGGCTCAGACTGAACCAATTAGAGTAGGAGGGCACCCGTTTAATGACTTGGTTATGACGCGTACGCCTGCTAACCGTTGGGGAGAACCATCAGATGTTGGAAATGCTGCACTATTTTTGGCTTCAAAAGCTGCAGATTTTGTGAATGGTCAAGTATTGTATGTTGATGGAGGTATATTAGCTAATTTTGGCTATGTAAAAGGAGAGAACGACTTATAATTTTTAAATAAACTTCTAATAAACTAATATAAAATAATATGTCACAAGCAAAAGAATACGAATTATTTATAAACGGTGAATGGAAAGCTTCTTCTTCAGGAGAAACGATTGATGTTATTAGCCCATCTAGTGAAGAATTAGTTGCGAAAATTCAAAATGGAACTATTGATGATGCTAATGAGGCTTTAGAAGCAGCTGAAAAAGCACAAAAAGAATGGAAAAAATTACCAGCACGTAAAAGAGCTGAGTATTTATATGCATTAGCTAACGAAATAAAAGCTAGTTCTGATTACTTGGCCGAACTTTTAGTTAGAGAACAAGGAAAATTGCTTAAGGTTGCTAAAATGGAAGTAGCAGTAGCGGCATCGTTTATGGAGTATGCAGCTGAAGGCGCACGTAGAATTGAAGGAGATATTATTCCTTCTGATAATCCAGATGAGCAAATATGGATTCAAAAAATACCTAGAGGTGTCGTTGTAGCAATTACGGCTTGGAACTTCCCTTTTGCTTTAGCAGGAAGAAAAATTGGACCAGCATTAGTAGCTGGAAATACTATAGTTGTTAAACCTACTTCCGAAACGCCATTGGCTACTTTAGAATTAGGAAATTTAGCTAATAAAGTTGGTATTCCTAAAGGGGTTCTAAACATTTTAACAGGACCAGGAAGAGCCATGGGTAATGCTTTAGTAAAAAGCCCAATCACAAAAATGGTAACCATGACAGGTTCTACACCTGTTGGACAGCAAATAGCTAGAAATGCTGCAGATAATTTAACACATGTACAATTAGAATTAGGAGGTAAAGCACCATTTATTGTTTTTGAAGATGCTGATATTGATGCAGCTGTTGATTCTGCATTACACTCTAGATTTGATAATTGTGGACAGGTTTGTACTTGTAATGAAAGAATGTATATCCAAGAAACGGTCTATGATGAATTTATGGAGAAATTCATAGCTAAAACTAAGGCTTTAAAAGTAGGTGATCCTATGTTAGATGATACAGATATGGGACCTAAAGTGAACAAATCTGAACTTGAACACATGGAACATCTTGTTAAAGTTAGTTTAGAGGAAGGTGCTACTTTGGCAACTGGTGGTAAACGACCAGAAGGAAAAGAATTCGAAAAAGGATTCTGGTTTGAACCTACTGTTTTAACTAATGTTAAGCAAGACATGACTATTGTTCATGAAGAATCATTTGGACCTATTTTACCAGTTTTAAAATTCAAATCATTTGATGAAGTTATTGGGTATGCTAACGATTGTGAATATGGCTTAGCTGCTATGGTTTTTACAAACGATATGAACAAAATAATGAAATGTAATGAAGAATTGGAGTACGGTGAAATCTATGTAAATAGAGGACATGGAGAACAACATCAAGGGTTTCATAACGGCTACAAATTGTCTGGATCTGGAGGAGAAGATGGAAAGTATGGTTTTGAACAATACTTAGAGAAAAAGACCTTTTATGTAAAATATAAAGCATAATTTAATGACAACAAAAATTTCTAATGTAGAAGTAAAATTGTTTAAAGTTCCATTGCCTGAAGTGTTATCTGATGCTAAACATGGTGATCACTATCATTTTGAATTAGTTACAACGACTATTACTTTAGAAGATGGTTCTCAAGGAACAGGTTATACCTATACTGGAGGAAAAGGAGGCACGGCTATTAAAGCAATGATAGAGCATGATTTTGCAAATGCTTTAATTGGAATGGATGGAAGTGAGATTGAAAAAATTTATGACTTTTTAGAGTGGCATATTCATTATGTAGGTCGTGGTGGAATTGCTTCATTTGCAATTTCAACCGTAGATATTGCTTTATGGGATATTCGTTGTAAAAAATTAGGTCAACCTCTATGGAAAGTAGCTGGAGGGTCAGATAATACCTGTAAAGCTTACTGTGGGGGTATCGATTTACAATTTCCAATCGAGAAATTGTTAAATAATATGAAAACCTATTTAGCAAATGGATTCAATGCTGTTAAAATTAAAATAGGTCGTGATAATTTAGATGAAGACTTAGAAAGGATTAAAGCCGTTCGTGAATTCATTGGACCAGATGTTACTTTTATGGTGGATGCCAATTATTCAATGACTGTTGAAAAAGCGATTAAAGCCATTGAAGGATTCAAACAATATGACATCACTTGGTTTGAAGAACCTATTATTCCTGATAATTATAAAGGTTATGCAGAAATTGTTGACAAAACAGGGTTTCCATTGGCAATGGGTGAAAACTTGCATACTATTCATGAATTTGAATATGCTATGGAACAATCTAAATTATCATTTGTTCAACCAGATGCTTCAAATTGCGGTGGTGTAACAGGTTGGTTAGCAGCAGCTAAATTGGCAAATGAAAATAATATTCCAGTGTGTGCTCATGGTATGCAGGAATTACACGTTAGTTTAGTTTCATCTCAAGAAAATGCAGGCTGGTTAGAAGTTCATAGTTTTCCTATAGACGAGTACACAAAACGTCCTTTAGTTGTAGAAAATTATAGAGCTGTAGCACCAGATACTCCTGGAGTTGGTGTTGAGTTCGATTGGGAAAAACTTCAACCTTATTTGCAGTAAAAATTTGATGATCTAGCTTGTTTAGAATTGAATACATCATTTCTATCTGGTTTATAAAATCAAAATAATTAATAATAAAGCCGATAAACATAACGTTTATCGGCTTTTATACTTTTTGATAAATGATCAGTGGAAAAAGCGAATGATCAATCACCTCTCTTTTAATATGTTATCACTTAAGAGAATTTAAGTTTGATTTTAGAATGTTTATAATTCTAATACTGGCTATATTTTTAATAAAATAATTATTCATATTCAATTATCCTATCCAAATAATATTGGCCTATTTAAGTTTATATTTTAACTAAAACTAGTTGTTAAATAAAATTAGTTATTTAAGTTTGCATTCCAAATCTAAATTTTGAAATTCATGAAAAACTTACTTAGTCTCTTTTTATTTTTAGTAACAATCTTTCTCATAGGTTGTAGCAGTGATGAAAATACAAATTCAGAGCCAGATACAGACCCTGATGAGACTACAGTGATTGTGCCTAACTCAGAGTCAAAGTATAACTTAGGGACACTTCCAGAAATTGTTGCAGATATAGAATGGCCTGTTGTTCCAGAAACCACTGAAGAGCGTATCGTAACAAATGACACAGAACTTCAGGAGGCTGTTACAACTAATGGTGTATCTGCTAAAGTATTAGCGGGAACTTATAATAGTATTAATATCACTTGTAATGATTGCGAATTTATCCTTGAAGCTGCCGCAGAAATTAAAGGTAGTTTAATATTTTCAGGTACTAGAATTCGCTGGGTAGGTGGGCTTGTAACTATAGGTCCCGTTCGTTTAAATAGTCATCCAGGAGATATAATGATTGATAATTTACATGCTATTACAGATGGAGGTAAGTTAAATAACTTCTCAGGATTAGCTACGGGGTGGAATCGTGTCGCTCTTATTAATTCTACGCTGGAAGTAAAGAATGGTAATAATAATGGAGATTGGGCGATCTTTGTTCAAGGTAAAAAAGAAACAGACTTTAGAGGGGAGAATTTTATTCTCGCCAATGTACGTTTAGAGTCGGATGCTCAAAATAATCGGTTTCAGTCCATTAAGAATTTTGTGGTTGTTGATTCTTATTTTAATTCTAATAAAACATCTAAAAATGGATTACGTATACATCAAGGTTGTGAAGATGTTTATATGAAAGATGTTATTATTGTAGGGGCCAATACCAATTCTGGAGATGAAACCCAGTTAACTAATGGTGTTTTTGAACGTATTACGCGGTACAACGATGTAAATAATCATTTTTCAAATGGTATAGGATTTAATACAGTTAATGTTACCATAAACGATTCCCAATGCTATACAACAGCATCTAGTGGTGTTGGAGTTCCTCCTAAACTAGGCAATGCTACTGGAGTTAATCCAGATATGAAAGATTGGGATGGTACAACTGTGCCAAATGCTTCGAATGTAGGAGCAGATCATTAGTGGTCTAAATGAAGGATTAGAAATCTTTATTAGTAGATAATATTTTTTTTGCAGGAGTTACATAATCTTGCAGGTTAGTAACCTCATAATTTTCTATGATATATTCTTTACTCATAATTTTAATATTTTTTTGTTACAAACCTTATTTTTCATAAAATTTATTTAAATATAAAAGGAATCGGAGGCACAATTAAAGCTTTCCGATTCCTTGCTATTAACCAAAAAAGAATCAATTACCTATACAATACATTTTCTGTAAATCTGTAAAATCTTCTTCTGCAAATTCTAAATCATATAAGAGTTTGTTGGTTAAAATTTATTCAAGTATATGACCGCCAGAATGGTTAAGAATTGTACCTGTCATATATCCAGCAAGGTCTGATGCAGCAAGAACAATGATTCCAGCTGTATCTTGTGTTGAAGGCAGTCTTTTTAAGGCGGTTTTCTGTTGTTCAATGAAGCCTTGCATTTCCTCTCTACTTAAGTCCATATTCGCTCCCATAGTAGTAAAAGTATAGTCTATAGTTGGTGAGTCGGGCATAGCCTCAGAGCGTACTCCAATAACACGAACCCCTTCTGAACCCCATTCTGTTGCAAGGCTTTTTACCAAACCTTCGGTCGCTGCATGGGAAGCCGTAAGAGCGGCACTCCAAGGAGAACCAACTTTAGATAAAGTAGAAGTTATGAAAATGATCACACCTTTTTTTTGTTTTGACATTATAGGAAAAGCGGCCTTTGCTGTAACAAATTGGTTCGCAGTAGTTGTTTTAAGAGGGATTAGAAATTGCTCTAAAGAAACATCTAATGCGGGTTTCCCATGGTTGTATTCTGCAGGATTGGAAGCACTTAAATTAATAACAATATCTACAGAAACGTTTTCACGTTCAAACCAAGCGAAGTATTGATTCACTTCGTTTTCATTTAAGGTATCTACTTTTCTAATGTCTCCTAAATTGGAAGATTCGATACCTTCAACATTAATATCTGAAAGAAATATATTTGCCCCACTATCTTTAAAAGATTTGGCAACCTGTGTTCCTAAAGCTCCTTTGGCTCCAAAAATTAATGCATTTTTGTTTACTAATAATTGATTTTTCATTTTACTTATTTTTAATTTTTAGTCATTCATATTTCATGGCTTCATAACCAAAAGCTTTTCTAATTAAAGCTATTTGCCCTATAGCATAAGACTCTCTATCTATTAAAAATATGATTGTTCCTAACAGGTTGTTTTGTCCTATTGTTCTGGGTGTGTAAAGAGGTGATGGTGCCGCTAATTGTTCTAGTGTGATTTCTTTAAGCCGTTTTTCCAATACAGGTGTAATTCTATCCCAATCTGCTATAATTTCTTCTAAAGAAGGGTATTGCACGTCTGGGATAATAGATTTATGTCCTTCGAAGAATTCAGGAAAGGTTTGTTCCAATTCTATTCCAATGCAATTCCCCAGATTAAATCTAGTAGCAGTAAGATTGCCTGCTATCCATGACAAATGATTTGTGAGTCCATTCATTCTGATATGTGTATGCTTAGGTTTAATGCCTTCTAGCACATTTTTGAATAGTGTATTGTGGTACCGATACTGTTCTAATAATCGATTAATGGATAGGTCTGTTGTCATTTTAGAGGTATTAATTATTATTGTATATTTGACTGGTTGCAAAAAACAACTGGACAAATATATAAAACTAATTGTTTTTTGCAACTGGTTTTGTGATTAAATTGGTTTTGTATGAAAAATTGTAAATCATATTGCCCGATAAATCAAGCTTTAGAGGTCTTTGGAGACAAATGGACTTTATTGATTATCAGGGATATTATGTTTGATGAGAAACGCTATTTTAGAGAAATGTTGGGTTCGGATGAAAAAATAGCAAGTAATATTTTGACCGATAGGTTGAATAAATTAGAAGAGTTTGGAATCTTGATTAAAACTAAGGATGCCCATCACAAGCAGAAAAATGTATATAGTTTAACGGATAAAGGGATAGACTTAATGCCTGTTATGATACAGATGGCACATTGGAGTACCAAGCATAGGGAGGTTTCCGAGAAAGATAAAGCACATGTTATGGAGCTTGTTAATGGTGGACAAAAGTTACAGGATAAAATGAGTGATGCACTTCGAGAAGCATTAAAATCGGTTTCAAAAAAATAAAAGAGGGTGTTTAAAAAGCTTAGAAATTATCATTGCGAATACAGTTAAAAAACCTCAAAATATTGATATTTAATTTTTATAAGATTCTTCATTTTCATTCAGAATGCCATTTTTTGAAGACCCTCTTTTATTTTGGATTCATTACTAAAATATCATTTTAACTTAATAACATTTTAATTAAGTAAACTTGAATTCTGGTGGTTTTAATTTTACGGTTTTGGAAACAACCCAGTATCAAAATAGAAGCGTTGACGAGCTATCTTTCCATGATCAATATTAAAAACTTCACAACAAGGAATAGTAGCTTGTACAGGATTAATAACTTTTAGTAGGGATACATGAGTAATTGCATTTTCAGCAGTAATTAAATCTTGTGTTTCAACAGCAAATTCCATTTCAAAAGCCATTAATTTTTTAAAATAGTCTTCAGGGTTATCTGTTGAAAACATAGGACCTGTATATTTATGGTCATCAG
Source organism: uncultured Flavobacteriaceae bacterium (assembly GCA_947502635.1). Taxonomy (GTDB): domain Bacteria; phylum Bacteroidota; class Bacteroidia; order Flavobacteriales; family Flavobacteriaceae; genus Flavivirga. The sequence goes on from CANNAN010000012.1 coordinate 71,545, forward strand.
CCATAAAATGTCTTGCTTCTGTGAAATCACCTTTATTAATAGCATTAAAAAAGCCTTTTACTACTTCAGTTGGATTCTTTTCGTTGTCCATTTTTAATTAAAATTTAATTGTTAAATTTACAACTTGCAAAATGCAAGCTTTACAAATATAATAATTCACTTGCAAAAAACAAGTCTTTTAATGAGGAAAAACAAAAAACGCTCAGAATGCCCTATTAGTCGGTCTTTAGATTTATTTGGAGATAAATGGTCACTTTTAATAATTAGAGACATAGCTTTTAAGGGATTTAGATTTTATAATGAGTTTTTAGATTCTGGGGAGGGGATAGCGACTAATATGCTTTCCGATAGGTTAAAAAAATTAGAATTAAACGGCTTTATTATTAGTAAAAAATATAAAGAACTCAAAACAAAGAAAGTATACCAACTTACAGAAGAAGGTATTGGATTAATTCCTATTCTAGTGGAAATGATGGCATGGGGATTTAAAAATGATGACACATTACTTATACCAGATGACGAGGTTGGTATAGTGGATAGAATATGGAACGATAGAGAGGCCTTTTTGGAAGAAGTAATAACCTCATTAAGAAATTTTGATAGTAAAAACTACTGTTAGATAAATTGGATTTAGCATTTTAAAATTTCACCATAATCTAAGATATAAAGAAAAAACATCTTATGAAAATATTTGATTCTCACTTTCATATTATAAATCCTAATTATCCCTTGTTTGAAAATAACGGTTATCTACCACCAAATTTTACGATTGCGGATTATCAGGAAAGTGTAAAAGATTTAGATATAAAAGGAGGTGCGGTGGTGTCTGGCTCATTTCAAGCTTTTGACCAGAGGTATTTGGTGGATGCACTTAAAAAACTAGGAAAAAACTTTATTGGAGTGGCTAACATACCAATTGATATTAAGAGAAGTGAGTTGGAAGTCTTAAACGCATCTAACATTGTAGCAGTTAGGTTTAATTTAAAGCGTGGAGGTTCTGAAGGCATTGAAAATATGGAAAAGCTTTCAAGGCAATTATTTGATGACTACGGTTGGCACACCGAACTATATGTAGATAGTGATAGCCTAAAAGAACTAAAACCTAAACTATTGAACTTACATCGTTTTTCTATTGACCATTTGGGACTTTCTAAAAGAGGGTTAACAGATTTATTCTATTGGGCAGAAAAGGGTGTTAAGATAAAAGCAACTGGATTTGGAAGAATCGATTTTAATCCTATATTAGCTATGAAAAAAATTTATGAAATCAATCCAGATTCACTTATGTTTGGAACAGATTTACCTTCAACAAGGGCCCAAATCCCATTTTCTATACGTGATGTCGATTTAATCAAAAACAATTTTACCATAGCAGAGCAGAAGAAGATATTTTTTGAAAATGCTTATAGATGGTATACTAAATAAAAAACGATAAACCTGATTGAAACTTAAACCTGTCAAAATGATTTTTAGTTTTTCTCGGATTCATTTTATGGGGTATACAAAATCTTTATTTCACTATAAATAAAACCTAAAGAATGAAAATTGAAAACGCAGTAATTTTTGATATGGATGGTATTATAATAGATTCCGAACCTTTGTGGAAACAGGCAGAAAAAGAAGTTTTTAGTGCTATTGGTGTTCAAATAAAGGAAGAGTTGGCAAATATTACTGCTTCGCTAACAACAAAAGAAGTAACTAAATATTGGTATAACTATATGCCATGGAAAGGTAAGTCGTTAGATAAAGTTGAAAATGAAGTTATTGATTTAGTTGGTCATTTAATAAAAAGAGACGGGAAAGCTATTGAAGGAATAAAAGAATTGTTAGATTTTTTCCAACAAAAAGAATTCAAGATTGGGCTAGCCACTAATTCACCCTTTAAACTCATTCCAGTTGTATTAAACAAAATAGGAATAGCAGATTATTTTGATGTGATTTCATCGTCAGAATTTGAAGAAGAAGGGAAGCCTAATCCTGCAGTCTACTTAACAACGGCTAAAAAGCTAAATATAAAACCTGAAAACTGTATTGTATTTGAAGATTCTTTATCGGGAGTAACTGCTGCAAAAAAAGCCCATATGAAAACTGTTGCTTTATGTCCTAAAGGTGAATTTGAAACAGAAAAGTACGATTTAGCCGATTTAAAATTAACAGCGTTGAATAGCTTTAAGAATGGTTATCTTAAATCTCTTTTACTAAATTAAGTAATAAGTTTCGTTCTATTTTATCTGTGAATCATCTGAAACATAAATAGGAACATTTTTATAGTATGTTTTCCCAATTATCAAGTAATTCCTCGCAGGTTTTGTTAAACTTTTTTTTCATTAAAGGATAGATTAAAATATTATAAATTTTCTGTTTAAATACAAAATCAAAGACCATAGTAATTTTGGTTTCATGTTTAGAGACTGTTTCTACTTTCCAGGTGCCTTTTAGAAATTTTAAGGGGAAAGGATAATCTTTAGCATCTGTATTAACTTGAAATTCATATTGTTCCCCTTCTTTCCATAAAGTAGCTACTTCTGTCCAGCTGCCTGTTTTATGAGTACAACTTCTAACCATGTCTTTACCTTTACCAGATATAATAGTTACGCTCTCAATATTAGGAGCCACATTATGATAATTAGAGACATCTGAAATGACTTTCCATGTGTTTTCCTTTGTGGCATTTATAATTCTTTCATAAGTTAAGCGTTTAAGTCCTTCGTTGTTTATAGTATCAATTTTACCAAGACCTATACTTTGCCCGATACCAAAAGCCAGAACAATAAACGAAACAGTAGCTATTATTTGATAGCCAGGAACAGAAAGATTGAATGGTTTTATAAGGACTATTACTAAACTAGCCAATACCCATATAAAATCCTGAATTATAATGTAGAAAACAGCATGAGGCTTTGGATTTCTAATTTCAACGATTATAGAATATGAAAAGTAGAGGAGTCCCAATCCGATAATCCAAAAAATGGTTGGGTTTTGTTTCCCAAACCAGGTTGCTATAGCATTGTGAAATAAAATAAGAGACAGGCCCGTAGCGAATGAAAAAATAGCATTGCTAACTAATGTAATTTGTAAAAAGCTCATGATATATTGTTTTTTACAAATGTCTTATGACTTACATGAATCTCTCTTGATAAATGTTAAGAATTTGACTGTGCTAATTTATTTCTTAACCTGCTTAATGATTCTGGTGTAATGCCAAGCATAGAAGCAATGTGCTGAAGGGGTACATGATTAAAAAGAGCTGGGTCTTCTTTGAGTAATGTTTCAAATCTTTGCTGTGCAGTGGTGTGTAATTGCGCAAACATACTACGTTCTAGTAAAGCAAAAGAGTGTGCCAGTAATACATTATCGAACTCTAACCATTTGGGCTGTTCCTTACACAATTTAAAATGATTCTCTCTGTTAATCACATAGAGCGTACAGTCGGTTAATGCTTGAATGTTCCAATAATTTTCAGATTCGAATATAAAACTGGAAAGCGAAGTAATAAACTTGCCACTGGTACCAATCCAAAAGGTAATTTCTTTGCCTTGGGCGATGTCATACATTCTTAAATATCCCGACTCAATAAAGGCCATTTGTCTGCAGATTTTTCCTGATTCTAAAAAAAAGTCTCCTTTCTTTATTTTTTTTATTTCAAAAGCAGAAATTATGGAATCTAAGGCACTATCAGCGATACTAATAGTTTCTGAAATACAGTTTTTTAATGGCTCCATTTTTAATTATAGTTATTGTTTTTTACCTAATAATATTTATGCTTAATAATTCATTTTACTTTTTAATTTGTGAATTAAAATGACAGCAATAACGCCCCCAATAAAGGAAATAAAGAGGTTTAAAGTAAGCAGACCAAAATGAACATCTCCCAATTGCATTATTGATTTAGGGTCAAAGCCTAATCTTCCCAGAGATTTTATTAAAAGAATGCTTCCAAAAACACCAGCAATTGTATTGCCAATAGTTCCTAAAGTGTAAGTCTTTAAAATATATCCCGAAATATGAGCGCCTATAATTCCAAAGACAATGCTTATTAGAGAAATTAAAGTATCTGTCATTAGGTTTATGTGTTAATGACCATAATCCATATGATCAATTTTTCCTCCCATGAGTCTTTTCTGGATAATCATATAAACGAATAGAAGAATAAAACCGATAATTCCCCAGTTAAGAGCAACAGATAATCCATATTCAGACGTCGAAGTATTGTAAATAGTTAATGATTCATTAATTGTATTGTTGGAAGGTAGCATGGCAGGGAATATGGAAGCCAAAGACGAGGAGATGCCTCCAAGTATAAGTAACGAAGAACAAATAAAGCCATAAATGTCCTTTTTTAGCTTTTTAATAAAAAACAACCCGACTAACCCAGAGATATAAATCATGGGAAATACTATTAAATAAGGGGTTTTACTAAAATTATCTAAAGAACTAGGGTTAATAGTCTGCCAAACAATTAAAGAAAATATGGTTAATACGGTTAGTGCTATATTTAATCTGAAAATGACTGTTTTAAGTTGGTTGTTTATAGAAGCATTGGTTTTTAAAATAATCCAATTAGCACCGTGAATAGCCAAAGTAACCAGAGTAATGAGACCAATAATGATTGTAAACCAATCGATCACTCCAGGGGATTCGCTTAATGGACTAAAATTAGAACTCCATAAAGGCAAGAAAAAGTAATGTCCCTCATATATAGAAACACCGTTTTCGACGCCTCCTAAATTAACACCCCTTACAATATTACCCAAAGCAATACCAAAAAATAATGCTAATAAAAGGCTTGAAACTCCAAAAGCCTTATCCCAGATATCTTTCCACATTTGATAGTCAAACTGACCTCTAAATTCCAACCCAATAGCTCTGAATATAATTAACCACAAAACAATGATTAAAGGCAGGTAAAAACCACTAAAAACAGAGGCGTAGAATGTTGGAAAAGCCATGAAAAGCATCCCGCCAGCGGCAACAAGCCAAACCTCGTTAGAATCCCAGAATAATCCAGCAGATTTGGTAATAACCTCTTTGTCTTTTTCTGTTTTAGCAAAAAATAAATGAATAATACCAGCACCAAAATCATAACCATCTAATACAAAGAATACGACTAAAACTATTGCTATTATAATGAACCAAAATATTTCCATAACTTAATGTGTTTCAGGTTTAGGACCTTGATGAATTGTCTTGCCAACTAATATTAAAAATAATAGGCCAAGTAGCAGATATATAGCAACAAAACCTAATAAGGTAAACAATGTATTTCCTGAAGAAACCGTAGGTGAAATCCCTTCACTCGTTTTTAGTAAGCCATAAACTAAGTAGGGTTGTCTACCCAGTTCTGCAACATACCAGCCCGTAATATTGGCGATATAGGGAAATGGCACTAAAAACATAATGATCCAAAGCAAGGGCTTCATATTAAATAATTTTCTACGCCATAAAAAGAATACAGCTAATGCCATGACACCAATAAAAATAGTCCCCAAACCAACCATGATATGATACGAGTAATAAAGCGCGGGAATATTATCTGGGAGTTCTTCTTTTTCAAATTTATCCATTCCTGGAATCTGCTTATCCCATTTTTGGTAGGTTAAAAAACTTAATACATTTGGAACAGCGATTTTATTATCTAATTTTTTTTCAACCATATTGGGTTGGCCTATTAGTACAATTTCGGCACCAGCTTCTTCTGTTTCAAAAATACCTTCCATTGCAGCGAATGATGCAGGTTGGTATTTTGCCACATTTTTAGCATTCCAATCTCCTGTAGGAAACGCTAAGAGAATACTTGAAATCAATCCAAATACAATACCTGTTTTTAAAAGTAGTTTCCCGTATTCTAAATTTTTGTTTCTTAAAATGTAAAAGGCACCAATACTGGCAACTACAAAAGACGAGGTTACAACAGATGCAAATTGATTATGCAGAAAGGCAGGAAGGAGCCATGGGTTCGTGAAAAGGGCTGAGAAGTTTTCTAAAACAAATTTACCATTATCTAATATTTCGTAGCCTACAGGATGCTGCATCCAGGCATTGGTAGCTAATATAAACCAACCACTTCCCCAGGAGCCCAGGAAAACCAAAAAGCCCGTTAGGAAATGTAATTTTTGTCCCATGAGTTTCTCTCCGAAAATAAAAAGAGCTAAGAAAGAAGACTCTAAGAAGAAGGAAAACATCCCTTCCATGGCTAATGTCTGACCTATAATACTACCTGTGAGTTCTGAAAATTTAGCCCAATTGGTTCCAAATTGAAATTCCATAGGAATTCCAGTAATAACACCCATTGTAAAATTAACAGCAAAAATCTTCATTAAAAATTTTGCTATATCATTATATTTTTCAACTTTTTTAATTAAATATTTCCCCTTGAAATAGACTATTATTAACGATAAGCCCATGGTTAATTGTGGAAATATATAATGGAAAGTGATAGTAAATGCAAATTGCAATCTATCATAAAAAATCATGTCTTCCATTTTATTAGCTTTTTAAGAAATTGAAGGAATCAGAATATGAAAAATAGCGCAGAGGAGAGGTCTTAATTTTAGGATTTAGCACAAACAAAATTTTTAAAATTTATAGCGTTAATTTCACGCTGTAAAGATAACCAAATTTGAAAAGTTTTTAGTCATTTAAAAGAAATAAAAACAGGCATTTTACTCGTGATTGTTTCTTGTTTTTACAACGTTGTATTTCGTTTTTTTATACTGAGTTATGGCGATTTATTTTAGAATTGTAAAAGCAGTTTTTCTTGATAAGGATTAAATTTAAGGAACTTATTCGATGCGTTTATTCAACGTATTCTAGATTCAAAGTCATCATAATTGTGCAAACATAGGTTAAGGTTCGAAAGGCTATAGTTTTCTATATTTTTAGTTCGTAAATACCCCTGTATTCGGGGGTCGATCAATACAGAACAATTGATATATTTGCGTATGTCGAAACTCTTATATAGAATAATAATTTTTTGCACTTGCTGCTGCTCCTATGTTGCTAATGCACAAATAAATGAGAACGACTTCATCCCACTACCAATACAGACCATACAAGAAATAGAAGAAAATAAATTAGTAGATGAAGCTTATGCTTTATATAATAATGATGAGGATCTAAAATCGTATCATTCGGCCCACAGATTAATAAAAAAACTAAAGACATCTAAAGCTATAACTAATGCGAACTTATTACTGGCTTACTACTTTACGAAAAAAACATTAATAGACTCTTCGTTATATTATACCGATGTGGTTTTAAAATTAAACACGTTCACTAATGATTCCCTGCGAAATCGATTTTATGGATTGACATACAATTTAAAAGCAATCAATTATAGAAATAGGGGATTGATAGAAGAAAGCAAGAAATGGCATATAAAAGGAATAGAAGTTTCTCAAGAATACAAGGAGACTGATTTATATTATACCCATACGCATGGTTTAGCACAAACCTATATTGTACTAGGAGATTATAAAAATGCACTTACCATGTTTAAACAATGCTTAGAGCATGCTGATGAAGCTGAGAAGGTGTATGGGAGTTATATTAATATGGCCACAATTTATAGTGAGTTAAAAGATCTTGATACATCAAACAAGTATCTAAATAAGGCCAATATTTTATGTAAAGAGGATAACAATAAGAAGTGTCAAGCTATAATTGCACTTAATTTAGCGGCTAACTACCAGGAACAGGGAAAAATAAATGAAGCCGTTTCTTTTTACAATAAATCAATAATAATTTCGGACGAAAATGAATATAATAGGATTGCCTTGATAGCCCGTAGTGACATGGGAAAAATATTTATTGGCTTAGGGCAATATAAAGACGCTGAACTCATTTTTTCCTCTGGATTGATGAATGCCATTGATCTGGGATTGCTAAACGAGCAAACTGTGATTTATGAAAATCTTATGGAGATATCGATACTACAAAATGATTATGAAAACGCCTTTAAACTTTCAGCTAGATTCTATAAAATAAAAGATTCCATTAGGCAACTACAAAAGGATAAGGAGATTAATGAGTTAGATGTAAAATATAAAACCGTACAAAAAGAAAAAGAAATTGAGGTTTTACAAGTTGAAAATACCAACAAACAACTGAAACTAAAAAATCAGGAAGAGGCTATGGAAAACTTAAATCTTCAAAAAGAAATTATTGAAAAACAGAATGAGAATGAGATTTTAATGCTCAACAATTCTGCTGAGAAGCGGAATAATGAAATTACTTTACTTAGAAAAGACCAGGAACTAAAGGCTTCTGAAATTGCTAGGCAGAAAGAAATGAAAAGAATCACTTTAATTGCATTTCTTCTCCTTCTCATCCCAATAATTGGAGTGATTGTACTTTACTATCAAAAACTGCAAACGCAAAGTTTACTAAACAAGAAACAGCGAGAAGTAAGTGGGCAAAAAATTGCTTCTTTGATTAAAGATCAAGAATTAAAACTTATCAAAGCATCTGTTCAGGGAAAAGACCAAGCAAGAAAACGAATTGCTCAAGAGTTACATGATAGTATTGGAGGAAATCTGGCAGCGATTAAATTACAATTTGGCAGTATTTCAAACAATAATACCAAGCTTAATACCATTTACCAACAGTTGGATGAAACTTACGAGCAGGTTCGATCTCTTTCTCATAACTTAACGCCAAAAAAATTCCATCAAAACGATTTTATACCACTGGTAAAGGAGTATATACAGAATATAGGAGGTGCCAGTAATATTAATATTATAGTTTCTGCATATCCAGAAAAGGCGATTAACAGTTTGAACGAAATACTTCAAAATGAAGTGTTTACTATACTACAAGAACTTATTACTAATACAATTAAGCATGCACGTGCCAAAAAAATAGAGATACAAATAGATATCATAGATAACGTACTCAATTTAATTTTTGAAGATAATGGGATAGGATTCAGGCCTTCAGATACAAAAACAGGTATAGGGCTGGCCAATATTGAAAACCGTTTGCAAGAATTTAAAGGGGTTTTAGATATAGATTCTCATCCCAAAAGAGGCACCATTATAAATATAGAAATACCCAATATTCATGAAGTATAACCTTATCATTGTAGACGATCATAAAATGTTTTTATATGGCTTAGTTAGTATTCTTGAGTCAGAAAAAGAATATAATATCCTGCTGACTGCAAAAAATGGTAAAAACATTGTAAAATATCTCGAAATCAATCCTGATGAAAAAATCGACCTGATTATTACAGATATTACTATGCCAGAACTTGATGGAATAGCTCTTAATAAAATAGTAAAAGAGAAGAGGAATAATATTAAAACCTTAGTGGTTAGTATGCATAATAACCCAGATATGATTGACCGTTTGATAGAAAATAATGTTGATGGCTTCGTTCCTAAAAATGTCGAAAAAGAAGAGTTTCTTATGGCAATAAAGACAATTCTTAACGGAGAAAAATATTTTTCTAAAGAAATAAAAGATATTTATACCGAAAATAAATTTTCCAAACAAAAAGAAAACGAAACCAAGTTAACTCAAAGAGAGATAGATGTTGTCACCTTAATAGCTCAGGAGTTTACAACCAATGAAATTGCAGACGAACTTTTTTTAAGTAAGCATACTATTGAAAGTTACCGAAAAAAAATAATATCTAAGCTTAATGTTAGAAATCTTGCAGGTTTAACAAAGTATGCTATCAAAATGGGCTATATCAAATCTTGATAAAACGGTATTGGGACATGCTTTACCCAAATGAGTATTCTTTTTCTTTACTAATGATTTATTAATAATTACAATATGGATTGTAAGGTCTAGCAAATAGCCATTCACATATTTATATACGCCCTGTTTTCAGGGTATACATTTCTACTATAAAAGGGGTTTCTCTGCAAGAGGTTATATCGCACCTTTGCCTTGTCATCAACAGAAATAGGTATAAAAGGCAAATGAACAAAAATATATTATTAGCTCTTAAAAATAATTGAAATGATCACCAACCATTTAATTTCGATACTCTTGATGTCAATGACAATTCTTTTTTTAAGAAAATATAAAAACGGTCCATTGTCATTGTAGAAACAAAAAAAGAATTAGTGATTGGTAGTTTATCATCTTACTATTTTCCTCTAAGGAGATTATAATTGGCGACTAACAACTATAATAGGTAATACAAATGTATAGAGATAACTACCGTCACTTTTATTATAAAATAATTACAATAATGTGTCACAATAAAATAAATAATAACAGTTAAAAAAATCAACAATGAAAAAAATCGTATTCGTATTTGTAATGATCGCTCTTGGAATTAATTTTAATACTCAAGCACAAAAACTAAAGAAGTTTGGTAGTTCTACAGAAAAAAAAGTAGGACCAAAAACGATCAAAGTACCCTATACAGATGTTGTATCTTACCTTGGGTATGCTTCACCAGGAAATGAAGATGAAACAAGAGATGGTAAAAAGTTCTATTATATCTATGTATGGGTACCAGCTGTAGCTCCAGAACTCGGGATAAGAATGATGTCTCCTGTAGGAAAAACTAAGATAAAAGGTGCAGGGATGTCTAAATCTTATAAAGAAAATGCAGGATCTGATGCGTATTTTGATACTTACATTACTTTAGAGCGATCTAATATTATTAGTAAGGATAAAATCAGTGAAGAAGCTGCTAAAAATGCCCAATGGACTATATTGGAGTCTAATGATGATAGTAGTGAAATGCCTAAACAGCCAAGTGGAAGCCAATATAATTCCTTATTAAGGTATAAAAGCGAGCTTGGTAACCCTCAAAAAGCATTAACAGTTGGTCTTTATCGTATTGGGTTTACTACTTACAAAACAGGAGAAGTTAATGGTACTTTTTTAGCACAAGTTGCAGCTCCTATAAAATTACCAGGAGTAGCAATGGCTAAAACTATCGAAGCGTTAAAAAAGGCACTATAATCTTATAATCAAAGTTGTGACACACTATAATATTCCCATGTTTTATAATTAAAACATGGGAATGTTTTTTTGTGAAAACATTAGGTTTAATGTACTAGGAGGACAAATTTTAGCGTCCCGTTTTCAGGGTAAATAGTTTCATCGTTTAAGATGTTTTTTCTCTCTAGTATCATAGTCTTTGATTTTTCCAAAAGTAACTTTTAACAAACATAGAACTCAATACAAAACCCGCAACTATTGTTGCGGGTTTCTTTTTTTTAGAAAAAAGATAAACTTTTATCAGTGTTTCAAGGCTTAACCTTTGTTACTTTTTGAAAACTTCATGTAAATAGCGCCAACTCGTTTTAAGCTCTTTAAATACTTCATAATTTCAATCACTTGTCGTCTAAAGTAACTATCAAAAATTAACATCTAAATCCAAATATTAAATTCTATATCTTTGATTTATAACAATTAGGATAATACAATTGAAAGCAATCACTAAATACTGGTTTTTAGAAGGGTTTAATCTTTTTAGAAAAATTGGAATGCTTAACATGATGAAGATTTGCGAAATTCTAGAAATGGATAACATTGAGAAGGGGCGTCCTATTAATCTCAATGATGAACATAACAATAATATTTTTTTCTTAAAAAGAGGCAGTGTTAAAATTGTAAACACTAAGAATAACACCGTGAAGTATGTTGTAAAACGTGGCAATATATTTGGAGAGCTTGCTCTTTACAATAAGAAAGTTTCTGCCAAAGAAATTGCTTATGCTTTAGAAGACAGCGTTATCTGCTACATAGAGTCTGAGCAAATGGAAGTACTCATGGAGAAACATAAGTCGCTCAAAAATGGTATTCTTAAAATTTATGGATTGCGTATACAGAAGTTAGAGCGTAGACTTCACGATTTATTATATAAAGATAGCGCAACAAGAATCAAAGAATTTATTTCAGATTATTTAAAAGAGTTTGGAGAAACTAACGAAACAGGACAATTAGTGGCAAAAAACCTTTTATCACATAAAGAGATTGCAAACCTTACCAATACTTCAAGGCAAACGGTTAGTAATGTGTTAAGTATAATGCGAAAAGAAGGCATAATAGATTACAACGTTCAATTTATATCAGACACTAAAAAGAGCCATTAAAATACGGAATAATAGGGTGTTTTTGATTATGGTTGTGTTTGCATAGAAGAGGATACATCAAGATAGGGATACTACAATGTTGTTTGAATTTGTGGATTAGAATATTTACAGTAAACAGAGGCTATTACAGCAGTACAGATGGAGGAGTAATAACATTTGTATTCGTTTTTTGCTTTTTAATAAAATAATAAATACAATATATACTTATGAAAAAACCAGTAGTTATTGCAAAAGTAAGTGAGTTAATCAATAAGCAACCAGAACATGCGCTTGTAAACGGATTAGATTTAGTTATTGTAAAATTTGATGATGACATTTCTGTGCTTTACGGAAGATGCCTTCACAGAGGGGCTCTAATGTCAGATGGTCATGTAGATGGCTATAATCTTATTTGTGGTGTTCACGGATGGGATTATAGAGTAGACTCTGGTGTTTCAGAATATAATAATAAAGAAGTGCTTCATAAATTCTCTACCAGGATTGAAGGTGATGATCTCATGGTAGATACATTCGAAATTGATGCATATTTGGTGAATAGCCCGCAACCATTTAACCGCGATGCGTATTTAGGCGCCTATGCAGATACACATCCAGAAGATACAGAACCTTATACTGGTTATATAAAAGAATTAGCACAAAACGGATTAAAAAATCTTGGACATCACGGGTTTTCAGCATCCATGGGCGTAGATAGAAATACACTTCCTAAATGGAACGATATCCAATTTTTACCAGCACAATTAGCCTCAAGACCTTTGTTAGATCATGAGGAAGTTGCTACCAAAGTTGTGATTGGTCCAAATGCAAAAAAACCATTAGAATTAGATATACCACTTTTTGTAAGCGATATGAGTTTTGGGGCTTTATCGCGTGAAGCGAAAATCGCTTTATCCAAAGGAGCACAATTAGCAGGTACAGGAATTTGTTCTGGAGAAGGTGGCATGCTACCAGAAGAACAGGCGAATAATTCAAAATATTTTTATGAATTAGCATCAGCACAATTTGGATTTTCATGGGATAAATTAGATCATGTACAAGCTTTTCATTTTAAAGGCGGACAAGGTGCAAAAACAGGAACAGGTGGGCATTTGCCAGGTGATAAAGTAAGTAAAGAAATTGCCGAGGTAAGAGGACTAAAAGAAGGTGAAACAGCTATTTCGCCAGCAGCAAATCCAAATTTTCACTCAGTTGAAGATTTTAAAGTATTTGCCAATAAAGTTCGTGAACATACAGGAGGTATTCCTATTGGATTTAAAATAGCAGCAAGTCATATTGAAAAAGACATTCAGTTTGCATTAGATGTGGGTGTTGATTACATTATTTTAGATGGTCGTGGTGGCGGAACAGGTTCCGCGCCTACCATATTAAGAGACCATATTAATGTGCCAACCATCCCTGCATTAGCAAGAGCAAGAGCGTATATGGATAAAGTAGGAGCTACTCATATAACATTAGTAATTACTGGTGGCTTACGTGTTGCCGAAGATTTTGCAAAAGCCATGATGTTAGGTGCAGATGCGATTGCAGTATCTAATTCAGCATTACAAGCCATTGGTTGTTTGGGTATGCGAGCTTGTGGAAGTAATAATTGCCCAGTCGGTATTGCGACTCAAAAAGAATCGTTGCGGAGCAGATTGATTATAGACACCTCTGCAAAACAACTGCAAAATTATTTTGAAGCAACCAACGACTTAATTAAAGTCGTGGCACGTTCTTGTGGTTATGATGATGTCACGAAATTTAATCATGAGGACCTTTCAACTTTCAATAGAGACATACATTACTTAACAGGAATAAATTACGCAGGTTTAAAATAAATTCTAATGGAAAACTGGTATTTACCAATTACAATTGTTCCTGGTTTGGGCTTACTCATTCTTTCTACCTCTAATCTAATGGTTACTTTAAGTAGTTTCTTTGATTAAGTTATAGCTGATCATCAAGGAATTTGTTTGTTTTCTGCGCTAGATAATAAATGTCAGCATTAAGTAGGACTTTTGTGGAAAGGTTCTATTGAAAATGGCATGGTTGAGGGTTATTATATAAGGATTGAGTATTGGAAGCCTTGTGAAAAAAACTATATCCATAAATTAAGAGCAATCGCTTATAAAGAAGCTATATATTTTTCAAGATTTGTACCTCTACTAATAGCTAGTTTTTTTCTTAATCTATAACGAACCGTATGCACAGATTCTATAGATATTCCTAATAGTCTGGCCATTTCTTTACTAGAAAAATTTAATTTTATTAAGGCACATATTTTATGATCTCCTTGACTTAGATTAGGGAATTTTTGTGTAAGATTTGTATAAAATTCTTCATTGACAGAAATAAATCTTAATTTAAATTCTTCCCAACTTTGATCATTGTTTATAGAAATAGACTTAACAACTTTATTTACTTCAGACAGTGCATTGAAATTTGTCTTTTTTGATTTTAATTTTTCTTTAATATTCCTTAAAAACTCGTCTTTTTCAACCAATTTTAATGCGGTAGTAGCTAATTCTTTGTTTTTTAGATCTAATAACTCTTGTGCTTTTTTTATCTCTAATTCTTTATTCCTATTAATGATTTGTTTTTCGGCTTTATGCTGTGACTTTAAATAATTGAAATATATGATTCCAATAATCGAAATAAAAAATATGGTACCTATTAAAATAATGATTCTTAAGTTTTCTATTTTTTTTTCTTGTTCTAGTTTTTGTTTTTGGATTATTTTTTCTTTTCGTTCTTTTTCTATTCTATAAGAGTCTTTTATATCAAATATAGGTTGGTTATTTTCACTTCTACTATCAAAAAATTGAGCGTCTAAATCTTTTGATTTTTTTATCGATTCGAAAGCCTTATCATATTTATTATTATTTAAATATACTTCAGATAACTTCTCATAAATTAATGGTGTGAAATCTATATGGCTTTGATATTTATTGGAAGTACTTAATGCAAGTTTATAATAGTCTTCACTTTTATTGTAATTTAATTTATTTTTATAAACATCTCCCCAATACGCATAAACGAGCACTAAATAAGCTGGTTCATTTTCTTTGAACCAGCTCTCAATACGTTTCATTATTTCTATTGATTCTTCATGTTTATTTTCCTGAGATAGTATAATAGCTTTTTCAAATTGTAATCTTTCAAAAGGTATTTCTTGCGATTTTGAAAAATACATAAAGCAACTATCAAGGTAAGTTTTTGCTAACTCAGGGTTATTTATTTCTCTATAAGTAGCAGATAAAAAGTAATAGTTAGATACGAGTGCAGATTTATCAATGACCTTTTCTTTAACCAATTTTTTATTTAGTGTCAATGAATTTTTTAAGTAGGTGATAGCAACATCTTTTCTTTTGTAAAAACTATATAAACGACCAATTTTAATATATATAGAAGCTTTTAATTTATCGTTTTTCATTTGGTCTGCGAGTAGTAGCGCTTTCCAGTAGGCATCATAAGAGTCTTCATACTTGGCATTGGATCCATAAATATATCCTAACTCTATTAAACTTTCGGCTGCTTTTATACTATCTCCGTATTTTAAAAGTTCTTTATAACTAGTATTTAGTAAATAAAAAGCACTATCAGGCTTTTTAAATTTTAATTTTTTTGCTTTTTGGTAAGCCTTATTAGCAGCTATTAATAATGAATCTTGATCTACATTAATAGCAAAAGCGTTGTGCTTTAAAAAAAATATTGTTAAAATTAATAAGAAAAGCTTTTTATGTTTTGAATCAATAGAACACATGAATAATGGGGTTTATTACAAAGTTATTTAAAAAGAAAAATTTTTAAAACTAAAATATTAACAAAATAAGTGAGTGTATCTGATTTAATTTTAGTTGTTTATGTTTAGTGTGTTATGCTGGCTATTATTATTTGCAACAAACACTATTTTTCCTTTTTTAGTTTTAATTACAGTCATATCTCTTACATCTTTATCAATGAATAATCCAATTTCCTTATTAGGAATATGCTTAAATTCATTCTGGGAGTTTCCTTTAAGAAATGCTCCTATTCCAGCATCTGCACGTGTGGTTTCGACTTCTGGCATATGGTTGTTTCCTGCTAATAATAAATCATTAATACCATCACCATCAATGTCATCATAAATGATACTATTTATAGGGGAAATTTGAAGGATATTTTCAAAAGGTTTAAATACAAATCCATCGGTACCGTTATTAATAAAAATACCAGATCTAAACTCAGTGGCTTTATATTTTAAAGCAGTATTTAGCTTTTTACCTAAAATGCCTTCAAGATTTTTACTTGCAAAATCATTATAATTGGGTATTTTTTTTGCCAAGTCAGGTATTTGCTGAGTCATACAAGTTTTACCTCTAACAGGAACTTCCTCTCCTTTGTATTCCTTTGCTAGAATAATGTCTTGTGTGCCATTATAATCGAAATCGGTTGTATATACTTTAAAGGGTTTTTCATTCGATGCATGAAACTTATAATTTAAACCAAGATTACCTGCAATAATATCCTTATCACCATCATTATCAATATCTTCTATTAAAATTTTATTCCACCATCCTACAGACGTGTTTAAGGTGTTATAATCGGTACTTTTTTCTAAAATACCATCTTTATTTAAAAAGATATGAATCCCCATCCATTCGCCTGTAACAACTAAATCTGGATTATTATCATTGTTTAAATCTGTCCAAACGGCACTGGTAACTAATCCGATTTTTTCTAAATCTGGGGCAACCGTTGGAGTTTCAATACTAAATACTCCATTATCATTTTTAAGTATGTAGCTTACAGCTGGTAGGGGATAATTGCCAGGAATAACACGTCCACCAACAAACAAATCTAGATCACCATCGTTATCAAAATCGGATGGTACAACCACAGATCCAGATGACGTTAATTTTGGTAATGCATTTTTAGATGTTGTAAATTGTCCGTTACCATTGTTAATATACAATCTATCCTGCAACAGCTTTAGGTTATTATTAAGCTCATAGCTACCACTAACCACATATAAGTCTTGATCTCCATCATTATCGGCATCAAAAAAGGTTGCTCCTTGATCTTCAAACATTTTATCTTGATTGAATGCAGGGATATTTTTATTTTTTAATGTACCATTGGCGTTTCCTAGAAGTAATTTTCCATTTTGCCCCAAGCCTCCTCCTAAATAAATATCATCAAAACCATCATCATTTACATCAGCTTTAGCTAAAGCGGGACCTGTTTGCGATAATTTATGAGGTAATAATACTTGAAGAGAAAAATCATTAAAATAAGGATCTTCGTGTTTGTATTTTGATTTTAGTTTGGTAAATAAGGTCTTATTACCCTCTTTTTGTTTAGCAATACGAGACTCTGATGCATTAGTATATGAAATATTTAAAAGTGAGTTTGATTCAACATTTTGTATTTCTTGATATTTTCCATCTAACCAATATATTTCAATCTTTTCAATAGCTACATGGTTTGGAATACCAAAATGAATCACATTTGAAACTGATGACAAGAAACCTCTTGTATTAACCAATTGTCGTGTTTGTATAATACTGTCTTTCTGGTAAAGTTTAATAGTAGCACCTAAACCATTACTATTTTTTTGAGGGCCTTTGAGTTTTATTTTTAAATATTGTCCAAGCTTATTATTTATGGCATTGTTTTTTAAAACCGAGGCTTCTTCATTTATATTATTTACAACAATATCTAAATCTCCATCATTATCTAAATCTGAATAAACGGCACCATTTGAAAATGTTGGCGTAGAGTTAAACCATTTTTGACTGGTATTTTCAAAGGTTAAATCTCCATTATTTCTATAAAAGAAATTGTTGATTTTTTGTTGTGGCATCATTTTGGTGAATTGTAAAAAATCTTCCTCGGTTGGTTTTCTTCTGTTGGCTCTTAAAATTTTCAATGTTTCGCTATGAGCATCTCTATCCATAACGTCTCTATAAACACCATTTGTAATGTATATGTCATTATAACCATCTAAATCAAAATCTGCAGAAAGTAATGCCCAACTCCAATCTGTATCAGCCATGCCAGACAGTTTACTGATTTCACTAAAAGTGCCATTTCCATTATTTAATTGAAGCATATTATGCATATACTGGTAATGATAATCAGCATTTACCATTTGTTCGAACCTACTTATTGATGTCATGGCCATAGTCGTTTTGGAACGCACATAGTCTTCAGGGTTCATATCTAAGGTCATTAAATCAAGAAGCCCATCATTATTTATGTCTGTAAAATCGCTTCCCATACTATTAAATGACATATGCTTAAATAGCTGTTCCCTACTTTCTGAAAATGTTCCATTACCATTGTTTATATAAACAAAATCTGGAATATTAAAATCATTACAAACGTAAATATCTAACCAGCCGTCATTATTCAAATCACATACCTGTGGATTTAAACCAAACCCTAAATCGTATTTGATACCAGCTTTTTTCGAGATATCATTAAAATGGCCATTGCCATCATTTTCATATAGCCTATCACTGCCTTTTTGATTATATGTCTCTGGGTTTTTACCAATTTCATCCAGATTTAATATTTTAGATTTTCCAATAACATCTGGTGTGTTAGATATATAAACGTCTAAATCATTATCATTATCATAATCGAAAAATGTAGCTTGAATGGTTCTGTTGGTATCTGCAAGCCCATAGTCTTTAGCCTTTTCAGTAAATGTTAAATCACCATTATTAATGTATAATAAGTTAGCAAACTTATTCTCATCTTGTTGGTAACCACCTCGACACAAATAGATATCTAAATACCCATCTTGGTTTATATCTACTACTGTAACCCCTGTATTAAATCCTGAAGGAGGGTTTATTCCAGCTTTAGAAGTGATGTCGTCAAACTTAAAATCACCTTTGTTTAAATAAAGTTTGCTTTCTCTGCTATTAGAAGTAAAAAAAAGATCTTGAAGCCCATCATTATTAAAATCGGCAGCAGCAACGCCTCCTCCGATATAAGAATAATTATACTTGAAGTAATTATAGCTTTTAGTTTCTACAAGTTCATTAATAAAAGTAATTCCTGATGCGGATGATGAAACTGATTCAAATAATTTTGCAGGTAATGTATTGGTTTTGTTTTCGGACGTTTGCTTTTCTTTTACGTCTTTTTTACAAGATGTCAGGCTTAAAGAAAATAATACGCCTATAAAAAGTAGAATAAATACCTGATTAGCTTTTAATCTATCCATATTCATAGATGCTTTTAGTAATTTATGTTAAAAATTTTCAAATAACTGTCGTTAGCGACAGATAAAATTCGATTACTACCTGTAGCAGATTTTATTAATACGGATTCTTTTATATCACCATCAATATAGAGTCCACTTTCACTACTACTTATAGGTATAAATCCGCCTTTACCATTCCCTACAAGGTAAAGACCTAAATTGGCATCGTTTCTTGGCGTTTCAACTTCTGAAGTATATAAATTCCCAGATATAATGAGATCTAAATTATTGTCACTATTAAAATCATTTATAATAATGCTATTTACTGAAGATAATTGTGCTAAAGAGGGTAAAGGAGAAACTGTCCATGGTTTTTCTTTGTTGTTGATTATGATACAACTAGCAAAATTAGTGGCACTTAAGTGTAAGGACTCTTCTAAGTTTTTCTTACCATAAATATCAACTAGATTTGCATTAGCAAATGAGCTATAATCTTTATATTTTAGGCTAATGACGGGTATTTGCTGAGATGAGCATTGTTTACCTCTCACTGGATATTCATTCCCATCTTGATGGTAACCCAAAACAATATCTAATCGTTTGTTTTTGTCAAAGTCACCTGAGTATAATTCAAAAGGTTCTTCGAGAGAAGCTTGGTATTTATAGTTTTTTCCCAAATTTCCTGCGATATAATCTATATCTCCGTCATTATCTATATCCCCTTCGACTAAACTATACCACCAGCCAATTTGATTTTCTAAACCAAACACTTCAGTTTTATCTTTAAACTCGCCTTTTTGATTTTCAAAAAATAAAACAGGCATCCATTCTCCAGTAACTACTAAATCTAGATGACCATCATTGTTAAAATCAGACCAAAGTGCATCTGTTACTAAACCAGGAGACACTAATTGAGGTGCAATTAACTGGGTAACGTCGGTAAAGATAGGTTCACTTTCACGGTTGCCATCGTTTCTTAAAATATAACTTCTGGGGGCAAGAGGGTATTTTCCAGGAATTAGTCTACCACCAATAAATAAGTCTAAATCACCATCATTATCATAATCACCTGCTTTTACACAACGACCACTTGTTAGCATTGCAGGTAAACTTTTTACTGTTTTTATATAATTACCATCCCCGTTATTTAAATACAATCGGTCTTGTAATAATTCTTGATTTCTTAAAAATTCATTACCACCACTAACCACATATAAATCCATGTCTTTATCACCGTCGGCATCAAAAAACAGTGCGCCCATGTCTTCATTTTCTATATCATTTAACCATGGACCTTCTTTCTCAGAATAAGATCCATCATTATTTTGTATGTATAAAGAACCATTGGCTTTGTGAGCATTTCCAACATAAAAATCATCTAACCCATCATCATTTACATCGGCAACCGCTAAACCAGATCCTAATTTAGAGTTTTGGTGAGGTAATAATGGCTCGAAAAGATAATCATCGTGTTTATTTTCTTGGTGCTTAAAATCGAGGCTCACTTCTTGTGTTATATCTCTAAATTGCTGGTTGTTATTTACACTTTTATTTGCTACCAGTATAGAATTTGAATGTTGTATGTTTAATACCTGGTTTGTGTTTATATCTTTTAAAACTTCATTTTTTCCATCTGGCCAAACAATAGAAATGCTATCAACCTTTTTAATGTTGCCAACACCAAAGTGTATGATGGGTTCTACAGACGATTCATAACCTCGCGTAAGTGTTAATTCTTGATGTTGCATAGTACCATTATGAAAGAGTTTTACCTTTGTACCAAGCCCCAGAGTATTATTAGAAGTACCTGTTAACTTTATTCTTAAGTAACGTTTCTCTTCTGTATTTGATTGATTTTTAAATAAACTTGCTGTTTGATCCATGTTGTTTACAACCAAATCTAAATCACCATCATTATCGAAATCAGCATAAGCACAACCATGCGAAAATCCTTTTAGGTTTAACCCCCAATCCACACTTAAATTTTCAAAAGTTAAATCACCATTGTTTTTAAAAACACGGTTTTCTATGGGCTCCGAAGGAATGTTAACATATCCAGAACCATCTATTTTACCAGTAAGGTTTGCTTTTACACTTTTTGCGTTAAAAAAATCTTTGTTATTTACATCGCGTTTAATACCATTAGTAATAAAAATATCTTTCCAGCCATCATTATCAAAATCGGCGAAAAGTGGTGCCCAACTCCAATCGGTAGTAGGTATTCCTGCGATTCTAGATATATTACTAAATTGCACTCCTTTTGTTTTGCTAACACCTCTGTTTAGCTGTAAACTATTGAACATGTATTGGTAATGGAAACCACTTTCAACAGTATTCCAAAACAGTGAGGCATTCATACTTGCCATATTTTCCTTAGCACGTCGGTTATCTCTTGGGGTCATGTCAACTTGAATAAAATCTAATAAACCATCGTTATTAAAATCGGCGACATCGCTTCCCATGCCAAACCAAGAAGTTTGGTAGGTTGCTTCTTTTAGTTTATCATTAAAAGTACCATCTCCATTATTTATAAAAAATCTATCAGGTGTATTAAAGTCGTTTGATATGTATATATCTTCAAATCCATCATTATTATAATCACCAACACTTATACCTAAGGATAAACCATAGTTTGCGATACCAGATTCAATAGAAACGTCTATAAAGCCTTCTTTTCCATTATTTTGATATAAATGATCGCTATCTCCATTTTTTAAGTGCCTCATTTTATTTAAATAATAAGAATTTGGGCTACCAAATGGGGCTATAGGATAGTTTGCCACATACAAATCTAGATCTCCATCTAGATCATAATCAAAAAAAACAGATTGAATGGAAGAACCATTGTCATCTAATCCATATTCTTTTGCAGACTCAGTAAAGGTTAAATCTTTGTTATTTATGTATAAGTTATTTTTTTTGTTACTTCCTTTTTGTCCTGATACACATAAGTATATATCAAGCCAGCCATCGTTATTGATATCTACCATGGTTACTCCTGTACACCATTTTGAATCACCGCTTAAATGTGCTTTATTAGTTACGTCTTCAAATTTCATGTCTCCTTTATTGAGGTAAAGTTTGTTTTCTACCATGTTACCAACAAAGAAAATATCACTTAGCCCATCATTATTTATATCTCCAGTAGCGACGCCACCTCCCAAATAGAGATATGGATAAATAAAATAATTCAATGAATCTGTTTCTGTTAGAATATTATTAAAGGTGATATTTGAATCTATTTCTAAAACTGGTTTAAACAATAATTGGCTGCTTTGTTTAGATTTCTCACATGAAAAAAAAACAATTAAAAGGAGAAAAAAAATGAGCTTATTAATAGACATTTTTAAAAATTTTATAGTGATAAAATAAAAATTTAATTTAAGTAAAAAAATAAGAAAAAACCTCATCAATTATAATAATAAGATGAGGCTTTTTTATAAAAATTAACTTAAATAATGAATCAATTACAGCAAGGGTTTTGTTGCCAATCTGGTCTTAATAACATTTCATTCAATGGTATTGGTGCATAATAGAATTTTTGAAATGCACTCTCAGGGTCTCCAACAGAAACACCAACAAGAGGTAATTCTCTGTCGTCAGTTATCCTTTTTGCAGTAGCCTCAGCAACCATTTCATTTCGAACTAGATTATACCATCTATGCCATTCGCCTGCGAATTCCCATCCAGCTTCTGCAATTACAGTATTATGGAATTCATCACTACTTAAACCAGATACATCTACACTATTATCATTCACTCCTGCAGCTCTTCTTCTTACTTCATTTAAAGCTTCATAAGCAGCTGCATTTGGACCACCATCAGCCTTATTTTGTGCTTCAGCATACATTAATAAAGCATCTGCGAACCTTAATACATAAGGGTTTAAGCTATTTTGCCAATTTTGAGGCAAGCTATATCCAGTAAGTTTTGAATAATATGGATTGCCTTGAATCGTTTGTTCCCATGTAAGAGTACCTTCTGCAAAAGAGGTTTTAAACGTATCATCTTTTCTTGGACCTTCTGGGAATTCATTAAAGAAAGCAATTTCAGCAAAATAATCATCCCAACCATTGCCAGAATCATCATCAGGAGCTCCAACAGAAAGAGGCATTCTGTTACTTAAGCCCCAATCGCCACCATTATCTGCTTGTACAGCTAATACACTTTCTATATTGTTGTCATTCTCCACCAACCAAAGATCTCTAAAAGTGGGCATTAAACTATGTCCAGAATTATCTATAACATCTTTAGCTAACTCAGCAGCTTTAGCATAGTTGGCAGTATTCTTTAAAGGCCAACCAGCAGTCGTTAAATATACTTTAGCTAGCATAAGTTTTGCCGCCCAAGCACTAGGTCTCCCTGGTTCGCCTGTCCAATTTGGAGGCAAATTGCTTATAGCAAATTCTAAATCTGTAATAACTTGTTCATAAACTTCACTTTCTGGTGATCTAGGTTCTTCTCCTGTAGTTACATCTGAAATCACTAAAGGTACTGGTCCCCATGTTCTTACTAATTGAAAATAAGCCCAACCTCTTAGGAAAAAGGCTTGAGCTGCAGCTTGTTCTCTTGCTGTTCCTTCTGGTGTTTTCGTATAATTTGAAATTACGGCGTTAGCAAAGAATACTGTTCTATACAAATGACCCCAGCCATGTTGTAGTAACCAACCATTACCTGCGGTTGTCTGAAACCTATCAAATTCACGATAATCTTCTTTATTAGATCCTAATCTTGTGGTAACATCATCTCCACCTAACGTAGGTATCGAACCTTGAGCATTTAAGAAAAAATCCATATATGGGCGATATATTGCTGTAACACCAGCATCAAGATCTGTTTGGTTTTCGTAGAATGAAGAAGGCGTAAGCAGCCCCTTTGGTTCTTCCTCCAATGTGGTACATCCAAAGGCGGAGGATAGTATAATAATTAATAAATATTTTTTCATAATAACAGTTTTTATTTTTTTAAAATTTAACATTAAGACCAAATGTTACGCTTTTAGGATTTGGATAAACCCCAGTATCATAGCCTAAAAATACATTAGAGTTTCCTCCTGCACTAACCTCTGGATCATATCCCTTATAGTCTGTAATTGTGAATAGATTTTGAGCACTTAATGATAGTTTGACAGAATCAATAAAAGTAGACTCTAAAATACTTTTTGGTAAATCATAAGCTAAGCTTATATTTTTAAATCGAATAAATGTTCCATCTTCAATATAACGAGAATCTTCAGGTTGTTGTTGATATGTAGATGTTAATGCTGGTACACTCGTATTTTGGTTATTTGCTGTCCAGGCATTTAACTGATCTATACTTGTACGAGAACTATCTCCATTTACACCATTAGTTAAAGCTCTATTTATATTAAGTATATCATGTCCTACCATAGATTGAACGAATATATTTAAAGTAAGGTTTTTATAAGCAAATGTATTATTCAATCCCCAAATAAATTCTGGAGCACCATTTCCTATGGTTGTAATATCATCACTTGTAATCGCATTGTCTCCGTTAATGTCTTTATATTTTGAATCGCCAGGAGCAGCACCAAAAACAGCGGCTTCAGTAACTTCATCACTTCCCCAAACACCATCACTTACATAACCTTGGATATTACCCATTTCTTGACCAACTTCTATTTTAGTTCCTATACCATTAGAGCCACTAAAATTTCCTCCAGCTGGGAAGATAAAGTCATCTTTACCAAGACTGATAGCTGTAGCTTCGTTAGTTGAGAAATTGAATAATGCATCCCATTTAAAGTCTTCATTATCAATAATGGTTCCTTCTAGCATAAATTCAAAACCTTTGTTTTCAATTTCACCAGCATTAATTAGCTCTGTAATACCTCCAAGATATGTAGGGGGTGTAACTGTTAGTAATACATCTGTAGTATTTTTTTTGTAATAATCAAAACTAGCTGTGAATCTATTATTAAAAAAGGCTATGTCAAATCCAATATCTAACTGAGCTGTGGTTTCCCATTTCAAGTCGTCATTAGTAAAACCACCAGGACCAACGCCAAAGATAATAGTTGAGCCATCAACAATAGAACCTATCCCTGTTACTAGTGTAGGGAAAGAGCTATATGCGTTAACACCTTCATTTCCTGTTTCACCCCAACTAGCGCGTAATTTAAAATTATTAATAACTTTAGAATCGCTCAAAAAAGGCTCTTCAGAAATTCTCCAACCTAAAGCAATAGAAGGGAATGTAGCATTTTGAAACTTATTTTGAAACTTAGAAGATTGATCTTGTCTCACAGTACTTGTTAATAAGTATTTATCTTTAAATGCATATTCTGCTCTAGCAAGAAATGATCTTATACCAGATTCAGTTTCGCCAGAAGAAATAGTGTAAGTATCTGCTAAAGCTAAGTTAAAATAAGAACGGTCTAAATTAGTCAAACCATTACCAGTTGCTCTAGAGCTAAAATTTTCAATCCAAGTTTCTTCAAAAACACCTTTAAAAGATAGCCTGTGATCTGTATTGAATGTATTCTTATATTCAACAATATGAGTATGTTGGTATTGTTGAAATTCATTCTCACCAACAGAAGCTGCAGGAGCTGTTAAGTCTGCCAAATCATCTTTAAAAGTTCTATTAGATGCATGTTGTACACGCTTTGCTCCAATAAACACGTAAGATAGGTTTTTAGCAAAATCCCAATTTAAATTAAAATTAAATGTTGTATTATCTGTAAAGAGGTTATTGTTTAGACCAAATGCAATTGCAGTAGGTGAAGTTCCAATACCAGAAAATCTTCCTGTATGAGTAGGCCTTCCATCGTCTCCATATGCAGGAACTGTCGGGCTATAAAGGATTGCAGCAGCTGTTGGATTGAATAATGAGCTGGTGTTTCCAATATTTTTAGATAATTCATCAGAATAATTAATATTAAAGCCCATTTTTAACTTTTCTGAAACTTCAAAGTTAATATTGGCTCTTACTGCTTCTCTTTGATAATTTGAATTTTCTAAGATCCCCAAATTATCTACTTTATTTCCAGAGATGTAATAATCTATTTTACCAGACTTGCCAGAGACTGACAAGTTGTGATTTTGTAAAAGGGCATCAAAACCTTCTCTATAAATTTCCTTTTCCCAATCAGTACCTCCATTTGTTCTAAAAGCATCAATTTCTGTTTGAGAAAATTCTGTAGTACCATTAACAGTATTAACAACTTCTGCATGTTGGGCTGCAGACAATTTACCTATTGAATTTGGCAAATATTGTGTAGTAAGTAGAGAGTTAAATTCTACAATTGGAGTGTCTGTTTTTCCTCTTTTTGTAGTAACTAATACAACACCGTTAGATCCTCGTGCTCCATAAAGACCTGATGCAGAGGCATCTTTTAAAATCTCTATAGATTGAATATCTGCTGGATTTAAAGCTGTAAAAGAGGCTCCAAGAACACCATCGATTACATATAATGGATTAGAGTTATTAGTAATGGAGTTAGCACCTCTAATTCTTACAACTGCTACACTACCAGGAGCACCACTTGAGTTGCTTACTTGAACACCAGGGCTACGACCTTGAAGTGCATCTGATGCGATAGCTATAGGTTGTTCAGCAAAATCTTTTGAGCTTAAAGAAGAAATTGCTCCTGTAATATCGCTCCTTTTTTGTGTACCGTAACCTACTACGACTACTTCACTAAGTTGTGCAGCATCTTCTGCCAATGTAATCTTGATGCTTGTTTGATTACCTACTGTTACTTTTTGTGTTACATAACCAATGAAAGATATAATCAATACATCTGTTGGTAAAGCTGAAATAGTAAAATTACCATCAAAATCTGTAACAGATCCCTTAGTTGTTCCTTCAATAAAAATATTAGCACCTGGAATAGACACACCAGCCTCATCTTTGACGATACCGCTAACCGATTGTTGGGCGTTTACTTGTTGAAAGCCCATTAATGAGGAAGCCAAAACAAAAAAAGTTAGGCAACTCAATAATTGAGTAAATTGTTTTTTCATAAAGTTTAATTTAATTGTTTAGTAATAAATTAGTTGTAATTGTATTTGTATCAAATACAGTATTTGTAATTAAAACGCAAACGCTTTGTATAGTTTGTAAGAATCACATAAGGTTTTTGAGAATTACTTAACAAATATGAAATAAATCTGAAACAATTAATGGATAATTAACTAGACAATA
The DNA here is from genome assembly GCA_947502635.1 of uncultured Flavobacteriaceae bacterium. Classification (GTDB taxonomy): domain Bacteria; phylum Bacteroidota; class Bacteroidia; order Flavobacteriales; family Flavobacteriaceae; genus Flavivirga. The sequence goes on from CANNAN010000012.1 coordinate 98,956, forward strand.
ACTGTACACCAAATGAAAAAAAGAGGGTTAAGTTTGTGTAATTACTTATAAAATCTAGAAAAAAGAACAAGTACAAAATTTATATTACTAGATAGACTTGTATTAAGTTTTTATAAAATTGTCTATATGTTTTTTTGAAATTGTAGTATTTTGACTATATAATATCTATGCATAATGATGCATAGAAAAGATAAATATGACAATAATTTAAAATAAAGACCTGTTTTAAATCATATTTAGTATTCATATTTTTTTTAATAAATCATTAGCGATAAATATTTTTTTGTTATGGTGAGGCGATTTTAATAATTTATAAAAAAGCTGAGAATATACTTGCTCAAACTATTCGAGAGATATGAATGCTCAATTGGCTATCGATATTAATACTTAAAGAGCCTATACTAAGTCAAATTTTGATAAAAAAAGCCATAAAAGAATTTACAAGTAGAAGTTGGGTTTTATTTTCTACCTTATAAAACAAATATTTCTTTTCGTGATATCGAAATAGAAACTTTTGAAATATCAATCAATGGCATTCAATGCGGATTAATAAAAAAAGAAGAATCTAACTGTATTGATTTAGAACCCAGCTCGACAATATTCCAACCTCCTTGAGATGGTGAGTATTATACTTAGAAGTCTGTTTACAATAATAGTTTCATTTTACTTTTTAACTTCATAACAGCTAAAATTTATAAGCCGATTTTTATTTTGCAGATGTGACAGACCCATATATTCTAGTTTTAAGAATTTTTTGAATGTCTATGTTGTCTTTTTGAGGAATAAGATAATTGGTTAAATCATCGTTATGATTTAGTAATTCTTCTTTATTTACAAAACCGTAGCCTAAATAAACTCCACCTTTAATCATAATAAAGGCATCTTCGTTAGTGGTTCTGCCTTTTTCTTTTAATAGCACATCTTGTTGGTTTATAGATATATCATTGATGGCTTCAAGAACGCGTTGATTATAATCGAAACTAGATTCTTCATTTTTACAGACACCTTTGCAATCTGTAATACTAAAATGAGAGCAATATGGTACAGATTCTTGTAAATGGCAATACTTGGGACACAGGTTGTACTTGGAGCATATTTTTTCAAGATATGATCTTGTATCTCGAACATTAAAAAATGTAATCAAAGGGTTATTGACTAGCCGACCTTTGTTTATGGCTAAATGCATAATGCCATTTCTATCTTCATAACTAAATATAGCATGAGATTGGATCGTTCTTTTAGAAACTTGATTAAAAATAGGAAAGTGGTGTTTAATAGCAGCATCTTCCATTAAAAGAGCAACCAATTCGCTACCAGAAATATCAAAATCAATATCTCTGGTTTCTCTAACCATTTCTAAAGATTTTTTTGTTTTACTATAAAAATGACTTAAGACTCTTTTCTTAATGTTTATCGCTTTTCCAACATAAATAACATCTCCTTTTTTATTTTTAAAAAAATAAATACCAGCTTTTTCAGGTAAGGATTCAAATACTTCCTTTGGTAGATTTGGAGGTAGTGTGGCTTCTCTAGAGTTTTTGTTTAAAAAATCTTTGAAAACTTGATCTGCATTGGGTTGTTTTAATAATAATTCAAATAGAACTATAGTGGCTTCAGCATCACCCCGCGCTCTATGCCTATCTACTAAATTTATTTTTAAACTTTTACATAGTTTACCTAAGCTGTATGATTTGTAACCAGGTAATAATTTTCTTGAGAGCCTAATTGTACAAAGCTTTTTTCTTTTAAAATCGATTCCTAATCTCTTAAATTCACTTTGAATAGCATTATAATCAAAATTAACATTGTGTGCTACAAAAACAGCGTCTTCGGTAATGCTTAAAATATCATTGGCTACAGCTTCAAAAACAGGAGCATTGGCAACGAGCTCATCATCGATACCTGTAAGAGCTGTTATGTGAGATGGAATGTAACTTTCTGGATTAATAAGTGTGGTAAATTCATCAATCACAATGACTCCATCATATTTGAAAATTGAAATCTCTGTAATTCTGTTTCCTTTCCCAGTAGTTTCAACATCAATAATGGTATATATCATTTTATTATTTTTTCCAAAGCTTTTAATTCAATACCTAGTTCATTAAACATGGTCATAATACTGCTTAATTTTAATTCTTCCTCGCTATATTCCTGAGTATTGATACTGCAGGTGAATTCCCAAAGTTCTAAAACTTCATCTATTGGAACACTATAATCATTATATGTTTTATTATCAGATATTAATAACAGAGAATTATTAAAATCGATATTATTCATAACACGTTTGTAAACCATCCCATCATTTAGAGTCAATAAAACATAAGTTCTGCCTGTTTTTATTTCACTTCTGTCTTCAACAAAACGACCTATAACAAAAGAGCCGTCTTTCATAGGTAACATAGAATCACCTTTAATGGGAAATGCTCTATGTTTTCCAGTAGGTAAAAAAGGGAGTTTTATTTTTTGAAGTTGTTCAATATATTCTGCATCATCATAGCCAGCCAAATAGCCAGCAGAAGCTTTTATAGGAACAACTTCAATTAAGTTATTGTTATCGCTATCTACAGTTATAGGGAACAACACACGTTGGTTGTTTAATTCTATAAATGAAAAGTCTGTTGCCTTGGTTAAGTCCTTTCTAAGGATTATATCTATAGGGAGTTTAATATAATCAGAAAAACTAATTAAAAACTCAATAGAAGGGGCAGAGCGTCCTTCTTCATAAGAGCTTATACGTGAGCGTGATACCTTTAAATCTTCGGCAAGGGCCTCTTGGGAAAGCTTTTTAAGGCTTCTTAGGTGTTGTATGTTTTTTGCTAAAAAATTCATGGCGCTACAAATATAAGCAATAATTGTTTGTTTTTGTAGCTAAATTTATGATGTAATTCGTTTGTCTCTCTGTACCAGTTGGTTAAGTGAATAAGCAAAAAGGCAGACACCTGTTCGCCGTCAAAACACTTTAAAAAAAAGGGGGTAAATACCCTTTTTTTTAAGGATATCTCCTTGCTAATTGTTGGTTCTTAGTTAGTTACTTTGGTGTTCAATGTGGTGCCTTTTTGAATTCATAAAAGTAACTAACATGATGCCTTATTTCTAAACCAATATCAATTTAAAGATGGACTTAAAAGTAATTATCGAGCAGTTGAGTAAGCTTATTGACCCAGCTCAAACAGTAATTGATATTACTAATATCGCAACACTTAACGATGGCGATGATTTCTTAATTTCAAAATCACCTATTGTATTATCTATTGTAAATATTGAGGAAGATAAAACTCAAAAAAACCAATCAACATATTTAAGGGAAACGAATAATCAAACGACTATTTCTCGTTACAACCAACCCACACAACATCTTATTGTTTCCTTATTGTTTAGTTCTTACAATAAAGATTTATCTAAATACCTTGACGGAATAGACAAGTTAAAAACCATTATTCACTATTTCCAACAGAATAAGTCTTTCTATTATAAAAATGATGATACCGAATTAATTACCTACGATACTTTCTTAACAAAAACGGAAATAGAAAAAGATAATTATTACAAAATCACTATGGAGTTTGTGAGTTTGAGTATGGAGCAGTTGAACCAAATGTGGTCATATTTAGGTTCAAAATATATGCCTTCTACCTTATATAAAATGCGATTATGCATGATTCAAAATACAAATACTGTTCAAGATACAGTCATTAAAAAGGTGGCCATTAACCTTTGGGAAAACGATATCAATAACCCCATAGGATTGTTAGAAACCCAAGAGTTTGAAAATTAAATAAATCAGTACAATTTAAATAATAAATAAAAATGTCATGAATGTAAGTTCACTTAAAACACCCGGAGTATATATCAATGAGATTGATGCATTTCCTCCTTCAGTAGCACAAGTAGCTACAGCCGTTCCAGCTTTTATAGGTTTTACCGAAAAAGGCCCCATAGTTCCTACTAGAATTTCTTCTTTTATGGAATTTGAACAAATTTTTGGAGGCGCACCAAATCCTACTTCTTTAGAAGTAGAGCTAGATGGAAACCTATTACCAACAGACAATTGTAAAGTAACAGAGAGTAAATTTAAGTTATACAATAGTTTACGTCTTTTTTATGGTAACGGAGGTGGTATTTGTTACATTGTTTCAATAGGAGATTATACAGCGGCAATTAATAGTGATTCAGACTTTACAGATGGTTTAGATTTATTAAGAAAATTTGACGAACCTACTTTATTGTTGTTTCCTGATGCTATTAATTTGGACGCAACAAAATTAGGATTGGTTCACCAACAAGCATTAAGACAATGTGCCGATTTAATGGACCGATTCACTATTATGGACGTGAAACAAGAATCAGGTCTGTTAACAGATAGCGCAAATTTTAGAGATAGTGTAGGGAATCAAAACCTTAAGTATGGTTCTTCTTATTATCCGTATTTACAAAGTGCATTTCCTTATGCTTACAGATTTAGCGATATTAATGGTACTGTAGCTGGGAAAGTAAATTTTAAAGGGCTTTTTTCTACAAATACTGTTGTAAAAAACAATATTGAAGAATTTGAGAAAATAGTAGCAGACTATAATACAGTAAGCGCTGCTTGGACCCCTGCAACTGTTGCAGTTCCTATAGATACACATGCTAAGTTAAAAACAGCAACCAATGTATGCTGGACACTTTTAAAAACTTTAGGTAAACCAATAGCACCTACATTAACGAGCACAAAAATGGCTGCATTTTCGCAAGATTTGGTAACCAACTTTTTGAAAAAATATGCACAAGATTTAGTAGATTTTAAATTTGCTTACGAAATACTTAAAAAAGCAGATGGTACTACAGATGTAGACGATTTATCGGCATTGGATAACGATACAGCTTTTAAAAGTGTATGGGGAAATATTTCAACATATACAGAATCTGCACCTAACCCATATACTGGTTTAATTAGTGTAAGTGTACCAGCTGCTGGTCCAATTCCAGCACATGATGCCCCAGATTTTGGAAAAATTCAATTAGTCATTCAAAAATTAAATGCTGCGATAATCAATGCAACAGAAAATGGATTGATAAGTATGAACGCGTTTTTATTATTCGAAGAAAATAATTTAACCTCTCAAATTCCATTCTATCCAGCTATTATTGAAAAACTTTCGCAATCTATGAATACCGTTCCGCCTTCTGGAGCCATTGCAGGGATCTATGCACAAACCGATAATACTAGAGGGGTTTGGAAATCTCCTGCCAATGTGAGTGTTAATGGCGTTGTAGGTTTAACAGACGATATTAATGATGCAGAGCAGGAAGATATGAATATCCATGAAACAGGTAAATCAATTAATGCTATTAGAAAATTTACAGGAAAAGGATTTTTAGTATGGGGAGGCAGAACCTTAGCAGGAAACTCTAACGATTGGCGCTATATAAATGTGAGACGATTGGCCAATATGATTGAAGAATCGGTTAAAAAAGCCTGTATGCAATTTGTATTCGAGCCTAATGTTTCTCTAACATGGGTAAGTGTAAAAGGAATGATAGACAATTATTTAAACACATTATGGAAAGATGGTGCATTAGCTGGCGGAAAACCAGAGCATGCTTTCTTTGTTTCTGTAGGGTTAAATGAAACCATGTCTGCTCAAGATATTTTAGAAGGAAGAATGATTGTTAAAATTGGGTATGCGCCTTCAAGACCTGCCGAATTTATTATTCTAGAATTCAAACAAATGCAACAAAAATCTTAATAATTAGTGTTTAACTTTAAAATATAACGAATTATGCCAAATACAGATTTTCCGTTACCAAAGTTCCATTTTAGCGTGCAATGGGGGGGAAGTAAAATAGCTTTTACAGAAGTTTCAGGTTTAAATAAAGAAATGGATGTTATCGAACACCGTGTAGGATCAAGCCCTAATTTTTTTAAAGAAAAAATGCCAGGTATGCATAAGTTGAGTAACATCACTTTAAAAAGAGGTGTGTTTTTAGGCGATAACGAATTTTTTGATTGGTACAATACTGTGGCTCAAAATACAGTAGAAAAAAGAACCATCATCATTTCTCTTCTAGATGAAAACCAGGAACCAAGAGTGGTATGGACCGTTAATGATTGCTTTATCGTGTCTTTAAAATGTACCGATTTAAAATCTGATGCAAACGAAGCTGCAATCGATACTGTTGAGGTGGCTAATCATGGTTTTACAATTGAATATAAAGCTTAACAATTATGCCAAGCAATGATCCCGTAGTTGGTTTTCACTTTTCTGTCATTTTTGAATTAGTACCTCAATTTTCCATTGATACTAAATTTCAAAGTGTAAACGGTTTAAAAGTAACTATGGAAACAGAACCTTATACCGAAGGTGGACAAAACCGATTCAAACACAATTTCCCTCTTCGTTCAGGGTATCAGGATTTGGTGTTGAAAAGGGGGCTAACCTCAGATATATCGGGTTTGTCCATGTGGTGTAATCAGGCTTTGGAAAGTTTTGTTTTTTATCCAGCAAACTTAGTGGTTTCGCTTTTAAATGAAAATGGGAATCCTATTAAAGTTTGGTATGTATCACATGCCATTCCTATAAGTTATGAGTTTAGCGACTTTAATGCCGAAGAAAATAAAATTGTTATTGAGACCATCACGTTACGATATAATTTTTTTAAAGAATTGCCTGTTCCAGGTTTTTAAAAATAACTATGGCTATAGAAATTAAGGAATTACGAATAAAAGTTAATGTCGTTGAACCTAACGAAAATTCACATTTTACAGAAAAAATCAATACCGTAAAATGGCAAGAATTAAAAACTTCAATAGTTAATGAATGTGCCTCAAAAGTATTAGAGAAAATTAAAGAAAGAAGCGAAAGATGATAAAAGGATTGTTTGGAGTCATAGACAAAATGCGTATTGAGGTTTTTCCAACTAAAGAATATGCAGAACCTCCTAAAAAAACCATTTTCGTTCAGTTAAACCCTGAAAAATATTCCATGAAACACAATGTTGAGTTTTGTGAGAATCAAGCTATGGGAACCTCTGGAACCGATTTGCGTTTTAATAGGATTGAAGGTGAAGAAGTTAATTTTGAATTCTTTTTTGATAGTTCTGGAATTGTTCCACCTGGAAAAATTAAGGATGGAAAAGGAGAAGAATCACTTTTAGATGTTGTTGGAGATATAGCAAATACATTAAAACCAGCCATTGTAAATCCATTTGGAGAAGTTGAAACCGTCGAAAAAGAAGTTGAAGCATTCAAAAACCTATTAATGGGGTATGATGGAGACACACACCAAACGGCTTATTTAAAATTACTTTGGGGTGGCTATAGTTTAAGCTGTCGTTTAAAAAGTATGGATATTGAATACACCCTTTTTAGAAAAGATGGAAGACCCATTCGCGCCAAAGTAAAATGTGTTTTTAAAGGAACAATCGATTATAAATTAATGGTCGCCAAAGAGAATAAAAGCTCTCCCGATTTAACACATGAAAGAACCTTTAAAATGAACGACAACCTACCCCGAATTTCAGAAACGATATTCCAAAGCAATAGCTATTATATAGATCTTGCTAGGTATAATAAGTTAATGAGTTTTAGACAGTTAAAAGTTGGTCAAAAAATAAAATTTCCACCCCTTAAATAGAAGAAGTCATGCCAACGACCGTAAAGCCTTTTTTTCCTACAGATACGTTATTGAAACTAGAATTTGCTATAAATGGGGATAGTAACAATGGCTTAGATTCTCTGTTAACAGATGCAAAGGTACATTTTGAATTGAACAAAATTCCGTTTGCCAAATTTACTTTTGCCACAGCCGAGGAAGATTTTGAAGGAAACGAAGATTCTCCTTTACATGCATTGCATCACGAACCTACAGATCCGCCACTTGAAATTGAAGTAAAAGTGTCTTTTGAAGGCACTATGAAAACCCTTTTTAAAGGCGTTATAAAATCGTTAGATCAACAGCATGAAAATTGCCAGGTAGTGGCTAAAATTGAGTGTAAAGATGTTGCTTTACGATTGTCTCAATCGGCAACAGAAGAAGAAAATAACAATCAAACCTTTGAAGAAAAGTTAACTAATTACACCACTAATTTAACGTTAAGTGGCAATTTAACTGGACAGAGCTGGGGAGAAGAACAAATCACTCATAATAACACAACAGTACCTTGGGACTATTTAGTTGGGTTTTTAGATTCTATAGGAATGATGGTCGCCTTACGAAATGGTGAATTTGTTGGAATAGATATTTTAAAACCCGAAAGTAAACCTATTTATGTAGCCGAGAACGGTATTAATGTTTTTGCTTTTACAGGACAATTAGATGCTGAAAGAAAAAAATCGGCAGTAACTATAGAGCGTTGGGATATTGAAAACCAAGAAACAGTAACCGTTGAAGCATCTCAAAGTGCTCCAGAAAACCCGCATACAGTTCGTTTAAGTGAAACCGTTCTGCAAGAAGCAACCTTACAGCGGGTAGCCGATACCATTATTGCAAAAAGTAATCTGGCATCGGTAACTGGCAGAGTAACCACTTTTGGGAATTTATTAGCAAAATCTGGAGATTACATAAGCTTTAAAAAGGTAAATACACAGATTAATGATGCCGTTTTATTAATCACTCAAGAAGAACATAGTATTCAAAACGGGTGTTGGAAAACAGAGTATATATATGGTTTAGAAAGCGAAAGATCATTTACCGAAAAGACAAGTTCGGGTGTAAACAACACCCATGCAGAAATTGGTCAAACTAATACAATTAATGGTTTACAAATAGGGATTGTTACCAAAATTATAGAAGACCCTAACAATCAGTTTCGGGTTAAAGTGAGAATTCCTCAATTGTCTAATAATGGTGAAGGCGTCTGGGCAAGATTAGCAACAATGAACGCCTCTAAGGATATGGGGAGTTATTTTATTCCGAGTATTAATGACGAAGTTATTGTGGGATGCTTGAATAATAACCCAGATACTCCAATCATTTTGGGAAGCTTATATAGTAGTAATAAACCCATGCCTTATCCAATAGAAGAAGAAAATTATATCAAAGGATTTGTTACCAAAGAAGGAACTAAGATCATCATGGATGATGAGAAAAAAAGTATTGAATTAAGTACTAAAAAAGGAAATATCCTAACAATAAGTGATGATTTGAAAGGCTTTGTAATAGAAGATGAAAACAAGAATAAAATAACGATGAACGACCAAGGCATCACCATAGAAAGTTGTAAAGATTTAAACATGAAAGCAACAGGGAATGTTAAAGTAGAAGGCGTGAATATAGATGTTGAAGGTAGCGGTAAAATGACCTTAAAAGGATCTATGATAAATTTAAATTAAGAATAAAATGGGAGCAGCAGCAAGAGTTACAGATATGCATACATGTCCTATGACGACAGGAACAACGCCTCACGTAGGAGGTCCTTTATTACCAGGAAGCAACACAACCGTTTTAATAGGCGGTTTACCAGCATCTGTAGCAGGAGATAGTTGTGTGTGTACAGGCCCGCCAGATACTTTAGCAGCAGGATCTTCTTCTGTTTTTATAGCGGGAAGTCCAGCAGTGAGAATGGGTGATTCAACCGCTCATGGCGGTGTCGTTATAGTAGGTTGTCCAACAGTCATAATAGGTGGTTAAAAAAAGAACAAATGGAAGATAAATCATTTTTAGGAACAGGTTGGAGTTTTCCACCCACATTTAAAAATCAGTCAGGAACCAATGAGATGGTTTCAAGAGAGGTAGATATATTTCAAAGCTTGCAAATTTTATTGACAACTCAATTGAATGAAAGAATTATGCGATCCGATTTTGGATGTGATTTAAGTGCTTTGTTATATGAAAACATCACCATTACCCTCCTTACAAAAATAAAGGGGATTATAGAAAATGCCATACTAAAATATGAACCAAGAATAGATTTGTTAGATGTCGATTTTCAATCGGAAGAAACAGAAATCAATAACGGTATCATCCACATCGAAATTGTATATAAAATAAGAGCTACTAATTCCAGAAAGAATTACGTATTCCCTTATTATTTAGAAGAAGGAACGTTTGTGAAAAAATAAGTTAAATACAAATGAAAAATTGTAATTCAATATTATCCATACATGAAGGCATGGGAACGACTCAAAAAGATAGAGTAAGACCCGCTTTACAAACGAACTTTTTCCTTTTAGATGAGAGAAATGAAGAAAGTTTTATACTGTTTGTACAACGGCTTTCAAAGTATGTGAAATTCTATAATGAGTTTAATAGTAGCGAAGGGGATTGGTCAAACTTTTTTCAAAAAGAATCCACATCCATACTTATTTATATGGCTAGCTGGAATATTGAATTGCTTCAAAATTCATTCGAAATCAAAAAAAATGAGATTTTTATAAATGCAGATTTTTCTGCTCAAAAAAGCTTATTGCTAGACTATTTTAACCAATTAGAAAAGGAGTTTGATGATTTTTTAAAAAGAGCAGAGACATTAGATGACGCTATTATAGAAAAAGAAAGTTTACTCGCTTCATCCTATATGATAAGTGCCAAATTTATGTCGGTTTTCGACCAAATAAATGCAGCGACTCATATAACATCATTATTAAAAAACCATGTATTTATAAAAACAACCCAACAACTTTTTGGTTTGCTTTTATCATGGAAAAATTTCTCGCAAAATGCCGTTGCTTATCAATTAGAAAAGTATTCAAAACACACGCCACATTATGCACTTTTTCTTTCCTTTTTAAAATTACTTGAAGTCGCCAAAGAAAAGTTTAATGAATTCACAAAAAAACATTTAGACTTTTACTATAAAGATGTTTTAAAAATTAAAAACAAAAATGCGCAGCCAGATTATGTACATTTAGTAGCAGAACCATTTACAACAAAACCATTTTTAATTCCTAAAGACACTATTTTTTCAGCAGGTAAAAATGGCAATGGTAAAAATAAATTCTATGCCTCAACATCAGACCAAACAGTTAACCAAATAAAACTAAACTCTTTTTTTAGTCACCATAGAAAAGATAATCAATTTTTTAAAACAACAGATTTATTTGATGTTAATGCAACAGGGGAAAGTTTTGATGTTTTTACAAATAATAAACAAGAATTTAAAGAAGGACTAATGATTGCAAGTCCGTTGTTGTTTTTGCAAAGTGGAGAAAGACATATTTATTTAAAATTCAACCAAAAGATATACAAGGCCAGTGATTTTAATTTTTATATAACTGGAGAAGAGGAAAGTATTGAAATAACCGAAAAAATAGATGCCAAGGGCTTTATTAAATTAACCATTCCAGCTACAGAAAAGGCAATTGTTCCTTTCGATTCTGAAATCCATAAAGACTTTTTGGTGCAGTCTGAATTTCCTGTTTTAAAAATCATACCAAGACATAAAGACATTATTACTTCAGTAAACAAAATTGTATTAAAAGTATCAGTAAATAACTTTAAGTCATTTGTCTTAGAATCAGATTCTGGAGTTATAGATGTTGAAAAGCCTTTTTATCCTTTTGGAGAATTTCCGAAAAATGGCAATGGAATGATTTTGAGTTCCAATGAGTTTTTTATGAAAAACGAAGCTGTAGCATCATTAGGAATAACAAGTATTTTAAATAATATTTTATTTGTAGATAGTTCAATTCCAATAGCAGCAGCATCAGCAGAAAATATAGCGATTGCAAGTAAAGCAGCAAAGAATGAAACTTCTCAAGAATTTGCACAAAAAGAGAGTCCTTCAAAAGAAAGTCAATCATTTCAAAAAAGCAAACTAAAATTTTTAACAGAAACTAATTGGATCAATAAAAAAGTAACCATTTTTCATTTAACTAATGGCCAGTGGAAAGAATATTCAGATCATTTAGTACCCATTTCAAATAATTATCCGCTAAAAGACTATCATTTTGATGAAGTTGTTACAGAAAATATCGTTTCAAATGGCAAATTTAGAATAGAATTAAACGATTCGCAATATATAGGCGAAACCTATATGGAAGATTATATTCTAAAGAGCGAAAACAATACAACACTGCCTTATAAGCCTAGAATTAAAGAATTTGTTTTTAATTATACGGTTTCAGAAACTATAAATTTAGCAACCAGAACAGGCGAAAAAAATACCGTAGAAATTTTTAAAGTACAACCATATGGCTATACTAAAAAAGATAAAGGTGTTATAAGTTTTTCAAGTTTAAAGAGTCATCAAGGCTTTGTTTATATAGGATTCGACACTGTAGAGCCCCAAGATGGATTAAGCTTCTTAATTCAATTAGAAGAAGGCACTGCAAATCCATTATTAGAACCAGCAACAATTACATGGAACTATTTAAGTAATAATAAATGGGAAAATTTTGAGCAAAATGACCTAGGAGATGAAACGTATTCTCTAACACAATCGGGTTTAGTTGCTATAACAGTTCCAGAGTTTAAAGTAGATACCAATACAAGATTGCCAGAAAATTTATTTTGGGTAAGAATATCGGTATCAAATATTCAGGCTATTAGTAAGTTTTTAGGAATTCATGTTCAGGCATTTAAAGCTGTTTTGGCAGATTTTGAAGGTATAGGAACCGAATTCTTAGAAAACACGCCAAAAGAAACCATTACTAAATCTTATAAAGCTATAAATGGCGTTAAGAAAATAATTCAACCTTATAGTTCTTTTTTAGGAAGAGTTGCCGAGCAAGACGATGCTTTATACATAAGAACCAGCGAAAGATTACGTCATAAAAATAGAGCGATTACCACTTGGGATTACGAAAGAATAGTACTAGAAGAATTTCCTGAAGTTTATCGTTTAAAAACCTTAAATCATTACCGATATGATACTAAAATATCAAATGTTTCGGCAGGTTATGTAACGCTTATTCCTATTGCAAAATCATCAACAACAGAAAACATTAGCTGGAAACCACTTTTAAGCCTTAATAAAATGCTTTTAATAAAAGAACACCTTTATAAAAAAGCATCACCACATGTTAGAATACATGTAAAAGCACCCAAATTAGAAAAAGTAGAAATTCAGTTTTGTGTGAAGTTTCATTTTGTACAGGGAATGGATACCCGATTGTACAAAGACCAACTTAAAGAAGCCATAAACAGTTATTTGAGCCCTTGGTCTTATGATGAAGCCGATTTCAATTTTGCCAACGACATTGAGTTTTCATCCATAATTCAATTGATTGACAATCAGAGTTACGTGGATTACATCACCGATTTTAAGGTGACCCAATATAAACTGGATGAAAACAATGAAATTATTGGTAATGCGATACAAAACTTAGATAAGATTACACCGCAATCTGATTTTACATTATTTATTCCTACAGAAACACATACCATTAAAGAAATCTGAAAATCATGCCAACACAACACTATATAGAAAAAGATAGAATATTACCACCTTCTCAGGATTTTGAATACTTGTTGGATGAAGGGTTCAAATATATTGAGCAGCTTGGTTCTAAATTCTGGACAGATTATAATCCCCATGATCCAGGCATTACCATTTTAGATGTGTTATGTTATGTTATTACAGAGCTTGGTTATCGTGCCGATTTTGATATCAAAGATCTTTTAACAAATAAAAATGGAACTATAGAAAATAGTACGTTTTTTTCGGCAGCAACTATTTTTACAAATGCACCGTTAACAGTCATTGATTATAGAAAACTACTCATTGATATTAAAGGAGTTTCAAACGCCTGGTTATTGCCTACAAAAAAAACAACCGATGTCAATGGTTATTTGCTGCCAAATGATAGTGAAGCATCGATTTACATTAATAAAATTGAAGATAAATTAAGCCTTAAGAAAGTAGACAAAAACAATAAATTATTAGAAAAACTACGATTAAGAGGCTTAAACAAAATAAAAATAGAACTAGATGAAGATCCTATTCTAGGAGATTTAAATACATTAATATTAGAGTATGCCTTTTGGGAAAATAACCGTTGGGTAAACCTTAAAATAGTACCTCAATTTACCCATTGGAATCATTCGGGGGCACAATTGTTCAAGAAAATGAACACCCCATCAAAAATAACAATTGATAGTGTTAAGAAAATAGAAGAGATTGTTTTTTTACAGGTAAGTAGAACTAGCAACCCAACAGATGCGCTGCATTTTAGAATTTTTACCGAAGATGTATCAGAACAAGATCTGGTAATCAATCATTTTTCAATAGAAAAAAATGTATCCAGCATCATTTCGTTGTTCGAACAAAAGAAAGATAAAATACAAGAAATATTTTCAACAATAGCAGTTAAATTACATCAAAACAGAAATTTTACAGAGGATTATTTATGTACTGAAATTGTTGAAAAAGTTGCTATTGGTATTTGTGCAGATATCGAATTGCAACTGGGAGCTGATGCTGTGGAAGTCATGACCCAAATTCAAATAGCTATTGATAATATTATTAATCCAAAGATTTTATTTTACACTTTGGCACAAATGGTAAGTGAAGGCTATCATTCTGAGGATATTTTTTTAGGTCCAAAGCTAACTCACGGATTTTTAAAAGATGAAGAAATTGAAAAAGCACAATTAGCTAGCGAGATTCATGCATCCGATATTATTGCAGTTTTAATGGAAGTTTCTGGGGTGAAATCGGTTAAAAACCTTATGATGACTGCTTATAATGAATTGGGAAAACCCATTACAAATGCGACTAACGAAAAATGGATTTTAAAACTTTCGGGAGAAGTAAAGCCTGTCTTTAATGCACAAAAGTCTAAATTATTACTCTTTCAAAAAAACATTCCTTTTTTACTGTCCGAAACCCAATTAATGTTGGTCGAACAAAAAGTAATTATGTATAAAACGCAATTCAATCAAAAGAAATTGCAAAATACAAAGAACGATTTTGAAATTGAAAATGGCGATTATTATGATTTTGATCATTACTACAGTATTCAAGATGAATTTCCAAGAAATTATGGCTTAGGTAAAAATTATATTTCAGAAAAAGAGACACCTTTACGAAAAGCACAAGCGAAACAATTAAAAGGGTATTTGTATTTCTACGAACAGATTGTTGCTGACTTTTTTAGTCAATTGTACCATGCTAAAACGCTTTTCGATACAAAATCCATTACACAAACATACTTTGCCACATATCTGGAAACCAATCCTATAACGGGCGACGATTTTTATTCTAAAGAATTGTTTTCTAGCGAACTGGAATCAAAATTATTAAATGGGGAATCTGCAGATGAAGTGTCGCTTTATGAAACTAAAAATGACTTTTACGATAGACGTAATAGAGTTTTAGATCATTTATTAGCACGATTTTCAGAAAGCTTCAACGATTATGTGTTTATGATGTATCAACTATCTCAAAACACTTCTGGTATGGGATCACTTTCTTTTGATTATGAAGACTTAATAGAGGACAAGCAAAATTTTATTAATAATTATCCCGAGGTAAGTAGTAAAAGAGGCTTAAGAATTGATTATTTAAATGCAACAATAAACGAAACGACAAAGGCTTTAGAGTTTCATCCTTTTTGGGACTCAGACCATCGCGCGGGTTATGAAAAACGCGTAGCTAAGTTATTGGGCATTGGAGAAATTCCACTGCGAGACATCGTTACAGAAGATAGTCCACAACCACAATGGACCGTAGTAACAGCAAGCGAAAGTTATGTATTTAAAATTATTGCTCCAGGTGTTGGTTTGCCAGAAAAATGGGCATGGGCTCAGAGTCATTTTTTAGATCAAAACCTGTATCAAATAACTAAAACTGGCGCAAATTTTCACTTGCATTTAGTAGATGAAACTAATAAGATAGCCCGATTAGATAAGAAATTTACTTCTGAAAGTGAAGCGTACGACTATTTAGTGCAAATGATAAAAATAATGAATATCTATTATGAAAATTTTTATTGTTTGGAACATATTTTACTAAGACCTTTTAAAAACAAGGCCTTTACAGATGATGACTTACTAACCGTTTGTTTAAATGACGATTGTGACGACGAAGCCAATAATGACCCATATTCATTTAAAGCAACCATCGTTTTACCAGGTTATATTTCGCGATTCAAGAATCTCATTTTTAGAAAATATGCCGAAAAAGTATTTAGACAAGAAGCACCAGCGCATACTTTATTAAAAATATGTTGGGTAAATGCCAGTGACATGTTAGGGTTTCAAAATGCGTATAAAAATTGGCTTGAAAATTACAGGTATTATAGAAGGCATTTTTGTGAAAATACACTAACAAAAGCAGAAGAAACAAAATATAAAAAATCATTAAACGAACTCATTTTAGCAGTAAAAGAGCTCAATACATTATATCCAGAAGGGAATTTATATGATTGTGAACTAAGCGAATCAAACAATCCTATAATTCTTGCAAACACATCATTAGGAACATTATAAAAAACACATCATGGAAGCATATAACACCTCTATTTATCCAGTTTTTGAAGCAGATCAAGTGCTTAGTCAAAAGGAACTAAATTTGCTTGTAAGTCATTTAGAAGAACAAGACCGCATTACGCGAAAAAATCTAATAGGCTTGGGAATTGTTTGCGGATTAGAACTTTCTTTTCCTACTGTAAATAGTGTAAAAATAGCCTGTGGAACAGCAGTAACTTCACTTGGTTTCCAAATTAATTGGAAAGAAAAAGAATTTACGCAATATCACGATTTTGAAATTTCGGATCAGTTTTTAAAACCAGATTATATTAGGGAGCCTTATTTAGATGCTATTTTTAAATATACGCCTAAATATGAATCCATAAAAAAATGCTCTGAATTACTTCCTGCCGATGCTACTAATGAAGACAAAAAACCAATTCCTAATAATTTCTTTAATGATAAGTTGATTATTCTATTATTAGAAGTGACATTAATTGATCAAAAAAATTGTGTTACAACAAATTGCGATGATAAAGGAAAACGAATAGAATTTAACATCCGACCTCTGGTTATTCCAATAAATGAAGAAGTAGCAACATTAATTACGCCGTATCAATTACCAGAATTGTACTCAAAATTAAGTTTTCCAAGGTACAATGTTCCTTATAAAAATATAATAACAGCGTCCAATGTTCTTGACGGTTTTAAAAAGGTATATAATGATGCCTTTTTAACAGGAATCACTAATTCTATTGCTGCTGTTTACCAAGATTTTAAAAATGTATTATCGCAAGGCAGCAGTTTAAATATTCTGGCAAACAGTAAAGGAACTATTAATGAAACTGTAAATAAATACAAAGCAAGTGTCAACATACAATATGTTTGGGATTGGATATTTGATATTGTAACGGCTTACAATGACATTATTGATTTCAAGAAAATAAACCCTAGTTTGTGTTGTGTAGACGAAGATTTGTTTCCATTTCATGTCGTTTTAGGAGGAAATGAAAATGATAAAGAGGTGTATAGAACTCCTTTTATTAAAACGTTAAATGGAAACAATGAAGAGCACGCAAAGCGTAAAGAATTAATTCTTTTGTTTGAAAAGTTAGCGCTTATTCTTACCTCGTTTGAAATACCAAAAGGAAACAGAATAAGAATAACGCCTTCTTCTTCAGGAAATATGCCTTTAAGTGAAAAGGCAATCCCTTTTTATTACAATGATATTTTAGAATTAAATAAAAAATGGAATCCTGAACTAACATCAAAAAATCAAAACGATACTATTCTTTCTTACCATTCAAATACGGCAAATTATACGAATAAACCATCTGTAAAAGACCCTTTATTATTTGATATGGAGCCGTATAATTTCTTTCGAGTGGAGGGGCACATTGGTATGAATTATAAAAAAGCCATTAGCGACCTTAATTTGATTAAAAACAGCTATGCTTTACCATTTAAGGTTACCGCTTTAAACGCCGTTAATTTTATAAATAAAGAGGTCGATATTTTAAAATTTGAAGGACGCTGGGACGATTTAGAAACCGATTATGACTTGGCTCGAAAGAGAGTCTATAACATTACCGAGTTTGTTATTAAATGGATGGATTTAAGAAGAAATGTTTTAGATGAAAAGAAGATTATTACAAAACAAAACATCGATAATTTTAAGAATATACTCGCCCAATTAAAGAATTTATTGACTAATGATTTAAAAGCCTTTTTACCAAATTATAAATCATTCTACGATATTTTTAAACAGTTGAATTATGTATTCTTATTTCATAGATGGTGTGTTCAATTACAAAACCCAACATTATCAACGATTGCAGAAGATTTAATAGATAGACTAGATGATATTAATGAACTGTTTTTAGAAGATCCATTCACTGTTATTTATGAAGAAGCAAACGTAAGATGGCAAAAAGCGTATAAAGATTTATTTTTCTCCACTTTTTTACAAAAGCATCCAGGGATAGAGCATAAAGCAGGGGTTACAAAAGGAGGCACATTTGTATTAGTATACGTGGATACATCTATTTTTAAAGCCACTGCGCCACCTTTAATTTATGCCAATTTGTTAAAAGCAGTGACCCAGTATAAGAAAAATATCCCTATAGAAGCCAGTATAAAAGAGGAGTTAATTAATAGTGTGCAATTTGACGATTATAAATCGCAAATTAAAGCAAAACCAAAAGGAGCATCCATTAATAAATGCAAAGAAGAATCAGATAATATTAAGAATGATTTGTTAGAAATGGCTAAGTATAATTTAGATACTAATTATACGGCTCAAATGAACGATTATATTCTTGAAAACATCAAAGGCGTTTTACAATATGAAGTTGGTTCTGGTGTAGAAAAAAATCCGTTTCAGCAAACCATAATTGCCGATTTCTTTCTGCCTTATGTGTGTTGTGGCGATGGAAACACTTTAGAAGTAAAAATTGAAGTTAATGAGCCCTTGTCCATTTCTCTAGACACATTGGAATATTGTCAAACAGATAAAGGAGAATACGAAGTAAAAATTAAAGGTAAATCTGGGGGCACATTTACAGGAACCGCAAAAGATGCTATCATTCAGAAAAGTGATAAATATTATTTAGTACCTAGCCATACATCAATTGCAAATCCAAAAATATATACCTTACAATATGAGATTGATGATGAATTAAGTAATACCATCGAATTTGAAATTGTAAGTCCAAAATCGGTTAAATGGACAGCAGTGAGAGATGGTCAAGATCCTAATAAATTCTTATTTAGAAACACAATAACACCAGATGCTCACGAATATGAATTCAATTTTGGTGATAATTCTTCTATTGTTACAACAAAAGAGAATAACATATCACATAGTTTCGATTTTAATGACGCAAACACAAAGTTTACAGTAACTATAAAGCAACTGGGAACGGTTTGCGAAAGTGGACAAACTATAAATGTGACTGCTGGTAGTTCTACTGGAGATTTCAACAATTCAGACTTTAATTCAAACGATTTCAATACAAACTAATAATTAAAACAATATAATCATGGCAGCAAAATCAAAAACACAAATCATTGCTAATATTGATAAGAGAATCATCACTAATGGCGATATAAAAGCAGTAGATACCAATACAATTTTAAAAGATATTTTAGATTGTAAAGAATTAAACGGTCCATCTAATGTATCTACTTTTAGTTTTAAAAGTGAAACAGCAATAAAAGATGATCGAGGAGCAACACTAAATTATTCTTTAAGAGGTGTTAGAAAATCATTTGTAAACATAACGTTTAGAATTGCTATTACAGAAACGAGCGTAAACGATTTGGTATTCGAACATAAAATTCCAGAGGCCATTGTAAAAGACTTAGAAGAGATAATGAATACCGACTTGGGCAATGAAATAGATTTTTTAGTAAAAATAGAAAACAAGCAGTCGCCAGTTAAGAAACCATTTGTAGTAGGTAGTCTTAATTTTACTTATACTAATAAAACTTTCGACATTAGAATTGACAGCCAAGAGCCAGAGCCTAATAGCCATTTATTTAATGGCGACCAAATTTTCACATCGTTTGCAGTGCATTGTCCTGATAAATTTTAATTCGATAAAACATGCATCTTATTCAACAACATATATTTGATATTCAGTGTGCTTCCCAAAATTTTGGGAAAGAGATGCAAGGTCAATTAAGTCAGTTGTTAGAAAAAGAATTTTATCCAAAACTAGAAGCGCTATTTAATAAGTACGACTCAAAAAACGACACGTTAAATATTGAGGTATTAGACTTAGAAATACCTCCAATTTCAAAGAAATATTGGAAAGAAGAGTTGGTACAAAAAAGTTTGAATCAAATTGAAGACTATTTAAAACGGAATCAGCTTTATAGTTTTAAAGGAAAGAAAGATATAGAAAAATCTACTGGATTTATTTCGAATAGTAATCATGCTGAATATATTTTTTTAGAGTTTTTAAAGACTGGAAAAATTATTGAAAATTCGATTTCTGAGGATTTAGAAAGGATTGTTTACGAAATTGAGGTAAAAGAAGCATTCGTAGAGGCATTGCTTTCAAATTTCGAAAAAAACAGGAAATCAGTAATGCGCTGGATTTTTTCAGTTCCCGCTTTTTTTAAAGAAATAGTAACAAAAAAATTAGATGGCTTTACTAACGAATTTATAGAACTTTTTGATGCTGTTTTAAAACATATTGAAAAAGATAATGAAGCGATCAAAAAAATAATAAAGAAAATAAACAACGATAGTGCATTAAAAAAACTTTGGTTAGAATTGGTGCAATGGACAAATTATCTTGAAAATAAAAGTATTTTAAAAGGTGTTCTATTAAAAGAGTTGATTCAATTTTCAGAAGATTTTGTTGATGTAAAACCAAAAGAACTGAGTTTGTTTTGTCAATTCATTTTAGAAAATAAATACAGCACATCAATAACTGAAAATTTCTTCGAAAAAATAAAAGCGCATTGTAATAGTACGCATAATACGCATTCTGAAAACGAATTTAAAAAACTAGAAAGAGGTTTTCAAGAAAACAATATTCAAATAAAAAAAGTTAAAGAAAAGGCCGATTTAGGAAACATACATTATATCAAAAATGCAGGTTTAGTGCTTTTACATCCTTTTCTGAAAGCACTTTTCGAACAATTAAATTTGTGCAATACTGACGGGAAGTGGAAAAAACAAATTAACCAACATAAAGCCATCTTACTCACACAATATTTAATTACTGGTAAAGAAAAGGTACAAGAAAGCGATCTCATTCTTAATAAGATTTTATGTGGATTTTCAATTGACGAGGTTGTGAATGTGACATTAAAAACCACAGCAAAAGAAAAGGAAAAATGTAAAAATTTACTTGAAGCGGTTAATGAACATTGGAAAGCCATGAACAAGTCATCTATAGAAGCTTTACAAGAAACATTTTTACAAAGAGAAGCAAAGTTGGAATTAGTAAAAGAAAATGAATATCACCTGTGGGTAGATGAAAAGGGATATGATATTTTATTAGAACAATTACCCTGGGGGATAAGCATGATAGAAACACCATGGATGGAAAATTATCTTATATGTAACTGGAATTATTAATAATTTTAATGTGAGTTTTTATTTGATAAATGTTAAAAATCAAGAAGGGATAATTTTTTGAAAAGATATAATGGGAAGCTTATGAGGAAGAATTACATCCTTCTGAGATTTCTAGTCGCTCATTAATAATCATTATTTTTTTGATGAAAAGGACATCAAACTTACGTTAATTTAAAAACAATAGTCATGAGAAAAACAGCTTATAAAAAAGAAATTGTTATTTCTAACGTCCAAAAAATACGAGGGAGTAAAAATAAAAAATCTGATGTTATTAATATTCAGTCATGGCTTTGTTTACAAGAACAAATGCATACAGGAATAGGTACTATGACCGAAATTGATGGTGATTTTGGACCTGCTACAGAAAGATGTGTAAAGAATTTTCAAAAATTTATCCATAAAAGTGAAACAGGTATTGTAGACCAAACGATTTTTGATGCATTATCGCTCCCACTAAAAAATGCCTTTGAGGGTGTAACTCTAGAATCTAATATCAGAGAAACAATATTAAAAGTAGCTGAAAATCATTTAAAAAATAAACCGAAAGAATTAGTCATAAAAGGGCAAAGTAATTCAGGGCCATGGGTTAAAAGTTATATGGATGGGCACCAAGGTCATTTTTGGTACTGGTGTATGGGGTTTGTTCAAGCGGTTATAGATCAGGCACTATCCCTGCATGGTATAAAATTTACTAAAATTATGCCTTTAACTTACAGTTGTGATGTTGTAGGAATGAAAGGTTTAGAGCATAAGTGTCTTATTAGAAACAGTAAAATACGGCAACAACCTCATTTAGTAAAACCAGGAGATATTTTATTAATACGAAAATCGCTGCATGATTGGACACATACTGCTATTATTATCGAAATAGATGGGGATACTTTCACCACCATTGAGGGGAATACCAATAGAAGTGGTTCTCGTAATGGAGATGGTGTTTATAAAAGAATTCGGAATTTCCAAAAATCTTCTTTAGATGTATTCTCTTTAGAAAAATGGTTAACTTAAAATTTTTAAGCTTATGGAAACTACAGAAATTGTATTATTAATTTTAGGAGGCATAACATTATTATTCTCTTTGACGATGATTTTTATACATATTAAAAAGAATCAATCTTATATGAAAATATCGTGGCTGGTCATTATTGCTTTTCTAATGATGGGCTTTCCTTTAATTTCTAACGCAAAAATTTTTGGTTTAGAATATAGTAAAGAACAAGATTTAGAATTTATAAAAACAATGGCGGATGCTTTGGCTGAATGCCCAGATAATGTTGTGTTAAGAGAAGAATTAGGGCAATCTCTCGATAGAATAGAAAAAGAACAGCCCAAATTAGAATCGGGAGAGTTAGCAGGATTAAGTGAAGCTTATTTAGTAAAAGGAAATACAGAAAAGGCAAAAACGTTATCAGATTCGGCTATTAAAACCGATCCTACTAATTCTAAAGCCTTAGCAGTAAAAGACATGGTAAATACGCAGATTAGTATTGAAAAATTACCTAAATCAACTCATACCGAAGTTGAAATTAAGGAGGCGAAAAGAGCTATTAAAAAACTAGAAACGAATCCAAATATTAATAAAACGGTACTTTTCAATATGAATCATAGGTTATTAGTACAGGATTCTTTAAGAAAAATAAAATAAGTAAATTATGGAAACAGTAACGCTTCATAGAAAAAATAAAGCCCAAGGAGCCAAAACAAAAACCCCGTTTTTTAAACCTGTCATTCAAAAAAAAATGAGTGTAGGGGCTTCAAATGATGCTTACGAAATAGAAGCAGATAATGTGGCAGACAAAGTGATGCGAATGCCAGAATCTAAGCAACAAAACGTTTCTCAAACAGGTGCATTAATCCAGAGAAAATGCAGTGGTTGTGAAGAAGAAGAGAAAATTCAAAAGAAACCATTAGCAGAAAATATAACTCCTTTGATTCAACGATCATCTCATTCTGAGAGTGGCGGTCATGCCCCCAGTCATGTAGAAAGCCAAATTAATAGTTCCAGAGGAAATGGAAGTATGATGGATCACGGAACAAAAAACTTTATGGAAAACCGCTTTGGTACCGATTTTTCAGATGTGAAAATCCATACAGGAAGTCAGGCAGTGCAAATGAGTCGCGACCTCAATGCCCAGGCTTTTACGGTGGGTAATGATATATATTTTAATGAAGGGAAGTACAGCCCAAATTCAAACAGTGGAAAACATTTATTGGCGCATGAGTTAACGCATACGGTACAACAGAGAGGTGGAATAGGGAGGAAGGTACAGAAAGTTGATGACGCAACAGTTGAGTCTGGAACTGGTGTTGATCAAGGAATAACCAATGGAACTATGACTGTCGATACAATTATGGGAAATACCTATACAGCAACTTGCAGGTCTGGTAATTACTCTATGAATTTTAAATTTTCAAAAGCTTACAAAGGCGTCTATCCATATCGTGCAGCTTCAAGAGATGTTAAAGGCGTCTATGTGAAAATTGAAGCTTCTATAACCGATAATCAGTATTGTGGTAGATGTACTCCTATGAGATTGCTTCAATCTATGAGAAATATAACTAGAAATAGTTCTGGTAATATGGTTTCTGCAGATCCTAATAATGCTACAAGGCGGGAAAGATCTGGTTGGGGAGATGCTTCAGCACCTTCTAGAGGTTGGAGAGTAGATACGACTTTATCATCTACTAACCCATACTATACATCTACTTGGGTAGGTGAGGAGGGGTCTGAAACTTCTCCTGCAATCCTTTGGGATGTTCCTGGAGATTGGAGTACAGATACAAACGCTGGAAAAGAATTCTATACTTGTGCAGTTTGTACAGATGCTTCAGGTAAAAACTGGATACCAGCATGTGTTCGATGGGGGTACTATATTAACAGTAGTGGTGATATTGTCTTTAGACCGACAACACCTGGAGCAACTTGTAGCTATACACAACAAGTAAGAGATGCTTCAGAAAGATGGGATGGTATTTCTGGAAACACAGCAACAGGTATTACTTTCTAAAAAAATAATAGATGTTTGAAGAAAGTGATTTTATTAAAAAATTAAAAATAGCAGTTAATAAAAAGTTGACTATTAGTGAAGTGCAGAGTTTTATCAAATTAACACCTATTATTAATACATTGGAGAATAATGATAAGGAAATATTTAAAAAGATAGATATAGAGATAACTGACGGTCATAAAAAAAAGTCACCAATCTTTTCAGAAATAAGTAATATGATGTATTGGAAAGTAGAAAATAAAAAAATATACGTAAAGGTTATAGGGATATGGTGGGATCTAAAAGAAATGCCTCATTTTTTTTATGGTAAAATTTATGCGCCATAACTAAAAAATGTGTTTACATCTTTAATCGGCAATTATCAAATAAGATTATGAAAAAAACAATGTTACGACGAGAAAAAATAACGACTGGAAAAAGTACGTCATTTTTTAAACCTGTCATTCAAAAAAAAATGAGTGTAGGGGCTTCAAATGATGCTTACGAAATAGAAGCAGATAATGTGGCAGACAAAGTGATGCGAATGCCAGAACCTAAGCAACAAAACGTTTCTCAAACAGGTGCATTAATCCAGAGAAAATGCAGTGGTTGTGAAGAAGAAGAGAAAATTCAAAAGAAACCATTAGCAGAAAATATAACTCCTTTGATTCAACGATCATCTCATTCTGAGAGTGGCGGTCATGCATCCAGTCATGTAGAAAGCCAAATTAATAGTTCTAGGGGAAGTGGAAGTATGATGGATCACGGAACAAAAAACTTTATGGAAAACCGTTTTGGCACCGATTTTTCAGATGTAAAAATCCATACAGGAAGTCAAGCGGTGCAAATGAGTCGCGACCTTAATGCCCAGGCTTTTACAGTAGGTAACGATATTTATTTTAATGAAGGGAAGTATAGCCCAAATTCAAACAGTGGAAAACACTTATTGGCGCATGAGTTAACGCATACGGTGCAACAGAGAGGTGGAATTGGGAAGAAGGTACAGAAAGTTGATGATGCTTCATTTGAGGCAAGTACAGGAGTGGACAAAGGAATAACAGATGGTACTATGGTTGCAGACACGGCTATGGGAAATACCTATACTGCAACTTGCAGGTCTGGTAATTATTCTATGAGTTTTAAATTTTCAAAAGCTTACAAAGGCGTCTATCCATATCGTTCAGCATCAAGAGATGTAAAAGGCGTCTATGTTAAAATTGAAGCTTCTATAACCGACAATCAATATTGCGGCAGATGTACACCAATGAAGTTGCTTCAGTCAGTAAGAAATATAACTCGAAATAATTCTGGTAATATGGAGACAGCAGACCCTAATAATGCTACAAGACGGGAAAGATCTGGTTGGGGAGATGCTTCAGCACCTTCTAGAGGTTGGAGAGTAGATAGATTAACTTCTGCAACGGTACCTTATTACACATCTGGTTCAAATGGAGTAGAGGGATCTGAAACTTCTCCTGCAATCCTTTGGGATGCTCCTGGAGATTGGAGTACAACTACAAACGCTGGAAAAGAATTCTATACTTGTGCAGTTTGTACAGATGCTTCAGGTAAAAATTGGGTAGCTGCATGTGTTCGATGGGGATACTATATTAACAGTAGTGGTGATATTATCTTTAGACCGACAACTCCTGGAGCAACTTGTAGCTATACACAACAAGTAAGAGATGCTTCAGAAAGATGGGATGGTATTTCTGGAAACACAGCAACAGGTATTACTTTCTAAAAAATAATAGATGTTTAAAGAAAGTGGTTTTATTAAAAAATTAAAAATTGCGGTTAGTAAAAGTTTGACTATTAGTGAGGAGCAGGGTTTTATCGAATTAATACCTATTTATTAATACATTGGAAAATAATGATAAGGAAATATTTAAAAAGATAGATATAGAGATAACTGACAGCTACAAAAAAAAGTCACCAATCTTTTCAGAAATAAGTAATATGATGTATTGGAAAGTAGAAAATAAAAATATATGTAAAGATTATAAGGATATGGTGGGATCTGAAAGAAATGCCTCATCTTTTTATGGTAAAATTTATGTGCCATAACTAAAAAATGTGTTTACATCTTTAATCGGCAATTATGAAATCAAGATTATGCAAAAAACAATGTTACAAGGAGAAAAAATAACGACTGGAAAAAGTACGTCATTTTTTAAACCTGTCATTCAAAAAAAAATGAGTGTAGGCGCTGCCCATGATTCGTATGAAGTAGAAGCAGATAACATAGCTGAGAAAGTAATGCGAATGCCAGAACCTACCACACAAAACGTTTCTCAAACAGGTGCATTAATCCAGAGAAAGTGTAGTACTTGCGGGGAAGAAGAGAAAATTCAAAAAAAGGCATTAGCAGAAAATATAACTCCTTTAATACAACGATCATCTCATTCTGAAAGTGGCGGTCATGCACCCAGTCATGTAGAAAGCCAAATTAATAGTTCCAGAGGAAATGGAAGTATGATGGATCACGGAACAAAGCACTTCATGGAGAGTCGTTTTGGCACCGATTTTTCAGATGTAAAAATCCATACTGGAAGTCAAGCGGTGCAAATGAGTCGCGACCTCAATGCGCAAGCTTTTACAGTGGGTAATGATATTTATTTTAATGAAGGGAAGTATAGCCCCAATTCAGATAGTGGAAAACATTTATTAGCGCATGAATTAACACATACAGTGCAGCAGAATGGAGGTGTTGGTAGGAAGGTTCAGAGATTTGTAAGATGTGAAACACAAGAAGATTGCCCAACAAGAGAAAGTGGAGAAGTCGCAAGGTCGATAAGGGAACCATTTGAATTATTTAATCTCACAAGCGGTGGTACAGGCATGCTAATTTCTAATTTTGCAGTAAATAGTGGAAATATTGATGGTGATTTAACTGTTAATCCAAGATGGAATACGTTTGTTAGGGATATGGAAACGAATACCCATCTTACCTGGGAAATATTAGGTTTTACAGACTGTCAAGGAGATGAAGGCGTTAACTCTAATTTACGAACCCTTCGTGCAACCGAATTTTATTTTGCATTACCAGAAGCTGCAAGAGGTCAAATAGAAACGTATAGCGGAGCACCTTCAACAAATTGCATGAGAAACAATAGTACAGAAGCGAATCGAAAACTAAACCGTTCTGCGCTTATTAGATTAAAAAGGACTCGATATGAATTTGAAGACGAAACTGTTAGAGGTGTCGTTACTCAGATGGAATGCTCAGATGGAAGAGATATTACACGTAATAGTGATAATGACTTGGATAAAGTACCTCATTCCCCTCGCGATAGAAGCCCAGATATAATTGCTTATGATACTGTTTTTGGAGAATCTGGAGCTTTATCCGATTTTAGGATTGGCTTTTTTACAGGAACAGCAGGAGAAAGCACTAATGCAGATAATCGTTTATTTAATCATTTTCTTACTGGAAGTGGAAGTTCTATCGATTTTTCTACAGGGAGTGATATGTCCAGAATTATAGGCGGCACTAATGCAATTACACAATTTACTCAACAATTTGAACAAAGTATAGCAGATTACTTTAACATACATAATTCATTAGCAGGATATAACTGTCAAGCAGAATTAATAAGAACAAGGCCTGGTTATATTGGTAAGTGGGATAGTCTCTTTTCTGTAGCTGTAATGGGTGGGTATCAAAGGTTAGAGGCTCGAATACGAATTCGTAATGGAATACTAAGAATTCGATATAGAATTTTTGATCATTATGGCGGTGGCGTTAATGATGCTTGGAGTTATTTACCAGGGCTATCAGGATTGTATTATTTACAACATTATGTTACAGGATCTACCAATACTTATCAACCTTTTATTTGGTCTGTTTATGTCAATAAATCACGTCGATTATAATTAATTGCAATTATGCTATTTGAAAACCTAAAATCTTTTATAATTTCTTCGCTTAAAGCGGATTCAGACAATACGCAGGAATTCAATTTTCGAAACACTTTTTCAGAAATATTAAAAAAGGAAACCACACATGAAGAGGGGCTTATTCTTTCTCTAGCATTGATGCCTCATGTGCTCCCTAATTTTTTAGAAAGTATTATAAAGGAGGTGTATCCAGAAGGCGGCGATTTACCAGAATTAGGAGGTGTGAAAACAGAAAACCATAGAGGATTAATTCCTACAGGGCAGACAGCTTTATATTTATTAGCTAAAAACGATATTAATTATCGATTACAAATTCAGCAATTGCTTTCACCAGATCATTGGTTTTTCAAAGAAAGTATAGTATCTATAGAAGATGTTAAAGAAGGAGAACCAATAATGAGTGGCAAATTAATGCTCTCCAAAGAGGTTGTTCATCTATTATGTTATGGGGAGGTTGTTACACCAAAATTTGGCACCAATTTTCCTGCTAAAGAAGTGCGTACAGACATGGAATGGGATGATCTCATTGTAAATGAAACGGTTCATAATCAGATTAATCAAATTCAACTATGGATCAAACATCAAAAGGCACTATTGTTAGAATGGGGAATGAAAAAACATATTCTTCCAGGTTTTAGAACGCTGTTTTATGGACCACCAGGAACAGGTAAAACATTAACCGCTAAATTACTTGGAAAAGAATTTAACAGACCTGTGTATCGAATCGATTTGTCGCAGGTTGTTTCTAAATATATTGGTGAAACCGAACAAAACTTAGAAAAAATATTCAATCAGGCAGAAAATAAAGAGTGGATTTTATTGTTTGACGAAGCTGATGCCCTTTTTGGAAAAAGAACAAGCACAAAATCATCAAACGATAGATATGCCAATCAGGAAGTGAGTTATCTTTTACAGCGTGTAGAACGATTTAACGGCTTGGTGATTTTAACATCCAATTTTAAAAATAACATTGATGATGCTTTCTTAAGACGATTTAATTCTATTATTAAGTTTTCAAAACCAACTCTTGAAGAACGCATAAAACTTTGGACAAATTCAATTCCTAAGAATGTTTCTGTAGAAACAGGTTTAATAAATCAAATAGGTGAAAAATATGAATTGACAGGCGCCCAAATTATTTCTGCGATTATGCATGCTTCGCTTCTGGCATTAGAAGAAAAATCAACTTCTTTGTCGGCAGAAAATTTATTATTAGGCATAAAAGCAGAGTTTGATAAAGAGGAAAGACAGTTTACTTCAATTATTCCTTAAGGACATGGAAATTTGAAAAAACAGACTTTTGTAATACTCTAATTTCTTCCAATTCATACATTCTTATGATTGGATGGATCTTTTTTATATGAAGGGAATATTGTATGTTTTAGGTTTTTATTGTTGTCTTGTCGTATTTTCGTTTATTTCTATTGATTTTATCTTAACCATTTTTTCATTATTGGAAATTCTTCTTTATTACAAAGAGACATCCATTCCAAGAGAGGCAATCCTATGTAATTTTTGCTGTTGAATTGTTCAATAAGCCATTCAGATTCATTTTTATATCCGTTTGGATGAAAGACAATTTCTAGATCAAGATTCAAATGATAGGATGCGGCATAAGACCAAAGAATAGTGGCAATTTCATCACCATCTGTTGGCCAATGACTTCCTAATTTTTCAGTACCTATAAATTGCCTGTTTTTTTCTTCTGTTGTTGCTATATGACCAGCTTCATGCAATAAGTCACCAGGGTATTTTAATTTATCTAAGTCCATTAAGATGGTATTTCCTTTAAGACTTAGTCCTGGTAGAAATGTATCATTAGGTAATTTTTTCTCAACAACCATTATGTTAATTGAGTTTAGAAAATTAACTATGCACTCTAATACATGTCTTTGTTTTAAACAGTTTTTCAATGTTAGTTACGAGTTTTTGTCTTTATTTTCTTTTCTAAATTATCCAAATCTGATTGATAGAATTCCCATTCTGGATCTTCCGTTTCCTTGATTAGTCTTAATGCTTCCAGATAATTATGTTTTGCTTTCTGCAATTCACCGAGTTCTTCGTAAGCCGATCCTAAATCTGAGTATACATCGTATGAATTAGGATGGGCTTCCATATTGGCTTTAAATGCATTTATAGAATATTCCTTGAATTCTTCTATTTTCAGGAAAGCATAACCAAGATTGTTTAAGGCATATTTGTTTGTCACTTCAAAACCAAATTTTTCGGATAGTTGATCTAAGTATTTTATTGTCTTTTCGATAGCCTTATCTGGCCCACCTTGAGCCATAATTTCCTCTTTGGTTTTGGGAACCTCATATTGAGTTGGTTTAAAAATAAAACGTAAACCAAAATATATTGAAGGCAAACCAATGGAGCTATGTGATTCTTTAGGCATTGGGTCATATTTGAATCTAAGATTAGCCTCTTTATTAGCATTTATATAGTTTTTGAACTCTCCACTTAACTTAAGAACATTCCCGCGCATGTTTCCGCTATTTTCATTGGCTAGGCTCAAATAAAAAGTTCTATTAGGTTTCAAAGAATCAGTAAATACGTTTTTAAATTCTTGAGCGATTAATTCATTTGGATACCATAAACTAGGACTAATGGTGAGATATGCATCAAAGAGTTCTGGTTTTTTAAAAAAAGTATAAACGTTAAAAAGTCCGCCTAAAGAATGTCCAACGATTACTTTGTATGGAGCCGCTTTATATGTTTGTTCTACGTACGGAATTAATTCTTTATCAAGAAAAGCCATAAATTTATCAGCGCCACCTGTTAATCCCAGCCTTTCTCTATTTTTCTTACTAAGCTCTGGAGAATCTGGAGTCAGGTCACGATTGCGCCTAGTGTTCTTTATACCCACAATGATCATTTCGGGAATGAGTTCATTCAAAAAGAGATATTCAACAGTACCTACTGCGTGTGAAAAATTGTAAAAACTATCAAGTAAATAGAGAACAGGATAAGTCCTATCTGATTTTTCATAATTTTTAGGTAGATAAATTTCCAGTTTTCTATCTTCATTTAGTAATTCTGAATGGATTTTTGAGGTTTTACCAATGGTTATTGCATTTTGAGAATAGTTCGAAAAACTTAATAAAATTAAGCCAAATAAAAGGTGGAATTTCAGGGTTAGTTTGTCTTTTATATCCATTAAGGGGCATGGTTTACACAAGTTAAAGATTAGGGTTTATACTAAATTAGTTTCTAACCTTGTGTTGTGGATTGTTGTTTATTCTTAAGATGTTTTTTACCAAAGAGCCCTTAAAAATACATTTCTAAAAAGTACTTTCCTAATAACTATTGCCAAACATCTTCAATAATGATATGTAAAGGGTTTAGAGAAAGAGGCTTTAGGTTACCGAATAAGAGCGCTTAGAAGTAAGGTTATAAACCCAGATACGAACAAATATATTTCACAAAAAGAATTGAGTTTAAGGACTGGCTATGCAAAAAAACTGTCGGAGAGATTGAAAGAGGAAATACAAATCCAAGATATGAAACTCTTCTTCTTATTTCAAAAGAATTACAGATTACAATAAACGAACTTTTTAATTTTGATATAAATATATAAAACTATCAAATAAATCTATAAGTTGATAACTGTTTGGGCAAATCTCTTCGCCAATGATTTATAAGATATAATAGATTTTCGTGTAAAGGAATCTATCCAACCTACTACTGTTGCAGTAATAAAATGTGTTATTTCTTGATCTCTTATAATGTAATCTTCTTTCAAATTTTATACGCTTGTGTAAACTTATTTCAGGACAAGACAGATTTAGACTTCCTTATTTAAATTTACAACTATTTTACCAACCACGGTACGCTGCTCAAGACTATGAAGAGCATCTGGTACGTCTTTTAGTGAAATAACTTTTTGTATAGAGGGCTTTATCTTTTTATCAGCAATCATTTCAAGTACTGTTTTTATATTTGTTGTAACCTCAACCTTTTGAGTTAAAGCCATAAATTTCTGACTACCACGACCAAATCGGCCAAGAAATTTTACTTTAAGCATATTGTAAAAATCACCACCGACTAATACATATTTACCATCTTTCTTTAAAACCTGTTTGTATCTGCCTGGACATTCAAAAGATGCAGTATCAAATACCGCATCAAACTCTTTTCCAATTAAGGTTTCGATTGAATCCTTTTTTTTATAGTCAATAATCTCATCTGCTCCCCAACTTTTTACTGCCTCAATTTTTTTTGTAGAACAGATAGCTGCTACATATGCACCCTGAGCTTTTGCTATCTGAATGCCAAAAGACCCCACACCACCTGAAGCACCGTTGACCAGAATTTTATCACCTGGATTGATTGAACAAAGAATCATTCCCATCATTGCAGCTTGGCCAGATATAGGCACTGTACAGGCTTGTTCAAAAGAAACTTCCTCAGGTTTTTTCACCAAGTATTTTGTATTTACAGTGGCATATTCTGCATAGCCTCCTCCAAAGGATTTTCGAATATCAGCTACCACCGTATCACCTACTTGAAAACCCTTAACATTTTGCCCAATGCTTTGAATAGTTCCCGCTATATCCATTCCTAAGATTCTCTTGTTCTTGGAAGGTCTGAACAATCCAAAAACCAACCGAATAATGAAATAATTAGCTCGGACAATATATCTATCAGCCGCATTAACTGAGGCACATTCAACTTTCACTAAAACTTCATTCTTATTGGGTATAGGGATTTTACAATCTTTTACAAGTTTCACTACTTCCTGAGGGTTGCCATAGTCTCGAAAAATGATAGCACGCATCAATTTTGAATGTTTCATATTCTTTTTGATGCAAATTTATTAGCGAATTGTGATTCAGTCTTTGCCAGTGGGTTCAATCATCATTCATTGAGGTTCTTTCTCAACTCAGTAGGAGAACAGCCATATTCATTTTTAAACATTCGAGAAAAACTGGATGGATTAATGAATCCACAATCATAGCAAATCTCTTTTATGGAGTTCTGAGAAAAAACTAAATTACTACGTGCCTTTTCCAACTTTTTTTGAGTGATATATTTAGCTGGTGTGCTGTCGTACATTTTGTTGAATTTTCTTTTAAAAGAAGCCATACTGTTGTTTGTCATAGCTGCCAAACGTTGAAGGTTCAACGGTTCATACAAATTAGCCTCAATGACTTTCCTAAATGAAAAAGTTTTATCAGAAAATAGACATCTTATAATTAAATTCAAGTGTGAAGACTCTTCAGTTTGCAGGAGGAGCAGAATAATTTCTTTTAACTTGACCGCCAAAATTTCCTCGCTTAGTGCTGTTTTATGTTCAAAAAACTTGGCAACACTCATAAAATAGGCTTTTACTAAGGCCGAAGCGTCTTCTTGAAAACTGTCTTTTTTTAAAGGATAATCCAATTCCTTCCAAAACTTTGGCTTTTCGCCATCAAAAACTTTTCGTAGTACTTTTTGATTGAAATGAACAACAATAGTACTTATATATCCAACTTCAATTTTTGAAAAACTATGTTCAACTGT
This sequence comes from uncultured Flavobacteriaceae bacterium, assembly GCA_947502635.1. Lineage (GTDB taxonomy): Bacteria > Bacteroidota > Bacteroidia > Flavobacteriales > Flavobacteriaceae > Flavivirga. Next base: position 132,774 of record CANNAN010000012.1, read on the forward strand.
TTTGCCACATAATGAAAGAATAACTGTTCCTTTTCTAGCTAAAAAACCTAATTTTGTTACATCCTGATTATCACCTTGAAGAATATAGGCAAAACAAGATTCGGAAGGTAAACTTAATTCTTTCTCTACGGGCGTAGATAATTCATACCAAGAGAATATTGGTTTATCATACAACGTGATTTGATTAAGTTTTTTAGCCATAGAGTTTACGCCTTACTTTCAGTAAAACTTTTTATTTTCTTTTTTGTAATTGGTGCTAACGTTTCAGCTAAGATTAGTTGCGACGTTTAGCTGTAAATTTAGCAAAAGGGAACGAACTAGTGGAAAATTTCGCAGGAATTTTCCAAGTAAGCGACGCCCAAATCAATTGATTTTAGCCCTTGTTGTGCTTTCGTGTTTTTATTTCTTATTTAACATTAAGTAAATCTTGTTGGCTATTTCCAAACTTTTTTTTATTTCTACATCAATTCTAAATGCTTGTTCTAAAACAGTACTTATCATTTTTGAAATTTGCTCCACAGAACTCTTTTTATTGATATGAAACAAAATGTCCGTAGCCTCTATTTCATAGTTATCCAAATCACTGATTTGATTAGCTTGCTCACCAAGTGGATTCCATTCAGATAGAATGTCTTTAAGTTTTTCTATATGTCTTTTATTCATTTTCCTATAGATACAAATTGAGACCTCGTTTTTCCAATATTTTTTAGTCCGTTTTCCCGACAAAATTTGTCAAGCTCGATTAGATTCTCTTCTATGCCATTTATTCCATGTATTAAACATGTGCTTTCACGGTCATCTATCATAGACAAGAACTTTCTCCAGTCCTTTTTTCTGTAATAAGCAAGGTTTATTTCCATTTTTATTTCTGTCAGCATGTTCGTAAAGGGACATGGTTTACACAAGTTAAAGATTAGGGTTTAGTATATGGCAAGTAGGGCAGTAGAAAGCGATAAACTTTCAAGTTTGCACTGAGCCAAATCAACGATTTGGCTAGTGCTTTTCATAGGATACAGTGTTCGCATCTTTTATTCTTTTTTATTCCAAGGTTCGTCTTTTATCTTTTCTACAAATGCTTCTGGGTCAGAAAGAAATTCTCTCCAAGCTGATTGCTTGATTACTTCAGGAATTATTGAAATGTCAGGTTGAAATAGTTTATCTCCAAAGGTTTCTAATTTCCATCCGTTCTCATTACATAATCCAAATATTTTTTCAAGAAAATAAGGCGAATCAGTTCTCAAGTCGAACCTGAAACCAAGTGAAATTATAATTCCTGATTCTGAGTCAATACAAAGGTCAACATCATTATCTTCTTTATTTTCAGTATCCCCTTTCCAAGAGAAATAATCTTTGGAGTTTACCCAATCCGCTCTTGGAATAAAGGAATCTATTTCTTCCACAAATTTTTTATGGTCAATATTGAGTTTTCTCCAAGCTTCCTCATATTCATAATGTAAGTCCTTATTTGGTTTGGGTAAGATGTCCCAAACAGCAGGTATTACAATCATTCCTTGTTGCCAAATTGCCATATTTATTTTCTAATTGATGCTAACGTTAAGTATAAGAAATCGTAGGGCAGGTGATAAGCACTTTCGTTTCGGTTTATTACTTTGCTAAATATAAATATTTTGCTTTTATCTTTTCTATTATAAACGCCAAATTTTATATTTAGCGGACTTTGTTAATATTCACAGACCTTTGACTTTAGTACTAAACCGCAATTATTTTTATACGTTGTGGCTGTTGCACAACCACAAGTTAAAGATACAGAAAATTCGTATCTTGTTATATGCAAGGCAAGAAAGATTATCAAGAAAAATTATTTGCTCAATTCCAACTCAGTGAGCGGATTCCCAAGAACAATTTTTATCGGGGATTAAAAGAAGTTCTAGATCTCGATTTTTTGTATCCTTTGACCAAGTGTTACCATGGAGAAAAGCGGACAAAAAAGCATCGATCCTGTAGTTTTCTTTAAACTGTGTTTGGTGGGTTATTTAGAAAACATTATCAGCGA
>CANNAN010000013.1 GCA_947502635.1 uncultured Flavobacteriaceae bacterium
ATGTTTCCATACTTATAAAACCGATGGTGTGAATTTGTGGTTTTCATACTATATTTCTTTCTAAGGGTAAGCATTTCACGTTCTCTAAGTACTTTAAACAATGTATCTCTACCAACTTTCACCTGTTGTTTTTTAAAGACATTATTTAAAGATTTCATTAGTTTCCGTACGCCTTCTCTAGGTAATGATTTGCGTCGTTTCTTAATAATATGAACAATTTTTTGCTCTATTAAGATGCGATTATCAGCTCTGTTTTTGTATTTATAGTAAGCATCTCTTTTGAGCCCAAAACAAGCGCATATACAAGAAAGTGAAGCAAATCCTTTTGTCCTTTTTTTTGCTATAATTAAGGCTTGGTATTTAGTTTTTTTTTAAGTTCAAAAACACTTTTATAACCAAGCTTTTGAGCAGCGACTTCTAGGTAAGAGTCATTTACTAATTCATCTAAGTCCTTTTTTACTACTAGTTTTTTAAGCTGTTCAATCTCTTTTTGAAGTGCTTTAATGCGGGTTATTTCGTCTTTAGTTTCCACTTTAACTCTGGTGTTCATTAGATCTTTGCGATTGTATTTTTTAATCCATTCATTAACCGTTGTTGGTGCAATGGAATAGAGTTTACAAAGTTCACTCTTAGTGTGTTTTCCAGTGCTAAGTTCGGCTAAAATTTTTAATTTGAAAGGTTCGCTGTAGCGTCTAATTACTTTGTCATTTTTGTACATAATTGTTTTGAATTATGTAGCCTTATTTCAGGACGGGTCATAGTTGTTGCCAACGTTTGATGTATGATTTGTTGCGTGAAAATCCGCAAGGATTTTCCGATAGGAAAATCAGAAGCAATGAATTATACATTTTGTGTGTGCCCAGCATGGGCATCTTTTAACTACCGAAAGGTAAATAATTAATCTATAGGGTGCAAGTCCCTTATGAGGAGGAGTAACGTCTTGAAGGATTAGTAAGTCGCAAGCTGGTTTTCCGTGAGGCATGCAGTGTAGGAAGCGAGACTACAAAGCCCTTCGTCAAGCTCAGGACAGGCCAAGCAGAAATCGTATACAGAGGCATAATTACTTGGGTAAGCAAGCACATCATTGTAACGCCCAAAATAATAAGAAAAGGGTATTTATGTAGATACGGCAGTGATTGAGTGAAAGAAGGTGCCATTACCTGTGGAGATCTCTACAACTACGAGCTGGTTAAGTAGAGAAGTCATAGTACTTACAGGAAACGAGTTGTGTAGCAGTAACACATAGGTCTCACGAGTAAGGAAGGACAGAACGTATTCCTTTTGGAAATTCGTATAGGAGCTTTAAAAAAAAAGTAGCCTATGCTTAAATTACAGAATAGTTGTAATTGGTGTAAAGAGCGATTACAAAGAAGGATTGTTAACCGCCGTATACGAGACCAGTACGTACGGTGGTGTGAGAGGCGCAGTGGCGACCGTTAGGTCGTCACCCGTCTACTCGATTGTATGGCGTTTTTTTCTTAACGGTATTGTTCAAACATTTAATTTGTTAGCAAATCTATCATTTTAAGCGCAACATTTGATGCGGATGCTGGGTTCTGTCCTGTTACTAAATTTCCATCATTTACAACATAAGATTTAAAAGGTTCGGTATGCGAAAATATTGCTCCTTGTTTTATTAATTCTTCATCAAGCATAAATGGAATTATGTCTCCAAGTGTGTGTTTATCTTCTTCTTCCTCTGCTTTTGTAAATGAGTTGATTTTCTTTCCTTTTAACAAGTTACTTCCATTGGTTAATTTAACATTAAGTAAGGCCGCAGGTCCATGACAAACAGCACCAATGATTTTTCCGTTTTCGTATGTTTCTTTAATAATTTCTTTAACCAATGTACTGTCAACCATATCTGTCATTAATCCTAAACCTCCAGGGAAGAAAATAGCATCATATGCTGTTATATCTACATCACTTAACTTATGGCTAAAATTAAGTCTTTTGAAACCGTTACTTTCTATAAATTTTACACTAATCTTTTGTGAGGAATCATAACCTACATAAGGTGGTTTACCTCCAAAAATACTTGCAAAGTCTACAAGGTGTCCTTTATTGATAAATTCGTAATATGGGTCAGCTATTTCTGAAAATTCGTAACCTGCTGCATGTTTCCCAGTACCTGTTTTATTAGTACTAGTAACAATAAATAGTATATGTTTCATTTTTTATTTGTTTAAGTTTAAAAAGAGGAAATAATTATATCTCCTCTTTTTTAGATGTCAACTACCCTTTACTTATTGCATTCCCTAATTCTTCATTAGTCATTGCAATACCATCCAAATTCCAAGTTCCGTCTACTGTATGTAACGAGTTAGTCCAGATATGTTTTTTTGGTAATTTACCTCCTGAATGTTTGTGAATAATTTCAGTTACTTCTGCAAAGAAGTTTTTTTGTACATCTCTATCAGCCAATGCAAATGAAGGTGATTTTATTTCCACCCAAGCACCTTCTATTGGTTCTCCACCAGAAAAGGTCTCATTTTTAGGTAGCACGTGTAGTTGAGCTGTTACGTTTGGTGTCATTACGGTATTTCCTTTTAAACCGTGTTTTTCAAGAAAAGCGTCTGTAATTTCTTTTACTACTTTTCCGTGTTTTTCTGCGGGAATTACTCCTTCTGTAAATGCTATTGTTATTGGCATAATATATGTGTTTTAAATTGTGAACTTCATTGCTCAGCAACAGCACAAATATCATATGATTAGAAGATTTAAAAGTTGTCTTATGACAATGCTTTTGAGAGTTTTGAAGTGCCACTTTTACTAATAAGTAAACCTATAACAACACATAAACCTCCAATAAGATGATAAGTGTATAAGTTTTCCTTGAAAAGGAAAGCAAATAGTGCTGTGGATAGTGGAACTGCATTCATATAAATTCCTGCTTTATCTGCACCTGTAGTTTGAACTCCTTTTTGCCATAAATAATAGGCTAATGTTGTACCTAAACAGCCTATACCAAATACTGCCATCCAAAATTTGGATGTGTGTGCTGTTACTACTTTCATACCATTGATTGGTAATAAAATGAAGAACCCAATTAAACAGCATAAACTTGTTAAAAGTGTAAAATTTAAACTTGAAATTGTCGTGGCATATTTTTTTACCCAAACGTGATGCAATGCAAAAAACACATTGGCTATCAATATGAGAATATCTCCATAATTAAAATGGATGTTACTTATGTTGGTAATATTTCCTTTTAAGATTAAAAAGGTTACTCCAAGGAAAGCAATAATAACTCCAGTGATTTGAATTTTATTGATGGATGTTTTTAATATTTTGTTTGAGAAAAGAATTGTTAATACGGGATTTAAACTGAGAATAAGTGCTGCATTTATTGCTGAAGTATTCAGTAACCCAAGAAAGAAAAATAAATTAAACCCGAAAAGACCAATAAATCCTGTCAGCGAAATACCTTTTAGATTTTTTTGAATTATTTTAAAAGAGAGAAAATTTTTAAGTCCTAAAACTGCGAATGTTACACTTCCAAATAGGAATCGCCAAAAACCTGCTTCAATAAAATTTACTTCTTCTAATATTACTTTGGCTAAATGGAAATTTAATCCTAAAAGAATAGAAGCAGTAATTAAATAGCATGTCGCTTTCATAGATAATAAGCTACAATTTTGCTCGTAACTTACTCAAAGTAGAATTAGTCATTCCTAAATATGAAGCAACTGCTTTACTAGAAATCCGTGATAGTAATTTGGGTTCGTGTTCCATAACCCAACGCAGTTTGTCAATTCCTTCCATTCCTAAAAAACTATAAATTCGCATTTGTGAATGAATAAAAGCAAATTCCATAAATTTGTGATACACATTAGCAAATTCTGGTACTGTGTCAACTAATTTGTAAAAATCATCTCGAAAAATGGTTAAGAGTTCTGAAGGCTCTAAAGAAACTAGACAATCTCTTGATGGTTTTTGAAGAATAAAGCTAGTGTTTGCAGATATGATAGCATCTTCTAAGGCAAAATATCCCGTAACTTCATTGCCTTTAGTATCAATTTCATAGAGCTTTAAACATCCTTTTTTAATAAAATAGAAATGTTTGCATACTTGACCAATGTTGCATAACATTTCATTTCGGGCTGTTTTCATAGGTTTGAAAGCTTTAATTATTTTCTGTAATTCTTTCTCTCCTATTTTTCCGTGATTTTTTATATATTGCTCTAATTCTTGATACACTTTGTGTTTTATATTTTCATTAATTCAAAGCACAAAGGTAAGGAGTGTTAATTGCGCAAATATTGTCTTATGACCATTTTTTTTAATTCCCAATTTTTTGAATTTAGATAGGTTCTTCTTAAATGACATATAACAAAGATATAATAGCAATTGCTATTATATTCCATATATTTATTCCAAATCTAATTATTTTGTAGCTTTTTACTTCAAATTTTATAAATTATTTCTGTTATTTAATTATAGTATAATTCTTTTTTATCGTTTTCTAGAGAAACCTTGTTCACGTTTTGTTCATATTTCTTAACATAATTTTTAGCTTCTTCAATTGCAGAAGCAATACTTTCTACTACAATTTTAGCTTGTTCTAAAGTGTGAGAAGCCATAACTTGTAATCTGAATCTGGCACTCCCAATAGGAACAACAGGATATTCTAAAATCATGGTTGCAATATTACGCTCTGTCATAATTTTATGAGCAATACGAGCTACTTTTTCGTCACCAATCATTACAGGTACGATGGCCGAGGGTGTACCAATACATGCTATTCCTTTTTTATTGAATTCGTTCCGAATATAGTTAACCACCGTTAAAAGTTTGGCTCTTAGTTCTGCACCTTCTTCGTTTCTCATAATTCTGGTGGCTTCTAAGGCTACTGCCGTTTGCATGGGGCAAATAGCATTAGAAAACATAAATGCACTACTATACATTTTAGAATAATGTTTTACCGCAGCAGAGTTGGTTGCTAAAAAACCACCATTAGAAGCAAATGATTTTGAAAAGCTACCCATAACCAAATCCACTTTTCCTTTCATACCTTGGTTGGCAATATGCCCTCCGCCGTTTTCTCCCAATGCACCAAAATCGTGGGCGACATCAAGCATCAAGGTGGCATCAAATTCATGACAAACTGCTTGTAATGCCTTAATATTAGGCGTACTACTATCCATTGAAAATAATCCTTCAGATATTACGAAAATACCATTGCGTTTGTCTCTTTCTCTGATATTTTCTAATAAACCTCTTACAGCATCTACCGACATATTAGGATGCCTGTACACGTTTTTGGTCGCTGCATAAGCACCTTGATACAAGCAAGAGTGCGCCAAACGGTCCATAACGATATGGTCTTGCTGACGTACAAGTCCAGTGATCGTGCCAAAACCTGCAGCCCAACCCGTTGGAAAAATCATCACGTGTTTCATACCTGTCATTTCAGCAATGGCTTCTTCTAATTCATGTACTAATTCTGTATTCCCGATAACCATAGGCGAGCCTGCACTATGGGGACCGTATTTTTCGAGGGCTTTTTGGGCAACTTTCATTACTTGCGGATGCCCACCTAAAGACAGATAATCTTGTGAAGCAAAATTAATTCCATTAATGTTTCTATTACTGGCATCAAACATGCTGACATCTGTGCCTGGAAACGATTTGAGAGTTCGTGCATATTGCCATGTATTACAATTGTTTCGTGCATTATACCATTCTAGATAGTCGTCAACACGCTTTAAAATGTTGGGGCCAACGGGCACACCAAAATCTACACAAGTTCTATTGAGAGCAATATCTTCTTGTGAAATAATATTGTCTGTTTCGAAAATGTTTTTGTAGTATTTGTAGATATCTTTCTTATACAATTCTAGGTCTTTGCTTTTCCCCAATATGGGTTTTAAGACATCTTTCATGTTTTTTTCTGTAAAGAAATCCTGGACAGGAAAAGTATCTCCGTACATGGCAATAAATTGATTGGCTTGTTTTTGGTTTTTGGCCAATGCTTCAAACATTTGTACTTCGCTAGCAGAAGCGGGATTCATCTCGGCTGTTTTTGATACAAATTCTTGGTACCGCCAAGTATCTAAATGCCTTTTTCTGGCATAGCTCTTTAGCGATTCATCCATATTTTTGTTAGCAATACCTTCTTCAATATGGCTGGCTAGTAGTTCGGCATCCCGAAAAGCGTGAGTCATTCCGCTAGCTGTACATTGGTCTTTAAAACTTGCAGCATCTCCTACTAATGCGTAGCCTTTACCAGATGCATTTCTGATAAAAGATTCCATTTTATTGGTGCTTACAATTGCTTTTTCTTTTATAGCTTTTTCTACAATTTCACCAAATTCAGGATTAACATACTTAATTGCTTTTAAGAAATTTTCGTTTTTATCTCCTTTTCTAAAGCCCTTCTCCCATTTTTTTGGGCCATAAATCATTGTCATGTTATGTCCGTTGTTTGTGGGAACTATACCAATAGACATCCTTCCTCTTTTTTGAATAATAGGCTTTTTTAAGTTAAAACCTGAAAAATAAGTATAAGCAGCAAAGGTGCAATTCTCTCTGGTTTCTTCTTTTTTTGTGTTTGTTAATTTTGCAACGATAGAGTTTACGCCATCTGCTCCAATGACTAATTTGGCTTTGGCAGCTATTATTTCTCCAGCTTTATTTTTTCCTTTTATTCCGCAAACTCTATTTTCTTTTTCATCGAAAATAAGTTCATTAACTGAAAAACCTTCTATGAGTTCTGCACCTTGTTCTACTGCATAATCAATCAATATTTTGTCAAGTACATATCTTTTTGCAGAGAAAGAAGTTTGAACAATGTTATCCGCATTTTTATGTAATTTTATAAATCGTTCTTCTAATATTTCTAAGGGAACTTCCCCTTTAACCGTGATATCTTCTACAGTTATTTCAATCGCCTTACTTGATGGTGTTTCTTCTAAAATGTTATCAAGTATGCCTAATCTATTAAGATAAGAAGCTCCTCTGGGCCAGACAAAATGTGTTGATAGGGTGTCTTGCGGAAAAGTAGTCTTATCTACGACCAGAACTTTAAGTCCTAATTTAGCTAAGTGAGCTGCTGTTGTTGCACCAGCACATCTAGCACCTACGATAATTATATCGTGATTTTTCATGGTAAATAGTTTCATGGATTTGTGAAATTTGGGGAGATTTAATTGACAGGAATTGGATATTCATTGAAAAACATTAAATTTTTGTTAGATTAATTGTATGTTTTTGAATGTAAGTATGCTGTAATATAATACTTAAAAGGGTTTGGCTTTTTGTCAAGTTAAGCATTGTGTTTAGTCCTTGTTGCATTCATTTTAAAAGCAAAAAAATAATTTACAAATGTAAGTAAATAATACAGATTTATTTAAATTGCTAAACGTCCTATTAGCTATATATATTGTACTTATTGTATAAATATTGATTAAAGATTTATGAATCAGTAAGTTGAATATTTATACTGTCTTTTGAGTGAAGACTACAGCTAGATTCAGTTTTATTATTTATCGCTCTACTTCAGGAAAATGCGCGATTTCTTTTTGTGCATTAAAGTCATGGGCAGGAATAATTTTAATTTCAGGTTTTTCTTTTGCAAGGTGATGAACTTTAACAATAAATTCTTTTACTTTTTCACTATCTCCATCTACTTTGTTTCTTGGAATAGCATGTTTTTCTGCAGGTAAGTAGAATGCTTCAACAGCCCAAGTTAAATCTCCTGTGAAAAAATATCGTTTACCAGACTTTAAGTTTACAAACATCCCTAAAGAACCTTTAGTATGTCCTGGAAGTTTTACTAAAATTACAGTTCCGTCATTGAAAACATCATAACTTTCGTCAAATATTTCATAAGTAGTGGTATTAAAGTCTAAAAATTTCCATTTAATAAAGTCTGCATCGTATTGTTCTTTTATAAAGGCAGGAGGGGTTGCTTCTTCACTAATTGCATGATTGTATTCTTCTCTTGTTGTCCAAACTGTAGCTTTTGGAAAATCTTCAATTCCGCTTGCGTGATCAAAATGAAGATGTGTTGGGAGAATAAAATTAATAGAATCTGGATGAAACTCATTTTCAATTAAAATATCTTTTAAAGATTTTAGCTTATTGAATTTAAATATTTTACGATCTAAAAAAGTAAATTTATCATGAAACTGACCTTCAATTTCACTTCCCAAGCCAGTATCGAATACAAATGTTCCTTTAGGGTGCTGAATTAATATTGAAACGTGAGACAGCTTTCGCGTTTTAAATAAATTGCCTCCTTTAAATACAAATGCTTCTGGTGTTTTTGCATACCCAGTTTCAATAATTGAGAGAGAAAAATCAATTTCTTTATCTAAAGGATAATTAATTCCAGAAAAAGTTGGTGTTGCATATTTAGAAATATCAATTGTTGATTTACAAGATTGGATAAATACTAAAATACTGATAACTATAACTAATATTAGGATCAATTTTTTATTTTTCATTGTGTTATTTTAAGATTAAAACACAAAGAAATATTAAAGAAAAGAGCTATACATTGATATTTGTTAAGATATGCAGATTTCTTTCCTAACCCTACTTAATGATTCAGGAGCTATTCCAAGAAAACTAGCTATTTGATGTTGGGGAACTTTCTGAGTAATTTTTTTATCGTAGTTTTTTATAAAATCTAAATATTTTTCTTTGGCTGTTTTGGTTTGCATTGAGTACATTCTATCTAGCACACATAAATAGTTTTTTTCAGCTAAAATTCTTCCTAGTTTTTCAATCTTTCTAGATTCTTTGTATAATTCAGTAAGAATTTGATAAGACAATTCATAAACAATACTATCTTCTAGTGTTTCTAAGGTTTCAAAAGAAGCTGTTTGACTAATAAAACTAGAAAAGGTAGATATAAATTGTTTATCACAAGCAAAATATGTATTAATTTCTTTTCCGTCTTGTAAATGGTAAGTTCTTAGTAATCCATACTCTATGAAGTATAAATTATTTGCAATACTTCCTTCTTTAATTATTGCTGTTTTAGCATTAATTTTTTTTCTATTTAGTTTAATACGAAAATCTTTCCATTCACTTTCTGTTAAGCCAATTAATTTTTCTAATATTTTATGTAGTTCATTCATTGCTGTATTCAATTGTGGCTAACGGGAGTTTGTGTGTTAACCCCGTTTTATTTATTCAAATATATAGAAGATGTATTTATTCTGTATAGGAATAAATTTTTTATAAAAAAGGGCTTAAAATGATTCATAAAGTTTCTATAGAGTGCATATTTTATGAAAAATAAAAACATCTTTGATTTTGTTCATGAAAGCTTCGAAACCTAAGATTAAGATAGACACCGTTCTTTTGAGATTATAACAAGTAAAAGCCAAGTATACTTCTGCTAAGACTTTTTCTTTGGTTCTGGTTAATGTATAGTCAAAATGCCATTGCCTTTTTAGGGTTCCAATATATAATAGCAATTGCTATTATATTCCATATATTTATTTCAAATCTAATTGATTTGAAATTATTTATAGCCACTTGCTATAAAATTCTGTTGTTTTTGTGCTACTGCCCTAAAAGAGTTTATATATATCTTGTATTCATTCCATTCTTTAACATATGGTGTGTTGTAAAACTAAAATCTTGGTAGAACGTGTAAGAGCATAAGCGAAAAAGAGCCCTGTATAGAGCTCTTTTTACAAAATTAAACTAACTAACTAAAATACCAAAATTACTGATTCAGGTATGCTTTCCATAATGCCAACAAAAGGCATTATTAGTTTTTTAAAAACTATGAGATTATTGCCATTCTTCTAAAATGAGTTCTGTATTTCTATAAATAAGTGTTTCCCTTACTGAGTGCGCATCTCCATCTCCATCGGTGTAGTTATATTCAATGGTAAAATTTCTTGTGTCTGGGTCATAAGTTCCTGTACCATTAACATTAGTAACGCCAGACCCGCCAGAGATAGAAACAGTTTCGTTATTAATGCTAAAAGCCATTCCACGACCAGAAACATCTGGGTTTCCAACATAAGGAACAGATAGTTCATTTTTAGAAGTAGTTTCAAGTAGCATATCTTCGTTGCGTACCAGATCTTCTTCAGAATAAGTCACGCTAGTATTATCTGTAGTATTTGTATCTACGCCTTTAACATAATACCATCCGTGATATTGATTGTAATAGCGAACAACAATGATAGAGTAGTGCTTATCCTCTAAAATAAAATCGGTTGTTGCGTTTACAATTTGAAGTGGGAGCGCATAATTGTTGCCTACCGCAAGGGCATCGTTCATGAATAAATCTTTATTAAGTGTTACCGAAGCTCTTCCCAAAAACTCACCACTAGGAATGGTTATACTACTGCTGCTAATGTTATAATAGTTATCAGGTAGCTTTGTTAAATTAGGATAAGCATTCAATAAAGTATCTTCAATAATAAAGTCAACTTCTTCATTGCTATTGTTTGAATATTTACCACCTAAAACGGCTCCAATTTCGAATGTCATGTCTTGATTGTTTAAATCTACTAAAGTGCGTAAGGGAAATTGTCGTGCAAAATAAGTTGTTGTATGTGTGTAATCTTCCTTATAATCATCATAACATCCTTGTAAAGAAACCAGGGTTCCGATAAGTGTAATAAGTACTGTTATTTTTTTAATCATAATCTTATATTTTCAAATTAATTTTAACCTAATTACCATCCTTGGTTTTGAGTTATATTTTGTGTTTTTAGTAATTCATTGAAAGGAAGTGGGCCATAATTCATATAACTTCTATAATTAGGTGTTGTTATATTATTCCTTAAGAAACTAAAAGTGCCATTGTTGTTATTAGTAATAATGACTCCTGTGATGGCTTCATTCAGGTTGTCATTCCATCTTCTTAGATCAAAAAAGCGATGGCCTTCGAAACACAGTTCTATACGTCGTTCATTTTTAATTAATTCGCGCATGTCTTCTTTTGATGTAATTGAGGTTAAATAATCATCTGCACCTCCAAAGGCTATACCAGCTCTTCTTCTAACTTCTGCTATAGCGTCTCTGGCAGACATACCATAAGTTGCATCATCTGGGCCATGAGCTTCATTGGCAGCTTCAGCAAAATTTAAAAAGATTTCCACCTTACGGAATAAGGCATTGTAATGCGTGTCGTTAACATTGTTACCAGCTACTAAATTTGCTTTGGTACTAATCCATTTGCGTAGATAATAACCTGTACGAGTAGAATTCTCTACAGTTACACTTGGAGCTCCTGTTATATGAGCACCTCCTTGAAAGGTCTCGATAGTTACCCCTTTAAACGTTTGATTATTATGAATAACCGTTGTATAAAATCGTGGGTCTCTGTTTTGGTACATGTTATTTTCAGCATAACCACTTGCCACCTCGGTTATTGGATAACCATTTGCCATTGGGAATGCATCCACTAAATTTTGAGTTGGGTTGCATCTTCCATCTCCTTCAAGGTTCGCTCCAGGAGGAAAATGTCTTTGCTCTAAACCATTATCTCCATTCTGATTGCCATTAACACGACGCATAATTAATTCGTCATTAAGATCGTTGTTATAAAACGTATTAGAAATGGAATTAACATTATAAACATCGGGTAATGTATTACCGATAGCATCTAAAACATCACTTGCTGCTTGAGCAGCTTCGGTATACGATGAAGTTGCAAAAGCAGGACTCGCAGCATACAATAACACTCTAGATTTAAGTGCTCTGCATGCAACCGTTGTAGGTCGCCCTAAGTTTGTTAAATCAAAATCAGGGTCTGTAGTACTATTGTCGTATACGTCTGGTAATCCAGCTGAAAGTGCTACATTTAAATCATCAATAATTTGTTGAACACACTCTGTATATGTGTTTCGTGATAAATTAAGGGCTCCGTCATCTGTGATATCTAGTGTTGAGGTAATTAATGGAATACCCATTAATTGACTGTTTTCATCAATACCACCGTAACGTTTTAACAAATCGAAATGAATGAATGCTCTTAAAAAGTAGGCTTCACCTTTTAAGCGTTCTCTATAAGCCTCGTCTCTAGTGGGGTTCGATTTGAAATATAAGACGGTGCCATCTAAACCAACTTCAATAAACTGATTGACATTTTTTAAATCGTCGTATCTGGCTTGCCAGTTATTTATTGGATTTGTAACAGATGTCCAGTAGCCGTCAATTTCTACTATTTTATTCATATTACCTGTTAGGTTGTTTGATAGAGAATTGTCTGTAGCACTATCTAAAAAGTCACCATCATAGGTGTCATAAGTAGAAGGAATTGCTCTATAAGCATATGTTAATAAGCCTCTAACATATTCTGGGTTTGCTAGCAGCTGCTCATATGTTCTTTCATTAGTTAGTTTGGGGTCAAAGTAGTCTTCACAAGAGGAAAGTATAAATAAAACTACTAGAGTGAATAATATATTTTTCATGTTATGTCTTTTTTTGAAAACTCCTAGGGTTTTATGGTTTAGATTTTCTTTTTTAGTTAACTTTTGCATGATTACTTTTGTTTAATAAGTTAATTTTAAACCTAATGAAATCGTCGTAAACGTTGGATAATTCGTTATACCAGCACTTAAACTTTCAGGATCTAAATTTTTAATCTTAGATATTGTAAAAAGATCATTTCCTCTTACAAAGAGTTTTAACTTATCGGCTGCAAACTTTTCGCAAATGTTTTTAGTAAAGGAGTAGCTCAGTTCTGCTGTTCTAAGCTTAAAGAAATCACCGTTAACTAACCAATATGTTGAATTTCTATAACTATGTGATTGCGATAAAGAGGTTAAACGCGGAGAAGAAGCATTGGCCACAGCATTAGGAACCGCTGCCCCTAAAGCTTGAACAGAATATTTGTTTTCGCCAACATTCCAATAATAACTATTGTTTAACAATTTGTCTGAACCAGAAGTTCCCTGCCCCAGCACATAAAGCTCAATGCCTTTATATTCTAAATTAAGGTTTAAAGCGTAGTTCAACCTTGGAAAACTATTGCCTATTATTTTATTGTCAAACTGATCAATTATATTGTCACCTTTATCATTAGTAATATCAATTAATTTAACATCACCAGGAATAATATCTCCATAAGAAGAGGTTACACCATGACTAGTAATGTCTGCACTATTTTGGTACAAACCATTGGCTTCCCATCCCCAAATAGCATCGGTTGCTTGCCCTGTTTTATTTAAATGTTGATACAGATTAATTTCATCAAACACATCATTTACAGCCTTAGAATAGATTAAATTAGTTCCTACAGAATATTTAAACTCTCCAATATTATTGGTATAAGCAATAGAACAATCTATACCAGTGTTTGAAACTTCATTAAAGTTTCCAATTGGTTTTAAGTCTCCTGTATAATCGGGTAAGGCATTATTTAATATGACAGGAATATCATATCGAAGTTCATTAAAATAGTTGATTTCTAAATCTACTTTGTTATTAAATAAGCTGGCTTCAATACCAATATTATATTCTTTTGATTTTTCAAAGGTTAAATTTGGATTGCCAATTTGTCCAGCTCTCCAACCGAATTCTTGCGTGGAATTTTGAGGCCCTGTTCTTAAATTACCATTTGCTATATAAAAGTCTCTGTACAAAAGATAGTCAAAAGATCTGTCGTACCCCATAACACCAAAAGACCCTTTTAGTTTTAGATAATTAAAAGTTTTACTATGCTTTAAGAAGTCTTCATTGGATAGTATCCATGCAAATCCTGCAGCACCAAAGAGTCCCCAGCGGTTTTCTTTAGTGAATTTATCAGATCCCATATAAGAGGAAGAACCTTCAATAGTATATTTATTTTTAAAAGTATAATTGACACGAATACCTAAATTTATGTTTTTATCATCTTGTTGAGTCGTTGGGCCATCTAATGTTGATTTTCTAGTTAAAGTTTGATTGACACCTACTAAATTAACTTGTAAATCATGGTTATTCCATGATCTTTCATAATCAATTTTAGCTACGAGCCCCAAATTTTGAGTGACATTATCGCCTCTTCTACTTTCGTTATCATCAAGGACATCAGTTCCGATTCTGGTTATTAGTGCCAAATCATCAGGGTCATCAAATCGTATTCTTGAATAATCTAAAGATTTACCTATTGCAATGTTGTTAAATACATCAAATGTAATGTAGCCACCAAAGGATAGCCCTTTGGTCAATTTATCCAAATTGAAGTTAACTCCAAGGTTGGTTTGTGCATAGTAATTTTTTGTATTTACATAACCAGACCTTGCCAATTCACCAACTAGGTTGGTGTCAACCCTTGGGCTAAATCCTAAATTATCGATGTCTCCAACTTCGCCAGCCCATAATGGGTAATCATTGGGGCGGTGGGAAGCTAATGCACCAAAGAAATCTTCATTAGATATGTTTGCTCTATCCCAAATATCCATTCTACCCGCTATATCTAAAAACATAGACACGGTATTGTTGACTTCATAGTCTAGATTACCTCTAACATTTATGCGATTAAACTTTTGATTTTTCCCAAGGTTTTCTAAACCGTTTTCCCCAACATATCCTAAGTTTAAGAAAAACTTAGTTTCTTCGTCTCCACCAACTAATTGCGCATTGAACCTTCGAAAAGAGGTGCTTTTTTTAAGGAGTTCATCATGAAAATCAACATCAGGATATAATACAGAGGAGTTGTTTTGGTAATTACTAATGGCATCTGGCGTATAGATTGGATCTAAACCGTCATTCGTTCTTGCCTGATTATATAAACGAGCATATTGAGCCGAGTTAACATATTTGGGCAAACGCGTAGGGGTTTTTACTCCATATTCGGTATAAAAGGATACTTCCCGTTTACCGCTATATCCTCGTTTGGTTGTTAGCATAATAACACCATTAGCAGCTTTGCTACCGTATAGCATTTTTGCTGTGACATCTTTTAATATTTGAATGCTTTCAACTTCATCGATAGCGATACTGGACAAAGATCTATTCGCAATGCCATCAATGACAATTAAGGGCTCGTCACTGTTTCCTCCTCTGGATAAACCTCTAATTTTCATCCAGGTATTATCTAAGCCAGGAGACCCGCTGCCTTCAAAAACAATAAGACCAGGTGCTTGACCTGCTAAAATGGATTCAACATTATAGTCGGAAGAATGTAAAAGGGCTTCACCTTTTATAACATCTACAGCTCCTACTAACTTATTCTTGCTAATTTCTGCAAAAGGAAGGGCAACCTTGTTATTATCGATTTGTACTTTTATTGTATCATTTTCCTGCTGAGCAGAAACAGCGCTAACAATGGCTGTTAAAAATAATAATATGTAGTATTTCATTTTTTTAATTTTTTTACCAACCTGGATTTTGTTCAAATTGAGTCATTATGTCCATAACCGATGTGGGGAAGGGGTACCAATAGTGTTTATCTTCAAAAACACGAACAGCACCTTGTAATGCCTTTTTTTCGTAAACAGTTTGCCCTCCAATATCTTTAATATCTGCTCCATAGATGGTTCCTGCTCCTAAGACTTCTTTAGATAGCTTCCACCTTCTTAAGTCATGCCAACGATGGAACTCTTGGAAAAGTTCTACAGCTCTTTCATTGTAAATTCGTTTTCTGAATTCATCTTTATCCGCAGTGTATTTTACCAGGACATTAGGCATGTTTGCTCTATTTCGTATAACATTTAAAGCTTGTACAGCAGTTAGAGAACTTCCAGGAACAACTCCGTTTGGCCCATAGGCTTCGTTAGCAGCTTCGGCAAAATCTAAGTACAATTGAGCGACTCTTATGTGTGGAAAATATCTGTACCAACCTCTTGATCTATTCCATTTATCGTTCCCTGGCCATTTATGTTTTCCTTTATGGTAATAGCCTGTGAAAAATTTATTCTTATTAACTTCAAAATTGTAATGCCATCCGCCAGGCCTCGCATCAAGGATTCTAATGTTGTTGTTACCTGGGTTTGGTAAGCCTTCAAACATATCGTCTCCATGCACAGATATAAGTGTTCTTAAGCGAGGGTCGCGATTATCGTAAGGGGCATTGGGGTTAAAACTACCACTTGAGGTTGCTTCTGGGTCGTTAATATCATACCCGTCGGCTGTTTCAAACCAGTCTACAGCGTTTTGCGTTGGTTGCCCTTCAATAAGCCATCCTCCAGCAAATTGAGGTAAAAACCACCCTTGTCCCGCTCTTCCACTTCCATTAGGATCTGTATGTCTAGATAAAGGCGCTTGAATAATAGCTTCTTTGGGAAACCCCGAGGTTCTACTGTACCAATTTTCTGTGTATTCACTCATATTAAACATTTCGTACCCACCTGCTGAGTACCCATTTATGGCATCGGCTCCTGCTTGTGCGGCTTTTTCTGCATATGTTGTGTTATAGGTTCTTGAGCTAGATCCATAAGGATTTAAATCGGGGTTCATTAACGGACTAGCGGCATATAACAATACCATAGATTTTAGTGCTCTGGCAGATGTTTTGGTTGCTCTACCTAAGTTCTGGTCGTTCCATTTTTCGGGAAGTAATTGAATAGCTCTGTCTAAATCTTTGACCAAAGAATCTGTAGATTGTATGTAGGTAGGTCTTACCTCGTCAAAATCATGAGATATAGAATACGTTTCATTCATTATGGGAAAGCCTCCATACCTTCTAATGATTTGAAAATAATGAAAGCCTCTTAAAAAGTAACTTTGACCAATTAGCTGGTCTTTTAGATTTTGTTGTGAATATCCTAGTTCTGTTGGGTATTCAGTTAATTGATCAATGTTTTCTAGGACTGAATTCACAGACCTTATGGCTAGAAACGCTTTCGATACAGGTTCTGCTTGGTGGTCGTTACCGTGGTATTCTGCGCCTGCGCTTTCATTGGTCATGCCTCCCAGTTCTCGAGCATTAGAGTTCATCCAAACCCCAGTGTTGTAAATCCAGTGAGGTGGGAATTTTGTGTGCGTTACTTGACATTCGTCAGACATAACGCCTATTTCGCTGGCCCAGTCGGTATCGGAGTAAACATAATTATGGATTAAAAAATTTGCTCTATCTACCACACCGCGTGTTGAAAAATAATCTGTAAAAACTTCTTCAGAACTAATGCCTAACTCGGGGTTAACATCTAAATAATCTTCACATGAAATAAAGGCCGTTGCTACTAAAAAAGTGAATAGCATTGTTTTATAATATCTTTTCATAATCATTTATATTTTAGTTATTAATCTAGAATGAGGCTCTCACTCCAAAGTTGTAACGCTTAGTAATTGGATAAACATTTAGTTGACGCTGTTCTGGGTCAAATTCATCTGGAAGATCAGACCAGGTAGCTAGATTGTTTCCGTTTATGTAAATCTCGAACGAATCAAATACCTTAATGACATCTTTAAGTTTTTTGCCAAACGCGTACTTAATTTCCATGGTTCTAAATCTTAAGAAGTTACTAGACCTGTTGGTGTACGTGCTTCTTTGTCTATCATGATTGTTTGAGGCGGCCCGCAATGCAGGGTGTGCGCCATTGGGGTTTTCTGGGGACCAAAAATTTAGTTGTTCATTATTTAAAAGCTGCCAGCTGGAAGTTGCGGCTGAAGCATATTCAAATAAATAAAGTTCAGATAAGTTTTTAGAAATATCGAACATACCATTAAACATAGCATGTACAGAGAAATTTTTATAAGTCATACCTAAACTAAAGGCATAAGTTTTAGATGCAAAACTAGGGTTGTTAATAGGAACTCGATCAAATTCATTTACAATGCCGTCGCCATTATAGTCTACAAAGTATGACATGCCTGGAATTAAACTGGAATCCCATGCAGAAACTGTAGTATTATAAACATCATTCCATGATTGCAGTAAACCTGTATGTAACAAACCATTTTGCCACCCTATTGGTTTCCCCGCATCCTGTCGGTATGGTTCTGTTGCGGGAGGATCGTCTCGTTCTATAACGCGACTCTCACTTAATGACATATTAACTCTTGCAAAGTAGCTGAAGTGGTCTCCTATTTTAGAATTCCATTTAAGCTCAACATCAATACCATGGTTTTTTGTTTTACCAATATTTGCCCTGGGAGCCGCGTTACCATACCAAGGTGCTACAGTACGACGTTGCATGATAATGCCCGTTCTTTTTTCATCAAACAATTCAATAGTTCCCCTTAATTGGCTGTTAAACGTAGCAAATTCCATTGCTAAGTCTTGTTTTATAGCTGTTTCCCAAGTATTATCTGGTACAGCTGGAGTGCCTTCGCGAAATATAGCATTATCACCACCGCCATAGTTAATTAATGGATCTCCATAGTAAAAGGCATTATTACCCCCTGTTCTTGATTCATACTGGGATAAATAGAGAAAACGGTTACTACCGATACCACCATCAGAACCAATTTCTCCATAGGAATATCTAAATTTCAAGAAATCTAAGAAGCCTACATGGTTTTTAAAAAAGTCTTCTTTTGATACGACCCAACCAACAGCAGCAGCTGGGAAAAACCCAAAACGAAGCCCTGGAGCCCAGTTTTCGTTACCGTTATAGGCGCCGTTAAATTCTGCTAAATATTTCGACTTGTATGCGTAAGTAGCTCTCCCTATCCAGCTTTCTTCATACCTAGGGAATGATGTGCCACTTTGTGCCTTTCTGCGGTTAAAAAGACCCATAAGCCCTACATCATGATTTTCACCAAAGGTTTTGTTATAGTTTAAACGTAATTCATAATATAAACTATTGCTTGACCCAGAAATACTTTCGCCATTGACCCTTAAAGGTTCTTGTACCGCATCAGGATTTCCTTCTTGTTCAAAACCAGTTAATTCTTGGTTAGGAAAATAATAAAGCAAATTTCTTTGGATGCTACTATTGTATCCTTGACTGAAATTATAGGAAAGTTTAGCGCTTGCTGTAAAGTTTTTTGTAATGTCTTGAACTAATGTAAAGTCTGTGTACATGGTATTTGTACGCCTTTTCCATTGGCCTTCTTTTTCCATTCTATAGAAGTTAGGGTTGACTACTGCGCCTTCTTCGGTTGTTAATCTCCCGTCTTCAAGAATGGGTATGGGTCCAATAAGAGGGGTCTGCCATATTCGAGTAAAACTGTCTCCATTACCTTTGGCAATACCACCATTGGTATTTTGTGTTATAGAATTTCCATTCCAGTTTTTAAAGTTTCCAGAAAGACCAACTTTAAACTTTGTTGTCTTGCTGAAATTAAAATCGAGATTGGTACGCCATGTGTACTTTTTTTGGTAAGTACGAGGGTCAAAATCTTTTTGTTTGTCTATATCAAAAATATCGCCGTCATGTTGATAGCCCAAAGAGGTGAAATAAGAAACAAAACTGTTACCTCCCGAAATATTCAGGTTGTATTGAGAGGCGGTTCCTGTAGTTAAAAGCTCATTAATCCAGGTGGTGTAAGAATAGAAGCGTTTGTCACGATTTGGGTCTCTCCAGATGTCTATTACACTTTGAGGAATAAAATCATTATATAATCTATCATTCATGAGGGCAATATTATAATGCTCTAATGTTGTGGCATAATCGGCATAATAATCTGTGTTCATAGTGGGTTCTTTTATACCCCAACTTGAAGAAAAATTTATTTTGGTTTCTCCTTGTTTACCACGTTTGGTTGTAACAACTACAACGCCGTTTGCTGCTTTAACACCAAATACAGCTGTCGCAGAAGCATCTTTTAATACTGAGATGGATTCTATTTCGTTAGGATCTAAATCATTAAAATCACGTTCTACACCATCAACAACATATAAAGGATTATTACTTGTCCAAGTCGATTGACCACGAATCAAAATATTAGAAGCTGTAGACCCAGGTTGACCAGCAGCTTGCATAGTGGATACACCAGGCATAATACCAGTAAGGGCTTCTGAAACGGTTGCAACACTACCTGTTCTAAGGAGTTCTTCTCCTTTTGCTTGTGTTATGGATCCTACAACAGATTCTTTCTTTTGACTACCGTAGCCCACGACGACCACTTCGTCTAGCTCAGATAAGTTTTCTTTCAATATTATGCTAATTTGCGATTGCCCATTAACTGGTATTTCTTTGGATGCATATCCTAGGAACGACACATCTAATATGGCATTTTCGTTACTTACTTTTAGAGAAAAGTTACCGTCAAAATCTACAGTACTACCATTTGTGGTGCCTTTTTCAATAACATTGGCACCTGGTAAAGGTTGGCCAAATTCATCAACAACATTCCCTTTTATCTGAAATTTGGTTTGTTCTGTCTCAAATAATTTTGTAGATTTTATTATTGGTTTAGGCTTTAATACTATTTGATTGGCCGATATGCTATAGTTTATATCAGTGCCTAAAAACAGTTGATCTAATACTTTTTTAAGGGTTTTTTTATTAGCTTTAACGGTTACCCGTTTTTGGAAGTCTACGTCGTCATCTTTATAGACGAAATTAAATTCGGTTAGCGATTCAATCCGATTCAATACCTTTTCCAAACTTACATTTTTAAGGTTTATGGTAACCTTAATGTTTTCGCTACTGGATGAAGGATTAGCATGAGTTTGAAACAAGGCAACAATTAAAAAGATTGTGGTAATTTTCATTTTTAAATTGCGTTGTAAAAGAAAGAGAATAGATTCCCTTTGAATAACAAGGTTTTTCATTACTTTTATAGTTCTTTACGTTGATTATTAATTTAATCACGTCTTTAACCGGAAAAATGTTCCAGCATTTTTCTGGTTTTTTATTTGCTATTTATTGCAGATAAAAACGTAATCAAGTAGAGTAATAGATATGTCGTGATGAGAGATTTTCTTATGTCATATTTATTTTGGTTTTTAAGGGTTGATAGTTATAGTTTTTTTATTTGTTGAATCATCAACAGAGAATTTTATATCGTAATTATTCCTGAAGGTTTTAAGTATATATTCCAAAGAAGTATTATCAAAACTAGCAGTAAAAAATGTTTCATTTAGTTCTTTGCTTTCGCATTTTATAACAATGTCGTATTGTCTTTCTAATTTTTTCAAAATATTTTTGAAGGGTTCGTGTTTAAAGCTGATCGTCCCATAAATCCAAGAAGTGTATAAGGAAACGTCTACTTTCTCTAAGGCTATTGTTTTATTAGATTTGTTTAGAGATGCCAGATGTCCTGGTGTTAATAGTGTGGCCTCTTTAGGTTTGTAAATCTCTTCTTGATAAAGACTCACAGAGCCTTCTACCAAAACAGTTTTTGTACTTATATCTTCAGGATAATTGGATACGTTGAATTTTGTTCCTAATACCCTAACATTTAAACCTGAAGATTTTACGACGAACGGACGATCTTTGTCCTTTGTAACATCAAAAAAGGCCTCTCCATTGATATGTACTTCACGATTGTGACCTTTAATGAATTTCACTGGATATTTAAGTGATGTTCCTGCGTTTAGAGTTACATGGGTGTTATCGGATAATACAATGTTAAACCGTTTTCCGTAGGGAACTGTTAATGTATTATAGACTAACTTTTCTGTGTTGGAAATATTGTTGTTATAATTAAGCTTATTTCCTTTTTGTGTTACAATAGTGTTTCCTTTTGAATCTACAAATTGAGCAGTTCCATCTTCTTGTATTATTTTAGTCTCCCCGTTTTCTAGCTCTAAAGTAATGGCGTCTTTAGGTATTTCAAAATTGTTCCCTAAAAAGTTGCCAGAGACAATTAAGTAAGAAGATCCTAGAATTACAATAAATATAGCCGCATATTTTAATATAGAGAGTCTTAAGTTTTTGGTCTTGTTTTTTGAGCTTTTTTCAATATTAGCTTTATACTTAAAAAGTTCTTGATTTGTATCTGCAGTGTTTATAGTTTCATCAAAGGTTGATGCTATATACTCTGCTTTTAAAAGGTTAAACTTTTTTGCATGGTCTCGCGAAGCATTTATCCATGTCTCTATTTCTCTTACCTCTTTCTCGGAAGCTGTTCCTTTAATGTACTTTAGGGCTTTTTTAGTCTCCATATATAATTAGCTAACTATATATAGACGATTGAAACCTAAATGATACCTAAATATTTTTTAAAAAAATTAAGAATAAGGTTAAATACTCTTTTAAATGAAGCTTCATGTGCTGTAAAGCGTTAGAGATATGATTGTCAACGGTTCTTTTAGAAATATGCATAACATCTGCAATTTCAGAATGTTTCAACCCTTCAAATCTACTTTTTAGAAAGACTCTTCTACATTTTTCTGGAAGTGTGTCAATGGCTTTGGTAATTCTTTTTTCTAATTCTGTTTCTATGACCAAAGAAGCGGCTTCATCTTTTATGAATTGGTTTTTAATAGCGATTCTTTCTTCGTAATAATTATTAGAAAAATTTATTTTAACCTTTTGGTGTTTCAGCAAATCCAGACAAGCATTTTTTGTCATGGTGTGAAGATAGTTACTAATATTATTTATTTTTCCTAAGTTTTTTTTCTTTTCCCAAATTTTTAGAAAAACATTTTGGACAACACCTTCGGCATCTTCAATAGTTCCTAAATACCCTTTTGCTATGTGTAAGAGTTTGTCATAATAGAGGCGAAATAATGTTTCATGGGCAGTCATGTCGCCTTTTTGTAAAAGGGAAATGAAAGAATTGGATTCAATATTTTTACTGTGTTTTTTCAGAAAATGTACATTTAAACATAATGAGGTAATAGATTTCGGACGTTAAAACTATCTTATTTTTAATCATGGTTAAAGCACTAAATGTTTAAAAGAGTACAACAAATGGTTTTTATTTGTTGTATATAACTTCTAATGCTCTAATTTTTGGTAAATAGCTGTTAGTGAGAAAATAATGGGGTTTATTTTTAACATTACTTACAATTAACAGAAATTACTTTCTTTTAAAATTAAATTGATTATTAATGTGATCGGATCATAGTATTTGGATAAAAGGATTCTTATTTGGGGTTCAGGATTTACTTTTTATCTGACTTTGAAGGATTTTTAACAAAACTCAAAAGATGTTGCTTCTAATAATTTTATTCTAGTTTAATTGAATAAACTATCGTTTCCAAGGATCCTATTTTTAAAGTGCTTATTGCAGAATTTATATCTATTTCTACCAAATTCATTCCAGAATCCAAATCCTTTCCTTTTACTTCCTCAATAATTTGGTCTCCATTTAGTGTTTGAATATCTAAACATGATCTACAATTATTGAACAATGACACTGAAATTTTGGAAATACCTGTCGAGTTTCTTAAATCCAATTCTAAAAAACTGAAATCGGAATTTGCATTAGGATAAGCTAAGCCAACTCCATCTGTTTCAGATTTAACACGGGTTGCTTTAAATTGAAAACCATTGGCAGTAAAAGAAGTGTCATCGATATCGATATTTAGTCCACCAAGGTTAATCGTAATAGGTACAAAGGCATTTTCTTTATCATCACTTGAGCAACAAGCCAAAGTAAATGATATGAAGGTCAAAAATAAAAATTTGTGATTAAATAAAAACGTTTTCATAGCATGATTTAGGTTTATAAATTAAAAATAAGTTCTCTTAATTCAATATTTTTTTTATCGTTAAATTCATTTATAGGGTTTCTTCTTGTGAACGAATAAATTTCAAATATATTTAAAAAACGGAAAATTCTGACTAAAAAAATGAAAATCAAGCACATGCCGAAATAAAAAAGCAGTTACAAATTTTTGTAACTGCTTTTTTACTAAGTGGAGAAGATCGGATTCGAACCGACGACCTCTTGACTGCCAGTCAAGCGCTCTAGCCAACTGAGCTACATCCCCTTTGCCTTTATTTACAACACTTTCCAGTGTTTACAGTTATTTTACAACATTTAAGTTATGTTGCATTTCACTGCATTTGGATGCAAATGTATGCATTTAAGTGCAAAAACCCACCACTAAAACCCACCACCGTTTTTAATTTATTATTTACTAATTCCACATTATTATGAGCTAATGTATAAAAGAAAAATCTCACTATATTAGATGTGTATTAGAATCAAAGAAAAACTATGAGTTGGGATTTATTCGTTCAAGATTGGGGTAAAGTAGAATCACTAGATGAAATACCTGATGACTTTTCACCTAAGTCTATTGGAAAACGCTCTGATATTATTACAACTATAAAAAAAGCGGAACCAACTGTTGACTTTACTGACCCTTCTTATGGGAAATTAAAGAATGAACATTTCTCTATTAAGTTTAACATGGGAGATGAGGAAGAGTTAATGTCTTTTATGCTAATTGTAAGAGGTAGTGAATTGGCAATTCCATGTATAGCAAATATTTTAGATAAACTCGAATTAAAGGCTGCTGACGGCAGTGATACTAAATTTTTCGATATAGATTCAGGAAAAGATAAGATAATTGAATGGATGAATTACAGAAATAAAATATTAAATAAATAACATTGCAAAACAAACAATAAACTTAACTGCTAACCAGTAATATTTCAGGACATGGTAGTCAAAACATTACATATGAAAAACATATTTACAACTATTATTTTGATATTCTTAATCCAAGGATGCAAAACAAAAAATGATAATAAAATAGCTGAGTTAATTCAAAATGCAACCGAAATTACTTTTGAAGTAAAAGTTGATAGTAAAGAAGGCTTTGAAAATGACATAATGCCATGGATTTCTATTAAAAACCCTGAATTGGAAATTGAAAATCTAATAGGGAAAGATGAAATTGTTATAAACAACAATATTGCAACACTTATTATTGATTATCCATTAGATAAACCTATTGAAATAAATATTAAATCTAAATTAAGTAATGGTTTTAAGAAAAGAGAATTAGTTGAGATTGTAAGTCGTGAATATAATAGAATCTATAAAGAAGAGGAAGAATCTGCAAAAGTAAAAACAATACCATTAGAGGAACGAGAGGGGCTTATAAACCGAAACCAAACCGATGGAAAATATGGAATCTGGGGGCACGATATTGATGACCTTGATTTATCTGGGATAATTATTAGAAAAACTAAGGACAGAGAAATACGACTAGAATTAATTGTAGAATCATAGAACCTGTAGCTGAAAACGAATATAACCTATAACCATATTTTAAGGAATATAAATATTATATTGAATCAAGAATTGAACATATCTGAATTAATTATCGATTACCAGAATTCGACTCAACAAGTAGTCCAAATTTTTAAGAATAAATTTGGTGTTGACAATCTTATAGAAGGATGGCATACTGGAAGGTATGAACAGACTGGTAAACTCATTGAAAATGGATTAAAGTTTTATGCTTTTCATGGAATTGGTATTGCTGCTCACTTTGAAGATAAACTTGTAGACTTTGATTTTGCCTACTTACCAGAATTGCGACATGATGGATTTGATATATGGAGACTGACTAGCTTTGCAAAAAGCCAACCGAAAAAGTATGGAAACTATTTGGATGAAGAATTGCTTGAAGCCAAGTTCGAAAGTTTAAGGAATAAAAAGATTATTCACAATCCAAAAATAGAATTTCCGACTCATTTATACTTTTGGACAAAAGACCTCACTGATGAACAAATAAAAAGTAATATAACTTTTATACCTAAACAGATAAAATCAAAATGGAAGTTTTGGAAATAAACGATTTAATATGGACAAAAATCAAAATACTAATATATTTAAACAGTTAAAAAATTTAAAAAAGGAAGCTTATGAATTGTTGGATAGTGGTAATTCAAAAACTAAAACTTTTGAATCATTATCATCAAACCTTGATAATAAATTAAAAAAGCATCTTAAGGATATCATTGGTTTTTTCGTATTTCCCGCTAAAAGAGAAAAATTTAAATCACTAAATACTATCCTGATTATAATGGCTTTCATTTCAAGTATTCTGATGATTCCTTTATATTTTGAATTCTTTTCTCATGTTAAGTTTCATGCTCTCTCAATGATATCCATAGTAGTATTTACATTTATTCAACTCCAAATAATTATAGGCCTTTTTAAATGGAATGGAAAAATTTATAAGGCAATTGTAATTATAGAATTTTTCAAGATACTAGGTGTAATTTCAGAATATAATAAAGGGTATTATTCTAGATGGGTTTTTGCGTATGTATTTGTATTAATAGCACAAATCATTTTAGCTCTATTTTTATATAAAAAGATATTTCCTGAATACTCATGGAAAGGGGCAAAACTAGATAAGGAAAACAATTATATTTTTGATGAAAACTTCAAATAATAAAAACGAATATAACCTGTAGGCATCTTTCAGGACGAAATATATAAACAAACCGAATGGAAAACGAATTTAGACAAGTAATGTCAGAACGGACTGATGAAGAATTAATCAAGATTGTAACAATTGAAAGAGAAAAATATAACCCAATTGCTATAGAAGCTGCTGAATCTGAAATTGAAAAACGGAAATTAGTCATTAGCGAGTTTGAGAAAATTATAGAAGAAGCGACAATCGCAAAAGAACAAAAGCAGAAAGTTGACACAAATATTGTTGGTTCTGGAACTAGATTTTTGAATTTTTTAATTGATTTCATTATTTGGTTAATTATTGCTGCAATTCTAACTATGCCTTTAGGTGCGAATAATGGAAGCCAAATGTTATTGGGTTATGTGATTATGTTTGTAACTTTCATTGGATATTATGGAATAATGGAAGCTAAATTTCAAAAAACAGTTGGGAAGTTTATTACTAAAACAAAAGTTGTGAAACTCAATGGAGAAAAACCTGAAAATGGAGATATTATTACAAGAACTTTTTGCCGATTAATTCCATTTGACCGACTTTCTTTTCTGTTCGTAAAAAATGGATTTCACGATTCGTTATCTAAAACCAAAGTCATTAAAGACCAAACTAAATGAAAAGAATACTTATCGCTTCAATTATCACAATGAATTTATTAAATCTATTTGGTTGTAAAGCCGAAAACAAAAATGACCCATACTGGATGTTTAACGAAAAAACGCATTTTCGACCTAAACTGAATAAAGGTGAATTCTTCAAATTAAGTGGTTATGATTTCGGTTGGGTTGTACTTGAACCGCTTTCAGAATTTGTAAAAGATAAAGAACATGAAATTGAACGTGGAAAATCTTTGTCTTATGGACAGAAAGCACTTTACTATTGGTGGTATTTAGACGCTCAAGTTACAAATGGTGGATTTGTTCAATTCTATTATAATGGATACGAACCATATATTCCAACAATAATTAAAGGATTGGAACACATTGGAGATACGGAAATGGCTAATTTGGTTAAAAGAGCAGATGAAATCTATCAAAAAAACAAAAAACTAATGGATAAAGCGAAAGAAAGCGACTTGTTCGGAAGTGACCTTTATGATAGACTTGATGAACTCTCTCTTTTAGATGATGAATACTATGAAATGAATGAAAATACAATGTCACTAATAGAAAATTACATTCGTAAAAATCCAAATGAAATATGCCTTGACGAGGAAGGGAAGGAATTTGATATGTCTTTTACGGGGCTATGCAAGACATACTATGATGACAAAAATATTAAAGAAGAATTCAATCTTGAGGAAGGGGTTATAAATGGAGAGTATAAATCATTCTATCAAAACGGAAACCCAAAAGAGAATATCCCGTATTTAAAAGGCTTACAAACAGGAGAACGTGAAGAATTTCACGAAAATGGTAAATTAAAATATCAAGTTACAAAAGACCAAAATAAAAAATTACTAATTCATAAGCGGTACTATGAAAATGGAAATCCAAAGAAACTTGAATCAAAAGTAATAGGTGTAAACGAAAGAGTTGGCGAGTATAAGGAATGGTATGAAAACGGTCAGCTTGCTGAAACTGGAACATATAAATCAGCATAAGAACGTGAAGGAGAATGGCTCGAATATCATCAAGATGGTAAAAGGAAAGTTGAAGCCGAATTTGTAAATGGAGATTATAGATTAAAAAATTATTGGAATGATAAAGGTGAGCAAACTTTAATAAATGGAACTGGTTATAGTGAATTTTACTCAAAACCATATTTTGAAGATGATGAACCAGAATTTCATTATCGTGAATATAAAAACTATGTTGCGCATGGTTTATGGAAGCAATCCGAAAATGATATCTTAAGAAGGCTTGTGAATTACAATTATGGAAAACGCCATGGGATAATGGAAACTTATTACGATAATGGCAAACTGAAAGAACGTACCGTTTATGAAAGTGATAACGTGATTTCAGAAGAAAAGTTTAATAAGTTTGAAAACCCAATTGTCATTACTAATATCGTTTGTGAAATGGAAAACGAATGGTTAATCAATCGTGAACTTGAAACAGCTGATTTATACCCTATTCTCTTAAACAAAAAGCAATTAGAGGAAAGCTTTAAAGTTTCTACTTCAGTTTTTGAAGGATATCCTCAAGACAAAGAGTTAAGCTATAGTTATTTTGTTTCAATTGATAAGACAGGTAAACCTACCAAGGTAGATTTTCTTGTTGCCGATAATGGTTTTTTAACTACAGAAGTTGAATCGAACATTGGCAAAATGGAATTTAAACCAGCTCAAAGAAAAGGAGAAAATATAAATTCATATTTGATTATAAAGCACAAATTAAAACTTGGAGAATAAAACATTATCGCTAACAAAGAACTCCTAAAATAAATATAACCATAACTATCTTTCAGGACGAGATATTAAAACAAAGCGAGACGTAAAATGATTGACAATGAAATTTCCATTGATAGAATTTTAAGAATAGAATCGTCAGAAGTCTTCAAGAATTATATTAGAGAGTTTGAAATGGAATTCAACTGTACATTACCAGTCAATTTCATCAATTTCTTAAAACAATACTCTGGATGCTATCTGGATGCTGAAATTGATATTCTAGAGCCAAACCCATTTGGAAATACTGTTGGAATTGAAACGATTT
The DNA here is from genome assembly GCA_947502635.1 of uncultured Flavobacteriaceae bacterium. Classification (GTDB taxonomy): domain Bacteria; phylum Bacteroidota; class Bacteroidia; order Flavobacteriales; family Flavobacteriaceae; genus Flavivirga. The sequence goes on from CANNAN010000013.1 coordinate 28,789, forward strand.
TCGGTTTCTCAGACGATAATACTTTTGAAGATATCCGAGAAAATACTCGAATTGGTGATGGATTTCCAACTGCTATTCCATTCGCTAGCGACTTTTTTGGAAACTGGTTTTATTTATATCTAGGACACGAAAACTTAAAAAGCAAAGTTCTGTTTTTTGACATACAAAGTCGCTATTATTGGAGTGATAGAGAATTCAATAATATGTTTGAGAACTTAAATCCTAAAATAGTAGAATATCTTGAAAAAAGAAAAAATGGACTAATTCCTAAAAAGGAAGAAAAGTTTAATAATTTCTATTTAGTTGGTCAAACTTTTGAAGAATTTATTAAAAATCTTAGACCTGACAATTACGATGAAGAATAAACTGGTTATAACAAAGGATAGAGTTAAAAAACCCACCTCCATTTTATTTTATTATTTAAAATAATTATGTTTATTTACTTGTAGGAACTATCTTTAAAATATTATAAATAAACACGCTAGTGTGTTCATTACATTGTTGTTTAATCTTTGATAAAAAACAGTGAATAAAATTAATGAAGCCATTTTCCCGATAGTTACATTTAATCCTAAAACAAAAATATGGAAATGTTTGGGTACAGGATACTTTATCAATCCTGTTGGTGCTTTTGCTACTGCAAAACATTTGTTCATTTCTGAAGGAGAACAAGCAGAACTAACTCTTTACGGAATTCATAATGTCGATAATAAGGAATTTCATATAAGACCTGTAACAAAACTGATTTCGCATAATGAAGCAGACGTTATAATTGGAACTTTAGGAAAAAGAAGAATAAAACAAGAAGATTTCCCATTTAGCACTTCAAAATTCTTTGTATTAGATTTTGAACCTTTATCAAATGATGATGAGATTATTACTTATGCTTTTCCAAACACATTGAGAGAAGAGCTAGAATTTGGAGAAACTGAATTTACTTTTACCGGGAAACATTCAAATGGAAAAATAGTTGATTTTCACGAAAAAGGTACATCTAAAGTAAAAAACAGATGTTATCAGACAACAATGCGAATTGAAAGTGGAGCAAGTGGTGGTCCTGTTATTAAAAACGGATATATTGTCGGAATAAACTCAAGTTCTTTTGATTTATTTGGAGATGAGGAGCCTATTTCTTTTATCACACCAATAGATTATATTTTGGATTTGTATGTGAAAGAAAATGGTAAAATAATTTCGGTAAAAGAGCTAATTGCAAACGGATTTATTAAAACTAAATAAAAACGTTGCAGAACAAAGAACTGAGTTGAAAACAAATATAAACCTGTAATCATTATTGTAGGGCAAAAACCTAAACCAAACGAAATGGAGAAAACAAAACTCTGGAAAGTAAATGACAACAAATTACTAGAAATAAATTCAAACAACTTAGACTATGAAGACAGAATTCATAAGTGGATAGAAAATGATATTTCTATTGTACTTCCAGATGCGATTCTAATTGGTTCTAAAATTAAGACTGACCATGGTAAGGAAATTGATTTACTAGCAATAGATGAAAATGGAGATTTAATAGTTTTAGAACTAAAAAGAGGGCTAACGACTAGAGAAGTAACAGCTCAAGCTTTAGACTATGCTTCTTGGGTTAATACTCTTGATGAAGGTGCAATTAATGACATACTCACAAAAAATGGAATCGATAAATCTGTATCTGAGTTAATGTCTGAAAAATTTGATGACTATGAAGAGGACGTAGAAATTAATGAAAATCAGAAAATTTATATTGTTGGTTCTTCAATAGATTTAATTACAGAAAGAATATGTAAATATCTTGCTGGCAAAGGACTTCAAATTAATGTTTTGACATTTAACTATTTTCAAGATGAGGGTAGTGAGTTCATTGCAAGAAACTTTCTTGTTACAGAATCTGATTCACCTAAAGATACTGGAAAGAAAAGAAAAGGTAGATACATTACCAAGCTTTTTCAAGAAGAGAAAATTAAAGTTGGACAAAAAGTAAAATACATTCCTTTGAACGAAAAGGGTATTGAAAAAATAGCTACTATTTATAGAAAAGGTAGTAAGTGTTTAAAGTTGGATGATACAGGCGATACTTATTCGTTTAGTGGATTACGTAAAAAACTAATATTAGATAATCAACTTGATTTAAATCCTCACTTTCCTTATTGGCAATGGACTGAATGGCTATTAATTGAAAACAACGCTAAATTATCGGATTTATAAAAATGTAAAACAAGCTGTATAAACAAAATACATCAAATGCACTACATTACTCTTGACACTAATACTTGGATTTATTTAGCAAACGGTACTGAACCTGTTAAGCTACTAAACTTTATTAACAAAGAAGTTAATAAAGGAAATATTACTGTTTTACTACCAAAAACAGTAGTTGATGAATGGGAAAACCACAAAGATAAAACAGTTCGACAAGGAAGTATAAAGCACTTTAATGACATAAAAATTGCTCTAGACAAAATACTCAAATTACTTGGAGATAAAGCAGAGAAAAATATTTTTAGCTTCTTACTCGATGAAAAAGATGAAAAAGATGAAAAAGATGAAAAAGATGAAAAAAATTATTTCAAAGATTTTATTGAAAACTTTAACAAAAGGAAACAGGAAGTTGAAAATGCTGTTAGTGATAATATAAAATTGATTGATGATTTATTTAAAAATAAAGCGGTAATCATCGATATCAAAGATGAGATTTACAAAAAGTCTGGACAATATGCTTTAGATAAAAAAGCACCATTTAAATTAAAAAATAGTTTTGCCGATGCATTAATCTTATTTAGTTTTCTTGACTATGTAAAGGTTAATTCCATTCAGGGGTCAATATTTATATCATATAATACTGATGACTTTTGCGAAAAGAAAAATGGAAAAAAATTGCTCCATTCTGATTTGACAAAAGAATTTAATCAAGCTAAAAGTAAGTTTTACAAAATAGTTGGTGAAGCTATAAATACAATTGAAAAAGATATTGTGTCTAAAGAAGAATTATTACTAATAGAAGAGTTACAAAACGAAAGCAATTGGAGTGATGGGATTGAGTTCTGTGAAATATGTAAAGAAAATAACGATAGAATTAATGCCGTTTATTTTAACGAAATAGAATTAATTGATAAACGCAAACCTATCATAGTTAACAATCCCAATCAAACTGAATTAGAATTTTCCAAAGATTTACCTAAATCTAAAACGATAGGGCAACAGATGTTAATTGAGGCTGGAAACTGTGACTGGTGTAATAGCGAACATTTTAAATGCGTTGAATGTAATTGTACTAATGCTGTTTGGGAAGGAGGGTTTAATAAACTCAAGGAATGTGAAGGTTGCGGACTAGAATACTTAGTGTCTCGTAAATACGACAAAGATGGAATGGAAGAAATTGAATATACTATTCCTAAATCTACTGAAACTTGCGAAAAGTGTGGAAATGAATTCGATAAAGATGAAATGATTGAAAATTTATGTGTCGATTGCGAGAATGAATATTCGTATGGATAATGAAACTGCTACCAACAAAGAACTCGATTAAAATTAAATAAAAATCTATTAGTGTATTTATTTTACACTAGTGGTAATTATATATAAGATGAAACAAATACTAGCTGTTTTAATAATGTTTATGTCTTTTTCAGCTTTGACTCAATCTGAAGACAACACCGAAATAATTTGCACCGAAAACGGTTGTGAAGGATTTTATAAAGGACCCGAATTTATAAATGGGTCTGATATCGCTCATCAATTTTCAAATAAAATGTCTAGTGCAGTTGGTGATAAATTAAAAGAACTCTATAAGAAAGGTAAATACTCTAAAGTAGATTTTTTTAATATAAGTATGACAACCGAAGGTATGGGGTCTGGTATTGTAACTTACAAATTATCAATTCCTTTTATAACAGTTAAAGAAAAATGCGATGCCTATACGTCTTTTGACCATGTTGGTGGATGGAACCATAAACCATCTTTATCCAAAAGAAAAGCAGAGCTAAGTCAAGCTTTGATAAATGGACAATCTTTGGATATAAGTGACTTAAAAACCACACCTGAAGGATTACAAGAATATTGGATTCAATGGAAGAATAAAATAGTACAATCTAGCTGTAGATAAAAACCGACCACGATTTTAATTAATTATTTAAAGGCAGAAATTACGATAAGTTTTTTTAAATTTTAAACAAACTAATAGATCCTTTGTAAAAGGCGGGTTTCAATTTGTAATTATGAAAAGAGAAATCTGAAAATATTATTTTCCAAATAAGGGCATAACGGAACGCGTATTTATTATAGATTTAATTTTGATGAGATAATAATTTATATTCAGCAAGTTTCGGGTTTTATAAGCACCTGGTATATTCTATTTTTGTATTATAAAATTTGATTTTTTAATGAAACAACAGGAATACATTAACTATTATAGAATTGCTGAAGCTATCAACTATATACAACAAAACTTCATTAAACAGCCTACACTTGATGAAATTGCTGATAAAGTAAATTTAAGCCCTTTTCATTTCCAGCGTCTTTTTAGTGAATGGGCAGGTGTGAGCCCTAAAAAGTTTTTACAATACATTAGTGTTGAACACGCAAAACAAATTTTAAACAATACGCAAACAACATTATTCGAAACCTCACATCGAACGGGGCTTTCAGGAACAGGTAGATTACATGATTTATTTGTAAAGATAGAAGGAATGACTCCAGGCGAATATAAAAATCAAGCAAAAAACCTGAACATAAACTATAGTTTTTCAGAATGCTTATTTGGTGAAATTTTAGTTGCATCTACTCATAAAGGTGTTTGTTATATGGGGTTTTTAGATAATAATGGATCTGCATTTCATGAATTGAAAAAACGCTTTCCTAAGGCCAATTTTATTCAACAAACCGATAGCATTCAACAAAGTGCTTTACAAGTATTATCCAAAGACCGAAATAAAATAAGCGACATAAAATTACATTTGAAAGGAACCGATTTTCAATTAAAAGTTTGGGAGGCACTTTTAAAAATACCGACAGGAAATTTATCGACCTATGGAAGTATTGCCAAAGCCATCGAAAAACCTAAGGCATCGAGAGCCGTAGGAACTGCAATTGGAAATAACCCCATTGCTTTTTTAATTCCTTGCCATAGAGTTATTAAATCAACTGGAAATTTTGGTGACTATATGTGGGGGGCAACAAGAAAAAAAGTTATTATAGGATGGGAAGCTTCAAAAATAAGCCTGTTAAATGAAACCATTTAACGATGGAAAATCTTAAAACTAAACTTACAGAAATCGATTGGCAATCGATAACAGAATCAATGCATGAAAAAGGATATGCCATTGTTCCTAAAATATTAGAAGACAAAGAAATTGAGCGTTTAATAAAAGAATACAATACTGAAAGTTTATATAGAAAAACGGTGATGATGGAGCGCTATCGGTTTGGCTTAGGTACATACAAATATTTTGATTATCCGCTTCCAGAAATCATTCAAACTATAAGAGAAACGGTATACCCTAATCTTGCTCCCATTGCTAATCTCTGGATGAAAGTGCTCAAAATAGATAAATCATTTCCTGAAAATTTTGAAGCATTACAATCACTTTGTCATCAAAATAATCAATTAAAACCAACACCATTGATTTTAAAATATGAAGTAGGAGGTTTTAATACTTTACATCAAGATTTATATGGAGAGGTTTATTTTCCAATGCAAACGGTATTATTTTTAAGTGACTCCGACAAAGACTTTACGGGGGGTGAATTTGTATTAACGCAACAAATACCCAGAGCACAATCTAAAGCTATAGTTTTAAAACCTAAAAAAGGGGATATGTTAATTTTTACAACCAATTTCCGACCAATAAAAGGAATTAAAGGTTATTACAGAGTAACCATGAAACATGGTGTTAGCGAAGTAACTAGTGGAGAACGCTATACCTTGGGCATAATTTTTCATGATGCTGTGAGTTAATAAAATGATAGAACACATTCAAATAGAAGCTAAAACACTTCATCAGAAAATAAAAAAAGGCAACATTGTTTTTGGAGGAAATAGAAAGCTAAAAATTTATGGAACCCTTCAATGTAAATCAGGAAAAATAATGAAAAGGAAAAATCGTGTGTTTTTCAATACATTAGAAGAAGCTCAGAATTTAGGGTATAGACCTTGTGGCCATTGTTTGAAAACAGATTATAAAAAGTGGAAAAATGGGCTTATTTAATTTCTACTTCCAACAAATGTAAAAACGCGAAGAACTAATTTAGTATTCTTACGTAGCGTTCTTATACCTCAAATTCTAAAAAAAATAACAGCTTTTACGAGTCAAGATGTTGAATTGGGAGATAAGATCCCTATAGGAATTAGTTACAAACAACATGTGTTTGAAATTTTAAAAAAGATTTGATAAAAATATATCTGAATTATACTTAGCCAATGATCTGTTATAACATAAAAAGATTTATGATATAAATAAAAGCTAGCTTATAGACTTTTTAAACTATATTTAAGGTCTTAAAATGAGTGTTAGTACATAAACTCGTGTTATGTGTTATTAAAAAATACCATAAAAAATTACTTTAAATGCTTAGAAATATTTCCCTTTTTATTCTAATATTAATACAAAACCTATGCCTTGCACAGGTTTCTTTTTTACAAAACAGAGAAAATATCAATCTTGAAGAGTGGTCTTTCCGTAAAGGAAGACTTAACTATGCAGAGAAACACGCTACTTTAGAAAATGATTGGGAAAAGGTTAAAATTCCACACACATATTCTATGGATGCCATAGAAGATATTGGTTATTACAAAGGAGATGCTTGGTATCGTACTTTAGTAGAAGTTCCTGCTTCCATGACCCAAGAGCGAATATTTATCCGATTTGAAGGTGTTGGACAGGAAGCGCAGGTATATGTTAATGAAAAAAGAATCGGGAAACACGTTGGCGGGTATTCTGCGTTTTGTTTTGAAATTACCGATCTCGTTAAATTTGATCAAAAAAATCTGATAGCTGTAAAAGTTAATAATTCCCCTAACTTTAAAAGAATTCCTGTTGATGATAATTTATTTAACCATTATGGAGGCATATATCGTGCTGTAACTATTTTTAGCACACCAAAATGTAATATATCTCCACAATATAAGGCCTCTTCTGGAGTATTTGTTGAACTAAAAGCGCTTAATAAAAATACAGCCAAACTTGAAATCCGTACGCATGTTTCAAATATTTCGGATAAAAAGAAGGCGCAACTAAAATACATCATTAAAGATGCAGGTGGTAAAAAGGTCGTGTCATTCATAGAACAGGTTGATCTAACAGAACCAAATCAAGTAGTTAACTCGACATTTGAAATTAAAAACCCAGTACTTTGGAATGGACGTAAAAACCCACATTTGTATACGGTTGAAGCAAAACTAGTGAGTGACAAGTCTACCGATAATGTGATTCAGTCTTTTGGTATTCGAACCTATTCTGTAGATGCCAATAAAGGCTTTATTTTAAACAATAAACCCTATCGCCTTTATGGTGTTTGTAAACATCAAGAATGGAAACAATTTGGTCCTGCGGTTTCTGATGAGCATCTTACCAGAGACATGGAATTAATCGATGAAGTTGGAGCCACAGCATTGCGTCTTTCTCATTATCAACATTCCGATACGATGTATGAACTATCAGATAAAAAAGGGATTCTTACTTGGGCAGAAATTCCTTTTGTACATGATTATAGTGGTCGTGAAGGTAAAAATGCGAAGGAACAACTTACTGAGCTTATTTTACAAAATTATAATCACCCAAGCATTTTTGTTTGGGGTTTATGGAATGAGGTGAGGGCTTATAAAAGTCCTGATGAGCCATGCGTTATTCTCACTAAAGAATTAAATGAGTTAGCTCATAAATTAGATAAAACACGAATAACCACTTCGGCAAGTGATAGAGGTATGGAATCGAATATGGGAAATATTACAGATTTGCAAGCCTGGAATAAATATTTTGGCTGGTACTATGGTAAGTATGAAGATATGGCTACATGGCTTGACAATTCTCATCAAAAATATCCTGATAGAAGAATAGGTGTAAGTGAGTATGGAATTGGAGGTAATATTTATCACCAAGATATATCAAAGTTGGAAAAGCCTAATGGTAACTTTTTTCCCGAGCAGGAACAATCATATTATCATGAGTTAACATGGAAAATTCTAAAAGACCGTCCTTATGTATGGGGTAGCTTTATTTGGAATATGTTCGATTTTTCGGTTGCAGGATGGAACAGAGGCGGGATTTCTTCTCTCAACCATAAAGGCTTGGTTACTTTTGATAGAGAAACTAAAAAAGATGCTTTTTATTTTTACAAAGCAAATTGGTCTGATGAACCAGTACTATACATAGCCGAAAGGAGACATATAAACAGGACATCTAGCCATATTTCAGTGAAGGTTTATACAAATATGGATGAAGTGGAATTAAATGTAAATGGCAAAAAAGTAGCTGCTCAAAATCTGACATCAGATATCAAAGTTATGAGGTTTGAAAATATTGAATTATCTGAAGGGAAAAATATTATTACAGTTTTTTCGAATGGAAAGAAATTAAAAGATGAAGTCGTTTGGACGCTTCAGAAATAAAAGACGTTTCCTCTGAAGGTTTTTACAAATCACTATAGTATCTAGTCAAGTGTTCTAATCAAAAAAACATAAGCCTTTTTAACTATTTTAACCCTCTTAAAACTAAAACAGGTATAGCGCTCGAAAAGTCTTTTTTCAAAATAACGTTCTTTTCCCATTTTTTAATAAAAAAACCTCTTCGACGTCTAACAACACAAAGCATATCAGGGTTGTAAGATTGTAAATGCTGTAATACCCCTTGAAACGTAGTGGCATTTTCTGTATTGGTTATATTATTTGCAATATCTAATAATTTTTGTTCAACATCAAAATCACCCTCATTATAATAAGGTGTTTTAACCAATAACATATTTATTGGAGCTTTAAAATTATTTTTAATACTTAATAAAGGATCTAAAGCATCGTTCTTTTTTATTATTGCAGATTTAAGCGCTAATAAAATATTGTTAAATGGTTTAAACTTGTAGCCCTCTGGTACAATCAATGCAGGTATCTGAGTTTGTTTTATAATCTTTCCTGAGGTTTTTCCTAAAAACACCTCTTCCCTAATAGAATTAGTTCTGGGCTCCACTAAAATTAAATCAATATTAGCAGCTTTACTTACCAATTCAAGAGTATTGACCAACTTCCCTTTTATAGTTTTTATAACAATATTGACGTTTTTAGTGTCAATTTTAGACACTAAATCATTCAAAAAAGCTTTACTTTCTCGTTCTATAATTGGCTCTATTTTAATTATGGTTCCTGCCTTGGTATAGACATTATATATTTGCACAATAAAAAGTTTCGCTCCAAAAGCTTCTGCAAAATCTACAGCATATTGTAGATGACTTAAAGTATTTTTAGAGGAACCAACAGGAACTAAAATATTCTTCATGATAATTATAGTTTACTGACTAAATTTTTAACGATATTTATGCAAAAGTAAAACATTTAAATGATTCGTAACGGAACGTATTCAGATATTGGTAATATTGTTGTGCATACAAAAATTTGCATGGCAAATATGATTAAGAAAAATGTTTATTAATGAAAGTCCTTTTTGCTGTTACGAATTGACCTTGTGAATACTGATATTAGTTTAAAACATATAAACAAATTAGCCATACCAGCATTAATTTCTGGTATATCGGAGCCTATTCTATCATTAACCGATGCTGCGATCGTTGGTAATATAGACATACATGCTACAGAATCTCTAGCAGCGGTTGGTATTGTTACAACCTTTTTGTCCATGTTAATTTGGGTGTTGGGGCAAACGCGAAGTGCTATATCATCTATTGTATCTCAATATGTTGGTGCAAATCAACTGGATAAAATAAAAAACCTGCCAGCACAAGCTATTTATATTATTACATCTTTAAGTATTTTGATTGTAATAAGCACTTATCCTTTTGCTCAAAATATTTTCAAACTATATAATGCCTCCGATCTCATTTTAGATTATAGTATCGATTATTACAGAATTCGTGTTTTCGGTTTTCCTTTTACATTATTTACCATAGCTGTTTTTGGTGCTTTTAGAGGGTTGCAAAATACCTTTTATCCTATGATAATTGCTATTATAGGGGCATCTGCTAATATTGTATTGGATATTATTCTGGTTTATGGTATTTCAGATTTTATCCCTGCTATGAATATTAAAGGAGCAGCCTATGCCAGTGTTATTGCACAATTAATAATGGCGATTTTTTCAATATATTATCTACTTAAAAAAACGCCAATCCCTTTAAAATTAAGCTTTCCCTTTAACAAAGAAATCAATAAGTTTATTATAATGATTTTGAACTTATTTGTTAGAACATTAGCTCTTAATGCAACACTTTATTTTGCGACTCGTTTTGCTACAGGTTATGGAGCGGCATATATTGCAACTTATACCATTGCTATAAATTTATGGTTTTTTGCAGCCTTTTTCATTGATGGTTATGCAAGTGCGGGTAATATTTTATCTGGAAAATTATTTGGAGGCAAAGAATACAGTTTGCTTCTTAAACTAAGTAATAAATTAATTAAATATGCCATTATTATTGGTGTCATATTAGCTCTAGTCGGTGCTGTGTTCTATTACCCAATAGGGCGGCTTTTTTCTAAAGATCCAGAAGTATTAGCGCTTTTCTACAATTCCTTTTGGATAATACTTGTCATGCAACCCTTATGTTCATTAGCATTTATTTTCGATGGCATGTTTAAAGGTCTGGGTAAAATGAAATCTTTAAGAAATGTGTTGTTGTTTTCAACCTTTGTTGTTTTTATACCAATTCTCTTTTGGTTAGACAGTTTAGGCTATAAACTACATGGTATATTTACTGCGCTTACATTTTGGATTCTGGCAAGAGGCATTCCTTTAATTATAAAATTTAGAAAAATATTTATTCCGCTTTCACAAAACAATTAACTTTGCCACACAGTATAAAACAAATATGCTATCACTAACTTCCTTTTTTCAACAAATTAAAATAGAAGAAAAAATACAAAACGCCCGATAAAGGTTACGAAACAGGTGTTTTTATTGGCTCAATATTACCATTTGTTGTATTTGTGATGATTGCATATTTAATTTGTAGATATAATAAAAAGAAGAATCAATAAGAATAATTATGGATATCATGTCATTTTTAAGTGGAAACGGATTGTTTCTGCTATTAGCTTTAGTTTTAATAATTATTTACTTTGTAAATAGAAGAAAAAGAAGATAATGAGTCACAACATTCGCATCACAAAACAATTTTCTTTTGAGACAGGGCATGCACTTTACGGATACGATGGAAAGTGTAAAAATGTACATGGTCACAGTTATAAACTATCAGTAACAGTTATAGGAAAACCTATTACAGACAATACCAATGTAAAGTTTGGAATGGTTATCGATTTTGGAGATTTAAAAAAAATAGTAAAAGAAGAAATCGTTAACGTATTCGATCACGCTACCGTGTTTAATAAAAATACGCCGCATGTAGAGCTTGCTAAAGAACTAAAAGATAGAGGGCACAATGTGCTATTGGTAGATTATCAACCTACTAGTGAGATGATGGTGATCGATTTCTCGAAGAAAATTACAAAGCGCTTACCAAAGCATATTTCGTTACATTCTTTAAAACTTCAAGAAACAGACACCTCTTTTGCAGAGTGGTATGCCTCCGATAATTAAATGACTAACAAACACCTATTAAAGTTTAGGTTTAATAAACCCTTTACATTTTAGAATTTAATTTTTTAGAAAAGTATTCTTTTTCGGGTTCTTTATGAGGAAGTTCAATAACAGGCTGCGAAAAAATAATTTACATTCCCAAAAAAGCAACGATCAATAGTGCTTTTTTTTAGCATAACAAGTTCTGTTTTAAATTTAAAATGTTGCAATAGGATTAATAGGAGAACCCGTACCTCCAGGAATACGTAACGGTGCAGTTACAAAAAGAAATTCCCACTTATTTAAATTTGCTGCTTTAGTTGCTAATTCTTCTAATTGTAAATTATCTAAAAGAGGCATTCCAAGAGCTACCAATAATAATTGATGAATTGGTGCGCCAATATCCTCTATTCCCGACGGGTACGTATCGCTCACTCCGTCTGAACCAATTACGGCAACATCACGTTTTTTTAGCCACTTTGCCATTGTAGGGTGCAGACCTATGGCATCTTTTCCAAAATCCCAGGAGCCTTCTTCTTTATATCTGGACCATCTCCCCGTTCTAATTAAAAGTACATCCCCGCTTTTTATTTTAATCCCCGTCTTTTTTTCCCAAGCCACCATATCTTCAGGTTTAATGATGTCCCCTTTTTTAAGATAAGCCACATTTCTAAGCATAGGGATATCTACCAGAACGCCTCTCGTAAAAATCCCTGTCTTCATTTTTTGAATATCTAATTTTTCTGCCCCATTTTCTTTAACCAAATTTTGCGAAAAACCATTATACATATTCCCGTCATAAAAAATATGGCACAAAGCATCTATATGTGAATAGTCGTTGCCATGATACCGCATCGTATAGGTATCACTAGCCCAATGATGCCCTGCCCATTCTTCAATAGTAACGCTTTGCTTGAGCGGATATGGGTTATTAAGTGTGGGGTTTTTTGAAATATCGCGAGCCAGTGACACCGAAATACCTTCAGATACAAGGCTTGCAGCTTCTTTTCTTTTTTCTGGCGTTATTAAATTTAGAGTTCCCAACTCATCATCTTTTCCCCATCTGCCCCAATTGGAAAGCTCATGCATCCATTCATTCATGACCTCTTTCGTAATAGGCTTTTCTTTATTTAATTCCTGAGCTATCGTATTTATTGAAAATAAAATAAGAAAAAGAAATATGACCTGTTTTTTGATAACCATACATTTATTTAAAACTTAAAAGTACTAAATTTTTATGCAGCACTAAATACCCTTAACTTATCAGAATTTTAAAAATCAGTATTAATTTTATTTACACTTGTTTTTTATGAATCCTAAAAAAATGACTTTCCTTATATTTACAGTCAGATGAAAAACATAAATATTCCCAAAGGGAAAAATATATATTTTGCAAGTGATAATCACTTGGGAGCACCAACAAGAGAGGCATCCCTTCCTCGCGAAAAGAAGTTTGTAGCTTGGTTAGATGAAGTGAAACAAGATGCAGCAGCTATTTTTCTTTTAGGCGATTTGTTCGATTTCTGGATGGACTATAAAAAAGTGGTTCCAAAAGGTTTTACAAGAACACTAGGTAAATTAGCCGAAATCTCAGATTCTGGAATTCCAATCTATTACTTTGTAGGCAATCATGATTTATGGATGAATGGCTATTTTGAAGAAGAACTTAATATTCCTGTTTACCACAAACCAAAAGAATTTTTATTTAATGATAAAACATTTTTTATTGGTCATGGTGATGGATTAGGGCCAGGGGATAAAGGTTATAAACGTATGAAAAAAGTATTTACAAATTCATTTTGTAAATGGTTATTCAGATGGCTTCACCCAGATCTAGGTGTAAAAATGGCGCAATATTTATCTGTTAAAAATAAACTTATTTCTGGCGAAGAAGATGCTCAATTTTTAGGCGAGGACAATGAGTGGTTAGTACAATATTGCAAACGAAAACTAGAAGAAAAACATCGTGATTATTTTGTATTCGGACATCGTCATTTACCATTAAATATAGATCTTAAAAACAATTCGAAATACATCAACCTTGGTGATTGGATTTCTTATTATACTTATGGTGTTTTTGATGGAGAAACTTTGGAGTTAAAAGAATACTAAATTATTTATTATGAAAAAAACAATTTTCTTAATGCTATGTTTTACCATGTTTATAGTATCTGCGCAAGAAACTATAAGCGGTACCATGATGCACGATAATGTAGAACGTATTTATAATGTATATATACCAAGTACATATTCTAAAGAAAAACCAGCGCCATTATTACTTCTAATTCATGGTTATAGCGAACCAGCGGGTTGGATTTTAAAATATACCAAGTTTCAACCGCTTGCCGAAAAATATGGTTTTATTATAGCGTGTCCTGAAGGAAAAATTAATAAAGACAAAGTACCAGCATGGGATTTTTTCAGTACCAATGATAAAGGAGGGCTTAAAGATGTCGATTATGTAAATTCATTTATGGATAAGCTAATAAGTGATTATTCAGTAGACGAAAAAAGAATTTATATTACAGGTTTTTCTCAAGGAGGTTATATGAGTTTTATTGCTGGTTGTCATTTAAATAATCGAATCGCTGCAATTGCTCCTGTGTCTGGTGCTATGCCTGCCACAAATTTATTTAAGTGCTCCCTAGTACATCCTACTCCTGCTTTGGTAATTAATGGAGACAACGATAGTGCAGTGCCCTATAATGGCAATCAATACGGAAAATCAGTAAATGAGTCTTTAAAGCTTTGGATTGATTATAATAAATGTGACAAAACTCCTGTAATCACTTCTGTTACAGACAAAAATACAGAAGACAAACAAACGGTTGAAAAACACGAGTTCCTTAATGGAGAAAACAATTCAAAAATTGTACATTATAAAATTATAGGAGGTATGCATTTATGGCCAGGGAGAGAAGGAAATACAAGTCTCGAGGCTACACCAATAATTTGGAAGTTTCTTTCTCAGTTTAAATTAAACTAATTTACTAAACTGTAATAAGCTAAAAGACACTTGCTACTAAAACGATACACTAATTTTTAGTCCTCATTTTCATGAAACTCAACATCTTCAGTTAAATCCAAATCTCTAAGCACTGGATTTTTAATACCAATGGCAAAAACAGTAAGCAAAGTCATGCTTCCTCCAAAAACTACAGCAGCAACTGGACCAATTAATTTTGCGGCTAATCCGCTTTCAAAAGCACCTAATTCGTTAGAAGATCCAACAAACATAGAATTAACAGACGATACGCGACCACGCATATCATCAGGCGTTTTTAATTGAAGTATTGTTTGTCTAATTACCATTGAAATGCCATCGGCAGCACCACTTATAAACAGCATCAAGACGCTAACCCAAAAAATGGATGATAATCCAAAACCGATAATGCTTACGCCAAATATAAATATAGAAATAAGCAGTTTTTTACCAGTATTTTTACTAATAGGAATGTACGTTGTAGCAAACATCGTAACAATACTACCCATTGAGATAGACGCATTCATAATACCAAACCCCTCACTGCCAACGTCCAAAACATCTTGTGCAAAAACGGAAAGTATTGCTACTGTTCCACCAAACAATACCGCTATCATATCTAAAGTTAAGGCACCTAAAATTGCTTTATTCTGAAATACAAAACGAACGCCTACCTTTAAACTTTCCTTAATAGGTTCACCAATTTTTTGATTTAATATGGGTTTCTTTTTAATAAGAAAAACCAAAAGGAACGATAATACCACTAAACCAAATACTAGGCATAATGTATTTGCTACACCAATCCAGCTAATAAAAAAACCTCCAAAAAGTGCCCCCAAAACAGCAGCGGTTTTCCAAGTACTGGTACTCCAGGTAGCCGCATTAGGATAGATTTTTTTGGGAACTATTAATGCTACTAAAGAAAAAATTATAGGTCCGAAAAACGAACGCAAAAACCCTCCAAAAAAGACTAAAGCATAAATACTGTATAAAATGGTATTTGTAGACCAATCACCAATAACCTTATCTGAAGTCAATAAAAATAGCCCTAGGCTAATTAGTGAAAACGCTGCAATACAAAGGGCAAAAAGGTTTCTTTTTTCCTTCTGATCTACAATATGGCCTGCAAATAATGCCATAGTAAATGCTGGAATGATTTCCATGAGACCGATAATTCCAAGAGAAAGAGGGTCTTTAGTTAAGCTATAAACTTGCCATTCAATAACAATAAATTGCATGGACCACCCAAAAACCAATACAAAACGAACCAATAAAAAAATATTGAATTCTTTAATTCGTAAGGCTGCATACGGATCTTTCTTTACCATAGCCTATTCCTTAATATCTTTTAACTTAAGCTGTAACGATATGTTTCCCTGCCACTCATTTTCATCTATAGAATAGACAGCCCTAAAAGGTTTTTTGTTAGAAATCAAATCAAGTTTATCCCCCAGGCTAAAACCAATACAGACTATATTATTTGCTCCAGCTTGCATAGCTGTTAATCGTAAATGTGTTTTATCGGCTCCCACGCACTTGCCATAACCTGTATCTGTTAAGTTTTCAGTCATAAAAACAGGTGCCATATTGTTGGGGCCAAATGGAGCAAATTGTTTTAAAACTCTATAAAATTTTGGGGTAATATGGTCCAAATCAATTTGAATATCTGCTTTTATCTCTGGAATTAATAAGTTTTTATCAATCGTTTTAGAAACGACATCCTCAAAAGCTTGTTTAAACGCTTCGTAATTTTCTTCTTTTAATGTTAATCCTGCAGCATATTTATGTCCCCCAAATTGCTCAATATGTTCACTACACGCACCTAAAGCATTATAAATATCAAAATCTTTAACCGAACGTGCCGAAGCCGCTAATTTATCGCCACTTTTTGTAAAGACTAATGTGGGTCTATAATATGTTTCTGTTAATCTAGAAGCCACAATACCAATAACACCTTTATGCCAAGTTTCATCGTAAACAACAGTAGTAAGACGTTTCTGTTCTTCTTGTTCTTCAATTTGTTTAAGAGCTTCTTCTGTAATTCGTTTATCTGTTTCACGTCTGTCTAGGTTATAATCATTAATTTCAGAAGCATATTTCGCAGCCAGGTCGTCATCTTCTTCTGCTAACAAAGTCACAGCATAATTACCATGTTTCATACGTCCAGCTGCATTTATCCTTGGCGCTACAATAAAAACCACATCTGTAATTGTTAATTCTGTCTTTTCAACTTGATTTAAAATAGCTTTAATTCCAGGTCGGGGGCTTGTATTAATTACTAGAAGTCCAAAATACGCCAACACTCTATTTTCGCCATTTATGGGAACAATGTCGGCACCAATAGCAGTAGCCACTAAGTCTAAATACTCTGTTAAATCATCTACCGTTTTTCCTTCTTTTTGTGCTAATGCTTGTATTAATTTAAACCCGACACCGCAACCACATAACTCTTTAAACGGGTATTCACAATCTTCTCGTTTGGGATCTAAAACAGCTGCTGCTTCAGGAATGTCTTTTCCTGGTCTATGGTGATCGCAAATAATAAAATCAATACCTTTCTCTTTTGCAAATGCTACTTTTTCAACAGATTTTATTCCACAATCTAAAGCTATAATAAGAGTGAAATCATTTTCTAAAGCAAAATTGATTCCTTTATATGATATGCCATAGCCTTCATCGTACCTATTAGGAATATAAGTATGAATTAAACCATATCGCGTTTTTAAATATGTAGACATTAAAGCAACCGAAGTAGTGCCATCTACATCATAATCACCATAAACTAAAATATTTTCGTTATTAACAATAGCTTTTTCAATACGGGCTACTGCCTTATCCATATCCTTCATTAAGTATGGATCGTGCAAATCGTCTAAGCTTGGTCTGAAAAAAGCTTTGGCCTGATCGTACGTTTCAATACCGCGTTGTAATAACAAGACTGCCAGTACCTCATCTATTTGAAGTGCTTTTTGCAGTGCTTCTATTTTAGATGTTTCTGGTTTAGGTTTTAATGTCCAACGCATGGATTGATTGAAATTTTATGATTTAAAGTTAAAGAAATCTGTTTTCAACTCTTATTTTTTATGAAAATGGGTTTCTATGATTAATTCCGAAAATTGTCGAAACATCTCCATAACACCACAATATTTTTCTATAGATAAATCAACTGCTTTTTGAAGCTTTTTTTCGTTCAGGTTTTCTCCATAAAAATGGAAATGCATAGCAACTTTATCATAGTATTTTGGGTGTTCTTCTGTAAGATCGGCAGCCGTTTCTATTTTAAAATCATCTACTTCCAGCTTCATTTTCTTGATTAAGGAAGCCACATCCAAGCCCGAACAACCAGCTAAGGCAGATAGCATTAAAGCTTTAGGGCGATATCCCTCACTTTTGCCACCATTTTCTTCACCAGCATCAATAAACAAATTGTGCCCAGACGGATTCGTGCTTTCAAACTTCATGTTCCCTAACCAGGTTGTTGTATTATGGTTCGTCATTTTTGTAAATTATTTTTTGTTACTTGTAGCTTCAAAAATACTATTAAAAAACAAAAATATGCCTTTAGTGACACCTTTATCTGCGAATCATGATTCAGAGACTCAAAAACTTGCTGAATTCTTTAATGAAACTTTAGGTTTTTGTCCGAATTCCGTGCTTACTATGCAACACCGTCCAGCAATAAGTAAAGCTTTTATTAACCTGAATAAAGCAGTTATGGCTAATGATGGGCGTGTAACTTCTGCTTTAAAAAGAATGATTGCCTGGGTGAGTAGTAACTCAACGGGTTGTAGATATTGCCAGGCACATGCCATTCGTGCTGCGGAACGCTACGGTGCAGAGCAAGAACAGTTAGATAATATTTGGGAATATCGTACACATCCAGCTTTTAGTGAAGCAGAGCGTGCTGCTCTAGATTTCTCTTTACAAGCTTCTCAAATACCAAATGGGGTAGACGAAAACATAAAAAAACGTTTATATGCGTATTGGAATGAAGGCGAAATCGTTGAAATGTTAGGTGTTATTTCTCTATTTGGCTATTTAAACCGTTGGAATGATAGTATGGGAACCAGTATTGAAGATGGTGCGGTTGAAAGTGGTGAACAATATTTAGGAAAACATGGCTGGGAGAAAGGGAAGCATAAATAGGGTTTAGTTAAATACTTTTTGGATAATTTACTGATATTTAGACAGTTGTTGTTATTGTCTTAGGATTTGTGTTGTAGGAAATGTAAATATTTTATGACTAAATACTTGGCGATTAACCAATTATTACCTATGTTAGCCCCAACTATTATAACCCAAAAATAATGAATTTACCTACAAGAACTACTTATGTATTGCTTTTTTGCGTGCTCTTAAGTCTATTTAGTTGCAATGACAAAGGGCGTAAAAATAACAATGAACCTACATTTATTCCAAGAAATTCATACTTTGTAGATTCTTATGATGGGATAAAAGTTTATAGAGATAATATTTACAGAAAACCTATGGATGGTTATTTTATCGTTGGAGATAAAACAACAAAGTGGGAAGAATTTCATATACAGGATGGTCTCTTATATGGTGATTATATCTTTTATCACCAAAGTGGAGAAAAATTCATGCATTCCACATACAATAAAGGAAAGCTTCATGGGGAAGAGAAGACATATTTCCTTTCTGGAAAGTTAAAAAAAGTGAGTAATTATAAAAATGGTGTTCTTAATGGGAAAACTATTTCTTATTTTGAAAATGGTCAAATAATTTCTGAATCTGAGTTTAAAGAAAACCAACCTATTACTTCTATAACTTATAATGATGCGGGGGAAATTGAATCTAAAATGTTTATAAAAGATGGAAAAAGTATCACGCAATCTATTAAAAACGACAGAGTATTTAAAGAACAAATATCATCTAATTATGATGATTTTGAAGGTGTGAAGTTTTATAATGATGATAACACAATGAAAATTTATTTACAGATGGTAGACGAAGGAGAAGATACTTATTTGGTTGAACTAAATGAAGAAGGTAAAGAAATAAAACGTGTTAATTTAGCAACAAACCCTAGGGAGGTCTCAAAATATAGAAAATACATCAGTAGTCTTTAATAAAAGATCTTTATATAATTCAAACCTCACCTTGCGGTGGGGTTTTTTGTTTATTAATAAGGATAAAATTAAATCAATTGTTTGACTCTTGTTTGCAATTCGGGTAAAACCTCAACATCAAACCAAGGGTTCTTTGTTAGCCAAAACCGATTTCTAGGTGATGGGTGTGGTAAGGGTAAATATTTTTTTGGTAAGTAATCTTTATAATTAGCTACTGTTTCGGTTAATGTTTTCTTGGCTTCACTTTTTAAATAATATTTTTGAGAATACATCCCTATTAAAATAGTCAATTCAATATTTGGTAACTCATTCAATAGCGGCTCATGCCATTGTGGAGCACATTCTGGTCGAGGCGGTAAATCACCTGTTTTTCCTTTTCCAGGGTAGCAAAACCCCATAGGAATTAAAGCAATTTTTGTTTCATCATAAAATTGTTCATCTGTAACACCTAACCATTTTCGTAATTGTCTACCACTTGGGTCGTCCCAAGGGACGCCTGTTTTATGAACACTAGTTCCAGGAGCTTGACCAATAATAACAACTTTAGCATTTGGATGTGCTGTTACAATAGGGCGAGGGCCTAATGGCAAATGTTCAGAGCAAATTGAGCATTGCCTAATATTGTAAAGTAAATGATCCATTAAACAAGCATCTATTTTTTGCTTAAAGGTTCTTCATTAAAAGAAAGACCTTCAAAGCCTGTTTTTACAAAGTTCCTGATGTTTTGATGCCCCGTACCATTAGGGTCATTCAATACTTCATCAAAATAAAATTTTCCAAAACAGACCAAAGTTTCTTCTTTTGTTAAGCTTTGCGCTTTTGCAAAAGCAAATAACTTACAAGAACCAGAGTTTTCCCCACTTTCATTTTGTAATGTGCCATTTGTGAAAGCCGTTGGAAAGAAATTATAATTTGCTTCTATGACTGCCATTGTTTCAGAAAATTCGATGGTATCGGGTGCATTTTTAAGTTTATTTTTAAATAATTCTATAGTCATTAAATCTTATTTTTTTCCACCAACAACAATCACAATTTCGCCCTTTGGTGGTTTGTTAGTATAATATTCTAAAACCTCTTTGGCTGTTCCTCTAATCGTTTCTTCGTAAAGTTTTGTGAGCTCTCTAGAGACAGATACTTGTCTTTCTTTACCAAAATATTCGCAAAAATGACCAAGCGTTTTTACTAATTTATGCGGACTTTCGTAAAATATAATGGTTCTGGTTTCTTCTGCGAGCAATAATAATCGTGTTTGTCGTCCTTTTTTAACAGGTAAAAACCCTTCAAACACAAATTTATCATTAGGCAGACCAGAATTTACCAGAGCAGGTACAAAGGCTGTAGCTCCAGGAAGACAATCCACTTCAATACTATTTTCTATACACGCTCGTGTTAGTAAAAAGCCTGGATCGGAAATAGCAGGTGTTCCAGCATCGCTAATCAATGCGACAGTGGTTCCGCTTTTTAATTTCTGAATAACATTGTTAACTGTCTTATGCTCATTGTGCATATGATGTGATTGCATATGCGTTGTTATTTCAAAATGTTTTAAAAGTTTTCCTGAGGTACGTGTATCTTCTGCTAGAATTAAATCGACTTCTTTTAAAACTTCAACAGCTCTAAAAGTAATATCTTTTAAGTTTCCTATAGGTGTTGGTACAATATAGAGTTTACTCATTAATTTCTAATTTGTTTTCCTAAAAAATAAGAAGGAAAAATTAATAGCAAGCCATAAAGTGAAAAACCAACTATACCATGTCCAGCATCATAGTGTGCAGCAGTTGCTAATATCATATCAAAGAAAAAACCAGCATAAGCCCATTCTGTTAACCAGGTGCTTTTTCGCCATAAAATCATAACAATGCCTAGCACTTTCAATATTGCTAATGGAATCACTAGGTATGTAGGGTAATTAAGGTTTTCAAAAAAACCTTTAACCATATCTGTACTTGTAAAGTACATGGAAGCTGAATAAGCCATTAATAAACACAAAAGCACTGTGCTTGCCCAATATAAAGTTTTGTTTATTCTCATCACATTAAGGTCGAGAACTTTCATTCAAACTTACTTTCAATAATTTGCATAAATCGTGTTTCAAACTCTTCTTTATCAGTCCAATTATTATAATCTGGCTTTATAATATCTTCCACTAAGCGTTTTGCGTTACTAAAAGTGTCTGATGTATTTAACTGTGAAATTACGCGATCGTAATCTTCGCTTTTACCATCAAATAAATGTTTTATAAAAGCAATTTTATCATTAAGACCAATGTTAAAACCACCTGTTTTTAATTTATCATTCAATGATTTTTTTTCATCCACTTGTCCATTTTGTGTTTTAGAAATAGGATCAAAAATGGGGGTGTCTTTAAATCCTGCAGTGATATCTTCTAAATCTGCTTTAGGATATTGTTTAGGAATGGCTTCTTCAAAAATAGTATCAATTTCTTGAGCCTCATGGGGCATTTGCGCGACCATGTCTTTAATTTTTTCTATGACAGGCTCCATAATATCATCATCTTCAACTTCATCAAGATTAATATAAATTTTGTCTTCAATTTCAATGTTATCGCTAACTTTATTATTAAATGCCTGATCTAACATACCAAAAAAGGATGAATCGCTCCCAATAGTTGGTATATCATCCTCAAAATTCTCATGTGCAAATTTTAATACCGACAGCTTTTCATAAAGAGCAGATACTTCTGTATGCATCTTTATAACATCTTCTTTCCCTTTTAATTTGAGAATTCTATGTGCTATACTGATGAGTTCTGACTCTAGCTTCTTTTTCATTATTTATAATTTTTAAATTATTGCTATTTAGGTTTTTGATTTTTAATAAATTTACGCCACCTTTATACAAACGAATAATCGCTTTGTTTTAGTGCTAAAATTACGAAATGTTTCTTGAAAATACAGTAAATCATAAAGAACAATTTGGATGGATTGAAGTTATCTGCGGTTCCATGTTTTCTGGAAAAACAGAAGAATTAATCCGCAGACTCAAACGAGCCCAATTTGCAAGACAAAAAGTTGAGATTTTTAAGCCAGCGGTCGATGTGCGTTACAACGAGGAAATGGTGGTGTCTCACGATGCTAACGAAATTCGCTCAACACCCGTACCTGCTGCTGCTAACATCCCTATTTTAGCAGATGGATGCGATGTTATAGGGATTGATGAAGCCCAATTTTTTGATGATGAGATCGTACGAGTTTGTAATGATTTAGCAAATAAAGGTGTTCGGGTTATTGTTGCTGGACTTGATATGGACTTTAAAGGGAACCCTTTCGGTCCGATGCCTTTTTTAATGGCAACGGCAGATTATGTCACAAAAGTACATGCTGTTTGTACAAGAACAGGCAATTTGGCTCAATACAGTTATCGAAAAGCTAAAAGTGATAGTTTAGTACTTCTTGGTGAGGTAGATGAATATGAACCTCTAAGCAGAGCTGCTTATTACAAAGCGATGATGCGCGATAAAGTTAGAAATATGAAGGTGAACGATGCCGAAGAAGTGCCTCCCAAATCTAATAATACCTAAGATGCCTAAAGCACAAGAAACGGTACTTGAAATTGATTTAAAAGCACTTAAACATAATTTTGAGCATCTAAAATCAAAACTCCAAAATAACACCAAATTTTTAGCTGTTGTTAAGGCTTTTGGATATGGAAGTGATTCTTGCAAAGTCGCAAGTTATCTGGAAAGGTTAGGAGCAGATTATTTTGCTGTGGCTTACATCAATGAGGGTATTGCATTGCGTGAAGCAGGTATTACCAAACCTATTTTGGTATTGCACCCACAAGCTGTGAATTTTAAAACGTTGATAGCGTATTCCTTAGAGCCTAGCCTTTATAACATGAAGATTTTAAAGGAATTTATTAAGATAGCTTCAGCAGAAAAACTAAATAATTATCCTGTTCATATAAAATTTAATACAGGCTTAAACCGACTTGGGTTTTGTGAAAAGGATGTCCATCATATCGTTTCAGAAATTAAACGAACGGATGCTGTCAAAATAGTCTCTGTTTTTTCTCATTTAGCTGCTAGTGAGGATTTAAATGAGAAAGAATTCACTTTAAATCAAATAGCGATTTTTAATAGGATTTCTAAGAAAATGATTGGTAAACTGTCTTATAAACCAATGCTTCATATGTGTAACACTTCTGGGATATTAAATTACCCAGAGGCACATTTTGATATGGTTAGAACTGGTATTGGGCTTTATGGCTTTGGAAATTCTGATGAGGAAAACAAAAATTTAGCCCCAATTGCTACTTTAAAAACAATCATTTCTCAAATTCATAACATAGAAGAGGGTGAATCTGTTGGATATAACAGAGCTTTTAAATCTAATTCATTTTTAAAAACTGCGACACTTCCTATTGGTCATGCAGATGGTATTGGCAGGCAATATGGTAATGGAAAAGGTTTTGTGACTATAAAAGGGAAAGAGGCTCCTATAGTTGGAAATGTATGTATGGATATGATCATGGTTAACATTACTCATATAGATTGTAAAGAAGGAGACGAAGTCATTATATTTGGGCAAGATATCACGGCAGAGCAATTAGCTGAAACTACAAACACTATTTCTTACGAGTTATTAACATTTGTTTCTCAGCGAGTTAAGCGTATTTTCTTAGAATAAGATATTTAACAAATGTTAATTATCGACTGTTTTTGACTATATTTAGTGTCCACTAACTAAAAATTTTAAAAATTATGCTTAAAGAATTCAAAGACTTTGCAATGAAAGGCAACTTAGTCGATATTGCTGTCGGTTTTGTAATGGGTGCTGCTTTTAATAAAGTAGTTGCTTCATTTACAGGAGGTATTGTGTCTCCATTAATTGGATTAATTTTCAATGCGGATTTTAAAGACTTAAAATATGTCGTTCAAGAAGGTGTTGCTAATGCCGATGGGGTTATTGAAGGTGAAGTGTCTATACTTTGGGGGGCTTTTTTAACAAATGTCATTGACTTTATTATTGTAGCATTTGTTATGTTTATGATCGTAAAAAGTGTTAACAAAATGAAGAAAAAAGATGAACCCGCTCCTGAAGCTCCTAAAGGGCCGTCTCAGGAAGAATTACTGGTTGAAATAAGAGATTTATTAAAGAAATAACTAATTGTTAAATAAATAACATGGTGTTATTTGTTGTTAAAAAGACCTCATTTTTTAATAATGAGGTCTTTTTTTAGATTTTAAAATAGAATTAATACTTAATTTTGTTCTCTAAGAAATTTATTAAAATTAAACAAAATGAAAATAGCAGTTGTTGGAGCCACTGGAATGGTAGGCGAAGTGATGCTTAAAGTATTAGAGGAGCGTAATTTTCCAGTTACCGAATTATTACTTGTAGCGTCTGAGCGTTCTGTTGGAAAAAAATTAACTTTTAAGAATAAAGAATATACCGTAATTGGTTTAGCTGATGCTGTAGTGGCAAAACCTCAGATTGCTATTTTTTCTGCAGGAGGGGATATCTCTGTAGAATGGGCACCTAAATTTGCTGAAGCTGGTACAACAGTCGTTGATAATTCTTCAGCATGGCGAATGGACCCTACTAAAAAATTGGTAGTCCCTGAAATAAATGCTAATGAGTTGACCAAGGAGGATAAGATTATAGCTAACCCAAATTGTTCTACTATACAAATGGTGATGGCATTGGCGCCGTTACACGAAAAATATAAAATGAAACGTGTTATAGTTTCTACATATCAATCTGTTTCGGGTACAGGTGTAAAAGCTGTAAAACAATTAGAAAATGAAATAGCTGGTATTGAAGGTGAAATGGCTTATCCTTACCCTATTGGAAGAAATGCGTTACCTCATTGTGATGTGTTTTTAGAAAATGGGTATACCAAAGAGGAGATGAAATTAGCAAGAGAACCTCAAAAAATATTCAATGATAGAACATTTTCTGTATCTGCTACCGCCGTACGTATTCCGACAGCTGGAGGACATTCTGAATCTGTAAATGTAGAGTTTGAAAACGATTTTGATTTAGCAGATATTCGTAAATTGCTTCATGAAACGTCTGGTGTTGTCGTTCAAGATAATACCGATACAAATACGTATCCAATGCCTATTTATGCGCATGATAAAGATGAGGTTTTTGTGGGGAGAATTCGTAGAGACGAAACTCAACCAAACACATTAAATATGTGGATAGTTGCTGATAACTTACGTAAAGGAGCAGCAACAAATACCATTCAAATAGCAGAATACTTAGTTGAAAATGATTTAGTGTAGATCTTAATTTTCATTAACTATTTTAAGCCTCTGTTCTACAGAGGCTTTTTGTTTTTAGTCTTGTTTTGTAACCTCAGATATCCAGTTTGGTATATGGAAAAACCTGATTTTACATAATAATAAGGTGTTTAAAAGCTTAGAAGTTGTTATTTTGAGTACAGTTGAAGAATATAATATTTAATTTTTAAGAGATTCTTCATTTTTAGATAACAAAAAAACCAGAGAAAGTAGCTTCTCTGGTTGTATTTTATTAAAATCTATCAACCTATTTTAGGGTGATGTATTTATAAATTATAATTACTCTTGACCAATTAGGTCTATTTCTTCTGCCTCAGACTTTGGATTTGTCCCCCATTTGTTTGAGCCAACTTCGCTATCTGTACAAGCTAGAATTAAACTGTAAATAGGTATTAATAAATACCACCCACTTTTGCCAACATCATGCATTCTTCTTACACCAACGGCTAATCCAGGAATCGTAATAGCTAATGCATAAATAAACATTAGAATAGATAAAGAAGCCATCTCCAATCCTATTGATAAAAAGAAAACTCCGTAAATAATAATAATATTGAATAAGAAAAACATCCAATATTCTTTTCTTCTGGATCTTCCAGAAAAGTTTGCATATTGCTTTAGTGCCTGTAGGTACCAATTCATAATAGTTAATTTTGGGGTTAATAATTCCAAATATAGTTTTTTTATTCAAATTTAATATCGTAATATTGCAATATAATAATGATAAGTACATTATGGGAATTACAAAAACACAAATGTTTACTGAAAAACAGAACGACTTAGCTCAGTTTTTTAAAGTCTTAGGTCATCCAGCAAGAGTTGCAATTTTGCAGTATATAAGTAATCAAAATGCCTGTATATGCAACGATTTAGTTGAAGAAATAGGATTGGCACAAGCTACTATTTCACAGCATTTAAAAGAGCTTAAAAGTATTGGGTTGTTAAATGGTGAGGTAGAAGGGAAAAGCATGTGTTATTGTATTAATGTTGAGCGGTGGACAGTCATTCAAAATCAATTAAATTTATTTTTTAATACAACAAAATCGAATTGTTGTTAAATCTGTTAATTATGAAAACACAAGAATTATTTAAAGTATTAGAACAAAATCAAGACAAATCATTGTTATTTGAATATGCACCAAATTTATTAGTTGGAGCTAATTATCATATAACCGAAGTAAAACATTTAATAGTTGATTCTGTTGATTGTGGTGCTCAGGTAGATGCTTGGAAAGAAACAATTATTCAGCTTTGGGAAAGTCCAAGCGAATTAGGTAAAACAGAATATATGTCTGTTGATAAAGCTTTGGCAATTTTAAACAAAGTAGGAGAAATGAAGTCTTACGATTCAGACGCAGAGGTAAAGTTTGAATATAGCAACGCAACATTTCATACGGCACAACTATTTGTTAACGATTTTGAAACAAAAGAAGGTAAATTAATAGTTAAATTAGCCGTCGAAAAAACGGATTGCAAAGCAAAAGAACTTTGTGGTGTACCAGAACCTCTTGAAGCAGTGTCGACGAGTGCTGAACCTTGTTGTTCTCCTGGTGGAAACTGTTGTTAGAAGATTACTAAAAAGCGATTGGGATTCCGTTTCAGAAATTTATAAAGAAGGAATCACTACTAAAATGGCTACTTTTGAAACGGAAGTTCCTAATTGGCAGCAATGGAATGCAAAGTATATTTCAGTTTGTAGATTTGTAGCTTTAATAAAAGAAGAAATAGTAGGCTTTGCAGTTTTATCACCAGTTTCAAAGCGAAACGTTTATAAAGGAGTTGCAGAGGTTAGTGTCTATGTTTCAAATGAGTTTAGAGGAAAGTATATTGGTGAAACATTACTTAAGACATTGATTGAAGAAAGTGAAGCCCATGGTTTTTGGACCTTGCAAGCAAGCATTTTTTCAGAAAACATAGCCAGTATTAATTTACATTTAAAATGTGGGTTCAGAGCGGTTGGTGTTCGTGAAAGAATTGGAAAATTGTATGGAAAGTGGTATGACAATCACTTTCTTGAAAGAAGAAGTAATAAAATAAATTAAATAATTATGTTATTCCTGCGAAGGCAGGAATCCATTGTAAAAATTAGTTTCAATTAATAAGATTCCTGCCTTCGCAGGAATGACAAATAAATATGAAAAACATTTTAGTATTGTGCACAGGTAATTCATGTAGAAGCCAAATGGCACATGGGTATTTAAACCATTTTTTAGATAATAAAACCGTGCATGTATATAGTGCAGGAATAGAAACGCATGGTTTAAATCCAGGCGCCTTGGCTATTATGAAAGAAGATGCATTAAATATCGATCATCATACCTCTAATCATGTAGATGAATATGCCGATGTAGATTTTGATTATATCATCACAGTATGTGATCATGCCAATGAAAATTGTCCATATATTCCAAGTAAAAATGCATTGCGTTTACATCATAATTTTTTCGATCCATCAAAAGTAGTGGGTACCGATACCGAAAAACATGCTGCATTTTTAAAAGCACGAGAGGAAATAAAAACTTATTTCAGGGAGTTTGTGGAGCACTATAACTTAGTTTAAGAGTCTCCATTATTCTCTAATTTGCTTTCTAACTCAGCCTGAAATTCTTCCATAACAGGACGAACTGTGCTATCGGGTAAATCGGCAATTTTAATATACATAAGTCCATCAACAGCATTGTTGAATAAAGGATCCACATTAAATGCAACTAATCGGGCATTTTGTTTTATGTACTTTTTTAATAGTACAGGTAAACGCAAAGCGCCCGGTTCTACCTCGTCTATAATCTTATCGAATTTATTTAAATCGGCTTCGGTAGCATCGAAAACAAAATCCTTATCGGCGTCTTTAAGGATAACTTTAAACTCCTTTTTAGGATGTACGTATTGGGCTATGTATGGGTCGTAATAATGCGATTTCATAAACTCAATCATCAACGATTTAGAGAAATTGGAAAACTGATTACTAATACTAACACCTCCTATTAAAAACTTATGTTCAGGAAAACGTAATGTGGTATGTACAATACCCTTCCAAAGTAAAAATAAAGGCATTGGTTTTTGTTGGTATTCTTTAATAATGAAAGCCCTTCCCATTTCAATAGACTGACTCATCATTTTATGTAATTCGGGCTCAAACCTAAAAAGGTCTTGTAAATAAAACCCATCAATACCGTAGCGCTCAAAAATTTTAGCTCCTAAGCCCATTCTGTAGGCCCCAGCTATTAGTTTTTTTTCATTATCCCAAAGAAACATGTGGTGATAATAGGTGTCAAAAGTATCTAAATCAATAGCTTCATTTGTTCCTTCTCCAACTTCTCTAAAAGTAATTTCACGTAAACGTCCAATTTCACGTAAAATGTTAGGAATGCTTTTTGGCTCTGCTAAAAACACTTCATAATTTTTACTTTGTAATAACCTGGAGTTATTTTTAATGAGTGCTTCGACTTCTTTGGTCATCAACATCGTGTCTACAGGTGTTACAATACGCTTAGGGATTTTAGGGGTTTTTAATGTTGATGAAATATTATCTAAAATCTTTGATTTATCCTCAAAAGCATTCGATAACATATAAGTTTTTCGTCTTAAAAAACCAGAAAAACTATCTAGAGTTGTATGCTCTTTTTGATCAGCAACCGAGATCGGTTTCCCTATTCTAACTTTTATGACACGTCGTTTTTGAGTTAGTACTTCCGATGGTAATTTGGCCGTTCTAAATGTATCACTGATCTTAGAAAGTTTATAAAATAATTTGCTGTTTTTGGCATGAAAATAAATAGGAACAACAGGAACTTCGGCCCTTTTAACTAACTTCATTGCTGCTTCTTCCCAAGGCTTATCTACTACTAATTTACCATCTCGATAGGTTGATACTTCTCCAGCAGGAAAAATACCTAGCGGATGTCCATCTCTTAAATGCAAAATAGAATTTTTAAACCCTGCTATGCTTGATTTTACATCTTTCCTGTCCTCAAAAGGATTAACAGGCATAATATAAGGTTTTAAAGGTTTTATTCTGTGTAGTAAAAAATTGGCTATTATTTTAAAGTCTTTTCGCTGTTCAAGCATCAATTTTAAAAGTAGTATGCCATCAATACCACCAAGAGGATGGTTAGAAACAGTAATATAAGCACCATCTTTTGGCAAGCGCTTTAAATCTTCTTCAGGGATTTCGAATTTAATTTGAAAGTCATCTAAAATACCATCTAAAAAATCCAAATCATTAAGATGTTTATTACGATTATATACTCTATTAATCGTCGATATTTTAAGAACTTTCATTAATACCCAACCAATAAAAGTACCCGCAAAACCATATTTATCTAATTGTATGGCTTTCGCGACTTCTTTGGCTGTTACCAGCCCCTTATCTTGTTGTTTGGTCATGACTGTAAATGTACTAAATAGTTTATTTAGTTACTAGTTGAACGGTTTCTTGAGTTAATTGTTTTAGTAACACGGTTTTATCCCTCTCAATCTGGTTAATCGCATTTTCATTATAATGCCGAATCGTGTAAAGTGATACATTTTTGTTACAAGTTACCTTAAATTTTGCTCTTAAATGGTGCAATAATTTTTCGAGATTATTAAAAATGTTATCTACACAAACTGAAAAACTAATAGCAGAATTTTGGATGACATCCACTTTCATTTTATATTGATGGAGTAAATTGAAAATATCACTAATGTTTTCTTCGACTATATATGAAAAATCTAAAGATGATAAAGAAATTAATACTTGATTTTTCTTGACAATAAGGCAAGGAATCATAGGTTCTAAAGTAACATTTTTACCAATTCTGGTCCCAGATGCTTCAGGGTTTAAGAATGATTTTACATAGAGAGGAATTTCTTTACCCTGTAACGGTTGTAAGGTTTTTGGATGAATAACAGAAGCACCGTAGAAAGCCAATTCTATAGCTTCTCTATATGATATTTTATTAAGCAATTGGGCGTTTTCAAAATAACGGGGATCTGCATTTAAAACTCCAGGGACGTCTTTCCAAATCGTAACATTTTCAGCGTTTAAACAATACGCATAGATGGCAGCGGTATAATCACTTCCTTCTCTACCAAGAGTTGTTGTGAAATTATTAGAGTCACTACCTAAAAATCCTTGTGTTATATTTAAAATAGTTTTGTTGAATTTAGACGTTATTAAACGTTGTGTTTCTTCCCAATTTACGTTAGCACGCCTATAATAATTATCTGTTTTAATTTGAGTTCTAACGTCAACCCAGTTATTTTTTATGTTTATAGCGTTTAAATACTCACTTATTATTGTTGTTGAAACTAATTCGCCAAAACCTATTATCTGGTCATAAACAAAGTTGTAATCTGGTGATTTATTTATTGCAAAAAAGTTATTTAGCTCATCAAATAAAGCAGCTACTTTTTTAAAAGCTGGGTGGCTTTCATTTTCAAATAAATCCAATAAAATTTCATGATGATATTTTTTAACATTTTGAAATGCATCTTGTAATTGCGCTTTGTTTTCAAAATAATTTTTAATGACAATTTCCAGAGTATTGGTTGTTTTCCCCATAGCGGAAACAATAATGAGCGTATTTGTGTAACCCATTTTTTGTAATACAGAAGCTATATTTTTTACCCCTGTAGCATCTTTTACCGATGCACCCCCAAATTTAAATACTTGCATTCTATAATTTTGATATATAATCCTTAATTCCTTGTTCATCTAAATGAACTACATCCCAATCGCGTTTTACGTGTGCGCCTTTTTTTTCATAAAAAGTAATGGCAGGTTCGTTCCAGTCGAGCACTTCCCAATTAATACGTTTTACCCCTAAATTATATCCATATTTAATAACTTCATCTAAAAGAGCTGTTCCTAAACCAGAACCTCTCATAGATTCACTTACTATTAAATCCTCTAAGTGTAATGCTTTTCCTTTCCATGTAGAGTATCTATTGTATACCAAAGCAATACCTTCAATTGTATTATTTACTTCGGCTACAAAACATTGGAATGCAGGATTATCACCAAACCCATCTGCTTGCAAGTCTTGAACAGTAACTTCAACGGCATTAGCTTCTTTTTCAAAACGAGCCAATTCTTTTATTAAATGAAGCACTTGAGGCATATCATGCATAGAAGCTTTTCGTATTGTGTAATTCATAGGATCATTATAATTGTTTCAAATATAGTTTAAAGTTCATTATTTAAAGTCATTAATCTTTAACGAAAACGTTGTAGTTTATTAAAAATAATTGATATTTGTATAAACTAAACCAAATCATTTTTATGTCTCATAAAAAACAAACTCTAGGAGAATTTATTATTGAAAATCAATCATCTTTTAAATACTCCTCAGGGGAATTGTCTAGTCTTATAAATTCTATTAGACTTGCAGCAAAAGTGGTAAATCATGAAGTTAATAAAGCAGGGTTAGTTGATATTATCGGAGCCGCTGGCGATATGAATATCCAAGGAGAAGATCAGCAAAAACTAGATGTTTATGCAAACGATAAATTTATTCAGACATTAACCAACAGAAATATTGTTTGTGGTATTGCTAGCGAGGAAGAAGATGATTTTATCTCGATTAATAGCCAAGATGAAAATCATCAAAATAAATATATTGTTTTAATTGACCCTTTAGATGGGTCTTCAAATATTGATGTGAATGTGTCTGTAGGAACTATTTTTTCTATTTACAGACGTATTACACCAGTTGGAACTCCAGTAATGTTAGAAGATTTTTTACAAAAAGGACGTGAGCAGGTTGCTGCTGGTTATGTCGTTTATGGTACGTCTACCATGTTAGTTTATACCACTGGTGATGGTGTTAATGGGTTTACATTAAACCCAGCCATAGGGTCCTTTTATTTATCGCATCCAGAGATGCAATTTCCTGAAGATGGTGCTATTTATTCTGTGAATGAAGGAAACTATATCCATTTTCCACAGGGTATTAAAAATTATATTAAATACTGCCAGGAAGAAGAAGGAGATAGACCGTATACTTCTAGATATATTGGGTCGTTGGTGTCCGATTTTCACAGAAATATGATTAAAGGTGGTGTTTACTTATACCCGCAGAGTTCAAAGAACCCAAATGGTAAATTACGTTTACTATACGAGTGTAACCCAATGGCATATTTAGCAGAACAGGCTAACGGTAAAGCGAGTGATGGTTTTACTAGAATTATGGATATTGAACCTACCGAGCTCCACCAACGTGTACCATTTATTTGTGGGAGTAAAAATATGGTTGAAAAAGCGGAAGCATTTATGCGGGAGGCATAAAAGATAACCATCCAATAATTGCAGCTATCTTTTGTGTTTTTTATACCAGTGTATGATGACAAATAAAACCCCAACGATTAAAGCTATTATTTGAACATAAAAATAATCATCATCTTTATCAAAGAGTTGTATGATAACAATAACTAATAGTGGAAGAAACCCAAGGTGTTTTTCCATGGTAATCACACCAGTTTGTTTTTAATTTTTCGCTACAAATTTAATATTCCGAATAACACCATTTTCAACGTGTTTAAATTCCCAATTTTGACCAACTTTAGCTTTGTCGGATTTGGGTATTGGAGCATCTAGTTCAACTATATAATGTCCTTTTTCCTTGTTTATAAAGATGACTTCAGTAATATTTCCAGGCGAGTTTGTAGACACCAAAGTCATATCAGATATGTCATTTGCAAAATCGTTGTAAAATGATGATAATTTAGAGTTTTTATAATCAGTTAACAGTTTTTTTCTGGTTTCAGTTTTTCTATGTTCTTTTTTTCATCCCCGTCCGCAGTGGCTAAAGCTTTGTTGTACCCGATCAGCTTATTGTCTATATACTTCAGGTGCCGTTGGGTTTTCTTTTTGTTGTAATTGTTCTTTTTGCTGTTCTGAGCTCTGAGCTAGGTAGAATCATCAGCAATAAGGACAGCTCCAATCAGATCGAAGTCCCTGGCCATGGACACACTTTGCCTAAAGACCCGTTTTATGGCTTTGGGATTGGATTTTCTAAAACGGGATATGGTATTATGGTCTGGTTGCAGGTTCTTTAACAACCACATAAGCTCAATGTTGCGAACACATTCCTTTTCCAAGGCTCTGGAAGAACGCATGCGGTTCATATAACCATGAATATAAAGTTTTAGTAAATCCCTGGGATCGTATGGTGGCCTTCCTTGGTTAGGTGCGGTGTCAAAACCTAAGCTGTCCCATTGCAAATTATCAACAAAAGCGTCAATGTACCTCACAGTATTGTCCTGCCCAATCATATCATCCAAACAAGTTGTGTATAAAGTGAGCTGTTCTCTAGAATCACCCTGAATATATTTCATCTTTTGAAGTTCGTAATTATAAACTTAATCACAAAATTTTGATATACTTTTGATATAGTCTGACGGTTCGTTATATGGAAAGTTGTGTTGTTTGAGCGCGAGGATTTTTCCGAAGAAAATCAGAAGCAGGCAAACAGAGTAACTAACATTTATTAAGCTAAAAGTAGCAATTTTATATATACTTTGTAACCGTTGCATAAGTCCATAATTTTTAAAATTATTACTTCAAATAATCCTTTCCATGCTTTGTAGTTTTTAAGTTAACCGTATCAAGTTAAGAATATTGATTTTCAACAAGGGAGTTACATCACATTTCTTACTATTGATTTATTTTTTATTGAAAAATTGGAAACTGATGCAACCATTTCAATTTGGGTCTGTCAATAGTAATAACACGGAAAGGAAATTAATTTCAATAGAATTTACAGACGAAACAAACATTTAAAATATGTTATACCAAATATGAATTAAAATGAGACTTATCTAATTTGAATTATATTTTGTTCAGGTGAAACATGGGCTAAATAGAAATAAATTACAAGGCTTATTTTAATTCATATTTGGTATTATTAGGATACTTATATCCTATTCTCATAGCAAATAGAAATATATAAATAAATTTTAAAAATAATATTAAATGAAAAAAATAATCACATTACTAACTCTTACATTATTCATTCTTTCTTGCGATAAAAATGATGATGATGCTCCTGATGGACATTCAAACCTTACTAATAAATTAAAAAATATATATGAAGAATCTAAGTTGCCCGGATTTTCAATAGCAATTATTAATGACAAAAACATCAGTTACCAAAACTCTTATGGATATGCAGATATCAAAGAAAACAAAAAATACACTTCTAATACAATTCAGAATATTGGATCAATTTCCAAAACATTTATAGCCGTAGCTATTATGAAAGCAGCAGAACAAGGGAAATTGGATCTGGATGCCAATATCAATAGTTACCTGCCATTTGAGATAAGGAATCCCTATCATTCAGATCTACCCATTACCGTTAGGCATTTAGCAACTCATACCTCTGGAATTCTTGATGAACAATACGGAAAAAGCTATGTGTTACAAAATCCATCCGATGTAGATATATCTGATTATCCCGAGAATTATCAAGCTTATGCAGAATTCATTAGAATGAATATTGATATGAACTATTCCGTATTTCTGAGAAAAGTTTTATCCGTATCTGGTGAGTGGTATACTCAGGATAACTTTTCAGAATATGCTCCGGGAACCCATCATGAATATAGTAATATAGGTGCAGCATTAGCAGCCTATGTTGTAGAGAGTGCTACAGGAATTACTTACGAAGAGTACGTACGCACTTATATACTTAGGCCACTACAGATGGATGCTTCAGGATGGGGATTTGACGATGTGAATATGGAAAACCATGCTACACTTTATTTTACAAAAGATTTTGAAGTTCCAAGATATTCTTTAATTACAAAAGCTGATGGAGGTTTGATAACCAGTATTGCTGATCTAAGTAAATTTTTAATAGAAATGATAAAAGGATACAAAGGAAAAGGGAAACTGCTTTCTGAAGATTCTTATGAAGAAATGTTCTCAAATCAGAGTAATTATGGTATATCAGTAACTGAAAGAGGTATTTTTTGGGGTTTTAAAGATACTGGGGAGATTGGTCATTCTGGAGGAGATCGGGGAATTATGTCTGTTGCTACTTTTGATCCTGTAAAGAATAGAGGGCAGCTATTTATAACCAATATTGGTCAACATTTTGATGAAAGCATAGTATCGTCCATTACAGAAATATGGAATGCAATGACTCAAGAAAGTTTTTAATAAACCCCCATCTTAAGCACTTATTTTAAGATGTTTGTACATTGCTCTTGATGAATTCTAACTATAGATTAGCCTATATTTTTTGCAGAGTACACAAAGCTCACATAGAATATAAAAAAACTTACAGTTGAATCTTTGCGTTTCTTTATGAGAAGTGATTCACTTGAGATCAATATAATGAACATGCTGATTAGTTACAAAAACAGATTGTATTCAGTATATATAACCCGTTGTGCATTTAGGATTTTGGATCAAAAAAGCTGTTCTCGATACAATTTTTCTCTATTTCATTACGAAAAATCACTCGAACTGACGTTTTTTTAAATTTACATTGTTCTAAATGCACAACGGATTATATTAATATGTTCGAATTTAATAGAAATATTAACAATCTTAAAATTAATATCTCTTAAATGCGCAACAGGTTAATTTAGTAAATACAGACCGAATAGAAAATCCTTACGGATTTTCCGAGTAGGCTAGAACCAAGCAATTATTTTTACACTCTGTGTCTGTTGCACAACTATTAGATAAAGATATATAAAAATAGTACCTTTAATTATGCAAGGCAAAAAAGCGTATCAAGAAAAACTGTTTGCACAATTTCAACTGAGCTAACGGATGCCCAAGGGAAATTTTTATCGAAGATTAAAGGAAGTTCTGGACCTGGATTATCTGTACGGGTTAACCAAAAGCTACTATGGAAGTAGCGGCCAAAAGAGTATCGATCCCGTTGTGTTCTTCAAACTGTGTCTGGTGGGATATCTTGAAAATATTATCAGTGACCGTCAACTCATCCAGCACAGCAGTATGCGCTTGGATATCCTTTATTTTTTAGGCTATGATATTGATGAAGAACCACTATGGCATTCCACCATTAGTCGTACCCGCCAATTATATCCAGAATCGGTATTCGAAGGGGTATTTACCAATGTACTTGGTATGTGCGTTTACAAAGGTATGGTAAGCGGGCATACCCAAGCGATAGATTCGACTCCGATAAAGGCCAATGCCTCTATGGACAGTTTGGAGCTAAAAGTGCCCAAAGAGGATTTGGATAGCTATTTAGAAAAGATTCGTCATATAAGCGCGATGGATAAAAAAAAACACCCATAAGGAAGTCCAGTCAAAACACAGCTTCGGTATTGGAAAAGACCATTAGCGCCAGTTCGAAGGAACTACAAGGGATACGCAGTAGAAACAGACGTTGGCAACTGGATCAGGACCAGCGCCCTGGAGCGGGGAACAAGGGAAGTAAGTACACCTCGAACAAAACACATTACAGCCCGACAGATCCCGATGCGAGGATAAGTGTCAAGCCGGGCAAGGCAGGAAAGTTGAACTATATGAGCCAGTTGAGCGTGGATACGGGACACCACGTGATCACCGATATCAAGGCCTGCCATGCCGACAAGAAGGACAATCAATATCTACCGGACATTGTTGAACGTCTAAAGGAACGGTTGCACAAGCAGGGGCTTATCCGGCGTAACTGTGTAGCCGACACGGGTTATAGCAGTGGGGAGAACTATGCTTTTTTAGAAGAAAAAGGATTACGAAGCTTTATACTGCCACACGTTACTTACAAAGGAGGGCCAGAGGGTTTTGTTTATAATGAAGAAGAAGACCATTATGTTTGTCCACAAGGAAAGGAGATCCCCTTCAAGAAAGTATTTTACGAAGGCCACAATAAGAATAAAAAGAAAGAATATCGGGCATCTAAGCGTATTTGCCTAGGTTGTCCCATACGTAGTCAATGTTTAAAAAAGAGCCAGGAAAAGCGTATAACGATCACGTTTTACAAAGAAGAATATGAACGAAACAACAAACGTATAAACAGCAAACTCGGCCGTTATATGAAATCCAAGCGGCAGAGTACCGTAGAGCCCGTGTTTGGAACTCTCACTCAGTTTATGGGACTCCGTAAAATCAATACCATTGGAATTGAACAGGCCAATAAGATGATGCACCTCTCAGCAATGGCCTATAACCTTAAAAAGTACCTGAAATTTATCTCGAAAAGCATAAAAAGAGATGCTAAGGCCCAGAGGTATTTTAAATTAATAGAAAATCTCACAGTTAGACTTCAAATAAGGCCTTTAGCTGTCTATAATTTTTACAGTTAAATTAGCTTCCCTTAAAACAAAAGCCCCTTAAAAAGGAGCTCTCGAGTTAAAAGTTATTGCTTTTTAGTGCCTTGTGCAACGGTTACTGGTGTTGCGAACCGTAGCGACACATTCGAGTAAGTATGCCTTGATTCCTCTTTTTTTCATCTGAGTGTGAGACACACCAGAACAACAGTTTTTATAGGTATTATTAACACGTTGATTTTAGTTAAAAGTGTTTTTTTTGTTCAATACCATACATCTTTAATAGATCAACAAGCCCTTTTTTTATTTTATTCACTTCAGACTGTGGTGTATTCTTTTCTAGGAAAATTTTTATACTAGATGCGTTTTCCCCATTAAAATGTTCTTCGGTTTTTATATTAATCTTTTTAGTTTCAATGGAATTATTAGGGAAAAATATTTCAATGTACTTGCTTTCATCTTTTTCCTTGACTGCTATTTCTGAATACTTATTTGCGTCCAAATAATAGGCGGTAGAACAAAGCTTGAAAGCGGGACAGAATTGTATAAATTTAATGGTTTTGTTATGTTCAATATCAACTTCCTCAAGTAAATAGTTATAATTTTTTTCAACATCATTAAGCTTATAAATATCTATTTTTTCGTTCAGCTCTTTCATCTTTTCCGCTTTAGTTTGACTTGAACATTCTGTGTAGATAAAAAATAAAACTAATGCAATAAATAAATTTTTCATAATTGGATAATATTTTTTAGTTATGGTTAAACGGTATTGTAAGTAGTTGTTATTCGCACATTGCGTTTAAATAAAAGCTCAAATTCTGTCCACCTTTATTCCAACTATCCATTGCTTTTTCTCTAAAAAAGGCTGTGTGTTGGCAAACTTGCTGTTGAAATTGCAAAATATTTACTCTTTTCATTTGATTTTACACTTTCAAGCCATTGTATTGTTACCGCAATTTCTTCAACTTTTTCTGCAAGATAAATTTCATAGGGTTCTAAATTGACAGTAAACCATCCTAAAAAATTATCTTTTATTTCGAATATAATATTCTCTTGAATTATTAAATGGGTAGGAAGCCCATCTTTAATTTTATAAAAGTTTACCCTGAACTTTAAAGATTTGAAGTCATTAGAAGTTATATTAAAATTCAAATCTTTGATATGGCAATTCCGTCTCATTTTGAATTTCATTCCTTTTTCCTTACTCAATCTATCATCGACACCTTTTTCATTGTATGTGTAAAAGTTTGAGTGCAT
This sequence comes from uncultured Flavobacteriaceae bacterium, assembly GCA_947502635.1. GTDB lineage: Bacteria > Bacteroidota > Bacteroidia > Flavobacteriales > Flavobacteriaceae > Flavivirga. The sequence continues at coordinate 68,356 of CANNAN010000013.1, forward strand.
CAGCCCAAGTCCTTTTGACGTTCTTCCGATTTTTTTAGATTTAAGTTTTATTTTTTTTGTACTCAAAACAACTTCATCTAATTCCACATTTTTAGGTTGAAGTACAATCGCGTCGATTAATTTATTTAATTCCGAAATTAAATATTTTTTGGTTTTAAAACCAACGTATGAAAAAACAACGGTGTCCTTTGAGGTCACTTTGTCATTTAATATAAGTTTGAATAGACCATTTTTATCAGAAACGGTTCCAACGGTTTTGTTTTTAATTCCAATATTAACATAGGCAAGAGGCTCACTATTCTCTAAGTTTAATACCTTTCCAGATAATGTTTCTTGTTGGGAGTAAGCTATTACACTTATAAGTCCGATTATTATTGATAAGAAATTTTTCATTATAGTTGTTGGTTTTTGTTTAGTTGTCAATACTAAAAAATCAAAAACCAACTTTTAGTTAAGAATTTAATAATTGGGAAAATCTTAAGATTTAGATGATGAATTTCTTGCTTTCAAGGATGTTCTTAAGAGTTAAACAGATATTTAACGATAATCTATAAACCCAAGTTTGCCATTTGGAATCTCCATGAAACTTATCTTTGCTTCTCCAGATCTGCAGACAGACTTCCTGATAATAATCCTTAAGATCTTCTTGATGGGCTAAACCAACGTGAACCATTTATTTGTGGAAGTAAAAATATGGTTGGAAAGACGGAAACGTTTATGCGGAAGACATAAAATATACCCACTTAATATAATAGATAACTATCTTTTATATTTTTGATATAAGTGTACGATAACAAATAAAACCCCAACTATTAAAGCTATTATTTGAACATAAAAATAATCATCATCTTTATCAAAGAGTTGTATGATAACAATAACTAATAGTGGAAGAAATCCAAGGTGTTTTTTCATGGTAATCACATCCGTTTATTTTTAATTTTTCGCTACAAATTTAATATCTCGAATAACACCATTTTCAACGTGTTTAAATTCCCAATTTTGACCAACTTTAGCTTTGTCGGATTTAGGTATTGGAGCATCTAGTTCAACTATATAATGTCCTTTTTCTTTGTTTATAAACATGACTTCAGTAATATTCCCAGGCGAGTTTGTAGATACCAAAGTCATATCAGATATGTCATTTGTAAAATCGTTGTAAAATGATGATAATTTAGAGTTTTTATAATCAGTTAACAGTTTTTTTCTGGTTTCAGTTTTTTCTATAATTTCTTTTTTGTCAACTTTTTCATGCTTCTGCACACAGGAAAATGTAAATAGTAGAAGTCCAATAATTGTTATAGTAATTTGTTTCATGATTTTTGTTATGTATGTGTGGTAAAGCTTAGTATGAGAACGTCAAAGCCTTGTTTTGGAGTGTTCGACATCTAATTTGTTTTCTACTGAAACATATTTTTAAGGGCTTTTAGAATAGCGGAAACATTTTCAAGACTAGCTTCTGGAAACAGATTTTCTCTTAAAAATAGGTCAATGTATAAATAATGGGTTAAATAAAAACTATCTATTTTCAGATAATTCGCTTCTGTCAAATGTTCGGTTTTGATGTTGATTTTGTCAGATTGAGCATACCCAAAATTTGTGAAGATTGTTAAAAGTAAAAGTGTAATTATTTTTCTATTCATTCTATTGGTTTGTATTGTGTGTAACGTCTCTTGTATGGTGCGTTTGCTTCCTGAAGGGAGCAAATGAACTATACAAATTGTTAGCCGCTTTTTATTTATTTTTTGTTGGATTTATTTTCAAATCTAATATTTCAATTACTTCACAATCTGCTGAAAATGTTGCTCCTTCTCTGAAATAACCCTTAACACCAACTCTTATTCTGTCATAATGAAAAGGTCGCATTTCATTGTTTATAATCCACATTCTAGCTGTTCCTGATTTAGGAACTGGACGATTATTTTCTAATATTAATTGTCCTTGATTATTTTCAAATTCAGGCCAAATCATATACATAGTCTTTTCATTTTCTCCAACAAAGGAAAAATCAGACCGAATCCCTTGATAAGGTTCTCCAGTTTTTCGTCCGCCATTTTCTTGACTTCTAAATTGATATTTTACTCTGAAATCAGCTTTATGTTTTAATCTTTTCTCGTAAGGTTTGTGCATTACTTCATTTTTCTAAATGTTAAGCTCATTCGTCCATTTTCAGTATCCGATTTTGGGATTGCATGTTGCCATTCATCTTGAATTTCGTTTGTCATATAGATAAACGAGCCTGAGGGAAGTTCAAAATCCTTTATTATTTCTCTATTTTTAATATTTCGAAACCTTAAAGTTCTAGTTTCTCCAATTGATACTATCCCAACTCCTGTGTTTTCATGTAATATATCTGTCTGATCAGAGTGAAATCCCATTTTAGATTTCCCATCCAAATAATAATTAATTAGACAGTTATTTGGTTTGAAATTGAGGGTATTATTAATCAATTCGATTATTTTATTTAGTTCAGGTGTGAATTCTTGAAAAGGATAACTCATTTGAGAATAATTATATGCATTGCCATAACTCGCGGTTTTTCGAGCAGACATTCTCTCATCCCAATCAGTATTGTTTTTTAGATTATTAAACAATTCAGCAGGATTATGTATAAAATTCTTTATGAATGTTATTCCGTTCATCTTTTTCTAATTGCTGCTAACTAAAGAATATACGCACCAGTACACATATACCCATTATACACGCAATATAGTAAGTTTACTTCAAAAAAAATTAAGAATTGACTTACTTTTGCTTAAATAATTACAGTCTATCCAGAATGACAAAAAGAAAGATCAATCTTATAAAGGCTCCTTCGATTGCACTAGAAATAACCTGCTAAAAAGGTGGAGATAAACAATAAATTCTAGACCCAAACCACATTATTTAATCGCTTCTAAAAGATATATATAGGTGTAATAAATACCATATTTTTCATCACCTTCAATAAAATCGTTAATCAAAAAGGTTTTTCCTTTTTCCAGATAGACTTCGAACACGACTTCTGTGTCGTTGGGCTTAATAGGTTTTTCAAAAATTTGATTTGCAATTTGAATGCTTGCTTTATCTGGTGAAATAGGTTTGTAATTGAACCAGTTTTTTGGATTGTCTTTTGGAACTCCAAGCACAGGTCCAGGACACTCTTTTGGCCATCTTCTGCATGAAATTTTATACCTGCCTTTTTTTTCTATTTTAAGTGCATGTGTGTTGTTTTTGTTTTTTAGGCCTTCTGCAACTTGTTCACTTTTCCAAATGGGTTTATCGTCTCCTATGGCATGTTGAATGGTGAGTTTAATTTCGTTTTGAGATGAATTGCCAATTATAAATAAAGGGAACTCATTATATTCCCGATTATTTTTAGTGGTTTTTAAAAACGTTGTATTGTTATTTAACATTTTTTGTACAAGCTCTGGATATTGATCTGCTAGGTTATGTTTTTGCATGCGGTCTTTTTCAATATCGTATAATTCACTACCATTTACCAATCGCCATTTATCAATGATTATACATGTCTCATCAATATCTTTTGGTCTGCGCCAATCTTGACGGTGGTGTACAAATATAGTTCTGTTCTCTAATTTTTTGGTCTTTTTAAGAAGTAATGGGGATAGATCTGTTCCATCTGGTTTCGTATTTTCAGGAATTGTGATATGGCATAAATTGGCTAGTGTTGGCATTAAATCGACATGAGCAGTGGTTTGGTTAATATCCCAACCACCTTTAATTTTTCCGTCGTTCCATCGAATAAAAAATGGTACACGATGCCCACCTTCAATTTTATCTCCTTTGCGTCCTCTTAGTCCCATGTTATAACCTGTTTTTCCATCTTTACTTATACCATCGATGGTGCCATTATCGGTCATGAAGATTAAAATAGTATTATCGGTTAGATTATTTTCTTTTAGGAATTTTTCAAGTTTTCCGAAGTTTTCATCAATATTAGCAACCATTCCAAAATATTTAGCATTCGGAATTTGAGATCCTTCCAAATGATTGTATGGTGCTGCATATTTTTCGTCTACATAAAGTGGACTATGTGGTGCATTAGTTGGCAGATACACAAAAAATGGTTGTTCTTTGTTGTCCTTGATAAATTTCATGGTTTCTTGAAACCAAACATCGGTGCAGTAACCTTCAAATTGCTTGGGCTTATTATTCACATAATACACATCATTAAAATAGTTGTTTCCCCAATAATCTGAGAGTTCTCCAACGCCACCAGCCATGTGCTGAACCGCGACATCAAAACCACAATCGGTTGGACGCACAGGGTAGTTGTCTCCTAAATGCCATTTTCCAAAAACACCCGTTTTGTAACCATTTTGTTGAAATAAATCGGCTAATGTCGTTGTGCCTTCAGATAAGGCGTCTCTACCTTTGTAGGTAGCCCATGCGCCATTATTAATGGGGTAGCGCCCAGTCATAATTGCAGCTCGTGTTGGTGTACACACTGGGCTTACATGAAAATCAGTCATTCTTACTGCTTCATTATAAAAGGCATCAATGTTGGGTGTTTTTAACCAAGGATTTCCATGGCAGCTAAGGTCTCCAATGCCTTGATCATCTGTTAAGACTAAGATGACGTTGGGTTGTTTTTTGTTTTGATTCTCTATTTGTGAAAATCCTATGAAGCAAAACAACGTGAATAAAAATGTTACGAATCCCTTCATTACAAAAGTATTATTTAAGTGTTAGTTTGCTGTTTTCTTCTTTAATTCGCTCTATCTGTTTACTACTTAAACTTTGTTTAAAATGTACTGAAGTGTCATGTTTAACACGGTGCTGTTTCATCTCGGTGTCATGTAAATCCTGACTTAAATCACAATCAAACCGTACTAACATAGAATGAAATTTACCGCGACCTCCAAGGTTTATAAAATGAGATAGCCCCCAAGTAATTCCTCTGCCATCTTTTGTATCTGTAAAAGCATCTGCTATATAAGGAGCTGCGGCATAAGGCATTAGTTCTGTTATAGAAGCAATGTTAAAATTAACACCATCTTTTGCAAATTGAATGGTATTATGCTCATTGCCATCTTTATAAACCAAAGCAGCTATACCATCTTTGAAAGGAAATAAAGAGGTTTCATGCCCTGAGGAAATCACAGGATTTAAGGGATGTTTTGTGAACGGTCCTAAAGGATTATCAGCCGTAGCTAAACCTTGCATACGAACCCAATGAGGTGCAACTCCAGTATCAGATTTATAATATAAATATATTTTGCCTTTGTAGACTAAAGGGTAGGGGTCATGGATAGAATATTGGTCCCATTCTCCTTTTTCTCCATTAGGAATTACTATTTTGTTATATGGAGTCCAAGGGCCATCAGGTGAATCTGCATAAGATACAGCAACAGGACAATCATCACCTCTTTTTCCGCTAGCTTCCATGAAACCCTGGTAATAGAGATAGTATTTATTTTTCCATTTAAGAATGTCTGTTGTTGTTACAGATCGCCAACCAACAATAGGCTTTTCGGGTCTTTTAATGGCTACGCCTTGTTCTTTCCAGGTAAATCCATCAGCACTTGTAGCATACCAAATTTCAGCTAAATCCCAATCGGAAGAAGGTATGGTGTCATTAGATTTTGCGGCGCCTTGTGGTGGTGTGGTGGTGTGTCTATAGGTATACCAAACATAATATGTGCCATTATCTAAAATGACTTTAGAAGGATCGCGACGGCTTATCGTTCCATCATGATTATTATATTCAAAACCTTTTAATGGCGTGTATTTAAATTGAGAAAAAAGCTCATTATTTTCTGGTTTAGGTGCAGGGTAATCATCATACAATCGTTCCATTGCTGTGCTTAATGGCCTATTGGGTTTTTCATCTGGTAACATAAAAGGGAAACCTCCTTTATGATCATTAGTAGGTTGAGGTTCTTGTTCTGTTTTGCAAGAAAGGCATATGGTTAATAATACTAATGCAAAGAGAAATTTGTTTAATAGATACTTTAGCTTATTCATAGTTAGAGATTTACTTCTAGTAAGATAAGATTTTATTTATTATTGATGTTATTCTATTGTCTTTTGCTATAAAATCTTAAACTATGACCTGTTTCTATTAAAAACAAAAAAGGCTTCTTTAAATAAAAGAAGCCTTTTGCATTCAAAATGAATTTTATTGTTTTTAAAGCGCAACCAAATCGCCACTCATATCCTTAGATGGTAAGTTAGATTTACCCATGAGATAAAGATCTACTTGACGTGCAGCTTCTCTACCTTCAGAAATAGCCCAAACAATTAATGATTGTCCGCGGCGCATATCACCAGCAGCAAAGATATTTGGAATGTTTGTTTGGTATTTTCCGTATTCTGCTTTGTAATTAGAACGTGTATCTTTTTCAACCCCTAATTTATCTGCTAAAGTACTTTCAGGACCTGTAAACCCAAGTGCTAATAACGCAAGATCGCAAGGCCATATTTTTTCGGTACCTTCAATTTCTATCAGCTGAGGGCGCTCACCTGGAACCATTTTCCATTCTACATTAACTGTCTTTAAAGCTGTTAATTTACCAGTTTCGTCTTTTATGAATTCTTTGGTGTTAATTAACCAGTTTCTTTCAACACCTTCTTCGTGAGAAGAGGATGTTTTTAGCTGCAATGGCCAAAAAGGCCAAGGCGTTGTTGGAGAACGATGCCCTGGAGGTTTTGGCATAATTTCGAAGTTCACTACCGATTTAGCTCCTTGACGATTAGAGGTTCCTACACAATCTGAACCTGTATCACCACCACCAATAACGATAACATTTTTATCGGTCGCTAATACTTGATCTTTTACTTCTTTACCAAAAACAACCTTAGTTTGTTGTGTTAAGAAATCCATTGCTTGTACTACGCCATCTGCATCAATACCTGGAGTTGGTAAGCTTCGTCTTTCTGTTGCACCTCCACAAAGGACAACGGAATCAAAGGCTTTTAATTCTTCAGCATCATAATTCACACCAACGTTTATATTAGTCTTAAAAACAATACCTTCTGCTTCCAATATAGCAATACGACGGTCTATGATTTCCTTTTCCAATTTAAAATTAGGAATTCCGTAACGTAGTAAGCCACCAACTTCATCATCTCTTTCAAAAACAGTTACAGTATGGCCTGCTCTATTTAATTGTTGAGCAGCTGCTAAACCAGCAGGACCAGAACCTACAACGGCAATGGTTTTTTCAGTACGTGTTTTTGGTGGTTGAGGTTTAATCCAACCTTCTTTAAAAGCGCGTTCTACAATATTTTTTTCGATATTTTCGATAGACACAGGGTCTTCAATAATACCTAGTACACATGATTTTTCACAAGGAGCAGGACATAGTCTACCTGTAAACTCTGGGAAGTTATTGGTAGAATGCAATAACCAAGAGGCTTTTTGCCATTCACCCTGGTGTACCATGTGATTAAAATCTGGTATTAAATTCCCTAATGGACAACCACTGTGACAAAACGGGATGCCACAATCCATACAGCGCGATCCTTGTTTTATTAATTCGGGTTCACTTAAAGGTACTGTAAATTCTTTATAGTGCTTTACACGATCTTTTACAGATGTGTATTTTTCATCTTGTCTTTCAAATTCTTTAAATCCTGTTACTTTTCCCATGACACTATGCTGTTGTTAATTCTTCTACCATTTGTTCTTCAGTCTCTAAACGTTTTAAGGCACGTTTATATTCAATTGGCATCACTTTTACAAAGTTGCCTAGGCTAACATCCCAGTTTGCCAATAGCTCTTTACCTCGATTACTATTCGTATAAAGTATATGCTTCTCTATGGTTGCTTTTAAATCTTCAGCTTCTTCAGCTAAAATATCTTCAAATTCAATAGTCTCTGTATTACACAAGCCATTTACGAATTTGTTTTCAGGGTCATAAACATAAGCAATACCACCACTCATACCTGCAGCAAAATTTCGTCCAGTATTACCTAGTACGATCACTTTCCCACCAGTCATATATTCACAACAATGATCTCCAACACCTTCAACAACTGTAGTTGCTCCAGAGTTACGTACTGCGAAACGTTCGCCAGCAATACCGTTAATGTAAGCTTCACCTTTTACAGCACCAAATAAGCAAACATTACCAACAATAATATTGTTTTCTGCTATAAAATCTGCTTTTGCTGGTTTTTTGATGATTAATTTAGCTCCAGACAATCCTTTACCTAAATAGTCATTGGTATTTCCATCAACAGTAAATGTTAATCCGAAGGCTCCAAAGGCACCAAAACTTTGACCAGCCGAACCTGTGAAGTTTATATTTAGTGTATCCTCGGGTAATCCCAGATGGCCGTAAATTTTTGATATTTCATTACTTACAATAGCGCCAACAGTTCTATTGATGTTATTTATTGGATATGCTAAGTTCATTTTTTCTTTTCTATATAAAGCTCTGTGAGAGTCTTTTAATATAGTAAAGTCTAAAACGTTATCTAAATTATGATCTTGTATTTCTGTGTTTCTTATTGGAAGCTGTTTATAAGCAGAAGGTCTGTGTAAAATACTAGATAAATCTAAGCCTTTAGCTTTATAATGTTTAATGGCTTTGTTTGCATTTATCTTGTGCGTTTGACCAACCATTTCTGCTAAGGTTCTGAAACCTAACTGCGCCATAATACTTCTTAATTCTTCGGCAATATAGAAGAAGAAATTAATAACATGCTCGGGAGTTCCTTTAAAGTTTTTACGTAACTCTTTATCTTGAGTTGCGATACCAACTGGGCAAGTATTTAAGTGACATTTACGCATCATGATACAACCAGAAGCAACTAAGGGTGCTGTCGCAAATCCAAATTCTTCAGCTCCTAATAAAGCAGCTATAGCCACATCACGTCCAGTTTTTAATTGACCGTCGCATTCAACAACGATTCTACTTCTTAATTTATTTAAAACTAACGTTTGTTGCGCTTCGGCTAAACCAAGTTCCCATGGCAATCCAGCGTGTTTTAATGAGGTTAAAGGAGATGCTCCTGTACCACCATCGTAACCAGAGATTAGGACCACATCGGCTTTGGCTTTTGAAACCCCAGCAGCAATAGTACCTACTCCAACTTCTGATACTAGTTTAACATTAACTCTAGCATCACGGTTTGCATTTTTTAAATCGAAAATTAATTGTGCTAAATCTTCAATAGAATAAATATCGTGATGTGGTGGTGGCGAAATTAAACCTACAAAAGGGGTAGAGTTTCTCGCGGCAGCAATCCATGGTAATACTTTTTCACCAGGTAATTGTCCACCCTCACCAGGTTTGGCGCCTTGAGCCATTTTAATTTGAATTTCTTTCGCACTAGTTAAATAATGTGAAGTCACTCCAAAACGACCTGAGGCTACTTGTTTTATTGCTGAGTTACGGCTATCACCGTTTATATCTTTTTGAAAACGTTTTCTATCTTCTCCACCTTCACCAGAATTTGATTTACCACCAATTCGGTTCATAGCAATCGCTAAATTTTCATGGGCTTCTCTGGAAATAGATCCGTAAGACATCGCGCCTGTTTTAAAACGCTTAACGATTTCTGTCCAAGGCTCTACTTCTTCTAATGGAATCGGATTTAAATTGTCAAACTCAAATAAACCACGAATGGTCATTAAGTTTTCCGATTGCTCGTTGATTGCTTTTGAATAAACATCGTAACTCGCTTGATCACTCAACCTAACGGCTTGTTGTAGTTTAGCAACAGTTGTTGGATTAAATAAATGCCTTTCACCATTACGTCTCCATCTATAATCTCCACCAATATTTAAGCCTAAGCGTTTATCAATTGAGTTATCTGGATAAGCTTGCTTATAACGTTCGTTAATTTCTCTTTCAACTTCATATAAACCAATACCTTCAATTCTGGAAGCTGTATATGGGAAATATTTTTCTACAAATTGAGAATTGAAACCAACAATTTCGAAAATTTGAGAACCTCTATAAGAATGTAGTGTAGAGATTCCTATTTTGTTCATGATTTTTAAAATCCCTTTTCCGATGGCTTTATTGAAATTATCAACAGCTTTTTGTTCATCCATATCAACAATGAAGCCTTCTTTTACTTGCATTCTGATGATTTCGTTTACCATATATGGGTTAATTGCACTAGCGCCATAACCAAATAAGGTAGCAAAATGATGAGGCTCACGAGGTTCTGCAGATTCAATAATAATATCGAAATAAGAACGCTTTCGTAAACGATTCAATTGATGATTTACATAAGAACATGCTAATAATGCAGGAATAGGAGCAAACTCTTGATTAACACCTCTGTCTGAAAGAATTATAATATTCGTTTTTCTTTCTAGTGCTTTTTCAACTTGTCTGATAATATCTTCTAAAGCATTTTCAAGACCATTAAGACCTTGTGCTTTAGGGTATAAAATTTCAATAGTTTCAGCTTTAAAGCTTTCAATTGAAATACTTCTTATTTTTTCTAAATCAGCATTAGAAATAACAGGATTTTGAATTCTAAGTTTTCTACACTGTCTTTCTGTAATGCTGAAAATATTTCTGTCTTTACCAAGATTTAAACTAATATCGGTTACAATCTCTTCACGAATACCATCTAATGGCGGATTGGTAACTTGTGCAAATAATTGCTTAAAGTAGTTTGAAATGAGCTGAGGTCTGTCTGATAAAACAGCTAAAGGTGTATCAATCCCCATAGACCCTAAGGCTTCTTTACCTACAACAGCCATAGGGGTTATAACCTCTTGAATATCTTCAAATGTGTAATTGAATAAACGTTGACGTGTTTTGATATCTATGGTTTCAATCGGACATGTTTCATTCGTATAAGGAACGTCTTTTAAATGTAACCTCGTTTTATCTAACCATTCTTTATAAGGTCTTTCTGAAACAATTTTACTTTTAATTTCTTCATCTTCTATGATACGTCCTTTGTTCATGTCTACCAAGAACATTTTTCCAGGCTCTAATCGACCATGTCTTTCTACATCTTCAGGTTCTATTTCTACAACACCAATTTCAGACGACATAATTAATTTTCCACTTTTGGTAACCGTATATCTAGAAGGTCTTAACCCGTTTCTATCTAATAGAGCACCAATATAATCACCATCTGTAAAAGGCACAGATGCAGGACCATCCCATGGTTCCATTAAGCAGCCATTATACTCGTAAAAAGCTTTTCGCTCTTCAGACATGGTTTTGTGTTTTTCCCATGCTTCAGGAATCATCATCATCATGATTTCTGGTAATGATCTTCCTGTATGTGTTAATAATTCAACCACCATATCCATAGATGCAGAATCTGACTTACCTGGTAGTATGATAGGGAATAATTTATCTATTTGAGGTCCGAAAACATCACTTTTCATGATTTCTTCACGAACACGCATTCTACTAACATTGCCTCGAAGCGTATTAATCTCACCATTCTGACACATAAAACGGAATGGTTGTGCTAACTCCCAAGTAGGCATTGTATTGGTAGAAAAACGCTGGTGTACTAATGCCAGGCGTGTTACTAAATCTTTTTGTTGTAAATCGGTATAATAAGGACCAATATCTTCTGGCATTATAATACCTTTATATATTAAAGTTGTTGTAGATAAACTAGGTATATAAAAATAACTGCTTTCAGAAATTTTCGATTTTCTAATAGTGTGTTCGGTAATTTTACGTGCAGCGTATAATTTAGCTTTAAAATCAGCTTCGCTAATAGCTTCTGTTTTACCAACAAAAAGCTGCTCGATATCTGGTTCTGAGGACAAAGCTATTTGACCTAATTGCGTAGAATCTACAGGCACTTCTCTCCATCCTAAAATAGTAAGTCCTTGTGCTTTTATTTCTTTTTCAAAGGTATCTTTGCAGTATTGATATTGGTTGGATGTTTTTGGTAAAAATACCATACCTACAGCATATTCTCTTTGGTCTGGGATATTAAAATCACAAACTCTTTTAAAATAATCATGAGGGATATCAATTAATAAACCAGCACCATCACCAGTTTTTCCATCAGCACTTACACCGCCACGGTGTTCTAACTTTACGAGAATTTCCAGAGCATCATGAATGATTTGATTTGTTTTATCTCCATTGAGATTACAAATAAAACCTGCGCCACAGTTTTCGTGTTCAAATTCGGGTAAATACAGTCCTTGTTTCTTCAGCATAATCAACAAATTTTGGTTTAAAACTTGAGTTGAAGAGCTAAGATATGTACTAAGATTCGAATAACAATAAGGGGTATTTCATTATTCCGATTATAGAAACGAAGTTGAGATAAAAATAATTATATATCAATATTAAACGCGTTTTTTAATAAATATTCAATCTGTAATTTTTAGGAATAAATACAGATATATGAATTAATGCTAATAAAAAATCAAATTAATGGAAATAATACCATTAAAATTTGGAAAATACTGACAATCATTCAAATAAGTGCGTTGTTAAAAATTCAAAAAACCAGAATATAAACATAATACCTCTAAAAAAAAGGGGTAAAAAATGAAATATCTACAAAATTAACTCAATTGACCCTGTTTTTTATGGGGTATGTGTCTTTTTTATATAGTTTAGCCTCGTTAATTAGAAAATAAACACAAAAGATCAATAACTAAAAATGAAAACAATTATGAAAAAATTAATTACTCTTTCAATGCTTTTTATGGCAACCGTTTTATTTGCACAAGAAGAAGAAGCTGCAAAGAAAAAAGTATCTATTAGTGGGACAGTTGATGCTTATTACAATACAAACTTAACATCGACAGATCAAGCTATCTTTGGAGGTGGGGATGAATTTCAATCTTTTGGAACTTCTTTTGCTAACGAAACTGGTTTTGCGCTTGGTATGGCAAACATTATAGCTGGTTATGAAGGTGAATCAACAGGTGTTGTTGCAGATATCGCTTTCGGTCCTAGAGCAGATGCTGCTACAGGTGGATTTAATTTAAATCAATTGTATGCATACTGGAATGTATCTGAAGGAACTACATTAACTTTAGGTAGGTTTAATACGTATTTAGGATACGAAGTAATTTCTCCAGCAGGAAACTTTAACTACAGTACATCTTATTTATTCTCTAATGGGCCATTCTCTCATGTTGGTTTAAAAGCAGATTTTGCTTTATCTGATGATTTTAGCTTAATGTTAGCTGTTATGAATGCTACAGATGTTAACAGTAATACGACTGGAGATTACGCTTTAGGAGCGCAACTAGGATATTCAGGTCAGTTTTTAAACTTCTACTATGATTCTGGTGTTGTTCTTGGGTTTGAAATTGATTATACAGGTGGATTTGATTTATCTGATGATTTCTTCTTAGGAATTAACGGTGCTTATGCAGATAATGATGGTAATGGGTTTTACGGTGCTGCTTTATACCCACAACTTGCAACTTCTGATGATTTCTCAATTGGTTTAAGAGGGGAGTATTTTAACTGGATGATTGATGGAGCAACAGATGAGCCAAATGTATTTGCTGTTACTTTAACAGGAAGTTACACAGTAGAAAATTTAATCATAAAACCTGAATTACGTTTAGATAGCAATTCTGAAGAGGTTTATTTTGATTCAGATTTACAGCCTACAAAAAGCTTAGCTGCTTTTACATTAGCTGCTATATATTCTTTCTAAAAAATATAATACTTAAGTATTCCTAAGTGTATTTCTTAGGAATACTAACATTTAATTAAAATTAACCAATCAATTAAACCATATATAATATGAAAAAAATTGAAGCAATTATCAGAAAATCAAAATATCGTGTTGTTAAAGAGGCATTGCACGATGTTGGAGTAAACTTTTTTTCTTACTGGGATGTTACCGGTTTAGGAAATGAAAAAGAAGGACATGTGTACAGAGGAGTATCATATAGTACAAGTGATATTCAACGTAGACATATCTCGATTGTTGTGAATGATGATTTTGAAGAGGTAACTATTCAGGCCATTCTTAACTCGGCTGCAACAGGCGAAGTAGGCGATGGAAAAGTATTTGTATCAGATATTAATGAATGTTACAGAATACGAACAGGGGAAAAAGGTGGAGACACTTTAAAATAATCATCATCTAAAAAATTATATAATATGGAATTACTTACAACAAATAATGTATGGATGATGATCTGTACGGCGCTCGTTTTCTTCATGCACACAGGTTTTGCATTTCTTGAAATTGGGCTAACAAGACAAAAAAACACAATCAACATTTTATTTAAAAATATTTTTATTATCACTGTTGGTCTTTTATTATACTATATAATAGGATTTAACTTAATGTATCCAGGAGAATTTAATGGATACATAGGATCGATAGTTCCTGGTATTTCACCACCAGAAAATGGAATGACTCCAGAATATGCTGATGGAGGTTATACATGGTGGACAGACTTTTTATTCCAAGGAATGTTTGCTGCAACTGCTGCAACTATTGTTTCTGGAGCTGTTGCTGAACGTATGAAAATTGGACCATTTATGATCTTTACTGTTATTTATGTTGGATTTGTTTATCCAATTGCAGGATCATGGAAATGGGGTGGTGGATTCTTAGATGAATTAGGATTTTATGATTTCGCTGGTTCTACATTAGTACACTCTGTTGGTGGATGGGCTGCTTTAGTGGCTGTTTGGTTACTAGGGTCTCGTATTGGTAAATTTAAAGATGGTAAGCCACAAGCAATCCCAGGACATAACATCCCTTTAGCAACTGCTGGTGTTTTAGTTCTTTGGTTAGGATGGTTTGGTTTTAATGGTGGTTCTGTACTTTCTGCAGATCCAGAATTAACGTCATTAACTTTAGTAACTACATGTTTAGCTGCTGCAGCTGGTGGTGTTGTTGCTGCTTTAGTATCGTTCTTAAGATATAAGAATTTAGATTTAACCATGTTCTTAAATGGTATTTTAGGTGGTTTAGTTGGTATTACTGCTGGAGCAGATGTGATGACTCCTGAAAGTGCTATTTTAATTGGTGCTATTGCTGGAGCTCTTATAGTATTTGCGGTTAGCACTATAGATGCTATTAAATTAGATGATCCTGTTGGAGCTATTGCAGTACATTTAATATGTGGTATTTGGGGTACACTTGCTGTTGGTATATTTTCAACCAATCCAGAGCATACTTTTGTTGCTCAATTAATAGGTGTTGCTTGTTATGCTGTATTTTGTTTAGTAACATCGTTCCTTATCTTATTTACACTTAAGAAAACAGTTGGAATACGAGTTTCTGAAAAAGAAGAATTAGAAGGACTAGACGGCCATGAACATGGTATGAGTGCTTACTCTGATTTTAGAATGAATGAGCATTAAATAAATATTTTAGTTAGTATTGAAAAAGGATGTCTTACTTCTGTAAGGCATCCTTTTTTTATAATAATGTGAACAGAAATTTTCTTTATTCATGGCTTGTTACTCGTCACAAACAATCGTTATTGGAGACCTTCCTGTAGTCGAATGGATTACAAATAGGATGCCGAGCAAGTTATATAGTATTGAAGTATTGATATGAGATAAATGAAAAATAAATATTAACTTTGAAGCACTTGGCTAGTGCTTTTAATAGGAGCATTGTTGGGCAATCGTGTTTTATTCTTTTATAAATTTAAGAGTATTTCCGTTATCAAATTTTAAGAAGTACAGTCCATTAGCAAAGTTTTTAATATCTACTGTTTCATTGTTTGATATACTTCCAGTTTTAATTTTTGTCCCTACTACATTATAAATTCTATAATTCTTTTTTGTTTTCAGTTCAGAAATTTGAATAATTTCACTTGATGGATTTGGATAAACTTTAATTTTGGTGTTATCATACTCATATGAGTTAACTGAAAGTGTGTTTGACAATGAAAAGTTGTCTATAATATTCCAGCTTCCTGCTACATTAGTACTTTTTTGCATTACAGTTAAATACAAACCATCATTAGGTGCAGTAAAAGAAAACTGAAAAGATGTCCATTGACTGGCTACTGTAACCGCTTCGTAAATTTGGGTTCCAAATGTAGTATTCTGCTCAGAAATACCTATGACAATATTACCTTGTGAACCAAAATCAGTTTGTGAGTATGCATCAAATGTTAACGTATAATTTTCATCATTAATAAGAGTTTGCGAAAGTTCGAAAGAAATACCTTCGTTTTTGTTTCCTATTCCAACGGCATAGATTCCATTAGAAATACTAGGGATGTAACAATTTGCTATGTGAATATCAACACCACGATTTCCAATAGATTTTATATTTGACATATATGAATTAAATTGTTCAACTGAATTATCATAAGTACAACTATTTGGCGCAGTATTAGTTTCAAAACTCCCATTTAGAATTGATTGAGCGTTACAGATAGAACTGATTGTAATCATTAAAGTGATAAAGTAATATTTTTTCATTTGTTAAATTATTTATTTGTTAATATTTTGGTTCAATGTTTTGGTTCAATGTTTTGGTTCAATGTTTTTTATAGGTTAGTATAACCGTTAGTTAGGGTTAATATGCATTAATTTTAGGTTTAGCACAGACTTTGGCAATTCCGAGTGGATTCGGACGAAGTCAAATCCGCCGTAATTGTGATTATATAATTGTTGTAGAGGTTATTTATATTCATATTTATTTCCCCAAATATTTTCTCCTTTCAAAAAGTCAAGCAATATTTCAGTCATCTGGTCAACCGTTTTTATTGACTTTATCATTAAAATATGGTCGTTCTCTGTCACAAATCCAGATGCTAATCCGTCATCTCCTAAACTTCCACTCACGTGTAAAGCTTTATATTCATCACCATTTTTATCTTCCAATTGCACAATGTGAAATTCATTCCAATAGATTGATTTTATTGTGCTTCTTATTAATTCTGCCGTTGCTTTTTCAGATATGGTTTTTGTGTTTGCTTCGTAGTCATAAGAGACAGTAAGTTTTAAATCTCGTTTTTATTGTCGGATTTCACCATTCTGTAATTCAGTCCTATTTTTAGCAATTTCGAGTGTGTTTGAATTCCAACTAATCAAAACAATTATCCCGATTAATGCTAAAACTCCGAAGATTATGTAGGTATTTATTCTTTTCATTTGAGTTTGGTCATAATGTGCTACAACAATTATATAAACACAATTGCGTTTATTTCTCTTTCAAATATAATAGATTTATATGATTTTTCTGATAAAATTTTAAACCTAGATAAGGTGTTTATACGTCATGTTGAATGAGATGAGCGTACCTTTTAATTGAGATATTTATTAGGTGTAAAGTAGTGTTGTTACTCGTTACAAACGCTCGTTATCGGAGACCTTCTTCTAGTCGAATGGATCACAATAGGATGTCGAGCAAGTTATATAGTGTTGAAGTATTGATATAAGATAAATGAATATTAACTTTTAAGCACTTGGCTAGTGTTTTTCATAGGACACAATGTTGCGTGCAGTTTTTTATCCAACATAATAAGCTATAAATTCCCTAAGTAAAGAATAAAAGTCTCTAAATTCAAAATATTTTGGACTTGCACTACTAACATTTTTAAAACCTTGTTTTTTAAATAGTACTTTTGTTCTTGTTAAATGAAAATATTGTGAAACAACAATTATACTTTCAAAACTCAAACTATCTTTTAGTTTTATAGTGTTCTTAACAGTTGCGAGAGTATTGTTTCCAAAATTATCAACAATAACTAAAGAATCAGGCACGATGTTTTTAATCAAATACTCTTTCATTTTGTCTCCTTCATAAAAACCTTCTTTTCCTAAACCTCCGCTAACAATTATTTTTTTTACTTGTCCATTTTTATATAAGTTTAGCCCACATTCTAAGCGTTTTCTAGCCGTTCGGAAAGAGTTCCATCTTCATTTACTTTATTTCCTAATATAACTGCAATATCAGCTCGTTCTTCATTTTTAGTTAACCCATCAATTATGATATATGTGATATGTCCAAAAAACCACATTAATAATATGGTTAGAATTAATTTATATTTTTTATTTAGGTTTTTCATTCAATGTTCGTAAAGGGACATGGTTTACACAGGTTAAAGATTAGAGTTTACACTAAATTAGTTTCTAACCTTGTAGATTGTTATTTATTTCTCAGATGCTTTTCAGCAAAGAAACCTAAAAGTACGTTTCTAAAAAATACTTTCCAAATGCCATTATCAATATCTTCAATAGCAATATGTTTTCCCTTAAAAAAAGAGTTAAGAAAAGCGAATCACAATAAAGGAGTACGAGCGCAATAATAAACGTGTGAGCAGTAAACGAGGTAGGTATATGAAAGGTAAACGACAAAGTACAGTCGAACCTGTATTTGGAACGCTTACCCAGTTTTTAGGGCTTAGAAAAATCAATACCATAGGCGTTGAGCAAGCAAATAAGGTGATGCACTTATCTGCCATGGCTTATAACCTGAAAAAGTATCTAAAATTCACCCAAAAAAGAATGAAAGGTGGAGCAGGAATGCTTGCTTTATTATTTTTAGTAAAAAATAGTCTGTACAAGCTCGAAAGGTTGTTTTTAAGAAACCTTAAAATAACTAATTTATAAAGCGATCTAAAAAAGAAACCGCATTAAAAGGAAGCTATGGAAGTCTGTTTTTTTATAATCTAGTGGCTTGTGCAACGGTTACCATTGTTATGCTTCGTTACTTTTTATTAAGCATCTTTCTTTTTTGATACCATAAAATAGCTAGATGCTCCCTTATATATCTTTTCAGTATCAATATTCAGAAAATTACCGTTAATAATTAATTCATCCAAATCTGAACTTTTAACCCTTCTTATGGGAACTGGGATTATTCCTATTTTACACATTACCTGAACTAGTCGAATTTGCAAGCCAATTAGAAAAGACATTTTATCACCTAAACAAGGAGTGATAGATATAAACAATCCATCAGGTTTGAGTAATTCATTTATTCTATGCACTGCACTCTCGGGATTAGGAATAGTATGCAACATATTAAAAGCCAGAATTCTATCATAAGATTCTTTTTTTAGCTTTTCATCAAAAATATCCCCTTCAACAAATATTACATTTTTGATGTTTTTTTCAGCAGCCTTCCTTTTGGAAATTTCAATCATTTTCGGGGATATATCAATAGCATAAATCTCTTTAACATCATTGGCAATCTCGCAAGCTGTTGTGCCTGTTCCACACCCATAATCTAAAACAACATTATAGCTTTCTATATGCCTTTTAGCGTTTTCCCTTGATTTTTGGTGAATGTATTCAAAGCGCTCTTCTGTTTTGTCATAATTTTTTGAAGCACTATCCCAAAATTTTTTCGATTTACTCATTTATCTCACTTTCTTTATTTCGATGAAGCATAACAATTATATAAACGCAATAATGTTTGTTCTTATTTCAAATATAACAGATTTAATATGATTTTTCTGATAAAATTTTTTAAACCTAGATAAAGTGTTTTATACGTCATGTTGAATGAGATGAGCGTACCTTTTAATTGTTATATTTATTAAGTGTAAAGTAGTGTGGGTGTGGATACTCGTCACAGACGACCGTTATTGGAGATTTTCCTATTTGTCAATTCTGGCACAAAGCCAAGTCGCTTCAGCAATAGGTTCATTTTTGGCGTATGCAATTCCAGATTGTTTTATTAACTTGTCACTTACTCTAATGTTTTTAATAACATATTTAATTTCTTCATTATATGTCACTCCTTTAAAAAAAGATACATTTTCCATACTTGCCAGTCCAAAAAACCCGTCTGCAAGTCCAGCTTTTTTTAGACCTGCACCTCCGCATTGAGCCAGTGATTCTGCTAAAATCATTCCTGGAATAAAGTTGAATTTTGGGAAACTACCAGTTAACATTTCATTTGATTTGTCAAAACTTTTAATTCCAATAATTTCTTTTTCATTTGCGATTATGATTTTATCCACAAATAAAAAAGGAAATCTATGTGGAATTAATTTTTCTATTTCTGTTTCCATTTTTGTTTTATTTTCTCAAATGACGCACAACTATAGTGTAAACGCAATGATGTTTATTTTTATTTCAAACATAATAGATTTAATATAGATTCTTATTATAAGACAATTCTATCTTAATTATCAACAACTCAACAAGCCAAAATCATCATTATGAGATAAATGAAAAATAAATATTAACTTTGAAGCACTTGGCCAGTGCTTTTCATAGGATAGATTGTTGGCAATCGTTTTTTTCTTCCACCCGATTGTGTCTTCACTTGTTCATTTGACCTAATGTTTCAACTTTTTTCAACCATTTTGCTCTAAACTCTTCTTTAGAAAGTCTTATTGGTCCAATAGTTGTAATTCGCACTTTTTTTACGCCTATAAAATGCAATGTTCCCTTTTTTATGGCGTTATGACTTGGGTTTCCATAAATCCATTTGTAATACCACGCAGGTTGGTCTAATGTGCAAATTATCCTTGCAGTTTTTCCAGTAAAGCATTTATCGCTGAATAATGAGTTTTCTCTTTTGTTAAAAGCAAATCTAGGTAGTAAAACTCGATCTAAAAACCCTTTCATTATTGCAGGTACAGAACTCCACCAAACAGGATATACCCAAACTAAATGGTCAGCCCATTTTAATTTAGTTTGAGCTTCTAATAAGTCTGGTTCTAATTCTGTCCGCTTTCTATATCCAAATTGTAGGTTTGGGCTGAAGTTCAATTCTCTGATATTAATTTCTTTTATTTCGGCATTTGATTTTTCAGCACCTTTTATATGATTCTGAAAGTCCAAAACTGAAACTTTCTTTATCGGGATGTCCATTTATTATTAATATTTTTTTCATTTGCTTTAGAAGTATTTTTTCGTTTTATCTTCAAATGGAGTGTCTGTTAAGTTGCCAGATTTAAAGAATTTATAAAGAATAAAACAAGTAGGAACGGTTAAAAATAAGCTGCAAATAATAAAAGTGACAGCACTACAAAAAATAGCTAAGATTTGTAAGCCTAGTTCATCGATATAATTTTGTGCTATAAAATAATGATAGGTGGCTTCGGAATAATCGTAAAATCTAACTGAAAGCTCATAGAGTAACCAAGCTGGATAAAACCATTTTCTGATAGACTCCCACCATTTTCCCCATACTGATTTAAGTTGTTTGTTTTTTTCTTTCATTTCGTATTGTTTTGACAAAAGTCAAACTAATGGAAGAATTATCATTTGATATAAATCAAATTCGATTTTTAGGATTTCTAATTCTACTTAGAGTTTCAAGTGTTATTCCTAAATAAGATGCGATATGCGTAAGCGGAATTCTGTTTGTAATATTGGGATAAATACTTAGTAAGTGTTGGTATCTTTCTCCTGCTTTGTTGAATTGAATAGTATATAATCTTTCGCACAGGCCTAACATAGTTTGGGTTACAACTTTACTAATGAAGCGTTCAAAATCGTGATATTTGTTAGAAAGACTATCAATGGTATCTTTTGAAAATTCAATAACGATTGAGTCTTCAACAAATTCGACATAATGAGGACTTGGCACTTTGTTGAAAAAACTCACTATTGAAGCCATAATCTCATTTTCAAAAGTAAACCAGTCTGAAATGTCCTTTCCGTCTTTTAAATAATAGGCTCTTGAACAACCTTTTATAATTAAGTATGCTTTTTCAGAAAACTGTCCTTCACGAACCACAACCTCTCCTCTTTTGAATGTGCTAATTTTTGAACTGACAATGAATTCCTGCTGACATTCATTGGATAATGGTGAATAAATTTTTCCAATTTCATTTAAGATTTTTTCAACATCCATTTTTTTATTGATTGTAATTTTTCATTTTGATTCAAGGTGTTTTGTATACATATTTCAGGACGGGTCAAAGTTATCAATATATAATTAAGAGTGTTTTTTTCATTTTATTATAAACAAAGAAACCTAATTAAGATTTTTTCAAAATATTTTACAGAACATGGCTTGAGTTTCAAGTAGGGCATGACAGCTAAAAACAAGTTATGACTTACACTCATTTCTCAACTACCAATTTAATACATAATAAAAATCTTATGGTATTTTGTAAGAAAAAAACTATCTTAGCTAGTAAGGGTTACAATCGAAATAATAACAATGAAATGTATTGTAAAAAGCATTATTAACTATCTATTTCAAAACAGTATAGATTATTCAATAATCTATACAACTAAGTTAACTATAAGTAAAAATTAATTTATATAGAATGATTTTTTATTCATCTAATTTAACGATTTCTAACACTGAATTATATATTCATGAAGAAGCCAGTATTATTTTAAAAAAAGCAAGAATTATATCAGAGGAATTAGGAATCATTGATGAGAATTTGCATTCAGGGCACTCAACAATGACAAACAGCCTTTATATTAACACGCCTATAGATAAAATGGTGAATGTCCTTGTTACTTATGATACTTTTTATTTTTTAGATGACTTTTTTGGTGAAGATACAAACACAGGTCAATTGCCTGAGATAGTTAAAATTTTAGAAATATGGAAAGGTAAAAAGATGCATAATTCAAAAAACTTACAAATCAATAAACTATATACTTCTATTAATTACATTAGTAAAACTTTAAGAAATGATAGCCCTGAATCTTTCTTTAATAAGTATACTAATTCTGTTATTGAACACTTAACTGCTTCACTAGAAAAAATAAAATATAATACAGTAAATGAATATATATCAATAAGGTTATTAACAGGAGGTATGTATCCAGTTATTTGTTTAATTGAATATGTTCATTCTATTTATCTAAGCGAGGAGCTAACAAACAATAAAAAACTCGGCATAGAAAAATTATGTAAACAATGTGCTCTAATAGGAGCTTTATCAAATGATATCTTTTCATATGCAAAAGAGAAACACAGCGACTATAATTTAATAAATGCATATTTAATTACCAAAGAAGCATCTAATTACAATCAAGCTGTAGTTAAATCAATAGATTTAGTAAACAATATTCATTCTGATTTTAAATTAACCATCAAAAAAGCTAGATACGAATCTTTAGTATTGAATGATAAATTAATTTTAAAAAAGTATTTTAATTCATTAGAAGTTATTGTAGCATCTTCATATCATTGGCAGAAAAAAACTAATCGTTATTATCATCCAGAAAATGTATTTGAAGACATGAAAGCCTATGCTCAACAATGTTAGTCGTTGCATAGGTTTAATCTTTTTTCTTTAAATAGGTTAAAATAATTAACGATTTTAGTTTTTATCAAATCACAATTATTAAAATCTGTCGATTTGAGGTTGTGCTCTGAAAATCTTGTGTTTCTAAAATTAGAATTCGAGAAATTTACTCCAAAATAATAGTTTTCAAACATCGCATCTTGGAAATTAGATTCTGCATAAGATTCTCTATTATTAAAATCCATATTCCTATAGAACCTTTGTCCTTTTTGATAATGCTCTAATATTTCTTTTTTTGTTTTCAATCTTGTTTTTCAGTTGTTCGTAAAGGGACATAGTTTGCACAAGTTAAAGATTAGAGTTTACACTAAATTAGTTCCTAACCTTGTAGATTGTTGTTTGTTTCTAAGATGCTTTTCATCAAAGAAACCTAAAACGTTTCTAAAAAATACTTTCCAAATGTCATTACCAATATCTTCAATAGCAATATGTTTTCCCTTTAAAAAAGAGTTAAGAAAAGCGAATCACAATAAAGGAGTACGAGCGCAATAATAAACGTGTGAACAGCAAACGAGGTTGGTACATGAAAAGCAAACGACAAAGTACGGTAGAACCCGTATTTGGAACGCTTACTCAGTTTATGGGGCTTAGAAAAATCAATACCATAGGCATTGAGCAAGCAAATAAAGTAATATACTTATTAGCCATAGCTTATAACCTGAAAAAGTATCTAAAATTCACCCAAAAACGAGTGAAAGGTGGAGCAGCAATACTTGTTTTATTAAGTTTTATAAAAAAGGTATGGAGAGAGACAAATTTCCCCTTTTTAATGACATTTAAAAATCAAGAAATAACAATGAGCTAAAAACAAAAGCTCCTTAAAAAAGAGCTTTTGAGTTGAATTTTATGTTTTTTAGTACTTTGTGCAACGATTACCGTTGTTGTAAGTAGTGCTTTCCGCTCACTTGCTCAATTTCAGTATCCGAAACGCTCCTTGAATTACCAACGCAAAAACGATTGTTCCAATAATTAAATCGGGTTTACTCGAACTCAACCAATTTACCAAAATTCCTGCAATTATTACTCCCAAATTGATAATCAAGTCATTCGATGTAAAAATCATACTTGCTTTCATATGAGCCTCTTCTTTGCTCTTTGATTTTTGCAAAATATAAAGACAAATTCCGTTTGCGATAAGTGCAAAAATCGAGACGATAATCATTGTTGAAAAATCGGGAAGTTTTTCGTCTCCGAAAAATCTTCTTAAAACTTCTACAAATCCAATAATCGCAAGTGTTATTTGAAAATATCCAGCAAGTTTGGCAATCCGTTTTTTCTTAATTAAAGTTCCGCCAACCGCAAACAAACTAATTCCGTACACAAAACTGTCCGCAAGCATATCCAAACTGTCGGCAACAAGTCCCATTGATTTTGAGATAATTCCTGTTGTCATTTCGATAATGAAAAACGCAAAATTTATGGCAAGTACAGACCAAAGTAGTTTTTTTTGGTTTTCGTTTTCTTTGAATTCCGTTTGGTCGGTTTGTTCCGTTGAGATTTTCTTTCCGCCCAAATTCAGTTCGATAACGGACTTTTCGATTTGATCAATTTCTCCGCTGTGAAAAACGGTCAATTTTCGGTTCGGAATATCAAAGTCCAAATTCGCAATACTTGAAATTCCGTCCAATTTCATTCGGATTAGATTTTCCTCCGATGGACAGTCCATTTTGGTAATCTCAAATATTGTCTTTTTCACTCGGTTTGTTGGTTTTCCAGCATTACTTACAACAATTATATAAACGCAATTGCGTTTATACCTCTTCCTCTTTCAAATATAACAGATTTAATATGATTCTTCTGATAAAAATTTGAAACCTAGATAAAGTGTTTTATACGTCATGTTGAATGAGATGAGCGTACCTTTAATTGTTATATTTATTAAGTGTAAAGTAGTGTCGTTATTGATTACAGACGATTGTTATCGGAGATCTTCTGAATCACAATAGGATGCGGAGTAAGTTATATAGTGTTTAATTATTGATAATCCTATCGGGGTTATCAATAATTAAACATCTCAAAATCATCATTATGAGATAATTGAAAAATAAATATTAACTTTTAAGAACTTGGCTAGTGCTTTTCATAGGAGCAGTGTTGGCATTAGTTTTTTTTCATCTTCTCTATAAAAAGCCTGATTTCTTTCAAGTTGCTATTCTTAAGCTTAAATGAATAAAATAGTTTTTGCTCTATTTTTTTAGAAGATTTAATTGGAGTTTTAATCAAATTTTTGTTTAACCCTTCTTCACACAAATACTTAGGAACAATACTAAATCCGCTATTATTTTTTAAAGTTTCTATTATGTCCAAATAAGATGGTAAAATATATCTTGGAACTATTCTAGGATTAGTATTGAATCTAGAATCCCAGAACTTTTTTATATCATTTTGGTTATTGTCATAAGCAAACCAAGTTTGCTTTTGTAACCATTTAATGAATTGTTCATCATTTTTTTCTATATTTTCTGGAATAGTTATCGTATTGGAACTAATTAATTCTAACTCTTCATTTTTTATATATGTGAATTGATGGTCATAGATATCGTGTTTTTTTATTCCAACCAATAATTGAATTTTATCCATTTCAAGGGCTTCAATCAATTCTTTTTCATTTCCAAAATGAGTTACTATATACATATCAAAAGAATAGATTTGATGTATTAATTCTTTTTTGAAAAAGTCTGTTGTACAACCAATTGTTATTGCAGAACGTTGTTTTTTTGTTCTTTGACTTGAATAATATTCTACTCTTTCTAATTCCTGTAATGGATTGTTAATTTGAGAATATAAAAATTTCCCATATTCGGTAGGTGCTAATTTCCGAGTAGTTCTTTCAAATAGTTTTTTTCCAATATGACTTTCTAATGCAGATAGATGTTTACTAACTCCAGGTTGAGTCATATTTAATTTTTTTGAAGCTTCTGTTATGTTTTTACATTCATATATAGAGCTAAAAGTTCTCAACCATTCTAAATTAATCATAACATACATTATAAATAGGCAAACAAAAATAATTAAAATTATTAATTTACTGAATCTATATTTGTAAAAAATATAAATAATGACAAAAACATTAGTAATAAATTACACACCTAGAAAAGGTTCTTATACAAAAATTTTATTTGATGAGTTTATGGAACTTGCAAAAGGGAAGACAGAAATAAAACATCTGAATTTAGCAGAAACTCCACCAGAATTATTATTAGAGAAAAATTTGAATTTGATAATGGAATGGAATATAGGTAAGAGAGACTTTACTGAAGCAGAACTCTCAACTCTATCTAATCATCATAAACTTATAGAAGAAGTTATTGAAGTTGATAATATTGTATTGGCTTTTCCTATTTACAATTTTACTATGCCAGCAACTGTAAAGGCTTGGATAGATGCTATTGTCGTTAGCGATAAGACATTCTCTTTTAGTCCTGAAACAGGCTTTAGTGGTCTTTGTAATAATAAAAAAGCTTTATCAATAGTAGTTAGTGGGTTTGATTATAATAATTCAGATAATATTAAGGAATTTGCTTCATCTACAATAAAGCAGAATTTTGACTTTATTGGTATTTCTTCAGAACAGATTTCAGCTTTTGGAGTTGACCAAAATAGAGACCAATTAGATTCAATTCTTGAGAATGCGAAATTTGAAATAAAAACTTTGATTGATAGATGGTTTCCAAATTAATGCCAACAATTATATAAACGCAATTGCGTTTATATCTCTTTCAAATATAACAGATTTGATATGATTTTTCTGATAAAAATTTTAAACCTAGATAAACTGCTTTATACGTCATGTTGAATGAGATGAGCGTACCTTTAATTGTGATATTTATTAGGTATAAAGTAATGTCGTTACTCGTTACAGACGCTCGTTATCGGACATCTTTTGGCTCACAAATAGGATGCGGAGCAAGTTATATAGTGTTGAATTATTGATAATCCTATCGGGATTATCAATAATTCAACATCTCAAAATCATCATTATCATGAAATAAAAAAATAAAAAATATCGTATTTTTATAACCTAGGATTTAGCGAAAGGGCTTTACATAGGACACTGTGTTATACGCTGCCTTTTAATCATTCGGTTCGTAAATTTTTAGTATGTGATAACGAATTAATTCCACGCAACAGGCAGAAATCAAAACCTTTTCGTATTTCTCATCGAAAACATCTATTCTATTGGTTCCATTTTTAAGAAGAATATTCCTGTCTTCAATTCTTCCGATAATTTTCTTGTCAATTAAGTAAATCAGTGAACTATTTCGAATGTCAATTTCAATTTTTGTACTTGAAGATTCTATCAAATATTCAGACGATTTTTTAAGAACTGAAAAAACTTTATTCTGATTAGAAAACGTCCAAGTTCGATTGTCAACTATTTCAGTTATTTCAAATTTAGTTCCGATTTTGTTTTTACAAGAAATTTCTATTCTCCCTGAATTAGGGAAATTGATGGAATAATGGTTTCTATCAATTAAGAATTCAGCAACTTGATTGTCAGATATTAGAAAAGTCACCTTTTTTAATTTTTTCAAAAAAGGAATTCCTTTAAAATGATTTTTCGAATCAATCGAATATTTAAGTCCTTCTATTTTTCTCAATTTTTGTCAGATTACGCACAACGGATCAAATAAAAAGTCGTTTTAATGCTTTTTATTTTTTTTGTGTGCCCAGCATGTGCATCTTTTAATTACCGAAAGGTAAATAATTAATCTAGAGGGTGCAAGTCCCTTATGGGCAGGAGTAACGTCTTGAAGCATTAGTAAGTCGCAAGCTGTTTTGCCGTGAGGCATGCAGTGAAGGAAGCGAGACTACAAAACTCGGTACTGACCCTTCGTCAAGCTAAGGACAGGCCAAGCAGAAATCGTATACAGAGGCATAATTACTTGGGTAAGCAAGCACATCATTGTAACGCCCAAAAGAATACCAAAAGGGTATTCATGTAGATACGGCAGTGATTGAGTGAAAGAAGATGCCATTACTAGGGGAGATCTCTACAACTAGGAGTTGGTTAAGTAGAGAAGTCAGCAGACGTCATAGTACTTACAGGAAACGAGTTGTGTAGCAGTAACACATAGGTCTCACGAGTAAGGAAGGGCAGAACGTATTCCTTTTGGAAATTCGTATAGGAGCTTTAAAAAAAAGAAAGAAAGTAGCCTATGCTTAAATTACAGAATAGTTGTAATTGGTGTAAAGAGCGATTACAAAGAAGGATTGCGAACCGCCGTATACGAGACCCTACGTACGGTGGTGTGAGAGGCGCAGTGGCGACCGTTAGGTCATCACCCGTCTACTCGATTGTGCGTTCGTTTTTTTATTTCTTTATATATCCGTCATTTACCATCAATTCATAAGCTTTGTCTATATCTTGTTTAGACTTTGGGTTGTCCAAATAATATGGCAAAATGCTTTTTTTGTCTTCCAATCGAATCATTTCTCCGTCCTCAATTAAATCTTCAATCATTCGAATCATATCCTCATCCAAAGAATTAGGAACTTGTTCACGTCCGAATTGGTTCGCCATCCACAAAATATATTCGGCAATTGTTTTTTGTCCATCAGCATCGAGATAAATTTGCTGAGGCCATTCATCCATAGTAATCACTCTTGGAGATTTATTGTCAAAGAGATGAATCATTTTTTCATTAAGCCAATCCCATTGTAAAGTCCTCACAAAATACTTCTCCTTTTTAGGATAATTACTTAAATATTCAAAGTTTGGTAATTGTTTAAGCTTTTTCTTGAAAATTCCGAACATTATTTTTTCCTTTAATGATGCACAACAATTATATAAACGCAATTGCGTTTATATCTCTTTCAAATATAACAGATTTAATATGATTTTTCTGATAAAAATTTTAAACCTAGATAAACTGCTTTATACGTCATGTTTAATGAGATGAGCGTACCTTTTAATTGAGATATTTATTAGGTGTAAAGTAGTGTCGTTACTCGTTACAGACGCTCGTTATCGGACATCTTCTGAATCACAAATAGGATGCGGAGCAAGTTATATGGTGTTTAATTATTGATAATTGTAACCTGAAAAAGTATCTAAATTCACCCAAAAACGAGTGAAAGGTGGAGCAGGAATACTTGTTTTATTAAGTTTTATAAAAAAGGTATGGAGAGAAACAAATTCCCCTTTTTTAATGGCATTTAAAAATCAAGAAATAACAATGAGCTAAAAACAAAAGCTCCTTAAAAAGAGCTTTTGAGTTGAATTCTGTGTTTTTTAGAGTCTTGTGCAACGATTACCGTTGTTCTAAATCGTTTTATTTTATTTTTAATTTATACTCGTAAAATTTATCACTCATATCTTTATTAATAGGTTTTATGGTATCAAACTTATTTTCTTTTAAGTTTATTTCATAAATGTAATCCTGTGGAGTGTATTGCTTAGTAATTGGAATTATTACCTCTTTTGTTTTAGGTAAATATTTAAATGTGACATCTCTTAATCTTTTTTCATTAGATTTAGCAACATAATATTTTAATATTTTATTTTTTTTAATAAAGATTAAATTAAGCTGAGTTTCCCACTCTAAATTCCCCCCAATACCGATAAGTAAATAAATATTTTTATTAATTCTTTTTAAGTAATGAGCAGAAAAAGAAGAACTTATTGGAGTGTACCCATCTTCATCTACAAAGTCAAATAAAGGGTTATGATATGAAAACTTAATTTTGCATTTTTTATTTTTCACAATTACACTATCTCTGCCTTCGCCATAACCAAGAAAATTTTCAGCAGTTACTTTGCCGTCTTTTGATTCTATTTTATAACTACTCTGAGCATTAATTAATACGCAGTTAGTTAAGAGAAATAAAGCAAAAATTAATTTCTTCATAATTTTAAAATTTAGTTACTGAAATGTTTACTTAATAGAATATATCGCCACGTTACCCATCTATGATAACATTTATTACGGATAAGCCCTTTGTCATCATTTGTAGTAGTAAAATTTTCATCTAAAAAATTAGCATCTGTTTTATTTCTATATCTATTGATTTCGGCATTTCCTAATTCACTTGTTTTTTGAATTTTTATATATCCAAAGAAAACTTGTTGATTTAATGTTAAACTTCCCCAACCTACATTGTTAGCACTTGTAACAGTATAATCAAAAGCATTTGCATATACAGCACAAGCACCTTCTATTCCAGATTCTAAATCTTTAAATAATACAGGATAAACATTAGTTATATTTCCATTATCAGCACTCTCGCTTCTGGTTCTTGTACTTCCATCAGCATATCTAATAATAGCATATTCTCCGTTAAATGGAATAGGAAGTGTAAAGCTACCTATATTATCAATAGCAGTACCAGCAGAATTATATGTAGTATCTAAATAGCCCTTAGTTCTTAAAGAGGTAACCTGTTTTTCAAAAAAATCTAAACCAAACGCTTTAAATGAATCTATTTGAGTATTTAGGTCTGTGCTACTTCCAGTACTACATAATCTATGCATACCTTCTCCAACAGCATAGGTATATAAAACAGATGGAGGAATATTATATTTAGTCCCTGCTTTTTCAAAGGAAGCAATTACCTTTTTTCTATTAGTTTCATTGCCAAATTCTCCTCTAATAGACCATTTGAATAAATAAGTAAGATAAACGCTTTTAAAATAGCTGTCTACTTGTTTTTTATTAGAAAAGTCTAACTCTTCAGAGTCATCTTCAAACCATTCTTGATACTTTAGTATATCTAATCGTTCTCCACTTGTATAAGCAATTTTTGTTCCATCAGCTTGTTTCTCTAATAAATATCCTTTTGCTTTGTCTATTTTAAAAATATCTGGTTTTCCAAATCCAATGGGTTTTAATTGGTTTTCAATTTCGGTTGGTAAATTTTCACCTATATAAGTACTTTCATTTTTAATTTTAAGATTATAAAAATAAGTAATAGGGGCTTCTTTATTAAACCATTTTGGGTTTACATAAAAAGGTTCAAAAGTAACTTTGTTAGAGGTTGTTTTTGCTATCATTTTTATAGGCTGGTCGTCGTCGTCTTTTATTTCAACAGTTGTTCCTTCGTCATTTTTAGCACTGATTTCTATTTCCAGTTCAGTTTCATCATCTATACCTTCTGTTTCAATGAGAAGTTTTAAATTTTCACCATAAAATGCTGTTTTTGTATGCCCTTCCTCTTGTTTTTGTTCTTTATCTAAGATATCAAGCCATACACTAGATTTTATATCTATGATTTCAAAAGATGTAGTTGCTACAACTTCATTATTTTCTATGAGTTCTAAAGTGTTTTTCATAATTTAGTTTTGCTTTACTACTTCTAATTCAATTTTATCATTATTACTTTGTATTTGATAACTCATCGAATCATTTTTTAAAACTTCTCCTTGATATTTGAAATCTTTTGTTTTGTCTTTTAAATTGATTTCAATATCATTTCCTATTTTGTTTTCTGATTTAATATTAACATAAATAATATCTCCAATATTATATTTTTGAATTATATTATCTTGTCTATTTGTAGTATAAAAATCTATAATTTTAGGTATTTGCTCTTCTTCATTATTTACAACAGTTGCTTCAACTTTTTGTTGAGAAAAAGTAGTTCTCCAATAAGCAGAATATTCGGCAGTAGAATTAGAATCTTTTACCCCCGCAGCACTAATATGAAGCGTTTCACTCATTGGTCGATTTCCTGAGGAAGCGAAATGGTTTTCCCAATGTAAAAGATGGCAATCATAGAAATATAATTTACGAGTTTTACCCCCTAAAATAACAGGATAAATATGTAGTTCTAATTGTTTAGTTTGGTTAGGTGCAAAAGACCAATCAGCTAAATTTAAGTCTTTTCGGGTTTCAATTATTAATTTAAGACCTACAAATACTGGTTTTATAGTAGGTTTTCCATTAGAATCTGTTCCTTGATTGAAACCAAAACTAAAAAGGAGTACATTTATTTCTTTTTCGTCAATTATTAATTTTGCTTTTACGCTCATTTTTTTCTTTATGTTAAGTCATTTGAGTGAGTTGCCTTGTTGCCAACAATTATATAAACGTAATTGTGTTTATATCTCTTTCAAATATAACAGATTTAATATGATTTTTCTGATAAAAATTTTAAACCTAGATAAACTGCTTTATACGTCATGTTGAATGAGATGAGCGTACCTTTTAATTGAGATATTTATTAGGTATAAAGTAATGTCGTTACTCGTTACAGACGCTCGTTATCGGACATCTTCTGGCTCACAAATAGGATGTGGAGCAAGTTATATAGTGTTGAAGTATTGATAATTGTAACCTGAAAAAGTATTTGAGATTCACCCAAAAAGAGTGAAAAGTGGAGCAGGAATGCTTGCTTTATTATTTTTAGTAAAAAATATTGTGTATAAGCTCGAAAAGTTGTTTTTAAGGAACCTTAAAATAGCTGATTATAAAGCAATCTAAAAAAAGAAACTGCCTTAAAAGGCAGTTATAAAAATCTGTTTTTGTGATTTATTGGCTTGTGCAACGGTTACCCGTGTTGTGCAACGTTTTATTTTAAAATTGCAAATCTATATTGTTGTTCATATTGATTACAATTTAAGCTTTCCAGTTGTAAAAGTTTTTCTCCATTCTTCCAGTTACTTTTTGTGAATTTTTCAACTACCTTGTGACATATTCCCATTCCACTTTCGGATAATGGTGCATTTAGAATCTTTAATCTTTCGGCTTCTGATATAAAACATTTAATCACAATCTTTTCACAAGAGTCAATATCGATTTCTGGATTGATAAAGTTTTTCGTTGATTTAAATGGGGAAGGATCATCTTCAATACATTTTATAAAATCCTTGTGAGTAGAAACTTCAACGTTAATGATGTCATTTCTAAAGTGAAGTTTGTGTTCGATTAATTGTTTCACAAATTTTTATTTTTCTTATTCCAAATTTTTTCCATAACTAATTTAGTTTTTGGACTCAAATAAAATGCTTTTATCTTTTTCAAATCTTTACTTTTAATATCTCCGCTTATTAATTCGCAATTTTCAATTAAGAATTTCGCATTAATACTATAATCTTTCGAGATTACATGGAAATGAGGTGGATTATGGTCATTAGAATATATTATTACTTTCAAGTTGTTAATAGTTCCAATCCGTTCCTTTAAACTTTTATTTGGTTGCTGAAGTAATGAATCAACTTCAGATTCGCTTAACTCCATATAGCTTTTGAGTAAATCTTCTAAAATCTTTTCAAGAATATCGTTAGCCATAGAGTTTCTTCAAATATAATAGATTTAATGCGAATTTTCTGTATAAAGTTTCAAACTTAGTGATAAGTGTTTTTACCTCATGCCGAATAAGATTAGAAGATATCTCAATTGTAATATTTAGCGGTTTAGTTATCCATCAAAATCAAATAACACACATATGTGTTTACTATATTGATCACAAAAGCAGACCTTAGATTCATGAAATAATAAAGACCTAAAAAATGAAACCACAAGAATTTACAGTAAGTTATGGGCATACACTGCAAACAGATCCAGAAACGAAGCAAGTCTATGTAAAATTACCCATAGCAGACTTAAATGAACTTAGCTATATGCAAGAATCATTACTTGAATGTATGTTGCTTTTATCTCAATTAGAAAAAAGGTAATATAGGAACGAGCAAATGCAAAGCAGCGTGTATTGGCTTAGTAAGCTACTTTTGGTTAGCTACCCAGATGCAGAGCTTGATGGACTATCTGAATGGTTAAAATCTGATGAACAAAAATAAAGCCTTCAGGTTAACCGAAGGCTTTATTTTTACTAATATTATTTATGATAACTTTTAAGCCGAATTTCGACTCGCATTAATATTACCAAATAAAGAACGTGTTACAATTTTCTCGAAAATTCTTAACTGTTCTTCGTCTTTTACGTCTGCTTTCTCTAGTTCTTGAATCTTTTTAAGCGCATACTGCTGTATAGTTAATAACGGTAAAACAATAGATTCTCTAACTTCGATAGAAGCTTTTCCAGAAGGTTCGTTTTCCATTAATTTCTTATAGCCTGTAAGCTTTAAAAGGAGCCTTTTAGTTGAGATATATTCATCGTAGATAATATTCCAAAATGCACCAAACTCAGGATCTTTAGACATGTATTTAGTTAAATCGAAAAACGATTTAGATAAAGACATCATACTATTTTCTAATAAGGTTTTAAAGAATTTCGAATTGTTATAAAGTTGTTCTACTTTATCGAATTCGTCATTATCCTCATAAGTTTTTAACGCAGTACCTACGCCAAAGAAACCAGGAACATTTTGTTTTAATTGACTCCATGAGCCTACAAAAGGAATGGCTCTTAAATCTGAAAACACAAGTTCGCTAGAGTTAGATCGTTTTGAGGGTCTACTACCAATATTGGTTTTAGCGTAATATTTTAAAGTACTCATGCGCTCCAAATAAGGAATAAACATAGCGTGCCCTTTAAAATCTTTGTAGGTTTGATAGCTTATTTCGGCCAAATCATTCATAACAACCTTATCATCAGGAGACATGGCTGTTTTATTCTCGTCTAATCGGTTAGAAACTCCAGAGCTAATTAGCTGTTCTAAGTTATATTGAGAAGATTCTAAAGTTCCAAAATTAGAACTAATAGTTTGTCCTTGAATGGTTAACTGTACTTCTTTGTCTTCAATTGTTGGTCCCAGAGATGAGTAAAACTGGTGTGTTTTACCGCCGCCTCTTGCTGGTGGGCCACCACGACCATCAAAAAATATGGCAGTGATATCATATTTTCTAGACATTTCTGTGAGTAATTCTTTGGCTTTAAAAATTCCCCAGTTGGCCATTAAGTAACCACCATCTTTTGTACCGTCTGAAAAACCTAACATAATGGTTTGCTTATTACCTCTGCTTTTTAAATGCGCCATGTATGCTGGGTTGGTATACAATTGTTCCATAACACCAGGAGCATTTTCTAAATCGGTAATGGTTTCAAAAAGCGGAACCACATCAACCGTTAGATTGTTTTTAAATGTTACCAGTTTAAGCATAGCAAAAAGCTGCATAACATTTAAAGCTGTTTGGTTATTACTTATAATGTATCTGTTTGAACCACGTTCGCCATTATTTTCTTGAATGTCTTTAATAGCTTCAATGGTTTTTAAAGTATTAAAAACCATTTCATCTTTAAAAACACTAATGTCTATAGAAGCTTCAGAGGCTTCAGATAATATTTTAATTTGTTCTTCTTCAGATAAATCATGATAATTTTTAGGAAAA
Organism: uncultured Flavobacteriaceae bacterium; assembly: GCA_947502635.1. Lineage (GTDB taxonomy): Bacteria > Bacteroidota > Bacteroidia > Flavobacteriales > Flavobacteriaceae > Flavivirga. Next base: position 103,673 of record CANNAN010000013.1, read on the forward strand.
GAAGGGTTTCCAGTTTCAATTAAATGATCTATAACGGTTGTAAAAACAGAATGATGAATTCTACTATCTTGTCTAATATCCAGCGTAGCAAAATAATAGCCAAAAAGATGTACTCTGTTTATTAAGTTATTTATTTCACTTACGTATAAAGATTGATGCTCTTCAACAACAAGATTTCTAATACTTAATAATTCTAAAATAAGTTCTTTAGATGTAATGGTTTCTTTTGTATTTAAGTCTACACTATAATTATATAATATAGTTTCTAGTCTTATAATACGTTCTTCTACACCTCTAAATGTTAGTCTACGTCTTAGTTTTTTAAGATCCGAATAGTATTTTTTTAAGATAGCCTGTTTTAATTTTTTGGCCACCTTTAAAGTGGTATCTGGTTTTACAAACGGATTTCCATCACGATCGCCTCCAGGCCAGAAACCAATATTTATAATTTCGTTATGTTTTTTGCCATCATCATAAATATTTTGCTGGATGTAATTATAAATTTCACCAAACGATTGATAGAAGACATTCTCTAAGTACCAAATTAAACTTTTAGCCTCATCATAAGGTGTTGGTTTTTTGTGTTTAAAGAATGGTGTTTTTCCTAATTGACCAAATAAATTATTGATATCAGATAGATTATTCTCTTTAATAGCTTCCGTTAAATCTGTGATGATTCCTAAAACCGAACCAGGGTAGAATTGTGTTGGGTGCGCTGTTAAAACAATACGCACTTTAAACTCTTCAAGATAGGTTTTTAATGCTTCTAGTCTGTTTTGCGAGATGGCTGTTTCTTTAAGATTTCTTAGAGTGCCAATACCTTCCATGTTATTCACTATCGGGAAAGCAGCATCTTCAATCGCATCAAACAATACAACTTGTCTTTCAATATATTGAATAAAACGAAACAGTAAGTTTATTTGACTTTCTTTAGAGCGTCTACCTTGGTATTTTTTAAAGAATGTATCAACAATAGTTGTGGGATCATCACCCTTTGCAAATCCTTTTTCACAAGTCTCATGAAATAAAGGCAGGAGTATTCCTGTTTTTGTAATAGTATCAAAAGGTAAGGTCATAAATATACTATTGTATATTTGATATTTAGACAATACACTTTGTTTAAATCGTGTTAACTTAGGCTCTACCGACATAATTTCGTTCTATTGAAAATTAACCGTAAAAGTAATGAAGCTTTAATGAAAGTATGCAGACTTTATAAAGATTTATTGATATTTTTAGTTTGATGAATTCTTATTGTGAATAATTAAAAAAATTCCATATTTAACCAGAATCTTTATAATTAATAAAGAACTTTAAATAAAGATATGTTTTTTGTTTATCAACATTAATTCTGTTAAGTATCGTATGATAAATGTCATACTTGGTATGATGTTAAACCAATACCTTCGGCGTTTAATAAAATTTAAACAAACAGAATTACATATAATCAGATGAAAAAAATGCATTCATTTCACATCCCAGTTATGGGTATTGGTTTTACGGTTGATACCCCTTTAAAAGTAGCCCAATATGGTATGGACTCTGTAATTTCTTTGGTAGACGATATTTTACTTGAGAAGTTAAGAAAGATGTATAGCGAAAAATTTGAAATCCCTTATAACGAGATTACAGATAAAGTACAAGATTTTAGAGCAAAAAGAATCACATCATATTTAAATTTAGTTCATGATTTAGCCGATAAGAAATTTGAAGATTTAAAAACGATAGGACTCAAAAAAAGTGACGACCTAAAGGCTTATATAAATATGCTTCCCAATGGCGCTTCATTGAAAACAGAATTTAAAAAACTGACCGAAAAAGGGCTTCATATTTCTGAAATAAAAAAGTGGACTATTAAAAACCTGGTTAAAGGGAGTATTGATGTTAATATCATGACTAAAGTTGATAAAGATAACTATGTTAATGATGAAAAATTGCCTATTGAGTACAACGATGCTCATGCCGCTTTAAGAGGTTTTGTAAATAGCAAATTAAATTCTTCTGTGGTGCTTTCTGCAGGAATGAATCCTAGGTTGTATAGTTACATGGGGCAGTTTGATGATTTTTATCCAACAGAGGAAGGTGTTTTTAAAAAGAAAATCATTTTAAAAGTAAGCGATTACAAATCAGCATTAATTCAAGGTAAATTTTTAGCCAAAAAAGGCTTATGGGTTTCGGAATATAGAATTGAGTCTGGGTTAAATTGTGGTGGTCATGCCTTTGCTACTAACGGGTATCTTTTAGGGCCTGTTTTAGCTGAATTTAAAGAGAAACGTCAAGAATTAGGAAGTGCGATTCAAGATTTGTTAAATCAAGAATTAATAAATCAGGGGCGAGTTGTTTCTAAAACACCATTAACCATGAAAATTTCTGCACAAGGGGGTGTGGGAACACAAGAAGAGCATGAGTTTTTAATAAATCAATATCAATTAGACTCTGTAGGTTGGGGCACGCCTTTTTTATTAGTTCCAGAAGCAACCACTGTAGACGAAAAGACATTAGACAGGTTAACGAAAGCTAAAGAAGCAGATTTGTATCTAAGCGATATTTCACCATTAGGAATTCCATTTAATAATCTTAGAGATAATACAAAAGATCTCGAAAAAGAAGGATTTATTAACAAGGGACGACCAGGGAGTGCTTGCCCAAAGAAGTTTGTGGCTTTAAATAAAGAATTTAAAGAAAAAGGCATTTGTACTGCTTCCAGAGAATATCAACATTTAAAAATAAAAGAGCTGGATGCGCTGGGATTACCGTTAGAAGACTATCAAGCTAAGTTTAATAAAATAATAGAGAAATCCTGTACCTGTGTAGGTTTAGGTACTTCTGCGTTGTTGGCATATAATTTAGATACAAAAGTAGAAGGGAAAGGGGTGTCTATTTGTCCAGGTCCTAATATGGCATATTATTCCAATATTATGAGTTTAAAGAATATTACAGATCATATTTATGGTAGAGATAATATGATTTCAAGAGATGACAGGCCTCATTTTTTTATTAAGGAATTATATATTTATATAGATTATTTAAAGAATAAATTGAACGAAGCAAGAAAGACTATAACTAAAAAAGAAGAAAAATACCTGCTAACTTTTACAAACAATATGAAAGAAGGTATTTCTTATTATAAAACCATGTTCTGCGAATTGAAAAATACCTTCGAAGATATTAAGGAAGTTGTTTTAAATGAATTAGATAAAAGCGATACCACTTTGAGTTTAATTAAAATTGAGATTGAAAGTTTATCGGTTAAAAGTTGAGATCTTGCAAAAGAATATGATTTTCGAATAGAATTCAATTCTATTTTTATGAAATAATAAAGCCTTTATTTAAGTTAGACTCCTTTAAGTCCTGTTTTTTTTTGAATATATTTAATTTCTTCACAATTTTTAATACAATTGATTTTCAATACAGTTTTAATTAAGATATTTGCAGAAATAATAACATTATAATAACATTATTTTGTTGTGTAATGTGTTGAAGATTAGTAAAATGGATTTAGTAAAAGAAATAAAACGCCTTAAAAAAGAGAAGAATGCTGTCATTCTAGCACACTATTATCAAGTTGCAGAAATACAAGATATAGCAGATTATGTAGGAGATAGTTTAGGTTTGTCGCAAAAAGCAGCCGAAACAGATGCCGATGTTATTGTATTTGCAGGGGTTCATTTTATGGCAGAAACAGCTAAAATATTAAACCCAACAAAAACGGTGGTGCTTCCCGATTTAAATGCAGGATGCTCTCTGGCAGATTCTTGTCCGCCAGATAGTTTTGAAAAATTTACAAAAGAACACCCAGACCATATAGTAATTACTTATGTAAACTGTTCGGCAGAAATTAAAGCCTTGAGTGATATTGTATGTACCTCTTCAAATGCATTAAAAATTGTGGAGTCGGTGCCAAAAGACACACCTATTATTTTTGCACCAGATAAGAATCTTGGCAAGTATGTTATTAAAGAAACAGGAAGAGATATGTTGCTTTGGGACGGTAGTTGTATTGTACACGAAGCCTTTTCTATGGATAAGTTAATTGAATTACATAAAAAATATCCTGATTATAAAATTATAGCACACCCAGAATCTGAAGAACATATTTTAGATACAGCAACTTATGTTGGATCTACTTCGGGGATGATAAATTATGTAAAAGAACATCAAGATCAAAAATTTATAGTGGCTACAGAAGCAGGTATTTTACATAAAATGCAACAAGAAATGCCAAACACAGAATTGATTCCTGCACCTGCGGTGGAAGATAATACCTGTGCGTGTAGTGAGTGTCATTTTATGAAAATGAATACCATGCAAAAACTGTATGATTGTTTATTAAATGAATCGCCACAAATTGAAGTGCCAGAACCCATTAGAAAAAAAGCCTTATTGCCTATTGAACGTATGTTAGAACTATCTAAGTAAAATGGTTACTACAGATTATTTAGTGATTGGTTCTGGAATAGCAGGTTTAACGTTTTCGGTTAAAATTGCAGAAAAATTTCCAGATAGAAAGGTGGTTATAGTTACCAAAGCTAACGAAGACGAATCGAATACAAAATATGCCCAGGGTGGTGTTGCGGTCGTTTTAGATAAAGAACAAGATTCCTTTAAAAAACATATTAAAGATACTTTAATTGCGGGAGATGGTTTATGCAAAGAAGAGGTTGTTAAACTGGTTATAAAAGAAGGTCCAGAACGACTGAAGGAATTATTGCTTTGGGGTGCGAATTTTGATGTTAATGACAACGGAAAATTTGATTTAGGTAAAGAAGGCGGGCATTCGGAATATCGGGTGGTGCATCATAAAGACATTACAGGTTACGAGATAGAACGTGCCTTGTTAGAACGCGCACATCAATTATTAAATATTACCATTTTACCCCACCATTTTGCGATAGATTTGGTTACCAATCACCATATTGAAAATTATAAATCTGAAACTTTAGCTTGTTTTGGTGCTTATATATTCAATCAAAATACAGGCGAAATCTTTACAATAAAAGCAAATAGTACGTTATTGGCTTCTGGGGGTATTGGCTGTGTTTATGGTCATACAACAAATCCAGTTATAGCGACAGGCGATGGAATTGCAATGGCTTATAGAGCCAAAGCACGTATTAAAGACATGGAATTTGTTCAGTTTCACCCAACGGCTTTGTATGAAGAAAAAGGGGAGTCGTCATTTTTAATTTCAGAAGCTGTTAGAGGCTTTGGGGCTTATCTTCGGAATAAAAAAGGCCATCGTTTTATGCCAGATTACGATGAACGAGCAGAACTAGCCTCCAGAGATATTGTATCTCAAAGTATAGATAGTGAATTAAAAAAATCTGGGGATCCGCATGTGTATTTAGACTGTACGCATCTGGATATAGATGCCTTTAAAAATCATTTTCCTAATATTTATAAAAAATGTTTAGCACATCATATAGATATTGAAACCGATTGGATTCCTGTTATTCCCGCGTCTCATTATTTATGTGGCGGTATTAAAGTCAATAAAAAAGGAAAAACAACTATTGATAATTTATTTGCCTGTGGCGAATGTTCCAGAACTGGTTTACATGGCGCAAATAGATTGGCGTCAAATTCGTTATTAGAGGCTTTGGTGTTTGCTCACAATATTTTTAAATATCATAGCAAGCATGATTATGAATTGACAGATTTAGTAATTCCAGATTGGAATGATGAAGGCACCACGATTCCCGAAGAGCATATTTTAATACAACATAACTTAGAGCAGTTGCAGGCCTTAATGCGAAATTATGTGGGGATTGTAAGAAGCAATAAGCGGTTAAAAAGAGCTATAAATCATTTAGATTTAATTTATAATGAAGTTGAAGATCTTTATAAAGAATCTAAAATAACCACATCGCTTTGCGAATTAAGAAATATGATTAATGTGTCTCACTTAATTATTAGACAATCCCTAGATAGAAAAGAAAATAAAGGCGGTTATTATAATATTAATAATGCTAAAAAATAATGAGGCTCTTTTAATATTGAAAAGAACTTTTCTGAGGCAATGTCTTTTTTTGCTACCACTTATTATCTTTGGTGTTTAGACAGAGTGTCTTTATAGATAATATTGTTTTCCAATATATTTTACATAGGAGGAGTTTAAGTTTAATTTTGTAGATTGTAAAATAATATTTTAATTAAAAAAAAGGAATTGAATGATTGATAAAAAATTAGAATCTTTTGTATGGATATTAGCAGGAAGTCTTATCGCTGCTTACTTTTTAGGTTATGGAGTTGCATTATTAAAAGGTTTTTACTAACATTAAGCGTTTCTATCAAATAAATTTTAGAAATGTAGTATAGCTAGGGCAATTATTATAACATTGATAATGTAAAAAAATAATGAGACTTTTCTGGAAATAAAAAAGCCTCATTAAAAACCTTAAACGGTTTTAAGTTATTTGTTTCCCAGCATTAATAATTCATTGCAAACAACTTCGGTGATATAGCGTTTATTACCTTCTTTATCATCATAGCTGCGAGAGGTCAATTTCCCTTCTATAGCGATTTCTTTTCCCTTTGTGACATATTTTTCAATAATTTCGGCCGTTTTGCCCCAAGCTACTACATTATGCCATTGTGTATCTGTAATCTTTTCACCATTATTATTGGTATAGCTTTCGTTAGTAGCTATAGTAAATTTAGCGAGTGTTTTTCCAGATTCCAGATTAACGATTTCAGGATCGTTTCCTAAGTTACCAATCAACTGTACTTTGTTTCTAAGCGTGTTCATAATTTTAAATTTTAATGTTAAACAGTTAATACTATCGAGTTCCTATGTTTCGACACTGCAAATATGAAACAGCTTCCAAATGTTATTCGGTAATTACTTATTTAAAATCGCTTGTAAATGTTTGTAGTCGTTTGTAAACGAATAATTTTGTTGTAAAATAGGGAACTACATACAAGTTTACACCAAAAAGAAAAGTTTGATTTCGCACTTAGAAAACGTGCTTTTTTTGAAGTATGTAAGTTATCCAATCTACATTTTGAAATCCGCTAATTCAGATTCACAAAACATAAGCTCTTGCTGACCTTAGTCAAATTGAGTTCTTACTTTTCAATGAACATATTTAATTCATTCTAATTCTACTAACATTAGAAATGAATATATGATTATTCAGAGTTTGCAATCTTCAAAAGTTTGAGACCGTTTTTAAACTCTTCTTCAACCTCTTTCATATCTATAACCGATCCCATAGAAGCCATATCTAATATATAGAACTTCATAGACTTTTTAAGAGCATCTTCTAATAGCTCAATAGCGTCACTATTAGGATTTTCCTTTTTAACAATTTTTAAGGCTGAAATTATAGATGATATGTTACTTTGCATGAGGTAAATTTTTTATAAATATAATAATTTAAAGTTTCTACTTAACACTTTTAATTATTGTCTTTAGGATTGTAATTTAATCCTTTTTTTAGTTTTTGGTTGAAGTCAGAAAGCGGAGGTGGTGGTGGAGGTAGCTTAGGAGCAGGGGGTATTTCACCACTATTAGTTTTCTCAACTAACTTATCAAAATCAGATTTAAATTCTATATCCTGTACTATTCTAAATTTAGAATATTCTCTTTCAGCGAATGTTTTAGCAACCTTTGCGCTAATTTTACCTTTACCTTTTAAAATATCATAGTCATTAAATTTAATAAACGCATCAAGCTTGCCAACCCAATCACTCATAGTCATGCCTTGATTTCTTTTTGCTTGTAATTCTGCATAATCAAGAAGCATATTCACTAAAATATTTAATTCCGAAATTTCATTACGCTTAAAATAATTTTTACCAACCGAAACATCTGATTTTAAAATCTTACCCCCTTTTTTCTCGTTTTTCCAACTAGTTAGACCCATATTAGGCAAAGAAGAATCTGCTCTTAATTTTATTATTTCAGATGCTGTATGATGCGTAATTGCATATTCTAATTTGTTTTGAACAGTGGCAAAGAATGTTTGTGATATTTTGGCTTTTGAGTCATAATCAACAGCAAGAGCATATATATCCGTGATTTTTTGGTAAAACCTTCTTTCGGATGCACGTATTTCTCTAATACGTTCTATTAACTCGTCAAAGTAATCTTTATCAAATAACGTTTTCCCTTGTTTCAATCTATCGTCATCTAAGGCAAACCCTTTTATTAAGTATTCTTTTAATATTGAAGAAGCCCATATTCTAAACAAAGTAGCCTTAGGCGAGTTAATTCTATAGCCTACCGATATTATAGCATCTAAATTGTAAAATTCTGTTGACCTCTGTACATTACGATTCCCTTCTTTTTGAACTGTCAAAATTTCTTTGACAGTTGAAAATTTATTCAACTCACCCTCTTTGTAAATATTGTTTAAATGATAGCTTATTGTTTGTTTTGATGATTCAAATATTTCAGCCATACTTGATTGAGTAACCCAAACAGTATCGTCATCTAATATTACTTGAATATTTGTAGTTCCATTCTGAGTTGAATAGAACAAGAAGTTTTTTTGCTCTTCTAAATTACTCATTAATCAATTCTTTATAGGTTATTCTATTCTCTATATTACACAAAAGTAAATTAAATCTATCATTTTCAGAACCATTGCGAGTATTATATCTAAACACAAATTCATCTACATACATTTGTAAATGCTTCTTAGAAGTAAAATGATATATTCCGTAAATACCCCTTTTTAATAAAGCCCAAAAGCTTTCTATAGTATTTGTACTTACTCGACCTCTTACGTACTCGCCTTGACTATGTTTTACTGCTTTATGGTCGTAAACTCTATCTAAAATATTATATGCTTTTAATTCATCTGAATATATTTTAGAGCCAAAGCTAATATTATTCATTATTGGGGGTATTAAGCTATTTTGAGTAGTGTCTTTTACGTGTTTTGCTCTAACGTCACCATTACGTTCTACCATGCCTAAAACAGCAGATTTCTTATAATGTTCTTTTACTTCTTCTGTTTGGTCTTTTCTAATTCTTGCAGGTCTGTTAGCCATTTTTCCACCTACGTAGGTTTCGTCTATCTCAACTTCACCGCTTAATTGGTCATCATTATCTAAGCCGAAGCAGTTTCTAATACGTTGTAGCATAAACCAAGCACTCTTTTGAGTTATACCCAAATCACGCCCTAACTGTAAAGATGAAATACCTTTTTTATGTGAAGTAACCAACCAAATAGCAAGAAACCATTTTTGTAATTCCATTTTAGTATTATCAAAAATAGTATTAGTCTTTACGTTGAAGTATTTACCAGTGTTTTTGCACTTGTATTTATTTCCTTTACATTTATAAACTTTAGAAGTAGAATCAAAAGGACTTACAACGTCGCCATTCCAACGTAATAACTCTAAATGATCTATGCAAGACTGCTCATCTGGAAAGGCTTTTATAAGGTCTAAAACGGATTTTACTTCTTGGTTAAACATATACAAATATAGTAGTTATTTACACTAAAAACAAATTATTTAGTGTATTTATCTTCTATTACAAATATTTTGTGCTTATGGATTTTAACGAGCGATATGCGAATCAGTTTTTGCAAAAATTTAAGAACAGGGAAATGTTGGTGGTTACAGATTATAACCACAAAGACCGAACAGGATGGAATATCTTAGTTAAGCGAGAACTTATTGAACATGTAGGAGATACGCAGTTTACAATAACAGCGAAAGGTAAAAAAGTACTAAGATTAGGCGGTTGGGGTAATTATTTAAAATACATAGAGTTAAAAGAAAATAGAGATGCTCAAAAAGAGTATTATGACTTTTTATTTTCCAAGTATAGGTATAAAACGTTTTGGGTTGTTTTCGTTCTTGGATTGTTTGGCGGTGTTTACAGTTTAGTTGATTTCATATCAACCCTAACCACAAAAGACCCCATCCAACAAGTGAACAACCCCACACAGCAAAAAAAAGAAAAAGTAAAGGAAGAGCAAACTTTAATTTTAAGCCAAAAAAATCTTGATTCTTCATCTTCTTCCAATTCTGAACTAAATAAATAATGTCTTTAATCATGATCTAGTCGGTGTAATGTTGTATATAGTTCCTGTAAAATAGGGAACTACATATAAGTTTAAACCAAAAAGAAAAGTTTAGTTTTACTCCTAGAAATTGTGCTTTTTTGAAGTATGCAAGTTGTTTAATTCATGATTTACCTAAAAAACATCTACATAAGAGCTTTAATTAGCTTGCTTCTTGGTTGTATGTTTTGGTTTACTGCATTAGGCTGCTCTATATTTTTTGTTGTTCTTACTTTGATTTCAAGAAAGGGCAATAACTAGCATTAATAACTATTCGTCCTTACGTTTCTTTATGCTCTTTAAACTTAAAGCAGAAACTTGTTTTTCTTTGGGGTTATAGGTTAATCCTTGTTTTAGTTTTTCATTGAAATCTGATAAAGGTTCTTGAATTTCAATTTTCTTTTCTTTAGGTAATTCTCCTTTCTTTACTCCCTCTATCATTTTATCAAAATCGGATTTATATTCCTTGTCCTGAATTATTCTAAACTTTTCATATTCTTTTTCTGCAAATTTTTTAGCAACTTGGGCTCTTATTTTCCCAGCATCTTTTAAAAGATCATATTCATTAAATATAAGAAAAGCATCTAATCTATCAACCCAATCTTTCTTTTCCATTAGCCTACCTTTACTGGCTTGGTTTTCCGCATATAATAGGAGATATTTAGGTTAATTCGTCGATGTTTTGTAACTTAATAGAGATTATTACGACTGATTATATCGATAGAAAGTCTTTTTGTTATAAATAAATTTTATAGATAATGATGATGCTTATAGATATAAAGTTTGTTGTTGTTGTTATAAATATGGTATGCTTATTGTAGATTTGTACCGTACAACAAAACATTGTTACCATGGGTTCATTAGATAAATTCAAAAATAAATTCACGTCATCTAAGAGAGTTTCTAAAGGTAAAACTTTAAAAACTAAAGGTGAGCGTCTTGGATGGGTATCAATAAATGATGTTGAAACTGTTGATTTGAAAAAAGTTTTGACTAACGGTGAGGTTGTTAGATTAAATCAAGACAACAGACCTATGCTTGTGCCATAAATGAGGTTAATCTCTAAGGGGTATAACATAAAATTCATACAAACTCATCCTTCTTGTAGTAATCACGAAAAAAGATACGTTTTCAAATTTTTTTCGTTAAAAACAAAATTACATTATGTAATATATGCAGATTATCATGAACATGATTTTTTTGCAGTTAAGTTTTATGCAAAAAAAGACAGGAAAAGTAATAGAAAATACTCTAATATAATTAATAAAGGAGATGTTGCCAATATTTTAATTACTTGTGCAAAATCGATACCAGAATTATTAAAAATATATCCTAAAGCATCATTTGGTTTTATAGGAGCAAGAACTATAGATGTTAAATCAGAAAAAGTAGAAGGTTATAAAAAGAATCAAAGGTTTAGGCTTTATAAATATCATGTGCCACAATTGATAGGAGATAAAACATTTCTACATAAATCATATCCTAACGCTAGTTCATATATATTATTGAATAGAAAAAATATGGATTTAGTTAAAACAGAGAAGGCAATAAAAAATATTGTTGTTAATACCTACCCTGGATTATTAAATATAGAATTCTAGTTTTTTTTAATTCTAACTGTCATAAGTATGCCTTCCCTTGAAAAATATTTCCATAACTTTATGTAATTAATTTATTGGGTTATTTACTTCGGTGCAATGTTGTATATAGTTCCCTTTATTAAGAATAGTCTTATATTTGGTGTAACCTTAAATTCAATGAACGTACGTATTCCTAAAAATGAAAACACACACATAGAAGATTTTCGTGATATTGCTAGAATCATGCGTAAAATACTCCTAAGACAAAATAAATTGCATAGAAAAAAGGAATACTTTTGGACGATTGGTCTTAGCTCTAAAAACGATATAGAGTATATTGAACTACTTACAATTGGCGTACTAAATCAGAATAGCTTAGATCCTGTAGAAGTCTTTAATTTTGCAGTGGCTAAAAAATGCAAAAGAATCATTCTTTGCCATAACCACCCTTCTGGGGATACAACACCTAGTCTACAAGATAAACAGGTTACCCAAAAAATAAAGAAAGGCGCAGACGTTCTAAATATAGAATTGTTAGACCATCTTGTTATATGTGATAGTAAAGAGTTTTATAGCTTTAAAGCTTTTGAGTTGATTTAATTGAAAATTTAATTTATGTCGTACTTAAAAGATATTCAAGAATCGAATGAATTTTTAAAAGCTTTCATAGTATCATTATTAATTGCTCCATTTTGGTATTTGTCAATTTTTTTACTGAATCATGAATTTTATAAAAGTACAGATACATCTATATTGATAGTTCTGTCTTGTGTTTTAAGTTTTATTTCTGTAATTTCTTTAGGACTTATAATCTTAATGGATGGTGATCTAAAAGAGAATAAAGATCCTTTGCTTAGTTCTATTTCTATGTCTGCTTATATATTAGTGATTTGGAAATCATTGCTTTTATTTATAACCTATTCAATAGGGTTTCTTTTTAATTCTTATACGTATCTATATTATTATATAATAATTTATTTTTCAATACATATTGTAGCTATAGTTATTGAATTATCTTCCAAGAAAAAGAACTGATAGCGTCAATAAAAAAAATGCTATAACTATACTAATAATAAATATTTTTATAATTCTCTTTTCCATTATGTTTATTTAAAGTAATAATTAAACTCTTGTGGTAAATTGTATATAGTTCCCGTAAAATGGAATCTACATATAAGTTCACACCAAAAAAAGCAAAATTGAACGTCCCATTTAAAAAATACATTTTGTCAAAGCTTTTTTAGTTACTTTTAATTCAAAATAGTTTTACAAATGGATAAATTTCTTGACGCAGCTATAGCAGAAGCAGAATTGGGACTTAAAGAAGGAGGTATTCCCATAGGATCGGTACTGGTTTATAAAAATAAAATTATAGGAAGAGGGCACAACCGACGGGTTCAAAAAGGGAGTGTTATTTTACATGGCGAAATGGATGCTTTGGAAAACGCAGGAAGGTTAAGTGCTTCCGTGTATTCTAAATGTACTTTGTATACAACGTTATCTCCTTGCCCTATGTGTACGGGGACTATTCTGCTGTATAAAATCCCCAAAGTAGTCATTGGGGAGAATAAGACATTTCTTGGAGAAGAAGATTTACTTAAGGCAAAAGGTGTAGAAGTGGTTGTTGCAGATAGTGAGACATGCAAAAAACTCATGCAGAAGTTTATAAATGACCAACCTCAGTTATGGAACGAAGATATTGGTGTTTAAATAAAGGCTGTCTGATTACAAGCATATTGATAAATGCGCTTTATTTTTTGTTTTAAACTTTAATTCGGAATAATCTTATATTTGATAAGACTATATTGCTTACTCCTATGAGGACATAAGCAGTTATTGGAAACTAATTAAAATACTTTGTTGTAAATGAACAATATGACTTACAATTTAAAACAGGCCTTAGAAGTTTTAGAGCGCACACCAAATACGATTAACGCCTTGCTCTTAGGGTTATCAAACGAATGGATTTATAACAACGAAGGGGATAATACCTGGAGTGCTTTTGATGTTGTTGGCCATTTGATTCATGGTGAAAAAACCGATTGGATAGTTAGAACAAAGATTATTTTAAGCGATTCTGATAGCAAAATATTTAAATCTTTTGATAGATTTGCTCAGTTTGAAAATTCAAAAGGTAAAACATTACAAGAACTATTAAAAGAGTTTTCAAAACTGCGTGCAGAAAATTTAAAAACGTTTAAAGATTTGCAAATTACAGCATCGCAATTAGAGATGAAAGCCACACATCCGGAATTGGGTGAGGTCAGGCTAAAAGAACTATTGGCCTGTTGGGTAGCACATGATTTGGCTCACATAGCCCAAATTACTCGTATTATGGCAAAACAATATAAAGATGAAGTAGGGCCTTGGAAAGCCTTCATTCCTATTTTGAATACATAGATCTGGACATTAAAATGATTAACAGATAAATTTTAAAATACAAACATTAAAAAAAATAAATGCGAACACTAAAATTTAAAAACAATGATGAGATGCCTGCTTTTGGTCTAGGCACATGGAAATCTGAACAAGGTGAAGTTTATAATGCCGTAAAAACAGCGATTAAAGAAGGTTATAGACATATTGATTGTGCTGCCATTTACGGTAACGAAAAAGAAATTGGCAAAGCCTTATCAGAATGTTTATCTGAAGGTATCGTTGCTAGAGAAGATTTATGGATTACTTCAAAACTCTGGTGTAATGCACATGCAAAGGAAGATGTTATTCCAACGTTAAAACAAACACTAAGTGATCTTCAATTAGATTATTTAGACTTATATCTCATTCATTGGCCAGTCGCATTAAAAAAAGAAGTGCTATTTGTTGGAGCCAAAGAAGATTTAATTTCCTTAAACGACCTTCCTAATACTGTAACATGGGAAGCTATGGAAGATGCTGTAGAATTAGGTTTGGCTAAGCATATTGGTGTTTCTAACTTTGGAAAGAAAGCGTTGGAAGACTTAATTTCAAAATCAAAAATAAAACCAGAAATGAATCAGGTGGAATCGCACCCTTATTTTCAGCAGGAAGATCTATTCTCATTTTGTAGCGATAATAATATTCATTTTACTGCTTATGCACCATTAGGATCTTCAGATAGAGCAGAGAAATTTAAAGCAGAAGATGAACCCAAGTTATTAGAAGATCGTACCATTGCAGATATTGCGAAATCTAAAAATGTAACCCCAGGACAAGTGTTAATAAGTTGGGCTTTGAATAGAGGGACCGCGGTTATTCCAAAATCTGTAAATCCTGGTAGAATTGCTCAAAATTTGCAAGCCGAACTTGTGCAATTATCAGATGATGACATGAAAAGAATTGCCAGTTTAGATAAGAATTATAGATATTTGTCAGGTGGGCATTGGGTCTTTGAAGGTGGTGCTTATACCCTAGAAAGTATTTGGGCTTAGTTTATTAAGTATTGGGTTTGGTTTTAAAGTATTAAATGACACTAGAATATGTCTACTGAAGAAATTATACAAGAATTAGAAAATAACCTACAGGTGTTTAAAAGTCTTTTAATGTCTAAAAAGGAGGTGCAATATTTATGGCGGCCAGCACCAGAGAAATGGAACTTGTTAGAAATTGTATGTCATTTATTAGATGAAGAACGCGATGATTTTAAAACCCGTGTAAAACATGCGCTTGAAACCCCTGAAAGACCTTTGATACCAATTGACCCTGAAGGCTGGGTTAAAAAAAGAGGCTATAATACTAAAGATTATAACCAAACACTTCAGGATTTTCTAGAAGAACGCAAGCAATCTGTGGTATGGTTAAAAACCCAGATAGATGCTAATTGGAGTAATGCATTAACACATCCTGAATTGGGAGATATGTCGGCAGAATTATTTTTGGCAAATTGGTTGGCACATGATTTTTTGCATATAAGGCAAATTTTAGGGTATGACTATAATTATTTAAAACAGAAAACAAACCTTAATTTAGGGTATGCAGGTAATTGGTAATAAATAGCATGACATTTAATTTAGAAACAGAACGACTCATTTTAAGAGAATTACGAATGTCTGATTTAGAAGGCATGTTCGAACTGGATTCAGACCCAACTGTACATAAATACTTAGGAAATAAACCTGTGAAAACTAAAGAAGAATCGCATAAGATTATAGAAAATATTATTAACCAATATGAAAAATACGGTATTGGTCGTTGGGCTTTAATCAATAAGAAAACAGGTGAATTTATGGGGTGGTCTGGGTTAAAGATCAATACTAACATGAATGGTATTACCAATTTTTACGATGTAGGTTACAGACTAATAAAACGTTTTTGGGGTCAAGGCTATGCGACAGAGTCAGGTATAAAAGCTGTCGATTATGGTTTTAAAGTTTTAAAACTTCCTGAGTTGTACGGTATAACAGAAGTGGAGCATCAAGCTTCCCACCGCACACTTTTAAAAATTGGTTTAAAATATGTTGAAGATTTTTATTGTGAAGAAGAAAAGATAAAGCTCCGCTGGTATAAAATTGAAAATAAATAACTATGCAAAAACAATGTTTAGAATGTGGTGATAATATAGTTGGAAGAATAGATAAGAAATTCTGTAGCGATGGGTGTAGAAATGCTTATAACAATAAAGTAAACAAAGACAGTAAAAATTTAATTCGTAATACCAATAATAGATTGCGTAAAAATTATAGAATTTTAGAGATGCTGAACCCAGAACAAAAAACAAAAACATCCCGATCTAAACTTATAGAAGCAGGTTTCGATTTTAATTATTTTACAAGCATTTATACTACCAAAGCAGGAACGGTTTATTATTTTGTGTACGACCAGGGGTATTTGCCATTAGAAGGGGATTATTATGCTTTAGTGAAGAGAGAATAAAATCTGAGTTGTAACATATTAGCAAAAAAACAATACTTATTAGAGACTATTAAATTGTATTAATACCTATGAATATGGATTTTATTATACCTGTTTTAATATTTAGTGGAATTGTAATGGTTATTTTTTTAGTGATCTATTTCAATAAAAAAAATACCATTCTAAGAAAACTATCCAAATTTAAGGCAAAACGAATCTCTCAATTTAGAACTAACGAACGCACTAAAGTATCTGGGAAAGTATTGCAAGTAGAAGAGCCGTTTGTTGTACCATTTAGTAAGCGAAAATGTATTGCTTATATTTTTGAAATAGAGCAAAAAGTTGGATCTGGAAAAAATTCTCGCTGGAAGACTTTAGTGAAAAAAGAAGATATTCAAGATTTTTTTATTGAGAAAGATGGCGAATTGGTTATGGTTAAGCCTTCTCAAGAAACAAGTAACTATTATAGTTATATGGTTGAAGATAAACGTGTTTCTTCAGGCACGTTCAATGACCCAACTCCAGAGTTTCAAAAGGTTTTAGCATCATTTGGAGTTGAAAGCGAAAATTGGTTTGGGTTTAATAAAACCCTAAGATATTCTGAAAGAATTATAGAAATAGGTGAAATAATAACCGTTGGGGGTATTGCGAAATGGAAAACATTAAAAGAACCCATTAACGGGCATAACTACTCTAAAATTGCAGCATTAGAGAGTGACATAAATCAAAAAATAATTATTACAGATCTCCCTAAAGCTATAAAACCAGTTGAAAGAGGGCTTTAATTTATTTCCAGTTTTGCCCTTTTAAGGCTAAAGCCGCTTTAAGGATGTCTTTTTGGCTTATCTGTCCAACAAGTTTACCGTTTTCAACTATAGGAAAACGTCTTCGTTTAGAGTTAAGAAACTTGTTAGCTGCATCAAAAATATTCATATTGCCATCAATGGTCTCAACATCTTTAACCATATGTTTTTCAACCGTAGCATTGTCCATAGGCATATTATAATACCTGCTTTCACTTATTTGTTTTATACAGTCGCCTTCAGATATAACACCTATTAATTCATTTTTTTCATTAATTACAGGTGCTCCAGAAATTCTATGCTTTATTATAGCATCAATTACTTGTTCAATTCTTTGGTTAGATTTAAACGTAATTAAATTTGTAGTCATATAGTCACTAACCTTAATTGGGGTATTGGGTGTGTTCTTTTTTGTGTTTTTTCGTGAGGCCAGAAAACTTTTTATTCCCATAATAATTAATTTTAGTAATCTTAAATATAGTTATTTTTTTTAGATTTTCCTAAAAATATACTTATCAAGGATAAGTGAATTTTAATTAGCAATGGTGTACTGTAGTAAAAAAATTACAGTGTGTAATTTTCAAAAAAAGGAGTTGTTTAAC
The DNA here is from genome assembly GCA_947502635.1 of uncultured Flavobacteriaceae bacterium. Taxonomy (GTDB): domain Bacteria; phylum Bacteroidota; class Bacteroidia; order Flavobacteriales; family Flavobacteriaceae; genus Flavivirga. Next base: position 121,510 of record CANNAN010000013.1, read on the forward strand.
TTAAATAGAAATAATTAGCATTCTTTTAAGAGTTTAAATGTTAATTTTTTATAGTTTTAGCACGTTAAATAAATATTAGAGGAATGAAAAGATTATTTGGATTGATTTTATTAGTGAGCAGCTTTACACTTAGTGCTCAAAGTAACTCAGAATTAATAAAACATTATGAAGCTTATTATAAGCAAATGAAGGCTCAAGGTGATGTTCAGGGTATTATAAACGGGATGACGCATTTAAACCTTTTGGCGCCGTCTCAAGCAAGAAAAGATACATTGGCTTATATATATATGACTGAAGGGAAGTATATGCAAGCTCTTAATACGATTGGAATAGAAAAAAGTACTACCGATTCTGATATTGCAGTCGAAGTTAAGGGATTGTCTTTAAAATCGGTTAAACAACCAAAATTAGCTATTGGCTTTTTTGAAGAAATGTTTAAAAGAAATCCAAATGCTCTAGTCGCTTACGAATTAGCAGAGCTTAACTTGCAAACTCAAAAATTAGCAGAGGCAGAAAAGCATGTGGCTTATGGCTTGGCAAATTCGAAAGATGATATGAAGAAGGCTTTTTATGAGACTCAAACACCTTATGAGGTATCTTTAAAAGCTGCTTTTATGTATTTAAAAGCATTGATTGTTTATAATAAAGACACAAAAACAAATATTGATGCAGCTGTTGATGTTTTAGATGAAACTTTAAAAACGGCTCCGAATTTTAATTTAATTCAATTAACAAAAACTGAATTATTAAGACAAAAACAAGCGCTACAGGCACAAGCCGCGCAACCTAAAAAATAATATAAAAACTAATAAAAAAGAGGTCTAAAATGTGTTTGAATTCACTTTTTAGACCTCTTTTTTAGTTGTAAAATAAAATTATTGAGGTTTTTCAATTTTTCGAGTATCATACTCTATTTTCTTATTTATTTGAAAATTAAAGCTAGAAAAGGATACTAAAAAGTCTTTAATAGTAGCTAAAAGTTCTTTTTTGTTTGTGGTCGATAAGTTTGACAAACTTTGTAATTTACGAAATTTGGTTTCTAATGCTGTAATTCTAGCAGAAATTGAAGCCGCTTTTATTTTCTTAGGAATGTTCTTTTTTAAGCCTCTTAATAAGGTGTTAATGACTTCCTTATTATCATTGAAAAAACTTAAATCACCTTTTTTAATGTCTAGTATAGCTTCTTGTAATTGTTGATATTCTGTCCAATCTTTAATAACATCTTCCGCTTTTGAATCTAATTCAAATTCGATATAATCAATTTTTGAAATGTCTTTTTCGATGACTTCATTTTTTTCAATATCTCCAGCTTTATCTTCAGTATTATTTTCTTGATCCTTTTTACAAGAAAGAAAGATTACTAATAGACTTAAAATACTTAAAGTTTTAATACGCATTGTGCTTCATTTATAAGGTGCTATACAAAGATATAGTAATAGTTTATTTTCTGTTTAATAAATAGAAATCAAATTGATGATTTCTTGCATAACATTACTATAAAAGGGTTATTTCAATTAAACGAAAAAATCCAATACCATTTTAAAGCAATCGAATTAATTGTATATTTGAACGGTTCCCTAATCTTAAAATTATTATGTTTCAAAATTTTTGGTTTAACGTAGAGTATGGTATCAATCATGTATTAGATATTAACGCTTACGATCATGTTTTATTTCTTATAGTTTTAACAGTCCCATATGTGTTTAAAGACTGGAAACGTGTCTTGTTATTAGTTTCTATGTTTACTTTGGGGCATACTTTATCATTGGTTTTAGCGGCCTATAATGTGGTTCGTGTGAATGCGCAAATTGTAGAGTTTTTAATTCCTATTACTATTTTAATTGTAGCGCTTTTTAATGTCTTTACGTCTGGTAAAGGCGCACAAAGAGAAAAGATTGGTGTGTTATTTTTGTCAACGTTATTTTTTGGTTTGATACACGGTTTGGGTTTTGCACGTGAATTTCAAATGCTATTGGGAGATTCAGATAGTAAGTTAGCATTACTTTTAGAGTTTGCTTTGGGAATAGAGCTTGCCCAGATTATTATCGTATTTTTAGTATTGTTTTTAGGGTATATTGTACAAACTATTTTTAGGTTTTCTAAACGTGATTGGGTTATGGTGGTATCTGCCATAGTTGTTGGTTTGGTTATTCCTATGATCATAAATAGTGGTTTCTTGTCTTAATTTTAAAACCTTAATACAATTTTCGTAAAACTTTAACGAACTTGCATTGTAATTAAAATACGAACCGAGTATCTTCGTTGTATTGTTTTGTATGAGTGCTTGAGGTTATTTGCTTAGTGTTTTCGCTTTTATTTAGAAGCGATTACAAAAAGACCGTTTGCCGTTTAGCAACATATTATAATTATAAATAAATTAATGCCAGAAAATAAACAACTTAAGTACGATAAGGCTTATTTAAGAATAGCGCAAGAGTGGGGAAAATTGTCTTATTGTGAACGCAGGCAGGTTGGCGCGATTATTGTTAAAGATAGAATGATAATATCTGATGGTTATAATGGAACACCATCAGGATTTGAGAATTTTTGTGAAGACGATGAAGGTTACACAAAATGGTACGTGTTGCATGCAGAAGCAAATGCGATTTTAAAAGTAGCGGCCTCTACCCAATCATGCAAAGGTGCCACACTATATATTACAATGTCACCATGTAAAGAATGCAGTAAATTAATTCATCAGGCTGGAATCGTAAAAGTCGTGTACCATGAAGCATATAAAGATGATTCTGGATTGAAATTCTTAAAAAAAGCAGGAATAGAACTTAAACTAATAGAAGATTTAAAAGCATAATGTCATTTCAAAAAAAATATTTACCATTGATTTTGGGCGTTGCAATTGCAGCAGGCATTTTTATTGGAGGAAAACTGAATTTTAGAGATTCCCCAGACAGATTATTTTCTACAAATAGTAAAAAAGATAAACTCAATAGACTTATTGACTACATTGACTATGATTATGTTGATGATATAAACACCGATAGTATTGTTGATGTGACAGTTAATGGCATTTTAGAAAATCTAGATCCCCATTCTGTATATATTCCTAAGGAAGCTATGGAACGGGTTGCAGAAGAGATGAAAGGTGATTTTGTAGGTATTGGTGTTAGCTTTTATCCTTATAAAGATACTATCGCTGTTATTAGAGCGATTGAAGGTGGTCCAAGTGCCAAAGCAGGAATAAAGGGAGGTGATCGAATTATCATGGCAGATAACGATACCCTTTATGGAGATAGATTGAATGATGGCGAAATGGTTAAGAAACTAAAAGGTCCCATTAATACTAAAATTAATTTAAAAGTATATAGAAAAGGAGAGCCAGAACTTTTAAACTTTACAGTAAAGCGCGATAATATACCTATTAAGAGTGTCGATGCATTTTATATGTTAACTGAAAATTTAGGGTATATAAAAGTAAATCGTTTTGCCGAGTCTACTTATAAAGAATTTAAAAAAGGACTAGATAAACTTTTAGAATTAGGAGCTACAGAAATTGCATTAGATTTACGAAATAACCCTGGAGGTATTTTAGGTATTTCTGAACAAATAGTTGATGAGTTTTTAGAAGATGACAAACTTATCTTGTTTACTAAAAACAAACGCGGGAGCATTGAGAAAAGCTTTGCTACAAGCAAAGGTGATTTTGAAGATGGCCATGTATATGTACTCATAGACGAGAATTCTGCATCGGCAAGTGAGATTGTCGCAGGAGCACTGCAAGATAATGATAAAGGCACCATAGTAGGGCGCCGTTCTTATGGTAAAGGATTGGTGCAGCGCGAAATGGATTTAGGTGACGGTAGTGCCGTGCGCTTAACAGTTTCACGTTATTATACGCCTACAGGGCGTTCCATACAGCGCTCCTACAAAAATGGTAATAATAAAGATTATTACGATGAGTATTTTGATAGGTTAGATAGTGGAGAGCTTTTAGATCCAGAAAAAATTAAAGTAGCAGATTCGTTAAAATTTACAACTCCAGGAGGGAAAATTGTATATGGAGGCGGAGGTATTATTCCAGATGTATTTGTTCCAATAGATAACAGCATGCAAAATGAAACACTTACCTTTTTACAAAGACGTGGGTTTATTGGTTATTTTGTGTTTGAAGAGTTAGAAAAAGACAGACATCTTTACGATAATATTTCAAGGCAATATTTTATTGATTCATTTCAAGTAAGTGATGATTTAGTGTTTGCTTTTCAAGATTACTTAAATGTGCGTACCGATTCTAAAATTACCTTTGTGGCCTATCATGAAGAGATAAAACAATATATTAAAGCAACCCTGGCAGGTCAGCTTTATGGAACAGGTGCTTTTGAGGAAGTTTTCAATCAACGTGATATTATGATTGATGAGGTTATTAAGTTGAGTGGTGGGAATGATTGATTATGTTTTTCGATTTCTACTTTAAGGATATAAAATCCGTAAGCGTTCTAATTAGATTTTAGTTTAATTTTAAAACAACCTTTTTGTGTTTAGGGGTGATTGAATTATAATTATAATTGTTTCACCAATGAAGAGCCCAATTCAGCTTTCTATTCGTTTGTCGGTTAATGGGGGGGGGGGGGGGGGGGGGGGGGGGGGGGGGGGGGGGGGGGGGGGGGGGGGGGGGGGGTGGTTGGGGGGGGGGTTGGAGGTGTTGTTGCTTAGGTTGTATTTGTTGTGATTGTGGGTGTTTGTTTTTTGTTGTTTGTTTTGTTTTTTTTTTT
>CANNAN010000014.1 GCA_947502635.1 uncultured Flavobacteriaceae bacterium
GGAGAAAGTTCACTCCATTCTTTTTTGTAAAGTTATATTCTTAATGAACAAGAAAATAACTTTACAAATCTAAAGGAACGAGGAACGAGGGATCTTATCCTTCTAAGAGATCTCGTTTCTCTTGCTTCACTTAGCCGACATGACAAATTAATTGTTTAAAAACCTAAACACTATTCATTTATTAAAATTTACATCGAGTTCACGCTATTTTAAAACCATGCTACAATTAAGCCTGCTGTAATTTCTTCCTCCTTTTAACACTACTATAGAAATTCTTTTAAAAATCAAGCAAAGTGTCATATTACAAATTTTTTAGCCTCTTTACTTTAGGTAGATACTCGTCACAAAAAAAGATATTAATGAGATTTTACATCTTTATGAGTTCTTATGTTTTTACTAAAATTAAAGACCTGTAAAGACATGCTACTAATATAACCGCCTGAATCTGGAAATTCTATTGTAATTTCATTATTTTCCTGTAAGATATCATATGGTATAGGTATTTCTAAGACTCCAAAAAAACGATCTCTATCGGCCTGATTATAACCTCTCCAGTTTTTAGGTAATTTAATATCTTTATTATTAACCATTAGTTTTGGTTGTAAGGATTTGCCATGATCTCTACCTAAACCAAGTCTAAGAATAGCTTCGCCAAATTCCTTTTTTTCAACAGCATCAATTGTAAATGTATTGACCTCATCAGCGTTTATAGGTTTGTAATAAGTATTAGCAAAATATTTTACTTCTTTAGATGTCTCATTGACTTCTATAGGCTTATCAAAAGTATATTCCAGTACTATAGTAGATTCTGCACCCACTAAAATTTCAGATTCTGTACCAGATAATGCTCCTTCTTCCAAAACTACTTTATCTTCTATTAAGGTTAAATGTTTTTTCAAAACTTTAGCAGCTACGGCTCCATTAAAATCAATAATATTTGGTTGTATTGATGTTGGCAAGAAATTTAAATTATTTATAATAACATAGGCTTTGTTTTCATTTATATAAGTATCTACTTGAATGTCTAGGTTAGACGATTTTGTATCAACCCTGGTGCCTTTAACATTCTTCCATAGTTGGTAAAACTTTACCATATCTGTATATATCCACTTTCCTGTATAACTTTCGGGTTCGTTTTCCTTTCTCATCAATCTGTGATTGTATGGAATATTATTCCAATAACCCCATTCTGCTTTAGCGACTATAAATGGCAGCACTTTTTCTATAGTATTGGGGCGTTCTAAAAAGGCCATCAATTGAGCATTTAAGGCTTTTATATGTAACCAATCTCTGTAAGAACTCCATGGGTTACTCATATAATCGTGCATTTGGGCGCCAAATTCAGAAATCACATAAGGTTTTACTTTTCCAAAAGATAATTGGCTGTAGTGGTCTATCATATCTAGAGTGGCTTCCATATTGCTGCCAGATCTTAAGATTTTTTTACCATTGCTTATCGATGGAAAATCATACAAATGCAAACTCCAAAAGTCCATTTTATCGCCTGCTACATCCATAAATAGCTTCCATCTATTTTCCCACCTTTTAAAGTTCCCAGCATCTAAATTTGGAAATGCCGCAGTATAACCACCTATTTTTACGTTCGGTGCTTGAGATTTTATAGCTTTAGCAGCTTCTAAATGATAATCGGCAATTTCCTGTATCGAATTCGTGTAATTAGATGGCCCTCCTAATGTTTCATAAGCAGGTTCATTAATAATTTCAACGAGTGTTGGCATGTTAGGACCGTTATCCCCATGAAACGATTTTACAAAACGCCCAATAAACTCACCAGCAGCATCTGCACCAGCAAGTTTCCAACCTAATTTTGTAGGTTGTTTGCTGGCACCAGTCCAAAATGCACTAAACTGAGTAGCAAGTATTAAATCTTTTCGTTTTTCATAGTCATGTAGCCATGTACACTCTGCAAAATAGTTTTTAGCCTCCAGACCTTGAGCCGTGATATCAATGGGGTCTGCATAACCAACCCTGTTAGGGTCTTCTTGGATGTTGTTTAAATACCAAGAAACACCTCCCGTATCCCTACCTAAATACACATCATAGCCTTCTAAAAAATCTTTTCGTAAGTCTTTGGTAAAGTTGTCACCATCCCAATCACTTTCTTTGGAATCGTTATGAATGGTAATAAATTTAGACCGGTCTAATTCTGAAATCCCCCCCACAACATGCTTTACATTTAAGTTAATATCAATGCTTACTTGGGCAGATAAATTATAACATATAAATGTTATAATTATAAAGATTTTTCTAGTCATAATGAGGGATTTTTTTATATTATAAAGGAAACTTTTCTTTTTTTAAAAGTATAAATAATATTTTACGATTGGTACTATTTTTTAAAAAGAATTGGAGTAAATATTGTGGCTAAAAAGCGCCTTTTTGTAATTCATTTATAAACAAAAACTACAATTTTTACATTGTGGCTTTTACTTGTCTTTGCACGGACTAAAAGCCTCCACCATCGAGATCTTACCGCCACTAATTACAAATTAGCCATACTAGGGAACAGCAGGTACTAGTTACAAACTAGCACTACGGGGAGCGGGGGCTTACTCTTGCCGCCACTAGTTATGGAAACTAGCGGGAGCGAGGGTATCTTTAGATTTTTTAATTGGTAAGCTAGAGGTTGAAGTAGACAATAAGCTACTTAAGCGTGTTATTGAAGTACAGCAAATGGATGAAAATAATAGAGAACATATTCTTATATACTCTTGATGCTCTTATTAAATCTGTAAAGTTTAAATCGATTGCATAAAAAACCACACTATAAATCTATAATGTGGTTTCTCTTTTTATTTTTTACTCTTAACGCCACTAGTTTTAAAAACTAGCGGTAGCGCATACTAGGGAACAGCGGGGGAATACTTAAAGTTATACTCCCTTTTCAATGGTTATTCTAGTTAAAATGACAAATGAAATAATTAATAATAGTGAAAATAATGATATTGGTTCTAAAAATAATGTATACATTTCCTTTATAAAATAGTTGAGAGTAAAATATATAAATGCATACATAAAATATGGGTTATGAATTATTAGTTTTCCCGCATTAATTTTTCCCGAATACAAATTAATAATGCTCTTATATTTCATTAAAATCCATAAAATATAAAGCAATATTAAAAATGTCATAACCATTATTAAATCCTTAGGGACGATAATATTAAAATTCGGAAAAACACTTACCATTATCCAAAATACCACAAAAACAATTTGTATTGCCGCTATTTTAATTTTCATTTATTTATAATTAATATTTAGCACTTTTATTTACACGATTACCTTTTGTTGTATGATTGAATCTTTTTATCCATGAACCTAAAGACCCCCCGCTACCGCTAAACTGTGTTTAGTGGCCGTAGACTAACTAAAAATTATAATAGCAAAACTCACAAAATATAATCCTAATTTATTATGAAACTTATAATTTCTGCTCATAGCTCTAAAATACAAAAAGCCCTTACATTTCTATAAAAGCTTTTCTAAAACATTTTATTGTTCTTTACTCAATGCTGATGCCACTAAACACAGTTTAGCGGTAGCGGGGGGCCTAATTATTTATCAGTTTTTATTTGTTTTTATCCATAGAATGTGGGAGCGGGGGCTTACTCATACTCGCCGCCACTAGTTTTTAAAACTAGCGGTAGCCATACTAGGGAACAGCAAGGGGATTATGTTAATGTGTCCACTATATGTCACTTTACGATTGTTAACCTGTGAATTTGGTTACATTGTTTAATGATGGATACAGTGGTTTTTTTATTACTTACTCTTATCGCCACTAGTTTTGGAAACTAGCGGGAGCGGGGGCTATAAAAAGCCACCTGTAAACTATTTAATTTTCACTTCTCCTATAAATTGTTCAAACAACTTTAATAATTTATAATCATCTTTCAATTCCCCAGTGTTAATACTTTCTATAGAACTATTAGTTAAAGCCACATAAAATAGTTTATCTTTAATTTTAAAATAAAAGTTTATAGATTTTTGAGCAGAACTTTTAACATCACAATAGCTAGAAATGTTTTTTTTAAAACCCCATAAAAGGCTCAATAATTCTACATCAAATTTTTTCAGTTCTTTTTTATCAAATTCATCTTTCAAAAACATTTTATTTTTATCTAAAAAAAACAACTTTACATCTTGATATACATCATAGCTAGAAACGGTATTTACAACAAGTAAATTAAACTCCAATTCCGAACCCAAAAATTCATCCACTAATAATGTGTTCTTGTTAACTAAATAATCTTTTGAACTTATTTGGGATCTTATAGAGTCATGTTTGGGATAACTTAAATAACAGTTTGATTTGTTAAATGCTAATTTCTGTGCATTTGCTTTTGACATTGATTTGCAACTATATAAAACTAATACCAAAAAAAACACAAATATTATTCTATTTAGATTTCTTATAATAATCATAATTTTTCTTTATTGCTTTAGCTTTTTTAATTGGTCCATTTAGACCTGTATTTATATTCTGTGTAGAATACGGAACATACTTTCTTAAAGGAATCCTAACTCCTCGTGAAACAGAAACTTCCCCTCTAACAACATTTTCAATATGCCCAGCATTTTCTTCGGCAATTCTCCTATTTTCATTACCTGCTTCCCGTGATTTAATAGGGATTTCATTAAGAGGTGTATCTAATGTAATATCTGGTAAAACTGGATTACTAACTCCAGAGTCATCCTCAACAGAATGGTAAACTTCATGTGCAATTACAATCTCATTTTCCTGCCCTTCTTGATCCAAATCTATTTGAATTGTTGTATCATTACCACTTACTCTATCAATAATAGTTGTTTTTTTACCATTCTTATCTAAAGCATGTTGCTCACTTCCTTTTCCTCTATTAAAACTTATTGTATGCGTATTTTTAGATTTTTTTAGTTGTTTAAAGTTAGCTCTATGAGTTTTAGAGTCTTTACTCAGTTGCCTGTTTTTTCGTTTAAACTCTCTTTTAGCTTGTCTATATTCTTTTCTATCTTGTCCTTCTTCCCCGCTACCGCTAAACTGTGTTTAGTGGCCGTAGACTAACTAAAAATTATAATAGCAAAACTCACAAAATATAATCCTAATTTATTATGAAACTTATAATTTCTGCTCATAGCTCTAAAATACAAAAAGCCCTTACATTTCTATAAAAGCTTTTCTAAAACATTTTATTGTTCTTTACTCAATGCTGATGCAACTAAACACAGTTTAGCGGTAGCGGGGTCAATATTCATCCATCTACCTATAGCAGCGAACCGTTGCCCTCTCATTCTTTTATATATTTTTGTCCTGACTCGCTAATTAAAGAACTCTTTTTTAAAATGAAAACCTCATTTTTAAAAAACTTATCGTTCACTTCTTCATGCCTAGCTTTAACTGATATATCATAGTAATTTTCAGAATCGAGTTTTAATGTATAGTACCCATCTAATGTCAATACCGAGATTGAATTTAATTTGCTATCTAGTTCAACTTTGCCATCATTATTTAGTTTAAATTCTTCTTTTGGGTTATCATTAATATATATGGTTCCATTTTTATTTAAGTTATTTTCTCCATCAAATACCGTTATTACACTTGTGTTGATGCGGTTTAATGCACTCTTAACTTGTTCAATGTAACCCGATTTATATTTATCTTTACTATTTAAAATAAGTTTATTTCCTTCTTTTAACTCCCAATAACCCTCAGATATTGGCTTTATTAAACCTTGAAAACTTCTATAATAAAATTCTCCATTGCTTTTAATTGTAATTTCTGAATGTGGAGTTTTTAAAATATATTTCCCCTTTGCATCAGTATTGACTGAAGTAATTTTACAACAAAGAAAGACACCACAGATTAATAGAATTATAATATTTTTATTCATTTTTATATAAACTTAGTTTTGTGGAGGAGGATTATAGTATTGTGTTCCATTTCCTAAAGTATTTTGTTGTCTCCATAATTGTAAATATGTTTGCCCTAAAACATTAGCATTTGTTTGCAATGTCCTTTGAGTTGTCCTTGAACTGATACTCCCATAGGCTTCTTTAATTTCACTTACACTTTTATTTTGCGCCCCAAAAAAAGAGCCTCTAGCATAAGCTTCAACTTCATCTTGTACATCATATAAAATACCCCCACTTCCGTTAGCATTGAACGATAGTTTTCCTGTTTCAAATTGATATGCATGTTTAAGCTCATGCGCAAACATTCCAGTATTGTATCCTCCTTTGAGATTTACGTTTACCTCGTTTGTACTAGTGTCATAATTTATATTTCCATCAAAACTTCCTGTATCATCAGAATTCACAACTAAATTATACGTTTGGCTTGAACTTTCTAAAGCGTCAAGTTCTGTGATTGCTTGCCCTAATACATTAATTCTTGAATTTGCATTAGCATCTTGTCTCGCATATCTTTCGGTTAACCTTGCTGTCTTATTCTCATTGCCTTGGGCACCAGCCAATTTTTCTTGTCTCTTATCAAGCATACCCTGTCTTTCGTCAACAGCATTTTGCCTAAATCTGTCGTAATGTTCTCTACCTCTACCTATACTATCTCCTGCAATTTCATTATATAATATAGGATTATTAGCAGTAAAATGATAAGGGGTTAAGGAATAATACTTCTCCGCAAATCTATCTATCTTATTAAACCTACCAATAGCAGGGTCATAATCACGCCATTGGTATGCTACAGTATTCTTTCCTAAATCATCTTCAAACTCTTCTCCTGCAAATTTCTTCTTCAACGCAGGGTTGGTAGAATTTACCACATTATTGTACCCTTTATGACGTAAGCCAAAAGGGTAGTAGTTATTCTCCTCCAGTATTTCTGTGGCAGCTGTAATACTTCCATTGCCATCAGTATCACTATAGCTCAACCTCACATTCCCCAAATGGTCTTTGTATTGGTATACATAATCCCCCTCTAGCTCCCCCGAAGTGGGAGGATTTGTTACATCAAAATAACCCTCGGGGTGATTAAAGAATTTCAATGAACCTTCGCCAGTGTCACCAGTTCTGTCATAAATATAGTTTCCTGCATAAAATGTATATTTATTAGGCTTAAGATATTCTACAACCTTTTTTTCCAATTTAACACCAGTGGCATCGTAAATATAATAAATAGCTCCAGAACTTATGGGTATAATTATGGGTAAATTTAAGTGATTATATGTTATATTATTAAAAATGCCCTTGTTAGCATCTGTCAACATATTCCCTTTAACATCATAGGTGTAATCGTCACCTGTATTAGTACCATCTTCAAAACTTCCAGCACCATCATACTGTTCTTCAACTTTAAGTAACTTATTTCCTGCATTATAAAAATAGGTTAAGTAATCGGATGCAGCCCCTGCAGAAGGAGTTCCCTTTTTAGCTCTATTTAGAGACAATAGATTGCCATTTTTATCGTAGGATATATTAGTTACATTAAACCATCCTGTTTCATTCGAAGCTTGATTATTATACGCTCCTGTTTTAATTCGGTTTAAAGCATCATAACTATAATTATAATAACGAAGCATATTATCGTTTTGGGTTTTCCACTGGGTTTCTGCTATATTACCGTTATACAGCTTTGTAGCATTATGATCTGTAGTATTATAATTAATCTTAAACCCAAACAAATCATTCCCTAAACTATTAACCTTATTAATTTCTTTAAGCCAGCCTCTAACATTATAGGCATAGTCTACGGTTTGCAGTGCTTTATCGGTATCTACAATAATAAAGTTCTCTAATTTACTATTGGTAGAGATAAGCGTAGCATCTCCAATCATGGTATTACCATTTGATATGCTTTTTGATACATAAAACACTTTACCATTTTTACTGTAATAGATGATATTGTTTTTACGCTCTACCCTAAAGTTATCACCTGCCAGATAAGGGATTGAATTACCTTTAGGGACACCAGCTTCATAAACTCTTGCTTGCCCATTACTACCTATGTTGATCCCATATTGTATGCTATTAGCTGTAAAATTAACATCTGAGTATGATAAGCCTACGACAATATAGTAATAATTTTGTGGAATGCTGAAGTTTATATAGCCATTCCCAGGAATATTTGCCTGCGTAGACAGCCCTGAAGGGTAACTTGTAGATCCTACCTTTGTAATTTGAGTATCCGATATGGTCACGAAGTTTGTATTGGTATAACTACTAACAAATGGTATCGCACTGCCCACATGTTTTTTCTCTAATTGGCCTAGCCTATCATATACATTTCTGGCGATAAGGTTTTTTTGAGCCCCGTTGATGTCTTGTTCATGAGATGATAAACGTCCTGCATGATCGTAGGTAAAGAAATCTGTAGTGGTTATGGTATTACCGCTTTTTGTGTGTTCACTCACGGTTTTGTATACCTCACCTGTAAAGCCTAAGGTGCTTTTTACAACATCTGTAGTCCCTAAATAGGGATTGTCACTTTTTATATAAATGGCCTCTGCTTTTTCATTATACCCTGTGATGGCAGTAATCCATTGTACAGGGTCTGAATTCAACACCCTTACTTTGCTACCTGTAGCTAGGCCTTTGGTTTTAAGAGCATCGTTATCATCATGGTTTACTATGGTTTGCCCATCATAACTTGAAGGTATATTGGTAAAGCCATCAAAATCGTAATCGTCATAATAGTTAATCGTTTGGACTTCATTTATAATTGTTGGATAACTTGAGTTTGTGTAATTAATGGTTGCTCCTCCCAAGTTATTTGGTGTTGTCTTTGTTTCAAAAGTAGCAGAAGTACTATTAGCTTGCGCTTGAAGATAGCCTCTGGGTGCAATATAATAAAATCCTGAAATACCAGTATAAGAGACTCTACCAAAGGCATCATATTTGGTAAATAACCAATAATCTCCACCTGCAAGGGTCATAATGGGCCTATCTAATTTATCATAAACAATTTTCTCCTTTGTCTTTCCTGGGATTGTTTTTTCTACCAACCTATTTCTGTCATCATACATATATTGATAACATAACTCTAAAAGTTCTGTTGTGCTTACTCCATCGCTAGTATCCACTTTAGGAGGAATCACATAACTTAAATTTCCATAATCATCATATACGTAATATGTATCATGCTGTGTATTGGCCTGTGTACTACCATTAACCACAGAAGTCCCATAGGTACGTTTCAAAATGACACGCCCTTGCTTGTCTTTAAATTCTTCAGAGGAATGTGCAACTCCAGCCGAGTGGTTTTCATCATAAGTCACTGTTTTATATAACTCACCAACTGTATAATATGTTGTTCCTCCTGTTAAACTTGGTGTGAATAAAGTAATATCTCCTTGAGGATAATTGTCAGTAGAAATTGTTATGTTTGCTTCAAACAACCTTATTTGATCACTAGCTGTGTTAGAGCTATAATCAAACTCAATCTCATGCCCTTCACCTAATGCCCAATCTTTTCCTGGGGCCGCTTGTTTTAGCACTCTACTTAAGGGCGAAGCCTCTAAACCTTTTTTCGAATAGGCATTAATATCATTAAGTGCCACGCCTGGAAAATCTGCTTCGTATGGTGGTGCATCGTAAAAACTATTTGTAGCAATTAATGCACCGGCTCTATAATTCCCTATATCTGTACTGGAAGTATAAGGCAGGTATTCTTCAGTTTGTCTACCGTAATCATCATACCCGATGTGGGTTACTACATCCTCACTCTTGCCTCCTGCACGTATACCTATGCTTTGCATTGGTCTTCCCAAGCCATCATAATATGTAACATTTTCTACTTTCTGATTGTTTTCTAATGTTGCTATATCTGTAGTGGGATCTCTCGGCACAACGGTATACACATAGTTTTCATCGCTAAGTACACTTTCTGCAACTTCAGGACAGCCATTATTGGGTGAAGATCCTGATTGGCTAGGACATTGATCACTATTATTACTAACAAAACCAGAAGGTTGACTGCAAGCAGATTGTGTTGCGTTTGGGTCCCCCAATCCATCTCCATCACTATCCTGATACCATGTTGTAGGCTGTGTAATACTATAACTTTTACTACTTGAATTCGAACTCCATGTACCAGAAGAGTTTCTGGCTCTTAGGTATTGAATGGTACCACTGGTTTTGGTTATGGTAGCACTGGAATTAGATGTGCTTGTTCCCGATGTACTGCTTTGCCAGTACCAGGTTACCCCACCTGGAGGAGCCCCCCTAGCCAGTATCGTATTACCACAATTGGAGCTTTGAATGGTTGGCACCGATGGTGTCGACGGAGCGGTTGCTGTAACAGTGACATACAGTTCTATTTGTGTCGTGTTCCCAAAAACATCAATTACATAGGCCACAATAACATGGGTCCCTGCTTGAGCCCATAGCACATTTATTAGATAATCGCTAGAACTTACTGTTGTGCCTCCCAATGGCAACAACCAGGACACGCTTGCTGGGGTACCAGAAAGTCCTAAATAATAGGTGTAGGTCTGACCTTGTTGTTCACTATTTGGTATACAACCACAGGAAAGTCCGCCTTGTATTTGTGCTTGAAGTGTCGTAAAACTAATCGAACACAATAGGATAAAAATGAATTTTAAAGGGGATATTCTAAATTTATTTTGAATAGTCTTCATAGCCTTAGTTTTTAGTGAAATACCATTGTTTAATTGTACTTTTGCCCATACCTACATCCTGAGGTTTTAAAATAAGTCTGGTATCTGTAAGCTCTTCTATTTTTTGTTTATTTAAATTCCCTTTACCATCTGTGATTTCAATGATATTTTTATTGCGCAATGTCCATACTCCTGTTATGGCATAACCGTTAACCGATACTTGTTGGTAACTACCATCTGAGTTAAAGGTTATTTTTCGCTTTTTATAATTGGCTTCTATTTTTTGTTTTAGGGGCGAAGGGATCTTGTTAAACGCTGTTTTAGAATCTGCATTCATGTTATCAAGCGATTCTTGATAATTAAATGTCCAGGTACCTACAAGTTGTTCCTGTGTTGTTTGTGCATGGCTACTGAATAAGCTTAAAGTAAGCACGGTAATTATTATATATATAGATTTCATATACTTCTTTTGTTATGGTTTTGGTTGTATTTTATTGACCTTTATAGTGGTATTCGTTTTGAGAAACGATATCCCCTTTGGCATTTTTAACCTGTTTTAAACGGTTAAGCTCATCATACACATAATAAACCGTATAACCCTTGGGGTCGGTCATACTCGTAACTCCTATTAAAGGATCATAAGTATAAGTGGAGACCATAGCGTCGGGTAATGAAACTCTTAAATTTACTAATGCCGTTCTAAGATTTTTTTCATCACAACTCTCTGAATCCAGGCAGTTATCATTATCTAAATTTGATTTTGATTTTGATTGTAGATTGGAGACTTGACTGGACACCTGCGAATAGGTTGCATTTTCTATCTTAGCAATGGGATATTCATTATTATACCCCCAAACATAGGATATTGGTATACCATCTGCTTGCTTTACTTCTAAAACACGTCCCTGCTCATCATATTTAACAAACTCTATTTTATCTTGTAATGGATTAGATGCTGTGATTATCCCTTTTGCAGATTTTATTAGTTCTGGAAGGAGAATATCGTCAGGATCGTTGGTTACATTATCGCCATCAACATCCCAATCTTTATAGGTATTAATTTGTGTAGATAACAACGAGCCATTTAAAGAAGAGGTTTGTTTAATAATTGGGCTGATTATATTATCTGCGACCATGGCATCAAACGTAGAAGTAGACATACCTGTTCCAGATGGGTAGTCTGAAGGGTATTCCATATTTGAAACTATGGTTTCTCCTTTACTGTTTTTTGTTGTGGTTTTTGTAATATTTTTATGTGATGTGCTACCATATTCATAATCAGTAAATGTTGTTACTGAATTGTTGCCACTTAAATCATATGTTGTGTTGATTTCATTTATAGGGTAGCGCCATTCTGATGGGATATAATATATTTCATAGGGTGGGTTTTGTGTCAAATTTGATATAGGTCTTTCTGAATATGTTTTTAACCCTTGAATATAATTACTTGGATTTCCTCCATTACCAGGCGTAGCATCAAGCTCTATTTTAACACCATAATTAATTATTTTTTTATGAATACGGGTTCCTGATGAATTAAACGTTTCTTCAAGTATTAATTGACCATTTTCTGTAAAACCCATTTCTGGAATGCCTGGTATAACATCATAACCATAATATTCGAGATTAGAAGAGTAAATATTTTTAAAATAACTTTTAGTTTCCCCTAGTTTTGTTCCTAAAGTATCCACACCTGAAACTTTTACTAAATCATATCCTACAAAATTACCTTCAGTTGAAATCCCATTTGCAATGGTAGTACTTGATGTTCTTGTTAAAATAGGTTGCGCTACTAAAGTATAATGATTGTGACTATCAAAATAAACTTGAAGCCACCTCATCCAATATCTAGCCTTGCGAATTAACCTGCCATGAGAAATACCATTATCTGAATATTCATAAACGCTCTTTTTTGCTGCCTGTCCAGAATCGATAGTCTCAATCTCTCCAATTCTTAAACCACCTCCTATCTTTGCTGTATCTGTGGCAAATTGTTCATAATTAACAATGATTCCGAGAATATGATTCTCCCTATTTAAATTATCAATTTTAATAACATATTGTCCTGCAGGAAAATTAATTTGCGTCGTTGATATTTGGGTGTTTGAACCCTGAGAGTCCGCATTAAATTGAATAAGCGTATTTCCATTACTATCTTCAATGGTCATATCAACTCCATATGTATCTATAGTTCCACTAAGTAGATACTCAAAATAAAAATCTACAGTGGCTAGAGTTTCTTCTGTAAAATTTAGCGTCTCTTGAAAATTACCAATACCAGGTAAAGGTTGATCTACAGGACCTTTCCATGCTTCTTTTTTAACATTTCCAATTACTTTATAATAAGGATTTATTGAATCATAATAATCATGAGGTTCATATGTAAAATTCGTTATTCCTCCTGTAGGATACTTAATATTTTTTAATATCCCTGCTTGCATGGTAGCTGTATTAGGTTCCCTGTTAGCTCCAGAAAAATGAAACTTTTTTCCACTTGGAAAAGGTACTTCAATAGGAGGAACTATAGTTTTTATTAAACTTTGATTTGTAGCACCCCCCATACAGTTACACCGTTGCTGCCAGGTGTTATGTTGCTTAGATCAATAGGGTTAAAAAGTTGAACGTTTACAAGATTATTATTTGCACCATTGTAATAACCCCAATGATCTACAGATAGAGATTTTTTACTAGGCAAAAACAACGTATTATAAGTAAACTGATGAGCAGGAATATTGATTGATCCGTTACTTTCTTGAACAGCATCTAACTTTAAACGCATAAACTCATCATCATTAGTTGATTCGTTGAAATAAGTGTATTGAAACGCTGCCTTTTTAATGCTATTATCGTTTAAATCAAATACTTCAAAAGCATCTAATTTTTGGGGAAGTAAACCACTTGAGGTAGACATATCTAAACGATTACTTGTCGTGAAATCAATATAACCATTATTAAACTCTATTTTTTCTAGATAAACATCATTTACCTCTTGCATAGAACCACTGTAATTAATCTCTGCAGCCCCGCCATGTATAATATCTTCTGTAATAGGAGGAGTGTTATTAAAACCACTTGGATAATAAATATGCTTATAAGATTCTGATATATGTGCCTGCGTTCTTGTTCTATGGTTACTGTTTTCATATGTGAAATTAATTTCGTCTCCACTTGGAGTTAAAATTTTATCCAAATACCACCCTGATGTATAAGAATTTCCAGTAAAAGGTGGAACCCAATTATTATCGGGATAAATGTTTATTGAGTAAATTCCACTATAAGAAAATGTTGTCTCTTTGGTGCCAAAAAAATACTTCCACCCTCTAGTATCAGTAACTTCCCATTGACCACCATTATAAACAAAGACCATATCATTCTGTTCTAAAGGTGTTGCTTTTAAAGTTGATCCTGCTTGTTTTTCAATCAACATTTTACCTGAATAACCTAAAAAATTATAATGAAAAATATCTGGTTCTGTATCTACTACACCCGTGGCATAGTTAAACATATCATCATCATAATCATTACTTCCTGTATCAGTATTAATTTCTGCAGCAAATGGATATCCTTGCCCTGGTCCATTTAAATCGTCTAAACCTCTAATTTCTCTTGAAATCATACCGCCCGAACTTAATACCCATCCAAGACCAACCCAACTTGCTTCTTGAGCTACTTTTATACCTGATGCATGGTAACTTAAAGAAATAGGCAATGTAATCTCTCCAGATTTTACAGTATATAGAGGAATACTTATGTTAGGCACTCCAGAATATAAGCCTACAGGTATATCTGAGTACTGTGAAAATGCAGCTGCGTTTGGTGATTCGGGGATCAATGTTGGTAAATCCTGTGCCTTAGAAACTTTAAAGCTTAATGTTAAAATTATTAGTATTAATAAACGTGTTTTCATAAAAATATCATTAAGTTAAAATTTTGATTATAAAGTTATAACCTCTCAATGAATTACAGATAAGGTTTAACCTTACTTTTGGTA
Source organism: uncultured Flavobacteriaceae bacterium (assembly GCA_947502635.1). Taxonomy (GTDB): domain Bacteria; phylum Bacteroidota; class Bacteroidia; order Flavobacteriales; family Flavobacteriaceae; genus Flavivirga. The sequence goes on from CANNAN010000014.1 coordinate 14,566, forward strand.
GCTACATTTGATACAAATAGTAAGGGCAATTTTAAGTTTTTACACAAAAAGCTATAAAAAAACCTTACTAAAAGTAAGGTTTAACCTTACTTTTATTTCAAAAAAAATCAATACATTCACGCGCCAGATCTACCAATTCTCTCTTAAGACTCTTAAATATTACGATTAATGAATCAAACGCTAAATGTGCTCATTGCAGATGGACACCCTTTAATTATTGAGGCTTATAGACTGGCATTTAAGCAGGTTTCTCAAACCAAAAAAATAAAATTTAATATTAATACGGCTCATAATTGCGATTCGGCCCAGGCTGAAATATTGGAAGCTATAAGCGGGGTTGCTTATAATTTGGTGCTTCTAGATGTTAGTTTGCCCTCTTTTAAAGATGAACTCCTTTTATCGGGAGACGATGTGGGATTGAAAATAAAAAAGCACTTTAAAAATGCTAAGCTTATGATCATAACTTCTCATCACGATAATTTCAAGTTATGCCATATTTTTAAAACGTTAAACCCAGATGGTTTCATAGTAAAACCTGATATTTCACTAGAGGAATTAGTTAGAGCTATTACTTCTGTTATTTCCAATACGCCTTATTATAGTAAGACCGTTACCAAATTAATTAGAAAACAGATGTCTAATCAAATAATGATAGATAAACGTGATTGGCAAATACTATATCATTTATCTCTAGGCACTAAAATGAAAGAACTTTCTAGTATTGTACACTTGTCTGTCGCTGGTATAGAGAAGAGAAAACGTCACCTTAGAAATATTTTTGATACCGATAAAAAAGATGATAAAATATTGATTGAGCGTGCTAGAGAAAAGGGCTTTGTATGAACTCATAGTCAATAAACACCACTTCAAACTAATACACCATCTTAACCTTAAGCAACAAGCTAAATTTTAAGAAATAATAAGACGCTCTTTAAAAAGAAAATAACTTGTATTAAAAGATAAAATACCTCTTTAACTCGTCGTAAATAAAAACCAAATATTATAGAGAAATAGTCACCAAGTGTGGTTATTAAATTATAAAGCCTTTCATTTCTGAAGGGCTTTATAATTTCTAAATAATGAATCACAACGCCTAATTCCATAAACTTAAAAAAACCTGCGCTATCCTCCCTTTTTAGTACATATAATATTGATAATTAAAACTGATTAATATCATCTTTAATTTTAATTAAGTATCATAAATTTGGGAGCTAATACAAGCGTTATGTCTATTTATTTAAAAAAAATCAAAGTAGCTCTTATAAGTATCATAATTATATGCTGCTCCGTTAACTTCTCTTTTGGACAACCTAATACTATGGTTTCTCATAAAGAAAATAGTCAATTAGTAAATGATTTAAGTGGGATGAGTTGGACCATGAAAATGATGTTGCCTGGAGAAGGCATAAAAATGGGATTACCGCAGCTACCCCCTGGAGATATTGAAACATTAGTTTGGAACTATGCAAAAGTTCCAGGAGACGTGTATACCGATTTATGGAGAGCGGGCGTTATAGATGATCCTTATTTTGGAAGAAATAGTGTTAAAGCACAATGGGTTCAGCAATACGAATGGTGGTATTCAAAGCAATTCCATGTAAGCGAGCCCATTGCAGACAAAGTCGTAAAAATTGTTTTTGAAGGCGTAGACTATGCGTGTGATGTTTGGTTAAATGGTCACTATTTAGGAAAACATGAAGGGGCTTTTTCTGGTTTCTCTTTTGATGTGACTCAGTATTTGCGTGTTTCAGCAACAAGTCATTTAGCTAGTACAAATATGTTAATGGTCAAATTAGCCCCACCGCCTAGAGTAAATGCTTTAGTCGCTGGAAAAAAAACACCTTGGTTTGGAGATTATTGGAGAGATTTAGTTCCTTTTGGAATTTATAGACCTGTTAAGATGGTTTCTTCTGGTAAAGTTCTTTTTGAAGATGTATATGCAAATTCTAAAATAAATAAAAATGGTTCTGCAAATGTAAATTTAGAATTAACTGTTGAAAACACAGATCATGTCGCTAAAGAAATGACATTCATTGCATCACTGGAAGGTGCTAATTTTGAGGCGAAAGAAAAAAATATTGAATTTACAGCAACAGTCGCACCAGGAGTTCATACAATAAAAAAACAAATAGACCTTAAAAAACCTAAGCTCTGGTGGCCGTGGGATATGGGAGATCAAAATTTATATAAATTAAAAGTCTCTTTAAAAGAAGGTAAAATTAATCACGATTTTAAAGAAGTTGTTTTTGGTATTAGGGAAGTAACCATGGAGTGGAATCCAGGTTTTAAAAAGGGGATTGATGTAAGCTTTCCGCGTTCTACATACATTAATGGGAAGTTTCACTTTATCCGTTCTGCTTGCTGGGGAGGTCCACCTGATATTTTTATGGGACGTACTTCTATAGATGAATATAAAAAACTCATTCAACTTGCTAAAGACGCCAACATGAACAATATTAGAATTTTTGGTTGGCATCCTCCTGAAATTCCAGAATTTTATCAGTATTGCGATGAAATGGGTATCACGGTGTGGCAAGATATGATCCCTTTAGGCACAGGTAATATTCCTAATGACGAAGAAAAATTAGTAGCGATTTTTAATGAAGGGGTTAAAGTCATCAAAGAGCGCAGAAACCACCCCTCTTTAATTATGATGGAAGGAGGAGAAGAAATGTTATTAAGGACACGAGACGCTAAGTTTGGAAGAACCTTTTTAGAACGACTAGGAGATTCTTTGCAAGCGCAAGTTGATTTGCCTTATGTTCCAGATTCTCCTTTAACATGTCATGTATCAAAAGAAGCTGGCTATAAACCTAAAGAAGCTGTGCATGCTCTTAGGTATTTTTATGATATGGGAAATAATTTACATGAAGATTGGCTACAAACATTAGAGTTCCCAATAGTACCAGAATTTGCTATTACATCGATTCCTTCCGTTGAAAGTTTAAAGAAGTTTATTCCTGAAGAAGAAATATGGCCTCCTGGATTAAGTTGGGGACATCATTGGGCAGATTTAACTCGTTTAAGAATGCAAAATTGGGACGTTTTTGGTAGTGAGAAAAAAGATTCTTTAGAAGAGTTTGTTAATGCCACTCAAGATGCGCAAGGCATCATTTTTCAAAATGGTATAGAATATTTTAGACGTCAAAAACCGAACCTCAGCGGTATTGCCTTGTGTCACTTTATTACTTATTGGCCAGATATGAAATGGGGAATTGTAGACAATTACCAACAGCCTAAACGATCCTATTATTTTGTAAAAAAAGCGTATCAGCCGTTGCTAATAAGTTTGGATTTTAGCAAAAGACGATGGGAAAAGAAAGAAGCCTTTAAAGGAGGAATTTGGGTTATTAATGATTTATATAAAGATTATAAAAATTGTGAAGCAACTATTTTATTTAAAAATGAAATGGGCGAGGTGTTAAAAAAACAGACTTTTGATTTTGGCACTATAAAAGGCAATAGCTCTAAGAAATTTGTAAGTGTATCTGCAAACGTATTGGAAAAAGTGAATGAACAACTGTTTGTAGAATTAGAACTGAAAGACGCGAATGGAAAGATCATATCAAAGAATGATTATTTTTTCTTGATTGGTAATCAATTAGAAGCTTCAGCAGCGTTTAAAGAAATGGGTACTGCTCGCAAAAAAATAGAGGCAAAATATAAATATGGTAATTATTATCAGTTTTTTGACACGTTAATTGATGAAGGAGATAAAGTATATCAAAGCGGTATAGAAATTCCAAGAGCCAGAGGTTTTGGTAAGTAGATTTTTAAATAGCCTACGATTAAAATCTTAATTATGAAAAATATAATAATCAAGACCTAATTTTGTATTTTTAGTTTTTAAATACATTATAAATATTGAATCTTGATATCACTAAATACCCAAGCTTACTAGATAAAATAAACCTTTCTAGTAGTGATATTACAACCCAAATATTAAATTATAAACTTGAATTTTATAATTATAAAAATTTTGATGTAGAATGGCAAATGAAATTGCCCATGTTTCTTAATACATTTTATGATCTAATTATTAAAAACAATACAATTCCAACACAATCGGGTCTTTGGGAGGAATATAAAAAACAACTTACTCTGCCAGAAAAAGCAGATAAAAATGTTTTATTAAAAGGCATTAAAGCACGATTATATAGGGCTTACCCTTCCTTAGTCAGAGATATACATTTTAGTAAATATTTAGAAGAACAGTCTTTAAACGGTGCGAAAATTATTTATAACACAATACTAGATGTAGAATACGGTATTGATATTATTGTTCATTTTAAAAATCAATTATATGCATTAAACTTGTTTACAAAAACCAAAAGGGCTTTTATGGGCAGAGAAAAAAAATCTCATAGACACATAGACATAAATAATGTTATATACATTGATTTACCCCTTGAACTTCAAAATAAAAATAAAGTTGGGGACTTTTATTTGTTTAAAGAAAAACAATTCAGTGAACTAAAGTCTATCTTTAAAAAGATAATTCTAAGCTCATAAATTAAGTAATGAACAGATATAATATTCTTTTTCAATCCTAAAACAGGTTAAAGAATGGTTTCCTTAATTATCTACGCATAACAAAAAATAGCCTGGATCGCGATCCAGGCTATTTTTTAAATTACACATTTATAAGTTTTTTGTCTTCGTTTTAAACAGATTTTAATCGCTGTCTGATAGCAATTAAAGATTCATCTATAATGAGTACTCCATCCTTAAAAACCTCTTGTAATTCACCTTGTTTTTCCTCTTCCCATGTCACCTGATCTATAAGCTCGTAAGCTCCATTTGACTTAATAATTTTTAAAAGCCCTTTTGCTGATTTTTTCGTACCATCATCAGTAATAGGGTCTTTAAAGATTTCTCGTCCTTTTTTATCAACTTCTCCATAAGTAGCTTTCATAGCAAAACCAAAAGTATCACGAGTATTGTATTGGTAGGTAAAAGAACCTATCCCTAAAACCACATTTGTAGAGGCAAATCCTTTTTGTTTTAAACGTTCACAAATTTGAGTTGCTCTTTCTAAAGTGATACTGTCACCATAAATAGCTCCAATATGCGAATCCAATTCTTTATAACCCTTGTTGTTTGTTGTACCTCCAAACACTTCCCAGAGGAGCTCAATAACACCTTTTTGCTCTTTTATAGTTTTTCCGTTAGGGTTACCACAAATAATATCTACAGGATCTCCACTATCTGGACGAACAACAACTTTTCCATTTCGTTCTAAAACTTCTTCTTTTAAATTTGGCAGATATTCAGTTAACACTTTCCACAAATCCCATGTATCTGAAACAATAGAAACTATGCCATTTGGGTAAACTTCTGTTATTAATCTTTTAAAGGTATCCTGTTCTCCTGTATCTGTACCCATACACATAACGGAGTGCTCGGTAGCAGCAACAGAACCGCCTATTAATTCAGCATCAGAATTTGCGTTATAATACGTTTCTAAAAAATCTATCGCAGGAATGGTATCTGTACCTGTAAAGCTTAATAAGTGTCCTGTTGCACTTAGCATTGCAGCCTCAAGCCCTGCCATCCCTCGCATTGAAAAATCATGACCTTGCCAATCTACAAATTCAGGTATTGATGATGTTTCTTCAGCATATATATCTAAAATCATTCGATATTGTTTTGCTATCGTTGCCGAATTACATGGCAACCAAACTGTTGTAGATAATAATGTTTCAAAATAATTTGTTAACCAAAAAAACTCAGATTTTGTATTATACATCGTAAACATAGGCACCCTAACTGGAACCGACACACCTTCTGGTAAAGCTTTTATAACCATAGGGATATAACCTAAATCATGTAAATCTGATATATGTTGAATTCCTACCTTATTTTCTCCTAAGTAATTGTTTATCCGCCTTGTATATTTTTCACATACAACTTCTTTAGGCTGATTGAAAAAATTATCTTGAAAATCCTCAATCATGTATTTTTTAATGAAATACTGCAAGCCAAAAAAGACAACCTCATCAACACCTTCTATTCTACTTTTTCTTGGTGTCCAGTTAGAATAAACTAAAGTGGTGTTTTCTGGATATTGTCTTCTGTGGTCTACTTTATAGCCATCTGTGTATAGTAATGGGTTCATATCTTTATTATTTTAATTTGCGTAATTATTACACAAATATATAAAGTAATTCGAGTGAAACAAAATTATTTGCGTATTTTTTACGCAAATAAGCAAAAATACATTATTTATTAAAAGGAAAGTTTAAATAAAGGGATGTTAACCATTATATGTTTTAAAAGCAGCAATCACTTTTTTAGCATAATTTCTATCTAGCTCCTTGATAGCTTCTGGCAATTCTTGATAAGGAATAAAATAGCTTTTCCATCTCTCAATAGTTTCTTGAGATAATTTTTCGGTTTGAATTAAATGCTTAGCCCAGTTCATCCATTGTTGGTGCTCTATTTCTGCTAAGGTTTCTAATAAATCCGCTTCTTTCTTTTTCATTGGGGTGTAATTCCTTGGATTATGACTTTTGAATATCTACAAGTTATATATTTAATTCTTTGAAAGTCTTTGATTCTGGGCCGTACGAACCATATATTTTATTAAAATTATTCTTCAACTTATTCCAATCAATAATAGTATTAAATTGGTCTAAACAAGTTATTATAATATGACTCTTTTTTGATGTGTTATAAATTTCATCTACTCTCTTAGCGTGTAATATTAGCTCTAAATCTAGCTTACCTACTCTTAAATGTTTTTGAAACTCGTTATAAACACATGTTTCTTCTTCATTATTTACTATTTTAATATCTTCTTCATTTAGCATCCATCCATTACCATGTCGTGTTACATAAGACCTTGAAACATAAAATGTTTCTATATCTTCTATTTGAAGTTTTTTACAAATTTCAATAGCATTTTTTGAAGTTGTATTAGCATATGTAACATTTGGAAATATTCCATGATTCATATCTAACAAAATGCCTTGACTCCCTTCAAATATAAGTGTTTCATATTTTTGTAAAAATGAATAATTTTCTATTTTCCATTTTATATTATTTATACATTCTAAAAAATAATCTACTTCATTTTGCAGTTCCTCGTTATCATACATTCCATAGTAATCAGCAATACCTTTTAATTTTTCGATAAGCAATGGCCTAGGACCTAATAAATCAATAGCATAAAGCTTATACGGTCCTTCATTTCTTTTCATTGTTGCTCCAATACCTTTACCGCAACTTCCGTGTTCTAAGTTTTTAGCATTCATACGATTATGCCAAACATCAAAAGGCGTTGATACTTTAGCTAAAGGATGAATATAAAGCTCTGTATTGCCGTTTTTCTCTTTTAACTCTTGTTGCTCATTGTACAAAAATGTGGGATGTATTATACAATGTTCGCTAAAATAAGACGGCAACCCTCTTAATGCACCACTACCAAAGCTTGCGTGTACATGTTTCTTGTTATTAATCAACACGGTATGTGCTGCTTGTGGTCCTCCAGAGAAACGTACAACTATAGATTTAGGATATTGATTACACAGAAAATCGGTAGTAATACCTTTACCTTCGTCTCCAAATCCTAAACCTATAACAATTTTAGCTTTTTTCATTCTTTATAGCATCTCAACGTCGTCAAAGCTTTTTCCAGAAAGATCTGTTTTTATATCTTTATTTGATTTGTATTTTTCACAGACTAAATTTTTCACAACCTCTGGTATTTTTTTATAATCACTTACAGAAATACAATTATTTCCCAGCAACTCTTTCCAGCCTTTTTCTGCTTCAACAGCTCTAGGAGAATGGGTAACGCTTACGTGAAATATTTCATATCTCTTTTTAGCTTCTTCCAGTAGTTCTATATCAGAATACGTTTGTTGTCCAGAACCCATAATTTCTTTAATAGCAGAAGCGGGTAATGATTTTAAATTAGGCTCATCGCCTATAGTAATTAATACGCCTTTTTGTTTTCTTTTTTCGAAAGCATCTGTTCTTGTATGAAATGCTGCAAAATACCAGGCTAATAAGTAACTTTCACCAGCATTTCCTCCGCCTCCAGATTCTATGTAGGTACGGGTAAGCCACATATCTAATTCTTCATCTCCAGATTCAAACTGGCCTACCTGAAGAGGATAAGCATCACATTCATGATCACCAACTCCTAAAAAAAGCAACGTAGCATCTGGGACACCATCCTGAATAATGCCTCCCATTAATTTTGGCAAGCCTTCTTTAATTAGATCGTGTGGTATGTGCCCCATACTCCCTGTTATATCTAAACCCAAAATAACAGGAAATGAATTTGGATGTACTTCAGAATCTCTAGCTTCTCTAAATTCAATATTTTTAGGATCCATTGAACTATGCGCTCTTCGTTCTTTATTTTGTTGAAAAATATCATTTAAAGATTTACTTGCGTACCCTGCTTTTTTCGCTCTTAAAAGTCTATCACTTATATTATATTTTGTGCCTCCCATAATTAATATTTTTTTCCAAATAGGTATTCGTATCTATTTTTAGTTATTTCAAATTGAATTTTTAAGTTTCTTATTTTAAGAGATACTTCAATGTCTTTTTCTACAAAACTATCAGGATTAAAATCTGCAAAAGTTAAACTGTTTTTGTCTAAAGGACTTATATCTATAGCACTTTCTTGCTCTCTGCTTAAACGTTTAATTTTAAGCTCTATGTCTTCTATTCTTCGCTTATAGATCAGCTCCGAATCTTCTGCTATAGCTTTAGCTCTATCTTCTCTAATTTGATCGTTGTTTCTTCTTAAAGCATCAACAAATCGTGGTTCTAAATTTTCACTCATTTTTATCTGTTTTTATTTATCATTGGGTTCTTATTTAAAAGGATTTATATTCCCTAAAGGTAAAATTATGTAAACATTTATTATTATTTGTCATTCCTGTACTTCATTTTCTTACTTATTAAAAATTAATAAATTTAGATGATACCACATCTGTTAGCCAAACTCCATTTTCCGATATAAAAAATTGGTGTCCTTCGTTTTGCATCTCTAAAGCTCTAATACTAAGAATAACAGGTTTTCCTCTTCTTGCTCCAACTTTTGCTGCCGTATCTCTATCTTTACTTAAATGAACATGTTGTCGATTCATTTTTTTTAGTCCATGTAATTTAATCTCAGGAATGAATTTTGAAACCGTACCATGATATAAAAATAATGGTGGTGTTTCAGGCTTTAAATCTAAATCAATTGATTTTAACGAATGGCCTTGATTTGCTCTAATTTTGGTTTCATTAGCATTGAATGAGAATCGCTTTTTATCATTTGTATTTACCACCTCGCTCAATTCTTCAACCGTAAATTGCATTTTAGATTTCTCTAAAATATCACTTACCAGAGCCCAGCCATTTTCATCTAGTGTAAGTCCAATTTTTTCAGGTTGATGCCTTAATATCAAACTCAAAAACTTACTGATGCGTTTTTTATGTTGTTCTGTCATTTCAGTCTGTTTTCAACATTAAATTCTATACTTGTTTGATAACTGATCACATAATTCTGTAACATCTTCTCTTCGCGATAAAACATTTATCCAATTGCCTGGAATAGCATCGTATCCATATAACAAGCCTGCTAATCCTCCAGCAATTGCTGCTGTAGTATCTGTATCACTTCCTAAATTAACAGCTTTCAAAACAGTTTCTTCATATTTTTCTGAAGTTAAAATGCACCATAAACTGGCTTCAAGACTATCTAATACATATCCGCCAGAATTAATGTCATTTTCTTCATACTTATACAAAGCCTGTAATTCATAAATTCCAACTTGATTCTCTAATATTTTGTGAAATTTGTCCATTTCATTCTGAGAACAAATAGGATTATTATTTAAAAAATAATTTACCTCAATCTGCATCTCTTTATAAGCTACCCATTTCGTTTTACCTTTTAAAAGGTTTAGAGCATATTCTAAGTAGATAAAGCATGCTAAGATCGACCTAATATGGGCGTGAGTAATTGATGAAACATCTTTAATTATATCAAATCGCTTCTCTATTTTAAGATCTTTAATATAAAATATCAATGGCAAAATCCGCATTAAAGAACCGTTACCATTATCCATTTCTGAATCGCCCCCAGCAAGCATTGGTTTGGTTCCAGTAGCGATAGAATGGATAGCTTGATTTGTAGAAATACCAATATCAAAAACTTTTCCATGGGGTGTCCAAATTTCCTCATTTCTCCATTCAACAAACTTTTTAGCCATATCATTAATATCGTATTTTTTACATAAGCTTTCTGCTAAACAAAATGTTAGCGAGCTATCATCACTCCAAGTGCCTTTTGGTTGCCCGTGTGTTCCATACTCCTGCATATCTGTTACAGGAAAACGTTTTAAGTAATCTCTGTCTTTAAATTCAACAGGCACTCCCAATGCATCACCTACCGCTAATCCAAATAGCGCCGCATGTACTCTATCTTTTTTCATTTTCATTTATTACTTAAAATCACAAACAGCTGTTTTGATTTCATTTTTAATTAAATAATCTTGAAGAATTGGTTCTATTTTCTCCCATTTTCCTCCTGCTAAACCACATCCAATTCTTGGCATGTGTACAGATGCATTTAATTCTTTTGCTTTTGTTAAGACTTCATCTATCCCCTTTTCAATAGCTTCATATCGAATTGGTGGATTTCCTAACTCATCTTTTCTAATTTTATGTTGACCAATTACATTGGCAATCCATAAATCATTTTCAACTTTCACAAACCGTACACTACCTAACTCAAAATTACTTTGCGATTTGTACCATGCCCAATAAGAAGCTTCAGGTAATGACCATCTTTTAGAAATAGCCATTACAAACCCTTTTCCCCATCCTCCAACATCATTGCAGATATGAACAATAATTTTATTGCCTTCGATAATAGGTTGTGTTGCATCTCCCTGTATATAACGAATCTTCATTATTCTAGATTTAACTCAATTTGCTTAAACTGTTTCATATTTTCAATACTTTTAAAAGAATCTGTACAATATATTTTATCAAAAGACTTACTAAACTCTGTTAATCCTTTACTAAAAATCCCATGACTTACTGCTAAATACAATTTACCTGCGTTCTTGTTCTTTAACTCTTTGGCTAATCCTAAAAAGGTTCCGCCACCATCACATATATCATCAACTATTAAACACGATTTTCCTTTCAAATCTTCAGCGTATACTTTAAAATCTGAAATTTTCCCAGTTCTTACATCTCTTGATTTTGAACACTCAACAACCTCAATCCCTCCTAAAGCATGTGTCAATTTGTATATTTTTTTTAAAGCACCGCCATCTGGTGAAATAAGAATGATATCTTCATTTATATCTTGAATTACTTTTTTAATAAAATTATGATTTGAAAGAACCTTACAATTATCTAATAACGCAGGAACTACTTCTGAATGTGGATCGTAAACGGTAACACTGTTTAGATTCAAAGCATTTAATATATCTGCGTAAACTTTAACAGATAAAGCCTCTCCTTTAATCATAACTCTATCCTGTCTAGCTGCAGGAAAATATGGAATGAAGACCTCTATTTTTTTAATATCTAACCTTCTCAAAGCATCAACTGCTAATAGCAATAAGCCAAAGTCGTTAAAAGATTTTATTCTATGAGTTATGGTTACATTTTGAGAGTCACTAATAGGTGTTAAGATCTTAATATGTGGCTCTCCTCCTGAAAATGAAAAACTTTCAAACTCAATAATCTCTTGATTATTATATGGGTTAAAATTATGGTCTAAATTTAAAATCATATTGCGTTTATTTTACGCAAATGTATGAAGAGAAAATGAGACAACCAAACTTTGTGTAATATTTACACAAAGTTTATTTCAAAGTGGAAATCGTTAACTGTTAATTGTTTGAATTTATTTTTATTGAATTTAAAAAGTTTTGCAGGGCGACCGCTCCCTATTTTTTCTATTTTATTAGTTTCTTCAATAATACCAAAGCTTAGCATTTTCTTTCTAAAATTTCTTCGGTCTATTTCTTTTTCTAAAATAGTCATGTATAAATTTTCCAAGTCTGAGAACGGAAACTCATCATTTAGTAAATCAAAACCAATAGGCTGATAGCTTAGCTTAGACTTTAAACGCTGGTGTGCTGTATCTAAAATTAATTGATGGTCAAAAGCTAATTCAGGAAGTTCATTCAAATTAAACCATTGAGCATCTACCGCATCTGTATCTGCTTTAATTTTAAAATGATTCGGTTTTACTAAACCAAAATAACTTATAGAAATCACTCGATTTCTTGGGTCTCGTTTTGGCAAACCAAATGTATATAACTGCTCTAAATAATCTATTGCTACACCTGTTTCCTCTTTAAGCTCTCGTTCAACGGCATCTTCTAATGACTCATCATTTAAAACCAATCCACCAGGCAAAGCCCATCCTCCTTTAAATGGCTCAACACCTCTTTTTATTAGCAGAACCGATAAATACTTTTTAGATTCATAACCAAAAACAACAGCATCTACCGAAACCTTTATATCTTGATTCCCACTCATTCTTGCGTATATTTAACACAAAGATACGATCTTAAAATTTTAGCTCAAATAGTATTATACTTAGTCTCGTCCAAGCATAAGGATATCTTTAAAAATACCATCTGTAGATTAATAAATTTCAATTTATTGTAACATTTAGAATAATTAGGACACCTATAGATATAAATAATAGTTGCAGTATAGTAAAAATCAAATGAGAATTTGCTAACTGAAAATAAAAAAATTACTTAATATTGTTTGTGAGTAATTGCTTAACATAAACCAACCCATATAAAAACCAAAATTTATTGAACTCAATTATTGATATTGCTTTTTCTTCTGTAAATATCGTTTTAAGCCTCTTAGTTTTATTACTCATTATCTATTGGCTATTCACAATGATTTCGGGAATTGATTTTGACGTAGATATCGATGTAGACATAGATATTGATGCAGATGTCGATGTCGATGTCGATGTCGATACTAGTCTAGATGGCAGTATTACAAATTTTCCAGATCTGGCTAACGCAGAAATTAATAAAGAAGATGTTGTTAGAGACCAAAGAAAAAACTTAGAATGGTGGCAAATTGTATTAATCTATTTTAATTTTGTGGGCTTACCATTTATGTTCACATTTACCTGTTGGATTTTTATATGGTGGCTGTGCACTGTTATTTCGACAAGTATCACAGTTTCTTATGATACTAGCTTTGGATATACGCTACTATTAGCAGGCATATTACCCTCTTTAATTTTAACTAAAATTTTCACAACTCCTTTTAAAAGTTTTTTTAAAAACTTAAATAAAGATGGAGATCTCCCTACAAATTTAACAGGTAGAAGAGGCGTTCTGTTATCAAAAATTTCTGGAGAAAAAATGGGCACCGCAGAAGTGGTGGCAGACGGCAATCCGATGTCTATTTATGCTAAATCATTTGATGGCTCAACAATAAATTACCGACAAGACATTGTGATTGTTAAACAATCTGAAGATAAAAATTTCTATTGGGTGTTTCCCTATAAAGAGGATGAACAAAACCCTGATTAACCCTATAAAAATCAATTAACAACACATATTTACACATAATAAATTTAAATCAATAAAAAAATCAAATATTAACTATGGAACACATTACACAATTTATTGGAATAGGCATTGGACTTATTCTTTTCTTAATTATAACTTATTTTGCAATTATTGCTTTATTCTACAAAAAAGTCCCTCAAGGAGAAGCCTTGGTAAGAACAGGCTTTAAGGGTACAAAAGTAGCAACAGATAAGGGTTTGTATGTGGTGCCTGTATTTCATAGAGTAGAAATTATGGATATTTCGGTAAAGAAAATCCAAATTGAGCGTATTGGAGATAACGGCTTATTATGTAAAGATAATATGCGCGCCGATATTAAAGTTGCCTTTTTTGTAAGAGTAAATAATGAAGTAGATTTTATTAAAAAAGTAGCACAAACTGTAGGTTGTGAAAGAGCTTCAGACATTTCAACTTTAGAAGAACTTTTTGAAGCCAAATTTTCAGAAGCCTTAAAAACAGTAGGTAAAAAATTCCAGTTTGTTGAATTATATGAAGCTCGTAGAGAATTTCGTGATGAAATTGTTGACATTATTGGTACCGACCTTAACGGCTATACTTTAGAAGACTGTGCCATAGATTACCTGGAGCAAACACCTGTTCAATTTTTAAAATCTGACAACATTCTAGATGCAGAGGGTATTAAAAAAATCACTGAGCTTACCGCAGAACAAAATATGAAAGCGAACCTTATTAAACGAGATGAGGAAAAAGTAATTCGCAAGCAAGATGTAGAAGCGCGTGAAGCTATTTTAGAACTGGACAAACAATTGGCAGAAAAAGAAGAACAGCAAAAACGTGAAATCTTAAATATTAAAGCCAGAGAAGAAGCCGAAGTTCTTAAAGTCGCTCAAGAAGAACGTTTAAAATCTGAAAGTGCCAGAATTTTTACTGAAGAAAAAGTAAAAGTTGCTGAAGAAAATATGGAGCGTCAAATTATTGTAGCTGCTAAAAACAAGCAACGTACCGATGTTGTGGAGACAGAACGTGTAGAAAAAGATAGAATGTTAGAAGCTACAGAAAGAGAGCGTATTGTTACTTTGGCGCAAATTGAAAAAGAAAAAGTTGTAGAGGTTGAAAAGAAAAATATTCAAGATGTTATTCGAGATAGAGTCGTATTAGAAAAAGGTGTGGCAGAAGAACAAGAGAACATGAAAGATATTGAAGCTTTCAAAACTGCCGATAGAGAAAAACAAGTAAAAATCACAATAGCAGAAGCAAGTGCTCAAGAAGAATTAATTAAAATAATAAAAGCTGCCGAAGCTGCCAAAGAAGCTTCAAAGCAAAAAGCTGAAGAAATAAATATTGAAGCTGAAGCGAAGAAACAAGCGAGTGAAAAAGAAGCACAAGCCAGAAAAACATTGGCAGAAGCTAAAGCTAAAGAAGAGGCTACTATTGGCTTATCTGAAGCACAAGTATTACATGCCAAAGCAGATGCCAATGAACGTCAAGGTATGGTAGAAGCAGCTATTACAGAGGAAAAAGCCAAAGCTGAAGCTGCTGGTATTTTAGCGAAAGCTGGAGCTTTAAAAGAACAAGGTATAGCAGAAGCAGAAGTCATTAAAGAGCAAGCTCTAGCAAAAGCTGCGGGTGATAAAGAAATTGCTTTAGCAGAAGCTACGGGTATAGAAGAAAAAGCAAATGCCATGAAAAAATTAGATGGTGTTGGTAAAGAGCATGAAGAATTTAAATTACGTTTAGACAAAGAATTACAAGTAGATTTAGCCGAAATTAATATCCAAAGAGAAATTGCAGATGCTCAGGCTAATGTAATAAGTGCTGCACTTAAAGCGGCTAATATTGATATTGTTGGTGGAGAAACGATGTTCTTTGATCAAATTATTGGACAAATTACAAAGTCTAAAGGCATAGATCGTCTTGTAAATCACTCTGATAATATTACGCAGGTTAAAGATGCTATTTTAGGAAGCGATGATGTTAAAGGAAATCTTTTAGATAAAATAAAAGACTTTGCTACTAAATATGGTATCTCTTCAGAAGACATTAAAAACCTAACTGTAGCCAATTTGTTAATGGATTTAAAATCTAAAACATCAAGCACTAGCGAAGAAACCTTATTTACTAACTTATCAAACCTTGCCAAAGGGTTAGGTCTATCTGATAAAAAGTTAGGGTAATATAATCTCATTTGCTTGCTTGTCAGTCCCTGGCAGGCAAGTGAATTAAACCTCTTAATTAGTGTCCAAATTAAAAATCATTTTCATTGTAATCATTTCAGCAATAGCAATCTGTTTAACTGATAATATATTCTCAAGAGAAGAATATCTAAAGGGAATTGTTATTAAAAAAGGATACAGAGACAAAATGATTATTACAGCGACAGGAAATAATACCAGAAGAGGACACACCGTTGTTAATACTCCAACTTACGATCCTAATGGGTATATAATATTTATTAAAGATAAAGATGGTGATCAAATAGTGATAAGGAGCAACCGGGATACTTATACCAAAGCTTACAAAGGTGATTCTATAAAATACCGTTTATCAAAAGGCTTTTTTTCTAGAAAAATATGGACATCTTCTATAGTTGAAGTTATACCAAATTTTGAAAACAGAAAACAATTTTTAAATAAAAAACTATCGCCACTAGAAAGATTTCTTAAAAACAACAGATGATTTTAACTAAAAAAGTACATGATAAGTAATTCCATAAAAGGAAAAACTATGGAACAGACCAATACAGATAACAATATACAACTAGATGGTGGCACTTATGAGATTATCCAAGGGCGCTTACAAAAACAAAAAAGTGAACTTCTTTCAAGGCTGTCGCAATTAAACGATGCTCGTAAAAATGTTTTTGGTAATGTTGAAACCAAACTTATTGCCAATAATCGCATTAATACCGAAAACAACTGTATTGCAAGAGATATTGTTACCATAGGTGATAAATGTTTCTTCGGTTATAATGTGCATTTCGGACTTCGTACCGACATAAAACTTGCCGATGTATTTAGCATTTATACTTATGATAATGAACGCTTTACCATCCAATCCTTAGACCCATTAGAAGATAGTACCTTTATAAACGATTTCACCAATCTCTATAAATACTATAGAAATACCATCTTCTCCAAATTTGCCATAGTTGGCAATTACCTACACATGGTATTTCAGTTAAGCGAAAGTGTTACAGACATAAAAACATTTAAATGGTTAATTAATGAAGACAAACTTGAGTATGTTGATAACCGAAGTGAGCATGAATTCAAGTTCCCTAGTCAGCACGAATTTAATTGGGTAGAGCCTACCCGCGATAATCATGTGTACGGCATCCATCCACACATATCTATCTTAGACAAAATATTTGTAGAAACTATTGGCGGCGATTTAACCATTAAAATAGAAGACAATACAGATGATGGAAAAGGTATTTATGACGAACCCGTTACACACCCAGACCAAACCTTAGACGACGGACAATTTAAGTATGCAGATTTGGGTAATTTAATTGCTTTAGAAATTAAGCCATTTCAAGAAGAACCAAGATATTTTGTATACAATCATAAAATACAAGAGGTAAAAAAAATAGAAAGCATTGCAGATGCCTGTATATTATTACCAGACGATCAAGGTATCATTTTTGCAGACGGTTATTATTTACAATCTGGAGATTTTAAGTTATTCGATAACGGTATTTCTAATGTTAAATTTCAAAAAAAAGTAAGCTCTCCTAATGGTGAAGACTTCCTTTATGTGTTTTATGAAAGTCAAAAAGGCTTATATGTATTAATATCTTATAATGTTATAGAACAACAAGTAAAAACACCTATTATTTGTAATGGTTTTACCATTCTTAACGATGGTGAACTATGTTATTTTAAAACCGAAGACGAACAAACAAAACACCATGTTATCCAAATATGGCAAACTCCTTTTATTAAAGGAGATATTATCCCTTCAGCACACACCGATACACTATTATATAAGATTGGCAATAAAGATATTGTAAAGGCTATGGCAGAATGCCAGGTTTTAATCACGCTATTAAATAAAGAAGATAGTTACGATGGCTTGTATGATGATATCGCTAAATCTTCTAACGATATTTTAAATAATTATTATTGGATTACAGAGCCAGAAACCTTTCTTATTAATGAGCCTTTAAAAGGGCTGAATACGGCCGCCAATGCAGCTGTTGATGAATTTGAAAAAGTAGTCCAGCTTCGTAAAAATGCGGCAAATATTACCAAAGACACACAAACCAAAGCAGATGGTATTTTTGGAAAAATTAAAAGCAGCACATTCAAATCTATTGAAGATTTCGTGTTTGTGCTATCGCAACTAAGAACCCTTAGGGGAGAAGTTATTGGTTTAAATGATATTCGTTATGTCGATTCTACGTTTATAAGCAGACTAGAAGAAGAGATTGTCCTCCAAAACGATAAAATTTCCCAACGCTGTGTCCAATTTTTACTAAACGATAAGGCACTTGTACCCTACCATAAACGTGTAGCAGAAAAAGAAACAGCATTAAAGGAAATTAAAAAAGTCTTTGATGCTAAAAAATTAGAAGAAGAGATCAATCAAATCGCTACCGATTTGGAAATGCTTATTGATATTGTATCTAACTTAGAAATAGAAGATGCCTCGCATTCCACACAAATTATTGATAATATTTCATTAATTTTTGCTACCATTAACCAACTAAAAGCAGGATTAAAAAACAAACTAAAAACTTTAGGAGAAAAAGAAGCTTCTGCCGAATTTACAGCACAATTAAAGTTAGTAGACCAAAGTATTATTAATTACTTAGACATCGCTAACACCCCAGAAAAAACAGATGAGCTTTTAAATAAAGTATCTGTACAATTAGAGGATTTAGAAGGCAGGTTTGCAGATTTTGAAGACTTTATTTCTCAAATTATTGAAAAAAGAGAAGAGGTTTATAATGCTTTCGAAGCTAGAAAAAACAGCCTTGTTGAAGCTAGAAATAAAAAAGCTATAAGCTTAGAAGCCGCCGCTAACCGTATTTTAAAAGGGGTAAGCAAAAAAGCCCTAAGTTTTAAAACGACCGTTGAGATTAACGGTTATTTTGCTTCCGATTTAATGATTAATAAGCTTCGTGATATTATCTCCAATCTTAAAGATTTAGATGACATAGGAAAAGCCGAAGCTATTGAAACAGGACTAAAAGTAGCCAAAGAGGATGCTGTTAGAAAATTAAAAGACACACAAGATTTATATGAAGATGGTGAAAACATTATTAAACTAGGTAAACATAGATTTGGTGTTAACAAACAGCCTTTAGATCTTACTATTGTTTATAAAGACGACACTTTAAAATATCATCTTACTGGCACAGATTTTTATCAATCTATTGATGACAACACACTAACTACATCTCAAAAATATTGGAATCAAGAATTAATATCAGAAAATAAAAACATATACCGATCGTCTTATTTGGCTTATAAAATTTTTACAAATCCGTCTCTAAAAGCACATAAACTTAACGGAACGGAGTTACTTCAACTTGTAAAAACAGAAAGTAGTAAAAATTATTCCGAAGGTTATATTAAAGGTGTTCATGATGAAGATGCCACCAAAATTTTAGAAACTTTAATTAGCAAACATCACGATTTAGGTTTACTTCGTTATGAGCCTGTAGTTAGAGCCTACGGGCAGTTCTTTTGGAACACTTTGGATGCTGATAGCAAAGATTCATGGAATCAAAAAATAAAAGCTTCAGGAGAAGTTTTAGCTGCTTTTCCTAGCAGTAAAGAATACGAAATTGTTATAGAAGCATTAAGTCATGAATTACGTGCATCTACACTCCAAAATATTATTTCCAAACATTATGAAGAACGTGCCAACACACTTGAATTTGAAACAGCTTCATATTTATTTGATGAATTACAGAGTAATAACACTTTTTGTATAAGCAAAACAGCTCAAGAACTATATGAAAACTTCACAAAATCCTTAGAGAATAAAAATGCAACTATAGCTTTTAAGGCATCTCTTAAAATGGCTATAGATGGTACATATACAATTACGGACACAGTACAATTAGTCATGCAATGGGTCGGTTCTTTTATAAAATCACAAGCACCAGAATGTATAAAGTACACTTATGAAGTTGTTGCTCTTATACTATATAAAAGTGAAGCAAGCTCAGAAATCATTCAGGTAAATCCTTCTTTAGTTATTGAAAATTTAAAAGGAAGTCACTCTACCATTGGCCAAGGCCATTTTAAATTTAACTATCATCACTTTATAGAGCAATTACAGCATTTCAGTTTAGTAGAAGTGCCTGCTTTTAATGCATACCGAGAAGCAAAACATACAGTGACCGAAACATTAAAAGACAGTTTAAAACTCGAAGAATTTAAACCAAGAGTACTATCATCTTTTGTTAGAAATAAACTTATAGATCAGGTATACCTCCCCTTATTTGGTGATAATTTATCCAAACAATTAGGAAGTGTAGGAGATAATAAACGTACCGACCGTATGGGCATGTTATTACTTATATCGCCTCCTGGTTATGGTAAAACGACCTTAATGGAATATATGGCAAATCGTTTAGGGCTCATATTTATGAAAATAAATGGTCCAGCTATAGGGCATGAGGTTACTTCTGTAGATCCTTTAACTGCAAACAACTCTGCAGCACGTGAAGAATTAAACAAACTGAATTTGGCTTTTGAAATGGGCAACAACGTCATGTTGTATTTAGACGATATACAACATTGTAACCCAGAGTTTTTACAAAAATTTATATCCCTTGCCGATGGAACTCGTAAAATAGAAGGTGTATATAATGGCAAACCAAAAACGTACGATTTACGCAGCAAGAAGTTTTGTGTAATAATGGCGGGTAACCCATACACAGAAAGTGGAGAAAAATTTCAAATACCAGATATGTTAGCCAACCGTGCAGATATTTACAATTTGGGTGATATCATAGGTGATACAGCAGATTTATTTAAATTGAGTTTAATTGAAAATGCATTAACCTCTAACCCCATTCTACACCAATTAAGCAGCAAATATTTTGAAGATATTTATAAGCTCATAGAAGTTGTAGAGTCAGGAAATCGTGAAAACCTAACACTTAAGGGTAATCATACAAAACAAGAAATCGAAGACTATCTAGCAGTATTAGATAAAGTTGTTATCATTCGCAATACGATATTAAAGGTTAACGAAACCTATATTAAATCTGCAGCCATGGATGATAGTTATCGAACAGAACCTTCGTTTAAACTACAAGGCTCTTACAGAGATATGAGTAAATTAGTAGCTAAGGTTGTTCCCATTATGAATGTTAATGAACTACAAACCCTTTTATTGTCTCATTACGAAAATGAATCGCAAACACTTACAAGTGCTGCTGAAGCTAATTTACTAAAATACAAAGAACTTACTAAAACTTTAGAAGACACAGAAATTGAGCGTTGGCAGAGTATTAAAGACACTTTTGTAAAAAATAATAAGCTCAAAGGTTTTGGTAATCAAAATGAAATGGCACAAGTTCTTGCACAAATGATGCAGTTTAGCGACCATTTGGAAGGTATACAGAATGTTTTAAAACGTGGTCTGGATAAATAAAAAACAAACCCATTGTGAGTTTACATAAATACATAATAGTAACAAACTACTCACAATGGGTTTAATTTATAAAAGGAAACTCTTAATTCTGCAAGCAGCCTATTTATCCTTTTAAGATTAGGCTTATCAGGTAAACCAGAAGTGGCATATAAATACTCTAATTCTATTTTTCGTTCTTCTGCCCAATTTACTAACTCATCGTACTCGAATTTTCCTTTCTTTATTTCTAATAAAAAGGCTCTATCTCTACGTTTTACATTAATGATGCTTTCGGATGCTATTTCCTTTGCCATATGCAATAATCTAAAGGTATGCATCATATTTTTAGAATCGTAATTCTTACCATGCGATACTGTTGTTTTATAGCGCTCTTCATTACGCTTGCCTACCCAATCCCAGTATTCTTTATACTTTTTACAGTATGTAGAATAACCATCTTTATTAAAGAATAACATCCCTATAGCTGCTTCTCCTTTAGGAATCGAGCTTAACGCAATATCGTTTGCTTTACTGCTTTTAATAATGCCCTTATAAGGAACCTCTAAACTATGATATAAATTATTGCAATCTTTTAAGTGTGTAATATTAGCAAGACCACAGTTTTCTTGCTTTATATTATGTTTGTCTAGAAATGCTTTTAATAATATAGCCCTTCCTTTTTCATATACTAAGCAAAAGTCTAAAACAGATTTACGTTCTTTTTCTACTGGATTTACAATTTTCTTTTCTAAACCTCTTGCTTTTTTTATTTGAGCATAGGCATAATTAGCAAATGACTTTTCACATTGTTTAGACAAAAAAACGTCAAGCTTTATATCATCAAAGACAGGGTGCTTATACAATACACATTCATCTGGAATGCTCAACAATTCAAGTATGTTTGGGTTGTTTTTAGAACATAGATCGATGAATTTACGTAATTCATAATACACAATATCATTGGTTTCATTATTTATCTGACCAATATAATCTAATGAATAAAAGCGCTCTTCTGGAAGAATGAACACACCTCGTATATCAGTATCCGATGCAGGTGTGTCCAATCCATAAGCTCTACTTCCGCTTATACATTCAAAAATGATATGTCCAGATTGTTTTAATTCTTCTATTTTCATGATATCGTCTTTAAAAAGAACTCATTGAATTCCTCAGGATTTGACTTTTTGTTTACTAAATCGTTTTTAACGTCATTGTTTTCCTTAACCACTTTCTTGACCAATTCTACTAAACTAGCATCAACGGGTTCATGACTTTTCTCAATATGTCCACTTTTTAGAAGTATTAAATCATCTAAAGTCGAATGATGCTTCTTACCAATTAATGGGTATAATTCTCGAAACAACACTGGCGGTATCGTGTTCTTTTCATAAACCCATTTAGCACATAAAGCAGTTCTTATAGCATAAAAGAAACTTTTCAATGTCATTTTATCTGACCCTAAAGTTTCCTCAAATCCTTTATTCATACTATGATAGTGATAAAACCCAGAAACAGGATTAAAGTTATTTGTAGCTAATATTTTTAGCTCGTTTAAAAAGGCGGAATCTTCCCTATAAACTACAGGTGAAAATAGCCATCCCAAAAATGACGCATTCGATTTTGCTAACAATTTCAATGCTTTTTGAACGTCCCATCCAGAACCATCTAAATCATCCTCAGTCATAAATTGAATAGAATCTTTTTGTTCCCAAAGGTTTAAATACCAATCCTTTTTATGTTTGTAGACAAAACGAATATCATAGTCTGAATCTGGTGAAGCAAAGCCCCAAGCTCTACTTCCAGATTCTACAGCAAATAAGATTTCTATTTGCTTTTCACGTTCTATTTCTTTTAATTTATTTAGTATTTTTTCTTTCATCTTTTTCCAATTATATTTCAAAAGTAGACTGGTAATACGCAATCATTCTGCGTAGTAAATATTATTTCTATAATTAGTAGGAATAGCAAGATTCGAACTCGCATCTTCGGGGTCGTAACCCAATGTTTTATCCATTAAACTATACTCCTAAATTGTGGAACAAACAGGAATCGAACCTGTATCTTCAGATTTTCAGTCTGTCGCATTGACCAACTTTGCTATTGTTCCATTTTGGGTGACTTCGGGATTCGAACCCTGTTCTTCTCATTCACAGTGAGACGTTTTACCAAATAAACTAAAGACACCATATTTTGTAAACCCGACAGGACTCGAACCTATACCTCAGGAGTCAAATTCCTGTATGCTCACCATTTACATCACGGGTCTATATACTCCACC
Source organism: uncultured Flavobacteriaceae bacterium (assembly GCA_947502635.1). Lineage (GTDB taxonomy): Bacteria > Bacteroidota > Bacteroidia > Flavobacteriales > Flavobacteriaceae > Flavivirga. The sequence goes on from CANNAN010000014.1 coordinate 37,984, forward strand.
TTGGATTCGAACCAAGACTACACGGAGCTTAAACCTCAAACTCCGTTTGCTACCTTCACAAAAACAATGTTTTTGCTCGCCAATCTCTTCCAGTTGGGCTAGTGGAACATAGTATGGAGAGAGAGATTCGAACTCTCAGATTCCTGATTCTAAGTCAGGTGCGTTTGCCATTTTCGCCATCCCCACATTTGCCAAAGCGCATTCTGGCTCTTTCACTATAAATGTCTACCAGACATTTATTTAACGCTCTGCCCTGTATTCCGTAGGGGAATCGAACCCCTAATTCCACATAGAAAGTGTGGCGTCTTAACCATTTGACCAACGGAACATTTTTGTCTGAGAAACAGGATTGATTTCGCCTTTCCTGCTATGTCTCATTGCTAATCAAATTCAAGTAAACTTGATTTGATTGTTTCGTCTGAGAAGCAGGATTCGAACCTGCGACCTCTCGCGTCCAAGGCGAGTAAACAACCACCGTTATCTTCCCAGATATGCAGTACTGACGGGATTCGAACCCGCAACTTTCCGAGAGACAGTCGGACACACTAGCCATTGTGCTACAGTACTATTTGTGGAAGCGGCAGGACTCGAACCTACAAGCTCCGAAGAGACCAGATTTACAGTCTGGAGAGCCAACCAATTGCTCAACACTTCCATAATTTGAGACAAGGATGAGATTGCTACGCTTTCTCATTTAATCTCAAAGTGGATTTTCACATTTTCTAAACAAGCTTAAAATATGTTTCAATCATTGAGACAAGGATGAGATTCGAACTCATAGATAACGGATTTGCAGTCCGTCGCCTTAACCATTCAGCCACCTTGTCATTCTTTTAGCGGAGAGCAAAGGAATCGAACCTTCACCACTTTTACATGGACTTGATTAGCAGTCAAGCGTAACAAACCAGTATTTACCTACTCTCCATAATTTTGTCTGAGAGACAGGATTCGAACCTGCAACCTCTCGCTTCCAAAGCGAGTAAACCAACCATCGTTATCCTCTCAGTGCTGTAGAAGGAGTGGGAGCCGAACCCACACGAGTCGTTATCTCCGAACGGTTTTATCTCATGTTGATTATTTTCCTTTTGGTCTCGATGAATTCGTAAACTCATTTCAAGACCGTGGCCACCGCCAATTGGCTTGTCCTTCCAAATTTTACCCATAAAAAAAGCACCTCTTTTCGGGAGGTGCTTTACTTAATATTGTTTTATAAATTAAATCAATTCATAACATAAGTGTTCTCCCTAATTCTATACTCGCATTGCTCATAACTATGAAACAGCTCCAAACTCTTCGGCGAGCGAAGACATAAATCTGATGGCAAAATATGTTGAAAATAAAATTTCATTATTATATTATTTGTTATTAATTTTTGATGTTGCAAAGATGAAATCAATTTTTGAATTACACAAGAAAAAAATAATTTAATTTACTGTAAATCAATTAGTTATGTTATTTTTAGGCAATAGTATACCTGTCCGTATAACTACGGATAATGAACATTTTGTACAACAGTCTGTCTCCCAATTGTTTTCTGTTTCAATTCTCTATTTTACCTTTTTCTAACTCTTAAACATTATTTTAAAAATTTCTATAAAAAAAGCGCCCAGTTTAATTGGACGCTTATAATTTATAATGATTTATGGTGAATAATATCTTCAATTACTTCTAAAAATCACATAGCATCCTAATCGCTCATTATATTCTGAGCGAAAATCATAGAGGCAAAACTCTATTTGTTGACTAATATGTAATCTTTGCGGTATCATTTGTTTTACAAATATGCTGTTTTTATTTTATTGTACAAATATTCAACACAGCTACGCATTCTTTTTACGTAATAAAAAATAATTATTTCTTTTCGACTTTTTCTTCATCTATTGTAATCAAAACAACAAGTATTTTTAAATGTTAATCCCATTTTTGTTGTCTTAAATCATTTTTTGATTCTTGTCGTTTAGACTTATAACTTTTATTTACTTTCTGTGTTTTAAAATCACTTCCTATAAATACACGAACAGGGTTTCCTCTTTCTAAATTGAGATGGTTTTCCCATTGATTCTGAACCGACACTTTTAGCTGTTCATTATTATATTTATCGACCTTTTCTTGTAATCGTTTTAATGCTATTTTTTTATTTTGATGCTGTGATCTGCTATCCATCGCTAAAACCTGAATGCCTGTTTTTGTATGAGTTGCTCGTATCGCTGAACTCACTTTATTTACATGCTGTCCTCCTGGCCCCGAACTTCTTATGGCTTGAAATTTTATATCATCTTCTTTTAAGCTTGTTTGTTCGGTTGTTTTAATTTCATAGATGCCAATAAACCAATTTTTGCGCTTATGAAATTTTCGAAATGACGATTTCCCCATCCATTGCACAGTACCTAACCAATCTTTTAAAAAAGGCTCTAATACTTTTCCTTGTAATTGAATCGTTGCAGATTGTAGCGTACCGTTTTCGGCACCAAGTTCTCTTTGTAAAAGTGTATATTTTATTTTAGCTTCTTTTATATCTTCAATGAGATGCTTTAAAACTTGAGCTACAACCCAGCAACATTCAACAGGCCCTCTGCCTGATGTTATTTGTATTGTTTTTGTTTTCAAAATCTTATGTTTTTAAATGAATTTCTCCTGTTTTAGGATTGAATATCATTTGTTGAACCGTAATCTCCATTTTCACTTTCTTATCAGACAAAATCTTGAAATAATCTATTTCACTTTCTGGTGCTTTACCATCCAATAACTCTTTTACACGATTATGCCTTCCAGATGCTGTTAATTGTAATGTGTCTTTTGTCAACTTATTTTCTGTAAGTGTCAAATACTCATTGGTAACAATTAAACTATCATCAATAGGTTTTCTAATTATATATTTAGTTGGCGTTCTTTCTATAACAACATTTTCATTTTTATTACACCCAACAATCATAAGCAGACAATCTGAAGCAATAGGTGTCTCAGACAATATTTTAACTGCTTCATCAAAACCTGATGCATTTTCAAGAACATCACGTATTAAAAAAGTAATTGGAATTGCAAATTGTGGAGGTTCATTGCTCAACACTGCATTCAACGTAATAGAAAATGCACCTTTTTTTACTCCAGATAATGCACCAACAAACCCAGGCCAACTAACCAATGAGTATATGAGTTCTCCATTCTTTTCAAAATCAAAAACTTTCGAGTATTGTCCCAAAATATTATTCTCTGTCCACCAATCTAAGTTTCTAGCATGTAACTTTTGCTCCAGATTGGTAACACAAAAAGCTGTACAGCCGAATACAAACTTTAAGGCATCATAATACAGGTTTGTGATCAATATCTCATTTTCTGAAAAATCACAATATTCACTTACGGCCTTTATTTCTTGTTTATACGATTCAGATATAAACAATGCCTTATATGTATCAATATATGTTTCAAAAATTCCTGCGCCGCTTAGATCTGTTAAATAATATTTTAAAAGACTATTGACTTCTTCTTTGTATTCTTTTAAAAAACTCCAACGCTCTGATGGGGTTAAATTTAAATTTATTGTTATTCTTTCCATTTTCGTTTATACTATTTTAAAGGGTTTTTCGATAGTAATGTATTTCCTATTGGATCTTTACCTTGTTCTAATAATTTCAATGCTGCTTTTACGGCCCAACACTTATCACTTGAGTGGATATTTGAATAATAACCTAATAAGGTTGCAGGTGCTACTAACGTCCACCCGTTAACAGTGATAGTTTCTACAGACGCCGATTCGAAAAAATCAACAGTGATTCGAATTTGTTTACCACTTTCTAACCAGTCTGTTTTTTCATAGCGTCTAAAATTTTCTTGACTCGGTAAATAATCATATCGTGTCCATACTTTTTGAAACCCATGTTCTAAAAGAATTCTCATAACTTGTGGCACGCGTTTAGGGTTAACAAATATGTCAATATCCTTGTGGTCATGTGCATGCTTATATTCTGTATGATTAGGCTCAGACATAAAATGCCAAGCCCAACCACCAGAAATTACTATCCATTGTTTTAATTCTTCTAATATTGCTAAGCCATGTTCTATTCTATAGTCTGGCCATAGCTCTCCGTATCTTTTTATATTATGATTTGCTCCCATAATTTTAGTTTTTACATTTGCGTTAAGGATTGAGGTATTGTTGGAGCTCCTCGCAGAGAGCGACTACCGAAAGCCTGACCCAAAGGGAAACGCCCAACAATTACTATGTATCCATTCTCACAATCTTTGGTGTAAAAGTCCCTAAAACCTCTACCAATTCTTGTTGATTATTCATTACTTTTTTAATGTCCTTATAAGCCATTGGTGCCTCATCTACACCACCACCAATAAGTGTCACATCATGCATTTTTAATTGCTGTTTCACATCGCTCTTAGTAAATTTCTCTTTACACTTTCTACGTGAATGCAAACGTCCTGCCCCATGAGACGCTGAGTTTAAACTCTCTGCGTTCCCCAAGCCCCTAACAATAAACCCTGGTGCTGTCATCGACCCTGGAATAATTCCTAGTGCACCATTTGAAGCTGGTGTTGCTCCTTTACGGTGTACAATACATTCTTTTCCGTTTACTATTTCTTTCCAAGCAAAATTGTGATGATTTTCAATCTTTGCAACTGCTTTAGAGCCTAGTAACTTGCCTATGCGATAATGAATATCATCATGACATGCCTTAGCGTAATCGCCTGCTAAACTCATTGCCAACCAATATTCTTGCCCATCATGCGTGTTTAAATCTAACCATGCTAAATGCTGTACATTTTTAGGTAACGGACATTGTTTAGTTGCCAAATAGGTATAATGCTTTGCAATGTTTGCTCCTAACCCTCTTGAGCCACTATGTGATAACACACCTATGTAATCACCAGTTTTTAGTTGCCACTGATTATTCTCTTCTGTTATAGAAACCACTCCAAATTCTACAAAATGATTCCCTCCTCCAGAGGTTCCTAATTGTTTAAACGCTTTTACTTTTAGCTTTTTTAACAGAGGAATATCGTTAAACTCTTGTCTTTCAAAAATCTCATGATCATGTTTTTTATCATGCGTTTCATACATTCCGAATTTGGTGTGATTAGACAAAATATTTTCCAGTTGATGCTGTTTTCCTTTTAAGTAAGATGCTTTCATTGGATAGATTGTTAAACACATTCTACAACCAATGTCTACACCAACGCCATAAGGAATTACTGCATTTTCTGTTGCTAGAACACCTCCTATTGGCAAGCCATAACCTGTATGCGCATCTGGCATTAAAGCTCCAGCTACAGCTATTGGTAATTTTAAGGCATCGTATAACTGATATTTTGCTTGTTCGTCTATTTCATGCTCGCCATAAATGGAAAAAGGTGCTCTCGTATTTTTGAGCTGGTGAAACTTCATCGCAACAGGTTTTACCAAGCCTTCAGCTACTTTTCCCCAAATGGCATTGCCCTGAAATTTTTCTGGATTTAGCAATACTTCTTTTGCTTCTTCCAATATCCGTTCTTTCTTTTCTCTTTTTCGATATCTATTAATTTGCCCTAAGGCAATATTGATACTGTTATTTTTTGGGAAGCCTAATTTTATTAAATCTTTCCCTTTTAGTTTATTTCCCATGATATGTTTTCGTTTAGAATATCCTCAATAGCATATTTTCTAAGACTTTTGAGGCCTTTTTCTATTATTAATTTTTCTTTTTTCTTTTCAGAGATATTCCAATAACCGCTCCATCTCCTTACTTTTTGATTCGCTTCATAATAACCTCTTTTTAAAAGCTGTTGTTCTAGCAAAGCAGCCTCACTTTCTAATATAGGATCAATACGTTTTGAATGTGTTATATAAGCTCTTGTGTATTTAACTCTATAGCTTCCTTTTGGAATTCTTATATAGAATCTAAGTTTTAGTTTTTTACATTCATCTCTATAATAAAATGGCGTACACAGACATTGTGCTTTAAAACTCAGCTTATTAAATTGCCTCTTGCTTATGGTTGGGAAATCTTTATAAATAAGATGTTTTGAGGTTTGTTGTAGCCACTTTTTTTGTGCCGCTTCTTTTGTTCTACCCCAAAAGAATTTTTCAATCTTATCGTATACTTCTAAAATAGCTGCTTTGTTCTTGTAGCTTTCTATTTTATGCGTAATTACAATTTCTTTAAACCAACCATGGCGAATAGGTTTTATTAATTCTATATAGCCTAATGCTCGTATTTCCTTCCAGACTTCAGAACGTCTTTTCCAAATACGACGCACTTCTTCCTCTCTTTTTTCTTTGATATGTTTTGGTTTCAACGATCATATTTTAATCTTTACTATTGGCCTCGCGAATATTTAAGTATGACCAAAATATGGCGTACAAAAAAGTCCGAAACTTTTTGGCTTCGGACTCTTTTTAATATGATAAATGCTATCTATTTAATAAGGAAAGTAGTCTCGAAGCGTATGCAGAATAGAACCTCGTTCTTTTTGCATGGTATTATGTAATTTGATAAATAACATAGTTGCTTCTTTTTAAATTGTTTGTGCTTTATTGCGATGCAAACCTATAACGCTTTTTTTAATTACGCAAGAAAAATTTAAATATATTTTACTGAAAATCAATTAGTTATGTTTAGTTTTAACAATAGAATCCCTGTCCGTATTATACAGATAACAGTTATTTTTTATAACTGATTGTCAGGCTGATATTTAGCTTTAAACTCACATTTTTCAAATCGAAAAAAAATTATAAAAAAAAAGGCGTCCAATTTCTTGGACGCCTTTTAGATTTTATATCTTTTTAAAGTTTTTCGCTAAGTCATATACAACAGAAATAGCTTTTCAGCATCCTTTTATGTTTAATTAATATATAACTCATAGGTTTTAAACTTTTGTTTTGTTTGTCTTTCTTGAATGCAAATATGCAAGAAAATTCAATTACACTCCAAATTTTATTTGTTTTTTCCTGAATTGATACTTTTCTTTTTGAGCTTCTTCTTTAATAAAAGCACAAACTAAAATATGGTTTAGAATTGATTATTTCTATAAAAAACACCTACTTAAGCCAGAACCTCAACTTAAACAAATTTTTGTCTGTTTATAAAAGAAATCTGTAAGTAGCCTTTAAAAGAAAAATATTTTTAGGTTTTTCTTCCCCAAAAACATTGTCTCCCAAACTTTTAAAAAGACCCTCTTGTGGATTTCCCGATTGCGAAACATCTTGAGACCATACTAAGAAAATTTCAGATCCTGGGATATACTCCCAACGCAAAACAAGATTGGATCGAAATTGGACAAAAGAGAAATCTGGATTATCAAAAGTAAAATCTGTCGTACCATTCAAATCTTCATCAACTTCATAAACATCGTCTATTAAAGAAAGTTGATTCATACTATATCTAGAAAAACGCGCATCAAAATTATTTGCCAATGAGTTATCTATGTGTTTAAAATTAGAATATCTACCTCTTGAAATAAAAGGTTGCCCCCAATACTGCACCGTAAAATTTGGATTAATATTATAATTAATTCTTAACGAAAAGCTCAAGGTCTGCTGGGCTATAGTTCCATTTAGATAGCGGGTATTTCCATTAAAATCTATATTATCAATATACTGAAGCTTATCTTTATTAACGCTATAGGAAGGAGAGACAGAAATACTTAAAGCATTAATGGGGCGATATCTTAGCCCCAATTCTAAATGATTCGATCTGTAAGAGCCATCTGTACCATAATTTCTACTATGAAAAATATTAAAACGTACCTTTTTGCGATTATCTGTTCTTATTCTATTCCAATGGCTAACTCCTGGAGAGATTCGTAACCTGGGACCACCACGTAATGCAAAATTAGAAAAATTAACAGGTGTATAATTAAACCCCGTACTACTATGCCAATTACTTTTCCATCGTTGCCAGCTATTAACATTAAACTCTAAAGTATTATGATTGCCTCCAAAATCCCAAACACTCCAATGATTATAATTAATACCTACCTTTCTAAAAGTCTTATCGGGCCTTAGTGTTTGATATCCAATCCATGTATAATGCCTAATATCATCCGATTGACGTTGAAAACCAATATCATTTAATTCTAATTCTGGAGATCGCCATGTCGCTCCAGATTCAAATTTCCAATGCCCATTACCCACTTTTCCAATCTGTAAATTACCCCCAGACCCTGTAAGAGATGTTTTGTTTAAATCTAAAGACACATGATCTGTATCTACTCTTTGAAATAAATGCGTTATAGATTCCTGCGTATTTTGAATAGCCTCTTCACTACCTAGCACATGACTCCAAATAAGATTACCCCCCACATACCAATCTCGGTCATGCCATTGGTGCTTAAAATCTAACCCTCCACTATAAGCCGATGTGTGTAAAAAATCTAACGCTTCTGTTAGGTTATCTCTATGAGTAGCTGTAAAAATGCCTCCAACAAAAGTTTTTCCTTCGTTAAAATCTTTTTGAACTCGACCAACAAAATAATTAGTTAAAGGCTCTACCGTTTCATTTCTTCTAACCCCATTATTATCTACAATAGCGTGCCTCTTAGCTGTAAGACTTTCTAACACGCCAATAGACCATCCTTTTTTGGTTTTTCCACTAAATTTTGCAGCGCCTAATATAGGTGTATTTTCAGGCTGATCCACAAATTCATTATCACTTGAATCAACAGTTCCTTGCGGGCTACGCCCTATTCGTCTTGAATAAAAAAGGTTATCAGAACCAAAAGTATTCCCTGCCTGCGATTGCGATATTCTGTAATTAAAAATATTCTTGTTTTCAACAAAAAACGGGCGTTGTTCTCTAAAAAAAATCTGAAAACCATCAAGAGCAATAGCAGATGGATCTGCTTCTACTTGTCCAAAATCAGGATTTACAGTGAGATCTAATGTTAAATCGTTTGTAATCCCTATTTTGGCATCTAAGCCCGCTGTTATTTCATTATCACTCCCTTTTTTAAAAGGATTCCCTTCTTCTGGTTCGTAAGTTTCTCTTTTAACTACAAAATAAGGTTGAACCTCTAATTGTTTCTGAGGCTCTAAATTTATTAAACCATGTAATTCTCCAAAAGCACTAACCCATCCAGACATATCTACTGGTTTTCTCTGCCATAAAGAACGTTCTTCTTTTCTAAAAATGCGTCTTATAGATTGCAAACCCCATATTTGTTCGTCCAATTTTCCAAACTTAAATTGACTCAAAGGGATTTTAAACTCTGCTGTCCAACCTTTAGAATCTATATTCGTTTTTGCATACCAAATAGGATTCCAACTAGCATCCCAATTATTGCCATTATTAGAAACAAATTCATCTCCTTTTACGCCCGCAGCAGATATATTAAACGAAAAAGCACTACGTTGGTCATGATAACTATCAAAATTAAATTCTACCCAATCTCCTTCAAAACCATCGCGTCTAGACAGGCGTTTTACAATTTTATCGGGCGCTTCATCATAGCAACGCACTCCTATATATAAAAACTTCTGATCATAAACTATTTTAAATTTTGTCTGAAAAGTTGGTGCTGTATTTTCATCAGGTTCATGCTCGATATAATCTTTTGCCCATTCAACAATACCCCAAGAAGCATCATTTAAAAGACCGTCTATTACTGGAGCTTCATGATCATATAATGCTTTTGTAGTGTATCTCTTTTTTTGAACTATAGCAGCCGTAGAATCTTGAGCAGCCAAAAATGTTTGAATAGCAAAAATAGCACAAACTGCTAATAAACTTTTTTTCATTTGATTGGTTCTGATTGATGACACTGCTTAAGGAGTTAAATTTAAGAGTACTGTTACGGTTTTACATGCATTTTATTGTTTTTTTAACAAAAAAAACCCAAACTACAATTTGTAATTTGGACTTTAGATTTTTAATTTATTTTAGGCACAGTTATCGATTCATTTATCCAACACGGAATTTTAATTTCTTTACCAGAACATGCACAAATAAATATTTGTTCTTTACTTGGAGCTAAAGCTAAGTACCTTAAAACAAATTGTTGTGTAGCCTTCTTAAGCGTTGGATCTACTCTAGACGCTTTTTTAGCCTCTTTAGCGGCCAACCAGTAAACGGCCCTTTTATTAAAATTATCATTGCCGCATTTATTGGCACTAGCGGCATACATTGCAGCAATTGCCAAATGAGGTCTCCCGTTTGATGGATTTAATTTTAGAGATCTCCTAAAATAACTTCTGGCTTGTGCATAACTCCTTTTTTTCTTCAAGATTAAACCAATTTTATAAGCTAATCGTGATTTTTTAAATGGATCTGTTTCTAAATCATATGCCTGAGCTAAATACTTAGTTACTTCTTTCGTTTTTCCGTTATTAATTAAAACCGTTACCACATAAATTTTGGTTTCGGCAGAGGGAGCAACTCTATCATATGCCTTAACTAATTTTTCATATAAAGGATCATTAGTACATTCTTTATAATACAATCTGTTTACTGCTCGTTTTAACCAAATAGAATCCGTTTTATTGATTTCAAAATCTTTAGCATATAATGGAATTAAGCTTAAACAATCGGCCTTTTCATTAATTATTTTACCTAAGTTATTCGAAATCAAATCGTAATTTTTCAGATAACTTTCATAAGATGCCTTACGTTGCTTTTCTTTACGCGTTAAAATTAAACGATCACTTTCCTTTAAAATTAACTTATTCAATTTAAGAGCGTAATTCTTAACCTCTGTTTCTATTTTTTCATTTATATCATCATATTTATCAAAAACTTCTTTTAAAGTTTTTTTGCCTTCGTTATGCAACTCTACGAGTAAAGAAAAATAGGTGTAAAGGCCTTTGGGATTGGTAAATGTTTTTCTATCTAATTTAAAGGCTTTGTCAAACCCATTGTATAATTCATCATTACTTTTTTGAAGCACTTTCCTGTAATTATACATTAGTTGAAAAGCTTTAACAGAGTACACGCCTTTTGGGGTTTGGTTAGGAAAATAGTCTTCACGTTTTTTCCACAGTTCTAAAAGAGCTACAATGATTTTTTTTTGTTTATCACTATCAACATTTTTTATCCTATGCTGTAATATTTTTTCGCCATCAGTATAAGTAGCCATGCTTAGTTTTGGGCAGCTGTCTCTAACAAATTTCCAAGGCCCGTAAGCTCTATCGAAATTCTTTGCCTTAGCATATTCATGAAAAAATGAAAGTTTTGTTTTACATTCCATTTTGCTTTGAGCTACACTAATGTTTATAACGCTCAAAAAACAAATACAAAATATTACAATGCTGGATTTCATAATGGATTGGTTATTGCTAATCGTTTTAAATCAACAAACTAAGTCACAAAAGACGTGCCGCAATTAAGCCGCCAAATACTTACAGAGGTATAACATACTGGTGTTATATATAAAAAAGCGGCTTCCTATAAATTGTGTACCCACCTAAGCTCGATAATGCGAACATAAGTTCGTTTAATGAAAAAGAATCACGGATTACAACCTTAAATCTGTACTGTCGGGTAAAAACCGCTAATGATTATAGTGGTTTTTATTCTAATTATCGACCAAAGGTATCGTCAGAATATAAATATTAAAATAAGGAAATTTAATACGACCTGTGTCTTAAATTTCTTTTATTTTTAATATCGAAAAAACTAATTAAATATTATGAGTGTACAGGTAAAACTAATTATAGACGAAAAGGAAATAAACGTCCTGTGGTTTTCTTTCGGATTTAATCAAGTAGCTGATGCTAATAATAGGCCTTCTCAAAAACCAGTATTTGTAGGACTTAAATTAATCATTGAAACTCAAAAAAGTTTAAACTTGGCAGGTTGGTCTTTTGCTGCTAATGAGACCAAACAATTAGAATTACATATTTACCCTGTTATTATGGGTGGAAAAACTCGCAAACTTTATTTTTATGATTGTCATTTAGTTAATTGGATAAATAGTTTTTCGTCTATTGGAAATCAACCAATGAGCGAAACACTTGAAATTACTGCGGCAGGTGTTAAAGAGTCTAATTCTAGTACAGAATATTCAGCTTATTGGCGAACCACATTTCCCTCTAATAATGTTGAAGCAACAACCAGAAGCGAAGAAGACACAGAACCTCGAATAATCAATCAATATATCACAGATCGTGAAGATGTGGAATTGGAAGAATATAAACGAGGAGATAAGATTTATTATGTGGTGGAAAGTGAAAATATGATAGGTGAGGTTATTGATATTGAATTACATAATAAAGAAGTGGATTTTTTATATCATAATGATCGATTAGAAAAAGACACAATTAAAAATTATACAATTACATCAGATTTAGACAAAATACCGCTACAAGTAATCCCAGAAGATCACGAAGATGAGCAATAATTATAAAGATCAATACGGTAAGAATACCGTAAAGATAATACACAAAGGCAAAGTTGTCAGTCAGTCAGATATGAAAGTACAGCTTGGCGGTGGCGATGTTATAGATAAGCCCGCAGAAACCAATGTGACCATTATGGATGATGATAACAGAGGTTTAATGCACATTAATCATCAAGCCATAGCCGTTGGAGAATCTGTTGCACAGATAAAACGTTCTACGACTGCTAAAGTGACAAGTCGAGGTACAGTCATTGTTAGTCAGGTCAAATCCGAAATATCGTCACGAGGAGAAGATGTCTACTTCTATGATAACTCACTTGGCACATTCGAAGGAACATTAGAAGATGCAAAAAAACTATTTCCAAATGTTGATTTTTCGGATTTGCAAGTACCTGACCCTGTTGATCGCAGTAATCCAGAATTTGCAAATATTAAGATTGTTTCAAAAGATGAATTTATAAAATGGAAAAAGCTTAGTTCGTATGATGCTGAAGATCACGGAGGAAAGCCTACAACATGGGGTAAATGGGCAGATAGCTTTCAAACCGCATTAGATATTGCAGGTCTAGTTCCTGGTCTTGGTGAGATAGCAGATTGTGTTAATGGATGTATTTCTTTGGCAAGAGGGAATTATGGCGATGCTGCATTGAGTTTTGCGGCAATGGTTCCGTTTGCTGGAGCAGGAGCAACTGTAGCCAAAATAGCGAAAAAGGCAAAAAAAGCCATTGATAAAGCAAAAAATAATAGAGGTGTCTATGATCTGATTATTAAAAATACCGATAATCTAGACCAAGCTTACGTAGGGCAGTCCAATGACATCTACAAAAGACTTAGTCAACATTTTGGTAAAGGCAAAGCAGCTAAATTAAAAGATTTTAAAAGTGTGGTACATGGTGTAACTCATAAAATGGCAGGTTCTACTAAATTGGAGCGGGAAATTTATGAGCAATTTATTCTTATAGAGAAATATGGGGGTATTATAAAAGAAAAAAGTATATTTAAAAAACTTCTTAATAAAGTTAACCCTGTTGGAGGTAGATTCGATTTAAACTCTGTAGAAGGATTGAAAAAATTTAAAAAAAGAGCAAAGGAAATCGCTGAAAACTATAATTTACCAACTGAATATAAACCAGCAATTCTCAATTAACATGTATTTAGTCACAAGCGTACCAGGTAACCCATATTTAATGATAAAACCAAGCTCGGATTTAAGCGATACTAAACCTGAATATTTAGAGGGCAAGTATAGTGTTCGTTTGGATGAGGGCTTTTCGGAAGAATATCTCGAAGAATTTATGCATAAATTCTATAAGATAACTTCACTAAATCTGTCTACTTGCTATTACTATAAAGCAAAAACATCTTATGTATATCAGATGCCAAATATTAAATCTTTATCTCTCTCTATATGGAAAGATACAGATTTTTTATTGGATTGTGATACATTACCTAAGTCGATAAAAACACTCTGGCTAACAGTATATACAAAGAAAAAAATCTTAAATATAAATTCGTTGAATAGCCATATTGAGGACTTAACGATTTCTGATTTTGATGAAAAAGATTTAACCAAATTGAGCTCACTCACTAATTTAAAAAGCCTAAGTTTTGCTACATCTAAAATAAAATCACTGAAAGGAATAGAAACTCTTACGAATTTAGAATATCTTTCATTAGGAGGCGTAAGGAGTTTAACAGATATTTCCAATATTACAGCATTACAAAAGCTAGAACGATTAGAGTTTGATATTTGTTGGAAACTCAAAGACTTTAGCCCCATAGGCATGTTAAAGGAGTTACAGGTATTGAAAATGCTTGATTGCAAAAACCTTGCAAGCATCCAGTTTGTAAAAGATTTACCAAATTTGAAACACCTTTCAACATTAGGCACAACGATAATTAATGATTTTGACACGACGCCCGCCGAAGATGTGCCTGTGTTTTTTGGCAGTCAGTATAAGAAATACAATAAACAATATCCAGAAAAGGAAATTCAAAAACCTTTGAAAGATTTGTAATATAAATCAATAACAAATTATACTTTATAAAATGGTTGTAGATTCAAATAAAGAGAAAATCAAATCTAATTGCTTTGATTAATAAGTTTTAATTTATTAAATGAAACACACACAGAGGACTTTGTAGTTCGCGTAGTGACAAAAACAAAACACCACCTCCTCATGCTAGTAATAAAGATAACGGATTGCACATCCAATGAATTGTTATAAAAATGGTTTAAAAATAAGGAGTAGCCATCACAGCCAGTATAAACTTAATTAAAATGAAAAAAGTAATTCTTGTTTTTATCATAACTACTTTGATAAGTTGTAATTTAAAAAAAGATAACTATTTAAATGATTTTAAAATAAACGGTGATAATTCCTTAGCAGAAGACATAAAAATTCATGTTGATTTATTGTTTAAAAATAAGAGGAAGGAAAAATTTCTTCTATATGAAAACAAAAAAATTTTTACACCTCCTAAAGATGTCTTGAGTTATGAATTTCAAATTAGTTATAATGACTCAATTTACGCTTATTATGGAAGCGATAATAAAATAAAGGCAAATCATAAATTTGGAAAATATTATTTTTATTTTTTTAAAAAAGAAAATAATATTTATGTCAACATAGATTTAATTTCAGAAAACAAAAAATACAATCCTAACTCAATAATTTTAAAAAAAAGAGCTATTGATCTTATAGAATAAAGGTTATCTTGACTTAATCAAGGAACATTAGAAGATGCAAAAAAACTATTTCCAAATGTTGATTTTTCGGATTTGCAAGTACCTGACCCTGTTGATCGCAGTAATCCAGAATTTGCAAATATTAAGATTGTTTCAAAAGATGAATTTATAAAATAGAAAAAGCTTAGTTCGTATGATGCTAAAGATCACGGAGGAAAGCCTACAACATGGGGTAAATGGGCAGATAGCTTTCAAACCGCATTAGATATTGCAGGTCTAGTTCCTGGTCTTGGTGAATTTCATCAATTATTAAATAAACTAAATCCAATTGGGGGTAGATTTAACCTAAAAACACCAGAAGGGTTGAAAGCATTTTATAAAGAAGCTAATGAAATTGCAGATCACTATAATCTACCCAAAGAATTTACTAATTATTTGAACAATTAATTATGCATTTAGTTAAGTTACCGTGGCATACGAGAATGGATTTAGTCGAAAATTCAGATTTGGAAAAAGCGAAAGAACTATTTTCCAAAAATAATTATGCTTTAAGAATAGACAGAGAAATAGAGAATCATTCTTTTTTAAAGGAATTTGTTAAACATTTTAATGATGTAGAAAGTCTTGGTTTTACTGCCTATGGAGATGGTGTTTCATATAGTTTTTTATACGAATTACCCAATCTTACCGCTTTAAGTCTGCACACAATGTACCCCATAAATTTTATGCATTTGAACAAGCTAAAGGACTTATCTCTATGGTGGAATAAAAAAATGGTATCTAATGTTGATTGTTTAGAACAACTAGAAAACCTCCACATTATAGAATTTGATGAAAAAGACCTTACAAAATTAAGTGACCTCACAAATTTGAAAAGCCTAAGTTTTGCTACATCTAAAATAAAATCACTAAAAGGAATAGAAACTCTTACGAATTTAGAATATCTTTCATTAGGAGGCGTAAGGAGTTTAACAGATATTTCCAATATTACAGCATTACAAAAGCTAGAACGATTAGAGTTTGATATTTGTTGGAAACTCAAAGACTTTAGCCCCATAGGCATGTTAAAGGAGTTACAGCAATTGAAAATGCTTGATTGTAAAAACCTTGCAAGCATCCAGTTTGTAAAAGATTTACCAAATTTGAAACACCTTTCAACATTAGGCACAACGATAATTAATGATTTTGACACGACGCCCGCCGAAGATGTGCCTGTGTTTTTTGGCAGTCAGTATAAGAAATACAATAAACAATATCCAGAAAAGGAAATTCAAAAACCTTTGAAAGATTTGTAATACAAATCAATAACAAATTATACTTTATAAAATGATTGTAGATTCAAATAAAGAGAAAATCAAATCAATTGCTTTGATTAATAAGTTTTAATTTTTTAAATGAAACACAAGCAAGCAATGAATCTTAAAATTATGAAATACCTAATAATTACACTTATAATTTGCTCTTGTGCTTCAAATAGGAGCAGCACAATTAATAATAACGAAGTAGCAGATAACACAACTGTAAATGAAAGACTTGACAAACAGCAAGACTACCTAATCATAGCGTTTGAAGAAGCTATAAGAAGCACTTCATTTACTGCCCTAATTGAACATTATAAAATAGAATCGTTTCCCATTGAAGACTTAGACAAAAACGATGATTTTACAGAAAAAAAGATACTTTTTTATGCAAATGTCATAGAAACATATAGTGGAAAACATAAAGATAAGATTGTTTATGAAATGATTGTAGATATAAATGAAGATGAAATTTTTAATAAAGAACCCATTTTAATATGTCTTTGTGAAAAGGAGGGCATTCTATATTGGGCAGGAACTGGCTCCATATTTCCGAATAAGCAAAAGTTAATAAACAAGGCAAATGAAATTAAGACTCGTGTGAATAAAGAGAAAAACAAATCTAATTGCTTTGATTAATAAGTTTTAATTTATTAAATAAAACACAAACAGCGGGCTTTGTAGTTCGTGTAGCGACAAAAAAACACCACCTCACCTCCTCCTCATGCTAGTAACAAAAAATAACAGATTGCAAATCCGCACTGTTGGGGTAAACAAAACCAGTAACTAATTAGAACACCCCTTTTACTCAACGAAAAAGGCACTTCCCTAATTATCACTTTATCTTTAATACATGCATGGCTATTTTCGAGCAAAATAATAGATTATATGAAAACCACAGTGCTCCTAAGTTTGTTCCTATTAATAATGGGATGTAAAGAGAAACCCGTAAAAATAGAAATAGCCGAAAACATTCCTAAAGAAGTATTTGCAGTAGATGGCATCACAATAAACACCCCAAAAACAGAGCAAAACCTCACGCTTTTTATACTTACAGGGAAAGAAAAAATAACTGGTAAAAGTTATAAAACCTTATCTGAAGCCATGAAAACAAAAAAGGTAACGGTTAGGGAAACAGGTTCTGTAAACGAACTTTTAATCGATAATAATAGCTCAGATTATGTCTTTATACATTCTGGAGACATAGTAAAAGGAGGAAAGCAAGATCGCACAATTAGTTACGATGTTATTATTCCGCCTAAAACAAAGAATGTCCCACTAGAAAGTTTTTGTGTAGAACAGGGCAGATGGCAACAGCGATCTAACGAAACTGTTAGCTCCTTTAGCACCAATACAAAAATGCTCTCTTCCAGAGATTTAAAATTAGCCGCTAAACATGAAAAAAATCAAGGTAAGGTATGGAGTAAGGTCTCGGAACAAAAAGCATATTTAAGCAAAAAATTATCAGAAAAAAATGGCTATGAAGTAGATGTTGCAGCTAACGAATCGAATAGCAGCTTGCAGTTGGCCTTAGAAAATAAAGAACTGAAAAAAAGTAAAGATGCCATTTACGAAAAATTAAAAGACTTAATTAATATCCCAGATGCTATTGGCTATGCTTATGCCATAAACGGAGAAATTTACGGTGTCGAAATATATAACAACAAACAACTTTTTGCCGATTTGTGGGATAAAATATTAGAATCTGTAATTGTAGAAGCCATTAGTAAAGAAGGTGAAGCAGTTACGGCAGAGAAGACAAAAAAAGAAGTTTTGGCTTATATAAACGCCGTAAAAATCAATGATAAAAAGACAGCTAAAAAGCTTAATAAGGCAACAAACTTTAAAACTATTAAGAATAAAAAGGGGAACATCGTTTTTTCAACTGAAGATCTGGAAAAACAAAAGTGGATTCATAAAAGTTATATGAAAATTGATACGGCTGCTGTAGCACAGAATGAAAACCTGTTACAAAGAAACGATACCCAAAAGTATGAATAAAAAAAGATTGAGGGTTTGTCTTTTTAAAATTGACTAGATAGCGTGGATTTATACCTTAAATCTGTGCTATCGAGGTTTGACATCAGTTTAATAAGGAATTAAACCATCTTTCAAATTTCTGTTTGTCATATGGTGAAGTATCAATAACATTCAATTCAAAGTTATTTGTAAATGCAACCATATCGACACCTTTTTTACTAATCAACACAATCAGAATAACCGAACCTTCTCCAAGATTATCCTTAAGAGCAAAAGCCGTCAATTCCTCAACCTCGATTATTCTCTTTTTTAGTAATTTCCAATTTTCTATACTTTCGCCATATCTTTCCAGCTTTTTCAAAAAATTACTTTTACTGTATCCAGATGCATCTAAGTAATAATCATAAAAGTCATAAAAATTCAGTACCTCACTGGTTACATTTTCGATAGGAATATATTTAAGCTCTGTACTTTCGGCTGTTGTCCACAGGAATTGCTGTGCAGATAGTGTTTGAGTCAAAATTGACAGACAGAAAAGTAAAATTAACTTACTCATATTATTTATTTAAGGAATACTTTTAAATATTGTCTTTTCCTTTAATAAGGATGGGTTTTTATTGTACTGAACGTTTATAATTAGTAAAAGGAAACGAACCAGAGAAAAATCTTTAAAATTTTCCGAGTACACTCAGAAACCCAATAACGCAGACTTATAGTCCGTGCAATGACAAAATGAAACGCCGCTTCCTCATACTAGTGACAAAGAGTCACGGATTACAAATCCACGCTATCGGAATTATAATAACCGTAAAGTCGAGAGACTTTGCGGAGCAAGGGTTTATTCTTTTGTCTCTTCTTTGTTTTAGCTAATTATTATTCATCTTTCCATTTTTGGTAAATCTTAATTGTGTTTCTAAACCTAGTATTAACATTAAATTCCTCTGGATTATTTTTTACAATATCAAAAACCACCTCTGTATATTCAGTTTTCCAATCTCTGTCAGAAATATAATTATGTAAAACGCAATAACAAAACCTATCTAATGAGTTAAGATAATTCTCAAATGAAGTATAATATTTGTCTTGTAATAATTCAACAATATTCTTGTTAGGCTTTTCTTTTTTTTCTAAATTAATATGATATTCACGTAATTGAAAACTAGCATCATCCCAACTAACTTTTCTTCTTATCAATTCGTTTTCAAGCTCTAAAACAGTCATCAAAGTTGAATTTCTGAATGTGTCATTCATGTTTTTCAACTGACTATTCATTTGTCTTATTTGGTTAAATGCAAAATATAATGCTCCTATTGCAATTAATAATGAAATAATTGAGCAAATTGCATTAATCCAGTCTACAGTGGAAGCTTCCATTAATCTTTCAATTTCGCTAAAAGTTTTTGAAGTACGACTTGAGCTTTATTAGAATTAGAAATTGAATTACTATGGTCTTGTGATTTCGGTACAGCTTCATCTCCATACATTTTGAAGTACATCATTACTTGTGGCAATGATATTCCGTTACTTTTTAATTGAGGAATTATTTCATCTAAAATTTTGTCAATTTCTTCATTAGAATTAGCATCTCTTAATTTACTTAAATAATTTTTAATTAGATTGTTTTTCATTACACAGTTTATTTTAATTAACAATAGCAGGAGTCTTCACATTAACTATATTTATAGCTCTGAGAATCCCGTGTTTTATTTTATTTTTTTATCAGCACCTCCTGAATATGCCTCTATTCAAAATAGGTGCTTGTGCAGTCTGACAAACTGTATTAGAACCGTAGTGCAGTTAAAAACAGTTTCGTTTTAGATAAACACAAGCCGAACTTTTAAATTTTACTAACTATTTTTGTTTTTATACATTGTCCAAAATTTATTCATCATCTACCTCAAATTCTGCTTTTGTTTCACTTTCATAATCTAAGTCAGTCAGATTTGATTTTAGATAATCATCATTCAAAATTCCAATTGTCATTATTTTTGAAACATCTGTATCTAATACTATTCTATCATTGTCGTCATTAAATCGAATTTTCAAGCTTAATTTACCGTGATTTCTTATAAAATCTATTATTCTTGTTTTTGCTAATTGAAGAACAGGTGATTCTGGATTTATTCTTAATACACGTTTTGCATATTTAACATTGTCCACAAATGCAGTTAGTTCCGCAAGATTTTCGATTAAATCAAGTCCACCTATTAATTGTATTTTTTCTCTTGCTTGGTTCTTTATAATCTCTTTATATCCATATGCAGCCGAAAGTGTCTTCATATTATTCACAATAAGACTATCTTCTGCGTAAATAAAATCAATAGAATCGTTTATTTGGAGAATGTTTGAATTCAGTTTTTCAAATCTATTTCCAATTGGGACAAAACCAAGCATTTTATCTTGTCTTACAATTGTAACAGGATATACGTGCTTGAAAATTGTAAAATAATTATCTTGATTCCCAATAGTTATTAATATGGCTTTAATAGATTCTAAATCATCATTAGTGAATGAAAACTCATCATAATCAGCCCAAGTATCAAAGTCTTGAAGTATGCTTAATTTTGCAGGAAATTCATCAATATCATAATAAAATGCTGAATTATTTGTTTCTAATGCGACTGAAATGTTAGAGAAATTCAGTTCATCATTATTGAAGAACTTTCTATTAATAGTTTCTTGAAAAATTTCGATTAAATCTCCCGATAATTCTTCTGAAACATCAGCAAGTGATAGACTTTCTGTTCCGTCCTCATTTTTTTTGACTAAATGAATTCTTATACCTACGGGTTCATTTTCACTATTAACAATGTTAAGTAATCCTCTAAGTTCGTTTAATTCCATTTTGTTTTGATTTGATAGCAAAATAAATATTGTCGCTAATGAGCTTATACTCAATCCAATCCTGTTCCTGCAAAACTTCTTTTGAGATTAGGATAATATTTTTCTTATTCGTTGTTTTTGTTTTATAAATGTGATAGCCAAGAATTGCTAATGTTGGATTGTTATAAAACATATTTGTTTTAACGTAAATCATTCCAATTACGATGAGTACAAGAAAAAACATCAGCCCATTTCTATCTTTAGAAAGATTAAAGTCTAAATCAAAACTTAATAGAGGAATTACATAAGTAACTAAAAATGTAAGATGCTCCCAGTTGATGTTTTCCATCTCCTCAATTTTTTCGGGAAGGGATTTTGCACCTCTAATTATGTATTTGAAACGATAATAAAACCAAAAGCCAGCAATAATAAATATTACACAAATTATTGGGATTATGTTTAGGGTTATTAATTTCCATAAACCGATAAATTCACAATTTTCAAAACAAATTGGGACTTGAATCTTATTCACAAATAAGAGAGCAAAAAGTAACCAAAGTGATAATATGTAAAGCTGAATTTTTAATCTCATTGGTTTTTCATAATTGTGAGCAACTTATTTATATGCTGAACTTTATCCCTTTTGGATGGCTATACAGAACTTTAAATTGCTTCTATCTTTTATCCATGTTTATTCATTTCAAGTAAAACCACGAACAAAACAATTTATACACCAAATGTAAATCGCTTTACAAAATATATAATACAGAAAACCGTAAGCGCTCTAAAATAAAATGCTTAATTAATTATAGGGAGAGATTAAATATACTAAATAATAGTAAGGAATTACTCTATTAAAACGAAAATTAAAAAATAGATTTATCTGGACAGCTATCTACTATTTAGATTTATTTGATAGCTTTTTATATTTATTCATATCAAAATTGAAAAGTTCATTTATTGTAACCTGCAATTCTTTTGAGATAAGTAAAAGAGTTTCATATCTTGGATTTGTATTTCCTCTTTCAATCTCACCAACAGTTTTCTTTGCATGACCAGTCCTTAGGCTTAATTCTTCTTGGGAAATATATTTGTTTGTATCTGGGTTTATAACCTTACTTCTAAGTTCTCTTATTCGGTAACCTAAAGCCTCTTTTTCTCTTTTGAAACTTTTCTTCTCCATAAGAGTAAATTTCTCATATTAAAACCAAAAAAAAGGATACTTATATGTATCCTTTTTGAAGTTATTTTCTTATGTTTGTAAAAGAATTACATTATTAATGTAGTTTTGCGATTCTTCGTATATAAAATATTTGAAGCTATCGCTTTGATTCTCGACCTGAAAACTGGTAATTTTTAAACCGCGAGATGATAAGTAGGTTGGCTCGCGACCTAGGCGTGGGCTCTCTTATCGTGGTTAGGTATACCAGTACCTCAGGTTGATAAGTTGAGTTCCGCGCCTTTTTGTTTCCACTCATTAAGGTCTTAATGGTATGTTATCTCATTTTTAAGGGAACTTCAACTTTATAGAACATTATAATAAGCTTTTAAACTTTAAATAGTGATGTGCTATTTTTTATTTAAAGAGCACTTGTGATGCGTAACCACAAGGATAAAGGAAAACCTAAAAACCGAATCCATGAAAAAAACCAAAGTTAATAATTCGCGTGAAATCTTGATTTTAACACACGATGCACTTTCAAATTCCTTAATGCTAATAATTAATCGAACGTCTCTTAAAGACGAAGCAAAAAAGCATTGCAAACTGGCATTAAAAGTTATTGGAATCATTTTAGCCGATTTAAAATACGATACAGGAACTCATTTGTTAATGAAAAAAGAATTCGATCCATTCTTTGCTTCATTTCCTGCAGAATACTACAACAAAAGAAAAGAGAATAGAAAATTGGTTTGTGTTTATACGGTAGCAAAAAACATAGAATCCTGCATTAAAGCGAATGCCATTGTTTACAACCTGGAAGATAAAGCCGAAAACACCTTGATTTAAAATGATAGGGAACAAAAAAGAATTCACGCTTAAGTGCTTTGAACAGCTTTTTGAAAGCTTGTATCCGCAACTTTGTGTGTTTGCATACAGGTATCTCAAAGATTTAGATACCTCTAAAGGTTTAGTACAGGCCGTTTTTTTAAGGGTTTGGGAAGATCAAATTGCTTTTCAAAATGAAAAACATAGAACACATTATTTTTATAAAGCTGTAAAAAATGAATGCCTCAATTATTTAAAAACGAAACAGCTTTAAAGAACCTGGGGTTTTAAATTCACGGGGGTTCTGTGGTTGTTATTATAGAAAAAAACTGTTAAAATATCCTTTTGATTGTGAGCAATCAAAATTGACTATTCAATTTTATTGAGGGAAAATAGTCAAATATCAAGCCTCCGAAAAAAAGGAGGCTTTTTAGTATACCTTTAAAGCTTCCTACCTTTTTTTGTATGCTTTTCGCTTCTTATATAGCTCTCATCTAAAGCAACTTCTTTAAGCTCAACAGATCCCGCTTCTTGCATTTTATCAACAATAATAGATAAATCTTCGTTTTCCAAAATCGCTTTAATTTCATGGAATTCGTCGCACCAAACCTCTTCTTGATTTTTATCAAGACTCGGCGTTCTTTCATTTTTTCTGTTTTCATCGGCAATAACCCTTGCTTGAATACGACTTAAGTTTTTGGGACTCATAAATTCCACACCATAAAGAGCGTTTTTTGCTTTTTTTACCACCAAACGTCCATTCTCCACCCAAGCGGTTTCCATACCATCATTAACCTCATAACCAGCATCTTTCAATGCTTTTTTAATGGCTTTTCGTCTGGTTTCAGTAATAATTCTTTGAGATTCTTCGTCGTATAGCCTAGTTGCCTTTTCTAATGCATTTTGTAAATCGGTTAAGTTATCCAATTTAAGTAACGCTTTCCATTTACTTATAAATTGAATTTTTAGTTCTAATGTTTCCAATTGAGCAATTATACGCTCTAAACTTTCCTTAATTTCTCTAAGCTCTAACTGTTCTTTATAAAACGTTGCCGCCTCTATAGTTAGCGAATCCAATAAGAGAGAATAATTAGTATCGCTACTGTTAAGTTCATTACAGCGCTGTATAAATTCCTGAATTTTACCTTGAGAAACATCTGTAACATACATTTCTTTTAAAGTGTTTTCCAGCTTCTTAAGTCTTGTTATAACTTTAGGACGATTTGATTTCCATTTTTCAACAGAAAGTAAACTATCGCCCGAAGATAAACGCGTCTGAATTTCTACCTGTTCGCCTGTTAGTTCTTGTTCATTAAAAGCAGCATTTTTTAAGATGGTATATAAAGCATCAATATGTTTACTGTATATTTCTATCTGTTCTTCAGAAATTATTGATGGCGCCTCAAAGTCATTAAATTTTATATGCTTCTTTTTTAGCAAAAACCGCAACTCGTTATGTGTGCTCTTTAGGTTTTTATATGTTTCCCATTTAGAAGCTCTTTCTTTTACAACTTTTTTAACTAAGTTTTTCTTTTCTGTTTCCAGAAATTTAATTTGATTAGGTATTTCTCTTTCTATTCTTGAGTAATCATCTTCTGAAATATTTTGATAATGATTTAGTGTTTTTTGTAATGCAGTTTTCAAGTCGTCATTAAGCGCATTATGTTTTAAAGCATACGATTCTACATTAGCAATTTTACTTTTTAATCTGCTAATCCATTTTTGCTTAATTATTCTTCGTTCTTCTGGAGTTACAATTCTTACAACTTTAGGGCCACTCATCTATTTTGTATTTAGTACATTTTCTATTGTTCTTTTTAATCTGTTTTTCTCCCCGTCTTCATCATGAAGCCATCTGTAAGAAGTCGTTCTATGTATCACAGGAATCGATTTTTTAAGTATCAACGGACGCCATAATTCTCTGTATCTAGCATTTGCCAGTAACTCATTATTTGGCACATCACACTCAATACCAATAACAAACCTGCCAGTTTCTTTATCCTCAATTGCTAAATCCAGGTAAAACACATTGTAGTCGTTATTTTCTACCACATTGTAACCAATACTTTCAATATAATTTTTAACCGTATTTTTAAAACCATCATTTTTTATAATTGTGTCTTGATACGTGCTGTTTGCTGATAGTTTTTTTATTTGCTTATCGGCTATTTCAATGTGTGTATTAGAGTGATTTTCGGCATAATTCAAATAACTCTGTATATAATCTCTTGGTTTGGATGGCGATCTTCCTGTTGATAACATATCTGAAATATCTTTAATAGGCATTGAAGTAGCAATAACAACTTTATAACGAGCCCTGGTAATCGCTACATTTAAGCGTCTTTCTCCTCCACGATGACCTAAGACACCAAAATTACGACGAAAAACACCATGATTGTTGTACCCAAAAGTGGTGCTAAATAGAATCATATCCCGTTCATCTCCTTGTACATTTTCTACATTTTTTACAAAAAAGCCCATATCTTCACCCTCTTGTTGCCTGTTGCGTTCTCTGGTCAAAATTGCCATGAAACCTTCATCACCAAGAGCTCTTTCTTCTATTTTTTCTTCAATAAGTTCTGATTGCTTTTTATTGAAAGTAACAATACCTGTACTTAGTCTTTCGTTTTCGGGCAACTGCCAATGGTTGTACAAGTATTCAATTAAGCTATCTGCCTCACCTTTATTAGCCTGTTCATTATAAACTGAATTTACTCGAATTACTTCAAGGGGTTTTGTCTTTTCTATTTCATTTAGAGGGTGATAAGCTGGAATATGTAATTGCCCGCTATAAAAGGCATGATTAGAAAAATTAATTAAAGCCTTAAATTGAGAGCGATAGTGAATTTGAAGTGTTGTTGTTGGCAATACCGTTTTAGCCAGGGTTAACAAATCTGGGCAATCTTTTACCTCTTGTTTATTCCAGGCATCTTGGAAACTTACTAATTCTTCTTCAGAATTGTCTTCACTTAATTCAGTATTCGTTACATCATCATCGGTTTCTATTTTATGAGCAAAGAAATCTGCAGGAGGCATTTGTTTTTCATCGCCACTTATAATTACCCTTTTGGCTCTATATAAAGAAGGAATGGCATGATCTATGAGCATTTGAGAAGCTTCATCAAAAATAACCACATCAAACATACCTGCTTGTAATGGCAATGCTTGCGAAACCACCTCGGGACTCATTAACCATATTGGCCTTAAGTTTAATAATCCTATTTCTTCTCCTAAATGGATAAATTCGCGAAGCTTTTTATAATTCTTTCCTCGTAATCTGGTAATTGCATTCCAATCTGATTTGGGTCCAATTTCATTAAAGTTATAATTAAGATTTAGTAATTTCTTATTTAACCCTTTAACTTCAGTCAAAGATTTATCTAATGACTTAATATTTTGCGCTATGTTGTTCTCTGCCATAAGTAAGGCAGGCGATTCTTTTTCTATTCGTTGTTTCCATCCAAGCAAACCTTCACGCCTAATCGTTTTTGCTATAAGCCCATTCCAACTACCAATGGGAAACTCATTTATTTTATGATCATATTTTCTAACTAATGCCAATAGTTTTAGTGTATCATCAACGAGTTTGTCATCTCCTAATCTTATTCTAAATTTCTGATAAGGTATATAGTAAACCATATCTGCGATCATCATTTTTAGAAGCTCTAAACTAGTATTGTTATTCCTAATGTTCTCTTCAAATTTCGCAAAACTAGCAGGGGTTAGCCATGGCTTAAGTACATTGATTTTTTTATTAGATTTTTGCCTAATCTTAAACCTATCACTAGCATCTTTTAAATCCTGAATAAACTGCAGATACTCTTTTTTTGCTCCTGTCTTTAGTAAATTTCTGGCTTCATTCTTTAACGGACAACTTTTCAAAGCCTGCGCCAATTCAATGGATGAAGAAAGGTCATTAAGTTGGCTACCAATTTTTACTGCCAGAAGTTTTGTTTCAAAAATCGGCTTAAAACTAATGTTTAACTTCTTTAACTGAAGTTTAAATTGATTTCGATAATCTCTAAAGGTAGACTCATAACCCAATACTATTTTTAATTGATTTGCATTCTCATGGTTTAATTTTAATTGATGAATTCCTAAAACTTTTTTCAGTCTATAATCGTAAATCCAAGAAAAAGGATTAAGCATCCTGAATTTTGACTTTCTTAAATAACTATCACAGACTTTTTTGGTTTTATACAATAAATCATCTGAGGCTTGAATTACCCATTCAGAAAATATTTCATTTCTACTACCTTCGAGTAACGTTAATGTGTTTTTGGACAATTGAAGCAGGTTCACTGAAATATCCTCTGCTATTGATTTTTCATTGAATTCATCATAGATTAAATCAGACCAATTACTGGCATTGCTTGCTTCTACATCAGTGATTTTAAGTAGTATCTTCTCATTTTCAATCAACCATTTCTCATAAAATTGAGCTTTTTCATTATCAAAAACCTTTGAGGTTTGCTTAATACAGATAACTCTTTTTTCTTCAATTTCATAAAAGTCTTTTAAGTCATTACTAATAGTCTTTTGTGTAACTTCATCTGGTTGTAATACTTTAAGATGAACAAGTGCATTTTCTTCATATTTTGAAGGTAACCAATCATTAATTAACGCTCTAGTTTGTTCTTCTATAACATTTAGTTCGTTTGCGGTGGTATTCTCTAAAATGCCTCTAGCTTCTGGAACATCGATATATGTTTCAGATTGAATTTGAATGAGTTCGGATAATATATTTCGATAACTTAGGCCTGCGGTATGGTCTAATACATGTATTTTCTCAGATAATACATTTAGTTTTCTCTCTATTCTATCTATTTGCCCAGTTAAATTGTTTCGCCTATATTGAAGTTCTTCAAGTGCATTTTGTTGCTCTGTTTTTTTAAGATGATGCGATACATGCTCGCGCACATTTTTAATAATACTTTGACGATCCTTAGTAATATCTGTAATTGTTAAAGTTCTCTTTTCTAAACCAGCAGCTTCCAGACGTTTTAAAATCACCTGAATAGCTGCTCTTTTTTGAGATACTACAAGCACTTTTTCATTTCTACCCAGACAGTCTGAAATAATGTTTACTATGGTCTGGCTTTTACCCGTACCGGGAGGTCCTTCTACTACAATGCCCGGGCTTAACCTGCTATGTATTACTGCTTTCTCTTGTGATGGGTCTACAGGTACCACAGTATATCTATCGTTTTCAGAAGTGGTAGGGTTATACTTAGGAATTTCAGGAATATTTATCTTTAAAACAGGCTCCATTGCTGTACCCGTATGTGGTAGCTTTTGCAATAAGCGTAAATCTTCGCTAATTGCCTGCCCTGTAAAATTAGCGTTAAAAATTACTGCAGAACAATGAATTTGTACTCCCAAATCCTTCATCTTATAAATACTTTCGGGATGAGGGCTAAGCTTTGAGGTATTCAATTCAAAAAAAGAACCAAATGCATTTATTACATCCGAGATACTTAATGTTTGTCTTCCAAGGATTTCGCGATAGATCTGTTTGATTTTTTTATATTCGTCAACCTCTAAAGTACTTCCAAGCGCAGGATTTAACCGTATTTCTTCACGTATTTTATCAAATTCTAGTTCTAATGCTGGCGCCGACCTATTCTTTAATTCTAACGCT
This sequence comes from uncultured Flavobacteriaceae bacterium, assembly GCA_947502635.1. Classification (GTDB taxonomy): domain Bacteria; phylum Bacteroidota; class Bacteroidia; order Flavobacteriales; family Flavobacteriaceae; genus Flavivirga. The sequence goes on from CANNAN010000014.1 coordinate 66,720, forward strand.
ACAGGCCATAAAAGTATAGGCAATATTCGTGGTCTGTGTGTTGTTTTGGCTTGATTAATTAAAAACGGAAATCCCATATACAATGAATCTAAGCCTGTGTCTCGCTTATGGTTCGCCGTTTTTAATAACATGCGCCTGGTTCTGTACTGCAAAATTGGGTTTTCACTAAAAACCCTTGGGTCTACAGCCTCTGCACCAGCATACCGATTAATGATTTTAAGTAGTAATTTTTCTGAAGGTTTTAGAGAAGTACCCAGCTCATTTAAGTCGAGACGTGGAGAATGTTTTGAAATAATTAGTCTAACTAAAGGTCCTCTTGATGAGGCATAAACTATTTTTTTTTCAAAAAACTGCAATAAGCTAGACGCATATTCGTGTTTTGGCGGGGTAATCCACTTATCTTTAGGCAGTGACAAACATAAAACCGATTTTAACAACGAAAGTCTTTTTTCAATTCTAAAACGATCTGCCCAACGATTTAAAGATTCGTTACTCGTATTGGAAAAACCTTCTAAATGTGAATTTAGCAGTTTGTAAATGTCAATTATTGGCCTTATAAGCAGGTCTCTATAAAAATTTACATCTACATCAATTTTGATTTTTTTTGCTAAATCGGTCGCTTTTTTAACCAATTCGTCTAATGGTATAAACTGTTTGGTATCTGCACTTAGTATGAGTATTAAGTCTTCTTCATTTAGTCTAATATCGCCCATTAAGCCAGATAAACCTTCATTATTAGCATCAGGATAAATTTGACGGAGTAAATCTATTTCAGATTTTAGTCTTACTCTCGAAGTACTAAGCACATTTATCTCAAATTTATTCTTATCTATATCAATGTCTAACTTTTTCGCTTTTTCTACTATATTTTGTTTTCTGGCTTTTAGGTTAACTAACCATTTTTCTCGATTAATCTGACCTAAATAATTAGGAATTTTTCCGTCTATTAATTTTGAAGCAGCGATAGGATTTCCTAATAACCAGGCGGGAATGATTATTTGTCCTCTCCAGGTTAAAGGCAGTGCTTCATTTAAATGCATTAATGCTAAGGAAAAACGCCACTCTAAATCAATATCCTCTTTGGTACGTAAATTTTTAATGGAAGCACTTATCTTATCTTCTCCCAAAACCTCGTTTACCCAGTTTGAAAGTGCTCCCGATGTAAATAAGGAAAGTCCTTCTTCCCAGTTTTTTTCTTCGGCTGCAGCAAGAGCAAAATAATTGATATTGGTGTATGTTTCTCCTCCTAAAACAATCTTTTTTTCTTTTCCTTGGTTTGGGGCTACCCAACTTTCTATGGGAGGAGCTACATATTCTTTATTTAACCATTTATTTACCTGTTCCCAATTCCAACGTTTTAAGGGGTCTCTACATAATAGGCCTTTTAGCAATAGTAAGATCCTTTCGTCTAGATTAGTTGGTAATTCAACTCCTCTAGTTACTAAATGAATCATAAAAGCCTTATCATTTATATTCTTAAAAAATTCCCCATTAGTCGCTTGCTCCAAAATAATCATACCTAGACTCCACCAGTCTGAAGCTGGACTAACACCACCTATAATCGCTTCTGGAGCTGTATATTTTGTTAATTCTAAAGGGGTGTCGGTATCTAAATCATAATCGGATAAACGAGCAGAGCTCAAATCAATAATTACCAGATCAAAATTTTGATTATTTCTAATAAGTATATTCCAAGGGCATAAGTCGCGATGACGTAATCCTGCTTCTGAAAAATCGTGGAGCGCTCTTCCTATTTCGTCAACTAACTTTTCTAGTTGATCTTCATTAAGATAATCAAGTGTATCTAATGACCCTCCTTTTATTTGTTCGGTAACCTCAAAAAAGCGATCATTCCAATATCCTGTTTTAATTAGTTCTGCTATATGGTCAACATCTGCCTTTCTTAAAACATTGTAAATTGCTTTATCTGGTTCGCAATTTTCATGATATAGCGTTAAAAAATAAACCGTTTCTTTATCGTCCTTAACCAGAAAGCATTCTTTGGTTACTTGTGCCGTTTGTATAGATTCTATAACGGTATATTCATCTATAAGCTGTATCTTTTCTTCTGCGGCTATCTCTTCTTTTATATCAGCTCCACATTCCATACACATAAAGTCAGATTCTCCCACTTCATGGCCCATTTCACAGTAGCGTTTTTTTTGCTCTAGAGTTGTATGTACGTCTACATTGCCACCTACCAGTGTTTGCTTAACGTTCATGAGAAGCCAACTACATGCAGTATCTTCAACAACATTCTTACAATACATTTCACTTACAGGTCTTTCGCTATTACAAGCTGGGCAAAGTCTTATATACTTCATTATTCTTTCTTTATTACAGCTTGAGTACTTTTAATGTGAACTCCGTTTTGTTTAAACGCTTTAGATATTTTTTCCATTCCATATATTGGAATTCCTGCCATCCATACCTCATCAGAATCAAACTGTACATCTAGCATTTTTTCTGGGGCTTTTTTAGCATAAGCCGAAAAGGACTCTTTTCCTAAGGTGGATAGGAAATGTATTTTTTGGTTATCACTACCCAATAACGCTTTGGTTTGAGTTTTTTTATAATCGTATGGTTCTGATATTAAAACATCTATTAGGTTCAAAATTTCTTTTTGCTTTTGAAGTTTTTGAAACGAGTAACCACTATAAACCAAGACCGATAAATTATATGATCTTAAAAAACCAAGTAATTCAAATAGTGCAGGTTGTTGATCAAAAGGTTCTCCACCCGAAATGGTTATCCCTTCTGCATTTGGCAACCACTTTTTTAGCATTTTCTTCACTTCTTCTAAATCCACCAAATTAGTATTAAACTGCCAGGTATCTGCAGAAATACAACCTTCGCAATGAATGGAACAGCCTTGAAACCAAATGCCTATTCTTTTTCCTGGGCCAAGTGTTGCGACTGGAAAATGTAAACGAGAAATAGCAATTTTCATAGTTTATTTTCTAATCAAATTAATCGTAGTACTTCTATGTTCTAATAAAATACTTGAAGCCTCTACCGCATCACCTTTAACTGGATTTAATGAAAACAATGCTCTGGAAATAGGCGAGATGAAGTGATATTCTATTTTATTTCTGATGCCTCTACCGCCATTATTTAAATCGGCAATAGATAATTCCTTAAGCGTTTGCAACACTTCTTGCTGAAGATGAAGTGAAATACCTAGTTGTTTTTGAATGGCATTGATATGGTTTTCCATCATCATATCAAAAATCATTTTACCAACATCTTTTCGTATGAAATCAAAAACAATAATATTATCCCCAATTCTATTTAGTAGTTCGGGACGGTTTAAATCCAATTTGAAATACCGCTCAATTTCTTGCTTCACCTTGTTTTCTACAGTTTCAAACGTATCTTCAAAAGTCACATTTGAAAAACGCTCACCTGTTGGCGATTTTTTATAAATTCCTAAGTTGGAAGTGAAAATAATTAGAGTTTCAGAAAAATAGACCTTGTCGCCTCTTCCGCTTGTAAGTACGCCATCATCTAAAATCTGTAGAAATTTATCTAATATTCTGGGATGTGCTTTTTCAATCTCGTCAAACAATACCACGCTAAAAGGCTTTTCCCTTACCGCATTGGTAAGTTCACCACCAACATCATACCCTATATAACCTGGAGGTGCTCCAATAAGTCTTTGGTCGGAATGTTCAGCACTAAACTCAGACATATCAAACCTAATATATGCGCTTTCATCACCAAATAGAAGACTGGTGAGTGTTTTGGCTAACTCTGTTTTTCCCACACCCGTTGGTCCTGCTAAGAAAACAACACCTCTGGGACGATTATTTCTTTTTGAAGAGCCTACACCTGTTATGGCTCTTTTTACAATATCCATGATATGTTGAACCGAATGATTCTGTCCTTTTACCCGCTTTCTTATAAAAGTTTCTCCGTTCTTTATTTTTTCTCTATCAATTTTAACCCAGGGGTCTTCGGTTACACCTACTTTATATCTTCTCACTGCGTCGGCAATAAGCGAAACAGGAATGGACTCTGCTCTGGCCAGTTCTATAATTGCTACCAAATCTAACAACAATAATCCTTCGGTTTCATCAACAAAATCTGTAACTATCTTGCTTACTTCAGCCTTATTTTGAGACAGGTTTTCAACAATAGGTTCTACCAATCTTCTTCGAGCAATGTAGTCTGGCTTACCTATAGGGATATGTCTTATTTTAGGATTATTAACAATCATCCAATCTGGCAAATCCCCTTCTTTATCTACAATCCAAATAACCGTATTATAAAATGGGCTAGGTGGGTTTCCGTAGGGTCTGGTTTCTGTAGTTTGTGATAGAATATGGGCTAAACTAAAGGTGTCATGTTCTGTTTTTATTAAATTTTCAGCATTCATTAAAAATTGAGAAGCAAAATCCACAATTAAAGCAATAGGCTCATCGGGATAGTTAACTATAGATTGCAATACCTTATTAAAGGTTTCCAAATTATGATAAATTGTATCCTGCTGAAGTGGGATATGTAATTTTTGAAATAATGCCTTTTTTTCTTCGGGGGTTCCTGAATAAAATGGAATGTCAAAACCATCTAGAGGGTTATAATAGGCAATGTGCTTGTATCCTATATTTTTTAATTCGACATCAATGGCATTCTCTAGTCTGTGCCAACTAAAACCGCCAAAATCATTTTTAATTAACTGAAAATCTTTAATATTACCTGATAGAATAAATTGACTTTTTAGAGGAAGGAATCTTCTGAAATCCTGTAGCCATCTCACCTTAGTGTCATTCATTGTTTGTAATTAATTTTAAAAAGTAGGATCTAAAATTCTTTATGTCCTCTCAAATATAATTGATTCTACAGAATTTAATACAAATTTGATACATTTTGAATATTAGTAATTAATACAATTAAAAAGAATAGTTATATAAAAAGCTTTCAGTACGATTAATCAAAAGTGTATTTGAGACTTGCTTTTAATTAGCCATAGTTTGCGCTGGGAGAACACTAGCATTATTAAGAAATATAGCATACTATTAGAAACCTAAAGCATCTATTTAGTTTGAGTATATATTTTGAGCTGTATAAAAATCCCTGAGTAATCACATGATCATCAAGACTTTATCAATCTCTTTAAAAGTGGTCCCACTTGGGCTCATCTCGACTGCGCTCGATACAGGCTTCTCACCCAAGATATTTTAAACAAAAAACCCTTCTAAAAAGAAGGGTTTTAAGCGTGGTCCCACTTGGGCTCGAACCAAGGACCACCTGATTATGAGTCAGGTGCTCTAACCAACTGAGCTATGGGACCGAAATTGGAGTGCAATATTACTACTTATTTTATTTCTTAGCAAGAAAAATTAATCCTTTATCTCTTGGCAGAGTTCAATTAAAACCCCATTTGAAGATTTTGGATGCAAAAAAGCCACTAACTTATTGTCTGCTCCTTGCTTTGGCGTTTCGTTTAAAACTTTAAATCCTTCATTTTTAAGGCGTTTAATTTCTGCTTCAATATCGCTCACATCAAAAGCAATATGATGAATGCCTTCACCCTTTTTATTTATAAATTTTGCAATTGGACTATCTTCATTCGTTGCTTCTAATAATTCAATCTTATTTTCACCAACTTTAAAAAAAGAGGTATTAACACCTTCGCTTTCTACTGCTTCTATTTTATAATGAGATTCACCAAATAGTTTAGAAAACAACTCATTAGAATTTTCAAGGTTTTTTACAGCAATTCCTATGTGCTCAATTTTATTCATTGTTATGTTATTTTTTTAGCATTCCCTTGAGAAAGAGAATCTTCATTTATACTCAAGATACAAATTATGTAAACCAAAAGTAAGATAATCTTTAAATATCCATTATTTTTGCATTATGGAGGAAAGTCAAAGACAAAAAAAAATAGGATCCGTTTTACAACGTGATTTGGTTGAAGTACTGCAAGGTGCTGCTACGCAGGGAGGCATGCATGGAATATTAATTTCGGTATCTAAAGTAAAAGTAACGGTAGATTTATCGGTTGCTAAAGTCTATTTGAGTATCTTTCCAAATAATAAAGCTAAAGAACTTCTTGAAGGCATCAAGTCGAATACGCCTTTAATTAGACATGAATTAGCGCAACGCACCAAACACCAGTTAAGACGTATGCCCAATTTAGAATTTTTTATAGACGACTCTTTAGAATACATAGATCAAATAGAAAAATCTCTAAAAGGGAAAGAAAACCCCATTAAAGACCCAAATATTTTAGATAAAAGAAAAAAATCCTAATCAACCTTTAAGTTAAAACCCTATTTTTCGTTACTTAGCATAACCATGCATTTCCCACTATACATAGCAAAACGTTACTTACGCTCTAAAAGCACTAACAATGCTATTAACTTTATAAGTATTATTGCCATTATTGGCGTTATACTGGGAGCCGCATCGTTATTTATTGTACTCTCTGGTTTTGCTGGTTTAAAGGATTTTACGCTTGAATTTTCTAGTATTGTCGATCCAGATTTAAAAGCAGAATCTTCTGTTGGTAAATCGTTTATTTTAAATGAAAAAGATATTTCTAAGCTTAACGACTTAGAGGAAGTAGCACTTTTTACTAAAATTATTGAAGAACGTGTTGCGATTGCCTGTAATGACAAAAACTATTTAGCAACTATTAAAGGCGTTGATGGAAACTTTAAGGACGTTGTTAATATTGAATCCAAGATAGATCATGGCAACTGGTTAAGTCAAAAATCCAATCATATTGTAGTGGGCTGGGGCATATCTAATAATTTATCTCTGGGCGTTTTAGATATATCGAAAGCCATAAACATTTACGTTCCAAAACCTGGGAAAGGGCAAATAACTTCTAGCAAAAAAGCATTTAATACTGTGAGAGCTATTAATGTTGGTGTGTTTTATATAAACGAAACATTAAATGACACTTATGTATATGCATCTCTAGATTTGGCTAAAAACCTTTTAAACTATAGCCCGAATCAAGTATCTGCCATAGAGTTTAAACTTAATGAAGGTGTAGACGAAACACTTGCTAAACAAAAAATACAAGAAGCCCTGGGCTCTAAAGTTGTTTTAAAAAATAGAGCACAACTTAATGATGCGCTTTATAAAATGTTAAACACCGAAAACCTGGCTGTATATTTAATATTTACTTTGGTATTAATTATTGCCTTTTTTAATGTTATTGGATCATTAATTATGATGATGTTGGATAAAAAGAGAAGTCTAAGCACGCTTTTTAACATGGGAGCTACCATAAAAGATATTCGTAGAATTTTCTTTTTACAAGGGAGTTTAATGAGTATTATAGGAGGGTTTATAGGCCTGGGTGTTGCTCTAATAATTACGGTGATTCAAAAAGTATTTGGTTTGATTATGATAACACCATCACTAGCTTACCCTATGACCATAAAAATTGAAAACTTTTTTATAGTCTTTATAACCATTTCGGTTTTAGGGAGTGTGGCTTCTAAAATTGCATCTGCAAGAATTTCAAAATCGCTAGTAAAAAACTACTAAGAAGTAAATTACTCCGTAAACTGATAATCTGAAAATTTTTCTAACACCTCATCAAAAGCAGCAAATACATCTGCTGAGTGATCGCTAGTTACCATTTTCATACGGTAGTCTTTAAAATGCGGAATGCCTTTAAAATAATTGGTATAGTGTCTGCGGGTTTCAAAAACACCCAGAATTTCACCTTTCCAATCTATAGCCATTTGTAAATGTCTGCGGGCAGCTTCAACACGCTCTGCTAAAGAAATAGGCGCTAAGTGCTCACGGGTTTCAAAATAATGCTTTACCTGCTTAAAAAACCACGGGTTTCCAATACTGGCACGACCAATCATAGCACCATCCAGCCCATAGCTATCTCGCATTTCCATAGCTTTTTCTGGACTCACTATGTCTCCATTTCCAAATACAGGAATATGCATACGCGGATTGTTTTTTACCTCAGCAATAGGTTTCCAATCGGCATCGCCTTTATACATTTGTGCGCGAGTACGCCCATGTATAGCAATGGCCTTACAGCCCACATCTTGCAGCCTTTCGGCAACCTCAACAATTCTTATAGAGTCATGATCCCAACCTAAACGGGTCTTTACAGTAATGGGAATGCTGGTACGCTTCACCATTTCGGCCGTGAGTTGCTCCATCAAACAGATGTCTTTTAAAATACCAGCGCCAGCACCTTTACTCACCACTTTTTTTACAGGGCACCCAAAATTAATATCAATAATGTCTGGTTTAGATTCCGAAACAATATCAATGGTCTGTAGCATACTATCTAGGTTTGCTCCAAAAATTTGAATGCCTACAGGGCGCTCTTTCTCATAAATATCTAATTTCATAACGCTTTTTGCCGCATTACGAATTAAACCTTCGCTGGATACAAACTCGGTATAAACAACGTCTGCTCCTTGCTCCTTACACAAAGCACGAAATGGCGGATCACTAACATCCTCCATAGGTGCCAAAAGCAATGGAAAATCAGGAAGTTCTATGTTATCTATTTTTACCACATTATGAATTTTGGGCAAAATTACTGTTTTTTAATCAAACAGAAACAATGCTAAAAGCAAAGTAATTTTAAAGCTTTATCGTAAAATCATCTCTTGACAATTTTTTCTATTTGCGAAGTATTATCCTTCAAATTAACTTTAACAATATAAATGCCTTTATGGAAAACATTCATGTTAACGCTTGTATTATTTCCTTTATAAAGCAGAACAGATCTTGTATCATATATTTCAATAGAATTTACATTTTTACTTCTTATATTTAAAAACGTATCTACTGGGTTTGGATATAATATGACTTCATTTTCTACAATAACAGGTGCTGAAGACAAAGAAACATCATTGGTTGAAAAGGAAATTAACTTAGCATAATCTGAAAAAGGAGAGATATTAAATGATTCCGACGTTATAAAATACCTGTTTTCGTTAACAAATGTGATGGCTTCAGTTTGTTCAAAACCAAAAGAAGAAAGCAATGTTTGTGTATTTGTACCAGAAAAAATATCGTTACCAATAAAATTTTCGCTAACCCATACAAAAGGTTGCAAGAGCTCTGTATATCCTACTAAAAAAAGCTTTCCTGTTAATGGATTATAAGTACCTCCAGAAATTAACCCGTCACTATTTAAAGTGGTCGTTAACACCGACAAAGGATACGCCCCTTGCGTTTTTGGAACCAAATACGCTTTTGTAATACCATCTACCCAATTTTTACTAAATAACAACAAGCTTGTTTCATTAAAAGAAACGAGTGCTTCAGAATCCCATTCTGTATTATTTGAATGCGCAGTAAAATCTGTTTGAGAAGCATAACTAAAGGCAATCGTTTCGGCTATTACACTTGTGGTATTTACAAAATCGGTCTTGTTAATTTTATAAATTTTCAAATCGGTTCTATTACCACTATTGTTTCCTATATCTCCAACATAAATACTCGTATCATCCTGAGTAATATCTTCCCAATCTACATTTGTAGCGTTCGAAATGGTAACTGTTCTTGTAACTAAACCAGAAATAGTATCTAATTCGAAAAGCTTATTTTCACCCCCAGAATCATTGTGAGTAATTAGTTTATTATTAAAAAAAATAGCCCCCGAAGATTCGATTAAATTATTAGGCAATGCAAATTTCTCAATAGCACCACTTATCTGACTTGTAGCATTACATATACCTAAAACAAATACTACTATTGAAATTATAATTTTCATGAGCTGAATATCCTATAAATAACAAAGTTAGCTATATTTATCAAAAAATTATCCTTTGCAAATTCCTTTTGAGCTTCAATTATTCGGTTATAACATAAACATTCACTTAGTTTTAGAATATCTGGCCTTTTTTATAGCTTTTCGATATTACGTGTTTTTAAGAAGAGAAAGTGACGATATTATTTCATCAAACAATAGATTATCCATCATTTTAGGTGCTGCACTCGGGGCTTTAATTGGTTCTCGATTGGTTGGTTTTTTAGAAAACCCATTGACTAGCATATCACAAGAAAATATTATTCAGTTACTCAATACAAAAACCATTATGGGCGGTTTATTTGGTGGTTTGCTTGGTGTGGAAATCGCTAAAAAACGCATTGGCGAAACCCGATCGTCTGGCGATTTATTCGTGTTTCCTATTATTCTGGGTATTTTTATTGGTAGAGTTGGGTGCTTTTTATCTGGTATAAACGAATTTACTTATGGTAGAGAAACAACTTCTGTGTTTGGTATGGATTTAGGTGATGGTCTGCAACGTCACCCTGTAGCTTTATACGAATTGATTTTTTTAATTCTTCTGTTTTTTAGTTTAATACGCATCAGAAACAAATCAACATTAAAAAATGGCGACCTGTTTAAATGGTTTATGATTATCTATTTTACATTCAGGTTCTTCATAGAATTTTTAAAACCGAATGTATTTTATCTCTTCTGGTTAAGTACAATTCAAATATTATGTCTAATTTGTTTGCTTTATTACCACAAAACCATTTTAAACATTTTTAAAAATGCCCGTTAGAAAATATACCTACTACGATTTTACTTTAAGTCTTTGTCCTGAATGTTTAAAACGCGTGGATGCCAAAATTGTATTCGAAAACGGCCATGTTTATATGCTAAAACGCTGTAATGAACACGGTAATTCTAAAGTTTTAATTGCAGACGATATCGAGTACTATAAAAACATAAGAAACTATAATAAACCTTCTGAAACGCCCTATAAATTTAATACTAAAACCGATTATGGTTGTCCTTACGATTGCGGTTTATGTCCAGACCATGAGCAACATTCTTGCTTAACCGTTGTTGAGGTTACAGACCGTTGTAATTTAACCTGTCCAACATGTTATGCGGGTTCGTCTCCAACGTACGGAAGACATCGCACTTTAAAGGAAGTAAAAGCCATGTTGGATACTATAGTCGCTAACGAAAAAGAACCTGATGTGGTGCAAATTAGTGGCGGAGAACCCACCATCCATCCACAGTTTTTCGAAATTTTAGATTACGCCAAGTCGTTACCCATTCGGCATTTAATGTTGAATACTAACGGGATTAAAATTGCTAAGGATTTCGCTTTCGCGGAAAGATTAAAAACTTATGCGCCAGATTTTGAAATCTATCTTCAATTTGATTCTTTTGAGAATAGCGTTTTGCAAGAACTTCGTGGTGCCGATTTAAACGACATAAGAAAACAAGCCCTTGAAAATTTAAATAAGCTCAATTTATCAACCACCCTAGTCGTTACGCTTCAAAAAGGATTAAACGATCATGAAATAGGAAAAATAATAGACTTTGCTTTAAAACAAAAATGTGTTCGGGGCGTCACACTACAACCCACACAAATAGCTGGGAGATTAGAACATTTTAATCCAGAAACCGATAGAATGACACTCACAGAAGTACGTCGGAAAATCATGGAGCAAACCAATATCTTTAATCCAGACGACTTACTTCCTGTACCCTGTAATCCAGATGCTTTGGTCATGGGGTATGCCCTCAAACTGGGAGACGAAGTCTTTCCGTTAACCAGATATATTAACCCAAATGATTTATTAGATAACAGTAAGAATACAATTATTTATGAGCAAGACGAAAGTCTTCAAGGTAAAATGATAGAACTTTTTAGTACAGGAAATTCTGTTGAAGTAGCCGAAGAAAATTTAAAGTCTATTATGTGCTGCTTACCAGATATTGACGCACCAAATTTGGGTTATGATAATTTATTTCGGGTCATCATCATGCAATTTATAGATGCTTATAATTTTGATGTACGTGCCATTAAAAAATCCTGCGTTCATATTGTAGATAAAGACAATAAAATCATCCCTTTTGAAACTATGAACTTGTTTTACAGAGATGATAAAAAAGACTATTTAGAAGAACTTAGAAACGATATATTATGACTGTTTTATTAATTGAAGGCGGAAACTATTTGGGTGTATTTTTACTAGTTTTAGCCATTATGTTTTTACCTCCATTAATTCTACTAATTATTGGATTAGTTATAAGAGCAAAAAATCGAAAAACATCAAAAATACTTATTATACTATCTGTGGTGTATCTTTTAATAAGCCTAGGTGTATGTGGAAGTATGATGATATAAATATTAAATTATGTTATATTTTTTAGAAGGAAATATGAATTTAGATGGCTTGATATACTTAATTCTAGCAATTATGCTAGGGCCAGCTATTTTATTAGCAATTATTGGACTTGCTGTTCGTAAAAACAATAAAAAAGCAGCCAAAGTATTATTTATTTTAGCTGCTGTTTATGTTATTGTGAGCTTCGGTATTTGTGGCGGTATGATGACGTAATTTATACCACAAAATAACATCCATAAAAAAGTTTCTAAAACCTATTTCCTGTAAACTGCAAATCTAACTTGTAAACTACATTAATTTAGATTCTTTAGCTATTGCCATTCACAAACATATTTAACTATCTTTGCAGTCGCTGTTTTAAACGGCTTTTTGAGTATGAAGAATATTAGAAATTTTTGCATTATTGCACATATAGATCACGGTAAGAGTACGCTCGCAGACCGTTTATTAGATTATACAGGATCGGTAACAGCCAGAGAACAACAAGCGCAGCTACTAGATAGTATGGATTTAGAACGCGAACGTGGTATTACCATAAAGTCGCATGCCATCCAAATGGAATATACTTATAAAGGAGAAGAGTATATTTTAAATTTAATTGACACGCCTGGTCACGTAGATTTCTCGTATGAAGTTTCTCGATCTATCGCTGCCTGTGAAGGTGCTTTACTTATTGTAGATGCTGCCCAGAGTATTCAGGCACAAACGATTTCTAATTTGTATTTGGCTTTAGAAAACGATTTGGAAATTATCCCCGTACTTAACAAAGTTGATTTACCAAGTGCAAACCCAGAGGAAGTAACCGACGATATTGTAGATTTATTAGGTTGTGATTCTGAAGAAGTGATCCATGCCAGTGGAAAAACAGGTTTTGGAGTCGACAATATTTTAGCTGCGGTTATAGATCGCATTCCTGCTCCTAAAGGAGACCCAGACGCTCCTTTACAAGCCCTAATTTTCGATTCTGTTTACAATACTTTTAGAGGTATTGAAACCTATTTTAGAGTTTTTAATGGTGAAATTAAAAAAGGCCAAAAAATTAAATTCGTTGCAACCGATAAAGAGTACTTTGCAGACGAGGTTGGAACATTAAAACTTAACCAAGTTGTAAAACAAAGTGTAAAAACGGGTGATGTAGGTTATTTAATAACAGGTATTAAAACCGCTAAAGAAGTAAAAGTTGGTGATACCATTACTGATTTCGTAAACCCAACAACCAATATTGTTGAAGGTTTTGAAGATGTTAAACCAATGGTTTTTGCAGGTATTTATCCTGTTGATACAGAAGATTACGAAGAACTTCGTAATTCGATGGAAAAACTACAATTAAACGATGCATCCTTAGTATTTGCTCCAGAAAGTTCTGCAGCTTTAGGTTTTGGTTTTCGTTGTGGTTTCTTAGGCATGCTTCATATGGAAATTATTCAAGAACGTTTAGAACGTGAGTTCGATATGACTGTTATTACTACGGTTCCCAACGTATCGTACCATGCTTTTACAAATAAAAACCCTGATGAGGCTTTTGTAGTAAATAACCCATCCGATTTACCAGACCCTTCAACTGTTAACCGTGTTGAAGAACCTTATATTAAAGCAACGATCATTACTAAATCGGATTTTGTTGGTAATGTGATGTCGCTTTGTATTGAAAAGAGAGGTCTTGTTTTAAATCAAACATATTTAACAACAGAACGTGTTGAATTAACTTTTGAAATGCCTTTGGCTGAAATTGTTTTCGATTTTTACGATCGCTTAAAAACCGTTTCAAAAGGTTACGCCTCTTTCGATTACCACCCAATAGGCATGAAAACCTCTAAGCTTGTACGTTTAGACATTTTATTAAATGCACTACCTGTTGATGCGCTATCTGCTTTAATTCATGCTGATAACGCTCAGAATATTGGTAAAAAAATGTGCGAAAAACTAAAAGAACTAATTCCGCGCCAGCAATTCGATATTCCTATTCAAGCAGCGATTGGAGCTAAAATTATTTCAAGAGAAACTATTAAAGCACTTCGTAAAGATGTTACTGCTAAATGTTATGGCGGAGATATTTCCCGTAAGCGTAAACTTCTAGAAAAGCAGAAAAAAGGAAAAAAACGTATGCGTCAAGTAGGTAATGTAGAAATACCTCAACAAGCTTTTATGGCCGTTTTAAAATTGAATGACTAGATAAATCCTTTTTGCTCTGCAGCTTCAAGCAACTCTCTGTCACTTTTATTATTTACATTAAAAACCTCTTTTAATAGTCGTTTTCTTCTTTCTATAGCCGCTTTAGAAAGCGGTAGTATTTGTGGTAATTCATTCATTTTTGTGCCACGGGATAGCTCGTATAATAATTTTCTATCAATATCATCTATCATAAAATTATTAGAAGCCTGATTTCTCATTAATTTAATTACAGATTTACTATAATACGGATCGCCCTCTATTACTTTTTCAACAGCCAAAACAAGTTCTTTAGGGCTTAAGTCATTCTTTATTAAAAATCCATCTGGGTTTATACTTTTAAAAATACTATTCATTCTATAGTTATCGTTATACGTCGTCGCTATAATTATTTTCGTATTTGGTAAAAGCATCTTTATTTTAATACCTAAATCTTCTCCCGAAATGATCTTCCCATCTTTAGATGGCGGTAATTTTATATCCAAAAAAACAATATCAATAGCCTTATTTTTTAAAGCATTTTTGATTTTTAAATAAGCATCATCGCAATTTGTAGCAATATCAATATCAAACTTTAAACTTGTATTGTTAGAGCTTACGTGATTCAAAGCGTTTTCATAAGCATCGCTAATTAATGGGTGATCTTCTACAATTAATACGTTCATATTTTAAAGACTCTTTTAAACTGGGGTACTTATTCTTAGTTCGGTTCCTTCATCTAAATTTGAGGTTATTTGATAACCTCCTCGAAGTTTTGATACTCTAGATGCGATATTCTTTAAACCAATACCTTTATAATTTTTACTAGCATCAAACCCTATGCCGTTGTCCTTAATCTTAATTTCTAAAATAGTTTTTTTTAAAGAAAAAGAAATAGCAACATGATCTGCTTTGGCATGCTTTATAATATTTTGAATAGCCTCCTGTATAATGCGGTAAATTTCTACTCTTATACTCTCATTTAACAGCTCGAAAACCACGTTGTTTCCAATCTCTATATTATACGAAAACCCTCCTATAGCACTTTGATTTTCTATATATTCCTCTAAAAAGGACTGGAAACTGGTTTTTGATAATTCCTCTTCTTTTTTTAGCGCATGCGATATATCTCGCACTTCCTTTTCTATCTCTTGCAAATCTTCTATATAGCTTTTATGCTTGTTTAAAGTGGTTTTATCTCCTTTAATATCTAAAAAGCCCATCCCTATTCTTGTGCCAAACAACTTGCCTAACACACTATCATGCAAATCTTCTGCTATTCTATGCCGTTCTTGTAGGCGCCCTTCTTCTTGCTTGGTATGCTGCTGCAGCATCAACTTATATATTTCCTGATTGGCTTTTTCTTGCTCACTACTAAACTTAAGGGTTTTGTTTTTTGAGCGTTGAACTTTAATAAAATATAAGAGCCCCAATATTAATATTAAAACACCGCCTATAATAGAAATTAAGATGTTTTGGGAGTTTAATCGTTTCGTTTCTTTTATATACTGGTCTGTTTCAAATTTTATTCTGGCAAATTTATTTCTACTAAATCGTTCGTTCGTAATTAAACTATCTTTTAAACTTATATATTCATATAAATAGGCTTTCCCAGAATCGTCTTCTTTTAGTTTTGAAAGTATTTTTAAAGACCGTAATACTTCCTCAAAATTTTTAATGTCTATTCCTATTTTATAGGCACGTTCAGTATAATATAAAGCTTTGTCTTTTTGGTTTGTGACATAATAAAATTCAGCCATATCATTTCCTCCTGCTAAAATTTCATATTGTAAATCTAAATCGTTAAAAATTTTATAAGCTCTGGTAAACAAAGAATCTATTTTATACTCGTTCTTATCTTTTGCTAAAAACATGGTATAAGCCAAATTATTCAATATAGCACCATAAGAAGCTGGGTCTTTTTCTTTTGTAGTAGTATCTTTGAGTAATTTATTATAGGCTTCAAGAGCTTTATCATAATCTCCCCTTTTTCTATAAAGTTCGGCTATATTGATTTTAATAAATAATTCATTCGTAAAACAGTCTATTAGTGAGTTATTATTAACATTAAGAGCCTTTTTATAGTAGCTTAGTGCCTCTTCATATTCTTTAAGGCTTACCGAATTTAATCCTAAAAAAGAATAAGATTCTAATAAATAATTGAGACTAACTTTTGTCTTAGGGGTCTCAAGCATTAAATCTATGGCTTTTATTATATTGGATTGACTTCCTATATAGTCATATTCATCCCTCTGCATTTCGGCAATATTTCCATATATTATACACTGATTCAATTTATCTTCATTTGTATTTAAACGCTTATATTTTCGAAATATCCTTAAAGACTTATAATAGTAATAATAAGCGCTGTCATTCATTTTCTTAAAAGTTTGATAAGCATACCCTAAATGACAATTTATATAAGCCAGGTTTGATGAGTCCCTAAGCTTGTCAGCAAATCTTAAGTTTTTATGACTTAAGATTATCGATTGCTCAAAATACTTTTCATTATCTAAATAAGCCCATGCAAGAATTCTGTTCGAATTCAAAATAACCGAATCAACTTCCGTTTTATAAGACAGCTCACTAGCCCTTTGAGCATAATCTATCCGAATCTCTATATCTAATTCACTATTTTCAGATAAGCGTCTTAACGTTTGTATACTATCTAATTGCTTTTCAAAATCATTATTTTGAGCATTTATGTTTAAAAAAAGAAGAAAGCATGCGAGAGAAAAAAGGCTTTTAAACATATTAAATAACTGCTTTATAACAGTAAAAACAAATATAGGATTTATCTTCTATTGAATTAATAGTTTTTCTACTCAAAGATAAAAATTTGTTTTCGAAGACTTCTTCCTCTATTTATTGAAAAATTAAAAGTATTCGTGCCCTTTTTTCAATTTTTATTATTAATAATCTTAATTAATCTTGTATATGCATTATTTTCCTTAAAAATAAAATCTTACAAAAATTTTAGACAATAATTTTGTAAGTTTATAAGATACGCAATATAATATATGAACGTTGTACACATAAGCGCAGAGTGCTACCCAGTAGCTAAAGTAGGAGGACTGGCAGATGTTGTTGGAGCATTACCAAAATATCAAAATAGTGCCACATTTTCTTCCCAGGTTATTATGCCCTTTTATAATAACAAGTTTACCAACACAAATACATTTAATACCATTTATGAGTCTCAATTAAACTTAGGAGACGCATCGTACACTTTTAAAATATTAACCTTAAAAGAGCCTCTTTTAGATTTTGATATCTTTTTTGTTGATATTCCCGAACTTTTGTTCAAAGACTACGTTTATTCTTCTGATGATACCGAGCGATTTTTAGCTTTTCAAATAGCAGCTCTAGACTGGATGCTAACATGGGACTCTTATCCCGATTACATACATTGCCATGACCACCATACAGGACTCATACCTTTTATGCTACAAGAAAGTTTTAAATATGAGTCTTTCAGAAACATACCAAATATTTTAACCATACATAATGCACAATACCAAGGATGGTTTCCTCATAATAAGGTTAGCTTAATTCCTGCTTTTAATTTTGAAAATGTAGGCCTTTTAGATTGGGGAAGCAGTATAAATCCATTAGCAGCAGCAATAAAATGTGCCTGGAAAGTTACTACAGTATCTCCTAGTTATATGGAAGAATTAAAAGTGTCTGCCAATGGATTAGAAGATTTGCTAAATCATGAAAGTGCAAAATGTTCTGGTATTCTTAATGGTATTGACTGGAATGTATGGAACCCAGAAACCGATAGCTACCTTATTTCTAATTACACTACTAAAACAGTAGTTTCTGGAAAAAAAGCAAATAAAAAACACTTATGTGACACCTTTAATTTAGACTTTAACAAACCCCTTTTTGCTTTTATTGGTAGATTAGTTGGAGAAAAAGGATCTGACCTGTTCCCAGAAGCATTTAAAAATACTCTTGAAAAAGGAGAAGCTTCCATCTTATTATTAGGATCTGGGCACGATGACGTAGAAACTCAACTGGAAGCGCTTAAAAAGGATTATAAAGGCAGCTATAATGCTTTTATAGGCTATGATGAAGCCTTATCTCATGTTATTTATTCTGGAGCAGATTTTTTGCTCATGCCATCGCGGGTAGAGCCTTGCGGACTAAACCAAATGTATGCATTAAGGTATGGTACGATACCTATTGTAAGAAGTATTGGAGGTCTTAAAGATACCGTTATAGATATTTCAGAAAAAGATGGGTTTGGTATTTGTCACCCAAACGTTACTATCTCAGAGATCACAAACGCTATTGATAGAGGCGTTTCACTTTATAAAGACAAGAACATCTATAAAAAATTAAGTGCGCAGATTACGGGAATTAACCATTCCTGGGACGCCTCTGCAAATGAATACATTAAACTATATAAATCCATAAAAAACTAATAGCAAAAATATGATTAACGATAAAGTTTTAGCCATTATATTAGGCGGCGGTCAAGGTTCAAGATTATACCCATTAACAGAGACAAGGTCTAAACCAGCTGTTCCTATTGCGGGAAAATACAGATTAGTAGATATTCCTATTTCAAATTGTATTAATTCGAACATAAAACGCATGTTTGTTTTAACACAATTTAATTCGGCTTCATTAAATCGTCATATTAAAAACACCTATCATTTTAGTTTTTTTAGTACTGCTTTTGTTGATGTATTAGCGGCAGAACAAACACCAGGAAACAAAGGTTGGTTTCAGGGTACTGCAGATGCTGTTCGTCAAAGCATGCATCACTTTGTAAGACATGACTTCGATTATGTATTAATTCTTTCTGGCGACCAGTTATACCAAATGGATTATGAATTAATGATTAATGAACATATAAAAAACAAAGCCAAAATATCTATCGCTACCATTCCTGTTAATGCAAAAGATGCCACCTCTTTTGGTATCTTAAAAGCTAATGATAAGAATGTAATAACTTCATTTATTGAAAAACCAGACGCTGGCTTGTTACCAGAATGGACTTCTGAAGTAAGTGATGAAATGAAAGGTGAGGGTCGAAATTATCTGGCTTCTATGGGAATTTACATTTTTAACAGAGATCTGTTAATTAAATTAATGGACGACCCTAGTACTATAGATTTTGGTAAAGAAATTATTCCACAGAGCATTGATAAACACAAAACATTAAGTTATCAATATGAGGGATATTGGACAGATATAGGGAATATAGATTCTTTCTTTGAGGCTAATATTGGCCTCACTGCAAACATTCCAAATTTTGATTTATACGATAAATCTAAACGTATTTATACCAGAGCCAGAATGCTTCCTACAACAAAAGTATCTGGTACAACACTTAACAAAACCGTCGTGGCTGAAGGCTGTATAATTAGTGCAGCCAAAATTGAAAAATCGGTAATAGGTATTCGCTCCAGAATTGGAGACGAATCGACAGTAATAAACACCTATATGATGGGTAGCGACCATTATCAAACTCTAGAGGACATTACAAACCCCAAGATAAACGCTATAGGAATTGGAGCGCGTTGCTTTATAAAAAATGCCATCCTAGACAAAAATTGTTGTATAGGAGATGACGTAAGAATTAATGGAGGTCTGCACTTAGAAGCTACAGAAACAGATTCTTATGCTATTAAAGATGGTATAGTAGTAATTAAAAAAGGAGCCGTAATCCCTAATGGTTTTGTAATATAATATATGGCACAAGTAAAACCTTATAGTCTGTTTACAGAGCTAGACATCTATCTTTTTAAATCAGGAACACATTATCGCCTTTATGAAAAATTTGGGTCTCATATAACCATTATCGATGGTATTGAAGGAACTTATTTTGCTGTTTGGGCGCCTAGCGCTAAATCGGTATCTGTTATTGGTGATTTCAATTATTGGAAAACAGGTGAACATCAATTAAATGTTCGCTGGGATTCAAGTGGCATTTGGGAAGGCTTTATTCCTTTAATTGGAAAAGGTACTGTTTATAAGTATCACATTGAAAGTTATAATGGCAGCATAACAACAGAAAAAGCAGATCCATACGCTAGACGTTGTGAACATCCACCAAAAACAGCATCCATAGTCTGGCATGATAACTATACTTGGAAAGACAAGGATTGGATGAAAAAGCGTAAAAAGCATAATGCTATAGATGCTCCTTTTTCTGTTTATGAAGTACATTTAGGCTCTTGGAAAAAACATTTAGAAGAAGATCGGTTTTTATCTTATTTTGAATTGGCAGACGATTTAGTAAATTATGTAAAAGACATGAATTTTACACATGTAGAACTCATGCCTATTATGGAATACCCCTACGATCCTTCATGGGGATATCAACTAACAGGATACTTTGCGCCAACATCCCGTTTTGGCTACCCTGAAGAATTTAAGTATTTGGTTGATAAACTACATCAAAACGATATTGGTATTATTTTAGATTGGGTACCATCACATTTTCCAGAAGATGCACATGGCCTCGGTTTTTTTGATGGTTCGCACCTGTATGAGCATCCAGATAAAAGAAAAGGCTACCATCAAGATTGGAAAAGTTTAATTTTTAATTACGAACGTAATGAGGTGAGAGCTTTTTTGATCAGTAATGCTGTTTTTTGGATGGAACAATATCATGCAGATGGATTACGTGTTGATGCCGTAGCATCCATGCTGTTTTTAGATTACTCCCGAGAAGAAGGCGCGTGGGAACCAAATATGTATGGAGGTAGAGAAAACCTTGCTGTTATAAGCTTTTTAAAAGAATTAAATAAAGAAGTTTATAGATCATTCCCAGATGTTCAAACCATTGCAGAAGAGTCTACCGCATTCCCCATGGTTTCTAAACCTGTCTTTTCCGGCGGTTTAGGCTTTGGAATGAAATGGATGATGGGCTGGATGCATGATACCTTAGAATATTTTGCCAAAGATCCCATTCATAGAAAATACCATCAAAACGACATCACTTTTAGTTTAGCATATGCTTTTACCGAAAATTTTATGCTACCACTCTCGCACGACGAAGTCGTTTATGGTAAAAATTCCATTTTAGGAAGAATGCCTGGTGATGAATGGCAACGTTTTGCAAACCTTCGTTTGTTATATGGCTGTATGTTTACACACCCAGGAACCAAGTTATTGTTTATGGGAAGTGAATTTGGTCAATATAACGAATGGGATTTTCAAAAAAGCCTAGATTGGAATCTATTGGAATTTGAACCGCATAAAAACCTTCAAAATTATTATAAAGAATTAAACAAACTCTATAAAACAACACCTGCTTTATATGAAAAAGGTTTTAGCGGTGAAGGATTTGAGTGGATTAGTTTTGATGACCATGAAAACTGTGTCTTGTCTTATATAAGAAAAGGCTATAACTCAAAAAATGATGTTATTGTAGTTTGTAATTTAACACCGACCATTAGAGAAAATTATAAAATTGGAATTCCTATAAAAGCAAAAATTAAAGAAATTTTCAATAGTGATGCTAAAGAATTTGGAGGAAGCGGTGTTACAAATAAAAAACAGATTACGGCCAAAAAAGATCCATGGAACGGTAGAGATTTTTCGGTAGAAATAACACTACCGCCTTTAGGCATGATCGTATTTCAATTCAAATAATAGCTTATTT
Source organism: uncultured Flavobacteriaceae bacterium (assembly GCA_947502635.1). Classification (GTDB taxonomy): domain Bacteria; phylum Bacteroidota; class Bacteroidia; order Flavobacteriales; family Flavobacteriaceae; genus Flavivirga. Next base: position 88,594 of record CANNAN010000014.1, read on the forward strand.
GAGATTTCCTTAATTATCTTATTGATTATTTGTGTTTTATGAAATTATCTTAATGTTTTTTTAATAAAAACAGACCGTTATTAGCTGTTAAATTTAGTAATTTCGACAACTAATGAATTGCTTATACTCTTATGATTTTAAATACCGAATTAGAATATAAAGGAAACCTGTTTCCTTCTAAAATAATATCGTACGAAAAAAACCTTAATGTACTCTCTTTCACAACAGAAAATGGTGTTATATTAGAAGTTACCGTGCGACGCGATAGTGTCTTACGATTCAGATTTACCACAACAGGTATTTTTGAAAATGACTTCTCTTATGCCATAACCAAATACGCAAGTAGAGGTTATAATCATCTTGAAGTTACCGAAAATGACGATTATTATGTTATAACTACGGCTAAGCTTATTTGCCATATTTCAAAATTAGACTTACGAACTTCCATTTTTGATGCTAAGGATAATACCTTAATTTGTGAAGACGAACTTGGTTTTCACTGGGAAGAAAGTTATGAGCATGGTGGCGATGTTGTAAAAATGTCAAAAACAGCTCAACCAGGTGAAAGTTACTATGGTTTAGGAGATAAACCTGTAGATAATAATCTTAAAGGAAAACGTTTTGAAAATTGGGTAACAGATTCTTATGCCTATGGCAGAGATACCGATCCTATTTATAAAGCCATTCCATTTTATACCGCTTTACATAATAAAAAATCTTACGGGATCTTTTTTGATAATACATTTCGTTCATTTTTTGATTTTTGTAATGAACGTCGTAATATAACAAGTTTTTGGGCTCATGGAGGCGAAATGAATTACTATTTCATTTATGGTCCAGAAATGTCTGATGTTGTTGTAAACTATACAGATTTAACAGGGAAACCTCACGAATTGCCCGCCCTTTGGACTTTAGGTTACCACCAATGTAAATGGAGTTATTATCCAGAATCAAACGTAAAAGAAATTACAGCCAAGTTTAGAGAACTACAAATTCCTTGTGATGCTATCTATTTAGATATTGATTATATGGAAGGCTTCAGGTGTTTTACCTGGAATAAGGAACATTTTCCAGACCCTAAAAGAATGGTTAAGGAATTAGCAGATGATGGCTTTAAAACGATTGTTATTATCGATCCAGGCATTAAAATAGACATGGATTATTCTGTATTTCAAGAAGGTCTTGAAAAAGATTATTTCTGTAAACGTGCAGACGGCCCTTATATGAAAGGTAAAGTCTGGCCTGGAGAATGTTATTTCCCAGATTTCACAAACCCCGAAGTTAGAGAATGGTGGTCTAATTTATTCAAAGAACTTGTTGAAGATATTGGAGTTAAAGGTGTTTGGAATGATATGAATGAGCCTGCTGTTATGGATGTTCCTGGAAAAACATTCCCTAATGACGTAAGACATGATTACGACGGAAACAATTGTAGTCACAGAAAAGCGCATAACGTTTACGGTATGCAAATGGCACGAGCGACCTACCAGGGTTTAAAAAAATTCTCGTATCCTAAAAGGCCTTTTGTAATTACAAGAGCTGCTTATTCTGGTACACAACGCTATACCTCAAGCTGGACGGGCGATAATGTAGCAACTTGGGATCATTTAAATATCGCAAACCTACAGGCACAACGTATGTGCATGTCTGGATTCTCATTTATAGGATCTGACATTGGCGGATTTGCAGAACAACCAAATGGCGAATTATATGCGCGTTGGATTCAGTTAGGTATTTTCCATCCTTTTTGCAGAACACACTCTTCTGGAGACCATGGTGATCAAGAACCTTGGGCTTTTGGAAAGAACATTACAGATGTCGTAAGAAAGTTTATCGAAATAAGATATCAACTACTTCCGTATTTATATACTGCTTTTTGGAGATATGCAGAGGAAGGTATTCCTATCTTAAAATCACTTGTTTTATACGACCAGCACGATCAACACACCCATTATAGAAATGATGAGTTTGTTTTTGGCGAAAAAATATTAGCATGTCCTATTACTGGACCTAACCAAAAAGGAAGGCGCATGTACTTTCCAAATGGTAAATGGTATAATTTCTGGAACGACGAACTTGTTAGTGGCGGACAAGAACTATGGGTAGATGCAGATTTAGATAGCATGCCAATATTTGTAAAAGAAGGTGCTATTATTCCTAAATACCCTATTCAACAATACGTAGGTGAAAAAGTTATTGATGAATTATTACTTGATGTATATTATAAATTAGGTAAAGAAAACTCAATGGTTTACGAAGATGCTACAGATGGCTATGATTACATTAAAGGAAGGTATAGTTTAAGAAACTTTAATTTGCTTGGTAAGGAAAACGAATTGATTATTCAACAACATAAATCTGGTAAGTTTATAACAACATATAAAACGTTTAAATTAAGCTTACATGGGTTACCATTTAAAATTTCTAAAGTTCAAGTTGATAATGAAGAGATTCTTTTTAAGGATATTAAACTTAATGGTGATAATACATTAGTTATCAACAAAGAGTTTACTGAGCTTCATATTATGGCTTAAAAAATGCAAATCTAGAAATATAAAAGGGTTGCTTAAAATGTATTAGAGACTAAAAGTTCTTGACACTTTACTAGAACAGAGGTTTAAATATATTTTAAGCAGCTCTTTTTTTATTTTAAAAGCTTTCCTAAATACACTAACCAATACCCTTTTTCAACCTTTTCGATAGCTTTATTATACGAAGATATTATTTCCAAAACACCTTTTTTATCTTTAACAAACAATGGTATCGTATCATACACCTTGCTTGTTGCCTCAATTAAATCTTCATAATGTGCTCTATCACGAATTTCAACTTCATGAATCTCGGGGTATTTACGAGCCACCTCAGTAAGGGTGTTAAAATCATCTGTATGAGAAAATAAGCCTTCCTTTGGGTTATTGTTAGGATCATTCATTTCATCTGCCGTTATTAACCTAAAAGATCCGTTCTCTCCAAATTGTTTTCCAAATTTATCAATAGCATATTGGTTAATATCAGAACTACCCGTTAAAGCCATTAAAAAACCGATATCATTAAGTTCGATGTTATCTCCTAAAGTTTCAGAATAAATATCGGTGCCTATAGCTTCAAGACCCAATTCATGAGCTATTTGAATATTTGTTTGATTACTATCAATTAAAACAACATGCCGTTGGTTATCCATTAAATATTGACCTATTAATCTAGAAACTTGTGATGCTCCTAATATTAAAATGCCTTCCGATTTTTTTAGAAAAACACCAACAACTTTGGCAAATGCTCTGGCAGTAGTCGCATTTAATAAAACAGTTCCAAGAACAATCATAAACACCAAAGGAGTAATATACTCTGCCCCTTCAACACCTTGTTTCATTAATTTGCTTCCAAAAAGAGATGCTATTCCAGCAGCAACAATTCCTCGTGGACCTACCCAGCTAATAAATAGCTTTTCGTTCATTTTTAATTTAGACTTTGAGGTACTTAAAAATACCGCTAAAGGCCTTATAATAAAAACAACGGCTGCAAAAAGCAAAGCGGTTTTCCAACTATAAAGCAACATTAAATCTTCAATATCAATATTTGCCGCTAGTAAAATAAAAAGAATAGAAATCAACAAAACACTTAAAGATTCCTTAAAATAAAGTAGTTCTTTTATGTTTTCTAATTTACCATTACCTAAAACCATACCCATAACAACAACGGCTAATAAACCAGACTCATGTGCAAAAATTTCCGATTCAACAAAAACCAATAGTACCGTAGAAAGCGATACTACATTTAGCAGGTAATGAGGAATTAGCTTTTTATTAATAGCAAAGGCTAATGCGTGTGCAAATGTAAAACCAAAGGTTGTACCAAAAAGAATAATTTTTCCAAATTCAATTAAGGCTGTCTTAGTAAAACCACTATCGCCTTCAACGCTAATAAACTCGAACACCAATACGGCTACCAAAGCCCCGATAGGATCAATTAAAATACCCTCCCATTTTAATACCGTCGAAATATCTTTTTTAAGAGGAATGTTTCTTAAAATAGGAGTGATTACCGTTGGGCCAGTAACAATGATGAGTCCTGAAAACAAAAAAGAAAGTTCCCAGCTTAATTCAAAAATGAAGTACGCTAAGATCCCTGCACCAAAAAAAGTAACAGCCGAACCTAGTGTTATTAATTTAGTAATAACAGGTCCTACGTTTTTTATTTCAGAACGTTTTAATGTTAATCCGCCTTCAAAAAGGATAATGCTAATAGCCAGAGAGACAAAATAGAACAAACCGTCTCCTGGAAACAAACCTTGTTTGCCATTCCAAATGGGTTCAATCCATTTGGTTCCATCATCACTTAAAAACTCAGCGGCAATTGGCCCCACTAATAACCCTATAAGAATTAGGGGTAAGATTGCTGGGATTTTAAATTTCCAAGCGACCCACTGCGCCAATATTCCCAAAATAATGATTCCTGCTAATTCTAACATTCTTTAAAATCTTTATAAAACACTAATTTAAGTAAAACAGATGATTTCATCTGATTATATTTTATTAGTTGCTGTTAGTCCTAATCTTTAATACTAAATTAGATGATTGTTTTAATTAAGTTCTTTTTTTGTTTTAAAAAAATACTATCTTTCACTCTTATTATCTAAACAATTAAAGTGTCTTTAAAACCATTTAAAAGCATTGGTATTGGTGCTGCCTTCTCACCAAACTTAAAAGCAAACCTTTATGAGGCAGCTAGACTTTCTCTTTTCTTTAAGTCAAAGTTGTTTTTAATTCATGTTGGTGAAGTTTCTGATGACAAAGTTAAAATGCTTAAAATTTTTTTAAAGCCTTTTGAAAAAGAGAATCTAGATTATGAAGTTGTATACAAATCTGGAAAACCAGTGGATGTTATTTTGTCTACTGCCGAAGAAAAGAATATTGATCTCTTAATTCTTGGAGCTGTACAACGTGAACGTTTTTTAAAATATTATGTAGGTTCTATAGCCAGAAAGATTACTCGTAAAGCAAAGTGTTCTGTGTTGTTATTAATTAAGCCTTCGGTTGAACGTGTAGCATGCGAGCATATTGTTGTAAATGGGTTAGAAGACCCTAAAACCGAACAAACTATTAATGCAGCGTTTTATGTTGGTAAACAACTTAAAGCAGAAAAAATCACTATTGTTGAAGAAATTAAACAAGAACAGGTTTCTGTAAAAGTTGATGACGATAAATCTTTGCGTAGGGCTACTATTATTAAAGAACGTATCAGGCTTAGAGAAAATTCTAGAATTAACGATATTATAGAACATATTCCTGAAAAATACACTAAAAACATTGTCACAAAATTGCAACCCATTTTTGGTAAGCAAGGTTATTCTATAGGGCATTATGCTCAAATTTCCAGAGCCGACTTATTGGTTATGAACGCTCCTAGTAAAATGACTTTTCGGGATCGTTTATTCCCACACGATATAGAGCATATTTTAACAGAATTACCAACCGATGTTTTAATCCTTCAATGAGTCCAAAAAAAAGTAAAATAAAAAGTTTTCTTAGCACATTGCCAAAAAATATATTTTCTGGTTTTGTTGTTAGTCTTATCGCATTACCTCTAGGGCTTGGGCTGGCTATGGCTAGTGAGGCACCTCCAATTGCTGGTATTATAGCAGCGGTAGTGGGTGGTATTGTCGTTTCTGTTTTTGGTGGAAGTCACGTGACTATTGCTGGACCAGGTAACGGTTTGGTTGGTGTACTTCTAGTAGCAATAACAGCATTGGGTATAGAGAGTGCCTATGCTGCTATTATATGTTCTGGTATTTTAATACTCTTACTTGGGTTCTTTAGAATGGGAAAACTAGCCGATTTTTTTCCATCATCTGCCATTCAAGGCATGTTGGCTGCTATTGGTTTAATTATTTTGGGAAAGCAGTTTCATATTATGTTTGCTCATAAAATTAAAAGAGAAGATACTTTAGATTATCTATTCGAAATACCATTTACTATCAACGATGCTATACATTATGAAAATAAAGGATTGATTTTTGCAGCATTAGCAGGCGTGATAAGTTTAGCAATCATGATGTTTTATGCAAAAATTAGAAATAAATATTTGCAACTTATCCCAGCACCCATGTGGATTGTTATATTATCTATAGGTTTTAGTTACTATTTCGAGGTTGTAGTACATGAGCAAAACCCTATTGCAAAAGAATATATGATTTCTGGAATTCCCAGTATCCAAACGATTATTGCAGATATGCACTTGCCAAATTTTTCCAGTATTGGTAGTTTTCCATTTTGGTCCAGTGTACTAGCTATCACTTTAATTGCCAGTATAGAATCACTATTAAGCATCAAAGCTGTAGATAAATTAGACCCTGAAAAAAGACGATCTAATGTAAACAAAGATCTCAAAGCACTAGGTTTAGCAACTATAGGCAGTGGGTTTTTAGGCGGACTTAATGTTGTAACCGTTATTGCCCGTAGTTCTGTTAATGTAAATAATGGTGCAAGCAATAGATCTTCTAACTTTTTTCACGCAACATTTTTAGTGCTTTTCATTGTTTTGTTTAGCACACAATTAACCCGAATACCATTGCCCGCTTTAATGGCTATTTTGGTATATACAGGTTATATGTTAGCATCACCTAACGTCATTAAAAAAATATTCTCCATTGGTAAAGAGCAACTTATTATATTCTTTGTAACGTTATTAGTCACCCTGAAAATAGGATTGATTACGGGCATTTTAGCAGGTGTGTTTACAACTTTAATCATCCACATCATCATCAATAAAACCATATCCCTTTTTGTTAGAAACGTTATAAAGCCTAATGTTTTAATGTACCAGGAAGAAGGTCAGGATAACTTTTATGTTAGCGTAAAACATTTTTGCAGCTTTTTAAACTATTATAAGCTAAAAGATAAATTAGACGCTGTACCAGAAGATAAAGATGTTATTGTTGACTTTTCTCTGTGTAGCTTTGTAGACCATACCGTTATGGAAAACATGCATAACTATCAGGAACTGTTTAAAAAACGAAATGGTCATTTTGATGTTATTGGTTTAGATATGCATGACACAGACTCTGAGCATCCTTTTGCTTTAAGACGATTACTTCCTGTTCCTAATATTATTAAAAGCAACCTCACCAGACGCCAAACAAGCATGGAAGACCTTGCTAAAGATTACGAATTAAACTATAACTCTGAAAAACAAAAAAATGTCGATTCTTTAAATCACTTTTTGTTCTTTAATACCAAAACGATCAATCATATTTACAATCAATTATCATATAAAAATAATGCCATAAACTTATTTGATATTGAATTTTCTGAAGGTGAATTTATAGCTAAAGAGGTTGTTAGATCTACCATGCTCCACATTCAGCTGGATTCTGCTATTCCTGAATTTACTTTAGATAGGGAGGGCTTTTTAGAAAAGGTTTATTCCTTTGCTGGTTTTAAAGACATTCCCATTCAAAATCATTCCGATTTTTCTAAACGTTTTTATTTGCTAGGAGATAATGAAGAAGCCATAACTGCTTTTTTTAATGATGATCTTGTTCACTTCTTTGAAAGTAATCCTTATTATCATATTGAGTCGAACGGAGAATCCTTATTAATTTTTGGAAAAGAACGTTTGGCTAGTATTAAAGAAATTAAGGCGCTGTTTGATTTTGGAAAACGTTTAAAGGAGGTTGTAGAACACTGATAAGTGGCTTTAAGAAGCCCTACTTATCCTGAAATAACTAATTACATGAAATTAACAACCTCTCACAACCAACGGTTTTGTTTCATACACCTCTGCTAGTATTCTTTCTTTCTAACTCTAAAGCTTTTTCAAACGATTTAATCGAAATAGAAATGTCCTTTTCTGTAGTAACCCAAGAACAGATGCTAACTCGCATAACTTTTTTACCTAGCCAAACAGAGCTACCCAACCAACACTCTCTAAGGTTTTGAATATTATTTAAAACCCGTTCAGTCATTTTATCGTTATCACATCTAACAATAACCTGATTAAACACAATATCGTTATCTACATAAAACCCGTGTACTTTACCTATTTCATTTGAGAATTGTTTTGCTCTTTCATGCATAGTCAACACCATACGATCTATACCTTCTCTTCCCAAATATTTCATTATCGCCCATAATTCAATAACTCTTGCTCTTCTTGACATTTCGGGTGTGTAGAACATGCCATCTCTTTGCTTACTTTCTATAATATAACTACCAGACATGTGCAATGCGGCGGTCATGGCTTCTTTATCTTTACATAAAACAATTCCACAATCATAAGGTGTATTTAGAGTTTTATGTCCATCAACCGCCCAAGAATTTGCCTTTTCAATTCCTTTTGTTAAATGCTTTAGTTTATCTACCGCTCCAGCCCATAACCCAAATGCACCATCTATATGTACCCAAGAATTTGCCTTTTGTGCTTGGGCACAAATGGTTTCAAAATCATCAAATGCACCACTATTAACATTGCCTGCTTGTAAAATTAAAATGGTGTTTTCATCTAATTCAGGAATCATTTCAGGAATTATCCTTCCCTGATTATCAACATCAACCCACTCAATACTTTCTTGTCCAAACCCTAAAATACCTATGGCTTTTAGAATTGTAGAATGCGCTTGTTTCCCTGTTACAATTCTAACTCTTGGGGCATTGTATAATCCTTTTTGATTAATGTCCCAATTATTCTTTTTAAGGATGCGATATCTTGCAGCAGCTAAACTGCATAAATTTGCAGTAGAAGTACCACTAACAAACCCCGCAGAACTTTCTTTTGGTAAATTGAATAATTGAATTAGCCATTTTTCTACAACAGATTCTAACTTACTTCCTATTGGAGAAAGCACATGCATTGCAGGCGATTGGTCCCAGTGAGTTCCTAGGTTTTTAGCTGCTAACCCAACAGGTAAAGCACTACCACACACGAATCCAAAATATCTTCCGCCCAATGTTGCTGTTGTCGCTGGGCTTCCATATTGATTTAATTGTTCCAAAACCTTTTTCGCTTTTGTAGAGCCATCTGGAAGATCTTCATCAAATTTTGATAAATTATCAATTGCTTCTTCAGTTGGATAAACATTTCGGTTAAAAATATTTTCTAAGTACTCAAAAGAATATTGCTGAGCCTGTTTAAATATTTCCTTGTCCCTAATTTCTTGAAACATTTTGCTTTGAATATTCTCTTCCATTTTTTCTAATTTAGCAGCCTTAATAAATGCTCATTTTAATGGCATTTATTCTTTGTTAGTTATTTTTATTTTCTAAAATTTTTAGGAGATTAGAATGGTTTTTAAAATCGATAATTCACAAAGTTAAAAGTATCTTGTTGATACTGCCTGTACATCTTTATAAATTTCTTTTACAAATCGATTTTAAATGTCTCTATTGAGCTTTTAAAGCACATGCAGACGACTAAAATTAAGCTTTTTCAACCTTCTTATAGTGTGAACAAAAAGCTTTCTTAAAAGGGGAGAGATAAATTACAAGTGTTTTAGAGTTATGTATAACGACTACCTGTATTAGTGGTCGTTTATTTTAATTGTTTCTCTGGTTTCTGTATCATAAATTAAAATTCCTTGGGTTTTAGCATCAAGTTGGTCTAATAAATTACCTTGTTTGTTCCAAACGGAAGATTTACCAGCACATGTACAACCACCTGATATTCCTGCATAATTTGACATAAACACTGTCATTTTGTGTCTTTTTGCAGTTTCGGAAAGTCTTTTAATATCTTTATCAATACTATCATTTGAGTTCAGTACACTTGCAATATAAATATTTGCACCTTTATTATTAGCATAGTCCGAATGCTCTAAAACAGAGGTTTCATAACATATAGCAAATGCTATTTTTTGATTTTCTTTTTCTAAAAATATTTGATTATTTATTCCAGCAGCAAAAAAGCTACTTTCTCCTGGATGAAGGTATTGTTTAGAATAAATTATTCTTGATTTGGTTGGTTGAAAAATTAGCATGCTAATTAGTATACCGTTATCACTCTTTATGGGAACACCGACGCAAATAATAATTTTTTTAAAATCACTTATTTTTTGAAATTCATCAAATCGTACATCATCTTTACTTGTAGATAATCGTTCTGCGAGCTCAGGTTCATACCCTGTTAAAGAAAGCTCGGGAAAAACAATAACATCAACATTATTAAAAGCCGCTAGGTCAATTATTCTTTTATGTATTTCAACATTTTTTTGAATATTTCCTTTAATAGGTTTTGTTTGTGCGATACAGATTCTCATCAATTATTTTTAAATGACCACTAGTTTTGTGCATGGAATGTAGTACTAAAAAATATTACATTATCAAGTTGTAGTTAACATATCAAATATAGGCACAATTTTATTTTTTTAAACCCCTGTTTTCAGTGAAAGAACATGTATTATATTGATCGTTGTATTAATTAGCAAAACTTCTATTTAATTACAATAGCAATACTTGAAGATTCTCTTAAATGCATTAAACTCACATGACTAAATCCTATTTCTTTTGCCCATTTATTAAAATATGAAGTTGTAAAATCAAAACCTTTATCTGTTTCGATTGCTATATTTAATGACATCACTAATCCGAAAGCCTTCTTTAAGTGTCTCTACAGAACTATCTATTTATAATACAGCCATTGATATAATTTGTACGTTTGTTTTAATATTGCATTTAAAGACAGGTATAATTGTGCTTTTATAGTTTGTATAGACTAATAGCGTATTTATGAAGAAGAAAGAAAATGGAACTAAAAAAATAAAAAAGCCCTGGCCAACCAAAGATGCTATGGAACAGGTTTACAAAATGAAGCTTTGGGGTGATAACGAATCTCATTTTTATTCAGGTGTGGGATCGCATCATTCTGAAATAGTAAATCCCTATATAGATGTTTTAAAATCATTCTTAACATCTTTTAAAAACCCTCTTACGGTATGTGATTTAGGTTGTGGCGATTTTAATGTAGGAAAAGAATTGGTAAAGCATACTAAGAAGTATGTTGCAATAGATATAGTAACAGACCTCATAAAGCATAATAAAGAAACATTTAAAGAGGAAAATTTAGAATTTCATTGTTTGGATATTGCAGTAGATGATTTACCTTCTGGGGATTGTGTTTTATTAAGACAAGTACTGCAACATTTGTCGAATGCTGAAGTACAAAGCATCATAAGTAAGTTAACTAATTTTAAGTATGTTATTCTAACAGAACATATACCTGAAGGCGATTTTGTAGCCAATAAAGATATTATTTCTGGGCAAGGAATCAGATTAAAAAAACAAAGTGGTTTAAACCTATTAGCTTCACCATTTAATTTTAAGGTAAAAGAAGAAAAACAATTATTGTCTGTTATTTTAAATGATTGTAACGGGGTTATAGAAACTACATTTTATAGACTTTTTTAAACGAGATCTTTATCGATTATTTGGGTATAATATATTCTCTACTCAAAGTTTGCAACTCTAAGGGAGCGGTCTTCTCTATTTAATTTTACTTTTTTCTAAATATATAATAATGCATGAAAATAGAATTTCTATTATTCCGCCAATTAATCCAATTAAATGAAAAGGAGCATTAAAAAAGGACCCGCCAATTCCTGATAAAATTAATGTAGCTCCAAAAACCCAATAAATGCGCATTCCATAAATTGAAGAAAATATTAAGTATCGTCCTCCAATAATTAATATCATTATTAAAAAAAACCAATTAGGACGAATTTGTAATGCTAAATAAGCTATAAATAGTCCAATAAATAATATGAAAGTACTTTCTAATGCCAGATATGATAATGGATTTCCTTTTTCATGTTTTCCAGACCGATTTAAGGCCTTAGATAGCATTATTCCTATGGGATGAATTAGCATTCCTCCAAAAAAGAAGACAAATACGCTAATTTGTTTTGTACTAATTAATGCAGTAATTCCAGCTGTTAGCCATACAATTCCAGATGCAAAAGCTCCTGGCCCACCTCCAAAGTAGGATTTACGCATATCTTCTTGTGCTTCAATAAAATTCATCTATAATTCAATTTATTTTAATAAGACATAATAATTAAAATGTTACCAAATAACTATATTTAATTATTTAGAGCGGCTAAATTAGTAAATCTTTTATGTTTTTAAACCTTTTCCTTCGACCAGATATAGCAAGTTAGCCACCTGCAGCTCTTAACTTGTAAAGATAAGAGTGAGAAAAACAGGTAATAGGGATTTGTTTATTACCTACCTGTTGTAAACTGGCGAGAGTGGAGAACCAATCCTAATAGCCTTGAATATTGAGCTTTTAGTCGGATTGATAAGCCTGTTTGTACTTATACAATTTAAAAAGAAACAAATTAAACATGCATAACTGCCTTAGAATTTATTCTGATTTTTCTTTACTCAAAATTCTTTTTCTAATTCGACTAAGAGATTCGGGAGTGACTCCAATATAACTAGCTATTAAATGCAAAGGAATTCTATTAAACAGTTCTGGACGGGTTTTCAAAACTGTCAGGTATCTTTCTTCGGGACTATAATTGGTAAGTAATTCAATGTGCTCTTGAGATTTGTTATAATCATAAGGCATTAAAGTATTTAACAAGTTTTCAAGTTTCGGATATTTTTTATGCAATTCCTTTTCCGCTATTCGTGTTCCTGTAGTTAAAATGGAGTTTTCGATGGTTGACAAATAATATTTTGAAGGTTTTTTTTCTAAATAACTGGAATATAGAACTGCTGCCTCTCCCTCAAAAAAAAATGCTGTTGTTTTTTCTTCTCCGTTTATTATTTGGTATTGTCGGAGACAACCCTCTAGAACAAAAAAGCATTTAGTGCAGATTTGACCTTCTTGAAGTATTGTAACTCCTTTTTTGAAGTTTTCTAATTGGGTGTTTTCAACAACGGCATTAATTTCCTCTTGGGTAAATTTGTTGAATTTTGACATAAAATGTATTAACAAATCTTTCATTTTTTTGTTTGTTCTTTTTTAAAATGAAGTAATGACTCTCTATGAAACGTAACAAGGAAAAAGATACTACATTTTGGGTTTAGCACTTATTAGCTATGTTTCATTCATACTGTTAGTAACTGGCTTATTTTATTCAAATCATCCTATTTTTTATTCCAAAAAATGGGATGCATTTTCAAAAAGAATAGGATGGCATTTTTTAATAAACAATTCAACATCTTTTTGGGGTATGACGCTTGGATATGACATAAGTAATAATTGCAATGGTATTTGATCATCTCTTAGAGGCGGTATTTCATAATAATGTCGATTTAGTTTAAAGCCCATTCTTTCATAGAACTTTATTCTACGTTTATTAATATGAGATGTCGGTAGTTCAACTTCCAGTAAAATTGGTTTATCATTACTTTCAATAAATTTATTAAGAATCAACTTTCCTATCCCCTTATTTCTTTGTTCTATAGTTGTTGCAAAATGGTCTATATATCTATGTGTTTCAAAATCCCACCACAGGATAAATCCAATAAATTGTTTGCCATTTATTAAAACTTCAAAATGATACTTACTCTGTTTTAAGACGCTAGCTTGTTCATCCAATAACCTTCGTTCGTTATAAGGAAAGGCATTTTCATATAGCTCCCAAGCCTTTTGGAAGTAATTATCTGAAATATTTTTTAATCTTATTAATTTCATTGCGTAGCTGTTGGTTAAGGCAGATAGTTTACACCATATTTTGACTTAACCTTATTAATACTTGTTTGCCTCTTAATGTTCTTTTCATCAAAGAAACCTAAAAATACGTTTCTATAAAACACTTTCCAAATGCCATAAAGAAAAACGTTTCATCAGGAATTCAAAACTCCACATTGGTCGAAAAACTAAATAGAGAACTAACTACTGGTCGGCATGAAAAAATACTAAATAGTTATGAAGAAAGAAGAATAGATTAGATATGTAACAACATAAATCTCACAATCCAGATTTTTCCCAATGCCAAAGACTGTAACAATAATCTAAACAAATGGAAATTAGCTGTTTGGGCTTTTCAGCTATTATCATTAACTTTAATTCCTGATTTTTTAAGATATTTGTTATCAGGCTTATGAATAGCCTGATTTATTTTTAAAAATATTAATTTAATAAATAACGGACAGACTGTATTATGACAATAAGACTCATCACGAAAAAAGAAATCAGTATTTTTTTGGTATTGATAGCAATGAATTTGTTCTCATGCCAACAGGAAAAAACTCAGGCAGAAAATCAAATAGAAACTCAGGTAGAAACTAATGAAAGTGCCTCCTATAAACGTTTTCGTGAGGGCAAGATCCGCTATGAAAAATTCAACGAGTTTAATACTCAATTTAAATTTGTAAAATTAGAAGGGTTTGAATTCGAGGAAGGGGTTGAACGCTACTACCCGTCAAGTGTCATAAAAGTAGATGATATATACTATATGTGGTATTCCAAGCCTCTGTCTAATGCAGAAGTGGTGGGGCCGAATGATGCAACAGATTCATCAAGAGCTTTTCATTGGGATCTCTGTGAGGTATGGTACGCCACCTCTACCGATGGATATAAATGGGAAGAACAGGGTATTGCAATCCACCGTGGTGCAGCAGGGCGTTACGACCACCGAAGTGTTTTTAACCCAGATATATTGGTTGTAGATGGCAAGTACTACCTGTGCTATCAGGCGGCAGAAAGTATTAAGCATGCCCGCTGGGCAAAAAGTTTTCGGACGGCAGGCGACTTTGTACCAAACGTAATTGGCATGTCTGTAGCTGATTCACCTAACGGTCCATGGAAAGCACTTGACGAGCCAATTTTAAAACCAGGATTTCAGGATGCCTGGGATGGAGAAGTGATACATGAACCTACTTTTTTTGTTAAGGGAGGTCAATATTTCTTATACTACAAGAGTGATGGCCGGTTGCCCTGGAAACCTAATATCTCACCAGGAGAGTTTAATAAAGAACATGCTGATATGCCCCTTGCAACGGGAGTCGCCATCGCTGATAATCCTGAGGGGCCATATATTAAATCAAAATACAATCCTGTGTTGATGGGAGGGCACGGAAGTATGGTTTGGCCGTATCGCAACGGAGTATGCGCTACTTTACCCGAAGGGCCAGAAAGGAATAGTATCTTATTCTCGGAAGATGGGATAAATTTTTATCCCGTTATACAAGGGATCACAGTTCCAAAAGGAGGTGGAACCTATCGTCCAGGAAAGTTTACTGATGTTGATGTGCAACCAGGACAAGGTTTAACCTGGGGAGTAGGCCATGCATTTTATCCTCAGTATCATTTTGTGCGTTTCGATTGCAACTTATCTTTGGAGAATGGCGACAAAGTCCAGAAAGAATATCAAATGGTAAAGAGTTATATGAATAGTGAAGGATATGAGTTTGACCCTCGCTTAGATCCCAATAACAAATAGATTATATTTAGTATATCTCTTGACTCTATTTTTTAGTGTCATTGAGAAGGAGGGACGACTGAAGAATCTAATAGTGTTTTATTCTCTGCACGTCGTCCTATAGCCTAACAAGTTATTTTTGATTTTTAAACTTTATGAGTTATCAGTATAACAAGATTCCCTGCCTTCCTCAGGCAGGTTCGCTTCGTTCTGAATAACATTTTACAAAAGTTTAGTATCTAAATCAGTGTTTGTGTTCTTTCTTAGTCCTTTTCCTCAAAAACTCTACAAGCACAATAACCAATACACTTATACCAAATAACGGAAATACTATACCTAGTAAAACAATTAAAGCAATAATACTGTATCCCACTTTAAACTGAGCAGGTACTTTTGGTGTTCCCCATTTTTTAGTTGGTTTACGCTTTATATACGATATTAGTCCTGCAAGCGCCATAAAAGCCAATAAAACAGCAACACAAATCATTATAATCCAATTCCAAGTACCAAATTGTCCTTGATGAAATGCCATAAACCACATGCGGCCCCGCATTAAAACACCAACATCTTCCCAGTTATGACTTATCAATTGTTCTCCTGAATACTGATCGAAATGAAAACGTTTTTGCGCACCTAAATCGAATGTTGTATTGTAAATACTATACACCCCTTTTTCATCTTTTGGCAGGCCTATACTTACTTCACCTTTTAAATTCATTGACTTTGCCAGCATTACCATATCATCTAAAGAAATGGCTTTGCCTTCCATCGTCGATTTTAAACCTCTGGCGCTCCACGTTTTAGGAAAACCTGTATTTGTAACACCTTGTACCCATTTAAAGTTAGCTCCAAACACATCGGTCCATGGCATACCACCCGCTAACGTTATAAGCAATAAAATAGACATCCAAAACCCGAAAACGGTATGTAAATCTCTAAAAAGGATACGTTTTCCTTGTTTAAAACGAATTTTAAAAAACCCTTTTATACCTTCTTTTTTACCAGGCCAAAACACATAAATACCTGTAATAATTAATACAAAAATCCAGCTAGCAACAAGTTCTACGATTTTTGTACCAAACTTCCCCAACAGCAGCTCACCGTGCAACTTTCTAACAGTATACATGCCAGAATCTTTAGGGTGAATATGCCCAGTAATTTCACCTTTATATGGGTTTACATACACACTATTTTTATGACTAAACATGCCTGAAGTAAATGCTGTCGCTTGGTTCTTTTTTGCAGGAATCACCATCGTATTGGGTGCTTTGTGTAAAGACGGTTTAGCCAGTTGCCATTGTTCCTGATACGATATAGCCTCTCCTTCTACCTCAACCATTTTTATATATGCTTGTTTTGGTGCTTCGTAGGTATCTTTAAATAAATAGATTCCTCCCGTAATGGCTAGTATGACTACAATTGGCAAAGAGATAAGTCCAGCAATAAAGTGCCATTTCCAAAGCCATTGATTTAATTTATGATCTTTTTTAAACATAGTTTAAAAGAATTAAAAGTGGTGGTCTAAAAAGTGTCATTCAAAATATTATCGAAAACAAAACACCTTTTGTTATAAATTTCGCTTTGTCGAAATGACAACATATAGCACTTTTTAGACAGCCTCTCAATGATTAAAATTTGTATTTTACTCCAAAATGAAAAGCACTTGGATTTCCTATTGTATAACTATTTTCGCCTCTAAACCTATTATAGCTCGCTCTTGCAGCATATAATTCATCAAAAATATTTAGCGCATGTACCCAAACTTCAAAATGTTTCATATTATAAGAAGCTAAAGCATTAAACACGTTGTGTCCATTATAAATAGCCGTATTAAAAGTACCGTCTCCATTATCTATTTGTCCTTCAAAACTCGTGTTGTATTTACCAACCAATTCGTGTGTTACACTTAACAAAAGTCCTTTAACGGCATGCGGTTTATAAATAATTTTAGAGGTTCCTAAAAGCTGCGGTGCTGTTTCTCTATCGGTATTAGAATAATCGACGCCTCTATCGAAAAAATCGACATATCTATGCTTTGCAAAACTTCCGTTATGGCTTATCGTTAACGTTTCAATCGGACTGTATTTAAGACCGTATTCAATACCGTAGGAACGTGTTTTTCCTGCATTAGCATTAAAAAACTCATCATTGGCATCACGTAAAGTAATCAGCGTATTTTTACCTTCTAAAAGATAGAGGGCTATGTCTGCTTTTAAAGTATTTGATAATCTAAAATAAGTTCCCAACTCAAAATTATCGTAGCTGCTCGGTTTTAAATCAAACACATCACCTCCAACACCAACAAAGCTATTACGGTATAGGGTAGATGTTTGTGGTGGTGTAAATCCGTTAGAATAATTAGCATACAGCCCTAGTTTTTTAGACAAATTATAATTTGCTCCTAATTTTGGAGATACATTGCTATAATTATTTTTAGAATCTCTAGGTCCCGCAACGCCATCAACTAAATTGTTATAATCATACTCAAAACCATCGTATCTTAAAGAGGCTGTTACTTTTAATTTTTCAATGGGATTTATTTCATATTGAAAATAACCTGCATAGTTTAAAATACTGGCATCGTAATTAAGAATATAATCACCTCCATTTAATGTGTATCCTGTGTTTCTACCTGTAGCTGTATCTACTGTTACAGATATTGTTTCGGCTACATAATCTTGGGGAGAATAGTCTAACGAAGACCCAATAATTAACGACGAATTAGCAAAATCGAAATCTAATTTATGCTGCACCAAACCAACAAGGCTCGAAAATGAATTTTCGTTAATTTCACCACGACCAAAACCTGTTAACTGTCCGCTATTTCTAAACTGTCTGATGCGGTAGGAGGGGGTTTGCCCCATATTGTTTTTTCTAAAAACAAAATTGAATGCGGTTTTATTATTGGTGTTCCAAATTTTATCTACTGTACTTCTAAACCTAAAGGAAAAAGCCGCTCGCTTTGTAAAGGTTTGATCACTTTCATAATTCCCTCCAGAATAATCTGATTCGCTTAAAGAGCCTGTCATGTCTGAGCGGTAATCAATAATATTGAAAACATTGGTCCAATTTAATGTGGGTGACACATGATTTACATTTTTAAATGTTAATGCGAATTTTTCATAATCGCTATATTCTACAGGACCATCTTTACGCTGTATAGATTGTGCTCCAATATAAAAGCCAACATGCTTACCTGCATATCTAGATAGCTCTAATTCATAACGAGTGAGCCCCATATCGTTTATTTGAAACCCTGCATGTCCAGAAAAATCTCTAGTCGGGTTTTTTGTAATAAAATTAAAACTTCCTCCAACGGCTTCACTTCCATAGATACTGGACGAAGGCCCTTTTAAAACCTCTAAGCGATTAAAAGCAACATCATTCATTTCTAAAAGTGCATTGTGATTAAAAACAGCTGTTGGACGAATTGGCAAACCATCTTCAACATACAAAAACAATGATTTGGTAGATATTGGAGAACGTACAGACATAAAATGTTGCTCATTACTGGCAACTCTAGAAGTAGACATTAAAACTCCTGGAACATCATTTACTAATTGGTCGATACCCAAAGCCTTCGTTTCTGTGATATCTTTTGATGATATTACAGAAATAGAAGCAGGAACTTCTCTTCGTTTCTGAGTTTCTCGACTTGCCGAAATAACTACCTCTTCTAAAGCATCATCGTCATAACCAAGAACAATGATGTTGTTTTCTTTTAAAAGTGCTTTTGTAACTGTTTTATAACCTATAAACTTTATAATTACAGTGGTGCCCTCTTCTTCTAAGGAAATTGAAAAATCGCCATTACTATCTGAAACTACAGCATTTTGTAAATTAATTTTAGATTGAATTGTGGCTTGTACTAATGGTTGATTATTAACATCTACAACTTTTCCGTTGTATTTGTTTTGCGTATACACGCATAAACTTGCAAACAAAGTAGCAAGTACTAATATGTTTTTCATTTGTAGTATTGATTACTATTTTAAGTATTATATATAACCACACATGATCAATAAAATCATTATAGATTATATGTAATAAAATTTAATTTATGGAATTAGCGAACGATACCCAATAAGATCAGGTATGCTCAGTAAAAACAGAAAAAAGCCACTATACTTGAGGAGGGGGGATTAAAATATCCTGAACTAAATTGGTAAACGCATGGTCGTAATTCCAGTTATTTTTAACAGAAATAACAGATTGCTGCAAATAAATATAAGCGCTGTTTTTGTGAAAATAAACAGGAATAAAAGCTTCGAATATAGAGCCTAAAGACGAAGAGTCTTCGGTATCATCGATCGGAGTTACTGCCAATTGATTTGCTAAATGACATTTACCTTGACATTGCAATTTTGGTTTTTCTTTATTAACACAATAGTTCTCAATAATATAATCTAAATTTAATTGAAAATATGCCACATATCCAATATTATAAGCAGGCCTTAAAGCTAAAGCTAAAAATAAAATGAATGCTATATATGGTTTCAATGACTATACTATTAAATATGCGGCTCAAAATTAACATAAAACTATTTCTTATGTAAACTATTTCTTCGAAATATTTCTTAATAAATTCTTAACAAATCGCGGTTTTCTTTACGATTTGTTTAATTTTACAAACATGAACTTATTTCCTATTAATGCTGGAAACCTTAAACTTGATGGCGGTGCCATGTTTGGTGTCGTTCCTAGATCATTGTGGCAAAGAAGTAATCCTGCCGATACTAATAATATGATTGAGCTTACAACACGCTGTTTGCTTATTGAAGATGGTAACAGACTCATATTAATTGATAACGGTATGGGTAATAAACAATCGAAAAAGTTTTTTAGTTATTATCATCTTTGGGGAAATCATACTTTAGAAGGTTCTCTTAAAACATATGGGTTTCACCCTAATGATATTACCGATGTTTTTATGACTCATTTACATTTTGATCATTGTGGAGGTAGTATTCAATGGAATAAAGATAAAACAGGGTATGAGCCTGCTTTTAAAAATGCTCATTTTTGGAGTAATAAAGACCATTGGTTGTGGGCAACCCAACCTAATAGACGTGAAAAAGCCTCCTTTTTAAGAGAAAATATTATTCCTATTGAAGAGAGCGGACAGCTAAAATTTACATCGCTTCCAGAAGAGGACATCCTTAAAAATTCAGAACTTGGCTTTGACATTTTTTTTGCTAACGGACATACAGATAAGCAAATGATTCCTCTTATTAAGTATAAAGATAAAACCATTGCTTTTATGGCAGATTTATTACCGACTGTTGGACATTTACCACTTCCTTTTATTATGGGTTATGACACTAGGCCTCTATTGTCTCTTAACGAAAAAGAAAAGTTTCTTAACATGGCAGCAGATAACAATTACTACCTGTTTTTAGAGCACGATGCCCACAATGAAATTATCACCGTACAAAAAACGGAAAAAGGCGTTAGACTAAAAAACATATATTCCTCTCAAGATATATTTAACTAAATGAAATTTAAGACTAAAATTTAAGACTACAACATGAAAACAATTAAAACAATAACAGTTTCTGCCTTTGCAGCTATGCTTATTTCTGGATGCGGGGGCACGGCAGAAATACTATCTACACCTGTTGAAAATATTGATAACACTCCTTTAAAAGTTTCAGAATTAACTGAAGCAGAAAAACACAATTGGGGGCATTTAGATTTAGTAAAAGATACTATTCCAGGAATGAGTGTTGATAAAGCTTATGCCGAAATCATTAAAAATAAAAAAGGTAAAAAAGTTATTGTAGCTGTTATTGATTCTGGAATTGATATTGATCATGAAGATTTAAATGACGTGTTATGGACCAATACAAAAGAAAAACCAAATAATGGAAAGGATGATGATAACAATGGTTATATAGACGATATCCACGGATGGAACTTTTTAGGTGATGGCTATGACGAGCAACTAGAGTTTGTTAGAATTTTAGCTAATGGAGATACTAGCAATCCCGATTATAGTAGAGCTTTAAGTGAATACGATAAAGAATATCAAAAATATACTGGTTACAAAGGGAACTACGAACAAATCTTTCAACAAATAAAATCTGCTGATGATGCGTTATCTAAATACTTAGGTAAGAAAGAGTACACCAAAGCAGAAGTTAATGCTATTAAAACAGAAGATGCTACGCTTAAGCAAGCCATACAAGTAGCTCAATATATGTTTAGTAATGGTATGGACTCTATGGCTGATGCTAAAAAAGAAATTTCTGAAGGTATAGAAAGTATCAACGATAGATTGAATTATAATCTAAACAAAACATTTAAAGGACGTGTTACTGGCGATAATCCAGATGATATGTCTACCTCTTCTTATGGTAATGGTAATGTAAAACCAGTTAAGAAAAGTGAAAGTCATGGTACACATGTAGCTGGTATTATTGCTGCAGAACGTAATAATGGTAAAGGAGCCAATGGGGTCGCAAATAATGTTGCTATTATGAGCATAAGAACGGTACCAAATGGTGATGAATATGATAAAGACGTCGCACTTGCTATAAGATATGCTGTAGATAATGGCGCTAAAATTATAAACGGAAGTTTTGGTAAAAGTTATTCACCACATAGCGATTGGGTACGCGATGCTATTGCTTACGCAGGAAAAAAGGATGTTCTTTTTGTGCATGCTGCAGGGAATGATGGTAAAGATGTAGATACCGCGCCTAATTTTCCTGATGATAATGTAAATGGTCAGGAAGTTTCAGACACTTATATTAGAGTTGGTGCTTTGGCTCCAAAATATGGTTCTGGATTAATCGCAGGGTTTTCTAATTATGGAAAACAAAATGTAGATGTCTTTGCTCCAGGAGATAAAATATATTCTACGACACCAGAAAACGAATATGACACCAAAGGAGGAACCTCAATGGCTGCTCCAGCTGTTGCAGGTGTTGCTGCTTTAATTCGTTCTTACTATCCAAAATTAAGTGCTGCTCAAGTAAAGCAAATACTTATGGATTCTGGTTTGGCTGTAAAAACAAAAGTTGTTGTTGGTGGTAGTACTGATGATGTGAGACCTTTTGCCGATATATCAAAGTCATCAAAAATGGTTAATGCATATAATGCTTTAATTATGGCGGCTAAAATGTCTAAATAATAAAATTATTTAATGAATAAAAAGAGGTAATATAAAAGTCTAATGTTGTCCGTTCGGGCGCAGTCGAGAACTTTTTAATATCTTAATTTTAAGATATCTCGACTGCGCTCGATAAGACAATTTTTAGTTTTAATACCTTTTAAAACAACCTGTTTTTAACCTATATTCTATACTATGAAACGATTCTTTATTTCTGTTTTAAGCTTAAGTGTATTTATTTCTTGCAGTAGTCCAAAAAATACAACCACACCAAAAGCACCTGCTGTAACTTCGCCACAAACCCAAGTTTCGCAAGCGTCAAATACATATTGGCAACAACATGTAGATTACAAAATGGAAATTGATATGGATGTAAACACCTATCAATACAAGGGAAATCAAACCTTAGTGTATACTAATAACTCGCCCGATGTTTTAAACAGGGTGTATTACCACTTATACTTTAATGCTTTTCAACCAGGCAGTGAAATGGATGTGCGTTCTCGTACCATCGCAGATCCAGACTCAAGGGTTGGAGACCGGATTGGTAAATTAAAACCTGATGAAATAGGCTATATAAAAGTTAATTCATTAAAACAAAATGGCACTGCTTTAAAATACGAAATGGTTGGTACGGTTCTAGAAGTTGATCTGGTAAAACCTATACAACCAGGAGAAAGCGTTACATTCAACATGGTTTTTGATGCGCAAGTGCCTGTTCAAATACGTCGTTCTGGAAGGAACAGTAAAGAAGGGGTTGCTTTATCTATGACACAATGGTATCCAAAATTAGCAGAATATGACTTTGAAGGGTGGCATGCAGATCCTTATATTGGACGTGAGTTTCATGGTGTTTGGGGTGATTTTGATGTTAAGCTAACCATTGATGAAAATTATGTGGTAGGCGGCACAGGTTATTTACAAAACCCTAATGCAACAGCTAAAAACGGTAAAATAACATGGCATTATAATGCACCAAAAGTTCACGATTTTACTTGGGCAGCAGATCCAGATTATATTCACGATACACTACAAGTTCCAAATGGTCCGTTACTACATTTCTACTATAAAAACACCTTAGATGCTGAAAAGAAAAAAAGCTGGAAAAAAATGCAGCCAAAAACAGTAGCACTTATGCAATATTTTAGCAAACATATTGGAGCATACCCTTATAAGCAATATTCAGTGATACAAGGTGGTGATGGTGGTATGGAATACGCCATGTGTACTTTAATAACCGGGAATCGTAGTTATGGCAGTTTAGTTGGCGTTACAGCACACGAAATGGCACACACATGGTTTCAATTCTTATTGGCTACCAATGAGGCTAAACACGAATGGATGGACGAAGGTTTTACGACTTACATTAGTGAATTAGCCGAAAATGAAATCATGGGTCATAATAAAAAGAACCCGCTTGCCAGTGCTTATGGAAATTATATGTACTTAGCAAAATCTGGAAAAGAACAACCGCTTACTACGCACGCAGATCGCTATCATTATAATCAAGCCTATGGTATTTCGGCATATAGTAAAGGCGCTGTGTTTTTAGCACAGTTAGGGTATATTATTGGTGAAGGCAACCTTAAGAAAACGATAAAAAAATATTTTAGTGATTTTGCTTTTAAGCACCCAACACCTAATAGTATTATTCGTTCTGCCGAAAAAGTATCTGGTTTAGAATTAGATTGGTATTTAATGGACTTTGCACAAACCACCAATACCATTGACTATGGTGTAAAAAATATAGAAGAAAAAACCATCACTTTAGAGCGTGTCGGCTTGATGCCAATGCCTATAGATGTAACGGTAACTTATACCGATAATACTACTGAAGATTTTTATATCCCTTTACAAATGATGCGTGGTGAAAAACCAACTGCAGCTACTTTAAAAGCAGATTGGGCTTGGGCCTATCCAACTTACAGCTTTGAAGCTTCAAAAGCCGTTAAAAGTGTTCAAATAGATCCAAAAGGCATGATGGCAGATGTGGATAAAAAGAATAACACCAAATAGGTTTTAATGAAAAAATATATTGACGTTTCTCAAGAAGCTGGTATAGAATTTTACCAAAAATTTCATCAAAAGGGAAAAGTTGTTATGCTTAATTTATTGAAATTTAAAAAAACTGCAGATTATTCAGAGTTGAAAGCCATAAAACCTGACAAGGAAATTTCGGGAGAAGCCGCTTATAAGCTTTATATGAAACATACCTTACCTTTTTTAAAAGAAGCTGGAAGCAAAGTACTTTTTTATGGAGAAAGCGGTCACTTTGTTATTGGTCCTGCAAATGAAAAATGGGACATTGCATTATTAGTAGAGCATGAATCTGTATCTAAGTTTATGGAATTTGCTCAGAATGAAGCTTATTTAAAATATGCAGGACATAGAACTGCCTCTTTAGAAGACTCGAGGTTACTTCCTATTTCTCAACTAGAGATCTAACAACAAATAAGACTTAGCAGATTTAGTCTTTAAAATTTTCAAAAATATAAAGGCTCTTTGTCAAAACAAAGAGTCTTTGTTCTTTATAGTTATACTGAAAAACCATTTTCCAATAGGAAAATGGTTTTTCTATTAAAATTGGAGGGTATTTAACTTATTAATCGTTTACACAATGAATCATTTCTAATATTAAAAAGAAATGGAAGAAAATAATAAATTGTTTATCCCCAAATTATGAAACGAATTAAAAAAAATTTTAGAAAAGTATTTCAAAAAACAAACCTATTACTACTACTAGTATTGATACTTTCAAGTTGTAGTACAGACGACAGTAAACCTCAACCAGAAGAGAGTAATGAAAACACCATTAGCAATTTTGTTTTTACTAAAGCTAATAATACAGGCCTTTTAGAAGATATAAGCGCTGTGGTTAATCAAGAGGATTTAACAATAACGACTTCGTTTCCACCAGGAACAGATATAACAAATCTAACACCAACAATTACCATTTCAGATTTAGCTACAGTAAGTCCAAAATCAGAAATCAGTGTTGATTTAACCTCGCCTGTAATGTATACAGTAACAGCAGAAAATGGAACATTTAAAAAATATAATGTAGAAGCTACCGTTATTTCTTCACCCTCTCCTTCACCTTCTGATGATAGAACGATTTTAGAAGCTTTTTATAATGCTAATCCTAATAATACTTTAGGATGGGACTTAGACGCTAATTCCATGAGCTCTTGGACGGGGGTTACTACTGTTGAAGACCGAGTGACTAAGTTAGTTGTACCTTCAAAAGATATTAGTACTATACCGTCTGAATTTGGTGGTCTTTCAAAATTAGAAAAGCTTTTTATTGGTAATAATGAGATAAGCAACCTGCCTGTTGAATTTGGAAACTTGTCTAGTTTAAAAATACTTTTTATTGAAAATAACAAACTTGGTGATTATCCAAATATCTTAGAAGAGTTAACCAATTTAGAGCATTTAACCATTGGAAAAAATCAAATAACGAGTCTACCAAATAGTATAAAAAACTTAAGCGAAAAGTTGGTTCTACTTCATTTAGATGGTAATGAGTTAACAAGTCTCCCCACAGGAATTGGAGCTTTAACAAGTCTTGAGGCTTTAAGCATTCAAAACAATAAATTAACTAGCTTACCTGCGGAAATAGGAAGCTTAACTAAAATTAAAAATTTAAGTTTAGTTAATAACTCTTTAGTAGAACTTCCAAATGAAATTGGAAATATGAGTAGCTTAGAGTCTTTAGACTTAGATTCTAATGAA
Organism: uncultured Flavobacteriaceae bacterium; assembly: GCA_947502635.1. Taxonomy (GTDB): domain Bacteria; phylum Bacteroidota; class Bacteroidia; order Flavobacteriales; family Flavobacteriaceae; genus Flavivirga. Next base: position 114,804 of record CANNAN010000014.1, read on the forward strand.
ATTAATAGTTTGCCTGATGGTATTGGAAATTTAAGTAATTTAGAGGTGTTAGTTCTTCAAAGTAACCAATTGGCTTTGCTTCCTGCTACAATAGGAGATTTGGACAAATTAATTACTTTAAATTTAAGTCACAATAATCTATCTATTATTCATTCTAATATTGGTGATTTAGCAGCTATAGAAAATTTAGTTTTAAATAACAACCAAATCGTAGAGTTCCCGTCAGGAATTGTAAACTCAACAACCCTACAAGGTCTAGACTTGGCTTCTAACAAACTAACAAGTATTCCTGCTGATGTAAGTAAACTATCGTCATTAAAAACATTTATATTAAGAAACAATGATTTAACAAATATTCCCATGGAAATTGGCTCTATGATTAATTTGAACCGTTTATATCTTTCTAATAATAAACTAACAAGTATTCCTGCTGAAATAGGAAACCTGAGTAAGTTGGCTTTTCTTAACATTTTTAACAACCAATTAACTACAATTCCTCAGAGTATTTGTGATTTAGAATCAAATGGAACTGAAATAAATAAAAGTCCAAACGTTACTTGCTTATAAAGTGTATTTAAGTAATTGTTAGGAAAGAACCATCAAAATAGTTCATGGTCTATCAATGACAAAAAATAGATAATTACACGTCATTTCTGGTGTATTTTTACCAAATCTTTAAACCCCTTTTAAAAAGGGGTTTTTTGTTTTAAATCATTTGACTTTTTAAAAATTTTAATTACTTTGGTTTAATTCCCTATATAAAATATTAAAAATAGTACATCCTCTCAGACAACATATTGAAGAAATAATTAGCCTTACTGATGAGGAATTCATTTTGTTCTAAGTCATTTTGAACCCATTAAAAAACGTAAACATCAATATGTTGTTCAATAAGGAGAGGTCGTTAAATTACAGTACATTATTTTCGAAAATCGAGATAAGCTAACGACTCAATTGCATAAACAGGCGTTGGCATGACAAACTACTGATTTTTCAATTGATTTATATATTTCTTCTGAGTGCAATTTACATCAACTGACGTTAGAAATGGTATTACATATAACCCAGCTTTAGTACCAGAGTTCTTTTTTATACCCACTCGATATTACATTTCCCGCCGCTCTAAAGAGCATTTCGGTACGGGAAACCTATACATAAAGGCTCTCGCTAAACTGTGTTTAGTGGAGGTAAACTAACTAAAAATTAATCAATCAGAATACTATTAATTCAAAATCTATCCTACAAAACTGTATTATCCTTTTTAAGTTTTTTTGCTTATAGTTCTAAAACACAAAAAATGCTTATATTTCTATAAAAGCTTTTTGGAAATATTTTATTGTTCTTTGCTCACTGTTATGCCACTAAACACAGTTTAGCGGGAGCGGGGGTAGATATTGTTGTCAGTTTACAAAAGCTAAATAGTGAAGATAAAGAACACATTTTTACTACTATTAATGCGCTTGTTCGTGATGCCAAGGCTCGTAATACTTACGCATAAAAAAACCACATTATATCGCTAAAATGTGGCTTATCTTTTTTATCGCTTACTCTTACCGCCACTAATTACAAATTAGCGGTAGCCATACTAGGGAACAGCAGGATACTGTTTTAATGAATCATGAGAAAATTCATTTAAAACAACAGTTAGAACTACTAATAATACCTTTTTATTTAATTTATACTATTGAGTTTTTAGTACGCTTATTTCAATATAAAAAAAGGAATTTGGCTTATCGGAATATTTCTTTTGAACGCGAGGCTTATACTAATGAATTCAATCTAGGTTATTTAAAACGTCGACCATTTTGGAGATTTTTAAAGTATCTTCGGGTTAATGATATTTAAGTTTCGGAGAAGGCTTGGTTTATTGTGAAATTTATACTTTCTGTTAATATCTAAAATAAAAGAAGCTATGACATAGAAATCATAACTTCTTTTATTTGCTTATTCTGATGGCATTCGTTAAAAACGATCGCTAGCCATACATGGACGAGTGGGGTACTAAATGTTTTAGATATGATTTGTTATTTACTTTCTAAACAAGTGATTTAGTTGTATTGTTAAATGACTAACTACTAATTTGAAACATTACCTAAAATACTATCCCTTTTTTTTAATAAATTTTTTGATAATTCAATATTTCTAGTAAGGTCTTTACCTTCAGCATAAAATTTACTCAATAATTCCAAAGAATTTACTTCTCCTTTTTTTGCTGCAAGTTCTAAATACTTAATAGCCATGTTCTTTTGATTATTGTCTAATTCTTTAAAGAGATTCTCATCTTTATTTTGATAATAGTTCGTAAGACAATAAAAAACATCCATATATGCGGCTTTGTATTCATGCTTATTTGCCATTTGCCTAGATATTTCCAGAAAATCACTATATGGGGAATCCATATATTCAATACTTAATTTATCATAAGCATCGGTGTCACCATAATTAATTGCTAAATTAACCAGATCCGCTGAGTTCGATGAATCAATTTGATTAGTAGAGATAGATTTCTTTTGATTTTTATTACAATTTGTCAAAAGAAGAAAATTAAAAAGCAATATTACCAAATATAAATTTTTCATTATTTATTTTTTTTAGTTAGGTTTTCCCACCACGAAGGTGTATTACTAGGTTTCCAATCTCCTTGATAAGATTTAGTTTCTTCCCCATTTTTAAATACTTTCCAGTTACCAGTTTTATCTGAACGAGACCCATCTTTTCTTATTGGTTTTCCATCTTTGTCTCTAATGATTTTTCCATCGGCATCTCTTTTATATTTATAATTTCCATTTGAATGTTGCTTTGAAGCTTGATATGTTCCTAATACATTTTCTGAATTAAACCACGTTCTTTCATCTGGAGCAATTATTTCAACACCCTTAAATTCTTCTGAACTAGATAGTTTTTGTGCTAGAGATTCATCTATAAATTTACCATCTTTGTCACTTAAATCACAACCAACACGACAAGCATATAATACGATTGTCATTCCTTCATTAGATTCCCTATTCTTCCATACATCACTTTCTTTTGTCAACATATTATCCATTGCTTTTCCCGTAGTTATATTTCGCCCATTTTTATCATCAACTATTAATTTAGGGTTTCCATGGGCAACAACAGTTACCATCTTATTATTATCTTTTATTTTGCTTCCACTATTATGTATTACGGGGTCTTTTTCACTATTAACTAAAACAACTTCTAGTCCTTCCAATTCAACTCCATCAATAACTCTATTCTCAGAGAAATTATACGTACCATTATAAACATAATCTTCTGCTAAAGGGTCTATTTGCCAAAATCCCCGCTACCGCTAAACTGTGTTTAGTGGCCGTAGACTAACTAAAAATTATAATAGCAAAACTCACAAAATATAATCCTAATTTATTATGAAACTTATAATTTCTGCTCATAGCTCTAAAATACAAAAAGCCCTTACATTTCTATAAAAGCTTTTCTAAAACATTTTATTGTTCTTTACTCAATGCTGATGCCACTAAACACAGTTTAGCGGTAGCGGGGGCTATCAGTTATCATAAAACCAAAAAGGCATATTCTTAAAAAACACAGGACTTCCCTATAACATGTCCTGCTAGGTTGCACATGTGCAACCTTTTTAAATCTAATTAGCTATAAATCAATTAATTAACTTTTTACTAGGCGTCAAAACATTATTTTGTTGATTTTCAACGTGTTACATAAATATGCTTTTTATCGTTTTTACAACTAAAAACCCATAAAAAACCACATTCTATCTCTAAAATGTGGTTTCTCTTTTTTTTAAAATAGTACGGAGTTACAAACTTCGTCTTTAGTTATATTGCTTACTTTGGGTAACTTTTGTTTTTTATTATATATGATAATAATGTATCTAAATTTTTATTTAATTTATAGTATTTCCCTTCAAATTTAAACATGGTACCATTACACCCTAGTATTTTTATACCTCCATCATTATAATGAAATTGTACTGCAAATCTAGAAGCAAACTTAGATAAATCTTCCTTTGAATTATTAATGTCATCTATCAAATTATTAGATAAATAGCTGTTTGTAGTTTCCAATGTGTCAAGACTTTTTTTATTAATAATAGTGATCGATTTTAGATTATTTTTATAAATAATTTTATTCTTCTTTGTACAAGAAATTACTAATAAAAATAAAATAAGTCTAAAAAATACTTTTCCGTAAATCATAATAAAATATTGCTTTATTTTTAACCTCCTCCTAAAGATTTCCCTCTTTTCTCTTTAAAAGATTTATTTACATATTCTCCTGGGTTTCTTATAATATATGTTGATTTCATATATTTTACAGCTTGTCTCCATAAATTACCAGCTGTAGATCCAGAAAACTTTCTCCCTATTTGTTCATTCGGATAAAGTGTTATTTCTCCGTTTTTTTCTTGAATTATATTTAGTCCATCTTTACAATAATCTGCACAGTTATAACTAAGGTTTTGATACTTCTTTTTTGATTCTTGAATAGATTCTAGCCCTTCTTTAACCTCTTGATCTGTTTTAAAATCTGTATCAATTCTCATAAGTCCATCAGCATAGTAATTATCACTTTCTCCGATATATTCTCCTGTTGGGTCTCCATATAAAATGTCAGCCAGAGTTTTAATCATACCATTTTCTCCCTTACCTACTTCGTAATCAGGTTTTCTTTCACCATCAATATTGTCAAAAATACTAGCTTCATCACCTGGCCATAAATTATAGAAAGTATATGTACCATCTTCAATTTTATTACCATCCTCATCTTCGATATAATTACCGTCTTCATCTTTCTTATAGTTTGAAACAGCTAATGCTGCGTGCCCCCACCTATCTTCATTGGTCGTCCAAAGTAAAAGTATAACGTCCATTCCATCAGGATCAACATTACTAATAGGATTATTCAACACATTATTATAAGGAGAAAATTCATAATACTTCTCAGCTAACGGATCCAAATTCATCCATCTTCCCAATGCCGCGTCATAATTACGAGCATGAAAATCGTGCGGATAACCCTAAAAGGACAACTGTTATTAGTTGTTTTGTTGTTTTAAACTTTTGCTTCATATTGTTTGATTACTTCAACACGTTTTTTAGTAGATGGCAAAATCATATTGCTTTTTACACGTAAACTGATTAGTCCTAAATAAACGTTGCAGATTATTTAACTAAGGTAATAATTCTATTTATAACTGAAAATAGAAAATTCAGGTATTCTAAGACCACTCAATATTACATTTCCCGCCGCTCTAAAGAGCATTTCGGTACGGGAAACCTATACATAAAGGCTCCCGCTAAACTGTGTTTAGTGGAGGTAAACTAACTAAAATTTAATCAATCAGAATACTATTAATTCAAAATCTATCCTACAAAACCGTATTATCCTTTTTAAGTTTTTTTGCTTATAGTTCTAAAATACAAAAAATGCTTATATTTCTATAAAAGCTTTTTGGAAATATTTTATTGTTTTTTGCTCACTGTTATGCCACTAAACACAGTTTAGCGGGAGCGGGGGCATATGATTATTCCTTAACTTAATGACATTGAGCGTTCGTTTGCAACGAGTATCATATAACTGCACCCGACACAGTCGAGCGCTAGCGTGGAGGTTTGAAGGTTTTTATGGCAATTTTACATTTAGATTATCATCAAAACAACTATTGCTAAAATACCTGTCAATTAAATTTTGAACAATTAGTTTAATTCTTTCATGACACAACTTATTCTCATCTCCTAAATCTAAAACTTTATTAATGACAATATTTAAATTGTCAAAACTATCAATATCAAAAATTTCATAATTTCCCTTGTTTATTAGCACGTAAAAATATTTTGGATTCTCTTTTTCAATATTTAAAAAGTAATAAATTCCATTATTGATATTTTCATCATCAGACAAACCATAATACATTTCAATATTATTAATAATGAAAAATTCAGGGTATTTTATAAAATAGTTAATACTTTCTATTTCATTCATGTTGACAAGGTGTTCCGCTAAATCAATTTTAAGTTGTTTTAAATTGAAAGGGCTAACAATAGGACTACTTCTTAATTTACAATTAACATCTAATAATGTACGAGGATTTTTGTTAACCGTGTAATGTGTATGTATTAGCCTAGATATATAATCATTAATAATTTGTACACAAAAATCTTTCTTCACTGAATATTCTAAGGTTTTTTTTATAGAATTTTTTAATTCTTTTTTTGAAGAAATATCTAATATCTCTACATCCTTATTATCATAAATAAGAAAATGTTTTTTGAAATGACTACCCAATGTAAACCAATAAATCCCATCTTGAATTTTTAAGGTATCTATTTTATTATGAATACCATAAATTGAAGCTCCCTCTCCATTTTTAATATACCTATCGTACAAATATTTATTAAAATCTTCTTTCTCTAAAAAAAAATCATGGGCAGCTTCTTTTATTGATTTAAATTCATTGCCAACATGTTCTTGACAACTTATAGACATAGACATTAACAATAAATAAATAAAAATTAAACGTTTCATGTTTTCTTCTTATGGTGTCTTTGATTTCTTTTTCTGAGCAAGCTCCTCTAAAATCTTCGATTGTATAGCACGAGGTCCTCTCTCATGGTCCCCTCCACTAATACGTGTTTTTTCATTAGTAACTGTATCATGACCAATTTCGTGACCCAAAACAGAAGCAACAACATCTGTTAAAGTTAAATTATTTTCTGTAATTACTTTAGTATCTTTACTATAAAACCAATCATCAGGGTTTTTAGCTGCGTCCTCCACACCTTTCATAAAAATATCAATTGTTGTCTTTATGATTTTCTCACCACTCTCGTCCAAAGTAACATCAGCAATTCCCAATAAACTACCTACATCTAAATCCAAAAAGTTAACAACAACTTCATGGTCTGCTTTCACAAGGTTTCCAAACATTTTTGCCCCCATTTCTCCAGAACCTTTCAAAGCATCTCCATATTTCTTTTGCTCGTCAGTTGCTTTATCATGATATTTTCCCATCGTCCCATCTTCATTTTCAAAATTTGGGTCATAAACAGTATATTTCTCTCCATCTTCATCAACATCAACCCATTCAAGACCTTCTAATTCAAATCCATCAATAACTCTATTCTCAGCAAAATTATATGTTCCGTTATATACATAATCTTCTGCTAACGGGTCTATCTGCATAAACCTTCCAATCGCTGGGTCATGCATTCTATATTTAAACTCATACATGTTAAAGTCTAAATCTTCAGTTAATTCCTGACCTTGAAACTTATACGGGTGGTTTGTTAAAGGTGCATTATTATACCCTTTATGTTTAAGCCCAAATGGATAGTAGTTTATGCGTTTTTTTTAACTCTGCCACACTTTTACA
>CANNAN010000015.1 GCA_947502635.1 uncultured Flavobacteriaceae bacterium
GGTGCTATAGAAGGCGCCGAGAGAGGCAAAAATGCATCCGATTTAGTAGGGTGTTATAGCTTATCAAACCCTATTGAAGTTATTAGAACTGATAAAGTAGAACCAGTATGTGATGTTAATGGTGGCTATATCAAATCAGGTGGATTATACTTGTTTTGTGAAGGTGATGGTAATGATGATTTCGCAACGGGGATACAATTACATAACAATAAAGGATATAAATCGCAATGGGTTGTTACCGATGTAGAAGGCCATATTCTTGGTCTGCCACCGACACCAGATGCTGTTAATTTTGATGGAGCTGGACCTGGGGTTTGTTTAATTTGGCATTTGAGTTTCAATACCATTTATGGGGCAGAAAAAGGTAATAATGCGTTTACTGACTTATCTGGTTGCTATGATTTATCGAATCCAATACCCGTATTCAGATTTCCATCGGATAGTGCTGTTTGTGATTTGATTAATTATACTAATCAGCATGAAAGTAAATCTGTTAAAATTTCTATGCATCCTAATCCAGCTAGAAATAACTTAAAGATTGATTTGTCTGGGGTTGAAGATGGAGATGTTACGGTGAAAATTTATAATTTCTCTAGTCAGGAAGTTATTAATAAGTCTGTTAATTTGAAATCTAAGCATGATAAAACTATTAATGTGAATGTTAGTTCATTATCTCAGGGGCTTTATCTGGTTAGTATTACGAATAAAGATAATTCTATAAAAACAGTAAAAAGGTTACTTGTAGAATAAATAAAGACGTAAGTTGTGTTGATTCTTACAAAAGAAGTTGACTTAAAAATGGTTAGCTTCTTTTGTTTTTTAATAGTAAAGAACTTCTTATGCCTTTCCAACGCAAACCACGAATGAATATGCCTTCCTGTTCTGATACTAAATATGAAATCTTCCTTTTTTTAGCCTTAAAATAACCAGTTATATAATTTTTAAATAAAGTAAAACTTCGCTTTTTATAAGCTAATTTCATTGCAGAAATTAAGGTGATAATCAATCCATAACGCATTTTATACATGGCTTCTCCTTGTAAGTATTTTGAAGCTTTATTATAGCTAATTCCTGTAGGTTTTAGATGTTTTACTTTTAATGATGCATCTGTTAAAATGTCCCAATTATAAAATTTAGCCAATAACTCGTCAACAGTATCCCAACCCATGGATGGTTTGAGTTTTCCAATTTGAAGAAAGCATGCTTTTTTATAGGCTTTTAATGCACCACGAATATGGTCTTTTCGTGTTAAGTTTTCTAATACCCAATCATGGTTTTTTTCTATATAACAAAAACCTGAAACCATACCTAATTTTTCATTGTTCTTATAATGATTGGATAGTTGTTCTAAATAATTATTAGGAAAAATTAAATCGGCATCGAATTTGCAAATTACATCATAGTTTTCATCTAAAGTTTCATAACCCTTGTAAAAGGCATTAACGATTTTTGAACCAGGTAAATGTTCATTGGAGGATTTAGAATTCACTAAAGAAATCCAAGAATATTTTTCAGCATAAGCTTCAACAATATCTTGAGTTTTGTCTGTAGAATTATCATTTACAACCACCAAACGTTTGGGAAGTAACGTCTGTTTAGCCAACGAATCTATAGTAAGTCCTATAGAACTTTGTTCGTTGTGTGCGGGAATAATGATATAGAAATTCAAAATTGAGGTTTGTTTATTCAAAGTTAAACTCTTTCTGCATAAATAATATAATATTGGAGTATAAATTCATGCTATCGTGAAAAAGCACAAGGATCGTGTTTCGTTGTTGAATCCGTATTGCGTATAGAAAATCTATTACAGATTGAAATTACTACAAAACCTATTGTTTTAATGTGTTTTTTAATTTAATTATAGTCCTTCGACTATGCTCTGGATAAACGTAACAATACTGAAATTAATAAAATACAAGGTTTTATTGCATTTTCAACCTTCATTTCGAAGTTCTAATGCATAAAGTGGATTAAAAAAGAAATAACTTTGCTTCAAGTCATTAATTATTAAAATTAGAGTTTTAATTTAACCATTATGGGAATTGTAAAAGATATTTTATACAAAGTCTCCAGCAAAGTTTTTTTACCAGCATTTAAAAATCAAAGTATATTTCCATATTATCATATAGTAAGGGATAGTCAAGTAGATCATATTGAAAATTTATATGCGTTTAAAAACACTAAGCAATTTTTAAATGATATTGCTGTTTTAACTCATAATTACAAATCTATAAATCCAAAGAGCTTATTAGAAAATAAAATTCAAAAAAATAATTTATTACTTTCTTTTGATGATGGCCTGCAAGAAGTATATACTGAGATTTATCCTATTTTAAAGGAGAAAAATATAAAGGCTATATTTTTTATAAACCCAGCTTTTGTAGATAATAAAGAAGGTTTATATAAACACTATATAAGCATTATTATCTCGAACTTGAAAAGAGCAAATTTTAAAAAATCTAGTTTAGATAAAATAAGTGATCTGTTTTCTTTTTCTTATCACAATATTGAAGAATTTAAACAAAAATTCACCAGTATTAAATATGCCGACAAAGAAAAAGTTAATGATGTTTTAAAATTTTTAAATATAAATATAGAAGATTATTTAGAAAATTATAAACCATACATTACAAAAGAACAAATTCAAGAAATGATAAACGATGGGTTTTATTTTGGAGGGCATACCATGACACACCCTCCGCTTATTCAATTATCATACGAAGAACAAAAGGCAGAAATAATTAATTCTATAGATTGGTTAAAACATAATTTCGATATTAATTATTCCTTTTTTTCATTCCCTTTTTCAGACAAATCTATTTCTAAAAAATTAATGGAAGCGTTGATAGACTACGATAATAATATAAAGATTTTTGGTAATTCTGGTTTAAAGAAAGATATGGATGATCGGATAATTCAACGATTTTCCCTTGAAAACCCAACTAAAAAAACAGAAAAAAGGATTGTTGAAGAGAATCTTTATAAATATTTTAATAAAGTAATAGGCAAATATCATATTAAAAGAAAATAATACTTCTTTGATCTGTTATAAGGAGGAGTAGATTAAATTTCTTGCTTAGAATAATTACAAATGGCCATTAAAAATGTTATTAAAAATAAGTATCAATAAAAAGACTTCGTTTATATTTACAGTATAAATACATCCAAAGCGATTTATAAAAAAAGGTGTAAATAATCATTCTGAATGAGACACTTGTTTTAATTCTGGACGCTTGAAATAACATGTACGAATCAGAAGTATACATTAAAACTATTCAAGAGAATTTACCTCAGGAAATTTGGGAGAAGTTTTCAGATACATATAGAGGTATTAAGCATAGAAGTATGCTTCATTGGACGGAGCATTGTACAGAATGCGCTATGCCTTCATGTTTTAAAACCTGTGATTTGTATTCGCCTAGGATAGATGGCAAATGTCAACGATTTGTTGAGGGTATCGAAAGAGTCATTCAGCCTAACGAGATAAACAAAGCGTCTCAAATTTTGAAAATTCAGTTTAAAAAATGGGGGGTATTGGCAACTCAGGGAAATAATGAGCTGTATGACTGTGACGAAATTGAAGAGCAAGAAAGAAACGAGTTGAAACTAGCAAAACTTATACATCTTGTTCCACCAAAATTTATTAGAAAAAAGTTAATTCAAAAAAGATACAGTCAGAAAAAGAAAAAAATAATAAGCGAGCAAAATAGTAGCACAAAAACTCCAGATGGTTTCTTATTGGAAATTTACAATCCTTCTAAAACCATGATCCCTTTAGGGTTAGTAATTAGAAATGATGACCTTAGGTATAGTAAGATTCCTTTTCAATACCGAATTGAGTTGAAACCAGGGTATAATAAAGAAATAATCCCATTTGATGAGATCGCAAAAAGGGTAAAAATAGGCATGTCTTATCGCATTAATCTCATTCCTGAAGATATTAATAGTGAAACCCCTCTTTATTTTGGAACAACCGAATTTGTGCAATTCAAGGATAATAAACAACTTAGTCAAGCCGCTAAAAAAATTAAATGTATTGTTTGGGATTTAGATAATACCATGTGGGAAGGTACGCTAGTTGAGGATGGTATTGAAAAACTTAAGCTTAAAGAGGGCATTAAAGAGATTTTAAAGCATGTAGAGCAAATAGGTATTATAAATTCTATTGCGAGTAAAAATAATTATGATACGGCAATGGCGGCATTAAAGCATTTTGAGATCGATGAATTTTTTCTTTATCCTAAGATTTCATGGCTTCCTAAGAGTAAAAGTTTAAAGGAAATAGCGTTAGAACTCAATATTAATATAAATACTTTTTTATTCATTGACGATTCTGAATTTGAAAGAAAAGAAATAGAAATGACGCTCCCTCAAGTGAGATTAATGGATGCTATTCATTACCAAACAATCCCAAAATTGGAAGCACTTCAAATTCCAGTTACTAATGAAAGCGCGAAGCGAAAAACATTTTATGCTAACGAAGCTAAAAGAAGAAAGCTCTCTTATGACTATGAGGGTGAATATTTAGACTTCCTTCATACCTGTAATATTGAATTAGAAATTGAATCCCTAAAAAAAGAACATTTTGAAAGAGTCTATGAGCTTACTCAAAGAACCAATCAAATGAATTTTTCGGGCAATCGATATACTAAGGATGGGATTTTTAATATATATAATGATCCAGATCTTTCTGCTTACGTATTAAGGTGTAAAGACCGATTTGGTGATTATGGAATCATAGGTTTTGGTATTATTAAAAAATCTAAAAATCTACTAATTGATTTGATGTTTAGTTGTCGTATTCAGAGTAAGAGAGTAGAACATGCTTTTATAACGCATGTTTTAGAACGTTATCTTAAATTAGGCGATTTTTGGGTTCAGTATAATCACACAGAAAAAAATAAATTCTCTGCACAGGTTTTTAACGATTTTGGATTTGAAATCATACAAAAAGAAGGTGCTTTCCGAGAGCTTAAATTTGGTCAAAACAGAGACATACACAACGATAAAATAATAACGGTAACCGAAAGTAAATAATATGCCATTCCACCCTTTTTTGTCAAAAACGAAACTATATAAATTTTTAAAAAGCCTATGCAAGCCTTTTTATATAGTTTATAAATACATGGAATTTGTTGCCTTTATGAGTGAAAATAAAGATAAAGGTAAAATCAATGATTATTATAATAAATCTGCAACATATAAAAATAGATTTCAACTCCATGATAAACTTTTGTCGGAGTTAAAAAACAAGCCTATATATTATTACGAGTTTGGTGTAGCTGGGGGAGATATGATTAAGAAATGGTCTTTAACTAACAAAGTAGAGACATCCCGGTTTGTTGGTTTTGATTCATTTGAAGGACTGCCTGAAAGTTGGGAAGATAAAAACGAAGGGCATTTTGATCAGAAAGGGAATTTTCCCGATATCAATGATAGCAGAGTCAGTTTTGTGAAAGGATGGTTCCAAGATTCTGTTTATGAAACACTATTAAATAGTGACTTTAATGAGCAGTGTGTATACCATTTAGATGCAGATTTATTTTCATCGACACTTTATGTATTATTCCAAATATTTCCTAAACTTAAAACAAATGATATACTCATATTTGATGAGTTTTCAAGCCATGATCATGAGTTTGAGGCTTTTGAAATATTTAAAAAATGTACTAATAATAAGTGGCAATTTGAATTTATAGGAGCCGTTAATAATTATAGACAGGTTGCGTTTATGTTGAAATAAAAAGGTGCCAATTATATTGGTGCCATTAACACACAATCAAACCCTTTCTGCATATACGATATAGTATCTGGGTGTAAACCAGCGTAAAATAGGTCTAATCCCTATTTTTTTTACTGGGTGTGTCCATTTTTTACTGTCTATAATTTTCCAACCAGCTTTTTCTAATAACCAGTCGAATTGCCAGTCTTCAAATTCATGGTAGTGTCTGTCTAACATATCAGTTTTACTTCTATACGCTGAAGAAAACCATAATTTAAGAGGCACGCTTGCTACTAATTTGTCTGCTTTTATAGACTGTAAAACAGTAAATGGAGATAATAGATGTTCAAATATTTCGAAAGCAGTTACAACATCCGAATTAGAATTTTTAATGGTAGAAGTGTCTAAATCGATATCTTCACCAAGTGTGTTTTCAACGGAATAACCACTTTCATGCATGATTTTTGTAAACGGATTTACAACACCCAAATCTAAAATAGTTTCAGAATTTGAAATGTGTTTTTTTAAAAACTGAAGGGTAAGTTTAAAACGTTTGTTCGGATAGTTTTTCTCGTACATTATTAATGTTTATAGACAATAGCATTTATATTCATACCAGCCCCAACACTTGCAAAAATAACCACATCGCCTTCATTTATTTTCTGATTTTGCATGTCACCTTTTAATATCATATCATATAAAGTAGGAATGGTTGCAACGCTTGAATTTCCTAGTTTTCCAATAGTCATTGGCATGATGCCGTTTGGCATTTCTAAGTTAAATAATTTATAAAAACGTTTTACGATAGCTTCATCCATTTTTTCATTGGCTTGATGAATGAGTACTTTTTTTACATCTTTTATATCAATACCACTTTTATCCAGACACGATTTCATAGCTAAAGGCACATTACTTAATGCAAACTCATAAATTTTTCTACCATACATTTTTATATACCGACGTTTATCATCGATTTCTTGATTATAGGTTTCTCCAAAATGAATAAAATGAGCTTCATCTATAGTGTGAGTAGCAGTTTCATGGGTAATAATACCTCCTGTTTCAAGAGTACTTTCAACGACAACAGCACCAGCGCCATCACTATAAATCATAGAATCTCTATCGTGTTTATCGATAGTTCTAGATAAAGTTTCGGCTCCAATAACTAAGCATTTTTTTGCAATACCAGATTTTATAAAGGCATTTGCTTGAATAACGCCTTCTATCCATCCTGGACAACCAAATAAAACATCATACCCAACACATTTTGTGTTTTCAATTTTTAAAAGATGCTTTACTCTGGAAGCTATGCTAGGCACAGTGTCACTTTGTTGTGTCGTGTGCTTTACATCACCATAATTATGAGCAACAATTATATAATCTAAATCTTCTTTATTGATTTTTGCATTTTCAATAGCTTTTTCAGCAGCAAAAAAGGCAATGTCTGAGGTGTTTAAATTAGGGCTTACATAACGCCTTTCATTAATACCAGTAATAGCTTCAAATTTATCAATAATAATTTCATTTGGAGCATTAATTGCAGAGCCATCAGTATTTAAAAATTTATGTTCATAAAATGCTTCATTTTTTTTAATGGTACTTGGAATATAGCTCCCTGTACCGGTAATTTTAATATTCATATATTGAAGATTTGCCTTTAATTATTTGCTAGAGCAACCAAGGTACTTGTTTTTAACTAAAGACAAATTTGGTTTCGTTTTAATTTACGATGTTCAAAAGCTATTTATGCTTCTACATAAGCTTCTATGGGGATACAAGAACAGATTAGGTTTCTGTCTCCATAAGCATCATCAACTCGCCTTACACTAGGCCAAAATTTGTTGTCTCTAACATATTCTAATGGGAATGCAGCAGCTTCCCGAGAGTATGGGTAATACCATTCATTAGATGTTATCATGTCTAATGTGTGTGGCGCATTTTTTAAAACATTATTAGTGTCATCTTTAGACGTGTTATCAATTTCCTTTTTAATGGAAATCATAGCATCACAAAATCTGTCAATTTCTGCTTTACTTTCACTTTCCGTAGGTTCAATCATTAATGTGCCAGCTACGGGAAAAGATACAGTTGGTGCATGAAAACCGTAATCCATTAAACGTTTTGCAATATCTGTTACCTCAATACCATTTGCTTTAAATGGTCGACAATCTACAATCATTTCATGTGCAGCACGTCCACGTTCGCCAGAATATAAGGTGTTAAAACTACCTTCTAAACGATGTTTGATGTAGTTTGCATTCAGAATAGCAATTTTAGTAGACTCTGTTAAGCCTTCCGCTCCTAACATTTTAATATAGCCATAAGATATTAAGCAGGCTAAAGCAGATCCGAATGGCGCTGCCGAAATAGCTGTGATTGCTTCTTCTCCTCCAGTTTTAATAATTGGATTTCCTGGTAAAAAAGGCACGAGTTGTTTTGCAACACAAATAGGGCCAACTCCGGGACCACCACCACCATGTGGAATGGCAAAAGTTTTATGTAAATTTAAATGACATACATCGGCTCCAATGTTTCCTGGGTTTGTTAGTCCAACTTGAGCATTCATGTTGGCACCGTCCATATAAACTTGTCCGCCATTGTCATGAATAATTTGAGTAATTTCTTTAATAGCAGACTCATAAACACCATGAGTAGAAGGGTATGTTACCATTAAAGCAGATAAATTCTCTTTATGTAATTCTGCTTTTTCGCGTAAATCATCCACATCAATATTGCCTTCTGTAGTCGATTTTGTTACAACGACTTTCATGCCAGCCATAACGGCACTGGCAGGATTTGTACCATGTGCAGATGATGGAATTAAACAAATATTTCTATGATGATCACCACGAGATTCATGATATGCTTTAATAACCATAAGCCCAGCAAATTCACCTTGAGCACCAGAGTTTGGTTGCAAAGAGGTGGCTGCAAAGCCTGTTATTTCTGTTAATTGATCTTCTAATTCTTTTAAGACTGTTAAATAACCTTTGGCTTGTTTTAATGGAGCGAATGGATGAATATTCCCCCATTTAAACCAGCTTAATGGTAACATTTCTGAAGCAGCATTCAATTTCATAGTACAAGATCCTAAGGAAATCATAGAATGATTTAATGCTAGATCTTTACGTTCAAGAAATTTTATGTAGCGCATTAACTCAGTTTCAGAATGGTATTTATTGAAAACATCTAATGTTAAAAAGTTAGAGGTTCTTTGTATAGACTCCGAAATATTATTAGCTCTGGTTATAGTCGAAATGGTAATGGTTTCTTTTTTAGCAGCCTCGGCAAAAATAGCAATCAAGTAATTAATATCTCTAATAGCTGTTGTTTCGTTAATGGCTATAACGACAGTTTCTTTATCTGGATAAGATAAATTTACTTTTTTCTCTTTAGCAATTGCTTTTATTTTTTTTGCCTTTGTTTTTATTTGTAGCGTATCAAAGTAGGATGTATTGATTTGTTCGTACCCTAATTTATCTAAAGCATTTGCTAATTCAGAGGTTTTATTGTGAACTTTATCTGCAATAAATTGTAAGCCTTTAGGGCCATGATATACCGCATACATACTTGCCATAACCGCCAATAAAACTTGAGCAGTACAAATATTTGAGGTGGCTTTATCCCTTTTTATATGTTGTTCACGTGTTTGTAAAGCCATGCGTAAGGCTCTGTTGCCGTTTGCATCTTTAGTAACTCCAATAATTCTACCAGGTAAATCACGTTTGTAGGCTTTTTTAGTCGCAAAAAATGCCGCATGAGGCCCACCATAACCCATAGGAATACCAAAACGTTGTGTCGTACCAACAACAACATCTGCTCCAAATTTCCCAGGAGCTTCTAATTTTATTAAGCTAAGTATATCGGCAGCAACAGCTACTTTAATTCGAGCATCATTCGCTTTGTTTATAAACGTTTTAATATCTGTTATTTGGCCATCTTTTCCAGGGTATTGTAAAATGGCTCCGAAGAATTCTGAAGAGAATTCAAAAGTTTCCTCATGACCAACGATTAATTGAATGCCTATTGGAGTGGCTCTTGTTTGTAATAAAGAGAGGGTTTGAGGTAAAATGTTTTCAGAAACAAAAAATTTATTGATACCTGCTTTTTTCTGATCACGTTCGCGAACAGCAAATAATAGGCTCATAGCTTCAGCAGCAGCAGTACTTTCATCAAGAAGCGATGCGTTTGCAATTTCCATACCTGTTAAATCTATAACCATAGTTTGGAAATTTAAAAGCGCTTCTAATCTACCTTGTGCAATTTCTGCTTGATATGGCGTATAAGCAGTGTACCAACCAGGGTTTTCAAGAATATTTCTTTGAATGACGGCTGGTAAAATAGTTGGGTGATACCCTAAGCCAATATATGTTTTATATGCTTTATTTTTTTTAGATAACTCATGAATATGAAGTAGGTATTCATGCTCAGTCATTGGGGATTCCAAATTTAACCCCTTTTTTAAGCGAATATCATCTGGAATTGTTTCATAAATCAGTTGGTCTAAAGAATCAACACCAAGAGTTTTTAACATGAAATTTTGGTCATCTTCTTTAGGACCAATATGACGCAATGCAAAAGCGTTTGTATTCATTAAAAGTGAAATTAATTATATAATTCGCAAAAATACATAATATTTAATGTGTTTTATTGCATAAAATGGAAAGTTTTTAACCTTTTTAAGGCGTTATCAACACTTTGATTATTTTTACATTATGAAGTTTATAAAACAACTTTTTAATTTCTATCTAAACAGTAGTATACATGTCGCTATATCTGTGTTTTCATTGACATGGATTACGCTTATAGAGTTTAACATTTCCTATGATGCAAATATCCTCTATTTTGTGTTTTATGCCTCTATAACTGGATATAATTTTGTTAAGTATTTTGGGATTGCGAAATTTCATCATAGAAGTTTGGCAAATTGGTTAAAATTGATCCAAATATTTTCTTTTTTTAGCTTTCTTTTAATGGGGTACTATGCTTTCAAATTAAGTTCTACAACTTTAATTTGCGTCATTGGTTTTGCCATCATTACATTTTTATATGCCATTCCTTTTTTACCAAAGCGGCTTTTTCTAGATAAACAACATAATCTAAGAAGTATAGGTGGTCTGAAAATTTATTTGATAGCTTTGATTTGGGCTGGTGTTACCGTATTACTTCCTTTAATAAATAATGATTATCATATAAATAATGATGTTATAATAACAGCGATTCAAAGGTGTCTTTTTATAATAGTTTTAATGTTGCCTTTCGAAATAAGAGACTTAAGGTATGATAGCTTAAAATTATCTACAATTCCTCAGAAAATAGGAGTGAAACAAACAAAAATAATTGGGAGTACGTTGTTGGTGTTCTTCTTCTTTTTAGGTTTTATGAAAGAAGGAATAGATCTAATACATATAATTATTTTAATGATAATTACAGGTATCACTTTATTATTTCTGATATTCTCTAAAACAGAACAAGGAAAAAGCTATAGTGCTTTTTGGGTGGAAGGCGTGCCAATTATTTGGCTTGTATTATTACTTTTATTCTATTGACTAGAATGTTCTTTTAAAACTTTTTCGAAATTTAGTTTCATAGTTTCTTTACACTTTTTATCTAAACATTCTACTTCAGATTTTGTTATAGCTTTAGTAAGTTTTGTATTGTTTTTTGTGTATTTTCTACAGGCTCTGCAATATATTAAATGTATATTGAGCTTTATCTTCTCCCATAGGGTAGCCTCTTTATATTGTGTTTTATCACATACATGATTTGCATCATTGCAAGGAATAAAAATCTTAACTTTACTCATAATCAAAACCAATTTTCTTTTAAGCAATCTGCCATAGCTGTACGTGCCCTGTGAATGATTACCCAAAGGTTAGACGCAGTAATATTTAATTCATTACAAATGGCTTCAGTTTCAAAGCCTTGAATTGTTTTCATTTTAAAAACGTCTGCTTGTTTCTCTGGCAATTTCCCTAAGCATTTATAAATAGCATCACTTAGCTCACTGTTTTGCATGGTGTCTTCTGCCGTTTTATCAAACGGATCAGCAACACGTTCTTCTAGCCAATCGCCTTCTGTCTCAGAATCATCATTATAGCTAATACGTACTTCCGCTTTACCTTTGTTTGAATTTATTTTGCGATAGTGGTCTATAATTTTTCGCTTTAAAATAGAGATAAGCCAAGTACGCTCACTGGCTTCTCCTTTAAAATTTTTCATAGATTTTAAACCAGCTAAAAAAGTATCTTGTACCAAATCTTGTGCAATCTCTCTATCACTAACACGTGTAATCGTGTAGTTGTATAGGTAATCGGAATATAAATCGATCCATTGGTTAGGATTAATTTGATGATTGGGCATGTTCTATGCAATTATTTTTGAATTTCAAAAATAAGATAAAAAAATGAATAATTTTAATACATAGTAAGATGAGGGTGTGTTATTTCGAAATTCCTAGTATAGAATGTATTATTAAATTATTTGTAAAATATAATCTCTAAATATTTTAAAATGATAGTGTTAAAAATATAGCACTAAAATATATCCACAATATTGAAAATAAAATATGTATTAATGTTTCAATTTTTTTCCCTCTCCAAAGATCTGATGAATAAACAAAAAACTGAACAAATAATCTAACAACCCAGAATATGCCCAAGCCAAGTAATATTTTTTTACCAAGATGAGTTTCGATTAATTCAGTTGAAGAAGTCAAACAAAGTAAACCCATTAGAAATACGGTAAAGGCTATAAAAAATGTGTGGACAGTCATTATTTGTTTATTTATTAAACTCAAAGACTTTAACTCTTTTTTCCAGTTAAAATATTTTGGAAAGACAATATGAATTAAAGCCAAAGCAATTAAAAGAACACCAATTATTTTAAGATGAATATACATTTTATAAGACAATTTAGAATTAAAAAATTAAGGACGAATATTGAATATAGACATAAATGGCGTGAATTTAGTTTCTGAAAATGAAGAAAAACCAGCACTTTTAAACGCCTTTTTCCAAACTTTCTTTGAGAAAAAATGTGTAAAACCAACAGAAAAAGCTAAAAAGTTTGGGAAATCACGCAGATGTTCTACCATAATTAATTTTCCATCTGGTTTGCATATTCTCAAACATTCCTTTAAAAAAAGCACCTTTTCTTCGTGTAATCTTATTTCATGTACTGCTGAGAGAAGAAAAATAATGTCTATTGATTTATCTTTTAAAGGGATTAAATTTGATTTTATTTGTTTTGTGTTAGGGTATACTAAACTTACTTTTCTCGCTCTTATTATTGCCTGTTCTGTATGCTTCTTAGCATTATAAAAATCAAATACTTTTAATTCGGATTTTGGAAATTTGTTTTTAATAATAAAGCTTGTTTCATCAAAACCTGCATTAATATTAATGATTTTTTTTGTATTTAAATTATTTGTTTTACAGTGTTTTAACCAATGAAAATTATAATATCCAGAAAAGTCATATATGTAAGCCGATACTATTAGAGGCATTATAAGACCATAAAGAAAGGCTATTATAATTAGCCAATACAAGATGTTTGACCATTCTAACACTATATGACTTACTATTATTATTAATATAAAGCATATACCAAATACATAAAAGTGTCTATTAAAACTTAAAATATTTAAGACACCTTGAAATTTTTTTCTTCTTATTTCCATTGTTCAATCTTAGCTTTTTTCCAATAGTATGGAACATTATTTATTATGAAAGCATTTGCTAAAACTTGGTTTTCAAGTTTGAGAGTGTTTAAAAACTCAAAATTATAATTGATAACATTTATAGGTGTGGGTTTCCAATTTTGCCTCACGCCTTCAATAATTAAGACTTCTTTGGTTTCTTTGTTATATGTGAAAGTGAAAGGAAGTGGACCTGCAAATCTTCTTGCTTGTTTCCAATTAAGAAAAGGGGATTGTTTGGGTAAAGAGATTTCTTTATCTATTTTGTCTATTAAGATTTTAAATTTTGAGTTAATCGAGGTTATTTCATTTGTGGTTTTTTGCTTTATCTCATTAATATCAGTAGTTGTATAATTATAGTGTGTGAAAATGTTGCCCATAAATGTCATTTTCTTTTTGTCTGTCTCAGATTTTAAAATGTATAAACCACGTAAATTTTTCCCTGTATTGGTTTTGTAACGAACAAAAACACGATAACCAATTAAGAAAAAGTTGTTTCCCATAAATTGAGGAAAACCTTTAGGCCTCAAATCTTTTGTCTTCACCATAGCAACTGCAATAAAAGCCCATTTATCTTGAAAAGTATCTAACTGTAAACATTCTGGAATAAGATTTTGTAATTGTTCTTTTTCTACCGCTAACGTTAAGACCAGAGAGCTTTTAAAAAAGGCTTCAACAGCAAATGGATGTTTTTTTAGAAATGAAAACATAATGTTTTATTAAGTTATTTTTTTATTAAGATTATACTCATTATAGTAAATTATTAAAATAAGCATAAAAGCAAATAATGAATTGAATTTACCCCAAAGTAATAAGTCAGGTGCAAGAATAAATTCTAGAATATTCATTGTCCCAATAACAATAATTTGAATTATGGTATTTAATTTTGTCTTATATTCAAGTATAATCCAAATAGCCATAATGATTTCTGATATTCCTATTATTATAGTTAAAGGTCTTGAATTGTAATTTTCTAAAATCCTTGAAACAATTTGTTCATGTCGAGGAACAAGACTCAGGATCTTACAAAACAGCCCGTTTATAATCCATATTGTAGCTATAGAATAGGTTAATATTTTATGAATTTTTCTTTTTGTCATTAATTAGTTTTATATTATTAAACTTTCAGAAATTATTGAAATATTATTTTAAATTTTTTTATTTAATGAGTTTAAGTAAAGATTTAGTGATCCAGTTTTGTTCTTGGTTAACAATTTTGTTCATCATAGCATCTGCTGTTTCAGCCAAATCATGTAACGCTTTGGTTTGTTTAATAAGCTCTTTTGTTTTTTCTGTGCCATCATCTTTAATGGAACTAACATCCTTTAATATTTTTATCACAGGTTTAATTTCTCTTCTACTTCGCTCTTTAGCAATATGCCTTGCCAATTCTTGTACATCTTTTTCAGTAGTAAAAAACTCTTTACGTTCGCCTGGAATAAGTTCTTTTGTAACGATCCCCCAATCCATAAGCTGACGTAAATTCATGCTGGTATTACCACGAGAAATTTTTAATTCCTTCATGATTTCTTCCATTGACAAGGGTTTCGTGGAAATAAAAAGAAGTGATTGGATTTGAGCCATGGCTTTATTTATACCCCACAAGGTGCCTAAACTCCCCCAAGTGCTTATAAATTTATCTTTTGCTTCTTGATATTCCATTTCCATGAGACAAAGATATAAATAATTTCTAAACTTTCAGTAATTATTGAAAGTTTGTTTGGTGAATTAAATTTTATTCCATTTTTTTAAATTAAAAACTAACTAACTCCCTATTATATTTATTTTTATATGCTACTGGTGTTAAACCTGTAAACCTTTTAAATAAGGTTCTAAATGCTTTAGTGTCTGAATACCCCACAGAAAACATAACTTCGTTTACTGTATTTTGTGTAGATTCCAAAGCATTTTTAGCTGCTTCAACTTTTACTCTTTGTATATATTCTAATGGTGTATTGGCAGTTGCTTTTTTAAACCGCCTTATAAAGTTGCGTTGACTCACCGCTAGCATGTCCGATAGGTGTTCTACTGAAACTTTTTCGGTAACATTATTTTCTATAAATAATTGTGCTTTTTGGATAAGAGTATCTGTATGCTCTTTTTGACCTCTAAAAATGGCAAATTGATTTTGGTTGTCCCTGCTAATATCTATTTCGAAAAGCTTGGATACATAAACAGCAGCTTCCTGTCCGCAATATTTGTATACTAAATGCAGAATAAGGTTTAGAAATGAGTAAGCACCACCACTGGAATAAATACCTTCTTGATCTGTGACTATTTTTTCTGGTACTACGTTAATTTTAGGATACATCTGTCTGAACAAATCGATGCCAGCCCAATGCGTTGTGCATTGTTTGTGGTCTAATAACCCTGTTTCTGCTAGTAGAAAAGCTCCGAGGCATAAACTGGCTACTTCGGCATGATGTTGAGTGTGCTGTTGTTTAATCCATGGAATGAAGGCAATATTAGCTTCTATGCCTTCCGCAATCCATTCTGGTTTGACAGCCGAAATTATAATAAGGTCGGTTTTAGAAATATCGTATATGGTAGCATCGCAATGTATGGAAAACGCGCCATCGTATAGAACAGTATCTTTATCAATACCAACAAGATTTATATCAAAGAATGGTTGTTGACTTTTCCCTGTTTGTATAATGAAGTCATTGACACTTTTAAAAATTTTATAAGGTCCAACAACACTACTTAGGATCGTGTTAGATTTTGGAACCAATATACTCACATGTTTCATTAGTTATAGGTCTTAAATAGTTGTGATTTTAAAAGTAATATTAAATTTTGTCATAATCAACACCTAAAAGTGTCGTATTTGACCTCTTAGAAACATGTATTCTTTTTATAATTTTGAAAACACCCTTAAATAGCCTAATGGAGCCTAAAGAGTATTTCGAAATTATAAGAGTTCAGTTTTGTTCTAATAACAAACATGTAACTGAAGGCAAAATGATGCGTTCTGAAGCTATACACTATAAAGGAAAAGTATTTGCATTTTTTTCTACCAGAGAGAAAATGGTGTTTAAACTTGGAAAGAGTTTTAATATTCATACGATTGATGCTCCTTTAGAAGTATTTAGTCCATTCAAAAATAAAAAACCTATGTCAGGATGGTATCAATTGGGAGCCGAATATAGCGACTTCTGGGAACCTTTAACAAGACAGGCATTAGATATAATACATGAAGACAAATGATAACAAAAACGTACACCGATTTTTTTAAAGAGCTGAAAGGAAATAATAATAAAGAATGGTTTCATGCTAATAAGAAACGTTATGAAAATGATGTTAAAGGCCCTTTTTTAGAGTTACTTTCAGAATTACTTCCGATACTCCATGAATGGGATAATCGAATTCTAACAGATGGAAAGAAAGCTTTGTTCAGAATAAATAGAGACGTAAGGTTTTCAAAAGATAAAACGCCTTATCATACCATCTTAAAAGCAGGGTTTTCTCCTAATGGTAAAAAATCGATGCTGCCAGGATATTATTTAGGTATTAGTGCAGATACAGTTCATGTTGGAGGTGGTTTATTTACTGTTAAACCACCTGAATTAAAAGCGGTAAGAAATTATATTGCCAATAATGTTGATGATTTTTTAGCGATAACAAATGCAAAAGAATTCAGTAACTGTTTAGGAGTGTTGAAAGGTGACGTTTCTAAACGTCTTGATAAAACACATGAAGTTGTAGCAAATAAAACACAATTAATATATAATAAACAGTTTTATGCGATGTCCGATCTTTCGTTGGCAAATTATTATAGTTCACCAAACCTAAAAGATGACATAATGAAGCATTTTAATGCTATAAGGCCTTTAAACGAATTTTTAGATGCCGCATTTTAAAATATTTTATCCAAATTAGAGATTATTTAAAGCATATTAATTATAAATTCAATTAAAATTATGACAACACAACAAGTTGCAGAACAGTTAGTAAATTATTGCAGACAGGGAAATTTTGCTGAGGCTACTCAAGCATTATATGGACAGAATATTGTTAGCATAGAACCAGATGGTGCGCCTGTTAAAGAAACGAAAGGTTTAGAAGCTGTTATAGCTAAAGGGCAACAGTTTAATGATATGGTAGAGGAGGTTCATGGTATGGAGATATCTGACCCTATTGTTGCAGATAAATTCTTTTCATGTACTATGAAAATGGATGTCACGTTTAAAGGAGCGCCTCGAACTAATATGGATGAGATTTGTCTTTATACCGTCGAAAATGGTAAAATAGTGAGAGAAGAGTTCTTTTTTACACCTATGCAGCAAGGGTAAAATAAAAAGTGTCATTCAGAACGAGAAACGACTGAAGAATCTAAGGATATTTCTGTTTTCCTTGATATAAGATTCTTCGCTTTGCTCTGAATGACATTTTTTTATACTTTAGTTAAACCTACTATTTCAATAACCCTGCCCGTTTTAATAATGCTTCAGGCTTAGGTTCTTGTCCTCTAAAGCGTTTGTAAAGAGTCATCGGGTTTTCAGTTCCACCTTGAGACAAGACATGATCTTTAAATTTATTGGCGACATCTTTATTAAAAATACCTGCTTCTTTAAAATATTCGAAGGCATCAGCATCTAAAACCTCTGCCCATTTATAACTATAATAGCCAGATGAATAACCACCTTGAAAGATATGAGAAAAAGAAGTACTCATACAGTTCTCTATAACTTCTGGATAAAGGGTTGTATTTTTAAACGCTTCAGTTTCGTGTGTTTTAACAGATGTTATGGTTTCTGGAGACTCACTAGCATGCCAACTCATATCTAATAAACCAAAACTTATTTGTCTAAGTGTTTGCATGCCTTCATGAAATGTTGCAGATTCTTTTATTTTTTCAACCAGATCCATCGGGATCACTTCTCCAGTTTCATAATGAGTAGCAAACAATTCTAAAGCTTCTTTTTCGTAGCACCAGTTTTCCAAAACCTGACTTGGCAGCTCAACAAAATCCCAAAATACGCTGGTTCCAGATAAACTAGGGTAAGTTGTGTTTGCTAACATGCCATGCAACGCATGACCAAACTCATGAAATAAGGTTGTAACCTCGTTGAAGGTTAAAAGAGACGGCTTGCTCTTTGTCGGTTTTGTAAAGTTGCATACAATAGATATATGCGGTCTGTCATTGATGCTGTTTTTTATAGACTGTGGTTTGTACGATGTCATCCACGCACCATTTCGTTTTCCTGCTCTTGGGAAAAAATCTGCATAAAAAATAGAAATTAAATCACCACTATTATTAGTTACCTTATAAGTTAAAACATCTTCATGATACGTATCTATGGTATCTATTTTTTCAAAATTTAGATCGAATAATTTATTGGCAACAGTAAAAGCACCATGAATGACGTTTTCTAATTTGAAATAAGGTTTTAACTTCTCATCATCAAGACTAAATAATTTCTGTTTTAATTTTTCAGAATAATACGATCCGTCCCATTTTTCAAGTTGGTCAATACCATCTAATTCTTTAGCAAAACTTTCGAGATTTTTAAATTCACGTTCTGCGGCTGGTTTTGCTTTTTCAAGCAATTCATTTAAAAAGTTTTCAACAGTTTCGGGTGTTTTTGCCATGCGCTCTTCTAGAACAAAATGAGCATGCGTTTTATAGCCCAAAAGGTTAGCGCGTTGAAACCTTAGTTTTACTATTTGTAATACATTTTCTTGATTATCCAGTGCGTCACCTTTAAATGCTTTTGCTCCTGCAGCAAGC
Organism: uncultured Flavobacteriaceae bacterium; assembly: GCA_947502635.1. GTDB lineage: Bacteria > Bacteroidota > Bacteroidia > Flavobacteriales > Flavobacteriaceae > Flavivirga. Next base: position 19,153 of record CANNAN010000015.1, read on the forward strand.
GCCAGCTTTTTTCTTAATTCCCGATTATCAGCATAAGTCATAAAAGGAATATAACTAGGATAATCTAATGTAAATAACCAACCTTCTTTTTCTTTAGATTCTGCCAGTTGCTTAGCAGTTTCTTTGGCGCCATCTGGCAAACCAGATAAATCATTTTCGTTAGTAATATGCATTTCAAAAGCATTGGTCTCTGCCAATACATTTTCTCCAAACTTAAGTGTTAACTGACTTAATTGTTTGTCAATATCTCGAAGTTCTTGTTTTTTATGCTTAGCTAAATTAGCTCCATTTCGTGAAAAACTTTTATATCTTTTATCAAGCAATGTTTGCTGCTCTACAGTCAAATCTAATGAATCTTTAATATCATAAACGGCTTTTATGCGTTTAAATAAATCTTCGTTTAAAGTAATATCATTACTAAACTCAGATAATAATGGTGATACTTCTTGTGCTATTTTTTGAATAGCATCATTTGTTTCAGCTGAATTCAAATTAAAAAAGATACTGGAAATTCTATCTAATTGTTCTCCTGAAAAATCTAAAGCTTCAATCGTATTTTTAAAAGTTGGGAAGTCATTATTGCAAACTATAACATCAATTTCAGATTTAGCACTGGTAATAGCTTGTTTAAAAGCAGGTAGGAAATCCTCATTGGTGATTTTTGAAAAAGGAGCTGAATTATATGCAGTTTCAAAAGGTTTTACTAATATGTTTTTTGTCATTTTTAAGAAATATGTTAAAATATCATTTTATTATGTGCGCATAATATTTTTTTGTACTTTTGTAGCTAACGATATACAGAGTGACTAACTCATTAGAATTATACACTAATAGCAAAAAAGTCTCAAATTTAATTTGAGGCTTTTTTATTTTAAATCTTTAGCCGATTCGTTTACTTTTTGTTTCAAGTCCTCTTTATAAACTAAAATTTTATCTAAAACGCTGTTGTCGCTTGAACCTATAATTTGCGCAGCCAGTATTCCTGCATTTTTTGCACCATTAAGAGCAACTGTAGCAACAGGAACACCTCCTGGCATTTGAAGAATAGATAAAACAGAATCCCAACCGTCTATAGAATTGCTGCTTTTTACTGGAACACCAATAACTGGAAGTGGAGATAAAGATGCAATCATTCCTGGTAAATGTGCAGCTCCGCCTGCACCAGCAATAATTACTGCAAATCCTCTGGTATGTGCGTGTTTTCCATAATCAAATAATTTTTCTGGGGTTCTGTGAGCCGAAACGATATCAACTTCAACTTCAATATCAAAACCTTTTAGAATATCAATAGCGTCTTGCATTACTGGAAGATCACTTTTGCTTCCCATGATTACTCCTACTTTTTTCATAAATTTTTATTCTATGTCAGGTCGAGCGCAGTCGAGACCTTAATATCAAAACTTAAAATATTTAAAAGACCCCTCGACTGCGCTCGTGGAGACATTATTTACTTATAACTTTAATTGATTTTTTAACTGCTTCGGCTATTCTACGTGCCTCGTTCAAATCTTCATTTACAATCGTTACGTGTCCCATTTTTCTAAACGGCCGTGTTTGTTTTTTACCATAAATATGTGGTGTTACACCATCCATTTTCATAATGGCTTCAATGTTTTTATAAACGACATTGCCTATATAACCTTCTGCACCAACCAAATTTACCATAACACCACCAACTTTATTATCGGTTCTTCCCAAAGGTAAATCTAAAATGGCTCTTAAATGTTGTTCAAATTGTGATGTATAACTGGCTTCAATAGTTTGATGACCAGAATTATGTGGTCTGGGAGCCACTTCATTTATTAAAATGTCATCGTTTTGGGTTTGAAACATTTCAACAGCTAGCAATCCAACATGGTTAAAAGCTTCAGATGTTTTTAAAGCAATTTCTGTAGCTTTTTTTGCAATTTCGTCTGGAATTCTAGCAGGACAAATAACATATTCTACCTGATTTGCTTCTGGATGAAATTCCATTTCTACAACAGGAAATGTTTTTGTATCTCCTGAAGGGTTTCTAACTACAATAACCGCTAATTCGTTTTTAAAAGGGACTAGTGTTTCGGCAATACACTCCACGTTTGGTAATCCTTCTAAATCTTGAAGTGTTTTCACAATTTTCACTCCAGTACCATCATATCCAAATTGCGCGCACTTCCAAACAAAAGGCATTGTTAAACCTCCATGGCTTATAGTTTCTTTAATTTCTGATGTATAAGCAAAACGAGAAAAAGGAGCTGTTGGTAAATTATTGTCAACATAAAATAATTTCTGAGTTGCTTTGTTTTGAATAGTTCGTAATGTTTTAGATGCGGGGTATACTTTTACACCTTCTTTTTCAAGTGCTTCCAGAGCATCTACATTAACATTTTCAATTTCAATAGTTAGCACGTCAACTTGTTTTCCAAAATTATAAACGGCATCATAATTCATTAAATCGCCCAAATGAAATTCATTACTCGCGATTTTACAAGGCGCTTCGTTACTGGCATCTAAAACACAAGTGTAAATGTCAAATTTTCTGGTATCGTTAAGCAGCATTTTACCTAATTGACCACCACCAAGAATACCAAGTTTAAAATTTGAAGAAAAGTAGTTCATTGATTTCTTTTTTACTGAAATTGAATAAGGATATGCAAAAATACACTTAAATATTAATTAGTACCTAAATCGTAAATCAAAAAAACGTTATTTGTAATCTAATGATTATCTTTGCTCCTCCAAAAATTGATAACCGTGATAAAGCTACACGACAAATATTTTAAACCATTTATTTCTGCTAAGGAAATTGATGATGTTATACAACGTTTAGCCATAGAAATAGCTGAAGATGTGGGTGATGAAATCCCAGTATTTGTTGGTATTTTAAATGGGTCGTTTATGGTAGTAAGCGATTTTGTAAAAAAGTATCCGAAACCATGTGAAGTCACTTTTATAAAGTTGGCATCTTATGAAGGTGTTAAATCTACCGAAGATATTCAAAGGCTTATAGGTTTAACTCAAGATTTAACAGGGCGTACTGTTATTATTTTGGAAGATATTATTGATACAGGAAATACTCTGACTGAGGTTCATAGGATTTTTAAAAATGAAGAGGTTAAATCGTTAAAAATAGCAACGCTTTTTTACAAACCTGAGGCTTATAAGAAAGATTATAAACTACATTATGTTGGTATTGAGATTCCAAATAAATTTATAGTGGGCTTTGGCTTAGACTATGATGGTTTGGGAAGGAATTTACCAGAAATATATCAAATAAAAGAAACACAACATATGACAAACTTAGTGCTATTTGGCCCTCCAGGTGCTGGAAAAGGAACGCAAGCAGATTTTTTAAAAGAGAAATATAACTTGATACATATTTCTACTGGCGATGTTTTTAGATACAATATTAAAAACGAAACAGCTTTAGGCATGCTAGCGAAGTCTTATATGGATAAAGGAGAATTGGTTCCAGATCAAGTAACTATTGATATGCTAAATGCTGAGGTTGAAAAGAATGCAGATGCTAATGGTTTTATTTTTGATGGTTTTCCACGTACCAATGCACAAGCGGAGTCTTTAAATGAGTTAATGGATAGCAAAGATTCTCAAATAAATGCAATGATTGCTTTAGAAGTTGATGATGAGATTTTAGTTGAGCGTTTGCTATCTCGTGGTAAAACTAGTGGAAGAGCTGATGATGCAGACGAATCTATTATTAGAAATAGAATTGCTGAATATTATAATAAAACAGCCATTTTAAAAGACTTCTATTCGGCACAAAACAAATATTTTGGTGTTGATGGTGTTGGAAGTATTGATGATATTACAGTGCGTTTAAGTACTGTTATTGATGAATTATAATGATCATTTCTGCAAAAGCAGGAATTCACATATTTAGTATCGATTTAATAAGATTCCCTTCTATAAGGGAATGACAAAACAGGGCACATGACTGAAGGGAATTTTGTTGATTATGTAAAAATGTATGTTGCTTCTGGTAACGGAGGTAAAGGTTCTGTACATCTACATCGCGAAAAATATATTACAAAAGGTGGACCAGATGGTGGTGACGGTGGTCGTGGCGGTCATGTTATTCTTCGAGGGAATTCTAATTTATGGACGCTTCTTCATTTAAAATTTAAAAAGCATACGCGCGCTGGTCATGGTGGACATGGAAGTAAGGGGAGGAGTTCTGGTGCAGATGGCGAAGACGCCTATTTAGATGTGCCGTTAGGAACTGTAGTTAGAGATACTGAAACAGACGAGATTCTTTTAGAGATTACAGAAGAAGGCGAAGAAAGAGTTGTTGCAGAAGGAGGAAAAGGAGGTTTAGGGAATTGGCATTTTAAGACCTCGACTAATCAAACCCCAAGATATGCGCAACCAGGACTTCCATTGGAAGAAAGGTATATTACATTAGAATTAAAAGTACTTGCAGATGTTGGTTTGGTAGGATTTCCAAATGCAGGAAAATCGACTTTATTATCTGTAGTAACATCTGCAAAACCTAAAATTGCCGATTATGAGTTTACAACACTGAAACCTAATTTAGGGATTGTAGAGTATCGTGATTTTCAAACCTTCGTCATGGCAGATATACCTGGGATTATTGAAGGTGCTGCAGAAGGAAAAGGTTTAGGACATTACTTTTTACGTCATATAGAACGTAATTCTATCTTGCTATTTTTAATACCTGCAGATGCAGATGATATTAGAAAGCAATATGATGTCTTGTTAGATGAGCTTCGTCGTTACAATCCTGAAATGCTTGATAAAGAACGTATCATAGCTATATCGAAATGTGATATGCTGGATAATGAATTAAAAGCAGAACTTAAAAAAGAGTTAGATAACGAGCTTCCAATTCCATATTTATTTATTTCATCAGTAGCACAACAAGGTATTACCGAATTAAAAGATGTTTTGTGGAAAATGTTGAATAATTAGTGTTATTTAAATCGCTCTAAAATCCAATTTTTTATAATTTCTAAGGCAATAGGAGAAAAGGTTTCTTCAATTTTGCTATATTCCTGCATGCTTCCTGTTTCGGCAGTTTGAAACAAATGATTCAATCCTTCTAATTCCTTAATGGTTACATCTTTGTTTCTTGCAATTTCTAATCCATTTTTAATACCTTCTAAATTAATTTTTGGTAATACTTGAAAATCTTTACTTCCGTTTAATGCTAGTACTGGGCATGTCGTCTTTTCTAAATATTTTTTTGGTTCTATTCTAATAAAAGTCAGTAACCATTTAGATTCTAAAATACTTAATTGTTGTTTAATTAAAGTTGGAGTAATAGCGGGAGCAAGTATAGATTTTGGGTTTTCGGTTTTAAAATCATTTAGCCCTTTTGTTATTTTGCCTTTAATAATTTCTACATCAGAGTTGGTTCTTATAATATCTAAAATAATCGTTGTTAATTTTTGGTTTTCATCCAAAACTGTACTATCGATACCAGCTAATTCGGCAGCTCTCCTAGATTGAGTTTCTAAAACTTTTGCGCCGTTTACACCCGTTCCTGCAAGTAATACGGTAAAGGCTACATCTTTATTTCTTGAAGCAACCATTGGAGCTATAAGTCCACCTTCACTATGACCAATTAAACCTATTTTTGATGTGTCTATATCACCTCTTGTTTTTAAATAAGTAATAGCTGCTTCTACATCTGTAGCAAAATCAAAAGATGATGCATTTTTAAAATTCCCTTCAGATTCAGCTGTTCCTCTATCATCATATCGTAAAACAGCAATTCCGTTGTTTGTTAGGTAATCTGCCAAAACCAAAAAAGGTTTATGACCTGCTAATTCTTGATTTCTGTTTTGAGGGCCAGACCCACTTATTAAAATAGTGACTACTGGTTTTTTTATGCCTTTGGGTAAAGAAAGGGTGCCAGCTAGTTTTATACTGTCTGCTTTAAAATTGGTAAAGAGAATAGCTTTTGAAGTATAATTAAACGGTTCTTTTGGCTCTTGTGGGCGATTAGCTTGTGAAAAAAGAGTGGTAGTAAAAAGAAAACAAATAAAAAAGATATTTTTGAAGTAGAATATCATTGGGGAATTTTATAAATCAAATATCGGAATAATAGTGCTGTTTTACAATTATTTCAAAATAATAGTGGTGTAAAATCAAGTTCAAAATCCTCAATTTTAATCCATGGAATAATTTTTGATTAACTTTAATCCTAAAAATATAACTATGAAACCTTTAAAAATCATTTTACTTGCTTTGTTGGTTATAGGGTGTGCACCTATTAGAGTTAGTTACGATTTTGATAAAACGACTCAATTTAATAATTATAAAACCTATAATTATTACAGCGATATGAATACGGGTTTAAGTGAATTAGACACTAAGCGTTTGTTAAATGCTATAGATAAAAAAATGACAGCCAAAGGATTTAATCTATCCGACACTCCAGATTTTTTTATTGATATTAAAAGTAAAGAATATCAAGAAGCACAACGTAGTACTGTTGGTGTCGGTTTAGGTGGTGGCGGACGAAATGTTGGTGGTGGTATTTCAATAGGATTACCTGTTGGGCAATCAAAAATGAATCGCCAAATAATAATTGATTTTGTAGATGAAAGTAAAAAGCAATTGTTTTGGCAAGCTGTAAGTGAATCAAATTATAGCCCAAATGCTATACCAGGAGAGCGAGAGGCACGATTAAATGCTATAGTAGAAAAAGTGCTTACAGAATACCCTCCTAAAGAATAATGTATTGAGTTTGATTAATACCAGAGTAGTGTGATTTGTTAATACTGTAAATTTAGATAGAGTGTGTCAGGTTGAGCGCAGTCGAAACGTATTTAGATTATTTTTTATAGAACTTACTAACTTTATTGCTTCACCAATTTTTCACTAGCAACTAATACATTATTTGCATAGAAATTAGCCATATAAATACCCTGGCTTAAGTTACTAATATCAACTTCATGTGTTTCATAATTAGAGACAGACACTGTTTTTATTTTTTTACCATCTAAACTAATAAGATCAATTTTTAAATTGATGTCTTTTTCACTTTCAATTTTAAAGTTTACAATCGTGTTTGTTGGATTTGGATATATGGCGATACTTAAATTATTGGAGTCACTTTCAATAGCCTTAATTCCTAAAGAAGTATTATCAATAGTCCAAGTCACAGTATACAAATGAATGGTTTCATGATTAGTTACCTTTAAAAGCGGCGTATTATCTGTAATAACTACAGTTAAATCATTCAGACCAGCATTTAAATCGGTTTCTAAGATACTAACATCATCAACATTTGTAGCAAAACTTACAGCATTTAGCGACCATGAACTTTCAAGTGTATTAGGGATTGGTTTAATTAGATTTAAGTTAAAATCAATAGGGAAATTTGAGTTTGAAACGGTATTCGAAATGGGTGTATAAGAGTCAAGCGGCGATACCAAAGCATGAATTTTTTCTATAATCCCTTCTTTACATACTGAACAAAAAGGTACTCCCAGATAGCGCATTTTACAAGTTTGATGAGGTCTATGCCAAGTAGCAGGTACTCCAGATGTTCCGTAAGGATAAATTCCAATACTATTAACACCAATCCAGTTTTTCCACTTTATTAAGCTAGGGTTAGTTTCTTGAGTCATGTTAGTGGCTTCAGAGGCAAGTGCATCACCAGGATAATATTCATCTTTTAAATCGAATAAAGAATGTCCTAATTCGTGTATGGCAATTTCGTTTGCACTGGTACCTGTAGAAGCCATTGGGAATTCACCACCAGTACCTCCGTATATTGATGAATTAACTAGAATTAGAGTCTGATCGTAGGTCGGGAAGTTATCGGTTAAAACGGAACGTATTTTTGTTTCCGCAGGTATGGCATCGGTATAATCTATACCATAAAACAGGAATCTATGAATGTTAAATGCATCAAAAGTAGCATTGAAATAGGTGTCAACAAAAATAGGTGTAATACCTGTTTCATTAATGTCAGTAGCGGTTCCAGGGTGATCTGCTCCGCTCTCGTTGGAAGGCACTTTTATAGCGTACACATTAAAATATTCTGCATATTCTAAAAAAGGTGATTGGTTAAATAATGTGTTTGAAAAGTTAGTAGCATCTGTAATAAATTGTGGTAATTCTAGTGTTTGATAACCATCGCCTAAAATGACCAAATTTATTCTTTTGTCACTGGCTCCTGAAAATTTAATGGTATCTACATCGAAAATTTGTGCAGAAATAGATCCTACGTTAAAAGAGCATATGATGTAAATGATAAAATACTTCATAGTCAGTTAAGCTTGGTTTTTATAAGGGGAGTAGTTGTGTGGCTTTTAGAATCACTTATATTATATATACTAATGTATTTTGTATTAGGTTTTAATTGCAATCTTAGAGAAAATTGGGCACTATCCAAATCAATTCTTTTTCTTTGAAATAATTTGGACTCATCGACATACTCAATAGTTTTAGTAAGCGGGTTTTTTATAATAATATTTTGTAAACGGTTTGACTTTTCATCGAGCTGAAATAGCATAAGATCTCCTGTAACACTAGTTTTTGGAGATTTATTATTATGGTTTTTTAGTTTTCCTTCGGTAATTTTTTTATTTATAAAACGAATGGTTCTATTTCCATCCGAAGTTTTTTTAATAGCGTAGTTTAGAAAAATAATATTAGGAGGTATTTCAATCTTATCCGCATTTGTAGACAGGCTTTGTTTAGAGGCACAGCCTAAAAGCATGATCGCAAGAAAGAAAAATGCTATAGTAGTTTTGGGGATATTTAATTTTTGCTTATTCAAAGGCTTAATCAAATAATAAAATTTGAGTAAAGTTAAGAAAATAAAGAAGCAGTCTAAAAAGTATTTAAAATTCGATTTATCAGGTTGAATTTGCAGAAACCGATATTGGCTATTAGATCAAAAATATTTTGATAAGCTCAATATGACATTGTACTCACTTTTTAGACTGCCTTATAAGAATTGTATCAATTCAGTAAATCTTTATACTTGCTTTTATAGCCGTAAAGCACAATAATATTTAAAACTAGTAAAATTAATGCGCCCGCAATACTTTCTGGTTCTAAAGTAGCATGAAACAATACTGCATTTACAGAAATACTCATTAAAATAAGTGCTAATAATGCCCCGAATTTGTTGAGTATTAATGCTAATCCTGCAACAATTTCTACAACAGCTACTAGTGTTATTACTTTAGCAGAAGATAATGCCCCGAAATAGGCTCCAGCCTCGGCAGACATCTCTCCCATTTCCATAAAATGAAAGAACTTGTTAAGTCCAAAAAACAAAACGAAAAGTCCGAGAAGTATTCTCATGACCATAAAAACTTTTGAATTCATAATGATGTATTTATTAGTTATTAGACTGAAAGATAGCAAATTAAAATTAATTTGCTATCGCATTTATCGAAACAGATCTACTTAACTAACAAACGAATCCCTTCGCTGTGGCTACTAAACTCAGGCGCATACATGCTCTGTATGGTTGTAATACCATTACTCATATCACCACTATTATTCACTCTTAAATCATATTCAAAAACATAAATTCCTTTTGGTAAATAATCGAAAAAGAAATTAGTTGAAGCATCTTTTGTGCTTTCGTAATAACCTAAGCCATCTTGCCATTTGTATTGAGATAATACATTAACAGGTTCTAACCCCGAGGCGCGCATATCTTTCATATGAATGAATTCCATGTTTCGATCGCTACGTAATTCTATACGAACTCTAACCAGGTCTCCAACTTTTAACGAGGTGTCTTTTGTGATTTCAGAAATTTCCTCTCCTTTATCTGTATTCGTTTTTAAGAATAGCTTTTTCTTTAATTTAAGAGGTGTTTCTGCCGATGTAATCTTATCTAAATCCTCAAAGTATTGCCAGTATAAACTTCCCCAAGCAATACCGTTTCCTTTTTTAGTAAGTTTTACTTCTGCCATTTCTGACTTAATTTCTGAACTATTCCAGGACGTTTTATAATATCCTGTACCAGCTTCTATTTTTACATTTTCTAATTTGGAAGGTGCTATTTTTTGACCGCCTAAAACAACATCTACCATGTCTGTTACCGATAGCCAATCACTTCCTTGAAGTAATAAAGCATATACAGCATCGGTAGTTGCTTTGGTGGTTTTCCATCTATTCGTTTGTTTGTTTTTAAGCAACCAAATTTTTAAATTATCTATAGTTTCTGTATCATTTTCGATTTCTGAGAAAACTTCAATTAAAAGCGCATGTGTTTCAATAGGTGCTTGATACCAGTGCCATGAGTTTGTGTTTGTTTTCCAATAGGTGCCTAATTCTTCTGAAGTCACACTCGTTTCTTTTAATGATTTTAAAATCTTATTAGCAGTTTTAGAATCATTATTTCTATGAGATATTAAGGCGATTAAACCTTTAGCATATAAAGAGCGACTTAACCAGTACTTTTGTATTTGAGTTTGGTAGTACTGTATGATTTTATCAACTTCTTTCGATTTTTTAATGTCTGTAAAGAAGCTTCGCATGTATAAATAATGTAATTGCGTATAGCTTAAATGATCTTTATTTAAATCTACTTTGGCATCGTATTTTCTAATGTCTTTATATTCTTTTACGAATTGTGTATCGAGGTATTTGATAGCTTTAGAAATCATTTGAGACGTTTCGACTGCACCCGACGAGACAGATAAATGTTTTAGGTGACCAAAACCAGTAATGATATGCTGTGTGATGTATCTGTTTTCGCGTCCGCCATCAAACCATGCCCAGGCACCAGAATTCATTTGATTATTCTCTAATTTTCTGATAGCAGATTGCAACTCATTATTCATTTTATTTAAATCAAAAAGTAGCGCGATGCGTTTTTTCTGTTCTGTTTCACTTTGCGCATCCCTTAGCCATGGTGTTTCTTGAATGAGAATAGATTTTAATGCTTCATTCTTTTCTAAGTTAGAAATAAGTGCATCCTGTGATTTCCATTGATTGAAAACATCTTGAATTCGTGGATTAGAATTTGCAATGTGGCTTGCTAAAGCATTAGCATAATAACGGCTAAAGGTTTGTTCGTTACATGCATGTGGATACTCCATTAAGTAAGGGAGTGATTGTACTGCATACCAAGCAGGATTGGATGTCATTTCTAAGGTTAGCTTATGGTTTTTAAGTGTTGTTGATGTATTGCTTTTTAGTTTGTCTAACGTAAATGTTTTTGTTTGATTACTACGAATCCACATAGGAAGTGTTTCGGTAACTAACATCCTATTGGACAAGACAGGTAAAGCGTTTTGTTCACCATCGCTAAAGGTTTCCGACTTAGCAATCACTTTATATTGAACTGCTTGCACAGCATCTGGAATTGATAAACGCCATGATACTTGTGTATTGCCTTTCGCATCTACCGTGAATGTTTTATTATTCTCTGAATTACCGAGTGATGTGTCGATAGTATTCCCAGAAATGGCATCGGTTAACAGTAAAATAGCTTGCCCTGATAATTGCTTTTCGGTAAGGTTTGCAATTTTGGTGCTAATCGTAATATGATCGCCTTCTCGTAAAAAACGTGGCGCATTTGGTGTTACCATTAATTCTTTTTGAGTAACTGTTGTTAAGGTTCTAGTAGCACTTTCTAAGCTTTTTGTATATGCTAATAGTTGTAGATTCCATTGCGTTAAAGCTTCTGGAGTTGTGAAATTAAAGCTAACATTTCCTTCTGAATCTGTTTTTAACTGTGGAAAGAAAAAAGCGGTTTCTTGAAGATTTTTACGAATTTTAACATTGTCGAAGTTTGGTTTTTCTGATTTTTCCTCAGCAGACGCCTCTTTTTGTTTTATGATTGTATCACTTTCTTTTGATTTGGTAACTACAACTTCTTCCAGATTAGCATCATCACCATCGTTAAATTCCATTAAAAGAGCCGATTCTTCTACTTCCATTTCATCTGAAGCCATTGGAGCATTCGCTACACGGCTACTAAGCATATTTTTACTTTTAACTCTTATTGAATTATTTCCAAAATAAAACCCAAACCAGTTAAGTTTATCATAATGTTGAGATGAATAAGTTATTCCTCTATGTCGTTTTAGATAAGCTTTAAAATGGCTTGTGCCAAAACTTTGATATCCATTACTTTGGTTATATGAATAATAAATAGGTTTATTTATAGGATTGAAACTCCAGTAGTGTGGCTTAAATTGATCTAGAGAGGCATCATACATACTCGCTAATAATTCTGCACTAACTTTATCACCCTTTGAGCCTTTTATTTTAAAACTCCATGTTTCATCGGTTCCAGGTTGTAATTTGTTTCTAAAGGTTGTTGTTTCTATATCTAATTCCGTATTAGGGTAAGGAACAGAAATATTTAAACTCCCTGATTGAAAACTATTAAAAGCTGCAAAACTATATTTAATCACAAAACCACCTAAATCTTGATCATCTACAGGAACAGAAATGGTTTTTTTGCTATTATTTAGTTGTATGATATGTGTTTTTATAATCTTGTGATCTTTTTCAATTTGAACTGTAACGTTTACATCATTGGCGGCAGAACCGAATGTTATTAAAGCATTTTCTCCTGTTTTATAACTCGATTTGTTTGTTGTTATGCTAAATAATTGTTTGTCTGCTATGGTTTTATCTTTATCACTATATAAAGTGGTTTTTACTTCATCTTTAACCAATTGTCCGAACTTATCTTTGCTTTCTAAAATGATAATATACGCCCCAGATTCCCATTTTTTAATTTTTCCCAGATTGAGTTTTTTTGTGGTTTCTGTATTAAAAGAAGACATAAAAACAAGTGCTCCTTTTTTCCAATTGTTAGGATTGTGTTCGTTATTATAAGCATCATTTGGAAATAATTTATGGAAGGCTTCTTGCGAAAATTCCTGATAATCTGGTGCAGACCAGAGTCTAGTCCTTAAAACCCTTTCTGGAGCATTCAACTTATAAATTTTAACCGTTCCTTTTGCTGGTACAAATTCACCATTTAAATTTCTGGTATCTATTCCAATGGCATTATTTTTTTTGGTTTTATCTATGAGATTAGCAATAGACATATTTGCGGTTAATGCATGGTATCCAACATGAACTGTGGTAGTTGCACTTCTGGTTTCACCGTTTAAATCGGTAACATCGGCAGTGACTTCATATTTAAAAACAGGGAGGTTCGTTTTATCTGCGCTTTGGTCTGGAATGGCTTTAAAAGTGATTTCAAATTCACCTTTATCATTAGTGACGCTTTCTCCATGGGTAATTTCTTGAGATTCGCTATTAAACGATGGATTGTACCAAAAACACCAACGCGGATACGCTACTTTTCTATGAACTCGATACACTACTTTTGCATCCGTTATATTACTTCCTGCATATGCTAAGGCATTTCCTTTTATGGTTACAGAATCGTTAACCTTATAGGTTTTTGTTATTGGACTAAATTTTGTTTCGAATTTTGGGCGTTTGTATTCTTCAACCGAGAAGCTTGAATAACCTTCAATATCATAAAAAGACTCTGTATCAAATTCGATATGGTATTGGCCGTTTAATCCATTGTTGGGTAAAATAAATTCACCAGAGACAGAACCAAATTCATTCGTTTTAAACTTTAATTGTTTTACTTCTTCACCATTTGTATTATATAAAATAGCGTAAACTTTTTCATCTGCTAAAACTTCAGATTTGCCTTTTGTTGTTTTAATTGCTATGGCTTTAAAATAGACGGTTTGCCCTGGTCTGTAGATGCTTCTATCTGTGAATAAAAAGGAGCTATAGGCAACTTTTTCTTGTTGCTGTTTATAATACCTGTTTATATAATAATTACCAAAATATGCTTTTTCTTTATTGTTTATTACTTCTATATTTAAATCATTATAATTTGTTTTCAATTTAGGAATTGAAATTTGCCCAAATTGATTTGAAGTCTTAGTTTCTGTTATTTCCTTATCGTTATAGTTTTTGTGATATGATAATTTAACGGTTGCATTTTCAATAGGTTTTCCGTTATTTCTATTAATAATTTGAAAGAGTTTATGATCAGGACTCTCTGTTTGAACTAAGGCTATATTGGTAACTTGCACGGTATTAAAAGCAAAAGTCTCATCATCATCTTTAGGTGAAGCAAAAATTAAATACGTGCCATTACTTAGTTTGGGTATTAAAACTTCGGTTGTATGTGTTTGATAATCGTTCTCATTTCGTAATATGTTATCCCAATTTTTATAAGAATCTAACTTTTTTATAAATGCTAATTGCTCATCTTGCCTGTATGTTTCATTAATTTTTTTTAATTGACTCCTTGTAAGTTTAAAAATTTTAAATTGTAGTTGATTTAAGTTTTTATAACGTATTAATAAGCGTGTATTTTGTTGTATAGGAAGGAAGTTTTCTGTCGTAATTTGCAATGTTGGCTGCTTTATTAGTTGTTTTAAAACAGCACATTTTTTAGCACCTTCACTATTTGGGAATTTTAAAATGGCTTGATTGCAAATAGCAATGGCGTCCTTAATCTTCCAGCGACTATCTTTATTAGTTTCAGGTTGATAACTGGCACCTTGTTGGTTGTAAATGGTGGCTATTTCATAATCATATAAAGTAGAAACGTCAAGCGTTTTAAATTGATCTTTTTCTGTTTTAAAAGTGTTTAATAGAATAGATTCTTTATCATTAAATGTAGCGTGTTGATTTACAAATTTTAAACGATTAATATTTACATCGGCTAAAGCCAGAGTGCTTTTACCTTTTAAATGAAAGTTAATAAGGTCTTTATAAATTTTTAAAGCATTTAATTGTAATGATGTAGTGTCTTTTGAATTTATTTTTAATTTGGAAAATGTTTTGGCATCACCTAAAAATTTGGGATTATCTATCTCAAATTTATAAGCAGGTTTGGTAATATGGGTTTCATCTGTTTTATAAAATAGTAAAGCATTGTGACTTAAAAAATCGAATAAGGTAGCTCTATATGTTTTAGATTTTTTTTGCAGATTTAGGATGTCATCATAATTACTTAATGGTTCTAATTGTAACATTAATCCGCTTTGTAACGAATTTTGATAATGTATATGGATTTCATTAAAAAGTGTTTGTAAATCCCATGTTCTAAAATCTTCAGCATCTACTTTTTCAGAAGTTTTTGTTCTGTTATAAAATTTCCATCTATTTTGATTAAAGTATTGCCAATATATATTAGCAAGGATGCTTTCTAAAACATTTTTTGTAGGAAACGCGCTTTTTTCAATAGCATCTTTAAAGTTATTTATGATGTTAAGTTGGGCGTCTTCCTCTAAAACTAAAGCAAATTTGCTTTTAAAAAGCATACTCTTAATGAGTTGAGGGGCGTTTTTGTCTTTTTCAGCCAATTTAGTAATGTCTTCAACAATTTTTAAAGCAGATTTAGGTAAACCTTCAGCTTCACGTTTTTCGACTTTAGCCCATAAACCTTCATATTTATTGTTTTGGGCACTACCAGGGAATGCAGCAAAGAGTGTAATCATTAATAAGAATATAGTGTTTTTCATTTGTTTTAATTTTGTATCTAAAATATATTCAAAAGCTATACCAAAAAATAAGGAATGAGTGAACAGATCGTTTGGTTGAGTGAAATTAGTTTTTTATGAGTGAAATAGAAAGTTTATTTTTACGTTTTCGACTATATGTGTTATGAAAAAGTTTTTGTCCCTTTTATTATTTCCTATTCTGGCCTTTGGCCAATCAAACCTTGATGATATAGAAGGACTCTTTCAAAAAAAACAGTTTAAAAAAGCAGAACAGTTTGTTTCTAATTATTTGGAAAAGTCCCCAAATAACCTACAAGCTATTGAATTATTAGGGGATGCTTACGGACATCAAAAGAAATGGGATGCTGCTATTTTACAATACGAAAAGCTAGTAAATAGTAAAGGCGATCATGCTAATTACCACTATAAATATGGGGGAGCTTTGGGTATGAAAGCTTTGTCAATTAGTAAATTAAAAGCCCTGGGTATTATAGGCGATGTAAAAAAGGCTTTTTTAAAGGCGGCCGAGTTAGATAAAAACCATATTGCCGCGCGTTGGGCCTTAGTAGAATTGTATATGCAATTACCAGGTATTATAGGCGGTAGTAAAAGTAAATCGTTGCATTATGCGGAGGAGTTACAAGCCCTTTCAAAGGTAGATGGTTATTTGGCAAAAGGTTATATTTATGAGTATGATGATGCTCCCGAACTTGCTGAAAAGTATTATAAAATGGCTATAAAAGAAGGGGGGTCAGTAACTTGTTATAATAAATTAACTACTTTGTATGAAAACGAAGAAGAACCAGAAAAAGCAATAGAAAATATAGAGGCTGCCCATAAAAAACACCAACGGAATGCCATGCATTATCAAATAGGTAAAGTAGCTGCGGAGTATAATATCGAATTACAAAAAGGAGAACGCTGTTTGCAAACTTATATAGATAATTACTCTGCGGAAGATGGGGTTCCTAAGGCCTGGGCGCATTATCGTTTGGCACAAATTCATATGCACAAGGAAAACAAACAAGAAGCTCTAAAATATATTGAGTTAGCTATTATTGAACTTCCTAAAATAAAGCCGTTTAAAGAACAAAAAGAGAAAATTCTTAATCTGTAGCTTTAGACCATAGACCATAGACCATAGACCATAGACCATAGACCATAGACCATAGACCATAGACTTTAGGGTTTGTGTATTGATTATTACTAAAGATAAGATCGAGCGGTTGTCTGTTTTTTTAGTTCAATTTAAAGGAGTGTCCTGTCTTTCTTTTCTTGTAATTAATATTCTGTATGCAATTTCTACTGAACTTCTCTTGTAATAATTTGGAATTTGGTATTTGGAGTTTGATATTTGTTTTATGAACGTACATTTTATAGCTATTGGAGGTGCTGCTATGCACAATTTAGCCTTAGCATTGCATAATAAGGGTTATCAGGTAACAGGAAGTGATGATACTATTTTCGAACCTTCAAAATCAAGATTGGATGCTAAAGGATTATTACCTGAAACTTTTGGGTGGTATCCAGAAAAAATCACTCCAGACTTAGATGCTATTGTATTAGGAATGCATGCTAAAGCAGATAATCCAGAATTATTAAAAGCCCAGGAATTGGGTTTGAAAATTTATAGTTATCCTGAGTTTTTGTACGAACAATCTAAGCACAAAACCCGTGTGGTTATTGGTGGTAGCCATGGAAAAACAACTATAACTTCCATGATTTTACACGTTATGCATTACCACGATAGAGACGTCGATTATATGGTTGGCGCACAGTTAGAAGGTTTTGATGTGATGGTGAAGCTTACCGAAGAAAATGATTTTATTGTGTTAGAAGGTGATGAGTATTTAAGTTCCCCTATTGACAGACGTCCTAAATTTCATTTGTATAAGCCCAATATTGCGCTAATAAGTGGGATTGCCTGGGATCATATTAATGTGTTTCCAACTTATGATAATTATGTAGAGCAGTTTAGCCTTTTTGTAGATTCTATTGTTAGTGGTGGTAGTATTAACTATAACGAAGAGGATTCTGAAGTAAAACGTGTTGTAGAAGCTTCGGCCAATACCATTCGTAAGTTGGCTTACCAAACACCAGTTTATGCTGTAGAAAATGGGCAAACCTTACTAGAAACTCCAGAGGGTGATTTGCCTATTGAAGTATTTGGAAAACATAATTTAAATAACCTTGCTGGCGCTAAATGGATTTCTCAGCATATGGGGATTGATGAGGACGATTTTTACGAAGCTATTTCGACTTTTAAGGGAGCAAGCAAGCGATTAGAAAAAATTGCAGAAAGTAAAAATAGTGTTGCTTATAAAGATTTTGCACATTCGCCTAGTAAGGTAGAAGCGACTACCAATGCTGTTAAAGAGCAATATGAAAATAGAACTTTAGTAGCTTGTTTGGAATTACATACCTATAGTAGTTTAAATGCCGACTTTTTAAAGGAATACAAAGGAACATTAGATGCCGCCGATGTTGCTGTAGTATTTTATTCGCCGCATGCGGTTGAAATTAAAAAACTAGAAGAAGTAACACAGGAACAAATAGCCCATGCTTTTCAGCGTGATGATTTAATTATCTATACGAACCCAGAGGATTTTAAAAACTTCTTATTCTCGCAAAACTTTGATAATAAAGCTTTGTTGCTTATGAGCTCTGGGAATTATGGTGGTTTAGATTTTGATGCGGTTAAAGGGGTGATTGAGTAGTTTTGTTATCATTATTAGAGTAGATTGTCTTTATATAAATTGTAACGTTTTGCTAATTATGAATACTTATAATTTATATACGGTTATACATGAGACTCAAAAGACGCTTTTATGATTCTTCAATAAGTTTAAAAAACATTTCTAAAGAATATCTTGTTTTAAGTGTTGTAACAGGTTTGGCTAGCGCATTTACTATTTACGGATTCTTTTATGTGATAAGGGAATCGTTTAGAATAATGTCTTTTGGCTTTGATCATTTGCCAAATATTATAAGTGAATACAATAGGAATTTATACAATATATTTTTTGCTGGTTTATCAGTGATTTTTGCTAACTCAATAATAATCAGTCTACTTTTGAGTAAGCAACAAAGGGTAATGTCCCGTCTTAACCCTAAAAGAAAAAGGATACTCAACGATCAGATTTTTTTGAACTTCAATTTCTCATATTGGTTTGCTAAAATTAGTCTAGTTTTTGGAATGTTTTCTATGGGATTTATGGATTTTGATTTTTTGTCATATATATGGATATCTTACCTTTTACTTTTTGTATTATTTTTAGAGTCTTGGAAAGGATTGAGTGTGATATTTACTAAAAATCGCTTTAAAATTCAATTTATTCATTTGATTATTTTGGTTTTATTGACTCTTGGCTTGAGTAGGTTAGATTTTATTAATTATAAACAGATTGATGAATTATCAATAAAATCTAATCCAATTTATGGCCTACCACATTCTAATTTTTATAATGATAGTAATAATAGATTTTATAGTAAACTTAGTTTCAAAATTGATTTAGATGATAATAATCAATTAAAGTTTTTTGTTTATGGTAAATGGGCTTTTTTAAAAGATGTTCAAAGTATCATCAATGAAGAGAGAGCTTCCATGAGACAGGAATTAGCTTCTTTTTTAAAAGTAAGGATAATTGCAAATAAAGACATTGAATTAAAATATATTAAAATTTTGGAAGCAGAATTGTATTCAATAAGTCAACAAAGAATTATTTATGATGTCTATAATGATGATTTATTAACTACGAGGTTTGAAAATAGAGGAATAGAACATAAGATTTCTCCTTTTGTTTTAGATTTTAAACAAGACACCTATACTTCTTCAATTCCATTACCACCATTACCGTTTTCTGAAGAAAAAAAAATTTTTGAAAATGTTTTAAAAATTGAAATTGGAGAAACTGTAAAAGTTGATGGGATTACTGTTCCAAAGAATATGCTCATTAGAAAATTTAAAAATTATATTAATGAAAATACAGCTTTTAAATATTTATATAATGAAGATTCAAATTATCAAAACTATATAACGGTTTTATCTTCTCATTATGATGCTGTATATAAGTTACGAAAACAGAATCAGACTATCTTCAAAGACTATTCTTATGAAAATGAGCAATATAAAAAAGAACAGAGGTCTCTTAAAGAGCAATTTCCAATCAATATAATTGAACAGGGAAATTAAAACTTTTCTAAGATAGATTGCAATTGCAGCCTAAGCTTATAAATTCTATAAAACTATAGATTTAAAAGAACTATTAGTTAAAGGATAATTCATAGCATTATTTGTAAGAATTGGATTTGTATTACATCTCGGATTACGAGTAGGGAGTCTTCTTTATAATTAATGATATTCTTCCACATACTTAGATTGAAATATACCATCCAAGTTTACTAAATATTTACTGATTTCGAGATTAGGCTATGATTTCGTTTTTTAGATTGAATATAACCCTATCTTCTTTTTTTACTTGTTTTGAGTAACTTTCAAAAAAGAAAGGAATATTATCATCTTCATTTCCGTTTTCAATGCGTTGTTTTACTTTTTCGAAGGCTATCAATGTAACTTCATTATCTGATTGACCAGTAACTAAAATAGGTTGATTTAATTCGTCATACCAATAGTACTTTCCTCCATAATTTCGTCTGGCAACCTCAAAAATGTATGAACCAGCTTGTGCAATAATATCTTCTTTCATAGCACAACTCATATTATCTTTATTTTCTGCAAATAAACTCAATATTTCTTTGTCTAAAATAGCCAAACTTGATTCACTATAATCTAATCCATAACCTGATTGTTCATTAAAACTTGAAATTAGTCTTTCTGCAGTGTTAATAGATTTTTCAATAAATCCTCTTTGTGCTTTGTCAATTGGACTCTTGAACTGGCTAAGTTTCTCTTTAAAGATATTAAATATTCCCATAACTATCTTTTTCTAATTGGTTTTTAAATGAGGCAAAACTTTCCTGATATATCAAAATCATTTAATATAGAATCAGATTTGTTGTAAGTCGTTCATAAACAACTCTAAACGAAAATAGTTAAATTTTCTTACAAATGCAAGTTTATGATTTTTACATTATTAGAAATATATTCCTACTTGTAAGCTTTTTAAAGTAGATAACTATTTATGAATACTTTTTTGTTATGATAATTTAATCTTAGGTATGAATCAATACCGTATCATATTATTATGAAGTTGAATGTTTTGTAGAATGAGGCTAGTTAATTAGTAAGAAAAATTTAAAGTTGCTTCTAAAAAAGATAAATTCTATATCTAAATATGTTTAAGAGGAAGTATTCTAGTAATCAATTGTTAAATATGTGTTTAAAATTTAATATGAACCATATGAACAATAAAAAAAGATTTTAAAGTTCCTTATAAATTTAATATTTTTCTAAGTTTACATTGTTATTTAAACACAATTATAATGATAAAAAACAAATTAACTTATAGCGCAGTATTTTTAGTTTTAACATTACTTTTTTGTTGTAGCAGTAGCGACGACCCAAAAGACACGACTTCTCCATCTATAAGCTGTATAGATAATATTAATGTAAATATTGATGCTACGGCAAGTGAAGCTGTAGTAACATACGATACACCCGTAGGTACTGATAACATTAGTGCTGTTACAAAACAAACTGAAGGGTTAGTTTCTGGCTCAGCTTTTCCTATTGGAACGACTACGAATACGTTCCGTGCTACTGATGAAGCTGGTAATAGCACTTCATGTAGTTTTGATGTTATAGTAATTAGAAATGCCCCTACGTCGAGTAGTCCTTACTTTATAGGTGAGGCACCTACACCAAATGGAAAAAAATGGTCAAAACTTGAAAACTTAACAGACGAGTTTGAACAAACCGATGGTATTGATAGAAATAAATGGCACACGGCTCCCAAAATTACAGAGGCAGGTTGGTTTTGGGAAGGAAGACCACCAGGATTGTTTATAGAAGAATCGATTACTGTAAATGATGGTAAATTAAAAATTGAAGCCAATAAATTGCCTGCTACGGTGATACAAAATGGAAACAGTTATGATTATACAGGAGGCATAGTCAGGTCAAAAGAACAATGTAAAGTTGGCTATTATTATGAGTGCAAAATGAAAGCTAATAAAACATTTATGTCTTCAACGTTTTGGATGATGACGGAAGAAAATGCTTGCCCAAAAAGAACAGAGTTAGATATTCAAGAATGTATTGGAGAAATAAACCCTGATGCACCAGCTTGGGTGTCTACAGGGAAATGGGATGAAATTTTCCACTCGAATGCCTTCCATAGAACAAGTTGTGCTAATGCTACTGCTACTAGAAAGCAAGATGCTATTGGTACTGCTAAGAATTGGAGTGATTTCTTTGTATATGGCTTTTGGTGGAAATCTGAAACCGAATTATGGTTCTATTTTAATGGTGAACTTGCATATAAAATAGATAACCCTACTACAGATTTCGACATTCCAATGTATTATAATTTGGCTGTTGAAACTTATGATTGGAATCCACCACAGGCAGATGGCAATGATATGGAAGGGCTTACCCAAGAAGAACGTTCAACTCAATACGAATGGATTAGAACTTGGGAGTTGAAAGATGAGTAAAGCTTAAGGTAAATTTATAAGAAGTCAGATTTTTGAAGGAAATTAATTTTTCATAAAGATCGTATACCTTAATATACCGCTTTAAATCGACCAATAATTTGTCAAGGGGTTTTGTACTTTAACTGAATTTTGTTGTCAACATTTGTTTTATAAACTAATGCATACATTATTATTTTAAATGTTTTAATATTTTGTCATCAATGTAAAAAGTTCCAAAGGGGATAAAACAAGCGGCGATAACTATCCAGGTGATTTCTTTAAAAGGCCATTTTTGTTCAATGCCAATACGTAGTACATTGAAAATAAAAAGTAAAAACAAGGCTCCATGAGCAGGACCAATACTTTTTACCCATTCGGGGTTATTAAACATGTATTTTAGAGGAACAGCAATAAAGATTAATACTAGTAAGGACATCCCTTCTAAAAAGCCATAAAGTCGTAAACGTCCAATTGAAGTTGTAAAATATTTTTTCATGTTCAAATAGGTCTTAAATAAGTTCTAGCAGATAAAGGTGAAAAAGGCCATGGAATTGCAATAAATATTACGATTAAGGCTATAGTAAACCAAATTAGCATGGTTTTAAATTTTTCCAGATTTGTTGGTTTTCGTTTTGCTAATGCCGAACCAATTGTTAGTAAAACTATTGCTGTAAGCATTAAAACAAAATGGATGATTCCATAAAATGTTAATTCTAAATTTTGTAATCCCGTTTTGGTATTAGACCAAAAGTGTTTGACAATTGGGCTTTGTGTATAAAGTATTATTCCAACCATTAATTGGATATGGGCCATGGTCGCTGTCCAATGTCGGAAAGCATCATCAGTTTTAGAGAACTTCTTGTTTTTTACTACTCCAATGAGTGCCCTATATATAGAATATATAATGAAAATTAGTACAAGCCAACGAGTAATAGAATGTGCAGTAAGCAGGTATGAATACATCTTGTATTGATTTTTTTTCTTTCTACATACAAATTTAAAATAAAAACATACTAATTAGTATGTTTTTGGTAAAAAAAATTATTTTAATGTATTTAAATAGTTTTTAAGTTCTTTTAAATAGGGTAGATATGCTTTTTTACTGTTTTCTAATTTTCCGAAATTTCGTATGCCCCAATAGCCAGACATTACAAACATCGAAGTTTGCCTTGCATTTACATCATTGCGAACAAATTCCCTTTTTTTTCCTTCTTCAATGCTATAGGTCATTGTTTCTATCCACTCTTTGGTTAGCTCGTTTAATACTTTACTAAAGTGTACATTCCAAGGTGTCATTTCTTGTGTAAAATTAGCAGCAGGACAACCAAACTCAACTTTTAAAAACTCATTTTCCATTAGTAAGTTGTACATCAGATTGTAAATAGCATCTAACGGGTTTTTCTCATTTTGTAAGGGTTTCACAAAACTATTTACAAATATTGGTTTTAAAATTTCGTTAACAATGGCAAGTCCCATGTTGTCTTTGTTTTTGAAATGGTAATAGAAAGCCCCCTTTGTTACCTGAGTTGTTGCAATAATGTCATCAATACTGGTTGTTTGATAACCTTTAACATAAATTAATTCAAATGCTTTATGTAGAATGTTCAGTCTGGTTGCTTCAGCTTTTTTCATAAAAGATACCGCTTAGTATTTTTGTAAAGGAACGAAAATGTCTACTTTTCTACAAGTCTAGTTTCGTTATCTGCAAGATTATTTCTAACTTTAAGAGAATCAAGGTCTATTAATTATCTTCTTAAAAATTGCATGACTCCAGCATTTAATTGAAAATCTAAATCTGAAATAAAATAATCGATCTCATTATTTGGAAAACAGCTATTAATGTTACTAATAGTGTGGCAAATATCTTTATAGTAATTTAAAAGTTTAAGATTGTCTGGGTTTAGCCCTTCTTGTTTGCACCATACTAAAAAGTCTTTAGACTCATTAATCGCTACAAGGGCTCTAAAAACAATAATAAAATTTAATATAGGGTTATAATAGCTAAGATCCTCATACTCATCAGATACATGAATGGTATAAATACAATTCCCAATTCTTAATACTACAGGAATTAAATTTT
This sequence comes from uncultured Flavobacteriaceae bacterium, assembly GCA_947502635.1. GTDB lineage: Bacteria > Bacteroidota > Bacteroidia > Flavobacteriales > Flavobacteriaceae > Flavivirga. Next base: position 43,273 of record CANNAN010000015.1, read on the forward strand.
GCTCAATATGAGGTCCTTTGTTTAAACAAATAGTGATTCCTTTATTAGCAATAAAGTTTTGAATGTCTATAATCTCAGGATACATGAATTATGAAATGTATAAATTAAAAACTTTTATTCAAAATTGTTGAAATGCTTTCTTTGCAAAGTTGAATTAATTTAGTTTTTTACTCTCTTTATAATCGACCAAAAGCCCGTTAAAAATCCATTTTGCTAATGCCTTTCTATTTTGATAATTAAGAATTCGCTTTTGGTCTTTTTTGTTTTTTATATTTCCTAATTCAATATATACCATAGGAGGGAAGGTTTTCCTTATTAAATAGAGCCCTCTTGAGCTTACCGTACCCGAATATATTCTATTAGGCTGGTATTTTGCATATTTTTCTTTGAATGACTTGTGAATGTTTTCGGCTAAACGTTTGCCACTCTTGCTATTATGGTGATGGTAAAAAAATACATCAATATTTTTTCCTTTACTTCTGCTGTCAATATGTGTAACAATTAATCTTTGGTAAGCTCCTTTATGTTTTAAGTATAAGGTGTTTACAGTTTTTGTGCGCTGTCTTAATCGCAATTTTTGACTTCTTTGAATAGGTTCATCTGGAAAATTTACCTCGTCATAATCCACTTCAAGAATCTTTTTGTCTCTAATGCCATCATTTTTATCTTGAATAATTATATAAACTTTTGCGCCATTGGAAATGAGTATTCGTGCTAATCGCAACGTCACATCATAGGCGTATTCATCTTCAGAAATTAATTTGTTGTTATAGGTTTCTATAGCACCTGGATCGGGACCACCATGGCCAGAAATTAAATAATAGATGGAACCATTTAAGGTGTTATTTTTCAGAAGAACATCATCATAGCCTTTGCCAAAAATCGGATTATTAACTTGCTTTATAGGCACTATGGTATCTATAGGTCTTTTTATAGTTTTTGGCTCAACTTTATTAGTAACAGAAACTGTTTCACTATTAGTAATAGTGTCTTTTGTTATAGTTGGAAGTAGGTATGTTCGGTTTTTTAGTAAACCGTTATTTTCTGTTAGGTTTTTCTTATTAAGTTTAATAAAAGCTCGGTAGTATTTTGTTGGCTCAAGGCCATTTTTTCGAAGTAAGGAATAAACACCGTCACCACCTGTAGCGACCACTTTTCTTTGAGTATTTTGAGCAAATACAAGACTAGGTATTGTTAGATATAAAAAGATAAATAAAAGGGTTTTTAATATTTTCAATACCGATTAATTTTTGTGGATTACAATTTCAAAACATAGAAAAATTGTTAAATCATTTTACTAAACAACGTTATTTCTTCATTTTTATTTATTGAGTGAGTCTTGACTTAAAAATACTTTCCCTAAAAATTGTTCAATACTTTCTTGATTTGCTCGAATAAGTTCAGCTCTGGCGTTTTCAATGTCATGTGGTTTTTTGTCTTGAGAGAGTTTAAATTTACCTTCCCAGTTTGTAATAGTTATTTCAAACATTTTAATATAATCCAAATAGCCTTTCATACTAGGGTTATCAGGTTCTAAAATATATTTATGTTCTGGTGCTTCCAAAAAAGCAGTCATATCTATTAACGATGTTTTTAAAGATTCCTTACTTTCAATAGCATTAACTGTGGCTTTTAAGTGAACGATTATGTAATTCCAGGTTGGTAATTGTGTAGTTGTATAAATACTTGGTGAAATATAACATTGAGGACCAGAAAATATAATAGTTACTTCCTTACCGTCTTTTAATAACTCTGCTTGCGGATTAAACTTATCTATATGCCCAATAAGTTTTCCTTCATCATTATAAATTAAAGGTAAATGTGTAATTAGTGGTTGATTATCTTTTACAGAAATTAATGTAGCTAAAGGGTAGGTTTTTATCACTTCAATCATGTGATTGATGTCATTATCTTGATGGTATTTTGGAGGATATTTCAAACGAATTTTGAGTTTAGATTAAAGATTGTTAATCCATAAAATTACAATATTTATTTTCTTTTAATTTGTTCATAATAAACAAGAAAGAAATAACTTACTTTATTAATTTTTGCTTTTCTTTATGAACGTTTAACCAAAAAAATTAAAACATTTAGTCAATGCAAGAAAAACTAGCCTCATTTTCAATAAAAAACTGGTCGCAAGACGATCAGCCTCGTGAAAAATTACAGTATAAAGGTAAAGAAACATTAAGCGATGCAGAGTTGGTGGCTATTTTAATAGGTTCGGGAAATAAAGATGAAAGTGCGGTGGCTTTATGTAAACGGATTTTAGCAAGTGTAGATAATAATTTAAGTGAATTAGGTAAATTATCTATCATGGAACTTATGGTTTTTAAAGGTGTTGGTGAAGCTAAAGCGATTTCTATTGCAGCAGCTTTAGAATTAGGAAGGCGGAGAAGAGGTGAGGAGGCCTTAGAAAAAAGTAAAATAACCTCCAGTAGATCGGTTTTTGAGCTCATGCAGCCTAGAATAGGTGAGTTGAAACATGAAGAGTTTTGGATTGTTTATTTAAATAATTCTAATAAAGTGATTCAAAAAAATCAGTTAAGTAAAGGTGGTATCACAGGTACATTGGTGGATGTACGTTTGGTATTAAAAAATGCTTTAGAGGTTGGTGCTACGGGATTAATTCTAGCTCATAACCATCCGTCAGGAGCTTTAAAACCTAGTATGGCAGATAGACAAATTACCAATAAATTAAAAAAAGCGGCCCAAAGTATAGATATAAAGGTGCTAGATCATCTAATTATAACAGAAAAAGCATATTTTAGTTTTGCAGATGAATCACTACTGTGAAACCATCAAAAAACAAATTTTAAATTCCAAGGCTAAAATTAATGTATTGCGTTTAGAATTTGATATTTTAGAATTTATAAAAATTAATGAATCTTATAAAATTACATTTTAGACAATTTACCGTTATTGGAAACTGTATACTAAGAATATGCTTTTAGTTTATACTCATAAAATATCACCCAGATTAAAGTATGTTTTCAAACATATTTGTACCAGAATTCTAGGTGTAAAAGTGGAATTTACTACTACAATAGAAGTCTTTATTGCTCATGATAGTTTAAAGATGTCTTATACAAAACAACAACTCGGAAATGAGTTTTTTGTTAAAAGCCATGATATTTTATTTGAGCAGGGACTAAGTGATCTGGAAATTCATATTCATGATTGGGATCATACAAAGTGTTTCTTTTATAATGGAGATAAGAGTGCTATGCCTTTCGATATTTTTGCAGCTTCTTTTTATTTGTTATCCCGTTATGAAGAATATTTACCACATGTAAAAGATGAATTTGGTCGTTTTACTGCGGTTGAAAGTTTAGCCTATAAACATGGATTTTTACTTCAACCAGTTGTAGATATTTGGGCATATAAATTTAAAGATGCTTTACAAGCACAATTTCCAGAATTTAAGTTTCTCGAAAGACATTATACTGTTAAACCTATTATTGATGTTCCCAGTGCTTATAATTTTAGATTAAAAGGGATTATACGAACTCTTGGAGGTATGGTGAAAGATCTATTTAGATTTAGATTTAAGAGTTTGTATACTAGGGTTATGGTTATTCTTGGCTTTAAGCATGATCCGTTTGATACTTTTAAATATATAATTAATAGGCAAAAACATACCAAGTTTAAATTCTTATTCTTATTTCTAATAGGTGATTATTCTACGTACGACAAAGGTATTAACCCTAATAAAAAGAAATTTGTATCGCTTATAAAGCATATTGCAGATTATTGTATTGTAGGCTTAAAAGCATCGTATTTTGCTATAGATGATATATTAATTTTGAAGAAAGAAAAATTACGGATGGAAGCTATTTTGAATACTGTGTTAAGAGCCTCCAGGCACTCTTTTTCAAGACTTAATTTACCAGAATCGTATAGAAATCTTATAGAATTAGAAATTCAGGAAGATTATACCATGGGGTATATAAATCATATAGGTTTTAGAGCAGGATCTTGCACACCTTTCTTGTTTTACGATTTAGATTATGAAGTGCAAACACCATTAAAAATATACCCATATCATCTTATGGATCATGCGTTATTAAAAACATACTCTTTGTTGGATAAAAAGAAAGTTTTAAACGAGGTTATTCATCAGGTAAAACAAGTAAATGGTGAATTTATTCCAATATTTCATAATTATACTTTTAGTGCTGAAAAACAATGGGATGGATTTAAAGAATTATTTAACATTATTTTAGAATCTGCAAATGAAACAAATGAGAATTGAAGGTATTACAGATGTGTTTTTCGATTTAGATCATACATTATGGGATTTTGATAAAAACTCCGCATTAGCATTTGATCGGATATTAAAACTAAATAAGATCGCTGTTGATGTAAACGATTTCTTATATCATTATGTGCCTATAAACTTAAAGTATTGGAAGCTATATCGAGAAGAGAAAATAGAAAAACAAGCCTTACGTTTAGGAAGATTAAATGAAGCTTTTTCTGCAATTGGTTATCAGATTGAAGAATCTATGGTTGATAAGTTATCAGATGATTATATCACACATTTAACAGCATTTAATTATCTGTTCGAAAATACATTTGAGATTCTGGATTATTTAAATATCAATTATAATTTGCATATCATTACTAATGGATTCGATGAAGTACAACATAAAAAACTAATTCAATCTAATATTAATAAATACTTTAAAACGGTCACTAATTCAGAAATGGTCGGAGTAAAAAAACCCAATCCGAAAATTTTCAATTTCGCTTTAAATCTAGCGAATTCCAGCAGCAGTCAAAGTGTTATGATAGGCGATAGTTATGAAGCTGATATACTTGGAGCAAAAAACATTGGTATGGAGGTTATCTTTTTTGATATTAATGATACAATAATTGACAATGATATTAAGAGAATTAACAATTTGATTCAGTTAAAGAAATATTTATGATGCACTAATTTTTTTATTTTCACGTTTTGTCCCTATACCTACTTTATGCAAAAACATATAATAAAATATTCGTTTTTAATCATTATAGCATGTCTAAGTCTTTTTTCCTGTGTAAAGGAAGTTGATTTTGATCAAGCTGATGATATTGAAATTTCCCCTGTTATGGAATCTAGCCTCATTTTTTTTGAAGGACAGGCTAATAACTTTTTATTAAACGGTACCGAAATAATCTCTATTAAAGATTCTTTGTCTATTAATTTTTTTAACAGTGAATTTATAGTTGATAACCTTATAAAAGCAGATTTTGAATTTGAAGCTATAAATTCAATAAACAAAGAGTTTCAAATACATGTTGATCTTATTGATGATGCAGAACAACTATTGTATACATTTATGGTGCCAGCTTTGCCATCAACAGATGGTAGTGATTTTATATCAACTCCTAAAGAAGAATTTGAAGGCGATAAATTAGAAGCTTTAAAAAAGACTTCGAAAATAGTATTTACCCTAAGTTTACTGCCTGGTGAAATTATTAATGAAACGACGCTAGGTAGAATACAATTAAAATCTAAGGCTGTTTTTTATTTCAATATAGGTGATAAGGGATGAAGTTTTTAATTTTGTTTTTAACAGTTGCTTCATACTGTTCGTCATTTTCACAGAATAAGCAAGTACTTTATGGGTTTTCAGATATACCGCAGTCTTTATTACTTAACCCTGGTGGCAAGATAAAGAACGATTGGTATTTTGGAATTCCCTTATTATCACATATTCATGTTAACGTCGGGATAACAGGAAGTACTGTTTATGATATTTTTGCTAATGATGGTATTGATTTTAACACCAAGCTTCAAAATGCTGTTTATGGGATGAGTTCTAATGATTTTTTTAGTGTGAATCAGCAATTAGAAATTTTTTCTGGTGGATTCTCTTTTGGAAGTTCTTACGAAAAAAATGAATATCTAAGTTTTGGTTTATATCAGGAATTAGATTTTATAGCTTATTTTCCAAAAGATTTTGCGGTTTTAGCCCTGGAAGGTAACCAAAATAATATCAACAGACCTTTTAGAGCAAATCAAATTAGTGTAGCGGCTGAGGCGATTTCTGTATTACATCTTGGATATAATAAAAGCGTAAATGACAATTTTACTTTTGGAGTTAGAGGAAAAATATATTCAAGTATTGCAAATGTAAATTCTACAAAAAATGAAGGTCGTTTTATAACGGTACCTGGCCGAAATAATTTTTATGATCATATCTTTAATTTAGATTTAGAAGCAAGGACTTCTGGAATAGCTAGTTTGACAGATGATGGATCTGATTCTAAATCTGTAGTTAGAGATTTAAAAAAACGTATTTTATTTGGTGGAAATCTAGGGTTGGGATTTGATATAGGTTTCACGCAGCAACTAAATAAACAGTGGAGCCTTGATGCAAGTTTATTGGATGTTGGTTTTATTAGGCATACAAAAGATATTGAAAATTACAAGATAGAAGGTGATTTTGTGTTTGAAGGTGTAAACCCTATTTTTCCAGATTTAGAAAATGGCCAGACAGCAGACGACTATTGGAACGAAATTGAAGATGATTTTGAAGATATATTTGAGTTGGATACTACTGCAACGAAGTATACAACCTGGCGTCCTATAAAACTTAATACATCATTAAATTACGCTTTTGGAAAGAAAAAAATTGAAGCATGTAATTGTACGGGAGAAGAAGATGGTTACTTAAATAGTACAGGTTTACAATTATTTGCTATGAGTAGACCTAAGCGCCCTTTATTAGCATTGACAGCATATTATTACAGGCGGTTATTTAATGGGTTACAAGTTAAAACGACATATACTATAGACTCTTATTCTCCTTATAATATAGGTTTAGGCATGTCTGCTAACTTAGGAAATTTAAACTTTTATGTTATGGCAGACAATTTTTTAGAATTTAAAAACATATATAATGCACAAAGTGTATCTTTACAATTAGGATTTAACTATATATTTAATAAAAATGAAGATTAAGATTTTTTCTGCTATTATAGCCTGTTTTATTGTTACGACTGTTTTTTCACAATCTAATTTAAGCGATTATAAATATGTTATCGTTCCTAATAAGTTTGATTTTTTAAAGGAGAAAGATCAATATCAATTAAATTCTTTAGCACAATTTTTATTTAATAAATATGGGTTTGAGGCTTTGATGGAGGGAGGCGATTATCCTGAAGATTTAATTAGAAATAGATGTTTAGCATTAAGGTCTGATGTAATGAAGGGAGCAGGAATGTTTAAAACTAAGTTAACAGTAGAACTTAAAGATTGTAATGATCGGTTAGTATATACCTCTGAACTAGGAGAAAGTAGAGAGAAAGATTACGCTAAGGCTTATGTAGAAGCCCTAAGAGCTTCTTTTAAATCTATAGAAGCCCTAAATTATAAATATAAACCTAACGAAAATATAACGGCTTTACAAACTACTAAAAATTCAGAAGAAAAGAATGAAGTAGCACAAGAAATTCAGGAATTGAAACAAGAGATTCAAAATCTTAAAAAAGAAAAAGAGGCAGAAATAGCAACTGAAAAACCAACAGGGGCAATAGTAGCCGTAGTACCAACAATTAAAAAAGAAACTAGAATAGAAACAGGAGTGAAAGAAGTACTTTCTAAAGTATTATATGCTCAGGAAATTGAAAATGGGTTTCAATTGGTGGATAGTTCTCCTAGAGTAGTTTATAGAATCAAACAAACGAAGCTTGATAATGTTTTTTTAGTAGAAAATAAGAGTGCTATTATTTATAACAAAGGCGATGAATGGGTTTTGGAATATTATGCTAATAATGTTTTAAAACAAGATGTGTTGAATATTAAATTTTAGCTGTTTAATATGGTTCTAGCTAATACTAGTAGAAAGAGGCTGGTTTAGTACCCATATTTATCTTTCCAACGTTGTTTTAAAAATTCTTTATGAGCATTCTCACGTGCATTATTTCCTGGTTCGTAAAATGTCGTATTTTTAATTTCATCTGGTAAAAATTCTTGATTAGCAAAGTTGAGGTCATAATTATGTGCATATTTATAATTATCACCATATCCCAATTCTTTCATCAATTTGGTTGGCGCATTTCTGATTTCTAAAGGGACAGACAAGTTTCCAGTTTCTTTAACCAATTGTTGAGCTTTGCCAATAGCTTTATAAGCCGCATTACTTTTAGGCGAACATGCTAAATAAGTAGCACACTGACTTAATATAATTCTGGATTCAGGGTAGCCAATGGTAGAAACTGCTTGAAATGTGTTATTTGCTATCACTAAGGCGGTTGGATTTGCATTACCTATGTCTTCACTGGCTGAAATAAGTAGCCTTCGTGCTATAAATTTTACGTCCTCACCACCTTCTACCATACGTGCTAACCAATATACGGCAGCATTTGGATCACTTCCACGGATCGATTTTATAAATGCCGAAATAATATCATAATGTTGTTCGCCTGTTTTATCGTAATGAACTGTATTGTTTTGAATTCTTTCCAAAACGGATGCATCAGTAATCGTTATTTTATTAGAGTCATAAGAATTCACAATAAGTTCAAAGATATTAAGTAGTTTTCTGCCATCACCACCAGAAAGCCTTATAAGAGCATTAGTTTCTTTTAACTTAATTGTTTTTTTTGATATATATTCATCTTGATCTATTGCGCGTTTTAAAAGGGTTTCTAAATCGGTTTTATTAAATGCATTTAAAATATAAACCTGACAACGAGACAAAAGTGCAGAAATGACCTCAAAACTAGGGTTTTCAGTTGTGGCACCAATTAATGTAATCCAGCCTTTTTCTACAGCTTGTAAAAGAGAATCTTGTTGCGACTTACTAAACCTATGAATTTCGTCAATAAACAAAATAGGGTTTTTTGTAGTAAACAACCCACCGCTCTGTTTAGCTTTATCAATAACATCCCGAATGTCTTTAACACCCGAATTTATGGCACTAAGCGTATAGAAGGGTCTGCCTGATTCTGCGGCAATAATATTAGCGAGCGTTGTTTTTCCTGTTCCTGGAGGTCCCCAAAAAATCATTGAAGGAATTAAGCCTTGTTTTATATGCTGAGTTAAGCTTCCTTGTTTACCAACTAAGTGATTCTGACTCACATAGTCATTTAGGGTTTTTGGTCTTAAACGTTCAGCTAAAGGTTCATTCATAATGTAAAATTAAAGTATTTTTTTAAGATTTTTTATGTGTCTCATAATTTACTTTAGAATCTTACTTTCTAGATGTTGTCTTTTTATGTTGAATAAATTTTGTAATCAAAAAGAACATTCCAGTAAATAAAGGATAGGTTTGGTGTAAAGAGAGTTTTGGAAAGTAGATTTAATCACATATGCATGCTTTATCTGACATTTTAGCATTAAAATAGAACTTGGTTAACTATTTGCTATCTTTATTAATATGCAACAGAGAGATCATTTTAAATTCTCAACAGGGGTTATAATATACCCTGTATTTTTTGTGCTAACCATTTGGTTGGTCTTTTGGTTTGAAGTACGCTTTGGTTTTAATTTTAGCAAGTATGGAGTTTATCCTCAAACTTTAAAAGGATTAAGAGGTGTTGTATTAAGCCCTTTTCTTCATGGAGATATAAAGCATATTTACCATAATACGATTCCGTTATTTGTGCTTTCTATGGCTTTGTTTTATTTCTATAAGCCTATTGCCTGGAAAGTTATACTATTCGGAATTTTATTTTCAGGATTTTTTACCTGGTGTATTGGAAGGCCATCCTATCATATTGGAGCAAGTGGACTTATTTATGTTTTAGTAAGTTTCACCTTTTTTAAAGGTGTGTTTGCTAAACACTATAGACTTATAGCACTATCGTTATTGATAATTTTCCTTTATGGAAGTATGATATGGTATGCGATACCTGTAAAAGAAGGCATATCATGGGAAGGACATTTGTCTGGTTTAGTTACAGGTTTATTATTTGCACTTTTTTTTAGGAAAGAGATTGCAAAACCCAAAAAGTATGCTTGGGAACAAGAAAATTATAATGAAGATGAAGATCCGTTTTTAAAACATTTTGATAAAGATGGAAACTTTATTGAATATATTGAGCCAGAGCAGGAGGAAACAAAGATTAATTATATTTATAAAGAAGAATCAAAAGATCTCAATTAGACATTGAAATAAACTCTAGATTAGTTAATCGTTAATTCTTTGTCTTACCGCTTCATATAAAAAAGCACCACAAGCAACAGAAACATTTAAAGATTCAATTTCACCTAGTATAGGAAGTTTGGCTTTAGCATCAACAACTTTTAATGTAGATGGGTTAATGCCTCTACCTTCAGATCCCATTATAATAGCGCATGGTTCTTTAAAAGAAACATCATATAAAAGATGATCTGTTTTCTCGGTAGCAGCTATAACATTTATACCAGATGCCTGCATGTAAAATACGGCGTCTTTAATATGATCAACCTTGCAAATAGGAACTTTAAAAACAGCTCCAGCGCTTGTTTTGATTGTATCTCCATTTACAGGAGCACCACCTTTTTTTTGAATAATAATACCATCAACACCTGTGCATTCTGCGGTACGTATTATAGCTCCAAAATTACGAACATCACTCAATTGATCTAATAATAGGAATAAAGGTGTTTTTCCAGATTCTATAACACTTAAAACTAAAGTTTCTATGTCATGGAATTCAATTGGAGAAATCTGAGCAACAGCACCTTGATGATTTTTTTTAGTAAGCCTGTTTAGCTTTTCAATGGGTACATATGAGGAGTTTATTGAATTTTTCCTTAACATAGTCTCCAATTCACTAAAAAGCTCTCCTTTTAATCCTTTTTGAAGAAACACTTTATCAATTGTTTCACCAGCATTTATAGCTTCAATAATAGCTCTAATACCAAAAATTTGTGTTTGTTCTTGCATGGGGTAAAGGTATAAAAAAACCACCTCTATGAGGTGGTTTTTTTATTGTTTCAAAATGCTTTATTAAAAGTGAGGATTTTCATCTTCTAAAAAACCAGTTCTCCAGTGTCCGTTATATTCATAAACTATTCCTGGATCCCAACTAAATTCACAATCAAAAGATATTTGATCTACTTCAGTATTACTAGTTGTTGTGAAACCACCTCTGGTAATTACACCATTTGTTATAGTAACAGTAGCAGGACCATAAAGCTCTTCTGTATTAGGTTCACTCTGAAAAGTTAAACCATCTGCATTAAGAGTTACTTTTGCTTTAAGTTCCATCCAATTTCCATGATCGTCTACCCAAAAAGTATTATCATTAGCAGAAGTGTTATAAGTACTAAATTGTACAAAGTCTCCACCATAAGCTGTTGCAGCCCCTCCAGGTTCAAGTGCTACTGCCCACCAATCTCCTGCTATATCCTTAACGCTAGTCCCTCCTGGATCTGGATCACCACCTTCATCACAAGAGATAAATAAACTTACCGTAAATAAAAGTAAAACGGCTTTATATATATTTATGTTTTTCATAATTCTTTAAATTTTTATTTTAATTTATTGTCTTGAAAATGTTCTAGTAAATGTTCCGTAGAATCCACTAGCAGATAAGCTCCATTCCCAATTATCATTATCTACAATTTTGCCAGGTTGGAAGCTTTTTACAGATAATCCACTATCTGAAGCATTTTCTTGAAAAGGTATGTAAATCTGATCATCGTTAACATTAATGAAATTGATAGTAAGTTGGTTGGCACCAGTTACACCACCTGCATTATCATAACTGTAATATCTGTCTCCAGAAACAAGTGTACAAGTACCAGGACTACCATTAGACCTTGCCCAACTACCAGCCAAAGTATATATACTAGGTGCAGTAGAAACTACCACTACCGTTCTTGTTGCTGAAGCTGAAAAACCTAAATCGTTTACAGCTGAATAAGTGATGTAATATACGCCAGGAACATTAGGATCTACAACTGTACTTGTTTCAAAAGGAAATGGAGCACCAGCAAGTGTAACATTAGCACTAGGATCGGTCCAGGCATCTCCTTGGTTTATAATGACTTCGTCACTTCCGTTCATATCTATGACAGCATAATCTGTAGTGTCACTTACATTTGCTGTGGTCTCTGTATCACAAGAACTTAAAAAAAGTACCATAATACAGGCTATACTCTTTATTATATTTTTCATAATCTATATCTTTTTTTAAATTATTGATTCCACCAAATTGACGTTGTGATAGGTACTATCGCAGGAGCATTTAGGTTTGTAGATGTTTCTCCAGCAGGATATAATAAACGTTGTGGGAAACCTGAACCTAATACACCATTTACAGAAACTGCAAATTCTCCAGGAACGTAACCAGAATCTGTTTGCGGAACCGTAGAAGTTGCAGGGATACCTGTTCTATGCCATTCGAAGAAAGATTCAGCTCCGTTACCAGGATAACTGGCTACCCATTTTTGAGTAATAATAGCTGTTAGTTTTTCGTCAAAAGTACCAGTAGCAGGATATTCATAAGCACCGCTAGCAGCAACAAAAGGAGCACCATCAAGTGTTGGTAATGCAGGAGAGTTTTCTCTAGTATTTACAACCTCCCATTTTCTGAAGTTTTCCTGAACAGCTGCATCATAAAGCACTTTGGCACCTGTACCACTATTATAACGTTCCATAGCTTCAGCCTGCATTAATAAGCTTTCTTCATGACTTATAAAATATAAATCAGTTTCTGGATATAAAATTGATACAGCAAATGTATTTGGTCCAGCAGGATTGTTATAATCACCTTGATCTACAGGATTACCAGTCGTATAAAATAATGCTAATCTAGGATCTAAATTATCAGTTAAATAAGAATGCATGGTTGTACTAGCTCTTAAATTAAGTGCTGTATTTAATTGTCTCTTATCAGATTCGAATAAAGGGTTACTTACATTGGGAGCGTCAGTAAAGCCAGTTAGAGATGCATCCGTATCTAAAAAGGCAGTATTGGCATTTATCATAGCAGTAATTCCTGCTTGAGCTACAGATGCTCTAGCTTCGGTTTGGCGTAAGAATATTTTTAGTTTGAGTGTATTCGCAAACTTAACCCAGTTGCTCATGTCACCTCCAAAAACTAAATCATCACCACCAGGTGTATCACCAACAGAAGCTCCTAAATTACGACCTAATGCATCATCAAGATCAACAATCATAGCATCATATACTTGTTCTCCAGTATCAAAGTTAGGTTGAAAGATTAGAGGATCGTTCGCTTCACTATAAGGAATATCACCATACCAATCAGTAAGCATATGCGATAAATATGTTTCTAATGTAGTTGCAATTAAATAGTAATTCCAATTTTCGGCAGCTAAAGCTTTTTTCTTAATATTTCTAATATCTAGAAGACCATCATAAGTATTTCTCCAGCCACTTTCTGCAATGGCATCTGTGGTTCCTAAAGTATAGTTATCTACTACGCGGTATTGACTCGAGCCTGGACTTTGCGACCACATCTGTGACCAAATACCACCAATTAATGCCCAATTAGATCCTTGTACACCAGCTACAGCTGTGATACTCGCTGGCAATTCAACTGCAAAAGTTAAATCATCAGGAGTTAAGTTATCTGGATCTCTGTTTATATCTAAAACTGAATCACAGGATATTAATATCCCAAATCCTATTAATAATAATATTATTTTTTTCATTGTATATTTTTTTAATTATTTAGAATGACATTCTTAATGCAACTCCGTATGTTCTTTGAGCAGGATTTCCTGCAAACTCACCAAATTCAGTTTCTATATCATTACCACCAAATGAAGTAACCTCAGGATCTACATAGGGATTTTCATCTGGAGTCCATAGCATTAAATTTCTGCCGTATAAGCTTAAAGATAAGGAGCTTAATCCTGATTTTCCAATAATACTCTGTGGGAAGTTATAAGATAAAGATAAATCACGTAATCTTATAAATGTTTTATCAATAACATGATTCGTTGCTTCTGTACTAGGGTTATTACTTGCGCTATAAAAACCAGTAACAGCATCAAAAGTTATAGGGGTTGTGTTTTCAGGATATGTTGGGGCTGTAACAACAGAACCATCAGGATTGTAAACACCATCATCAATAACAGAGTTTGGTACTATAAATGTATTTCTATCATTATATGTCGTTGCAATAGAGTTTCCAGTAAACCCTAAAAGTCTGGATGTGTATGAGTACATTTCACCACCTTCTTTCCAATCAAATCCAAATGATAATCTGAAATTTTTGTACTTAATCGTGTTTTGAAGACCCATTACGAAATCTCTTTGCGAATTACCTATGGTTTGTTCTTCAGTAGATTGTAAAGGAATCCCTGTATTAGGGTCTACAATAACCTGACCAGCAGCATTTGTTTGTGGAATACGTGCTTGAAACACACCTAAAGGTTGTCCTTCAATAGCATAATAGTTTACACCAAAAGCACTGTTAACTAATAATTTATCTAAACCATCGGGAAGATCTGTAATTTCATTCTCATTTTTTGTAAAGGTGTAATCAATATTCCAGCTAAAATCATCTGTTCTAATTGGTACAAACCCAAGAGCAACTTCAATACCTTTATTCTCAATATCTAAAAAGTTACCGAAAATTTCTCTGTATCCAGTAGAGTTAGGAAGTTGTTGTTGTATAATAGCACCATCTGTTGTCTTTTTGTAATAGGCAACATCTGCTGTAATTCTATTATTAAAGAATCGACCTTCAAGGCCTATTTCATATTCATCAGTAAATTCAGGTTCAATTCCAATATTTCCTAAAGTTCTACCAATTTCAAATGAGTTTAAGCCAGCAAAAGGAAAGTTAATAGACCCAAAATAAGCAACAGCTACACCTTGTGTCGCAGAACTTTCTGTTAAGTATAAACCAGCACCATTGGCAAGCGAAGCGTAACCACCACGAGCTTTTAAGAAATGTTGACCATCATCTAAAACAATGGCACTTAAATTAGCTGAAGGATAGAAAAAAGAATTATTACCTATAGCTAAAGTAGATGTCCATTCATTTCTTGCTGTTAAGTTTAAATAAATACGCTCTTTATATGATAAGGTAGCCGAACTAAAAACAGAATAGTTTTTTGATTGAGCATTTTGTTGCGCAGTGATAGGAAGCACTGCAGAGTTAGAAATTTCATAGAAATTAGGAATGTCTAAGTTTGTTACTCTAACTTGTAAAGAACTTGTCGTAGAATTATTAATAGATCCTCCAATGGATGCATCCAATGCAAAGTTTTCATTTAAGACAGTATTATAATCAAATGTCATGAAAGATTCATAGCGTCTAGCTTGGTTAGTTCTTTCTGTAACTCCACCAACAACAGTACTTGCTCCTAATAAGGCATTTGGAGATCCAGGAGTATAGTTAATAACGGCTCCGTGACTATGGCGTGTACCATTATTAATATCTGCACCAATTTGAATGGTACCTATTAAGTTAGGTGTAATGTCATAAGAAAAATTAATGTTCCCATAAAAACGCTCACGATTTAACACAGTTGCATTTTCATTAAGGAGCCACCATGGGTTTCTTGAATATGGTGTATAGAAATTATCGTTGTTATTAAAAGGATTATTAGTATAATCTTTCAAATCTAATACACTAATACCTCTAGGAATTTGAATTAACTCTTGCATAAAAGTTTCTCCTTCACCTGCACCATCACCTTGTCCTGTATTTACAGCGTTTTGTCTTGTTTGGGCATAATTACCGTTAACTCGAAGTCTGAATTTTTCGCCAGATATACCAGTGTTTAAACTTAATGTATTTCTAGTTAAAGCATCAGAATCTGTGGGAATGATACCATCGGTGTCTACTCTTGAAAAGATAATAGAAAAATCAGTATTTTCACCACCACCACTTAAACGAACTGAATTACTATATGTATTACCAATATCGTAGAAATCTTTGATGTTGTCTTCAAGGTTTTCGTAAGGCTTTATTTGTTGCGCATTATCTACAATTTGTCCCCAAACACGAAGTCCGCCTGTAAATGCAGGTCCCCAAGATCCATTTTCGTTAGTGGCACCTGTACCACCAGAAGGAAGACCAGAATAATCTACGCCATTCCAACCTTGACCAAATTTTTGCTGTAAATGTGGGATTCTTGCAACTTCTAAAAAGTCAACAGAACTGGTTATTTCTACTTTTACCTTTTGTCCAGCTTGCCCTTTTTTAGTCGTAATAATAATAGCTCCACTTTGTGCTCTAGAACCATATAATGCAGTTGCAGCTCCTCCTTTAAGTATATTAATACTTGCAATAGAATTAGCATCTAAATCATTAATATTAGTACCGCCATCAAAGGATCTATTAACATCAGTGTCTAGTCCACTAAGGCTACTGGTATTTGAGGCCGAAGATATAGGTGTACCATCAATAACATATAAAGGACCGTTACCGCTAAGGGAACTGAATCCTCTAAAAATTATTTTTGTAGAGGCTCCTGGTTGATTAGGAGCAGTTACATCTAAACCAGCTACTTTTCCAGATAAACTTTCAAAAGGGTTAAGTGTCGCTACTTCTGTTAATTTTTCTCCAGAAACAGATGTTGCAGCATAACCAAGTGATCTTTTTTGTTTGGTTTTACCAAAAGCAGTTACTACAACCTCTTCTAAAGATTCAGCATCTTCCTGCAATGTAACATTAATTGTGTTGGAAGCACCAACAGCAATTTCTTGAGTGGTATACCCAACAAAGCTAAATACAAGAGTTGCTCCTTGACTTGCTCTAATTGAATACTTACCATCGAAATCTGAAGATGTACCAGAAGTAGTACCTTTTACTAAGACAGTTGCTCCAGGTAATGGTAAGCCAGAATCATCTGAAACTGTACCCGAAATTGTCTTTTCTTGTGCAAACGTAAGTTGCACTGCCAACGCTAGTAATAGCGTTAGAATTCCACTAAACTTTGTTTTCATTTTATAATTATTTGAATTAGTCAATGTCAAAAATCATAATAAAAAGTTAATAAAACAATAAATAATGGTTAAAATTTACCTTTTAACGAGAATTTTTAAGAAAAAGACAAAAAGATAGTCAGTATAAAATGAAGTTTTTGATTCACTTTTTTAAGTGAATAAGAATACTTTTAATGACACATGATATTATATTTTTAATATTCCATAGAGTTGATTTAAATATTTATTTATGTTGAGATAACTAGACTTGTAAAAAATCACTACTGTTTTTTTACAAGTCTAGATTTATGCTTGATGTCTTAAAATTTATCCCAGAATAATTTTGTTTCTGCTAAATCGCCTCCAATTGCAGAAGATGCTGTTGCATAATTCGTAGCATTGATGGTTTGCTCTACAATAGGATATGTATATCTATTAGGGAATCCAGATACGGCTTCAGTTGGTGTCGCTAACAAAGGGTAGTCCATAGTCCTAATAGTTGTCCAGGCTTCTGGACCTCTATTGAATAAAGAAATCCATCTTTGTGTACCAATAACTTGTCTCCATGTTTGAGTTGCAATCAACATAGTGTAGTCAACAGTTGGTTGAGCTAAATAAGTGCTAGCATCTGTAGGACTTCCTCCCCATTCGTCTATTGAGGCTCTAATGGCGTTGGTATAGTGGTTAGCTGCTGTGTCTCCTGTAGAATATCCTCTTGCTGCTCCTTCAGCTAGTAAAAACTGAACTTCGGAATACGATAAGATGACACCATGAGCATTTGCTGCTACAACTTGAGCAGAGAGTGGTGAGTGGTTCGAGTAGGCAGAAGGACTTCCAATCTCTCCTCCAATGTAATTTCCACTAATGGTTTCAAACCATAACGGTCTTCTTGGGTCGTTAAGTGTGTTCATCATATCAATTAAAGTAGCGCCAGCAACAAAATCATTTCGTCCGCTAAGTACAACATTAGTGTGTACGGGGTGGGTGTTTGGAGCTGAAGATAAGTAATGCATATGCGCATTTTCATCACTATTAGTAATGACACCACTTAATATAGCAGACTCTACTGTGGTTTGAGCAAATGTATTGTCTGCATCTGCTAACAGTATTCCCATTCTTAGTTTTAAGGAATTTGCAAACTTTTTCCAACTTGCAACATTTCCATTAAAGATATTATCACCAATAACAAAACTGTTTTGATTTGTATCTAAGCCATTAATTGCTGTGGTTAGCCTTGTAATTAGATCTTTATATATGGTCATACCATCATCATATATAGGTGTTAAAATTTCGATGTTTAAAGATTCTGTGTAAGGGATGTTTCCAAAAGTTTCTACTAAATGACTGAATGCGTAAACTTTCATGATTTCAATAATAAATAATTTATTATTAGTATACTGGTCTTCTGGACTAACATATGTTGTTTCGGTAATTATTTTACCAGCTTCGTCTAAATCTTTTAAGGCATCTTTATAAATAGCACTCCAAAGGTTTTCTGGAATGGTTCTGGTTACCTGGTCATAGTTGCTTTCATCCGTATATGTAGTTTCCTGTAAAAATTGAGCCCAGAGTTTGGTGTTGTTTTCGTTCACATTTATTTGGACAACTTGATCAACTAAAGCTTTTTGAGCTCCAGTAAATAAGGATTCTCCTGATACAGAATCAGGATCCTTAGTATTTTTGTTCAAATCTTCTAAGTTGCTTGAACATGATGCAATTATAAGTGCTATTGCAATGATAAATATTTTTTTCATGATTTGAATTTTTAGAATTGTAATTTAATATTGAACCCAATATCTCTCGTAGTAGGAAGTGAACCTGTTGTGTATCCTTGTAAATTCCCTGCTCCTAATCCAGATTCTGGATCTGCATGAGGAAGGTTTTTATCTATGATCCATAGATTGGAACCAACTAAGCTAAATGAGGCGCCAGTAATAAACCAATCTTTAATAAGGTTTTCTGGTAGATTATAAGTAAAGGCCACTTCTCTTAGTTTTACATAACCTGCATCATATGAAAAGGCCTTATCTGGGAGTCCTCTTCTGTATCCAAGTGCTCCAAATCGACTCGCTATAATACGAGTTTGATTTGCAGAACCGTTAGGATTTACACCTTGATTAATGAATCCTCCACTATCTGATCCATAACTTCCTAGAGTCCCAGTAATTGGGTTTCTAACAGGGTTTCCTAAATCGTTAAGAAAAGAGGTTTCTGCTGATAAGCCAGTTGCAAGTCCATAGTATTGATCTAAAGACCAGATACTACCACCTTTTTGAATATCAATTAAGAAGCTTAATGATAGGTTTTTATAAGTAAAGTTATTGCTAATACCCATTTGCCAATCTGGATTAGAATCTCCAATAACATTATCAGATGTAGAAGTTTTTAAATATTGTCCACTTGCGGGATCAATCAGCCTTTCACTAGCTACAGGCTTATCTGGGTTTAAGTATGTGTAGTCAGAACCATAAATAACCCCATATGGTTTGCCAACTTCGGCGTTAATTGTTATACCTCCCTGAAAACTGCCTAATTGTAAAGTTTGTAATCCTTCAGGAAGCGATAAGACTTTATTTCTATTTCTTGTCCAGTTTACATTTACATTCCAAGCAAAATGGTCATTTTTAATAGGAGTTCCAGATAAAGTAATCTCAACCCCTTTGTTTTCTATTTCACCAGCATTGATTCTTTTAAATAAATAACCTGTTGCTTCTGAAACTCTTACTCCAACAATTTGATCAATAGAGTTTGAGTGATAATAAGCAAGATCTAATCCTAAACGATTTTTTAAGAAATCTAATTCAAGACCAAATTCATAACTATTTGTTCGTTCTGGCTTTAAGTTCTGATTGTTTTTAGTATTACCTACCGAAGTGCTTGCTGATCCAATAGGTGTGTTTACATCGTAAAAATCTTGTAATTGATTTGCTCCTGAAGCACCATTACCAACTTCGGCATAGTTAGCACTAAGTTTACCAAAAGATAGCCAGTTTGCATCTACTAGTTTGCTAAAGATGAAACTTCCAGACACTCCAGGATAGTAAAAGGAGCTATTGTCTTTTGGTAGAGTTGATACATGGTCTCTTCTAAGAGTGGCATCTAAATAGAATGTGTCATTATATCCTAAAGATATACTACCATATATGCCATCGGTACCATTTTTCCATACAGTCTCTACAGGTAGAGCTAATGGATCTTTACTATTTTTTAAAGCGTAAAGGCCTGGTACACTTATGCCTCCTTGTGTGGCGGAAGTTAATCTGTTAAATTCTCTTCTATTAATATTAACACCTAATATCGCTTTTAAATTAAGAGCGTCACTTAAGTTTTTATCAACATTAAACATTAAGTCGTAATTGGTTTCGGTTGCAGTAATGTCTCTTCTTAAGTAACCTGAATCTACTGTGTTTCTATCGATACTTCCATCAGACCCAAGTCCAATACCAAAACCAGTGGGTACGCTACCTACTTGTCGTCTTTCTTCTTGCAATTCATTGTAAGTGTCGGTGGCAACTCTACCGGTTACAGTTAACCAATCTTTTAAATCGTAAGTCAAAGAAGCGTTGCCTATAAACCTATTTCTCTCGTCGGTTTGGTAATTTTCATACCTAGTCCAATAAGGATTGTCCCAATAAATAGGGGTTAAGTTGTCGAAATTGCTTGGATTCCATGTTACGTTCCTTTTTGTGGCGAAGTAAATGTCTTTTTGTTGTTGAATATCAACATTTGTTTGCCACCATTGTCTGAAACCACCAATAATATTATCGTTGTATCCTGTAGAATTTCGACCAAGCCCATTAACTTTAATATAGTTTGCATATCCTGTTGCATGTAGTTTCTCATTAAAATTATGACTTCCACTCATAGAAAAATTGTGCTTTTTAATTGTGCTATTAGGCATGAGTCCCTTTTGGTCAAAATTTGTGTAGTTGATTCTAAAAGAACCATTTTTATCAGCACTGTCTATAGATATAGAATTTGTTATTGTTATTGGTGTTTCAAAAAATGTTATTGGACCATTTTTGGCATTAACCCATGGGGTTGGTATTCCGAAGTTAGGATTATCGGGATCTAAAGAGTCCCATTGGTATACTAGTAAATTAGGGTCAAATTTAGCTCCATAGGATCCGTCTTCT
The DNA here is from genome assembly GCA_947502635.1 of uncultured Flavobacteriaceae bacterium. Lineage (GTDB taxonomy): Bacteria > Bacteroidota > Bacteroidia > Flavobacteriales > Flavobacteriaceae > Flavivirga. The sequence goes on from CANNAN010000015.1 coordinate 64,247, forward strand.
GTATAAGGAACAGAGGTATCTGGAATTCCATCTCCATTAATATCAATATGGTTATTCAAATATAAACATTGGCAGTCACCATAATAAGGGCCATAGCCTGCACCATAATCTTGCTGATATTTTATAAATGTGCTTTTATCTATAGAACCAAATGTAACACCAGAGTTTAGAGTAACCCCGAAACCTTTCGATTTTTTACCTTTTTTAGTTGTAATCATGATCACTCCATTGGCGGCTCTAGATCCATAAAGAGCAGATGCAGCGGCGCCTTTTAAAACGTTTACAGATTCAATATCATCAGGGTTTATATCAGACGCAGCGTTGCCATAATCATAATGACCACCGCTAGCTTGTTCTTGACCTCTAGTATTAGTATTTCTATTACTAATAGGAACCCCATCAATAACAAATAATGCTTGGTTGTTTCCTGTAAGGGAAGTATTTCCCCTAATTAATACATTTGTAGAGCCTCCCATGTTGGTCGTTTTGGAAATTTTAATACCAGAAGCTTTACCAGAAAGTGCATTTACAAAGTTGCCACTTTTTACGGCAGCAAGTTCATCTCCTTGAACTTCTTGAGTTGCATATCCTAAAGATTTTTTATCTCTGGAAATACCAAGTGCTGTGATTACGACCTCGTCTAAAGTTGAAGTGTCTTCTAGTAATAATATATTTACGGTATTAGAGTCCCCGATTGTAAATTCTTGAGTGGTGTATCCTACAAAGCTAAACACAAGGGTTTCTCCTTGAGAAGCTTCAATAGAATATTTGCCATCAAAATTAGTTGAGGTGCCTAAAAAGGTTCCCTTAATTAAGACACTTGTTCCAGGGAGTGGTAAGCCAGAGTTATCTGAAACTGTTCCTGAAATTGTCTTTTTTTGTGCAAATGTGAATTGCACAGTTAACACTAACAATAGTGTTAGTGCTGAACTAAACTTTGTTCTCATATTATAATTATTTTGAATTAGTCAGCGGTAAAATTTGTGAAAAAAAACAACAAAAGATTGAAAAATGTAAGAAAAGTGGTTTTTTTTATGACTTTGTAAAAAAAGGGAGTGTGAAAATTATAATAAGCTAAAAATTGGCTATCAAGCTTAAGTGAATTTTAGAGTTTGATAATTTGAATTTTTGATTTTCATTTTTACCATTTGCATAGTTGAATTTAAATAATCCAGCCTGTGTGAGGATGCCAAATCCGAATCCATAACCGAAAAGCTTTTCTTTGGCGTTTGAAATCTTATTTTCAAAATAAGCAGCATCAATAATAGAATGTACATAGATAGAATTGTTAAGTTGATATCTGTATTCTGTATTGATTAAGCCAAATAAAGAAGAAAACAAACTGTTCTCCTCAAAGCCTCTAATAGAATTAATACCCCCAAATCTTAATAATTCATTCTCGAAATAAGTATTAGAATTTAAAGAAGCACCGTTTAATCTTAAAAACACACTATTTTTTCTATTTAAATTAAAGATTTTAAATACATCAATAGAAACATGGTCTTGTTTTTCTTGAGTATTGAGTGATTTTCTTTCTCCAAAGTTTGTTTCTAAATAGAGTTTAGAATTTATTGGAAAAAGCAGATTGTAAGGTTGTGGTTTTATAAACTCGTAGGCAAGAGTGTAATATTGTGTTTTATAGTCTGAAATTGTTAGGGATGTATTTTCCGTTAATAAATTATTTGATTCTGTAGAAAGAAGACCTGCGTAAATTTTATGTTTAGGATTTATTTGATAATGAAGTTTTAATGCTTGATTTACAGTTGTAAATGAAGAATCTTTTTTAAAAATACGTAAGAGTAAATCAACGCCTATAGGCGATTTAAATAAATAAGGTAATGTTAAATCTGCTTGAAACGTTTTTTGGTCATTTTCATCGCTCTTGTATAATAGTTTAAATGATTCACCAAAGTTTAAATTATTGGTCAAGTTTAAATTTAAATAACCATCAAATTCTAATTTGTTTGTTTCCTCGTTAGTCCCAAAGCCTAAAAAACCATCAAAAGAATTGCTTTTTGCTTTCTCAAGATATAAGTATAGTGTTGTTGAGTCTTTAGAAAATAAAACTTCTGGAGGTTTTAACTCTTTGGCAAACCTTAAATTATTTAATTGATTAGTCTTATTTTTAATTTTGGTTAAATCGAAAACTTGAGCAGGTTTGATTTTTAAATAGTGTTTTAGATAAGAACGCGGGAATTTTTCATAGCCTTTTATTATGATATCACTAATGATTCTTTTTTTTGTATCCGATTCAATTATCAAATTAGCTGATAAATTAGAAGTGTCCTTAATTTTAATATTAGTCAGACGTAGTTTTGAGAAGGGTAAACCTTCTTCCGAAATTTTAGAATTAATAAAATTTAAAGTGCTTTCTGTTTTACTAAATTCTAATTCAAAATAATCATCAAAAACTTTTTCAGATACAGCTTCTAAGAAGCGACGTTCAATTGTTGTTTTATCATAATATATATATATGTTGTTGAATTTCTTTTTTAAATGAATTTGAGTTTTGAATGATGAATCATTTATTTTAATAATTTTATTTAATCTATTTTCAATATACCCCATTTTAAAAAGCCTTTTTTGGATGGAGTCTACTTCATGTGTAATAGATGTATAATCTTTATGGATTTTTAGGTAGTTTAAAGAATCGATCGTACTGGTTTCAAATTCATTATTGCCATTGATTTTAAGATGTAAATTTTGGCAAAACAGTTCCGAAGAAAAAAGTATATATATAATAAGGAGTAAAAAAGAAGCTTTTTGCACTTTATAACGAGCTATTTTATTGTGTAAATCTAACGGAAAACGTAGACTTATAATATAGACGATTGGATTAATTTTAAATTCTATTGAAAATTAATGATTTAGGGTTTGAATTATTCATTTTAATTTCTACCTTTGCAGCCCTCTTAGAAGAGGATTTTAAAATTTATATATAATATATATGCCAACAATTTCACAATTAGTAAGAACAGGAAGAGCCAAAATAACCAAGAAGAGTAAATCGGCTGCTTTAGATTCTTGTCCGCAAAGACGTGGTGTGTGTACTCGTGTTTACACGACAACTCCTAAAAAACCAAACTCAGCAATGCGTAAGGTAGCAAGGGTTCGTTTAACAAACGGTAACGAGGTTAATGCATACATTGGTGGAGAAGGACATAATCTACAAGAGCACTCGATAGTATTGGTTAGAGGTGGAAGGGTAAAAGATTTACCAGGAGTTAGATATCACATCGTTCGTGGTGCTTTAGACACCGCAGGTGTTTCAGGTAGAACACAACGTAGATCTAAGTATGGTGCAAAACGCCCTAAGAAGTAATTTAAAACTTTAAGAAGAAGACATGAGAAAAAGAGCAGCAAAAAAGAGACCGCTTTTACCAGATCCACGTTTTAACGATCAGTTAGTAACTCGTTTCGTTAATATGATGATGTGGGATGGAAAGAAGTCTGTCGCTTTTAAAGTATTCTATGATGCAATTGATATTGTAGATTCGAAAAAAACTGACGAAGAGAAAACAGCTTTAGAAACTTGGAAAGATGCTTTATCAAATGTGATGCCTCACGTAGAAGTACGTAGTCGTCGTGTTGGAGGTGCAACATTTCAAATTCCAATGCAAATTCGTCCAGATCGTAAAGTTTCTACGGCAATGAAATGGCTAATAAGCTATGCGCGTAAAAGAAACGAAAAATCTATGGCACAACGTTTAGCTTCAGAAATTTTAGCTGCGGCTAAAGAAGAAGGAGCGGCTGTTAAGAAAAGAGTTGATACTCACAAAATGGCAGAAGCAAATAAAGCATTCTCTCACTTTAGATTTTAATAGGAAATGGCAAGAGATTTAAAATTCACTAGAAATATAGGTATTGCTGCACACATTGATGCAGGAAAAACTACTACAACAGAGCGTATTCTTTATTATACAGGTGTTTCACATAAAATTGGAGAAGTGCATGATGGTGCTGCTACAATGGACTGGATGGAGCAAGAGCAAGAAAGAGGTATTACAATTACTTCTGCTGCTACAACTTGTGAGTGGAAATTTCCAATTGAAAATGGAGAACCTACACCAGAAACTAAAGGGTATCATTTTAATATTATAGATACTCCAGGTCACGTAGATTTTACGGTTGAAGTAAACCGTTCTTTACGTGTGCTTGATGGCTTGGTATTCTTATTTAGTGCAGTTGATGGTGTTGAGCCACAGTCTGAAACTAACTGGAGACTAGCAGACAACTATAAAGTGCCTAGAATTGGTTTCGTTAACAAAATGGACCGTCAAGGATCTGACTTTTTAGGTGTTTGTCAACAAGTAAAAGATATGTTGAAATCTAACGCGGTGCCAATCGTTTTAAACATTGGAGACGAAGAAGATTTTAAAGGAATTATCGATTTAGTAAAAAATCGTGCTATTGTATGGCATGATGAAACTCAAGGGGCAACTTTTGATGTTATTGAGATTCCAGACGACCTTAAAGAAGAAGCTCGTAAATACCGTGCATTACTTATTGAAGAGGTTGCTGGTTACGATGAGAATCTTTTAGAAAAATTTATGGAAGATGAAGATTCTATTACAGAAGATGAAGTGCATGCTGCACTTAGAGCTGCTGTAATGGATATGGCTATCATTCCAATGATTTGTGGTTCTGCATTTAAAAATAAAGGGGTTCAGTTCTTATTAGATGCTGTATGTCGTTATTTACCTTCCCCAACAGATAAAGAAGGTATTGTAGGTACAGATCCAGATTCTGGAGAAGAAATTCTACGTAAACCAGATGTAAAGGAGCCATTTGCTGCTTTAGCATTTAAAATTGCTACAGATCCTTTTGTAGGGCGTTTAGCATTTTTTAGAGCATATTCTGGTCGTCTAGATGCGGGTTCTTATGTATTAAATAATCGTTCTGGTAAAAAGGAGCGTATTTCAAGAATTTATCAAATGCATGCTAATAAGCAGAATGCAATTGATTATATAGAGGCTGGTGATATTGGAGCTGCTGTTGGATTTAAATCTATAAAAACAGGAGATACACTTTCAGCTGAAAAACATCCTATTGTTTTAGAATCAATGGACTTCCCTGATCCAGTAATTGGTATAGCAGTTGAGCCAAAAACTAAAGCAGATGTTGACAAGTTAGGAATGGGCTTAGCTAAATTAGCTGAAGAAGATCCTACATTTACAGTACGTTCAGATGAGGCTTCAGGACAGACTATTATTTCTGGAATGGGTGAGCTTCACTTAGACGTAATTGTTGATCGTTTAAAGCGTGAATTCAAAGTTGAAGTAAATCAAGGGCAACCACAAGTTGAGTATAAAGAAGCTATTACGCAATCTGCAGATCATAGAGAAGTTTATAAAAAGCAATCTGGTGGTCGTGGTAAATTTGCGGATATCGTATTTACTGTTGAACCAGCAGAAGAAGGTGCAACAGGACTTCAATTCGAATCAATAATAAAAGGTGGTAATGTACCTAAGGAATTTATTCCTTCAATAGAAAAAGGATTCAAAATGGCGATGGTAAATGGTCCATTGGCAGGTTACGAAATCGATGCGATGAAAGTAACATTGAAAGATGGATCTTATCACGATGTGGATTCTGATCAATTATCTTTCGAATTAGCTGCAAAGCTTGGATTTAAGAATTGTGCAAAAGCTGCAAAAGCTGTAATTATGGAACCTATTATGAAACTTGAGGTAATTACTCCTGAAGAGAATATGGGGGATATTGTAGGTGATTTAAATAGAAGAAGAGGACAAGTAAGTGATATGGGAGATAGAGCTGGTGCGAAAACTGTAAAAGCTACTGTGCCATTATCTGAAATGTTTGGATATGTAACAACATTAAGAACATTATCTTCAGGTCGTGCAACATCAACAATGGAATTTTCACACTATGCTGAAACACCTTCAAATATATCTGAAGAAGTTATTAAGGCAGCTAAAGGAGAACAATCTTAAAAGTTAAGAAAATGAGTCAAAAAATCAGAATAAAATTAAAGTCTTACGATCATAACTTAGTAGATAAGTCTGCTGATAAGATTGTAAAAACAGTAAAAAGTACTGGTGCTGTAGTTACTGGACCAATTCCATTACCAACACACAAGAAAATTTTCACTGTATTACGTTCTCCACACGTAAACAAGAAATCAAGAGAACAATTTCAATTAAGCTCTTACAAGCGTTTACTTGATATTTACTCTTCGTCATCAAAAACTATTGATGCGTTAATGAAACTTGAGTTGCCAAGTGGTGTTGAAGTAGAGATCAAAGTATAAGTAAGATTAGACATGTCCTTAACGATGGTTAGGGAAAAACGGTAAAAATACAATTCAAGGCTGAAACGTATTTTTCAGCCTTGAGTTTTAAATAACAAATAGTAATAAATTAAATTTAATAAATATGTCTGGGTTAATTGGAAAGAAAATCGGTATGACCAGCATCTTCGATGAAAATGGTAAGAATATGCCATGTACAGTAATCGAAGCTGGACCATGTATCGTTACCCAAGTCAGAACCGAAGATGTTGATGGCTATAAAGCTATTCAACTTGGTTTCGATGACGCGACAGAAAAAAGTGCTACTAAAGCTGACCAAGGTCATGCTAAAAAGGCAGGGACTTCTGTAAAACGCAAAATCGTTGAATTTAAAGGTTTTGATGAGGAGTACAAATTAGGAGATGCTATCACTGTAGAACATTTCGCCGAAGGTGAATTTGTTGATGTTGCAGGAACATCTAAAGGAAAAGGTTTTCAAGGTGTTGTAAAGCGTCATGGTTTTGGTGGTGTAGGCCAAGCGACTCACGGTCAACATAACCGTTTAAGAGCGCCAGGATCTATTGGAGCAGCATCATACCCTGCAAGAGTTTTCAAAGGAATGAAAATGGCAGGTAGAATGGGTGGAGACACAGTAAAAGTTCAAAATTTAAGAGTTTTAAAAGTAGTTGCTGAAAAGAATCTACTTGTTGTTAAAGGTTGTGTGCCTGGACATAAAAACGCTTATGTAATTATTAGAAAATAATGAAAGTAGCAGTTTTAGATATAAACGGAAAAGACACAGGTAGAAAGGCAGACCTTTCTAAAGATGTGTTCGCTATTGAGCCTAATAATCATGCAGTATATTTGGATGTTAAACAATATTTAGCTAACCAACGTCAAGGAACTCACAAATCGAAAGAAAGAGCTGAGATTTCTGGATCTACGCGTAAGATTAAAAAGCAAAAAGGAACTGGTACAGCAAGAGCAGGTAGTATTAAGTCTGGTGTATTTAAAGGTGGGGGTCGTATGTTCGGTCCTAGACCAAGAAATTACAGCTTCAAACTTAATAAAAACGTTAAGCGTTTGGCACGTAAATCTGCATTAAGTATCAAAGCAGGAGAGAAATCAATTACAGTTTTAGAAGACTTTAATTTTGACACTGTAAAAACTAAAAATTTTACAGCAGTTTTAAAGGCTTTAAACCTAGAAAACAAAAAATCTCTCTTTGTGTTGGGTGGCACAAATAATAATGTATATTTGTCATCGCGCAATTTAAAAGGCTCTGAAGTTGTAATTAACTCAGAATTAAGCACTTATAAGATTTTAAATGCAAATCAAGTAGTGCTTTTAGAAGGAGCTTTAGCAGGAATTGAAACAAATTTAAGTAAATAGAAACCATGAGTATCTTAATTAAACCTATAATCACAGAAAAAGCGACTGCAGCTAGCGAGTTAAAAAACTGCTATACTTTCGCGGTGAATACAAAGGCGAACAAGGTAGAAATCAAAAAAGCAGTGGAAGCTGTTTATGGTGTTTCTGTTGAAAAAGTTCGTACTATAAATGTCCGTCCAGATAGAAGAACACGTCATACTAAGACTGGGATTCAACATGGTAAAACAAATGCTGTTAAAAAAGCAATTGTACAACTGGCGGAAGGTGAAATGATTGATTTATACAGTAACATGTAATTAAAGACTAATGTCAGTAAGAAAATTAAAACCAATCACACCAGGACAGCGATTTAGAGTAGTAAATGGTTATGACGCCATAACTACTGATAAGCCGGAAAAGAGTTTACTCGTTCCGAATAAAAGGTCTGGTGGTAGAAACAGTCAAGGAAAAATGACCATGCGCTATATAGGTGGAGGTCATAAGAAAAAGTATCGTATTATCGATTTTAAACGAGACAAAGCTGGAATTCCAGCAGAAGTTAAGTCTATTGAATACGATCCGAACAGAACCGCTTTTATCGCATTATTGAATTATCAAGATGGCGAAAAAAGATATATTATTGCTCAAAATGGTTTACAGGTTGGGCAAAATGTGGTATCTGGTTTAGAAGGTGTTGCTCCAGAAATTGGAAATGCAATGCCATTAAGTGAAATACCTTTAGGAACTATTATTTCTTGTGTAGAATTACGTCCAGGACAAGGTGCTGTTATGGCTCGTAGTGCTGGTGCTTTTGCACAGTTAATGGCAAGGGATGGTAAATTTGCTACTATTAAATTGCCTTCAGGAGAAACGAGATTGATTCTTGTTAACTGTATGGCTACTGTAGGTGTTGTTTCTAATTCAGATCATCAATTATTAGTTGGTGGTAAAGCTGGTAGAACAAGATGGTTAGGTAGAAGACCACGTACAAGACCAGTAGTTATGAATCCAGTTGATCACCCAATGGGTGGTGGTGAAGGTAAATCTTCAGGAGGACACCCACGTTCAAGAAACGGTATTCCAGCTAAAGGTTATAGAACCCGTTCTAAGACTAAAGCAAGTAATAAGTATATTGTAGAACGTAGAAAGAAATAAGACATGGCAAGATCATTAAAAAAAGGACCTTACGTTCATTATAAATTAGAGAAAAAAGTAGCTGTTAATGTTGAGGCTAACAAGAAAACGGTAATCAAAACTTGGTCTAGAGCCAGTATGATTACTCCTGATTTCGTTGGGCAAACAATTGCAGTTCACAATGGCCGCCAATTTGTACCAGTTTATGTAACAGAAAACATGGTAGGTCATAAGTTAGGAGAATTTTCACCAACACGTTCATTCCGTGGACATGCAGGTGCTAAAAATAAAGGTAAAAAGTAGTAAGCTATGGGAAGTCGTAAAAAACAAATGGCAGACGCTATTAAGGAAGGGAAAAAGCAAGTTGCTTTTGCTAAACTTAATAATTGTCCTACATCACCAAGAAAAATGCGTTTAGTAGCCGATTTAGTAAGAGGTGAAAAAGTAGAACATGCACTTAATATCTTAAAATTCAACCAAAAAGAAGCATCTGGTCGTTTAGAGAAATTGTTATTGTCTGCAATTGCAAACTGGCAGTCTAAAAACGAAGAAGCTAATATTGAAGAGGCTGAATTAATTGTAAAAGAGATTAGAGTTGACAGCGGATCTATGTTAAAGAGATTACGTCCAGCACCTCAAGGTCGTGCACACAGAATTAGAAAACGTTCTAACCATGTTACATTAGTGGTTGGAGCTAATAATAACACACAAAGCTAAGATAGAAGTATGGGACAAAAAACAAATCCAATCGGAAATCGCTTAGGTATTATCAGAGGATGGGAATCTAACTGGTACGGAGGTAATGATTATGGAGATAAGCTTGCCGAAGACGATAAAATTAGAAAATACGTTCACGCGCGTTTATCTAAAGCTAGTGTAAGTAGAGTAATTATTGAAAGAACTTTAAAACTTGTAACCGTTACTATCACTACTGCAAGACCTGGTATTATTATCGGGAAAGGTGGTCAAGAGGTAGACAAGTTAAAGGAAGAGCTTAAGAAAATTACAGGAAAAGAAGTTCAGATTAACATCTTTGAAATTAAAAGACCTGAACTTGATGCATTTTTAGTAGGATCAAGCATCGCACGTCAAATTGAAAATAGAATTTCATACAGACGAGCAATAAAGATGGCTATCGCTGCTACAATGCGTATGAATGCTGAAGGAATTAAAATCCAAATTAGTGGACGTTTAAATGGTGCTGAAATGGCACGTTCTGAACACTACAAAGAAGGACGTATTCCTTTATCAACCTTTAGAGCCGATATTGATTATGCTTTAGTTGAGGCACACACTACTTATGGTAGATTGGGTGTTAAAGTATGGATCATGAAAGGTGAAGTATATGGTAAAAGAGAACTTTCTCCGCTTGTTGGTTTATCCAAGAAGCAAGGAAAAGGTGGAGCCGGAGGACGTGGCGGAAACAGAGATAACAAACCTCGTCGTAGAAAGTAATTTTTTATAAAGTAAAGAAAAATGTTACAGCCTAAAAGAACAAAATTTCGTAAGCAACAAAAAGGACGTATGAAAGGTCTCTCTGGAAGAGGGCACCAATTGTCATATGGAACTTTTGGAATAAAAGCATTAGACGCAACTTTTATAACGTCACGTCAAATAGAAGCAGCTCGTATTGCCGCAACACGTTACATGAAAAGAGAAGGACAACTTTGGATTAAAATATTTCCAGACAAGCCTATTACAAAAAAGCCTCTTGAAGTACGTATGGGTAAAGGTAAAGGAGCCGTTGAATATTGGGTGGCTGTTTGTAGACCAGGTCGTGTTTTATTTGAAATTGGTGGAGTGCCGTTGGATGTTGCTAAAGAAGCATTACGTTTAGCAGCGCAAAAACTACCAGTAAAAACTAAGTTTTTAATTGCTCGCGATTACGAAGCATAATTTATTTGATACTATGAAACAATCAGAAATTAAAGAATTATCTACAGCTGAGTTACAAGAGAAACTTGGTGAAACAAAAAAGAGTTATTCAGACCTAAAATTGGCTCATGCAATATCTCCTTTAGAAAATCCGATTCAACTACGTGGTATAAGACGCACTGTAGCTAGAATTGCGACAGAATTAACTAAAAGAGAATTACAATAATTCTGCTGAAAGATGGAAACAAGAAATTTAAGAAAAGAACGTATAGGAGTTGTTACTAGTAACAAAATGCAAAAATCAATAGTTGTTGCAGAGGTTAAAAAAGTAAAACATCCTATGTATGGTAAGTTCGTGTTAAAAACAAAAAAATATGTTGCACACGACGAAACAAACGATTGCAATATTGGAGATACAGTAAAGATCATGGAAACAAGACCTTTAAGTAAATCTAAATGTTGGAGATTAGTTGAAATCATAGAAAGAGCTAAATAATTATGGTACAGCAAGAATCAAGATTAAAGGTAGCAGATAACACTGGAGCAAAAGAAGTATTAACAATACGTGTTCTAGGTGGTACTAAAAGAAGATACGCTTCTGTAGGAGACAAAATAGTTGTTTCTGTAAAAGATGCAACACCTAATGGAAACATTAAAAAAGGTGCTGTTTCTACTGCAGTTGTTGTTCGTACTAAAAAAGAAGTAAGAAGACCAGATGGATCTTATATTAGATTCGACGATAATGCTTGTGTTTTATTAAACCCAACGGGTGAAATGAGAGGAACACGTGTATTTGGTCCTGTTGCTAGAGAACTTCGTGATAAACAATTCATGAAAATTGTATCATTAGCGCCAGAGGTGCTTTAATACATTAATTTAAGATGACAAAGCTTAAAATAAAAACTGGAGATACTGTAAAAGTAATTGCTGGAGACCATAAAGGGGCTGAAGGTAAAGTACAAAAAGTATTAACAGACAAGAACAAAGCGATCGTTGAGGGTGTAAACATGGTGAAGAAACATACAAAACCAAGTGCACAAAGTCCTCAAGGAGGAATCGTAGAAAAAGAAGCTGCTATTCATATTTCAAACTTATCATTGTTAACTTCAAATGGAGAAACAACTAGAATAGGTTATAGAGTAGAAGGCGACAAGAAAGTAAGATTTTCAAAAAAATCTAATGAAGTAATATAGTTATGGCATATTCACCTAGACTTAAAGAAGAGTATAAAAGCAGAGTAATTGCAGCTCTTACAGAAGAATTTGGATACAAGAATGTTATGCAAGTTCCAGTACTTAAAAAGATAGTAATATCTAAAGGCGTTGGAGCAGCAGTAGCAGACAAAAAGTTAATTGACTACGCAGTAGAAGAATTAACTACTATATCTGGACAAAAAGCTATATCAACATTATCTAAAAAAGATGTTGCATCATTCAAATTACGTAAAGGCATGCCAATTGGTGCTAAAGTTACTTTACGTGGAGAAAGAATGTATGAATTCTTAGATCGTTTAGTTACTTCAGCGTTACCACGTGTTAGAGACTTTAACGGTATAAAAGCAACTGGATTTGATGGTAGAGGTAATTACAATTTAGGAGTTACTGAACAAATTATATTCCCAGAAATTAACATTGATAAAGTTAATAAAATCTCTGGAATGGATATTACATTTGTAACATCTGCTGATACAGATAAAGAAGCAAAATCATTATTAACAGAACTAGGGTTACCTTTTAAAAAGAACTAAGTTATGGCTAAAGAATCAATGAAAGCCCGTGAGGTAAAAAGAGCAAAAACAGTTGCTAAATATGCTGAAAAACGTAAAGCTTTAAAAGAAGCTGGCGATTACGAAGCATTACAAAAGCTACCTAAAAATGCCTCTCCTGTTCGTATGCACAACAGATGCAAATTAACAGGAAGACCTAAGGGATATATGAGGAATTTTGGAATTTCTCGTGTTACATTTAGAGAAATGGCTAACCAAGGTTTAATACCTGGTGTTAGAAAAGCAAGTTGGTAAAAAAAGAATTATAAATTGGTTTTAGGTTCAAAGGAAGGGTTCTTTTGAAAACCATTGCCGCAAATTAATAAATATGTATACAGATCCAATATCGGATTATCTTACGAGAGTTAGAAATGCAATACGAGCTAACCACAGAGTGGTTGAGATTCCTGCATCTAATTTGAAAAAAGACATTACTAAAATATTATTCGAACAAGGATATATTTTAAGCTACAAGTTTGACGATTCAACTGTACAAGGAACTATTAAAATAGCTCTTAAGTACAACAAAGAAACTAAAGAACCTGTAATCAAGAAACTTCAAAGAATTAGTAAACCAGGTTTACGTAAGTATGCTGGTTCTAAAGAATTGCCTAGAATTCTTAATGGTCTTGGTATTGCCATCGTTTCTACTTCTCATGGAGTAATGACTGGTAAGCAAGCTAAAAGAGATAATGTAGGCGGTGAAGTTTTATGTTACGTTTACTAATTTAAAAGCCAGAAAGAAATGTCAAGAATAGGAAATAATCCAGTAGCCATTCCAGAAGGTGTAACAGTTGATGTTAAAGATAACGTTGTAACTGTAAAAGGAAAATTAGGAGAGTTAACACAAAATTACGATTCTATAGAAATAAAGGTTGAAGATGGTAATGTATTAGTTACACGTTCATCTGATTCTAAAGATCAAAAAGCAAAACATGGTTTATACAGATCATTAATGCATAATATGATTGAAGGTGTATCTAAAGGATGGACTAAAGAATTGGAATTAGTAGGTGTAGGTTATAGAGCATCAAACCAAGGACAAAAATTGGATTTAGCTTTAGGTTTTTCTCACAATATTGTTTTAAGTATTGCTCCAGAAGTAAAAGTTGAAACAGTTTCAGAAAAAGGAAAGAATCCAATAATAAAGTTAACATCATTCGATAAACAACTTGTTGGTCAAGTAGCAGCGAAAATTCGCGGATTCAGAAGACCAGAACCTTACAAAGGAAAAGGAATTAAGTTTGTTGGTGAAGTAATAAGAAGAAAAGCAGGTAAATCAGCTTAATAATTAAGTTATGGCATTAACAAAGAACAAAAGAAGACTAAGAATAAAAAACAGAATCCGTAAGGTTGTTACTGGTACAGAAGCAAGACCTAGATTAGCTGTTTTTAGAAGTAATAAAGAAATTTATGCTCAAATTGTAGATGACGTAACTGGTAACACTATCAGTGCTGCATCTTCAAGAGATAAAGATATTAGTTCTGCGAAGGCAACTAAATCAGAAGTAGCTAAATTAGTAGGTAAAGCACTTGCTGAAAAAGCTTTAAAAGCAGGTATAGAAACCATCGCTTTTGATAGAGGAGGATATTTATATCACGGAAGAGTAAAATCATTAGCTGAAGGAGCTAGAGAAGCAGGACTTAAATTCTAAGAAATTATGTTTCAAAAATATAAAAGTGCAGAGTTAGTAAAACCAGGTGGACTAGATCTTAAAGATCGTTTAGTTGGTGTACAAAGAGTTACAAAAGTAACTAAAGGTGGTAGAGCATTTGGTTTTTCAGCAATTGTTGTGGTTGGTGATGAAGCAGGTGTTGTAGGACAAGGTTTAGGGAAATCTAAAGATGTTGCTAGTGCTATTGCAAAAGCGGTTGAAGATGCTAAGAAGAACCTCGTAAGAATTCCTATTATAAAAGGAACTTTACCACATGAACAAAAAGGGAAATATGGTGGAGCAAGAGTAAACATCATACCTGCGGCTCCTGGTACAGGAGTAATTGCTGGTGGTGCTGTTAGAACTGTTCTTGAGGCTGTTGGTATACACGATGTATTATCAAAATCTCAAGGATCTTCTAATCCTCATAATGTAGTAAAAGCAACGTTTGATGCTTTATTACAATTAAGAGATGCTAATGCAATTGCTAGAGATAGAGGAATTTCACTTGAACAAGTTTTTAACGCTTAATATAGACAGAAATGGCAAAGATTAAAGTAAAAAAAGTTAAAAGCGCAATCAATCGTACGCAAAGACAAAAAAGAACTTTAGAAGCTCTTGGTCTTAAAAAGATTGGTCAAGTAAAAGAGCATGAAGCTACGCCAAATATTCTTGGTATGGTTGCTAAAGTTTCACATTTAGTTTCTGTAGAAGAAGCAAAATAATATAAAACTGAAAATGGATTTAAGTAATTTAAAACCTGCAGAAGGTTCAGTAAAAAATCAAGGTAAGAGAATAGGTAGAGGACAAGGTTCTGGAAAAGGTGGTACTGCTACACGTGGTCACAAAGGAGCTAAATCTCGTTCGGGTTATTCTAAGAAACTAGGATTTGAAGGTGGTCAAATGCCACTTCAAAGACGTGTTCCTAAATTTGGTTTTACTAACATTAACCGTGTTGAATACCAAGGTATCAATTTAGATACTTTACAACTATTGGTTGATAATAAGAAAATAAAAGATACAGTAGATTTTGAAACTTTATTCTCAAATGGTTTAGCTGGAAAAAATGATCTAGTTAAGATTTTAGGTAGAGGCGAGTTAAAAGCAAAACTGAAAGTATCTGCGCATAAATTTACAGCTTCAGCAAAAGCAGCTATTGAAGCAGCTGGTGGAGAAGCAATAACATTATAAGACCATATTATAAGTATGAAGTTTATAGAATCTTTAAAAAATGTTTGGAAAATTGAGGAACTAAGAAACAGAATCATAGTGACCCTAGGTCTGTTATTGGTATATCGTTTCGGGACTCAGGTTACATTGCCAGGTGTTGATGCCGCGCAATTAGCAGCCTTAGGGGATAAAACAAGTACAGGTTTATTAGGATTACTTAGCCAATTCACTGGAGGAGCATTTTCTAGAGCATCTGTATTTGCCTTAGGTATTATGCCATACATTTCTGCTTCTATTGTAGTACAATTAATGGGTATAGCTATTCCTTATTTGCAGAAATTACAAAAAGAAGGCGCTAGTGGACAAAAGAAAGTCAATCAAATTACACGTTGGTTAACCATTGCTATTTGTTTAGTACAAGCACCTGGTTATTTAGCAAGTTTGCCTACTTTAGGTGTTCCTGCAAGTGCCTTTTTATTAGGTACAGGACCTTTATTCTATTTCTCTTCTATAAGTATTTTAGTCACAGGTTGTATTTTTGCCATGTGGTTAGGTGAAAAAATTACAGACAAGGGGATAGGTAATGGAATTTCATTATTAATCATGGTTGGTATTATTGCAACATTGCCTCAGTCATTTATTCAAAATGCAGCAACTAGATTAGAAGGTAACAATGTGATGCTTATTCTTTTTGAATTGGTTATTTGGTTTGTTATTATTTTAGTTACGATCATGTTGGTTATGGCGGTTAGAAAAATAGCCGTGCAATATGCAAGAAGAACAGCTTCTGGTGGTTATGAGAAAAGTGCTATGGCTGGTTCAAGACAATATATTCCATTAAAGTTAAATGCTTCTGGAGTTATGCCTATTATATTTGCCCAAGCTATTATGTTTGTGCCAGGTATGATAGGGGGTACAGATTTATTAAAAGATTCGTCAGTAGGCGCATGGTTAGTTACTAATCTAGGCCCAGCTAGTATGTTTGGTTTTTGGTATAATTTGGTATTCGCTTTATTAATAATCGTATTTACATATTTTTATACTGCGATTACTGTACCAACAAATAAAATGGCAGACGATTTAAAACGTAGTGGTGGTTTTATTCCTGGTATTCGTCCAGGTTCTGAAACTTCAGAATATCTCGATAAAATAATGTCTCAAATAACCTTACCAGGATCTATATTTTTAGCACTTATAGCTGTGTTCCCAGCATTTATTGTTAAACTTATGGATGTACAATCAGGTTGGGCATTGTTCTTCGGAGGAACCTCATTATTAATTATGGTTGGAGTTGCAATTGACACTATGCAACAAGTAAATTCATACTTGTTAAATAGACATTATGATGGCTTGATGAAAACTGGTAAAAATAGAAAAGCTAGCGCTTAATATATATCTACTATGGCAAAACAGGCAGCAATAGAACAAGACGGAACCATTATAGAAGCATTATCAAATGCTATGTTTCGTGTTGAATTAGAAAATGGTCACATTGTGACTGCACACATTTCTGGTAAAATGCGTATGCATTATATTAAGTTACTACCAGGAGACAAAGTGAAATTAGAAATGAGTCCTTACGATTTAACGAAGGCTCGAATAACTTATAGATACTAATAAGATGAAACCCTAAGGTTACATTTATAGTTGTTATAAAAAATAATAAGTAACAGATGAAAGTAAGAGCATCACTTAAAAAAAGAAGTGCAGATTGTAAAATCGTACGAAGAAAAGGCAGACTTTACGTTATAAACAAAAAGAATCCTAGATTTAAACAAAGACAAGGGTAATTATGGCAAGAATTGCAGGTGTAGACATACCAAAAAACAAAAGAGGAGTAATCTCTTTAACTTATATCTATGGGATAGGTAGAAGTAGAGCAAAAGAAATTTTAGCAGTAGCTAAGGTTGATGAAAGTACTAAAGTTCAAGATTGGAGCGATGACCAAATTAGTGGTATTCGTGAAGCTGTTGGATCTTTTACAATCGAAGGTGAATTACGTTCTGAAACACAATTAAACATTAAGCGATTAATGGATATTGGATGTTACAGAGGGATTCGTCATAGATCTGGTCTTCCATTAAGAGGGCAACGTACTAAAAACAACTCCAGAACTAGAAAAGGTAGAAGAAAAACTGTTGCTAATAAGAAAAAAGCAACTAAATAATTAATAGTCATTAGTATTTAGTAGTTAGATGGAATCTGTTTGAAATGTGAAAGTTTAGGATTCTAACACTAACAACTAACAACTAGAAACTAAAAGAATATGGCAAAAACAAGTACAAAAAAACGTAAAGTTATTGTAGACTCTGTTGGAGAAGCACATGTTACGGCTTCTTTCAATAACATTATTATTTCACTTACCAATAAAAAGGGAGACGTTATTTCATGGTCTTCTGCAGGTAAAATGGGATTTAGAGGTTCTAAGAAAAACACTCCTTATGCTGCTCAATTAGCTGCTGAAGATGCTGCAGGTGTAGCACAAGAAGCTGGTTTGAAAAAAGTAAAGGTTTATGTTAAAGGACCTGGAAATGGTAGAGAATCTGCTATTCGTTCTATCCACAATGCAGGGATTGAAGTAACAGAAATTATTGATGTTACTCCATTACCACATAATGGATGTCGCCCTCCAAAACGTAGAAGAGTATAATTTATATATTTTATAAGAATTAATATCGATTGCTTTTTAGCAGTTGATATTAATTTTTTATATGTAAATTTGCAAACTGAAAAAAATAATAACAAGTATCAACGAGAGATAAAAAGATTATCGAAGGATAAGATTAAGACCTTAATTCATAATCACTCTCAAAAACAAATTTAAAATGGCAAGATATACTGGTCCTAAAACTAAAATAGCTCGTAAATTTGGCGAAGCTATATTCGGAGACGATAAGTCTTTTGAGAAAAGAAATTACCCTCCAGGTCAACATGGAAACAATAGAAGGCGTGGAAAAAAATCTGAATACGCAATCCAGTTAATGGAAAAACAAAAAGCTAAATATACTTATGGTATTTTAGAGCGTCAATTTAGAGGTTTATTTAAAAAAGCCAGAGCAGCACAAGGTATTACTGGTGAAGTTTTATTACAATTATGTGAATCTAGATTAGACAACGTTGTATATAGAATGGGAATTTCTCCTTCTAGAAGTGGTGCAAGACAATTAGTATCTCATAGACATATTACTGTAAATGGTGAGTTGGTAAATATTCCTTCTTACTCTTTAAAAGCAGGAGATATTGTTGCAGTAAGAGAGAAATCAAAATCACTTGAGGCTATTAGTAGATCATTATCAAACTCAAGTCACGTTTACGAATGGATTACTTGGAATGATGATACAAAGCAAGGAACTTACGTTTCTGTTCCTGCTAGAATTCAAATTCCAGAAAACATAAACGAACAATTCATAGTAGAATTATACTCTAAATAATAAATTAATCATATTGGTATTTGGCCAAAGGATTTATTAGTCTTCTTCAAACTTTTAGATCGCGCAACTAAATAACAATTAAAACGAAGAATATATGGCAGTATTTAATTTTCAGAAGCCCGACAAAGTAATCATGATTGATTCTACTGATTTCGAAGGTAAATTCGAATTCAGACCACTAGAGCCTGGTTATGGATTAACAGTAGGTAATGCGCTAAGAAGAGTTTTATTATCTTCTTTAGAAGGATTTGCAATCACATCGGTTAGAATAGAAGGTGTTGATCATGAGTTTTCAGCTATTGCTGGTGTTGTTGAAGATGTTACAGAAATCATTTTAAATTTAAAACAAGCACGTTTTAAGAGACAAATTGATGATATTGATAATGAATCAATTTCAATTTCAATTTCTGGTCAAGATAGAATTACAGCTGGAGATTTTCAAAAATTTATTTCAGGATTCCAGGTATTAAATACTGAATTAGTTATCTGTAACTTAGATCCTAAAGTTAATTTTAATTTGGAAATCACTATTGAAAAAGGTAGAGGTTATGTTCCTGCAGAAGAAAATAAGAAAGCTGCTGCACCAATAGGAACTATTTTTACAGATTCAATTTATACTCCAATAAAAAATGTTAAGTATAGTATTGAAAACTATCGTGTAGAGCAAAAAACAGATTACGAAAAATTAGTTTTCGAAATTATTACAGATGGTTCCATTACACCACAAGACGCTTTAACTGAAGCTGCTAAAACGTTGATTCATCATTTCATGTTATTCTCTGATGAACGTATCACTTTAGAAGCTGATGAAATTGCACAAACTGAAACGTATGATGAGGAATCATTACATATGAGACAGTTGCTTAAAACGAAGTTAATAGATATGGATTTATCTGTACGTGCACTTAACTGTTTAAAAGCTGCAGAAGTAGATACTTTAGGTGATTTAGTATCATTCAATAAAAACGATTTAATGAAATTCAGAAACTTCGGAAAGAAGTCTTTAACAGAGCTTGAAGAGCTTGTAAATGTTAAGGGATTAAATTTCGGAATGGATTTAAGCAAATATAAATTAGATAAAGACTAACACATCATATTTTGCTCCTCGTACTGAGTTGAAGCAAGATGATGGTTAATAAACAAAGTCATGAGACACGGAAAAAAAATAAATCATTTAGGTAGAAAAACTGCTCACAGAAAATCAATGTTGGCTAATATGGCTTGTTCTTTAATAGAACACAAACGTATTAATACAACGGTTGCAAAAGCAAAAGCTTTAAAACAATTTGTAGAGCCAATGATTACTAAGTCTAAAGAAGACACCACACATAACAGACGTATTGTGATGGCTCGACTTAGACAAAAAGACGCAGTTGCCGAATTGTTTAGAGATGTTGCAGCTAAAGTTGCAGATCGTCCAGGAGGTTACACAAGAATTATAAAACTTGGTAATCGTCTAGGTGATAATGCAGATATGGCTATGATTGAGCTTGTAGATTACAATGAAATTTACAATGCAGATAAGAAAGCTAAGAAAACAACAAGAAGAAGTAGAAGAGGTGGATCTAAACCAGCTGCTGCTCCAGTTGTTGAAACAAAAGCAACAAACGAAGAAGAAGAATAAATGTTAATAAGCATTTCAAATATTAAGGATAAACTATTTTAGTTTATCCTTTTTTTTATGCAATTTTGTAAAACTTTTCAAAAATATGAAATATCAAAAAAGACAAAAAGCCATCATTCTTCTAGCAGATGGTACTATTTTTTACGGTAAGGCAGTTGGAAACAAACAAGGAACATCTTTTGGTGAAGTATGTTTTAATACAGGTATGACTGGCTACCAAGAAATTTTTACAGACCCATCCTATTTTGGTCAATTAATGGTGACTACCAATGCACACATTGGTAATTACGGAACTAATGTGGATGAAGTAGAATCAGATTCCATTAAAATTGCTGGATTAATTTGTAAAAACTTTAGCTATGTGTATTCTAGAGTTGATTCCGAAGGTTCTTTAGAAGAATTTTTAGATAAAAATAACTTGCTAGCAATTTCCGATGTTGATACGCGAGCTTTAGTAAGCTATATTAGAGATCATGGTGCTATGAATGCTGTTATCTCTACTGAAGTTGATAATGTTGAAGGTTTAAAAAAGCAATTGGCTGAAATTCCAAATATGGAAGGTTTAGAACTGGCATCAAAAGTATCTACTAAAGAACCTTATTATTTTGGAGATGAAAATGCGACTTATAAAGTAGCAGCTTTAGATATTGGAATCAAGAAGAATATTCTTAGAAATATAGCAAAAAGAGATGCCTATATAAAAGTATTCCCATACAATTCTAAGTTTGAAGATTTAGAAGCTTTCAAACCAGATGGATACTTCTTATCTAACGGGCCAGGAGATCCTGAACCATTAGTAGAAGCACAGAATTTAGCAAAAGAAATTATAAAAAGAAATTTGCCTTTATTTGGTATTTGTTTAGGACATCAGGTTATTGCCAGAGCCAATGGTGTATCTACTTATAAAATGCATAATGGGCATAGAGGAATTAATCACCCTGTTAAAAATCTATTAACAGGAAAAGGAGAGATCACTTCCCAAAATCATGGGTTTGCCGTAAATAAAGAAGAATCTGAAGCGAATCCAGATTTACAGGTAACACATGTTCATTTAAATGACCATACTGTTGCAGGTTTAGCCATGAAAAATAAAAATTGTTTTTCAGTGCAATACCATCCAGAAGCTAGCCCAGGACCACATGATTCGTCGTATCTTTTTGATCAATTCATTGAAAACATCAAAAAATAGATAGCATAATAAGCCTCAAAAAAGATTTATTTTTTTGAGGCTTAAGTTTACTAAAACGTTATAGATGTGGTTTTGAGTATTTATTCAAAAACATCATAAAATAAACAAGATTTAGCTGTAAATTTGAAGTATTAAAAGATTAAAAATAACCAATTATGAGTATTATAATTAATATCCACGCAAGACAAATTCTAGATTCAAGAGGTAACCCTACAGTTGAAGTAGATGTAGTAACTGAAAATGATGTATTAGGAAGAGCTGCTGTGCCATCGGGTGCATCAACTGGAGAACATGAAGCTGTTGAATTACGTGATGGTGGTAGTGCCTATATGGGTAAAGGTGTTACTAAAGCTGTAGATAATGTCAATTCTATTATTGCTCAAGAATTATTAGGAGTTTCAATATTCGAACAAAATTTAATCGATCAGATAATGATTGATTTAGATGGTACACCAAACAAATCTAAATTAGGAGCTAATGCTATTTTAGGAGTTTCTTTAGCAGTAGCAAAAGCAGCAGCAGGAGAGTTAGGTTTACCATTATATCGTTATGTAGGAGGGGTTTCTGCTAATACATTACCATTACCAATGATGAATATCATTAATGGAGGATCTCATAGTGATGCGCCTATCGCATTTCAAGAGTTTATGGTTATGCCAGTAAAAGCTAAAAACTTTACGCATGCGATGCAAATGGGAACTGAAATTTTTCATAACCTTAAAAAAGTATTACACGATAGAAATTTAAGTACTGCTGTGGGAGATGAAGGTGGATTTGCACCAAATTTGGCTGGAGGTACTGAGGATGCTTTAGAAACTATAGCAAAAGCAGTTGAGAACGCTGGGTATAAATTTGGAGATGAAGTGAAAATCGCTTTAGATTGTGCTTCTGCTGAATTTTATGAAAATGGACAATACGATTACAAGAAATTTGAAGGTGATACAGGCGTTGTAAGAACAAGTAAAGAACAAGCAGATTACTTAGCAGAATTAGTGGCTAAATATCCAATTGTTTCTATTGAAGATGGAATGGATGAAAATGACTGGGAAGGTTGGAAATATTTAACAGAATTAGTAGGTGATAAAGTGCAGTTAGTTGGAGATGATTTATTTGTAACTAATGTAGAACGTTTGTCTCGTGGTATTGAAGAGGGGATTGCAAATTCAATTCTTATTAAAGTAAATCAAATAGGAACATTAACCGAAACTATTGCTGCTGTTAATATGGCACATAATGCAGGTTATACATCTGTAATGTCTCACCGTTCTGGAGAAACTGAAGATAATACTATTGCAGATTTAGCAGTTGCTTTAAATACTGGACAAATAAAAACAGGTTCTGCATCTCGTAGTGATCGTATGGCTAAATACAATCAATTACTTCGTATTGAAGAAGAATTAGGTGAAGTTGCTTATTTCCCTCAAGAAAAAGCATTCAAAGTAAAATAGTTATTTATTATAATTTATAAAAAAAGCGATTATTATTATTTAATAATCGCTTTTTTTTTAGCATCAATTTTAGCAATATAATAATTATAAAAACCTTTGATGAGTTCCTTCATAAATAGGTGGATATTTCGTAAATTAGCAATCCATTATAAAAAATAAAATCACTCAAATACATGGCTAATACTGCTACCATAGAAATCAACGGTCAAAAGAATGAATTCCCATTAATCAAAGGAACAGAAAATGAAGTTGCAATAGATATTACAAAACTTAGAGGAGTTACTGAGGGAGTAATAACTATAGATCCAGGATATAAAAATACTGGATCTTGTGAAAGTGCCATTACATTTTTAGATGGTGAAAAAGGTATTTTAAGGTATAGAGGCTATTCTATTGAGGAACTAGCAGAAAAAGCTGATTTTTTAGAAGTGGCTTATCTTTTAATTTTTGGAGAGCTTCCTACTAAAGAACAAAATGATAAGTTTCATAATGATATTAAAGCAGAATCTATTGTCGATGAAGATATTAAAAAGATATTAGATGCTTTTCCGAAAGCGGCACACCCTATGGGCGTTATATCATCTTTAACAAGTGCCTTAACAGCATTTAACCCTTCTTCGGTAAATGTAGACTCTGAGGAAGATATGTATAAGTCTGTAGTAAGGATTTTAGGTAAATTCCCTGTTTTAGTAGCATGGACATTCCGTAAGAAAGAGGGTTTACCTCTTGATTATGGAGATAATTCGTTAGGATACGTTGAGAACATTTTAAAAATGATGTTTAGAAAACCTAATGGAGAATATAAACAAAACCAAATTTTAGTAGACGCATTAGATAAGTTATTAATATTACATGCAGATCATGAGCAAAACTGTTCTACATCTACAGTAAGAATTGTAGGGTCATCGCATGCAGGATTATTTGCGTCGATCTCTGCAGGTATTTCAGCGCTTTGGGGACCACTCCATGGTGGTGCCAACCAAGCTGTATTAGAAATGCTTGAAGCTATTAAAGAAGACGGAGGTGATACTAAGAAATATATGGCTAAGGCAAAAGATAAAAGTGATCCATTCCGTTTAATGGGCTTTGGACATCGTGTCTACAAGAACTTTGATCCGCGTGCTAAAATCATTAAAAAAGCAGCAGATGAAGTTTTGGGAGATTTAGGAATTGAAGATCCTATTTTAGATATTGCTAAAGGCCTTGAAAAAGAAGCACTAGAAGATCAATATTTTGTAGATAGAAAACTTTATCCAAATGTGGATTTTTACTCGGGTATTATATATAGAGGTATGGGGATACCAACAGATATGTTTACAGTAATGTTTGCTTTAGGACGTTTACCTGGCTGGATAGCACAATGGAGAGAGATGCGTTTACGTAAAGAACCAATAGGAAGACCAAGACAAGTTTATATTGGTGAAACAGTAAGGAAATTTGTGCCTATAGAAAAAAGATAAATTTCAATATTTTTATATTATTATTAAGCTTCATAATTATTTTATGAAGCTTTTGTTTTTTTTAAGTAATATTTTTTAGAATAATTCAAAAAGTGTTTTAATTATTATTAGTTTAGCCGCTTCAATAATAAATTTTTTTTAGGATTATAGTATGCTAGAATTAAATATTAAAAATGAAACATCGAGGTTAAGAACAGTTGTTTTAGGTACGGCCCAAAGTAGTGGACCAACTCCTAATGTTGAAGACTGTTATGATCCTAAAAGTATAGAACATGTTATAGCTGGGACTTACCCAAAAGAGCATGATATGGTTTTAGAGATGGAAGCTGTTGCAAGAGTTTTTGAAAAATATGATGTAAAGGTTTTTAGACCAGAAGTGATTAAAGACTGTAACCAAATATTTTCCAGAGATATTGCTTTTGTAATTGAAGATAAAATTATTAGAGCTAATATTTTACCCAATAGAGAAGAAGAGGTAAAAGCTATAAAGTATGTCTGGGACCAAGTAGAAAGAGAAAAGCGAATCATATTACCAGAGGAATGTCACGTTGAAGGAGGTGATGTGATGCCATGGAACGACCATATTTTTATAGGAACGTATTCAGGTGAAGATTATCCAGATATTATTACCGCTCGTACAAATATGGATGCCGTTATAGCCATCCAAGAGTTATTCCCTAACAAAGTTGTAAAATCGTTCGAGCTAAGAAAGTCTAATACAAAAGCAAAAGATAATGCGTTGCATTTAGACTGCTGCTTTCAACCTATTGGTAAGGATAAAGCCATTATTCATAAAAATGGATTCTTAATTGAACGTGAATATGAATGGTTGGTTGATTTCTTTGGAAAAGAAAATATTTTTGAAATAACTAAAGATGAAATGTACCAAATGAATAGTAATGTATTTTCCATTTCTGAAAATATTATCATTTCAGAAAAGGGCTTTACACGTTTAAACAATTGGTTAAAAGTTCAGGGTTTTACCGTTGAAGAAGTCCCCTATGCTGAAATTGCAAAGCAAGAAGGTTTGTTACGTTGTTCGACGATGCCTTTATTTAGGGATTAATCTTCTAAGTTTATTTTCATTATAAATTAAAAAGGTTTCAGTTTCAAAAGTCATAATTTTGTAGATCAAATTGAGTATAATGCAACAAACAACTAACACTATTTTAATGATCCGTCCTATAAATTTTAGGATGAATGAGCAAACAGCTGTAAATAATTATTATCAAAAAGTAATTGATAATTTATTACCAGAAACAGTTAATGCAAAAGCACAGCAGGAATTTGATGATTATGTTGAAAAACTCAGAGCCATAGGTGTTCATGTTATAGTTGTTAATGATACAGATGTAGCAGACACTCCAGACTCTATTTTTCCAAATAATTGGGTGTCATTTCATGAGAACGGAGATGTAGGTTTATATCCTATGTTCGCAGAGAATAGACGTTTAGAGCGTCGTGAGGATATTTTAAATTCTTTAGAAGAAAAAGGATTTCTAATAAATAATATTGTCGATTATACTAGTGCAGAAGAAGAAAGTATATTTCTTGAAGGCACTGGAAGTTTGTTATTAGATCGTGTAAATAGAAAAGCATATTGTGCGTTGTCTCCAAGAGCCGATGAAGATTTATTTATTGAATTTTGTGAGGATTTTGAATATACACCAGTATTATTCACTTCGAATCAAACGGTAAATGAGGAACGTAAAGCTATTTATCATACCAATGTTATGATGTGTTTGGGAGAAACCTTTGCAGTTGTTTGTTTAAGTAGCATTGATGACAAAAAAGAACGCAAAAATGTCATCAATCATTTAAAGGAAAATAACAAAGAAATTATTAATATTACCGAAACACAGGTAAATAATTTTGCTGGTAATATGTTACAGGTAAAAGGAACTAACGATGAACGTTATTTAATAATGAGTCAGGCGGCTTATGATTCGTTAACAAAATTTCAAATTGAACGTTTAGAAAAACATACTAAAATAGTATCAAGTTCTTTAAATACAATTGAAGCTTGTGGAGGTGGTAGTGCACGTTGTATGATGGCAGAAGTATTTTTACCTAAAGTTAGTTAATCACCATTAGGCCTGGACTTAGGTAGTTGCACATAGAATGTGCTACCAACACCTTGAGTGCTTTCAACCCAGATTTTACCATTATTCAATTCTATTAACTCTTTGCAAATAGAGAGTCCTAATCCAGTACCTTTTTCATTACTAGTACCAACAGTTGTAAAAGAACTATTTTTGAATAGTTTTTCTAAGTTGTGTTTTGAAATCCCAACACCAGTATCAGCAATACTTACAATGCAGCTTCCGTTACTAATGTGATTCGAAATAGTAATAGTATCACCACCTTTACAAAATTTTAAAGCATTTGCAAGTAGATTTTGGACAACAATTTCAAACATGCTCCTATCTGCATAGGCAAAATCACGTAAAGAATGATCTACTAAAGTAATGCCTTTACTTTCTATACGTTGTTCAACAAGTTTGACCTTGTCTTCAAAAACTTCTTGAATATCAAATAAACTAGGCTTTGGCTCTAATGATTGCATTTGAGATTTAGACCAGTTCAATAAATTAAATAATAGTAACGATGCATTGTTTGCATTTTCACTTAATTCTGGAATTAAATCATCAAACTCTTCTCTAGTTAAAGAACCGTCTTTGAGTAAATCTATAAACCCGTTGATAGAAGAAAGCGAGTCTTTTAAATCATGAGAAACAATAGAAAATAATTTATCTTTAACATTATTAACACTTTCAAGGTGTTTGGTCTGCTCTTGAAATGCTACATTTTGTAATTCAATTTTAATATTTTTTTCTTCTAGTTCCTGTGTGTACTTTATATTGTTATTGCGTTTTAAGTAAATTAGAATTAAGAAGGTAGACACAATAGCAAGTGCTGCTAATAAAGCATAAAATATCAACTTAAATTTATGATACTCATCGTTATTAGTTTCTGTTGGTTTTATTTTCGCTACAGCATTTGTTTCTTTATTGATAGCTGGTTTATCAAAATTTGGATCTAGTTCCAACTCTAAAGGTTCTTCCGTTTTCGAATCTATTTTTACTTCATTTTTATTAAGCTTATTTTTTAAGTCGTAATATTGACGTTGCCAGATAAAAGCTCTGTCAAATCGTTTTTTTGTTGAATCTAACGATTTCATCAACTTATAATGCCTAAGTAATTCTGTTTTATTATCTATGGTTTTAGCTATGGCTCCAGCTTCAAGTAATTGTTTTTCGGCTAAGATTACTTTGCCTTGTTGTAGATTTAAATCGCCAATATTATTTAAAGCAATTAATAAACCTTCTTTATAGCGACTTCGCCTATTAAGTCTTAACCCTTTTACTAAATAACTAGCTGCATTGTCATAATCATTAAACTTTAAATATTCACCACCTAATTTGGGGTAAATACGTCCACGTACAGAGTCATTATTTGTTGTTTTGTTGGCTAATACTTTTTCGTAATATTCTATCGCTTTCCGGTGTTCTTTTTTATAAGAATATAACTCTGCTAATTGGCTGTTAGATCGATTGGTTCCTTTAACGTCATTCAATTGTTCTTGTACATCTACGGCTTTCAAATAAAACTCTACAGCTTTATCGTAAGCATTAATGTTATAATAAGCATCAGCTAAGTTGCTATATGCTAATCGTAGGTCTTGTACCAAATTCCTTTTTTCTAATTCCTTAATGGCAGCAAGAGAGAACTGTAAACCTTTTGCATAATTACCTCGTTTAATTTCAATTAAACCAATACTGTTATTTACTTTGGCTATACCAAGCGTGTCTTTTAATTGACTAAATAACGTTTTAGATTTTTCGTAACCACTAACCGAATTTATATAATCGCCTTTTACAGCATAAATTAATGATTTATAATAGGTGATTTCCGCAATGCCTTTATTGTAATTTAAATTGTTAGAAAGTTTTTCACTTTCAATAATGTATTTTAAAGCTCTATCATAATCGTTTATATCATAAAGTGATTTGATAAGCTTTATAGAAGTTTCTATTTTTAAAGTATCTTGATTTTGGTAAGCTAATTCTAAAGCGAGACTATCCACATCATTGGTTTGAGAATAACCAATCAACATAGATAAAAATACAATAAAAGTAGTTACTTTCCTCATATAACATTTTAATTACAACTATAGATCAAGCAATAATTAATAGATGTCTTAAACTTGAGGGAAAGTAAGAATGCTCTATTTAGTTGTAATGTATTTGTTTGTGTTAAATTTCCTAATAAATGGATTTATTAATAGCTTTACTAAACAAAAGTTGGAAAAAGCACTATTAAAATCTAATTTCTGCGTCTTAATACCAATAAATTAGATAAAAGGGCATAAGAATTTTAACATAAAAATCGACGAATAGACGAACGGTAAAAATCATAGAAAAAGAGCACTTTTGTCGACGAAATGCATATTTTTATTAAACATTTTTTTTTGCTTTTTTTATAAGCATTTGTTAATGAGTTGTTTGTTGTTTTTTCTTTCAAATGCTGTTTTGGTTTTTCATTTTAAGAGTCGACTGTTTTATTAAGGTTAATTTTGCAAGTGATCCTTTAATAAAAGTTTTATCTTTGCTGACTTAAAAATTCACTATAAAATGAGCCTTCAAGAGACTTTATCGAATCAAGTAAAGCAAGCTGTTAAATCCAGTTTTAATATTGAATTGGAAACAGTAGAATTTCAAGCAACTAGAAAAGAGTTTGCTGGTGATATTACTGTTGTTATTTTTCCTATGCTACGTTTTGTTAAAGGTAATCCAGTACAAATAGGAGAAACTATTGGTAATTATTTAGTGGAGCATGTTACAGATGTAAAGGCTTTCAATGTTGTGAAAGGCTTTTTAAATGTTGAAATTAATGATTCGTATTACATCGATTTTTTTAATAATATAAAAAATAATGAAACCTATGGTTTTGTTTCTCCTACAGCAGGAAACAAAGCAGTCATGGTTGAGTATTCTTCACCAAATACAAATAAACCTTTGCATTTAGGGCATGTACGAAATAATCTTTTAGGTTATAGTGTGGCCGAAATTTTAAAAGCTGCCGGGACCAAAGTTTACAAAACCCAAATTATAAACGATAGGGGAATTCATATTTGTAAAAGTATGTTAGCCTGGAAGCGATATGGAAATGAAGAAACTCCAGAAAGCACAGGTTTAAAAGGGGATAAGTTAGTCGGAAATTATTATGTGAAGTTTGACCAAGAGTACAAAAAGGAAATACAAAGCTTGGTAGACTCGGGAGAAACGATGGAAGCAGCCAAAAAAAATGCCCCCATTTTATTAGAAGCCCAAGAGATGCTTTTAAAATGGGAAGCAGGAGAAGAGGAAACGGTGGCGCTGTGGAAGAAAATGAATGGTTGGGTGTATGATGGTTTCGACATCACTTATAAAAATTTAGGAGTGGATTTTGATACCTTATATTATGAAAGTAATACCTATTTATTAGGTAAAGAATTTGTTACTGAAGGATTAAAATCTGGTGTTTTCATTAAAGAAGAAGACGGCTCTGTTTGGTGTGATTTAACTGAAGATGGACTAGATAAAAAAATTGTACAACGTGCGGATGGTACAGCAGTTTATATGACTCAGGACATTGGTACGGCTATACAACGTATTAAAGATTTCCCAGATGTAGGTGGAATGGTTTATACAGTAGGGAATGAACAGGATTATCATTTTCAGGTCTTGTTTTTAATTCTTAAGAAACTTGGTTTTGAATGGGCTAAAAATTTATATCATTTAAGCTACGGTATGGTAGACTTACCTAGCGGAAAAATGAAAAGTAGAGAAGGAACCGTGGTTGATGCCGATGATTTAATTGATGATATGTCTAAAACAGCTGGTGAAATTTCGGAGGAATTAGGAAAGCTTGATGGCTATTCTAATGACGAAAAACAAGTTTTGTATAAAACCATTGGTCTAGGCGCTTTAAAATATTATGTCCTAAAAGTGGATCCTAAAAAACGTATTTTATTCGATCCTAAAGAATCTATTGATTTTCAAGGAAATACAGGTCCTTTTATTCAGTATACGTATGCTAGAATTCAATCTATTCTACGAAAAGCAAATGTAAATGATGATGTCGTTGATACCATAATATTACATACAAAGGAAAAAGAACTTCTAAAACAAATTCAATTGTTTCCAGAGGTTGTACAAAATGCAGCAGCGCAACACAGTCCTGCTTTAATTGCTAATTATACTTACGATTTGGTTAAAGAATTCAATTCTTTTTATCAAAATGTATCTATTTTAGGTGCAGACAATGATAGTGAAAAAACATTTAGAGTACAGCTTTCAAATACGGTTGCTAATACGATTAAAAATGGATTTAGATTATTAGGGATTCAAGTACCTGAAAGAATGTGATTTGAGGGTTAGACTATATAACTTTTAAAATCCCCTTGTTTTATAAATCCTAATTTGGAATAGACCTTCTCACCAGCAATCGATGCACCGAGAACGGCTTGTGTGCTTAAATTTTCAAAAGCTTCAAATAATAACTTATTAGTCATTTTTTTACCGAGCCCTAGACCTCTATATTCAGGCAAAGAACCAATCATATGTAATCCTGAAACTCTTTGTTTGTCTAATAACAACATACCGCAACTAACATATTTATTATGGTATTGCCCTATGAACAGTTTTAATTCTGGGCAATCGACTAAGGGTTTTATGGTAGTAGGAAGAATATTATAGCCAAAAGCTTGGGAGGCTATTCGGGCAAACTCAGCTGCTGATGCACCATTATTTACCTGATGTATGGTAGAAAAATCATTAACAGGCTTAGTTACTTTATCTAAATCTAAGTACATGCCTATTATAGAGGAAATTAGTTTAAAGTTACATTTTAATAGCTGTGTTTCAATTGTTTCATTTTGGTGCAGGAATACTTTATTAGCTATTTCATTAGTTTTTATCCTGTTGTATAAGTTTTGATAATTTATTTGTTCATTGTCTAAATCGAAAACAATATTTGGCCAAGATAAATTACCTGCTTTTACATAGCAATATCCATCTTTACAATGAAGAAACTCACTACTAGAGCCAATAAGTTTATAGAATTCGAATAGGTTATTGGTGATTAAGTTTTCCATATAAAAAATTGTTGATTGATAAAATTTAGCATTAGTATTGAAAAGATTCCAGTGCAGCAATATGCCATAACAATTGGGAAAGTCGTGTTATTATAGAAACTACCAATAAAAATAGACATCGGAACTGATATAATAGTAGATACAGCTCCTATAAGGGAAGCTCCAAGACCTGCAATGTGCCCCAAAGGTTGCATGGCTAAAGCATTTAAATTTCCAACAAGAAGACCATAACTGAAAAGTTGTATAAACATGAATATTATAAATAACCATAAAGATGGAGAAACAAAGTAACTGATACTAAAAAAAAGTAAAGCTGAAAATAAACTATTCAGGATAGCAATTTTGGTTAATAATTTCATTCCCAAACCTAATACTAATTTGCTATTAATGAATGAAGCCAAACCAATGCTACAGGCCAAAAGCGCAAAATAATATGGGTATTGGTTTCCTAATTGATATTGAAATTCAAAAATAGCTTGTGATAGATTGAGGTATGTAATAAATATACCCGAGTATAAACCAAGGATAAGAATATATGTAAAGGTATGCTTATTGGTTAGTATTTCTTGAGTTGCTTTTAAAAAGTGTTTTGACTCAAAGCTTTTTTGCTTGTCTAGGGTTAGTGTTTCGGGCATTCTATACCTGAATAATAGAAATACCAAAGCACTAAAAATGATGTATATAACAAACAAAATTCGCCAATTACTAATCATTATTATAGACTTCCCTAAGATAGGTGAGACAATAGGCATGAGTACATAAATCACCATAATAAAAGACATTGCTCTAGCCATTTTTCGCCCTTCAAATTTATCTCTAACAATCGCTACACTCATTACCCTTGGAGCGCCTAAGCCTATGCCCAGAAGTGTTTGTCCTATAAGTAAAATATTTAAATCTTTGGATACATAAGAAATGATACATCCTAAGATAAATAAGATTAAGCCATTATAAATAATAGGTTTGCGTCCAATAGTATCAGACAGGATACCGTAAAATAATTGACTAACCCCCAAGCCTAAGTATAATAAAGAAATAGTTAGCTGAATTTTGTTTTTGTCTTTTAATTGAAACTCGTTAGAAACATCCTGAAAGGCAGGTAAAAACATATTAATTGTTACCGATACCAAGGCCATGAGAAGTGCCACTACTATAATAAATTCAATAAAATTTGGTTTTTGATTTTTCATCAAGCAAAAGTCGAAACTCACCAAATTAAATGCCTTAATCTAGATTAAGAAATTATTTCTTTGCTAAAGAACGCCTAACTTTACTTAGGTGTTCGGGACTAATATTAAGGTAAGAAGCAATCATATACTGAGGTACACGAGGTTCTATATGACCATATTTTCTTTTAAATTCCAGATACCGCTGTGCTGCCGGTTTATTTAACTGGTGGAGAGTACGTTCCTGAAGTGAAATATAAGCCCGTTGGACTTTAAGTCGAAAAAAACGTTCCATGATAGGTACTTGCTGGAACAATGTTTCCAAATCAGTTTTATGAATTTGCGAAATACTGGTGTCTTCAAGAATATTTATGTGATATTGACTGGGCGTTTGGGTTAAAAAACTATGAATGTCTCCTATCCATGTGTTTTCGGTTCCAATTTGTACAGTTATTTCTTTTGCTTGATTATCTATAAAATATACACGAAGAAGACCATGATTTATAAATCTAAAATATTTTGAGGTTTTTCCAAAAGATGTTATTTCTTCATTTTTATAGAATGATTTAGATTGAAATTTTGATAGTATTATTTCTAAATCAGAATCATTGATATCTATGGTTTTCTTTAAATGTTCTATTAATTTTTTCATTAGATGTTTTACAACAATTACTATGGAACCGTTTCAATGTTTTATGTTTAACAAGAAACGAATTTATATTGTTTTTGATAAATCACAAAACGTCCTTAATATCTTTATTTTCACTTTCATCATCTTTCTTTTCAACAAGCTCAATCGTATATTTAGGTAAATTATCTTTTTTGTAAAATGTTATAGGTACAGGCAATACAGATGCCAAAGCAATCATAAGTATTAAAGCAAAAAGCCTTAATGCCTTTTTTAAAGTTTTCATTGTAGTAATAGTAGTAAGATAGCCTAAAAGGATTTTATTATTTGATTTGTCTGATTGAGCACTTCGACTGCACTCAGTGTGACATTGTATTTGCCCTTAGGCTAGTCTCAGATTAAAAATAATTGAAAATAGTGCCAGAATATTGGCAATGGGTTATAGAATAATTACTCTATGAAGAGACTCTTAGACTTGATTGTGAATGTTTGAGCAATAAGATTTTGTTCTAGAAGATTATTGCAGTTTTCAAATAGTAGAATAGCTTCCTTTTGGGACTTAAAAGTCAGATTGAAATCAAAAGCATGCATATTTAATAAGGACTTAAAACTAAAAACAATATACTGATTAAAGGCTACTTTTTGAGACCTTTTGGTTAAAGGCTGGTATTCTTTAACAGTAGAATCATCACTTCTGTATTTACTAACTAAAAGCTCGGTTTGTGGTCTTTCATAATTAGAAGAAACACTTGTAAATCCCGAAAATGAT
Organism: uncultured Flavobacteriaceae bacterium; assembly: GCA_947502635.1. Taxonomy (GTDB): domain Bacteria; phylum Bacteroidota; class Bacteroidia; order Flavobacteriales; family Flavobacteriaceae; genus Flavivirga. The sequence goes on from CANNAN010000015.1 coordinate 98,320, forward strand.
ACTAAAGTGATTAATAAAGCGAGGTAACTAAATATGTTTTGTATTCTACTTATTGATAGCATCAAACAAAAATAAGCATTTAAAAATAAATTCTTAAACTTACATTAGGCGTGATACCGAGAGATTCATTTTCAATGGTATTAATCTCATTATTATCATCCAAAGTATAATACGTGTTGATGATATTTTTCTTGTTTAAAACATTCCAAACCGATGCACCAATAGTTGCCCGCGTTGTATCAGATATATCAAAGTCATAGGAGGCAGAGCAATCTGTTCGTAAATAATCTTCTAAGTTACTACTATTAGGACTTGTGTAAGTTATAACCCGATCTTCTGGATTGTCAGTTGTATTTGGAAGCGTGGTAGGTCTTCCAGAGTGCCAATTGAGTCCTAAGGCTAATTTAAGGGCATTTTGAGTATAGGCCCCAGCAAAAGAGAATGTATGCCTGATATCTGTATTATTAGGAAACTTTTTACCTTCGTTTAAAGATGGAAATATATAGTTATTTTTACTAAAAGAATAGGAGATCCAACTGCTAACTGTATTGCCAAACTGTTTGTTTAACAAGACATCTAATCCTTTAATTTCATAACTTCCTATGCTGTTTATAAATTGATATTGGTTTTGAAACCCCTGACTCCTTGTCGTAATACCATCTACTTTTTTTATATAGCCTTCGGCACTAATTAATAATTTGTTTTTGTTATAATGAATACCTGCTGATAATTGTTTGCTTTTTACTACAGGGACAGGGGAGATTGTTCTATTATCTGTAACGATATTATCACTATTATTATTAGATAGTACCCATCTACGATTTTCAATACCTAAAAAATCATTTTGTAAATCAATAATCTGAGATGTTGTTTGGTGTTTAAATTCACCCAATAGCTCAAATTTGAAATTATTTAAAAAGCGTTGACTAAATCTTAGTCTGGGTTCTGCTAATAATAAATCAAATTTGCTTATATAATTTAAGCGTCCGCCTATAATTAGATTCGTTTTTGCATTATTCGATAAAAGAGCAGTTTCCGCATAAATAGCATGACTTCTAATAACATCTTTAATATAGCTTCTAAAAATGGGATTGTTAACATCTTCTAAATTACTAATGCCAATTTCAGAGAAATGGTAACCGCCATTTATTTTTAATTGGCGACTGTGTTTGTAATTAATATCAAATTTAGAAGTACCATCATATACTTCGTTTTCTTGAATAAGACGTTGGTCGTTAATAAGATCAAAATTAGTAGCATCCAGATCATAGTTAGAAACATAGACTTGATACGTTGTTGAAAGCTTTTTTGTCCAATCTCTAGTATAAGTGAGTCCAATAGCCGAGTTTCGTTGCGAAAGTTTGCTTACCAAAGCCTCATCTCTAACATTGCTGGTTAGTTGTTCTTCGTAATTTAATTTATTGTCTACATGTAATAAATGAAATCTAATTTTGTCTTTTTTAGATATATTATACAAGAATTTGGCAGTAACATCGTAAAAATAAAAGCTCTCATTTTGAGAGATGGTATTATTACTGGATTTACTAAAATCTGAATCGTCAAAAACACGTTTGAGGTATTGGTCGTAAGTAGGAGTCACAATTAAATCGGTGACAGAGCGGCGTGTCGATAATTGTAGCTCTGTTTTTTTAGACAAAGGAATTTTGGCGTATCCGTCGGCATTAAGTAAATTAAAACCAATTCCTGCTTTAAACTCGTTATCAATATTATCTGGTAACTGTAAATCTATAATACTCGAAATACCATCGCCATATTTAGCACTGGTGCCATTTTTATATACACTAACACGTTTGGTTGTATGCGGATTAAAAGCAGAAATAAGTCCGAAGAAATGACCAGATTGATACATTTTTATACCGTCCCATAATAATAAGTTTTGATCGTGGGTTCCGCCTCTAACATTTATATTCGATACAGTTTCGTCTGTACTTATAACACCTGGAAGTGCCTGAATGGTTTGTAAAACGTCAGGTTCTATTAAACCAGGAAGAATCCCAAATAATTCTGGTTTTATGCTAATAGAACCATCATTAAGTTTGGTGATACCACTAGTAAGATAATTGGTAACAACAACCTCTTCAAGTTTTTGCAACCTGTAATTGCTTTTTTCTTTTTCTAAAAGTTTAATAGCAACAAAGCGACTATCTAATAATTGAAAATCTAGTTTGGTTTCTTCTTTGAGTAGTTCTAAAATAATTTCTAGAGCCAAACCTTCGGAGGGTAAGGCGATTTCTTTGTCTCTAATTGTTTCATCTACATAAGAAAAACTAATATTGTAACGTTCTTCAAGGATATTTAAAATAGATAGCAGCGGTTGCTTTTCTTTTTGAATGGTTTGTGCTTTGAGGTTAACGACATTCAAAAAAAACAATAAAGAAAAAAAAGAAAGAATACCTTTTCTACTCACGTTTTAATATTATAGTATGGTTTGTTTTACTATAAGTTACACGTAAAGGTAAGGTAATTGCCTTAATGGCCACATCTATATTGTCATGTGCAAAGCTACCTGTAAATAGCTGTTCCGAATCAATATTCATTAAAGTAACCTGAACACCATATTGTCTTTCAAATTCAGCAATAACTGTTTTATAGGGAGCACTTTTAAAAGTACTTTCGTTATTTAGCCACGAAGGTTCCGAGCGGTTTTCTTTTTCTTTAGCAATTATTTTCCCATCAATAATTAAAAAACTGTCACCAGGATTTAACTTTGTTTCTCGGGAATTATAAGTAACGCCAACTAAACCTTCGTAGCAAATAACCTCAAAATAATTGTCCCATTGCTTTACATTAAATTGAGTTCCGTAAACAGTCACAAGTCCTGTTTTTGTTTTTACTTTAAATGATGAACCTTTAGCAACTTTAAAAAAAGCTTCACCATTAAGTTCGACTTCTCTATTATGTTTCCAATCTTTTTTATTGAAAGTTAATAGTGATTTTGCATTTAATGACACACTAGAGGCATCGGGTAATTCTATAGTTGTTTTTTGAGCAAATTCAGTCGTTATACTAGTATCTAAAGTGGTTGTATAATAATATAAGCTGAAACAAATGGCAAGTATAGCTGCAACACGCATGAATGGTTTAAACCAATGCGCCGATTGCTTTTTACTACTCTTAATTGTGTTTAAAACAGTATCTAGTTCTTCAGACACGTTATAATCATCTATCTTAAAAGCTTGTAAGCCCTGATTTAACTTTACTAAATCATCATAATCTTCAAGTGCTTTAAACGCTTCAAGTTCTTCATCATTTAGATCGTTATCTAACCATTTCGATATTAAAATTTCTCTGTCCATGATTCCTTATTCAACTATATAACAGTTAACTTTTATTTTTTCCTACCCTGGATTTAATTTTTTTTCAAAAAACTTAAATTTAGTGTTCAGTGTTCAGTGTTCAGTGTTCAGTGTTCAGTGTTCAGTGTTGCTTTGTGACTTTGCGAGAAAAAAACAAATTTTCAAAAAACAAAAATACCAAAAGTTAATTTTTCAACTCCTAACTTTATAGCTCCTTAATATCCTTCCGTAGTTTTTCCAAAGCACCATAAATACGTTTTTCAACTGCTTTAGTAGAAATCTCTAAAAGTGCTGCAATTTCCTTGAAACGTTTTCCTTCAACACGATTCATCATAAAAGCAACCCGCTGTGCTTCTGTTAAATTAGCCAATGCTTTTTGTAATTTATCGTTATACTCACTTTCCTGCATTATAAATTCAGGACTTTCATTGGTGTACATTTTAGGTTTGGTCTGCTGATGTTTTAAAACAACTTTTTGATGTGCAGCTTCATTCAACATTAAATTATTGGCTGTTGTAAACACAAAACTCTTTGCTTTATCTGGAGAAATTTTTGCGCAGTTTTCCCAAAGTTTAACAAAAGCTTCCTGTACTTTATCTTTTGGGTTTAATAATTCGCCAAATTTATAGTAAAGAAAGTTGTGTAAATCTTTGGAGTGTTTATTAAATATAGAGGAAAACATACGTTCTTCACAAATGTTTTCATGTAGTTGTTTCGCCATGTACTATTGGTGATTAGTGATGCTAAATTAAAAAAAAAGAAAACACAGGGTAGGAATTTTTAAAGTTATCCTGTTTTATATTCAAAAAGCTATGTTTAACCCAAAATTAAATATCATGAAATCTAAAATGAGAATATTATTATTAATACCTTTTTTTGCTCTTTTATTCTTTACTTCATGTCAGGAAGAGACCGTAGATATTACGCCTCCTGCAGAAAGTGAAGCACTTGTTGCTAATTCTATGCTAACAAGTTTTATTAGCTCCACGTCTGCCAAGGACGGATCTGCAGATAATATTATTGATAAAGCAAGTTGCTTGTCTGTCGAATTACCAGTAACTGTTGTTGTTAATGGTCTTGAAATTATTGTTGACTCTACTGAAGACTATAAAGTTATCGAGGCCATCTTTAATAAGTTTGAAGATGATGAAGACAAACTAGATATTGTTTTTCCTATTACCATTGTTTTAGCAGATCATACAGAGATTGTTCTTAACAATCGTGAAGATTTAGAAAACTTAATTAAGGAATGTAGAGATGAAAATGAACCAGATGATGATATTGAATGTATCGATTTTCAGTACCCCATATCTTTTTCAGTTTACGATACAGAATTTCAGGTTATAGATGTTGTAACAGTTGAAGACGATAGAGCATTACACCGTTTTGTTAAGCGTGTTGCAAATGCAGAAGTTTTAGCAAGTCTTAATTTTCCTGTAACGATGCTTTTAGCAGATGGTTCTTCTGTTGTTGTAAATAATAATGAAGAATTGGAAAGTACTATTAATGAAGCAAAAGATGCTTGTGATGAAGATGATGATAATGATTATGGTGATGACGATTTTACTAAAGAGCGTTTAGATGAGTATTTAAAAATTTGTCCTTGGGTTGTGCATGAATTTGAAAGAAACGAGCAAGATAATACGGCTAAGTACAAAGAATATGCTTTAAATTTTAAAGAAGATAATATTGTTGTTATGCGGGCAAGGGATGGAGATATTTTAACAGGTACTTGGAGTACGCGTGTAACAGATAGAGGTGCACTTTTAAAGTTAGAATTTGAGAATCTAGCAGATTTTACTTTAGAGTGGATTGTATACGATATTGAATATGGTAAAATTAAGCTTTATGAAGTTGGAGGTAACAGAATTATCATGAAGAAAAATTGTGATGTTGTTATTGATATTACTAAAGAAAGAATTAAAAACTATTTACAAGAATGTTTATGGCGAGTAGCACGTTTAAGTGTTGATGGTGCCGATAACGAAAAAGATTATATAGGAACCCCTTTAAGATTTTTAGAAAACGATGTTGTTAAAATTAGAGTAAATGGCGAATTAGTTGAAGGAACTTACGAAATAGGCGTAAGAAATACTGGTTTCGTTTTAAAAATTACTTTAGAGGGAAGACCCGATTTAAAACTAGAATGGTTAATTACTTTCTTAGAGCCAGGTTTAATTAAGCTTGAAAATGAGAATAACAAAATGGTATTGAAAAGACATTGTCCAGATGAAGATATAGACTATATAAATGATGTTCTTGTCTCTGGATTAGTATGGGAAGTTGCTACTTACATTACAGATGGAGATGTAAATAAAACGGATGAATATGCTGAACATGCATTAAGGTTTTTTGAAGACGGGCATATGGATGTAACAGCTCCAGGTGGTGGTTTAGATTTTATAAAAGGTTCTTGGTTAGCTCATAGGAATGATGGTTTATTTCTTGGTATGAAATTCGATGTTGAAGAGCAATTTGCACCTTTTCATCTGCTTAACCACAGATGGGTAATAAAAACTATTACGGAAAATAGAATTGAATTAAAAGATTACGATGCTAATGGTGGAATAGAAAGAATACTAGTTCTTGAACAAGTAGAATGGTAATCTAACTGTTTTGATTAAAAAAGGAAAAACTTATCTTTCGGTTTGTTAGGTTAATTAGAGTTAAGTCTCCTTTATACAAGCTGTCAAATTATATAATTTGACAGCTTTTTTTATTCTATTTTTTATAATAAGCCTCTTTATTAATACGCTTCAAATCATTAACTTTGCCATTCCTAAAATTAAAAGTAAATTATGTTTAATAATTTAAGCGATAAATTAGATAAAGCCTTACACGTTTTAAAAGGACATGGAAGCATCACCGAGGTTAATGTAGCAGAGACTTTAAAGGAAGTACGCCGTGCATTACTTGATGCCGATGTTAATTTTAAAATAGCTAAAGAATTTACAAATAGAGTTAAAGAAAAAGCACTTGGTCAAAATGTTTTAACAACATTACAACCAGGTCAGTTAATGGTTAAAATCGTAAAAGATGAATTAACTGAGCTTATGGGAGGTGATGCAGAAGGTATTAATCTTTCAGCAACCCCAAGTGTTATTTTAATGTCTGGTTTGCAAGGTTCTGGTAAGACTACTTTTTCTGGTAAGCTTGCTAATTATCTTAAAACTAAAAAAACTAAAAAACCATTATTGGTAGCCTGTGATGTATATCGTCCAGCAGCGATTGATCAATTACATGTTGTCGGAGATCAAATAGGTATAGAGGTTTTTAGTGATAGAGGAAATAATGATCCTGTTGCCATTTCTAAAGCTGGTATTGCTCATGCAAAAGCCAATGGACATAATGTCGTTATTATTGATACCGCAGGACGCTTAGCTGTCGATGAGGTGATGATGACCGAGATATCAAACATTCATAAAGCTATCCAACCACAAGAAACACTATTTGTTGTAGATTCAATGACAGGTCAGGATGCGGTTAATACAGCTAAAGCTTTTAATGATGTTTTAAATTTTGATGGTGTTATACTAACAAAATTAGATGGAGATACGCGTGGTGGTGCAGCAATCTCTATTAAATCTGTAGTAAATAAACCAATCAAGTTTATAGGTACAGGTGAAAAAATGGAAGCCATTGATGTGTTCTACCCATCACGTATGGCAGATCGTATTCTTGGAATGGGGGATGTTGTTTCTTTAGTAGAAAGAGCTCAGGAACAATTTGATGAAGAAGAAGCACGTAAACTTCAAAAGAAAATAGCTAAAAACCAATTTGGTTTCGACGATTTCTTAAAGCAAATTCAGCAGATTAAGAAAATGGGAAACATGAAAGATCTTATGGGGATGATTCCTGGTGCAGGGAAAATGATGAAAGATGTTGATATTGATGATGATGCTTTTAAAGGTATAGAGGCTATTATTCATTCTATGACGCCCAAAGAAAGAAGCAATCCATCCATTTTAAATTCAAGTAGAAAAATACGCATAGGTAAAGGCTCAGGAACTTCTGTTCAAGAAGTAAATCAACTGCTAAAGCAATTTAATCAAATGAGTAAGATGATGAAGATGATGCAAGGAGGCGGAGGCAAAAAAATGATGCAAATGATGAAAGGGATGCGTTAGGTTAGTAAGCAGCTTTCAGTCTCATTTTTTAGTCAAATATTATGGATTTTAAGCAACTACTAGCATATAAAAAGGGATTTGATTTATCAATGAAAATTTTTAATATTTCGAAATCTTTTCCGAAAGAGGAAACAGATTCCTTAACAGATCAGATAAGAAGAAGTTCACGTTCGGTATGTGCTAATATTGTTGAAGCTTATAGAAAGCGAAGGTGTCTAAACACTTTATAAGTAAACTTACTGATGCCGATGGAGAAAACTCTGAAACAAATTATTTCTTCTGAAGATTATTTAGAATATTCAGAACAAGGAAACGAAATTGGAAAGCTGATAAATTATATGATAAATAATCCAGATAAGTTTGGAGTTAAACCGAAGTAGAATAGTAGTATAACTAAAATTAATTACAATACGTGTAGAATCAGAAAAACAGCAGAGTGAGAAACTGCGACTGAGACTGCCACTGAAAACTATATATAATGACAATTTTAGACGGGAAAAAAGTTAGCAATGATATTAAAAATGAAATTGCAGCTGAGGTTCAAAAAATAAAAGACAAAGGAGAAAAGGTACCTCATTTAGCAGCAATTATTGTTGGTAATGATGGTGCGAGCTTAACTTATGTTGGTAGTAAAGTAAAAGCTTGTGAGCGTGTTGGCTTTGAGTCTACATTAGTACAAATGTCTAATACAACGAGTGAAGTTGAGTTATTAGAAAAAATAAAAGAACTTAATGAAAATCCTGAGATTGACGGTTTTATAGTTCAGTTGCCGTTACCTCCGCAAATTAATGAACAAAAAGTATTGCTCGCTGTAAATCCAGATAAAGATGTAGATGGTTTTCATCCTACTAATTTTGGGAAAATGGCTTTGGATATGTCTACTTTTATTCCAGCGACACCATTTGGTATCTTAGAACTGTTAGACCGTTATGGTGTAGAAACAAAAGGAAAGCACACAGTTGTTATTGGACGTTCTCATATAGTAGGTAGACCTATGAGTATTTTAATGGGGCGTAAAGGGTTTCCTGGAAACTCTACAGTAACGTTAACACACAGTCATACCAAAAACATCACACAAATTACATCACAAGCAGATATTATTATTTCGGCATTGGGAGTTCCTAATTTCTTAAAAGCAGAAATGGTGAAAGATGATGTGGTTATTATAGATGTCGGTATCACAAGAGTTACAGACGAAACCAGACCTAGAGGGTATAAAATAGTTGGTGACGTCGATTTTGCTAATGTTAGTAAAAAAGCAAGTTATATTACACCAGTCCCTGGAGGCGTTGGGCCTATGACAATTGCTATGCTACTTAAAAACACATTACTTGCTAGAGAAAGACATAATATCTAAAGAACAAATAGTATACAATTAACTTATTGAAATGCATTATAAATTTTTAGTTTATAATGCGTTTTTTTGTTATGCCCTTTAAATCAACAGTGGTAGTAATGTTTAGAAAATTTCCAAATATTAAAAACGTTCATTTTGATTTAAATTATTGCCTTACTATTATTTTAATTTCTATAGATAATATTAATAGCTAATTTTAGTTATAATATATAATTATCTGTAATTGGACACTATGAATAAAATGACAAATTTACCTAAAGAAAATAAATCGATATTTGAAGAAATGGATAGACTCAAAAAAATAAATGATCTTCTAGTCTTTATTCTAATGTGTCTTTTTGCCCTCTTCTTTGCAGTGGTGTATTTTTGTAAATAGATTTATTATTTAGCAAATAGTTGCTCTATCTCTCTAAAAGATTTAAACTCCAAATAATGCCGAAGGGTCTTTAAAAAAAATATAGTTGTTTGTTCTCCACTTAAACCTTCAAAACAAATACAAGGCTCAATAATAAAATGAATGTTTTTTTCGTTTGAAAGCATTAAAAATATCTCAAGGTAGAACGATTCCAAAATGTAGTATATACAGGCAGATCTTTTCCGCCTACCGAATTAGTATGTGAATTATGAAGCTGTTCTTTTGAAGTTTATTTGGTATAACAAACATAAAATATCTCTGTAAAATGTTCTGCAAGTTTTTAAATTATATATACTAGTTAAGTGAAAGGTAATGTCACTTTGGAAATAATGATGATGATAACTTATTTTTTTCTTCTACTTGTTGAGGCTTGGTATTCTTTAGTAGAGTTACTAATTAATTCATTTAGTTCACTAAATTCTTCTTTTGTAAGTTCTCTATATTCACCAATGGGGATATCCATTTTAATGTTCATTATTCTAACACGTTTAAGTGTTTGTACCTCATAATTTAGATACTCGCACATGCGCCGAATTTGTCTGTTTAACCCCTGGGTTAATATAATCCTGAATTGATAGGTGCTTAATTTTTCGACTTGACATTTTTTAGTGACTCTATTTAATTCTGCTAACGAAATACCTCCAGACATGCGTTCTATAAATGTTTGAGATATAGGCTTGTCTACTGTCACAATATATTCTTTTTCATGATTGTTACTAGCTCGAAGAATCTTATTGACAATATCACCATCATCGGTTAAAAGAATTAAACCTTCACTAGGTTTATCCAATCTCCCAATCGGAAAAATACGTTTTGGGTAGTTTAAAAAATCAATAATATTGTTTTTTTCAACAGAAGTGTCTGTAGTACAAACAATTCCAACGGGTTTATTAAAAGCTAGGTAAAGAAAGCTTTTTTTGTTGTTTTTTATTTCTTCACCATCTACATGAACAATATCGCCTGGTGCTATTTTGGTACCCATTTCTGGGATAACTCCATTAATGGTAACTCGTCCTGCTTCTATAAGCTTGTCGGCTTCACGACGAGAGCAATATCCAACTTCACTTAAAAACTTATTAATACGTTTTAACTGTACTTCCATGTGTCAAAAGTACAACATTTTATGTGTTTAAGAAGTCAATAATATGATTGTGAACCATGTCATTTTTTAAACCATGACCAAAACCTTTTGTACTAATGAATTGTACTTTTTCATAGTTCTTTTTGAATTTTAAGCCTTCCGTGTAAGGTATAATCCGATCCTTTTTATCATGAACAACTAATATTTTTGCTTCAATTTCTTTTATGAAATTTGGAGCAGAATAGTATTCAGGTAAATGATTGAACTCTTTCAAGACATATTGAGTCATGGCATAAGAAACTTTTTCATTATAACCCATCATACTTTCATAACGTTTAAAGACTCCTATAAAATCTGCAGGAGCTCCTAATGAAACTATTTTTTTTATGGATTCTAACTGCTTTTTGTATTGCGAAAAAATAGTTGATGTACCCCCAACAGAATGCCCTATTATAGTATTTACTTTAAATTTTTTTGCAACAGCATATATACATTCTGAATAAAAAAGGGCATTAAACAATTTGCCACTAGAATTCCCATGAGCAGGTGCATCGAGAGCAATAATGGTATAGTCTAAAGCAGTTAAAACTTCAATTAAGCTTTTCCATCTAAAAGTATTGCTTTCCCAACCATGAGCTAGTAAAATAGTTTCTTTTTTACCCTTCCAACAGTAGGTTTTTATCGAAATATTATCATGAATAAGATCTTCTTGAATGGCTGTATCTAGGTATTGAGATTGTTCATCATTAAGCCGTCCTTTTTGAGGCATTGAAAATAATTTAATTGCTAATTTTGCGGCATATTTTGGTAAAATATGGCTTATTAGATTTATACAAAATCCAATAATTTTTGGAAGACGTGCATTCATTTAGTTTCTCTGTTTACTAGGTCTATAGAAAATGCTGGTGTACAAATAGCAATGTATTCGCATACTTCCGAGAAAGGATTGGAATATTGAACTCTGGTATTTTTTTTAATTTTAATAGATTGACCAGCTTTCAGAATAAGAGTTTCGTTTTCAATAATAAATTGCTTTTTACCTTTTATTATAAAAGTGAATTCATCGAACTCTGGTGTTTGAAAAGGTTCACTCCATCCAGAAGGAGCCTTCATATGTGCCATGCTAATTTGTGGATTGCCATCGGTAGCCATTCCAAAATGTTCTTGTATAACTTTCCCATCTGTAGTAGGAACAACAAACGGATTGTTTTGAATAATATATTTTTTTTCTTCCACGAATTTTAATTTTGCTTACTGCTTACTGCTTACTGCTTACTGCTTACTGCTTACTGCTTACTGCTTACTGCTTACTGCTTACTGCTTAC
>CANNAN010000016.1 GCA_947502635.1 uncultured Flavobacteriaceae bacterium
ATGTATTGCAGATGCAGATGGCACTGGTATTGTTTTACCAACCGTAATAGATGTTTGTAATAATACCTTAGCGGCTTCTGCTCCTGTTATTACCGAAAATCCTGATCCATTAACATGTGAAGGAACCAGAACTTATACATATACGTATACCGATTGTGCTGGGAATTCTGATACTTGGGCATATACTTATACGATTGATACACCTGCTTTCTCTATTGCAGATCCTAATGGCGCTAGTACTGTAGAATGTATTGCAAATGCTACGGAAACTTTTGCACTTCCAACTGTAAATGATGCTTGTGGTAATACACTATCTCCTTCGCCAGCGGTTATTACTGAAAATCCTGATCCATTAACATGTGAAGGTACCAGAACTTATACATATACGTATACTGATTGTGTTGGGAATACGGCTAATTGGGCGTATACTTATACGATTGACTTGTTAATATTTACTTTACCTGCTAACGGTAGTGAAACTATTGATAACTTAGCGGATGCGGTAGAACCAACGCCTCCTGTTGTTACAGACAACTGTAATAATACCTTAACACCTTTGGCTCCAACAGTATCTACGACACCTGATTGTCAAGGCTCTATTATTTATACATTTACTTATGAAGATTGTGCAGGCAATACTGCTGATTGGGTATATACTTATACGATTGAATTAGCGCCGTTCACAGTGCCTGCCAATGGTAGTAGTACTGTTAATTGTATTGCTGATGCTACGGAAAACTTCTCTCTTCCTACTGTTACTGATGCTAATGGAAATCCGATAACACCTTCAGCAGCGGTTATTACCGAAAATCCTGATCCGCTTACATGCGAAGGAACCAGAACTTATACATATACGTATACCGATTGTGCTGGAAATACTGCTGATTGGGCATATACTTATACGATTGATACACCTGCTTTCTCTATCGCAGATGCAAATGGTGCTAGTACCGTAGAATGTATTGCAAATGCTACGGAAACTTTTATACTTCCAACTGTAAATGATGCTTGTGGTAATACACTATCTCCTTCGCCAGCAGTTATTACTGAAAATCCTGATCCATTAACATGTGAAGGAACCAGAACTTATACATATACGTATACTGATTGTGTTGGGAATACGGCTAATTGGACGTATACTTATACAATTGATATGCCTACCTTTTCTATCACGGATGCTGATGGTACTAGTACTGTAGAGTGTCTCGATGATGCTACGGAAACATTTATACTCCCTACTATAACTGATACTTGTGGAAATATTTTATCTCCTTCGCCAGCGGTTATTACCGAAAGTCCTGATCCATTAACATGTGAAGGAACCAGAACTTATACATATACCTATACTGATTGTGCTGGGAATACGGCTGATTGGGCATATACTTATGACGTAAAAGACAATACACCACCAGTACTTTCATTACCTGCTAATCAAACTGCTGAATGTAGTGACAATCTAACACCAATAATGTTTGGAGCAGCTACAGCAACAGATAACTGCGATGCAAATCCTATTATTACTTTTAATGATGTTAGAACAGATGGTGCATGTTCTGGTACTTTTACCATTACTCGTACTTGGACAGCTACAGACGCCTGTGGAAACATAGCCAACGCTAATCAAATAATATCGACATCAGATACCACTGCTCCAGAATTTGAACAAACAACACTTCCTGAAAATATAACAGTAGAATGTAGTACGATACCTGCTGCTGAAGATTTAACTGCCACAGACAATTGTGGAACTGCTACTGTTACTGTAGAAGATGTAAGAACAGATGGGAATTGCGCTAATAATTATACAGTTACACGTACTTATACTGCTACCGATGAATGTGGTTTAACCAATACACACATTCAAACAATAACGGTTCAGGACACAACACCACCAACCTTTGATGGTACGCTTCCTAATATTACTCTAGTTGTTGAATGCGATGCTGTACCAGATGCAGAAACATTAACAGCAACAGATACTTGTGGTTCTGCAACAGTAACCGTTAATGATATTAGAACAGATGGAAATTGTGTTAATAATTATAGAATTGCCCGTACTTGGACTGCTACTGATGAATGTGGTTTAACAACAACACACACACAAATTATTACAGTACAAGATACAACACCTCCAACTTTTGAAGGCACACTTCCTGCAACTAGTGTTACTGTAGAATGTGATGCGATACCAAATGCAGAAACACTAACCGCAACAGACAATTGTGGTGATGCTACTGTAGCCGTTGTAGATGTTAAAACAAATGGTAATTGTCCTAACAATTACACGATAGCCCGTACTTGGACTGCTACTGATGAATGTGGTTTAACAGCAACGCATACGCAAGTTATTACAGTGCAAGATACAACAGCTCCAGTGCCAACAACAACTTTTGAAGAGGTACTAAATGTTAGTTGTACCGACATACCTGATGCACCAGAATTAACTTTTACCGACAACTGTTCTACTAATATTATAGTAGCATTTAATGAAACCAACTCATTTGATGAAAATGTATTCGTTGATTACGAAATTGTTAGAACTTGGATCGTAAGAGATGAATGTGGTAATGAAGAAACTTACACACAAACACTCCAAGTGGCCCTTGATGAAGTCATTACTGATTTAGTTGCACCAGACTGGTGTTATGATGAAGGTGCTATCAACATGAATAATTTATTAGCCGATGACCTTAATAAAAATGGAACTTGGGAGCTTTTAGAAGGTGACACTACCGCAACATTAAACGGTAGCGTATTTGACCCTTCTAACCTTGAACTTAGCTTAGATTTCTTACCAAAAAGTGGTGGAATTGATTATAGGTTCAGATATACAACTACAGATCAAGGCTGTATCAGCATTACAGAAATTACAATGAATGTACATGCAGATTGTGTAGTATTACCTTGCGGCGAAAATGATATTATAGTATCTAAAGCTGTGACCCCTAATGGTGATGCTTATAATGAATTTTTTGAGATTTCTGGTATTGAATTATGTGGATTTATTTATGACGTAAAAATATTTAATCGATGGGGAGCTTTAGTATACGAATCTGATAATTATCAAAATGATTGGAACGGTATTGCCAGTAGCGGAGCAATTGGTGCCGCTGGAAAAGTCCCTAACGGAACATATTATTATATAATAAAATTACAGAATAGTGGATTGAATCCTATTACAGGACCTGTTTACTTAGGAACCAAATAAAAAGATAACCTATGAAACTTATTAAATATAATATAATCGCTATTGCATTATTAAGCTGTACGGTTGGGATTGCGCAACAATTACCGCAATTCACACAGTATATGTATAATACAATCTCAATAAATCCTGCCTATGCAGGTAGTCGAGAAGCTTTAAGCGTTGTTGGATTACATAGAAGCCAATGGGTTGGTTTTAAAGGAGGTCCTATAACACAAACACTTTCTATACACACCCCGCTAAGAAATGATAGAATTGGATTAGGTCTTACATTTATTGAAGATGATTTAGGTCCGCAAAACTATTCATATCTATATGGCGATTTCTCATACACGATCCCAACTGGAAGAAATGGTAAATTAGCTTTTGGTATAAAAGGTGGTTTTACAGGTTATAGTTTTGATCAGGATTTTATAAATGACCCAACAGTATCGAGTGATCCTTTCTTTAACGGAACAGAAAACCGCTGGGCTCCAAATATTGGTGCTGGTGTTTATTACCATACTAATAGGTTTTATGCAGGATTATCTGCACCTAGAATATTAAACACAGATGAAAATAAACAAGGAGACTATAAAGCTTTAGAACGTATTAGTTATTACTTCACGCTTGGAGGCGTTGTAGACATAAGCAAAAGTTTTAAATTCAAACCTGCTGGTTTAATAAAAGCAACTAATGGTGCGCCACTATCATTCGATCTTACTGCTAATTTCTTGTATAATGAGAAATTTTGGATAGGAGGTTCTTATAGAATTAATGAGCAAACAGCTGCTATTGGTGGTATTGCAGACTTTCAAGTTTCTAGACAATTACGTGTGGGGTATGCTTACGAAAAACCAATTTCAGACATAGCTAGCTACACTACTGGAACTCACGAGATATTACTTATATACGAATTTAAATTCTTAAGTTCTAAACTAAAATCACCAAGATATTTCTAATAAGATTTTTTATATGAAAAATAAAAACTACATATTAGTCTGTATCGCATTAATGTTAAGCTTTTCTGTATTTTCTCAACAAGGAAAACAGAAAAGAGCCGATACATTATTTAATAAATTCTCTTTTGTAAAAGCTGCAAAAGTTTACAGAGAACTTATTCAAAATAATTATAACAGAGACTATGCGACCCGCCAACTGGCAGATTGCTATGCTTTTTTAAGAGATCCTAGAAATGCCTCTAGGTATTATAAAAATGTTGTTAAGCAAGAAAATGTGCCTATTGAGTATTACTACAAATATGCTCAATCACTTCGAGGCATGAAAAAGTATGACGATTCACAAACCTGGTTAAAACGTTTCAAAGATTCTGGTGGTGTTGTTAATTCTAATGATTTCTCTAAAGACATCAATTTTATTACCAGTGTTTTTGGTGCTAAAAGACAGTATTTTTTAGATAGAGTACGTTTCAATTCAAAATATAGTGATTTTGGTGCTTTTGAACATGATGGTAAAGTATATTTTGCTTCTTCCAGAGATGAAGGTGTTTCTGTAAAACGCCTATACGGTTGGAACGAACAACCTTTTTTAGATGTTTACGTAACAGATGTTGGCTCTAAAAAAAATGTGGATCATACAGGAAAAATAAAAGGTGATGTAAACTCCATTTATCATGATGGTCCAGTAACTATTACAAAGGATGGCCGCACAATGTATTTTTCAAGAAATAATTTTAATGATGGCGTTGAAGCAAAAGACAAAAAAGGCTTAACGAATATGAAAATTTATAGAGCCACCTTAGTTGATGGTTCATGGACTAACATAGAAGACCTAGAAATAAATAGTGACGATTTTTCAACACAACATCCTGCTTTAAATATCGATGATACTAAATTGTATTTCACATCAGATAGACCAGGAACTAGAGGAGGTTCAGATATATGGGTTATTAATATACAACCCGACGGCTCTCTAACGGAATTACAGAACCTTGGAAATACTGTAAATACTGAAAGTGCTGAAGGATTTCCTTTTATAAATAATGAAGGTGTTCTATTCTTTTCTTCAGATGGCCATACAGGTTTGGGCTTATTAGACATTTTTGCAACAATTAAAGGTGAAGATGATGATAGTATTGTAGATGTTATAAACTTAGGAGTTCCTGTAAATTCTAATAAAGACGACTTCTCGTTTTCAATGAATCCAAATGGTATTACGGGTTATTTTGCTTCCAATAGAAAAGGTGGGCGTGGTAGTGATGATATTTATGCTTACCACAGAGAACCTGTTCTTCATGTTGAAGGTGTTGTAACCGATGCAATTAACATGAACCCTATTCCTAATTCTGTTATTGCTCTATATGATGATAAGGGTAACAAAATAGCCGATATGATAACCGATGAAAACGGTTATTATCAAATAAATATCGATAGGAATAAAGATTATAAAATTGTTGCGAGTCAAGAGAAATATATTGATGATTACAGAACATTTACATCAAAAAATATTCAAACAGAACTTGTTACTATTAACGCTAATTTATTATTAAACCCAGTACCTAATGTTATAAAGCTTGCTGAGCTAAACACCATTTATTTCGATTTCAATAAGTATAACATTAGAGAAGATGCTGCTTTAGAGCTCGATAAAATTGTTAATCTAATGCAAAACGATTATCCAGATATGGTAATCCGAATTGAATCTCATACCGATTCAAGAGGTAACTTAACATATAATGATAAATTATCTATAGATAGAGCAAACTCAACCTATGAATACTTAATTTCTAAGGGTATTGCCTCAGAAAGAATTACAGAACATCAAGGTTTCGGGGAGCGTAGATTAACTAATGGCTGTGAAGACGGACAAGATTGTGAGGAAGAAGAACATCAATTAAACAGGCGTACTCAATTTATAGTTGTAAAAATGGAATAGAAATACAGACTGACCAACTGTACTTTAACAAACTAAAGCTATCACTAATTAGTATCAGTTTTTAATTAAAACTAATGACCCCATGAAATTAAGAAATTACATATTAGCTAGTATTATATTACTAACGAGTTTCTCTGTATTTGCACAATATGGTTCTCAAAAAAAGGCAGACAACCTATTTAACAAATTTTCGTTTGTTAATGCTGCTCAAGTTTATCATAATCTTATAGAAAAAGACTTTAATGCAGATTATGCAACTAGGCAATTAGCAGATAGCTATGCCTTTATGAGAAATCCAGATAGTGCGGTAGTTTACTACAAAAAAGTAGTAGAGCAACCTAATGTGCCTATAGCATACTATTATAATTATGCACAAGCATTAAGAGGTGTAAAAGAATATAAAGAATCTCGTGTTTGGTTAAAACGATATAAAAAGGCTGGTGGAGAAATAAATGACGATAAGTTTTTAAAAGACTCTGATTTTATAAATTCTATCTTCAATGCAAAACAGCAATATTTTTTAACTGATGTTAATTTTAATTCAAAACATAGTGATTTTGGAGCTTATGAGCATGATGGTAACATTTACTTTGCTTCATCTAGAAACGAAGGTGTTTCCACAAAACATGTTTACGGGTGGAATCAAGAACCCTTTTTAGACATATATGTAACAGACAAAAGTCTTAATGACAGTATTGTAGATCATAAATCTAAACTTAAAGGTGATATAAATTCTATTTATCACGAAGGCCCTATTACCATAACAAAAGATGGTAAAACCATCTATTTTTCTAGAAACAATTTCAGCAAAAATATTTTAGGAAAAGACGAAGAAGGTATGACGAACCTTAAAATTTATAAAGCCTCATTAATTGAAGATGAATGGACAAACATTGAAGAGCTACCTTTTAATAGTAATGATTTTTCTAATGGACATCCAGCATTAAATAGCGATGAAACAAAGTTATATTTTGCTTCTAACATGCCTGATGGCTATGGAGGCACAGACATTTACTATGTAGACGTAAGTAATAATGGTACTTATGGCAAGCCTCAAAACCTGGGAAATGTTGTTAATACAGATAAAAACGAACGATTTCCGTTTATCAATAATGAAGGTGTCCTTTTCTTTGCCTCTGATGGACATCCTGGACTAGGCTTACTAGATATTTTCGGAACTGTTTCAGATAAAAACAATAACATTATTAGTATTCTTAATCTTGGCGTTCCTGTAAACTCAAGTAAGGATGATTTTTCATTTTTTATGAATGAAGATGGATTGTCTGGATATTTTGCATCTAATAGAAATGGTGGGGTTGGTAGTGATGATATTTATGCATATGATAGAATTCCGCAATTAAAAATAGAAGGCACTATTACAGATGTGACTACAAATACACCTGTACCAAATGCCATCGTGACACTACTAGATGGTAACAATAAACAAATTGCACATTTAGAGACAGATGAAAATGGATATTATGAAATAAATATAGATAGGGATACCGACTATGTAATAAACATCAAAAAAGATAATTACATAGAAGATACCAGATCTGTTACTTCTAAAGGTGTTAAAAATAAAGTTACAAGTATTACTGCAGACTTTAACTTAAACCGTGTTGTAAAAAAGGTGACGCCAATTACGGAACTCTACCCTATTTATTTTGATTTCAATAAGTTTGATATTAGACGTGATGGTACTGTCGAATTAGACCGTATAGTTAATTTAATGATGAATACCTATCCAAGTATGGTAATAAAGATTGAATCGCATACAGATTCTAGAGGCTCCTCAGAATATAATAATAAATTATCTGTAGATAGAGCAAATGCGACATACAAATACTTAGTAGACAAAGGTGTTGATCCTACCAGAATTACTGAATACAAAGGCTATGGAGAACAAAAATTAGCTAATGATTGTGATGGTACGGCATACTGTACAGAAGAACAACACCAATCGAACAGACGGACACAATTTATTGTAGTAAAAATGGAATAATTCAAGCCCAATTCAATAACAATTAAAAACCATCAGGGGATTTATTCTTTTGATGGTTTTTTTATTTAAGCACTTCCTTAAAATTTAATAGAACTCACAGAACGGTAAACAAAAGTCCTCTCAATAATTGAGAGGACTTTTTACCTAAAGCTAAATTCAATAACGATTAAGTTACCAATATATAACCCATTTAATTCTGCATTACATAATACAATTATGCAAGTTTTTCTAAAATTAGTACATCAAATTAGGTTATGCCTTTAGTTGTTCAAATTAAAACAACCTATTTTTTTATAAAGATGTTAGTAAAATACCATCTTCCATTTTCGCCTTTTTCAGCTGAAACATCAAAATTTGTAAAATCGCCTTCAATAGTGCCTCTATGCCCTTCACTCTTTATCCAGGCTTTAACGACAGTTTCTGCAGAACTATATCCATATGCAACATTCTCAGATACTTTTTTAGCACCAGCATTCGCTTTTAAATAATTGCTACGGGTATAAAAATTATCGTGTGATACTTGGTCATTATCAACCATATAATCGGTATGACTAAATGCCACAGATTTCACAACAGACATATCATTTAAAGCTTGTAGTCCTAATGACAATCTATAATCGTTAATAAGTTCTAGTATATCAACTTCTATCGTTTTTGCTTCTAGTTCAATAAGACTTAATTCAATAGAATCTGTCTTATCATCTATGCTGTCTGTTGAACAAGAAGTAAATGTCAACACAGCCAACAATGCCAAAAATGGCAGTTTGATTAATGACTTCATAAGTAGGTAATTTAGATTAGGTTCTGTAAAATTAACAGCCTACCTCGAAGTAAATGTTAAATAAATGTTAAAATCGATTAAAAACGTGCTTTTTGTCGTATAATTTCGTTTTTAATCGATTAAATGTCATTTAAACCTAAAATACATACACTTAAACGGTCTTTAAGGAGACAATCGGTCAATTTTCCAATTGTAATCTGCCTGAAGTGAAAATCTGATTCTATCATGTAGCCTATTGGGGCGGCCTTGCCAAAATTCTATTTCTGAAGGTTTTACAATATAACCTCCCCAATGAGTTGGCCTTGGTATTTCTTTTCCTTCAAATTCTTTTTCTAATTCTAAAAGCTTTTTTTCTATGGTATCCCTGTTTTCAATAACGTCACTTTGTTTTGAAACTAAAGCACCTAATTGACTTCCCCTAGGTCTAGACTCAAAATAGCCATCACTTAAATTCTTAGCAATTTTTTCTGCTTTTCCTTTTATAATAATTTGACGTTCTGCTCCGTGCCAAAAAAAAGATAGACATACTTTTGGATTTTGAGCAATTGCTTTTCCTTTTTCACTGTTATAATTTGTATAAAAAATAAATCCTTCATAAGTAAAACGCTTAAGAAGCACCACTCTATTTTTAGGGAATCCATCCAATCCAATTGTAGAAACTGTCATGGCATTCGTTTCGTCTTCAGCGAAAAATTTATCCACTTCATAAAACCACTTTTGGAATAACTCCATAGGGTTTTCAGGCACATTTTTTAAAAGTAATTCGTGCTTTTCATAAGATTTTCTATAATTACTTAAATCCTTTTCCATAGGATACAAAATAACAAAATAATGCTTTCCTAAACATTAAAATTTCGCAAAACATTGTAAATTAGCTTTAACTCTCAAATCAATTATGAACACTATGAAATTTGAAAACTCTCATTTGAGCAAAACAATAAGCCATTACAAACTAGAAATGCCATTTGGAATTTTTTACCTCTGCGAAAAATTCATAATATCAGAACTATACGCTGGTATTCATTTAGATTGGAACAAAATTCAAGAAGCTGCTAAAGATGTTTTAAACTTTTATAATAAAGGTGACAAATTGGGTTATATATCCAATAGAATTAATTCTTATTCTGTAGATCCGCAAGTTTGGACCAAAGCTGAAAAATATAACAAAAACAATTTGGTAGTAGGCGGTGCCATTGTATATTACAATGACATGATGTATAAGAATGCTTCTTTAGAAAAAAGGTTTTCAAAAATTAAAGTTCTTCCTTGTTTATCCTTAGAAGAAGCTATAAATTGGGTTCTCAACTTGGAAACAATAAAATAAGTTCAAAATTCTCCAATTTTTCTTGATCACAAACTTTTGCACAAAAATAGCACCTAAATAACGGTGATAGTTATACAAAATTGAGATTCTTCAACTTAAAAACTTCACTCTTTTTCATAAGATGACACTTACTCGAATTATTATACATGGATTACAAAAAAAATAAGAAAATAATGTTTTTGTAAGTATTAAAATTTCATAAAACGTTGTAAATTCGTACCGCCCTAAATTGCCCTTTATGAAATTTGAAAATTCTACCTACAGTAGTACTTTAAAATATTACAAACTAGAGTTACCTTTTGGAAATTTTTACTTTTGCGAAAAGCTTATAATATCAGAATTACATACTGGTTTACACTTAGATTGGTGTAAAGTTGAGTTATTAGTCAAAGAGATTATAGATTTTTATGGTAACAATGCCCAATTGGACTTTATATCTAATCGAGTAAATTCATATTCACTCGATCCACAAAGTTGGATTAAAATTGAACAATATAACATAATTAAAAGTAGTGTCATCGTGTATTACAACCACATGATGTATATGAATGCTACTTTAGAAAAAAGATTTTCTAGAATTAAAATTCATCCTTGTTTATCTTTAGATGAAGCTATGGAATGGATTCAAAAACTGGAAAAAGCAGATTAGAACTCAAACATTTTACCGTCTTCACATAATTCTACATTATTAAAAACTTCTTGTGCTTCTTCTTTAAAAGCACTTAAGCCTTCATAGCGCGTTGAATAATGACCAAGTAACAATGTGCCTGCATTTGCTAATTTCGCTATTGTAGCTGCTTCCTTTGCAGTTGAATGCTTTGTCTTAGGGCCTAAATGAGCATGTTTTTCCAGAAAAGTAGATTCATGATATAATACGTCTACATTTTTTATAATAGGTACAATATCTTCTTTATACATTGTATCACTACAAAATGCATAACTTTTTGGTTTTAATCCAGCTTTAGTAACCGATTCATTTTTTATGCGTTCACCATCTTCATTTATAACATCAAAACCTTGTGTTAATTTCCGATAATAAGCAATATTGATATTAGCCGCTTCAACCGCACCAATATTTAACTTACGATCACCTTTCTTTTCTTTAAATAGAAATCCATTAGTATAAATTCTATGATTTAACGGCACTGTATGTACTTCAACTTTTTCGTCTTCAAAAATTAATTCCGATTCATTTGAAGTAAGTTCATGAAATATAAGATTATAATTAGTCCAAGAATCGGCTAACTTCATTTGTAGTGTAACAACTTCTTTAATACCTTTTGGTCCGTAAATGTGTAAATCTGTTTCTCTGGTAAGCAGTCTAAAAGTTGATATTAAACCAACCAATCCGAAAAAATGATCCCCATGTAAATGCGATATAAATATATGTTTAATACGATTAAACTTTATTTTATGCTTACGAAGTTGTACTTGAGTACCTTCCCCACAATCAATTAAAAACATGTGGTTATTAATCTCTAATACTTGAGATGTGGTATTATTTAGTGTTCTAGGGGTAGCACTATAGCAACCTAAAATTTTTAGCTTCATATTACAAAAGAGGTTTGTAATTTAATGAAGCTGAAGCTGTAAATTTACTTTTAAAACTAAAAGCATAAGGTGTTTCTCCATGCTTATTCAAGTAATCCAGTCTATTTTTAGCATCTAGAAAATTTGGTTCATAACCTTTAGGAACATACCAAAATGCCATATGCATCATTTTTATTTTACTAAACCATTCTTTTTTACGTTTAAAAACTTCTATATGTCCTGATTTATATGTGTAATTAAATAATGCTTCCAAATTTTTCCAAACAGACATATTAATAAGCAACGTGTCGTCTTGAAAAACCTGAGCTCCCAAATCCTTATCTTCGTCTTTTAAACGCCATATAAAATCTTCACTTTCATCAGCCAAAGCATTAATCCTATCCAAGTTATTTACAAAATCCTGCATTATTGGATCATCCAATGGAGCCAACCTTTTTGCAATGTTTATCTGCGCCAAATGAAATGCTTCCATATTAAAGTCCTAAATCTCTTTCCATTTCTTCCATCTCAATAATATCATAGGCTTCCTGTAGCGTCGGTACAACTACAATTTCGTCAGGAATACTCTCTAAATTAATATTATTTGAAACAACGACAAAGGATTGCTTTGATGCACGATGGGTATTTGATACGTCAAGAAATTCGACAATATCTTGTAAACCCAATTTATCGAAAACTGTTAAAACAACAATAATATTATTGTTTTTAAATTTTGGATATAAAGCCTGTAATTTCTTAACTAATTCTATAACCGTGGCCTTTTCTTGTGTGATTATAGAAGTGTTTCCGTTTTGGTCTAAAATCATAATTTACTGTTTTATTTTGGATGCTAGTAAATATATAGCTGCCATTCTTATAGCGACACCGTTTTGAACCTGGTCTAAAATAATTGATTGTTTTGAATCGGCAACATCGCTGGTAATTTCCACGCCCCTATTAATAGGACCTGGATGCATGATCGTAATTTCTTTATCTAATGAATCTAGTAATTCTCTGTTAACACCAAATTGCTGTGTATACTCTCTGGTTGATGGAAAATAGCTAATATCCATACGTTCATTTTGCACACGTAACATATTTGCTACATCACACCAATTTAGTGCTTTACGTAGATTTGTTTCAACTTTTACTCCAAGCTTATCTATGTACTTTGGTAGTAACGTTTTAGGTCCACAAACCATAACTTGAGCACCCTGAAGTTGTAATGCGAATATATTTGAAAGTGCTACACGACTATGAAGAATATCTCCAACAATAACAACTTTCTTTCCTTTTACATCTCCTAACTTCTCTCTTATAGAATACGAATCTAAAAGAGCTTGCGTTGGATGTTCGTGAGCACCATCACCTGCATTTATAATACTAGCATTAATATGCTTTGATAAAAATACGCCAGCTCCTGGGTTTGGATGCCTCATCACTACCATATCTACTTTCATAGATAAGATATTATTAACAGTATCTATTAAGGTTTCTCCTTTTTTGACTGATGATTGTCCAGACGAAAAATTAATAACATCTGCAGAAAGCCTTTTTTCTGCTAATTCAAATGATAATTTTGTCCTTGTTGAATTTTCGAAGAAAAGGTTAGCAATGGTAATATCTCTAAGCGAAGGTACTTTTTTAATCGGTCTATTAATAACTTCTTTAAAATGATCAGCAGTTTCAAAAATAAGTTGGATATCTTGTTTGTTAAGATACTTAATTCCTAATAAGTGATTGACACTTAATTCGCTCATATTATTTGGTATTCGGTTTGCAATTTTCTATTGCCTGTTGTTTTCCTTCTAGCTTACAGCTAAATTATTATTTATCAATTAAATAAACGGAATCTTCATTATCATGCTCCTCCCAGTTTACTTTTACTTTTTCATTATTTATAACATCTACTTGTCTACCCCTATAATCTGGTTGTATTGGTAAATGTCTACTAAAACGTCTGTCTATTAACGTTAATAATTCTATCTCGTTTGGTCTTCCAAAAGATTGAATTGCAGTTAAAGCGGCTCTAATACTGCGCCCAGTATATAAAACATCATCAATAAAAACAATATTCTTATCCTCTACTAAAAAATTAAGTTTAGTCGTATTAGCCTCGAGCGTTTTTTCGCCTCTACGAAAATCATCTCTATAGAATGTAATATCTAGATGCCCTAATTGAATATTCTTAATCTTGTAATCCGCTTCCAATATTTTTGCTAATCTATCAGCCAAAAATACACCACGTGGTTGTAAACCAATTAAAACGGTATTAGAAAAATCGTTGTGTTTTTCAATAAGTTGACAAGCCAATCGATGAAGAATGATGTTTACCTCTTTTGCGTTAAGTAAAACTTTTTGACTCATATTATACTATCCAAACGTGTTTGGAGTGCAAAGGTAATGCAAAATTTTAGAAGTATAAACATAAAATTAGTACTTATATAATTCAACATATAGCTATAAATAATAAAGAGTGGTCAACTACTCAAAAACTTTAGACAATTTACGTCACCTATTATTTAGCAATAAAATAACAATTAAACAATCCTAATTTGGATTAGTGAAAATAACAATAAATATTTTCCTGAGGAACTTGTTTTAATTTTTAGTTTTAATCAAATAGCCTCCAATGAATAACATATTAAAATCAAATAAACGCCACATTCTTTTGTTCTTTTAAATCTTATCCATAATAAATGAATGAAAATTATTAATGAGAATAAGATATCTGTTTTTTTTGTTTTTGTAAAAAAATAAAACTAGATTCGTGAAGAAATATCTCTCATTAAGACAAGTTAATTTCTGTCTTTCTCAAAAATATGTATTAATTATTTAATAGCTCTAATAAAGCTATTAAATCTAACCAATAAATTGAACATATGAGATTAAAAAATCAAGTAAATGGTGTTTCATTGCATGTCATTTCAGGAACCCACGTTGTACTACTTTGTTTAGATGTAAATGAAACCGCTAGAAAAGAATTATTAGGTTTTTTACTTAAACGTAAAGAAATTAACTCTGGAAAATTAACATCTCTAAAAGGGTTTAAAGAATTTAAAGAAAAAGGCAATAAAAATGATGAGGCCCTAATTCAAGCATTTCTTTGGGGAGATTATACAGCAGAGCCTAATACGAAATATGAGTATTCTGCAACTCCTGTTTATGGAACTCCTGAAAACAGAAAAAGCGGTGATGAAATAAAAGTAGAGATTACTACCGAAAACCCAAATTCAGGCACGCATGGTGTTTTTTTCAACCGAG
Organism: uncultured Flavobacteriaceae bacterium; assembly: GCA_947502635.1. Taxonomy (GTDB): domain Bacteria; phylum Bacteroidota; class Bacteroidia; order Flavobacteriales; family Flavobacteriaceae; genus Flavivirga. The sequence goes on from CANNAN010000016.1 coordinate 14,984, forward strand.
GCACTGTAGGACAAGCTTATGCTAGAAAATTCGACAATAAAAATCCTGAAAAAGTTCCAAATAATGAAGCTTACAAATGGCTCTCCCGAGGTTTAGAAGAAGCGATGTTAGCCTTTATTTCTGAAGCTAAGGGAAAGGATTATGCATTACGTGTTGCTGCTTATGAATTTGATCATGTACCAGTTATTCAAGCTTTATATGATGCTTCAGAAAGAGGTGCTGATGTAAAAATTATATACGACAGGTCTAAAGTTGGTCCTTGGGAAAGTACAGATAAAGCCATAGCCAATGTTCCTGGTGTTGAAAAGCTCATGATTCCAAGAACTGCAAATTCATCTATAAAACATAATAAATATATTGTACTCCTACATAAAGGAAAACCTATAGAAGTATGGATGGGCTCTACCAATTTTACAAAAGGTGGCATTTTTGGACAATCAAATGTTGGTCATATAGTAAGAGATGAAACCGTTGCGGAAGCATATTTCGAATATTGGACACGGCTTTCTGAAAATCCTCAAATGAAAGAAATACGCCCTTTAAATGAAGATCATACACCAACTCCTAAAGAAGGTGTTCAAAAAGGAATTACTCCTATTTTTAGCCCTAGACCAGATTTAAGTGTCTTGGATTGGTATGGAAAACAAATTGAAAATGCAAAACAATCTATTGGGTTTACTGCTGCTTTTGGGGTGAATCAAGATTTTGCAGATATCATGAGTAAAGAAGACCAGTCGCTTCGATACATTTTATTAGAACATGAAGGGAATACTTTTGATGACTTCAAAGACACCCCTAACAATAGAATTGCTTTAGGCGCTACACTTAATGAACAAGAAATAGAAGAAGAAGGCTTAAAAAATTGGGAAGCTGAACATCTCACTGGCTTAAACGATCATGTTAAATATTTACATACAAAATATCTTTTCATAGATCCTCTTACAGATGATCCAATACTTATTACTGGATCTGCTAACTTTTCAAAAGCTTCTACACAGAACAATGATGAAAATATGATTATTATTCGAGGGAACACTAATGTAGTAGACATATATCTTACAGAATTTACGCGTTTGTTCAGTCATTATGAATTCCGTGATCAAATGGCTAGCCATGGATTGGACGAAGTTTATTTTAGTGATTATCTGGCTACAGATAATTCCTGGACTAATATTTATTTCAAAAAAGGAACGCAACATTATATGGAACGTGAACTTTTTAGTTAATAAAAAACTTTCAAAAAACACATATAATTAATCTTTTAAACACACATACTTTATGAATAAAGAACTCACTTGTGTTGGAGGTCCTGTTTGCAATGAAAAACTTTCAGCTGGTTTAATTTTTGCAGAAGGTCAAAATCTTACACATCAAAATAAAGAAGCCTTATGGGAAATCTTTGAAGCAATTGGGCGTAATTGGTCTAATACCATTTATAATTCTAATAATCAGAGAAGCTCATGGTATGAAATGCTAAAAGCAAAAACCGAAAATGCACCTAATTATACAGGAGAATATGTCAATGCTATTTATGTAATCAATGAGCTAAAAGCAATATATGGCATTGGAGGTGCTTATAAAAAATTATTTTTTGAAAGTGGCATAGATAATAGTGCACCGCCAACTAACAGATTAGCGCATTGCAAAATATATGTCGTTAATGAATTTATCCGAATGCAAATTACTGCTGGTGGATTTAAGAGTTGGGGAACTAAATATGGTGGAGAACAAGCAAAAAACTATCATGGATTCTTGGGAGGAACACGATACAATCGTGTTTCCAAAGTCCGCGCTTATGATCCAGATGCTACTAATTTAAAAGCTGACCAAGAATGAAAAACCAATTTGACTATATAATTGTTGGTGGCGGAGTAGCTGCAGCTACGGTCGCTAAAGGTTTATTAGAACACAAACACGATACCTCTATATTAATATTAGAAGCAGGCCCCGAAATTATAGCGAAAGACAGGCGTTTTTGGTGGGATTATATAACCAAAGGAGAAAGACCATATACATTTACTTACGACCAAAAATTTGAAGCAGATTCTACAGGAAATATTGATTATCAAACCGAAGGTGTTCGCGTTAAGGCTTATGGAGGTTCAACCATGCACTGGGGCGCTTGGTCTTTACGTTTTAGGCCTGAAGATTTTAACCTTTTCACCAATACAGGTGAAGGGGCAGATTGGCCAATTAATTACGAAGAATTAGAAACATATTATAATGATGCTGAAGCCTTTTTATCTGTTTGTGGTGACGACAGTGCCAATTGGGTTCCTAGATCTAAACCTTACCCCGTCCCCCCTTTCGAGTGGACTGCAGCTGATGGAGAAATGATTAAAGCTTGGGAACAACTAGATGTTGTATACCAGGATGGAGATATAAATCCTGGCAAAAGCAGTAAAATAAAATCTGGCAAAATGCCTGTGGCACGCTACCGAAAGTGTATGACTACGGGAACTTGTAAATACTGCCCTATTGGAGGTCGGTTTAACGCACAATACGTATTAGATGATTTAAAAAACGATACACGGTTCATTAATTTTGAAGTTCGTACAAACGCACCTGTACACCAAGTAAACACTTCCAGTAAATCTAAAATAGAATCTGTAACATATACTGATAATTTAAACGGAAAAGAGCATACAATTACTGGTAGTACTGTGATTTTAGCTTCTGGTGCCTACAATGTTCCTAAATTATTAAGAGCTTCTAAAAATGAATTCTGGAAAGATGGTATTGGTAATGATCATGATTTAGTAGGACGCTTTGTGGTATCCCATTCTATGTTAAATGTAGTTGGAAAAGCGCAATCAAATCCTAATGGATGGTTTCAAGAATATGATTTCCCAACACTAATGTCGCATAGTTACAATACTAAAGAACATCAAAAGAAAGGAAAGATTTTTATGTTTAAAAATCGCACCACTCCAAATGTTGATATTGCTCAATTAATGATTGATGGAAAAACCAGAGAAGAAATTGATGAAATCGTTTACGGAGAAATGACTATTAATATTCAAGCTTTTTTAGAAGAAAAAGGAAAACACGGCAATAGATTAGAAGCAAGGCCTGGAAAAGATCGTTTTGGTCTGCCACAAACGACTGTGCATTTTAGCAGAACAGAAAAAGAAATGAAAAATGCCAATGATCGCTTAAAATTATTAGAACAGATCATTGAAAAAATGGGATTAGAAGTAATCTCCTCTCGTGTAGATAAACCAGGAGGACACCATACTACGGGAACCGCTCGTATGGGAACGAGCCCAGAAAACAGTGTAACCGATAAATTTATGAAGGTGCATGACACTGATAATTTATATGTCTGTTCTAATGCTGCTTTCCCTACAGGAAGTGCAGTAAACCCGACACTTACTCTTACAGCAATGGCCTTTAGACTCGTAAACCATTTTATAAATAAGTAAAAACTAACTCCAAAACAAATAATGTCAACAAAAGAAGTACAATTCAAAAATGCTTTTCAAGAAAAAGCCACAAAATTAAATAATGTAAAAGAATTAATTCTACATTCAAAATCTGTAGGTAATGTTAATGAAGACAAACTGCATGTTTTAAAAGAACTATTAAATAGTGCTGTTGTATTAGAGTTTGCAACCATTCCTATTTATTTACAAGCTATGTGGACTATTAAGGATAATAAATGTGAGGTAGCAAAATCAATCCGTAATATTTTCCAAGAAGAAATGCTTCACATGGCAATGGTCTGTAATATGATTGTTGGTATTGGTGGAGAACCTAGAATATATAATACTAAAAACAGATTGAAGTTTCCTTCTGGTCTTCCAGGTGGTGTTCACCCAGAACTTTTTCTATACTTAGAAGGCTTAAATGATTGTTCTCTTAGAAATTTCATGGAAATTGAATTACCCGAAGAAATTGCCGAAATATATGATTATGAAACAAAAGAACTGGTAAGTATAGGAGGTCTTTGTAATCAAGAAGGTAAAATTAACAATACGAAACACATGCAAAGCCATGAACACAATACAACCATAGGTGCATTATACGACAGGATTAATGAATTATTTCAAGAATTACAGCCAAAAATGGATGTCGAGCGTCAATTAGCAGGTCCTTTATCCTGGTGGGTCATGGCAGATGCCGAAAGTGTTTCTAAAGCCATTGATATGATCAAAGAACAAGGTGAAGGTTCTGAAAATGTAACGCCTGCTAGTACTGGAATGGATAATCTGGCACACTTTTACCGCTTTTGGGAAGTATATTATCAAAAGAAGATTGTTCAAGAGGGAGACAAGTATTACTTCAAAGATCCAATGCCTCGACCAGAAACTTATAATGTTGCAAGAATCCCGAAAAACGGTTATAAAAAAGAGGATGTTTCGCCAGAAGTCTGGCATTTAATGAACAGTTTTGATGAAGTTTATACAGACTTAGTAAAATTTTTAGAAGACGCTTGGGCAATCAATGGAAGAGGACAAGCTGCATTAGTAAATGCTATTGAGGTGATGTTTAAATTAGAACAATTTGCCCTGCCACTTATGCAGATACCTATTCCAGATAAAGAGGGGTTACATTATGGCCCCTGTTTTAAAATGCTATAACTTGAATACAAAAAATGACTAAGGAAGAATATAAAAAAGCTGCAGGTAGTTACAGCTACTAAAATATAAGCTTGTTAAAGGACCTTGTATCGTTCTATATTATTCTGATATTATAATTTCTGTAAGAGAAGAAAAAACATTTGTAGAAAATTAATTAAAAACTAAAAAAATATAAAAATGGGAAGTTTCGTAGAAATCAATGACACATTACAATTAACGACAGAACAGGGGTTCCCTGTTCATATTTTTGATCTAGAGAAGCATCAGACAACACCAATTACTCTTAAAGATGTTGAAGGTATGGTGTTTGAGTTTAAAGATAAGCCTAGCGCAAGGATTTTTCAATTAGATCCAGTTAGAGTTTACTATGTACATAATGTAAATGGTAAATGGCTGTTTTGGGGACGTGTTTTAATACAGTCTCAGCACATTCAAAAATTACTAAATGATGATGGAACTTGGGATGGTGAATCTTGGAAAACTTCGGGTACTTATACGATATTGAACATATACGATCCAAAGTACCAACATACATTTACTCTAAATGAAGCACCTGACGATCGAAATTATTATAAGTAAAATTGATTGTTATTAAAATAGGAATGATTGTTCCACACTAGGAAAGGGACATGTTTATTGGTAAGGTTCTTTCTAAACTTCTACGCAGCAATACATAATAACATGACAAAAAAGAAGAAAGTGAACTTCGCTTTCTTCTTTAACCTTGCATAGTAAGAAAGAACAGATCCCTATATATTATTAATTTGAATTTACAATGAAAAATGAAATGACCTCTGAAAGATTAGAGGCCTTCAGTGATGGTGTACTTGCTATTATTATCACCATTATGGTTTTAGAACTGGAAGCTCCAAATGAATATACCTTAGAAGGTTTTTTAAAAATCATACCTACATTTATTAGTTATTTTGTGAGCTTTTTATACGTTAGTGTTTATTGGCTTAGCCACCATCAACTATTTAGAATAGCGAAAAAAATAAATGGGAAAATTTTATGGATAAATTTAAACCTGTTATTTTGGTTATCTGTAATTCCATTTGCAACAAATTGGATTGGAGAAGGTAATCATCATACAGACATTGTTCCTGTTATTCTTTATGGCTTTGTACTTTTTATGAGTCAGCTTATCATTCATGCTTTTAAGAAGTTCTATTATTAAATTTCATGGAAAAACATCTAAAGTAGCCATTTGTTTAGACAGAAGAACTATAGACTTTATTTGTATATTTATTTACGTTATTGGTTTATCCTTAGCATTCTTAAATACATATATAGCTATGGTCTTATTTTTATTAGTAGGCCTCATTAAAGTCATGGAGCTAAATTCCATTTCGAAGGAAGTATGATCTATTGTTTCGTTTTGGTTTCTACTAAAATTAAGTATGACTTTCAGTTATATCTATAATCTTGCTCCTATTTTGGGGCCAAGTATCTAAATAAAAAAAGCCTTCAATTTCTTGAAGGCTTTAATTTTATAAATGATTTGGAAAATTATACTTTCCCGTCCATTTTATCTTTAAGAGCTTGTAAAGCATCATTAGCATCACCTAAAGTTGGTTTTGCTTCTGCTGCCGCACTAGCCGCTTTCTTAACTGCTGCTTTAACATTTGCAACCTCTTCAGCTTTAAATACAGCTGTATGAGACGCTACAACACGTTTAAACTCTTTATTAAATTCAATGATTTTGAATTCTGCAGCTTCACCTTTCTTAAGCTTTCCTCCATCTTCTTTTTCAAGATGACGAGAAGGTACAAAAGCAACGATATCTTCATTAAACTCTATAGTAGCACCTTTATCAACTATTTCAGAGATAGATGCATTATGAATAGTTTCTAAAGCGAATTCTGTTTCATATTTATCCCAAGGGTTTTCAGTTGTTTGTTTGTGACCTAAACTTAATTTACGTCCTTCAACATCTAACTCCAATACAATAACATCTAACTTATCTCCTACTGCACAGAACTCAGATGGATGTTTGATTTTCTTAGTCCAAGATAAATCTGAAATATAAATCAATCCATCAATACCTTCTTCTAGTTCAACAAAAACACCAAAGTTTGTAAAGTTACGTACAACACCTGTATGCTTAGAAGCTAGAGGATATTTACCAGTAATATCTGTCCATGGATCTGGAGTTAATTGCTTAATTCCTAGAGACATTTTACGATCTTCTCTATCTAAAGTTAAGATAACTGCTTCAACTTCATCTCCTACAGAAACGAAATCTTGAGCTGAACGTAAATGTGTAGACCATGACATTTCAGATACGTGAATTAATCCTTCAACACCATCAGCCACTTCAATAAATGCACCGTAATCTGCAATTACAACTACTTTACCTTTTACTTTATCACCTACTTTCACCTCTTCTGCAAGAGCTTCCCATGGGTGCTTACTTAATTGTTTTAATCCTAATTGGATTCTTGATTTGTTTTCATCAAAATCAAGGATTACAACATTAAGTTTTTGGTCTAATTCTACAATTTCGTTTGGATGATTAATTCTAGACCAAGATAAATCTGTGATATGAACTAAACCATCAACGCCACCAAGATCAATAAATACACCATAAGAAGTAATATTTTTAACAATACCTTCTAGTACTTGACCTTTTTCTAATTGACCAATAATTTCTTTTTTCTGTATTTCAATATCCGCTTCAATTAAAGCTTTGTGAGATACTACTACGTTTTTGAATTCGTGGTTGATTTTAACAACTTTAAATTCCATAGTTTTATTTACATACTGATCGTAATCTCTAATTGGTTTTACATCAATTTGAGATCCTGGTAAGAATGCTTCAATTCCGAAAACATCTACAATCATACCACCTTTAGTTCTGCATTTAACAAAACCATTAACGATTTCACCTGTATCATGAGCCGCATTAACACGATCCCAAGCTTTTATAACACGTGCTTTTCTGTGAGACAGTACTAATTGTCCTGTTGCATCTTCACGAACATCAATTAATACTTCTACTTTATCACCTACTGCTAAGCTAGGATTGTAACGAAATTCGTTTAAAGAAATAACACCCTCAGATTTTGCATTGATATCAATAATCGCATCTCTATCAGAAATGTGAACTACTGTACCTTCAACAACCTCATCGTTAAGTGTATCAACGAAATTTTCTGCTACTAATTTTTCAAATTCTTTAAGTTGTTTCCCATCAACCTCATCTATACCTTCTTGGTAATTGTGCCAATTGAACTCTTTTAAGAATTTTTCTGGATTTGCTTGAGCTTCAGATATTACTGGAGCTTCTACTGCTGGAGCTTCTGTTGTTTCAACTTCAGCTTGTTTTGCTTTTTCAGCCATTTGCTGATTAAAATTTGTATTCTGCATGTTTTGGAAGGTTTTAAGCGATTAACACACAGAAGCGTTATATATAAATTTGTTTTCAGTCCTTTTATCTTTCCAATAATTCGCTAAAAGGAGTGCAAAAATACATATTTTCAATAAATTAGCCTAATTTGACAAAACAAACTTTTAATGTGACTTTTATATTTTTTTTGTGTCTAAAAATATGGAAACAAAAACTTAACCCTTAATAAACAAGTTTTATATAAGAAATTTATTATATTGTAAAACTGAAATAATGAAATAATTTAACACTTATAACTATGAAAGCAAAATACCAATCAGTATTAGATTTGGGAGAATCTTTAAATATCCAAAATGGTGATGTACAAGAAGAAAGCGGCGTTTTGAAGATCTGGGGAACTGCAAATACACCCTATGAAAAAAACTTGATTTGGGACAAGATAAAAGAAATAGGCGGTGAAAACCCAGCAGATATTATAGCTGATATCAAAGTTGCCGATGAAAGTGTTTTTCACAGACATACTGTTAAAAGCGGAGAAACTTTAGGTAAAATAGCGATACAGTATTATGGAAAAGCATCAAAATATCAAGATATTTTTAAAGCAAATTCTGATATTTTAAAGAATCCAGATTTAATTCATCCAGATCAAGAATTAATTATTCCTAATTTATAGGAAATAGAATATATTTTAGAATTTAAAAAGCGAATCTTTATTAATTTAGAGGTTCGTTTTTTTGTTATTACGCAGACATCCTCTCAGACAATACCGAGTTACAAGGAGATAAAAAACACTATAAATGTTATTAGTATAAATAATTGTAATTAAAACAGAGTGGGCTTAAAGCAACTCTCTATATACCTCTACAATACAATTTGTGAGTGTAATATATTTTATGCTCTCATTAAATTAAAAAATCACTCAAAATCTTCCATAGTCATTTTTGCTAATTGTAAAATTTTATCAAACTGTTCTTCCAGACTCAGGTTTGAGTTATCAATTTCAATAGCATCTTTAGCCTTTTCTAATGGAGAATCTTTACGAGTTGTATCAATGTGATCGCGCTCTTGAACATTTTGTAAAACATCTTCATAAAGAACCTTATCGCCACGACTAATGAGTTCTTCATAACGTCGTACAGCTCTTTTTTCAGCAGAAGCTGTCATAAATAATTTAAGTTCTGCATCAGGAAAAACGACAGTACCAATATCTCTACCATCCATAACCACACCTCTATCTTTTCCCATTTTTTGTTGCTGCTCTACTAATTTATGACGCACTGGAGATATAGCTGCTACTTTACTAACAAAACTAGATACTTCTAATGTTCTAATTTCTTTTTCTACATTAATGTCATTTAAATAGACCTCTGCAAACCCTAGAGCTTCATTAAACTTAAAGCTTATTTTTATATTTGGTAACTGATAGATTAATGCTTCAATATTAAAATCGTCATCACTAATAAGTCCTTTTTTCATGGCATAAAATGTAACGGCTCTGTACATGGCACCTGTGTCAATGTATACATAACCTAAATATTTAGCCAATTGTTTCGCCACAGTACTTTTTCCTGTTGAAGAATACCCATCTATGGCTATAGTAATTTTATTCATTTATTAAGTTTAAAGTGCCTAAAATACTTAAAGTGCTTTAAGCAAAAAAACTAATTATTATAATTTATGCTTAAGCAGGTTATTTCAAATAATTTTCAAGTTTAATTGCTCCTCTAATTATTATTGTTTTCTCTCGAAGGTGTAAAGTAAATGCAAGAGGTTCTATCAATTGAGATAGTAAATTGAATATTATTTTACCGCAAATCTATTTGTAAACCAAAAAAGTTTGAATTAGCAGCACTTGTATACTTTGCATGTGTGTAACTAAAGCGCATTTTATTCATTTTAATTGAAATACCAGCAGATAGGCCTGAAAAATTACGCTGATCGATAATTCGTAACTCTTCTCCTCTACGGAAGTTATAACCTAGTCTTATATTAAAACCACCTTCAGGAAATAGTTCTGCTCCAATAATGGTATGTCTTATCAATTGTCCTAAAAAACCAACCTTTTCGCTAGTTTGACTCCCCCCTAAATCACTAACCACACGAGCAGGATTAGACCTGGCTATTGGCCAACTCTGAAGATTTTCAAAAGTAACATGCCAACGAATTGGTACATTCTCTAAGCGTTGAGACATTCCAAAATCGACTTCAAATGGAAGACGTTCACTAAGCCCAGCGTACGTAGTAATTTGAGTTCCTAAATTCCTAATTGCTATAGCAGCATTAAAATCTATATCTTTATTAATATACAGTAAGCCTAAATCTGCAGCAACACCTAGTGAATTATATTGTTCTAATTTTGAAGTGATAAGCTTAACATTTGCCCCAAAATAAAAATCGGAATAACCAATTTGAAGCGCATATCCCATAGAAAGAGCAGCTTCATTACCTGTAAAAGTTCCTGTACTGTTACCATTTTCATCATACCCATCAAACGTACCGTAGTTAATATAAGTAATACCAGCATGTAATGTTTGTGTGCGTCTATCTAGTGTATACGCATAAGAAGCTGTACCATAATTAATTCCTCCTAAATAACTTGTATAATTTACTGCCAACTGATTATCCATTTCAACATTAATAGTTGCTGGATTAAAAAGCCCCTGAGTAACATCATAATCAACATTTGTTAGTATCTTCCCTCCTAGCGCTGCTTGACGAGGCGACGATATCAAATTAAGAAATTGATACGTTGTTTCTCCTCCTACTTGAGCCATAGACAGCATACTAGAAGACAAACAAAAAAAAGTGATAATTTTCTTTAGCATATTTACGATACAAAGTAAGTAAATCTATCTTAAAACGATAGCAAGTATCTTTTATTTTGTAATGTTATATAAAAAAACCCCGAAATAAATCGAGGTTAATGTATCTTAATTTTATAGCTTCTTGGCATGCTTTACTTTTTGATCCGTAAGCGCTATTTCAATAACATCACTCATATCAGTCACATAATGAAACGTTAGACCTTTTAGATAGTCCGCTTTTATTTCTTCTATATCACGTCTATTTTCCTCACACAATAAAATCTCTTTTATTCTAGCTCGTTTAGCTGCCAGAATTTTTTCTTTAATACCACCTACTGGCAGTACTTTTCCTCGTAGCGTAATCTCCCCTGTCATTGCCAAACTTTTCTTCACTTTCTTTTGTGTGAATAATGACACTAATGATGTTAACATAGTCACCCCTGCACTTGGTCCATCTTTTGGTGTAGCACCTTCTGGTACGTGAATATGAACATTATAATTATCAAAAACAGTCGCGTCTATACCAAAACTATCTGCATTAGATTTGATGTATTCCATCGCAATAGTAGCAGATTCTTTCATCACCTTACCTAAATTTCCAGTAATAGTAAGTGTTCCTTTTCCTTTTGATAAAATGGATTCAATAAACAGAATATCACCACCAACACGTGTCCATGCTAATCCTGTTACAACTCCAGCAACATTATTGTTTTCATATTTATCACGTTCTAATTTTGCACCGCCCAAAACTTCAATAATATCTTCATTAGAAATTTTTATATTGTAATCTTCTTCCATGGCGATGTTTTTAGCTGCATAACGCACCATTTTGGCGATTTGTTTTTCCAAACCACGAACACCAGACTCACGTGTATAGCCTTCTACAATCTTTTCTAATTGTGACTTGCCAATCTTTAAATGCTCGGTTGATAAACCATGTTCTTTTAATTGCTTAGGTAATAAATGACGTTTAGCTATTTCAACTTTTTCCTCAATAGTATATCCTGTTACATTGATAATCTCCATACGGTCACGCAATGCTGGCTGAATGGTAGACAAGCTATTAGATGTTGCTATAAACATCACTTTAGAAAGGTCGTAACCCATCTCTAAGAAATTATCATAGAACTCACTATTTTGTTCAGGGTCTAAAACTTCTAACATCGCTGAAGAAGGATCTCCTTGGTGTGAATTAGATAGTTTGTCAATTTCATCTAAAACAAAAACAGGGTTTGAAGTTCCTGCTTTCTTCAAACTTTGAATAATACGTCCAGGCATCGCACCAATATATGTTTTACGATGCCCTCTAATTTCTGCTTCATCACGTAAACCACCTAACGAAATACGCACATATTCTCTACCTAATGCTTCTGCAATAGATTTACCAAGCGATGTTTTACCAACACCTGGAGGTCCGTACAAACATAGAATAGGTGATTTCATATCATTACGTAATTTCAATACTGCAAGATATTCTATGATTCTACGCTTTACGTCTTCTAATCCAAAATGGTCTCTATCCAGTACCTTTTTAGCATATTTTAAATCGAATTTATCAGTACTAAATTCATTCCAAGGTAAATCCAGAAACAACTCTAAATAATTACGTTGGATAGAGTATTCTGCAACTTGCGGGTTCATACGTTGCATTTTAGAAATTTCCTTATCAAAATGCTTAGCGACTTGCTCGTCCCATTGTTTTTCACTAGCACGTAACTTCATTTCTTCTAGCTCTTCATCATGACTTACACCTCCCAATTCTTCTTGAATGGTTTTCATTTGCTGATGCAAGAAATACTCACGTTGTTGTTGACTCATATCCATTTGAACTTTAGACTGAATATCATTCTTAAGCTCTAACTTCTGAAATTCAACATTCATAAGTTTAAGTGTGGACAAGGCGCGCTTTTTAAGATCATTTATTTCTAAAAGCGATTGCTTTTCTGCTACCGATATATTCATGTTTGAAGACACAAAATTTATCAAGAAGGAATTGCTTTCTATATTTTTTATAGCAAAAGATGCTTCGCTAGGAATATTTGGGCTTTCTTTTATAATTTCCAGCGCCAAGTCTTTTATAGAATCTATAATTGCAGTAAATTCTTTATTATTAACAGCTGGTTTAGCCTCTGCAATATCTCTAATAGTCGCATTCATGTATGGTTCCTCTGTAAGAACCTCTGCCACTTTAAAACGTTTTTTTCCTTGGATAATAACAGTTACATTACCATCTGGCATTTTTAAAACACGTAGTATTCTTGCTACTGTACCTGTTTCATTGATATCTTTTGCAGATGGATCTTCAACAGATTCATCTTTTTGAGATACTACACCAATAACTTTTCCGCCTTTATTGGCATCATTTATTAATTTGATAGATTTATCTCTACCAGCCGTAATAGGAATCACAACACCTGGAAACAATACCGTATTTCGCAATGATAAAATGGGTAGTGTTTCTGGTAATTCTTCATTATTGATGGCTTCTTCGTCTTCTGGTGTCATTAATGGAATTAATTCTGAGTTTTCATCAAATTCCTGTAATGACAAACTGTCAAGGGCTATAAAATTAGATTTCTTCATATATGTATTTAGGTCAATCTGTCATTAAAACAAGACCCGATCATTTATTATATTAATTCAAAAAACATTAAATCTATGAATATCAAGCGTTTAAATAGAGAGCAAAGATATACATTACTACTATAAATTCAATAGCTATGCCACAGTAGAAATTTAAGAATAAAATTTTATTTACTGTTCACTATACTTTCCCCATTTTCTTCAAAACAAACAACAAAACTATAGGTATTGCTAATAGACCAATCATAAGTAAATTGGTTTGAAACAACTCGGGTGATAAAACCAAAGTAATAGCATAACCTCCAATAGCACCTCCAAAATGAGCATCGTGCCCTATATTACCTATTCTATTCTTCATCCCATAAATAGAATATAATAAATAACCTATTCCGAAAATATATGCTGGTATTGGTATCGGAATAAAAAACATATACAATTCCATGCCTGGACGCAATAAAATAGCAGAATACAGAATACCTGTAACTGCTCCACTAGCTCCAACAGCACTGTAGTGATACTCATTTTTATGAAAAAACAGTGATAGCAGACTACCAAATAACAAACTACCTAAATAAATTAAGATAAAATAAAGTGGACTTAAAAGCGTAATAACGACACCTGCAAAAAAATACAGAGTAAGCATATTAAACAATAAATGTTGTGTATCTACATGTAAAAATCCCGAACTAAACAGTCTGATTTTTTCACCTCTTTGCACGCCTCCTACGTGAAACTTGTATCTATCAAAAAAACTATAATCACCAAATCCTTTATAAGATATGATGGCATTAGCTGCGATTATAATTATAGTAATTAAGTCTAATTTGCCCATGCGGTGTAAACGTTTAAAATGTATTTAACATATATTTGCTGCTACAAATCTAAAATTAATTAATGCAATTTCTAATTTATATTATTGTTTATCCTTTTTTATGGTCTATATCCAAACTTCCCTTTAGGTTATTGTATATAGTTTCAGATGGTCTTTACATATTACTTTATCACATAATAGGCTACAGAAAAAAGGTAGTTACCAACAACTTAAGGCTTGTGTTTTCTGATAAAACAGACAAAGAAATTGCCTCTATTAGGAAAAAATTCTATAAGCATTTATGCGACATGTTTTTAGAAATGGCAAAGACCATGTCAATTTCTGAAAAAGAATTAAAAAGACGCTTTAAAATAACCAATCCAGAAGAGTTTAAGCGTTTAGAATCTTTAAACAAAAGTGTTATTTTAATATTTGGTCATTATGCCAGTTGGGAGTGGTCTATTGTACTTCAAAACTACATAAATTTTAAGGGTTTAGCTGTTTATAAAAAACTTGCAAACCAACATTTCGATAAGTTGGTTAGAGATATTCGCTCTAAATTTAATACCTCACTCATTAGTACAAAAGAAACCACAAGTATAATAAACCAAAATGAATCTAAAGGAATTAAAAGTATTACTGGTTTTTTAAGTGATCAATCCCCCAGACTAAGTAAAGATGTCTATTGGAGTCAATTTATGGGAATTGATGTACCATGTTTTACTGGGGCTGAACGCTTAGCAAAAAAATTAGATCTTTCTACAGCTTATTTAAAAGTTACCAAAATAAAACGAGGTTTTTATGAAGCAGAAATTATAACACTTGCCGAAGACTCTAATAAATTTGAAAACTATGAGTTAACAGATATGTTCCTTAAAGAAGTTGAAAAGCAAATTTACAAAGCGCCTGAATACTATTTTTGGACTCATAAACGCTGGAAGCATAAAAAAAAGAAGGACTAATACCAATGCATTAGTCCTTTGCTCACCCTTTAAAGTCTGGATTAATTAACACTTTACCTTCTTTACGGGCTTTCATATAAACGGCTTTTGATGGTCTTGGTCTAATGCGATACTTTGTTGGTAACCCTGTTCCTCTAAAGAAATCATCTGGCATACGAACAGTTGGCATATAATCTTTTGTAATTTCTCTAATAGTATTTAATCTAACTCGCATATAATTTAAAACATTCGTATATTCTTTGTTTTGAGCGAGGTTATTTAACTCATAGGGGTCTGCAACAACATCAAAAAGTTCTTCTTCTGGTCTCGGAACTTCAAAACATCGTTTTTGAGCTTCATTCAGAGTTCCTGCCTTATTTTCTTTAACCATACTTTTCCAAGCTCTATCTCTTAACACATCTGCAGAAGGGGTATTAGGCAAATCTGGATAATAATTCTTTATATACTTAAACTTATGAGTTCTCACTGCACGTGTGTAATCTTCAAAATCATGAAAATGATCCTCAGCATAAATTTCATTATGTATTTCTCTAATGTCTCCCATTAGTAAAGAACTAATATCCTCACCATCGAACACTTCTAAAGGTTTTAACCCAGCAACACTCATTAAAGTTGAAGCTATATCGACAGAACTTACCAAATTATTATTTACACTTCCTGGCATAACCATAGCTGGCCATTTAACAATCCAAGGTGTTTTTATACCGCCATCATATAACGTCGTTTTATCTCTGGGGAAGGCTCTGCCATTATCCGAGATAAATAAAATCAATGTATTATCTGTAACACCTTGAGCGTCTAATTCGGCAACAACTTCACCTATATAACGATCCATTCTTGATATTTCGTCATAATAAAGAGCAAAGTCTTTTTTAACCGAAGCTGTTTTTGGCATATAAGGAGGAATAACAGCATCTTCAAGACCATAAGGCTCATCAGAGATATTTTCATAAAATGGTCTATGCGCGTCAAACGATGCCAACCAGGTAAAGAAAGGTTTTCCCTTTGGTCTATTTTTTAACAGTTTAATCCATTCATCACAACCACTTCCATCACCTGTTAACCTTCTATCTAACCCTATAGGAGCATCCTCCCATTGCATTTCTAACAACACATCAAAATCGTCTCTAACAGGATCTCCCATATGGTATTTACCCGCTAAACCTGTCCAATACCCTGCATTTTTTAATTGTTGTACAAAGGTTTTTTTATCTTCTGGTAATGGCCACGACAATTGTTCGGCATCCGTATTATGTGGATAAAGGCCAGAGATGATACTCGTTCTACTAGGACTACAGGAACTTGTTGTTAAAAACGCCTGATTGAAACGCATACCATCTTCAGCTAGCTCATCCAAATTTGGTGTTTGTATATTAGGATGTCCGTAAGCTCCAATATCATTCCAACTAACATCATCGGCTATAATTAAAACAATATTTGGTTTTTCATTTGTATTAACTACAATTCCTTTTTTCGTCTCTTTTTTTGACTGACAGGAAACTGCTAAGATTAACAATAGGAGCAATCGTACAATGCGTGAATACTTTTTAAAGCTCATAACCTAAATAGAAATATTTCGTTTCTATAAATCTAGCAATTTTGAACTACATCTTTAACTATCATTACACTAAATGACCATTAGTTGCATATATTTGACCGTTAATTACATTTCTTTATTCCATAGAACCATAATCCTTTATATTTTAAGATTACAACTTATATCTAGCTTTAGCCCACATAAGCTATTACATAAAAGGTGAAACAAAAAAAACGCAAATAAAATTTGCGCTTTTAAATATTGTATAGTACAAGATGATTATGCTTGAGCAATAACTCCGATCTCTTCGATAAATTTATCTGCTAAATCGTCAGCTTCTTTTTGAGATTTTGCTTCGGTATAAATTCTAATAATAGGTTCTGTATTACTTTTACGCAAGTGTACCCAACTTTCAGAAAAATCAATTTTAACACCATCAATAGTTGTTAATTGCTCATTTTTATATCGATCTTCCATTGTTTTTAAAATACCATCAACATCCAACTCTGGTGTCAACTGAATTTTCTTTTTACTCATAAAATAGTCTGGGTATGTTTTTCTAAGTTCACTAACACTTATATTTTTATCTGCCAACAAACTCAAAAACAAAGCAACTCCAACCAAAGCATCACGTCCGTAATGAGACTCTGGATAAATAATACCGCCATTACCTTCTCCTCCAATAACGACTTTATTCTTTTTCATAAGGTTTACAACATTCACCTCGCCTACAGCACTCGCTTCATATGTACCACCATACTTTTCAGTCACATCTCTTAACGCTCTTGTAGAACTCATATTACTAACAGTATTCCCTGGCGTTCTACTCAATACATAATCTGCACAAGCCACTAAAGTATACTCTTCTCCAAACATCTCACCATTCTCATCCATAAAAGCTAAACGATCCACATCTGGGTCTACTACAATACCAAAATCTGCTCTGTGCTTTTTTACTTCGGCAGACAAATCTGCTAAATGCTCTTTTAAAGGTTCAGGATTATGTGGGAAATGCCCATTTGGTTCACAATATAATTTCACAACATCGACACCCAAACGTTCCAAAAGTAATGGAATAGCAATACCTCCTGTCGAATTTACGCCATCTACAACAACTTTAAAACGTGCTTCTTCTATCGGTTTTACCGTTACCAAAGGTAAATCTAAAACCTCTATAATGTGCAAATCGATATAGGCGTTATTTTTTGTTATTTTTCCTAAACTGTCAACATCAGCAAAATTCATACTATCGCTTTCTGCGATGTCTAAAATTTTCGACCCTTCAACAGCATCTAAAAACTCGCCTTTTTCATTTAGCAACTTTAATGCATTCCACTGCTTAGGGTTATGACTTGCAGTTAATATAATACCCCCATCTGCATGCTCCAAAGGAACAGCAACTTCAACTGTTGGCGTTGTGGAAAGTCCGACATCAATCACATGAATCCCCATACCAACTAAGGTATTCATGACTAAGTTTTGGATCATTTTTCCAGAAATGCGAGCATCCCTACCAACAACTACACGATAATTTTCTTTTTCTCTATGCTGTTTTAACCAAGCGCCATAAGCAGCCGCAAATTTCACAGCGTCAATAGGTGTAAGATTTCCGCCTACTTGTCCACCAATAGTTCCTCTAATTCCTGAAATCGATTTTATAAGTGTCATTTTGTAATTTTCAAATTAAAAAAGCAAATATACAATTCCAAAATTGTAATTCTTAAATCGGAATTCGTAAATTTCACAAATGAATTACTTGGCACATATTTATCTTTCAGGAAATAATGATTTAATAACTATTGGTAATTTTATTGCTGACGGCATTAAAGGAAAAAGTTATAAGGAATACTCAAAAGATATTCAAACAGGCATCTTATTACATCGAAATATAGACACCTACACAGATGCACATAAAACAGTTAGGCTAAGCACTAAAAGGTTACATGAAAAATATGGTCATTACTCAGGAATTATAGTAGATATTCTTTATGATCATTTTCTTGCTAAAAACTGGAATAAATATAGTGTTATCCCCTTAAACACATATGTAGATACCTTTTATGATTCACTAGAGGCTCATTATAATATACTTCCCATAAGAATTCAAAAAATGATGCCCTATATGATTGCCGACAATTGGCTTTTAAGTTATGCTTCTATTGATGGTATTTCTAGGGTTTTGGATGGTATGAATAGAAGAACAAAAAATAGGTCTGGAATGGATGAGGCTATCGTTGAGCTTGAAGAATTTTATAAAGAATTTGAAAATGAATTTACAGTATTTTTTGATGAATTGATAGCCTTTTCTAAGGAAAAACTCAAAGAATTAAACGAAGCATAAATCATGAAACAATTACTATACGCAGCTTTATTATTCACTCTTTTTATCTCTTGTAAAAACACCATTGAACCCAGAGAAACAGGGTTAATAACAAAAAATGCTATGGTTGTCTCTGCACGAGCAGAAGCTTCTAAAATTGGTAATGATGTTCTTAAAAAAGGAGGTAATGCCTTTGATGCTATGGCAGCCATGCAATTGGCTTTAGCAGTTGCTTATCCATATGCTGGTAATATAGGTGGCGGTGGTTTTATGGTTTATCGAAAATCAAATGGCGACATTGGCGCATTAGATTATAGAGAAAAAGCGCCTTTAGCAGCTACAAAGGACATGTATTTGGATGAAAATGGAAATGTTATACCTGAGAAAAGCACTTTAGGAGCAATGGCAGTTGGCGTACCTGGGTCTGTCGCTGGTGTTTTTGCTGTTCATGAAAAATTAGGGAGTTTGCCTATAGAAGATATTATAAAACCATCCATTAATCTGGCATACAAAGGCGTTATAGTCACTCAAAAACAAGAAGCAAAAATAAAAAGATACCAGCCTTATTTTTTAAAAGCTAATAAAGATTCCATCCTATTTGACAAAGCATGGAAAATGGGTGATACCATAAAGTATCCTGCGCTTGCAAAAACATTAGAACGTATTTTAAATAATGGAAAAAACGAATTTTACAAAGGAGAAACAGCCAAACGTTTGGTAAAGTTTATTCAAGAAAACGGAGGCATTCTAACTGAAGAAGATTTAGCAAAGTATACGGTTAAATGGCGTACACCTATCACGTTTATGTATGATGATTTGAAAATAATTTCTATGTCACCACCATCTAGCGGAGGTATTTGTTTAGCACAAATAATGAGAATGATTGAACCTTATGATTTAGATAAATTTGGCCATAATTCGATTAAATCCATTCAAGTAATAACAGAAGCAGAACGCCGTGCATATGCCGATAGAAGTTTTTATCTGGGTGATCCCGATTTTGTAAATATACCTGGCGACACATTAATAAGTAAATCTTATTTAAATGATAGAATGCATAACTTTTCATTTGAAAAAGCAACATTATCAAGTGATGTATCACATGGCAATGTTCAAGTGGTCGAAAGTAATGAAACAACCCACTACTCTATCGTTGATCAATTTGGTAATGCTGTATCTGTAACCACAACCATAAATGGTGCCTATGGTTCAAAATTATACTGTTCAGATTTAGGATTCTTTTTAAATAATGAAATGGACGACTTTAGTAGTAAACCTGGTACTCCAAATATGTTTGGACTTATAGGAGCAGTTGCAAATAGCATCACCCCAGAAAAACGTATGTTAAGTTCCATGACACCTACAATAGTTGAAAAAAATGGCAAATTATTCATGTCTGTTGGCACTCCTGGTGGCTCCACTATCATGACATCTGTTTTACAAACAATTCTTAATGTCCACGAATATAATATGACCATGCAAGAAGCCGTAAATGCACCACGTTTTCATCACCAATGGCTACCTGACGAAATCCGAATAGAACCCAATTTATTTGATAAAACTTTAATACTTCAACTCGAAAAATTGGGATATTCAATAAACGAAAAAGATTCACCAGTAATTGGCAAGGTCGATGGAATACTTGTTTTGGATGATGAATTGTTAGAGGGTGGTGCAGATCATCGAGGTGATGATACAGCCATCGGTTTTTAAAGTTTTATTTTCACTAGAACAATAGTATTTAATAATTTAGCCTCTTAGTTACAAAAAGCTATACAAAGGTTTTATGACGAAGAAATCAAAAAAAATATTTAAGATAATAATAGGAGTAGTCATCTTTCTCACATTACCTAGTTTTTTATTTTTTGGTTTTTTATTCTTTAAATACAATGAAGATTTACCCAATGGCATTCAGGGAAAAGAAGCCGATAGTTTGGCTTACAAAATGCTTGACGCTTTAAACTATGATGCTTTTAAAAGCACAAATTATATTGAATGGACCTTTAAAAAAAGGCGTCATTATGAATGGGACAAAACGAACAATACCTGTGAAGTTTACTGGAAAGAGTTTAAAGTAAATCTAGATTTAAATAACCATGCAGAAAGTAAAGCCTATATACATAGCTTTAAAGTTGAAAGTGATATGGCTGAAGAGTTGATAACAAAAGCTTTAAACTACTTTAATAACGATTCATTTTGGTTAGTAGCTCCTTATAAAATTTTTGACGAAGGTGTAGAGCGCAGGCTTGTAAAACTCAAAAATGGAGATGAAGCCCTTTTAGTTACCTATAATTTAGGTGGTTCTACACCTGGAGACTCTTATTTATGGCTACTAAATGACACAGGCAAACCAACTGGATATAAAATGTGGACCTCTACATTACCCATAGATGGTTTAGAAGCTTCATGGAGTGACTGGACAACTACAGAAAGTGGCGCACAATTACCAACGTTTCATAAACTACTTGTTGTAGGTATAGAGATAACCCATATTAAAGGGACTATCGATTAGTACAACACAACTTAATAAATTCACAAATTAGGCTAATTATATTTTTAGAAAACAGATCTTAATCTAAGATGCTATTAATTCCATAAAACACCATTTTTCCTTTCTCGAAGGCGCCGCAAAAAATCATTTAATTACAGTTTTTCTATATAAATAGTCTTTTTGAACTATTTATACGACATTAAAGAACAAAATGGCAAATTCCAAACATTATAATAACGCCTATTTTTGCGATAAAACTATGTATATCATAGTTCAAAAAAAATCCAATGAATATAATTAGACACATATTTAAAATTATCCTTTTTCTTTTTATTGTATCCTGTCAATCACAAAAACAAAAAAGCGATAAGCAAGATGAACAATCTGAGCAATCTGAAAATCAAAAAAGTAACAAATCTTACGAACCTGATTGGCAATCGGTGAAAGCATACGAAGTACCAGAATGGTTTAATAATGCAAAATTGGGTGTTTTTATTCATTGGGGACCTTATGCAGTGCCTGCTTACTGTAATGAATGGTATCCATGTAGAATGTACGATTCAACATATGTTCGTAAACAAGCAGGTATGACCTGGAATGTATACCAACATCATAAAGAGACTTATGGTGATCAAAAAAAATTTGGTTATAAGGACTTCATTCCAATGTTTAAAGCTGAAAAATTTGATGCTAAAGAATGGCTCGATATTTTTGAACAAGCAGGTGTAAAATACGTTGTTCCTGTTGGAGAACATCATGACGGATTTGCGATGTACGCATCAAAAATAACCAAATGGAATAGTTTAAACATGGGGCCTAAGAAAGACATAGCTGGTGAGTTAGCTAAAGAAACTCGATTAAGAGGGTTAAAATTTGGTATGTCTTCTCACTATGCCGAAAACTGGTATTATTATAAATTCGATGAGAAATTTGATACTACAGATCCTGAAAATGTTGGATTATATGGTCGTCCACATGAAGAAGGGGTTCCTGCTGATTCAGAATTTTTAAAACTTTTTGAGAATCGTACAAAGGATATGATTGATCAATATCATCCAGATTTGATTTGGTTTGATGGCGCATTAAACGCACATGAAAATATGTCAACCAAGTTAGAATTGTTATCTTATTACTATAACCAAGCAAACGAATGGGGAAAAGAAGTTGTTTTTAACTATAAAAATAATACGAGACATATCTGGCCCGATGGATGTGCTGTCTTGGATATAGAACGAGGTAAACTAAATGATATTAGAAAAGAACCTTGGCAAACTGATACAGCTTTAGGTATCTATAATTGGGGATATACTAATGGCATGATTGTGAAATCGCCAGATAATGTCATTGACGATTTAATAGATATTGTTAGTAAAAATGGAAATTTACTTTTAAATGTTTCTCCTAAGGCAGATGGTACGATTCCTAAAGAACAAAGGTACGTTCTTGCAGAGCTTGGTCAATGGTTAAAAATAAATGGCGAAGCTATTTATAACAGTCGCCCATGGAAGAAATTTGGAGAAGGAGAGACTGTTGAAAATTTAAAACACACTCATATGGCAGAGCGCAGAAACCTTAAACGTGTCTTTAAAAGCTCTGACATTAGGTTTACTTCTAAAGGTAAAGACATTTATGCAATATGCATGGGGGTTCCAGAAAAAGAGATTTTAATTACATCACTTAAAAAGAAATCACCACTATACGATTACAAAATTAGTAATGTAAAAATTTTAGGATCTAATGCAAATCTTGAATATGAGATTCGCAAGGATGGTTTATTAATTAAATTACCTGAAGGGTTTCAAGCATCAAATTACGCCACTAGTTTTAAAATTACAGGAGGTGATTTAATATATTCTAATCTGTCACATAAAAATGATTGAAGTCTCGTAATAAACTTCACGTTCCAATTGCTATCAACGTTTTTAGTTTTATAGTATAAAGAGTCAAATGTCATACTAACAAAACAGCAATCAAATTGATTGCTGTTTTGTTAGTTATTTACAGTCTATCTTTAGAAGTTTGTTTCGTTATTTTCATTATTCAAAAACAAATACACCAATGGAAAACAAACTTTTTACTTACTTCTCTGTCCTACAAAGTTATGGCTCTTAGATTTAAACAACACATTAAAACTAGTCAGACTCCCATAAATTCTGGTAATATATTGCTGTAAATCTGTTTTACCTTGTTCGTCGAGATTACTAGAGTTAATACGTTGTTCCATAACACGTAACCGATCTCTAACCATCGTTATTTTATGAAAAAAAGTATCTATTGGTAATTCATACGATTTTAAACTAGTATCTGCTGGCTCTAAAATGAGCTTACCTCCTTTGTATTTATCTGAAATGGGGATAACCTCACTGGCGTCACTCCATTTTTTTAAAATATTTACCAAACTACTTTCAACATCAAAAAAACTAACAGTATCTACATCACCATCTGCTGCTTCAATAATATCAAAATCACTATCCAAATCTATGGTTTCTAACCCCCCTTCAATAAATGTTACCCAATAATGTTGTGTGGTCACATTAGTTACGACACCTTTTCCGTATTCCGAGTGATTAATCCTTGAGCCTATTCCTAATAATTTCATAATAATATCATTCCCTTTAAGGAAGGAACTTGTTAATTGTTAAACAAAAATCTCATCAAAAATAAATATATAAAATTGAAATGCAACCTTTCTAAACATTTAGATTATTTGGTATTATAGTTTAAAACCATGAGACTCATACCTGTTAAGGAATGGAATAAAACTTCGCATGAATTTAACAACTAAAATCGTAACTTTGCGATTTTATGAGCCAATTTGACGATTTTATTGAAGTAAAAGGTGCCCGTGCACATAATCTAAAAAACATAGATGTATCCATTCCCAGAGATAAACTTGTTGTTATAACAGGATTGTCTGGAAGTGGAAAATCATCTTTAGCCTTTGACACTATATATGCTGAAGGACAACGGCGATATATTGAAACGTTTTCAGCGTATGCAAGGCAATTTCTAGGAGGTTTAGAAAGACCCGATGTGGATAAAATTGATGGACTTTCTCCCGTTATTGCCATCGAACAAAAAACAACAAGTAAATCACCGCGCTCTACGGTAGGTACTATCACTGAGATTTATGACTTTATGCGTTTGTTATTTGCGCGAGCTAGTGACGCTTATAGCTACAATACAGGTGATAAAATGGTGAGCTATAGTGATGAGCAAATCAAGAAACTTATAATTAGTGATTTTAGTGGAAAACGTATTAATATATTAGCTCCTGTGATACGTTCTCGAAAAGGACATTATCGTGAACTATTCGAACAAATTGCTAAACAAGGCTTTGTTAAGGTAAGAACAGACGGCGAGATTAATGACCTTACGAAAGGCATGAAACTAGACCGTTATAAAACACATGATATTGAAATAGTTATTGATCGATTAGTTATTGATGAATCTGTTGATAACGATAAGCGACTTACCGAAACCATTAATACGGCCATGTACCATGGTGAAGATGTTCTTTTGGTTATTGATCAAGACACTAACGAAACACGTTATTTTAGTAGAAATTTAATGTGTCCGTCTTCTGGAATTTCATACCCAAACCCAGAACCTAATAATTTTTCTTTCAATTCACCTAAAGGGGCTTGTTCAAATTGTAATGGTATTGGAGAATTATATCAAGTAAATGAAAATAAAATTGTTCCAGATGATAGCTTATCAATAACAGCTGGTGCATTAGCTCCTCACGGTCCTGAAAAGAATAGTTGGATCTTTAAGCAGTTTCAAACTATTGCGCAACGTTTCAATTTTAAATTAACAGATGCTTACAAAGACATTCCTGAAGAAGCTAAACAAATGATTTTGTATGGTGGAAATGAAAAGTTTTCTGTAAAGAGTAAAACACTTGGGGTTACCCGCGATTATAAAATAGACTTTGAAGGAGTTTCTAACTTTATTGAAAACCAATATAAAACCGCAGAATCGACCTCTTTAAAACGTTGGGCCAAAGATTATATGGACAAAATTAAATGTCCAGAATGCCATGGCTCCAGATTAAAAAAGGAATCACTTTATTTCAAAATAAACAATAAAAACATAGCAGAACTAGCAAACACAGATATTATAGAACTAGCCACTTGGTT
Source organism: uncultured Flavobacteriaceae bacterium (assembly GCA_947502635.1). GTDB lineage: Bacteria > Bacteroidota > Bacteroidia > Flavobacteriales > Flavobacteriaceae > Flavivirga. Next base: position 40,566 of record CANNAN010000016.1, read on the forward strand.
TAATAGTTTGCATGAACATTTATCAGATAAACAATTCAAAATTGCAGAAGAAGTTTTAAAAGAGATCAAGTCCAGGCTCCAGTTTTTATTAGATGTAGGGCTAGATTATTTATCATTAAACAGAAGTTCTAAATCTTTATCTGGAGGTGAAGCACAGCGAATTCGTTTAGCAACCCAAATAGGCTCCCAATTAGTAGGCGTATTATATATTTTGGATGAACCTAGTATTGGTTTACATCAACGTGATAATGAGAAGCTAATTAATTCCTTAGTAGCCCTTCGCGATATTGGAAATTCGGTTATAGTTGTAGAACATGACAAAGACATGATAGAACGTGCCGATTATGTTATAGATATTGGTCCAAAAGCTGGTAAACATGGCGGTGAAATAATTAGTATTGGCAATCCAGATGAATTAAAAACGCATCAGACTTTAACTGCCGATTACTTAAACGGTAATAAAGAAATTGAGGTTCCTAAGAAACGTAGAAAAGGCAACGGTAAATTTCTAGAGCTTAAAGGCTGTACTGGAAATAATTTAAAAAATGTATCTGTAAAATTTCCATTGGGAAAAATGATAGGTGTTACAGGCGTTTCTGGTAGTGGGAAATCCACATTAATCAACGAAACCTTATACCCTATTTTAAATGCACATTATTTTAATGGTGTAAAGAAACCTATGCCATATAAAAGTATTAAAGGCTTAGAGCATATTGATAAAGTAATTGATATTAACCAATCCCCTATTGGAAGAACCCCCCGAAGTAATCCTGTTACTTACACAGGTACCTTTAGTGAAATTAGAGCTTTATATGCTAAAATTCCTGAGGCTATGATTCGTGGTTACAAAGCAGGGCGTTTTAGTTTTAATGTCAAAGGTGGGCGTTGCGAAACTTGCCAAGGAGGCGGATTACGAGTTATTGAAATGAATTTTCTTCCAGACGTATATGTTGAGTGTGAAACTTGCCAAGGGAAACGTTTTAATAGAGAAACACTGGAGATTCGCTATAAAGGCAAATCAATTAGTGATGTATTAAACATGACTATTAATGAAGCTGTTGCCTTTTTTGAGCACATTCCTAAAATCTATAATAAATTAAAAACTATTAAGGATGTTGGCTTGGGTTATATTACTCTAGGGCAGCAAAGCACTACACTTTCTGGTGGTGAAGCCCAACGTATTAAACTGGCAACAGAATTAAGCAAACGCGACACAGGAAACACCTTTTATATCCTAGACGAACCTACAACAGGACTGCACTTTGAAGATATTCGAGTACTCATGATTGTACTTAACAAATTGGCAAACAAAGGAAATACGGTTCTTATTATCGAACACAATTTAGATGTAATAAAAACCGTTGACCATATTATCGATATTGGTTACGAAGGTGGACAAGGAGGCGGACAAATCATAGTTGAAGGATCACCAGAAGAAATCATCAAACATAAGAAAAGTTATACGGCTAAATTTCTTAAAAAAGAATTGAATTAGTAGTAAGTAATAACATACAGGAAATCAGATAGAAAAAAATTAAATTGGAAAATGATGATATCGAAGTCGTTTAAAGTATTTTTATTGAAGCGAAAAATAACTATTTTGTAGCCAATTGGAAAAAATTTAAACCATTTACTTCATTAATATAAATCAAATACACGAACAAAAAGACAAACGCATAAACTTTTATATATGAGAAAAGAACAACATCACAAAGGATGGAATGAAATAAAAACAAACGATTCTTGGGCTATTTTTAAAATAATGGGCGAGTTTGTTAATGGTTTTGAAAGGATGAGTAAAATAGGCCCCTGTGTATCTATTTTTGGATCAGCCAGAACAAAACCAGAAGACAAATACTATCAACTAGCAGAAAAAGTAGCAAAAAAGATTGTTGAAGCTGGTTATGGCGTTATTACTGGAGGAGGTCCTGGAATTATGGAAGCTGGTAATAAAGGCGCTCACTTAGGAGGTGGTACTTCTGTAGGTTTGAACATTGATCTACCTTTCGAGCAGCATGACAATCCATATATAGATTCCGATAAAAGTTTAGATTTCGATTATTTCTTCGTTCGTAAAGTCATGTTCGTTAAATACTCACAAGGTTTTGTAGTCATGCCTGGTGGTTTTGGTACTTTAGATGAACTATTTGAAGCCATAACACTCATACAAACACATAAAATTGGAAAGTTCCCTATTATTCTTGTAGGTACCGATTTTTGGGAAGGTTTGCTGGACTGGGTAAAAAAGACCTTACTCAATTCTTTTTCAAATATAAGCCCTAAAGATTTAGATTTAATTCATTTAGTAGATACCGAAGATGAAGTTATAACTATTCTTGACTCCTTCTATAAAGAATCTGGTTTAAGTCCTAACTTCTAAATATAACAATGTTTTTACGACTAAATATTTAGGCGCTGTAAAAATTGGAAAATTTTAACCGATCTTATTTTGGTATCTTGCAAAGCCTTTCTCTGAATTTTAACCATTAAAACATCTTATAGAAAATTGAAATTACGCCTTTTTAATTGTATCATTTTTACCTTAGTATTCTTTACAAGTTTTAGTCAAAATAAAATTGACGTAAAGGCCATTTTTGATATTGAGAACAAGCAAATCAAAATATCACAAACCATTCAATATCAAAACACAACACAAGATGTATTACAGTCTATTTATTTAAATGATTGGAACAATAGTTTTTCAACAAAAAAAACACCGTTAGCTATACGAATTGCCGATGAATACAAAAATGATTTTCATTTAGCAAAAAATAAGGATCGTGGTTATTCTGTTATTACTTCCATTAAACAAAATAATACCGATTTAGTATTTCAACAACTAAAAGATCAGATAGATGTTCTTAAAGTTGAATTAAAAGAACCTTTAAAACCAAATGATTCTTATACAATTGATTTAGAATATATCGTTCAGGTTCCAAATGCTAAATTTACAAGTTACGGGATAACAGATTCTGGTGACTTAAATTTAAGATATTGGTATATCACTCCAGCCATTTATAATGGCGAATGGCAATATTACAGCAATAAAAATTTAGATGACTTATTTATCCCTAAATCAGATGTCACCCTAGAAATCGAACATCCAAACACCCATACATTAACTTCAGAATTAGACTTAGTTAACAAAACACAACTAACTAAAAAACAATTAGTTAAACTAAAAGGAAAAAACAGAAATAACAATAAGTTATTTTTAAGCAAAAGTTCTAATTTCAACACGATACAATCTGATGATTTCGCTATTGTCTCAAACATAAGCAATGAAGGGCTCGATGTGCTAGATAGAGTTTTAATTACAGAAAAAGTAACAAAATTCATTCTAAAAAACTTTGGAACGTATCCACATAAAAGACTCCTATTAACAGAAATTGACAATGTAAAGGATCCTGTTTATGGTGTGAATTTTTTACCTAAATTCATAAAAACATACCCCAATCATTTTCAATATGAACTTAAATTATTAAAAATTGCATTACACAATTATTTAGAAAACACACTGCTTGTAAATCCAAGAAAGGAACAATGGCTGTTAGATGGTATTCAAATTTATTATCTCATGAATTATGTTAATGAATACTATCCAGATATGAAATTTCTTGGAGCTTTAGCTGATTTTTGGGGTGTTAAGTCTTTTCATATTGCAGATATGAAATTTAATGACAAATACACCTTAGCAGCAATGTCTGCCGCAAGAACAAACAGAGATCAAGCACTTACCATGCAAAAAGACTCTTTACTTAAGTTTAATACCAATATAGCCAATAAATACAAAGCAGGCATAGGGCTTAAATATTTAGATGATTTTATAAACAGCCAAGTTTTAGAAACCAGTATCACATCATTTTTATCCAACTATAAATTAAAACAAACCAGTACTAAAGACTTTGAATCCTATCTAAAATCTAAAATAGATAAAGACATTGATTGGTTTTTTGGAGATTACCTAACCACTCGAAAAAAAATAGATTTCAAAATAAAAAAGGTAAAAAAGACCGAAGATTCAATAACACTTACCATAAAGAATAAACGAGATAATAGTATGCCAATTTCTTTGTATACTCTAAATAACGATAGCATTGTCTCTAAAAGATGGATAGAAAACGTGATAGAGAGCAAAACACTTACTATACCCAGAAACAACGCAAATAAGCTTGTTTTAAATTACGAAAATATTGTCCCAGAAATCAATGTAAGAGATAACTGGAAATCATTAAAAGGTTTCTTTTTTAACAACAAACCATTACAATTTAGGCTTTTTAAGGATATTGAAGACCCCAACTACAATCAAGTATTCCTTATGCCTATAGCCGAATTCAATAATATTTATGATGGCCTTACTTTAGGCATGCGCGCCTATAATACGACTGTTTTAAGGAAGCTTTTTAAATACAAAGTTGAACCTTCGTATGGTTTTAAGTCCAAATCGTTAACAGGATCTGCTGCTTTATCTAAAACACATTATTTTAACAATAACTTATTCGCTATTAACTATGGCGTAGTCGGCAGCTACACATCTTATGCTGAAGATTTATTTGTTAGACAAATAAAACCTTCTGTGACACTCTTCTTTAGAAGAAATGACGATTTGCGTTCAAATAAAAGACAAACATTAAAGTTTAGATATTTAGATATAAAAAGGGATGAAGACACCAATAATGTCTCGCCTACTTTCAGACCTAACTATAAGCTTTTCAATATTCGCTATCGAAACTCAAATGATAATCTAATAAATTTTAATAAATGGTATACCGATTTTCAAATTGGAGAAAAGTTCAGTAAAATAGCTTTTAATTATGAGTATAGACGTCTGTTTCAAAGTAACAGGCAATTAAATTTACGTTTGTTTGCTGGAACTTTCTTAAAAAATAAAACAGATATAAATTCAGATTATTTTAGTTTTGCTTTAGACCGACCAACAGATTACTTGTTTGACCTTCCATATTTGGGACGTTCTGAAGCCTCTGGTATATTCAGTCAACAATATATAGCTGCTGAAGGTGGGTTTAAATCCAAACTAGACACACCATTTGCAAACCAATGGATTACCACATTTAATGCAAGTACTACATTATGGAAATATGTATTAGCATATGGAGACATTGGTTTTGTTAAAAGCAAGTTTAATGATCCGCATTTTGTCTATGATTCTGGTGTCCGAATTAATTTGGTTACTGATTATTTCGAAATTTACTTTCCAATATATTCTAATCTAGGCTGGGAAGTTGGACAGCCAAATTACGATGAAAAAATCAGATTTAAATTTACTGTAGACCCACAAATACTTTTAGGGCTATTTAGAAGACGTTGGTACTAATATTTTATTGAATATTTATTTTTAAATGCTTTTTATTGAATAATTAATATTTAAATTTCTTTTTTTTAGATATTTTTAACAATATGACAAACATTTAAGCACTGAAATAATTGCAAAAACGACAAGTTTTCCCTACTTTTGCACGAGCAAAAAGCACAGCTAAATGCAAACTATTCCAAATTTGAAGACCGACATATCATTTGATGATTTTAAAGCAGAAGTTATAAACGACTACAGAATTGCTATAAAAAGTCGTGAATGTAGCTTACTAGGCAGACGTGAAGTATTAACTGGTAAAGCAAAATTTGGAATTTTTGGAGACGGCAAGGAAGTACCACAATTAGCTATGGCTAAAGCTTTCTTAAAAGGAGATTGGAGATCTGGTTACTACAGAGATCAAACATTTATGATGGCTATTGGAGAATTAACTATTGAACAATTTTTTGCTGGCTTATACGCTAATACCAACTTAGAATTAGAACCTATGTCTGCTGGTCGCCAAATGGGGGGGCATTTTGTAACACATAGTTTAAATGAAGATGGTAGTTGGAAAGACCTTACCAAACAATACAACTCAAGTGCAGACATCTCACCTACTGCAGGACAGATGCCTCGTCTACTAGGTTTAGCTCAAGCTTCAAAAATCTTTAGAAATGTTGATAACATAAACGCTAACAACTTCTCTATTAATGGAAATGAAGTTGCTTGGGGCACCATAGGAAATGCCAGTACTAGTGAAGGGTTATTTTTTGAAACCATTAATGCAGCTGGTGTTTTACAAGTACCCATGGTAATAAGTGTATGGGATGACGAATATGGCATTTCAGTACATGCAAAACACCAAACAACGAAAGAAAACATATCTGAAATCTTAAAAGGATTTCAAAGGGATGACCACCATAAAGGTTATGAAATAAGACGTGTTAAAGGCTGGGATTATGCTAATCTTATTGAAATCTATCAGGAGGCTTCTAATATAGCCCGAAAAGAACATGTCCCTGTATTAATTCATGTCTTAGAATTAACACAACCCCAAGGACATTCAACTTCAGGCTCTCATGAAAGATATAAAACCGCTGAACGCTTAAAATGGGAAACCCAACATGATTGCAATTTAAAATTTCGTGAATGGATTATAGAAAGTGGTATTGCGACAAATGAAACGCTTACTGATATTGAAAGAACTATTAAAAGGGAGGTTCGAGAGGCTAAAAAGAAAGCATGGAATACTTTTTTAAAACCGATATTAAAAGACAAGCAAGAACTCGTTTCAATATTAACACAAGTTGCTACTTCTAGCCCCAATAAGACATTCATATCTAAAATAAAAGATGACTTAGCTCGTATTGATGAACCCACCAGAAAAGACATTCTATCAAGTGCGAGAAAAACTTTAAGACTTATTATAGGTGAATCTTCTAAAGAAAAACAACAACTTGGAGATTGGATTAACAATATCTTTGAAAAGATACAACCTAATTTTAGTTCACATTTATATTCCGAAACTGATAGATCGAATATTCTTATAAAAGAAGTAAAGCCTATCTACGATAGCAGTACTATCCAGGTTGATGCTCGTATCATTCTGCGTGATAATTTTGATGCTATTTTTAGTAATCACCCTGAAGCTCTTGTTTTTGGAGAAGATACAGGTAATATTGGTGATGTAAATCAAGGTTTGGAAGGCTTACAAGAAAAGCACGGAGAATTGCGTGTAGCCGATGTTGGTATACGAGAAGCTACAATAATTGGACAAGGTATTGGTATGTCTTTGAGAGGCTTAAGACCTATTGCTGAGATTCAATACCTCGATTATATTTTATATGCACTGCAAATAATTAGTGATGATTTAGCAACGTTGCACTACAGAACAAAAGGCAAGCAAAAAGCACCTTTAATAATAAGAACTAGAGGACATAGACTTGAAGGTATTTGGCATTCTGGTTCTCAAATGGGAGGTATTTTAAATTTAGTAAGAGGTGTAAATGTTTTGGTACCACGAAATATGACTAAAGCTGCTGGTTTTTACAATACACTTTTACAAGGTGATGATCCTGCCATTGTTATTGAATGTTTAAATGGGTACAGGCTAAAGGAAAAGATGCCAAACAACTTAAGTAATATTAGAACACCTATAGGAGTTGTTGAAACTGTTAAAGAAGGTAAAGACATCACACTCGTTTCTTATGGATCTACTTTACGTATTGTTGAGCAAACTGCAAAAGATCTTTTTACAATTGGTATTGATGCCGAAGTTATAGACGTACAGTCTTTATTACCTTTTGATTTAAATCACGACATTGTTAAGAGTATTGCAAAGACAAATCGTGTTATGGTTATCGATGAAGATGTTCCTGGGGGTGCCTCAGCATATATTTTAAACGAAATTTTAAATACTCAAAACGCATATCAACATCTCGATAGTCAACCAAAAACACTTACAGCAAAGGCGCACAGACCTGCATATGGAGATGATGGTGACTATTTCTCAAAACCTTCAGCAGAAGATATTTTTGAAACTATCTATGAGGTCTTCCACGAATTAAATCCAGTAGATTTTCCTAAATTACGATAACAGTATTTTTAATAATATTGAATTGAAAAACCTATCGGTCAATCTCAAATATTCCCTTTTTGAAGGCTTAAGATAATTGCTAGGAAACCATCATCAGGTAATCCAGTAAGCAAGAAAAAGTTTAAACAAGTTCTTCGTATAAACTGTTACACTTGCAATGGTTTTTTTATATTTATGAATTAATCATATATTCAAATGAAAGCAGTAACATTAAGAGAGATTAAACAAGAATTAAACACGCTTTCAACACAGGAAATTCAGGAACTTTGCCTGCGTCTATCTAGATTTAAAAAGGAAAACAAAGAACTCCTAACCTATTTGCTATTTGAATCTCATAACGAATCTGGTTATATTGAAAGTGTAAAAGGTTATGTAGATGCCGAGTTTGAATTAATTAACAGAGATAGCTATTTTTATATTAGAAAAAGTACCCGAAAAATTTTAAGAAACATCAAAAAATACATTCGCTATTCTCAAAATAAAGAAACAGAAGTAGAACTCCTACTCTACTTTTGCCAAAAACTAAAAGACTTCAAGCCTAGTATTAATAGAAGTGTTCAATTACAGAACATGTATAACAGGCAACTACTACTTTCTAAAAAAATCATCTCGAAGTTACATGAAGATCTACAGTATGATTATAATATGATGCTAGAGGATTTATAAAAAAGGCTATAGATCTTATAAGTTTTTAAAAGTAATAGGAATTCCGTAAGCCACCTTAACAGATTGTCCTTCTTTTTCTGCAGGCTTCATTTTAGGTAAAAGCTTAATAATACGTTTAGCTTCATCTTCTAAACTTTTATCTGGCCCTCTTGATTGTATGTTACCTACATTTCCATTAGAATCTATATTAAACAAAATTAATACACGTCCTTCTATATTATTTTCCTGTGCCGTTTCTGGGTAGCGAAAATTTTTGGCTATATGGGAACGCATTTTATTTTGAAAACATTTTTTAGATTCTTCTTTTGATACCCTTTCACATCCAGGAAGTGTGGGTGCCTTTTCAATAAGATCAAAAGGCATAGCAATGTTTTTATTTATTATTGCTTTTTTCTGGGCTATTTTATTTTCAATTTCTGCTTTTTTTGCATCGGCAATAAGTATTTTTGAACGGTTACCCTGAGAAAACATATTTAAAAATTCTTTATTTCCATACCAATTATCCAAAGCTTTATTATTAGAATTATCTTTTGACAATACATATCCCACACAATCTTTGAAATGCACATCTGTAATTTTAATTTTTTCTAAGTTTTCTTGATTTGTTAGAATTTTATCTTCTAATATAATTGCTGGCTTAAAACCAGAAATCACACTTTTATTCATGTTAAGCGTAGTATTATGCCCCACATGAACACCTTCTTTTATCAATCCTGCTTGAATATCAAATTTTAAATCCTTACTATTATTAATTAATTGCAAATTTTCGGCAACTAAAATTGTACCTTTTTTAGAAAAATCAACATTTTCTTTTTTGTCATAAGATTCTATGTTTAAGCACCTTGCTCCCCTACTGTTGGATGTATAAGGAAATCTAATTGCTAATGAATTATTTAACTGACATTTAGCACCAAAATTAAGGCTAAAATCATTTCCACTAGATCTATAAGAAACCATATTCTTTAAATTAACCTCTCCACCCCAAACTTTAAAAGAATCTCCCGCAGAATAACTTACCATCACATTTTCTATAATGGTTTCATTGCCTACACCTGCCAATAATAGACCACTAAAACTACCACCTACTGCGTATTCTTTTTTACCTGCATATTCAATTCTTACAAATCTTATAATACCAGAGCTATTTATAACATTTTCACCTCCGTAATTTGTATTTTTATAAAGCTTAGGCTCTAATTCTGAATAAAAAGAAGAAACAGAAGCTCTTCCAAATTTATTTGAAGGGCCATCTCCTAATAAAATTATACCTCCCCAATCCCCTGCTTTTTTAACACTTCTATTTGATGTAAAAACGATCGGATCTGTTTCTAAACCATCTGCAATAAGTTTTGCGCCTTTAGCTATAGTTAGAGATCCTTTTGTATCATAATCTCCAATTATTACTGTACCTGGTTCTATAGTAAGTGTAACACCTTCTTTTATAAAAACATGCCCTAGCAATAAGTAAGTTTCTTTTTTATAAAGTTTACGGTCTTCAATAATTTCGCCTGTCAATATCTCCGAAGGCTCATTATTTTCGGCTAAATTTGGTTTAAAATCTGTCCAATGTTTTAACCATGTATTCTTTGTTATTATTTCCTCTTCCTGTTGAGCATATGTATTACATATTATCAAGAAAAAGAACAAAAATATTGTAAGGAAATTTTTCATGTTAAATAATTGTTAATAATAGCAAGTCCAAACTTACAATTATTATCGACAAAACGCAAATTTTATCGACAAAAACACAATCGATATCATTTTTAGAAACCAATTTACTCGAGATTAAGCCAGCGAAGTCTTTCTATGGTTATGTTTTGATCTAATTTGTGAAGTTTGTGACTTTATAAAAATATATTATTCTTAAAAGTGTGCTAAGCTTAAAAAATTAACCTTTATTTAATATTCCTAAAAAGGAATAATTTTTCAAAGTAAAGGCGAACTACAAACTTCTCCAGGTATGCATATATTGTTACAGAAACAACGGCGATAATAGAAAACGCCATGAAAAAACTATCAGATAAAGTTGTCGAGGTTATGGGAACTAATCATATCAAACTATAAAAACACCAAAGTAGATCGATTACCCACATCTGTCAATGATGACAAGTTTAAGAGAATTCTTTTCGCTTTTTATTTTTCAGACAATTTTTTTACGTTGAAAAAATCCAAACCTTTAATAAAGACTTAGGGTATGAAAGTAGAGGTATGAAACAAAACCTCAAATTATTCACTCATTAATTTACCAACAAATGCCTCGAATTCCTTTTTAAACACAACATATTTCTCGCCTGTTGCTGGACCATTAAACCCTGTATGAATCTTTCTCACCTCTCCTTTCTTATCAATAAAAATAGTTGTTGGATAAGACAACACATGGTTGAGCATAGGAAGTTTTTCTTGTGCCTTAACTTTACTAGTAGAACCATATTGAGCCAACAAAACTGGATAGACTATACCTGTTTTATCCTTTAAACGCTTGATATTCTTAAAAGCCGTTTCTTCTGTTTTTACATACTCAAAAGCTAAAGCAATTATTTCGATATCCTTATTTTTATTGTTTTTATAAAATTCTGAATAAAATTTACTTTCATCCAAACAATTAGGACACCAGGTTCCCATAATTTGCACCAAAATAACTTTGTCTTTAAATCGTGTATCATTTAATGAAACCATAGTTCCATTTTCGTCTGGAAACGAAAATTCGACTTTATCATAACCTTCATTTAAAAAAGTAAGAGTATCTGCATCTGGCAATTCAAAGGAATCATTACGTTTAGCAACAAAAGGCTCTTGAAAATGATTTCCAGAATAAAAAGTCCCAACCATAGTACTATCGGTCACATTAGCTGTGAATAAAAAAGCATGCGCTCCATCAAAAGTTGATAATTTAAGTTGATGACCTTCTAGCACGCCTTCCAAATAGCGATAATCTCCCGTGGTCGTTCTAAAAGTACCAGTAACAATATTGTTTTTCTGACTAAAAATACCTTTTGCTATATATGTATCTTCTTTAGAATCTGGACTAAAAACAGTTTCCCAATTCCCAGAGACATCATGCTTAGCACTTGTTACAGTATTAAATCGCTGCTCATTTTTTTCTGCAGAAAATGGCATCGTTCTGTTCAAAGCTGCTTTTACAAAACTTCCAGCCAGCTTATTGTTTTCTATTTTTGCAACCAAATACCCTTCAAAAACAGGCATTTTTATTACCACTGAGTCATCTTTATAAATGATATCGTCAACTTCAATAACTTCTTCAGCATTAAAAATATTTAATTTGTTTTCAGAAACTACTTCAAAATTAAATGGTAAATCTACAGTTTCATTTATTTTTAATAAAGCGCGATACTCACCTCTCTCTAGCTTATTTATTTTAACCTCTTGTTTACAAGCAAATACAAAAAAAACGAATAGCCCTACAGTGATATGTTTCATAAAAAGATCATTTGAGTTACATTATTCGAAATAACAACATAATACTAACAAATAAAAGATAATAATTATACTTTTTAACCCCACAAATTACAAGCATTGTTTGAATGCTAGCTTCAATATTTTATCTTTGCATTCTTAAAATAGTAAATTTTTTATGAAAATTTCTTACAATTGGTTAAAGCAGTTTTTAAAAACAGAGTGGACACCAGAACAGACTAGCGAATTACTTACAGATTTAGGACTTGAAGTTGAAGGTGTTGAAACCTACCAATCTGTAAAAGGAGGTCTGGAAGGCGTTGTTGTTGGAGAGGTTTTAACTTGTATTAAACACCCGAATGCAGATAAACTAAAAATAACCACTGTAAACATAGGAAGTGATGTTCCTTTACAAATAGTTTGTGGTGCTCCAAATGTGGCTGCTGGACAAAAAGTGCCAGTTGCAACTATTGGTACAACTTTATATACTGAAGCTGGTGAAGCTTGGACTATAAAGAAAGGAAAAATACGTGGAGAAGAAAGCCATGGAATGATTTGTGCAGAAGACGAATTGGGTCTGGGAAAATCTCATGATGGTATTATGGTTTTAAAAAATACGGTCAAAGTTGGCACACTGGCTTCAGATATTTTTGAAATTGAAAACGATCAGGTATTTGAAATTGGATTGACTCCCAATAGAGCTGATGCTATGAGTCATTTGGGAACTGCCCGCGATTTAAAAGCTGGTTTAGTACAAAAAGATATTAATTTAGAACTTATTACTCCGTCGGTAAGTGCATTTCATATAGATAATCGTACTCTTAAAATTGACATCGATGTAAAAAACAAGGATTTAGCACCTCGCTATTGTGGCGTTACCATATCTGGGTTAAAAGTTAAAGAATCTCCTATCTGGTTACAGCATCGATTAAAAGCTATTGGCTTAAGTCCTATAAATAACATCGTAGATGCTACTAATTATGTATTACATGAGCTGGGGCAACCCTTACATGCATTTGATGCTGTAAAAATCTCAGGGAATAAAGTGCTTGTAAAAACTTTAGCGTCAGGAACAAAATTCACAACTTTAGATGGAGTCGAACGTGAATTGCATGAGGATGATTTAATGATTTGTGATGCCGAAAAACCGATGTGTATTGCTGGTGTTTTTGGGGGTATTGATTCTGGAGTTACCGAAACCACAACGAGTATCTTTTTAGAAAGTGCCTATTTTAATCCTATAAGTATTCGTAAATCTGCTAAAAGGCATGGATTAAATACGGATGCTTCTTTTAGATTTGAACGCGGTATTGACCCTAATATTACAGAATATGCATTAAAACGCGCTGCATTATTGATTCAGGAAATAGCAGGTGGTAAAATTACTAGTGATTTGATTGATCTTTATCCAAATAAAATTAAAGATTTTGAAGTTCGATTAAGTTTCGATAATGCTAAAAAACTAATTGGTGAAGACATCCCGAAAGAGGTTATAAAACGTATTCTTTCATCATTAGACATAAAAGTAAATAACGTTACCGAGGCTGGTTTAGGCTTAACAGTTCCTGCTTATAGAAACGATGTACAACGAGAGGCCGATATTATAGAAGAAATATTACGTGTATATGGATACAACAATATTAAAACTACAAAAAAATTAAATGCATCTATCTCCAGTACATCAAAATTTGAAGATTATAAAATACAAAATACGATAGGAAACCAATTGGTCTCTCAAGGTTTTTATGAAATTCTTTCTAATTCATTAACCACTCCTAATTATACAGCCTTAAGTGAACAATTAAAGGAAGCGCATGATATTAATATCCTAAACGCTTTAAGTAATGACCTGTCTGTATTAAGACAATCGCTATTGTTTTCTGGATTAGAAGCTATATCATTTAATATTAATAGAAAACGAGCTGATTTAAAACTGTTTGAATATGGTAAAACATATCATGGTTTTGATGATAAAAGAGAAGAGTTTAAACATTTATCACTATTTGTAACTGGAAACCAAACATCTGAGAATTGGCACAACCCAAACAAAAAAGGTAATTTCTTTTTAATTAAGGGATACATTATTGCTGTGCTAGAACGCTTAGGTATTTCAAGATTTAATGAAACCTCTGTAAATAATGATTTTTTCAGTGAGGGATTGAGTTTTAGTCAAGGAAAGAACAAATTAGTTGACTTTGGATTAATTAAAAAACCAATACTAAAGCATTTTGATATTTCTCAAGAAGTATTATTTGCAGATTTTAATTGGGATGCTATTCTAAATTTAGTGAAACATAACAAGATTACGTTTAAGGCAATTCCTAAATATCCTGAAGTACGACGAGATTTCGCCTTATTGCTAGATGATAAAGTCTCTTTTGAATCTATTTATAAAATCGCAAAACAAAGCGAGAAACAACTATTAAAAAATGTCAATCTATTTGATGTTTATCAAGGTAAAAACTTACCAAAAGGTAAAAAGAGTTACGCCGTTAGCTTTACGTTACAAGACGAAAACAAAACCCTTACAGATAAACAGATAGATAAAATAATGAATAAGTTACAAGCCAACTTTGAGAAGCAACTTGGAGCTGAATTAAGATAAAAAATAGCTTAAGAGAATGCTTTTTTATGTCATTTCATTAAAAACAGTATAAAATTAAAATCCAGCAATTGCTGGATTTTTTGTTTAAAATTTTGTATATTTAAGAGAACCCTTTAATACTAGAGTTATGACTGATTCAAATTATATAAAGATATTTACAGGAAACTTTATGATTGTCCAACGTATTATTAGCGAATTAAAGGCTATTCATATTTATGCTGTTATTAAAGACCCAACAGAATCTGCTCGTTTAGGTGGCTATGGTGGTGGTATACTACCTGGATTTCAGGAAATTTTTGTAAATAAAGATGAGCTTGATAAAGCTGTACCTATAATTGAAAGCATAAATTCTGAGTCATAAAAAGATTTAAACAAAAAGAAGCCTTATAGTATTTCAATTAAAACTCCAACAGTAGCAATGAAAGCACATAAAGGTGAGTAAAATTTTGTATCTAGCTTTCCAAAAGTAGTTTGCTTTACTTTTTTAAAAAATCCAACATATTTAAAGTCTCCAACAGACCTTAAAATAAATATGATGGGTATAATCCAGCTTCCATATTTAAAAATCCAATTAGGCATGTTAAAAACTATAAGATTAGTTTTTAACAGATAAAAGAAAGCAAAACTCATAAGTCCTAATCCAACAATAGCACTATCGATCTTTTTTGGGTTTAAAATGCGTTCCCCTGTTTCCTTTGTAGGTAGCGACTCAACAAATCCAAATGAACCACCAATCACCCAATTTAAATGAATAATTCCTAAAATAAAAAAAATAACACTTAATACCAGTGATAATGGTGCCATCTATACATTAGATTATTAATACCATTCATTAAACTGTAACAGCGTACATTTTATTACGCAATTCTTTAATCTTAGCATCTTGCATGTATTCATCGAACGTTGTATATCTATCAATAACGCCATTTGGTGTTAGCTCCACAACTCTATTAGCCACTGTTTGTGCAAATTCATGGTCATGTGTGGTGAATAAAATGGTCCCTTTAAAGTTTTTAAGTGAATTATTAAAAGCCGTAATACTCTCTAAATCCAAATGGTTTGTAGGCTCATCTAATTGAAGGACATTGGCTCTTGTCATCATCATTCTAGATAACATACAACGTACTTTCTCCCCTCCAGATAATACAGATGATTTTTTAAACGCTTCTTCTCCACTAAAAATCATTTTTCCTAAAAACCCTCTGATATTTACCTCTTCTCTTTCTTCTTCTGTTTGTGCCCATTGACGTAACCAGTCAATTAAACTTAAATCATTATTAAAAAATTCACTATTATCTAGTGGTAAATAAGATTGCGTTGTTGTAATACCCCAGTTAAATTTACCAGCATCAGCCTTTTCTTTATTATTTAATATTTGATAAAAAGCCGTGGTAGCTCTAGAATCTCTAGAGAAAACTACGATCTTATCACCTTTTACCAAATTTAAATCTATCCCTTTAAATAAGATATCACCATCTGTAGATGCCGTTAAACCTTCAATATTTAAGATCTGATCACCTGCTTCTCTATCACGTTCAAAAATAATGGCAGGATAGCGACGCGAAGTTGGCTTTATGTCGTTAATGTTTAACTTATCAATCATCTTTTTTCTACTGGTAGCCTGTTTACTTTTTGCTACATTGGCAGAAAAACGTCTGATAAACTCTTCTAATTCTTTTTTCTTTTCTTCAGCCTTTTTATTCTGCTGGGCACGTTGGCGGGCCGCTAATTGGGATGATTCATACCAGAAGGTATAGTTTCCTGAAAAGTGATTTATCTTTCCAAAATCAATATCAGAAATATGAGTACACACCGCATCTAAAAAGTGACGGTCATGCGATACAACTATAACACAATTATCATAGTTTGCTAAAAAGTGCTCAAGCCATGAAATAGTTTCATAATCCAAATCATTTGTCGGCTCATCCATAATTAAAACATCTGGATTACCAAATAATGCTTGCGCTAATAAAACCCTTACCTTTTGTTTACCATCTAGATCATTCATCAAGGTATAATGAAATTCTTCTTTAATACCTAGATTAGACAGCATTGCAGCTGCATCACTATCGGCATTCCAACCATTCATTTCTTCAAACTTTACTTGAAGTTCTCCTATTTTTTCAGCATTTTCATCAGAATAATCTGCGTAAAGTGCGTCCATTTCAGACTTAATCTTAAATAAAGGTTTATTCCCTATTAAAACAGTTTCTAAAACAGTATGTTCATCATACAAATTATGATTCTGTTCTAATACAGACATACGTTTCCCAGATTCCAGTGAAACATGCCCAGATGTTGCGTCTTGCTTCCCAGAAAGGATTTTTAAAAATGTTGACTTTCCAGAACCATTGGCACCAATAATTCCGTAGCAATTACCATTATTAAAAGTGGTATTTACTTCATCAAAAAGAATACGTTTTCCGAATTGAACTGAAAGATTTGATACTGATAACATACAGGTTGTTTTAATTAACTCAGATATTTTTATTTATTAAAAAAGTCTTTATAAACTTATTAATTTGATAAGGTTTACTCCTTGACATAAACCTTAATTTGTAAGTTTTTGCAAAAGTAGAAAAATCAAATGTCACAAAGAAACTTAGATACATACTTTTTAAATAAAAAAGTTTCGTTTTACCCTGCTATAGTAATATTTAACAACGCATTAACAGCACTTTATAAATACAACGCATATTTTTGTATAATAATTTGTATTATTTTGATACTATTAGGGGGATTTTTATGAAGTTACACGTTTCGATAATATTAGTACTATTGACACTTTTAGGCTGTAAGGGTAAAAGTGAAACGGGATATAATTACGCTTACATTGGTGGAGAAATTATTAACCCAACTGCTGATTATGTCGTATTATTAAAGTCTGAAACTACTATTGATACTATTAAACTTGATAATAGAAACAGGTTTTTATACAAGGTCTTTGATTTAGAAGAAGGTTTGTATTCATTTAGACATGGCTACGAATATCAAATGATATTATTAGAACCGCAAGACAGTATTCTTTTTAGATTAAATACTTTAGATTTTGATGAATCTCTTGTTTTCACAGGTAAAGGTGCAAAAAAAAATAATTATCTAATAAATGAGTTTTTAGAAAACGAAATTGAGGAAAAATATATTTTTAAACTTTGTCAATTAACTCCAACGATCTACCAAAATCATATAGATTCATTGAGAACTTTGAAGGTTAAAAAATTCAAGAAATTTAAAAACAAGTATGAAACCTCTCCCTTATTTGAAAAAATAGCACAAGCAAATATAGATTACGACTATTATTCAAGTAAAGAAATATATCCATTTGTGCATTACGGTAAGAATAAAGAGGCCATTTTAAAATCGCTTCCAAAAGATTTTTATAGTTATAGAAAAAATATTAATTACAATAACGACTTATCTATTCATTACTATAAATACAATAAATTTTTAAGGTATAGCTTTAGTAATATTTCTTTGAAAGAGCACAACAATCATTCTAATGATAAACATTTTAACAGGTATTCATTATGTTATAATTTAGACAGATTAAAGCTTATTGATAGCTTAATAACAAATACTTCTATTAAAGATGGATTGCTTTATGATTTAACAATGAATTATGTATCAAAAAACAAAAATGTAGAGAATAATAACGTCATATTAAAATCTTATTTAAGTAAAACCAAAAGTGAAAAAAGAAAAAATAAGATGATCAGTTTCACGAACTCATTAAACGAGTTAAAAATGGGTTCTAACATTCCCAATATTACACTTGTTAATCATGAAAATGTAGAAGTAGCTATGGGTTCAATCGTAGACGCCCCTAGTGTTATAAGTTTTTGGTCTCATACATATCATGACCATTTTAGAGACAGCCATAAAGAGCTAAAGAAGCTAAAAATAAAGTATCCTGAGGTCATATTCATTACGATCAATATTGATGACTATGGATTAGATAAGCCTGAAAAATCGCTAAAAAGAAATAGGTTTTCTTGTAAAAATGAATATGTTTTTAAAAACCCGAAAGAGGCTGCTAAGACTTTAGCTATTCACCCAATAACAAAAGCTATAATAGTTGATAAAAACAAGAAAATAGTAAACAATAATACGAATATCTTTTCTGTTAAATTTGAGAAACAACTTTTAGGTTTAATAAATCAATAGCAAAAAATATCTATTTGATAGTCAGAGTGTAGAATTTAGAAGTTTTATCTGAACAAAGCTTTTCTTCACCAGTTCCAGACACTTTTAAAAAGACCTCTATAGAAAACTGACCAGACTCTCTAGGAACTCCTTTTATTGTAACAGTTTGTGGGTTCCCTTCACTGGAAACCTCTAAGCCTGCTGGCAATCCTAAAATATCGAAATAAAATGAAAAATCAGTATTATTTTTCGCTTTAATTCTAGCAGTAATAGTTTCAGTATAATACGCACTAACAAACCCTTGGTCTAAAGTTTTTTCCTTTAATTTGGGTTTTACACCAAGAATACAATTAAATACATAATCACAACCACTTAGAGAAAAAAGGAAAATTAAAAGAATTATAGGTAAATACCTTTTCATATATACAATTTTAAGAATAACAGTTATCAAATAATATGCCAGAAAATACCTCAAATTAGTGTTGCGCAAATAATACTTCACAAATTCATTAAACCAGTTAAAATGGGTTCTAACATCCCCAATATTACACTTGTTAATCATAAAAATGTAGAAGTCGCTATGGGTTGAATCGTAGACATCCCTAGTGTTATAAGTTTTTGGTCTCATACATATCATGACCATTTTAGAGGCAGTCATAAAGAACTAAAGAAGCTAAAAACAAAGTATCCTGAGGTCATATTAATTACCATTGATATTGATGACTATGAATTAGATAAGCCTGAAAAATAGCTGAAAAGAAATAGGTTTTCTTGGAAAAATGAATATGTGAAAGAGACCGATAAGACTTTAGCTACACACCCAATAATAAAAGCCACAATAGTTGACCAAAATAGAAAAGTAGTAAATAATAGTATGAATATTTTTTCTGTAAAATTTGAGAAATAGCTTTTAGGTTTAATAAATCAATAATTATTTAATAGCTAAAGTATAAGATTTAGAAGTATTATCTGAGCATAAAGGGCCATTATCCCTTCCAAATTCATTATAGTGAGGTGTCACTTCTAAGTAAACGTCAATAGTAAACCGCCCAGATTCAGTTGGAACTCCTTTAAAAACAACTTCTCTACGTCTATTATAGAATACTTCGACCCCTCTTGGTAATTTACCCGTAACATCAAAATAATAATCGTAATCATTATCATTAACTTCATTTTTAATCTCAGCAGTAATAGTTTCAGAATAATATTCATCAACAAATCCAATAGCTAAGGTTTTAGCATGTAATTCTGGTCTTACATTAATAATACAATCTAATACATCATCACAACCACTTAAAGAAAAAAAAGGAATTAAAAGAATTATAGGTAAATATCGTTTCATAATTTTAAGTTTAAAACAATAATTATCAAATAATATGCCGAAAATATTTTAAAGCTTATAATGATTCATTAACAACTTTTCATAAACCTTATCTGGTAATATCCGCTTTAAAACAATTGAGAATTTTTGCATAAACTCTCCTACTTTATAATGCACTTTCGGATTATTTGTATTTATAATTTTATACACAGCTTCTGCCATTAGGTTTGGATTACTTCCATTATCTACATGCGCATCCATTAAACTTAATGTATCTCCATATGGTTTTTTATAAGGAGACGTTTCAAGAAGTGGCGCATGGTAACGTCCTGCAGCTATATTTGTCGCAAAATCACCAGGAGCAACGTTGGTCATATTTATATTAAAACCTTTAAGTTCCATTCTAAAAGCCTCTGTTAAAAGCTCGAAAGCTCCTTTGCTTGCACTATAAATACCTCGATAAGGCAAACCCATATAACCTGCTATAGAGGTTATATTTATAATTAATCCAGATTGTTGCTCACGCATTTGCGGCAATACAGCTTTAATAACATTTATGGGGCCAAAAAAATTAGTCTCAAAATTGTTCTTAATTTCCGCCTCTGGTATTTCTTCAATAGGTCCTGTAATACCAGCTCCTGCATTGTTGATAACAACATCCAGCCTACCCTCCTTATCTATAATAGTGTTAACTGTATTTACTATGGTATCTTTTTCTTTAACATCCAATGCTAAAATAGGGAACTTACTATCTTTATATTTATCGGGGTTTCTGCTGGTACCATAAACTATAAAGTTTTTTTGGATTAAATAGTCTCCTATAGATTTTCCAATTCCTGAGGAACCGCCTGTAATTAAAACGACTTTTGACATGTTTTTTTAAATAGAGTGCCAAAAATACAATTAAAATTAAAAGATTCCCATCTTCATGGTTACTCATTGTAGATCAATACGAAAAATTCCATGCGATTCATATTATTTCAAAAAGAGCATATAGTTTGCATTAAAAATAATAGTTTAAATCATATCATTTTATGTAAACAATATATTTTTCTATTATTTCTCTAATTCGAATTGATCATTTTTAATCTTAAATTTAAAGAATAAATCATCCATTTTACTGGTGTGATCCTCTGTATAATGCCTTTCATTTACAGCGATATAAAAACTTTGATCTGGTATGTTGAATGAAATGACCAATTCATCCATTAAGGGATCAGAAGCAATGGCGTAAATTTCATATCCTCCTTCGTTATCTTCATATTCTTCATATATGTATTCGTCGTACTCTTCACTCTCTTTTTCTACAGGTTTTTTAATAGGCAGCTTTATTTTTTTGGAATAAGCCAATTTTAAAGAGTTTTTAAAAACATTTATATTTAAGTCCATAATAAAATCTACTATGTAAGGCAGGAGGTAATCATGATATCTGCCTTTAAATCCTAAGACGTCTATATTTTCCTTAAACTTTGTTTGCAAAGATTGAATAATCTTATAGGCATTGTCTACTCTTTCTTTTTCTAGCTCTTTTATTAAAGCGCCATTCTTTTCCTCTATTTCATTAATCTCAATTTTTTTAGCCCCATCTGGATGATACCATTCTTTTTTAGAAAAATAATATGATAAATACTGATTTTTAAAAACATATCCCTTGCGTGCAAAAATTTCATTACGCAATATCCCAAGTTGTTCTTTGGTTCGTCTTGCGAGTTGTTGTTTTGTTAGTAGTGAACTTAACATTTGGCTGTACTTGTCATTAATAAGATCTTCTATACGCGGATGGTAAGCATTTGTATAGAATACCGAGTTATTCCTATTGTCCTTATCTTCTAAAAACGGTAGAGATAGTGCACTAAAATCCGATAGATTTGGGTTTTTGAATATTCTCATTCTTCCTCTAATTTCTTTAAGGTTCTCTAAACCTTGCAAATTTTGGATTGGGTTTGTATTTATATTGATGTTACCCGCTTTTTCTAATGAGTGTAATCCCTTTAAGTTTAGTAGAGAAGCATTATTGCATATCGCTATACTTGGAATGTCATTTAACCCTTCTAACCCCATGAGGTTTTCAAGATTTTCATTCTTTGAAATGGTTATGTCTCTTTTGACCGATTTTAAAGTTTTTAATGCTCTAATATTTTGAAGGCTAGAATTGTTTAAAATTATTAATTTTTCCAAAGTTCCAAGGTTTCCAAAGCCATCTAGATGTATTAAGTTTTGGTTATTGGCAATACGGAGAATGCTTTCTACATTTTCTAAACTCTCGAATCCCAGTATTGTTGTTAAAGAACTATTGTCCTCCATTTCCAATACTCCTCCAATTGTCTTTAGATTATTGAGTCCATAGATGCCTGTAAGCTTTTGATTTTCATTAATTTTTGTCCAAACCTTTATATTAGTCACATTATTAAGTCCATCCAACCGATCAAGGGAAGCATTATTTGTTATATTTAAGTAACCTATTGTTGCTAATGCACTAAATGCTTCTTTTAAACTTTGCAATTTTGGGTTTCCATCGATTAGTAATTTTCCCTTTATTTCTTTTAGTGCATTCAACCCATTTATCTGGGTTAGATTTTCATTGTTCGTTATTTTTACATCTAAAGGGATATTTTTTATTCCTTCTAAACCATTTATACCTGTCATTGCATAATTGGACGAAACTGCTATCCGTTCAACAGTAGCTAAGCTATTTAACCCTTCTAAATCGATGAGAGCACTATTGTTTTCAATAATTAGCCATTCGGCATCTTTAAGTTGTCCTAACCCTATTATTTTTTTAAGGTTTGAGTTATGCGAGATTACAAGTTCGTCTTTTATAACAGATAGGTTTTCGAGTCCTTTTAAATTGCTTAATCCAGAGTTATTTTTTATATACAAACTTTGCACCTCTTTTATACGATCTAAACCAAAAAGACTTGTTAAAGATGGGTTATAAACTATTTGCAATGTCCCATTTAATGATGTTATTTTAGATAAAGCACTAATATCTTTCAAAGCAACGTTCTTAATTATTAAAACCTCACCATCTGTAACAAACGTTAGATTATGAATGCCTTTTAAATTTTTTAAAAGTGGGTTTCCTGATATGTTTAACCTACCAACACGAGTAAGACTTTTTAAAGATTGAATACCTTTTAGTTTTTTGTTTTTTCTTATGAAAAGTGTACCATCAACCCTTACAAGATTTTCTAACCCTTTAAATGATTGTATAAAATCATTTCCAATATCTAAATCTCCATGCACTGATTTTAGAAGTTTTAATACGGTAAGATCAGTAAGGTTAAGCTCGGTATCATTAATAATGATACTACCTGTTACCTCTGTAAATTGTTCATTTTCAAATTTCTTAAAATCCTTTGAGTATAGATTTCCTTTCCACTCCTTGTTTTGCTGAGCTAAAACATTTGTTGCTGTAAACAACACTATTAAAAAGGCTACCAATGAATTATGATACATAGTAGGTTTTATTATTGGTTATTGAAACATGCCAAAAGTATAAAAGATGTCACAATTTATCTACACCGTTTTCAGTGAAAATTATTACCAAAATTTATTATGAATGCAAATGATAATTTTACTAAAAGAAATTTTTCATGATAATTCCTTATCGACATTCTATTAAGTAATGAAAAATTGAAGTTTATGGAAAGCAATAATCCTGATTCGCCAAAGCTTTCAAGATTTAAATTTATTGTACAAAAAAAGGCAAGCTACCTACATCACACCGCTACGACCATTTACCTTTGCTTCGTTCCCGACCTGGAGGATTCAACAGGAGCTGGTTGTGTAGGACTTGCCGAGTGCAAAGATACAATCTTTTAAAATTTTCACAATGATTTTTTAAACTGATTTTAAATAAATATCTTGCTTCAAATTAAAAATCAACAATGAATACATTCAAATATCTCTTAATCATATTTTTAGGTGGATTAATTATTTCTTGCGGCTCTAATTCTGGCAAAAAGAAAAGTGCTTTTTCTATTAAAACGAATGCTAATAAAGGGGATATTTCTAATAATGAAGCTTTATTACTGTCTTTAGAGAACAAAAAAAATCATACTATAGATTCTGTCTCATATACTCTGGACGGTATTAAGGTTAGTGAAACCGTTCCTTTAAATGATTTTAAATTAGGAAAACAAACTATTGAAGCTATTGTATACTTTAATAATGAAAAAGAAACGGTTAGTACTACTGTTACTATATTAAATAATACCCCCCCAAAAGTTTATAATTATAAAATTATAAATGAATATCCGCACGATATTACTTCATACACCCAAGGCATTGAGTTTTTTAACGATACACTTTATGAGAGTACAGGACAATATAAAAATTCTAAACTCAGAAAAACGGATTACAAAACGGGAAAAATTATCAAAAACATTGATTTAGTTGATGAATATTTTGGAGAAGGACTCACCATACTAAATGATAAAATATATCAATTAACATGGAAAGAAGACATTGGTCTTGTTTACGATGTTAATTCATTTAATAAAATAAGTAGTTTCAAATACGGAAACAGTAAAGAAGGTTGGGGATTGTGCAATAACGAAAATACGATTTATAAAAGTGATGGTACAGAAAAAATATGGCTTTTAAACCCAGAAACTTTAGTTGAAGAATCAAATATTCAAGTGTATACCAATAAAGGAAAAATTGTGGGTATCAATGAAATGGAATGGATTGACGGAAAGATATATGCCAATCGTTATCAAAAAGATGGGGTTGCTATTATTAATCCCAAAAATGGAGCTGTTATTGCTGTTATTAATTTTTCTCCTCTTAAAAAACGTGTCACTCAGCATGAAAAATTGGATGTTCTTAATGGTATTGCTTATAATTCAAAAACCAATACTATTTTTGTAACAGGAAAGCATTGGGATAAATTATTTGAAGTAGAGATTATTGAAAAGTAGAATCCTAATCTAAGAAACATTGCTTTATTTTACTTGTATATGTAATTTCTCCTTACAATAAAATGACTTAAAGTACAAAATGAGAGATATCACACCCTTAAGAAACCTCTTGTCCTTTTAGATACACTTTTTCTATTTGATTCGTTCCAAACGCATATGGAATAAACCCATAAGAATTAATTGGTTTAGTAAGAATCAAATTAGCTAGTTTTCCTTTAGTTATGGAACCAACTTTAGCATTTAAACCCATGGCATAAGCCCCATTTATAGTAGCAGCGTTAATAGCTTCTTCTGGTGTCATTTTCATCTTTATACACGCTGTAGAAACCACAAAGTTCATATTTCCAGAAGGTGTTGAACCAGGATTATAATCGGTCGCTAATGCCAAAGGGAGTCCACTATCAATCATCTTTCGAGCTGGCGTGTATGGTATACTTAAAAAATAAGAGCAACTTGGTAAAGATACAGGCATAGTATTCGTATTTTTTAGAATTTCAATATCTTCATCTCGCATCTCTTCTAAATGATCTACGGATAAAGCATGGTACTTTACGCCTACTTGCACACCTCCTATCGCCGTAAATTGATTCACATGAATTTTTGGTATCAACCCATATTTTTTTCCAGCTTCCAGAATTAATGCTGTGTCTGCAACAGAAAAGTAACCTGTCTCACAAAAAACATCAATATATTCTGCTAAGTTTTCCTCTGCAATTTTTGGAAGCACTTCATCAATTAACAGTTTTAAATACGCATCCTTATTTTTTTTATATTCTAAAGGAACCGCATGTGCGCCTAAAAAAGTGGCTTTAATAGCAATAGGGCTATTTTCTTTTAAGCGTTTAATAACACGAAGCATTTTTAATTCAGATTCTAAGGTTAAACCATACCCTGATTTAATTTCAATAGCGCCTGTTCCTAATTGAATAACCTCATCTAAACGCACTTTACTTTGTTGATATAAAGCTTCCTCTGAGGTTTCTTGTAATTTTTTAGCTGAATTTAAAATTCCACCACCATTAGCTGCAATGGCCTCATAGGACAGTCCTTTTATTCTATCTACAAATTCACCTTCACGGTTTCCTGCATAGACAATATGCGTATGGGAATCACACCAAGACGGCAATATCATCTTTCCTGTGGCATCTATTATTTCAGGAAAAACCGTTTTAGGGCAATCTTCCATACTCCCAAAATCGGAAATCAATCCATTATCTATAACTAAAAAAGCATTTTTAATCGTAGGCAATTCACGCATTTTTTTACCAGACACAAATGGAATGGGCTCTGTACGCACTTGAATAAGCTCTTTTATATTTTTGAATAAAGTAGTCATTAAAATAAATTATTAAGTAGGTTGTCTTCTACTAAATTAGGAATCGGTACTCTTAAATGGGGCGTTCTTTCCATTTCTCGCTTTATTGCAAAGATAGCTTCATTATTTCTAGCCCAACTTCTACGAGCAATTCCGTTGTTTACATCATAAAATAACATGCTTTTTAAACGAGCTTCTGCTTCTGGTGTACCATCTAGCAACATCCCAAAACCACCATTAACAACCTCGCCCCAACCAACACCACCACCATTATGTATGGATACCCACGTCGCACCTCTAAAACTATCACCAATGACATTGTGAATAGCCATATCTGCGGTAAACTTACTACCATCGTAAATATTAGATGTTTCTCTAAATGGAGAATCTGTTCCGCTTACATCATGATGATCTCTTCCTAAAACGACAGCACCAATTTTACCTGCTGCAATCGCATTGTTAAATCCTTCAGCAATTTTAGCACGTCCTTCTGCATCTGCATATAAGATGCGTGCTTGTGATCCTACCACCATTTTATTATTTTTTGCATTTTTAATCCAGGTAATATTATCCTGCATTTGCAATTGAATTTCTTCAGGTGCATTTTCCATCATGCCTTGTAAAATGTTTGCTGCGATAGTATCTGTTATATCTAAATCTTCTGATTTCCCAGAAGTACAAACCCAACGAAACGGGCCAAAGCCATAATCAAAACACATAGGTCCCAAAATGTCTTGTACATAAGATGGGTATTTAAAATCAATACCATTTTCTGCCATTACCTCTGCTCCTGCTCTGGACGATTCTAATAAAAAGGCATTACCATAATCAAAAAAATAAGTTCCTTTTTTAGTATGTTTATTTATTGCTGAGGCATGTCTTCGTAATGTTGCTTGTACTTTTTCTTTAAATAATTCTGGTGCTTCACGAATTAATCGATTTGATTCCTCGTATGAAATATCGGCTGGGTAATAACCGCCTGTCCAAGGAATATGCAATGAGGTTTGATCTGAACCTACATGAATGAATATATTTTCTTCATCAAAACGTTCCCAAACCTCAACGACATTACCAATAAAAGCTATAGAAACAATCTCTTTATTTGTTTGCGCTTCTTGTACTCTAATAATTAGATCATCCATATTGTTAATCAATACATCTACCCAGCCTTGCTCATAACGTTTGGTTGCTGCTTTCGGATTCACTTCTGCACAAACAGTAATACAACCAGCAATGTTTCCTGCTTTTGGTTGTGCGCCGCTCATGCCTCCTAATCCAGCCGTTAAAAATATCTTTCCTTTTGAATCGTCTCCTTTTTGTAAAATTTTACGGAAAGCATTCATAACTGTAATGGTTGTTCCGTGTACAATCCCCTGTGGTCCGATATACATAAATGACCCAGCCGTCATTTGTCCATACTGCGTAACACCTAAGGCATTAAATTTCTCCCAATCGTCTGGTTGTGAGTAATTAGGTATCATCATACCATTTGTTACAATAACTCTTGGAGCGTTTTTAGAAGAAGGAAATAATCCCATGGGATGCCCTGAATATAAGTGTAACGTTTGCTCATTTGTCATGGTTGCCAAATAGTGCATCACTAAAAGATACTGTGCCCAATTTTGAAATACAGCGCCATTGCCCCCATAAGTAATTAATTCTTCAGGATGTTGAGCCACTACAGGGTCAAGATTATTATGAATCATCAACATAATAGCAGCAGCTTGTGAAGATTTAGCAGGATATTCTGAAAGTGGTCTTGCATATATTTCATAATCTGGTTTGAACCGATACATGTAAATTCTACCATATGCCTTCAATTCTTCAGCAAATTCAACAGCGAGTTCTTTATGCCAATCTTTTGGAAAATAACGCAGCGCATTTCTAACGGCTAACCGTTTCTCTTCTATTGATAAAATATCTTTTCGTTTTGGTGCTTTATTTGCATCTGACGGGTAGTCTCTTTTATTTGGTAAAATAAGAGGAATCCCTTGTAATATTTGATCTTGAAATGTCATTTCTTTATTTACTTTAAATTGAAAGCTTGGTTTTTCACTAATAGAATCATCGTATTGATATCATCTTTTAAGAGTCTATCCTCTTCTAATTTTGTAACTTTTTTTCTGATGATTTTAAAGTTTTCTTCAATAATATCTGAAAAAGTGTTGGGTCTCCTAAATTCTAAAGCCTGTGCAGCATACATTAATTCTATGGCTAATATTTTGTCGATATTTCCTAATATTTGATTGAACTTACGACCAGAAATACTTCCCATAGATACATGGTCTTCTTGTCCTAAAGACGTTGGAATACTATCTGCCGAAGGTGGGAAGCACAATGATTTGTTTTCTGTAACCAATGCTGCAGTTGTGTATTGCGGAATCATAAAACCAGAATTTAATCCACCACTGCTGGTTAATAACCGTGGTAAGCCAAACTTACCTTCTAATAATAAATAGCACCTTCTATCTGAAATATTTCCCAATTCTGAGGCAGCTATAGAGGCATAATCTAATGCCATAGCTAAAGGCTGTCCGTGAAAGTTTCCTCCAGAAATAGCTTCCGTATCGCTTAAAACGATGGGATTATCGGTAACAGAATTCATTTCTATTTCTGCTAATTCTTTTAAATGATAATAAGCGTTTCTAGAAGCGCCATGCACTTGAGGGATACAACGCATTGAATAAGGGTCTTGAACACGTTCGCAATCTTCATGAGATGTTACATTTTGTGATTTATAAAGGAGCATAAACATTCTTTCAGCGACTTCAATAGTACCTTTAAAAGGGCGTATTCTATGTAATTCATCTCTAAATGGGGACGAACTACCTTGATACCCTTCAATACTCATAGCCCCTGCAACATCTGCTAAATCTAATAAATACTCCATTTTATGCAGACCTATAATAGTATGTGCTAAAATAAATTGCGTGCCATTTATTAGCCCCAACCCTTCTTTAGCTTTTAATTTCAAAGGCTTTAGCTGGTGTTTTTCTAATCCAATTTTAGCAGGTTCAATTTGGTTATCAATCCAAAACTCCCCTTCTCCAATCAATGGTAAAAATAAATGTGATAATGGTGCTAAATCTCCTGATGCACCAACAGAGCCTTGTTCAGGAACTACAGGCAATAAATCATTATCAATAAAATATAAAATCCTTTCAATTAATTCTAACCGAACTCCAGAATACCCTTGACATAAGGCATGTACCTTACAAATCATCATGATTTTAGATAATACTTTGTCTATAGGCTCTCCGACACCAACAGCATGTGTAATCAATAGGTTTTCCTGTAATTTATTGGTTTCTTCCGATGTAATTTGAACATCGCACAAAGGTCCAAACCCAGTATTAATACCATAAACTGCCTTATTCCCTGCAGCCATAGTTTCTACCCTTTTCCTACAGGCAATCACCTGTTCTTTTGTTTCAGAAGTTATAACCGCATTTAATTCCCCATTAGAAATAGCCAACACCTTATCTACCGTTAAATTATCTGTTCCGTATTTAAATGTCATTTTATAAAAAATTGGTGAGTAGCAAAGTTATCCTTATTTTTGATAACTAATAATACCATTTATATCATCAAATAATAACAATGAGTTATCAAATAGAATTGAGACATGTAAAATACTTTTTGGCAGTTGCAGAAGATTTACACTTTAGAAAAGCAGCAGAACGGTTATTTATTTCACAACCAGGGTTAAGCAGGCAAATTAAGCAGATGGAAGATGATTTAGGCATCCTTTTATTTGAAAGACATAACAGGAAAGTAATACTTACTAAGGCTGGTGAATATCTTAAAGAAGAATTAGCCTTAAATTTAAAAAGCTTAGAACATACTTTTTATCACGCTAAATTACTAAATGATGGAAAAAAAGGTGACTTAAAGTTTGGTTATGTAGGGTCTGCCATGCAAGAAATAATTCCAAATTTATTGATGGCATTCAAAAAAGAACATCCTAATGTCCTTTTTAATTTGAAAGAAATGGATAATCACAAGCAAATAGAAGGTTTACTTTCATACCATATTGATTTAGGGTTTGTGCGTTTAGACAGAGTGCCAAAAGAATTGGAAATAAAGCCTATTTTAAAAGAAAACTTTTGTTTGGTATTACCACAAGATCATGTTTTAAATAAAGAAAACTTTCAGGACTTATATCAACTAAAAGAGGAAGCTTTTATACTATTTGATCCCAAATATAGCGCTACTTATTTTGAAAAAGTCATGCAAATTTTTGATGACAGTGATTTTTCTCCCATCGTTTCACATAATACCATTCATGCAAGCTCTATATATAAACTTGTGGAGAACAATTTTGGGGTTTCTATTGTGCCTAAATCTTTAATAGACATCAATAACAAAAAAGTGAAATTCATTGAATTATCTAACATAAAACAAAAAACAACGCTTTCTATTGTTTGGAATAAGCATAATAGAAATCCTATTCTTAATAGTATTTTTGATTTTATTTCGACACTTTAGAAATGAAGTACTATAAGTTAAACCATTCTTGGGTGATCTCTTTTTCTATGTAGTGATTTCCTTTATGAATGAACTCGTTTTTTATGACGTTGTATTCGTAATCCCCTCCCCAAGTTTCAAAATTCTCAGCTACTTTTTTTATAGCATCGCAGATAAAATATACATCCTTATTGGTCATAGTAGGATGAATTGACATTCTTATCCACCCTGGTCGCTCCATTAAGCAGCCTTCTAATATCTTTTGTTCGATAGATTTAGAGGTTAGTTGGTCTACATTCAATAAATAATGCCCATAAGTTCCTGCACAAGAGCAACCACCTCTGGTTTGTACTCCAAAACGGTCATTTAGCAGCTTAACTATCAAATTATAATGGGCATCTTCAATATAAAATGAAAACACTCCTAACCTATCTGTATGCTTTGGCGCCAATATTTTTAGATTTTCTATAGCATTGAGTTTTTCAAAAATAATGGTATTTAGCTCATGTTCTCTATCCAAAATATTCTGCACCCCCATTTTTTCTTTAAGTTGAATGGATAGTGCGATTTTTATAGCTTGCAAAAAACCTGGCGTTCCGCCATCTTCTCTGGTCTCTATATCATCAATATAGTCATGATCTCCCCAAGGGTTTGTATAAGACACAGTACCACCTCCTGGATTATCTGGAACCAAGTTTTTATATAATTTTTTATTAAAAACCAATACTCCAGAAGATCCTGGACCTCCTAAGAATTTGTGTGGTGAAAAAGTAATAGCATCTAAATACGCCTCTTCATTTTCTGGGTGCATATCAATATTTATATAGGGGGCAGAACATGCAAAATCGACAAAACATAAACCATTATTTTGGTGCATAATTTGGGCAACTTCATGATAATTCGTTCTAATACCAGTAACGTTAGAACATCCTGTAATTGCTGCTATTTTAATTGGACAATCTTTATATTTTGCAATAAGTTTTTCTAAATTTTTAATGCATGGTAACCCCGCTTCATTTGAAGGAATCACTTCAACCTTGGCTATCGTTTCTAACCAAGAAGTTTGATTGGAATGATGTTCCATGTGAGATACAAAAATGATGGGTCTTAAAGTGTCTGGAACTTGTGTGTACTCCTTTAAATTCTCATTTAATTTCAAACCTAAAATACGTTGAAATTTATTAATGGCCCCTGTCATTCCTGTTCCAACCGTTATGAGTACATCTTCTTTTGATGCATTTACATGGCCTTTAATAATATTTCTAGCTTCATGATATGCTAAAGTCATAGCTGAGCCTGTTATTGAAGTTTCAGTATGCGTGTTAGCAACGAAAGGCCCTATTTCATTAAGTATTTTTTCTTCTATGGGTCTGTATAATCTTCCACTGGCAGTCCAATCGGCATAAATAATTTTCTGTTTGCCGTAAGGGGATTCAAAAGATTCGTTTGCACCAACTATATTATTTCGAAAGGATTCGAAATAATTTTCAAGATTTGAGATATTCGTTTCAGTATTTAGCATACTCTTTATAGTCTTTTTCATCTAATATCTATTAGCCTAAAGCGTTCGTTTATTACTTTACTCAAATTCAACATGTCTATTATGTCTGTCGGACGTATTCAAGACTTTTTAAGTATTGAATAGTATAATCAATTGTACACGAGACGGAAACTATTTAATAAACTGGTATTATCATTTAAAAAAACGTCTTTATTAAAACTTAGAAACGCCTGTTTTTAACCATATATAATATTGATCAACATCAGGTGTATATGCAATAGGATCTATAAGGTTTTCTTCATTATGATCCATAAGCACATAAAATGGTTGCGAGTTTGTTTTATATTTTATGGTTTGTAACTCACTCCATTTTTGTCCAATATATTTTAATTTTTTACCTGGTCTTAATTTAGATTCTACAATATCTTTTACTTCTAATTTACGTTTATCGTCTACATATAACGATATGAGCACCACATCATTTTTAAGAATTTCTAAAACTTTAGATTTTACCCAGACATTCTGCTCCATTTTTCTACAATTCACACAAGCATGTCCTGTAAAATCAATCATAACTGGTTTACCTACTTTTTTAGCATATGCTAAACCTTTATTATAGTCATTAAAAGCTAAAATATTATGAGGCGGCATTAAATGAGCACCTTCAGGAATATCGGCGTGAGTATCTACCAAACCAGAACCTGTTTTAGCAAAACCAACACCATAAGGAGATTCGCTATAATGTTGTGGTGGCGGGAAAGCACTAATTAAATTTAATGGCGCTCCCCAAAGCCCAGGAATCATATAAATAGTAAAAGATAAAGCCAGTAATCCTAGACTTAATCGTCCTACAGAAATATGTGTTAATGGTGAATCGTGTGGTAATTGTATTTTTCCGAAAAGATAGAACGCTAAAGCTCCAAATATAGCGATCCAAATAGCTATAAATACTTCACGCTCTAACCAATGTAGTTGCAATACCAAATCAGCGTTTGATAAGAATTTAAATGCTAAAGCTAATTCCAAAAAACCTAAAACCACTTTTACTGTATTTAACCAGCCTCCAGATTTCGGTAATGAGTTTAACCAGCCCGGAAAGGCTGCAAATAGAGCAAAAGGTAGCGCTATGGCTAACGAGAATCCTAGCATACCAATAATAGGTCCAATTTGACTACCTCCAGCTGCTGCTTCCACTAGCAAAGTCCCAACTATAGGTCCTGTACAAGAAAAAGATACTATCGCTAATGCCAAGGCCATAAAAAAGATGCCTATCAATCCTCCGCTATCTGCTCGTTTATCTACTTTATTTGCCCATGAATTGGGTAACATAATTTCGAATGCACCTAAAAAAGAGATTGCAAATATTAATAATAATAGGAAGAAAACTATGTTAAACCACACATTTGTTGATAGGGCATTAAGGGCATCTGCCCCAAAAATCAAGCTTACAAGGATTCCTAATAAGACATAAATAACTATAATCGAAATACCATAAATAATCGCATTTCTAATACCAGCTGCTTTGCTTTTACTTTGTTTAGTAAAGAAACTCACTGTCATTGGAATCATAGGAAATACACAGGGAGTCAATAACGCTGCAAAACCAGATAAAAAAGCAATAAAAAAGATGCCCCAAAGTCCTTTTTTAGATCCTGATTTTGGAGACGAACTAGCTTCTTTAGTATTTATATTATTGGTTTCTGTTACAGAAGTTTTTTTAGGGAAGTTAAAAACTAAATCTACTTCTGTTGGGGGTAAACATTTTGTATCATCACAAACCATAAATTCAACAAAACCATTTAATGTGGTTTTATCTCCCGTAACTTCAACTTTTTGTTCAAAAACAGCAGTTTTTTCAAAAAACTTAATCTTCATTTCAAAAACAGGATCATCGACTGTATGTCCCTCTTCTTCTGAAGTATTCCCTACTATTTTAAAAGCACCATTAGCATCATCATAAATAAATGTTGTTGGAATGGGACCATTTTCTGGAACATTTTGTGAGTATAAATGCCATCCTGGTTCTATAGATGCCTTTGAAATTAATTTATATTCTGTTTCTGATATTTTTTCAACTGATGATTCCCATTTTACTGGTTCAAAGACCTGTGCATCTACAATGAATATAGAAAATAAGGTTAATAAAAGAATTAATCTTTTCATTTATGGCTAATTTAAATAATCATTTTTATTATTTTATTTCGAAAATCAAGTCTACTTCTGTAGGAGGTAAACATCTTGAGTCATCACAAACCATGAATTCCACAGTTGCTTCTATTTTAAAAGCTTCTTTATTTTTAAGTTTTATAACTTGTGTAAAGGATGCTTCGCGTTCAAAATATTTTATTTCCATCTCAAAAATAGGATCATTAACAGTATGCCCTTTTTCTTCTTTCGTATTTCCCTTTTTTAAATAATTGCCATTACTTTTATAAGTAAAACTTGTAGCTATAGGTCCCCCTTCAGGCACTTTTTGAGAATATAGGTGCCAACCAGATTCAATGCTTGCTTTAGATATTAATTTATATTCGGTATCGGATATTTTCTCTACCGAAGTATCCCATTTTACTGGATTTAAAATTTGAGAGTTCCCTATTGTTAAAGAAAATAAGGTTAATAAGAGAATAAGTTTTTTCATAATATCACTTTACATATTTTTTATAAAAGGGCTATTTTATAAAAATAACCCTTTTTACTATCTTTCTATATATATTTCAATAGACTAACTCGAATATAATTAACACAAAAACAAAAGTATTAAGAAAGATATTGATATTTTAATTTTACGTTTTATTTTACGCTTTAGGTTTGAATACAATTTCATAAGACTTTGCTTCTTTTAAAAGTGTCTTAGCAAAGTTTTGAATATCTTTTATCGTAATCTTATTAACAAGATCTTCAAAATTCTTTGAATCGTTCATATTGTAACCTTCACGATAAAAACGTGTAAGCAAACGCATGTCATAACTATTATAATCTTTTTGTTGTTTTCTTTCCTTTAAATAATTTGTTAATGTTTTATCCAAATCCTCTTGAATAATATTTCCTTGTGCTATTTTATTTATTTCTTCATGTACAATCTTTATTAACATTTCTACTTTTTCTGGGTTGCAATCAAAATTAACAGAAACGGATGCTTTTTGCAATGGGCGTTTAGACAAACCTGCACTAGTACTGGCTCCATAAGTTCCTCCTTCTTCTTCTCTTAAAGTTTCTGTATATCTTAAATCTAACATATCTCCAAATGCGCGAGCTATTAAAGCATTCTTTAAACTATATTTATAGTCATTTTTATATGAAATCCTTACAGAACTTTTTGGATCTTCCATTTTTAGATAGATATCTTTATCTATTTTTTCACTTAGCCAAGGTGTAGAGTTATCTTTCCAATTTTCTTTTATATTATTAGTAGGAATACTAGCTATATATTTTTCCAATAAAGGCTTAAGCGTATCTTTTTGAATATCGCCTACAATAAAAAATTCAAAATCTGCTGCATTACCAAATCTGTCATTGTAGATCGTTTTTATTTTATCAAAAGAAATTTCTTTAATAAAATCATCATTAAATATGCGTCGTTTCGGGTTATCAGTTCCATACAAAGTAACCGTCATACTATCCTTCATTTTCTCGGCAACATTTTCTTTCCTTCTTATTTTATAGTTTTCTACATTTTGCATAATCACATCAAATCCGTTTTCATCAAAACGAGGCTTTACAAAACGAAGATATACCATCTGTAACATGGTCTCTGTATCTTTTGTTACAGATGATCCTGATATGCTTTCTGACAAATCTGAAATCTTTATTTGGGTACTAGCCGTTTTTCCTGCCAATACTTTTGGTAAATCTGTAGCAGAATAATCACCTAATCCAGAATATTGAATAACATTAGTTAATAAATCTGCTGAAGGTAAATCTGAATTATTTAGTAATGATCTACCTCCCTTGCTTATCGCTTTTAATTTTACATCATTGGCATTCTTATTGGCATGTTTATAATGTATTTTAATGCCATTATTTAAAGTAAACGTTGTTGAAGCCAGTGTTTTATTTTCTTCTTCGGAAGTAATAGCACCTTTTTTAATTATAATACCAGAAATTAATGTTTTCCCTCCAAATTCATCTGTATAAGCTTCTATTGAAGTATCTTGCTCTACTTCATTTATTATATTAAGAGCGGCCTCTTTGGTTAAATTATCATTACCATCAACCCCTGTTACTGTTAAAAATCTATTTTTATCTGAATACAGTTTTTTAAATGCCCCATGAACTTCTTCAAATTTTAATGTGTTAAAAATTGTTTTTACAATTTCAAACTCCTTTTCAATATCAGTAATAGGCACATTATTTAAATAATCATCTTGTATTAATTGAACAATACGACCGTGAGGCATATCCTCCTTTTTACTAATCTGATTTTCATAATAGCTTGTAAAATCCGTAATAGTTCTTTCTATTTCTGCTTTAGCAAAACCAAATTTTACTGCTCTATTAACTTCTGTTAAAACAGATTTAAATGCTGCATGCTGTTGGTTTGGTTTTGGAAACACCGAAATATTAAATGTTTTTGTTGACCTAGAATGATCGGAATAACTTATCCGTGCTCCTAAAAAGGTCGCTTCTGGTTTTCTGGAAAGTTCATTAATTCTTGCAGATAACATATTTGTGATCATACCATTTAGCAAAGATGCTTTTAAATTTGCGACTGTTTCTTCTTTTAATGGCTTTGGGTGTCTTATTCCAAAACTTATGCTAGATGTAGAAACCTCTTCATCCATAGCCATAGAATATAACAATGTATCATTATCTGGAATAGTAACTACAAAACGTTCTTTCGGAGAGTTTACTGATGGGATTTTCGAGAACAATGCCTTTATTTTTTCTTCAACTTGGTTAATATCTATATCCCCTATTATAGCAATAGCTTGTAAATCGGTTCTATACCAATCATGATAAAAATCACGTAGTGCTTTGTATTCAAAATTTTCAACGATATCCATTAACCCAATTGGTAAACGTTGTGCATATTTTGAATTATTAAACATGGCCCCTATGTTTTTCTGAAGAATTCGCATGCCTCCGCTCTGTCTTGTACGCCATTCTTCTTTAATAACACCTCTTTCTGCATCAATCTCCTCGTCTGTTAACAATAAATAATTTGACCAATCATGCAAAACTAATAAGCCTGTGTCTATGAGTTCTGGTGTTGTTGGAATGTTGTTTATATTATATACTGTTTCATCAAAAGAGGTATATGCATTAATATCTTTTCCAAAAACTAATCCATGTTTTTGCATCGTATCCAAAATCCCCTTCCCTACAAAGTTTTTGGTTCCATTAAATGCCATATGTTCTAAAAAATGAGCCAACCCTTGTTGATTCTCGTTTTCTAATATGGAGCCTACATTTTGAATAATATAATAACTTGCTACATTTTTAGTGACATCTGTACTTTTTAGGTAATAGGTCATACCATTTGAAAGCACTCCTTTTTTTATACTTTGATCTATAGGTAGCAGCTTATTTAACTCTAAATTTTTATTCATCTCCTGTGCAAATAAATTAGTTATTATGCCTACCATAAAAAGTAAAGATGCAAGTACTTTAACCTGTTGCTTAATCATTCGTAGTTGTGTTTTTATTTATAATATACTAAGGAAACATTTTGTCTTACTTCTACGTATTAATAAAATGTTAAAATTGATTTTTATCCTCTAAAATCTTATTTTAATAGCTTTTTGAAAGAGGTATTTAACACTACTACAAATAAAAATTAGAATGGGTGGTTCAACAAATAGATTATTTATATAAAGCTGAATTCTTAATACACTTTTAAATTTGATAATAGCATATTCCATTTTAGGGCTATTTACTCAATCAAAAGGCTTTTTTACTCATTCTTGGTTTTATTTTATGCAGATCTTATCTTTATTTGAGCTATGAGAAACGTTATAAATATAGATATCCCAAAACCATGTCATGAAGATTGGAATAAAATGACACCTGAAGAAAAGGGAAGGCATTGTAAAATGTGTCAAAAAACAGTTTTTGACTTCACTTTGCAAACTGATGAATATATTGTAAAAACATTTACAGAAAATGCTAATGTCTGTGGTCGTTTTAAAGCGACTCAATTAAAAAGAGACATGGTCTTAAGCAGAAAAGAGACTTCTAATTATTTGTCTTTTGTCGCATCAGGGTTATTTGCCTTTTTAGGGCTTACTAGTCAATATACATATTCTCAAAAACACACAAAAGTTGAACAATTAGATTCTTTACAAAAAAATAAGATACAAACAAATAAAGGTTCTATAATTGAGAAAAAAGAAAACCTAATCGAAGGAGTTATTACAGGTACTGATAAATTTCCGTTACCAGGAGCAACGATTTTGATTAAAGGAACAGCTATAGGTACTACAAGTGATTTTGATGGTAATTTCTCTATCAAAGCTAAGATAGGTAAGACACTACAGATAAATTATTTAGGTTACAAATCAAAAGAAATTAAAGTCAATGAAAAGATGCCCCATACTATTTTACTAGAATTAGAAGAAGATATTATGGGAGAACTTGTAACTGTTGTTGTAGGTGGAGCTGTTGGAAACTCCAATTATACCTGCTCACCAGAAGCACTAGAAAGAAAACGATTAAGTAAGTTAAGAAGAAAGAACTACTTCAAATTTTATAAGAGAAAAAGTAAAGAAGACAGGTTAAAAATTAAAAACGGAAACCTAGAACGCTCTAAACTAGGTAAATTTTTCCATAATCTATTCAATAAAAAAGAGCGACTTTAAAGCTTACTCAATAGGTATTAATGCACAGGACTTTGTGTACATGGACAGTTGCTAATGCCTCTTAAAAAGTCTATTCCTATAGTAACCATATGTGTACCAGAATTGAAACTAGACAAATTATTTGTTGTTATTTGATAAGAATATCCTAAATAGAAAATAGATTTTTTAAAACCTGCCATTGGACCAATGTTTAAAGGCTTAAAAAATTGATCATTAAGAAAACGGTACGATATTCCAGCCCAATAATAATCCTCTTTTCTATTAAATTTTCTAAATTTAAAATTTACATCTGTACTTGACCTTTTATCACTACTAAATAATTGATAATAAACTGATGGTTCGAATTCTAAACCACTCTTTTTAGGACCTCTAAACGTATAGCCTGAGTAAATTTGATAATTTAAAAGTAAATTAGGTTCTAGAACTCTAATAGATTCATCGAAATCTTTACCCAAAATATTACTTGCATTAAAGCTCATAAAAAAGCCTTTAAATCTATACAGTGCACTAACATCAAAGTTATTATTTGTAGTAGATCTATCATCTGTTGGTATACTAGTTACAGGGCTTTGAGAATTGTTTTCAAATTTATCAACATCAATTCTAAAACTATTGAGGTTATAAGAGAGACCAAAAGACAAATACATTTTAGCATAATAATCTAAAATAAGGTGATGCGCAAAAGAAAATTTAGCACCTTTTTGAAGGGTAAGTCCATTACTATCGTTATAAAAAGATAGCCCAATCCCTGAACGGTCTGCAATTCTAAAATCGGCATAAACAGATTGGTTCTGTGGGGCATCTTTTATACCCACCCATTGTGTTAACCCATTAGCTCTAGTCTTTAGGTTATCTCCAATTCCTGCATATGCGGGAGAGACTACAAAATTATTTTCAGCTAAATATTGTGTAAAAACAGGTACGTTAAACTCTTGGCTATAGCTGTTAGCTATAACCAAGAGAAACATATATAAAAACAGTTTTTGTATTTGAATCCTTTTAATTTTTATAATCATAATTTCATTTTTTCATTATCTATAAAGTGTAAAATGCCCAACAAATTCACGATCATCTTTTGGATCATTGAGTTTTAAAACATACCAATAATCTCCTGTTGGAAGCTCAGCATCATTATATTTACCATCCCACTTTTCTCCTACACGTAATGTTGCTATGGCACGACCATATCTATCAAAAATGTCGAAAGTAAGGTCTTTGTATTGTGATGTACAACCTGGGCCCCATTCATCAAGGTCACCATCTCCATTAGGAGTAAAGTAATTAGAAATACATACATCTATATATTCAAAGTATCTAGTAGCTGTAGCAATACAACCATTATTATCTGTCACAGTGACTGTATAATCGCCAGATGCATAGATAATAAACTTGTTCTCACTACCATAAGATTCATCATTAAGTGTATATTCAAATGGCGCAGCACCTCCAGTGGTTACAGCAACAATTTCATTTAATTCGCCGTCTTCTAAAACAAGCGTTAACGGATCAAATTGAGAAATATCGAAATTGTCAGTTCTTTGAATACAATCGTTCGTATGTCTTGCATCTATGAAATGATCTAATCCTGCGGGCACATTTACAAACACATTGCTAGCTTGGTATGGACTACCATTTAACGAATAATCTACATCTGCTGGATCTGTTATACTAGCATCTATAGTCACTGTAACTGTATTGGTTGATAAATTACCTGTACAACCATATTCAATAATAGTTTCTGGGTTAATTCTTACCGATTCAGGAAAGTCTATAGGCCATTCAGACTCACAACCTAGAGCATCTCTAACATAAACGATATGGTCTCCTCCTGTAAGGTTTGAAAAATCAAAGACTGTTTGGACTGGAGTTCCTGTTGTATAGACGCCATTTATATCATCTATGGCAACACTATATGGTAAATTTCCTCCCGTAATATCAATGCTAAATTCCCCATCCATATCACCTTCACAAATCTCAGGAATTAATGAATTAGGTACTACAGTTACTATGACAGGAGTTGGTGAACCAATAGTGAAATTCT
Organism: uncultured Flavobacteriaceae bacterium; assembly: GCA_947502635.1. Classification (GTDB taxonomy): domain Bacteria; phylum Bacteroidota; class Bacteroidia; order Flavobacteriales; family Flavobacteriaceae; genus Flavivirga. The sequence continues at coordinate 81,671 of CANNAN010000016.1, forward strand.
CAAATATAAAGCACCCTAACTCATCCTGTGCAATAGCTTGATAATCACCTGGAGCAAGATCCTCAAATGTAGATGTTTCAAAGAATTGATCTAATCTAGGAGAAATGGCATATTTAATTAATCCAGTACCTCCTGAAGCATTAATCTGTAAAACACCATCATCACTACCTGGACACGTTACAGGACTTGCTACAAAACTTGCTGTTAATGGACTTGACGGTTCTGTAATAGTAATTATAGCAGAAGTCTCTAGACAATCATCACTATCTACTCTTACTTGATAAATTCCAGCTACCAGCTCGGTGAAAACACCTGGGCTATTTTGTGTTACTGGTGTGATATTGGTACCAGATGCATCCTGTAAAGTGTAAACGTAACTACCTAAACCGCCTTGAGCTGTTGCAGTAATTGTTCCAGTATTATCACCCGCACAATTAATTGTTGGGTTTGTAGAATCTAAGTTCACAACTAATGTTGGAAGCGGATCAATTTTAATTTCATTAGAAACATTGTCACTACAACCATTAGCATCTCTTACATAATAAACATGTGTTCCAACCCCTACTGGGAATGTTACAGATGATGCAAACGATCCTAAAGTCGTTACAAAATTAGACGTATCACTATACGTATATGGTCCTGTTCCACCTGTAGCACTTAATGTTAGTTCGCTACTTATTAAACACGTTTGTGTGGTCGCTACCGCTAAAGTTGTTTCTATTTGAGTAGGCTCATTTATAACAACATTAGGCGAATTAAACACACAATTATATCCATCGGTTACAGTAACATTATAAGTACCAGCTCCTAGATCTGTAAAAATAGGTGATGTTTGTGGTCCAGATGACGTTGCTGTTGGAGACACCATATTTAGTGTATAGGTATAATTACTTCCTTGTCCGCCAGTAACCAAACTTACCGTTATGGTTGCATTAGTATCACCAAAACACGCTAATAAATTAGTACTTGGTGTTACAGTCGCATCAATTGGCGTTGGAATGGTTAGTGTAATTGGATCGGAAGCTATACAGCCACCTGCATCCATAACATTTACTGTATAAGAACCAGCTGCTAAATCTCTAAATGTTCCATTTGAAGAGTAAGCAACCGTTGCTGCTCCTGTTAACTCATACTCGTAAGGCAATCTACCTCCGCTGGCAACAGCCGAAATAACTCCTTTATCATTATCACAGGTTACATTAAATGTTTCTGTCGCTACCACTACTAATGGCTCAGTAGGTGAATCTATAGTAACCACATTCGATGTTGTTGTACAGAACGGACTTGCCGTTTCGGTTACAACTACGGTGTAATTACCTCCAGTTAGTCCCATAACAACTTCAGGGTTTGTTGATGTATTAGCAGCCGTAAGACCTCTCACAGAAGCTCCTGTACTATCTAGTATATCGTAATTATAAGGCCCTGTATAACCTGTTACATTAATTTCAAATGCACCATTTGTATCTGTAAAACAAGTCACAGCTGTTGTGGCCGTTATCACGGCATCAATCATATCAAAAGGCGCTACAGAAAATTGTGTTGGTATCGTACAACCCGTCGTTAAGTCATTCACTTGGAAGAAATAATCTCCAGGATCTGTTATGTTAAATATATTTGAAGCTTGAGGCGTACCACTTGGTAACATTTGGAAACTAAAGTTACCTGAACCTCCTGTAACCGTTATAGCTACAGATCCTGTACCATTACAATCAATAGGTGTTGCAATAGCGACAGTGGCTGCTGTTAATGCAGGTAGTGGTGCTATAGCAACCGTATTAGTAGCTACACATCCATTATCATCACTTACAAATATATTTATAGTTTGTGGGCTTCCTGTATCAATAATATCAAAAGTATTTGTGGTAAAATAATTTGTACCATTAATACTATACGTATATGGTGCTGTTCCTGTTCCTACTCCTTCACTAATGGTTAATGTAGAGGCATTTACAGAATTATCTGGTGCACATGCATAAGGTGTTGCTGTTCCAGAAACCGTTAAAAGTAATGGTTCTGTAACTGGTACAACAGCTGTATCAAAACACCCTCTACCAGAAGTTACACGTACTGTGTAATCTCCAGCTATCAACCCTGTAAAGACATTTGAGGTTTGCGCAGCTCTCACCATAGGTGAAGGTGCTATAAGCTCATACATATAAACGGGGTTATCATTACTTACTGGTAAATTTACCGTAATAGAACCATCATTACCAGTGTTACAGCTTACATTAACCACATTTGTAGTAAATGTTACTGGCGTAGCAGCATTTGTTGTTATAACATTTGTTTCTACTGGACATCCATTAGCATCTGTTATTTCAAACTGATAGGTATCTGCCGTAGAAGCTGAATAAGTAAATGTTGTTCCTGCAAATGGTATTGGAAGACCTGCATAACCTCCTGCACCTATATTTACTCTATAAGCATAAGGGCCATTACCTCCAAGTACCGTAATATCTATCGTTGCATCAGTTGGCACCGAACATGTTAAATCTTTGGTCAAAGTTGCACTTGCTGTAAGCGGTACAAAAACATCTGTAGTTGTAGCGCTAGTTGCTGTACAACCGTTTCCATCTCTAATCGTTACCGTAAAAGCTCCTGGTGCATTTACTGTAAATGTTGGGCTTGCCTGATAAGATACGCCTCCATTTATACTATATTCTAATGGTGCTACACCTGTTCCTGTTGCTGTAAAAGTAAATGCAGAAACAACCGTACATTGATTGGATGCTAAAGGAGGTGTTGTTACTGTTGGTAAGGGATCGTTAATTATTGTAACTGTATCCATTTGAGGACAATCATTAGCATCTAAAACGTACACGTCCCAAACTAAATCTGCTCCCGAATTTGTATCTACTGTAATAATATGACTAGATCCATAGGCTCCTGCTAATGGTGCTGGATTTCCTGCTATGACTGCTGCATATCTATAATTTGGTGTTCCCTCTGCCGCAGTAACTGTAATTTGTGATTCATCATTTGTACAGAATACGTTTGTTGCTGTTGCTGTAAATGTTAATGCGTTTGCTGGCTCACCTACAGGTACCGTATAAGTAGCTGTACACCCTGTCGTTTCATCTGTTACAACAATCACCTGATTTCCTGCTGGTAATCCTGTTAAATTTATTGTTGTTGCAGATTG
>CANNAN010000017.1 GCA_947502635.1 uncultured Flavobacteriaceae bacterium
GATTAGTAACAGGGTTATTATTATACCCTTTATGTTTTAAACCAAAAGGGTAGTAGTTATTCTCCTCCAGTATTTCAAGGTCTGGGGATGTTTCAGCCTTTCGTATGCTTACGTTATCAAACCATACACTGCCAGAATAATCATTATCAATCCTCAGGTTAAGCCTAGTAATGTTAGCTGGTACGCTTACTTTCTTCTCTAAATATACCCATTGCCCCTTGGCATAAGTTGTTTGATAGTCAAATTGGGTATAATACCCAGTCTCGTCGACATCTTTCATAAAAAGGAATATCTGCGCCCTATTCCCTGATACATTTTCCAAATACACCCAACCCGAATAAATATAATCTGTAGCTTGCGAGTTACTTATTTGTACCCAATCGTTGCTATGGGCTACATTTTCATGATGTGAATGCGTATCTAACCTTGCAGAATAGTTTCCACTATAAGTGTTGTTGGTATCAAACTCATCTACATCCCAACCCCAACTATTGCCCGAACCATCCCAACCAGATGCACTCTCAAAATCATCGAAGAAAACTAGATCGTTCTCGCCTTTATAACTTAAACGTACATTCCCCAAATGGTCTTTGTATTGGTATACATAATCAAAACCTCCACCATTTTTAGTCTCTATATACCCTTCAGGGTGGTTAAAGAATTTCAAAGAACCTTCACCAGTGTTACCTGTTCTATCATAAATATAGTTTCCTGCATAAAACGTATATTTATTAGGTTTAAGATATTCTACAACCTTTTTTTCCAATTTAACACCAGTGGCATCGTAAATATAATAAATAGCTCCGGAACCTCTTGGTACAATTATGGGTAAATTTAAGTGATTGTATGTTATATTCGCTAAAATGCCCTTATTTGTATCTGTTAACATGTTGCCGTTGGCATCATAGGTATAATCATTTGTTGTATCTGGCGTTGTATTAACGGCATCATCTTTAAATCCATACGTATCCAAAGAAGAAGCATCACTTACTTTTAGTAATTTATTTCCAGCATCATAACTGTACGTTAAATCATCCATGACTCCAAATACAGTAGCACTTTCATCTCTATGTCCATTTCTTAAAAGTGTTAAGATATTACCGTTCTTATCATAAGTTATGTTGGCAAGGTTATAGTTACCAGTATTATCGGTGGCACTTACAATTCTGTTAAGCGCATCATAGGTATAATTATAGGAGGTACTAACAGGGTTACTAGTATTATTGGTGCTTTGTGTATTCCAAGACACCTCAGAAATATTACCATTGTACAAGACCGCACCACTTGCAGGGTCGTTATAGCTCAGCATAAAGTTAAACAGATCGTTATCCTGAATACCATCTTCGTTGATGCCTTTAAGCCAGCCTCTAATATTATAAGCATAATCTACATCCTGTAGAGCCACATCGGTATTTACAATAATGAAGTTTTCTATGGTACCATTATACGACGTGAAGGCGGTATCACCAATCATTGGATTCCCATTGGATGTTAAACTTGATATGAAAAACACTACAGCATTTTTACTGTAATAAATAATATTATCTTTGCGTTCTACCTTAAAGCTATCTCCTGCTTCATAAGCTACCATAGGTCCTTGGTGGGCACCACCCTCTATAGCTTGAGCCATTCCGTTACTCATCAAATTAATACCGTGTTGTATGCTATTAACCAAGTAATCTGGGTCTGTATACGAAAGTCCTGCGGTAAGATCATAATAATTATAAGTGGCCTTAAAGCTTACATAACCATTGTTTGGAAAATTTTCGAAAGTAGATAAACCGCCATTTATACTTGCTGGAGTATATTTCTGTATTTTAACTCCAGCAACACTTAAACCATATTTGTTTTGATATTCGCTTGTAATAGGAATATCGCTACCTACTTGTTTTTTCACCAATTGCCCCAATGCGTCATAATGGTTTCTATGTATAAGCTCTCTTTTAATGCCATTAACTTCTTGCTCATGGGACAGTAATCTATTCATACGATCATAGGTAAAAACATCAACAGTAGTTATAGCAGAGTGGCCTGTTCTTTCATGCAAGGTGGTGGTTTCCATAACACTCCCTATAAAGGCATTGAGTTTGCTCTTTATTTTGTCTGTGGTGTTTAAATAGTCATTATGACTATACACATAAATAGGGCGCGCTTTTTCATCATAATAGAATACTGTTGTAATCCAGTTATTCGTATCCAAAACACGTACTTTGGTACCAGTTGCCAACCCTTTGGTATTGGTTGTTGGGCTAATACCATAGGCATTTTCTGTAGTACCGTCATCTATATTGAATACATAATCGTCGTAATAGTTTATGGTATGAATGTCTGTAATATTAACTCTTGGATATGCTACATTATTATAATAAACTGCTGTTCCATCTATAGTTGTTGAAGAAACCATTTTAGTTTCATAAAGTGCCGTTTCAGCATTAACTGAATTTTGAAGAACAGTCCTATTATTACTGGAGTTCATTTCTCCAGTATACGTTGCTCTACCAAAAACATCATATTTCGTAAATAACCATTTATTTTGATTCTTTAAATTGGTATCCTGAGTCAATACGGGCTGGTCTGCCTTATTGTATACAATATATTCCCAACCTTTTCCAGGAATTTTCTTTTCTACTAATCGATTTCTTTCATCATAAATATATTGATAGCATAAATCTGAAAGTTCGATCGTACTAACACCATCTGAAACATTAACCAAAGGAGGTAAAACGTAACTTAAATTACCATAATAATCATAAATATAATAGGTGTCGTGTAGTGTTTCGGCATTATTAACCGTCGCATAAGTTCTTTTTAAAACAACCCTGCCAAGCTTATCCTTAAACTCTTCTATTGTATGGTTTTTGCCTTTTAATGTTGTCCAGTTTTCATCTTTGATAACCGATTTATAAAGGGTGCTATCTGGGTAAATTCCTGAATCTATTAACTCGGGGGTTTCTTTATTATTATTAAAAAACCCAACTTCAAATAATTTTACGGCATCGTTTACCAAATTGGCCGTTTGTTGAAATTTTATGGTATGTGTCTGTAAGACCTCCTGGGGGGTGATCTTTTCCAAAATTTCCCAATCTTTTCCAGGTGCGCCCTGTTCTAATACTCTATTTAAAGACGAAGTTTCTAATTTGGTTTCAGAATACGGGTTTAGCGTGCTTTCATATTTATTAGTATTGTAAAATGCATGAACGTCTTGAACAGGATCTAATCTAAGTGCGCCTGAATTGAAATTACTGGCATAGGGTAAATATGCTTTGGTTTGCCTACCAAAACCATCATACACAACTGGGGTTACAATATCTTCACCAGCACCACCAGCACCTATTGCTATATTTTGCAAAGGTCGCCCTATATCATCTATATATGTAATGCTTTCTGTTTTATCGTATGCTGTTACATTACCTAAATTAGCCAAAGTTTCTCCAGCTTTAAACCGTATAGTTTTAACATAGTTTTGGTTGGGGTTTAAAGACGGCGGAAAGACAATAGGAGTATTCTTCTGTGCATATTTATCGGCATAAAAAGGTTCTGGACTTGCTGCACTTGTATCCACTACAACCAAATGGAGTGCCGTAGCACCTGCCGACATGGTTCCCAGTTCACTGTTCCATACTACAGTAGCTCCTATTTTAACACCTTGACTATTAGTAACATAACCAGTAATAGTTCCTCCAAAGAAAAGATCCCATTGGGTATAATTATAGGGTATTTCGGTTTCTATTGTGTAGGTATAAGATATCCCTAAATCTACGTTGCGCTCACCTAGAATGATGACATCTTGTGCTTGAATTAAATTTACTGCCATAAAAATAAGGCAGCTTACAAAACGAATGGTGTGTTTTACTGAATTTTTCATGGCTATTGTTAGTTTTTATAATAGTATTTGTTCTCAGAAACTACCTTATCATCATGATCTGTAACATATTGTAACCTGTTGTAATCATCGTAATGGTAGGTCGTTTTCCTACCTCTGGCATCGGTAATAGACTCCACACCTATTAAAGGCTTATACGTATAAGTAGTAACTATGGCATTACTTAAGCTAGCATGGGTTCTAAGGGTTGATAGCGTTGCTATATTGGTTTCGTCAAAGTCTTCTAAAGCTGCTGTATTGATACCTAGAGCATTAGCCACATTTGTAAATTGAGCATTTTCTATTTTAGCTATTAGATGAATTTTATTATAACTCCATATGTACGAAGTGTAAACACCAGTTTGTGAATTTTTAATCTCTAATATGTTTCCTTGATCGTCAAATCTTGTATATTCTACCTTGGTTACAAAACCTGCATTTCCTACCGAGGTTTTAAAATACTTGGGCACTATTAAATTGTTACTGGTCTTTTGAAATTCTATTCTGTTTGTGGCAATCAGTTTTTCAATACTATTTATTTCTTTATAGTTCATGGTTTGAACTGGAATATTTACCCGATTGGCATCAATTAAATCCTGCATCAAAACCTGTTGCGTCTGGGATAAGCCAGAGACATACTCCAACATTTCCTCTGGGAAATAAGTCTTGCTAATCTGCTTGTCACCATTTTCCAGTATCTGCTGGAACATTATTGGATTACGATGGGTGGTAAGATCCAGATTAGAGTTATCACCTATATCATAATCATAATTTGTTATATTTTCAATAACTGTATTATCATTTTCTTCAGTACCGAATATTTGCTGTTCCTGCCGGAGAAGAATGGTTATATCTCTAGGTATAAAATACCTGCTATTTAAATGTAAATTATTGGGGTCTTGAATAAAACTATTATGATAAATATTCATGGCTTGAATATTATCAACTGTATAATTTATGTAATGGTTAGCAGTGCTCTCTACTAATTTGTCATCACTGTTGTATTTTCGTAGATGGGTCAGTTTGCCTTCCATAGAATTAGAGAATATTGGTGTAAAAGGTAGAACTGTACCATTCTCTACATGATAGTTATACTCATTGGAGAAGCTTTCATTCGTTTCAGTATTTATAACCGCTTCGATTACCTTGGAATACCCAACAATATTGCCTTGAATGCCACCACTTACAGGCACAGAACTATTGGTAGTAAATCGCATCATAGAAGTATTAGGAGCGAATCCGCACTGTCCAAAAGACCCTCCAATATTGATGGCATTATAATACTTTGGGTTACTTAGCAGGGTGCCTGAGGACGTTTCCTGGGGCTGGCTATTAACAGTCTTAATCGTTTTATACAAAAACTGTCGCGTATTTTTAGGAGACGTGATCTCTTTGATTCTAAGACCACCTGCTGTGTATCCCAATGCTAGTTGTGATGTATCTGTATAATCATATTCAAGTTCGGCAGTTAAATAGTAATTGCTAGTTGATGATAATGCAGTATATTCTGGAGGAATATTAATTCTAAATCTATAATATCCTGTAGCTAAGCTCATAGTAAATTCTTTTTCAAACTGTCTAAAAACTTCCTGAGCGGGCCAAGTGGGCATATTTAGGAAATCATCAATTGAGATGCTCTCAATCAATGTCTCGGTTTGATTGGTGCCCTCTAGCTTATACAGGTCAATTGTAAAAGGTCTAGGAAAGCTAATAATATCATCATAAAAAGATTTGTTCATTTCAAAGCTAAAGATTATCGAACTTACATTTTGACTATCAACAACCTCAAATTCCCGATAATTTGGCAAACCAACATTGGTATCACCGCCATATGCAACAAAGGGATATGCATGACTCCAATAATTCCAAACCGTGTAACTATTGGTTTTCTCTTGATACAAACTAGTACCTCCCGCTCCAGAATAGAAATCATTGAGTTCGTATTGATAAGATACCACACCTCCTGTAGGGTATTCTATCGTTTTTATGTTCCCCTGTACAGTATACTCTAAATTAGCACGCCTGTCGGCACCTCCATAGGAACTCAGTCTTTCATTGGTGAAACTTATCATTTCAGGAATTGTAGAATTTGGATTTCCTTTCCCGTTATAATAACCCCAATGGTCATAAGAATTAGTGTTTTTTGCCCCTAATGCTTCATCTTCGTAATAGGCGAACTTATATGGTGGTAAAGTTTCCTGAGAATTGCCAACGTTTACTTCTTCTATTTCTAATAGCTTTAAGCGCTTATACTTTCTTTTTTCATAATTGGTACCAGTGGCATTACTATTAAAATAGTCTTGAACTAAATTTACTTTTTTAATTGGATTCAAATCGGCATCAAAAATCTCTATATCAGATAGTTTTTTAGCATTGCCATTGCCATAATCTTCTCTATAACCAGTATTAAAATTAACTTGTCCACCGTCCCATGATATACTATCCAACACATGGGTATACGTATTGGTATGCGAACCTACCGTTTCTTTCATACCTGCTGGTGAAATAGCAGCAGTACAACCTTGTACTGGACTTGCAAGATTTAACGCATAGGTAACATTCCCTAATTTCATCCATTTTGCAACTCCTGTCGTGCTGCTTACAGTACTATAGGTATAATCAATGGTCTCACTTTTTTGAGGAAAAGTATTTATATATTGCTCGTTCTCCTGATAGGCCAGGTTAATCACTTTATTATTGGCCGTAATAATTTTGGTAAGCAACCAACCACTTATTTGATCAGGGTGATTTATTGGTGCTAAACTATGTTTAGAGCGATCTACTTCATGAAATTCGTAAACAACGCCATTAGGATCCGTTACAATAAAATAGGGGTTAATAGTATCATTAAAGAATTTTATTTTTAGATTCGTACTGTTATCCAAAAGGATACCGTTCCCTAACGTAGCATCATTCTCATCGGCTGCTTGAAGTATAAATTTACCCGAATACCCACCAAAATTAAACATGAATAAATCAGGTTCGGTATCCGATAGTTTATTGGGTGTAGAACTTCCTATAGCCCAATCAAAAAACTCATCTTGATAAAAAATTCCAGACGGATTAAATACTTTATCAAGATAGGTAAGCTCCCAATTATTAGAAATAGGAGGGAGAAAACCACAAGGACGTAATGGACTCCATACATTGTAACTTGCCATTTCTGGAGTACAATTAAAGAACCCTATACTGTGAATTTTATCATAATTACCATAGTTCTGTAAATAGCCCCTAATACTATGATTATAACCACTGTGTATATCATCTTCTCCTCTTATCTGTCTGGTGATCATACCTCCTGCATTTAAGCTCCAGCCCAGACCTACCCAACTAGCTTCTTCTGCAATACGAACGCCTCCAGCATGGTAGCTCAAGCTTATAGGCAAGCTAAAACCCCCTGTATTAATTTCAAATATTGGAAGTCCAATATTGGGAATACCAGAATAATAGCTTACAGGAGTCTCGACATACTTTGCCAATCCTGCTACCGTAGGTGAAGCTGGAAATTGAATTTCAGTTGGTTGCATTTGACCAAATACGTTTAAGACAAATAATGTTGAAATAAAAAATAACAAACGTGTTCTCATAAATAGACCTTATTAAAAAAATTTTAAGCCCATAAAACTACGGAATGATTTTTAATAAAAAGTAAGGTAAAGCCTTACTTTTAGTAAGAGAAAATGATACAAAAAGTAAGGGTGATTTTTAAGTTTTTAACAAAAACCCATAAAAAAACCTTACTGAAAGTAAGGTAAAACCTTACTTTCAGTAAAGTTGATAACTTTTTTAAGTAAATAAAAATCAGTAAATCAATATTAATTTGATTTGGTTTATACTATTTTAATTATCATACTTATATGAGTTTATACCAGTGATAGACTAGGTTTGTTCTTCCTTTTAACAATTCTATCATATCCTTACTAAAAAATCAATCTATTGGCGCATCTGCTACTTTTTATATAGAAATTGAAGGACTGGATGAATTTTATAATACTATAAAAAACAAAGTTTCTGAAAAGACAGAACCAAAAACAGCTTGGTACGGTATGAGAGAGTTTTATATAAAAGATCCTAATGGCTATGTGCTTGGGTTTGCCGAAAAAAGCGAATAACAGAGAAATCATTTCTAGTTAGGAATAGTGCTATATAAAATCTAACCTTAGTACCAAGGCTCTTTTTTATATAGCTTCGTTTTAGCAACACGTTCTCGATTACTAAGCCTTAAATGAGTTCTTGTAAGTTGTTTGTTTCTGTACCCCAGCAAATGAAAAAAAGATTTGGCAAAAAACCTAACCACCTTTAAATTAACCTGTAAGCTGCCTTCTTCTTTGTTTAACCAGGAAATACCAGGTAAGGCCACTAATAAACTATCAAATTTCGTACGCCTTAAAAATATGGATAGTTTTAAATAAAATGGCTTTATACATCTTATAATAAAAAACCCTTCAGCACCTTTAGCTTGGTATAAGGGCATAAAAATACGCCCATGATACTTTGCTTTTAATTTTTTACTATTACTCGTAGCTATTGGAGTGCCCTTATTTATAGTTTGAAAGCTTTTAAAACCATTTATCATAGTAAAGGTTTCGTTAGCTTGTATTTTATAAAGATAAATAACTTCAAAAAAATCAGTAATATTAGCTGCTTGTGTTTGTAGTTGTTTATAATGATCTGAAAAATTGCTGACATGACTTGCTTTTAAAATACCCGAAAACACTAAGGCTAAATAAATAAACGCCATATTATTCGTAATAGAGCTTAAATCATCGTGTTGACCAGACTCAAAACCTAAAGACACATAGCCTAATTCGTTTATATAACTTAATAATGGACCATTTAAATATTCTTCAATACCTAACACAATGGGTACAGGAAACTGTTTGGAAAACTTTCGGTTTATTAACGCATCATTAATGGTTATAAAAGGTCGTGTTTTACTTGATGTTGTATGTAAATCTATAAAATAAAATGGTGATTTTTCAGTTTCTAAAATAGTGTTTAAAACACTTAAAACTTCTAATAGTTCTGCTTCATCAGCACTTAAAACACCTTTTTTTTCAATAACTTTTATACACTTTTTAGTCCAAAGCCTGTTTAAATCTTTATCGATATACCTCTGGTTTAATCTGAGTGCTTTTAAATTACCTGAAACACCATAAATAGTACCTTTAACTTGTAAAGGGTTAATAGTTTCTAAAACCTCTTTTAAAGCAAAAACACCTGAAGTTTCATTACCATGAATACCACCAAAAAACACCATAGTAGCGCCTGGTTTTGATCCTTTAATTTTACCAATTATTCTGTTTATAGTTATTCTTTCATCTCGTGCTTTACTATATACATCAATCATGAGTTAAAATCATTTCTTGTAATTAAGCCGACTAATTTATTTTGTTTCATTACAGGAAGGCTCCCTATATTATTTTTATCCATTAGTTCTTTTGCAATCTGAACAGGTGTGTATTCATCTGTTGTTATAATATCTGTTTTCATTATTTTATTAACCGCATCGTTTTGTTGCTTCAGATTTTCTAAATATGATTTAACATCTGTCCAGCTTATTAAACCAATCAATTCCCTACGACTATTTATGACTGGCATGTGATGAATTTTTTTCCATTTCATAATATTTAAAACCAGTCCAATACTATCTTTTTTTTCAACAGAAAAAATATCAGAACTCATAATATGCTTTACAAAACGTTGTTTTTTAAAAGGAATTTCATAACTATCAAACAACTTACTCCAGGTAGAAACCGGATATCCTTTTTCTTGCTTTTCATACATTTTAGATGTTAATATTTGCATGGCCTCAAAACGTTTATGATTTTTTAATAGCCTTCTGTAATTTCTAACAAGCCATTCTGAACCTGTATTGGTTTCTATCCTATTTCTAATAATTTTTAAATAACGCTCTGCATCTTCTGGGGCTATTCCTACGCTATACAACCCTTTATAAGCCATAGGTAAAAGTTCATTTAATATTAAATCGTAACTTGAAATATAGGATCTATTCCAATAAAACTGTGTCGCCATACCGTATCGAGCCGCATTAAAAAAGTTTGATTTCACATCTTTAAAATCCCATTGTTTATGAATGTTGTTATACTTTTTGGGTTTACCCAGCATAACGCCCACCCAAAATGCCATGTTTGCAATTTCATCTGTAAGTGTAGGTCCTGAAGGGATATACCTGTTTTCAATTCTTAAGTTTGGTTTGCCATCTATTTTTCCATAACAAACCCGATTCCATGGGTATACGGTACCATTGTGTAACGCTAACGCTTTTAACCCTGGGGTTTCGTTATTATTTAGCATGTCGACACTATCCTTAATAAAATCGGTGGTAATAAAACTTCTAAATCTAGAAATATTGTCTTTAAAAATATCTGTTATAGATCCTGTTTGCCATGTGTTACCAAAACTAACTCTAGACTGTTTCTCATTTAATAAATAAGAATTCGCTCTGGTGTCAACACTTTGTGTAAATAAAGCGATTCGGGTTTCTCTCCAAAGCTCTTTACCAAATAGCAATGGTGAATTCGTACAGGCGCTTAAAATAGGCCCAGATATCGCTTGTGCCCAATTATAATTATCTACAAACGTTTTCGGATTTAATTGTAAATGCATTTGAAAACTGGTATTGCACCCTTCTAACATAACAGAATCGTGCAACAAGTTTAGTTCATCTGTTCCTTTAATATGTATATCGAAATTTTGCCTTCTTATTCCTTTTATGGCATTGTTTAAAACAGAATAACGCTCAACATTAGTCATATTCTGCTCACTGGCATTATTAACAGAAAGTGATGGTAAAATACCTGTTAATATTATTTTAATGTCTTTTTTTAACGCTGCTTTTTTTGCTTTTTCTAATAGTGTTTCTAATTGTTTATGCAACTTTGAAAAACAAGTATTTCCTAGTGTTAAAGCATCTAAGTTTATTTCAAGATTATAATTGCTTATTTCTGTAGTAAAATGATCGTCATTGATATCTTTTAAAAGCTCTAAGGATTTACTTTCTGGTAAAAATTGATTATTTACCAGACAAAATTCTTGTTCTGCTCCTATTCTTAAAACATCATCTTCAATCATACCCTTTTCAATCATTAAATCAAGTGCTTTAATGTCGTTTAATAAATGATAAATGTAATTAGATCGATCTTTTTTAGTCTTTAGTTTTGTAACATTTAAATCGCCCATTGTATAATCCTTTAATGTTTTTAAACCATTAAATTACTGCTATCCAACGAGTTTAAATATGATTTTTATCATGCAGATATTTAGGCTGTTGCCGTGTGAATTCTTATTGCTACTTTTGTATTCATATTTAATTTATGACTACATCATATCCTAAAAAAGAAAAGCTTAAAAGCAAAAAGCTTATCGAACAATTGTTTAGTGAAGGACAATCTGTTTCTGCTTTTCCTTTACGTTTGGTTTATCTTCAAACAACTTTTGAAGATAATGTTATGGCCAAAACTGGGGTTTCTGTGAGTAAACGAAATTTTAAAACAGCTGTAGATAGAAACCGCATAAAACGATTGTTAAGAGAGGCCTATAGACTAAACAAAGCTCTGTATTTTAACAACATTACAACACAATATGCGTTTATGATTTTGTACATTGGCAAAGACAAACCAAGCTTAACACAAGTAGAATCTAGAATGAAACACTTGTTTGAAAAATTTTCAAGCAAAATTTCAAAATAATATACGTCCACTATGAAACACTTATTAAAAAAGAAAATCATAATTCCTATACTGGCGTTTACTCTTTTTTTTACAGGAACAGCCTTTAAGAATGATTTTTTTGAGATAGCGAAACAAATAGAAATATTTACAACGCTTTTTAAAGAACTCAACATGAATTATGTTGATGAAACAAACCCTGGTGATTTAATGGATACTGCGATTAAGAGTATGCTGGCCGATTTAGATCCGTACACCAACTTTATGAATGAGCAAGATGTTGAAGCTGCCAGAATTAATAATACTGGCGATTATACAGGCATAGGAGCCAGAGTAAAAACGTTTAAGGACAAATTGGTTATTATAGAACCTTATAAAGACTACCCCGCAGATAAAGCAGGTTTAAAAGCTGGAGATGAAATTATTAAAATTGGTTCTATTGTTATTGAAACTTATAAAGAGAACGCAGGCGATTTATTAAAAGGCACCTCAGATACACCTGTAGAAGTTACTTATAAACGTCAAGGTAAAACACAGACTGCCACAATAAAAAGAGCCGAAGTAGAAATAAAGGCTGTTCCTCATTTTTCTATGGTTAATGATAAAACGGGTTATATTGTTTTAAGTAGATTCAATAATAAAGCACACTACGAAACCAATTACGCTTTACGTGATTTAAAGGCTCAGGGAGCAGAGCGCATTATTCTGGATTTAAGGGGAAACCCTGGTGGGCTTCTTAATGAAGCTATTAAAATTGTGAATCTTTTTGTTCCAAAAGGACAATTAGTGGTTACCACAAAATCTAAAGTAAAAAAATATAATAAAACGTATTACACAAAAAGTGACCCTATAGATATCGAAATCCCTCTGGTTGTTTTAATTGATGGTAATAGTGCTTCAGCAAGCGAAATTGTATCTGGTTCATTGCAGGATTTAGATCGTGCTGTTATTGTAGGGGCTAGAAGTTTTGGTAAAGGCTTGGTGCAACGCCCAAAAATTCTTACTTATGGAACTCAGGTTAAAATAACTATTTCAAGATATTATACACCTTCTGGTAGATGTATTCAGTCTTTAGATTATTGGAATAGAAATGAAGAAGGTGAAGCGGTTCGTGTAAAACAAGAAAATTACAATGAGTTTAAAACCAAAAATGGCCGTAAAGTATTTGATGGCGGGGGTGTGTTTCCAGACGTCATTCTTAACGCCACTAATAATTCGGCTATTACAAGTGCGATCGTAAACAGCGACTTAATATTTAATTACGGAACCGATTATTATTACAAGCATAATCTAAGTGATATTAATAATT
Organism: uncultured Flavobacteriaceae bacterium; assembly: GCA_947502635.1. Taxonomy (GTDB): domain Bacteria; phylum Bacteroidota; class Bacteroidia; order Flavobacteriales; family Flavobacteriaceae; genus Flavivirga. The sequence goes on from CANNAN010000017.1 coordinate 12,863, forward strand.
TAAAGCTTTCAGATAGTGACTTTTCAAATTTTAAAAGCTACTTAAAAACTAATAATTTTTCTTTTGAAACTGAAACTGAAAAAGCACTTTACAAAGCTTTTGAAGCTGCAACTAAAGAAGAATTAAATGATAATATTGAAAAAGATTTTAATACCTTAGTTAATAATTTAAAGACCTCTAAAACTAGCGTTATAGATGAGAACAAAGATTATTTATTAGAATTATTAACCGAAGATATAGTAAAAAGATATGTTTATAGAGAAGGCTTGTACGAATATTATAAAGTAAACGATCCTAGAATTAAAAAAGCGACAGAAATACTTAGCAATCCATCTATATATCTCAATTATTTAAAGTAAGATTTACTATTTTTATATTAAAAAAAATTAAAAATAGTATATTTATACCTGTTCTATAACCCTACTATGAATAAATTATTGGTATTAATATTAATAGTGCTTCACTCTGCATTTGTATTCTCTCAAAAAGAACTAACACATGTGGTTTATTTTGATACGGATAAATACAATCTTCCGCCAACCGAAGAAAATCGCTTACTGCTCTTTATTTCAACCCTAACAGATGTTGATATTGAAACCATTTCTATATTTGGGTTTTGTGACGATATAGGTGCAGATACTTATAACTTAAAATTATCTCAACAACGTGCAGATGCTATAAAATATATTTTTGCCAGTAATGAAATTAGTGATGAATTAATTACGAATGTTGATGGAAAAGGTGAAATCTTATTAAAAATCATCGAGGAAAAAAATATATTAAAAATAAGAGGTTTAAACCGAAAAGTAGAGATTATAGTAACACCAAAAAAAACAAAACCTGTTGTAAAAAAACCTGTTGTAAAGGCTCCTAAAGAGAAAGATACTCCAGAAATAATAAAAGGCGACATTAAGGTTGGTGATAAAATAATTTTTAAAAATATTTTATTTAAAACAGGCTATAGCACTGTAACGTATGCATCTAAAAAAACACTTGAATCTATTGCTAAGGCACTTGTAGAACGTGAAGATATTTATTTCACCATACAAGGGCATGTATGTTGTACACAATACAGTAGAGATGCTGTAGACAGAAAGACCAAAAAGCGTAATTTATCTGAAGCTCGGGCAAAATATGTTTATGATTATTTTGCAAAAAAAGGGGTCGATAAAAAGCGAATGCGTCATTTAGGCATGCGTCGAAAATTTCCGCTTGGTGGGGATCCTAAATTTGATAGACGTGTCGAAATTTTAATAACCTATGTGGGTAAATAGAAAATACTTCTGCAGTTTAGTATTTGTTTTATTAAGTTGTATTGGTATTTCTCAAAACACTTCTGTTCCTGATGATAATTTTGAACAAAGATTAATAGATTTAGGCTACGATTCTGGTCCTTTAGATAATCTTGTACTCACTGCTAATATAAACGGCATTTTAGACTTAGATGTTGACGGTTTAGGTATAACAGATCTTACTGGTATTGAAGACTTTTCTGCATTGGAAACACTTAGTTGTCAATCTAATAATCTAGCAAATCTAGATGTAACACAAAATACCCGTTTATCTCAGTTATTTTGCGGTAATAATCAATTAACCAATTTAGATGTGACACAAAATACAGCTTTACAAATTTTATGGTGTGATTCTAATCAAATAACCAATATAAATGTGACTCTAAACCCTAATTTGATTTCATTAAGATGTGAAAATAATGTGATTTCAAGCTTAAATGTGACTTTAAACCCTAATTTAAATGTTTTAGTATGCGAAAACAACTTATTAACATCCTTAAATGTAACTCAAAATAGCACATTAAGTAGGTTTCAGTGCGGCAATAATTTTTTAAGTAATCTAAACCTTTCTAACAATTTAAGCTTAACGTTTTTTTCTTGTGAAAATAATGAATTAACTGATTTAGATGTTTCTGTAAATAACCAACTAATTAATTTAAATTGTGCGTTTAATGAATTAACAGAATTAGATTTATCTAATAATTCTGGTTTAACACAGCTAAATTGTAGTAACAATAATTTGTGTAGATTAAATATTAGAAACGGTAATAATGGCAATATTTCTGCAATGGATTTTAGATTAAATCCTGATCTAAATTGTGTTGTTGTAGACAGTCCTTTAGGAGATCATTCAACCTGGAATCCCATTTCTTTTTCTAATTATATTGCATCTCAAAATGATTGTAGCAATTTTGTTGATGTGGATACTCTAGATAATGTTATAACCAATACATCTTATACATTACCTACACTAACAAATGGGAATTATTTTAGTCAATCGGGGGGTATTGGTTTTCCTTTCAATACAGGAAATATCATTACTAACTCTCAAACTATTTATATCTATAATGAAACGGCTTGCGATAGTAATGAATCTAGTTTTAGTGTATTAATTATTGATGAAGACTATTACATCCCAAAATACTTCACACCAAACAACGATGGGTATCATGATGTCTGGCAAGTTTTTGACAGTAATAATTCCATAAAAACAGTAAATATTTTCGATAGATATGGTAAACTTTTAAAGTCATTAATTCCTAATTCTCTAAGCTGGAATGGCATTTTTAATGGAAAACCTTTAAATACAGACGATTATTGGTATGTAATCACCCTAAACTCTGGTGAAACTATTAGAGGTCATTTTACTTTAAAACGTTGATTATTTATTCTTTAATCATGGCAATATGCGGAATATCGTCTTCTAAATATGCTTCTCCAATAGCTATAAAACCTAAATTTGTATAGAATTTTTTTAAATATACCTGAGCAGATATTTTTATTAATGATGTATTATAGTGCTTCGCAATGGCTTTTATAGATGCTTTCATGATGTCATAACCATATTTATAAGCACGTTCTTTTTTAACCACAACGACTCTTCCTATACTTGGTTCTTTAAAATAATCTCCAGGTTTAAAAATACGTGTATACGCTACTAATTTATTGTCTTTAAAACCTAAAACATGTAGCGCCTTTTGGTCTTTTCCATCAATATCCTGATAGACACAATTTTGTTCAACTACAAAAACTTCACTACGTAATTGTAATACATCATACAATGCTTCCTTGGTTAATTCTTTAAATGTTTTTACTTGTATTTTAAGCATATATTATCTGTCATTGTGAGACGTGAACGATATAACAATCTTATCAGCTAAAATAAACATAACACAATTAATAACTTAAAATTAAATATGTTCTCTGCCTTTGGTATACAGATTCGCTTTGCTTTGAATAACATTCATCATCTATCAATCCTGTACAATCACATCTTTTGCATCGTCCTTTCCAAATTCTGGTTGGATATTTACATGATTAATATCGTATTTATTAAACACTAAATCTTCTATTTTATGTAAAATAACATCAAATTGAGATAGAGTGATATCATTATTAAAATCTATATGTGCTTCTAAATGAATTTCTTCTTCATTTAATTGCCAAACATGCACATGATGCACGTTTTTTATACTTTCAAAAGCATTTATTTCAGCAACTATTTGTTTTATAGGAATCTCATCTGGAGTAAATAACATCAACACTTTTGTAGAGCTTTTTAATAAATATAAACCCATCCATATTAAATAAAGCGCTATAGCAAATGTTAAAACACTATCTACCCAATATAATTGATAATATTTCATTAACAAACCACCTATAAGTACCGCAATACTTGCCATCATATCTGTTAATAAATGCAAATAGGCACTTTTCATATTCATATTTGCCTTTGAATCTTTTTTTAACAAAAGCACACTTAAGCCATTAGCTATAATCCCTAAAAGAGATAACCAAATGACTAAATTAGATTCAATCTCTTCAGGGTTTTGAAACCTTTTAATAGCTTCAATTATTAATAAAATAGCAACAATTATTAAGGTTGATGCATTTATAAATGCTGCTAATATTTCGGCACGTTTATACCCAAATGTTTTATGAAAAGAAGCCTTCTTTTTTGATAACTTATTAGCTATATAACTTACCACTAAAGAAAGTACATCACTAAAATTATGCAAGGCATCACTTAATAATGCTAAACTTCCAGAAAGAATACCACCTATTACTTGGGCAGCAGTAATAAGAATGTTTAATAAAATAGATATAAAAAGATTACGTCCTTTTAAGTCGTTATGAGAATGCGTGTGATTATGAGCATGTGGATGCCCCATTTATATCAGTTTAAATATAGAATAATGCATAAATAAATTGAATTATTTTTTAATTACGATAAGACAAAAATCTAAAGCATAGCCTTAGTTAAGGTTTCTATTTTAGCGAAATTATAGCAAGAAAGAAACGATTTATATGTGTTATTATATATTTTGATTGGTTTTAACAAGATAATGGAATTTTATCTATTCTGTTTTGATGTCTACCGCCTTCAAATTCTGTATTTATAAAAGTCTCTACCATTTGTAAAGCTTGAGGAATCGCTGTATAACGTGCAGGTATACATAAAATATTGGCATTATTATGTTGCCTTATTAATTCAACTATTTCTTTAGTCCAACATAAACCAGCACGCACTTTTTGATATTTATTAGCAGTCATAGCAACACCATTAGCACTACCACATATTAAGATACCAAAATCTACTTTTTTATTTTCGACATCTTGCGCCACTGGGTGTACAAAATCTGGATAATCTACACTATCATTTACATCGGTTCCATAGTTATTAACAGTATAACCTTTATCTTCTAAATATGTTTTTATAGCAAATTTATAATCTGTTCCCGCGTGATCGTTTCCTATAGAAATTGTCATGATTTTATTATCTTGTTTTTATAAGCTATAAAGGTACTAACTATATATTAAAAATAAGAACTAAGTCTTAATTGTAACTAATTGAAAAACAGAATTGTTTATAAAACCCTCATTATAAATAAAAGTAAACATGTTAATTATCAGTATTTTACAAAAATTATGAGAAAATTTAAAACTTAATTCTTAAGATTCATATTAATAACAGTAGTTAACAATGTGTGTTATTATATTCATTACTTGTTAATAAGTGTTCATTACTTTCTAAAAGAAAAATATTGTTAATCCATTTTTTTTTACAATCAAAAAGTAAGATGAATTAACCAAAAATTTAATTCATTTTTTTTAGCAATGTTATTAGACTAAAAAATGTAGATGTGAACAAGAAAATAGAATATAGTTATTATAAATAACTGTTATATTTAGTTGTTAACAAGTGTGTATATAAATATTAAAATCGTTTAAAATGAACCTATTAAAATAAATTCTATTGTTAATTAAGTATTAATAGAAAGTAAATTAATTGTTATCAAAATAAAATTCAAAAAAGTTATACTAGCTATTAACACACTATAATAACCACCATTGTTTTTTTTAAATTTTAAAAAGAAAATAGTATTATAATATATAATGTGGATAACTCTCAATTTTCATTTTGTAATACGAAATCTTAAATATTTTCAAATGATGATTACAACTTTTTTCTTAAAATTTTTTTATTAAATAGTGTCTATAAAAATAAAACAATAGTTAAATAAATATCAATGTAACAATCTTTAAATGAATCTATTAAAGATATTTTAAATAGGTTATGATCGTCATTTTATCTTTTATGCTATTTAAAATTAATTTAAATTAAATGGTTATATATACAGGAGATAAAACATATAGTGATACAATGATATCAAAAGTTTTATTAGATAGATGTATAGCTGTTATTTTAGCTTTAAAAACTGTAAATAATAATAAAGGTTTAAGTCTAATTTTTTAATTAGAGAATCACTTTATTACAATTGATATTAATTTTAAGTTATTATTATAATAATAAGAAAAAACTTACTTTTTTGTTTTATATTCTATTTAGTTCTGTTGGCTATAGAATAGATATAAAGCTATATTAAAAAATATTTAAATATTATGATTTTGTATGTTATAGTCTTAAAATAAAAAATCCCAGCCAAGGCCAGGATTTAATTAATTAATTAATTAAAAATAATTTACTTTTTATAAGCTTCATTTAAAGCATCCACAATAGTTTGTGTTAAATCATTTTCATCGGTACCATATAAAACAGTTGCTGCAGCATCACTAGTTCCTAGTATATACGTGTAACCATTTTTCTTTCCGTAATCTTTAACAAAGTCTTTTACTTTTACAATGACAGAATCTATTTCAGTTTGAAATTTTTGAGTTAATTGTTGTTGCTCAAATTGCATTTGTTGTTGCAATTGTTGTTGCTTTTGTTGTAAACCTCCCATTAATTCCTGTTGTTTTTTTTGAGAAGCTTTTTGAGCAGTTTTTTGAACTTGTTGTACTTCTAATTGAAAAGCTTGACCAATACTATCTGCTCGTTTTTTAAAAGCTTCATCTTTTCCTTGAAATTTAGCTTCTAAATCTTTTTTTTCTTGAAAATCATTTATAACAATCCCATTGTCTATAAATCCTATCTTTTTTTCTTTTTGACAAGATGTAAAAACCAAGGTTACTAATAATACATAAATTATATTTTTCATTTTATTGTTTTTTTAAATCTGAACAAAAATAGTAAAGTAGCTCAAAATTCAAACGAATTATGCTTTGAATTTAACTTATAATTAAATCTTATTACATTTAATAGAATAAATAGTTAATATCTATTAAAAAAGAAGCTGTTTAAAGCGATTTAAGCGATTTAAAAATAATAGATAGGTATTTCGTTATTTAATATAATCGAGGTTAAAGGAAGTTTATTAAAATAGATTTTAGCTCTTTTTAATGATATAAATTAGAGAAGAAGCCTCTTTTGATTTCAACGCTTTGAAATTAGAAAGTAATCCAATCCAAAATCCTTTAATCGGATTCATTTTTCCATGTTTATATTTTTCTGAAAGTAAGCTTACATAAAATGCATCAAAAAGCATAGGTTTGATTTTTATGACTTCCATAGAAAATTTTAAAACTAATTTAGAAATAGAAGTTTTATTAAAATGCCAAAGATGTCTTGGCACATCGAAAGCAGCCCAAAATTCTTTATAATATTTTGCATCGTAACTTTTATAATTAGGAACAGCAATTATTAAAGTACCTTGAGGTTTTAATAATTTTTTAAAAACTGAAATATGATCTTCTAAATTAGGTAAATGTTCAAGTACATGCCAAAGAGTAATAGTATCAAAACTTGAAGGCTCAAATTTTAAAAGTTGTTCAATTTCAAATACGGAGTGCTCTGTTTTTATATTGGCAATTTTCCGAGCTTGTTCATTAGGTTCAATTCCAGAAACAGTCCAATTATTTTCTTTTGCTATTTTTAAAAAATCACCTGTGCCACATCCAACATCTAAAAGTTTTTTTTCTTCTGATGAAAAAGAATTGATTAGTTTGAGTTTCTTTTTTAAAGAAATTCTTCTGATTATATGATAAACTTTTTCAAACAAATTTCGCTGAGTATCTGTATGGGAAATATAGTCTTCACTTTTATAATAATCTGGTAATTTATCTGAAGATGGTTCTGGTATAGTTTTAAGAAAACCGTATTCTGTATTTTTAATTAATTCAAATGTTTCACCAGAAACAGAATGATCTTTTACAGTTAAATAAGGGGGATTATTTTTCATTAAAGGAATTCTAATTATTTATTTAATAAAAGGAGAATATTATATACAAGTGCAATATATAATGAATTATTTTTTTAGTTAACTTCTTGATATAAATTAATAGCTTTTAAATATTTCAATCCACCTTTTTTTGTTTGATCATGTAAAAAACCTTTAAGCTCTGGATGATTTTTATGAACCCAATTTAAAAGTTTAGTTCTGTTACTAATAAATATACTATCGTTAAAAGACGAATAATTTACAGTTTCAACATGCGTTATTTTATTATTTTTAAATCTAAAAACTTGATTGATTATTATTGGTTCTTCATGAAGAAAAATAATTCTTTTGCATTGCTGCGACACTTTTGTTTTTATAACACCATCATGTTCTTCGATTTTTAAAACTTTATATTCAGGATTAAAAACAGAATTCCATTTTAAGAATTCAAGATATTTTAGTTGAGAATATGTTTCCTTATAATCAATTTCTTTTGTTATTAAAGTATCTATTATTAGTGTTGGAATTTTTGAATATTCTGAGTTGTTCAAAACATTATAATATTGATTAACGATTTCTATTTTGTTATTTTCCTTATCACAGGAAAGAACCATAATTGATATAAAAACTAATCTTATTATTATTTTCATTCTGTTATTAAGGTTTAAAAAATTAAAGTTTTTTTAATTTTAAACCAAACGTTCCACGTGGAACATTTAAAAATTATCGCCCCATATAAACTAATAATACAGAAATATCATTAGGAGAAACACCACTAATTCTTGATGCTTGAGATACGGTAGTTGGTTGTATTTTTTTTAGTTTTTCGCGTGCTTCAAAACTCATAGATTTAATTTGTGAGTAGTCAAAATTCTCTGGAATTTTTACATACTCTAGCCTACTCAATTTATCAGCATTATTTTTTTCTTTAGCTATATAACCAGAATATTTAACTTGAATTTCTGTCTGTTCTATAACTTCATTATCTAAATTATTATCCTGAATATATTGTTCTACAGCTTTAAATTTCCGCACATCATTAATCGTAATATTTGGCCTAGAAAAGATCTTAAACATCTTATCAGATTGTTTTACAAGAGCAGATCCTTTGGACTCTAAAACAGGATTTGCTTCTTCTGGTTTTACACTTGTTTTAGAAAAGAACGCTACAAATTTTTCAGCATCATTGTGTTTTTGTTCCATTCTTTTTAAACGCTTTTCACTGGCTAAACCGAGTTTGAAACCCTTAGGAGTTAATCTTAAATCTGCATTATCTTGGCGTAACAAAGTTCTGTATTCTGCTCTCGATGTAAACATTCTATAAGGCTCTTCTGTACCCTTAGTAATTAAATCATCTATTAAAACACCAATGTAAGCTTCATCTCTTTTAAGAGTAAAAGCATCTTTTTCCTGAACCTTTAAACTGGCATTTATACCAGCCATTAATCCTTGAGATGCGGCTTCTTCATATCCTGTGGTTCCATTAATTTGACCCGCAAAATATAACCCATTTACAAGCTTAGTTTCTAAAGTATGTTTTAATTGTGTAGGTGGAAAGTAATCATATTCGATAGCATATCCTGGTCTAAAAAACTTCACGTTTTCAAAACCAACTACAGATCGCAATGCTTTAAATTGAACATCTTCTGGTAGCGAAGTTGAAAACCCATTTACATAAACCTCACAGGTATTCCAACCTTCTGGTTCTATAAATAATTGATGTCTGTCTTTATCTGCAAACCGGTTTATCTTGTCTTCAATAGATGGACAATAACGAGGGCCTAAACTTTTAATTCTACCATTAAACATTGGAGACCTATCAAACCCTTCTCTAAGTAAATCATGTACTTCAAGACTGGTATAAGTCATGTGACAAGAACGTTGATTTTCTAAAGGTTTTGTAATATCTAAATACGAGAATTTTTCTGGATTAACATCACCTGGTTGTTCAACCATTTTAGAATAATCTAAACTACGGCCATCAACTCTTGGAGGTGTTCCAGTTTTCATTCTTCCAGATTCAAAACCTAAATTAACAAGTTGTTCTGTGATTCCTGTTGCTGCTTTTTCCCCGGCTCTACCACCACCAAAATTCTTATCACCAATATGTATTAATCCATTTAAAAAAGTACCATTTGTTAAAACAACAGACTTCGCTTTTATCTCTACACCTAAAGATGTTTTTACACCTGTAACCTTTCCTTTCTCTACCATTAATGCAGATACCATTTCCTGATAAAAATCCAGATTGGGAGTACCCTCTAAAAGTAATCGCCAGTCTTCAGCAAAACGCATTCTATCACTTTGTACCCTAGGACTCCACATAGCAGGTCCTTTAGATTTGTTAAGCATTTTAAATTGTATAGCAGAAGTATCAGATACAATACCACTATAACCACCAAGTGCATCAATTTCTCGTACAATTTGTCCTTTAGCAATACCACCCATAGCTGGATTGCAAGACATTTGAGCAATGTTTTGGAGATTCATAGTAATTAGTAACGTCTTACTGCCCATATTTGCAGCAGCAGCAGCAGCTTCACTTCCTGCGTGACCAGCCCCAACAACTATAACATCATACTCTTCATTAAACATAATCTTTGGTTTTAAATACACCTATGTTCCACGTGGAACATATCAATAATTTGAGTTTGCAAATATACGTTGTTTCTATAAAACAAAGGATTTGTATTCCCACTTCACCCATGGTTTTAATAGGTTAATTAATCTGTTATATGTGAATCTATGCGTTAAACAGGAAGCTAATTTTAATAGAAAACAGAAGGCAGGATTTTAAACGTTAATTTTTATATTAAGTTAATTGCTTCAAATAATGGTTTTCTTTAGCGCGCATTATTTCAGCATCTGCATCTGTTTTATCTTTATACCCACAATAATGAAGTACCCCATGAATGATAACACGATTCAATTCTTCTTCAAACAAAACAGAAAAGTCTTTGGCATTGTCTTTTACTCTTTCAATAGATATAAAAATATCGCCCTGTATTAATTTTCCAATAGAATAATCGAAGCTAATAATGTCTGTTAATGTATCGTGATTTAGAAACTCTACATTTAATTTATGAAGATATGCATCGTCACAAAACACATAATTAATTTCTTCTAATTTATAAGCTTCTTCTATAATAGTATTTGAAATCCATTTAGAAATTTCGGTTTCATTCTTTAAAGAAAAATCGGTTTCGTAATTGAAGTTAATCATTAGTCTGCTTAAAATATTCTTGCACTTTCTTTTTATAAACTTGTTGCAAAGGTAAAGCTTGTCTGTTTAATATTTCGGTGGTTTTAAAATATTGTTTTGCAGTGGGGATTTGATTGTTTGTATTATTATTGAAATTGTTTTTATTTGTTTCAGATTCTCTTTTATTATCCTCTCCTTGCTGAAAAGTAGCATTCTCTAATTTTAATAATTGATGTTTTAGCTGCATCATTTTTTGAAGTGTTTGATTTGTAAATCCCTTGTTTAATAGATCCAATTCAATGTCTTCCATTTTTCTTAACAAAGCATCTCCATTTCCACCTTTTCCCTTACCTTCTTTAGATAATCTTTCTTCTAGTGCCTTTCGTAATTGTTGTTGCTGTTGGTAAATTTCATATAATAACCCATTCATATCTTCATTGCTTCCTTCACCTTCTCCTCCTTTTTGATTTCCATCTTTTCCTTCCCCTTGTTTATCCCCTTTATTACCCTTTTTACCTTCTTCTCCTTTTTCACCTTCATTGCCTTTCTTTCCATCTTTTTCGCCTTTACCTTCTTTCTCACCCTTGCCTTCCTGTTCTTTAGGATTTCCTTTTTCTCCTTTTTTCATACCTTCCTCCATCATCTTATTGAGTTCTTCCTGACTCATAATAATATCTGGTAATTGCATATCGCCCTGTCCACCTTTACCAGGAGACATACTCATGTTTTCTTGCATATTATCTAAAACATTACTTAAAAAGTCTGCTAAATTATTTGCTGCTGTTACAGCAAACTGTTGATTGGAAACGCCCTGATATAATTGATTTTCGGCTAATAAACTTAAAGCTTTATCTATGTTGTAATATACCTCTGTGATTTCTTTATTAACTCTTTCAGAAAGTTTTGGTTGACGAAGCGATAATGAAAATAAGCTATCGTCTATATGCTCAAAATGTTCCTTTAAATAAGTTTGTTTACGTAAATAAGATGCAAATTTATTATGGTTAACATCAATGCTTTTAAATTGATTCATGACACCTTCTTGATCGAAAGAAAACAAGACGAGGTTATCTAAAATCTGACGAAGCATTTCTACATCTTCTTGCATTTGTTCTCCTCCACCCGCTTGCATGGCACTTTGCATTTGCTCACTCATTTTTTTCATTTTTTGAGCGGCTTTCTTCTGACTTTTTTGTGCGTTCTTTAAATCCTGATTTTTCTTTTCTTCTGGTTTTTCTCCTCCTTTTTCTTTTTCACCTGCTTGCTCCTCTTCTTTTTTTTCTAATGCTTTAGAAGCATCTTCTTGTTCCTTTTTAATAGCATGCTCTTCTAATTTATCTTGAGGAATATCAATAGGTTTTTTTAAAGCTTTACTATCCTTTTTTAAATCTTCTAATTGTTTAGAGAATTCTTCAAATTCTTTATTGAGTGCTTCTTGTTTTTCTTTCGTGTTTTCTTCTTCAGGTTTGTTAGATAATTTTTCCTGCTCCTCAGCAATATTTTTTAAATCACTCTTCAGTTTTTCTAATTTCTTTTCAACATAAAAACGTTTTGTTAATTCTAACAACTGCTCTAAACTTCGTTTTTTGTTTTTATTTTGTTTAGCCAGTTCTTCTAACTTTTTAGTGATAACGTCTTCTTTATTTATTTTTTCTATAAGCTCTTTTAACTCATCTAGCACTTTTTCGTCTTTCTTAAGTTGCTCTTCATTTTCTTTTAAGCGCTCTTTTAAATCTTCTTTAAATACATCCTCTTTTAAATCTTCCTTTTGAAATTCTTTTAAATTATCTTTTAACTTTTTATTGAAATTTTTCATCATTTCGTCTTGTTGTTTCTGACGTTTTAAAAATGATTCTAACTTTTTCTTATCATTAAAATTTAAAGTAGATTTTTCTTTTTGAGTTTTAGTGAGTTCCTCTAATTTCTTATCTTGTTCATCAAACTTCTCTAAAGATTTATTTAAATCTTTAATAGTTTGACTTTGTTCTTCCAGATTTTTTTGTGATTCTTCCTTTTTTGTGCGTTTTCTATAAGTAAATACATTGCTTTTTGCCGCTTTATATTTATTAATTACATCATTATCAAATACTTGAAAATATAATTCATAAGAAATTCCTGACTCTATATTTAAATTATTTGGGAAAGCACTTATAAATTCAGCAATATTAGAGTTGGAAATAGGAATGCTTTCAAACTGTTTGTTTTTCTCATCATTTAATGGATAATACACAAGCTGTAGTTTACTAAAACCATAATCGTCACTCACTTGCCCATAAAAATAGAGCGACTGTAAATCCAAACTATCCGTTTCTACTTTTAAGTCAATCTCTGGATATTCATCTTTAATAACACCAATGCTAAATGCTAAATGCTCGTAATTCTGAAGATTTTTATTGCTGGTACTTAAGCTATAATCTAAATTATTATAAACACGTTTAGAAGTTTTAAAGACACCAGATTCATCTGAAGAAAAATCAATAGTATCCTGTGCATATAAATGCACTTGTTCTGTGGCTTTCGTTTTTAACTGCCAAAGAATAAGAGTGCCTTCTGGAACCAAAGCATTTCCTGTACTTTTTAAAGTTTCATCTTTCTTTTTGGTGTAACTAGGATAATCTAAAACCATTTCGAAACTCAATAAAGAAGGAACTTCAATGATTTTAATTTCATAAGGTTTAGACCTGACATCATTGGCCGATAACTCAAAACGAATGTCCGATTTAAGTTGTGAAAACACATATTCAAATTCCCCTACTCCTTTTTGTTGTAAAAAGTATGTTTCATTATTATAAGTTATTTGTGCGTTTTCTGGCGTGAGTTCTCCAGCTGTTTTTACAATGAGTTTAAAGTCTTTATTTTCAATAGCTTTTAAATCATTATTCACCACATAAAATTGAAATGGCGCAGGTGGTTCGTATGCCGTTTTGTAATGAACTACACGCTCGTAACTAGCACTAAACCAACTAAAATTACCTGTTAAAAAAGTAAGTAACAGTATTAAAACAGGAATAGCCGCATACTTTAAATAGCGTAAATTCTTTTTAAGGTTAATAGCTAGCTTAAAAGGAATTGGATGTAGTTCTAATGATTTTTGTTCGATGCTTGCCAGGAGTAATTCAGACTGTGATTTATCTTGATGTAGTTGCAGTACATTTAATAACTTATCATTTACTTCAGGAAAATGCTGTCCTATAATTTTTGAAGCGTCTTCATAATTAATGCCTTTTTGAAGCTTGAATAATTTAGCTAAAGGCGTTGCTATAAATTTAAAAATTAACCCTATTTCTACAATTATAAACAACCAAAACAAAATGGTTCTGGCTATGGTATTTAACCATAATATATGTTCAATAAATAATGTAAATAAAAAATATAATAACCCAATAGCAAAAAACAAAATAATGCCTTTAAGTAATTCGTTGGTATAATAGCGCTTTATAAAGGCCTCTAACTTGTTCTGTATATTTTTAAAATTACTAACCATGATTATTATAGATTCCTAATGTTTAGGAAATGATAAATTCAATTGTTTTTTCAATATTCTATTAAAAAGTCGTATTAACAACTTACTAAACTACAATTTTATTTAGTACAGAGTTTATAATTAAGTGTTAATTGTATCTTTGCAAACAAATTCCTGAAACAAGTTCGGGATAACAGTTTCAATCGACTCTTAAATGTAACGATTTAAGAATTATTTTAAATATAACATGACCAAAAACGTTCGTGTGCGTTTTGCACCTAGCCCAACAGGGCCTTTACATATAGGCGGTGTTCGTACTGCTTTATTCAACTATTTATTTGCAAAAAAAAATCAAGGAACTTTTGTTCTTAGAATTGAAGATACCGATCAAAACAGATATGTTGAAGGTGCAGAAAAGTACATCATTGATGCGCTTAATTGGTGTGGTATTCCTTATGACGAAGGACCAGGAAAAAATGAAACATTTGGACCTTACAGACAAAGTGAACGCAAGCATTTATACAAGCAATATGCCAACGAATTAATAGCATCTGGTAATGCCTATTATGCTTTTGATACAGCTGAAACATTAGATTTTCATAGAAAAGACCATGAGGCAAAGGGTAAAACGTTTATCTATAACTGGCATAACCGTTTAAAATTAAGTAATTCTTTATCGCTTAGCACAGAAGAGGTTAAGGCTAAATTAGATGCAGGTGAAGACTATGTGGTTCGATTTAAATCTCCTCAAGATGAAACACTGCATTTAACAGATATTATTCGTGGCGCTATTAAAATAGATACCAATATTTTAGATGATAAAGTATTGTTTAAAAGTGATGGGATGCCAACCTATCATTTAGCAAATATTGTGGACGACCATTTAATGGAAATAACCCATGTTATTCGTGGCGAAGAATGGTTACCTTCTTTAGCATTACACTATCAATTATATAAAGCTTTTGGTTGGGATGCTCCAGAATTTGCGCATTTGCCTTTAATAATGAATCCGACAGGAAAAGGAAAATTGAGTAAACGGCATGCCTCAAAATTAGGAATTCCTGTATTTCCTTTGAATTGGTTGGATAAAATCACTAACGAACTTTCATTAGGATACAAAGAGGAAGGGTATTTTCCAGAAGCCGTAACTAATTTTTTAGCATTTTTAGGATGGAACCCTGGAACAGAACAAGAAATATTCAGTTTAGATGAATTAATAAACGCCTTTGATTTAACTAAGATTAACAAATCTGGTGCCCGTTTCGATCCTGATAAAACAAAGTGGTTTAACCATCACTATATGCAAGAACAAAGTAATGATGGTTTGGCTGAGTTGTTTAAACCCATTGTTGACGAAAAATTAAATGACATAGATGTAAGCTACATAGCTTTAGTTATTGGCTTGATAAAAGAACGAGCCACATTTGTTTCCGATTTTTGGGAACTAAGTCATTTCTTTTTCCAAGCACCAAAAAGCTATGATGAAAAAGCATCAAAAAAAGCTTTTAAGGAGGGAACAAAAGAACTTATGCAGGAACTGGTTTCCATAATTAATGCTATTGAGGATTTTACAGTAGAGAATCTTCAAACCAAAATAAAAGGCTGGATTACAGATAACGAGATTGGTTTTGGTAAGGTAATGATGCCATTGCGTTTAGCTTTGGTAGGTGCTTTACAAGGTCCCGATGTATTTGATATTATGTTTATGATTGGAGAAAAAGAAAGCATTAAGCGTATAGAAGCAGCTATAGCTTCTTTATAAGCCTATAGTTTTAAATAAATTCTAGAGAAGAATTAGTATTTTGCGCGAATTCTATTTTAACCTCTTTTTTTATTTATGAAGCTTAAATTGTTTGTTTTCGTTTTTCCAATTGCTTTTATATTTTCATGTGCAAACACAGATAATATGCAATATCCTTTACACGAAAAAAGGGTTTTAATCCTTGGGAACAGTATCACTCAAGATGGAAAGTATGTAGATTTTATAGAATATTATTTACGTAAAAATTACCCAGAAAAAAACCTAGATATTATAAGTTTAGGACTCTCTAGTGAGACGGTTTCAGGTAATTCTGAACCTAGTCACTCATTTCCAAGACCAAACGTGCACACCCGTTTAGATCGTGCACTAGATTCTATAAAGCCAGAATTAGTGCTTGCCTGTTATGGAATGAATGATGGCATTTTTTCTGCAAATAATACTACTAGGTTTGATGCTTACAAAAAAGGAATTTACAAGCTTAAAACAAAAGTAGAAGCCCAAGGAGCTACGTTAATTATCTTAACGCCTACCCCTTTTGATCCAGACCCTAAAAAGGAAATTGCAAATAAAAGTAAAGAAGTTATTGGTTATAAACAGCCCTATTATAAGTACAACGATGTTTTAAAGGCATATTCAAATTGGTTACTTGAGTTTAAAGATATTCAGGTTATAGACCAACACAAATATTTGGATGAAAAGCTTGTTGCTTTAAAACAACAAAATGCAGATTTTACGTTTATTCCAGATGGTGTGCACCCAAACCAAATAGGTCATTTTTATATGGCAAAAAAGATATTAAAAGATTTGTATCCTAAAATTGTAATTGGCGATCCAATTTCTGAAATAGAAAACCTTAAAGCAGATTCCTTATTTTTATTATCAAGCAAACGGCGCGCTGTTAGGTCTAATGGTTGGCTTACATATGTAGGTTATAAAAAAGAGACGGTAGTTAAATCTAATAACATAGCTTCCACCCAAGCACAGGTAAAAATATTAGATGGTAAGATTAACAAAATACAGCAAGAGAACGAGTAAAATACTAAAACGTAAGAATAGCGCCTAACGCTAACATGGTTTGATTCCCCTTAAAACGTGCATTACCCCCAGCGGTATCTAAGTTTTGATTTTCAAGTTTTTTCAAAATATTTGTAAAGCCATAAATATATTGCGCTTTAAGTTTGACGTTTTTTATACCTACCGAAGCACCTATTGCACCATTTAAATTAAATTGAGAAATATTAGCAATATCTTCTGCAGATAAATTGGTATAATTATTTATATAGTGGTTTTTTTGCGCTTTATCTTTAAATTCTAAGCTGCTGTTATATTGCAGCATAGGTCCTAAATCTATAGTAAAATGATTCGGGATTATTTTTATATGTCCTAAAAAAACCAATTGAGCGGCAAACATTTTATACTCAATAAATGTTTCTTCAGTACTAGCAATAGTAGGTCTTCCTAAAATTTCAAGATTACTTTCAGATAATTGCAGACCAAAACTTACGTTGTAAAATTTATGAGGCACATCGACAGTTGCTAATATGCCACCTAAAAAACCATCGCCTTGTTTAGTAACAAAGTTATTGGTAGTAATATCAAACTTGGTAATAGCACCAGTAACACCAAAGCCATTAGATATTCTATAATTTCCTCTTTGTGCAAAATTTGTTGTAACAAAACAGGTTGTTATTACTACTAATAAGAGAAGTTGTTTTTTCATACTATTTTTAGGGATAAGTGTGCAAATATAACTTAATTTAGTAATTCGTTATTTTCTAACTATTTTAATATAAATACTCATGAATTATTTCCTCATTCCCATTGTCGTATTCGGATTAATAATATTAATCTCGTCATTCTTTATTGTTAAGCAGCAAACCGCGGCTATTATAGAACGTTTTGGTAGATTTAATAGTATTCGTCAATCAGGCTTACAACTTAAAATTCCATTAGTAGATAGAATTGCAGGCAGATTAAGTTTAAAAATTCAACAACTAGATGTTATTGTAGAAACAAAAACTAAAGATGATGTATTTGTACGTCTAAAAGTATCTGTACAATATAAAGTCATTAAAACCAAGGTTGAAGATGCTTTTTATAAATTAGATTATCCACATGATCAAATTACAAGTTACGTGTTTGATGTGGTACGTGCCGAAGTACCAAAAATGATTTTAGATGATGTTTTCTTAAAAAAAGATGATATTGCAATCGCAGTAAAATCTGAATTGAATGAAGCCATGCAAGATTATGGTTACGATATTATTAAAACATTAGTAACAGATATAGATCCAGATGCTCAAGTAAAAGAAGCCATGAATAGAATTAATGCTGCAGATAGAGAAAAAACGGCTGCACAATATGAAGGAGATGCAGCTCGTATTTTAATAGTAGAAAAAGCAAAAGCAGAAGCAGAAAGCAAGCGCTTACAAGGTCAAGGTATTGCAGACCAACGCCGTGAAATTGCGCGTGGTTTAGAGGAGTCTGTAGAAGTACTTAACAAAGTTGGTATTAACTCGCAAGAAGCATCGGCACTTATAGTAGTAACACAACATTATGATACGTTACAGGCTATAGGGCAAGAAACCAATAGTAACTTAATTTTATTGCCTAATTCACCACAGGCAGGAAGCCAAATGTTGAATGATATGGTGGCTAGTTTTACAGCTAGTAATCAAATTGGTGAGGCTATGAAAAATAATAAAAAAGACAAAAATAAAAATGAATAAAGTAAGCACAACTATTTTAATGCTACTACTATTTTGTGGTAGCATTTCTTTTGCTCAATCTACCGAAGAATTAAAGGCATCCGCCCTTAGAGACGCTAAAATAGCTTCTCAAGCAACTCTTAAAATGGAGTTTGGTAAACTTTTAAAATATACTTACCCTAAAATTATGGAACTTATGGGAGGTAAAGAAAAAGCTATTGAGTTACTAAATACTACGTTTAGCACGATGAAAGAAAATGGGTTTGTTTTTGAAAAGGCCGATATTTTAGGGGTTTCAGATGTTGTTTTTGAAGATGATCAATACCGTTGTTATATTGAAGGGTTCAATCAAATGGTTATGGACGGCAAGCGAATAAAATCTAAAAGTTATTTATTTGGAGTTTATAATAGCGAAGCAAAATTTTGGTATTTCCTTGAAGCTAAACAATTAAAAAATGAAGCCATGATTAATATGGTATTTCCAAATTTTAAAACAAGCTTGAAGATTCCCGATGATGAAATAACTACCGAAGATATTTAATATATAAAAGAGGTCTAATTTGTTCTTTCTTAGAAGGCAGGGAATCTCTATATACTTATATCTATAAAGATTAAAAATCAGAAATAACAGGTTGTGTTTATAGGACGATGTACAGAGAATAAAACAGTATTAGATTCTTCAGTTGTTTCTACTTCAGAATGACACAAAAAATAGAGCCAAGACATGAGAAGATTGAGAAGTCTTGGCTCTAGTTATCAACACATAGCACCTTATTTGCTTTAATACACTGTTCTATATTTTCAATAATCATAGTTGGAGGGATTAATTCTCTATTATTAAAATGTATAGCAGGAAACGACTTAAAGAATGCGTTGAACTCTTCTTTTAATAAAAGATGTGTCCCCGTGTTATAATTTGTATTTGCACTAATAATTCCAACAATTTTCAATCCCGTTTTACAATGTTTTTTAACAGCATTTGTTAATTCTGTTTTATCCAGCAATACCTTTAACATAGCTATAAGGGCATAGTGAGGTAGTATAAAACTATCTGGAAACACATAGGTTTCTGTTTTTTCCATGGCAATAAATATTACGTTTTTTTAATTAGTAAAATTTAAAGTTTGGTTGTCTAAAAAATGAGATAAGCACCTTATTATATCCTATAATATATGGAAACAAAAAAGGGGCGAAACTCAACTTACCGCTATTGAGGCACTGGTATACCTATGCACGAATAAGTTAACCCACACCCAAAGACGCGAGCATCTTACTTATCATCCCATGCATTAAAAATTACCAGTTTTCGATAGTGAGACTCAAAGCGAATGCTTCATATATTTTATTTGAAGAATCGCAAAATTACAGATCTTTTTATTAAAAAGATTCCGTATATATACAAATATATGAACTTCAACGACTTATAAGTAGTTAAAAAGGATGATTTTTATTTTTTTTTTTACACCTTATGAAAGATGATCAGTTACTTCAATTTAAAACATCTATAATTTTA
Organism: uncultured Flavobacteriaceae bacterium; assembly: GCA_947502635.1. Lineage (GTDB taxonomy): Bacteria > Bacteroidota > Bacteroidia > Flavobacteriales > Flavobacteriaceae > Flavivirga. Next base: position 33,081 of record CANNAN010000017.1, read on the forward strand.
GTATTAAAAGAGCTTCGTAAACAAAAAAAAGTTTCGCAAGCAGACGTTAACACTGATATACTTGAAAAGACTGGTTTTACTCATAATATGGGTAGAAATGAAGTTGATGGTAATTTTACAATGGAAACTTTACATACTTACTGTAAATACTTCAATATTTCGACTGTTGATTTCTTCAAAAAAGTTAATAAAATAAGCTCGGAAGAAATTCAAAACTTCTTAAAAAAGAAGAGGCGATAGAAAATAAATTATCCAACACTTTAGTATACATAATCTTACACTTTTTAAGGCATCACTCAAATAAAATAGACATAATACACTCATTATAGAAAGTTATTTTCATTCTATTAAAAAGCAGCTAGAATTGTAAGAATATTTTTTAGATTTACAAGAATATGATGGATATATGTATAGCAGTACACTTACAAAAACATTAAGCCAATCATAGAAAAATTGAATTTAAGAAAATGAGTGTAAAAGCAAAATTAATAATAGACGAAAAGGAAATAAACGTACTCTGGTTTACTTTTGGTTTTAATCAGGGTGCAGATGCAACGAGGAGGCCTTCTCAAAAATCAGTATTTGCAGGGCTTAAACTAATTATTGAAACTAGAAAAGATTTAAACCTTGCCGATTGGTCTTTTGCTACCCAATGAAACCAAACAGATAGAATTACATATTTACCCAGTTATTATGGGTGGTAAAACGCGTAAATTATACTTCTATGATTGTCATCTTGTTAATTGGATAAATGATTTTTCATCTACAGATAATCAGCCAATGAGTGAAACTTTAAATATTACAGCTGCTGGTGTTAAAGATTCTAATTTTAGTACAGAATATTCAGCTTATTGGAGGGAAACTTTTTCTAATGATAATATTGAAGCCACAACACGAGAAGAAACTGAGGAAGAAGAAATAGATTTAAAATTTATAGCAAAACTAGAAAAACCAGATGGTTATAAAGGAGAATTTGGTTTCGATTGGATGCGAGATAATTACAAAACTATATGCGAAGATTATAATAAACTTAAAAAAGAATATACACCTATAACAATACACAATCAAGAATATTTTATGCCTTGGTTAAGTATGTTTCCTAAACAAAAAAATGTAAAACTAAAATTAGTAATTACAGAAATAGAAGGCATCTCAAAAGAAACAGACATTATAAAACTTTTACCTAAAAGTGGAATGAAATTTGAGCCTAACGAATTCAAAGTATCAGAAGCTAATGGCAAAGAAATAACTGTAATTTGTGAATCGCCTTTAAGCAAAAATATTGTAATTTCTCTAGTTGACAAAGACGATGAAGAAGTTGGTAAACTAAATGTTTTTAAAAATGCAAATCACGGGCAACTTAAATTTAACATTACGCCTGTACGTATTTTAAGAGGTGTATCACAACAAAGTGATAAAAATGCTATCGAAAATAGGATAAACCATTCTCAAGGTTTTGGAGATAAAAGCAAAGATATAAATGGAGATTTACAAAATTTACAAGACTATTTAAATACGCAATCTTTAAATCAAGCTTTATTACAATGTAGTATTGGCAAGGTTCATGATATTATTATAGATGAAGATAAGTGGATAGCAGATGATTTAATTGTAGATGAAGGTTGTGCTTTTAAAGGAAGTTTATTAGATAAATTTGAAGATGAGTTTAAAAAGCAACATCCAAATGCTTTTAAAAATAGAGGAATCACAGTATTCCTTTCTCCATTAGAAAATATTCGAAATGATGGAAAAGAAGGAGCAGGAGGTTATGGGGATTTAGGAGATGTTGATTCTAAAAACTTAGCAATATTTGAAACGAATCTTTGGAACAAAGAATCTTTTGCCCACGAGATTGCGCATGTGGCTGGTTTGGAACATTCGTTTAAAGAGGTAGATGATATATATAATGATGCAGAAACATTAGATAATCATAATACTTTCATCAAACAAGTTGATGAAAATTTAGATTCTATGCTAGAAAACAAATATCTAAAAAAGGATATTCTAGAATTTTGGGAGGAACATAGGGACAATTATAGAAAGATAAGAAGTTTATTGAATGTTTATTACAGGAATCTCCATAAGTTTAAACAAGGTAAGACAGATAATTTTATGGATTACCATAATACAAAAGAAGTTTTCTGGAAATTTCAATGGAAAGCATTACAAGATGATATTTTAAAATTTTATAAAGCTTAGAAGATGGAAAAAATATTTTTTTTATTGTCAATTATAACAATTTCAGTTTATGCTCAAAAGAAAGAGCTACCGCATTCAATGATTACAAAACCGATGAATAGCGATTGGATTAATTATTTAAATAATAATGGTAAAACCATTTATAGTTCCAAATTAAACAATACTTCTTTAAATGGGAAGTACATAATTAATGAAACAAAATTAAACACAAATACAGATATAGTCAATTCTTATTACAATACTGGTTATAAGTTTATTGGCTCTTTTATAAGAGGCTATAAAAATGGTTTATGGAAAACTTCATATAAAAACAAATTAGTAAAAACTATAAACTACAACAATGGTTTAATAGCAGGAAAATACAGAGTTTATAATACAAAAGGTGTTATACTATACAAAACTACATTTGGAACTCAAGGTAATGGTAAATACAAAGATTTTTATTACAAAACAGGTATGCTAAAAGAAGAAGGGAATTATGAAAATGGAAAAAAAGAAGGAGAATGGTGTACATATAATCAGCAAGGTAATACTAAAGAAATAGTGTATTACAAAAACGGAACTATAATAAAAAAATAAAAAGCCAGTTGCTAACACTAGCAATAGTTGTACAAGGCTATAAAAAAGAGGGTTTCTAATTTAGAGGGGTATTGTATGTCTTATTTTTGTAATAAATTTTTTCTATTTCCACAAGTTTTTAACTTATTATAGCGAACATATCTATACCTAATTAAAAAAAATTATTATTATACTTCCATATCGAGTGATGTAGAATGGTCTTCTCCAGCTAAAACAGGTTCATTTTATGGATATTTAATAAGAAGAAATGATGATGAAAACACTAGAAATTTCAATGGAAAGCTTTACAGGATGATATAATAAAATTCTATAAAACAAAATAATTATGCAAATGCTATTTAGGTTTTTAATATTACTAATAGTTTGTAATGTTTATTCTCAAAAACAAGACTTTGTTCCTGTTAAACCTATTAGGTCTTATCAAATAAAGATTGAAAACTTGAATGGTAGGCATCTTCATTTATACAATGATGAAGAGAATATTGCTTTAACAGGAAAGTATGAGATTACATTTTTCTTTTTAGATAATTCTAAAAAGGATAGTTTAATAAGTGATAATGGAATAATAAGAAAAACCTTACATCATGATGCAAAATATAGTAGATATTCAAGGTTAAATATCAATACGATCGGAAAATTTATCAAAGGTTATAAAAATGACTCATGGAAAACATTATACAAAAATAAAATAGTTAAAACCGAAAACTGGAAAAATGGATTAATTAAAGGAAAATACTGTGTTTATAATGCTTCTGGGAGTATTTTATACAAAACTACATTTGGAACTCAAGGTAATGGTAAATACAAAGATTTTTATTACAAAACAGGTATGCTAAAAGAAGAAGGGAATTATGAAAATGGGAAAAAAGAAGGAGAATGGTGTACATATAATAAGCAAGGTAATACTAAAGAAATAGTGTATTACAAAAACGGAACTGTAATAAAAAAATAAAACCCCGCTCCCACAGTTTGCAATTGGTGGCACGAAACAAATAACTATATATTTTGCTACTGAACTATTGAGACTCATAAGTGATGAGCATCCAAATTATTTAATTTTAAATACCAAAAACGCAAAGGCTATTCTATCCCTAAAACAATTTCTTAACTTGTTTTTTTCTTACCCTTTCTCCATTTATAAGAATATGATGGATAAATATGTGCTAGTGGGCATATATCCTCGTTATCATCAATTTCCATATATAAAACATTTATTCGGTACAAATTTGAGCCGAATAAATAGACATAATACACTCATTGTAGAAAGTTGTTTTCATTCCATAAAAACCGCTAGATTGTAAGAATATTTTCTAAATTTACAGAAATATAATGGATAGATGTTTACTAGTATACATATCCTATTGTTGTGTACCATTATACAATATTTATAAAAAAATTAAATACTAAAAAAATGTGTTGCACTCACTGGATTGGCACAGCTATACTTTAATCTTAAAATAAAAATGAAGAAAATATCCATCCTAATTTGTTTACTTATCTTGATTTCTTGTAATTCTAAAAAAAGTAACGATAACCAGAAATCTGACTTAGAAAGTGATCCCAAAATTGATAAACAAGTAAATACTGATAACAACCCTCAGTACATAATCGTTAAAGTTTCAGATAGAAATTCAGAACGTATTGAAGAAACAGATGATTTTTCGCCTGCTGAATTAAGAACAACCCGCTTAAGGAATGGTAAATTAATTACTACTTTCAAAGCAGATCTCGGATCTTTTGATGAAGAACATAACTATGGACTTGAATTGTCATTTATTAGAAATTCTGAAAAACCTGCTTTAGAATTAAGCACATATAGACTTGTTTCTTTAGGTGATGGTGTAAAACTACAACCTCAAACAGACATTTTTTTTGAATCTATAAATACGTTTAATTTAGAAACATTTAATGATATTAAAGCAATAGGGGCAATTAACGATTACCCAGATCAATTTTATGCTCCTTTAAATGAAGAAAACATTTTAGTAATAAAATCAACAGAAGATTTAATTGAAACAGAAAACTCGACTGATATTATTTCCGAACACTTTCAGCGTGTAAAAGGGCATCTAATATTCAACATCATAAAAATAAAATCTGGTGAAAATTATTCAATTCGTGTAGATTTTAATATTATCAATGAAATAAGAGTTCCTTAATTTTGGGGCTTTGGTTATTTCCATTTGGAGATTTAGTTTATAAATCTGGTTTCCTTCCAAAATTATAAGGAATACTATTAATGATGGGATGCTTTGGCTATTTAATAACGTTTTTTGGTGGCTTTCTTTATTCAAATTTCCATAAAACAATTTTCTCGACTATTATAGGAATACCAGCATCTATAGGAGAAATTGGGATTTGTCTATGGCTTTTAATAATGGGAACAAATAAACTGAATATTAAAAAAACGGCAGCCAGAAATATATAATTAATTGCTACACAAGTATTTTAAATAAACCATCTTTTCCTACATTTTACTATATTGTATTGCGAAAAATCAATCTCGTGTATTTTTCCGTAATTAATCGCACACGTGCTCTGATGGAATAATGAACGAGATGGATATTATTCAAACAAAACTGTTGCGTTGACAGACATTATAAATGCAAAAACATGAAAAAATACTTAGAATACACAAGTGAGAAATCGTCTAAATTCTGGAAAATAGAGGTAGACGAAAAGACTCATATAATCTCTTACGGGAAAATTGGAACTAATGGTCAAACAAATACAAAGGAATTTACTACCGTTGAAGCTGCCATTAAGGAGGGCGAAAAACTAGTAAAAGCAAAATTAAAAAAAGGGTATTTAATTTTAAACCAAGAAGAAGATTCTCAGAAAAAATGGTTTGAAAGGTTAAACCATAAAATATTCACAATTTATAAGGCCGCTATTCTTAAGTATCCAATAAAAGAGTATAAATATATTCAGTTAAACTGGACGGGGCAAGGTTTTGCTTTGGGTCTTAGTCCAAACCCAAGGGATGGGTATCACGAATATATCGATAATGGGGATTGGCATAACGAAGACGAAACCTCTTTAGAGTCTGTATATAGACAATTAGAAAATATTCCTTATGAGAAATATGACGAAGAAGATGATTGTGAATATGAAGTAGATTTTGAACGAGAAGAGTGGCCTAAAGATAGTTCAGACTGTTTTGAATTAGAATGTTTTTTGATAAATGTAGGTCTGGGTTTGACTTATATTAGACTAGAAAAAGATAAAGAGGTTAAAAAATACCTGGATAAGATAGAAGTGATTAAAATCATTTCTTCAGATAGGGTCTTGGGTTCTTTTACTTATAATTCTCCTGACAAGGATACCCAAAAAAACGTTGTTCAAGATTTATTAAAAAATGATAAAGAAAGAGAATTAATTCTAGATCTATGGGGAAAGGAGGCTAAAAAAACTGGATTAAAGTTTTTGAAACACTTTCAAAGAGAAGTGACAAAAATTAAAGATATACCTGCGATTACGCTAAAAGAAGCTCATGAACAAGCTTCCGATTTAAGAGATAGGTATAGAAATGAAGACGTTATTGAGGTATTACAACCAGTTTTAGAAAGAGTATTAAATAACAGCGAAACGAAGAATCCAGAATTGATAGAGAAGTGTTGTAACATCATGGGAGAGGCAAGTATTGATAATCGCAACGGCTGTAAAGAATCTATTTACTGGTTTCAAAAAGGAATAGAATTTGTGCCTAACGGACGTTGTGCAATAAGTTTAATGTCTTTGTATGAACTGGATATAGATGATGATATAGCTTTGGTTGCGTTTTGTGAGAACCATCTGCAACGTATAAATTTAGAAGACAATGTAAATCATACATTTGAATGTTACAGACATTTGGGAAGAGGATATTTATCATTAAATAACAAGGAAAAAGCAGTAAGCACCTATCAAATAATATTAGATTTTCTTACCCGAATGAATAAAACTTCACTGATTGAATATGCAGCTAAAGATCTTCGGAAAATTGAGGATTGGTTTGATGAATATAAAATTGCTATCGAAATTCTAACTTGGTTTAAAATTCCAGAAATAGAAGTTGATTAAAAAATATTCTAGCACATAACCATCTAAGTTTTATTGTCTCAGAAATGGGTTTAAAACCCTGTACTTTCGGTGCAGAGTGGTTTATTAATACTTATTTTAAAATAAATTTGTAGCTTATAACATTTAACTCAACTATGATGCAAAGAGTTGAAAGATTTGAAAATGTAAGTAGTTGGGATAAAATCTATTCTATTTCTCAACTAATTAGATGTCTATTTTTGTAGCTTATTTATTTTAAAGAGTAAAGAATTTAGTAAAGAAAAGAAGCTAAACCATCAAGCATTGGTGTAGATAACCTAACTCTTTTTAAGGCATCACTCAAATAAAATAGACATAATACACTCATTTTAGAAAGTATCTTTCATTCCATTAAAAAGCCGCTAGAATTGTAAGAATATTTTTTAGATTTACAAGAATATGATGGATATATGTGTATCAGTACACTTACAAAAATATTAAATCAATCATAGAAAAATTGAATTTAAGAAAATGAGTGTAAAAGCAAAATTAATAATAGACGAAAAGGAAATAAACGTACTCTGATTTACTTTTGGTTTTTTGCTCCCAATGAAACCAAACAGATAGAATTACATATTTACCCTATATTTTTTCATCAGCATTAAGTTCTTTTGAGGTTTATCACGGCTATACAGACAACTATATGAACTATGAAAGGGAAGCTCCTAGTGGTAGTTTTTATAGTTCAGGAGATAATAAATTTAAAGGGAATATGTTTTCATTGCTTAAATGGCAATGGAATATTGTTCGTACAGACAGAAGTTTAATCTTAAATTACTAGTATGAAAATAATAATTTATTTAATAGGCATTCTTTTTTTTACTTTATGTAATTCTCAAAAAAAAGAAACAGAAACAGAAAGAAACTACATTATAGAAAAAATTGTTTTTTCAGAAGCTAACATTTCTGAACCTCTAAGCAGTGAAACATATAAAATAAAATTAATTCAATTTAGTTTAGATAGTGTTTCATTATTTACAGAAAAATATATAGGGGAAGAATTAGTGACATTAAATAAAATAAGATCATATTTTAATTCTAATGAAAAACTATTTTTCGAAATTCCTGAAAAGTATTTAGCCTCAAAAGATTTTTCGTATTTAAATTATTACCCTGAAAATGATGGAGAATTTATTAATGTAGCTATTTATATAAATGGTGGTAAGGTTATAAATTGGACATTAAGTTATGCTGAAAATGGCTTGCCACAGGATCTAAAACCAGTACATGAAAATTTTACTGCAGCAAAGAAGAAGTTAATATTAATCAAATAGAGATTCCTATAAAAAATGATTAAAGTAAAATACCCGTAATGGTAGGTGTTGATGATGGACCTGAATTAATCAATGACGATATGACTACAGAACATTTTGTAGTTATTGTTGGAATGGGCTCTGATACAAGTGGTAACTTTTTCTTATTCTATGATAATGCTGTAGCAAATAATGCTATAGGAACATCTACTAAAAATAAACTTTACTGTAAATGCAACGACTTTAAATTAGAAGGGATAGGTGATACTGCAAATTCATATATTCAAGGAAGTTCCAAACAAAAATACACAGTAACTCAAATTAGAGAAACAAAATGAAAAAAGCAGCTATTATCTTATTTTGGATTTTATTTATCTTTTCTTGTAATCAAATTAAAACAAATAATAAAACAAACCCTAATTTAGAAAGCACGATAATAAATGAAGAGCAAAAAGAAATTAGAAATTCAGCTTTGTTGATTTTTGAAGATGGAGTTTCATCAGATATCGTTTCTAATTTTTTTCCTCAAAAAAAAATAGATTCTATCTCTTCAAAGATTAAGGAAATTAAAGGAAAGTATTTCTATTGTGGTAAATCCAATTTAAACAAAAGTCTATTCAAAATAAGTGATAAAGAAGAATATAAAAAAATAATAGGAATAAATACTTCTCATAATATTATAATTGGAAACGACACTTTATATTTTAGCGGAAGAGATTATTTAGATTGTTTAAAAGAAAATGATAGTATTTTAATAAAATCAACTATATATACTTTTTATCAAGATAAAAAAGAAACTAATTTATTGATAATTAATGATTTTGTTAAAATAAAATAAAAATGGTTTAGAACAATGGTAACCGCAGCAAGAGGCTAACAAAACAATAAAAATAACTTATATGGTTCAATTTTAAGAAGGGCTAATTTATTTTGAACTTATTATTGTGTTGATACCGATTTCCATGATACAACCAAATAAAAAACAATAAACTTTAAACTACCGCCACAAGTTTTTAACTTGTGGTAGCGAACATACTATACCCGATCGGAGATTTAATTACAGACCATTTTGCAGTTATAACGGGTTGTGGCAAAGATAATAATGGAAAACTATATTTTGATGTCACAGATAATGCTTTTGATTATCAAAAGTATTATTGTAATTGTGAAACTTATGAAATTAGAAGTGCTGATAGACAAATTATTATATCACAAATTAGAAAATCAAAAAAATTATAAGGCATGAAAATGAAAACATTTTTTGTAATTATATTTATTTGTTTATCTGGATGTAAGGAAGATTCAACTAAAACAGAAAGAATTAGTAGTACGGATCCCTGCTCAATTAAGTTTGATGCTGATAATTATTTATTTTATGCTAGTGATGACAATATTTTATTCGAACGCAATAAAAATAAAGACTCTCTAAGTAATGTTCATTTGCTTGAATTTAAAGAAGATAGTGTCTTTTTAAACACAAAAAAAACATTATTACCTGCTTTTAATAAAGATTATTTGAAATTAGAAAAAGAATTTATAATACTTAATACAATGCCAAGAACATTAGGTAAAAACAGAAAATCAACAGATTTTCTAACTAAGTATGATAAAGACTTACAAATGATATTAAAAAGAGATATGAATATCTCAAAATATCCAAGTGGCAATAGCTTTATTATTGGTAATGATGATAAATTATTTTATATAACTGATGGTTTTGAGTTTAAACAAAAACCAAAGTTAGTGATTTCCCAAATAGATAATTCTTTCAATATACTAAATCAAAAAATTATTGAAAGACAAAGAGATGTATTTAAATCTAATCCTTTACAGTCTATTTTTATAGAAGATTTTGGTGTACTTGTTGTCTCGGATTTAACTTACCACAATAATGAAAAACCTATGTTTAAGATAGAAATGTTCGATTTAAACTTAAACAAAAAATGGGATAAAAATTTAGAGGTTAATTCGGTTGTACATTTAGGATATTCTAATTCGGAAAATAAAATATTTCTTGTAACTAAAAAAGCAGAAAATAAAATAAGCTTCTGGGATTATAATGGCAATAAACAAGTTTTAGATTATGATTTAAATAATCAATTAATAAGTGTCACATCAAATGATAAAAATATTTTCCTTCTAGAAAATGGCCAAGAAGGAAAATTTGTTACTAAAATCGATTTTTTAGGAAAAAAAATTAAAAAATTAGAAATTCCTATAAAATCACAATTAAGTGAAGAAAACACTAATAAATTAATATATAAACAAAATCAACTTTTTTTAATTAGTATTAATAACTCTAAAAATCTTTTAACTGTAACTAAAATACAAGACATATAAAAAATGATTTAGAAAAATGTATAAGAAAGCATAAGGCTTTAGTTCTTAATTGAAAGTCTTCATTCATTCGCAAAGTTTCCCAACATAAAATTTAGTATTTACGAAAAATGATTAAAGTAAAATATTTATATTTGACTTACTATCAGTCCAAAGCGTATCGCTTATCATCTTCCCTACATTTCTTAATACGGGAAGGGTGTTACAAAACATTAAGTTTATCATAGTACAAAAATTGAAGATGAAAATTATTTTTTGTAAGTAAATATTTACTATCTTGGTAAGATAAAGATATATGTCGGTAAATATATCCCTAAGTTGTAACCCATTAGAACTAATGAACATCAATAAATTTATTTACTTCTATTAAAAAATTAATCAAACTTATCTTATGAAAAATCATTTTATTTATGCAGGTTTAGCGTTAACGTTGTTAGCTTGTAATTCACAAAAAAGTAAAAAAGAAGAAAAAGTTGTTGTTTTTGAAACTATTACAGCTGTTCCAATGCCATCAACATTAGTTTCAGGTCAAAAATTCCCTACGGATTCTACAACCATTAATAATTGGGTAAAAAATAGCTTTGTTGTTGATAATCTTGAAACTAATAAGGATATCATTACCCATGGTTGGGACATCTGGGATGCACTAACCACTTATACAAAACAAGAAAATAATGGTCAAAAATTAAGAAGGTTTGAAACTTGGTATACACCAGAAGACATCAAAACAGCTTTGAACTCCCAAACGTCAAACAATGCTTATAAATTAGAAGATTTAGATAGATCTCATACGGGGTATTTAGAGATTCCTCACCAAAACTTACACGGTATTGAAGTGAAAAGTTCCGATGTTGTAGGTTTTGTAAAATGCGATCCATCTTCTGCAAATCATATTTATAATAATCAATTATATTATTTCGAAGTTTTAAAAAGTATGATTAAGCCTGGCGAAATAACAAATATTCCTGCTTTTCCAGCTTCTAGTGTATTGATAAAACCTGTTTTCTATCCTTTGACTAAGGTAGATTCATTGGGGCCAGATAAATATAGTTTACCTTCATGGCCTGGTTATAATAATCAAGTACCTATGGATTCTGTAATCGCTAATGGATTTGGTTCAAGTTCTTGGAATAACAATATTACAATTACAACTACTGGAGTAACCGATGCATCAAAAAAAGTTTTCTCTATTAATGATTTCATTCATTTTAAGTTAAATAAAGAACAAGCAGCTAATATTATCAATGTAATTGATAATGGACAAGCTGAAGCAGGAGATTATGCCGTATTGGTAGGTATGCACGTAAATACAAGAGAAAATAGAAGATGGACATGGCAAACTTTCTGGTGGTCAGAGAACCCTACAGCGCCACAAAGCCCAAGTTCTTCGTTGATTGCAAGTCATCAACCTATAAGCTTAAACAATGCAGCTAAACACTATGCAATGGCATTGGCTTATAATATGATTAGTCCTGCACAACCTTACACTGGAGGTTCCAATGCATTAACAAAAAACGAACCTATAAAAGAGTCGATTTATGCTTTCAATCCATATTTAGAAGCTGGGTTCAATGCTGCTACATTTGATGATACAGCTTCTCCTTCTAATCCAAATAATTCTGGGGCTAATGATAGTATTAGAAAATATTACAGCGAAGGCTATCAAAAAGTTGGTGCTGTAAGATTAAGTGAAAAAGTATATACTGGAGGTAAATTAAATAGAGTTGGTATTGAAACAAATTGCATGAGTTGTCATGGCCAGGCAAAATTGTATGATGTGCCTGCTATTAAAGACGCTTTCCAATATTATGCAACAGACCAGTATTTTGATTTAAATGCGCCATATTTTAAAAATACTTTGGTACTAGATTTTGCATGGAGTATTCAGGGAAATTTAATTTACAGAGATTCAATTTCTAAATAAAGATGGGCTCCTGATACAATTTTGTTTTACTAGAATTGTTATAGCTCAATTCTTTGCTAAATATTAAGGGTTCTGTAGTATCTGTTAAAGTTTATAATGATCTGATCATGGCAAAAAATCAGACTATTTTTTTAGATATTTACATTTTGGTAGTGTTTTTAATCTAAAGAATTCCTAGCAGCTTGCTGCGGGGTTTAGCTGAAAAGTTTGAAAAACGGAGAGTTTTTCAAAACACTTTGAAAAAGTGTATATTGTATTTATGAGTGATCATATTCACAAGCTGCATAATAAAAGTTTGCTACTATATCATTTGGTATGTCCCATAAAGTATAGGCGTTCAGTTTTGACAGCACAGGTTAATTCTAGTATAGTTTTGACATGTTCAGAGATAGAAACCCGTTATGACATCTATTTTATAGAGATTGGATTAAATGATAATCACATTCATTTTTTAGTTCAGAGTGTTCCAATATATTCTCCAAAACAAATAGTGCAAACTGTCAAGAGTATATTAGTAAGGGAAGTTTTCCGCCTTCATCCAGAAGTAAAAGAGCAATTATGGGGAGGTCAATTTTGGTCAGATGGATATTATGTAAATACAGTAGGTCAATATGCAAATGAAGAAGTAATAAGGAACTATTTAAAGAATCAAGGGAAGCAAAAAGAGTATAAACAGATTCATTCGAATCAATTGAGGCTATTTTAATAATTCAGATACCTCGACAGCTTGCTGCGGGGTTATTTATTTATCTTTTTAGACTAAACCGATGAGTATTTTGGAAAACAAAACAAATAAAACGTTTAAAAATAGATTTGTAATAACAGGATTGGTTATTACTATGATAATGGGATTGTTTTACTATTATGAACAATCAACGATAGGGTTTCCTGATGGGCACCTAACAGAATATGATAGGTTTTATAAGAAAATATTATACCCCATTTTTTTCAGTTTAAATACTTTATTTTTATTAGCATTTATTTTATCGGCTTTTATAAAAAAGAAATCTAAACAGATATTTATTTTATACATTAGTCTGTTAGTTATATATCTAATAATTAAATATCTTTTTTCCATAAATCTTGAAAATGGTCAAGGCGGTTAGGAATGGTAAAATAATGTTTGTTAGTAAGATGTAAAAAAGAAGCATTAAACGCCAAATTTGCAATTTGACGCTTAAAATAAAAGTAGCTGTAAAATTGTAAATTTGGCTAAATGATAACTCGAAAAGTAAGTGTGTTTTAATCCCTTGATATTCTTACAAAGAATACAGTTATACACATAACATACTCAAATCCCACATCAAAAAAATAAAAAAATGAATCCGAATTTGATTAAATACATTAAACGATATGTAAGTATTTCAGAAACGGAAATAGACTTATTTCAATCATATTTAAGCCCAAGAAAGTTAAATAAAAAAGATTTTTTACTCAAAGAAGGTAGAATTTGCAAATCAAGATATTTTATAACAAAAGGGTGCATTCGTTTATTTTATATTGACAATAAAGGAAACGAACAAATCATACATTTTGGAATTGATAGTTGGTGGATTACAGACTATGAAAGTCTAATAAACGAAAAACCTTCAAAGTTATATATTCAGGCAATTGAAAACACAGAAGTGCTTGAGTTACCAGAAGAAACGTTTGACGAATTGTGCCAAAAAATACCACAAACAGAACGATTATTTAGAAAAATAATGGAAAAAACATATATAGCCATTCAAAAAAGAATTGAATATATGTATAGCCTTTCGGGGGAAGAACTTTTTGAAACTTTTATTACAGAAAACCCCGAATTTATCCAAAGAGTCCCTCAATATATGATTGCTTCATATTTAGGAATGTCGCCCGAGTTTGTAAGTCGAATAAAAAGGGAAAAAAATAATTTCATTTCTTAATCTTGGTCAAGATTTTCTGTTTTTTTATCTCATAATTTTGCTTAAAATTTAGAATTATGAAAAAAACACTTGTCGTAAGCTACACTCCAAGAGTTGACTCTAATACAAAAAAGCTTACTGATTTTTTCTTGGAAACGTGCAAGGAAAAAACAAAAATTGATTTTCTCGATTTAACAAAAGATACTCCAGACTTATTATTAGAAGAGAATTTGAATTTATTTGTGAAAAGAAACTTTGGAGGCGTTTCATTGTCGCCTGAAGAAAACCAATTGATGAAAAAAAATGATGCCATGATGCAACAGGTTTTAGATGCAGACTTCATCATATTATCGCACCCTATGTTCAACCTATCTCTGCCAGCTACAGTCAAAGCTTGGATTGATGCCATTATACAAGCAGGAAAGACTTTTTTGTTGACAGACAAAGGGTATCAAGGCCTCTGTACCGAAAAAAAAGCTTTGGTTTTAATGACTACAGGGAGTGATCATGGCATAGCATTAGAGAAGCCCACCAATTATGCGACAGATTTATTAAAGTCCTGCTTCGCAATAATGGGGATGCCTTCAACACACATATCGGCATATGGTATGAATGCATATCCTAACCAAGTTAATGACATCTTAGAAAAGACAAAACAAGAAATAAAAACAGTGTGTAATGAATGGTATAATTAGCAGATTAGAAATGAAAAAAGTTTTAATAGCCAGTATGGTGGTATTAGCAGCGATGAGTTGCTCGCAACAGAATAAAAAACCTTTAATTGAAACCGAATCCAAACCAACCCATGAAGCCTCTATGAAAAAAGAAATAAACACCAATAAACCGACTATAGGAATATTAATATTTGAAGGCGTAATCATTAATGAGGTGGTGGCTCCCTTGGACGTGTTTTCAAATACTAGTGCAGATGGCAAACAACTTTTCAATGTAATTACAATTGCTAAGGAAAGCAAGACATACAGCAGTGCACATGGACTAAAGATAAAACCAGATTTCACTATTGATCAAACACCAGAATTAACGGTTTTGGTAGTGCCAAGTTCTTATAATCCAGTAGATCAAACATCAGACAAACAATTAGTTGATTTTGTAAAAGAACAGAATAAGACCACCGATTATATTGCGAGTCACTGTGCTGGAGCTTTTATAATTGGGGAATCAGGAATTGCAGATAATAAAGAAATAGTAACTTATGTAACGGGTGGAGAATATTTAAAAAAAGATTATCCAAATTTAAAAGTAGCTGACGATAGTAAAGTTTCTGTTATACAAGACGGGAAATTTATTTCTTCTAATGGAAGTTTGGTTAGTTATATTGCTTCTTTTGATTTATTAGAAAAATTAACAGATAAAGAACACAGAAAATTTGTTGAAACTTCAATATTGTTCGACCGTATAAAGGAGTAAAATCTATAACAAAAAAGAGTTAAAACGAAGTCTATAATTTCTTAAATTTAGGTTTTTCTACCTCTTTGTCATCATCTTCTTTGTTATCATCACTACTTATTCTACCTGGAAATGTTAGAGCAGTGCTTGCAAATGAGCTTCCAAAATTTATATGGGCATGATATACTTGACTCACAGCATCTTTTACTTGATGTTCAGATAATTCTTTTAATGGATGAATAAACACAGACCACAAGATACCATCTGAAACGGCATATTTAACATCTAAAGCAGTATGAAAATTAGCAACCAAAGCTGCTTTAATGAGTTCATCATTTAAGCTGTTTGAGTCTGCAATCGGAGATATAATTCGCATTCTATTATGATTTGTATCTGTAATAGATACGAGCGGAATTTCTTTGATGAAAAATTGCCAGGCTCCAGGGTTTCCCTGAATGGAATCACTAACAGATGAATAAATATCCTGAAGTTTTTCATTAGTCATGTTTTGGGATAAAACACAAAGCGGAAAAATCGATAAAAGAAAAAACCATTTTTTCATAGAAGTTTATAATTTGTTAATAAGTCGAAAGTATAATTAAAAACTTAACCAATGTCTACTTTTATTATTTAAAAGGGTGGCGTTCTTTCCAATCTTGTTTGGGGTTCATTAAACTAAATACTTGCCGTAAGATACCATTAATAAAGCTATTTGTATGTTTTATGTATACTGCCATAGCCTCTGGTTTAGCACCTACAGAACTTTTAATTTCCATAGCTGTTCTTGCGTAAACAATAGACAAAAACCTATTATCAATGCTATATTTAACCATTTTATATAGCATGTTTAAATATAATTGATTTGAATATTGATGTTCGGTATCATAACCTAAAAAATAGGTCTCTAAGTTTTTGTTGTTTACTATTAAAGTAAAAAACCCAATGAGTTTGTTGTTTAAATAATAACCAAAAACTCTAAAGTTATCTTTTAAGTAAAACTTCAAACTATAAAAATGATTTTCTGGTAACAAGAAGGTATTAAACTTAGCATTATTAGAAACATTCAAATAAAGACTATGTAATTTCTTAGTATTATTTTTAATTGTTTCTATATCTAATTCATTACACTCAATAATATCTAGCTTCTTTTTTGCCCGCTTATAACGTGTTCGGTATTTCTTATTCATGCTAGTAATATAATCATCTACAACCTGCCATTCTGGTCGTACTTTCATAACCATGTTTGGTTGTACAGAAACTTTGTGTAATTTATGCGAACTAAAAAAAGATGTTTCGTAATGAATAGTATCATCAAGAAAATAATCTTTGAACATAATAGCTCGAATTTTCTTATTTTTCTTTTCTTTTATGTCCTTTTTAATACCCTCCAAGGCATCAAAAACACATTCTAAATATGCAGATTGAGAGATATCCTCCTTATTAAAATACGCGCCATGTTGCCCCGTATGCGTCAAGTTCCCGACAACGAGAATGTTTCCTTTTAATATTTTTGAAACAATGTTTTGAAAAAAATCTTTTAAGCATGAGACTTGCGTTTTTCTAAACATATCTTTTAAGTACAATTGTACACGTTGAATGATAGCAACACCAACTAAAAGATCATCATTAAAAACCCCAACATAAAAAAGTTGAATATTATCTGGAGAAGATTCCTCTAAAGCTTTTAAGTAGTTTACTTGTAAAAAGATATCGTGTTTTACTAAAGTGTCCCAACCTTTAGGGAGGTTGTTAGCACAATAATAAATATGAGATGTTTTATTCAATAGAAAAATAAAAAGACCGAAAATATAGTTTTCAGTCTTTAAATATGTTAAAACTTTACAAAATGATTATTTTATTTCCAACCACAAATAATGGCTCCCATAACACCCATAGTCACAATCCAATAACCACTATTAATAAAAATATATTTGGCTCCTTTACGTTCAAATAAAGCATTAGTCCCTAAAATTGGTAGCGCAATAAAAACACCAGCTATAACCCCATGAAGTGCACCATGCTTAAACGTTCTAAAAGCTTCTCCGTAATCATTCATAAATGCTGTGTAAGAAGGCAAAGCGGTTGATGGGTCTCCCCCAACCATACTGTTAGCAGCTGCTTGATGAATCGTTATAGGTAGCAAAGCAAAGGCTAATAGGAATGCAAAAATAAAAGCCAGAATGAAAATCTTGGCCATATTACCTCCTTTTACTTGCTCGTCGGTCATACCTGCTGCTTGCATCCAAGCGTTTCCAAATACTTTTGGGTTGTACCAAATAAATCCGACTACTAATGCCGAAATTGCAGCAACAATAATTGCTGGGAAGTTTACTAAATCCATAATATTTTAGTTAAAGTTAGAATATAAATATACAAAAAAAAGAAAAAGACAGCTTGTAAATTGCTGTCTGTAAGAACGTAAGTGTTTATTCTTTTTTTAAGTCTCTAATCAAATTTGATATAAAAAATAAAATGACTAATCCTGTAATAATAATACAGCTCCACATAAACCATGGTTTTTGCCATAACGATTCCTTTTCAGCAACATCTTGTGGTATTTCTCGTTTTACGATATTTTCTATTTCAACACTTGGTAGTTCTTTAGAAATGTTATTTTTAAAAAAAGAAAGATCATACTCAGGAGCTTTGGCTTTTTCACTTCCTGTTTTAATACTATAATTTTCATTTTCTTTAAGTGTAGTTATAACGTACAATGGCTTTTGAAAAAAAAGAATATCACTAAATGTTAAATTATTACTGTCTTTGTTTTCAATTTCAATATAAATACTGTCTTCAAAAATTTCAGGAATATTAAAAATTGTTTCGTTTTCTGAGTTTAATTGAAAGCGAGCTAATAGTTTATTGTAGACCTCTGTTTTATGTTTTATGACTCTTGAAGATTTTGTATATATGATAACATTTCGGTTAAAAAATTCTGGTGCAATTACTTTAAATTGAACTTGATTTATAACTTCTTTATTCTTGAAAGCAATGTGGACTTGTGTTTTTTTCTCTTCGATTAATTCTGAAATCGTTTTAGTTTGAGGTGTTACTATTTGTAATTCTCTATGGATTGCATCTTTAGAAATACTTCCAATTTTTAAAACATTTACAGGCAAACTATTTTTATCATTAAACACTATTTTTAAATAACGATAGGCACAACGCGGAAACGTAATTGCCTTGTCTATACTTGTACCTTCCGTACCTTGTAAATTAGATAGAGTCTCATTATTTAGTACGCCAAACCACTCCTCACGATTATTACTCCCCGAAAGGTTAAATGTTTTAGACCCTGAATAATTAGCGATAGATAAAACGAATTCTCTAATCGTTTTAAACGGATTTCTAAAAACAATAGCAGAACTCGTATCTTTAAGTACCGTTTTTGAAACAATCTCAAAAGCAACATATTCATTGGTTCTTAATAACGTTCCTTTCTCACGAATAAAATAAGGGACTTCTTTTCCCTTACTATCTAATATTCTAAAATCGCCCAGATCTCTATTGGAAAAAGAACGAATTTCGTTTGGTAAACGAATTTCATGTAAACCATCTTCATTAGCCTTAGCTAATTTCCCTGTTGTATTATATTGCGCAATCGCAAGATTAACAAACAAAAGGGGGAGTAAAAACCTAATCTGTTTCATGACCAATCTGTTCTTTATTATCATCTACAACCAAAACTTTAATTTTTTGATAAACAAATGAGATGACTAAAATTAAAATACCTAACAATATAAATGCTATAATTTTACCAGTTTCAGATATATTATTAATATCATAAACGAATAATTTAATAACAGTAATTCCTAATAATACCAAAGCGATTATTCGTATGTTTTTAATGCGTTTTTTAATACCAAAAATTAAAAAGACAAAAGCTAGAATTCCCCACAAAACAGGAAAAGACGTCTTAATTATTTTTTGCTTAGCTAATGCGATATCGTTATAAGGAAATGCGTTTTGTATGTCTTGAGAGGCTATTGGATTTGTTAGTAATTTTAAACCATGTAATAAAACTTCACTACTAGCTATAAAGATTAACAAGGCAGCGGCAATCCATATAACCACTTTATTATTAAATATATTAAAAACAGGAACCTTCTTATTTGATTGATAGATGATAAAACCAAAAAACAGGGTTAAAGCAAACATAATATAATGCAAATAGAAAGCTGTTTGATAGTTGCTACTAGCGACAATAAAATCGGTATGTTCTTCAAAAGCTAGGCCTAAAAAAAACAGGGCAAAAAGAATGATATTTACGCAGGCAATTACATTTGCTATCTGTGTGTAAGAAACTGTTTTTCTTCTAAATAAAACAAAAGCAACCACACCAGTAAAAAGTAAATGGTAAACGGCAGGGATCGATAAGGCAGAACTCCAGTTTTCTACATGATAAATTGCTTGAAAAAAAGCTTCTATAAATCCAACGATATATAAAAGCAAAACACCAGCTATAAATATGAATTTGCGGTATTTAACTGTATCCATTACAAAGTTCCAAACAGTTAAGCGGATAGCTTCTTTTTTAAGTAAAAAACAGACCAGAAATAGAGATGCAACAACAAATATGCCTGTCATAAAAATGGGGTTTACCACAATATTTAAAATGGCTTCGTCATTATATTTTTGAGTCCAATCTATAGCAAGACTTAAAATTGACAAAGTATGGACAATTACAGATGCAAAACGATAGCTATTAATACCAGATTTTTTAGCTAGCCACATTAATAAAACGGCTTCTGCAGCCCAAAATAACGTAATATAATTGCCTTCAAATTGTAAAGGAACTGCTAAAGTTATAAAGGTTAATGTTAAGCCTATTAACATATAAACAGCAACCTTATCCAACTTGAATTTTTTATATAAAAACCAAGCAAAAAACAAATTAAGCAAGGCGAGTCCAGTGGTGAAAAGCCCTTTAAATTCAGGGTGATAATTATTTAATACCACCATACCCACAGCAAAAAACAAAAATGTATTTACTGCTAAAAGAGTTAGTTGCGTTTTGGTAAAAACCGCTTTGGTTTTTACATTATTTATAATGTTTGTTATTGTAAATATGGCATAAAATGCAAATGCAAAAAGCAGGGCTCCTATATAATGAGGCGTTTCACTGTTGGTGTCTTTTACAAACCAAGCACCGAATAAGAGCACCGTAAATATAAATGCCAGTGTATTTACTAAATGCCATTTTTTATAGAATGCTAATAGGGTTATTCCTATATTTAAAATGATAATATATGTAAAGAGAACTATATAATTCCCTGAACCTGTGCTTATCATAAAAGGAACCGCAAATCCACCAATAAGAGACAAAACGGCAAGTTCTATTCTGTTATAAGATAAAGATATTAAACAGCTAAACAGTGTTATAATAACCATAATAACAAAGGCTATTTGCTGATTAAAAAGCTGATATTCATGAAAAGCAATGGCGATAGTAAAGTAAAAAACTGCAATAGCTCCCGCGACTAAAACCGAACTAAAAGCAGCATATTTTTTACGTAATTTATTAGCAATAAGCATGACTAAAGAGCCGCATAAAACACCTATTCCTACTCTTGCAGGTTCATTTATCCAATCCTTATCTATGGCATATTTCACAAAGTAACTTATACCTAAAACAAGTATTAAAACGCCTAGTTTATTAATTAGGTTTTCACCAATAAACTTTTCTAAATCGGGGTTTTTATCTTTGAACTGTTCCCAAAGAGATTTTGTTGGAGGCTTTGAAACTTTGGCTTTTTTAGTAACATTTTCAATACGTTCTTCTTTTTGAACAGTATATGTTTTGATAGTATCTGCTTTTATAGGCTCTGGTTGAGGTTTCGGTTTTTCCTCATCAATAATTGGTTTTGAAATAGGGGCTTCAAGAGTCGGTTTTTTGGTTTCAGGAATAGGTGAAGCCTCCTTAATTATTGAGGTCGTTTCTGTTTCTTTTTTAGCAGAAATACCATCATTAGTAAGACTGTTGATCTTACGGTTTAGTATTTTAATATTTTCATTTAGTCTCTTATTATTCTCATTTAACCTATGAAAACTAGAATTTATCTTATTAAGTAAAACAAATAATAGAATTAGTATTACAATTAATAAAACATAGGTCATAGGCTATCATTTTAGGAGTTTATTATAGAGGCTTCATGTACCAAGATATCATTTTTGTCTTCTAAAGCTTTAGATATAAAGCTACTAATATCGTCATTTTTTATTTGTCCGTTTTCCAATAATACTCCCAAAGTAAGCACGACTGCAATTCGAGTTCCTACTTTTTTAACAGCTGTATTAAATAGAGGTTGTAACTCTTCGTAGGTAACATTTTTAGCTAGTTCCTGAATCTCGCCTTTTATTTTTTGCTGCTTTATTTCTGGCAAATTAGTGTATTTTTTACCTAATTGCTGAATAACATCAATAGCTTTTCGTTTTTGCTGCGGTTTGTTATTTTGTTGCTTTTGATTGGGGTTATTTTGAACAGGTTTTTGCTTAGCCCACGAATCACGTAAACCAACCGTTTTATTAAATATGATGTTTTCTGGTGTCGTATCATTATCCACATTAAAATAACCCAAACGTTGAAACTGAAACTGATCTCCTATTTTAACGTCTTTTAAACTTGGCTCAACGAAAGCTTCAATAACTTTTAAAGAATTTGGGTTTACAAAATCCATAAAGTCTTTGTCTTGATGACTATCTGGTGCTTCATCCATAAACAAACGGTCGTATTCTCTAACCTCAGCTTTTATAGCATGTTTAATAGATACCCAATGGAGCGTTCCTTTTACTTTTTTAGAGATATCCTCTGAATAAGTACAGTGAATCTCAGTAATAGTCCCGTTAGCATCTTTTTTAACACTTTCAGCTTTAATGATATAGGCATTTTTAAGACGTACCTCACCTCCTAATTTTAACCTAAAAAATTTATTACCTGCTTCTTCTTTAAAGTCTTCTTTTTCAATATATAACTCGCGAGAAAACGGTACTTTTCTAAACCCAGCATTTTCATCCTCTTGATTATTCTCTGCTTCTAACCATTCTACTTTATCTTCAGGGTAGTTTGTAATAACCAGTTTTACAGGATCTAAAACAGCCATCACACGTGGAGCCGTTTTATTCAGGTCTTCACGAATACAAAATTCTAGAAGCGATACATCAATAACATTATCGCGTTTAGCAACACCAACAGTTTCCACAAATTTCTTAATAGCATTTGGTGTATAACCACGACGGCGTAAACCTGAAATAGTTGGCATACGTGGATCATCCCATCCGTTTACCACACCATCATTAACTAATTGAAGCAACTTACGCTTACTCATAATAGTATAGCTTAAGTTTAAACGTGCAAATTCACGTTGTTTAGGTCTTAATAGTGTTGGGTCTGTAACTTGATCTAAAAACCAATCGTAAAGCTCTCTATGGGGTTTAAACTCTAAAGAACATAGCGAATGCGATATTTGTTCGATATAATCGCTTTCTCCATGTGTCCAATCATACATAGGATAAATACACCAATCGTTTGCTGTTCTATGATGATGCTTTTTTAAAATACGATACATGATAGGGTCTCGCATAAGCATGTTAGGATGTTGCATATCGATTTTAGCACGAAGGATGTGTGAACCTTCTTCGAATTCACCACTTTTCATACGTTCAAATAAATCTAAATTTTCAGCAACACTCCTGTTTCTAAAAGGACCGTCAACTCCAGGTTGCGTAGGGGTTCCTTTTTGTTCTGCCATAGCTTCGCTTGATTGCGAGTCTATATAAGCTTTTCCTTCTTTTATAAAAAGAACAGCCCAATCATAAAGTTGTTGAAAGTAATCTGAAGAAAATAATTCCTTATCCCATTTATAACCTAACCAGGCAATGTCTTCTTTAATAGCATCTACATATTCCTGCTCTTCTTTTGCAGGGTTTGTGTCATCAAAACGAAGATTAACAGGCGCACTATATTTTTCACCCAAACCAAAACTAATACCAATGGCTTTTGTATGTCCAATATGTAAGTAACCGTTTGGTTCTGGGGGAAATCTAAAACGTAATGCGTCTTTCGACATTCCATTAGATAAATCTTCTTCTATAATTTGCTCAATAAAATTGAGTGATTTTCTTTCTTCAGACATTTTTTCTGATTTATTTCAACTAAATAAGCTTCAAAATTACGGAAATTCGAGTTATTTTAGCCCAATAGTAAGAACATTTGGGACAACATTAGTTATAATATATTTAAGAAGCATAACAATCTTTTAATTACCAAGACATATACTGTATCTAGTATTAACTTCATAAATATATAACTCATACAGAATTTAAATTATGAATGTCTAAAGTGTCATAATAAAACGTATAAATGAGGGCAACTGGAGGAACATTTTCTAAGGTTTTTGATATACAAAATCAAAAATTTACTTCTGTAACATGCGAACATTGTACTTACACAGAATTTTACAAAACTAAAACAAGCGGATTAAGTAACGTTTTTGATTTCTTTACAAATTAATGGGTATTATAAAAGTTAAAAATATTAGGGTGTTTGCCTATCATGGTTGTCTTAAAGAAGAAACCAAAATAGGGAGTGATTATCGTGTTGATTTAGAAGTTAAAGCTGATTTGCAAACCTCAGCCAAGACCGATAAATTATCTCATACGGTCGATTACGTATTTTTAAATAGAATTATTAAAGAAGAAATGGAAATCCCTTCCTATTTACTTGAGGCAGTTGCTAAGCGTATTCTTAATAGAATCTTTAATGAAGATAAATTGGTGAAAAAAGCGACGGTTAGGGTAAGTAAATTAAATCCACCAATTGGAGGTGATGTGGAAAGGGTAACGATAAAAATGACCGATAAGCGTAAAAAGTGATTTAAAGCAAGGAAAAGTTATATTTTTTTTTACATTTGTACCCATCTTAATAATGGCGTCGTGGCCGAGTGGCTAGGCAGAGGTCTGCAAAACCTTCTACAGCGGTTCGAATCCGCTCGACGCCTCAAAAAACCTTCAAGTTTCTCTTGAGGGTTTTTTTATGATAAATTAAAGAGAAACAAAACCTACTATCTAAGTTTGTTTTTCGAATATGATCGATGTCTTAAAAAAGGCCTCTAGATTATTCTGGAAGCTTTTCTTTTATAGGGTTTATTTTTTCTAGCTTTTCTTTATTCTTTTCGTAAGCCTCAGGAAAGAAGCCTTGAACAAATAATAAAATCCCAAAACCTAGAATAACGACAGCGATAACTTTTTTTGTTTTAAAAATAAGCCTAGGTGTTAATTTGGCTTTTAATTTTTTGGCTACTAGAATTTTAATTAGATCTGTAATAAAATAAGATACAATCATGGTAACTATAAAAATAATGTCACCATTTTTTGATGTCGTTAATGTATCTCCCAACACCATAAAACCTAACCAACCAATTAAAACACCAATATTTATAAAATTAAGCAAGAAGCCTTTTATAAAAAGCTTACCGTAGTCTTTTTGAATTTCGACTTTGTGATATTCTTTAACAATAGCTCTAAAAGATTTTGATGTTTTTATAAAAGAAATAATGCCATAAACAATTAATAAAACACCTCCAAAAATTAAAAAACTAGGATCATTGCTAATTTTTCCTCTTAGATTATTGGTACTGTAAAAGGCTATAGCGATAAAAATGACATCAGCAAGTATAACTCCTAAATCGAATATTAGAGCACTTCTAAAACCTTTTGTAGCGCTTGTTTCTAAAAGCACAAAAAATACAGGGCCAATTGTAAAAGCGAGTATTATTCCAAAAGGAATGGCGGTTAATATGTCGTCAAGCATAACTAAGCGAAGGTTTACACAAAGTAAAGAAATATTTATAACTAATGTAAGCTTGTTAGCTACAAAAAATAAAAGCGTATGATTACAAATCATACGCTTTAAAACAATCTAAGTTAATGTTATTCTAACTACTTCTTAACTAGTTTTAAACTACTAATTCCATTTGCAGTTTTTATTTGAGCAAAATATAGTCCAGATTTTAATTTAGATCCATCTACGATTGCTTCACTTTTATTAGGTGCTATTGATAGCACACTTTTTCCTAAAATATCGAATACTCTAATAGAAGATATATTTTCATTTTTAGTCTCAACCGTCCAACTATCTTGTGTTGGGTTAGGGTAGGTTTTAAAACTAGCTATGTCATTTTCTTCGGTGCCTAAAGTGGTGTTTTTGTGGAGATACACATTATCTAAATAACCAACACCTAATGTTCCTGAAACCGTTAACAAGAATTCTAATAACTCAGCTCTGGCATCCACACCTGAACCTCTCACATTGGCAAAATTTGTTAATGGAACATCTATTGAAACCCATGTTTGCACATCGGTTGGTCCGATCGCTACTGTTAATTCAAAAGCATCCGTTTCAGCACCACCACCTGCATGGTTTGACCATTTAGGGTTAAATACTTGTCCAGCTGCGAAAGCATCGGAGATCCAAAAATCCATATGGAAATGTGTCATTGCAGAAGCGTCAACTGAAGCACCTAAAGACAGTCCTAAAAAGTTACCAAAGTCTATTTTTAGAACATCATTTGAAGCAATATTTTCTACTGTGAAATCCGAATCATCCCATGGCACATTAGCAACACCTATAGGGGTGCCATAAGCATCTCCATAGATAGAAATAACATCTGCTGCTAATCTTGCTGGTGGTGCTGTTGGTGCTGTTGTTGGTGGTACAGCTGGTTCTGGACATGCAGTACAGACGCCGCCACAATCTACACCAGTTTCATCCTGATTCTCAATCCCATCATTACAAGATTCAATAGGTAATGAAGAACCTTCAACAAAAGTTACATTATCAATATAAGTTGTTGTAACAGGAGAATTACCTGCTGCACCAATAAAACCTCCAGGTAAACCTCCAGAGATGTCGTAAAGCGGGAAAAATGCAAATGTTTCATATTCTCCATCAGGAATACCTCCAACAGTGGCATTATTAAAATTAAATTCTAGTGTTTCCCAACCAGTTCCATCGTGAGCGGCAGGAACTTCTGAATTCCCAGCACCACTTATTCCGTCTATCACTTTAAGTAAAAAATCATTACCTGTCGTAGAATAAACATCAACAAAAACAGTTTTAGCACCACCAGTAGCAGTCGTTAAATCAATAGCAGATGTAGTCATTGTAAGATGGGCTTCCTGCCAAGGATTACCACTTGCTTTAGTAAGTAATCTTCCAACTTTTCCATTAGCTGGTGCTGTTGGGGTCGGATCATCTTCAATTGCAACATCGACACCAGCATCTACCCAGTTAACACCAGTAGTAACATCGCTCTCAAAATTTATTGGAGACGACTGTGCGTATCCAAAAGATACAGTTAATAGGATTAGTAATAATGTAATTTTTTTCATCATAATTTGTTTTTAGAATGCGTTAGTATTAATTATTTTTTAAACTAAAATTCACGCCTTGTAAACTATAATGCACAACCTAACAAAGGTGGTTTTTAGATATTCTTAAATGTACATGCTGTTTTTTAATAAATTACTAAAATAGACCGCTACAAAAAGCATACAAATCAATAAAAACGATGTATTTTTAAATTATTCGCAATACGAATGGTGTGGTAGGTCGCTGTTGATGCGGGAAATGGCGTGTTTTCTGCTACTTCTCTTTAAAATCTATTTAGAATTAATTAACTGTATATAAAGTAATTAGAGGGTTATGTTGTGGTCATGTTGTGGCGATTTTATTAAACGCTGTCATACTTTTTATCCTTGTATGCATTTATTGTTACTAGAAGCATCAATTTTATAGAAATACTGACGAATACTGAACCAGATTACCAGTGCTGTATGGAGCAATATCGCTCATTGGTCTGAAACTTTTTACTGCTAGATTTTTCTTAATCTTGTATGGTTTTCTTGAAGCAGCTCTTTACCTTTTATAATTAAAAACGGATGGGGAAGAATTATTATTTGTAACGATTATTGTGTTTTGGCTATTATCCTCTTGTTCAATATAATTAATATCTCTACTATCAAGGGGTACATAGAACCCGCTTTGCGAAGGTGACATGAAATGAAAATTGTTCTTGCCATTTCCTAAAAGTACGGCACCAATGCCTGCATCATAACGTGTGGTCTCAATTTCTACACCATAATGATTGCCAACAGTAATAATATCTTTATAGCCATCATTATTAACGTCTAATACCAACGATGATTTGATAGGGGATGTTTGAACTTGTATTGGAAGCGGTTGTTTTAGTAATTGACCGCCTTCATTTATTAAAATAATGCTTTCAAAATTATGGATTTCATATATAACCGCATCACCTACTTTATCTTCGGGTAAAATGTCTAATAATTTGGAAGATGCGAAACTATTAAAATCTTTGAATTTATCTGCAACATAAGGCATTTGTTGGCTTGTACACTCCCTTCCTCTTACAGGTACGTAATCGTTTTTATAAAATTTAGCTAATACGATATCATTGGTTCCATTGTTATCAAAGTCGTTAGCGTATACCTTAAAGGGGTGTTCTTTGGTTGCTTTAAATTTATTATTTTTCCCAAGGTTTCCTATAATATAATCGTTATCACCATCATTATCCAGATCACTAGCTGTTATAGACCACCACAAACCTCTGGTGTCTTTAAGTCCATGTTTTTCCGAACTATTTATAAATGTCCCTTCTTTGTTTTCTAAAACTATAATCTCCATCCATTCTCCAACTAACATCAAATCGGCGTCATTATCGCCATCAATATCTGTAAAAACAGCATCGGTAACTAATCCAATATTTTCAAGGTCTGGAGCAGTTTTATGAGGCGCTTTTTTAAATATGCCATTATCGTTAATAAGCAAATAGCTGCTTGCGGGAAAAGGATATTGTCTGGCAATAAGTCGTGTGCCAACAAATAGATCTAAATCACCATCTGCATCAATATCAGATGCTTTCACGCATTGAGAACTTTCAAAAATAGAAGGCAACCCATGATCACTTTTAACAAATGCGCCCTGTCCGTTATTTATATATAATCTATCTTTTAATAAAGTATCTCCTTGTTTAAATTCATTACCCCCACTAGCAACAAACAAATCTTGATCATTATCTCCATCCACATCTAAAAATAGTGCGCCTAAATCTTCAGAGTCTTTATCATTATCCCAAGGTTGCGATATGCTTTTATTGAATTGGCCATTGGTGTTTTGAAGATAGAGTATACCGCTTTGCCCTGCTGCTGCTCCAATAAATAAATCTTCCAACCCATCGCCGTTAACATCTGCAACAGTAGAGAAGGGACCGTTTTGAGATAGTTTATGAGGTAGTAAAATCTCAACTTCAAAATCATTAAACTCATTTTCTTTATGACGATAAGAAATGCCAATATTGGTAGGTTCTATTTGAGTTAATAGTGGTTGTATTTCTTCAACTTGTTTTGTTGTGGTTTTTGCTTTTGAATGTTTAACGGTAAGTGTTGTGTTTGCATTTATATTTTCAAATACATTCATTTTTCCATCTGGCCATAGCACTTCCACTTTGTCAACGTTCACATCTTTACCCAATCCAAAAAACAAGCCAGGCTCTATCGAAGATAAATAGCCTCTGGTCACTGAATTTTCTAAAACCTGCATCTTACCATTATGATGAATAGTTGCTTTAGCCCCGTAACCAAATGTGTTTTTATCAGAACCTTCTAGATTAATCTTTAAGAAATTACCAGTCGCTTTGTTTTCATAAACGAATGCTAAAGCGTCCATGTTATTTGTAACAACATCTAAATCGCCATCATTATCCAGATCTCCATAAGCTATTCCGCTTGAGAAACTTGGGGTTTCAAAACCCCAATCTTTTGTAACCTTTTCAAACTGAAGGTTTCCTTTGTTATTATAAACATAATTAGAAATAGGCTGGGACGGTGTATTTTTACTTATTTTGAAAAATTCTTGCGTCGATATATTAGGATCTAGATTGGTTACAATAGCCATATAGTCGTTATTTCTAACATCTTTTTTAACGCCATTAGATATGATTATATCCTTTAAACCATCATTATCTAAATCTACAAATAACCCACCCCAGCTCCAATCGGTTTTGGCAACTCCAGCCATATTAGCAACATCAGAAAAACTACCAGCACCTGTATTAATTTGTAACGTATTTGACATATATTGATGATGCTTTCCTAAATGAACGAGTTGATTGAAATTTTCGGTTGACATAGAGCCCATGTTGGTTTTTGATCGAAAATGATCCTCAGCAGCCATTTCTAATGTGATAATATCTATCAACCCATCGTTATTTATATCGCCCGCATCAGAGCCCATACTGAATCTGGAAATATGTTTTAAATTTTCATTAATCACATTTCGAAACGTGCCGTCTCCATTATTATAATACATAAAGTCTGGTTCATCATAGTCATTTGCAACATATAAGTCGGTCCATCCATCGTTATTAAAATCGGCAGCATTAACACTTAATCCATATGCGAAAACTCTTGAAATACCTGC
Source organism: uncultured Flavobacteriaceae bacterium (assembly GCA_947502635.1). Classification (GTDB taxonomy): domain Bacteria; phylum Bacteroidota; class Bacteroidia; order Flavobacteriales; family Flavobacteriaceae; genus Flavivirga. The sequence continues at coordinate 63,240 of CANNAN010000017.1, forward strand.
GTATTCTGAGATATCACGATATCTTCCGCTGTCATTTATATATAATTTATGCGTAAAGAATTTATAACTGTCTTCCGTAATCGTATAACGTATAAACAGTTTTTGGTCTGCTGGTTGGTTGACTTGATACATATCCAAATCACCATCATTATCCATATCAAAAAAGACGGCTTGGGTAGAATATCCAGCATCTGCAAGCCCATAAGCCATAGCCGACTCTGTAAACGTAAGATCTTGATTATTTATGTAAAGTAGATTTTTACGCTGCTCAGGATTCATAAATTCTCCATTTCTGCTAACGTAAATATCGAGAAAACCATCTGAATTTACATCGGCCATTGTTACGCCCCATGACCATCCTGAAACTCTGGCAGCTCTTGATTTCTTAGTAATGTTTTCAAATTGAAAATGACCTTTATTTAAGTAAAGTCTATCACTTACCTGGTTGCCACAAAAAAATATATCTGATAAACCATCATTATTTATATCGCCTATTGCGACTCCTGCACCATTATATATTTGGGAATAATAAAAGTGATTAAAGTTTTCGGTCTCTTTAATAGAATTATTAAAATCTATACCTGTTTTTTCTGAAGAAAGTAATTCAAACCCGCCAACTAATGTTTCTGCACATAGCGGGCGTTTCGATTTTTGGCAAGACATGATTACAATCAATATCAATATTGTGACATAATTGGGTTTAATTCTGTTCATTACCTTTATGAGTTAGAAATTTATTTAATGTAAGAAAATTATGGTTACTAAAAAAAGCTTTTACTGGTTTTAAATGTAGTTAAAGCTATATGTTTTAGTGTGTCAAACTTCTACACAAACCAGCTGGTAGGTTTTATGAATTTACACTAATTCATTTTACAATGTTTTATATTTTTGTATTTCACGAAGCAAATTATTTGCCTAAAACTTCAACTTTTCATTTTTATCCCATAATCCCCAATACGCTCCTACATCTCCTTCGTCTCCTACTTTCCATGATTCATCAAAAGATGAAAAATAAAACATATCAATATCATCATCGTTAGACCATATTTGTGAGTTTATAAAATACTTTACAGCATTGTCTTCAGATGGAAGTGCGCCTTGAAGCCCTTCACCAAAAGAAGGCCATCCTGTTTCGGTTATAATAACTTTTTTTCCGTTTCCAGCACTTTTAGCCTGATTATACATATCTCTCATATAAACCAAAGCATATTCTTGACTGCAGCCCTCCCAATAAGGATAGCAATTAGCTAAAATAACATCACAAGCTTCTGTAATTCTTGGTCTGTGACTAAACTCATAATAAGCGTCTACATACCCTATTGGCACATCTGGAATAGCTGCTTTAACTTCATGCATAAAAACTAAAAGTTCATCTTCGGTTAAATCTCCTCTATACATCACTTCGTTACCAACAGCAGCAATATCTACATAACCTTCTTTTGCTAAGTCTATAAGTCCTGCAATCTCTTTTTTATTGATCTCTGCATCATCACCTAACCAGGCGCCTACTAAGGTTTTAATACCATATTCTTTAGCAATACGTGGTATCGCCTCATTGCCATCTGTACAAGAAAAAGAACGAATCCATTTTGTATACGGTTTTATGATTTTCATACGGCGCCTAATTTGCTTTTCAGTGATTTGATCCCCTGGTTCTTGACCTTCTTCATAAGGGCTGAAACATAACCCATGCATTCTATTTTTTAATACTCTTTTAAATAGGTTATGTAAACCTTTCGGAGTTTTATCATCAAGATTTAAACCTGCTAACGATCTTATTTTATCTACTCTGTACGACATATTATATTAATTTTCTAAAGTTCTCCTCTGCGTTTTACCAATTCTATTTTAATTTCTCGAGCTCTCTTTTCATCCAGACTATATTTCCACATTACCCAAATAGCTAATGCAGCAGTAATAACTGGAATTACGATATCTGCAATTCTTAAATTAGTCATAGTCTCACCCGTTTGTTGTGCGGCATTTCCATCGAAGCCTACCACTTTTAATACTAAACCACCTAAAACTAAGGCCAAGGCTTGCCCCAATTTTACCATCCACCAATAGATCGCACCAAATGTTCCCTCTTTACGAGGCATCCCATTATTTAACTCATCTAAATCGCATACATCTGCAGTCATACTCATCATTAACGTAAATAGACCACCTAAACCAAAGGCAATAAATGGAAGAGGCATAAAGATTAACCAGGGATTTCCTGGATCGAAGGCCCACCATTTAAGAATATAACCTATAATAGAAATGAATGTAGAAATTATAAAGGCTTTTCTTTTTCCCCAATTATTTGCGATCCATGAAATAATAGGAATCACTATAAATGCCGTTAAAAATGCGGTTACAGTAGAAAACCATGCAGGCCAATTTCCTGCTGAGCCAAAGTCGCCATCAAACATGTAATAAACGATAATAAAGAAACTGAATGAAGCCACCATTTGAAAGCCATTAAATACCAAAAACGTCGCACCACAAAGCTTCATGAAGGGCTTGTTTTTAGAAACTTGAACAATGCCTTTAAAAAGGTCTTTTAAATTAGAAAACATCGTTTTAAATGTGATTTTCTTTCTGTTTTCCATATGCGAAGAATCAATACCTTTACAGAAAAGAGCTGGTAACACGCCTAAAACAATACAAATTCCACCTACAATTACAGAAAGCTGTTGAACGCCTATGGCCTGTGTTTCAAATATATTAGGGTTTGCAATAAGTACCCAAAACCAAGGCACAACCATCCATGCAATTTGGGCAACTGTTTGTGAAAAAGCCATAAGACGCGTACGTTCATTATAATCTGAAGTCATTTCATAACCCAAACCAATTAATGGCGTAGCGAACATGGTATTACCAATTAAGAAAACCATTGATAAGATTAAGAAATACCAGAAGTTAAACATTTGTGTGTTCTCTGGGTCTAGTTGCCATAATACAGCAAACAGAACACCACTTAAAATAGCACCAATAAAAATATAAGGTCTTCTACGTCCCCACCTTGACTTTGTATTGTCTGAAATAAAGCCCATAATAGGATCTGTAAGGGCATCAAAAATACGAGGTAAACCACCTAGTAAGCCCGCTAAAAAAGGATCCATCCCGAAGGCCGTTAGCAAAAAGAACATAAATATAGCCAAGGATCCTGGCAATAAGTTAAGAACTAGGTGACCCGCACCAAATGCCATTTTCTGACCGAATGGCACTCTATCTTTCATGGGCGTTTCGTGATGTGTCATAATTATTTTATTTTTAGTTAGTCTATTATAATGCTTCAGGAATCACAATAGTTTGAATAGCCTGAGCATCTATTGAAAATTTCACTGTTTTTTCATTCATTGATAGGTTGATACTTTTTGGGGTTTCTGTTTCATTAAAAATGACAAGAGCAATGTTTCCGTTTGGATTGGTTACAGCAGTCACCATGAGTTTGTCATCAGAGTTTTCAACTCCAATAACTTTTGCGCCTGGTCTTATATATTTACTAAAGTGTGCCATGGTGTAGTAGATAGGTGTGAAATAAACTTCATCGGCATCAGGGTCAACAATTACAGGAGCTACACACCAATTCTCAAACCAATTGGGACCTCCTTGTCTATCTAAAACCATATTCCAGTCTACCCAACCATCAACCCAGTTGTTTAAACATCCAATAATGTCTCTGGCATACCGATTTACTGGTGCGTACTTTGGATGTAAATATTTTTCTTCTTCAGAAGCCCAATCCCAACCCCAATCTGTGGCTTCTTTACTCCAGTACCAAGCATCGTCTTGCCATTTAGGTACTTCAGAATCTACGCAGCCTTCGGTTTCTATTAAGTATTTATCAGGCGCTTTATTATGTGCATATTGCAAAGCTTCTGGGAAATAATCATAAGTACTTTCATACCAGTGTATCGCAGTGCCATCAAAATATTTTGAAGATGCTTCGTCTTTATACATTTCATCGACCCATTCTTTTAAGCCTGCTCTATTTTGATCGTACCCTAGAATTATTTTGTAACCTTTTCCATCAGCTTCCAGTTTTGGACCTAAATGATGTTGCACGAAATGGGTCATTTCTTGAGGTGTAAAATGCATGCTTTCCCAGTTGTTACCATTTCCATGAGGTTCGTTTTCAACTGTAAACCCCCAAATGTCTATGCCTTCTGCTTTGTAGGCATCTAAATATTTAGAGAAGAATAATGCCCAGGTATCATAATATTCAGGAAGTAGTTTGCCTCCAACCCAGTTATTATTATCTTTCATCCATGGCGCTGCAGTCCAGGGTGACGCAAATATTTTAAATCCATCTTCAGATATCGCTAATGCATCCTTTATCATTGGGATGAGGTCATCCATATCTTCTTCAATAGTAAAATGTTCTAAATTTTTATCGCCTTCTATGGGGGAATATGAATAGTTTGTTAGTGAAAAATCACATGAATTCATGTGTGTTCTGGTTAAAGAATATCTAGCGCCGTCTTTGGCAAAATAGGCACGCAAAATAGTATCTCTATTTGCTTTACTTAATTTGTTGAGTAAGTAAGCTGAAGACTCTGTAAAAGCACCTCCAAAACCAGAAATTGTTTGAAAGGTTTGTTCAGGAATGAGCTTTATAGTCACTTTTGTGTCTGCAGCAGGAAATTCAGTGATTTTAGTCAATTGATTTCCTTTTGCTGAGGTTTCAAAAATGTCAACCTGTAATTTGTTATCTGTTTTATTGCAACTCATCATTGTAAATACTAGACAGTAGACATAATATTTTAAAAGTTTCATAGTCATTATATTATAAATTTTAATGGGACACACTAAACTCCGCAGGAGTTGGAGGCACTAAAACGTTTTGCATTAAAGCGACTTTGTCTCCATTGTATGTTTTCGTTATTGGGTTTCCATCTCTTGTTAATCCATCGAATACACCCTTATCAACCAGATCCCAAAGTGCGTATTTTGCCTGCCCTTTTAAATTGATTAAACCAAAATGGTTTTCCGATCCTAATTTATTAGCAGCATCTTTCCATCGTTCGTCAAAAGCCTCAAAATAGAAGCAAGAAATATTCGCTTTGTTAGTCCAATCTCTTATCAATTCATGGTAACGGCCAGATTTATATTCGTCTGTCGCCCTCGATCCTTTTACGCCATAATGCCCATTAGATACTGTAGCCCAACCCGTTTCACCTATGTGTATGGGTTTCTTTACACCTAAACTTTTTATATAGTTTGAAACACTATCGTATTGTTTTTTTGAAAAATTTAGAGCACGTTGCATGGCAGACTCAATCTTTTCTTGGTCAGAAAGATTGTTCTCGTTTTCTGGTGCTAACCAAAAAGCAGGATTATAGTGTGAGTTATGCATAGGATAGGTATGCATAGAAACATAATCGACTGCCTTGATTAGTTTTTCTAAATCTTTGGTATGGTAACTAGGATCACCACCACCCCAAGAAGAAAAATCATCTGAACTTGTTATCCATAATGTTTCTGGAAGCTCTCCAGAGGTCTTTAATTTCTGTAAGTGATTCACCCATTTTAATATCACATTTGGGCGTACAAAATAACTTGTTGCCCAATTTACCATAGCTTCATTTCCAACAGCAATTATTTTTACGATATCTGGATATGCTTTTGCTAAAGAGACAGCTCTGTCAATTTCGGCTGCGTTGGCTTCACTTTCTATTTCATGATTTGGTGCTTTATCTGTCCAAGCATTTTGGCAATCTATCCAAGCACCCAACATCATGTACATTTCAAAATTAGAGTCTTCGCTTTTTAATGCTCTTATGGCTTTTAGTATATTGGGAGCTTGTTGCAGTTGCACGTTATAGGTTCGCAATATTTTAATACCCATTGCAGCTAAAATTTTCATATCTTCTTTTAGCTCTGGAATGGTTGGTTGTATTTCTCTGGATACTTGCCTATAACCTCCATAAGAAATAGCTAAGTATTTGGGATTACCTAAAATATCTGCTGCAGTTAAATGGTTCTCTTTAATCACTTTTTCTGTTACTTTTTTAGACTTATTTGCACATCCTATTGTTGCAATTAAAATGGTTAGTAATAGGACTCTTTTAAAATTAGTTTTCATTCGTTTGCTTTTATCTTTTTAGCAATACATTTATTTGAATTACTTCACCTTTTCTTTGAAAAATTGACTTTGATATTTCAGAGATAAGACTCAAGTCATCAAAGTTTAATCGTCTGTTGTTATTATAAATGACTTGTAAACTATCTTTATTTGAAAGTTGATATATAATTGGAACCTGACAGTAGGTAAAGCAAAGCGTATCTGCTTCTAATAGCATTTCCCATTCTATGTTTTTAACATCTATATAGGTGAAAATTTCTCGATTTTTTAGAAATTCTTCTTTACGTAATAAACGTGGTTTAAATGTGATACGACCGTCGTTTACAAAAACACCTAGTTCTCCAAATCTGCTTAATACGTCTTCTTTAACCTGACCAGTCATACCAGGTTGCTGAGCGCCTTTGGTAGCTGGTGTATGTGAATAAGGATCTGTTGGGAAGGCGCCGTATAGTTCGGGTGATTTATGCACACCAATACCTGCATTTATCTCGTAATAATGGTCTAATAATTTTCCTATAAGTTTTTCGCTTTGATTGGTATTTATGGCTAACAAACAATTTTCTTGAACTGCTAGTAATAATTTGGAAACCATATGCCAATAAATAGATCCGAGACCTTCGTAACCAAAAAATGTTCCTGAACGGCCTGTGAAGGATTTATGATCGAAAATGTCTTCAAAAATGTCTAGTAATAATTCGGTGTCTTTTTTTATTAAAGATTGGTAGGAGGTATCTTTAGATAGGTTATCCAGAGCATCTTTTAAACTTCTTGCGTTGTTGAAATTGCTATTAAAATGATAGTTTCCTAAAACATCTTTTTCTATAATTTGAGTGTCTCCATTTTTCACTAATTGCTTTAATAAATTGGACTGCTCTACTTTTTTTGAAGGAATATTATTTTTCTTATCAAATCGAGGCAATTCTTTATCTGGATATAAAATGTAGCTATATTGATCGCTTCTAAAGAGTACACTCTTTTTTAAACCATTTAATAATGCTAAAGCTTCTTTTGGAGATAGATAACCTGAGCTTAAAGCGGCTACTTGCCCTTCCAGCATTTCTGGTAAATGAGATATAGACACTTTCTTTTTATTCTCGACGGTCATCAAGTTATAAGCATGGAACATATGGTCTGAACGCTTATTAGCATCAATGGTATGTTGTAGATAGGCTTTTGTCGTTTTTATAAAATCTAGAAGCTTTGTTTTTGTTATAGCAGATTTATGGCTTGTAAAGCCATTATTATAAATCGTTGTTCTATACTTACTTCCTGCTAATCCCAGTCCATCTAAGACTGTTTTTCTATTTTTATCAGATATTTTTCCTGAAAGGATATGTTTATTTGATTGAAGTGTTGAAACAACTTCATCAAAGTATATATTTAGTTCCTCGGAGATATCAACTTCTTTGGTTTCAGATTTATCAATAATCTTTTCAAAGAAATTTAGAAAGCGGTTTAAATAATATAATGTTACCATAGAAACACCATTACCAACCAATGCATTGTTGGCGTCATTCCACTCTGGTCTTTGCGTGTTTAACCAAATACCACCTTCTGGAATAAAGTTTGATACTTTGGCTAATACGGTCGCAATTAATTTTTCTATTAAATTAACATTATAGATAGCATCGTTTTTATCTGTTAATAAAGTGCCATCTGCCCCTATTTTTTGTTTCTTTTCATTAATTTTTACATCCAACTCATGATCAAAATCAATAGTGTTTTTAGGATCAATAAGTGTTTCTTGATAACTTTTTATTTTATAAGGAACATTAGCATAAACAAAAATGTTTTGATTAAAACGTTCTTCAAGTTTGTTTGGGTGGTGATTTTCTATAAATTCCAGAAACTTTAAAAGATAAATAATTTGATGATCTCCCCAATATCCAATATATGACCACGGGTCGTTTTCTTCAATAATTTCCCAGTCAAATCCATCTTTTGTAACACGGTATGGATTGTAGCCTTCAAATGTTGTAGCATTTAAAAACTTATGAATCATATTCTCTATAAACTCTGGATATGAGTGTGCTAAGGCTTCCCAGTTTTGAAAAATATCTCGCCAGTTTCCTTCGTAATCTAAGATCTTAGAGCCATCAACTTCACTATGAGTATTTATTGAAAACTTATTCCAAGGGCGACTTGGGTCTCCATGTCTTCTACTAAATTTTAAGGGTAAGTATTCAAAACTAAGTCGCTTAAAAGTATCGTCGACATCTTGTTCTGCCAGGGTTTTTAAGTAATTGAGCGTGAATAATGTTGGTGAATTCTTTAACTGTTTTTCTTTTTTATTGAAAAACTCTTTATTAGCATTTGCCAGATATTTTACAAAATCTGCCTTTTCTATATTGTAATTATCATCAAAAATACCGCCACGCATAATATTAAATAGCGTGTTTGAAAAATGTCTTGTATTTATTAAAGGATCTGCTGTGAGTTGTAACCCATCTGCCGCTGCTGTTAATTGAATTAAATTCTCAGTTCCAGCATCAATATCTTTTTGAATAAGACTAGATATATCTTTTTCATTTTTAATGATTTCTGAAATTTGATTAACATCTGAAATAGATTGGTTTACATTAGCAACAAAGAGCCAGTTTTTCTCCGATTTTGATGCTAAATCTATACTGGAAGAGATAAAATAAGCGCCTTTTTCAGCTTTTACATCAACTTCTTGGATTAAAGGGTTCTTTTTTCTAAAACTATCAAGCTGCAATGACGACATTAAATGCATTGGATTTTCAAGGCCAACAGACCAAACGGTGTTAGATTTTAGTGCTTCGCTGGGTTCTGCTTTATCAACTATTATGGCGCTCAATGTGAAAATACCTAAACCAACACTGGGTAATAATTCACTTTTTTTGTAAGCATCCACTAAATTACTTCTGCTGTTTTGTAAATCGGAAGTAACGCCTGCTGGTAGAATATTTTGTAATCCGTCTAATAGAGTAATTCGAATTTTAGAATCAGAATTATTTATTAGTGTTGACTTTTTTACAAAACCAAATTGATTACTTGAGTTCCATTGGTATCTGAAAGTTAATCCCAAATCAAGGTTTATTTCTTCAAAAATAATTTTGTTTCCAAAACTGTTTTTATACAAACTTCTTGATGTTTCATAGACCCCCATTTGACGTATTGAAAAAGGTTCCCATATATAAATTTCTCCACCTAAATGAACTTGGAATATAGTTTTGCTTCCTGTAATATCTGCCGATTCGGTTATTTTATCGTCTGTATAATATGGAAATAATGAAGATTCAGCATTTTTTCTTCCAGCTGAAATACCACCATTACTTGATATGAACATCCAGTGATTGGAATCACTAACAATGCTTATAAAAAATGGGCGCATTTTGTCACTATTGGAAATCTTGTAATAAGTTTCATTATTAAAAGTGATTAATTCTCCTTTTATTTTATTCATCGTATTTGAAACTTTAGGCTCGTCTTTAATAATTGTACTATTCATTTAACTTTTTAGGAGTTTAATTGAATCTATATTTAATAAAAAAGGCTAGCTAGTAGATCGAATTTGAGCTAGCCTTTTCTTAATATTGTTATCTAGGGCTTATTCTAGTCTTATATCATCAAAATAATAGATGCCTTCAGAACTTGTTGTCTCACCGTCAGTCCCATCGGGGTTATCTGGCTTAATAACTACCTGGTTAACGCCTGTATTACTTGGAGGAATTCCTGTGAATATAATTTCAACTTCTGTCCAAGTATTGGCATTTGTAATTGTGGCAAACTGAGGGCCAGGGTTACCTGAATCAGAATCCTGTGGGTCACTATTTATTTCAAATCTCATAACCACATTTGCTTTAGTAGAATATATTTTGAACTTAAGCGTTTTTGTTGCATCAAAATTATTAGGGAAAGGATTTTGAAAACCTGCCCATCTATTTGTTCCTGAAGCTTTAACCACTTTTAATACAAAATCTGAAGTATTTATTCCTGTTTTTGCAGGGTTGTCTGCTAGTTCGGTTGTCATACTACCAGTATCTGTAAACGTACCTAAGAAAGACTCGCAACTTTCAAAATTCACAGGAAATGCTGTTGCTGCAACAGCTGTAGCGCTACAACCTCCACCAGTACCACCTCCACCGCCTCCACCAGAGCCAGCATAAAGTCTAAAATCATCAATATAAAACACACCTGTCGTGAATGTGCTTAAATTCATAAATAGTACAATCTTATTATATTTATCACTTTCACCAGCAGCAAAATCAAAAGTCAATTCTTCCCATTCGCCAGCAGTGGTTGTAGAGGCTGTTACTTCTACAGGGCCAACACCTGGACCTTCCAGTTTTACTGTAACATTAGTGCCAGCATCTGGAGACCATACTTTTATTTTAAAGCCTGCATTGGTATTAAAATCAAAGTTTGAAGCAAATGAAAATTGATTATTTGCAAATTCAAGATTTGCATCTCTGGTAATTTGCCCTACTTGACATGACGTGTTTACAAGGTTATCAAAATCAGGATTTGCTACTCTTACCATAGTTGCACCATCATCTACAATAGTTGAAGTGGTGTCATCTGCCTGAAAAGTTAAATTAAAATCTGCCACGTCAAGAGATTGAGTGGTTTCTGGAACACAGTCTCCACCGCCTCCAGAGCCAGTACCATAAAGCATAAAATCATCAACATAAAACACACCTGTTGTGAATGTGCCTAAATTCATAAATAGTACGATTTTATTATATTTATCACTTTCACCAGAAGCAAAATCAAAAGTCAATTCTTCCCATGCACCAGCAGTGGTTGTAGGAACTGTTAATTCTATGGGACCTACACCCGCTCCTTCAAGTTTTATTGTAACATTAGTGCCAGCATCTGGAGACCACACTTTTATTTTAAAGCCTGCATTGGCATTAAAATCAAAGTTTGAAGCAAATGAAAATTGATTATTTGCAAATTCAAGATTTGCATCTCTGGTAATTTGTCCTACTTGACATGATGTGTTTACTGCATTATCGGTATCAGGGTTTAGTACTCTTACCATAACGGCACCATCATCTACAATAGTTGAAGTGGTGTCTTCTGCTTGAAAAGTTAAATTAAAATCTACAACATCAAGAGATTGTTCAGTTTCTGGTGTACATGGTGGTGCTGGTGTTTCAATTTGCATAACATCGTCCATATAAAAAGTACCTGTAGTTGTTCCTGGCCCATCAACAAAAAGCACTAATTTTGAGTATTTAGCTGTTACGCTAAAATTAAATGAAAGTTCTTCCCATCCAGTACCACCATGGCTAACAATAACATCTGGTGTAGATGAAGATCCTTCTTCAAGTTTCAATAAAACATCGACAGCAGCTTCTGCCCAGAAATTCATTTTAATAGTCTTGTTTGTCGCTAAATCTATAGCTGTTCCTAATTCAAAAAACACACCTTCAAATGATGCGCCACTATTTGTTATAGCGCCTACTTTAGATGCTACATTATTTGTCCCTCCTGGGGCTGGATTATCAACTATTTCAAAAGCGGTACCATCAAAAGCTGTCGCAGCATAATTAACACTAGTGTTGTCAAAAGTGATGGGTAATTCTATTGGAAGCGGAATGTTTATTGATATCGTATCTTCGAAAGTATCTGATGCTCCTGCAATATTCACCGATTTTAAAGTAACAGAATAAGTTCCAGTAGCATAAGTTTTTACTGGGTTAATTTCAGAAGAACTTGTTTCGTCTCCAAAAGTCCAAACATAGGTATTGGCATTCTCTGATATGTTTATAAATGTTACCGTACCTGTATCAGCATTAAGTGTATATGTAAAGCCCGCATCAACTTTTGGTAAAACAGCGTCGTCATCTTCACAACCAAATAAGGTTATTGCCAAGATTAAAATTGATATTTGTTTAAATGTTCTGATTAATTTTTTCATCGTCTTTTTTATTAGTTGTTACTGCTTTTATATACTCTTACATAATCTACAAGCATGGTTTGTGGAAATACGGTCTCTTCATTTGGTGACCCTGGTAATGCCCCACCAACGGCTACGTTTAAAATAATGTAGAAAGGACCACGATTAAATACCCATTCCCCTGGAACATCATCTGGTGTTATTTGATTATATAATACATCATCAACATAGTAATTGATATAGTCTGGTCCCCATTCGATACCAAAAATGTGAAACCCAGTATCAAACCTATCGTTCTCTAATTGATAAGGTTTGCCTATAGATTGACCTCCAGAATAACCAGGGCCATGAACAGTACCAAACATTACGGTTGGTTCGTTTCCAACATATTCCATAATGTCAATTTCTCCAATTTGTGGCCAAACTTCTGTGCCATTAGAATCATCGCCTAATAACCAAAATGCTGGCCAAAGTCCTTTTCCATAAGGAAGCCTTATGCGAGCTTCAAAACGACCATACGTTTGTTGAAATTTTCCTTTAGTTAACAATCTTGCTGAGGTATAAGAAGCACCATTAAAGGCTTCTTCTTTAGCTGTTATTATCAATACCCCATTCTGTACAGTTACATTTTCTGAACGGTCTGTATAATATTGCAACTCATTATTACCCCAACCATTATCACCTGTACCTATATTGTAACCCCAAATGGCAGGGTTGGGAGCGCCATTTGTGTCAAATTCATCAGCCATCACCAATTCTGTGAAAGTAGCAACGGTTTGTGTATCGTCTGTAGCACAGCTGGAAAGGGAACAAAATAGTATGACTACAATGCTTTTTAAAATAATTGATTTCATTGTTTTATTATATATATATTTTATGTCCATAATTTTATTATTTGAGATTTTTATATGACTATATTACTCTGTGTAGAAATATATATTATCCAATATAAAGCTAGGACCGCCTGTTAAAATAAGAGCTCCTAAATTATTTTTTTGAGTAGCAATATCACCTGCTAGTGGAATTTCAAAAGAGGTCCATTGACCGACAGTTAAACCTGTTAAATTGAATCTGAAATCTTTATCATCTGCTATTGGAAATCCTGTATTTGTATCTGTTTCTATCATCTGGTTGGCGCCAATATCTCTAATCTGAAGGCCTACATTTACACCTGCTTCTTGTACATATACATCAACATGTAAGAATGTTAATCCAGACGCATCTACAGTATTCTCAAAAAGAATCCCAGTAAAATTGTTATTAGAATAAGACAGGAATGAATCACCGTTAGATGCTGGTGTTGTTGTCTCTGTTGTAGACCCGCCAAAACCTGGTGTAAAGTTGCTTTCTGTATCATTTATATAAGCATCACTAAATATAGATTTTACATTAGCCTGTGGAAAAGTTGGTGTTGGAGCAGATTCTAAACCACCACTCGCTGTTATTGACAAAGATCCTTCTGCCAATACCCCGCCTAAGGTGGCTGTTATTTCTGCAGTACCTTCTCCTATAATAGAAATTTCGCCGCGTTCATTTACTCTGGCAACCTCAATGTCTGAAGATGAAAAATCGAAATAAGATGGTGCTATCGTTACAGTTTTGTTGTCACCTGAACCTAAATTAAAAGTTTGTGTTAAACCCGTTATTGCAATACTTGAACCTGTAAAACTTTGTCCCGAAAGACTTTCTCCATTAAAAATCTTTGGACTAGGTTGTGCGACAGTACCTAGTTTTTCAAATTTAACTTCGTCAAACCATAGCACATATCCCCCTTCGTCACCAGCAAAAGAGGCGCCTTCTGCTAACCAAAATAAACCAGTTTCATTAAATAGTTTAGAGGCATCGGGGATGGGTATCACATATTTATCCCAGTTTGTGTCTATTTCTAATCCATTAAGTTCAACAATGTATTTATTATCTGTATCGCCAGAAATACCAAAACCTATGGAGTTTATACTCGCCGATTGAGATGCTTTTGCATAAAAGGTAAGGGCATCAAAACCCGAAAGATCTCTATGAGATGTTGTATTAAAAGTGGCTCCTACAAAACCATTACCGAATGAAGGAACATCAAAACGCATGGCTCCAGATCCTGAAAACACATCATCTGATACGACAGTAAAAGCAAAAGGGTCTGCGCCTGCGTCTACAAAAGGAAAGTAATTTAACCCTGAAGAAAAGGCATCAATAAAAACATTTCCGTTTGCAGGGAATGTCGCAAATTCAGCTTCGCTAGACAAGTCTCTTTCACAACTTATAGTGGAAATAACTATAGCTAATGTAAAAATAGTTGTAAGCTTTGCATATATAAATTTTCTGTTTTTCATAATATCTTATTTTCCAATATTAATGTGTATGTATGTTCTAATTTCCCACTCATTTCCATCACCGAAACCAACTGGACTTAATATAGGTGCTGTTGCAAATTGAGATGCTGTTTGGTTTGGTGAGTAGCGTGGAGAAAACTCGTTAAGTGAGCGCCATGTGCCACGAATTCCAATTTTAGTATCTGGTAAAATAAACCAGTCTGGTTTTCCTATAGATGTTGATAAATCTAACATGAGTTGTACGGGATAGGTCAAGTTAAAATCACGATGATAATCGAAAGGTCCCCAATCGTTAATTTTAAAGGAGTGGGTTAGTTTAAGTTTATTATATATTAATCTAATATCACCTCCAATACGTTGAATCATTCTTTCATCACTACCATTTGCTTGTCCATTACCTGCATATAAATTTGCGATAAGCCCTAAATCTGGATTTACTTTAGATACGATACGTGTATGTGCTTCCCATAAATCTTGTGCAGGTGCTGCATTAGGAAAGGCAAAAGAGGTACGGTCTGCTAAAAAACCTATGGCAGCATCTTGAGCTGTTGGGTGATGACGGAAAACAAAACCAAAATTAAAGGCAAATTTTGCGTCTTCAGCTCTATCGTTATCCCATTCGTACATCCAGGTTCCTGGAGTTGGATCGTAGGTAAATAAAATTTCTCCTGCGGTTGTTTCTCTATTTGCTCTTACAGCAAATGGATCGTCTTGAATATTTCTAAGTCTTCCTGGTGCTCCAACATCATTTGGCATCGCATCAACAATTGGTTTTTGCCACAAAAAGTTAGGAGCTATTTGAAGGTTTCCTATGGTATATGTAAATCCTGTGAGAAAGTTATTTTGATTTCCACTTCCTGTGTCTTTAAGTTTCCAACCTGTAAATGTTTGTGTTTGATCTGCGCCTCCATTAGCTACTAAGCCCATAGATGCTCCTTGTGCATACCAATTAAATAATCCTTTTTGATAGGTTACTTTCGCTTTTGCACCCCAATTATCTTTTTCATTGATTTCATCATTATAAATGATATAATTTCCAGGTCCGCCTTCTGCAACTTGAAATTTTCGTCCATTTAAAGGTTGTCCACCCCAAATACCACCAGCTTCAATCTCAAATGCTCCAAACTCTCTTTTAACGTGTAGTGTTACTCTACGTGTTTTTGGAAGTGGTACAGCAATTGAAGTTACAGCTTCGCCTACATCGTCTATATCTTCATGATACACACCTGTAACATCAAAATGACCTAATTTTGTACTGTATTTTAATAATACCGCGGGGTTAGCTCCCCACCAGAGTTGCGGTCCAAAAGCGGCTTTTAAACCTTTTAAACCCTTTTTGCCATCAACTTCAAAACCAAGTATTTCGCCATTATAAATGTCAAGGTTTGGCCCATAATTAGCCTGAGGGTATAAGCCAAAGAAATCGCCTTCGTAAGCCCAGTGATAATGTCCGGTTCTGTAAAAACCTCTTAGGTCAAATTCTTTAGCTTTCCATTCAAATTCGGCGTTATATACTTTTACTCGATTAGGGTCTGTGATATCTACATTGCCTTCATCTGTATTTACAGAAAATGGACGCCCTGTGTTTTCATAAAAAATTTCATCAATAGGGTTTTCGGCGACATTGCCAAGAATATTGAAATTTACGTTAGCACGCATATTAGAAGTTGGATTTCCTTCAACCCCAATAAAATAAGATTGCATGTGATCGAAACCTAATTCATTAGGAAAGACAACTTCGTCTGGATTGGCTTCTCTTGGTGTTGTAATTAAACTACCGCCTGTATTAAACGTTGTAAACTCTGCTCTTAAATTACTTAGTCTGATTTTATCTGAACTACTTCCTTTTAAAGCAGCCTTGTCTCCTCTGGCTTTTAAAACAGCATCCATTAATTGAATATTGTTAAAATGGTTTTTTACAAATTCTGCTGTGACACCTTCTTGGTATGGGTTAAGTTGGTGTGCTTCTTTTAAGGCATAATAGGCAGCACGCGGGTATAAATCGTATAGCCCTCTTGCGCTGGTTGGTCCTTTGGCACAGATACCAAACCACTCTTCGTTCATGTTATTTTCACCAGGTGCTAAATCTCTAGCATATCCACCGTTAGCCCATGAGGCATTATTATCATGTACATCTGCATTTTCTCTTTTGTCGAAACCATATTTCCACCAGCCATCACTAAACTGAAATGTGAATCCTCCTATTGAATTATCCTCTTTTTCCAGACCAGCAGCATTTTCATAAATCTCTTTCCAGTTTTCAACCATATAATAGGCTTGAGATTTCTGATCCTCTTTATTTTCAATCGCATTGAATGCATCTGCACCAAACTCGGTAAACATAATGGGTTTATTCAATTTTTCTTTAACCACTTTAAACATATCGGTAAAAGAAGCCCCGCGATAAGAGTTGACTCCGTATATGTCGATATCTTTACACTCTTCAGCAATGATATCAATGAACAATACATCGCCATTACATATAGCTACAGGGTGGGATGCATCCATCGCTTTCATTTTTTTAGCGACTTCATTCATGAGTTTATACATGGGTCTGCCACGTTTTTCGCCTACTTCTCTTTTTTTCTCTTCTTCATCAGGAAAATCTTCTGTTTCTGCACCAGCCCAAAACAGACCGTAGTTATTCTCATTACCAAGTAAGTATAATAATAGACCAGGTGTGTCTTTATACGCTTTCACTAATTGCTCCATTTCGGCTATTAAGAACTCTTGAGTACGAGGTTCAGAATAGATAGTAACAGGTGTCCACACACCATCAAGCGTTAAACCGTAACGTCCAAAAGAATGATTAAGCATGGTGTAAATACCATAGTTTTCATATATATATTGAATCCATTTTGCAGGAACGCCAGTGTACTGACGAATTACATTAACATTCATGTTCTTTAAAAGTGACATTTCTGTGTCAAGTCCTGCTTTGATTATATCGTCGGACTTTTTCCAGAAATTAGCATTCACGGTATTGGTTCCAATAGGAATATAATCCCAGTTCATACCATTTATCATGAAGTCTTCTCCATTGACAACTAATTTCATGCCCTCTTCATTACTTACAACAGATACTTTACTGGCTTGAGACCATATAGTCATTGTAAATAAAAAAAGTGCTAATCTTAGAAAAGTGTTTTTCATAGTATTATTTATTTTTACGTTAGTTTTCTATAAAAAATGCTAAGAGATTAAAGCGTAGGTATTATTTAACCAAGACATTTTAGAGAATTATAAATTTAGCCTGTTTGGTTGTTGAATTGATAAAAAACACCGCTACAAAAATCATACATCGTTAGTAAAACACGCTGTTTGTTAAGGGAATAGCAATATTTATAGGGTTTTATTGGTAAATTGTTAGCGGTTCAGGGCGTTCCAAAACTTCGTTTTTATACCTAATGTTGTGGTGTTGTATAGGTTAAAAAGATAAATGTTGTAGGTTTCATTTTTGCGTATAGAACCATAAAGCACTATAAACATTGAAAAGTGTTGATTTTTAGCAACTTTTAATGTTAGATCTACTCATTTGTTGAAAATATGCTGGTAGAGGGTTTGTTGATTTTAAATGCAGTTATACTGTTTTGTTTTGTCACATTGAGCGCAGTCGAAATGCTTTTAAAACTAAGAATTCATATTGTCTTCGACTGCGCTCAGACTGACATTTCATGAACGTTAGAGGGATACACTGGAGTAAACACGTTCCGATTCCGTTTGAGTTAAGTTCATCTTCGAAAGCTATTTAATTCCGTTCGAATGAAAAGTTCTTAGGCTGTTAGTAAATAAAATTATCGATAATTCTTTTTATAGCAAAAACAACATTCTGTATATCTTTTCTATCAAAAGTATCCTCTTCTATATAGAACAACATCTCGATTCCTATATCTAGATGTTTTGCGAATTCTTCTGGAGAAAGAGAACAATCATCAATTAATTTAGAAAAATCTATTTCTTGTTTTTTTACTTAACTTGTCGAATATGTCAAGTATGAAAAAGTCAGAAATTTTAAAAATTATAGGTCAAAACATAAAAAGAATTAGACTTGAAAAAGGTTTTACGCAGGTGGATTTGGTCGGTAAAATAGAGGCACGAATTGACACAACGAATATTTCAAGAATTGAGAAAGGAAGGACTAATGCTACCATTCATACTTTATACAAAATAAGTCAAGCTTTAGAGGTGCCTTTGTCTGAAATATGCGACGTGTATTTTTCTGAAAGCGTATAATTAAAAACAAAAGCTTTTAAAAAGGAGCTTCTGAGTTAAATTATGTTTTTTTAGAGCCTTGCACAATGATTACTATTGCCATGATTATTTCTCAACAATAGTCAGTAAATTAGAATGACCTCCATCATGTTCTTATACTTAGCTGTAGGGCTATTTTTTTAATGGTACTCCTCTTTTATAATAGGTTGTAGTTCTTAAATTCCCTTGCTTGTCATAGTCACACCATTCTCCTTCTTTTTTTCCATTTTCGTAATTACCTTCTTGTTTTATAACTCCTGTTTTGTAATAGTAGTCTTTGTATTTACCATTGCCTTCTATTCCAAAGGTGGTTTTATAAAGTATCTCTCCTTTACTATTATAAACTCTGTACTTACCAATTACTAAACCATTATTGTAATTTATAGTTTTTACTAATTTGTTTTTGTAAGTGGTTTTCCATAACCCGTTTTTGTACCCCTTATTGAAAAAGCCCTTTATATATATATATATATATTAGTATTTATTCCTTTAAACCCATAATTAGGAATATCGTTACCTTCATTATTTTTTTTGTATTTATAGAGGTTAGGTCTTTTTTCTGTTTTTGTTCTATTCATTATTAGATATTCTCTATTATTAAGAATTTTACTTTTTTCTATAAAAGAGAAATGTTCTTTGCCAAATTTAATAGTGATTTTTAAGTCTAAAGAGTTAACATGAATAGCAGGAATTGGTGGTTTTTCTTTAGGATTTTGAGCGAAAGAATTAATACCAATCATTAATGTTATTAAAATTATTAATTTTTGCATAATATTAATTTTTATTATAAAATTTAAGAATATCGTCATGCATCGCTATCCATTGAAATTTCCAAAATGATTTTCTTATATTATCATAATCCATAACATTATCAGTTTTTGCTTTTACGCTCATTATTTTTTTCTTTCCGTTTGAGTGAGTGCCTTACAGCTAACTATAGCATAAACGCAATTGTGTTTATATCTCTTTCAAATATAATAGTTTTGGTACGAATTCTCTGCGCAAATTTTCAAACTTAGTGATCGTTTTTTATAGGTAATATTTCTGTCAATTTTTCAAAATTTTCAATCTGTTTAGGAATAAATATCATTTGAATTACTTTTT
>CANNAN010000018.1 GCA_947502635.1 uncultured Flavobacteriaceae bacterium
GCTGTAGCGTCTAATTACTTTGTCATTTTTGTACATAATTGTTTTGAATTATGTAGCCTTATTTCAGGACGGGTCAAGCTTGTGCCTAACGTTGTTGTATATGGTTTGTTGTGTGTTTCAAGCACATAATTTAGCAAATACAAACCGAATAGAAAATCCGCGAGGATTTTCGTAAGTAGGCTATAACTAGCAATAAATTATATACGGTGTTGGCATTTCGTTGTTTTTATTCAGATTTCTAATTATTCGGCTTAATTCCGTTTTATTATTTTCCTCCGCTTGAGTGAGTTCAGTCAGCGATTTATTACGCAAACTTTTTCAATTCCGATTGAGTGAGAAATTCTAAGACTTGCTAAATTCCGAATTCAATTCAGATTTTAGTTTTCAATTCAGTTTCCGATTCCGTAAACTTGCTCAAATTCAGTTCATAATTTATTTTAATTAATATTTTTTATTTTACTTTTTATAAAACTCTTAATTATTATAAAAAGTGCTAAAATTAATGATGGAATTAATATTATTATTCCTTCAATAAATAAAATATGAATTAGACATCCATCTCCTGAGCAAGGTTGGCTTCCTTTTATTAATAAAGATATTGAATAAAAAATTCCAGCTAAACTGATTAGCAATAATAACCAAGCTATAATTCGGTAAAACATTTTGTAATAATTATTTTTCAAATTTCTTATGATTCTGAGTACAGTTGTGTCAATGAATGCCAACGTTTAATATAACAAACGTTGTTGTCCCAAAGGGCAACTATGTTTTGTTATATAGTGTTAGAGACTTTATATTTTTATTTCATTCAATTCCATCCATTGGTTTACAGTATGAATCCAATACTTTAAAAACTCCTCGCTTAAGAAGTGATTAGAAAAATCATTAAATCGTTCAATATGAATTCCTGTATAATGTAACCAAATAGCTAAACCTCCATAAGGAATTAATTTTTTTTCTTCACTTGATATTGAAGTAATTGATTCATATCCTTTATAAAAACTATCTCTTTTCTTTTCAAATATCTCCTTAATTGGTTCATTTCGATATATAAGCATCAGGCTATAGGCTATATCTAAAAATAACCAGCCATTACCGCAATTGTCAAAATCGAAAAGTGTAATTTGAGTTCCATTCTTAATTTTCATATTCTCGTACCACATATCAAGATGAACGGTTCCGTACCTCAATCTTTCAGGTTCTACATTATTAAATTCAGACGAAATTCTAGACGTTGCGCGCTCAAAATAATTCATTTCCTTTGAAGATTCAGAAAATTTTTTCTTTGCTAGTTCAAAAGCCCATTTAACCAATGTTTCATCATTATAATTCTTTCTGTCAATTTGTTTATTAATGGTCAATTTATGAATTTCTGCCATTGTTACTCCAAGGCTATAACAAATTTCTTCTGATGGTTTTCTTATAAATTCACCCTCCGCAAAAGAAAATAAAACTCCAAAACGTTCGCCTTCAAATCCATTTATTCTTTGGATAAAGTTATTATTTGAGTCTTTTATCGGATAAGAAACCGAAATTCCATTAACTTTTAAATAATTTAATAGTGATAACTCTTCCTCAATCTCATTTTTAGTTCTCCAATTTTTGAAATAAATTCTAAATACAAACTTTTTGTCTGTATCGGTATTAATTAAATAATTATGATTTACACCTGTTTTTAATATTTTACAATCTGTTTTTTTTCCAAAACCGTATTTGTTACCAATAAATTCAGATAAATATTCAGGAGATATAATTGTGCTAATTGCAGGTGCGTATGTCATTTATTTAATATTGTCTCTAACGGCTCCGTATATGAAAAGTAGCGCTGAAAATAGGCTGTTACTTTTCGGATGAACACAAGCCGAATTTTTAAATTTTACTATTTATCTTTTTTATTGGAAATCGTCAAATTTAAAAATTTGGCGACTTTACAAAAATGCCCAAACCATAGTGTTAGCAATGACTTGCGCTATTTTTTATATACATTGTTAGCATTAGTGGTTTCGCTCTATTTTTCACGTTTGGCTCATTTTCAGTCCTTGCCGTTAAATCAGTACGAGTTTCTTTTTAAAATTCTAATTTTTGAATGCTCGTAAATATCGTATTTTAATTTTGTAATCAAGTTAGATATTTTTCGTATATTTATATTATGAATTTACCAAGCGAAGCATACGAAATTATCATTGCAGTCATTCTGATTGCGGTTGCGATGACTTTAGTCGGTTATTTAACTAATCGTAGCAGAAATTTTAGAAGTAGCAGAAATAAAAGAGCGAGAAAGCAATTTCCGTCTAAACTTATGTAAACTATTTTCTAATAGTCTTTTCAGTCCGCAACTTGGTTAACTACAATATGCGCTTCTACTCCGCATTTTTAATTTTAGCGTGTCATTAACCAGTTCAGTTTTTGAGTGATTAAAGTATTCACGCATTTTTTTACGTTTAGATTTTCAATTCCGCTCTAATTTTATCCACCGAAATTTCATTAAATAACAGAATTTTGAAATTTGCAGAATGTTTTTTTCCATTAATGCTAACGTTTATGTATATGAGCTGTGGCGTGTTTCGGCACAGACCTTTCCTGATAAAAACTGGCTTTGGAAAATCCGCAGGATTTTCCAAGTGAGGACTGACCAAGCCATAGCTTATATACGGTGTTGCCAGTAGTTTTTATTCCTTTTTGGTCAGTTTTATTTCAAACGGACTTTCTGGGAAACCTATCAGTTTATTTTCAAATATATACATTATTCTATTTCTCATTATAAGACTATCCTTTTCTATTTTATATTGGTCGTTATTTAGAAATCTCAAGG
Source organism: uncultured Flavobacteriaceae bacterium (assembly GCA_947502635.1). Classification (GTDB taxonomy): domain Bacteria; phylum Bacteroidota; class Bacteroidia; order Flavobacteriales; family Flavobacteriaceae; genus Flavivirga. The sequence goes on from CANNAN010000018.1 coordinate 2,813, forward strand.
ACAACTTTAAGCTGTCTCCAATTTTTTCATATTCTCCATAATACAGAGTTAAATTATAATCCATCGAGTTCTTTTGTATTTCTCTTAAACTTACTCCATCAGGATTTTTTTCAATATGTAGTACAAAATTTCTGTTATCGTTTGTAAAACTAAATTCCGAATAATCGAATGGATGATTATCCAACCAAGAATTCCAAAATAATGTAAAAAGTAGTGGACAAACAATTGCGTTTATAACGAACAAAATTGAATATCTCTTTTTTATGAAGTATAGAATAATTGCAATCAGTAAGTTTATTCCGATAGTTATGAATCGAGGGAATGAAATTCCATTGGACATAAATATATTCGGCTCAATATCAGCAACCCATATTTTCAGTAGAAATATGTCAATTAATAGAATCAGAATTCCAATTCCGACTAATAATTTTGTTTCTGATTTCGTCATTCTCAAATTACTGGCAACGTCTAGTATAAGAATAGTTGCGGTTTTGTGTGCAAGGATTTTCCGCAGGAAAATCAGACGTAGCAAAATAGCAACTACCTTTATTTAAGCCTAAAACAGCAATTATTTTTATACCATGTTAGGCATCTGGCTTTTATTTCTTTTTAACTCTCAACTTTTTAATTTCTTCAATCGATAGTCCTGTAAATAAAGCAATTTTTTCAACATCTTCATTTTCTCTTTTCATGGCTTTAGCAATTTCGACGGTTTTCTTTTTATTGGCAATTTCAGTAGCTTCTTTTTTAAACCTCTGTTCTAATACATATTTAGGAACATATTTTGTGCTTTTTTTCAATTCGTCCAAAAGTCCAGTATCAGCAAAACTCAAATAGCTTTTATCGGATATTATCAAATGGTCAAGAACCTCGGTATCAACAATAATTCCTACTTGGATTAATCTATCAGATACATTTTTATCTCCTTCTGACGGTTTTAATTCTCCGCTTGGGTGGTTATGGCATAAAATTATTTTCACAGCCCTTTTTTGCAATGCAAAGCTAAAAACTTCCATGGGCTCCGCCAATGTTTTATTTACGGTTCCTAAGCTAACAAGTTCTATAAAAAGAATGCGATTGTTGTTTGCCAATCCAATAACCCAAAAATGTTCTCTGTTTTGGTCTATTTTGTTTTCTCGAAGTAGAACTTTTTGCATAATTCCGTATATGTCATCGGAATTCAAGATTTTAATTTTTTCCTCTTCTGTTAGTTTTATGTCCATAACGTAAAAGTAGGATTTTTTTGAGATATAATTTGAATCTTAATTTTCATTACTATTTATACCTTCTATTTTTTCTAATCTTTTTTGTAATTCTAGAAACTTAACTGCTAAAAACTTTAAAGATTCGTTTTCTTTTTCAAGTTTTTCAACCTTTTCTTTTTGCAAAATAATTTCTTTCTGCTGTTGAATAGTATAAAGGGTTAACTCCTCAATTTTTTGCAATAATTTTGAATCCATTTCTCCAAGAAAAATTCCATTTTCTTCAACTTCTTTAGCACTTGGAATATCTTTTAAATGCCCTTTTTCTTTGATATGATTTTCTACTTCTTGAAGTGTTGGTAATTTATAATTATCATAGAAAACAAAATCAGACCATCCTGTTTCGACTTTTATTTCTTTTGCACGAATATTTCCATTTACAGCAAGTTTCCAAACACCAGGGGTATCCGTACCTATTCCTACCCCACCATTTCCATTTATAGTCATCACATTTAATTGATTTGTATGATTAGAACTTCCATCGTGTATCCTAAATTGAATATAATTGGTGTTAGGATTACCTGTGTGATTAGAGAATATTGAATGATAACGAATATTATTATCAGATCTACCAAATCTTAATTGCTCGGAAATTACATCATAGGTAGGAGCATTTTTCAAATAAGTTAAACCTAAAATATCTAATTTACCTGTTGGATTATCAGTTCCAATTCCAACATTTCCATTTGTAGGAAAAGTATTTTGGGCTTTTATTCCAAAACTTATTCCAATCAATGCAATTAACAAAATTCTTTTTTTCATATCAATTTTTATTTTGTAGTTATTTATGTTCAATTTTTGTGCTTGTGCCTAACATGAATATATAGTTACCATGGTAACTATATATTTCTTATGTGAGTAGCTAAATTAGTAAATCTTTTAAGTTTTTAAACTTTTTTACAGCAACATGTGTATAAATTTCAGTTGTTTTGCTGGAATTGTGACCTAATAAAAAAATATAAAAGTATATTAGTCGGATAGTATTCGACTAATATATTTTTAAAAGAGATAATGAGCATATGTCCGTATTGCAAAACTGAAATTATAGGAAGATCGGACAAGAAGTATTGTTCCACACACTGTAAGTCTGTCCATCAGTATGAAACCCGTAAGCAGGAAGATGTTCTGTATTACGCGATTGACAAACAGCTAAAAACGAACCGAAAACTCTTAAAAGTGTATAACAAATCAGGACTGTCTACTATACGTAAAGAAAAACTACTATCCGAAGGTTTCAACCCTAATTACTTTACGCATTATTGGAAGAATAAAAAGGGGCAGGTATATTTTTTCTGTTATGAATCCGGTTTTCTGGATCTAAAAAAACAAAACCAGAAGGAAAATACCTTTTGGTAACATGGCAGGATTATATGCATGGTTAACCACTTAACTCATTTTGGCTCCGTATTCAAATAAAAAAGAATTAGCGTCTCCTATTGGCTAATAGGGAAGGGGGCTCTCCCGTAAACGGATTCTATCAGCTTATACTTTTGGCTTCAATACTAACAGCTCTAATAACGGCCCTGTCTCCGTAGTGTTCCCTCATTTTGTCCATTGCCCGATAAGGGTTGATGATCTTTTCATTGTCTTCAAAGAGGTTGATTTGATAACCACCCTCTACCAAATGACTGAATTTTACCCCGATAAGCCTTACCAATAATTGCCGTTGATAAAGATTATTTTATAACTCCTTGACAACAGGTAAGATAAAATGATCGGCAGAAGTATAAGAAACAACTTAATTTACAAAGCTATTTTTTTGCATTTTTACAAATACGGCAGTACCAAATAAACGCTTCCCTAATAGTCGATGCATTAATAGGTACAACCGATGCTTTTTGTTTTACTGCTTTATGTTCTAAACATTTAGATAAAAGCCAATCCAGTCTGTTTTTAATTAAAAAAGAGGGGTCGTCATTAAAAGAGGTACAATAAATTGGAGAAATCGTTATAATGAGATTACAAGTAGATTGCCTATTCGTATTATGTTTACAGAACATGAGCAATTTTTGAGCCTGAACTATAAGTGTAATGAAAACGATTATAATTATGAGATACAATTAATTTCAACTTCTTCGAATATAGGTAAAGGTAGGGTTTGGTATTTTCTATGTCCTTTTACAGGAAAACGTTGCCGAAAGCTACAATTTAATATCTGAAAGATTTATGCATCGTTCAGCCTTACCAAATGGTGTTTACTCAAAACAAATTCACAGTAAGAAGTGGAGAGGTTTGGAAAAGGTTTATGGCAATTACTTCGATGTTGAAAAGTATTATGAAAAACTTCATAGTAAACACTTTAAAAAGTTCTATAATGGCAAACCAACAAAACGCTATTTGAGATTATTAGAAAATATAAACGATGCTAAACGGTTTTCAACTTCAGATATTGAACGATTGTTTTTATTATAAAAGTCTATTTCGTTAACATGAACATTATAACGTGTTAGAAAAACAGAAAAATGTTAACACGTTTTAGTTTTCATGTTAAGTTTTTCTACAAACCTTAACTTATACATTTACTAATGTATTAATCAATTCAGAATTGATATAGTAGTTTACCTTACCAACTTTGACTTTTTCTAACAAACCTAAACTTGATATTTTGTTTAAATAATTTGAAGCTGTTTGCCTTGTAACTTTTAAATCATTTTCCAAATACTCAATTTTAGTATAGGGATTTTTGAATAAATTATTGATCAAATCTTGACTGTAAATTTTAGGTAATTCTGTACGGATGGTAACTTTATGCTTTTGCATTAAGGCTTTAATTTCGGTGATTAAAGTAATGGTCTGTTTTGCAGTAACCTCAACACCTTTCAATAAATACAAAACCAAACTTTCCCAATCATTATTTGTTCTAACTTCTTGTAATACCTTATAATAATCGGTTTTGTTTTGAGTAATAAACCTACTTAAATAAAGAATAGGAATATCTAACAAGCCTTGTTGCACTAGGTAAAGGATGTTAATTATTCTACCAGTCCTACCATTACCGTCATAAAAAGGGTGTATGCTTTCAAATTGGTAATGAATTACAGCCATTTTAATTAAGCTATCTAAATTGGAAAAATCATTATCATTAATAAACTTTTCAAGGTTCGACATTAAGTCGAGTATTTCGTCTGGGTGTTGAGGTGGGGTATAAACTACTTTACCTTGAGAGTTAACTAATTTAGTTCCTGCTTGGGTTCTAAACCCTGCATTGCTTTCTAACAATTCTTTTTGAATCGTTAGGATATGTTTATTTAAAAGTAGTCTTTCTTTACGTACTATTTGAAAGCCTAATTTTAAACCACGAGCATAATTATAAACCTCTTTTGCAGCAGTACTTTTACTTTCAATAAAGATGTTTTCTTTATACAAATCATCATGAGTAGTAACTATGTTTTCTATTTCGCTACTGTCTTTCGCTTCCTGTAATGTAAGTGTATCAATTAAAATACTCTCATTGGGAATTGTTTTTGCGGTCCCTTTTAACTCTGCTAGGTAACGATGTGCCTTTGCTAATTGCTTTAAAATTTTTGGTGTTTCTAATTCTGTATTAGGAGGGAGTAATGGTAGTTTAAATTCCATACTTAATTACTCTTTTTTAAATCACCAACAGGAACATAAGAACCTTCACGAAACGCATAAATTGTTTCTGTTTCCGTTTCTTTTGTTGGAACAAACAACTCTCTAATATCTACATCCAAAACTTCTGCAATTTGCTTTAATAATTCAGGTTTAGGAAAGCTATTGCCTTGAACAATATTTGATATACTGGCAGGGGTAACCTCAACTTTTTCAGCAAGTTCTTTTCCTGACATCCCTTTTTCTTTTAAAAGCTCTTTTAATTTTAAAATACTCATAATTCTTTACCATTTCAGTTATTACAAATATAATGAAATTATAGTATTACTAAATATATCTATAAATAATTATAGTTTTGATTGTATTCTATTATACTAATGATTGTATTTTTGTTGTAATAATTATAGTATTACTAAATAATCACAATATAAAAACTACGCTTAGAAGAAAAGTATTTAAAAGAGCTTATGAAAATTTATAAAACTACAATACCTGAAATTAAACTGAAAAAGCTGAAAACAAATTTCAACAAGGCAAAAGTATCTTCAAGTAGTACGGCATAAATATGCAAGACAATTCTACTATGATGATTTAACTATTTATGAATCATTTTTTATGATATTATTAAATAATGCTAATAATACTATTGGCTATGTTAAAATAAGTCAAGGAGGAATAGCAGGAACATTAGCAGATGTAAGAATAATTGCCAAATATGCGATAAATTCACTTGCGACATCAGTTATATTAGTACATAACCACCCTTCGGGTACTCTCAAGCCAAGTCAATCTGATAAATATATTACTAAAAAAATAAAAAGAACTTTGAATATTTTTGATTGCAAAGTATTAGATCACATAATCCTAACAGAAACAGATTATTATTCATTTGCTGATGACCATATTATTTAAACTTAACGGAGCTGATAAAAATACTTAAAACAGATCTTACTTACACTTAAAATGGCACCTGTAAAAATAAAACCCAGTAAAATCAATACATACTGGGTTTATTTGTGGAGTCGGAGAGAATCGAACTCTCGTCCAAACAAGTAATCAAAGAGCTTTCTACACGTTTATTCTTTTCTTGGATTTTCGATTATAAGCTGGTTAAAGACAACCCACTTAAAACTTATCTTTTTTAGTTTCGAAAGAGCAACAAAGCACTACCCAATCTATGTTAACATTTACGATGCCTCAAAATGGAACGCCGTTAACCAAGGCTTTCCAGAGACATAAAGCTTGTACACCTTGTGTACCTAGGCCAATCCTACTATAATTCGGATTATGCAGCTAAAGCGTAGTTATTCTCGCCGTTTAAAATTTGGTCTAGCCTTTAACGTGTTTCAATGCCATTACACGACGTGCTTACCGTTCAATTAATCTCGCTGTCAAAACCAGTCGACCCCTAATTAATTGTGAGTATTATCCTATGTTTTAGATTGTCTATAACTACCCTTTGCAAGGAACTACAGAGTCTTAATCTTTAACTTGGGAAGCAAAGGTATCAAAAAGTTTGTATAACCATGCAAATCCTCTTATTTTCGTGCAAAAATTGTTCCATATTAAATTAACTACTTGTATTCGTAGTAATTAGTTTTTCTGGAACAGTTAACTAACGAAACCAATTAACCAAATGAATATTCAGTTTGCTATTATAAAAGAGCGTAAAACTCCACCAGATAGGCGTGTGGTATTTTCTCCGTTAAAGTTAGTTGAAGCTCAAAAAGAATTTACAAAAGCGACTTTTAAAGTTGAATCTAGTGATATTCGAGTGTTTTCTGATGAGCAGTATAAAACAGAGGGATTTGAAGTTGTAAATAATATAGACGATTGCGATGTAATGATTGGTGTGAAAGAAGTGCCAATTGAAAATTTAATTCCAAATAAAAAATACTTTTTCTTTTCACACACAATAAAAAAACAACCTTACAATAGAAAGCTTCTAAAAGCTGTTTTAGACAAAAATATAGAATTGTATGACCATGAAACCATTATAGGTAGTAACGGGTTTCGTTTAATTGGGTTTGGGTATTATGCAGGACTGGTAGGAGCTTACAATGGTTTTAGAGCTTTGGGATTACGAGATGAGTTGTTTAATTTGCCAAAAGTAGAAAGTCTTGCAGATTTAAATGCTGTAAAAGCAGCGTTAGATAAAATACAACTGCCTAATATTAAGATATTACTCTCTGGAACAGGAAAGGTAGCACATGGAGCAAAAGAAATTCTAGATCATTTAAAAGTAAAACAAGTGAGTGATGCTTTGTATTTAACGTCTAAATTTACCGAACCTGTTTACTGTTTAGTGGATGTGATGGAATATAGCAAGCGTAAAGATGGTAAAGTAGGAAATAAGACAGAATTTTATAAAGATGCGACTGGTTACGAAAGTAATTTTATGCCCTATGCTAAAGAAACAGATTTTTTTATTGCAGGCCATTTTTATGGTACAGGAGCTCCTTATTTATTTACACGAAACGATGCTAAGTCACCAGATTTTAATATAAAACTAGTGGCAGACATTAGTTGTGATGTGGATGGACCAGTGGCTTCTACATTAAGAGCGTCGACTATTGAAGAACCTTTCTATGGTTACGACCCGCAATCTGAAAGTGAAGTTGCTTTTAATGCTAAAGATGCCATTACCGTTATGGCAGTAGATAATTTGCCATGTGAACTTCCAAAAGACGCCAGTGAGGGGTTTGGCGAACAATTTCTTCAGTATGTTATACCTGCATTTTTTAATAATGATGCAGATGGTGTTTTAGAACGTGCTAGAATAACAAAAAATGGAAAATTAACAGAACGATTCTCTTATTTACAGGATTATGTGAATGGTAAAGAGTAATTTCGAATTACTAAAATGATATGATAACTAAAACAGCGTTAGTAACAGGGGCTGCTTCGGGATTGGGATATGAATTGGCGTTTTTACTAATAAAGGATGATTATAATCTTGTTTTAGTTGATATTGATGCACCTAAACTAAAAGAAGTAAAACAATTTTTTAATAAAGCGTATAAAAAAAGTACGGTTAATATCTTAGTTAAAGATTTAAGCCAGCCAGATGTTGCCCAAGAAATTTATAATGAAGTTAAGCATTTAGCCATAGATGTATTAGTAAATAATGCAGGTTTTGGGTTATTTGGGACATTTGCAAACACAGATTGGAAACGTGAATCTGAGATGCTTCACCTTCATGTTTTAACAACAACGCATTTAACAAAATTGATTTTACCAGCTATGATATCAAGAAAATCTGGTAAAATCTTAAACATTTCATCTTTGGCAGCATTTCAACCAGGACCAATGATGTCTATGTATTATGCATCAAAATCGTATATTTTATCTTTTTCTGAGGCTATAGCAAATGAGTTAAAGGGGACAGGGGTAACAGTGACTGCTTTATGCCCAGGCCCTACTAAAACGTTATTTCAAGAAACAGTTTCTAACGATTGTTCAGAAAATAAAATTAGTTTTAATATGGCCTGTCCAATGGATGTAGCATTGTATGGTTATAATGCTATGAGAAAAGGAAAAACAGTGGCGATTCCTGGTGCGTTTAACAAGTTTTTATCTACAATTCCTCGTTTTATTTCAAGAAATATGGCAACAAGAATTGTTAGAAATATTCAAGAAAAGAATAGGGCTTAATTGTTTTTCTGAAAGAAATATCCATTTTCAATTAAACAATTTACCTTTTCTTAAAAAGAAAAAAATACTGAAAAGAATAAGGATTATTATATAACCTGGTTCAGACATGCGTTGAGTACTTTCGTTTAAATCTAAGGACTTTTTACCATTTAAAACTTGCTCTTGTTTTTTCTTTAATACCATTTTTTGTGCTTCAGTTTCAACAACAATATAAGATGTTAACGGCGTCATTATTTTAGATTTAAAACTCATTTTTACACTATTATTCCAATCTCTCTCAGAATTTTCTGGATGCAAGACATCAGAAATCCATTTCCCTTGCATTAGTAATCCAGAATTCCAATGAGATGTATTCATAGTATTCGTTAATTCAATGTTTGATGACTTTAAGACAATATTTGGTAAACTGTCGTTTGGTAAATAAACAAGAGGTTTTTTTAGGTTAGGCCATGCTAAAACATCATAACCAAACTGTATTGAAGTATCTATATTTATAAATTGTTTAGGATTTGTATTTAAGTCATGAGAAGCTAAATATCCCAATGTATTTAAATGATAGAATAGATTATTTTCTGGATATGCTATTTTAAAATCTGAAAAGTTTTTACTTATAATAGCATCTAACATATTGTCTGTTATTGTAATTATTATGGGGTATTGGTTAGAAGGTTTTATGTAAGCATGATATAACACTTTTTTTATAGCGCGTTCTAAGTAAAATCCACCATCAAAGGTTTTGTTTTTTAATTCACCCTTCCAGTTATCATTGAAGTTGATTGTATTTGTATATGAATTTGTGAAACTAATTTTAGCGTTTTCAGTACTTAAATGGTTTTTTTTAACAAACGTTTCTAATGTTTTAATATAGCTATTTATTAAAGAGTCTTTCTCTTTAGAAGTATCAATTATGAAATGATAATATGGTGTTCTATTTACGTTTTTAAGATTCTCTTTTTCTTTTGAAGATACATAAATTACATTTTCATTTGTGTCGTTTTGTGATATTAGCCTTAGAGGTTTGTCTTCACCTAAAGAAAGTTTGTGATCATCTATGGATAAAATAATAGGCTCTTTATGGATACATTGAATTCCAGTTTTTCGTACTTCATTTTTAGCAAATGGAAATACTCTAAATGAGACTTTATTCCCTGTTAAGTAGTGTAATAAACCAGGATCTCTATTAATGTTTCTAATTTCAGAAAAAATCCACATGGCAGATTTTTTTTCTGCTAGAATTCCCATTTCTTTTCTATCACCTACATAAAGGTAATAATCGTTTATCCAGCACCCGTCTGGTAAATCTATAGTTGTAGCATATTCTGAAGTAAAATTATTTTTATTCGCATTTGTAATTTCTATGTTAATCCAACTAGTCCAAAAACCCTCTTCTTTGTTATAAGTACTTGTTGATCCTATTTTTGATATTTCTACATCTATATTTCTTAACCTTTCTGATCTTAATTCAAAAGGTTTATTCTTAAAAAAGATATTTTCGATAGTGTTTATTTTTGAGTCTGAAAGCGTTAAATTATCTAAAACTATCCAATTGAATAAAGATGAAATATATGGTGTTTGAGGGCTAAAAAGGAAATCTGAGTTACGTGTTTTGTTACTTTTAACAGTCTTTAATGTATTTTCAAGTGAAGACTTATTTATAAGATAATCTTTAGAATAATCTGGTGTGTAAATATAATTTAGTGTTTCATTTAGTACTTGTTTATCAGAGTAAAAAGTAAGTGTAATTACAGAAGGAATAATAAAAAAACCTATTAAAGACAAGGTAATTAATGCTCTTTTGGAATAATATTTTTTTAAGTATTTAAAATCATAAGAAAGTTCTTGAATATGAATAACGAAAAGCACTAAAGGTGTAAGCATTAAAAAACCAATGCCAATCGCGACAATAGCAATTACTGATAATGGCAAGTATGGCAAGAATATAATGAAAAAATAGGATGTAAATGAAAATGTAATAGTTCTTCCAACGAATAATAATAATCTATAAATTTTATGATCTAGATCTGGTAGACAAATTAATATCCCATTGAATACAGATATTATATAAAACCATAGAGAATTGAAATTGCCAAAAGCACCACTAAAGTTATTTCCTATCAATCCATTATTTAAAGCAAGTCCTATAACTGGTAATAAGATTCCAACAATAAATTTTGTAATAGAATTAACGTCTTTCCATTGTTTCCCTTTTCTTATTGATAGTATATAAATACTTCTTACCAAGAAAAACAGAAACAAAATAACGGCTATTATACTTGCAATAATTATAATATGTTGTTCGAATTTATAATCAACATGTTTCCATAATGGTAAACTGATTTGTACAAATAAATAAGCTATGAGTGGAATTGATAAGGATAACAGAAAGCTTACCCATGCTTTATGTTCCTTTTCTTTTGAAGTAAACTTTATAACAATAACAAAAAGCGAGTGAGCAAGTGTAGGCATTAAAAAAGTACCCGTGTAGCGAATTAAATTACCAGAAAACATCCATCTTGGTATGTTCCAAGGAATGATATCCGAACTATAACTATTGTATGTATATAAAAATGTAGTGTAGATGATGAGGGATGAAAAAGCATATATAACTGAAATTTCTTTATGCCGTAGAATAGTAGTAACTGTATAAATTAAATGAATTATTGTTAAGACAAAAAGTGTGATTCCGAACCGATACCAAAGTAAAATGCTTTCTTCACTTAAAAGAGTTTTTATAATTTGAAATTCACTATAAAAAATTGAAAACAATAAAATGACTGGCACTAAGTGTATTATAATTAGCCATTTTGGATTAAGTAAGTTTTTCATGATTTTTTATTGATTTAGTTTGTATGTAGTTTAGTAACATGTAAAATATTATTAAGAATGATAGGTAGATAAAGACACCCTCTGCTTGATGTAACCAGGCATGTTTAAATTGAGTACTATGTTCAATGAATAAGGAAACCAAAATCCTAGAGGTGTTTACAAATAAGGTTACTATGTATGCCAATAAGAGAGAAAGGAGCAGGGTTAAAAATTTTAAGTAGTGATGCTTCACAAATTTTAAACTTGAAAAGAAAAATAAAATAAAAGACAGCATCCAAAAATTAAAACCAGAACATGATTTATCTATCACCATGTTCAGCTTTTCATGATAAAACCCAGTACTCTCAGAATAAGTAGAAAACGAATATGTTATTAAAGAGATCATCTTATCTGTTGGACTTGTTAATAATAAAACATGATTGTTATTGGCATATGTGTAGGTGAACTTTAAGCCGATAAAAATCAAGATTCCAATAATATAATGCACTAAGTTGTTGGTTGTCTTCATATTATTTTTTCGATGCTGGTTAAGTTTTTAAACATCCAAAATCCAATACTTAAAAAAAGCCCGAACAGAAAAGTGAATAACCAAGCTTCTAAATGCTGATTAGGATGCGAGATGATGTTGAAAATATCGTTAAATAAAGACAATGGACTTTGAATGATTTCCCAAGAATTATAACGTAAAAAACGCCCCAAATAGACACCAAATCCAGATAGGAAGAGTATAAGTATCATAGTAAAACGAGTCTTTTTTACTTTTAAATATTGATTTAATAATGTTTCCATATCTAATAAAGATAGTAAGAACATTAATAATCCGTTTAACGCAAAAGAACTAACGACAAGAATATCTAACCATAATAAGTGACTGGAGCTTATTTTTAAATGCAGTAAATCTGTAATAATATAAGGCGCATTGGGTAAAAAAAGCAGCCATATGCAAAACCATATTACAAACCCTATTTTATTAAGCTTTGGGATACTTACTAAATAGGTTGTAATGGCAAATGGGATGATTGCTAAAAACAAATTCCAGATTAGAAACAGAAAGAAATAGGAATGTGTTAATTTCATTCTAATCATTAGTAATACGATACTTAAAGTTATTGAAATACCTAGTAAGTAAAAGATTTTAAATCGGTTAAATAGAAGTGTTTTTATGGTGTTCATATGTCATTCGTTTTTGTAAACCCATATAAGGTATATTCAATAATTAAAACAGTAATGATTCCTAAGGAATAGGCAACCAAGTCGGAAACTTGAAATGTGCTACCTAAAATAAGTTTCGCTAAGTGATTATTATTTAGGTTTAACATCTCTAATATGTTTATTAATTGTAATAACTCTATAATATAAGCGAATATTAAAACAGGAATTGCCACGATAATAGGAGTTGTATTTATAAAGCTTTTAAAAAAGCAATAAAGTAGTATAACAACTAAATAATCGCCAAAGGTATGACGTATAAAACCGTATTTTAAGTATGTGGCTATCAGGACTTCAATTATAAATATGGTTAATGCAATTATGGAATATGTTTTGTTGAATTTAAGTGTCATTTTATGTCTATTTTTTTACCTAAGAATTTAGGTTGTACATTAAAAAGAATATCGATTGATGCTTTTGCTCTTGCCATGTATTCCCTTAATTTGGTTTTCATACCATAGCGCCCCTTTATGTCTTTAGCATTATATCCAACAGCATTGATTTTAAAGTTTTTTGCTAGATAAATGGCACGTTCATTATGAAACTTTTGAGACACAATTGTTATAGAATTTAATCCGAATATTTCTTTTGCTCTTACAACCGAGTCTAGTGTTCTAAATCCTGCATAGTCTAGGAATATTTTATTTTCAGGAATCCCTTTTTTTATTAAATCATTTTTAAAATCGGTAGGTTCATCATAGCTTTTTCTTCCGTTATCTCCACTAATTAAAATGAATTCTATTTTTCCTGATTTGTAAAGTTGATAGACGGCTTCCAACCTATATTTGTAATATAGATTTATATTTCCGTTTGATGCAAATTTACTTGCCCCCAAAACAAGTCCGACTCTATTCTTTGGAATAAGAGATATGTCGTTATAAGTAAGATTTTTAGCTTGGTGTAATATCCAAACATTTATAATTATCATATAAATAAGTGACAAAGTTGCAAAGCCAGCGATTTTTTTTAAGTACTTCATATTAATTATTTAATTATTGATTGCTTTTTGCGAACCAAACCCATGATTGCATTGTTGTGAAAAATACCGAAATGAAGAAGCTATTTGCAAATGAAAATTTAATGGCTCCATAAAGGCATAAACTAAAAATGGCTATGGTATAGAAAGGGTAATATTTATTAAAAACTACTTTATTCCTATTGTACGATCTATCACTTGCCTCTTTACCTTGGAACCAAAAGAATGGTGCAATTGTTAATAATATAGTAAAAGTACAACAAAGTGAAATTGGAATTATTGATAGAAAAACCAATAGTAGCATATCAATCTGAAAACCTTTAGAGATGGTAAATAGCCAAAAGATACAAGTCGCTAAAATGGTTGATTTTATAATAACTGAAGGAATATTCATTGATCTTTTTTTATTTTAAAATAGTCATACTTCATTTCTTGCCATTTTTCACTTTTTAATTCAATCAAATAGGCTTTATGCTTTTTTTCAATTAAAGATTTCTTTTCCTCTGTTAAGTCATTTCGATCTGCATAGTTTTTAAGAAGAAATGTGTTATTATCAGACAACTTTAATAAATAATTAAAATCCATAGATTGCGCATAATTAAGGTTATAATAAGTAATGTAATTATCCCAGTTAATTGTGCTCGATACTATTAATATAGTAAAGGCAGTTAACGTATTTACTCTAAATAAATACCAGAAGTTTTTTATTTGTTTTACTTTAATTGAAGTAGTGAATAAACCTATCATTGTAAGTAATAAGTAAATTAAAACACCTATTCGCTTATATGTAAAACCAAAATAATAGATGTATTGACAATCTTTTATTGCAATATTTATTATAAGCATTAGGTTAAGTATTATCCAGGCATACGTAACGGTTTTAAGATTTTTATTGTCTTTATAGAAGTTTAGATTTCCTCTGAAAAAATATAGTATAATAATTATTGCAATAATAATAGAGGCAATTAAAGTATTAATACCATTATGAACTTGATTTGAAAAGGCAGAAGCTCTTAAATCGTTGGTAGAAATTAAATAGGTAATGTCTGTAATAATAAAAAAGATAATGAGTATGTTTAAAAGTGAAATTAAAATAAAGCCTAATTGATTTTCTTTTTTGAGTTTTTCTTCTGCAATATTTCCTTTAATGTTTAAAGAATTACCTGTGTTTAAATCATAAGTGGTTGCTGGGGCAACCCGTACTGGTTTAGAAATATTACTTAATAAATAATAGCCAAGAACAGAAACTAATAACCATTGAATATTAATAAAGCTAAAATCAATTTTAGAAATTAATTCGCTAAACATTGGATTTCCATTTTTATATAGACCTATAAAAATTATAACTGTAATTAATGGAATACCTATTATTTTTATTAAATGTAGATAGTCGGTTTTTTTCTTTGGTATTGCTTTTTCATCTTTTTCAATAGTATTTAAGTTTCGATGAAAGAATGCAGCTATTAATGTGTAAAATCCGTTTAACCAATTTACATAAATAGATGAGCCTTGCTCAGATACATTACCTATCAATGTTAAAAAGGTAACGACGTATGTAATTATTGTTAAGTTGGATCTGTAAAAAAATATTGAGATAGCAGTTATTACAAAGACAATACTAAATATGATTGTACTTTTTTTCTTGAATAAATTTTTGTTATGGATTATAAGTATAATAATTGTTAGCAAACTAAATAAACTGAGATTTAGACCAATGTCTTGTTTGTAAAAAAGTATGCTGAACAAAAAAGCTCCTATTAATAAAGATATATTTTTCATTTTATATTAAATTATGTATTACTATTTGGTAGTAGAGAAAAGCAATAGGAATATTTACAAGTATGACTCCTATTGATTTTATGATATCTATTTTGTTTTTATTTAAGAATAGTACAGATAATAGAATAATTAAGATTATAGAGTTAACTATTATGGCTGCCCCAACATAGTAATAGCCTATTATTGTTACACCATTTAAGCCTTTATTTATTATTTGTAATACAAATAAAATGGTTCCAATACTAAATGAGATCAGTGCAATTTTGTAGGATTTTTTAAATATGCTTATGTCCATTTAAATTTTTATTAATGTGTTAATTTGTGATTTTGAGAATACAACTTGCCTTAAATCATGTATAGAAATCGTTAATAATTCTTTGTAATCAAAATGATGGAATGAATTGGCCTTTTTCCCAATACAGTATGATTGATAATAATATTTGTAATAATCTGGTAAAATAATTGTTCCTAGTATGATTGCTCCATAGAGATATGGGCTTCTTTTGCCATTTCCAAAACATAAATATTGTAATGCAATTTCGTCTTCAACTTTAATTCCGTAGCCAGTTAAAGTATGGTATGCGTCATGTCTTTCAACTTTAGAAATCAATTCGAAATTATTTTTATCTAGAAATAACCCAAGATGTTTTCCAAAAGAATCTTTGGGGTAGGCTAGCAATTGTCTTTTATTGATTCCCCAAGGTTCATGGCTTTTGAAAAGATTTGTATAAACCTCTTTAGATTTTTCAAACAACCATTCTATAAGTTTCTTTCTTACGCTCATATTAAAAGTACTTTGTATTTCAAAGTGTATAATTAAAAAAATATTTATTGTTTATTGATTAATTTTTCGAGAGCATTAATGTGTTTTTTAAATTCGGCTTGCCCTAGTTTAGTGGTACTGTATCGAGTGTTTGGTTTCCTACCAATAAATTGCTTTTCAACGTTTATATACTCCGCTTTTTCAAGCGCTTTTGTATGGCTTGCTAAGTTACCATCAGTAGCTCCCAATAATTCTTTCAACATATTAAAATCGGCATATTCATTCACCATTAAAATAGACATAATGCCTAACCTAATTCTATGATCAAATACTTTATTTATGTTAGTTATGATACTCATATAATTTCCTAAAAAGTAGGAATGTTTTTAAATTTCAAAGTTACTGAAAACTGCGACTATTTACTTTTTAATATCATACTTAAAATGCATCCATGTACCATAAATAATGTGCATAACTCCAAAGCCTAAAACCCAAAGCCAAAAACCATATCCTGGAAACAAAGCACAAATCAGACCCAAAATTATTTGTATAAAACCTAAATATCGAATATCACCAATACTATATTTAGAAGCATTTACTAAAGCAAGTCCATAAAATAAAAGCATTAATGCACCAGTTTGCCCATATTTTTGTTGACCGAGTATAATTAATATGTAAATACCACCAGCAACTAATGGAATTAAAAAGTTAATGACTAAGCGTCGCGATGAGTTGTCCCACATATTAGCGCCATTTTTTTTTGCCTTTCTTGTTGTTAAAATAATCCCAGTAACCACACTTAAAAATGCAATTAAGAACAAGTCTAACACCACCAATTTAAATATTTGACCATCTAATATTAATGTCCCGTTACTATACTCAATAACTAACCAATAAGCTACAGCAGACCCTATAAGAGCATAAATACCAGCTAATATCCCAGATAAACCACTAAGTGAAATAAAACGTGAAGATTTATTCATTAAATCTTTTATCTCGCTTATGTCTTTTAAATAATCTCTTGATTCCATGTAAAAGTACTTTGAAATACAAAGTAAATGAATTTTTTTCAATTGACCATCATAAATTTTTGTTAAGTTTGAGATTTCTAATCTAAAACAGTTTTAAATATTGAAACCTGTAGACGACTATTTTTTTAATCAAAAAGAACCTTACCAATCCATCATGCTTTATGTTAGAAGTGTGATATTAAATACTCTTCCAGATGTAGAAGAGCGATATAGTTATAGAATTCCGTTTTATAATATTGGAAAAAAACCGATGGTTTATTTAAATATTTTAAAGGGTAAAGATTATGTAGATGTTGCTTTTGTACAAGGTATTCTATTAGAAAAACAATTTCCTATTTTAAAGAATGATAATAAACGTAAACAAGTACGATCTATTCAGTTAAAATCTATTGAAGATTTAGACCATGAGAATTTTGTTGAATTATTAAATGAGGCTTCAAACTTATTAAGTAATAGTAAAAAGGCGTGGTTTATTTAATGGTTAACTTTTAAATTCTAAAAATACCTCCAAAAGAAATAACACGTTGCAGATATAAGAAATGTTGAGACGCACTTTCCGCTGTATTGCTAGTCGTTCTTATATTAGGCATGTTTATATAGCCTCCTCTTAAGTCTAATTGCATAAAAAAGTGTTTAAAAAACGTGAAGTTCAGACCCGCATTAAGCGATATACCGTAACCAGCTAAGTGAAACTCGTCGTACCTGTCTTTTTGAAGTAGGGTTGTATTTGTTTTTGGGTATAAAATTCCCGCTCCTAAACCTTCAGTAATGTTTAGTTGAAATTTATCGGTATTTTGAATATTAAATATGGAAGAAATATCATCAAATCTCGAAAACTCAAGATATACAAAGTTTAAACCATTTGTGTGTTCAAACACTAAGAAATCTTCAGATACAAAAAATTCTTCATTATTATAGTTTCCATTATACTGACTGCCTAATTCATTATTTGGCAAATTAATATAACCATCAATAACTTTATTCCTATTGTCCTCCATCACATATTTCATATGGTCTACTCCAAGAGAAATAACATATTTGTCCGAAATGAAATAACCTATTTTAAAATTGGTTTGCGGAATAGTAATTTTTGTTGGGTTAATATAATCTATATGCCACCCCTTGGGTTTGTCTTTGGCAGAGACATCCCTTATGGTGAAATCATAATCGATACCTTTAAACCTAATATCAGATTTTGAAAAAGATTCTCTATTACCTCCCCAGCTAATAAAAAATTTACCTTTATTAGATGCTGTATATTTTAGTGTATTGTTTATATCGTTTTTTTGAGCATAACCATGCTGTGATAAAGGAGCACTTATAATAAAAATTATTATAAGCTTAATTGATTTAATATTCATTAATGCTTTTTTGATTGATTGAAAAGAACCTTTTGACGGAATAAAAATCTATTCCTTAAAAAGTGCATTGATTTTTTTGATTGATTGTGAAAAACTAGAGCGATTGAACAGTTTTTCTAATAGTAACTAAATTGGTAAGTAATTTTTCTAAATTATCAAGATGTAACATATTAGCACCATCACTTTTTGCATTTGCAGGATCGAAATGCGTTTCAATAAACAAGCCATCTACATTGTTAACTATTCCAGCTCTGGCAATAGTTTCAATCATATCTGGCCTACCGCCTGTTACACCAGCACTTTGGTTAGGTTGTTGTAAGGAATGTGTGACATCTAAAACGGTTGGTGCATATTGACGCATGGTAGGAATACCACGAAAATCTACGATCATATCTTGATAGCCAAACATGGTACCCCTATCTGTTATCCATGCTTTATCACTACCAGCATCTTTAACTTTTTGTACGGCATGTTTCATAGCTTCTGGGCTCATAAATTGTCCTTTTTTTAAGTTCACGACTTTGCCTGTTTTTGCAGCGGCAACAACTAAATCTGTTTGGCGTACTAGAAATGCAGGAATTTGTAAAACATCAACATATTGCGCAGCTAATGTAGCATCTGATATTTCATGAATATCTGTGACTGTCGGGACATTAAAAGTATCTGAAACTTTCTTTAAAATTTTTAATGCTTTTTCATCTCCAATACCTGTAAAACTATCAATTCTGCTACGATTAGCTTTTTTAAAACTGCCCTTAAAAATATAAGGGATTTCTAGTTTATTAGTAATGGTAACTACTTTTTCAGCAATGCGAAGTGCCATATCTTCACCCTCGATGGCACATGGACCACAAAGCAAGAAAAAATTGTTTGAATTGACATGTTTTATTTTTGGAATATCTTGAAGCGTCATAAGCTTTTGTTTCGAAAAAATTATGATGCAAATATACTATTAATGCTGAATTAATATAAGCTTCTTTTAAATTGAAATAAAAAGATTTTAAGTGTTTGTGTTAGAGATAGAAACTCTGCATCCTTGTTTCGGATAAATATATTCTTTTTGGTTTTTAATGCGCTAAAAACCAAAAAGATATGATATGTACTACACGCTTTTTTGTTTTTATAAA
Source organism: uncultured Flavobacteriaceae bacterium (assembly GCA_947502635.1). Lineage (GTDB taxonomy): Bacteria > Bacteroidota > Bacteroidia > Flavobacteriales > Flavobacteriaceae > Flavivirga. Next base: position 22,374 of record CANNAN010000018.1, read on the forward strand.
AAAAGGAGTACTCAAATAAATATTATTGTATATTTTATCCATTAAATATAGTTACCTTTGCACGCTTAAAATAAGGCACAATTATGGCTAATATTAAAAATATTGCAATTATTGCACACGTAGATCACGGTAAAACTACTTTGGTTGATAAGATTATGTACCACTGTCAGTTATTTCGCGAAAATGAAAACACTGGTGATTTAATTCTTGATAATAACGATTTGGAACGTGAAAGAGGTATTACAATTACTTCAAAAAATGTTTCTGTAATTTATAAAGACACAAAAATTAACATTATTGATACACCAGGTCACGCCGATTTTGGAGGTGAAGTAGAGCGTGTGTTAAATATGGCAGATGGTGTTTTACTATTAGTTGATGCTTTTGAAGGCCCTATGCCGCAAACACGTTTTGTATTACAAAAAGCAATTGACCTTGGTTTAAAACCTTGTGTGGTTGTTAATAAAGTTGATAAAGAAAACTGTACGCCTGATGAAGTGCATGAAAAGGTTTTTGATTTGATGTTTGAATTGGGAGCAGAAGAATGGCAATTAGATTTTCCAACCGTTTATGGTTCTGCAAAGAATAATTGGATGAGTGATGATTGGAAAAATGAAACTGAAAATATTGAGCCATTATTAGACATGGTGATTGAGCATATCCCTGAGCCTAAAATTGAAGTAGGAACAACTCAAATGTTAATCACGTCTTTAGATTTTTCTTCTTTTACAGGAAGAATTGCTATTGGTCGTTTAACCCGTGGAGAGTTAAAAACGGGTCAGAATATATCCCTGGTAAAACGTGATGGAAGCATCGTTAAGTCTAAAATAAAAGAAGTTCATGTTTTTGAAGGATTAGGACGTAAGAAGGTAGAAGAAGTACAAACAGGAGATATTTGTGCTTTAGTTGGTCTTGAAGGGTTTGAAATTGGTGATACAGTTGCCGATATAGAAGCTCCTGAAGGTTTAAAAACGATTGCTATTGACGAGCCTACTATGAGTATGTTGTTTACAATTAACGATTCACCTTTCTTTGGTAAAGATGGAAAGTTTGTAACTTCTCGTCATATTAAAGACCGTCTTGCTAAAGAATTAGAAAAAAACTTAGCACTTCGTGTTGAAGAAACCGATAGTGCAGATAAATTTATGGTTTTTGGACGTGGTGTATTACACTTATCTGTTTTAATTGAAACAATGCGTCGTGAAGGCTACGAATTACAAATTGGACAACCACAAGTTATTATTAAAGAGGTTGATGGTGTAAAATGTGAACCTGTTGAAGAAATGACTATTGATTTACCAGAGGAAGTTTCTGGTAAAGCGATTGAAATGGTTTCTTTAAGAAAAGGAGAGATGTTAAGTATGGAAGCTAAAGGAGACCGTATGGTTTGCGAATTTATAGTACCATCTAGAGGTATTATAGGCTTACGTAATCAATTATTAACTGCTACAGCGGGTGAGGCTATAATGGCACATCGCTTTAAAGAATATCAACCATTAAAAGGAGGTATTCCTGAAAGACAAAATGGTTCTTTAGTATCTATGGAAAAAGGACAAGCTATTCCTTATTCTATCGATAAATTACAAGATAGAGGTAAGTTTTTTGTAGATCCAGGAGAAGATATTTATGAAGGACAAGTTATTGGAGAAAATTCTCGTGGCGATGATATGACGGTAAACGTAACAAAAACTAAAAAACTTAGTAATGTACGTTCGTCTGGAGCAGATGATAAAGCTAAAATAGTACCTGCTATTAAATTTTCTTTAGAAGAAGCTTTAGAATATATTCAAAAAGATGAATACGTAGAAGTTACACCAAACTATTTAAGGTTACGTAAAATCTATTTAACAGAAGTAGATCGTAAGCGAAACAAAACAATATAAGATGGAATTCTTAGGAATTTCAGGTGTTGAATGGATTGGATATGCTGCTATGGCAACTGTTTTAATCTCATTCTTAATGAAATCAGTTAATAAATTACGAATAGTAAACTCCTTTGGATGTTTACTATTTGTGTTTTATGGCATCTTGTTAAACCCACTTTCAATGCCAATTATAATAACAAATACAGCTATATTCTGTATTAATTTGTATTTTTTAATACAAAAAAAGCCATAAACCTATTTATATTTTAATAATGAATAATTTCTTACGATTTTAACTGGTAAAGAGAGAAAAGTTAAATGATTTTGTATATTTGATTCCTTTAAAAAAACAAAAAAGAATAATATGTTTTTTTTAGCGTTTACAGTGCATGTATTCAATTTATAGTAATTTTATTTAGTAAAACAACTCATACTTAATTGAAAAAATTAATTGATTATATAAATAGTAAGGTTTTAGTCAAAGTTACTTCATTACAAACAGCTTCAGTATTAACAAGAATAATAGCAGGAATATTAACATCAAAGGCTATAGCTGTTTTTATTGGACCAGTAGGATTGGCGTTGATAGGAAATTTGCAAAATTTTGTTAGTTCTTTCCAAACAGTGGCTACACTTGGTTTTTATAAGGGAGCTGTAAAGTATATTTCAGACGTTAAAGACGATCTTGTAGAGCTAGGTAAAATCGTTTCAACAGTGTTTTATGCTGCTTTTTTGTCAACCATTTTAATATCGTTTTTTTGTTATTTTAATGCAGGATTAATAAATGACCTCATTTTTCCTGTTTATAATGATTATACTTATGTTATTCAAATCTTTGCAATAGCTCTTCCTTTTTATGCTTTAAATATGTTTTCATTTTCTATAATGAATGGCTTTTCTAAGTATAAAATACTAATTATTATTAATATAATTGGACAAATACTAAGTGTTTCTATTGCTTTACTTTTAATTTATCAAAAGAAGATAGATGGTGCTTTAGTATCAGTAGTTATTGCAGAGGCGTTAATATTTTTAATCACTTTGGTTGGTATTATTAACAGGAGAAGTCTGGTGCCACTTATACGTGTTAATAGTATAGATTTTAGTCTTTTAAAAAAAATGAGTTCTTATTCATTAATGGCTCTTTTTTCTGCTGTTTTTTTACCTTTTGTTGCTATTGCTATTAGATCATATATTATTGATAATATTGGTTATAAAGATGCTGGTTTTTGGGAAGCCATGACAAGAATATCTAAGTATTATTTGATGCTGGTTAGTTCATTAATTGCATTATATATTTTGCCTCGATTTTCAGAGATTGATGATGCTAAAGAATTTAAAAAAGAAGTGTTTAATTTTTATAAAACAATCATACCTGTTTTAGCTATTGGTTTGTTTATTATATATTTACTGAGAGCTTTTATAGTATCAACAATTTTTTCTGATGAGTTTAAATCTGTTGAAGACTTGTTTTTGTGGCAACTGTTAGGTGATTTTGTTAAGGTTTTATCTATTGTTATTGCGTACCAGTTTTTAGCAAAAAAAATGTTTTGGCATTATATTTTAACGGAAGCTTTTTTAATAATAATATTATACACCACAAGTATTTATTTTATTGATTTATTTGATGGTGTTAAAGGCGCCGTTATAGCACATTTTGTAAGCTATATTATGTATTATGGTATTATTTTACTCATATTTGGGAGCTCACTTTTTGGTATAGAAAGTGAGAAGAAATAGTTTTTGTGCCAAAAAATTTATTGATATTTATGTTGTAAATGCTAAAAAAAATAAAATTTTTTTACAAAAAAAACATGCTACTAAAAGTAGCATCATTTAATTCTTTAAGTGTTTTTGTCAGATTAGTATCGGGTTTTATTTTATCAAAAGCTATTGCATATTTTTTGTTTCCACAAGGAATGGCACTTACAGGTAATTTGAGAAGTTTTTTAGTTAGTTGCCAAGGAATCTCAGTAAGTGGAGCACAAAATGGTTTAATAAAATATACAGCTGAAAGCAAAAACAATAATACAGCTTTAAAAGAAATTATTTCTACTTCTTTTTTTTTAATGCTAGTATCTACTATACTAGTTTCATTAGTTTTAATAGGTTTTTCAGATTATTTTAGCGTGTTGGTTTTTGGCGAAAAAGACTATGTTTATGTTATTAAAATATTAGCATATGCTATTCCTTTATATACTATAAATACATTTGTTTTATCGATTATTAATGGTTTAGGGCAGTATAAAGATATCATCCTTATTAACACGATTGGTTATATCATAAATGTTGTTGTTGTAGTTGCTTTGCTTTACTTGTATAATTTAGAAGGCGCTGTAATTGCTATAATATTGATGCCTTCAGTTTTGATTTTTATAACTTTTTTTTGGGTCAAAGAAATTAGAATGATTTTTTCAAGTATTTCTATTTCAAAATTTTCAAAAAACTACTTAAGAGGGTTTTCTTCATTCATTATAATGGCAATATTTACAGCGTTAACAATACCTATTGTTCATGTTCTTGTTAAGAATTATATTATTGATAATGTTGGACTTAAAGATGCTGGTTATTGGGAAGCTATGATAAAAATATCGCAATATTATTTAATGTTTATAATGAGCCTCTTTTCATTGTATTTATTGCCAAACTTATCTCAAAATAAAACCAACGAGGGGTTTAAAAGGTTAATAATACAATTTTATAAGACTATTTTGCCATTAGTTTTATTAGGTTTTATAGCTATTTATTTTTTAAGGTACTGGATCGTTAGAATAACTCTTACTCAAGAATTTTTACCAACTCAAGAGTTGTTTTTTTGGCAGCTTATAGGCGATTTTTTTAAAATAGCATCATTTGCTATTGCCTATCAAATGCAAGCTAAAAAGATGCTATTCTGGTATTTATTCGGTGAATTATTTTATGTAACTGTTGTTTATTTTTCCAGCATCTATTTTATTGATAAATTTGAAGTGAAAGGAGCTGTAATAGCACATGCGATAAGTTATTTGTTTTATTTTCTATTGATGCTGTTTATATTCAGAAAGTCTTTATTAACCAAAATTAATATTAAAATTGAAAGATAAACTCTATTTATTTGTTTTTGCTTATTGGTTAATTCTTGAATATCTATTAGAAGGCATATTTCATTTTTTTTCTTTATATAGATTTTTGAACATAATTGAGAATCTTTTTTTTACAGCAATAATTGTTTTTATAATTAATCACTTCAAAAGTATCTCATTAAAACGCATGCTTTTTCGTTTAATCATAATTCTGGTGGTGATCATGATATGGTTTGAAACTATAATGTATCTTAATTTTAAAATACATTTCGGACCTTCTTCTTTTTTTGTTTTAATAAATACAAATCCAGAAGAACTATCAGAGTTTGTTCATGAATTTATTGGAGTAAAAGAATTAATGGTCACGTTACTATTTTTTATACCCTTATTAAAACTAAAAGCTATAGTAGATTCGATTTTAGAAGCCCCATTTAAATTTACGAATTATAAATTTTTAAAGTTAGGAGCCTTTGTCTTGCTTTTTTTGACTGTTTTTAAATTTACTAGTATAATAGATCATAATTTACCATATTTAATTTCTCGTTCGCTTATTTTAAATCATAAAGACAGGAAATTTATTGAAGATTTTAATTCTCAAATAAGTGCAAATAATAGTTTGTCTAAAAACAAAAATAGCAACGTTAATAATACTTTTATAGTTGTTATAGGTGAGTCAGTAACATCTTCCCATATGCAGCTATATGGGTACTATCGGAGTACGAATCCCTTTTTACAAAAATCTAGGGACAGTCTGAATATATTTACAGATGTTATAAGTCCTAATACTTCTACATTTCACTCATTAAGTAAAGCTTTGACTTTAGGTAATTATGAAGAACCAAAAAAAGTTTTAGCGTTACCAATTACAACTTTGTTTAATAAGTCTGGATTTAAAACTTTTTGGATTTCCAATCATAGTCCAGCATTTAACCCAAATAGTGCCTTGTCTAGGGTTTCAAGTCAGGCTCAGTCAAAATTTTTCAATTCTAAAGAAGCCGTAATGAATAGTTTAAAACATGATGGAGAGTTGTTAGGTAAAGTAGATGAAGCTTTAAATGATAACTTTCCTCATAAAATTATTTTTTTACATTTAATAGGAGCCCATTTTTCATACGAAAATAGATACCCTGAAGAATTTAATGTTTTTACTGATGAACCAAAAACTCAATTTAAAGATGAAATAGCTTATCAAAAAATTAATGAGTATGATAATGCTGTTAGATATTCAGATTTTATTGTTAATGAAGTATTGCAAAAGTTGAAAACTGAAAAGACTAATAGTTATCTTATGTATTTTTCAGATCATGGTGAAGAAGTATACCAAGATGAAAATTTTTATGGACATTTGGAAGATAGTCCAACTAAAAACACGTTTACAATTCCATTTATATTATGGTACAATGAGGGGTTTAAATACCCTAAAGATTACGTCTTTGATAAAGATAGAAAGTATATGACTGATGATTTATGGCATAGTATTGCTCATATTTCGGGGTTACAAAGTGACTTTATAGATACAAAGAGAAGTATTTTTAGCTCATCATTTGTAAATAGAAAACGAGTTATTTTAAAAAATAAAGACTTTGAAATTTTTTTAAATGAATAAAATAAAGCATATATGTATTATTGTAGATTGCCTTTGCGGTGGAGGTGCAGAAAAGGTAGCAGCATCTTTTTCCTTTTCATTAGAAGAAGATGAATATAAGGTTTCAATAATATCTGTCATGGATATAATAACTTATAAGTATACAGGAAAACTCTATAATTTAGGAAAAAAAGAGTCACAGATTAAATGGATAAAACAATTTAAAAAAGTATTATTATTTAGGAAGTATTATAAGGAGATTGATGCAGATTTCTATGTGGATTTTAGAATGCGTAATAGATTTTTAATGGAGTTAATACTTCACTTTTTCGTATTCAATATTAAAAAGATGGTAATGAGTGTTCAACATTATAATATTGCATACCATATACCTAAAGGACTTTTTTTTAAAAAAGAATATAATAAGGCAAGAGCGATTGTAGGAGTATCTAGAGATATTGAGCAGGTATTAAATAAATATTACACTTTTAATAATGTAAAGTACTTACCTAATTTTATTAATAAAAAATTGTTGCAAACATCGGAAGTTTTTCCGTTAGGTGTTCCAGATAATGCGATATTAGTTATAGGTAGGTTAATCAATCCAGTTAAGCAATTCGACAAACTTATTTTAAGTTATAAAAATACTGAATCTTGTGAAAAAGGGATTCCGTTAATTATTTTAGGTCAAGGAAGAGATAGAGAAAAATTAGAAACCATAATTAAATCGAATAATTTAGAGGAAAAAGTGAAACTATTGGGTTTTGTTTCTAATCCATACGATTATATCAAACAATGCAAATTTTTAGTGCTTTGCAGTAAATTTGAAGGTATGCCTTTAGTAATCTTAGAATCACTTGCCTTAGGAACTCCTGTAGTGTCTTTTAATTGTAAATCTGGTCCATCAGAATTAATTCAACATAAAAATAACGGACTTCTTGTTAAAGACCAAGATTTTAAAGCATTAGAAGAAAGTATTGATCTTTTAGAAACAGATAAGGAATTGTATAAAAAATTAAAAGCTAATGCAAGCAACTCCATTGATAATTTTACAGGTAAAGTTGTAATCAAATCCTGGGAAGCTATATTTAGTTAATCATTAAAAGATGTTAACCTAATATTTCGTTTTAAAAATAGTTTTTTAACAAGTTTTAAAAATTTTAAAAAAAACAAAGGACTTTTTAAAAGAAACTTTTGCTTATATGAAAGATTATTGTAATCAATATGTTTTGCCATTAAATCATAAGTCACTTTATCACTAAAGATTCTTGAGTTAATTAAGAGAAAGTAACGATTATAATCTAAAAATTTTTTAAGGGACGGATTTGTAGATGCTTCATTTTCAAAATAATCAAAATTAATTAATCTTTTCCCTTTAAAGCTATTATTTGTCATTTGATTAGGAATGTTAAGATGAATTGTAGCCAAGGGCTTATAACTATAAGCTAATTTATATTTAAGGTTGCTTTTAATATAAAAATCGATATCCTCAGCAAAGTCTATGTTTTCGTTAAACTGAAAATTTTTAAACACCTCTAGTTTAAATGCAAAATTACTTTGACTAATTATAGGTTGAAATAGACTAGCTTCGAAAAAATTTTCAACTAAAAAAGACTTATTTTTCAATGAAGTATCTAAGTTTTTTTTGGGTGTTAAAATATTTGTATTACTATATTTTTCAAAATAATCTGTGCCATATAATGAGGCTTCAGGAAAATCATTGTATAGTTTATATATTTCATTTAAAAATTCTTGATCCCAAATGTCGTCCGCATCTAATAAAGCTATTATTTTTCCTTTTGCTAGTTCAATACCTGTATTTCTAGTAATAGATAAACCTTTGTTATCTTGATTGTAAATTTTATAGTTACTATAACCTTTAAGAGCCTTTACCGCATTTTCAAGACTTTTATCTGTTGAACCATCATTTACAATAATAATTTCAAAGCTTTTGAATGTTTGATTTATAATACTTTTAATGGTCTCTTGTATGTATGCCTCTTTATTAAAAAGAGGTATTATAACTGAAAACACACACATTATTCTTTGGTTTTTAATAAGCAGAAATAACCTAAACGATAAAAATCAAATAGCATAATAGATGGATAGGAGGAATTAAAGTTTAGGAATAATAAAGGTCTAGATATCTTAAATATTTCAATAATAAGCTTATTTAATTTTAATTTTTTGAGATTAAAATAAATTTTAGTTAAATCGGTTTCTATTTTGTCTTTTTCTATTAAGTAAATTAAGTTTTTTATAGATAATTCTGTTTTTTTTATAAAAGTATTAGCATCATCATCTGCATTATGAATAACTGGGTTGTTTATTCTATATATTCTTATATTATTTTTAGATAAAGTATTAAAAAACAACACATCTTCATAGCCATAATTTTTGAGGCTTTCATCAAAAGAAAATGTATTTAATATGTTTTTTTTAATAAAAAAATTAGACGAACACAATGCCAAAGATTCTCTTTTTTTTGTATATAACCAACGTAATTTATAAGGTTTTTTTGGTTTCTTTTTTAAATGAGTCATTCCCCCACTTAAAACATTTAGATGTGCTTTTGAAATATAATGCTTAATAAAATCATCATTTTTTGGAAATGTACCTGCGTCAATAAATAATAAGTTTTCATAATTAGCATCTGCAGCCAATAAATTTCTAATAGAGCTTCTCCCTAAATTATTTGGTAATTCTTTAAATAAACAATTTTTTAGACCATTTATTTTTAAATTTTCAATATTTTCTTTAGAATTTGATCCGTCATCATAGGTTAGTATTTCAAAATTAATACGGCATTCTACCAATTGTTTGTAAAGATTTTTTACTAATTGGTAAACATTATGATTATATGTGGGTATCAAAATAGAAAGCATAATTAATTTTTGTGTCACACTAGCTTATAAACTTAGTTTTTATCTAACTGTATATAGTATATTGTTTGCGTTTTTATCAAAAAATCAGATTATTAATAATTTGAAGTTTCAACCAAAAATAAGAGAATTTATGAAATAGCAATGTGTTCTATTGAAAATTATGGTTTTCCCACAGCGAGTTTTTTTAATTAAGTTACATTTATTAGGAAGTGGGTGATTTGTAAGAATAAAACTAAGCTTTTATTTGTATCTTTATTCTTGTAAATCTAGAAAATTTTAATATAATGAAAAGAATATTTTTACTAAGTGTTTTTGTTGTAACATTTTCTTACGGACAGGTTACAGATGAAAGTGGAAATAATGCAGCAAATGCAAGTAATATACCTTTGTTAGGTAATATAGGTATTGGTATTACACCGTCTTCAAGCTCAGCTTATAAAATAGAAGTAAATGGAGCAGGTAGATTCTCAGGTAACTTATTAATTGGAGATCCGTTAGGTGCTAGAACAGAAATTAATACTAGTACAAATCATAAAATATATGCCCCAACAAATATAAAAACTATTGATTTAGATGGTAATTATCAAGGAGGAGGTTTTGTTGGTGTATATAGAGCAGATGTTGCTACCACTGCAGTGACAATGCAAGCTAGTGTAAATAATAAGAGATATTTTTTAAAGGTAGGTAAGTTTACTGATAGTGGAGTTAATGCTGATGGAGCAAAACTTATTAGTATTTTGGATACGGGAGATACAGAAGCTTTAACTGGACTTCAGTTAAATACAACAAATAGCGCAGTAGTTATAGGAAGTACGATTCTTTATGAGAAAAACAAAGGATATGGATTAATTAATAAGTTTAAAACCAAACTTGAAAACGATGTTTTTGTAGAAACAGGAAATATAGGTATTGGAACAGATTCTTTTCTTGATGGTACTGATATTTATAGACTATCTGTGGACGGTAAAGTACGTGCCCATGCAGTTAAGGTATATACTGATTGGGCGGATTTTGTCTTTGAAAAGGAATATAAACTACCAACTTTGGATGAAGTTGAGAATTATATTAATGACAATGGACATTTAAAAGGTATACCAAGTGCAGAAGAAGTTGAAAAGAATGGTATTGAACTTGGTGAAATGAACAAATTACTTTTACAAAAAATTGAAGAGCTTACATTGTATGTGATTGATTTAAAAAAAGAAGTTGAAATGTTGAAAACTAAAGAATAAAATAATGAAAAAATATAATAATATTTTTTGTATGTTATTCTTTTTTATTTTGAATATTACTTTAGCTCAAGATAGTAAGTCTTTTTTTATTGAGATTCCAGGTGTAAATAATATTCCAATTATAACACATGATAAAAATGGCAATCGGAAAGCGTATTCTAAAACAACAAGTAGTAAATTAGATAAACTATTTAATTCGTATAAAATATTCAGTTGTAAAAAAGTATTTAAGAGCTCTAAAAGAGAAGCATTGCAAAATATATATTTAATAGAATGTGACGATTTAAAATTGATGAATGATTTGATTACTGGGTTCAAAGAAATTTATCCAAAAATAGAACCAGCAGAAGTCGAAATACTAACACTACCTGATGATTTTGGGGTTACAGGAGGTTTTATTAGAGAACAAGAAGAGCTAAACTATATAAGAGCCCCAGAAGTTTGGGATAATATTACTACTGGACGCGACAATATTATTATTGGAGTTTCGGATACTAGTGTTAGGATTTTACATGAAGACTTAGAAACAAAAGTAACTCATGTATTTGGAAATAATTTTCCAGATAATTTAAGCACTTATAATGTTCACGGTAGTGCCGTTGCGTCGATGGCAGCTGCAAATACAAATAATGGTTTAGGAATGTCAGCAATAGGTTATAATTCTTCAATATACTCAGCTACTAATAATTTTGTTACTGGAGTGGATACTTTATCGTTGATGGCAAGGGTTAAAGTCATAAATACGGCTTGGGTAAATTCAAGTAATCCCGAAATGTATAATGAAGTGGTTGAGGATAGAGGAGTTGTTGTTGTTGGTTCTGCAGGTAACAATAATACACAAAACCCAAGTGATTATATATATCCTGCAGCTTTTAAGAATGTCATATCAGTTTCAGCTATTGGGCATAATAATGAGACTATTTCGGGGCCAGGTTATTCTTATGAGGTATTCATAGATCACCATGAATATAAAGATAATGGAACTATAAAAAGTTTTCAACATAATGATTCTGTAGATATTGTTGCTCCAGCTTATGGTGTGGTTCTTGCTCGTCCTAAAACTGGATTTAAAAATAATGGTTATTACTCTAATAAATTTGGTACTTCGTTTGCTTCTCCAATGGTATCTGGTACCATAGCTTTAATGTTTGATGTAAATTACTGCATAGGCCCTAAAGAAGTAGAAACTATTTTAAAGTTAACAGCTGTTAAAATTGATACATTACCTCAAAATATACAATATTATGGAAAATTAGGAGCGGGTAAACTAGATGCCTATGAAGCCGTTAAAATGGCAAAGGATATGGCTGATACTTTTGGAACAGTAGAGGTAAAAAACAGAATTTTATACCGCGCTTGGTTTTATAAATTAGTAACAGCTCCTTATGAAATTAAAATGACAAACAATGATGTTACAGGCGGTGCAAAACTAAAATTTAAGGCAAGAAATAATATTGAAATTTTAAGTGGAAATTATTACCCTAGTAATGGAGGTTATATAGATTTAAGTATTGATACAACCTTGGCTTCAGATTGTCCACTGCCACCACCTATTTCCAATAGCTCCTCTAAAAACAAAAAAAATAGGACCGATAATATTGAAGATGAGATTTTTGAGAGCATTAATAATGGTTTATTAGTATTTCCTAATCCAACAAAAGGAATCTTGAATATAGCTAATAAAGAAGATTTAAATGAAATTATTATTTCTGATATTACAGGTGAAAATATTTATTTTATTGAAGATATAAATGCTAAAGAAATATTAGTTAACATATCTAGATTTAATTCAGGAATCTATTTTATGAAAATCAGAACTAAAACTGGATATATTATTGATAGAAAAATCATAAAAGAATAACTTGAAAAACTGCCTGAGTAATCAGGCAGTTTTAATTTTTCCGCTGTACCACTTCATAAACAGCATTATCGTCACACTTAAGTGTCTTACTAGGATATTTAAGCAATAAGGCATAATCATGAGTCGCCATTAAAATGGTATTTCCATTTTTATTAATGTCTTGCAGCACCTCCATAACTTCCAGACTGGTTTGCGGATCTAAATTCCCAGTAGGCTCATCGGCAAGAATAAGCTCAGGGTTATTAAGTAATGCTCTAGCTATAGCAACACGTTGCTGTTCACCACCAGATAGCTCATGCGGATATTTGAAACCTTTTGTTTTCATGTCTACTTTTGCTAAAACTTCTTCAACACGAGTATCTATTTCTGTTTTATCTTTCCAACCTGTAGCTTTTAAAACAAACAATAGGTTATCATTAATCGTTCTATCTGTAAGCAGTTTAAAGTCTTGAAAAACGACACCAAGCTTTCGCCTTAAAAAAGGAATGTCTTTTTCTTTAAGGTTTTTTAAGTCGTAATCTACTATATTGCCTTCACCTTCTGTTAAAGGTAAATCACCATAAAGTGTTTTCATAAAACTACTTTTTCCTGTTCCAGTTTTTCCAATTAAGTAAACAAAGTCCCCTTTGTTAATTTCAACATTAACATTATTTAATACTAAATTGTCTCCTTGGTAAATTGCAGCGTTCTTAAGCTGTAGTATTTTTTGCATTCGCTATAGAAATAGTTTTAAGTGAAAATAAGTTTGTAATTACAAAGTAAACAATTAATGGTAAATAAGGGAAACAGAATCTGGAATTATTACCGTATGCAACTAATGCCTGAGCAACAGACCCTCCAATTACTATAATTACAATTAGAAGATCAAGGTCAAAGGTTTTGAATTTTGATATTATAAACTTATATGTTTTTTTTATCGAAAAGAGAATAAACAATATATTCATCAATATCAAAATGTATCGCTGAATAATTTTCCAAACACCATACACTAAATATTTTGGCACTATATGAGTAAATTGTTCTTTATTTATGACAAATGTAGAATTAGCACCCCAAAAATCTTTCAACGAAATAAATACTTGTTTTAAATATAAATGCGGATATTTTTTAAATAAATCTTTTGAGATTTCACCTAATTCATTTGATAAATCTGGAGGAGAAAGCTGTGTTTTTTCTATAAGTTCATCATATGCATACCAAACAGTCATTGGGTATTCGCCTTCATGTTTGTTCTCAACTACAAATTTTCTATGCTTTACAAAAATATCTCTAATCAATTTTTTATCATCAGGCGCTTTTTCAAAAAATGAAGTAGCAGTTTGAGCAAGGTTGATACCTAAAAAATAAGTGCTTGAAAAATATCCAATATTTTTTTCGTTTAATGAACACCAACTATAGTAACTTATTAAAGGGAATATAATAATGATTATAGGCTTGTAAATATTTTTAATAGATCTCGTGTTAAAATTTTTTATTATGACAAAAAGTACAAATACAATAGGAAAGTATATGAAAAACGGCCTTGTTAAATATAGCCAACTTAAAACTAGTGAGAGTAATACATAGTATTTTGCAGGTGCTTTAGTATCTAAAATGTTATACCTAACAATAATCCAAAAAGAGAGGAGTACTAAGAACAAACTTAAAGTTTCAGTTAAGATTGCAATTTCATAGAATATAACATGAAGAAAAGAACTTGTTATTAACGCAATCCAAAAAGAAGTAATTTTACTTTTAGTTTTTTTATAACTAAAATCATAGATTAAAAAGATATTTAGTAAGCCAATTATTTGTTGTATGATAACTGTGAAAAGTAAATTTCCTCCTGAAATTGCTATTAATAGAGGAAAACCAGGCGTGCGTTGTCCATTATAGCCATTAAGATTAAAATTAAAGAGTAATTCTCCAAGCTCAACATAAACTTTGCTATCTGGGTAAATAGTTGCACCTGAGTAAAATATAATAACTAACGTTCTCAAAGTTATTCCAAATAATAATAATGAAGTAAGAGGCTTTTTTTGAATAATTAAGCTAACTTTTCTTAACAAAGGTTTTATATGCATCTTTAATCCTAATTAATATGATCTACTTTGTAAAAGTATTATTAAAAAATTAAAGAGTAAAGGTTTTGAAGGTCAATTCATAAAACGCGGTTAACAGCTTTTTGTTTTTGAATTTTACTGTTTTTAACATTTAATAACTCAGTTTATAATTATAGCACGATTGTTGCGTTATAAGATTTAGATTGAATTATCTTTGATTTTAAATTAAAAAACGAATCGTTAATGACTAAAAAAAATATTGTTTTCCTTTTAGTGGCTATTAGTTTTAGTTTGCAGATTATGGCACAACAATCAGCCACCTATACTAGCAATTTAGTTGATTATCAAAAGGCTTTATCTCTCTACAATAATCAGCAGTACCTTGCCGCTCAGTCTTTATTTGGTAATGTGAAAAAAACGGCTAAATCTGAAATTTTGCAGTCTGATTGTACATACTATATTGCTAATTGTGCTGTCCGTTTAAATCAACAAAACGCCGACCAGTTGGTAGAAGATTTTGTAAAGGATTACCCAACAAGTACAAAGCGAAATACTGCTTTTGTAGATGTAGCAGATTACTACTTTGAGAATTCTAAATATCCCCATGCAAGAAAGTGGTATGACAAAGTAGATGAGAATGCTTTAGGTAGTAAAGAGAAAGAAAAATACAATTTTAATAATGGTTATTCTGCGTTTTCTACCAAACAATATAAAGAAGCAAAAAAATATTTAACTAGAGTGGAAAGTTCTCAAGAATATGGCTCGCAAGCTAAGTATTATATAGGTTTTATGGCATATGAAGGAGACGATTATAATGAAGCTAACGAATATTTTGATCAGGTAAGTGATCAAGAACGTTACAAAGAAAAGTTGTCATATTATCAAGCAGACTTGAATTTTAAATTAGGGAATTTTGAAAAAGCTATTGGACTCGCAAAAGATAGGTTAGATGAGAGTGATGAAGCAGAAGTGTCAGAATTATCAAAAATAATAGGAGAAAGCTATTTTAATTTAGAAAAGTATGCAGAAGCGATTCCTTATTTAACCGAATATAAAGGAAAAAGGGGGAAGTGGAATAATACAGACTTTTACCAGTTAGGATATGCATATTATAAGCAGAAAGATTATGAAAAAGCTATTTCAGAATTTAATAAAATAATTGATGGAAATAACTCAATAGCTCAGAATGCTTATTATCATTTAGGAGAAAGCTATATTAATCTTGATAAAAAGCAAGAAGCATTAAATGCTTTTAGATACGCATCCCAAATGAATTTTGATTTAAAAATTCAAGAAGATGCCTGGTTAAATTATGCTAAGATTAGTTACGAGATCGGAAACCCGTATCAATCTGCGCCTCAGGTTTTAGCAGAATATCTAGATAAATACCCAGAAACAAGTTATAAGGAAGAAATTGAGACCTTATTAATAGATTCGTATATCACATCAAAAAACTATAAAGAAGCGCTCAGATTATTAGAAGGGAAAAAGAGCTTTGAAAATAAAGTAGCCTATCAAAAAGTAGCATTTTACAGAGGGTTAGAGCTATATAATGATACTAATTATTTAGAAGCAGAATCACTTTTTGATCAATCTTTAACAGAGCCTAGAGATCCTAAATATACAGCTCGTGCAACATTTTGGAAAGCTGAAACCGATTATAATTTAACCAACTATGAAGATGCCTTGATTGGCTTTAAACAATTTCAACAAGAAGCATCTTCCTCATCTACACCAGAAATTGAAAACATAGATTATAATCTGGCTTATACTTATTTTAAGTTGAAAAATTATGATCAATCAACCCAGTATTTCAATCAGTTTATTTCGAATAAAAAAGAAGATAAAGTAAGGCTAAACGATGCTTACTTGAGATTAGGAGATGGGCATTTCGTTTCAAGTCAGTACAAAAGTGCCATTAAAGCATATAAAAGTGCTATTACATTAAATGAAATAGATTCTGATTATCCGTTTTTCCAAAAAGCCATTAGTACTGGTTATAGTGGGCAAACCTCAAAAAAAATAAAAGAGCTAGAGCAGTTCATTTCAGAATATCCTAAATCGAAATTACGGGATGATGCTATGTATGAGTTAGGTAATTCGTATGTGAAAGCCAATGAAATAGATCAAGCAATCGCAACATACGATCGTTTAAACTCAGAATATAAAATGAGTTCATTTGTTCCAAAATCATTATTGCGCCAAGGATTGGTTTATTACAATGGAAGTGAAAACGAACGCGCATTAACTAAATTTAAAAAGGTAGCTGGAGATTACCCTAGTACGCCAGAAGCGGTCCAAGCTGTAGCAACAGCCAAGTTAATTTATATAGATTTAGGACGTGTTGATGATTATGCAACTTGGGTTCGAACGTTAGATTATGTTCAGGTGACAGATGCCGATTTAGATAATGCCACCTACGAAGCTGCCGAAAAGCAATACTTAGATGGCAATACAGATAAGGCTATTAAACAGTTTAATGGCTACTTAAATGAATTTGCTAATGGGTTACATGCCTTACAAGCTCATTTTTATGTAGCACAATTATATTATAAAAAGGGTTTAACAGATAATGCAGCACCTCATTATAAATATATTGTAGAAAATTCGCAGAGTGAATATACAGAAGAAGCCCTATCTCGTTTATCTCAACATTATTTAGAAGCTAAAAGTTGGAATGAAGCCTTGCCTTTATTATTAAGACTCGAAGAAGAAGCAAATTTTCCACAAAATGTGACTTTTGCACAATCTAATTTAATGAAGGCTCATTATCAATTAGAAAATTATGACAAAGCAGTTTCTTATGCCGAAAAAGTATTAGGAAGCTCAAAAATCGACAATAAAATAAAAAGTGATGCGCATATTATTATAGCGCGTTCTGCTATAAAAGTAGGTGATGAAGAAAAAGCTAAAACAGCTTATACTCAAGTAGAAAAAGTAGCTACAGGAAAAACAGCAGCAGAAGCTTTGTATTATAATGCTTATTTCAAAAATAAAGAGGGTAAGTATGAAGCTTCTAATAAATCGGTTCAAAAATTAGCTAAAGATTTTTCAGGATACAAATATTATAGTGCTAAAGGTTTGGTACTAATGGCGAAGAACTTTTATGCTTTAGGCGATGCGTTCCAGGCGACCTATATTTTAGAAAGTGTCATTAAGAATTTTGCAGAGTTTGATGATGTTGTAACAGAAGCAAAAGATGAATTAAGAAAAATAAAAATAGAAGAATCTAAGACGAATTCATCTATTCAACCTGAAGAAGATTAGTTCTATTAGAATTAAATGTTATGCTGAGAGCAGTATAAGCATCTCATCAATCATAAATCAAAAAAAGTAAATATGCGAAAGCACATAAAAAATATATTAGTTGTGGCCATCTTATTAAGTGCCACGGTTTCTTTTTCACAAGATAAAATAAACGATACGATTAATACAGGAGTTATAGATGTTGTGAAACCCTATACACCAACAATATCTGATGCATTTAAAGTGAAAGAGGTGCCATCCTTAGAAGACGAAACTACCGAAACTAAAAAGGAAATTAAATACAATATTTTTTCATTTCCAGTAGCATCAACATTCACGCCTGCAAAAGGAAAAGCTGCTGTTGTAGAAAAGAGAAAACCAGCAGTGTTATTTGATAATTATGCTACTTTAGGAGTTGGTACTTATACAACTATTTTAGGCGAAGTGTATTTAAATCATGCTATAAGTAGATCAGAAAGTGTTGGCGGGTATATAAGTCATCATTCATCTCAAGGAGGTATTGAAGGTTTAGCTTTTGATGATAATTTTTCTAACTCTAAGATTAATGTGAATTATTCTAGCCGATTAAGAGATTTAGCATGGAATGTTGAAGGTGGATTTAAGCATCAAACTTATAATTGGTATGGGGTACCGCAGCCTCAAATTGCAGTAGCAAGCGCTAATGGTATTGATGTAGAACATTCTTTTTTTAGTGCCCATTTTGGGGGAGATATTACTTTTGAAGATACCTATATTAATTCTGGGAGTTTCTTTTTTAGACGTTTTGGAGATAATCAAGGTTCTGGAGAAAATAGATTTACAGCAAAAGCAAAGGTGGATGTGCCAATTAATGATGTAGAGATTTCTACAGATATTAAATTTGACTATTTAGGAGGTACATTTGATAGAAGTTATACAACAAATACAGAGTTTAATTATGGAAACTTTCAAGTAGGCATTTCACCATCCTATGAAATGAAACAAGATGACTTAACTGTCAATCTTGGTTTTTCTGCATTTTATTTAAATGATAGAGAATCAGGAGAAAATAAATTTTATGTTTATCCTAATGTAACTGCTACATATAGATTGGTTAATGATGTATTAATTGCTTATGGAGGTATTGAAGGTGACTTAATTCAAAACTCCTATTATGATTTTGCTACAGAAAACCCCTTTGTGTCTCCAACCTTATTTATAATGCCTACAGATCAATTATATAATGCCTATATAGGTTTAAAAGGAAAACTGTCTAGTAATATGAGTTATAATATTAGCGGACATTATTTAGCAGATAGAAACAAGGCTCTGTACAGAACGAATGTTATAAGAAACCTATCACCACAAAATAATTATGATTATGGAAACTCGTTTGGAATTGTATATGATGATATAGATACTTTTGGAGTTTCAGGAGAAATAAACGTGGATGTAAATAGAAATTTTAAATTAGGTTTAAAAGCAGAGTATTATACTTATTCGACAGATAATGAGGCTGAAGCTTGGAATTTACCAGATGTTAAAGGGTCTGTGTTTTTAGATTATCAAATAAACGAATATTGGTTTGCAGGCGCTAATTTATTTTATATCGGAGAACGTAAAGATCAATTAATATTAGAAAATGCGATACTTCCAGATCCCTTAGCCACGACTATTGTTTTAGATAGTTATTTTGATGCCAATGCGCATGTGGGGTATCATGTTAACGAGCAATTATCAATATTTGCAAAAGCTAATAACATTAATAATAAAGCTTATCAACGTTGGCAAAGTTTTCCAGTGCAAAGTATTCAGTTTTTAGCAGGAGCTACTTATAAGTTTGATTTCTAATAAACCTCGTTTTGCCATTCTCAGGAAGGCAGGAATCTTAATGATGATTTCCTAATTCGACAAAGCAAATAACAACATTTATGAAAAAAGCACTTTTTGTAATCTCAATTTTGTATTTCAATCTAGGCATTGCTCAAAGTGTAGTTCAAGAATTAACACTTTCAGATAGTGCTTTAGAGCTAACGAAACAGAAAGTTACCTACGATCCAAGTTATTTCTCGATTGATTACCCAAATGGTGATGTACCAAGCGATAAAGGCGTCTGTACAGATGTGGTCATTAGAGCTTATAGAAAAATGGGATTTGATTTACAAAAAGAAGTTCATGAAGATATGAAGTCTCATTTTAATTTATATCCGAAAATTTGGGGTTTAAAAACGACAGATAAAAACATTGATCATAGAAGGGTTCCAAACCTGATGACTTATTTTAATAGACAAGGTGCTGAAAAACCGATTACTAATAATCCTAAAGATTATATTCCTGGAGATGTTGTTTGTTGGAATTTAGGAGGCGCAATAACCCACATAGGTATTGTGGTTGATAAAAAATCGAATGATGGAAAACGATATTTGATAGTTCATAATATTGGTTCAGGCCAAGTTTTGGAAGATTGTTTATTTGATTTTAAGATTATTGGACATTATAGATGGATATTATAAAGTTAACCGTGCCAAATAATCAAAATACTCACCTTCTAAAGCCAATTCACATTTAAGTCCAATAGTTTCGCAAGCCAGACGCAACGTATTAAAATCTAAATACAACCATTTCATTGGGGTTTCTTTTTCGCCTTTATAGGAGACAAAGTAATCAAGTTCACCATAATAACCAGAGTTGGTGTCTACCCATAAGCCGCCATCTTCATCTTCATACATGTATTTTATATCAGAAGAATCAATTAAAATTTGTCCGTTAGGTTTTATTAGACTTTTTAAATGTATTAAGTACTTTGAAACTTGTGAAAGTTTTTGAAAAATACCTGTGCCATTCATTAGTAAAAGAATCGTGTCAAAGGTTTCAGTTTCATCTAAAAGAGCTTTTTTATCAGCGTTTAAAACACCACGTTGTTTAGCAACTTTAATAGCACCATTGGAGATGTCTATGGCTTTTACATTTAGCCCCTTTCTTTGTAAATATAAACTATGACTTCCAGAACCACACCCAACATCAAGAACAGAGCCTTTAGCAAGTTTTAGAGCCTTTTTTTCAAGTTTGGGCATACCTTTAAAATCACGAAATAAATAGGGAAGAGGTAAAATGTCTTCATCAGAAATACTCGTGGAAGTAATAATGTCTACAGTGTAGTTTTCATTTTGATAATCTAATAAAGCTTGTCCGAAAAGATCTTTCATTTATTTTGTCATTGCAAGACGTTTTAAATCGTGGCAATCTGTTTAATGGTTAGTTTAAGTATAAAGATTATTTCTGTCATTACTTTCTTCATAATTGTAAAAGTTAAGTAATGACTAAAAATAGTATTTTTACACCATGCAAGACATTATTAAGAATCTTCCAAAGCTCGCCAAAGATAAGCATAACGAAAACAAAAAATTCTTTGCCAAGTTAAAAAAGAAACCACCAAAGAATTTAGATTAC
Organism: uncultured Flavobacteriaceae bacterium; assembly: GCA_947502635.1. GTDB lineage: Bacteria > Bacteroidota > Bacteroidia > Flavobacteriales > Flavobacteriaceae > Flavivirga. The sequence goes on from CANNAN010000018.1 coordinate 43,581, forward strand.
ATCATGCAAGAATTGCATGATGAGGAGTTTGAACGTACCGATTGTTTAAAATGTGCGAACTGTTGCAAAACAACAGGACCATTATTTACAGATAAAGATATTGAACGTATCTCGAAGCATTTTAAGCAAAAACCGCAACAGTTTATAAAGCAATATTTGCGTATCGATGAAGATAATGATTACGTATTGCAAAGTGTTCCCTGTGTTTTTTTAGGAGCAGATAATTATTGTTCTATTTATGAGGTAAGACCGAAAGCTTGTAGAGAGTTTCCTCATACTGATAGAAAAAAGTTCCAGCAAATATCAAATCTAACATTGAAAAATGTTGCTATGTGTCCTGTAGCTTTTAACATTGTTGAAACCATGAAAAAAAGAATAAAATAGTATATTTAGTAAAAATATACTATTGGAAACCATTTTAAATTATTTTGAAACAATCCCACCATTACATAGGGGAATCATTATTGTTGGAGGGTTAAGTTTTTTCTGGATTATAGAAGGTATCATGCCTTTATTCGGATTTAGCTACAAAAAATGGAAGCATGCTATTCCTAACATATTCTTTACAATAACAACTATACTTGTAAATCTACCCTTGGCATTTTTGTTTTTAAAATCATCAGATTGGGTCGTCGCTAACAATTTTGGAATTCTTAACTGGCTGCCAGAAATGCCAATGTGGTTGTATAGTATTTTAGGCATTTTTTTGATTGATTGTATAGGCGCATACTTGCCACATTTAATTGAGCATAAAGTGAAGCCATTATGGATGGTGCATTTAGTACACCATTCAGATCATCATGTAGACACAACAACAGCGAATAGACACCATCCTTTAGAAAGTCTTATTCGATATGTTTTTACGCTTATGGGTATAATTGTAATAGGGACACCTATCGCACTGGTTTTTTTATACCAATCACTATCGGTTATAGCAACACAATTTAATCATGCGAATATAAAATTGCCTAAAAGAATAGACAATTTACTAAGCTATATTATTGTGTCTCCAGATATGCACAAAGTGCACCATCACTATAAATTACCATACACAGATTCTAATTACGGAAATATCTTTTCTGTTTGGGACAGACTTTTTGGAACCTATATGAAACTCGATACCGATAAAATTGTTTATGGTGTTGATGTTTTTCCAAACGAAATCCAAAACAGTAATATTAAAGACTTATTAAAACAACCGTTTCAGAAATATAGAAAACCGACTACTTCTATAAAAGAATAATATCTTTCTTTAATTAAAGATCTTAGCATAGACACATTTTAAGGTTAAATGGGTATAAAACTAAAAACTAATTAATCGTATATTAAATAGTTACGTCTGGTATTTTTAAATGTTTCCAAATCAGCTTTCCAAGTCGCTTTAATGTCAGTTTCGCTTAAATCGGCCTGAATTTGTTTTTGTAATTTATCAGTTCCAGCGTGCTTTGTGAAATTATTTGTATTAAAGAATAATGATTTATCTGTCGAATTTTGATAGGCCCTAATAACCCATTTAAGCGTCATGAGACCGTTTAGGTCTTCATTTTGTAAGTCCTCTCCATAACATAAGTCGTTTTTATGTTTAGGGTATTTAGCACCAAAATTAGCGATAGGTGTATAGCTAAAAGTAAAGGCTGTTTTATCTAAAAAAGGCGCTCCATACCGTTGAAATTGAAACTCGGTACCACGCCCCGCATTTATATTTGTGCCTTCAAAAAGCCCAAGGCTTGGGTAAAGTTTTATAGCTTGATCATTAGGCAAATTTGGAGAAGGTCTAATAGGTAAACTATAAAATGTATTATGCGTGTAATTTTTTATAGGGATAATAGTAATTTGGCATTGAGAACCATTTTTTAACCATTTTTCACCGTTAATCATTTGTGCATATTCACCAATGGTCATACCGTGTACCAAGGGTATGGGGTGCATGCCCAAAAAGCTTTTATTTTTAATTTCTAAAGTAGGGCCATCTATGTAATGTCCGTTTGGGTTTGGTCTATCTAATATTAAAACAGGAATGCCTTGCTCAGAACAAGCTTCCATAATGTAATGTAACGTAGAAATGTATGTATAAAACCGAACGCCTACATCTTGAATATCAAAAACAACAATATCTAAGCCTTCAAGCTGTTCTTTAGTCGGTTTTTTGTTTTTTCCGTAAAGGGATACAAGTGGTAGGTTGGTTTTAGTATCAATACCATCTTTAACCAATTCGCCAGCATCTACACGACCCCGAAAGCCATGTTCTGGAGAAAATACTTTTTTAATAGCAATTTTTAAAGAAATTAATGAGTCAACCAAATGAGTCATAGTATCTTTTTTAACCACATTTCCAAGAGATTGCTCATTGGTTTCAGGATTAACTAATATCGTTTCTAGTTTTTCTTTCCTGAAAATCACTGAAGTTTGATTCGCAACAATACCAACACGTTTTCCTTTTAATAAAGGTAAATAAGCTTCTATTTGATTGGCTCCAACGACGATAGAACTATCGTTTTGTATAGTATGATATACCTTATCTTTTAGAATTATTTTACTTTTTGCTTTAGAAGCACAAGAAATCATTATAAAAACAAATAATAAAACTGTATTTTTGAAAACATTAAACCTCATTGAATAATTTGAATTACGAATTTTTTATAGCTAAACGCATTATTGGTAGTAAAGCGTATAAAAGTAGTATATCGGCACCAATAATAAAAATTGGTATTGCGGCAATTACTATTGGGATAGTTGTAATGATGGTTGCTATAGCAACAGGTATAGGGTTGCAACAAAAAATTCGTGATAAAGTTGTAGCATTCAATGGACACGTAACTATCACTAAGTATGATAGTAATAACTCTCAAGAAAGTATTATTCCTATCTCAAAAGACCAAGAGTTTTATCCAGAGTTTAAAGCAGTAGAAGGTGTTAGCCATATTCAAGGCGTAGCAGCAAAGTTTGGTGTTATTAGAACAGAGACCGATTTTGAAGGTGTCTATTTAAAAGGCGTAGGGAAAGATTATAATTGGAGTTATTTTAAAGATTTTTTAATAGAAGGAAAGCTTCCAGATTATTTAGGCAAAAGAAATGAAGACGTTTTAATATCTCAATATTTAGCGAATAGATTAAATCTAAAGCTTGATGAAACGTTTCAGATGGTGTTTCGAAAGGACGACCCAGAAAAATTAACAAATATTATTACCTATCGTATAGTCGGAATTTATAATTCGGGGTTTCAAGATTTTGATGCCAACTACCTTATAGGTGATATTCGTCATTTGCAAAGAATAAATAGATGGAAAAGTGACCAAATTGGAAATTTTGAAGTATTTATTACAGATTATGATGATATAGATAAAAAAGGTACTGAGATATATAAGAACATCCCTTCAGAACTCAATGCAGAAACCATTAAAAATAAATATGCTTCTGTTTTTGATTGGATTCAAATTTTTGATACAAATATTTATGGCATTATTGGTATCATGATACTTGTAGCGGGTATTAATATGATTACAGCATTACTTGTTTTAATATTAGAGCGCACGCAAATGATAGGGATATTAAAAGCGATAGGAAGCAACAATTGGAGCATCCGTAAATTGTTTTTGTACAATGCATCTTACTTAATTCTTCTTGGATTATTATGGGGGAATATTATTGGATTAGGACTTCTCTTTACTCAAAAGTACTTTAAATTATTTCCATTAGATCCAAGCGTATACTACGTTACAGAAGCACCTGTATACATAAGTTTAGGCTATGTTGTAGCATTAAACATTGGTACACTTGTACTTTGTTTACTTATGCTTTTAATACCATCGTATTTAATCACAAAAATATCCCCAGTAAAAGCAATTAGGTTCCAATAATTTTATTATTTCAGATATTTCTTCGTTATTTAAGAATGTTCCCTTAATTAAAAATGCAAGGGTGAATTATTAAAATATAGTGCTTCAACCATATTTAGAATAAATTAAACAGGTCTACTTACCTTGATTAAAATCAGAGGATTAGAATCACTAAGATAACGATCCCCATTTTTTAGCTTAAATTTGTTAAGTAAATTTATACTATGGAATACGCTGAAAATATATTAGGTACAATTGGCAATACGCCATTGGTTAAATTAAATAAGCTTGTTAAAGGATTACCATGTTTAGTTTTAGCAAAATACGAAACATTTAATCCTGGTAATTCTGTAAAGGATAGGATGGCAGTAAAAATGATTGAAGATGCAGAGGCAGACGGGAGATTAAAACCTGGAGGAACCATCATTGAAGGTACATCTGGAAATACAGGAATGGGACTCGCTTTAGCTGCCATAGTTAAAGGTTACAAAATGATTTGTGTTATAAGCGATAAGCAAAGCAAGGAGAAAATGGACATTTTGAGAGCGGTAGGTAGTAAAGTTGTAGTATGCCCAACAAATGTAGAGCCAGAAGATCCAAAATCATATTATTCAACCTCAAAACGGCTAGCTGAAGAAACGCCAAATTCTTGGTATGTGAATCAATACGATAATCCAAGTAATGCTATAGCTCATTACGAAAGTACTGGTCCAGAAATATGGAAACAAACAGACGGTAAAGTAACGCATTTCTTGGTAGGAGTGGGGACAGGAGGAACTATTTCTGGAGTCGGTAATTATTTAAAAGAACAAAATCCAAATATAAAGATTTGGGGTATAGATACCTATGGCTCTGTTTTTAAAAAATACCATGAAACAGGGGTGTTTGATGAAAATGAGATCTACCCTTATATTACAGAAGGCATAGGGGAAGATATTCTACCAAAAAATGTTGATTTTAGTGTCATAGATGGTTTTACTAAAGTTACAGATAAGGATGCGGCTATTTATACACAAAAGTTGGCAAAAGAAGAAGGTATGTTTCTTGGTAATTCTGCTGGAGCTGCCATAAAAGGACTTCTTCAATTAAAAGATCATTTTTCTAAGGAGGACGTAGTTGTCGTTTTATTTCACGATCATGGAAGCCGTTATGTAGGTAAAATGTTTAATGATGAGTGGATGCGTGATCGTGGGTTTATTGAAGATAAATTAACCAGTGCACAAGACATTATCAATAATCATTTAGAAAATCCTTTAATAACAGTAAAAACAGAAGAGTTAGTTTCTCATGCTATAGAGTGTATGAAGAAATATAAAATTTCCCAAATACCAGTTGAAGATTCGTCAGGGTTTGTAGGGGCTGTCGATGAAGCGGATTTATTACGAAAGTATATTGAAAATAAAGATATTTCTGATTTACCTATTAAAGAAGTTATGCACAAGCCGTTTCCTATAGTTAATAAGAATACACCCATTGATGCTATTTCTAAATTAATAGATAGAGATAATAGTGCTGTATTGGTAAAACTACATGATGACACCTATCAAATTATTACTAAGTATGATATTATTAGTGCTTTGTAAACAATAATATAGGTATAGTATTCTAAAAAAAGGGGAGAGGTCTAAAAAGTATCATCCTGAATGTAAACGAAGAATCTATTTAAAATTAAACATATAAATATCAGTATTTTTGATGTTCTTAGATAAGCTATATTTAATATTTTCTCTACAAAAATATTTTACAGTTCAATAATGTTCAAAATAAAAATCTCTAAGCTTTTTAACCCTTTCGGTTTTTATACTCCATATTAATATTTAGTACGATTTAATCTACACTTTAATTGATGTTTCAAAGTTTTTTCTGTAACTTGTTGTAACTAAAAACTTTAGTTAAAATTTTGTTTATAATAAATTTTATTATATTTTCGATAAAATGTATCGTTTTTACGACAAAATACATTTATTTAAAATTACTCTAAAATATTAAGTATGAATGTTCAACAAATATCCCTGCAACAGGATAATTGGCTAGAAGGTATTTCTATTTTAAATATTGAAGCTAATATATTTCTACTTTTCGTATCTCCAGATTTTAATCCCAAAAAGGAGGTGCTTGATTTTATAAATAATAAGTATCCTGAAGCTACCATTGTTGGATGTTCTACGGCAGGGGAAATATCAGATATTACTGTAAAAGATGAGACTATATCTTTAACCGCTATACAATTAGACAAAGTAACCTACAAAAAAGCATCCATTAAGATTATTGATATGGACTGTAGTTATAGATCTGGACAAGATCTTGCAAAAGATCTTTATAATAAAGAATTAAAACATGTACTAGTTTTAAGTGATGGACTTAATGTAAATGGAGCAGAATTAGTTTTGGGCCTAAAATCTATAATCCCTAATGTTAGTATAACAGGTGGCTTAGCCGCAGATGGATCTAACTTTAACAAAACATTTGTTATCAATGATAATAAAGTAGTTGATAAAACCATAATAGCCTTAGGTTTTTATGGGGAGAATTTAAAAGTAGGGTTTAGTTCTAAAGGAGGATGGGATAGTTTTGGAATTGAACGTTTAGTAACAAAATCAAATAAAAATGTGCTTTATGAATTAGACGGTTTTCCAGCATTAGAGTTATATAAATCCTTTTTAGGAAAACAAGCAAATAACTTGCCTAGTTCGGGGTTGTTATTTCCTTTGAGTATGCGATTAGATGAAGATTCGACACCAATTGTTAGAACAATCTTAGCTGTAAATGAAGCTGATCAAAGTTTAACATTTGCAGGTAATATTCCAGAAGGATCCTATGTACGATTAATGAAGGCAAATATAGATAGATTAATAAATGGAGCTGCAGATTCTGCAGTGAATGCTAATAAAGAGCAGGAAGAAAAATCCGAATTAGCTATTCTTATTAGTTGCGTAGGGCGTCGTTTAGTTTTAAAACAAATGGTTGAAGAAGAAGTTGAAGCTGTGAGAGATATAATAGGAGACAAACCTCGTATTACAGGTTTTTATTCCTATGGAGAAATTGCCCCTTTTGGAGAATTTTCACCTTGTGAATTACATAATCAAACAATGACTATTACAACACTTTCGGAATGTTAAATAAAGATTACCATAGATTATTAAAGAGGCAACTTAAAAAAACAGGATTAGATATTTCTGAGAATCCAGAGTTTGTTCGTTTTTTTAATATGGTAAATGATGCTTATAAAAGCTTTGATAATGATGTAAAACATATTGAAAATATTCTTGAAGAAAGCTCTAGAGAATTATTTGTAGCCAATCAAAAATTAATAAAAGAAAGAGATTATACCAACAAAAAATTAGAAAATATTGTAGATAATATTGGAGGAGTTCTTTTTGAGACAGATTTAGATGGGAATTTCACCTTTTTAAATAATGCATGGGCTGAATATTCTGGAATCCCTATTAATAAAGCTGTAGGAAGAAGTTTTAGACAGTTTTTACACGGTGAAAATATAGATGGGTTTAAACGATTTGATGAATTATTTTCTAAAGAAAAAGAACATATTAAGTTTATATTTAAACATAAGAAAAATGACGAATTAATGTGGTTTGAGGTAAAATCAAAACTCATTAAAGATAGTAAAGGAACTTCAACAGGTTTTATTGGGACCATTATAGATATAACTAACTTAAAAGAAACAGAAATAGAATTACAGAAAGCAAGTAAATCTAAAGACGAGTTTTTGTCTACCATGTCTCATGAAATTAGAACCCCTCTAAACGCTGTTACTGGATTAGCTAATATCTTGTTAATGGAAGAGTATCTCCCAGATCAATTAGAAAACCTAAAAGCATTAAAATATTCAGGAGAACATTTGTTAGGGTTGATAAATGATTTGTTGGATTTTGATAAAATAAAATCTGGAAAATTAAAATTGGTAGAAAAAGATTTTAGTTTAAATTATTTCTTAGAAAGTATAAAATCTCATTTTAGCTTAAGAACAGAAAAAAAGGGTTTAATCTTCAATGTTATTAAAGAAAATGATGTGCCAGATAATATTATTGGAGATAAGTTAAAGCTTACCCAAATAATTAAAAATTTATTGAGCAACTCTTTGAAATTTACAGAAAATGGATGTATTAATCTTAGTGTTAAAAATTTAGGTGTTAATGAAAATAAAGTAAAACTTATTTTTAAAGTCATAGATACAGGTATAGGAATATCAAAAAGCAGGCAAGAGTCTATTTTTGAGAGTTTTATGCAGGAAAATTCAGAGACTTCCATAAAATATGGAGGTACAGGTCTTGGTTTGTCAATAAGTAAAAAACTATTAAACCTTCAAGGCAGTGACTTAATAGTTGAAAGTGAACTTGGTAAAGGTTCAACATTTTTCTTTGAGATAACATATAAAGTAAGTAACAGACTTAGTGTATATGAGCCAGATATGATTAAAATGCAGCCTGATTATGAACCCATAGATATTAACATTCTAGTTGCAGAAGATAATAAAATGAATGTGCTAATACTTAAACGTTTTTTTAGTAAATGGGGTGTAACATACACTATAGCAGAAAATGGAGAAGAGGTTTTAGAGCTTTTTAAAAGGTTTCATTACGATTTAATACTTATGGACTTGCAAATGCCAAAAGTAAATGGGTACCAGGCAGCTAAAATTATTAGAAATTCGGAAGATAAAAATAAGGCAAGCATACCAATAATTGCATTAACTGCTTTTGCTCAAACCGATGTTAAAAAGAAAACAGAGCAGTATAAAATGAATGGGTTTATGGGGAAACCTTTCAATCCCGAAAAGTTGTATGAATTATTAAAATCTTTCAGCAAGGCTTACAATAAAAAGGCTATTTAATTACTACAGAGCAAAACTTCAATAGCTAACATAAAGACAATTATTTTTATTTAATTATAACATTTTCAATAACAGTTTTTTGATTGTTTATATGAAATATACTTAGACTATGCATAGAAACAGTTAGGATACTAAACTATAAATTCATTTCTATCATTTTTTCTGATTATCTAAAACGATTAATTATAATTTTAATATTTGCCAGTCCAAGCCAACTTCACTTAAAGCGCTCTTTTATTTATTTGGTTTTACGTATAATTATAGGTTTGATGTTATTAAATTAAGTTCTGTTATTTTCTGCGTTTAAAAAAATATAGATTATTCGTGAGTATTTTCTTAATATTGTTTTGAGTTTACACACATTACTTTATTTAGTTACATGCAAGAAGACTTTTTACACTATATCTGGAAACATAAAAAAATTCAAATCAACGAGCTTAAAACAATAGCAGGAGAAGTTATTATAATTGATACCGTTGGACAACATAACCAAAACTCTGGTCCAGACTTTTTTAATGCACAGCTCATAATTGATGAACAGTTTTGGGCAGGTAATGTAGAAATACATGTGAAATCATCTGATTGGTTCTTACATCATCATGAACAAGACAAAGCGTACGATAATGTTATTTTACATGTAGTTTGGGAACATGACACAGACGTTTTTAGAAAAGATAATACCGTAATCCCGACATTAGAATTAAAAAATTTTATTAGAAAAGATGTTTTAGATAAGTATAAAAAACTATTTACTAAAGAAAACAAATGGATTAATTGCGAGCATGATTTTGCAAATAGTGATGATTTTGTTTTAAATAATTGGTTAGAACGTTTGTATTTAGAACGTTTAGAACGAAAAATAAAAGTTATAGAGTCGCTTTTAAAAGAATCAAAAAACGATTGGGAAGCTGTCTTATTTAAAATGTTAGCAAAGAATTTCGGACTGAAAGTAAATGGAGATTCGTTTTTTAGTTTGGCAAAATCTATCGATTTTTCAATACTTAGAAAATTACAATCAAATCAACAAAGTTTAGAAGCGCTGCTATTTGGCCAATCGGGTTTGTTAGATCAAGATATAGAAGCATCTTACTCTTTAGGTTTGATTAAGGAATATCGATTTTTAAAACAAAAGTTTAAATTAGAGAATAATCACGTATTACCATGTTACTTTTTTAGATTACGCCCATCAAATTTTCCATCCATCAGATTGTCTCAATTAGCCAGTTTATATTATGAACATCAAAATTTATTTTCAAAGATTATAGAAACGAAACATTTAGATGATTTTTATAAGTTATTAAAAGTATCAACATCCAAGTTTTGGGATACACATTATACTTTTCAGAAAGAATCAAAATCATCTAAAAAAAAACTCACACAGCCATTTATAGATTTATTACTCATCAATACGATTCTTCCACTTAAATTCTGTTATGCAAAGCAAAAAGGAGTGAAGATGGATTTGGAAATTATAAAAATAGCGACTTCAATTATTTCAGAAAAGAATAGTATTATTGATGCGTTTAACAACCTTAAAAAGGTTTCAAAATCTTCATTAGATTCACAAGCACTTATTCAACTTAAAACAGCATATTGTGATAAAAATAAATGCTTACAATGTGCAGTTGGAAATACTTTAATAACTAAATAAGAATAATTTACTTCCTTGAATTTTTCTTCAAGATTTCAACTAATTTGTCATTCCTACGAAAGTGGAGATCTAAAATAGATAATTTTATTAAATTTTATATTTAAATTGCGACATGAATAATATCTATAAACCATTATTATTTTTTCAAAAACATGGCTATTATGTTTGCCAACGAATAGCAGATAGGTTGGGAATTAGAGCTAAGGTTGTTAGAACATCGTTTATGTACTTAACATTTGTTACCGTTGGTTTTGGTTTTGCTCTGTATCTATTCTTAGCTTTTTGGATAAAAATTAAAGATTTGGTTTACACCAAACGCTCATCTGTTTTCGATTTGTAATAAGATTGGTATAGCATATGAATCCACTTATAAAGTTTTTTAGAACCAAAATATATACAGCAATATTTTTATTAGTAGTTATTTTACTAATAGGGGTAACAGGGTATAAAGTGATATCTGGTTATTCATGGATTGATTCGGTTTATATGACTGTTATTACCATGACAACAGTTGGTTTTGGTGAAGTGGTACCGCTTAACGACCAATCAAAAATTTTTACTATATTTTTAATATTAGCAAGTGTGGTTATTGTAGGGTACGCGCTCTCAATAATTACAGAGTATATTTTAAGCAAAAATGATGTTGAAGAATTAATACATAAGAAGATGCAAAAAAAGATCGATAGTTTTAATGGACATATTGTTATTTGCGGTTATGGCAGAAATGGGAAGCAGGCAGCTAGAAAACTTTTAGCACATAAAAAGAAATTTGTAGTTATAGAAAAAGATAAAGAAATTGAAGAACGCTTACAAATGGACGAGGTTTCTTATGTTATTGGTAATGCCAATGAAGATGAAACACTTCTTTTGGCTGGAATAGATAAAGCATCTTGTTTAATATCTGCTTTACCAAATGACGCTGATAATTTATTTGTCGTGCTTTCAACCAGACAATTAAATAAATCTATAAATATTATAAGTAGAGCTTCGTTAGAAACATCTTATGATAAGCTAAAACTAGCTGGCGCAAATAATGTTATTTTACCCGATAAAATAGGTGGTGATCATATGGCGTCCTTAGTGGTAGTTCCTGGTTTAATGGAGTTTATCGATAATTTGTCAATCGTTGGAAAATCGAATATTAATATAGAAGAAGTTGCAGTCGAAAAACTTTATAACTCTAATACAAAAACAGTTAGAACGATAAAAGATTTAGACCTTCGAAAAAAAACAGGTTGTACAGTTATCGGTTATAAAGATGAAAAAGGTGAATATTTAGTAAACCCAGAGGCTGAACTAGAATTGGCATCAAATTCTAAAATTATTGTTTTAGGCAGACCAGAACAGATAGACGCCCTCAATTCTGAATACGATATAGATTAACGAATTCTTGATTTTTAACAACCATTGTTTTAAAAAATCATTTTTTTTTAGCATCTTGCTAGCTTTTAATACGAATTTTTCTATAAAATTAATTAATATAACGTTCTATGAAGAAATTTCTTCTTTCAATATTTACTTTAATATTTCCATTTTTAACATTTGCGCAAGAAGTAGCGGATAAGGGTTTAGATCAACAAATTGATGAAGCTTTCAAACCATTTTCTGATGCTGTTTTTGGCGCTATATTTTTTCCGATTTTTGGTATTCCGTTTGTTTTAATCTTGCTTGTTTTTAGTGCGTTGTTTTTTACTATATACTTTGGTTTTCCAAATGTTAAATATTTTGGAAAAGCTATTAATACAGTTAGAGGTAAATATGATGAAATTGAAGGCGGACATAAAGCAGAAGATACTCCAATGACCATTGATGGCGACATAAGAGATACAATAAGAGATGAAAGTCAAGAAGGAGAAGTGAGTCATTTTCAGGCTTTAGCAACAGCAGTTTCTGGTACGGTAGGTAATGGAAATATAGCAGGGGTTGCATTAGCCATTGCTTTAGGAGGTCCTGGAGCTACTTTTTGGATGATTATTTGTGGGCTGTTAGGGATGTCTTCAAAATTTGTTGAGTGTACACTTGGTGTGCAATATAGAGATGTTGGAGAAGACGGAACAATTTATGGAGGACCGATGTATTATATTAGTAAAGGTTTGAAAGAAAAAGGTTTTGCAATGCTTGGTAAAATTGCAGCTGTATTTTTTGCAATTTTTTGTATAGGAGGTTCTTTTGGAGGTGGTAATGCAGCACAATCTAACCAGGCAACCATAGTATTAAAAGATTTATTAGGTTTAGAAAATGCAGGTGCTGGTTTTTGGATAGGTGTCATATTAGCAATTTTAGTAGGTATCATTATAATAGGTGGCATTAAAAGAATAGCATCAGTTACAGAAAAGGTAGTGCCTTTCATGGCAGTTTTCTACCTACTAGCTTGTTTATATATCATTTTTAGTAACTTTTCATTGGTTGATGATGCTATTGGTTTAATATTTAAAGAAGCTTTCAACCCTACAGCAATTGGTGTTGGTAGTATTATAGGTGTGTTATTGGTAGGATTTAAACGGGCAGCTTTTTCAAATGAAGCAGGTGCAGGTTCTGCTTCTATCGCGCATTCTGCCGTAAAAACAAACTATTCAGCATCTGAAGGTTTGGTCGCTTTACTAGAGCCTTTTATTGATACGGTGGTTATCTGTACAATGACAGCTTTAGTAATTATTATCTTTAATTTTGGTGGAGCCTTTCAATATGGAGGTGATGGATTAGGAGCTGTTATGATTGATGGAGTCTCTTATGAAGGTGCAGGAATAACTTCAAAAGCATTTGCCCAATATATACCTTACTCTAATGTGTTTTTAACAGTTGCAGTTGTACTATTTGCAGTTTCAACTATGATTTCTTGGTCTTATTATGGATTACAATCTTGGAAATTTTTATTTGGTAGAGGTAAAGCAGCAGATTTAGCTTATAAGATTTTATTTTTAATGTTTGTTATCATTGGTGCAGCAGCAAGTATGGGGTCTATCTGGCAATTCTCTGATGCTATGATTTTTGCAATGATATTCCCTAATATGATAGGGCTATTCTTTTTATTCCCAGTAGTTAAAAAGCAATTAAAAAGATATTTAGACGCAATAAAAGCAGCAAAAGCATAAGTAACTTAAATGCAAAATTTTAAATCCCATTTCATGTTTTCCAAAGAACAACGAAGTGGGATTTTTTTATTAATAGTGCTCATTGTCGGATTGCAATGTGTTTATTTCTTTGTAGACTCTTCGTCTGAAGATATTTTAATTAATAAAGAAGCACTCGCGAAATTCAATAAAGAAATCGATTCACTCAGATTAGTGAAACTTGAAAAGAGTAAACCTAAAAGATATCCTTTTAATCCAAATTATATAACAGATTTCAAAGGAGCATCTTTAGGAATGTCTAATGAAGAAATTGATAGACTGTTAGCTTTTAGAAAACAGAATTATTGGATTAATTCAACAAAGCAGTTTCAAAAAATCACTAAAATATCCGATTCACTTTTAAATCAAATAGCACCGTATTTTAAATTTCCAGAATGGGTGACTAATCCAAGGGTAAAAAGAAAACCAACTCTTAGCTATAATAACACGCCAAAAACTTTTAATCAAAAGCAAGATCTAAACAAAGCATCAGCACAGCAATTGCAAAAAATAAATGGTATTGGAGTGGTTTTTTCAGAACGCATTATAAGGTTTCGAAATAAATTTGTTGGCGGTTTTATTGATGATGTACAACTTCAGGATGTTTACGGATTAAGCTCAGAAATTATAGAAAAAATAACAAACAATTTTACAGTAAAGACCCCGAGACAAATCCAAAAGATTAATATAAATATAGCAACCGTAGATCATTTGGTTACTATTCAGCATATAGATTATGATTTAGCATACGATATAATAGAGCAACGTGATTTAATAGAGGGGTATAAGTCCCTGGATGAATTAAAAAAAGTTAAAGACTTTCCAGTAAATAAAATCGATATAATTAAATTATATTTGTCGCTCGATTAAAAAAAACAGCTACGTTTATGAAATACGTATTGACTTGGAACTATTTATCATTGATAAAAGAGAAAAGTTAATTACGAATGACATCTAACCGATAAAGAATAATAAATTTTAATAGATGAATAGTATGTACTTCACTGAAGAGCATAATCTTTTTAGAAAAAGCCTTCAAGATTTTTTAAAGAAAGAAGTCGTTCCTAATATTGAAAAATGGGAAAAAACAGGAACTATAGATAGGTTTATTTGGAAAAAGTTTGGAGAGATGGGCTTTTTTGGTATAAACTATCCAGAAGCTTATGGCGGAATGAATTTAGATTTATTCTATACAGTTATACTTCTTGAAGAGCTTCAAAAAATAAACTCAGGTGGTTTTGCAGCTGCTATTTGGGCGCATGTTTATTTAGCAATGACACATTTAAATGCAGAAGGAAACGAAGCTATTAAACAAAAATATTTAGCACCAAGTATAGCAGGAGATAAAATAGGGTGTCTATGTATTACGGAACCTTTTGGTGGTAGTGATGTAGCAGGAATGCGAACAACTGCTGTGAAAGAAGGTGATCATTATATTATTAATGGATCAAAAACATTTATAACTAACGGCGTATATAGCGATTATTTAGTAATAGCTGCAAAAACAAACCCAGAATTAGGTAATAAAGGTGTTAGTATATTTGTAATAGATAGGGAAACCGAAGGTGTTTCAGCAACCAAATTAGATAAGTTAGGATGGAGAGCATCAGACACTGGTGAAATAGCATTCGATAATGTTAAAATACCAGTAACTAATTTAATGGGAGAAGAAAATAAAGGATTTGCTTATATATTGCAACATTTTTCTTTAGAGCGTTTAATTATGGGGGTAAATGCGCATGCACGTGCAGAATACGCGTTAGAGTATGCATTACAATACATGTCAGAACGTCAAGCTTTTGGTAAATTAATAGATACATTTCAAGCATTAAGACATAATATTTCAGATTTATATACCGATATGGAAATCTGTAAAGAATTTAATTACTCAGTTACTTATAGATTAAACAAAGGTGAGTATGTAGTGAAGGAAGCATCTATGTCTAAATTGAAGTCAACAAAAATGGCAGACGATGTTATATACCAATGCCTTCAGTTTTTAGGAGGATATGGTTATATGGAAGACTATCCAATGGCAAGACTTTTAAGAGATAGCAGGTTAGGGCCTATTGGTGGTGGTACTTCAGAAATTCTTCGTGAAATAATAGCTAAGATTATTATCGATAAAAAAGAATATAAGCCAACCACTTAAAATAAGTTAGAATTCAGAATTTGAAATTCAAAATTATTTATATATTTGCACCCTGAAATTCTAAAAGAGAGGAGGTTAAGACACTATGTTAATAGTACCGATTAAAGAAGGAGAAAATATAGATAGAGCTTTAAAGCGTTTTAAGAGAAAGTTTGATAAGACTGGAGCTAAACGTCAGTTGCAAACACGTAAACAATTTAACAAACCTTCAGTATTGCGTAGAGCACAGATTCAAAAAGCTCAATACATACAAGGATTAAGAGATGCAGAAGATGTTTAAAAAATAGCGATGTAATATTCTAAAATCCCACTTTAAGTGGGATTTTTTTTGCTCTTAACTAAAGTCCACTTTATACATCATAAAATCTCTTAAAAATTTCAGTTAATGTAATATATAGTGCTAGTGCTTTGCTGTATTTTTAAGTTTCACTGTAGTGACGCCATGATAAATTTTAGAATATATCATATTTGTTGTATCTGAAAACTTCATATTGAAGTTCCAATGCATAAAGTACGTTAAATAAGAATAAAACTTCGTATTTTTAACTTAATACAAGGACCATTAAAGATGCCACTAAAACCATTCATAGATTATTTATTACTTGAAAAAAACTATTCTGCATTAACAGTCAATGCATATCAAAAAGATTTAGAAGTCTTTTCAGAATTTATAAAAGCAGAATATGATACAAATAGTATAAAGGATGTAAATTATTCACAAATTAGGAGTTGGATAGTTTCTATGGTAGAAAAGGGATTGTCGAATAGAAGTATTAATAGAAAAATATCTGCATTGAACACCTATTATAAATTTCTTCTAAAAACGGGCGATATAAATCGAAACCCTTTATCAAAACACAAAGCCCTAAAAATGAGTAGAAAAATTCAGGTACCATTTTCAGAATTAGAAATAACAACGGTTTTAGACGACTTAAATTTTGACGATGATTTCGAAAGTATTCGTAATAAATTAATTATAGAACTTTTCTATTCAACAGGTATTAGAAGAATAGAGCTAGTGGAGCTAAGTCTAGCAAGTGTAGATATTGATAATAAAATGTTAAAGGTTCTGGGGAAGAGAAATAAAGAGCGTATTGTTCCGTTAATAGATTCTGTAGTCAAGACAATAAGTAAGTATTTAATTTCAAGAAATAAATTAAGTAGTATTAAAGATACTAATAGTTTATTTTTAACGAAAAAGGGGGTTAAAATTTATGAAACACTTGTTTACAGAATAATAAATGAGTATTTTAGTGAGGCATCTTCAAAGGTAAAAAAGAGTCCGCATATTCTGCGTCATTCATTTGCTACACATTTGTTAAACCAAGGTGCTGATTTAAATGCTGTTAAAGAACTTTTAGGACATTCCAGTTTAGCTGCAACTCAAATTTATACACATAATAGTATAGCTGAATTAAAAAAAGTGCATGTAAAGGCACATCCTAGAAGTAAAAAATAGTATAGTAAAAGATTATTAACCAAAAAATAGAAGGATGAAAGTAAACACACAATCAGTTAATTTTAATGCTGACCAGAAGTTAATAGATTTTATTCAGAAGCGAATGGATAAATTAGATATGTTTTATGATAAAGTTATTAAATCAGATGTTTATTTAAAAGTTGAAAATACAAGTGAAAAAGAAAATAAAATATTTGAAGCAAGAGTAAGTGTGCCAGGGGATAGTTTTGTGGTAAAGAAGCAATGTAAGAGTTTTGAAGAAGGTGCAGATGTGGCTGTATCATCATTAGAAAGACAGTTAAAAAAGAGAAAAGAAAAATTAAGATCACATTTATAGTAAAAATTCTTAAAAAATGTTTTGATTAAAAAAATAAATCTATACATTTGCAGTCCGTTAGAAATAGCGGGCTTTTTTTATGCGTAAAAAGTATAAGAAATGCCGATGTAGCTCAGCTGGCTAGAGCAGCTGATTTGTAATCAGCAGGTCGTGGGTTCGAGTCCCTCCATCGGCTCAAAAAAGTATTAACCTTAAGGTTGGTGCGAAAAGTTCTTTAAAAGAGTGAAAAGTTTAAAATTGGGGAGATACTCAAGCGGCCAACGAGGGCAGACTGTAAATCTGCTGACTACGTCTTCGCAGGTTCGAATCCTGCTCTCCCCACATTTTTTAATTTAAATTGAAAAATGATATTTTAAATAACAGGATTTTAAATAATTGCGAGAGTAGCTCAGTTGGTAGAGCGTCAGCCTTCCAAGCTGAATGTCGCCGGTTCGAACCCGGTCTCTCGCTCTAATATTTTCAGGCCGGTGTAGCTCAGGGGTAGAGCGTTTCCTTGGTAAGGAAGAGGTCACGGGTTCAATTCCCGTCATTGGCTCTATTTTAAAAGACTAAAAAAAATTAGAATACACTAATATTATTATATAACTAAGATTAAATTATTTAAAAAACATGGCAAAGGCAACTTTCGATCGTTCAAAACCACACTTAAATATTGGTACTATTGGACACGTAGATCACGGTAAAACAACTTTAACTGCTGCTATTACTAAAGTATTAGCTGATGCAGGTTTATCAGAAGCAAGAGACTTCGATCAAATTGATAACGCTCCAGAAGAGAAAGAAAGAGGTATTACAATTAATACATCTCACGTAGAGTATCAAACAGAAAATCGTCACTATGCGCACGTTGACTGTCCAGGTCACGCGGATTACGTAAAAAACATGGTAACGGGTGCTGCTCAAATGGATGGAGCTATATTAGTTGTTGCAGCAACAGATGGTCCTATGCCACAAACACGTGAGCACATCTTATTAGGACGTCAAGTAGGTATTCCTCGTATCGTTGTATTCATGAATAAAGTGGATATGGTTGATGATGAAGAATTACTTGAATTAGTAGATATGGAAATTAGAGACTTATTATCTTTCTATGAGTATGATGGAGATAATGGTCCTGTAATTGCTGGTTCAGCTTTAGGTGCACTTAATGGTGAGCAAAAATGGGTTGATACAGTAATGGAATTAATGAAAGCTTGTGATGCTTGGATTGAAGAGCCATTAAGAGAGGTTGATAAAGATTTCTTAATGCCAATTGAAGATGTATTCTCAATTACTGGTCGTGGAACTGTTGCTACAGGTCGTATCGAAACTGGTATTGCTAACACTGGAGATCCTGTAGAGATCATTGGTATGGGTGCTGAGAAATTAACATCTACTATTACAGGTATCGAAATGTTCCGTCAAATATTAGATAGAGGTGAAGCTGGTGATAACGCAGGTATCTTATTGAGAGGTATTGAGAAATCTCAAATTTCAAGAGGTATGGTTATTACTAAGCCAGGTTCTGTAACACCACATGCTAAATTCAAAGCAGAGGTTTATATCTTGAAAAAAGAAGAAGGTGGACGTCATACTCCATTCCATAATAACTACCGTCCACAGTTTTATGTACGTACAACTGATGTAACTGGAAACATTGCGCTTCCTGATGGAGTTGAAATGGTTATGCCTGGAGATAACTTAACTATTACTGTTGAATTAATTCAACCAATTGCAATGAATGTTGGTTTACGTTTTGCAATTCGTGAAGGTGGTAGAACTGTTGGTGCAGGTCAGGTAACTGAAATTTTAGACTAATACAGTTTTAAATAAATAATAAGCTAAGGTATTTCGTTTTTCGGAATACCTTGACTTATATTTACGGGTTTAGCTCAGTTGGTAGAGCACTGGTCTCCAAAACCAGGTGTCGGGAGTTCGAGTCTCTCAACCCGTGCAAAGCAGGATTGCAAGCGAGAAGTTTATGCTCAGCATAGTCGAAGTAAGCATCTCAATCCATGCTTAATATGAAAAAGACTTTAAAATAAGTGTTTTTTATTTGAAATAATATATTGAGATAAGAGTCTCTAAGTAAGTTTACACTGAGCCCAGTCTGTATAAAATGCAGTCGAAGTAAAGTGTTCAAAAAAATAATAAATGGCTGGAATTGTAAATTACGTAAAGGAATCATTTGGAGAACTTAAAAATAATGTGAGTTGGCCATCATGGGCTGAAGCACAAAGTTTAACGGTTTTAGTTGCTGTATTTTCAATTATATTTTCCTTAGCAATTTGGGGAGTAGATACAGTGTTTAGCAAAGTTGTTAGCTATTACTTTGAGTTAATTAATTAATGATTAATGTTGATTTTATGTCAGAAGTAAGCGAAAAAAAATGGTACGTTGTTAGAGCTGTAAGTGGTCAAGAAAATAAGATTAAAACTTATATCGAAAATGAAATAGCTCGATTAGGTCTTCAAGATTATGTTGATCAAGTATTGGTTCCAACAGAACGTGTGATTCAAATTAGGAACGGAAAAAAAATCCATAAGGAAAAAGTGTTTTTCCCTGGATATATAATGGTTCAAGCTAATTTAACTGGAGAAGTACCTCATATAATACGTTCGGTTACTAATGTTATTGGGTTTTTAGGTGAAACTAAAGGAGGTGACCCTGTTCCACTTAGACAATCTGAAGTTAACAGAATGTTAGGTAAAGTTGATGAGTTATCTGTTGAAGAAACTGCTAATGTTGCAATTCCTTTTACAAAAGGAGAAACAGTAAAAGTTATCGATGGACCTTTCAATGGATTTGATGGAACGATTGAGAAAATAAATGAAGAAAAGCGTAAACTAGAAGTAATGGTTAAGATTTTTGGAAGAAAAACACCATTAGAATTAAGTTATATGCAAGTAGAAAAAGTATAATAATTGTTACACTATATATAAAGATACGTTCTTTAGCTTCCAATTATAAGAAACGTATCTAACTAAATTATTAAAAATGGCAAAAGAATTAGGTAAAGTAGTTAAGTTACAAGTTCGGGGAGGTGCTGCGAATCCGTCGCCACCGGTTGGACCCGCTTTAGGTGCTGCTGGAGTTAACATAATGGAGTTCTGTAAGCAATTTAATGCTAGAACACAGGATAAACCTGGTAAAGTATTACCAGTTGTTATATCTGTTTACAAAGACAAATCATTTGACTTTGTAATTAAGACTCCTCCAGCTGCAGTACAATTATTAGAAGCGGCCAAGGTGAAGAAAGGTTCAGGAGAACCAAACCGAAAAAAAGTAGCTAAAGTATCTTGGGATCAGATTAAAACTATTGCAGAAGACAAAATGGTAGATTTAAATGCATTTACTACAGAGTCTGCTATGAAAATGGTTGCTGGTACGGCAAGATCTATGGGAATAACCGTTACAGGAAAATTTCCTAATTAATCTTTAAAAGACATTAAAAATGGCAAGATTAACAAAGAAGCAAAAAGAGGCTGCTGCAAAAATAGAAAAAGGAAAACTTTATTCTGTTGATGAAGCATCAGCATTGATAAAAGAAATTACAAGTACTAAATTTGATGCATCAATTGATTTAGCAGTGCGTTTAGGAGTTGATCCTCGTAAAGCTAACCAAATGGTAAGAGGCGTTGTTTCGCTTCCACATGGTACTGGTAAAGATATGAAAGTATTAGCATTGGTAACACCAGATAAAGAAGCAGAAGCTAAAGAAGCTGGTGCAGATTATGTTGGTCTAGACGAGTACCTTGATAAAATCAAGAGTGGTTGGACAGATGTAGATGTTATCATTACTATGCCAAGTGTTATGGGGAAATTAGGTCCTTTAGGACGTGTGTTAGGTCCTCGTGGCTTAATGCCTAACCCAAAAACAGGTACAGTAACTATGGATGTAGCTAAAGCTGTAACAGAAGTAAAAGCAGGTAAAATTGACTTTAAAGTTGATAAAACTGGTATTGTACACGCTGCTATAGGAAAAGCATCATTTAGTGCTGATAAAATTGCAGGTAATGCAAATGAATTATTAACAACATTAATGAAACTAAAACCGACAACCGCAAAAGGTATTTACGTAAAAAGCATATTTATGTCTTCTACAATGAGTCCTAGTGTTGCTGTTGATCCTAAAATTGGTTAATTAAGTTAAAACTTTTATTATGACAAGAGAAGAAAAATCACAAGTAATTGAGGAGTTAACTGCAGAATTAGCTAATAACGCAAATATTTATTTAACAGATATTTCAGGATTAAACGCAGGAACAACCTCAGATTTACGTCGTGCTTGTTTTAAAGCAAACGTAAAGTTAGCAGTTGTTAAAAACACATTACTTGAAAAAGCAATGGAAGCTTCAGACAGAGAGTTCGGAGACCTTCCAACAGTTTTAAAAGGAAATACATCTGTGATGTATTCTGAAACAGGAAATGTACCAGCTAAGCTAATTAAAACCTTCCGTAAAAAAGCAGAGAAGCCTTTATTAAAAGGGGCGTTCATTGAGGAAGCCGTTTATATTGGCGACGATCAATTAGACATGTTAGTAGATATCAAGTCTAAAGAAGAGTTGTTAGGAGAAATTATTGGATTATTACAATCTCCTGCTAAGAATGTTATTTCTGCACTTAAATCAGGTGGAGGAACCATTGCTGGAATTATTAAAACACTATCTGAAAAAGAAGGATAGTCTTAAACAGTACGCACTTATTACAATTATATTATTATTAAAAATTTATTAAAACGATAGAAAATGGCAGATTTAAAAGATTTCGCAGAACAATTAGTTAACTTAACAGTAAAAGAAGTAAATGAGTTAGCTACTATATTAAAAGATGAGTATGGTATCGAGCCTGCTGCTGCTGCTGCAGTTGCTGTTGCTGGTCCTGCTGCAGGTGGTGGAGACGCTGCTGAAGAGAAAACTGAATTTGATGTTATATTAAAAGCAGCTGGTGGTTCTAAATTAGCAGTTGTTAAATTAGTTAAAGAATTAACTGGTTTAGGATTAAAAGAAGCTAAAGGTTTAGTTGACGAAGCACCAAGCGCTATTAAAGAAGGTGTTACTAAAGATGAAGCTGAAGGTTTAAAAGCATCTTTAGAAGAAGCTGGAGCTGAGGTTGAGCTTAAGTAAGCTTAACAACTCAAAAACATAAAGGTTTAGGTCTGAAGAGTTATCTTCAAGACCTAGACCATTTTGCGTATATAATTATTACATACGTTATCACTATTATTTTTTAATCATAATTCCGTCCATTGATGTTATCAACACAAGCTGAAAGATTAAATTTCTCGTCTATTGTAAATAGAACAGAATATCCAGATTTCTTGGATATCCAGATTAAATCCTTCCAGGATTTTTTCCAATTAGAAACAAAATCTGAAGAAAGAGGTGATGAAGGTCTTTATAACACCTTCATGGAGAACTTTCCTATTACAGATTCTCGTAATCAATTTGTTTTAGAATTTTTAGATTACTTCGTAGATCCACCAAGATATGCTATTGATGAGTGTATTGAAAGAGGACTTACTTACAGCGTTCCGCTAAAAGCAAGGTTAAAGTTATATTGTACAGACCCTGAACATGAGGATTTCGAGACCATTGTTCAAGATGTGTATTTAGGAACTATACCTTATATGACACCAAGTGGTACATTTTGTATCAATGGAGCAGAACGTGTAGTAGTATCTCAATTACACCGTTCACCTGGAGTATTCTTTGGTCAATCTTTCCATGCAAATGGAACAAAATTATATTCAGCTAGAGTGATTCCTTTTAAAGGGTCTTGGATTGAATTTGCAACAGATATTAATCAGGTAATGTATGCTTACATTGATAGAAAGAAAAAGTTACCTGTTACAACATTGTTTAGAGCTATTGGTTTTGAACGTGATAAAGATATCTTAGAGATTTTTGATCTTGCTGAGGAAGTTAAAGTATCTAAATCTGGATTAAAAAAGTATTTAGGAAGAAAATTAGCAGCACGTGTATTAAACACATGGCATGAGGATTTCGTTGATGAAGATACGGGAGAAGTAGTATCTATTGAACGTAACGAAATTGTGCTTGATCGTGATACGATTTTAGATAAAGAAAACGTAGAAGAAATTATTGAAGCAGATGTAAAAACAATTCTTTTACATAAAGAAAGTGCTGAACAAGGTGATTATGCCATTATTCACAATACGCTTCAAAAAGATCCAACAAACTCAGAAAAAGAGGCTGTTGAACATATCTATAGACAATTACGTAATGCTGAGCCGCCAGATGAGGAAACAGCACGTGGTATCATTGATAAATTATTCTTTTCAGACCAACGTTACTCTTTAGGAGAAGTAGGTCGTTATAGAATGAATAAGAAATTACAGTTGGATATCGGAATGGACAAGCAAGTGCTTACCAAAGAAGATATCATTACTATTATAAAATATTTAATCGAGCTTATCAACTCTAAAGCAGAGATTGATGATATTGATCACTTATCTAACCGTCGTGTACGTACAGTTGGTGAGCAATTATCTCAGCAGTTCGGTGTTGGTTTAGCGCGTATGGCTCGTACCATTCGTGAGCGTATGAATGTTCGTGATAACGAGGTGTTTACACCAATAGATTTAATTAATGCTAAGACATTATCGTCTGTAATTAATTCATTTTTTGGTACTAACCAATTATCTCAGTTTATGGATCAAACAAATCCATTAGCTGAAATTACACACAAACGTCGTTTGTCTGCATTAGGACCAGGAGGATTATCTCGTGAAAGAGCAGGTTTCGAGGTACGTGATGTTCACTATACACATTATGGACGTTTATGTCCTATTGAAACACCAGAGGGACCAAATATTGGTCTTATTTCATCACTTTCTGTATTTGCTAAAGTGAATTCTATGGGATTCATTGAAACGCCTTATAGAAAAGTTACTGAAGGTGTCGTAGATATTAAAAATGTACCAACATATTTAAGTGCAGAAGAGGAAGAAGAAAAATTAATTGCACAAGCAACTGTTGAAGTTGATGATGATGGTAAGATTTTACATGATAAGGTTATTGCTAGAATGGAAGGTGACTTCCCTGTAATAGACCCATCAGAGTTACATTATACAGATGTAGCGCCAAACCAAATTTCATCAATTTCGTCATCTTTAATTCCGTTTTTAGAGCATGATGATGCGAATAGAGCCTTGATGGGATCTAACATGATGCGTCAAGCAGTTCCATTATTATTGCCACAAGCACCAATTGTAGGTACAGGATTAGAGCGTCAAGTAGCTTCAGATTCTCGTGTATTAATTAATGCAGAAGGAAGTGGAGAAGTACTTTACGTTGATGCAAACGAAATAAAAATCAGATACGATCGTACCGAGGATGAAGCTAAAGTAAGTTTTGATAGTGATATTAAGGTTTATCAATTGGTTAAATTCAGAAAAACGAATCAAGGAACTTCCATCAACCTAAAACCAATTGTAGTTAAAGGAGATATAGTAAATAAAGGTCAGGTTTTATGTGAAGGCTATGCCACTCAAAAAGGAGAGTTAGCATTAGGAAGAAACATGAAAGTAGCTTTTATGCCTTGGAAAGGATATAACTTTGAGGATGCTATTGTAATTTCTGAAAAAGTAGTACGTGAAGATATCTTTACATCTATTCATATTGATGAGTATTCTTTAGAAGTTAGAGATACTAAACTAGGTAATGAAGAGCTAACGAATGATATCCCTAATGTTTCTGAAGAAGCTACTAAAGATTTAGATGAAAACGGAATGATTCGCGTAGGTGCAGAAGTAAAACCTGGCGATATTCTTATAGGTAAGATTACACCTAAAGGTGAATCTGATCCAACTCCAGAAGAAAAACTATTACGTGCTATCTTCGGTGATAAAGCAGGTGATGTAAAAGATGCATCTTTAAAAGCATCACCATCTTTAAATGGTGTTGTAATTGAAAAGAAATTATTTGCAAGAGCAGTAAAAGATAAACGTAAAAGAGCTCAAGATAAAGATGATATCTTAGCATTAGAAGCTCAATATGACAGAAAGTTTGATGATTTAAAAGATATTTTAATTGAAAAACTTTTTACCATTGTAAATGGTAAAACAGCGCAAGGTATCTTTAATGATTTAGGTGAAGAAGTATTACCAAAGGGTAAAAAATTCACACTAAAAATGTTAAATGCTGTAGATGATTACGCGCATTTAGTTTCAGGTAAATGGACAACAGATGAGCATACAAATCAACTTGTAGCAGATTTAATTCACAACTATAAAATTAAAGAAAACGATTTACAAGGATCTTTAAGACGTGAGAAGTTTACAATTTCTGTGGGTGATGAATTACCAGCAGGTATTATTAAACTTGCGAAAGTCTATATCGCTAAAAAGCGTAAACTTAAAGTAGGTGATAAAATGGCAGGACGTCACGGTAACAAAGGTATTGTTGCAAGAATCGTTCGTCAGGAAGATATGCCTTTCTTAGAAGATGGAACACCTGTTGATATTGTATTAAATCCACTAGGAGTACCATCTCGTATGAATATTGGTCAGATATATGAAACTGTATTAGGTTGGGCAGGTCAAAAATTAGATCGCAAGTATGCGACACCAATTTTCGATGGTGCTTCAATAGATCAAATCAACGGATTTACAGATGAAGCTGGAATTCCAAGATACGGACATACTTATTTATATGATGGAGGAACAGGACAACGTTTCGATCAACCAGCAACAGTTGGTGTGATTTATATGTTGAAGCTAGGACACATGGTAGACGATAAGATGCACGCACGTTCTATTGGACCTTACTCATTAATCACACAACAACCATTAGGTGGTAAAGCACAATTTGGTGGTCAGCGTTTTGGAGAGATGGAAGTTTGGGCACTAGAGGCTTATGGAGCATCAAGTACTTTACGTGAAATCTTAACTGTAAAATCTGATGATGTTATTGGTAGAGCTAAAACTTACGAAAGTATCGTTAAAGGTGAACCAATGCCAGATCCAGGATTACCAGAATCATTCAACGTATTAATGCACGAATTGAAAGGTTTAGGTTTAGATATCAGATTAGAAGAATAATAAAATAGTTTACAGTAATCAGTCAGCAGTAGGCACTGCGCACTGAACACTGAACACTGAATACTATAAGAAATTATGGCAAGAAAACAAGATAAGAATACAGTAAAGAGGTTTAATAAAATCTCAATTGGTTTGGCATCACCAGAGTCTATTTTAGCTGAGTCTAGAGGTGAGGTTTTAAAGCCAGAAACTATCAATTATCGAACTCACAAACCTGAACGTGATGGTTTGTTCTGTGAGCGTATTTTTGGTCCTGTAAAGGATTATGAGTGTGCTTGTGGTAAATACAAAAGAATTCGCTACAAAGGAATCGTTTGCGATCGTTGTGGTGTAGAAGTAACAGAAAAGAAAGTACGTCGTGATAGAGTAGGACATATTAATTTAGTAGTTCCTGTAGCTCATATCTGGTATTTTCGTTCGTTACCAAATAAAATAGGTTATTTATTAGGTTTACCATCTAAGAAATTAGATATGATTATTTACTACGAACGTTATGTAGTAATTCAACCTGGTAATGCTAAAAATGAAGAAGGTGAACCATTGCAAAAAATGGACTTCCTAACAGAAGAAGAATATTTAAATATTCTTGAAGAACTTCCTCAGGATAATCAATACTTAGACGATACAGACCCTAATAAGTTCTTAGCTAAAATGGGTGCTGAATGTCTTATTGAATTATTAGCTAGAATTGATTTAGAAACTTTATCATACGAATTACGTCATAAAGCAAATACTGAAACGTCTAAACAACGTAAAACTGAAGCTTTAAAACGTTTGCAAGTCGTAGAGTCTTTACGTGAGTCTAATCTAAATAGAGAAAATCGTCCAGAATGGATGATTATGAAAGTGATTCCAATCATTCCACCAGAATTGCGTCCATTAGTACCTCTAGATGGAGGTCGTTTCGCAACATCTGATTTAAATGATTTATACCGTCGTGTTATTATCCGTAATAACCGTCTTAAAAGATTAGTTGAAATTAAGGCACCAGAAGTAATTTTACGTAATGAAAAACGTATGCTTCAGGAGTCTGTAGATTCTCTATTTGATAATACGCGTAAATCTTCAGCTGTAAAAACAGATTCTAACAGACCGTTAAAATCATTATCAGATTCATTAAAAGGTAAGCAAGGACGTTTTCGTCAAAACTTACTTGGTAAACGTGTTGATTATTCAGCGCGTTCTGTTATTGTTGTTGGACCAGAATTGAAATTATTCGAATGTGGTTTACCAAAAAATATGGCTGCAGAGCTTTACAAGCCTTTCGTAATTAGAAAATTAATTGAAAGAGGTATTGTTAAAACT
Organism: uncultured Flavobacteriaceae bacterium; assembly: GCA_947502635.1. Lineage (GTDB taxonomy): Bacteria > Bacteroidota > Bacteroidia > Flavobacteriales > Flavobacteriaceae > Flavivirga. Next base: position 71,326 of record CANNAN010000018.1, read on the forward strand.
GTAAAATCAGCTAAGAAAATTATAGATAAAAGAGAGCCAGTTGTTTGGGATATCTTGGAAAATGTTCTTAAAGGACACCCAGTATTACTAAACCGTGCGCCTACTCTGCATAGATTGGGTATACAAGCTTTTCAACCAAAATTAATTGAAGGGAAAGCCATCCAATTACACCCATTGGTATGTACAGCATTTAATGCGGATTTCGATGGTGATCAAATGGCAGTACACTTACCATTAGGACCAGAAGCTATTTTAGAATGTCAATTATTAATGTTGGCATCTCATAATATTTTAAATCCAGCTAATGGATCTCCAGTAACGGTACCTTCTCAGGATATGGTACTTGGGTTATATTACATGACCAAGTTACGTAAATCTACACCAGAAGTAAAAGTTAAAGGAGAAGGCTTAACATTTTATGCGCCAGAAGAAGTAGAAATTGCTTTCAATGAAAAGAGAGTAGATTTAAATGCAGGTATAAAAGTAAGAACCATTGATATTAATGAAGATGGTAAGTTAGCTCCGATGATTGTTGATACAACAGTTGGACGTGTATTATTTAACCAACATGTGCCACAAGCGGCAGGTTATATTAATGAAGTACTTACTAAGAAATCATTAAGAGATATTATTGGTAGTATATTGAAGTTTACTTCTGTTCCAGAAACTGCAGATTTCTTAGATGCTATTAGAACATTAGGATTCAAATTTGCATTCCAAGGTGGATTATCATTCAGTTTAGGGGATATTATTATTCCACCAGAAAAACAAGGAATGATTGATAAAGCCAATGGTTTAGTTGATGGTATTATGGGTAACTATAACATGGGACTTATAACGAACAACGAACGTTATAACCAAGTTATTGACATTTGGACATCTACAAATGCTGAATTGACAGAGTTGTCAATGAAACGTATTCGTGAAGATCAACAAGGATTTAACTCGGTGTTTATGATGCTTGATTCTGGAGCTCGTGGATCTAAAGAACAGATTCGACAGCTTACAGGTATGCGTGGATTAATGGCTAAACCTAAAAAATCTAATGCAGGTGGAGGAGAGATTATTGAAAATCCAATTCTTTCTAACTTTAAAGAAGGACTTTCAATTTTAGAATACTTTATATCTACACACGGTGCTCGTAAAGGTCTTGCAGATACAGCTCTTAAAACAGCCGATGCAGGTTATTTAACACGTCGTTTGGTTGATGTATCTCAAGATGTTATTATTAATACAGAAGATTGTGGTACACTAAGAGGTGTTGAAGTTTCACCTTTAAAGAAAAATGATGAAGTTGTAGAAACACTTGAAGAAAGAATCGTTGGACGTGTTGCTTTAAATGATGTTTATAATCCTTTAACAGAAGAATTATTAGTAACATCTGGTCAGTTAATTGAAGACGATATAGCAAAATCAATAGAAGCATCTCCAATTGAAAGTGTGGAAGTGCGTTCTGCTTTAACTTGTGAAGCTTTACAAGGAATTTGTGCTAAATGTTATGGTCGTAATTTAGCGACAGGAAAAATGGTACAAAGAGGTGAGGCAGTTGGTGTTGTTGCAGCACAGTCTATTGGAGAACCAGGAACACAGTTAACACTTCGTACATTCCACGTAGGGGGTATTGCTGGTAATATTTCTGAAGAAAATAAATTGGCTGTTAAATTTGATGGTCATGCAGAAATTGAAGATCTAAAAACAGTAAAAGGAGAAGATAGCGAAGGAAAGACTGTTGATATTGTTATTTCTAGAACCTCTGAACTTAAACTTACTGATAAGCAAACGGGAATTGTTTTAAGTACAAACAATATTCCATATGGTTCAAACATATATGTTAAAAACGGTGATAACTTAAGCAAGGGAGATGTCGTTTGTTCATGGGATCCATATAATGGTGTTATTATTTCAGAATTTGCTGGTAAAGTAAAATATGAAAATATAGAACAGGGGATTACTTACCAAGTTGAAATTGATGAACAAACAGGTTTCCAGGAAAAAGTGATTTCTGAATCTAGAAATAAGAAACTTATTCCAACACTTCATATTGAAGATGCCAAAGGTGAAACGATACGTTCATACAATTTACCTGTTGGAGCCCATTTAATGATTGATGATGGAGAGAAGATTAAAGTTGGAAAGATTTTAGTTAAGATCCCTCGTAAATCTGCTAAAGCAGGTGATATTACAGGAGGTTTACCTCGTGTAACCGAATTATTCGAAGCGCGTAACCCTTCAAACCCAGCTGTAGTTAGTGAAATTGATGGTGTTGTTTCTTTTGGTAAAATAAAAAGAGGTAATCGTGAGATTATTGTAGAATCTAAATTAGGAGAAATTAAAAAGTATCTTGTTAAATTATCGAATCAGATTCTTGTTCAAGAAAATGATTATGTAAAAGCAGGTATGCCACTTTCTGATGGTTCTATTACGCCAAACGATATCTTAAATATAAAAGGCCCATCTGCGGTTCAACAATATTTAGTAAACGAAGTACAAGAAGTATATCGTTTGCAAGGTGTGAAGATTAACGATAAGCACTTTGAGGTTGTTGTAAGACAGATGATGCGTAAAGTACGTATTATTGATTCTGGAGACACTATTTTCTTAGAAGATCAATTAGCACATAAAGCTGATTTCATTAAAGAAAATGATGATATTTTCGGAATGAAAGTAATTGAAGAGGCTGGAGATTCAACAAATCTTAAAGCAGGACAAATTATTACGCCTCGCGAGCTAAGAGATGAAAATTCAATTTTACGTAGAGAAGATAAACAACTTGTTGAAGCAAGAGATGCTAAACCAGCTACTGCTACTCCAATACTGCAAGGTATAACAAGAGCATCACTTCAAACTAAATCATTTATTTCTGCAGCATCGTTCCAGGAAACAACTAAGGTTCTTAATGAAGCGGCTGTAGCAGGAAAAGTAGATAGTTTAGAAGGATTGAAAGAGAATGTAATTGTTGGTCATAGAATTCCAGCAGGTACAGGTATGAGAAGTTATACAGATATCATTGTTGGCTCTAAAGAAGAGTTTGATGAAATGATGCAGGTAAAACAAGAATTAAACTATAATTAATATTTTGTCATTCCCGCTAAGGCGGGAATCTCATTTATCTCAACGCAGGTTGTGATTACTAATAAAATAAAAATCCTGCCAAATTGTAGCAGGATTTTTTATTAATTGAAAACGTATTTAAGATGGCAAACGAAAAAGATAATCAAAAACAAGGTCAAATTAACATAGAATTAGATGAAAAAGTAGCAGAAGGGACTTATTCCAATTTAGCTATTATTAATCATTCAGTTTCAGAGTTTGTTGTAGATTTTGTAAATATTATGCCTGGAATTCCAAAGAGTAAAGTGAAGTCTAGAATAATATTAACGCCACAGCATGCAAAACGATTACTGAAAGCTTTAGGAGAAAACGTATCTAGGTTTGAAAATGCTCATGGAGAAATTAAAGATTATGAGCAACCTCCAATACCTCTAAATTTTGGTCCTACTGGTCAAGCATAAAACAAAAGCTCTTGAAAATTTTCAAGAGCTTTTGTTTTTATAAAAGTTAACTATCGCTGCAAAGAATTTCATTGATTTTAATTATACTGACCAGAATTTTGGCTTTAAATAAACTATTTTAAGCTATTTATTTAGTTTTACTTTACTAGTCTAGTATTTCATGAAATAAAGTGCTTGAAAAGCTTTATTTTAACTTAATAGCCATTTCAGTTAAGGTTTTTCCTGTTTTAATGAACAAAATTCTAGATTTAGGCAACCTCTCTATTGTAATAAAACTGTAAGGCTCCCGAAGGACATTTTTTAACTTGCTTTATGATTTTTTTAGCAGATGCACCTTCAAGGTCAATCCAAGGAATTACAGAATCTCTAAAAACATTTGAAAGTTCTTTAGCACAATATTCAGCATGAATGCATATACAAGGTTCGTAGGTTACAGTAATATCTGTATTACTATAAATATTAGTGTTTGTTTCCATAAGTAGATCATTTTTTGGGGTTATGATGCTATTTTAAAGATATAGAAAGATCAATCTTAATATTAAAAATAATCGATAAAAATACTTAAATAATTGATTAACCGATGATTAGTTAGTGTGATATATTGTTTTTAATCAAATTCGGAAGTGAAATGAAACTTAATATTAGGATATTTTTGTTGTGTCATTTGTAATGAAAAAGACGAGTCTGCTAAAAAAACAAGTTGATCCTGTTTGTCTTTTGCTAGAAAACGTTGCTTTACTCTAACAAATTCTTTGTATTCTTCGCTTTTAGAATTCTCAGGATCTACCCAACACGCTTTATGTACATTTAAATTTTCATAAGAACATTTTGCTCCATATTCATGCTCTAATCTATATTGTATAACTTCATATTGTAAGGCACCAACGGTACCAATCACTTTTCTGCCATTAAGCTCCAATGTAAATAATTGAGCAACCCCTTCATCCATTAATTGATCTATCCCTTTAAAGAGTTGTTTTGATTTTAAAGGATCGGCATTATTAATATATCTAAAATGCTCAGGTGAAAAACTAGGAACCCCTTTATAATTTATATTTTCACCTTCGGTAAGTGTGTCACCTATTTTAAAATTACCAGTATCATGCAGACCAACAATATCACCAGGATAAGAAGTATCTACAATTTCTTTTTTCTCTGCAAAAAAAGCATTTGGACTAGAAAACTTTAATTTTTTCTTGTTCCTTACATGCAAGTAAGGCGTATTTCTTTTAAATGTACCAGATACAATTTTAATAAAAGCTAAACGATCTCTATGATTAGGATCCATGTTAGCATGGATTTTAAAAACAAATCCAGAGAATTTAGCTTCATCTGGTTCTACTAAACGTTCTTCACTTTGTTTAGGTCTTGGTTTAGGGGCAATTTCAACAAAACAATCTAATAACTCTCTAACACCAAAATTATTCAAAGCCGAACCAAAAAATACAGGTTGTAAATCGCCATTTAGATAATCCTCTTTACTAAATTTCGGATATATACCTTCAACTAGTTCAATTTCATCTCTTAATGTTTGAGCTGCCTTTTCACCCACAAGCGTATCTAATTCTGAAGATCCTAAATCTTTAATCTCGACAGTCTCTTCAATATCTTTTCTACTATCTCCACTAAATAAATTAATATTTTTTTCCCAAATATTATAAATACCTTTAAAATCATAACCCATACCAATTGGGAAACTTAAAGGCACTACTTTTAATCCTAATTTTTGTTCAATTTCGTCCAAAAGATCGAAAGCATCTTTACCCTCTCTATCCATCTTATTAATGAAAACAATCATAGGTATATTTCGCATTCTACAAACTTCAACAAGTTTTTCAGTTTGCTCCTCCACACCTTTTGCAACATCAATGACTACAATAACACTATCAACTGCGGTAAGCGTTCTAAAAGTGTCTTCAGCGAAATCCTTATGTCCAGGAGTATCAAGAATATTAATTTTTATACCATTATATTCAAAAGCTAAAACAGAAGTAGCTACAGAAATACCACGTTGGCGTTCTATTTCCATAAAATCACTAGTCGCTCCCTTTTTTATTTTGTTACTTTTTACAGCCCCAGCTTCCTGAATGGCACCACCAAAAAGTAGTAATTTTTCAGTTAAAGTAGTCTTACCAGCATCAGGGTGTGAAATAATACCAAAAGTGCGTCTACGTTGTATTTCCTTTAAAAAACTCATAAATGTTTTATCCAAATGGGTTGCAAATATAATATTAATAAAATTGTTTTTTATAGAAACTATTATAGTAAAGTATATTTGTATTTAGGAATCATTAGGACAACTATATAATGATATATAACATTTCTTTCATTACTATTTTATATAAGAAATAATATCGATGTAATGCTTTAAGAGAATATTCTTTAGATAAAAATCTTATTGGCCTTTTTTAGAGGGTTTTAATGATTTTAATAGAGAGTATAAATGAATTATATCGACAAAAGACATATAATATCGATGAAAGTTATGTGTAAAAATAATAATTATAAGTTTTATACTTCTAAAGATGTATGAAATTTTAGTTGTTCGATCTAATAGGTAAGTTTTTTCTATTATTTGATACTGAGCGAGTGAGAGAAATATAGTTTGCTTAATTAAATTTGTTAAGACCTTTAACAAGGTAATTTATACTTTTATCGATAATTATAAACATTAATAAAATTAACATTTGTTAATTTTATTAATGTTTATAATGTATTTACTCATAGTGATTAGTTGAATAATCTTTCATAAAAATACCAACTTCAAAATACTTTTTGTTGTTTAATTAGCATTAAAATTTTCTTTAAACTTTAATTTTTTGATAAAAATTATTAATACTAACTAGATAATTTTTAGATAGGTAAGGTTCCGTTTTTTGCTTAAATCTTCCTTAATTTTTTTATATAAATCTGATAGTTTTCGTCTAACTTTTATCAATTATAATCAATAATGACAGTTTTTAATTCGTCTTCATGAGAGTTATAGATTACAATAATTAACAAATGTTAAAATAATAATAATAATTGTTTGTTAAAGTACACAAAAAATATATATTTGCATTTAATCGGTTAAAAATGCATTTTATCGATATATTTAGAATTAACCAACAAAAGAACCAACTATTATAAGAAACCATGCTCTCAAATTCCCTAACTCTCAAACTCTCTAATACTATGAATTTTTTTATTAAATCTTCAAACTTAAGTAAAAGTGATTATTTAGATACCAAAATTTTTTATAAGTCAATTTTTACTTCTGTAATATTACTTTCTGGTATTTGTTTTTTTGCCGAGATATTAAAAATCAACTAACGGCTCCACTCTCAATTTTTTGTGAATTGCTATTATCAATATTATAACCAACCTTATACTAACTATAACTCTCAAAGATGAAAACCTTTACTCCTTTTTTATTAAAAAACAAGACTATTTTGTTTTTTAAAAGCTTTGAATTAAAAAAAGAACAATTAAAGTATTCATGTTTACTGATATTTACAAGTCTATTATTTTCATTTTCTGCTTTGTCACAAGGACCAACATTTGGTGGTGCTCAAGGACCAACTCTTTTGTCAGGGACTTTAAACCAACAAGGATCGAGATATTTGTATACAGATGTAGTAATTAATGTCAATGGAACGACTTCAAATGCAGATGCAGTTGTAACTATTATAGAATTAAATAATATTACTGTAAATAATATAGATTCAGCTTTAGGTGTTGATAATAGGTTTGAACCTTCTACAACAACAACTGCTGCAGGTGGATATGTTGAGTGGGAAATTGAATTTGTGGAAGATGGAACAGCAACTGTAGTTAGCAACGGAACCCCTATTGAAGTAGATTCGTATACATTGAGTGCTATTGATGTTGATGGGGAAGAGTTTTTTGAAGTTTTAGTACCAGATAGTTTTTCACTTGAAGCAGGTATTAGCCCTACTCCTGCAGGATGTCCTCAAGGTTCAGGGGCAACAGATAATACTATTGGGTGTCCTACTGCCTTAGCAGTGTCAAATAGTGGAGCGTTTACTCGTTTTCAAAGTGGTACTGATTTTTCTGCAGGTATTCATGCAGCAAGGACTGAGTATGTAGTTACAGTGACTTATAATAATATAAGTAGTGTAAGGTTTAGAAACGGGCGTTCAATAAGTGGAGGTACAAGACAAAATTCAGTTAGTTTTTTAGGGGATGTCACTTTTGTTACAGAAACTAATGATCCAGATCCTACAAATGATCCGCCAGTAGTTGTAGATAATTTAGGAAATGTAGTTGTGCAAAACTCAGGAGCCAATGGGCCTTATAATGTTTTAACAGGCTCTTCAGATCCTGAAGGTAATTTAGACCCTACAACTGTTACTTTAATAGACCCAAGTAATAGTTCGAATGTGGGCTATGTAGGTAGTGATTTAGTAATTGTGGGTGTAGGAGTGTATTCAGTTGATAATACGGGGCTCGTAACGTTTACACCTGCAACAAATTATATAGGCAATGCAGATATCAATTTTAGAGTTTTAGATACTTCTTCAGAAAGTTCTAATACAGCCACTTTAGGAATTACTGTTTGTCCTGTTGCTAATAATACAACCGATAATAGTACTATTTGTGAAAGTGATACCAAAACTCTAACAACGACTTCCTCAGGAGGTACTTGGAGTGTTGTTAGTGGAGGAGGAAGTATTTTAGGAACTACTTATACTCCAGCTGATATAGCAGTAAATACATCTGTTACCGTAAGATATACGATACCAGCATCAGCTCCTTGCGCTGTTTCAACTAGTGATGTGACTTTTACCGTTAATGCCTCCCCAAGTGCCCCAGCGATTACAGGAACGAACACCCTTTGTGTAAACGATACAACGACCTTAAGCACAACAGCTGTAGG
>CANNAN010000019.1 GCA_947502635.1 uncultured Flavobacteriaceae bacterium
CTGTAGCGTCTAATTACTTTGTCATTTTTGTACATAATTGTTTTGAATTATGTAGCCTTATTTCAGGACGGGTCATAATTACACACAACGTGTTCGTGTATGATTAGTTGCGTTGGCTAGGACTAAGTTAATAAACAAAAACGAACCAGAGGAAAATCCGCAGGATTTTCCGAGTATGCACAGAACGAGCAATTTGCTATACACAGTACTTTGTTGTAAAACGTTTTTCTATTAAATATCGGCTTTACTTAAATTGTAACTTTGAATATACGGAACAACAAACTCGATTAATTCCATAAACCTACTGTATTCATCATCAAAATTTTTTGTCTTTATTTTCCCTGACGAGTTCATAACATCAATTTGCCGAACTATTTTATGATTAAAACCTTCTTTATCTATATTTTTTTTTGGATCAATATAAACGTAGGGATTATTATGGACAACTGCGTTCCTAATTCTTGAGATTTCACCCAAACTGTGAATAGATTTGTCACTGTCGAAGTTTTCCATATTAGCTAAAATTTTAATTTTTTGCCCCATTCCAATTACAGTACCATTCAATAATATTTTATGGAAATCTCTTTCATTCTTACTTGGTGAAAAGTATTGAGAAATAACATGATTTATCAATAATTCTAAATCATTATATTTATTTACTAGGTTGCCAATTTTTTCTTCATTATTTAAAAATTCCATACTCAGTTTAAAATTCTTTTAATTCAATTTTGCTTTTAATTTATCCCAAAAGGTGACTTTTTTGTTTGAATCACCATCTTTCACGAATTTTATTTTATTCCAATGTTTGTCTAAATCAGTAACTGTTTTTATTTTCAGACCTCTAATATTTATTTCGGTCAATCCATTTTCTAAATCGGCTTTCATGCTTTTGTACCAAGCTAAATTTGCTTCTTCATTATTTGTTATTTCAACGTCCTTAATTTGGGAACTGAATTCAACTGTTAGCTTCTTCCACAATTCCGAATCTTTTTCGTCAGTATTGTAAGAGATTATTGGTTTTTCATTTTCTATTTCATTTACGAATTGAATAATTTCCATAAACATTTTAGTCTTTTGATTTTCATTCAAATTAGTATCACTTAAATCTCTTAAACAAATATTTATTCCGCGAAAACAAGTAGAATCAAAACCATATTCTGTTCCATTGAGATTATAATAAATTCCCTCTCCACGAGAGCCAAATTTAATATGAGGAAATTCGTTTGATTTATCAATGTTCATTGGTTGGTCAAATGTTTTACAACGCTAAGTATAAGAGTAGTTGCGGTTTTGTGTGCAAGGATTTTCCGCAGGAAAATCAGACGTAGCAAAAGAGCAACTACCTTTGTTTAAGCCTAAAACAGCAATTATTTTTATACCATGTTAGGCAACTGGCTTTTATTTCTTTTTAACTCTCAATTTTTCAACTTCTTCAATTGAAAGTCCTGTTGATAATGCAATCGTTTCGTTATCAACTCCATTTCTTTTAAATTCTTTTGCTATTTCAACGGTTTTCTTTTTATTGGCAATTTCAGTAGCCTCTTTTTTAAATCTCTGTTCTAATACATATTTAGGAACATATTTTGTGCTTTTTTTCAATTCATCTAAAAGTCCAGTATCAGCAAAACTCAAATAACTTTTATCAGATATTATCAAATGGTCAAGAACCTCGGTGTCCACAATGATTCCGACTTGAATTAATCTGTCAGATACATTTTTATCTCCTTCTGATGGTTTTAATTCTCCGCTAGGGTGATTATGACATAAAATTATTTTCACAGCCCTCTTTTGCAATGCAAAGCTAAAAACCTCCATGGGCTCCGCTAATGTTTTATTTACAGTTCCTAAACTAACGAGTTCTATAAAAAGAATACGATTGTTGTTTGCCAATCCAATAACCCAAAAATGTTCCCTGTCTTGGTCAATTTTGTTTTCTCGAAGTAGAACCTTTTGCATGATTCCATATATGTCATCGGAATTCAAGATTTTAATTTTTTCCTCTTCTGTCAGTTTTATGTCCATAGCGTAAAAGTAGGATTTTTTTGAGAGATTATTAAAAGTCGGTTTTTATTAGCCATTTTACTACTCTGATTTCTCCAATTTTTCCAATCTTTTTTGTAATTCAAGAAGTTTCTTATTATATAGTTTTAATTCCTCAATTTCTTTTTGTTGTTGGATTGTATATAATGTTAATTCCTCAATTTTTTTAAGAAGATTCATATCCATTTCAGCTTGCATAACTCCGTTTTGTTCAAATTCTTTTGCTGATGGGATTTCGGGAAGATGGCTATTTTCTTTTATGAAGCTTTCTACCTCTTCTATACTTCTTAGATTATAACTCTCCTTAAATACATAATCGGGAGCAGGAATATTGAGGTCAATCTTAACTTCTTTAGCATGAATATTACCATTAACTGTTAATTTCATATCTGGATTAGTTGTTCCTATTCCGATATTACCTGATTGAAGTATAGTAAATTTAGAAGAGTCAGAACCATCTCTAATACTGAATGTGTCGTTATTATTAATACCAGCATGAATTTGCCATGACTTAATATTATTTCTCTTGAAATCAATAAATTGACCATATTCAGAATCTCTATTAAATGTAATTCCTCTTCCGTTAATGTGAAATTTCGTTAAAGGGTTTGTCGTACCAATACCTACATTGCCCTCCCAATAAAAAACTTTATCTCTCACTCTAAAATGTCCTATTTTTGTTGGAATCGTTGAAAAAATATCTTGGTTGTCAAATTGAACAATATCCAGATTTAGCCCACTATCCCATTTAAAACCAATTCCATATTTCTGTCGTTCTCCAATTATTAGCATTGGCTTATTTGCAGTATTATCTCCATTTAATGAAATAACATTATCTCTATTTCCTGTAAATTTTAAATCTCCATTGTTAATTGTTTCTGTTTGCCCGAAAGTAAATTGTCCGATTAGAATAATAAATACTAATTTTTTTATTTTCATAATAATTTTTTGTTTTATGATATATACTGAGTTTTTTAATGAATGGCAACGTGTTTGTATAAGATTAGTTGCGTTGTTTAAGTAACTAATTTAGCAAATACAAACCGAATAGAAAATCCGCGAGGATTTTCGTAAGTAGGCTTGCACTAGCAATTAATTTTATACGGTGTGGCTGTTGCACAACCACAAGTTAAAGATATAGAAATTTCGTATCTTGTTATATGCAAGGCAAGAAAGATTATCAAGAAAAATTATTTTCTCAATTCCAACTGAGTGAGCGGATTCCCAAGAACAATTTTTATCGGGGATTAAAAGAAGTTCTAGATCTCGATTTTTTGTATCCTTTAACCAAGTGTTACTATGGAGAAAGCGGACAAAAAAGCATCGATCCTGTAGTTTTCTTTAAATTGTGTTTGGTGGGTTATTTAGAAAATATCATTAGCGATGGACAATTGATACAGCATAGTAGTATGCGCTTGGACATCCTCTATTTTTTAGGCTATGATATAGACGAGGAGCTGCCCTGGCATTCCACTATTAATAGAATGCGGCAGTTGTACCCAGAAACTGTATTTGAAGAGTCAAAGCAGTGTATCATTTTGTATTAAACATAAAACCCCTAATGACACTTAAAATAAGACTTTTAACAAGCTCATAAATTTGAGAACAAACAAAGGTATCTAAAAACAAAAGCCCTTTAAAAACGAGCTTTTGAGTTGAATTCTGTGTTTTTTAGAGCCTTGCGCTACGATTACCATTGTTGTAGTCAGTTTTATCTGTTTTCAAACATTACTGATTTTATTATTGGTTCTTTTCTTTATATAGTTGTTTTTTTGATTGGATACATTTTATGAATATGCAATATAAATCAACTCTGTAAAAATGGCCATGTTTTTTGCAAAATGCATACTTTCCAATAATTTTGATTGACTATCCTTTTCTTTCCAGAACCGATGCAAACTAAATGAAGCGATTACAAGAAAAATAGAAAGTCCAATGACACCATATAGTACTAAAAAGTTAAACATTAAAGTAAAGCCCCCAAAGATGAGGACAACACTACTTAGTTGAACCATTAGACGCGGAGAAACGAGCCCTCTTTTTTTAGAATATTCTTCATAAATATGAGTGTTTACCAAATGGTTAGTACCATTAAGGATAAAAAAAAGACCTAAGAGAATAAGTAATATAGTTTTTATCATGGAGATATTGTTTTCTGCTTTATTTGTTTTATATATTAATTTGGTTAAACCAAAAGGGTTACTTGAATTGTATCATCTTTTTTAATATTTGCTTTTTTTCTACTTTCTGCTTTTATAGGTAATATATAACGGTTGATTTTTGTGTCAAACCAAATGGAAGTATTCCAATTTATATTTTTTACTATAACAGAAGTTTTCATTCTTCCCCAGCCTTCTTCTTGCCATTGAAGCGTCTCTCTAATTTCTTTAGAAAACGCTTTAGGTAGGGTTACAAAATGCCACCCACCTTCAGAGTTGTGCTTCCATAATAGCGCAGAGAATTGATATTTTATTTTTCCTTCCAATGGAGTTTAATTTTAATATTTATAAAGCTATATAAGAGAACTGAAAAAGGGTAATTCTATTTATTCACAACTAACCCCATTATCTAAAAATAAATTAGTTCCAGTAAGGGCAAGATCACAGATTTCTTGAGGCACGTTTGTTAAGGAATTATTTGTTAAATACAAACCAATGAGCGTGGTTAGTTTTCCTATACTTGATGGTAACTCTAAAATTTGATTATCATTTAAATCTAAAGTAGAAACCTTTGTTAGATTTCCAATTTCAGCTGGAATTGTCATTAAATTATTATTGCTCAAATCTATATATTTTACATTATTTAAATTTCCAAAGGTTAATGGCAATGTTGCTAATTGGTTATATTGTAGTTCTGTGTGTTCTAAACTTGAAAGCTCTCCAAAAGAAGTGGGCAATAACGTAATACTGTTGTTATTAACTTTTAAATGCGTTAAACCTGATAAGTTTCCAAAAGTTGAAGGTAATAGAGCTAAATTATTATGTTCTAAATACAATTCTTTTAGTTTGTTTAAATTCCCAAAATCATTAGGTAAAGAATTAATCTGATTAAATTCTAAATTTAAAACTTCTAAAGCAGTCATATTTTCAATACCCTTAGGAAGCACTACTAAATCATTATCTGATAAATTCATTGTCCATACCTGTTTTAAGTTCCCAATCTCTTCAGGTAATGTTGTTAGCTTATTACTACTGATATTTAGGTTCATAAGAGATGTAATTTCACCAATCTTAGATGGTAGTACTTGGAGTTCGTTATTATTTAATTGAAATATAACCAACCTAGTGCTTAAATTCTCAATACTTGCAGGAAGTGCATTTATTTGATTTTCTCCTAAGGCTAAAGCTTCTAATGCTTTTAAATTCTCTAGTACCACTGGGTAAATTCCTAATTTGTTTTTTTCAATATTTAATATTTTTAAATTAGTGAGTTGTCCAAATTCATTTGGCAATTGTTGTATTTTATTATTGTAAATAAATAGTTTTTCTAACATATTTAAGCCTCCAAATTCTAATGGTACGGTCGTTATGTTTTTGTTGGCTATAACTAATTCTGTTACCCTACCTTCACTATTAACAGTTACACCTTCCCAAGAGGTAATATTTGTAGTAATGTCCCAGTTTAAAGTAGTATTGGTATTAGCATTATAGAATATGGTTAATATTTCTTTATCAGTTAATTTTATGGGTTCTATAGTAGTGTTAAGAGTGTATGTAGTTTTGGTACCATTCTCTGCTGTTACCGTATAGGTTACAGGATTTAAAAGGTTAATTGCTGTTTCAGAATTTGGATTTACCGTAGATTTCTCTGAAATTTCAATGGTAGGACTTAAATTACTAACATCTGCGCTTGCTGGTAAAATAACACTTATTGTTTTATTGTCTTCATCAATTACGGCATTAATGATTGTATTAATAGTAGTGTTTAAATTAGGAGTTAAAATTAGTTTATCTATGCTTTTTTTGTCGCTTAAATGGGATTCTACAGTTTTATCGTCTGAGCTACAAGATATGATTAGAGTAATACATATTAATGCTATTATATTTAATATATTTTTCATTTTTATATTTGTGAGATTTATGAGCAATCTTATGATTTTAGATTGCTATAATAGAGAGGGTTGCGGCATATTTTATTTGTGATTTCCTTTATTTTGTAGTTGAGTCTATTCTCCAAGGTGGATTTAGTCTGTTTTCTCCACCATAAAAAAGGATTAATTGATTGCCATCTGTATCTTTTAGTCTTGCTTCTCGCCATAGCCATCTTTGGTTTGTTGGTTCTAAATCAAATACAATCCCTTTTTGTTTTAATTTATCGACATGCTCATCTAAATTTTTACATTCAAAATATACATAAACACCACCTCCTTTAGGAAGTTGGTTAGTTTGATGAATGGAAAAGCTTGAGGTTCCTTCAGGACATTCAAACCTTGCATAATGAGGTAGTGATTTAACAATTAGTTTTAATCCTAATTTTTCATAAAATGGGATAGATTTTGTTAAATCTAAAGAGGGTACAGTAATTTGGTTTAAGTTCATTTAAAATATACGTTCAATTCTTTTTTCAGGAATTAGCCATACTAAAGCAACAATAAAATAAATGCCTATGCTTATGCTAGGAAAGTGTGGCGAAATTCCTATTCCTGCAATATATAGAAACAATGAAAAATTACCTTTAGGGTCTTTTTTTAAAGCTTTATGTACAATAGAGTTTTTATCTTCATTTTTTAGAATACAATATATTAATAACTTATATGCTAATGAGGCTAATAATAGTATGATTCCATATAAGGCTACTGGGTTTTTATCGAAATTGTTTTCTCCCATCCAACCAGTTACAAAAGGAAATAAAGACAGCCAAAATAAAAGGTTCAAATTAGCCCACAATATTTTTCCGTTAACGCCATTTGCAGCTTGAAATAAATGGTGGTGGTTATTCCAATAAATTCCTAGATAAAAAAAGCTTAATACATAAGATAAAAACAATGGTACTAATGGTTTTAGAGTCTCAAAACTTGCTCCTTGAGGAATTTTCATTTCTAAAACCATTATAGTAATTATAATGGCCAATACACCATCACTAAAAGCTTCAAGCCTTCCTGTTTTCATTGTTATTTATTTTAGAAGTTCCATTGGGATTTCCATTAACAAAAATTCTGAATCGCTATTTGCTTCAATAGTTACCTTACTTATATCCCAAACACCAAGACCATCTCTGGTTGTTAATTTTTGTCCATTTACTGCAATATCTCCTTTTAGGTTAAAAAGGTATAACCCACTTCCTTTGGATTTAAATTTGTATTCTGATGAAAATCCATTTTCAAAACTTGCTAAATGAAACCAAGCATTTTGATGTATCCATACACCTTCATCATTAGAATTAGGTGATAAAATTTGCTGAAAAGTATTTAATCTGTCTTTTTTATCAAGAGAAATTTGATCGTACCTAGGAGTAACATTTTCTTTATTTGGAATAACCCAAATTTGTAAAAATTTTACTTGACTGTCTTTGTTTTTATTAAACTCGCTATGTTGTACACCAGTTCCAGCACTCATTACTTGTACATCTCCGTAATGTATTGTAGTTTTATTACCCATACTATCTTTATGCTCTAGATCCCCTTCTAGTGGAATAGATATGATTTCCATATTTCTGTGCGGGTGTGTACCAAATCCCATTCCTGGGGCAACAGTATCATCATTAAGAACTCTTAGCACACCAAAATTCATACGTTCAGCGTTGTGGTAACTTGCAAAACTAAATGTGTGATAGCTATCTAACCAACCGTGGTTTGCATGCCCTCTAGTTTCTGCTTTGTGTAATACTATGTTTTCCATTTAATATATTTTGTTTGTTATAATTTTGTTTGATTATTGGTGTTGTAAATTGTAATTATTGGTGCTGATTCAACCATTTTCTCAGATGCTTTCATAAAAGTTTTAAAATAATCTTGAGATACATGAAAGTCTATGGCTTCTTGATTTTTCCATTCTTCAAAAAACATAAAGGTATTTTCCTCTATTTTTATTTCAGAAAAGTGAAAGCTAATATTCCCAACTTCTTTTTTTGATTGAACAACTGCTTGTTTTCCAAATGCAATAAAATCATTATAATAGTTTTCTTTTATTTTCCAAATGCCAGATATTATTTTCATGTTTTTATAAAGTTATATTATGTTGTTGATTTTTTATTTCTGTTTAATACTTTTAGTAACACACCTCCAATAGTTCCAAATACAATACTTGCAATAATGAGTGGCACTAAATGGTCATAATTTTTTGGTATTATTGTTAAAGCAATAAGCCACGGAATATTCATTAATACAGTTGTTAAAATACTTTGAATAACTGGGTGTAAAAAGGTTTTAGAAATGGCAATAATTACACCACAAGAGAACCAAAATGTTGCTCCTTGTATTAAGCCCCATATACTTTCATTAGGGTTAACTCCATAAACCATTAAAGTTTCTAGAATAGCAAGAATGCTTCCTATAATAATTGCATTTTTTATTGATTGATTCATAGTTAACAGATTATAGTTTTTATTGAATTTTCATTCTATTGGCTTCTGTTTTAAAAAAATCTTCTAGTCTCTTTACTCCGTATGGATTAGCAATATTGTCATGAGCCATTGCTGTTAAGAAAAATTCTATTGGGCCATATGTTTTTGATGAAGTAAATGTTCTTAATAACCAAATTGAAAACCTTCGTGTCCAATCGGGTAGATGCGTAATTTTAATGGGTTTACCCCATGCTTTTAAGGCTAATTCTGCCAATTTATTTTGAGAAAGAACATCAATTCCTCCTACCGTTTCTTCTTCAATATTATTAAGCATGTTATGTACACATATTTGAGCTAAGTCTTCTCCGTGTATTGGATTTAACCTGAATTCACCATTACCAAATAAGTATACTCTTCCGCCTTGAGCCATTTTAAGAAAATCTCTCATATCTGAAAAGAAACCATTAGGACGCATTATAGAATGATTAATACTTGCTAATTTTAATTCATCAACAAATTTTTCCTTTGCTTCAAAAATTTTTAGGTGCCTTAAACTATTGCCGTTTATTGCAGATATATATTGAAATGACTCAACCTTATCCCTCAAAGCTTCATGTAATAAATTGGAATTACCTTGATAGTCTACATTCATGTATGTAAGACCTTCTTTTTGGCGTGTAATGCCTACTGTTGAGAAAACCCAGTTGACACCTTCTGTTACACCTTTTAGAGTGGTTGGATTTGTAATTTGACCAACAAAGAATTCATCAACAGAATTAAATAAGTTTTTTTGGGTTTCTTTTCGCACTAAAACCCGTACCCAAAAACCTCTTTTTTTTAGCTCTTTTACAAGATACTGACCTAAATAACCAGTTGCTCCTGCAACTAAAGCCTTCTTTCGCATATTTTTTTTTCACAAATTTATATGCTATCTAAATGGTTTCTCTTGACTATCGTCAAGAAAGACTTTTATTGTATACTCGTTTTTTTATTCTACTAAGCGTTTCGGGTGAAACTCCTAAATAAGAAGCTATATATTGTTGTGGTACCTGTTGAAATAATTCACCTTGAGTGTTTAATAAATCTAAATACCTTTCTTCTGGAGATTTTGTTATAAAACATGCAATTAGTTTTTGGCAAGTAATAAGTTCGTTTTCAGTAGCAATTCTTGCAATAACCTCCATTTTGGGTACTTGTTTTAGTAATTTTTCAATTTTTGATTTGGTAAGTACAAATATTTCTGTTTGGCTAATTGCCTGATAATTTTCTGTTGCCGGAATATTATAGGTATAGCTTTCTCCAGCACATATGTATTGTTCAGCACTATAGAAAAAAGCTGTTTTATCTTTACCATCTACATTATAAAAAAGTCTAACACATCCTTTATTTACAAAATAAATTTCATTAGCTATTTTACCTTCAGAGAAAATTATTTCATTTTTATGATATTCTTTTTTAGTTATAGCGTCTTTTAAATATTCTATTTCTTGTTCAGAAAGTGATATATAGGTGTTGATTGTGTTTATTATTCTATCCATTTCTTGTTTAGTCGTGAATTGTAATGTTCGTAAAAGGACATGGTTTACAGAAGTTAAAGATTAGGGTTTACGTCAATTATTTCTTCTAATTTTTTTTGCCCTTTTTATAGATTCCGAAGTCTCGAAACTTAAAATGAACTCCCAAATTCCATCTTCCGATTTATAAAGATTATATTTTGGCTCATCAATTAGGAATTCTTCAACTCCAAACTCTGAGTGATTTATTTCAAATATATTTTCTTTCATATACCTAATAAATTATTGTTTTTGTGATTCTTTTTTTCTAATAAAATAGCAAGCAGAAAATTCAGGCCTGCTTTTTGTAAGTGCTTTCGCTAATTTAAAAAACTGCTTTTCGAAATGTAATATATTAAAATAAAAAAAGCAATAGTGATTTGATTTGGTATTAATATCACTATTGCTTTGATACGTTGTCTCTGTTAGCTTTTTTATAGGCACCAAGAAAAACGTTCTTTTGTTTTAGATTTAGCTCCTAATTTTTGATAAAATTCAATTGCTTTTGCATTAAAGTTAGGGGTTTGCCATTGTATAACATTACAGTTTTTGGACTTTGCATATGCTTTTATTTTTTCCATAAGCTTAGTGCCTAATCCTTTTCCTCTTACGTCTTCCTTAAAAAACAAACAATCAAGGTAGATGTAATAGTTGGCATCCCATGTGGAAAATTGCTTCATGAATGTTGAGTAACCAACAATTTGATTAGCATCTTCTACAACCAGACATTTTATATTATTTGAAGCATCAAAAAGGTATTTTAAGAGCAATGCTTCTTTGTTCGTAGAATTAAACATTACTTTTTCATAGTTAGCATGTAACTCGCAAAGTTTTACAATTTGTTTGACATCTTTTTCTTTAGCGAATCTAATTTCCATTTCTTAATTTTAACAGGCACATTTAAATGTAAAACCATCTGTGGGTTTTATTCCTTCGGTTGCGTAACCGTCAAATTTCCACCATTCAATTCCACCCATAAGCTCTTTTACTTTAAAGCCTAATTTAGTCATTTTTAAAGCGCCTTTTGTTGAAGCGTTACAACCAATACCATCACAATAGCAAACATATGTTTTTGATTTATCAAGGTGTTTGGTGTTTTCGTCTGTCATTTCTTTGTGAGGAATATTAATTGCTGTTGGAATGTGTTCGTTTTTATAGCCAAATGCTTGTCTGGTATCTAGAGCAATAAACGCTGTACTATTTTTAAAGGCATCATATAAATCTGACGGATCCATTTCAAAGGCTAGTTTGTTTTCGTAAAATTCAATTTGTTTTTCCATAATTTTAATTCAATATTGGTTTTAAAAAATTCCGTTCGTAATTGATAATACATTTTGAATTGTATGCAAGGAGGTAAGCCTCTTTACAATCTAAATCATTGATGCTTTGTATTCTATATTTTTCGTAATCTGCAAGAGATTTAAAGCTGAATAAAGCTACCGCAATGTTATTTGCACTTTCATGGAGCAAGAAATAGCCGTGATGTTTTCCTCCATACTTTTCAACTAAAGGCATCCACATTTTCCCATACTCTTCAAATTCTTTTACCTTATAGGGGTCGATCGTATATTTTAAATAACATGTTATCATATTTTTTGATTTTAGATAAACAAATGTATAATGGTAATCGCTTTAGTTTAAATTTTATCTGTGAGGTTTTTACAGGTATCATTGAAAATTTTTCAGATATAGTATCATCATATTTATTGTAATTTAGAGGCTATGGAAATCAAGTATTTTAGATTGATAAAAACGATAGCAGAAGAAGGCAGTATAGCCAATTCGTCCGAAAAATTATTTTTAACACAATCGGCTTTAAGCCACCAATTAAAAGAATTGGAAGCACGGCTTGAGTTTAAAGTTTTTTACAGAACACGAAATAAATGGGAACTCACCGAAGCGGGTACAGAATTATATAAATTAGGAAGTAACATTCTTGAAAGTATTGATACCAGTTTTAAGAACATTCAACACATAAGAACAGGCTCTGTTGGTACTATAAAAGTAAGTACAGAATGCTATTCGTTTTACCAAGGTTTGCCAAATTTTATTCAAAAAATGGGCTTATTATACCCAGAAATTAATCTTGATTTAATTCTTGAAGCAACACATCAGCCAATTTCTAAGATATTATCTAATGACATTGATATTGCTATAGTAACATCAAAACCCGAGAATAATTTATTGACAAGTGTTGAAATTTTTGAGGATGAAATTTTTGCCATCGTGCATAAAGAAAATGAATTAAATAAATTAGAATTTATCGATGTAAGCCATTTTTCAGATATACATTTAATTATTCATTCTTTTCCATTAGAAACAGTGTCTGTTTACGAACAATTTTTAAAGCCAAATAAGATAAATCCATCTAAAATTTCGGCTATACCGCTTACAGAAGTGGCATTAGAAATGATTGGTGCTAATTTTGGTGTGATGTGTATGCCAAAATGGGCATTGAAATCGTTTAAAGTTTCTAATGATTTAACTTATAAGAGAATTGGTAAAAATGGCTTAAAAAGAAATCACTTTTTAGTTATACGTAAGTCTGATAAAACTAAAAAATACATTCAAGATTTTATTTCAAATTTTACTGATGAATTTTCAATGATGTATTAATATTCAACAGGAAAAGTTTCTTTTTTTAAACTGCTTTTATTTTTTTATTGTTCCAGAATATGAAGTTAAATTAGATGAAGGAATATTAATAAGTACTTTTTTGTAACTGTGAGTTGTTTTTTTCTATTTTCCCATAGGTATATTTTCCTGAATTAGTTAATAAATCGAATAATCCTTTTGGAGTTTGAACTTTTAGAGTAAAATCATTGATTACATAAGTGCTGCTAGAAAGAGAAGGCCTGCCATTAGTATCTGCTACTTGGTGAAAGCCAAAAGAAAAGCGTAGTACATTTATTTCTTTTTCATCTATTATTAACTTTGTTTCTACGCTCATTTTTTCATTCTGTTAATTCGTTTGAGTGAGTGCCAAACTATCAACGATTTGTGTATATGGTTTAGCGATTTAGAATAATAAACTTTGTTACAAAATGTCTTCTATTGTTTTTTGTTAATAATAACATTCATAATGATTTAGGTATTCTTTCTCTGAGTTTCTCATATTAATGACTAACTTCTCTTTATTTTTATAATCAAAATCAAAATATAGTGTTTTTTTTGATGCATTTTTTACTTTTTTCTTGTCAACTTTTGTGATTTTACAAATACGATTGTTTTTGTATTTATAAGTAAATAAACTGTTAATTTGTTGAAACCCTTGTCTTGTTTGAGTATGAAAAACTTTTTTGAGTTTTTCATTGTCATAAATAAAAGTAATTTCCTGTTGTGTTTTGTCTTTTAAAAAAATAATATCAATTTTTTCTATTTGAGAATTTTTATTCCAAAAATACTTATAGACTTTTCGATCTTTTGTTATGCTTTCTATTTGATTTTTAGAGTTATACTTATAATCAATAGTCAAAAATTCATTATAAGTAATTTGCTTTAGATATTCATTGGAATCATATACAAATATTGCATCATGAGTTATGTCATTATCTTTTATTCTTATTTTATTGGGTTTTTTATTATCTAAATATTCATAATAAGAATGATATATTCCATAACATGAACTTTTTACTCTATCAGTAAAGAGTTTTCCATCTCCACTAAATTTAGCTTCGATTAGACGAGCTAAAGAATCATATTTATAAATATAGAAAGGCTCTTTTTCTTTATTATTTAGGAATTTAACTTTTGAAAAGATTGTTTTTTCTATCCCTTTAATTTTATTTAATACAAAGTCATACTCTCCATATTCACATATTCTTTGGCTGTATATATTTACAACACAAGTTATAGATATCAAAAAAGTTATAAGTAATTTCATTATTATAGTTTATTTGGTTTTATACCTTGAGGTTTTAGATCAATAGCTTTTACTTTTTCACGAGGTGGGTATATTTTTTTATATAAAATTTCAGGCTTAATTAAGTCTCCTTCTTTTATGTTTTTTTGAATATTATCTTCTACTTCAATATCTATTTCAATAGTAGATTGTTCTTTTTGGACTATGTTTTTCTCATATACTTTAATTATATTATTTAAAAAGTCGCCTGTTGCTTTTACAGATTCCAATACTGCATACTCAGAATATTCATAATCCATTTTAGCATAAAATCCCATTCCTTCACAGCCAATAACACTCGAAGCATAATTTGCAACATGAAAAAACCTATTACCGCCATTTAATCTAGTCCAATGATCAAATTCTTTAAACGGCAGATTATGCTGAAAAATTCTTAACCCATTATGACCTCCATAATTATAGTTTTGTTTCCCGTTTTGGAATTCTTTGGGAAGCCTTTCATCAAACTTATTTAAATTTTTAAATATATTTTCTATACGTTCTTTGTTTTTTTGACTGTCAGGGTGGCTTTCATGATCTTCATCATCTGTATCATTTCTTCTAATTAAATACCCTAAATACTGTCCTGCTCTAGCAGGTGATGTAGTTTCATCTGTAATTGTAGTATAATAGTAATTTTTTTCTTCAATTCTTAAGCATAATATACTTATAACAGTTTTTCCATCATTATAAACTCTAACCATATGAATGTTAATTTTTATAGGGTCGCTTTCTACTTCTGGAAGCACAAAATTTAGTATTTGATTAGGATAATCTCTTAAAGTTATTGTTCCCATAATTAGTTTTCTTTTTGTTTTATGGCCTTTAATTTGACTTTAGTAAAGGTTTCATTTAAAATAACATCACGAATAATATCATCTTTCATCCATTTTTCATCATACTCAAAATCGATAGCTTTATTTTCTAAATCAATATCTACAATTTCACCTTCTGTATTTCTAGAATTAATTACAAGGTAAATTTCTTGACGTTCTTTAATCTTATCTTCTTCAATTATATTGTTATTCAAATCTTCAATATGATAATTTAATAATTCAGGTTCTTCTTGTTGCTGTCTTACTGTTGGTTCAATTTCTTGTTGAGGAAAAGTTTCTCTCCAATATGCAGAATACTCCGTCGAAGCATTAGAATTGTTAACACCCGCCGCTGTAATTTCCAGTGTTTCACACATTGGCTGACTACCAGTAGACGAAAAATCATTTTTCCAATTAATAAGATGGCAATCGTAGAAATAAATTCTACGCGTTTTACCACCCATAACAACAGGGTAAATATGTAACTCTAATTGTTTGGTTTGGTTGGGATCAAAAGACCAATCGGCTAAATTTAGGTCTTTTCGAGTTTCTATTATCAATTTTAGTCCTACAAATACTGGTTTTTGAGAAGGCCTGCCATTAGTATCTGCTACTTGGTGAAAGCCAAAAGAAAAGCGAAGTACATTTATTTCCTTTTCATCTATTATTAATTTTGCTTCTACGCTCATTTTTTCATTCTGTTAATTCGTTTGAGTATGTGCCTTACTGTTAACGATTGTGTAAATGTATTTTATGGTACTTTTTTACTCTCAAATGTAATCGTTTTGAAGTAAATTTATTATAAAGATTTGTAAGATTTCTATAATATTTAACTCATGATGTTGTACATCGAATATAATTCAGCTTTAATAATGATATGCGACGTTAAATGAAAACGATAGTCTTATTCTGATAAATTCAAATTGAAAAAATCTCAGGTTTCTAATATCAATAGTTTGTATTACTTTTACATGATGATTCCTGCAAAAGACAAGAATCCATTTTAGTTTTAATTTAAAAGAGACCTGTTTTACAGGTACGATAGAACACTTTGATATCACCAGCAACTATAGACCAGGTATTTGAAGCTTCTCGAGTAGAGGAGGTTATTGGCGACTTTGTAAATCTTAAAAAAGCAGGAAGTAACTTTAAAGGATTAAGCCCTTTTAGTGACGAGCGTTCTCCAAGTTTTATGGTATCTCCTGTAAAACAGATCTGGAAAGATTTTTCAACAGGAAAAGGCGGGACAGCAGTGTCGTTTTTAATGGAACACGAGCATTTTACATATCCTGAAGCTATAAAATACCTTGCTAAAAAATATAATATTGAAATAGAAGAAACCGAGCAATCTAACGAGCAAAAAGAACAAGCCAATGAACGTGAAAGTTTGTATTTAGTTAGTGAGTTTGCAAATACCTATTTTAAAAAAATACTCCATAAAACCGATCAAGGAAAATCGATTGGGTTAAGCTATTTTAAAGAACGTGGGTTCACCCAGGAAACTATAGAAAAATTTGATTTAGGGTACTCGCTAGATGCGTGGCAAGCCTTTACAGACGAAGCTTTAAAACAAGGTTACAATATTGATTTTTTACAAAAAACAGGGCTTACTATTGTAAAAGAGGACAAACGTTTCGATAGGTTTAAAGGGCGTGTTATGTTCCCTATTAAAAGTATGAGTGGCCGTGTTTTGGGATTTGGTGGACGTATATTAACCAATGATAAAAAAGCAGCTAAATATGTAAACTCGCCAGAGAGTGATATTTACCATAAAAGTAATGTGCTATATGGTATTTACCATGCCAAACAAGGCATTGCTAAAGAAGACAATTGTTATTTGGTTGAAGGCTATACAGATGTTATTCAATTTCACCAAACAGGTGTAAAGAATGTTGTGTCTTCATCGGGAACGGCTTTAACATCTGAGCAAATTCGACTTATAAATAGGCTAACAAAAAATATCACGGTACTTTTTGATGGTGATGCTGCTGGTATGCGTGCTTCTTTACGAGGTATTGACCTTATTTTAGAGCAGGGTATGAACGTGAAGATTTGTACTTTTCCCGAAGGTGAAGATCCAGATAGTTTTGCAAAACAAAACACACTAGATGAGCTTACTTCATATTTAAGTGAAAATGCAAAAGATTTTATTCAATTTAAAGCGGCTGTCTTATTTGAAGAATCAAAGAATGACCCTATTAAAAAAGCAGATACTGTTAGAGATATTGTAAATAGTATTTCTAAAATTCCAGATCAGATTAAAAAGGAAATTTACATTCAGGAATGTGCCAGAATTATGGACATTAGTGAGGAGGTTTTATTTAGTACACTGGCTCAGATTAATAAAAAGGAATCTCAAGAGGAGAACAAACAGTATAAAAAAGACCAACAAGCGTTTGAGGTTATTAAACACCAACAACCCATAAAAAAAGTTGATGTACAATATGTTTTAGAACGAAAGATTATTGAAGTTCTATTACTTTATGGTAACAAAGTAGAAGACTTTGAAGATCTCGTTTTAAAAGAAAATGATAAAGGTGAATTGATTTTAGAACCCGTAATTCATCAAGCGAAGGTCTTCGAAAAAATATTTCTAGACCTTCAAGATGATGAAATGGAATTTTCTAATACGCAGTTTAAAACTTTGTATTATAGTATTATAGATGCACTAAATCAGAATCCTGATTTTGAACTTAAAACATTTATTAACACTGTCGATAACCATATGTCTAGCGAAATCACCTCTATTTTAATGGAGGATGAGCGTTATACACTAGATGACTGGAAACGAATGAATATTTTTCCAAAAGAAAAAACACACAGTGTTGCACAATTGGTTAGTGAAACTATTTTAAGCTTACGGTGCTTCTTAATAGACCAAAAAGTAAAAGAATTTCAACAAGAAACATTACAAAGTAAAAACAATGTAAATAGAAATATTCTTGAGGAGGTCAAAGACTATTCTGGTTTAAAAATGCTACTCTCTAGGAAATTAAGTCGTGTGCTATAATAATTGCTCACTAAGTTTTGCTTGATTAACCAAATCAACTAAGTTGGTTACTTTTAGCTTTCGCATTAATCGAGCTTTGTAAGTACTAACGGTTTTTTCGTTAATATCAAGTTCTTTAGAGATTTCTTTGTTTTTTCTGCCAACAGTTAACAGTTTTAAAACTTCAGCTTCTCTAGTTGAGAGTTTCTTGTAAAAAGTACCGCTTTTATTAACTCTATTACCAAATGCTAATTGTTGAGTTAATTCGTTACTTAAATGGATCCCTCCGTCATGTACTTTTAGTATGGCCTCGTTAATGGTTATAACATTAACAGATTTGTTTAAATATCCAGCTGCGCCAGCTTTAATGGCGTTTATGGCATAAACTTCTTCTGGTTGGCCACTAAAAATAATGGTTTTAATATCCGGATAGTCATTTTTTAAATAACGTAACACTGTTAACCCATTTAATTTAGGGAAATCAGCTTCAGTTAAAATAATGTCTACAGGATTTTTTTTAATAAATTCTAAGATGGTTTCGCCGTCATCTACACTTCCTACAATTTTAATGTTGGGCGAAGCAGAGAAAAGAACTTCGAGACCTTTCCTCGTAATCGGGTGGTTGTCTGCTATCAATAATTTAATCATAATTTAAGCTTTTATAATATTTAGTTAGAGAATGGTATTATAATTGAGAGAGTAAGCTTGCGGTAAATGTAGTGATTTTTTGATTAACCTACAAAATCCTACACTAAATTGTTGGGAATGTTGCAGATAGGTATAGGAATCATCTTATGCTTGTTAGCAGAATTAAAGCGTTTATAGATTTTAAAAACATCTAATTGTCTGCCAGAAAAATCGTTTGCATTTTTGCCTTCATCGTCCATTTTCATTGCCCATTCGAGCTCTGGGTACGAAGCTCCTATTTGGTCTTCATCACTTCTGGTATCACCAAACAAACCATCACTTGGAGCAGCTTGCATGATAGACTCAGGTACTTGTAAATAAGTGCCTAATTTATAGACTTGCGATTTCACTAAATCTGCAATTGGGCTTAAATCGACACCTCCATCACCATATTTAGTATAAAAACCAACCCCAAAATCTTCTACTTTGTTACCAGTTCCGGCAACTAGTAATTTATAAAGTCCAGCGTAATAGTAGAGTGTCGTCATACGCAATCGTGCTCGCGTATTTGCTAATGCCATATCTATTGTGGCTTGATCACCATCAAAGAATATTTCCGTTTTAAACGTTTCGAAAACAGGTGTTAAATTAGTACGCGTATCACTTACATTATCAAATTGACTTTTTAGCAGAGTGATATGCTCTTGTGCTCTGGTTACATGACTTTCGGCTTGATGAATGGGCATTTCTATACAGAGTACATCTAAGCCTGTTTTTGCACATAAAGTAGAGGTGACTGCAGAATCAATACCTCCAGAAACACCAATAACAAAGCCATTAACACCAGCATTTGTTGCGTAATCTTTTAACCAGTTAACAATATAATCTACAACTTTTTCTGTTTGCATATTAAATGAATTTAAATCTAAGAATAGTACCTTTGCAAACAAAAATAAACGAATCACCTCAATTAATAAAAATTTATGTCGTTTAAGTTTTATATGAAGAATTTATTATTGTGTATAATCATATGTTTGTTTGCCATTTCTTGCAAAGAAGCGAATAGATTAGAAGCTGAAATAGCTAATATAAATACCGATGTTAATATAGAACGTTTTGATTTGTTATTTGCTAATACCACTCCTGAAGAATTACCAAAATTAAGGGAAGCCTATCCTTTTATGCTTTCAGAAAAATATAAAGATTCGTTTTGGATTGCTAAAATAAAAGATACTTTACAGGTGGAGTTATTTAATGCTGTTGAAAATGAATTTAAGAGTTTTGATGAAACCGAGATAGAGGTAGAATCTTTATTTAATCATTTAAAATATTATTTTCCAGAGTTTAATCCACCAAGAGTTATTACCACGACTAGTAATGTCGATTACAGAAACAGGGTCATTATTACAGACACCATCGCTATATTGGCTTTAGATGCTTATTTAGGAAGTGACCATGAGTTTTATAGTAGTATTCCAAGGTACGTAAGCGAACATTTAAAGAAAGGCCAAATTACAGTTGATTTAGCTGAGGAGTATGCTAAAAAATACATCTATCAAAGTCAAAATAAAACCTTACTGGACGAAATGATATATTTTGGAAAACAGCTTTATTTTAAAGATGCTGTTGTTCCTTTTAAAACAAATGCCGAACGTATTGGGTATTCTCAAGAACAATTGGATTGGGCTATTGCTAACGAGAGCTATGTTTGGCGCTATTTTGTAGAACGTGAATTGTTATTTAGTACAGAGTCTAAATTGTTAGGTCGATTTATAAATCCAGCACCGTTTTCTAAGTTTTACCTAGAAGGCATTGATGCAAATTCCCCAGGGCGTTTAGGTCAATATATAGGTTGGCAAATTGTAAGAGCTTACATGGCACAAAATGAAGTGTCTTTAAAAGATATGTTAATAACCAGTGCCGAAGATATTTTTAATAACTCAAAGTTTAAACCACGAAAATAATGTCTGATAAAATTACTTCTAAAATAGAATTGAATATAGAGCTTGATGCCAATAGAGTCCCTGAAAAATTACATTGGACAGCTCAAGATGGTGGTATAACAAATGAAGAAGCTAAAGCTATGATGCTTGCTGTTTGGGATTCTAAAACACAAGAGGCACTTCGAATTGATTTATGGACTAAAGATATGCCAGTGGACGAAATGAAAGTGTTTTTTCATCAAACTTTAGTGGCTATGAGCGATACTTTTCAGAGAGCGACTCAAGATGATAAAATGAGTGCTACCATGAAAGATTTCTGCGATTATTTTGCTGAAAAGTTGGAGTTGAAAAAATCTTAATTTGCTGGGTTTTGTAGCAATATTATTTTTCAAATAAAAATAACCAATCGTAGATATTCATATCAAAGGCATCATAATCGTTGCTTTCATCTCCCATACCACTATTATTATATGTTCTGGACCATGAATTATGTCCAACATTTGGATAAATAGTTAGTTTTGCTGGTGTATTAGGCTTTTCCTCATTAATGGCATCTATCATATTGATTGAATTGTTGTGTGAAACCACATTGTCATTATCACCATGAAATGCCCAAACAGGAATTGTTATGAATTTATCTCCAGAATTTTTGTTCCCACCTCCCGCAATAGGAATAATGGCCGCGGCATAAGCATCAGCTCCGTAGTTTGAAATATAATTGAAACTTCCAAAGGCACCAAGACTTAAACCTGTAAGATAGATGCGTTTTGTATTGATATTATAATTAGCTATTAAATAGGTTATAAAATTATGAATGTCTTCTGCATTCCAATTTCCAGAAGGCAATTGAGGTGAGGCAACAATCATTGGATATTTAGGAGACCATTCCTTTTTTTCTATGAGTTTAGGCGGACCATTAACTAATACTTTTTTTAAAATATCTGGGTCTGTTTCGCTATTGCCCCGTTCTCCAGATCCGTGTAAAAAAACAAGTAGTGGGTAGTTAGGCGAGTTGCTATTATAGTCACTTGGTGTATAAATATAATGTCCAAAATTAGCATCGGTAGCTACAAGAGCATTTGCTTTCTGGATGCCTCCTAAGTCTTCAGGTAAAGATTCTAAATCATTTTGATTTTCTGGCGGAGTACTATCATCGCTATTACAACTTAAAAATAATAATGGCAATATAGCTATGGTTTTTAATAAAGATTTCATGAGTAGGTTGGTATATTTTGGTTCATTTAATATACGTGGTATTAGTTACTTTGGTTCATAACTGAATAGATCAGGGGCTATTCTTAATTTGTTTTTTGTGCATTACGAACCTCTTTTTCAAGATGGTCTAAATATAAAATACCATTTAAGTGATCTATTTCATGCTGAAAAATGACCGATGTAAAGCCCTCAATAGTTTCGGTTTTATGTTCTCCATTTATGGTATCGTACTCAATAGTTATAGATTGTGCTCTACTATTTAATATTTCGGTTCTGTTTGGAATCGATAGGCAGCCTTCTTTAACCGTTTGTTTGTCGTCCGAGTATTTAACAATCTTGGGGTTTAGATATACTTCAAAAGGAAAATGCTCCTTATCAAAACGTTGTACCCAGATAATATTTTTTAAAATACCCACTTGAGGCGCAGCAATACCGACTCCCATAGACAGGCCATCTCTAACTGTCGCATAGAGGCGTTTTACGAAATTTTGTAAAACAGCATCATTAGGATTCGCTTTTATATATGTGCTTTTTGTTCTAAGTAAAAGGGAATCTTTTTTATTAGTTATTTTATAGACTCGCATTGGTTTCAGGCTATCGGCATTCATAATTAAACGCGATTCTTCAGAAGAAAAAGAATTTTTTCCAAGATTTTTAGTGCTGGAGCATCCAATAATCAATAAAAGAGTAAAAATTAAAAAGATTTGGTTTTTCATAAGTGTGAAATAATCAAATGACAATTATAGATTACCATTCATTAATTCTATTAGAGTCTAATTTAATAAAGATAAAAATTAGAATTGTAAAAGCCCAAAGGCCAGAGCCACCATAGCTAAATAGAGGTAGCGGAATACCGATGGTGGGGATTAACCCCATTACCATACCTACGTTGATTAGGAAATGAATGAATATAATAGCCGCTACGCCATAGCCATATACCCTGCTAAATTGTGATTTTTGTAATTCTGCTAAATGGAGAATGCGTAATAAAAGTAAAATAAATAATATAACTACAAACGAACAGCCTAAGAACCCCCATTCTTCACCCACGGTGCTAAAAATATAATCGGTATGTTGTTCAGGTACAAATTTCCCCGTCGTTCTGGTGCCTTCCATAAAACCTCTTCCGCTAAAACCACCAGATCTGATTGCTTTTTCAGATTCGTTTAGATTATAGGCAAATGTCCTCTTCATTGCTTCTAGCTTATCAGGGTCTTTTTCTAAGCGCAACCATAAACTTATTCTATCTTGTTGATGGGGTTTTAAGATTCCGTCATAAAATAATTTTACACCGTAAGATAGTCCTGTAGAAATGAGTATAACAAATAAGGCTTGAAATAATGTAACCTTTTTTCTATTAAAATAATAATAACCTAAAATAAGAATTGAAGCGATTATAGAGGCGGTTAAAGCTCCGAATTTTAAAGCTAAAACGGATAGTATAATGACAGACACGCCTATAGAAAGGTAATATTTAGGCAGCCCTTCTCTATATAATACAAAAAAGAAAGCACCATAAACAATGGTACTTCCAGTGTCATTTTGTAATAAAACTAAAAGCGCAGGTATGATGATGATTATAAAGGTTTGAATTTGATCTTTAATATTATTAATATTCGTATTTAAATCACTAATCTGTTTTGCCACAGCGAGTGCAGTAGCAGCTTTCGCAAATTCACTAGGTTGAAGTGTCATGGAACCAATAGCGTACCATGATGTAGCACCGTTTACATTTTTTCCAAAGATAAAAAGCCCAACAAGGGATAACATGGATACGAGGTATATAATACTTGAAAAGCGTTCATAAAATTTGGCTTCAATTCCTAGTATAACGATAATGATACAAAAGGTTAACAGTATAAATATGGATTGCTTACCATAGGGCTGCGAGAAAGTAAAATAGTCTATATCGGTTCCTGTGTGAGAAGCAGATAATATATTTAACCAACCAAACCCAACCAATAGGAAAAAGAGGATGATGGTAATCCAATCAAATTTAAAATGTCTGTTAGTATCCCTAACCATATTAATTTATTGGGTTTTGTGATGTTTTTAATAGACGTTTAAGTCGTTTGTATTCAGAGTCGTCAACAAGCTGTAGTTTCGTTTGTCTATTTATTCTAAAGGGTTCTCCAGAATACGGTTTGGCATATTCCTCTTCTAGGCTATGTCTTAAAATCCACTCTTCTAAATCTTTTCTGGTAATATAACCTTTAATATGTTTTTCAATCATTAAACTAGCTATTCTACCAGCAAATCGACTTCCCCAGTAGCCATTTTCAACAAACACAGCAATGGCTATTTTAGGATCATTTTTAGGAGCAAAAGCAACGAAAATAGAATGATCTGTAAGTTGCGTTTTTAAACTATCTATGATGGCAAAGTTTTCAACAGTACCAGTTTTACCACAAATATCTATATCTTTTACTTGTAATGATGCTGCAGTCCCTTTTTTATAAACTTGTAGCATGCCTTCAATTACAGGTTCAAAATGGGCTTTGTCAATGGTGGTATACTTAGCTTTAGTGAACTTTTCGGGAAGCGTTTTGCCTTCAATAGATTTGATAATATGAGGCGTGTAATAATACCCTCTATTGGCTATAGCAGCAATCATATTGGCTAATTGAATAGGGGTTGTGGCAACCTCACCTTGTCCAATAGCATTCGATATGGTATAAGTTGAGTAAAAGGTTTTAGGGTAGATACGTTTATAGTATGCTCTATCTGGTATTCTTCCTTTCGCACCTTCAAATAAATCGTTATTTAAAAAATTTCCTAAACCAAAACTTTTAACATGCTTGCTCCAAGTGTCAATACCTGTTGAAGCATTACCTTCTTTATCTAGAATTTTTCTATATGTAGTGGCAAAATAGGCATTGCAAGATTCTTGTATCCCAGAAATCATATCATTATGTTTACCAATATAGCAGTGGCATTTCATAAAACGATTCCCATATTTATATCCTGCATAACAGGTAACCGTTTCATTTGGCGTTATAACACCTTCTTGTAAAGCTATTAAAGCGTTCATGAGTTTAAAGGGGGAGCCAGGTTCGTAAACTCCTTTTAAACTCCTGTTAAAAAGTGGTTTAGCAATAGTGTCATTATAAAGTTTTGTGAAGTTTTTAGAACGATCTCTTCCCACCAAAATATTAGGGTCGTAAGTTGGTGCAGCGACCATGGTTAGTATTTCTCCAGTACTAGGTTCAATAGCAATAACTCCACCACGTTTATTTTGCATGAGTAGCTCACCATAGGCTTGTAATTTTGAATCAATGGTTATTGTTATATCTTTTCCTTGTTCTGGAATAGTATCAAATTTACCTGATTTATATGGCCCCAGATTTCTATTAAATCGGTCTTTTTGAATAAACTTGATACCTTTTATGCCACGTAATGTTTTTTCATAAGACGCTTCAATTCCTTGTTTACCAATAAGATCTCCCATTTTATAATATGGGTCAATTTTTATATTTCTATTATTAACTTCTCCAATATCACCTAGAACATTGGCTCCAATAGTTGTTTGATAATGCCTGAGAGAACGTTTTTGAATATAAAAACCGTTAAATTTTCGCATTTTTTCCTGTAAAACAGCATAATCTTCTTTTGACATATGGGATACAAAAACGGAAGGTAACCTGGGTGAGTAATGTCTTGCTTTCTTGTATTTTTTTATAAATTGCTCTTTATCAATTTTTAATAAAGCACAAAACTCTAGGGTATCTAATGGTTCTACTTCACGAGGAATAACCATCACATCATATGATGGTTGGTTAGCAACCAGAAGCTCACCATTTCTGTCATAAACAAATCCTCGTTTTGGATAATCGTATACTTTTCTAATAGCATTATCGTCAAATAAATCATGTTCATTTGATGTATATACCTGAAGGTAAAAGAGTCTGAATATAAATAAAAGACCAACAAGTATTATTGAAACGAAAAGTAAAAGCTGTCTCATTTAGATTTTCTACTAAAAATAATAGTTATTATGATACTTAATAAAATAGTAAATATACTTGAGAATAACGTTTTTTGAAGCACTAAAATTACTTTTGGCAGGCTAAATATTTCTAATGAAAATAAAATAATATGATGCAGTATAACAAGTAGTGTTATATAAGTAATTTTAGAACCAAAGTCTACAGCTCCAAATTTTATATTATGGTGTTCGTACATAGTTCCAAAAGAAAACTTCAGTATAATAGGTCTTACATAGGCTATAAAGACACAAGCAGCAGCATGAATACCTCCAGAATCTAAGAACATATCAATAATTAATCCTAACAAGAAACTTGATAAGATTATAATAGCACGGTTGCTTTTTACTGGAAATAAAGCGATAAATAAAATGTATGGATATGGGTTTATATAACCCATAAAGTTGATATGATTAAATATTAAAACCTGTATTAAGACTAATACAATAAAACGGATGCTATTTACAGAAAGTAAATTATTCATTTAATAAATTAGTAATCTCAGGTTTATTAATATTTTCTATAATGTAAACATGTTCCAAATTGGTCATGTCGTTAAAGAGTTTTACATTGATTTCATAATAATTTTCGGCGGCATCTAGATTGAAATAGGCAATGGTGCCTATGGGGATATTTTTTGGAAATATTGAGGAACGTCCAGAAGTAATGATAGTATCGCCAATAACAACAGGCGCTATTTTAGGAATGTCTGTAAGTTGAACAAAAGCAGGGTCTTTGGCGTTCCAAGTTAGAGAGCCTATATGGTTTGTTTTTTTTAATTGAGCACTAATGCTACTAGTGGTGTTTAAAATAGATATTACCGTGGCATAATTACCGCTTATTTCGTTAATTATACCAACAATACCTTCGGTTGTTATAACACCAAAATCTTGTTTTATACTATCGTTTGTTCCTTTGTTGATTAAAAGAACATTGTCTGGTGCAGAATAATTGTTTTTAATAACCTGCGCATTAGAAAAATAGTAGGGCACATTAAGACTATCTGAATGGTTTGTTTTTATACTGCTTTCTAAATTATACAAAAGCGATTTTAGACGTTTGTTTTCTTCGAATAAAAGTTTATTCTGCGATCTTAAATTAAGATATATGCTAATATTATTTGCAGAATTGTAGATACTTCCAGTTAAAAAGTTAGCCGAATTAATAAACTTACTTTTATGATAAGAATGTGATTGAATTGTAAACAAAATCGAAATAGAAAACAGCAATAAGAACAACAGAAAGTTTTTGTTTCTTATTATGAAATTAATAATCTGTTGCATGATTTATTGGCGTGTCTCTATTTTATCAATACACTTTTGTATTTAGGTAAATTTTTAAGTGTAATACCAGTACCTCTAACTACAGCACGCAATGGGTCTTCGGCGATGTAAACTGGGAGATCTGTTTTTTGTGATAAACGCTTATCTAAACCTCGCAACATAGAACCTCCACCAGCTAAATAAATACCCGTATTGTATATGTCTGCTGCTAATTCTGGAGGCGTTTGAGATAAAGTTTCCATAACAGCATCTTCAATTCTTAGAATAGATTTATCTAATGCCTTCGCAATTTCTCTATGCGAAATAGATACCTGTTTAGGTTTACCTGTTAATAAATCACGTCCTTGAACGCTCATATCTTCAGGCGGTAATTCTAAATCTTCAGTAGCAGCACCTATTTGTATTTTTATTTTTTCTGCGGTACGTTCTCCAACATACAAGTTGTGTTGTGTACGCATGTAGTAAACAATATCATTTGTGAAAACATCTCCTGCAATTTTAACAGATTTATCACACACAATACCTCCAAGGGCAATCACAGCAATTTCTGTAGTACCACCTCCTATATCCACTACCATATTTCCTTTAGGCTGCATAATATCGACACCAATACCAATAGCCGCCGCCATTGGTTCATGTATTAAGTATACTTCTTTGCCATTTACACGTTCAGCACTCTCTTTTACAGCACGCATCTCTACTTCTGTAATTCCTGAAGGAATACATATTACCATGCGAAGTGCAGGTGTGAAAAATTTCTTTTTTAAAGCAGGTATGTTTTTTATAAACATACTTATCATTTGTTCAGACGCATCAAAATCGGCAATAACACCATCTTTTAAAGGACGAATGGTTTTGATGTTTTCGTGCGTTTTACCTTGCATTAAACTGGCTTCTTGACCTACATGGGTTATTTTTCCCGTAACCCTATCTCGTGCAACAATAGAAGGTGCATCAACGACAACTTTGTCGTTATGAATAATGAGAGTATTTGCAGTTCCTAAATCTATTGCAATTTCTTCGGTTAAGAAGTCAAAAAAGCCCATGTGCTATTAAAAGTTTAAGTGGTTTAAAAAACGAATCCCGTAAATGTAATAAAAGTTAATAAATATATGGGTTTTAAGTCTATTCAAATTTTATTAAAAAATACCATGAATTTAGTTATACGCTTATTGTTGTTTTTTAGATGACAAAAAGCAATATATTTTTAATGTTTAAAATGACGTGTACCTGTAAACACCATAGCCAGATTATTTTCGTTACAATAATCAATGCTTAATTGATCTTTTATAGAACCTCCTGGTTGAATAACAGCAGTAATACCAGCGTTTTTTGCAATTTCAACACAGTCTGGGAAAGGAAAAAAAGCATCACTAGCCATAGCAGCGCCATTTAAATCAAAATTAAACGAATTTGCTTTGTGTATAGCTTGTTCTAAAGCATCAACACGACTAGTTTGTCCTGTACCACTAGCAAATAATTGTTTGTTTTTTGTTAATACGATGGTGTTAGATTTTGTATGCTTGCAAATTTTTGAAGCAAATATCAAGTCTTCCAATTCATTAGCGCTAGGATTTGTATTGGTAACATTTTTTAAACCTTCAATAGTATCGGTAATATTATTTCTGTCTTGAAGTAGTATACCATTTAAACAACTTCTAACATTCATATTTGGTAACTCTATATCATGAAGCACTAATATGATCCTGTTCTTTTTACCTTGAAGGATGGTTAAGGCTTCTGCCGAAAAAGAAGGTGCAATAACAACTTCGCAGAATAGTTTATGAATTTCTTCTGCTGTAGCAACATCAATTTCAGTATTACTAATTAAAACACCTCCAAAAGCAGAAACAGGGTCACCTGCTAAAGCATCAACGTAAGCTTGGTGCAATGTATCGCGTTGTGCTAAACCACAAGCGTTGTTATGTTTTAGAATAGCAAAAGTTGGTGCGTCATTTTTAAATTCAGTCATTAAATTTACAGCGGCATCAACATCTAAAAGATTGTTATAGCTTAATTCTTTACCATGAAGTTTCGTAAACAACTCATCAAAATTTCCAAAGAAAAAACCTCTTTGGTGCGGGTTTTCTCCATAACGCAATACTTTTCCTTTCGTTTCGCTAATTTTTAAAGCAGCCTCATCATGGTCTTTATTAAAGTAGTTGAAAATAGCTGTGTCGTAATGTGATGATATATTAAAAGCTTTACCAGCAAAACGTTTTCTGTTTTCTTCAGAAATAGTGCCGTTATTTTCAGAAATCAGATCTAAAAATTCAGCATAATCATTTACAGATGATACACAAATAACATCTGCATAGTTTTTAGCAGCAGCACGAATTAACGAAATACCACCTATGTCTATTTTTTCAATAATGTCTTGTGTGCTGGCTCCTGAAGCAACTGTTTTTTCAAACGGATATAAATCAACAATAACCACATCAATTTGAGGAATTTCATATTCTGCTAATTCTGCTGCATCACCATCGTGATTTTGTCTGTTTAAAATACCTCCAAAAACTTTAGGGTGTAATGTTTTTACACGACCACCAAGAATTGAAGGGTAAGAGGTAACATCTTCAACAGGAACGACATCTACACCTAAATCGTTTATGAATTTCTGAGTTCCACCAGTAGAATAGATGGTAACACCTTGTTCATTTAATTTTTTTACAATAGGTTCTAATCCGTCTTTACTAAATACAGAGATTAATGCAGATTTAATAGCTTTTTCGTTGCTCATTAGTTGTCGTGTTATTTTTTTAATTCCTGTTTTAGGAATGAGATTGTTGTTGTTTATCAGGGTTTTAAGCTGAATTTTTTAAATAATTGCAAAAATACTTATTTCCTTCAAAATACAAGCTTCTAATTAATAAAAATGAGAAGTATTTTTTAACCAAAAGAGGGGAGTTGTTAACACAAATGAAAAATTCTGAAAAACAGGCATAAAAGACAAGCTTCAAATTCCAAGTTTCGAATTAATGATTGGATTTTGGAATTTACTAAAGAAGTGTTGCTACTTGAGAACAAACAAACTCTAAAAAACGTTCATCTGCTTCGGTAAATGGATCTGGTGTGTTAGAATCAATATCAATCTGACCAATATTTTCACCATTTACAAAAATAGGAATAACAATTTCGGCTTTAACAGTTATGCTACAGGCGATATAATTACCTTGGGCAGCTACATCTGGTACTACAAAATTTTGATTACTAACGGCTACTTGTCCGCAAATACCTTTTCCAAAAGGAATCACTGTATGGTCTGTAGGTGCTCCTACATAAGGACCTAAGTGTAATTCTTCTTTATCACCATTTCTAAAATAAAAACCAACCCAGTTGTAATATTCTATATGGGTCTCAAGTAGTTCACAAATATTTAAAAGGCGTTCGCCTACTGCTTTTTCTGTATTAGAAATAATAGTTTTTACTTGCGGTTTTAAGTCTTCAAAAATCATAACTTCAAAAGTTTTGGTAAAAGTATTTAAAAAGGTGTAATTTCGATATCCAGTTTTGTATAATTTTAACCTAATAAATTAGATAAACGTTTTTTGCAAACACTTTTTATAAAATACAAGTCGGTAATAAAGTTTATCCTTACTTTTTTATTAGTTTATATCTCTTTTTCTGTGATTTATAAACTGTATTTAGATGCTTCTGAAGATTCGCAGTTTTATCCTGATTATATGACACATTTGGTGGCTTTACAAAGTGAATCATTATTAAATACATTTGGGTATGACACTCAAATAGTGCCGCACCCAGAAGAAGCTTCCATGAAACTTATTGTTAATGGTAAATATTTAGCACGTATCATTGAAGGGTGCAACTCTATAAGCGTACTCATTTTATTCATATCATTTATTGTTGCTTTTTCAGGAAAATTAAAAGCAACATTTTTTTATATACTTTCTGGCAGTGTTTTAATTTATATAGTCAACTTAATTCGTATTGTAATATTGTCGATGGGTGTGTATCATTATCCTGAACATGGAGACATTTTACATACAGTCGTTTTTCCTGCAATTATTTATGGCATGGTCTTTTTACTATGGATATTTTGGGTAAATCGTTTTTCTAAACTAAAAAAGAAAGATGCCTAAGTTAATTAAATACATATTACTATTTGTATTATTTGGATTGCTAGTTTTAATTCGGGTTTTTGAAAATGAGCTATTTTATGACCCCTATTTAACGTTTTTTCAAAATGACTATTTGTATATTGATAGTCCAAGGCGTGAAGTTTTAAAACTAGTAAGTTTCACTACATTACGATATTTACTGAATGCTGTTATTTCATTGGCTATTTTATATGTGTTTTTTAAAGATAAAAGCATCATTAAATTTTCAATATTCATATATATACTGGCTTATGTTATTCTGCTTTTAATTTATTTATATTTTGTTGTTAATCCAAGACAGGAAGACTATTACTTGTTTTTTAATGTGCGTCGTTTTTTAATACAGCCCATTATTTTAATATTACTATTACCCGCTTTTTATTACAACAGACTTAAAAATTAAGTGTTAATCATTTAATAAAAAACCATTTGCGGTTTCTTTTTTTTGTATTTTTGTAGGGTGATAAAACAGTTGTTACATAAAAGTTTTTCAACCATTCTGGCATTGCTGGTTTTGTTTTCGACAGTATCTTTTACTATTGAAAAACATTTTTGCGGTGATGTTTTAGTAGATATTTCCATTTTTACTGAAGTGGACAAATGTGCTATGGAAGCTTATGAGATCGCTTTAGAAAAAATCACAAAGAAATCCTGTTGTAAGGATGTTATAGATGTTGTTAAAGGTCAAGATAAATTAAAGTTTTCTTCATTTGAAGATTTAGATTTTGAGCAACAACAATTTATTGCAGCTTATACAGCTTCTTATATAAGTCTTTTTGAAGGTTTACCTAAACAAATAATTCCTCATAAAGATTATTCTCCACCTAATTTGGTCATAGACATACACGTGTTAGACCAAGTCTTTATAATTTGATAGATAGATTTTTGGTTCTCTTATAAAGGGAGTTACTTAAAATTTATTAATTCAAATTTTTAATCAAAATGAAACATATATATACAGTTACAGGTATGACTTGTAACGGGTGCAGGACTTCGGTAGAAAAGCGTCTTAATGCTGTAACTGGTGTCTTACATGCTACAGTAGATTTAGAAAAGGCAGAAGCCATTATTAAAATGTCTGAGCCGATTTCAATAGGCCTACTACAAAAAGCCTTATCAGATAAATATCAAATTACAGAGCAGGATGAACTAAGAGCTTTAAAACAAATAAATGAAGAAGAAAAGTCTGATTTGAAACAACTATTTCCTCTGTTTCTAATTTTTGGATACATTACTATAGCTGCTATTTTACTAAATAGAAACCCTTTGAAATTGGATGCATTTATGCTCGATTTTATGGGGCTTTTTTACATTGTATTTAGCTTTTTTAAACTCTTAGATTTAAAAGGCTTTCCAGAATCTTTTAAAATGTACGATCCATTAGCTAAAGTTATGCCTGTTTATGGTTGGGTCTATCCATTTCTTGAAGCGGCATTAGGGGTTTTATTTTTAATGCGCATTCAAATTCCAATAGCCTTAGTCTTTACGTTGGTTATTTTAGGTATAACTACTATTGGCGTTATTAAAACATTATTGAATAAAAAAACGATTCAATGTGCATGTTTAGGGACAGCTTTAAAACTCCCTATGACCAAAGCGACCTTTATTGAAAATAGCATCATGCTTGTTATGTCAATCATTATGCTAGTTAAGACCTACAATTAAATGAAAAATATACTTTATATAATATTAATACTTCCAATTATAATGTCATCTCAAGATAAAATTAGCGGGATGATTATGGAGGCAAATGTAAAAAATGAGTCTATTGGTTTGTCTGGTGCTAACGTCTATTGGCTAAATACTTCTGTTGGTGTTGTAACGGATATTGACGGAACATTTAGTATTCCTTATAAAAAAGAATACAAGCAATTAGTAATTAGTTACGTAGGCTTTAAAACGGATACTTTAACTATCTCTGAACCTAAAATGATACAGCATTGGTTACAACCTACTAGTAATTTGGATGAAATTACCGTAAAATCTAGAAAACAAGCGACTGCTAAATCATATTTACAGGCAACAAATGTATTTACAGTAAGTAGTGATGAGTTATTAAAAGCAGCATGTTGCAACTTGTCTGAAAGTTTTGAAACCAATCCATCCATTGATGTGAATTTTGCCGATGCCGTTACTGGAACACGACAAATAAAAATGTTAGGACTTAATAGCCCATATATTTTAATTGCTACCGAAAATATTCCATCTATTCGTGGGGCTTCACAAGCTTTTGGATTGAGTTTTATTCCAGGTACTTGGGTTGAGAGTATTCAAATTACTAAGGGAGCTGGGAGTGTGGTTAATGGTTATGAAAGTATTGCGGGACAGATTAATGCAGAATTGGTAAAGCCATCAACCGATAATAAGTTATTTGTGAATTTATACGGAGCCAGTAGCGAACGATTAGAATTGAATACACATATCAATACTAAGGTGAATGATAAATGGTATACTGGATTGTATTTACACGGAAACACTCATAATAAAAAACATGATGTTAATAATGATGGTTTTATGGATATGCCTAAGTACAATCAAATTAATATTATGAACCGTTGGCAATATACCAATGCCGAAAAAGGTTTTGTGAGTTTTATAAATCTAAAATTTTTAAATGATGAAAAACAAACAGGAGAACTTGATTTTAATCCAGAGACAGACAAATTAACGACTAATAACTGGGGTAGCGAGATTGATACTCGACGTTATGAAGTATCGGCTAAATTGGGCTATGTAAATCCAGAAATACCGTATCAAAGTTTAGGGGTTCAAACAGCATTTAGTAGTCATAAGCAGGATTCTTATTTTGGATTGAATCGATACGATATT
Organism: uncultured Flavobacteriaceae bacterium; assembly: GCA_947502635.1. Lineage (GTDB taxonomy): Bacteria > Bacteroidota > Bacteroidia > Flavobacteriales > Flavobacteriaceae > Flavivirga. Next base: position 33,798 of record CANNAN010000019.1, read on the forward strand.
ACCCATAATAGTTTGTATGCTAATGCCATTTACAATTCTATTATTAGTGATTCCAGACACAAGATAAAAACAGGAGTGAGTTATACTTACGATCATTACGATGAACTTGTTAATGTAACAGATTATGAAAGAACAGAAAGATCTGTCGGAGCATTTTTTGAATACAATTACGATAATTTAGATAAGTTGAATGTAACGGCGGGTATTCGTATTGATGACCATAATTTGTTAGGCACGTTTGTAACGCCACGAGTACATGCACGCTATACGCCTTGGGAGAAATCTGCTTTACGAGCGTCTTTTGGACGTGGAAAACGGAGTGCTAATATTTTTGCAGAAAATCAGCAGTTGTTTTCAACATCACGATCCATAAACATAGTAAACACTAATGGTAATGTTTATGGCTTAGATCCAGAAATTGCATGGAATTATGGCCTGTCTTATTTACAAGGATTTAATCTTTTTGGAAGAAAAGCAGATGTTACTTTAGATTATTATAAAACCGATTTTAAAAACCAGATCGTGGTAGATTATGAAAACCCACAAGAAGTGAGTTTCTATAATTTAGAAGGTGATAGTTATGCGAATAGTTTTCAAGCAGAATTTAATTATAATGTGTTTGAATATTTCGATTTACGAATGGCTTATAAATATTATGATGTTAAAACCGATTATAACTCAGGTAAATTATCAAAACCATTAGTGCCAACAAATCGTTTGTTTGCCAATGCATCTTATGAAACACGTATGCATGGCGATGATAAAGGACGGTGGAAGTTTGATGCGACGTTTAATTGGTTGGGAGCGCAGCGTTTTACTTCTACGGTAGGAAACCCAGTGTTGTATCAATTACCAAATAAAACACCAACACTAGCGACTTTAAATGCTCAAGTAACTAAAGTATTTTCTCCAAAATTTGAAGTATATTTAGGAGGCGAAAACATAACAAATGTAAGACAAGCGAATCCTATTTTAGGAGCCGACGATCCTTTTGGAGCGAATTTTGATACCACATTTGTATACGGTCCCATTTTTGGAAGTATGTATTATGCAGGATTGCGATTTAAAATTTAATTCATGAGAAGATGGGAATCCTTTGAATTGTCGTTCCTGCGAAGGCAGGAATCTTATAAATTGAAAATTAATTACAGTAAAGTGAATTCCTGCCTTCGCAGGAATGACAAATAAAATAAAAGAATTATGAAAAAACTAATAACACTATTAATCGTACTAATAACAGCAACAGCATTTGCACAAAATAAAAATGCCAGAGCTTCTATGGAAGTAGATGGCGTTTGTTTAATGTGTAAAACCCGTATTGAAAAAGCAAGTTTAAATACTAAAGGTGTTAAGTCTGCCGTGTGGAATGTGAAAACACACGAATTAAAGTTGATTTTTGATGAACGAAAAACCAACTTAAAAACCATACAAGAAAATATCCTTGCTGTGGGTCATGATACGAAAGAAATAAAAGCTACAGATGAGGCCTATGCTACGGTACATCCTTGTTGTAGGTACAGAGATGAGTCTGTTAAAGACGATCATAAGGAAGGTGAGGAGCATAAAGAAGAAGATGGTCATAATCATTAGAATTGGAGATCATAATTGAAATTTCGAAAAGCCCAAAATATTTGTTTTGGGCTTTTTTTTTGCTATTATACTTGCTATAATCTAAAAATGATTATATATCAAATTGTTAACATTAGAGGCTTAAATACTATCAAAAATCCATTTGATTTTTATAAAAATGAGCTTCAAAATAATTACATTTGAAAGAGAAATAAACATCATAAAGAGTGTCGGTACACTTGTTATAGAACATTAGAGAAACATTATGAATAAAAGAAAAATAATTCTGAATTTATGTACAAGTCTCGATTCTTATATAGAAGGACAAAATGGCGAAATTGATTGGTGTTTTACAGATCAAGATTATGGAATGACAGAATTTTTAAACCAAATTGATGCCATCTTTTTTGGACGAAAAAGCTATGAACAGTTAGTTCGGGAAATGCCAAATGCGTTTTCGGACAAAAGGAAAGTGGTATTCTCTAAAACTCTAAATAGCAATGATAGTAATCTGAAGATAATTAGTGAAAACTTTGAAAAGGAAGTTATCAAAATAATAAACTCTGAAGGAAAAGATATTTGGTTATTTGGTGGCGCGAGTTTGGTGACGGATATGATTAACGCTAACCTTGTTGATGAGTTAATGATTTCTATTCATCCGCTAATCCTTGGAAGCGGAAAACCATTATTTATTGATATTCAGAATAGGAGAAAATTAAAATTGATTGATAACAAAACATTTTCTTCAGGCTTGGTTCAGCTTTTATATAAAGTTGAAGAAAAATAATGTTTTTCTGCATTGCAGAAAATGATAATAAGAATGAACTATTAAGAAAATCAATGAATATATAAAGAAGTAAGAATTATAATGACAGGAGTCACTAGTAGTAGTATTGGTAATGAAAAACCGCACGAGTTTTAAAAGATAATGATGCTGCGGTTCTAATTTTCTATTTACACAGTTTATTGGATCCTCTTGTGATACTATTTATACCAAATTTTAAAATCATTATAAATATTATTATATCTAACTAAAGGAATATTTTTGTTTAATTTATTTCCAAAAGGATCTTTTTTATTATTTATTGAACAGTATTTAATAATCTCATTACAAAACTCTTGAACTGTTATTGCATCTTTTGTCTTTATTAAATTTAAAATAGCGAGTGTTATCATACCATTTCCTTTTGTGCTGCTCTCATAATATTTATCAGTTCCTTCTGAAGCAGAAATTACTGTAGTGCCATTTGTGATTTTAAGGTCTTCAAAAACTTTTCTCATTAAGTTAATTGCTTCTATTTCTTTTATAGTTTTTGCATTAAAAACTTCTCCTGAATAGCATGTGTTTAATATTAAAAGCCTATTTCTAGATTTAGTCTTTCCAAGAAGTTCATCAAAATCGCTATAAGTTATTCCTGTGGTGTTAATATTATTTTGAGTTGAATTACTGGTGCAAAAGAAATATTCATTGTTAAATTGTATTGCATGACCAGAAACAAAAAAGAAAATGATATCATTTTCTTTGGCTTCAGATAAAAAGGTTGAAATTTGTTTTAAACTATTTTTGGTGACTTCCTTATCTGTAAGGCTTAATGATTTTATAGGGTTAGAATTAGTTTTTATAAAAATGTCTTCAATTGTTTTAGCATCTTTTGACGAGTTAGGAGTTTCTTTTAAATATTGATATTTGGAAACCCCAAGTGAAACAACAAATAAATTGGGAAGCGTTGTGTTTTTTACTTTTTCGATATTTATTTCTTCTTTTTCAGAAAAAACACCTTTTTCATTTGCTACGGAAATTAGTATTTTGTTTTTCCCATTAGAAAGTACTAATGGTATGGTAGTATTGTATTGTGTTTTGTTTTTTATATCATAATCTAAGCTTTTAATGAGAACACCATTGACAGTAATCTGTAGTTTTTTTAAATTATATATATTGTCTTCTGCTTTTATATTGATTTTTATTGAAGAACTATTTGTTTTATTTGGAAGAGATGCCCTATTAACTATGGCAAGTTCTGGTGTATGGATATCAGATTTCAAATCTCCCTCTTTTTTACCAATACGTTGCAATCTCTTTTTATAAGCTAGATTGTAAAGGTCTTTATTTTTATAAATACGATCCCCTAACGTTTCTTTTATAGATTCTATAACCAAATCAGGTCTGTGGTACTTTAAATCAAATTGTTCAAAGTTATAGGCTCTGTTATTTTTTAGTATAGAAACTAGTTCATATCCTTTTTCTTTATTGAAGTAGTAGTTGTTGGGAAGAATAATGATGCTACTTTTATTGTCAGAATGATGGTACTTCTCGTAGAGTTTATTATCTAATGATGTATCGTAAAAAAACATACCTCCGTTAGTGGTTACAAGTAGTTTTTTATTATCGCTGATATCAAAACCGTCAAAAGAATTGTTTAATAACTGAGATGTTCCTGTGTTTAGGTTTAATAATGTATTGTTTTTTTTACCATACAAAATAGCGATATCACTATTTATAAGGTCAAATTTTCCATTCCCAACTTTATCTTTTTGGGAAAATGTGAAACGTTTTTCTATCTTTTCTGTATTAAAATCTATGATTTTAATTTCGGTAGTACCATTTTTATGATGCCTTGAAAAAAAATTATTCGTTGAAGGTATCATTTGAGAGATCCCGTTAATTTCTTTTGGTAAAGCTTTTAAAGTTTTAAGCTTTAGGTCGTATATATAATTAGAGTGGGATGTGTAATTATCTGTTTGTCCCACTACGGGCAGGTTGAAAGAAGAAATAAGTATTTTGTCTTTGTTAGTATTAAAACTTATCGTTGATGCAACTCCAGATACTTTGATTTCTTCAATTGGGTCTAAAAAATTTTTTTTAATTTGAAAGAGTTTAATTTTTACTTCTTGCTTATCTACAGGGCTACCATTAAACTTATATGTTTTATTAACTATATGTTTCATTATGCCTGCACTCAATTTATCTAAATTTGCTTTTTTATTAGGGTTTTTTACTAAAGAAGAAAATGCATTAGCGAAGCTATTTACTGGTACCAACGCAACATATTCTAAGTCGTCATCTATAAAATAGGTCGTGAAAGGAGATTCGCTAAGTCGTATGGAGTCTAAAACTTGAAGAGGCGTAATGTTCCAGAGCTTTAAATAATTATCGGTTTTAGTAATGCCTGTATGTCTCTTTTTACTGTATTTAAAACTAAAAGATTTATTTTCTTTTTTAAGGCTTATTACATTTTGGTTTTTAAAATCAAAATGTTCTAAATAAGATCCTTTTTTATAAATGACTGTAGAGTCGGAAGTGAAAAAAGGAGAAGAGACTTTAGCTAGATTAGATTGAAATATGTCGTTAGTATTATATTCATAATTCCAAACACGTATAACTCTTTGTTGGCTTAAAGTGTAATAAACCTCTTTCTTGTTTGGATCTACATGCATAATAGCCAATCGTGTTAAACTTTTAATAAAGGGTATATCAAGATCTTCTTTTTTGATAATAGCATCAGTTTTTAAATTTATGATGTGTTTTCCTGTTTTTATATCCCATACGTAAATATCTCTATTTTCATCAGAAGTTATAATGGTTTCTGCATCTGGAATAATAGCTTCATTAAATATAGCGTCATGACTTAATAAATTTGTAACATTATTATCTTTTACAGAATATAATTCTAGATAAGATTTATCATTAGGTTTTATATTTCCTGTTCTTTTTGACCTAGAAAGCGTTTGCATATGTCTACAGTTTACTACAAGGCCGTGTTCTAAATTCCAGTTCGCACTTGCTGTTTTATGACCTATTTCCGAATGGAGCTGTCGTGCCATCGATGTGTTGAGTCCAAAGTTTTTTGAGAGAATTTCATAATCTATGTCAAATGAATCCAAATTCCACTTTTGATATGTAATAGGTTGATTGAGCTGTAAATCGTTTCCTTTGAATAGGAAAAAATGTTTGTCATCGTTAGAAAATTCAAAATCTTTAATTTTAATGAAAATATCGTTCTTAATATTAAGATGTTTTAAAACCGAAAAAATACCATCACGATCCTGATAGATTTTTATTCCACGATCCTTATGAATAATCGCAATTTTATCTCCATATTTATTAAACCTTACTTTTGTGAAAGCATCAATTAAAGGGTCCGTTTTAGAATCTAATATTAGAAAAGGTTTGTTCTCTTCAAGCCTAAATAATTCTATGATATAATGTTTTTTCTCTTTTGGATTGCTCTTTAGTAATGCATAGATGTCTCCAAAATAATTAACATCAAAGTTGTTAACTCTTTCGTTTGGATCGAGTTTTTTTTTAAATAAAATTCTTCGAGAGTTTGTACTCCAAATTTCTAATTGATTCCCTGCTAAAAGGATTAATTTAGATCTATCTCCACTAAGTTTAAAATTAACTCCAAGTGACCTAGGGCTTATTGATAATTCTGAAGCAGGTTTTTGAATAAAGAGAACTTCTTTATTTTGAGTAAACGATATGTAAGGAGAATGAAATATAGTTATGAGTAATAAAAATAGTATGCTATTATATTTCATAAGCCGTATTTTGAATTATTTTAATGAGATTTATATCAAAAATAACATGAATTATTATTAAATTTTTGCGATAAGTCGCAATAGTAATATGCACTAAATCTCAACTATGAAGGGTGTGGATTGGATAATTTGTCCATTAGTAAACTTAAAGTTAATATGTAATAATACTTTTGTTTTTTCAAAACTAACATTCCAATGTTTAGAAGGAAATAGCCTTAAGTTTAGAGCTAGTCCGCCATCTTTAACAGCATGAGCTTGACTTAGCTTTATGAGTTGTTCCTGATTCGTTTTAGTGATATCTATAAAAAGTTTTTCTCTTTCATCTTTTTTGTGATTAAAAAAATCTTTGTCCATACTTAGAGCCGTTTTGGCATAGTAAACATATACAGAAACTTCTTTGATATGATATGTTGTATTATTTTCTTGAAGTTCGAAAGCAAATCGTAATTCTGGTGAGGTTTGAATATATTTGGCATAACATATACTTAAATTTTCTTTCCAGAAAGAAGCTAAATCTTTCCCTTTATCTTGTTTCTTTATATCATTTTTTAATCTGTTAACTCTTAAATCACATTCTTTACAAAATGATATTAAGCCATCATCGGGATTAAATTCAAAGCTTTTGATGATCTCTGGAAATTTTAAAAATAAACTATCTGAGGTCACATAATCTATAAATAACTTTTTAGGATATGAATCTTCTCTATAATAGTCCGTATGGAGTTCCATCCCTAAAAACTTAACCTGTGGGGGATTTTGAGCTTGTATATTAGGAACACATAATAAAATTAAAAAAATGTATAAATTTTTCATTTATGTTAAATTTTAGATAAAACAACAGGATCCATAGGTTTCCAAATAGGTAATACTTCTATAATTTCTGCTCCAGGGTATTCTTTGCCGTCTTTATCTTGAGTAGAGTAAAAATATAATTCTAATTTACCCTTTTGTAATCTGGTTTTCAATATGTAATTATTTGCCTCTGTAAGTTTTCCTAATTCTTTCAACTTATTATTGGAATATATAAACACAGCGATCTCTTTCTCTTGATTTGAAGTTATTTCTACAGTTCTTTTAGACAAAAGATGATATCCAAAAAAACACATAGCTACTACAATGAAAAATGGTACTAATATTTTTTTCTTTTTAGTATTAATTGGCTTAAGCCTAGTATTAGGGGTGATTTCGGTTTGACTTGTGGTTAAATCTTGTTTTGAAACAATGTTATCAGATTCTTTTTTTTTAGTTTCAAAAACAGTATCTATAATATAATCTAAGGGTTTGTTTTCTTGATAATAAGACTGAATAGGGTCGTAATATTGCTCAATAAAATCTTTAAAATGAACAGGGTTTTTACCTTCAAAATAATAAGAAGTTAATATATTGAGTGTAATTATAGAAGGTTTATTGAGCTTTTTAGTAGTGACTTCATCTTGTTTTAAATATGCTCTTAATTTAAAGGCCCTAAAAAATGCTTGAAAGTCTCTTGTTTTTTCATTAGGAGAATCCCAAGCAGCAATTTCTTTATAAATATTGTCTTCAGTTTTTCCAGAATCTTTTAGAATAGTATCTATCAAATAGATAAATCCTGGTAGCTGATCTTTATTTAGGGAATTAGGTGGCATTCTCAAAAATATAAAAATATCTAGACTTTATTTATAAATAAAAGCATGTTATGATTAATCATGATGTAACGCGATCAAATTCTTATTCAGTTATAAAGATCTTTACCAAGTAATTACAAAGGAACAGCGCTAATAATTAAAAGAGAGGCCTCTCATTTTTCTAACAATATAAAAGTTTAAAAAATGAGAAAATCAAGTAAAGTTTTATGGATTCTAGTAATGATTATAAATTTAAGTTTTGCATCATGTACGGCAACTAGTCTTACAGAAGGTAAAGATTCTGAAGTTGTTGCAACCGAAGGCGACACATCTGAAGATAAAGTAAGACCTGATGACAACCCATAATTAATAAAATTATTTATTATAAAGACTGCATATTAATATGTAGTCTTTTTTTATATTTAGAAACCAATCAAAGAAAAGTTATTATTAGAATTTTTATACTTGTTATATTAATATTGTTTTGTTCTTGTTATAGTAAACAAGATGATGGTTTAGACGCTTCAAAATCAAGTAAAAATGTTTCTAGATATTATAATCTGGCAAAAAATAAAGACCAAAATCTAAAACAAAGGCAAACCGCCATAAATACTGCGTATAAATTACTTTTTAATGGGCAAAACGATACATTGTTACATAAAGTATTATATCAAAAAAGCATCATCCATTATTCGCAAAAAGAATATGATAGCCTATTATATTATAATGATTTATTATTAAATTATTTAAAGGGTACTCAGAATTACTATTATTTAGGTAAGGCAAATTATTTAAAAGCATTTTATTTAGACGAAATTAAGTTTAGCAGCGATAGTGCTTTTTATTACTATAATCAATCAAATAAATTTTTTTTAACATCGCAAGATAGCAGTAGAGTAGGTTATAACTTGTTAAATATGAGCTACATTCAGCAAGGGGGTAGTGACTATTTTGGAAGTAAAGAAACAATTACCAATGCTTTAGTGTTTTTAAAAAACACTAAAGATGTTAATTATCTGGCCTCAGCTTATAATGTGTTAGCTTTAAATAACCGAAAACTTTTAAATAGAGAAGATGCTATTAAATATTATACTAAGGCAATAAATATTACAAAATCAACTAAAAGTAAATTGTTATATGAAAATAACTTAGCAGCTACGTATATTGATGATAAAAAGTATGATGAAGCCATATTTTTATTAAAGAAAAATCTACAGGATTCTATTATTTTGAATCTTCCAAAAGAAAAAGCTAGATCTATAGATAATCTGGCATATACTCAATGGCTCAAAGATGGTAAAGATGTAAAAGAGAATCTGTTAAATGCCTTAGATATTAGAAATAAACAGAATGACAAAAGTGGTTTAGTTGCCAGCTATACACACCTTGGTGAATTTTATACTCATAAAAACAAACAAAAAGCTATTAAGTGGTTTAATAAAGCAATAGATGTTTCGAAAATTATTAAAAATCCAAAGGGTGAGTTGGATGCCTTAGGTTTTTTAATAAACATTCAATCTTATAATAATAAAATAAAGAGCAGATACATTAATTTAAATGATAGCTTGCAAAAAAAAGCATTAAAAGTAAAAACACAATTTGCTAAAATTCAATACGATGATAAACTTAAAAATGAAGAAATTCAAAATTTAAAAATACTCACCACAAATCAACAACTGGAAGTTTCTATTCAGCGAAGGCAAAAAATTATATATTTATTATTAGGTTTCATATTAATTATTCTAACTGTATTTTTTACATATTATTTGATTCAAAGGCATAAAAGAGAAAAGGAACAAGAGGTTTATAATACTGAAAAACTCATCTCTAAACGGGTACATGATGAAATAGCAAATGATATTTCTGTTCTTACAAATTTCGTAGAAGAAAATTCCGATCTCCATAAAGCCTCTTCAAAACAAATTTTGGAAAACAAATTGCACAGTATTTATTTAAGAGCAAGAGACATTTCTACAGATATTTCTAGTATTGATCTTGAGGACTTTAAAGAAGAACTTAAAAATTTAATTATACAGTATAATACCAATCATGTTAATGTAATTACAAATCTGGATGATTTTGAATGGTTTACAGTTACAGATTATAAAAAAATAGCCATATATAGAGTTATACAGGAATTGCTGATAAACACAAAAAAACATAGTCGATGTAAAAGAGTAACACTCATATTTAATGACAAAGAACAAGATAGAATCATTATTTATACTGATGATGCTGTTGGATTTTTTAAAAGCGATATAAAAAGCCATGGTCTAGCAAATGCGGAAAATCGCATAGAAAATATAGGAGGGACTTTTAATTTTGAAACGAGTCCAAATCAAGGATTTAAAGCAGTAATAGAAATAAAAAGGTAGCACACACACCAAATATGTTTAAAAAAGTATTGATTGTAGAAGACCAGCAAAGTATAAGTAAAGGACTTAAAAGTATTTTAAAGGATTTAAATATTGATAACATTGAGGCTTCTGATAATTGCGATAATGCTTTACTAAAAATTAGAGCGTCTTTGATTAAAAAAAAACCTTTCGACCTCCTGATAACCGATTTGTCTTTTAGAGAAGGTTACCATTTAAGTAATCTTAGTTGCGGAGAAGAACTTATAGAACAGGTGAAAAAAGTACAGCCAAACTTAAAGATTATTGTTTTTTCTATAGAAAACCGAATTGGTAAGGTGAAAAAACTTTTGGATAAGTATGATATAGATGGCTACATAGCTAAGGGAAGAAGGGAGTCGGAAGATATAAAAAAAGCGATACAAACAGTATGTCAAGAAAGGAAATACTATTCTAATACTATTTTAACATTATTAAAAGGCTCAAATAATATATCCCAAGTAAGTACTTCAGATACTTTAATATTAAAATTATTGGCAAGCGGTATAAAACAAAAACAAATACCAGAACATTTTAAAGATAATAATATCCCATCTGGCAGTAAGCGAAGTATTGAATATCGATTGCAAGAACTTAAAACGATTTTTGGAGCTGAAACACTTCCTCAGTTAATTAGTATCGTGAAAGATATAGGACTCATTTAAAGATTTCTTTAAAAAAGACTGTCTTTGCGTTTTACCGCAAGTTGATTTTTGTTATAGATTATACATTTATGTCAAATTTAAAACTAAAGCCATGGGTCTCTTAAACAAACAAGTAGGAAAAATAATTTTTATAACATTGGTACTGTTGAGTGCTAATCTTAGTACTGCACAATTATTCAAAACAACATTAAATGCATCGCTTTTAAGTCCGCCCAAAAAAGATATAGGGGACGTAAAAAGGATTGCTGTTCTGGATTTTGAAAATATAAGTAGCGAAGAATATAAAAGTGTAGGAATCGATATTGGTAGTAAATTAGCAGATTATGTATCCATTTCGTTGTTAAAAGAATTTAGAGGTAAAAGCAAAAACTGTTTTATAGAAGGCGCTCGTACAGATATTTACTCCATAGTAGAAAGAGAAGAATTACAGAGAGTTATTGAAGAAAAAGAATTTGATTTAGGCAGCTTAAGTGACACACAAATTATTTCTATTGGTCAAGTATTAGGGGTAGATGCCATTATTTTAGGTAACGTTTCTTATTCTAGTACAGACGAAAGAGATCATAATTCGTATAGAAATGATCAAGGTAAACTAGTTAATACGTATACTTTAAAAAGAACAACATCTGCTGAGGCTAGAATGAAAATACTATTAGTTTCAACAGGAGAAATTATAGGTCAAACCAGTGGTAGGTCATCAAGTAGCGACACGACAAAAGGAGGAAGTAGACCTAACAGTAATGCTGTAATGGCGCCTAATAAACTTGCTGAGTATGCCTGTGAACGGATAGCACGTCGGTTTGCAGATTATTTGGCACCATTCTATTATTCATACACTTTTACTTTTGAAAAAGTAAAGCATAAAAAATTAAAAGAACGGGTAAAAGATGCCAATGAGTTTTTAAGACTAAGAGAGATCGATAAAGCTTATGAAATGTATGATGCGATATATCAAGTTGATCCATATAATGCAGAATTAGTATTTAACATGGGAATTTTAAATGAAGTGGTTGGTAACTATGAAAAAGCCAAAGAATTTTATAGTGTCGCGGTAAATATGAGTCCAGATAAGGAGCCTTATGTTAAAGGATTGAGAAGAGCTAAAGATAATATTGCATTAGCAGAAAATCTTTATAATATGGGAATTGAGATTTATCCATACAAATTTAAAAAAGAGTCTAAAGGAAATGTTTTAATTGAACGAATCAAGGTTAAAGGCCCTAGGAGCAAAAGAAAAATGGCCTATATGAATCTTGATGAAAAATCTAAGATTTTAGGACAATTCCCTGGAGGCATGGAACTCGACTTATTGGAAAGAATAGACAATGAAAAATGGATTGCAGTTAAGTTACCTGATGGAAAAAAAGGTTATTTTAAAGGTAAAGATGTAATAACTGGTAAATAATAGAATAATTTACAATACTATAACTAATTTTACTTAGTGGTTCGGCTCCCTTAAAGTCTTGAAGTACATTAGTGTCAGTTTGTATATTGATATAATTAAGTAAAAGAAAGAACCATCACGGACTTTGCAGATCGGTTTTTTTATTTACTAAAATTAGTAGGTATTATAAAATTGAATAATATATAGCAATTAAATCGTTTATCGGTCTATAAATAAGTCGTTTATCGATTTTAGACTCTTTTTTCGTACATGATAAGTCTGTTTAGTTATCTTAGACTGGTTATTAATACATGTGATTCTCTACCCTTAAGTTTTACATACTTTTTTTAAATATAGCGATACTCAAAATGCATTAAAAAAGCAGTTTTGCTATACCTTAAATATCAGAAAACAAAAATAACTTCCGCAATTACCTAATAAATTGGTATTTGTTTAATGAACTAAACTAAAATTAAAATGAAATCAAAAAAAAACATTCTAAAAATGGTACTAATCTTATTGTTTGTAGGATTATCACCAGTTTTTGCTAAAAACTACTATGTCGCCACAAATGGATCAAATTCGAATCCAGGTACTCAAAATCAACCCTTTAAAACGATCCAGAAAGCGGCAAATGTTGTTAACCCTGGAGATGTCGTATTCATTAAAAGAGGAATATACCGTGATAAAATAGAAGTTCGAAGAAGTGGTTCTTCTGGTAAAGTAATTAAATTTACAGCATTTCCTGGTGATGAGCTTAAAGCTATTATAGAAGGACAGACATTTTCTGTATTCAAAAGTAGCCATATAGAAATATCAAATTTACGAATTCAAAAAGTACCTAAAAAAAATGGACTTACCCAAGGTATTTATGTAGAAGGACCAGCAAGGAACATTGTTATTAAAAATAACCACACGTTTGACACTTGGGGCTCAGGAATATCAGTATGGGGGGTAGGATATAAGAAGCCCCCTGGTAAATATGAAAATTATATAGGTGTTAAAGTCCTTAATAATAAAGTTGAAAAAGCTTGTAACGGAGGCTGGAATGAATGTATAACGCTTTCTAATGGAATTGTGAATTTTGAAATTAAAAATAATGAAATTTTCAATGGAGGAGACCCAATAAATGGAGGGGAAGGTATTGATGTGAAAGTTGGAGCTAAAAACGGGATTATAGCAAGTAACTATATGCATGATCTAACAAGAAGAGGTTTGTATCTTGATGCCAATGGAGACGATTCTTCTAATAAGCCAATTATTAAAAATATTAAAGTATATAATAATATTGCTCATAATAATGTTGGACACGGTATGGCTATTATGACTGAGGGTGTTGGCGATGTTTTTGATATAGATATATATAATAATCTGTTCTATAAAAATACAGATGATGGATTTATGATATACAAACATCCAAAAGGAAGTGGCGTTATTCGTGATATTCGCGTTTATAATAACACGATGATAGACAATAAACGCTATGGATTTCTATTAGCGCATCCTACATCCTTTAATATCAAAGTTTTTAATAACATACTTTATAACAACAAAGATAATGGATCCTCAAGACCTCAATTCGAAAAAGATTATAGAATTAGCGAAGGAAGTGCTACACAAAACAATAATATAATTGCTAAAGATCCAAAGTTTGTAAATGCAGGTGCTCGAAACTATAAGTTAACAAAAAACTCTCCTGCGGTTGATGCAGGAACATCTAATGGCGCACCATCTAAAGATATTGAAGGAAATAACAGAACTGGGCAGATTGATATTGGTGCATATGAATTTATAGGAAATGGAAACCCTAATCCAACACCACAAATAATTCCTAATGGTATTTATAACATTGTCTCTAATGTAACAGGACAAAACCTAATTGCTCCAAGCTGGAATAACCATGAGGTGAGAATGTATGATTCAGGAAACTTTACAGATCAACAATGGAATTTCGAACATAAAGGAAATAATTTATATACAATAAAAAATGTAGGTACGCAGCGGTATTTACGTGTTGTAGCTAACAAGTGTACTAATGGAGCTAAAACACATACTGCAGCCAATGTACAACAATGGAAAATAGAGAAAAACGGAAACGGTATTTATGCCATTAAACCTAGTTATTGTTTAAATAAAGCTTTAGATGTAGATAGTGGTCAGGTTAATGCCGATGTGATACTATGGCAATTTAATCCCAATAATAGTAATCAAAAATGGAAACTAAATAGCATTAACAAATCAAGAGTTGCTGGTAATATTGCAAAAGTATTATACCCTAATCCTGTAAAAAATAATATGCATGTAAAGGGAGTTTCTGAAGGAGATATTATCACTGTTTATGATATTTATGGAAAAGAAGTCATGCGAAAAGAAGTGCAAAACACAGGCTTAGAAGTTATTAATGCTGGTTCATTGGATACTGGGGTTTATTATATATTGTCTATAGATGGAAAGCAAAAAATAAGATTCATTAAAAAATAAATATCATGTAGATTCTGTTTGTTTTTTTGTGGAAAATATTTAACAAATCTGCTATATTTGATATAGTAATAAACATCTAAAATATGTTTATAAAAATGATGTTAAAATAAGGAAATGGGAAAATATTTATCGATTTATAATTTAATAATATTTATTGTTTTGTTTACAGCTTGTAAAAATCAAGAAAATAAACAAGAAGGCGATATAATTCAGGCACCAGAATCTTTTGAAAAACTTGATGAGATTAAAAACGATTTAGGTAAAGATGAAAAAATTCAGACACCTAAATCTTTTAAAGTACTTAATGAAACTGAAGGAGACTTAGACAAAGATGGCGTTTCTGAAAAAGTTATCGTTTATGATACAGAAAAAGAAACCGATTTTGGAACTGAAAGACAGATATACATTTATAAAAAGAATGATAATAAATGGGAATTATGGAAAAAATATATAGGAGTGGTACTACCTAGTAAACACGGAGGAATGATGGGAGATCCGTTTGAAGGAATTTCAATTGAAAGAAATTGTATTGTAATCAATCATTTTGGAGGGAGTCGTCAAAAATGGAATTATACACATAGATTTAGATATCAAAATGAAGATTTTCAGTTAATTGGAGCGACCGTAAATTTTGGTTCACCCTGTGATTATTTCTTCACTTTTGACTATAATTTATCAAATGGAAAAATTGATTATGAAAAAGAAACGGAAAATTGCGAAACAAAAAAATCAAAAATAGAGAAAAAAGAAATGATTAAAAAGTTGGACACATTACCAACTATGCATAATTTCTATCCAGGAAATAGCGAAATAACTTTTCCAAATACAGAAACTACTATTTACTATTAAATGAATACTGCTTGATTATGTGGCGTATAAAACAGAAATAGTAAGTGTTTAATTGAAAAGTTATCTATTTTCCTTGGATTAATAACTAAATGCCAGATAGGTTTCTAAACGAGAAACCTATCTGGTCATTACTGGGTTAATTAGCTAAAAATTATATGTCCCATAAATTAGTAAAGAAGTTTTTTGTAGTAGGGTTTCTAAAATCTTCAATACCATTTATAAAAAATATCAAGATGTAATCATTCAAATACGGTTTGCTCATCTGACCATTCTACAATTCCTCCCATCATAAAACCCAATCACTTAAATGTCAGGAGTACCAATTAAGGGCAATAATTCATTTCGACTATAATTTTCAATTACTATTTGTTGAAGGGAACCAAATAGCTTAATTAACTCAAAATCAATAATATTACCAGAATATAATTCATAGACTTTGTTCTTATCAAATTGATAATTCACATCTGCACCCGCTAATCCATACCCGATAGTTACATTTCTAAGTGTGCTAGTTGCTATTAATTCAAGTAAAACTTGATTCAAACATAAACATTCGAGTCACATAAAACATCCTTTTGAGTTGGGTATTGATATTTATAAAAAAATGTTCACTACCCTTGCCATAGGTTGTCATAAGTGTATTTTAAGTTTGTAGTGTAGAACAAAAAGTCTAAAACAATGAATAATCAAAGCATTCAAAAATTTCACATAATCGGCATTTCCATAAGAACAACCAATGAAAATGGGCAAGCTATCAAAGACCTTGAAATAGTGTGGGGTAAATTTTGGGAAGAAGAAATTCAAAAACAAATTCCGAACAAAGTCAATGATAATATTTATGCCGTTTACACAAATTATGAAACCGATTTTACTGGACCATACACCGCAATTATTGGATTGCCAGTAAGCTCATTAGAAAATATTCCTGAAGGTTTTGAAGGAATAACAATTGAAAATGCGGTATACCAAAAATTTGTTTCAAAAGGAAAAATGCCAGAAGCCGTTATCAATACTTGGATGGAAATATGGCAAAATAAAAATCTGAACCGAACTTATAAAGCCGATTTTACTATTCACGGGAAAAAATATTACGATGGAGACGATGCCGAAGTCGAAACTTTTATAGCAATCAAAGAATAAATATTGATTCCTCAATGGATATTATATATGAAGGCTGTTAAACAAATTTCATAAAAAACGCCTCAAATAAATTGAGGCGTTTTTAATATCATTTATGTGTCGAGACTTCCCGATTTACATCATCCCTGGCATACCGCCACCGCCGCCCATTGGAGGCATAGCAGGTGCTTCTTCTTTAATGTCGATTAATGCACACTCAGTTGTAAGTATCATTCCAGAAACAGACGCAGCGTTTTCTAACGCAATACGTGTTACTTTCTTAGGATCGATAATACCTGCTTTAAGCATGTCTACATATTCTTCAGATTTAGCATCGTAACCAAAGTCTTTCTTACCTTCTAATACTTTAGAGATCACAACGCTACCTTCTCCACCTGCATTTTCAACAATAGTACGTAAAGGCGACTCAATAGCACGTGCTACAATTTGAATACCTGTAACTTCATCAAGATTTTCAGTAGTTATTTTTTCTAATACAGATATAGCTCTTACTAAAGCAACACCACCACCAGCAACAATACCTTCTTCTACAGCAGCTCTGGTTGCATGTAAAGCATCATCAACCCGATCTTTTTTCTCTTTCATTTCTACTTCACTCGCAGCACCAACATAAAGAACCGCAACACCTCCAGCTAATTTAGCTAAACGCTCTTGTAATTTTTCTTTATCGTAATCGCTAGTTGTCGTTTCTATTTGAGCTTTAATTTGGTTAACTCTTGCTTTAATGTCTTTAGCAGCACCAGCACCATTAACAATCGTTGTATTGTCTTTATCTACCGTTACAGTTTCTGCTGTACCCAACATACTTAAGTCTGCATTCTCTAAAGTGAATCCTCTTTCTTCAGAAATAACAGTACCACCAGTTAAAATAGCGATATCTTCTAGCATAGCCTTACGTCTGTCTCCAAACCCAGGTGCTTTAACAGCTGCAATTTTAAGTCCACCACGTAATTTATTTACAACTAAAGTAGCTAAGGCTTGTCCGTCAACATCTTCAGCAATAATTAATAATGGACGACCAGATTGTGCAACTGGTTCTAAGATTGGAAGAATTTCTTGTAAGTTAGAAATCTTTTTATCAAATAATAAAATGTATGGATTTTCTAAATCAGCAATCATTTTATCAGCATCAGTTACAAAGTAAGGCGATAAATAACCTCTGTCGAATTGCATTCCTTCAACAACATCAACGTATGTTTCCATACCTTTAGCTTCTTCAACAGTAATAACACCTTCTTTACCAACTTTGGTAAATGCCTGAGCAATTAATTCACCAATAGTGTCATCGTTGTTTGCAGATATAGCTGCAACTTGTTTTATTTTTTCAGAAGAATTACCTACTTGCTTAGATTGTTTTTCTAAGTCGGCAGTAATTGCTAAAACAGCTTTATCGATACCACGTTTTAAATCCATTGGATTAGCACCAGCAGCAACATTTTTTAAACCTTCTTTTACTATAGCTTGTGCTAAGACTGTTGCAGTAGTAGTACCGTCTCCTGCCAAATCATTGGTTTTAGATGCTACTTCTTTTACCATTTGAGCACCCATATTTTCATGTGGGTTTTCTAATTCAATTTCTTTAGCGACAGATACACCATCTTTAGTTACTTGTGGTGCTCCGAAAGATTTACTAATAATAACGTTACGACCTTTAGGCCCTAAAGTTACTTTTACTGCATTGGCTAATGCATCAACGCCGCGTTTTAATCCATCACGTGCTTCAATATCAAATTTTATATCTTTTGCCATAATATGCTTTATTTTTTATTCCTGTGAAGACAGGAAACAGTTTAATAGAAATTTAGTTTTATTTGATGATGTTCCCGTTTTTTCGGGAATGAAAAAAGCTATTAATTATATAATTGCTAAAATGTCACTTTCACGCATAATTAAATAGTCTTTGCCTTCTAATTTAAGTTCGGTTCCAGCAAATTTTCCGTATAAAACAGTGTCGCCAACTTTTACAGTAATAGGTTCGTCTTTGGTTCCTTTTCCAGCAGCAACTACATTCCCTTTTTGTGGTTTTTCTTTAGCGTTATCTGGAATAATAATCCCTGATGCTGTGGTAGTTTCGGCTGCAGCAGGTTCAATAAGAACACGGTCAGCTAATGGTTTAATATTCAATGCCATTTTTTATATGTTTTAAATTAATTTAAATATGTTTTTCTTAACGCTTATGCATTATACTAAAAATGTGCCAATGCCTAAGAACTGACAAACTTGCAGAAACAAAAAATGCCAACTTTTAAAGTTGGCATTTTTTGTTTCTTTTTATGATATAAAATTAATTTGCCGTAGAATCTGCTGGTGTGGCAGTTGCTGCATCATTGGTTTGTACTGGAGTAGGTAAAGCAGCAGGCGCAGTGGTCGCTGCATCCTCGTCTAAAGCTTTAGAATCTACATTTTCTGCACCTCTGTTAATAGCAATATTAGAAGCTAATATTAAAACTAATAGTAAGGTTGCTAAAGTCCATGTACTTTTATCTAAAAAATCAGTTGTCTTTTTTACACCACCTAATTGTTGCGTACCACCGCCACCAAAAGATGATGATAATCCACCGCCTTTAGGGTTTTGAACCATAATTACTACGATCAGTAAAAATGCCACTACTACAATTAATGCTAAAAATATTGTAAACGTACTCATTATTCTATATTATTTTGTTCTTGTAATTGTTCTATTGCTTTAATTTGGTCTGCAAAGAAACCACTTTTTTCTGGATATTTCAAACTTAAGACTTTATAAGATTGAATTGCTTTTTTATAGTTTTTTTGTTCCACATAGATACGGGCTAAAGTCTCAGTCATTAAGGCTTCAGGTCGTATCATTTGGGCTTTAGCCAGATTCCCTTTTGTAATGGAAGCTTTAAAAGGGTTTATTTTTGGATTTTTTGTAATGAATTGATCAATGAGCTCAAACTTTTTAGTTTTATCTAAAACAGCTTTGTTTTCTAAAGGTGTTGTGCTTTCTGTATTTTTGTCTTCATCGCTTTCTTTCTTACCTACGTTTCTTTCAATGGGTTTAAAACGTGCTAATTTTAACCATTCATTAAAAGAATGGGTTTCTTTTTTATCAAACTGAAGTGGTTTGCCTAGACTTAATATATCGTCAACAGATACTTCTTGTGTTTTTGTTTCTTCTGTTGCTTTTTCAATGGTTTCAGATTCATCTAAAATAAAGCTAGTTGTTTTTTTAGGACGCGCTTCTTTGGGTTGAAATAGTGACGGATCCAATACCCCAATGGTATCTTTAATTTGTTGTTTTAAAGTGTTATCAATTTTGACACTTTTATTTACTGAAAGATCTTCAATAGTAACATCGATGTCTTTTAGATGGGCTATATTTTGTTTTATATATTGTGAAATTTCATTTTGAATAAATGCTTCCGATGTGATAAAATCGAACAATATACTTCTGTCTGTTGTATAAGCTGCTGTTGTTTTTAGTTCTTGATTGTATTTAAAACTGCTTTCATTTTTTAAGCCTTTTAGATATATAGCACGAGCTGGCTGAAAATAAGGAAATTCATCGATGACAGATTTTACGGCCTCGGTTTGTTGAAGTGTTATGGTTTGCGGATGCTGTAATATGTTTACGAAATCTGTCGAATTCATTCCTTTCTGCCTTTTAGGCATTTTCCCATTAGGGAAATTTGTTAGTTGTTAAATACGTTGTTATAAGTATCAAAAATAAAGATTTAAGCGATATCTTTTAACTTATCAATAAGTTTCTCTCTTTAAGTGAGATGTCTGGGAGGTAGAGTGGACTACCATTTAGCTAAAGTTGCATTAAAAATATCCTGGGTTAAACGTTCAAAAATTTCTTCATGAGCTGTCGTTTTTTGACTGCCTACAAGTTGTGAAACCCCTGGGTAATCATAGAAAAATGAAAAACTTTGCTCAAGATCATCTTCTACTTTCTTCTTATTAAAAAAACGGACTTTAACACCTATAGTTAATCTATTTTGAGCGGCTGTATTTTGAGAAGTTGCAGTTGTTGGTGAAATTCTGTAACTCGTTATTTCTCCTTCATAAATCAAATCACCGTTTGATGGGACTAATCCTAAATTAGTCTGATTTTGTATTAAATCTTCAAGCGCTAGTTTAAAATCTCTTTCTAATCCAGGTTCAATCAATAACGAGGTGTTTTCAAAACGATTTACTTGAAATGTTTTAACATCTGGCGGGATAGATGCACCTGTAAATGAATAAAAACCACAACTTGTTAGGGTTAATGTAACTACTAGTAATAATATGTATTTAACTATTTTCATGTTTTACCATTTAGTAAGTGTAGCACTAAAAATGTCTTCTGTTATGCGTTCAAAAATTTCTTTAATTGCTTCATCTTTTATGTTTCCTATAAGTTGCCTATTTTTAGGGTAATCATAAAAAAACGAAAAAGTTTGTTCTAAATTATTGTCTTTTTTAAATTTATTAAAAAAGTAAACTCTCACACTTATATTTAATCTGTTTTGAGCTGCTGAGTTTTGTGTCGTAGCAGTAATTGGTGAAATTTTATAATCTGTAATTTCACCTTTATAAATTAAATCTCCATTAGTTTTTACCAAGCTTAACTTTGTCTGGTTTAATAGTAATTCTTGTAAAGATAACGTGAAATGATTTTCTATACCTGGCTCTACTAAATTAGCAATATTCTTAAAATTATTAATTTGAAATGTTTTTGCATTTCCAATATTAATATTATCTAATGTGTATTTTGCTTTACATCCAAAAAGGGTTATCGATATACTAATAATGATTAATTTGAAAAACTTCATTCAATACTTAATGTTAACGTATTAAAGGTCATATTGTTTTATCTTTCTATATAATGTGCGTTCGCTAATTCCAAGTTCAGCTGCTGCTAATTTACGCTTTCCGCTGTGACGTTCAAGAGATTTTTTTATTAATTCTAATTCTTTGTCGTGCAGCGATAAGGTTTCTTCTTCTTCGATTTCTTCAGCAAAATGATATTTGTCTTGAACATCAATAGTCTCATCATGATCTACAGAATGTTCTGGAATGGATAGTACTTCCGTTTCTTGAACAGGACTTTCATAGATGGTTTCTTCTTCCTTATCAGTTCCATAGATTTTCTGAATTAAACCTTCATTATCTTTTTCAACATCTTTAGTGTTCCCATTTTTCATGAGTTCCATGGTAAGCTTTTTTAAATCATTTAAATCCGCTTTCATATCAAATAAGACTTTATATAAAATCTCACGTTCACTACTAAAATCGCTTTCAGATTTTGATGTTTTAATAACGGCAGGTAAATTAGTGCCTGCAGTTGGTAAATAGCCTTGAAGCGTTGAAGCACTTATAGTTCTATTTTGCTCTAATACAGATAATTGTTCTGCGATATTACGAAGTTGACGAACATTACCTCCCCATCGATGTTTTGCTAATATTTGTATGGCAGTATCTGTTAGTTTAACAGTTGGCATTTTGTATTTGAGAGCAAAATCGCTTGCAAATTTTCTAAATAATAAATGAATGTCCTCTCGTCGTTCACGTAATGGAGGCAAATGAATGTCTACCGTACTTAGTCTGTAATATAAATCTTCACGAAATTTTTCCTTATCGATCGCTTCAAACATGTTTACATTAGTAGCTGCTACTATACGAACATTCGTTTTTTGAACCTTACTGGAGCCTACTTTTAAAAATTCGCCATTCTCTAAAACGCGTAACAGTCGTACTTGCGTTGTGAGAGGAAGTTCTCCTACTTCATCAAGAAAAATAGTGCCGCCATCTGCTACTTCAAAATAGCCTTGTCTGGTTTGGGTGGCTCCTGTAAAGGCGCCTTTTTCATGACCAAAAAGTTCACTGTCTATAGTACCTTCTGGAATTGCACCACAGTTTACAGCAATATATTTATTGTGTTTTCTATGTGATAATTGATGTATTATTTTTGGAATACTTTCTTTACCAACACCACTTTCTCCTGTTACCAGAACCGAAATATCGGTAGGAGCAACCTGAATTGCTTTTTCAATGGCTCGATTTAGTGACGGCGTATTGCCAATTATACCAAAACGTTGTTTTATAGATTGTACTGATTCCATTTTATATGTCTTCTTTGTCATTCCTGCTAAGGCGGGAATCTTTTCAATTTTTAATGCTCAATATATTCAGAAATTCCATGCTCGTTTTTCTTTCCTAACCATTCCCAATTAAGCTTAAGTTTTATTTTGTTGTTGCTTGTTAAACTTATGTAGGCGATTGCTTTCCCTGATTTTAACTCATTTTCTGTCGTTATACATTGGTATAACATATCAAGTTTATCATTTTTTAAAAGAGCAATTATTTTACCGTATTTTATGAGACCTCCATAATATTCGGCAGTTACTAAATCACCTTCTTGTTTGTATTTAAATATGGTTTCAGAATCCACTTTTCCATTTTCAGAATTTTCTATTAATGAAAATATTTTGTTGTTAAAGTTGAATTCTGCCATTTGTTTTTAATTGTTTTCAGAATATCCAATGGCTTCACCAATAAGTGTTGCACTTGTACAGCTTATGGTTTTTACCATAACTAAGTCCCCAATTTTATAATGAGCTTTAGGAAATACAACTACCGTATTTTGCGGATTTCTTCCAGACCATTGTTGATCTGATTTTTTAGATTCTTTTTCAATTAATACTTCGACAACGGTATTTAGTTGTGCTTTGGTTCTTATTCTACTATGTTCTTGTTGTAGAGCAACCATTTCTGCAAGTCTTCTTTTCTTCACAGATTCTGGTACATCATCTTCCATTTTGCGTTCGGCCATAGTACCAGGACGTTCAGAATAGGTAAACATATACCCAAAATGATATTTTACATAGTTCATTAAAGAAAGAGTATCTTGAAAATCTTCTTCTGTCTCTGTAGGAAAGCCAACAATCATATCTTGACTTATAGCACAATTTGGAATGATTTTGCGAATATTATCAATCAAAGTCATGTATTCTTCACGGGTATGTAGACGATTCATTTCTTTTAAAATACGATCACTCCCACTTTGTACTGGCAAATGAATATGGTTGCAAATATTATGATACTTTGCCATGGTTTCAACAACATCTAACGTTAAATCCTGAGGATTGGATGTTGAAAAACGAATACGCATTTTTGGCTGCGCTTTAGCACATAGTTCTAATAATTTTGAAAAGCTTACAGAGGTGGCTTTTTGGATCTCACTAGCTTTTTCAAAACCTTTTTTCAGTCCACCGCCATACCAAAGGTAACTATCTACATTCTGACCAAGTAGCGTGATTTCTTTAAAACCTCTGCGCCATAAATCGTTTATTTCTTCTAAAATACTTTGTGGGTCTCTACTGCGTTCACGGCCACGTGTAAAAGGAACTACGCAAAAAGTGCACATGTTATCACAACCACGCGTAATAGAAACAAAGGCAGTAACACCATTTGTATTTAAGCGTACAGGTGAAATATCACCATAAGTTTCTTCTTTTGAGAGGATCACATTAATAGCATCACGTCCTTCATCTACTTCAGCTAGTAAGTTTGGTAAGTCTTTATAAGCATCTGGTCCAACAACCAAATCGACAATTTTTTCTTCTTCAAGAAATTTTGTTTTTAGCCGTTCTGCCATGCAGCCTAAAACACCTACTTTCATTTTTGGATTATGTGTCCTTTTTACAGCATTATATTTTTCTAAGCGCTTACGCACTGTTTGCTCTGCTTTATCTCTAATGGAACAGGTGTTTACTAAAACCAAATCGGCATCCTCTAAATTCTGAGTCGTATTAAATCCTTGCTCGGCCATAATTGAAGCTACAATTTCACTGTCGCTAAAATTCATGGCGCAACCATAACTTTCAATAAAAAGTTTGCGTTTGTTATCTTTTTTCTGTTCCAGAATGAGCGATTCACCCTGCTTGTTTTCGTCTATAGTTTTCTCCATAATTTATCGAAACTGAAAGCATTCAATAAGTGTGCAAAGATACAATTTATTTATGTTTTGTGACAAAGTGGCAGTTTAAATTTCTTTTGGTTTTTGAAAATCATAAATGCTGATTACGCAACCAAAGTATACTTTGTGTATCTATTTAGAAACTAAACATTAAAACACTTCAAGTTTATGAAAAAGATTTTTTTTGCTATTTGTGTCATATTATGTTTTATGAATATGAAATGCTCGGACGATGATACCGTTAATGGTATAGATCCAGATAATTTATTAATAGGAAGTTGGGCAGATCCAATATATAATGGTGAAGAAACTACATTTAAAAAAGTAGCGAACCTACCTGAAGAAGATTATGGCGTTTTGTTCAAAGCAAATGGTGACTTTGTTGAGCGCTCTTCTGGTTGGTGTGGCACACCGCCTCTCGTTTTTTTTGATTCTAATGGAACATGGCAGTTGGATGAAACGCTTATAAAGATAACTCAAGAACAATACCCAAGTAGCTATGCTTGGCGTATCGTGTCTCTTACTGCTAACGAATTAGTCGTAAAAAGAGAGTTAACAGAACAGGAGCAAGATCATAGGGAATTAATGAGCTTATTTGATGAAATTTATCAATTGTCAATAAGTGTTTCTTGTACAAATGCTGTCGATTGGACTTTTACAGCTTATGGTTCTAAAGCTTGTGGAGGGCCTCAAGGATACATCGCATATTCTAAAAAAATAGATACAGCGACCTTTCTGCAGAAAATTGAAGAATACTATAATTTGGAAAAAGCATTTAATATAAAATGGAACATTGTTTCAACATGTGATTTAGTACAATCGCCTAAAGAAATAGTCTGCGAAAATGGATTTCCTGTATCAAAAAATTAACTTAATAATAAAAAATATATAAAGATGAAAAAGATTATTTTCCTTGCTTCTGTGGTATTATGTTTCATGAATATGCAATGTGACGATGACGATGGTGAGAGACCTTCCATCTTGGTTTGTGATCAGACAACTATTGTAGATAAAGAAGTATACGATAACTTGGTTTCAGAACATTTTGCAATTGTAGATGCACAAATAATTAATAATTGTTTGGCTGTAGAAATAAGCGCTTCAGGTTGTGATGGTAATTCTTGGAAGTTTAATTTAGTGGACTCAGGGGCTGTTGCAGAATCTTCTCCCGAACAACGTTATTTAAAGTTTCAGCTAATAAACGACGAGAATTGTTTGGCAGTATTTGAAAGAACGGTCTCATTTGATTTAACACCACTTCAAATTAATGGGAGTCATGAAATTATATTACATCTCGAAGGTTTGGAATCTTCATTAAATTATAAATATTAAAACCTATATCTTATGAAAGTAAAATACTTTTTTTTGTTCTTAGTTTTTATAAGCATATGGTCTTGTGATAAAAAAGACCTTGATTATGAACTTGTCCAAGTAGCTACTCCAGAGTTGATGACTAAAACTGATTTTAGGAATTCGGTAGCTGTTACTGTAGCCAAAAAGATTGAAAAGGTTGGTAAAATATATGCTTACAAAAACTATATTTTTGTTACCGACATGAATAAAGGCATACATGTTATTGATAACTCAAACCCTGCTTTACCAAAGACAGTTAAGTATATTAGAGTGCCTAGAAATGAAGATATTTCGGTAAAAGATGATTTTTTATATGCTGATAGTGCTACAGATTTGGTGGTTTTTGATATCTCTGATATTAATTCAATCTCTTTAGTGGAAAGATTAAAAGATGTGTTTAATATTTATAACTATAATATCCCTGTTGATGCCGAAACTGTTGATTATGGCAAAGTAGATTTGGACAATAATATTATTGTTGGTTGGACTGTAACTACAGAAAGACGTAAAAAAATTGACGAGCGTTTCGTTGCTATAGATGTAATATCAAACGATGCTGCTTTTAGTTCGGCTGAATCTGTAACAGGAAAAGGAGGTTCTTTGGCACGTTTCCAAATAGTTGATAATTATCTATATGCGGTAGGAAGTAATGAAATGGCCATTTTTAATATTCAAAGTTTGTCATCACCAGTACTTGCAAATACACAATATGCAGGATGGAATATAGAAACGATGTTTCATACAGGCGGTTATTTGTATTTAGGAAGCACCAATGGGATGTATATTTATAGTATAGCAAACCCATCCTTACCAGAATATGTTTCAGAGTTTACACATTGGGAAGGTTGCGATCCTGTGGTTGTTGATGGGGATTATGCCTATTTAACGTTGCGTGGAGGGAATGCTTGTGGTCAGCTGGAAAGTGTTTTAGAAGTTATAGATATTAGTGATAAAAAAACACCAACATTAGCAGGGCGCTACGAATTAGAAAACCCTTACGGGTTAGGTGTTAAGGGAAATACATTGTTTGTTTGTGATGGCACTTCTGGGCTAAAGTTATTTGATAAAACGAATCCGTT
Source organism: uncultured Flavobacteriaceae bacterium (assembly GCA_947502635.1). Taxonomy (GTDB): domain Bacteria; phylum Bacteroidota; class Bacteroidia; order Flavobacteriales; family Flavobacteriaceae; genus Flavivirga. The sequence goes on from CANNAN010000019.1 coordinate 60,781, forward strand.
AGATGTGAAGCTAACAAAAGACTACAGAGATATTCAGTCTAAAGATGTTATTCCATTAAAAAATAGCTTGCTTATGATAGGAGGAAATACATTGTATCAATATGAGTATATTGAAGGAGGTGTTAAACTAATAAGTGCTTATTCATTAAACTAATATTTTGATATTGGCTAGTGGGCCGTTTTAAAAAAAACCTGTTCTTATGCAGGTTTTTTTGTGTTATATTGCAACGGTATTTTTAAGAAATCATTTACTTTTAAAGTATTATAGTTAATTTAACCAACCCAAGTATGAATACATTAGATTCCCTATTGAAAAAGATAGATAAGTCCAAATCTTTAGATTTTGGAACCATATTCGATAACACCATAGAATTATTTAAAAAAGTCTGGTTAAAAGGTTTCTTGGTTGTTTTACTTATGGCAGCTTTTGCATTTGTAGTAAGCTTATTGTTTTCGTTAATTGGATTAGCACCAACAAATAATTTCTTTGTTAATGGGTTTGATATGGATGCTTTTTTTAGTCTTTATACGGTAAGTGTGCTTTATAGTATTCCTCAGACTATTCTTTTAAGTACAATAACAATGGCTTTTGTAGGTGCATTTTATAGAATTTGTAAACAAGTCGATTCAGGGGAAAACGTTGTGGATGATTATTTTTATTTCTTAAAAAAAGATTATTTTTCAAAATTATTAATGCTAGGTATTATTTATACGGGAATTGCGACATTAGCGCAACTTATGCTTCTAATTCCATACATATACGTATTTGTACCACTATCATATTTCTCCATAGTATTTGCTAATAATCCAAATTTAAGTGAAATGGAAATCGTTAAGGCTAGTTTTGCTATAGGAAATAAAAAATGGCTCATTACATTCGGTACTATGTTTGTTGCTGGAATTATTGGCATGTTGGGGGTAATTGCTTGTTTTGTAGGCGTATTGTTTACCTTGGCTATAGTCTATTTACCTGTGTTTTTTATCTATAAAGAAGTTGTTGGTTTTGATAATGCCAGTGAAATAGATCAAATAGGAGTTGGAAGTGATACAAATTATTGAAATTTTTATAGATGAATACAATTAGCAGTTTATTAGAAAAGATAGAAAAAGCTAAAGCTTTAGACTTTGGGACTATTTTTAGTGAGTCCATTGAATTATTTAAAAAGACGTGGCTTCAAGGGTTTTTGTTGCAGTTATTTACAATGATAATTATGATGCCCTTAATTATTGTTTTATACTTACCTATAATAGGTATGGCAATTGCGCAACAAGAAAGTGGGTATTCAGATCCTGAAGCGTTTGGTGCCTTTTTTGCGGGAATGTCTCTGCTGTATGTTTTGTTTGTAATTGTTGGAATATTTGTTTTGGGAGCTGTTTCAGTAGCCTTAAATGCTGCCTTTTTTAGAATTATGAAAAAGCTAGATCATAATGAAGCGGTGGCAACATCCGATTTCTTTTACTTTATAAAAGGAAAATATTTAAGTAAAATATTTATATTGATGCTGGCTTCTTTCGGGATCGCTATTTTAGCCATTTTGATTTGTTACTTTCCTGTGTTTTATGTTATGATACCATTATCTTATTTTTCATTAATATATGCCTTTAATCCTGAGCTTAGTGTGGGTGAAATTGTAAAAGTTAGTTTTAAATTAGGGACCAAAAAATGGTTGATCACTTTTGGTTTAGTAATAGTGGCTTCCATGTTATCGCAAATTGTTGGTTTATTATTATGTGGAATAGGGATCCTGTTTACGGCTGCCTTCACGTATCATCCAATCTATCTAATATATAAAAATGTTATTGGTTTTAATGGAACTGATGTTATTGATGAAATAGGATTGCTATCCGAATAAAATTTAATTTCAATATTAAAACCTGCTTTTAAAACCTGCTTTTAAAACGTTAAAAGCAGGTTTTTTTGTTTAAAAAATAAACAGATAATCTGTAAAATGCGGCAGATAAACTTTTTTTCATATACATTTGTAGCTTCAAAAAATGAAGTATGGCGAAGAATTTAGTGATCGTAGAGTCACCTGCTAAGGCAAAAACCATTGAAAAATTTCTAGGAAAAGATTTTAAAGTAGAGTCTAGTTTCGGGCATATATCCGATTTACCTTCCAAAGAATTAGGGGTTGATGTAGACGGTGATTTTAAACCAAAATATGAAGTTTCAAAAGACAAAAAAGCAGTTGTTAAAAAACTAAAAGATTTGGCTAAAAAAGCTGATATGGTTTGGTTAGCAAGTGATGAGGATCGAGAAGGAGAGGCAATTGCATGGCATTTAGCAGAAACTTTAAAACTGGATAAAGAAAAGACGAAACGTATCGTTTTTCATGAAATAACAAAGTCGGCTATTCAAAAGGCGATAGAAAATCCGAGAGGCATTGATTACGATTTAGTTGATGCACAGCAGGCACGTCGTGTATTAGATAGAATAGTTGGTTATGAGCTTTCTCCAGTACTTTGGCGAAAAGTAAAAGGAGGACTATCTGCTGGTAGAGTACAATCTGTTTCTGTAAGATTAATTGTTGAAAAAGAAAGACAAATTCAGGGATTTGCGCCAGTAGCCTCATACCGAGTTGATGCGGAATTTTCAAATGAAGATGGTCAAACATTCAAAGCAAAGCTTCCAAAGAATTTTTCAACAAAAGAAGAAGCTCAGAAATTTTTAGAACAAAATGCGACAGCAGATTTTAAAGTTTCAGACTTACAGAAGAAACCAGCAAAAAAATCGCCTGCAGCACCATTTACAACATCAACACTTCAACAAGAGGCATCGCGTAAGCTATATTTTTCAGTAAGTAAAACCATGACAATGGCACAGCGCCTTTATGAAGCAGGTTTAATTACTTATATGAGAACAGATAGTGTGAATTTATCTGATGAGGCTCGAAAAGGAGCAGAGGCAGAGATTGAGAGTGCTTATGGTTCAAAATATAGTAAACCAAGAAATTATAAAGGCAAAGCTAAAGGAGCTCAAGAAGCGCATGAGGCTATCCGTCCAACAGATTTTTCAAGACACTCTGTTGATATAGATTACGATCAAGCACGTTTGTATGATTTAATTTGGAAACGTGCCATCGCATCACAAATGAGTGAAGCAGAATTAGAGCGTACTAATGTAAAAGTTAGTGCATCTACACATAATGAAGCTTTTACTGCAAATGGAGAAGTAATCACATTTGATGGGTTTTTAAAAGTGTATTTAGAAGGTACAGATGATGAAGATGTTGAGCAAGAAGGTATGTTGCCAGCAATGAGAACGAATGAGCAGCTTCTTAATAACTACATTACGGCTACAGAACGTTATACCCGACCTCCATCTAGATATACAGAAGCTTCACTTGTAAAAAAATTAGAAGAACTAGGTATTGGACGTCCGTCTACTTATGCGCCAACTATTTCTACAATTCAGAATAGAAATTATGTAGAAAAAGGAGCGGTTGAAGGTGTTGAAAGAAGCTATACGCAATTAACCCTTCAATCTGGTACAGTAAAAGGTAAAGAGTTAACCGAAAAAGTAGGTTCTGATAAAGGAAAATTGGTGCCAACAGATATAGGTATGATTGTAACTGACTTTTTGGTTAATCATTTCGAAACTATTTTAGATTACAATTTCACGGCCAAAGTAGAAGCCGATTTTGATGATATAGCCGATGGAAATGAAGATTGGACTAAAATGATGAAATCATTTTACAAAGATTTCCATCCAGTAGTAGAAGATGTTAGAGAGAATGCCGATAGAGAATCTGGGGAACGTATTTTAGGAACCGATCCAAAATCTGGAAAACAAGTGAGTGTGCGTCTGGGTAAATTTGGACCGATGGTTCAAATAGGTACTGTTGATGATGAAGATAAACCTCAATTTGCCAGTTTGAGCCCAGATCAACAATTAACGACGATTACTTATGAAGAGGCTATGGATTTATTTCAGCTTCCAAAAAGTTTAGGAACTTATGAAAGTGAGGATGTTGTGGTAAATAATGGTCGATTTGGTCCCTATGTTAAGTTTGGTGATGCCTTTGTTTCGTTGCCAAAAGGTGTTGATCCTTTAAGTGTAGAGCTTGATGCTGCTATTGTTTTAATTAAAGAGAAACAAAAAGCCGACGCTCCTATATATATGTATAAAGAGTTGCCTGTACAAAAAGGGAAAGGACGTTTTGGACCATTTATTAAATGGAACAATATGTTTATTAACGTAAACAAGAAATACGATTGGGATAATTTATCTGATGAAGATATTGTTGAATTAATTGAAACAAAAATTCAAAAGGAGATAGATAAGGTTATCCATAATTGGGAAGAAGAAGGTATTCGAGTTGAAAAAGCACGTTGGGGCAGACATAATGTTTTAAAAGGGAAAATAAAAGTTGAACTTGCTAAAACAGTCGATGTTTCAGAAATGACATTAGATGAAGCGAAGGCCATTATAGAAGCAAACGCTCCAAAGAAAAAAGCAACTAAGAAAAAGGCAACCAAGAAAAAAGCGCCAGCAAAAAAGAAGTAACATAAAATAAAGAATTATCATCAAATGAATTTTAATTTTTTGTCTCCAGTTTCAGATTTAGTTTTAGCTCATAACGAGTTACTTTCTACACAAGCTTTAGGGAGAATATTAAAAATTCACTCAGAGCAAAATGGCATACCTGATTTGGATCATGTTGATATTGCTATTTTGGGTGTTTTAGAAAATAGAAATGATGTTAATTATATAGGAGAAGAATTTAATTTAAACGAAATTAGAAAATCTCTATATGGTCTTTTCCCAGGAAGTTGGAATACTACAATAGCAGATTTGGGTGATATTAATAAAGGAGAAAGTGTAGAAGACACCTATTTTGCATTAAAAACGGCTATAAGTATTTTAGTAAAAAAGAATATCATACCTATTATATTAGGTGGTACACAAGATCTTACTTATGCAAACTACAGAGCTTACGATAATTTAACCCCTATGGTTAATATTGTAAACGTGGATAGTAAGTTTGATTTAGGTGACTCCACAAAGCCCATAAAGAATAATAGTTTTGTTGGTAAGGTGATTCTAGACCAACCATATAACCTTTTTAATTATGCTACTATAGGATATCAAACTTATTTCAATCCGCAAGAAGAGATTGATTTAATGGATAGCCTTTATTTTGAATCCTATAGGCTGGGACAAGTGTCTCATAATATTTCTATAGTTGAGCCTGCATTAAGAGATGCTAATATTGTTAGTATTGATTTGACTTCTGTAAAAGGTGCAGAGGTTAGTTCGAATCAAAAATATTCTCCTAATGGATTAGATGGAAAAGAGATTTGTGCTATTTCGCGTTATGCAGGTATAAGTAATAAGGTAACGTCTTTTGGTATATATGAATATAAGCCATCTAAAGATGATGAAATTACATCCATGTTAGTTTCTCAGATGATTTGGTATTTTATAGAAGGTGTTAATTGTAGAGTAAATGATGATGATTTTTCAGAAGATAGAAATTATCAAAAATATATAACATTAGTAGACTCTCAAGAATTAGTCTTTTATAAGAGTAATAAAACTGGTAGATGGTGGATTGAAATCCCTTTTTTGGCGGAAGTTAATAATAAATTGAAAAGACATACGTTATTACCATGCATGCATCAGGATTACTTAGACGCTTGTAATAATAAGTTACCTGAACGTTGGTATAAAGCATTTCAAAAGAATTGCGTTTAGTATTAATAAACGTCTAAAAGTTTATTTCATCGGTAAAATGTTATTTTTTCACGATGAAATGTATTTTTTTTAGTGAAAAAGTTGTTTTTTAAAAAATATATAAATATGTTTACGCTCACAAAAATGAAGCTTAAACTAATTAACCTCGAGTTTTCTATGGATATGAAGAAATTTATATTATTAATCGCAGTAATTATAGTACTAGCTAGTTGTGGCTCTAAGGATAGAGGCGAACTAGTGGGTGTACAAGGAAAAAAATGGCACCCAGAAAAGCCTTACGGAATGCAGCTAATTCCTGGAGGAGCGTTTATTATGGGTAAAGCAGATGATGATCTTGCTGGTGTACACGATGCACCTGCAAAAACAGTTACTGTAAGAGCCTTTTATATGGACGAAACAGAAATAACAAATAGCGAATATCGCCAATTTGTTAACTGGGTAAGAGACTCAATTGTAAGAATGAAACTTGCAATATTAGCCGATGAGGTTGGTAAAGTACCAGACGATGGTGGTATTGGTGAGTATGCTTTTAAAGATGCAGACACCGCTAATATGTCTGTTTATGAGAAGTATATGTTCGAAAACTATACAGGATTAGGGCCAACAGGATACGAAGGAAGAAGAATCAACCATGATGTCGATTTAGTTTTTGATACCTCAGAATATCCAGATGAGTATTATACTGAAGTTATGGACACCATGTATCTACCTTTAGAAGAGTCTTATAATGGACAACGTACTTGGGATGTGAAGAAATTTAAGTTCCAATACAGTTATATGGATATTCAAGAAGCTGCAAGAAGCAGAGGCGTTAAGCGTAAGGACGTTCTTTTAAAAGAAGAAATTGAAGTATATCCAGATACAACTGTTTGGATTAGAGATTTTTCTTATTCTTATAATGAGCCTATGCATAATGACTATTTTTCGCATGATGCTTACAGTGATTACCCTGTAGTTGGTGTTACTTGGATGCAAGCAAAAGCATTTTGTGAGTGGAGAACCATTAATAAAAATTCTTACCAAAAAGGTAAAAAAGGGTCTTCAATGGTGAACAGATTCAGGCTACCATCTGAAGCAGAGTGGGAGTATGCAGCTAGAGGAGGTCTTCAGGCAGCAACTTACCCATGGGGAGGTCCTTATACTAAGAGTGATAGAGGTTGTTTTATGGCGAACTTTAAGCCAGTAAGAGGAGATTATGCGGCAGATCAAGCATTATATACCGTAGAAGCAAAGTCCTACGAGCCTAATGATTATAATTTATATAACATGGCAGGGAATGTATCAGAATGGGTAAATGCATCTTATGATCCTTCATCTTATGCATATACATCAACAATAAACCCTAGTGTTAATGATAACGATAATAAACGTAAAATTGTAAGAGGTGGTTCATGGAAAGATGTAGCATACTTTTTACAAGTAAGTTCAAGAGATTATGAATATGCAGATTCTGCAAGAAGTTATATAGGATTCAGAACAGTACAAGATTACATGGGGACAAAAGTAACAAAGAATTCTAATAAGAAATAAGAATCAAATCAATAACAATAAATACTATTAATTAACCTACTTAAGTATTCTTACTTAAAAATTAAAAACCGAAAATTATGGCAAAGTCAAAAGCAAGTAAAAAGTTCATGAATATGGCTTATGGATTAGGAGCAGCAATTGTAATCGTTGGAGCTCTATTCAAGATTATTCATTTTGAAATAGGACCTTTAACAGGTAATGTTATGTTAACAATTGGTCTTGTTACAGAAGCAATCATTTTTGCGCTATCCGCATTCGAACCAGTTGATGATGAATTAGATTGGTCGTTAGTATATCCAGAATTAGCAGGGGGACAAACTGGAGCTAGTAAAGAGAAAGAAAGCCCACAAGGCATGTTAGCAAATAAATTAGATGAGTTATTAAAAGACGCTAAAATAGATGGCGAATTAATGGCAAGTTTAGGAGAAAGTATTAGAAATTTCGAAGGAGCGGCAAGAAATATGGGGTCTACAGTAGATTCTGTTGAAGCAACTAAGAAATATGGTGAAGAATTATCATTGGCAGCAGCTCAAATGGAATCATTAAATAGCTTGTATAAAGTACAGTTAGAAAGTGTTAACAAACAAGCTTCAATTAATGAAGAATCTATCGAGAATGCAGCTAAGTTAAAAGAGCAAATGCAATCATTAGCATCAAACTTATCTTCATTAAACGGTGTTTACGGCGGTATGCTGTCTGCGATGAATAAATAATTAGGGGTTAATCCCAATTTTATTATTAACCAAAAACCCTAATTAGACATGGCAGGAGGAAAATTATCACCAAGGCAGAAAATGATTAATCTGATGTATTTAATATTTATTGCGATGCTCGCTTTAAATATGTCGAAAGAAGTACTTTCAGCATTCGGATTAATGAACGAAAGGTTAGTAGATTCTAACAAATCAGCAGAAGAGCGTAATCATAGTTTTGTTGAAAACTTGAAGCTTAAAGCTGAAGAGCAACCAGAAAAATACGAGCCTTTAAAAGCAAAAGGAGAGACATTAGATAAGCTGGCTAGCGATTTTAATGCTTATCTTGAAGAATTGAAAGGTAAAATGACGGCAACAGTCGATGATGCTACCGATTATGAAATTATGGATAAAGGCGATTACCTTGACCAAAATTTCTTTAAAGGAGATAAACTTAAACCAGAAGGAGAAGAGTTTTTAAAACAAATTAATACCTTTAGAGAAGGTGTTGTTAATTTGCTTAAAGACGAAAAAGGTATGGCAGAGATCGTTAAAGATGTTAAGGATAAGTTTAACACAGATGCTGTTAAAAGAGGTGCAGGAACTGTTGATTGGTTAGATCATAACTATAAAGGCTTTCCTTTAGTAGCATCATTAACTAAAATGACACAACTTCAAGCTGATATTAAAACAACAGAATCTGAAGTATTGTCTAATATGCTACAAGGAACACTTTCTAGTGAAGTATCTATGACAAATTATACGACTTTAATGGAAACATCTAAATCTGCTTACTTTAATGGTGAGAAATTTGATGGGCAAATCGTATTAGGTCGTAAAGATGCTTCTACAAAGCCAACTCGAGTAGAATTAACTTTAGATGGTAGAAAGCTTAAAGAAGATCAATATGTTATTGAAGAAGGAAAAGTAAAATTGAAAATAGGAACAGGTGGTGTTGGTGAACATAAAATTGAAGGAAAATTAATTTTTGCTCAAGATGGAGAAGAAATTGAAGTCCCTGTAAATTCATCATTCGCTACAGTTTCAAAACCTAATGCAGCAACAATATCTGCAGATAAAATGAATGTAGTATATCGTGGAGTTAAAAACCCTATGACTATTTCATTTGCAGGTGTTCCAGATAATAAAGTATCTGCCAGTGCTCAAGGTTTATCTAAAGCAGGTGGTAGTAGATATATCATGGACGCTACCAGAGTTAAAGGTAGAGAAGTGACTATTAATGTTACTGGTACTTTACCTGATGGACAAAGAGTAAGTGATAATGCTAAATTTAGAATTAAAGATTTACCAAAACCAACAGGAACGGTAAGAGGAGAAGATGGTACTTTAAAAATACAAAGAAATTCTCTTGAAATATCTACTATTGGTGCTAAGTTTGATGATTTCGATTTTGAATTACCATTACGAGTGACTGGATTTAAATTTAAAGTTCCAGGACAACCAACAATAACTGTTAGAGGTAACAAGTTAGATAGTAGAGCAAAAGGAGCATTGCGTAAAGCAAAGCGTGGATCTGGAGTTCAAATATTTGACATTGAAGCGAAAGCTAAGGGTGTTAGCGTGATACTTAAAAAAGTATCTCCAGTTTTTGTTGAGATAACAAACTAGATAAAATATATTAGAATTAACCTTACGGTTAGAAGTTGATATACATTATAAGTGTACAAATAAGATGAAATACCTATAACGAAAGTTAGAAAACCAACTCTAAAAGTTGTTATGGGTATTACATGAATGTACTGAGCGCAGTCGAAGTATGATCATTGAGAAACAATAAATATAAGCACATGAAATTAAAAAGTTTTTTATTAACCGTTACGACTGTTTTTACAGTGTCGGGTATGTTTGCTCAAGCAAATATATTAAACGCCAAAAGTCCTGAGGAAATTGGTGTAAGAACAGAAGAGCAAAAGGAAGTTGACAACGACAAACCTTTAGAATATGGTTATGTAGATGATAGAGATATTCTGTTTTCTAAGATGGTATGGGAAAAAGTCATTCTAGATGAACGTGCAAATTTTCCATTATACTATCCTACCGATACAAATAATATTGGTAATGATAGACGGTCGTTATATCATGTGCTCATGAAGAATATTGAAAATGGAAAAATAAGTAACATTTATGATGATTCTTATTTTACAGCAAAGCGAACTTTAAAAGATATTGAAGCCGCTTTAGTTAAAATTGATACGACCGAATTAGGTATTGAGCAATTAAATGCTGGAGAAGAATTATCTCCTGAATATATCAATAGAAGAGATATTACAGCAGCAGATATTAAAGAGTATCATATTAAAGGTCTTTGGTATTTTGATAAACGTCAATCTGAAATGAAATACAGATTGCTAGGGATAGCTCCTGTAGCTCCAGATGTGAATTTTATCGATGATCCAGAACCAGATTTAGTACCTTTATTCTGGGTATTCTTCCCAGATGCTAGAGAGGTATTGCACGAAGCAAAATCATTCAATAATCAAAATAGTTCTATTCCTTTTTCTTTCGATCATATTTTAAATGCTAGGCGTTTCCACGGCTATATTTATAAAGAAGAGAATGTTCAAGAAGATAGAAAAATCTCTGAATATGTATCGCAAAATGCTTTAATGCAGTTGTTAGAATCTGAAAGGATTAAAGACAGAATTAGAGACTTTGAATTGGATATGTGGACTTATTAAGTCGGAATTTCAATTAAAATATACGAAACGCTCACTTTTTAAGTGAGCGTTTTTTGTTATTTCTGCTTTCCGTCTTCAATCAAGATAAACTACAGCAAGGAGAATCCATTTTTCTAATTATCTTCGCAGCATCATGAAAGTAGACTATATAGTTGTAGGAATAGGCTTGGCAGGAATTAGTTTTTGCGAGCAGTTAAAGGCGCATAATAAAACATTTGTAGTATTTGATAACACCTCACAGCTATCTTCTACTGTGGCAGGAGGCTTATATAATCCTGTTGTATTAAAACGTTTCACGTCAGTTTGGAAAAGCAAAGAACAATTAGAAATAGCATTACCGCTCTATGCTCATTTAGAAAAAGAGCTACATGTGAAATTAGATTATAAAATTCCTGTATATCGTAAGTTTGCATCACTTGAGGAACAAAATGATTGGTTTGCTGCTTCAGATCAACCTATACTTTCAGAATATCTTTCGGAAACAATTATTAAAAATAAAAATAGTGCCATTGAAGCGCATTTTGGATTTGGTGAAGTTTTAGATACAGGTAGAATAGATGTAAAAACATTGGTTAAAGCTTATAAAACAGATTTATTGAAAAATAAATTATTGTTTGAAGAAGCTTTTAACCATGAAGCTATTAAAATTGAAACTAGTACCGTTGAATATCAAAAAATAAAAGCAAATAATATTGTGTTTTCTGAAGGCTATGGTATTAAACAAAATCCCTATTTTAATTATTTACCGCTGGTGCCAGCAAAAGGAGAACTGGTAATTATTCATGCACCAGATTTAAAAATAGACTATGTTTTAAAAGCAGGTGTTTTTTTAATTCCATTGGGCAACGATTTATACATTGTTGGAGCTACTTATGAATGGAAAGACTTAAGCAATGATATTACAGTAAGAGCAAAAGAAACACTCTTAGATAAGCTTAAAAAGCTTATTAACTGTTCTTTTAAAGTAGTAGATCAGGTAGCAGGAATTCGTCCTACAGTTAAAGATAGGCGTCCATTAGTTGGCAGGCATCAAAAACACAAAAACCTTTTTGTGCTAAATGGCCTGGGTACACGAGGGGTTATGATTGGTCCCTACGTAGCGAAGCAACTTTATAATTTTATTGAAAACAAGGAGCCTTTAGAAAAGGAAATTGATATTTGTAGGTTTAATTAACGCTCTTGAGCTTTGTTTTTCTTTTTCAATATTTTTTATTCTATATGGCTCTCCTTACTTTTTTAAGACGAGGTCGTTTAATACTAAAAACTTAAATAGAAACTTATGCGTATATCTTTAGTACGATACTGCACTAGGGATTGAACGGTTTGTTTGAGCTCCTCGAAGAGAGCGAGCCGTGAAAGCCCGACCCTTGTGGTAGTGCCCAAAAATTATTTTTTAGTAAGAGACTTGTCGTAACTCATAAAAAAGTTTATCCAAATATTTCTCGAAAGCCTTAAGATAATAGGCATGAAAACAATTAAAGTAGCAATAATTGATATAAATATTATATGGATACTTGCTTTAAAAACAAAAAAGGATATAACGAAAGCTACAGTAGCAAATGCAATTCCAACAGGATAGCTTACATACATAGAACCGTAAAAAAAAGAAGGCTCTATTTTATATTTAGTTTTGCAATTACTACAATTTTCATGCATGCTTAAAGCCTCAGATAATATATAAGGGTTTTTATTTTTAAACATAGATTCTTCATGACACTTAGGACAAGTGCCAGTTAAAATACTATATAATTTTGTCCCTTTTTTAAACATATAATTTAATGTATTTTTGCAAGCGCAATAGAAAAATTAATTCTCTGTTATAAATACGAGATTTCTATTAAAATGGCCTATTTCTCCAAAGCGGGATCTTAGAGCAAAAATAAGTTTTTAATAATTAAAGTACAGTAATATAAGTTACATTTCTATGATGAACATTCATAATTTATCGATTTCATTTCAAGGAGAATACCTGTTTGAAGATATTACATTTAAACTAGGTAACGGGGATAGAATTGGTCTTATTGGAAAAAATGGAGCAGGTAAATCTACGATGCTTAAAATTTTATCGAAAGAGATGGAGCCAGATACGGGTCAAATTGCTGCCGATAAAGAACTGAAAATTGGATTTTTAAAACAAGATATTGATTTTGTTTTAGGAAGAACTGTGCTTGAAGAAGCTTACGAAGCTTTTACAGAGATTAAGGAGTTAGAAGCAAAAATGGAAGGTATTAATACGCAATTAGCAGAACGTACCGATTATGAAAGTGAGGGGTATAATCAACTAATGATTGATATTAATGAACTTCAGCATCAATACGAAATTTTAGGCGGCTATAATTACCAGGGAGATACTGAAAAAATTCTTCAAGGCTTAGGATTTAAACGACCAGATTTTGATAAGCTAACGGATACTTTTTCTGGTGGTTGGCGCATGCGAATAGAACTGGCTAAATTGCTTCTTCAAAATAATGATATTCTTTTATTAGATGAACCTACAAATCACCTGGATATTGAATCTATTATTTGGTTAGAAGGGTTTTTAAAGAATTATCCAGGAGCGGTAGCTATTGTATCGCATGATAAAATGTTTTTAGATAATGTTACCAATAGAACCATTGAGATTTCTTTAGGTAGAATTTACGATTACCCTAAACCCTACACCAAATATTTAGTGTTGCGTGAAGAGCTAAGAACACAACAATTGGCCTCACAAAAAAATCAACAAAAGCAAATTGAGCAAACAGAAAAGCTCATTGAAAAGTTTCGAGCTAAAGCATCAAAAGCGACGATGGCACAATCACTTATTAAAAAGCTTGATAAGATTGATCGAATTGAAGTAGATGAGGATGATAACAGTGTGATGACGCTTAATTTCCCTGTATCTATAACACCTGGGAAAGTGGTGGTAGAAACAGAATCTGTTTCGAAAAACTATGGCGATAATCAAGTTTTGAAAAATATTGATTTACTTATAGAACGTGATACTAAAACGGCGTTTGTTGGACAAAACGGACAAGGAAAATCAACGTTGGCTAAGATTATTGTTGGTGATATAAAACATGATGGGTATTTAAAACTGGGACATAATGTGCAAATAGGTTATTTTGCTCAAAACCAAGCGGAGTATTTAGATGGCAATAAAACAGTTTTAGATACAATGATTGATGCTGCTAACGAAACCAATAGAAGTAAAGTACGTGATATTTTAGGATCCTTTTTGTTTCGTGGAGACGAGGCTGAGAAATATGTACGTGTACTTTCAGGAGGTGAACGAAACCGTTTAGCATTAGCAAAATTAATGTTACAGCCATTCAATGTTTTAATAATGGATGAGCCTACTAACCATTTAGATATAAAGTCTAAAAATGTATTAAAAGAAGCCTTAAAAAGGTTTGAAGGCACTTTAATTCTGGTGTCTCACGATAGGGATTTTCTTCAAGGTTTAACCAATCTGGTGTACGAGTTTAAGGACCATAAAATAAAAGAGTATTTAGGCGATATAGATTATTATTTGGAACAACGTAAAGTTGAAAACCTTCGTGAAGTTGAAAAACGAACGGTAGTAAAGAAAGATGCTCCTAAAGAAAAGAAACATCAATCGTACGAAGACCAAAAAAAATTAAAGTCCTTAAATAATAGATTGAGTAATGTTGAATCTCAAATCAATCAACTAGAACGCGATATAAAAGCTATAGATTTAGAGCTTGAAATTAATTATGAAACAGTGACTTCCAAACCTGATTTTTTCGATAATTACAAAAAAATGAAAACAGATTTACAAGGTTTTATGGAGAAATGGGAAGGCATTCAGTTAGAAATTGAGCAGTTTTCTGTCTAGTATTTGTTAAAATTTAATGCGCTTTATCGAATAAAATTGTTTTTCGTCGATTTATTGTCTAATTTCGTTAGTGAATTAATCCCCAATTTACTCGAAACATGAAGACTTTAAAACTAATTGTAATATGCTTTTTTGTAACAGCTTATTCGTTTGCTAATGTTTCTACAGCTGAAAAAGAAGCATTAATTGCTCTATACAAAGCCACCAAAGGAACCAATTGGACTGCTACTTGGGATTTAAATACCTCTATAGATACGTGGTATGGTATTAAAGTAGAAGATAATAAAATAATTGAAATTAACTTACAATTTAATAATCTTCAAGGCCAGCTCCCACAAGAAATTGGTGATTTAATACATGTTAAGAAAATCAATTTAGGCTTTAATAAATTAACAGGAAAGCTACCATTAACTCTAAAGAATTTAAAGGAATTAACATCTTTAGAATTATTCATGAATAACTTAGAAGGTGATATTCCTGCTGAATTAGGTGAATTAAAGAAATTAGAAGCTTTAAAACTTTATAGTAATAAATTTGCAGGTAATATTCCTGATTCATTAATGAGCTTAACAAATTTAAAAGAACTTTTATTAGGAAGTAACTATTTAACTGGTAACATTCCAAAGGAAATATATGCTTTGTCTAAATTACAAAAGCTAAGCCTTATGGATAATAAAATGGATGGAGAAATTCCAGTTGAAATAGCACAACTAACAGACTTAGAAGAATTATTATTATCGACAAACCAATTTACTGGTAATTTGCCAATGGAATTTATGAATTTAACGAAGTTAAATACCATGATGGTGAGTGATAATAATTTAAACGAAGAATACATTAGTGCTTCAGGTAAAAATCCACCTGGTTTAATGAATTTAGAAATGCAAAACGAAGGCGCTACTGCAACAATGGACATTGAAAAAGAATAATTAAATTTTATCAATTTTGTTTAAAGAGCCAACACAATAGTGTTGGCTCTTTTTAGTTTTATATATATGTTAGAGCATTTTTTTACGTGTCCACATTGTTGGGAAAGTATCTCTGTATTGATTGATAATTCTATTTGTAAACAATCTTATATTGAAGATTGTGAGGTATGCTGCAACCCAATACAAGTATCTCTTCAATTTTTAAATTCAGAATTAATAGATTTTCAGGCAAGTAGCATCGAACAATAATTTTTTTTATTTTTATGCTTGTTATAGTTAAAAAGGATTGTATATTTGCAGTCCGAAATGATTTGGTCGGCATTATGAACCGAAAGTTAAAAGCTAAGTAAATTGTTTCAAGATTATATCGCGGGATAGAGCAGTAGGTAGCTCGTCGGGCTCATAACCCGAAGGTCACTGGTTCGAGTCCAGTTCCCGCTACTAAGACTTAAAAAGTCACAAAGTCAATAAAAATGCGGTTTCTATACTTTTGGAAACCGCTTTTTTTATGCCTAAATTAATCGACATTTTAAGAAACGTACACGAAAACGTACACGATTTTCATAAACTGAAACCGAAAAGAAAATACGGATCAAGTCAAATTATGGATCAAGTCAAATTATTGGGGACTAATCTATTTATGCGTATAATTTAGTTAGTCTGAACAGGAAGAATTTCACATCTCTTACGCCTCTGAATTGCGCTCTAAACTCTTTGATTTTAGCATTGAAGGATTCTGCGGAAGCATTGGTGCTTCTGTTGTTAAAATAGTTCAAGATAGAATTATGGTGTATCTGTAATGATTTAGATATTGTATTGAATGATTTAAAGCCATATTGCTGAACATTTTCATACCAATGCGCCAGTTTTAATCTTGCAACATCTTTACATGTATTGGTTTGGTAAATGTTACTAAGTTGTTGGGCCAGGTTATAGCATTTTTCTATTGATGGATAAAGTTTGAACAATAGTTCAGCCCTTGTGATTTGTGATGGAGTCCATTTGCTTTTGTGTTTAAACAGTAAATATCTACTTCTGGCTAAAAGCTGTTTTTTGGTGTCCCCATTGATAAGTATTTCAGGGGAGTAAACCATGTCTTTCTTTTTTAACTTCCCGATAAGCGTATTTTCTTGGTTAAGAACCTCCCAACGTAATCGAATACGTTCTTCTTGAACCGCTTCTGTGGCTAGCTTTTGCACATGGAATCTATCGGTTATAATTTCTGCTTTAAGGAAACACTTTTTAATGATTAAGTTCATGTTTGCAGCCATGTCCACTGTAACCTCTTTAACCA
>CANNAN010000020.1 GCA_947502635.1 uncultured Flavobacteriaceae bacterium
CCCAGGATATGATGATGCACCTGTAAATCCACTTCCGTCAAAATTATAAGTATAAGGTCCTACTCCGCCTGCTGGTACTATTTGTACCGAACCATCTGCTACGCTATTACAAGTTGGATTCACAGAGGTAGTGGTCGCTGTTGGTAATGCTATTGGATTGATTGTAATTACATTAGATTCTGCCTGACACCCTTGAGAATCAGTGATTCTAAATTGGTAATCTCCATCTGTAGCCGTTAAATAAGTAAACGGTGTTCCTGTTGCTCCTAATGGGTTATAAGCTCCAGCATTTAATGATATCTCATAAGTATAGGGCGCTAAGCCTCCTGCAATGGTACCCGTTATTAAGGCATCTGGACTCACCGAACAATCTAAATCCTTTGTCAATACTGTACTTACCGTTAATTGTGGTGCTATAGTTTGTGCAGGCAATGTTACTGTACATCCGTAAGCATCTCTTACAATAATTGTGTAAGTTCCAGGTGTTAAATTAGTAAATGTATTACTAGAGCCAAAAGGCCCTCCATTAATATTATACTCATAAGGTGTTTGTCCTCCAGATGTTGTTACCACTAACGTTGCGGCATTAGTTACATCATAACATAAATCTGATGTAACATCAATAACTGCAGATGGTACTGTCGGTGAACTTAAAGCAAACGTATCTGTGTCTGTACACCCGTTTGTATCAGTAACTGTAACTGTATAAGTTCCTGTCTGTGTTAAGTTTGCAAAAGTACTACTTCCTTGTGGTCCTAAAACAGTGGTATCTGGTTGCGTAAGTGTATAAGTATTTCCACCCCAACCTCCTGTGGCATTAATAACAACACTACCATCCACATTACAAGTAATAGGAGATGTCGTTGTTGTAATAGCTAAACCAGATGGAGGACCTGAAACAGTAACTGATGCCGTATCAACACAACCAGTACTTCTTTCTGTTACAGTTATAGTATACGTACCCGCTGGCATGTTGCTTAATGTGATAGTCGGTGCTGTTTGTCTCGTATCTGAGCTATTTACAGGTCCAGTAATATCATAATCATAAACATTGTTACCACCTGTAAAAGTGCCAATTACTTCAAATTCAAATGCTCCAGTTGAAGAATTAAAACATGTTACATTATTCAACAAAGTTCCTGTAACTCCTATTGGTGGTTCTGGCTCAAGAATGTAATTCTCTTGGTAAGTACAACCATTTCTATCTGTTACCTGAAAAGTATATACACCTTCTGGCACTCCAGAATATTGTCCATCTGAATTTATTTGAGTTAAATAATTGTATAGAGGAGAACCAACTGTTATATATGCTGGGACAGCAATTATTTGAAATCTTATGGGTGGTAACCCGCCGCCCCAAGATGGTAGATTAACATTAAACGAAGACGTATTATCACTACAATCGAAGCTTTTGTCTGTGAAAGTTAAATCCGTTGGAGGGTCTAATGGATCTATCGTTATAGGCGCTGCTACAAACGTACAATTATTTACGTCTCTTATAGTTACGGTATAAGTTCCATTAATCAAAGGTGAGAAGGTCGTTCCGGATTGGAAGGTAACACCATCTATACTATACGTATAAGGTGCTGTTCCCCCTGAAACCCCAGAAACAGTTATTTCTCCATCTGAAGTACAGGTATATGGCGTTGTTAATGTTGCAGTTCCAGTAACTGCAGAAAGCTCTATGATGCTTATTGTTTGAGGTGCAGACACGCAAACATCTGGTCCTGTAGTATATTCAACAACAACTTCATAGTCTCCTGTAGCAAGGCCAGTAAAAACTGGGGAATTAAAGAATGTCACCCCATTATCAATACTGTATCGTAAAGTATTTCCATTAGGATCTGTAACATTTATAGTTATTTCTCCAACATCTCCGGAACCTGAACATAAAATATCGGTCTTAGTCACGTTAAAATCTGGAGGTAATATAGCATCTACGGTTATTGATGTATCTACAAAACAGTTATTAGAATCAACAACTCTAATATTATATGTTCCCGCTGCTGATACAGGAACTTCTGGTACCGTTTGAAAGACCGTCGTGCTATTTACAAAATAAAAATAAGGAGCTGTTCCCCCAGCAGGATATACAGTAATCTCTCCATCTGTACAAGTTAATGGGCTTGTTAATGCTGCAGTGGCCGTTAACAATGGTGGATTTATTATCGTTATATCTCCCGTGTAAGCACAACCATCGTCTGTGGATACATTTATGGTATATGTTCCTGGGTTTAAGTTCGAAAATGTATAGTCGCCAGCAACTATAGGTCCTACACTATTTATTAATGTGCCTCCTAAGGAAATTGAATAATAATATTGTGGGCGAACATCATTAGCTGCTATCAAAACACTTCCTTGCCCATCATGACATAAAGGCTGGGTAATATCTGTAGTAACAGTAAAATCTCTTTCTCGTATTTGAATATTAGGTACTGTAAAAATACAAGGATTAGGTGTTACACCTATTTGTCTGATATAAACTGTATAAATACCAGCTGTAGCAATAGAAAAAATATTACTTGGTTGGAAATTCACATTATCAATACTATACTCATAACCACTAGGAACATCGTTAACAACTATTTCCCCAAGCGTTGTACAAATAATATCTCTTGATGTTGCCGTAGGTACCAATACATTTTCGTAAACATTGAAGTAAAACACGTTAAAACAACCTCCATCATAATTTAGCGTCAATTTATATTGTCCAGGAGTATCTACCAGATAGTCTGGTCCTGTTTGGACTTGATTCCAAATACAAGTTGCTCCTTTGTTAGCACACCTTATATCTGCAACAGGATCACATCTTGTTTCGTCTAGTCTTTCCCAAATTATTGAATTTGCATCTGTAATATTTGTGTCTAAAAACCGCGTATCAGCAGCACCACACATAAATATATTAGGTAATTTATCCCCGTTATCAGGACAATTAAGAACCAGATCTGCAAAAGGAATTATCGGATTTGTAACTCCTGCACCAAAAGTAATGACATTAAATATCTGATCGATAGATTGACAAGGAGCTGTTGCTGTATTACGAACATAATATGTTCCTGGAGTCGTAACAGTTATAGCTTGTGTTGTTCCAATAACAGGCGTTCCTGTCGGACTTGTTGACCACGAATATGAATCGTAAGCAGCACCTGCTGTTAATACGACATCTGTACCACAAAGGATCACATCCTCTTCAAACGTACAATTAATATCTGCTATAAAATTAGTAGCTCCTGGTGTTAACAGACAGCCAGTATTAGTACTATAACTTGGATCATCTGAAATAACAAACAAAGGATTTAATGTACCTCTATATGTTGAAAAAGCTTGGTTACTTACTATATTATCGCACGCATTATTCAACAAACTACATTCTCTCACCACCGTAACCTTAAAACGGATATCCAACACAGGGTCATTTTCCTCTACTACAGAATCGTCTACAGCAAAAATAAGTTCTCTAGTTGATGGATTGTAGCTTTGCACAGTAACCCCTGAAGGCAATAACCCCATATCGGCAGGGTAATCAAAATCAATATTTAGTGGTAATACATCTCTAATCGTTAGACCTGTAGCATCATCATTTCCTGTATTCTGAAATCCTATAACATAGTTTAATTCATCACCTAAATTCACCAATCCACCTCCTATATTGTTTCCTAATGCATCCTCAA
Source organism: uncultured Flavobacteriaceae bacterium (assembly GCA_947502635.1). Taxonomy (GTDB): domain Bacteria; phylum Bacteroidota; class Bacteroidia; order Flavobacteriales; family Flavobacteriaceae; genus Flavivirga. The sequence goes on from CANNAN010000020.1 coordinate 3,672, forward strand.
CGGTTTTAGTAAGAACCATATTAGGAGCAATAATATCAACCGCAAAAGCGAAAAAATATGGGAAATAGGTATCTTGACTTGTTTCCAAACGTATCGTTGCGCTGGTGTCATCATTGGCAATAACCGTATTACTTGGATTAGGTACAGCTAATATACCTGTATCAAACCCTAAAGTATTACTACTATTCGGTTGCCTAGCAGGAGGTCCAGTTATCGTGCTATTAAAAAAGTTGTTCTCAGACCGATCTGGATCCGATAGTCTCGTTCCATTTATTCTTAAACGGTCTCCAGAAAGTGGGCTATCTCCTTCTAATGCAGCAAATGCAAAATTTGCTCTAACTGGCGCTGGTGCAGGTACTGTTCTAAACCCAGAAACGGATATATCCAATGCTGGGGTACTACTTGTAATCACACTAAAACCATCAAAACTAGTGACTGATTTACCTGGTAATGACGGATTCTGATAAACTATAAATAAAGACCATCCCGCAGAATAACCTGTACCATTTCTAGGTGAAAACGTATCTGTTTGCCCTTCAGCTGATGATACATTTGCAACGGTATAAGTTCCTTGATCTGTTCCAGATCCTAACCCCCTAACTATATTTGTAACATCTGCATAACAGGCATATGGAAAACTATTACCACCATCTACAGACGTTGTAAGAGCATCAAAAATAACGATTCCTGTAACATCATTATAACCACCAGTTGGCCCCCTGAATTTTACATTAGTAATGGATTCCGAACCTTTTGTAACGCCACTCCAATAGAGACCAGCATGTACTATTTCGTAGCAATCATTAGCGGCAACAGGAATGTTAGGATTAATAGGAATTGCTAAATCTGCACTTGATGAACTAAATGTTGTTCCATCTGAATCAATATCAATGTACCTCATATTTCTTGTATGATTGAGAACACTGGTATTATTGAAATCATTGTTGTTTGGTCCTAAAATATTGTTACCTATTAGAACGATATCACCCTTCAAATCTTGATTAAATCTAGGTGTGAAGGGCACTTGATTTTGAGCAAACAATTGTACACTGAAAAGTATCAGTAGAACAATAAGTCCATTTTTTAAAATAGTAGGTTTTTTCATAATAGTTATATTTGGCGCTTCTTTACCCTCATAGGTATGGGGCATAATCAGATAAAGTTTAGCTAGACTAATTTTGTTACATATTCTTAATTTTCAATTTTAACCATTGACATTTTTCCATTATATGGTTTTTTCTTTTTATTCTGTAAAGCTCTTGTAGCTTGTTCTACACTATCGAACTTCTCATAATAAATAAAATATTTACTAGTATTTTCATCGTAGAAGAAGTTTATATCAGTTTCTCCAGCAGATACCGCCTTCTTTACAAATTCATCTCTTTTATCAACATTATTATGTACAGCAATTACTAAATAATACCCACTGGCTACATTTTTAACATCTTTTACAATTTGTATGTTACCACTTTGTTTCTCTCCAAAATCAAAATCTTCTTCAGTAAGAGTAACTCTACTTGCAGGTGTATTCTTTTTGATTCGGTTTAATGCCGCCATATCTTTCGAATATCTGTCATCTGCATTATCATAAGCTGCACGCTTAATTCTTCGTTTTCTCTCTATTTCTGTAGCTATTTTAATTTTTTCTAGAGTGGACATTAAACTTTTTCTTGAACTTAAAGCTTCTAATTGTTCCGATTTCAACCTTTCTAAAGTTTTTAACTCAGCTGGATTAATCGAACCTTTGTATGATTCTTCTAATGCTTTAATTTTTTCATCTCGAGAAGTTATAACATTATCAAGCTCTAATTTCAAAGATTCTAAAGCAGCATTTTCTGCCGTTATACTTTTAAAAGGTTTTGGAGCTTTAAAAATGCCCTTTTCTCCTAAATCATTTTCTTCTTTTAAATCCTTAAGATCTTGATCTCTGGTAGCCACCGTTTCGTCTAATCTTGTTAATAAATCATTCATTGATTTAGTAATATCATCAACTGGTGTTGGAACGGTCTCTTCTGCTTTTGCTCTAGCTTCTTCTTCTGCTTTGGCTTTCGCTGCGGCTGCATCGGCTGCGGCTTTTGCTCTGGCTTCTTCTTCTGCTTTAGCTTTCGCTGCGGCTGCATCGGCTGCTGCTTTTGCTCTGGCTTCTTCTTCTGCTTTCGCTTTTGCTGCGGCTGCATCTGCTGCTGCTTTTGCTCTAGCTTCCTCTTCTGCTCTGGCTTTGGCTGCGGCTGCATCGGCTGCTGCTTTTGCTCTGGCTTCCTCTTCTGCTTTGGCTTTGGCTGCGGCTTTTGCTCTAGCTTCTTCTTCTGCTTTGGCTTTCGCTGCGGCTGCATCGGCTGCGGCTTTTGCTCTAGCTTCCTCTTCTGCTTTCGCTTTCGCTGCGGCTGCATCGGCTGCGGCTTTTGCTCTAGCTTCCTCTTCGGCTTTGGCTTTTGCTGCGGCGGCATCGGCTGCGGCTTTTGCTCTAGCTTCCTCTTCTGCTTTCGCTTTTGCGGCGGCGGCATCGGCTGCTGCTTTTGCTCTAGCTTCCTCTTCGGCTTTGGCTTTTGCTGCGGCGGCATCGGCTGCTGCTTTTACTCTAGCTTCCTCTTCGGCTTTGGCTTTGGCTTTGGCTACGGCTGCATCGGCTGCGGCTTTTGCTCTGGCTTCCTCTTCTGCTTTAGCTTTCGCTGCGGCGGCATCGGCTGCTGCTTTTGCTCTAGCTTCCTCTTCTGCTTTAGCTTTAGCTGCGGCTGCATCGGCTGCGGCTTTTACTCTAGCTTCCTCTTCTGCTTTAGCTTTCGCTGCGGCTGCATCAGCTGCGGCTTTTGCTCTGGCTTCTTCTTCTGCTTTGGCTTTCGCTGCTGCTGCATCAGCTGCGGCTTTTGCTCTGGCTTCCTCTTCTGCTTTAGCTTTCGCTGCGGCATCATCAGTGGTTTTTAATCTAGCTTCCTCTTCTGCTTTGGCTTTGGCTGCGGCGGCATCGGCTGCTGCTTTTGCTCTGGCTTCCTCTTCTGCTTTAGCTTTCGCTGCTACTCTCGCTTCCGCTTCAGCCTTAACTTTTGCTGCCGCTTCTGCTCTTTCTTTAGCTCTTAATTCTGCTGCTTTCGCTCTAGCTTCTGCTTCTGCTTTTGCTCTAGCTGTTGCTTCTGCACGTTCTTTAGCAGAAACTTTTGGTTGAGAAGGCGCATTTTGTCTCGCTATTGGACGTCTTTTTTTCTTGGCTGGAATGATGATAGAACCTTCTTCATCATCACCACTATATCTATATCTGTATCTATTCTTAAATTTATAAGCTAAAGTAATATCATGAGAGTTTCCTAAATCTATTAAATCACCCATTGCTTTTTCATAATTATACTCCAAAGAAACTTGAGTGCTTACGTTAAAACCTATCCCTCCTGATAATCCATATAAAGTATTATATCCTACTTGAGCCCAAATACCTTTAGGAACAGTCAACATTGCTATTCCAGAAAGTACCGTTTTCTCTTTTTTGAATTCTGATCTAATTAATCCAGAAAATTTACTTTCATCGAAAAAACCTCGGGTATTTGCATAACCTGTGTACATGACATGAGCTTGAATACTTTGTTCTGGATCATCTTCAACAATTTTTGATGTCTTAATATTATATAAAACAGCATTATTTATTGAGAGTCCAAAATCAAGAAAATCTGTACCATAATTTATCCCTGGGTTCACAGTCAATATAGAGTTTGAAGGTATATTCTCTAAAGATGGGTCTGAAAAATTCCCTACTATTTTACCCTCGTTTAAACCACTTTTATAAAAGCCTAGGTTCATACCAAAAGTTAAATTGCTATCTCTATCTAGAACAACATTATAAGCAAAATTTAAAACGCCTCCAAAAGTAGTTAACACTCCATAAGTTTGTTGAAATAATCCAATACCAATACCCATATTTTCTCTAAATCTTCCAGAATAACCAAATAAGAAGGTTTGAGGAGCATTTTCAAACTGAACCCATTGTCTTTTATTATTAAAACTAATATATCTGTTTTGTTCCCTTACAAAACTAAAAGTTGGGTTAATAATATATTTATTGAACTTTAAAGTATTTCTAACAGGTAGAACGAACGAAACAACTCCATCTTCTTGCGTATGGAATTGTTGCATAAAACATAAGAATAAAACGATATGTAATAAATATTTTTTCACGCTATTTTATCACCGTTATTGAACCCTTTTTCGTTTGTTGATCCTCGGTTGTTATTATATAATAGTAAACTGGATTTATATCTTTAAAATTCAATTCTGTTACAGGCCAATTATTCTGATAATCATTTGTTTGGAAAACTATTTCTCCTTGAGAACTAATTAATACAATTTCTGTATTGGTTCCACTTGTATATGCTTTAGGAATCACCCAGGTATCATTTGCGCCATCTCCATTTGGGCTTATTAAATTTGGTATGTTTTCAACATCTGGAAAAGTTTCTTGTATTACAAAAAGAAATTCTTTTGAAGATATACACCCTACTGTTTGCTTTACAACTGCCTTAAAAGTTCCTGTTTGAGTTGCTTCGTAACTATTACTAACTGCATCGGGAATTAAAGCATCGTTTAAATACCATTCGTATTCTGGATTAGTAGCTGTATCTGTAATCATTACTGCTAACGAACCACTAGCTGGCATTAAGTTTACTTCTGGTGCTTCCTGAACATTAATACTGCTTGTAAATTGATTAGCATCTAAATCTATTGATGCACTTGTAGAGCAGCTACCTAAAGAAACATTGACTTCGTATAATCCAGATTCATTGGTTTCGTAAGTACGGCTTGTAGCATCTTCAATTTCATTTCCGTCTTTAAACCACTGATAACTTTCACCAGATGTCGCTGTTAAAATTGTTAATCCTTGACCAGAACAAAATGGATTTCCTAAACTTGAGTTTATATTACTAGTCCCTCCAGAGGTTGCCTGAGTTACGGTTACTCTGTTTGATGAAGCATTTTCATTAGTGCAGGGTCCATAATATATTTCAACATAATAGATCCCTGGTTCACTGACTTCCAAACTTGCTCCATCAGCAACAAAATCTCCTGTGGTTGGACTTGTCTGTTTATACCATTTGAACGTAAGTGAAGGATAATTTAAAGGAGAGTCATTATCTGGTTCTCCTGGATTATCTATAGTTAGTAAATAACTTCCTCCAGAACAATAAACGCCTGTAGGGTTTGAATCATTAATTGTAAAAGGTGTATCTTGAAATTTGTAATATGCTGCAAAAGCAACAGAGCCACTACTTGTAAAAGCTGAGGATGTACTTTTAATTCTAATTTTATATGCTTCTCCTGCTACTGTAGTTGGCATAGCAAAAGTAATTGTTGCTGGAGAATTAGTAAAGTCTACATCTCCAACAGCTGAAGTAAAAAGTATTTCTGGGTTTGTAAAGCTTCCAGTTTCATCTGAAAGTTCTAATATAAATTGATTAGAAGCATTTATGGATCCTTCGTCAAATTGAAATGTTGTGGTAAAAGTATTAAACGATGGTTTTGCACAAGCTGAAGAGAAACCTAAACTAGGTGTATTTACAATTTGCGCATCCATGTGCCCTGCTAAAAGCAGGAATACAAAAGCAACTATATTATTAGTAATAGTAAAATTTCTCATACGATATTATTCTCTTTTAGTAAAAAATGAAACTTTTAGAAACAATTATCGCTCTAACAATACTATTATTAGAATTGAAACTCACTTTTGTAATAATTGTTGGTTGGTTTAATAAAAATAACTCGTTTTTCTACAAGGGAAAAATCATATAATTAATTGACTCTCCTAATTTTAATTTTTGCTATTGGCTGCTATTATTTTATTAATACGTAATCTAAAATCTGGTCTTCTCTTATTTTTTAAATCAATAAACGTTTCAGAGTTTTGACTTTTTGCATACACATTATAAAATGATCTGTTACCATACCAATTCTCTAAGTCCTCATTATTAGAATTATGCTCTTTAAATATATTTCCATTACAATTATTGAAATACATATCAACAAATTTAATTTTTTCTAAATTTTCTTGATTAATTGTAATTCTGCTATCTAATATTACTGCTGGATTAAATCCAGAAACAACACTCTTATTAATATCAAGTGACGCATTTTCTCCTATATATATGGCTTCTTTAATTAAACCTAATTTTATATGAGAATTTAAATCGTCACTACTATTAAACATCGTTAGGTTTTTAGCAATTACAGATGTGCCTTCTTTTGTAAAATCTACTTCCTCTTTTTTATCATATGAAGTAATTTCTAAACATCTTGCTCCTTTACTACTAGTTGAATATGGAGATCGAACAGCTAATGAATTCTCTAATACAGATTGTGTTCCTAAATTAAATTTAAAGTCATTACTATTTGACTTGTAAGAAACTGTTTTAACCAAATTAACGCTTCCTCCTAATACTTCAAAGGAATCTCCTGCACAATGACTTACCATTATATTTTCTAATACTGTTTCGTTTCCTACGCTCGCTAACAATAAACCATCAAAGTTTGCTCCTCCTCTTCTTTTCTTTCCTGCATATTCTATTCTTACATATTTTAACACACCAGAATTACTATTAATATTTTCACCACCATAATTAGTGTATTTATAAGATGATTGGTCAAGATTTGTATACATAGAAGCAACAGAACCATTTCCAAATTTATTAGTTGGTGCATCACCTAATAAAATTAAACCACCCCAGTCACCAGCTTTTCTAACACTTCTATTAGAAGTAAATATAATAGGGTCTGTTTCTAAACCTTCTGCGATTATAGTTGCTCCTTTAGCGATAGTTAAAGATGCTTTAGTATCAAAATCACCAATAATTACAGTTCCTGGCTCTATAGTAAGAGTCGTACTATCTGTAACAAAAACATTACCCATCAACAAATAAGTATCTTTCTTAGATAATCTAGTGTCTTCAGTGATGTTACCTCTTAATATTTCACTAGGCTCACCATAGTCACCATTTTTAGGATAGAAATCTGTCCAATTATCTAACCAATTTTCTGTACCAATTATACCTTTTTCTTGTTGTGCTGATGCACTTCCAATCAATAGAAACAACATCATAATTTGGGTTATTCTTTTCATAACAGTAGATATTAACAACTTGTTTAGTTCAATATTCAAATTTACAATTATTTACAATTAAGATCCATAAAAAGCTAATAAATTCGATGAAATGCATTAATCTGTAGGTTTATACTTTCATATTTATTCGGTATACTGCACATATGCTCTTTAACAACTCTCTATAAATAGAATCTCAATATTTATGTTTTAATTTTATTAGTAAAATCTTTGATTAAAAAATTAATATAAAAGAAAAATCTATAATACTATAATTACGTATGCTTATTTATTTTAGACACAAAAAAATGTGTATTATAAATAAGCTATGAAAATAAAGGATAAGGTATAACACAAGGTTATAAACCTTAATATTTATTAATGAAAATTTTCTGATTGATTATACCTATTCTAAATAAATATAATACGGAGGCTAATCTTTAGTTATCAATGAAATTCACTGTACTGATGCAGTGCCTTCATTGTATCTTCATAAAATATAATTGCCGCTATTAAATTACTTTTATCTGAGTAGGGCAACATAGTTCGTTGAAAATTAAGAGTTGTTTCTAGAAAAGCATCCGAAGCTTCAAATTCGTCGTTCAGAGTTTCCCTATTATCTTTTGTATTAGGAATACCTAAAGTAGTCATTGTAACTCCTGGTTTAGTAGCAAACGCTATATATGGTAAAGTTTTTACAAGAAGTTTTATACGCTCAATATAAAGTTCTAATAATTGACCTTTTTGCATGCGATCTAATTCTTCTTTATCATGGTATTTTTTTATACCAACTTTTTCACTGATAATACTTTTAGGGACATCCTTTTGAGCAAAGGTTGCTCCTGTAATTAAAAATAAACTAAGACTTAAAAAAATAATTTTCATTTTCATATTACAAAATTTTCTTGATTATGAATAGCAAAACTATGCAATTAATCTTAAAAAACAACATTTTAACCGATTTTTTTGCATTTTATCCTGAATTTTATCAAAATGTATAGTATTGCAGTGAGTTACAATTGAATAAAAATTCTTCAAAAATTAAAATTATTGCTTTCAAATACAGAATGTTACTTATTATTATTGATGAATGTTAAAAAAAAGGTCAGAATTTGCTACAAAAGCATTAAGCTCTATCCAAATAACTCTATAACCGAATGTTCTTATAGTCAAATTAATTTATTACAACTTAATAAATTTTCTTACTTATTTAAAATGCTATACATATATATGTACACCTCTTTTAATAATTGTAAAAGATTAAGGGGTTTAATTTACTCATTATTTCTTTGTTATATCTAATCCAATAATAATTTTAATGGCACAAATATTATAATTTTTAGTCTTCATAAATATTATTATTAAGAATTTAAGCTATTTAAATATAATCGATTCGCATCAAAAATATCCTTAATATCATCTCTTGTTACATTATATATCTTTATTCGGCTTAAGTTCGAATATATATAATCAATATTTTCTTCTGTAAATATTTCTTTGCCCAGCTGCTCAAACTCTTCTTGAATTTCAATAATTATTTCGACTTCATCCTTTTTTACCTTTTCTATTGTTTTACGAAGTAGGTTGTTCCATATATAGTTTGTTTTATCATCATATTCGGTTTCATCCATTTCTTCTGTAAAATCTATTCCTCCAGATAAATTAACATAAATAGCTTCTAAAGTATATTTAATAGATTTAAATCCTCCCCACCAACCAAACACTAATGAAATTAAAGTGTACCATATAGATAATGAAACTAAAACAAAGTTATTCTTGACCGTATGCACCTTTGTATTACTATAAAATCGAAAGAAAAGAAAACCTACAGACACTCTAAAAATTTTATATTTTATCATGATTTTAAAAATTTTTATAATACATTTTTTTTCTTAATAATTTTATAGTAATACAACAATGTTGCTACTATAATAATTGGAACTATCACACAAACAACAACAGATGCCTGAATATAATTAAGACCAATTATACTAAACCAGTTTAAAAAATCAACTGATTTATTAAATAGTGATGTTGAAAAAACTGAAAAATCAGGAACTATAATAATCGTTAAAAGAACTAACACACCAAAGCTTATGTTAAGATAGTTTATTTTTAAATTTTTTTCAAGGATGTATATAAATATGGCTGGAATAATAATGAAGTACACAATTATATTAACCTCATGATAAGTAAGCCCTGAAACTTTTGAAATCCATTTTAGTATATTATATACAATTTTAAATGCTTCATTCATTTTTATTAAACACAATTAAAAAGATTATCAATAAAACAGGAATACTAACTATAAAAGTTAGTCTATAATGTTTTACTAAAATAATTGCCGCTATAGCAGTAATTAGAAACGCCAAAATTTGTAATACACCTTTTTTAATATTTTTCTCATAATATCCATCTACAATAAAAATAAACAAAGGAATTATAGATATAAATTGTAAGTAGATCATTTTTCAACTTCAAGAACAAAAGGTGATTCGGTTAATTTAAATAAGATTCTATCATTTTCCTTTACAACTGTTATTTCCATGAGACCTCTATTCCGTTTTTCTTATTTCTGTTATTATTTGTAACTAAGCTCATAATTAAGAGAAGTTTATTAAGTTCCTATTTCGTCTATAACTTTATCTACCGCTTCTGGTTTAAAATTGAAAAAGGTCTTCATATAATTACTATTATAAACTAATAAATAAATGACTGTTGCACTTCCAAAAAATATAATACCTATAAGTAAAATTAAATAGTCATTGATTAATATATCACCGCCATCATTCAACCATCCTCTGTAAAAGTTAAATACTGAAGTAACCGCTAAAAAGGGAAGAAAGAATACTATTCTCTTTCTAGCTTTATCTTTTCGACTAATCATTTGATATGCAAAAACAAGTACAAACAAGGAAAGTATTAAGTCTAAAACATAAATCACTAAGTGTATACTTCCACTCACAATTCCTACATCTATGCCAAAAAAAGTTTGCACCAAATCAAAATTTCTTATTACCCAACCAACTTTACTAAAGGCACCTGCAAACGCAAAAATGAGTAGCGACAATAGAATTGAATGAAATACTTTAGCTTTTTTATTAAGCCCTTTATCTCTTTTAAAGTCTCGAATTAAACCAAAAAACATAATTACTAATGTAATAATTGCAAATCTATTCGTAATTTAGTAACTGTTTTTATTGTGGTTTTCAATAAACATTATTGTATTCAATTTATAGTAGTCCAGTTCAAAATCATCAGGCGAAATAACTGAAACTATATTTTGAGCTATTACTTGCGATGTCAATAAGACACCTCTCTCTTGTAAGTCTTCAAGTCCTTTTTCTATTTTATATACTTTAGAATTTAAATATCTTTTTGTGTCATATAAGTCTTCAAGGCAATCCATTATCTCTTGATTATTTTCTTTACTTAAAAAATCAATTTTATTGGAAAAATTAAAATCATTTTTTAAATTAATAGAATTTCCGCTAGCTATTTTTCTATACATATGAAAATAACTAATAGATTGAGATGATTTTAGAATCCCTTTACTTATTAGGTGATTTTCATACCCTTTTAGTGCCTTTTTTAGTGTGTGTGTTTCATTTAATGAAATTGAACTCATTAAACACTCGTGTAGATCAATTTCAATTCGATCAGTTGGCTCTTTACAACTAAAAAGGAATATTGTTAAAATAATACAGAATACAAGAAATTGTCTCATCTATTTTAGTTTAGACAGAATTAAAAGCTCTAAAAATTAAAGCTACAGGAAAAATAATAAGTCCAATATAAAATATGTACTTCCCCTGTTTTCTATCTTTTTCTGCATATGCATACACTTTTTCACCATTAGGCAAGGTCTTTTTTGATGTCCAAAGAAAATAACCTATAACTAAACCCAAAAAACCGCCAAGTATCGAGAAAAAATAGCCTGTTAAAATCCAAGGTTTTTGATTGCCCTCAGGTTTTGCTAACTCTTTTAGCCTTTCATTCTTTAATGAATTAAGTAACTCTTTATCAACTGACTTTCCTCTATCTTTAAGAATTTTTTGAGATAAGGTATAATCAAACTTATTCCATTCATCAGGTTTCAAAAGGATCTCGTAAAGTTCTTCATTGGTGAATTCAAATAGATAATAATCTTTATCTAGGTTATCTATTAAAGCTTCTGCATTCTTTTCTAAAATTTTTTCTGCTCTTTCAAAATCAGATTGTTTGATTCTTACTTCTATTTCATTTTGAAGTGTGTTACCTGCAAAAGTTACATCTACAGGAGGAACATTATCATCGAGTATCGATTCAATTTCATGCTGCTGGAATAATGTCGTAAGCTCCTTAGCTTGTTCTAATGTCGGAAACTTTCTAAATATTGAAAACTGTTCACTCATACAATTTTATATAATTAACGCTTCTCATCTAACTCTCTTCAAGAATTTCTTTTAAAATTACCATCTATTTCCCAATACAAAAATTAGCAAAAATATTTCCCAATAAATCATCATTGGTGATTTCACCAGTAATCTCACCAAAGTGAAATAATGCCTGGCGAATGTCTATAGCTAACAAATCTCCCGATAAACCAGAATCTAATCCGTATTTAACTTTTTTAACCTCTTCAAAAGCTTTTAAAAGGGAATCATAATGACGTGAATTAGTAACAATCGTATCATTATTTCTTAAAGCACCTGTATTTACAAAACTTAAAAGTTTCTCTTTCAATTCATCTACTCCTACTTTTTGTTTAGCTGATAACAAGACATAATGAGAGTTCTTAACAGCCTTTAAAGTTCTATTCAATTGCTGCTTGATATCATTAGACAGTTTATCTACTTTATTAGCAATAATAAGGATGGCTTTTTGGGGGTATTTATTTTTTATTTTTTCAATTTCTAATTGAACGTTATCAAAATTATTTAATTCTGAAGCATCAAAAAGAAAAATAACAACTTGTGCTTGATCTATTTTTTCAAAGGTTTTTTTAATACCAATACTCTCTACAACATCTTCAGTCTCTCTTATTCCTGCAGTATCTATAAACCTAAAACCTATGCCTCCTATTGATATTTCATCTTCAATAGTATCTCTTGTAGTTCCAGCTATTTCACTTACAATGGCACGTTCTTCATTTAAAAGTGCATTTAAAAGTGTGGATTTTCCAACATTAGGTTCTCCTACAATCGCTACTGGAATTCCGTTTTTAATTACATTACCAACAGCAAACGAATCAATCAAACGTTTAAGCACAAATGTAATTCGTTCAATCAAATCTTTAAACTGAGTTCTATCTGCAAATTCAACATCCTCTTCTGCAAAATCAAGCTCCAACTCTATTAAAGATGCAAAATTTAAAAGTTCTTCTCGGAGTTTTGCAATTTCTGACGAAAAACCACCGCGCATTTGTTGCATAGCAATTTGATGAGATGCTTCATTGTCGCTAGAAATTAAATCTGCGACAGCTTCTGCCTGACTTAAATCTAATTTACCATTTAAAAACGCACGTAAAGTAAACTCGCCCGCTGTTGCCATTCTACAACCTTTGCGCAAAAACAATTGAATAATTTCTTGTTGAATATAATTAGAACCATGACACGAAATCTCAACAACATTTTCACCAGTATAAGAATTAGGATTTTTAAAAACTGATACCAACACTTCATCTATAGTACGATTTTCATCTATAATATGTCCTAAATGAATGGTATGCGTTGCTTGTTTACTTAATTCCTTTTCCGAAACTGATTTAAATTGACTTTCTACTAAGCCTATAGCATCTTTTCCAGATAATCTTATAACAGCAATAGCTCCAGCTCCAGATGGCGTGGCTAAGGCCACTATGGTATCTTGATTAATCATCTGGTAAAAATACTAAATTTGAAATACCAATACCTATAAGTTAAACTGCAAAAAAAATAATCTTTAAAATAAATTAAAGCGTTTTTTATTAGTTTTTTTCATGTAATAAGATAAAATCAATTTAAAATGGTTTATTATATGACAATAAAATCACACAAAACACAGCTATTCAGCAATGCTTATGTGAAAAAATTACAAAAAATATAATTTATTCCACTTAACATAGAATTATATATAATTACATGATTAACAACTATTTAGCCTTGTATATATTATGCTTACATAGTATATTTGCCCTCTTGTTTTTTAACCACATAAATAATAATTTAAAAAGAGACATTATAACTTCCAACCACAACCCAAATAAATTGAAGCAAATTAATAATGAGTACTATATGAAAATTATTGAATCAGACTTTTCTAATTATATTATAAAGTCCAAACAAAAAGAATTGGGGAGTATATTCTTTTTTAATCACATCGCCGTTATAGAGTTTAATGAAGGTGTGCATATTGACATAAATAATTCATCTGAAATTTTTGATGAACTAAAAACCTATTTTGGTGATTCTAGGCCATTTGGTGTAGTCGCTAATAGAGTAAATTCTTATTCTGTAAAATTATTAGATATAGATTTATTTAGACAGAAGGCTAAAAACTTGCGTGGTTATGCTGTAGTTGGTCATAATAAAGCAAGTAAAATGAATGCTGAAATAGAGAATAAATTTTGTCTTTCTGATAAAATTAATTACGATACCATTCATGAAGCTATGAATAATATTTACAGTGAAGTAAAAAAAGATATACTACTTTCTTTAGATTAATACCTATTTTTGAAAAGATGTCTCAAATGAGCTAATAGTTGCTGTTTTCTTAACTTATTTTCAGAAACTAACTAAAATTAACTTTCTATAAAGTCTTATAACTTCTTTTTCTGATGGGTCACTAATTAGTCTTTATATCGTCTTGATCAATCATCTAATAAAATACTAAATTTGAAAGACCAACATTCTCAAAATAATTACAAAAAATATTCAAAAACATAAATATTCATTAATATTTAACATAAAAAATTAATGAAAAAACAGCATATAGCAAAAAACAAAGAATTATTCACAATAATATACCTAAATATTATTTAATCTTGAATATTTTGTATGCAGATATTATATTTGTAATCTGTTAATTATATGACCAGTCAATTATAAATTAACAGAAATTACAACTTCCGTCTCTCAATTAAAAAAAGAAGTATATAATAGTATATGAAAATTGCTGAATCTGATTTTTCAACACATATTGTAAAATCTGTACATAATAAACTAGGAAACATATTCTTTTTCAATCACATAGCCGTTATAGAATTTAACGAGGGAGTACATATTGATATAAATAATTCATCTGAAATTTTTGACGAACTCATAAATTTCTTTGGTAATTCCAGACCTTTTGGAGTTGTTGCAAACAGAATAAATTCATATTCTGTAAAACTATTAGATTCAGAATTATTTAAACAGAAGCTTAAAAACTTAAAATATTATGCTGTAGTTGGCCATAATACTGCCAGTAAAATGAATGCTGAAATTGAAAATAAATTCTGTAAATCGGAAAAAATCAGTTACGATAGCATCCATGAAGCCATGAATACTATTTACAGTAAGGTAAAAAAAGATATATTACTTTCTTTACACTAAATAAATACCGTCTGGTTTTATTTCAATTTGCCTTTGTTTATACAATGTACCAATAGCTTTTTTGAAATTTTTCTTACTCATTTGAAGCACTTCTTTTATAACTTCTGGACTCGATTTGTCCGTAAGGTTTAAATAACCACTGTTATCATGAAGTTCATGCATAATACGTTCGGCGTTCGGCTCAATATTTCGATAGCCAATTTGTCCCAAAGCTATATCTAACTTATTTCCTGGACGGATTTTCTTAACAATACCTTTTAATTTATCACCAACACTAATGTCTGAAAAAATAGCATTTTTATAAATAAGCCCCGAATGTATTTTATTAACAATAACATTCATCCCTATATCTGAAGGATGTGATACAATTAAATCAACTTCATCAAATTCGTGTACTGTAAGTTCTTTATTATCTAAAAATCGATTCGTTTTACTTGAAGCGACTAACCGATTCGTTTTTTCATCTAAATAACAGTGTACCAAATACCAGCCTCCTGGTTTCATTTTAAAAGCTTGTTCTTTAAACGGACAAAACAATTCTTTAACCAAGCCCCAATCTAAAAAAGCACCATAATCGGTTACTTGATTACAGCGTAACAACGCAAAGTCATTACATTTAATATAAGGCATATCTGTAGTCGCAACAGGACGCTCCTCATTATCCAAATACACAAAAACCTCTAGTTTATCCCAAATCTTAAAAGTCTTAGGGACATACCTATTTGGCAATAGTACTTCATTATCTTCTTCATCAATTAAATACATACCATGATCTGTTTCACGAAGTATTTCTAATGTATTTATTTGTCCTAAATGTATCATGCAGCAAAGATAATGATATTAGGTTGAGTTTTTGTTTGGATCTAAACGATTTTACGAATTAAAAATAAGAGTAAAAAAAAAGCGCTGCAATAGTTGTAGCGCTTATAATTTCCATGTAAAAAATCGATTAGTAAGCAGATTCTTTTTTAAAATGCTTAGTTAATAAATAATATACAACAACTCTATATTTATTACGATTAGATTGACCATACGTATCCATTACAGAAGCAATACCTTTGTCCAAATCTACACCGTCTTTTAATCCTAATTTTTTAATTAAAAAATTATTCTTTACTGTAGCAAGTTCCGATTCGTCTGAACCAGAAACCGTTGAAGAATCTGCATTGTAAATTGATGGTCCACAACCTATGGCTACTTTGGTTAATAAGTCCATATCTGCATTAACACCACATTTATCTTTTAAATCTGTAGCATATTTAGCAATAAGTTCCTCTCTTTTATTCATAAAAATGTATTTAATATGTTAGTAAAATATCTAATATTGATAGCTGTTTTAAAGATAGCTGTTTTTTAGACATAAAAAAGAGAAGTATGTTACATATTATTTTAACCAATAAACTTAAAATAATTTAAAAGCACTTCATCATTAATCTTTTTTGGTGTAAAAACCTCTAATAGTTTAGGTTGATTTTCTTCCGAATAAAATGAATTTAATGCCATTTTTAATGTCTCTTCATCTGAAACAGATTCGTATTTAAAGCCATACATCTTACACAAATGCTCTGCTGTTAATTGATGATTTGTTTCAAAATAAGTATCAAAATTTTCAGTGTTTTTATGACCTGGAAGAATTCTAAAAATACCACCTCCTTGATTATTAATCACAATAATTCTAAAATTATCAGGGATATAATTATTCCACAAGGCATTGCTATCATATATAAAACTTAAATCACCAGAAATTAAAGTAGTCTGTTTATTGTTTGCAACGGCACAACCAATAGCTGTAGCCGTACAGCCATCTATACCACTGGTACCACGATTACAAAAGACTTCTAATGTTTCGTTTAAATCAAATAATTGTGTATAACGCACGGTAGAACTGTTTCCTAATTGTAAAATAGTATCATTGGGAATTGATTTTAATATGCTATCAAAAGCTTTTAAATCACTAAATTCAATACTGTTTAAATAATCATTGTGTTTAACAAATCTTAACTCCTTTACCTGTTTCCAAAAAGGATAATAATCGCTTTTGATTGGTTTTATTTTTGGTAAAAATTTAGAAAAGAAATAATTAGGGGTTGTTTTTATAAAGCTATTTAGGTTAAAGAATGTATCATTTGCTTTATTTAGATCAACATGCCAATGCTGCTGTGCTTTATATTTTCTTAAAAATGCTTTAATCTTTTTTGAAACTATTAAACCACCAAATGTTAGTAAAATATCTGGCTGTAATTTACTAAAATCTTCATTATTTAAAGGCGCTATTAGCTTATCTATATTTGGAAAAAATGTGTCATGGTGTAAATTTGATGTGGTTTCGGTAAATACAACAACACTGCTATCTGCCGCTAAAGCCTCTAACCATTGTTGCTCTATTTTACTAGGTTGGTTAACACCAACAAGTACCATTTTTTTTGAAGCAGCATTCCAATCCTTAATACAACCTTCTAAAATAGAATCATCAACCTGTAATGGTTTATTTTCTGCAATAGTTGCCTTTGGTTTTACCGTTAGTTCATTCACCATATCATATAACGGCTCATCAAGTGGCACATTAATATGTACGGGGCCATTTTTAACAAGTGCCCAATTTATTGCTTTATCGATTTCTTCTTCATTATACTCTTGAATTCCTTTTTTTAACCCGAGTAATGTTTCAACCTTGTTCTCCATATTTTGAAAAATAGGGATGGCTTCTACACCGTTAGTATTATTATCTTTTAAATCGAGTTTCAAATTTGAGGTATACAGAATATGATTTTTATATACATTTTTCTGATTAATGGTCTGCCCATCTCCAATACCAATTAAATGTTTTGGTCTGTCTGCCGAAAGCACAATCAAAGGAATGTCACTATAAAATGCTTCAGCAACAGCAGGATAATAATTTAGCAAGGCACTACCAGAAGTACAGACAACTGCTGTCGGTTCTTGTAGCTGTTGGGCAATTCCTAAAGCAAAAAAAGCTGCACAACGCTCGTCTACAATACTATAACACTTAAAATAATCGTCATTAGAAAAGCCAATAGTTAGTGGTGCATTTCTACTGCCTGGAGAGATAACAATATGTTTAACACCTTTCGCTTTACATAACTGTACAACGGTTTGTGCTAGTGGGATTTTCGGATAAATCATGTGGTAGTAATCTAATCGCAAAAATAAGAAATAGGTAGAAATTCTTAACTACAAAACATGTTTAATTACTAAAGATTTAGATACGGTTTCCTCCCACTCGCTTTCAGGATTAGAATGTTTTGTAATACCACCCCCAACATAAATAATTGCTTCGGCATTTTTTAATTGCATACATCTTAAATTCACATACAGCCGTGTACTTTTTCTTTTAATTGTATAAGCTCTATTTTCTATATTGCGTTTTGCTGATCTTGACTGTAATTTGGTTTCCATATTTAGTTCTCCTAAAAAACCTGTGTAAAATGTTCTATCATAGTGTTCATTATCTAAAATAAACTGTTTTGTATCCTGCTTCGGCAAACCACAAACTGCAGGTGTAGGGTGTAATACAGATATAATCTCTCTTAAATTTGATTCTGATTTTAATCGAGCTGAAATCATCGTTTTTAGGTGCAGTAAATTTCCAGCTTTTACAGTTTCAACATCAGATACTTTAAAACTTTCTACTACTGGTTTTAGGTTATCTATTATAAAATCAGTTACAAATTGTTGCTCTTGTTTTTCTTTATCCTGCCAAACAACATCTAAAGTATCTTTATAGTCTTGCGTCCCTGCCAGTGCCATGATTGAGAACTGGTTTCCTTCAATTTTTATTAATGTTTCTGGTGTAGCTCCTAACCACAGCCCCACTTTGGGATGATACCAACAATAAACAAATGCCGAAGCATAGGTGTTTAAAAGATTCTTTAAAATAGCTATAGGATTTGGGTCTGATATAGTAACTGTTTCCTGTCTGGACAGTACCACCTTTTTAAATTGTTTATTTGAAATAGCTTCAACCCCTTTTTTTATTAAATTAATGTGTTGTTCTTTTTCTTTTAGGTTTTCGTTTATATGAGACCTTTTCTTTTTTAAAAGATTTGAAATAGTCTCTGATGCAATAGCATTCGCATGTATACTTTTAGCCCCCTCTAAAGGTATTAAAACAGTTTCTTCGGCAGCATCAAAAGGGGAAAACACAAAGCCTTTTTCAGAAAAATCACTTGTAAAATGTAAATCGTTTGTTTCTTGTAATAATGCATTTACTTGATGCTCATTTGGTTTTCTATATACAACAAAGGGTAATTTATGATTGTATTGCGTTTCAATACGTTTAAAAAAGTCCGACGTCATCTAACTATTTCTTTTTAGGTAAAGCAATAGTAGATAACTTACAAATTGAAATTAAATTATCTGCTTCATCTGTAACTCGTATATCTAATAATTGCGTTGTTCTACCTTTATGTAAAAAAGTTGCTTTGGCATATACAAACCCTTCTTTTATACTTTTTAAATGATTGGCTGTAATTTCTATCCCCCTAACAAAGAATTTTTCTGTATCTATAAAAACATGCGATGCAAAACTACCAACACTTTCAGCCAAAGCAGCTGTAGCACCACCATGCAACACACCATCTGGCTGATGTACTCTCGGGGTTACAGGCATTCTTGCTACTAAAAAATTATCTCCATAATCTATAACTTCAATATTCAAGGTTTCCATCAAAGTATTTTTACAAGCGGCATTTGCTTGAGCAAGAACCTTTTCTTTAGATAATAGCATAGAATGATTTATTTTTAATGTCTGAAACAAAAGTACAAAACCCGTTTAATAAATGAATTCAACCGAAAAAGAAATATCATATCAAATAACAAATACCTATTCCACTTTAAATAAATTAACTAGTAAAACGAAACATGTGTGGTTGGTTTGCCATGGTATGGGTTATTTGAGTCGGTATTTTTTAAAATATTTTAAGCAATTGAATGCCGAAGAAAATTACATCATCGCACCACAAGCAAGTAGTAAATATTATTTACATTCTGATTTTAAACATGTTGGAGCTAGCTGGTTAACTAGAGAAAACACATTAGTAGAAACTAAAAATGTTCTAAATTATTTAGATACCGTTTTAGAAGCTGAAAATATTCCTAACGATAAAAAATTAATTATTTTTGGGTATTCGCAAGGGGTAAGTATTGCAACTCGTTATGTGGTAAAAAGAAAATTACAGTGCAGTCAGTTAATATTGCATTCTGGTGGCATCCCGAAAGAATTGCTTGCTGAAGATTTAAAATTCTTAAAAGCTAAAGTATCGCTTATTTATGGAAAAAATGATGTCTATTTAAACGAAGAACGCATGGCTATTGAAACTAAAAGAGCTGAGGAATTATTTGGAGATAACGTAACTATGATCCCATTTGATGGTGTGCATGAGGTCAATGTGGCATTAATCAATCGTTTAGTGTAAATGCCATTCTTACAATTTAAATTAAACTTGTTTCAGTAATTTTAAAATATTTTTTAAGAACAAAATAAAGCATTTATAAGCTCGTTTGTAATTAGTAATATTATTACCCTTCAAAATTAAAGATATAAATGAACCATCTTACTGCCTCCAAATTACCTCTACAGCTTATAGGTTTACATAACAATTCTCTTGATATCCAGATAAAAGAACACAGTTTGGTTTTTAGTGAAAATAATAAAAAAGAAGTATGTACTACCTATAAGAACCTGGAGAAAGCATATGATGCTTGGTGGAATAAAATATATAAACATCTACAAAAAGATTTTTTCGATACGGGTGTAGATTATATGAGAACGTGTTATGCCTCTATGGAAGATAAAATTTGTGACATTAATTATTACTTAATGCATTGGAGAAGTTGGAACGCTGAGAGTAAAGGAATAGCTACTTCAAGGATTTTGGAAGGTTTAGACAAAGGGTGTACACCCCATGGAATTTGGGGAGATCCTGCTATCTTTATGGCTAGTACGTTTCAACTTGAAGAAATTTCGCAGAAACTTGTTGAAAAAGGAGCAGATATAAATACCGTGAATACCGTAAATACGGTTAGTAAGCTTTTTCAAACTCCAGCAAGTTCTCTCGTCTCACATAGCGCCTCTAATGATAATAATCTCAGATGGCTTAATAAGTTACTTGATTGGGGGGCTTCCCCTGGTCTTACTGCCGAAATTTCCTTGGATTTTGTTTTTTCTATGCCTGATAATTTTGAAAAAAGTAAAACGTCAAGACTGTCTTCTTTTATGGATATTTTAGAAGGTCACCCAGATTTTGTAGAAGGAGATAATTTCAAAAAATGGAAAGGTGGATTATAACAAGATCGATTATTTGATGGGTTAATTATTACTGTACCAATTTTATACAGCCTATTTTAAGAAACATCTTATTGAACAAACACCTGTATAGAATAAAACACACTTTCCAGTTTTGGAAAGTGTGTTTATAAATATTAACCAATAAATAAGTTAGGGTAAAATTATTCCTCTAACCGTTTACCTGTAATCTCTTGCCCACCTTGTAAAAGCGTCACACTATCTATTTTACCTTCATCATTCTTATTAAAGGTCAATTGTGCTTCGACTACTTTAAAATAAAATACATGATCAGATTTAGGGAAAACATCAAATACAGGTTGTCCAGTAGCTTGAGCCTTTAGTTGACTGCCTTCTCTTGTTATAGTGACAATAAAAGCTGGCATAAGTTCATACTTTCCTAAATAGGTTTCTAAAATGTTTTCAGGTACACTAATTTCTTTTACTAAATCGCTTACATCTGCTCCTAACTTCTTTAAATAGCCAATTGCACTTTGGTTATTAGGGTTTAGCTCAACAGACTTCTTATAATTCTCGATAGCCAGATCATTCTTCCCCAATTTCATAAGTGCTTCCCCATAGCTATCGTATACATTAGATGATTTAGGGAATGCATCAATATTAAGCTTAAATACTTTTGCTGCTGCCTCTAACTTACCAGAACTCATTAATTGATACCCAATTCCATTCATTTCTCTTTCATTTAAATCATAAGCCTTAGAATCCTTAATAGTATTATAATGTGCTATTCCAGCACCGATACCCTCTTTCTCTATAACCCCCAAAAGATCTTTTGCTACTGACTTTTTGGGCAAATCATAATCTTTACCATATATAATCGCCTGAATAGCATTGGTTATCTGGTTAAGCGGTGCGCCTCCTGTATTATTTAAAAGTACAATCAATGATTTATCTGAAGGGACTCTGGAAATATTGGTATTAAAACCATTAATTCCACCACCATGACCTATGGTATAAATACTATCAGTAGACTTACCTATTTTATTATAACCTACACCCCAACCATAGGCATAATGACTATTACCAAAAGCAGGTATATAAGGCTTAAAATACATGTCCATATATGTTTTTGGCAATAGGATATTCGTATATAAAGCCTGATCCCATTTATACAAATCTTCAACGGTTGAATATATTGAACCAGCTGCGTATGGAATAGACATATCTAAATAATTTGAATTTATGAACTTACCTCCTCTTTTTTCGTAACCAGTAGCTCTATTTTTTAAAATATCCCTATGATTATCATAACCTGATTCATTCATGTTTAATGGTGTGAAAATTTTATCACGAAGCATCTCTTCGTAAGTTTTTCCAGATAATTTTTCAATAATAACACCTAGTAAAAAATATCCCGAATTGCTATAACTAAATCTTTCTCCTGGTGAAAAGTCTAATGCTTTGTCTGCAAATTTTTTCACAAATTCATCTGGCGTATAAGGATTACGACTTTCTTCTTGAAAAAACTTTGGAAATGCCGTATAGTTTGGTATTCCTGACGTATGCGTTAGTAAATGATGTGTTGTTATTTTATCTCCAGTAACTTTGGGATAATCTGGAAGATACTGCGTAATTGGCACTTGTAAATCTAATTTACCTTCTGCTGCCAATTGTAAAATCAACATCGCTGTAAATTGTTTAGTAATGGACCCTAATCGATGTTTTGTATTTGGTTGGTTAGGAATATCCCATTCCATATTCGCCATACCAAACCCTTTTTTATAAATAACGTTGCCATGATCTGACACCAAAACAGAACCATTAAATTTACCATAAGCCTCATACATTCCCATAAGTTTGTCAATTTGCTCTACTTTAGTTTGAGCTAAGCATATATTGCTCATTAATAATAGAGCAAGTATTAAAATGCCATTTTTAAACCACAAATAATTCGAATTTGATTTCATAAATAAAATTTTTGATTATAGATATGACGCATGATAACAGTGATAAGTTACATAAATAATTAAATAGTTTTCAAAATTCATTAGATTATTGATAATTACTATTCAGCAAGTTTGGAAAAGTATGTATCCTAATTAGTGAATACATTTGCTACATCAATACTATTAAAATGACACAGAAACAAACCAACAAAGCTTTTTATGAGCAAAAACTAAATGTGATTGTAGAATACATACACAACAATCTAGATAGTGTGATAGACATAAAAACGCTGGCCGAGATCTCACATTTTTCACCGTTTCATTTTCATCGTATTAGTAGAGCGCTTTTAGGAGAGCCCATTGGAGCTTATATTTCTAGAACACGTGTAGAAACAGCTGCAAAAATGATTCGTTACACCTCATTAGATATTGAAAGTATTGCTTACAATGTTGGTTTTGAAACACCATCATCATTATCTAAAAAGTTTAAAAATCATTTTGGGGTATCACCAACTGCGTATCGCAAAAATAAATTATTCACAATTAAAAAATCGAATATTATGGGAACAACATCCAGTACTGAACACAGTCAAAGTTTAAACATTAAAAAACCCAAAATTATTGATGTAGAAGATAAAAAATGTATCTATATCCGTATGCAAGGTCCCTACCAAAGATTAGATTATATGGGCGCTTGGAAAAAACTCTGGACACAAGTAAAGGAACAAAAGTTATTCACCGCAGGGATAGAACATATTGGCTTACCCTATGACGACCCAAAAGTAACCGACGAGGATAAAATTAGATATGACTCTTGCTTAGTCATACATAAAAATGCTAAAGCTTCTGGAGATATTGGAGTAAAAACACTTAAAGGCGGTAAGTTTGCGGTATTTTTATACCAGGGTAGTTATGAATTTACTGCCAATGTTTACAATTATATTTTTAACGATTGGTTGTTAAACAATGATTATGAGTTACGTGATGAAGTTGTTAGGGAAAAATACATTAGCAACCCAGAACGAGTAGAACCTCATAAATTAAAAACAGAATTTTATTTACCAATAAAATAGTCCTGTGTTTAAGGACGAATCTCCTTTTCTAAAGCTAAAAGATGCGTAATCATATCATGACTATTTTTTAGCGGGTAGATTTCAAGACTACAATGATACATCTCTCCATTCTTTCTGTAATTAACAATACGCTCTTTAAAGTGAACACCTCTTTTTAAATAGCTGCGGATATTGTTCAAAGTTTCGGGAGATGTATTTTCTCCTTGTAAAAAATCAGGTTTTTTCCCTTTAGCATATTTAAAGGGATATCCTGTCATCTTTGTAAACCCTTTATTTACCCATTGAATTTCTTGTTTAAGATCGGTAAGCACCAAAGCTTCAAATTTATTATTGGTGAGTATGTCTTCAACATCAAAAAACCAATCAAATTTAGCTTGGTAAGTTTTTAAAATTTCAATCTCCTTTTGCTTATCAAAATTGATAGCTTGCTCTGCTAAATGCATAGAGTAAATATCCCAACACTTTAGAGGGGCTTGTAAGGTGCGTGATTTTAATTTCATTGCTTCTCATATTTTGTGCAGAGATAAAAAGAAGCAAGACACCAACAATTTTCTTAATAAATCAAGGTTTTGTTAGCAGTTTTATAAGTCTTGACCTAGCTTTTAATCGCGAAAGCACGTTTGTCATTTTTTAAAGGGAAGTATCTGGCTTGTAATAACCTATATTACTTACAGTTGCGCGACAGCTTGCGATTTTAACACAATTCCTTATTATTTAGCTTTAGCTAAACCTTTAAATAATACTCAAATATATAGTTTTGATTATGAATGGCAAAAATAAACTTATATCATTGGTTTATAAAAAAACTATCCCACTCCTTTATAAAACGAAGCTATCTGAGTCTTAAACAATTGAGCTTTTTTTACTCTAAATAAATTTGTAAGTAACCTACAAACAATTACATTTACTTCAATAAAATAATTTTATATATGAAAAACCTGTTGTTTTGTTTATTTATTACTTTTTGTTTTTATTCAAAAATATATTCGCAAGTAACTAAACAAATAGAGCCTACCTGGGTAAATAACATTAGTTATTTGGAATCTGAAATAGACGAAGATGAAGTAACAGAAGGAGTTCATGTTTTACTTTTCGATAATCAAGTAAATATTCCAAACGAAACTATATTTTACAGGCTAGTTACAAAAATAACAGACAATGTTGGTATTCAAAATGCATCAACAATAAATATTAGTTACGACCCAACATACCAAGCTTTAAAATTCCATAAAATAAGTATTATTAGAAATGGAGAGGTTATTGACAAATTGAATATTTCAAATATTCAAGTTATGAGACGTGAATTAAATGCAGAAAACTACTTATATGATGGTTCACTATCTGCTGTAATGAACATTTCGGATGTAAGAACTGATGATATAATCGATTATTCTTACTCTATTATAGGTTTTAACCCAATACACAATAATGCTTTCTCAAGTAGTTTCTATTTGAATGATTTTGAATCAATAGGGAAAATAAATACAGATATTTTATCTAAAAAGAAATTAAAATATAAATTAATTAACACATTAATTGAGCCCGTAATCTCTAAGGCAAATAACCTTTACAAATACCACTGGGAAACCGTTAATACAAAAAAGGTAGATTACGAAGAAAGCACACCTGCTTGGAAACTTATTTATGAATCTGTTTTTATTAGTGAATATGATTCATGGAAGGACGTTGTTGATTGGGGAGTAGCTGTTTTTAAATTGAATAAAAAAATCGACTCTAAGCTACAAACCAAAATAGATGAGATCAATTCTACTTATGAAACAAATGGAGGAAAAATTAAATCCACTCTAGATTTTGTTCAAAATGAGATTAGATATTTAGGTCTAGAGTCTGGTATTGGCAGTTATAAACCATTTCCTCCTAATCAAGTTTTTAATCAGCGATTTGGAGATTGCAAAGATAAAAGTTTATTAATGGTGACTATGCTTAACAAAATGGGAATTGAAGCATATCCAATGATAGTTAACACCGTGTTAAAACACAATATAAAAGAATTACTACCCTCGCCTAAATTTTTTAATCATTGTGTCATAAAAGTTATTGATGGTAAACGTGAATATTATTATGATCCTACAATTCCTAACCAGGGAGGAGATTATGATAGTACTCATTTTCCAAATTACGAATATGGTCTTGTCCTAAAAAAAGGAAACGAGTCTTTTGATGAAATTCGCTCCCCTTTTGAAAATAAAGTAGAAACATTTGAAGAATATACTCTTGAAGAGATTGGTAAAGGCGCTCATTTAAAAGTGATTACCACATATCACGAATATGAAGCTGATAAAATGCGTAACTATTTTAAAAATAATAGTATCAATGCTATAGATAAAGAATACAAAAAATTCTATTCAAACTATTATTACAATGTCTCCTCAGTAAAACCACCAAGTATTAAAGACAAATTACGCTTGAATGTTTTTGAAGTACATGAAGAATATCAAATAGATAGTATTTGGCAACCATTAATTGAAAAGGAAAAGCATATCGCCGTAAGCTTTACTCCTACTAGTTTATTAAATACATTATATGTACCAACCAAAGATAAAAGAAAGACCGATTTAGCAATAGTATTCCCAATACTCAGGGAACATAGAATTAAAGTAAATTTACCGACAGATTGGACTATTAATAATGATAAGTTATTTGTAAACTCCCCTGGATTTTATTTTGAATGGACAGTAAATTATAACAAGAAAGAGAAATTCATTGATCTTAATTACTATTTAAAACCCAAAAAAAGTTATATTACTACAGATGAATATGACCAATATAATAAAGATGTAAGGAAAGTAGACCAATCTTTAGGGTACTATATTTATATTCCCGAAAATTATACCGAATCAATTTTTACTCCAAAAAATTCTTTTTTTGAAGGAATCGCTGTTCTTTTTAAATTTTTATTAATAATTGGTGTAATAGTCGTTATCGTATTATTTATTTTTTTGTATTCAGAAAAAAGAAAAAGGAGTAAAAACCTTTAAATTTTATCATAGATACATCTCAATTAATAATTTATAGTATCGATATTTAAATGAGTTAACTAGATTGCAATTACATTTTACTATTGAAACAGAAAAGCAATCCTTATTTCCATAATACTAAATTAATAAACCCCTCGAATACATTGATGAATGTCTTCTGAATACAATTTCGATAATGAGGTATGTGTTTCGATAGACAAAGGTTGTAAATTAGAAACATCTACATTTGATAAAACTTGTTTTGTTGAGCTTGCTCCTGGAATAATACAACTTACAGCCTGATGGTCTAAAATCCAACGTAAAGCTAATTCTACCATCGATACTCCCTGAGGTAATATCGTATTGGAAATTGTATCTACAAACTCTAAACCTTTATCGAAAGGCAATCCTGCAAACGTTTCCCCTACGTTAAATGCGTCTCCGTTTCTATTGTAATTTCTATGATCATTTTCGGGAAATGTCGTGTTCTTATTAAATTTCCCTGTTAATAAACCACTTGCTAAAGGTAATCTAACAATAATACCAACACCCTTTTTTTCTGCCTGTGGTAATAATTCTTTAGTTAATTTTTGTCTAAAAACATTATATATAACTTGCAAAGAAAGAATCTCTTCCTGCTTTAAACACATTAAACCTTGTTCAACAGTTTCTACGCTAGCTCCAAAGTTTTTAATGAGTCCTTCTTGTTTTAAATCACGAAGCCAATCAAATATATAGCCTTCAAGTAACAACGATTCGGGCACACAATGTAGTTGAAGTAAATCAATGGCATCGACATCTAAACGTTTTAAAGAACCTTCAACAGATTTACGTAAAACATCTTTAGAATATTTATCTGGATAAGCATCTCCTGCCCTACCAAACTTAGTTGCTATTTGTATTTTCTTATCCGTATTATTTAAAAATTCGCCTATGAGTGTTTCACTTCTTCCATTTCCATAAACATCGGCAGTATCAAAAAAAGTAATACCATTATTAGCAGCCGCTTCTAATATCGCTAAACCAGCTTCCTTTTTTATTGAAGTTCCCCAATCTGCTCCTAATTGCCAACAACCTAATGCTACTTCACTTACATCAAACCCTTCACTTCCTAATTTCCTTGTTTTCATAAATAAATTATAGATCCTTTTCGTAACGTTTAATCATATCCTCTCTAGATTCTGGAGCTTCACTAGCCCCTAACTGGTCTTTTAACATTTGGCCCATTGATGGAAATGATTGCCTATCAATCTTTGCTTTCTCATCCCATAATCTAGAACGCATAAAAGCCTTCGCACAATGTAGAAATAATTCTTCAATAGTAATAACGATACATGCTTTTGGAGTAGTACTTTCTGAAGTAAATAATTCTAAATATTTAGTATCGGTACTAATAGAGGCTTGCCCATTAATACGCAAAGTTTCATCTATTCCTGGTATTATGAATAATAGACCGATTGTTCCTGTTTCAACAATATTACTAATACTATCAAGTCTATTATTTCCTTTAGCATCTGGAATTACTATTTCTGTTTTATTGATCACTTTTACAAACCCAGGCGCTCCTCCTCTTGGAGAAGCATCTAATTTACCTTCATTATTTGATGTAGACATCACCAAAAAAGAGGATGTAGCAATAAAGTGAATCGCATGTTTATCTAAATCAGAAAGACTTTTGTCTTTAGCCCTTCCACTAGAAAAACCATATAGCTCGCGTAGTTGTGATTCTGTTTTTATTTCCATAATACTAATTATATTTGATAACCAAATGTAACTATTATAGCAAAAAAAATAGCTTCTAATCAAATAAAACTGTATTTCATCAGGTATTTATGAAACATGTTGTAATTATTATATAAAATTACACTCACTAAACTAAAAACCAATCATTTAAATGAAAACAATTATTATAATTATATTACTGTCTTTCACAGGTTTATGTGGTGCTCAATCGATAACCTCAGATCATAAATTACACTTTGGAGTTGGTGCAGTAATATCTGCAACTACTTATACTGTTGTATATACGGCAACAAAGAGCAAGAAAAAAGCTTTTTGGTATAGTTTAGGAACTTCAACATTAGCAGGTCTGGCTAAAGAGGTTCTTGATAGCAGTAAAGAAAATAACCGTTTCGATACTAGTGAATTAGTAGCTACTTCTTTAGGTGGTTTAACAGCTAGTGCAACTATTAGTTTATTTGTTGGAAAAAATAAGAACAAAAGAAATGCTAAAATTGCTTTAGTTAATTAACTAAACGATTTACAATTTCTCTTGTAGGTAGGATTTTTTTAGTGTATTCAATACTAGGTCCTGCTACCCAAACAGTTTTATATGTTACTTTAGTTGCGGCATTTTTTGTGGCATTCATACCTATAGAAAACCGAATCATTTTAACCCACTTTTTAAATTTTTTGTTTTTATTGAGTAGCGATTCCAACCAAGTTTGCTTAGTTCCAATTTTCTGAACATAAGGTGTATTTATTACCGTGCAAGGCGTTCCTGAGATACGTTCTGTCATGACGATGTCTTTAGCTCCATAATCGACACAAGCTTGCTTATATTCTTCAGTAACACCAGCTTCAATAGAAGCTATAAAAGGACTTCCAACCGACACGCCAGCAGCGCCATAACTTAGCATAGTATCAATATCAATTTTAGCACCTACACCACCTGCCGAAATTATAGGAATATGACAACTTAAACTTAATTCTTTTATCAACTCTTCTGGTGACTTATCGCCTCTATGACCACCTGCTTGATTATTTACAGCTATAATAGCATCGGCTCCAAGCTGTTCAACCTTTTTTGCAAATTTTAAATCCACCACATCACAAAAAACTTTAATGCCAACTTTATGTGCTTGATTGATTGTATCCTCCGGACTTCCTAAAGACGTAATAATAAAATCACAACCTTCCTCACAAATCACTTCTAACTGCCCTTTATACTTAACATTCGATTTATTAACAATTAAGTTAAAACCAAAAGATCCGCCTGCTACCTTATTGGCCTTGAGTTCTTTTATAGCAGCTCGTAATTCGTCAAGGGTTCTATAGTTTAATGCAGGAATGCAACCTGCAATACCACCTTTCATGGCCTCTGTAACCATCGCTACATTAGACACCAAAAACATGGGCGCTTGTATTACTGGATGCTTTATGTTTAGTAAATCGGTAAGTTTTGTAGCCATTACTTTAAGTTTAAACAAATATAATAAATATTATGCACGCATAACAGTTGGTACTCAAATAGTTACATTAACATTCATAAAAAAATAACTAAATATCTGATATTATGACTTTTATCATATTTTTATTATGCATGCATAGTTAATTTTAACACTATATAAACTCAACACTGCTTACCATGAAGAAAATACTATTTGGTTTATTTATTTTTGGATTAACCTACCAAGTCAACTCACAAACAATTGAATTACCGAACACAGTCATCTCCTTAAATTATAAATATTTAGATGCCGTAGGCTCTGACAATACGTCTGAACGTGTTAAAAGGTTAGAAGATGAAATTCTAAATTATAAACACAAAGAATTATCTAAATTATATGATAATGGCTATGAGGTATACGAAGTATCTTTTTATGTCCCTCAAGGTAAAATAGTTGCTGCCTATAATAAACATGGAAAAATAATAAGGACTAATGAAAAATATAATAATGTAAGATTGCCGTTAGTTGTTATGCAGGCTATTTCTAAACGTTTTCCTAATTGGGGAATCGTAGAAGATGCTTATCTTATTAAATACCATTGCGATAAAGACTTTTTAAAACAGGAATACAGAGTCAAAATAAAAAATGACGATAAATATATTATGGTAAGTACTGATGAAAAAGGAATCTTTTTGTAAATTTCTTTATGTTTTAAGCAAAAAAGAGCACTTAATTAAGGAACCTATAATAGCCACATTTTAAATAAGCACCTTCGGGAAAACTGATAGGATGATCTGTATCATGATAAGTATTTAAAGTATTTTTAAACGGTCGTGGTTGACTATTTAATACTTGTAAATTAATATCAAAAAAGGATTGTGCCAAAACTCTTGATGAACAAGAAGCTAATACTAAAAGTCCCTTACTAGCTGTTAACTGTGCTCCTAATTGAGCCAATTGGGCATACTTTTTCTTAGCCAATTCAATCTCTGAAGCTTGTTTTGCAAAGCTCGGTGGATCTATAACCACCACATCAAAAGTGATGTTGTTTTTAATTAATTTTTTGAGCGCTTCAAAAGCATCACCAGCAATTGTTTTATGCTTCCCTTCATAATGATTTAGTTTTCCATTTTGCACAGCTATTTCTAATGCCTGCTTACTAATATCCAGACTCGTAACTTCTTTAGCGCCATTATACAATGCATGAACTGAAAATCCTCCAGCATAAGAAAAAACATCTAAAACTGTTTTGTCTTTACTCCACTCGCCTACTTGTTTCCGGTTAGCACGATGGTCTAAAAAATACCCTGTTTTATGCCCTTTAATCACATTAGCAGAAAATTTCACATCATGTTCAATAAACGCAACAACCTCATTTTCTAATACGCCAAAAACCACATCCCCATCTTTTAATTGATGGTTTTTAGATTGTTGTAACCCCCGACTTAAACGAATGACAATAGTATCAACGTTAGAAACGACTTGCAAACTTTGTAAAATGGCTTCTAAATAAGGTAACCAAATCTCTGAATATAGCTTTACTACTAAAACGGAATCATAAACATCTGCTATTAAACCAGGGAATCCATCATTTTCCCCAAATAACAAGCGATAACTCGTCGTATTCGTTTTTAATAAACCCAATCGTTTTGTATAAGCCTCTTTTATTTTTTGATGAAAAAAATCAGCATTTATTTCAGCTTTAGAGGCATCACTATGAATTATTTTAATTCGAATAGGAGAATTGGCATCATACAAACCCAGACCTATAACTTTGTTTTTATTCTTACTAAAAACAATTGTTAAATCTCCTGTTTTAGCAGCATCATTAATTTTTACAATATTATTTGAAAATACCCAAGGATGTTTTTTAATCACAAACTGTTCCCCTTTAGCATTAAGTTTTACGGCTAAACGTTTAGGTTGGTAATTTGATTTTACTTGTGAAGAAAAAGACATGTATGTGCTATATTTACGCCAAAAGTATTGGTTTTATTATTATTAAAAAATTATCAACTCAAACTAATAAAAAAACGCAACCAAATGACATATAATCAATTGATTGCGTTTGGATCAATAAAATATTAACATTAGCCCTTTAAAACCTTTTTAACAATCTGATTGCCATCTATGTGTATTTTCAAAAAATATAATCCATTAGGTAAATTTGAAATATCAACTCTGTGATGAGTCATACCTTGTTTTAAATTTATTCTCATGCCTTTAACATCAAACAAATCAACACTATAATCTGAATAATTACTTATAATATTTATAAAATCTGTAGTTGGGTTTGGAACCACCGATATATCGGCTTGATAATCATTTGAATCAACACTCAATACACTGTTCGCAAAAACTCGACTATTTCCATTACTGTAATTAAAAGCCAACAATTCATTCCAAATAAAATCTATAGTGCTTTGTAAATTACTTTGAACTAATGGATTTATAGTGTTAGGAATTGTAAATGTAGATACTGCTTTTTCTTCATAAACTGCCATATAAGTTATTAAACCAGCTAAAAAATAAAGTGTTGGTCTACCATGAGGAGCATTGTCTTCATATAAATCTAAAATAGGAATTTGATTTAATGCTGTATTCGTTAACAATTTACTTAATATAGGCCCAACAGGAATCATCTTAATATTTTCACTTGGACGCGCAGCATGAATAAAATCCTGATAATCAATCCACCAATCATGGAAACCTCCTAAAGTATAATCGTTGTAGTTTTGAAATTCTGTTAAAGAAGGAGGAAAACTTTGTCCTGCAATAAAACCAGCCATATCTGGCCAATTCTCATAAATATAGGTCACTGCATCGGCCTCTTCATTATCAATCCAATCTAAGATAGTTAAAGTTGCTGACAAAGGTGATGTCGTTGGGAATCCGAAATAGTTCTCATCAGATGGCTGATTTTGTATAAAATTTCCAGCTGTTAGTAAAAAAGTATCAAAATTTGCATCTGCAAAATTTTGAGTATCCGAATCCCAAGCTGGCGGAACATTATTAAAACCCCATTGAGAAAAAGGAGGAAGATCATCATGTTGTGGTAAAAATCCATATTGCCCCGAAACTGAAACTGTATTTCCTGCTTCTTGAGCTAAAAAGTGTAGCCAATGAGGCACCGTGGTTTCATCAGTTGATGTAGCATGAACAATAAGACTATGTCCAAAAATAAACATCGTTTTATCTTGTTGTGCACTTGTTTTTAAGCTAAAAATAAAGCATAAAAATGCTAAAGCTAATTGTAGTAGGTGTTTCATTTAGGATTATTTTATGATTTGGTATTTACTATAAAACAATCCAATTATAAAAACTCCTACCTATTGATAATAAAAAAACGCAACCAAATATTTTTGGTTGCGTTTTCAAATTTTAATAAAATTAAAAGTAAATTATAACCTTGTCATAGTAATTATATTTACATAACCTTCGTCTTCATATTTGATCTTCAATGTAGTTTCAGTCAATTCAATAATCTCATAATCATAATTAGTTATTTCTCCTTGATACTCTTCAGAATCAAACCCAATAATAACATTATTAACAATAGAATATGCCCAAGTATTGTCTGAATTTGGTACTAACTCACTACAGTCGCTACCTGCATATTCTTCAATAGAAATAGTATTTTGCGTAAAAGAGTAAAGCACGTCACAATCTCCTTCTTCAACAAATTCATCATCATCTTCGATATCTGATATCATTTTCCATGTTCCAATAATAGATGCGCTTAAAGGCTTGCTGTCATCACTTGAACAAGAGGTTGTTAATACTAAGGTTAATGCAATAAATAAAATGCTGAATTTTTTCATGTTTTTTGATTTGTTATACCTCGCAAAAATAGTAAGTAAAAGACGTTAGCAAAGTATATCCCAAAAAGATATAAAACTATTAGCTAAAAACTTTAAAACATCGATTAAAGTAAAATTAACAGGTGTTTTGTGAGATAAAGACAACAAAAAAACGCAACCATAATGGTTGCGTTTTTACTTCTTACTTCAGTCTTTCGACTTCATGCTTATTTTAAAAGATCCTTCGACTATGTCTCAGGATAAGTGATTCACTCAATTTTGTAAAACAAAATTGGTTCTCTACTTACTTCACTTCTTCAAAGTCTACGTCTTCTACATCACTGCCTTCCTCTTGTCCATTTTGACTAGTATCAGGTCCTGGAGCAGCTCCACCTTCTTGTGCTTCGGCAGCTTGTGCTTTATAAATCTCTTCGCTTGCAGCTTTCCAAATCTCGTTAATATTATCTAAAGCAGGTTGAATAGTTGCTAGGTCTTTTGTTTCATAAGCCTTCTTCAATTCTTCTAACGCCCCTTCAATCTTAGATTTATTATCCTCAGATAATTTATCACCAGACTCTTCTAATAATTTTTCCGTTTGGAAAATCATAGAATCTGCTTCATTTAATTTTTGAGCACTTTCTGCTGCTGCTTTATCTGCTTCAGCATTCGCTTCAGCATCCGCTTTCATTTTTTCGATTTCTTCCTCCGTTAAACCTGAAGATGCTTCAATTCTAATATCTTGCTTCTTACCAGTTGCTTTATCTTCAGCACTTACTTTAATAATACCATTAGCATCAATATCAAAGATGACTTCAATTTGAGGCGTTCCACGTCTTGCTGGTGGAATACCATCTAAATGGAAACGTCCAATTGTTTTATTATCTGCAGCCATAGCTCTTTCTCCTTGCAATACATGAATTTCAACCGATGGTTGATTATCTGCCGCTGTAGAGAATACTTGCGATTTTTTAGTAGGGATAGTTGTATTAGCTTCAATAAGCTTTGTAAATACATTACCCATTGTTTCAATACCAAGAGATAATGGTGTCACATCTAAAAGTAATACGTCTTTTACATCTCCTGTTAAAACACCACCTTGTATACCAGCTCCTAATGATACAACTTCATCTGGATTCACTCCTTTACTAGGTGTTTTTCCAAAGAATTTTTCAACAGCTTCTTGTACAGCAGGAATACGCGTAGATCCTCCTACTAAAATAACTTCATCAATATCACTTTTTGATAAACCTGCTGCTTTTAAAGCAGATTGACAAGGCTCTATGGTACGTTTTACTAAATCGTCAATTAATTGCTCAAATTTAGAACGTGTCAATGTACGTACTAAGTGTTTTGGACCACTAGCTGTTGCTGTAATATATGGTAAGTTGATTTCTGTTTGTGCAGATGATGACAACTCTATCTTAGCTTTTTCAGCAGCTTCTTTTAAACGTTGTAAAGACATTGGATCTTTACGTAAATCCATATTCTCTTCAGCATTAAACTCATCTGCTAACCAGTTAATGATTTTTTCATCAACATCATCACCACCTAAATGCGTATCACCATCAGTAGATAATACTTCAAATACACCGTCTCCTAATTCAAGGATCGATACATCATGGGTACCTCCTCCAAAATCAAATACAACAATCTTTTGGTCTGTTCCTTTTTTGTCCATCCCATAAGCTAATGCTGCAGCTGTAGGTTCGTTGATAATTCTACGAACTTTTAAACCTGCAATTTCACCAGCTTCTTTAGTTGCTTGACGTTGCGAATCGTTAAAATAAGCAGGCACTGTAATAACAGCTTCACTTACATCTGTACCCAAATAATCTTCAGCAGTTTTCTTCATTTTTTGAAGAATCATTGCCGATAACTCTTGTGGTGTATACAAACGACCATCGATATCTACACGAGGTGTATCATTATCTCCTTTTACTACTGTATATGGTACGCGTTCTGCTTCTTTTTTAGATTCAGAGTATTTATTTCCCATAAAACGTTTAATAGAATAAACCGTTTTAGTAGGGTTTGTTACTGCTTGACGTTTTGCTGGATCTCCAACTTTAATTTCTCCACCTTCAACAAAGGCTATTACAGATGGAGTTGTTCTTTTCCCCTCTGCATTAGGAATAACTACAGGCTCGTTACCTTCCATTACAGAAACGCAAGAGTTGGTTGTTCCTAAATCAATT
This sequence comes from uncultured Flavobacteriaceae bacterium, assembly GCA_947502635.1. GTDB lineage: Bacteria > Bacteroidota > Bacteroidia > Flavobacteriales > Flavobacteriaceae > Flavivirga. The sequence goes on from CANNAN010000020.1 coordinate 39,724, forward strand.
CCAATAATTTTACTCATAATATTTTATACTTTATTTGTGTTCAATGTTTGTTTTAAACTCGATTTGTAATAGTCAATCATTATGCCATTTGAAAAATACTGACAAGCTGTCATTCATTACATCAATCTTAATAAAAAAGACGTTTGATTTATTATAAAACAGTTTATATTTGCCCAACTATAACGATTGCGTAACATGGAATGTATTTCTATTTTTGACATGCTAAAAATTGGTATTGGCCCTTCTAGTTCTCATACCTTGGGACCTTGGAGAGCTGCTGAGCGTTGGATTAAAGAGCTAAAAGATACTGATGAATTTGATAAAGTTGAATCTATTTCAATCGATCTCTATGGTTCTTTATCATTAACAGGGAAAGGACATGCAACAGATTATGCTATCATGCTTGGCTTAAGTGGTTTTGACCCCGAAACGATACCTACAGAATCCATTGTTTCTATTATTTCTGAAATAAAAAAGACTAAAACATTAATCTTTAACAATGAAAAACCTTTAACCTTTAATATAGAAACTGATATTATATTCAATAGGAAATTTTTACCGTTTCATGCTAACGGGTTAACCTTTACTGCAACTACAAATGGGAAAAATAAAAAATCAACTTTTTATTCTATTGGTGGTGGTTTTGTTGTTAAAGAAGCGCTTTTAAACTCCAAGAAAAATTTCGAAATTAAATGTGCTTTCCCTTACCCTATTGAAAAGGGCATAGAACTTTTAAAATTTTGCGAGACCTTAGATAAATCAATTTCCGAAGTTGTTTTAGAAAATGAAAAATCAATTCGTTCTGTAAAAGAAATAGATACAGAGCTAAAACGCATTTGGGATACCATGCTTGAATGCATATATATTGGCTGCCACACAGAAGGCAATCTCCCTGGAGGATTAAATGTCAGGCGTCGTGCTTTTGATATGCATGAAAATTTAAAAGGTCATACTCCATACACAAACCCGGTGGAATGGATATATGCCATAAGAGATACCGAAGTTAAATTTCGACAAATTTTAAAATGGGTAAGCTGTTTTGCTTTGGCTGTAAATGAAGTCAATGCCTCTTTAGGAAGGGTTGTTACCGCACCTACCAATGGAAGCGCTGGAGTCATCCCTTCAGTTTTAATGTATTATTTGGTAATTGAAAACCATGATGCCAATTTTGACGATATAAAGCGTTTTTTATTAGTCGCTGGCGAAATAGGTAGTATTTTCAAAAAAGGAGCGACCATTAGTGCTGCCATGGGAGGCTGTCAGGCAGAAATTGGCGTATCATCGGCTATGGCTGCAGCAGCTCTTTGCGAATTATTAGGAGGCACCCCAGAACAAGTGCTCATTGCCGCAGAAATTGCTATGGAGCATCATTTAGGATTAACATGCGATCCTATAGGTGGGTTGGTACAAATACCTTGTATTGAGCGTAATGCTATGGGAGCTATTAAAGCCATAAATGCAGCTGAGATGGCTTTAGATACCGACCCTAAAAACGTAAAAGTACCATTAGATAAAGTGGTTTCTACCATGTGGGAAACAGCAAAAGATATGCATACTAAATATAAAGAAACTTCTAAAGGAGGTTTAGCCGTAGGCGTTAATTTGACTGATTGCTAAACCCGCATTCAGGTTAAACTAATTTTTTTGCAGATCCCTATCAGATCGGGCTGGTAATTTATCTTGAGTACAGTCGAAAAGTTGTATATCCTCACTCGTACCTCGCTCTTGGCTTTTCACTACTATCCTTTACACGTTTATTTGCAGCTTCAAGAAATAAATATAATATTAAGTCTGCTCAAAAAACGTCACCTTTTTGTGCCTTGGTGAGGTAATTTTTCAGTTATAAATACCTTATTTTTCACAAGTAGACTTTCTTCTGGTATCAATTAAGTAAATAATTTTCCATTGATCGCCATCTTTAAATAATTGAAACGAATTAACACCACAATGGCTAAAAGTATCATTAAACCAAAACTCATAAGGCGTCCAGGCATTTGCCATATTTCCATCTATTTGAATACTATAATCCAACAAACGTTCATCCCATTTTTGATCATCTGGTCTGTTTGCAATAGCTTTTATAAGTTTTTCAGGTTCATCGGTCACTAAAATATCTTTTCCTTCCTTATTTCTATAAGCTGTTTGCATGATTATTTTGTCCACCATAACAGATTTCATAAGTGTGGTATCTCCTTTATGAAATCCTTCAAAAAATGTATCTACCGCTGCTTTTACTTCAGCCTGTTCGTCACTTTGCGAATATATAGTAGATGTAATTAAAACGAATAAATAGAATACAGTTCTAGCCATGATATTTAAATTTTAACTAAAGTAGAATAACATAAGTAATACCGATACCACTTAAAGAAAAATTTAACATATATACGAAACGCCTTTAAAGTTTTTCCAATTGGCTGCAAAACCTTCTTTCATTCCTATATTTTATCTTTTCTTACTAAAGAACGATACCATGCAGTGTAAAAAAGCTTTCTTTTAGAAAAAAAACATCTATTTTTCGCTACGATCAGGAAGTATTAAATGAGTTCAATTCATTACTTTTACGTACTATTTAAAAATCAGAAAAAATTATGTCTGTAGCTAAAAAAGAATACAAACGCATCACAGTTAAAACATTAGTTGACATGAAAGCTAATGGTGAAAAAATATCGATGTTAACAGCATACGATTATACCATGGCTAAAATTGTTGATGGTGCTGGTATTGATGTCATTCTTGTTGGAGATTCTGCTAGTAATGTCATGGCTGGACATGAAACCACATTACCAATTACCTTAGATCAAATGATCTATCATGCGTCCTCTGTAATTCGTGCTATATATCGTGCTTTAGTCGTTGTAGACTTACCTTTTGGAAGCTACCAAAGTGACCCGAAAGAAGCCTTGCGATCTGCTATTAGAATTATGAAAGAAAGTGGTGCGCATTCAGTTAAATTAGAAGGTGGTAAAGAAATAAAAGATTCTATAAAACGCATATTAAATGCTGGTATTCCAGTGATGGGACACTTGGGCTTAACCCCACAATCTATATATAAATTTGGGACTTATACAGTAAGAGCTAAGGAGGAAGAAGAAGCTCAACGACTTATTGAAGATGCCAAAATGTTAGAACGCATTGGTTGTTTTGCCATTGTACTTGAAAAAATACCTGCCAAACTAGCAAAGCAAGTCGCAGAAAGTGTAAGTATTCCCATTATAGGTATTGGAGCAGGAAATGGTGTAGATGGACAAGTATTGGTATTACACGATATGCTAGGTATGACTCACGAATTTAATCCACGTTTTTTACGTCGCTATATGAATTTATATGAGGATATGACTAGTGCCATCTCTCAATATGTTGATGATGTAAAAACGCTTGATTTCCCGAGTGATAAGGAACAATACTAGACTCCTTAGATACTTGGATTATCGGATTATTAGATATTTTATATGCATAGATTTATAGGCTTAGAAATTTGGAAAAAAAATAGATTGTTTTGTTCTGAAATTTATAATATAACTTCAAATTTTCCTGAATCAGAAAAATTTGGTTTAACAAATCAATTAAGGAGAGCATCTGTATCTATACCTTCTAATATTGTTGAAGGTTCATCAAGACAATCAAATAAGAATTTTGCTCGATTCTTACAAATAACTCTGGGTTCCGCTTACGAAATTGAAACTCAATTATTAATAGCATCAGATTTAGGCTTTATAAATAATGAAGAATCAGAAAAACTTTCTAAAAACTTAGAGTTTATTATAAAAATGACTTCTAAATTTAAATCTACTCTAAAACAATCAAGTTATCCAAAAAACTAACATGTCTAAGATTGTATCCAATAAGTCTAATCTTCAAGTTTTATACGAAGACAATCACATTATTGTAGTTAACAAACGTGCTGGGGATATTGTACAAGGTGATAAAACTGGAGACAAACCACTAAATGATGTTGTAAAAGAATATATTAAGGAGACCTATAATAAACCTGGAAATGTTTATTTAGGTGTGGTACATCGTTTAGACAGACCAACAACAGGTCTTGTTATTTTCGCAAAAACAAGTAAAGTATTACCCAGACTCAATAAATTATTCCTTACTAAGGATATAAAAAAAACATATTGGGCTGTTGTAAAAAATGCGCCTCCAAAGACCGAAGATACCTTAACAAATTGGTTAAAAAAGAATCCGAAAAACAATAAATCTACGGCTTACATAAAAGAAGTTAAAGACAGTAAAAAAGCGATTCTTCATTATAAATTACTAAAAAAACTGGACAATTATTATTTGCTTGAAATTAATTTAGAAACAGGCAGGCATCATCAAATACGATCACAATTATCCAATATTGGATGCCCTATCAAAGGAGATTTAAAATATGGATTCGATAGAAGTAATAAAGATGCCAGTATCCATTTGCACGCCAGATATATTGAGTTTATTCATCCCGTTAAAAAAGATCCTATAACTATTTCTGCACCCCCTCCAAAAGATGCTATTTGGGACGCTTGTTTCCCATAATTTTGAATATCTTTATAAAAAACACTTTTTTTGGATACCATACCTGAAATACTTTTAAAACAAAAAGCTTTTTTTAAGTCTCAAAAAACAAAAGAGGTCTCTTACCGATTATCGCTATTAAAGGCTCTAAAACAGGAAATAGTTTCTAATGAACAAGCTATTTATGAGGCTTTAAAAAAGGATTTTAAAAAATCTGAATTCGAAACATTTATTAGTGAATTTGGTCTTGTAATTTCTGAGTTAAACCTAGTTATTAAAAACCTTAAAAAATGGGCGAAACCTAAACGTGTAAAATCGTCGATGTTAACGTTTCCATCTCAAGATTATATTTACAAAGAACCTTATGGAAGCATACTAATTATTGCGCCTTGGAATTATCCGTTTTTACTAGCCATAGAGCCCTTAATAATGGCTATTGCAGCTGGAAATACGGTTATTTTAAAACCTAGTGAACTTACAAAACATACATCACAGCTTATCACAAATATTGTTCAAAAAATATTCCCTGAAACTATAGCCCAATCTATTGAAGGTGGTATTGAAACAGCCACAGAATTACTGGCTCAAAAATGGGATTACATATTTTTTACGGGCAGCGTTCCAGTTGGAAAAATTGTGGCGCGTGCTGCTGCTAAACATTTAACTCCCGTTACTTTAGAATTGGGAGGCAAATCACCTGGTATTATTGATGATACTGTTGATTTAAAATTGGCGGCTCGACGTATATCTTGGGGAAAATTTTTAAATGCTGGGCAAACATGTATTGCAGCAGACTACATCATTGTAAAATCTAATGTTAAAGACGCCTTTATAGACGCTTTAAAAACTGAAATTATTAAAAGGTATGGTGTAAACCCCAAAGAATCTGTTGATTTACCGAGAATTATTAATAAAAAGAATCTGTTAAGGCTTGCAAATATGTTAGAAGGTTCTCATGTGATTTTTGGTGGTCATGTGGATGTAGACGCTTGTTATATAGCCCCTACTTTAATTGACGTTCCTAATTTGGATAGTAAAATAATGAGCGACGAGATTTTTGGCCCTGTTTTACCTATTCTAACTTACGATACAGAGCAGGACATAGAGAATATTATTTGGCATTACGATAAGCCTTTGGCATTCTACATATTTTCAAATAATAAGACTTTTATTGAACAAGCCATTAAAAAATATAGTTTTGGAGGCGGGGTTGTTAATGATTTATTAATTCATTTTGGAAATCATAGATTGCCTTTTGGTGGTATTGGTGCTAGTGGTATGGGCGCTTATCATGGAAAAATGGGTTTCGATACATTTTCACATCATAAAAGTATATCCAAACGCGGTAATTGGATAGATCCAAGTATCAGATACGCTCCTTATAAAGGAAAATTGGGACTCTTAAAAAAAATGTTCAAGTATTTTTCTTAATTAATGTTAGCAAGATTCAAACAAGCACATTTAATTTATAAATAATGTTTATTTTAAATCTATTTTGTCATTCCTGTGAAGGCAGGAATCCACTCGTAAATGAAATACCCCTATTCTAGTAAATAAGACCTAGTAAAACCTTCAACTAATTTATTTTTGTGTTCGAACATACGCCTTTCTAAATCGTTTGTTACACCAATATATAGGGTTTCGCAAGTCTTATTCGTTAAAATGTATAGATAATATTGATGATGGGGTTTATTCATAAACATTATATTCTTTTTGTGGATTCCTGCCTCCGCAGGAATGACAAGTGGTACTTTAATTTATCTCCTTTTAAACCTATTTTGTCATTCCTGCGAAGGCAGGAATCCACTCGTAAATGAGATGCCCCTATTCTAGTAAATAAGACCTAGTAAAACCTTCAACTAATTTATTTTTGTGTTCGAACATACGCCTTTCTAAATCGTTTGTTACACCAATATATAGGGTTTCGCAAGTCTTATTCGTTAAAATGTATAGATAATATTGATGATGGGGTTTATTCATAAACATTATATTCTTTTTAATGGATTCCTGCCTCCGCAGGAATGACAAGCGGTACTTTAATTTATCTCTTTTAAACCTATTTTGTCATTCCTGCGAAGGCAGGAACCCACTCGTAAATGAAATACCCCTATTCTAGTAAATAAGACCAGTCTTTAGATAGGTCTTTCCAATTAGGATTATCTTTTTCTATAAGGTCAATTTTCCATTGACGCTTCCACTTTTTCATATTCTTTTCTCTCTTAATGGCATCGTTAACATATTGATACGTCTCAAAATATAGTAACTTATACAATCCATATTTCTTGGTAAAGCCTTCAACTAATTTATTTTTGTGTTCGAACATACGTCTTTCTAAATCGTTTGTTACACCAATATATAGGGTTCCACAGGTCTTATTCGTTAAGAGGTATAGATAATATTGATGATGAGATTTATTCATAAACATTATATCTTTTTAGTGGATTCCTGCCTTCACAGGAATGACAAGCGGTACTTAAATTTTAAAAAAAAAGACTCATTAATATGCGTTAATTAAGAAATAGGATAATTTAAGACCAATTGCACCCCTTCGTCAGGCTTAGACGTTAATTCAAATTTTGCATTGATTAATGAAGCTCGACTCTTCATGTTTATTAATCCTGATCCTTTTTCTATATCGTTCATATCAAAACCTTTACCATCATCTGTAGCTGTGATTTTCAAGTTTTCTGTTTGATATTCAATGGCAATGGCTAGATTTTCGGCCTCAGAATATTTTACTGAGTTAGACAAAAACTCCTGTAATATTCTAAAAATAATGATTTCATGCTTTCTGTCTGTAAAATCGATTCTCTCTCCTATTGTTTTAAGTTCAGCAGAAGCAAACTTCATTTTTTTAAGTCGATTTAATTCGTTGGTCACAGATTTTTCAAAACCGATGTTTAAAACAACCTCATTATTTAATGTTTTAGAAAGTGCCCGCACTTCAGATAAACTATTTTTAAGTGCTTCTGTAGTATCCTTAAACTTTTCCTTAACATCATCTGCTACCTGCATTTTTAAAATGCTTAATTGCATACTGGCAAATGATAATAGCTGTCCCACATTATCATGTAATTCCCAGCCAATGTTTTTAAGTGTCTGCTCTTGTATCTCGGTTTGTGCCTGCGCTATTTCTTCTTCAAAAGCTTGTTGTTGCTCTATTTTATCGAGCAACAATTTATTCTTTCTTTTTTGAAATACAATAAAAAAGATAATAACCAGTGACGTTACAATTACTAAAACAGCAATCATATACACTAACAAATACCTTTCGGCAGCTGTACTCGCTAATCGTTCTCCGGTTTGCACCATATTAAAGCAAAAGTATAAGTTGAATACATAAATATATTAGCAAATAAGAAAATTTCTAATTGTAAAAAAACAAAATTCCAATCTCGGTTATTACTACCTGAGTCATAAGCAAAATAAACATCATAAAAATCTATAGGCGTAATGATGAGCCACCAGATAAATATGGCAAAGCTGATATAAAAATTTATAGATCTGTAAAAAGTTAATACTTTATCGCTTTGCAGGATTTCAATAAAATAAAATACTGTACAAATTAGTATAATAATAGCTCCCAGAATACTCATAACTGGAAAAAACTTATAAAAAAATGCGTTCCAATTTAAAATAATGTATACAAGAGAAAAAAACAAATATGCATACCCTGAAAACTTAATAATAGTTTTGAAATTTTTAGTTTTCAAAATTTTACGATAATAAAAAGAAAAAAACATAATGGCTCCTATTTGCCAATAGAGTGTTGACCACCAATGATTCTTTTCAAAAATAGTTCCTATAAGAAATCTAAAAATTTTATCTGGATGAACATACATCGAATAAGAACTAATAAAATCACAAATGGTTAGATAGACCAAAAAATATATAAAATATTTAGCAGCTGTAAATCTGTACTTATTATAAAGCAACAAACCTGTTACAGCTGCTAAAGATTCTGTGATAGTTGTAAGTATATGATAATTTTCTTTTAGAAATTCTTCCACTAAAATTAATTTGGATACCCTCCATTACCTCCATTACCTCTGTTTAATGGACGCACAGGAACATCTTCTTCATTCCCTCTTAAATTAAATGGAATCATGCCTGCTTTATCATGCGATTTTTTACCCCTTGGTACTATAAACATCGTTGTTAAATTCTTCTTATTTTGTCCAGCATTGTCTCCATAGACACCTAAATAAACACGAAAACCAGTAATATCGTATCCTAATTTATTGGCTTTATATTCTGAATAAATCACATACTTTTTAATCTCATCTACAGACCATTCAGTCCAACGATTATCTTTTTTCCTTCCTTGCTGTTGTGCTGCAGAATCTACTGCTGGCTCTCTGTACTCCGTCCAATTGTTATTTAATTTTTCGGCCTTATCCATTTCAATAAGCCCGTCTGGTTCTTCTACTATTGGTGGTTCAGTACCGTCAATAGCTCTTGGACAAAAATAATACGTTATTACCGCCCCAATAAGGAATCCCAAAATAATGTAACTTAATTTTTTCATGTTGTTAATTAGTTAATGGTTAATAAATAGCTGACCAAAAATAAGAAAAAGATTTAATAACGTAGTCTTTTTAAGTAATTCGTATGTATTGCTAAGAATTTACGCAGGAAAACCCAGCATGCCTCCCATACCTACTGTAAAGAGCCAACAACCATAAATAGCATGCTCAATGGACACCAATAGCGTCGATTGTGTTTTTTTATAAGTTATGGCAAATAGTAGCCCACCCAAAAATGTGAGAACAATCACTAAACTGTTTTTAAAAAATATATGTCCTAAGGAAAATACAATCGCATTTACAAAAACAAATAGTGATTCGTTTTTAAATAACGCTTTATAACGCTCATAATAAAAGGTTCTATAAATTATTTCTTGTGGATATACCGAAAAGAGACTATAAACAAACACTATAAAAAGCCATAATTTAGGTTTATTCAGTAATACATTAAAAAGTGATTGACTATCTGTTAACCAAACAAATAATGTGGTAAGCACAGCAATTACGATTAATTTAAGAAAGGTTTGCTTCCAGAATACCTGCCATTTTAAATCTGGAGCTATTTTAAACTTTTTCTTCTCTACTTTTAATAAAACGTAAATAATGTATAAAAACCCTATTAAACCTATTCCCATTTTCAGTTTTATCGAATAGTCCATAGCAAAGCTAATGGGTAAAAAAATAAAAATTATTAAAAACTCAATGCTTTTATAAGGTGTTGTATTCATAGTATACCAACTAAATATTAATTGCTGTTGTATGCTTGACTTCACTTATTACAAACATACTATGCGTACTACCAATATGATTGATTGTAGTTAACTTCTCTACCATAAACCTACGAAATGCCTGCATGTCTTTTACTAAAACTTTTAACAAATAGTCGTAATCACCACTAATATGATAACACTCCAACACCTCTTTTATATTGGCAACCTCTTTTTCAAACTTTACCACATAGTCTTGACTGTGCTGTATAAGCTTGATATGGCAAAATGCTACAAAAGCTTTATCAACACGTTCTTTATTTACCAATGCGACGTACCCTTCTATATACCCTGCTCTTTCCAGTTTTCTTATACGCTCGTAAACTGCTGTTACAGAAAGATTCAACTTATTAGAAAGTGCTTTATTGGTTTGCTTACTATCTATTTGTAAATAATCCAGCAGCTTCCTATCAATGTCATCAAATATCATAATTGAAAAATTTTCATTAATATACATAAAAACACTTAATTTTCGATATAATAATCTACAATTAATACATATATAAGTTTTATTTTCTAAACATTTACACCTTCATTGTTTTATAATCTTTTAATAGTGAATTTTGTTATATTAATAATCAAACTTAAACGTTATGGCTTTTAAACCTGCAAACAACATACAAGACTTACAATACTTTGGTGAATTTGGAGGTGTGAACCCTTCCATTTCAGATGCTTCAACCTATACATTCTTATCCGCAAAAACCATGTTTGACACCTTTGAAGGTAATGCCGATGGTTGTTATTTATATTCGCGCCATTCTTCGCCTTCAAATTTATATTTAGGAGAAGCTTTAGCAGCTATGGAAGGTACAGAAACAGCTAATGTTTCTGCATCTGGAATGGGAGCCATTACCCCCGTATTATTACAATTATGTGGGGCTGGAGATCATATTGTTTCCAGTAGAACTATTTATGGTGGTACTTATGCTTTTTTGAAAAATTTCGTGCCACGGTTTAATATTGACACCTCTTTTGTAGATATTACTGACTTAGAAATTGTTGAAAATGCAATCACAAAAAACACGAAGGTATTGTATTGCGAATCTGTAAGTAATCCGCTTTTAGAAGTTGCCAATATTAAAGGGCTTGCTGATATTGCCAAAAAGCATGATTTAAAATTAGTGGTCGATAACACTTTTTCGCCACTATCTATATCCCCTGCTCTCTTAGGAGCAGATATTATTATACACAGTTTAACAAAATTCATCAATGGCTCTAGCGATACGGTAGGTGGTGTTGTTTGTGGTACTCAGGAATTTATAAATGATTTACGCAACGTCAATGATGGTGCATCTATGTTATTAGGAGCTACTATGGATAGCCTAAGAGCATCATCTGTTTTAAAAAACTTAAGAACCTTGCATATTAGAATACAGCAACATAGTTACAATGCCATGTACTTAGCTAAAAAATTTGAAGCCGATGGTTTAAAAACAGTTTACCCTGGATTGAAATCGCATCCATCTCATGAATTATTTAAAAGTATGATGAATGAAAAATATGGTTTTGGTGGTATGCTAACCATCGATGTTGGTTCTTTAGATAAAGCAAACGAACTTATGGAAATGATGCAAAATAAAAACTTAGGGTATTTAGCAGTAAGCCTTGGGTTTTACAAAACACTCTTTAGTGCTCCAGGAAGCTCTACCTCTTCTGAAATTCCAGAAGATGAACAAAAAGAAATGGGTTTAAGCGATGGTTTAATCCGCTTTTCTATAGGTTTAGACGCAGATATAGATCGTACGTACCAAACCATGCGAGCATGCATGGAAACTCTTAATATTCTAAGTGCTAAAACAAAAACGGTTAAATCCCTTTAATACGCTCCCATAAATTAGACATAGCTGTTTCAAAATCATCAAATTTGGGCTCAAAAGGTTTTATATTTAGTCGATCATGGTCTTTGTAAAGTGTTAAACTAAAAACGGATGAGTTAGGATTATTTTCATCTAAAATGGGGTATCGTAAATCATTGTATTGATATTCATTATCCTTGATCTTATAAACGCTATAATAATGATTACTAAACCATGCTAAGTTTTTAATATCATAAAAATCGGCAGGTTTTAAATCACGTTGTTTGGGTAATGCCTTAAAATTCAAAAACCTGTTTTCTTTATCCAGCAACGAGTAGTTCGCTATAAAATACAAAGAATCTGTTTCTACAATTCCATACCATAATACATTATTAAATATAGCTGGTTGGGTGCTATACCGTTCAAAATCGATCTTGTTATCTTCCATCGATTTTCTAAAAATAACATCCATATACAACTTGTTCCCTAGTGTTAATAGCATATACACAGAGCTTATTCCTAAGCCTAGCTTTAACCATAGCATCCTTCTACTCGATTTTCTATAAAAAAACATGAGAACAATCATACAGACAAGAAATGGTAAGGTGTAAATAGGATCTACTACCGCAATATTATTAAAGGCCACACGGTAACTAGTAAATGGTGTAAATAATTGGGTGCCATATGGTGTGAAGCAATCTAAAATAGGGTGTGTGAATAAGGACCAAAAGAACAACTTAATCCAATCATTTTTAGTGGTTGTATGTAAACGATTTCCCGAATTATATAGTTTGTAAGTGACCCATCCTAGAAGAAATGCTGCAAAAACCGAAAATAAAATGGAATGCATGAAACCTCTGTGAAATAACATCGCATCAATTTCATTATTATATAACAAACTCCCTATATAAACATCTAAATCTGGAATTGTGCCGCCTATAGCACCAAATAATAAAGCTTTGTTTCCTATTTTTTTCCCCAGAACAGCTTCGCCACACGCTGCCCCTAAAACAATTTGAGTTAATGAATCCATGTATGCAGATAAAAATACAATTTAAACCAGAATACACATTATATAATTCAATATTTTAAGTTTTTTTGTATAGACTTATAATAATTTATTTTTTGAGTGGTCTGTATAATATGTTTTTGAATATTCGTTTTGAATTTTAAAAGTTCTTCAAAGTGGTTCATTTTGCGTCTTCTCTCATAATTAATTTCTAGCATATAAATATATTCCAGAGTTTTTAAGCCTCTAGATAATTGTTTATTATGCTTTTCAAGTTTTAGGTTTACATCTTTAATTTCAAAAGGGATATTTTCACTTGGTACTACAGTCCGCTTCATGGGCTTTAATATATTTAATTTTAAGTATGGGTAAGATTGTTTGCTAATAATTTAGACGGTAAAACGAACTTGAGAGAAGAATATTTTAAATTGTAAATTAGTTGCATTAAAAACACTGGAATAATTGTTAAAAAAATCAAAATCATAAACTGCATCATGTTTTTTATAAATAAAGAATTAATAATGTGCAGTTTATAAGACACGAGCTTTACAGAAAAGTCACATAAATTTTAATACATTCACCATTAGTTATAAGAAACATTTAAAATCGACGCTTAGCAATTTGCTAAAAAATAAGGATTATCGTAACATTACATGACTAAAATTTTCCAAATGCAAGATGAAAACAATCTCTCCGAAATAAAAATAGAAGATCAAAAAATAATAGAGAATAAAGAACTTAACATTTGGGAAGCACTCATCCCTGTAATTGCTTTGGTTGGCATGTTAGCATATAACATATATGTATATGGTGATGATGCATTAAGTGGCAGTAATCAATTTGTGCTATTATTAGGTGCAGCAGTAGCTGCCATTGTTGGCTTTAGAAATAAAGTGTCTTACAAAAGAATGCTTGAGGAAGTTTCCGAAAATGTAAAATCTACTACTGGCGCTTTACTCATATTGCTGATGGTTGGTTCGCTGGCAGGAACCTGGTTAATTAGTGGCATTATACCAACTATGATTTATTATGGGTTACAGATATTAAACCCAACCATATTTTTAGCAGCTTGCGTCATTATTTGTTCCATTATTTCGATAGCTACAGGAAGTTCATGGACAACCTCTGCTACCGTAGGCATTGCTCTTGTTGGTATAGGTGAAACATTAGGCATCTCTGTTGGAATGACCGCTGGGGCTGTTTTATCTGGAGCCTATTTTGGAGATAAAATGTCTCCGCTTAGCGATACTACCAATCTTGCACCAACAATGGCTGGTGGAGAATTATTCAGTCATATTAAATATATGGCATTAACAACGGTACCAACCATAATAATAACACTTATAATTTTTATAATAATAGGATTAAATATAGATGTTACTGGCACACCACAAATAGACGATAAACTATCTGCCATAAAAGGTGCTTTTAATATAAGTCCATGGTTGTTTACTGTTCCTGTAATCGTTATTATTATGATTATAAAGAAAACACCACCTCTAATCGCTTTATTGACAGGTTCTTTACTTGGAGGTGCCACTGCTCTAATTGCACAGCCAGATATTGTAATAAAAATTGCTGGAGCAGAGTCCTTAACCTTTCAATCGGCTTACCAAGGCATAATGAATGCTTTAACTGTAGAGACCGCTGTTGAAACTTCTAGCCCAGAATTAAATGATTTATTTACAGCTGGAGGCATGAAAGGCATGCTAGGAACCATTTGGTTAATTGTTTGTGCTATGGTCTTTGGAGGGGTTATGGATGCTATTGGTGCACTATCAAGAATTACAAAATCTTTATTAAACTTAGCAACCACAACCTTTGGGCTCTTTGCAAGTACAGTTGCTAGTTGTCTGGCTTTAAACCTGACAGCATCCGATCAATATTTAGCTTTAGTAATTCCAGGGAAAATGTTTAAACAAGCCTATGAAGATAAGGGTTTAGCTCCCGAAAACTTAAGTAGAACACTTGAAGATTCTGGTACGGTTACATCAGTTCTAATTCCATGGAATACTTGCGGCGCTTATCATTCGAAAGTTTTATTCGGGCACGCAGGAGCCACAGCATACATACCCTATGTATTTTTTAGCATTCTAAGTCCTTTTATGACATTATTATTTGCTGGTTTTTCGATTAAAATAAAACAACTGACCACAAAATAAAATCATAACACATTCATTTTCAGATACCATAAGCAAATACTATTAGTCTATAGTTATTTAAAATTTTATTCCTGTTTCATTTTCTCTTAGTATAGATTATTTTTGCTCACTTAAAACGAATCATTAATTATAAAATTTAAATACAAATGGCATTAGTAGGAAAAAAATTTCCAGATTTAAATGTGGACGCAATGAATGAGATGGGAGATACTTTCAAATTAAACGTTCTTGAAGAAGCAAAAAACAACAATAAAAAAGTATTACTGTTCTGGTATCCTAAAGATTTCACTTTTGTATGTCCTACAGAGTTACACGCTTTTCAATCAGCATTAGCAGAATTCGAAAAACGTAACACAGTTGTTATAGGTGCTTCTTGTGATACGCCTGAAGTACATTTTGCATGGTTAAACACTGCAAAAGACAATGGTGGCATTGAAGGTGTTACTTACCCGCTTTTAGCAGATTCTAACAGAAACTTAGCATCTACTTTAGGGATTTTAGATATCACTAACGAACAATACAATGATGAAACTGGTGTTGTAACTGTAGAAGGTGACAATGTAACTTATAGAGCTACATACGTAATAGATGAAAACGGTATAGTACAACACGAAGGTGTTAACAACATGCCTATTGGAAGAAACGTGAATGAATTTTTACGTATTATAGACGCTTTAACACACGTACAAGAAAAAGGAGAAGTTTGTCCTGCAAACTGGGAAGAAGGTAAAGAAGCTATGGGTGCCAATAGAAATGCTACTGCAGAATATTTAGCGACTCACGTAAATTAATCCAATAATGGTACAAGAATTAAGTCAAGATAATTTAGGTGAATTAATTGCTAACAACGAGACTGTTGTTGTGCAATATTCTGCTACATGGTGTGGTAATTGCCGTATTATGAAACCAAAAGTTAAAAAATTAGCTTCCGAGTTAGAAAATATAACTTTTATTATCGCGGATGCGGAAAAATTTCCAGAATCCAGACAATTAGCAACCGTTGATAATTTACCAACATTTGCAACTTTTAAAGATGGAAAATTTGTAAATCAAACACAGACTAACAAATTTGACGTTTTAAAAGAGTTAGTAAACGAAGTGATCTAAAACTAAATATTTCCGCATTCGCGGAAATGAAAAAATTTAATTGATGAAATTACCAGTCATAAAACATTTAACACAATTTATTGGAGACAATGATGAAGACTATATCGTCGAAACCATTGAAACTTTAGAAGCTTTAACAGAAATTCCTTCTCTAAAAGATGAAGAATTAGATGTTATTGGCGAACTTATTTCTAATATGTACGGTGCTCTTGAAGTGAATAAAATGATAAAAGAGGGCACGCCACAAAAAGAAGCTTTAAATGGTTTTATGAAACGTGTGTTAGGTTCTATAGATACTTAATTGAAAAAGGAAAATGACTAGTTAAAAACCACTTTGCGAAAGCAAGGTGGTTTTTTGTTTAGATTCAAATTAAAGATTAAGCATAAAGTATCGTAACATTTTTTTATCTGTTTCGTCTTCTAAAAAAGTAAACAAATATTACTAACAGAAATACAGATAAAATATGAGTTGGTTTTCAAAAATGAATAAAACTGAAATGGCGTTATTTATCCTAACGCTCATCATTTTTTTTATAACCACAGTGGCAAGAATAATAAATCAAAATGATTTCAATCTGTTTTGGTTCTATACTATAGTCTATCTCATAACCTTCATCATTACAACAACAGGTAGTATAATCATTCATTACATTCCATACATACCCCGTACAATTAGTGCCATTATTGGTAGTATATTTATTATAATGATTTTGGGACTACACATACTTCCAGCTATTGCACTTACATATTTTGCGGTTGGAATAGTATATTATTGGAAATGTATAACCAGTGAATCCTTCAAAAGGCATGATAAATTCAATATTATTAAGTCTTTAGTCCTAATTTCTACACTTTCTTTATTTGTTTTTGTATCAGTTTATTTATTCAAAAATGGATTCTATAATAATTTGCCAAATATCGGCGATCGAAATACAACTATTGATTCCTTAGTAAATTTATCTGATGATGATGATAAAAAATACGAGGTACAAAAATTTACTTATGGTAGTGGAAAAGATAAATACCGAAGTGAATTTTCTAGTGAAGCCAATATTATTACTAACAGTATAGATGGTAGTGCGTTTATTAATAATTGGGACGGTTTTTCTGGGTGGTACAGAACAAAATATTGGGGGTTTGATGCTACTAAACTTCCTTTAAACGGGTATGTATGGATGCCTAAAGGTCATGGTGCTTTTCCTATAGTACTTATTGTACATGGCGATCATGCTATGCAGGATTACTCAGAAAAAGGATATGAATACATTGCTGAGCTCTTGGCAAAAAAAGGATATATAGTCGTATCTGTAGATCAAAATTATCTGAACCGTTCCTGGTCCGATTTACTGTTGACTAGTCCTTTGACTGGAGACCATAAGACCAGAGGGTGGTTATTATTAGAGCATTTAAAACTCTGGAGACAATGGAATAAAGACAATACTACTTTTCTCTACAATAAAGTAGACATGAATCATATTTCCTTAATAGGACATTCCCGCGGAGGTGAAGCTGTTGCTATTGCTGCAGCTTTTAATAATCTTAACAACTTCCCCGATACCCCTTCTATAAAGTTCGATTACAAATTTGGAATTAAATCAGTAATCAGTATTGCTCCCACAGATGGCAACTATCAACCGCTCGGAAAAAAATTTATTGAATTAAATAATGTTAACTACTTATTACTTCAAGGCTCTCATGATGGTGAAATGGGTTATGTAGGAATTGGTCAGTATTCTCGAACTTTTTTACAAAAAGACACTGATAAACTAAAAACTTCCATATATATTTTTGGAGCGAATCATTCTCAATTCAATACATCATGGGGAAGTAATGATCATGAATTTTTCCACCCATTCTCTACTAAATGGGATTATCATTTATTATTATCTGATAAAAAACAGAGAGAAATTGCCAAAAATTCTATGCTTGCATTTTTAGAATTAACCATAAAAGGCAAGGAAAGATATAGACCATTACTTAATAATCCAATGTCTTATAATTCTGGAGTTATTTGTTTATCTCAGCACCAAAAAGCAAGCGACAATATAATATTTGAATTTGAAAATGGAAATACTGACTTTATCACAACCAATCACGTCACTTTTAAAAATGAAAGATTAGCCCATGGTGCTAATACTTTAAAATTAGAGTGGCAAAAACAATTAGATCATAGTAAAGATAAAAATTGGGTATCGTTTGAAATCCCCTCAGCATCAATTATAGAAAGTCAAAAGCTGCGTTTTGATCTTTCAAATGGTACAGACTTGCCTATCGATTTTATAATTCAAATTTTTGATAAAAATGGAGAAAAAATTAGTTTTCCATTAAGTAGAGCTGGAAAAACACTCCCTAGTAGATTTAAGAGAGCATTAAAAAAAGCTGATAACTTAAGCTCAAATATTACAAGTGAAATTGCATTTGAAACATTCTCTTTCGATCTTTCGAATATTAAAAAAGAAGTACCAATTAATAGTATCAAATTTATTTTTGATAAGAACAAAAGCGGCATTATTTATATAGACAATTTAGGATTTGAATACACAAAAAGACCTTAAAACTAAATTATTAAAACATCAATGCAATAGCTCTACTATCTCCGTAAATTCCTTTTCTTCTGCATAGTTTAAAGCTGTTTTGCCTTCATTATCTTTAATTGTTTTATCAGCGTCATGCTTCAATAACAATGCAACCATTTTGATTTGATTGTACATCGATGCAAAAATTAAAGGGGTTGTTCCATTATTGTTTTTAGCATTAATATCTGTCCCTTTTTGTATTAAATAGTCTGCTAAAACTTCATTACCTTTAAACGATACGCCAATCAAAGCTGTATTTCCTGATGCATCTCTTCCATCTATTTCAGCATTATTTTCAATTAATAACTTTACGATATCTTCCTTATCAAAATAAGAAGCAAAAATTAAAGGCGTAAATCCTCTGGAATCTATAGTATTTATCAAATTGGGGTGAAACTTCATAAGTGTTTCTAAGCGCTCTTTATCTCCAGATTGAATAGCACTTTGAAAAAAATTTATATCATTCATATTGTCTTAATTTCAAAATAAATAGGGACAAATGTCATTTAACATAAGCCCCTATTCAAAATGTTTATTGTAATAATTAATATCAGTTCAACGTAAATCGTACTTCTAATTAACAAATTTAAATGTTTGTCATGTCGACAGAGCGGAACATGAGTGACAAGACATCTCATCATGATGAGATTCCCTGCCTGCCAGCAGACAGAATCCTCGTTCCTCATCCTTTAGATTTGTAAAGTTATTTTCTTGTTCATTAAGAATATAACTTTACAAAAAAGAATGGAGTGAACTTTCTCC
>CANNAN010000021.1 GCA_947502635.1 uncultured Flavobacteriaceae bacterium
CAGGATTCGAACCTGCGACCTCCGCGTCCCAAACGCGGCGCGATAACCGGGCTACGCTACACCCCGAATTGGTTATCTAAAAAATGCGGAGAGACAGGGATTCGAACCCTGGGTAACTATTTCTAGCTACGACGATTTAGCAAACCGCTCCTTTCGGCCACTCAGGCACCTCTCCAATTATAATATAAGAACTTTGCAATAAAATTGCGGTTGCAAATGTACTAGATACTTACATATAACGCAACTATTTTATTTGTTTTTTTATGATTTTTATTCAGGATATTCAATACGCAAATGGTAAATATTTGCAAGCTTGTGCTTTAACACCTTTTTTATAGATTCAATTTCTTTAAAAGTAATATTAGCATTTAAAAATTGCCCCCCTTCTATTTGCTTATTTATGATGTTTTCAACAAAAGCATCAATCTTTGTTGATGTAGGTTCTTTTAAACTTTTAGATGCCGCTTCAACACTATCGCACATCATCAATATGGCAGTTTCCTTACTAAAAGGTTTTGGTCCAGGGTAACTAAAATCTAATTTATTAACATCTTCAAAATCCTTTTTTTCTTGCATATAAAAATAATAGACAATACTGGTACCGTGATGCGTCCGTATAAAATCTATGACTCTATCTGGTAAATTATTTTTTCTAGCGATCTCTATGCCATTTATAACATGATCTGTGATGATTCGTGCACTTTCTTTTGACGATAACTCATCATGTGGATTGATTCCTGTCGATTGGTTTTCGGTAAAATATGTTGGGCTTTTCATTTTACCAATATCATGATACAGTGCCCCTACTCTTACTAACATAGCATTAGCCCCAATTTCATTTGCTGAAGCTTCTGCTAAATTGGCTACATTTAAAGAATGGTGAAATGTTCCTGGTGCTTTATTAGATAACTCTTTAAGTAATTTTGAATTAGTATCAGATAATTCTAAAAGTGATACATCTGAAACCAAACCAAAAAGTTTTTCATAAATGTATATTAAAGGTTGGACAAATAAAGTAGCTAATCCACTTAAAATAAACCATACAAATGTTTCCCATTTAATTGTTTTTACACTCCCTTCATGAATGACAATGAATGCGAAATAAGCGATTATATAAATAAGCGTTATTTGTCCTACAGAAATAAATAAATTAGCTCTTTTGTATAATTCTGAAATAGTTAATATAGTCACTATTCCTGCTATAATTTGAAGAAACATATACTCGTAACTATTTGGCACAATAAAACCTATCAACAATACAGTAAGTACATGTGAAAACAGCCCTAATCTAGCATCAAAAAATGCTTTAAAAATTAGAGGTAAAATACAAATTGGAACAATATAAATGTACTTAGAGTTATAATTTACTACCATTGTTGTAATAAATATCAATAAAGAAATATTGAAGAAAATAAAAGTGACTTTAGTATTATTTTCGAATACACGCATTCTATATTTTCGTAAAAACAAAAGCAACATCAATAATGCCAATGCTACTAATAATGTATAGGCAAATAACACCCATATATAATTAGATTTACTCCAAACTTGCGATTCGTATTCAGACTGCAATGACTTTAAAATCTGATACTTATCTCCTTCAACAACTTCCCCTTTGGAAATTATTAAGGTTTCTTTAGCGATACTCCCTCTGGTATAGGCTATCTTGCTAATTTCATCTTGTTGTACTTTATTGGTAAACGATTTATTGAGCGTTAAATTTGGCACAATTAAATCAAAAAATAAGGATGTGAAATCCGTTTTATACTGAATTAATCTTCGTTTACTTAAAACATTTTCAATAACTCTAGAAACAGCATCTTGTTTAATTAAATCAGAAAAGGATCCTTCTTGTTTTTCCAACCTCCCATCAAGTACGACTATAGCTTTGTCTTTTGAAAAATTGTAATTTTCACTTAATACTCCAAACAGATATAATTCTGCTACAATATCTTCTCCAGTCTTAAATAACTTATTAGATAAATTCTGGGAAATAGAATCTGGAAATGTCCTTCCAAACTGATCTTTATACGAAGCGCTTACTTTAGCTTCAATGGTATTATCTAAATTAAAATACAGCGTAGAATTCTTGTTTAAGGCCTCCTTTTCAGAGGCAATCTCTTCATCTGTTTTTTTTATAGCAAAATCAAAAGGAGCATATAAATTTTCAGATTGCCAAGGTTTCTCATTTTCAAAATTATATTTAAACTTCCCTCCTTTAGGAAATAAATACACAATAAAAAAAGTGGTCGAGATAAATAACAGTACCTTATAAATTAAGGAGTGATTTCTATATAATTTATTTATAAAATCTTTCATCAAAAAAATGTAATGGTTTCAAATGTAATAAAATTATAAGCTTTCTCCGTTTTTATAATAAATGAATCATTCATATTTCTACTAAAAAATTGTTATTTTCGCAAGTACAAACTAAAGCATCAAATTAATGAATAAAGAAGTCGTTATTGTTTCGGCCGTAAGAACTCCAATAGGTAGTTTTTTAGGCACTTTATCCACTATTCCTGCTCCTAAACTTGGAGCTATTGCTATTAAAGGAGCTTTAAATAGAATAAATTTAAATCCAGAATTAGTTGAAGAAGTGTTAATGGGCCATGTTGTTCAGGCTGGAACAGGCCAAGCTCCTGCAAGACAAGCTGCTATTTATGCTGGCATACCAAACACTGTTCCATGTACCACTATAAACAAAGTGTGTGCTTCTGGAATGAAAGCGGTTATGCAAGCTGCCCAAACTATTGCTCTTGGTGATGCTGAAATTGTAGTTGCTGGAGGCATGGAAAACATGAGTTTAATTCCTCATTATTTACATGCTCGCACTGGTACTAAATTTGGATCAACTACATTAATTGATGGGATGCAAAAAGATGGTCTGGTAGATGCTTATGATCAAAATGCTATGGGGGTTTGTGCAGATGCTTGTGCAACAGAATATAAATTTTCAAGAGAAGAACAAGATGCTTTTGCAATACAGTCCTATGAGCGTTCTGCTACTGCATGGGATACTGGAAAATTTGATAATGAAGTTGTACCTGTTGAAGTACCGCAACGACGTGGAGAACCCATTGTTGTTAGTAAAGATGAAGAGTACACTAATGTGAAAATGGATAAAATCCCACATTTACGAGCTGCATTCTCCAAAGACGGAACCGTAACAGCTGCTAATGCCTCAACTATAAATGATGGCGCAGGTGCTATGGTTTTAATGAGTAAAGATAAAGCCATTGAATTAGGGTTAAGCCCATTAGCAACCATAAAAAGCTATGCAGATGCGGCGCACGAACCTGAGTGGTTTACAACGGCTCCTGCAAAAGCACTACCTAAAGCTATAAATAAAGCTGGATTGAAAATTAGTGATATAGAATATTTTGAATTTAACGAAGCTTTCTCTGTTGTTGGCCTAGCCAATATGAAGATTCTCGGATTGAGTGATCAGAATGTAAATGTAAATGGAGGCGCTGTATCATTAGGGCATCCATTGGGCTGTTCTGGAGTTAGAATTATAATCACACTTTTAAATGTTTTAGAACAAAACAATGCTAAAATTGGAGCCGCTGCAATTTGTAATGGAGGTGGTGGTGCATCTGCAATTGTTATAGAACGTAATTAAGCTTATTTAATGCAATACGGAATTTGTAATTTAAGCATTGTTCCCCTTAGAGATGAACCTACAGATACTAGTGAACTTGTATCGCAGGTCGTCTATGGGGAAATTTTTAAAATCTTAGAGCAACGCAAAAACTGGAGTAAAATTCGTTTAGCATTTGATTCTTACGAAGGCTGGATTGACAACAAGCAATATTTTGAGATTACAGAGGAACTCTATAAATCTTTAAATAAAGAATCTCCTAAACTATCCATTGATTTAGTAGAATTTATTGAAGATAATAATAACCAATTACATCCTATTTTATTAGGCTCTACCTTAAATGGGCTCTCCCATTTGAATCATAAACATGAGGGGAATTGTATCACAGGTAAAAAAGCAAAAGACAACCTTATTCAGACAGCATTTTTGTACTTAAACACCCCCTATCTTTGGGGAGGAAAAACACCTTTTGGTATAGATTGTTCTGGATTAACTCAAATGGTTTACAAATTAAACGGTTATAAGTTATTACGCGACGCATCACAGCAAGCAACTCAAGGAGCCCCCTTAAGTTTTATTGAAGAAAGCGAACCTGGAGATCTAGCTTTCTTTGACAATAATGAAGGGATTATAACGCATGTTGGCATCATAATGAAAGACAATTATATTATACATGCCCATGGTAAGGTTAGAATTGATAGATTAGACCACTCTGGCATATATAATGTTGACAAAAAAACACATACACATAAGTTACGTGTCATTAAAAAAGTAATCTAATAAAAAAGGAGCAAATTTAAATTTGCTCCTTTTTTATATCAATTAAGTAGATCTAAATTAGTTAGCTCCCTCTGCTTCAAGAGTAGCAACTTTTTCTTTCATACTTTTATGTTTCTCTGTTTCTCCTAGAATACTATAAATATTCATCAGCGTTTTTGCTGCGCTAAGACTCTTAGAATCGATCTCAAGTGCTTTTGATAAATAAGGCGTAGCTTCTCTATAAACGTTTTGACGCTCTTCTCTTAACTCATCATAGCGTTTATTATCGGCTCTTGATGTTCCTAAACCATTCATCTCTTCAATGATTGATTCTTCTTTTTTAAGAACTAAAGCTGCCAAATTTATATATGCATTTATATATTGAGGATCTAACTCTATAGCCTTTTCATAATATCCTTTTGCTTCTTCTGTCTGATTAGATTCTGATGCTATAACTCCTAAATTATATTGTAACTCAGGATTAGTAGGATCCATTTGTGTAGCTTTCTGTAATAGGCTTTTAAATTCTTCTGTATTCCCCATTTTGTAGTGAACATTCGCTTCGGATAATATTAAATTAACATCGTCAGGACTTTCTGCTCTTGCTTCTTTCATAGCAGCAATTGCTTTTTCATTATCACCTTTGCTTACATATATAAGTGCCACATTTTTTACAATTTCTGGCTTTTTTGATTTTGACACACGCTCAATTGGCTTAATATGAGTTTTAGCTCTAACAGAAATATCACGCATCTCTCTATTATTAAATGTCTCTTCTTCCTGTGTTTCAACATTTGTTGCAAAATATTGATTCGCAATACCCGTATATCCTAACTTTTTAAGTTCTTCATACAAGCCTAAAGCTCTATCGTATTCACTAACATTAACCGCCGTAGCAGCAGCATAATAAAGAAATACCGTGTCTCTTTCTGTTACTCTGTAAGATTTCTCAAAGTATACTGATGCATCTGAAAAATCTTTTTTCTCGTAAGCAGTATTTCCTTTTAGTAATAAGCCATTTGCAATATCTTGCTTCAACAAATTAACTTCTGCCGAATACCCTATTTCAACTTTATTTAAATTAACTAAAGCTTGATCTATATCTGCTAATGATCCTTTACCAGCAGCATACAAGGCTTGTCCGCTTAAATAATAAAACTTTGATTTCGTTTTATTGTCCATACTAGGCATCAATGCTTCCGCTTGCTTTAACGCGGTTTTAGCCTCTTCATACTTCGTTCCTCTTATAGCTTTCTCCGCAATTTTCAATTCCTTTTTTTGCGCAAATGAAAATGCTCCTATTGAAAAGGCTAAAGCTATGATTAATTGTTTTTTCATTTTAAAAATATTTAATTTAATTATCGATCTTATTATCGTCTACATTATTATCAAGAGTTGTGCCACCCTCTAAATCATTAGTGTTTTCAACAGTTTCAGAATCTTCAACTTCTACATCATCTTCATCATGCATGACTTTTGCAACCGCTGCTATCGAGTCATTTCCTTTTAAATTTATGAGTTTAACACCTTGAGTAGCTCTTCCCATAACTCGTAAATCTGCTATTACCATTCGTATAGCTATACCAGACTTATTGATAATCATTAAGTCATCATTATCTGTAACGCTTTTTATAGCTACTAAATTTCCTGTTTTCTCAGTAATTGATATAGTTTTAACACCTTTACCGCCTCTATTTGTAATTCTATATACTGGTTCTCCATCTTCTGGATCATCAATATAAGTACGTTTACCATAACCGTTCTCAGAAACTACCAATACAGATTCTTCTTGTGGGTTTTCGATTGTTACCATACCTATAACCTCATCTTTGTCATGAGCTAACCTAATACCTCTAACTCCAGAAGCACCACGTCCCATAGGTCTTGTTTTCGCTTCTTCAAAACGAATTGCTTTTCCTGATTTTAATGCCAACATGACTTGACTGGTACCCGTTGTTAGTTTAGCTTCTAAAAGCACATCATCTTCTTTAATTGTAATGGCATTAATACCATTGGTTCTAGGACGTGAATATTGCTCTAAAGATGTTTTCTTAACTTGGCCATTTTTAGTAGCCATGATAACATAATGACTATTAATATAATCTTCATCTTTTAAATCTTGAGTACAAATGAATGCCATCACCTTATCATCTTGCTCAATATTTATCAAGTTTTGTATAGCGCGTCCTTTTGATGTTTTACTACCTTCTGGAATTTCATAAACACGCATCCAGAAACATTTTCCTTTTTGAGTAAAAAATAACATGTATTGATGATTCGTACCAACAAATAAATGCTCTAAGAAATCTTCATTTCGAGTGGTTGATGCTTTTTGACCAACTCCTCCTCTATTCTGTGTTTTGTATTCTGTAAGCGATGTACGTTTAATATAACCTGCATGCGAAATGGTAATCACCACTTTCTCATCTGGTATCATATCTTCAATACTCAAATCACCACCAGCATATTCAATTACAGAACGACGCTCATCACCATATTTATCTTTTACAACTTCTAATTCTTCCTTAATGATATCCATACGACGTTCTTTCTTATCTAAGATATCTTTTAAGTCAATAATAGTTTTCATGATTTCCTCATACTCAGAACGCAACTTATCCTGCTCTAGTCCAGTAAGTTGACGCAAACGCATTTCTACAATGGCTTTCGCTTGTATTTCAGAAAGTTCGAAACGTTTTATTAAATTTTCTCTAGCTTGATCTGCATTCGATGATGCACGAATAATTGCAATCACTTCATCAATATTATCAGAAGCTATAATTAACCCTTCTAATATATGAGCACGTTCCTCGGCCTTACGTAATTCATAAGTAGTACGTCTAACAACCACTTCGTGTCTATGCTCAACAAAATAATGAATTAGTTCTTTTAAGTTCAATAACTGTGGTCTTCCATTTACAAGTGCGATATTATTCACACTAAATGAAGACTGTAACGCCGTGTATTTAAATAACTTATTTAATACAATATTTGGAATAGCATCACGCTTTAAAACGTAAACAATACGCATTCCATTTCTATCAGACTCATCACGAATAGTCGCAATACCTTCTAGTTTTTTATCATTTACCAAGTCAGCAGTTTTCTTAATCATGTCTGCTTTATTAACTTGATAAGGTATTTCGTCTACGATAATACACTCTCGCCCATTTACCTCTTCTATATTGGTTTTGGCTCGCATCATAATTCTACCACGTCCCGTATGAAATGCTTCTTTCACACCATCATAACCATAAATAGTTCCTCCTGTTGGAAAATCTGGAGCTTTAACATGTGTAATTAACTCATCGATTTCTATATCATTATTCTCTATATAAGCAATCGTGCCATTAACGACTTCTGTTAAATTGTGTGGTGGCATGTTTGTAGCCATACCTACTGCAATACCTGAAGCCCCGTTAACTAAAAGTCCTGGGATACGTGTAGGAAGTACTGTAGGTTCATGCAACGTATCATCAAAATTTAATTTATGATCTACAGTTTCTTTTTCAATATCTGCCAACATGTCCTCAGATATTTTACGCATACGTGCTTCCGTATAACGCATTGCTGCAGGACTATCGCCATCTATAGAACCAAAGTTTCCTTGTCCGTCAACTAACATATAACGCAAACTCCATTCTTGAGCCATACGTACCATAGCATCATAAACAGATGTATCGCCATGTGGGTGATACTTACCTAAAACTTCTCCAACTATTCTTGCGGATTTTTTATGTGCTGAACTAGCTCTAACACCCAGCTCATGCATACCATAAAGTACACGTCTGTGAACTGGCTTTAAGCCATCTCTTACATCTGGTAAAGCACGTGACACAATGACCGACATTGAATAATCAATGTATGCCGATTTCATCTCATCTTCAATATTAATAGGGATCAATTTCTCTCCTTCTGCCATAAATAATTTTAATTAAGTTTTATGTGTTTTTCAAAACATGCTAATATAACTATTTCGACAGTCATAGTAAGACTATCAATAGCATTTTTTTCGTGTTTTTTATTAACAATTTTATGCCCTTTTTTAGTTAATAAGTATGTTTTAAAAAATTTTGATTTTATAAAGATTTTTTCGTCAATTAGCAACTTACAGACATTTTAGGGTACAGTTTTTGCCTTTAGTAAAATGTTTTAGTATTTTTAAAGCAGAAAGGACACGATTTATGGATGATAATTTTTCCCCAAGAGTAAAAGATGTAATTGCTTATAGCAAAGAAGAAGCACTACGGTTAGGTCATGATTTTATTGGCACTGAACATTTAATGCTTGGACTTTTGCGAGATGGTAATGGTAAAGCTATTAATATATTAAACGCTTTAGATATTGATTTAAATCATTTGAGACGTAAAGTCGAAATATTAAGTCCTGCCAACCCTAATATTGCTATAACTTCAAATCAAAAAAAGAACTTGCATCTTACTAGGCAAGCAGAACGTGCTTTAAAAACGACATTTTTAGAAGCGAAACTATTTCAAAGCACTTCAATAAATACAGCGCATTTACTACTCTGTATTTTAAGAAATGAAAACGATCCAACTACAAAGCTTTTAAACAAACTAAAAGTCGACTACGATAATGTTAAAGAACAATTTAAGCTTATGATAACAAACGACAATAATTATATAGAACCCAAATCTGAATCTTTTCAAGATGACGACATGAACCCTGAAGGAGACACTTCAAAAGACAATATTTTTAACACACCAACTGGAAAGACCAATAAGAAGTCCAAAACACCTGTTTTAGATAACTTTGGACGCGATTTAACAGCAATGGCAGAAGAAGGGAAGTTAGACCCTGTAGTTGGTCGTGAAAAAGAAATACAACGTGTCTCTCAGGTTTTAAGCAGACGTAAAAAAAACAACCCACTTTTAATTGGAGAACCAGGTGTTGGTAAATCTGCCATTGCCGAAGGTTTAGCGCTTAGAATTGTAAAACGAAAAGTGTCAAGAATTCTTTTTAATAAACGTGTTGTTACTTTAGATTTAGCAAGTTTAGTTGCTGGCACAAAATATCGTGGACAGTTTGAAGAACGCATGAAAGCTGTCATGAATGAACTTGAAAAAAACGATGATGTTATTTTGTTTATTGACGAAATACATACCATTGTTGGTGCAGGTGGCGCAACAGGAAGTTTAGATGCTTCCAACATGTTTAAACCAGCTCTAGCACGTGGCGAAATTCAATGTATTGGAGCTACAACTCTAGATGAATACAGACAATATATTGAGAAAGATGGTGCTTTAGAACGTCGTTTTCAAAAGGTTATAGTTGAGCCTACTTCGGTTGAAGAAACTATTGAAATTCTTAATAATATAAAAGGAAAGTACGAAGAACATCATAATGTTGACTACACGCCTGAAGCTATTGAAGCTTGTGTTAAGTTAACCAATAGATATATGACCGAACGTTTTTTACCAGACAAAGCTATTGATGCTTTAGATGAAGCAGGATCTCGTGTACATATAACAAATATTGATGTTCCTAAACAAATTTTAGAGCTCGAAAAACAACTTGAAGGCATTAAAGAGACCAAAAATGCTGTTGTTAGAAAGCAAAAATACGAGGAAGCTGCCAAACTTAGAGATGATGAAAAACGCATTGAAAAAGAATTAACTATTGCTCAGGAAAAATGGGAAGAAGACACAAAACAACATAGAGAAATTGTCACTGAAGATAATGTTGCCGATGTCGTTTCAATGATGACAGGCGTTCCTGTAAATAGAATTGCTCAAACAGAAATAAATAAACTTGCCGAATTGCCAAATCTTATAAAAGGAAAAGTAATAGGACAAGACCAGGCTGTTGCTAAGGTTGTAAAAGCGATTCAGCGTAACCGTGCTGGCCTTAAAGATCCAAATAAGCCAATTGGTTCATTTATCTTTTTAGGGCAAACAGGTGTTGGTAAAACGCAGTTAGCTAAAGTATTATCCCGAGAGTTATTTGATAGTGAAGACTCGCTTGTTAGAATTGACATGAGTGAGTATATGGAAAAGTTTGCCATTTCCAGATTAGTTGGGGCACCTCCAGGATATGTTGGCTATGAAGAAGGTGGACAATTAACTGAAAAAGTAAGACGCAAACCCTACGCAGTTATATTATTAGATGAAATCGAAAAAGCACATCCAGATGTTTTTAATATGTTACTTCAGGTACTTGATGATGGCTATTTAACTGATAGTTTGGGAAGAAAAATTGATTTTAGAAATACCATCATAATTATGACATCTAATATTGGTGCTAGAAAACTTAAAGATTTTGGTACTGGGATAGGTTTTGGAACAGCATCACAAAAAGCGCAAGAAGATGCTAATGCCAGAGGTGTTATTGAAAATGCATTAAAAAAATCGTTTGCTCCAGAGTTTTTAAATAGAATTGATGATGTGGTAGTCTTTAATGCTTTAGAAAAAGAAGATATCAATAAAATTATTGATATTGAATTAGAAAAGCTCTTAACAAGAATTAAAGGTTTAGGTTATATTTTAAAGATTAGCAATAGTGCTAAAGATTATATTGCCGAAAAAGGTTTCGATAAGCAATATGGTGCAAGACCATTAAAAAGAGCGATTCAAAAATATGTTGAAGATGCTTTAGCTGAAGAAATTGTAGCATCACACCTTCAAGAAGGCGACAATATCAATATTGATTTTGATAAGAAAACAGAAGAATTAAGTATTACTATAAAAAAAGCTGAAAAGCCCACGGAATCATAAAAATGTGCCCGCATAAAAAAACTCGAAAAGTCATTTTCGAGTTTTTTTATGCTTTTAAATTAAATAGGAACTAAATAAGAATTTTTGATTTCTCCCATTACAAAAGTACTATGTGCACTTCCTATATTTTGTAGCCCTCCTAAATGATTTAAAACAAAATTTTGGATTACCATTGAAACATCTCGCTCTGAAATGGAATTATTAGATGTATTTGTCGATTTTAAATACCCAAATGAAATTGGTCCTGGCGTTTATGATATTCATTCTCCTAGAATACCTTCTGTAAAAGAAATTGAGCATTTACTCCTAAAAGCAAAAAATGTTTTACCGAAAGAGCATATCTGGGTAAATCCAGATTGTGGATTAAAAACCAGAGACTGGCCAGAGACAAAAACAGCATTAAAAAACTTAGTAAGAGCAGCAATACAACTAAGAGAGAATGAATTAGAAATTGCTTAGTTTATTTTTGAAGCGACAATATATCCTTAAAAAATAGACAGAATTGTAAAAATTATTCATTTTAATCGTATTAAAATCCTATATTCTATACTGAATATAGGATTTTTTTTTGCAAAACTGTAACAAAACATAATAACACAAATCTATACTATAACAATTTGTTTTTTTGACGCCAACTAAATTAAATACCGAACAGCTTATTGAGCTTTGTAAATCTGGAAACCAATCTGCACAATTGGAGGTATATAACAGATATTATAAAGCCATGTACAATGCTTCTTTTAGAATTGTAAAAGACAGTTTTGAAGCAGAAGATATTATGCAAGATTCATTTTTAATGGCTTTCACAAAACTAAATAGTCTTAAAGAATCAAAAATATTTGGAGCGTGGTTAAAACGAATTGTTATAAATAATAGTATTTATCATTACAAAAAGAATAACAAAAACAAAGAAGTTCCTTTAGATGATATGCTATACAAAATAGAAGATGGTAACGATGGCATAGATAGTGATTACGAATTTGAAAATATAAAAGTGAAGCAAATTTTAAACACTATGAAATCATTGAAAGATAATTATAGAATTCCTTTGACCTTAAATTTAATTGAAGGCTATGATTATGAAGAAATCAGTGATATTTTAAATATTACCAATGCTAATTGTAGAACAACTATTTCTAGAGCTAAGGAAAGCTTAAGAACAAAATTACAAATGGTTTATGAATAATGACACTATAGAACAACTGTTTAAAAAACATAAAAATGATTTTGATATAGAAAATCCAGGGTTAAATCATGGGAATCGTTTCTTAAACAAATTGAACAAACAAAGCGAGCTACAACTAATTAAAGTTGATAAACAAAGGCGTCGTTTATGGAAACCATTAATTGGTGTAGCCGCTTCTGTTATATTATTAATAACACTTTTTATTGGTTTTCAACAAGAAGAAAAATATAGAGAATTAGCTAACGTGTCTCCTAAAATGGCTGAAACAGAAGACTTTTTCACAACTACAATAGCAGAAGAATTAAGTAAAATTAAAAATGAAGACGCTCCAGAAGTTCAAGAATTAATTCAAGATACTATGACACGTATGAAAACGCTGGAAGAAGATTACGAATCTTTAAAAATAGATTTAACCGAAAGCGGAGATGATAACCGTGTCATCTATGCTATGATTTCCAACTTTCAAAATAGGATAGACATATTACAAAATGCTTTGGAGCAAATTGAAAATATAAAACAATTAAATAATCAATCGCGTGAAATATCAGACATTAATATTTAAAAGGTATTACACAATTAAAAACAATCAAATGAAACGAGCACTACAATTTAAAATACTAATTTTATTCTTGGTACTTCCGCTGTTTACCTCTGCATCAACAGAAGCAAAAGGCAAATACACAAAAAAGAAAACAATAAACAAGGAATACGCTGTAGCATCGAATGCTATGCTAAGTGTAGATAATAGCTATGGAAATATTGATATTATTACATGGCATGAAAATAGAGTGGTTTTTGAAATTACTATCACCACTACAAGTAATGATGAAGAAAAAGCTCAAGAAAAACTAGACGATATAACAGTCTATTTTGAAGCCTCTTCTAGTCATGTTTCTGCAAAAACGAAATTTGGAGAAGGAAAATCAAATTCCTGGTGGAATTGGAAAAAGAATAATAAGGTTAGTATGAAAATTAATTACCTTGTTAAAATTCCAATCACAAATAATATTGATTTGAATAATGACTACGGAAGTATTAATGTTGGCAAGCTTGAGGGACATGCAAAACTAAATTGCGACTACGGTAAAATAACAACAAAAGAGTTGATGGCCGATAATAATAACATCAATTTCGATTATACAAAAAACTGTTATTTTGAATATATAAAAAGTGGGAAAATAAATGCTGATTATAGTAGTTTCACTGTTTCGAAAACAAATAATTTAAATATTAATGCAGACTATACAAACTCTAAAGTTGAAATAGCCGAAAACGTTAATTATAATTGTGACTATGGCAACATAAATATTGATAAAGCAAATAACATTACTGGAAATGGCGATTACTTAACCTCTATTATTGGTGATGTTTATAAAAACATAAGTCTTAAAGCTGATTATGGTTCTATAAAGATAAAAAGGATGACCGAAAATGCTGGAAATGTTAATATCAAATCTGATTATGTTGGCATAAAAATAGGTTACGTTCCAACGTACCATTTTAATTTTAATATTAACTTAGAATATGGATCGTTACATGATGACGGTTTAGAGTTCACAAAAAAAATTATAGAATCTACAGATAAACGTTATGCAGGTTACCATGGAAACAAAAACTCTGGTAACACCATTAGTATAGAATCTGAATACGGAAGTGTATCGCTTCATAAAAATTAATTCATCAATAATAAATCTTTAAACTCATGAAAAAATCAATCAAAAAACAAACAGTTTTAATTATTGCTACGCTACTTTTAGCTTCTACATCTTATGCACAATTTGGAAAATCTATCAGAGGAAATGGCATCATGAAAACCATAACCCGAACAACCACTGAATACGATGGCATAAAATGTGCTGGAAGTATGGATTTTATTATTGTAAGTGGCTCTGAAGGAAATATTAAAATTGAAGGAGAAGAAAACTTGTTAGAATATATAATTACAGAAGTTAAGAACAATAATTTAATTGTAAAAACAAGAAAACACGCTAACATAAAACCTAGTAAAAACAAAACTATAAAAATCACGATTCCTTTTAAAGATATAAGCAAAGTCTCTCTGGCAGGTTCTGGAGACTTATGGAATGAAGATACTATAACTGCTACCAACTTAGATGTCTCTTTAGCAGGTTCTGGAGATATCATTCTTGATATTAAAGCATCGTTTACCAAAGCATCAATAGCTGGATCTGGTGATCTTAAGTTAAAGGGTGACACTAATAATTTAATAGCTAAAGTTGCTGGTTCTGGAGATTTTCACGGTTTCGACTTACAAGCTAACAACACTGAAGTTTCTGTCGCTGGATCTGGAGATGCTAAAGTTATTAGCAACGAAGTTTTAAAAGCAAGGGTTGCTGGGTCTGGAGATATTGTTTACAGAGGCAAACCAACACTAGACACTAAGGTAGCGGGATCTGGAAGTATTTCTACTAATTAAAATATTCATCAATCAACAAAAAAATCACTTGTAAAACTACCGTCTGGACACAAAAGTACAGATAAGGTATTTTAAAAAATTAAAAGATAAGCGACTAAGAATAGAATTACGTCTATTCTTGGTCGCTTTTAGTTTTCAGAATATTTTGCTATTACGTAATCCCTATCTCTATCCCTAAAAATATTACAACTACCATCATCAAAATAGGTCATTGTTTAATCTTTTACGTTTTAATTATTTAACATTTCATTAACATATCCATAACAATATATCAAGCAAATTTTTAGTTCCTAAAAACGTATAAGAATTGTCTTATAGTCCCAAAAACCTAAAATCAATGAAAACAACAATTTTTTTAAAAAAATTTAAAATTAGCCTATTCGCTTTTGTATTAGTTTTTGCTTCATGCGAGGATAACGAAAGCATAGAACCTGTTAGTGAAACTACAACTACAGATCAAGAATCTATCGAAAAATATTTTCTTGGAGAACCTGTTAAAGTAAAAAAAGAAGAAGATGGTACTTTCTCACTTCAAGGTACCGATATTAGATTATTTGAAGAACAACTTACAGATACTAAAGTTACATTTGATAATAACGAAGCTCCTAGCCTCGAACTTACTAATAAAAGTAAATTAGGATTAGCCAGAGGTGTTCGTAAATGGTCCAACAATACAGTTGTATATGTTGTCCAAGGCTTAAGTCAGTCAGTAAAAAGTGAGCTTCAAAAATCTATAAAAGAATGGGAAAGTAAAACAAACATACGCTTTAAAGAACGTACTAATGAGTCTACTTACGTTACCATAAGTAGCAATGGTAATTCTTGTAATTGCGGTGTTGCGACTTTAGGTTCTAATGGATCTAGAGGCTTTATTAGGCTAGGAACAAGGACAACTGCTGTTGTTATTATTCATGAAATTGGACATACATTAGGGTATATTCATGAGCAAAATCGTTCAGATAGAGATAATCACGTCATTATTAATTATGAAAATATTAGAGATGGAGCAGAAGATCAATTCTTTAAAAGCAATTCGGCCACTCTTGTAACAAGAGACTTTGATCTCAAATCAACGATGATGTATGGTAGCTACACCTTTAGTAAAAACGGAAAACCCACAATTACAGACCTTAATGGTAATGTGTATCCTAGAAGACGTGCTCAATTATCTGCACTAGATATTGAAGGTACAAATAGCGTGTACCCTTCTAATACTAATCCACCAAATCCTAACGATCCATGTGAGGGCGTTGAAGCCTGGAGTTCTTCTAAAAGATATTCTGTTGGTGATAAAGTAACTTATTCTGGATATTTATTTGAACGCGATTTTACCAGATGGAATCAACTAGCCAAATGTGGCAGTAATTAATATAACCTAACCTACTTATAAAAATGGATTGATTAGATAAATTTCTTATACATACTTATATAAGGTAGTAATTTTAAATTACTACCTTTTTTATTTTAAATTAAAACAGTTTATTTTACCCTTCTTTTCTTAATTCTGTTTTAATTTCTGGAACTTTAAATAATAAAATAATTCCTGCTAAAAAGAAAATAAATAAAAATAGAATCGCATTTCGCATACTTCCTGTTATCTGATCTATGGTAGCAAAAATTCCCATACCAATAACGATGCCTATTTTTTCGGCAACATCATAAAAACTAAAAAACGAGGTTGTATCTTCTGTTTCTGGCAAAAATTTTGAATAAGTAGATCTGGCTAAAGATTGAATCCCTCCCATAACCAAACCAACTACGGATGCTGCAATATAAAATTGTAAAGGCGTTTCCATAAAAAAGGCATAAAAACACAATGCCATCCAAATAAAATTAATAGCAATCAAGGTTTTAATATTTCCAAATTTTGAAGAAGCTCTTGATGTTAAAAAAGCACCAAGTACTGCTACTAATTGAATAAGCAAAATACTTCCTATTAACCCTATTGTCTTATCTGAATCATCTCCCCAAGCAATTTCTTCTTCTCCAAAATAAGCCGCCACCAACATAATGGTCTGCACCGCCATACTAAACACAAAAAAGGCATATAAATAACGTTTTAATCTTAAATCTTGCTTTAACTGTTTCCATACGTGTCTCAATTCTTTTAAACCATTAAAAACAATCGCACTCGTTACTTTGTGTCCAGACGATGTTCCCTTAGGTAAATAATGAAATGAATATTGACTGAATAATGCCCACCAAACACCCACTGTAATAAATGATATCTTCATAGCCTCTAAAGAAGCTACATCTTTTGCTGTTTTTAAGGCTGCATTAATTTCTGCCTCAGTACCTGTTTCTCTTAAAGAATCTGATATACTGATATCAAAACCAAACCATTGCGGAAACATAACCATCAATAAGTTCAAAATTAACAAAATGACACTTCCTAAATACCCCATTGAAAAGCCTTTGGCACTAATGCTATCTTGTTGTTCTTCAAATGCAATATCTGGTAAATAAGAATTATAAAAAACCAAGCTCCCCCAATAACCTATTAACCCCATAAAGTAAAACAATAAACTTAGATGGATCTGGTCTAAGCTAAACCAATACAAGCCTATACAGCCTACGCTTCCCACATAACAAAAGAACTTTAAAAAGTTCTTTTTATTACCTATGTAATCGGCTATACCAGATAATATTGGAGACATAAAAGCTACTATTAAAAAGGTGAAAGCCGTAACAAATGTTATAAGAGCAGTACTTTTAAACTCGGTACCAAACGCCGAAACAGTTTTTATTTCCGAAAGAAATAATGCCGAATAAAATATAGGAAATATAGATGATGTTATTGTTAAGGTATAAACCGAATTTGCCCAATCGTAAAAAGCCCAAGCATTTAAGAGTTTTTTACTCCCTTTCTCAAGTATTGCCATAATAAAAAAGCTGCCCTTTTATGAGCAGCTTCTAAAGTAAACAAATATTTTTATTTCTACGTTAAAATAGTATTATCTAAATTTAGTAACGCCAAAC
Organism: uncultured Flavobacteriaceae bacterium; assembly: GCA_947502635.1. Taxonomy (GTDB): domain Bacteria; phylum Bacteroidota; class Bacteroidia; order Flavobacteriales; family Flavobacteriaceae; genus Flavivirga. The sequence goes on from CANNAN010000021.1 coordinate 17,700, forward strand.
TTTTTAGCTTCCTCTTTAGCTGTTGGAGCTAATGCTTTAAGATTTGCAATACGAGAATCGTTTGATGGATGTGTACTTAAAATTTCTGGTGGTGCTTTTCCGCCACTATTGGCTTTCATACGCTTCCATAATTCTGATGCTTCATCTGGATTATAACCAGCAATTGCCATTAAATATAACCCGATTTTATCAGCCTCAGTTTCATGGCTTCTACTAAAAGGTAACATCACACCTACTTGAGATCCTATACCATAATATTGATTAAATGCATTTCTAGATTTTTCATCCTTAATAGCGACGTTCCCAGCCACTGCTAAGCCTTGCTGTACATAGGCAGCACTCATACGTTGTTGTCCATGATTTGCTAAAGCATGGGCTACCTCATGTCCCATAATAGCAGCAACACCTGTTTCGCCTTTTGCAATTGGTAGAATACCAGTATAAAATACTATTTTACCTCCAGGCATACACCAAGCATTAACTGTTTTGTCATCAACCAAATTATACTCCCATTTATAGTCATTTAAATAGCCTTGATGTCCATTAGCATTTAACCAACGTTCTGCTGCTACTGCTATACGCTGTCCTACTCTAGTTATCATGGCAGCATCTTTTGTTCCTGTAACAACTTTATTATCCGTTAAAAACTGATCATATTGAGCAAAAGCCGTCGGGAATAATTGAGAATTAGGCACTAAAGCCATGGTCTTTTTACCAGTAAATGGATTCGTAGCACATGATAATATGAATACTACCATTCCAAATACTAAAAGTGCTTTTTTTAATTTCATCATATAAGGTTTATAATATTTTATAAAAGTACAAAATTTGTATCTTAATAGTTTAGACACTATTGGTTTTTATTAGTCACATAAGTAGAAAAAAAATATTCAATATAAAATGTTATGTCTGTTTTATAGATACGACATATTAAAAAAACAACTCAAACAATATGAAGAAACTAATTTTATTATGCTTAACAATGGCACTATTAAATTGTAATAGCAATGCTCAGAAAAAAGAGCAAAAAGGCTATAAGGTTTCTAAAACTGATGCCGAATGGAAAGCACAATTGTCCGACATGGAATATTATGTACTAAGAGAAGCTGGGACAGAACGTCCATTTTCTAGTCCTTTAAATAAAAATTACAAAGCAGGTATTTTTGCTTGTGTAGCATGCAATACGCCTTTATTTAAAAGTGAGCACAAATTTGATTCTGGTACAGGTTGGCCAAGTTTTGACAGAGAAATTGAAGGTAATGTAGCCTTTGGCTCCGATAATAAATTAGGATATTCTCGTGATGAAGAACATTGCGCTACATGCGGCGGGCACTTAGGACATGTTTTTAATGATGGTCCCAGAGAAACTACAGGAAAACGTCATTGTATTAATGGTGTGGCTTTAAAATTTATTCCTACAAAATAAATTACAAAATTTTTAGAAAACGAATTTCAAATTTGGACTTTAAAAATTGATGGGTTACTTTTAAGGAATGCAAATATCTTATTTACCCAGTGTCATTAAACAATTTGAATATTATAAAAGTTTAGGTGACAAAACTTTTAAACAACTTAATTTCGAAGAACTTCAAAAAGAATTTGCTGAAGACTCCAATTCTATTGCTATTGTTGTAAAACATATTGTTGGTAATATGCTAAGTAGATGGACTCATTTTTTAACTGAAGATGGTGAAAAAGAATGGAGACATCGCGATTTAGAATTTGAAGATACCTATACTTCAAAAGAGGACCTCATTAAAGATTGGAATAAGGGTTGGAATTGTTTATTTGAGGCTATTACGCCATTATCTGAAACCGATTTAGAACGCATTATATATATCCGAAATCAAGGCCATACAGTAACAGAAGCTATTAATAGACAATTAGCACATTACGCCTATCATATTGGGCAAATTGTTATTCTTGGAAAACTATTAAAAGGTAAGAACTGGCAATCCTTATCAATTCCGAAAGGAGATTCTTTAAAATATAATGTCGAAAAGTTCAGTAAAGAAAAAGGCCGACGTCATTTTACTGATGATTTGTAGTTTATTAAAAAAAAGACTTAAGAACACACTCCATTAGATTTAAGCCTCATAAAAAAGCAAAATATTATTTCAAATTCCTTTTAAAAGGTCTTATAATTAAACGAGCCTCCCTATCAAACCTCACATAATTATATACCCAGTTTACAAACACAACCATACGGTTTCTAAAACCTATTAAAAAAAAGAGGTGAACAAACATCCAAACATACCAGGCAAAAACACCTTGAAACTTAAATTTCTTTAAGTCAACGACCGCTTTATTTCTTCCAATAGTTGCCATAGCTCCTTTATCTTTATAAATAAAAGGTTTCATAGGCTGTTCTTCAATCAATCTTAAAATATTCTCCCCTAGTTGCTCTCCCTGTTGAATAGCAGGTTGTGCCATCATAGGTAGTCCGTTAGGGTTTTCATGATTAGCCATACAAGCCACATCCCCTATAGCAAAAATATGTTTGAATCCGTTTATCTGATTGAATTCATTTACAATAAGCCTTTGCCCTCTGGTTACAAAATTTTCAGCATCCAGTCCTTTTATAGTAGCTCCTTTTACACCAGCAGCCCAAACCAAAGTAGCCGTCTCAAAAGTTAAATCGGTATTTGTGGTTACTGTCTTACCGTCGTAGTTTGTCACCCTAACATTTTTCCAAATATTAACGCCCAATTTCTCTAAAAAATCTTCGGCACTTTTTGAAGCTTTAGCACTCATACCTTTTAAAATACAATCACCAGATTGAATCACATGAATTTGTGCCAATCGGGTATCCAAATCTGGATAATCTTTTGGTAAAATACCTTTTTTTATTTCAGCTAAAGCACCTGCTAACTCCACACCAGTTGGTCCTCCTCCAACAATTACAAAATTCATAAGTGCATTTCGTTCATTTAAATCCGAGGTTAGTAATGCATCTTCAAAATTCTCTAAAATTAAACTTCTTAAATTAAGAGACTGAGGTATTGTTTTCATAGCCATACTATATTTTTCTATGGCTTTATTTCCAAAATAATTAGTTGTAGATCCTGAAGCTATTACTAAATAATCAAATTTAAGTTTACCAATATTGGTTATGACCTTATTTTTAACGGGATCAATTTCTTCAACATGCGCCAGCCTAAAATGGAAATTGGGGAAATTTTTTAATATCTTTCTAATAGGGTAAGCAATAGAATCTGGTTCTAATCCACCTGTAGACACTTGATATAATAAAGGCTGGAATGTATGGTAGTTATTCTTATCTAACAAAACAACTTGCAAATCTTGTTTCGATAATTTTTTAGCTAAAGCAACGCCTGCAAATCCACCACCTACAACAACAACTCGAGGAAAACTGGTTCTTTTTATATTCATAAGCAAGTTTTTATTTTTTTAACAGATTTTATATGATTTCTATAATTTTAGCTATGCTAATTTCACATATAAATACTTGCAGCGCAAAGGTAACATAAAGATGTAAATTTAAAGCCTTCTATATTCTTTATTAAAATTCGATTTCGTAAATTCGTAGCCTAAAATTTAACACATGAGTAAATACGATATAATTGTTCTCGGAAGTGGCCCAGGAGGCTATGTTACAGCTATTAGAGCATCTCAATTAGGCTTTAAAACTGCTATTGTTGAAAAAGAAAACCTTGGTGGTGTATGCTTAAATTGGGGATGTATCCCAACAAAAGCCTTATTAAAATCTGCCCAAGTTTTTGAATATCTTAAACATGCGGGAGATTATGGACTTACGGTTAAAGATTTTGACAAAGATTTTGATGCGGTAGTAAAACGTAGTCGTGGTGTTGCAGATGGTATGAGTAAAGGGATTCAATTTTTAATGAAGAAGAATAAAATTGATGTTATTAATGGTTTTGGAAAACTTAAACCAGGAAAAAAGATTGATGTTGATGGAACAGAATATAGTGCCGATAATATAATTATTGCTACAGGGGCTCGTTCTCGCGAATTACCAAGTTTACCCCAAGATGGTAAAAAAGTTATTGGTTATAGAGAAGCTATGAGTTTACCAAAACAACCAAAGAAAATGATTGTTGTTGGTTCTGGTGCTATAGGCGTTGAGTTTGCATATTTTTATAATTCTATGGGAACAGAAGTGACCATTGTTGAATACTTACCTAATGTAGTGCCTGTTGAAGATGAAGATGTTTCTAAACAATTAGAGCGTTCGTTTAAAAAAAGTGGTATCAAAATTATGACTTCTGCCGAAGTGACTTCTGTTGATACGTCTGGAGCGGGTGTAAAAGCTACTGTAAAAACTAAAAAAGGTGAAGAAGTACTTGAAGCTGATATTATTTTATCTGCCGTAGGTATTAAAACAAATATTGAAAATATCGGACTGGAAGATGTTGGTATCGTAGTAGATAGAGATAAGATTATAGTTAACGATTTTTACCAAACAAACATCCCTGGTTATTATGCCATTGGTGATGTAACGCCTGGTCAAGCATTAGCGCATGTTGCCTCTGCAGAAGGTATTCTGTGTGTTGAAAAATTAGCAGGACAACATGTGGAAGCTTTAGATTACGGAAATATTCCTGGTTGTACCTATTGTTCACCTGAAATTGCCAGTGTTGGTTTAACTGAAAAACAAGCAAAAGACAAAGGTTTAGATATTAAAATTGGTAAATTCCCATTCTCAGCCTCTGGTAAAGCTAGTGCTGGTGGTAATAAAGATGGCTTTGTAAAAGTAATTTTTGATGCTAAATATGGTGAATGGCTAGGATGTCATATGATTGGTGCTGGTGTTACCGATATGATCGCTGAAGCTGTATTAGGTAGAAAGCTAGAAACAACAGGACATGAAGTATTAAAGGCTGTGCATCCTCACCCAACTATGAGTGAAGCGGTTATGGAAGCTGTTGCTGATGCTTATGATGAAGTGATCCATATTTAATCTTTAGATTAGAGATAAAAAAATATAAATATTAGACAAAAAAGTTCCGAGAAATCGGAACTTTTTTATTAATGAGTATTTGGCTGATTTCTAAAAGAGTATACCGTAAACAGTTTATAATATAAAAGTAGATATACTAATTTGAATTGTTTTTTTATCTAAAGAGTTCTTCAATGCTCTCTATCAAAAATAAACGGTTTCAAGAAATTTTATTTTTAAAACTTAAACCGCGTACCCAATTTATAAATCATATTATTTCCTACCGAATAATTAACCGAAGGATCTTTTTTTGTTAACATATGATTTATTCGCCCTTCAATAGAAAACTTTTCTGTTATATCATATTGAAAACCAAAGGTTGAAAATAATGACGTCCCTTCTGGCATCATAAATCCATTCTTTCTTAAAAATCCTACTTTAGGTCCAAATAAGACACTGAACTTATCATTTGTGAAATATTTAGCTAATAAAGGAAACTCTGTAACAGTATAACTATTAGTAAAACCTATTGTACTTATTTCTTCTTTACCATATCTAACAAACAAGTCTTTTTTATTAAGTTTAAATTCAGAAAAATAACTAGAATAAGATACTGGGACACCGCTTACCTGAACTTCGTCCGTGATAAGAAAAGAATCCGTTTTTCTTTCCTCTTGAGACAAAACAGGTTTTGAAACTATTAAAAGAATACTAATAACAAATAATTTATTTTTCATGACTAATTATTAATAGTTTTATTACAAATCTATATTTAAAGACCTTGCAATTATCATAATCAAGTCATAAAATTAAACAGTGAATTGTTAAATATTTATGACAAGGTTTACAAAAAACTCTGAATAGCCAATTCATAACTCTGTAATCCAAAACCAAGAATAACGCCTCTGGCATTTGGAGAGATATAAGACTGATGACGAAACTCTTCTCTATTAAAAGTATTCGAAATATGCACTTCTACGACAGGAGTTTCAATAGCCTTAACAGCATCTCCTATACCTACAGACGTATGTGTATAAGCAGCAGCATTTAAAATAATGCCATCATGATTAAAACCAACTTCATGCAATTTATCAATGAGTTCGCCTTCAATATTAGATTGAAAATAATCAATCTCTACATCTGTATATTTTTGTTTAATTTCTTCTAAAAATTCAGTAAACGATAAACTACCATAAATATTAGGCTCTCTTTTCCCTAGTAAATTTAAGTTTGGTCCGTTAATTATAATCAATTTCTTCATAAAGTAAAAGTATTAAAAAATTGGGCATAAAAAAACCGAAGCTTAACACTTCGGCTTTTTATAATTATTTTGTTAACTACCAAGCGTATCCTAGTCCAAATCCAAAAGTTGGTAATGTACCACTCGCCTTAAATAAATCTTGTGTTGATGCAGTTGTACCATCAGTAAAATCATAGTCAAATGACTTATAGCTAGCTCCTATATTTAGGTCTAAAGAAAATCCACTATCCCAAACCCATTGATGACCAATTTTTATACCACCACCAATTGCAGTAAAGTCATATTCATCATCATTAGAAGAAGTACCTCCAAAAAAGCCGTTTTCAATCTCTGTTTTACCATTTTGATATGAAACTATAGCACCTCCGTACCATCCATCTAATACTTCATCAAAATAGAATCTGTATTGAAGACCAGCTCCAAATGAAGAATACTTAATATCTCCAAGCTTAAACCCACCAATAGCAGCACTAATTACCCCTGAAGTATGCTCACCTAAAACGCGTTCATAAGAGATCAAATCGGTACCTCCCAAAACGGCTAAAGGGTTCACTTTGATAACATTTTCCTGAGCATTCATGTTTGACAATCCAAATACTGCAATAGCAGCGCATAATAATAATTTTTTCATAATAGATTTTAGTTTTTAATTATATGCAGACTGTAATCAAAACCTGTGCCAGAACGCATTTAAAAAAAAAGAAAAATCTTACAATAATTAAACATTTTTCTTACTAATCTGGTTGCTAGATTTATAACATAAAAAAAGGAAGCCTCTCGGTTTCCTTTTTAATAATATATAGTTTGTTTCTTATTAAAGTCTATATCCCAAACCAACAAAAAAGCCACTCAATTTTAAAGAAGTACCGCTCGGTGCATTTTCAAACAAATTAGCTAAACCTAAATTATACCTAGCTTCTACAAATAATTCTTCTGTAATATCATAAGCAGCCCCTGCTTCAATACCATAGTTGAATGATTTTTGTCCATCTGGAGAATCAAGTAAAAAACCTAAAGCTGGTCCAGCAAGTACATTTAATTTTTCAGATACACCAAATTTAGCAAGAAGTGGTATATTAATTTGGTCAAAACTAACACCATTGCTTGAAATAGAAACATAAAGAAGTTCTGGTTGAAAAGTAAAAGCGTCAGACACTTCAATTTCTGCAAAACCACCCACATAAAACCCTGTTTCAGAATTTGTTACTGATAATCCTGATACTTTAAACTTCATTGAAGCAAAATCAACACCAGCTTTAGCTCCAAATTTAGTTTCTTGAGCATTAACATTTGATAATCCGAATACTGCAACAGCAGCTAATAGTAATAATTTTTTCATAAGATAAAATTGTTTTTTAGTTTTTGATTGGAGCAAATAAAACTTAATTTTCTTAATAACAAAAGAAAATCAGTAAAAATATTGCTTTTTACCGAATAAATATGCTTTTTATCGATTATTAAATATAAAAAACGAGGTGCAGAAGCTTGTCTTTAACACATTTTTTGTGAATAAAAAAGAGACTATCTAAAAAGTGAAATAACTTGTCAACAGAGCTAATTACAAAGAACGCAGGTGGAGTAAGCGAAGCATTTTAGTCCGAAAGTTGAAACTTTTATTATTCAGAATAACATTTTTTAGGCAGCCTCAATATTTTATATACTATTATTGTTAAATTTAAAAACCTCTCCTATAACCTAGGAAAATTCCATCTACTGAAAACCCATTACCTCCAGAAACAGATCTATAAGACAAAGAAAGGTCACTCTCTTCGTCCAAATTATAGGCAAACCCAAATTTCCAATAAAGATCAGTTCCGCCCCCTGTTTCTAGTGAAATAGCGATTCCCACACCACCTTCTGCCGAAAAATCATCAGAAAGATCATAGTTTGCCACACCATTAACGGGAATAAAATTAAAGTCTTCAATATTATCCTTACCAAAGTAATTGGTATACCCTGTTTCAATACCTGCATCAAAATCATCAGATATTTCCAGTATATACCCAAGATCGAGAGCTATTGCAAAAGTAGCCAGATCTCCAGCATCACCTATAGGTATCCCTCCGTTTAAACCTGCCCTGAAATGATTCTGGGCATTTAAAGTTGTCATTGATAAAATAATAAAAACTGATAGTAAAAATAATTTTTTCATGATTTAAAAAGGTTTAATTTGATTAATTAATTGTTGGTAAATTTAAAAAAATATCTTTAATACACTAATAATGAATATATTAAAAACAAATACATGTAGAATCACTTATCTAAATTTATAAAAGTATAATCCAAAGATTTACTTTATTTTTACATAACATGAAATGGCACAATGCACTTAAAGATTATCAACTTTACTTAAAGATAGAGCGTGGCTTATCTGAAAATTCTATTGAAAATTATTCACATGATGTTGAAAAATTAATCAACTATTTAGAGCAGCATAATATTAATGAGTCCCCAATTGCTATTAGCACAGAAATAGTTCAAGGTTTTATATATGAAGTTGCTAAAAACGTCAATGCACGCTCACAATCGCGCCTAATTTCTGGTTTGCGTAGTTTTTTTAGTTATTTAATATTTGAGGATTACAGAACTTCAAACCCTTTAGAGCTTATTGAATCCCCAAAAATTGGTAGAAAGTTACCAGATACGTTAAGTGAAGACGAGATTGACGCCATTATAAATGCCATAGATTTGAGCAAACCAGAAGGCGAACGTAATCGTGCGATGCTAGAAACGCTTTATGGGTGTGGATTACGTGTTAGTGAACTTACTAACCTTAAAATTTCTGATCTGTTTTTTGAAGAAGGCTTTATAAAAGTTACAGGCAAAGGGGATAAACAACGCTTTGTGCCTATTATAGGAGTGACTCAGAAGTATATTAATATCTATAGAAAAGACATTCGAAATCATTTAAATATCCAAGCTGGCCATGAGGATACGCTCTTTTTAAACAGAAGAGGTAAACAACTTACCAGAGCTATGATCTTTACAATTATTAAGCAATTGGCCGAAAAGATCGGACTTAAGAAAAAGATCTCCCCACATACATTTAGACATTCGTTTGCAACTCATTTATTAAAGAATGATGCCGATCTTAGATCCATACAATTAATGCTAGGCCATGAAAGTATTACCACTACCGAAATTTATGTGCATCTGGACAAAAGTCATTTAACCGAAGTGGTTGAGAAATATCATCCAAGAAAATGACTGATAACTAATGACAAAATAAAAAATCCAGCAATAAGCTGGATTTTTTATTTCAATTTATAAGCCCCCTGACTTATCAGGAATTTATTTAGCAATATTAACTGCTCTGGTTTCTCTAATTACAGTGACTTTAACCTGACCAGGATACGTCATATCTGTTTGTACCTTTTGAGATATACTGAATGATAAATCTGCAGCTTTTTGATCATCTACTTTTTCACTTTCAACAATAACTCTTAGTTCTCTACCTGCTTGAATAGCATATGCTTTCTTAACACCTGTAAAGCCAAAAGCAATATCTTCTAAATCTTTTAAACGTTGGATATAGCTATCTAACACTTGTCGACGCGCTCCAGGGCGTGCTCCAGAAATAGCATCACAGACTTGTATTATTGGAGCTAGCAAAGATTTCATTTCAATTTCATCGTGATGCGCTCCAATCGCGTTACATACATCTGCTTTTTCTCCAAACTTTTCAGCCCATTGCATTCCCAGAATAGCATGTGGTGTTTCCATATCTGCTTCTGCATCTGGCACTTTTCCTATATCGTGTAATAATCCAGCACGTTTGGCTAGTTTTGGATTAAGTCCTAATTCTGCGGCCATAACACCACAAAGTTTTGCAACTTCGCGTGAGTGTTGCAATAAGTTTTGTCCATAAGAAGAACGGTATTTCATACGTCCTACCATCTTAATAAGCTCTGGATTTAAATTATGTATTCCTAGATCAATAACCGTACGCTTTCCAACTTCTATAATTTCTTGTTCTATTTGCTTCTTAGTTTTCTTTACGATTTCTTCAATACGTGCTGGATGAATTCTACCATCCGTAACTAATTTATGCAATGATAAACGTGCAATTTCTCTTCTCACTGAATCAAAACAAGACAATATAATAGCTTCTGGTGTATCATCTACAATAATCTCAACACCAGTTGCTGCTTCAATAGCACGAATATTTCGACCTTCTCTACCAATAATACGTCCTTTAACATCATCCGATTCTATATTGAATACAGATACACAATTATCAACAGCCTCCTCAGTTCCTATACGCTGTATGGTATTTATAATAACCTTTTTAGCATCTTGCTCTGCCGTTAACTTAGCCTCTTCTAAAGAACTTTGAATGTAAGCCATCGCATCATTCTTCGCTTCTCCTTTTAAAGATTCTACTAATTGTTCTTTGGCTTCTTCAGCAGAAAGGCTTGAAATAACTTCTAATTGCTGTACTTGATTTTTATGAAGCTTGTCAATTGCTTCTTGTTTCTTTTCAAGAACATCAAGTCTGTGATTATAATCTTTTATTTTACTTTCTAAACTTTCATTAAGTTTTTTTCCTTTTGAAAGTTCACTCGATATCTGAGATTCTTTATCACGTGTGCGTTTTTCAGCTTCAGCCATTTTCTTATCTCTTGATAAGATCACCTTTTCATGCTCTGATTTGAGTTCAATAAATTTTTCTTTAGCTTGAAGAATTTTATCTTTTTTAAGTCTTTCTCCTTCGCTTTTCGCTTCTTTTAGTATTAATTCCGCATTTTTCTTTGCTTCTTTTACAAGTTTCGAAGCATTATTTTTTTCTAATCTCTTGGTTATTATAAAACCTATTATAAGTCCTAAAATAACACCTCCTACTGCAAATATAATTGGATTATCCATCGTGTTTAGTTAGTTAGTGTATATAAAAAAGCCTACACCAGTATAAAGTTTTGTATAAACTCCTTAAAAACAAGTTTAGGGCTAACAAGCTGATCAAGGGTCTGCTCAAGTAACTGAAATAAATTCAGTACTAGCAGCATGCTTTTACAACTTAAACTCACCCTTTTTAAAGAATTAACGTTGAGTTTATCAAAAAAAATAACCAATGTAGGCAGTAACTTTTAGTTTATTTTAAAGAACGTTAAGAGACTAAATAAGAATGTAATAAATCATTAAGTGCATTTAGCTTTTCTTCTACATGCACATTTACATTCTCTTTATCAATAGACTTCTGCTCTTCTTGAGATGCAAATTGTAACGCGCACATCGCTAATACATCTTGCTTATCTCTAACAGAATAACTTTGCTCAAATTGCTTGATCATCGCTTCAATATTCTTAGCCGATTTACGTAATCCCTCCTCTTGATTTGCTTCAATTGTTAAAGGATATACTCTATTAGCTATAGATAGCTTTATTTTAAGCTTTTCTGACATTGAATTTATGTTGCCCTAATCTGAGAGTTGTGTAATACAATGATCTATTTCTCTTATTAGTGCGTTTATTTTGAGCTTTGTTTCTCTTTTATTATCGTCACTACCAAGCATTGCATTTGCCATTTTTAAAGCTTCATATTTTTCTTCCCAACTTGCAATATGCAATTTTTGGTTATGAATTTCTTTTTTTGAAACCTCTAATTCTTCATTTAATTTAGAATTAGCAAGTTTTAAAAGCTCTAATTTGTGTAATACCTTACTAATTTTGTTTTCTAAAGAATTTACAATATCTTCAATATTACCCATTTACAAATCTCAATACTTATAACACAAAGTTAACATACCTGCTTATAAATTACAATTGTTTTCTCATAAAATTTTAAAATCCATTAATATTACTCATAATCAGAACAATGCACTCAACTCTGGTTCGATTATTGTTTTATTCTTGGCATATTCATTTCAAATTAATATTTTAGCCATAATACTTTTCTATGAGATTCATACTGTTTCTATTTTTTACAACTTCGTTTTTATTAAATGCTCAAAATAACTATCCTCAAGATTATTTTGTCAATCCTTTAGAAGTTCCTTTAATATTGTCTGGTACATTTGCCGAATTACGTTCTAACCATTTTCATTCTGGTTTAGATATAAAAACACAGCAACGTACAGGCCTAAAAGTAAAAGCATCTGCGAATGGTTATGTAAGTCGAATAAAAGTCTCTCACTACGGTTACGGGAAAGTCTTGTATATAACACACCCTAATGGATATACAACTGTTTATGCACATTTAAAGAAATTCGCACCAGATATTGAAGCTTACATAAAAAAACATCAATACGAAAAAGAGACGTATCAAATTGAGTTATTTCCTAGTGCAGAAGTATTACCAATAGAACAAAATAGCTTGATAGCTTATAGTGGGAATTCTGGAGGTTCGGGAGGCCCACATTTACATTATGAAATTCGTGACAAAGAGGAACGCCCTATTAATCCTATGCTTTTTGGTATAGATATAAAGGATTCTACAAACCCTATAATAAAATCAATTTACGTATATCCTTTAGATAACAATTCGTTTATAAACAAAGCCAACAAAAAACAAAAACTACACTTAATACCTCTAAAAAATGGAGATTATACCATAAAAAATATTGAAGCTTATGGTAATATTGGTTTTGGTATTGAAACTATAGACAGGCAAGATATGTCCGCGAATTCTAATGGTGTGTATAATATTCAAACCTTTTTAAACGGTAGAAGAAACTTCGAATTAGATTTTAGAAAATTTTCGTTTAATGAAACGAAACATATCAATCAACTTATTGATTACGCACATTACACCACTAATAAAAAGCGGATTCAAAAATTATTCAAAAAAAACACCCCACTAAGTCTTTATAAATCTGTAATAAAAGATGGTTATATATCTATAGAAGATAGTACCTATTCGGTTTATAAAATCAGGGTATCCGATTATAAAAGAAATGAATCGTGGGTAACTATAAACATAAAAGGGTCTAAAAAAAGTATTTCTGAGCCACAAAAAAGCCAAACAACACCTTATTATATTAAAACGAATAAAGACACCAACTTAAAAGAGGGCAATGTTTCTGTTGATCTTTATAAGGATACGTTCTACGATGATTTTTATATGAACTTTGAAGTAAAAAACGATACACTTACTTTGCATAAAAATGTTGTAGCAGCAAAGAAAAAATTCAAGATAACTTATGATGTAAGTTCATATACTAATGAAGACAAATCTAAATTATGCATAGCGCGCTTAATAGGTTATAAAAAAAGACCTGTTTATGCATCTACTAAAAGAGAAAAAAACCTTTTAGTAACAAGAACAAAAGCTTTAGGGACTTTTACTCTGGCTACAGACACTATAAAACCTACAATTACCCCTGTCAATTTTAAAAGCAAACAGTGGTTAAGTAAATACCGTTACTTAAAAATTAAAATTGAAGATGATTTTTCTGGGGTATCTAAATATAGAGCTACGGTAAATGGAAAATGGATTTTAATGGAGTACGATTACAAAACAAAAACATTAACCCACGATTTTAATGATGGCATTATTACAGACACAAAAAATAATTTAAAGGTAATCGTTACTGATAATGTAGGAAATAATTCTACTTTTGAAGCGTTATTTTACCGAAAATAAACTTTATATATATACTTTTGAAGGCAAAACGATTTCTAATTTATTTTTTATTTTTTTTCATAATAACTATTGGTTATTCACAAACAGCTACAATTAAAGGTGTTATATTAGATGAAAATAATGAACCCATTGAAGAAGTAAATATTAAAACAGGAACTAATGGAACCGTCACTAATTCAAACGGTTTTTACCTTTTAAAAATTAATGCAAATCAAGATGTAACCATTGAATTCACACACCTTTCACATAAAAAAATAGTAAGCACCTTTAATTTAAAAGGTGGTGAAGCATATGAATTCAATCCCGTAATGAGCCTTTCTATTGAGCAAATAGCGACTGTTACTGTCACAAACAACAGGCGCAAAGAAGTTGAGGGTATTATTACTTTAAAACCAGAAACCATTAGAAAAATACCTGGTGCCAATGCTGGAGTAGAAAATTTATTATTAACACTCCCAGGGGTAAGCAACAATAACGAATTAAGCACACAATATTCAGTACGTGGTGGTAATTACGACGAAAACTTAGTATATGTTAACGATATAGAAGTTTACCGCCCCTTTTTAGTACGCTCTGGACAACAAGAAGGTTTGAGTTTTGTAAATACCGATTTAGTGCAGAATGTCGATTTTTCTGCTGGTGGATTTCAGGCTAAATATGGTGATAAACTTTCTTCTGTATTGGATATTACATACAAAATGCCTTATCAATTTGAGGTTAATGCAGATATAAGTTTGCTAGGTGGCAGTCTTTCTGTTGAAAACATAAGTAAAAATTCAAAATTTACTGGAATAACAGGTATTCGTTATCGCGATAATAGTTTACTAGTAAATGCGAAAGAAACCGAAACTAATTTCAGACCTACATTTGCAGATGCCCAAGCATATTTCACTTATAAATTTTCGAATAAATTTCATTTAAGTTTTTTAGGTAATGCCTCTATAAACAAGTACGATTATGAACCACAAACGAGGCAAACTAATTTTGGTACATTAAGTGATCCTATAGCCTTATTAGTATTTTATCAAGGTCAGGAAAAAGATCGTTACCAAACTTATTTTGGAGCCTTTAAGGGAACTTATTTTGCCAATGATAATTTAACACTAAAACTAATTACTTCTACCTATCATACCACCGAAGAAGAATATTTCGATATTCTGGCACAATATAGATTAGGTGAAGTAAATACTGATATTGGTGATGAAAATTTAGGCGAAGTTGAATTTAGCCAAGGTATTGGTAGTCAACTTAATCATGGACGAAATGATTTAGATGCATTAATAACTAACATTGAACATAAAGGAGATTTTAATATTAATGATAATAGAATTGAATGGTCTGTAAAATATACGAATGAAGATATTCGAGATCGCTTAGTAGAATGGGAAATTATTGATTCCGCTGGATTTTCAATTAGACCGCCTAGAACGTTACCTATAAACGAACAACCCTATACACCTTATAATGGTCCCTTAGAAGCTTTTCAAAATGTAAGAGCCACTAACAATACACAAATAAATAGATTACAGGCTTATGTACAATGGAGCAAGCGTTCTACAATAGGGACTAGCGATGTTTGGTATAATGCTGGTATTAGAGCACATAACTGGCGTGTTAAAGATGCAAGTACAGGGTCAAACAATTCTCAGACAGTATTTAGCCCCAGAGCGCAATTTGCAATTAAGCCAAAATGGGAAAAAGATATGCTTTTTAGAGTTGCAGCTGGTTTATATTACCAACCTCCGTTTTATAGAGAACTTCGTGACGCTAACGGAGCAATACAACCCAATACAAAAGCCCAACAATCATTTCATTTAGTATTAGGTAACGACTATAGTTTTAAAATGTGGCATAGGCCTTTTAAGCTAACCACTGAAGCATATTATAAAAATTTAACAGATGTAAACCCTTATACTTTAGAAAATGTACGTATTCGCTATAGAGCAAGTAATAATGCTAAAGCTTATGCCTATGGATTAGATATAAGACTCAATGGCGAGTTTGTCCCTGGTACAGAATCATGGTTTAGTTTTGGGTATCTAAAAACAGAAGAAAACATTGATAATAGAGGTTATATAGCCAGACCAACTGACCAACGTTTAAAATTTGCTGCGTTATTTCAAGATTATGTACCTAACGTACCAAACATGAAAATGTATTTAAATTTAGTCTATAACACAGGGGTACCAGGAGGTTCTCCAAGTTATGCAGACCCTTATGAATATCAAAATAGATTACCCGCATATAAACGTGCAGATTTAGGTTTACAATTTGTACTTGTTGATGAAAAAAAACAATTTAAAAACGGTTGGAAAAAACCTTTCAAAGCACTTTCTTTTGGTTTTGAAATTTTCAATATGTTTGATGTACAAAACTCTATCACAAACACTTGGGTAAGAGATGCATTTAGCAAGCGGCAATACGCCATCCCTAACTATTTAACGCCTAGAGTTTTTAATGTAAGAACGACTATGAAATTTTGAAAAATTATTCAATAAACGCTTTTAAAACATCTATTACATAATCTATTTCTTCCTTCGTATTATATAAACTAAAGGAAAAACGAATAGAAGGTTTCTGTAAATCGGTATCACTTAAAATTTCAGTCAAAACATGTGAATTTTGTGAGCTCCCACTTTGACAAGCACTTCCTTTAGAACATGCTATCCCTTTTAAATCTAATTGAAATAATAACATCGCAGCCTTTTTTGGAGATATAGGCAGACATACATTAACAAGTGTATAAGTCCCTTTATCTAAATGTCCTGAACAACCATTAAAAGAGACATCAGGCATGGCTTTCGTAATCGTATCAATAAAATAATGCTTTAAACCCTTAATATAGCTGGCTTCTTTATTCAAATTACCGTAAGCACTTTTTAAAGCTTCCTCCATGCCTATAATATTATGCACACTTTCTGTACCTGCTCTAAGTCCTCGCTCCTGCTCTCCTCCAAAAATTAATGGTTGTAAACCTGTGTTTTTCCTAATAAAAGCAAAGCCTACACCTTTTGGTCCATGAAACTTATGGGCACTTGCCGCTAAAAAATCAATTGGTAATGCCTGTAAATCCATTTCATAATGTCCAACAGATTGTACAGCATCACTATGAAATAAAGCATGACTCGCTTTACATAAATTAGCAACACGTTCCATATCCAAAACATTACCTATTTCATTATTTATATGCATCAAACTTACAAGTGTTTTACTTTCTGTTTGTAGTAAAGTCTCTAAATCTGAATAATCTATTTCCCCGTTAGGTTTTAGGTTGACATAACTAACCAATATATCATATTCATTTTCAAGTCGCTCAATAGTATGTAAAACTGCATGATGCTCAATTTTTGAAGTAATCATGTGTTTAACTCCTAAATCTCGAACTGCACTTCTCAGTACTAAATTATCAGCTTCTGTACCACCCGAAGTAAATACAATTTCTCCAGCAGAGACATTTAAATAGTGTGCAATGGTTTTTCTTGCTTGTTCTATTAGTGACTTAGAAGACCTCCCAAAACTATGTGATGATGATGCATTTCCATAATTTTCTCTCATAACTCCAGCCATAGAAGTTATAATCTCATCTCTTATTTGAGTAGTCGCAGCATTATCAAAATATACATTCTTCATAAAAAAGTCATTTTACTAATCCAATAAAAAAGCTATCACAAAATTAGGGGAGTTAGATAAACTTTTAAGGATCAAAAATACTTGAAATAAAATTATTATCAATAAGCTACGTTATAAATAACAATTACTTTATTTTTGTCCTAAAACCCAAAATCAATGCGCAAATTATTTTTAGCTCTAATTTCTATAAGTCTATTAAATATATATTCTTGTGACGATGGTGATGTAATTACTGTTGAATTAGACTTTGGAGAAACGTTTAAAGCTTGTGAAGGTGTGAGCAGCATCGTATTTTATAAAACTAAAGATGACCCATCTGAATCATTATCTTTAAAAATCGATGAACTTAGTACTCTTGATGAGATTCTTGTGCTTGATGAAGTTACTAAAGTTTATGAAAAAGATTTTAATGTAAGCACTTCCAATCCATTTAATTATAGAACATATAGTAATGATAAATTACCTAATAATTTATTTTGTAATGACGTTCCTGCATCAGATATAACAATAACCCAAGATATAGAAAGTACAGATGGAACAGCAACTATTAAAACAATTTTAATTGAGGATGACAATGATGGTATTCCTGCTGAATTAGAGGACATTGATGGCAATGGAAATTTAGATGATGATGATACAGATGGTGATGGAATACCTAATTATCTTGATGATGATGATGATGGTGATAATGTCTTAACAAAAGAAGAAAATCCAGATCCAAATAATGATGGTGATTTTACTGATGCGCAAGATACAGACGGCGATGGCCATGCTGATTATTTAGACTCCGATGATGATAATGATGAGGTTTTAACCCGTAATGAAGAAAGATATACTCAAAATGAAGACCCTACAGATGATAAAACTGACGTCGATGGGGTTTTAGTTCCTGATTATTTAAACGGTGATGTTAAAGAGGGTGGAATAACAACTACAAAATACAATGAAAAACATCATAATATTGTTCAAACTTATGTAGTAAGTCTTACGATTGCTAATTTCGATTTAACACTTATATCTTTAGATGAATTTGATTTTGGCATTTTAGAAGATTCTAAATTAACAAAAACAAGAAAAGGTGAACCTAAATTCAATTAGTTTGGAGCTACATTCTGATAAATATATACTTCGGTAGCCCCTAATCCATATTTCTGGTAGTTAGCTTCGTAGAATTTCACATTATTATAACGCCCTAATAAGTATTCTAATTCTACTTTTAAAACGCCCTCACCAACACCGTGAATGAATACCATTTTTTGAATGCGTTTTCTAATGGCAAAATCTAATTGATGCTTTGCTGTATCTAATTGTAATGTTAGTATATCATGCTTAGACATCCCTTTTGGGGATCTAATTAATTGATTGATATGCAAATCAACCTCCATAGTAGGTTCATACCTATCTTTTGCTCTTGTTTTAACTTGCTTTCTTTTTGGAGACTGTTCTTTCTCTGAAACAATAGCGCTTATGGTTGTTTGCGAAAACAATTCTTTAGTAAAAGTACTACTAGATTTATCTATAACCAGCTCATCACTTTGAAAATCTAATAAAAAACCATCTGCAGTTTCAACAGAAATAGTATTCCCTGAAACCTGCTTTATGACTCCAGATAAATCTTCGTCTATAACCAGAACAGAATCACCTAATTTAAAAGACATAACTACTCGTTTTCAGAATTAAGATTATTAACATCATCCTCACTATCATGCTTACTAGGTACACTTCTGGATATTCTATAAACCCCAATCATAAGCACAATAATCCCTCCAATTAAAACATATTCATTTTGTTTTGTTTCTGATTTTGCATAAATAGCAATAATTGCTCCTAAAATGATTAATATATAATTAAAATACTTCATTAGTCGTAATTCTTTTTACAGCCTGCAAATTACGTTAAAAATTAGATTTTAAGTAAGTATTTCATCTAGATTTCTTAACCATTTTTCCGTTTAAAAACATTTTTTATCGATGAAAAAACGATTTTTCTGAAAATATATTTATATTTGCTATCCCAAATATACCTAACCTATTAAGTCATGTTTAACAGATATGCCATTTTTTTGCTATTAATTAGCAACTTATCATTCTCTCAATTATCGGTAAGAAATGATGCCTTTATTTTTATAGACGATGAAATTGTTTTTGTAGAAGATGATATTAATCTAAACGAAGCCAACAGTAGTGTTTATTTACGTAATGAAGCTCAGGTTATTCAAGGTACTGGTATTACAGGAAACTCTGGCGTTGGTGAATTAAGTGTTTATCAAGAAGCCAATGTAGACGAATACGAATATAATTACTGGTGTTCCCCTATTGGTAGTAAAACCAGTAATTCTGTAAATAATCCTTTTGGCATTACTTTTCTTAATGACGCAACTGGTCTTATAACTTCAACGCCTGCTACTGTGGCTCACGTAACTGGATACAATAGTACTTCTAGTCCTTTAACTATTGAACCTTATTGGATTTGGAAGTTTATAGCTTCAGATGCGTATTCTGGATGGGTACATGTACAGGGCGCTACTAGCTTGAATCCAGGTGAAGGCTTTACGATGAAAGGAACTGCTGGATCTGGTGGTGCTCAGCAATACGATTTTAGAGGCAAACCTAATAATGGGACAATAAGTGTTAATGTATTACATAATCATTTCACATTGGTTGGTAACCCTTACCCTTCTGCTCTAGATGCATTAGCTTATATTCACGATACTGAAAATGCTGCTGTTATTACAGGTACGCTATATTTTTGGGAACAAAACCCCAATGTAAACTCACACAATTTAAAAGCATACGATGGTGGATATGCCAGCTA
Source organism: uncultured Flavobacteriaceae bacterium (assembly GCA_947502635.1). GTDB lineage: Bacteria > Bacteroidota > Bacteroidia > Flavobacteriales > Flavobacteriaceae > Flavivirga. Next base: position 37,907 of record CANNAN010000021.1, read on the forward strand.
TACTATTAATGCTGCAGGAACAGTTGAAACTTATACTGCTGCTACTTTTAGCACCTATGATGGTAATGGGGTAATTAATGGGGCTGGAAGCGGAAGTCCTAGTGGTAAACGCCCAAGACGATACATACCTATTGGACAAGGATTTATGGTTGAAGGAACAGCAATGGGCACCGTAAAAGCGAAAAATAGCCATCGTGTTTATAAAAAGGAATCTATCGCAACAGATTCTACTGAATTCTTCAAAAATTCTAACACAAAAAAGAAAATATCGAAAAACATAAATGGGTTTTCAAAAGTTCCGAATGACTATAAACGTTTTAGATTAAATGTTGATTTCAATAATACATATACTAGACAATTAGTAGAAACTTTTCATAATTCTGCTACCGAAAGTTTTGATTATGGGTTGGAATCTAAAATAAATGAAAATGACGTATTAGCTTTAGATGCACATTGGTTAGTTGATGGAAAATCTTATGTTGCTGAAGCATTACCTTTTGATGCTACTTTAAGAATTCCTTTAGCTATTAAATTAAATAAAGAGTCCCAAATTAGAATCAGAATAGCCGACATTCAAAATTTTGAAAGTGAACAACCTATTTATTTAGTTGATACTGAAAATAATACTTTTGTAGATTTAAAAACTCAAGATTTCAACATCAATCTTGAAGCTAAAAATTACACCAACCGATTTGAAATTGCTTTCATTGAAAATAGCTTAAGTACTACTGAAACTAATTTTGATGATATAAAAGTATTTCAAAATAACAATATTTCTGAATTAAAAATTTCAAATCCAAACGCTCTGAATATAAAGGGGTTTAGTTTATTCGATGTTACTGGCAAAGAAGTCCAAAGAAGAAAGATTCTTAACGTAAAAAAGGAATACGCATTCTCTACCAAATCACTTAATAATGGTGTATATATTGTCCAAATAAACTTAGACAATAATCAAGTATTTAACAAAAAAATTATGGTAACTAATAAATAAGTAATGTGTTTTCACTCTTGGTTGTGGAAATCAAATAGTCGTTCAATTACCCCAAAGTCTTATTTTAATGGAACCCAAAAATCATTTATAACGTATTAACTTTTGCCTTTTTATTTTGGATGTCAAGGAAACATCAATTCATATCCTTTTACTATTTTAGCTTTATAAAATTATTTTCTACACATGAAGGGTATGGACGATTATATGTTACCATGTTTAAATAAAAAACTTTTTGGAGTTGAATGTATGGGATGTGGTATACAAAGATCTATAGCTTTAATCTTAGAAGGTCAATTCATAGATGCTTTTTACATGTATCCTGCAATTTATAGCTTAATTATTCTTTTTCTGTGTATAGGCATAAATATTTTCTTTAAATTTAAACACTCCAATAAAATTATTGGTGGGTTGGCTATACTAACGGTAGCTACAATTATAATAAGTTATATTATTAAAATAATCAATTAAAATTCGCAAATGGAACAACAAAAACTAAACCCAACACTTGTTTATGTACTAGCTATTTTAGGCTTTTTATGCTGCTGTATCGGTGGATCAGGATTTATTCTTGCAGGTATTGCATTTATAATCGCTAATAGTAATCTAAGCAAAGCAAAACTTAATCCAGAAAACTACGACCCAAGTAGTATTAAAGCTATGGATACTGCTAAAATTGTAGCTCTGGTAATATTAATAATAAATCTTCTATATTTAGTATATACCATATACAAAATATATACAATAGGTTGGGACGATCTTATGCAACAATCTCAAGAAGTCATGGAACAGTGGCAACAAAACCAATAACAGAATTTTCAGAATAAAAAAAGCGCCAAATGGCGCTTTTTTTATTCTTTTACATCAAGTTCAAGACTTTCGTAAACCGAATTTTCTTCCATATATTATTTCTCAAATCGTTTAAGTGTTTTTATAATTATATTAATACAATCTAGTAATTGTACTTCATTCATTACTAAAGGTGGCGCAAAACGTATAATATTTCCGTGTGTAGGTTTTGCTAATAACCCATTATCCCTTAATGCCAAACAAATATTCCAAGCCGTATCACTATCTTCATCATCGTTTATAAGAATCGCATTAAGCAAACCTTTTCCTCTAACCAAATTTGCTATATTACTAGTTTCAATATATTTATTTAATTCGCTTCTAAACATATTTCCCAATATTTCAGCATTTTCAGCTAGCGCTTCATCTCTTACTACCTCTAGAGCAGCTATAGCTACTGCTGCTGCTATAGGATTTCCTCCAAAAGTACTTCCATGATTACCAGGTTTTATAACATTCATAATAGCATTATTAGCTAAAACGGCAGATACCGGATAAACGCCTCCACTTATTGCCTTTCCTAAAATTAAAATATCTGGAGTAACATTTTCATGATTAACAGCCAATAGTTTACCTGTTCTAGCTATACCTGTTTGTACTTCATCTGCAATAAACAGAACGTTGTATTGCTCACAAAGTGATTTTGCCTTAGCTAAATAATCTGCACCAGGCACATAAACCCCAGCTTCACCCTGAATAGGTTCTACTAAAAAACCACCTACATTTGGATTATTCTGCAAAGCAGTTTCTAATGCATTCAGATTATCGTATTCAATTTTAATAAAGCCATTAGTGAATGGTCCAAAATTTTGACGGGCAACAGGGTCATTCGAAAACGAAATGATAGTTGTAGTACGTCCATGAAAATTGTTTTCGCATACTATAATTTCTGCTTTGTTTTCATCAATTCCTTTTACTTCATAAGCCCATTTTCTACATAGCTTTAAAGCTGTTTCTACAGCTTCAGCTCCCGTATTCATTGGTAATAGTTTATCAAACCCGAAAAATTCGCAAGCAAATTTCTCATATTTACCAAGCATATCATTATGAAAAGCTCTCGAAGTTAATGTTAATGTTTTGGCTTGTTCTACCATAGCATTAACAATTTTTGGATGACAATGCCCTTGATTAACGGCAGAGTACGCAGAAAGAAAATCATAATATTGTTTTCCGTCTACATCCCACACATACACACCTTCTCCCCTGTTTAATACGACAGGTAATGGGTGATAATTGTGAGCGCCATACTTGTTTTCTAATGCAATTAATTGTTGCGATGTTTGTTGTTCTAAAATTGCCATTTTAAAAAATTTAAATATAAAAAATATGCAATTCCTACTGTACCTTTATTCTTTCGAAGAAACGAAAATTCAGCGTGGGAGAGAAATCATCCCCGGATAGAGTCGCAAGTTAGTAAATATTAATTGTATTATAAAACCCTATTCAGACATTCTACCTGAGAGTGATGAGACTTGTAACTCTAAACGCTTTACCTCTCTAATTATAGCATTTTTGTCCATTTGCATCCAAACAAATAATTTTAACATACTAACCAACATCATGCTAAGTACACCCAAAATAGCCCACTTTATAAGTTCATTAGTAACTTCTGTATTAAAAAATTGAATAGCACAATATATAAATGCCACAAAAGCAAAAATACTTATAATATTTATTACAATAATTATCCATTTATGCTTACCCATAAACAAGCCTCCAAGCATGCCAAAAAGACTTTGTTCTTCTAGCTCTTCATAAAATTTTGCTTCTTCTTGAGTTAATGTTTCTTTAATGAGCTTGTCTATGTCTTCCATATTAGTTTTCATAATTTATATTTTTTAATGTTAATTTCAATTTTTCTCTGGCGTGATATAATCTAGATTTTGTTGTACCAACAGATATATTTAAAAGATCACTTATTTCCTTTAATGAATAGTCTTCAACATAAAATAGTCTGATAACTATTTGTTGATGCTGTGGTAGTGTTTTTATAGTTTTTAAAAGTGCATTTTTTAAATTTTCCTTATCATCCTCATCTTCAATAATTATTTTTTCCTGTTCATATTTATAAGCTTCAAATGTTTTATGAGTTCTTTTATTTATATTAAGTACATCTAAAGATTTATTATAAACAATGCGTAATGCCCAACTTCCAAAACGATTGGTGTCTTTTAACCCTGCTATTTTATTAATTATAGTATTCCAACTATCCTGTGCAACATCTTTTGCTACATCTGCATCTTTAGTAATCCAAAAAGCTTTTTCGCAAAATAATTTATGCCAACGCTTTACTAACACAGCCAATGCTTTTTTATCACCAGATTGGTATCTGCTAACTAAATCACTATCAGAAATTTTACTAGTATTCACATTTTTATTTTAAAATGAATCGCCAAAACTTAACCCATAAATTCCATTTGGTAAACACTTTGGCATTAGTATAATTGTTTTCAATAGCATCAAAGGCATTTTCAATCAAAGCATTATGTAACCATTGTAAAACAAAAAACCATTGTAAAGTTGCACGTCCTTTTGTATTCATTATTATACTATGCATTACCTTGGTAGTAGAGTCTGTATTTTCTATAATTTCAAATTTATGAATCCCATGAAATCCTTTTGGTTTAGAAAACTTGAATACAATCAATTCATTAAAAATATAATCTTCAACTACATAACCTATAATCCCATGACCGCCTTTTGACTTTGTCTTTAAACCATTGTCTAACTTCATACGTGGCCAATATGCTACAGGCCAGATTTTATCATTTTTAGTTGATAATGTTTCAAGTAAACCAGACACTTCTCTCTTAGGTTGATTGATAATACGTTTATGAATATTTACAACTTTCATTTACTTTTTAAGTGCTAATGTTTAATATAATGACAGTAAAAAACTTAAAAGGTTCATTTTATTCTTTATAAAAAATAAATTCCTTTAAAGTTAATGGAAATAAAACCATATTTATTTGTCGCTATTATTATTTTTGCAGCATGTCTAGAAGAAAAGCAAAAAAGCAAGTTTTTGAACAAGTAGAAGTTATTGATGCTGGTGCTAAAGGAAAAACCATAGCCAAAGCACCCGATGGAAAAGTTATTTTTCTACCAAATGCTGTGCCTGGTGATATTATCGATGTGCAAACTTTTAAAAAGCGTAAAGCTTATTATGAAGGCAAGGCTATTGTATTTCATAAATTATCTGATAAAAGAACCCAGCCTGAGTGTGAGCATTTTGGAACTTGTGGGGGTTGTAAATGGCAAGATATGGCTTACGAGCATCAGTTATTTTACAAACAAAAAGAAGTCACTAATAACTTAACACGTATCGGTCATATTGAGCTACCTGAAGTCACGCCTATTCTGGGAGCTTCTAATCAATATTTCTATAGAAATAAAATGGAATTTTCTTTTAGTGATAGTCGTTGGTTAACGATAGAAGAAGTTCAATCTGATGAAGATTTAGGAGATAGAAACGCCCTTGGATTCCATATTCCAGGTATGTGGGATAAAATTCTGGATCTTAAAAAATGTCATTTGCAAGCAGACCCGTCTAACGCAATTAGAAACGCCGTTAAACAATTTGCAATTGAAAACGAATTAGAATTTTTCAACACTAGAAATCAAACAGGTTTATTAAGAACCATGATGCTTCGCACGTCCAGTACAGGTGATATCATGGTATTGGTTCAGTTTTTTAAAGAAGATAAAATAAAACGCGAATTATTGTTAGACTATATAGCTAGCACTTTTCCTCAGATAACTTCATTACAGTATGTTATTAATGGAAAGGCTAATGATACTATCTACGATCAAGATGTAATTTGTTATAAAGGAACAGATCATATTTTTGAAGAAATGGAAGGCTTAAAATTTAAAATTAATGCCAAATCATTCTATCAAACGAATTCAGATCAAGCTTTTGAGCTCTATAAAATCACAAGAGATTTTGCGCAATTAACAGGAAATGAGTTGGTTTACGATTTATATACAGGAACAGGAACCATAGCTCAATTTGTTGCAAAAGAAGCCAGTAAAGTTATAGGCGTAGAATCTGTTCCTGATGCTATAATTGCTGCAAAAGAAAATGCACAATTAAATAATATAAATAACGTTGAGTTTTATGTTGGAGACATGAAACAAGTTTTTAATAATGAATTTATAGAAGCGCATGGACAACCAGATGTCATTATTACAGACCCCCCGCGTGACGGGATGCATAAAGATGTCGTGCAACAAATATTAAATATCGCTCCCAAAAAGATCGTTTATGTAAGCTGTAATAGTGCCACTCAAGCTAGAGATTTAGCCTTAATGGATGCCACATATAAAGTAGTAAAAACACAAGCTGTAGATATGTTTCCTCAAACATTTCATGTTGAAAATGTTGTACTTTTGGAACGTCGATAAAAATTAATATCATTCTGAACTTGTTGAAAAATCTATATAAAATTAAAAATGAAGTATTTTAAAATTTTAGTCATTCCACTCCTTTTGATAAGTGTTATATCGATAAGTTGTGAACGCGACGATATCTGTCCAGATAGTACACCTACGACCCCTAGATTAATTATTGATTTTCTTGACACTAATAATGAAGATAATAATAAAAATGTTGTTAACCTACTGATTATAGGAACAGGAAATGAAAACACTCTTAGTGTTTTCGTTGAAAATGATGAAATAAACTATAATGGAACTGCAAATCTCTCCACTGCCTATTTACCATTAAAAACGGATGAAAATACCACACAATATAGCCTTATTAAAGACTTTTCTATAAATGATGCTGGTACACCTGATGATACATCTGATGATTTCGCTGAAGGGAATGAGGATATTATTACCATAAACTATAGCCGTAAAGAGGTTTATGTGTCTCGTGCGTGTGGCTATAAAACTATTTTTGAAAATGTAACCCTTACTTTTGAACCAGATACCGATAACTGGATAAAAGCAAGACAACCTTTAAACGATAACCAATCTATAGAAGATGAAACAACAGCGCATTTTTCCATATCTCATTAGTAGCTTTGTATGTATGTTTCTTTTTTGTGCGTCTGTAAACGCTCAAAACGATAGCATTATTAGTACCCCAAATGATTCCATAAAAGTGAAAGTAAAATATGGACTTCGCGTGGGGGGGGATCTGGGTAAATTAATCCGTTCGTTTGTAGATGAAGAATATAGCGGATTTGAAATTTCGGCAGATTACAGACTAAAAAAACGTTTATACATCGCTGGTGAAATAGGTTTTGAAGAGAAAAATTCTATTAATGACAATTTAGATGTTTTTAGCAAAGGCTCTTATGTTAAAGGAGGGATAGACTATAATATGTACCAAAACTGGTTGAATATGGATAATATGATTTATTCTGGTTTCCGTATTGGAGCGAGTTCATTTAGTCATGATTTAAACAGTTTCAATGTATATAGTACGAATCAATATTGGGCACCACAATTTTCTTCAAGCGATAAACAAGAATTTAGCGATTTAACAGCATTTTGGGTAGAACTTATTTTAGGTATAAAAGTAGAATTATTCAACAATTTATATCTGGGGTTAAACGCTCAGCTTAAAATACTAGCCAGCGAAACTGTACCTGATAATTTTGAAAACATTTACATCCCTGGATTTAACAAAACCTATGACAGTAGTGGAATTGGAACAGGTTATAGTTATACCCTATCCTACCGAATTCCTCTTTTTAAGAAAGACAAATAATTGTTTTCTTTTATAAACTATGTGTTGACCTAAAACCTACTTCTTAAACTTTCTAACACTTAAAATATCTGCATTAGGAAAATCTTTAGGAACACTTTGAGTCACCTTACCAGTAGCTGCCCATTCAGCTCCACGTTGAAGCGTTGTTATAAATCCGACACACTCCATAGAATAATCCATGTGACCTAAAGCAGAATGAAAGACTCTCCCTTTACCATATTCAACAGCCATTAATAGAGGCTCATGTCTCCCAGTACGGCCTTCATTTTTATTGGCTTTATTGACGTCTTCATCCGTTCCTGAAAATGCGGTTGCTAATACAGTCATATTTTTGGCAGGGCCACGTAAACGCTCATATAATTCATCCTTAGAATGCAACCATGTATCTGGCAGGCCTTTCATTATTGGATGCTCTGGAGCGCGTGTTTTTAATTGGTATTCAAATTGAGGTCCATGACTAGCACAAGGACCATCAGAAGTGTCATGTTTTAATTTATCATTAATATCATAATACACGTAGGGTCCACTTTCAGTATTCCTACCACCCCAACCGCCTAGTGCAATCATGCTGTTATAAGCATCCCAATCACCCCAAGCATTATTAGCTGCGTGAATAAGAATAAATCCACCACCATTAATCATATAATCTTCAAAATTCTTTTTAGTTGCGTCATTCCAATGCGCCGTTTTCCAACCAAAATTTGAAATAACCACATCGTAGGCTTTAAAATCAGGACTGAAATCAGGGTCTGCTTTGGGTTCTCCAACTGGAGTTCTCTCCACATCATCTATTGGATACTTAACTAATAATTCTTCTATCTTTTTTATACCTTCTATCTTATCAAAATGAGGCCCTTGCCATGTATAAGTGGTCCGTTGTATGTCAACATCAAACAATCCCGTTTCCTCTAAATAGCTTTTCATCATGATACTCGTTTTTGGCCATACACCATGATTATTTTGACCATCTATAATCAAAGCTTTTAATTTTGTTTTTTGAGGCGTTTGGCATCCAGATAAACTGGTTAAAAACATTAAAACTAGAACTGGTAACAGAGACGTTTTTTGAATTTTGAACATAAAAAAATGATTAAATATAATTTTAGATAAATATACAATTCTTAAATAAAGTGTCATCACAAATTAAATGAAGAAAGATTATAAAATAAAAACAGTGCTTTTTCTCACAAGGCATAAAGTTTTTAGCTATGTTTGAAAGCAGATACCATTCCAAAAACGTTACTTCGTATTAATACAACATTCGGTTCAACTAGTAATACAATAAAAATGAATGACAACACAGAAAAAACGTATATACAAAGGATCGATCTAATTATTGACTTTATTGAAAATAATTTAGTGGAAGAATTATCACTCGAATTATTATCGAAAAAGGTCCACTACTCGCCATTTCATTTCCATAGAGTTTTTAAATTTATAACAGGTGAAACTATTAACTCATTTATTATTAGGAAAAGAATTGAAAAAATCGCCGCAATTTTACATGTCGGGACTAATAAATCTATAACCGAATTGGCTCTTACATATGGCTTTAGTAGCGGTAATTCTCTTTCTAGAGCGTTTAAGGAATTTTATGGCATAAGTCCTATAGCATTTAAGTCTAAAAATAAAATTAGCAAGATTGGTGTAAACACAAAATTGACTGAAAAGTATATTTGTCGAATTGATAATACCTTAAACTGGATTGAAATGAATGGACAAATAGAAATAAAAAAACTTTCTGAAATAACACTTATTGGCCTGACTCATATTGGCGAATTTGACAAGATTGGAGCCAGTTATGAAAAATTAGCAAAATGGATGGCAACTAAAGACTTGCTAAATGTTCCAAATTTAAAAGCAGTAACTGTATATCACGATAATCCCAGGGTTACTGATTCATCGAAAGTAAGACTAAGTACTTGCTTTACGGCACATGAAGATGTACCAGTTGAAAGCCCAGTAAAAAAGGTTCTCATTAAAGAAGGGTATTATGCTGTAGGTGCTTTTGAAATAGCACCTGACTCTTTTTCTAAAGCTTGGGATAGTACATGCGTGTGGGTATTGGAAAATGGTTACGAATTTGAAGATGGTCATTATTTTGAATTATATCATAATGACCATAGAACACATCCTGAGCATAAATTCATAGTTGATATTTGTATCCCCATTAAAAAGCCAAATACTAAAAACAGGCATTCTAGTAAAAAAAGCGAGCGACCAGATAATGATAACTTAATACCTTGCGGAAAACAAAATGAAGAAGATCGTATACAAAAAGACTACAAAAAATTATTCGCCTGCATAAAAGGATTGAGAACGTATTTAAAAAAGACTTATCCTATTGATTATAAAACAGGAAGCATTTATCAAGGAAACATAAACTTTTCATATTTTCCTTTTACTCCAATTTCTCTAAAAAACCAAAAGTTAAAAATTGTCATCGTTTTTAGTTATAATAAAATGCAATTTGGAATTTGTCTGGCTGGACAAAATAGGCAAATACAAAAAAAGTATTGGGATATATTTAGAAATAGCGATTGGAACAAATATCATATACCAAACAACCTGGAAGGGTTTTCAATTGTTGAGCATCTATTAACGGAGCATCCAAATCTCAATAATTTTAATACGCTATACCAACACCTGGAAACCGAAGCCATGAAATTTATAAGAGATATTATAGAGGTTCTTGATGTTTAGTAATTAATACACCATACATTACAAAATAAATTTTTAAATCAATTTGCTGTTTTATAACGTCTATAACACAGTTATTGGTCGTCTGCACATAAATAATTATTCCTTAAAATTATATTTTTTTTTAAAACCTTACAAAAAGTAAGGTAAAACCTTACTTTTTACTCTTACAACATCCATACTTTTACCACAAAATATTTAATCCAAATTTCATTATAATCTCAAACCAAATGAAAACACCTTTATCGTTTTTAGTTTTAGCCTTATTTTCTATTAATATTGTTTTAAGTCAGGAAAAATTACCTGATATATTTCCACCAGCACCCACAGCATCAGAACTAGGCATATATGGAACCTATCCTGTTAATCTTGCTTCAGGCTTGCCTAATATAGAAATCCCTCTATATACGGTTGTGTCTGGCGACATACAGATTCCCATTAAGTTAAAATATCATGCTTCGGGTATTAAAGTAAATCAAGTACCCTCATGGGTTGGGTTGGGCTGGGCACTAGATACTGGTGGTTTGATAAGCTTAGAAACCAGAGACACACCAGATGAATTAGAGCCAAATCCTTATACCCTCCCAGACATCACGGCTTTAACAAACACTATAGGTGCTAATCCCTACGACTTTCAAGTTCCAGATGTTCTTAATGCCGAAAAATATTCACGGGTTAAAGATGCTTATCAAATTAGCCTGCCCACGGTGAACGGCACCTTTTTTCTTAACTCAGATAACGATGGTGAAGTAACTACCAAGTTTCCTCCAGATCAATTTAAAATATACAGACATAAAGTAGTTAATGTACACAATCCATATCTATACAAAATCATTGATAAACAAGGGCTTCAATATGAATTTGTAGATTATGAGCAAAGTCAATTAAACAAACCAACAAGTGATGGTGGCACTCATATCCATAATACACCTTATAAATCGACTTGGTTACTCAATAAAATAAGCAATACTAAAGGTGATGTTTTAACTTATAACTATGGTACCCAATATACTAATTTTTCATCTGGAGAAAGTCATTCACAAAAATACACTTATTCCAAAGGAAGAAATGGGAGTGAGATTTTTGAAACATCCCAAATGTTTGGATGGACCAGTAATAGTTCTACCTCTCTAACATTTGCTAACAAACTCCAAGAAATTAATTTTCCGAATGGGCGCGCACGTTTTATAACAGGGAGTAATACGCAATATGCTGGAGGTGATGGTGTCAATGGGTTTTATTTGGACAAAATTATCATTGAACGAGGGGATGCCGTTTCAGGTTACACCGAAATAAAAACCATTCATTTTGAATACAGTACTACTGGCGATCCTACAAATTATTTGGGAGTTGATAAATACCGCTTTAAGTTAGATAGGGTTTACGAAACTTATGGAAGCAACGAAAAAGAGGTCATTAGTTTAGAATACGCATCGGTGCAACTCCCAGATTTAAGATCCTTTTCAATGGATTATTTTGGAAACTTTAACGGGAAGACAAATCTTAATTTAATTCCAAAACGAGATATTATTGTACAAAATTTAGGTACTTTTTATCAGGTTGGTGCAGCTGATCGATCTATCGATCTTGTTAAAATGCAGGCTGGAATGCTCACAAAAATTAAATATCCAACCAAAGGCTATACAACATTTACTTACGAGCCTAATTCTTTTTATGGTAAAAACATTTTTTTAAAGGACGAAACGGTAACCGAAACAATGGATATTGTTGGGACAGGTAATGGTGGTAATCAGCCATCAGAGACCGATGTTCAAACCGAAGTTTTTAGTTTTAATTTAAATGAAGCAACCACATTGATCATTACAGGAGACTTAACTTGTACAGGTTGTGATCCCGTTAATGCTAAATACGCCTATGCTAATATAAGGGTTATAAACAATGGCATAGAAAAGCTGAATTTTACAGGATATAGCAATGATTATCTTAGTAGTCCAGCCTTAAGTGCAGGAACAGCTACTGTCGTTTTAGAAGTTTATGGAAGCCTTGTTGAGGCACATATCCAAACTTCCTATTTTAATAAGCTAGGTAATTTACCTGATGAGAATGTATCAGGTTTTGGCTTACGCATAAAGAATATTACTAACTTTAGTTATAACGGTACTTTTTTTAACCAAAAAGAATACTTCTATAATAGCCCAGGCACAAGCAATTCTAGTGGAAAACTAGTTAATACGAATTTTAAGTATGATCGCTTTACTGATTTTGTTTACTATAATCAGGGTAATTGTTTACCTCCACCAGGATCAGATACAACAACCTACACTTATACATATGGATCTTCATCCCGATCAGGCATTGAGGGCAATGGGATCACCTATGAATACGTAACCGAAATAGATAAAGATTCATTAGGAAACACAAATGGTCGAACTGATTATAAATATACTACAACTCCAAATATCGTGGCTGATGATAATAATGGTTCTATTCGTGTTAACTTAGGGCATGAACGCGGACAACTTCTTACCAAAGAGGTCTATGATGAGCAAAATAAAATATTGACCAAAGAAGCGCATTTCTATACCGAAAATCAGAACGTTAGTAATACTAGGACAGATTTTAAATTATATAGCCACGGCAGCTCAAATTTACTTGATCCTCCAGGTTGTATAACCCCTCCATTTACCTTAGGAGATACTAAAGAGCTATTAGAATCCAGCATTCCTATTTATTGGTATAAAAAAGACAAAACAGATTTTACACAATATTATTATGATGTTAGTGACACTTTAATTAACGAATTGTTTACATCTACCAATTACATATATAATAACCTAAATCAGGAGATTCAAAAAACAACAATGACAAACTCTAAAGGGGTTGTTTTGGAAACCAGTTATAAGTATGCCCAAGATTTAAATGATACTCCTCTAATTACAAGCAATGAAATTTCCGTGCCTCTAGAGACTAAAATTTTAGAGGACAGTCAAATTGTTAGTCATTTCAAAACCCAATATATCGCCTTTAATGGATTACACTTACCTCAAAAAGTGTTTAGTAAAAAAGGAGCATTGGTTAATGTTAATAATAGCGATGACTGTAAATATACTTTTGATAGTTATGATAATGGAAATGTTACTCAATATCATATCGAGAATGGAGCCACTACAAGTATTATCTGGGGCTACGATGAAGCATATCCTGTGGCCAAAATAGAGAATGCCACCTATGCAGCAGCTACAACAACATTGACTGCAGCAGAATTAATAGCCATCAAAAACGGTACTTATGGTCAAAGTGCCATGATAACTGCCCTAGACAAGATCAGGACAGGACTTCCCAATGCCATGGTCACCACCTATACCTACGATCCCTTGGTCGGGGTCACCAGTATCACAGACCCCAAAGGTTATACCACCAATTATGAGTACGACGCCTTTAACCGATTGGAATTTGTTAAAGATGCTGAGGGCAACATTTTATCAGCCAATAAGTACCATTATAAAAATCTGCAAATACCTCCACAATAATCAACAAATTAATATTTATAGTTATGACATTACTATTCAATATATCTAAATATAAAAAACAGGCTATTGGTCTATTAGTCTTTTTTACATTTTTTCAGTTTAGTTTTAGCCAAAATATAGAAGGTCCTACTTCCGTAATACCAAATAGCGTAGGTAATTATACTTATTTTAATGGTTCATCACACATTAGAACAAGTTGGAGCGTAACAGGAGGAACGATAACTTCTAGTAGTGCGGATGGGAACACTGTATTCGATGTAACCATACAATGGGGAGTTTCGGGGGTTGGAACTGTTAATTTTAAAAAAGGATCAACCATATTAGGAACCCTAAATGTCGCTATAGCACCTTTACCCAGTACACCAACAGCTCCAACTGTAGTTAATAATTGTGGTAATAGTATCCTAACCAGAGGAAATCCACCAAGTGGGGAAACCTGGTTTTGGCAGAGTAGTTCAACAGGAACGAGTACTAGTAATTCGGCAAGTCAAATCACATTAACAAGTGGTAATGTGTCTTATTTACGATCAAGAAATAACTTGTCATTCGTTTGGAGCAGTGCACGTACTGTGAATTATAATATAAAAACGACACCTAGTATCCCTACATACCCGTCAGTAGTTAATAATTGTGGAAATAGTGTGTTAACAAGAAGCACATCAATACCAAGTGGGGAAACTTGGTATTGGCAAAGTAGTGCATCAGGAACCAGTACAAGTAATTCCTCAAGTCAAATTACATTAACAAATGGTTCTGTTTATTATTTAAGAGCGCGAAATAACACGACACAATGTTGGAGTACCGCTCGCTCGGTAAACTATGCCATAAAAACCATACCAGATCTGCCTTTAACAAATATAACCATGTCCAATTCATGTGGACACACAGTCATTTTTCATAGTGGTTCTTTAAATAGTTCAGAAACATTTTATTGGCAAAGTAGTCCAACGGGAACAGCTACAGGAACAGCTAATTCAAATAATCATATTACGCTTACTAGTGGCACTGTATATTATTTGCGATCTAGGGACAATAATACAGGTTGTTGGGGAGCTGCCAGAACCGTGAACTATAGTGTTAATACAGCAGGAGTTCCTAGCGCTCCCACCATTACCAATAATTGTGGGAATACCGTACTTACCAAAGGCTCGGCGCCTAGTGGGGTTACCTGGTACTGGCAAAGTAGCAGTTCGGGAACCAGTACTAGCAATTCGGCAAACAGTATTACCAGAACTTCTGGTACCGTATATTATTTAAGAGCCAGACATAACAGTTCCTCATGTTGGAGTGCCGCTAGAACGGTCAATTATACCGTAAAAGCCGCACCAACTACGCCAAGTGTTCCCACCATTACCAGTAATTGTGGGAATACCGTACTTACCAAAGGTTCTGCCCCTAGTGGGGTTACCTGGTACTGGCAAAGTAGCAGTTCGGGAACCAGTACTAGCAATTCGGCAAACAGTATAACCAGAAACAGCGGCACTGTATATTATTTAAGAGCCAGACATAATACCTCCTTATGTTGGAGTGCCGCTAGAACAGTTAACTATACCATAAAAGCCGTACCAACAACCCCAAGTGCTCCTACTATTACCAGTAATTGTGGCAATACAGTACTTACCAAAGGTTCCACGCCTAGTGGAGTTACCTGGTACTGGCAAAGTAGCAGTACAGGAACCAGTACTAGCAATTCGGCAAACAGTATGACCAGAACCTCTGGCACTGTTTATTATTTAAGAGCCAGACATAACAGCTCCTTATGTTGGAGTGCCGCTAGAACGGTCAACTATACCGTAAAAGCCGCACCAACAACTCCAAGTGCTCCCACCATTACCAGCAATTGTGGCAGTACAGTACTTACCAAAGGCTCTGCCCCTAGCGGAGTTACCTGGTACTGGCAAAGTAGCAGTTCAGGAACCAGTACTAGCAATTCGGCAAACAGTATGACCAGAACTTCTGGTACTGTTTATTATTTAAGAGCCAGACATAATACTTCCTTATGTTGGAGTACTGCTAGAACAGTTAACTATACTGTTGCGCTACCCACAACTTGGTATGCCGATGCCGATAACGATGGGTATGGTAATGCATCAGTATCTACATCAACATGTAGTGCGCCTACAAATTATGTGAGCAATAACAGTGATTTGGACGATACCAATGTGAATATTACCAATATAGCACCACAGAATTTTTATCAAGATAGCGATGGTGATGGCTTTGGAGATCCAACAGTAAGTGTTTTTTATAGTGTAGCACCTAACGGCTATGTTACAGATAATAGTGACCAATGTCCAGCTTCCTCTGGAACAGCTGCCAACAGTGGTTGTCCCTTACAGACCGTACTTAGTAATGAAAACTACATATATAATATTACTCCCAGAATAGAGACTACTAACAGTACTACACTCACCAACTCTAATAAAATAGAAACAGTCACTTATTTTGACGGATTGGGCAGACCTATGCAAAATATTGCCATTCGAACGGGAGGCAACAAAGAAGATATCATTACTCATATTGATTATGATGCCTTTGGCAGACAAAGCAAAAACTATTTACCACATGCCTTAACATTAAACAATGGTTTATACAAAGCCAATGCGTTAACAACGACCAATAATTTTTATAACACAGCTAAATATGAGAATACCACCAATCCATATTCAGAAAAACATTTAGAAAACTCACCTATAAATCGCGTGTTAGAACAAGGCGCTCCTGGAAATGATTGGCTACTTGATAAAACAAGCGATACCGATCATACTATAAAATTTGAATATGCTAGCAATACGGCCAATGAGGTTAAAATATTCGAAGTCAGCGTAAGCCTGGCCAATAATACTTACACCCCAACTTTAACTGGAGGGACTAATTATTATACAGTAGGAACACTTTCTAAAACCGTTACTAAAGATGAAAATTGGACCAGCGGCAATAACCACAGTACCGAAGAGTTTAAAGACAAACAAGGACGTGTAATATTAAAACGTACATATAACAGCAGTATCGCCCATGATACCTATTATGTATATGACACGTACGGAAATTTAAGTTACGTATTACCGCCTAAAGCGGAACCTCATACTGCTTTGCCAGACGCTACAGAACTGGCAGGACTATGCTATCAATATAAATATGATGATAAAAACCGATTGGTAGAAAAGAAAATTCCAGGAAAAGGCTGGGAGTCTATTGTCTATAATAAATTAGACCAGCCTATTTTAATGCAAGATGCCAACTTAAACACCCAAAACAAGTGGTTGTTTACCAAATACGATGTATTTGGCAGGGTGGCCTACACGGGGTTAATGAATTCAAACAGCAATAGAATAACATTACAAAATTTAGCGAATAGTGCCAGCACACAATATGTTACTAAAAGCGCATCGCCTGCCACTGTTTCTGGAACTACTTTATATTATAGTAATGATAGTAGCGTATACCCAACAACTGGGATTTCAGAAATACATACCATTAATTATTACGATAATTATACTTTCAACGGGTTTAGTAACTTGCCGAGCAGTTCTGGTGGACAAAACATTATAAATAATGATAATACAGATCCATTACTTACCAAAGGGCTTCCCACATGTAGTAAAGTAAGGGTTTTAGGCGAAGATGATTGGATTACTACCACAACGGGATACGATATAAAAGGACGTCCCATCTACGTAAAAAGCGAGAATGACTATTTGGGAACTACAGATATTATAGAAAATACCCTTGATTTTTTAGGAGCTGTCGATAAAACCGTGACGTCCCATACTAAAGGTACGACTAGTGTTACCACCGAAGACCTTTTTACATATGACCATATTGGAAGGCTAAAAAAACATACCCAAGAGTTAAATAACACCAATGTACTTGAAGTAATTGTCGAAAATACTTATGACGAACTAGGACAACTTACCAACAAAGGTGTTGGTGGTAAAACCACCCAAGGCAGATTACAAAATATAGATTACACCTATAATGTAAGGGGCTGGCTAAAACAAATAAACAACCCCACAGCATTAGGAACCGATCTTTTTGGCTTTAAAATTAATTATAACACCGTCGACCACGGTGGTACCAAATTGTTTAATGGTAATATTTCAGAAACCGAGTGGAAAACAGCCAACAGCGATAACGGTCTAAAATGGTATACCTACAACTACGACGCTTTAAATAGAATTACAAGCGCCATTAACGCGACCAATACAAATTATAACCTAAAATCGGTAGCCTACGACAAGAACGGAAACATTATCAATCTGGAAAGACGTGGGCATATCAACAGTGCTGCAACGTCCTTTGACACCATGGACGATCTGGTATATACCTATCTCAACAATAGTAACAAGCTTGTTAAGGTCCAGGACAACAGTAACAGTATTTACGGGTTTAAGGACGGTGCCAATACCGCTAACGAATACACCTACGACGCCAACGGAAACATGCTCACCGATGCCAACAAGGGTATTTCAACGAATATAACATACAACCATTTAAATTTACCTACCCAAGTTGTTTTGGGAGGCGGAAATATTTCTTACATTTACGACGCTACTGGTGTAAAACTTAAGAAAATAGTGAGTACAGGGGCAACGACGGAGTATGCAGGTAATCACGTATACGAAAATGGTTCTTTGAAATTCTTTAACCACCCTGAGGGTTATTTTGATGTAACAAATCCTCCCACTTCGGGGGAGCTAGAGGGGGATTATGTATACCAATACAAGGATCATTTGGGGAATGTCAGGTTGAGTTATAGCGATACTGATGGCAATGGAAGTATTACTGCTGCCACTGAAATACTGGAGGAGAATAACTACTACCCTTTTGGTTTAAAACATAAAGGGTATAATAATAACCCTGTTACTAATC
>CANNAN010000022.1 GCA_947502635.1 uncultured Flavobacteriaceae bacterium
CTGTATCCCGTGGCACCTGCGGCTGCGTTCCAGCTGATGTCCGTTCCCACGGCCATATCGGTACCGCCGTTTAGCGGAGCTGATAGAGCCGTACACGCTGGCACTGTTGGGAGGGTCTCCGTGGTGAAGGATTCCTGTGTGCATCCCGTGGCGTCTCCCACGGCATTGTAAGGTGTAACGGTCACGTATATCGTTCTGTTTTCTGGCAGGTCTGAGGCGGGGTCTAGGGACGTGTCGTTGCCCAGGTCCTGGTCGTTGATAATTTCGGTCCCTCCGGAAGATGTCCCGACGCTGATCCTGTACCCCGTGGCACCTGTGGCTGCGTTCCAGCTGAGGTCCGTCCCCACGGCCACATCTGTGCTTCCGTTTATTGGTGTCGACAGAGCCGTACAGCTAGGAGAAACAGGGCAATCAAAAACATCTCTAAAAATATACCAACCATAAGTGTCAATTATAGACTGTCTTTCATTCAATGCATTGCAATATGGTACCCCTCGGGCACCTAATGTAACTCTATTGATGAGTGTTTGTCCTGACCAAGCTATTAAAGTGGTATCGTAATTTTCTCTTGTTAATGCTGTACGATCTAGCATATTGCTCATATTGGTAACATTTCCAAGAGCCCAATCATTTAAAGGTTGGTTAAAATTGGTAGCACGATTAAACATGCTTGCCATATTAGTAACCGAACCCGTTTCCCAATCATTTAAAGGTTGGTTAAAATTGGTAGCACGATTAAACATGCTTGCCATATTAGTAACCGAACCCGTTTCCCAATCATTTAAAGGTTGGTTAAAATTGGTAGCACGATTAAACATGCTTAACATATTAGTCACCGAACCTGTTTCCCAATCATTTAAGGGTTGGTTAAAACTAGTAGCACTGTAAAACATGCTTAACATATTAGTCACCGAACCTGTTTCCCAATCATTTAAGGGTTGGTTAAAACTAGTAGCACTGTAAAACATGCTTAACATATTAGTCACCGAACCTGTTTCCCAATCATTTAAGGGTTGGTTAAAACTAGTAGCACCGTAAAACATCCACTGCATATCAGTAACCGAACCCGTTTCCCAATCATTTAAAGGTTGGTTAAAATTGGTAGCATTAGCAAACATGCTTGCCATACTAGTAACCGAACCTGTTTCCCAATCATTTAAAGGTTGGTTAAAATTGGTAGCGTCTCTAAACATGTTTGCCATATCAGTCACCGAATCCGTTTCCCAATCGTTTAAAGGTTGGTTAAAATTGGTAGCGTCTCTAAACATGTTTGCCATATTAGTAACCGAACCTGTTTCCCAATCATTTAAAGGTTGGTTAAAATTGGTAGCACGATTAAACATGCTTGCCATATTAGTAACCGAACCTGTTTCCCAATCATTTAAAGGTTGGTTAAAATTGGTAGCATTAGCAAACATGGCTGCCATATTAGTAACCGAACCTGTTTCCCAATCATTTAAAGGTTGGTTAAAACTAGTAGCATTATTAAACATATTTCTCATGTATATAACATTACTTACATCCCAGCTATTTATGGGTTGATTAAAGCTGATCGCACCATAAAACATCCCTTGCATATCAGTCACCGAACCCGTTTCCCAATCATTTAAAGGTTGGTTAAATGCTGTGGCTCTAAAAAACATCATCTCCATATCAATAACCAAATCCGTTTCCCAATCGTTTAAAGGTTGGTTAAAACTAGTAGCGTCGCTAAACATGCTTGTCATATAAACAGCTGAACTCGTTTCCCAATCATTTAAAGGTTGGTTAAAATTGGTAGCGCCGTAAAACATACTTTCCATGCTAATTACTGATGATACGTCCCAGTCAAGGGGTTGATTAAAACTAGTAGCACTGTAAAACATACTGTCCATGTATCTAACATTACTTACATCCCAGCTATTTAGGGGTTGATTAAAATTAGTTGCAGAAAAAAACATATTCCCCATAGAAGTCACAGAAGCTGTGTTCCAATCATTTAAGGGTTGATTGAAATTAGTAGCTCTTGAAAACATCCCTAACATATCGGTAACAGAAGCCGTATTCCAGTTATTTATCACTCCGTTAAAAGCCGAAGCATTTCTAAACATATATCTAAGCGTTGTAACCAGAGAAAGGTCAGGGTTATCAATAACGCCAAAATTCAAGTTTTCACAACCATAAAAAGCGTTCTCCATGGTTTGCCATTGAATATCACCCCATGCTAATATCTCTATAATCTTATTTTTATCGCCAGCATTATTAAAGTAAATAGATGGGAAGTCGCCACTAATTTGAATGGTGTACCTTCCAGGACTCGCGTATGTATGTGGGATATCTCCTGTTACGTTTGTATTTGTTAAACCGTCTCCCCAGTCTACTGTGTAATTATATGTATAACTGGGATTTGTAGGGATTGTAATTTGGTTTGAGGCCGAAGTGCCTGACTGTTCCGTATCCCAAATAGAATTAAAGGTCTGTCCAAATAGGTTATAACAGAAAAGTATAAGTAGTGCTGTAAAAGTCTTTTTCGTCATAGTATGGTGTGTGTGTTTAATCAATCTATAATGAAGTGAAATATGATGATAGATTTCAGTGTTGGTTTTGTATATTTTTATAATTTGATAAAATCAACAATACATTTTTTGGGCTGTAAATTGATTTAATTACACTGATTATCAGTGTGTTATATTTTTGAATAAAATAATATTTGAAACTGTTGTAGTTTGACTGTTTAAGATGTATCGAAAAAGAAGTAGGTATTTGTTTTTCATTGGGTTGTACTTTAAGTTATCTTTATATTTGAAAATTAAAAACAAGAATGGTACAAAGACCTATGCTAAAAATTTAATACTTGTTTTAGTTTTTCTATAAGATTTTATCGAACAAATATGCGCCATCATAAACATAAAAGAAACATCCTTTTCAGTGAAAACACACACCCGGTAAACGGGGGGGTAAAATCAAAAAAAAGATAGAGTCGTTTTTTTGAAGTTATGTAGATAATTTAAATAGTAAGCATTGAAGATAATGATTCACTAAATTAGATCTTGGAATAGAATGACATGTTCATGTTTAACGATCATAATTTGACTCGATATCTTAATGAGTTCTGTTTTAGAACAAACAGAACTCTCATTAAAGCTACTTTTTTAATAAGATAAAGGAAAAAGTAGTGAACCCTGGTAAAATATATCAAGAGGGAATTTGAAAATAACTGACTACTAACTTCTATTTGAAAAAAAATAATAGAACAAAAAGTAAGAATTCATTAATCCAAATACTTCATTTTTATAGCGTGTTTAGTCAATCCTGCTAAGTTCCTTACTCCTAATTTTGCAATCAAATTTTTACGATAACTTTCAATGGAATGCTTACTTAAAAATAATTTATCTGCTATTTCTTGGGTAGTAAATTCTTGTGCTATTAGAGTAATCACATCAACTTCACGCTTTGTTAATTTGATGTTTTCTTTTTCCTTTTTAGAGAATCTATTTTTCATAAAAATATCTGATATCTCTCGTGAAAAATATTTATCTCCTTTTAAAATAGTTTCTATTGCTTTGAGTAATTCTTTTTTTTCAGCATTTTTAGGTACATAACCATCCACATCACTTTCAATAAGCGTATCAATCATATCGGGGTTCGTATGCATGCTTACAGCAAGTATTTTTAGATTACTATTTTTTTCTTTCAAAATTTTAGTCAACGCAATCCCATCCATTTCAGGCATGGTAATGTCTGTAATAATAAGGTCTATCTGCTCGTTACTATTAATACCTACATACTTAGCAACCTGAGCACCATTTTTTGCGGTTAACAAAATATTATATGCTTTTTCTGATTCGAAAATACTTAATAAACCATCTAAAAACATTTTATGGTCATCTGCGATAATTAAATTATACTTCATTAGTAATGGGGGGTGTTAAATTAGAAATTTCGATACTTATTATCGTACCTATTTTAGGATTAGAGTCAATATATAAAGCACCTGATATTTTTTTTAATCTATTTTTCATGTTTTTAAAACCAATTCCTTGGGTTTGTTTTTTGGCATCGAACCCAATGCCGTTATCTTCAAAAATAATCCCAAGTGCGTTGTCTATTAAGTTAATTTGAATATCAATGATACTCGCTTTCGCATGTTTAATGGTATTGGTTATTAATTCTTGGATAATTTTAAAGATTTCGGCTTGTAAATTCTCATTGAGAAGATCAATTTCTTCTACTGGGTATACATTTATGTTTGAAGAAATAGAACTTCCTTTTAAAATGTTATTAAGATATTCTTTAAGAATATTACAAAAATTATTTTCACTAAATTTTTCAGGAATTAAATTATGTGATAAATCTCGAACTTGCCTATAGGTATCATCTATTTGAAGATTAATTGAAGCTAAATCATTGCTGTTAGAATTATTTAATCGTAACTTAATACCAGCTAAATTACCACCTATACTATCGTGTAACTCTTGAGCAATACGTAGACGTTCATTGTTTTGACCTTTTATCGAAGCCTTAACTAATTTTAATTCTTGATCTTTTAAAATAGAGGCTATTTTTTGCTCATTAACTTCATCTTGTTTTTTATTTAGTTCGTTCTGTGTATTTAACTTTTGATAATATGTATAAAGTAAACCAATCATTGGTACTAAAAAGATAAGAAAAGAATATAAAACTATATTTTTAATACTTTTTTGCCTTTGTGTTTCTGCTTGTTGAATTAAAAATTGAGCCTCTTTTATTTCTTGATTTTTTCTTAGTAAACTATTTTCATTAATTGTTTTTTCTGTAGCATTTTGAATAGATAATAATTCGTTTTCATTCTCTTTATTCTCTATTTCTCTTTGTAGTTCCATATTTTGAATAGCCTCCTTTTGATTTTTTAATTCTAAATCTCTATTGACTTTTTCCACTTGTAGAATACTAATTTCTTTTTCTTTTTGAAGTGTTTGGTACTTAACTTCTAACTCATAGATCTCTTTGTTTCTCTGAAGTTGACTCATAGAATCTTTTATAGTAAAATATTGAGAAGAAAAATAATATGCTTTTTTATAATCAGCCTTGTTTATTGCTATCGTTTTCAGGTTCTCATAAATATTTAACTGTTGGTCTAGATACCCTAACTCAATCGTATTCACTAAAGCTGAGGTATAAATCAATTCTGCATCAGAAAACCTTTTCTTATTAATCAAAATGCTAGCTATATTCATTTCAGCATTTAATTTTTCTTTATAAAATTTATTTTTGCTAGCTATTTTTATAACTTTATCATAAAGTGCTAAAGCTTCATTTGTTTTATTTTGTGTTTGGGCATTAGAAGCCAAATTCATTAATGTAGATGTTATTGCAGAAGTATATTGTTGTTTTTTAGCTAGTTTAAGCCCTTTTTTTAAAAAAAGATCGGAAGTTTCGAAATCTTTGTTTTCTGAATAAATCTGACCTAAATTGATATAACTGCCCATAGCTATTTCAATGTTTTTTTTATACGTTAAGCACTCTTTAAAAAGTTGCAAAGCTTGTTTTGAGTCTCCTATTGCAACATAATTTACCGCAAGCCCATGTAGATGTGTGAAATAATCTTCCTCCTCATTATATTTTTTAGCTAATATGATTCCTTTTTGATGCCACTTTTTACTTTCTTCAGCTAAGCCTTTATCGGCACAATTAATGGCTAATAAATTATAAGCTGCCGTTTTCCTTCTAGATATTAGTGAATCATTTCCTACCGTATTCAATTTCATAAATTGGTTGACATAGAAGTTGGAAGAATCGACTAATTGTCTATTGTTAAAATAATGTGCCAATAATAAATGAGCATTGATTTTAGCAAAATGTGTGCGCGCTTTTTTTCGTATTTGATGTCCAATAGTGTATGCTTCTGCATCACCTCGATTTAAAATTTCAAAAGCATCAATTATTTGTGCTTTTTCTTTTTCTTTTATTTTTGATGATATGCCTATTTTAAAAGAAGAGTTTGAGTCATTAACCTGAGCTGCTATTGTAGTTGAAAGCAGTAGTGTGGTTAGTAAAAATAAGAAGTGCAATGACTTTAACATAACAGGTATTTTAAATAGGCAACATGTATTTTGTTAAAAAAGGAGTTTTGAAATAAACTTCAAAAAAACAGCTTTTTTTTAAATAAAACGAAAACAGATCCTTAAAAAAGCACGTGTTTTTAGTTTTTTGGAAATTTTTCACAATCCTTTCTTTAAATCTTCAATGGGTTTTACCATTATAATTCTTAGAAGTTTTATAGGGCAGTAACCTGTGCCAAAAATGGACCTTTTACCTCGCTTGTTTTTGTAATACCAAATAAACTTCAAAATATTTGATATAAGTTATAAAGTCAATACAATGCGGTAGTTAAGTTTTTTGTTATTCTATAAAATATCATAAGACAAAGATGCATTATCATAAGCATTAAGGAAACATCCTTTTCAGTGAAAAAAAACACCCAGTAAACAGGGGGTAAAAAGCATATCAATTTATTAAATGTTTTTAATTAATAATGCTAAACAATTTTAATGTCATATTGAACTTGTTTAGATACTTTATATTTAAAGGTCAGAAAGTTAATTTTAAGATTCTCTCTTTTTAATAAAGTATCATCATGTAATAATAAAAAGTGTTTAAAGCATAAAAAAGCGCCTAGTAACTATTTACTAGGCGCTTTTTATTCAATTTTATGGCAAATATTTTATTTTGCTTCTGCGTAACGTCTTTCAACTTCGTTCCAGTTAATAACGCTAAAAAATGCATTAATGTAATCTGGACGTCTGTTTTGATAATTTAAATAATAAGCGTGCTCCCAAACGTCAATACCTAAAATTGGTGTACCACCACAACTAACTTCTGGCATTAATGGATTGTCTTGATTTGGTGTAGAGCAAACCTCTACTTTACCACCTTTATGTACACACAACCAAGCCCATCCTGAACCAAAACGTGTCCCTGCAGCTTTAGAAAAAGCGTCTTTAAATGCATCGACAGAACCATAAGCAGCTTCTATAGCATCTTTTAACTCTCCAGATAAATATCCTTTTCCTTCAGGATTCATTACCTCCCAAAATAATGAGTGATTATAAAAACCACCTCCGTTATTTCTCACTGCACCATTAGTCATATCTAAATTTCCAAGAATATCTTCAATAGACTTTCCTTCTAGATCTGTTCCTGCAATAGCATTATTTAAATTGTTTGTATATCCTTGGTGATGTTTAGAATGGTGTATTTCCATAGTACGAGCATCAATGTGAGGTTCTAATGCATCATACGCATATCCTAATTTCGGTAATTCGAAAGCCATAGTTTTAGTTTTAAAATATTAATATTTAATTTCCATCAAATTTACATATAATACAGGTTAATTAAAAATAATAAATTGTTATGAAACCATTGATAGTTTTTATCTTGTATCCAAAATTATAATTTATGGATCAAAACCATTCTTTTACTATTTATAATGCTTCCGCTGGAAGTGGAAAAACGTTTACTATTGTAAAAGAATATTTAAAAATCTTGTTTCGGTCTAATCATTCTGAACATTTTAAACGCATTTTAGCTATTACGTTTACAAACAAGGCTGTTGCCGAAATGAAAGACCGAATTATTGAAACACTTAAACAATTCTCTAACAAAACGATATTAGATAAACCAAATAGTATGTTTCATGCTATTTGTGAAGAATTGCAAATGGATCCAAAGGTGCTTTATAGTAAATCGGAGCAACTATTAAATACCATTATGCATAATTATGCAGCGTTTGATATTTCTACTATAGATGGTTTTACACATAAACTTATAAGAACCTTTGCTTACGATTTGAGGCTCCCTTTAAATTTTGAAGTAGAACTAGATCAAGATGCTTTATTAAATGAAGCTGTTAATAGCTTAATTGAAAAAGCAGGAACAGATGATGCACTTACCAAAGTACTTATTGATTTTGCTATTGAAAAAGCCGATGATGATAAAAGTTGGGATGTCTCTTTTGATTTTAATAAAATAGCAAAGCTATTGATTAACGAAAATGATATTCCTTTTATAGAAACATTAAAAGATAAAACATTAGATGATTTTAAAGTACTTAAAACTCAATTAAAAAAAGATCTTACATCTGTAGAGGATAATATCATTCAAAAAGCGCAAAGTGTAATAACTTTAATGAAGGAAGCTGGTTTAGAATTTAATGATTTTTCTGGGAGCTATTTACCAAAGCATTTTAAAAACTTAGCAGACAAAAAGTTTGATCTAAATTTTGAAGCAAAATGGCAAGAAGATCTAGATACTAAAACATTATATCCTAAACGTGTTACAGATACTATAGCTTCCATAATAGAACAAATTCAACCACAAATAGCTGCTGGTTTTAATGAAACCAAACAGATGGTTTTTCATCTTAAATTTTTAAAAGCGTTTTACAAAAACATCACACCATTATCTGTTTTAAATGCTATTAACAATGAATTAAAAGCTCTTAAAGAAGAACAGAATAAAATGCTTATTTCAGAATTTAATACGATTATTAGTAAAGAAATAAGAAACCAGCCCACTCCTTTTATTTACGAACGTATAGGCGAAAAATTCAATCATTATTTTATTGATGAATTTCAAGATACTTCGGTAATGCAATGGGAGAATTTAATTCCGCTTTTAGGAAATTCTTTGTCTACCGAAACAGGAAACGCCATGTTGGTTGGCGATGCGAAACAGGCTATTTATCGCTGGCGAGGAGGAAAAGCAGAACAATTTATTGGATTGTTTAATAATGATAATCCATTTCATATTAAAAAACATGTTGAAAACCTGCCAACAAACTACAGAAGCTTTAAAGACATTGTAAATTTCAATAATGGTTTTTTTAAGTATTTATCGAACTTGATCTTTAGTAAAAAAGATTATAAAGACCTTTATGAAAAAGCACATCAAAATATATTTTTAGAAGATGCTGGTTATGTTGAGCTATCTTTTTTAGATATTGATAGGGAAGACGACAGAGATGAATTGTTTTCTGAAAATGTTTTAAAAACGATTCATAATTGTTTGAAAAATGGTTTTAGATTAGAAGATATTTGCATACTAGCGCGTAAGAAAAAAGAAGGGGTTGCCGTTGCAAATTATTTAGGACAACATCATATTCCTATAATTTCTTCCGAAACCTTATTAATTAATAATTCAGCAGAAGTTGTTTTTATAAATAATGTTTTGGCACTTTTAATTCAGCCAAAAAACAATGAAATAAAAATTGAGGTTCTTAATTATTTACATAGTCTTTTTAATGTTGAAGACAAGCATGAGTTTTTTTTAAAGCACATAAATTTATCAGCCTCTAATCTATTTAAAAGTTTTGAAGCATTTAATATATATATAAATAGCGACTTATTGTTGCAGTTGCCCCTTTATGATTTAGCAGAAACTATTGTTAGAGGTTTTAATTTAGTTGAATCTTCCAATGCTTATGTGCAATTTTATTTAGATCTTGTTTTAGATTTTTCACAAAAAAAAGGATCAAATATTTCTGGATTTTTGGAATATTTCGATAAGAAAAAAGAAAGCTTAAGTATTGTGTCTCCTAAAGGCCAAAATGCGGTTCAAATAATGACGATTCATAAATCTAAAGGTTTAGAGTTTCCTGTGGTTATTTTTCCATATGCTGATTTAGATATTTATAGAGAGTTAGACCCAAAAGAATGGTTTGAGATAGATAAGGAAAAGTACGCTGGCTTTACACATACTTTGTTAAATTATAATAAAGCTTTTGAGAATTACGGAGAAGAAGGGCAGCGTATTTACAATAACCATCAATCTGAACAAGAATTAGATAATATCAATTTATTATATGTAACCTTAACCAGAGCCGTTGAGCAACTTTACATTATTTCTACAAAAGACGTGTCTTCAAAAGGAATTCCTAATAACAAAAAGTATTCAGGTTTATTTATAAGTTATCTGCAGCAGTTAGATTTGTGGGATGATTCACAATTAACATACTGTTTTGGTAATTCTAAAAAAACGACCGAAAGGACAACGATTACAAAAGAAGCCAATGTGCAACAAGAATTTATTTCGACAGCAAAAGAAACCCATAATATAAAGGTTATAACTAAATCTGGACTCCTTTGGGATACAAGCCAACAAGAGGCCATAGAAAAAGGAAATCTTATTCATAATATCATGTCACAAATTAATACAAAAGATGATGTCGGTTTTGTTATGAATGATTTTATAAAAGCTTCTTTAATTACAAAAGAACAAACCATTGAGTTAAAACAAATAATAATTAAAATTATTGAACACCCTAGGCTCGAAAGTTACTATAACTCTAATGATACCATATATAATGAAAGAGACATTATTACTAAAGAAGGCCTTATTTTAAGACCAGATAGGTTAGTTATAAATGCTAACAACGAAGCAGTAATTATTGATTACAAAACAGGTGTTGAAGATAAAAAACACTGGCAGCAATTACAATCTTATGAAGATGTTTTAGAAGACATGAAAATAAAGGTTATTAATAAGATTCTTATCTATATAAATGATGATATTAAAATAAAAGAAGTCTAAATTTTTGAAAAATCATTTCAGATAAGAAAAACTATAAAAAGGGCCTTAATTCATCTAATTTTATACTATTTCAGATTCATTTCCCCTCAGTTTTTACAGAAAAAGAAAGAATGAGCGTACAGTTTTTGTAGTTGTAGAAAGAATCAATTAGACAAGGCTGTTAGTGAGTTTGTTAAAGTTTGGGAAGCTATAAATTTTATCTAAAATCATTCTGAACTGTCGATGGACAAACGGAATGTTCTATTTTTTTATATATTTGTCTTTGTTAATAAAATTTAACAACTTACTTTTGTTTACAATTAACACTTTAAAAATTAAACTTTTGAATATGAAAAATCTTAGCAGATTATTGTTCGCTATGTTGTTTATACTTGGTTATAGCAATGTTAATGCGCAAGACAAAAACAATCCATGGCAAATTACAATTGCAACAAATGCAGTTGATGCTTATCCTTCTGGTGACGGTGCTCCTTTTAGTGAGACTATCTTTAGTAAATATGTAGATGTAGACAATTGGAATATTTTACCTTCTTTGTCATCTATCTCTGTATCTAAATACATCGGTGATGGTTTCTCTTTTGGAATTGCTGGTTCTCTTAACAAAATAGATAGCTGGGGAGAAGATGCTAATGGAGATGCTCTAAAAGTAGATGACTTGTCTTACTATGGTGCAGATGGAACTATTAAATATAATGTTGGAGAAACATTAGATTGGAAAACTTTCGAACCTTTCGTAGGTGTTGGTGGAGGTTACACATGGGTAGACGAAGTTGGAGCTGGAACTTTAAATGGAACTTTAGGTTTCAATCTTTGGTTTAGCGAAAATATTGGTTTAACTGTACAGTCTTCGTACAAGCATGCATTTGAAGATTATTTAAACACTCACTTCCAACACACAGTTGGTCTTTCTATCAAATTTGGTGGAGCAGATGCTGACGGTGATGGTATTTATGATAAAGATGACGCTTGTCCAGATGTTCCTGGTTTAGAAGCTTTCAATGGTTGTCCTGATACTGATGGTGATGGTATTGAAGATAGTAAAGATTCTTGTCCTAACGAAGCTGGTTTAGCTGAGCTTAACGGATGTCCTGATACTGATGGTGACGGTGTTGCTGATAAAGATGATAAATGTCCTACAGTTGCTGGATTAAAAGCTTTAGCTGGTTGTCCAGATGCTGACGGTGATGGTGTAACGGATGCTGATGATAAATGTCCTAACACTGCAGGTCCTGCTGCTAATAGCGGTTGTCCTTGGCCAGATACTGATGGTGACGGTGTATTAGACAAAGATGATAAATGTCCAGATGTTGTAGGTACTGTTGCTAACAATGGTTGTCCTGAAGTAACTGAAGCAGTTCAAAAAACTTTGAATGAGTATGCTAAAACGATCTTATTTGATACTGGAAGATCTACTATTAAAACACAATCTGAAGCTGTATTAAAAGATATCATTGCTATCTTAAATGAATATAGTACTGCAACATTTACTGTTGAAGGGCATACAGATAGTAGCGGTGGAGAAAAAACTAACCAAAGATTATCTGAGTCTAGAGCAAATGCTGTAAAAGATTATTTAGTTGCTAATGGTATCAGTACTGCAAGATTATCTGCTGTTGGTCATGGTGAAGCTAAACCAATCGATTCTAACAAAACTAGAAAAGGTAGAGCTAACAACAGAAGAGTTGAAATCAACTTAATAAAATAAGAAACTATTAAATAGTTTTTAATAAGTTTTATAAAAACGCTTCGGATATCCGAAGCGTTTTTTATTTTTATACAATACTACCAACTAAGCTTCAATGACAACTTTTATTTTTGATGTTCTAAAAGATTTACAAAACAATGATGAAAATCTTTCTGAATTGACCTTTGTTTTACCAAGTAAAAGAGCGGGGTTATTTCTAAAACATCAACTAGCTAAAGTTACTAAACAAACCATTTTTTCTCCCCTTGTAGTAAGCATTGAGGAATTTGTAGAAGACTTATCTCAACTCAAAAATATTTCCAATACAGAACTTCTTTTTGAGTTTTACAATACATATATTAAATTAACTAACGCCAATGAAACAGACTCTTTTGAATCGTTTTCAAAATGGGCTCAAATATTGCTTCAAGACTTCAATGAGATAGACAGGTATCTTATACCTCAAAAAAATATTTTCGATTATTTAAGTGCTATTCAAGATTTAAATCACTGGTCTTTAGAAAATGATAAAACGGATTTTGTTAAAAATTATTTGTCTTTTTGGAACAAACTTCATGGTTATTACACCTTATTTACAGAGCGACTTATAAATAAAAAAATAGGTTACCAAGGTTTAATTTATAGAGAAGCCGCTAATAATTTAGAATCTTATATTCAAGATAATAACGAAAGGCAACATGTTTTTTTAGGTTTTAATGCTTTAAATACTTCAGAGGAAACCATCATACAGAAATTACTTCAAAATAACTTAGCGAAAATTTATTGGGATATTGATGCCGTCTTTATAGATAATCAAAAACACGATGCTGCTTTATTTACACGGCAACATAAAAATAATTGGGCTTTTTTTAAAAACAAGCCTTTTAATTGGATAACGACAAATTATTCAAAAGAAAAGAATATGTCCGTTTTTGGTATTCCAAAAAATATTGGGCAAGCAAAATATATTGGTACGCTTTTAAATAATTTGCAAAAAGACAATCAATCATTACAAAATACAGCAGTTGTTTTAGGTGATGAAAATTTACTTATTCCCGTATTAAATTCGCTTCCTTTAGCTATTGATGCGTTAAACATAACCATGGGTTTTCCTTTAAAATCTATCCCTATAGCCTCTTTGTTTGAGTCCTTATTTCATTTACATAAAACACCATCAAATACATTTTACTATAAAGACGTTGTAAGCATCCTATCACACCAATTTATAAGGCCGTTATTCTATATTGAAGATGTCGATTTCGCAACAAAAATAATTGAGACCATAGATGCTAATAATTTAGTTTACTTAACCGTAGAACGCTTAAAAATACTTGCAGAGAATTCTAAAGACCTTATTGATTTATTGTTTTCAAATTGGAAACAATCTGTAAGCAAAGCTTTGAATAACTGTTCTCAATTAATATTGCATATTAAAAACTATTTAGACGATAAAAAAGATTCTAATTTACTATCGCTAGAATATTTATTTCGTTTTAACGAATTATTTAATGAGTTATCTCGCTTAAATATAGAATACAATCATATTAAAGATATTTCAACACTACATAGTGTCTATAAAGAGCTATTAAGTTCTGAAAGTTTAGATTTTCAAGGAGAGCCTTTACAAGGGCTTCAAATTATGGGGATGCTAGAATCGCGTGTTTTAGACTTTGAAACTGTTATTATTTCGTCTGTAAATGAAGGCATCCTTCCTTCTGGAAAAACCAATAATTCATTCATCCCATTTGATGTTAAAATAGAAAATAATCTACCAACTTATAAAGAAAAAGATGCTGTTTATACCTATCACTTTTATAGACTTTTGCAACGTGCTAAAAATGTATACATACTTTACAATACAGAAGCCGATATTTTAACAGGCGGGGAGAAAAGCAGGTTTATAACACAGTTGGAATTAGAAGGGGTACATCATATAAATCATCAAATTATAGCACCACAAGTTCCTGTAATTCAAACGGCATTAAACGTTGTAGAAAAAACGGATGCTGTTTTAAATGAGTTGAAAAAGGTAGCATATAAAGGGTTTTCTCCATCTTCACTAACTAATTATATAAGAAACCCAATTGATTTTTATTATCAGAAAATATTAAAAATAAAAGAGCATGACAACGTAGAGGAAACTGTTGCAGCCAATACCTTAGGAACCGTTGTGCATAATACCTTGGAAGATTTTTATAAACCGTTAGTAGGTTCTTTTATATCTGTAGAAATTATAAAAAAACTAAAAACGAATATTGTAAAAACAGTAACGCATCATTTTAAAGATGTTTATAAAGAAGGGGATATTACTAAAGGTAAAAACTTAATAATTTTTGAAATTGCAAAGCGGTATGTGTCTAATTTTTTAGATTTAGAAATTAAAGATTTAAAAGCGGGTAATGAAATAAAAATTGTGGCCATTGAAGCTAATAATAATGTTATTGTTGATATTCCAGAACTTGATTTCCCTATCACCATTACAGGTAAAGTAGATCGGGTTGATGAATATAATGGTGTGACCAGAATTGTAGACTATAAAACAGGGAAAGTAGAGCCGAATAGTGTAGAAATTGTAGATTGGGAAACGATGACTACAGATTATTCTAAATATAGTAAAAGTTTTCAAGTGCTTACATATGCCTATATGATGTATGTATCACATCAAATTAAGCTTCCAGTAGAAGCTGGCATCATATCATTTAAAAACCTTGGTAAAGGCTTTCTAAAGTTCTCTAAAAAAGACAAAGCGGGTGCATACGCTAAAAAGGATGCGTTGATTACTCAAGAAACACTTGATAATTTTTATAATGAATTAAAACAACTCGTTTTAGAGATTTGCAACCCTAATATACCATTCACAGAAAAAGAAATATAAGAATGATTAAAAAGAGAATCGATATTATTGAAGGAAATCACGAAAAGCCTATTTTAATAGACGCTACTTATGTTTCAAATGTTGAGAATAAACCTATTATTATATTTTGTCATGGTTACAAAGGTTTTAAAGATTGGGGGGCATGGAATTTAATGGCAAAAGCCTTTGCTGAAGCTGGATTTTACTTTATAAAATTTAATTTTTCGCATAATGGAGGTACTATGGAACAACCTATAGATTTCCCTGATTTAGAAGCTTTCGGTAATAATAACTATACAAAAGAACTAGATGATTTAGAATCTGTAATCGATTGGGTTTACAACGATTCTGATTTTAAAGACGAAATAGATACAAGTAATATCAATTTAATCGGTCATAGTAGAGCTGGGGGTATAGTTACAATAAAGGCAGATGAAGACAGACGAATTAGTAAAGTAATTAGTCTCGCAGGTGTTTGCGATTTTAAAAAAAGAACGGCAACAATAGGTAATTTAGAATCCTGGGAAAAAGACGGCGTAAAATATGTTCTTAATGGTAGAACAAAGCAACAAATGCCTCATTATTATCAATTCTATAAAGATTTTGTAAAAAATGAAGCACGTTTAACTATTAAAAGAGCTGTATCAAATTTAAAAATACCTTACCTAATTATTCATGGCAACGCAGATACGAGTATTTCTATTGAAGAAGCCGAAAAACTTTATAAATGGAATCCAAATAGCAAGCTGGAAATTATAGAAGGTGCCAATCATGTTTTTGGAGCTTCACATCCTTGGACACAAAATGATATGCCCGCGCATTTAGTTGATGCTGTAAATAAAATAATCCGCTTTATTAAAAACTAAATTGATGTGAGTTTGACATAAAATTTATAAAAAATAGATAAAAGTTCAATAAAATAAGGCTTGTCACCTTGAGCGCAGTCGAAAGGTCTTAAAAATTCAGTTGTTTTAATTAGGTTTCGACTCCGCTCAACCTGACATTATTTTTAAATGATACCTATTCTAATACAGGTTCAATAATAAAAGTATACTTCATAGGTTCTGGATATATAAGATATTCTTGATATGGCAAGAGTCCCCAACTTGTATCGCCTCCCACACCCATTTGTTTGTAATCGATATTTAAATTTACATGTTTGCGAGGAATAATATCTGTAGTATGCTTGTTTTTACTTGTAGGTTCAAAATCTTCATTATTAAAATGATTAATATTAAAATTAAGGTATTGCTGACTTGAAAATCTTAATCCTTGTTTTTCATTATTCTTAACTTCTAGCCATCTGGTATCTGTTCTATAACCATTCTCCTGCGGCCTGATGTAAGGCACATAAAAATCTTTAGCCTCAGCTTTATAAATTCCTAAAAAAGCAGATGTCTTGCGGTCTGGGTAATTTTCATGAGGACCTCTACCATAATAAGTTACTTGATTCAAGTTTTCTAACAGTTTAAGATTCATACCCATTCGAGGTATTAAACCTTTGCCTCCTGTTCTTTCAAAAACATATTGTACCTTGATTTTTCCTTGGGCGTTTATCGTATAGTTTATATAGAAGTTAGCAATATCTGGATTTGATTTTTGAATACTAATCATTATTCTACTATCGGCCAACTTTTGCCATGTTACCCTTTTAAGTTTTAATTTTGATTCTATAGCCTTCCATTTAGATGACTTTTCAGGCATTTTTGATCCTAAATCATTATCTACTGGGGCTCTCCAAGTATTTAAAACGAGTGGTGAAGTCATCCAATTTTCGCCTTTTACTTCATAGGTAGCAAGGTTTCCTTTTACCTTATCGAACTTTATTACAATATCTTTTTCGCATACAATTTCAATTTGACTAGTAGACTCTTCAACCTTTATGTTTTTAGATGCATCTGTTTCAATTAAAGTATATGCTGCTTTTTGAACGATAAATTGGTTTTTCGCAACTTCATGTCCTTTAGGTAAAAGATTTTTTGCTTCTTTAAGTTCCCAAGAGAAATTAATTAAATACTCATGTCCCGATTTTATATCAGAAAGCACTTCTTTTAAACTAAAGATTTGTTTAGATAATGGTATGCCATCTATCGATAAACTACCTTTAGAAATTGAAGTTCCATTATCCAATAAGTCCCATTTTAAATCAAAATCAGATAAATTGGTAAAAAAGTTTTCATTAAAAACCTCAAATGTCAGCGCTTTTGAATCTAACATCTTAATATGAATATTTTGATATTGCTTTTTAACTTCCCAAAGTGCTGGTTGAATTGTTCTATCAGGGAAAATTAAACCATTTAAACAAAAAGCACCCGAATGTTGTTTGCCTTCAGGTTCAAAATCACCCCCGTAAGCCCAATATTCTTGACCTTCGTCATTAGTTATCGTAATGCCTTGGTCTACCCAATCCCAAATAAAACCACCCTGAGCTCTGGGTTCTTTTCTAACAAAATCCCATAATTCTTTAAGATTTCCTGTGCTATTTCCCATAGAATGTGCGTACTCTACCCATATAAAAGGACGGTTTGGGTTGGCAGGCAAATGTTCTTTTTCAATATCTATAATAGGCGCATACATATAGCCAATAATATCTGTATGGCGAATGTGGTCAAAATCAGGGTCAACTTCAGCTCTATCGTAAGACACTAAACGTGTATTATCTTCCTCCTTCAACCAATTATAACTGTCAATAAAAGGGGTTCCTGTACCCGTTTCATTACCCATAGACCATATAATTACCGAGGGGTTGTTCTTATCTCTGTAAAATAAACGCTGAATACGATCTGTGATCGATTTATAGTAACTTGGGTCTCTTGCGACTTCATTTACAATCCACCCATAGCCATGTGCTTCAATATTAGCTTCATCAATGACATATATTCCATATTCATTACACAGTTTATACCAATAAGGATCATCTGGGTAGTGAGAAGTTCTAACCGCATTAATATTGAATTGTTTCATTAATTGTACATCTTTCAACATCATTTCTTTAGTCATCACATGACCTAGACTGGGGTCGTGCTCATGACGATTAACTCCTTTTAGCAGAATTGGTTGCCCATTAACTAATAATTGCCCATTTTTAAGTTCAACAGTTCTAAATCCTAATTGATGCGATGTGCATTCTAATAACTGATTGCTGTTATTTTTTAAAGAGATTGTTAGTGTATATAAATTGGGGGCTTCGGCAGACCAGGGTTTTATGTTTTTGATAGTCGTTTTAAACTCCAGGGCTTTTTTCTTTCCTTTGGCTAGTGAGATATCTTGACTTGAATTAAAAACAGAAGTATTTCCATCATAAAGTTGAACTGTTACTTTTCCTTTAGCACTAGATCCCATATTTTTAAGATCAACCGATAAATCCAACAAACCATTAGTTAACGATCCATCCAAGGTCGTTTTTGCAAAAAAGTCATGAATCATTAATTTTGGTCTCGCGTGTAAAAACACATCTCTTTCTATACCTGCCAAACGCCAAAAATCTATGTCTTCGATATAATTAGCATCTGTAAATTTATAAACTTCTATAGCTACCTCATTTTTACCCTGATTTATAAATGAAGTAATATTAAATTCTGTAGGTAATTTGCTCCCTTGACTATAGCCTACTTTTTTACCGTTTATCCATAAGTAAAATGCAGATTTTACTGCGCCAAGATGAATGTAAATTTCTTTATCTATCCATGAGGCATTTACATTAAATGTTCTTTTATATTGTCCTACAGGATTATAATCATGAGGGACAAAAGGCTTGTTTTTAGGAAAAGGGTAGGTGATATTAGCATAGAAAGGATATCCAAATCCGTACATTTCCCAGTTAGACGGGACAGGTATCTGTTCTTTTAAATCTTCACCATCCAGCTCATAAAACATTTTATTTCGCTTATCTGCATTCTCACTCCAATTAAATTGCCAAATTCCATTTAATGACTGATAATGAGTTGTGTTTAATTCATCTTTAATAGCATTATCTTCAGAGTTATATGAAACAAAATAAGTGTGAGGATCTTCTTTGTTAATACCAATAACTTCAGGGTTTTCCCAATCTAAAGCTTGTGAATAACATACTAGATTAATAATAAAAAATAATGTTGTTAAATTATATTTCATACGATTCATTTTTGTCACATACCTGGACTTAAATTTGCAGATAATTGTGGAGTTTATTTAGGTCTTTAATTTTCATTGGGAAAAACATATGCTAATACACACAGTTTATCCAAAGATAAGTTTTCCTAACCAACCAATATAGGGATTATTGTATCTAAAATTATTGATTAAAAAATCTTCAACATATTTAAGACTTTTTTTAATTTTTAATACTTTTCTAAGGATTTTAAAATAAATGTATTACATTTTGAGCGATTAAAAATGAAGATTTGTAGCTAAATACATATGAGTATCCTATTTAAAAACATAAATAAACAAAAAGAAATTGTTACACTTACTAAGCATGAACAAATAGTTAATGCCATATTAAACGCAATAGAATCGAAGGAGTTAAAAAAAGGAGACCGTTTACCATCTATTAACAAAATGGTTGCAGAAATTGGATTCGCTCGCAAAACTATTGTTAAAGCCTACGAAGATTTAAAAGGCAGGGGTATTGTAGAATCTAAAAACTTTAAAGGTTATTATATTGCTGATGTAAATACAAATACAAAACTAAGAGTAGCCCTTTTGCTTTTTGCTTTTCACTCATTTCAAGAAGACTTTTATAACACCTTTAGAGAAGAATTAGGTAAAAAATATATTATAAATGTTTTTTTTCATCATAATAATATGGATGTTTTTAAAGACATTCTAAGAAGGATCTCAGGCAGGTATGGAATGTATGTTATTGCGCCTATTCAATGCCCCGAAGCAGGACTCTTATTGAAAAAGATACCTAGTGAAAAACTATTAGTTATAGATAGGCATATTTCTTTACCAAGTGATTACCCTTATATCACTCAAGAGTTTGAATATTCAACCTACAGTCAATTAAAAAAACTACTTCCACAAATTAAAAAATATAAAAAATTTATCTTATTTTTTAAAGAGGGGTCTGATTATCCAATAGGGGTCCTTAATGCTTTCAATCAATTTGTAAAAGAATTTAATATTGATGCCAAAGTAGAAAAAGAATATAAAAAAGGTAGTGTCGCTAAAAGCACCTTATACTTTTTTATTAGTGATGGCTATTTATGGGAAATTCTTAGAGACAGTAAATTGAAAAATTATACGCTCGGAGAAGACATTGGGGTTTTGGCTCATAACGATAATGCCATTAAAGAAATAATTTTTGGAGGTATCACTACAATTTCCACAGACTTTAAAAAAATGGCTTTAGAATCTGCTAATTATTTAAAATTTAGAGAATTTACTCGCAAAGTAATCCCCTCCGAGCTTATCCGTAGAAATTCATTATAGTAACAATTTATAGGGTTTTTCGTGTAACTGCCTAGTTTTTAGACATATTTTTTGTATATTCTTAATATATGTCGATTTTTTTCATATATTTGCAAAGTAGCATAGTGTAGCATACTTTTAAATAACTAAAGTAGCATACAGTATCACAGATTAAACTAACTTAAATATTGACTTATGAAAAAAAATGTACTAAGACTATTATTTGCCTTGGTCTTTTCCCTTTTGGGAATGGTTGCTAATGCTCAAATATCAACTGTCTCAGGAACAGTTACAGATGGAAAATTTCCGCTTCCTGGAGTTAACGTTATTGTGAAAAATACAACAAATGGTACCTCAACAGATTTTGATGGAAATTTTACTATTAGTGATATTAGTTCTGGAGACATTGTTGTTTTTAGCTATGTTGGGTATGAGACTCAAGAAGTTACAATTGGAAATGAAACCACAATTAATGTCATCTTAATTGAAGATGCGGCAGCATTGGACGAAGTGGTTATTGTAGGTTATGGAACATCGAATAAGCGCGAATTGACAGGTTCTATTGGATCTGTTAAAGGCGGTGATTTGGCAAATACAGTTGCAGGAAATCCAACCGCAGCCTTGCAAGGGAAACTTACAGGGATACAAGTGGAAAACCCTGGAGGGCAACCAGGAGGAACTGGTAATGTATTTATTAGAGGTATAAATTCTTTAAGTAATGCATCGCCACTTTATATTGTAGATGGATTATTTGTAGATAAT
This sequence comes from uncultured Flavobacteriaceae bacterium, assembly GCA_947502635.1. Classification (GTDB taxonomy): domain Bacteria; phylum Bacteroidota; class Bacteroidia; order Flavobacteriales; family Flavobacteriaceae; genus Flavivirga. The sequence continues at coordinate 21,243 of CANNAN010000022.1, forward strand.
ATGAACTACATAAATCCTAACGATATTGATAATATTTCTGTTTTAAAAGATGCAGCGGCAGCAGCAATATATGGTTCTAGAGCTGCTAATGGTGTTGTTTTAATTAAAACAAATCATGGTAGAAAAAATAAAGCTTTAGAGGTCACTTTTAATTCTAGAGTCGGTTTTGATACACCAAGTAAAAAATTAGACTTTATTGATGGTCAACAGTATACAAACTACTTAAATCAGCGTTTTGCAAATGATGGAAGCTCTACGACAGTATCTTTTAATGGTGTAAATACCGATTGGCAAGAGGAATCTTTACAATCTGGGATTATTGAAGATTACGGATTATCCCTTTCAGGAGGTGGTGAGAAATCATCTTATTACTCATCTATAAATTATTATAACCAAGATGGTATTTTAGTAGGGTCTGGGTTTAAAAGGTTAAATGCTAGATTTAATAGCAACCATGAGTTTGGTAGGTTTAAACTATCTCAATCATTAGGTATTACCGAAGCTAAATTGCAAGAAAATAACTGGTATGGTTTCGATGGTACTACAGCGCCTACAGTTGCCTTAAGGAATGCAAGCAATGATGGTGGTTTCGAAGGGCCTTCTACAGATGTACAAGGACCAGGAGGTGTTAATCAATTTGCTTTAGCGACTCTTGAGAATAATTTAGAAACAACAAGAACCTTATTTTCTAGTTTAAAATTAGATTACAAAATAAGTGAAGCTTTAACGGCGTCTATCAATTTAGGTGTAGATTATACTTCTCAAAAACGTTTTCAGTTTACACCAACTTACTTCATGAGTTTAGTGGATCCAGTAAGAAATGTAAATGATTTGAACGATTTAACAGAGTTTAAACAAGAAGATATTAACTTATTGTTTGAGCCTACCTTATCATATAAGAAAACATTTAATGATGTACACAAAGTATCTGCTGTTTTAGGGTATACCCGTTTTGTTGAAACACAAAATAGTAGTGGTATCTACGGCCAAGGTACACCAGCGAATAGTATTCAAGTTGTAGGTGCCTTACCTTCAAGTGATCAAAATATACTTCTAGGACAAAATAATGAAGCTGGTTTAATATCTTATTTTGGTCGTTTAAACTATAATTATAAAGACAAATATATTTTCTCAGGAACTTTAAGAAGAGATGCTTCTTCTAGATTTGCAAAAGAAAATCAAGAAGGCTATTTTCCATCAGTTTCTGCAGCATGGAATATTAGTAATGAAGGTTTTTGGGATTCTGAAACCATTAACTTTTTTAAGTTAAGAATGTCTTACGGAGAGTTGGGATCATACCCTGATGTATTTTATCCTACACAGGCTGTATTTCTTGCTAACCAATCCAATACAAGTTTTGGAGGAGGTACAGCAAATGGTTTAGCGCAAACCACACTTGCAGATGAAAATCTGGTATGGGAAACTACAAAAACATTCGATATTGGAGTCGATGTATCTCTATTAAATAGTGCCATTACTTTTTCAGCAGATTATTATTCAAAAGATGTTGAAGACGCATTAGTGCCAATCAGCATTCCTTCTACAGCTGGTGTTAGTCTGCCAGTTACTAGAAATGCAGGGACACTTATTAACAATGGTTTTGAGTTTGATCTTACTTACAAAAAGTCGGAAGGTGATTTTACTTATAGCGTAGGCACAAATTTTTCTTTCAATCTTAAAAATGAAGCAAAAGATATTCCAGCAACGATTTTAGGACCTGGAATAGATGAAGATTTACGTGTTGTAAATAGAACCGAAGCTAATGGACCAGTTGGTGCATTTTATGGTTGGGTTGTTGAAGATAAAGTGGATCCTGCTACTGGTGATTTTGTTAGAGTTGATACAGATGGTGTTGCTGGAATTACTTCAGACGATCAAACGATTATTGGAAACCCAACACCAGATTTTACCTATGGTTTAAATTTCTCAGGTGAATATAAGAAATTCGATTTCTCATTGAATTTTAATGGAGTATCTGGTAACGAAATATATAACTTAAGTAGATATTACAATATCTTATGGCAAGATGGCGGGAAGCTAACCGATGTGCTTAACTCATGGACGCCTACAAATACAGATACTAGTATTCCAAGAGCAACAGTAGATGATCCTGCTGGTAATAAAGAGCCTTCTTCTTTCTTTGTAGAAAACGGATCTTATTTCAGATTGAAGAATTTAGAGGTTGGATATAATTTTGGAGAAAAAGCACTTGGTATTGATTGGGTGAAAAGTGTGAGATTGTCATTAAACGTTCAAAATGTTTTTGTAATAACAGATTATACTGGTTACGATCCAGATATAGCATCAACCAATGGTGGTAGAGCAAATTTAAATTCAGGTGTTCCTGGAGTTAGATCTGGAGTAAACCCTTTATTAGGTAGAGGTCTAGACCAAAGAGCATATCCTAATGCCAGAACAGTTATGTTGGGTTTACAAGCTAAGTTTTAATCAATAAAAAATATATTATGAAAAAAATAATAAAAATGAAGTCCTTATTAGGCATAATAACAGGTTCGTTATTAGTGTTGTTTGCTTGTTCTGATGATATATTAGATCAACAAAATAACAATGCAACATCTACAGCAAATTTTGGTACGTCTGTAGAGCAAGTGAAGTCTGCTATAAATGGCGCCTTTCACCCAATTACAGGAACTTTTTTCTGGGGTAGAATTATACATACGGGTGCGATGCTACGTTCAGATGAATTCAATGTATTTCCATTTGGATCGAATACTGCGATGTCAACGTTTTTAGGAAACCCAGGAGATCGTTGGGCTACCGAACCTTGGCAAGAACTTTATAAGTCTATAGCACGTTGCAATAATATCATTATTAATACAACTGAAGAAGGTATTACAGACCAAACCACCAGAGAAAATTTAGTTGGACAAGCTTATTTCTTGCGTGCTTTTAATTATTGGTATTTAGCAAACCTTTATGGTAGTGTTCCTTTAATTACGGATTTGCCAGACTTAGACAACCTTTTAGTTGATAAAGCGTCAACCGCAGATATTTGGGCGCAAATAATTTCAGATTTAGAAATGGCAGAAACGATGTTGCCAGATAGTTGGACAGGAGAAGATTTAGGAAGACCAACAAGTGGAGCCGCTACAGCATTAAAAGGTAAAAGCTATTTATACATGAAACAATATGGTGCAGCAACAACGGCCTTTAATAGCTTAGTTGGTAGATATAGTTTATTGTCTGGTGCTCAATTTGGAGATAACTTCTCAACTACTAACGAAAATAATAGTGAGTCTATATTCGAATTACAATTTTTAGGTCAAGATACTTTTGTTTGGGGGTCTGATATTCCTGGAACTGGAAGCATGGGGAATTTTCATATTGATTATGCACCACCTGCAAAATCTCCAGATAGGAGTCATGTAGTGAACCCTTGGTTAAAAGATTTATACGAAGCACATGGAGATGTTGTACGTAGAAATGAAACGTTGGCATACAATTATCCTGGAGCAACAGGTTATGGGGGTGTTGATTTTAATGTTGATTTTGTTGACGATATTCCGTTTGCTACAGATGCTGGAGTAGAAGCTATTTTTTCTAAAAAATATGCAGGAATGGATTTAGGAACAAGAGATCAAGTAGATTTTTTAGGAACGAATGTAGGAAATAATTGGAGAGTAATTCGTTACGCCGATGTCTTATTAATGTTAGCTGAAGCTATGAATGAAGATGGTATGACTTCTCAAGCGATACCGTATGTAGATATGGTTAGAGAGCGAGCAGGATTAACTTTAATAGCAGATACAAATCCTGCAATTAATCAAGCAGATATGCGTCAAGCCATTATAGATGAGCGCGCTATGGAATTAGCAGGTGAAGGGCATCGTTTCTTTGACTTGGTAAGATGGGGTTTAGCAGAAGATTATATGGGAGCCACGTCTTTACATGGCGCGCATCCTAAATCTTTAAGTCAAGGTGTTTTTCAAACAGGAAAACATGAATTAATATGGATTCCAAATTCAGAAAGAGATTCCAACCCTAACCTGGGACAAAACCCTGGTTATAATTAATAATAAAAACGTATTTGATTTTAGTTTGTTTTTTGATTGAATAAAAGCCGAGTCCCTTAAATATACTCGGCTTTTAATTAATCAGATCGAGAAAATATGTTCAAAAATTTTGAAAAAAGAACTAAAGCAGTAGCTAGATTAATGATTTTTTCAATTGATATAAAATTAGAATGATGAAAAAAAATCATATAATTTCTGAGAAGGATATTCACATAGAAGGCGACTTAAATAATTTTAAAACAGAATTATCAGTCCTTTCTAAAAATTCAAGTGTGTCTGTATTTGGATTTAAAATTTCTGCGATATCATCGCCAGAAACTCCAAAACCAATAACATTAAAATGGAAAATTCCTGCTCATAATGTTAAAGGTGTTTGGAAACCAACCACAGATTTTGCAAAAAGAATTCAGGCAGATTGGGAAATGAATCATATGGAATCTAGGATATCTATTGATGCACCAGTTATTAGTCTGTTTGGGCATGATGATAGCAATCAGCACACGTTTGCTTGTTCTAATGCCATAAATAAATTAGAGCTCAATGCAGAGATTAGAGAAGAAGACGATTGTTTTTATTGTCATATAACCCTGTTTTTGGAACAGCAATCTAAGGTTAAAGATTACCATATCGAAATAAGAATAGATCAGGAGGAAAAACATTTTTCTCAAGCCTTAAAAGGTGTTTCCAAATGGTGGGAAACTTTTGATAATCTGAAGCCAACTTCTGTTCCTGATATTGCATTGAGGCCACTTTATTCAACGTGGTATCAATTTCATCAAAATTTAGAAGAAGCTGTTTTAATAGAAGAATGTAAACAAGCATATAATTTAGGGTATAAGGCTGTTATAATTGATGATGGATGGCAAACCAATGATGGGAATAGAGGATACGATTTTACAGGAGACTGGGAACCCGAGCGTCTTTCAAAAACCAAAGAATTTGTAGCCAATATTCATGCTACAGGAATGAAAATCGGATTTTGGTATTCAGTGCCTTTCTGCGGAAAAAAATCAAAAGCATACAAACGTTTTAAAGGCAAGTTTTTGACAGAGAATCACCGTTGGGCACCTGTTTTTGATCCTCGGTATCCCGAAGTTCGTGAGTATCTTATAAGTATTTATAAAAATGCCATATTAGATTGGAATTTAGATGGATTTAAACTCGATTTTATTGACGATTTTAGATTGTATGTCGATACACCAAAAGTAAATCCTAGTATGGATTTCATTTCTATCAATGCAGCAGTAGATAGATTATTAACAGATGTTATCACAACACTTAAAAATATAAACCCTGAGGTTTTTATAGAATTCAGGCAAAAATATACAGGGCCAGCTATGCGTAAATATGGTAATATGTTCCGTGCATTCGATTGCCCTGGCGATGCCACTATGAATCGTGTTAGAATTGCAGATATTAGAATGTTAGCAGGAAATACAGCAGTGCATTCCGATATGATTACTTGGCATCATGATGAAGATTTGGAAGTAGCTGCCTTACAAATGGTAAACACATTATTTGGAGTTCCTCAAATTTCAGTAGTGCTTAAAGATATTCCTAAAGACCATTTAGAAATGGTTAAGTTTTATACATCTTATTGGAATACAAATAAAAAACTTATTACAAAAGGGTACTTTATACCACTTAATCCACTTGCAAATTACCCCATTCAGAAGGTTAGCAAAAATGATAAAATTATTATCGGCTTACATGATGATTATGTGGTTGAACTTGATGAAGTATCTGAAAATATTGATATTTTAAATGCTAAATTATCGACTTCGGCTATAATTAAATCAGACTTCGATTTAGGGGATTATAATTACCGTATCTTTAATTGCAGGGGGAATCTTGTGAATGAAGGTCGTTTAATGCTAAATAAAGGTGTGTTAGAAATTAAAGTTCCTGCTTGTGGCTTAATTCAACTAACTTTAAATAAATAATAAGATTATGGATACGCTGTCAATTATTTCTTTTATTGGTTTTACATTATTGGTAGCTTTCATTGCCTGGTATGCCACCCGCAAAACAGATGAAAAATCTGCGGATGGCTATTACCTTGGTGGAAGAAGTTTGGGTTATATAACGATAGCAGGTTCTTTATTATTAACAAACCTTTCTGCAGAGCAAATAGTTGGTCTTAATGGTCAATCTTTTGCACAAGGTGTTTTAGTCATGGCATGGGAAACTCTGGCAGCAATTTCAATGATAGTAACTGCTATTTATTTATTGCCTAAGTACATGCGGTCTGGTATAACCACAATACCAGAATTTATTCAAGAGCGGTTTGATGCACAAACAAAATCCATTTTATCATTATTGTTTTTGGTGGCTTTTGGTATCGTATTATTACCAACAATTTTATATTCGGGATCGTTAGCATTTAGTACGATGTTTGATTTGCCCGAAGTTTTAGGCGTATCGCAATCTACAGTTATATGGATATGTGTTTGGTCAATAGGTATTATAGGTTCCATATATGCCATTTTTGGTGGTTTAAAAGCTGTGGCGGTTTCCGATTTGGTAAATGCCATTGGGTTATTAATAGGAGGTCTTTTAATTCCCGTTTTTGGTTTAATGCTAATAGGAGACGGAAATGTGTCTAATGGATTAAGTACTCTATGGGAAGCAAATCCTGAAAAATTTAATGCTAAAGGGGATATAGATTCCTTTATTCCGTTCGGGACTATTTTTACAGGAATGATGATTGCACAAATGTACTATTGGGGAACCAATCAATCTATTTTACAACGTGTTTTTGGAGCTAAAAGTTTAAAAGAAGGCCAAAAGGGGATGATATTGGCTGGTTTTGTAAAGTTCTTAATTCCTATCATTGTGGTATTACCAGGTATTATTGCATGGCATGTATTTGGAAATGATTTAGATAATGCAGATCAGGCTTATCCTGCTTTGGTTCGTAAAGTTTTACCAGGAGCCTTTTTAGGGTTCTTTGCAGCGGTTCTTTTTGGAGCTGTTTTGAGTTCATTCAATAGTTTATTAAATAGTAGCTCGACACTATTTGGAGTAGATCTATATCGTCAATATTTTGATAAAAATGCTTCTGAGCTTAAAATGGTAAAAGCTGGGAAAATATTTGGGTTGCTTCTAGCTATTATATCGATGACTATTTCTCCATTTATTGCCAATGCCCCAGATGGGTTGTTTTCATATATTCAGGAATCATTAGGAAGTTTAAGTGTGCCTATTCTAGCCGTAGTAACCGTTGGAATAATTACCAAAAATGTACCTGCAATTGGCGCTAAAATAGTATTAACTGTTGGTGTGCTTATGTATTTAATAAGTCAATTTGTATTAAGCCCCCATTTTGTAGATGCTGCACTAGCAGAAGCAGCCTCGAATGGGATAACAGATGTTAAAGAATTAGGTATTATAAAAGCAAAAGCATATCCCCATTTTTTACATATTATGGGCATACTGTTTGTCATTAATGTTGGGTTTATGTTGTTGATGGGGAAACTATACCCAAACAAAAATGTTTACACACCAAAAATCACAGAGCAAATAGATATTACGCCTTGGAAATATGCTAAAGTGGTGGGAATTATCATTACCATATTAGTATTAAGTACCTATCTTATTTTTTAAATTGAATCGTATAAACATGAGTAAAAAATATGTCATCGCGTTCGATCAAGGAACAACAAGTACAAGAACCATTGTTTTTGATGAAAAAGGGGCTATTGTTTCAATTTCTCAAAAGGAATTAAAGCAATACTATCCGCAACCTGGTTGGGTAGAACATGATGCATTAGAAATATATAACGACCAATTAGAGACATTCAATAAAGCGGTTTCAGACTCAAGAATTGATCCAAAAGATATTGCTGCCGTAGGTATTACTAACCAAAGAGAAACCACCGTTGTTTGGGATAAAGAAACAGGAAAGCCCATCCATAAAGCCATTGTTTGGCTGGATAAGCGAACTACTGATATTTGTAAAGATTTAGAAAGGAAAAAACTTTCAAACTATATTAAAAAAAATACAGGTCTGGTTATAGATTCGTATTTCTCAGGCACCAAATTAAAATGGATTTTAGATCATGTTGAAGGTGCCCAAGAAAAGGCAGAAGCTGGCAAACTTATGTTCGGAACTATTGACAGCTGGTTAATTTATAAGTTTACAAACGGTAAAAAACATGTAACGGATCATACCAATGCATCCCGAACCATGATATATAACATTAAGAAATTAGAGTGGGATAAAAAACTACTTGAAGCATTAAATATTCCCTCAAGTATATTACCTGTGGTTCAAACGTCATCTTCAGATTTTGGATCCATTGATTATAAGGGTGTTGAAATCCCAATTTACGGCGTCGCTGGAGATCAACAAGCTTCCTTATTTGGTCAGGGCGGGTTCAAAGCTGGTATTGCAAAAAGCACCTATGGAACCGGGTGTTTTATTCTATTAAACACTGGTGAAAAACAAGTGAAATCGAAAAAAGGTTTATTAACGACTCTAACTTGCAGTTTGGATTCTGAACCAGTAAATTATGCTTTAGAAGGAAGCATATTTGCTGGTGGAGCATCCATTCAGTGGCTCAGGGATCGTATGCAAGTGATTGAAAAAGCAAGCGAAACAGAAGCTATTTGCAACAACCTTCCGCCACTTAAACACGTATATGTAGTACCTGCGTTTGCAGGTTTGGGAGCACCACACTGGGATGCCAAAGCAAAAGGAAGTGTTTATGGTATGACTCTGGATACAGGAAGGGAAGAGCTCATTAAAGCGACTGTTAACGCTTTAGCATATCAAACCAAAGATGTTATTGGCGCTATGGAAAAAGATAGTAACAATAAGATAGTAACATTGAAAGTAGACGGAGGAGCTAGTGCAAATAATTACCTAATGCAGTTTCAATCGGACCTTTTAAATGTTGAGGTAGACCGACCAAAAATGATTGAAGTTACAGCTTTTGGAGCCGCATTATTAGCGGGTATAAAAGCAGGTGTTTGGACAAAAAATGACATCTCTGAAATAAGAGAAGTTGATACCGTGTTTAGTCCAGAAATGGAAGAAAAAACACGAAAAAAGAATTATAAAGGCTGGAAAAAAGCTATAAAAAGAACAAAAAGAAAGTAAGATGCAAGTGATGGAAAGACATATAGAATTTTCAGTTTTAAATAGAGCAGCACAAATCGAAAAATTACAAACGACAAAATTTGATTTGGCGGTAATTGGTGGTGGTGTTACAGGAGCAGGAATAGCTTTAGATGCGGCTTCACGTGGTCTAAAAGTATGTCTCGTTGAGAAGAATGATTTTGCTTCAGGAACCAGTAATAAATCTACAAAATTGATTCATGGAGGCTTACGCTATCTCAAACAATTTGAAATTGGATTAGTGAGAGAATCAGGGTCAGAACGCGCCATAGTTCATAAACTCGCGCCGCATTTAGTTATTCCAGAAAAAATGTTATTGCCTTTAGTAGAAGGAGGTACCTATGGCAAAATGATGACTTCCATTGGGTTAAAAGTTTACGATTTTTTAGCAGATGTTACAGGGGATGATAGACGTAAGATGTTGGATAAGGAAGAAACCCTAGAAAAAGAATCCCTGCTTAATAAAGAGGTTGTTTTGGGTAGCGGACTTTACGCAGAATACAGAACAGATGATGCGCGTTTAACCATAGAAATATTAAAAAAAGCGGCATCTTTTGGAGCAACCATCATTAATTATTGTGAAATGGAATCGTTTAATTATAATGACGATTCTAAAATTAAAAGTTTAAACTGTAAAGACAACAATACAAGAAATACATTCAAAATAAAAGCCAGAAATTACGTTTCGGCTGCTGGGCCTTGGGTAGATACATTACGTACCAAAGACCAATCTATGAATAAAAAGTATTTACACTTAACTAAAGGTGTACATATTGTATTTCCTTATGAAAAATTGCCTGTAAAACAACCTCTTTATTTTGATGTACCCGATGGGAGAATGATTTTTGCTATTCCAAGAGGGCGTGCTACTTATGTGGGGACAACAGATACCAATTATTCAGGGAATTTAGAGCGCGTTATTGCTACTAATGATGATGCCGAATACCTGTTAAACGCTATTAATAGTACATTTCCAGATGTTAATGTTGCTATTGAGGACATTGAATCTAACTGGGCTGGTTTAAGACCATTAATTCATGAAGAAGATAAAGATCCTTCAGAATTATCTAGAAAAGATGAATTGTTTGTTTCAGATAGTGGGCTCATTTCTATAGCAGGTGGAAAACTTACAGGATATCGTAAAATGGCACATCGTGTTATTGAAGCGGTTTTAAAAACGATGAAAAAAAAGCACAAAGAAAACTTGAAGCAATCTGAAACAGAAAAAATTTCTTTGGTAAGTCCAGCGCTTAAATCATCTCAAGAAGTTAATCAATATCAAATAGAGCTAGAAAAAGAACTCAACATATTAGGTGTTACAGATGCTTACCATGCTTGGTATTTATGTACTACCTATGGAAGACAATCTGATATCATTATCGATAAATCAAAAGAGTTTGAAAATAAAGATGCATTAGTACGACTAATTAGAGCAGAACTGTGGTACTGTATTCATCATGAAATGACTAATAGTTTAACCGATTTCTTTGTACGTCGTACAGGAAGGCTCTATTTCAATATTCCTAGCGTAAAAGAGTACATGGAAATTATTTCAAATGATTGTTTAAATTATTTAAATTGGGATGCTAAACGTATGGCTTCAGAAAAAGAAAATCTAGAGTTACTTTTGCAAGATGCGACAACTTACTACAGCAAAGATTTCAAATAAAATTCGACTAATAGCATGAAAAATAGTGTATTAAAATTAGTGACTTGTTTGTTTACTTTAATATTGCTATTCCATTGTAAAAAAGAAGAAAAAGTTAGTATCTCAAAAAAAATTTTTGAAACGCTGGATGCATCCTTTTCTGGTATACATTTTTCAAATAACCTTACCGAGAATGATAGTTTAAATTATTTTACTTATTCCTATTTGTACATGGGAGGAGGCGTAGCTATTGGAGATATTAATAATGATGGTTTAAAAGATGTATTTTTCACTGGGAATCAAGTTTCAAATAAATTATACCTAAATAAAGGGAATCTTCAGTTTGAAGATATTACCGATAAAGCTGGAGTTTCGGGAGATAAAAGGTGGTACACGGGTGTGACCATGGCAGATGTAAATGCCGATGGTTACTTAGATATTTACTGCTCAGTTGGGGGTAAATTTCAAGCTAAAGAAAATCAATTATACATTAATAATCAAGATGGCACTTTTACAGAAAAAGCAAAAGATTATGGTCTGGCAGACATTGGAAATAGTGTGCAAGCCACATTTTTCGATTATGATAAAGATGGCGATTTAGATGTTTATGTCGCTAATTATCCACCAACAAAATTCAATGCTTCGGTTTATGTTTATGAGCAAAAAATGGCTCATGTAAATGATATTGAAACGGATCATTTGTATAGAAATGATGGTGCTGTTTTTGTAGATGTCACAGAAGAAGCTGGTGTTAAAAGCTTTGGTTTAACATTAAGTGCTACCGTTGGTGATTTAAATAACGACTCCTGGCCAGATTTATATATTTCAAATGATTTTGCATCGCCCGATTATTTATATATGAATAACCAAGATGGCACTTTTAGGGAGGTTGTTAAAGAGGTTATGTCGCATACTGCTTTCTATGGGATGGGGGTTGATATTTCCGATTTTAATAATGATGGAAACCTAGACGTTTTTCAAGTTGATATGGACGCTAAAACCAATAAACGTAAAAAAGCAAATATGGCAGGGATGAATCCAGATCTGTTTTGGGGTGTTGTAGATGCTGGTTTTCATTACCAGTATATGCAGAATTGTTTGCAAATGAATACAGGTGTTTTCAATGATGGAAACCCCTTCTTTTCAAATATTTCTCGACTCACAGGAGTCTCGTCAACCGATTGGAGTTGGGGACCACTCTTTGCAGATTTTGATAACGATGGCTTAAAAGATTTGTTTGTTTCTAACGGGACACGTCGCGAGGTTAACAATAGGGATTTCTTTAATCAAATTGATGATGCTTTTACCATTGATAGTGATAAAACTTTAGCCATGAGTTTAAAAATTCCATCAGAAAAGATTGATAATTTTATTTATAAAAATAATGGTGATTTAAACTTTAAACAAGCCAATAAAGATTGGGGGATAACATTTAAAGGTTTTTCAAATGGTGTGGCTTATGCTGATTTGGATAATGATGGTGATTTGGAAATTATCACAAATAATATTGATGATTATGCTTCTGTTTTTGAAAATAAAAGTTCTGAAACTAATAATTATTTGAGTATACAATTTGAAGGCACCGAAAAGAATAGTTTTGGTTTAGGAAACCGTGTTTTTGTCACTTCTAACGGTGAAACACAAATGCAAGAACTAACACTAACACGTGGGTTTCAATCTTCGGTAGCACCAGAAATACATTTCGGTTTGGGTAAATCTGAAATCATTAATGAGCTAAAGGTGGTTTGGACAGATGGAAAAATTCAAAAACTAAATAATGTTTCAAGCAATCAAACCATTGTTTTAAAATATTCGGATGCTAAAAGTGATTCTGAAACTGTTTTAAATGATACAGAAAAATTGTTTTCTTCTCATGTTAAAGGTGTTTTTCCTGAGTATAAACATGACGAAAATAATTTTGATGATTTTAAATACCAAGTACTTCTGCCTCATAAAATGTCAACATTCGGTCCAGGACTAGCTGTTGGTGATTTGAACGATGATGGTTTAGACGATTACTTTGTTGGCGGGGCGTTTAATAGAACAGGACGCTTGTTTTTTCAAAATGAAAACGGATTTGAAAATCAAAATTCTGAGGTATTCGAATCTGATAAATTGAGTGAAGATGTAGGCGCTTTAGTTTTTGATGCAGATAATGATGGCGATAATGATTTGTATGTAGTTAGTGGCGGTTATGAATTTTCACCAAAATCTAAAATGCTTCAAGATAGGTTGTATATAAATGACGGAAAGGGAAACTTTACGAAAGGTGTTTTACCCGAAATGATAGTAAGCGGATCTAAAGTTTATAATCTTGATTTTAATAAAGATGGAAAACAAGATTTGTTGGTTTTAGGAAGGCAAATACCAGGACATTATCCAGCACCAGCACATAGTTTTTTGTTAGAAAATAAAACAGAAAATGGCCTTTCGAAATTTGAAGATGTGACCGAAAGTTTAGCCAACTCTTTTAAAAATTTAGGGATGGCAACAAGTGGAATCGTCACCGATTTTAATAAGGATGGGTGGCAAGATATTATTATAGTTGGTGAATGGATGCCCATTCGTGTATTTCAAAATACAAAGAATGGTTTTGAAGAAGTATCGGAGGCTGTTGGTCTATCAAAAGATACCACGGGATGGTGGTGGAGTATCAATGAAGGTGATTTTGATGGAGATGGTGACATGGATTACGTGGTTGGAAACAATGGTCTTAATTATAAATATAAAGCAACCGAAGACGAAACTTTTGACATTTATGTGAATGACTTTGACAATGATAATAAAAAAGATATTGTATTAAGTTATTATAATGAAGGTAAGCAATACCCTGTAAGAGGGCGGGAATGTTCATCACAGCAAATCCCGAAGATTAAAGACAAATTTAAGAACTACGAAAGTTTTTCGGAAGCGACTTTGGTTGATGTTTACGAAGAGAAATCTTTAGAATCTGCCTTGCATTATCAAGTAAAATCTTTTGCAAGCGTCTATCTGGAAAATAAAAATGGAAAATTTATAATCCATGAATTACCTGTTGAAGCTCAAATGTCGAGTATTAATACCATTTTAATTGATGACTATGATCATGATGGGGCTCTTGATGCATTAGTGGCAGGAAATTTATTTTCTTCGGAAGTTGAAACACCAAGAAATGATGGCGGTTACGGACTCTTTTTAAAAGGGAACAACAATGGTGCTTTTAAAGCTGTAACATCATCTGAAAGTGGTTTCTTTACACTAGGGGATGTTAAAGACATGAAACCTATTCATATTAGAAATAAAGAATTTATTATAGTGACAAAGAATAATGGTTTTTTACAATTTGTAGGCACTGAAAAGAATTAATTTTATAATTCCGTAAGAGTGAATTTAATTTTCAGTGTAACTTTTTTATTTGTTTTGTTCAAATTATGGGGTTTAGAAAAATCAATACCATAGGCATTGAGCAAGCAAATAAAGTAATGCACTTATCAGCCATAGCTTATAACCTGCAAAAGTATTTGAGATTTATCCAAAAACAAGTGAAAAGTGGAGCAGGAATGCAGTTTTATAAAAAAGGAATGAAGAGAGATAAATTCCCCTTTTTAATGGCATTTAAAAATCAAGAAATAACAATGAGCTAAAAACAAAAGCTCCTTAAAAAGAGCTTTTGAGTTAAGTTTTGTGGTTTTTAGTACCTTGTGCAACGATTACCTGTGTTGTTGCCAGTTTTTTGTTTTCTATATTCAATCTAATGTGGTAATTAACGGTGCTATATACGCTTTCAAAATTTTGTAGTGCATATTAATAACAGATTTATTGAAACCATGCGCAGTTTTTGGCAGAGAAAAGAATTCCTTTTTTGGTGCATTTATTTTATTAAAATATGCTTTAGTAATCTCTATAGGAGTTAAAATATCTTCTTCTCCTTGAATTAAAAATATTGGAATTTTAAAATTCAAACCACTCTCCATGAAGTTAATTGTAGAACTCATTGATTGAACGCCAAGACCCTTATGACCAATAAAACTTATAAAGGAATAATCATCACCTAAAGAACAATGTTTAATATCTTTTTCATTATCATATTCGGCAGGTAGTTTCCACCATATATTGGGTGGTGAAACTGAATTTTTTTTCATATTCTTTGATGACACGAATTAATTTACCATTATCCTTAGCATTAGCGTATGGAGGATTTCCAATAGTATTTAGAATGCCTATTGATTTTTCATCGTTTAGGTCTTGAGCCATTTGAAAAACTTTACGATAACTAAATAAAAAATTATTTGTATGGTTTACAACTTGAGAATGCCCTATGTACGCATAAAAGAGATCTGGGCGTTTTAAAGCCATTTCTGTTCCAAGTACAGACCCCCATGAAGTTCCAAAAAGGATGATTTTTTGCTTTCCTAAATGCTTTATGATGTATTCAGAAAGGGCAATGCCATCTGTAACCATCTGTTCGATGGTTAGTGGATTTGACTTAAAATAATCTGGACTTAATTCAATTGGAGCATTAAGCCCAAAAGTTCTTCCTGCACCTCTTTGATCCCATTGAATTAGAATGAAGTCTTTTTCCAATCGCTATAAATTGCATCTGCATAAGGGCTTAAAACACTACCTGGACCACCATGAATAAACAATACGATAGGTTTTAAACGATTTCCTTTTATGGTAACCCAATGCTCAATGCCATTTATTGGGATGTATCTTTCTTCAAGAATTTGATTTTTTATAAGAACATTATTATTAATGCTTTCAGGTGATGTCTTTGCAACCGCCAACTCTGGCTCACTAATTTTTCCATTTTCTTTTAATTGAGCCAAACATAAAAATGGCAGTAGAAATAAAATAAACGTCAATGTAATTTTCATGATTTCTAACTTTAAATGTTAATTTGAAATCAAAACTACATATTGAAAGTATTGCAATCGACCGAATAAAAAAAGTCGAACGCATTTGTTGTTATTAAATGTGTTCGACTTTTTGCAAGAAGTTTATAACTACCTATTTCTAAAAGCAGTTGGAGTTTGGTTCGTGAATTTTTTGAAAGCAGTATTAAAAGATGATTTAGAATTAAACCCTACTTGATAAAGAATTTCTAAAATCAAAAAAATGCTGGTTGGGATAGCGATTAATTAAAAGAGATAAATCACGAACGGGAATATCCACTTGTTTAGAGAACTCTTGTATGGTCAATGAAGGTTCAAGATAGAGTTCATTTGTCAAAACATACGTTCTAACATAATCCATTTGAGAATTCATTTCATCTGACTTTTGGAAATTTAATGATTCTTCATTAAAAGTGATATGTTTTATTTCTTCATTTAATGCAGTCATTTTCGCATCTACACTTTTAAAAAGATCAGGATTTTTCAATGCTTTTAATATAAACCAGCAACTGATAACGAGTGTACAAATACTAACAATAACATTTGACCAATTAAGTAATAAATTATAACTAGTGTATGTAAGGAAAAATTTAAAGATAAGAAGGACATGTGCCACCAAGAAAAACACGGTTATTTGGAATAACCACTGGTAAGAGGAAGCACCTGAATTAGTATGATTCTCTGAGTAAATCGCCTTGTACTTTTTTAGGATTTTGAAAATTACTAACATATAAAAGACATATTGTAACTCTCTTAAAAGATAAAAAAAGCGTATCTCAAACATCTTTTGAAAGTGTTCACTAATGTATATAATATCAACCATGCTGGATAAATAAAATCTAGGAACTAGCACCAAATTTGCTATAAAAAATGGGAGGGTTAGCAACAAATGTTTGGGTTTTAATCGAAAATCCGAATAACAAACCGCCTTTACATATAAATAAAATAGAGGTAGAATTAACAAACTAACCGTCATTCTAAAAACCTCAAAATTTAAGCCTACTTCAATATATTTATCAGTAAAAAGACTGCTTATGTCGAATACTGAAAGGATAAGGAAATATGAAAAAAGTTTATTAGAGAGTTTGTTTTTTGTATCAACAGTTTGTAGAAAAAAAGCAAAGAGTAGCATTAAAAAAGCGCTAATTAAAGTAATAGCATTTATGAAGATAAATTTATTCATTACCTATTTATTTTTCTTTGTCATCATAATAGATTTGCAATCTAAAAGAAAATCGACAATTTCTTCTATTATTAATATCATTATCTATTGAAATAAGAAAGCTGATTTATAAGCAATAAAAATTATTTTCTCTTGGTTTTTTTGAATGTTCGTAAAGGGACATGGCATTACACAAGTTAAAGATTAGAGTTTACACTAAATTAGTTTATAACCTTGTAGACTGTTGTTTATTTCTAAGATGCTTTTCAGCAAAGAAACCTAAAAATACGTTTCTAAAAAATACTTTCCAAATGCCATGGCCAATATCTTCAATAGCAATATGTTTTCCTGCGCATTGATTAGCTAATTTTCTCCTTTTGCGCACCATCATGAATTTAAAAACCTCTCTCGATTCATCTCTAATCACATATATGCTGTTATGTATCGTTTTATTCTTTTAACACATCCAGAATTTCATTTTTTCAAAGTCAATTATTCTAGGTCCATCCGAACATCCGCCAACCTCCTCAATATTCACATCTTTTTCGTCAGTTCCAATTATCCAAACTCCAGATTTATGTTTTAAAATCTTACCCTCATCAATAATTTCACCTTTTGCTTTCAATATCGTTTGTCCGTCACCTTCATAAATGATTTTTATTGTCCCTTCTTTAATAATTACTGTTACTTTTTCTCCCATTGATTTACCGCCCCATTCAGCAAATGCAACGTCATATCGATACTTTCCGTCAGTGGGAATATTGTCAGATTTTGAGTTTTGAGCTAAACTCATGTTCAGCGTGAATAAGGTCAATAAAAAAGTAAATATTTTAAATTTCATATATTTCTGTAATTACGTAAGGATATTTTTCTCTTATAAAGCACACTAAATGCTAGATCTAATACGCGTTGAAAACGAGCATCAGTGGGTGAATACGTTTAATTTAAAGAGAAAACCTGTCATTTCTTTTTTCTTTTAAAGATATAGCCTCTTGTTTCTGCTCCCCAAACTTGTTCATCTTTATTATTCCAACCTTGATCCCACGAAATAATTTGGTCTTTACATACATTTACTTTTGAAGTAACATAGGTAGCTCCTCTTAAAGAACTCTTACAATCTTTATTATTGGTTGACCCAGAATAACAATCTTCCTCTTTTTTAAGAAATACGGCACACCCTTCTCTTAAAATTAAAGAATCTGGAGTGATTTGTTTAAAAATAATTGGATTTTCCCACCCATGAATGTATTTAGATGGATTTGCTAATTCAAAAACACGACTTTCAATCAAACCATCTTGATTTATAGAAAGTTTATAAACTCTTTGTCGATATGGCTTATCAATATATTTTGTTACCGCTTGTTCTACATATAACCACTTAGTATTCTTATCATTTTTCCATATTGGATACATTACTAGGTTTATATTGTAAAATAAAGCATCTTCCTTAGCCTGTTCTTCACTTGAAAACTCTCCACTCATCATATCAAATAAGTTTGACAACGCTTCGTGATGATTATCTTTCGTTGAATTAAGTTTTTGGTCTGTACAAGAAATTAGGTTCATAATTCCGATCAATCCAACGAGAAAATACAATTTATTCATACCGAATTATTTAATGTTTTCATATACAAAGATAAGTACGGTATATTATTTATTTCACCCTGAATCCAGTGAAATTTAATGGATTATACTTCATAACATTTGGTATGTGAAGCGAAGTGAATAACGAACTATGATTTTTATAGAATACAGTGTTAGTGGTCTTTCTTTTACTTATTAATTGATGACATTTAAGTCATTTTTTTGTTCTGGTTGTTTTGCCTTTTGTTTTATCAATTTAACTGCAATTATCTATGCTCCTCTTAAGTTTGTACATCATTAAATTCAGGCATTAATGAGAAAGAATAAAAGAGAGAAATAAGGTGGTTGGTTTATGTAGTGAAGCAAAGACTTCGACAACATTGATACCTTTCTTTCTTTAAAAGCTTCATTTCCAACTTCTAATATTTCACAAACGTGTCTTTTAAGCTACCTGAAACATATTGGAATTTGATTCCGTTTTGATTTGCTAAAATAATTAGTTGCATGTTTGTAAAGGGACATGGTTTACACAAGTTAAAGATTAGAGTTTATACAAAATTAGTTTCTAACTTTGTAGATTGTTGTTTATTTCAGTTAATCCAATTTTGAATTTCAGATTTAACTTTTTCTAATTCTTTTGAAATAATATATTCTTTATTTTTCTTTTTCTCCTCTCTAATTTTTTTCAATCTATCATAAATTTTATAAAACTCTACTAAAGATTTTAAGTTAAAATTGTTTTTGAAATAAGAAAACAATGTATCAATTGATCTTTGAATTTTCTTTTCTTTTAACAGAACTTTTATATCGTTAGTAATGGTTGACGGGATATTAAATTCATCCCAATGCTTAATGTTATCCAAAAATGATTGAGTCAAATTTTCTCTACATATTTCTTGTTTCTCTAATAAAAATGTAAAATATTTTATTTTATCATTTAAGAGCATCTTACTACTAATGTCATTTTCTAATACCGCTCTTATTTTTTGTCCAAGTTCATATCCAGTACCAAATCCAATATAATATTCAATTCCAGGTGATGTGTAAGGTTCAGGGATTTTGGATTCTTTTATTCTATTATTTAAAATGTATTGAGTAATATGAACAGAACTATTCAGCCCTTTTATTCGGCCATCATATATTCCTTTAATAGTAGGATGAAGCATTCCTCCCATATTTTTTTGAGTTTGTTTTTTATATACTGTTACCTGTTGGCTTTTTATTTTGTCGTCTATTTATTATTCCAACTCCATAAACCAAAATTAACAGATTTACTTATTTTCAAATCGTTTCTTGCTATAATAGCCATTATTTGTCCTCTGTGATGTGATTCGTGAGCAATCATTTGAGCAAAAAAAGCTGTAGGATGTGGTTTATAACCTTTAATACTTTCTTGTTTAAATAACGCATATAAAGTATCATTCATTTTTTGTGATGATTTTTGAAGGGCTTCAATAAGTTTCTGTTTACTATTTGCGTATTTCTTATCTATTTTTAAGTCAATTTTTTCACCGACTTTACTAATCCAAAATGAACGTATATTGTTAATGTGCACAAATTGTTCTCCGATACTCCTTCCTTTGTTGTTTAGTTTTGTAGATAACCAATCATCTTCGATATTATCAAGCAAGTATAAAGTAACTTTATTGTTCTGATTCCAAGAATAGATTATGTCTGCTTTGATGTTCATAAATTTTAATTTTCTTTAAAGAAATCAGTAATCTGTTTAAGCTTATTA
Organism: uncultured Flavobacteriaceae bacterium; assembly: GCA_947502635.1. Classification (GTDB taxonomy): domain Bacteria; phylum Bacteroidota; class Bacteroidia; order Flavobacteriales; family Flavobacteriaceae; genus Flavivirga. The sequence continues at coordinate 41,405 of CANNAN010000022.1, forward strand.
TTTTCGTAAAGGACAAAATTTGTACCATTACTAACAACCTCATTATTGTCATTGATCATATTCCAATTTACTAAACATCTATTGTGATGAATATTGATGTCTGTAGAGACAAATGAAGCACCTTCAAATTCTTCTTGAAATTGTTTCATATAATCTGATAATTGTACATAACCTTTCACTTCAAAGTTTGGGTCTTTATACTCCAAGTCATCAGTTAGAATTTTTTGTAACTTTTCTGCTCGTTGAACTGAGTTGGTTTCATTCCAACAGGTTCTATAGATGTCCCATATTTGGCTAATTGCTTCCATATATTTTATTTTTTTAATGAATTAAGAAATGAAGTCATTAATAAATGACCTGAATCTTTTGTACTCTTTGACCTCGTTAGGAATCCGAAAAATGTAGTATGTATTATTTCGGTTAGTTTATCAGAACTAATAGAATTGCTTAAATCTCCATTTAATTGAGCTTCTTTAACTGTTGGTTCAAGGACTATTAAAAAGTTTTTAAACTGTTGAGAAGATAATTCTGCAACAGAACTGTTTAAAGAACCCATTTCCGACATTATATTATTTACAAAACACCCTTTGTAATTATTCTCGATTTGAGAAGTGAGCATATTCTTATATAATTCAATTAATTTGTCAAACGCTTTTAAAGAACTGTTATTTAATTGATTTTGTAAGTGATTGACTATTAGTTCCCCGTATGTATTAATGGTTGTTAGCAGAAATGACTCTTTACTTTCAAAGGAATTATAAAAAGCACCTTTAGTCATTCCTGTTTCTTTACATATCTCATTAATACCCAAATTATGAAACCCTTTAACCCAAAAGAGTTCCATACCTTTTTTTACTACTTTTTCTTTATTGTGTTTGTAGTTCATATTTCAAATATAAACAAACAGACCGTTCGGTACAAGATTTATTTAAAATATTTACTCAAGATGTGATTTTTTACCGACGGTTTGTATATGAAAAATAGCGAGTTTAGTTACTAGGTTTTCATTGTTAAAACTAAAGTAATAAAAAAGTGCAAAATCTTAAAGTTTTGCACTTAGTGAGCTATTTTTTATATGCGTTGTTATGTTATTAAGAGTATATAAAATATTTAAGCAATTAATAAAGGATTAATATTGGTGCCTCCATCTACGTTATATTCAGCACCTGTAATAAAAGAAGCTTTATCAGAAGCAAGAAATGTCACCATTTCCGCAATTTCTTCAGGTTGCCCATATCTTTTTAGAGGTATTCGATTTTGCATCATATCTCCCAAACTTTTGAGTTGTTCTTCAGACATACCTGTTTTACCAAAAATAGGTGTAGCAATTGGACCAGGATTGACAACATTTACTCTAATTTTTCGTGGAGCTAATTCTGTAGCTGCTGTTCGTGTATATGAATTTAATGCAGCTTTTGATGCACCATAAACACCTGTATTTGGCATGCCTGTGTAAGCATTAATAGAAGATAAGTTGATAATGCTACCACTAACGCTAATAAGAGGTAAGAATTTTTCTATCGTGAATACAGCTCCTTTAAAATTAATTCCCATTAAGCTATCAAATGTTTCTTCAGAAATTTGACCAATAGGAACAGGAGAAAAAACACCAGCGTTCACAAATAGTATATCAATCTTTCCATATTCATTTTTTATTTGATTAACAGCAATATCAATAGTAGAAAGATTAGAGACATCTGCTGTAATCCCTTTAACACCTAGTTCCTTAGCAGCAGTGTTAATTTTTTCTGTCGAGCGACCTATTATAATAACAGTTGCTCCTTCTGCTTTGAATTTTTTGGCAGTTGAGTAACCAATACCACTATTCCCTCCTGTAATAACGGCTATTTTTTTATTTAATTGACTCATTTTGTTAGATTTTAAATTATATAAAATTTTACTTGGTGCAAATATCAAAGCATGAAACCTTATATGGATTATCAATCTACTTTTTAAGATAGTCAATCTCTAATCGAGTCGATTTTTAATTTTTCTTGAAACTGAAGTGGAGTTATTTTAGTATGTTTTTTGAAGAACCGAATAAAGTTAGAAGGCTCATTGAAGCCCATTTTAAAAGCAATTTCTTGAGAGGTGTATTTGTTTTCAGAGATGTTTCTTTTGATTTCTAATAATAACCAACTATCTATAAATTCTTTGGCTGTCTTATTCGTAATTTCTTTACAAATTTCATTTAGATAATTGTAAGAGACATTCAGCCTTTTTGCATAATCTTTGGCATTATGTATTTCATTATAATGCTTAATAATCAATTCCTTAAACAAATAGAAATTTTTTAATTTCTCAGTTTCAAAAAAGGTATGCTTATTACAAGCAAGTTTTTTGATTTGAAATAATAGTGTCATGAAAGTAGAATGGATAATTTCGACCTTTAAATTTTTATCTATATCTTCAAGGAACTCTTCAATAAGTTGTAAAATAGGTAATATAGAATTTGTATTTTCTTGCCCTATTTGAATATTTGAAGTATGAAAAATTTGAAGAAAATGAAAAAGGTTTTTATCATTGATATTTTGTGTAATAAAATCTTCTTTGAATCCAATTACATATCCTTTGACATTATCCTTTTTATGAAATGAATGAATTTGTCCTTTTTTTATAGGTAGAATTGTTCCAGGAGATAAATTTTCCTCTTGAAAGTCAATAATATGTTTGCTTTCTCCTTCAAGTACAATAATGAGCGCATGAAAATCTATTCGATGTGGTTTGGATAGGTCAAAATTATTTTCAGCTACCAATTCATAAAGTTTTTGAATTGAAATAAATTCAAAGGGAAGATTTCGTTTAACAAAGCGTGAAAAAAGAATATTTTCTACCTCATTTTTCATGAAATTTTATTTTTTAATTTGTGAATTTAAGTAATGGTTGGCAACGATTTGTATATGAAAAGTTGCGTGTAAATAAACGCAACTTTTCGATTTAATACTGACCATAAATATATAAAAAGCCATTGGATTGAGCACTTGCCAGTAATTTTTTATATACGTCTTAAGCTGTCATGCTTTCCACAAACGTTGTCCATTAGCAACAACCCGTTCCTCCGCTCGATTCCATTCCGCAACAACTTTCTTTTTCCAATGTTGCGGTTTCCTCACTCCCACAACATCCACTATCGGTTGTTTCGCAACAGCTACCTTCGTCCAGTTTATCTGCATAGATTGTGATGCTATAAATTCCCGAACCTGATTGTTTATATTTATTCAATTCGTTTTGATTTAGGTATTTTAGCAACAAGTCTTCTGGCAAGTCTATTTTTCGTTCTTTTTTAATTTGGATGTTCTTAAAACCTGCCGATTTGATAATGCCTAAATACTCGCCTTTTTCACTTGCTCCAGACACGCAACCTGAATATAGTTCAGCCACCTCCAAAATACCATTAGGAAGTGAGCCAACATAAACAATGTCGGAAATACTGAAATGGCCGCCAGTTTTTAAAGTCCTGAAAACTTCGTTAAAAGCTTTTTCTTTGTTGGGCACAAGGTTCATCACGCAGTTACTTATGACCACGTCTGCTACAGAACTGGAAATATTCTGCATATCCTCAATTTCGCCTAAAACAAATTCTACATTTTGGTAACCTAATTTTTGATTGTTTTGTAAGGCTTTTATAATCATTTCTGGTGTCATATCAATACCAATTACCTTTCCTGTTTCGCCTACAATTCTACGAGCAATAAATGAATCATTTCCTGCGCCTGAACCGAGGTCGATAACTGTGTCGCCTTTGTTAATATTTGCGATTTCCGTTGGTAGTCCACAACCCAAGGATAAGTCCGAGTCTTTTTCATAGCCCTCTATGTTCTCATAGTTTTCAGCCATAGAAGTGCTAAACTCATCTGTGGTACAACACCCTGAATCTGTTGAACAGCAACCTACTTGAATATTACCTTTTGCAATATTACCATAGGATTTTTTGATTTCTTCTTTAATTGTTTCTATTTTCATTTTTTTGAAATTTAATTGTTTATTAATTCGGTTATTGATGAAAGCATTTTTTGATGCGTTTCATTTTCTAATTCAAAGTATATTTTATCTCCAATTCTGTCAATTACATTGCTCGTCTTTACCATTTCTTGCTACGTATCGTAGCAAAGCAAGGCTTCTTTCATTTTTTTAGATATTTTGGCATTGTTCAATTTTTCGGTTACCATAATATCCTCTTTTTTCGTCCAAGTAACTCTTGGTATTCCTCCTTCAAAGAGCATTGGGGTTTCAGTGTCTATAACTGTGAAATAGGCAAGTCGTTTCCAAAATTGTAACGTGTCTTTTTTGCCGAAAAAAAGCCTTTTGATGATATGATGCAAGGCATATGGTCGTGATGTCCACTACCTCCGTGAACAGGATAGGTAATTACTACATGGGGTTGGTAATGTTGCAACCATTTTAGTATTTCGGTTTCAAAATTAAATGGATTGACTTTTGCAAGCCCACCATCTCGATAGTCTAAAAAAGTTTTTTGTGCTTTTTGCATTTCTTTTTCTCTTACGACCCTCATTTCTTTAATGGATAAACCAAGGTTGTGTCTTACTTTGGTAGCATCACCTTTAGTAAGTGTCTAGGAGAATAATCTGGTTTCCTTCTTTAATCTGTTTGTCTATTGCTGCTGCTGGTCCAAATGATTCGCCATCAGGAAGAGGAAAGATGTACATAATTTTCATATTGTCTTTTTATTTGTTTATTTAAACACGCAAAACAGTTAAAAAAGACGCAAAAAAAAAAGCGAGCCGTAGGCTCGCTTTAGAAAATTAGTCGCAACTTTTAGTGCAACAACTTTTCATTTCCAAATCGGTCGGACAACATTTTGTTTTATCGTAACATTCGGTTTTTGTTTTTTGATTGTTTTTTGGTCATTTATTCCTGTATACACTGCAAGTGAAGTACCAAAAGCAACCAAAACAATGATTACAATTTTTTTCATTGTTGTTAGAATTTTTTGATTCGGGCAATATTCCCCTTATGTATAATAAAAAAGAGGCAAAATTAAGTACAACTACAATTTTCATCTTCTGTGTCTCTCAAGTTTCCATAACTGTCGCTTGGAAAATTGCAACAAGCTAATATGAGTTCTTTCAGCTTTTCTTTGCCTCTTTGAACTCTTGATTTTGCACCTGAATAGGAAATATTAAGCTGTTCCGCCAAATCTTTTTGACTTATATTTTCAAATTCCGATTTAGTCAAAGCGACTTGGTATTTATCTGGAAGTTGTTTGATAAAAGGTTTAATGCAACATTCTGCAATAGTAGTGTTTAAAGATTGGGTTTCTTCTCCAGTAAAGGGCAAGAATTTGTTTTCAATATCTGTGTTCCTTACTATGTTCCTAAAGTGGTCGTTCGTTGCATTTCGGGCAATCGCATAAATGTAATTTTGTACACTTGTCGCTTTCTCTATTTTGTCCGAGTTGTCGATTATTTTAATAAAAACATCTTGCAAAATGTCATTGGCGATATTCTCGTCTTTTACCTTTTTTTGGATGAAGTTTTTTAATTCTTTATGGAAATCGTTCCAAATATTTTCGGTTAAGTCGTTCATTAATTTGTCAATTTTGTTCCTTCCTTATCTTAATGACGCAAAAAAGTTTAAAAGGACGCAAAATGTTTCTTCAGCATTGTAGCTAACATTTCTGTATAAGGTTATTCTAGGAATAAGGTTAGTTGTAGAAGTTGATAATCGTTAGATTGTCAGCCTAGCACTAAGCTTATTCTTATTTTATGTTTTCCTATCCGTCTGGCAGGCGGGTATCTTTGTCTACTTAAAAATAATTAAATAAGTATAAGTGACACAGTAAATAAACACAAAATTTTGGGTAAACGATAAAAACCCACATTAATTTTATACGGTGTTGTGTTTTCGTGCTTTTTCAACTATCAAATATATTAGATGTTAAAGACTCATTCCAAAATAATTTCTTTAGATAAAGTTTTCACCTCTCTTAGCAAAAGGGGTAGAGCGGGATACATCATTTGTCCGTGATTAGAGCCATCTAATTCATAAATTCGAACACGTTTATGTCCAGCAACCTTCATCATTCGCATCATATAAGCATTCTCTTCATATCTGCCCAACATTTCAAGTTCTCTATCTCCTGTAAGAATTAATAGTGGTGGTGCATCTGCTCTTACATGAAATAATGGAGCCATCTTATCAATAATTGGTTGTTCTCCTGGAATTCCTCTTTCTTTTCTAACGGTAAAATGCGTTATAGTATGTCCAGAAAATGGAATTAATCCAGCGATTTTATTTGCATCGATATCATGAGCTTTTAAATATTTTTTATCTAACCCAATCATATAAGTGAGGTAGCCCCCAGCTGACATTCCTGATACAAATATCAGTGAAGGATTTCCACCATATTTCACAATGTTTTTAAATGCCCAAGCTGTTGCTGCAGCAGCATCTTTAATACATTCCGAACTTTTTACTTTTGGCGACAACCTGTACTCAACACCTACAACTGCAACTCCTTTATTTTTAAGATATTGAGGTATTGCACGTTTTCCACCAGTTAATCCACCTCCATGGAACCACACTATTGTTGGGAAATTCTCAATACCTGTAGGATAATAAAAGTCAACTACACACATCTGTTGCATATACTTATCACCTTTCATTATATCTGTGTCGTAATATTGAATTGAAGTTTCTGTTTTGTATTTAATTTTTTCTTGAGCGAAAACATTAGAGACTAATAATGCAAATGTGAGAACTATTGTTATTCTTAAGTTCATAATTTATTATAAATAGTTTTTATAAAAGTATTGTTTTGTGCGTGTTCGTAAAGGGACATAGTTTACACAAGTTAAAGATTAGGGTTTAGACTAAATTAGTTTCTAACCTTGTAGATTGTTGTCTATTTTTCAGATGCTTTTCATCAAAGAACCCTAAAAATACGTTTCTAAAAAATACTTTCCAAATGCCATTACCAATATCTTCAATAGCGATGTATTTTCCTTTTAAAGCGGCCTATACATATACCAATAATAGGACTTCCATCTTACAGCCCCACTTTTAGTTACTTTTAGGATTTTGTACTTAGAGTTATAGTCAAAAACTGGTATTTTTTCTGGGAATTGTCTGCTAGAAAAATCATGAGTATCGGCAGGAGTTTCATGTTTGCACGTTTATGTACATGGAAGGTTGCGTGTTTGAGTGCGAGGATTTTTCAGTCTCAATCATTTTCTCTTTCAGATTATTAAACACAACGGTCTTGATACATTGTAACAAGCCGTTTTATGTATTTCACCCAGTAAGTATGATTCTATCGTTTCTTTGAATATTAGTTTTTAATAATTTTTTTAGTTGCTATTTTCCCGCTTTTCGAAGATATTTTCACAAAGTAAATACCACTAGATAGGTTTGAAACATCAACTTCTTCAGTTGTTGTTTCTTTTATCTGCTGTCCTATTTGGTTGTATATGATTGCTTTTCCTAAAGTTTCATCTTTTAAATCAATAGTAAATATATGAAATGTTGGGTTTGGACTTATTGAAATAGTATTGTAGAAAACTTCATTGTTAATTGATAAAGTATATGCGCCTGGTTTAAAAGCACCTGCATAGATTCCACTACCATAATTTGCAGGTGAACTTATAGGTACGTGTACATTATTGTTGAATAAATCTTCAAATAATGGATCGCCCCATACAGCATTGGGAGATTCTACTTGCCAATCTGAGAAGTTGTAATTAGTTCCAGATTCCCACGTTTCTCCTCCGATTCTTACGCTATCATCTTGACTTAGACCAAACAAAAGATTATTAGAAGCCTTAACAGAACCTCGTAGTAACATCAAAAACCTTGTATTTGCTATATCACTATATATAATATTATTCATGATAATAGAGCCACCTGCAAGATAAGTTCCTGATCTATTATGTATGCCATCTTTTATTGGATTAACAACGGTATTTTGTTCTATTAACATCTTTTCATTGGTGAAATTAAGACCACCACTAGTTGGATCAGTCATGTCAAGGGAAATTCCATTTATTTTAGAATTGATAGCTACTGAATGGCGAATAGATGAGTAGTTACTTGCCATACCGTAACCATAAAAATCATCATAGGAAAGGTTATTATGAAAAATAATGTGTTTAGGTCCAGCATGTTTGATTTTGAAACCAGCACTACTACCTCTAGATTCATTGTTTATTATATAAATAAAATCAGTATTGGTATCACCACTAGCATAAATCAAATAACTAGATGAATTCCAATGATTACTATTAGGGTCTTTGTTGTCATAAGCAAGACATCTATCTATAAGATTCTGTGTTCCGTTTACTTTATAACCAGTTACATTGTTACTGAAGACCCATTGGCTATTTTTAACAGTAATATCTTTTGCGATATTATGATTTCCTGATAATATCATACCTCCTCTTTCTCCTATTCCAGCATTCTTTATTTCCATATCTGAATGAACAACATAGCTTGTTTGAAAACTCCAAAAACCATGGCCTTGAAAGTTACAATCCAGAATTGCCTGTTCATTTGGGTAACTTCTAATCACCATTGGGTTCTGGGTAGAAAAATTTTGTCCTCTTAATGGAGATAACACTCCATTAACATTCCATATGTAAGTTTCTTGATATGTTCCATCTCTAATATATATGGTTTTTCCATTTCCATTCTGGATTTTCCGCATGGCGTATTCTATTGTTTGATATGGATTGTTTATTGTTCCTGTATTCGTATCATCACCAGTAGTAGCAACAAATAAAAAGTCTGTTGTGTTAACTGATAGCGTAAAATCACGTTCTATAAAATCGCCATCTTCTCGTGTTACTTTAAGCTGAATTTGGTGTGTGCCAATATCTGCTGTTGTTGCCGTCCAATTGACTTCTCCTTCTTGGCTGATAGACATGCCACTTGGTGCGGTGATAAGTTCCCAAGTCAATGATTGGTTGTCTTTTTCATATACTGAATAGTGAAAATCTAAGGGGACTCCAGGATGTGCACGAACTGGATTGTGCCAAAACAATTTAAAATCGGTTTCTAAATAGTCATTATAGTTAACTTGTGCTGATAGATTTGTACTTCCAATAAAAAGAAAAAAAATAGTTATTGATTTTAGTAATGATTTTTTCATAATTATTCTTTCAATTTTAACGTATATTTTTTTATGGCTTGTAGCGTTCGATGTATGGAAAGTGTGGTTTTGTGTGCGAGGATTTTCCAAAGGAAAATCAGATGCTAGCAAATAAGCACTTGCCATTAGATTAGGTACTAAAATAAGTGTTTTCTATACACATTGTGCCTGTTGCACAAGACTAATATATTAATAAAATTATTATCCTTAGTTATGCAAGGCAAGAAAGACTATCAAGAGAAATTATTTGTTCAATTCCAGTTGAGCGAGCGTGTTCCCCTCGAATAAGACCCATTATAGTCCTACCGACCCCGGTGCCTAGATCAGTGTCAAACCAGGAAAAGCAAGAAAGCTGAACTATATGAGCCAGCTCAATGTTGATAATGCCCATCCATGTCATTACGGATATAGGGGCTTACCATGCCGACAAGAAGGACAATCGGTATTTACAGGGTATTACCAAACGATTAAAAAGGAGATTGTATAGGCAAGGACTCATTTGGAGAAACTGCGTAGCCGACACAGGTTATAGTAGTGGTGAGAACTATGCTTTTTTTAGAAACAGAAGGCTTAGCGAGTTTTATATCGCCCATGGTACTTACAAAGGAGAATCAGAAGATTTTGTTTATGACAAAGAACATGACCATTATTATTTGTCCACAAGGCCATGTAATTCTCTTTAAAAAAGTATTTTATGAAGGAATCAATAACAACAAAAAGTGAGAATACCGAGCTTCAAAAAACGTCTGTTTAAACAGCCCGATTCGCTCCCAATGCTTAAAAAAAAGTCAAGAAAAGCGTATCACGATAACCTTTAGGAGTACGAGCGCAATAATAATGTGTAAACAGTAAACTGGGTCGGTATATGAAAGGCCAATGACAAAGTACGGTAGAACCAGTATTTGGAGCACTTACCCAGTTTCTTGGGCTTCGAAAAATAATACCTTGGGAATAAAACAGGCAAACAAAGTAATGCATCTATTAGCCATTGCTTATAACCTGAAAAAGTATCTGAAATTCACCCAAAAACGAGTGAAAAGTGGAGCAGGAATGCTTGCTTTATTATTTTTAGTAAAAAATACTGTGTATAAGCTCGAAAAGTTGTTTTTAAGGAACCTTAAAATAGCTGATTATAAAGCAATCTAAAAAAAGAAACTGCCTTAAAAGGCAGTTATAAAAGTCTGTTTTTTGTGATTTATTGGCTTGTGCAACGATTACCAGTGTTGGCAACAGTTATTTTTCTATCTTTCCTCTATTAATTCATTTCTATTCAAGACATATTCATTTACTTTTTGATGAAATGTTATCCAATTCGGTGTTTTTTCCGACTGTTTGATACAGTCAAAACCTAGTTTTTCTAATATCCGATTTGGTGCTTTGTTATAAGATTTGGGTTCACAATAAAGTTTTTCAAGTGCAAAAGTTTTAAAATACAGCGGAATTGTTTTTTGTAGAAATTGAAACCCTAAATTCCTATGCCTAAAATTCGATTTCCAAAGGTGCAGATGCATAAATGCAGTCTCTTCATATTTTATGTTGTCAATATTTGAATGACCTATAGGAATATTATCCAGAAACCAAAGTAAATAATACAATTGTTTTTGTCAATTTCTATTTTTAATTTTTGTGTCCAATCTTTTGGCTTTAAAAATTTTGTTTTATCTGCACCAAATTTTAATAGTTCAAAGTCAGTTAAACTGTACCAATATTCAACAATCAATTCTGCATCTTTATGTTCTAATTCTTTAATTGTAGTCTCCATAATTATATTCGTTTTTAGGGAAGTCTACAAAACGACATTAGTAAATAACTTATTAACTATTTTCCATTCGTCTTTTATTTTGAAAAGGGATAAGTAGTCATAATAATTAAATCCTAACATAGGTACGTGTAATTTTACCATTGCAATTTTTCCAAGTATATCTATCCCTACAATTGACATTTTAAAAGTTTCGTCTAAATCATTCGGGCTTTTTCTATTTTTAACGGTTTCAATATACGCGTCAACACTTTTAAAATATTCGCTTGAATTTATATCTCCCCATATATTTGCGTTAAGGCTAAAACAAGTTTCAAGATTTGCCGTGTTGCCGTAAAAAATTCCCTCGAAGTAGTTATTGATTAAATTTTCTATTTCTTTAATATTGTCTTGGTACATTTTGACTATTTTTTAGCTGCTAAAGATTGTTTTTCCATTAAATCCCCAATTTTCAATAGGTATTTCGTCAATTACTACGTGAGTTGTTTCAGGTTTTTGTTTAAAATATTAACGACCAACTGTGTAGTACCTTCAATTAATAGTCTCTTTTGTTCTTTGGTTACATTTGTGTCTGTAACTCTTATGTTTATGTAAGGCATAATTTTCTTTTGATTAAAATTAATTTTTGAATGTTAAATATGGATGGCAAAACTGCCTGTTACTTGGTTGTTGTCAATTGGGTTATATCCAATTGAAAAATAGCCTTTTAGCCTTATGTTGGAATTTGAAAAATATTTTCTCAATCCAATATTGGTATAGCTCATTTTTTCTTTAATCATAGAATATTCGGATTCTAAAAGAAGACTAAATCCTTTGTTGAAATTAACGAAAATTGACTGTGAAAATTGATTGTTTGGCTCAAGCGTTAATGTTGAATTGATTCTTCTAGTGTCAATATCAAATACCAAAAATGTTTTACTCTTTTCTATATACCCAGAAATTTTGATGAATTTATAGTTAAATTTTAAATGATTCGCCCAAATACCATTATGATTAAACAAACCATAGGTGATTTTGAGATTTTGGCTTAATCTAAAATTAATTTTTGTTCCTGTTCTACCTCCAATTATTTTGGATTGAGCGTTGGTTTCTGTTTGACTTTCCCAAGTAGTCGGATTTGGTCTTAATTCTGTTGCTGGTGTTGATACTGTTCCAAAATGCCAAGTAATGTTCTCAAATATATCATAGATAACTTCATAAGATGTAAAGCTCTGTGTCTGCTCACTACTTTCAAATTTTAAAACACCAAAAGAACGTAATCTTATCACTTGGCTTAATGAATATGTTAGCATTAATCCAGATTGTAAGGAAGCATTATTATCCATTTCAAAATTAGTCGTGTTTACACCAGAATTTGAAACTAAACCTAAATACACTCTGTCTAACTCTAAATTATCTGACAACTCTATATCATTAATTTGAGCATTACAATTTATAGAGATAAATAATATGCAAAAGAAAAAGATGTATTTGTTCATTACTGAAGGATTAAGAAAGTAACTGCTAAAGTTTACTTATTGAATTAATCCCATTTTGAAGTTGTTGATGCCGCATACTTTCCAGCACCTAATAAAAATATTACGATTGTACCAAATAGATATAAGCCTTGTAGTTCAATTCCCCAACCACCAAATTGATTTAATGTAAAAATATCTGCCGTATGAGCCATTAAAACAGCGGTTAACATATTGAATGTTAAAACTAAACTAGCCAATCTTGCTCTCCAACCTATAATTATTAGTATTGGTGCAATTATTTCGCCTATAAAAACCGAGTATGCAATTAATTCCGGAATTCCGATACCATTTAGTAAACTTTTGATAAATGAATAATTGGAAGTCAAGTTTGCAATTCCGTGGAATAGAATAAGTACGCCAATACTCAATCTCTGTAACAATAAGCCTGTGTCTTTGTTTTGAAAATTTTCTAAAGTGTTCATATCATTTATTTTTTTTAAATTATTATTATACAAAAGTCAAAAAACTACAGAACAGACCACAGGACATTTGTCACTATTAATTTGTGACAAATGTCACACATTAAAGAAACTTATTTTAGGAATTTAATCGGCTTAAGGTTTCTCTACTTACACCTAAATAGGAAGCTATAAGTTTTTTAGGTACTCTTTGAAAAAGTTTTGGATATTGTTCAAGAAGTAATTCATATCGCTCTTTTGAAGAATTTTTTAATAACGATAAGATTCTGTTTTGAAGTGCTATTCTGCCAAACTTACTTTTCTTTGCCCAAAATCGTTCCATTTTGTGCATTTCTTTGGTGAGTTTTTCTCTGTTTTCATAAGTTATATAAAGCAATTCACAATTTTCGATGCAGTCTATATTAATTTTTGATTTAGATTGTTTTACAAAAGATTCATAATCGGTTATCCACCAATTTTCCATTCCGAACTGTAAAATATGTTCTTTTCCGCTTTCGTCAAAAAAGTAACTTTTTAAGCAACCTTTCGCTATCCAATATTCCTTGTCGGCAATTTCCCCTTCCTGTAAAATGTATTGATGTTTGCGTTTAGTTGTAGTTTCAAAATGGCTCAAGATGAACTCAAACTCTTCGTTTGTCAGCTTAATTATTTCTTCAATATGTTGTCTTAGAGGATGTTTCATTTAGTGTCTAGTCCTGAAATATGGCTACAGTTTAAAATTGAATTTACGCTGATAATTTATATACCATATTTGGTGTTTTAT
>CANNAN010000023.1 GCA_947502635.1 uncultured Flavobacteriaceae bacterium
TTGTGACCGCCTTCAGAAGAAACTTCGATATCTACATCATCAGTTCTGTAAACATTACCTTCGTTTCCTGTGGTAAGGTCATGAAAGGCAATACCTTCGCCACCATTATCATAATCCTCAAGCTCAACAAGACCTGGGATTGCTAGAGGAGTTCCACTAAATGGGGTTTGACCTGATGCTACGTTTTGAGTAACCTCTATAGAATTTAAGTTAAATCCACCAGAAACTATGAATACACGCATGATTTTCTGACCAGCGGTAAGTGCTATGTTTTTAGAGCTTACAGTTGCCCAGTTTTGCCATCCGCCTGTCGTAGAGATATCAATGGTATTAGTAACGTCCTCTCCATCCATTTCAATTCTTAAGGAACCTGATTCCTCTGAAGCCACACGAATATTAAAATCGTAACTACCAGCCTGAGCGACATCAACAGTATACTCGAGCCATTCTTCAGGTTGAACCCAACCTACATTGTGACCACCTTCAGAACAAACTTCGACATCGACATCATCAGTTCTATGAATATTGCCTTCATTGCCAGAAGTAAGATCGTGATAAGCAACGCCTTCGCCTCCATTATCATAGTTTTCAAGCTCTACCATACCAGGGATGGCAATAGGGGTGCCATTAAATGGTGTTTGTGTTTGATTTGATGCCCCAGGGAAATTATCAGCAGGATTAAGCATCTTATCTCGAATCCATACCCCTGCTTCTTTAAGATTATTCACAGTCCACGCACCACTGTCACAAGTTCCGCTATTCCATACGGCTCCTGTTCTAAAATCATCTGAATAGTTCCAATTACACCAGCTGATTTTTTTCTGTTGCATAAGATCTATATACTGCTGAGTCATGTTAAAATTATTGTCACCATCTCCAGAAGCTGTTTGAGAACCAAATTCGGTAACAAATACTGGTAATACATCTGATGCTTCGTCCAGTCTAGTTAAATATTGACTGCCATGAGAAGCTGCATAAAAATGAAATGTATACATCACATTTGAATATGGTAAAGGGTTATTAATCACATCTTGTAGATTTCCATTTCCAGAGACTCCAAATGTTGACCAACCATGTGTTCCAACTAATACGACAGCATCACTATCTATATCTTTAATAGAAGGGATTACTTGTGTAGCATAATTTCTTATAGTATTCCAGTCTACACCATTAGGCTCATTACAAATATCATATATAACATTATTATAATCCTTAAAGGTCTGAGCCATTTCTGTAAAGAAAGTAATGGCATTTTGAGTATTAAAATTAGGATCTCCTGGATTCAATTGATGGAAATCTATTAAGGCATACATCCCTCTCTCTGTGGCTTCATTAACCAATGTTTTAACTCGATTAGTAAAACTCACTGGATCGGTTTCATAGCCTCCTTCTTGGACATACATAGAAATACGAAGAATATCCGAACCCCAATCGTTTGCTAATGCATCCAAAGAGGTTTCAGTAAGACATTTATTCCAGCCATACCATTGTATTCCATGGGTACTCATTCCCCGTAGTTGAATAGGTTGATTGTATTGATTACAAAGGTTCGTTCCACAAACTTTTAATTGACCGTTTTGAGAAACAGGTGTTTGAGCCTGAATTGCTGCGAAACTTAGAAAATAAGCCATTATACCCCAGCTAATTTTTTGGAGTAATTTTGTTTTTGATTTCATTACGTATAGGTTTTATTTCGGTGATTTGGGTTTAAAAATTATTAATGATTTTTATTTTTAAAGAAGCCTGCCTCTTTTAAGACAGACTTCTTTTTACTATTAATCTAGGGTAATTAATAAGTTTGTATTATTCTACAATAAGTTTTTTAACCACGCTTTTCGTAGTATTTGAGATTTTTACAAAATACATCCCAGAGACAAGATTTGATATGTTTAGTTTGTTAGATACAGAGGTATTAGTAATTATTTTACCTGTAAAATCAAAGATTTGAATCTGAGCAGGTTCGTTTACTAATACAGTGAAATTTCCTCCTTTCGAAGGGTTAGGGTATACTCTGAAATCTGTATTGGTAGCGAGGGGTGTATTGTTTTGGGGATCTTTTGTAGCCTTACTAGAAACTTTTCTTTCCGTGTTACCAACAATACCCCATTCAAATATTTCCCATCCAGCAAGAACTTCAGCATCACAGGTCATAGGAGCTTCGCCATTTCGAGAAGAAATATACATATTATTATTTCCTCTAAATGCTACTTTTCCATCTTCCATAGCTATCCATTCAAAAGCTTCCCAGCCATCAAGACTTGTTCTGTCGCAATTTATAGGTGCTTCACCATTTTCTGAAGACACATACATATTGTTATTTTGCAATCCTATTTTTCCGTTACCAGCATCTATTACTGTGAATTGTTCCCAACCTTGAACGGATTCACGGTCGCAATTCATAGGCTCGGCTCCATTTTCTGAAGACACATATAATCCATTATTTCCTTTTAACCATATAGTTTGTCCAATAGGAGCTGTATTTGGAGTAGGGTCTGGATTTGATGAACATCCAGATGTTCCTGGAGCAGGATTATCTTGAGTTACAGCAGTGATAGTAGTTGTATTACGAATACAATTTTCAAACTTAATACTTTCCAAAACTTGAGGCATAACAGAGGCTCCATCTGTAAGGTAAGGGCCTCCAATACGCATTAATGCAGCATTTACTCCTGTGTCATGACGTTTGTAGGTCCAATGGCACCAGCCTATTCCTTGCTCTTCTAACCATGTAATATTTTGTCTAAGCCACCAATCTGGGTTTTCTCCAGTCTCTCCAATCCAAACAGGAACTTGATGATTATTTCTAAAGTTGACAAGGTTTATCATTTTGTTTATCTGATTAGGATTTGGATCTGCTACCCAATCCTGATCAAGAGGCATACCCCAATTGTATCTGTGTGCATTGTAAACTAATCCCCAGTTTGGAGAAAATGTAGAAGGTTCTAAATAATCATAGTTATTTCCATAACCATTACCTTCTACCATTATCATATGGTTGTCTCCTTCATTTCTAATGGTCGTAATTAACCTTTGTAATAAAGAATGAATCACTTGTCCGCCACCAGGTACACCATTAGGTTCATTAATCAGATCATAAAATGCAATTGTAGGTTCGTTTATATAACGTTGAGAAATTCTTTCCCATAAACGGTTTGTTACATCTTGAAAAACTGGAAATTCCCATAAGTTGTTAGTATGAAAAATATCAGCAATATTTCTATCCATACCTTGGCCACCAGGTGCAGCATGAAGATCAAGAATAATATACATACCATTCGCTTTACACCAACTTACAAGATTGTCTATAACTTTAAAACCCTCTAAATTAGCTTCGTTAAATAGTTGATTGCTATCATGCCAAGTTCTTAATGAATTTTTATAAGCGTCATGCCCAGCATACAAATCATTGATAACATTACTTCTAACGGCTCTTTGTGCATTGGTTAGGAATAATTCATAATGCATTGGTAGTCTTACACTGTTAAAACCTAAGGAAGCAATATAATCGATATCTGCTTTGGTTATAAAGTTATCTCTCCATTTTTGATAAAAAGCTTCTACCTGATCATAGCTCTGACCATCATTGTAAAGATTTCGTTTCATTTCCCATTGTGGACCTGGGCAACCATTACAGCCTTGAGGGTTTAGCATGTATCCTTCTTGCAGTACCCAGCCACCTAACCCAACGGCTCTTAATACGACAGGTTCTTTGGTTTCGGCATTAACTATTTGAGGGCCTGCCGTTTCTAACCAGCAATTTTGAGCACTTGTTGTGCTTATAAAACTAAGGAAAATAAGGACAGTCATAGAAAAGAACTTACATGTCTTTTCTAGACTTTTTGATAAATGATTATTGTGATACACCATTAAGGTGGTCAATAATTCTTTTTTAATTAAATTCATAAGAAGGTATTTGTGTTTAATAGTTATTAAATTAAAGGTTCATTTTTTTTTTTAATAGTTTTTAGGTTTTCTTCATAAATAAATTGGGTTTAATATTGAGTATTATTTTCTTGATTCTTTTTATGTCATCAGTATATAAGTGTCTAAATATTGTGTGCTGAAATAGTAAAAAAGTAAAACAAAGAATAAAGGACTCTATCGGTTTTATTTCTCATGAAAAATTATTAATTCAGAGCAATTATAAAGATAATTTCGATGAACGGATAGTAATAAGTAGACTACAAAAACACATCAGGTGCTATTATAAAACTATATTTAAACACATTAATTAATATTTTAACTAATTAATAATCAATTGTTTAATGTGTTATTAATTCTTTCACTATATTGATTGCCATTTCTGTACTAAGTTGTTGTGAGCAATTATTTCGGTTCTTGTAGAGGTCTAAATACTTTTAATAAGCGTACCTAATAAAAAAACTATAAATTTTATTCGTGTTTATTTACTTACTTTTTTGATACATTAATTTGCCCGAAACCATGAAATTTTTTAAAAGAATCATTCTATTAGTGTTCTATATCTTATTGCCATTATTGGCAAAAGGACAAGTAAAGAATATTGGCTTACCAAAAATTAAGAATTACAAAAAAACAGATTATAAGGGAGGTACTCAAAATTGGGATATTGATCAAGATAAAAATGATAACCTTTATTTTGCAAATAATGATGGCCTGATACAATTTGATGGTACTTCATGGAGAAAATATGTTATTCCCAACCAAGCTTCTGTAAAGTGTGTGAAAATTGATGAGAATTCTGGTAGAATTTTTGTGGGTTCTTACAAAGAGTTTGGGTATTTTGAGTCCGAAAGTAATGGTGAATTAAAATATACATCTTTACTAAAATTTCTTAAAGCAGAAGAGGTTAATGCGCTTGATTTTATTTGGAAAATTCATATTGGAAAAAATGAAGTTATTTTTCAATCTTTTGAAAAGGCCTATATTTTTAAAGATGATGATATTTATTTTTTGGATGCTCCAAATCGATTTCAATTTTCATTCAAGATTCATGACAAAATCTATTTTCAAGATACGAAATCTGGAATATTAGAATATAAAGAAGGTAGGTTGTACCCAATGAAAGGGACTACTTTTTTAAATGATACTGAAGTTTGGGGGATGTTTACTATGCCAAATAATAAATTATTATTTGCTACTTTAGATAAAGGACTTTTTCTATATGATAATGAAAAAGTTGTTGCTTGGGATACTGAGGCAAATTCTTTTATTAAAGCGAATAGTTCACTTGGAGGCGTTCCGTTTGGTCAAGATTTATTAGTACTAAATTCAGTTTTAGGAGGCATCATTATTTGTAATCTCCAAGGGGATATTATTCAGCATATTAAGCTTAATAAAGGGCTTGAGAATAATACGGTGCTTACTTCATTTGTAGATAACAAACAGGATCTTTGGTTAGGTCTCGATAATGGTATCACCTTTATTAATGAGAACTCACCTTTTACCTATTTTGGAGTTAGTTATGGTATTGGTAGTGTTTATGCATCGGCTATATACAAGGGTAATTTATACTTAGCGACTAATCAAGGGGTTTTTTACAGATCAAGACATAGTAGTTTTAAAGAATATGATTTCACGCTAGTTGAAGGAACAACAGCACAATCTTGGAATATTCAAGTTGTAAATGGACAATTACTTTGTGCGAACAATAAAGGAGCACTAGTCATTGATGGCGGTAAAATTGTAGAGGTTTTGGACAGTAGCATAGGGTATTTTGGATTTAAAACCATTCCTGGTTACCCTAATTTTATTATTGGGTCAAATTATAATGGCTTTGCAGTATTTGAGAAAATGGTAAATGGGCTTGCTTATAAAAATCAAATAAGTGGTTTTGATAAATCTTCAACTTTATTTGAGTTCGATGATTCTTATATGTGGTTGAAAAAAGATAATGATATATATCAAATGAGTATATCTGATGATTTTAAGAAATTTAGTACTATTAAAAAGATAACAGAATTGACACCTGACAATGTTGGAATTAATAGTTTACAAAAAATAAAAGGCGTGGTTTATTTTCAATCGGATAATCATTTTTTTAAATATTCAAAAAAGCAAGATACGTTTTATGAGGACGAAAAGGTAAGCTCACTATTCCTGAAGTTGCCAGCAATTAATTCACTATCAGAGGATACTCATGGGAATTTATGGTATACCTATAACCAATCCATAGGTGCTTTAATGAAGAATAACCTAGGGGGTTATAAAAATGTTGTTACTCCTTTTTCAAATTTATCAAGTAGATTGCTTCCCGATTATTTGGCTATGAATACGATAAATACGATTGATCCAAAGAATATTTTTATTGGATTAACAGATGGTTTAGCACATTATGATTCAGAGTTTTATACGAGTGTTAGTACCAATCCTAAAATATTTATTCGTAGTTTTTCTTTTCCTGATACTACATTTATTCAAGGAAATCCGCAGGAGAAATTTAATGAATATCACATTCCATACGATTCTAATCATTTAAAATTTACATTTTCATCACCTACATATGAAAATTTGGAAAACGTAGAATACACCTATCAGTTAGATCCTTTCGATCGTACATGGAGTGATTGGTCTGTTAGTTCTATGAAGGAATATACCAATCTAAGGGAAGGGGATTACAAAATGAAAGTGAAGGTAAGGGATAGTTATGGGGTGCAATCTGAGGAAGCCACGATTGCGTTCGTAATTTTGCCTCCTTGGTACAGACATTTTCTGGCCTATATTTCATATTTCGCATTATTCCTGATTAGTACATATATTGTTAGAAGAAGAATAAAGATTAAAATACAAAAAAGTAAATATTACGAAGCTATAGAGCAAAGAAAGATTTATTTGGAAAAGGAGTCCAAAATAAAGCAAGAGCAATACGAATTAGAAAGGGAAATTGAAAAGTTAAAAAGAGATAAACTTCAAGTCAAAATTTTAACAAAAGATAAGGAACTAGTAAACAATTCACTTCAGGTGGTTAAAAAGAATAAGGTTTTAAAAAGCATTATACATATGCTCAAAGATATAGATATGGAAAAACTTGATGACCATACTAAATCGCAGTTTAACAAACTTCATAAAAGTATAACCAAAGAAGTAAATACAGATAAGAGATGGAAAGAGTTGGAGAAACATATTAAAAATGTGCATTTTGACTTTTTAAAACGTTTGAAAGAAAAATATCCTACAGTATCTTCCAGAGAATTTGATCTATGCACTTATTTGTTGATAAATATGTCAACCAAAGAAATTGCAGAAGTCATGTGTATTTCAAGGGGAGGGGTTGAACTCGCCCGTTACCGATTACGTAAAAAGTTTGGGCTTACTAGACAAGAAAGTCTTACGGGTTTTTTAATGAGTATATAAATATTTAAGTTTTTCAATGACTCCAGTTATGGTAAAACACATAAAAAGAAAATCGCCTAAAAACTATTTTTAGACGATCTCAATTTGACTATTTTCCCTCAATAAAATTGATAGTCAATTTTGATTGCTCACAATCAAATAAAATTTTTTAATTAGCGTATTTACCAGAATTCGATAAACACGCCATCGGCTGTGTTTTTGAGAGTTACGCTAGCTGGGATTTCTTGACAAAGTTTTGCTAATTGAATAATTTGATGCTTAACTATAGGTTCTTTAACTATCGTTATTAAACCATCAAAACTTCCTTTTTTAGTTTCAGTTTTAAAGATGTCTTTAAATCCTTCTTCGATTCTCTTTTGGTACTTTTTGTTTACAGCCATTTGTAGATAAGGTTTCTATGAGTAATTATATAGTGTCATATGCATGGTATTAATTATGATTAATTCTGTATTCCTCTATTAGAGATATAATTTTTGCTATTTGCTATTTGCTATTCTTTAGAATCTTTCTCAAACGATCAGACATAGTTTTGTATTCTTTGGCTATTTCGATAATAGCGTTGAAGACTAAAATATTTTTGGATATACCCGCTTTTGTGTTTCTAACTGTTTGTGAATCAACAATGACTTTATTTGTGTTTAGTTTATCTATAACCTTACTCGTATACTCTTTTGGGAGGTGGTTTATTAGTAAATCTTTAAGTGATTCTTGCTCTTTGTGAGTATGTATATCATATAATGTATATAATTTGTTTAAATTTGTCATAGCTTGTGTATATTTGTACAGTGTTGAGTGAATTTACATACAAATATATACAAATAATTAAATAAAAGAAATATATTTTACTTATTAGTATAATTTATAATTGTTCTAAATATGGTATTTGAAGAAAAGCTGAAGCAATTAATAAAGACCAAGTACAGCAAATTGAGTGATTTAGCGGAAAAATTCGAAATGAATTATTCTCAATTATCACAATATGTTAATGGCAAGAAAATATCAATTGATTTTTTGACTAAAATAATTTATGAATTTCCTGAAGTCGATCTTAATTGGTTATTGAGAAATGACGATATTTTACATGAAGGTATAACGCCTTACAAATCGCCTTTGACTAATAAGCAAATTATAGATAAAATGGAAGTATTGTTAGCGGACTTAAAAGATCAAATGGAAGAAGAAAAGTAGATATGATTTTTTTATATAATAAAATTATCACACGTTTCTTTTAACTAAATAAACTCCATAATTCTTTCTAAAGCCATGCCTCTTGAACCTTTAATAAGAACAGAGGTGTTTTCTATTTTGGAATCTTTAAACCAGTCTTTAAAGTCATTAAAACCTTCAAATTGTTTGGTTGTGTTTGATTTTGTTTGGGTTTTAAAAAAGTTTTCACCAATAAGAACGACCTGATCTATATTTAAGGATGTCGCTAAATCAACAATATTTTGATGTTCTTTTTTAGCAGACTCACCAAGTTCGAACATATCTCCAATAAGCGCTATTTTTTTTATGCTTACTTGTTTTTCAAAATTTAATAAAGCAGCCCGCATGCTTGTAGGGTTTGCATTATAGGCATCTAAAATAACATGGTTAGTGCCTTTTTGTATAATTTGTGAACGGTTATTAGTAGGGATGTAGTTTTCAATGGCGGCTTTTATGTTAGTATCGTCGACTTTAAAATAATTTCCAATGGCAATTGCAGCTGCAATGTTGGTAAAATTATAATCTCCTATAAGTTGACTTTCTATTTCTAAGTTATTATACTCTGATTTCACAAAAGGAAGTGCTTCAATAAAATTAATATTTATATCAAAATCAGGGTTCCTTTTTCCAAATACAAATCTATTTGTGTTTTTTGTTTTTTCAATTTGAATGGTGTCATTACCATTTACAAAAATGGTTTTATTGTTATTAGTTAGAAAGCTATACATTTCACTTTTTCCTTTAATAACACCTTCTATACCTCCAAAACCTTCTAAATGCGCTTTTCCAAAATTAGTTATATAACCAAAATCTGGTTTAGCAATGTTACATAAGAATTCAATTTCTTTTTGGTGGTTTGCACCCATTTCTACAATTCCAATTTGGGTACTATTAGTCATAGAAAGTAATGTTAACGGTACACCTATATGGTTGTTTAAATTACCAATAGTAGCAGTCGTTTTGTATTTTTGAGATAAGGTTGCATTAATTAATTCTTTTGTTGTTGTTTTACCATTACTACCCGTAAGCGCTATTATGGGGATCTTTAAATATGTTCTATGATAAGTAGCTAATTTTTGTAATGTATCTAGAGCATTTTTAACCAAAATAGTTGTAGAAGATGTATTAAATGATTCTTCATCAATAACAGCATATTTAGCACCATCTTTTAAAGCTTGTTCTGCGTAAGTATTACCATTAAAATTGTCGCCTTTAAGCGCAAAAAAGAGATCGTTTTTTTTAAGTTTTCTTGTGTCAGTGCATACTGAATGGCATTGTAAAAAAAGTGCGTGTAATTGTTCTATTTCCAACTGGTAGAATATATTTTGAATTAATAGAAATAAATGTATAAAAAAAGTCCTAACATTTAGCTAGGACTTTTAATAATATTATAAATAATTGAAATTAATTTTTTGTTTTGTTTCTCGATTTAGATTTTGAACCGACACGAGACATTGCACATCTAAATCCAATATAATCAGTTGCCATATCTTGTGGGAAGTAACGTCTTTGAGCTGGGTCTAACCAATACTCTCTGTCTTTCCAAGATCCACCTTTGTAAACTCTAACTTCATCATTAATCAATGAAGTTCTGTTACTACCTTTATCGTATTCTCTTATAATGTTTCCTAAAGAATCTCTAGTAATACTATGTTTAGGAGAATTATACATTTTTCTGGTATCAGATTTTTTGTTTTCTCCGTCTTCACCTTCATCATCATTAAAACTTTCATAATAACGAGAAGAACGTTTGTCGCCATCTCTAAAGTTTATTTCATCACTTCTATCAAAGTTAGTACGTAAATACGTTTCATTTTCATCAATAGGTACTTGCGCTATCTCACCAGGTAAATTTCTAGCAATTACTTTTCCATTAGGTAAAGTGTCATATACAATATCATCAGCAGTAACTACTTTTACAGTACCGTCTTCATTTAAAGCATTTTTAGTATAAACATTACCACGGTAGTAGTTAAAGTCGTTAAACTCGCCATCTATAATAGGTCTGTAAACATCAGCAACCCATTCGGCAACATTACCAGCCATATCATATAACCCGTAATCGTTAGGATCGTAAGATTTAACAGCATTTGTAATATCTGCTCCATCATCAGACCAGCCTGCAATTCCTCCGTAATCACCTTTTCCTTGCTTGAAATTAGCTAATTGATCACCACGAACTTTACGTTTATCAGAACGTGTATATTGTCCATCCCATGGATATTTTTTACGTCCACGATATAAGTTATAATCTCTAATTTCACTTAATCCTAAAGCAGCATATTCCCACTCAGTTTCAGTTGGTAGTCTGTATTTTGGTGAAATTAACCCAGTTTCGCGAGTTGCAAAAATGTTAGATTCGTTACCATCGGCATCTGTTCTAACATATCTTTTGTTCTTCTTTTCACCATTAATAACTTCTTCATTACCACCATATGTTAAGGTAGGAGCATTAATATATGTATCTGTGCTAAATGTAGATTCTGCATTAACATCAGTAATCTTTGCATCACGTTTTAAGTAACCAGCTTGTTCTAAGTTGTACTCATTAACACGATCTGATCTCCAATTTGCAAATTCAACTGCTTGAATCCAGCTTACACCAACAACAGGATATTCTCCATAACCAGGATGGCGTAAGTAATTGTTTGTCATTACCTCATTAAAACCTAATCGGTTTCTCCAAACTAAAGTGTCTGGTAAAGCCCCATGATAAATGGCTCTGAAATTTTCTTCTGCAGGTGGGTAAACTCTTTTAATCCAATCTAAATACTCCATGTACATGGCATTGGTAACCTCAGTTTCATCCATGTAAAAGGATTGTACATGTTGTTGAGTTGGACTATTGTTCCAATCATGCATAACATCATCTTGAACACGTCCTTTAGTGAAAGTACCTCCTTCAATAAATACAAGTCCAGGAGCAGTCTCCTGTTCTCTAAAATCTGTATTGTATTGGAAACCACCTTCTCTGGAGTTAATTTGCCATCCGGTAGCTCTAGAACTATTTTTTGAACTCGAAGATTTTTTACAACTAGTTGAAGCTATAGTTAGTGCAAAAACTAATAAAGCCTTGAATGCTACTACTTTTTTCATATCCATACTTTTAAGTAAGCTAATAATATTTTTGGTGCTGCAATATAAGAATTAAACCTAATAACACAAGCTATTTTTTACATTTTAACCAAAAAATAGTGTATTTCACCCTATTTTTTAAACATTACAACGATGATTTTGTCGTTTTTCACCATTGTTTTGTGTTGTATTAACGTATGTTTTACTAATTTATTATTGTATTTTTGATGCAGTTTTTAAAATTGTTATTTTTATTTAATAATAACCCAGCTATAACTACGTTGTTTTTAACGATGAAACAGAGAACTTTATTCTTATTATTTTTTATTTTTTATACAGTTGTATACGGGCAACAAAAAAGGTACACGATTGTATGGGAGGATTCTAAAACAATATCTGGAGGTAACTATACAATAGAAATACCTTCTTTTAATAGTGAAAATTTTAGCTATGGTTTTGAGGAAGGCCTATTGTTTATAGATCAATGGGAAACCAATACATTAATAAATGAATCTTCAGTAATTATTAGTAATGTTGTGTATAGTCCCATTCCAAAAACAAATTTAAAAGATTTAAATTTAGATAAGATTCCGAATAAACTAAAATTCAGCTTAAAAAATTCTAGTGCAAGAGGTAAACAATATGCGTTTTTTGAACTTTCTCCTATAATTAAAGATTCTAGGAATGGTTATCAAAAAGTTGTTTCATTTCAGTTAAATTATAAAAATGGAGCGATTAGTAATAGGAGCTCTTCTTTAAGTAAAGGTTTAAAAGCGTCTAAAATTGTTAGTAACTCGGTATTAAGTTCGGGAGAATGGTACCGATTTTATGTTGATGAAACGGGTGTTTTTAGGTTGTCAAAAAGTTTTTTACAACGCTTAGGTGTAAATGTAAATAATGTAGATCCTAGAAATATAAAGTTATTTGGCCATGGCGGACGTATGATTCCTTATTCTAACTCAATTCCGTATCCCTTTGATGTTCCAGAGAATGCTATAAAATTCGTAGGAGAGGAAGATGGTGTTTTTAATAACGAGGATTATATTTTGTTTTATGCTCAAGGTCCCAAAGAGTATAATGAAGAAAGTAATACGAATATAAATTGTTATACAGATAAAACATATTATTATATAAATATTAGTCCTGGTTTAGGAAAAAGGATTCAACAGTTTATCCAGCCTGAAGGAACCGTAGATTTAGTTGTTGATACATTTGAAGATTATAAGTTTCATGAAATAGATGAACATAATATTGCTTTTTTAGGGAGACGCTGGTTTGGAGATAGGTTTGATATAGACAATAATAAAATTTTTGAATTTGATTTTCCAGACTTAGTGACAACAGAGCCAATAAATTTAAGGGTTTATACTGCAGCTGCATCTACAACATTGAGCGCAATAGAAGTCACTGTGAACGGAGTATCTGTTTCAACACTAAATATGAGTGGTTCGACATCTCCCAATTTAGCAAGTCAAAATTCTTTTATTGGCAATGTTAATGTAAACAGTTCGAAAATAGAAGTGGGGCTTAATTTTGACAATCAAGGAAATCCTAGTACTCAAGCTTATTTAGATTATATATCAATAGAAGCAATACGCTCACTAAATTTTTCAGATAAACAATTTCAATTTAAAAATAGTGCGGTTGCTTCAGTATCAGGCATAGCACAATATAATATGACTAACACATCACAAGTGTCAGAAATTTGGGATGTTACAGATATATACAATATTTCTAATTATATAAACTCTGATGCGGCTTC
This sequence comes from uncultured Flavobacteriaceae bacterium, assembly GCA_947502635.1. Classification (GTDB taxonomy): domain Bacteria; phylum Bacteroidota; class Bacteroidia; order Flavobacteriales; family Flavobacteriaceae; genus Flavivirga. Next base: position 13,376 of record CANNAN010000023.1, read on the forward strand.
AAGTCTTGGCTTTAGATCTACTTTAGGAAGCTTAAAAACTTTTGTGGCAGTAACTCCTCTGGATTATTTTGAACCGAAAATAGATTCTAGAACTACAATTAATAATCAAAATATAAAGGGAACTATTTTTCAAAATAGCCAAGGTGCATTTCAGGATGTAGACTATATTATAGTTACACCAGATAATATGCTCAACGAAGCAGAACGTTTAGCTCAGATAAATAGAACTCAATATAATTTAAATGTTAAGGTATTAGGCTTAGATGAAATCTACAATGAATTTAGTTCAGGCAATCAAGATATTGGAGCCATTAGAAACCTTATTAAGTATGTTTATGATAATGCAAGTACACCAGAGAACAGAATAAAGTATGTTTGTTTATTTGGTGATGGGTCTTTTGATTATAAAGATAGGATTCCAAATAATACTAATATAGTGCCTTCATGGCATTCTTACAGTAGTTTTAACCTGACTAGTTCATTTGTTTCTGATGATTTTTATGGTATGATGGATGCGAACGAAGGAACCATGGATGTAAGCGATAGATTAGATATAGCTGTAGGTAGAATTTTAGCAGATACGCCACAACGTGCAAAAGAAATGGTTGATAAAATAGAATCATATTACGTAAAAGAATCATTTGGTAGTTGGCGTAATAATTTTGTGGTTATTTCAGATGATGTTGACAAGGATTGGGAAGGTAGATTACAACAAACAACCGATGATATAGGTGATTTAGTTACTCAGGAAAAACCTTTTATAAATGTTGTAAAAATACATTCTGATGCATTTCAGCAAGAATCATCAGCAGGGGGGGATAGATATCCAGAAGTAACGAACGAGATTGTAAATGCTGTTGATAATGGTGCTTTGGTTGTAAATTATTTTGGGCATGGCGGCGAAGAAGGTTTGGCTCAAGAACGTATCCTTTTACAACCAGATGTTAATGGATTTCGTAATTTTTGTAAATTAAATTGTTTTGTAACTGTAACCTGTGAGTATACTAAGTTTGACAACCCATTTAGAGAGACCGCAGGCGAATTTACATATTGGAATAAGCAAGCGGGAGCTATTGGTTTGATTACAACTACGAGGCAGGTATTTGTTACTTTTGGGATTGATTTTAATAGAGAGTTTGGACAATACCTGTTTTCTTATAGTGATAATGATACCTATAGTGATTATGAATATCCTTCTATGGCCGAAGCATTAAGGTTGACAAAAAATGATCCTGCCATTTCTGGAAATCCTCAAAGACGTTTAGTGTTCTTTATTGGAGACCCAGCTATGAAATTAGCTTTTCCAAGACCGAATATAAGATTAACAGAAATAAATGATGTGCCTATTACACAGACTACAGATACATTGAAGGCATTAAGTTATGTGAAACTAGCAGGTGAAGTGGTTGATATTTCTGGAAACGTAATACCTAATTATAATGGTACACTTTCTACAACTATTTATGATAAGTCAATTGGTAGACAGACGCTTGCTAATGATGGAACGCAGCTGAATGGACAAATAATAAAATTAGATTTTGAAACACTAGGAGAAATTATATTTAGAGGGCAGGCATCAGTAAAAGATGGTCAATTTGAATTTGATTTTGTAGTGCCAAAAGATATAGGTATTCCTGTAGGATTTGGGAAAGTAAGTTTTTATTCAAAAAATACAACTTTATTACAAGATCAAACAGGAGCGAGTATTAATACTGTTAGAATAGGTGGTTTAAATGAAAATGCTGCAGAAGATAATACAGGGCCTGTTATTACACTTTATATGAATGATGAGAATTTTGTATCGGGAGGTATAACAAACGAGTCACCAACACTATTGGCTAAAATGGAAGATGCTAATGGCATTAACACGGCAAGCGGAATAGGACACGATATCGTAGCAATAATAGATGGTGATGAAACAAATCCAGTAATTCTTAATGATTATTATCAAACAGAAGTAGACGATTATCAAAAAGGCGTAGTGAGTTTCCCTTTTAGGGATTTAGAACCTGGACTTCATACATTGACTTTAAAAGCATGGGATGTTTATAATAATTCTTCCATATCAGAGATTCAGTTTGTTGTATTCGATAAAGATCAAGATTTAGTTATAAATAATGTACTTAATTATCCAAATCCTTTCGTAAATTATACAGAATTTTGGTTTAACCACAATAGTTCGGAGTCTTTAGACGTTTCTATACAGATATTCACTGTTTCTGGAAAATTGGTAAGAACAATTAATGGACAAACAACTGGGGGTATTAAAGCAACAAGTTCATTGTCTAGAGATATTGTCTGGGATGGGCGAGATGATTTTGGAGATAGAATAGGTAAAGGGGTCTATATTTATAAATTAACAGTTCACTCTGCCTTATTAAATAAAAAAGTAGAAAAAATAGAGAAACTCGTTATATTGTAATCATATTTAATTGTTTGTCATCGAATATTTGAATAAGTTACTGGCTAAACATGAATGAGTTTTAAAATAAAAATTATATTTGTTAACTAAATTTAATACATGAAGAATAAAATATTAATAATATTAGCTTTTGTTTTTGTGCTGAAACTAAATGCTCAAGAAACAATTATTTTTCCAAGCCAAGATAGAAGAGTTATTACAACGGGTGTACCATTTCTTTTAATTGCACCAGATGCTAGAGCAGCGGCAATGGGAGACATGGGAGTAGCAACTTCTGTTGATGCTTTTTCACAACAATGGAACTCGTCTAAATATGTGTTTTCGGAAACTAAATCGGGTATTGGAGTCAGTTATACTCCTTATTTAAGTAAATTGGTTAACGATATTTTTTTAGGAAATGTTACTTATTTTAATCGTTTAGATGAACGTAGTGCATTTGCTGCAAGTTTGAAATATTTTTCTTTAGGAGATATAGAGTTTGTAACCGATGAGTTTTCAACAGCTCTAATACAAAGGCCTAATGAGCTTACTATAGATGCTTCTTATGCTTTAAGGTTATCTGATCAATTTGGTATGTCTGTAGCCATGCGTTTTTTAAGATCAGATTTAAAGTTGGATGGTGTCGATGGCGATGCAACACCAGCAAGTACATTTGGTGTGGATATCTCTGGTTATTATCAGAGTGAAGAAGAAGCTTATGCCGATTTCAATGGACGTTGGAGAGGTGGATTTGCTATTCAAAATATAGGGCCAAAATTTAGATATGATGAAGGCGGTGTTGAGAATTTTCAACCTACAAACTTACGCTTAGGAGGTGGATTCGATTTTATATTTGATGATTATAATAAGGTTGCTGTAACGGCAGAAATAGGGAAATTGTTAGTACCAACACCTCCAGTTTATGGTTTTGTTGATACAGATGGTGATGAAAATCAAGATACAGATGAACCAACGATTATAGTTCAAGGTAAAGATCCAGATGTGAGCTTTTTAACAGGTATGTTTCAATCGTTTGGAGATGCACCAGATGGTTTTAGTGAAGAGCTAAAAGAGTTTACATGGGCATTGGGTGCAGAATATGTATACCAAGATTCTTTTGCCTTTAGAGCAGGTTACTTTAATGAAAGTGAAGACAAAGGTGCTAGAAAGTTTTTAGCATTAGGAGCAGGTTTTAAAGCCAATGTTGTAAATATTGATTTATCATACTTGTTTTCGGCATCAAAAATACAAAGCCCTTTAGAAAACACGCTACGTTTCTCATTAACCTTTAATATTGGTGCAGAAGCGTATAACGAATATTAATTAGAACTATATTAATTAGAACTATATTAATTAATTATATGTATTAAAAACTATTGTTCATTGAACAATAGTTTTTTTGTTTACAATATTTTGTAAATTTAAAATATGAAGGAAATAAAAATAGAGACTACGTTATATATATACCAAGGCTTAGATGAACTCCCAAAGAAGATAATGATACTTATGCAAAAAGCTTTTGAGGCACGTAAAAATGCCTATGCTCCCTATTCAAATTTTAATGTAGGAGCCGCATTATTATTAGATAATGGTGAGGTAATCACTGGCAATAATCAGGAAAATGCTTCCTATCCATCAGGGCTATGTGCAGAACGTACGGCAATTTATTATGCAGGCTCACAGTACCCAAAAGCAAAAATAATTCGAATGGCTATTTCGGCAGGCTCAAAAAATAGTCAAACAAATAAACCCATTCCACCTTGTGGAGCATGTAGACAAGCGATTGCTGAATATGAAATAAAACAAGAGACTCCTATAGAAATTTATTTCATGGGAGAAACGGGAAAAGTCGCTAAATCTAATTCTTTGGCAAATTTACTGCCTTTAGTCTTTGATAAATCGGTGCTTTAAATTCATGAAATTTTTTAAATACCATAACATTCTATATAAAAAATTATTAAATAAGCAATCTTGCCTGTTAAGCGTTTTTTTTTTGATATTTTTTATACTTTAATGAATTTACGTTTTTGCAATAACTAGCAATGTGTTACTTTTGTATTTGCTTAATTAAAACCTAATATTAGTCGATGCAAAAAATCACTAAAGAAACATACCTAAAATGGTATGAGGATATGCTGTTTTGGAGAAAGTTTGAAGATAAACTGGCAGCTGTTTATATACAACAAAAAGTAAGAGGGTTTCTTCATTTATATAATGGTCAAGAAGCAGTTTTAGCAGGCGCTTTACATGCTATGGATTTGACTAAAGATAAAATGATAACAGCTTATAGAAACCATGTGCAGCCAATAGGTATGGGTGTAGACCCTAAGCGTGTTATGGCAGAATTATTTGGAAAGGTTACTGGGACTTCTAAAGGTATGGGAGGTTCTATGCATATCTTTTCCAAAGAACATCGTTTTTATGGAGGTCATGGTATTGTAGGAGGCCAAATTCCTTTAGGAGCAGGTATCGCTTTTGGTGATAAATATCATGATAGTGATGCTGTAACTTTATGTTGTTTTGGTGATGGTGCTGCTAGACAAGGTTCGCTTCATGAAACTTTTAATTTAGCAATGCTTTGGAATCTTCCAGTAGTATTTGTTTGTGAAAACAATGGCTATGCCATGGGAACATCGGTAGAACGTACAGCAAACCATTCTGAAGTTTGGAAGTTAGGGAAAGGTTATGAAATGCCTTGTGGACCAGTTGATGGTATGAATCCTATAAAAGTAGCTGAAGCTTTTGATGAAGCGATACAACGCGCACGTAAAGGTGGTGGACCAACATTTTTAGAACTTAAAACGTATCGTTACAGAGGGCATTCTATGAGTGATGCTCAGCATTATAGAACTAAAGATGAAGTTGAAGAGTACAAGAAAATAGATCCAATAACTCAAGTTAAAGATGTTATTCTAGAAAAGAAATATGCATCTGCAGACGATATAAAAGTGATTGATAAACGCGTAAAAGATAAAGTAGCAGAATGTGAGAAATTTGCTGAAGAATCTCCATTTCCAGAAGTGCAACAGCTCTACGATATGGTTTACGAACAAGAAGATTATCCATTTATACAACATAAATTATAAGCTATGGCTATAGTAATAAATATGCCGCGTTTAAGCGACACGATGGAAGAAGGAACGGTTGCAGCTTGGTTAAAAAAAGTGGGCGATAAAGTTGAAGAAGGCGATATTCTTGCGGAAATAGAAACAGATAAAGCAACGATGGAATTTGAGTCTTTTAATGAAGGGACTTTACTTCATATTGGGGTTCAAGAAGGAGAAACAACTAAAGTAGATGAATTATTGGCCATTATTGGAGATGATGGAGAGGATATAGCCAGTTTATTAAGTGGCGGTAATGCTCCCGCAGAAGTAAAAGAAGAAGCTGCTCCAACAGCCGATACGGCTACTCAGACAGAAGTGTCTGCAGATGTCGCATTACCAGAAGGTGTTATCGTGGTAACTATGCCACGTTTAAGTGATACCATGGAAGAAGGTACCGTTGCAACTTGGCTTAAAAAAGTAGGGGATGCTGTTGAAGAAGGTGATATTTTAGCAGAAATTGAAACGGATAAAGCAACTATGGAGTTTGAATCGTTTCAAGCAGGCACATTACTTTATGTAGGACTGCAAGAAGGAGATTCTGCAAAAGTAGATGACTTATTAGCTATTATTGGTCCTGCGGGAACCGATGTTGCCAATGTAGCAAGTAACTTTAAGGTAGCTTCAGATTCAGCAAAAACTGAAGAAGCACCTAAAAAGGAGACCCCAAAAGTTGAGGCTCCTAAAGCTGAAGTTAAACAAAACTCAGCAAAACCAAGTAAGCCAGCGACATCTTCAAATGGTGGGCGATTATTTGCATCGCCATTAGCTAAAAAGATAGCAGAAGAAAAAGGTATTAATTTATCTCAAGTTCAAGGTTCTGGTGAAAATGGACGTATCATCAAACAAGATGTCGAGAATTTTGTGCCAGCTGCTTCTGGAGCATCCGTTGGTAAATTTGTGCCAACAGGACAAGAAGACTTTGATGAGGTTACGAACTCGCAAATGCGTAAAGCCATTGCTAAAGCATTAACGAATTCTAAGTTTACTGCACCACATTATTATTTAAATGTAGAGTTTGATATGGAAAATGCTATAGCATTCCGTAAACAATTTAACTCGATTCCAGATACAAAAATATCATACAATGATATCGTTGTTAAAGCTTGTGCTTTAGCATTGAAACAACATCCGCAAGTAAATTCACAATGGTTTGCAGATAAAATGCGTCTTAATAACCATGTACACGTTGGAGTTGCAGTAGCTGTTCCAGATGGACTAGTAGTTCCTGTAGTGAAGTTTGCAAACGAACAGTCATTACCACAAATAGGAGCTGCCGTTAGAGACCTTGCAGGGAAAGCGAGAAACAAAAAATTAACACCAGCTGAAATGGAAGGTAGTACCTTTACAGTTTCTAATTTAGGAATGTTTGGTATAGAAAGTTTTACATCTATTATCAATCAGCCAAATTCGGCTATTCTTTCGGTAGGAAATATTATTGAAAAACCTGTAGTTAAAGAAGGTAAAATAGTTGTAGGAAATACGATGAAGTTATCTTTAGCATGCGATCACCGAACCGTTGATGGGGCAACTGGTGCACAATTTTTACAAACATTAAAAGGGTATATTGAAAATCCTGTAACGATGTTGGTGTAATTAATTCCTGCGACCTGTGGCTAAACTTGTTTCAGTAAGGTAGGAGTCTAATAAATATAAAAACCTGTTTCATTTATTTGAAACAGGTTTTTTGTTTTATGAAGATAAACTTTATTTGTAGTAAGAAGTAGTAAATTTCTTGATCTATATCAATTGTGAGATCGACTATATGTGGTAATTTTGACATCATTAAACTTCAAATTTACTCTCAAAATAATGAAAAAAAACCTACAGCTTTTGGTGCTTTTCTTAAGTAGCCTTAGCACATTACATGCACAATTTATTACAACTTGGAAAACTACTACGGCAAATGAATCTATTACAATACCTACTGTAAATAGGGGTTACGATTACACTGTGGATTGGGGAGATGGTAACATAACCGATAACCACATGGGGAATGCAGTTCATACTTATAGTATGCCAGATACCTATAGGGTTACCATTACTGGGGATTTTCCCAGAATTGCTTTTAATACTTCAGCAGGACGTAGCTCTAGATTAAAAATACAAAGTATAGAACAATGGGGAAACAATGTATGGGAAACAATGGACAGCGCTTTTGAAAGATGTGAAAATTTAGAAGGCCATGCAACTGATACTCCGAACTTATCTATGGTCGAAAGTATGAGTTCTATGTTTTATCTAGCAACAAGTTTTGATCAGGATATCAATAATTGGAATGTTTCAAATGTAAGTAACTTTAACACAATGTTTAGAGAAGCAACAAGTTTTAATCAGGATCTCAATGATTGGAATGTTTCGAATGCTTTGTATATGGAAGAAATGTTTGCTGGTGCCACAAGCTTCGATGGGGGTATTAGTGATTGGAATGTTTCGAAAGTTACTAATATGTTAGGAATGTTTTCTGGAGCTACAAGTTTTGATGGAGATATCAGTGATTGGGATGTTTCTCAAGTTACCAATATGGATGGTGTGTTTGCTGCTGCCACAAGTTTTAATCAAGATATTGGTGGTTGGAATGTTTCAAATGTCATCGATATGAATGCTATGTTTTACCAAGCCTCAAGTTTTAATCAAGATATTGGAGATTGGAATATTATAAATGTTAATATTATAGCAAATATGTTTCTGGGAGTTAAGCTTTCCGTGGAAAATTATGATGCTTTGTTAGAAGGGTGGAGTCAACTTACACTAACAAATGGGCTAACTTTTAGTGGAGGTGATAGTTTTTATTGTAATGCAGGTGCTGCCAGACAAAAACTAATAGATGATTTTGGATGGACTATTACAGATAGAGGAAGAAATTGTACTCTAAGTACGCCAGATGTAACAGCAGATGCATTTAAAATATCTCCCAATCCTACTGGACATAGTATTCAAATAGGTGGTTTAGATGCTGCAATTCAGCAAATAGCTGTCTATAATTTACTAGGTGCGGAAGTATTGTCAAAAAAGAATGTAGAAGACAAAACGTTAGATTTGTCAAGCTTATCAAGCGGAACCTATCTGCTAAAAATGCAAACTGATGCAGGTACAATAGTACGTAAAGTTGTTAAAAAGTAACGGTATCCTTAATTAGTGTTTGAAAAAAATATGCCTCTTAATATTTATTTTAAGAGGCATTTTAGTACCACCTAAATAATGAGAATAAAACAATTAAAAACAATATGTTATTATTATAATGGTAGTTTATATCTTTGAGTTCTAATAAATTCATAATGAAAAACTTATTTAGCACTGTAATAATTATAACCCTTTTAGGTTGTGGTTCGCAAAAACTGACCTCTGAAGAAAAAGAGATGAGTAGCCTGAGTAATAATGCGAATACTGAAAAGAAAGTACCTGTTTCTAAAATGATATCTGCATCTGTTTTAAAAGAAAACGTGAAAACGAGTTTAGAGTATTTGGCTTCTGATGCTTTAGAAGGAAGAAATACAGGAAGTATAGGTATTGAAAAAGCAGCCGTGTTTATCGAAAATTTTTTTAAAGAAAATAAGGTACAACCTTACTTTAAAACATATCGAGATAGTTTTAACTTAAAGGACATTGTTGGTTACAACATTGTAGGCTATGTTGAAGGCCATGATCCAGAGCTAAAAAACGAATTTGTAATACTAGGAGCGCATTACGATCATATAGGTACTGCAGATCCTGTTAATGGAGATAAAATAGCAAATGGTGCGAATGATGATGCTTCAGGGACCGTTGCGGTTTTAGAATGGGCAAAGTATTTTGCTAAATCAAAAAGTAATAAACGAAGTGTTTTATTTACCTTATATGCAGCCGAAGAAATGGGTTTAAAAGGCTCGGGTCATTTGGCAAAACGATTAAAAAAAGAAGGGCTTCATTTATATACCATGATTAATTTTGAGATGATAGGGGTTCCCAGAGTAGAAAATCAAACGATGGCTTACATAACAGGTTATAAAAAATCGAATATGGCCCAAAAATTAAATGATTACGCGAAAGAAGAAATTGTTGGTTTTTTGGCACAAGCCAAAGCGTATAATTTATTTAAGCGATCAGATAATTATCCTTTTTTTAATGCATTTAAAATACCAGCCCAGGCTATATCTACATTCGATTTCACAAACTTTGATTATTACCACCATGTAGATGATGAGGCAGATAAAATGGATTTTGATCACATGACATCTTTTATAAATAAAATGATTCCAGCTTTAAAAGGCATGATTAATGCTGAAACCAAGGAAATAAAAATGAATAATGAGTAAAAATATAATCGTAACAGGAACAAGTAGAGGTATAGGCTTCGAGTTGGTTCAATTATTTGCTAAAGCAGGTCATAACGTATTAGCACTGTCCAGAAATAGTAAACCAATTGAAAACCTTGAATTAAAGAAGGTCGCGTCATTGTCGATTGATTTAAGTGAAAAGGATGATTATAAAAAAGTAGAAACCTTTATTAAATCTAATTGGAATCAGGTAGATGTTTTAATTAATAATGCGGGTACTTTACTTAACAAGCCTTTTTCTGAAACTTCCATGGAAGATTTTGAATACGTTTATAAAACAAATGTTTTTGGAGTAGCAGAAATGATTCGAATAGTACAACCTTTTATGAAAAAGAATAGTCACGTAATAACTATTAGTTCTATGGGAGGCGTTCAAGGGAGTATGAAGTTTGCAGGATTAAGTGCTTATAGTTCTAGTAAGGCAGCAGTTATTACCCTAACAGAATTGTTGGCCGAAGAATATAAAGATACAGGACTAAGTTTTAATGTGTTGGCATTAGGAGCTGTACAAACCGAAATGTTACAAGAAGCATTTCCAGGGTATCAAGCTCCAACTACAGCATTAGAAATGGCACAATATATTTTTGATTTCTCACTTAATGGAAATAAATATTATAATGGAAAGTTGCTACAGGTTTCTAATTCTACACCTTGATGAATTGTGAGTATTTTACTTTTATCATGAAAATAATACCCCTAAAATAAAGTGAAAAAATTCACCTTATTTTTTTAAAAAAGAAATGTTAATAGTTTAAAGAATAGATTTTTAAATTATCTTGCCGCAAATTTAACCTACAAGATATTGAAAAAAGTACTACTTTTCGTTTTAATTGTTTTTCCCATAATAAAAACCCAAGCCCAATGTAACCCTGCTGAAACTATTACTATTTGCGATATGACCTTAATTGATGGTGATGGCGATGGTGATCCAGATGGTATTATTAATTTGTATGATGAGTACAATGCAGTATCTGGAGGGGCTCCAATATCTCTTGCCACTGGTAATTGGTTTGATCCAAATTTTAGTTTTGCATTAAATGAAGTAACAGGAGAATTATCTTTATGGGATCTGACTAATGCTTCAATATCTGCAACCAACTATGAGTTTACAATAACTAATGCAAGTTGTAGTAGTGGTCCCGCAGTAACTCTTAATTTAATTTTAGGACCATTTTCTGGTTATGCACTACCAGTAAATAATATAGGTGACGCTAATATAGAAATTTGCGACTTAGGCTCTACGCCAACTAATGTATGTGCTTTAGTTTCAGATATAGATCTTTTTCAGGCTTTAGAATCTATTCCAAGCCCGCACCTTAACGGTACATGGACATATAATGGAAGTAGTCCTAATTTTGTGAGTTTAGTAGGTTCAATGTTAACGGTTACAATTCCGTACCAACAAGGTCCACCATTAGTTGATGAAGAAACTTTTGAATTCACTTATAGAGTTAATGGTTTTACACCATGTGACGCCCCTCCTGGATATGTAGAAACAGATGTGAAAGTTTCAATTGTTAGGCAAGTGTTTTCTGGATATGCTCAAAATAAGCGTATTTGTGAAACAGACATTTTAAATGGAAATTATGATAATGATATTGATTTAACCGACGACCAGTTTTTATTGTTAGAAGATGTTGAAGGTAATTGGGGAGAAGATCTTCTTTTTGGTCAAATAACATCACCAGCAGATTCAGAAATAAACATAAAAGATATTTATGAACAAATAAGAGCTACTAATCCAAGATTTGGATGTAGAGAAGTGGGGTATACTTATTCGGTAGATAAGCGTTCGGGAGTTTGTAGCGATGCGGCTTCTACAGTTAATTTTAAAATTTATGAATATATAAGACCTTTTAGTCAACAAACCAGTACGCCGTTTGAGTTTTGTGAAGATGATACTTCAAGGGCTACCTCAGTAAATTTATATGATCAATTAGAGTTTACAACCGAGAATGGTATTTTGTACGATTATAACAGGAGCTCTTGTACAGATTGGGATTTCGTTTCTGGTCCATCAAATTTAAGTTTGGTGTCAAATACCTCTGGAAATCCTTGTATGCCTTCAGCAGGCTATTCTTCATTAGGAACGATTAATTTATTAAATGCAGATCCAGGCGTTTATATTTTTGAGTATGTGGTTTACCCTGAATATAATTGTTATCCAGATTCATTTCAAGCCTTAAGTTACAGTCCAGATATTTGTGCGCCTTTTGATCCTCTAGCTGGATTCTGTAATACAGAACGTGCTCGGGTAATACTTACCATCCATCCTAAGAATTATGCAGGTGAAGATACGTCAGGTTTAAGTTTTTGTGAAAACGATCCACTTATTGCAGCACCGTTAGATTTGTTTACTTTATTAACCACAAATGGTATTGATGATCCTATTTATCAAGGACCTTTAGGAACTTGGATAGATCTTTCAACAGGAAATTCAGTTACAAATCCAGTTATTATACCAAATGTAAACCATCAACAAGTATTTAATTATACATATAGAACAACTACAGGTGTTCCCAATAATTGTTTAGATGAAGCCAATTTGTCTTTTATAGTCTACGAAGAATATCAATCGGGTATAGATAGATCTATAGATGTTTGCGATACAAATTCAACACTTAATTTATTTGATGAATTGGGAGGAAGCCCTAATACAACAGGAACTTGGTCTGGACCAAATGGATATACAACAACAGATCATAATGCTATGTTTGATCCTACTTCGTCTGATGCTGGAGATTATATTTATACAGTACCAGATAATATTGATAGTTTTGGAACTATTATGTGTTCTGGTAATTCAGCTACGGTTAAGGTCACATTACACCAAGCTCCTAGTGCAGGAAACGGAGGAGATTATTCGGTATGTCGTTCAGATTTGCAAATAGATTTAATAAACTATTTAGGTACAACAGCAGATTCGGGAGGAACTTTTGTTGATTTAGACGTAACAAATGTGCTTTCAGGAAGTTTGTTAGATGTATCTCAATTAATAGCAGGAACGTATAGGTTCCAGTATGAAATTCAAGGTCATGTTTCTTGTCGTTTAATTACTAGTATCATTTCAATAATTGTGGAAGAAGTAGATACTCCAATAGCAATAGATCAAACGTTTTGTGCTGTTCAAGGGGCTACAATTTCCAACCTTCAAGCAAGTAATGGTATAGATTTTAATTGGTACGATACAATGACTTCAACAAATCCACTTCCATTAGGAACCGTTTTAATAGATGGGGAAGATTATTATGTATCTGCTTTAGATAGTAATAATTGTGAATCGGAAAGAGTTCAGATAGCAGTCACTATTTTACCATTAAATCATCCAAGTTGTGAAAACTGTTTTAAAGACGGTATTTCTGTTAATGGAGATGGTGAAAACGACGCATTTGATTTATGCGGATTACCAACAGTATTCCCAAATTTTGAATTAAACATTTACAACAGATTTGGAACAACTGTTTATAAAGGAACTAATAATACACCACTTTTTGAAGGAAGATCTAATGTGGCATTAACCATTGGAGATGAATTACCATCTGGTGTTTATTTTTATGTGTTCGACCCTAAAGATGGAGCGACAGCTGCTATTCAGGGAAATTTTTATTTAAGTAGATAATAAGTCATATATAGCATGAAAATTAAATTATTTATAATGTTCATAATATGTGGTTTATCTGCATATGCCCAACAAGAACCTCAGTATACCCAATATATGTATAACATGAGTCTGGTAAACCCTGGTTATATGATTAACGAACCCAGTATTGTACAAGTTGGTAGCTTGTACCGCACACAGTGGGTAGGCATAGAAGGTGCGCCAAAAACGGCTAATTTATTTGCAAATATTCCTCTAAACGAAAAGATAGAATTAGGTGTCAATTATCTAAATGATAATATAGGAGGTAAGATAAACCTTAGTGAAAATGTATTTAATATTAATGCAGCATACAAAATTAATCTTAAGAAGGATTTAAATCTGTCTTTTGGTATAAAGATGGGATTTAATCATATAAATTTTAGTAGCTTAGGTAGTAATGTTAGTTCAGACCCTTTGTTTCAAAACTCAAATAAAACGGTATTAAATATTGGTGCAGGCGTCTTTCTATTTCACAATAATTATTATGTTGGGTTATCATCACCTAATCTCATTCCAAGCGATTTAGATGTTAATAGCGGTATATTATATAAAGATAAACCCCATGCCTTTTTAATTGGAGGTTATGTGTTTGATATTAATAGCGAATTTAAATTAAAACCATCTACAGTTGTAAAGTATGTTACAGGAGCCCCATTATCGTTTGATATATCTACAAACGTATTGTATCAAGATACGTTTGAATTAGGTGTTTCATACCGATATCAAGATGCTATTTCTGGATTAGCAGGTATTAATATAACCCCTAATCTAAAAGTAGGATATGCTTACGATTTTAATACCAGTCAATTAAATAATTATAATAATGGCAGTCATGAATTTATATTGCTTTATAGATTTGATGTATTAGGTTTAAGCAAAAAGTATTCATCTCCAAGATTTTATTAATATGATTAAGAAAATTACTTTTATTATTATAAGCTTAATTTTTGTGCAATTATCATTTGGACAAAAGAAGACAAGAGCCGATCGTTTTTTTGAAAAAGGAGATTTTATCAATGCAGCGAAATATTATGAAGAAGAATTAGACAAAAAACGACATAAAAAAGCGATAGAAAACATTGCTGTTTGCTATTATAATATATTTGAGTATCGTTTTGCATCAAGATATTTAAAGCAATTAGTAAAAGGGAAATATAGCGAGAAAGATAAAACTTATAATAACCAATATAACTTTAAATTGTATCAGGTATTATCAGCTTTAGGAGACTACGAAACAGCTTTAGATTATTTTAAACTTTATAAAGAAAACCAATCGATATCTTTAGATCCCTCAGAATCTATTGAAGTAATAGAAGCGTTTAAATTGAAAAACTCAGATTATACCATTAAAAAAACTCAATTTAATTCTGATGCATCCGATTTTGGAGCTATAAAATTTAACGATAGCGTTTATTTTACTTCCGATAGAGATAATAAACAACTCTTAAGGAAAAAATACAAATGGACACACCAATCTTTCCTCGATATCTACACTGTAAAAGTTAATGAAGATAATGATACCATAGGGAGTATTAAATCACTTCCTAAAACAGTAAATTCTAAATTGCATGAAGGTAATTTCTGTTTTACTAACGATGGAAATACGCTTTATATTTCAAGAAGTAATTATACAAATGGGAAGAAAGAGTTTAACGAACAATCTGCTAATAACATCCATTTATACAAAACCACTCGAGTTGATGGTAAATGGAGTAAATTAGAAAAGCTCACATTTAATAAAAATGGATTTTCCTATCAGCACCCTGCTTTGAGTCCAGACGGAAAGAAACTTTATTTTTCATCAGATATAGAAGGCGGTTACGGTAGTTTTGATTTGTATTATGTGAATATAGAAGTAGACGGAACACATAGTATTCCTGTTAATTTAGGAAAAACCATTAATACTGAAAACAGAGAGCATTTCCCGTTTATCTCACAAGAAGGCAATCTGTTTTTTGCATCTAATGGTCATTTAGGTTTGGGGATGCTAGATAATTTTGTTTCAGAACGCGTTAATGATGTGTTTACAAAACCTATTAATTTAGGAGCGCCTATCAATTCGAGATACGACGATTTTAGTTTAAATTATTACAATGCTGAAGAAGGATTCTTTTCTTCAAATAGAAATAAAAAAAATGATGATATTTTCAAGTTTACACAAACAGGAGAAATTTTTATAAGAGAATATATTAATAGATTTGAAGTAAGAGATATTGAAACAAAAGCATACATTCCAAATACAGCAGTTGTATTAAAAGATAAAAAAGGAGGCGAAAAATATACCAATACATTAGACTCTTTAGCCTTTTTCAATATTAATCTGCTACCAGATGATTATGAATTTGAGGCTAAAAATGATGCTTATATTCCTAAGACATTAAATGTAACAGTTGTTGAAAAGCAAGATCAGAAACATATTTTGTATTTAAAGAAGGTTCCGCCACCACCGCCAATTGATCCCATAGAAGTTGTTATTGACGAAAAGAAAATCGATAAAAAATTAAAAGAAGAGGATCCTAAACGGTTTGAACTTTTAACAGATGTTGAAGGGCCACCAGTTGTTGAAAAAGATGGTAAATTATTCTTTCAATTAGAACCTATTTATTTTAATTTTGACAAGTGGGATATTAGAGCCGATTCTAAAAAAATATTAGATGAATTGGCAGTTAAATTAGAAAGATATCCTAATATTTATTTAAAAATAAGTTCACATACAGATAGCCGAGGAACCGTGCGTTACAATCAGTTTTTATCTGAAAGACGTGCCGAATCTACAAGGAATTATTTAGCATTAGAAGGGTTTGTTAATGCTCGTAGAATGAAATTTCAAGGCTTTGGAGAATTAGACCCCATGGTATCATGTCCTATGATGGATTGTACCGATGAAGAGCACCAATTAAACAGGCGTAGTGAATTTGAAATTGTTAAGTATTAGAAAATTTATTTATGAGTAAATACAAATGTGTTATTTTCGATTGCGATGGTGTACTAATTGATAGCGAAACTATAGCTATTGAAACTATGGTGGATATGGCAAATGATTTAGGAGCTAATATTAGTAAAGAAGGAGCAATTAGTCGATTTAAAGGGAAGTCATTTAGTTCTTGTATAGATACGTTTTCAAAAATAATAGGCAAACCGTTACCAGAAACATTTGAAGCAGATTATAGAGTAAAAAGTTTTGAGGCTTTTAAAAAAAATATAAAACCTATCGAAGGTATTAAAGAAGTGGTACAAAACTTAAAAGTACCCTTTTGTACAGCGTCTAGTGGTCCAGAAAATAAAATCCGACTTAATTTAGGGCTCACTGGTCTACTACCGTTTTTTGAGAATAATATTTTTAGCTGTTATACTATTAAAAAGTGGAAACCAGATCCAGGAGTTTTTTTATGGGCAGCAGAAACCATGGGGTTTAAACCAAGCGAATGTGTCGTTATAGAAGATAGTCTGTCTGGAGTTCGAGCAGCGAAAAGTGGAGGCTTTGATGTTTTTGGATTTACAGCACACGATTATAATAATGAGTTAGAAGCAGAAGCAACTAAAACATTTGATAGCATGCAGGAGCTTTTAGAGATCGTTTAATCTTAAATAGTTACTTTTATATATTTATAATACTTTACTTCAATCTTTAATTACATCATAGTGTATACAGATTTTATTTATTTATCAAATCTTTTTTGTCTAAAGCCATAGATAATGCCTGTAAAACTAAGTCTTATTATTCCTGTATATAATGCCGAATCATTTATTTATGATACACTTATTCAATTAATAGAATGGAGGAAAAATATTAATTATAAGGCTGAGATTATTTTTGTAAATGATGGTAGTACAGACAGTACTAATAAAATTTTAGAGAATTTTATAAATAAAAATAACGATTTAAAATTAATTTCTTACACCAGAAATCAAGGGAAAGGATACGCTGTTAAAACAGGAATGATGGAAGCACAAGGTGAATTTAGAATTTTCACTGATGCAGATATACCTTATGGATTAGCTGAATTAGATAGGATTATTTATTATCTTGACTTTAAAGAGTTTGACATATGTATAGGGAACAGAAAATCCATAAACTCTGAGTATGATGTGAAAATGGGTTTTCTTAGAAAATTGTCTAGTAAATTATTCACTGTTATAATCTCAAGGTATGTTGTTACAGGAGTAAACGATACACAATGTGGATTAAAAGGATTTAGAGCTGATATTGCAGATAAACTATTTTCGAAACTCCAACTAAAAGGTTTCGCTTTTGATGTTGAAGTATTGTATTTGTGTTATAAATATGAATTTGAAATAAAAAGAATACCTGTTAAATTTCAAGGAAATAATATGTCTACGATTAATTTGTTTAGTACTTCATTAAATATGATTTGGGATGTGTTTTGTTTACCAATAAAGTATCATCTATTAAAAAAATATTAATTTCATGAAATTGTCCAGGAATTTTACAAACGTATTTAATTGGATATTAGACAATTTAATTCCTCCCTGTTTTAGAGATTCTAGAATTATTATGACCCCTTTTTTTCTATTACTTTTTAGAAAAAAATACCGTCGTTTTATGGATTTTAAAGAAAATGTATTAAATCTTAATTCTGAAGAAATAATTGAATATTACAAAGAATTATCATCTCATCATATAAATCGTAAAACCGACCTAAATAAAGAATCGATTAACTTTATATTGAATAATATTGAAGGGAAATCTGTATTAGATATTTCTTGTGGAAGTGGTTTTTTAGCAGAAGAAATTGTGAAAAAACATAGCATAAATGTAGTTGGAGTAGATTTTATTATACCAGATAAAATAAAAGCTTCTGTAAATCCTGAATTCGTTGAATCTTCAATAGAAAAAATACCTTTTCCAGATAATCATTTTGATACAGTGATAAGTACCCACACATTAGAACATGTAGTTGATATTCAATTAGCAATTAGTGAACTAAGGCGTGTTTGTAGAAAAAAAATTATAATAGTTTTGCCAAGACAAAGAAACTATAAATTTACTTTTGATCTTCATGTTCATTTTTTTCCATATAAATATTCTGTTTTAAGTTTGATGAAAAATAAAGGAACTTGTTTTTCTCTTCGAAATGATTGGGTATATTATGAGAATAAATAACTTTTGTTTGTATTATTTGGAGAACTCCTTTTTTAAAACATCTATTAAATTAATAATAATTGAATTGTTATCATCGTATGCGTCTTCTAACTCATAGACTTCGATTTTATTTTTTGAAAACACGTTTTTTTCTATACCTAAAGAATCGTACCTTTCCTTTAATAACTGATTAAATAAAGGAATAGGGACCCAAGTTCTTGTTGAGGATATTTCGGAAAATTCATCAGCAGATTCACGCTTGTAAAATTTATATTCCTGAAGAAAAAGATGCTTAGGCTTAATAATTATAATTTTTTTTGTATTGTTTATTGGAACTTTATTAAAAGCTGTTTTTATAGCGTTGTATTCTTTATTATGAATTTTTGTTATATAAAAATTCAAGTTTATAGAACCAAGAGTTATTAATACAAGAGCTAAGCCTAATGATGAATTTTTTAAAGCTTTATTTTTTATGCTTTGTTGACGTAAGAAATAAAACTGATAAAATAATATTATTATTGCCGTAGGAGCTATCGTTCGGCTACAGACAAATTTTTGTGCAGATAGAAGGTTTGGTAAGTAAGATAAAGGTAGAACTAAAATTAACCACGAAATGAAAAAAAAGAATTGAGGTATTTCAGTTCTTTTTTGATAGAAGGAATAGAGAAAACCTAAAAAGCAGTATGCTCCAATAACCAAAAATAAGAAAGGCCATATTAAAAAACCACTACTATGGAGTAATACTCGCATTTCCCTTAAATAAAAAATAATGACTTTTAGTGGTAGTTTGATTAAATCAAGATTAGTTCTGTTAGAAGGCTCTATACCGCACCAGTATATTGATAGTTTAAAAATGATAAGGTAAATACTAAAAGAGATACCAATAAAAATTAATAATGAGATAATCTTTTTAATAGAAAAATTCCTGATCAATATTGAGGAAAAAACAAAAGGAATGAGAAATGCCATTACAGCAGCTTGATAAATACAAAGAGAGCCTATAACTAATAAAAGAGAAAAGGCATAATTAATAAGCCAGTTTTTCTTTTTGTCGAAAACCTTCATTAGTAATAAACCTACTAAAAAATTAATATTTAGTAAAATAGGTATTTCAGAAGTAGCACTCCATCCATAATAAACAGAGAAAGAAGGGATCGTTAGAATTAAAAATGAAAATAATGCAGATTCATATATTTTCATTTTTAATCTTAGTAAAAAAGAGAATATTTGTATAGAAAAAAGAACACATCCTAATAAAGAAACCAATCTAACCCATTTTAAGCTTGCTATGGTAGTACATAAAGACCCATAAATAAATTTACAAATGAGACCAAGTAAGGGTCTTCCTCCTGCTATAAATTCATCTAGAAAGTTTGAATTTCTAGATGCTGTCCATATGTATTCATTAGCATCCAGAAAAGCATAATCACTAAAAATACCAATGTTTAAAAGAATACATCCAATCAAAGAGACAATGCCATACACGAATATTGGTTGAGTGTTGATAACTATTTTTATTGTATCAATAATTTTTTTGGGTATACTTTTCAAAAAACAACAATTTTTTAGGCTTAATAAAAGGATAATCTTAATTAAGATTATCAAATATACTATTAAAAGTGGAAATTAGATATAACCATTTTTATGGTTGTAGAAACCATGGGGTTTAAACCAAGCGAATGTGTCGTTATAGAAGATAGTCTGTCTGGAGTTCGAGCAGCGAAAAGTGGAGGCTTTGATGTTTTTGGATTTACAGCACACGATTATAATAATGAGTTAGAAGCAGAAGCAACTAAAACATTTGATAGCATGCAGGAGCTTTTGAAGATCGTTTAATTTGTTTGATTTTTTTTGATAAACATTAATTTATTGACCAATAACTCCCTTAAATTCTCCCTCCGTAAAATTAAGTTTATCAACATCATTCAGGACAGATAGATTGAAATTCCCTTTTATTATTTTTTCTTTTGAATTGTATTCTGTAATCATAATTTTAGACTACTTATCAGTAGTGTCTAATGTGTACATATTAGTTATCACATCTTGACCAACAGTGGTGTAATAAAAACCTTGATTTTTTCCCAAGCTATAAATGCCTTCTCCATTAAGTTTTAATTTAAAGCCAATAACTTTTTCATATCCTATACCTAATATTATTAAAGTATCTTTTTCTTAATTTAATTTCAGGAATTCCATTCCAATCTTCATTATTTAGTTTGGCTGTGATAAAATTTGGTTCAGGTTGATGGTTATCACTTTCACAAGCCATAGTAATAAATGCTAATAAAAATATGGAGCCAAAGATTAGATAAGTTTTTTTCATAGCTTAAGTTTTTTTATTAAGATGCATTTTATTTTAAATGGTTACATTAAATTACCTACAATATTGAGTCAGGTATCTATTTAATTATTTTTAAATGTCAATTTATTAGTTGTGATTATTTCGTTATTTAAGGTGATTATTTTTGTTTTTATAATTGCAGAAATGGTGTCGAAAGAGCTGCCTTTTTTAGAAGTAACTTCATAGCGTAACCGAAGTTTTGATGTAGAATCAGTTAGTTTTTGGTGACTAATTTCAGTGACATTTTTGATAGTGATTTCTTGTATAGTGTTAGATATATTTAATGGCAGGTCTGCAAATTTACTAAGCTGAAGTTTAATATCACTTTCAAATTCTGGATGATGCTTTTGTAGTAAGGATAAATCATAATATTCTTGCAATTTTTGCTGGGCTAAAGTAGTCGTGTTAAAATTTGAGTTTTCAATTCGATAGCTATCATCCATATCCTCAGTCATGATGGAAGGCATACTTTCCTTAGTGTCTTTGTTGTTCATGCACGAACCCAAAATTGCAAAAATCAATATATACACTAACTTTTTCATTCTATCATAAATTTAAGTTTAATAACCTTACCATTGTTATACTTTTTATCAAGAATTTTAATGTGTTTTAAGCTTTGAGTTGGTATGGTAAGTGTTCTTATAAAATCGTCTTTAGAATATATTTCTACACCAATATTATTAGGAAATAGCTGATAAATTTGAGCATTATCAGCAATAAGTTGCTGTAATTGTTGTTTGCGTTTTTTCCAATCTTTAATGTTGCCATTGGTGTAATAATCTAGCATTAATGCATAATCATCTGTAGTTAGTCTAACGGTCTGGCTCATATTTGAATCAATATGCCTGACAATAGTGTCTGTTTTATGGAATGGCGACTGTACAACAAATGTGATTTTATCTGCTTTTGTAATATAGCTAAAACAACCTGAATGGTCCGTTTTAAAAAATAAGGGAGACTGTTGATTTTGCAATAATTTAATATCTAATGTAATATTAGTAATAGGCTCTCCTTTATCTTCATCTATAAAACAAAAGTGAAATTCATTTTTAGATGTAATTTTAAAAATAGAGATTAAAAGAAAGACCATCATTAACAAACCTACAATTTTTAGAATGCTTCTTTTTTTTGATTTTACTTCTGTGTTAGCATTTTTAAACGCTTCCCAATTATCGTAACCAACATAGTCACTTAACAGATTTAAGATGTCAATTCGAGGTAGTTTTTCTATATCATTCTTAAAGTATGTATAAAACCATTTTTCGCTCACCTTAGCGTTTACTTTGCTAAACAAATCTTCTTGAAAGTCAGTTATAATATCACCTTTCCAATCCTCTATAGCATTAGGCGCACTATAGTTTTTCAAAAAAGTGGCAGCAATGGCTTGTTTAAGGGTTAAAAATAAATGTTTTTCTGATCGATTCAATGTTGGTGTATCTAGTTGATATACAGTGTTAAATAAGATTATAAATAGTTTACAAAAGTATTACAAGAGCTTTTCAAAGCTTCTGGGGTATTTGGCTATAGGTTTGTTCTAGTAATTCTTAAAAATATAAAATTATGAACGCAAAACAATTCAAATCAGTATTAAAAATTAGAGTACTCGTTTTACTATGCTTAATTATAAGTTCTTGTAATCAAGCTATAAAAAATGATGAGTATGCTATTGGTAAAGTAGATGTTACAGAAGAACATGCTGCATATGCAACAGAAAGTAATGATGATGTTTCTTCATTTTCGCAAGCAGAAATAAAAATGCCTAAGGATTTAAAAATTATTAAATCTGCTAAGGGAAGGTATAAAGTGGCCAATGTAAAAACAATAACCCGTGAAATAAAAAAGTTTACAGGGAATTACAATGCTTATGTTTCCGATTTGCGATTTGAAAATGACTTATACAGAATAGAAAATAGATTTACCATAAAAGTCCCGCAACAGTATTTCGATGTGCTTATGGACTCCATTAATAATGTTGTAGAGTTTGTGGAGTATGAAAATATAACAACTAAAGATGTAAGTGAAGAGTATGTAGATTTAGAAACGCGTTTAAAAACGAAGCAGGAAGTAAAACAACGTTATGAAATAATTTTACGTAAAAATGCTATTACGGTTGAAGATATTTTAGCAACCGAGGAAAAACTTCGCATTATTCAGGAAGAAATTGAGTCGGCTCAAGGACGTTTAAAGTTTTTAACAAACAAAGTTGCTTATAGTACAATACAAATAGACTTGTATGAAACAGTGTCTTATAAGGAAGAACCAGAAAGCTACTCTAAGACATTTTTATCTAAAACAAAAGAAGGGTTTGGTTTTGGTTGGGACCTTATTGAAGGTGTGGTACTTGGTCTTATTTATCTTTGGCCGATAGTGATTTTAGGAATTATGATTTTCATTTTTGTGAGAAAACGTTTGAGAAAGAAAAGATAAAACCCTTATTTTTGTTTTAATGCAAAAGATGCTTCAAAATTATATTCCAGAAATTGCCATATCTCAAGTTTTAAAACTTTTAGAGTGTGACAACCTAGAGGTGAAGATTAAAAGCGAGCGTAAAACCCGTCATGGTGATTATAGGCGATTACCAAATGGGAAACATCAAATAACAATTAACTCTAATTTAAATACATATCGATTTTTAATCACATTAATACATGAGATTGCCCATTTTGAAGCCTATAAAGCTTATGGTAGATTTATAAAACCACATGGGATCGAGTGGAAGCGTACATTTCAGCATTTAATGTTACCATTTTTAAATCCAGAGATTTTCCCAAGTCATTTACTGCCATTACTGGCAAAGCATTTTAAAAACCCTAAAGCAAGTAGTGATACAGATGCTAATTTAGCATTAGCACTTAAACAATTTGATGCTCCTAATAATAAAACTTATATTTTTGAAGTGCCAATGGGGAGTATATTTAAGTTGTATAATGGTAAAGTATTTAAAATGAGACAAAAACGGGTAAAACGTTTTGAGTGTATGGAAGTTAAAACAGGAAAGTTGTATCTTTTCAACCCTAATGCAGAAGTTGAAATTGTTGTTCTAGAGAAAGAACAAATTTCATAAATCAAAATGATATAAAGAACTTTAAGAAACCTTTTTAGTTAACAATAAATAGAGCCCTATTAAAAAATATGAAAAATAAAAATTATTACGCTATTCTAATGGCAGGAGGTGTTGGTTCTAGATTTTGGCCAGTTAGCACCCAAGACTTTCCTAAACAGTTTCATGATATGTTAGGAACTGGAGATACATTAATTCAGAAAACTTTCCATCGTTTAGCAAAATTAATACCAGAGGAAAATATTTTTATTTTAACGAATGAGCGTTATAATGATTTGGTATTTGAACAATTACCAAGTGTAACAAAACGACAAGTTGTTTTAGAACCTGCCATGCGAAATACAGCTCCTTGTATTTTGTATGCATCGCTGAAAATTCAAAAAGAAAACCCAGAGGCTGTTATGATTGTAGCCCCTAGTGACCATTGGATTGAAGACGAAAATGCTTTTTCTGATAATGTGCAACAAGCTTTCGATTTTTGCTCTAAAAATAAAGCATTAATGACGCTGGGCATTCAGCCTACATTTCCTAATACAGGATATGGGTATATTGAATATGATAAAACTTCTACAGATATAATAAAGTCCGTTAATCAGTTCAAAGAAAAACCTGTTTACGAAGTAGCAAAACAGTACATTGAGCAAGGTAATTTTTTATGGAATGCAGGTATTTTTATGTGGAGCGCAAAAAGTGTTATTGAAGCTTTTAAAAATAATCAACCAGAATTATTTGCCCTATTTGAAAATGGTATAGAGGTTTATAATACCGATTTTGAAGATGACTTTATTCGAGATAATTATGGTAAAGCAGAAAATATCTCGGTTGACTATGCCATTATGGAAAAATCTAGCAATGTTTATGTGATTGCTGCAGAGTTCGATTGGAACGATCTTGGGACCTGGGGAAGTTTATACGATAAGTTAGATAAGGATGATACTAAAAATGCCGTTGTAAATGCCAGAACTTTAACAGAGGATACTTCGGGGAATATGATTCGTACTAA
This sequence comes from uncultured Flavobacteriaceae bacterium, assembly GCA_947502635.1. Lineage (GTDB taxonomy): Bacteria > Bacteroidota > Bacteroidia > Flavobacteriales > Flavobacteriaceae > Flavivirga. The sequence continues at coordinate 38,346 of CANNAN010000023.1, forward strand.
GAATGATAAAATTGTAGTTGTTGATGGCCTGAAAGATTATATTATTGTAGATAAAGACGAAGTTTTACTTATCTTTCCTAAGACTAAAGAACAGGATATTAAAAAAGTGCTCCAAAAAGTGAAGGATAAGTTTGGAGAACATTATGGGTAAAATATAATTATGAGCGAAGAAAGTAAATTCAATTTTTCGGAAGAGGAAACCACCAATCAAGATAAGGCGGTTGAGCAATCAAAAGAAGCTGTAAAAAAAGACGCAAAAGGTCTGTTTCAAAGTATTAAAACCTTTTTTAGTGAGTTGCTGGATTTTAGAGAGGACACCGATAGAGATGCTACTGTTGAAGCGATAAAAAAAGATATCCCTTTTAAAGGTGCAACAGCATGGATTTTAATTTGCTCGATCTTTGTAGCCTCTGTTGGCTTAAATGCGAACTCTCCTGCGGTTGTTATTGGCGCCATGTTAATTTCTCCGCTTATGGGACCTATTTTAGGAATAGGACTTTCTATTGCCATTAACGATATTGATACCTTAAGAAAATCGTTAATAAATTTGGCAACCATGATTGTTTTAAGTTTGTTAACTGCTTATTTGTTTTTTAAGTTTTTTCCAACAGCAGACTTGGTTACTAACGAACTTTTTGGTCGTACAAAACCAGATGTAAGAGATGTGCTTATCGCTTTTTTTGGAGGTTCAGCATTAATTATTGCACGTACCAAAAAAGGAACTATTGCCTCGGTTATTTTTGGAGTTGCTATTGCTACGGCGTTAATGCCTCCTCTGTGTACAGCGGGTTATGGATTAGCTCACAACTGGGATTATTTTGTAGGAGCCATGTATTTGTTTACAATAAATACAATCTTCATTGCATTAGCAACTTTCATAGTGTTGAAAGTGTTACGTTTCCCAATGTTGAAATATGCCAATTCTAAAAAAAGAAAACGTATAGCACAGCTAGCATCTATATTAGCTATATTAGTTATGGCACCTGCAATTTGGACATTCGTGAAATTTATAAAACAAAGTGGTTTTGAAAATGATTATAACAATTTTATCAAGGATGAAATTACATCCAATCCGCAGTTATGGTATCAAAATGGTACATTAAATACTGATGATGAAAAGATAACGTTATATTTTAATGGAGAAATAGCAGAAGTTACAGAAGCCGATTTGAGAAACGAATTAAAACGTTACGATAAGATTAAAGAATTTAATCTTGAGATAAATGGAAATAAAAATAGAAGTATTGATAAAATATCTAATGCTTATGATAGAGCTATTAAAGAATTAGATCAAAAAGATAATATCATTTCTGGTTTGCAAAAACAAATTGCAGATCTACAAGTTCAAATCGTAGATTTAAACAAGGAAATAGAAAGTAACAACTCTCAAAAGAATTCAGTTTCGTTTACTAATTTATCGCGCGATGCTAAAGTACGTTTTAGTGATTTACAATATTTCAGTTATGCGAAAATGCTTGAGTCTGAGGATTTTATTAAGATTGATACCGTAGCAGTAGCTCATATTAAATGGAGAACCTCGTTAAAAGATAGTTTGGCTTCAATAAAAGAAAAAGAACTAACGAAGTGGTTGAAACAAAAACTTAATTTAAAGACTTTGGTAGTTAAAAGGGTTAATGATTAATTATGGAAGATAAATATGCACAAATATTTACACGCGTTAAAGCAGCAGCTATTGATGGTATTGTAATTATTGTTTTAATGTATTCTGCTACTGAAATTTTAAATTTATTTGAAGGGGTTCCCAATTATATAAGAATTTCTATTTTTATCTCTATTTTCTTGGTTTATGAACCCATTCTTATTTCTTTTTTTGGAGCAACAGTCGGTCATTTTTTTAGTGATATAGTCGTTAAAAGAGACAATAATGAGCAAAAGAATGTACTTTTTCCAAAAGCAATGATTAGATTTATTTGCAAGTTTTGTTTAGGGTGGATATCACTTCTCACTGTTAGTGGAAATGAAAAAAGGAAAGCGATTCATGACCACATAGGAGGTTCGGTAGTTTTGAAATATGAAACTATTAAAAAAGATAATTAGTTTTAAAAATAATACAATGAAAAATAGTGTTCTAGGTATCATATTAATTATATCAATGTTAGGAGTTTCGTGTAAAGAAAAAGGAAAAACCGATAAGATTAAAGAAGATATTAATCAGGTTAAAGAAGCTTCAGAAAAAATACCAAGCCTAGATTTACTTTGGCAAACAGATACACTGCTTACTACCAGCGAATCTGTCCTCTATAATAAAACATTGGATGTTGTTTTTGTCGCTAATGTTAATAATGCACCATGGGAGAAAGATAATAATGGTTTTATATCCACTATAGATACTAAGGGAAATATTTTAGAGTTAAAATGGATCGAAGGTTTAAGCGGTCCAAAAGGTATGGGGATTTTTGGAGGTAAATTATATGTCAACGATATTGATAGAATTGTAGAAATAGATATAGAAACACAAAAGATAACTAATGACTATCCTGTAGATGGAGAACCTCAGTTAAATGATATTACAGTAAGCCAAGCAGGTGTTGTATATGCTTCGGGATCAAATAGTAACTCGATTTATGTCTTAGAGAAAGGAGAACTTAGTATTCTTAACATGAATACTGAAGGACGATTAAACGGATTATTACATCAGAAAGAGGCTATTTTCTTTACAGATTCGGGAAGAAAATGTTTTGGAATATATAATTTTAAATCGGACGCGTCTAAAATACTAGCCGAAGGTATTGGTCATGGAGATGGTGTGATACGATTAAAAACAGGTGATTTTATTGTGTCTGATTGGAAAGGGCAAGTTTTTTATATTGATTCAACTAATTGGCAAAAAACACTATTGCTCGATACACGGGAAAATAATATTTACGCAGCCGATATTGATTATATTCCTGAAACGCAGATGTTACTTGTGCCTACCTTTTTTCATAACAATGTAATGTGTTATAAGCTTAATTTGTAATTCTTAAAAAGGGGTTAAAGGTAATCGAAAAGAAAAGTAATATAACGACAAATCTTATTTGAAAGATACAGGTACATCATAGAGCTCTTGGGTGACCTTTCCTATTACAATTACGAAGCTAGAGAACTGTCTTTTTTTGTAGATCAGGGAGAAGTAAAATAAAGAGTTATTTATTTTCTTCTAAGTACATTTTACGGACTTTCTTAAATAAATTAGAAGAATATACAAAGTCTGTAACAACTTCATTATCTGTTTTGAAAATAGTTTTGTTCGAACCTTCCCAGGCTTTTAACCCATCCTTTAAGAATACTATTTTTTCACCAATTTCCATAACTGAATTCATGTCATGAGAATTAATTACAGTAGTAATTTGATATTCATCGGTAATCTCTTGAATAAGATTATCTATAACAATAGCCGTTTTAGGATCAAGCCCAGAATTAGGCTCATCACAAAATAAGTATTTAGGATTATTTACAATAGCTCTGGCAATAGCAACACGTTTTTGCATACCACCTGATGCTTCACTAGGCATTTTGTTATGGGCATCGTCTAAATTTACACGTTTTAAAACAAAGTCGACACGATCTTTCATTTCGCTTTTACTTTGGTTGGTAAACATTTGCAAAGGAAACATCACATTCTCTGCAATAGTCATGGAATCAAACAAAGCACTTCCTTGAAATACCATACCTATTTCAGCACGAAGATTACGTTTTTCATCTTCCGTTAATTGTGAAAATATTTTTCCATCGTAGGAGATAGAACCTTCTTCATAATCAAATAATCCTAACAAACATTTAAGAAAAACAGTTTTTCCAGAACCACTTTGTCCAATAATAAGATTGGTTTTTCCTTTTTCAAAAGTTGTGCTAATGCCTTTTAAAATTTCAACACCACTAAACGATTTATGTAAATTCTTTACTTCTATCATTGACCTAGCATCATATCAGTTAATATATAATTTAGCAATATAATTACAACGGATGTCCAAACAAAAGACGTTGTACTTGCTTTACCAACTTCTAGAGCTCCGCCTTTCATATAATAGCCATGAAAAGAAGGAATGGTAGCAAGAATAAATGCAAATACAAAAGTTTTTATAAAAGAATAAATTATATGAAACGCCTGAAAGTCAGTTTGAATTCCTAAAACATAATCTTCTAAAGATGTGTAACCTCCAAAAACACAAGCAGCCATACCACCAAGAATTCCTAAAAACATTCCGATGGCAATAGCAAAAGGATATAGTAGTAATGCAATTGTTTTAGGTAAAACGAGATAATTTAAGGAGTTTATACCCATAACTTCTAAAGCATCTATTTGCTCGGTAACACGCATGGTACCGATGCTGGATGTTATAAAAGAACCAACTTTTCCTGCCATTATTATAGACGTAAAGGTTGGAGCGAATTCGAGTATAATAGATTGTTTGGTAGCAAAACCAACTAAATATTTAGGAATAAGAGGGTTGTTTATATTTAAGGCGGTTTGAATCGTTATAACACCACCAACAAAAAAGGATATAAACGCTATAATCCCGAGTGAACCTATAACTAAATCGTCAATATCTTTAAGTATTAGCTTTTTCATCACAGACCATTTGGTAGGTTTGCGAAACATCTCGACAATCATTAAAAAATAAGCACCAATATTATGAAGGTATGTCATATAAAAATTTGTTAGTGCTAAAGTAAAAAAAAGTTCATGGTATTTAACCTTAATTTTAAATTTTGATGTTTTAAAATCTGTATTTTTGATTCACAGAAATAAAACAGTTATGATAAAAAATATATTTCCACTTTTTTTAGTTTTCTTTTTTTGTATGCTTTGTAAGGCACAAAATAAAGCAGTAGAGAAAACAATAACCAATGAAACGAATCCAAAGTTAGTTGTGGGCATTGTTGTCGATCAAATGCGATATGATTACTTAACACGGTTTTATAATAAATTTGGAGAAGGCGGTTTTAAACGTATGATGGATGAAGGGTTTAACTGTAAAAATAATCATTTTAATTATATCCCAACATATACAGGGCCAGGACATACATCCGTTTACACAGGTACAACACCAAAATATCATGGTGTTATTGGAAACAATTGGTATGATAAGGAGGTTAAAAGTACAGTGTATTGTACTGGAGACGATTCTGTTCAATCTATTGGTACTAAGGGGACAGCAGGACAAATGTCTCCTCACAGAATGAAAACATCGACCTTTACTGATGAGAATAGGCTGTTTACCCAAATGAGAGGAAAAACTATTGGTATTTCAATTAAAGATAGAGGGGCTATTTTGCCAGCGGGTCATACAGCGAATGCAGCTTATTGGTTTCATGGGGAGAATGAAGGTCATTGGATTTCCAGTTCGTTTTATATGAGTGATTTACCGAATTGGGTAAAAGATTTTAATACATCTGAAGCAGCAGAATCTTATTTCAAAGTTTGGAATACTTTATATGATATTGATTCATATACTGAGAGTGGAAGCGATTTAAATGCGTTTGAAAGCGGTTTCAAAGGAAAAAAAACAGCAACATTTCCCTATGATTTAAAAGCTTTAAAAGAAAAAAACAGCAACTTTAATATTTTAAAGGAGACAGCCTACGGAAATAGTTTAACAACCGACTTTGCTTTAGCAGCCTTAGAAGGAGAGCAATTAGGTGAAGATGCTATTACAGATGTTTTAGCAATTAGTTATTCGAGTACAGATTATATAGGGCACAATTTCGGAGTTAATTCAAAAGAAGTTGAAGATACTTATATACGTTTAGATAAGGATTTGGAAAAACTATTTACCATTCTTGATACCAAAGTGGGAAAAGGAGCATATACCGTTTTTTTAACTGCAGATCATGGCGCAGTAGATGTGCCAGCATATTTGCAATCTGTTAAAATTCCTGCGGGATATTTAGAGAATTCTAAGCGCAAAGAAAAATTTCAAAATTTTTTAATGGATACTTATGGAACCACCGATATTTTGGAAAAGATTAGTAACAATCAAATTTTCTTAAATAGAGAAAAAATTAAAACATTAGGATTAAATTTAAGTGATGTCCAGAATGCTATTGTAAATGAACAGATAACTTATAAGCATGTTTCAAAAGCTTATACAGCGACTACAATGGGTTCAGTTGATTTTACTACCGGAATTGAAGTTTTATTGCAAAACGGATTTAATCAAAAAAGATCGGGTGATGTATTATTAGTAGACGATCCAGCCTATATATCTTATAAAAAAACAGGATCCACACATGGTAGTGGCTTAAATTATGATACACATGTGCCTCTTTTGTTTTTTGGGAAAGGTATAAAAAAAGGGCAGACATTTCAAAAAACAGTAATAACAGACATTGCGCCAACAATGTCTGCACTTTTAGGTATTAGTTTTCCAAACGGAGCTACAGGTCAGCCTCTAGAGTTTGTTTTAGATTAAGTATGAATAAAAAGACGATTTACTCACTAATAGCTATCCTTATCGTTTTAGGAATCTATGGTTATGAGTTTTTTTTAAATGAGGAAGAAACGTTTGAGATTGTTGAAACAGGTAAAGAAGTTAAAAATAATACGAATGAATATTTTCTACCTACAAGCACAACAGGTCAGGTGATTCATCATGATGGGTATTCATTGTCTTATAGCGAGCCGCACGAACAAGCCGAATGGGTTGCTTACGAATTAAAAAAAACGCACCTGTCCAATAGTAACTTTAAACGTCCCTATTTTGAAATAGATAAAGCTGTAAAAACAGGAGCAGCACATTGGAGAAGCTATAAGAAATCTGGATATGATCGCGGACATTTGTGCCCAGCTGGTGATAGACGATACAGTCAAATAGCCCATGATGAAACATTTTTAACAAGTAATGTTAGTCCTCAAGAACATCAATTTAATTCTGGTATTTGGAATAAACTGGAACAGAAAGTACGCTATTGGGCAAATAAATATGATGGTGTTTTTGTAGTTACAGGAGGCGTTTTAAAAGGACAGATGCACACTATAGGTGATGACGAAGTATCTGTTCCAAATCAATTTTATAAAGTGTTAATCGATAATAATTCTGGTAAAACAAAAATGATAGGCTTTTTAATGCCACATAAAAAATCGGATGCACCACTATATGAATTTGTTGTTTCTGTAGATACTATTGAGGTTTTAACAGGAATAGATTTCTTCCCCGAATTAGACGATGCTTTAGAAGCCAAACTAGAAGCTTCTAGTAGTTATAAAGGTTGGAGTTTTAATTAACGAACTAATATATTAATATAGTATAAATCAAAATGTTAGCTATCTAACATTTTGATTTTTTTTTGTCAATTAGCTTTACAAAAGTTAATTAATCAATAAAAATATTATGAAGAAACAACGATTTTTAAGTCATATTGGACGACCTATCCAATATGCTGGAAATGTACTTTTAATTGTTTTCTTTTTGTTAATGAATTCTAATTTAAATGCTCAGCAAGAGAAGCGTGGTAAGTATTTAGATGGAGGTAAAATTAGCACCAAAGATAATACAATAATTTGCATTGATGGAAACGCAACGCCTATAAATGTATATTTAAAGGGAGATCGAGGAAAAAAGAAACAATGGATTATTACGGATGCCAAAAATAATATTTTGGCTTTACCTAAAGCACCTCCGTTTGATTTTGAAAACGCTGGAGCTGGTGTTTGTAAAATTTGGCATGTATCATATTGGTGGTATGTTAGAAATTTAAAAATAGGAAAGAATTTATCGAAGCTAAGGGGTTGGTATGATTTATCAAACTCGATAGAAGTAATAAGAAATGAACCCAAGGGCGGCACCTTGTCGGGAGGACCATTTGAGTTTACAGTCGGTGACGAAGACGCCGATAATATTCCGCAAGGTGCCATTACCTTAGAAGGCAACTCAGGAGGAAACTCACAATGGGTAGTCACAGATGCAGACGGTAATATCTTAGGTTTACCACCAAGTCCTTATGTTGTGGATTTTGATGGTGCAGGACAAGGTACTTGTTTGGTATGGCATTTAAGTTTTGATGGTGCTATAGAAGGCGCCGAGAGAGGCAAAAATGCATCCGATTTAGTAGGGTGTTATAGCTTATCAAACCCTATTGAGGTTATCAGAAATTATGCAAAAGTAGATGGTGGTACTTTAACAGGAGGTCCCTTTGAATATTGTGTGGGAGATGACGTAGCCGATAATATTCCAGAAGGTGCTATAATCCTGGAAGGTAATACAGGCGCAAACTCGCAATGGGTTGTGACGGATAGTGATGGTAATATCTTAGGTTTACCACCAAGTCC
>CANNAN010000024.1 GCA_947502635.1 uncultured Flavobacteriaceae bacterium
ATAGTTGTTGTGTTTTTCCAAGGCATAATAATTTGATTTTTATCTCAAATTATAACTTGAAAAAGTGTAAACTATGTCCCTTTAACTTTGTAAACTATGTGCCTTTAACGTACCAAATTAATGCCAACGTTCAGTATAAGAAACGTAGGGCAGGTGATAAGCACTATCGTTTCGGTTTATTACTTAGCCAAATATAAATATTTTGCTTTTATCTTTTTTTCGTAAACGCCAAATTTTATAGTTGGCGACCTTGTGAGTAAACACAGGCCTTTTGATTAAGTCTCAAAGCCCTATGTTTTCTTATACATTGTTAGCAAACGTTTACTATTCGTTTTTTTAAAATCAGCCTGGATCTGCCCCAGGACCTTCCATTTCGTTTATGGATGTGCTATCTATTTACACCACTGCGATTTTAAAACCCTGATGGCGAACTTGGCATTACTGCCAAGTTACCAGACACCTCGACCTCCCCATTTTAATAATTCTAAATTAGTGGAGAGTCAGGGAGTTGCTTCTTAAATCGGTTGTCTTTGCGCTCCCGATAATATTTTTAATGTTTCAGGATTCATTCTTTCAAAGTTTTCATTCCTCCATTCAATACGTTCAGAATTAATATCTTCGGAGCTTTCCTTTCCATAAACATACTTTTTCTGATTTTCAACTATTCCAAATAATCTCGAATTTTCGATTCTATAAAGACCAACAATTTGAGGTAATCCTCCAGTCATTGGGTCTTTTATAGTTTTTAGTGTCTTGCTCAAACAATGAAAAACACCTCTACTAGTCCGATAATTATTATGTTTTTCACGTTCCCATTCTTGAAAATTATTGTCAAATTCTTCTTTTCCAGATCCTTCACTACAAATCTTAGTTGATATTTTTGGAAGATTAACCTGTTCATTTATCAAGCCATTTCTTTTATCGAATGATGTTTTGAAACAAGAAAATTCTTTTTCACTTCTTGTCCCGTACAATATGGTAAATGATCCTGTTGATTGTTCTTTTGGATAATTTTTTATAGAGGATGATATATAATCAAACACTTTATTATTCTTTATTTGTCCACTATCAGAATCATTTAAAATCAGACCCGAATCAATCTGTGGTAATAATTGTCCTAAAATTATACTTGGAATAAGAACATCTCCACAAAAACCAAATATCTCAGGGAATCGAGAAGAACCAAAAACCTTTATTCCATAATCATATTTATCGGAATTCCCCCAACTATATCTACTATCAGATGCTATGTAAAGGGATGACACACTTTTTCCTTCTTTTTTATCATCAACTCCTATCCAAGAAATTATAAGTGTCATTTTTTTATGTTTGCTAACATGAATATATAGTTACCATGGTAACTATATATTTCTTATGTGAGTAGCTAAATTAGTAAATCTTTTAAGTTTTTAAACTTTTTTACAGCAACATGTGTATAAATTTCAGTTGTTTTGCTGGAATTGTGACCTAATAAAAAGATATAAAAGTATATTAGTCGGATAGTATTCGACTAATATATTTTTAAAAGAGATAATGAGCATATGTCCGTATTGCAAAACTGAAATTATAGGAAGATCGGACAAGAAGTATTGTTCCACACACTGTAAGTCTGCCCATCAGTATGAAACCCGTAAGCAGGAAGATGTTCTGTATTACGCGATTGACAAACAGCTAAAAACGAACCGAAAACTCTTAAAAGTGTATAACAAATCAGGACTGTCTACTATACGTAAAGAAAAACTACTATCCGAAGGTTTCAACCCTAATTACTTTACGCATTATTGGAAGAATAAAGAGGGGCAGGTATATTTTTTCTGTTATGAATACGGTTTTCTGGATCTAAAAAAACAAAACCAGAAGGAAAAATACCTTTTGGTAACATGGCAGGATTATATGCATGGTTAACCACTTAACTCATTTTGGCTCCGTATTTAAATAAAAAAGAATTAGCGTCTTCTATTGGCTAACAGAGGAGGAGGCTCTCCCGTAAACGGATTCCATCGGCTTATACTTTTGGCCTCAATTCCAACAGCTCTAATAACGGCCCTGTCTCCGTAGCGTTCCCTCATTTTGTCCATTGCCTGATAAAGGTTGATGATCTTTTCATTGTCTTCAAAGAGGCTGATTTGATAACCACCCTCTACCAAATGACTGAACTTTACCCCGATAAGCCTTACCAATAATCACCGTTGATAAAGATTGTTTTATAACTCCTTGACAACAGGTAAGATAAAATGATCGGCAGAAGTATAAGAAACAACTTAATTTACAAAGCTATTTTTTTGCATTTTTGGAAATACGAGAAAAGAAATAGTTAACGCTGAAGGAGAAGTGCCTAAAAGATTAAAAGTCATTTCCGTAACACCATTAACTGAAGAAGAATATATTCTATCAAAAAAGAAGGTTTAACAATGTAAAACATCTTGAATTTTTGGAAATAAACATAGCGAATACTTCAAAAAACTAAAGAAGAGACGAAAAAACATCAATGATAAAAAAGAAAAGTTTAGAGGAGCATTAGAAAAGAAAGGAATAAAATAGTATAATTAGAAGCAAACCCAATTAAATTGGGTTTTATATATTTGTTTATGAAATATACTTGGTTATTATTATTGATTGTTTTATCCTGTGCTAAAGGAAATAATAAAATAATTGATACTTCAGACAATTATCGATTTTTAGAGAATCTTAAAGATAGTTCTTCGGTTAAGTTTATTAAATCTCAAAACTTAAAATCTGAAAATTATTTTAAAAACTTAAAAGGTTTAGATTCACTTGCTTCTTTCATGAATAGTGTAGAAAATAAGGAAGGGGAGTACCTTTCATTTCCTAAAAGGTTAAGTGATGGAACACTGTTTTATAAGAAATGGACTCCTGAAGATGAATACTCTTCCATTTATCGTTATAAGAATGGTGTAGAAGAAAAAGTTTTTGATTTCGTTAAGCATTACACTGATAAATTTTTAGACTCGTATATTACCTATATAAATCCGAGTTGGGACGGTCATTATATTGCATTGGCAATTGGCAATGATTTGGAAGATAACGAAACTTTAATTATCATTGATGTAGAGAGCAAAAAGCCATTAAACTACGAGCTCACTAATTGTATTCCCAGTGGACTTTTAGGGGTGTCTTGGTTACCTGATAGTTCAGGGATTATGTATTTATGGTATCCTAATAAAGATGATTCGAGTGAAGGCTATCGACAAAAATCCACCGCTGTTTTACACAAAATAGGAAATAAAGAAGAGAACCTAATCCCACTTTTAGGGTATGGCCTTGGTGATAGTCCTTTTAAAGGAATTGATGATCGTCCCATTACCAAGGTTAACAGTAGCAATAGTAAATATTTAATAGGTTATAACTTTAATACCGAACAGAATTGGGATGGATATTATACAGAAATAAAAGATTTTACAAAGCAAAAACCTAACTGGAAACCTCTTTTTGTAGCCGAGGATAAAGTACTCTGGAATAACAATTATTTTATTGACGATGATTTTTATTATCTAAGTTCGAAAAACTCCAATAAATATGAACTTATTAGAAAGAATATAAAAACTAATGAGGTTAAAATTTTAGCAAGCCCTCCTAATGATGAAAATTTAACTGGTTTTATTCATGTTGGAAAAAAACTTTATGTTACATCTTCTAAAAACGGAACAGAATCTAAAATCTATACAGTTAATAATGGAAATCTAAAATCGGTGGATTTGCCAATAACAGCAGGCAATATTGACTTAGTAAATAAATGTTTTACATGTAATACGATAGATTTAAAAATAGATGGATGGTTAAGGCCAACTCAAAATTATACATTAGATCCCGAAGGAAATAAATTTAAAAAATATGACTTTTTTAAAGATGCAATTTATGATGAATTTAAACACATCAAAGTAAAAAATATAGAGGTCAAATCACATGATGGTAAATCTATTCCCTTAACAATTTTATACGATTCATCTAAAGAATTTAATTCTAACACCCCTACAATTCTAAAAGCATATGGTTCATATGGTGATAATATGACTCCAGAGTTTTCTGTTTTTAATTTAACATTTGTTAAAATTGGAGGTGTTTTTGCTGTGGCACATGTTAGAGGAGGAGGAGAAAAAGGAATTCAATGGTATGAAGATGGAAAAAAATCTAAAAAAGTTAATAGTTGGAAGGATTTTATTTCATGTTCAGAGTATCTAATAAATAATAATTTCACTAGTAATGATAATTTATTTAGTTATGGTGAAAGTGCAGGAGGTATTGTAGTGGGAATGGCTTATGCTTCAAGGCCCGATTTATATCAAGGTATGATAAGTAATGCAGGTGCATTAAATATTAGCAGACATGAATTCCCAAAAGGTATTGGTATAGCAGACATTGGAGAGTTTGGTTCTGTTAATAATCCAGATGAATTAAAGTCTTTGCAAAAAATGGATGCATTTTTAAATTTAAAAGCAAATTCAAAGTATCGGAGTGCACTTATTATAGCTGGTATTGAGGATAATCAAGTATTGCCTTGGATGTCTATGAAGTTTACTAATAAATTAAATGATAGCAAAGTCCCTAATGATAGTAATGTCCTTCTTCAAATTAATATGGAATCTGGACATGGTTTTAGTTTTGAAAATTATTATTTAAATCTCGCTAAAATTATTTCATTTGTTTATAATGAATCTGCTAGCAGGTAAATCTTATTTTCATAGACTATAAAAGACTTTCTCTTTTTGATATAAAAAAGTAATAAAAATGAATTATTCATAGGAGTCACTTGATATATTCTTTTGAATTTACACAAAAAACAACAAAGCAACTGGCTTGTAATCGTCTTGTTATTAATGCGTTATGGTCTGTTGGGAGTCAGTTGAAAAATACTTTTAGTGACCCCGAATTAGCCCCTTTTTATTTGGTGATTTTTGCTATTATTTGGCATTTAATAAAATTAAAAAGCCCATAAACATAATGTTTACGGGCTTTTAGCGGATTTTGTTAAACCCTTAGCGGAGAAAGAGGGATTCGAACCCCCGGAGGTGTGACCCTCAACAGTTTTCAAGACTGCCGCATTCGACCACTCTGCCATTTCTCCTTGAGTGCCTCATCAAGCTATTTGCCTGAATGCGGGTGCAAATATAGAACCCTTTTTTAATTCTTTCAAATAAAAAGCAAACTTTTTGAAAAAATAATTTTTACTCATTTATATCTGTTTATTTTATCTGTTAATATTGTAAAAAACAAAATCTCAAAACCTTATTTTTGCACATATATGGATACTATAAAACAGTTACAATGGCGTTATGCTACTAAAAAATTTGATAAGAATAAAAAGCTTTCTAATTCAAAACTTGAAATTTTAAAAGAAGCTTTTAATTTAACAGCAACATCTTTTGGGCTTCAAACCATTAAATTGATAGTTATTGAAAATGAAGTCTTACGAGAGTCTTTAGTTAAATATGCATTTAACCAGAAGCAGGTTTTAGAGGCTTCACATTTGTTTGTTATCTGTATTCAAAATGATATTAGTAAAGAAGATGTTGATGCTTATTATGATAATATTAAAGCTATTAGGAATACATCAGATGCCATCTTAGAGCCTTACAGGCTAGATCTTGTTGATACAATGAAAAAGATGTCTGTTAAAGAACGTCAACAATGGTCTAAAAACCAAGCATATATTTCATTAGGTAATTTAATGACAGTTTGTGCTGTAGAAGGTATAGACTCATGTCCTATGGAGGGATTTTTACCAGAAAAATTTGATACCGTTTTAGAATTAGATAAAAAGAAATTAAAATCGGTATTGTTATTACCAGTTGGCTACAGAGCAGATGATGATATGTTTGCCGAATTTGAAAAAGTTAGAAAGTCAATTGATGACGCAATTATAGAATTATAAATTAAAAATACAAATATATTATTTATGCCAGGATTTGAATTATTTGGAGAATTAGAACGTAAGGAAGTTAATGATGTTTTAGACAATGGTGTTATCATGCGTTACGGTTTTGACGGTATGCGTAAAGGGCATTGGAAATCAAAAGAATTAGAAACAGCATTACAACAATCATTTAAAACAAATCATGCACAGCTTGTTTCGAGCGGAACGGCTGCTGTTTCTGTGGCATTGGCATCTGCTGGAGTAGGAGCAGGCGATGAAGTTATCATGCCAGTATTTACTTTTGTAGCCAGCTTTGAAGCTATTATGATGCTAGGAGCAATTCCAGTTTTAGTTGATATAGATGATACGTTGGCAGTAGATCCTAAAGCTGTTGAAGCAGCAATCACTCCAAAAACAAAAGCGGTTATGGTAGTACAAATGTGTGGTAGCATGGGTAACATGGATGCCATACAGGCCATTTGTGATAAACATCATTTATTATTAGTAGAAGATGCTTGTCAGGCTATAGGCGGGACCTACAAAGGAAAACCATTAGGTAGCATTGGAGATCTTGGGTGCTTTTCTTTTGATTTTGTAAAAACAATTACATCTGGAGAAGGTGGTGCTATTATTACAAACAATGAAGCATATTATACAAATGCAGACCATTACAGTGATCATGGTCATGACCACATTGGTAATGATAGAGGAGCAGAAACACATCCTTTTCTAGGTTATAATTTTAGAATATCAGAATTACATGCAGCTGTAGGTTTGGCGCAAGTAAAACGATTACCTGAGTTTTTAGCGATTCAGAAGAAAAACTATACAGTGCTTCGTGAAGCTCTATCTATAATCCCCGAAGTAACTTTTAGAACAGTTCCTGAAGGCGGCGAAGAAAGTTATGCGTTTTTAAATTTCTTTTTACCAAATTTGGAAATAACTCAAGAAGTATCAAAAGCTTTTAAAGAGAATGGGGTAGATGCCTGTTTCCATTATTACGATAATAATTGGCATTATATTAGAAAATGGGATCATTTAACAAATTTAAAATCATTATTTCCAATTTCTACAGAGGTTAAAAACGGACTTGATTATCTGAAAACAAAAGAGTTTACACAGTCAGATTATTATATAGCTAGAAATATTTCTTGTTTAATAAAGCTTTCCTGGACAGAAGCCGAGGTAAAAGAAAGAGCAAGTAAAATGGTGGATATTATAAAAAATCTAGTGTAAATTTGAGATATTAAGATTTCTAATTAATGTGAGTTCGATAAACAAAAACTAATAAATTTTGTTTTAGCTAATATTTTATCAATTTAGTTGTCATTTTAAGTTATGACGAACTCACGTTTTAATATTTCACATAGTCAACAATCTCTAAACCATATCCTATTAAACCAACACGTTTGGTGTGTTCTTCAGCATTAGAAATTAATCTTAATTTATGAATATTTAAATCGTGAAGTATTTGTGCACCAATACCAAAATCTCTAGTATCCATATTTATTCTAGGTGCTTTATATACGTCCCCAGAGTTTTGGTTCTCTTTTAAAACAGATAAACGTTTTAAAATATTCATAGATTGAGATTCTTGATTAATGAATATAATAGCGCCTTTTCCTTCATCATTAATAACTTGGAACATATCAACTAATTGCTTGTCAACATTATTGGTGAGTGTTCCTAAAATATCATTATTTACTAAAGTTGAATTTATTCTGGTAAGAACGTCTTCATTATCTTTCCATTGCCCTTTGGTTAAAGCTATATGTACTTGATTGTTGGTGGTTTGTTTGTAAGCTCTTAATCTAAAACTACCAAAACGAGTTTCAATTTGAAAATCTTCTTTTTTATCAATTAAAGAGTCGTGTTGCATTCTGTAGGCTACTAAATCTTCAATGGAAACAATTTTAAGATCTAGTTTCTTAGCAACATCCATTAGCTGTGGTAAACGCGCCATGCTACCATCCTCGTTCATGATTTCAACAATAACACCAGCGGGTTGTAAGCCTGCCAATCTAGCAAAATCAATAGCTGCCTCTGTATGCCCTGTTCTTCTTAAAACACCACCTTCTTTAGCTACTAAAGGAAAAATATGTCCAGGTCGTGCTAATTCAAATGGCTTTGTATTTGGATTAATTAGAGCTTTAACAGTTTTTGCTCTGTCGCTTGCAGAAATACCTGTTGTTACACCACCACCTCTTAAATCTACCGATACAGTAAAAGCTGTTTCCATAGGATCGGTGTTATTACGTACCATCATATTAAGCTCAAGTTCTTTACATCGATTCTCTGTTAGTGGTGCACATATAAGACCTCTACCATGAGTAGCCATAAAGTTTATCATTTGTGGCGTTACCATATCAGCCGCAGCGAGAAAATCACCCTCATTTTCACGATTTTCATCATCAACAACAATAATTACTTTTCCATTTCTAATATCATCAATGGCTTCGTGTATGGTATTTAGTTTAAATTTAGAGGTTGTTTTTTGTGTCATGGTATCTGCTATCATAATGCAAAGATATTGCTTATTTTAAGGAATTTAAAGAATTAACGTCTTAAGTATTATTTAATTCATTATTTCAAAAAATTAATATCTAGAGTTCGAAATAAAATTTAAAATAGGTTTTTGAACATTGTTATTAGTCCTTTTTATTTTTTTGCATCTGAAATCCCTAAATCTAAATCTTTTTCAAACTCTTTTTTCTGAAAGAAGTAAACAATAAAAAATAATGGGATTCCAAGTAAATAAACAAGAAAGTTACTTGAGGTTAAGCTCTTTCCTGTATGTTTATAATAATTATATTGACTTACACAAAACTTTATAAATGAAAATATGAGTAAGAGTTCAATTAGAGAACCAATTAAAAAGAGTGTGGTACCAGTTTTTGGAAAGTTATTATTATCTAAAATAGCTCCAGGTATTGATGTTAAAAATGAAATAATATATAATACAAAAGTTAATTTTGCATCTTCTTCATATTTATCTTTAAGGTTAATAGCCTGTTCGTACTCTCTGTTAATGAAATTACCAGAGAATTTTAATTGCTGATTTGTAATGCCTCTAGAATTAAG
Source organism: uncultured Flavobacteriaceae bacterium (assembly GCA_947502635.1). GTDB lineage: Bacteria > Bacteroidota > Bacteroidia > Flavobacteriales > Flavobacteriaceae > Flavivirga. The sequence goes on from CANNAN010000024.1 coordinate 8,954, forward strand.
AATTTTTAAGGCGGTATTTCTATAAATAACTTTATAACCAAACTCTTTATGATTTTTAGCAATATTTATAAGCTTATTGTCTTCGTAAGAATTTAAAGTGATATATTCAACATCAGGATTACTAAATACAGATGTATCTATTTCAGGCGTTTTCTTTTTAAGTCTAAATAACTTCTTCAACAATTCAAAGATACCTTCACCCTGAAATAAAGGTTTATCTGCAGTAGCTTTTTTAGTTAAAAAGAATCCCAGAGGGAGCATCGTTAAGGTTGAAAACCAACTAGCTAAAATAGGGTTAAGGTTTCCACTCTTAGCACTATTTGTAGCAAAAATGCCAATAAAATGATACGTTAAAAATAATAAGATAGCTATTATCATGGGCAGGCCAATTCCACCTTTGCGTATTAAAGCGCCTAATGGCGCACCAACAAAAAATAAAATAACGCAAGCAAAACCTAAAGCAAATTTTTCGTGTAATGAAATAATATGTTTATTAAGTTTAATTTTAGAATTTTTTCTTGACTTTTCTTTTGAAATAATGATCTGTTTGGCACTGGTTACTGATTTATTGGCAACATCAATTAACTCAGACTTTTTTGTTGGGTTAAAAATATTTAAAAGACTTCCTGTATAAATAGAATCATTAACTCCCTTTTTGATTTCGTTGGTTTTAATTTTATTAAAGAGACCAGATCTTTGAAATAAACTTTTTGTAAATAAGTGTTGATTAGATTGCCTTTTTATTGAAAGTGAATCAATAGTTTTGTTTAAACCTATAATGTCAAGCATATTGTACTTGTCTGTTTGCGATTTTTCATCAAAATCAACATTATTAAGTTTAGATAAATCTATATTAATGGTATACTTTTTAAACGTGCTTTTAGCGAATGGCTTTTTACCTTTTGATTTTGATGTTTTTTTGCGGGTAATATCTTTGTAGTAATTACCATCTAACAATATAAGTTTTAAAACATTTGAGTCTTTTTCACTTGCAAGCTCTCCTGTTTTAGATTTTATAGTAGTCGTATTTTTTCTGCCATTTTCTCCTTTAATGTGTATGGTAATATCTTCAAGGTATTGGTCGTTGTCTCCATGTTTGTCAGCAAATTTTATATTATAAGTGCCCACTTCATTAAACTGACCTTCTGCTAGTAACATGGCAGGTTTTAGCTTGGCAATGTTTCTACGGAGGTTAAATGAGTTAAGCTCTGCCCATGGAATTACGTTATTAGAAAATAAAAAAGTAACGAATCCCAATATTATAATAAAAATACTTAGACCAGACATGGCACGCTGTAAAGAAATACCCGTAGATTTCATGGCTGCGAACTCATAATTTTCTGCAAAAGATCCAAAGACCATTATGGATGCTAGTAATATGGTAAGAGGTAATACTAATGGAATTAACTTAGGCATGAAGTAAATTAAAAATTTAGCGACAACTATAATGTCTAAGTCTTTGCCTGCAAGTTCTTTAATATATAACCAAATGGTTTGTAAAACAAATATCAGCATGAGTATTAAAAACACGCTGATAAAAGTTTTAAGATAAGTTGTTAGTATGTATCGGTCTAATATTTTCATCTGCTTGCACTTATTGTTTTTTTATAGTCAGATGTAACATTTATATAATAAATTTCGGTGGTGATTAAGTTCCTGGTCATTAATTTTTTACATGTTTAAATTTTACTAATCATTTGTTTTACAAGCTAATTATAAAATTAAGAACGTACGTAACCACTTCGTTCTCATATTAAAAATTTTTAAAAAGGGTAAAATGTTTTTAAAACCTATTAATACTCGTTTCACAAGTATATTTACCTAATCTAATTTATTGATGTAATAATCTTGATATTTACTGGCATCAAAAGTAAATAAGGTTTTTGATAAAGGCTCATTTGTTTTAAAAGAATTAACAGTTAATGTTGTCTTTGTACTGTTTTTTCCAAGTTGTATTAAATTGTATATATGTTTGGTCTGTGCATCAATACCTAGTAGAATGTATTTTATTTCAGATTTTGAATCTATAGGTATTAGTTTGATATACTGTATTTTTCTGCCTTTTATATTTTGTTCGATATCTGTAGAATACATGTAACCATCTTCATAAAAAGACAACATCTTACTAGGTGTTATAGCATCATCTTCATTGTCACTTTCTGATGATATAGTTACTTCTTCATCTTCAGGGCTAATAGTATAAAGTGTTTTTCCATCAAAAAGACGAATGACTCCAAGGATGTTCAATTTATATTGGTCTCCCTTCATAATAACATCACCTCGGGTTTCTTGTTTTATATTTTCTGAAGTGTTTTCAAGCGTGTATTTAAAGTCTATTGAAATATTTTCATAGCTCTTTACTTTTTGAGAAACTTCATTTAATAATGTTTTGGCTTTGTTTTGAGCGAAGCCACTAATTGTAAAAGCAATAAATAAGAATGTTATAATATTTTTCATTTTCATATTTAAATTATATCTCGTTTTCTAAATGTTGATCTAAAGCGATAAGGTCTGTAATCAAGACTTGTCTTGCTTTACTCCCTTCAAAAGGACCTACTATTCCTGCTGCTTCTAATTGATCTATTAATCTTCCTGCTCTATTGTAACCAAGTTTTAGTTTTCGTTGCAATAACGAAGCAGAACCCTGCTGGGCTGTTACTATGACGATAGCTGCATCTTTAAACAATTTGTCTCTATCTGATATGTCTATATCAATACTTGTGCCACTTTCTTCGCCAACGTATTCTGGTAAAAGATAAGCATCGGGATAAGCCTTTTGAGAGCCTATATAATCGGTTATTTTTTCAACCTCGGGCGTATCTACAAAAGCACATTGCACACGAATAACATCATTCCCTTGTGTAAACAACATATCACCGCGACCAATTAATTGGTCGGCACCAGAACTATCTAATATAGTTCTTGAATCAATTTTAGATGTTACTCTAAATGCTATACGAGCAGGAAAGTTAGCTTTTATAATACCTGTAATAACGTTAACAGATGGACGTTGTGTTGCTATGATTAAATGAATACCAATTGCTCTGGCTAATTGTGCCAAACGTGCTATGGGGGTTTCTACCTCTTTTCCAGCTGTCATAATTAAATCTGCAAACTCATCTACTACCAGAACAATGTATGGTAAAAATTGATGCCCATCATTAGGGTTTAATTTGCGATTTTTAAACTTTACATTGTATTCTGCAAGGTTTCTACACATCGCATTTTTTAACAACTCGTAACGATTGTCCATTTCAATACATAAAGAATTCAATGTGTTGATAACTTTAGTGTTGTCGGTTATAATGGCTTCTTCACTATCTGGTAATTTGGCTAAATAATGACGTTCAATTTTATTAAAAAGCGTGAGCTCTACTTTTTTAGGGTCGACTAAAATAAATTTAACTTCTGCTGGATGTTTTTTATATAATAACGATGTTAAAACAGCGTTTAAACCTACCGATTTACCTTGTCCTGTTGCACCTGCCATTAATAAATGGGGCATTTTAGCAAGATCTACCACGAAGGTTTCATTACTAATAGTTTTTCCTAAGGCTATAGGAAGTTGCATTTCTGAAGTTTGAAACTTTTTAGATGCAATGACCGAACGCATAGAAACGATCGTAGAGTTTTTATTAGGGACTTCTATTCCAATAGTCCCTTTTCCAGGGATAGGAGCAATAATACGAATACCCAGAGCCGATAATGATAAAGCAATATCATCCTCTAAATTTTTAATTTTTGAAATACGAACACCAGCTTCAGGAACTATTTCATATAAAGTAACTGTTGGACCAATAGTTGCTTTAATGCTAGCAATACCAATCTTGTAGTTACTTAGGGTTTCTACAATCTTATTTTTATTATCTTCTAATTCTTCCTGATTGATGGTGATACCTTCGGAGTCATATTTTTTTAGAAGATCCAAAGGGGGAAATTGATATTGTGACAATTCAAGTGTGGGGTCAAATTGTCCAAAATCTTCAACTAATTTATCTGCTAAATTCTTTTTCTCAGAAAGTTCTTCAGCAACTTCTTCAACTTTCATTTCAAGATCAGGTTCTTCTTCCTCTTCTTCTTGAATGACTTTAACTTCTAGAGGTGCTACATCTTTAATAGGTTCTGGTTCTTTTTTTAATGTAGGCTTGTTATTTTCTAGCGGGATTTCATAAGCAGATTTAATAGCTTCTGCTTCTTCAGATAAATTATTATCTAAAGGGATAATCAAATCATCCTTTAAATCAGAAATCTCATTTTCAAGATCCTTTTTTGCAGATTTAAAAATGCTGGTAAAACTTTCAAAAGTAACTCTAAAACGAATTGCCAAATAAGAGATCAATCCAAATAAAAGTAGGAGGGAGGTCCCTATTTTTCCAATGTAATCTTGTAAGAATTCATTAATCTCATAGCCAATAGTTCCACCAAGAATATCAGATTTACTTCTAAAGAATCCGAAAAGAACAGATAACCAAATGGTTATTAAAATTCCCCAAAACCAATGTTTTCTTAGTTTGGCTTTATTCAGGTTCATTAAAACATAGATACCAGATAAAAAGATTAAACCAGAGTATATAAATGAAGCAACACCAAAACCACGTTGAATAAAAAACTCACCTACCCAAGCACCAAATTGACTTACCCAATTTTTGGTTTCTGAAGCTCTGGAAGGAAATGTATCTATAACACTTTGGTCTGCTTCTCCAGTAAAGAAATAGGAAACTAAGGCTATACATAACCAAATACCACATATAACAAGTAAACTACCGAAAACCAACTTTTGTTGATTTGATAGTTTAAAACTTGGCTTTTTAATTTTTTGTTTAGGTGGTCTTTTAGTCTTAGTTTTTCTTTTCGCCATTAATGCGTTGTTAGTTTAAACAAAAATACAAATTACTAACGTTTATCCTAAGGGAATAGTATTTTAAAAAATCTTTGGAATATAAATAATAAAACCGATGATGATCGCAAAAATAGAAGCTATAAAAACAGCGCCAGCGGCAATATCTTTTATTAAACCTATTTTTTTATGATGCTCTGGATGAATAAAATCGGCTATGGCTTCTATAGCAGTATTTACGCCTTCAATACTCATTACAACAGCTATGCATAGAAGTTGAACAATCCACTCGGTTGTTGAAATTTCATAATAAAACCCAATACACGTAAGTATCACAGCAATTGTGAATTGAATTTTAATACTTGCTTCTGTTTTTAAAAGTAACAAAGCTCCTTTAAAAGCATAACCAATACTTTTAAATCGATTTACTATAAAGGAGTCTTTTTTTGTCATATACTATAAGTCTAGGATTTAATAGTTTTACAAAGCTTCAAGAGCTGCTTTGTAATTTGGTTCTTCACCAGTTTCTGGAACTTGCTCTGTGTGAATGACTTTACCGTTCGCATCAACAACAACAATGCTTCTTGAAAGTAAAGCATCAAAAGCACCATTTATCATAATTAGACCATAATCTTTTCCAAATGCCCCTGTTTTAAAATCGGAAAGCATCACAACATTTTCTAAGCCTTCAGCAGCACAAAATTGATCTTGAGCAAAAGGTAAATCCCTGGAAATACATAAAACTTTTGTATTCTCTAATTGACTTGCTTCTTTATTAAACTGTCTAACTGATGTAGCACAAACTCCTGTATTTACGCTAGGAAAAATATTTAAAACTAAATTACTTCCTTTAAAATCTTCTAATGTTTTAATAGATAAATCTGTTGCTACTAAATTAAAATTGGGAATTTGAGATCCAATTGCTGGAAGGTTTCCTGAAGTCTCAACAGGAGTACCTCCTAAAGTTATATTTGCCATTATATGTGTTTTTAATTAAGCTTTAAAAGTAAGCATATAAAGTTGTTTGAAATACTAATTTTTGAAATTATTATAACTATTATTAAAAACTATAAATAATCAATTTTTAATAAATTTTAATTATGTATTTATAATTTATAAATATAAAAAAAACACTAATTTTTATTACATAAAAGTTAAGTTTGTGTAAGTGAGTAAAATAACTAATAAATTAAATGTAAATGGATACAAAAAGTGGAGACATAAGTAAATGCCCATTTATGGGTGGTGCTCATAAAGAAACAGCAGGAAGTGGTACAAGAAATCGAGACTGGTGGCCTAACGAACTGAAATTAAACATCCTTCGTCAAAATGGGATGAAGTCTAATCCAATGGGAGAAGATTTTAATTATGCAGAAGCATTTAATAGTGTTGATTTTTCAACATTAAAGAAAGAAGTTATTGATTTAATGACAGATTCACAAGATTGGTGGCCTGCAGATTATGGACACTATGGACCCTTTATGATTCGTATGGCGTGGCATAGTGCTGGAACCTATCGTGTTGGTGACGGACGTGGTGGAGCTGCTACAGGGAATCAACGTTTTGCACCATTAAACAGTTGGCCAGATAATGGAAATTTAGATAAGGCTCGTTTATTACTTTGGCCTGTAAAAAAGAAATATGGCAAGAAAATCTCTTGGGCAGATTTATTAATTCTTGCTGGAAATTGCGCATTAGAGTCTATGGGCTTTAAAACATTTGGTTTTGCTGGTGGTCGTGAGGATGTTTGGGAACCAGAACAAGATATTTATTGGGGATCGGAAATAGAATGGCTGGGAAATAAAGAACGATTTGATGAAGGTGAAGATATTGAGGGGCATTTAGGAGCAGCACATATGGGGCTCATTTATGTAAACCCAGAGGGGCCGAATGGAGCTTCTGATCCATTAGTCACAGCGAAACTTATGAAAGAAACTTTTGGGCGTATGGCTATGAATGATGAAGAAACGGTAGCGTTAGCAGCTGGGGGGCATACCTTTGGGAAAGCACACGGTGCCGCAGACCCTGACAAATATGTAGGTGCAGAACCAGCAGGTGCTTCTATAGAACAAATGAGTACTGGATGGAAAAACACCTATGGCACAGGTGTTTTAGATGATGCCATTACAAGTGGTCTTGAAGGAGCCTGGACGCCTAATCCAGCACAGTGGGACCATGACTTTTTTGAGGTCTTATTGAATTATGATTGGGAGTTGACCAAAAGTCCAGCTGGTGCAAGTCAATGGACTCCAACAAAAGAGTCGCAAGCAAAAATGGCACCCGCGGCAGGTGACCCATCGAAACAGCAAGCATTAATGATGACTGATGCTGATATGGCCTTAAAAATAGATCCAACGTATTTAGAAATATCAAAGCGTTTTCATAAAGATCATAAAGCCTTCGAAGATGCCTTTGCACGTGCTTGGTATAAATTAACGCATCGTGATATGGGTCCTATATCCCGTTATTTAGGTCCTGAGGTGCCAAATGAGGAATTGTTATGGCAAGATCCAATACCTACAGTCGATTATACATTGAGCGATGACAATATTTCATCTTTAAAAAATATAATTCTTGCTTCTGGTTTATCAGTATCGCAATTAGTAACAACAGCATGGGCTTCAGCATCTACGTTTAGAGGTTCAGATATGCGTGGTGGGGCTAATGGAGGGCGCATTCGTTTAGCACCCCAAAAAGATTGGGAAGTTAATAGTCCAACAGAATTAGCGAAAGTACTTGCCTTATATGAAGGTATTCAGAAAGATTTCAGCGGTACAGTTTCAATTGCAGACTTAATTGTTTTAGGAGGATCTGTTGGTGTTGAGTTAGCTGCTAAAAATGCAGGTCATCATATAACTGTTCCTTTTACAGGAGGTCGAGGAGATGCTTCTCAAGAACAAACAGATATAGAATCTTTTGGATATTTGGAACCACTAGCAGATGGTTTTAGAAATTACATAAAATCTGATTTAAAAGTAGCTGCAGAAAATTTGTTAGTAGATCGCGCGAACTTATTAACACTTTCTATTCCGGAAATGACCGTTTTAGTTGGTGGTTTACGTGTATTGGGGACCAATTACGATGGATCTAGTCATGGTGTGTTTACAGAAAGTATTGGTAGTTTAACAAATGATTTCTTTGCAAATATTCTGGATTTTACTTATACCTGGAAAGCAACTACAGCAGATGATGCGCTATTTGAAGGAAGCGATCGTCGAACAGGAGTTGTGAAGTTTACAGGAACCCGAGCCGATTTAATTTTTGGGTCGAATACAGAGTTAAGAGCAGTTGCAGAAGTATATGGAGCCGACGATGCTCAAGAAAAATTTGTAAATGATTTTGTTAAAGCTTGGGTAAAGGTTATGAATTTAGATCGTTTTGATTTAAAATAATTAACGTGAGATCGATCTTATTTAAAACTGATAGTCAGTATGTTAAAATGGTCTGATAAAGAACCATGTCATTCCGTATTCTATGACACTACCAAATAAAAATATAGTTATTTAAGCCGCAAATTTTAAAGTATTTACATAAGGT
>CANNAN010000025.1 GCA_947502635.1 uncultured Flavobacteriaceae bacterium
TAACTAACTAACTAACTAACTAACTAACTAACTAACTAACTAACTAACTAACTAACTAACTAACTAACTAACTAACTTGAATTATGAAAACTATTAAAACAACTTTAGCTCTGGCATTACTGTTATGTCTTACATATAATGTATCTCAAGCACAGAAAATGTTTATGGTACATCAGGATAATGTAAAACCTTCAATGGTTATGGAATATGAAAAAATAGCAAAAGAATTTAACGCAGCGTCTGTAGAACATAACCTTCAAACCGAATGGTTCACAGCAGTATCAAATGACTTTAAATACTTTTATATTACTCCAATTGAAAATTTTGCTGAACTAGATAAACGCCCTTTTGCTGATATGGCTAAAGCAATGGGAGATAAATTTGGAGATATGTTCAATCGTTTTGATACCTGTTATGACTCTCACGGAACGTATATCGTTGTTCATGACGAAGCTCTAAGTTATATGCCTGAAGGCGCGAAAGAAACTCAGAAAGATAAAAATTATCGTAAATGGTTTTTTATGTACTACACGCCTGAGAATGGTAAAAAAATAAAAGAAGGGATGAAAGCTGTTAAAGAACTCTTTACAAGTAAAGGATCAACAAATTATTATCGTATTTATAGAAATGGATTTGGAACCATGGAGAACTACTACATGGTATCTATTTCTGCTACAGATGAAGTAGATGGAGCCACCCAAGCAAAAGCAAACGAAGAAGTTTTAGGCCCAGATCGTTGGGAAACCTTTAATAAAGTCTTAAAATATACATCCAGAATGGAAGAATATAGTGGAGAGATGAGACCTGATTTATTTTATTCTCCTAAAAAAGATTAATTACTAACCAAGTATTTTTAACCGTAAAGAGGCTGTCTTATAAAACAAATTTGTTTTATAAGACAGCCTCTTTCTATTTAACGAATTTTTATCTATTTATTGAAAATTAATATGCTATTGTCATAGATAATAAAGAACGTTTTATCAGTACTTTAGTTAATAAGCCCAAAATCATATAGGATCTCCATATAATTTATTACTTATTTAAGAACTAATTTATCAATTAATGTTCGATTAGCTATTTTTAACTTAATTATATATATACCTCTATTAAAGCTACTGGTGTTTACCTTAGAAATATGACCATTAAATATCTTAGAAAAAATCAACTTTCCTTGCATATCCAGTATCTTTAAATCTGCATTAATTACTTCATTTTTCAATAAAACATTCACTTGATATTTAGCAGGATTGGGATACAATACCATTTTAGCAACTGGACTAAGGCCTGAGTTATTTCTAGCTTCAAGAACCTGTTTATCAGATCCTCTAGCAGAAACATTGCTATTACCCCCCATTCGGGTTAACGTGATTTTATCGAGATTCCATTGCCAGGTATTGCTTCCAGATGCTATTAATCGTATAGTAACAGAACCAGCTGCCAAAGTAACACTGCCTCCAGCCAAAGCTCCATAAGTGTCCCAAGCACCATTATTAGTTACATTAGTAGTTGATGCTACTGTGCCATCTATTGAGAACTGAATTTGAGCATTGTTAGAAGGTGTAGAAATATTATATTCTATATTATAATTTCCCGCTGTCTCCACATTGATGGTATACTCAATCCAATCACCACTATTAATAAAGTTAATAGTATTCGCGGTGGCATTTGCTCCAAGACCAGGCCCACCAAAACCAGCATCGTTAAATGTTCCTCCAGTATTATTGAAACTCTCTGCTTCGATAACAATTTCATCATCTGGCAGCGGTGTATTATTGTTAACTGTAATAAGTGCGTTTGCAGGAAAAGATCCGTCTTGAGTGACAACTGTTATTGTAGCTGTCCCCAAAGCTACTGCAGTTACAAGTCCATTGGTGCTTACCGTAGCAACTCCAGTATCACTTGAACTCCAAGTCACCGCCTTATTTGTAGCATTAGATGGTGATACTGTTTCATTCAAATCTAATGTCTGACCTACACTAAGTGTGCCAGTTGTGGGACTTACCGATACCCCTGTAACTGATATTGGCGAAGGATTAGAGCCTCCATCTGTAACGGTAATAGTACTCGTATCTGTCTTACCTCCACTTAACGTGATTCCCGTTATTATAGCAGTACCTTCACCCACAGCTGTAACCAAACCTGTTGTATTCACAGTAGCAATATTGATATTTGATGAAGACCATGAGACAGCTTGCACTGTAGCATTGAATGGAATAACAGATCCTGTTAATTGAGCAGTCTCTCCAACTTCCAATGCTGCACTTGCTGGTAATACACTAACTCCAGTAACATCAATAGTATCTGGTTCACCATCTATAGGCTCACCTGCAACGCTAACTATAATACTATCTGTAAAACCGCCATCAAATGTTTTAACTGTAATAGCAATATTTTCTGCTTTAATTCCTTTTACAAGTCCTTGACCATTTACAGTAACAAAGGCAGTATTGGCAGAAGACCATGTCACAATTTTTTTAGTTGCATCAGCTGGGGTAATCAAAGCATCTAACTGAAACGTTTCTCCAGGACGAATAGTTACGGTTCGTGGTGTTATTGAAACACCTGTTACTGGAACTTTACCACCAACAGGAACTGCATCATAAACTCTTATCCAGTCAATTAAGAACAGATTTTTTCCATTTTCATCATCAAGCTCATCTGAAGTTGGATAAATATTTAAATTACTAAGCCAAGACTGCTGCTCCATATTAATTATGATGTGCTGAGGTTTACTCAAACCTGTTCCCCCAGTGTAACCATACTTGTCAATCGCATCAAAACTAGTGGTATGTTCAGACAGATTCCCATCTGGATCGATAAAGTTATGCTCATTCTTTTTTATCGTTCGGACTTTATTACCATTAATATAATATTCAACGTGATACGGATTTACCCAATACACTCCAATATTAAACCATTCGCCTCTCCAAGATGTTTTATCTTTTTCATGATACCATGTACCAAAAACCTCTTCTTCATCTCTTGGCTGGTAATCTGTAAATGGGGTTCTAATAAATACGTGATGGCTTAGATGAATACGCTCATCAAACCATTCTTGACCTATTTGGCTGTTAGGATAAGATTCTAACATATCCAGCTCTTCGGTTTCATCGCCACTAATCATCCAAATGTTATTAGCCAGCATACAATTAGACTGTTTCACCCGAGCCTCCATATACATGGGATAGGTAATCTGTGCTTTAGAAGAAATACATCCTGTATATATGATTGAAAACTGATTGTCTAAAGCAGCATGAATATTTAAAGCCCCATTTGTTGTCCATGAATGGTCTTTATTAAAAGAAGTATTTGACGGACCTGAGAAATTATTTATATATAGATCATTCCATCTGCTAGTAAACTCTTCTGGTCGATTTGCCCCTGTAGATTCGTAGTTAAAACTATCTGAAATTGGGTTTAATTCCCATACCATTCCAGATGGTAGGCTTGCTGGAATTGCTATTCCAGTCCAATCTTGTGCATTTACACCTAGCGTAATACTCATGATTAGTAATAGTAGTTTAAAAGGTTTCATTTCTTATTTCTATTTAGTTATTTGTGTTTAGTTATTTGAAAATGTTCGTGTTACGGTTTAAAATTTAGACACAACATATTATTAGACCTTCCTTTCTAAAGGTTCTTAGTTGTGATTAAATTAATCTAAACTCTTATTGATAAATGTCTTCTAGCCCCTGTGCTATCTAACTGGTAAGATGTATATGTTCTTAAAAAAGAACGTTCGCTATGCAGCTTCTGTGAATGCCATCTATAAAGCCAATACGCAAAGGGGAATTTTATATTTCATTTGATAAAAAATTAAGTTAGTTTAAGTTTTTCTTCTCTGTATACCAGATACAGTAACCTTCAAATTGGTTCGTATTTTTATCAACGAAAAATGCCATCGGCATTTCTTCTAGCCATATCTACATCACAACTACATATTTTAATTCGTTGATCAATAAATTGCGACATCATAGCCATAAAAAATAGATGCTATAATGCTTGTATCTTATTATACAACTAGCTCAAAACCATTAACTTTATACATAAAATATTTAAATTAAAGTATAAGCTATGTAAAGCAACCCAGAGATAATAAAGAAGCAAATTCAAATCATTTTAGCTTCATTTCTTGTATTCAATAAAACAGCTGTCAAATAATTATTTTGTAATATTTTTCTTAAAGAAGTGTCGAATATAAAACAAAAAAAGTAGATTTTACTAACAATCAATAATTTTTATGTTAAAAAAATTAATAATCAGTATTTTACCGAATAAAGACTTCAGACCATAAATAATTTCAAAGTTTTAAATATTATGTAGCTATTTTATGCTTGATTCATTTTTAGAGCGAGACATGAAACCAAAAAAAAGAAGCTGCCTTTTTAGACAGCCTCTTTTTATGACAAAGTAAACCTATAAGCCGAATTCTGTTCATCCTGAACTTATTTTAAGATCTCTTAAAGCAAGAACAGGAATACCTTATCATTTATCTGAGCATATTGTTACCAATACACTTTAGCTGCCTACCCTCCAGCATCGAGCGTGCAGCCCTCAAGCACTGGTTTACATGGCATTGCACCACACAGAGTTTACCTGGTTTCACTACAGCATGACCTGTACATACTTTCTGTTGCACTTTTCCTAGCCTCACGACTGGTGGTTATTAACCACTATGTTGCACTATGGTGTTCGGACTTTCCTCTATTCCAATAAATCGAAACAGCGATAAGGCAATCTACTTGATGGCAAAATTACAATAAAGAAATCTTAAATATCAAAAAAACGAACGTAACTGTTCCTCATCTTTAAATTACTTTTAACTTTTAGACACTTATCACTTAAAGTTGTTAATAACTCCTTTTAAATTTCATGCACTTTGTCTTTAATTTTAAACTGAATTTTTAACTTTGTTATACACAAGTAAATTCAGTAAAAGTGGAACACTTTGTAGTATCGGCCAGAAAATACAGACCTCAAACATTTAAAGATGTTGTTGGGCAGCAAGCCATTACAAATACTTTATTGAATGCTATAGATAATAATCATTTAGCTCAAGCTCTACTCTTTACAGGACCACGAGGTGTTGGTAAAACTACATGTGCACGTATTCTGGCTAAAATGATTAATAGTGATGGTACTGAAACCAATGATGAAGATTTTGCCTTTAACATTTTTGAACTTGATGCTGCTTCAAACAATTCTGTTGATGATATTAGAAGCTTAACAGATCAAGTTCGTATTCCCCCCCAAGTTGGAAAATACAAAGTCTATATTATTGATGAGGTACATATGCTATCTCAGGCAGCTTTTAACGCTTTTCTTAAAACGTTGGAAGAGCCTCCAAATCATTGTATTTTCATTTTAGCAACTACCGAAAAGCATAAAATTATACCAACGATCTTGTCTCGTTGTCAGATTTTTGATTTTAAACGTATTACAGTCAAAGATGCCAAAGATTATTTAAAATATATTGCTGAAGAACAAGGCATAACTGCTGATGATGACGCTTTGCATATTATCGCACAAAAAGCGGATGGTGCTATGCGTGATGCCTTATCAATTTTTGACAGAGTCGTTAGTTTTTCAGGTAAGAACTTAACCAGACAAGCCGTTACAGAAAACTTAAATGTACTTGACTATGAAACTTATTTTACAAGTACCGATTTAATTTTAGAAAATAAGATACCTGAATTACTATTACAATTCAACAATACATTATCTAAAGGCTTTGATGGTCATCATTATATTGCAGGATTAGCTTCTCATTTTAGAGATTTACTTGTAAGTAAAACTCCTGAAACTATTGAGCTCCTTGAGGTTGGAGAACAAACCAAGGCTAAATACTTGGAACAATCTAAAAAAGCCTCTCAGCAATTCCTGCTTCAGGGTATAAACTTGGCAAACGATTGCGATCTCAAATACAAAACCAGTAAAAATCAGCGGTTACTTATAGAATTATGTTTAATGCAGCTTGCCTCTATCACTTTTGATGGAGAAAAAAAAAATAGCAGACATTACATAATTCCAGCTTCTTACTTTAAAAAGAAGGGTATTACTCCTATTTCTGTAACACCTCCTAAACCAACAGTTACTACCAATTTAAAAGAAGAGCATTTAACTAATAATAAAGCATCAAACCCTAATTCTACTGCTTTTCAAGTTAATGAGCCTCCAAAAATTATTTTAAAAAAAGAAACCAAACGTGCTTCTGGTCTTTCCTTAAGTAGTATAAGGGCTAAAAAAGAGCATCTCATTAAACAAATGGATGTTGTTATTGAAGATGAAGATTTACCTAAAGAAGATTTTACAGAAGAAGCACTTATTAATGTCTGGAATGCTTTTATAGAAATAATCAGAAAAAAAGGAAAGCACAATTTAGCTTCTATACTATCTATAGACATACCAAAAGTTAAAGGAACAACAGTTTATTTAGAGTTCCCTAATGCTACAAATAAGGTTGAAGTAGAACGCAATCAATATGACCTTTTATCTTACGTTAGAAAATCTTTAAACAACTATGACATAAGTTTATCAATTAGTATAAACGATGTTATGGAAAAAAAGTACGTCTATACTTCTGCGGATAAGTTTGAGAAATTAAAAGAAAAAAACCCTTATATAGACTTACTAAGAAAAACTTTTGATTTAGATGTCTAAACAATTTAATATAAACAAATTATTGTTTTTTATTTTAATTTCTATCATGACTTTAGCCAGCTGTGATGGTAGAGACAGAAAATACAAAACCAACGCAGAAGTTTTAAAAGAAAACAAACTTTTAGAATCTTTTACTCAAGAAATAAAATTTGTGCCAGACACCTATACAGAAATAAAAACAGATACTATTTTAAGTAGTGGATTTCAAGTAGAAATAAACTATCACTCTATAGAAAGTGATTTTATTGTAGAAACTTTAAAATCAAAAAATGATTCCATAACCCAAATTCACTACAAAAATTTTGAAGCACAGCTTTTAGTTTCAAAAAATAATACGCTTATTAATAAAAGTTTAATTCATAAAAAAGGATTTTATGAATTTGAAAACGCTTCATTTTGGGCAAGTGCTATCATGCAATTTATATGGATAGATTATACAAAATCAAATGAAAAAATGCTTTACCTAAACACCTCTTTTTGCATTCCTAATACAAATGAATGTAAAGATTTCGCTCTTAAAATTAACGAACAAGGAATTCTTCAAATTGAAGAAATAAATATCTTTTCCAATACCATATAATAATGCTAGGACTTAAACTCCCTACAGATCCACGTTGGGTAAACATTGTAGAGAAAAACATAGAAGAAATACTTACCGATCATGCTTTTTGTGAGCAGAAAGCAACAAGCACAGCTATTTCACTAATAGTAAGCTTTCCAGAGTATACAGAATTAGTTCAGGAAATGACAGCATTAGTAAAAGAAGAAATGAGTCATTTTAAAATGGTCCATGATAAAATTATAGAACGTGGATGGGTTCTTGGTCGTGATAGGCGTGACGATTATGTGATTCAACTTTTAAAATTCTTTCCTAAAGGAGGTAGCAGAACGACTCAATTGGTGCATCGTTTACTTTATGCCGCTTTAATCGAAGCTAGAAGTTGCGAACGATTTAGATTACTCTCAGAAGAACTTCAGGATAAAGAATTAGCTACTTTTTATAGAAATTTAATGGTAAGTGAAGCAAACCATTACACCATGTTTTTAGGATTTGCCCGTAAGTATGGAAATAAAAAAGAAGTTGATACCAAATGGCAACAACTTCTTGAATATGAAGCTGAAATTATGTCTAATTTAGGAAATACAGAAACTATTCACGGTTAAAACTTGTAACCTATACCTATTTGTATATTTGAATTTTTAGCCTCAACACCTAAATCGTTATCAAAAATATTTGAAATTCCATACGTATATCTTACATCTGCAAATAGCGCATAGTTTATTTTATATTCTAAACCTGCCACACCAGAATAAGCAAAGTTCTTAACGCCATCTTCTTCTTTATGCACTTTAATACCTACTTGCGGTCCCGCTCCAATATGAATTTTTTGACTTAATTTAAATTTTAAGAATATAGGAGCTTGTAAATAATCTAAATGTAATGGTTCTGCGTTGGCACCTTCTGCAGAAAATTGTATTTCTGGCATTATAGAGATTGTTTTAGACAAACCAACGTTTGCAAAAAAACCAATATAAATACTATTCCTGTGTTTATTAACCAAATTAGTGTTCGTATCGAAATCTAAATTTGAGATATTAAAACCACCTCTTACACCATATTTTATATCCTGAGAAACACCGTAAATTGAAAAACTAAATAGGATTGCTAATAGTAATATTTTTTTCATAATAAATTAGGTTTGGGGTATAATTTTAAGCAATTATACGGGTACGAATATATATTATAAAATTAAAAAACAACAACTATAAAAGGTGAAGTGCAGAATTTTACTGTGTATTACTAGAAACAGTATCGTAATAGATACTTTTAATTATACCATCTGCTAAACCTATTTTTGGTACATAAATATTTTTTGCATCACTCCATTTCATTGAAGACAGGTAAATTCGCATGGCAGGAATAATAACATCTGCTCTATCCTGATTTAAATCTAATTCTGTAATACGTTCTTCATAAGAATAGCTTTGAAGCTTATTATAATAGGAGGTTAAATAAAAATACGAAAGTGGTTTACCCATCGCTTTTCCTGATATTTTGAATATTTTATTAATATTTCCTCCAGATCCTATAACTTCAATTTTATGATAAAATTTTGCATGCTTTCCAATCCATGACTCAAGTTCTCGCCAAGATTCTTGTTTAACAATGTCGTTAAGAAGTCTAACGGTACCAATTTTAAAAGATTTTGAAGCTACTTGCTCACCTCTGTGTATTACAGTAAATTCAGTACTTCCTCCCCCAACATCCACATAAAGATATGTTTTATTATTATCTATATACTTATGTAAATCGGTAGCAGCTATTATTGCAGCCTCTTCCTCTCCTTCAATAACATCTATGCTTATTCCTGATTCTTTTAAAACTAAATCAACAACCTGCTTCCCATTTGAAGATTCTCTCATTGCAGACGTTGCACAGGCTTTATACTTTACTACTTTATGCGATTTCATCAACAACTTGAACGCCAACATAGTATCAACAACTCTTTGCGTATTTTCTTTAGAAATTTTATTTTCCACAAATACATCTGCTCCTAAACGTATTGGCACACGAACCAATGAATTTTTTTTGAACTGTACAGGCCTCCCTTTTTGTTCAATAATATTTGAAATAAGTAACCTTACAGCATTAGAACCAATATCTATAGCTGCGTATTTCTTTATTTTAAGCATACTAACTCTCTAATTTTTTTAAATAATAATTATAAGTAGCAAATTGAGACCTTACTTTTTCTTTATCATTTACTCTATAATTATTTTCTTGCGATTCGCTTAACAATCTAGCTTTAACATTATCGCTCCAACTTATATTAAACGTTTCAATAATTTCTTTTTTAATATCATCATCATAAATAGGACAACTAACCTCTACTCTATTATCAATATTCCTTGTCATCCAATCTGCTGAAGAAATATAAATTTTAGAATCACCATTATTACCAAATATATATACCCTAGAATGCTCTAAAAACTTATCTATGACACTAATAACTTCAATATTTTCACTCATTCCTTCTACTCCAGGAATTAAACAACAAATACCTCTAACTATCATTTGAATTTTTACACCTGCTCTACTTGCTTCGTAAAGCTTATCAATCATTTTATAGCTAGAAATACTATTCATTTTTAATCTAATACTCCCTAATTTTCCATTCTTAGCACTTTCAATTTCAGCATCTATTAATTTAAAAACTGCTTTTTGAGTATAATGAGGTGAGGTTATTAAATGTTTATACGTAAAAATCTTATAATTGGTCTCAAAGAAACTAAAAATCTTATTGACATCTTTTAAAATACGCTGATCTGAAGTAAATAACGTATAATCGGTATAAATTTTGGCAGTAGATTCGTTAAAATTCCCCGTGCTTACAAAACCATATCTTTTTATTTTTTTACCCTCATCGCGCTCTACAACACACATTTTACTGTGCACTTTTAAACCTGCTACACCAAAAATCAAATTAATCCCTTCTTCCTCCATTTGTTGTGCATAATCTATATTCGCTTGTTCGTCAAATCTTGCACGCAATTCTATAGATACCGTAACCGATTTACCATTAATAGCTGCATTAATAAGCGAACTTGCTATGTGTGAGATTTGAGCCAAACGATAAATAGTAATCTTTATGGTTTTTACATTGGGGTCTAATGCTGCTTCTCTTAAAAACTTAACAACATAAGAAAAAGTTTGATATGGCGCTTGAAGTAAATAATCTTTTTCCTTAATAGCTTCAAAAATACTAGCCTCTAAACTAAGCCCCTTAACAGGCAAAGCTTCAATTTTATCATAAAGAAGATCCTTTCTACCTAAACTCGGGAAGCTCATATAATCTCTTCTGTTATGATAACGCCCGCCTGGAATAATACTATCTGTATCATCGATTCCCATCGTGGTCATTAAATACTCTAATGTTTCTTTGTCTATAGTCTTATCATAAACAAAACGAACTGGCTCACCAATTTGTCTATGTTTAACACTATCGGATATCTTCTCAATAAAACTTTTACTTAAATCGCTTTCAAAATCCAGCTCACCATCACGTGTAATTTTAATCATGTGAGCAGAAATACTTTTATAATCGAAAATATTAAAAATATCACTTAAGCAATGACGCAATAAATCGTCAATCATTATAAGATAACTTTTCTCTCCTTCCTTTGGTAATTCAACAAATCGATTAAAAGATTTTGGTATCTCAATTAATGCAAATTGCTTTTCATCATTAGACATTACCATACTAACTGCCAAATAAGCACCGCTATCTTTTAAATTAGGAAGATCTACAAAATCATTTAAAATAATAGTTACTAAAGCAGGGCTTACTTTTGTTAAAAAGTATTTTTTTATGAAATCATGCTGCGTATCATCAATTTGGTTTTCGTCAATGATATAAATATTTTCATCTTCTAATCTTTGATGAATCGTATTTAATATTTCTAAGCTTTTACTTTGTTGCTTTATTACAATCTGAGTGATAATTTCCAGCAACTCTTTTGCTTTAATCCCTCCTAAAGCATTCTTCCCTCCTCTTCCAGCTTCTACGATACGTTTAACTGTAGCGTACCTAACTTTAAAAAACTCATCTAAATTATTGGAAAAAATACCTAAAAACCTAAGACGTTCTATTAGCGGTACTTTTTCGTCTGATGCTTCTTGTAAAACTCGAGCATTAAATTGCAACCAACTAATCTCCCTATTTATGTAATTATTATTTTGTGATTCTGATTTCGTCATTAGAATAATTCATGATTAAAAATAGAAACACAAATATATTCTATTTAAGCTTAATATTATCACTAAAAACTGTTACGAAATGGGAAGTTTTATTAGGTTCGTTCTTACAAGGGCTTGAAAAATCATTTTAAATCTCTAGGAAATAAAGTCTGTATCGTTTTTCCTTTATTTAAATTTTTCCAATTAGTTATATCAAATTCTATAACGACGACACCACTAGTAGGCACATTATCGATATAGCTACTTCCATAAGTATTTACAAAAGCTGTAATAGCATGATTATGACCAAAAAGTATAAGTTTATTAATAGAGTCATCACATGTTTTAATAACCTTAGTTAGGTTAGCTCCTGAAAAATCGTATAAGTCATGATTTAAATGAACAATACTTGAATTAATACCAAGATTAGAAATAAAAATATTAGCTGTTGTTTTTGCACGCATAGCATCGCTTGATAAAACCAAGTCAACACTTAAATAACTCTTTTTCAATTCAATAGAAACCAAGTTAGCATCTTTAAACCCCCTTTCATTAAGAGGTCTTTCATGATCTATTACGTCATGTTCCCATGAAGATTTAGCATGTCTTACTAAAATTATTTTTTTCATAAAATACTTTATTAGCATCATGTTATCCATTAATAAAAAAAATATTTTATCAATAAAATTTAATGCATTTACGCTACAAAATTAATATATCCATTAAAGATAATATAAGTATTAATAAAAGTTAAAGGTTAGGTTATATTAAAGTGATTCAGAACTCATAAACCGACAAAAAACTTATAATACCGATCAAAAGTTTTCGAAATCCTCTTAAACGAATTTATAAGTGATTTACCATATATTTTTGAACAGATAAGGGTATATGCGTTTTTTTGTACTACCTACTAAAACATTAAAGTTATGAACCTGAATCTAATATCGTATAAAAATACAACATTGTTAACCAATGTTTTTCCCTCACAGTTTTTTCCCTCTAAAACTATTTTACTGTTTTTATTAATAATTAACATTAGCAACTTAATTGTGACTAATTCAACTCATTAGTGTTTAATATATATAGTATTTAAATAAAATAACCTTTCAGAATCATGAAAAATAAATCGACTCTAACGCTTTACTCTTTTATATTATTGTGCAGCTTTTCAATATGTATAGGCGCACAACAAAGTGTATTTGATTTAGAAATAGTAAATTATAGTGACAAACCAGATGCTGCTATTGAGCATTTACATCTCCTGTCACTTACAAACCATTCAAACAAAGTATTGAGTTTCGATCTTTCTAGTAACGAAATCACGTGTAAAGCTGAATATGATGATGTCGTTAGTAATAAAATCGGTAAAGTTGATGACAATAAAGAAACGCTTATTAATACTTCAAGCGTAACTGTTGAAATTTACAATAAAACGTTAAGCAAGAAAATTAATAATATCAATTTAAATGCGAATGAATCCATCACGTTTTATGTTAAAACGACACGACAAAATAATACAGAAATGGGAACGTGGAAATGTTTTAAAATAGCTGCGAACCTATTAGATGATAAAAGTTACGAAAAGATTGGAAAATCTGTGATAATAAGGTCTTTTATACCGAACCCTAACATTTTAGGTCACTAAAATTTATAAAATATTAATTAGTTAATTAAAGGCTTATGAAAATCTTTACCAAATTTATAAACTATCATAAAGCAATACTTATAGTTACTCTTTTAATGAGTGCTTTTGCCCAAGCCCAGTTAAAAAATTCTTTTGACCCTCGATTTAATGAGGCTGTAAATGGAGATTTCACGATTATCGCAAATAATACGATTTCCACGACAGCTACTGGTGATTATAATGGTACAAGTGATAATAACCAAATATCTACCCTTGTTTATGTAGATATAGATAGTGATAATACCACATTTAATTCAAGTAGTGCCAATTTTGTTAACCCTGCTCCTACTGCGAGTTGCTTAACAGTTAAAAAAGTATTGTTGTATTGGGCAGCTGCAGATCAAGAACCTGATGCAAATGACCCTACATCAGAAAATCAACCGAACTGGAATTACAATGACATAAAACTTATGTTGCCATCTGAAACAACATATACAACATATACAGCAGATGAAGTAATATACAGAGGTCGAGAAGATCATGTCGGTCCTCCTCACGATGGTCATTTTAGTAATGACCCATATATCTGTGTAAAAGACATCACAAGCTCTGTAACCGATTTAGTAGATAATAGTATAAGTCCATATGGCACCTATCAAGTAGCAAATGTTGAAGGAAAAATAGGTGCTTTAAATGACCATGATACTGGCACACCTACTGGTGTATCTGGAGGTTGGCAAATCGTTTTTGTATATGAAAGCCCTACATTGCCTCTAAAGAACATTTCAATTTTTGATGGGTATGGTCACGTTGTAGATGGGCAAGGCAGTTACAATATTGATTTTAATGGTTTTCAAACGGTTCCTACTGGGAATGTAAATGCTAATGTCCTTATTGGTGCTTTAGAGGGCGATCTAGGACTAGATGGTGATAGATTACAAATAGAAAATACATCTAATACTTTTGTAGATTTAGCTACATCACCTACAACCCCCATAAGAGCTAGTGATAACTTTTTTAATAGTAAAATTACTATTAATAACACAAATTTTACAGATAGAATTCCAGCCAGTACAAATACCTTAGGTTTTGATGCTGCGATTTTTCAATTATCAAATCCTACCAATACAATTATTGGTAATAATCAAACTTCGGCAACATTTAGATTAACTTCTACTCAGGAAACATATGGATTGTTTTTATTAGGGTTATCTGTAGATGTTTGGTCTCCAAGTTTAAGTCCTATTCAATTAACATTGGATACTCCTACAGCATCTCAAGCTCCAGGAGCGGTATTTGGAGCCAGTTTTACTATCGAAAACACAGGAAATGATGATGCTAAAAGCCTGGATATATCTACAACACTACCTCCACAAGTAACATTAGTAGAACCTATAACACCAGCACTTCCTACTGGTATTACCTATAACTATAATTCAGGAACAAATTTATTAGAATTCTTTGTTGCTGATGGCGTTGCTGACGCTGGAGCTGCTGCTGTAAATGTTGAGTTTGATTTACAAATTAGAAACGAATGTTACTTTTTAGAAACAAGTTGTGATCTTCAATTTAATTTACAATTAGAAGCTACTTATACAGGTGATCAAAACCCGACACCTCAATCAACTGTTAGTTCTGCCAATTTAGATGATTGTGGCGTGGGAATATTAGACCCAGTAGTTATTGATATTACTCAACCAACAATATCTTGGGACACTGTTAATAATGCTTTAGATAGAGAATTAGAATGTAACGATACAGCAGGTTTAAATACTGCTCAAGCTTTAGAACCAGATACAAATAAATGTAACTTAACATTAACAAAAACGTCTGGAGCATTTGTACCAGACCCTACATGTCCTAGTACAGGTACTTATACAAATACTTGGAACTTTACAGATGCATGTGGCGTTACTATTAGTGATTATGTGCAAACAATAACCATAGTCAATACAACAGCTCTTGTTATGCCAGCAGATGGAGCGAGTACTGTTGAGTGTATAGCAGATGCTACAGAAACTTTTACACTTCCAACGATTACTGATGCTTGTGGAAATACTGTATCCCCTTCAGCAGCAACAATCACTGAAAACCCAGATCCATTAACGTGCGAAGGTACTAGAACATATACATATACGTATACTGATTGTGCTGGGAATACTGCTAATTGGGCGTTTGTATATACTATCGATACACCTGCTTTCTCTATCGCAGATGCAGATGGCGCTAGTACTGTAGCATGTATTGCAGATGCAGATGGTACTGGTATTGTTTTACCAACCGTAACAGATGCTTGTAATAATACTTTAGCAGCTTCTGCTCCTGTTATTACCGAAAATCCTGATCCACTTACATGCGAAGGAACCAGAACTTATACATATACGTATACCGATTGTGCTGGAAATACTGCTGATTGGGCATATACTTATACGATTGATACACCTGCTTTCTCTATCGTAGATGCAGATGGTGCTAGTACTGTAGCATGTATTGCAGATGCAGATGGCACTGGTATTGTTTTACCAACCGTAATAGATGTTTGTAATAATACCTTAGCGGCTT
>CANNAN010000026.1 GCA_947502635.1 uncultured Flavobacteriaceae bacterium
CATTATTATACCCTTTATGTTTAAGCCCAAATGGATAGTAGTTTATGCGTTTTTTTTAACTCTGCCACACTTTTACAGCCTATTGCTCCAAAAACAAGCAACAAATTTTTTATTTTTAAGAACGTATGTTACCGTAAATATATGGTTTTATGATTATTCCCACGCAAGTAATATCCAGTATTTTCGTGCCTCAAAAACCTCTGTATATTCCTTGCTTCCTTAGCCTCGGTATGTTTACATAATTGGCATTATAAGTTCGCTTCGCACAGTTTTTAGAGTTATTATTTTTAGTTGTTTATAAACTGTCGTTATAATGTAAATTATGTAAAATACTCCCATCCGCCTGACTTCCGACGCTCACTTCTGAACTTCGTTAATGTTTTAGGTTTTATTGGAGAAGATTATGGAGACTAACGCCCTGCGGTTGTTGCATTATAAAAATCTGAAGATTTACAAGCTTAAAACTTCGGGATTAACACCTGTCCTGATCAATCTTCAGATTTTTATAATGTTAGATTAAGCGACGATTGAGCGTCACACAAGAGTAAGTGGAACGAGTTGTACAAAAAAACAAGCAAAGAAGTAAGGCAAGTTTTTTCGCTTGGCGTCTTTTTGTGAAGCTTTTTTTGTGCAAATGCGGAGCGGTGGCTTACGGAGTAAATATTGACCAATCGTAGTGCGGTGGCAGAAGTGGCTGTAAAAAGCGCAGAGGCTTTGCGGCAATTTTACATAATAGCAGTTATAACTACGCCATTGGATTAGCGAGGAAGTATTATAACTTCTATTATGTAAACATTGCTTGGGTGATGCGATGGAACGCGGAACAAAACAAAATACAAAGGTTTTTGAGGTACGATAAAGTTGGATTTTGTTTTGTGGGGATTTTCAGTATATTTGTGATGTGGAAGTAACCTCTTTTATCATATTAATTTTTGCATTTTTACTGCAGCTTTTATCGTTCATAAAGAACGACACTTCTTTACTTACCTATATAAAAAAAATCTAATTTCGTGCATGCGCGACCTCTTTTCGTACCTTTTTATCCCTTTTTGTAACCTATTTGAGTTCGAGGCTTTTCTTCTGGCTTAGATAATAAGCGTTGTAATACTTCATAAATCTCACTAAATTGTTCGTTGTTTCGTGATTCCATTTGATTTATCTTGCTCATTATTTCCTCATAGTTGTTAGCCAGTTTGCGGAGTTGAACAAAGGTTTCTATTATTTGCACGCTCATTTTTACAGCTAGTTCACTATTTAAAACGCTTGACAGCATTAAAATTCCATGTTCTGTAAATACAAAAGGAGGGTATTTAAAATGAGCCCCTTGCTTTAAGGTGCCAATTTGGCTCCTTAACTCTTCGTTTTCTTCTTTGGTCAGTTCAAACATAAAACTCGAAGGAAAACGCTCTATATTTCTTCTTACTTGTCTTTTTAATTGTTTTGTTTCTACTCCATAAAGTTCTGCTAAATCTCTATCCAGCATTACTTTTTGACCTCTAATAACATATATTTTATTAATGATTACTTCGTCTGGAATAGTAATTTTATCGCTCATTTTTTTAAAATAATTTGGTTTGTAAATCTACTGTTTAATCTTTAAGGTCACAAATTGCGACCTTAAAGATTTTGCTTGTTTTATCAGGTTTCCAACCATTCCGATAGTCCGTTGATTTCTTGATGTGGATAGCTAACTAAAAGTATTTTAGATAGCCAGTACACGATACTTTGCATCTGTTCATGCCTATAATGTCTTTTCTCTAGCTCGGTCAGTAGCAATATACCTTCAAGCAGCGATTCTTGCATATAGGCTAGTTCGTTTAAATCGCTAATCGGAAGTTCTATATGGCTCTGTTTTGTTTCGAGATTGGTTTGCAGGGTACAACCGTATTCTTCGGTAAATTCTTGTGATTTCATTTGTTACAGATTTTTAAGGATTAAAAGAACCCGTCTTAGCCTTCCTTCTGTACTGTAACATACAGCGCAAGGGTTTCCCTTCTTGCAGGCATGACGGGCATATTTTAGTTAACGTATTGCTAACGTGGTTACAGTTTCAAGGAGTAAAAATAATATTTCTATGGGCTTCTATTGTGTAGTTTCATGGTTTTATTTTTATTGTATTGGATGGAAGTTGTTTACAATCTCGTGTAAGTTTTCTAAATCATCTTGTAAATAACGTTCGGTAGAACTGATGTAACGATGTCCTGCTAGGTATTGGGTTTCTCGGAGATTGTATTGTTTTAGCCAGTTAGTAATGACTGAGGCTCTTATTTGATGGATATTAACGACTTTACGATTTGTCTTTTTAAGCTTTTTAGCAATGTGTAAAACGGTATTTCCCAATCTCGCATTTCCTGGAATAAACAAACGCTCACTTTCTATACCTTTTCTATGCTTAATATCTTCTCGGACTTCTTTTACGTATTCCAGTAATTCTATGACTTGCCATGATTTAAGTTCTAAGGTTCGTGCATTACTTTTTCTACCACTTTTTATATAAATCTTGCCTTTATGGAGTTCTAAATTATCAACTTCTAATTGTATGAGTTCTGTTGTTTTTAAGCCTTGATACACCATAAGTCCAACAATTATTTTATTCCGTTTTGCTGTTAATATATGATAAGCATCTTTGATGTTTTCAGTCTCAAAAGAATAATATAGATCTTCGAGTTCGCCGGCTTCCAATAGATTGTGGTTCGTGGTTCTTTTTGCTCCTTTAATGTTTATATTTTCTATGGGATTATCAATTCTGTACGCTTCGTTTATCAGGTAATTAAAAAGGTTCTTTAAACTTCCCAGTTTATGGTTAATCGTCTTTTTACTGTTGCCTTTTCTCGTTAGGTATTTAATGTATTTTAAACTGGTTTTATAATCGATTTCTGTTGGAGAGGTGTGATTGCGTTTGCACCATTTTTTAAAGTGCAGCATTTCATTTATATAACAATCAATGGAAGATGCGCTATAGTTTTCTTGTTCTAAATAACTTCTATATGCATTCATTTTCAATAGATTTTAATAAGTGTGTATAGATTTGCGTAGATTCCAATGAGCTATGGCCTAAAAAGGTTTTTATGCTTTCCAGTGGTACATCGTGTTGCAGTAAATGTGTTGCAATTGAGTGTCTTAAAATATGTAACGTAATACCTTTTTCTGCAATAGTTTTATTGTTGGCAGCTTCTACAATAACTTTTAGCCTATTAGCAAAACTCATACCTTGCATGCGTGTACCATTTTTATTAATAAACAAGGCTTCACATAAATGGCTTTGATAAAATTCTGGTCGCCCTTCGTAGATGTAATCTTCCAGTATTTCTGCATTGGCTCGGTTGATTGGTACAAAGCGTTCTTTGTAGTTTTTCCCTTTTCTAACAAATACTCTTTCTTTATCAAAAAGAATGTCGCTTGTATCTAAGTGTACTGCTTCGTTTCTGCGTAATCCACAACTGTATAATATTGTTAAAATAGCTTTATCTCTTAGCTTAAAACGGTCTTCTGTATGACTAATTTCTGTGGCTTTAAAGAGCTGTTTTATTTCACTTTGAGTAAGTATATTTAGCTTTTCTTCGGTGGGATTGGTTTCACTTTTTAAATGTATGTTGATGCCTTTATGATTGTGGTTTTGTAAATATTCTTTGAACTTTTTTAAGGCTTGTTGGTGTTTGTTTAAATAGCTTTTACTTAATGCTCCGTGTCGTGTTTCATTGGCTCTTTGTTGTAATTCTCGGTAATAATCTTTTACTATTTTGGTGGTTATTTGATTGATACTTATAATGTTATTTTGCTCTAAATAATAGAAGAACTCTTGCAGGTGGTTTGGTAAGTAATACACGGTACTTTCTGCATAACCCAAGATGTCTAACCATTCTTTGTAATTGGCTACGAACATTTTAAAAACCTCATTTTGTAACTTTAATTTTTTCACTTCGGTATGTGTTTTTTGGGATTCTGTGAACTACTTATTTAAGCTGTTGATTTTCAGATATGTTATTAGTCCATTTTACGGATTGAACTATTATGAACCATTTGAACTTCTTAACCTATCGATAATGCTCTGTAATAGGTCTTTTATTTGCTTGTTCGTTGTTTCGTAATCATCATAGTTCATGATTTCATATACATAACCTTTTCGCTTATTTCCTTTGGCTTTCTGTACAAGTTCCGCTAATTGTAGTTGCAACATATATCGTTTTTGGTTACTTGGATTTACTCGTAAAGCTCTGCGGATTTCAGCATTTGTAAATGTGGTTTGATTTTCCTTTTTCAAGTATGCTTTTAGATTCTCAAAAAATTGTCTACAAACTCCATTCAATAAATCACTTTTGCGTAGTAAAACTCCTTGTATTAATTCGTTAGCTTCTTCAATATCTTCGATGGTCGTTTCTATAAATTCTTCTCCTGTGTCTTTATCGTATTGCTTTTCCCTTTGATACTGTTTATAAAATGTAATCGCTTCAATAAACTGTAAATAATGTGAGTTGGTTCTTCGTGGTTTAAATACTGATTTAGGTAATTGTAAATATTCTGCAAAAGGATTAATCACTTTTATAGGCTTTAGTACTCGTTGAGCATCTTTTAATAATTCTTTGGCTTTGTACTCCTGTGTATCGTCAATTTTTCCAGCACTTATAAGCCTTTGATAATTCATTATGCGTTGGTCTTGTTGTTCGCTTTCATCGATGTATAAAAGGAAGTTTCTATTGCTGTTATCTTCATAAATACTTTCTTGTGTGGTGCAACCTGCAACGCTTATTGGACCTTCAACGGTTAAGTGTACAGTCTTGGTTGTGCCTTTGGTATCTTTATGTACAACCGTTTTAGTAATTCGCTTTTTAGATTGCAGTTCTCGAAGTGGATAGAGTACAGATTCCGCTCCGTCCAGATCTTCTATCAATATTAATTTGTGTTGTAATTCTGTGCGATTGAAGTAATAAAAGGCATTCGCTGATAATACGGTGATTTCTATTTTATCTTCTTCTGGTATTAACTCTGATACTTTAGATTGTAGATGTGTTTTACCAACTCCGCTACTCCCTAAACTTATACAATGCAATGGGTTATTTGTTTTCCTCGACGTGAATATCAAGTACATGGTTTGCCTGTTGTGTTCTTCTCCGATTACTCCAGATTCCCCAATGAGTTCATTAGTTTTTTTTAGTAAATCATTTTGTTTTAAAAAGGTAATCGCTTCTTTTTCTTCTGTGGCGCTTAATTCTTTATAGTAGGGTTGGTTTTCTTTTTCGTATTGGTCTATCAATAAAAAACGGTAGTTCTCTAATTCTTTGGTAAGCTCTTGTAATGTTCGTCTTGCTACGCTTGTGCCTATTTCTAATCGTTCTGCAATCTTTCTGGTAAACTTTTCTATTTGGTTATCGTTGTATAAATCTATCGAGTGTCTTAAAACGTTATGTTGTTTTGGTTTTTGGATGGATAGTGTAATACGTAAACTCTCTAATTTATTGAGTTTGATTCCGCCTAAAATATGTATCTCTAAATGCTTTGTAATGTATTCGTAGTTGTTTGGATTGGAAGTATTCAACATTTTTAAAAATATTTAGCTGTTCATATCTGCATCAAAACTACTATATATAAATTATTTTACAAAATCTTATTACACTTTTTTAATTCATTTATGAACAGTATATTTGTCAAAGCTGTTTAAATAAGCATTATAACTATTGATATGAGTACATTTGGTAAGCGTTTGCGGGATTGTAGAAAAGAAAGAGGTTTATCTCAAAATGAGGTTGCCAAACTTCTTAATACCAATCATTCTGTAATTGGTAAGTACGAACGTGATGATGTAAACCCGTCTATTGATGCTGTAAAAAGGTTAGCTGAACTTTTAGATACTACTGTGGCTTATTTGGTTGGTGAAGCTGATACCAATGAGCTTTTTAAAAATGCAGATATGTTACGTAGGCTAAAGGATATTAGCGAACTGCCTGAACAGGATAGGGAAGCGATTCTCTACAATATTGATGCTTTACTTCGTGATGCTAAAACTCGCTTAGCTTATAAATAAAACGAGAGAGATGACTGATTTAATAGGACTTTTATTAGGTTTATTTGATGATTTAAAGTTTTGGAAGAAAAAGAAAAAACGCAGAGAATTAGAAAAGGAAAAAGGACTACCTAAAAAAACTATGCTTGGTTTATCTACAAAAGTCTTTATAATAGCTATAATAATTATACTAATATTAAAATTATATAAATACCTATCTTAATTAATAGAAAAAACCTAGTCTTTCCATTTTTTTATTACATCACAGATTCCTTGTTTTATTCCATCAAAAAAATAGCCCTCTTTAACTTTAGGGATTATTACCATATTAATAATGTCTGTATTAATCTTATCTGTTAGATTTTTTCTTGCTTTAGGACTTGTAGCAATTGCAATTGCTTTTAATTTTTTACTAATAACTATAGTAACAACGTTTTCATTTTTGATTTCATTACTATAAATACTTCCTAAATTAGTAGCATATTCTTGAATATCATAAAAATCCCCTATAGAATGGGTAGTGACGACTAGTATCTCTTTTTTTGTTTGTTCTTTATATTTTATGATAATTTCAGATAATATGTTCTTTTCTTCGTTTGTAAATATCTTTTCATAATCATAAACATAGATATCTGTTAAATTTTTTGAGTTTTTTGTATAAGAAACACAATCTGTATTATCAATATATTTAACGTTTTGAGCAGAGCATATTCCCAAATAGTTAATATTTATTATACAAAAAAGGGTTATCAATATTTTAAATTTAGTTTTCATTTTATTTGCTATAACAGCAAAGAACAAACCATTACAGGTTTATAATAGTTCGTTCTTTAATCTTATTAATTTTTATTTTATCACCAGCCACCATTAGCTCCTCCACCTCCGTTATTATATGGAGGAGGTCCTCCAACATCATAGTATGGTATTCTTTGTATATTATTATGATAATAATGAGGACTATCTCTTTTTATTCTAGGCTTTAAAGTAATTTCATTAACCCTATCTAGATATATATTTTGTACAGCAAGCGGAGTAGATATAATAGTTGCTGCTATTTTAACATAAGGAGCCGCTGTTGTAACTGTTATCCCTAGAGCTGTTAAGCCGTCGTCAATATCATCTATCATACTTTTTTCTTCTTTAGGGGTTATAATTACTCCCATTTCTCGCCATTCTTCAATTACCATCATCATAGTACTTTGTACCTGACCTTTAGTTGTTAATTTACTTAACGCATGTAACATCATTGAGTTTTTGTACAGAATTCTTTCGTTCTTCTCATACTCTTTAATATCCTCTTTTGGGTCGGTGGGGCTAATTCCGTTATTTTCAGATGATAAAGGATCTTTATAATCAGTATTTGTATCCGACTTATTATCATTTGGAGTGTTATTATTACTTCCATCTGCATTCCCTCCATTATTGGCATATGCAATAGCTTCATCTTGTGTAACCACTTTCCCATTTATTACATATTGACCTGTCTTAAAATTATAAATAGAGTTAGCTCCAGAAGGATCAGCCCAAAAAACAGGGTTATTATCAAAAGCTAGGTATGGGGAATATTTCCAATGAGTAATAGGGTCTATACTGGTAAATCTTGCAATTGCTGGGTCGTATTGTCTAAAGTCCATTTCATAAAGATTCAGCCCTAAACTCTCATTTAGTTCTACTCCTTGGTACTTATATGGATGATTAGTAACAGGGTTATTATTATACCCTTTATGTTTTAAACCAAATGGATAGTAGTTTATGCGTTTTTTTTAACTCTGCCACACTTTTACAGCCTATTGCTCCAAAAACAAGCAACAAATTTTTTATTTTTAAGAACGTATGTTACCGTAAATATATGGTTTTATGATTATTCCCACGCAAGTAATATCCAGTATTTTCGTGCCTCAAAAACCTCTGTATATTCCTTGCTTCCTTAGCCTCGGTATGTTTACATAATTGGCATTATAAGTTCGCTTCGCACAGTTTTTAGAGTTATTATTTTTAGTTGTTTATAAACTGTCGTTATAATGTAAATTATGTAAAATACTCCCATCCGCCTGACTTCCGACGCTCACTTCTGAACTTCGTTAATGTTTTAGGTTTTATTGGAGAAGATTATGGAGACTAACGCCCTGCGGTTGTTGCATTATAAAAATCTGAAGATTTACAAGCTTAAAACTTCGGGATTAACACCTGTCCTGATCAATCTTCAGATTTTTATAATGTTAGATTAAGCGACGATTGAGCGTCACACAAGAGTAAGTGGAACGAGTTGTACAAAAAAACAAGCAAAGAAGTAAGGCAAGTTTTTTCGCTTGGCGTCTTTTTGTGAAGCTTTTTTTGTGCAAATGCGGAGCGGTGGCTTACGGAGTAAATATTGACCAATCGTAGTGCGGTGGCAGAAGTGGCTGTAAAAAGCGCAGAGGCTTTGCGGCAATTTTACATAATAGCAGTTATAACTACGCCATTGGATTAGCGAGGAAGTATTATAACTTCTATTATGTAAACATTGCTTGGGTGATGCGATGGAACGCGGAACAAAACAAAATACAAAGGTTTTTGAGGTACGATAAAGTTGGATTTTGTTTTGTGGGGATTTTCAGTATATTTGTGATGTGGAAGTAACCTCTTTTATCATATTAATTTTTGCATTTTTACTGCAGCTTTTATCGTTCATAAAGAACGACACTTCTTTACTTACCTATATAAAAAAAATCTAATTTCGTGCATGCGCGACCTCTTTTCGTACCTTTTTATCCCTTTTTGTAACCTATTTGAGTTCGAGGCTTTTCTTCTGGCTTAGATAATAAGCGTTGTAATACTTCATAAATCTCACTAAATTGTTCGTTGTTTCGTGATTCCATTTGATTTATCTTGCTCATTATTTCCTCATAGTTGTTAGCCAGTTTGCGGAGTTGAACAAAGGTTTCTATTATTTGCACGCTCATTTTTACAGCTAGTTCACTATTTAAAACGCTTGACAGCATTAAAATTCCATGTTCTGTAAATACAAAAGGAGGGTATTTAAAATGAGCCCCTTGCTTTAAGGTGCCAATTTGGCTCCTTAACTCTTCGTTTTCTTCTTTGGTCAGTTCAAACATAAAACTCGAAGGAAAACGCTCTATATTTCTTCTTACTTGTCTTTTTAATTGTTTTGTTTCTACTCCATAAAGTTCTGCTAAATCTCTATCCAGCATTACTTTTTGACCTCTAATAACATATATTTTATTAATGATTACTTCGTCTGGAATAGTAATTTTATCGCTCATTTTTTTAAAATAATTTGGTTTGTAAATCTACTGTTTAATCTTTAAGGTCACAAATTGCGACCTTAAAGATTTTGCTTGTTTTATCAGGTTTCCAACCATTCCGATAGTCCGTTGATTTCTTGATGTGGATAGCTAACTAAAAGTATTTTAGATAGCCAGTACACGATACTTTGCATCTGT
Organism: uncultured Flavobacteriaceae bacterium; assembly: GCA_947502635.1. Taxonomy (GTDB): domain Bacteria; phylum Bacteroidota; class Bacteroidia; order Flavobacteriales; family Flavobacteriaceae; genus Flavivirga. The sequence continues at coordinate 9,442 of CANNAN010000026.1, forward strand.
TCATGCCTATAATGTCTTTTCTCTAGCTCGGTCAGTAGCAATATACCTTCAAGCAGCGATTCTTGCATATAGGCTAGTTCGTTTAAATCGCTAATCGGAAGTTCTATATGGCTCTGTTTTGTTTCGAGATTGGTTTGCAGGGTACAACCGTATTCTTCGGTAAATTCTTGTGATTTCATTTGTTACAGATTTTTAAGGATTAAAAGAACCCGTCTTAGCCTTCCTTCTGTACTGTAACATACAGCGCAAGGGTTTCCCTTCTTGCAGGCATGACGGGCATATTTTAGTTAACGTATTGCTAACGTGGTTACAGTTTCAAGGAGTAAAAATAATATTTCTATGGGCTTCTATTGTGTAGTTTCATGGTTTTATTTTTATTGTATTGGATGGAAGTTGTTTACAATCTCGTGTAAGTTTTCTAAATCATCTTGTAAATAACGTTCGGTAGAACTGATGTAACGATGTCCTGCTAGGTATTGGGTTTCTCGGAGATTGTATTGTTTTAGCCAGTTAGTAATGACTGAGGCTCTTATTTGATGGATATTAACGACTTTACGATTTGTCTTTTTAAGCTTTTTAGCAATGTGTAAAACGGTATTTCCCAATCTCGCATTTCCTGGAATAAACAAACGCTCACTTTCTATACCTTTTCTATGCTTAATATCTTCTCGGACTTCTTTTACGTATTCCAGTAATTCTATGACTTGCCATGATTTAAGTTCTAAGGTTCGTGCATTACTTTTTCTACCACTTTTTATATAAATCTTGCCTTTATGGAGTTCTAAATTATCAACTTCTAATTGTATGAGTTCTGTTGTTTTTAAGCCTTGATACACCATAAGTCCAACAATTATTTTATTCCGTTTTGCTGTTAATATATGATAAGCATCTTTGATGTTTTCAGTCTCAAAAGAATAATATAGATCTTCGAGTTCGCCGGCTTCCAATAGATTGTGGTTCGTGGTTCTTTTTGCTCCTTTAATGTTTATATTTTCTATGGGATTATCAATTCTGTACGCTTCGTTTATCAGGTAATTAAAAAGGTTCTTTAAACTTCCCAGTTTATGGTTAATCGTCTTTTTACTGTTGCCTTTTCTCGTTAGGTATTTAATGTATTTTAAACTGGTTTTATAATCGATTTCTGTTGGAGAGGTGTGATTGCGTTTGCACCATTTTTTAAAGTGCAGCATTTCATTTATATAACAATCAATGGAAGATGCGCTATAGTTTTCTTGTTCTAAATAACTTCTATATGCATTCATTTTCAATAGATTTTAATAAGTGTGTATAGATTTGCGTAGATTCCAATGAGCTATGGCCTAAAAAGGTTTTTATGCTTTCCAGTGGTACATCGTGTTGCAGTAAATGTGTTGCAATTGAGTGTCTTAAAATATGTAACGTAATACCTTTTTCTGCAATAGTTTTATTGTTGGCAGCTTCTACAATAACTTTTAGCCTATTAGCAAAACTCATACCTTGCATGCGTGTACCATTTTTATTAATAAACAAGGCTTCACATAAATGGCTTTGATAAAATTCTGGTCGCCCTTCGTAGATGTAATCTTCCAGTATTTCTGCATTGGCTCGGTTGATTGGTACAAAGCGTTCTTTGTAGTTTTTCCCTTTTCTAACAAATACTCTTTCTTTATCAAAAAGAATGTCGCTTGTATCTAAGTGTACTGCTTCGTTTCTGCGTAATCCACAACTGTATAATATTGTTAAAATAGCTTTATCTCTTAGCTTAAAACGGTCTTCTGTATGACTAATTTCTGTGGCTTTAAAGAGCTGTTTTATTTCACTTTGAGTAAGTATATTTAGCTTTTCTTCGGTGGGATTGGTTTCACTTTTTAAATGTATGTTGATGCCTTTATGATTGTGGTTTTGTAAATATTCTTTGAACTTTTTTAAGGCTTGTTGGTGTTTGTTTAAATAGCTTTTACTTAATGCTCCGTGTCGTGTTTCATTGGCTCTTTGTTGTAATTCTCGGTAATAATCTTTTACTATTTTGGTGGTTATTTGATTGATACTTATAATGTTATTTTGCTCTAAATAATAGAAGAACTCTTGCAGGTGGTTTGGTAAGTAATACACGGTACTTTCTGCATAACCCAAGATGTCTAACCATTCTTTGTAATTGGCTACGAACATTTTAAAAACCTCATTTTGTAACTTTAATTTTTTCACTTCGGTATGTGTTTTTTGGGATTCTGTGAACTACTTATTTAAGCTGTTGATTTTCAGATATGTTATTAGTCCATTTTACGGATTGAACTATTATGAACCATTTGAACTTCTTAACCTATCGATAATGCTCTGTAATAGGTCTTTTATTTGCTTGTTCGTTGTTTCGTAATCATCATAGTTCATGATTTCATATACATAACCTTTTCGCTTATTTCCTTTGGCTTTCTGTACAAGTTCCGCTAATTGTAGTTGCAACATATATCGTTTTTGGTTACTTGGATTTACTCGTAAAGCTCTGCGGATTTCAGCATTTGTAAATGTGGTTTGATTTTCCTTTTTCAAGTATGCTTTTAGATTCTCAAAAAATTGTCTACAAACTCCATTCAATAAATCACTTTTGCGTAGTAAAACTCCTTGTATTAATTCGTTAGCTTCTTCAATATCTTCGATGGTCGTTTCTATAAATTCTTCTCCTGTGTCTTTATCGTATTGCTTTTCCCTTTGATACTGTTTATAAAATGTAATCGCTTCAATAAACTGTAAATAATGTGAGTTGGTTCTTCGTGGTTTAAATACTGATTTAGGTAATTGTAAATATTCTGCAAAAGGATTAATCACTTTTATAGGCTTTAGTACTCGTTGAGCATCTTTTAATAATTCTTTGGCTTTGTACTCCTGTGTATCGTCAATTTTTCCAGCACTTATAAGCCTTTGATAATTCATTATGCGTTGGTCTTGTTGTTCGCTTTCATCGATGTATAAAAGGAAGTTTCTATTGCTGTTATCTTCATAAATACTTTCTTGTGTGGTGCAACCTGCAACGCTTATTGGACCTTCAACGGTTAAGTGTACAGTCTTGGTTGTGCCTTTGGTATCTTTATGTACAACCGTTTTAGTAATTCGCTTTTTAGATTGCAGTTCTCGAAGTGGATAGAGTACAGATTCCGCTCCGTCCAGATCTTCTATCAATATTAATTTGTGTTGTAATTCTGTGCGATTGAAGTAATAAAAGGCATTCGCTGATAATACGGTGATTTCTATTTTATCTTCTTCTGGTATTAACTCTGATACTTTAGATTGTAGATGTGTTTTACCAACTCCGCTACTCCCTAAACTTATACAATGCAATGGGTTATTTGTTTTCCTCGACGTGAATATCAAGTACATGGTTTGCCTGTTGTGTTCTTCTCCGATTACTCCAGATTCCCCAATGAGTTCATTAGTTTTTTTTAGTAAATCATTTTGTTTTAAAAAGGTAATCGCTTCTTTTTCTTCTGTGGCGCTTAATTCTTTATAGTAGGGTTGGTTTTCTTTTTCGTATTGGTCTATCAATAAAAAACGGTAGTTCTCTAATTCTTTGGTAAGCTCTTGTAATGTTCGTCTTGCTACGCTTGTGCCTATTTCTAATCGTTCTGCAATCTTTCTGGTAAACTTTTCTATTTGGTTATCGTTGTATAAATCTATCGAGTGTCTTAAAACGTTATGTTGTTTTGGTTTTTGGATGGATAGTGTAATACGTAAACTCTCTAATTTATTGAGTTTGATTCCGCCTAAAATATGTATCTCTAAATGCTTTGTAATGTATTCGTAGTTGTTTGGATTGGAAGTATTCAACATTTTTAAAAATATTTAGCTGTTCATATCTGCATCAAAACTACTATATATAAATTATTTTACAAAATCTTATTACACTTTTTTAATTCATTTATGAACAGTATATTTGTCAAAGCTGTTTAAATAAGCATTATAACTATTGATATGAGTACATTTGGTAAGCGTTTGCGGGATTGTAGAAAAGAAAGAGGTTTATCTCAAAATGAGGTTGCCAAACTTCTTAATACCAATCATTCTGTAATTGGTAAGTACGAACGTGATGATGTAAACCCGTCTATTGATGCTGTAAAAAGGTTAGCTGAACTTTTAGATACTACTGTGGCTTATTTGGTTGGTGAAGCTGATACCAATGAGCTTTTTAAAAATGCAGATATGTTACGTAGGCTAAAGGATATTAGCGAACTGCCTGAACAGGATAGGGAAGCGATTCTCTACAATATTGATGCTTTACTTCGTGATGCTAAAACTCGCTTAGCTTATAAATAAAACGAGAGAGATGACTGATTTAATAGGACTTTTATTAGGTTTATTTGATGATTTAAAGTTTTGGAAGAAAAAGAAAAAACGCAGAGAATTAGAAAAGGAAAAAGGACTACCTAAAAAAACTATGCTTGGTTTATCTACAAAAGTCTTTATAATAGCTATAATAATTATACTAATATTAAAATTATATAAATACCTATCTTAATTAATAGAAAAAACCTAGTCTTTCCATTTTTTTATTACATCACAGATTCCTTGTTTTATTCCATCAAAAAAATAGCCCTCTTTAACTTTAGGGATTATTACCATATTAATAATGTCTGTATTAATCTTATCTGTTAGATTTTTTCTTGCTTTAGGACTTGTAGCAATTGCAATTGCTTTTAATTTTTTACTAATAACTATAGTAACAACGTTTTCATTTTTGATTTCATTACTATAAATACTTCCTAAATTAGTAGCATATTCTTGAATATCATAAAAATCCCCTATAGAATGGGTAGTGACGACTAGTATCTCTTTTTTTGTTTGTTCTTTATATTTTATGATAATTTCAGATAATATGTTCTTTTCTTCGTTTGTAAATATCTTTTCATAATCATAAACATAGATATCTGTTAAATTTTTTGAGTTTTTTGTATAAGAAACACAATCTGTATTATCAATATATTTAACGTTTTGAGCAGAGCATATTCCCAAATAGTTAATATTTATTATACAAAAAAGGGTTATCAATATTTTAAATTTAGTTTTCATTTTATTTGCTATAACAGCAAAGAACAAACCATTACAGGTTTATAATAGTTCGTTCTTTAATCTTATTAATTTTTATTTTATCACCAGCCACCATTAGCTCCTCCACCTCCGTTATTATATGGAGGAGGTCCTCCAACATCATAGTATGGTATTCTTTGTATATTATTATGATAATAATGAGGACTATCTCTTTTTATTCTAGGCTTTAAAGTAATTTCATTAACCCTATCTAGATATATATTTTGTACAGCAAGCGGAGTAGATATAATAGTTGCTGCTATTTTAACATAAGGAGCCGCTGTTGTAACTGTTATCCCTAGAGCTGTTAAGCCGTCGTCAATATCATCTATCATACTTTTTTCTTCTTTAGGGGTTATAATTACTCCCATTTCTCGCCATTCTTCAATTACCATCATCATAGTACTTTGTACCTGACCTTTAGTTGTTAATTTACTTAACGCATGTAACATCATTGAGTTTTTGTACAGAATTCTTTCGTTCTTCTCATACTCTTTAATATCCTCTTTTGGGTCGGTGGGGCTAATTCCGTTATTTTCAGATGATAAAGGATCTTTATAATCAGTATTTGTATCCGACTTATTATCATTTGGAGTGTTATTATTACTTCCATCTGCATTCCCTCCATTATTGGCATATGCAATAGCTTCATCTTGTGTAACCACTTTCCCATTTATTACATATTGACCTGTCTTAAAATTATAAATAGAGTTAGCTCCAGAAGGATCAGCCCAAAAAACAGGGTTATTATCAAAAGCTAGGTATGGGGAATATTTCCAATGAGTAATAGGGTCTATACTGGTAAATCTTGCAATTGCTGGGTCGTATTGTCTAAAGTCCATTTCATAAAGATTCAGCCCTAAACTCTCATTTAGTTCTACTCCTTGGTACTTATATGGATGATTAGTAACAGGGTTATTATTATACCCTTTATGTTTTAAACCAAAAGGGTAGTAGTTATTCTCCTCCAGTATTTCA
>CANNAN010000027.1 GCA_947502635.1 uncultured Flavobacteriaceae bacterium
TCAAAATCATCATTATGAGATAATTGAAAAATAAATATTAACTTTGAAGAACTTGGCTAGTGCTTTTCATAGGATACTGTGTTGGCAGTAGTTATTTTTATAAATCATTCTAATTTTGTTTCTGCAATTTTATGATTTCCATAATATAAGGTTCCTCTTTTTATAAAGTCAGATGAAATATAAAAATATACAAGAATTTTGCTGTCATTTATGAATTTTGGCCTAAAGTGAAATATGTGACTATCAGGAAATTCTAAACTACCTAAATTTACTGGGATTTTTAAATTACCATTTGTACCCTCAACTATGTAATCCAAATATGTATCCTTAACAGTTGGATCATATGTTTCTTGCATGTGGCTTGTAGCCATTGGTTTCTTTTTAGTTATTAAATCAAATCGAGACCAGTCTTTATTATTTTCTGATATAAAAATATCTAGAGGGCGGTATTGAAATATTGGTTTTTCACTAACAAGATAAAATTTGTTAGGGTCAAATTCCCCCTTTTTTAGGTCGAGATTTTTTATGTCCACTTCTAATACTGTAATTCTAAAACCTTTATGTAATGTTCCTATATAAGTTTTTGGATGTTTATTTTTTAATTTTTCATTTTTAACAAAGTCAATTTCTATAGAATCTTGCTCAATCACTGTCTTTTGAGCATAAGAACTAAAAGATATTAGGTTTGTCAAAATTCCAATTAAGAATAAGGTTTTTTTTGCTTGTATTATTCTCATAATTTGTAGAAGCGTTTTTCGTAATTACTGCCAACAGTTGGATATAGTTACCATGGTAACTATATTTCCATTATGTGAGTAGCTAAATTAGTAAATCTTTTATGTTTTTAAACTTTTTTATTGAGACATGGGTATAAATTTCAGTTGTTTTACTAGAATTGTGTCCTAATAAGACTTGAATATACCTCAAATCGATTCCTTGTTCTAATAGATGTGTCGTAAAGTTATGTTTCAACATATGTGGATGTACTAATTTAAAATCTTTAAGACACTGGTAGTATGATGTTTTTTTAAATGCTATAGCTTCAAATAAATATAGTTTTGGTATGTATATTTTCTAAGGTTACCCTGCTTTACGAAGCTTATAGCTTATTAGCACTGAGGTGTTTTGATTACAGTATTAGCAATTTAGTTATTTATCAAAATCGAATAACTCCGTAATATGAATATTTAAAGCTTTAGAAATTGTTCGTATTATAGGAATTGTAGTATTGATTGTAGTGTTACGAGGGAATATTTCAATTGTAATATTTAATTCTAAAGTAGCTGTCGTCACTCGTCACAGACGAGCGCTATCAGAGGGTTTTAATTCTTCAGATGAACGATTTTCGAGAACTTAGTTTTATTTCTTAATAAATTTTAAAGTGTTACCATTATCAAATTTTATCAAGTATAATCCATTAGGTAAATTTTCTATATTGATTTTATCATTGTAAATATTTCCGCTTTTTTTTCTAATACCAATAACATTACAAATTGTATATTTTTCATTTTTTATTAGCCCAGAAATTTTAATATAATTACTAGAAGGGTTTGGAAACAAATTCAATTTAGTATAATTCAATTCGAGAACATCAACTCCGAGTGTTATAGTTGTTAAATTAAGTGTGTTTTCTTGTTGAATATTATAATAAGATATAGTATTTCCATCTTCAAGGATTTGACCATTAAATTCTAAAATTTGTTGATTATGAGGTATTCCCTCTTTGTCTTGAATTTTAGTTTTTATATTTTCAATGGTGTCACTTAATTCGACTTCTATTGTTATTGTTTTTCCTGTTGGGGTTTTGACGAAAATCTGCATTCCAAATGTATTTAAAGATAGAAATGTAAATAACATTAAAAAATAAATTCGTTTCATATTGTTTATGTTTGGCAACGTTAAATATATGGCAAGTTGGGCAGAAAATAAGTAATAATCTTCGGTTAAGCCACAAGCCAAATCTTTTTATTTTGTTTTAATTTTTCTCATTTAATACCAAATCAAAAGATTTGGCGACTTTGCAAATAAATACAAGCTTTTCGAATTAACATAAATTGCCCTATTTGCTATATATAGTGTTAGCGATAGTACTATTTCCTACTAAGCCTAAACCTTCTTTTATATCATTTCTTTTAGGTAGCATAGTTGGATTAATACTCCATTTTTCAGCAATTTTCATAACAAGATCTTCATCTGCATAAACTAAATCATCTCTTTCCCAGTATTCTTCAGATTTTGCTTCTAAAGAGAATGAATCAAATAGTTTTAATTCCTTTTCAGGGCCTGTCAAGTTTCCGTAAACTTTTAGGTTTTCATTACTTTCTCCAATGTATGAATAAATTCGCTCCATTTTTCCATTTATGGATTTCATCCAGCTATGATATTCTACAATTCTATGTGTTCCGAAGAAATGAGCTTCTCCATATTTTGAACTCAACTTATTCAATGTTTTTTCAAGTTGTTCAATACTATTTAAAGTATCTCCAGCAGGCAATCCATAACCAACGGCTAGAGTCCATTCACCAATTTGTGGAGTCAAGAAAACACCATCTTTATAAGCTTTTTCAATTCCACTTTCCCAGTTTGCAGATTCAATATCTTTAAGCTCTAAAATATTTGCTAATTCCTCTTTTTTGCCTGTCTTTACTGCTAACCAGATAATTTTATAGCCAAAATCAACAGGTTCGTCTTGTTCTGTTGAAATTTTAATTATTTGAGATTCATATTTGCCAGTTGCACCATTTCGTTTGGCATACCAAATACAAAATGCGAAAAAAGTAATTATTCCTATTAAAAGTAACATCTTATTTTATTGGTTATTCTGTATTATCGCTAACGTTGTTGTATATGGTTTGTTGCGTGGTTTAAGCACCTAATTTAGCAAATAAAAACTGAATAGAAAATCCGCGAGGATTTTCGTAAGTAGGCTAGAACTAGCAATAAATTATATACGGTGTGGCTGTTGCACAACCACAAGTTAAAGATACAGAAATTTCGTATCTTGTTATATGCAAGGCAAGAAATATTATCAAGAAAAATTATTTGCACAATTCCAGTTGAGTGAGCGGATTCCCAAGAACAATTTTTATCGGGTATTAAAAGAAGTTCTAGATCTCGATTTTTTGTATCCTTTAACCAAGTGTTACTATGGAGAAAGCGGACAAAAAAGCATCGATCCTGTAGTTTTCTTTAAACTGTGTTTGGTGGGTTATTTAGAAAACATTATCAGTGATAGACAATTGATACAGCATAGTAGTATGCGTTTGGACATTCTCTATTTTTTAGGCTATGATATAGATGAGGAATTACCCTGGCATTCCACTATTAGCCGAACCCGTGGATTATATCCAGAGTCGGTATTTGAAGATGTGTTTACCAAGGTGCTAAGTATGTGTGTAGATAAAGGCATGGTAAGCGGTCATACCCAAGCTATAGATTCCGCACCAGTAAAAGCAAATGCTTCTATGGATACTTTAGAACTGAAAGTCCCCAAGGAAGATTTAGAGATGCACTTACATCGTCTCCGTCATATTAGTACTATGGATAAAGAATCAGCTCCAATACGACAATCAAAATTGAATAAAGCTTCTAAATCACAACAAGAAATAAGTGCTAGGGCAAGTGAGTTACAAGCCATAAAAAGCAGAAACAAAAAATGGCGTAAAGACCAAGACCAACGACCAGGAGCAGGTAACAAAGGCTCTAAATATACATCAAACAAAACCCATTATAGTCCAACCGATCCCGATGCTCGTATTAGTGTAAAACCAGGCAAGGCAAGAAAGCTTAATTATATGAGTCAATTAAGTGTAGATACAGGGCATCATGTCATTACGGATATCAAGGCGTATCATGCAGATGGCAAGGATAGCCTGTATTTACCCGATATCTGTAACCGCTTAGAAAAACGCTTGCATAAACAGGGACTGTTATGGCATAATTGTATTGCAGATACGGGCTATAGTAGTGGGGAGAACTATGCTTTTTTAGAAGAAAAGGGCTTACGTAGTTATATTCCGCCCCATGGCACTTACAAAGGAGGGACAGAGGGATTTAAGTATATTAAAGAATTGGATCATTATCTATGCCCTCAGGGAAAGATCATCCCCTTTAAAAAGGTTTTTTATGAAGGAGTAAATAACAATAAAAAGAAAGAATATCGAGCCTCAAAGAAAATTTGTACCGACTGTCCATTAAGGAGTAGCTGTTTAAAAAAGAGCCAAGAAAAGCGTATTACTATTACCTATTATGTAGAAGAGTACGAACGTAACAATGCCCGAGTAAACAGCCCAAGAGGCAGCTACATGAAAGGTAAACGACAAAGCACGGTAGAACCAGTATTTGGAACGCTTACCCAGTTTTTAGGGCTTCGAAAAATCAATACCTTGGGAATAAAACAGGCAAACAAAGTAATGCATCTATCAGCCATTGCTTATAACCTGAAAAAGTATCTGAAATTCACCCAAAAACGAGTGAAAAGTGGAGCAGGAATGCTTGCTTTATTATTTTTAGTAAAAAAGACTGTGTATAAGCTCGAAAAGTTGTTTTTAAGGAACCTTAAAATAGCTGCTTATAAAGCAATCTAAAAAAAGAAAGTGCCTTAAAAGACAGTTATAAAAGTCTGTTTTTTGTGATTTATTGGCTTGTGCAACGATTACCGGTGTTGTAAGTAGTGCTTTATTATCTTTTCATCGCAATATTTTCGTGAACCCATTTAACTTCATCTTTCGGTTCAATTTCTCCAACTTTACTACTACACCTGCTAAATGTCGCAGCTGGAAAATCATAAGGTTTACTATCGTCAAAATATGGTCCAACCACACCTAACATCCATCCATTTTCTGCAGCCCAATGTGGTTTATTTGTCATATACTTGAATACGTGATAAAATACATTATTTCCGTCAAAATCTATTTTTACTTTTTCAAGATGTTTTATGTCATCAGGTGCTTTGTCTAATTCAGTCGGGAATTCAAGCCAGTTAACCAATTTACTTTCTGCACCACTTTCAATGGTCAAATATTCTTTAGGGAACAGTTCCGTTTTATTATTTTCAGATAGTATTTGGTAAGTCAGTTCACGAGTCTTATTATCTTTTGCATATTCCAGAACTTCTTCTTTTTTTATTTCTTCTCCGTTTTCTAATTTTTCTACAAGTGGTTTGATTCTTTCAAATCTCAACTTATGAGTTTTTGCACTTTCTTTTTTGAATGCAAAATATCTGTATAGAATGAACAGAATTATAATTCCAATTACTATAAATATTATTTTCATATGTCGGTTTTTCGCATTACTTACAACGTTTAGTATAAGAATAGTTGCGGTTTTGTGTGTGAGGATTTTCCGCATAAAACCAGACGTAGCAAAATAGCAACTACCTTTATTTAAGCCTAAAACAGCAATTATTTTTATACCATGTTAGGCATCTGGCTTTTATTTCTTTTTAACTCTCAACTTTTTAATTTCTTCAATCGATAGTCCTGTAAATAAAGCAATTTTTTCAACATCTTCATTTTCTCTTTTCATGGCTTTAGCAATTTCGACGGTTTTCTTTTTATTGGCAATTTCAGTAGCTTCTTTTTTAAACCTTTGTTCCAACACATATTTAGGAACATATTTTGTGCTTTTTTTCAATTCATCTAAAAGTCCAGTATCAGCAAAACTCAAATAACTTTTATCGGATATTATTAAATGGTCAAGAACCTCGGTATCCACAATAATTCCGACTTGAATTAATCTGTCTGATACATTTTTATCTCCTTCAGATGCTTTTAATTCTCCGCTTGGGTGATTATGACATAAAATTATTTTCACAGCCCTTTTTTGCAATGCAAAGCTAAAAACTTCCATAGGCTCCGCTAATGTTTTATTTATAGTTCCTAAACTAACGAGTTCTATAAAAAGAATGCGATTATTGTTTGCCAATCCAATAACCCAAAAATGTTCTCTGTTTTGGTCAATTTTGTTTTCTCGAAGTAGAACCTTTTGCATAATTCCGTATATGTCATCGGAATTCAAGATTTTAATTTTTTCTTCTTCTGTCAGTTTTATGTCCATAGCGTAAATGTAAGACTTTTTTTAAAATCGAAGATGCATTTTTTTGCTTAAGCTTAACGTTTTATCTGCTAACTTTTTAATCACAATAGGTTATTATTCCTCTTTTAGATTTTATCACTTTTTTTAAAATTACTAAAAACGAAAGAAGTCATATGAAAGCCAAACGACAAAGCACGGTAGAACCAGTATTTGGAACGCTTACCCAGTTTTTAGGGCTTAGAAAAATAAATACCTTGGGAATAAAACAGGCAAACAAAGTAATGCATCTATCAGCCATTGCTTATAACCTGAAAAAGTATCTGAAATTCACCCAAAAACGAGTGAAAAGTGGAGCAGGAATGCTTGCTTTATTATTTTTAGTAAAAAAGACTGTGTATAAGCTCGAAAAGTTGTTTTTAAGGAACCTTAAAATAGCTGATTATAAAGCAATCTAAAAAAAGAAACTGCCTTTTAAGGCAGTTATAAAAGTCTGTTTTTTGTGATTTATTGGCTTGTGCAACGATTACCGGTGTTGGCAACTGGGCAATTATTCGACCCTATTTTTAACCTGCACCTCCAATTTCATTTAAGATTAATTTATTATTATTTTTAATAATATAGAAAAATGTAGAGTATTCGTTTCTGTGTTTTTCGTCGGTGCCTTCAATAAACTCTACAGAGTTTATTGTTATTACTCCAATTCCATTGTCTATTTCAAATTGTACTTCTCCTTCTTTTTGTAAAGAAATAATTTTATGCATTTCACAAAAATTAGGATATAATTTCATTACTTTTTTTGAAAGGATTTTTGAAATATTTTCTGTATGTGATTTGCAAAGATTGTTTAGTTTTTTATAAAAATACTTTAGCTCATCAATAGTTACTTCTTGTGTAAAATCAGTATTTGACTTTGTGATGCTTTTAGGAACTTCTTTTTTATTTATTATTCCTTCAGATGATTTTTTTTGTTTGCAACAAACAAACGAAATAAGAAAAAGGAATATTAGGATTTTATAAGTTTTCATAATTATCTAGTTGTATTGTATGAGCCATCTTTATCTATTGAATACTCTTTTAACTGTTCTTCTTTTTTGGATACTATATATTTTTTAGGTTTCATTATCATAAACTCATTTCCCATTTTAACACTTCCGTATTGAATTTTTTGTGTTCCAGAAGATGACCCTCCTTGGTTCCCTCCTATATAGACATACTTATTAGTTTTACTATTTTTTCCTACAATGAAAGCAACATGAGAATAATTTAAGACTATAACAGCTCCATAAAAAGCTTTACATTCTTCCCCGTTTTTCCAGCCATCAGGTTTGTGTTTCGATTTTTTTGCTTTTTTATTTCCTTCTATCCCCCAATCAAAAGCTAGAGCAGTTAATCCTGAATTTGTACCTTTGTAATCTTTTGTTTGTTCAAAACACCAATTTACAAATGCTCCACACCAAGGAGAAGTGTATTTTCCTGTTTTAGCATTTGTTGTATCAAAATATTTTTCAATTTTTTCCTTTAAAGGAGATGTGTTTTCTTGTATATTACTATAGGTGTTGTATTCTTTCATAGCAAATTTCATCCAAGGAGCTTCTTGTTTTTTATTCAATTCAAACCAAGCCTCATCTTCATTTAGAAAGTGGTTTGGAATTTTGCTATTGTCTTTTCCGCTTTTAAAACCTTTGTATAATACATATTGTGATTTAAAATTAGGTATTGAGTTTTCTGAATGTACATCTACCAATAAATAGAGTAGTGCCTTTTTTTCTCCAGAACATTCTAAACCGTCTGTCCATTTTTTTTGTTTTTCTTCTGCTTTTGGCTCTAGTTTAACTTTTACAATTGCCCAATTTACAAATTCGTCTTTATTTATAACGTCTCTTTCTTCACAATAATTACCAACTTTGGTCTTTATTAAAGTTACATCTTGCTCGTTTTGTTGAACTGTTACAAGTTCATCTTTTTTAGCCAAAACATCTTCTTGACCTTGTATTATATTTAATAGTACTATTTGTTCTTCAAGGTGCAAAGTTTCTACAACAATATAAACGTTTTCGCCAACGGTTGCTTTATCTAACTTTGTAAATTTTACTTTTACACCTGTTTTTTCTTTAGTGGTTATTTTTACAATTTCTCCAACTTGTAAATATTTTGTGGTTTTCGTACGTTTTACATCTTTAGTTTTTACATTATACTTCTTAGCAATTTTACTTAAAGTTTCGCCTGTTTTTGTTGTATGATTTTTTACTGTTGTTTTATATTGAGCATCTTCTTCTCGTTTTGCAAAATAGGCTTTGCTTACTTCTTGTTGTCTTGGTTTTAATGGAGGACAAGAAGCACTAATGCTTGGATTACTTGTTAAATAAACTGTTGGCATAGTTTAATGATTTTGTGCAATTACGGTTAATTTTTCTTTTTGAGTACTACTATTTATAATAAGGTTCTCTAAAATGTCATTTTCTAAAATCTGTTTTTTATAGATAAAATCTTTTTCTTTGTCGCTTAAATCAATATCTACAGTTTGATCAGAAACATTATCACTTTTTATTACTAAATAGACATCTGTTCCAATTTCAGGGTCGTTTATTTTGTTACCATCTAAGTCTGTAAAATAAATTTCTGAAATTTCTTCTTCTTCACGATTTATTACAGTTGGTTCAACATTATTTTCTTTAAAAGTTTCTCTCCAATAAGCAGAATATACAGCTTGGGAAGTAGAATCTTCAACGCCAGCACAAGTAATATTTAAAGTTTCAGACATTGGATTTGAGCCTGTTGCAGAAAAATCGTTTTTCCAGCCAACAAGATGACAATCGTAAAAATAAAGCTTACGTGTTTTACCTCCTATAATAACAGGATAGATATGTAATTCTAACTGTTTTTTTTGATTTGGTGCAAAAGACCAATCTGCAAGATTTAGGTCTTTTCGAGTTTCAATCATTAATCGAAGCCCAACAAAAATAGGTTTTTGTGATGGTCGTCCAGAAATATCTGAACCTTGATTAAACCCGAAAGAAAACCAAAGTACGTTTATTTCTTTTCCGTCTATTATTAGTTTTGCTTTTACCATTGTTTTTTTCTATTCTTTTTTTTCTCCGTTTCAGTTTTGCCGTTTGAGTGAGCAGTCTTGTTGCCAACGGTTACGTATAAGAATAGTGCGTAGTTTGAGTGCGAGGATTTTCCGAAGGAAAATCAGATGCAAGCAAACAAGCACTAACCTTTGATTTAGGAATAAACTTACGCATTATTTTTATACAATGTGGCTGTTGCACAACCACAAGTTAAAGATACAGAAAATTCGTATCTTGTTATATGCAAGGCAGGAAATATTATCAGGAAAAATTATTTGCTCAATTCCAACTGAGTGAGCGGATTCCCAATGAGAATTTTTATCGTAGGTTAAAGGAAGTTTTGGATTTAGATTTTCTTTATGGACTTACCAGAGATTATTATGGAAGTAGCGGACAAAAAAGCATCGATCCTGTAGTTTTCTTTAAACTGTGTTTGGTGGGTTATTTAGAAAACATTATCAGCGATAGAGAATTGATACAGCATAGTAGTATGCGTTTGGACATTCTCTATTTTTTAGGCTATGATATAGATGAGGAATTACCCTGGCATTCCACTATTAGCCGAACCCGTGGATTATATCCAGAGTCGGTATTTGAAGATGTGTTTACCAAGGTGCTAAGTCTGTGTGTAGATAAAGGCATGGTAAGCGGTCATACGCAAGCTATAGATTCCGCACCTGTAAAAGCAAATGCTTCTATGGATACTTTAGAACTGAAAGTCCCCAAGGAAGATTTAGAGCAGCACTTACATCGTCTCCGTCATATTAGTACTATGGATAAAGAATCAGCTCCAATACGACAATCAAAATTGAATAAAGCTTCTAAATCACAACAAGCAATAAGTGCTAGGGCAAGTGAGTTACAAGCCATAAAAAGCAGAAACAAAAAATGGCGTAAAGACCAAGACCAGCGTCCAGGAGCAGGTAATAAAGGCTCTAAATATACATCAAACAAAACCCATTATAGTCCGACCGATCCCGATGCTCGTATTAGTGTAAAACCAGGCAAGACAAGAAAGCTTAATTATATGAGTCAATTAAGTGTAGATACAGGGCATCATGTCATTACGGATATCAAGGCGTACCATGCAGATGGTAAAGACAACCTGTATTTACCCGATATCTGTAACCGCTTAGAAAAACGCTTGCATAAACAGGGCTTATTATGGCATAATTGTATTGCAGATACGGGCTATAGTAGTGGGGAGAACTATGCTTTTTTAGAAGAAAAGGGCTTACGTAGTTATATTCCGCCCCATGGCACTTACAAAGGGGGGACAGAGGGATTTAAGTATATTAAAGAATTGGATCATTATCTATGCCCTCAAGGAAAGATCATCCCCTTTAAAAAGGTTTTTTATGAAGGAGCAAATAACAATAAAAAGAAAGAATATCGAGCCTCAAAGAAAATTTGTACCGACTGTCCCTTAAGGAGTAGCTGTTTAAAAAAGAGCCAAGAAAAGCGTATTACTATTACCTATTATGTAGAAGAGTACGAACGTAACAATGCCCGAGTAAACAGCCCAAGAGGCAGCTACATGAAAGGTAAACGACAAAGCACGGTAGAACCAGTATTTGGAACGCTTACCCAGTTTTTAGGGCTTAGAAAAATAAATACCTTGGGAATAAAACAGGCAAACAAAGTAATGCACTTATCAGCCATAGCTTATAACCTGAAAAAGTATTTGAGATTCACCCAAAAACGAGTGAAAAGTGGAGCAGGAATGCTTGCTTTATTATTTTTAGTAAAAAAGACTGTGTATAAGCTCGAAAAGTTGTTTTTAAGGAACCTTAAAATAGCTGATTATAAAGCAGTCTAAAAAAAGAAACTGCCTTAAAAGGCAGTTATAAAAGTCTGTTTTTTGTGATTTATTGGCTTGTGCAACGATTACCGGTGTTACCCAACGTTTTTATTTTTTTTAATAGTCAATTATTCCGTCGTCGTGTTTTTCTTTCAGATAATTATTGACCAATTCATTATAGCAATCAAATTCGGATGTCACTAAACAACCCATTCCATAACTTTCAATTCCGTATTTAGTTTTTAGAGTTTGTTGTAATTCCAAATCCGTTCCTATTCCGAACTGAAAATATTTTATTTCGTTATTTTTAAGGTCGGTTGAAAATCGATTTTCCATTTTTTCACAAGTTTTCAATTCGTGATATTCTGCTATTGTGTTTTGAATTTTGTTAATTTTATAATATTCAGAAACTGCGTATAGATTAAGCACTAAACAAATTCCGAATGTTAAAATCATTATTTTAGTTAGTGCCGTTCTCCAATTTTTTATAAGAAAGTATAGTCCTAAACTTATTATTCCTAAAAGAAATAAGATTTTTGAAATGTCCATTTCCAGTTTCACATTGTTCCAATATTGTATTTTTACTGAATTAAAAATCAGTAAAGCAAATCCGATAATTGATGAAATCAGAAGTATGTATTTTGTTCTAGTTTTCAATTGGTGTCAAATGTTGGGTAACGGCTTCGGCTATGATTTGTTGCGTGGTAAGACAATGAATTAGCAAGTATACACCTACTAGAAAACCCGCAAGGATTTTCGTAAGCAAGCTAGAACTAGCAATTAATTATAGGTATTGTTACCACACTTTTTTTATTTAAAGTGCCAAAGGTCAGTCGTAAACAACAGTTGCGTTCTGCTTTGGTCAGATGTTAATTTTAAAATAAAAATATCATGAAATTTTTTAAGTTGGATGAACATGAAATTAGGTTTTACTTGATTGCTACTACGGTTTGCTTAATAATTGTATTATGCTTACAATTAATGCGATTATTCCAATGAGAAAGCTAATTCGTGCAATCCACTTGGTTTTAGGGTATTCCTTTAGCATTTTTTCAGCTAACTCCAAATCAACTTTTGCTTTCCTAAGTTCTATTCTCTCTTGTTTTCTTTTTTCTTTAAGGTCGTTAAAAACCTTTTTAAATCCACCTTGTCTTTGGAATTGGAAAGTAAATGAATTAGAACGAGCAAATTCGGCATCTTCTGAAAATGAACATTCACAAACACCATGTTGGTCTAAAATATGCATAAGCCTAACAAATTCCTTTGTCGCATCGAATTTTGGGGTTAAAGTCCCATATCCTTTTTCATCTACTAGATTTATGTGTCCAGATTCGACAAGATTATCGGCAGTAACAGAAAACCCTGTGCTCAGACACTTTTCAACTATAAAGTTCAATAGTTCGATATCTTCTTTATTAAATTCTGTCATTTCTCAAATGTTCGTAAAGAGACATGGTTTACACAAGTTAAAGATTAAGGTTTACACTAAATTAATTTCTAACCTTGTGGATTGTTGTTTATTTCTA
>CANNAN010000028.1 GCA_947502635.1 uncultured Flavobacteriaceae bacterium
TAGCGTCTAATTACTTTGTCATTTTTGTACATAATTGTTTTGAATTATGTAGCCTTATTTCAGGACGGGTCATAATTGCTTATAACGGCTATTGTATGGTGTCGTAGCTATCCCGCAGGGTAGCTATGCACTATACAAATTGTTACAAAACGTTTTACTTGTTTAGCTTTTTCCATACTACACCTTTGTCTTTTAAAGATACTTTATAGAAGTCTAATTTTTTAAAAGGAACTTGCTTAATTATCTTACTATTTCCTTCTCTTATGTAAGCATTTCTGAAAGTTAACTTATTAAGTTCTTTATCTGCTAATTCAGAACCTTTAATAGAGAGTTTTGGTCTTTCAAATTGTAATTCATAATTTCCTTTTTGAAATAGAATATTGTTATAATAAAAATTAGTTTCTTGACCAGATATACATTTGAGGTTCATTGTATCTTTATTTTTAATGAAGATATAATTTTTCTCAAAATAGCCATAACCATAATTTCTCCATTCTTGTGTTACTACAAGTTTTCTTTGATTGTTATAAATTTCAGTTACATATTTATTATTTAATATACTGATGCTATCCTTTCTGAATTTAAAAATCACTAAATCCTTATTATCTAACTCAATAATTGAAGATTGTGACTTACAACTGCTAATACTTATGATAATAAAACAATAAACAAATATTTTTCCCATAATTATATAGATTTTAGGCCCTCTTTTAGTGATTTTTTTATCAACTCTAATAATGTTGTCATCTTTTTATTTGAAAAATCTTCTTTAATACTCTCATCTTGTAGTTTTTCAATATGAAAATGTCCTGTTGGTAAATTTGGTCTTTTATCTTTACGCATTTTTGCTACACGGTAAAAAATTTCATTAGATAAATAATCACCTCCTGAACCTTCTGTTAATTTTTGATTTTCTGTAGGAAATGTATTTTCTGGATGATTTTCATCATTAAATCTCCAATTCATTTTAACAAGAGGTATATTTGAAAACGAAACTGGTAAGCTGGTTTTTATCCATTCATCATTTGAAATTATTGCTTTAGATTGATTTTCTCTTGTGAAATCTTGATTGTCGTTAAATCCGCCTCTTGTTAATGTAGAAAACATATCAATTACATTTTGTTTTGGACGATATTGGCTGATAGTAATTATCATATCGACTTCATCAATGAATTTTTCAATATACTTTTCAATAATTCCTTTCCCTTGCCCTTTATTGTTTTCTTGACTATCATCAAAATCGATATATCGAACAGGAACTATTAGCGTTTGTATAAAAGCATTTTCAATACTCTTGTTTTCTAAACTTAAAGCAACACAACCTGATGGATTGGATTGTAAAATGTTAAAACCATTTTTATATTTATGGTCAAAACTATTAAGTAAAAATGGGTCAAACCCAGTAATTAATATTTTCTTTTTGTTTCCAGCTTTAGAAAAATCAATTCCTGTATAATTTCTACTTTTCTCTTCAAAGAGAATAATGATTTTATCAAGTTCAGTTCCTTTTTTAACTAAAGATTTTTCTATATCTATTTGATCTTTAAATAATGGATTTCGTTTTAACCAAGTTTGCATTTTGTTTCTTGCCCAATACAAAGGTCTGTCATCAAGGTTTCCGCCTTGTACTTGTTTTACAGATGTTTTCCAAAGTGCTTTTGCTTTTTCTTCGACAAGTGTTTTGATTTCTTCAATTGTAATGTCTTGGGTAATTACCTTTTCTATAAACTCATCTACAATAGTTTTTATTTCGGAATTAGCATCAATAAATTTGTTCTCATAATTTTGCTCTTTGCCTTTCTCTCCACCATTGTCCGTATTGAATAGTCCAATAAGTTCTTCGTAGTTTCTTAAATAGGTAACAGGTTTTAGCTTTAATGTGTCATCTTTGGGCAGGTCAATTCTTCCGTGCTTTTTTTCTTGCCCTTTATATTTAGCGTCAAAAACAAAAGTCAGTAGTTCTTTTGGGTCAATTTCTGTTTGATGTGTATCGTAGTTGTAATTTTCTTTTTCTTCATTATACCATTTTGGGTTTAAATAAAAGAGTTCAGATATTGCTTCGTTATTTTTTGCCTTTAAGGTAAGTTTTAATGTTTCTTGTTCATCGTCAAGGTCAATGTATTCTTCTCCTTTTTTTGCTTTGATTTCAACTTCAATAATATCTCCGTCTGTGGTGTGGGAAGTGAGAAGTTTAACCTTTACTTTCTGTCCATAAACTACATTTTTGTTTAGTCCGTCAGTTTGAGTTAGTTCTTCATCATTTTCATTAATCCAAAAACCTTTAAGTATTCTAACAAGCTTTAAAGTTGCAGATTTTGTGGTTTCTGGTTTCCCCGATATACAAACGTTAATGGTAAGCTCAGTTGTCTCATCATCTTTTAATATCACTTTTAATCCGCTATTATCACTCATAATTCTTGTGTTTTGAGGTTGGTCATAATGTTTTGTAACGCTTAGTATAAGATTAGTTGCGTGGTTAAGTAACTAATTTAGTAAACTAGGACTTGCGAAAGGAAAATTCCGCAGGAATTTTCCAAGTACGCCTATACTAGCAATTAATTTTATACCCTGTTGTATGCCGTTTTATTTTTTTATTGTTGATATCAATAACTCCCTCACATCAATTTCCAGTACTCTAGCAATTTGAAATAAGGTTTCTACTCTTGGTTGCATTTCATTCCTGCACCATTTAGAAACTGTAGTTCTATTCATTTCTAATTGGTCAGCTAACCAATTGTTAGTTTTTCCTTTTTCAGCTAAGACAGCCTTTATACGGTTGTAAACTTCCTTGTCCATAATGAATTAATATCATTGAAAGTCAAATGTAATGACTTCATTTTTAATGTTTTTGGCATTATTTTATGCTTTATAGTATTCAATTGAATATTTTTAATATCTTTGTTATGCCTTAAGGGGTTCAAATAAACCTACTTAAGTTTTTTTTGAATATTAAAACACATAATTATGAGCAAAAGATATACCAAAGCAGATTTAGAACAAATAGTTGGCAAGCAATTAGAAAATTTAAACGCAATGCACGATTTATTGGGAATTATGAAATACCAAAATGATTTGATTTACAATATCAATCAAACGTTAAGGGAGGAAATCGGTCAATTCAAAAAACATCAGGTGATGTATCCAACAAGAAGAAATCCAAAACCGAAAATCTAATGTGGTTGGCGGTTGGTTTTTTCCGCAATGGCATACAACGTTTAGTATAAGAAACGTAGGGCAGGTGATAAGCGATACGTTTTGGATTGGTACTAAGCCAAATATAAATATTTTGCTTTTATCTTTTTTCTCATAAATGCCAAATTTTATATTTAGCGGACTTAGTTAATATTCACAGACCTTTCGATTGAGCTAAATGCCCTATGTTTTTTATACATTGTTATCAGCTTTCTATCTATACCAATTAGGTGTGAATTTATCAATTGTTTTCTCAACTTCACTAATTAGATTTGCAATATTTAATAATTTAGCTTGCAATTCCTCAATACTCATTTCTGATTCATCTGCTAGTTCCCATAATCTATTTATCATAAAGTGAAAACTTTCTGGATATTGGACGTAATCTTGATTGAAATTTGCAACAAACCCACCACGAGAGTCATTTAAACCTTTTCCATAAGTATCACAAACACCACTTATTCCAATGTTAGCTACAGACCATCCATTATACGTTCTTATAACTTTATATACATCTTCGTGTCCCCATCTGTTTGTGTATATGGGAAATTTAAAAATATGATTTAAATTAATATCTCCTTTTAAAGTTTTCCAAGAACTTTTACTAGCATCAATTGTTTTATACAAATCTTGTAAACTATGAAAATGGTCATAATAATCATTTATATCATCTTCAGGGTTTACACCTCTGTTATTTATCATATAATCTTCATAAACTGGTAAAAATGCCCAATGTAGTTTATAAATTAGAGGCTTAAAATCATTAAAGACTTCTGTATAATTATAAGATTCTTGGATACTCTCAAAAAGTTTTTTATATTCTTTTATAGTATCTTTAATTTGGTCTTTGTTTTCTTCGTGTTTTTTTCTCCACTCTACAATTTTTGTATATAACTCTGGACTAACTCTGTAGTTACTCTGAACATCTATAAATAACAGACTCTTAAATGATTCAAATTCTTTCTCTCTAACAAAAAGAGTAGAAGCAATTTCATTTAATGTAAACAATTGTTCTTCTGAAAATGAATTTTCAATGAAAATTTTAGCGATTTTCATCTCTGTATTTCTTTTGACAGCTTCTATCATAATTATTTGAATGTGTTTTTTATATGTTCAATTGTTCCTTGAATATCGGGATAAACCAAAGTAGACGTTATTCCTATATTTTGAAGCTGTCTTTTTAGTTTAGTTTTATCTTCTTTTTTAATAATATACTTCACTAGATTCTTACTTTCAAGTTTTTGTCTATTTGCATTAAGAATTTTTGTTTTATCTATAAAAAAGCTTGCAAAATCAGTTGATATTTTTTCTAATTCTTCATTAATATCTTTAATATTTTGTTTGTCGCAAAATGAACTATTGTTTGATTTAATTCGTTCAATATAATTAGAAAAGACATCTATGTAATTACTTTTTTCTCCTTTCTTTTTATAAGTCATTTTTAATTCTTTTATAAATTCACTAAACTTATTTTGTTCATTGTTTAGTAGTTTATTTATAGATGAATCAAAGGGGATTTTTTGTTGAAATTCTCTGAATAAATCAGTAATAATATCATTCAAAATATATTCAATAAACTTTTCTTTATTATCTATTGTTATTGAAAAACAGCCTTGTTGTGCTCTTATTCTTTTATTTCTTAAAACTGAATCAATAAAAAATGTATTATTGGAAGTTAATAATGCTTCTTTTAATAATCTTTTAACTTCAATACTCTCATCATCTTTAAAACTTAGAATTGTTTGTTTAGAATCTGCCTGAAAGAGTTTAGATAAATACTTAAATTCATCTGAATTAAAAGAATAGATTAAGTTTTTATCTATTGTGTTTTGAAAAATATACCCATCTGTCTCATCTTCATAAGCGACAACAAAATATAGAGCAATTAATGGATTATAAGACCAATCTAATAATCTTGTTGGTATTCCATAATGCTGCATCTGAATTAACTCATCAAAATATGATTCGTGATTAGAAAATTCATCAAAATTATATTTTGTAATTATCTCATAGATTTCTTTTTCTTTATGGTCACTATAGTTCTCTCTAAAAACAACAGACTCTAAACTCCAACTAACATCTCTTTGACCTCTAAAAATATTAATTTGGTTTCCTTGTAAATCTTTACTTATGTGTTCAATGAATTTATTAATATCTTCTATAGGAATTTCTATATTTTCATTTGGTGTTTCTTCCATATTTATTTTGAAATACTACTTATGGTTTTAGTTTTTTGATTGCTGATAACGTATACGTATAAGATTAGTGGTGTGGTTAAGTAACTAATTTAGTAAACAAATACTTGCCAGCGGAAAATTCCTGCGGAATTTTCCAAGTAAGCTCTCACTAGCCATTAATTTTATACCATGTTAGGCACTGGCTTCTATTTTTTTCTTACTCTCAATTTTTCAACTTCCTCAATTGAAAGTCCTGTTGATAATGCAGTTGTTTCGTTATCAACTCCATTTCTTTTAAGTTCTTTTGCTATTTCAACGGTTTTCTTTTTATTGGCAATTTCAGTAGCCTCTTTTTTAAACCTCTGTTCTAATACATATTTAGGAACATACTTTGTGCTTTTTTTCAATTCGTCTAAAAGGCCAGTATCAGCAAAACTCAAATAACTTTTATCGGATATTATCAAATGGTCAAGAACCTCGGTGTCCACAATAATTCCGACTTGAATTAATCTGTCAGATACATTTTTGTCTCCTTCTGATGGTTTTAATTCTCCGCTTGGGTGATTATGACATAAAATTATTTTCACAGCCCTTTTTTGCAATGCAAAGCTAAAAACCTCCATTGGTTCCGCTAATGTTTTATTTACGGTTCCTAAACTAACGAGTTCTATAAAAAGAATGCGATTGTTGTTTGCCAATCCAATAACCCAAAAATGTTCTCTGTTTTGGTCAATTTTGTTTTCTCGAAGTAGAACCTTTTGCATGATTCCATATATATCATCGGAATTCAAGATTTTAATTTTTTCCTCTTCTGTCAGTTTTATGTCCATAACGTAAAAGTAGGATTTTTTTGAGATATAATTTGAATCTTAATTTTCATTATTATTTATACCTTCTATTTTTTCCAATCTTTTTTGTAATTCTAGAAACTTAGTTGCTAAAAATTTTAAAGATTCGTTTTCTTTTTCAAGTTTTCCAACCTTTTCTTTTTGCAAAATAATTTCTTTCTGCTGTTGAATAGTATAAAGGGTTAATTCCTCAATTTTTTGCAATAATTTTGAATCCATTTCTCCAAGAAAAATACCATTTTTTTCAACTTCCTTAGCGCTTGGAATATCTTTTAAATGCCCTTTTTCTTTTATATGAGTTTCTACTTCTTTAAGTGTTGGTAATTTGTAATTGTCATAAAAAACAAAATCCGACCATCCATTGGCTTCAACTTTAATTTCTCTTGCTCCGATTGAACCTTCAACAGCTAATTTATGAGAGCCAGTAACTGTTGTTCCAATGCCGACACTTCCATTAGATTCAATTGACATTTTAACGTTATTTCCTGCTCCTCCATTTCCAATATCTGTAAAAAATCGAATAGGTGCATTATTACTGACGATTCTTATCCAACTACCTGACACATGAGAATATAGCCCCAAGTCTCCAGTATTTGTAATAGGTGTTCCTCCCCGTTGTATTACACCGTGGCTTAACATCATACGTCCATTTACATGTAGTTTATCACCAACTATTACGTCTCCATTACTAGCAATTGACAGATGATTCTTTAAATTTCCATCTACTACTGTTTCGAAATTGAATCTTTTGTTGGGAACATCATATCTAATCGAACCATAATTAGTGGTATGAGGGTTAAATGTTAATACTTTGTGTCCTCCATCATGTAAAGTGAAACCACTATTTCCTATTTGGAGTTTTTGTTGTGGATTTGTAGTTCCAATACCGATATTTCCGTTTTTATAGATAAAATCAGCTTTTAGACCAATCTCAGTTTGAATTTTTTCTTGGGCTTTAATTCCAAAACTCATTCCGAGTAATGCAATAAATAAAATTCCTTTTTTCATAATAGTTTTGTTTTATTATTTGTGTTGTTTTTCAGCTTGTGCCTAACGTCAAGTATAAGAATAGTTGCGGTTTTGTGAGCGATGATTTTCCGAAGGAAAATCAGACGTAGCAAAATAGCAACTACCTTTGTTTAAGCCTAAAACAGCAATTATTTTTATATCCTGTTAGGCACTGGCTTTATTTTTTTTTAACTCTTAATTTTTTAACTTCTTCAATCGACAAACCTGTAATTTCAGAAATATCTTCATCCATCGTTCCTCTCCGTTTAAGTTCTTTTGCTATTTCAATTGCTTTCTTTTTTTCGGCAATTTCAGTAGCCTCCTTTTTAAATCTTTGTTCAAGAACATACTTAGGAACATATTTTGTGCTTTTTTTCAGTTCGTCTAAAAGTCCAGTATCAGCAAAACTCAAATAACTTTTATCGGATATTATCAAATGGTCAATAACCTCAGTGTCCACAATAATTCCAACTTGAATTAATTTGTCAGATACATTTTTATCTCCTTCTGATGGTTTTAATTCTCCGCTTGGATGATTATGACATAAAATTATTTTCACAGCCCTTTTTTGCAATGCAAAGCTAAAAACCTCCATCGGCTCCGCTAATGTTTTATTTACGGTTCCTAAACTAACGAGTTCTATAAAAAGAATACGATTATTGTTTGCTAATCCAATAACCCAAAAATGTTCTCTGTTTTGGTCAATTTTATTTTCTCGAAGTAGAACCTTTTGCATAATTCCGTATATGTCATCGGAATTCAAGATTTTAATTTTTTCCTCTTCTGTCAGTTTTATGTCCATAGCGTAAATGTAAGATTTTTTTTAAAATCGAAGACGTGCTAAAAATAGTATTTTTTTACTCTGTTAAGTTCTGATTTTTTTTAGATATTCAGTTAAATTTGAAAAAGAATATCTGTCTTTTTCTTTGTCATAGGTAAACTCATAATTGGGCAAACTAAATTCAAAAGTTTCTGATGCCCAAAATGCAATTGCATAGAATAATCCCTCGCTTTGATAATCACATTCATTTAACTCAATTTCTTCTAAAATTATTTTTGTTGGAGATTTTATTTTCTTTATAATCATTGGGCTGACCCATTTTATTCCAGCCAATAAAAGATTAATTTCTTGAGTAGTCAATTTTCTGTTTTTAACTTTATTTTCATAAAACAGATTGTCAGATATATTTTTTCCTTCGTTATTTTTTTCAATTGTTGCTGAAATTTGAATCCATATTCCCCAGCTTAAACCATACTCTCTAATCTTATAAATCGAAGTGAGTTTTTTTTTCATATGAGTGATTTCAAGCTTGTGCCTAACGGGTTTGTGTATGGTTTCGTTGCGTGAAAATCCACGAGGATTTTCCGCCGTAAACCGAACATAGTAAAAGTGCGAGGACTTTCCGAAAGGAAAGTCAGAAGCAATGAACTATACACGTCTTAAGTTTACAATTCATTAAATTTAGAATATAAACAGAAAGAACAAAAGAGAGGATTAAGGTTATTATACACGCAGAAGCTTTAGACTTCGACAACATTGCAAATCCCCTCTCTTTTCTACACAGATTTCGTACAGTTCTATGAGGCTTTAAGACCTCGATTTTAAGTCGTTGAAACTCGCGTAGGTTGTCCTTTCATAAAAACAGTTCTTATGAATAAAGATATTAAATATTTTGGTATTGACATCAGTGCGTTAGTTTTTGATGTCACAGATTCAAATGGTAATTACTATCAGTTTAAAAACAATGAATTTGGTTTTAAGAAGTTTTCAAAACTCTTAAATAGTGGCAGTCATTGTGTGATGGAAGCTACAGGCTATTATCATTATCAGTTGGCTTATCATTTACTAGAATCGGGTATAAACGTATTTGTAGAAAACCCATTATCAGTGAAACGTTTTATACAGATGGGACTATCAAAAGTAAAAACAGACAAGAGCGATTCAAAACTTATTTGTGCTTATGCTGAGCAGGTAGAATTAAATCTATGGCGAGGTAATACTAATGAAGAGATAGAAAGTCTTCAAATGGTTAGAACCCTTTCTTTATATACAAAACAAAGCACCATGCTAAAAAACAAATTACATGGTGAATCTGTATTAGGAAACCCAAGCAAAGCAGTTGTAAGGTCCTTAAAACGTAGTTTAAAACAGCTCCAGAAGGAGATAAAATATTTAGAAGATAAGCTGTTAATTTTAGTAAAACAAACGCATCAAGATTTGTTTACACGTTTAAAGACTATTCCAGGTATTGGTACAAAAACAGCTATTATGTTAGTTGTTTTAACAGGCGGGTTTGATCGTTTTACAAGCGCAAGTGAATTGTGCAGTTATGCAGGTTTAACACCAGTAATCAGACAAAGTGGAAGTAGTGTAAAAGGGCGACCAAGAATAAGTAAAATAGGAAATCAAAAGCTGAGAAATTTATTATTTATGTGCAGTTTTAATGCCTGTAAATACAATAAGGCTTGCAGAGATTTATACGAGCGAATAGTAGCTAAAGGAAAGAGTAAAAAACTAGCTTTAATAGCAGTGTGTAATAAATTATTAAAACAGGCTTTTGCGATAGCTAAATCTGGGTTAATATATGACGATACTTATAGAAGTACATTAGTGAAAAATTAATGAGGTTTTACTTGTTTTTTACCACAGTACTTTGTTGCCAGTAGTTTTTAATTCCGCTTATTGTTTCTTTCGTATTCTTCAAATTCCTCTTTCGTTGATTCTTCTCCCATTATATAAAATTGGTCATCATCTGTTCCGTACCACGAAAGTCCGTGTCTTTTTCCATCTACCATTTGTACTTTCCACATAACGTGTTTTCCAGTATTGTCATAAACAATGGAAAGTCCGTTCGGCAGGCCATTTTTCATTTCCTTTATTCCAGTTAGTATTCCGTCAATAAAATATTCAGATTTTCCTTCTGCTTTCCCGTCAATAAATTCTGTTAGACTGAAACGAGTCGGAAACTTATCGTCAATTATTTTATATTTTCCGTTCAAAGGTTTGTCATTTGCCAAAACTACCATAGAAGTAGAGTCATTCGGAATTGTGTAGTCCAATTCGGAAAATTTCACTTCTTTAACTTCTTGTGAATTACTCACACAAGAAGTTAGGATTAGTAATAGTAGTATCAGTTTTTTCATATTATTGCCAACGGTAAATATATGGCAAGTTGGGCAGAAAACAGACAATTATTTTCGGTTTAGCCACAAGCCAAATGTTTTGTATTTTGTTTTAATTTTTCTCTTTTAATACCAAATCAAAAGATTTGGCGACTTTGTAAATAGACACAAACTTTTCGATTAAACACTAATCGCCCAATTTGCTATATATAGTGTGGCTGTTGCACAACTACCATTTCAAAGCTATCAAGTATTTTTATGTGTTTAGCTATTTTTTAAACGACTGATTTACAGTGTTAATTTTCTTTTGAATTTATGGAAACAGTCTGGTTTTATCAAAAATAGTTGTTGCGCAACAGTTACTAGTGTTCTAAGCCGTTTTGTTTTTCCATCCTCTCTTTTCAAAACTCCGTACATTGGAGCTACTTTTTATGGATTTCAGATATTCCGCAAGAGTTTTCAATTCAGAGTCATTTTGGTCTCCTTCAAATGCACTCACATAAACTGCATTTCCGTAATTGTCTTTTGTTTTTTCGGGAGAATCATCAATCATTAATATCCGTTCAATTGAGAAGCCTTTCTTTTTTACTTTTTTAAGTCTTTTTTCGTGAACATATTCATCAAGTTCATAATCTCTTTTTGTTGTACAACGAGTTCTTCCCCAAACAAACTCGAATTCAATATTTTCAGGTTTAATTTTTTCAACTATTTCCTCAACGTATTTATCGTCAGCGGAAGACCAAACAGCTAATTTAAAATCAGCACTCATAGATTCCAGAAACCATTTAAGATTTGGTCTTCTATAAATGAAATAATCGGCATATTGAAAGTCAAAGTCAATTTCGAGTTTTCGCTCAGTTGCGTGAATTAGAGTTTCATCTAAATCCAATACTAATAATATTTTATTTTCAATTTCCAAATTTCTGTAATGTCTAGTCCTGAAATATGGCTACAGTTTAAAATTGAATTTACGCTGATAATTTATATACCATATTTGGTGTT
>CANNAN010000029.1 GCA_947502635.1 uncultured Flavobacteriaceae bacterium
TTGTCTTAATTCGTTTGACTTTCCCTTTGTCTTAATTTGCTTGACTTACTTTCTTTGTCTTAATTCGTTTGACTTTCCCTTTGTCTTAATTCGTTTGACTTTCCCTTTGTCTTAATTCGTTTGACTTTCCCTTTGTCTTAATTTGCTTGACTTACTTTCTTTGTCTTAATTCGTTTGACTTTCTCTTTGTCTTATTTGCTTTGTTTCTATTTTCTTTGTCGTAATAATGTAATCAGCATTACAAATGTACGTATTTTTACCGTACAAAAAAATAAAATTATAAAAAAATTAAAAAACTGGCTACAACAAAGTACTGTGTATATTTAATTGCTTGGTTCAGGTCTACTCGGAAAATTCCTTCGGAATTTTCTCTGGCTCGTGAATGTTTGCTAAATTAGTTGCTGAAACACGCAACTAACCATACACGAACACGTTAGCGCACATGATGAGAAACACCATTTCCATATTGATAATTTGTCTTCTTTTAGGATGTAATTCAAGGAAAGAAAAGAAAACGTCTGAATTAGCTAATACCGAATCAAATGAAGTTGTTGAATCTAATGATTTAGAGCCTAATTTGGATGGAATTTGGGGACTGAATAATTATTTTGACAAAATACTATCTGATAAAGAAATAGCCAAACATCGAGTTCAAGCACCAAGTTGGTTTGCAATTTTATTAGAAATAAAAAACGATTCCATTACAAGTTATGGTTCTATAATCGAGTTAGAAGAAAAACTAAATCATAATTCTGACACTTTAACTGTTTTCGAATCTTTTGGAGGAAAATATGCACTAATTAAAAAAAGCGATAAACTTCATTTAAAACAATATAGAAATCAAGATATTATTGATTCTATTACTTATATTTTTAGTAAAAGAAATGATTTAAAAATATTATTAGAAAATCAAGATAGAGTTCATAAAATCAATAGTAATATTACAACTTACTTCAATGAAAATCTGATTTCAGGAAATTACCAGAACTTAAATAATAATGAAATTGTAACTTTCGAGAAAAATGGAAATTTGAAAAACTTTAATGGATTTGACAAATATGAAGTACGAAATTATTTTGGAACACTTCATCCTCACAAAAATTTAGATGTAATTACATTGACGAATTCAAAACAAAACACATACAAGCAATTCAACTGGAAGTTTAAAGATAATAAATTGGTATTAACTGAATTTATTCACGAGACAATAGATTACAAAGGCAAAAAAGAAATAACAGATGGTTTTGTCCTTGGAAAGAATAGAATTGAATTAAAATTAAAAAATCACTAAGTACAACAATGGTAATCGTTGCACAAGCCAATAAATCACAAAAAACAGACTTTTATAACTGCCTTTTAAGGCACTTTCTTTTTTTAGACTGCTTTATAATCAGCTATTTTAAGGTTCCTTAAAAACAACTTTTCGAGCTTATACACAGTCTTTTTTACTAAAAATAATAAAGCAAGCATTCCTGCTTCACTTTTCACTCGTTTTTGGGTAAATTTCAGATACTTTTTCAGGTTATAAGCTATGGCTGATAAGTGCATTACTTTATTTGCTTGCTCAATGCCTATGGTATTGATTTTTCTAAGCCCTAAAAACTGGGTAAGCGTTCCAAATACTGGTTCTACCGTACTTTGTCGTTTACCTTTCATGTAGCTCCCTCTCGGGCTGTTTACTCGGGCATTGTTACGTTCGTACTCTTCTACATAATAGGTAATAGTAATACGCTTTTCTTGGCTCTTTTTTAAACAGCTACTCCTTAAGGGACAGTCGGTACAAATTTTCTTTGAGGCTCGATATTCTTTCTTTTTATTGTTATTTGCTCCTTCATAAAAAACCTTTTTAAAGGGGATGATCTTTCCCTGAGGACATAGATAATGATCCAATTCTTTAATATACTTAAACCCCTCTGTGCCTCCTTTGTAAGTGCCATGGGGCGGAATATAACTACGTAAGCCCTTTTCTTCTAAAAAAGCATAGTTCTCCCCACTACTATAGCCCGTATCTGCAATACAATTATGCCATAATAAGCCCTGTTTATGCAAGCGTTTTTCTAAGCGGTTACAGATATCGGGTAAATACAGGCTGTCCTTGCCATCCGCATGATACGCCTTGATATCCGTAATGACATGATGCCCTGTATCTACACTTAATTGACTCATATAATTAAGCGTTCTTGCCTTGCCTGGTTTTACACTGATTCGTGCATCGGGATCGGTTGGACTATAATGGGTTTTGTTTGATGTATATTTAGAGCCTTTGTTACCTGCTCCTGGTCGTTGGTCTTGGTCTTTACGCCATTTTTTGTTTCTACTTTTTATGGCTTGCAACTCACTTGCCCTAGCACTTATTTCTTGTTGTCTTTCTTTTTATTGTTATTTGCTCCTTCATAAAAAACCTTTTTAAAGGGGATGATCTTTCCTTGAGGGCATAGATAATGATCCAATTCTTTAATATACTTAAATCCCTCTGTGCCTCCTTTGTAAGTGCCATGGGGCGGAATATAACTACGTAAGCCCTTTTCTTCTAAAAAAGCATAGTTCTCCCCACTACTATAGCCCGTATCTGCAATACAATTATGCCATAATAAGCCCTGTTTATGCAAGCGTTTTTCTAAGCGGTTACAGATATCGGGTAAATAAAGGCTGTCCTTGCCATCTGCATGATACGCCTTGATATCCGTAATGACATGATGCGCAGTGTCTACACTTAACTGACTCATATAATTAAGCTTTCTTGCCTTACCTGGTTTTACACTGATTCGTGCATCGGGATCGGTTGGACTATAATGGGTTTTGTTTGAAGTATATTTAGAGCCTTTATTACCTGCTCCTGGTCGTTGGTCTTGGTCTTTACGCCATTTTTTGTTTCTGCTTTTTATGGCTTGTAACTCACTTGCCCTAGCACTTATTTCTTGTTGTGATTTAGAAGCTTTATTCAATTTTGATTGTCGTATTGGAGCTGATTCTTTATCCATAGTACTAATATGGCGGAGACGATGTAAGTGCATCTCTAAATCTTCCTTGGGTACTTTCAGTTCTAAAGTATCCATAGAAGCATTTGCTTTTACTGGTGCGGAATCTATAGCTTGGGTATGACCGCTTACCATGCCTTTGTCTACACACAGACTTAGCACCTTGGTAAACACATCTTCAAATACCGACTCTGGATATAATCCACGGGTTCGGCT
Organism: uncultured Flavobacteriaceae bacterium; assembly: GCA_947502635.1. GTDB lineage: Bacteria > Bacteroidota > Bacteroidia > Flavobacteriales > Flavobacteriaceae > Flavivirga. The sequence goes on from CANNAN010000029.1 coordinate 3,195, forward strand.
AATAGTGGAATGCCAGGGTAATTCCTCATCTATATCATAGCCTAAAAAATAGAGAATGTCCAAACGCATACTGCTATGCTGTATCAATTGTCTATCACTGATAATGTTTTCTAAATAACCCACCAAACACAGTTTAAAGAAAACTACAGGATCGATGCTTTTTTGTCCGCTACTTCCATAATAATCTCTGGTAAGTCCATAAAGAAAATCTAAATCCAAAACTTCCTTTAACCTACGATAAAAATTCTCATTGGGAATCCGCTCACTCAGTTGGAATTGAGCAAATAATTTTTCTTGATAATCTTTTTTGCCTTGCATATAACAAGATACGAATTTTCTGTATCTTTAACTTGTGGTTATGCAACAGCCACAAAATGTATAATTCATTGCTTCTGATTTTCCTATCGGAAAATCCTCGCACTTTTGCTATCTTCGTTTCTTAATCTGAAAACCCCTGCGGATTTTCACGCAACAAATCATACACAAATCGTTATCATAAATTTGAATACTGTTGTAAAAAACAATTAAATTCAACAAAAGTGGCAACTAAAATTACATTGAAATGGAAAAATTTATTATTAATATTGCTTTATTGTTTTTTATATCAATTCATTTTTGTTCTGGACAAGATATAAGCATTGAAATTATTGAACCTTCAACCTCTTTCGTAGACAAAACTTTCAATGTTCAAGTAAAAGTAGATTCCTTTTACGAAGTTTCATTAGTACAAGCAGAGGTAGAAGGAAAAGTAGTAGATTTAGATATTGTAGAGCAAAATATATCCAATGGTATTTTCGATTTTGAGGATTCCGAACAGGGAGAATATATTTTAAAAATTATAGTTAATGATATAATTGGAAATATTAAGGAAGTAACTCAAATACTTACATATGACTCTCCTCCTGAAATAGTGGACTTAAAACCTGTATATTATGATGTAAAACAAAACGGAAATGTTAGGATTGTATTTGACGCATTTGATAGATCACGAACAGATTTACCAACCAATCTCATATATCAAATATTTTTGATTAGTAGCAATGGAAACTCTATTTTAGATTATGTCGAAGATGGCAATCCAATTCCACTAATAGAATCTAACGAAGCAATAGATCAAGAATTTAATCTTTCTGAATTTATCGATTCAAAAGTTGAAATACTATATTCTGTTACTGATGCATCAAATCAAACCTTAAATATAACCTCATATTTTTTTATTGAGACAAGTCAAGCATTAAGTTTAGAGTACAAAATAAATAATCATCAAATAGCCGATTTTGACGGAAAAAAGATACTATCTACTTCAAGAGGTAATTGTGATTTTTCTTTATCAGAAGACTGTAATTTGTTTGGAAATTTCAAAATTACTGACATAGCTGCTAATGAAGAGAATACGATTAACTTAGAATCTCAATTTTATATAAAAGATTCCAATTTTGGGAATCAGGTACTTTTCCCTCCAATGAAATTAATAGAAGATGGAATATTATTTTCAAGTGTTAGAAATGTTAATGATAACGAAAATTATCATAATACCCTTTTTTGGCATTCTGATAGTCAAATCATAAAAGAATTTCCAAAGGTTATTATTGATGGCTATGATTCAAATGATCCAACCCTTTATTTTGGATTCAATAGAACATATGTTAGTGGGGATCATTATTCTAATTATTTGTTAAGACAAGAACACATATGTTTAGATCTTGAACAAACACCTGGTACAGTTTTGGTGGACTGTCATAATATTTCACCATCTTACTTTATACACAATAAAAATGATTTAGATATGTATACTCCTTTATCTGATTTTCAAATAGAGGATGATCAAATGGGGATTAGTAAAGTATTTGACAATGGTTCGATTTTATACTATGACGATAAAGGAGACATTGTTTTTCTTGAAAATGGAGTAAAGAGTAATATTACTTCTGATGGTGATTTTCCACGAATTAATAACACAGCTGTTAAAACAGATGGTAATTTATTCGTATACAGCAAAGTAGAAGATCACTTGTTTTCTTGGGATTATTCTAGTGTTTCGACTATATTTTTTGATTCTGAAAATAATATTGAAGAAGAACTTCGATTTGATGATACTGATTTTTCATTTAATCCAACACAGTATATGATAAATAATGGTTTTGTTGCATATCAAAACCTAGGTAATCTAGGACAAGAGGTCATAATGCTAAGAACAGTATCAGGAGAAACCATTAGAATTTCACCGTTTGGTACAGATTCAAGATTAGTAGCACTAAATAACATTGGAGAAATCATATTTCAAAATGACAGAAAGTGGTATTTGTATTCTAATGAAGGAGAAATCATTAAAATTTTAAATAATGTTGGAAATACTGACAGTAAAGCGTATTATAAAGATGATAAATGGTTTATCAACATTGGTAATTCCCTATTTTCTGTAAACTCCGATACAGTTTTAAGTGTTAATGATATCTCGGAAAAGGTAAATTTCAGTATATACCCTAACCCCTCAACAAATACGATTAATATCCAAAATGGTTATTCATTGGATATAGAAAAGTATTCAATATATGACTTATCGGGCAGAAAGGTCATAGAAAACAATGAGTTACAGATTGATAATAGCAAAGGTTTTTCAATTGATATTTCAGGACTAAAAAATGGAATTTATTTTTTAACTCTCTTTGACAAATCAATGAAGAGATATACCAAAAAACTGATTAAGGGAATAGAAAATTAATTTGCAGTTTAACTTATGATAACACGAATGTATGAAGTCATAATGCCCTAACGGGACATTTCGCCTCATACATCAAGCGTTAGCAAAAATTAAAACCGACCATAAAAACTAATTATTACCTATTTAAAACTTACAATATTAGATAATCAAAGACGTTACATGCTTAGGAGTCTAATAAATAAATTTATAAGAAAAGTTGTGTTAAAACTTTTTTAATTCTATTCTAACCGTTACAATCATGAAAACCCCCAAACTTATAATTTTAATCTTTTGTCTTATAATCTCAACTGTAACTAATGCTCAATCTTGGAATGATTTTTCAGATTTCTCATTAATAGGAGGAGATGTACTTGAGGACAACATATATAGAAATTCAATAGATTTTTTATTCAATAATGATAACCAACCTGTAGTAGCATATTCTACAAAAACTAATAGACAACTTAAAGTCTTAAGATATGATGGTTCTAGCTGGAGTTCTATAGGTGATTTATCTTTTTTGACTTTGGATATTTCGCAAGTCGATATTGAAATTGTTTCTAATGGTGATATTTATATTGCCTACACAGATATTAGTTACCAGGAATTAAGTATTATTAAGTTTGATGGTACATCATGGAGCTATGTAGCTCAAAACATTACAGTCGATGGAGCTTATGACTTAAACTTAGCAACAGACATTAGTAATAATATTTATATAGTATATCGCAAGAAATCATCTGGAGCTAATAATGCTGTTAAAGTAAAAAAATATGTGTATGATAGTCAAAATATTGAAAATATTGGTGAATTTACTGGGGATTACATTCGTAAATCCGTAGTTAAAATCAATCCATTAACAAATGAATCTTATTTAGGAGTTAATTTAAATTCTATAGGACGTGTTTTTAAATTCGATAATACTTCTTGGGATCAAGTTGGTGATGACATTTTTTTTACTGCCACTATTATAAATCCTGATACTAATGCAGATGAAGAAGTAATCCTTAGAGCATTAAATTTAGATATGGCTTTTAGTTCGAATGGAGAGCTTTATGTTTCCATGCTAAACAGTCAAGCTGATTTTTATTCTCAATATATTAATTATGTAGTTGTGTTAAATGATAGTAATTGGGACAGGAAATATGGAATTGGAATAGGTTCCGGTGCCAATTTTAAATTAAAAAAGGATAACCTGGGAAATGTTTATTTTCTAGCCACAAAAGATGATTTTTTGTCAGATCCAGAAAAAATAATGTTCATTAGGTTTTCTAGCGATGGTTATACCATTCTAGATGATTTAGAAACATATGCGGCGTTTTATGGTACAGCTTTTCTAGAATTAAATTTTGATATTGAAAATATTCCATATGCTATTTATCATCCTACATTCAGAGATGGATCAGGAGCCTCATATATTAGAAAATTTGAAGACCAACTTAGTGTCAATGATGTAAATGGTAATAATCTTAATCTAAGTGTATTTCCTAATCCAAGTTCTGACTTTATTAGTATAAATGGGCTAATTGAGCATGTCTATTTTAAACTATTTAATATTTTTGGAAAAAATATTATTTCTGGAGTAACATCAAATGATAAAAAAATAAATATTAGCAATCTATCTAAAGGAATGTACTTCCTGAAAATAGAAAAATTTAATACGCTAAAAGTAATTAAAAAATAATAACATTTGCTAACAATGGTAATTGTTGCACAAGCCAATAAATCACAAAAAACAGACTTTTATAACTGCCTTTTAAGGCAGTTTCTTTTTTTAGATTGCTT
>CANNAN010000030.1 GCA_947502635.1 uncultured Flavobacteriaceae bacterium
AATTTGAGTGTTCATATCTTTTATATTTTTTGTGATCTATAAAGATACTCGACTTACTGCTTTTTCATGGATGCTATAAAAAATAGCTAATAAGTGTTAAACCGAAAGGTTTTTGTATATTTAGAAAGTCCGCCAAATTTTTAATTTGGCTTTTAAAATGAGAAAAATTAAAAACAAAATAAAAAGATTTGGCTTGTGGCTAATCCGAAAGTAATCGCTTGTTTTCTGCCCAACTTGCCATATATTTAACGTTAGCAAATATTAAGAACCATAAGTAATTAAGATAAAACGTAAAATGAAGTATTATTTTGTTAGTATTATTTTTTGCTTTAATGCTTTTTGGATACAAGCTCAAGTTATTGATTGTCCTAAACCTGTTATTGTAGGAAATCCAATGGAAAGTAATTATCAAGTTATTTATCCATTAGGGTGGTCTGAGAAAGGTGATTTCTCATATATACATCAAGATATAAATGTTGTAGCGGGAGGTGGCGGTTTTCAATATAATTTCGTCGTTCAAAATATGAAAACTGATAAAATTTTATTTGAAAAAAGTATATATTATAATCCTGAAGATGAACATGTTTGGAAACCGAGTTCAACAAAGGTTGATTCTCTTGCTTATAAAAAAGGGGCTTATTTTGATCATGCTTTCTTTAAAACTATTGCTTGGGATAAGAATAAACATTTAATACTTGATGTGCTTAGTAACTATAAAATTGAACCAACCAATTTATCTTTAAATAATATTTCAAAACTTCAAGAAAAAGGAATTACTATTGATGAAAAAAGCAATATTGTCAACACTAAGAATGGTAGCCTGACAACAGATTATAAAATAACACTCTATTCAAAAAATATTAAAGAAAAAATAGTTTACCATTGGCACTGTCAGGAAGAGAAGTGTTCAAAAAATAGCCCCCTCTCACATAGACGATTTATGATTAAAGGATATTTCCAAAGTCCATTTGAAAATCGAGCGGCAATTATTGTTTTTAATGAAAATAACGGATATGAAGAAACTTATGAATTCCCTTTTGCTGTTGGCGCTAATTTAGAAAAAAATAAAACGAACTAACATTTGCTAACATTGGTAATCGTTGCACAAGCCAATAAATCACAAAAAACAGACTTTTATAACTGCCTTTTAAGGCAGTTTCTTTTTTTAGATTGCTTTATAATCAGCTATTTTAAGGTTCCTTAAAAACAACTTTTCGAGCTTATACACAGTATTTTTTACTAAAAATAATAAAGCAAGCATTCCTGCTCCACTTTTCACTCGTTTTTGGGTGAATTTCAGATACTTTTTCAGGTTATAAGCAAAGGTAAAAATGACACTATTTTCTTTAAAAAAGGTAAAATATATTTTTGGAGAAATGACAAAGCTTCAAATAAAGAATTATTGGGTAAAGAAAAAGAAATATTATTAGTAAAAAGAGAAATTGATAATATTCTGAATATATAACGTTGCCTAACATGGGTAATCATTACGCAAAACTCTAAAAAACATAGAATTTAGCACAAAAGCTTCTTTTTTAAGGGGCTTTTGTTTTTAGATATGTTGTTTGCTCCCAAATTTATGAGCTTGTTAAAAGTCTTATTTTAAGTGTTATTAGGGGTTTTATATTTTATACAACATGATACACTGCTTTGGCCTCACCTCTCACTGTATTTGTAATAAATTTCAAGTACTTTTTTAAGTTATAATTTAGATTCGGAAACCAATATTGTCATTACTTCGACAGGTAGTTTAAGTATTATCCTTTGAGTGTTTCTCTAATTCCAAACCCCATTTTTCCATTTGGGTTAATACATCTTTAAGGCTTTTACCAAATTCAGTAATAGAATATTCAACTCTTGGAGGTGTTTCATTATACTTTTTTCTATTTATCAAACCATCATCTACAAGTTCTTTTAGTTGTTGGCTAAGTACTTTTCTTGAAATAGCAGGAATACGTACTGAAATTTGTCCAAATCGCAAAGTTCTATCATTAAGCACAAATAGAATTATTGTTTTCCATCTCCCTCCTATGTATTCTAACGTTACTGTTATTGGGCAGTCACTTATTTCTTTAAAGTCTGTCATCTATTAGTTACTTAATGGTTACCACTATTTTCATTGTTACCTTTTGGTAACAGTTACAAATGTATACTAATATTAGTTTCTTTGCGTAACAAATGCATTTATTAATTTAAAAAAAACAGAGAAATGATTTTAGTTACTGGATCAACAGGAACGTTTGGAAGTGCCGTTTTAAAAAAACTTCAAGAAAGAGAAATGGTTATTAAAGAAGCCACAAGCAGCTCTTTAGATTGGAACAATCCTGAAACATTTGAAAAAGTGTTGAAAGGAGTTGAAAAAGTATTTTTGATTTCCCCTCCAAACTTTGCTGATTTTGATAAAAAGATGATACCATTTATTAAGGAGGCCAAAAACGCAAATGTGAAATTTATTCTATTTTCTACTGTGTATGGAATAGACCAAAGCCCTGAAAACACACTGGCAAAATCAGAAAAAATAATTATTAAAAGTGGAATAAATCACACTATAGTAAGACCAAATTTTATTTTTCAGAATTTTATCAACTATGATATTCAAACTATTAAGAACAGTAATATTTATTTACCAACTAAGAACAGTAAAACTTCTTATATTGATGTGAGAGATGTAGCTAATGCAAGTGCTATCATTTTAGAAAACCCTGAAAAACATTTTGGGAAAGCATATACACTTACTGGTAGCGAATCATTAAGCCATGAACAATTTGCTGAGATTTTTAGTAATGTATTGGGTAAAAAAGTAGTTAATATTGCACCAAGTAATGACGAATATAAAGACACTTTACTTAGTTATAATTTACCTCAGGAGATGGTTGACTTTATGAGTTACTTATATGCAGCAATTGAAGCTGGCTATTTCACTTCCATTACGAACGACTATAAAATGATTACTGGAAAAAATCCAACTACAGCAAGGGAGTTCATTGAACTTAACCGCTCAATTTTCATGGCTTAATTTAATTTTTATATGGAATACATTTGTGAATCAACCAAATTTGTAAAAACGACTGTTACCAACAAGATATAATTCATTGCTTCTGATTTTCCTATCGGAAAATCAGAAGCAAAAAGTAAAGCTATAAGGATTTACTTCTTTGCAAGCTGTAACCAGTTGTTTTGGATTAAAACGTGATGTCTATTATAAGTTTAAGGATAAAGTAAACAAGTACTTAAAACTAGACAACAGATTATTCAGATAGTAAAAAAAGACGTAAATCCCTTCCTAGAGAAGGTGTCAGAAAACTTAAAAAATTATTAAACGATGACTTACTAAAGCAAACCTAAAAAGTTGGCAGGGATATCCTATTTAAGGTACTTAGAGAGCATAAAATGTTAACACTTAGAAAGAAATATAGTGCTAGAACAACCAATTCTCACCATCGTTTTTATAAGTATAGTAACATTATAAAAGGCATTGAGATAACTAAGCCTAATCAAGTTTGGGTGTCTGATATCACATACATCAGAACCTTAAAAGGCTTTTGTTACCTGGTATTAATAACAGATATGCATTCTCGCAAAATAGTTGATTATGACCTCAGTGATAGCCTAGAGTTAAAAGGATGTGCAAGAGGGCTTAATAAGGCCATTTATCAAGCTAAAGATATTAAACGACTCATTCATCATTCAGATAGAGGTATACAATATTGTAACAATGTACACACACAAATTCTTAAAAGAAAAAAGATAAAAATTAGCATAACAGAAGAAAATCATTGTTACGAAAATGCCATGGCAGAACGTGTAAACGGTATCTTAAAAGATGAATTTTATCTCGATCAAGCCTTTGACAATCTAAACAATACGAAAAAAGCTACAAAAAAATGCAATTAATTTATACAAAGAAATAAGATTACATTTATCTTTGGACTTTAAAACACCTAATATGGTATATAAATTATCAGCTTAATTTCAATTTTAACCTGTAGCCATATTTCAGGACGAGACAGTATAAAATTTGAAAGAAGGTTACATTATACGAGATCAAGAAAAAATACATTTTATTACTGTAACAGTAGTAGATTGGATTGATGTCTTTTCCAGAAATACGGCACTCGTTGAAAACGAGAGCTAGCGCATACGAGAACTCGCAGGGGCTAACAAACATGCTATTAGAGTTTATAATAAACGTTCTTTCTCCAAAATCAAGATAAGGCAATGCAAATACTCAAATAACATTGTAGAACAGGACCATAGGTTTATTAAAAAGAGAATCATTGATGGCTTAGGCTTTAAAGAATTTGAGTCAACAAAAAGAACTTTGACTGGGACAGAAATGGTACATATGATTAAGAAAGAACAGTTGATTTTCAATAGAGAATCGATGTTCAAATCATTTTTCTCTTTAGCTGCCTAAATGATTAATTTAAAAGATAAATTTTATTACTTTTAATAGACGCGACAGAACCGAAAATCTTGTATTTTAGCCCTTCATTTATCAAAAAGAATGTACACAAAACACTGAATATTTAATTCGGATCAGTAACTTATATTTAATCAGTGTTTTATATCCAAAATAATGGTATGTATTGAACTAAACTTTACTGATACTAGTAAAAAATAAATTTTTAAAGAACAGTCAAACGCATTATAATAAATTATAAAATAAAAACTCAAGGTAAAGACTTTGAATAAACCCTAAAGAAATAACAAATGAACATTTCATCTACAATTAAAAACAAAATAATACTAACCTCATTAGTCTTTGGTGGCTTTTTATGGGGGTGTGCTAGCGATTCTGAAGCCGAATTGGATAATCCAACGGATGAAAAAGTAATAGAAGAAGGAGGCGATGATCCTCAAACAACCTCCTTTGTATGGAACCAACAAGGAGAAACAATAGAAGATATATCGATACCATTTTTTGGAGGGACAATGGATTTGAACAGTACTGGTAATAGGATAATTTTAGGTTCTTCAGATTCGCCATCGGCTTGCAGTAATTACTGTGATGGTGTGGTTAGGGTGTATGATTTAAATAATGGAACTTGGACACAGTTAAACCAAGATCTTTACGGTGACAACAGCAGTGAAACTGATTTTATCGGTCATGACGTAGCAATTAATAGCGATGGTAATTTTATCGTTGCCAGTTATCAACCATTTGCAAACACTATAGGCTATTATACCACTAAGGTTTTCCAAAATATAAACGGAAATTGGGTTCAGATTGGGCAGGCTATTATTAATTCTGCCGGTCTTGGTAGTGCTGTTGCTCTTAATGCAGCTGGAAACATCCTTGCGGTTGCTATGCCAAAGAACAATAGAGATTACCTGACCAAAATTTATAGATTGAACAATGATAAATGGGAACAAATAGGAGAAGATATTAAACCAGGAGAATACGCTGCAAAAGTAGCTCTAAATGATAGTGGTAGTCTATTGGCTATATCTAAATCATCTGGTTCGGGTCTTGTAAGTTTCTATACTATTTCCGAAAATGACTGGCAGCTGAACGAACAAATAGAAGGGGATTCTGGTGATGGTCTTAGCTCTGCCTTAGATCTTAGTGGTGATGGAAATAATATAATTTTAGAAGGAGCTTTGTCTTCATCATGTAATAATTGCTCTGTAGAACCATTTTTTAAAATTTATGAGAGAGGAGCTGGTGGTGCTTGGAAACAAAAAGGTCAAGAAATAACTTTTCCAGCTGAGGAAGGGTATATAATCTCTCGTCAAAAAGCTGTAGCCATAAACCAGGACGGAAGTAGAATTGTAATAGGGCTTAAACGAATTGAAGAAGGAGGTAATTCTGCGCTTGGTAAGTTATATATCCATACGTTTCAATATTCTGAAACTGATAAGGAATGGCAATCAATGCCGTCCTTTCTTGAAAGAAATTCGTATACTGGGTTGTTTTCATTAGACATGAACGACGAAGGAGATATTATTGCCGTTGGCATTGATCAATCTGGACGAAAATCTGTTGAAGTTTATAAGTTGGAATCTTTAGAATAGACAAATTGAGCCAGCGGGGAAGAATTTAATATTTTCATACCAGTGTTTTATTGCAACACCAATTTAGGTGGAAATACTATAAACCGCAAGTCCTTTGTTTATATATATACTTGCGGTTGTTTTTGGTTGTGAACTTACGGATTTAAAGGTACAAACTGGCACCAGCTAGGGGCATATTCCTTTAAAACGAGTAAATGTTCAACTACTTTTTTATGAAGTTCCTTATATTCTGGTTTTTTAGATGCAAATAAAAAAAGGACAATGAAGATTCTGTCGCATCTATATGAGAAAAACCTATTTTATTGAGGGAAAATAGTCAAATATCAAGCCTCCGAAAAAAGGAGGCTTTTTATTTCTATTAATTCTATTCTATGCTAAAATAAAAGCTTTTAGACTATTTAGAATCCTCTTTTTTCCTTTGCGACCATGGGGAGTAAACAAGAATGTGTCCACAGACACACATCTTGAACTCTCACTCAGGTTAAAAATTTAGATTATTTAACGGCTAATAATTGTTTTTGCTTCTTGGTTTCAAATCGCATAAGTAGGTTTTGTATATCTTCACTTATTTTTGTTTCGACCACTTTAGCATAAATTTGGGTTGTTACGAGTTTGGTATGCCCTAAAAGTTGGATACCATTTCAATAGTACAACATTCGAGAGCATTACTGTAGTGGCAAATGTATATCTGACAACAAAAAAGAAATATTCTTGTAGATACCACAAGCATTCTCTATTTCCTTTAAATAAACATTGGCTTTTTGATTTGAATTTATAGGTAATAAATTGGCTATAAAACCTGTTCTTGTATACCCCTATACTTTTCCAGTATTGCCCATGACCAGCGATCAAGAATAAAACTTGGGGACAAGTTGATAAATATTTTAAATTTACAACCAAAAAAGACTTTTGAATTTAAAT
>CANNAN010000031.1 GCA_947502635.1 uncultured Flavobacteriaceae bacterium
TTTACGAACTCGAGACGGTTAAGGTCATCGTATTCATAGTATATGGTATAACCTTTGGGGTCCGTCATACTGGTGACTCCTATAAGCGGATCGTAGGTGTAGGTACTTATCATAGTATTTGGCAATGAAGTTCTTAGGGTATTTTCTTGCGTTGTACTTAAGCCCTCAAACCCTGTATGAAAATTGGAGCCGAATCCAGATAAAGCATCTATTTGAGCTCTGGTTGCATTCTCTATTTTCGCTACAGGATATGTTTGATTATAGCCCCAGATATATGAAATATGAACGCCATCTTCTTTAGAAACTTCTATAGGGTTCCCTTTGTCATCATATAAATGAAAATTAATGCGGGGTTCTAAATTACCTGTCCCTTTTGAAGTCTTAATTGTTGTTGGTAAAGGAAGTCCTGTTTGTGCATAAATAGTTTCGGTTGTGGATACAATATTTCCATCCACCTTTTGTTGTTGCCAAAGCGGTATGTTGTGCATATGATTACTTATTAAGTAAGTATTATTTAAATCTTCGGCATATTTATTTTCGCTTATTAAAACATCTCCTTTACTATTGGTTGTAGTGGTTTTTGTAAGTTGTTTATGTGAACTACCGTATTCATAATCGGTTTGTGTAGTAACACCTTGTGTCGTTGAGCCTAAATTGAATACAGTTTCTGTACTGCTTTCTAATTTTATCCAGTTGGATCGAATGGCCGGATATATGTAAAACCTACTAAAACAGGCTTCGATATTTCCACCAACACTAGGATTGTTAATGTTTTTATGTATTCCCATAAGTTTAGAATCGGGGAACGTAGATAGTGATTCAGGAGAGTATACATTAGTTATTTCTCTCACTTTATCACCATTAGCATTAAAGTCCTCTTGCTTTTCTAAAAGACCATTGCTATTAAATGGTAAAGCAGGAAAGTTCGCTCTATAACCATCATACCCCAAAACAACATTTGGTTGATTTCTGTAATAGAAAATACTGTTGCCTAGCTCACCATTAGCACCAGTAGTTACTGTAACTTGATCATATCCTACTGGGTTACCTGCTAAGCTTACCATACTTGTACTCGTTCTCCAAAATTGATTACACCCTCTAGCTATATCTCTACGAAAGTATTCATATAAAGGTTCTGCCATTAATATACCATGTGTCTTTTCAACTCCTAAGTCTGTGTAATGATAATTAAATGTTTTGATATTTTTTGGAGAAGTATTTATACCATCATAATCACGAATTTCTTTGATACGTTGTCCTCCACCATAAGTTATTTCAGAAGGTGTAGTACTCTCAAGCCATTGAAAATTGACTTGGAGGCTAGAAATCCCCATCGTAGTTATACTGCTCTTAACAGTATATGTTCCTGGTGCTACACTAAAACTACCATCTACAGAACATTGATCAGGTCCTTGATTAGCACCATTGGCACAAAGGTGTGGGTAATAAAGTGTACCATCTGGAGTTTCTAAATAGACAGCGGTATCTACAATATCCAATTGGTCACAAGTAGGATTACTAGCAGAGCATTGTAAATAGACATCAAATTCAACTAATGTGTTACCATTACCGCTAGGAATAGTAAAGGTCGTTTCCCTAAGTGTCCCGTGTCCGTTATTTCCTGGAGTATGTAAATGAGAATGGGATACTGTTTCTTCAGTATCTGGACTTGTGGCTTTATTTAAATCTCTGAAAGTAGCTGTATTGTTGGTAAGAGATCTATAATAATTGTAAGTGTGAGATTCGTATAAAAATTCTGTTTTACCTCCAGTTGGATATTGAATATTTTTTAAAGAAAATACAGAAACCTTTGAAGGATCTGCTTCCCTATTAGCTCCAGAATAAGTAATAATTGCTTGACTTGACGTCAATGGGTTTTTTCCTTCATAGGCAGGTATTAAAGTGGAATTACTAGAATGTCCATTATAATACCCCCAATGATCTTTTTGGAAAGTATCTTTTTTTTCGAATTTAGAAGTCTCATACTCGTTATAATAACTAAACACATGACCAGGTTTACCTACTTCATATACCTTTTTTAGCTTAAGTCTCTTACTCTTATAATCTGAGGAAGCTGGCAAAAGCGCAGAGTCAAAATACTCGTATTCAAATTGATATTCTTTGATAGGGTTTCCAGTAATATTTCCAGAAGAATTCTTTTTGTAAACTTTTACAGATTTTAGAGATCTAGCTCCTAACAAATCAAATCTCCCTGCAACATACTCAAAAATAACACGCCCTCGATCAAAGTCAATATAATCTAAATACTGCTCATTATAAGCATTACCTCCATTATGAGTCGTAGCCCCTTGAGAATAACAGTTATTTCCCGTATTAGGATCTCTACTATCCACATTATCAGTATGAGAAAGAATAGCCGTTTGGGTAATAATTGTATTATCCAAAAACGAATGGCTAAAAGACACCTCTTTTCCCGTGGTTGGTGATGCTATTTTTTCTAAAAGCCAAGAATGGGCTCCTCTTTGAATACCTCCTATATATCTATTCCCTCCTTTTTTAAAGGTATATATCATCCCATTTGGTCCTTTAATAACAAAACCGTTATCATGGTTAGGGCCTATATCTGAAGTAATTTCCACCTTAGATTCTTTTGATAAAAACGCCTCACCATTGCGTTTTAAGGCAAACTTTCCACTAAGACCTTGAATGTTATAAGTAAATTGATCTGGTTCGAAAGCATAACCTATTGTACGACTTAATTTTTCTTTAAGATCCACTCCATCAATAATGACTGTACAATCTTGCGAAGGAAAAGGATTAAGATTTGGGGTTATTTCTCCAAATGTAGGCAAAGATGTTAAAATAATATCATCTACAACGTCATTAATGTAAGGACCACCTTCTCCTGATATGACATTATAAAAATCATCATCACCATACACACTCCTACTTATAATACCTCCTGCATTTAAAACCCACCCTAAGCCAACAGTACTTGCTTCTTCATCTACTTTTACACCAGAAGCATGGTAACTTAAATTAATGGGAACACTTATGTCTCCTTGTTGTACAGTATATAAAGGAATGCTAATATTTGGCACTCCCGTATATGTACTTACAGGGATATTTCCATATTTTGCAAAAGCTTGGGCTTCTGGAGATGGAAGAATAACTTGTGGTAAATCTTGGGCTTCAATACTAATAGAGTATAAAATGGATAAAGTAAATACAACCAGCAGGGAAAGTCTCTTCATAGGATTATGTTTTATTTCTAGAATTTTATGCCTGTAAAACTACAAAATACTCAAAGAACAAAAGTAAGGTTTTACCTTACTTTTAGTAAGGTTAAATGTTAAATTTTCCGTAGTTATTTATTTACTTGCCTTACTTAAAGCAAGGTTTTCTCTTAGTTTTCAAGTAACTTTAATATAAAACACATTAAACACAATCCATAAGAAGCTGACTATCAATAACTTTTAAATTTATTCGTTTTCATGTCATATCAAGAGTTTATTGTTTTAAAATAAAATATTAATAATAAGGAGTAAAATTTTATAAAAAAAATTAATAGACTCACAGATTTTAAATATAATAAACAGTAATGAGACTCTTAAAAAAGATTATGAACTCATACAAAGCATTTCTGATATTGGTCCACAAACTGCAACTTATTTACTAATTGTAACTAAAGGGTTTTCTACTTTTAATAATGCTAAACAATTGGCCTGTTATGCTGGTGTAGCTCCTTTTCCTTATCGATCTGGTTCAAGTATTAGAGGTAGAAACAAAGTAAATCATCTAGCCGATAAAAAGCTTAAATCTCTACTTAATACGTGTGCCCTCAATGCTAAAAAATATGACTACCAAATGAAAATATACTTTGATAATAAAGCTGAAAATGGCAAAAACAAAATGCTAATCTTGAACTACATTAGAAACAAACTTTTACACCGAGTTTTTGCTGTTATTAAAAGACAGCAACCTTATGTGAATATACATAATTTTGCTGCCTAATTATTTATCAGTTTTTATTTGTTTTTATCCATAGAATCTGGGAGCGGGGGCTTACTCATACTCGCCACTAGTTTTTAAAACTAGCGGTAGCCATACTAGGGAACAGCAAGGGGTAAGTATGATTAATAATTTGCAAAAACTTAATAGTGAGGATAAAGAACATATTTTCACAACTATTAATGCTCTTTTGCGTGATGCTAAAGCTCGCACAACTTATTCCCTATAATATTTTTCATAAAAAACAGCAATCGTATAGATTGCTGTTTTGATATATAAAGGACACTAGACCAAGCTAGGGTCAATAATTTTGTCAAAAACTATCTCTTTTAAAGTGACTTTCTTTTCTTTTAATCTTTTTAAAAATATTTTCTGAGAAGTAATTTCTTTTCTCATAAGTTCATTGTTCTGAATATTAAGTTCAAAGTCTAAATCATTTATTTCCATATCATTTATTTCTTGAATAAAAATATCTACGGTATCACGAGCAAATATTCCTATATCAACAACATGACTAATATTTTCATCTAAGATATATCTTAAGCATTCAGTTAATGCATTACATGAATCTAAAGCAAAAGAAACTAAAACTGTTGAAAAATCATTTGTATCTGGTGTGTTTTCATCAATATCACCAAAAGCCTTAATAATCTCATCTTCATTTTTAATCTCATCCTTCAAGTATTTATCAATTAAATTGAATGCATCTAACATTATATCAATATCTCCAAACGAGGTTGCTTTACTAAAAAAGACATAATTATGGAAAAGTCTTTTTGCTACCCAAAAAGCAAACAAAAGTCTACTCCTTGGAGGAAGTTTTTCCAAATCCTTAGTTAATTTTAAAGCATATTTATCCATTTTATTTTTAAAATAAGTTATCTATTTCTGTTTCACTGGACTAGCTACTGCAGCATTAGCTGCATTTATTGCTTCTTCACATCCTTTGCAAATAGGCCTGCTTGCTCCAACTCTTTGTACAGTCTGTCCGTTATTTGTTGCTCCATTTATTGCAGTAACTTCAGCATGACCTTCACCAACAACTGCTGTTTCATTAGAATTTAATGCAGCCCTTTGTGCAGGTCTTAACCTTTTCTCACTTGATGCAACCACATAAGAAGTACTTCCATCTGGATTAGTAACTTGAGCAACGGCTGTTGTTGTTCTAGTTTGGGTAGCTTTAGGAAGAGTATTATGTATTTGTTTAGCTCGATTTCCTAAATTTACTATAGCCTTTGCCTTAGATGGTATAGTAGCTACTGGTTTCGCTCTAGCTCCTGGAGCTAGAGAAACCATGGCTCCCATTATAACTCGACCTTGTGCTGTGACATTGCCATCTATTGCTTGAGAAACGGTTTCACCTCCTGCTAGTTTATAAGCGGCATCACCAAAGTAACTTCCTGTAATATTTTTAGAGGGCGTTGAACTTGTAGGAGTATTATCTAAATGAGTATTCATATTTCCTCCTCGTGGTTGCCCCATTAGACCGTGCCATACCTTGTCCTTAATCCACCCTAATAACTCTGCACCCTCTAACTCAATACCCATGCCGAGTTTATTTTCTTGGAAGGCGTAGGTGGAGTTATACATATAATCTTCGGCTAATGGATCTATTTGCCAGAACCTTCCAATAGCAGGGTCACTAACACGGTATTTCCACTCATGTGTATTTAATCCCAAGTCCTCTGTCAACTCTTGTTTTTGATAGGTCTTTAGATTGTTTTTAGTACCGTAGGAAGAGTTGTTATACCCTTTATGTTCCATTCCGAAGGGGTAATAATTTTGCTCTCTTCTTATTTCAGAACTATTTACAGAACCATTATTATTGTCGTCTGCAAAAGTAATTCGGGTATTACTCCAAATATCCTTTAATCGATATACATATTGATAACCACTACCATCAGGTTCAACATAACCTTCAGGGTGATTAAACTGTTTTAAGGTATTGTTTTCGTAAACAAAGTCGCCTGCATAATCCGTAGTGGTGGTAGAACCGCCCTGTGTCTTTATCTTTTGCAGCTTGATACCATCCGCAGAATACTTATAGTCAAGTACTCCTGCATTTGCACCTGTTACAGTAACCTTTGTCGGCATGTTCAGATGGTTGTATTCCACAGCAGTTACTCCTTTATTCGCATCTGATAGTAAGTTACCATTGGAGTCATAGGTGTATTCTGTAGCGGTATTGGCACCATCTTTAAACCCGTAAATACTGTTGCTGTTGTCCAATACTTTTATAAGCTTGTTACTGTTAGCCTGGTAGGTGTATATTAGGTTGTCCATAGCACCAAAGGTCGTTGCAGTACTATTGGTATGCCCGCCTCTTGTTAAACCTGTAATGTTCCCATTCTTGTCATAACCTAAACCTGATAAATTGTAACGGTTAATATTATCTGTAGCCGAAGTAATCCTGTTAAGCGCATCATACTGATAGTTGTATGTTTTTAAACTGTTGTCCGTATTAGC
>CANNAN010000032.1 GCA_947502635.1 uncultured Flavobacteriaceae bacterium
ATTTCTTGCCTTGCATATAACAAGATACGAAATTTCTGTATCTTTAACTTGTGGTTGTGCAACAGCCACACCGTATAAAATTAATTGCTAGTGCAAGACTACTTACGAAAATCCTCGCGGATTTTCTATTCGGTTTGTATTTGCTAAATTAGTTGCTGAAACACGCAACGAAATCATACACAAAACCGTTGTGAGCCATTTGGGATAGTCTAGATGTATGTTATAAAAATAAAAGCTATGAAATTTAATCAAGTATTCAGACCCATATTAGCCGTACTCATCGCTTTACTTGTTACTTGTTGCTCTGATCAAGAAATTGAAAGAAATGACGTACTACAAATAAATGCCAAAAATGACGAAGAATATATTCTTGATTTAGGACTACAGAAAACGTTTGATCGCCCTAATGGAGTGACTGACGCTATTATTATTGTTCAAGCAAATCATTTTAGAAAAAGCGAAATAGAATTCGAAGTTACAGGTTTAGGTTTGTATGATAAGGTTCTTTTCAAATATCTGGCAGTAGAAAACTATGTGGGAAAAGATTATGTAGAAATTAGAGTTTGTAAATCATCTGAATGCCAGAATATTGATTCTGAAATAGAAATCATAAAAGTCGAATTTAGTATTACTAAATAATCCAATAACGGCACACAACAAAACCTATGAATGAATGAATGGGGTTTTATCGGTCAGGATATATTCGTGGAGATTGGAAAGTCCGCCACAATTAATAATTTTAAATCAAGGCGTGGCTATTTGCGAGACGAGAGGTTGGTGCTTTCTAATCCCCACTCAGCATAGCTAAACGTTGTAAAACATTTAAGAAAATGTATTACTAGAAGACATTAAACAAGAAAAATAATTCAAATAACTATCGGCAACAATAATTATTTTTTAGAAATATTTATTGTTCTATAATACTAATAAAACACTACCATGTATTGCATAGTACTATTTTTATTAGTACGTTTGTATAATGAAAAAAATAATATTTTGCCTATTTGGAATCATTACAACCCTTAATTCTTGTAAAGAAACCAACAAACTAAATCAAACTGAAAATATTCTAAAAAACAGAATTGAATCGTATATTAAAGAATGTAATAAAAATGGAGTATCAGGAAGTGTATTAGTGGCACAAAAAGAAAAAGTACTTTTCTCTGGAGGCTTTGGACTTAGCAACCGAAATGAAAATCTTCAAATTACTGAGGAAACTATTTTCACAACTGGCTCAATTACAAAACAATTTACAGCTACTGCTATTCTTAGGCTACAAGAAGAAGGTAAACTTTCCGTAGAAGATTCTATTTCAAAATTTTTAGTGAACGTACCTATAGACAAAAAAGACATAACTATTTATCAATTACTAACCCATACTTCGGGAATAAAAGCAAACCTTGAAAATGCTGGTGATTTTTACCCAATTGAAAAAGAAGAATTTTTAAGAAAAATTTTCCATTCATCTTTAAATTTCCCTCCAGGAAGTGAGCATAGATATTCAAATATAGGATATTCCATTTTAGCCATCATTATTGAAGAAATAACACAATTAGATTATGAAGAATATTTACAACAAGAACTTTTCAGTAAAGCTAAAATGAAAAATACAGGTTATCTACTGCCGAAGTGGGACGAAACCAAAATGGCACACGCTTATAAATGTCAAGAAAACCGAGCTACACATTTAGAAAAGTGGAAATCAACATCTAACCTAGTGTCTTATCATCTTAAAGGGAATGGTGGTATTTTGTCTACACCATCCGATTTATATAAATGGTACATCGCCTTAAAAAAGAACATAATCATTGGCGAAAAATCATTTGAGGATTTAGTTTATCCTCACGTTTTAGTAAGAAAAAACGGAAAATATCGCTATGGATATGGATGGGTGATTTCTAAAAGTGACAGAAACACTAAAAAGATTGCACATAATGGCTTTAACGGTGTTTTTTACGCTGAGCTTATTAGACTTCCAGAAGAAAAACACACTGTTATTATTTACATGACCAATCAAGTTAGATATGATACAAAAATAATTGGTAAAGAATTGGAAAAATTAATTTTTGATAAGAATTACACTCCTATAGTTCCAAAAATGAATAGTACTAAATATTTTTCAGGTGAAGAGCCTAATGAAAGAATGAAAATTATAAATAGATTTGTGTCAATATTATTAAAAAAAGACCCTAAACAAACGTCTTCGACGATAGATACTTTCATTAAAGAAAATATACCAAACACTGAGAAACACAAGCATTTCAAAAATTACTTTATCGAAATGCAGAAAGAATTTACAGATTATAAGTTAGTACATACTTTAGAATATGAAGACCTAACTTATGATATATTATTGAAATCAAAAAAAGGAGTCATTGAAGAATTAACACCTTGTTTTGACTTTAAATTCAATGAAAAAAATCAAATTACCGCTTTTGGTTGGTAATAAAAGCATTTTACAACACTGCTCCTATGAAAAGCACTAGCCAAGTTCTTCAAAGTTAATATTTATTTTTCAATTATCTCATAATGATGATTTTGAGATGTTGAATTGTTGATAATTCCGATAGGATTATCAATAATTCAACACTATATAACTTGCTCCGCATCCTATTTGTGATCCATTCGATTAAAAGAAGGTCACCAGCATCTGTATGATTATAAGCTATAATAAACCTGGCCACTTGCTATAAATATGTGATCCTAACATTAAAAGTTGGTCACCCACAGTGTTTTGTGATACAGGCTTTGCTACTTTTTGTGAGCTTTGTTATTTGTTATCTTTATTCCAATACGCCAATAGCATAAGGTGTTTCTGTTTTTATTACTGCTAAGGTCCTACTAAGTAGTTTCCGAGCAACCTTGATGATGATCGTCTTTACGTTTTTCCCGATATGCTTACGGTAATACGCTTGCATTATCGGGTCTGTTCGTATCGATTGCCAAGAGGCTTCTATAAAGTAACTACGCATTAATCGATGCGCCCGCATCGTGATACCCATACTCCTTTGGTTATCTCCACTTTGATGTACTCCTGGTGCCAAACCAACATAACCCGCTAAATGTTTAATGCTTTTGAAACGGCGCAAGTCTCCCAACTCACTGATAATACCGCATGCTACTATACCTCCTATCCCTGGGATACTGCGTAATAAATAATAATCCTTTTTGTAATGCTTACGACAATAAGCCCGCAGTTTGGTTGAAACATCTCGGATTTCATTATCTATAAATCTAAAATACCGCATTCTACTCTCTAATGTTTCTCGAGCTGTTGGATAGTCAAATTCCACGGCATCTAACCAATGTCGAAACTTGTGACTCCAATGGTCATTGTCAAATTCTTCTGGAATAGAAACTCCAAAATAGAGCAGCTGCATTTTTATATAACTCTTTATTCGTCTATAATCCTTTACCAAATCATTGCGCCTTCTAAAAAGGCTCCGTAATTGTTCCCGTTCTACTTCTGGTATATGGATACTAATTAAACGACCATCTTTTAACTCCCTGCTTATTAATTGGGCATCTATCTTATCGGTCTTGGTATATTTCTCTTTTCCCCTACGATGAATGTCTGCTGGGTTCACAACCAAGGAAGTCCAGCCATAACTCTCAAACTTACGATGCGCATAGTAGCCACAGCATCCTGCCTCATAAGCCGTTGTTACTTCGTAATCTCTAAAATTCTTATCGACATAAGCTTTTAAAAATTCTGGATTAGGGGGCATTGTAAATGATTTTCCTGAAAATAGATCGCTCGAACAATGGATCTTCCAACTTCGCTTGTGAATGTCAATTCCAATGTATAACTTTGGGTAGGCAGTAATTTGAGTGTTCATATCTTTTATATTTTTTGTGATCTATAAAGATACTCGACTTACTGCTTTTTCATGGATGCTATGAAAAAATAGGGGCGCTGGTTTTATTTCAACAGTTTGGGTATATTTGGATGTCGCCAAAAATTTTACTTTTGGTTACAAAACCAAAATAAAAAATTTGCCTAGGTGTAACAGAAAGATTTGGGAATATTTCGCCCCTACTTTTCATACACGCGGGCGTTGTACACCATTTGAATGAACATTAAACACACAATCCAAATTCTGATTTTAATTCCATTTTTTTCTTATGCTCAGCATAGTGATAAATATTTGGAATTAATGAGCAAGTTAAAACCTATTGATTCAAGTGAAATTGAAACCTTTTTTAAGAATGGAGAACCAAAATATTCGGGAACTACAACCTATTACGAATATAACAACATGGAGTACTCATTCTTGACTGGAAAACATATTAGATATTACAAAAATGGCTCAAGAACGGAAAGTATTTATGATTCGTGGGGAACTGTTATGGATAATAAATACTTTGACAAGAATGAAAATCTAATTTCTGACACAAAAACTCTGACACTAAATACAACTGCAAACGATTTACAGGAGTTTGCTAATTCTAACAAGCATATCACATTTATTATAAAGTCAAAAGACTACAAATACTCTTCTGAACTTAATAAATGGTACTTACACTTGGAAAGTGAACATACTAATGGAAAAAAAAGTGGGACTTGGAAATATTACTACCCAAATGGCGAATTGAAAAAACAAATAGAAAAATAAAAACGGTGTACAACAAAGTACGTGTATAATTAATTGCTTGGTCACTGCCGACTTACGAACATTCCTTCGGAATATTCTATCTGTGATTTGTTTGCTAACTTTAAGGCTTAACCACGCAACTAACCATACACGAACACGTTGCCATTCATTGTGGAACGCACTCATTATCAAAAAAAATAATTTTTATTTATTCAGAATATGGATACCATTATCGGAATTTTAATGCTAATCATTGTGGTTACAATGTTTTATTTCATCATAAAACAGGTTTCTTTTCCAAA
Organism: uncultured Flavobacteriaceae bacterium; assembly: GCA_947502635.1. GTDB lineage: Bacteria > Bacteroidota > Bacteroidia > Flavobacteriales > Flavobacteriaceae > Flavivirga. The sequence continues at coordinate 4,898 of CANNAN010000032.1, forward strand.
ACATGATTTTTCAGGTGATTTGGAAAAAGAAAAAGAATCGTATGGATATACAATCTCAAAATTACATGGTTTTATAAATGACATCAAATCCCTTTTTCGCAAATAAAAACTAAAGCAGAATTTATCAATTTTGCGGAATAAAAACTCAACAAACATCTGACTGACCAAAGCAGTACGCAACTGTTGCGTTGGACTGATTAGCGAAACTCAAAAAAAATTTGTCGATTGACCAAAAACTGTAAGAAAAAAAACAACGAAATGGCAACACCGTATATAAAAAATTGCTAGTTTTAGCTTAACCAAAGTTTGTTGCTTATTTGCTAGCTTCTGATTTTCCTTCGGAAAATCCTCGCACACAAAACCGCAACTTCTCATATACATAAACGTTGGCAACAAGCAAAAAGAGCATCGTTTCCAATGCTCTTTAAAATTTCTATTTTGAATTCTCAATTGTTTTTATAGGTATAAACATTTTTCCAGTATCAGGAATTAATATAAAACCATATTTGGAATAAAATGCTTCAGCCTTCTCATCAATTGGGTCAACTACAATTGCTAGAGTTCCCAAATTATGTGAGATTTCAACACACCGATTAAGTGCATCTATTAAAATTAATTCACCATAACCATTTCCTTTAAAATTCTTATCAACTGCTAACCTACCTAATAAAATTGTCGGTAAGTCAAGATAAGATGGAGGTAATTTTTGAGCAATCTCTTGTGGAAAATCCCCTCTACTTATAGAATTAGCAGATAATGTATAATAACCTACAACTAATTTGTTATTTCCTGTTAAGACAAAACAGGCTGATAAGTCTCTTCTAATATCTTGTTTGGCTTGTTTTTGGATATAATTATCCAACATTGGATAACCACAATTAAACTTGTTCTTTATGTGGTTATTTTTTAGTGCTTCTATTGTTAAATCCATTAGTCTCTTTAAATTTTTGATAATTTAATTGAGCTCTTTTTAGTTTCTCGTTCGGAGAAGGTGGATTTAATATTGCATTTAAGAATATTTTTTTGTCTTCAATAGTTTTAACAATAAGATTATTATCTTTTACAATCTTATTAGCTTCTGAATTAATACAGTAAACTACAAATTCGGACAAGCTCTTAAATCCACGTAACTCTGACGCATACTTTACAAACTCTTTCTGTTCTTTGCTGATTCGAACATCAATTCTATCTTTTGATAATGTTGACATAAAACTCTCTCTTAATTCGTTTGACTTTCCCTTTGTCTTAATTTGCTTGACTTATTTTCTTTGTCTTAATTCGTTTGACTTTCCCTTTGTCTTAATTTGCTTGACTTACTTTCTTTGTCTTAATTCGTTTGACTT
>CANNAN010000034.1 GCA_947502635.1 uncultured Flavobacteriaceae bacterium
TAGAAATAAACAACAATCCACAAGGTTAGAAACTAATTTAGTGTAAACCTTAATCTTTAACTTGTGTAAACCATGTCCCTTTACGAACATTTGAGAAAAATAGAATTCGCATATAATCCAGAAGTGATTTTCGCTCTGACTTTAATTCTGATTCGTTAGAATTTAATGGAATCGGAATAGGACAAAATTTGATCGAATTGCCAACTGACATTATAATTGAATTTTTCGATAAAAAGGGTAAAAGCAAAAATACAGATATCAAAAATGGTTCGGATTAAGGAAAAAGGAATAAAATAATTGAGTCGATTTGACAAAGCTGATGTGGAAAAATTGATTGGAAAATCTAATAAGATAAATAATGATTCAATTACTTGAGTTTGGGATAACTTTGCTAACGCAAAAATTCATCATTAAAAGAAAAGAAAACTAAAATTCACTTCTTAATCGAAAATGGAAAAGTGTGTGAATTAGAAATTGAATAAAAAAACTGGTTACAACAATGAATAGCCGTTAAATACAATCAAATATTTCGAAATACATCAAAAAAAGTATGAAAAACAAGCCAATTTTATTCCTAATACTACAGTCATTTATTTTTAATTCATTTGCAACTGAAATAGTAATCAATTTAACAAATGAAAACCTGTTAGACGTAACGCCTGCCACTAATGAAAAAATTATTTATATAGTAGAAAGCGATATTGACATAACCAAAAATCACAATATTAACAAATATGTCTCTCTACAGTTTAAATATCCCTTCAAATTAAGATTTAATACTTCAACACCTGTTGAGTTTAAAATAAACGGAGAAATAATCTCTAGTAAGTATCGAATTTTTGATAATAACAACAATTCAATAGTTATAGGTTCTTCCTTAATAGAAAAAGTATACCCGGAATGGTTTGGTGCTAAAACTGATGATAGTATTTCTGATAAAGAAGCAATTCAGCAAGCTATTAATTTTACACCAGAAAATGGAACGGTAGAGTTAAATAATGGTGGTAAGTATAACTTAAAAGACATCAATTCTTCCCCAGTACAAATCCTAATAAAAAAACCTATAAATATTCAAGGGAAAAATGCAAACTTGGAAATTTCGCATAGAGCATTTAGAATAGAAAATACTTATAATGTCACCATAAAAAATCTTCTGATAAAATGCATGATGCCTTCTCTTAATGAAGGAGAAATACATAAAGACCATACTGGAAATATTCTTTTAATAAATTCCAATTATTGCAACGTAGAAAACATTACTATAGAAAGTGGATTTGAAAATGGGCAGTCAATTTTATTAAAAGAAAGTAGTTATAATTCGATTAATAATTGTAAAATCAAAAATACAAAAGGATATGGAATACTTTTAAACGGAGATCAAACTTTTTGTTCAAATAACACTATTAAAAACAATCTTATTATTAAGACTGGTAGACATGGAATATATTCTCGCAATCATAAAAATTTTGTTTCTACAAATAATCAATTCATTAATAATCGACTAGAAAATATTGGAGAGCTGTCAAATAACAAAAAAGATGCTGTTGGTATTGAAATATGGAATAGTAATAACGATATTGTTCGAGGTAATTTTATTAAGGGCATTCCAGAAAATGAAAATTCCCATATTGGTATAACTATTGGTGGACAAAGTTTATCAACTGTCCTCACTGAAAATATTGTAAATTCCTTTCATACTTTTGGAATCGAAATTGGGACGGCCTCTAAGGCCATACTGATCGACAATAACATAGTAAAAAACATCAAAAGAATTGACTCAAATTATACATCGTCCGGAATCGGAATGGTCATCACAGGTTTAGGAAAAAGCGAAAATATTATTTTTTCGAATAATCATATTGAAAATGTAGATATTGGTCTTGCTATTCAGCAAAACTCAACTTTCACAATTAAAGGAAATACTTTTTTGGGTAATGATAATTCTGTAGACAATTCATATCACAGAGGTATATACTTTCAAAATAGCGGAAAAATAGATTCTAATGGCAACACTGCTCCTATCAACCCAGAAGGAATCATATGTGATAATATTATTGACAATTTTTATTTAGGAATCTATCTTGATTATGATGAAATCTATAATAAATTAGCATTTTGCAAAGTGATAAATAATAACATTGATAATTGCAATTGGGGTTTAAGAACGTCAAATGTGAACCTAATGGTTTTGAATAATTCATTTAATAATACAGGAGGTAACTTATCCGCAGCTATAGGTATTGAAAACACTTTTATTTGGACTATATCAAATAATATTTTTAAACAAAACAAGGTTAATAGTTTTTATCCTGGAATCGTTACTAAAGGTTCTTTTAGTACCAAAGGGTATCTAACCAACAATCATTTTGTGAATTTTTTGATTACCACACTTAATCTTAATGGTTGGTCACCTTTAGAAACAGAAAATAAGAGTTTTAATGTAGAGAGCATTCTTATAAATTAAAAAAGTATTTAAAAGTCATAATGCCCTAATGTGATAGTAAGCCATATACATAAACCTTTGTGGCAATTACGGAGAGACCGTATTAGATTTATGATCTTGGTTTTCTTCTCGTTGGATACATAACTTGTTGCTTTTTGAATTGACCGATTTCCTCTCTTAACGTTTGATTGATATTGTGAATCAAATCATTTTGAAATTTCATAATTCCCAATAAATCGTGCATTGCGTTTAAATTTTCTAATTGCTTATAAACAATTTGTTCTAAATCGGCTTTGGTATATCTTTTGCTCATATTAATTTGTTTAGATATTAAAAACTATAGTTCGTAATTCTGGACTAAAGTAATTATTTTCTGTAATAAATCAAAATTACAATCCAGATATTCTAAACTAAAATATGAAAGAACTAAATTTGAATAGCGAAAATCGAAAAAAGTATGACAGAACTCGGACAGTATTTATCCAAAAAATCGGCAAGTAAAGCTGGGATTTCGAAGAAAACTGGAATTAGTAAATCTAGAATCAGTGAACTGACCCTTAATCCGTCTACTCAACTTAGAGCCTGGGAGCTTTACCTAATTGCTTTAGCATTGGATGTTGACCCTGGAGAAATGTTTAAAGAAATTTTTAAGGACTTGAAATTAAAACAATAAAAACGGCATACAACAAGGTATAAAATTAATTGCTAGTGTATGCATACTTGGAAAATTCCTGCGGAATTTTCCTTTGGCAAGTCCTAGTTTACTAAATTAGTAACTTAACCACGCAACTAATCTTATACTAAACGTTAGCGCACATTGCTCACTCGGCTATATAAAAAACACAAAACCTAACAAAAGCGTTTTAAAAGTAAACCCAATGATTACTGATTCTTGAGCGGATATATAAATCTAAAAACTTCTGACTGACACCAAGCAAAACGCAATCTATACGTCGGACTGACCTCTCGCACGGCATAACTTAACGTAAAAAAAACTGACTGATGCCAATCTGAACGCAACTCTTGCTGCCGATTGATTTTCGATACGGTATAACGTCATCTTTTAAAAACCAAAACTGTACGAAAAATTAAATAACGTGCGCTAACAATAGTAACCGTTGCGCAACAACTATTTTTGATAAAACCAGACTGTTTCCATAAATTCAAAAGAAAATTAACACTGTAAATCAGTCGTTTAAAAAATAGCTAAACACATAAAAATACTTGATAGCTTTGAAATGGTAGTTGTGCAACAGCCACAATATGTATAGAAAATGCTTATTTTAGTCCTAACAAAATGGTCTATGCTCTTTTGCTTGCGTCTGATTTTCCTTCGGAAAATCCTCGCACACAAAACCGCACTTTCCATACATGAACCGTTGCAAGCAATACGGACAAAAAGAAACGTGCAATTGAAATCACGTTTCTTTTGTATTTTAATTACTTTTATTGAACTTCATAAGAATCTAAACGTCTGATAATACTTGGTATAGAATTAGAAACGAATGATGAAGTGTCAAAAATAAGTCCGATACCACTTGCGTGATAAAAACGGTCTAAACCTGGTAGTTGCTCACCATCTGAATTTTTAGCGTATCGTTCTGAATTTATGCAATCAAATTCACCAGCTTCAACACTTATGATACTATTACCTTCAATAAGAACTTCATAAATATTTCCCCATTGATTTTCTTGTAATAAACGTTCTTCATTATTACTATTAGTGAATTTTATAGAACCTTCTTCATTTATTAAGTTTCCTTCAAATTCTCTCAAAAACTCGAAATGTTCACCATTAGGATTACAAAAAGTGATACCTTCTTCGTTCCCTGTTGTTAATCTTCTAAATTTATAATAGGATTCACCAGAAAAATCTTGAATATCAACAATACTTATTGAGTCTATTACACCTGTATCATCATACGTTTCCGTAACTGAGTTATATTTGTAGTTTTTATAAACCCAAGAATTTCCAACTGTTAAGGCGAAAAAATTAGCATCTGGTGGATTAATTTGATTATCAGAATTATCTGATTCAGTACAAGAAAAAGTAAATGCAATAATGCAAAAACACAACAATAAACGTTTCATAATTTTTTGATTTAATTAGTTAATAATAAATGTAATTGTGTGTTATATTTTTTAATTTTTGTTTAGGAACTACACTCTAAACGACAAAAAATAAGCTATATTATAACGAAATTTAAAAAAAGTACAGCTTGCAACACTGCGTGTATAATAACCTTAATCCTCTCTTTTGTTCTTTCTGTTTATATTCTAAATTTAATGAATTGTAAACTTAAG
>CANNAN010000035.1 GCA_947502635.1 uncultured Flavobacteriaceae bacterium
GAAAAAGGAATTTAAAATAAAAGAAAACGGATTCTCTGAAATTAAACCTAGTATCTTAAGAATTATACCATTACTAGCATTACCTCTAATAGCAGGGTTAGCAATTAAATCTAAAGGATTCACTACCAAAACAGACATTCTTGTCATTGCAGTTCCGATAGTTGTTGGGATTTTTGTTTTTGCTGTTTTTATCGGAATAAAAAGAGCTAAGAAACAATTTGAAAGTTTTAAATTAATAATAACGGAAAATGAAATTATTAGAAAACAAATCTATGTAAGGATAAAAGAGATTACAATTCCAATAAATGAAGTAGAATCTGTTACCAAAAATAAAAAAGGCGGAATAACTATTAAAGGAAAAAGTAATTCAAATGATATTTATTCCTAAACAGATTGAAAATTTTGAAAAATTGACAGAAATATTACCTATAAAACACGATCATTAAGTTTGAAAATTTTTCACAGAAAATTCGTACTAAAACTAGTATCTTTGAAAGAGATATAAACACAATTGCGTTTATGCTATAGTTAGCTGTAAGGCACTCACTCAAACGGAAAGAAAAAATAATGAGCGTAAAAGCAAAAATAATAATAGACGAACAAGAAATAAATGTATTTTCTTTTAGTTTTGGATTTAATCAAGGAGCAGATGTAACAGGAAGACCTTCTCAAAAACCAAGGTTTCTAGGACTTCAATTAGTCATCGAAACTAGAAAAGATCTAAATTTAGCTGATTGGTCTTTCACTTCCAATCAAACCAAACAACTGGAATTACATATCTATCCTGTAATTATGGGAGGTAAAACTCGTAAAATGTATTTTTATGACTGCCATCTTTTACATTGGGATAATCATTTCTCTTCCACAGGAAATGAGCCTATGAGTGAAATACTTCATATTAGTGCTGCGGGGGTGAAAGGTTCTAATTCTACTGCCGAATATTCTGCCTATTGGAGAACTACTTATCCGCAACAAACAGTAGAACCAACAACAATACAGGAAAGCCAAGAAGAGGAGCAAGAAGTAGATTTAAAATTTATTGCAAGACTAGAACGAATAGACAGTTATAAAGGCGAATTTGGTTTCGATTGGATGCGTGACGATTATAAAACGATTTGTGAAGACTACGAAAAACTAAAAAAAGAATACACACCAACAAAAATACACGAACAAGAATATTTTGTGCCTTGGTTAAGTATGTTTCCAAACCAACAGAAAGTAAAATTAAAATTAGCAATTACAGAAATTGAAGGGAGTGCAAAAGACACGGACATTATAAAGCTTCCATCTAAAAGTGGAATAAAATTTGAGCCTAACGAAATCAAAGTATCCGAAGCTAATGGGAAAGAAATAACCGTAATATGTGAAACTCCTTTAAATAGTAATGTTGTTATTTCATTACTTGATAAAGACGATGAAGAAGTAGGAAAACTAAATGTTTTTAAAAATGCAAACCACGAACAATTACAATTTAATATTACGCCAGTACGTATATTAAGAAGCATATCTCCACAAAGCGATAAAGATGCTATTGAGAATATGATAGATCATTCTCAAGGTTTTGGAGATAAAAGCAAGGATATTAATGGTGATTTGCAAAATTTACAAGACTATTTAAATACGCAATCTTTAAATCAAGCCTTATTACAATGTAGCATTGGCAAGGTTTATGATGTTATTATAGATGAAGACAAATGGATAGCTGATGGTTTAATTATTGATGAAGGCTGTGCTTTTAAAGGAAGTTTATTAGATAAATTTGAAGAAGAGTTTAAAAAACAACATCCAAATGAATCAAAAAAGAGAGGATTAACTCTCTTTCTTTCTCCAATGAAAAGTAAAGAACTTAAAGGACAAGGGGAGTTAAATGATATAGATGGTAAATCATTAGTAATTTATCAATCAGGTTTGAATAACAAAGGTGTTTTCGCTCACGAAATTTCTCACGTAATAGGCTTAACACATTCATTCCAAAAATGGGATGATAAATCTGATATTAATGATTTTAATGAGCGCATTATAGAAATAGATAACTATTTCCAATCTTTGCTAGATAATAATTATCCTAAAGAGGAGATTGTCCAAAAGTGGAAATCGTATAAAGATGAATACAGAAACCTTAGGTCTTATTTAAATCTTTATTATAGAAATCTGTATGTTTTTGATCAAGCAATGACTGAGAACTTTATGGATTATAAATATCTTACAGATGATGATGATAAGATTATTAGAAGAAATAGTAAAAAACGGACTTCTTTTATGAAGTACCAATGGAAAGCTATACAAGACGATATTTTAAAATTTTATAATAAGAAATAATGAAAAAACTATTTTTACTTTTCTTTTCACTAATAGGAGTTATTAATGCACAATCTCAAATAAAAGCACCAGTTTTAAGAGAAATTTCATTTAATATCTCGATTAAAAATGTTAATGGTAAAGAGAACTATACTAGAAGAAAAGATAATCATGTTTTTGATGCAATTTATGAAATTCTAATAAAAAAAGAAGACTTAAATTACACAAGCGCTAATAACTTAATAGGTATTTCAACAGGTTTTAAAGAGAGAGGAAAATTTGTAAAAGGCTACAAAAACGGTTTTTGGAAAACCACCTATAAAAACAAACTTGTTAAATCTGAAAATTGGAATGAAGGTTTGATTATAGGCAAATACAGAGTTTACAATATTAAAGGAGAGATACTTTATAAAACCACATTTGGTATACAAGGTAATGGTAAATTTAAAGACTACTATTATAAAACTGGAGTTTTAAAACTAGAAGGTAATTATGAAAATGGAAAAAAAGAAGGAGAATGGTGTGACTATGACAAGCAAGGGAATTTAAGAACTACAACCTATTATAAAAGAGGAGTGCCATTAAAAAAATAGCCTTACAGTTAAGTATAAGAACCTGATGGAGGTCATTCTAATTTACTGACTATTGTTGAGAAATAATCATGGCAATAGTAATCATTGTGCAAGGCTCTAAAAAACACATAATTTAACTCAGAAGCTCCTTTTTAAAAGCTTTTGTTTTTAATTATACGCTTTCAGAAAAATATACATCACATATTTCAGACAAAGGCACCTCTAAAGCTTGACTTATTTTGTATAAAGTATGAATGGTAGCATTAGTCCTTCCTTTCTCAATTCTTGAAATATTCGTTGTGTCAATTCGTGCCTCTATTTTACCGACCAAATCCACCTGCGTAAAACCTTTTTCAAGTCTAATTCTTTTTATGTTTTGACCTATAATTTTTAAAATTTCTGATCTTTTCATACTTGCCATATTTGACAAATATGAAAAAACGACAAGCTATTGTTGAACATCCGTATGAAACTATTAAACATCAGTGGAGCTTTGATGACCACGTCACCACTAAAAAACAAAGCAAAGAACCAGTACTGATGTAGGATTTATGTTCATCGCTTATAACTTGACTAAGGATATGGAATATCATTAGAGAAAATAACACATCTATTGCTCAAGCTTATAAGTCCTTTGTTGCTTTTATAGAATCTCTTCTAAAATCTTTACTGTTATTATCTGAACAAAAATTAAAACCCAACACTCCTCTAATACAAAAAAACTGTAGTTTAGTAAAAACATTAAAAATTGCAGTAGGCTATTAGACAGACTGTCGTTGCCCAACATTTACCATTCAAAGAAGAAAAAGGAATTTAAAATAAAAGAAAACGGATTCTCTGAAATTAAACCTAGTATCTTAAGAATTATACCATTACTAG
>CANNAN010000036.1 GCA_947502635.1 uncultured Flavobacteriaceae bacterium
AATCCACAAGGTTAGAAATTAATTTAGTGTAAACCTTAATCTTTAACTTGTGTAAACCATGTCTCTTTACGAACATTGTGACCCGTCTTGAATAAAGGCTACATAATTTTAGATATATTTGTTTGAATAGAATAAATGGAAATGATTAAAAAGATTAAAGATATTTCACCTGAAACATTTGCTACGGTTGTTATTGGTGCTGGTCCTGCTGGGTTGCTTTTTTCCTTAATAAATCGAATATGTTTAGATAAACGTAATATTTCATCTTCAAAATGGCCACTATTTTTATTAGAAAAAAGAACAAAGTATGTTCGCAATCACCGTTTACAGTTAGATAAGTCTGAATTTGAAAGAATTCAAAAAAAAATAGACTCCTTACATTTCGATAAATTCATCGAATTTCTAAAAGATACTAATTATAAGCCTGTAATAAATCAACTTGAGACATTTCTAACTCAGGCTCTCAATGAATTTGGAATAAGTCAAACTATCTGTGATGTGGGTAATTCTTTGGGGCAATCTTCATTGCAAGCTATTAAAGCGAACTTGCCTCATTCGTTCTCACAAGAGAATCAATTATGGACTATTGTAGGGGCTGATTCGGTAAGAAGCACTGTTAGTGGAATGTTTGGAAATGATAAAGGTAGAATAACAGGAATACATGAATACCTTATCCGTTTAAAACTACTAGGTGAACATTTACCTAAATCAATTAATATTGCCGAAAACTTCAGGCTTTCTAAGGTGCTTTCTTCTGTAATTTCTTATCGTTTCAATAAAAATGGATTTGCTGAAATGGATCTCTTCTTAAACCCTTCTGAGTACGATGCGATCAGTCGGCTAAACCCTAGTCCCAAAGACCCAATTAACTTAACAAAAAAACTTCTAAACCAATTAAACGCTCCTTTTTTTCAGCAGGTAATTCTAGCCTTCATAGAATCTAACTCTGAAGCTTCATTGCAGCAAATTCAATTACAATCTTCATTTAAACTAGAGCATTCTATAAATCGATCACAAGTACGATATTTAAAAGAATTGAATGCATATGGGTTTCTGATTGGAGATGCCGCCATTTCACTCCCTTTTCAAAGAGGAATGACTGCTATGATAAAGTGTGCATATCAACTTTCTGAAGTGCTTTTTTCTATGTTCGATCAGCTTGCTTTTAACACATCAACTCACTCTTTACAACAATTCGAAAGTATCGCAAACCGTTACCAAGTACAAAGTAAATTAATTGCTAAAAAGGAAATAAAAATAGTCTCTTATAGGGCATCACTAGTTCACGGTCTAAGACAATTCATTCGAATTAGTGCGATGTTACCCTTTCCTATACAATCTTGGCTCTTAGGATATGAGACCAATTCCTCTGGGAAATCACTAAATATTGCACACTTTTTTTTAAATCTTGTATTCGCATGTAGTGCGAGCTTATGCTTGGGTGCCGCTTTTTTCGTAATATTACATGACAACGAATTTTGGAGTTCTTTCATTTTTATTCTTATCGGATCTCTTTTACAATTTATGGGTGGTTTTATATATCGCGCAAATTTTACTTTTCCGAATCAGATTCATATTTTCATTAAACGTATTTGGCAAATACAAATAGTAAGCTGGATGTTATTTGGTATTGGGATTATTCTTTTCAAAAGCATAAAAATAAGTAGTTTAATTGGAATTTTATTCACAACTGCGTGGTGGATTGGAGGAATATTGTTTGTGATTGGGTTGGTACTATTCGATCAACTTGGAAAATACTGGATACAAGGAAGTAAATTATAAATGAACACACTACAACAGTTTGTATAATGCATATGCACCCTACGGGATGCAAACGCACCATACAAGAGACGTTACCATACAGCTGGAAAAAAATTGGAAAAGAACGAATACATAGAATTTGAAATGAATAATCAAGGTAAGTTTAATGACTTGACTAAACTTCTTGACCTCATTTCGACATCTAAAAAAAGTGGAGATTATAAATCCGATAAATATTGGTTGAACAAATTTCCTAATTACACTCTTAAACACTATTATTTTTCTGACTCGGACTTAAAACCTGAATTTGAGACGAGTAAATCTGACGAAGGAATTTGGCATTTTTATTCAATGACAGAACATCTTGTTGAGAATATTGATATCGAGTTTTTGGAATGTAAAAACAACGGAAATGGAAAAGCAAAACTTCAATTCTATGCTTGCGGGTATCCTTATGGAGGAATTACAGGTTTAACTATGTTTCTAAAATCATTTGACTTTAAAGCGACTGAAATAGATGAAGGCGGAGGCGTTTACATGGTGCAATGGACATCCGAAACCGAATTTAAATTGACCGAAATTAAAGATACTTTAACTAAATCTTCTCTATTGAGTGTGATTAAAAAGTTCTTTAACTCTTAAAATTATGAATAGTTTATACGGATTAATATTTGATGAAATCTCGAAACAATCTCTTGCCAAAAAATTCAAAAAAATTGGTTGGAATGTTATAAAAAGTGGATTCTACAGCTATGAAATAACATCAGAATGGGCCGAACTAAATATTGACGGAGAAAATAAAATACTTCTAAACGGAGAAATTGACTTAGAGCATTTTGATGAATTAGAAAAGTTAATCATCTCCTTTAATTTAAAATATTCACTTGAACTATATGATAACGAAAATGAATTAATAAAAACGGTTGCCAACAAGGTATAAAAAAACATAGGGCTTTTGTGCTTACCGAAAGGTCTGTGAATATTTACAAAGTCCGCTAAATATAAAATTTGACGTTTATAATAGAAAAGATAAAAGCAAAATATTTATATTTAGCTAAGTAATAACCGGAAACGAACTGCTTATCAGCTGTCCTACGTTTCTTATACTTAACGTTGTAGCAAATTAGGGTACGTTAAAGGCACATAGTTTACACTTTTTCAAGTTATAATTTGAGATAAAAATCAAATTATTATGCCTTGGAAAAACACAACAACTAT
>CANNAN010000037.1 GCA_947502635.1 uncultured Flavobacteriaceae bacterium
TTTTATCTCAAATTATAACTTGAAAAAGTGTAAACTATGTCCCTTTAACTTTGTAAACTATGTGCCTTTAACGTACCCAATGTACTACAACGATTACTATATGTGGCGTAGTATCCCGTTAGGGTACTATGACATATATAGCTGTGTTATAAGCTGTTCTTTTTTTTACGTACTCTTAATTTTTGTACTTCTTCTATAGAAAGTCCTGTGGATAATGCTATGGTTTCTATATCCACTCCATTTCTTTTAAACTGTTTTGCTATTTCAATCGTTTTTTTCTGCTCTGCTATTTTTGTAGCTTCTTTTTTTACCCGTTGTTCCAAGACATACGAAGGCACATATCGGGTACTTTTTTCTAATTCACTAAGCAACTCCGTGTCTTTATAACTATAGTATTTGGTAGTTGAAATGATTAAATGGTCTATCACTAATGTATTGACGATGATCCCTACTTGAATCAGTTTATCGGTAATATCGTTATCCGCCTCAGAGGGACGTAACTCTCCACTAGGATGATTATGACATAATATAATTTTTACCGCTCTTTTCTGTAAGGCAAAACTAAATACCTCCATAGGTTCAGCTAAAGTTTTATTTACTGTACCTATGCTAACCAATTCAATAAACAGAATACGATTATTAGTTGCCAATCCAATGACCCAAAAATGCTCCCGATCTTGATCTATTTTGTTTTCACGCAATAATATTTGTTGCATGATCTTATACACATCTTTTGAATTTAGAATTTTAATCTTTTCTTTATCTGTTAACTGTATATCCATAAAACAAAAATAAGTATTATTTTAACGGGAATTATTTTTTAATAATCGATTGATTTATTAGCTACAGTTTTAATAGAACTAATCCTCGTACGTCAATTCCTTCCAAAGTTCTAACCCAGAAGCAGTAGGTTGTTTTTTTATAAGATCCATAATTAATTCTTTATTCTCTTTACTAGAAACGTATTCTTTTACTATCTTTTTTAGAATTTTAGAGTTTGGAGTATACCTGCCAAAGTAATTACCATGAAATGTAGGTTTTTGATTAGTCTCATCTATATTCATACCAATTTTCAAATTTTCAGAAAAATAAGCACTTAATTTCACATCTTTTTTCAGGTTAATTACGACTTTTGCCATTACTATAGATAACATTAAATATCCTATATCATTTACCGTTTGATCCTCATCATCAAACGGTATACTAATATAATAATCTATAGCTGCTTCTTCATAAGATTTATTAATCCATTCCTCTATATTATGCAAAGAAAGGCTTTCATTTTCTTTGTAATCACACCAACATGTCAACGCATCTTGACTATAAAAAAGAATTAGTCCATGTACTTTATTCTCCTTAGTCATTATGAAATCCTTGCAACTATTGGTAAGTTTATATTCCATTAACTCCATCCATCCCATTTTGGAAGTGTCAATTTTATTAGATTCTAACATTCCTAATTTTTCTAGTAATATATTACCTAGCTCTGCATATGCATATGCATCTGATTTGGAAAGTCTTTTTGCCCATTTTACAATAGGATGGCTTTTCGATAAATTAGGCTTAAAATCATTATGATGTAACAACCAATTTGTTACTTTGGTATAGAACTCTAGATAATCGGTTTCTTCAGGGTCATCAATAAAGTGATTAGCATCAGGACTTAATTCTCCTTCATAGCTCATCCAGTAACTTATAAATGGCTTTATAGGGATGTCATTATAATTTTCTACGTGTTCGATGTTAATATCTTCATTAAGCACTATTAGATGTTGTGTTTTTTTCTTGAAATTTTTGAAATCTTCGTATTCGTAAAGTTCACAAGCAAAATCAGAAATCTCCGTATATAAGTACGTATTTGTTTTCTTTTTAAGAATTTCTACAAATTCTTTTTCAGTACAATTTTCTGCTAATGCTATATCCAAAAACGATAGGTTTTTATATCTAGAATTGGATTTTTCCGAAAACATTTGCAGACATTTTTTTACTTTATTCATGATATTTATAATTATAATGACCTAATACATTGCTTATAACGTTAAATATATAGCAAGTTGGGCAGAAAACAAGCAATTATTTTCTGTTTAGCCACAAGCCAAATGTTTTGTGTTTTGTTTTAATTTTTTTCTTTAATACCAAATCAAAAGATTTGGCGACTTTGCAAATAGACAATAACCTTTCGACTAAAAACTAATTGCCCTATTTGCTATATATAGTGTTGTACATAGTTATTTTTTATTCCAGTTTATATCAAATTTTGATATAATTTCATCATCTTCATCTAACGAATCTGGAGGTAAAGCTGGACTTAGTGAATGAAAAGGAGGGTATCCTTCTTGAACGTGATACAAATGTTTTTCAAGTTTAGAATATCTTCCACAACATTCCAAAGATAAATAAGTATAATTTTTGTCATAATCCTCAACTTGGATATTAATCCATTCAGGAATTGCGTAATCCATCCACAGAATGTCAATCACTTCTTTAGCATCAATAGCTTTTGTAGTTTGGTTCAGTTTTTTCACATGAGGGAAAGTCATTTCTCCTTTTTCCAGTCCGTCTCTAAAATTCGAAAAAATCTTTACGATATACTTAAAATTATTAGGAAGTTGGTTAATAACCATTCCACAAGTAAAAGGATATACATTGTCAGTGGCTTTGATTAAATTATTATAAAATTCCTCTTTATTCATTTCCCTAATGTCTTGTCCTGAAATATGGCTACAGGTTAATAATCGATTTACGCTGTTAATTTATATACCATATTTGGTGTTTT
>CANNAN010000038.1 GCA_947502635.1 uncultured Flavobacteriaceae bacterium
CCAGTTGTAAACATTGCAGTTATAGGCGTATTAATAAATGATGTAAGCTGTAATGGTGGTTCAGATGGGGCAGTAGATTTTACGGTTTCAGGTTTTTCAGGAACATATAGCTACACGGTTAACGCAGCAGCAGCAGTAACAGGACAATCGGCAACGACGATAAACTTAACAAGCTTACCAGCTGGAGACCAAATAATAGTTGTTACGGATGAGACAACGGGCTGTACAGATACATTTACTGTAACGGTTACAGAACCAGCAAACGGATTAACATTTACGGCACCATCAACCAATGTATTTTGTACAAATGATGAATCACAAATTACAGTTACCGCCGCAGGAGGCACTCCAGGTTATAGATATGCAGCAGTCATAACAGGAAACCCAGCACCAGCATTAGGTGCGTATGGCTCAAGTAATATTGTAACCGTAGATACCAATTCAGCGGTAGATTTAGTTTGGGATGTGTATGTTAGAGATGCTAACGACTGTATTGCAATGAATACAGTTACAATAGTTAATGATCCATTACCAACGATCAACCCAGTAGCACAACAATGTTATGTAGGCAATCCTCTTAATATAACTTTAGTAGAAGGAACAGGAACGGCAATCGCACCATTAACTTATAGTATAGGGAGTGGTTTTCAGGCCAGTCCAACATTTACAATAAGTGCACCAGGAACCTATACTTTAACGATAAGAGATGGAAATGGTTGTGAAGTATCAATACCTTATGTTGTTGAACCACAATTAGCAGCTAGTGCCGTTTTAACGAAAGATTTAACATGTGCAACACCTACAGATGCATCTATAGATGTTAGCGTATCTGGAGGAAACGCACCTTATTCTTATGAAGTTAGAATTGGTGCTGGAGCTTATGGTGGATTAACAGCATTTGCAGGATTAACATTTACTTATCCAACTTCTGTAGCCAATACACATCAATTTAGAATTATAGATGCTAATGGCTGTACCGTAGAAACGAATGTTATAACAACGAATGCCATTGTGCCAGTTGCAGTTACAGAAGCATCGGTAGACCCTACTTGTAATGGCTTTTCTGATGGATCTATTACTTTAACGGCAACTGCCGGAGCTCCTCCATTTACTTATAGTCTTGATGGAGGTACTAATTTTGTGTCATCAAATGTGTTTGGTGGTTTAACAGCAGGTAATTATGACTATGTTGTAAGAGATAGTAAAGGATGTGATGCAACAGGAACAATTACATTAAATGATCCTGCGCTTATAGATGTTACATTAGTACCAACACCGATAGTATGTAACGTAAATACACTTGGTAGTTTTACTGCAACAATTAATTCAGGTGGTGTAGCACCATTTACTTATAGACTTTATGATACAAGCTTTAACCAGTTAGCAACATCTGGAACAACAGCTGCTACATCATTTAATTTTCCAGGATTAACTTTTGGTGATTATTATATTACCATAATTGATGCCAACGGATGTGAATATAATAGTGGTATTCAGAGAATAGAAACACCTCCAATTTTAACATTGGACGGTTTTGTAGATTCAAATAGTTGTGCTACTGGTGTTGATTATACTGTTACGACAACAGGAGGTATAGCACCATATACATTTTCGATTTTTGGACAACCAGGAACAGTATCACCTCCTCAAGTAAGTCCTACTTATACTTTTACAGGCTTGCTTCATAATACAACTTACTTTTTACAAGTACAAGATGTTAATAATTGTATCTCTATTTTAGAAATATTGACACCAAATGCACCATCAACCATAGAAATTACTGGTACGACGAGTACAGATGTTACATGTAATGGTTATTCAAACGGGACATTAGCTTTTACAGTTCAAAATTATGATGTAACAGTTACAGATATTGATTATCAAATTTTAGACGCACTTTCTTTATTGCCAATAACGCCAGCCATAAATGGTACATTAAGTGGCGCTGCAGGAGGACCAGTTTCAACAAGTATCACAACATTACCAGCAGGAAGTTATGTGTTACAAGCTACAGAAGCATCGGGAACACTTTGTTCTGCTAATTATACTTTTCAAATAACCCAGCCTCTTCAACCAGTTAATGCGACTGTAACAGATAATATCAATGCAAATTGTAATTCAGGTGCTCAAGTTACTGTAACGACTACAGGAGGAACAGGTCCTTATCAATATGCGGCAGGAGCTCCAGGTTTTATACCTGTTTTAACAGATTTCGGATCGAGTAATGTTCTCATTTTAGATGATGCAATCAGAACGAATTGGGACATTGTAGTAAGAGATGCAAATGATTGTGAAGCTAGAGTTAATGAAAATATAGTAAGAGACCCACTACCAACAATAGACCCCGTTGCACCACAATGTTACGTAGGCAGCCCATTCAATATTACTTTGGTAGAGGGAACAGGAAGTGCAATAGCTCCATTAACTTATAGTATAGGAGGTGCTTACCAATCAAGTTCGACCTTTGC
>CANNAN010000039.1 GCA_947502635.1 uncultured Flavobacteriaceae bacterium
GCTTGCTTTATTATTTTTAGTAAAAAAGACTGTGTATAAGCTCGAAAAGTTGTTTTTAAGGAACCTTAAAATAGCTGATTATAAAGCAATCTAAAAAAAGAAACTGCCTTAAAAGGCAGTTATAAAAGTCTGTTTTTTGTGATTTATTGGCTTGTGCAACGATTACCTTTGTTGGCAATAGTACTTATTTTCTTTTGTTGTTATTAAGGTAATTTACTAATTCATAAACTAATGAAACAGGATTTTGTTGATGAGATGGTAAATCAGATTGTTTTTTAAAAAGTTTTTCAGCACGTTCTATTGCATTCTTTTGTGAGGCATTTTCATCATTTTCTAATTTTGAATAAATTGCTTGACAAAATTTATAAGCTTTACCATCTTTTTCATAGTTTAAATCCCATTGCTCTCCTAGAAACTTATAATAAAAAGTTCTGTGATGTTTCTGTTCGGTATAATTGAAATGCAAATAAAACCATAATTCAAAAGAATCATTTGAGTATGCAATATTATACCCTAAAGATTTGCCTTTAGTAATTGCATTATCAAAATCAGAAAACTCTTTTTCTCCTTGTTTAAAGTCCATATCAAAAACACACCAAACTTCATCATATTTTGTATCACTATTTTCGATTATTGAAGTTGTCGATTCTATTAATTTTAATTTACTCTGACCTTTTAAATCTATTGCTTCTACTGTTAGCGTTAGAACGGGGAATGATTCAAAATATAGTTTTTCAGTTTGTCCCTCTCCAACAATTAAAATTGTTTTATTGGTTTCTTTTATTTCGATTTCATATAAGGACGCATCTACTTTTTTGAGCCAAGCTTTTTGAGCTTTTACATCTGTTTTCTTAATGGCTTTAGTTTTTTTAGGCATCGTCTTCAGTATTAATTAGTTTACTGAAATCTCCTAAAAATGGAATCGCACCATATTTTCCTTGGATATAATCTTTTTCAAATGATGCGGTATTTCTAATTCCTTTAAATTGAACTAAAGAATACAAATGACTTGCACCATATTTGTCCTTTTCCACAAACTCAATTTGGTCACGCCTTAACAAGTCCGAAGATAAAAGGTTTGTATCGTGTGTTGTGAAAATTAGTTGAGAACCTGTATTTTCTTTTGAATTAAATAACTCTAAGATTTTTTTTGTCAATAGTGGATGGAATCTAGCATCAAATTCATCAATGATTATTGGTCTATTTTCTTTTAAAGCCTCATAAATAAAAGGGCTTAATTCAAATAGTTTTTGCGTTCCTTCGGATTCGTGCATTCCAAAAGAAAATGATTCGTTATCGTTTGACTCAAGATTTTCATTATACTTTTTTCGGGTTGAAATAAGTAATTTTCTTTTCTTTTTTTTGTCAAAATCCCTTTTAATCTCTTCATCAGCATCTTCAGGTAAGTCATCTGACGAAATTTCTATGGCATTTACATCCTCGATTCCAATATCTCCATATTTAAGAAAGTCGAGAATGTATTTCTTTTTATTCTCATTACCAATAGCATCTCCTGCATATTTATACATACCTTGATGACCTAAACCGCTAATAATAAAAATTGAAGCAAAACTTTGAATTAGTTGTTTTGATAGTTTTCCAAATCCAAAAGTTGCTAGAGTGGATAAAAACAGAGAGTTGTTTCTGAAAATATCATTTTCTTCTGAATCTTCATCCAATAAGCTCATAAGTTTATTTCCTTCGCTATAATTGGTCTTGTCTAATTCAATTATTTCTTGATTATCTCTTATGAAATAAGGTAGTTCTCTATCATTAGGTTTCGCATACAACCATTCAGCATAAATGTTTTCGTCATCAGCTTCAAAGCCATAACGATATTTGATATTTTTGTGCCAAAAGATTATTTGAAAAAAACTAGGCTCGTCTTCTGTTTCTGTTGATAGTCTAAATGAGTCAATATAGTTGAGAACCTTTTCATCTTTAACAGAAGTTCTGACTATTCGAATAAATGAAACTAAAGCTTTTATAATATTACTCTTTCCACTTGCATTTGCTCCGTAAATTGCTTTTGATTTCAAAAATGAAATTTGGTCATTATTACTTCCTTGAATGACGTTGTTTTCATCAATTTCAGAATATTTAGATTTGATTTTCGCAGAAGAAAGATTTAACGTTTGGATATCTTTAAACGATTTAAAGTTTCCGAAACTAAATTCTTGAATTCTCATCTTATTTTAAAATTTACGTATATATTGCAAATATACTAATAAGAAATCATTTCGTTGATATGATGTTGGAATTTTTTCGTATGTTCGTAAAGAGACATGGTTTACACAAGTTAAAGATTAAGGTTTACACTAAATTAATTTCTAACCTTGTGGATTG
>CANNAN010000040.1 GCA_947502635.1 uncultured Flavobacteriaceae bacterium
TTATCTGTAGCCGAAGTAATCCTGTTAAGCGCATCATACTGATAGTTGTATGTTTTTAAACTGTTGTCCGTATTAGCTGTTTTCCATTGCGTTGAGCTAATATTGCCGTTGTACAAGGCATTCGCTCCTTCATTATAGCCAATCTTAAACCCAAACAAATCAGAGCCCAAAGTAGCAGGGTTATTGATCTGTTTTAACCAGCCCCTTACATTATAGCTGTAATCCACATTCTGTAACCTGTTGGCATTTGAGGTCTTTCCTCCAACTCCTTTGCTTTCCAATTGTCCAAGGTTGTCGTAGCTGTTATCTACAATGGTTTCCTGTTCAAGATTATTAATGGTTTGTTTTTGTCTTAGCAACCTGCCCTCATGATCGTATACAAATACATCTTGCGTTGTAATAGGTGTTTGCCCTGTTTTGCTATGGGTGGTCGTAGATCTGTCTACTTTACCTGCAAAGTCGAGCTTGTTAATAACGACATCGGTTGTAGATAAATAATTATTCTTACTGGCTATATAAACAGACCGTCCTTTTACATCGTATCCTGTAAGTGTCGTGATCCAATTGGTCGTGGTTAAAACCTTGACTTTAGAACCAGTTGCCAGACCCTTGGTAAGCTTTTTGTTGGCATCATTATGATTGATAACTGTTTGTCCATCAGCTGTGCTTGGTAAACTCAACCCATCTTTATTAAAGTTATAATCATCATAATAGTTGACCGTAAGGACTTCCAACCCTGTATTTGGAAACGCTCCGTTACTATAATAATGGTAACTTCCCTCGGAAGTGGTCTTTTCTTCAAACAGATCCTCGGAAGCATTATTTGTATAATAATTATTGTAGGCAGTAACCATTTGTAATCGGGTTGTTACAGATCCATGGGTATAAATCCCTGTATAGACCACTCTGCCAAATACATCGTATTTGGTAAACAGCCATTGTTTATTGGGACGTTGCAGAGCATCTTGGGTTAACACAGGTTGATCCAATTTATTGTACACAATATATTCCCAATCTTTACCTGGTATTTTCTTTTCTACCAATCGGTTTCTATTATCGTACTTATATTGATAACACAGTTCCAGTAGCTCGGTAGCATCGGGTAATGCCGTATTGGGCTCCGATTTTGGTGGTAACACATAACTAAGGTTGCCAAAATCGTCATACACATAATAGGTGTCATGGGCTGTATTTGTTTGTGATGTCCCATTGACCACAGAAGTACCATAGGTACGCTTTAAAATAACACGTCCTTGTTTGTCCTTGAACTCCTCGGTGGTATGGGCCTTGGACGTCGTCCCGTCATGGTTCTCATCTTTTGTGATGGTCTTATAGAGTTCTCCTACTGGATAATAGGTCGTTCCTCCTGAGAGTTGCGGAGCTTCTGGGTTATTACTTGCAAAAGTCACCTTGTAGAGACGTACTTCATTGGCAATGTTAGATCCATATACAAAATCAATTTCGTTACCGCCTCCAAGTTTCCAGTCTTTACCTGGTGCTCCCTGTTGCAATACTCTGTTTAGAGGTGAGGCCTCAAATCCTTTTTCTGAATAGGCATTAACATCGGGTAAAGATACTCCCGTAAAATCAGTTCCATAATTGGTCTGGTAATACTGTTTGGTGGCCGTGGTCCTGTCTCCCCTGTAGGTACCAATAACTCCTGTTGTTTCATGGTAGGGCAGCCAGTTCTTGTCCTG
>CANNAN010000041.1 GCA_947502635.1 uncultured Flavobacteriaceae bacterium
AAAACACCAAATATGGTATATAAATTAACAGCGTAAATCGATTATTAACCTGTAGCCATATTTCAGGACAAGACATTTAATGAGAACACCAATCCACACATCAAAAAAGCTTGAAAAATTGGTTAAAAAACTAATTCAAACTGATTTGAGCGGACAATGTGGAATACTAGGAAAATGGAATGCAAATGTTTTCTATGTGGACAGAAAAAAGTGTTGGATTATTTCAAATGCAAAAACTCAATATTTGGTCATCTTAACTGACATCAAAACTGCGGATTTGAAAAATATTGAGGAAATATTCAAAAATGCGTTTTATGGACAGTTAGTGTATGATGGAATAATAACGGACTTTGAAAACGTAAGTGCTAAAATAGGTAGACTTGATTTTTTGCCCACAGATAATGATAGAAAAACTAATGGATTTCAAAATCATCATCTCCGCCAGTTGAATTGGTGGAAACATGAATTTGGTAGTTTAGAGAATATGCCGATTAAAGACTTAACAAATCGATTGAATAATAGTCCTATTCATATCGGAAAAAGTCATAAAATGTCTGATTATACTGATGCGATAGTCGAAATGAAAAAATTGTTAGCGGAATAAAACTGTGTACAACAAAACCTAAAATTAATGCGGGGGTTTGGGGTTGAATCAAATGGTTTGCGTAATTTTATAAGGTCGTCAAATCTGTTTGATTTGACATTTTAATAATCAAAAAAAATAAACGCAAACAAAAAGCTTTGTCTTAGTGCAAAGACGGAAGCAAAAGCTTTCTTGGTTCCGCACTAACTTTAGCTCGGGCGTTACCATACATACGAATGAACATCTTTGGAAAAAAGAAAAATCAAGAATATTCTACAAAAGACATTTTAAGGCAACTTGATAAATGTGCTGATGATTTCACATTCCCAATGCTTGACAATGGATATGTATATCCTGTAACTTCAAAATTGACAGCTTATCGTGACGAAAAAAGATGGGCATTAATAATAGAAGTTATCGGATTTAGTTATCGTGGTGGTGGACACAACGGAATTAACAACTGCTTGCATATTTTTGGAAATTGTATCGATACAGAACCAGGAACAGACAATGACAATTTTCTTTACTTAACTAATAATAGTGAGGACTTTAAAACTTTCGATGAAGAATATGAAGAAAGCTTGAATCCAAAAGCAAAAACTATGATTTTACGTGATAAAGAAATCGCTATCAATCATAATCGAGAGTTTTATCTAAATAAAGGAATCGAATTAGAAGAAGATGACAAAATTTTTGTTTGGGAATTCTTGAGAGGTTTAGTGCCTGAATATAAAGATGATTTAATTGCAACAGAAAGTGAAATTCGAGAACGCATCCCAACGGATTTACCAAAGATTTTGGAATTACTAGAATGGAATCATCCTGATTGCGCTAATTCGGAAATTCCAAGTAAAAATAAAACGTTTAAACAAATAGCTAAGGTCTTAGAAACAGGACAAACTGAATATTATAAACCATTAGAAAAACCAAATAATCATTGGAAAAATTGGCCTGATGGAGGCACCTTGTAATAAGTACGTATGGTAACAACGGTAATCGTTGCACAAGCCAATAAATCACAAAAAACAGACTTTTATAACTGCCTTTTAAGGCAGTTTCTTTTTTTA
>CANNAN010000042.1 GCA_947502635.1 uncultured Flavobacteriaceae bacterium
TTGCTAGAGGAGTTCCACTAAATGGGGTTTGACCTGATGCTACGTTTTGAGTAACCTCTATAGAATTTAAGTTAAATTCTCCTGAAATTACATATACTTTCATTTTTTTGGCTCCAGCTGTAAGCTGAATATTCTCTACAGTCACTGTTGACCATACTTGCCAGCCTCCTGTAGTGGCTATATTAACAGTTCCTGTAACATCCAGTCCATCCATTTCAATTCTCATAGTTCCTGACTGTTCTGAAGCTGTACGGATATTAAAATCATAGCTGCCTGCCTGAGCGACATCTACATCATACTCCAGCCATTCTTCAGGTTGAATCCAGCCTACATTGTGACCACCTTCAGAACAAACCTCAATATCTACATCATCGGTTCTATATACACCTCCTTCATTACCTGGAGTCAGATCATGATAAGCGATACCTTCTCCGCCTTTGTTATAATCTTCAAGTTGTACAACACCTGGAATATTTATTGGTAATTCTTCTAAACTGGCGTCTGCTAACCAAAATAAAGATTCGATAACTAACTTATTCTGTACTTCAATAGAAAACGTATTAGATAAATCTGTATTAGATCCGTAATCCATCAAGTTATGTCCAAAATTATTGTAGATCATTTTGTAGTCTTTATTGGACCATACAATAGGATAATAGCCACTATACCATGATTGATTAGGATCTGTTCCTAGAGGAAAACTCTCAGGGTTTACAGAGCAAAGAATATCAATATTGCTTTTGTTACGTAGGTCTACATCCCAAGAATACCATTCACTTACAGAGGATTCAAACTTTGCAGGCATGTTCTTTGTTGCTGGATGTGTTCTGTTTTCCACATCTAAAATAGCAGATGTTGGAAACCATGTGTTACTTTTAAATGCTCCCATACCTAGGAATTCATTGAAATACCAATTCCAATCATATGGATTTGTATTAAAAGCAGCAACATGAAACCCCATCCAGGCACCTCCATTTCTCATATATTGCTCAAACTGCGCACGCTGCCCAGCAGGCGGTTGATCATCGAGAAATAATACAATATCATAGTTTGAAAGATAATTAAGGTTAAGGTTTCCCCAATTATTCGTTGAGGTATATTCAAAATTATATTCTGTTGCCATTTGTGGAAACCACCTATTGCACTCATTTGCAAAGCTAATATGTGCAGCATCAAAACTAGCGCTATAAAAAGCAACAACCTTAAATTTTGGTTGAGCTTGTATCTCTGAATTCTTAGAAAAAGCTAAAAAAGTTAATAAAACGAATAGGCATGTTGCCCTATACTTTGTGTTTTTTGAGTCTAAAAACAGACTAAACTGTTTCTCCAACCTTAAAAAAAAGTTGGATATAAATGATTTTTTCATGACTTGTTTTTCTTGATTTTTATGAACACTTAAATGTATTTATATACTATATGTTAGATGGCCCTTTAACAAAAGACAGGAGAGAAAATAAGATGTCTCCTGCCTTTTGAGGTAAAGGGTGATTACTTAACCAATTTTAGTGTTTTAACACCTTTAGAAGTGTTTATATTAATAATAAATAATCCTTTTGATAATGATGATATATCAATTACAGATGTTCCATCATAACTAAAGCTCTTTACGGTATTTC
>CANNAN010000043.1 GCA_947502635.1 uncultured Flavobacteriaceae bacterium
TTTACAGTGTTAATTTTCTTTTGAATTTATGGAAACAGTCTGGTTTTATCAAAAATAGTTGTTGCGCAACGGTTACCATTGTTGTAGTGCGTTTTTATTATTCAAGTGTTCGTTTTAAATCCTTGTCAAGCTTAAATTCAGTCATTGTCAAAATCTTTGCATCAGGTTTTAATCCATTAGAACCATTTATTACGCATTTTCCATCCATTTTTGCAATCAGAGAGTTCTCATTTAGTTCTAAAATTTCAAATCGAAAATCCTCAACTGTTTCGTGCGAGAAGTAATAAATATTTGATAAGTATTCATCTCTTTCGTAATCGTATCCGCTTTTTTGAGATATAACCATTGCTTTTGTCAATTCAGGTTTGTCAGAGTTTAATATTGCTGTTACTTCAATCGTAGGTTCAGCGTGTACAACTTTTTCTAATTCTTTGTCGCGCTTAATAGCTCTGTCAGTCTCAATATAAATCACAAATTCCCATCTGTTATTTTCGACCTCATAGAGATTGTATTTAGCACTTTCAATATGGAACAATTCTTCCCCAAATTCCTGGTGTTGAATTGTTAATTCCGCTTTTTTATCATTTTGCATACTGCTGAATAAAATTACAATTAGTAAAAGTGAAAATATTTTAATTGGATTTCTCTTCATCGTTTTTCTCAAATGTTCGTAAAGAGACATGGTTTACACAAGTTAAAGATTAAGGTTTACACTAAATTAATTTCTAACCTTGTGGATTGTTGTTTATTTCTAAGATGTTTTTCATCAAAGAACCCTAAAAATACATTTCTAAAAAATACTTTCCAAATGCCATTGCCAATATCTTCAATAGCGACATATTTTCCTTTTAAAGCAGCCGATACATATACCCAATAATAGGACTTCCATCTCACCGCCCCGCTCTTAGTTACTTTTAGGATTTTGTATTTAGAATCATACTCAAAATTCGGTATTTTTTCAGGGAATGGTCTATTAGAAAAATCATGACAATATGCAGGCGTTTTCATGTCTAAAGCTTCATGTGGTCTAATATTATTATACTGTTTTACAAAATGATTTAATCGCCTTTGTTGTGCTTTTAAATCCAGAGCTGCAGGTTTGGCACAAGCGGCTTTTAAATCGCGATGCATTCGTTCATGTCTACCATTTTGTTGTGGTTGTCCAGGATCAGAAAAGACAGGGGTAATACCGAGTTCAATAAACCAATATGAGAGTTGCGTAAATCTTTGAATAGCGCGTACTGAACCAAAGGGACTTCCATTATCTGTATGTAGTTGTTTGGGTATGCCATATATTCTAAAGACCCTTTTAAACTCAGCCTTAGCCGACTTTAGGGTTTCTTTATAATGCCCTTTAGCGGTAAACAAAAATCGGCTTTTAGAGTCTGCAATGGTTAGCGGGTGACAGTAAATTTTATTACCCATTAAGAACTTTCCTTTATAGTCAGCACTCCAAACTTCATTACAGTTTTTTGGATCAAAAATAGGGTGTGTGGGTTTGACCCTTCTCAATCTTTTTTGAGGATATACCAAACCATTTTTCTTTAGAATATTATGGACAGTGACCACCGAAGGGACTTCTTGTTTTGTATATTCTTTAAACAATAA
>CANNAN010000044.1 GCA_947502635.1 uncultured Flavobacteriaceae bacterium
CCTGTCGTTTCATCTGTTACAACAATCACCTGATTTCCTGCTGGTAATCCTGTTAAATTTATTGTTGTTGCAGATTGACCTGTTGTTGCTGGCAATACACCATTAATAATATAGCTATATGTGCCTGCAAAATCTCCAACCGTAAAATCTACGGCTCCATCTGAATCACCATTACAATTTACATCACTAACTAACGTACCTAACACAGTTATATTAGTAACTGGGTCTACAGTGTATGATTCCTCATAAGTACAACCGTTAGCATCTGTCACCTCGAATAAATAAATATCTGGTGATAAACCTGTAAATATTCCGCTAGCCGCTCCTGTTACATTACCTGTTGCACTGGCTGGGGATAAAATAGCATATGTTAATGCCCCCGTTCCTGTTCCTGCAGCTGGTGTCACTGTAACCGTACTTGTTGTATTTGTACATGTTACTGGTGTTCCTGTTATGGTATCCGATACTGGTGGGTCTAATGCTGGTACATTTTGCGTAATAGGCAAACTGGTACATCCGTTACTATCTCTAATTAAAGCAGATACTATTCCTGCTGTAGTCGTTGTAAATGTATTGTCAGAGGTGTAATTTACACCGCCGTCAAAACTATACATGTAAGGAGGCGTACCTGCACCTGGATCTGGTGTAATCGTTACTATAGCTGCTTGAGTTGAATTAGATGCTCCACAGGTTAAGCCTTGTGTTAACGTTGGTGTTCCTGTAACATCTGTAGGCTCTGTAATTGTCACTGGTGTTGCTGCCGAATCACAGTTCTTAGCATCTCTAACCACCACATTATATGGGGACCCTCCTGCTGTTAATCCACTAAATACATTAGAAGCATGGAACGTCAAGCCATTATCTATACTATATTGATATGGTGGAATTCCATTAGATGCTGTGACCACGATACTACCATCTGCACCTCCTATACAACTTACATGTGCTGGTATTCCTGAAGAGGTTGGTGTTGTGGTTGGTGTTACGATAACCGCATTAGATATCGCCTCACAAGTTTGAGAGTCTGTTACCCTAAACTCGTAAGTTCCATCTACCGATGTTGTATGGGTAGAACCTGGACCTGATATAGGTCCATATGCGCCACTATTATAACTAACTTCGTAGGTATATGGACCAACTCCTCCATTTTCTGTTAAAGTTATACTCGCATCTACTGTACATGTTAAGTCTTGTGTTAATGTAGCTGTCAATAATAATTGAGGCTCTACAACATAAGGTGTCGAAACCGTACATCCATTTCCATCTTGGATACTTAATGTATAAGTTCCTGGTGCATTTATTGCAAAGGTCGAACTTGATTGGTAAGCACCTCCTATACTATAAGTTAATGGAGCTATTGCACTTCCTGTTCCCTCTAC
>CANNAN010000045.1 GCA_947502635.1 uncultured Flavobacteriaceae bacterium
AATGTCTTGTCCTGAAATATGGCTACAGGTTAATAATCGATTTACGCTGTTAATTTATATACCATATTTGGTGTTTTGTAGTCTAAAGATAAATGTAATCTTATTTCGTTGTATAGATTTATTGCATTTTTTGTTGCTCTCTTTGCGTGTTGTAGACTATCAAAGGTCTGGTCAAGATAGAATTCGTCTTTTAAGATGCCATTTACACGCTCTGCCATTGCGTTTTCGTAGCAATGATTTTCTTCTGTCATACTGATAGCGATGTTATTACGCTTGAGTATTTGTGTGTAAAGGTTACTGCAATACTGTATTCCTCTATCTGAATGATGAATGAGCTGTTTAATATTTTTAGTTTGATACAGGGCCTTATTTAAAGCTCTCACGCAACCTTTAAGTTCCAAGCTATTACTGATGTCATACCCAACTATTTTTCGGCTGTGCATATCTGTAATGAGAGCTAGGTAACAGAACCCTTTTATAGTTCTGATGTAAGTGATATCACTAACCCATACTTGGTTAGATCTATTAACATCAATCTCTTTAATGATGTTCTTGTACTTGTAGAACCTATGTAATGAGTTAGTTGTTCTTGAACTGTACTTCTTTCTAAGTGTAAGCATATTGTGTTTTCTGAGAATGTTGAATAAGGTATCTCTACCTATTTTTATATGGGCATTGGCAAACTCTTGTTTTAATGATTTGGTAAGTTTTCTAACACCTTCTCTAGGAAGGGATTTGCGTCTGTTCTTGACTATAGCCACTACTTTTTTCTCTATCTCTAAACGTTTATCTTTTCTACGTTTGTACTTGTAGTAAGCATCACGCTTCAATCCGAAACAAGCAGTTATAGTAGTTAGAGAAGCAAATCCCTTTGACTTTTCTCTGGCCTTGATTAAGGCTTGATACTTAGCTTTTTTTTTAGTTCCAGGACAGATTTATATCCTAACTGTTCTGCTGCAACCTCAAGGTATGAATCATCAATAAGCGCATCCATATCTTTTTTCAACAATAGTTTTTTGAGCTGCTCAATCTCTTTTTGCAGTTGTTTAATACGCGTTATCTCGTCTTTTGTTTTCACAATTACACGGGTGTTCATTAAGTCTTTACGGTTGTACTTTTTAATCCATTCATTAATGGTAGTAGGTGCAATACCGTAAGCTTTACCTAGTTGATACTTGTTTAATTTTCCTGAGGTAAGTTCGTCTAAAATTTTGAGTTTAAAAGATTCGGAATACCGTCTGATCACTTTGTCATTTTTGTACATAATTGTTTAGGATTATGTAGCCTTTATTCAGGACGGGTCA
>CANNAN010000046.1 GCA_947502635.1 uncultured Flavobacteriaceae bacterium
GAAGGAGAGATTGCAGTAGAGAACAACAACAACAGTGATTATACTTTCGACATCAGGTCTATGGCCTACGATGTTTATGATGCAGAACTTGATTTAGGTTTTGCCATAGCAAGTGAAGTTTTGGCACTAGCACAATTAGCCGCTTCTATTGCAGATTTTAGAGGATGTGTAGGTTTTGGAGCTTGTCTTTCAGGCCCTGGCCCAGCAGATATAGCCTTCTCGTTAGCGCAAGTTATTTTTGAAGGCATTCAAATAGGCTTTTCCGCAGATGCACTGATTAGGGCGAATAATAATGAAAATATATATGCTACAAACAAGTCGAACACCCAAGGTGTCACCTATGCATCTGGGGCAGGGGATTATGCAGAGTATTTACTAAGGGCAAATATCAACGAAAAGATGTCCTATGGAGACATTGTTGGTGTAAAAGGTGGTAAGATCTCCAAGCATACAAAAGGAGCCGAACGTATGATGGTTGTGTCATTCAAGCCCATAGTGCTTGGTAACATGCCGCAACCAGATCAAGAAGAAGCTTATGAAAAAGTAGCTTTTATGGGGCAGGTTCCCGTTAAGGTTTTTGGCAAGGTTAAAATAGGCGATTACATAGTACCCAGCGGTAATAATGATGGATTGGGAGTTGCTATAGATCCTTCTAAAATGACTTCGGAGCATGTAAAGGATATTGTAGGCGTGGCATGGGGTATAAATGATAATATTTTAGGTTTTAATAAGGTAAATGTAGCAGTAGGATTAAATAAAAATGATAATAATGCTATTGTTGAAAAGTTAGAAGAGCGCATGGAGGAACAAGATGTTGAAATCAATAATATAAAGAAACAAATTGCAGAATATCTTGTTAGGCTTTCAAATATAGAAAATAGTATAGTAACGACAACAACCCATTCAACTTTAGAAAAAGATTCAGAAGGACATGATGAATCAGAACATCAAGAAACAGAAGGTTATGATCAAAGAGAATATGAGATCATAGAAACAGACAAAGGGGAAATTGTTTATTGGCAAATTACAAGAGAAGATTTTGATAAGGCCTTACAAATGGTTGAAGCCAAGTTATTATCTGAAAAAGGGAATTTTGCGAACAATAAATTATGGAAGAAGATTAAGACAGATTCTAAATTTAGAAATAAAACTTTCGAAGAGCTTAAATCTAAACTTGATAAACAAATCCATTATCACAAGTAATGACATTTATATAACATATTGGTTATGAAACGTATTTTTACCCTATTCTTATTTCTTTTTTTAGTCATAGAAGTATCTGGACAGACGGACGGCATTACCTA
>CANNAN010000047.1 GCA_947502635.1 uncultured Flavobacteriaceae bacterium
TCATTCCGTATTCTATGACACTACCAAATAAAAATATAGTTATTTAAGCCGCAAATTTTAAAGTATTTACATAAGGTGTTTGTCTATTAACAGCAGCAAAAGCTCTTGCCATTAATTTGCATCTAATAATATTAATAGTACTCATTTTATTTTTTCCTTTTTCTAATCTTTGATGATAATATATTTTCATTTCAGGATTGTTCTGTATTGCAGATTTAGCACATAAATCAAAAAGGGATTTAAGTTTTTTATTGGCTAAGTTGCTTACTTTAGTTCTACCTCTTATACTCGTTCCAGAAGTATTAGGAAAAGGCGCAATTCCACAATAAGAGGCATATTTCCTCCAAGATTTAAATTTTGTAAAACCATTTGTAGTGACAATCATAAAAAGAGCAGTCTGATTACCAATACCTTTTACACTAACAACTAGGTTGTATTGTTGATTTAACTCTTGATTTTCTTTAATGATTTGTTTCACCTCTAACTCAATCCTGCTGATTTGTTTTGTTAGAAATTTAACTGTTTTTTCTTGTGTTTCAAGTAAGAGTTGATTCTCTTTTTTTAAGTAAATTCTTTTTTGTTCTTTTAAAGTAGATTTATGTCCTGCTCTTTGTTTAACAAGGCGTTCTCTTAATGTGAGTAGTCTTTTTATTTGATTAATTTCTTGTGAAGGTATCTCATACGGCTTGATTTCATCTCTTAATCGGTACCCATATAAAGCAATTTTTGTCGCATCTATTTTATCATCTTTTCCTCTTGAAATCCCTAAAGATTTTTTAATTTCTAATCCAGGGATTAAAGAAAATAGAATGTCTTTTTTAGTAAAAAATAAAGTTATTTCTTCAGAGTAAATACCAGTGTGTTCTAAAATGAATAAAGTGTTTTCATTTGAAATAGGATTGTTTTTATCTGTCCATATAATAAGTTCCTTAAATCCTTCTAAATTGTTTTCAAATACTTCATAACATTGATTACTATGAATGCGAACATCAAAAGTTTGTTTGCTAATATCAATACCAATTGTCTGTTTAATTTTCATATTTTTGTTTTAGATAAATAAAAATGATTACGTTGACTAAAACCTTTATGAGGTCGAAACTGAAATTCTATTTGGTCCTTTGTAATCGGATTTGAAAGAATGGAGACTAATACGAAATGTAGATCTTTGTTATCTAGACGAGGAGAAAGTTCACTCCATTCTTTTTTGTAAAGTTATATTCTTAATGAACAAGAAAATAACTTTACAAATCTAAAGGA
>CANNAN010000048.1 GCA_947502635.1 uncultured Flavobacteriaceae bacterium
GCTGCGTTCCAGCTGATGTCCGTTCCCACGGCCACATCGGTACCGCCGTTTAGCGGTGCTGATAGTGTTGTGCACCCAGGTACAGTTGGCAGGGTCTCCGTGGTGAAGGATTCCTGTGTGCATCCCGTGGCGTCCCCCACGGTATTGTAAGGTGTAACGGTCACGTATATCGTTCTGTTTTCTGGCAGGTCAGAGGTGGGGTCTAGGGACGTGTCGTTGCCTACGTCCTGGTCGTTTATTATTTCGGTTCCTCCCGAAGATGTCCCTACGCTGATCCTGTATCCCGTAGCACCTGCGGCTGCGTTCCAGCTGATGTCCGTTCCCACGGCCACATCGGTACCGCCGTTTAGCGGTGCTGATAGTGTTGTGCACCCGGGCACTGTTGGCAGGATCTCCGTGGTGAAGGATTCCTGTGTGCATCCCGTGGCGTCCCCCACGGCATTGTACGGCGTGACGGTCACGTATATGGTTGTGTTCTCTGGCAGGTTGGAGGTCGGGTCTAGGGTCGTAGCAATGCTGACGTCCTGGTCGTTTATTATTTCGGTTCCTCCCGAAGATGTCCCTACGCTGATCCTGTATCCCGTGGCACCTGCGGCTGCGTTCCAGCTGATGTCCGTTCCCACGGCCATATCGGTACCGCCGTTTAGCGGTGCTGATAGTGTTGTGCACCCAGGTACAGTTGGGAGGGTCTCCGTGGTGAAGGATTCCTGTGTGCATCCCGTGGCGTCCCCCACGGTATTGTAAGGTGTAACGGTCACGTATATGGTTCTGTTTTCTGGCAGGTTGGAGGTCGGGTCTAGGGACGTGTCGTTGCCTACGTCCTGGTCGTTTATTATTTCGGTCCCTCCCGAAGATGTCCCGATGCTGATCCTGTATCCCGTGGCACCTGCGGCTGCGTT
>CANNAN010000049.1 GCA_947502635.1 uncultured Flavobacteriaceae bacterium
ATGAAACGTATTTTTACCCTATTCTTATTTCTTTTTTTAGTCATAGAAGTATCTGGACAGACGGACGGCATTACCTATCAGGCGGTGATTATTGGTCCAGATGTTTTGGAACTTCCAGGTGTTGATTCCGAGGGGAACTATTTGCCAAGTACCACGGTAGCGATCCGATTTACGATTCTGGATTCTGGCAATGGTCAGGAGTTTCAGGAGGTACAGTTAACCACCACAGACGAGTTTGGTAGGATCAACCTGATCATAGGCGCCGTAGAGCACGATGCCTTTGAAAAGATTAGTTGGGACGGAACGGCAAAAGACTTAAAAGTAGAGATAGATTTTGATGGGGGCAACAATTTTGAGGATATGAGCAGGGAGGTACTAACCTTCGTTCCCTATGCGTACCACAGGAATATAACAGCAACAGGAACCTTGGATGTTGACGATAACACGACGCTCAACGGCGAGCTACTGGTCGAAGGACCAACAACGCTCAACAGCACACTTGACGTGACTAATGGAAACGAGACGAACCTGTCTGGTAGCCTGACAGTAGACGGTATAACCGATCTTAATGCGGGATTGAACGTGAACGGTCAGAGTACAACAAACCTCTCTGGTGCTCTGAACGTAGGTGAGGATATTGTTGCAGTAGAGGGTGGGCCATGGGACGAGTTCGCACCGACGAAGTTAAACGGAACTTTGGATGTTGTAGGGCTAACCAATACCAACGGTCTGTCGAACAAGGGGAACTTCCG
>CANNAN010000050.1 GCA_947502635.1 uncultured Flavobacteriaceae bacterium
TCTACTGCCCCATCTGAACCACCATTACAGCTTACATCATTTATTAATACGCCTATAACTGCAATGTTTACAACTGGATCTACCGTATATGATTCTTCATAATAACAACCATTGGCATCTGTTACTCTAAAAACGTAAGTATCTGGTGCTAAGCCTGCAAAAACACCTGTGGCATTCGTCGTTGCTGAAGCTGCGGGTGCTGTTATTTCATAACTTAATGCACCTACTCCTGTTCCTCCTACAGCTGTTACTGTTACCGTACTGGTTACATCGTTACATGTTACTGGTGTACTGGTAATAGTACCTGTTGTTGGTGGATTTAATGCTATTATGGTAACCGAACCATTAAAAATACACCCTTGGGCATCTCTTACAGAGTATGTAATGGTTTGATCTGTACCTGTATCGTTAACATCTAATGTGTTAGTGGCACTATAACCTGAACCATTAAAATTATATTGGTAAGGGGCTGTTCCTGTTCCTGCAGTAGCTGTTACTGTTACTGTAGCTGGCTGGTTGACATTGTTTAAACTACAACTAAGTGGTGTTAACGAATGTGTTGCTGCTAATGCCGTAGGTTCTGTTAATGTTACGGAACCATTAAAAATACATTCCTTACTATCTCTTACTTGATATGCATATGTTCCTGCAGCTAACCCAGGATATGATGATGCACCTGTAAATCCACTTCCGTCAAAATTATAAGTATAAGGTCCTACTCCGCCTGCTGGTA
>CANNAN010000051.1 GCA_947502635.1 uncultured Flavobacteriaceae bacterium
ACACCAAATATGGTATATAAATTATCAGCGTAAATTCAATTTTAAACTGTAGCCATATTTCAGGACTAGACATTACAAAAAATTGATAAATAAAATTCTAAATATTTTAAAAGAGGAAAGTAACAGTGAGTTATTTGGCGGAGCAAGTGAGACAGAAATAAATAATTTTGAAACCGAGATATATAGAGAATTACCTCAATTACTTAAGAATCTATATTTAGAAATAAATGGAGGATATGATGGTGGACTTTTAGAGTTTTACTCACTTGATAAGGTCAAAAATATAAGTGATTTTGATTTCGGATACTATCCCGAAAGTGAGTCTGGGGAAAATCTAATTTGGGATTTTGACGAAAATAAGATTACTAAATGTTTAATAGAAAATCACAAACACTATTATTCATTTATGGATTATAATTTTGGAGGTGCATATTGGTTTATAAATCTAAATAAGCCTGATAAAAAATATGGAGAGGTATTATTACTTTATAATCATATGAACGAATACTTTAAATGTCAATCTGATATAGATAGTTTTTTTAAGTTGTATACTGATTATGGAGCAATAGAAATATTACTTGACTCCGAAATTGAAATAATAAAGTACTTAAAAAAAACTAAAGACAACACGGTATCCTATGAAAAGCACTAGCCAAGTTCTTCAAAGTTAATATTTATTTTTCAATTATCTCATAATGATGATTTTGAGAT
>CANNAN010000052.1 GCA_947502635.1 uncultured Flavobacteriaceae bacterium
CTGCCATAATCATCATAATCTATATGGGTTATGATGTCTTTTTTGTCATTGGGAGCCGCTTTTATTCCAATGCTTTGCATCGCTCTGCCCAGTCCATCAAAATAAGTGATCTGCTCGATAACATCCCCTTCTTTGGCTGTAGCCGCATTAAAAGAGGTCATGGGCTCTTGGAAACTACGGGTGAATACATAGTTTTCGTTACTAAAGGAAAAACTGGCATAAGTATCATTAGCAGTTGTGTTTTCTACTATTTGTGCGATAAAGGTACTTCCGCTCTTGATCCAACTGTTGGGCTTTAAGGTAATGGATTGTGTTGCTGTTAAATTGATAGTTCCACTACTTGAATCTATAGTGTAGTTGCCATCCTTAACTATATTTGCTGGTGTTTGGGATAAAGCTATTTGTGATACCAATAAAAACAAAAGTGCGGATATATAATTTTTCATGGGGCTTAGTTTTTATAGTTATACTTGTTCTCGCTTAATAGATTGCCATTGGCATCTTTTACGAACTCGAGACGGTTAAGGTCATCGTATTCATAGTATATGGTATAACCTTTGGGGTCCGTCATACTGGTGAC
>CANNAN010000053.1 GCA_947502635.1 uncultured Flavobacteriaceae bacterium
ATGTTGTGTCCGCCTTCAGAACAAACCTCAATGTCTACATCATCAGTTCTATAAACATCACCTTCATTGCCAGTAGTAAGATCGTGGTATGCGATACCTTCACCACCGTTATCATAATTCTCAAGTTCTACAATACCAGGAATAGCCACTGGTGTTCCGCTATACGGTGTTTGATTAGAAGGGTTGTTTTCAGATATATCTATTGAGTTGATGTTAAAACCACCAGAAATAATATAGACACGCATTATTTTAGTACCAGCAGTAAGGGATACGTTTTGTTTATTTACGGTAACCCAGTTTTGCCAACCACCAGTTGTAGGTATGTCAATTGATTCAGTAACATCTTGTCCATCCATTTCAATTCTCATAGTTCCAGACTGTTCTGAAGCGACACGAATATTAAAATCATAGTTTCCAGCCTGAGCGACATCAACAGTATACTCGAGCCATTCTTCAGGTTGTACCCAACCAATATTGTGACCGCCTTCAGAAGAAACTTCGATATCTACATCATCAGTTCTGTAAACATTACCTTCGTTTCCTGTGGTAAG
>CANNAN010000054.1 GCA_947502635.1 uncultured Flavobacteriaceae bacterium
AATGAAGTAGCAAAACGACAACAAGAGTTGTTGTTGCAAGCCAAAAGACGTGAAGCCGAATTAAAAGAAAAGCAAAGGATTCAGGATTCTATTGTAAAAGCAAATGAAGTGGCAAAACGACAACAAGAGTTGTTATTACTGGCTAAAAAGCGCAAATATGAATTAGAAGAAAAACAAAGGCTTCAGGATTCTATTGCTAAAGCTAATGAAGTAGCAAAACGACAACAAGAGTTAATATTGCAAGCCAAAAGACGTGAAGCCGAATTAAAAGAAAAGCAAAGGATTC
The DNA here is from genome assembly GCA_947502635.1 of uncultured Flavobacteriaceae bacterium. Lineage (GTDB taxonomy): Bacteria > Bacteroidota > Bacteroidia > Flavobacteriales > Flavobacteriaceae > Flavivirga. Next base: position 287 of record CANNAN010000054.1, read on the forward strand.
AGGATTCCATCATTAAAGCAAATGAAGCAGCAAAACGACAACAAGAATTATTATTACAAGCCAAAAAGCGCGAAGCCGAATTAAAAGAAAAGCAAAGGATTCAGGATTCTATTGTAAAAGCAAATGAAGTAGCAAAACGACAACAAGAGTTGTTGTTGCAAGCCAAAAGACGTGAAGCCGAATTAAAAGAAAAGCAAAGGATTCAGGATTCTATTGTAAAAGCAAATGAAGTGGCAAAACGACAACAAGA
>CANNAN010000055.1 GCA_947502635.1 uncultured Flavobacteriaceae bacterium
CATAAAGTAGTAGGGTATTTACCGTCTTGGTCTGGAGACACCAATAACATACAGTATGATAAATTAACCCATATTAACTATGCCTTTATACGCCCTACAACATGGGGTGGGCTTTCTGCTATTGACAATCCTAATAAATTGAACGCTCTGGTTTCTGGTGCACATGCTCAAAATACTAAAGTAGGTATTGCTATTGGCGGATGGTCTGATTTAGATAATCGTGATTTTGAAACCGTAGCAGCTTCAGCTTCTCTAAGAGCTACCTTTGTTACCAATGTAATGAATCTGGTGAGTCAGTACAATCTCGATGGTGTCGATATAGATTGGGAATACCCAACAGCTAGCACTGCATGGAGCTTCGACCTGCTTATGGACGATTTGGCTGTAGCCTTACATGCCCAAGGTAAATATCTAACAGCTGCTGTTGTCGGTGCTGGAGATTATTATGGTCAGCATGTCCATAATGCGGTATTTGAAGATGTGGATTTTCTTAATATTATGGCTTACGATGG
>CANNAN010000056.1 GCA_947502635.1 uncultured Flavobacteriaceae bacterium
GATGGCATGGAGGTCATTATCACGGTCTCGGATGTCTCAGGGAACTCAGATACCTGCCGATTTAATATCAATGAAAGTCCTGATACTACCCCGCCTACGTTTAGTTGTATCACAGACCAGACATTATCCTGCGAAGCTACTTTACCAGATTATACTGGTTTAATTACCGCTACAGATAATTGTGATACATCCCCTATCATTACTCAGAGCCCTGTAGTTGGTAGCGCTTTTACCGATGGCATGGAGGTCATTATCACGGTCTCGGATGTCTCAGGGAACTCAGATACCTGCCCATTTAATATCAATGAAAGTCCTGATACCACCCCGCCTACGTTTAGTTGTATCCCAGACCAGGTATTATCCTGTGGTGCTACTTTACCAGATTATACTGGTTTGATTACTGCTACAGATAATTGTGATACATCCCCTATCATTACTCAGAGCCCTGCAGTTGGTAGCGCTTTTACCGATGGCATGGAGGTCATTATCACGGTCTCGGATGT
>CANNAN010000057.1 GCA_947502635.1 uncultured Flavobacteriaceae bacterium
TTAATATGGGTTAATTTATCATACTGTATGTTATTGGTGTCTCCAGACCAAGACGGTAAATACCCTACTACTTTATGGTCGGAAGCGCTAGAAGGGTTGTGCTCAGTAATATTTAAATTATTCAAATTAAATTCTCCAGAAACGATGAATACGCGCATGACTTTCTGACCAGCAGTAAGTGCTATGTTTTTAGTACTTACAGTTGTCCAGTTTTGCCATCCACCTGTTGCAGATATGTTAACAGATCCACTTATATCCTGACCATCTAATTCAATCCTTAAAACACCAGATTGTTCGGTTGCACAACGGAGGTTGAAATCATAATTCGCAGCTTGTGTCACATTGATTGTATAGGCTAACCATTCTTCAGGCTGAACCCATCCAATGTTGTGTCCGCCTTCAGAACAAACCTCAATGTCTACATCATCAGTTCTATAAACATCACCTTCATTGCCAGTAGT
>CANNAN010000058.1 GCA_947502635.1 uncultured Flavobacteriaceae bacterium
AATTTCTGCTTTAAGGAAACACTTTTTAATGATTAAGTTCATGTTTGCAGCCATGTCCACTGTAACCTCTTTAACCATATTGCGCCTTGATTGTCCTATCATCTTGATTACTTTTATCACATCATTTGCCTTGGTTCCCTTAACTATAGCTACAATAGCTCCTTTTTTACCATGAGCATCTTTGTTGGTCAAAATGGTATAGAGCTCTCCGTTTGAAAGAGAGGTTTCATCTAGGCTTAGATATTTACCTAGGTTTTTTCCAAAAAGTAACCATTCGCTTGCATGGGGTTTCTGTTTCCACTCATTAAAATTGCTAAGATGGTTTTTGTAAACAAACTGAAGGCGCTTCCCATTGGTTTTGTAATACGCTCCAAATCTACTAGCACTTACTGCGTTAGTATCTAGAGATATCTTTTAAAAAAGCAGCAAACTCTGATGTCATACGAGT
>CANNAN010000059.1 GCA_947502635.1 uncultured Flavobacteriaceae bacterium
AAACCATTTTTCTTTAGAATATTATGGACAGTGACCACCGAAGGGACTTCTTGTTTTGTATATTCTTTAAACAATAATTCTCTGATTTTTTTAGCACCCCAAAGTTTGTATTCTGCTTTGAGATTTAGAATACTTTCAATGATATTTTCCTTAGTTGCGTTGGGATGATTTGTAGGTGCTCTGGAATACTTTTTTAAGCCTTCAAAACCTTGTTTTTCAAACCGACTTATTAACTTATAAGCTGTTGGTCTGGAGATTTCAAAACTTCTACATAATTCTGTGATGGTATATTTTCCTGTACGCCATTCACAAATAAATTCAATTTTTTGTTCCATAGTTGTTGTGTTTTTCCAAGGCATAATAATTTGATTTTTATCTCAAATTATAACTTGAAAAAGTGTAAACTATGT
>CANNAN010000060.1 GCA_947502635.1 uncultured Flavobacteriaceae bacterium
GAAGGTAATACAGGCGCAAACTCGCAATGGGTTGTGACGGATAGTGATGGTAATATCTTAGGTTTACCACCAAGTCCTTATGTGGTAGATTTTGATGGAGCAGGTGCAGGTACTTGTTTAGTTTGGCACTTAAGTTTTAATGGTGAGATAGAAGGTGCAGAAAAAGGAAAGAATGCGTCAGATTTGGTAGGGGATTATGATTTATCAAACCCCATAGAAGTAATAAGAAACGAACCAAAAGGCGGCACCTTGTCGGGAGGACCATTTGAATTTATGGTTGGTGATGAAATCGCCGATAATATTCCAGAAGGCGCTATTACTTTAGAAGGCAACTCAGGAGGAAACTCACAATGGGTAGTCACAGATGCAGACGGTAATATCTTAGGTTTACCACCAAGTCCTTA
>CANNAN010000061.1 GCA_947502635.1 uncultured Flavobacteriaceae bacterium
TTTTATCTCAAATTATAACTTGAAAAAGTGTAAACTATGTCCCTTTAACTTTGTAAACTATGTGCCTTTAACGTACCTGCTTGTTGCCAACGTCTCGGCTATGGTTAGTACGGGAATTCAGAGAACTGAACTTTCGAACTGGCACAGAGCCAAAACTTTTTATTTTGTTTTAATTTTTCATTTTCTAAAGTCAAATCAAAAGATTTGGCGGACTTAGTTAAAAGCACTACACTTTGGGTTAAGCACCATACCCCGTATTAACTATAGCCATTGTGGCTGTTGCACAACCACAAGTTAAAGATACAGAAATTTCGTATATTGTTATATGCAAGGCAAGAAATATTATCAAGAAAAATTATTTGCACAATTCCAGTTGAGTGAGCGGATTCCCAAGA
>CANNAN010000062.1 GCA_947502635.1 uncultured Flavobacteriaceae bacterium
TAATTTGAGTGTTCATATCTTTTATATTTTTTGTGATCTATAAAGATACTCGACTTACTGCTTTTTCATGGATGCTAAAAAACATAGGGCATTTGTGCTTAACCGAAAGTTCTGTGTTTATTTACAAAGTACGCTAAATATAAAATTTGGCGTTTATAGTAGAAAAGATAAAAGCAAAATATTTATATTTAGCTAAGTAATAAACCGAAACGATAGTGCTTATCACCTGCCCTACGTTTCTTATACTGAACGTTGGCAATAATACGGTACGTTAAAGGCACATAGTTTACAAAGTTAAAGGGACATAGTTTACACTTTTTCAAGTTATAATTTGAGATAAAA
>CANNAN010000063.1 GCA_947502635.1 uncultured Flavobacteriaceae bacterium
TACCGATGTGGCCGTGGGGACGGACCTCAGCTGGAACGCAGCCACAGGTGCCACGGGATACAGGATCAGCGTCGGGACATCTTCGGGAGGGACCGAAATAATAAACGACCAGGACGTAGGCAATGACACCTCCCTAGACCCCACCTCAGACCTGCCAGAAAACAGAACGATATACGTGACCGTCACGCCGTACAATACCGTAGGCGACGCCACGGGATGCACACAGGAATCCTTCACCACGGAGATCCTGCCAACAGTGCCCGGGTGCACAACACTATCAGCACCGCTAAACGGCGGTACCGATGTGGCCGTGGGAACGGACATCAGCTGGAACGCAGC
>CANNAN010000064.1 GCA_947502635.1 uncultured Flavobacteriaceae bacterium
ACTATTGTAACTGTATTCATTGCAATACAGTCGTTAGCATCTCTAACATACACATCCCAAACTAAATCTACCGCTGAGTTGGTATCTACGGTTACAATATTACTTGAACCATACGCACCTAATGCTGGTGCTGGGTTTCCTGCTATGACTGCTGCATATCTATAACTTGGAGTGCCTCCTGTAGCGGTAACTGTAATTTGTGATTCATCATTTGTACAAAATACATTGGTTGATGTTGTCGTAAATGTTAATCCGTTTGCTGGTTCTGTAACCGTTACAGTAAATGTATCTGTACAGCCCGTTGTCTCATCCGTAA
>CANNAN010000065.1 GCA_947502635.1 uncultured Flavobacteriaceae bacterium
TACGCCTTGATATCCGTAATGACATGATGCCCTGTATCTACACTTAATTGACTCATATAATTAAGCTTTCTTGCCTTACCTGGTTTTACACTAATACGTGCATCGGGATCGGTTGGACTATAATGGGTTTTGTTTGATGTATACTTAGAGCCTTTATTTCCTGCTCCTGGACGCTGGTCTTGGTCTTTACGCCATTTTTTGTTTCTACTTTTTATCGCTTGCAACTCACTTGCCCTAGCACTTATTGCTTGTTGTGATTTAGAAGCTTTATTCAATTTTGATTGTCGTATTGGAGCTGA
>CANNAN010000066.1 GCA_947502635.1 uncultured Flavobacteriaceae bacterium
GCAAAGGTCGAACTTGATTGGTAAGCACCTCCTATACTATAAGTTAATGGAGCTATTGCACTTCCTGTTCCCTCTACTAAAGTAATATTGAATGGGCTGCCTACGTAACATTGTGGTGCCACCGGATTGATGGTCGGTAAGGGGTCATTAACTATTGTAACTGTATCCATATGAGGACAATCATTAGCATCTAAAACATATACTTCCCAAACTAAGTCTGCTCCCGAATTTGTATCTACTGTAATAATATGACTAGATCCATAGGCTCCTGCTAATGGTGCTGGATTTCCTGC
>CANNAN010000067.1 GCA_947502635.1 uncultured Flavobacteriaceae bacterium
CTTTGCTTTTCTTTTAATTCGGCTTCACGTCTTTTGGCTTGCAACAACAACTCTTGTTGTCGTTTTGCTACTTCATTAGCTTTAACAATAGAATCCTGAATCCTTTGTTTTTCTTTTAATTCGGCTTCACGCTTTTTGGCTTGCAATAACAACTCTTGTTGTCGTTTTGCCACTTCATTTGCTTTTACAATAGAATCCTGAATCCTTTGTTTTTCTTTTAATTCAGATTCGCGTTTTTTGGCCAGTAATAATAACTCTTGTTGTCGTTTTGCCACTTCATTTGCTTT
>CANNAN010000068.1 GCA_947502635.1 uncultured Flavobacteriaceae bacterium
GCTGTAGCGTCTAATTACTTTGTCATTTTTGTACATAATTGTTTTGAATTATGTAGCCTTATTTCAGGACGGGTCAAAATGCACCACAACGGTCTCGGCTATGAGTAGTTGCGTGGTTTAGCAGTTAATTTTGCAAGTACGCACCAAACTGAAAATCCGCTAGGATTTTCAGAAGTAGGCGAGAACTAGCAATTACTTATAACCATTGTGGCTGTTGCACAACTACCATTTCAAAGCTATCAAGTATTTTTATGTGTTTAGCTATTTTTTAAACGACTGA
>CANNAN010000069.1 GCA_947502635.1 uncultured Flavobacteriaceae bacterium
TAATAACCTTAATCCTCTCTTTTGTTCTTTCTGTTTATATTCTAAATTTAATGAATTGTAAACTTAAGACGTGTATATTTAATTGCTTGGGCAATTGCCTACTTGGAAAATTCCTTCGGAATTTTCTCTGGCAAGTATTTGTTTACTAATTTAGTTGCTTAACCACGCAACTAACCATACACAAACACGTTGTATGCCATTTTGACCCGTCCTGAATAAAGGCTACATAATCCTAAACAATTATGTACAAAAATGACAAAGTGATCAGACGGTATTCCG
>CANNAN010000070.1 GCA_947502635.1 uncultured Flavobacteriaceae bacterium
GATGTGAAATTCTTCCTGTTCAGACTAACTAAATTATACGCATAAATAGATTAGTCCCCAATAATTTGACTTGATCCCTTATTTTACCATATCAATTCAAATTAAATGATTGCCCTAAAACGACAAAAACTTGATAATCATACGATTACCAAGTTTTTGTTACTATTTGATTTCATAAAAAGTCGGGGTGGCAGGATTCGAACCTGCGACCTCCGCGTCCCAAACGCGGCGCGATAACCGGGCTACGCTACACCCCGA
>CANNAN010000071.1 GCA_947502635.1 uncultured Flavobacteriaceae bacterium
CTGATGTCGAAAGTATAATCACTGTTGTTGTTGTTCTCTACTGCAATCTCTCCTTCTATACGCCCCCACATATTGTTGGCATCCCAAAAACCAATGAAATTGTTGCCGTTCCTTCTGCTCCCTATCACCTCGATCGCTATCCCCTGAGTACTCCCCTCGACCAGTAACGGGTAGTTCCCCTTTTCCAGTCCTGGGTTATCGTTCGTGGTTGTTATCTGCAGGCCAGAGGCTGGATCCTCGAAAGGTCCCGTGTAG
>CANNAN010000072.1 GCA_947502635.1 uncultured Flavobacteriaceae bacterium
AAAGGGAAATCTTCTACTGTAATCTCAGGCATAAACCCCTTAGATTTAGAAGTGAACCGCTCATATTCAACAGGTAATATGTTTTTCTCTTCCAAGTAAAAGTGAATTTTATCAGATTCAGATTTACTGGAAACTATATCAAAATATTCTAAAATGCCTTCGGGTAATAGATATTGCGCTAAATTTAAATTCAAAAGTCTTTTTTGGTTGTAAATTTAAAATATTTATCAACTTGTCCC
>CANNAN010000073.1 GCA_947502635.1 uncultured Flavobacteriaceae bacterium
AGTTTTGATGGTGCTATAGAAGGCGCCGAGAGAGGCAAAAATGCATCCGATTTAGTAGGGTGTTATAGCTTATCAAATCCTATTGAAGTTATCAGAAATTATGCAAAAGTAGATGGTGGTACTTTAACAGGAGGTCCCTTTGAATATTGTGTGGGAGATGCCGTAGCCGATAATATTCCAGAAGGTGCTATAATCCTGGAAGGTAATACAGGCGCAAACTCGCAATGGGTTGTGACGG
>CANNAN010000074.1 GCA_947502635.1 uncultured Flavobacteriaceae bacterium
CACGCTGGCACTGTTGGGAGGGTCTCCGTGGTGAAGGATTCCTGTGTGCATCCCGTGGCGTCGCCTACGGCATTGTACGGCGTGACGGTCACGTATACCGTTCTGTTTTCTGGCAGGTCTGAGGTCGGGTCTAGGGTCGTGTCGTTGCCTACGTCTTGGTCGTTTATTATTTCGGTCCCTCCCGAAGATGTCCCGATGCTGATCCTGTATCCCGTGGCACCTGCGGCTGCGTT
>CANNAN010000075.1 GCA_947502635.1 uncultured Flavobacteriaceae bacterium
ATCAGTGGAGCTTTGATGACCACGTCACCACTAAAAAACAAAGCAAAGAACCAGTACTGATGTAGGATTTATGTTCACCGCTTATAACTTGACAAGGATATGGAATATCATTAGAGAAAATAACACATCTATTGCTCAAGCTTATAAGTCCTTTATTGCTTTTATAGAATCTCTTCTAAAATCTTTACTGTTATTATCTGAACAAAAATTAAAACCCAACACTCCTCTAATA
>CANNAN010000076.1 GCA_947502635.1 uncultured Flavobacteriaceae bacterium
CTAGTAATGGTATAATTCTTAAGATACTAGGTTTAATTTCAGAGAATCCGTTTTCTTTTATTTTAAATTCCTTTTTCATCTTTGAATGGTAAATGTTGGGCAACGACAGTCTGTCTAATAGCCTACTGCAATTTTTAATGTTTTTACTAAACAACAGTTTTTTTGTATTAGAGGAGTGTTGGGTTTTAATTTTTGTTCAGATAATAACAGTAAAGATTTTAGAAGAGATT
>CANNAN010000077.1 GCA_947502635.1 uncultured Flavobacteriaceae bacterium
ATCCTGTCTGGGTAAGTCCCAGATTCTACTGTACCTATCGTGGTATTTCCTTTTAATATGGAGGTTTGTCTGAAACCTGTACCATCATCAAGTAATCTGTCCTGATCTGCCGTACTGGTTATGTTTAGTACCAGCCCTTCTAGAACATCTGATCGGAAGTTCCCCTTGTTCGACAGACCGTTGGTATTGGTTAGCCCTACAACATCCAAAGTTCCGTTTAACTTCGTCGG
>CANNAN010000078.1 GCA_947502635.1 uncultured Flavobacteriaceae bacterium
AAAATACCGAATTTTGAATATGATTCTAAATACAAAATCCTAAAAGTAACTAAGAGCGGGGCGGTGAGATGGAAGTCTTATTACTGGGTATATGTATCGGCTGCTTTAAAAGGAAAATATGTCGCTATTGAAGATATTGGTAATGGTATTTGGAAAGTATTTTTTAGAAATGTATTTTTAGGGTTCTTTGATGAAAAACATCTTAGAAATAAACAACAATCCAC
>CANNAN010000079.1 GCA_947502635.1 uncultured Flavobacteriaceae bacterium
TTAATATGGGTTAATTTATCATACTGTATGTTATTGGTGTCTCCAGACCAAGACGGTAAATACCCTACTACTTTATGATCGGAAGCGCTAGAAGGGTTGTGCTCAGTAATATTTAAATTATTCAAATTAAATTCTCCAGAAACTATGAATACGCGCATGACTTTCTGACCAGCAGTAAGTGCTATGTTTTTAGTACTTACAGTTGTCCAGTTTTGCCATCC
>CANNAN010000080.1 GCA_947502635.1 uncultured Flavobacteriaceae bacterium
AACAGGTCACGATAAGATACATAGTCATTGGATGACCTTCCATAAAAAGGCACACCAAGAACTAGTTTTTTTGAAGGCAAGCCTCTGTTTAACCAGTAGTTTGTACATTCTTGAGCAAAACCATATGAGGAGTGAGGGGATCCGCCATCGTAAGCCATAATATTAAGAAAATCCACATCTTCAAATACCGCATTATGGACATGCTGACCATAATAATCTCC
>CANNAN010000081.1 GCA_947502635.1 uncultured Flavobacteriaceae bacterium
TGATATATCAATTACAGATGTTCCATCATAACTAAAGCTCTTTACGGTATTTCCTGCTAAATCTGTTATGTTAACATGTGCTGTTTCATTCAGTCCAACGATTCTTATCTGATTCACACCAGGGTTAGGAACTACAGCTACAACTTGCTGCTTCTCATCAACCAATGATGTAGATACCTGAGTTGTTCTTGTTGTGATGCCATTAGATTGCA
>CANNAN010000082.1 GCA_947502635.1 uncultured Flavobacteriaceae bacterium
ACTGATTCTCAAGGGTGTCAGGCAGAATCTAATGTAATTACAATCAATCCAATAGCATTACCAACAGCGACCACTACTTCTGTGAATCCAACTTGTAATGGCGCAGCAGATGGTTCGGTACAAATAATACCAGCAGGCGGAGTAGGACCTTATACTTATAATTTTGACGGAAGTGGATTTACAGGTGCATCATCATATCCTGGG